>NZ_SDIC01000009.1 GCF_004116405.1 Halegenticoccus tardaugens | reverse complement strand
CTGCCTCTCGAACCTCGCCGAGTACAAACACCCCCGCGAGATCGAGTTCGTCGACGAACTCCCGCGCACCACCACCGGCAAAGTCCAGAAGTTCGAACTGCAAGAACGCGAGCCGACGACGGGGGCGGGGGACTGAGATGGCGGGCGGATCGGATGGAGCGGACGACGCGAACGGCGCGAACGACGATCCGGTGCTCCTCGCCGTCGACGGCGGCGTGGCGACGATCACGCTGAACCGCCCGGAGCGTCGCAACGCCCTCTCCCGTGAACTCTCGACGGGGCTTCGCGCGGCCCTCGACGGGGCGGAGGACGCGGACGCCCGGTGCGTCGTGATCGAGGGCGCCGGCGAGGCGTTCTCGGCGGGCGGCGACGTCGACCTGATGCGCGAGGCCCTCGCCGACGACACGGACCTCGACGGGCGCGTCCGCGAACTCGAACGGACGACGAGCGAGACGATGGCGCGGCTCGTCGAGTTCCCGCTGCCGACGGTCGCGAAGATCGACGGCCCGGCGGTCGGCGCGGGCGCGAACCTCGCGATCGCGTGCGACCTCCAGCTCGCGAGCGAGCGGGCGTCGATCGGGTTCGTCTTCAGGCAGGTCGGCCTGAGCGTCGACGCCGGGACCTCCGCGCTCCTGCCCCGACTCGTCGGCGAGAACGTCGCGAAGGAGCTCGTGTTCACCGGCGAGATCGTCGACGCCGAGCGCGCCCGCGAACTCGGCCTCGTGAATCGCGTGTACCCGGCGGACGGGTTCGACGCGCGCGCCGACGAACTCGCAGAGCGCGTCGCCTCGGGACCGACGGTCGCGCTCCGGCACGCGAAGCGGCTCCTCCGGGAGGGAACGGAAAAGTCGGTCCGCGCGGCGATGGTCGACGAGGCGACGGCGCAGGGCGTCGTCTTCGACTCGGCGGACCACGAGGAGGGCGTCCGGGCGTTCTTCGAGGGGCGGGAGCCGGCGTTCGAGGGGCGGTGAGAGGCGACGTTCGAGGGCGATAGAACGGTTCAGAACTCGTCGACGACGGGGATGCCGACGGTCTCGTAGTCGCTCATCGCCGCCAGCCGGTCCGGCACGTCGTCGAGCGCCACCGTCTCGGAGACGACGGCGCTCGGATCGAGCCTGCCGCGGTCGACCATCCGAAAGATCTCGTCGTACCGGGTCGGCTGCATCCCGAACGAGCCGAGGAAGTCGATCTCCTGCATCACCATCGCGTCGGTGGGTAGCTCGACCGTCCCCCGTTCGTCCTGCGTCGTCAGGCCGATCTGGACGTGCTGTCCGCGTCGGCGCAGGCTCGACACGGAGTTGCGGCAGGTCTCCGCGATCCCCAGCGCGTCGACGGAGACGTGGGCGCCGCCGTCCGTGAGCGCGCGCACCGCGCCCGGGACGTCCTCCGCATCGGCGGCGTTCACGGTCTCGTCCGCGCCGAGCGCCCGCGCCACCTCGAGCTTTTCGTCGGTGAGGTCGACGGCGACGACGTTGGCCCCGAGCGCGTCGGCGACGTGGACGGCGGAGAGTCCCACCCCGCCGCACCCGTGGACGGCGACCCAGTCGCCGGGGCGGACGTCGGCGCGGTGGGCCAGCCCGTGGAAAGCGGTCATGAACCGACACCCGAGCCCGGCCATGTCGACGGCCGAGACGCCGGACGGCAGCGCGACCGCGTTCTGGTCGGCCGCGGGGACGTGAAGCTCCTCGGCGAACGCGCCCTGCACCGGTTCGGCGAACCCGAGCGGCAGAACGTTCTCGCAGACGTTCGCGTGGCCGTTCCGGCACTCGTGACACGTTCCGTCGCTCAGGTTGAACGGAACGGCGACGCGGTCGCCCGCCGAGACCGTCGTCACCTCGTCGCCGACCTCGACGATCCGCCCGGCCGGCTCGTGGCCGAGGATCTGACCCAGGGGCGGCTTCGCCCCCATCCAGTCCCAGTCGCCCTGCCAGCCGTGCCAGTCGGACCGGCAGATGCCGCACGCCTCCACCTCGACGACGACCCCGTCGTCGTCGGGTTCGGGCGCGTCAACGGTTTCGATCGACAGCGGTTCGCCGTACGCTTCGAGGACTGCCGCGCGCATGGCGCGACAGTTCTTCCCGCGCCGCCATAGGTGTTTCCTCCGGAATTAACGGTTTTAGAAAGTCGGAAAAGATATTTTACAATGGAAGTTAAGATACGGCCATGACGTTCCAGCTCTCAGACGAGCAGCGAGCGATCCGCGACGTCGTCCGCGATTTCGGCGAGAACGAGATCAGGCCGGTCGCCCGCGAGCACGACGAGGAGAAGCGCTATCCGCACGACCTCGTCGAGACGGCCGCGCGGTACGATCTCGTCGCGCCGACGATCGCAGAGGAGTACGGCGGCGCGGGGATGGATCTCCTTTCGAGCATCGTCGTCACGGAGGAGCTGTGGCGCGCCGATCCCGGCATCGGCAGCGCGATCGGCAGCCGCGGCTTCGGGACGAGCATGATCCAGAAGTTCGGCGACGAGTGGATGAAAGAGGAGTGGCTCCCGAAGGTCGCGAGCGGCGAGATCGCCACCTGCTCGTGCATCTCCGAGCCGGCTCACGGTTCGAACGTCGCCGGCATCGAGACGCGGGCGGAGCGGGAGGGAGACGGGTGGGTCCTCGACGGGACGAAGATGTGGATCACGAACGGCACGGTCGCGGAGCTCGCGGTCGTGATGGCGAAGACGGACCGGGGGGCGGGCCACCGCGGGATCACGGCGTTCCTCGTGCCGACCGACGCCGAGGGGTTCGAGGCGACGAAGATCGACAACAAGCTCGGAATCCGCGCGTCGGACCTCGCGGAGATCGTCCTCGACGGCGTCCGCGTCCCCGAGGAGAACGTCATCGGCGAGGTCGACCGCGGCTTCTACCAGCTGATGAACTTCTTCGCCGACGGTCGGACGAGCGTGGCGGCGCAGGCGGTCGGCGTCGCGCAGGCGGCGCTCGACGAGTCGGTCGACTACGCGAACGAGCGCGAGCAGGGCGGCAAGCTCATCCGCGAGTACCAGGCGATCAGCCACAAGATCGCCGAGATGGCGACGAACGTCGAGGCCGCGCGGTCGCTCACCTACCGGGCGGCCTCGCACGTCGAGTCGGGCGACGCCGAACTCGCGGCGAAGTACGCGAGCATGGCGAAGCTGTTCGCCAGCGAGCACGCGGTCGACGTCGCCGACGAGGCGATCCAGGTCCACGGCGGCGCGGGGTTCGTGACGGACCACCCCGTCGAGCGCTTCTACCGCGACGCGCGCATCACGAAGATCTACGAGGGGACGAGCGAGATTCAAAAGAACATCATCGCCGACCGGGTGCTCTGAGGGGTTCGGTCACCGCTCGTCCCGACCGACGCGACGAGAGGACCCGACCGACGCGACCGAAAGGACCACTACGCGGGATCAGACAGATTCACCGATGACCGAACGCGACAAGCCGGACTGGTCGTTCAAGGAGCGCGACGTGATCATCCTCCAGGAGCTGGCGTCGGACCCGCAGCTTTCCTCCCGGGAGCTCACCGCGATCCTCGATTCGGAGTACGACATCGACGTCTCGCACGTCACGGTAAGCGAGACGATCCGAAAGATGCGGGAGGAGGGCGTGTTCCGCGAGGCGATCATCCCGAACGAGGAGTACTACATCTTCGGCCTCTTCGAGTTCAAGTTCGATCCCGAGCACTTCGCCGAGGAGTGGCGCGCCGCGATGGAGTACATCCGCGACGACGAGCACACGCTGTTTTACTTCCTCTCGGACGGCGAGTACCAGTGGAAGTCGGTGATGATGTTCCGGGACAGAGAGCAGGAGTCGAGGTGGATCCACGAGTTCTACAAACGGCACGGGCGCGTCGTCTCGAACCTCCGAAACTCCGTGGTCCACAACGTGCTCAAGTTCCGGACGGATCCGGAGATCTTCCGCCGCCTCCGCGACGAGACCTGACGCGGAGCCTTCGCCCCGCACGATCCGTCACCTGGGGAACGACAGGAGCGTCCGTCACCTGGGGAACGACAGGAGCGTCCGTCACCTGAGGAGCGACAGGAGCGTACAGGAGAGGACGACGGCGTCGTCGGCCGTCTTCACCTCGGCGCGGTAGCTGACGATCCCGGTCGCCTCCGGGTGTTCCGTCGGCCGCTTGTCCGCGACCTCCAGTTCGACGCGCACGGTGTCGCCGACGGTCGTCGGCGCGCGAAAGCGGAGGTCGTCGACGCCGTAGAACGCCACGACCGCGTCGCCGTCCTCGCGGGCCTGCCAGAGCAGCCCCGTCATGATCGAAAAGACGAGCGCGCCGTGTGCGATCCGCTCGCCGAACGCCGACCCGGTCATCGCAGTCGCGTCCGTGTGCAGGCGGTTGAAATCGCCGCTCACGCCCGCGAAGTTGACGAGGTCCGCCTCCGTGACGGTGCGCCCGGCCGTGACCAGCCGATCCCCGACGGTCGTCTCGTCGTAACTCATCGGTCCCGAAAGAGGCGGTATGTCGCCCGGCCGACGGCGACCTGCGCGCGCTCGCCGTCCGGGGTCTCGCTCTCGACGGTCACGTCGGCGACGCCGACGGACCGACCGGCGCGCACCACCGCCGCCTCGACGGAGAGGTCGGCGGTCGCGGGCCGGAGGTACGAGACGTCGAGGTCCGTCGTCGTCAGCCGGGCAGCCGCGGGGTCCTCGAAGGCCGTCCGGAGCGCGAACCCGCTCGCGGTGTCCACGAGCGTCGCGGCGATCCCGCCGTGGATCGATCGCACCTCGGAGCCGGGGTTGGCGAGCTTTTCGTCGTACGCGACCGACAGCCGGACCCGTCCGCGCTCGATCGACTCCACGGCGAGGTCGAGCCACGAGAGGAAGCCGTGGCGCGCGACGAACGATTCGAGGCCCGCGACGTGTTCGTCGGTCAGCGGCTCGTTCATCACTCCCCCCGGAACGTCGGTTCGCGCTCCTCGCGGAACGCGGCCGTCCCCTCGCGAACGTCGTCGGTCCCCACGAGGAGCCCGAAGCCCTGGCTCTCCATCGCGAGCGCGGCGTCGAGGCTCGCGTTCGCGCCCTCGTTCATCACCGTCTTCGCCACCCTCAGCGCCAGCGGCGGCCCCGAGAGGAGGTCCTCGACGAACTCGGCGACGACCGCGTCGAACTCCGCCGCGGGGACCGCCCTGTTGACGAGTCCCCACGCCGCCGCCCGCTCCGCGTCGACGCGGTTGCCCCGGAAGACGAGTTCCTTCGCGCGCGTCTCGCCGAGGAGCCGGAGGAGACGCTGCGTGCCGCCGCCGCCGGGGATCAACCCGAGGCCGATCTCCGGGGCCCCGAACGTCGAGCCCTCGGTGGCGATCCGGAGGTCGCACGCGAGCGCGAGTTCCAGCCCCGCGCCGAGGCAGTAGCCGTCGATCTTCGCAACCGTCGGCCGCGGGAAGTCGTGAACCGTCTCGAACGCCGGGGTGACGTCCATCGCGTCGGTCGGCTCCAGTCCGTCGAACCCGCCGATGTCCGCTCCGGCGGAAAACGCCCGGTCGCCCGCGCCCTCGAAGGTGACACAGCGCACCGCGTCGGCGTCGACGGATCGGAGGAGGTCGTCGATCTCGCCGAGGAGAGCCGAGGAGAGCGCGTTCAACCGCTCGGGTCGGTCGAGTTCGACCGCCAGCAACCCGTCCCCGTCGAGGTCGTAGTTCAGGAAGCGGTAGGGGCCAGGGGCCTCGGACTCGTCGGTCGACGTGCCGACTTCGGCGGTCGAGCCGTCGCACCCGTTAGCGGCGTTCGACGCCCCGTAGTCGTGAAAGCCGGCGCCGGCGTCCTCGCCCGTCCGGCCCGATTCGACGAGTTCGACGAGGTACCCGGCGGGTTCGTGGCGGTCCGCTTCCGTCTCCTCGTACAGCGATCGGATCCGATCGAGCGCCGCGTCGAGGCCGATCCGGTCGGCCCGCCGGCACGGTCCCTCGGGGAAGCCCGCGCCGAGTCGCATTCCGGTGTCGATCGCCTCCGCGGTGGCGACGCCGTCGCCGACGAGCTTCGCGGCCTCGTTGGCCATCAGCGCCTCGACGCGGAGCGCGTCGAACCCGGCCGCGTCCTCGGGTTCGTAGTCGGGGCCGTTGCCGGACTCGTAGTCGTAGTACCCCGCGCCGGTCTTGCGGCCGAGGTCCCCCGCCTCGACCTTCTCCTCGACGATCGGCGCGATCGGCTCGCCGGCCTCCGCGCGGACGTGGTAGCCGACGTCGATCCCCGTGAGGTCGGAGAGTTCGAACGGTCCCATCGGGTAGCCGCGCTCGTGGACCATCGCGGCGTCCGCTTGCCTGATCGTCGCCTCGCCGTTCGACACCATCCACGCCGGCTCGCTCACGAACGGGCCGAGGACGCTGTTGACGACGAATCCCCGAACGTCCTTGCGGACGTAGATCGGCGTCTTACCGAGCGATTCGACGAACCCGCGGGCCCGCTCCGCCGTTCCCTCGGCCGTCCGCTCGCCGTAGATGACCTCGACGAGGTCCATCTTCACCGGCGGGTTGAAAAAGTGCATCCCGACGACTCGATCGGGGCGCGAGGTCGCCGCGGCGATCTCCGTGATGCTGAGGCTCGACGTGTTCGACGCCAGGATCGCATCCCGCGGCGCGATCTCGTCGAGTTCCGCGAATATTTCCCTCTTGAGCGCCAGCCGCTCGGGGGCGGCCTCGACGACGAGATCCGCCCCCTCGACGGCCGCTTCGAGGTCGACGGTCGCGTCGACGCGGTCGAGCACCGCGGACGCCGGCTCGTCGAGCGCGCCCGTCGCTTCGAGCTTCTCCAGGCTCCACCGGACGTTCTCGTACCCCTCGTCGACGCGCTCTCGATCGACGTCGCGCATCGCGACCCCGTAGCCGGCCATCGCCGCCACCTCCGCGATGCCGTGGCCCATGTTTCCGGACCCGAGCACCGCGACGCGGTCGATGTCAACGTGCGTCATGGCCGGTGGTGCGGCGACGATCGGCTTAACTCCACCGGAGAGACCTTACCACCGTAAACCAATTCGGCCCGTTTCGAACCAATGATTCAAAAATGGGAGAAAACAGAAACTTCGTTAACCCCGCTCAGAGCGGTTCGTCCCCGTCGACGATCCGCCGCGCGCGTTCGGCGAGCGCGGGGACGCGCTCTCTCATCTTCGGGTAGGTCGGGTCGTCGCTGTTGCCTTCGAGGTAGCGCCGGTAGAACATCTCCCCGAGCGCGGCGAGCTTGTACACGGCGAGCGCCCGGTAGAACCGCTCGCGCTCGAATGTGATTCCGGTGCGCTCCTCGTAGCGGGCGACGAGTTCCCGGCGCGTCGGGTACGCGTCCGCCTCCATGAACGTCGCCGTCAGCTCCGGCACCGCCGGCTCCGGGTCCTTCGGGTCGCGCCAGTACGAGAGCATCCAGCCAAGGTCCGCCCGCGGGTCGCCGAGCGTGCTCATCTCCCAGTCGAGGACGGCGACGATCTCGGGGGCGTCGGGGGCGAACATCACGTTGTCGAGCTTGTAGTCGCCGTGGACGAGCGCGTGCGGGTGCGACGACGGCACGTCGTCTGCGAGCCACTCGCCGACGGTCTCGAGTTCGGGCACCGCCCGCTCATCGCGCGTCCGCTCGAACGCCCACGCGAGCTGCTTCCGCCAGCGGTCGACCTGTCTTTCGGTGTAGCCGGCCGGCCGCCCGAAGTCGCCGAGGCCGACCGCCCCGTAGTCGATCCCGTGGATCGCCGCCAGCGCGTCGACGAGTTCCTCGCCGATCCGACGCCGTCGCTCCGGGGTCCCGAGCCGCGCCGGCTCCGCGTCGCGCAGCACGTCGCCGTCGACGCGCTCCATGAGGTAGAAGTCGCACCCGAGCACGTCGTGATCGTCGCACCCGAGCACCGTCCGCGGGAGCGGGACGGCCGTCCCCTGCAGCGCGTCCATCACCCGGTACTCGCGGAGCACGTCGTGGGCCGTCTCGGCGACCGCCCCCGGCGGCGGCCGCCGGAGCACCAGTTCGCGCTCACCCCACGTCACGAACAGCGTCTCGTTCGAGTGGCCCGCCTCGTGACGCTCGATCTCGTACGCCGCCGCGTCGCCGAGTTCCGCCGCGAGGTACCCCCGCAGCGCGTCCTCGTCGACGAGTCGGCGGAAGTACTCCCCGTCGGTGGTGTCTTCGCCCATCGGATCCTCCTCCCTCCGACCGTCGGGCTAACGACACTAATTTATATCGGATATCAGTTTTACATTGTTCGAGAGTGTGTGCGGCGTATGAACTACGACGACTCCGAAACCGCGCGGGAGCTCGCGGCGCGGGCGCGCGAATTCGTGGACGACGCGGTGATTCCGGCGGAGCGCGAGGTTCTCGGGGACGGCCCGGTCGACGAGGAGACGGTCGCGTCGCTGCGGGCCGAGGCGCGCGAGCGCGACCTCTACGCGCCGCAGATCGCGACGGAGTACGGCGGGATAGGCGTCGACTTCCGCGACGCGCTGCCGCTCTTCGAGGAGGCGGGCCGGAGCCTGCTCGGGCCGACCGCGATGCGCGTGAACGCGCCCGACGAGGGGAACATGCACACCCTCGAACTGTTCGGCACCGACGGACAGAAGGAGGCGTGGCTCCGTCCGCTCGTCGCGGGCGAGATCACATCCGGATTTTCGATGACGGAACCCATGCAGGGTGGCGGCTCGGACCCGAAGATGCTCCGCACCGAGGCCAGGCGGGAGGGGGACGAGTGGATCATCGACGGCCACAAGTGGTGGACGACGCAGGGGAGCGAGGCCGACGTGCTCATCGTGATGGCGCGGACGGACCCCGACGCGCACCCCTACGCCGGCTGCTCGCTGTTTCTCGTGCCCGCGGACGCGCCGGGGGTCGAGGTCGTCCGCGACATCCCGCACGTCGGCGGCGGCGTCACGGGAACGGGGCACGCCGAGATCAGGTACGAGGGCGTCCGCGTTCCGGCGGAAAACGTGCTCGGCGAGGAGAACGAGGGGTTCGCGCACGCCCAGCGGCGCCTCGGCCCCGCCCGGCTGACCCACTGCATGCGCTACTCCGGGATGGCCGAACGCGCGCTGGAGATCGCCACCGCGTACGTCGCGGAGCGCGAGGCGTTCGGCGGACCGCTCGCCGAGAAGCAGTCGCTCCGCTACGCGGTCGCGGACGCGGAGACGCGCCTGCACGCGGCGCGGACGATGGTGCGCGACGCCGCGGCGCGCGTCGCCGCCGGCGAGGAGGCGCGCGTGCCCGTCTCGATGTGCAAGGTGTTCACCGCGAACGTCGCACAGGAGGCGATCGACGACGCGCTCCAGATGTGCGGCGGCAACGGCATCGGCAAGGACCTCCCGCTCGCCGACTTCTACGAGAACGTCAGAGCGTTCCGCATCGTCGACGGCGCGGACGAGGTCCACAAACGCGTCATCGCGCGCGACGCCTTCGAGCGGGCGGACGAGTCGACGATCGAGGGGATCACGCGGTACGACGGGTGAGCGTCGCCGCGCGGAGGCGCAGCCGTCTGTCGCCCGTGCGGCCCGCGCGCTCTCGGCGCGAGGACCCGGCGGTGGATTGATTAACGATGGACGCGCACGGAGCGAACGAGTTACCGATGGAAACAAAAAACGGCACGTCAGTTGACGGGGAGGGTGATCGATGACGACGACGCAGTTCGGCGTCGGGGGACTGACGGCGATCGTGACGGGCGCGTCGAGCGGGATCGGCGAGGTGATCGCGGAGCGGTTCGCCGCCGACGGCGCGGACGTGGTCGTCTGCTCGCGGGAGCAGGAGAACGTCGATCCGGTCGCCGAGGCGATAAACGCCGCCGACGGCGAGGGGGGAGACGACGGCGACGGGGGGCGAGACGGGAGCGAGGGGGGACGCGCCCTCGCGGTCGAGTGCGACGTGCGCGAGCGCGACGCGGTCGAGGCGCTGGTCGAGGCGACCGTCGAGGAGTTCGGCGGCGTCGACTGCCTCGTCAACAACGCCGGCGCGTCGTTCATGGCCTCCTTCGAGGACATCTCGCCCAACGGCTGGGAGACGATCGTCGACAGCAACCTCACCGGCACGTACCACTGCACGCAGGTCGCCGGCGGGGTGATGCGCGACGACGGCGGGGGCGCGGTGATCAACGTCGCGAGCGTCGCCGGCCAGCGCGGATCGCCGTACATGAGCCACTACGGCGCGGCCAAGGCCGGTATCATCAACCTCACGGCGACGCTCGCCTACGAGTGGGCGAAAGAGGGGATTCGGGTCAACTGCATCGCACCGGGGTTCGTCGCGACGCCGGGCGTCGAATCGCAGATGGGCGTCTCCGCCGACAACGTCGACCGCGACGAGGTGGAACGGCGGATCGGAACGAGCGAGGAGATCGCGGACGTCGCGCAGTTCCTCGCCAGCCCCGCCTCCTCGTACGTCGTCGGCGAGACGATCACCGCGCAGGGCGTCCCGCGCATCGAGGAGTCCCCGGAGGCGTAGCGCCCTCGTCGTCACCCCTCGTACGTCCGCGCTTCGTCGCCGCTCGACAAGGGGACGGGCTCGGCGTTCTCGTCGAGGTCGTGCGTCGAGTACCGGCGCGTCTCGTCCGCCGGACAGATCCACACGTCGGCGGCGTACCAGGCGAACAGCCTCGTCGCGTGCTCGTAGGCCTCGTCCGGAACCGACGCGGTGACGCTTCCGACGTGTCGGAGCGGCTCCTCCGCGGTCTGCCGCACGAACACCTCCCACTCGCGCCCGACGGCCGCGCGCGGCTCGTCGCCGACGCGCGATCGCGTTGGTAGTTCGACCATGCGGTGGGTTCCGAGCGGAGCGAGAAGTGACCTTCTCCGATGATGTTCGGCCCGAGCGGTCGGCGCGAAATTGTTCCCTCGACCCACGCCGGACGGCGATTCCCGCGATCCGGGAATCGTCGGGGGGCGTTTTTCTCCGTCGTTCGAACGTCGGGCATGGATACCGAGCCAGACCGACCGACGCTTTCGGATCGGCCGCGCGGCGCGACCGACCGCGGGCGGGACGCGTTCGTCGGAACGTTCGGCGGAGGGGTGCGACCGGATCGCCGGGAGGGCGACGCCGCGTGATATCCGTCAGCAAACTCCTCTGCGACCTCGACAGCGAGAGCGATGGCCTCCGCTACGACGCGGGCGCGGAGTCGTCGCGCGAGCAGATCACGGAGCGAAAGCAACGCCGCCCGGTCGTCGTCTGGAACCTGACGAAGCAGTGCAACCTCCACTGTTCGCACTGCTACGCGGCGGCGGACACCGAGACGGCACCGGGCGAGCTGACGACGGGAGAGGGGAAGGCGCTGCTCGACGACCTCGCCGCGTACGGCGTCCCGGTCGTCCTCTTTTCCGGCGGCGAGCCGCTCGTCCGCGACGACCTCGCCGACCTCGTCGCGCACGCGGCCGACCGGGGGCTCCGGCCCGTGCTCTCGACGAACGGGACGCTCATCACGCCCGAGCGCGCGGCCCGACTCCGCGACGCCGGCCTCCGGTACGTCGGCGTCTCGGTCGACGGCCTGCCGGAGCGAAACGACGCGTTCCGGGGGAAGGAGGGCGCGTTCGAGGCGGCGGTCCGCGGCATCGAGGCGAGCATGGACGCGGGGCTGAAGACCGGACTCCGGTACACGATCACCCGGGCGAACGCGCCCGACCTCGAGGGGGTGGTCGACCTCCTGTCGGACCTCGGCGTCGACCGGTTCTGTTTTTACCACCTCGATTACGGGGGTCGCGGGGCCGACATCCGCGACGTCGACCTGTCGCCGGCGGAGACCCGCGAGGCGATCCGGCGCGTCTGCGACGTGACCCGCGAGTACCACGCCCGCGGCGAGGAGATCGAAACGCTGCTCGTCGGAAACTACGCCGACGCGGGGTACCTCGTGGAGTACGCCCGCGAGGAACTCGGCGAGAAGGCGGCGGACCGGATCTACCGGGCGCTCGAAGTCAACGGCGGCGACCCCGCGGGCGAACGCATCGCCGACGTCGACTACCAGGGGAACGTCCATCCCACGCAGTTCTGGCAGGGCTACAGCCTCGGCAACGTCCGCGATCGCCCGTTCGGCGCGATCTGGGAGGACGAGACGAATCCGATCTTGCGTGCGCTCCGGGACCGTCCCGACGGCCTCTCCGGCCGGTGCGCGTCGTGTCGCTACCGCTCGATCTGCCGCGGCGGCTCGCGGCTCCGGGCGCTCAGCGTCTGCGGCGACGTGTTCGCGCCCGACCCGAAGTGCTACCTGACCGAAGACGAGATCGGCACGGCAGCGCCGTAGCCGGCGCGGTTCCGTTTCGACGCGCCTAACAACAGAACATGAACGGGTACAGGAGCGCGACGCGATCCCCGTCGGAGAGCCGCGTGTCGAATCCTCCGAGGTGCTCGTTGAAGCGACCGTTCACGCAGACCCGGGCATAGGCGCGCGTCTGCTCGCCCTCGGGATTCTTCGCCCACGTGCCGGGGAGTTCAGCCGGCGGTTTCGCCCATCCGTGGGCCGTCGCGTCGGCCTCGGTCTCCGCGATGAGGAGGTCTCGGACGTCGTACTCCGCGAAGAACGCCTCCAGAAACTCCCGGAGCGTGTCACCCACGAAGGAAAAGGAGAGCCGCGGCGCGCCGACGGCCGACCTGACGTGTCCGGTGCATCGCACGTTCACGGTCGTCCGCCTCTCCGCCCGTCGGTCCGATTCGACGATTTCGCTCATGGCGGAGAGACGGTGCCGAGAGTCGAGAACGCCGCCCCGAACACGTTCGGTAGCGGTGGCGAACGGGAAAACGGCGAGCGGCGAGAAAGCGGATGGAATCGCGAACCGCCCGCGATCCGAATCAGTCGTCGTCCTCCGCGAGCACGCGACTCGCGACCGGCTGCTCCTCGGGGGAGCGAGCCGGCGTCGTCGCCCCCCGCTGGCGGAGGAGTTTGAGCGCGACGTCGTAGCCGAAGACGACCGTCCCGAGGATGAGCATGGTGTCGCCGGGGAAGCGCGCCCAGAACAGCAGCTGGATCAGCTCGCTGTTGTAGAACGCGAGGCTCCGGGCGGCGGCGTAGCTCTCGGTGAACGCCACCTCCAGCTGGAGAAACCCGACCGGGAGCACGGAGACGAACACCATCGTCGCGAGCCCGACGTTCCAGAGCCAAAAGGCCCAGCGCAGGCGTTTTTCGGTCCACGCGGACTGCTCGGTCGAGATGCGGAGCATGTAGGTCGCCATCCCGAGCGCGAGGAAGCCGAACGCGCCGAACATGGCGGCGTGGGCGTGACCGACCGTGAGGTACGTCCCGTGTTCGTAGTAGTTGACGAGCGGGAGGTTGATGAAGAAGCCGAGCACGCCCGCCCCGACGAAGTTCCAGAAGCCGCTGGCGATGATGAACATGAAGGGCAGCGTGTACGGGAACGTCTCGTCGCTCGTCGCGAGCGCGCGGTACTCGTTGAGCGCCTCGAAGAGGATGAACACGAGCGGGATGAGTTCGAGCGTCGAGAAGACGCTCCCGAGCGGAACCCACACGTCCGGCTGGCCGATCCACCAGTAGTGGTGCGAGACGCCGATGACGCCGGAGCCCATCACGAAAAGCGCCTGGAACATGACGGCCTTCTCCGCCGAGCGCTTCCGCAGGAGGTTCATCGAGACGAGCGTCAGGCCGACGATGGCGACGATGAAGAACTCGAACGCGCCCTCGACCCACATGTGGACGACCCACCAGCGCCAAAACTCCGTCATGACGATGTTCGTCTCGGGCGTGTAAAACATCCCCGCCGTGAACAGCAGCGCGATCGAACCCCCGGCGTAGAGGATCATGTGCGCGAGCCCGTACGGCTCCTCGCGGTCGAGAAGCGGCTTGAAGCCGCGCGCGACGAGCGCCGCCCAGCCGACGAAGCCGGCGAGCAGTCCGACCTGCCAGACGCGGCCGACCTCGAGGTATTCGAGTCCCTCGTTGCCGAGGAGCCACCAGAGGTCGCCGTCGAAGTAGCCGTTCGCGCCGAGCCAGATCCCGCCGAGACCGCCGACGGTGACGACGACGAGCGCACAGAGCAGGAGGTTCACGAACGTCTTCTGTCGCCGCGGTTCGCGGCCGGTCAACAGCGCGGGGAGGAACAGCCCCGTCCCCAGCCAGAGCGTGGCGATCCAGAGGATCCCGAGGTCGAGGTGCCACGTCTTCGCGATCGCGAACGGGAACAGTCCGACGAAGTCGATGCCGAGCAGCTCGCCGACGCCGAAGAAACCGTCGCGCTCGACGTAGTAGTGCGCGAGCAGCGCGCCGAGGAACACCTGCGCGATGAACAGGCCCGCGGCGACGGGAATGAACCACACGGCGGCGCGCTGGCTCGGCGTGATGTCTATCCCCTCCGGCTTCGGAACCGTGATCCCCTCGGTGTCCGGCTCGGGGAGTTCGATCGACTTGTACAGCCAGACGGCGATCCCCGCCCCCGCGATGAGCAACACCATCGCGATGACGCTCCACGTCATCGACGAGGCGGGCGGGACGTTCCCGGCGTCGGGCTGGTACGGCCAGTCGTTCGTGTACGTGTGGTCGGTGCCGGGCCGCTCCGTGTGGGAGATCCAGGCGGTCCAGAGCGCGAAGTCGGCGAAAGCGCGCGCGTCGGACTCCGAGTCGATCATGCCCGCCGGGACGCCGCGTTCGAGGTCCCCCTCGTGGTACCGGTCGACGTACTCCTCGCGAACCTGTTCGTGGGCGTACACCTCGGCCGCGGAGTACTCGACGCGGTCGTCCGCCCGCCCTTCTTCGAGGTCACGTTGGGTGGTCGCCTCCACGACGGCCCGTTGGTCCTCGTCGAGCGCGGCGTACTCCCGGTCGTACCGCTCCTGGGCGTAGTGGTCGCGCATGTGCTCGACCTTCAGATCGAGGGCGTCGGCGGTGTAGTCGACGCCGAAGTACGCCCCGTTACCCAGGATCGACCCGTGGTTCATCAGGCCGTTCACCTGAAACGCCGCCTTCCCGTCCCGAACCTGCTCGGCCGTGACGACGGTGTCGCCGTCGGGGCCGACGACCGTCTGCGGAATCGCCGGCGACTGCTGGTACGAGTACCACGCGCCGGCTCCCATCACGACGAGGTTGAAGACGAACACCGTGAGGAGGAGCTTCGCCAGCGTTTTGCGCGTTACTTCCATGTCGAGATCACCTCCCGTGCCGCGTCGGGGCGTCGCCGCGCGTTACCGAGGACGGCGGCTCCTCGGGATCGGGGCGGTGATGTGGCGCGATTCGTTCCGCCTCCGGGAGAGCGGATCGAATCGAAGGCGATTCGGCGTCGCGAAGGGTCGCGTGTGAAGTGCCGTCGGGGTCGGTGAGCTGTGTTGCTGTCGTCATGGTTCCAGTGTGTCGTCGGGGCGTCGTGCGTCGACGCCCCGGCTGCCGGGGCCGCTCTGCGGGATCCGAACGGTCGAGTCGCCCCCGCACGGACGGGGCCGTCGTTCCCGCGGAGTTTAGGATGGCCTAACTGCACACGGTGAACACCACCCGTGGGCCGCCGATCAGCCTTCCCCCGAACACGTTCGGGGATACTGACTGGGTGGAGTCCCGAATATGTTCACCCGATGCCACGGGCACGACTCACGCTCACGATCCCCGACGGGGTCTGGATCGGCGACGTTTCGCGCGCCTACCCGGACGCTCGCTTTCGAGTCCTCGCCGCGCTCGCCGACGAGCGGGCGGGCGTCGGTCTCGCGGAGATCACCGAGACCGACATCGGGTCGCTCCTGGCGGACGTGTACTCGAACGAGGCCGTCACCGAACTCGAACCGCTCCAGCGGCGGGGCGACACGGTCCTCGTCCAGTTCGAAACGACGACGCCCCTGCTGTTGTCGCCCGTCCAGAGCTCCGGCATCCCGCTGGAGATGCCCTTCGCCATCCAAGCGGGCGAGGCGGTCTGGGAGATCACCGCGCCGCGCGATCGGCTCTCGGCGCTCGCGGAACAGCTCGACGCGTTCGGCATCCCGTTCACCGTCGACTGGGTCCAACAGCGGATCGAATCCGATCGGCTTCTCACGGACAGACAGCTCCGGCTCGTTCGGGAGGCGACGGAGCGCGGGTACTACGACACGCCGCGAACGTGTTCTCTGACCGAGCTGGCGACGGCCGTCGGAATCGCGAAGTCGACGTGCAGCGAGACGCTGCACCGCGCCGAAGAGCGGATCGTGAAACGGTTCCTGGAGGAGTACGACGACGCCGTCGAGTCGACCGAGCGCGACGAGTGAGGGCGACGCCGTTTCGGTGTTCGCCGGCGAGCCGTTCCGACGCGGGCGGCGACGAGACTCGCGGCCCGCTCGCTGCTCGCAGATTAGGTGTGAAAAATGCTCCGGCAGGGATTTGAACCCTGGTCATTGCCGTGAGAGGGCAATATGATTGGCCGGACTACACCACCGGAGCGCCTGCTGCGTTTCGAGGTATCGCCGAGATACGTAAAACAGTTCCGTTTTCGATCGTGAGCCGGGAGAACGTTGCACGTAGCGGGGGCGAGAGCGTCGGTAGAGCGGGGCGCGTTTGTCTCCCGTTCGCCCGCGACGACGGCTCACGTGTCGTCCGCTTCGACGCGAGTCGTCTCGTCGCCGGTCGCGTGACGGATCTCCAGCGCGTGTCGCGTGTGCCGCGCGTGCGTCTTCGCCCACCGGGAGACGGCGCGTTCGGAGAGTCGCTCGATCTCCTCCGGGCAGTGCAGACAGATCGCCCGCCACGTCGCGATTCCGTCGGGGTAGTGGCCCGTGTGCCGTTTGTGGTCCAGCGCGAACTGTTCCAGCGCCTGATTTCCGACCCCGAGTTCGTCGAGTTCGTAGGAGACGTCCCACTCACGCCCGCACGTCGAACACGACACGGTCGGCGTGTCGTCGATCGCGCCGTTCGCGGGCGAAAGGGGATCGGAACCGTCCTCGTCGTCGTTGTGCTCGGACACGCGTTTCGCTAATCCCTCCACGCGTTTCAACGTGACCCCGCCGGGACGATCGGCGGAAAAAGCGCTCATTCGTCGTCGAACGGCGATCCGGCCGCCTCGGGCTCGTGTCCCCGAAGGCTGATCACGTTCTCGCGGCCGACGCGGAGCTTCGAGATGAGCCCCTCTTCTTCCATGTCGGACAGCAGCATGCTCACCTTGGACTTCGACCAGCCCGTTTCTTCGACGATCTTCACCTGCTTCATCCGGCCGCCGCGCTCGCGGAGCATCGAGATCACGCGATCCTCGTCGGAGAGCAGTTCGGAGTCCGACACCGCCGGTTGGGCGGGCGGCGTCGGCTCCGATCGCCGTTCGGACGGTCCCGCGACCGTCGGCGCGGTCCCCTCGCCGTTCGAGCTGCGGCCGTACCAGAAGGCCGCGGCGACGCCCCCGAGAACTACCACGAGCGCGCCGAGGAGCCACATACCGGCGTCGCCGCCCGGCATCGACCTACCCTGATCCGGCCCGAGCCCGTCGGTCCTCGTCTCGTTGGGTGCGGGTTCCGAGCCGACCCCCGACTCGTTGGGCGCGAACACGACCTGCGGACGGTTGTCGGTGAACTCCCGCTCGCCCTGCCACGTCACCGAGTCGCTCTCGCCGAGCGACGTGGTGTTCGACTGCGTCCCGTTCGGGTTGACCGACTCGAACACCAGATTCGGCCCGGGCTCGACGACGAGCGACTGGTTCGGGCTGATGTACAGCCCGCCTTCGAACACGTCGCCGACGACGATCCGATCGTCGTCCGTCTCGGCGAAGTTCGTCCACGTGAACGACATCTCGACGACGCCGATGTCGTTTCCGAGGCTGCTCGTCACGTAGGCCTGTCGGGAGAAGTCGGTCGCCTCCATCTCTCGCCCGGTGACGTTGCTCCCGTCGCGCACGAGCGTCTGCGAGTCGTTCTGGAATCCGGTGTACAGTTCCGTCTCCTGGTTGTTGAACTCCCTGGCGAACGCCCGGAAGTCCCGCTCGTCGCTGTCGTTTTCGAGCGTCCGTTCGTACTGGAACGTCCATCGCGCCGACTGGTTGTCGTGAACGACGAGGATGACGCGGTCGCGATCGAAGGAGTCCTGTACGTCCGTCGCCTCCGCGTCCCCCTGGGTCGTATTCGTGGTTTGATGGATGCGGCTGTCTGCGGGGTCGCCGTCCGCCGCGATGACGGGCGAAGCGACGCACAGCACCGCGAGGAGCAAAACCACAGCGAACGCACCCGGTTTTTCCATCGCCCTGATAGACTTCGGGCGGAGCAAAAGAGTTTTTGACACGGCACGGAATGTGAAACGTTAACTTTCACCGCTGTCAGAGTGGTCGGGACGGTTCCGACGGCCGACGTATCACGCCGACTCGGAATCGGCGGTTCGCACCGACGCGATCCCGAACCGGACGCCCCTTCGTCCGGCTGCGGGCTACGAATCGTCCGCCGAGCGAGGGCCGACGATCCGAACCTCGTCGCCGACGGACACCGACTTCCCCCGCTCGGAGTCGGGAACGACGGTGTTGACCATCAGCCGGTAGTAGTGATCGAACCACTCCCCTCCGCTCCACTCGGGGAGCGTCTCGCGCCGCCGCGCGACGAACGTCTCGGTGAACTCCTCGTACACCTCGCCCGTCTCCGGGTCGCGCGAGGGAACCACGCACCGCTGGCACGGGTTGACGCCCTCGAACCGGACGCCCGAGCCGTCTCGTTCGGATTCGTCGGCTCCGGATTCGTCGACTTCGGATTCGGAGCGGCTCGTACTCCCTACCTCGCCGGTGTTCGACCGGCTCGTACTTCCTACCTCGAAGGTGACGCGTTCGGATCGACCGGCGAACAGCCGATCCTCCCAGAACGCGGGCACGCCGCCGATTTCGAGGTTCGCACGGAGCCGTCGACGCATCCCGCCCTCGTCGATTCCGGGGAACCACGACGCGACCTCGCGGATCGTCGCCGTGCTGACGACCGTCGGACCGGACGCGTCGGTGTCGTCCGGAAACCCACCCGCTCGATTTCGACGCAGTTCGACCGGCTCGCCGAAGTACGCCGACAGCCACTCCGTCAGCGCCTCCCGATCCCCTTCGAGCGAAAACGTCCGCTTCGTGCGTCCGGGCGCGTCGACCGTCACCGTCCCCGCGCCCGGATCGAACGCGGAGCGAAGTCGGTGGACGTCCGCATTGCGCTTGCCGTTGACGTAGTTCCCCGCTCCGTCGAACAGCGCGTACTCGCGATCCCCCGCGAGTCCGCCGTTCTCGACGATCCGCGCGGAATCCCTCTCGTGCGGGTCGAGCGATTTCACCGGAAACGTGGTGATCCGTCGGAGCGTCGGCGTCGGTTCCGATCCGTCCGACACCTCGTCCCCTCGACTCATTCCCCGGCGTCGCCGGCGTCGTCTTCAGCGGCCCCCTCGTCGGCGAGCAGGTCGGCGATCGCGTCGGCGTCGATCGTCCGATATCCGTCGTCGGAGATCGCGCTGGCCGTCAGCCCGTCGGCGCTGCGCTCGTCGTCGTCGACCGTGATCGCCCCCAGCGCGAGACGCAAGCCGGCGTCGAGATCGAGGTCCGTCGAGTACCCCGATTCGAGGGCCTCCTGGATCGACTCGCGCCCGCCGCCGATGGCGACCGCCTTCCACTCGCTCCCGGTCCCCGACGGGTCGACCGAAAACAGCCGCGGGCCGCTCGCGTCGACGCCGCCGAGGAGGAGCGCCGCGCCGTACGGGCGGGTACCGCCCCGCTGGGTGTTCTCCTGAACCCGGTCGGTCACGGTCGTCGTCAGCGCCTCGACGCCGATCGGCTCGCCGTACCGGAGGCGTTCGACCTGCGACTCGCGGCGGGCCGCGTCGACGAGCTTTCGCGCGTCGGCGACGTGACCCGCGCTCGCGGCACCGACGTGGTCGTCGATCTTGTACAGCTTCTCGACGCTCTCTCCGACCATCAGCGACGATCGCGTGCGGCGCTTGGCGGCGAACGCGACGCCGTCGGTCGTCCGGACGCCGACGACTGGCGCGCCGCGCTCGACCGCCTCGCGCGCGTACTCGACCTGGTAGATGCGCCCGTCGGGCGAGTACAGCGACGTCCCGCGGTCGTACGCCTGCTGGTTGCTTCGGTTCATCGTCCGCCGACCCCCTCGCGATCCGTCACCGCGGCGACGCTGTCGGTCATCGCCTCCGCGTACGACGCCCCGCCGGAAAAAGCCTGCCTAAGCGGTCGACCTGATGTGATCCGGAAGGAACACGCGGGGCCAGACAGCGTGATATAGCTGCGACACCCCTAGTCTACCGTCATGAGTACGAAGGAGGAACCGGCCGACAAAGAACTCACGGCGGACGAGGAGCACTTCCGAACGGCGGACGCGCAGTCCCGCTTCGACTTCAAGAAGGTCCAGAAGGCCGCGTTCAAGGCCGACAAGGGTCTCACCGAGGAGACGATTCGAGTCATCTCGGAGGACAAGGGCGAACCGGAGTGGATGCTGAAGCGCCGCCTCCGCGCGCTTCGGATGTTCGACGCGATGCCGATGCCGACCGGGTGGCCGGGGCAGCCCGACCTCTCGGAGGTCGACGTGAACCAGATCGTCCCGTACATCCGCCCGGACATCGAGACGCGCGGCGGCGCGGAGTCGTGGGACGACCTGCCGGAGGAGATCCGCGACACGTTCGACAAGCTGGGCATCCCCGAAGCCGAGCGCAACGCGCTCTCGGGCGTCGGCGCCCAGTACGAGTCCGAGATCGTCTACCAGAACATGCAAGAACAGTGGCAGGAAAAGGGCGTGATCTTCTGTAACATGGACGAAGCCGTGCGGAAGTACCCCGAACTGGTCGAGGAGTACTTCATGACGAAGTGCGTGCCGCCGTCGGACAACAAGTTCGCGGCGCTGCACGGCGCGATCTGGTCCGGCGGTTCCTTCGTCTACGTGCCGGAGGGGATCACGGTCGAGATGCCGGTCCAGGCGTACTTCCGGATGAACTCCGAGGGCATGGGCCAGTTCGAACACACCCTCATCGTCGCCGAGAAAGGATCGGAGGTCCACTACATCGAGGGCTGCTCCGCACCCAAGTACGGCGTGTTCAACCTGCACTCGGGTGCCGTCGAGGTGTTCGTCGGCGAGGACGCGCACGTGCAGTACTCGACGGTGCAAAACTGGTCGAAGAACACGTACAACCTCAACACGAAGCGCGCGATCGTCGAGAAGGGCGGCCGCATGGAGTGGATCTCCGGCTCCATGGGCTCGAAATCGACCATGCTGTATCCCGCGACGATCCTCAACGGTCGCGGCGCGTCGGACAACCACATCACCATCGCCTTCGCCACCGCCGGGCAGAACATCGACACGGGCGCGAAGGTGTACCACAACGCCCCCGAGACCAAGTCGACGATCGTCTCGAAGTCGATCTCGAAGGGCGGCGGCCGCACCAACTACCGCGGGCTGGTCCGCATCGCCCGCGGCGCGAAGGACGCCGCCTGCTCCGTCGAGTGCGACGCGCTCATGTTCGACAACGAGAGCCAGAGCGACACGATGCCGCACATCGAGATCCACGAGAGCGACGTCGACGTGGCGCACGAGGCGACGGTGGGGAAGATCGGCGACGAGGACGTGTTCTACCTGCAGTCGCGCGGCCTCGACGACGACGACGCAAAGCAACTCATCGTCTCCGGGTTCATCGAGCCGATCACGAACGAGCTGCCGATCGAGTACGCGGTCGAACTCAACCGCCTCGTCGAACTCGAAATGGAGGGAAGCCTCGGGTAAGTCCGACGGGTCAGCGGTCCGTTTCATCTCCTCTTCCGCCGGGGCCGACGCCCCTATCCGCGCTCGATTCCTCCCTTCTCACGCCCAATGGTCAACGCCTTCTGGCTCGATCGGGATCTTCGGCGGGCGGTCGAGTGGCTCGTCGACCGGCACGTCCTGAGCAGCGTCTTCGAGGGGTCGATGGTGCTGACGACCGCCGCGCGGCTGAACGGGTACCCCGACCCGGCGGACGACCGCTACTTCACCCACTCGGGCCATCCGCTCACCCGGTGGGCCGCCTCCTCGCGCGAGAACTGGGAGCGCACGCACGACTACGTCGACCGCGCCCACGACGAGTGGCGCTACCGCTGGGATCACGACGACGAGCGGGTTCACGGGTCGTGGGCCACGGTGGGAACGCTGGACGACGCTCTCCTCTCCGATCTCGCGTGGCCGGAGACGGGGCGGACGGACCCGCCGCAGGTGACCGGCGGCTGGACGGCCGAAGACTACGTCGACGCCTACCGGCTCTACTACGCGAACGAGAAGCGCCACCTGTTCGAGTGGGCAAAGGACCGAACCGAGCCGCCGTGGATCGACGAGTACACGGTCCCGGAGGGTCCCGACGCTCGCCGGTTCTGAGAACCCGAGAATCCCGCCGACTGACGACGGCGGCACAGCGCCCCGTCAGCCGTCCGCGCGGCGCCGGTACTCGACGAACGCGAACGCCTCGCGCTCGTCGCGGCTCACCTCCTCCCACTCGCTCTCGTCCCACTCGGGGAATCGCGTGTCCCCGTCGAACGCCGCGTCGATCTCGGTGAGGACGAGACGATCGGCCCGCGGGAGGAACTGCTCGTACACGGTCGCCCCGCCGATCACGAAGACGGTGCCGCCCTCGCCGGCGATTTCCCGGGCGACGGCGATCGCTTCGTCGATCGATCCCGCGAGAACCGCGCCCTCCGGCAAGTCCGGGTCGCGCGTGCTCAGGACGACGTTCGTCCGGCCGGGGAGCGGCCCGCCGATCCGAGCCGCGATGCTCTCGTACGTCCGCCTGCCCGCGATCACCGGGTGGCCGGTCGTCGTCTCCTTGAAGTGCCGGAGGTCCTCGGGGTAGTGCCACGGCATGTCGCCGTCGGCGCCGATGACGCCATTCGACGCGACGGCGGCGACGAGCGCGATCTCCATCTCGGGCTCCGTCTCGGGCGCCATCACTCGGCGACCGAGAAGCGGATTCCCTCGGCGGCGTCGTAGTCGCGCAGCCGAACGTCCTCGAACGCGAGTTCGTCGAGCGGTTTGTCCGCGATCTCCAGTCGCGGCCGCGGACGCGGCTCGCGCGACAGTTGCAACAGGAGCCCGGGAACGTGGTCGTATCCCTCCGTCTCCTCCGCAGGGGCGCTCTCCTCGACCCACTCGCGCACGCCGAGGAAGTCAGCCCGCTCCTCGACGGCGGCCAGCCGCCCCTGCAGCGCCGGGAGGTTCTCCGCGTACCACTCCCCACGGGAGTCCTCGCCGCAGTAAACGTGCGCGTCGACGACGGTGTGTGCGAACGAGCCGAGTTCGAACCCGGTCCGTCCCGCGACGGCCTGCGCCAGGAGCGAGTAGGCGGCGACGTTGAACGGAACGCCGAGGGCGACGTCGCCGGAACGCTGCGTCAGGTGCAGGTTCAGCCGGTCGCCCTGGACGTTGAAGACGAACGTGTAGTGACACGGCGGAAGGGTGCTGACGGCGGCGTTCGCGGGGTGCCAGGCGTTGACGACGAGCCGGCGAGATTGCGGATTCTCGCGAAGCTGGTCGAGCACGTAGGCGATCTGGTCGAACGTCCGCTCGTCGTCGTTGACCCACCGGTGGCCCTCCTCGGGCCACGCTTCCCCCGACAGCCCCGAGTCGGGGATCGGATACCGCCGCCAGAATCGGCCGTAGGCGGTGTCGAGGCGTCCCTGATCGTCCGCCCAGGCGTTCCAGATCTTCGTCTGTTCGCGAAGGTTTCGGACGTGCTCCTCGCCCGAGAGGTACCACAGGAGCTCGTGAATCAGCGAGTTCCAGCGATACCCGGACAGATCCTTCGTCGTGAGCAGCGGAAATCCCTCTGAGAGGTCCACCTCGTAGTGTCGACTGAACGCCGAAATGGTGTCGACGCCCGTCCGGTTCGGCTTGTACGCGCCCTCGCGGAGGACTCCCTCGACCAGGTCGAGATACTGCTTCACGGGTCCGCCTCCTCCGCGTCGATGCCGTCGGGGTGTCTGTCGGTTCGCGCCACGGTGTCTCACCGACCATCGGGCGTGGCGGGTACTAAACCCACTGAAAACGCGGCAGGTGCTGCATCCACCGAACCCGATCGTCCGACGCGAGAGGAACACCGAAGTCGACCCGTGTCGTAGCCGGGGTCATGATCCACAACGTCGCGCAGGGCGTCCGCGCGTTCACGAGCAACGCCTTCCTCGTCGAGGGCGAGCGCGGGGTCCTCGTCGACGCGGGCGCGAACTTCGACGCGGTCGAGCGGGTACGCGAGCGCACGGACTCCCTCGACGCGATCGTGCTGACGCACACCCACCCGGACCACGTCGGCAACGTGGACGCCGTCCGCGACGCGTTCGGCGTCGAGGTCTGGGGGTTCGATCCCGGAAACCCCCTCGTCGACCGCCGAATCGACGACGGGGAGACGGTTCGGCTCGGCGATCACGACTACGTCGCCCTCCACACGCCCGGGCACAAGGACGACCACCTCTGCTTCTACTCGCCGGACGCGAGCGTCCTCTTCGCGGGGGACCTCGTCTTCCAGAACGGGAGCTTCGGACGGACCGACCTCGAAGAGGGCGACCGCGAGACGCTGATCGCGAGCATCGACCGGATGCGCGAGACGGTCGACGAGTCGCTCGGGGAGATGCACGTCGGCCACGGTCCGAGCGTCGTCACGAACCCGTACCACGACGTCGAACTCGCGAGCAGAGCCGCCCGACTGGGGTAGCTCACTCGGTTTTCAGCCCGTAGTACCCCGGCTCCTCCTCGCTCGGCGGCTCGGCGACCACGAGGTCGTCGGCGTTCCGCATGATCCACGGGATGGCCCAGTCGAGCAGGATCTCCTCCGTCTCCACGTCGATCTCGGCGTCGGCGTCCAGCCCCTGGAGGAGGCGCGCGATCTCGTAGACCGTGTACATCTGATCCGCTTCGAGGAGGTCCTCGGGCGTGTAGAAGTCGCACGGGTACAGCGCCTCGAACTCGTCTTTCGGTTTCGGCATGCGAAGCGGTACGACCGGTCGGCGGTAAATCCTGGCGGTCTCTCGTTTCGCGGGGTGAAGCGAGGACGGCCGGAGCGAAAAGGGGGCGAGAGGGCGGCCGGAGCGAGCCGTCGGCGGTCGGTTCGGGCGGGGCGGGTTCACCTTCATCTGACCTCTCAACCGAGCACAAAAATGGTTATCTGCCGGCGGCATCTGGCGGACGTATGAGCGATGCGACGGACCGCCTCGTGGCACTCTTCGAAGAGCTCGGCGGCGAGTCACTGCGCGACGTCTGGCTGTTCGATCAGTGGACCCACGAGCGGCTGTACGTCAGACCGGACGTCGAGCGCCGGATCGAAGACCTCGACGTGGCGGCCTTCGTCGACAACGAACGGTACGGCTACGTGACGCGCGACACGTACGAGAAGCTGTACTACGCCGATTACCAGTACACGGTCCGCGGCTTCTCCTCGTTCGAACTGTTCCGCACGTTCCTCGAAAGCGGGGACGCGCGGATCGGCGTGTTCGCGAGCTTCGACCGGCGCGACGAGTACTACGACTTCTCGAAGCTCGACGCGAAGATCGGCGATCTGGTGGGCGAGTACTCGACCGACGAGTTCAGGCCGTCCGGCGGTTCGGACGGGTCGAGGTCCGCCGAACCGGGGTCGCGGGGCGGATGCGACTCCGACTGAGGGACACCGATTGACGGTTTCGACGCGCCGCTCGCCCGGCTCGAACGCGTCGCTCGGGGCGCAGGTTCGAACGTTTCACTCTACGGTGCGGTTCGGCGAAAAAATCGGGATTGACGGATTCTGCGCGACCTACTCGAACAGCTCGACCGCCTGCTCGTAGCGGCGGTTCGGCTCGTCCCAGTCGACGACCTCGAAGAACGCGTCGATGAAGTCGCCGCGCGCCGGACCGTAGTCGTAGTAGTACGAGTGTTCCCACACGTCGAGCGCGAGGATCGGGTGGGAGCCCCACAGCGCGCCCTGGTCGTGCTTGTCGACGACTACGTTGCGAAGCTGGTTCGAGAAGCTGTCGTAGACGAGGAGCGCCCAGCCGCTCGCGTTCTTCGCGGCGGCTTCGAACTCGCCCTTCCACGCCTCGTAGGAGCCGAAGTCCTGCTCGATCCGGTCCGCGAGCGCGCCGGTGGCGTCGTCGCCACCCTCCGGCGACATGTTCTGCCAGAACAGGTCGTGGAGGATGTGCCCGCAGCCGTTGTGGGTCACGTTCCGGAGCGCGCTCCCGGAGGAGCCGAAGTCGCCGCTCTCGCGGTTCTCCGCCAGCGTCTCCTCGGCCGAGTTCCAGCCGTTGACGTAGCCCTGGTGGTGCGTGTCGTGGTGCCACGTCAGCACCTGCTCGGAGATGTGCGGTTCGAGTGCGTCGTAGTCGTACGGAAGCGGCGGGAGTTCGTGACTCATGGTGATTCCTCCGCCGGTTGGTTATTCAGGAACGCTGTTAAAGTTTGAGGAGAGGTACGATAGCACGCGTCACGATTCGTGAGCGCGACCGGGACCCGTTCGCAGCGACGACGACAAAAACGGGGCGCGAGGGAGTCGGAACCGGCGGACGGTCGGTCTACTGGATCGTCCGACCCTGACAGTCGTCGTAGCGCTGCGCGACGTCGTCCCAGTCGACGACGTCCCAGAAGTTGTCGATGTACTCGCCGCGGTTGTTCTCGTACTGGAGGTAGTACGCGTGCTCCCACACGTCGAGCACGAGCAGCGGCGTCGTCCCCTGCGGCGTCTGATTCTGGTGGTTCTCGGCCGCCGCGACGATCATCCCGTCGCCGACGTGGTCGTAGAGCAACATCCCCCAGCCGGAGCCCTCGGCGTTCATCGCGGCCGCGGAGAAGTGCGATTTGAACCCGTCGAACGAGCCGAAGTCCGCCTCGATCGCGTCGGCGAACTCGCCGCCGGGTTCGCCGCCGCCGTCGGGGCTCATGTTCCGCCAGAACACGGTGTGGTTTACGTGTCCCGAGAGGTTGAACGCGAGGTTGCGTTCGACGCCCTTCACGTCGCCGAAGTCGCCGCTCTCGCGCATGGATTCGAGCTGCTCCAGCGCGCTGTTCGCGCCGTCGACGTAGCTCTGGTGGTGCTTGTCGTGGTGCAGTTCCATGATGCGCGCGTCGATGGACGGTTCGAGCGCGTCGTAATCGTACGGAAGGTCGGGGAGTTCGTAAGTCATCTCTGTCTCCACTCTCCGTATCGACCGAGAGCGGATTAAATGTAAGCCAAGTTATCTTTCCCGGGGAGTTTCCGCTTCGAGTGACGCTTCAATCCGCGACCCGCCCTTCCCCGATCGGCGACGGCGGGCTACGAGGCGACGACGCCGCGGCGCTCGTATTCGAGCGCGGTCGCGACGTCCTCCGCGATCCGCGCGCCCGCCTCGCGTTCGACGAGGTGGAGCGCGAGATCGATCCCCGAGGTGACGCCGCCGGCGGAGAGGAGGTCGCCGTCGTCCACGACGCGCGCGTCGACCACCTCGGCCCCCGACGCCCGGAGGTCGGAGAGCGCGCTCGCGTGCGTCACCGCCGGACGATCGTCCGTCAGCCCCGCCGTCGCGAGCAGCATCCCGCCGGTGCAGACCGACGCGACGGTCGCGCCGACTGCGTGGTGGGCGGCGACGGCCTCCGGAACTTCGCCCTTCTCCGCTTCGGTCCACGCGCCCGCCTCGCTCCGATCGCTCCAGCCCCCGCCGGGAACGACGACGACGTCCGGGCGGTCGGGAGCGTCGGGACCCGGGAGCGTCCCGTCCGCTTCGACGCGGAGGCCGTGGCTCGCCGTCACCCGGTCGCGTCCGTCGACGGTTACGAGGCGCGGTTCGAGGTCCGCCCCGCGCTTCGCCGCGTTCGAAAACACCTCGTAGGGGCCGACGGCGTCGAGTTCGTCGAAGCCCTCGTACAGGACGATGTCGATTCGAGTCATGGTCTCTCTGGACGGGGCGTCGACAAAGCGGTTTCTCCCGGTTCGGCGCGATCGGGTTTCTCGTGCGCGCCGGTGGCGGATTTTCCGAGCCGGAACACGCTCGATAGAGTTTACATTCATGCGCGAATCGATGAGGACGTGAATGAGGTCCCGGATCCGGCGGACGTCTTCCGGCTCTTGGACGACGAGTACGCCCGTTCGATCCTCGTCGAGACGCACGGGGAACCGTTGTCCGCGAAGGCGCTCAGCGAGGCGTGCGACGCGTCGCTGCCGACGATCTACCGCCGGGTCGACGACCTCAAACGACTGGATCTGCTGGTCGAACACACGCAGCTCGATCCGTCGGGCAACCACTACACGCTGTACGAATCGACGGTCGAACACATCGACATCGACATCACAAACGGGGAGATAGACGTGACGCTCACACACCACGAAGACGCCGCAGACCGGTTCACCCGCGTCTGGGAGGACATACGGGGGACCGATCGATGAGCTTCTGGATCATCGCGGGGAACCTCCTGGCCATCGCGCTCGGGTTCCTCATCGCCTATCAAGCGTACCGCGGCTACCGCCGCAACCGGAGCGAGCCGATGCTCTTCATCTCGATCGGCTTCGTGCTCATCAGCGTCGGCGGCGTCCTCGACTGCTCGCTCTTCGACGTCGTCCACGTCGCGCTCCCGTTCTCCGCCCTCGTCCGAACCGCGTTCGTTCTCACGGGGATGGGATTCATCTCCTACTCGCTGTACATGTGATCGTCCGTCGGTCCCGGTCGTCTCCGCCCGCTTCCCGCCGCCGACCGGGATTCAGTCCTCGCCGCCGCGCGCCCGTTCGAAGGTTTCGAGCGCCCGCTCGCGCCGCTCGCCGTGGTCGACGATCGGGGCCGGGTAGTCGGGGCCGGCGGCCGCGCGCTCCTCGTCGGAGCGTTCGTGCCACGAGTGGATGACGTCGGCGTCGACGCCAGCCAGTTCGGGCACGTACTCGCGGACGTACTCCCCGTCGGGATCGTACCGTTCGCCCTGCGTCATCGGGTTGAAGATGCGAAAGTACGGCTGCGCGTCCGTGCCGGTCGACGCGGCCCACTGCCACCCGCCGTTGTCGTTGGCGGTGTCGTGGTCCGCGAGGTACTCGCGGAAGTGCGCGTACCCCTCGCGCCAGTCGACGAGCAGGTCCTTCGTGAGAAAGGAGGCGACGATCATCCTGACGCGGTTGTGCATGTACGCCTCCCGCGTCAACTGCCGCATCCCGGCGTCGACGATGGGATACCCCGTCTTTCCCTCCTTCCACGCCCGCAGCTCCTCGGCCCCGTCGCTCCCCCCGTCGACCGCGCGCCAGTCGATTTCGTGTTCGTACTCCTTGTAGTTCTCGTCGACAACGCCCGGATTGAAAAAGAGGACGTGGGCGTAGAACTCCCGCCACGCCAGCTGCGACTGGAACTCCTCGACCGAGTCGTACTCGTCGCCGGCGGCGTCGGCCTTCGCGTCCGCCGTGGCCGCGTAAACCTCCCGGATCCCGACGGTCCCCCACTTGAGATCGGCCGACAGGCGGGAGGTCGCGCCTCGCGCCGGGTAGTCTCGATCCGCGTCGTACCGGTACACCGCGTCCGAACAGAACCGTTCGAGCCGGTCGCGGGCGGCCGCAGCACCGGCGGACTGTACGTCCGTCTCCGGCTCCTCGAAACCAAGATCGTCGATCGTCGGCAGGGCGTCGCCCGACACGTCGGCCAGTCGGTCGGCGTCGGGGGCGTCGCGCGACTCCGCCTTCTCGCGGTCCCGCCACTTCTTCCAGAAGTAGCTGAACACGGAATACGGCTCGCCCTGATTGGTCGTGATCGACCCCGATTCGTGGAGGATCGCGTCGTGGTACGACTCGCGCTCGATCCCGACCCCGTCGAGCGCGCGGCGCACGGCGGCGTCCCGTTCGCGCGCCAGCCCGGAGTAGTCCCCGTTCCAGACGACTCGATCCGCGCCGTGCGCCTCCGCGAGCGCCGGAATCTCCTCGCGAGGATCGCCGCGGGCGACGACGAGGTCGCTCCCCCGGTCGCGGTACCACGCACGAAGCGAATCGAGCGCGTCGAGCATGAACCGAACCCGCGGCGGGCCGGCGTGCGCGAGCACGTCGGGATCGAAGACGAACGCGGGGACGACCCCGTCGTCGGCGTCGGGATCGAGCGCGCCGGCCGCCGCGCTGAGCGCGGTGTTGTCCGCGGCTCGCAGGTCGCGTCGGTGCCAGTGGAGCTGCATATTCGGGTGTGCGACCGACGCGGCGTCAACCTATCGCCCGCGACGTTCTCGTCGCACCGCGTCTCTCTCGTCGATCGCGCCGCCTACGGCGGCTCGACCGCGTCGCGCCGACCGTCGAGGATCGAGAACCGCTCTCCCCGCCGCACTTCGAGCCAGCGGAGCAGCCGCTCCGCCCACCGGAGTTTCTTCGCCTTCGTCGCCCCGACGGTCGGATCGTCGAGGTCCCAGCCGACGAACGCGAGCGTCGCCGCGCCGAACTCGTCGGCGAGGAAGGCGGCCCGGTCGCCGTCCGTGAACCCGCCGTAGTTGACGACCGGCCCGGCCGGCTCGGCTTGCGTCGTCGCGAGCGTGAAATCGAGGTCGAACCGAGGAACCCACTCGCGGATCGCCGGGCGGTTGTCGCCGTGAGCGTGCGCCGCGACCGGCACGCCGGCGCGCGTCAACTCGCGCGCGGTCTCGACGTTCTTGTCGAGGTCGGTCACCATCAGATCGACGTCGATCCCCGCCGCGAGCAGCGCGTCCGCCGCGGTGGATGCGGCGAAGACGTACTCGGCGTCGACAGCGCGGTCGATCTCGTCGGAGAGCGACGGTCCCGCGCCGACGACGGCGACGATCGACCCGTCGATTCCCGCGAACCGGTCGCGATCGAATCGCCTCGCGAGCGCGGCGAGTTCGTCCCGCGCCGTCTCGTCGGCCGCGCGGCTGTATCCGAAGTCAGCGAGGATCGACTCGTAGACGGGCTCCCACTCGGCGAACTTCATGCGCGACGCTCGGCGGATATGATACCGCATGGGCCGGTGTGGCACCAAGTACCCCTACCCGCGTGCCGTCCCGGCTTCCACACTCCGAGTTCTGACCGATCTGTCATAAGTTTTCTCGTAGGTGAACGACCGTCTTCGTCAGTGATCTGTTTCGGCGATTCGTTCGAGCGCGTCGTCGAGCGCGGCAGAAACGCCGGATGCGGCTGCAGCGAGGTTCGAGAGCGAGCGGGGCGTTCCCGCGAGGAGCGCGCCGCTCCTGTCGGCCGAGTCGACTAAAACCGCGCCGGCTTCGGCCGCGCCCGCGCGGAGCGCGCCCCGCTCCGCGGCGTCGAGGCCGGAGAGTTCGTACACGCGCGTGACGCACTCGGCGGCGGTCGCCTCGTCGCCGCCGAGTCGGTCGAGGTGTCGAGCGGCCTCCCGCGCGGTCGTCACGTCGAGTTCCTCGACGCGAACCGCCTCTCCGCCGCGGATCCGATCGCGGGCGAACGCCGCGCCGACGAGCGCCGCGTCGCGCGTCTCGGCCACGTCGTGCGTTCGGATCACGTGCGCGCCCCGCTCGACCGCCATCGACGTCGCCGCGAGGCTGACGGGCAGCGCCTCCTCGGTCGAGCGGCCGGCGATCTCGCGGAGGAAGTTCTTCCGGTTGATCGAGACGAGGATCGGCCGATCGAGCCCCCTGAACTCCCGGAGGCGACGGAACGTCTCGCGGTCGTCCTCCAGGGTCTTCTCCTCGCTCCAGCCCCCGAACGCCGGGTCGACGATGGTCTTGTCGGTGAAGCCGTTCCGCCGCAGCGCCTCGTAGATGTCGTCGACCTCCTCGACCGCGCCCGGCCGCGAGAGGTCCGGCGGGCTCGCCATCTTCACGACGGCGGCGTCGTGCTCCTCGCAGACGCGCGGCATCTCCGGGTCGGCGAAGCCGCACACGTCGTTGACCAGGTCGAACCCCGCCGACAGCGCCGCGTCGGCCACCTCGTGATAGCGCGTCTCGATGGAGTAGGCCGCGTCGCCGGAGACGCTCTCCATCGTCTCGACGGCGCGGTCCAACCGCTCCAGCTCCTCCTCGGCCGAGAGGACCTCGAACCGCTTGTTCGCCGATTCGAGCCCCACGTCTACGATGTCTGCACCCTCCCCGATCAGTTCCGCGTCGACGTACTCGGCCGCCTCCCCCGCGTCGTCGAACACGCTCGGCTCGTACGGCGACTCCTCGCTCACGTTCAGCACCCCCATGATACGCGGCGGATAGTCGTCGCCGATGCCGAGCCCGCCCGCGTCCACGTTTCGCATGGTCCGAGAGTGGGACCGGATCGACATAGGCGGTCCGATACGACGCGCGGCGAGATTTCGTCGTCCGCCCCGACACGGACGACCGCCAGAGAAAATTAATACCGGGGATCGAGCAAGGCGCTCTCTCCGCGATCGTGGGTCCCTCTATCACAAATATGTTACGCATAACGAAATGGGAACAAACTTGTACGTCCCGCCGGTGGACCGATCCGTGTACACTGGAATCATCACGAAAACCGGAACGGTGCGCAGGTGTACTGCCGTCGGCAGCGGGGTGCGGCTGCAAATCGACGCTCCGGGCGTCGGGAACCTCTCCCGCGGCGACAGCGTCGCGGTCAGCGGCGTCTGTCTCACCGCGACCCGAGTGGACGATCGCGCCGATAGGTTCGAGGCGTTCGCCTCCCCGGAAACGCTCTCGCGGACGTACCTCGGCGAGTTGGACGCCGGCGATCGAGTGAATCTCGAACATCCCCTGAGCGTCGGCGACGGCATCCACGGCCACTTCGTGAGAGGAACCGTCGACGCGACGACGAGAGTGACCGCGATTCGGCGAGACGGCGACGGTCGGACGTTCGAGTTCGCACTCCCCGAAGCGTGTGAGTCGCACTTCGCCGAAAAGGGGGCGGTGGGGCTCGACGGCATCAGCCTGACGGTCGCTGCCTTGGGGGACGAAACGTTCTCCGTCGCGGTCATCCCCGCGACGTACGAGATCACGACCCTATCCGGAACGTCTGTCGGTGACCCGGTGCACATCGAGACGGACCCGCTGGCGAAGTACGTCGAGCGACACATGGCCACAGCGGGATAGTCGCCGAGCGCGGCCGGGAGTCACGCTCTTTTTATCGGCGCGCCCGTTAGTCTCGACGCATGGCGAAGGTCAGCATCGGACTTCGCGGGTGGCGGTTCGACGAGTCCGAAATCTTCACCGACGAGGGCGAGTTCAAGCCGCTCGCGGAGATCCCCGACGATCCGAAGCGGCGGCTCCTCCGGCTGAGCTACCTCATCGGGAAGCCCTGCGACGCTTGCTATCTGATCCACGGCGAGGCGGAGATCCGCCGGTGCAACGAGTCGGCGGTCGTCTACGGCGAACCCTTCGAGGAGATCCTGCTCTGCGAGCGCCACGAACCGGACTTCGACTACTGGTTCCGCGAGGCCGGCGGCCGCGACCTCGTCGGCGAGAACGACTTCCGCGACGCGTTCCACGAGTGGTTCGCCGACGGCGGCCGCGCGCCCGAGGGCTACGCCGGCATCGAGCACGTCGACACCGACCCCGACGGCCTCCCGAACCCGCCGGATCCGCAGGAACTGCACGACCGACTGACCGAGGGATTCGAGGGCCGGCGGATCGAACTCAGGGACGAATCGGGCGCGGACGAATCGGACGCGGACGGAGAGGACGAGGCGGACGACGATCTCTCCTTCGAGGACGTCGACTTCGGCGTTCGCTACCCGAAGAAATGAGCCGCGAGAAGCCCGTCGTCGTCGTCGTCGAGCCCGAGACGCCAGGCAACGTCGGGACGATCGCCCGGGCGATGAAGAACTTCGGCCTCTCGGAGCTGAAACTCGTGAATCCGCCGGAGATCACCCGCAACAGCGAGGCGTACGGCTTCGCCGGCCACGCCCGCGAGGACGTGCTCCCGAGCGCCGAGACCGTCACGCTGGAGTCGGTGATCGAGAACTACCACACCGTCGGCTGTACGGCCATCACGAACGAGGACAGCCGCCGGCACACCCGGTACCCGTTCACGACGCCGCGCCGACTGGCCGAGAGCCTGAAAACCGTCGAAACGCGGACCGCGATCGTTTTCGGTCGCGAAGGTACCGGGCTGAACAACGAGGAACTCGAACGGCTCGACGAGGTGTGTTCGATCCCCGCGAGCGAATCGTACCCGGTGCTCAACCTCGGGCAGGCCGCGACGGTCGTCCTCTACGAACTGCGCGGTCTCACCGTCGACGAGACGCAACTCCCCGACGTCGAACGGACCCGAGCCGAGGAGCGCGAGATCGAACGCCTCTACGACTTTTTCGACGCCTTCCTCGACGCGTCGGGGTACAACGAGCGAAAGCGGGCGAAGACGAACCGCCTGATCCGTCGCCTCGTCGGCCGGGCGCACCCCACGGATCGCGAAGTAAACACGTTACTGGGCGTCTTCCGCCGCGCGAACGAACGGTTGCGCGACGGACGAGAATCCGCCGACGAGGTCGCGAACGACGGCGGCCGTCGGTGAAGCCGAACCGCCAGCTCAGTCCTCGTCGCTCCGTCTCGCGTACATCACGAGCGACACCATCGACAGCACGACCTCGCCGTCGTCCCTGCGCGTCTCCGTCCGATTTCTGACGAGACCCCGATCGGGCCGTTCGGGTTCTTTGTCGAGGACCTCCGCTCGAACCGAGAGGACGTCCCCCGGGCGGACGGGTCGCCGCCAGCGGATCTCTTCGATCCCCTTCGCGCCGAGCGAGGCGGCCTCGGCGAAGTGGTGGTCGACGAGCATCCGCATCGTCATGGCCGTCGTGTGCCACCCGCTGGCGATGAGCCCGCCGTACATCGACTCCTCGGCGGCCCGCTCCGGATCGACGTGGAACCACTGCGGGTCGTACCGCTCCGCGAAGTCGACGATCTCCGCCTCCGTCACCTCGTACTCGCCGAACTCGGCGACGTCGCCGGGTTCGATGTCCTCGTAAAAGATCGACATTGGCGGATGGTTGACGGCGGACCGTAAGTACGTTCGGCCGCAGGCAACGCGTATCCTGGTTTTGACGGGGGCGCTCGTCCCCGAACCCGGACCCCGCCGTCGGACGAACGTTGAAATACGAAAACGGGACCATCGCGACCGTGGCATGACTGTCGCCGCGGGACGGCTCGCGATCGTACGGCACTCCGTCCCGCGGGCTTCGCGTCCGTGCCGTCTGACAGCCCCCGGTCGACGAGCTACGCCCGCTTTTGGATCTCCTCTCGGAGCGCGTCGCTCACGACCTCGCCGTCGGCCTTCCCGCGCAGCGCGCCCATCGCCTCGCCCATGAGCGCCGAGAACGCGCCCATCCCCTGCGCTTCGACCTGCGCCTCGTTGCGCTCGACCACCTCGGCGACGGCGTCGCGAACCGCATCGTCGTCGACGCCGGCGAGTCCCGCCTCCTCGACGGCTTCCGTGGCCGAGAGCGTCGGTTCCTCCGCCAGCACCGCGAGCACCTCGTCGACGCCTTCCTTCGCGAGGTCGCCGTCGTCGACGAGCGTCAGCACGTCGAGGAAGTGCTCGTTGGTGAGGCGCTCGACCGGCACGTCGTCGCGGCGAAGCTCCGTCACTGTGCTTTCGAGGGTTCCGGCCGCGAGCGTCGCGTCGACGCCGCGCTCGACCGCCCGCTCGAAGGCGGGCATCCGACGGCCGTAGGCGACCTGTTCCGCGAGGCCGGCGTCGAGACCGTACTCCCGTCGGTACCGTTCGACCTTCTCGGTGAGTAGTTCGGGAACCTCTACCTCGCTCGGGTCGGGTTCGACGGGCGGGACGTCCGTCTCGGGGTACATCCGCGCCGCGCCCGGGAGCGGACGGAGGTACCGGGAGGTGCCGTCGTCGTTCGCTCCACGGGTCTCCTCGGGGATTTCCTCGATCGCGACCCGCGCCCGCTCCGCGACCGCGTCGATGGCGAGGTCCGCCGTCTCCGAGTCGGCGGCGACGATGACGACCGCGTCGTCCTCGCCGGCGTCGACGGCTTCGCGGAGCGCGTCGACCTCCTCCTGCTCGACGCCGTAAGCGGGCAGTTCGTCGGTGTGGAAAACGCCACCCGCGCCGTGGCGCTTGGCGTGGTCGGAGAACTCGGTGCCGAGCCGCCGATCCGGCTGGATCTCGCGGCCGACGAGTCCGTCGAAGCCGAAAAGCGGCACCGCGGCGACTTTCCCCCCGTCGAGGACGCTCGCGATGACGCCGCTTTCGGTATCTTCGAAGACGCGCGTCACGTCGCGCGTCTCGCCGACGTTCGCGCCCCGTTCCCGCAGCTCGTCGCGGATGGCGAGCAGTTCGACCTGCCGACCGACCTCCCGACGGACGAGTTCGTCGATGTCGTCGAGGCTCTGGACGCCCTTCATCTCGACGCGCGCGCCATCCGCTATGGAGACGTTCACGTCCTGCCGGATGGTTCCGAGCCCTCGCTTCACCGCGCCCGTCGATCGAAGGAGCATCCCGATGGTTTCGGCCGCCTCGCGGGCTTGCTGCGGAGAGCGGATGTCCGGCCCCGTTCCGATCTCCACGAGCGGGATGCCGAGCCGATCGAGGCTGTAGCGGACGCCGTGATCGGTCTCTTCGACCCGACCGGCGCTCTCCTCTTCGAGGAGGAGGTCCTCGATGCCGACCGGTCCGTCGCTGGTTTCGATCTCGCCGTCCTGCCCGACGAGCGTCGTCCGCTGGAAGCCGGAGGTGTTCGAGCCGTCGACCACGATCTTTCGCATCACGTGCGCCTCGTCGACGACGCTCATGTCGAGAAGCACCGCGATCTGCATCGCCACGTCGAGCGCCTCCTCGTCGAGGAGCCCCGGCGGTTCGTCGTCCTCTTCGACGAGACAGGTCGTGTCGTACGCGAGGTACTCGAACTCCCTGTCGACGCGGCTCTCTTCGAGCGCGGCCTCGTCGAGTTCGCCGAGTTCGCTCTTCGTCGGGTGAAGAAACCGCGCGAACGTCCGAGTCGCCTCGTCGGGTTCGCGGCGCTCCGTCGGACAGCCGCAAAAGAGCTTCGTCGCGGTGTCGAGCTGCTGGTGGATCTCCAGGCCCGCGACGAGGCTGAGGTCCTCGTAGTCGTACTCGCTCATTAGCGGGTTGTGGGGTCGGGGGAGGTAAAAAGGATTCAGTCTCCGCCGCCGTCCGCTATCCGTTCCGGGGCGACCGCAGGAGCGTTCGAGGGGACGGCGTCAGCGCGTTCGGTTCAACTGCTCCGTTCGCGTCGGCGGTTGATTCGACGGAGTCCCTCGCCGAGTCCCTGCGAGTCGCAGCCGTCCTCGGGGCACTGATAGTACCACCCGTCTCGGGTGGCGCGTCCCTCCGGAAACTCAGAACCGCACTTTCGGCATACGAGCACGTCCCGCCCCTCGATCTCCCGATGTAAGTTCACCCCAGGCATGCCTAAAAGATCACCGGGGTTCGTCTTGAAAATGTCGTTTTTTCCCGGGCGCGCCACTGGGAGACGAAAATCGGCGTCGTCTCCCGATTCGCGGAGAGTGACTATCTCCTGTGACGGTCACTCGCTGCCGAGAATCCCGCGGTGAGTCATCCGCTCGGGGTCGAGCACCTCGTCGGCCTCCGCTTCGGTGAGGTAGCCCTTCTCGACGACGACCTCACGGACGGATTTGTCGCGCTTGAGCGCCTCCTTCGCGACTTCGGCCGCCTTGTCGTAGCCGATCGTCGGGTTGAGCGCCGTCGCCAGCGCCATGCTTCGCTCGACCTGCTCCGCGCAGTGCTCCTCGTTCGCTTCGAGCTTCGCGACGAACCGCTCCGCGAACACCTCCGAGGCGTTCGTCAGGAGTTCCGCCGACTGGAGGAAGTTGTGGGCGAGCACCGGCTTGTAGAGGTTGAGATCGAGCTGCCCCTCGGCCGCCCCGGCGGCGACCGCGGCGTCGTTGCCGACGACCTGCTTGTGGACCTGATTGACGGCCTCGGCGACGACCGGGTTGATCTTCCCGGGCATGATCGAACTGCCGGGCTGGTTCTCGGGCTGTTCGATCTCGCCGAGGCCGTTTCGCGGTCCGGACGCGAGGAGGCGGAGGTCGTTCGCGATCTTGTTGAGCGACCCGGCGACGGTCCGAAGCGCGCCGTGCGCCTCCGCCATCGCGTCGTGGGCCGCCTGCGCCTCGAAGTGGTCGTCTGCCTCGCGGAACTCGACGCCGGTGTCCTCGCTGATGTACGTCGCCGCCAGCTCGGGGAAGTCCGGGTGGGTGTTCAGCCCGGTGCCGACGGCGGTGCCGCCGAGGGCGAGTTCGCCGAGGCGACCCCGCACGGCGTCGACCCGTTCGATCCCTTTCTCGATCTGCGATCGATACCCGCCGAACTCCTGACCGAGCCGCACCGGCGTCGCGTCCTGCAGGTGCGTCCGTCCCGTCTTGACGACGTGGTCGAACGCTCGCTCCTTGTCGGCGAGGGCCTCGCGGAGCGTCTCCAGCGCCGGAACGAGGTCCTTTTCGACGGCCTCCGAGGCGGAGACGTGCATCGCGGTGGGGATCACGTCGTTCGAGGACTGGCCGAAGTTGACGTGGTCGTTGGGGTGGACGATCCGCGAGCCGATCTCCTCGCCCATGAGTTCCGCCGCGCGGTTGGCGATGACCTCGTTGGCGTTCATGTTCGAGGAGGTGCCGGAACCTGTCTGGAACACGTCGACCGGGAACTGGTCGTCGTGTTCGCCGGCCATGACCTCGTCGGCCGCCTCGACGATCGCGTCCGCGACGTCCTCGGGGATCATGCCGAGGTCCCGGTTCGCCTGGGCGGCGGCCTTCTTCACCGCACCGAGCGCGCGGACGAACCGTCGACCGAAGGTGACGTCGCTTATGGGGAAGTTCTCCACGGCGCGCTGGGTCTGCGCGCCCCAGTACGCGTCCGCCGGCACCCGCATCTCCCCGAGGCTGTCCCGCTCCGTTCGGTAGTCCTCGCTCATGCGTGCGTGGACGCGTACCGCGGTGGTAAAACCCACCGATACGGTCGAAGGGCCACGATCGTCGGACGGGATCGACCGCGGGACGGCGGGGACACGGCCGCCAGGACGCTGAATCATTCACTCACAATCGTGAGAAAATAGGAAACACTTAACTTCGGGGATGGCGGAGTCGCTCACGACCTTTCGTGGTGGATTTCGAATGACAGGACGCACATCGAACGGCCTCTCGCGTCGATCGTACATGAAGCTCGCCGGGCTCGCGAGCGCCGGCATGGCCGGACTCGCGGGGTGCACCGGCGGCGATGGGAACGGCGGCGGGGGCGACGGCGGAAACGGCGGCGGCAGCAACCAGCTCGAAATCGTCCACTGGTGGACCGCCGGCGGCGAAAAGGAGGCGCTCGACGCGCTGCTCGAAGGGTTCCAGCAGCGACACGGCGACGTCGAAATAAACAACAATCCCGCGCCGGGCGGCGCGGGAAGCGCGCTCGACACGGTGATCAAAAACCGCGTGCTCAACGAGAATCCGCCGAGCACGTTCCAGATCTGGCCGGGGAAGGCGCTCGCGCCGTACACGAGCAGCGACGTACTGGAGGACGTGAGCGACGTCTGGAACGACGACATGCGCAACGCGTACCGCGAGAGCGTCCAGAACGCCGCACAACCGGCCGGAACGCTCGTCTCGGTGCCGATCAACATCCACCGGCTCAACAACGTCTTCTACAACGTCTCGGTGCTCGAACAGGCGGGTGTTGATCCCTCCGGGTTGAACGACCCGCAGGCGATGGCCGACGCCCTCGACGCCGTCGCGACCGAGACGGACGCGGCCCCGCTGGCGCACTCGACGCAGGACCCGTGGCCGACGCTCCAGCTCTGGGAGACCGAGTTCATCGCCCGCAACGGCGTCGGCGCGTTCGACGACTTCGCCGCCGGGAACGTCCAGCAGCACGAGGGCGCGATCAGGGAGTCGCTCCAGGCGGTCGCCGGATACAGGGAGTACTTCAACGGCGACGCCGGATCGATCTCGTGGGATCAGGCGAACACGAAGATCGTCGAGGGCGACGCCGCGTTCATCCACCAGGGCGACTGGGCCGCCGGCCAGTACGAGGCGTCGGAGGGGTTCGAGTTCGAAAGCGACTGGAACTACGCCCCGTACCCCGGAACCGACGGCGTGTACTCGATGGTGATGGACTCGTTCGTCTTCCCGAAGAACAACCCGTCGCCGGACGCGACCCGGAAGTTCCTCAGCTACTGTGGGACGGCGGACGCGCAGCGGCGATTCAACCCCGTCAAAGGGTCGATCCCGCCGCGAACCGACGTCTCGGGCGAGGAGTTCGGGCCGTTCCTCACCCGACAGATCGAGCAGTTCAAGGCGTCGGACAGCCAGCCGCTGACGATCGCCCACGGGAGCGCCGTGACGCCCGAAGTGAAGAGCAACATGGAGGAGGCGTTCGCCGGCTTCAACGAGAACTGGAACGTCGACCGGGCGTACGAGGGCATCAACAGCGCCTTCTGAGGCGTCGACCATGCGAGGATCCATCGCGCGGCGGCTCCGTCGTCGAACGACGGCGGGGGGCGATTCCGAGTCGGCGAGCACCGACTCGACGACCGACGAGCCCGGACGCCCGATCGCGGACGGCGGGACCGCGAGCGAAGCGGCCGACGTCGGCCGGTCGAGGGGACGCGGCGTGCTCTCGGGCGAGTTCGTTCGATCGCTGCCGTTCTGGTTGCCGCCGGCGCTCTTCATGGGCCTCTTCGTCTACGGCGCGATCGGCTGGAACGCGCTCATCTCGCTGACCGACTGGGGCGGCCTCCAGCCGAACCCCGACTACGGATCGCTCAGCTTCGAGATGTACGCCCAGATGCTCGGCGATCCGACGTTCGTCGCGGCGGCGCGCAACACGCTCGTGCTGCTCGTCGCCTTCACCGTCGTCTCGCTGCTTCTCGGGCTGGGGCTCGCGATCCTCGTGGATCAAAACATCAGGTTCGAGAACACCTTCCGGACGATCTACCTGCTCCCGATGAGCCTCTCGTTCGTCGTGACGGCCATCTTCTGGTCGTGGATGTACAACCCCGAGATCGGGATGGTGAACGAACTGCTCCGGCTCGTCGGACTGGGCGCGCTCACGCGGGCGTGGATCAGCGACCCGAACTTCAAGCTCGGCGCGGTCATCTTCGCGCTGATGTGGCAGTTCAGCGGCTACTGCATGGTCGTCTACCTCGCGGGGTTGCGGGCGATACCGACCGCGCAGTACGAGGCCGCGAAGGCCGACGGCGCGAGCACGCTCCGGATGTACCGGCGCGTCATCGTCCCCCAGCTTCGGGCGTCGACCACGAGCGCGGCGGTCGTGCTCATGGTGTTCGCGCTGAAGGCGTTCGACTTCCTGTTCGTCATGTTCGGCGCGACGCCCGGCCCCTCCGCGGACATCCTCTCCGTGATGATGTTCCGCGAGGCGTTCCGCTCGACCAACTGGGCCTACGGCGCCGCCATCGCGACCGTGCTGTTCCTGCTCGCGCTCGGCGTCATCGGGCCGTACCTCTACGTGCAGTACAAGCGAGGCGATCTATGAGCTCCGAAACCGACACCGCACGAACCGAACCGCGCGGCGCGACCGCCGACGAGCGCTCGCTCGACCTCCGGCGGATCGGCCTGTACGCCGCGCTCGCGGCGATGGTCGCGTTCTACCTCGCGCCGCTCGAAACCGGCCTCACGACGGCGTTCAAGACGCAGGACGCGTTCTCCGGAACCACGCCGTTCGTCCCGCCGCCGCCGTCGGGGTTCACCGTCGAACCGTGGGTCGACGCGTTCTCGCGGCTCCGAGTCGGGCTGTTCAACAGCCTCCTCTTCGCCCTGCCGGCGACGATCCTCTCGGCCGCGCTCGGGTCGATCGCCGCCTACGGGCTGACGAACGTCAGCTGGCGCGGGCAGGTCGGGGTGGTGGTCCTGTTCGTCGCCGGCATCTTCGTCCCGTACCAGTCGGTGCTGGTGCCGCTGACGCAGTTCTGGACGATGGTCGACCTCCCCGGCCTGCTCTCGGCGGTGCCGCCGCTCGCGAACCGGGCGAGCCTGATCGAACTCGCGCTCACCCACACGGCGTACGGGATCCCAATCTGTACGATCCTGTTCCGCTCGTACTACGCCACCATCGACCCGGAGATGCTGGAGGCGGCGCGGCTCGACGGGGCGACCGTCGGGCGGATCTACCGGAAGATCATCCTCCCGCTGTCGGTTCCGATCTTCGCGGTCACGCTCATCTACCAGTTCACGCAGATCTGGAACGACCTGCTGTTCGCGCTGGTGCTCGTCTCGGAGCCGAGCAATCAGGTCGTGACGCTCTCGTTGAACGAGCTGCAGGGCTCTCTGGTCCAGCAGTACAACCTCCAGATGGCCGGCGCGTTCATCGCCGCGCTGCCGACCCTGCTCGTCTACGTGCTCTTCGGCGAGCAGTTCGCGAAAGGCGTCGCAGGAGAATCCTGATCATGGCACGACTCACCCTCGATCACGTCACGAAAATCTTCGACGACAACGGCTCGGAGATCGTCGCCGTCGACGACGTCTCCGTCGACATCGACGACGGCGAGTTCCTCGTCCTCGTCGGACCCTCCGGCTGCGGCAAATCGACGACGCTCCGGATGATCGCCGGGCTGGAGACGGTCTCGCGCGGCGAGATCCGACTCGACGACGAACCGATCGACGGAAAGCAGCCGAAGGACCGCGACATCGCGATGGTGTTCCAGTCGTACGCGCTGTACCCCCACATGACCGTCCGGGGGAACATGCGCTTCGGGCTGGAGGAGTCGACGGACCTCCCGGACGGCGAGATCGAAGAGAAGGTCCGGGCGACGGCGGAGATGCTCGACATCGCGAACCTGCTCGACAGAAAGCCCGCCGAGCTCTCGGGCGGGCAGCGCCAGCGGGTGGCGCTCGGCCGGGCCATCGTCCGCGATCCGGCGGCTTTTTTGATGGACGAACCGCTGTCGAACCTCGACGCGAAGCTCCGCTCGGAGATGCGAACCGAGCTCCAGCGCCTCCAGGAGGACCTGGGGGTGACGACGGTGTACGTCACGCACGACCAGACCGAGGCGATGACGATGGGCGATCGAATCGCCATCCTCAACGCCGGGAAGCTGATGCAGGTTGCGACGCCGCTCGAAGCGTACCACCGCCCGGCCAACCGGTTCGTCGCCGGCTTCATCGGCGATCCCTCGATGAACTTCTTCGAGATGGAGGTGCGCGGCGACCGGCTGGTGGGCTCCGAGTTCGCGTATCCCATCTCGGAGGAGGTTCGCGACGCGATCGGCGGTGCCGAGGCGGTGAGCGCCGACGAGGTGAACGCCGAAACCGTCACCCTCGGCGTGCGCCCCGAGGACGTGGAGATCGTCGCCGAGGCGACGGGGCCGCACGACTTCGAGACGGTCGTTGACGTGGTCGAGCCGAAGGGAAGCGAGAACAACGTCTACCTCTCCTTCTCCGCGGACGGCGACTCGTCGTTCGTGGCGACGATCGGCGGCATGCGGACCGTCGAGGCCGGTCAGCCGGCGATCGCGCGCATCCCCGAGGCCGCGATCCACGTCTTCGACGGCGAGACCGGCGAGGCGCTGCGAAACCGCTCGATCGACGAGCAAGCGGAGACGGAGCCGCAGCTCTAAGTCGTCATCCACCAGCGCCGCTGCAGCCGCTCACCAGCCCTCGGCGGCTCGGATCCCTTCGAGGCACGCGCCGATCGGGTGGTACCCCGGTTCGACCGCCGGCCCGTCGCCCGGCTCGATCCGCTCGTTCTCGCGCGTGAGCTTCCCGTACCAGTTCGCGCGGGGCCGGTTGATCAGGTTCACCTCGGCGTACGCCCAGAGCCGGTCGTACCAGTCGCGGTAGCGATCCTCGCCCGTCAGCTCGGCGAGGATCGCCGACGCGCCGATCGCCTCCGCGACCGGCCAGCCGTGCTTGTCGGTCACGATCGGCTCGCCGTCCCGACCGAACGTGTAGTAGAAGCCGCCGAACTCGTCGTCCCAGCCGTTCTCGACGGCGGCGTCGAACAGTTCGACCGCGCGGTCGACGAGCCAGTCGTCGTCGCGGTGGCGCGCGAGCCCCCCGAGCAGCTTCGCCCACTCGGCGTGGTGGCCTGGCTGGTAGCCCCACGGACGGAACAGGTGGTCCGGCTCGTCGCGGTTGTACGCGAAGTCGTGTTCCCAGTCGGCGGTGTAGTGCTCCCAGAGCAGGCCGTCGGTCGCCGCCGCGAGATCGACGGTCAGGCGGCGGGCGATGGCGACCGCGCGGTCGAGGTGCTCCCCGTCGTCGGTCGCCTCGTAGGCGGCGAGCATGGCTTCGCACGCGTGCATGTTCTCGTTCTGGCCGCGGTAGTCCGACTCGTCCTCCCAGCCGGGCCCGAACTCGCTCGCGCAGAGGCGGTGCAGCGGCTCCCAGAACCGATCGACGAGCAGATCGGCCGCGTCGTCCACGGCGCCCTCCGATCCGGGCACCGAGGCCGCCTCCGCGCAGGCGGCGGCGAGCAGAACGAACGCGTGGCCGTAACACGACAGGGTGCGATCCGCCGGTTCCCGCCCGTCGAGGAGCCAGCGGTAGCCGCCGCTCTCGGGATCGCGGTGGCCCCCGTCGAGAAACGCGAGGCCGTGCGCGGCCGCGTCGAGCCACCGGTCGTCGTTTTCGCCGACTCCGAGCGTCGCGGCGACGCCGAAGTTGGCGACGAACCGGCACGTCGCCACGAGGTGTTTCGGATCGGGGTCGTAGATCGAGCCGTCCACCTCGTCCAGTTGCGCGACGTACCCGCCGCGCTCCTGGTCGATGCAGGTCGGGTAGTAAAAGGACAGTATCCCCGCGATTTCGTCGCGGAGTCGAGACGGGTCGCGGTGCGGGTCGGAACGCATATGGCGGACGTTCGCACGGCGCGGCACAAAAGGGTGCGGACGGTGGAGCGTGCCGTCGCGTTCGTATCGCCGGCGTGCTCCGGCGCGCGCGTCGGCCGGCGGTGCCGCCTCACGCCGCGCCGCGCTCCTCGTACTCCTCCGGCGTGTAGGTCTTGATCTCCATCGCGTGGATGTCGGTCGTCATGCGCTCGCCGAGGGCGTCGTACACCATCTGGTGTTGTTGAACGAGCGTCTTCCCCTCGAACGCGGGGGCGACGACGACCGCCGCGAAGTGGGCGTCCTCGTGGTTCTCGTCGGGGCTGCGCGGCCGCGAGACGGTCGCCTCGGCCCCGTCGATCTCCGCCTCGATGAGCGCTTCGATCTCTGCGAGGTCCATGTCGGGACCACCGTCTCGACGGATAAAAACCGCGAGGGTCCGTCCGCGGGGAACGTCGTACAGGGCGGCATCCGGCTCAGTTTATGCCCGCTCCCGGCGTATCTCGACGGATGAGCGAAAACCCGAGTCTGACCGACAGAATCGGCCGCGGCGTCGACGGACCGACGGTCGGGTGGTGGGCGTTCGCGTTCCTTCTCGCCGGCGTCGTCGGGTTCGTCCTGTACTCGTTCGTCGGGACGGCGGTGTTCGGGCTGTTCGTCTACTACGTGGCGCGTCCGGTCGCCCGCCGGATCGAACGCTACGTCGGCTCCTCGGGGGTGGCGGCGCTGATCACGATCCTCGTGATCGTCCTCCCGTTCGTCGTCGTCCTGATCGCGGTTCTCGCGGTCGGGCTGGGGCAGCTCGGATCGGTCCGGATCGCCGACCTCGAGCGGTACGTCGACCCGTTCCTGCCGAACGTCGACGTGACCGCCCTGCCGAGCGATCCGCGCGAGCTGTTCGCGTCGTTCCAGGCGCTCTCCGGCGAACCGACCGTCCAACTGGGGATACAGAAGGCGCTGGAAGCCGGCGGGACGTTCGCCAACGGCCTCTTCCACGGCTTTCTCGTGCTGACGTTCGTCTTCTTCGCGCTCCGAGACGACGGGCGGCTCGCCGACTGGTTCCGCGGGACGATCGCCGACGAGGGGACGACCCTCCACGGGTACCTCGCCGCGGTCGATCGCCAGCTTTCGACCGTCTACTTCGGCAACATGCTCACGGTGTTCGTGGTCATGATCGTCGCCGCGCTCCTGTACAACGGGCTGAACCTCGTCGCGCCGCCGGGCGTCTCGATTCCGATCGCGACGCTGCTCGCGGTGATCACCGGCCTCGCGACGTTCGTCCCGCTCGTCGGCAGATCCGCGGTGTACGCCGTCGTCGGCATCTACCTCGTCTTCGTCGCGATCCGGACCGATCCGACGACGCTCTGGTTCCCCGCGGTCTTTCTCGCGGTCACGATCGGCGGGCTCGACACCCTGATCAGGTACTTCGTCCGACCGTACCTCTCCGGGCGGTCGCTCCACACGGGGCTCGTGTTATTCGCGTACCTACTCGGGGCCGCGCTCTTCGGCTGGTACGGCGTGTTTCTGGGCCCCCTGATTTTGGTCGTCGTCGTCGAGTTCCTCCGCTCCGTGTTTCCGCGGCTGCTCCGCGGTGAACTCCGCGACGAACCCGCCCGAACCGCCCCGCCCGCAACGACGAACGACCGAGACGCGTCGACCGATCCGGGCGCGGGCTTCGACGGGGCTTCCGAAACGTGACGCCTTCCCCGACCGCCAGCGTCGCGCATCGTCGCGCATCGTCGCGCACCGTCGCGACGCGGGATCTCTGCCGGCGGGATTCGGATTACGGTATCGGAGGTTTCAGGGCCGCAAAAACGAATATAATGATAAATTTGATAGATATTTATCCTCCCCGGGCGCGTACACCGATTCGGTGAAGATCAAATGAGTACAGAAACCCGGAGCGACGCGACGGCGGAGCGGACGAACGCGGTACCCGACAGCTGGCGGACGCTCATGATCGGCGGCGCGGTCATCGCCGCCCTCGGCGTGCTCGCAATCGCGTTCCCGTTCGTGACCGGCATCTCGCTGTCGCTCCTGCTCGGTGCGGTTCTGATCGTCGGCGGCGCGGTCCACGTCGCGCACGCCTTCGCCGCGAAGGGGTGGAAAGGCGTCGCCGTGCAGGTGCTCCTCGCGGTGGTCTACCTCGTCGCCGGCATCGGACTCATGGCGAACCCACTCCTCGGCCTCACGACCCTGACGATCCTCCTCATCGGCTACTTCCTCGCCGACGGGGTCGTCGAGATCGTCATGGGCCTGCAGCTCCGACCGGAGGCGAAGTGGGGCTGGGTCGTCGCCAGCGGCGCCCTCTCGTTCGTCGTCGCCGGGCTGCTCCTCGCGAGTTTCCCGAGCGCGGCGCAGTGGGCGGTCGGCCTCCTCTTCGGGGTGAACCTGCTCGTCAGCGGGCTCTCGATGATCATGGTCGCGATGAACGGACGTGACGTGGCGCGGAGCGGCACCGCCCCCATGGCCGGCGCGCGGGGTGCGTAGCACCGAAACGCGCCTGTTTTCGAACGCACGCCCCGACGAACCGCGGCCGCGGTACGCTTTTCTCCCCGAACGGCGACGCTCTCCTCATGACGGACGTTTCGGAGGTCGTCGCCTCCCACCTGCTCGACGAACGATCGGCGACGATCCGCGCCGTCGTCGCGTGCGCGGACACCGTCGCCGACGACTGGGACGGGGGCGCGACGACCGACCGCGACCTCGTCGTCCCGCCGTTCGAGACGACCCTCCGGGAGGCGGGACTCCCGTCCGCGCTCGCCGACGCCCTCGCCGGCGCGGTCGACGCGTCGGGCGCGGAGTTGCGGGCCCCGCCGGTCCCCGCGTCGCCGTACGTCGTCGTCGCCAGCACCGGCCCCGTGCTGCGCGCGACGCTACCGGAGGGACGTCTCGTCGTCCGGTTGGACGTGTTCGCCGTCGAGCGCGACGGGGGCGTTCGATACGTCCGAACCGGTTCCGAGCCGAGGGACGTCCTCGACGCGACGCTCCGGTAAGTTCGACGCGACACTTCGATGATCTCGACGCGACGCTCCGATGTGCGTCTCGCTCTGCGGCCGAATCGACGGGTGCCGACGCCCCCTACGTCCAGCGATCCAGACCGGTCTGCACGAGCGACTCCTCGATCCGGTCGAAGCCGCGCTCGACCTCGTCGAGGTCGACCTCCCAGGTCTCCGTCACGTACCGGCGCGCCGCGTCGACGTCGGGGTCGATGTCGGCGTCGTAGTCGTAGTCGTCCGTGACGGGCGGGTCGAGAAAGAGGTCGCGGATGCGATCCGCGAAGTCGACGTGGAGGCCGCGGGCGTCGAGCACCCCCCAGAGGTCGCCGTGCTCTTTGACCGCCTCGAGCGCCGTCTTCGGTCCGATTCCCGAGACCCCCGGGTTGAAATCCGTGCCGCAGAGGATGGCGACGTCGACGAGCTGTTCCCACGTGATGTCGTGCGCGGCGAGCGTCGCGTCGAGGTCCATGAGCTCCGGGTCCCCCTTACTCGTGAGGCCCCGAAGCGTCAGGGGCGCGCCGAAGAGCAGCGCGTCGTAGTCCTCGCTGCCGACGTAGTCGGCGTCGCCCGTGCGAGCCATGTAGGACGCCTGCGCCTCGCCCTCCGCGGGGGCTTCGATGTACGGCACGTCGAGGAGGTCGAGGAGCCCGCGGCTCGTCTCGTGGATCGTCGACGTGAGGCGCTGGGTCTGCGATTCGAGCCGCGCGGCCTCGATCTTGTCGCCGCGTTCGAGCGCCTCCTCCAGTTTCTCCTTCGCCTTCCGCTTTCGTTCCCGGCGGGACTCGATCTCGTCGTCCTTTAGCTCCGTGACGCCGCCGTCGAAGACGAAGACGGGCGCGATGTCGTGTTCGAAAAACCGCGGGAGGCCCTGCACCAGCCCGACGAGGTTCGCCACCTCCTCGCCGTCGGCCGTCGTGTACACCTCCTCTCTGGTCCACTTGACCGTCGTCGTCAGGTAGCGGTAGAGCCAGTTGTGCGCGTCGACGGCGACGACGCTCCCGCGGACGTCGCCGAGGGAGACCTCCGACAGCGCCGCGAGTTCGCGCAGGTCTGCGTTTCCCATCGTGATCGTCTTCGCGCGCGAGGGGTTTCAAGCTCCCGAGTCGGGGCGGCGAGCCGCGTTCGCGTTCCCTCCGTCGGGCACCTCAACGAGATCCGGCGGGTCCGCGCCCTCCTTCGCGTCGAGAAAGTCCCGTTCGACCCCGCCGAGGTCGCGGTCGCGGAACACGTCGAAGCCGCACTGGTAGGTCGGCCGATCGCGCTCGCCGGGGCGTTCGAGCACGAGTTCGGCGAGACCGGTCCGCCTGCCGGTGTAAGCGAACCCCGCCTTGTACAGCGCCTGGTAGGAGAACGGGTTGTTGACGGCGATTCGGAGCCGCCTGTAGCCGCGCTCGGCCGCACGATCGGCGACGAACGCGGCGAGCCTCGCGCCGAGGCCCTCGCCGCGGCGATCCGCGCGAACGGTGACGTACCGGAGCCACAGGACGCCGGGATCCGTCCGGTCCTCGTTGAACGCGGCGGCGGCGAGGACGCCGTCGTCGAATTCGGCCGGATCCGGCACCGCGGACGCGCGCGACGCATCGACCGCTCCGTCGCAGGATATCGGCGCGTCGCCCGCGGGGTCGTCGTCCGCCGAATCACCGCCCGATCGATCGTCGGAGCGGCGGATCACGGCCTTCCCGGTGGTCGACATCACGAACTTCCCGGCGTAGCTGAACCGGCGGTAATCGAGTTTGAGCGTGGGTTCGTCCTCCTGCCAGCCGACCAGGGCGAACTCCATGCTCCCGCTATGCGGCGGAGCCCTAAGAGCCCAAGGCTTCGTTCCCGCCGGTCGAACCCGGCGCGTCGTCGCCGCAAAACCGGATAGTAATTAGGCCCCCGAGAAAACGTCCGGTATGGCGAACCCAGTCGCGTCAGCGTTGGAAAAGCGCGTGGATCGCGGGACGCTCCCGTTCGCGGTGGGCGACGTGCTCGTGATTTCGGGGCTTTTGACGTTCGGAACGATCAACCACAGCAGCGTCGAGTTCGTCGCCGACAACCCCCTGTACCTGCTCGGGGTGCTCGCGCCCTTTCTCATCGCGTGGGTGCTCGTCGCCCCGCTCGTCGGGGCGTACTCCGCCGGCGCCGGCGAGTCGGCGAAGGCGTCGGTTCCGCTCGTGGTCCGGTCGTGGATTCCGGCGGACATCCTCGGCGTCGGTCTGCGCGCGACGCCGTTCTTCGAGGGGGGCGCGGCGCTCACCTTCGTCGCGGTCACCCTCGTCACCGGCGTCGTCGGCCTGGCCGCGTGGCGATACCTGATCTTCCTCTTCCGGTGAGGCTCGGTTTCGTTCGGTTTCGTTCCGTTCCGTCTCGTTTTTCGGCCGTCCGATCGCTCGTCGAATCAGGCGCGCGTCCGAGCCAACAACGTTCCGAGCGCCGACGCCGTCGCCGCGAAGCCGGCGAGCGTGGCGAACAGGACGGCCGGCGTCGCGTACGTGAGGATCGCGCCCGCGACGACGCCGCCGAGCGCGCCGATGCCGAAGACGCCGAGGTAGGTGTACCCGTACGACAGCCCGCGCGTGCCCGACGGCGTGTACTCCGCGACGGCCGCCTGGTACATCGGCTGGACGAGAAAGAGGGAGAAGCCGAGGAGCGCACCGATCGCCAAGAGGGGCGCGGTGCCGAGGTTCGCCACGGGGAGGAACGCGAGCGCGAGGACGGCGAGGCAGGCGAACGCGGCCGTGATCCCCCGCTCGACCGGGATTCGGTCCGTGAGCTTCCCGCCGACGTACTGCCCCGCGACGCCGACCATCAGCAGGCCGGAGTAGAAGTACCGCTCGGGGTTGATCTGCCGCCCTCCAGTCGCCTCGACGCCGAGCGCGTCGAGCGCCCCGCCCGGGAGGACGGCCGCGATCGACACCGGTTCGAAGCCGGGGAGGTCGGACAGGACGACCGGCATGAACGTCAACACGCCGCGATAGAACAGCCCGGAGCACAGCACGATCGCGAACACGACGACGAAGCTCCCGACGAACAGCGCCCGCGACTCCGCGAGGAACTCGGGGAGCGTGTCCACGCCCGTCGAAGCCTTCGATCCGGACGCCGTTCCCGTCTCGCCCCCGTCGGCCGCGACGGCGGCGGTCTCGTCGAACCGCGCGCGCGCCGCATACACCGCGGCACCGAGCGCCGGAACGGCGAGCACCCCGGCGACGACGTGCCAATCGAGAAAGAGGAGCAGGATCGCCGTCAGGAGCGGACCCAGACCGATGCCGACGTTGCCCGCCATCCCGTGGTACGCGAAGCCCGTGCCGCGCTCCTCGACGCCCTTGCTGATGAGCGACAGGCCGGCGGGGTGGTAGACGCTCGCCGCCGCGCCCCAGACGAGCAGCGCGAGCGTGATCACCACGAGGTTCGGCGCGAGACCGAGCAGGAGGAACGACGCCGACATCCCGAGGAGACAGAGGGCGATCAGTCGGCGGGAGCCGACGCGGTCGACGAGCACCCCGCCGGGGAGCGCCCCGACGCCGAAGAGGCCGTACCCGACCGTGACGACCACGCTGAGGGTCGCCGCCGTCACGTCGAACTGCGCCACGCCGAGATCGATGATCTCGTACTGCGAGAGCCAGATCGTGACGAAGATCGGGATGGCCAGCTCGTAGGTGTGGACCATCCCGTGGGCGAGCATCACGAGGGCGACGATGGCGCGATCGTTCCGGTTCACCGTGCCCCACTCCGAGGAGCCGGAGGTTTAAGCCTCCGATCCGGGCAAGGTGACTCGCACGCTTGGCGCCGTGGGGGATTCGCCCGCGAACTACCGAGTTAGCGCCTCTCTAGCACGATATCTCCATAAGTTATAGAAAACTATGCACGAACTTGTCACGTGATTACCCCGTGGCTATGGGAAAGAATTATATGAGTCCTCCCCATACTATGTGATGTATTATGACTGGATACTATGACTACGTGCTCGGCCTCATCCCGCTTGCGCTGCTCGGAATCACACTCACCCTCAGCGTCGTCGGGTTCCCCTTGACGACGGCCGTGCCCGTCGCCTCGGGCGTTTCCGGTCTCTTCATCGGGCACGCCCTCTTCGTCAGGAGTCCAGTCGACCCGACCGCGCCCGCGGCGTCGCCCAAGACGCAGCGGATCAACGCGGACTGAACGCCCGGCCCTTTTCACCCGCATCGTTTTGGTCCTTCCCGCCGTCGCTTGACCCATGACGGAGACGGTATTTTTGACGAGCGACGACGTGACCGGGCTCGCCACGCCGGCGGAGTACGTCGACGCCGTCCGCGACGGCTATCGCCAGCGAGGCGAAGGCGCACCGGCGGAACCGCGGACGATGCTCGAACGCGACGAACCGCGCGGGATGCTCACCACGTACGCCGCGATACTCCCCGAGACGGGGGCGATGGGCGGCTACACGTACTCGGCCGGCTTCGGCGCGAGGGACGCCTGGTTCGTGACGCCGCTCTTCGACGCCGACTCCGGCGAGCCGCTGGCGCTCGTCGACGGCGCGAGCATGAATCCGTTCAAGACGGGCGCGGCGGGCGCGGTCGGCGTCGACGCGCTCGCCCGCGATGACGCGGAGACGGTCGCGATCATCGGCAGCGGCGCGCAGGCGCGCGGCCAGCTCCGCGCGGTCGACGCGGTGCGCGACCTCGACACCGTGTGGGTGTACTCGCCCACGAAGGAGAACCGCGAGCGGTTCGCCGGGCGGATGAACGAGCGCCTCGACGCGAGCGTCGCCGCGGTCGCCTCCAGCGCCGCCGCGATCGAGGGCGCCGACGTCGTCATCACCGCGACGACCGCCTCGGAGCCGGTGTTCGACGGCGACCTCCTCGAACCCGGCGCGCACGTCACCGCGATGGGGCAGTACCACCCGGAGCGGCGAGAACTCGACGCGACGGCCGTCGCGCGCTCGACGTACGTGCTCGACCTGCGCGCCCGGGCGACGCGCGACGCCGGATCGCTCATCCGCGCCGTCGAGGAGGGCGCGGTCGGCGAGGACCACGTTCGCGCCGAACTCGGGGAGATCGTCGCCGGGGTGGCCGAGGGCCGTACAGACGACGAGGAGATCACGGTGTTCGACAGCGGCGGGACCGGCATCGAGACCGTCGCCGCCGCGCACATGCTGTACGAGAAGGCGCTCGACGCGGGACTCGGGACGACGGTCGACCTCGCGCCGGCGAGCGAGGCGCTCACCGGAGAGTGAAATCCGGCTTATTCCGATCGAGGATCGGGCGTTCACGCCCCCATCGACCACTTCGCCGTCCGTCGGACGCCAGCGAGCACGCGCGGCAGCGGCGCGAGCAACGCCGGAATCAGCGCGACCGGGACGACGACGCCGACCCACCACCGACCGGTGGCGAGTTGCGCCGCGCCGCCGAGGTACGAGCCGAGACCGAGGAGCCCGCTGTAGTACGCGGAGCGGATCGGCAGCGTCACGAGGTCGCCGGCGGCGGGCCAGCGCCCGTCGCCGACGTACCCGCCGCGGAACGTTCCCACCGCGAGCACCGTCGCGACGAGCGCCGCCGTGGCGGACAGCGACACCGCGACGGGGTTCGGCGCGAAGAGCAGGAGAAAGAGCGCGGGCATCCCGAGCACGCACACCTCCATGCCGGCGAAGAAGACGTAATCCAGCCACCGCTCGACGCGGGCGGTCACCGTTCGGTTCGATCGGTGAGCCACGCGCGAAAATCCGGGTTCGACGCGCTAAACGGTTACTCTAATTAGAATTTTTATATATTTCGCGACGACGATCACTGGAGCCGGTAGCGCAGCAGCGCGGCGATCCCGCCGAGGTTCTTCAACTGGTCGCCGGGCGCGAACTCGACCGAGAAGACGGTTATCTCGCCGCCCTTGCGCTCGACCGTTTGGATCACCTCGTTCACGTCCACGGTCCAGTCGCCGCGACCCTGTCGCTCCTCGCGCAGCCGCTCGTCGAGCACGAGCAGCGTCTCGACCGCGCCGAACTCGGCCGCCTCGGCCACCTCCTCGATCCCGTAGGCCGCCTTCGCGCCTTCGGCGATGCGCTCCATCAGCTCGTCGATCAGCGTCGCCTCCTGCGCGATGCGCGTCTCCGCCTGGATCTCCTCCAGCGCGCCGCGCTTCAGCACTTCGTGGACGCCGCGGCCGCCGCTCGCGCTCGTGTCGACCGTCGTGACCTTCTCCGCCACGTCGGGGTAGTTCTCGTCGAGATAGTCCTTCGCGTCCTGCTTGGTGAAGCCCGGTCCGGCGAGGACGATCGCCGCCACGTCGAGGTGCGACAGCGCCGACCCGAGTTCGGCGAACAGCTCGTCGCGCGGACGGGCGTACTCACCCTTCCCCGTCGGCCGCGTGAACGAGGCGTACTCCTCGACGCCGTGCTGGGCGACCGTGTGGACGTACGCCTCGCCCTCCTCGACCGTCGCGATGGCCACGTCCGGGTTTTCGGCGGCCTCCTCCGCCTCCTCGATCCGGTCGATCTGGTCCGGCTTGAACCACTTTTCGATCGTGATCTCGGAGTGTTCCTCGACGTTCAGGGTGTGGTGCTGGTTGAGCACGTCTTCGCGGGACGCCGACCTGATGACGCCGCCCACCCGCAGGCGGTTGGCGAAGCGGGCGAACTCCACGTCGTCGACCTCGATCGTGGCGTTGATGTGCTCGCGCTGGCCGCCCGTGTCGCGCATCTGATCGTCGGCGCGCTGGATGCGCCGGGTGGTGTCGCCGGTGACGAGATCCCCCGGTTCGAGGACGTAGGAGAGGTGCCAGAGGTCGTCGACGTTCTCGGGCACGAGCGTCAGGCGCTCGCGACCCTCCTCGCCGCGACCGCGGCTTACGATTCGCATGCTCGGTGGGTCGCGCGCGAGGGTAACAACGCTTGCCTTCTCGCGCGCCGTGAACGGGCGGGTGCGACGGAACTCCCCGATCAGCAGGCGACCGTCGACGCCGCGACCCCTCGGCCCCACACGGCTGCGGCGAGCACCTCGGCGTAGAACGCGAGGAAGAACCCGATCACGACCGGCGTGAGCGGCGCGGCGACCGCCGCGGCGACCGTCGCGACGGCGACGCCGGCCCACCACGCGACGAAGTAGTCCGCGTCGATCGCGGCCCTTCGGATGGTTCGAAGCTCGAACGCGGCCCGAAGCCGGCGTTCGACCGCGTAGTTCGCGAGCGCGGCCGGCAGGAGGTAGGCGAACGCGAGCGCGACGAAGAGCGTCACCGTTCCCCCCGCGAGCACGCCCGCCGTCGCCGCAGCGCCGAGGTCGCCGGTTTCCCCCGCCCGCGTGACCGCGCCGCCGACGGTCACGAGGAGCACGACGGTCGGGACGAGCAGGTACGCCGCGGCGATCCCGACCGCCGCGAGCCCGTCGCGCCCGAGCCGCCGCCAGTCGTCGAACGTCGGCGGGTCCGTCGCGCCCCGGAGCGCGTCCCGGCCGCCCGTCGACGCGTGCGCGAGCACGCGAACGAGGTAGCCGGCGACGAACACGAGCGGGACGACGGGGAGAAACGCGGCGAGGAGGTGCAATCCGCCGCCGACGAGCAGCGTCTCGACCGCGTCGTCGCCGCGGAGCGGGTAGCGGAGCGCCTCACGGAACACGGACGGTCCCCCGTCGGTCGCGGGACGACCGGTTCGGACTCATTCGGTCGGATCCTCCGCGCCGCCCCAGACGAATCCGTCGGCGGCGACCGCCTCCGGGTCCGTCTCGTCCGCGGGGGTCCCCCCGTCGTCGAGGTCTCTCCCGCCGTCCGGCGTTCCCCGCACGGTCGGTCGTCCTCTCGCTCTCCGTCGCGCGTCGATCGTTCGACCCGTCTGGATCTCCGGCGGGACCTCCGGCGGGATCGCCGGGTCGAGGGTCGAGGCGTCCGCCGTCGAAGCGTCCGAGTCCGAGGCGGTCGAATCGGCCGCCGGACGATCGAGGTCGACGGCCGTCGACGCCGCCCGGCCGTACGTCGCGTGGGCCGCAGAGCGGACGTAGAACGCGAGGGGAAACCCGACGACGAAAAGCTCCAGCGGGAGGGCGAACGCGAGTCCGACGACGAGGACGAGCGAGCCGACGAACCAGCCCGCGGCGTAGTCGTCGTCGCGGGCGACCCGCAAGACGGTGCGCGGGGCGAACGCCGCGCGCAGGCGGCCGGTCGCGACGAGGATCGAGAGCGCCGCCGGACGGACGTAGACGTAACAGAGGAGGTACGAGGCGCAGAGCAGGCCGGTCAGCACGATGAGAGCCGAGACGGCGGGGTCCGCGCCCGGGAGCGCGTCGAGCCGTCCCGACTCGGAGGCGTAGGCGACCCCGCCGGCGAGGCCCGCGAGAAGGCCGACCGGCAGGAGATACCCGAGACTGAGCAGCAGCGACTTCCCGCCGTCGGCGACGAGGTCGCCCCAGCGGACGAACGAGGGCGTCGCGGGGTCGCCCCGGATGCCGGTCCGGACGGCCCCGACGTAGTACCCGCGGAGGACGAGCGGGGCGACCGCGACGAAGGGAGCGAACGCGAACGCGAGCGGCGTCGTCGCGACGCCGACGAGGAGCAGGAGGGGCCCGACCGTCGAAACGAACACCAGCACTCCGCCGAGAAAGACGGTCGAGACGGCGTCCGGCGTCCGCGCGGGCGCGTTCAGGGCGTCGCTGAACATTCGGTCGACTAGATGAATCGCGGGCACATAACGGTACCCCAGTTCGACGTGGGTCCGCCGGGCACGCGTTTCACCGCACGAAGTGCGAACCGCCAAAAATATCATATATACGTCTTTTTCGGCGCGCGACGCGCGAATAGTCACCGACAAAAGAGGTCGTCCGATACCAATCGTCCGAAAAAAGTCCGAACCGCGTCAGACCGCGGGTCGTTCGTCGGTCAGCTCGCCCTCGCGCATCTCCACGGGGTGGAGCTTCGCCCAGGTGCGCCCGATGATGTAGTACGCCGCGACGGCCGCGTAGAACGACACGAACGCGCCGACGACGAAGCCGACGAGCGGAATCGCGTTCAGCAGACCCGAGACGGCCCCGCCGGCGACGACGACGAGGAAGGCGTACAGCCACCCGGTCGCGTAGGTGCCCGACGCGAGCACCGGGCGGAGGTCGGAGACGGCGAAGCCCGCGCTGAGGCGGTCGTGCTCCGCGTAGTTCGCGAGCGCCGCCGGGATCACGTACGCGGCGAGCAGGCCGAACACGAGCGCGATCAGCGCGCCGACGAGCGCGACGATGCCCCCGAGGGTGCTGACGACGCCGGAGTCGCCGGCCGACGCCCCGATGACGCCGAAGGCGACCAGCGCGACGCCGACGACGGCCGGCACGAGACCGTAGATCACCGCGATGACGGTGCCTTTCACCCCGTCGACGAGGAGGTCGCCCCAGTCGTCGAACTCGGGGGCCTCGTCGACGCCGCGCATCGTCGCGCGGACGACGCGCAGGAGGTAGCCGACGACGGCGAACGCCGGGATCACGAGGAAGGACAGGAGGGTGAGGAGCCCCCCGATGAGGACGGTCCGGACCCAGTCCTCGCTGTTCCGCAGGTAGGTGAGTGATTCGCTAATCATGGTTGATCGGAGAACGTAGTCACTTCGACTCGGGTAGTTCTCACCGCAGTGATACGTGCGCCGAGGGATTAAAGATTTCTTCGGAGTTCGGACCGATTCGGTCTCGACGGGCGTCGAACCGTCCGATTTCGGGACGATCGCTCCGGAGTCACTCCTCGACGATCTCGCTGCCGCCCGGCGGGAGGAATTCCTGGATGAGGTCGGGGCTCGCCACCTTCCGGACGAACGACTGGTCGGCGAAGCGCTTTCGCAGTTCGCGGTAACACATCTTCGCGGCGTCGTTCTGGGCGTACCGACCCGGTTCGAGTCGGATCGACGTCTCCGCCCGCGATTCGATCGCCGAGGGCGGGCCGCCGACGACGCGCGTCTCCGGTTCGCAGACGATCCCGACGGCGACGCCGACGGCGACGTCGCGGTAGTACGTCCGATCGCCGCGGATCGCGAACCCGCCCTTTTCCAGATATTCGCCGCTCTCCGGCGTCTTCGACACCTGATCCGGCGTGACGAGGTACGCGTCGTCGGCGAAGCGGCCGTCCTTCCACACCGAGGAGTAGGAGACGGCGAACTGGGCAGCCTCCTCCCTGCTCCGCTCCGGGATGTCGACGTTCCGGGCGGGCTCGCTCGGCCCGGTCGCCTTCACGATGGTCACCGGACCGCCGTGCGCCTGCGTGTGGACGAACAGGTCGTTGCCGCTCATGTACTTCTTCACCAGCTCCTCGTTCTGGTCGGCGTTGCGCCCGCCGATGACGAGAAAGCCGTCGCTCGTGTGGAACCACCGGAACCGCTCGTACCACTGGTCGTCCCGCCGGATCGGGACGGACGATCGGGAGAGCCAGTCGATCTCCCTCGACTCCTCCTCCTCGTCTTCGTCGTCTTCGTCGTCGTCCGCGTCCCACTCCTCGCGGCGTCGCTCGACCGCGTCGAGTTCCTCGCGCGTGTCCTCGATGGCCGCGAGCGCGCCCTCCTTCTTCTCGGCGATGCGCTTCGCCTCGGTGTAGAGGCGGTCGGCGTTCTTCTCGACGCCCGTGGACGCGTCGAGGTCGATCCGCGTCCCGTCTATCTCGACCGTCACCGTGCCGGTCGATCCGTCCACGCCCCTGACCGCCTCAGCGGCGGGGATGCCGCGCTCCGCGCCCGCTTCGAGCTTCGCCGCGATGTCGTCCCACGGGACGCCCTCCTCTCGCACGCCCCGGACCGTCGAGAGGATCTCGTCCGCGAGTTCGTAGTTCGCGTAGAGCAGCTCAGCCTTCTCGCGCTCGGCCTGCGCCTGCTCTTCGAACCCCTCGATCGCACCCTCCTGCTGTTCGATGATGCGCTTTTGTTTTGCGATCTGTTCTTCGAAGTCGGGTCGGTCGTTCCCACCCCCGCCCGACCCCTCGTCCGCCGCGAGATCGAGCCGGTAGAAGTAGTCGTCCAGCGCGGCGTTGAACGAGTCGAAGCCGACGCTGTCGAGCTCCGCGTACTCCTCCAGCGGGAACGGCGTCACGTCCACGACGCGCCGGGAGCGACCGTCCCCGCCGTCGCTGGGCTCTCCGTCGTCACCGTCCCTTCCGCCTTCGTCGCCCTCACCGTCCTCACCGTCGTCGACCGTCTCGTACACCCGCGGGTCGAACTCCCCCGTTCGGAGCGGTTCCTTGAGGCGCTCTATCGCGTCGTACAGCCTCCGGTACTCCTCGTCGCCGGCGTCGGCGATGTCGAGCGTCTTCTCCACGCCCGCGCGGGTGCACACCTCCTCCGCGTACAGGCCGCCGAAGTTGACCTGCGTCGCGAGCGTCCGGACGACGTCCGTGTCGGACTGGTCCATCCGCGCGGCGAACGCCTCGTAGCTCACGTCGAGGGGGTTGAGTCGAGAGGAGGGAAACTCGTACTGCGACCCCGGCGCGACCGTGCGTGACTTCAGGCGGACGGTTTCGAGGCTCCCCACCACGTCGCGGTTCTCGTCGAGCACGGCGACGTTCCCCCGGCCGAACAGCTCCGCGACGATCTCCGTGTCCCCGTCCTCGCGTTCGAACGAGAAGACGAGGATGCGGTCGAACTCGTACTGTTCGACGCCCGCGAAGTCCGCCCCCGACAGGCGGTTTCGGAGCATCATCGCGAAGTTCGGGGGACGGCCGGGCGCGTCGGGCACGTGCTCCGGTTCGGCGACGTGGGCGCGCTTCACCTCGCCGACCTCGATCAGGAGTTCGACCCGGCCGCGGTCGAAGTCACGAAGCTTCAGCCGCAACAGATCGTCGCCGTAGAGGTACGCCTTGTCGACCTTCGCGCCCTCGTAGCGGCCCAACTCCCTGACGAGGGCGGCGAGGTCGACGCTCGAAAGCTCCCGCTTCGGATCCATACCCCCGCCTACCCGGGGCGACGGAAAAGGCGTGTCGTTGTCGGATGCACGCGAAAAGAACGCGACCGATCACGCACAGTCCACCGTCGGCGAAGGGTCGTCGCCGCCGTTCAGGATGCGGTCGGCGATCTCGCCGAAGTCCGGTGGACTCTCGTCTTCCGGTTCGTCCGACGGATAGTGCGGAACGATTGGCATGCGTTCACACCTCTCGGTTCGGTGAATAATATTCACGTCTCTACACATAACTTTTTCGTCGCCGGTTCGGCGGTGCCACCGAGGATCGTCGGCTCGCACCCGCGTCCGGTTCCTCAGATCTCCTCGACGAGTTCCGACAGCGACCGCACGACGGCGTTCGGGTCGGGGGCGAACGGGTCGTACGGTTCGTTCGAGCGGTTCACCCACGCCGCGCCCATTCCCGCCTCCGTCGCACCGACGACGTCCCAGACGTTCGACGACACCAGCCAGCACTCGTCGATCTCGCGGCCGAGGCGATCCGCCGCGTGCTCGTACGCCGCCGGATCCGGCTTGTACGTTCCGGCCTCGTCCGCGCTGACGATCTCGTCCACGTGCTCGTCGATGCCGACGTTCGCGGCGAGCGGTTCGAGCATCTCCCGGTTCCCGTTCGAAAACACCGCCGTGTCCAGGCCGCTCTCCCCGAGCGCCGCCAGCGCGTCGAGCGTCTCGTCGAACGGATCGAGCTCGCGGTACGCGGCCATCACCGCCCCGATCTCGTCGTCGGTCAGTCCGCGACCGTAGTAGTCGAGCGCGTACGCCAGCGCGTCGGACGTCACTTCCGTCAGCGGGCGGTAGGCGTCCATCGCGACCGCCCGGAACATGTATTCGAGCTGTCTGTCGCGCCACGTCCGCGCGATCTCGCCGACGAGGGGGTCGGGGGCGTCGACGTTCTCGCGGAGCGTCGCCGTGACGGCCTGCGTGTCACAGAGCGTGCCGTACATGTCGAAACAGAGCGCCTCGGGCATGCCTCGGGGTCCGGGCTCCAGCGGCTTAACGACCGAGGCCGCTCGGAGGCGGTTCTTTTCCCGACGTTCGGACGCAAACCATTACCGTCTGCTCGTCGTACGAGAACGCCGATGGTCGAACCGACGCGCGCCGAACCGACGGTGAGCGTCGTCGTCCCGGCCCGAAACGAGGAGGCGTACCTGCCGGAGGCGCTGTCGAGCGTCCGATCGATGGACACAGAGGTCGAGTACGAACTCCTCGTCGTCGACGGCGCGAGCGGCGACGCGACCCGGGAGATCGCCGAGTCGTACGGCGCGGCGGTGTACGACAACCGCGGCCGAGGCATCGGCGACGCCCGCCACCTCGGGGCGACCCGCGCGCGGGGGGAGTGGTACGCGTTCGTCGACGCCGACACGACCGTCAGACCGGACTACCTCGACGAGATGCTGTCGTTCGTCCGCGAGCGGAACCTCGTCGCGGCGTCCTCGCGCTGCCGAATGCCGGGGCTTCGACCGAAGCCGATGCAGGCGACGATCAACCGCGTCTTTCCGCGACTCGACCCGCCGATCCTCCCGGGGTTCAACTTCTTCGTCGCGGGCGACGCCTACCACGAGGTCGGCGGTTTTCCGAACGTCCCGAACGAGGACACCGCGTTCAGCCGCCGCCTCGGCGCGTACGGCGAGACGGCTTACCATCCCGGCGCGCTCGTCGAGACGTCGCCCCGACGGATCCGAGAATCGGGGCTCACCGGGACGCTGTACCACTACCTGAAGCTGGACTGGGGCCGGTACCGCGCGGATTACTGAGGGAAACCATCCCCCGACGACGCGGTCGCGACGCCGCTCGAACGACTCGTCGTCGACGGCGCGTGCCGATCCTCCACTCGGACGTCACCGCTCGCGGATTCGCTCGCGAATCGCGCGCTCCTCGGCGTCTTCGAGGGTCTCCGTTTCGAGCAGCACCTCCAGCTTTCGCTCGAACTGCGCCTCCGTTAGCTCGCCCGCGGCGTACCGCCGCCGAAGCGTTTCCAGCGGCGTCTCCCTCATACCGTCGGGTTCCGCCGCGCGCGCCTCGTCCGTCTCCGTCTCCGACTCCGACTCCGACGATCCCCACCAGTCGCTCCACCAGTCACCGCCCCACCAGTCGTCGTCCCACCACTCACGTCTGTCGTCGTCGTCTCCGAACAGGAGGGCGACGATCGGCACGACGACGATGTAGCCGAAGAGCAGGGCCGCGAGCCACCAGCTCTGGCCGGAAACGAGGGCGGCGAGCCAGAAGCCGGTGACGAGAACGGACGCGATCTCGGTCGCGTTCTCGCGGAGGCGATCTGCGGGGGTGTCCTCGCTCATACGGGCACGTCGGAGGGAAGAGCCGATAAAGATCGACCTTTTGCGCTACACTCCCTCGCTTCGCTCGGTCGTTCGGCAAAAGCTCGACCAAAAGCCTTCGTCGCTCCCTGCGGTCGCTCCTCGGCCCGCTCGCTTCGCTCGCGGTCAGAGACGCTTGCTCACCCCGACCTTTTGCGCTGCACTCCCTCGCTTCGCTCGGTCGTTCGGCAAAAGCTCGACCAAAAGCCTTCGTCGCTCCCTGCGGTCGCTCCTCGGCCCGCTCGCTTCGCTCGCGGTCAGAGACGCTTGCTCACGTACGGGCCGTCCTGATAGTACCCCAACTTGTCGCGGTAGTACCGCCGGACCCCGATGCCGGAGATGACGCTCACCTTGTCGTAGCCGGCGTCGGCGGCGAGTTCCTCCGCTTTCCGGATGAGCTTCCGGCCGTACCCCCTGTGCTGCCAGTCGCCGTCGGCACCGATCCCCGCCTCGCTGCCGTAGACGTGCAGTTCGCGGACGAGCGCGGCGTCCCGTAGCTCCCGCCGGACCGGATCGCCGGGGAACCGAAGCCGGCAGAAGCCGATCAGGAGGTCCTGCTCTCGGTCCTCGAAGCTGATGAAGTGCTCCGTCCCGCCGACGGCCTCGTACGCCATCACGTCGAGTTCGACGGCCGCGGGATCCGGGTCCGCCTCGTTCATCCCGACCTCGCGCGCCCGGATATCCCGAAGTTCGATCCCCCGCTCCTCGGCCGTTTGCTCCGCGAGCTGGCGGAGGTTCGACTTCCAGACGCCGGCGTCGATGAAGTCGGCGGGGATGTCGCGCTGGACGCGCTGGAGTCGGGTGTACTTCGGGATCATCCCCATGACCTCGGCGACGACCTCCGCGGCCTCCTCGTTCGTGAGCGGGTCGTACTCCTCCCTGCGCCACATGTCGTAGACGCGCGTGTCGCGGACGACGAGCGTCGGGTAGATCTTCAGGTAGTCCGGCCGCCAGTTCGGATTCTCGAACAGCTGCCGGAAGTCCTCGACGCACATCTCCCTCGTCATGCCGGGCTGGCCCGGCATCATGTGGAAGCCGACCTTGAACGCCGAGTCGCGCAGCCGGCGGTTGGCGTCGACGGAGTCGCGCGTCCCGTGCCCGCGGTGCATCTCGCGGTTGATCCGCTCGTAGGTCGTCTGGACGCCCACCTCGACCTTCGTCCCGCCGAGGTCCAGCATCCGGTCGATCTGCTCGGGGTCGCACCAGTCGGGCTTCGTCTCGAACGTCGTCCCGACGTTCCGCACGTCGGCCGTCTCGTTCGCCGCGATCACGTCCTCCAGGTACCGGAACTCGACCGCCTCGGGGTCCGGCTTGAAGGACCCATCCTCGCCCGGTTCGGGCTCCGCCGAGCGGTCGTAGTCGTTCATCGCCTCCAGCGCCCGCTTTACGAACCACTCCTGGTAGTCGTGGCTCCGGGCGGTCATCGTCCCGCCCATGAGGATGAGTTCGACCTTGTCGACCGGGTGGCCGATGTGCCGAAGCTGTTCGAGCCGGAGCGTCACCTGCCCGTAGGGGTCGTAGTCGTTCTGGACGCCGCGGGCGGCCGCCGGCTCGTGGCCCGTGTAGCTCTGCGCGGACGAAAACTCCGAGGCGGGGCCGCCGGGGCAGTAGAGGCACTTGCCGTGCGGGCACATGCGCGGGCTGGTCATGATCGCCACCGGCGAGACGCCCGACGCCGTGCGGACGGGTTTGCGCCGGACGACCTCCTTCACGTCCTCGCGGTGGGCGTCGGGCGCGTGCTTCAGGATGTCGGCGTTCTTCGGAACCTTCGGCGAGGAGAACTCCGAGCACGCCTTCAACTTCTCCGATTCGAGGCCGTCGCGGTCGACCTCCCCCGCGACGATGCGCGCCGCGAGCTCTTCGCAGGTCCGCTGGAAGGCGTCGGCGTCGCCGCTGTCCGCGGCGTCCGAACTCACCCTCGGCCCACCTCCGACTGAACGGCGTGGCTCATTGGACGCAATTCGTGCGCTTTCGGGGTTAAGGGTGTCGCTCGCAGGTCGGTCGCGGTCGGCGGACCCGTCGCTCAGCCGCAGCCCATCGTCGTCGAAACGGTCGACCACGACAGCGACCCGTCGTCGTGGACGCCGACGTCCGTCGCCGAGTAGTTGCAGTCGAAGAGGCTCCGCCCGACGTACACCGTCTCCGTCGGTTCCGATCCAGCTTCGAAGACGACGACGGCGTGATCGGCGGGTCGCTCGAGCGCGACCGACAGGCAAGCGTCCGCGTCGGCGGGCAGGGTGACCTCGTCGTCGGCGACGGTTCCGTCCCCGTCTCGCCGGATTCGAACGGCGACCTCCCGCTCTTCGTCCGCGGCGTTCCAGATTCGGACGGCGTGCGGTCGGTCGTCCCGCAACTCGGCGAGCCGCGGGCGCGTCCCCACCGACCACTCGGCGACCGGGTCCCCGTCGTCGTCGGGCTCGAATTCGAGGCCGGGCTCGGCGTAGTCGTCCGGGATCGACACGTCGCCTCCGGCGGACGTTCCGTTCTCGCTCGGCGCTTCGCTCGACCTCGACGCGCCGTCCCCGGCGACGGCGGCGCGATCGAGGCAACCGGCGGGGACGACCGCGGCCGGGAACGCGGAGAGGAGGGCGCGGCGGCGCATACTCGGAGAACCCTCCGGCGCGACAAAGCGGTGTCGGAGGCACAAACGATCGTTTGTGCCTCGATTCGGCCGCACCTGTGCCCTCCGGCTACCCGGCGCCGAACCCTTTCAGACCCGCTCGATCGCCTCCGCGCCGGAAGGCACGCGCCGAGAGGTGGCCACCGCCGCGACGCCGACGGCGATCGAAGCCGCGCCGCTCGCGACGAGGAGGGTCGGGTAGCCGCTCACGGCCGCGAGGCCGGCGAATGCGATCGGTCCGGCCGCCCGTCCGAGGAACGTCGTGCTGTTTCGGAGGCTCAGCGCGCCGGCCCGGTAGGTGCCGGAGACGCCGTCGGAAACCTCGGCGTCGACGCAGGGCAGGATGAGGCCCACGCCCGCGCCGACGGGGAGCATCGCGAGGGCGATGAAGAGCGGCGACGGCGCGAGCCACGCCCCGAAGAGGCCGACGCCGGAGGCGGCGAAGCCGGCGGCGACGAGGTCGCCGTTCGAAAACCGCTTCGCGAGGCGGCCGTTGGCCATCGAGACGACGATGGCCGACGCCTCCGTCGTCGTGAGGACGACGCCGATGAGCACCGGCGCGAGGGCGTACCGCGCTTCGAGGAAGAACGGCAGCACCGTCAGCACCGCGCCGAACAGCAGGAACTCGATGGCGAACGTCGCCCCGTACATCGACAGGATGCTCGGCGTCGAGACGGCGCGTGCGGCCCCCCGGAGGTACGCGAGGTCGAGCGTCGCCTCGTCGCCGTCGCGATCGGGTTCGTCGAGGAGGACGAACGCGAGGGCGGCGAGCGGGACGGCCGAGAAGTACGCGAGGAACGGGACGTTCCACGCGACGGCGACGAGCGCCCCGCCGAGGATGGGAAACGCCGCGGCACCCGCGGAGAGGACCGCGTTGTTCGCGCCGAGGACCGAGTTTCGCTGGACGCCGTCGAAGGTGTCGCCGATGAGTGTGATCGTCGAGATGAAGATGCCCGCGGAGGCGACGCCGCCGACGACGCGCAACGCGAGGACCGCCTCGAACGTCGGCGCGAACGCGGCCGCCCCGCCCGTCAGGCCGAAGGCGAGGAGACTCCACACGAGGACGCGCTTGCGTCCGAGGCGGTCGGCGAGCGCGCCGATGAACGGCGAGAGGACGACGCCGGCCACGAAGTACGAGCTGATGAGCAGGCTCGCCGTCGCGTCGGCCACCCCGAACGCGTCGCGGATGACCGGCAGCGCCGGGCTGACGAGCGGAACGCCGAGCGGCGCGAGCGCCGTGCTGAGGAGGACGATCTGAACCGTCGGCGACCGCCACGGAACGCCGGTCGCCCCGGTGGATTCATCCGCGGTTGTGGCGGCGGTCATCGAGTCACCTCACGGATCCAGGCGGTAGAACCGCCAGAAGTAGTTCTCGATCGGTAAGATCTCGACGGAGGCGAAGCCGGCTTCCTCGGCGTACGACCGGAACGTATCGCTCCGCATGATCGTGCCCGTCTCGGCCGACGGTTCGTCCGACCGTCCGACCGGCAGGCAGTGGAGCGTGCTCGCGCCGTACAGGAACCGTTCGACGTCGGTTCCGGCGGCCGTGAACGCGTCGCCGACCCGCTCGTCCGCGACGATCGCCACGCCGTTGTCGGTCAACAGCCGGCGCATCGTCCGCAGCGCGCCGACGGGGTTCGCCATGTCGTGGACGCACTCGAAGGCCGTCACCAACGTGTACGTCCCTCCGAGGGTCGGATCGCTGGCGTCTCGGACCTCGACGGACACCCGGTCGGCCACGCCGTAGGTCTCGGCGTTCCGCCGCGCCGCCTCGACGGACGGCTCGTCGAGGTCGTACCCGTCGACCCGAACGTTCGGATACGATCGCGCCATGCCGATGCTCGACCAGCCGTGGCCGCAGCCGAGGTCTGCGACCCGCGCCGGCGGATCGCCCCGGAGCCGCGCGTCGACGTCCGGTATCGAGGGCAGCCACTCCTCGCCGAGGAGGCGGAGGAACGAGGGTCGGTTCATCGCCGCCTGCCCTTCGTGGAGGTCCGAGCCGTAGGCCGCGTACGGGACGCCCTCGCCGGTCCGGTACGCCTCGACGACGTCGGAAAGCGGCGCGACGGCACCGGCGAGGAGGCGGCCCAACGGCGCGAGGTAGTACAGGCTGTCGCGGTCGGTCAGCACCTCGACGTGCGCGTCCGGCAGCGAGTACCGCCGGTCGGTCGCCCGCGCCGTCTCGTCGTCGACGCGGAGGACGCCCGACACGGTCTGTCCTTCCAGCCACTCGCGGACGTACCGCTCGTCCGCGTCCGTCCGCGCGGCGAGTTCGACCGACGTGCACGGACCCGCGTCGGCGAGGGCGTCGTACAGTCCCAGCCGCTCGCCGAGGTAGACGCCGAACAGCACCAGCGCCTCGGTGGCGGCACCGAGCAGTCGTTCCGCGAACGCTTCGGTTCCGGGGATCGGTTCGTTTCGTATCGCTTCTCCCATGACGGGGGAGACGCTTCCGGACCGTCTATAGTTAATTTCTGAGAACGAAAGCGGACAACGACACTCGGCTCCCGGCGCGAGACGTGTCTCACCGCGTGAGACAATCGTTATCGTACGACGCATCCTCCTCTCCAGCGAGGCCCCGGAGAGGGGGTGTCGAGAGCGATGGACCGATCACACATCTTCGACGAGTTGGTGCGCAGCTCGCTCGAACTATGGCAGACCGAGGAACCGGGGGACGAACCGGACGAAAGGATCGAGACGGACGAGCTGGTGGCGATCGTCCGGCACGGACCGCTCCTCGAGGCGCTGATGGGCGGACCGCTGGATCGTCGCGACGTCGAAGAGCGCCTCGGAATCTCGCGCGCGACGAGCCACCGCTTCACCCGGTGGCTGGAGGATCGCGGGTTCGCAGAGCGCCGCGACGGACCGTTCGCGCTCACCGGGGAGGGGCAGATCGTCGCCGAGGAGCTGCGCCGGTTCGAGCGGAACGTGCGCGCCGCGCGCCGGCTCGCGCCGCTCCTCGACAGCATCTGTCCGGACCATCAGGAGTTCGTCGTCGAGCCGTTCGCCGACGCCGTCGTCACGACCGCGACACCCGACGACCCGTACCGCCCGGTCACCCGGTTCCTGTCGCTCCTCCGGGAGAGTCGTTCCTTCCGCGGGTTCAACACGACGCACATGGTCCCGCCGCTCTCGGGGCTCGACGGCCGACTGTTCGCCGACCGCGACGTCGAACTCATTTACCTCCCCGACGTGGTCGAGACCCTCCGCGCGACCGACGAGGACTTCGACGCCGCGCTCGAAGCGGGGCGGTTGACGCTGCACACCCGCGAGGCGCTCCCCTACGGCCTCGCCGTCTTCGACGATCGCGTCGGCATCGGCGGCTACGACGAGGAGACGGGCGCGATGCGCGTGTTCGTCGACACCGACGCCGCCATCGCCCGCGAGTGGGCCGAGCGCGTCTACGCCGCCTATCGGGCCGACTCGGAGCCGCTCGTCGCGTGAGCGACGCCCGCACGACCGTTCGCGCTCACTCGAACTGCTCCGCGACGGCTTCGATCACGGCCTCCGTCGCAGCCTCCCTCGCGCCCGCGAGGAACTCGATTCGACCCTCGCGGACGCCCATGACGCCGATTCCGGCCTGCGGGGCCTTCTCGGCGGCCGCGGCCGCGACGGCGCGCACGTCCAGTTCGTCGGTGCTCCGGAGGTACAGTTCGTCCATCGCGACGCCGACCGTCACGAAGCGGTCGCCGTCGCGCTGTCGCCGGTGGAGTTCCTCGAGAAGCAGCGCCTTCGGCGGGAAGTCGAACCGGTGGGTGAACGCGTCGGTGTCGAGGACGGCGAAGGAGACCCCGCCCTCCTCGCGGCGTTCGAGGTTGGCTTCCGCGGTCTCGACCTCGTCGGTCAACTTCACGCGGAACTGCTCGCTGATGTGGGCCGCGAGGCTGCGACCGGCGTCTTCGCCGGCCGACTCCGCCGCCACGGCGTCGCCGAACAGGAGGTCGGTGATGAGCTCGCGCTTGTCCTGGTACGACTGGTAGTACGCCTCCAGCGCGACGGCCTCGCGAAGCTGCGCCACGGTGTTCTCGTCGTACCCTGCCTCGGCGGCGAGGTCGAGGTACCCCTCCGGGGCGTCCTCCCAGTAGCTGACCGCGGGGAGGTGCGAGAGGTCGTCGCGGACGTCCTCGTTGATCGCGCCAGCGAGGTTCGCCGCGAGCGCGCCGGTCGAGAGGCTCCCGGCGCCCGCATCCGCGTCCGCGACGTCGGGGCTGACGAGGACGTCGGCGTCCGATTCGACCGCTTCGTCGGCGGTCGCCGCGTCCACGACGACGCGCTTCGCGCCGTAGACGCCGAGCAGGCCGAGCCCGTCGCTCGACTCGACGGTGCTTCCCGTCCCGAGCAGCAGGACCAGCGGCAGCTTCTCCCCGTGGCGGTCGCGGTCCACGAGCATGCGCGTCACGTCGTTCGTCGCGTCGTCCATACCGTACACCGCGCCGTCGAGCGGCCGCCGCTTGAAGTAGTGGTACTCGGCGTCGCTCTTCGCGTACTCCTCGCGGATGAGCGGCAGGACGGCGCGCTCGACCGCCGCGCCGGCGACGTACCCGTCCGCCGTCGCGGTGTGTCTGACCACGATCGGTCGCGACTCCAGCACCGCGCGGCGGACGGCTTCGGCGGCGTCGAGGAGCCGTTCCTCGACCGCTTCGACCGGCCCGTGCGGTGCCAGCGGCGTCAGCGCCTCGGGCCGCGCCCGGTCGGTGAGAGCGTCCGCGAGCCGACGCTGGACCGCCTCCCTGTCCTCGCCCGCGAGTTCGACGAGCGCCTCGGTCTCGACCTGAATCTCGTTGCGACGAAGTTCGACCTCCCCGTCCAGTCGAACCGTGTCGCCGACCTCGACGCTGGGATACGCCCGGACCCCCGCCTCGACGAAGGCCGCGCAGTCGACGACGCCCGTCTCGTCGCGAAGCTCGAAGACGGTCGGCCCGCCGGTCTGGTGCGCGCTGACGACTTCTCCCTCGATCCGAACCCGGTCGCCGACGCGGTTCGAGAGCGTCCCGATCTCGACGCGGTCGAGATCCTCCGACCGTTCGGGGGCGTCGGTCTCGTCGCCCCCACCGGCGTCGACTTTCTCGGCCGCGCCGGCCGTCGAGTCGCTCGCGCTCCGGTCCGCCGACGCCTCGTCGTCGGTTCGAACCCGTCCGCCGTCGCCTGTTCGCTTGGCTCGGCTCTCGTCGCCCCCGTTCGACGCGTCCGTCTCTCCGGTCTCGTCCGCCGACTCGTCCACGGCGTCGTCGGACCCGTCGGCGTCGCGGTCGCCCTCCGCGCCCTGGACGAGCGCGCCGCGGAACTCGCGCTGCGACTGGCGGATCGACCAGCCGAGGTCGACGTTCCCGTTGTCCCGGACGTTCTTCACCTGAACGTAGACCGTGTCGCCCGGCTCCCAGTCGAGGCTTTCGAGCCGGCGGTCGAGTTCGCTCCGGTGGAGCAACCCGGTGACGCCCGGCGCGAGGTCGACGAACACCCCGAAGTCGGCGTAGCCGTCCACCCGCCCGCTGTAGAAGCGCCCCGGCACGAGCTGCCCCGGTCTGTCTCCGCGAAACTCGAAGACGACGTCCTCTTCGTGGCTCTTACAAATTCTCCCGTCAACGTCGGTACCGCAGATGATACACGAACCCATTTGAGCGGACAGAATGGGCCCGCACTAAAACTGTTGTCGAAAGTCCGCTATCGGAACGGATCGGTGCGATCCGCCGACGCGCTCCCGAACGGTCGCGTGCTATTCGAACACTGAATCCTCTTTACGAAGCCGCTCGACGTCCGAGACGACCGAATTCGCCGCGTCGGGATCGAGCGCGACTTCGATCTCGTTCCCCTCGTCGTCGGCGAAGGCGAGTTTCACCTGGCTGTCGCCGAACGCGCGAGCCTCCGCGCGCTCGACGTGGTACAACTTCGCCGTCGCCGCGGTCGTCGGCGCGCCGACGTGTTTTATCGTCCCGTCCTGCAACTCGAACATGAAGTCGTCGAGATCCAGCGTGAGCATCGCTCCGACGTACGCGCGCCCCGTCAAATAATGTACCACTGCCGGAGCAACGTCAGCACCGCGCCGAAGCCGCGGAAGCCGTACCCGAACACGAGCGCCGCGGGGAGGGCGGACGCCAGCGCCGCGCGGGCGAGCGTCGTGCGGTGGACCACGCCGATCCCCACGGCGAGCAGTACCGCGCCGTAGACGGCGCAGAGCGCCCGGACCTCCGGAACCGGGATCCCCGCGAAGACGCAGGGCGCGGCCGCGTAGGCGATCGTCTGGACGGTTTCGCTCACGCCGGCGCGCGATCGGACGGCGAGGATGAGAAGCACCGTCTGGAGGGCGGCGGTCAGGTGGAGCGCCGCGGGCGCGACGATCAGGCCGACGAGGAGGAGCGAGAGGAGCGCCGACAGGCCCGGTCCGACCCCGATCGAGGGGATCTCGCCCGGCGAGAAGGCGAACAGGCCGCCGACGTACAGGAGGGCGACCGCGACGCCGAAGACGAGCCCGGGCGCTTGATCGCCGGGCGCGACGCCGTTTCGGAAGAACCGGCGCGGACGGACTAGCACCTCGACCCAGGCGCGCGCGAGACCGCGCGGTCCGCGGTCGCGGCCGCCCCGGGGATTTTCGACCCACGTCGTCACGGTCCCACCTAGTCGGTGAGGACGGTATGACAGTTCCGACATCGCGCCTCGTAGGACTCGGCCGCGCCGACCATGATCGTCGGATCGCCGGCGTGGGCGGGCGCGCCGTCGATGAGCCGCTGGTTCCGCGAGGCCGGCTCGCCGCAGACGGTACAGATCGCCTGCAACTTGTCGACGTACTCCGCCAGCGCCATCAACTGGGGGAGCGGTTCGAAGGGCTCGCCGCGGAACGTCTGGTCGGTCCCGCAGACGATCACCCGTCGGCCGTCCGTCGCGAGCGCCTCACACACGTCGATCAGCTCGTTCGAGAAGAAGTTCGCCTCGTCGACGGCGACGACCTCCTCGCCGTTCAACCGGTCGCGGATGGTCCAGACGCCCTCGCCGTCGGCGTCGACGACGGTCGCGTCCCACCCGCGACCGTCGTGCGAGCCGATGGTCGCCCCGCCGTAGCGGTCGTCCACCGCGGGTTTGAACGTCGCGATCTCCTGCCCGGCGATCTCGGCGCGCCGGAGGCGGCGGAGGAGTTCCTCGGTCTTCCCGGAGAACATGGAGCCGGTGATCACCTCGATCCACCCGCTCCGCGTGATGGCGTGCATGCGCTGTGGCGCGCGACCGAAAGCCAAAACCGTTGTCGTCTCGACCGACAATCGTCGTCGCGCGACTGTCTCGCCGAGCCGGTGAAAACCTCATGCTACTGGCGACCCGATCCTTCGGATCAGTCATGTCGTCTCAGTCGTCTCCTTCGATTCGGTCGCTCGCCGGGATTCGCGGCGCGGTGTACGTCCCCGCTCGGGCGTTCAACGCCCACCAGGCGTGGCGCGAGTACGAGCCGCTGTCGGTCGAGCGCGACCTCGGCTACGCGGCGCGGCTGAACCTGAACGCGATCCGATTCTTCGTCAGCTACGAGTACTGGCTCGACGAGCCCGGCGGGCTGGAGCGCGCCCTCGATCACTTCCTCGACTCGGCGGCGGTGGAGGGACTCCGCGCGCTGCCGATCCTGTTCGAGAGCGCGGGCCGGGAACCGACGCGCGAGCACCTGCGGGATCGTGATCCAGAGACGGCCTGCGCGGTCTGTTCGCCGGCCGCGGACGTGATCCGAAACGAGCGCCGCTGGTCGGAGCGCCGGCCGCGTGGGCTGTTCGGAACCGCGAGGCGCGCACTCCGCCTCGATCGGGGCGACCGACGAACGACCGGCGGACCGCGGGAGTACGTCGAGTGGTTCGCGGAGCGCTACGGCGACGACGATCGCCTGCTCGCGATCGAGATCATGAACGAACCCGGCGGCTGGGCGGAGCGGCTGCGCTTCGCCCGTCGGATGCTCCGCGTCGCCGACGACGGCCGGGGAGACGTTCCGCTCACGATGGGCTGTAAGGATCTCGAAACCAACCTCGCGTTCGAGGAACCGAGGCTCGACGCGTTCCAGTTTCACCACAACCTGCCGCCGACGCGGGAGCGCGCGAGGGACGCGTTCGCCGACGCGCGGCGGTTCGGCGACGAACACGGACGACCGGTCTGGCTCACGGAGTGGCAGCGGACGCGGGACGAACCGCCGGACGTCACCCACCCGCACTACGCGTCTCTGGCCGACGTCGTTCGCGAGAGCGACCTCGACGGCGACTTCTTCTGGTCGCTCATGTTGAAGCCCGCCTACCTGCCGAAGCAGCGGGAGAACGGGCGGCTGAACGGCGTCTTCCACGAGGACGGACCCGTCTGGAGCGCCGCGGACGCCCGGGCAATCGCGGGCGACCCGGACCTGCCGATCCGCGAGCGGCGGGACCCGCCGTCGTGGCTGCCCGGTGGGGTTACTCGCGCCGAGTGAGCGTCGCTCGCGTCACTTGTCCGCACCCTTGTTCTGCCCGCTTTCGAAGGTCGCCGGGTCCGGTTCGATGTGCGCGTGCTGGACGGCGCGCTGGCCCAGCACGCGGACGCGCGTTTCCATCCCCCCGTCCGTGAACTCGTCCCCGTCGAACGCGTTCGACGCCCGGGGTATCGCGGCTTGGTGCGGCACGACCCACGCGTTGAGTGCCCGACAGACCGACCGGAGGTGTTCGAGCGCCGTGACCGGGAACGCCCCGCCGGAGACGGCGAGGAGGCCCACCGTCTTTCCGCCGAACTCGTCGAACCCGCAGTAGTCGAGCGCGTTCTTCAGCACGCCGGAGTAGGAGCCGTGGTACATCGGCGTTCCGAGCAGCACCGCGTCGGCTTCCCCGACCGCGCGCACGAGGCGCTCGCTGTCGCCCACGCCGTCGAGGTCGGCGTTCAGCATCGGCAGGTCGTACTCCCGGAGGTCGATCAGCGAGCCGGTCCCGCCGGCCTCCTCGACGCCGCGGAGCGCGTGTTCCAGCCCGAGCCGCGTGTAACTCCGCCGCCGGAGACTCCCGGCGAGCGCGACGACGCGCGTGTCCGTGTCTGGGTCCGCGTCCGTTTCCGTATCCCCCATGCGAAGCCCGTCGGCGCGCGGGAACAAAACGACGACGGTGGGTTAGTATCTGATTTCGCCAGCGACGGCGTTCGCCGCGCGTCGAGAGCGGCTCGCCGACGGAGGCGGACGAGAACTTCCCCCGCAAGTCAGGTAAAAGGTCCTAAGGGAAATCTCACATAGACAATTTTGGCTCTGTTGAAACCCTCTGTTGGTAATAGGTTTCAGTAATCGTGCTGAACACAGAGGGAGTATACCGCAAATTGATACGAGGCCTTCGCGTACCTGACTCTATGGCGCTTACCGACGTTCTCGGTGATGAGTTTTGGGCACGACACACGAATCCGTGGAGTGGATACACCCGTCTCCCAATGGGACCAGTCTTACTACTCGGCCTGTACCGTCGTGACTGGCGGATGGTCGGTTTGACGCTGCTCTACGTCGTCATCAATCCAATTCTTTTCCCGGAGCCGGAGAACAAGGACGCGTGGATAAGCCGGAGCGTCCTCGGAGAGCAACTCTGGCTCGAAGACGGTCACGAGGTATTTGAGGCCAATCTACCCGGTGTTCTCAACGGACTGAACGCCGTCGCGTACTGCTATGGTCTCTACGGGGCGTACAAGCGCAATCCACGGGTGACTGCGCTTGGTGGTGGGGTCGCGATTACGTGTAAACTCGTGTACCTCGCCATTCTCGTGCGGTACTACGACGAACACGCCCCGGTCGAAGACTGAAACAGCGCGAGCCTTACTGGGAGAGGGCTCCCCCATCGCTCCGGTGCGTACGCGCCCTCTATTCAGCACACCGCCATTATCAGATTTTAAATAACTTCAACAGAGCCGTGAGTCGTCCTGTGGCTCTGAGGGATTAGTCCAGCGAATCGAACCAGACTATCGGAGTCGAGCGGTCGTTTGATCGTTCCCTTCTTCAATCTGGACAAGACCGTCGCCAGAGAGGTCTGAGAGGAGATCTCGAAGCCACTCTCGCCCGTGCTCACCGTTGGGTGTGTAATCCACTCGAATCCGATGCCCAAGCGTGTCCAGATCCATTTCGTCGTGTTCACCGAGGAGTCGAACCACGCGCCCCCGGAACTGTCGCCGACTCCCCTCGAAGCTCGGCTGTGTGGGTACGTCGGGCGCGGTGAAGTCGCCAGTTTGGTAGGCGTAACACCACTCTCGCCACGGACATCCGGCCTCGTCACACCGGGGCGTCTTCCCGCAGGCGACACCACCCAGCTCCATGATCGCGTTGTTCCAGATTCGGGACTCTCCGGGCGGCATGAGCGCGTTCGCAACGGTTTCGTAGTCCGGGTCGTCCGCAGTATGGATTTCTGCGAACGCGCGGTGGAGCACCCGCTTCACGTTCGTGTCGACCACCGCGTTTCCCCCGTTGAACGCGAAGCTCGCCACCGCGTTCGCGGTGTACGGGCCGACGCCCATGAGCTCCTGAAGCCCCTCGGGCGTCCGAGGAAACGACCCACCGTGCTCCTCGACGACCTGCTTCGCCGCCTCGTGGAGGTACTTCGCGCGGTTGTTGTACCCGAGGCTGTGGCCCGTCCAGAAGCCGACCACGTCGCTCCTGTCCGCTTCGGCGAGGGCTTCGACGGTCGGCCAACGATCGAGAAACGCCGCCCACGCCTCGACGACGCGTTCGAGCTGGGTCTGCTGGCTCATCACCTCCGAGACGAGGATCGCGTAGGGGTCGTCGGTGCGACGCCACGGGAAGTCGCGGTGGTCCGCCTCGTACCACTCGACGAGCGCCTCGCGGACCGCCTCGACGTCCGCGTCCGACCCGAGCGCGGTCGCGCTGTCGGTCATCGACGTTCCTTGGTCCGGTCGCGGTTTAGGGCTGCTGATCCGATCCGTCATCCGTCCACCAGGATCGGTCGGGAAAGTATTATAGGCCTGTTGCGTCGAGACTCCGCATGCGCGTTTCGGTCCGAGCGGTCGTCCTCGCCGGGTTCGGCGCGGTGGCGCTCCCCGTCTTGCTCTTCGTGCTGGTCGTGTTCGGACCGTTCGCCTGGGTGTTCCTGGGTTTCACGTTGGTGGCCGTCAGCACGGTCGTCCGGTTGCTGCGCGGCGGCGATTCCGCGGCCGTCGAGCGGGCGACCTGCGACGCCTGCGGTGCCGACGTCGCCGCCGCCCTGGACCGCTGTCCGCACTGCGACGAGCCGCTCCCGGAGTAGGGCGCTCTCGACTGCGACGGCTCGATCGCTCCCCTCCGGTCCGGTGACGAGTCGCCCGCCGTGCGCGCCGACGAGTCGAAAGGGGTATTCCGCGTCCGAGCGATTCGGACGACATGAGCCTCGACCAGTTGAACGACGACGTGAAGTCGATCTACGTCGACATCGACGATTCGCCGACCGTCGACCTCGACCGCGAGACGAAGAACGAACTCGCGATGCTCGCGGCGGCGTTCGGCACCGACGACGTCGACGAACTCGTCCGCCGGGGGATCCACGTCCTCTTTCGGTCGACCGTCGACACCGGCGATCTCGACTTCCAGCTCCGCGGGAGCTACGACGTGACCTACGACGAGTACCTGTCCGGGATGACCTACGACGAGATGACGGGACGCGATCAGTACCCCCAGCGGGACGACGAGCGCCGGTACCAGATGTAGAAAGCCCTCGGCGCGCGCCCGGCGGCGGCGCGCGCCTCGCCCTTTGCATGTCCGCCAGGCCCGCGACGCGAGTCGCGCGCGGCGGCGCGACACGCTCTCGGCCTCGTCCTCCCCAGCCGCCTCCCTCGGTCGCTCCGCTCCCTCGGTCAGCCCTCGCGCGACGGGTCGCGGCGACGGAGCGCCGCGACGCCGCGCGCCGATCGAACTGGGCGACCCTCGTCTCACAGCCGAAGGGGGATGGCCATCAAAACTCGGTGATCGTCGGACTTCCGACCGTCTCGAATTCGGTCATCGGGGCGAGCGTCTCCGACGTTTCTTCGAGTGAGACGACACCGGCGATGACGACGTCGAAAAGAGACGTTTCTTCCGCCATCTTTATACGTAGTGGACACCGCGATCGTCTGTATCACGCCCCTCGAGATGCGCATCGACCGCTTTCACGACGTCGCCGATACGTCGGCCGGCCTGCCGAACGTATACCAACCCCGCGTGCTCCAACCCTTCTCCTTCGACTAACGATAAGAAGTCGTCGTCAAACGTCACCAAGATCCAATCGTTCTCGACGGCGTACGCCAGCTGCTCTTGATCCGGCTCACCCAGAGTTCCTTCATCGCGTGCGGTGTGAACCGCCCACCCACGGCGTTTCAACCCGTCAGCGACTGGAATCCAGATACTCTCGTCGCAGTAGATGGGTCTCATGCAGACGCAGAGTTAGCTGAGCGGAAGTCCGTGATATGATCGTAGTAGTAGGCGAGCGCTCGGTGGACGTCGCCGAGTGAGAGGTCCGGATACAGCTGCGTAATCTCGTCAGGGCTGTAGCCACTGTGCTCGTACGCTTCGGCAATCTCCTTGACTCGGATACCCGTACCCTCGATGGTCGGTGCCCCGTTGCTGTGCTGGGCGTCCCGAACGACGTTCATATCCACCGTTTGGATCCACGTCATCTTGAACTCCTGGGTCAGGTGGAATCCGCCGCGTTCGTCGGAAAAGGGAGGGGAATGCGACCACCACCTCGCTTCGTCAGGCGACGTCCGCGATCGCGTCCACCAACAGCTCGCACCCGATCGAGATCTCCCGTTCGGTCACGTCCAGCGGCGGCAGGATCCGGAGCACCTTGTAGCCGCACGCCAGCGTGAGCAGCCCGCGCTCGAACGCGGCGTCCTGTACGTCGTCGCGGCGCTCGTTCGTGTCGAACTCCACCGCGAGCAGCAGCCCCTTGCCGCGCACGTCGACGACGCCCGCCGGGGCCGCGTCGCGCACCGTCTCTTTGAACTGCTCCCCGCGGACGACCGCGTTGTCCAGCAGGTCGTGCTCCTCGATGGCGTCGAGCGTCAGCGCCCCCTGCAGCGAGGCGATCACGTCGCCCGCGCCCCACGTCGAGGAGAGCCGCCCCGTCTCCGACGGGAAAATCTCCTCGCGCGAGATCGTCGCGCCGACCCGGAGCGCCTTCGCCGCCGTGATCACGTCCGGCTCGATCGGGAAGTGATCCGACCCCCACATCTTCCCCGTGCGGCCGACGCCGGTCTGGATCTCGTCGGCGACGAGCGTGATGTCGTACTCCTCGACGACGTCGGCGATCTCGGCCGCGAACGAGTCGCTCGGGATCCGGTAGCCACCCTCGCCCTGGATCGGCTCCACGATGAGGTACGACACGTCCTCGGGGTCGACGTTCCCCCGCTTCGGGTGGAGCTTCTCGCGCAGGCGGGAGGTGCCGCCGTCGAAGAAGCCGCAGTCGCAGGTCCCGGCGGTGCACGACCGGTCGTCGCAGAAGGGGACGGTCTCGATCCCGGCGATCTCCGGGAACCCCCGCCGGTGAACCGCCTTCGAGCGGTTGAGCGAGAGCGCGCCGAGCGTCCGACCGTGGAACGCGCCCTCGAACGCGATGCCGTACTTCGCGCCGCCCGAGTGGTCGTAACAGATCTTGATCGCGTTCTCGACCGCCTCCGCGCCGGAGTTCGAGAGGAACACGGTGTCCATCCCGTAGTGGCTCGTGGCCTCCGTCAGACGGTCCATCAAGCCCGCCGGACCGGGGAACGCCTCCTCACCGGGCTCCGATCCGTCGCTGACGTAGAAGTCCTGCCCGGCGATCTTCAGGGGGTCGCCGAGGTCGAACTCCGCGAGGGTGTCCATGATCTTGGGGTTGTTGTACCCGAGCGGGGCGGCGGCGACGTGGCTCGTGAAGTCCATGAGCACGTTCCCGTCGACGTCGGTGCAGAACGGTCCCTCCGCGGGGGCGGAGCGATCCAGAACGAAGTCGTAGACGTAGGTGCTCGGAGCGGCGGACCGATGGTGGTACTCCACCCACTCTCGGGCCCGTTTTCCGGGCAGCTCCCCGACCTGCGGTTCGACGCTGTCTCGGTCCATGAATCGCGTTCGGAGGGTCGCCTGTTAAGACGTTCGTTATCGTTCACGCAATAATTACGGTCGCCGCGGTGACGACGCCCGCGCCGACGAGGAGCGCGGCGCTCCAGGCCGCGACGCGGCGGGCGAACGCCGGGGGACCGGCGGCGGCGAGCCCGGCCTTGACGACGACGCTCGACGCGGTCGCGAGCAGGACGGTGTTGACGGCCGCGGCCGTCGAGATGGACCCGCCGCGGTAGAGCAGAACGGTCGCGGTCGTCACGCCCGCCGAGGAGACCAGCCCGGAGATGAGCGCGCCGATGTACAGGCCGGCGGTGCCGAACTGCGCCTTCGCGACGGTGCTCCCCGCGAGGATGAGGAGGAACACGCCGCCGAACGCAAGCGCGTTCCGGAGCGAGAAGGGACTTTCCAGTTCGATCTCGACGTACTCCCGCCAGTCGGCCGTGAACCACGCGACGACGAAACACCCGACGACGAGCGAACCGAGGGGGAGGATCGCCTCGAAGAGCGGTTCGGCCTCCGGGGTGAAGAGCGTGAACGCGAGCGCGATCCCGAGGTTGCGAACCGCCATCGCCGCGTCGGCGAGGAGGACCGCGGCGACGGCGTAGGAGACGGCTTCGGAGCGCTGCCGAACGTGATCGAGCATCGTCCCGACGACGGCCGTCGAGGAGGCGAGACCGCCGAGAAACCCGGTGGCAGCGACGCCCCGCCCGCCGTACGTTCGGATGAGCGCGTAGTTCACGATGCCGATCCCGGCGACCGTGACGACCATCAGCCACGCCACGCGCGGTTCGAACGTGAAGCCGAGCACCTGCCGTTCGGTCGGGAGAACGGGGTAGATGACGAACGCGAGGATGGCGAACTCGGTCGTCGAGCGCAGTTCTTCGCGGGTGAGGCCGCCCGCGAAGCCGTGCAACTCGCGCTTCAACACGAGCAGCAGCGACGAGACGACGGCGACGGTGACCCCGGCGAGGATCGCGCCCGACGCGACGAGGACGCCGACGCCGTACGCGACGAGGAGCGAGACGGACGTCGTCAGGGACAGGGCGTCCTCCTCGCCGCTCCGGAGCCCCTGTACCGCGAGGAGGACGCCCTGGACGATGACGAGGACACCGCCGACGACGAGCAGCGCGCCGCCGACGTACTCGGTCTGCGCCGCGAGGGTGAATACCGCGGCGAGGAGGCTCGTCAGGGAGAACGTCCTGATCCCCGCCGACTTCTGCGACCACTCCCGTTCTAGACCGAGAAACAGGCCGAGCGCGGCCGCCAGCACGAGACGACCGATCGGCTCCGCGAGAAACGCAGAGACCAACGAACTGGACTGTAAGACGGAGGCGTACATCGACCGTGAAGTACGCGCCGCCGTCGTTTAACCTCGGCGGCAGCCTTTTTGCCGCGGATGTCCCGTGGTACGGTATGTCGCTCACCGAGATGGATCGCGGCCGACTGACGTGGTGGGCGTTCGGACTCGTCCTGTTCGCCGCGCTCTGCTTCGTCGTCTACTCCTTCGTCGGAACGGTCGTCTTCGGCGTCTTCATCTACTACGCGACGCGGCCGATCTACCGCCGAATCGAGCGACGCGTCGGCTCTTCGAGCCTCGCTGCCGCGATCGCGATCTTCGCGCTGGCGCTTCCGGCGCTCGGCCTCGTCGTCTACGCGTTGGCGATCGTCGTCTCGGAGATCGATCGACTCACCGACACCACGACGCTCGATCCGACGCTCCTACCGGGAATCAACGAGGCGCTCCTCGACCGCATCGCCGATCCGGCGGCCCTCCTCACGTCGGATCTGAGCCGGTTCGTTTCCGTCGAGACGTTGGGGACGGCCGTGGACTCGCTTAGCTCGGCCGCGGGAACGCTCGCGGTGCTGGGGATCGCCGCGATCCACCTGTTCGTGATGATCGCCCTCGCGTTCTACCTCCTCCGTGACGACGACGAGCTGGCGCGCTGGATCTCGAACTACGCCGACGAAGCGGGCGTCGTCCGGACGTACTTTCGCGCCGTCGACCGCGACTTCAACAGCATCTTCTTCGGGAACATCCTGAACGCCGTCCTCACGGGAACGATCGGCGTCATCGCGTACTCCGCGCTGAACGTGTTCGCACCGACGGGCAACGCCATCCCCGCCGCGCCGCTCGTCGGATTGCTCGCCGGCGTCGCCAGTCTCATCCCGGTCGTCGGGATGAAACTCGTGTACGTGCCTGTCGTCGTCTTCATGCTCGTGCGCGCGGCCGCCGTCGCCGGGATCGAGACGCTGTGGTTCGTCCTCGCGTTCGCCGCCGTCTCGTTCGTCGTCGTCGATACGATCCCCGACCTCGTCCTCCGCCCGTACGTCTCCGGCCGGAGCCTGCACGTCGGGAGCGTGATGCTGGCGTACACCCTCGGTCCGCTGCTCTTCGGCTGGTACGGCATCTTCCTGATGCCGATGCTCCTCGTCCTCACGGTCCACTTCGCGCGAATCGTGCTTCCCTACCTGTTCGGACGCGACGCGACCAGACCGTACGAGGTCGACCCGACGAAACTCGTCGAGACGGCGGTGACAAAGGAGGGGATCGACGCCGAGCAGGTCGCCGGGGACGGTGCGGAGCCCGCCGGCGGAGACCCCGGGTCAAAACCCACCGACGGGCGGTCCGCGTCGGAACCCGGCGCCGGCCCGGAGCGCTCGGGCGAGGCCACCGAAACTGGAGGAGAGTAACGACACTAAAACGGTTCGGCGAGTCGGCGAGACGAACTACGCCGTGACGTACCGCGATTCCCAGTCCTTCCGCGCCTCGATCTCCCGGCGACCGCGGCGGGTCAGCGTGTAGTAGTTCGTCCGCCTGTCGCGCTGGCCCTTCTCGACGAGTCCCTTGTCCACCAGCGTGTCGAGGTTCGGGTACAGCCTGCCGTGGTGGATCTCCTTTTCGTAGTACTGTTCGAGTTCCTCCTTTATCGCGAGTCCGTGCGGCTCTTCGAGCCCGGCGATCACGTACAGCAGATCCCGCTGAAATCCTGTCAGGTCGTACATTGGTAATGTCCGGATACAGCTTATTGTCTATCTGAAATAAATATGACGGCCGAAACGTCAGCTAAACGTTTCAATAGGACGTGACGAACGGCGCTAACCGCTCGTTACGGCTCGGTCGCTCCGCCGATAATCGGACGAAGCGCGGCCGTAGACCCGAGTTCGGCTCGGAGTAGCGGGATTCGTGGTGGAATCAGTCGGGCTATACGTTGCGGACGCACGAGTCCGTCCTGTTTGGTCACAGTCGAAAATCGATTCGCGCGCTCGGTCGTCACCCGTTCGCGTCGCTCGACGCGTAACGACCCGAAAAGGAAAGCAAGCCACGCGAAAATCGCGTGGATGCTTGCCGCCCTGAATTGGTCCCCGCTGACGCTTCGGCCCTCCAAAGCGAAGCGTCACATGGTCGTATCGGATGTTTACACTTAAAGGTACCGACGAGCGTCCGGTTCGACCGACGCGGTCCCGCTAAATGTACTCCTCTTCGAGGACCCAGCCGAGGGCGCGTTTGTAGTACGTGAACATCTGTCTGATTCCCTCGTGGCGCATGTCCTCGTCTTCGAGCTGTGCTTTCAGGAACTCGTACTGCTCGCGGATCTCCGCTTCGTCGCGCATGCGTCCCGGTTGACGACCCCGAGGCATGTATCTCGCGGCCTCGACTACGCGACGGCTGACGTCGAACGTCGCGAGCGCGGCTCGTGACTCAAATTCGCGGGCGTCCCGACAGCCCGTGCCAGACGGCGTCGACGAGGCGGTTCGCGCCGCCGCGCGTCGTGCCGTCGTCGCTCGTCGCACCGTCGACGTTCGCGTCGTCCCATCCGCGGGCGAGCGCGTCCTCGATGGCCGCGAGCGAGTGGTTTTCGAAGTTGTTCACCCCGCGAAACGTCGCGAGCGCCGTTCGCTCGTCGTCGTCGAAGGCGGCCACGCCCTCGGGATCGCCGCCGTAGAACCCGGCGTCCGCGAGCGCTCCGGCCACCGCCGCGGCGGTTTCTCCCGCCAGTGTCCGGAGTTCGTCCGGTTCCGCCCGCGGCAGAAGCGTCACGTCGTACAGCTTGAACACGCGCTCCAACTCGTCGATCGGCCGCTCGTGGTCGTCGACGCGGACGTCGATCCAGCGATCGTTGCCCCCGTCGTACCCGCCCCCTTCCTTCGCCACGTACAGCGCCGCGCTCTGTTCGCCCCGGCTGTCGCCGCCGGCGTCGTTACCGGCGCGCAGGGCGCTGATGAGGCGCTCGGGAAGGCCGCCCGCCGTCGCCTCGAACGCCTCGGCCATCGCCGGCAGCACGTCCTCGTTCGCGAGGACGTTGCCCTGCACCGCGTAGCCGTCACCCTGTACGTCGCCGGCGACGTCGAGGCAGTCCGTCCCCGTAAACGCCGCTACCGACCCGTCCCGTCCGACCACGCCCGCCTGCCGCGACTCGGCTTCGTCGTCGACCGCCGTGAGACGCTCGACGACTTCCGCGGCCGCGAGCCCGTCCCGAAGCAGGTCGAGTCCGTCGGGGCCGTACGCGACGTTCGCGAAGCTCTGGGTGGCGATCGCGCCCGCGTCGGACGCCGCGAACGGGACGACCGCGCCGACGCTCACGAACTTCGACTGGACCGCGACCCCGACAGCGCCCGTCCCCGGGTCGCGCGCGACGATGGAGAACGTCATAGCCGACCCTGGAAAGCCGCCGACAAAAGCGTTCAGTCCGCGGGGAGCGCTTCCTCCTTCGGCGGATCGACCGCCGTTCGATCCTCGGCATCAACGCCCCGCTTCCGAGCGGTCAACGGCTGGCGCTTCACGAGTTCGCAGTCGAACCGCGGGTGTTCCGCGAAGTGCCTGAGGAGCACGTGACGACGGCCGCCGGTGAGTCCGGTCCGCCCGACCTCCGCCGCGGTGAACTCCTCGGGCAGTTGATCGTAGAGCCGTTCGAGTTCGCGGAAGCTCCGAAACACCTTGCTATGGCCCGCCGAGTCGGCGGCGCGCCGCGAGACGACGTAGCTGCCGTCGTCCCGGTGTTCGCCCGCCGTCCTGAAGAACTCCTCGCGCCGGGTGAGCGCCTCGCAGAGCGAGTCGCGGAGCGACGCCGCAGCCTGGCGAGAAAGCTCGTGCGAGTCTCCGTTCAGGGTCAAAACCAGTCGCGAACCGTCTTCCGACACCTCGACTTCCGTCCCCTCGTTCGGGGCGCGCGTCTCACGCCCGGAGAATTTCTCGACCAGCCGCCGCGCGACGGCTTCCCGTATCCTCCGGATCGAATGGGTTCGAACAGTCGTTCGACATTCTACCGCCCCGTAGGCGAACGCGCCTCATAAAGTGTGGGGGTCGTACAGATCCCGCCGAGATCGACGCCGCCGGTTAAGTTCGTCGACGTCCAACGAACGACGGATCCGGTATGTACGACGCTATCCTCGTTCCGACCGACGGAAGCGAACACGCGGAGGCCGCCGCGGACCACGCCGTCTCCATCGCCGCGCGGTACGGCGCGACGGTCCACGCGGTGAACGTCGTCGACCTCACGGCCGAGGCGGGGCTCTTCGACGCGGGCGGCCTCCCGAAGGAGTTCGTCGAACGCCTCGATGCCGAGGGCGAGAAAGCGACGGAGCGGATCGCCGAGAAGGCGGATCGGGCGGACGTGCGCGTCGCTACCGCCGTCCTCCGCGGGACGCCGCACCGGGCGATACTCGACTACGCGTCCGACAACGACGTCGACCTCATCGTCATGGGCGGTCGCGGTTTGACCGGCGTCCACCGCGTCCTCCTCGGCAGCGTGACGGAACGGATCATCCAGCGCGCGGACGCGCCGGTACTCACGGTGCAGCGGTCGTCGGACGGTTCGTAGCGACGGACTGGCGGTTCGTACCGACCGCCGGTCGATCCGCGGCGACGCCTCTCCGCGCCCTCCCCTCGTCGGCGCGCCCACCATCCGCCGGACCTTTGACGCGCTGGCACCTACGCACGGGTATGAAGATTCGGGGGTACCGCGAATGCAGGGAGTGCGGACACCGCTGGTCGTACTACGACACCGGAAGCGTCGCCTGCCCGGATTGCGGGAGCCTCAGAAGCGTCGGGATCGACGATCGCAAACGGCACACGGACGCGCCGTCGGCCCTCGATCTCAGCGACCACCGGAACGCGGTCGACGAGGGGTCCGTCGCGGCCGTCGCCGACGATCTCAAGCGCGACCTCCGCGAGTACGTCCGAAGGCGCGGGTTCATCCGCGGCGGCGACCTCCTCGATCTCGACGACACCTACCTCGCCGCCCACGAACTCCTGCACGCCGTCGACGTGTACGTCAGAACGCGGGACCCGACGGACGACGAGCGACTGTACGTCCTCTCTCTCCTGCGCAACGTCGACGCCGGCGAACGCCCCGCGAAAGACGACGCGCCGGCGTCGATGGCCGCCGCTCGGGGGCTCGCGTACGCGAACGCCGTCGAGGCGTACCGGCGGGACGTGGGGACCTGGCTCGACGACAATCCCGATTCCGAAGCCCGGCGGACGCTCGAAAGCCTCGAAGATCGGATCAAGCGGGCGAAGGCGCTCCGGGGCGACGTCCCGCTCGGCGAATCGGAGGCGCTGGTCCGGGTGACGAAGGATCTCGCGGCGTACCTGCGGGAGGGAGACGAGTCGGCGCTCGTCACGGCGCGGGACAGGCTGGCACGGATGGGGTGACGGCCGCCGCGGCGGCTGGTCGAGAGGAGGAGTACTTCGACGTCGTAGTGCGAGTTCTCGGCGGCCGCACCCGGTCCGCGGACCGATTCAGCACCGTCGGGCCGACGCCGGATCGGACCGGACGACAGGGCGAACAGGCGGCTATAGCTGGACCGCGAGACGGCGCGCCGCGCAACCGCTGTCCGGGAGTGACTCCCGCGACCGCCCCGCGTCGGTCGTCAGATCACGGGGATTCTGGCCGCGGGTTCAATTATAAACTCTCGCCCCGCTCGAGGAGCGCGACGACGAGTTCCCGATCGTAGGTGTCGGCCGGAATCGTCTCGCGCCACTCGACCGCGGTGATTTCCTCGCCGTCGAGCCCGGGGTCCTCGGTCGGTTCGGTCGTCGCGGGCGTCGCGTCGAACGTGGCGAAGTGGAACCGGAAGGCGTCGTCGCCGCTGACGAACGTCTGTTCCGAGATCGCGGCGAGGCCGTCGATCTCGACCTCGATTCCCGTCTCCTCTCTGACCTCCCTCGCGGCACCCTCGGCGGGCGTCTCGCCGGGTTCGAGCATTCCCCCGGGGAGGAACCAGCTGCCGTCCTGTCTGACGAGTAACGCGCGCGATCCGTGGACGACGAGCGCGCCGGTGCCCCAGCCGCGTCCGGCGCGCCGACGGACGGATTCGAACGCCTCGGCGTCGAGTTCGAACACGTTCTCGTTTCGGATCGCGTCGCCGTGGCGGTCGAGCAGGGCGTCGGGGCGGGGATCCGGCGCCTCCGTCATCTCAGGGCAGCGCTACGTCCACGCCGGACTGTTCGCTCGCCGCCTTCACCGCGTTGTAGAGGAGCATCGCCCGCGTCATCGGGCCGACGCCGCCGGGGACGGGCGTGATCGCGCTCGCCTTCTCCTTCGCGCTCTCGAACGCTACGTCGCCGACGAGTTCGTACCCCTTCTCCGTGTCCGCGTCCACCCGATTCACCCCGACGTCGATCACGACGGCACCCTCGGAGAGCATCTCCCCGGTGACGAGTTCGGGGACGCCCGCGGCGGCGACGACGACGTCCGCCTCGCGGGTCTTCGACGCGAGATCCCTGGTCCGGGAGTGACAGACCGTCGTGGTCGCGTTGCCGCCGGGGGCCTTCTGGATCAGGAGGTTCGCCATCGGCTTGCCGACGATGTCCGAGCGGCCGACGACGACGACGTCCTTGCCCTCGGTGTCGACGCCGGTCGCGTCGAGGAGCTTCTGAACGCCGTGTGGCGTGCAGGGCTTGAACCGGGCGTCGCCAGCGACGAGCCGGCCCACGTTCTCGGGGTGAAAGCCGTCCACGTCCTTGCGGGGATCGATCCGGCGGATGACCTCTCGGGTGTCGACGTGATCGGGCACGGGCATCTGGACGAGAAAGCCGTGCACGTCGGGATCGGCGTTCAGGTCGTCGATCGTCGCGTACAGCTCCTCGGCCGGGGCGTCCGGATCGAGCTCGACGTGAATCCCGTCGATTCCGACCTCCTCGCAGTCGCGCTGTTTCATCGAGACGTACGTCTCGCTCGCGGGATCGTCGCTCATCAACACGGTCGCGAGCCCCGGCGTGACGCCGGCGTCCGCGAGCGTCTCGATGCCGGCTTCCAGACCCGACCGCACGTCCGCGGCCACGGCGTTCCCGTCGATGATCTCCGTCATCGTTGGAAGGACCGACGCGGACGCTAATCAATCCGCGGATTCGTGCGTATCTTTGGATCGGATTCGGCGAAGATATACACGATCGTGTCGTCGTCGAGGGCGTTCTTGAAGTGACCCACCCGCGTAGGTTGGCCGGAGATGTACGACACGATCCTGCTGCCGACCGACGGAAGCGAGGGCGCACACGCGGCCGCGGAACACGCGTTCGACATCGCACGCCGGTACGACGGCGTCGTTCACGTCCTCTACGTGGCGGACACGAACCGCGACAGTCTGACGGTCGTCGGAGACGAGGCGGTCGACGCGCTGGAGGAGGAAGGGCAGGCCGTCGTCGAAGAGGTGGTTCGACGCGCCGGATCGGTCGGCGTCGAGACGGTCACGGCGGTCGTGCAGGGCGGACCGCACCGGACGATCCTCGACTACGTCGACGAGTACGGCGTCGACCTCGTCGTGATGGCGACGCACGGCCGACGCGGGTTGGAGCGGTACCTCCTCGGCAGCGTGACGGAGCGCGTCGTCAGAACGTCGCCGGCCCCCGTCCTCACCGTCAGGACGGCAGAGGACTGACAGACGGGGCTGAATCGAGCGACCCCGAATCCCGTTCGAACGGCGCTACTCGTACAGCGTGTGCTCGTCGCACAGGGCCTGCACGCGCTCGGAAGCCTCTTCGAGAACCGCGTCGTCGTCGTGGTTGTCGACGACGCGGTAGATGAGGTCGCCGACCGCCTCCATCGCCGACTCGTCGAAACCGCGGGTCGTCAGCCCGGGCGTCCCGGCGCGGATGCCGCTCGGGTTGAAGGCCGACCGGGTCTCGCCGGGGACGGTGTTCGCGTTCAGGACGACCCCGACCTCGTCGAGCGCCTCCTCCGCCTCGCCGCCGGTGAGATCCGGGTGGGATTCGCGGAGGTCGACGAGCACGAGGTGGGTGTCGGTGCCGCCGGAGACGACGGAGAGGCCGTGCGATTCGAACGTCTCCGCGAGCGTCTTCGCGTTGGCGACGACCTGCTCCGCGTACTCTTCGAACGCCGGTTGCAGGGCCTCCTCGAAGCCGACAGCCTTGCCCGCGATGTTGTGCATGAGCGGCCCGCCCTGCCCGCCGGGGAAGACGGACTTGTCGACGTCGTCGGCGTACTCCTCCCCCGTCATGATGATGCCGCCGCGGCCGGCGCGGATCGTCTTGTGGGTCGACCCGGTGACGAAGTCCGCGACCCCGACCGGCGAGGGGTGGACGTCAGCCGCGACGAGGCCGGTGATGTGAGCGATGTCGGCGAGGTGGAGGGCGTCGACGTCGTCGGCGACGTCCTGAATGCGCTCCCAGTCGACCGCGCGGGGGTACGCGGAGTAGCCGGAGACGATGACGTCGGGTTCGAACTCGCGTGCCGTCTCCTCCAGCGCGTCGTAGTCGATGTACCCCGTCTCGGGGTCGACGTAGTACTGTTCGACGTCGTAGAACTTCCCGGTGAAGTTCGCGGGGTGGCCGTGACTGAGGTGCCCGCCGTGGGTGAGGTCGAGCGACAATATCCTGTCGCCGGGTTCGATCGTGGCGAAGTAGACGCCCATGTTCGCCTGCGTCCCGCTGTGCGGCTGAACGTTGACGTGTTCTGCGCCCCAGAGCTCCTTCGCTCGCTCGATCGCCAGCCGTTCGATCTCGTCGGCGTACCGGCAGCCGGCGTAGTACCGCTTGCCGGGGTAGCCCTCGGCGTACTTGTTCGTCAGCACGCTCGATTGCGCTTCGAGGACCGCCTCGGAGACGTGGTTCTCGCTCGCGATCATCGCGAGGGTGTTCCGCTGACGGTCGACTTCACCTTCCAGCGCGTCCGCGACGGCCGGATCGACCTCGCGGACGTGACGGTAGTCCATAGGTGCAATCCGGTCAGGTTCCACAATAAGTGTGTCCTTCGGGGGCCTTTTTCCACCGTCGGTGTCCGTTTTTTCCGACCCTCCGACAGAGATATACGTCCGCCGCCGGTTGATTTGGTTGTACAACTGGGTATGATCGAGGTGGTGTCGTCCGAGACGGGAGTGCAGGCCGTCGACGCCGCGAAGACGTCAGTCGAGGTCTTCGCCGACGACTGGCGGCCGAGAGAGACGCGACCGTCGTTTCCCCGTCCGACGGACGCGACCGTCGGCGGTCGAACCGGCGAGCTTCGATTCCCGCCGGTGTTCCTCGTCGCCGAACGGCTCGACGACGACGGGACGTACGAACTCGGAAGCGCGGTCGGCCCGATCGAACTCCCCGCGGGGGAGTACATGGTCCGCGTCGACGCCAACGTGCTGACGTACGTCCGCTTTTCCGGCCCCGCGACGATCGAGAAGCCGAACTACGAACGGGCGGTGCTGTCGTTTCCTGAGCGGGTCGACGTCGGCCTCGGCTTCCGGAGCCGCGTCCTCTCGCCGCCGGAGACCGTAACGGTTCCCCGAACGCCCGAGGGCGTGGCGACCGCCCTCACGTACTTCCCGGCGGGGCATCGGACCACGACGCCGGATCGTTCGTTCCCGACGATGCGCGGTCACCCGCCGCTCGTCGAGTTCGGCGACGAGGTCGACGTTCCGGGTCTCGTCGCCGAGCGACGGGAGGAAACCGGCGTCGAACTCGTCGTTCCGGCGGATTTCGACTACCTGTTTCCGGTCGCCTCGCTGTCGCACTACCTCGGCGCGAGGGTCCGCACCGAGCCCGGCGCGACGCCGACACTCGGAACGCCCGACGAAGTGCGCGCACTCCCGTCGCTGCCGGCGTTCCAGTGGGAGGCGGCGTCGCTGCTCCGCCGCGTCTTTCTGCTCGACTGCCTGGTCCGGAACGCCGGCCCGTACGGGACGGACATGGCGGAGACCGAGCACCTTCGGACGCTCGGTCTCGACGCGTCCTCGCTGTACGATCGCGGCATCGCGACCCGACTGGAGGCCTATCTCGACGCGCCGTTCGACCGCGTCTCGGACGAACTGCCGCCGTGGCACCTGTCGATGTACGTCGAGCCGCGTCCGTCGCACGTGCGGACGCTCCCCTATCTCCTGCACAACGTCCCCAACCTCTTTCTGGCCGAGGCCGAACCGCTCACGCACGACGAGCGTCTGACCCGGTCGCTGGACGACTTTTACAGGCGGCAGGGGCGCGACGCCGTCTCGGTCGATCTGGTGAAGCCGAAGCTCGGTCCCGGTCGCGCCCACGGGTGGCTGGCCGACGGTGCACCGATAGACGTATTCAAAGCGATCCCGAGCGCCTACCGAAACCGGTTCAAGTACCACGAACGCGCCAGCGAACCCATCTCGGTCGTCGCCGTGCTCAACGACAGCGAGATGGCCGACGAACACGCGAAGGCGGCGCGCATCTATCGCCAACGGGCGACCGAACTCGACATCGACATCGCTGTGAGACAGCGTCTCACGAGGGACGAACTGGCCGACGTGTTCGAGACGCCTCACGACCTCGTCCACTACATCGGGCACTGTGAGGAAGAGGGGCTCCGCTGCGCCGACGGACACCTCCCGGTCGCCGACCTCGAAGCGTCGAACGCCCAGACGTTCTTCCTCAACGCCTGCGGGTCGTACAACGAGGGGATCGCGCTCGTCGAACAGGGCAGCGTCGCGGGGGCCGTGACGTTCAACAAGGTGCTGGACAGCGACGCTGCGCGGGTCGGGACGGCCTTCGCCCGCCTCCTCGTTCACGGCTTCTGCATCGAGCGCGCGCTCCAGTTAGCCCGCCGGCGGATCATCATGGGGAAGGACTACGCCGTCGTCGGCGACGGGACGCACGTGCTCGCGCAGTCGGACAACTTCGTCTCGCCGGACGCGCGTCTCGAACGGCTCTGCGACGACCGGTTCCGGATGAAGTTCTCGGTTCACTCGCCGTGGGTCAACGGCGGATACTACCAGTCGCACCTCCCGCGGGACGGGCTGTCACACCTCTACGGATCCGAACTGGAATTCGAACTCGACGGGAACGAACTGTCCACGTATCTCGGCCACGCCGACATGCCCATCGTCTACGACGGGGACATCCACTGGTCGAACGATCTCAAAGAAACGCTGAAAATCGAGTGATTCGATGCAGTTATGGGCCGTTCGACGCGCTGTGGCTGCTCTGGGTGCCGACCACGAGGTCGCCACCGGACTCCACTGCGCCGACGGTACCCTGCGTGGCGAGAAGCAGCACGGCCAGGACGATCATTGTCGCGACCCGCGGGTTGCGAGCCAGGAAGGCGGTCACTTCTTCGGCGTTGAGGCCAGACTGTCGCATAGCCAACCATTTCTGGGGGCTTGGATAACTTAGGAGTTTCCCAAAATGAAATCTAACAAATATAATGGTCTATAACGGTTTTCATTCGTCTGTCGGGGAATTAACACAAGTGGTTAGCTTCCACCAACTCCACAGCGTTAATATTAAATATTCGAACGCCGTTTATCACCTTAGAGTCATGAACTCGAATTTACTGGAAACGCAGATAGAGGATATCCTCCGGGCAGTCCTCTCGGACGCCGACGAAGAGCTTCTCATCGTCGATCCGTCCGCCGAGGCCGTGGACGAACTCATCGGCGTCGCCACGACGTTCGACGGCGACCTGCCAACGATCCGGATGATCGCGGAGGAGTCCGTACTCAAGGGCGTCATGTCCGACTTCATCGTCGCGAGTAACGCCGCGGACCTCATCGACGCCGGGGCGCTCTCGATGCGTACGAGCGAGGAAGCCGCCGACAACGCGCTCCTCATCACGCACGACGCCGTCATGGCGCTCGTCGCCGCGGGCGACCGCGTCGCAGCGCTGTCGACCGACGACGGGGAGTTCGTCGAGAGCGCCTTCGAGACGTACCAGGACCTCTGGGAGGAATCGCCGGACTTCAAGCTCCGCACGCCGCCGATCTCGCGCGTCCGCGACACCCTCAAGGCCGACATCAGCGATCAGGCCGAGGCCGACTTCGACAGCGTCCTCGCCTCGCTCGAAACCGCCCGCGGCGACGGCGACGGCCTCGACGAGGTCACGATCAGCCTCCTCGTCGCGGCGAAGAACGACGTGCTGCTCTACGACATCTCGAAGTGGGGCGAGGACGTCGGAATCGCCAGCAAGGCGACGTTCTCCCGGACGAAAACCCGCCTCGAGGACATGGGCCTCATCGACACCGAGAAGGTCCCGATCGACGTCGGCCGGCCGCGCCTGCGTCTGAAGCTCGGTGACGACCGGCTCCGACAGGCCGACGCGGACCAGCTCGCGGGCGTCGCACAGAGCCTGCTCAACTGAGCGGATCTCGGGCACCCCGGCTTTTTTCGTTTTTCAGGCTCCGAGCGGCAGCGCCATTTGATCGGTCGAACGGCGGGTTCCGCGCGCGTCGGACGTACATTGGCGAAACGACCGGACTCGGCTGCGACCGCGTCGTCTATGGACCGCTACGTTCAGCATTATAGATTCTGATGGAATGAATTATTAACTCCTTTTAATGATGAATATTATGCGCCGACGTTCCTTCCTCAGCGCGCTCGCGACGGCGACCGCGGCGGCGACCGGCGGGCGGACGTTCTCGCGCCGTGCGCTCGCATCGACCGACGGACGGCTGAGCGCCCTCGAATTCGATTCGACGGCGAGCCTCCTCGACGCCGACTACGCCGAACTGACCGACGAGACGATCGTCGCTGTCTGGGCCGAGGACACCGCGACGAACGAAGACGGCGACGGCGACGGGTACGGCGTGGTGTACGCCGACTCGACGCCGATCCCCCTCGTCGCGAGCGAGCGGGGCGTCGTCGGCTTCGGGGCGATGCTCGTCGACGACGGAACCGACTGGCAGCGCGGCAACGAGGAGTTCGTGTTGAACGTCTGGGACGCCGAGGTCGACGGCGAGGTCGTGCTCTGGGACGAGGGACACGGGCAGTACTACGCGCTCTCGGAGTTCTCCGAGTTTCGCGCGTACGCCGAGGACAACGGGTACGACGTTCGGGCGACGTCGGATCTCGCGGCCGACCTCGACGGCGCGGACGCGGCGGTCGTCACGTCGCCGAGCGCGGCGTTCGGGTCGGACGAATTGGACGCGCTGGCCGACTTCGTCGCCGCCGACGGCGCGCTCTTTCTGCACGACCAGTCCGACTACGAGAACTACGACGAGACCGCGAACCTCAACGACGTGCCTGGTCGCCTCGGACTGTCGTTCCGTTTCAACGACGATCAGGTGCTCGACGAGATCCGAAACGGGGGTCAGGAGTACGAGCCGACCACGGAGTCGTTCAACGACGACTTCGATTACTTCGCGGAACACGAGGGGCTCGGTCTCGACCCGGCGGAGACGTACACGGTTCCGGTGACCGAGGTTCTCGACGGCGACACCGTCGCGGTGGACCTCGACGGAACCGAGGAGAACGTCCGCGTGCTCGGGATGGACACACCGGAAACCAGTTCGAACAGCCAGTACGAGCGCACGCAGGAGTGGGAAGGGATCGAGGACACGGACCATCTGGAGACGTGGGCCTCGCGCGCGACCGACTTCGGAAAGGCCGAACTGGGTGGGGAGACGGTCGACCTGCGCTTCGACCCGAACGAACCCGTCCGCGACGCCTTCGGCCGCCTGCTCGGGTACGTTCACTACGACAACGGGAGCGGGAGCCGCGACGCGCTGTACAACCGCCGGTGCGTCGCGGAGGGGTACGCCCGCGTCTACGACTCCGGCTTCTCGAAGCACGAGTCGTTCTGGAACGCCGAGGCCGCCGCTCGCGCCGACGGCGTCGGTCTCTGGGCCGAGAGCGCCCCCGAAAACTCCGACCCGATCCGAAACCGGGACGTCGACGACCTCTTCTTCCCGAAGGCGGCGAGCGTCCGCGCGGCGGACGGGCGAATCGACGGCGATCGCGTGCCGGTGTTCGCCGAGTCGACCGCGGGTCAGGAGGGAGGCGACGTCTCCTACGACCGCATTCCGCTGGTCGGCGTCGACGAGGCGGTCCGCGTCGCCGTGATCGGCGGCGAACTCGTCGACGAGTCCTACGAGGCTGACGAGGGGTACGCCGCAGACACCTCGACGTTCGAGAACTTCGTCTTCATCACGAACCTCATCGACTCGCTCTCCGCGCGAACGGGCGACGTGCTCGTCGACGGCGGTCACGGGCAGTTCGGGGCTACTTTCGGCCTCTCCGCCGAGGACGCCGCCTACTACGGTCGTTACCTCGAAGGGCAGGGGATCGACTTCGAGGGCGTCAACGCGCTCACCGCGGACAACCTCTCGCGCGGACGGGCGCTCATCGTGACGACGCCCGCCGAGGAATTCACGCGAGAAGAGCTGGACGCGGTGGCCGGCTTTGCCGAAGACGGCGGCGCAGTGATTCTCGTCGGTACCGGCTGGACGAGCGACGAGGCCCGTGGCAATCTTAACGCCGTGGCGAGCGCGCTCGGGACCGACCTGCAGCTCAGCGCCGATCGCGTGACGGACGAAGCGAGCAACGTCGACGACGACCCGACGGTGCTCGCGACGACCGACTTCGACGACCGGTTCGACCTCTTCGACGCCTACGACCGGAGCGAGTCCGGCGAGGAGGGCGAACTGACCATCGTCGAGATCCACGAGGACGCCGAGGGAGACGATTGGGACAATCTCGACGACGAGTACGTAGTCTTCGGCAACGACGGCGACAGCGCGCTCGACCTGACCGACTGGCAGGTGCGAGACGAGGCCGAGAAGACGTACACGTTCCCCGCGTTCGTGCTCGACGCGGGCGCCGAGGTCACGCTCTACACGGGGGAGGGCGAGGATACGCAGACGGAACTCTACTGGGACAGTGGATCGCCCGTCTGGAACAACGAAGGCGACACGGTGTACGTCTCCGACGCCGACGGGACGCTCGTCGTCGAGGAATCGTACTGACGCCCGCCACGACAGACGTTCTTTCACTTCCCGCCGATCGATCCCGACGCTTTTTCTTCCGTCCCGCCACCGTTCCACCATGAACATCGGTATCGTCGGCGACGGTCCCGCGGTCGAGTCGCTCGGGGCGGCCTTCTCCGACATCGACGCGACGGTTTCGAACGTCGATCCGAGCGAACTCGGCGCCGTCGATCTCGCCGTCGTCGTCGCCCCCGCGGGCGCGGACGCGTTCTCTCGGGCGAACGAAACCGCGAGTCGGTGGCTCGCGGTCGAGATCGGCGGGGTCGGCGGGTACGCCGTCGACGAACTCGACGCGTCTGTGGCGGCGTTCGGAACCGAAACCGGGTGCTACGAGTGTCTGCGGAAACGGGTTGCGTCGAACTGCCCCGACGAGGTCGGTTCGAACCGGCCGCGGGGGGATCGAAGCGCCGTCCGTCTCGCCGGCGCGATCGCCGGCAGACGGGCGATTCGGTCGCTCGTCGGCGAACCGATCCCCGGCACCGTCGTCGAGGTTCCCGGACCCGAGCGGACGTTCCTCCCGGTTCCGGGGTGCGGTTGCGGCGACGACCCCGAGCGGACGCTCGAATTCGAAGGCCGGGAGGCGTCCCTCGACGACGCGCTCGCGCGCGCGGAGCGGGCGCTGGACGGGCGAGTCGGTGCGATCCGACAGGTCGGCGAGCGCGAGTCGTTTCCCGTGCCGTACTACCTCGCGCAGACGGCGGACACGACCGGGTTCAGCGACGCCAGAGCGGCCGAGTTCGCCGCGGGCGTCGACTCGGACTGGAACGCCGCCTTCATGAAGGCGCTCGGCGAGGGGCTGGAACGGTACTGCGCCGGTATCTACCGCTCGTCGGCGTTCACCACGGCCCGCGCGACGGACGTGGACCGTCCCGTGCCGCCGTCGCGGTTCGTCCGACCGGCGGGGACGGAGAATCGGCGATCCGATCGTGAAGATCGACTCCGGTGGGTCGAAGGAGTCGACCTCGCGACCGGCGACGAGGTGTCGCTCCCGGCGGAGTTCGTCCACTTCCCGCCCCCCGAACGACGGCACAAGCCGCCGATCACGACCGGCCTCGGTCTCGGTAACTCGACGGTCGAGGCTACCCTCTCGGGGCTGTACGAGGTCGTCGAACGGGACGCGACGATGCTCGCGTGGTACTCGACGTTCGAGCCGCTCGAACTCGACGTCGACTCCGAGACCTTCGAGACGCTCGTCGGCCGCGCCCGAGCCGAAGGGCTCTCGGCGACGGCGGTTTTGGTCACGCAGGACGTGGACGTTCCGGTCGTTGCCGCGGCGGTTCACCGCGAAACGGCGTGGCCGCGGTTCGCGATGGGTTCCGGCGCGGAGCTGGACGCGGCCGCGGCCGCGGAGTCAGCGCTCGCGGAGGCGCTCCAAAACTGGATGGAGCTGCGCGCGATGGGACCGGACCGTGCCGTCGACGAGGAGGGACCGGTCGGACGTTACGCGGAGGCTCCGGGCGAAGCGCGCGCGTTCGTCGAGGCGAACGAACGGATCGCGGCGGAGGGGGTGGGAGGAGACCCCGTTTCCGGTGAAACGGAGCTGGAGACGGTCGTCACCCGCGTCGCGTCTGCAGGTCTCGACGCCTACGCGTCACGCGTGACGACGCGCGACGTCGCGGAGCTGGGCTTCGAAGCGGTTCGGGTGCTCGTCCCGGACGCGCAGCCGTTGTTTACGGGCGACCCGTTTTTCGGCGATCGAGCCGAGTCGGTGCCGCGGGAGCTGGGGTTCGAGCCGCGGCTCGAACGGGCACCGCACCCGTATCCGTGAAGCGAACGCTACGGTGGAGGCGAACAGACGGCGGAGTCGGCTCGCGAAACGGATCGCCGTGCGACCGCGGACCGTTTCGCGGCGGATCTTCAGGTCACGGCGGGCCTGGCCTCGCTTTCGCACATAAACCTCCGGGATCAGATACCGAACGTCGCCCGGAGCATGTCCCTCGTCCCGGGGCCGAGACCGACGGCCAGTATTGCGATCAGGAGCAGCAGGGAGTACCGGGGACTCTCTTCCATGATGTCGTCTTCGAACACCCAGACGACGAACGTCGCGGCGGCGAGTTTCACGAGGAGGAAGGGCCACGCGTCACCCGTCACCGCGAGCACCGACTCGGGGAGCACCGCGCCGGTGATGTCGACGATGGCGGCGTTCACGGGGTGTTTCGGGACGAGATTCTGTCCGGCTCCGAGGGCGGGCATCCAGTCGAGACCGACGACGTTCGCGACACCGTCCACCGCGTGTCCCCAGATGATCACGAGGCCGATCAACCCCGTTCCGACGTTGATCGCGGGCGCGCGGGTCTCGATGAGCCACCAGACGACGCCGGCCGAGGCGGTCGCGCCCGCGAGGATCACGACGAGCACCTGCGGGTAGAAGGAGACGTAGTCAGTCGTGACGGCGAGAACGCTCAGGTAACCGACGGTGAGGCCGAGAACCGCCACGCCGGCGGCGAAGATTCCGTACTCGTATCGCGGGATGACGCCGCGTCGGGCGAGCGCGACGCTACCGACGACGGCGGTGAGCGTGACGAAAAAGACGGTGAAGTAAATGAACGGACTGATGATGAGTGCGCTCCAGGGGAACGGGATCGCCGGCTCGATGCCGGCGCGCATCGCCGCGACGCCGGCGTCTTCGACGACGCGGAGCGCGCCGCCGAACAGCATGAATGGAAACAGCGCGAAAAAGAAACCCCTGTCAGTCCCGAGGTTGAGCCGGCGAAGAAGGAGTACGACTCCCATCAGCATCAAAAGCAGCGTGACGATGTATCCGATCTCCGAGACGAGCGTGTACCCGGGGTACGCGACGAACCCGTCCGCCGCGGCGCAGGCCGACTGGCTGCCCAGCAGCTCGGTCTCACCGCCGGAGCGAACCGCACAAACCGAACCGGTGCCGTCGGCGACGACGGGACCCCAGAAGTATCGCCACAGGAAGCCGTCGTACACCGCGCGCGGAAACGCGACCGAACCGCCGACGAGCGCCACGAGGAGAGCTAACATGGTCCCGCCCCACAGCCGCTCCGGGGCGACGCCGAACCGATCTGCGACCGTTGCCATATGCCGAAAGGTGGTGCACGCCCTGTTGAGCGTTCCGATCTACGGGCGGAGCAGGCCGAGTATCGAAACCGGCGCTGACACGCGTTGAACGCGGAACGCGCGGCAGGCGGCGGCTCACGCCGGCGACGCGACTTAGATCGGCAGGCCGGGGTTCTCGTACTCGGTGCCCAGGATGACCATCGTCTGCGAGCGCGCGAAGCCGTCCATGTGGGCGACGTGGTCGAACATCAGATCGCGCAGCCCCTCGGTGTCCGCAGCGTAGACCCGGAGCATCACGTCCCACTCGCCGGTAGTGAGGTGGATCTCCCGAACGCCCTCGATCCCTCTGAGCTGTTCGAGCGCTTCGGCCTCGTGGCCCTGCTTCACCCGGAGGCCGACGAGCGCGGAGGTTCCGAACCCGACCTCCTTCGCGTTCACCTTCGCGTGGTATCCTTCGATGACGCCGGCCTCCTCCATCCGTCCGACCCGGTCGTGCACCGTCGCGCTCGACATGTCGATGCGGCGGGCGATCTCGCTGAACGGGGTCCGAGCGTCCTCCTGTAGAATCCGCAGGATCGCCCGGTCTGTGTCATCGAGTTCCATGCGTGCGTGGTGTCCCGCGGAGACCTTTGGCGTTGCGAATAGCGCAGAAAAGAACGTGTGACGCGGCGGGCGGACGGTTTCGACCGCCGCCTCCGCTCGACGCTCGGGCGGCGATAGAACGCGAACGCCACGGTTTGGACTCGGACGGGTGACGTTTTCGTCGACCCTTACGACTCGTCCGTCGTCCGCCGCTTTCGCGACGAACTCGGTTTCACGAACGCCACTTTCGCGTCGTCCGCTACTTGGCCTTCGCGCCGTTCCTTCCGGAACGGTTCCGGGTCGGGGCGGTTCTCCTTCGGCGCTTTGACCTCGTTCCCCTGTTACGGAGCGCTTGGTGTTCGCGCCTCACCGACTCCGGTTTACGTCGGTAAACCGGCTCCGGTCGTCCGATGTGTTCCCGCGGTTCCCGCAATCATGGTATACGGTACCTCACAACATGAAATTTTCGGCGTTGTTTCCAACAAATTCAGCATTGCGAAAAAGTGACGTTCGCCGACTCGAACCTAGATTTACTCAGTTACGAAATAGAGTAGTTTTTTAATCCTGCGCCGATAATCGGGATGTATGCGCCCGGAGACAGCAGCCAGGCAACTGGAGTACGTGGTCGCATCCCGCCTCGACGAGGACAGCTGGAGTCACTGGGAGAACACGGTGTACGGCGAGGTGTTCGAGTACGTGTACGAAAACGGCACGAACCGAGACATGGCCGCCGTCATCGACAGGATCGGCGCGGAGGTGCGAGACGGGTACCGACCGAAGCCCGCGCAGGTCCGCGACTACGCCGCCACGCTCTGTACGGAGCGCGGGCGTCCGCTCGCCGACGGCGGCGAGCAGTAGAACCGACTCTTCTCCGGCGGATACTCTTTTGATCGGTCGAACGGCGAGCGACCGGGAGAGCGACTACGACACTCGCGCGCCGCACTTCGGACACTCGCTTGGGTACCGTCGGCCGTCGACGGCCGGAACGCCGTACTCGGCGTTTTTCGGGCGCTGCAGAGACAGGCGCGCCCCGCACTCGCGACAGTTCTTCATGCGTGTTACTCACAAGGTCGGCGGGATATTTGAGTGATTCCCCGGGCGCGCGCCGACGGCGACGTCGATTCACGTTCGTTCGCGCCGAAAACAGTGCGAAGGGAGGGATTTGAACCCACGGACTCCTACGAGAGCGGATCTTGAGTCCGCCGCCGTTTCCGGGCTTGGCTACCTTCGCGCGGTCGTGAGTAGCGGCCGGACGCGCTTAAAACGTTCCGAAACGCCGTGCGGCGGTTCGCCGGTTCGTTCTCTGGAGCCGATGGAATTACCCGCTTCGACGGACAGACCATGGTATGAACGAGCACACCCGCGACCCGAGCGTCGCGCCGCCCCTCGGCGACCCGACCGGGTGGCGGACGGACGTCCGCCAGTGGGAACACGCGACCCTCCGTCGCGCGGTGGAACACGGGGTGCGCCTTTTCAACTCCGGCGAGTTCCACGAGTCGCACGACTGCTTCGAGGACGAGTGGTACAACTACGGGGGCGGTACGACCGAGAGCGCCTTTCTCCACGGGATGGTGCAGGTCGCCGCCGGGGCGTACAAGCACTTCGACTTCGAGAACGACGAGGGGATGCGGTCGCTCTTTCGCACCGCGTTGCAGTACTTCGCGGGCGTCCCGGAGGACTTCTACGGCGTTGACCTCGCCGACGTCCGCCGGACGCTCGCGGCGGCGCTGGAGGATCCGACCGTCCTGGAGGGGTGGCGAATCGCCGTCGACGATCACCGCCCGACCGCCTACGACGCCGACTACGAGTACGCCGATCGGCTGGACTGATCGATCGGCTCGTGCCGACGAGAGATCGCCCATCCGACGACGACGAGCGGATCGCGAGTCGCGGCCGACGCGAGTCTTAACAGATATGAACGACCGCACGAACTCTCCGGGGATGCGGATCTACCAGCTTGGAGACGGCACCCCGGAGGTCGCCGTCGTCGCCGCGATTCACGGCGACGAACCGTGCGGCGTCCGGGCGATCGAACGACTCGTCGCTGAGGAGCCGGACGCATCCCGTCCGGTGAAGCTCGTCGTCGCCAACGAGGAGGCGCTCGCGCGCGACGTCCGCTATCTCGACGAGGACCTGAACCGCGCGTTTCCGGGCGCGCCCGACGCCGACACACTGGAAGGGCGGCTCGCACACGAACTCGACCGGGAGCTTCGCGACTGTACGACCCTCTCTCTGCACTCGACCCAGTCGTACGGCGAGCCGTTCGCGCTCGTCGACACCGTCGACGCGGTGACGCGGTCTCTCTGCCCGCACCTCCCGATCGACGTCGTCGTCGAGACCGACCGCTTCACCGACGGCCGGCTCATCCAGCACCCCCACACCGTCGAAGCGGAGTGCGGCTTTCAGGGCAGCGAGGAGGCGGCAGACAACGCCTACTGGCTCGTCCGGGCGTTCCTCGCGGCGACGGGTGCGCTCGCCGCGCCGCTCTCGGACGATCCGATCGAGGCGAACAACCGCGACGAAGTGGCCGTCTTCCGCCTGTTGGAGGAGATTCCGAAGGCGCCGGCCGCGGAGTACGAGGTGTTCGCGACCAACTTCGAGCGGATCGATGCCGGCGAGCGATTCGCCGCCGCCGGCGGCGAAGTTCTCGCGGCCGACGAGGCGTTCTACCCCGTCCTCATGTCGCCGTACGGCTACCGGCGCGTGTTCGGCTACGCCGCGGAGAAGGTCGGCGTGCTGTCCTGACGCCCGCGGTCACTTCGACTTCGACGCGAGCTCGACGAGCGTCAGTTTCCGGCCCAGCATGCAGTGGTCGTGCGGCGGTTCGCCGAGCACCTCCTCGATGCGGTACTCCCGGTCGAAGCTGATCCCGTCCGGGACGCAGTACTCGTGGCTGGGGCACTGGACGTACGGGCACGGACCCTCCAGTTCGGCCGTGCTGCCGGCGTAGGCTCCGCGCGACGCGACGTTCGCGGGCGCGGAGGTCGGCTCGACTTCCACCGCCCTGACGCCCTCGTCGTGGACCGCACAGTCGAGCGTCTGCGCGTTCTCCCTGAGGCCGGTGACGCGGTACCGCTCTCCCTCCGCGAGGTTCAAACACTGCGCTCTGTATGGACAGCCCTCGCAGGCGCTCGATTCGCCCTGGTAGACGAACTCCCTCCCCACGTCGGCGAGGCGGGTGCCGATGAGGGTCACTTTCGACATGGACGACCGTTCGCGGCCGGGGCGGATAAGGCTCGCGTCCGGTCGATCCGCGTCCCGTCGATCCGCCCGTGACACCGTCGACGGAGGCGTCCGGCGGCCGAGTTCGGGTCGGCGCTGGCTCGTCCCGTTTCGGATACCCTTAAGCGACCGCTCCCGTTCTTTCGGGCATGACCGTTTCGAGCGCCCCCGGCAAGGTCTACCTCTTCGGGGAGCACGCAGTCGTCTACGGCGAGCCCGCGGTCCCCTGCGCCATCGAGCGGCGGGCGACCGTGGCCGTCGAACCGCGCGACGACGACCACGTCCGCGTCGAGGCGGAGGACCTCACCCTCGACGGCTTCACGGTGGAGTACAGCGGCGACGCGAACGACCGCCCGGACGTGGACGTGCCGACGCCGCTCGTCGACGCCGCGATGGGGTACATCGACGCGGCGGTCGAGCAGGCCCGCGACGCCCTCGGCGCGCCTGACGCCGGGTTCGACGTCGTCGTCGAGAGCGACATCCCGCTCGGGGCCGGACTCGGCTCCTCCGCCGCGGTCGTCGTCGCCGCCATCGACGCGGCGACCCGCTCTCTCGGTCGAGAACTCGACCCCCGGGAGATCGCGGAGCGGGCCTACAGGGCGGAGTACGAGGTGCAGGACGGGCAGGCTTCCCGCGCGGACACGTTCTGTTCGGCGATGGGCGGCGCGGTCCGCGTCGAGGGCGACGACTGCCGAACGCTCGACGCGCCGAACCTCCCGCTCGTCGTCGGCTTCGACGGCGGGGCGGGCGACACGGGCGCGCTCGTCGCGGGCGTTCGGGCGCTGAAAGAGCGGTACGACTTCGCGGCGCGGACCGTCGGAAGCATCGGCGACGTCGTCCGCGCGGGCGAGCGCCTCCTCGCCGACGCGGACCCGACGGAGGAGCCGGACGAAGTCCTCCTCTCGGAACTCGGTCGCCTCATGGACTTCAACCACGGGCTGCTGGAGGCGCTCGGCGTCTCCTCGCGGTCGCTCGACAACATGGTGTGGGCCGCGCGCATGGCCGACGCCCACGGCGCGAAGCTGACGGGTGCGGGCGGCGGCGGCTGCATCGTCGCGCTCGATCCGACGGAGGAGACCGAGACGGCGCTCCGGTTCACGCCGGGCTGCGAGGACGCGTTCCGAGCCGAACTGGCCGACGAGGGCGTCCGGGCGGAGGACGACCGAGCGGCACGTCGCCGCGAGGATGAGGGGGAGTCGTGACGACCGTACTCAAGCTCGGCGGCAGCCTCGTCACCGAGAAGGACCGCCGGGAGACGGTCGACGAGGCGGCGCTGGGGGCGGCGATCGACGCCATCGCCGAGGCCGAGGTCGGGGCCAAGACGGCGGTCGGAACCGGCGACGACGACGACCTCGTCCTCGTCCACGGCGGCGGGAGCTTCGGCCACTACCACGCCGAGAAGTACGGCGTGAGCGCCGACGCGGGGACGCGCGACGCCGCGGCCGCGACGGCGATCCACGCCGCGATGAAGCGGCTCAACGACGCGGTCGTCGACGGACTGCACGACCGGGGCGTGCCGGCGCTCCCGGTCCACCCCTTCTCGGCGGGGGTCCGCGGCGCGGACGGCGGCTTGACGTTTCCGCTGGAGCCCGTCGAGACGATGCTCGGCGAGGGGTTCGTCCCCGTCCTTCACGGGGACTGCGTCACACAGGTCGAAAAGGGCGTCACGATCCTCAGCGGCGACGAACTCGTCGTGCGTCTCGCCGACGGCTTGACGGCCGACCGGGTCGGCCTCTGTTCGACGGTGTCGGGCGTGCTCGACGGCGAGGGCGAGGTGATCCCCGAAATACGCGCGTTCGCGGACGCGGCGGACGCCCTCGGCGGGAGCGACGCGACCGACGTGACGGGCGGCATGGCCGCGAAGGTGCGGGCGCTGTTGGAACTGGACGCGCCGTCGTACGTGTTCGGACCCGAGGGGCTGGAGGCGTTCCTGGCGGGCGGATCGCCGGGGACGCGCGTCGAGCGGAACGCGCGGTAGACGGTTCCCGTTCGCGGCGGATCGGCCCCGATCGGAGGGGGACACCGCGGGAAGTTAAACCTCGAACCGCAGGCCGTCGCGGGCGAAGCGAACGTCGCCGTCGAACCCCGCCCGCTCGACGGCGTCGAGCATCTCGCGGTGCTTGCCCTCCGTGTGCGGGTAGAGGTGCGTGAGGTACACTCGACCGACGTCCCGGCCGGCGAGCGCCTCGCCCAGCTGCGTCGGCGTCGGGTGGTTCGACACGTCGACCTCATCGGGGAACGAGCAGTCGTGCGCGAGCACCCGCGAGCCGTCCGCGAAGTTCGCGAGCCCTTCGAACGCCTCCGTGTCGCCGCTGAAGACGAACCGGTCGTCGAACCGGTAGGCGAAACACCTGACCGAGTGGCGCGTCTCGAACGACGAGACGTCGAATCCCGCGACCTCCTCCGTCCCGTCGCGACCCGTCTCGCCGATCTCGCGCACGCGCAGGTCGATCCGGCCGTCGAGGTAGGCGTACGCCTCGAAGGACGCGTCGAGGAGCGCCTTCGTCCCCGCGGGACCGACGACTTCGAGGTGCTCCTCGCCGGCCAGCCAGCGCGCCTTCACGAGCGGCAGGAGGTCCGAGACGTGATCGAGGTGCAGGTGCGTGAGGAGCACGGTCGAGACGCCCTCGTAGCCGACCGCCGTCCGGCTCAGTCGGTGGAGCACGCCGCTGCCGCAGTCGACGAGCAGCGGTCCCGCGTCGTCGGCGTCATCGGGTCCACCCTCGACGAGGAGGCCGGTCTGGACGCGGTCGGGGACGGGCATCGCGCTGCCGGTTCCGAGGAAGGTGACGCGCATACCGTCCCGTCGTCGGCGACGGTGAAAAGACGTTCCGGCGGACGGTGGGGCGATCGACCCGGCGCAGGAGCAGGGCCGACGCGAATCGGCGATCTACTCCGGAAGGTCGACTCTGGGGTTACGGTAGTGATCGAGGAACGTCTCGTGGAGTTCGCCGTTCGTGGCGACGACGTCGCCCTCCAGGATCGCGTCGATGTCGCCGCAGCCTTCGAAGTCGGTGACCGTCCCGCCGGCCTCCCTCACGATCACGGTGCCGGCGGCGACGTCGACCTCCTTTAAGTCCTGCACCGAGAACGTGTCGAAGGCTCCCTCGGCGAGGAAGGCCATGTCGATCGCCGCCGCGCCGAGCTGTCTGATGCCGAGCGAGTCGCTGACGAGTTCGCGGAACAACAGCAGATACCGGAGGTCGTTCACGCCCTGCTCGCTGTAGAAGCCGACGGAGTTGTGCGACTCCTCGATCGTGTCCACGTCGGTCACCGACAGCGACACCGGGGTGGCGACCCCGTCGCCCTCGTCGGTGAACTTCAGCGCGCCCTCGCCCGCGATCGCGCCGTACACCTCATCGCGCGGCGAGTAGTAGATGAGTCCGAGGTACGGCTCGCCGTCTCTGAGCACGGCGATGGAGACGCAAAAGTGGGGGATGCCCCGAACGTAGTTCGTCGTCCCGTCGAGCGGGTCGATGATCCAGACGTAGTCACCCGACTGGGTGCCGCCCTCCTCTTCGCCGAACAGCGCGTGGTTCTCCTCCTCGAAGTCCGACCCCAGCTCTTCCCGGATCGTATCGCGGATCGCTTCCTCCGCGTCCCTGTCGACTTCCGTGACGAGTTGCTGGGGCGCTTTCGTCTCCGCCTCCTTGATCCCCCCGAAGCTCTCGTCGTGAATCGCCGCGGCTTCCCGAGCCGCCGCGAGCGCGATTTTCATGTAGCGGTTCTCCAGAAGCGAGACGTCCCCGTCGTCGGTGGCCGCCGGCTGACGGGGACGCGGCGATCCTCCCGTCGCGCCCCAGCCAGTGCCGGCGAACCTCGCGACCGCGCCGGTCGCGCCGAGCGCCTTCAGCAGGCGGCGTCGTCCGGCGTGTACCCCGTCGTCGCTTCGGTCGTGTCTCCCCTCGGGAGCGGCATCTCGTGGCATGGTCCGACGCTTAACTCATTCGTTAAATGTGATAATTTTTTCTTAAGATATCGGATAGTTCGACGTCGTGCAGTCCCGCGGTTCGGGCCGGACAGAACCCACTTACGCGTCCGGTTCCATACGAAACCAATGAGTGGAGGGGAACGTCTTGCTGACGCGGACGTCGACGTCGACCCCGAGTCGTCGACGATCGAGGATCGGGGGGTTCTCGACCTCCTCGAACCGTCGGTCCGGGAGTGGTGGGCGTCGCAGTTCGGCGAGTACGTATCGGCCAACGGGGGCTTCTTCACGCCGCCGCAGCGGGGGGCGATCCCGCTCATCCACGAGCGGACGAACGCGCTCATATGCGCGCCGACGGGATCGGGGAAGACGCTCGCCAGCTTCTGTGCGATCATCAACGAACTGTTCCGCCGGGATCGAGAGCGCCCCGAGGGGCTGGAAAACTCCGTGTACTGCCTGTACGTCTCGCCGCTCAAGTCGCTCGCAAACGACATCCACCGCAACCTGGAGGTGCCGCTCGACGGGATCGCGGAGCGGCTCGCCGCGCGGGGTGAGACGGTCGAACTCAGACACGCGATCCGCCACGGCGACACCGAGGGGGCGACGCGCCGGCGGATGCTCGCGGAGACGCCGCACATCCTCAACACGACGCCCGAGACGCTCGCCATCCTGCTCAACTCCCCGAAGTTCAAGGAGAAACTCCGCACCGTCGAGTACGTCGTCGTCGACGAGATCCACAGCCTCGCGGAGAGCAAGCGCGGCACCCACCTCGCGGTCAGCCTCGAACGCCTGGAGAACCTGACCGAGGGGTCGCCCACGCGCATCGGCTGCTCGGCGACGGTCGAACCCCTCTCGACGATGGCGTCGTTCCTCGTCGGCGTCGGGGACGACGGCGAGCCGCGCGAGTGCGAGATCGTCGACACCCGGTTCGTCCGCGACTTCGACCTCACGCTGGAGTGTCCGACCGACGATCTCATCCACACCCCGGTGGAGGTCGTTCAGGCGCGCTTTTACGACCGGCTGCACGAGTTGATCGACGCCCACACGAACACGCTCGTGTTCACGAACACGCGCTCGGGGGCGGAGCGCGTCCTCCACGCCCTCCGGGAGCGGTTCCCCGACGCGTACGACGGGGACAACTCGGGCTGTCACCACGGCAGCCTCTCGAAGGAGCGCCGACAGGGGGTCGAGTCCCGGCTGAAGGCGGGCGAACTCGACGTGGTCACCTCCTCGACCAGCCTCGAACTCGGCATCGACATGCCCCACCTCGATCTCGTCGTGCAGGTCGGCTCGCCGAAGTCCGTCGCCGCGCTCCTCCAGCGCGTCGGGCGCGCGGGCCACAGGCTCGGCGAGACCGTGGAGGGTCGGGTGCTCGCGCTCGACCGCGACGAACTCGTCGAGTGCGCCGTGATGTTACGAAAGGCCGAGGAGGGGTTCGTCGACCGGGTGTTCGTCCCGGAGAACGCCGCCGACGTGGCCGCCCAGCACGTCTACGGCATGGCGATAAACGGCGTTCGCCGGGAGTCGGACGTGCGCGCGACGCTCCGGCGGGCGTACCCCTACCGCGACTTCTCCGACGGGGCGTTCGAGCGGCTGTTCCGCTACCTGACGGCCGACTACGAGGGGTTGGAGGAGAAGAACGTCTACGCGAAGGTGTGGCGCGACGAGAACGATCCGCCGGACGGCGAGCACCACTACGAGGAGTTCGACGTGGGCGAACCGCTCGTCGGCAAGCGCGGCCGGCTGGCGCGCGTGATCTACATGACGAACGTCGGCACCATCCCCGATTCGTTCACCTGCGACGTGTACACGCGCGGGGGGAACGAGTGGGTCGGCAACCTCGACGAGAACTACCTCGACACGCTGCGAAAGGGCGACGTGTTCGTCCTCGGGGGCGACCGCTTCGAGTTCCGGTACCGCCGCGGCGCGAAGGTGTACGTCGACCGGACGGGCGCGCGTCCGACGGTGCCCTCGTGGTTCTCGGAGCGCCTGCCGCTGTCGTACGACCTCGGCCGCGAAATCCTGCGGTTTCAGGGGGACCTGCTCGACAGGCTCGACCGGGGCGGCGAGCCGGCCGTCCGCGACTGGCTGCGCGGCTTCCCGCTGGACGAGAACAGCGTCCGCGCCGTCGCCCGCACGTTTCACGAGCAGGTCCGCTACGCGGGGGCGGGAAGCGTCAGCACCGAGCGCCGCATCGCCGTCGAGGAGGAGCTGGACCGGACGGCGTACCGGCGGCGCTACTACGTCCACTCGAACTACGGCCGGAAGTTCAACGACGGCCTCTCGCGGCTCGTCGCCTACCGCATCGCCCGTCGGGTGAACGCGAACGTGCAGGTCGCCGTGGCCGACAACGGCTTCACCGTCTCGATGCCGCTGAACCGGAAGGCCGACGTCGCGAGGATCCTCCGGAACGTCGCGCCCGAGGACGCGGCCGACGACCTCCGGGCGGCGCTCGACGGGACGGACCTGCTCAAGCGGTACTTCCGCATCAACGCCACGCGCTCGCTCATGATCCTGAAGCGGTACAAGGGGTACGAGAAGACCGCCGCGGAGCAGCAGGTTTCGAGCGAGATGCTGCTCTCGTTCGCCCGGGGGCTGGACTCGTTCGCGGTGATGGAGGAGACCTACCGCGAGATCCTGGAGGACAAACTGAACCTCGCCGGCATCCGCGAGGTCCTCGCCGGTATCCGAGCCGGCGAGATCGAGGTCGTAGAGCGCGAGGTGTCCACGCCGTCGCCGCGCGCGTTCGGCCTCGCGACGCTCGCGGCGAGCGACGTGGTGCTCGCGGAGGACGAAAGCGCCGTGCTCAAGGAGTTCCACGAGCGCGTGCTCGCCGAGATCGGCGACGACGCCGACGGACCGAGGATCGACGCGACGGACTGAGGGCGGCGCGAGGCTCGCTCCGCTACCCGCCTCCCCCGCGCTTGTCGCCGCGCTCGTCCCCGCTCTCGCCATCGTCGCGTCCACTTCCCCCGATTCCGTCGCTCGTATCGCCCCGATCTCCGTCGCATCCGCGCGCTCTCTCGACGTCCGCATCCCCGTCGAGCGCGGCGTCGACCGTCATCCGGCCGAAGATCCGTCGCGGATCGATCACCACGTCCGCGCCGGCGCGCTCGAGCTTCTCCGCGGATCCGGCGATCGAGACGGCGACGATCCGGACGTCGGGGCTGACCTGTCGGGCCGTGAGCACCGCGAGCGCGTCGTCGGCCTCGTTCCACGTCGCCGCGACGACCGCGGCCGCCTCGTCGACCTGCACCCGTTCGAGCGTCTCCTCGTCGGTCGGGTCGGCGGTGAGCACGTCGACGTCCCGCTCCGAGAGCCGCGACGCCTGCGCGTCGTCCGGGGTGATCACGACGAACGTGATTCGATCGGCCAGCTCTTCGAGAACGGGCTCCGTCGGCTCATCGTAGCCGAGCACGACGACGTGATCTTCGAGCCGGGCGAGCCGCGCGTTCGACATCCGCCCGAACGTCTGCGAGAGCCGCCCCTCGATGGCGGGCGCGAACAGGGTGCCGACCGCCACGCCGAGGCTGGCGGGCCCGAGGACGACGAGCGAGAGCGCGAAGAGCCGCGCGGAGTCGGTGAGCGGAGTGATGTCGCCGTAGCCGACCGTGCTCGCCGTCACGAGCGTGAAGTAAAACGCGTCGAAGGCGGTCGACAGGCCGTCGAACTCCCGTCGGATCGTGTACGACCCGACCGTCCCGTACGCGATGACGCCGAGGACGGCCGTCAGCACCGCCGCCTGGCTCTGCGAGAGCGCCAGTCGCCGGGTGAACCGGTTTCGGTTCGACAGGAGGACGACGAACGCGGCGAGCGAGAGGACGACGAGCGGCACCGAGTACGGACTCGACTGCGCGACGCCGTGGGCGGCCGCGAGCAGCACGAGCGCGCCGGCCGCGACCACCCCGGCGCGCAACCCGCGCCGCAACCCGTAGGCGGCGAGGAGCAGGAGGAATCCGAGCACCGCGCCGCTGAAGGCGGCGGCGTCGCTGACGACGTCGGGGACGACCGCCCCGACCGGCCCCCTCGTCACGTCGGTGGCGAGCGCGGCGAGACCGGTGAGGATCGAGCCGATCCCGACCGCGATCGTCAGCCACACGGTAACTCGCTTTCCCGTTCGACGACGACGCCTGCGCGTGGACATATCGTTCTCACGGCGGCCGAAGGAATAAGTCCGGGCTCGGATCGCGGCCCTCGCGGCCGATCAGTCGACGAGAAGCGTGTGCAGCGCGTCCGGCACCACGAGCACCTTACTCCCCGGTTCGATCGCGTCCTCGATCGACCGCCGGGCGCGCAGCAGACACTCCTCGACGACCGCCGAACAGTCGCTGTTCGTCACGAAAACGTCGTGTTCGCGGAGCGCCCGCGCGACGACGAACGCCCGCTGCGCGCCCGGTTCGTACCCCCCGCGCATCTCCTCGTAGAGCGCGTCGGGGCTCTCGGCGCGCCGCAGTCGGTCGTAAAATCGCCGCTCGCCGGTTCCCTCGCCCGCCCCCTCGGGCAGCGCCGCGGGGACGACGACGCGTCCGCCCGGCCGGAGCGGATTGCGATCGCCGAGGATCACGTACGTCGCCGCGCGCGTCGCCTGGTAGAGGTTCGCGTCCTTCGGCGCGCCGACGCCGGCGACGACGGCGTCGAACGCCCCTCGATTCCCCTCGCGCCCGTCGCGGCCGGCGGCCGCCGCCCCCACGCCCACCGAGAGCGCCTCGCGCGCCGTCTCGGCCAACTCCTCGACGACGTCCCGCGGGCGGCCGGCGCTCGCGCCGAGGACGCCGAAGCGACGCTCGGCGTCGTCTTCCGTCCGGGATCCGGAGCGCTTCCCCGGCCCGTAGGTGACGTTCAGACAGAAGTCCGGGCCGGCGAGGTCGCCGGCGCGGTCGAGCGTCTCGCGGAACGGGTTCCCCTTGACGCGGCCGAGGCGGACGCCCGATCGCGACAGCATCGACGCCCCGTGCGTGTAGCGGATCATCGACTCGCTCCCGGCCCCGATGACGACGGTCTTCGCGCCGCCCGAGAAGCCGGCGTACTGGTGCGGTTCGACCATCCCCGTCGCCAGCACGCGGTCGGCCGCCGCGACCGTCCGATTCACCTCCACGGGGCGGCCGTCGACCTCCCCGACCCTGACCACGTCCGTCGGGTCGTGGTTCTCCGCGAGGTCGGCGTGATCGCCGAGCGCCGCGCCGATCTCCTCGTCCGTCATCGGACGGTGGAGACCCAGCCCGATCACCACCGAGATCCGCTCGCGCGGGACTGAAAGGCGTTCGAGCAGCACGTCCAACAGCGCGCCGTCGGGCGTCTCGCGGGTCACGTCGGTGACGACGATCGCGACGGTGTCTTCCGGGGCGACGACGGATTCTAGCGGCGGGCCGTGGGGGTCGTCGAGGGCGTCCGCCGCCTCCGTTCGGGGGTCGACTACGTCCCCGCCGGGCGGTTCGACGACTGTGACGTCGCAGTCGGTGAGGGAGGCCGACACCGTTCCGTTGCCGAGCGGAAGCTCCATGCGAACGGATGACGGGGGTGCGGCGTGAAGCTATCGGCGGCGACCGGGATCGGGACGGCGACGGCGGTCGGACGCGACGACGAGACGGGATCAGATGTCGTAGACGATGACGTCGGCGTACCGGCCGTAGATCGCCCCGAGAACGTAGCCGTACACCCAGTGGGCGACGAGCGTCAGCGCGGCGAAGATGACGAACTCCGCGCTGATCTGCCCCGCGTAGAGGTCGGTGAGGTCGCCCCGGTAGAAGCCGAAGACGAAGCCGACCCAGACGATGGTCGCGTAGGAGACGCCGCGCTGTGCGAGCGTGTCGCCGGGGAGAAAGGCGGCGAGCGAGATGAAAAGCAGCGGGAGCGCCGTCATGCCGCCGACGACGAAGATCGCGATCCCGACGACGAGGTTGCCGCCGAGACCGACGATCTCGGAGAGGCCGGCGAAGGCGTCGGGGTTCAGCGCGCCGAGGGCCCAGGCGGCGAGGAGGAGCGGCGACATGGCGATCGTCCCCGCCAGTCCGGCCGCGGACGCCGCGGCGACCTCCCGCACCCCGATTCCCGTCTCCTCGGACTCTGTTTGCACCGCATCGACGGAGTCACTGCCCATATTCTTCCGTCGGTCTCTACGCGGAAAAACGTTCGCGCGGGTCGTCGTGGTAGTGTTCAGGTACGGAGATTCGCCGGCGCGTGAGGCGACGGTTCGTCCGCCCCACGACTTCGCGCCCTACCGACGCGCCCAGTCGAGCAAGCGCGCGTAGAACGGTTCGGAGCCGAGCGCCGCCGCGTCGCCGACGAGGACGAGCGCCCGCTTCGCCCGCGTCAGCGCGACGTTCACCCGCCTCGTGTCCTCGAAGATCGGGCCGTCGAGGGTCCCCGTCGCGACGAACGACACGACGATCACCTCCTCGCTCGACCCCTGGAACCGGTCCACCGTGTCGACCGTCGCGTCCGTCCGGCGGCCGATCTCGGCCACCTGCGCCCGGAACGGCGCGATGACGCCGACGTCGTCGGGGTCGACGCCCGCCGCGACGAACGACTCGACGATCTCGGCGACCCGCTCGGCCTCGACCGGGTTCGTGTTCCCCTCGCGGCGGCCGCCGGGATCGACGAAGCTGACGGGGTCGCGGAGGTCGGGCGGCAACGCGTCGACGGAGACCCCCGGAAGGTCCGAGAGGTGCCGGGTCGCGACCGACGCGTTCGCGGGGCGCAACGCGCCGTCGTAGAACTCCGCCGACGAGAACGCCTGGATGCGCTGTGTCATCCGGTACTGGCGATCGAGCAGCACCGAGGCGTCGGGGTGCGTCTCGACGAGTCGCTCGAACAGCGACCGCCGGAGGTCGTTCTCGGCCCTGACGACCGGCGGGAGCTGTTGGTGGTCGCCGACGAGGACGAACCGCTCCGCGAGGTTGATCGCCGCGAGCGTCCCCGGTTCGGTGAGCTGTGACGCCTCGTCGACGAGCGCCGCGTCGAACGACTGCTCGCGCATGACGCGCGACCCGCAGGCGGCGGTCGTCGCGGCGACGACCGAGGCGTTCGACAGCTCGGCCGCGCGCTCGTTCGGATCGCCCCGTCGGGAGAGGCGGAGGTCGCGCATGTCCTCGCGGACGCCCGACTCGGTGCCGACGCGGACGACCCCGTCGACCCCCTGCTCGCGCAGCGCTTCGAGGGCGTTGTCGACCGCGCGGTTCGTGAAGGCGGACAGGAGGACGCGCTCGCCGCGGTCGACGAGCGCGCGGACGATCGCGGCGATGGTGTACGTCTTGCCCGCGCCGGGCGGCCCGTGGATCAGCGCGCAGTCCTCCGCGGTCGCGGCGAGGTTGACCGCCTCGTTCTGCGCCTCGTTGTTGTCGACGTACGTCCGCCGGTCGCCGGAAAAGCGCGGCTCGCGGCGACCGAACAGCACGTCCTTGCGGTCGGAATCGCCCTTCAGGAGGGCGTCGTGAAGCGCCGTCAGCATCCGGTCGACCGAGATCTCGGAGGGGTACACGTCGAGTCGGCGGAGGTCGACGGGCTCGTCGGCGGTGACGACGACCTCGCGGTCGAGCCGTTCGATCCGGACGAGCTCCGCGTGTCCCCTGACCGGGTCGCCGTCGCTGGCGAGCGCCACGTCACCCTCCCGAAGTTTCGAGACCGCGTCGCCGGGCTTTCGCGCCCGGAGCTCCCAGCGCCCGTCGTCGATCGCCCGACGGCCGAGCGGTTCGAGGTCGATCAACGCGCGGTCGTCGTCGGCGCGCTCCTCGGCGCTTTGCTCCCAGAGCTTCCGGTACTCGCGGTGGGTCTCCCGGCGCTCCTCCTCGATCGCGCGGTACGTCCGGTCGAAGTACGCCCGCTCGTCCTCGGGGATGGGGCGGCCGATCGCCCCCGCCTTCGACTCCTGATCGAGGCGGCCCGAGACGACCATGCAGGTGTCCTTCTCGAAGCAGTACTCGCAGCGGGCGTCCGCCTCGAACCCCGTCGGGACCGAGGCGTCGTACTCCATCGCGGCGATCTCGTTGCGCGTCCGGACGACGAACTCCAGCAGGCCCCTCCCGACGGAGAAGTCCTTCGCGGGCGAGAGGTCGCCCGTCTCCTCGCCCCGGTCGAGGGCGGTGTTCTTGGTGTACAGGAGGGTGCCGGTGTCGGCCGGGACGCCACGCTCGTCGAGCACGAGCGCGTAGCACGCCGCCTGGATCTTGTCCTGAAACCGCGGCTCGCGGTTCGTGTTCTTGCCGGTTTTGAGTTCGACCGGCGCACCCCGGCGGAGCGCGTCCGCGCGTCCCTTGATGCCGAACGTCGGGCTGATGAGGGTGTACTCGGAGCGCCACTCGTCCGTCTCCGTGAGCGTCCCCTGCGACAGCCACCCCTCGATGGCGGCGGCGTTCCGCCGGACCTCGTCTTCGACCTCGTCCGCGTCGCGCCCGAGGAGGCCGAGTTCCAGCCCCGCCTCCGCGACGCGGTCTTCGATCGCCGCGTCGAGGTCGCGGCCGCGCAGGAGGTCGCCGAACACCTCGTGGACGATGGTCCCCTTCACCACCGGGTAGTTCAGCGGGATTCCGGAGAGCTTGTTCAGGTAGTACATCCGCGGGCACTGCACCCACGAGCGCACGTCGGTGACGTCGACGAGAAAACCCGGTTCGAGGACGACGTAGGAGTCCTTCGAGGTCGCGTACCCCTCTTCCCCGCGGAACTCGGTTCGCTCGGCGTCGGTGACGAGCAACTCCATCCCGGACTCGGCGTGCTCCGCGGTGTGGGTCCACTTTCCCCAGAGCGTGACGGTCGTCGGGTCGCCCGCGCCGCCGTCGGGCCGGACGACGAGTTCCGCGAGCCTCCGCTCGCCGTACCTGGTGTCGACGCGCCGCGGTTCCCCGACCTCGGCGATCACCCCTCGAACGTTCACTGTACGCAGTCACTGCCGCCGACTGAAAAACCCTGTCGGTGGTCGGTTAGTGGTGCGTCCGCAGGTGCTCCCGCGTCGACGAGAGGGCGCACGAGGTCAGCCGCAGGCTGAGGTGCTCCGTGCTTCGGACGGCGTCGAGGCCGTCGCCCGGGCACGTCTCCGGCGCGTCCTGAAACAGCGAGCCGTAGTACAGGAGCATCGGCGAGTTCGCTCTCGACCCCAGGTAGGGGTACTGCGCCCCGTCGGCGTGGCGACACCCGAGCGCGTGCCCCACCTCGTGCATCACCGTCGCCTGCCACGCCGTGCGCCCGCCGCGCAGTTTGTTCGCGACGTTACAGATCGCCGCCGCCCGGCCGTCGGGGACGTAGCCGCCGGCGTCGGCGCTCGACGCGACGGTGCCGGTCCAAAGCGGCGAGTAGTCCGACACCATGAGCAGGTGGACGAACCCGTCCCTCGCCGCCGCGGACGACGACGCCAGCCACGACGTGAACCGCTCTCGGTTCTCCGCGCTCGACAGTCGGGGGTCGTACCCGCGGTACGTCTCGCCGCTCTCCTCGAACGTCAGGCGGAGGCCGCCGTAGCGGTCGTCGAACTGCGAGACGTACGCCCGGAGCGCCGCCTCCTCCTCGCCCGTTCCGAAGGTGGTGTCGGGGGTTCGGAACGTCAGCACGCGGAGGCGGTAGCCGGGCGACGCCGACGCGCCTCCGACGGCCCCCGCGCCGAAGACGGCCGCGAAACCGCCGCCGACGAGTCTCAACGCGCCCCGTCGCGTCACCTCGACCGTCCGTCCGGATCCGTCGTCGTCCATGCGCTCCTCCGGTGCGGCCGCCGGGCCCGACCCGCGCTCGCGTCGCTCGCGATTCGCACCGCGCCCGTGGCGGCTCTCGACGACGGATTCGACGCTGTGAAACTTATACCATCCTCAGATTCTCAGCTTTTGTTAGTAGAAAGTTTAGATTGTAAAGACACGTGGAGTTTCACCGGCGAGAGACAGTCGGTCTCGCGCGACGGAATCGGCGGACGGGCGTCGCGGCGGACGCGTTCGAGCCGCCGGGTCCGGCGGAGGCTTCGCCGGGAAGCGCCCGCTCCGAAATCCCCTCCGAATCCGAACGGTTGTAACCCTCGCGGTAGTAGCGTCGTCCGATGACGGACCGTGGTTTCACGCGCGCGGCGGACGATCGAGTCCCGGCTCGCCCGCTCGGATTCGGCCGGAACGCCTCCGGGGCGACGGTATGAGCGACGAACGGGAAAAACGCGGGTTCGGACGGGCGACGAGGATCGCGCTGACCGCCCTCCTCGCGTTCGTGCTCGTCGGGTCGGCGGTCCAGCTTCGAGCCGAAGGGATCGCGGCGCTCCCGGAGTTCGTCGTGAGCGTCTACGTGACGGCCGTCGTCGCCTACGGCGTCTACGCCGACGCGATGGGTACGTCCCGATTTCGCGTCGCGCTGTACGCCGGCGTCGTCGCGTGGGGGGCGGTCGCGCTCGCGAGCGGGACGGAGAACGCGCTGACGTACGTCCTCCTCGCCGTCGGCGCGCTGCTCCTGACGCGCGAGTTGACGTTCGGGAGGTGAGGGTCACGAGGACGACGGACCGACACGCTCATTCCGCCCGTCGCCCAACCGAATCGCATGCGCGTCAGAGACTGGCGGGATATCCTCGACCAGGTCGCCGAGGAGGCGTCCGAACCCGACGGCTGGCGGGCGGTGTCCGGTCGGCGGCGCGAGGGCGTCGGCGAGGACCTCTTCCTCGGTCACCCCGACCTCGGGGTCTACCAGCTCAAGACGTACGCGAAGAACCCGTACGACGTGCGAGGGGTCGGCGCGCGGGTCGCCCGGAAGGTCGACGGCGACGTCGACTCCCTGCTGCCGAACCGCGAGGACGACGCCGGGCGGTTCGCGGTCCGGACCGCCCCCGAGGACGAGGACGCCGCGGAGCGGATGACGAGGCGGCTCGAAGAGACGGTCCGGGTGCACGCCGACGCCCCGACGACGCCGGAGGACTTCTTCACGGATCTCATGGAGGCGGTCGAGAGCCCCGCGTTCGGCCCGATGGAGTACGACGGCTACGACCGTCCCGACAGGCTCGACGACCTCGCCGGCACGTTCGAGGAGGCCGAGGCCGTCCTGAACGCGGAGTTCGACGACCTGGTCGCGGACGACGGGGTCGATCGCGGGTTCCAGTGAGGGCGCGCCGCCGATCGCACCCGTCGGCGGTGACGGCCCATCTCTCGCTCCGCGGCGCGTTCTCCCCTCGACCCGCGCAACGTTGCCGGTCGCCGAGCGTTCAAATCGGCGCGGGCCGTGAGTGGGAGCATGAACGCGCGGACGACCGTTCGGGAGTACTACGAATCGCTCAGGCGCGGCGAACCGCTGTACCCGTACTTTCTCGACCACCCGGACGCGGTGAAGTTCGGCGTCGGCGAGCTTCTCTCGGGGTACGACGAGATCGAGGCGGGGCTGCGAGAGCAGACCCGCACCACGACCGACTGGACCGTCGAGAGCCGCGACCTCCGGGTGCGGGAGGCGGACGGTCACGCCTGGTTCGGCGACGACGTTCGGATGGCGTGGAGGGACGCCGAAGCCGACCGGTCGTACGACTTCGACACCCGCTGGAGCGGCGGGCTGGAGTCGGGCGACGACGGGTGGCGGTTCGTCGGCATGCACGTGAGCGTGGCGCAGGGGACGGACGACGACGGCGAAGACGACGACTGATGGTCGGCCCCAGCATCTCCGACGAGGGCCGACGGACGGCGAACGCCAGACTCAAGATCGGATTCGTCGCGCTCGTCGGACTCTCCGGCGGCCTCGTCGCGCTCCAGGTGAATCCGACGCTCCCGCAGCTCGCGGCCGCCGTCGTCGGCGGACTGGTCGTCGGGTGGCTGCTGCTGTGGTTTCTCGTCCGGAGTTTCAGGCGCGTAGAACCCTGAGAACGCTCCGTATTATCTTCGTTCGAAATACTATTTTAAATTCGGATTATAATTGGCCCAAACTCTTATGCATTGATATTTCATGGTCGTACGTGACAATGCAGAGACGGAACTTCCTCAGCGGAGTCACGGCGGCAGGGGCCCTGTCGCTCGGCGGCGTCCCGATCGTAGCCGGCGCCGACTCGCCCGACGGATCGGGCGCGGACGCGACCTGGACGACCGGCGAGAAGTACGGCGTCGGCACCGTCGCCGACCACGGGTCGGACGATCCCTCGCGCGTCTGGTTCACGCTGACCGAGGGCGCGCTCACCGGCGTCCGGTTCCCGCGCATCGACCTCCTGAACGTCCGGACGGTCGACTTCCTCGTCGTCGACGGCGAGTACACCGCCCGGTCGTTCAACCGCTCCCGCCTCGACGACGCCGAGGAGACGGTCGAACGCGAGGTCGAGCCGGTCGAGGACGACGCGCTCGCGTTCCGCCACACCATCTCGGACGCCGCCGAGGGCCGCGACTGGACGCTCACCGTCGAGTACGCGACGCACCCCGACCGCGACGCCGTCCTCGCGGACGTCGCGTTCGCGGCGGCCGACGGCGGGTCGTACGACGTGTACGCCGTCGCGGACGTCTCGCTCTCGAACAGCGGGATGGACGACATCGCCCGCGTCCGGGGGGGCGGCGACTCCCGCGGCCGCGGAAGCGGGCGGGGACCCGCGAACGGCTACTACCTCACCGGTTCCGACACCGAGGCGAACGACGACGAGGCGGTCTTCCTCGACGAGGACGGGGAGCCGTACGACGTCGCGGCCGCGTTCGCCTCCCGGTGCGGCTTCGACTGGGCCACCGTCGACGTGGCCGGCGGCGACGCCGTGGCTCCGCTCTTCGACGCCGGCGAGACCGAGACGACGTACGAGCGCGCCGAGGGCAACGTGGTGTTCGTCGGCCGACTCGGCGAGGGCGCGCGGGCGGTCCGCGACACGGTCGCGCTCGGCTTCGCCGAGTCGGCCGACGAGGAGGCTGCCGCGGGCGAGGCGACGGGCGCGCTCGATCGCGGATTCGAGGCCGTTCGGGCCGCGTACGTCCGATCGTGGCGCGAGTACCTCCGGGGTCTCGACGTGCCGGACGCGGTCGCCGACGCCGACCTCCGCCGGCAGTACGACGCCTCCGCGATGGTGCTGAAGGCGTGCGACTCGAAGGAGTACCCCGGAGCGGGGCTGGCGAGCCCGTCCGTCCCGTGGGGGGAGTTCGTCCTCGCCAACGACCCCGACGACTACGGTTACAACTACGTCTGGTCGCGCGACCTCTACCAGGCGTTCACCGCCATGCTGGCGATGGACGACCCGGAGAGCGCGGTCGACGCCGTCGAGTACGTCTACGAGTACCAGCAGGACGAGGAGGGGTTCATCCCGCAGAACACCTTCGTCGACGGCCGGACGCGCTGGGGCGGCGAGCAGATGGACAACATCTCCTACCCGCAGGTGATGGCCTACCAGTTGAAGGAACGCCTCGGGCTCGGCTTCGACGACGTCGCCTACGACTACGAGCACGTCCGGCGCGGCTCGGACTACGTCGCGCGCAACGGCCCGTACACGGGCCAGGAGCGCTGGGAGGAGGAGGCCGGCTACTCGCCGAGCACGATCGCGGCCGAGATCGCCGGCCTCGCCTGCGCGGCCAGCCTCGCCGACGACGAGGGCGAGCGCGCCGACGCGCTCGTCTGGCTCGCGCTCGCGGACGACTGGGCGGCGAACGTCGAGGCGTGGACCGCGACGACCGAGCGACCGGACGATCTCGACGGCATCGACGACTCGTACAACCCCGAAGCCGTCACGGAGGCGGAGACGCCGTATTACTTCCGGATCAACGACGACCGGGACCCGAACGACGGCGGCGACCGCGAAATCAACAACGGCGGGCCGACGCTCGACGAGCGGACGATCGTCGACGCGGGCTTCCTCGAACTCGTGCGCCTCGGGATCAAGCCGTGGGACGACGAGGTGGTCGGGAACTCCCTCGACCTCGTCGACGAGACGATCCGCGTCGACACGCCGCACGGCCCCGCGTGGTACCGCTACACCGAGGACGGCTACGGCGAGCAGGACGACGACCCCGACGACGAACTCCGCGAGGGCGCGGGGTGGGGCGCGCAGGTCACCGCCGACGGCGACCCGCTCCCCGACGAGGACGGCGACGGCGTCCCCGACCCGGACATGTCGGGTCGCGGGCGGCTGTGGCCCATCTTCACGGGCGAACGCGGCGAGTACGAACTGCTCGCCGGGACGACCGACGGCGACCTCGCCCCCGACCGCCTCCTGCGGACGATGCGCGGGTTCGCCAACGACGGGCTGATGATCCCGGAGCAGGTCTGGGACACGGAAAAGTCGACCGCGTTCGGCTGGGAGTTCGGCGAGGGGACCGGGGCGGCGACGCCGCTCGCGTGGAGCATGGCGCAGTACATCCGCCTCGCGCACGGCATCGACGCGGACGAGCCGGTCGAAACCCCCCGGTTCGTCGCCGAGCGCTACCTGCCCGACGGCGCGCCGGAGGGACCCGAACTGTCCGTCGAGTTCTCCGACGCCGACGGCGACGCCGAGGACGACGGCGCGGTGACGGTCTCCGGGACGACCGACGGCGCGGCGGTCGTCGTCCGAACGTCGGCGGGGACCGTCACCGAGGCACCCTCGGACGGCGCGTTCGAGGTCGACGTGGCGGTCGAAGACGGCGACGCGGTCGTCGTCGCCGCCGCGACCGACGGCGACTCGCTCGACGGGGTCGGGACGGCGGTGTACCGGGAGACGATCGGCGACGACGGCGACGACTGATCCGGGAACGCGTCGCGGCCGAGGTGGGCCGCCGGAGCCGGCCGCTCCGTCAGGCCACCCGGTCGAGCCACCGCTCGGGGTGGTCGAGTTCGTCGTTCGTCGGGAGGTTCTCCGGGCGCTCCCACACCCTGCTCGCGGCGGCGACGCCGCGGGCGTCCGCGACGGCCTCGAAGAAGGCCGCGCCGCGCTCGTACTGCCGGCGCTTGAGTCCGAGGCCGAGGATCCGGCGGACGAGCTGCGCGAGCGGCCCCCCGCCGCGGCGGCGGGCGTCGAGCTTCCGCCGGAGGTCGGAGTAGTCGTCGTCGAACGCCCGGTCCATGAGCAGTTCGGCGTACCCTTCGACGGCGGTCATCGCCGTGTCGAGTTCGCGGAACGCGTCGCGGTCGAGGCTCCCCTCCGCGAGCGCGTCGACGCCCTCCTCCATCCGGGCTTCGAGGTAGCTGGATAGCCACGGCGCGGCCCCGAACTCCGCCGCGTGCGACACCTCGTGGAAGGCGATCCAGCGGCGAAAGCGCGGGTAGTCCACGTCGAGCGAGTCGGCGACCTTCCGGATGTTCGGTCGAACGAAGTACAGACCGTGGTCCTCGTCGCCCTCCGCGAGGAGCAGGGGGTCGTACTGCCCGAGCACGTTGTTCCCGAGAAACGAGAGCATGAAGGCCATCGTGCCGGTGTTGACGACGCGCGCGACGTCGGGGAAGACGCCGGCTCCGCGGCGTTCGATCGGCCGCATCACCCGTTCGAACGTGCGGATGTTCGCGTCGATCCAGTGGTGGCGGTTCTGCACCTCGATGGTTCTCGGCAGGTCGAACTCGACCGCCGCCACCGACCGCAGGCGACTCCGCGCGTCGCGGACGTCGGCGGCGTACCCCGCCCGCTCCTCGGGGGCGAGGTCGATGCTCCCGGGGTCCGTCGCCGCCTTCGCCGCCTCCGCGACGGCGTCCCAGTCGACCACGCCGGTCCCGGACGCCTCCGTCACCGCGCGGACGCTGCGGTAAATGTTCATACCCCTACCTGCGGGTCGGTCGGACAAAACCCTTGTGCGGTCTCCCCGGTCGAGGGCGACGCTCGAACTCCCGTGGGTCGCCGTCACACGCCGTGACGGCTTTGAAAGCGCTTTTATGGGGGCCGCAACTACTGGATCGTACACCCTGCCCGGGGTTGATGATGCTCTTCGCCGTCAGGGACCGACCATCGGCGAGGGAGTCGAGCCCGCGAGCAGGAGAGGTGACAGAGTATGCCAGTTTACGTCAACTTCGAAGTCCCAGCCGACCTCCAAGAGCGAGCCATCGAGGCGCTCGAGGTCGCCCGAGACACCGGTAGCGTCAAGAAAGGAACCAACGAGGCGACGAAGGCCGTGGAACGCGGCAACGCCGAACTCGTCTACATCGCGGAGGACGTCCAGCCCGAGGAGATCGTGATGCACCTCCCCGAGCTGGCCGACGAGAAGGGGATCCCCTTCGTCTACGTCGAGACGCAGGACGACATCGGCCACGCGGCCGGTCTCGAAGTCGGCAGCGCCGCCGCGGCCATCGTCGACGCCGGCGAGGCGTCCGACGACGTCGAGGACATCGGCCAGAAGCTCGAGGACCTGCAGTAAGCGACCATGAGCATGTCGAGACATTCCAGCTCACTGCCGTTCGCGGGCCGTGACTCGCCCACTCACGCCCGCCACCGGAGGTGGCGCGCGTGAGCGCAGAGGAGAGCACCAGCGACTCGACGCCCGCCGAGGTCATCGAGATCGTTGGTAAGACGGGGATGCACGGCGAGGCCATGCAGGTCAAGTGCCGCATCCGCGAAGGCTCGAACAAGGGCCGAATCATCACGCGGAACGTGCTGGGCCCCGTGCGCGAGGGGGACGTCCTCCAGCTGCGCGAGACCCAGCGCGACGCCGACTCCATCGGAGGTCAATGATGCCCCAGACGCGAGAATGTGACTACTGCGGCGACGACATCGAGCCCGGAACGGGCACGATGTTCGTCCGCACGGACGGAACGGTCATCCACTACTGCTCGTCGAAGTGCGAGAAGAACGCGGCCCTCGGCCGCGAGGCGCGCGACCTGGAGTGGACCGAAGAGGGCGGCGCAAGCGCGGGTGACAACGCGTGAGCGAACGGACCTTCGTGATGGTCAAGCCGGACGGCGTCCAGCGCGGCCTCATCGGCGAGATCGTCTCCCGCTTCGAGGATCGCGGTCTGAAGCTCGTCGGCGGGAAGTTCATGCAGATCGACGAGGGGCTGGCGCACGAACACTACGGCGAGCACGAGGGCAAGCCGTTCTTCGAGGGACTCGTCGACTTCATCACCTCCGGACCGGTCTTCGCGATGGTCTGGGAGGGGCAGGATGCGACCCGACAGGTCCGGACGATGATGGGCGAGACGGACCCCGCCGAGTCCGCGCCCGGCACCATCCGCGGCGACTTCGGTCTCGACCTCGGCCGAAACGTCATCCACGGATCCGACCACGAGGACGAGGGCGCGAACGAGCGCGAGATCGCCCTGTTCTTCGACGAGGACGAACTGCTCGACTACGAGCGCGCCGACGAAGGCTGGCTCTACGAGGAGTCGGAGCACTAGGCGCGGCTTTTCGTCGCCGATCGGCCGCTTTCTGCGATTCCGCTCCGGTAGCCGTCCGCCCGATCCCGTCGGTCGGCGCGAGGCGGATCGGTCCGCCGACCGACCGGTCCGCCTCGACGACAGTCAACGCCGGCGCGGAAAACAGCTATGCCCGTCAGGGCGGAGGCTACCGATACGAGTGGCACACAGGAAGACCGAAGCCGGAGCGGGTTCGTTCGAACGCGGGCGAGACGGGGGCGCGATCGGGGGGCGAGTACGGACGTGAGCGAACTCGTCCTGATCGCGGCGCTGTTCGTCGGCCTGGTCTTCCTCGCGCTGTTCGCGTCCGTCGCCGCCGTAGCGACCGTCACGGTCACACTCGTTCGGGCGACCGGCGTCGTGGGGTTCTTACCGGGCGACCCGCCCGCCGGCCACCGGAGCCTCGACGAGGTGGAAGCGCGGCTGCGGACGCTCGAACTGGAGCGGTACATCGACGCGGGCGTCGTCTGCGACGTCGTCCCGGAACGGCGCAGATCCGCCGGCGAGCTGTTCGCCCGTCGCGGCCCCGCCGTCGACGGGGTCAGGGTCGACGTGGCGGTGCCGACCGCCGAACGGACCGTGACGGACGTCTGGTTTCCCATCCCCGAGCGGCTCACCGGCCAGTCGGCGCTGGAGCGCTTCCTGAACCGGCACCGCGTCCCGTACGACGACCTCACCGAACTCGTCGGCACCGAGTTGCCGGTGCGGAAAACGGCGACCGGCGAGTGGCGGGTCGTCCTGGATGACGGCCGACCGCGAGGCTCGGACGCCGGGGAGCTGTTCCGGAGAAACGTGCGGTGGCTCCTCGAGAACCGCCGCTGAGGCCCGTTCGATCGCCGCGATCGGCGAACTCCGATCGGCGAATCCGCGGTCGTCGGTCGGAGCGGCCGTCCGGCGCGGCGGTCGTCGTCCCGGCCGCCGGGGATTCCATTGACACGTAGAGGCAAACCGATCAGTCGTGTGCGGCAAACACTCATAATTTCCTATTTTATTAGGTGAAAAATATTTCCCTGTCACCTCGCAACGGCCGAACATCACATGGCCCACGAGGGATCGACTGACGCGGAACCGGGCGGCACGCGGCGCGACGTTCTCAGGGCGGCGGGGGCTGCGTCGCTCTGTGGGGCGGTCGCGACGCTCCTCGCCGACGGGGCGATGGCCGAGGAGGTCGCCCCCGAACCGACGAGCCGATCGAAACCGTTCGCGGCGGACGGGACCGACGACGACGGGACGACCTTCTCGCACTCGGTGGCGAGCGGCGACCCGACGCCGAGCGGAGTCGTCCTCTGGACGCGCGTCCACCCCGAGGCGTACGATCCGGACGTCCCGCTCGGCGTCGAGGTCGCGGCCGACGAGGAGTTCACCGAGGTCGCGTACCGCGGCGTGGTCGAGCCGAGCGCGATCGACCCGGCCGACGACTACGCCGTGAAGGCGGAACTCGACGGCGAGCTCCCGGACGACTCCCGGCTGTACTACCGGTTCGTCTACGACGGCGTCCGGAGCCGGGTCGGCCGCTGTCGGACCCTGCCGGAGCCGACCGACACCCCCGAGAAGCTCTCGCTCGCGGTCGTCACGTGCCAGGACTTCCGGAACGGGTACTACGGCGCGTTCGCCCGCGTCGCGGACGAGGAGGTCGACTTCCTCGTCCACCTCGGCGACCTCATCTACGAGTACGCCGGCGAATCCGAGTACGTCGGCCGCGACGTAGCGCTGCCGAGCGGGAAGTCGGTGGCCCACGGGCTGGAGGACTTCCGGTACCTCCACCGCCGGTACCGGAGCGACCGGCATCTCCGACGGGCGCTCGAACGGCACACGCTCGTGGCGATCTGGGACGACCACGAGATTGTCAACAACCGCTACTGGGACTACGAGGAGGACCGGCCGTACGCCGGTCCGGGCGACCACCCGCGCAACGACGAACCGGAGTTCATGCGCCGGCTGCACGCCGAGGGCATCAAGGCGTGGTGGGAGTACGTTCCCGCCCGCGTCGGCTACGACCCCGACGCCGACCACCTGCTCGACGTGTTCGAACTCCGGCGGACGCTCCGCTTCGGCGACCTCGCGGACCTGGTTCTCACCGACGAGCGGCTCTTCCGATCGGACCCCGGCGGCGACGTGCTCGGAGAGACCGGCCGCGCCGATCCCGGCGAGCGCGACGACGCGGACCGGACGATGCTCGGGAGCGAGCAGCGCCAGTGGTTCGTGAACGAGATCGCCGGCTCGGAGGCGACCTGGACCGTGTGGGCCAACGAGGTGCTCAACGCGGCGCTGAAGGCCGGTACCTCGGAGGCGACGTTCTACCTGAATCACGACGCCTGGGACGGCTTCGAACACGAGCGTCGGCACATCATGGGCGAGCTCGACCGCAACGGCGTCGAGAACTTCGTCGCCCTCACGGGCGACATGCACAGCTACGTCGCCGGCTACCTCCAGCACGACTACGAGACGCTCGCGCCCCTCCAGGAGCGCCTGGGCGTCGAGTTCATGACGCCCGCCGTCACGAGCGCCAACCTCAAGGAGGTGCTCGGCCTACCCGGCGGCCGCGCCGAGGAGGAGGCGATCGAGGCGACCGTCAGATCGCAGAACCCCCACGTCGAGTTCTTCAACAGCCACCGCTGGGGCTACTCGGTGGTCGAGTTCACCCCCGACGACTGCACCTACCGCGCGTACAGCGTGGACAAGTCGGTCGACGCGGCGGACGCGCCGAGGGAGCTCCTGAGAGTCCTTCGCGTCCCTTCGGGGGAGTACGAGATCCACGACGAGACGGACGATCCGCTATGAACGCCGCGCGAGACGACGCTTCGAACAAACCATGATCGACGAGCCAACCGAGACGGAGACCGAACCGGCCGACGAGAAGACGGAAGCGGACGTCGAAACGATCGAAACGGAAGCCGAAACGGGCGACGAGACAGCCGAGACGGGAATCGAACCGACCGAGACGGAAACCGAATCGACCGGCGGGGCGACGCACCGGTCGAGCAGGCGGACGTTCCTGAAGGGTGCGGGCGTCGCAGGCGTCGGACCCGGACTCGTCTGCCGGGTGACGGCCGACGAGAACGACCCGGAGCCGGCGTACAGCCCGAAGATCACGACGCTGAAGTACCCGCTGACGGGCGTGCCGATCGTCGTTCCCGGCGGCGAGACGGTCCGGATCGAACTCGACCTCGACGCGCCGCCCGCCGGACTGCGCGCCTGGCTCGAACCGACGTTCGGCGAGGCGAGGCCGGCGACCGCGCTCGAACTCGTCGGAACCGGAGTCGACGACAGCGCGATCTGGGACGGTGAAACGCACGTGGTCGCGGAGTTCCGGATCCCCGGCGTCGGCGGCGATCTGGTCCCCGACGTGCATGACCTCCACGTCGCCTGGGACGGCGGGAGCGACGCCCAGCCTCGCGCGGTCAGCGTGGTCGAGTCGTACCCGGAAACCCCGAAAATCGCCGTACTCGCCGACCCGCAGGTCGGCGACCCCCGACCGCTGAAGGACGGGTTGGAGGAGTCCCTGGAGGACGGCTCCGCCGAGCCGTTCCGCTACCGGGCGACCGAGACGTTCGGCGTCGGCGCGGAGAAGAAGCGCTGGGCGGCGTTCCGGCGGGCCGCGTCGGAGATCAACGCCGTCGACCCCGACGTCGTCCTCTTCGCCGGCGACTTCGTCTACGGGCAGGATCTGCCCGGCAAGTACCTCGCGGAGTACGAGGCGGCGTACGAGATCCTGAACCTCGTCCGCGCGCCGACGTACGCGACCCTCGGCAACCACGACGGCTACGTCCAGAGCGGGATCGACGGCAAGGAGCTCTACGAGGACTACTTCGCCCCGCGGTACTACGCCGTGGACGTCACCCCCGATCTGCACCTCGCGAGCCTCGACACCTTCGACTGGCCGGCCGCCGACCGCCTGTACGCCTCCGTCGCCGGGAACACGTGGGGCGGACAGGTCCGCGACGACCAGCTGCGCTGGCTCGAAGCGGACCTTCGGGGGGCGGCCGAACGGAACCCCGACGCGACGCTCGTCACCCTCGGTCACCACGATCCCTCGTGGATCTTCACCCCGCAGGTGACGGACGCCCTCGCGGACGGGGAGGAGCCGCAAAACCAGGCCTGGGCCGGGGAGAACCGCCTCGAACTCCGGGATCTCCTGGCGGACGCGGGCGTCGCGGTTCACTTCGCCGGCCACTTCCACGGCGATCGGGTCGCCCGCTACCACGAGGGCAACGTCGCCGAAACGCCCGGACGCGGCGACTTCCCGCCGGCCGAACTCCACTACGTCCGGCGGGACGACACCCTGGACGAGTCGCGGTCGCAGGACGAACTCGCCGAGATCATCCGCGAACCGAGCCACGGGACGCTGTTCGTCGAGACGACGACCTGCGGGTCGACCACCCGCGGCGGCTACTGGGGGTGGCGGCTGATGGAGTTCGAGACCGAACGCGGCGGCGTCGACCCGGCGATCATGGGGTACCCGGCGACCGAGGAGTTCCTGAGGGAGCACGCGCTCGACCCGGACAGTCTCAACCCCGACCACGCCGACCTCGGGCTGTTCTCCTACCCCTCGTACTTCGTCCGCGCCGAGCGGGTCGAGGAGACGGAGACGCGGACGAAGCTGTACGTCGAAAACGGCCTCGACGTTCCGATCGACGGCAGCGCGATCCAGTCGCTCGCGGCCTCTTCGGACCTGTACGTCGAAAACGCCACCCTCGACTGGCGCCGAATCGACGGCGGCGAGCAGGACGCCCAGCTCGGGTTCGGGGTCGACGCCCACTACTACACGACGCTCGTAGCGACGACCTTGAACGCCGACGCGCTCCGCGCGGCGGGGAGCAGGACGGACGACGGCTCGGCCTTCACCGGCGGGCAGACCGACCGCATCGACCTGCGAGTCTCGGCGAGCGAGCCGGTCGCGCTCCGGGACACCGTTCCGATCGAGTGGGGGGTCTCCGAGGCGCGCGGCGACGTCGCGCGCGTCGAGGCGGACGAGGCGCGCGGCGTGCGGTACGTCTACTTCGACGGGGACGCCGCGACCGACCGCGCGGTGACGTACTTCGCCGACGCGCCGGACGAGCCGACGGAAACCGGCGTCTACGAGTTCGGCCCGATCGAGGTTCGGGCGGCGGACGAGGACTACTGGGTCCGCGTCCCGGACACGACGGAGACGAACGCGGTGGTCGGACGGGAGACCTGATCGATCCGACGACTGTGCTCTCGCCGCGAGTGTCGCCGACACTTCCGGAAATTCCGGCCGCTATGTGAGGTGTTGTCGAACTTTGCCGACCAAGGGAACCCATGAGCGATGCCGAGACGCCCGACGCCGACGCGCACGATCACCACGACCACGATCACCACCACGAGGGGCCCGGCTACGCGACCCCGCAGGCCGCCATCGAGGAGTCGGAGCCGGAGGAGGTCGCCTACGTCATGGGGCTGTACGTCGGCACCGACGTCGACGCGCCCGACTTCCTCGCCGTGGTGGACGTGAACCCCGAGTCGGACACCTACGCGGAGATCGTCGACCGCGTGGAGATGCCGAACAGGGGGGACGAACTGCACCACTTCGGCTGGAACGCCTGTTCGTCCTCCTGCCACGTGGAGGGGCTGGAGCGCAGACACCTCGTGATCCCCGGCCAGCGCTCGTCGCGCATCCACGTCGTCGACACGAAGGAGCGCCGAAGCCCGGAACTCGTGAAGGTCATCGAACCGGAGGAGGTGTTCGAGCACGACCTCTCCGCGCCGCACACCGTCCACTGCATCCCGGACGGGAAGATCCTCCTCAGCATGCTCGGGGACGCCGACGGCGACCTCCCCGGCGGCTTCCTCGAACTGAACGACGACTTCGAGATCGAGGGGCGGTGGGACCCGCCGGGGGAGATCGACTTCAACTACGACTACTGGTACCAGCCGCGACACAACGTGATGATCTCCTCGGAGTGGGCCGCGCCGAAGACGTACTACCCCGGGTTCGACCTCGAAGACGTCGAGGCGGGCAAGTACGGCCGGAAGCTCCACGTCTGGGACTGGGAGGAGGGGACCGTCGAGCAGACGATCGACCTCGGCGAGGAGGGGATGATCCCGCTGGAGGTGCGCTTCCTGCACAGCCCCGAATCGACGCACGGCTACGTCGGCGCGGCGCTGTCGTCGAACGTCTTCCACTTCTACGAACGGGCCGGCGAGTGGCGGGCCGACAAGGTCATCGACGTGGAGGCGCGCGAGCACGACGGCTGGGAGATGCCCGTGCCCGGCCTCGTCACCGATCTCCTCGTCTCGATGGACGACCGCTATCTCTTCTTTTCGAACTGGCTCCACGGCGACGTGCGGATGTACGACGTCAGCGATCCGGCGAACCCGCGCCTCGCGGATCAGGTGTGGGCCGGCGGCCACTTCGGACCGCGCCGGCCGCTCGGCGACGACTCCCGCGAGGTGATCGGCGGCCCGCAGATGCTGCAACTGTCGCTCGACGGCGAGCGGCTCTACTGGACCTCCTCGCTCTTCTCCTCGTGGGACGACCAGTTCTACCCCGAGGAGGGAGAACGCGGGTCGGTGATGCTGAAGGCGGACGTGGATCCGCGGAAGGGGACGATGGAACTCGACACCGACTTCCTCGTCGACTTCGGGGACCTCCCCGCCGGTCCCGCCCGGGCCCACGAGATCCGCTGGCCCGACGGCGACTGCACGAGCGACGTCTGGCTGTGAGCGGCACCCACCGGGTCGAACTCGTCTGGCGCGACGGGCGGGCGGAGGCGGTCGCGGTTTCGCCCGACGAGACGGTTCTCGACGCGGCCGAGGCCGCCGAACTCGGCCTGCCGTTCGGATGCCTGACGGGCGCGTGTGCGACCTGCATCGGTCGCCTCCTCGACGGCGCGCTCGAACACCGTCGCCCGCCGCGGGCGCTGAAGGAGCGATACCTCGCCGACGAGTACGTCCTGCTTTGTATCGCCCAACCCCGAACCGACTGCCGTATCGAGGTCGGCAGCGCGGTCCACTCCGACATCGTCTCGAATCCGTGGAAATAATAGATTATCTACATTCACTGCGAACGTCCAGGACCTCGAAACCGCGCTCAACTTAACAAATTGTTTACAGTATACGCCTTCTTCACACGGAAATGTTTACTTATCTCGGTCTCGAATCGAAAGTATGGGTACGATCGTCAGGGGTGAACTCCCGGCGGAGGAGTTCGACTTCGACACCGCCCTGCACGCGTACAAGACGAGGGGCTGTAACACGCTCGTCGTCGGTGATCTCCACCCGGAGATCCGAACGCACCTCTGCCGTCACCACCTCGGCGCAGCCGACGAACGCCGATACCGGCTGCTCGCGCTCACGGCCGACGTGGCCGAGAGTGCGGCGAATCGGCTTCCGGCGAGGATGTCGGAGGCCGACGGAGAGCGCACGCGAGTTCTCGTTCACGAGGGCACCGCACGGTCGGCGAGCGCGCGCTCCACGGGGGCGTCGGTCGAAGACGGTTCGCGCATCTTCAGCCCCGACGGGAGCATCCTCGCGTTCCAGCGAGACGTGCTCGCCGGCATCGATTCGCTGACGCGGTCCGCGGACGGGCTCCAGGCCGCCGAACTCAGGGTGTGTCTCGACTCCCTCGCGCCGCTGCTCGACACCTATGGCGACGCGCCGACGATGTCGTTCGTCGACGCGGTCACCGCGCGCGTCCGCGAGGAACGGGGGATGGGACACGTGTACCTTCCGCTCCCTCGAACGCACGACGCGGTCCGCAACCTGGAGTCGGACTTCGAGATCGTTCTCTCGGTCGAGGCGACGGACCGCGGATACACGCAGACGTGGGACCTCCGGGAACCCGACATTCAAAAGTCGCTCGCGCTCGACGTTCGATGAGAGGGCCGACGCCGTGATCGACGAACGCGCGTCGTCCCGACGATAGGCGGTGAAGTAGTGATGTCGCTTCAGCCGCGGATTCGAGCGCGGACGGACGGCGCGTCCGGCGTTCGGATATTCGATCCGATCGACAGACAGGAGTACGCAGTGGAGACGCCGTCGCCCGTCTCGCCGTCCCCCGCCGACACCGCCCCGTTCGCCGTGCCGATAGACACCGCGGCGCGGATCGAAACGACCGCGATCCGGCTTCCCGACGTCGCGGCGGTGTACGTCGTAAACGGCTCCGGGGAGATGATCTCCGAGGTACAACACTTCTCGAGCGTCGATTTTCCCCGACCGGAAGAGCGCGACGACGCCTACGTCGTCGAAATGGCGACGCCCGTGAAACTGTGTCTCCGCGTTTCTGGCGCGTTCACCGTGACGAACGTCGCCTACACCGAGATCGAGTTCGAGCGCGAGGAGGCGGTGACGATCGGGGTCCGCTCGTACCACCAGCACCCGGCCGGGACGATCAGGACGCCGACCGATCCCGAATCGCTCATGGAGGCGGTGTCGTACTTCGGGTCGGCGCTCAAGACGACGAGCTGCGAGCGATCGTATCCGACGCTGCGCGGCCACCCGCCGCTCGTCGAACCCGCCGCCTCCGTCGACGTCCCCGACGGGATCGATCGACCAGCGACCGGCGTCGAACTCCTCGTTCCCGAGACGCCCGGGGCGGTGTGCGCGGTCGCACCGCTCGCGTACTATCTCGGCGCGACAGTCCGATCGAGCGACGGGGGGCCGGCGCGCCTGCGGACGGGGACCGGAAACGCCGTGCAGCTCTCCGACCCCGACGTGTACACCGCCGCCGGCCGCGTGCTCAGACGGGCGCTCACGCTCGACTGTTGTACCCGGACGGAAGGGCTTTACTCCCTCTCGCTGGCGGAACGGCGGCGAATCGAGGCGCTCACCGATCTCGACTTCGAGGCGTTGTACGATCTGCCGCTCGGCGAACAGCTGGACGCCTATCTCTCGATCCCCTGGGACGTCGTTTCGGAAGTCGTCCCGACCTGGGAGCTTCGCGCGATCGTCGCCGGGAGCGCCGAGGCCGAAGGCGTCCGAACGTTACCCTTTCTCGCCGACGCCCTCGCTCTCGTGTCGCCGCCCGACCGCGCCGCGTCGGCCTCGACGCCGGTGTCCGTGGACCCGGAGACGATCGATTCGTTCCTGCGCTCGGGGCGATCGAACGACGGATCGTGCCCGACGGCGAGGGACGAGGACTCATCCCCCGGGGACGATCCGCTCGCCGCCACGAGGGTCGTCGACGGTGAAGCGATGGGGGAGACCTGGGTCGGCCCCACGGAGAGCGTTCCGGTCGGCCGGTCCTGGACGATGCCGACCGCGCACCACCACCGCCTCGCTCGCGCCGAGACCGAGGGCGAACTCGAGATCGCCGTCGTCGTGAACGATCCCGAGATGGCCCGCGAGGGCGAGTTCGTCGACCGGACGTACAGACGGGATTCCCCGTTCGACGTATCGACCTACTGGGAAGCGGACAGGGGGACGCTCGCAGACGTGCTCCGGTCGGACTACGACCTGCTCCACTACGTCGGTCACATCCGCTCGGGCGGGATGGAGTGCCCGGACGGGTTGCTCGACGCGCGCGCGCTCCCCGACGGGAGCGTCGGTGTGGACGCTTTTTTCCTCAACGCCTGCGCGTCTCGCGACCAGGGCGTCGCGCTCATAGAGCGCGGCGGCGTCGCGGGCGTCGTCACGTCGGCCGCGGTCGGAAACGCGGGGGCGACCGAACTGGGCGCGACGTTCGCTCGCCTGCTCGACGCCGGATTCACCGTCTACTCGGCGTTGAACATCGCCCGGACCGAGAGCGCACAGGGCCACCAGTACAGCGTGCTCGGCGACGGGCGACTGGCTGTGTCGCAGGCGGAAAGCACCGTTCCGAACCTCGTGCACGTTGACGAGACCGGTCCCGACCGGTACGAGTTGCGTCTCGAACTCCACCCTGGGACCGGCGGCGGGGTGGGGAGCATCTTCGTCCCCCACATCGCCGACAACGAGGACTACTACCTCTGCTACGGCAGCACGAATCGGTTCGAGCTAGACGGCGATACGCTATCGGAATTCCTGTCGTTTCAGGACTGTCCGGTGTTGCTGGACGAAAAACTCCGCTGGTCGGCTGACCTCGTCGGCTGAACGGGATCGGTGCCTCGATCGTCTACGGGCCGTGGAACCCGGAGCCGTTGGCCGCGAGGGCGCTCCCGGCCTGCGACGCCAGGAGAACGAGCGTGAACAGCGCGCCGATCATCTTCGGGTGTGCGGCCAGGTACTCTTTCATGTCGTTTTTGTCGGACATCGTCCATAGGCACGAGCGCGTGAAAGATAAAATCTTCTAAAGGTTTAATGCATTAAAAAACTAAAACAAGATCATCGATATTCAGTAGTGAGTTACTATTTCCTGAAAGTCGGTGACTGCGGTCAGTCAGAGCGGTGGCATGGTAGTCGATGACAATGTTTCCCGGCGCGTCGACATACTCGTCCGTCGGATGGCTTTCGATCGGGTCGCTCGGAGCTACGGAGACGGCGCGGTTCGGCGCAAAAAAAGAGCGGGAGGCGGAGACGAAGAAATCGCCGTCAGTCGGCCGTCGCGATCCGCTGTTCCGGGTCGATCTCGCCCGCATCGAGCGCGGCCTCGACCTCGCGCGCGGCTTTCACCATGTTCTCCATCTTGCCGTACGCGATCTCGCGGGGGAGGAGCTTCAGGCCGCAGTCGGGCGAGATCGTGAGTTTCTCCGGCGGGACGATCGCGAAGCCCTGGAGGATGTTCTCCTTGATCTCCTCGACCGGTTCGACCTCCGCGGTGTGGGCGTCGACGACGCCGAGCGCGAGGTCGGGTTCGAACTCGGGCTCCGTGAACACGTCGACCTGCTCGTAGCCGCCGTTGCACAGTTCGACGTCGAACTCGTCGATCGGGAAGTCGTTGAGCTCGGGATAGATGCGCGAGTAGTCGCCGTAACAGACGTGCAGACCGATCCGGATCTCCTCGGGCACGTCGGCGACGATCCGCTCCAGACACTCGCCGACGATGGCGTGGTCGTCGGGGGTCGTCGCGAGCGCGGGTTCGTCGATCTGGATGTAGCGCGCGCCGGCCTCGACGAGCTTTTCGATCTCCGTGTTCACGAGATCCGCGAGATCGTAGGCGAGCGCTTCTTCCGTGTCGTACGCCTCGTTGAACGACCAGTTCGCGAGCGTGTACGGCCCCGTGATGGGGACCTTCACCGGGCGGGACGCCGCGTCCGTGGTGAACTCGAACTCGTCGACGAGCCACGGCTCGTCGTACGCGACCGTCTCGGCGACGCTCGGCTTGTCGAAGTAGTTGTGCCCCCACACCTTCACCGGTCCGTTGAACTCGTACCCGCGGATGCGGTGGGCGAAGAACTCGACCATCTCGTTGCGCCGCATCTCGCCGTCGACGACGGTGTCGAGGCCGGCCCGCTCGTGCTCGTCGGTGATGAGCCGACAGGCGTCGTCGTGCGCCTCGTCGAGGTGCGACTCCGTGAACTTCGAGTCGGGGTCCTCGGCGAGATCCGTCGCGCGGTTGAGCCACTTCGGCTTCGGATAGCTCCCGACGACGGTCGTGAGCAGGAAGTGCTCGTTGGGGTGATCTTTCGGTCGGAACTGCTCGCGGTTGGCGCTCGGATCTCTGCTCATGCTTCCACCTCCGTCGCGCTCGCGGCCTCCGCGAGGGCGGCGAGTTTCTCCCGCTGTTTGTTCACCGGCAGGTAGAACAGCTCGGTGTTGCTCGTCACGTACGCGCGGTCGAAGTCGCCGGCTGGGACCTGATCGAGCACCCACTCGACGCGTTCGCGGACCGTCTCGGCGCTCTCGACGAGCGTGTTCTGTCCGTCGACGAGGCCGAGGCCGATCTCGTCCTTGGCCCCGTACTCGTTCACGTTGTACAGCGTCTGCGCCCGATCCCCGGCGACGAGGTCGAACCCGATCGCTTCCACGTCGGCGTCCATCAGGTGGGCGTACACCTTCTCCTCCAGCGCGCCCCAGTAGGTGTGAACGACCACGTCCGCGTCGGTCGCGGCGGCGACGGCGTCGATCGCTTCGCTCGCGCGGGCGTCGAGGTCGTCGCCCGGCGGATTCTCGACGAGCGACGGTTCGAGGAGGAACAGCGTCTCGTGGTCGGGGAACGCCTCGACCTCGCCCGCAAGGAACCCGCCGACGGCGTCGAGGAAGTCGGCCTCGTCGCCGTAGTGTTCGTCCGTCGCGAGGTCGGCGAGCGAGTACGGGCCGGGGAGGACGGCCTGGAGGGAGTCGGTCGAGTCGGCGTCGAGCAGCGCGGCGGCGGCTTCCAGCTCGGCCGCCACGTCGCCGGAGAAGCCGAGGTCGCCGGTCACGCGGGGGTCGCGGTAGAAGTTGTTGTTGTCGTAGTACCGGACGATGCCGCCCGTCTCGACGTTCTCGTGGACCGCGAGCGGGTGGGCGAGGTTGTCGTCCCAGCGGAGCTGGCCCTCGACGATCCGGTCGAGACCGGCGCTTCGCTGGTCCTCGATCACCTCTGCGCGGGCGTCGTCGTACGCCTCGACGATCTCGGGACCCTCGTCGCCGCCGATCAGGTCGCCCTTCTGGTGGCCTTTCAGGTCCGACAGGTCCTGTTTGGCCCAGTCGGGCAGCGGGAACAGCCCCGGTGTGGTCGCGACTAGTTCGGTCATCGTCCCTGCGTACGTAATGCCGCTGTTTAATATTTGCTACTACCGGAAATGCTTGGTAGTTATCTCGCCGGCGAAGTGTTTCGTCCGTTTCCTCGACGCTTCGAGCTTCGTTCCAACTGGGGACGCATCCCGAATCGGTTCGAGACCGTCGACGCTGTTGCCGCCGCCCGGTCGCTGTTCCGTCAGGTGTCCGAAGTGAGGTTTTCACGAACCGTACGAATCGGCGTCTGGCGAGAACGAGACGGCAAAGATCGGCCGCTTCTTCTGCGGACCCCGACCGGATCGTTGGACGCTCTCGATGGGGGATTCAACCCCATAAGGGTTCGTCTGTAACAAGAGTTCGTGATCCCCTCGGTCGTCTTCGCTGCTTCAACCCCACAAGGGTTCGTCCGTAACATGGCCGATTCGCGGCCTCCAGGGTCCCTCGGTGCTGATTACACAAAGTCATTTCCGTCGACCGCCAATCACCCGCTTCCCCCCGGGGGGTCGACGGAACCGACGCCGCCGACGCGGCGGACGTGGACTCGCGGTCACCGCTACATTATTGAGTCGGACGGCCCTCTCTGAGATACTGTGAGTCGGGACGAACGCCGGAGCGGCTTGGATTCCGCACCACATTCGCACGCCCCAGGTGTCTCCGATTCGGACGCACGTGCGTCGGAGCACGACCTCGACGGTTCGCTTCACGACCACATCGCGCTCCTCTACGCGAACCGAGCCGAGCAGTTCGCGGCCGTCGTCCCCCTGATCCGGGACGGCCTCGATCGCGGAGAGCACTGTTACTATCTCTACGACGACAACACGAGAGCGGAGGTCGCCGCCGCGATGCGCGAGGGAGGGATCGACGTCGACGCCGCCGTCGACGCCGGGGACCTCTCGTTTCACGCGGAGGACGAGTTGTTCCTGCGGGGCGGGGCGTTCGATCCGGCCGACACCGTCGCCGCAACCGAGGAGACGATCCGAGAGCTGACCGGCGACGGGCACGACGCGGTCCGGATGGTTGGGGAGATGACGTGGGTGCTCGACGGCGACCACAGCCTCGACCGGATGGTCGAGTACGAGCGAATACTCAATTCCGTGTACAGAAACCGGCCCGTGGTCGGGATTTGCCAGTACAACGTCGCACGCTTCGAGCCGGAGATCGTAAACCAGATCGTTCGCGCCCACCCGAGCCTCGTCTACGGCGGAACGGCCGCGCGGCACTTCTACTATCTCCCGTACGATGACGCCGAGACCGAGGCTGATTCGGTCGCGGACACCGACGCCGACCACTCCGGTCAGTCGCTGTTCGAACGCGTCCGGGCCTACGAGACTCTCGAACGGCGCGAGCGAGGCTTGCGCGCGCTCAACCGGGCGACGCAGGAGTTGATGTACCTCGACGGCGACGTCATCGCCGACCGCGCCGCCGGCATCGTTCGAAACGTCCTCGACGTCACATTCGCATCGGTTTGGTCCTACGACGAGGACACCGGCGAGCTGATGTGTCGCAGCAGCAGCGCTGCCGACTCGGACCTCCCCGTCACCGGCTTCACCGAGCGCTACACGGACCTCGCCTGGAACACGTTCGTCACCGAAGAGACGGAGGTCTTGAACGACCGCCCGACCTCGACCGACCTCGACGGGACCGAGACGACGCTTCGAAGCGGTGTGATCGTCCCGCTCGGGAGACACGGCGTGTTCTGCGCCGGCTCGACGCGTCCGCGCGCCTTCGACGATCCGACGGTCGACGTGGCGACCGCCGTCGGTGCGAACATCGAAGCGGCACTAGACCGCGCCGACCGCGAACGCACGCTCCGGAAACAGAACGATCGGCTGGAACGACTCAATCGAATCAATCGCGTCATTCGAGGGATCGACGAAGCGCTGGTCGACGCCGACACGCGGGCGGAGATCGAACGAATCGTCTGCGAACGGCTCGCCGCCTTCGATCCCTACGAGTTCGTCTGGGTCGGCGACCGGGACTCGACGACGGACGCGATCGTCCCCCGCGCGCGAGCCGGGAACGGGAGCGGCTACGTCGACGCCGCCGCGATCGACACCGACGACGCGTCGACCGGACGGGGACCGGTAGCCTCGGCACTCCAGACGAGGGAGATACAGGTGATTCAGGACGTGCTGACGGATCCGAGGTGCAAGCCGTCGCGCGAAGCGATGCTGTCGCACGGCTTTCGAGCCACTATCAGCATCCCGCTCGTCTACGAGGAATCGATCTACGGAGTGTTGACACTGTACGCGAGTTCGCCGAACGCGTTCTCGGAACTGGAGCGGACGGTGTTGGGAGAACTGGGCGAGACGATCGCCCACGCGATCGGTGCCGCGGAGACGAGGCGGACGCTCCGGACGAACGGCGTTACCGAGGTGACGTTGAAAATCTCGGAGGTGAACGACGTCCTCGCCCGACTCGCGCGCGAAGCGGAATGCGAGATCGGCTTCGACGGCCTCGTTCCCCAATCCGGGGGTCCGGACCGCCTCTTTTTCACCGCGCCGAACGAGTCCCGGGAGGACGTTCTCGCCGGCGCGGGACGGATGGCCGGCATCGAAGACGTGCGGGTCATCGAAGACGAGCAGGAAGAGTGTCTCTTCGAAGGGGTGGTGACGGAATCGACGCTCGCGTCGCGCATTCTCGATAGCAACGCCGTTATCCGGTCGCTCACCGTTGCGGACCACGTCGCTCGCATCGTCGTCGACCTCCCCTCCGCCGCAGACGTGCGCGAGCTGATCGAGACCGTACGAGTCCACTATCCGAAAGCCGAACTCGTCGCTCGTCGCACCCGTGATCGCACGGTCAAGACGCGCCGAGACCTGCGGAACGTCCTCGCGGAGCGACTCACCGACCGCCAGCGCGAGGTCCTCGAAACGGCTTATCGGAGCGGCTTCTTCGAATCGCCGCGCGTTCGAACCGGAAAGGACGTTTCTGAGGCGCTCGGTGTCACGCAGTCGACGTTCTCCTATCACCTCCGGGAGGCCGAACGCGGACTCTGCGAACTGGTGTTCGAAAACACCTGACGATCGGCCCGCTTCGAATCGGCGACCAGTGATTCTAAATAATTCGAATCGACGCGTCTGGGGGTCCCACATATTCGAAGTTACGTTTTCAGTGACGCCGAACCCACGGAACGTTGTTTCCGTGATCGCACCGATGGACGCGGAGTCCGGACGGGGGAGGTCATCCGTGACGAAAAAGGACTACACGACGGGATCGACACTGGACGTGGTTTTGGACGTTCTGACCGACAAATATTGCCGTTTTTTGCTCTTCGCGCGGTTGGAGCCGTCTCTCCGAGGCGCGGCCGACCTCCGAGTCCCCCCTGACATCGATACCGAGGACGAAGCGGTGGCGCTGCTCGAGGCGGACTTGACTCACGTGCACCTGCCGAGGCTCGAAGCCGAGGACGTCATCGAATGGGATCCGGACGACGGCGAAGTCAGGAGAGGAGCCCGATTTGAGGAGGCGCTCGGTCAGACCGACGACGCGCGGTGAGTCGGCGCGGGTTCGCCGAGCCGGTTTCCGTTTTCGGCGCGGGAGCCGGCCCGCCGACCGTCCGGTCGGCGGGACGCGATCACGAAAGCAGGAGCACCGACAGCGTCTCGAACGGGTACGACTCCTGCACGGCCGTCTCGGCGTCGAACCCCCGACGCTCGGCGCGGTCGACCACGTCGTCGAACCCGGCGAGGCTGCTCACGAGCAGGAGGACGATCCCGCTGGGCGCGAGGACGCGCCCGACGTCGTCGAGAAAGGGGTCGATCAGCTCCCGTCCGGACTCGCCGCCGGACAGCGCCGCCTCCATCCAGTCGTCCCACTCGTTGTCGGGATCGGTCGGAAGGTACGGCGGGTTGAACAGCACCGCGTCGAAAACCCCGTCCCGGAAGGGCGCGAGGAGGTCGGCGCGCGCGGTTTCGAGCCCGCGCGCGCTCGCCCCGCGGCACGCGTGGGGGTTGACGTCGCTCGCGACGACGCGCGCGCCGGTTTCGCGGGCGACCGTCTCGGCCACCCACCCGGAGCCGGTCCCGACTTCGAGCACCAGCCCCGAGGCGTGCTCGACGGCCGCCTCCGCGAGGAGGCCCGAGTCCTCCGCCGGCTGGTACACGCGCGTCTCCAGCCCGCGGCGCTCGGCGAGCGTTCGTCGCCCATCACTCGGATCGCGGTCGGTCACCGATCCCTCCCGTCTCCGTCCCGGTCGCCGCCGTCGGCCGTCGCCTCCACGTCGCGGTCGCGGCCCCCGGCGAGCCAGAACCCGCCCTCCTCGGTTCGTCCCGAGAGTTCGTGCTGCGGGTAGGGGATCTTGATTCCCTCCTCGTCGTACGCGCGCTTTATCTCGGCGATGACCGCCGACCGGGCGCGCCAGAGGCGACGTGCGCTCGGGTTGTCGATCCAGACGCGCACGCCGAGGAGGACGGCCGAGTCGCCGAACTCCTTCAGGACGACCTGCGGCGTCGGCACGTTGAGCGTTTCTTCGACGTCGTCGACCGCCGCGGCGGCGACCTCGGCCGCGCGCTCGGGATCGGCGTCGTAGTCGACGCCGACGTCGACCTCGATCCGGAGGCGGCCCCTGCGGGTGCGGTTGGTGATGGCGCTCGTGCCGATCTCGTCGTTCGGGAGCATCACGTACTCGCCGTCGAACGTCTGGATTCGCGTGTTGAAGATGGTGATGTCGGTGACGATCCCCTCCCGTTCGTTCTCGTTCTCGCCGACGACGATCCAGTCGCCGAGCTCGAACGGCCGGGAGAACATCAGCACGAACCCCGCGACGATCGCGCCGAGCGTCTGCTGAGCCGCCAGCCCGACGACGACGCCGAGGAAACCCGCGCCGACGAGGAAGCTGCCGATGTCCTGGGTGAACAGGCTGAGAACGACGAGGAGGACGAGGGCGTACAGCCCCACCTGCGCGAGTCGGAAGACGATCTCCCGCTCGTGCTCGCTGAGCGCCTGGTTCGGCCCCGTCAACTCCTCGATGGCGCGGCCGAGAAACCCCGTGAGCGCGTAGGTCGCCGCCAGCAGCACGCCGGAGATGAGGACTTTCCCGGGCAGGTTGCCGCCGCCGAGGTTCGTCACCGCCGCCTGAAGCGGCGTGACGAGTTCCCAGATGTCGATGAGCGACAGCACGCCGAGCGTCGTGATGATCGCCACGCCGCCCGACACGACCAATTTCCGGGGGGTCTTCTCGCCGGGATCGAGGGTGTCCTGCCACTGGCCGGCGGCGTACCGGATGCCGAAGACGGCGACGACGATGAGCACGGTCAAAAGCAGCTGGGTCTCGAACGCCAGATCGTTTATCACCCCCCGCATCGGCTCCGACGTGGTCGTCTGCAACATCACGCGCTCAACCACCGTCACCACCCCGCCCGCGGTCGGCCGCGAGGGCCGCGAGTTCGGCGAACTGCGACGGCGCGAGCTTCCCCGCCCGCTTTCGGAGGAGCGATTCGTCCGCGGCGTCGACGACGGCCTCCGGATCGTCGATGCCGGTGATGTGCGTCGTGTTGCGGATGCCGTTTCGAATCGTCTTCCGCCGCTGGGTGAAGAGCGCCTTCACGAAGTCGAGGAAGAACGCCTCGTCGTCGACCTCGTACGCCGGCGCGCGCGGCACGGCGCGAACCACGGCGCTGTCGACGGCGGGCGGGGGGGAGAACGCCTCGGGCGGGACGGGCTCGACGAGCTCCACGTCGGCGTAGTGCTGGGCGCTCACCGAGAGCCGCCCGTACGCCGCGGATCCCGGTTCCGCGACCATTCGCTCCGCGAACTCCTTTTGGAACATCAGGACGAGCGGCTTCTTCCGGGGGAGCAACCGGAAGGCGATCTCGCTGGATGCGCCGTACGGGAGGTTCGAGACGCACGCCGTGAACGCCGGCAGCGGAACGTCGAGCGCGTCCCCCTCGACCACGTCCAGCCGTCCCGACGCGATCTCGTCTGCGAACTCCCGTCGCAGGAACCCGACGAGCGTCGGATCCCGCTCGACGACGGTGACGCGGTCGCCGACGGCGAGGAGGCGGTCGGTGAGCGCGCCGGTCCCGCCGCCGATTTCGAGGAGGTGGCTCGCGTCCGCGTCGGCCGGAAGGTAGCCCGGGATCCGATCGAGGACGCGATCGTCGACGAGAAAGTGCTGATCGCGGTCCGGGTCCCCGCGGACGCCCGCGCGACGGAGGAGCGCGTCCGGGTCCCGGAACGGTCGCTCGTCGTTCGACCCTTCGGACGCACCCGGTTCGGTCATTGACCCCCCTTTTCGGCGGACGCGTGTAAACTTCCCGCTTGGATCCGATCGGCGCGCCCCCTACCGATCGCGGCGGACGAACGTCCGGTACTTGAGATCTTCGTCTCGGAGCTCCTCGATGATGCGTTCGGCGAGCACTTCACGGGGTCGATGCAGTCCCGAGACGCGCTCTTCGAGGTCGTCGAAGCTTTCGAACGGCCTGCGCTTTCGTTCGTCGAGGATGTTGTTCCTGAGCTTCTTGCCGATCCCCGGGAGCAAATTGAGCTGGTGGAGGCGGAGCGTGATCGGCTGGGCGTCGTTGTAGAAGTCGACGAAGCGCTCCTCGTCGGACTCGATGATCTCCGCGACGACGTACTCGAGTTCGGAGACGGCGTTGTTCGAGAGGTCGCCGTACTCGACGTCCCGGATCCGCTCGATTCCCTCCCGCTGGGACGCGGGCTCGATGACGACCCGGTCGTCGATGCCGACGTCGGCGTCCTCGGCGAACGTCAGCTCGACCAGCCTGAAGTCGGTCTCCCCGATCGCGTACGCGAGCGGCCGTTTCTTATACTGCGGCCGGTTGTCGTCGGGCCGACCCTGCGGATAGTAGTCGAGGACGACTGCGTACCGCGGCTCGTCGTCCGCCGCCTCGTCGCTCTCGGCTGTAGTCATACGCGGAGGATATGCTCACTGGATATTTAAACGGTGGGACGCTCAGGCGTATTTCGCGACGACGTTCAGAATCTCGTCGAGTTCGTCGCCGTCGAGCGCGTACCGCTGTTTCGCGAACACCGCGCGGAGTTCGTCACGGTCCCGTGGCAGCAGGTCGGTGATCTTGTACGCCGTCGCCTCGTCGACCTTCTCGAGTTCCCGAAGCTCTTCGACGAGTTCGCGCGACTCCGCCGGATCGAGCACGGCGAAGCGGTTGGCGTGCTCGATGGCGCGGGCGAGTTCGTACCGGAGCTCGCGCTCTTCGTCTGCCGCGCGCTCGGCCTCGACCTCGGCGAGGAGATCCTTGACCTCGGAGGTGGTGAGGTACTCCTCGTCGAGCTTCTCTTTGAAGATCGTCATCTACGTCTGGGCGCGCAGGTGGGCGGGCCGGGTGATGAGCGTCTTCTCCTTGCCGCCGTCGACGATGCGGACTTTGAACGCTCGGCCCTGCTTGCCGACGACCTCGCCGGTGTGGCCGTTGAACCGGGGGTGGAACCGCCCGTCGGGGATGCTCGGGTCGAGTTTGAGGTGGACCTTCTGGCCGACCTCGTACTCCTGGATGGCCCGCTGCGGCGGCGACGTGCCCCGCTCGCGCGGGTGATTCTTCAGCTTGTTCCTCGTGCCCTTCATGGGACCGTTCGAACTCGGCATAGTCGTGCGGACCACTACCCGCGGTTTCCCTATAAATGGTGCGTTCCCGACCGCGGGTGCGAACGAGTCCCACGTCCGTCGGCCGACCGCGCTCGGCGCGCGCGTCGGAGACGACGGGAGGATCAGGTTCGACGGTCGAGGCGTAGAAAAACCTATTCGACGCCGCGGACCACGTTGCCCATGCAAGCGGTCATCCCCGCCGCCGGCAGGGGCACGCGACTCGGCTCGCTCACCGACGACAAACCGAAGCCCCTGGTCGAAGTCGCCGGAAAACCGCTCCTGACGCGCTGTCTCGAACGCCTCGTCACGGCCGGCGCGACGGAGCTGATCGTCGTCGTCGGCTACCGGGGGGATCAAATCGTCCGACGGTACGGCGACTCGTTCGACGGCGTACCCGTCAGCTACGCGCGACAGGGGTCCCCGGAGGGGATGGCGCACGCGCTCTCGGCCGCCCGGGATCGCGTCGACGGGCCGTTCATGGTCATGGACGGCGACAGCGTCGTTCGCGCGGAGATCGAACGGTGCGTCGAACGCCAGCGGGAAGCGGAGGTGGTCGGGACGACGCTGTTGGAGCGGGTTTCGCAGACGAAGGCCCGCGAAAAGGCCCTCTGCCGGACGAACGACCGAAACGAGATCGTCTCGATCGAGAACAAGCCCGACGACCCCCCGAGTGAGTGCCGCGTCGCGTCCTCCTTCCACACGTTCACGCCGGCGGTGTTCCGCGCCTGCGACCTCCTCGGGCGATCCCCGCGGGGCGAGTACGAACTCAGCGACGCGATGGGCGTCCTCGTCAGGGCGCGACGGACGCTCGTCGGCGTCGACTGCAACGGCTGGGTGCTGAACGTAAATACGCCGGCGGAACGCGACGAAGCCGAGCGGCGGCTTCGCGGGAGCGAGTGAACCGCACGCCGCCATCGAGTGCCCGCGATCCCGAAGGGCAAGAATCACGCCGCCCGGGAACGAGGGTCGGGTATGACCGACGACGAGGACTTCCGCATCGAGACGCGCGCGATCCACGCCGGGCAGGAGCCGGACCCCGAGACGGGGGCGCTCATGACGCCCGTCTACGCCAACTCGACGTACGCGCAGGACGGTCCCGGAACCCACCGCGGCTACGAGTACTCGCGGACGGGGAACCCGACCCGGACGGACCTCGAAGCCAACCTCGCGAGCCTCGAAGGCGGCGAGTACGGCCGCTGTTTCTCCTCGGGGATGGGGGCGATCAACACCGTGCTCAACCTGCTCGAATCGGGCGACCACGTCGTCGCCGGCGACGACGTGTACGGCGGCACCCACCGGATCTTCACGCAGGTGTACGAAAAGTACGACGTCGCGTTCGACTTCGTGGACACGACCGACCACGACGCCGTCCGCGAGGCGGTGCGCGACGAGACGGCGCTCGTGTGGGTCGAGACGCCGACGAACCCCCTCATGAACGTGAACGACATCGGCGCGCTCGCCGAGATCGCCCACGACGGCGGGGCGATCTGCGCCGTCGACAACACGTTCGCCACGCCCTACCTCCAGCGGCCGCTCGACTTCGGGGCCGACGTGGTCTGTCACTCGCTGACGAAGTACCTCGGCGGCCACTCGGACGTGATCGGCGGCGCGCTGATCACGAACGACCCCCACCTCGACGAGCGGTTCGGCTTCTACCAGAACAGCGTCGGGGCGACGCCCGGCCCCTTCGACTGCTTCCTCGTGCTCCGCGGGACGAAGACGCTGCCCGTCCGGATGGATCGCCACTGCGAGAACGCCCGCGAACTCGCCCGCTGGCTCGACGAGCACCCCGCCGTCGACGGGGTGTACTACCCCGGGCTGGCGTCGCACCCGCAACACGACCTCGCGGCGGAGCAGATGGACGACTTCGGCGGGATGCTCAGCTTCGAACTCGACGGTTCGCTCGAACAGGCGAGCGAAGTCGTCTCGACCACGGAGGTGTTCACGCTCGCGGAGAGCCTCGGCGGCGTCGAGAGCCTCATCGAACAGCCCGCGGCGATGACGCACGCGGCCATCCCCCGTGAGGAGAGACTCGCCGCCGGACTGACGGACGGGCTGATCCGCGTCAGCGTCGGCGTCGAACACGTCGACGACCAGACGGCCGATTTAGCGCGCGCGTTCGACGAGGTCCTGGGTTGATCGGCGGGCGCGGGGCTGACCGGCGCGGAGCCCCGAGACGGACACGAAACGTCCTCGAAACGCCGGCGTGATAGAAATCGATCGGCGCGCTCGGACGGAGATCGCTTATTTGTTTATATAATTGCACTGGCCGACACATTTAGCCGCTCAGCGCGTGATATAACGTTGAGAGATGGAGGTCAAAACCGCTGAGGAACTGAACGTCTCCGTGAGGACGATCGCGAGATACGTCGTCGTCGCAAGCCTCCTCACCGCCGGATTGCTCGTCCCACTCTTCGTGTTCGACGCCTACGCGCAGGTGATCAACACGCTGCTTTTGATGTTGCTCTTGGGCCTGGTGGGTCGAACGCTCGTCTCGTCGATGCTGGCCTTTCGGCACGTGAACCCGGTTTCGGACGTGGCGGACGAGGACCTTCCGACGGTGAGCGTTTTGATTCCCGCGTACAACGAGGAGCCGGTTCTGCAGGGGACCATAGACGCGTGCAAGCGGCTCGACTACCCCCGCGAGAAGCTCGAAGTCGTCATCTGTTACGAGCGCGCGTCGACGGACGGGACGGCGGAGATCGCAGAACGCGCCGCGGCCGAGAGCGACCTGTTCAAAGCCGTCGAGCGCGACGAACCCGGCGGCGGCAAGGCGAAGGCGACGAACTACGCGCTCCGGTACGTGACGGGCGACGTCATCGCGAGCATCGACGCGGATCACCAGTTCAGACCCGACGCCGTCCGGCGCGCCGTCTCGTGGTTCGTCTCGGACGAGGACATCTGGTGCGTCAAGGGTCGCTGCTACGGCCGAAACCCCACCGACTCACTTTTGGCCCTGCACGCGACCGTCGAGCGGCACATCGCCGAGAAGGCGGATCTGTTCGCGCGTGAGGTGATGAACGGCTTCACCGTCTTCGGCGGCGGACAGGCGTTCTTCCGCGCCGAGGTGTTCACCGAACTCGGCGACTTCGACGAGGAGGTGCTCGTCGAGGACATCGACATGTCGTCGAAGATCCACTCCGCGGGCAAGGAGCTGCAGGTCGACCCGCAGGTGATCACCTACGAGGAGAACCCGGCGACGCTCTCGGCGTGGTGGAGCCAGCGGAGCAGGTGGGCGCGCGGCTGGATGCAAGTGGCCGTCAGGTACCTCCCGACGCTCCCGTGGCAACCGACCGTCTCGCTTCGAAAGCGACTCGACGCGGTGTACACGTTCTCCTACGCGATCGTCCCCGCCTTCTTCATCCTCGCCCTGCCGATGAACGTCCTGAGTCACCTCACGCAGATCAAGACGGCGACGTTCGTCCCCGACGCGTGGGTCCTCTGGACGCTCATCTCGATCGCCCCCGTCATCGTCTCGTACCTGATCTTCTTCCAGGACTGGCGGGACGGCGAGCGACACCACCCGCTCGAATACCTCGCGGCGTTCACGCTCTGGTTCTACCTCGTCTTCCAGACGATCGTCTTCGCCGCCGCGTTCATCGACGAGTTCGTCCTCGACTCGCCGAGCGTGTACGTCACGACCTCCCGAACCGGATGACGACGACCGCGATCCGCCCGACGCATGACCGATCGCGCTGACGGCCGATCGGGTTTGGCGCGGAGAGGCGTGAGAGGGGTCGGAGAAGGGCGCGTCTGGCTCTTCGTCGCCCTCTGCGCCGGCGCGGCCGTCGCGGTCGCCTACGTCGCGACCCACGCGCACCCGGCTCACGAGGGGGGGCTGTTCCTGATAATCGTCGAGGAGATCCGGACGGGCGGGTACGCCCTCCCCGAGCGAATCCCGCACTACACCGCCGACGGCGTCCCGTTCGCGTATCCGCCCCTCCTGTTCTACCTCGTCGCGCTTTTCGTCGACCTGACGGGAGTCGATCCCGTCGCGCTCGCGCTCGTCCTGCCGAGCCTCGTGACCGTCGCGTGTCTCGTGCCGTACTACGCCCTGTCTCGGGAACTCCTGTCGTCTCCGCGCGCGGCCGGCGTCGCCACGCTGCTCTTCGCCGTGACCCCCGCGGCGCTTCGCTGGCACATCTCCGCCGGCGGTCTGATCCGCGCGCCGGCCTTCCTGTTCACGCTCTGCGGACTGTACGCCGGCGTTCGGCTCCTCCGGGACGGCGAGCGGCGGTGGCTCCCGCCCGCGGCCGTGCTGTTCGGCTTGACGGTGCTCACTCACCCCGTGTACGCGACGTTCTTCGGAACGAGCTACCTCGTCCTGTTCGCCGCGTTCGACCGGACGCCGCGGGGGCTGCTGCGGGGCGCTGCGGTCGCGGTCGGCGGCCTCGCGCTGGCTTCGCCCTGGCTGGTTCGCGTCGTCTCGACGCACGGCCCGGGCGTGTTCTTCGCCGCCGCGGGGACGCACACCGGACTCGGCGGCGGCCTCCGCCGTCTCGGCACGCGGTTCGGCTACCCGCTGGTCGCGCTGGACGTGCTCACCCCCCTCTACGCGGTGGCGTTCGCGGGCGGGCTCTACGCCCTGTACCGACGGCGGTACGTCCTCCCGATCTGGCTGTTCGTCGCGGGCTACGTCGTCGGACGGCAGCGATTCGTCTTCGTGCCCGGCGCGATGCTCAGCGCGGTTTTCCTCCTCGACTGGTTCGCGCCGACGGTGCGAACGCGCGTCCGCTCGGCTCGCGTCGGATCGTCCCGCTTTCGGCGCATCGCTCCGACCGTCGCCGTCGCCACGCTCCTTTTGGGAGCGTGCGTGATCGGCGTCGCGTTCGCCGGAAGCGCCCTGCACACGGCGCACGACCGAGGACCGACGCAGCCGCAGACCGTCGACGCGGCCGACCGGGAGGCGATGGCGTGGGCGCGCGAGGAGACGCCGCATTCGGCCGGATTCGTCGTCCTCGGCGACGGCGCGGAGTGGTTTCCGCTGTACGCCGAGCGAACGATCTTCGCGAGCCCGTGGGGGGCCGAGTGGACGACCGCCGCGGAGTACCACCGCCAAGAATCGAGATTCGTCTCGGCGTCGACCTGCCGGAACGCCGCCTGTCTCGACCGCTCGCTCGACGCCGTCGACGGGGACCCAGTCTACGTCTACGTGCCGACCGACGCGTACACCGTGCAGGGCGAGGCGCACGAACCGCCGCGGGCGTTACTCGCGTCGCTGCGCGCGACGGAGCGGTACGAGCTACGGTTCGAGAACGAAGGGGCGGCGATCTTCGAGATCCGCGACGGCCGCGAGTCCGGAAAAAGCGCGGGCGCTTAGATCCGGCCGACGTTCTCGACGGCGACGCTCTCGACGCCCTCGACGGTCTGGAACGACTCCTCGACGGCCTCGGTGCCGCCGGCGTCGTCGGGGACGAGGACCGTCGGCAGCAGCGCGACGAGACCGAACGCGACGTTGTCGCGCTCGAATCCGTTGATCTTCGCCCCCTCCGGCAGCGCCTCTTCGAGCCGCTCTTGCAGCTCGTCGAGGTCGATGTCGGGGCTCTCCGGCATCACCTTCATCTTGGCGGCTACCTTCCCCATGGTTACGGCCCCGTGAACCCGCAGTCCGGGCACTCGTAGAGGTTGCTCTGCTTTCGGCACTTCGCGCAGCGGTAGATCTGCTGTCCACACTCCGGACACTTGAACGAGGCGGCGCTCATGCCCGCGATGTTGATGCCACAGGAGACGCACTGACGCGCCTGCTGCTGCTCCGATCGACTCATACAGGGATAAACCGGGCGGCGACTTTTAATGGTTGTCTTTCCGCTTCCCCCTCGATCACAGTCCGAGCGCGAGCGGGCCGATGAGAACGCCCATCAGGTGGACGCGCCGCGTTCCGAGCCGCGGGGGAACCAGCCCGAGAGCCGTCGCGACGAGAAAGACGGCGACGCCCGTCGCCCCCGCGAAGAGGTACGAGACGAAAACGAGCGCCGCCAACACGAAGAGGGAGAGCGCGGCGTAGTCCGCCCGCCCCACGGTTCTGAGGTACGCGTCGCCGACGGCGATCACGAGCACGAAGCCGGCGACGGCCGCGAGGGCCGTGACCGCGAGGAGGAGCGGAAGCGGGCGCGGCGCGTTCAGGCGATCGAGCGCGACCATCACGCCCGTTCGGGGGGTCCCGAGCGAAACCAGCGCGAAGAGCGCGAAGACGGTGTTCGCGGTGTTCGCGCCGCTCGTCGCGACGAGAAAACCGCGCGCGCCGCTCCTGCCGGGAACCAGCGGGAGCGCGAGCACCGACGCGATCGCCGCGGAGACGCCGGGCAGGTAGCCCACGATCGCCCCCGAGACGGAGCCGGCGAGGGCGGTCAACCCGAGGTCGCGCGGCGGCATCGTCAGGTTCGGGTCCCCCTGCGGGGGGACGCCAGCGCCGTCGAGCGCGTCGAGCAGCACCGGTGCGCCGAACAGCCCCGTAAAAAGCGGGGCGAGCATGCCGCCCGCGTCGAGCGGCGCGGCGGGCGAGAGATCCAGCGTCGCCGCGCCGAGGGCGGCGCTCAGTCCGAACGCGACGGTGCCGCCGGCCGCCGCGCGGACGGTCGGCTCGGACAGCAGCAGGAACCCCACCACGGCCGCGAGGACGACGCCGAGATGCTCCCGGACGGTCGGGTAGGCCGCCGTCATCACGGCCGTGATCGGAATCGCGAGCGGGATCGAGACGAGCACCGCGCCGGCGCTCCCGACGGCGGAGAGGCGCAGTGCCTCCCGCCCGCGACCGGCGACGACGAGCCGGTGACCGGGGAGCGCGCTCGGGGCCATCTCGGCGTCGGGCACGCCGAGCGCCAGCGCGGGGACGACGTCGAGGAACGTGTGGACGACGCCCGCCGCGAGCACCGCGGCGGCGACGAACGTCGGCGACCCCGGCACCGACGCCGCGGCGGACGCGAGGAGGAGGGCGAAGTTGTTCGCGTGCAGGCCCGGCGTGAGGCCGCTCACCGTCCCGAGCGCGATCCCGGCGAACGCGAACGCGACGACGCCGAGGGCGAACTCGGGGTCGAAGACCAGCCTGGCGTCGAGTGGGTCCATCGCGACGAGGTGGTCCCCCCTTCCGATTTAAACGTTCGCCGACCGTGCGAGCGGAGGCGGTCGGGCCGACGTCCGCCTCGTCGTTCAGGTGTGTGAGATACTGTGTGAAATGAAATCACCGTTGGAAATTGTATGTATACGTTGTTGAAATATAATGAGTCGTATACGTTCGGACCCCTCGAACGAGTGATGCCCAAGAAGGCAGACGACGAACCGACGAAGAAAACGCCCGCGTCGTCCTCGACGCACCGGCGCACGTTTCTGACCGGCGTCGGTACGCTGGCCGGCGTCGCGGGACTGAGCGGGCACGGAGCCGCGGTGAACGAACGAGCTGACGTATCCATGAGCCAAGACGACGACACGACGACGAGCTGCACCGAACCCCGACCGTTCAACCTCGTCACCGATCTCCCGATCGGAGACGACGCGCCGGAGACGGTCCACGCGGTCACCGAAGCGCAGATGGGCACGCGGAAGAAGTACGAGTACCGCCCTGAGATCCCCGGGATGATCCTCGATCGGATGCTCGCCAGCGAGGTTCGCTACCCCGGCGACTACGGCTTCATCCCGCAAACGGGCTCCGGCGACGGCGACCCCCTCGACGTGCTCATTCTCGCCGAGGAGACGCTGTTCCCCGGCTGCATTCTGGACGTGCGCCCGGTCGGCGTCTTCCGGATGCTCGACGACGGCGAGACGGACGACAAGATCGTCGGCGTCCCCGCCGACGACCCCCGGTTCGACCACGTCGAGAAGATCGACGACGTCACGGCGCAAAAGCGCGACGAGATCGCCGAATTCTTCCGCACCTACAAGAACCTCGAAGCGGACGCCGACATCGAGATCGGCGGCTACGAGCCGAAGGGGAAGGCGCTGCGGATGATCGAGGAAGCCGCGCGGGAGTTCGAACGGACGAACGAGTAGCCGACCCCACGTCGCCTGCCACCCGAAACCAACCTACACCAAAACATACCGTTCTGGACCGAGGGACACCGTCAGAAGTTGCCGACGCTCGCGCTCGACGGCGTCGCTCGATGTCGCTTCGATGCTCGGTGTCGCTTCGACGCGCGGCGGTCGCTCTCGCCTCGAATCGCGAAAAAATCGGAGCGTTCGAAGAGGCCGTTCGACCGACGGCGAGATGCCGTCTCAGCCGAACAGCTCGCCGAGGCCCTCGCCGCTGGCGTCGTCTTCCTCGTCCTCTTCTTCTTCCTCCGCGGCTTCTGCCTCTTCTTCCTCCTCAGCCTCGGCCTCTTCGGCCTCCGCGCCGCCGGCGGCGGGTGCCGCAGCGGCGGGGGCGGCGGCGGCCGTCTCGATGGCCTCTTCGATGTCGACGTCCTCCAGCGCGGCGACGAGCGCCTTCACGCGGGATTCCTCGACGTCGACGCCCGCGGCTTCGAGCACCGCGGTCAGGTTGTCTTCGTTGATCTCTTCGCCCGTTTCGTTCAGGATGAGTGCTGCGTAGACGTATTCCATTGATTTTCTCCCTCGTTATCCGAACATCGCGCCGAGACCCTCCGCCGCGTCCTCGTCGTCGTCATCGTCGTCTTCGTCGTCGGCTTCGGTCTCGGCCGTTTCTTCGTCAGTCGATTCCTCCTCGGGCTCCGGGGCGGGAGCGGCGGGCGCTTCGACGCCGCGTAGCTCCTCCGGGAGCGCCTCCTCGTCGTCGATCCGCGCGGCGAGCGCGCGGAGCTGCGCGTCCGCCTTCGCGACGAGGTCGGACATCAGGTCGGGCTCCTCGATGGCCGCGGCCAGTCCGAGGGCCTTGGCTTCGCCCGTGGCCTTCGCGATGAGCGTCGGCGCGGTCCGCGTCGTCGGGTAGACGGCGTTGACCGACAGGTTCGTCGCGGCCGAGACCGCGGACTGGATGTCCGCGCGGTACTCGTCCACGTCGATCGCGAGTTCGTCGGGCTCGAACAGGACGCCCTCGGAGTAGACGCCCTTCAGGTCGAGACCGACCTCCTTCGGCTCGATGCCGAGGTCGCTCAGGACGGACGCCAGCTGCGCGCTGACCTCCTCGCCCGCGTCGAGGACGTGGCTGTCCTCCGTGACCTTGATCGAGCCGTCCATGATGCGCGCGGACGCGCCGACCTGCTGGAGTTCGCCGACGAACGGGCCCGGGTCGACGCCCGTGTCGCCCTCGGGGATGACGATGTCGTTCGGGGCGACCTCGCCCGCGTTGATCGGCGCGGGCGTCTTCGACGCCTCGAGCTGCTTGTACAGCCCGAACGGGTTGTCGTTCGTCCCGATGAGGGCGACCTGCCCCGCGACGTACTCGACGAGCTGTTCGACGCCCTCGTCGACCGCCTCCAGCGCGCGCACGACGAGCGTGTTCCGGCTCATGCGAACCGCGGCGCTGCCGTGGAGCTCGCGGCGCATGTTCTGGAGCTGCCGGCTCGGGATCCCGGTGACGCCGACGACGCCGACGGACGCGTAGTTCTCGATGAACTCGACGAGCTCGTCGACCTCGTCCTTCTTCCACTGCGGGATGACCTCGGTCCGACGGACGGACTCGCTCTCGCTCATGCGACCACCTCGACCGACGGGCCCATCGTCGTCTTCACGTAGATGGAATCGATGTTGAGCGGACCCTTCTCGAGGTTCGCCTCCAGCCGACGGACGATGACGTCGATGTTGTCGGCGATTTCGTCGGCCGACATGCTGTCCGCGCCGACGCGCGTGTGGAACGTGCGCCGGTCGCGGCTGCGAAGCTGGACGGTGTTCTTCATTCGGTTCACCGTCTCGACGACGTCGTCGTCGGGCTGCAGCGGCGTCGGCATCTTGCCGCGCGGGCCGAGGACTCGACCGAGGTATCGGCCGATGTCCTGCATCATGCTCGCTTCGGCGACGAAGAAGTCCGTGTCGTCCGCCAGGTCCTTGGCGGCGTCGGTGTCGTCGCCGAGTTCTTCGAGGTCGTCGGGGCCGAGCACCTGGTCGGCCACGTCTTCGGCGCGGAGCGCCGTCTCGCCGGTGGCGAACACGACGATCGTCGTGTCCTGGCCGGTCCCAGCGGGAAGGACGACTCCCTCGTCGATGCGGTTCGACGGGTCGTTGAGATCTAGGTCGCGCAGGTTGATCGCGAGGTCGACCGTTTCGCGGAAATTCCGCGTCGGGGCCTCGTCGAGTGCGCGAGAGACCGCTTGCACTAGTGTGTCGTCTGCCATTATTCACCTCCGTAGTACGCAGGATCTGCTCCTACGGGTCAGTGAAACAGGCGAAGCCTGTCTCGGTTCTCACGAGGGTGATGCGCTACTTAAGCCCGTCGAAGCGGAGACACGCCGTGACGGCGTTTCACGCACGACGCGCCGCGAAGTCAAAAGAGCGGGAAATCCTACGCCGCCGCTTCTTCGGCGAAGTACTCGTCGTACTCGCCGCCGTCGATGCGCTCTTTGAACTCCCGGGCGTCGTTGCCCTCGATGGTGACGCCGAGGGAAGCGCACGTCCCCACGACCTCCTTCGCGGCGTTCTTCAGGTCGTACGCCAGGAGGTCCGACCGCTTTTGCTCTGCGATCTTCTTCACCTGTTCGACGGAGATGTCGGCGACGAACTCCTTCTGGGGCTCGCCGCTGCCGGTGTCGAAGCCGGCCTCGTCCTTGATGAGCGCCGCCGTCGGCGGGACGCCCACTTCGATGGAGAACGAGCCGTCGTCGTCGTACTCGACGGTGACCGGCACTTCCATGCCGTCGAACGCGGCGGTCTGGTCGTTGATCTCGTTCACGACGTCCTGCACGTTCACAGGGGTCGGCCCGAGCTCCGGACCGAGCGGCGGGCCGGGGTTGGCCTGCCCGCCGGGAACGAGCACTTCGATGGTTCCAGCCATGTCTCAGAGAAACTCGCGGTGACCTTTAAGCGTTGCCAAGTCGATCCCGCCCCTCCCGCGAGCGTGCGAAGCGCGGAACTGACGGCGCGCGGGCGATCAGACTCGAACCGAGAACGAGTCGACGTCGCCGGCGCGGTCGACGATCGCGCCGAGCAGGGCCGAAACGCCGTCGAGGTCCGTCTCGTCGACGACCTCCACCGGGGTGTGCATGTACCGGAGCGGCAGCCCGAGCGTGAGCGACGGAACGCCGCCGCGGCTGGTGTAGAACGCGTCCGCGTCGGTGCCGGTCCGAACCCCGGCCGCCTGGAGTTGCACGTCGACCCCCGCGTCGGCGGCCGCGTCGCGCGCCAACTCGACGAGCACGGGGTGGTTCACGCTCCCGCGCGTGACGACGGGACCGCCGCCCAGCCGCACCGGATCGCGGCGCTTCGCGTCGACGTTCGGGTGGTCGGTCGCGTGCGTCACGTCGACCGCGACGACGGCGTCGCAGAAGCGCCGTTCGCGTAGCCCTTCCTCTCGACCGACCCGCGCGTCCGGGGCGAGTTCGAAGCCGACCATCTTCGCGCCCTGCAACCCCACCTCCTCCTGAACGGTGCTGACGGCGTAGACCGTCGCCTCGGCGTCGGCCTCAACCGCCCGGCGGAGCCCCTCCGCCGCGGCCCACGTCCCGACCCGGTTGTCCAATCCGCTCGCGGCGAATCGAGCGCCCCGTAGCGCCCTGACGGTCGAGCGGACGGTGACCGGATCGCCCACTTCGACGAGTTCGGCCGCCTCCTCGCGGCTCGATGCGCCGACGTCGACGAACTGGGCTTCGATGTCCTCGTACTCCTCCTCGCTCCGCTCGCGGAGGTGGATCGCCGTCTGCCCGATCACGCCGGGCACGGGCGTCCCCTCCGCTGCGTGGACGGTCACGTGCTGGCCCTTCGAGACCGTGCGATCGGCCCCGCCGATGGGACCGATGCGGAGGAAGCCGTCGTCGTCGATGCGACGGACGATGTAGCCGATCTCGTCCGCGTGGCCGGCGAACGCGATCGCCGGACCGTCGTCGGTCCCCTCGTGGACCGCGACCGCGTTGCCGTAGGCGTCGGTGCTGACCTCGTCCGCGAACGCCGAGACGTATTCGACCCACGCCCGCTGTCCCGCCGCCTCGAAGCCGGACGGACTCGGCGTCGAAAGCAGCGTATCGAGAAAGTCGCGTCGTTCCCCCTCCATGGTTGTCGTTTGCGAACGAAGTGCATGAATCCCGCGATCGGGCATAACGGCTAAGGGTTCCGTCGGCGTACTGACGGGTATGTCGAAGAAATCGTTCACGATGCTGGAACTGCACTTCCACGACGGCACCGTTCAGCTGGGGTCGAAAACGTTCGGCGGTTCCTCCGACGAGGACGCCGAGGAGACGGACCTCGAATTCGGCGAGGACGAAGAGGAAGCGACGGAGGAGTCCGGCGGCGGAAAGGGGATGAAGGTCCTGTTCGCGCTCGCGGTCTTGATCGCCATCGCGGCGGCCGCGAAGAAGGCCACCGGCGGGGACGACGAGTTCGACGAACTGGAGGAGCTGGACGACCTCGCGGCCGAACAGGCGTAGCGCGGCGGTCGGTCCGAGCCTTTTTTCCGGGAATCGAGCGGCGACGTGCTGACGACGACGCTCCGTTGGTGACGCGACGGCGACGGTTGCGACGGCCGCGCGCCCCCCTCCGTCCGCGTCGCGGACGGAAACCATTACCCCGACCGATCGGTATCGAGAGGTATGGACGTCTCCACGCTCGCGTCGGCCCTGCGCGACGAGGCCGCGCGGATGAACGAGCGTCGGCTCCTCGTCCTCGCCGGGGACCGGAACGCGGGCGTCGACGCCGCGTTCGGGGCGATCGACGCGGCCGGGATCCCGGACGAGGGCGTGACGGTCGTCACGGCCCGCGAGGGGTTCCGGTTCGATCGCGTTTCGCCCTCGCGCGCGGGGGAGTTGCTGGGGCGGACGCGCGAGGTCGTCGTGCTCGACGCCCACGAGGGCTTCTCGCCGAACGTCCTCGGCCGGGTGGTCGGCGCGGTCGACGGCGGCGGCCTCCTCGTCCTCCTGACCCCGCCGCTCGACGACTGGCCGGACCGCCGCGACGCGTTCGACGAGCACCTCGCGGTCCCGCCGTTCGACGCATCCGACGTGGGGTGCCGGTTTCGGACGCGGCTCGTGGACACGATCCGCGAGCACCCCGGCGTCGCCGTCGTCTCCCTGTCCGGGGGGCGCGAGCGCGTCGAACGCGACGGACTCACCGGGGCCGACGCGCCCCCGTCCCGGTCCGCGCCCGCCGTCCCCGACGAACGGGCCTTCCCGACCGCCGCGTACGAGGCCTGCGTGACCGTGGATCAGGCGCGGGCCGTGCGGGCGCTCGAATCGCTCCGCGACCCGGACGCCGCGGTCGTCGCGGAGGCGGATCGCGGCCGCGGAAAGTCGAGCGCGGCGGGGCTGGCCGCCGGGAGCCTCGCGGCGGACGGGCGGGACGTCCTCGTCACCGCGCCGGGGTTCCGAAACGCCGCGGAGGTGTTCGCCCGGGCCGGCGAACTGCTCTCGACGCTCGGTGCGCTCGTGGATTCGAGCGGAGACGACGAAAAGAGAACCCTCGAAACGGCGGCAGGCGGGCGCGTCCGGTTCGCCGCGCCGCCCCACGCGGCGGACCGTCTCGTCGAGTCCGGCGGGCCGGACGTCGTGCTCGTCGACGAGGCCGCGGCGCTCCCGGTCCGGCTGCTCTCTCGGTTTCTCGTCGCCCCCGCGGTCGGCTTCTTCACCACCGTCCACGGCTACGAGGGCGCGGGCCGTGGGTTCTCGGTCCGCTTCCGCGACCGCGTACGGGAGAGCCGGTTCGCCGTCCGCGACGTCCGCCTCGACGAGCCGATCCGCTACGCCGCCGGCGACCCCGTCGAGACGTGGGCGTTCCGCGCGCTCCTGCTCGACGCGCGACCGCCGGTCGAGCCGCTCGTCGCCGACGCGACGCCCGAGCGAGTCGAGTACCGGGCGCTGACGCCGGACGACCTGCTCCGCGACGAGCACCTGCTGCGCGAGGCGTTCGGCCTCCTCGTGCTCGCGCACTACCGGACGGAGCCGGACGACCTCGCCCGCCTGCTCGACGCGCCGAACCTCTCCCTGCGCGCGCTGTTTCGCGACGGCCACGTCGTATCCGTCGCGCTGCTCGCGCGCGAGGGCGGGCTGGACGCCGAGACGCGGCGGTCGATGTACGACGGCGCGCGCGTCCGCGGGAACATGCTCCCCGACGTGCTCACGAGCCAGCTCCGCGACGAGGACGCCGGCGTCCCGGTCGGCCGCCGGGTCATGCGCATCGCCACGCACCACGCCGTCCGCTCGCGCGGGCTCGGGTCGCACCTCCTGCGCGAGGTGCGCGAGGAGCTTTCGGAGCGAGTCGACTGGCTCGGCGTGGGCTACGGCGCGACGCCGGAACTCCTCTCGTTCTGGGACCGGAACGGCTACCGGACGGTCCACCTCTCCACGACGCGCAACGAGACGAGCGGCGAGTACTCTGCGCTCATGCTCCTGCCGCTTTCTGCGGCGGGCCGCGACCTCCGCGACCGCCACGTCGAGTGGTTCGCGGGGCGGGCGGCGGGCGTCCTCTCCGATCCGCTTCGGGATCTCGACCCGGACGTCGCGCGGGCGGCGCTGCGGGCGGCCGGCGCGGAGTCGACGCCGGACCTCGGGGATCGGGACTGGCGCGTCGTCGTCGGCGCGTCGTACGGCCCCGGCCTCTACACGACCGCGCCGGAGGCGTTCCGTCGGCTGGCGCTCGCGCACCTGACCGCGCCGGATCGCGTCGACCTGACCCCGCGAGAGGAGCGACTGCTGGTGCTGAAGGTACTGCAAGCCCGTCCGTGGCCCGCCGTCGCCGACGAACTGGGGTACCTCTCGACCGGCCAGTGCATGCGCGCGCTCGGGAGGGCCTACGAACCGCTCGTGGACCGCTACGGGACCGACGCGGCGCTCGACGAGCGGGAGCGATACACCGATTAGCGACCGCGCGGTAGCCATCGGCATGGATTCCTGCGCGGAGGAGGGGTGCGACGAACCGGCGGCCGTCCGCCTCCACGTTCCGTGGGCCGAGGACAGAAACGTCTGCACGGGGCACGGGCGCGCGCTGGTCCAGCGGGACGGGGTCGTCGCCGAACCGTTAGAAGGTGCCGAAGACCACTGGCGGTGAACGCCTTCCGGCCGCGGCCGACGCGCGCTCAGCGGAGGCCGACGGCCATCATCACCTCGTCCACGTACTCGTCGTCGATCCTGTAGTGGTCGCGCCTGACGGCTTCCGTCTCCCACCCGTGCGCTTCGAGGAACTCGATGGCCGTCTCGTTCGTCGCGGGGACGCTGTTGTAGAGCTTCTCGAAGCCGCGGTCGCGGGCCCACTCGACGCCCCGGTCGAGCAGCCGTCCGCCGACGCCGTGGCCGCGGTGCTCCGGGTGAACGCCGACGGTGAGGACGGCGGTGTGGCCCAGCTTCTCCGCCTCCGGCAGGTCGAGGTGGACCCACCCGACCACCTCGTCGTCGATGGTGGCGACGAAGAACATCCGCGAGTGGAGCTCGTTGTGCCGCAGGATCACCTCCTCGTGGTCGATCATGTCGGCGACCGTCTCGGCCTCGATGTACGACCCCTCCTCCGCGACCATCCGCATCACCTCGATGAGTTCGGACAGGTCCACCTGGTCGGCGCTCCTGATCGTGAACGCGACGTCCCCGGACTCGTGTTTCTCCGCGAAGTCCTCCTGGTACGCCACCTGAAGCTTGTTTCCGACCTTCCGGACGTACCCGTCTCGCCGGAGGATCGTGAGGTGGACGCCGAGCGCGCTCGGGTCGAGGTTCAGCGCGCGTCGGAGTTCGTCCTCGCGCACCGCGCCGTGGCGCTCGATGTAGTTGTACACGTCCCGACGGTCGTCGTCGTTGAAGGTCAGGGTCTCGGTCAGATCCATGCGTACTGTTACCGCACGCCAGTACATAATTGTTTTTCATGTTATACCTCGGCCGCCAGGGGAGAGGGGCGTCAGCGGTCGGGTACGCGGGTCAGAAGCTGCGCCGTGTCGCGGAGGTCGTGCGTGCGGACGACGAGTTCCGCGACCTCCCTGACCGTGAAGTCGGGATCGAAGTCGACCCCGTAACACCGGGCGTACAGCGAGAGCCAGTCGTTCGTCGCCCGCCCGAGCAGCGCGAGCTCCTCCGGGGCGAACGCCGCGTACCGGTCGCCGGTCCGCGCCTCGAGGTACAGCGACACGGTCGGTCCGAGGCCCGCCCGGAGGTACGACAGCGCGCGCTCCTCGGACGGCGGATCGGTCGGCGGGACGAACGCCTCGCGCTCGCGCCGGGCGGCGGCGGCGAGCGCGCGAATCCGCCCGGCGAAGGGCTCGTCGGCCGTCCGCGGCGTCCGCCCCTCCGCGTCCCGCGTTTCCCCGGCGTCCGCCGTCCGATCGCTCATTCGATCGTCACCCCTCCCTGAACTCCACGCCCTTGCCGCCGCGCGGGTGCTCCCACTCCGTGGCCGCGACGATGGCGCACGTGCCGCACTCGACGCAGGGCTGGGTGTCGAGGCTCACGACCGTCTCCTCGTCCCCGTTCGTCCGAACCGTCTCCTCTCGGTAGCAGCCGCCGCCGAAGTCCCTGGCGCTCACCGGACAGGCCGTCACGGCCGCGCCGCTGGCCTCGTAGGAGTTGTCCGTGAGGACGATGTGCGGGTTGCCGATGTCGGTGTCGTACGTCAGGTTCCCGATGCGCTCTTCGAGGCTCGGCGGGTCGACCCGGCTCTCGCCGGTCACCGGCTCGCCCAGCTCCTCGGCGATGACGCTCGGGAGCGTGACGTACGGCGTCCGCGTGTCCGGCACCATCATGGCGAGCCGCGGTGAGCTGTACAGTCGCCCGAGCAGGCGACCCGCGGCTCGAACCCCAGTTCGACCCACGGACGACGTCAGGACGGCGTCGATCGCGTCCGTCGCCGCGTCGCGCTCGCCGAGCGTCCGAACCGCCTCGTACCCGCGCGGCCTGAGCTTCCGCATCACGCCTTCGCTGCGCAGTTTCCCCGCGTACCGCTTGCCCGCGGAGTCGGGGTCGCCGCGGGCGCTCGCCTCCGCGTAGGCCTCGGCCGCGAGCGCGCCGGCCGTGACGGCGTGGTTCATCCCCTTGATGATCGGCCCCTGCGCCTGCATCTGGCCGGCGGCGTCGCCGACGAGGAGCAGGCGGTCCGCGTGCGGCTCGGGGTGTGCGACCTTCTTCGAGTCCGGCACGAGCTTCGCCGAGTACTCGCGCTCGCGGTACTCGTCGCCGAGCCACTCCGCGAGAAGCGGGTGGGTGAGCAGCGCGTCGAGCAGTTCGTGCGGTTCCGCCCGCTCCGCGACGAGGCTGTCGAGGTGGAACACCGTCCCGATCGAGAGCGAGTCGGTGTTCGTGTAGAGGAACCCCCCGCCGCGGACGTCCGAGAACAGGTCGCCGGAAAAGAGGTGCGCGACGCCCTCGTCCTCGTCCACGTCGAACCGCTCTGCGATCTCGTCGCCGGGTACGTCGACGACGGCCTTGACGCCCTGGAACCACTCGGAGGGGTCCTCCCAGTCCATGAGCCCGGCGTCGCGGGCGAGTTCGCTGTTGACGCCGTCCGCGGCGACGATCACGTCGGCCGTGATCGGGTCGAGTTCGTCGCAGGTGACGCCGACGATCTCGCCGCCCTCCCGGAGCAGGCCGTTCACCCGAACGTCGGTCAGGAGGCCGCCGCCGGTCTCGCGCGCCATCTCGTGAACCCGATCGGCGATCCACGAGTCCATCTTCCGGCGGAGCACCGCGTCGGACCACTCGGTGTCGTGTTCGTGCAGTCGGGTGATGTCGAACGTCTTGACCGTCTCGCCCGCGACGTTGTGGAGGTAGTACTCCGTGACGGGTCGCTCCGCGGCCTCCTCGCGGAAGCCGTCGAAGAGCGCGTCGATCGTGTACGGCGCGGACTCCTCGGCGTAGATGAGCCCGCCGGAGACGTTCTTCGAGCCGGCGTCGACACCGCGTTCGAGGACGAGCGTCTCGACGCCGTACCGCGCGAGCGTCGCCGCCGCGGCGGCCCCGCCCGGCCCCGCGCCGACGACGACCGCCTCGAAGTGCTCGTAGTCGTCGCCGTCGCTCATCGGGCCTCACCTCCGTCCGTCCCCGCGTCTTCGTCCGTCTCGACGGCGTCTCTCCCGCCGTCCGTGACGCCGCTTCCGCTCCCGTCCGCGACGGCCTGCAGGTCCAGTTCGCCGGTCTTCACCGCCTCCGTCAGCCGCGGGAGCACCTCGAAGAGGTCGCCCTCGACGAAATAATCGGAGAAGTCGCGGATCCGGGCGTTCGGGTCCGTGTTGATCGCGACGATGGTGTCCGACTCGTCCATGCCGACCTTGTGCTGGACCGCGCCGCTGATGCCCGCCGCGACGTACAGCGTCGGCGCGACGACCTGTCCCGTCTCGCCGATCTGGCGCTCCTCGCGGGTGTACGCCTCGACGTGTCCGTCGAAATTGTACGAACCGGTGACGATGCCGCGGGAGACGCCGACCTCGGCGTCCTCGAACGCGTCGGCGAGGGCGAGCGCCAGCTCCATCCCGAGCGTCGGGTTCTCGCCGATGCCGCGCCCGACGGCGACGATGACGTCGTGACCGGTGAGGTCGATCCCCTCGTCCAGCCTGTCGAACTCCGTCACGTCGACGCGGAACCAGCCGTCGTCGAGGGCGAGATCGTGGTCGACCACCTCGCCCTCTCGCTCGAAGTCCGGTTCGGGGATCTCGAAGCTCCCCGGGATCACCGACGCGCCCTGCGGGTGGAACTCCCGGTTCGGGTTGTCCAGACAGAGGATGGTGGAGTACTCGAAGCCGCTGAAGTCCGGCCGCTTCATGTGCAGGACGCGCTCGAACGTCCGCTTCTCGCCCGGCGCGCCGGTCTTCACGGGGTTCGAGATGACCGCGTCCTCGATGTAGAGCCCCGAGCAGTCGCTGGCGAGGCCGCTGTCGAGTTCCGCCTGCACCTGCGCGGAGAGGTCGCGGCCGTTGTTCGTCGCCGGAAAGAGCACGTACCGCGGCTCGTCGTAGTCGCGCCAGTCGGCCTCGTCGGGGCCCCTCTCCTCCCGCGGATCGCCGCCCCAGCGGGCCATGTCGCAGAAGATCTCCGCGTACGGCTTGTGCCGGAAGCGTTCGAGGCGGTCGTCCTCGTGGACGACGACGACGTCCGCGCCGCAGGCGATCACCTCCTCGGCGTGCCTCTCGACGTCGCTTCCGATGAGGACGCCGACGACGCGCTCGTCCGCGTCGTACTCGTCGTTGTACCCGTCCATCAGCTCTCGGGCCTTCCCGAGCATCTCCCGGGAGACGTCGACGAGGTCGCCGGCCTGCGTCTCGCAGTACACCCACGTGTCGCGGTAGACGCCGTCGGCGAGCGCCCGGACGTGCCGCTTGTCGGCGGTCGGGTGGTCGAGGTCGGGGTGGCGCTCCTCGGGCGTCTCGGGTTCCGCTTCCTCCGCCTCCGCTTCGTCCTCGTCGCCGCCGTCGACGGAGTCGATGCGGCTCCGGATCAGGCGCTTGACGCTGCCGCGGTCCTTCCCCGCTTCCTCCGCGTCGAGGAGCCGTTCGAGCTTCTCGGTCTCCTCGATCCCCTGGATCGCGTTGCCGACGTCCGCGGCGCTCATCTCGGCGGGGTCGAGGTCGTCGAGGTCCTCCTCGACCTCCGCTTCCGGCCCCTCGTACTTCTCGATCCGGCTCTCGATGAGCGCGATCGCCTGCGGGCGGTTCTGTCCCGATTCCTCGCGGTCGAGGATGGCGTTCAGCGCCTCGGCGTCCTCCACGTCCTTGATCGCCGGGCCGAGTTCGGCGATCTCGTACTCGTTCGGGTCGAAGTCGTCGGAGCCGTCCGCCATCGTCAGTCACCCCCTCCGCCGGCCGCGAGCGGGCGCATGACGTCGAGCACCTCGCGCATTCCCTCCTCGTCGTTCGGCTCGACCATCGTCGCCTCGCGCTCGGCCGGGGCCTTCGGGATCGGGTCGACGGAGGAGACGATCGTCGGCGACCCGTCGAGGCCGATGTAGTCCGGGTCGAGGTTCAGGTTGACGTGATCCCAGACGGTGAGGTGGTCTTCGAACGCCTCGGCGCGCCGCTTCGTCCGCGCCCGGAGGTCCTTCAGTTCGAGCCTGTGCGACGCCGTCCGATAGGTCGGGTCGAACTCGGGATCGGCGACGACGAACGCCGGCAGCGACGTCTCGACCGTCTCGATCTCCTCGATGTCGCCCTCGACGAGGCGCTTCGCCCGGAGGGTGCGCTCCTCGGGGTCGATGTCGAGGGCGATCACGTGGGTGACGATCGGCATGTCGAGACACCAGCACGTCTGCGGGCCGGTGTGGCCGGTCTCCCCGTCGGCCGTCTTGAACCCCGCGAAGACGACGTCGGGCTCGCCGAGTCGCTCGATGGCCGTCGCGAGCGTGATCGAGGTCGCCCACGTGTCCGACGCCGCGAGTTCGCGATCGGAAACGAGATACAGGTCGTCGGCGTACGACGATTCCATCGCCTCCCTGAGCACGTCCTTGTACCCCGGGGGTCCCATACTCATCACGCTCACTCGGCCGCCGTGTCGAACCCGGGTCTGGAGGGCGGCGTCGAGCGCGTGCGAGTCGTTCGGGTTCATCACCGTCGGCGTCTTCCCCCGCTCCAGGTGGCCCTCCTCGTCGAAGGAGACCTGCCCCTCGCGGAAGTCGGGGACGCCTTTCGTCAGAACGACAGTGTGTAGTGATACCATCGAACTAAGAGAGGGTCGCGCGCGTCCTTAATTGTTTTTCATAAACCGACTCGAAGCGGGTCAAAAGCGGGCGGCTGACGGGCGAACGCGGGCCGCGAGGGATGCCCGGTGAGCGCGGAGACGAACGACGCGCGGACGCGAGGGGGATGGCGGTGCGCGGGCGCGGAGCGGAGATCGGTCCCTTCGATCGAGTCAGATCCGGCCGGCTCGACCCGGATCGACGTCGATGGCGTCGACGGGGCAGACGTCGACGCAGAGCATGCAGTCGATGCACTGCGCCTCGTGGGTCGGTTCCGCCTTCAGTTCGCTCTCGGGGTGGTCGGGAGAGTCCACCCACGTGAACACGTCGACCGGGCAGTCCTCGAGGCACGCCCCGTCCGCGATGCAGATGTCGAAGTCCACCGCGACGTGCGTGCCGTGGATCCCCAGCTGTTCCGGCGGGTCGACCGGCCCCCACACGTCGACGCCGTTCTCCTCGCCCGCTTTCTCGCGGTTCTGTTCGAAATTCGGATCGATGGGCATCGTTATCTATACACAATGATCGTGGCTATTTAAATCTAGTACGCCGCGGCGGTCGACGGCGTTCGATCTCGACGCGCGCCGACCGGTATATGCCCCCCTGGCGCGAACCACCGGCATGAACGAGGCGTTGGCGCTCCTCGCGTTCGTGCTCCTGTTCGTCGGCGTGATCGGGAGCGTGGTGCCGCTCGTGCCCGGCGCGCTGTCCTCCCTCGCCGGCGTCTACCTCTACTGGCACGCGACGAGCTACGCGGAGCCCGGACCCGTCGTCCTCGCGGCCCTGACGCTCGTCGGCCTCGTCGGCTTCGTCGTCGACTACTTCTCCGGACCCATCGCCGCCCGCGCCGGCGGCGCGTCGACGCTCACGACGGCCGTCGCGGCGGCCGTGGGCGTCCTCCTCGTCTTCGTCGTCGGCCCCGTCGGGCTGGTGCTCGGCGTCGCGGGCACGGTCTTCGCGCTGGAGTTCTCCCGGAACCGGGACGCGAACGCGAGCCTCCGAGCCGCGCTGTTCGCGTCGGTCGGCGTGCTGGCGTCGACGGTCGTGCAGGTGCTCCTGACCGCGTCGATGCTCCTCGCGATGGTGCTCGTCGTCGCGCTGTGAGCGCGCCGGTTCCGCGCCGACGGCGGCACGGTCGTGACGTGCGTGCCGGCGTGGCTGCCGACCGTCACCGCGTCTCCGTCTCCGGGACCACCCCGACGGCGCGGACGGGCGCGCCGTCCGCGTCGAGCGCGAGGGGGTACGCGCGGAGTTCGAACCGCTCGGGGAGGGGATCGAGCCCCGTCAGGTTCTCGACGACGAGTCGGTCGGCGCCTAACAGCGCGTGATGGGCCGGGAATCCGGACGGCTCGTCGTCCGCCGCGTTCGCGCTCGGCGTCGGATCGACGCTGAGCGCGTCGACGCCGACGTGGCAGCCGCGCTCGGCGCACCGCTCGGCGGTTCGGGCGGCGAGGTACGGGTGGTCGAGGTAGCGGTCGGTCCCCCAGTGGACGTCCCAGCCGGTTCGGAACACGAGCGCGTCGGCGTCGGTCGACCCCGGGAGACGATCGGGTTCGATCGGCGACCGCGGAGCCAGCCCCCGAACGTCGACGACGCGGGCCGAAAGGCAGAACACGTCGAGCGGGAAGTCCCCGAGCGTCCGGCCGTCGGCCTCGGTGTGGCTCGGCGCGTCGACGTGCGTGCCGGCGTGGCTGCCGAGTTCGAGCGCGGTCACCCGGTGGCCGTTCGCCGCGAACGTCGCGTGCGGCCGCGCCCGAACCGCCGGGTCGCCGGGGTACGTCTGCATCCCCGCCTCCAGTTCGTGCGAGAGGTCGTAGGCGGTCATCGGTTCGTGCTCATCCCCGAAGGTCGGCCTCGACCGCGGCCTGCGCGGCCGCGATCGGTTCGAACTCGGCGCGTTCGACAGGGCGGTCGAGCGTCTCCCAGTCCGCGAGGAGCGACCGCTCGTGGAGGAGGGCCAGCGCGATCTCCGCGACGCCGCCGTAGGTGAGCGAGGCGAACTCCCACCCCGGGCTCCCGTACGGGAACGGTCCCGACTCCCGCGGCCGGCGGATGTCGAGGACGCCCCCGAGCGCCGTCGTCGTCTCGACTGAGAGGTCGCGCGCCTCCGCGAAGCGCGTGATCGGGAACTCGCGGTTGTCGACGATCACCACCCCGGTTTCGCCGGCGAGGACCGCCTCGACGTCCGTCCGACCCGCCTCGATGAGGAGGCTGACGGTGTCCACCGTCGACCGCTCGCCGCTTATCGCGTCGATGTACCGGACGACCTCGTCCGTCGCGGGGCGGTACTCGACCAGTCCCGCCGTCTCCATCCGCGCGCCGACCCCGTGCGAGAGCAGGACGCCGTCGAGCGTGATGCTCGACGGGAACCGGAGGCGGACTCGCTCGTCCTCGTCGCCCCCGCCACCTCCCTCGCTCGTGCTCTTTCCCTCGACCGTCGTCGCCACGGAAACCGGTCCGAGCGGCGAGTCGGCGAGTTCTCGCAGGGCCTCGAACGCCGCGTCGATCGACGACGCCGGGACGACGCCGCTGCCGGCGACGACCTCCCCGGCGTCCTCGGCGGGATCGTACGTCACCTGGCTCGTGAGCGTCGCGATGCGCTCTCTGACCCGTTCGAGGCGGCCGGTCACGTCCCCGCGTTCGAGCTCGCCGCGGCCGGCGTCGGTGAGCGCCCGACCCCGCCCGGGCACTTTCGTCGTGAGCCCCCGTTCGTCGAGTTCCGACAGCATGAGGCGGATGGTCCGACCCTTGATGGAGTAGCCGCGCTGCTGCATCAGTTCGACGAGGCGGATGCTCCCGATGGGCCCGCTCGTCCGGATCAGCCGGAGGAGGTCGTACGTGCGTCGGTCCAGGTCGGGGGCCATTCGTCGGGCCTTCGAGGGGACGGTCGAAAACGTTGCCGTTCTCGGCCCCCGCACCCAACGCCGTCGACCGCGAACGACGGTCGCGTCGCCGACGACCGCGCGACGCCGAACCGCCCCCGTGCGGTTCAGAGTCACCCTCGCGCGACGCGGGTCACTCGTGCGCGAAGTAGACGACGGACCCGTCCTCGTCGTGGGCGTCCACCCGGGCGAACCCGACGCGCTCGAACTGGACGACGTCGTCGATCTCGGCGTCGGCGAAGTCGGGCTCGGCGCGGCCCGTCACGTCGCCGTCGGGGGTCCGCATCGTCACCGGGATCGCCCCCTCGGCGGGCACCCAGTGGATCACGTCGACGCCCCCCTCGCGCACGGCGTCGATGTCGTCGCCGGTGTACTCGAAGGCGTCCCGAGTGTGCCTGACGCAGCCGTACCCCTTCAGCCAGACGCGCTTCCCGTTCGGCGGCAGGTCCTCGGCCTCGACGCGAACCGCACCCGGTGCGGGGATGCGGCGGCGGCCGCGCTCCTCGTGGTCGGGGTGCAGCGGGGGTTCGCCCGCGTCGGGTCCGCCGACGACCGGCAGCTCCACCCCGTCGCGGACGAGAAAGTACCGGTTCGCGTCGTCGTCGACGCGGTCGCGGTTGTTCGCGTAGACGCTGCTCATCGCGAGATCGACGTCGCTGGTCGAGAGGCCGAGGTCGACCATCGACTCGGTGACCGCAGGCCCGCGGATGCCCCGACGGCGGACGCTCGCGAGCGTCGGCGCGCGCGGGTCGTCCCAGCCGTCGAGTTCGCCCTCCTCGATCAGTCGCGCGATGGTGGAGGTGCTCAGCTTCACGTCATACTCGTCGACCTGGATCTTCCCCCAGTGGAGCACCTCCGGGTACTCCCAGCCGAAGTAGTCGTAGACGAACCGCTGGCGCTTCGCGCTGTCCTGCAAGTCGATGCCGCGGATGATGTGGCTGATCCCCGTCAGGTGGTCGTCGATCCCCGACTGGAAGTCGAGCATCGGCCAGCACCGGTACTCTTCTGCCTCCTCGCGCGGGTGCGGCGTGTCGATGATCCGGAAGGCGACCCAGTCGCGCAGCGCGGGGTTCTTGTGTTCGATGTCCGTCTTCACGCGGAGCACCATCTCGCCCGCCGCGTACTCGCCGTCGACCATCGCCTCGAACTCCCGGAGCGTCGTCTCCGCGTCCTTCTCGCGGTGCGGACAGGGTTCGCCCGCGTTCTTCAGTTCGGAGAACGCCTCGGCCGAACAGGAGCAGGTGTACGCGCCGCCCATCCCGATCAGCTCCCGGGCGTGGTCGTAGTAGGTTTCGAGGCGGTCGCTCGCGCGGATCACCTCGTCCGGCTCGAAGCCGAGGTACTCGATATCGTCGAGGATCGCGCCGTAGGCGTCAAGGTCCGGCCGCTTCGTCTCCGGATCGGTGTCGTCGAACCGACAGAGCATCCACCCGTCGTACAGCTCCTTGTACGTCCCGATGACCGCCGGCATCCGGCCGTGTCCGAGGTGCCACGGCCCGTTGGGGTTCGGCGCGGCGCGCATCCTGATCTCGTCGTACGCCTCGGCGTTCGGGAGGTCCGGAAGCGCCCGCTCGTCCCCTTCTTCCTCCTCCGCTTCGAGCTCCTCGAGGAGACCGGGGGCGAGGTCCGCGAGGCGGTCGCGGCGCTCCTCGTGGCTCAGGTCGTTCACCTCGCTCACGACGCCCCCGACGACGCCCGGGACCTCCCCGCCGTGCGGCCGGAAGTCGGGGTTCTCGCCCATCAACGGTCCCATCACCGCGCCCACGTCCGCGTCGCTCTCGTACTTGACCGCGTTGAACAGGGCGTGTTTCTCCGCCTCCGTCCGAACCCGGTCGCGCAACTCCTGATCCATTACCGATCAGTTCCGGGCGACGCGTAAAAACTGGCGTGGATTGCCCGGCGCGAGATGGGTCGGACGCGGGCGACGCGACGCCGGTGCGCGGCGGCGGTGGCGGATCAGTTGTCGCCGCCGTCGCCTCCGCCGCCCTCCGCGACGGTGCAGGGGTCGATCGGCTCGGTTTCGGCGTCGGTCGTCACCAGCAGGTCGAACGCGCGATCCTCCGGGGCGTCCTCGGGCGCGTTTTCGGGCGAGAGGTAGCCCACGGCGAAGGCGGTGTACTCGACGCCCGGTTCGAACGCGGCGTCGAACGTGGCGACGACGTCGCCGTCGTTGTTCTCGGTGTCTCCCCGTACCTCGAGCGTGTACCCGCCGGCCGGGACGACGACGTAGTCGGTCTCGTCGCCGAAGCTGACGCCGTCGAAGAGCGTCAGGTCCTCGCCCTGGACGGTCACGTCGACCGCCGGCGCGTCGGGCGACGCGTGGACGAGGCGGACGAGCGCCACGTCGTCGTCGACGAGCACGAGCGGTGCGATGCTGTCGTCGGAGAGCTGGCCGACGGCGGCGATCGTGTAGAACTTCGATTCGAGGGTGACCTCCTCTTCGAACGCGACGGTGTCCGGGTCCCCCGCCGCGGTGACCCTGACCGTGTAGGCCCCCGGCCTCGCCGGGATGTAGTCGCTCACGTCGCCGAAGGCGACGTCCGAGAGGACCTTCTCGTCGTCGACGAACACGTCGACGTTCGGCGCGTCGGGCGACGCGTGGACGGCCCGGAACGCGGCGCAGCCGTCGCCGCCGTTTCCGCCTCCGCCGTTCCCGTCTCCGTGTTTTTCGGCGCCCACGACTCCGGCTCCGCCGACGAGCGAGAGGGCGCTCGCGGTTCCGACGGCTTTGAGGACGGTGCGTCTCGACTGGTTCATGTTCGGGCTCACGATCGGTTCGTAGGATCGGCCAAAAAAGAAGCAGGCAGATCGTTACGGCGCGTATCGAGCGCCTTACAGTCGGACTACGAACCGTTTACCCGGAGTAGGGACGGCCGTGACCCCCGCCCGACGACGAAAACATGCATTTGAATTGATAGCTGTGGTGGAGATCACGAGGACGTGACGGTCGCCGGCGAACGACGGTCGGGAATCGCAGAGCGGCGATCGGTGATCGGAAACGACGCGTCGCCGCGACGGCGATCCGCGGTGGCGTCGATCCGACCGCGTCCTACTGGAAGGTGCGGCTGACGTCCGCCTTGTCGCTCCCCACTTCGCTCTTCCGGAAGCGGTCTTCGATCTCGTCGTACCGCTGCCGCGTCTCCTCGGTCACGCTCGGACCGACCTGATCGAGCGCCTGCTCGAAGTGGTCCATCGTGATGCGGACGTTGCCGACGCTCTCCGCGATCTCCTCGCGCGCTACGCTCCCGATGAACTCCCGGCTGGCCGCGAGCGCGGCCTCCCGGGCGAGCGCTTCGAGGTCCGCCCCGACGTAGCCCTCGGTGCGGCGGGCGAGCCGGTCGAGATCGACGTCGTCCGCGAGCGGCTTGTCCCGGGTGTGGACGTCGAGGATCTTCCGGCGGGCCTCCTCGTCGGGGACGGGGACGTGGACGTGGCGGTCCAGCCGTCCGGGGCGCAGGAGCGCGGCGTCGATGAGGTCGGGCCGGTTGGTGGTCGCGACGACGACGACGTCCTCCAGCGCCTCCAGCCCGTCGAGTTCCGTCAGGAGCTGCGAGACGACGCGCTCGCCCACGCCCGAGTCGCTGCTGGTTCGGCCGCGTTCGGTCGCGATGGCGTCGATCTCGTCGAAGAAGACGACGGTCGGCGCGTTCTCGCGCGCCTTGCTGAAGATCTCGCGGACGCCCTTCTCGGACTCGCCGACGTACTTGTTGAGCAGCTCGGGCCCCTTGATGGAGATGAAGTTGCTCGTCGACTCGTTCGCGACCGCCTTCGCCAACAGCGTCTTCCCGGTGCCCGGCGGGCCGTACAGCAGCACGCCCTTTGCCGAGTCCATGTCCATCGCCTGGAACACCTCGGGGTACTCCAGCGGCCACTGGATGGTCTCGCGGAGCCGTTCCTTCGTGTCTTCGAGACCGCCGACGTCCTCCCAGGTGACGTCCGGCACCTCGACGAACACCTCGCGGAGCGCGGATGGTTCGATCCCCTTCAGCGCCTCGCGGAAGTCGCCCTCGGTGACGACGAGCGAGTCGAGCACGTCGGCGTCGATCTCGTCGGCTTCGAGGTCGAGCTGGGGGCGGATGCGGCGCAGCGCGTTCATCGCGCCCTCCTTCGCCAGCGATTCGAGGTCGGCCCCGACGAACCCGTGGGTGTTCTCCGCGTACACGTCGAGGTCGACGCCGTCCGCGAGCGGCATGTTCCGCGTGTGGACCTGCAGGATCTCCTTGCGGCCGTCGCGGTCCGGCACGCCGATCTCGATCTCGCGGTCGAACCGCCCGCCGCGTCGCAGCGCCTGGTCGATGGCGTCGATGCGGTTCGTCGCGCCGATGACGACGACCTGCCCGCGCTCTTCGAGGCCGTCCATCAGCGAGAGCAGCTGCGCGACGACCCGCCGCTCGACGTCGCCGCCCGCCTCCGACCGCTTGGGGGCGATCGAGTCGAGCTCGTCCATGAAGATGATGGCGGGCGCGTTGTCGGTCGCCTCCTCGAAGATGTCGCGGAGCTGCTCTTCGCTCTCGCCGTAGTACTTCGACATGATCTCCGGCCCGGAGATCGTGTGGAACGAGGCGTCGATCTCGTTGGCGACGGCCTTCGCGATGAGCGTCTTGCCGGTCCCGGGCGGCCCGTGCAGGAGGACGCCCTTCGGCGGCTCGATGCCGAGCCGCTTGAACAGTTCCGGGTGGCGCATCGGCAGCTCGATCATCTCGCGGACCTGCTCCAGCTCCCGGTCGAGGCCGCCGATGTCCTCGTAGGTGACCTCCGGTCCCTCGACGTCTCCGGCCGCGCCGCCGCCGCGGATCTGCTCCGCGGGCTTTTCGCTGATCGTGATCTCCGTCGAGTCGTTGATCACGACGGTGCCGCTCGGGCGGGTGCTCGCGATCTTCAGCGGCACGGACTGGCTCTGGTTGGCCATGAAGCCGAACCCGAAGGGGATCTGGATCGACTGCCCCTTGGTGACGGGCTGTCCGGAGAGCTTATCGCGGATGTGCGGGCCGATGTTGCCGCTGATCCGCAGGTTCTGCGGGAGCGCGATGGAGACCTCCTCGGCCCGCTTCACGTCGGCCTTCGCCACTTCGGCCTTGTCGTCGATGCCGACGTTCGCCTGCTGTCGGAGGCGGCCGTCGATCCGGATGACCCCCGTGCCGTCGTCCTCCGGGTACCCCGGCCAGACGCGCGCGATGGCGGTGCCGTCTCGGCCCTCGATGCGGATGAAGTCGCCGCCGGTCAGCCCGATCTCGTCCGCGGCGGCGCGGTCGATCGCGGCGAGCCCGCGGCCCGCGTCTTTCTGTTTTAACGGTTTGACGGTGAGTTTCATTTCGCTCCCCTGAGAGTGAGTACGCCGTTTTTCATAAACGCTTCCGCGTCCGGTCCGGGGAGTTCGAACTCCGTCTCGGCGACGCGGTCGCCCGCCTCGACGACGACGATCGCCGTGTCGCCGACGACGTCCACGTCGACGGACTCCTCGGAGACGCCGAGGTCGGCCGCGACGATCCACGCGTCGCCGTAGTCGTACCGGCGGAGAAAACGCTCGTCTCGACCGGCGAATTGCTGTTGACTCATGATTATCCTAACCGCAAGTTAGTCGTACTAGTATTTAAACCTTTCTTAGGTTAATCGGGAGACGGTAGTGTGGTCCCCGAAGTGTGGTGGAAAAGCGGTCCCGCCCGATTATCCGCGGCGGCCCACGCATCCGGCACCCGGCGCGCGCGACGCGTGGCTTCATATTCCACACGGAACAACGCTACGTATGGACGAAGTTATCCACCACGGTCGGACCACGGCGTACCGCCGGCTGTCGCTGGGCGGGGAGTCGACCGACGCGGGGGCGGGCGACGGGGAAGCCGACCCGATCCTGTGCGTCCACGGCAGCGGTGGCTCCCACGCCGTCTGGAAGTCGCAGTACCGGCTCGCGGACGAGCGTCCCGTCGTGGCGCTCGACCTCAGCGGCCACGGCGAGAGCGAGGACGTCGACGCCGACGCCGGGTACGAGTGCCTCTCGGCGTACGTCGACGACGTGGTCGCGGTCGGCGAGGAGACCGACGCGCGGGTGCTCGTCGGAAACTCCCTCGGCGGCGCGGTCGCGATGACGATCGCGCTGGACCGCGAACTCCCGCTCGACGCCCTCGTCCTGACGGGCACGGGCGCGAAGCTCACCGTCCTCGACGACTTGCTCGCGTGGCTCTCCGAGGACTTCGATCGCGCCGTCTCCTTTCTCCACGGTCCGGACGGGCTGTTCCACGAGTCCGACGAGCGCACCCTCGAACTCTCGAAGGAGGCGATGTACGAGGCGGGCCGGGCCGTCACGGAGCGCGACTTCCTCACCTGCCACGAGTTCGACGTTCGCGACCGCCTCGCGGACGTCGACGTGCCGACCCTCGCGGTCGTCGGCGAGCACGACCGACTCACGCCGCCGTGGTACCATGAATTCCTCGCGGAGGAGATTCCCGACTGCGAGCTGGCGGTGATCGAGGACGCGGCGCACCTCGCCATGCTCGAACGGCCGGCGGCGTTCAACGAGGCGGCGTCGGCGTTCCTCGACGGAATTCAATAGAGTTCGTCGAGCTCCTCCTCGACGTGGCCGTGTTCCGCCGCCGGAAACTCGCCCCCGGCGACCGCGTCGCGGTAGGCCTCGACCGCGCGTCGCATCTCCGATCGCACGTCGCCGAACCGCGTCGCGAACGGCGGGACGCGGTCGCTCAGGCCGAGCACGTCCGTGATGACGAGCACCTGCCCGTCGCAGTCTGGACCGGCTCCGATGCCGATCGTCGGCACGTCGAGCGCCGCCGTCACCTGCGCGGCGAGGTTCGCCGGGACGTGTTCGAGGACGAGCGCGAACGCGCCCGCCTCCTCGTGGGCGCGCGCGAGGTCGAGGATCTCCCGCGCGTCGTCGCGGGTCGTCCCCTGCCGGGCGTAGCCGGTCCGCTTCACCCGCTGGGGCGTGAGTCCGAGGTGCGCCATGACGGGGATGCCGAGGTCGACGAGCCGCTCCGTGAGTTCGACCGTGTGGGAACCGCACTCGAGCTTGACCGCGTCGGCGTCGGCCTCCTTGAGCATCGTGCCGGCGTTGCGAACGCTCTCCGACTCGCTCACCCCGAAGGAGAGAAACGGCATGTCCGCGACGACGAGCGCCTCCTCGGTCGCCCGCGCGACCGCCGCCGTCCGGCTCCGTACTTCCTCCAGCGTGACCGGCAGCGTCGAGTCGTGGCCCAGCGCCGCGTTGCCCATGCTGTCGCCGACGAGGATCACGTCGACGCCGGCCTCGTCGATCACGGCCGCCGTCGGCGCGTCGTACGCGGTCAACATCGTGATCGGCTCCGTCCCCGCCATCGCCCGTAGGTCGCGCGTGGTCGGCATGCCCGGCCGTTGGGCGCGGGTCGAATAAATACGTGCGGTCAGAGACGAGTCTGCCGGTTTACACGCCGGGACGGCCGAACGACGGGCGCTCCACCCGTCGGAGCGCCGACCGCCGAGCGAACGTTTTCGTCACGCACATGTCCGTCTACTTTTAGGTAAGCCTAAAGATCGAACGTTTTAATAGCGATTAGGCAAGCCTAAAACTCCACATGCAGCGTCGAAGAACGAAATCGTCGAACGGGTCGTCGGAGGCCGACCGGACGGCCGGGAACGGGTACGAGGACGCCACGAACGGGCGACTGCTCGGACAGCAGGCGGCGCGCGAGTCGAACGCGCGCACCTACCCGCGGAGCCTGCCCTTCGCGATCGACCGCGCGCGCGGCGTCGAGATCGAGGACGCGGACGGGAACGTCTACTACGACTGTCTCGCTGGGGCCGGGACGCTCGCGCTCGGGCACAACCACCCGGCGGTCACGGCCGAGATGGAGCGGCTCCTCGCGGCTGACCGCCCGTTGCACACGCTCGACATCACGACGCCGGAGAAGGAGGCGTTCGTCGACGCGCTGTTCGACAGCCTGCCCGCCGAGTTCGCCGACTCGGCGAAGGTGCAGTTTTGCAGCCCCGCCGGGACGGACGCGGTCGAGGCGGCGCTGAAGCTCGCCAAGACGGCGACGGGCAACCGCAGCGTGCTCGCCTTCCAGGGCGGCTACCACGGGATGACGAACGGCGCGCTGAGCCTCATGGGGGACACCGAAGCGAAGGAGCCGATCCCCGGGCTCATGCCCGACGTCCACCACCTGCCGTACCCCTACGACTACCGACCGCCGTTCGGCATCGACGGCGAGGCGGGCCACCGCGCGGCCAGCCGGTACGTCGAGCGACTCCTCGACGACCCCGAAAGCGGCGTCGTCGACCCCGCTGCGATGGTGGTCGAACTCGTCCAGGGCGAGGGCGGCGCGATCCCCGCGCCGGACGAGTGGACGCGGGAGATCCGCCGCATCACCCGCGAGCGCGACGTGCCGCTCGTCGTCGACGAGATCCAGACCGGCCTCGGTCGGACGGGCGAACTGTACGCATTCGAGCACGCCGGGATCGTGCCGGACGCGGTGACGCTCTCGAAGGCGATCGGCGGCGGACTGCCGCTCTCTGTCGTCGTCTACCGCGAGGAACTCGACGAGTGGGAGCCGGGCGCGCACGCCGGCACCTTTCGCGGCAACCAGCTCGCGATGGCCGCCGGGCGGGCCACCATCGAGTACGTCGTCGAGAACGACCTCGACGAGCACGCCGCGGCGATGGGCGAGCGACTGCGCGGTCGCCTCGAACGGACCGCCGAATCGTTCGACGCCGTCGGCGACGTGCGCGGTCGCGGGCTGATGCTCGGCGTCGAGTTCGTCGATCCCGACGCCGAACCCGACGCGGTCGACGCGCAGCCCGCCGACGGCGACCTCGCGGACGCGGTGCAGTCGGCGTGTTTCGACCGCGGACTCGTGATCGAGACGGGTGGGAGACACGGCGCGACCGCCCGGTTCCTCCCGCCGCTCGTCGTCACCGCGGAGCAGGTCGACGAGATCGCGGACATCTTCGACGAGGCGGTCGAAGCGGCGGTTTCGGAGGTGGACGCGTGAACGGCCTCGAATCCGACGGTCGGCTCGGCGGCGAACCGCGCCGGCCGGCCCGCGACCGCTTCCTCTGGAGTGCGGCCGGGTCGCGGGCGTACGAGGAGGCGATGGACCGCGCCTGCGACGCGATCCGTCGGACGACCGTCCGATCCGACCGGCCGTACGCCGGCGGCTCCTACGACGACCTCTCCGGGGAGCTCTCGGAGGTCGACGCGATCCCGGACCGCGGCGTCGGACTCGACGCGACGATCGAGTGGGTCGCGGACAACGTCCTCTCGAACTCCGCGCTGGTCTCCGACCCCCGGTGCGTCGCGCACCTGCAGTGTCCGCCGCTCGTCTCGGGACTGGTCGCGGAGGCGATGCTCTCCGCCGCGAACCAGTCGCTCGACTCGTGGGATCAAAGTCCCGCGGCGACCGTCGTCGAGGAGTCGCTCGTCTCCGAGCTGTGCGACCTGTTCGGCTACGGCGTCGGCGCCGACGGCGTGTTCACGAGCGGCGGCACCCAGTCGAACCTCATGGGACTCCTCCTCGCCCGCGACCGCCACGTCCACGAGACGTGGGGACGGTGGGTGCAGGACGAGGGGCTTCCGCCGGAGGCCGACTCCCTCCGGGTGCTCTGTTCGTCGGTCGGCCACTTCACCGCGAAGCAGGCAGCGGCGCAGCTCGGCCTCGGGGAGGACGCCGTCGTGTCGGTTCCGACGGACGACGAGTTTCGGATGGACCCCGCGGCGCTCGACGAGACCGTCGCCCGCCTCCGGGACGACGGCTCGCGCCCGTTCGCGCTCGTCGGCACCGCGGGAACGACCGACTTCGGGAGCGTCGATCCGCTCTCCGAACTGGCCGACAGGGCGGACGCGCACGACCTGTGGTTCCACGTCGACGCGGCCTACGGCGGCGCGCTCGCGCTGAGCGACGAGCACCGCGGCGTGCTCGCCGGGATCGATCGGGCGGACTCGATCGCCGTCGACTTCCACAAGCTGTTCTACCAGCCGATCAGCTGCGGCGCGTTCCTGCTCCGCGACGGGTCGAACTACCGGTACGTGGCCCGCAACGCGGCGTATCTCAACCCCGAATCCGACGAGGAGGCCGGCGTGTCGAACCTCGTCTCGAAGTCGCTGCAGACGACCCGCCGGTTCGACGCGCTCAAGCCGTTCGTGACGTTCCGAGCGCTCGGGCGGAAGGGGGTCGCCGAACTGGTCGAGTACACGCTCGATCTCGCCGACGACGCGGCCGACCTGATCGACCGCGACCCGGCGTTCGAGCTGGTGAACGAGCCGACGCTGAACGCGGTCGTCTTCCGGTACGAACCGTTTCGGAGCCACCCCGACCTCGCGGACGACGAGTGGGCGGATCGGCTCAACCGCGAGATCCGCGACCGCCTCCTCGAACGGGGGGTGGCGATCGTCGCCCGGACGGAGGTGGCGAGGACGAGTCGGCAGATCGCCGACGAGATCGTCACGGACGTCTGCCTCAAGTTCACCCTCTTGAACCCGCAGACGACGATCGACGACGTGGCGGACGTTCTCACGAGCGTGAAGCGGTACGGAGCCGCCGTCGAATCGGAGGTGGCGGGATGAACGGCGACGGCACGGTCGGCGCGGGCTGCGAGACGCCCGCCGAGCACGCCGCGTCGGCGACGATCCACGCGTTCCTCAACTGCTACCTCCGGGAGACGGGCGATTACGAGGTCGTCAGGACGTCGCGGACGCCGATCGACGCGGGGACCGACCGGACAGCCGTCTGCGAACTCGACGAGCAGCGGCTCGAACTGTTCGTCCCCCTCCGGTACGAGTCGCCGACCGGCCGACACCTGTTCGAGCTCCCGGTGCGCTACCGATCCGGAGACGGCGAACCGGTGCCGGCGGACGCCGCGACCCTCGCCGCGCTCCTCGGCAAGGAACTCTCGCTGGCCGCGGGCGGCGAGGGGGACCTCTCGGAGCTCCTGCGCCGCGTGCTCGTGAGCGAGCGGAACGTCGAGCGCTTCGTCGAGGGGCGGGCGGACGACGCGGAGCGGCTCTACGGCTTCGAGACGGACTTCCGCGACGCGGAGCAGTCGCTCGTCTACGGCCACCTCCTCCACCCGACGCCCAAGAGCCGCGAGGGCATCGCCGACCACGAGGCGGGGACGTACGCGCCCGAACTCCGGGGCTCGTTCCCCCTGTACTACTTCCGGGCGGATCCGAGCGTCCTCGACGGCGGATCGGCGCGCGAGGAATCGGCCGTCGAGTGGGTGAAGTCGGAGCTCCGGGCCGACGACGAGGTCCCGGCGTCGTTCGTCGACGCGAACGTCGAGGGCGACGACGCGCTCGTCCCGATCCACCCGTGGCAGGCGGACTACCTGCTGGATCAGCCGCACGTGCGGGCGGCGATCGACGACGGCGTCCTCGAACCGCTCGGGCGGGTCGGCCGCGAGTACTTCCCCACGACGTCCGTCCGGACGGCGTACAGCCCCGAGTCGTCGTTCATGCACAAGGGGTCGCTGGCGGTGCAGATCACCAACTCGGAGCGGACGAACAAGCTCCCCGAGCTGGACCGCGGGGTCGCCGTCGCAGAACTGCTGGAAACGGAGCTCGGCGAGGAACTCCGCGACCGGTTCCCCGGCTTCGACGTCGTCCGCGACCCGGCGTACCTGACCCTCGACCTCGGCGCGTACCAGTCGGCCGACGAGGGTCCGGAGTCGGGCTTCGAGGTCGTCCTCCGCGAGAACCCGTTCCGCGGCCTCGACGCCGCGAACGCGACCCCCGTCGTCGGGCTGTGTCAGGACGGGATCGACGGCCCGTCGCGGCTCGCGCGGATCGTCGAGACGCTCGCGGAGCGCGAGGGGCGGTCGACGGCGGCGGTGAGCCGCGACTGGTTCCGGCGGTATCTCGACCGCTCCCTGCGGCCGATCCTCTGGCTCTACCTGACGTGGGGCGTCGGCGTCGAGGCCCACCAGCAAAACAGCGTCCTCCGGCTCGACGGGGGGTACCCGGCCGAGTTCTTCTACCGCGACAATCAGGGGTACTACTTCTGCGAGTCGACCTACGACGAGGTCGACGCGCTGCTTCCGGGCGTCGGCGAGCGGGCCGACACGATCTGCCCGGACGCCGTCGCCGACGAGCGCATCCGCTACTACGTCGTGTTGAACAACGTCTTCGGCGTCGTCAACGCGTTCGGCGTCGCCGACCTCGTCGACGAGCGCGACCTGCTCGCCGTCCTGCGGGAGGAGCTCCGATCGCTGCGGGAGTTCGACCGCGACGGGTCGGAACTGGTCGAGAGTCTGCTGTCGGAGCGGCGGCTCCCGTGCAAGGCGAACCTGCGGACGCGCGTTCGCGACATGGACGAACTCGTCGGTTCGCTCGAAGAGCAGTCCGTCTACACGGAGATCCCGAACCCCATCGTGACCGAACTGGAGGTGACCCAATCGTGACCGAACCCGCGCTCGACCCGGCCGCGATCGTGACCGCGCCGTACGACTACCAGCGACACGACCCGGAGATCGACCGGACGATCTCCTTCAGGCCGGCGACGATGGGGGCGGACCTCGGGCGGCTCCACCGCTGGCTGAACGAGGAGCACGTCCTGCCGTACTGGCGGCTGGATCATCCGCTTCCGGTCTTCCGGAAGCGGTTAGCCGAGAAACTCGCGGACGACCACCTGACGCCCTACGTCGGCTGTCTGGATCACGTCCCGATGAGCTACTGGGAGCGGTACTGGGCGGCCGACGACCCGCTCGCCGACCACTACGACGCCCGCCCGGCCGATCAGGGGGTCCACCTGCTCGTCGGTGCGCCGGAGTACCTGGGGCGAGGGTACGCGACGCCGCTGCTCCGGTCGATGACGGAGTTCGCGCTCCGACACCCGGAGACGGACCGCGTCGTCGCGGAGCCCGACGCGCGAAACGAGAGGGCGATCCGCGTGTTCGAGGCGTGCGGGTACGAGCCCGTCCGGGAGTTCGAGTTCCCGGCGGAGGAGAAGACGGCGCTGCTCGTGGTCTGCGAGCGCGAGCGGTTCGAGTCGGAGGTGCTCGGGCGGTGAGCGCGCCGAACGACGGCGCGGCTGCCGGAGACGCCGGCGGCGTCGCCGCCGTCGACGACCGCGTGTACGACGTGCTCGGCGTCGGCCTCGGCCCGTTCAACCTCGGCCTCGCTGCCCTCGCCGACCCGGTCGACGACCTCGACGCCGCGTTCCTCGAACGGAAGCCCGAGTTCGCCTGGCACGAGGGGATGCTCGTCGAGGGCGCGACGCTCGAAGTGCCCTTCCTCGCGGACCTCGTGACGCTCGCGGACCCCTCGAACCCGCACAGCTACCTCAACTACCTCCGGGAGACGGGCCGCATCTACGAGTTCTACTTCTACGAGCGGTTCCAGATTCCGCGACGCGAGTACAACGAGTACTGCAAGTGGGTCGCCGACCGGCTCCCAACCTGCCGGTTCGGTCGACGCGTGACCGACGTGCGCGGCGGCGCGGACGGTCCGTTCGAGGTCAGGGCGGAGGATCCGGAGACGGGCGAGACGCACGCGTACCTCGCCCGCGATCTCGTCGTCGGCGTCGGGAGTCGACCGTACGTCCCCGAGGCGTTCGCCGACCTCCCGGACGCGGACGTGTTCCACACCGCATCGTACACGCGCCGGCGCGACCGCGCGCTCGACGCCGACGGGATCGCCGTCGTCGGCTCCGGGCAGAGCGCCGCGGAGGTGTTCCAGGACCTCCTCGAACGGCAGCCCGACCGCGGCTACCGCCTCGACTGGATCACCCGGTCTGACGGCTTCTTCCCGATGGAGTACTCGAAGCTCGGACTGCAGCACTTCACGCCCGAGTACTCGCGGTACTTCTACGACCTGCCGCAGCCGGTGTGCGACGACCTGCTGCCGGAGCAGGACCTCCTCTACAAGGGGATCGACCCCGACACGAGCGACGAGATCTACGAGGCGCTGTACGAGCGCTCGATCGGCGACGCCGACCCGGACGTCGGGATGATCGCGATGACGGAGGTCGAGGGGATCGAGCCGACGGCCGACGGACGGTACCGCCTGCGCTGCGAGCAGTGGCAGGAGGGGACGCGGTTCGCCCACGAGAGCGACGTGGTGATCCTCGGCACGGGCTACCACCGCCCGACGCCGGCGTTCCTCTCGTCGCTCGAGCCGAACATCCGCCGCGACGAGCGCGGTCGGTTCCGCGTGAAGGAGGGGTACGGTCTCGAAACCGACGGACTCGACGGCCGACTCTTCGTCCAGAACGCGGAGGTGCACACCCACGGGGTCGGCGCGCCCGACCTCGGGCTCGGCGCCTACCGCAACGCGGTCATCCTCGATCAGTTGGTCGACGACTCGCCGTATCCAGTCGACCGCGACACCGTCTTTCAGGACTTCAGCGCGGAGCGGTTCGTCGAGAAGTCGCCCGCGAGCAAACTCGCGCGGACCGAACCGCCGGAGACGCCGTCGACATCCGACGACTAGCACAAAATGACAGAAACACGAACCACGACCATGATGGACGAGACGCTTCGGAGCGCACTGGACGACGAGAACTGGACCGCGGCCGAGCGCGAGCTGCTGGAGAAGATGCTCGCGGAGTTCATGTACGAGGACCTGCTCGACGCCGAACCCGTCGGGGAGGCCGACGGCGGCACCCGGTACGAACTCGACCTCGGCGACGTCGAGTACCGCTTCGTCGCCGAGGAGCGGCTGATGGACAGCTACCTGATCGACGAGGGCTCCGTCGAGACGCGGGCCCCGGACCGGCACGGAACCGGTGGCGACGGGATCGGGGTCAGAGACGGCGAGTGCGGGTGGACCGCCGCGACCGACCCGGTCCGATTCCTGCTCGACGCGCGCGAGCACGTCGGCACCGACGAACTGACCGCCGGCCACCTGATCCGCGAGTACCGGAATACGCTGCTCGCGGACGCGCACGTCCGGTCGCGGCAGAGCGAGGAGGACCGCGACCTCGCCTCGATGGGTTACGCGGAGCTGGAAGGCGAGATGACCGGCCACCCGTGGATCACGTACAACAAGGGTCGCATCGGATTCGGCTACGAAGACTACGCCTCCTACGCCCCCGAGATGAAAGAACCCGTCCGCCTCCGCTGGCTCGCGGTTCGGACGGATCGATCGACGTTCGTCACCGTCGAGGGGCTCTCCTCCGAGGATCTGCTCCGCGGCGAACTCGGTGGGCGCTACGACGCGTTCCGGGACGACCTCGCCGATCGCGGGCTCGACCCCGACGACTACCACCTGCTCCCCGTCCACGAGTGGCAGTGGGAAAACACCGTGATACAGCTCTACAGCAAGGAGATCGCGTCGGACGCGATCGTCCCGCTCGGCGCAGGCGAGGACCGGTACCTCCCGGCGCAGTCGGTCCGGACGTTCCTGAACGTCGACGAGCTGACGAGGCACAACGTCAAGCTCCCGCTCCGGATCCTGAACACCCTCGTCTGGCGGGGACTTCCCGGCGAGCGCACCGAGGCCGCGCCGCTCGTGACGGAGTACGTGACGGACGTTCGGGACGACGATCCGTTCCTCCGCGACGAGTGCGAGCTCGTCCTTCCGGGGGAGATCGCCGGCCTGAACTACGACCACCCCGAGTTCGACCGGCTGGAGGGAAACCCGTACCAGTACGACGAACTCCTCGGGTGCGTCTGGCGCGAGAGCGTCGAGGGCCTGATTCGCGAGGACGAGCGGGCGATCACGCTGTCGGCGCTGATGCACGCCGGTGCGGATGGAGATCCAGTGATCGCTCGGCTCGTCGAGCGCTCGCCGCTCGATCTCGAAGCGTGGTTGGACGAGCTGTTCGCGACGATGCTCCCGCCGCTGCTCCACTACCTCTACCGCTACGGGACGGTGTTCTCACCGCACGGCGAGAACACGATCGTGATCCTCGACGAGGAGGACGTCCCGACGCGGATCGGCGTGAAGGACTTCGTCGACGACGTGAACGTGAGCGACCAGCCGCTTCCCGAACTCGAACGGCTTCCCGACGACCTCCGCGCGGTGCTCCGAAGCGAGCCGCCGGAGGGGCTCTGTCAGTTCATCTTCACCGGCCTCTTCGTCTGCGTCTACCGGTACGTCTCGAACGTCCTCACGGAATACCGCGACTACCCCGAGGAGAAGTTCTGGTCACAGGTTCGCGAGGCGGTGCTCGACTACCAGGAGCGATTTCCGGAGCTGGAGGAGCGCTTCGAGCTGTTCGACCTGCTCCGGCCGGAGTTCACGAAGCTCTGTCTGAACCGCAACCGGATGGTCGACTACGGTTACGGCGACGCCGAGGGACGCCCGCACGCGTCCGAACACGGCACCGTCCGCAACGCGCTGGACGAGGTGGCGGCCGACGACGCGTCGCGAACGACGAATCCGGCGACGTCTGACGACTGACGAACGACCGACCGCCCCTCGGAAACCGGCACGCATTAGCCGATGGCCCCGAAGGGTCGCGTGTGCAGCCCGTCGAGCGCTCGAACCCCGAAGGCGTCGATTACGGGTGGGTGATGCAGGTAACCTTCGTCACCACGATCCTCGTCGGCGCGCCCGTCGTCGCCGCCCTCTCGACCGGGGTGGCGCTCCCCACGTGGGAGTCGCGCGTCTCCTTCGCGGTCCGCGTCGGCGCGGTGATCTGGATCGTCACCGCCGTTTGCGTCTACCTCTACGCCCGCCGGACGAACGCCGGGGACGGCGGGTCGGACCCGGACGAGATCGAGGGCGAAAACGAGGACGCGGAGCGCGTCGGCGAGGCGGGAAGCGACTGAGCGGTCGTCACCGGGAGGGTGGAACGACCGAGCGGTCATCACCGGGAGGATAGATTCGACCGAACCGCGGAAAATCCGTCGTCCTCGCGCGCTCAGTGCCCTGACGGTCCGCCGTCGACGTAGCGGAAGTCGACGCCGGCGCGTTCGGCGGTGAGTTCGTCCCGCCGGGAGTCGCCGACGAAAAGCGCGCGTTCGGGTTCGACGCCGAGTTCGCGGAGCGTCGCGAGCAGCGGCTCGGGGTCGGGTTTGCGGGTCGCCACGGTGTCGCGTCCGACGACGGCGTCGACGTGCTCCGAGAGCGAGTGCGCGTCGAGCGCCGCGCGGACCGCCGCCTCGCTGTTGAGCGAACAGACGCCGACCGGGACCGAGTGGTCGGCGACGTCCTCCGCGAGCGCGAGGAGTTCGGAGACCGTCGCGCCGTCGCGCTCGTGTCCGGCGACGACCGCCTCCAGTTCCTCGCGGAGGCCGCGTTCGTCCGCCAGATCGAGCATCTCCCAGAGGTCGTGCCCGCTCGCGTCGACGCCCGCGTCGGCGAAAAACTCGACGGCGTCGGCCGCGACCTCGTCCCAGCTCACGACGAGGTCGACGAGCGTCCCGTCGAGATCGTACACGATCGCCTCGTAATCGGCCGTGTCGTCGGTCACGCTCCCATCTGGGGTCCGACGGAGCAAGACGGCTTCGATCGGTTCGCGGCGTCCGATCCGACTCATCGTATAAGTACCTCGGCGTGGCCACACACAGCAACGGTCCTCCGCCCATGCCGTCCGATCCCCGCCCCCGGAGCGACGAGTCGCACTGTCGCATCGAGAGCGGCTGGTGGGGTTTTCTCGCGTGTCTCACGGCGGCGCTGATCGCCCTGTCGGCCGTCGTCGCCGTCGTCGCCGGTCCGTGGCTGCTCACCGAGGACTCGGCCCTGTTCCAGCACGGGGGGTGGTACGTCACGCAAGGCGCGGTGCCGTACGTCGACTTCTGGGACTTGAAGCCGCCGCTGATCTACGCGGTGACGGCGGCGCTGGCGCTCGCCGCGGGGGGTGACGTGCTCCTCTTGCACTCCCTGAGCGTCGTCGCCGCGGGCGTGGCGATCGTCGTGAGCGTCCCGCTGGTCGGCCAACTCGCTCACGACGCGACCGGCGACGGGACGGCGGCCTTCGCGGCCGGACTGGTCGTCCTCGCCGTGCCGGCGACGTACGGCCTTCCGCCCTTCGGGATCAGACCCAAGTACTTCCTCCTGTGTTTCGGGGTCGTCGCGCTCCTCCTCGCGACGCGCGGCCGGTCGGGCGCGAGCGGCGTCGCCGCCGCGATCGCGTCCGGCTTCCACCAGCAAGGGTTGGGGATCGCCCTGCTCGTCGTCGCCATCGCGGCCGATCGCGACGGCCTCCGCGCGGCGGGCCGAACGGTCGTCGGGGGGCTTTCCGTCGCGGCAGCCGTCGTCCTGCCGTTCGCGCTCGCGGGCGCGCTCGTCCCGATGCTCGTCGAGACGGTGATCGTCCCGCTGACGGTGACCCGGCGGTACACGCTCTCCGAGCGGCTCGTCGATATCGCTCTCGCGCTCGGCTACGCGTCGGCGCTGATCCCGGTCGCCGCTTACGGCTGGCTCCGATCGAACGTCGGTCGCGCTCGGATCGCGGTGTCCGCGGACGGCGGGCGGACGCCGCCGTCGTGGTGGGTCCCGGTCGGCGGCGTCCTCTACGGGGCGGCGGCGCTTTTCATCGACATGGAGGGTTCCCTCGACATGATCCTCTGGCTGCCGTTCCTCGCCGTCGGCGTCGGACAGGTCGTCGCCGCCGTCCGCCGCGATCGGCGACGGGCCGCCGTGCTGTGCGTTCTCGCGCTGCTCGTCGCCGCCGGACCGGCGTGGTATCTCGCCCCGAACCCGCCGCTCAGTGGGACGCTGGAGGAGGAACACGATCGGCACGCCGTGGCGGATTTCGAACACCTCCCGAAGGAGCCCGCGAACCCGGACGTTCGGACGGTGTACTGGGACAAGCGACAGCCGGACCGCTGTCACTACCGGCTCAGCCAGAAAGAACGCGTCTGGATACACCTGACGGACGCGACGTTCGAGGACCGAACGTGCGGCGACTGGCCGTCGGGCGAGCCGCCGATCTGATCCGCCGACGGGTGCCCGGTTTCCCCGGCCGCCCTAGTCGAGGAGACCGCGCGCGATGATCTTCTTTTGAATCTCTGTCGTCCCCTCGTAGATGGTCGTGATCTTCGCGTCGCGGTAGAACCGTTCCACGTCGAACTCGCTCACGTAGCCGTAGCCGCCGTGGATCTGCACCGCCTCGTTGCAGACGTCGACCGCGGCCTCGCTGGCGTGGTACTTCGCCATCGACGCGGCGATCCGCGGGTCCTCGCCCTCGTCCTCCAGACGGGCCGCCTCGCGGACGAGGAGCCTGGACGCGTGGAGCTTGGTCCCCATCTCCGCGAACTTGTGTCGAATCGCCTGGACCTCGCCGATGGGCCCGTCGAACTGCTCTCTTTCGCCCGCGTACTCGCGCGCCTCGTCGAACGCGGCCTGCGCGACCCCGACGGCCTGCGAGGCGATGCCGATGCGCCCTCCGGTGAGGATCTCGAACGCGGCGGAGAGGCCGCGACCCTCCTCAGTCAGGCGATTCTCGGCCGGGATTCGGACGTCGTCGAAGAGGAGCGCCGTGGTGTCCGACGCGCGCAGACCGAGTTTGTGCTCCCGCTTTCCGACCTCCAGCCCGTCGACGTCCTTCGGGACGAGAAACTGCGTGATCGAGCCGGGGTCGTCCGAGTCGGTCCTCGCGAAGAGGACGCAGACGCCGCCGCGCTCGCCGTTCGTGATCCACTGCTTCTCGCCGTTCACGACGTACTCGTCCCCCTCGCGGCGGGCGACGGTCTCCATCTCCGCGGGGTTCGACCCCGCCTGCGGCTCCGAAAGGGCGAACATCCCCACCGGTCGTCCCTCGACCATCCTCGGGAGCCACTCCGCTTTCAACTCATCCGAGCCGAACGTCGCGATGCAGGAGGTGGCGAGACAGTGGACCGAAAGGGCCGTCGCCACCGCGAGCTGCCCGTAGGCGACCTCCTCGTTGACGACGCTGTAGGTCGTCCGGTCCGCTTCGAAGCCGCCGTACTCCTCGGGAACGGTGAGGCCGGTCAGATCGAGGTCGGCGAGGCCGTCCCACGCGTCCTCGGGGAACTCCTCGCGCTCGTCCGCCTCGCGCGCCCCCGGACGGATCTCCTCGACCGCGAACTCGTGCACGACGTCCCGGATGGCCCGCTGCTCGCCCGTGAGCGCCGAGCCGGCGTCTGCCAGTGCCATGCCCTCGAATTCGGTTCCTCGTGGAAAAAGATGATCGATCGGTCGGGGGCGTGCCACTCGGTGACGAAATCACCCCCGCAGGAAGTCGACCACCTCCGCCGGCGTCGCCGACAGCCCGCCGCCCTGCGCGAACGTCGGACCGCCGCCGCCTCCGCCGCCGAACTCGTCCGTCACGTCCGCGACGATCTCGCCCGCCTCCACGTCGCCGGTCGACGCCGCCACGACGAACGTCGATCCGCCCTCGCCCGCGACGACGAGCACGTCCCCGCTCTCGCCGGCGCGCTCTTTCAGCCGCTCGCCGACGTCGTTCGGACCGAACCCGTCCACGCTGCCGACGCGCCAGATCGCGCCCCCCTTTTTCACCGCACCGAGATCCGCGAGGCGGGTGTCGAGCACCTCGCTTTTCAGCGACCGCAGCTCCGACTCCAGTTCGGCCTTCTCGTCGAGCAGGCGGGCGACGGAGTCCGGCGCGTCGTCGACGGCGGTCCCGAGCGTTCGCGCCGTCTCGAACGTCGCTCGCCGGACCTCGGCGCGGCGGTCGATGGCGACCGGACCGACCGCGAACTCGATGCGGGTGAGCCCCTCGCCGGGGTTCGAACGGTCGAGGGCCTCGATCGGGCCGATCTCGCCGGTGTTCGAGACGTGCGTTCCGCCGCAGGCGGCGACGTCCCACGGATCCGCGCCGTCGCCGATGGTGACGACCCGTACGAGGTCAGAATCGGCGAGGACGCCCTCCTCCGTCTTCGCGTTGAACGCGACCTCGCCCCGTTCGCGCGCCTCGTCGGCAGGGATCTCCTCCCACGACACCGGGTGCGACTCCCAGACCGAGCGGTTGGCGAGGCGTTCGAGTTCGACGAGCGCGTCGTCGGTCACGTCCGTCGTCGTCTCGAAGTCGACGCGCACCTTCTCGCGGCCGATGTCGAACCCGCCGTATCCCAGATCGTCGAGCAGCCGCCTCGCAGCGCCGTACAGCGCGTGGCTGGCGGTGTGCGCCCGCGCGCAGTAGGTCCGGAACGACTCGTCGACGACGCCGACGACCTCGTCGCCCTCGTCGAGCGCCGGCGGTTCGGAGAGCGCGTGCACGATCGTGCCCGCGTCGTCGAACCGGACGCCGACCACCGGAACGCCCGCGATCGTTCCCCGATCGGCGGGCTGTCCGCCGCTCTCGGCGTAAAAGTACGTCCGGTCGAGGACGACGTCGGTTCCGTCGACCGCCCGAACTTCGGCGTCGAACTCCCGCACCTCCGGTTCCGCCGCCGCGCGTTGTGCTGCCATGGGGACCCACAGACACCGGAGGAGCAAAAACCGTACGAAGCGCGCTACCTCACCCCTCGGCGAGCGTGACGTCGAGCCGCTCTTCCAGCCGGCGGACGACGGACCCGCCGACCCCCGCGCGCGTCGCCCGGCCCTGTTCGACCGCGAGCACCGCTTCCTCGTCGACGCCCAAGTCCTTGGCCAGTTCCCCGGGCGTCAACCCTTCCTCCCGGCGGGCCCGTTCGACGACGCTTCCGTAACCCGATACGAGATAGGGGAGGCGATCCTCCTCGTAATTCGTCCCCTTCTCCTCCCATCGCGTCGGGTCACCCTTCTGGGCGTCGTACAGACGCGCGGCCCGCCGAGCCGCCTTCTTCTTCCGGCTGGGTTCTCCGTCGTCGCGCCCGCGACGCGCCTCGCCCTGCTTTCGATCTTTGTTTCGGTTTTCGCCGTGCGGGGCGCAGTCGGGGCAGACGAGCAGGCTCGCGCCGGCGACGTTCGCTCGGCGGAGTCGGGTGCTCTGCTTCCCGCAGAGTTCGCAGCTCCCGCCGTCGTCGCCCCCGCCGCCGCGCCCGGTCGAGTATTTGGCCATACCCCGGGTATCGCTTCTACCCTTTTAAATCCGCGGCCGAGTCGCTCACTCGTCGACGACGGCGCTTTCGACCGCGTGGCCGGCTTCGCTGACGTGGTCGAGCGAGAGCCGAAGACACTCCCGTTCGGTGCGCCCGTCGGTGCTGACGGCCCATTCACAGTCCTCACAGCGGTATTCGATGGTGTGCGACTTCCCGAGCAACGACTGCGTTATCTCTCCGTTCTTCATGATTACTCCGAGCAGGCTCGCCTCCGACCGTCGGACGCTGATTCGGAGACGCCGAGCGCTGCGCCTCGCGCTGTCTTCGCCTGTCCGTCTAATGGAATCGGTCACGTCCGCCTCTAGCTGGCGGCTCTATGCAGAAGCCGTTTTAAACGGAAACCGTCACGCCGACAGGGGTTCGCTCAGGAGGGTGCTCTCGATGAGCCGACCGTACGCGCGCTGGAGTCGCTGGGAGATCGCGCGCTGGGAGACGCCGAACTGGTCGGCCAACTCGACCTGCGTCACGCCCCGCGGCTCGTCGTAGTAGCCCCGCTCGTAGGCCGCGAGGAGCGTCTCGTACTGCTGTTCGGTCAGCTGGTACCGGTTCGCCACCTGCGACTCCGTCCGGGCGTAGATGCTGTTCAGATTGATCCGAACCCCCTTCTCCACGCAGTAATTCTGGAACGCGCGCACGTGCTCGACGTTCGTGAACCGGACGTCGAACCGCCACCCGTCTTTCATCCCGCTCGCGTCGATGATCGCCGCCTCCGTCTCCCTGATTCCGGTTATGAACCCCGTCTCCGGGTCGTCCCACGCGGCGCGGTACAGCTGCCCGCCGTCGACCTCGTCGAGGAACGTGAGCTCCGCGAGCGAGTTCGCGGCCCGGACTTCGGTTTCGAACGCGTCGCGGGTCGGCGCGTTCCACACCCAGAAGAAGGGCACGAATCCCGTCTCCGAGGGCACGATCCGTTCGAGTTCGATCCGGAGACCGGGTATCTCCTTCAGCGTCTCCCCGAGCGGAAACGACTCTAGGGGGAGAGAAAATTCCGCGGTGATCGTCATGCGTGTAGAGTACACCAGCCGTCCCGCGGGAATACCTGCGGGTTCTATGTACAAGGTGTTTTTATAGGTCGACCGCTCGACCCGGTCGAATACCGCCCGACGGGGATCGGAAGCATCGACGCTCCGGCGTCGGGTTCGAAGGATGTTGTGCGTGGGTGATGTCCGTGCAGAGTGAACATCACCGCATCTACGCCCTCACGTTCGCTCGGGCATGCGATGCGTGGGACCGGATTTGAACCGGCGGACCTCTACAGGACAGCGCCCTCAACGCTGCGCCGTTGGCCTGGCTTGGCTACCCACGCTCGCTCGTGTCTGTTTCGGTGCGCTACCGCGCATTCATGCGTTTCGCACGGTACGTTAAAAGCCCTTCTCTTTGCCGGAACCGTGTCGGGCGTTCTCAGAGGACGATCCGTCCGTCGACTCGCCCGGTTTCCTCGCAGCGAGCGCCGGGTCGCGCCCACCCCTCGTGGCGGGCGTCGGTTTCACCCGAATCCCTCGTAGTGGGTGCGATCCGCCGGCACGCCGAGCCGTTCGACGGCGTCGACGAGGCCGTTCACCATCGCGTTGATGCCGCAGGCGTACACCTCCACGTTCGCCGGGTCGAGGCGCGCGTCGATCCGGTTTCGCGGTTCGGCTCCGACGTACGGCTCGAACTCCCCGCCGACCTCGACGGTCGCCACCGCCTTTTCCGCGAGGTATTTGACGAGCGCGTGCTGGACGTACGCCGTCTCGCCGTCCCAGTCGGTCAGGTACTCCTCCCGGCTGAGCGTCGGGACGAAGTGGAAGTTCTCCCGCTCGTCGTCGAGCCGCCGAAACGCCTCGCGGTACGGGAGATCGTCCTCCCAGCCGACGCCCAGAAACAACCAGACGTCCCGCGTCTCCCCTTCGTACTCGTCGCGCCCTTCTTCGAACAGGTAGTCGATCATGCTCTTGAACGGCGCGACTCCGGTTCCGGTCGCGAGGAAGACGAGGTCGCGCGACGACGGCTCCTTCATGAGAAAGTCGCCGTAGGGGCCACGGAGCGTCACCTCGTCGCCCGGAGAGAGGTCGACGGAGAGCGTGCTCGTCAGCCGACCGCCCGGCACCCGACGGATACAAAATTCGACCCCGCCGCGGTTCGGCGAACTCGCCACGGAGTACGGTCGCGAAGCCTCCCCGAATCGAACCGAAACGTACTGGCCGGGGAGGAACGCCACGCGCTCGTCCGTGCGCACGTCGACGCGCAGGAGCGACGGGTAGGGTCGCGAGAAGCGGTCCCAGAGCGCGAGAAGGCGCTTTTCGACGCGGTCCTCTCGCGCCGCCGCGGACAACAACTCGGCCAGATCGTCTTCCCCCGCGACCGCTTCCAGCGCGTCCCGCGCGCGCTCGTCGCCCGCGAGGTCGCCGTCCGCCTCTTCGAGCCGCCGCCAGCGTTCTCCGCCGTGCTCGTCGAGGATCTCGGCCACGGCGTCGAGCACCTCGCCCGTCCGGTTGTGATCCATCGGCTCGACTTCGACGACGGTCGCCGATTCGGTGATGAGCGGGAGCTCCTCGGCGGCTTCGCGCTGGGACGGGTGTTCGTCGGGCCGCATCGGGCGTAGTTCCGTCCGACCGATATTGGAAGTGACGGGCGAGCGCCCCGAAAGTTCATGTACGAAAGCGGAACCATCGACGGTATGCGTTGACCATTCGCCGCGAGACGGTCCGCGGGTGCACGGCACGCCGCCTCGCGATTTCCCGTTCGCCGTCTGTTCGCCCCTTCGGACAGATTTTACTCCCCTCGAACCGCAGTGGCGGTATGGAACTCCGCGCACGGAACCACGTTCCGGCGTTGACGGCCCTCCTGACGCTCGCGTCGCTCGCCCTCGTCTTCGGGGCGGCGCTCGGAGCCATCCCGCAGGGGGCCTTCCCCCGCGCCTCCGACGCCGTCCTCGACGCGATCCCACACGTCAACGCCGCCCTCAGCACGGCCGCGATCGTCACCATCGCGGCCGGCTGGCTGTCGATCCGCCGCGGCGAGGTCCGTAGGCATCGCCGACTGATGCTCGCCTCCCTCGGGCTGTTCGTCGCCTTTCTCGTCCTCTACCTCTACAAGGTCATCCTCGAAGGGCCGGCCGGCTTCCCGGGCCCGGAGGCGGTCTACGCGTACCTCTACCTTCCCACGCTGGCGATCCACATCCTCCTCGCCGTCGTCTGCATCCCTCTTCTCTACTACGTCGTCCTCCTGGCGCTCACCCGCCCCGTCGCAGAGCTCTACGACACCCGTCACCGGGCGGTCGGCCGTATCGCCGCGTCGCTGTGGCTGATCTCGTTCGTCCTCGGAAACGCCGTGTACGTGCTGTTGTACGCGGTGTACTGAGTCGTCTCCCCGACCGTTTCCGCGATCCCGACCCGTTTTATCGCCGCCGGCCGTGACACCTCGCATGGATCTCGTCGAGGCGCTCGCGGCCGACGGGTTGGTCTGCGTCGTCGGCGCGGGCGGGAAGAAGTCGACGCTGTACGCGCTTGCGCCCCGGATAGATCGAGCGGTGGTCACTGCGACCGTCCGCATTCCGATCTTCGATCCGCACGTCGCCAGGGTGGTCGTGACGGGCGATCCGATCGCGGCGGCCGAGCGAGCTGACCGGTGGCCGCTGGGGGTCGTCCCCGCCCGCGAGCGCGAGGATCGATACCTCGGGTACGATCCGGACACCGTCGCCGGCCTCGCCGCAGCGAACGTCGCGGACGCGGTGCTCGTCAAAGCCGACGGCGCGCGGACGCGCGAGTTCAAAGCGCCGAGCGATCGGGAGCCGCAGGTGCCGGCGTCGGCCGACACGGTGTTACCGGTCGCCAGCGTGCGCGCCGTCGGAAAGCCGCTCGCCGACGACCGCGTCCACCGCGTCGACCGCGTCTCCGAGATCACCGGATTACGCCCGGGAGAGATCATCCGACCGACGGACGTGGCGGCGGTGCTCACGAGCGAGCGCGGCGGGCTGAAGGACGCGCCGGCGGGCGCGACGGTCGTCCCCGTGTTGAACAAAGTCGACACCGACGACCTCGCCGACGTCGCCCGGGAGATCGCGGAGCCGGTCGCGAATCACCCTCGGATCGACCGCGTCGCGCTGACGCGGTTCGCGAGCGACGATCCGCTCGTCGAAGTCGTCGCGAGCGCGGACTGACGCTCACGACGAGAGCCGATTCTCGGCTTCGCGGAGTTCCTCGCGGGTGTTGACGTTCTCGAACGCTTCGAGCGACGCGAACTCGCGCACCTCCCGCTCCTCGACGACGACGTAGTCGAGGTCGAAAAGCGGCGCGACGATCTTCGACTCGCCGCGTTCGAGCGCATCGTCGCACGCGTCGGCCATCGGCGACGCCCGGTAGACGGCGTGCGTCGTCTGGAACCACCCGTCCCCGATTCGCGGCACGGCCGCGTCGTGGCCCTCGGCGCGGTCGAACAGGTGAGCGACGAGGCCCGGATCGACGAACGGCATGTCGCAGGCGACGACGAACGCGTATTCGGACTCCGCTTCGACCGCGCGCAGGCCGGTTCGGATGCCGGCCATCGGTCCGCGGTCGGGAGCCGGATCGAACGCGAACGCCACCGGGCTCGGGTAGCCGTCGAGGGCGTTCGCGAGACTCGATCGCTGGTCGCGGCGGCAGTTGACGACCAGTCGGTCCGTCACCGCCGCGAGCCGGTCGGCGACGCGACGGATCATCGGCACGCCCGAAAGCGACGCGACCGCCTTGTCTTCGTCGCCGAAGCGCGTGGAGTAGCCCCCCGCGAGGACGACCGCGGAGCGAGACGACGCGGTCACCGCGCGAACGGCGGTTCGAGCCGCGAGGTCCGACGCGACCGTCGAACGAGCGCGAACAGCACCGCGAGCGCGACGACGGCGAGGATCGCGACGCCCGCGGCGACCCATCGACGACGACCCGGCGCTCGGGTGGTGGTCGTTTCCCGAGGCGCTTCGGACGTCGATTCGTACTCGACCTGGACTGGCGCCATGGTCGGACGTTCGCGGTCGGTCGTGTAAACAATTGCGTTAGATATCTCGGTTCGCCGACTCGTCGGTCGACACCACGCATCGGCGGACGTTCTCCGAGATGCGAACGGGAAGCTAAACGGCGCGGCGACGTAGCGGTGTGATACACGATGACATCCCAATCGGACGATTCGACCGTCCCGGTCACCGTCGTCAGCGGCGTTCTCGGCGCGGGAAAGACCACGCTCGTCAACCACGTGCTCCGAAACCCCGGCGAGCGGGACGTCGCGGTCGTCGTCAACGACGTGGGCGAGGTGAACGTCGACGCCGAGCTGCTCGCGACGCAGACCGACGAGGACGGCATCGTCGACCTCTCGAACGGTTGCATCTGTTGTCGCCTTCAGGGGGACCTGCTCGACGCCGTCGAGCGACTGGCCGAGACGCGCGAGTTCGACGTCCTCCTCATCGAAACCTCCGGCGTCAGCGAGCCGATCCCGGTCGCCCGTCTGTTCATCGACGGCGCGGAGGGGAGCGACGTCGACCCGACCGAGCACTACCGTCTCGACACGACCGTCACGGTGCTCGACGCCTACGGGTTCTGGAAGGAGTTCGACGCAGGCGCATCGCTGCCGACCGGCGCGGCGCGGGACGGCGGTCGGCCGCTCTCGGACGCGCTCGTCGACGGCGTCGAGTTCTGCGACGTGCTCCTTTTGAACAAGTGCGACATGGTTCCCGACGACGCGCTCGACGGGGTCGAAACCGTCGTCCGGGAGCTACAACCCCGCGCCGAGATCGTCCGCACGGTCGACGCGGCGGTCGACCCCGAGAGGATCCTCGACACCGGCGCGTTCGACTTCGAGGCGGCCGCCCGCGCCCCCGGGTGGAAGCGCCACCTCGCCGGACACGGCGGAACCGGCGGCGACGACCACGATCACGGAATCGAACCGCCCGGCGTCTCGACGTTCGTCTACGAACGACGTCGGCCGTTCCACCCCGAGCGGTTCGGCGCGTGGCTGACGGAGTGGGACGGGGACGTGATCCGGGCGAAGGGTTTCTCGTGGGTCGCGGGACGCGACGGGGAGGTGATCGGCGTCAACCGGGCGGGGGCGTCGGTTCGGGCGGGTCCGATCGGCGAGTGGGACCCGCGAGACGAGCGCGCGACGCGACTCGTCTTCATCGGCCGCGAGTCGATGGACGAGGAACGGATAACGGCGGAACTGGACGAGTGTCTGACGACCGACGAAGAGCGTGACGGTACGCGAGGAGAGGGGACGACCGATCCCTTCCCCCTCTCGGAGCCGTGAGAGGGCTTACTACGGTCGCTCCGTGTCGATCGGTCGCGGTTCGACGCCCGACCGCGCGTCCCCGTTTCCGCCCCCTGCGCTCCACCCCGTCTGCTCGCGCAGTTCGTCCCACGACTCGTGGAAGCCGTGGCTCGAGGCGCTCGACTCGGCGACGACCGCCCGCTGGTACACGTCGTCGTAATCGAGCAGCCTCTCCCAGCCGCCGCCCGCGTTACAGTACAGACACATCGGCGTCGGACGTACGACCCCGCGGCCGATAGTCGTTGCGTCGCGGAGACGTTTTCCGGCGATGGTCTCAACGCCTCGACAGCAGTTGGCGCTACTCGTGAGATTCAAATAGACCGGTCTGAAAGGGCCACCAGAGCCGCGACGGGCTCGGAACGCGCCGTCCGGCACGGTTACATGAACGGAACGAAACACCTTCTCGCGACCGACGACGCGGGCGACGACGGATCGATCTCCGGACGCTGCGATCGCTGCGGGTGGCGCGACACGGCCCACTCCCACGCGGCGATGGTGAAGGCGTATCAGGACCACCTCCGGATCGAGCATCCGAAGGCGTGGCTCCGGGAGTGACGTGGGCGAAAAAATTCGTTCGGGTCGACCGCCTACGGCTCCAGAAGCACTTTCGTCACGCCCTCCTCGCGGTTGTCGAACCGCTCGTACATCTCGGGGGCCTCGTCGAGACCGACGCGGTGGGAGACGACGAAGTTGGGTTCCGCCCGTCCTTCGATGATGAGGTCGCGAAGCTGGCGGTTGTACCGCTTGACGTTGCACTGGCCGGTGCCGAGCGCGATGCCCTTCTCGAACAGCTTCCCGAAGTCGATCCCGAGCCGGCCCATCTCGGCCATCTCGTCCGGCGCGCCGGGGTCGGAGGGAACGTACAGGCCGGGGATCCCGAGCTTTCCGGTCGCCCGGACGGTTCGGATCAGCTGGTTCAAGACCACGGCCGGGTTCTCGCGGGCCGGGTCGTAGGCGTCGTCGCCGACGTCCGTCTCCGGGTCGATCGCCTGGTAGCCGACGGCGTCGACGCCCTTGTCGACCCCGTCGCCGTGCATGTCCTTGATCTGCTCGACCGGATCGGCGTCCTCGAAGTTGATCGCCGTCGCGTCGCAGTGTTCCTCCGCGAGTTCGAGACGGCTCGGCACCCGATCGACGACGTAGATCTCGGACGCGCCCTGCAGCTTCGCGCTGTAGGCCGCCATCAGCCCGACCGGACCGGCACCGTAGACGGCGATCGACTCGCCGGGCTGCAGATCGGCGAGCCGCGTCCCGTGCCACCCCGTCGGGAAGATGTCCGCGAGGAGCGCGAAGTCGTCCTCGTGGTCGTCTCCCTCGGGGAGTTTCAGCGCGTTGAAGTCCGCGTACGGGACGCGGAGTTTCTCCGCCTGTCCGCCCTTGTACGGCCCCATGGCGACGTATCCGTACGCGCCCCCGGCGAATCCCGGGTTGACGTTGGTGCAGAAGCCGGTGTACCCGTTCTCGCAGTTGCGACAGAACCCGCAGGCGACGTTGAACGGGAGGACGATCCGGTCTCCCTCCTCCAGCGTGTCGACGCCCTCGCCGACCTCCGAGACGACGCCCATGTTCTCGTGCCCGAAGACGATCCCCGGCTCCGCCGAGGTCCGGCCCTCGTACATGTGCAGGTCCGAGCCGCAGATCGCCGTCGTCGTGATGTCGATCACCACGTCGTTCGGGTGTTCGATCTCCGGTTCGTCTACCGATTCGACGTCCACCTGGTGCGGTCCCTTGTACACGACCGCGCTCATTGACATGTGATTACACCCCACAGTAGGGACAACGCTCGCGACAATGATAGTTTTCACACGGCGAGTGATACGTCGCGCGAAGCGACTGACGGAGGCCGCGACACCGGCGGCGATCGGGGGGCGAAACGCGGACGCGGCGGTCAGTCGTCCGCGGGCGTCGCTTCGTCGGCGGCGATCGCCGGGCGGGAAACGTCGCGGTCGGTCGCCTCGCCCTCCACGTCGTACGGGTAGTCGCCCGTGACGCAGCCGAGACAGAGGTCGGCGCGCGACTCGCCGAGCGCCGCCGCGACGGCGTCGATCGAGAGGTACGCGAGGCTGTCGGCTTCGATCGCCTCCCGGACCTCCTCGACGGAACGGTCGGCGGCGATGAGCTCCTCGCGGGTGGCCATGTCGATACCCATGTAGCAGGGCGCGACGATGGGCGGCGCGCCGATGCGCATGTGGACCTCCTCGGCACCGGCGTCCCGCAGGAGCCCGACGAGCTGCGTCGAGGTCGTCCCGCGGACGATGCTGTCGTCGATGAGCGTGACGGTCTTCCCCTCGACGGTGCTCCTGATGGGATTGAGCTTCAGTCGGACGGCGCGCTCGCGTTCGCCCTGCGTGGGCATGATGAACGTCCGCCCGACGTACCGGTTCTTCATCAGCCCCTCCGCGAACTCGACGGCGTCGGACTCGGCTTCGGCGGCTTCGTTCGCCGCCTCGGCGTAGCCGGAGGCGAAGGCGCGGCCGGAGTCGGGGACGGGCATCACCACGTCGGTGTCGATGCCGCTCTCCCCCCAGAGCTTCCGGCCGAGGCGACGGCGCACCTCGTAGACGAGGTTGCCGTCGATCACGGAGTCCGGGCGGGCGAAGTAGACGTGTTCGAAGAAGCAGTGGGCGGTGCGCTCGCGCTCGAAGAGCCGGTAGGCGTCGTACCCCGTCCCGCCCTTTTCGAGGACGACGAGTTCGCCGGGCCGCACGTCCCGGACGAGTTCGCCGTCGAGGGTGTCGATGGCCGCGCTCTCGCTGGCGAGGACGTATCCGTCGTCGAGTTCGCCGATGCAGAGCGGGCGGTTCCCCTCCGGGTCGCGGACGCCCAAGACCACGTCGTCGTGCATGATCGCGAGCGAGTACGACCCGTGAATGCGCTCCATCGTCCGCTTGACCGCGCGGACGAGATCCTCCTCCAGCAGGTTGCGGGCGAGGTCGTGCGCGATGACCTCGGTGTCGCCCTCGGAGGTGAACGCGTGACCGAACCCCTCCAGTTCGGCGCGGATCTCGTCGGCGTTGACGAGGTTGCCGTTGTGCGCGAGCCCGAGCGAGCCCGACTTGAACGAGACCGCGAAGGGCTGGGCGCAGCAGGTGTCGAGCCCGCCCGCGGTCGGATAGCGGACGTGACCGATCCCCGCGGCGCCCTTCAGCCCGTCGAGATCGTCCTCGCCGAACACGTCGCCGACGAGCCCCGCCTCGACGTGGCTGTGCTGTTGGAACCCGTCGTGGGTGACGATGCCCGCGGATTCCTGTCCGCGGTGCTGCAGCGCGTACAGCGAGTAGTAGAGGGGTCGCGCGGCGCTCCGATCCGTGAGGGACACGCCGACGACGCCACACTTTTCCGTCATCCCGCTCGGAGAGTGACGGCTCGCATCCCGCCCGTGGTGCATACGTGTGGGTAGAGAAGCCCAGGAGTAAAAACCCCCGCCATTGTGCGGTATTCACTGATCTTTCGAGTGAAGATATGCACTTACGTGCCCATATCGGCCCGGGGCGACGACGGGCTCCGATGGATCGGGTTCACGGCCGGCGCCGACGGAGCGGGGTGACGGCCTGCCCCAACCGAGCGGGTTCGCGGACGGGTTCGTTCGATCGGGGTCGCGGACGGGAGGCGGAAGAATCGCGTCGCTGACGGGCGGGGGTCGCAAGAGAAACGGAGATCGGAAGCCGAGTCGCCTATTCGCCGGCTTTCGACTGCCACGCGTACTCTCGACGCTTCGCCGACTTGCCGAAGCCGCAGGACGAGCAGACCTTCTTTTTCACGTGGTAGGACTTCTCGCCGCAGCGACGACACTTCACGTGCGTCGTCTTGTTCTTCTTCCCTTGACTCGGGGTTCCTGCTCCCGTCATGCTTTGATCGTGACGACGTTATCGCCGCGTATAATGGTTGTGTCTTCGACCGCCTCGACGTCGAGTTCGCCGAGCGCGTCGCCTTCGCCGTCGACGTCGAGCCGCCCCTCCAACACCACGTTCATGTGCTGGTCGTAGCCGGCGAGCGTCCCGTGGTAAGCCATTCCGTCCTTCAGGTGAACCGTGACCGGTTCGTTCAGGGACTCTTCGAGCACGTCCAGAGGTCGTCCGCTCATGACAGAGACGCATCCCGTTTCGGTATTAAACGTACCGGACAGACGGCCAGACTGTGCGTCTCGGAGAGGGAGGAACGCGAACCGGTCGCGGCAAACGGTTATGAACCCCGCCGTGGAGACCCACTAACGGTCCCTCGTGCCGCGCGACGGGCCCCGCGGCCGCGTCGTGCCGCCGACCGGCCGAACGATCATGTCATCCGACGACACCACGGACGACTGGAACGGTCCCCGTAGCGCGCGCGAGACGGTCGGAAAACTCGCCGAGCGGCTCGCCGACGCCGACGGGTCGTGGATCGGCGTCGCCGACGAACTCGGCGAGGCGTACCGAGACGGCGTTCCCGCGGCGGATCGAAAGGCGCTCGGGAAGTACTACACGCCGCAGCCGCTCGTCCGGTACGTGGTTCGACGGATCGAACCGCGCCTCGACGCGGAAAGCGTCGTGATCGACCCCGCCTGCGGTGCCGGCGCGTTCCTGGCCGAACTGTACGCGGCGCTCGAACGACGGCGCGCGGCCGGCGAGCCCGCCGAATCGGCACCGACGCCCACGCTCCCGCGGGTCCACGGCGTCGACGTCGACGAGTCCGCCGCCGCGCTGGCCGCCGCGAACCTGCTGGTCCGCGCGCGAGGGCGCGAACCCGCGGAACGGCGGACCGATCGCCCGCCCTCCGCCCCGAACGTGGTCGTCGGCAACGCGATCGGTCCGTCGTCCGATTCGGACGACGGATCCGAGCCGGGGCGCTCGCCCGGGGCGCTGTTCCGGCGCGTCGCCCGGGAGCGCGGCGGGTACGACGCCGTTGTCGGCAACCCGCCGTACTTCGTCGCGGCCCGCGGGTCGTTCATGCCACGCTCGGAGGCGACGTACGGCGAGGCGATCCGCCGGAACTACGAGGTGGTCGTCCGCGGGCGGGCCAACGTCGCGAGCCTGTTCCTCAAGCGGGGACTCGACCTGCTCCGCCCGAACGGCGTACTCGCGTTCGTCCTGCCGAAGCCGACGCTGTACGCGGACGGGTTCCGAGCCCTCCGCGCGCACGCCCTCGGCCGCTGTCGCGTGCTGGAAGTGGTCGACGTCGGCAGGGCGTGGGACGACGTCGGCTACGAGCAGATCGTCCTCGTTCTCGAACTCGAACCGGACCGGCGGCGGCGGGCCGAAAACCTCGTCCGCGTCGTCTCGGGGTTCGACGACGCGGCCGCGCTCGAACGCGGCGAGTACAGCGCGCACTCGGTTCCCCAGACGTCGTTCGATCGCCGCGCCGCGTTTCCGATCTACCGGTCGTCCGCGTCCTACCCGACCGCGGGACGAATCTGGGACGCCGTCTGGGAGCGTTCGATCCCGTTCGGGGATGTCGACGCGGACGTGTTCAGGGGGCTGAGCGTTCGCCGGGGCTCTCCCTCCCTCGCCGCCGAAAAGCGCGGCCCCGAGTGGACGCCGATGGTGCGCGGTCGGCACGTCGGCGGTCGTCGGCGCGACACGGGCGAGAGCTGGTACCTCGACCTCGACGGCGTCGAGTACGTCGACGCGGGCGACGACCGGTTCGCGCGGAAGGCGGTCCGCCTCGACCGCGACAGGATCGTCTGCAAGCGCCTCGTGTCGAGCGACGTCAAGATCGACGCGGCGTACGACGACAGCGCGTCGAACCCAGACGTCCCCGGCGCGAATTACAGCAACGAAACCGTGACGAACGTCGCGGTCGAGGACGACCGGTTCGACGACCTGTTCCTCCTCGGCGTCCTCACCTGCGATCTCGTCGCCGCCTACCTCCGGGACGTCGTGTTCGCGCGGGCGACGCTGACGATGGACCTCGACCGACCGTACCTCGCGCGGGTTCCGGTTCCGACCGTCCCCCGGACGGCGGACGAGCGCGGCGGACGGGAGGCCGACGGATGCGGCGTCACCCAGCGCGACGTGCGCCGGGTCGTCGAGACGCTCGCCGAGTCGAAGGCCGCGCTGGAGGCGCACACCGCCGAGCGGCGGGGGACGAGCGCCGGGGGGATCGGGGAAAACGAAGGCGCCGATCGACGCGGCGGAACCGCGACCGCGGACCCGGTGCTGGACCCCGCCTTCGACGAGTTCCGTCGAGCGCGCCGCGAACTCAACGAACTGCTGCGTCGGGCCTACGGCGTCGACGACGCGGACGCGGAACGGCTGTACGCCGGTTGACGGCCGCGCGCACCGCGCCTGCAGTGACACACGATAGCACGTATCGACTGCCGGACAACCCGGTCAGTTTTTAATACCCCGGCGTGTAAGCCCGAACAACAAACCCCGCGGGCAAGTGCGGCGCGGTTCGGACGACGGTTCGAATCCGACCCGTCGCACGCGGGGGTCAACGACCGACGCGCTGTAAGACGCCGGGGCCGGTGTCCTCCGTATCGCGGATTTCAGTGAGCACGGCTGCCACTCGCGTGGCGTTTCAGTGCGCAAACCATGGAAATCGAAATCGCAACAATCGGCGGCTACGAGGAAGTCGGTCGGCAGATGACGGCCGTTCGCGCGGGCGACGACGTCGTCATCTTCGACATGGGTCTGAACCTCTCGCAGGTTCTCATCCACGACAACGTCGAGACCGAGCGGATGCACAGCCTGGACCTCATCGACATGGGGGCCATCCCGGACGACCGCGTCATGAGCGACCTCGAAGGCGACGTGCAGGCCATCGTGCCGACGCACGGCCACCTCGACCACATCGGCGCGATCTCCAAGCTCGCCCACCGCTACGACGCGCCCGTCGTGGCGACGCCCTTCACCATCGAACTGGTGAAACAGCAGGTCCAGGGCGAGAACAAGTTCCACGTCGAGAACGACCTGATCAAGATGGAGGCGGGCGAGACGATGTCGATCGGCGAGCGGTGCGAACTGGAGTTCGTCAACGTCACTCACTCCATCATCGACGCGATCAACCCGGTGTTGCACACGCCCGAGGGCGCGATCGTCTACGGCCTCGACAAGCGGATGGACCACACGCCGGTCATCGGCGACCCGATCGACATGGATCGGTTCCGCGAGATCGGCCGCCAGGGCGAGGGCGTCCTCTGCTACATCGAAGACTGCACGAACGCCGGCCGCAAGGGTCGGACGCCCAGCGAGGCCGTCGCCCGCAGCCACCTGAGGGACGTGATGGGGAGCATCGAAGACTACGACGGCGGGATCGTGGCGACGACGTTCTCCAGCCACATCGCCCGCGTGAAGAGCCTCGTCGAGTTCGCCGACGACATCGGCCGCCAGCCGGTGCTCCTCGGCCGCTCGATGGAGAAGTACTCGGGCACGGCCGAGCGGCTGAACTTCGTGGACTTCCCCGAGGATCTCGGGATGTACGGCCACCGCAAGTCGGTCGACCGCACGTTCAAGCGCATCATGAAGGAGGGCAAGGAGAACTTCCTGCCCATCGTGACGGGCCACCAGGGCGAGCCCCGCGCGATGCTGACGCGCATGGGTCGCGGCGAAACGCCCTTCGAACTGGACGACGGCGACAAGGTCCTCTTCTCCGCGCGGGTCATCCCGGAGCCGACGAACGAAGGCCAGCGCTACCAGTCGGAGAAGCTCCTCAAGATGCAGGGCGCGCGCATCTACGACGACATCCACGTCTCCGGGCACCTCCGCGAGGAGGGCCACTACGAGATGCTCCAGTCGCTCCAGCCCCAGCACGTCATCCCCGCCCACCAGGACCTCAAGGGCTTCGCGCCGTACGTCGACCTGTGCGAGAGCCAGGGGTACACGCTGGGGCGCGACGTGCACGTGACGCGAAACGGCAACATGATCCAGATCGTAGAGTGATGACGTCCGAAGCGACGGAGGAGCGGGTGCTGCGCGCGGTCGACGAGCGACGGACGCTCGTCAACGACGCCATCGAGGAGGAGCTGCCGATGGCCCCGCCGGAGCGGCTGTACGAGGCGTCCCGTTACCTCCTCCAGGCCGGCGGCAAGCGCCTGCGGCCGACGGTGACGCTGCTCGCGGCGGAGGCGATCGCCGACGTCGACCCGCTTTCGACCGACTACCGGGAGTTTCCGTCGCTGTACGACGAGCCGATCGACGTGATGGCCGCCGCCGTGAGCCTCGAAGTCATCCAGTCGTTCACGCTCATCCACGACGACATCATGGACGACGACGACCTCCGTCGCGGCGTGCCGGCGGTCCACGAGGCGTACGACACCGAGACGGCCATCCTCGCAGGCGACACGCTCTATTCGAAGGCGTTCGAGATCATGGCAGACACCGGTTCGAAGGCCGAACACGGGCTCGAAGCGGTGCGGCTGCTCGCGAGCACCTGCACGCGGATCTGCGAGGGGCAGGCGCTCGACGTGCAGTTCGAGACGCAAGCGGAGGTCCTGCCCGAGGAGTACCTCGAGATGATCGAGTTCAAGACGGCCGTGCTGTACGGCGCGGCGGCGGCGACGCCCGCCGTGTTGCTCGGCGCGGACGAGCGAGTCGTCGACTCGCTCTACCAGTACGGCATCGACGCCGGGCGCGCCTTCCAGATCCAGGACGACGTGCTCGACCTCACGGTTCCGAGCGAGCAGTTGGGCAAACAGCGCGGGTCCGACCTCGTCGAGAACAAAGAGACGATCATCACGCTCCACGCCCGTCAGCAGGGCGTCGACGTGGACGGCCTCGTCGACGCCGACGAGGTCGAAGGCGTCACCGAGGCCGAGGTCGAAGACGCGGTCTCCGCGCTCGAAGCGGCCGGGAGCATCGAGTACGCGCGCGAGAAGGCGCGGGAGCTGACCGAGGAGAGCAAAGATCGGCTCTCCGTGCTCCCCGACAACGAGGCCCGCCGGCTGCTCGCGGACATCGCCGACTACCTCATCACGCGCGGGTACTGAATCGCGCCCTCCGCGGAGTCGCGTCGTCGTCGGAGGCGGCGGGCGGTCGATCCGCCGAGGCGCGGTCGTCCCCGCCGTACTCCGGAATTCCCAACCAGTTGTGCGTTTATTTCATCGGAAACGTAGTGTGCGGAAGGCTCGACGAGCGTCGCTCGCGCGTCCGCGGGACGCGCCGCTGCACGGCGGGCGACGAGCCCCGTGGTCGGTCGTGCTAGCCGACGTCCGCGAGGATCTCCTCCGCGTGGCCCTCGGGCGAGACGCCCTCGTAGACGTGCGCGAGCGTTCCGTCCGGGCCCACGACGTACGTGTTCCGGAAGACGCCGTCGAACGTCTTTCCGAACATGTTCTTCTCGCCGTAGGAGTCGTACGCCGCGGCGACGTCGCCCGACTCGTCCGAGAGGAGCCGGAACGGCAGGTCGTACTTCTCGGCGAACGCCGCGAGGTCGTCGACCGGGTCGTCGCTGACGCCGAGCACCCTGACGCCGCGCGCGTCGAACTCGTCGTACGCGTCGCGGAAGCCGCAGGCCTCGGTCGTACAGCCCGGCGTGTCCGCGCGGGGGTAAAAGTAGAGGACCACGTGCTCGCCGCGGAACTCCGAGAGCGACACGGTCTCGCCTCGCTGGTCGGGCAGTTCGAAGTCGGGGGCATCGTCGCCGACGCTGAGCATGAGTGATGCACTTCGCCGGGACACAAACCGTTTCCGAGTCGCCCCGCCCGTCGCGCGGGGGTCGCCCTAGTCCAGTCGTTCGGCGGCGTCGCGTTCCAAGAGCGGCTCCGCGTTCGCTGTCGGCAGCGTCACGACGTCCTCGGCTTCGAGGGAGTACTCGCGCTCGTCGACGCCGAAGATCTCGCCGACGTTTTTCGTGATCCTGACGGTCGTCCGGTCGGCGGCAGCGGTCGTCTCTCCGCCGACCGCCGATTCGTCCGTCGTCCCTTTACCGCCCGCCGGGTCGACGTCGTCCGGATGGGCGGCGAGGCCCCCCGACGAATCGGTTCCGTCGGGGGCGGGCTCGGGGGCCGCCGATCCGGGGTCGTCGTCCCCGGCGTCCGCGCCGGCCGATCCCTCCGGTCCGGTGCCCATCGCGTCCGCGAGCACGCCGCCCTCCGCGCCCGTCTCCTCGCCGGACGCGTCGGGTTCCGCGTCGCTCGGCTCGACCGGCTCGGCACCGGCGGCGTTCGCGCCGTCGGGCTCCGCGTCCGCCCCGTCCGCGTTCGTCGGAGCGCGCTCGCCGGCGAGGGTGTCCAGCACCGTCGTCTTGTTCCGCTCGATTCGCGAGACGAGATCGTCGAACAGCGAGCGCTCTTCGGCCGTCATGCCGTCGTCGTCGACGGGCATGTCAGCCGCGGCGAAGCTCGCGAGCTTTACGACCTTCCCCACGCGGCGCTCGTACACCGCCTCGACGACCTCCTCGGCCGTCTCGATCTCGTCGGTGAGGCGGCTCACCTCGGGCGAGGAGAACGGGTCGTCGGCCTTCGAGGCGGCGCGCTCTCGTTCTCCCTTGCGTCCCTCGATGTACGCCGCCACGTCCTCGTAGAACGAGTCTCGCAGGTGCTGGAGGCTATCCTTGCGGCGTTCCTTCGACTGGACCGTCCGGAGTTCGTCGAGGTTCATTCCCTTGCCTTCTCCGCGTCGCCGCGCGCCATCAGGAACACGCCGACGCACTCTCGAACCGTGTTCTCTCCCGCCTCGATCTTAGTCCTTTCCCCGCACAGGTCGACCGTCGTCTCCTCGGCCGCCCGGATCGCGATCTCCCCGCCGGTAAAGCGCTCGGGGACGGCGTCGACGAGCGGATCGAAGTCGTCGAGCGCCTCGCGGTCGATGCGCGTCACCCGCAGGCCGGTCCCGCCGTGGAGGCTGCCGGGGAGCCGGATGAGTCGCTTCGTGTCGGTCGTCACCGGCTCGTCGATCGGCGCCGTCTCGCGTTCGACCGTCTCGCGCGCGACCGACTCGACGAGCATCCGCAGGCCGGGCCCCCCCGCCTCGACGTTGCCCGCCCGGATCGCCTCGGGGTCGCGCCGGAACGCCCCGAGGATCGTCGTCGCCCGCCCCTCGCCGATGCCGTCGAGTTCCCGAAGGCGGTCGAGGGCGTCCGCTTCGTCCATCGCGCGAAGCTCCTCGACGAGGTCGACGAGCGCCCGGTGGGTCCGTCTTCCCCACCCGCCCTCCGCGCGGAGCACGCGTCGGGTCGTCGTTCCCGTCTGCTCCGTGGCGACGAGGCCGTCGAAGTCGAGGTCGATGGCCCGGACGTAGTCGACGATCTCCCGGCGGGCCTCGCTGTCGAGGCCGCGCACGCCTTCGTCGCGGACGTGGACGTGGTAGCCGCGGCCGCCGGAGAAGACCACTTCGAGCTCTTCGAACGCGAAGTCGTCTTCGAGCACGTCGAGAAGCCGTCGGAGCGCCCCCTTGCAGGCCACGAGCATCCCCCCGTAACTCGTCCGCTCGGGGTCGATCGACGGGAGGTGGTCGGCGTCGAGGTCGAACACGAGGTCGGCCTCGCGCCACCCCTTGTCGTCCATCGTGCTCGCGCTCGGCTCGGCGTAGCGTGCGGCCGAGAAGTAGACGTGGCGCGGCGACTCGCGGGCGAGAAAGTCCCCGAGGTCGCCGAGATCGAGGAGCGACTGGTGGCGGACCATCGTCGTCCCCGCGCCGGCCGTCCAGGGAATGTGACCCCACTCGCGGTCGGACGCCGCCGGCGGCGGGGTCGCGTCGGCGCTCCGGTAGAAGTCGCCGAAGCGCCCCTTGAGGTACTCGCGCGTCCGCTCGTCCATGCTTTCCGTGGTTGTGAGAGCGCGGGTATAGGCGTTTTCGTTGCCGGCGCGGGGGCGGGCGGTGGCGCGGGACAGAGTTCGCCGGCGTCAGCGGCGTACGAAGTCCGAGAGCCGCTTGCGAAGGCTCTCGTGTTCGCCGAGCCGGAGGTAGTACGCGTCGCCGCCGTCCTCGTAGTAGTTGTCGATGCGGCGCTTGACCTCGAAGCCGAGGTGCTCGTAGAAGCGCAGCGCCCGCTCGTTCGTCGTCCGGGCGTGGCAGGAGACGGTCCGGTGGCCCTCCGCGACCTCCGCGACGAGCCGCCGGCCGTACCCCTGCCCCCTGACCTCGGGCGCGACGGCGAGAAAGAGGATGTACCCGTCGCGTCTGACCGACGCGAAGCCGATGAGCTCGTCGTCGACGAGGAATAGGTGCGTGGTCGACCGGTGATACGCGTTCATGAAGAATCCGCGTCGCTGTTTGAGCACGCCCTCGTCGAGCCGGATCCGCTCTTTCAGCTCCCACGCCCGCTCGGCGTGCGCGTCGTCGCCCGGTTTGTCCACCCGTTTTTCGACGTTGACGCTCACTACCACCCGTTAGCATGGTCTGGAATATAACTCCACCGTCGATTCGGGGACGAGGCCCGCCGGTGCCGTCCGCGAGGTCCCCGCGACCGAGCGGAAACGACTTGGCGGCGAGCGACCAAGCGCTCGCAGTGAGTTACGCACTGCGCGACCACACGGCCGACGTCGCCGTCGAAGCGACCGCGTCGGATCTCTCCGAACTGTTCGGCGCGGTCGCCGACGGACTCGCGGCGGCGATGTACGAGTCGGCCCCGGCGGACGGCGATCGCTTCTCCGTGACCGTCCGGGCCGAGAGCCGCGAGGCGCTGCTCTTCGATTACCTCGACGAACTCATCTACGAGCGGGACGTCCGCGGCGTCCTCCCGGTAGACAACCGCGCGACGGTCGGACGGGACGGCGACGAGTGGACCGTCGAGGCGACCGCCCGCGGCGTCCCCCTCTCTTCCATCGCGGCGCGCGAAGTCAAGGCCGTGACCTACTCCGAGATGCGCCTCGACGAGACGCCCGACGGGTGGGAGGCGTACGTCGTGTTCGACGTGTGACGCCGGCGCGGGACGCGGGCGCTCGTCGAGCGCGGCGGACGGTTTAGGGCGCTCGGGAACCGACTCTCTCGTATGAACCCTTCGAGAGCGATGGCGAGTCGCGTCGTCCGCGCGGGGCTCCTCGCGCTCTTCGCGTTCGCCGGGAGCGCCCGGGCGCACGTCGAGTACGTGACGCCGGGCGGCGATCCGATCGACGTCCTCGCGTTCCTCGCGGACGCGCTGTCCGACCCGTTCAACCTGCTCGTCCTCGGGACGGGCGCGCTCTGCGTGGGCGCTGCGATCGCGCTGTACCTCCGGTTTCGCCCCGCGAGGCGCGACGTCGAGGCGCTCCGGGCGTCGCTCGCGTCGTACCGCGACCTCCTGCCGTGGCTGCTTCGGCTGAGCGTCGGCTTGCCGCTCGTCGGCGCGGGCTTCACCGGGTACTACTTCACGCCGCTGTACCGCCCGCCCGCCCCGACGTTCGTCCGACTCTTCGGGATCACCGTCGGGTTCCTCCTGCTCTTCGGGCTGGCGACGCGGTTCGTCGCCGCCGTCGGACTCGCGGGGTACCTCGTCGGCGTCGCCGCCGAGCCGGCGGTGTTGCTGGCGTTCGAGTACGCGCCCGCCTTCCTCGCGCTCGTCCTCCTCGGCGGCGGTCGTCCCAGCGCGGACGAGATCATCGCGCGGATGGCGGACGACGAGCGGACGCTGTACTCGCGGATCGATCCGCTCTACCGGGCGCTCTCGCTGCCGTTTCGACGGCGCGTCGAGCCGTACCGCGCGTTCGTTCCGACGGTCCTCCGCGTCGGGGTCGGGCTGACGCTCGTCTATCTCGGCGTGGCCGAGAAGCTCGCGAATCCCGGCGACTCGCTCGCGGTGGTCGCGAAGTACGATCTCACGGCCGTCGTGCCGGTCGCGCCCGAGCTGTGGGTCGTGGGCGCGGGGTTGACGGAGGTGCTCGTCGGGGCGATGCTGATTCTCGGGCTGTTCACCCGGGCCTTCGCGGGACTCGCCTTCCTCCTCTTCACGACGACGCTCTTCGGGTTGCCCGACGATCCCGTTCTCGCGCACATCAGCCTCTTCGGACTGGTATCGGCGCTGCTCGTCACGGGCTCCGGGCCGCTTTCGGTCGATTCGCGGCTCCGGGGCGCGCGGACGGACGACCGGGCGGTCGCGGCCGACTGACGCGGGCGGCGGTCGTGGCGGATCGACGCGAGATCCGCCGTGCGGAATCCTATTCAACCGCGCGGTCGTTTCTCCGCGTATGAAGACGAAGGAGTTCGACGGCGTTCGTCTCGAACGGGTTCGAGAGCACGTCTGGGAGATCCCGCGCGAGGGCGACATGCGCGTCCCGGCGCGCGTGCTCGCAAGCGAGGCGCTGCTCGACCAGATCGGCGGCGACAAGACCCTCCAGCAGCTGCGGAACGCGACGCACCTGCCGGGCATCACGAAGCACGCCCTCTGTATGCCCGACGGCCATCAAGGGTACGGCTTCCCCGTCGGCGGCGTCGGCGCGACCGACGCGGAGGACGGGTGCATCTCCCCCGGAAGCGTCGGGTACGACATCAACTGCGGCGTGCGGATGATGCGAACGAACCTCACCTACGACGACCTCCGAGGGAAGGAGGAAGAGCTAGTCGACTCGCTGTTCGCCAACGTCCCGTCTGGCCTCGGCGGCGGCGGCATCGTCGAGGGCGACGTAGGGACGGTGGACGAGGTACTCGCCCGCGGCGTGGACTGGGCGCTGGAGGCGGGCCACGCCGTCGAGTCGGACCTCCTCCACTGCGAGGACGAGGGGCGGCGACCGGACGCCGATCCCGACGCCGTCTCGCAGAAGGCGAAGGATCGGGGGAAGAACCAGCTCGGCAGCCTCGGCAGCGGCAACCACTTCCTCGAAGTCCAGCGCGTGACCGACGTCTACCGCCCCGACGTGGCCGAGGCGTTCGGCATGGAGGAGGATCAGATCGTCGTGCTCATCCACTGCGGGAGCCGCGGTCTCGGCCACCAGGTGTGCAACGACTACCTCCGTCGGATCGAGAAGGAACACGGCGACCTCCTCGCGGAACTGCCGGACAGGGAACTCGCCGCCGCGCCCGCGGGGTCGCAACTCGCCGAGGACTACTACGGCGCGATGTGCGCCGCGATCAACTTCGCGTGGACGAACCGACAGCTCATCATGCACCGCACCCGCCGGGTGTTCGAGCGCGTGTTCGGCCGTGACTGGGAGGACATGGAGATGCACCTGATCTACGACGTGGCCCACAACATCGCCAAAAAGGAGGTCCACGACGTCGATGGCGAGGAACGAGAGCTGTACGTCCACCGAAAGGGTGCGACGCGGGCGTTCCCGGCTGGTCGACCGGAGGTCCCGCGCGCTTACCGCGACGTCGGCCAGCCCATCATCATCCCCGGGAGCATGGGTGCGGGAAGCTACGTCCTCCGCGGCGGCGAGGCGTCGATGGATCTCACCTTCGGTTCGACGGCCCACGGCGCGGGACGGATCATGAGCCGCACGCAGGCGAAGAAGGAGTACTGGGGCGAGACGGTGCGCGACGATCTGCGCGATCGGCGGAAGATCTACGTCAAGGCGCAAAGTGGCGCGACGGTCGCCGAAGAAGCCCCGGGCGTCTACAAGGACGTGGACGAGGTGGTCCGCGTGAGCGACGAACTCGGCATCGGCGACAAGGTCGCCCGGACGTTTCCCGTCTGTAACATCAAGGGGTGAGCGGCGTCGACCGCCCGCCGCGACGAGGGTTTATATCGAAAGACGGGACCAGCGTCCCTATGCGGTGAACGACGGTCGCGAAGCGAGTCGAGGCGGGTGCGCGGCGCGCCGCTTCGCGTTACCTCCCCCGCGCCGCCTGTTCACACCCACGGAGCGACCGCTCGGCGCGATCACGACCAGAACCCGCCGGGACCGTCCGGACCGCGGGGACCGCTCGGACCGGTGACCCGGTCGCCGGGGTCGATCTCGACGAACTCCGCGGGCTTTCGCGGATCCACCTCCTCTCCTCCCTCGAACTTCACGAAGCTCAGGTAGAACGCCCGGCCGCACCCTCCATCCGCTCCCTCTTCGGTCGGGGAGTCGTTTTCGTCGACCTCGACGACGCTCGTCGTCTCGTCCTCTCCGACCTCGGCGGTGGTCACCGCCTCGTCCTTCCCGATCTCGGCGGCGTTCGCCGCCTCGCCCTTCCCGCACACGAACTTCACCCCGTCGGCCTCCTCGTAGTTCTCCTGCGGCGTCGCGTACTCCCATTCCTCGAACGGGAACGGCGTGACCGCCTTGTCCGCGAGATATTCGTCGCGTTCGAGCCCGACGAGCGTCCCGCAGTGAGGGCAGTGGTAGGTGACGGTGAACGTCATCGACTGCGCTAGGGTCTCGGCGGGCTTAACGCCCCCGTCGAGGTCGATCTCGGAGCGCGAGATCCGGTTGCACAACCCTTATTCGGCGCACCCGCCCACTTCGAGGCATGAACGAAGCGGACGTGCGCGACCGCCTCCGATCGGTCGAGGACCCGGATCTCGGCGAGGATATCGTCTCGCTCGGGCTGGTCAACGCCGTCGACGTCGACGCGGAGACCGGGACCGTCCGGGTCTCGCTCGCCCTCGGAGCGCCGTACGCGCCACACGAGACGCAGATCGCGAGCCGCGTTCGGGAAGCGCTCGCGGATCTCGACGCGGACGTCGAACTCTCGGCCACGGTTCCGTCCGACCTCTCGTCGGGTGAGCAGGTGCTCCCCGGCGTGAAGAACGTGATCGCCGTCGCCTCGGGGAAAGGCGGCGTCGGAAAGTCGACCGTCGCGGTCAACCTCGCCGCCGGACTCTCGAAGCTCGGCGCGCGCGTCGGGCTGTTCGACGCGGACGTGTACGGGCCGAACGTGCCGCGGATGGTCGACGCCGACGAGCGCCCGCAGGCGACCGCCGAGGGGACAATCGTCCCGCCGGAGAAGTACGGCGTGAAGCTCATCAGCATGGCCTTCCTCGTCGGCGAGGACGACCCGGTTATCTGGCGCGGGCCGATGGTTCACAAGGTGCTGACGCAGCTGGTCGAGGACGTCGAGTGGGGCGACCTCGACTACATGGTCGTCGACCTCCCGCCGGGGACGGGCGACACGCAACTGACCGTCCTCCAGACCCTCCCGCTCACGGGCTCGGTGATCGTCACGACGCCGCAGGACGTGGCCGTCGACGACGCGCGCAAGGGGCTTCGAATGTTCGGGAAGCACGAGACGAACGTCCTCGGCATCGTCGAGAACATGGCCGGATTCCGCTGCCCCGACTGCGGGAGCGTCCACGACGTGTTCGGGACCGGCGGCGGACGGGCGCTCGCCGACGAGTACGACCTCCCCCACCTCGGAGGGATTCCGCTCGACCCCGACGTCCGATCCGGCGGGGACGGCGGCGAGCCGATCGTGCTGACGGACGAAAACGAGACGGCGGACGCGTTCCGAGTTCTGACCGAGAACGTCGCGAACAACGTCGGGATCGTCAACCGGCGGCGCGCGAGCCAGCGCTGACATGACGGACGCAGAGCCGACACGGTCGAACGACGCGGAGGACGAAGCGCGGGCCGACCGTGGGGCACCTACCAACGCCGACTTCGAACCTGATGCCGAACGGGTCCGGTTCCTGCGCGAGATCGCCGACGACGTGCACGGCGACAGCTCCGAGAGCAGTCAGATCGCGGCCGTCCTCTACCGCGTGAGCGACCTCTACGACGAGGACGGCGACACCTCGCCCGAGGAGATCTACCGCAACGTCCGGAACATCATGCGGGTCAAATCTCGGGGCGGGCTCCGGCGATAGGACATCGAACGTCGGCGCGTCGCGGACCCAACGCGTTTTGGTGCTGGACCGCCGACCGTCCGGTGTGGACGCGAACCAGGACTCGCTGGAGAATCCCTTCAGCATGGACGAAGCCTGCACGAACTGTCCGACGCTCTGCGAGACGCGGGCGAACATCGCCCACGGCTACGGTGACGTCGGCGGGGAGTTCCTCTTCGTCGGAGAATCCCCCGGTCCCGGAGCGGACGAGGCGGGAATCCCCTTCGTCGGTGACTCGGCTGGCGAGCGACTCCAGTACGTCCTGGGCGAACTCGGCTTCTCGCGCTCGCCGCCGGACGCGACGGAGCCGGACCTGCAGAACGTCTTTCTCACCTACCTGACCCGCTGTCGACACCCAGAGCGGCCGCCCACCGACGACGAGATCGGCACGTGCGAGCCGTACCTCAACGCCGAAATCAGGATGATCAACCCCGAGATCATCGTCCCCGTCGGCCAGCGACCGCTGGAGGCGCTGGCCGTCGAGTACACCACCCGCCGCCCGGACAGCTTCGACGTCGACGAGGAGCACGCGACGACGATCCGCGGCCGGGGCTTCGAGCTGATTCCGATGGTTGAACTCGATCGGCAGACGGACGATCGGACCGAGGCGTTCGTCGAGCACGTGAAAACGAGCGTGTTCGGTCGCGACTACCGGCAGACGAAGGGTCGCCGCGGTCGGTGAGGTCGGCTACCAGTACGGGGTCGAACTTCGCCCGCCGCCTCGAGCGCCGAGGAGCGTCGCGCCGATCACGACGACGACGAGGAGCAAGAACACGACGACAGCGGCGGGATTCGACTGCAGTCCGAATCCGACGAGCGCGAGCGATCCGAGCAGCGTGATCGCGAGGAGCGCCGCGACGAGTCGGACGACGGCACCGAGCGAGTCCATACGTTCGCGTCGTCGGGAGCGTATTAAACAGCTGCGGCGAGTCGACGGATACCGGGAGAAACGGGTCAGGCGAGGTCGGTGTCGTCGAGCGCGACGTGCGTCCCCTCGTCTAATTCGACCTGCTCGCAGCCGAATCCGCGGAAAAATCGGTCGTCGTAGCCCCGATAGACGCACTCGCGGATCGTCACGCCCCGCGAGTCGTGGAGATTCACCGCCCGCAGCACGCGATCTCGATCGTGCCAGCACCGCCGCGGCGTCGCGCCGTGAAAGTAACAGCCGGACACGGAGAGCCCGTGCGCCCCGTGTCCGTACACCTCGACCGGGTGTTCCTCGCGCCGGCCGTTGCCCTCGACGTACGCGTCGCGGATCGACGCCACCGGGGAGCGGATCTCGACCCCGTGGGAGTGACACAGCTGTGCCGTCCCGCCGTGGATCGACGCCTTGTAGCCCCGAAGCCGGAAGCCGACGCCTCGGCAGGCGGTCGCCCGACAGCCGAAAAAGTGCGTCGAGTGCGGTCTGGCATCCGCATCGAGGCGGAAGCCGTCGCCGCCGCAGTTCCACGCTTGCGCGTTCGTGAAGGTCGTCCCGTACGAACCGTGGTCGCCCTCGCGGACGTGCACGCCGTGGCCGGCCGTCCGGAAGACGACCGCGTTCACCATCCCTTGCGGCGAGGAGGCGACGGCGAGGCCCGCGCCGCCGTCGCCGCCGCGGATCCGGAGCGACTCGATCGTGTAGGGGTACGAGTAGCCCGCCGGCCCCTCGCCGCGGATCGAGAGAACGTCGCCCTCGACGTCGTCGTGACCGATCTGCGTGACGCTCGGCCCCAGCCCGCGGAGCGCGACGGGAACGAATCCGTCGGCGTCGGCGTGGAGTTCGATCGGATACGTCTCCGCGCGCGGGTCGTACGCCCCCGTGAGTTCGATCGCGACGCCGCGCTCGCCGTCGCGCGGCGCGTCGTCGTACGCCGCCTGGACCGTGCCGTACGTCCCGTGCGAGGCGACGACGGGTGCGGGCGAGTCGTCGCGCGCGGTGGTTCGCGTCACGTCCTTCGACGCGACGCGTCGGGGGCGCATGAACGTGGCGCTCGTTCGAACGGCGGCGAACGGCGGCGACCGACACCGGTCGACACCTTCCGACGCCGGGCGACATCAGCGGGTTCAAGGGCGCGCCGGGACCACCCTTCGGTATGACCGTCATCGCCGTCCTCGCGGATCCGCCGCGGGAGGGACTGGTGCTGCCCGAACTCGCCGAGACGAGTCCGCTCACGGAGATCGAGGCGGCCGAGCTGTACGCCGCAATGTCGAAGGACGCGTTCCTGGCGGCGGAGCGCTCCGGCGGCGACCTGCTGGTGAACTACCGCCCGGACGAGCTGATTCCGGACGCGTTCGCCGGCGAGGAGAGCGCCGAAGCCGAAGTGCGCGCGCTCGTCGCAGACGCGCTCGGCGGGACGGAGGACGTCCGGTTCGAGGTGCAGGTCGGGTCGACGTTCGACGCCCGCGCCGGCAACACCGCGACGCACCTGCTGCGCGAGGAGGACGTCACGTCGGTCGCGATCGTCCGCGGCAGCGCGGCGTTTCTCACGCGGACGGCGATCGACTCGGCGGCGATGAAGCTCCGCACGAACGAGGTCGTCCTCGGTCCCTCGACGGACGGCCGCGTCTACTACGCGGGCTTCACCGACGCGATCGACTTCGACGGCGCGTTCGCGCCGCCCGAGCTCGAGACGCTGGCCGCGCGCGCGACGGACGCGGGCCACGACGCGGAGTTCCTCCCGATGCAGCCGGTCGTCGAACGCGGCGAGGATCTGCTCCACCTGTTGCCCGTCCTCGAAGCGCGCGTCAGCACGAGGCGGATCGTTCCGAAGCACACGACGACGCTCCTCCGGGAGCTCGGACTGCGCGTCGACGTCGACGGCGGCGAACCGAGCGTCGTCAGGAACTGACGCGGACCGATAGGTCTTAGGGCCGCCCGCGGATACGTTCGGCCGCTGGTGGGATGGCAGAGCGGACTATTGCGCCTGCCTTGAAAGCAGGTGGCCTTCGGCCTCCTGGGTTCGAATCCCAGTCCCACCGTTCGATTCCTGCGCTGCGTTCGGTTCCGGTCGCAAGCGGAAATGACGCTCGTGAGGACGTTCTCCCGCGCCTGAAGAGCACTCATTATTCGGACGGGCGAACGGTACGGTATGTCGCACAGCCCCGAGCGCCCCGTCGAGTACGTCTGCGAGAACTGCCACGTGATCTACGCGGGGACCGTCATCCGCACGGACGAAGGACACCGGTACGAGCCCCCCGACGAATGTGCGGTCTGCGGCGCGCGCGAGTTCGTCGAGCTGACGCAGTACCCGCACGTGGATTCGCACGCGACGTGAGCCGACGGTTCGGACCGACGCCCGTCCGAGGTACGAGAGCGTAACGGCTTTGGACCACCCGCGCGAGCCACGAGTATGGACTGGCCATACGACCCCGACGGCGAGGAGGGCAGCGAGGGGATGCGCAAATACGGCCACGCCGTCATCGCGAAGAAGGTGAACGAGGACGAGGACTTCCCCCTCTCCCGCGACGAGTTCGTCGCGGCCCACGGCGACGATCCGATCCGTCTCGACTACGAGCGTGTCGTGAGCCTCCGGGAGATCTTCGAGGGCGTCGACCAAGAGACGTTCGAGGACTTCGTCGACTTCCACAGGGCCGTCGGCCGAGCCATGCGCGAAAACGGGTACTGGTTCTACGAGGGTGCCGACGCGTTCGTGACGTCGGAGAGCGCCTGACTGAATCGCGGCCGAACGCGGTACTCAGCGATCGAGGCCGTCGAGCGGAACGCCGCCGGCGGGTTCTCCCTCCGGTTCGTCGCGCTCCCAGCCGCGGATCGCGTCGCCTTCGACCTCGGCCTGCACTTTCTCCTCCAGCAGGTTTACGGCGACGCTGTTGGCCCCCTCGGGAATGATGAGGTCGGCGTGCTTTTTCGTCGGCTCGATGAACTGCTCGTGCATCGGCTTGACGGTCGAGAGGTACTGGTCGATGACGCCGTCGAGGTCGCGCCCGCGCTCTATCACGTCGCGGCGGATCCGGCGGAGGATGCGGACGTCCGCGTCGGTCTCGACGTACAGCCGGAGGTCGAGCATCTCGTTTATTCGCTCGTCGTACAGCGCCAGGATCCCTTCGAGGACGATGACGTCCGTCGGTTCGACCCGGACTCGCTCGTTCATCCGGTTGTGCGCCTCGAAGTCGTACTGGGGCATCTCCACGGCCCGACCTTCGAGGAGCGCCGCCACGTGCTCGCGCAGGAGGTCCCACTCGAACGCGGCGGGATGGTCGTAGTTCACGTCCCGCCGTTCGTCCATCCCGAGGTGGCTCAGGTCCTCGTAGTAGTTGTCCAGCGGGATTCGGGTCACCGAGTCGCCGACGCTCTCGGTGACGAGCCGCGAGACGGTCGTCTTGCCCGCCCCGGTCCCGCCCGCGATGCCGACGACGAACGACGGGATGGTCATCACCGAGAGAGGGTCGGGCAACGGTTTGAAACCTCCTGTTTGCCATCACCGACTGGCGTGGTATCACCCGACACACGGCGCCGGATTCAGCAGCCCTTATCAGTAACTGGACGTAGCTCACAACTGTGACGAACGCGCAGCTCACCCAGATCCAGATCGACAACTACGGCCCCTGGACGGTCACGCCCGAGCCCAGACGCGAGATGGACCTCCAGACCATGCAGTCGCGGCTCTTCGCCGACCTCGCGCAGT
>NZ_SDIC01000008.1 GCF_004116405.1 Halegenticoccus tardaugens | reverse complement strand
AGGATTTCACCAACGCCGTCTCTCTCTTTCAGACCTACGAAGGACTCTCTCTTGGGGACGCGACGATTGCTGCGTACATGCAGCGAGAGGGCATTGAGTCCCTGTACTCGTTTGACGATGACTTCGATGTGATCGAGGATATTACCCGACTAGCGACGCCTGACAATCCGTTCAATTGACCACTGAGATCCAGGGGTGTCTTGCCGGAGATCTCGTTAGCGAGACAGTTGCTGCACTCGTTGAAGAGCTTCAGTAACGTATACCCCAGTATTTTCATTCGCGTAATCGCCAAGTGACACAGCTGTAGGGTGAGATTGCCTATCGACTAACGAATTGTCGGTAGAACGTTGTCTGAACCCCGTACGCTAGGTAACTAGCCACGCTGAGCGCCAAGACAAGCGGGATGAGGGGCAAAATGAACGACGAAGTAAACCCGAATGGAGACACCCGAGTGTATTGAGTGCAATCATCCTCGTAATCACGTCCATTTTCAAGTTCCCCGACGCCGTCGGGTAAGCACGAACGCTGGAACTGCCTCACGACGACGCTTCCCGGGGATAGAGCCGCCAAGACCGAGAGCCGATCTTGTTCTGGATTCAGTTTGCGTGTGTCGACGGAATGGTCGGAAGTCACTATTCAATATAGAACGAACTACCTCAACCTATATTAAGATAGAGGGCGTACTGGAGGCTATGACCGAAGATGAATCGAATTCCAAGAGCCTGATGGACCGTCAGACAACGGGTGAAGACCGTGTACGGATGATCGCACGGCAGCTGTCGGAGCCGCGGACGGCAAACTGGATCGCTTCTGAAGCGGGCTGGTCACACGAACCCACCAAACGCGTCCTCGAGCGGCTCGTCGACGACGGGATCCTCCACCGTGACGAGAGCGGTACTCACACCACGTACTACCCCGATTACCGCCGTCAGGCGATGCAGGAAGCGATGCGCCTCCGGGATAGCGGACATACTGTCGAGGAACTTACGGACCGTCTCGCTGATATGAAGGCGCAGATCCGCGACTGGGAGGACGAATTCGACGTCGAGTCCCCGAATCAGCTTCGTGGGACGCTCGCCGAGGCGTCCCTCGACGCCGACGAAGAAGACCGACGCCGGGAGGCCGCCCGCGAATGGGGACACCTCCAACGGCGCATCCAGATCGTTGGCTTTGCCATCCGTGAATGGGACTTTCTCGCTCCGACGACAGAGCCCGCTGAGGCCAGCAGCTAACGGATGTCGGTCCCGCATCCCGGTGGTGATCCGAATGCGAACCTCTACGCCCAGCTGAAGCGCGATGTCCTCGAGCGTGTACCACAGATCACGGCCGTCGAGTACGTTCCTGACGATATCGAGGCCAAGCAGCTGCGGGCGATTTTCGACCCAGCTCGCCTGGATCCCCCAACAGGCCCTAATTCGCCGGAACTGATCGTCAAGTGGTATCGACAGGACCCGCACGATTGGTTCCGTATCAACTACACCGACCCGAACACAGGCTTTCACGCCGGCTGGCACCAGGACGAGGACCATCCCGATCTCGGCCAGGCGCATTTCCAGTACTCAGCCGCCAATACGGAGGACCGCTGGGGGATCACATTCGAACACGAGATTCCCTCCCTGATCCTCTGGGAAATCGTCGAAGAGCTTCTCGAGGACGTTCGTTCGACCTACCAGTACGCGAACGAGGAATTATGACTCCCCGAGAACACGCCGATCGGTCACTCGCGAGTTCCTTTGAGCGCTATCTTCAGGACAAGGGGAAGGGCCGTGGAGGCGACGGCGGGAACTACCGACGCAACGCTGCGCGCGAGCTCGAGCGGTTCGCCGAGTGGGCCGCTGGCGACCGCGGTGACAACGACTGGACCGGAATCGTCCCCGACAACGTCGACCGCGACCCGCCTCGGCTGCGCCATCGGCGGGCCCGAAACGCTGTCATATCGTAGGGCCGAGCAGGCGCTCGGCCTGAAATCCTGTGGTAGGATTCCCGTGACTTTAGGCGCGGGAGGAGGTCAAGGTCAATTAATGGTTGAAGGGAAGAGGTGTTGGCCACCACAGTTTTGTCTGGTAATCACTAACACGCAAGCTGGAGGAGATCGGCGTGCTGGGTCAATGATAGAACCAGATCTCCTCTCGCTGCAGTCTACCACCACTGAAAGGGGCTGGTTGTGTTGCCATCACGCCATTCCCTTTTCGGGGTCTCGTCTCTGATCCGTCCACGCTTCAGATTATTGCCTCATAGCGGCGCTGTGTCAAGCGAGATCAACCGGATCGACGATCGCCAATACTACTGTAAAATCAGAAAAATAGGTGTTCGAAGGCGACTCGACGCCGCGTGAATCCGTTTCAGGGTGCTCGACGTGTTCCTCGTCTTCGTCGCCGGCTGTCCGACGAGCAGTTCAACTGTGCCATGGGTTCCATCGAGCCGGATGTGTTGTCTGGTTCGAATCTGCTTCGACGCGTCTGGCACGGACACGACGGCGGGCAGACCGTACTCCCGGGCGACGAGCGCACCGTGACTGACGGCGCCACCGACTTCGGAAACCAGCCCGGCGGCGTTCAGAAATAGCGGTGCCCACCCGGGACCGGTCGAGGGTACCACGCGTATCTTACTTGTTCCTTCTCGGAAACCCAAACAATGCGTTGCTGGAGATTTTGACGCGATCATACGTAATAACGGGTGGTCACCGAGACAGGTTCGTCCCCAAGACGTTTTGGTGCTGCCCCCCTCTAAGGCGCATGGTCGAACTCGACGACGTAGATCGTGGGGTCCTCCACGAACTCCAGGTAGACGCGCGAAAGAGAACAACCCAGGAGATCGCCGACAAGGTCGGCGTCTCGGCCAGCACTGTCCGCAATCGTATCGAGCACCTCGAAGACGAGGGCGTTATTGAGGGCTATTATCCCAAAATCGACTACGAAAAGGCCAGCCTCCCGCTCCAGATTCTCTTCGTCTGCACAGCAGATCCCATTGAACGAACTTCGATGGTTGAGGACGTACTCGGCGTGCAAGGCGTCATCGACGTCCGCGAGATGTTGACCGGCCACCGAAACCTCTACGTCGAGGTTATCGGGACGTCGACGGAGGATATCACTCGCATCACCGACGCGATCCACGCGCTGGGCCTCGAAATCGAAAGCTCAGAAATCATGTGCCAACGCCGCGTCCAGCCATTTAACCACTTTCACTTGAGTGCAGATCACACCTCGGAGACTGAACCAGCAGACGAATAATTGTTTGATATCTATCTGATTGTGGGTGCAGCAGATTCTACCTGTCTATTTGTGATTTCCACAACTCAGGTCGTGGGATTCCACAGTGAGCTGCGGTACATGCCGATAATTACAATATGACAGAATATCCCTAGACAACGCTTTTCAATCTGGACACTCAATCACATAGTGATAGCCACGCGTAATTATTCGAATATTAAATTTGGTGATGATATGTGGGGTACTATCTTCGGTGTGCTGGCTCATCCACACCGTCGATTCGTATTGTCTCAACTCGACACGGAGGGGCGACTACTGATCATGGAGAAGGTGGTGGGGGGAATGAACCATGGGAGGTGACTCGATCCGAGAAAGACCGCGAAATCATCGAACCATACCTTACAGAGTCGTGATCTGAAATGTCCAACAAACTAGTCAACGCGTTCCGCGCGGTATCCCAGCATCGCATAGTGGTCGCACTCCGAGGTCACAATTCAGAGAGCGAGGCCGCTGTGCAGCGTCCGGATGACGAGCTTGTCTCGGTTGAGGAGGCGGTCGTCGAAGAGGAACTAATCCGATCCACGCTCCCGACGTTAGTGGAGAGGGGTGTTGTTGACTGGGATCATGAGACCGATACAGTTTCTACGGGATCAATGTTCGAGGAGATTCAGCCGCTCTGGGATGGTCCATCACAGTCCAGAGATGAGCTATCAGACGAATAACGCCAGACAGAAGGGATGTGAATTGTCTCGTTCTACTCGCTTGCTTCGGTCGTTCTGTGAGATCGGAGACTTCATCAGAAATTACGCTGAAATCAGATGATGACGTTCAACGAGGAGAAAGCTCGTTGCCGCTTGGATTGACTACACGGTAGTGGTAACGATCGCAATGGGGCGTGTGCTATCTTTTCGAGAGCGTTTTACTGCGTGGGGTACTTCTATCTGAAGATTGCACGAGACGGCTATATTTCCATTTAAAAAAAAAAACAGAATATAAAGATGGCCAGTACGTTTAACACCAGTGGTGGAATATACGCGCTGTAGCGAGATATGTGTTGGAAGTGTAGGGTATTACCGAGCTTGTTGGCAGTGAGTGCTAGGTTGGGGGCACGCGCCAGCGACAAGCGATGATCGCGTGGGCAACCAGAGGCACCCAATGCGCATTCAACACACAAACCTCGATTTCTCAGAATTCACGGGGCACGAATACAGGACGAGTCACCGATTACACTCTACAGGCTGGCTCGGGTTTGAGACCTAAGATGAGCGGGCAGCGTGGCTCAGTACGTGATGCCGAACACGACCCAGACACACATGGAGACGATCTTTCGGAGATCATGAGCGATGATCGATCACGGGCTGTGATCGAGGCGCTCGCAGCCAACGACGGCGAACTTCACGTCTCCGAACTCGTTGAGGAGGTTCTCGAAAGAGAGCAGAGTAGAAGCCAGCAAACAGCAGATGGAGCGGTACCTGTGGGAGTCTATACCCTCGTGAGCGGGGGCGGACTCGGAGGTATCGTCGGCTCGTACTTTGAACTCGGCGCTTTTGCGGCTCTTTCGGTTGTGGAGTGGGCAATTGGAGTCTTCGGGCTTCTTCTTGTGATCTCTGTCTATGCAACTATATCACGCAGGAGAAACCGGACCTGGTTGTGACGGGATAGTTAACCTGTGGCCAGAGGGTAGGCAAGCGCGGTCTCGTGGAGGTAGTGTGCTTTCCATTTACAGGCGGTCTTTGCGAGCCTCTCGTCCGTTGTCGGTGATTTCGTAATACTTGGTTAAGCGGTCGATCTGGCCCCTCTCGACGTACCCATTCTGGATGAGTACGTCGAGGTTGGGGTACAATCGACCATGGGTGATCTCTTCGTCGAGATTCTGTTCGAGGCCGGTTTTGAGCTGTTGCCCGAGGTGTGGTCGTGGCCGACGGCCAGGATCTCGCTGGAAGCCGCTGAGGGTGAAGAACGATGCTGTTATCGATCGCCGATTGACTTCGACGATGGTTTCGCTGGTTTAGGGCTGGAACCGGGATTCGGCGCGTATGCAAACGAAGAGCACGAAACCGTTATCGCCCGCCAAAATCCTGACGACATGGCACTTTTCAACTGAACGGTTAAGCGGAGTTCCCTTCCTCAAGGAACGAGCGAAGCGAGTGAGTAGGGAGGGGAGGAGCGCACGCAAATTGTTAAGACTGAGTACATCGTTGGGCTGACTGTCCATGACGGGCCACAGACAGTCCGCGAGGGTTGGCGTGCCAACGGAGCCACGGTGCGTTTCTCGGCATGGACGGGTCGCAGTCAACCGACCCCGAAAGACGGACCGACGAAGCGAACGTGACGCCCTGTGCCTCTCCGTCGCCCGTGACCGAGCGGGCGTAGAGTGGAGGTCACGGCTAATTAAATTGCCTCTGGCGTCTGGCTGTGCGCTACAAGCGTCTTTCGTCGGCATGAGTCCCATGCCGAGAAGACACGCGCAAGCCCCGTCCTCAACGAGCGCGTTAGCGCGAGTAGGGCCGGGTAGTTGACTGCCGTCTGGAACACGCAGGTCCAGTCGAATCAGAGAGTGGAAGGCGAAGATGCCTACCTCTTTCAGACAGGGGCGCTCTTGGACGTCAAGGCGCCCTACGAGGACACCCCCGTGTACGACGCTGTTGAGTTTGTAACCGTTTGATTCGTTTTTCGTATCCAACTCGAGTGAGCGCAACCGAGGTGGGAAGTACACGATGTTCCGTCAATGATACGAGTCAGCGGATAATTCAAATCTGTTTCACAGAGGTTTCGGCGGTGCCAGCGTTACAAGTTGCGATCACGCCCGACACCCGATTCACGAAACCAGCGATGACCGTTTGGGCAGACGAAGACAGTCCCATTGAGCGCTAATCGTTTCGCAGACAACAGCTCGTCACACGTTGGACAGCGATGATCACGATCCCATTCAGGCTCACGTTTGGAAAGGTGACGTGACATCCTCACAGATAGTTAGCCTGAGTCGCGCTCCGAGTCACCGACGTCGCCGTTCTGCGGTAGGTTCGCTCCAGGAAGTGAGTGGACGTTCGGTGCTTCGGGCGTGCACTTGTGCCCGGCGCATTGCATGATCGTCCATCTTTCCATACCGAGCTGCAAGGTCGCCTGTGCGCCACAGAGACGACTCGGAGTCAACCTGCTCGATCCACCCCTCTGTTTCAAGATGCTCTAAAATTTGGGTCACAGCATGCTGCATTGGCGGGTGGCGGAGCGTCCTGCAGACATCCGACGCTGTGAAACGTCCCTCGCGGATCGCAAGTTGAATTGCGCGGGCTGCAACCGCGGTCTGTCGATGTGACGCCATCTTCTTCTCCGGAAGTTCTGGAGAGCCAGTTAAGGTCTTTTCTACTAGCTTCTTACAGTAAATTGCTCGGGTAGAGAAGAGTGATTGAACAGACTACCAGCTGCTCTAAGTGATAGTCTCCCACGACTCAAGTCGTGGGCTGTCTCCTCGAACCTCTGTAAACTCACTCGAATGGCTAGATAAACACCAAAAGGGTAGCCGTATCTTCGGAGTTAGGCGAGGGCGGTCTCTCGAAGGTACTGATCCTCCCACTCGTGGCGCTCTCTCAAGGCAGTGCGACCCTCGTCGGTGATCGTATAGAAGTTGGTCCGACGGTCGATTTGGCCCTTTTCAACGTAGCCTTTGTTGACGAGGACGTCGAGGTTGGGGTACAATCGGCCGTGGTTGATTTCTTCGTCGCGGGCGTCTTCGAGGTCGGTTTTGAGCTGTTGGCCGGAGGGCTGGTCGTGGCCGGCGATGACGACGAGGAGGTCGCGCTGGAAGCCGCTGAGGTCGAAGAGGGTCATCACTGAGAAGGTACAACACCCAAGGATATAATCGTCAGCATTGTGTGGTGTGGGTGAATGATTGATGGACAGAAGAGTCTTGAGTCTCTGTTGGTTGGCTGAGAGGTTGGGAAGCTGTTGTCGCACCGAGTGAGGGGATGAGAAGGGGTGGCTCTCTCCTAACCCACATTGAGTTAAAGGGGAAGGTGTGGGTTAGTCAAGCGATGGATGCATCTTGGGCAGGAGAGCTTCGTAAAGAACGAGGATGTGAGGGCGGTGGCACGTCCCGTGCGCCTCAAGTGGGACGACCACCGATGCAAGATGAAGAACTCACACCACCAGACAAACGTAACCATCCGTTGAATAGGACCGATACGATCTCGCAGCCAACCGTCCGTCTAAAGTGAGACCTCAATGAACACGTTTTCAACGGCGATTGGCAACGTGAAGTCAGATAGTACATCTGGAAATGGTGAATGAAGTTGGGTATAGGTGGCTCAAAACGACGCTTCAGAAGCTTTGAGGAAAGATTGTGTATTCGATCATCTATTGGCGATCATCCACCAAGATATCATCTCCTATACAAATGACGGGTTCGAAGTCATATCCTGCCTTATGGGCAGTATCTTCTGCGCCTTCGTCTCGATCAACAACAGCGAGGATAGTATCAACCACGACACCTGCGCTCTCCAACACTTGCGCGGATTCAACCGCGGTTTTGCCAGTCATCGTGACGTCTTCGATGACCACGGCTCGCATTCCTTTGTCCACATCCCCTTCGATGCGAGCCTGAGTCCCTTGAAGCCCTCTGCTTTTGCGGATGAATACCGAATTTATGTTAGTTTGTAGTGAGACGGCTGTTACGAGCGGAACTGCTCCTAACGCTGGACCTGCCAGTATGTCGCAGGTCTCGACATCGAGATGTTCAACAAGAGCGTCACGAACTGCTTCGAGGAGTGTAGGCTGCGTTTCAAAGACATACTTGTCGATGTAATAGTCCGTCAATGTTTCATCAGATAATTGGAAGGTACCATGTTTGATTGCGCCACTGTCCCTGATACGCTGTGCAATCTCATTCATTGTCCAGTACCCAGAACCACGGTGGACAAGAAGGTTCGCCCCAATCATTATGTGCGCCGAGATAGCTTATGGAGATCTTCAATGAATGATGGGGAACCCACTAGTTTGGTCAGTTTAGATCGCATTACCCGTCGTCTTGATGAGTTGTTGGACATCGGACGGACGGAAGATGGTGGAGTGACACGACTCGCCTATTCTGACGCAGAAACTCGTGCATTCGAGTATGTCCAGTCAGAGCTACCAACTACCTATGATGTTCAAATAGACTCGATTGGAAACTTCTTTGCAAGCGTAAGCCATGAGGCAGACCAAACAACACTCATCGGGAGTCATCTCGACTCTGTGTTTAACGGCGGCAGACTCGACGGTGCATTGGGTGTCGTAGTCGCGATGGAAGCGCTGGATGTCCTCTCAGAGATTGATGCCTCACCAAGGCACCCACCGACGCTTGCTGTATTCCGGGGTGAAGAGTCAGCTCGATTTGGACATCACACGATTGGAAGTCGGGGGGCCCTGGGGCTCCTAACCGTTGATGATTTCTCCCGTACGGATCAAAACGATGTACCTCTCTGGTTGGCGATGCAGCGTGCGGGATTTCGACCATCAGACCTCTCGGAACCGACTATCTGTGTCGAGCGGATCCAGCAGTTCTTCGAAACGCACATCGAACAAGGACGAGTGTTAGACGAGGCTGACGATGTATTAGGGATCGTCACGAGCATTCGAGCACCGGTGCGTTATGAGGTGACGGTCACAGGAACGTATGACCACTCTGGAGCGACGCCAATGAACCTTCGTAGCGACGCATTAGCCGCCGCTGGAGAGATGGTCACAGCTGTTGAGAATGCTGCTACCGATGTCGAAGGCGTAGTCGCTACTGTCGGAGATATCACCGCACATGAGGGAGCGATCAATACTGTCTGCGGAAAAGTAACGTTCCCGCTGGACATCCGGAGTGACACCATCAACCCACGAGACGCCGTAGAGGCCGATATCTTGGAACGATTTGCTGATATTGCAGACTGTCGCGGTCTATCTGTTTCAACTGACGAGCTTGACCGGTCAAAGCCAGTTTCACTATCATCACAAACAGTCGATAAATTAGATAGTACAGTGTATGCTCTCGACATTCCGTATCAACGACTACCTAGTGGAGGAGGGCACGATGCAATGAATTTCCAGAAAGTGGGTATTCCAACAGGAATGCTCTTTGTTCCGAGTGTAGATGGGATAAGCCATAGTCCCTACGAGAAAACGTATCCAGAAGCGATTGAAGCTTCTGCAGCTGCAATGGTAAGGGTGCTTAGTTGAGGTGAACCTATCACATAGATCACTAGAGAAGAATTTCTATTGATTATACATTTATTTCACCGTATTCTTCGTTGTACTCAATCGTTGTTCCATAGGGCTCGGAGAGTTGGGCTACCGACTCCAAGATCTGCTTAGTGGTCCTTTCATCTGCAAGTACTGGCCGTCCCCGTCGAGGACGGGGTTCCTCATAGCCTAAATCGAGGGGGTAAAGACGAATTGTATCAACCCGGCCATCCTTATATTCGCAAACTGGCAAAATAGATTCCCAGAACGACTGATCGCTAAGGAATCCGATTCGGTTTTCGTCTTGGTCATGAACCCGTTTGTCGAATAAAGTAGCCGGAAGTGACTCCGATGGGTTGAGATCATAGCGGTCATAAATTTCAGCAGGAAGCCGTGTCACAGTCTCGTTTTGCATGAAAAAGTTCCCGAGACTGTAAAAGATCGGCGCTCGGTCATAAATCTCGATGCCGCGAAGTACGTGCGGGCCATGACCGACAAATGCGTCAGCACCAGTATCGATGCAGTCATGTGCGAACGATTCCAAGAACGCTGGGACAGAATCGTCGTTGAAGAACCCACCGCTTCCTTCGTGAGTGTGTAGGCTAACGATGACCCAGTCCGCCTGCGCTCGTGCTGCGATAATTTGCCGACGGATGGCCTCAACGTCGCCCTCGTTTGCTTCACGACGGACGGCGTACTCGTCGCCAACTTTGAAGTCCAAGTCAGTCTCGCCACCGATGTTCATCAGTGTGAATGCGCCAGTATCCTCGCCAGGAACGGGGAAGCCGAGGCGTTTTCTCCGTCCTTTCACCGCTTCGAGCCCGAGATTTTCACTAAGTTCTGTGAGGAAGTCATGGGCAGATTCAGGGACCGTGTACCTCGTCTCTAATCGGAGTGGTGAAAGACCTGGTCGCCCGTGAATGTTTGGTAACTGCTGTCCTGCTTCGGTTCCCGGTGTAATCGTCGTACACGCAGCCACGAGTGCAACTCGACCTGCTGGAGTGTCCACGTATGCTGGCGCGCGCGCCTCTGCAAGGTTTCTTCCTAACCCAGCATACGCTATATTTCGATCCTCAAGCGCTTCCATCGTGGTGATCATCCCGCCATGTGAGAAATCACCGGCGTGGTTTGTGGCGGCGGCGAAGATATCGAAACCTGCCCAGCTCAGTTCGTCTGCAACCCACGGTGGAGCTCGCATATACGTGCCACCACTCTGAGCAGATGGATACCCCTCATAATCGTGAAGTAGAACTTCGAGATTCGCTAACGAGACATCTGCATTCTGGATCTCATTGATTAACGTCTGAAATTGTGGTTCCTCGTACACGGAAAACTTCCGCGTGACGATTGCGTCTCCAACAGCGGCGAACGTGAGATCTCGTCCTTCTGTTCCATACATGTTCTCGTGATTATGATTTGAAGTGGCAGGGGGTGAGGAACTCAAAACGTCGTTTTCTGCGCCGTAGAAAGACGTTCAAGTGTAGTGACAACGACGTTGACACCGATTTCAAGCGCGTCTTCGTCAATGTCGAACCGAGAAGTGTGGTGGCCGGAGACGTTGCTTGCACCGATTCCAATATAGGTCGCTTGTCCGCCTTCTTCCTGCACACGTTTGATCAGATAGGAGGCATCTTCGCTCGCGCCAATCTGGGCTCGTTTGACGGTGGTGTTGACTGAGTCAAGTGACTGAGCTCCCTCGGCGACCATGGTGACGAGTTCGTCGTCCGCTTCAAACGTCGTGGTCTTCCCATACAGTGCTGTCTCATACTCGACATCGTACATTCCGGCGGCATGTTCGATCACGCGGTTGGCAGAGCCGAGCATATACTCATTCAGATTGGCCGTTTCTCCCCGTACCTCGAGTCGTATCTCTGCGCGGTCGGAAATTACATTCTGAGCGTTCGGGGAGCGGACTTGTCCGACATTGATACGCGTTGCGCCCTCCTCGTGCCGGGGGATGGCGTAGAGGTTCTGAATTGCGGTAGTCGCTGCTTGGAGTGCATTTCGACCCTCATTGGGCGCCTTCCCGGCGTGAGCTGATTCACCGCGAAACATCACGTCGATTTTCGCATTTGAGAGTGGACGATCGTATCCTGCGATGATTTTTCCAGTTTCGTTATCAAGACCAAGGTGAAGTGCAATGAGATAATCTACACCATTGAGATGTGCGGTTGTACTCATTGGGAGGCCTCCGCGCCCTCCCTCCTCTGCTGGTTGGAAGAAGAGTTTGATTGTCCCAGTGAACGTGTCAGTTCCCTCAAGTGCGCGGGCAATGCCAACGCCGATTGTTGTATGGCCGTCGTGACCACATGCGTGCATTTCATGGGGATGACGGCTTGCAAAGCCCTCACGTTCAGGCCGGTGATCTGAGTCGCTAGCCTCAGTCATTTCGAGCGCGTCCATGTCGACACGAATACCCACAACTGGAGCGTGTTCGTCACCGAACGTCTTCTCAGCGATAAGCCCTGTAACGGGGCCCATTTGGTCGAGATACGTCTCAGGGGCACCTTTGTCGAGAGCGCGAGCGCGAGCACGGTGTATTTCGTCATCGTCTGGAACGCCCAGACGTTTGTCGACGTCGACCGCGTCAGCTCCGAGGTAGAGGGTATATCCGAGCGTGTCCAACGCTTCAGCAACGAGTGCAGTAGTGCGGAACTCCTTCCACCCCGCCTCAGGATACTTATGAAGGTCACGTCGTAATTCCGCCAGCGAAAACTCGTTGATCGCGGCCATACACGATTGTGTTGAAACAAGCGACAAAAACATTCGCGAACAGGTAACGTACAGCGAGTGACAGTCAACACCGATCATTACTGTTTTAGTCCATCTAAAATCGTGTCTCCGACTATGGGACAGAACACACCCCCGATGTCACCGGTTGCCTGGATGTCGAAATCGTATCCAGATATCGTTGACACCGCCGAGGAAGACGGTTCAATGGTAATAGTACCGGTCGGGAGCACAGAACAGCACGGTCACCATCTGCCTGTGTCTACAGACACACTTCTTGTCGAATCGGTCGCTCACGCTGGCGCAGCGCAGGTACGTGGGTCCGTCCCCGTTCTCGTTATGCCGACGGTCTGGTCCGGGCGTTCGCCACACCATCTTCCGTTTGGCGGAACAATTTCATTACGGACAACTACGCTTCTTAGTACACTTTCGGAAATCGCCGATACAGCCCTCGAAAATGGCTTTGATGCATTGCTATTCCTTAATGGGCATGGCGGAAATATGTCGGTTGTATCAGATGGTGTTACTGAAGTCGGTGACCGCCATCCCGATCGTGAAATCCTTGGCCTGACCTATTTTCATCTCGCCGAGACGGTGATTGATGACATCCGAGAGAGCGACCCAGGTGGAATCTCTCACGGTGGTGAATTAGAAACCTCACTCATGCTGCACGTCCATCCGGAACTTGTAGAGCGTGACCGAATCACGGGGACGCGCCGTGACGAACCGTACGAACTCGGTCGACAGGATCTCTTTGTAGACGGTCCGCTCGCGGTATACAGAACCTTCGATGAGTACAGTCAGTCGGGGGCTATTGGCGCCCCCGAACTTGCGACCGCAGACAAAGGTCGACAGCTATTCGAGCACTTACAATCGGAATTAGGAGACCTCCTCTGTGAAATTCACACGCAGAACACAGGACACGCGTAGAGGATAGGTTACTCAGTCATCGGCGACGGCGCCCGGTTCATCATCGTGCTTGTCCATCGCGTTGAGCGTGCGCCTTTCCAGCGATTCGAGGTTATGCTTACGTGCAGTCTCCAGTACCTTGTCGTACTCGGGATCCTGAACCAGTGATATTCCGAAAAACAGGATGATTGATAGCGGGAGTCCGATGAACACTGGATGAAGACCCATAAATTCGGACGTGTCGGCAAAATAGCCGGCCCACCACCAAACGACGGTTAGTCCTGCGCCAACAACGAGACTCCAAAATGCAGCATCTGACGTGCCACGAGGCCAGTAAAAGACGGCAAGCCACGGGACAAGCACACCGCCAGTCAACGCAACAGCTCCGAAGACGATGAGGTCGATGATCCCCGGAACGACCACTGCGAGTGCGAGTGATACGACCATCAAACCGATAACGGTAATCCGAGAGACTCTCTGTTGTTTTTCGTTGTTAGCATCCGGATTCAGATATCGAAGATAGATGTCGTCGACGATATTGGACGCGCCCGACAGAAGGAAACTATCGCCACTGCTCATTATTGCTGCCGCGAGTGCGGCTAGAACGAGACCAGCAAGCCAGACAGGCAGAAGATCGATTGCCATCTGCGGCATAAGGAGTTGTGGATCATTGATGTTTTGATACAGAACAAGGCCCATCACGCCAATAATAAGCGGCACCGGAATATACGCAAATCCAATCACACCGTTGAGCGTCGTGCCGACGAACCCGTCACGATCACTTCGTGCGGACATGATCCGTTGGAGGTACCCCTGCCGTACTAGCATCGTTGGCACGAGAGTGACAACGTATCCAGCAATTAACGTCCATTCCATCGCAAAGAGATCAAACGCCTGCGGTGCTGTTGCCGATACTTCAGATGTCATCGCTGACCAGCCGCCCAACTCAACGATGCCAAAGATAGCGACTATCCAAAGACCGATAAAAAGGATGATCCCTTGAATGAAGTCTGTCCACATGACCGCGGACATACCGCCTAAGACAGTATAGCCTGTGATAATGATCGCACCGAGTAGGGCAGCCTGTTCAAGAGTGATGAGGTCTCCAAGAACGAAACTAATGATTGTCCCAGCCGCTAACCACTGGGCACCGAGGGTACTCACAAACCTAAGAATATAAAAAGGGACAGCGACGACCCGTGTTTTCTCGTCGTATCGGTCCTCTAACATCGAAGGGATCGTGATGTTCTGCGTACTGGGGAGTTTATGTCCCAGAAGGGCAGCAACGATGAAGAAACTCCCAATCGAAATTCCGTAACTCCAAAATGCTGCAATACTTTGGCCGTCAAACGTATCCGCTGAAAGACCAATTGTCCCACCTGCACCAATTCCAGTCGCAAAGAAGGACAACGCAACCAGGTACCAGGATGCACCCTTCCCCGCTAGGAAATAATCCTCAAGATCAGACATTCCTTTCTTGTGGAAATAATAACCGATACCGAGCATTCCAATTATGTAAACTGTAACAATTCCACCGACAATCGTTTGAACCATGAGATAGCATATCAAGGAGGGGTCTAAATAAATTCCGGTATTGTACGCTAGTTTACTCTAGGTACGTTATCACATATATCGTATGCTGCTGTCTAAACAATATGTGGATGACAATAGTAGGTCGTAGCTTGACCTTTAGAGAAAAACGCTGCCTGCTAGACTCATAAAGACTTTTATAATGATCATCTGAATCCCTCTCATGCCAGTTCCTACCACGGCGGAGATGCAGCCACCACTCCATATGCCGAGAAACGAGATAGAGACACCAGCTCTCGTAATCGACCTCGAAGTGATGGAGACAAACATTCAAGGGTATGTTACGTTCGCTGAAAAACATAACGTCAGGCTTCGCTCACATGTTAAAACTCATAAAAACGCCGAGCTTGCGAAACGACAGAGTGAGTATGCCAATAATAGCGGGATTGTCTGTCAAACTCTCAGTGAAGTTGAGGTCATGGTAAAAAACGGCATCGACGATATCTATCTCTCCTACATGGTTGTCGGCCGGAAAAAGTTGAAACGGCTGGTTTGGTTAGCCCAAAAACTCGACCGATTCGCCACAACGGTCGATGGCCCGGGTAATATCAAGCCGCTCCAGGACGTGGCTGCAGACCATGGTGTGAAAATTGACGTGATTCTTGAAATTGACGTGGGTTTACATCGAACTGGCGTTTCGCCAGGGGAGCCCGCACTTACAATGACAGAACTCATTCGTGAGCAATCAAACTTGAACTTTCGTGGGCTCCTCTCATACGAGGCCCACGTCAAGTCGGAGGCTGAAACCCAGACCGAGTACGAAGCGTACTGCACCGAGGCTATGGATCAAGCACAAAACACAGTCGAACTTCTCGAAGCAGAAGGAATCCCCGTCGAAGAGGTGAAAGTAGGGGGGACGGCGACGTCCAAGTACAGCGGTAAACACCCTGTCGTAACCGAGATTAATCCAGGAATGTATCCGTTCATGGATGTGGGAGAGCTCGAACATCGACCATTTGACATTGACAAATCGGACTGCGCAGCCACGGTCATCTCGACAGTGATTTCCAAACCATCTGAAGACCGAGCTATCGTCGATGCCGGAAGCAAGTCACTCTCGATGGATAAGCCACAATATCCTGTTCCCAAACACCGTGACGATATCAAATACGTAAATGCGTCCGAAGAGCACGGCTGGATCGACACTACTGAATGTAGTGACCCTGTTGATATCGGCGACCGAATCGAATTCATCGTTCCGCATGTCTGTACGACGATCAATCTGCACGACACGATTGTTGGGGTTCGGGATGGTTGCGTCGAAGAACTCTGGGACGTCCAAGCACGCGGGAAAGTAAAGTAGTTCGTTACTCTACGGTTTTCAAACGGAATCACTGGTCACTATTTCGTGAGCACTTCCCCGGGGCGGGCGCCAGTCACAGTGCCATCGCGAACGACGAATGTACCGTCAACTATGACATGATGGATTCCGATTGGGAATTGGCACGGTCGGTTATACGTTGCATTCGAATCGACTGTCGCAGGGTCGAACACAACTAGATCCGCGTCCAAGCCCGGGCGCAGCACCCCTTTTGTCTCAAATCCCATTGAGCGAGCAGGAAGGGATGTCATTTTCCGAATGGCCTCTTCGAGCGTAAGGATGTTCAGTTCACGGACGTACCGCCCAAGGACTCTCGGATATGTCCCGTAAACACGCGGATGCGGTCGGCCTCCAAATAGTCCGTCTGTCGCAACGTTCACCCGCTCATTAACGAGGACGTCCTGCACATCTGCTTCCGTTAATTGATGGAGGAGCATTCCAACTTCAAGCTCCGCCTCAACGAGAAGATCACAGACAACTGCAACGGGATCGGTGTCACGGGAATCGGCGATCGAGGCAATGCTCTTTCCTTGAATCGACTTGTGAGCTTCGGACGCAATACTCGTCACTTCGATACTTTCCCAGCCCGTGTATGCGCCTCGATTCTCCCAGCCATCGATTCGCCACTCAGAAATATCGCGTCGAATGTGGGTTCGGGACTGCTCATCCTGTAGGTATGCGAGCGTTTGGTTCGGCCCTTCAGTTTGAATCCACGGCGGAAGGACGTTCGTGAGCGTCGTGCTCCCTGCTGTGTATGGATACTGCTCGACTGTGAGGTCGACACCCCGCTCTCGTGCCGCTTCGATAATACCTTTTGCACGCTGCACTTTTCCCTGCTGTGCCGGTCCAGCGAGCTTGAAATGCGATAGGTGGAGCGGGATGCCTGCCTCAGCGCCAATATCGATGAATTCGTCGAGAGCCTCCCAAATTTGTCTACGTTCATTTCGAATGTGAGCCACAAACGGTCGTCCATACGGTTCAAGTTGCGATGCTAGTTCACAGACTTCGTTCGTACTTGCGTAGCGAGCGGGAGTATAGACGAGTCCCGTCGAAAGCCCAACAGCCCCCTCATCGAGCGCTTCAGTAACGAGATCAGTCATCTGAGAGAGATCGTTTGCAGTCGGATTTGAGTCTCCAAACCCGAGAATGTTGAACCGTATCGTTCCGTGTCCGACTAGCGTCGCGATGTTCGGTGCAGTCCCTTGGCGGTCAATTGCTTCGAGATACTCCCCAGTAGAATTCCACGTCCAATCTCTATTGAGTCGGCCACTAATGCCGCTCAGATGTGTTTCCCACGCCTCTGTGTCGTCGCGATACAGTGGAGCCATCGAAAAGCCGTCTTGGCCGATCACCTCTGTAGTGATTCCTTGCCGTATTTTTGGAGCTAACGTTGGGTTTGAAAATAGCTCTAAATCAGAGTGAGAATGCGTGTCGATGAATCCCGGACAGACAACCATCTCTTCGGCATCGAGTTTCGTGTCAGCAGATACTCGTGGGGTTCTTCGCTGATATATTTCGTCAATCTCACCATTGTTAATCGTAACTGCACCACGACACCACGGCGCCCCAGTCCCATCTACGATCCTTGCATTGTGGATGACGGTGTCAACTGTCATACTGTATGTTCATCGCGAGGTGGAAAATACGTACTCATTTTATTTGATACCGTGTGAGATTCCAAACGGCTAAGAACGAACGACGATTGCACAGGTTTGGCCTCCATCAAACAGTGCCAAAGTCTATCTTTGATTGTAGAATCGTTCATTCCATATAATTATCATAATATCTAAATTAAAATCAACGTGATTAATCTCTTCGACAGCAACCCCGCCCTCGTGAAATTACTAACTAGACAGTGCCATCAGAAAGGTGGAATCAGTATTCAGTAATGAATTTTCTCCATAGCAGACTTTGCGCGGACCTCTAAATCTTCCTCCTTCGTAACTCCGCCATCGGTTACTGTACGCTTTAAGACATTCTCCGGGACGGCCGACTTTCCTTCTAAGATGCTTCCGACGAGCAGAATAACGATTGCTAAGAGGAAGCCGATCCAGCCAACATAGTACGGCGGCATACCGGAGAAGACCGCAGGGGGGCTCAACATCAGGAGTGCATTTACTCCACCGCCAAGAACCATGCTTGCGAAGACCGCGTTCGGCGTCGCTCGGCGCCACGCTACGCTGGCCCAAAGGGCGGGGATGATCGCCCACCCAATCGTCAGAAACGTCAGGATGAGGCCGATAATGGTCTGGAAGAACAGTGCGCTTAGCAGGGCCACACTGCCATAGATGAGCGTGATGAACCGTGCCACTTTCAAGATGTGTTCGTCCGAGGCGTTCGGCCGGTAGGCACGGTAGAGGTCGTTCGCGGCCAGCGTTGACGGACCGAGGAGGTAGCTGTCTCCACTCGACATAACAACCGCTAGTAATGCTGCGGCGACAAACCCGGCCGCCCAGGCTGGAAGTAACTCCTGTGCCAGCATCGGAAAGGCGAAGTCCGGATTCTCGAGACCGGTCCCGAGGACGACGCGGGCGTACGCACCGACTGCCGGGGAGATGTACGCGATGAGCATGTAACTCATCCCACCGAAAATGGGCGCCCAGTAGGCGACTCTGAGGTTTCGAGCGCTGACCATTCGCTGCATGTTATGATTCAGGAACATATCTGCGGTCCAGAGGCCGATGATTGTAAAGAAGAAAAACCAACCTGCGGTGAAGTCCCCTAGCGCTGCTATCTCCATCGCATTGAAGTAGCCATCAGGGAAGGCAGCTGACGTCCTGAGCGTGGAAAATCCGCCTTCCGTGAATCGAAGGTAGATAACCATCCCAACGGCGGCCGCACCAGAGACGGCAATTTGGACAACATCGGTATAGGCGACTCCCCACATCCCGCCGATAATAGTGTACACAACCACGGCAATGGCACCGAGGACGATACTCTCGGTGAGGGGAACGTCGAAGAACACGGTGATGATGGATCCAAAGGCAACGAACTGTGCGCCGAGTAACCCGATACTCACGACGAGATTGAGCACCGTCATCACCAGTGCGTTCTTGTTGTCGAACCGGATTCCAAACCACTCGGAGATCGAAAAGGCGTTCACTTTCCGTAATACCAGCCCCATCAGGAGTGCCCAGAATAGGAAGCGGACCACGGCCCCCAATGAGTACCAAACACCCATCCAGAGGTGCTGATATGCGTATCCGGCAATACCGAGGAGGGTCACCCCTCCCCACTGTGTCGCCAACACTGTTCCTGCCAGGACGATCATCCCAAGTTGGTTGCTTGTACTGAAGTAGTCGCGGAAGTTTTTGGTCTTCCGTGCGCCCCAAATACCGATCAGGAAGATTCCCACGAGATAGACGAGGACGATAATCCCTTCAGTAGAGAGGAGGCTCTTTGCCATCCTTAATCCCTCCAGGTTTCGGCCTCCTCCTTCGGCACAATGACGCGTTCATAAAACACCTTGCTACAGATGACGAACACGACGAGCCACACTACGATAACGACGAGTGAAAACGACCGAAACATCGTCAGTGGAAACAACACCAGCATTACCACCGTCGCTACCAGCATTGCAAGGAGTGCCAATTTACTTGTTATCGGTTCTACGATGTACTCTCCGACCGGCACCTGCTCCCGTAACGACTGCATGTGGTCGAAATACCCTGACTCCAACCTCTGCACGTTCGTTGCGGTAACCGTGTCGGATGACTCGGTTTCCGGATTACTCATGGTTTACTCACTGCGGGAGGAATCTCTGGATTCCACTTGACAGCACACTACATGGATTCAATTGCCGTAGCATAATAGTTCCCCATGTATTCAATATAATTCAGTTGAAACTAACCATCTCTGTTCTGCTAACGTTCCTTAGTAGCAACATTCGCCTCGAACCGCAGCAGGTTCGTATCCAAACGATCCTCAGGAAAGCGAATTAGAGAAGACGACCTGCGAACACCTGTCCATTGGTTGCATCGACGACTTCCACGTCATTGCCGAGCTCGACAAGCCAGAGCGGTTTGTATACCAACGATGGCTCGTCACAGAGTTCGATCCGTCCACTTTCGCGCTGTTGGACCTTGATTCGATTCCGATTGGCCCTGTTTCGGGCAGTTCCTTCGTCAATATCCGGCTTGAGAACGTTATTTTCGGGGATGCGTTCGACCGTCGTCTCGACCTGCTCCTTCAGGATGGGTCGAGCGACACCCGTTAACCCGTCGACGACAATTGCACCATGATAGATATCATCGTCACCGCGGAAAATTCTCTTCCGCAGCGTCGCTTTGAACTCGAAGTAGGGTTTATATCGGAGCGTGGTTTGCTTGACGGCTCGAGAAGGACGAAGAGACCGAAGCTTCTGAGAGAAGCTGCTCATAACACGTTTTCTGGCTTCGTCGTTCGAAATCGTCCGTGGTTGAGTGACGATTTCGAACGACCCATCCGCCGCAGACGGGTGTTGTGGATTCTTACCAGAATCCACCGCATCGTCATCCACCATGGGTGAATCGGCGTCGTTCATGGTCAGTCGATACGGTACTCCTCGACTACTCGTTCGTCCACCTCAATGCCGAGTCCTGGGCCATCAGGAATCTCGAGGGACCCATCTGTCGGATCGAACGGGGTGGCGAGTAGGTTAGTACGAAGGCCGTTCTCTGCCCGATCGAACTCGAAGTAGAATGGTTCAGGCACGTTCGTTGAATGGGGGTACGATGGGAGAGTTGCAGCGTACTGGAGACTCGCGGCGATACCGACAGCGCCTGTCCAGACGTGCGGCGAAACATGGACGTTCTCCATTGTGGCTAGCTTGCCGATGAACCGTGCCTCGGAGAGTCCGCCACATTTACAGACGTCCGGTTGGGCGATATCAATAGTTCGCTCTTGGATAAGGTCAGCAAAATCGAAACGGGCGTACGCTGCCTCGCCTGCAGCTACTGGAATATCCACAGCAGCGCTCACCTTTCGATAACCTGAATGGTTTTCTGGGGGAACCGGTTCTTCGAGCCAGTAGATGTCAAACGGCTCGATTTCCTTGGCGACGCTGATCGCCTGCTCCGGTCGGTAGTTCCCGTTGAAATCTACCATAAGAGTCGCATCGTCGCCAAGCACCTCCCGGGCGGTCTGGACGCGTATGATGTCGTCCTCCAGACCGCGTCCAATCTTGATCTTCGCCGCGGTGAACCCCTCCCTGGCTGCCTCCTCGATCGGTTCTGCTGGATTCTGTTCCCAGTCAGTGATGTACATCGTCGAGGCGTATGGGGTGACCTCAGTTCGCTCGAATCCACCGAGCAGTTGCGCAACTGGCTGTCCAAGCTCTCGGCCGAGAAGGTCCCAAAGAGCGACGTCAACACCGCTGACTGCACTTTGCAACAAGCCGCTTGACCCGAAATGGTAGAGACCAGCGTAGTTCTTCTCACAGAGGGACTCCACCTCAAAGGGATCCATGCCAACAACGATGTCGGAGAGGAGTTCTGAGACGAGCGTTGAGATCGTCTGTGGTGGACCGAACGCTTCACCCCACCCCACCATCCCTGTTGTCGATATGACTCGGATGAGCGTCGACGTACGTTGTTCAACAGTGCCACGTGCGCTCCCGTAGCCATGTCCCTTGCCAAGCGGATATGAGAGTGGTATCGCCTCTATCGCCTCGACTTCCATGCCCATTGCTATTCACACTCACACTTATAGATACTGCACGGCGGGGGTATAGCCTTCGAAGCAATACTTACTATCCTTCGCCCAGCTTTCGCTTGTATGACCGTCGTAGTCATCGGCGCATCTGGATACCTCGGAACGTACGTCGTCGACGAATTGCTGGCCCGTAACTATGAGGTGGTCGGGTTCGATCTTGCCCCCAGCGAGGCGCTACGCTCGCGTGCCTCACGAACTGCAAGACTGTCAGTGGAACGGGAAAATATGCGCTCGTTTGCCGCACTCTCTAACGTTCTCACAACGTATGACGTGGAGGGGATTATTCAGCTCGCATACTACGGCACACCCGAAAAAGGCTTGCTCGACTCAGCAGAGACAAATCCCTATGAGGCGTCGAACACGAATGTTGAGGGGTTCAACAACATCCTCGAAGCAGCCCGTCAGTTCGACATTGACTCTGTTGTCTGGGCATCATCGACCGTCGTGTATGGGCCGCCGGCGTTTTACGAGGCTCTAGCCATCGATCCAGTCGATGAGGAAAGTCCGACGGCTCCGGAGTCGCTCTACGGCGCCTGCAAGGTCTCGAATGAGTACCAGGCTTCACACTATCGAGAACAGTATGACCTCGATGTTGCCGGAATCCGCCTGCCATTGATCTACGGACCGAATCGGTATCCCGGCGCGCAGCCGTTCATCGTTGAGCTGTTCAACGCCGCGGCATCGGGTGGTACTATCGCCCTCGAAGACGGCGACACCACCTGGGATCTTTTGTACGAACGTGATATTGGACCGCTGTTCGTGGAGATGTTCGAAGCCGACTCGTTTGACAACGATGTATACAACGTCTACGGCCACACCGTAACGGTACGAGAACTCGCCAAATTAGCTGCGGCCGAGGCTCACGAAGACGCTACTATCGAGGTTCGGGAGGGTGCTGATCCTGTTCTTCCGGCCCCGCTCGATGACTCTCGCTTCCGCCATGAGTTCGCGTTCGAGCCACGGTACGATGCCACATCTGCGGTGAGTGATTACCTCCAGACGTTACGGAAGGTCGGCCCCGAGTAGTGGGTCAGTGATCACGCATCCACTCGGCCGTCTGTGGTTCAAGTGGATCAGTGGTAATCTCGACGAGCGTCGGTTTATCACGACTCAGTGCAGTCGATATCGCCGACGATATTTCCTCTCGAGTCCTGGCGGAGAAACTCTCCATTCCGAGCCCCGTAGCTACCGTGGTAAAATCAATTGGGGCCTTCTCCCACCCGTATGCCTGGCTTCGAATGCCGAACTCTGAGGTTGCTCCATCACTGATGATGGCATAATCGCCATTATTGAACACAACAGTTACGACATCCACGCCTTCAGCTACCGCTGTGTGGAGTTCATGAAGGCACATCATTAGACCACCATCTCCGATAAGCGAGACCACTGGACGATCAGGATTTGCAACCTTTGCACCGATAGCAGCCGGGAGCCCAGTCCCCATAGACGCCCACGAGCCAGGATTGACGTAACTGTGTGAATCATAAACGTCGAATGTGACAACTGTCCAGAGCCGTGATCCACCCGCATCAGCTGTGATAATTGTCTCTCGGGGGACAGCCTCTCGGACAACGTTGAGCGCAGCTACTGAATTAAGTGGCGGCTCATCTACTGTACGAAGCGGCTCGACGGCTGCAGCCTCGGCAGTCCGAACAGTTTCGGCTCGAGTCTCTCCCCTTGCGGTATCGTTGTCGAGCGCCTCGTTCAGGTACTCAAGGACCGCTTTCGCGTCGGCGATGAGGCTGAACTGAGGATCATATCCGTTTCGTGACCCACCGATATCGTCGCGATCAAGCGTCACATGCAGTAGGTTCGGAAGATCGAACTCCCACTTGTTCGTCGCAACTGCGTCGAGGTCAGACCCGATAGCGAATGTCGCATCTGAGGCCGCCAGTTCGTCACGAACGGCTGCACTCGCCCCACCCCAAAGGACGCCGGCGAACAGCGGGTGGTCCTCTGGGAATACGCCCTTCCCTTTTGTAGTCACGAAAACCGGGGCAGAAAGCGTTTCTGCCACAGTTCGAAGCTCTTGTGAAGCGTCTGCAATTCGAACGCCGCCTCCAGCGATGATGGCGGGCGAGGTTGAGTTAGCTAATAACGCAGTGAGTTCCTTGACGGCGGCTGTTGGCAAGGACGGTGTTCGCTCACAGTCCCAACTACCAATTGCTGCTGCTTTCTCTTCGTCTGTTCCTAGGAACGATCGGGGAATTCCGACTCTGACGGGACCCTGGGGGGGTGTCTGTGCGATGTCAATCGCCTCTGCAACGGCAGCGATGGTGCTCTCGGGCGTCTCGACGAGGATATTCTCCTTGACGACGTTGTCGTAGGTATCATGGGGCGTCTCATGAATTCCGTCGCCACCGCGAATTTCCGGGTCCGTTTCTATCGAGAGATGGAGTAGCGGTGCGTTATCGTTGAGTGCGTTCTTGAGGCCATTCATCGCATTCATGTCACCTGGACCAGGGACGACTAGCGTCGTTGCCATTCTATCGCTTGTCTGAGTGTAGCCCCACGCTTGGTGACTCACTGCGGTCTCGTGACGCGCCATAATATGCCTGAGTTCATCCGTCGCCTCAATCGCCTTGTTAAGCGGGAGCGTCTGCGTGCCCGGTATACCGAACACGGTGTTTATCTCCTTTTGCACTAATAGATCGATAACTGCGTCGCTGATTGCCATACTCACTAATCTGAAACAGACCATTTATCATTTTGGGTAAAGCAGGTCCACAGACTCGTGCCATGGATATCCCCCTCGTTGGCCGAGCAAAATGATAACCGCTCCTCAACGCTAATCAACCTTTGGTGAACGAATTAACGATGCAAGTGAACAGCAAACATATAGTAGTCCATTACGAAGCGAGTCGATACAGATGAGCTCCAACCAAGGCGGGAAAACTATTCGGTCGGTCGACCGGACGTTAAACATTCTCGAGAAGATTGGCGAGCGGAACACGGTAGGCGTCACCGAATTAGCCGAGGAACTCAATGTCTCAAAGAGTACGATTCACAATCATCTGAATACGATGACAAATCGGGGGTACGTAGTGAACGAGAACGACCAGTACCGACTTGGACTACAGTTTCTCTGGTTCAGCGACGTCATCCAGAAATCTAACCGACTCTACCAGATGGCGGTCGACGAAGTAGATGAGCTCGTCGATGGGACGGGAGAACGAAGTCAGGTGTTAGTCGAAGAGAATGGCCACGGCACCTACATCTACCAACAGACCGACGACCGAGCAATTAGAACGAGCTCCCGCGTTGGAACGCGAGTCTCCCTCCACTCAAGCGCCATCGGTAAGGCACTGTTAGCCTACCAGCCATCGGAGAAGGTTGATCGTATTCTCGACAGAGACGGGCTTCCTGCGATGACGGAATACACTATCACATCTAGGGAGGCGTTTGTCGACGAACTCGAACGTGTTCGTGAGACTGGGGTTGCGTTCGACGACGAAGAGGGGATCGAGGGAATGCGCTGTGTGGCAGCCCCAATAAAGAACGACCAAGGCATCTCGGTCGGCGCAATTAGCATCTCGGGTCCCTGTACGCGCATACAAGGAGAGCGATTCGAGAAGACGCTTCCCCAGGAGGTGCAGCGGGCTGCGCAGGCGATCGAGATCAACTACCGATTTGCGTAACAGGCGGGATGTTTTCTACACTTGTTTTGTGTACGATCGATTTCGTCAGGCCTCTCGTTGTCCGAACGATACCGAACGTACTCGAACGAGCAGTGAACAACACCTCCTACTTCAACGATGTATAGTATTCAAACGGATTCTCTACCCCTCCATTACAGGATTACGTACGTAACGAGTCGCGTCAGGACGACAGGTCCTACACTATAGTAGAACAGAGACCAACCAGCATTGAATCTCACTCATCGAGCACGAAGCCGTTCCTCGTTCAGTGTGTACACCGATATAAAAACTCACGAGGGACAGGTTGGAGGTGTCGATCCCCCGAATTCAAAGATTAGAGTGACTCCGCCCACCGTCGACTGGGAGGGCCACGCCGGTGATGTTGCTCGCCCGCTCAGAACAGAGGAATGCCACAGTATCTCCGAGGTTCATCGGATCGCCGATTCCCAGGGGAATATCATCATATCGCTCCTTGAGCCCGCTCTCGTAGTCCTCGTAGTCCCCGCGTTCGATTCCCTGAGTTACAAGTTCTCGCGTCCGGTCGGTCTCGTGTGAGCCGGGGAGCACCGCGTTCACCCGTACGTCGGGCGCGAACTCCTTCGAGAGCGTCTTCTCTAAGCCGATAACACTCATCCGAACCGAGTTCGATAGAATGAGTCCATCCGCGGCTTCCTTGACCGTCATGGAGGTGATGTTGGTGATCGTCCCACCCCCCTCCTTGAGATGGGATGCTGCCTCACGGACGAGTCGAACAGCACTCATCACGAGGAGATCGAACGCGTCATACCACTCCTCATCGTTCATTTCCATGAAGGGGCCACTGGGCGGACCGCCAGCATTGGTGATGAGATGATCGAGACCGCCAAATTCGTCGACAGCCGCCTCAACGAGATCGGAGATATCGTCCGCATCGGTGAGGTCGGCTTGCTTTCCGACGATGTCCCCGCTGCCGACCGATCGGAGTTCCGCAACTATGGTGTCTAACTTCTCCTGATCTCGCCCGTTGACGACCACATTTGCCCCCTCCCGTGCGAGGGCAGTTGCCGTTGCTTTGCCCAGTCCACTGGTTGAAGCCGCTACTATAGCCGCGTCGTCCGCGATTCCTAAATCCATCGCAGTTCGGTCTGAAGCCGCTACCTACATAGTTCTCACGTCTAAGGAGAATCTGGTGATGCTAGATCGTTCACGAGAGTACCAATTCCTTCGTACCAAATTTCGACCTCCTCGCCTGGCTCGACTTCTCCCGGGTTTGCAGGGCTGCCGAGGGCGACGATGTCACCCTGATGAAGGGTAATTCGACTGGAGAGGAATGAGATGATCTCTGCTGCCGAGAAGAGCATTTCGCCGGTGTTCCCTTCCTGGCGTATCTCACCACCGACTCTGGTTTCCAGGTCCAGCCCGTCAGGGTCAACGTCTGTCTCGATCCATGGTCCAAGGGGGGCAGCGGCTTCGAACACCTTCATCCCGGCCCCCTCTTCACCAAGCGCATCGACGTCGTTCATGATGGTGTAGCCGAGAACGACGTCGAGAGCCTCGTCAGTGTTCAAGTTACGGGAATCCTCGCCCATCACGGCCGCGAGTTCCCCCGCGTAGCCAACCCCCTCGGCGAACGTCGGATATGGAATAGACCGTTCAGGAGCCAGGAGTGCGGCCGGCGGCTTAAGGAAGAAATGCGGCGTGGTTGGACGCTCATTTCCCTTGTGCTCCAGGTAATCCTGATAGTTCCGACCTGCACAGTACAACGTTGAGGGCTCACACGGAGGGAGTAACGTTCCTTCGTCGCCCACGCTGTATGAGTCTCCGTCCTCGGTCTTCACCGCCCCATCAACGTATTTGCCGGTCACAGGTCCCGCTGCAGTCTGTATGCGAGCAATCCGCATGGGTTTCTCTTTTTGGCTTGCTTCATAATACTGTTGTCTGGAACCTCGGTGTGAAGTCTGATCGGCAACAGTGAGGAGATGCACCTAAGAATCCTATTCAGCAGATTTCAATAAAGCCTCTCTATCTGATTCAGGATTATCGAAGAGAACCTCAGACATAAGTGTCTCCTGTATCCTAGTTGCGTCCATCTCGCCGAGCACCAGTGGCATTGGGCGACGTCATCACTCTCTTGGCACCACTTCGGAAGTCCGACAGAACTATGAGATTCAAACGAACATTTTAGGTTGTACTATCGTATGGTTGGAGCAGGTTGAGTATGAGGGGATAATTGGTACAAAAGTTATTTTAGCATTTAAATTTAATTTGATAAGATACACTAAGTAAATTTGCCGTTGATGCTATCGACAAGTGCTAGTATTGGGGTAATTGAGCCAATGAAGATGATTATTAACGTGAGGCGGATGTTGAGGCCAAGGTATCCCGTATAGCGAGTCGATAAACGAAGACTCGTCTTTTTACATAGAACAAGAGGAGATTCTGTGAGATCAGATCACTACACCCAACGAAAAGGAGGAGGCCAAAAAAAATCCAATTATATCTATAATATACCTCACTATACAAATAATTTCGAAATTAGTTAACAAGCCCGACGCACAGTGGGAGGAGACCCGGACACCTTTGGAAAAATTCCCGTGATTTGGATTCAGAGTTTGAAGACGAAGGAGGTTCTGTGACGGTGCTGCACCGTTAGACGAGGGCGGTCTCTCGCACGTACTGTGCTTCCCACTCGCGACGTTCTCGGAGTGCAGTGCGGCCTTCGTCGGTGATCTGGTAGAAGTTGGTGCGGCGATCGATTTCGCCTTTCTCGACGTAGTCTTTGTTGACGAGGGTGTCGAGATTGGGGTATAAGCGGCCGTGGGAGAGTTCTTCGTCCCGGGCGTCTTCGAGGTCGGATTTGAGCTGTTGGCCCGAGGGTTGATCGTGGCCAGCGACGACGACGAGGAGGTCGCGCTGAAAACCGCTGAGGTCGAAGAGGGTCATCATCGAGAAGGTACAACACCCAAGGATATAATCGTCAGCATTGTGTGGTATGAGTGAGTGATCGATGGATAGAAGAGTCTTGAGTCTCTGTTGGTTGATTGGGAGGTTGGGAAATTGTTATCACACCGAATGTGGAGATGGCATGGGGTATCTGACCGCCCTCGCAAAAACCGATTTGAGCGGGAGTCCTGATTACTCGGAGCGAAACGCCGTTGAGAAGTTGTTTCAGACCTTCACGATGCGGATCGGACGATTCCACGAGACGTGAAACGGCAGTCAGGTCAGGGCTCGGCGCTGGCTTGACTACCTACACCACCTACTTAGCTATCAAGTCCCCGACAGCGAACCGCCGACCAAACATATCAAAAGAGTGACTAGATTAAACAATGTCTTGGGCGATCAGTTGTTAGCTGAATTGAGGCGCTAAGCCCCCTTCCTCAACGACCGAGCGAAGCGAGGTCGTAGGGGGGATACAGCGCCGCACAGTTCTCAAACGTGTTCGGTAGCCGTCCCACAGGCCCACGTTCCGCAATACTTATGCGCATGAATACACATAGTGCGCATGTCGTGAGACGGAAGAACATCACCATCCGCGAGGATCAAGCCGAGTGGGTCGAGGAAAACCACCTCAACCTCTCGTCGTTCGTTCGCAGTCAACTCGATCAACTTATTGAGGAGCGAGAGTAGCGGATGTACTACGCCTACAAGTACCGACTCACGCCGTCCGACGCTCATCGCGAGGAATTGGACCGGCACCGCGATATTTGTAGGCAAACGTACAACCACTTCCTCTACCGGCTCAACGAGTACGACCGAGACGGAATCCCGTCAATGTCCGCGCTTCGGTCGGAACTGCCGGACCTCAAGCAGTGGTGGGACGATCTCACCGACGTATACTCCCGCACACTACAGGTCGTCGTGGAACGGCTCTACGACAACCTCTCGTCGCTTTCCGCGCTCAAGCGGAACGGATACAGCGTCGGGTCGCTACAGTGGAAAGCGCCTCGGGACTACCGATCATTCACCTACAGTCAACGCGGCTTCAAGCTCGACAAGAAGGGCGGTCGCAACGTACTGTGGTTAAGCAAGATCGGCAACATTCCGATACGGCTTCACCGAGAGATCCCCGACGACGCGACGCTCAAGCAGGTCACGCTCAAGAAGGAACCGACGGGCGAGTGGTTCGCTACCTTCGGCGTCCAAATGGACCGGGAACCGCCGACGAAACCCGAGAGTCCCGAGCGGTGCGTCGGGATCGACGTAGGGATTCTGTCGTACACTCACGATTCGGACGGGTTCTCGGTCGAGTCACTCGATCTCTCCGAGGAACGCGAGCGGTTGGAACGCGAGCAACGGAAGCTCTCGCGGAAGCAACACGGGTCGGTGAACCATCGCACCCAACAGCGCGTCGTGGCACGTCGTCACGCCGACTTGAAACGGAAGCGACGGGACTTCCTTCACCGACTGTCCGCATACTACGCGCGAGAATACGATCTCGTGGCCGTCGAAGATCTCGACGCGAAGGGGCTGATGGGACTCCCGTCGAACAGCCGGAACCGGGCGTCTGCGGCGTGGGGGACGTTCCTACGGATGCTCGAATACAAGTGCGAACGCGAAGGTACGCACTTCGTCGCGGTCGATCCGCGAGGAACGACCAAGGAGTGTTCGAAGTGCGGTGTTTCGACCGACAAGCCGTTGTGGGTCCGTGAACACTCATGCCCGTCATGCGGGTTCGAGGTGGACCGCGACCTCAACGCGGCGTACAATATCCTTGCTCGCGGACTCGATCACGTAGGAGTGGTTCACTCCGAATCAACGCCTGTGAAGACTGCGCTCCCTACGGGAACCCATTCGGTTCCTGCACAGCGCGTCGTTGAAGCAGGAAGCCCTGCCCTCACGGAGCGAACGGCGCAAGCCGTGAGCGAGTAGGGCAGGGTAGTTCACTGGGTCAAGCGGATGATCGACCGCATGAGCTTCAATTTGAGCCATACGATAACAATCACCACATATTCAAACATTAATATTATGGATGTATTTATTATATTTTACTTACTAATATATGTTCAGAACGCTTGAATATCTTTAAGGTAATTTGGAACAATAACGAAAAGACAAACTATGAAGCCGCCGGCTCGCTGAGCCGGTCTGCAAGTATCTGTGGACAAGAAATTCAACGACCTGCTCGCTCCACAATCTGGCTTAACGAGACAATGCCTCTGCTTGTACTGTGGCGCTCGAAAGCTGAAGGGTAACTTCTACTTCAAAGACTGGCTTTTTTCGCCGAGGGTACCTTGGTCTCGCAGGATCAGCCCTTCTCATTGGACTTGCAGGTTGCACGGACTCAACGGTAGAAGCGGAAGATCCCCCCCCGAATGCCTCCCAAGATGGTGAGAAGCATCGCAAGGAGACTGGTGATGAGGAGACGGAAACTCCTGCAGACACTTCCGTCGAAGAAGATGAGGAGGATCCACAAACGCAAGGGAGGGCTAGCGTGTCGGTCACGTCGGCTGAGCTTGCCTTGGAGGATAACTTTGGCATCGACGCGTACAACATTGTCACGGTAGAGAACGGTGGCGATGGAGTATCGGGCAGAGTGTCCCTAAAGACGCGTTTTTACGACGCTGCTGGGGAGCTCCTGTCCGAAGAGGAGTCGTATCTCCACAGCCTCCAGCCAGGCGAATCGTGGCGAGCTGTGACTATGTACTGGGGAGACGCCGACGCCGCTGAGATCGATAGCGTCGATGCCCGTGTTGATGCTGAGCGGTCTGCGCCTGCATTCGATTCGGCCGCGTTAGAGATCGTTGAGTCCGAGCTGACCGTTGATGACTGGGACGCGAAAGTGTACGGGACCGTCGAAAACACGGGTGCCAGTCCATTCGAGAGTGTGACGATTATCGCCTGGTTCTACAGGTAAAATATTGAATCGGGTGATTTCGGGAGGTTTGCGGGTTAATGGCTGTTCTGGTTGCGTGTTTTGGGATAAACACGAAATCACTAACCAGGTCGATCCTCCGCCCTTGGGTTGAAACTCCCTCCCGATGAATCATACTCAGCGTTCGATCGTCGGTGGGGTGTCGGCCATCGATTGACTGGACTGGGTGATTTCGAGGACCGTCATCAGGTCTGTCCGCGAGATCAGACCGGCAAGCGAGCCGGCGCCTTCGGTTACGAGAAGCCGACCAATACCCTCCTGCTGGAGGGTCATGAGCGCATTCGTCGCCTCGCCGCCGGGTCGGACCGTCACCAGATCTGTCGACATGATGTCATTGACTGTCGCATCATCTCGGCGGTCGGATGCCCGTTCTTGGACGTCTTCGAGCGTGACGATGCCGACGAGGTCATCGCCGTCGACGACTGGATACCCGGTGTGACGTTCGCGGACCATCCGGTCAAGCAAGGTATCGATCGACATCTCGGGTGCCACCGTATCGAGTTCGGCCGCCGGCGTCATTATCTCCCTGACGGTCAATCCCTCGAAGGCCGCCTGCATAACCTCCTGGTTGGTCTCGCTCGTCGCGGCGATATAGATGAAGAAGGCGATGAGAATCCAGAACAGGTTAAGCGTAAAGACCCCAGCGATTCCGAGCAGGAACGCGAACCCCTTCCCGACAGCAGCGGCGATGCGGGTCGCCCGCAAGCGCGACCGGTTGCGCGAGAGCACCGCGCGGAGAACTCGCCCACCATCCATCGGGAATCCCGGAAGCATATTGAACGCCGCGAGCACCACATTGAGCACCGCTAAGTAGCCGATCACGAACCGAACTGCGGGGAGTCTACCAGCGAGCAGTTCGAACGACCCGTAGAACAGGACCCCGAGTGCGACGCTAACGATCGGGCCAGCAATGGCGATCGCGAACTCCTGGCGCCAATTGTCAGGCAACTCCGCAAACTGTGCGAGACCACCCAAGAACCACAGCGTGATCGATTCAGTCTCAAGGCCGTACCGGCGTGCTACGAGTGAGTGACCCAGTTCGTGCAAAAGAACGCTGGCGAAGAGGCCGAGTGCAGCGCCCACTCCCAAGAGCCAGGGGAGCAACCCCGCGGTAAGCGGCTCAGGATCGAGTGGGGTCCCGAAGATCCCGTTGATCAAGTTCACAGTGAGGCCAACCTGCGAACCGATGAGGTAAGCCAGGAGCGGGAGGACCAACAAGAACGAAACGCCCAATCTGATCGGGATGCCGAACAGCGAACCGAGACGGAGACTCGCCATGTGGCTACTATGGGCTCAAGCCCTATCAGGTAATCCCTGGATATCAAAAGTTGGTGGTTCGGTCGGTATCGCCCCAGCAATTTCATCCGACGATGGCAACACTATACTTGGCCACTATTGTCTCCAACCCTTGAGAACGAATATTCTCTGAACAGGGCACTGGTGAACTACCCCACCCTACTCGCTCACGGCTTTCGCCGTTCGCTCCGTGAGGGTGGGGCTTCCTGTTTCCACGACGCGCTTTGCAGACACAACGGTGTCCACAGGGAGCGCAGTCTCCACAGGCGTTCGAAAATCGCGTAGCGATTTTCGCAGCCCATCAGAATCGCGGTGCGATTCTGAGGACGTTGATTCGGAGTGAACCACTCCTACCTTTTCAAGACCGCGAGAAAGAATATTCCACGCCGCGTTCGCGTCCCTGTCCGCCTCGAACCCACACGAGGGACACGAGTGTTCGCGCACCCACAGCAGCTTGTCTGTCTTGACACCACAGGCCGCGCATTCCTTCGTCGTATCTTTCGCGTCAACCGCGACGAAGTGTGTCCCTTCGCGCTTGCACTTGTATTGGAGCATTCGTAGGAACGCTCCCCACGCCGTTCCCGCCCGGTTACGAGAGTTGCCCGGTAGTTCGACCAACCCCTTCGCGTCCAAGTCCTCCACGGCCACAAGGTCGTATTCTCTCGCGTAGTAGTTCGAGAGTTTGTGAAGGAAGTCTCGTCGCTTTCGCTTGAGGTCGGCGTGTCGTTCGGCCACGACCTGCCGTTGTTTCTCCCAATTCGCAGACCCGTGTTCCTTCCGCGAGAGGTCGCGTTGTGCGCGTTCGAGTCGTTCGCGCTCGTCGCTGAAGTCGGGACTTTCGATGGCGTACCCATCGGTGTCGTGGGCGTACTTGAGAATCCCCACGTCGATACCAACGACCTTCTCGGGCGTCTCTGGTTTTTCAGGCGTGGCTTCCTCCACGTCGATGCCGAACGTGGCGTACCACTCGCCCGTGGGTTCTCGTTTGACCGTGACCTGTTTGATGGTCACATTCTCGGGGATGTCTCGGTGGAGGTGAATCGGTATCTCACCGATTTTGCTCAACCACAAGACAGGCCGACCACTCGTATTCTTGAGTTCGAAGCCGGACTGGTTGTAGGTGAGAGACCGATACTCCCGAGGCGGTTTCCACTTGAACATCCCCACGGCGCGTCCGTTCTCCTTCTGCGCTTTGAGCGTGGAGAGGTTGTCGTAGACGCGCTTAACGACCATCTGCAACACTTTCGAGTGAACATCGGTCAGGTCGTCCCACCACGTTTTGAAGTCGGGAAGCCGTCCCTGCACCTCGTAGCGGGCGGGAATGTCGTCTGCCTCGTTGAGCAGATAGAGGACGTGATTGTACAGTTGCCTACAAGTATCGACGTGATGCAGAAGCGTCTCGGTGAGGGGTTCTGGCGGGTCGAGTCGATACTTGTAGTTGTAGTGCATGGGCTATTCGTCTAAGTCGGGTTCGGAGACGCGGACGACTTTCACGTCGGCTCCACGCCAGCGTTTGGGAACGATGACGTGGGCGCTATTCCCCGACGGTTTTGCGGTTCCGTCGAGGACTTCTTCGCCTTCGATTTCAAACCTATCCATCACCCGTGTATAGACCATGGATAGACATAAAGGTAGCGGTGGGCCTGTGGGCCGAGCGGTGAACGTGTTTGAGAACCGTGCGGCGCTGTATCCCCTCCCTACTGCGCTACTCGGTCGCTTCGCTCCCTGCGCTGCTCCTTGAGGAAGGGGACTTAGCGCCTAATTCCAGAAATTCGAGACATCTGCTTAGACGGCCGATTCAGATTGTCTAAGCAAAAACTGCTCATCACATCCGTCTAGTGATAATAAGGCAACGGTGACCATGACGTGGGCTTCATCGGTCTCGGCAATACGGCCTCCAAATTCGACGTGAACTTCAGGACCCGTGCCAGCAGGGAAAGCGATTTCTGAAGGAGCACAGGTAGTCTCGTTCGCCACCAATGTGAATGGTTCTGGTCCCATGAAACCGTGCAATATTGTAGTTTGATTTTATCCGTTTCCGAACCAGTTACGGATGATTTCCCATGATTGATCTCTTCTCGTCTTCGAAGCCTTTCCCACGGATTTCATCGAACGACAGTGACCATCATCGGCGCGCGGCGCATCACCCGATCTGCGACGGATCCGAGGAGAACATCTGTGATATCGTCACGGCCGTGCGTTCCGATGACGATGTGGTCCACATCGTTCTCCCGCGCGTAGGAGAGGATCTGGCGCGCCGGTTGGCCCATCTTGACGACGCTCTCGAATGGAACCCCCTGTTCGTCCGCCAGCTCATGCATCTCCTTGTGGAGTTGTTTTGCATTTTCCCACTCTTTCTGGTACCACTCCTCTGAGTACGCTGGCATCCCCGCTTTTCCGAGCGGCGACTGTAACCCCGGCGTCAGCGGATCGATGTCGAATGGATTGACGACGGTGATGACCGTGATATCCACGTCCGGCATTCTCAACGCATATTCGAACGCTTCCTCCGCCTTCGGTGAGCCATCCAACGGAACGAGAACGTGTTCCCCCATGATAGCTGAAACGGCAGTCACGAAGTAAAATGGTTTTCTCTGCTTTCGTCACGAATCGAGACAAAAGATTCGGGGGATGAACACGACAGAATTACAACGCGACATCACGGCGAACACGACCGAACGACTCACCCAACGTGCAAGACAAACGCGAAGACGAGATAGGATCCGATGATCGAGAGGGTCGGCGAGAGAATCCACAACAGGACGATTCGACTCGTCGCCGCCGGGTCGAACAGGCTCTCGGCCGCCAGTTCCTCGATGTCTTCCTCGCCGATGGCGGGTACCCGTCCGACCTTGCCACCGTCGCCGACCGTGGATGGGTCGGGAACTTCACCTTCCGCGACTTCGCCGATCGTCGGGCCAGGTGGCACGTCGGACTTGCTCGTCTCGGCGATGAGCGCTCCCGACGACAGGTCGGCGGTTGGTGCTGGTTCGCCCTCGATGGCGGCGTCGGCCACATCCGCGATCGTTACCGCACGACTGGCGCGCCCCCATCCGAGACCAATGATACACGACGTAGTACTTACTGCGAGACTCGCTGGAATGCCGAGCCGTGAGAGGATAGTGATGATCGTCGCACCGATAAGCGAGACGATGAGGGCGGCCAGAATGGGAAGGTCAGTAATTCCCTCGCTGATGGTATCGAGCGTCCGGCGTGCAATGGTGAATGCGCCGAGGCCGATCGCGCCGATGGCCAGTAAAATCCCTTGGCTGGCGGTAATCGCCCCATTCCCGATGAGCGGTGCGACTGCGTTCGCAGCGTTCGACGCGCCCGCGCTGAAGCCCATGTAGCAGGCGATGACGAGCACGGAGACCGAACCGCCGACTTCGCGGCCACCGACGCCGCGTCCGAATCGCAACCGCGGAACCGACCTGGAGCGGTCGATTGACACCAGCCCCTCCTCGATTCGGGAGAACGAAAACCGTGCGTCCAGATATGGATAGACGTATCGACCGATGACCAACCCGGCGAAGAACGCCGAAAGCGGTGCGACGATCCACGCCGAGACGATGGTGAACATCAGCTGATAGTTGAGCGAATTCGACGCCAGCCCCAACCCGACGATGGCACCGACGGCAGTCATCGACGTGGATGCCGGGACGCCGTAGAGGTTCGAGATGAGCAGCGCGACTCCGGCGAAAAAGAGGACGACAACACTCGTCTCTAGCGTAAACTGGCTCGCTGGGACGATGCCGTTGCTCATCGTCTCGATGACGTTTCGCCCGACCGTCCAGCCACCGAGTAGCGCAAACCCCGTAAAAAGTGCCGCTGCTCCGATTTTCCCGACGATACGACTGCCAACTGCGGGACCGAACGCGACCCCCGTCGACGAACCACCAATGTTGTACCCGACGAATATGGCGACGAACAATCCCACAAGTAGTAGCGCAGTGACCACACGAATCTCCCAATCTGTACAATGGGAACGAGCTATTTCGTTCTTGCTCAACAAACTATTTTTCGTCCAATAAGACCACCGAAAGTAGATACATCATTGAAACCAAAACCAAGCTTTGATCGAATTAGCCGCGGTGAATCACCAGAGGGCGGCTGATTTCACTGTTTCACTGCCTGCTTGATGTGGTGAACCGCACACATCAACACGAGTTCACGGAATTCGCCGTACCAGGTGCGCGCACGCACGGCGTCGCCGAGCGTGCGCTTGATCGACGAAAATACCGTCTCACACATCGATCGTTGGCGGTAGCGAGGCCCATCGATCCGCGCGTTATGCGCGTGATCGATGGGCCGGAACTCACGGTGTTTAATTAGCGGTCGTACACCCTTTTCGCGGAGGTTTTCACGGAGGTCCATCCAATCGTATCCCTTGTCGGCAGCGAGGCTGTGCAGGTCGCCCGCGTTCCGACGGACGACCTGCCAGCCGAGCTGGGTGTCGTGACGTTTGTTGGTCGTACAGTAAACGTCATGAATCGCTTGGGTTTCTGTATCGACCAGAGCTGTCACTTTCAGCGTTTGAACCTGATAATTCGTCCGACGGCGGTAGTGGGAGCTCGCGGTTTCACGGTCAAAAAATGTCGCGTTAATCGCAGCATGGCCCGAGGGCTCGTGCAGCTGCGCCGAGAGGCGCAGCAGCACTCGCCACACCGCCATCTTGGTCCTGTCAAACGCTTTTACCAGCGTGGAGTGATCGGGGAGATCGGCCTCGACGCGGCCGATCTCCCCGAGGATATTGGGCATCTGACTCAGCAAATCAAGTGCGACACGGTAGGATTTTTCCAGGTAGACACGGAGACAATGGAGTGAAACGACGGCGTAGTCGGCGACCTCCTCTCAGCTGTGCACCCGGATCAGAGATGTTGGTCCCGGCGTTCATGAGGATTCACCTTTCACAACGTTGTCAGGTAGCGATCTAAATGCGGCTCGGACCTCCTCGGAGAACAGCTGGGGCTCTTCCCACGCCGCGAAGTGCCCGCCCCTGTCGACCTCGTTGAAGTAACCGACGTCGGGATAGACCGTCTCCACCCAGCTGCGCGGTGCCGAAAAGATTTCGCCGGGAAACGTTGTGAAGCCGACGGCGACAGAGACCGCCGGAGGAGCCTGGCCGGCCTCACGCGCTGCGGTTCGTCCTGTCTCCCAGTACCACCGGGAGGCCGAGGCGCCGGTGCCCGTCAGCCAGTACAGCGTGATGTTGTCGAGGATCTGGTCCCGCGTGAGATTGCCCACAGGCTCGTCGTCGACGAACGCGCGGGAAATCTTGTAATAGCTGTCTGTGTCGTGGTCGAGCATCCAGGCCGCCAGCCCGGCAGGTGAATCCAGTAGGGAGTAGCCGATCGTCTGGGGCCGGGTGGACTGCTCCAGGAAGTAGCCGAAACCGTCCTTCGTAAACGTCTCGAGCGCGTTGTGTGCTGCGCGTTCCTGCTCGGATTCCGCCGGCAGCTGATCGACGATGAACGGTGCCCCCGCGAGCAAGCTGAGGTGGATGCTGACCAACCCGTCGGGTGCCTGGCGCCCCATCACATCGGTCACGAGTGCGCCCACGTCACCGCCCTGGGCGACGTAGCGGGTGTAGCCGAGCCGGGACATGAGCTCCGCCCAGGCGCGGGCAATGCGGCCGGAATCCCAGCCGAGCTCGGTCGGCTCGCCCGAGAAGCCGAAGCCGGGCAGGGACGGCAGGACCAGGTGGAATGCATCCTCGGCGCGTCCGCCATGGGCGGTCGGGTCGGTCAGCGGACCGACGGTCTCAAGCATCTCGATGACCGAGCCGGGCCAGCCGTGTGTCATAATCAACGGCAATGCGTTCTCATGCCGCGACTTCACGTGGATGAAGTGGATGTCCACCCCGTCAATCTCGGTCGTGAACTGAGGCAGTGCGTTCAATCGGGCCTCGCACGTGCGCCAGTCGTACTCGGTCGTCCAGTAGCGCACGAGCTCCTGCATCGTAGCGAGCTGCACGCCCTGCGACCGATCCTCGACGAGTTCCTTGGTCGGCCAGCGTGTCGCCCCAAGGCGCCGGCGGAGGTCTTCGAGGTCCTCGTCAGGAACATCGATGCTGAAGGGTTCGATCTCAGGTTCGTTGGGCATGGGTCTTCTCCCTTAGGTGGTAGACATAACGGCAGAAAGGGAGCCCATGTCGGTTCCCGGGCCGAACGTTGGCTTTTCCTCACCACCACCGCATCTACCGTAGCCCTCCTCGTCTCGGGGAGGCGACGTGTGGCCGGATCGATGCCACCGCGGACCGGAAGGATGGCCCTTGGGGCTTGGTAATGCAATTGACTGATGTTGTGGATTCTGTCAGCCGTTTATCGGTATGGCTTACCCCTCCCTCAGGGAGAGATTCGACACGAGAGGTAATAGAGGTGACCTCTTCAGAATTAGATTGTTGTGAATATTTGATTATCTTCTGAAAGTCATCGTGTGTTTGTGCTCTATAGAAGCAAATTATTGGGCGTATATGGGATTCTGACAGGCGATGAGTTCACTGCCCACACCGCTGCAGAGTTGACCTCCTCGCGCGCCTGAAGACGCGGGAATCCGACCATCGGATTCGGGCGGTCGACGCCCTTCGGTTCCAACCCGCACTCAGAGGGAACCGGCGACATCTCGGAAGACACAGTCCCCCGACAAGTCCGCGAGAGCAACGCTCTCGCGAGACACCGGGGGAACTCTCGGTTGTCTCCCTCGGAGGGCTGTGGCCCGGCCACTGAGGCCCCATTGGATTCCGTGTCATCGCCGTGCGAACCACCGCTGGTTCGCCACCCCGTGTGGTTCGGAGACGGCATCTCACCGAATCCGTAGCGTCCGTGCCAATGAGGGCCACAGGCTTAACCGTCCTGTGGCAACCAAATTGAGTGTCGCTCGACCTCCGCCTGAAGACGGAGGTATGCGCTTGAATCTCTATCACTCGACACCTAACTAGTTCAAATTTCGCACATTGGCTGAGAGAGAAGTTCAGAGTGAACTGTATCGTTCTTCTCCCCAGGGATTTGCGGTATTCGAATACCCACGCATCTCCCAGTAGCCACGCATAGGGTCGGTGAGCAAAGTCACGTTCGTAACCCATTTTGCACCTTTATATGCATATTTATGAGGTGTGACGACCCGAAGTGGGCCACCGTGCTCAGAGGGAAGGGGCTGACCCTCGAGTTCGAGGACGAACAGAACCTCATCGCGAAGGCACTGGTCTAACGGAAGGTTCGTTGAATATCCGTCCAACGAGCCGAACAGGACGTGCTCAGCGTCGTCGTGGACACTCGCTCGCTCGGCGAGCGTCGGGAATGTGACGCCAGTAAATTTGTTGTCAAACCGGCTCCAGCCGGTCACACAATGGAAATCTTGACGCTGAGTTTCTTGAGGGAGATCGTTGAACTCCTCCCACGTAAACTCCAATTCGTTATCGACGGCACCGGTTACCGTGAACTCCCACGTCTGCATATCCCACGAAGGTGTCCCACTTTTCGACAGCACCGGGAAGCGATCAGTTCGTCGCTGGCCGGGTGGTAGTCGGTCACCTCCGAACTCGCTGTAGATTGAGGTGGCGTCTCTGTCGACCATGCCAAATTCCACGGAAAACAGCTACAAGAGATTACACTCCCTCACGGGTTCTCAAATGTCCGGATTCTTGGTACTGAAGACGGAAGGTGGTTTATTGTTCACGCTGTTGTATACCGGATCAGGTGACGTCCATGCCCCTAATCCACTTTGAGATGGCTGACTCGACTGAGCGAACCCAGATCGGCGAAGGCCTCGTTCGGTTCGCAGTGCAGGCTGGTCGGTTAGAAACCGGCAGGACGGAGGGCAAATACTTCCTCACTCACGCCGATGGGTGTGGCGAAGATGGAAAGCGGATCAAGCCAGGAGACGCTTTCTGCTTCGACACGGAAACGGGCGACATTCTCTGTATAGAGCATTGTACTGAACGAAGCAAAGAGACGTGAACTACCCCACCCTACCGCTCGCCTTTCGGCTCGCGCTTGAGGGTGGGGCTTCCTGTTTCAACGACGCGATTTGCAGATACGGACGTATCCACAGGGAGCGCAGTCTCCACAGGCGTTGATTCGGAGCGTCCCGCTCCTAACCGCTTCTTGATACCGCGAGAAAGAATATTCCACGCCGCGTTCGCGTCTCTGTCCGCCTCGAACCCACACGCCGGACAGGAGTGTTCACGGACCCACAGCGGTTTCCCGGTCGAAACGCCGCAAGACGCACACTCTTTGGTCGTTCCGCGCGGATTGACCGCGACGAAGTGCGTTCCTTCGCGTTCGCACTTGTATTCGAGCATCCGCAGGAACGTTCCCCACGCCGCACCTGCCCGGTTCCGAGAGTTGCCTGGCAGTTCGACCAAGCCCTTCGCGTCCAAGTCCTCGACTGCAACGAGGTCGTATTCTCTCGCGTAGTAGTTCGAGAGTTTGTGAAGGAAGTCGCGGCGCTTGTTCTTCAACTCGGCGTGACACTCGGCCACGACCTTCCGCTGTTTCTCCCAATTCGCGGAACCGTGTTCCTTCCGCGATCGGTCCCGTTGAGCGCGTTCCAACCGCTCGCGTTCGTCGGACAGGTCGATGGATTCGACGGCGGTTCCGTCGGTGTCGTGGGCGTACTTGAGTATGCCAACGTCGATACCGACACACTTCTCGGGATTCTCCGGTTTCGCGGGCGGGTCGTCCGGGGTTTCGACACCGAGGATAGCGTACCACTTTCCGGTGGGTTCCTGCTTGACCGTGACGGTCTTAATGTCGGCGTCGTCGGGCAGGTCGCGGTGGAAAGTGAGCGGGATTTCTCCGAGTTTCGAGAGCCACAGTCGGGTCCGACCGCTCGTGTTCTTGAGCTTGAAGCCGGATTGACTGTAGGTGAAACTGCGGTACTCGCCCGGTGCTTTCCACTTGAGTGTCCCGACGCGGTAGCCCTTCTCTTTACGCCCACGGAGCGTCGAGAGGTTGTCGTACAACCGCTGAACGACTTTCTGTAGAACTTTCGAGTGAACTTGTTTCAGGTTGTTCCACCACTTCTTGAGGCTCGGCAGGAGTTTCTGTTCGCTGTATGCCGAGGTGTCGTCGTTCCGATTCAGGCGGTGGAGGAAGTGGTTGTAGACCTGTCTACAGGTATCGACAGTCCACGCTAACTGCTGTTCGAGAGCGTCGGACGGTCGGAGTCGATACCTGTAGTTGTAGTTCATCGTGTGGTGCTACTCGTACACGCCGTATTTCTCTCGGGCGTTTCGGGCGTGGTTCGGGTTCTCATCTTGGCACGAGGAACACACGTCGAGACAACTTTCAGGTTCTCGCCCGTGCTTCTCCTCGAACCGTTCGCTTGCGGCGTCTTGGTCTTTGAAGCACCCGATAAGGTCTACGGTGGCTCGGTCACTCGTCTCACCGCAGATGTAGCAAGTGAGTGGTGAGTCAACCGTCATTTTCATCCTCCGGATCTGACGTGCGGACGATTTTCACGTCCGCTCCACGCCACCGTTTCGGGACGAGGACGTGAGCGCCGTTGCCGGTGGCTTTGGCCGTCCCGTCGATGACTTCGTGGCCTTCGATTTCATGTCTATCCATCACTTTCGTTTAAACCTCGTTTCAACATAAAGGTGGCGATGGGCCTGTGGGCCGAGCGTCGAACGTGTATGAAAATTGTGCGGCGCTGTATCCCTTCCCTACTCGCTCGCTCCGCTCGCACGTTGAGGAAGGGGCCTTAGCGCCTCAATTCAGTAATGTCTGGACCGACCGTGTGGTCTGGCAGCTGCTACCTCCGTCGGAAATTTTCAAAGTCAACCTGTACCTTTCCGACCTTGGCACCGTCGCTGGTTTTTGCCGGATTTCTAATACAACCAGTGCGAGATACGCGCTGTATTCAGCACGCAGATTTCAGTAGGGAGGAAACTTGTAATGTTGAAACGTATACAGACGTCCGCTAATCACTGAGAGAGGTCGCCGAGAAGCGAGTGGACGCGGTGTTCAGTGACGTTGGTGTGCCGCCGATGATGAATGCATCCGTGCCCGTGTCGTGAGCGCTGCGTAGGTGTTGTCGTCAGGGAGTGATTTGTCGGGGTCGACCCTCGTCACGTGTGTTCAGTTCGTCCACGGGACCGACATACGCTCAGGAGTCGTCACGTAGGCAAACCGCGTTCTCTCGACGAAAATGGGATGGTCTTGCATTCAGTGCGTCTGGACGCCTCAGAAACGCGGTCTGAGAGCCCCGTCTGACTGAGACTTATTACGGCTCGTCCTGCAACTTCCGGTAGATGAACTCTCGAACACCGCTCCCACCGCAGGCGAAAGAGGCGCTTGAGGCGCTTCGCTCGCCAGTCGAGAATGCGGGTGGTGACCTTCCTCGTGAGCAAGCTCGCGCAGTGATTGCGTCTGAGTTCGACGAGGAGTCTGCGGAGGGGCTGGTGAATATCCTGCACAACCGTGGGTACATCTACTATGTTGGCGAGCAAATCCGCATTACGTAGGCTCGGTGTCTCGTGAGGGCTCAGGAGTTACTCTGACCGAGGGGGTTTCCAGCGTGACGCTCGAGGTTAGGCGAGTACGGTCTCTCGCAGGTACTGATCTTCCCACTCGTGGCGCTCTCTGAGGGCATCTCGGCCCTCGTCGGTGACATTCAACATCGCGTCCAACAGTCGCAGCGACGAATACGGCGTTCGGAGTACAAGCTAACTTGAAGGAGCGTGAAAGCCCTCTCCTTGAAATCCTCCTAACGGACCGCTAAGGAGCTTCAGCCTCTTCCATATCCGGTTCGTCGAATTCGAGCGCCTCTCTAACGGCTTCGGGAAGCGTCGGTCGCGGTGCGGCCTCGTGGCGTCGTACCCGCTCAGATTTGTCCGTCTCCTCATAGACTGCCCGTGCAATGGGGACGCCCCGCAGGAAATTGTGCTCGTAGAAGATCTCAACTCCGCGCTCGGTCGGTCCCCAGAACTTTGACGGGAGATTTCGTGTCGACACGTTGGGTTCGTGCACGTAGACGTCGAGGATCCCTGCCTCCTGCAGTGTCTCAAGCTGGTCGAGGATGGCAGCCTCGTTCTTTGGGATCATATAGTCGAGTTCGGCCAGGGATACGAGGTGGGCCGGATGGCCGAGAATCAGTTGGATGATGAGGTGCCGAGTCTCCTGCGAGAGCAGCTCACGCATTCGTTGCTGCTCTGCAAATGGATCCTCGAACCCTTCCGGGGCCGTATCGCTCATATCCCAATCTAGCCTTCTCAACTGTATAATGGTTTGGGTCAACTGAGTCAATGAAATCGTTGTTTGACTGAGTCAATTAGAAATATCTATGACCCTGCCGGTTGCGTACAAGCGTATGAGTGGTCCGTCTGTTCCGCCGAACGCAGGCAAAATCATGGCGGCCGTCCAGCGGGCGTTACGCGGCCTCGATGTCGGGTCCATCGAAGCGACCCAGATTCTGTCGTGGGCAAACAGTGAGACACCGGCAATTTACGATCGCGACCAGACTGCTTATCTCGTCCTCGGAAGTTATCGTGATCCGTATCTCCGACGCGTACGGGCAGTCAGCGATCGATTGAACCGCCGCTATGGAACGTACGCGTTTCTCATCGGCGATCTCGCCGATATCGACATCCCACGCCTCCCCGAATTCCGCGTGAAATTCCACATCTCGGCAACGCTCAGTGACTACGTTGCCGCCATCTTCGAACAAGACGCAGGTGGCGAAGTCAACGAACTCGGCAAACTCGGTGAAACCGAATACTTCGAGAAAGCGTATGCATTCCCACGTTCCTACCACTGGGAGATGGAAGAGAATCTTACAGCTAAACGCGACGTGCTCGCTGCTGGGGCACAGATTCTGGCTGCCACAGACGTCGACGGGGAGACGAAAGCTGCAGAACTCGAGGCGCTCGTCGAACGTGCAGACCAAGCAGGTATCGACATCACTGTCGACGCCGTGGCTAACGAACTTGAGGACCAGCATATTGGCGTTCCCTCGTACAGCTGGGTTCACTTGAACGACTTTCGCCTCTTCGAACTCCACGAGCGGTGTTATCCCTGGACGACTGAGGATGAACTACTCGATACGACGGACGAGCTTCCAGGAGCCCCCAGACCGGGCTGGGAACAACAGTGAACTACCTCCACCTACCGCGCCCGGGGTTGCTCACCCCTCGCTTCTTGAGGTAGGGGCTTCCTCGGTCACCGACGCGACGTGCAGATTCACACGGAATCCACAGCGGTCGCAGTCTCCGGAGGCGTCGATTCGGCCCGTCCCATGCCTATCTGACCCCACTGCGCAGTGCGTGCGAGGAGTTGAACATTCAACTCCTCTACTATCACGCATAGTACCGCATTGGTGGGATAGTACATCACGCTAGCGCACACGTCAGAAAGCCGAGGACGGCGGGCGTATCCCCTCCCTCCTCGCGGCTCCTTCGTCGCCGCTCGGTGAGGAAGGGGCCTTACCCACCTGCAATTCAGACGACATTCGAGGCGGAACCCCACGACTGTAGTCGTGGGTAGCTGACGTAAGCCACGAGTGCCATTCGAGCAGTCATTTCCCCTCTGTCAACTCGTGGAAAGAAGAGACTATCGTGTAAACCAACTACCTGTAAATGCGGGATTGAACCTGAGTCGAAACCTATCTCTGCGTTTGACCGATAAACTCATGGAGTTGCTCTTCGATGAGCGTCGCGACGCGTTCGCTATATTGCCAGAGTGCTGCGTTGAGTCGCTCTTCGGTCTCGTCGTCGAGATCGTCGGCTCCGCGAAGGACGGAGTCTTTGGTGATCTGTGGGTGGTACACACAGACCACTCCGAGTGAGGTATCCGAACTTGAGGTCCCCGCTGTGTGGATTCCGTACTGATCGGTTCCCCAGACACCATCGCCGCCCTCTCGCTCCAGTTCGGAATCGAGTGTATCAAGCAATTGCACCTCTTCAGGGGAGAGGAGGCGATCGTCACCCTCGAACAGTTCAGCGTACGCCTCCATTCGGGCACTTTTCGTCCACTGGTCCAACTGGGAACGCGCTCGTAGTACGAGTTGTCGTTCGTCTGGAAATTCGGCCATGGTCTTCTGTGGACGGCTGGGAAATCAACGTTTGTACGATCGCTCTGGTCGATACGCATGCTGGTGATGGTTCTGAGATGAGAAAGAAAGTATTCGCTCGGTCTCGACTGTCGGTGCCCGTGCTATGGCTCCTATGGCACGGGCTCGTACACGGAGCGTGATGGGTACGACTGCCTCTCAGTCGTCGTGTGGAACGCTGCTGTTCACCAACCGCCCACCACACTCCGGACAGCTGAGCGTGTCCTCGGGATCTTCGAAACCGTCTCCGCAGTCGCGACAGACGTACAGAGTTGGTTCAAAATTTTGTTCGGTGTTCGTTACCATATATCGTGGTTGGTGCGGGAGGCATTAACACCTGGGGCCCATCCCATTCAGGACGTAACTGCAACGTTCCGGGGTATGGTCGCCGTGATCAACCACTATGCCCTTCAGGTGACGATTGGCCTTCCACCCCCCACGTTATACACGTGTTCATCCTACCGTTGTTCATGGCGATGATTGTCTATCAAGGCGTGGATGAGACTGCCTCAGACAACCGAGCCGAATAATTGGTCTCCGGTCAGTCGTATTCACGCACATACCTTCCATGGAATTGCTACTCACCATCGACGACGATCTACTTACCGGAATTATCGATGACCGGCCGAATCGATTCGTTGTCCGCGTTCGTTTCGAAGACACGCTCGGGCGTGTCTTCCTCGGTGACCCTGGAGCACTCGAAAGCACAGTCGAACCGGGAAATGAGATTCTCTGCTCGCCAGTAGACAACCCAGAGAGGGCAACAGATTACGACGCCATCGCTGTCCACGTGGACGACGTGTACGTGAGTGTCCGACCGACGTTAGCGAACGCTCTCTTCGAACGCGCACTCGCTCACGATTCGATCCCCACATTCACTGGTTACACCTGTCGGAAACGTGAACCAGCGCTGCCAGATCACGGCCGAACAGATTTCCTCCTCGATACACTGAGCGGCGACACCGCCTACGTCGAGATCAAATCCTGCACACACGTTGAGGATGGCGTCGCCAAGTTCCCAGATCGACAAACCGAGCGTGGGCGACGTCACCTCCGGAGCCTCAAAGCGCTCTGCGAGGACGGACACGAAACACACGTTGTGTTCGTCGTGCAACGACCCGACGTCGAACGCTTCCGCCCCTACCGAGATGTCGATCCAGAGTTCGCTGAGTTACTCGCCCAGGTGCAGGAAACCGGGGTTGGCGTGCACGCACTTACTACCTCGTTCAAGCCACCCCATTACTCGCTTTGGAATGACGAGCTTCCCGTTGAACTCCTTTGATCAGCGGCAGGTCCGAGAGCTGATTAGCGGCCAGCTCGTACGTATTTGTATGGCAAAGCGATTCGTTCGAGCTCGCATGAAGCGTGAGCAGCTACCAGATCTCCGGAACCGACTCGATAGCGGTGAGATCAAAGCGATGGAGCCGTTTGGCCGTGCACTGACGAGGGCACTGGAGAACGCGCGATTCGACCCGGCGAGTGGGGAGGCGGTCTGGATCGAGGAGGACTACTGCTCCCCGCCGCTTGCGATGGAACGTGCCGAAGTCCTCGACGACTATTTCACGGACCTCATAATCGTCGAAGAAGACATCGACGAAGCCGCCGGGTGGCAGCAAATTGACGACCTGCCGAGACTGTGGAAGCAGGTCCTCGACGAAGCGTAACCAGACAGGGTGAGGCGTGAATGTTCGTCCTCACCAGCGCCTGAACGGCGTAGTCGAGCTGTCCCGCTCGTTGCAGAGTCACGGTAGTCCGAGCTAGCGTCCTTTGTGGTCTCCAACTCGGTGAGATCTTTACTCTGGTGAGAAGGTGCTCTGATATGGCTCTCGGAGTCAGGCAAGCGCGGTCTCTTGGAGGTACTGCTCTTCCCACCCACGGCGCTCTCGGAGGGCGGTGCGGCCCTCGTCGGTGAGTTCGTAGTAATTGGTCCGGCGGTCGATCTGGCCCTTCTCGACGTCGCCTTTGTTGACGAGCACGTCGAGATTGGGGTACAAGCGGCCGTGGTTGATTTCTTCATCGCGGGCGTCTTCGAGCTCTGTTTTGATGTCTTGTCCTGATGGCTGGTCGTGGCCGGCAATGACGATGAGGAGGTCTCGCTGGAAGCCACTGAGTTCGAAGAGGGTCATCACCGAGAAGGGACACCAGCAACGGATATAATCATCAGCATTGTGTGGTGTGAGTGAGTGAGTGATTGATGGACAGAAGAGTCTTGAGTCTCTGTTGGTTAGCTGGGAGGTTGGGAAACGGATCAAGTTCATACTCATCCAGACGCTTTCTGAGAAGCTAACCACATCTATCGTGATGTTACACTAACTGATTGAGACGTACTGATAGTGACAGGATCCTCCGCTCCATCGCGACAGCGACGCTTTACGCGGCTGCCTCAGGAACACGAGAGCGCAGGTCGACGTGAGGTGACCGGAGTGAGTACCGTCACCACCGCGAGCTACTGGACGTTCAGCTTTGGCGGATCGCGCGGAGCCCCCTTCCTCAACTAGCGACCACAGGGAGCGAGTAGGGAGGGGAGGAGCGCGTTTCGCAAAGGGTTAAGCCGGTGTGCTGCCTCTTCTGAGTTACTGCTCTCCCGGCACACGTCCGGGTGAGTAGGCGTCGCCAGTAGACCGACGCCTGTGGCGCGAGAGTATCGCGTCCTAAACTCGGGAACGACGACCGCGAACGGGTTCGACTCCCGTTCCCCGATTGGGGATAGAGCGTGAGAACACCGGGAATTAAATCGGCGGGACAATCCTCGTCGGCGGTCGGAGTAGGAGGCATCAACAATGCGCCTACGCCGTCGACAGGACGGTAATAGGAAGCCGGGCCGCGTCCATGCATGGGGTCACGGGGCACAATGTCGGTGCGGGAAAGCCCCGCCCTCAAGGAGTGACCGACCGCCGCAAGGCGGGAGGGGGCGAGTAGGGCGGGGTAGTTTACTGAGTTGGTCCTGCCTCGCCCTGTCGGCGCGTTCGGGGGTCGCCGTACGCCTTTCGAAGGGCGACGCGGTCCACCTTCCCGGTCGCCGTTGTCGGTAGCTCCTCGACGAACTCGACTCGTTGCGGGACCTCGTAGTCCTCAAGGCGTTCGTCGCAGACCGTCTGGACTTGCTCGGCGGTGAGGTCGTCGCCAGCCCGTACGATGACGACCGTGACGACGGCCCCCTTGAGGTCATCGCGCGTGTCGATGACCGCCGCCTCGCCGATCGCATCGAGTTCGTAGAGGGCTTCCTCGATCTTTCGGGGAGAGACGTTCGCACAACCGGTGGTGAACATGTCCTCGAGTCGATCGACGACGAAGAGGTAACCGTCCTCGTCCAGTCGGCCGACATCGCCCGAGCGGAACCACCGTTCGCCGTCGCGCTCGACGAAGGCTGCGGCGTCGTTTCGCCGTCGCTCATAGCCGGGCGTCACCGTGTCGCCGCGCCAGAGGAGTTCGCCACGCTCCCCTCGCGCGACCGCGTCGCCTGTCTCGGGGTCCTCGATGCGGAGGTCGACGACCTCGCGGGCGGGTGGTCCGACGCTCCCCGACTTTCGCTCGGTGTCGGGGCGATTGAATGCGGCCAAGGGTGTCGTCTCCGTCATCCCGTACCCCTCGAGGATCGGACAGCCGAACGTCGCCTCCGCCTCCTCGAACCGTCCCTTCGGCATTGGCGCGCCGCCGACGCCGACGGTCGTTAGCGACGAAAGGTCGTAGCGAGCCGCCCCGCCATCCTCGATGAGGTCGATGACCATACTCGGCGTGAAGAACGCGTATGTGATTCCGTAGGTTTCGACGGCCGAGAACACGCGCTCGGGGGTGAACGTCGGGAGCATACGGTTCTCCCCTCGCGCAAAGAGCAGCGGTGTCGTGGTGACGTTGAGTCCCGTGACGTGGAAACACTGACACACCGTCAGCCCGACGTCCTTCCGTGTCAATCCGAGGGAAGTAACGATACCCATCGCATTGGCGACGACGTTGCCATGGGTATGGCGGACGCCCTTCGGTCGGCCGGTCGTCCCGCTGGTGTAGAGTATCTCCGCGAGTTCGTCGCTTCGCCGCGGGTGGACGGTCGCCTCGTCGTCGGCCGCTTCCAGCGCGGTTCGGTAGTCGGTCCTCGCGCTCCCGTCGACGGTGAGCGTTGCGTCCACGACATCGGCCACTGACGCGAACGCCTTATCCGTGACGAGCGCCGAGACATCGCTGACGTCGAGGACGTACCGCACCTGCGCATCGGTGAACTGCGTGTTTATCGAGACGGAGACCGCGCCGCGCTTCATCGCCCCCAGGTGCGCGGTCAGGAACGCCAGCCCATTGTCCAAGCAGATGGCAACGCGGTCGCCGGCGTCGACGCCGAGGCGCGCGAACGCGTTCGCCGCCGCGTTCGTCCGCCGCGACAGCGCTGCGTACGTCAGGAGTCCCCCGGCGTCACCCGCCGCTGGCCTCGCCGGGATGTCCGCGGCAGCCAAGTCGACGATGTTACCGAAGTTCATACCGCAGAAACCTTCGCCGAGCGCAACTGTCTTTTTGACGTATATTGATATATCAGATTTGTCCCAATCCGTGTGTTCGGTTCGCCCGTGATGTCGGGTGGTGTTCGATTCGGTCATGGTCGCCCGAACGCGTTCCACATTGTGGGACGTCGCAGTCGTGTTGGCCGTCCCTCGCGACGGTTCCCGTCACTCGAGCGCCGCGAACGTGAGCTCCGCTCGCACGCCATCCGCCGCCTCTTGGACGAGGGTCGGAAGGGTTCCCTCGATAGCCGGGCGCATCTCGGAATCCGACCCGTAGGCAGCGACCGCCCCATAGACCCGCTCGTCAGTCGCAATCGGGGCGGCGACGCCCGTCATCCCCAGTATCATCTCGCCTCTGTCGATCGCATAGCCCCGCTCACGGACCGTCGCTCGCGCCTCGTCGAGGGCAGCCTCGTCGGTTATCGTTCTCTCGGTGCGTTCCGGTAGTCCATGTCGGGCGACGATTTCGGTGACCCGACCGTCCGGCAAGTGCGCGAGGATGGTCTTCCCCGGGGCATTAGTGTGAAGGTGTTCGTGGGTCGGATAGACGTGCCGGGCGGACGGTGGGAGGTCTTCGTAGTGCCAACCGGTCGCGAGCAGTATCGTTCCCCTGCCGCTCTCCTCAACGACCAGTTGAGAGTATCGGTTCGACCGTTCGGCAAGGCACCGCACCTCCTCGCGGCCGTAGAGGAACACGTCGCTCCCGTTGCGCGATTCTCGTCCGAGGTGGAGGTATCGAGTACTGAGCCGGTACTGACCGTCTCGGCGGACGAGGTAGCCGAGCGTGTCGAGTGTCCGTAGGTGGTTGTGGACAGTGCTCTTCGGTAGGTCGAGCGCGTTCGACAATTCGGTGACGCCCGCCTGCTCTCGCTCCCGGATCGCGTCGACCACCGCGTAGGAGCGTTTCACCGATTCGATGGGGACGTCAGGGTCTGCGTCCATGCACCACATGTGGACGACGTGCACTTAACACTGTTCGACGATGTGGGACACACGCCTCGAAGACTGGCTTCATTTCGGAATGATTTCCTCGATTCTATCATTTTCGATACCGATAGCAACGCCACGAATGAGCGACGAATATGAACTCCGTGAAACGCAGATAAACGGAGTAATAGACGACTTTAAGCTACTCTACGGAACATCACTATTTATCGTGTCACTCTGCAAATATGATAATTCTGTCTATTACGAAGATTTATTTTATTACTATTGTATTGGGTGGGTACGGTTCGCCAACAAGTCGACTGTCGGTTGTTGACGTGAACCTACGAGTGACGACCATGCAAGACTCTAACGACGACTCTCTGACCCGGAGGCGAATGATGAAAGGTATCGGTGGCCTCGCCGTGCTCTCGATGTCCAATGCGACGGTCGCAGAGGCACGGGCAGCCACGAACAACCCGCTGTTCAGCGACCCCCACACGGCCGACACGTATCGGGCGATCGTCGACGCGATCATCCCCCGGACGCCGGCGCTCGGGGACGAACTCGGTTCGGAGCACGTCCCCGGGGGTCTCGATGTCGAACTGGAGAAGTTCCTCATCTGGGACTTCAACCACTTTCAGGAGATCCGAACGGAATTGGTCACCGAAAAGACGGACCCGTCAGGGCTCGCGATGCCCGTCGACCTGCTCGAGACAACGCTTGACGTGACCGGATCCGGCTCGCCCCTCGATGCCCTGCTTGACCTCGCGGACCTTAGCCTCCTCGATCTTCTTGGGCTGGACCTGGACGCGGACGCCCTCGAGGACCACCTGACGTTCGGTGCGGCCCAGCGTTTCGATGTCGCGCTCCTCGACGCCGAAGTCGAGGGGGTGGCGGAGTTCGAGGTCACCGTCGCGACGGAGACGGAAGAGTATCGACGGGTGCTCCAGAACTATCCGTACGCGCCGGCGTTCACGCTCGTCTTCGACGTCGTCGCGGCTGAGTTCCTCGCCCAAGGAAAGAACCAGGATCCAGTGGCTCTTTCGGAGAAGTTCCCGGCCGGAGGGACGTTCACCACGCTCGCGCCCGAGGACCGGCTTCGATGTCTCTGGACCATCGTCGACGACGGCGTCGTCGACCGTCTCGACGACCTGCTGTCGCCACTGGTGCCCGACGTGGGTATCCTGAAGTACGTCGTGATGGCCGTCAACGGACTCCACGGCTTCGGTTACTACACGGAGTGGTCCGGACTCGGTGAGACGAAGACGAACACGCCAACCGAGCGGGAGATGCAGAAACCTCCCGGTGAGGTCCAGAGCCGAGCCCAGAGCGGCTACCCCGGGCCCGCTCCCGGACACGCCGCGAACTGGCGTCACGCCGTCGAGGGAGGGTTCGACGACCCGGACGTCGAGGACCTGGAGCTCCCAGACGACCTGACGGGTGATGACGTCATCGAGGGCATCGGGGGTGAGCGGTGATGCTGGACCCCGACGTCGTCGTCGTCGGTGCCGGTGCGGACGGACCGGCTGCCGCGTGGAAACTCGCCGAGGACCACGGTCTCGACGTTCTCGTGCTGGAGGGTGGACCGTGGCACGGTAACGAGCAGTGGCCCGAACCGCACGCCGACGCGGGTGGGACGGTAAGTACCGACCCCGACGACCTCGACGGGAAACTGCTCGACGAGCAGTTCACCCACCGCGAGGCCGACGCGAACGACCCTACCTACGGCTACCTGCGCGTTGGTCCGGCTGACCACTCGCGGGCGCCGTGGTTCCGCAATCTCCACCAGAACGCCTTCATATGGCAGGTCGGCGCCGTCGGCGGCACCTCGTTGCATTACTTCGCCAATCACCCGCGGGGCTACCCCACGGCGTTCAACGACCAGCCCCACTGGCCCATCGACTACGAGGACCTCGTCCCGTACTACCAGCTGAACGAGGAACTAACGAGCACTCAGCAAGCGCCGATGACCGGCAAGGAGGAGGTGTTTATCGAGGGGGCGACGAATGCCGGCTACCCCCTTATCGAGACGACGAACGTCACCGAGACGGGGTGGCGACCACAGGCCAACGCCGTCGAGGTACCCGGCCGGCAGACGTCGACCGGCAAACCATTGGACGCCGACTACGACGGCTCGTTCAGCTACGACGACGGCTTCCGGGGCGACACACTTGTCGGCGACCACTTCCAGGGATCCTCAACGCCCGTCGACGCTCCGGTCCGGGAGAAGGCCCGCAAGTCGAGCAACGTGGGCTACGTCCCCCGGGCGCTCGACACCAACGACGACTCCTCGAAGGGGAACGTCGCCATCAGGCCGAACGCCTACGTCACGGACGTCGAGACGGACGAGGGCTCCGGCCGGCTGGAGGCGACCGGCGTTACCTTCCGCGATAGCTGGTCCGGCCGGACTCAGACCGTTGAAGCCGACGTGGTCGTCCTCGCAGGTGGTTGCATCGAGACGCCGCGACTCTGGCTCAACGCGGGCCTTCCGGACGACGGCTGGGTCGGTAAGGGGCTAACGACCCACTGGTTCGACTGGATCGTTGGCGTCTACGACGACGAGACCATCGCAGAAATCAATCCGGAGGGGGAGCACATGGACCCGTACATCGGGCAGAACTCCGCCGTTCGGCTCGACAAGCCCGGCGTCGGTGGGATGGAGGACATCGGGATGTCCCCTGGACTCGTGTCGTACGCCGACTACCTGTTCAGCCAGGCGGGCTACAGCTTCGACACGCCGGTCGACCCGGACGAACCGTGGGACACCCGTGGCTACGTCGTCGGCGAGGAACTCAAGCGCCGGATGTCCGACTACCGCCAGACGAAAGCGCTGCTCATCCTCACCGACGACCTGCCACGACAGGACAACGGTGTCTCGCTCGACACCACCTTCGCCGACGAACACGGGGCGGTCCCGAAGGTACGATGGGAGCCTCACCCGGACGACGATGCGAAGCGCGACGAACTTGCCCGCATCGCAGCCCGTATCCACCGTGAGGCCGGCGCCGAGCACGTTCACCGGTGCGACTGGCCGCCCCTGCTGTTGCATATGCAGTCGTCGATGCGGATGGGTGAGGTCCTCGACGCGAGCGCCGAGGCGAAGAACGTCGACCGACTGTTCGTCGCCGACCACTCTGCACTGGCCAACGGCGTCGGGGGACCGAACCCGACGAACAGTGGACAGGCCCTCGCGCTGCGGACCGCGGACCGCATCGCGGACCGCTACTTCTAGCGGTCTCGCTGTGAACGGGCTCATGAGGACTCACCAGAGATGTTCACTGGACCACGAGGATAGCCGACACTGAGGTGAGGGCTCGAGTGACCGATGTCCCTGATTTCGAATCGATCAGGTTGTGACATCAATATCGCGAGCGAAACGAGGCGCTTGAGGCGCTTCGCTCGCCAGTCGAGAATGCGGGTGGTGACCTTCCTCGTGAGCAAGCTCGCGCAGTGATTGCGTCTGAGTTCGACGAGGAATCTGCGGAGGGGCTGTTGACTATTCTGCACAACCGTGGCTACATCTACTATGTTGGCGAGCAAATCCGCATTACGTAGGCTCGGTGTCTCGTGAGGGCTCAGGATTCACACTGACAGAGGGGGTTTCCAGCGTGACGTTCGAGGTTAGGCGAGTGCGGTCTCTCGGACGTACTGTGCTTCCCACTCGCGACGTTCTCGGAGGGCATCTCGGCCCTTGTCGGTGATTTCGTAGTAATTGGTGCGGCGGTTGATCTCGCCTTTCTCGACGTAGCCCCTGTCAACGAGCCCGTCGAGGTTGGGGTACAAGCGCCCGTGGGTGATCTCTTCGGTGCGGGCGTCTTCGAGTGCTGTTTTGAGCTGTTGGCCGGAGGGTTGGTCGTGGCCGGCGATGACGATGAGGAGGTCGCACTGGAAGCCACTGAGGTCGAAGAGAAACATTACTCAAAAGGTACACCAGCAACGGATATACTCATCAGCATTATGTGGTGTGCGTGGGTGATCGATGGACAGAAGAGCCTTAAGTCTCTGTTGATTGGCTGGGAGGTTGGGAAACTGTTGTCACGCCGGGCGAGGAGATGGCTTGAGGGTGGCTCTCTCCTAACCCACATTGAGTTGGAGGGGGAGGTGTGGGTTAGTCAAACGGTTTAGGACGCATATCAAGTACGAGAGCTTCGTAAGGGATCGGTATAGTCAGTGATTAGGTCAGGGCCACACCCACGCCGTCTCCCCGACTTGTCTAATGGGGACACCAACGTCAAGATCCGCGCCGATGAACCAAATGGGACTGTTCAGGTGAACCAGTGTCGTGTTGATAGCGACGTGTTCAACGGCGTGGTCAGCACGGTCGCCGTCAGCGTGGCTCACCAGCACCTTGTGATGAAACGGCCCTTCAGGAATAATGACGATACGGACGTCCTCATACGTGACCGTCCCTTCATCGAGCGTGTCCGTTTGCAGGTCCAGTCTCATATCTGACATGGGTGTCGCCTCTCAACGGCCGTCGGACAGCAGCCGCGTGTTCCAGAGTGGAAGTCGTCATCTTCGCCTATCGTTATGGGCCTCCTGCGATCTCAACATTGGATATCCTCTCCCCTCTATTGACGGCCTACAGGGCGATATTGGTTCTACTTGAGGAATGACTCAATTCTGGTTCTCATCCCGGTGTCGACTGTGGTAATGGATATACGGCGAATAGTCCGAACTGAAGTGGTTGAGATGAATCTCACCCAGTCTTTACGTTGAGATGACGTGGCTTTTACAGAGATAGTCATCAGAAATCCAATTAGTTTGACAATGGCTCTCTGAGATTGACGAAGACAACCACGTCAGTTAAACACGTTGAAAGCTACGACAAATATAGATTGCCTCGGCGGGAAGTGGATATCGACACCATGTCTGCTCACGCGCTTTCGAATGACAACGATCTTTCTTCCTCGATCAAGGAGTTACTGAGTTCTCCCTTACGATTCCAGACCTACAAGCAACTCTTCTATCTTATTTTGATGTTTCCCTTGGGAATAATTTATTTTAACCTACTGATTGTTGGGTTCTTCACCGGGATTTCACTTATCATGATTGGAATCGGAATTCCCCTCCTCTTCATTCTCTTTGGTATCATCGTCGAACTAGCTGGGTTCGAACGACGTCTCGTGGGGATACTCTTAGAGACGGCTATTCCAGCGCGAGAACCCGATATAGATGGGTCACGCTGGGAGCGCTCCAAACGCCTTGTGACTGCTTCGCAGACGTGGAGAGCAGTGGGATATCTACTTTCGGAATTCGTCTACGGGACGATCACCTTTGGCCTCCTGGCCTCCGGAATCGCTACAGCGGTGAGCTTTCTATTCGCACCCACTTATTATCAAGACGGCCCGATCTCCGCATACTGGCCACTCCCTACCTCCAACTTCACACTCGATATTTTATTCGGCTGGGACTCTCTCCTCATTGGTCTCACCACAACATTCCGCCTTGTTTCGTGGCACATCGAAACCTTGTTCGGTGCACTCCTCGTCTCCGCGTTTGGCCTTGTACTTCTATGGGGTACTCTCCTGTTTGGGAACGCCGCAGCAGAACTCTGGGCAGCCTACGCACGACGAATGCTGACAACACCGCGCTACTGGCCAACGTCTTGGCAGCGCAACCACCGATGACTCCCTTGTCACTTGTTGACGATGTGTCCGTGACCACGTGGAAGCAGACGTATAGGACGCAAGCTCAACAGTCGGACGATAGATCGCTACAAACTCACGCTTGGGATCTGAATCCCTACCCACAGTCCCACCCTTAGCAACGCCGTCTATCCATTTAAGTGGCTCCTCCGATTCATGCTACTCAAACGAATGATGGCACAGAGCGCACTACGCTATCCTCTATCAGCTGGTCCCAGGCCACATCGTCGTATCCGGAATGACTGAGGACAGCGATGTGCGAGCAATCGGTGCACTCCTCGAAGACGAGTATGCCCGTGCTATCCTCATCCAGACAAGCACACAGGAGATGTCCGCACAAGAACTGAGTGAGGCGTGCAATGCGTCTGTCTCCACCATTTATCGTCGAATCGAACGTCTCCAAGAGTACGAGCTGCTCGAGGAAAGTCTCCAACTCGACAGGGATGGCCATCACTACAACACGTATACTGCACGACTCGAACGCATCGAAATCGAACTGGAGAACGGTGAATTCACCATAGAACTTGAATATCGTGAAGCGAACGCTGCCGACCGCTTTACCGACCTCTTCGAGGGGCTACGATAACATGACTTCACTAACGCTCCTCCAGACATCGACGGGCGGGTCACCCTTTATTGTCGCACTCACACTCGTTAGTCTGCTCATTACAGCGATACTCGCGCTCATTGTCGCATATCTCGTAATTCGTGGGTACAGTCAAAATCGGGATCGTGCCCGACTATATCTCGCTGTTGGTCTCCTCCTCCTGACTACGGGACCGATACTGAGCCAATTCATCTTAACAAACCTCGACGTAGCCTCGCATGTACGATCTGCCATCGCTAACTCGAGTAAACTGGCTGGGCTCGCAGCGATGCTCTATGCCATCTACGGAGTCACCCAATCAATCGGTGGCTCTACCGCCCGCCGCCGACCCGACTGCACAAACTACGATTCCGCTCATACGGAGGAGGACGAATCATGATGGGGCTGCTCGCTCAGAGTCCGATCGCGTTGGGCGACAGTCTGGGGGCAATCGCAATTTTCGCGGTGACGACCGCGCTCGCTGGTCTGTTCGTCGCTTCTCTTGCGTATTGGGGGTACCGGCGGAATGCGAGCCGTCCGATGCTCTATCTGTCGGTCGGTATCCTGCTCCTGACGACGATTCCTGTGACTATGGACTACACTCTCCAGGGAGTGACGACCGCGACCGAGGCGGAGATTCTTCTCGTCATAACGCTCTCACACCTTGCTGGCGTGCTGGCGATTCTCTACGCGCTCACGAAGGCGTAGACTTGGTGTTGACGAAGCCAAGTCAGTAGTGCGCCGAGTTACGCTTTCGTCATGTATAGTTTGACAGAATTTTCCGAAGATCCCTCGATATATATTTTACGCACAAATGCCACCGTAGCGTTTCTGCTTCTCTGTATATCCACACCCCACCCCTCAGAGGACGTTGGAGATACCACAGAATGACATCCAGACAAACTGACGCCGGACAGACGCTCGTCCGTGGCGACGAAAAGAGCCAGAACGACCAGACGCCACGACACACCGTAAGCCGCCGCCAACTCCTCCAGTCAGCAAGCGGCATACTTGTCATCGGTTCCGTTGCCGGCTGCCTGGGAGGTGATACCCGGGGTTCGGGCGGGGATAGCGACGGCGACGGCAAGACGAGTGTGAACGAGTGGCTCGCGAACACCGGGAATTACGAGTCGCTCCGAGATCTGACCGGGAAAACATCGGTAACGGTGAAGGTAGGAGATCAAGGTAACGCTGGACGGAATGCGTTCGCTCCAGCGGCAATTCGAATCACTCCAGGGACGACCGTCACGTGGAACTGGGTTGACGGCTACCATAATGTCGTCGCTAACGGTGGTGAGTTCGATAGTGGGAATCCAGAGCAGAACATGACCTTCGAACACACCTTCGAGTCCCCAGGGACGTACCTCTACTACTGTGAGCCACACGAGTCGATCGGAATGAAGGGTGCGATAGTGGTCGAAGAAGCGACTGGTGGGTCAGAGAACTAATCATGAATCAACAGACAACAGAAACATCTGAAGAGAAGAACAGCACGTCACTCTGGGACTCCGATCAGCGGGTCAAGCTAGCGTGTCTTGGAGGTAGTCTCGGCGGAACCGTACTCTCCCTCCTCTCGATCAGCCGCACAGGCTTGGGTATCGAGCCCGGTTCGATTAGCTAATTGCAGGCGCTAAGCCCCCTTCCTCAACGACCTCGCTTCGCTCGGTCGTAGGGAAGGGATACAGCGTTCACGAGACGCAAAGCGTCTCGTTAGCCAATCAGAACGCGAAGCGTTCTGATGACGCCGTCATCGTCTCTATTTCGTGCGATACTGCCGGCCCACAGGCCCACGTTATTGGTAATATTTTACGTATAGCGTGCATGAGTAGTACTGTGGTGAAACGGAAGACTATCACCATCCGCGAAGACTAAGACGAGTGGGTCGAGGATCAGCACCTCAACCTCTCGTCGTTCGTCCGCGACCAACTCGAGGAACGGGAGTAGCGGATGTACTACGCCTACAAATATCGTCTCAAACCGTCCGACGCTCATCGCGAGGAGTTGGACCGCCACCGCGATATTTGTAGGCAACTCTACAATCACGCGCTCTACCGCTTCAACCAAATCCCCAAGGACGCGGGCACTCTCAACCAGCGCGTCCGGTCCGTCCGCGACGAGCTTCCCGCCCTGAAAGTGTGGTGGGATGGCCTCTCGGACGTGTACTCGACAGTGCTTCAGACCACCGTCATGCGGATTGAGCAGAACATCAAGTCTCTCGGGAAACTCAAACAGAACGGCTACGGCGTCGGCCACCTCACGTGGAAGCCACCACGCGAGTTCCGCAGTTTCACGTACAGTCACTCTGGCTTCAAGCTCGACAAGAAGGGCGGTCAGACTGTCCTGTCACTCTCGAAACTCGCGGACGTTCCGATTCGGCTTCATCGAGAGATCCCCGACGACGCGAAGCTCAAGCAGGTCACGCTCAAGAAGGAACCGACGGGCGAGTGGTTCGCTACCTTCGGCGTTGAAGTAGACCGGGAACCGCCTGAGCCACCCGAGAATCCCGGCCGGTGCGTCGGTATCGACGTAGGGATTCTCTCGTACACCCACGATTCGGACGGCTTCTCGGTCGGGCCGCTCGATCTCTCCGAGGAACGCGAGCGGTTGGAACGTGAGCAACGGAAGCTCTCGCGGAAGGAACACGGCTCAGCGAACTACCGCACGCAACAGCGCGTCGTGGCTCGGCGTCACGCCGACTTGAAACGGAAGCGACGGGACTTCCTTCACCGACTGTCCGCATACTACGCGCGAGAATACGATCTCGTGGCCGTCGAAGACCTCGACGCGAAGGGCCTGATGGAACTCCCGTCGAACAGCCGCAACCGAGCGTCGGCGTCATGGGGAACGTTCTTGCGGATGCTCGAATACAAATGCGACCGCGAAGGCACGCACTTCGTCGCGGTCGATCCACGCGGAACGACGAAAGAGTGTTCGCAGTGTGGTGTTTCGACCGACAAACCGCTGTGGGTGCGCGAACACTCGTGTCCGTCGTGCGGGTTCGAAGCGGACAGGGACGCGAACGCGGCGCTGAACATTCTTGCTCGCGGTCTCGATCACGTAGGAGTGGTTCACTCCGATTCAATGCCTGTGGAGACTGCGCTCGCTACGGGAACCACTGCGGTTCCTGCACAGCGCGTCATGGAAGCAGGAAGCCCTGCCCTCACGGAGCGAACGGCGCAAGCCGTGAACGAGTAGGGCAGGGTAGTTCACCAATCATGCTACTTGCAGGGAATGCTCGCTACAAGAGTGCTTATGGGGGCGGAGGGAACAATACAGCGCTACTACTTGCTCTAGCATTGGTGAGCTATGCTACCTCAACCGTTGTGATTGTTCTTTCGATGAGGGTATTTGCGTTCTCAATTGATCCGTTCACTAGCCTCATCGGGATTGCGTTCTTCGCTACGCGGATCTTCGGAACCGTGTACGGAGTTATTCTGTGGCGACGGACGGATGTCAGCCGAGTCGCTGCCGGTCTCTTCGCGCTGATTCTCCCCTCGATGTTCATTCTTGCTCCGTTGCCATTCTCGGGGTTCTGGCATTTGGAATTGAGTTACCAATCTATCTGGCGTTCATCGCGTTCGGGTACGGGCTCTGGAATGATCCATCCTCAAAGCCTCACCGTGGCACCATAACGCACTGAGAACCTCTGCCGATCACCTTTTCTAAAATAGGGGTTATAAATACCTTATGCAGGGGTGCTGATCCGGCGATTCTGCTTCCGTTCTTATCGACGTATCCCCTGTCTGTGTAGCTGTGAAAACTCGTATGAACAGAGAGAAACTCGCGTTCGCATCCAGCGTCGCCTATGTATGGGCTGTAATGATCCTCCTTGGAGCAATCGTATTCGAGACGTTCATCATCTATCCGAACATCTTCCATAACGTCCCGGAATCGCTTCAGACGAGTATGGACTTCCTTACCGTCGCCGGTCCGAGTGACTTCTTTCCGTCTGTGGGGATGCTCGCGGTCGTTCTTGGGATCAGTTCGGTGGTTCTCTGCTGGCGCGTAGAAGGTATTCGTACGTGGCTGTTAGCGAGTGTATTCTTACTGGTCATCGGGTTGTTCATCCTGTCAGTGTTTTATTTCTGGCCACGGAATACCATTATGTTCGAGGAGGGAGTGGCTGTACACTCAGTTGAGGTGTTGAAACAGACGGCGTGGGAGTTCCAAGTAGGACACTGGGTTCGGCTCGGAACCAGCGTAGCCACGTCCGTACTGGCGTTCATCGGGATGATGAAATATTACAAGCGGAGACTTCTGACTTCATAACTCGTGGCTATCTGTCTGATGTCGAATACTATAGCGTCGTAGACGTTGGGGGGGTCGGTGAGGGACTCACTTGAGTAACAGACAAATATTCGATATGTACTGAGCTGCACCGATGGCCAACTTAGTCCTCTGAGTAGCGTGCCACCGGTTATTCACATGACTTGAAATCCGGATTTAATCCACACCCCCAATTTAGGAGATTTGGGTAGAGAATGGAGCGCATCTGGATGGGGTATATAGCCTTTATCCCGGCAGAAGACATCCTAGACGGCGACTGAACAGATGAAGACCCAATACTACACAGCAACGAGCATCAACGGGTATCTCGCAGATGAGGATAACTCCCTCGACTGGCTCTTTCAGTTCGGGGAGATCGAAGACATCGAGGGCGTGGATGCTGATTACTCCCGGTTCATCGACCAGATTGGTGCATTGGCCATGGGCTCGACGACCTACGAGTGGATCATCGATCACGAAAATCTACTGGAGCACCCGGGAAAGTGGTCGTACGAGGTCCCAGCATGGGTGTTCAGTACTCGGGAAGTACCGGCGGTCGAGGGCGCGGACATTCACTTCGTGGAGGGTGATGTTGCGCCGGTCCATGCGGATATGGTGAAGGCCGCAGACGGCAAGAACGTCTGGCTTGTCGGTGGCGGTGACCTCGTCGGACAGTTCCATGACCAGGGGCTACTCGACGAGATAATTCTCAGCGTTGCTCCTGTAACGCTCGCTTCGGGTGCACCACTCTTGCCGCGCACAATCACCACCCCGCCCCTGAAACTGGCTGACGTGGAAAAACGGGGGGATGTGTTTGCGGTGCTCACCTATGAGGTGCAACAGTCCACTGAGAGCTAACCGATAGAACTCCTCATCTTCACTCGTTAATAACAAACAGAGGCAGGACGCCTGCCAATTAATGTCATTTAGGGATAATGTGGGGGAAATATGGATATCGGCGACCATTCCTTCGACGTCGAGTCGCAGATCGGGGAACGTAGCGTGGTATTGGAGACGGTACGCAGGCGGAAGGCCACTACTATGGGCCGTTATTCGCACACTTAGCGTCCGTCAACGAGAGTGAGGTTGACGCTCAGTATTGGGAGTGTGATGAGTGCCGCCGTCGGAAACACCGTGATATGAGCTCCGATGAACGCAGGACTAACGGGTGAACATGAGTAACTAAGCGGGTGCTGCTGATCGGTATCTTCTTCGTCGAAAGACGCCTCTCAAACTTCACTCAGCCCTCGTAGCTGACGATGGAGCGGAAGCCACCGTAGGCCATGCGCTCGGGGTCGAACGGCATGTCCTCGGCGACCTGTTCTGGATCCATCGCGGAATCGTCCATGACCTTCGCGTTCACCTCGTCGCGGTGCTCCCGCGATTCGAACACAATAAATGAGAACACGACCGTTTCGTCGTCCCCGGTTTCGGCAAGTTGTGGGAAGGTCCGTACCTGCATCCCGTCCATGTCTGGCTCCATGTCGTCTCCCACCCCTTCGAAGTACTCGAGGGCGCCGTGTTCAATCCAAAGCTCTCCGGCCTCGTCGGCCATTTCGCGGTACGCATCGAGTTTCTCGGTCGGGACTGGGAGGACGAAACCATCGACGTATCGTTCCATAGCCTACGTAGAGAGGACACGATAGAAGTTGAACTTTTTTCACGCCATTCAAGATTTATCTCATCTGTAGAGTTTGCCCTGCTGAATACATCCTCTGTACTTACCATGAACCCGGAGCCGATATTCGTCGAGCCGTCTCCCAACCGAGTCGTTATACAGAATCAGGGAGAATACCTGCGGCTTTAGCCGCAGGATGCATCCGATAACTCCTACACAATCCACCGCTCGACAGCAAGGGCGGATATTCCACGCCAACCCCCCGCTATTTAGAGAACACCGTTCATAACCAGTTATGAGGACAGAATCCGATGCGTACCATCCGAACATTCGAGGCCACGATACCGAACCAGCAACAGGTTCGTGACGACCTTGATCACCTCGGATGGGCCGCCTCAAAACTCTGGAACGTCGGTCGCTACTACACGCAAGAACAGTGGGACGAAACGGGCGAGATTCCCAATGACGGGGTACTCAAAGCTGAACTCAAAAACCACGAACGCTACACGGACTTACATTCTCAATCCAGTCAGCGCGTTCTCGAAGAACTCGCTGAAGCGTTCAACGGCTGGTTCGCAAAGCGTCGGAACGACGACGGCCGTGCCCGACCGCCCGGCTACCGCAAAAACGGAGACTCCCACCCACGTTCAACCGTGTCGTTCAAAGCGGCTGGCTTCAAGCATGACGCACAGTTCACCCGTGTTCGCCTCTCGAAAGGCCGCAACCTCAAAGAACACCGGTCAGACTTCATCCTGTGTGAGTACCAGACTCGCCCAGATGTTGACCTAACCGAGTGGGACATTCAACAGGTTCACGCCGTCTACACGCGCGACGAGTGGCGGTTGCAATTCGTCTGTCGCACCACTATCGACCCGGAACCGCCGGGTGAGGAAGTTGTCGGTGTTGACCTCGGGATTTGCAACTTCGCCGCCGTCTCGTTCGGCGGGGAATCCGTGTTGTATCCCGGTGGCGTACTTAAAGAGGACGAATACTACTTCACGAAGAAGAAAGCCAAGTGCGACGATTCCTCGTCCCGGGAGGCCACTCGTCTTGACCGCAAGCGAACGGGTCGCCGGACGCACTTCTTGCACGCACTCTCGAAAGCAATCGTAGAGGAGTGCGTTCAACGATGTGTCGGAACGATTGCTGTGGGCGACCTCGGTGGGATCCGTGAAGACGACGAAAGTGGTGAGTCTCGGAATTGGGGCGACCACGGCAATCTCGACTTGCACGGGTGGGCGTTCGACCGTTTCACAAGATTGCAGGGCGATTCCTCCCACGACTGTAGTCGTGGGTAGCTTACAACGCTTCTTGACTACAAGGCGGAAGCGGAGGGTATCGGCGTTGAGTTGGTGTCTGAACGCGACACATCGAAGTTGTGTTCGGCGTGTGGTCACACGGACGATAACCAGCGTGTCGAACGCGGGTTGTACGTGTGTAAGGAGTGTGATACGGTTGCGAATGCGGACGTGAATGGTGCGGAGAACATTCGGCAAAAGGTACTCCTGAGTCTCGCCACGGACGGCGGTGATAGGGATAACAGCTGGTTGGCACAGCCAGCGGTTCACCTGTTCGACCGTCGTGAGGGTGGTTTCGCCCCACGAGAACAGGTTGCTAACCGCGAACCGTAATATCCCAACTCAGCGGTACGGTGCCGTGGGATTCCCGCGTCTTCAGGCGCGGGAGGATGTCAAGTGTCGTCAGTTGGATCGTACGGGTGCGCGTCGTCGACTGACGGCGCCCCGATGGCGAGGATACGTGTGGCTGTTTCGGCGGTTTGGGGATTGAATGCTCGCTGTGGGCTTCCAGGATCGACGAAGAGGACTTGGTCGGATTCAACGACATAGGTCTTGTCGGGGGTTTCGACGTGAAGCGTCCCGTCGAGAACGTAGAATGCCTCGACCTGCTCATCGTGGGAGTGGTAGCTAAGCCCGGACTGCTCACCAGGAGAGAGCTCGTAGACCCGAAGACCGAGCTTTGAGTTCTGATAGTCGTATCCTGCTGCAACACTGAGTGACCGGACATCGGTCGGACGGTCGTCCCACTGGTCGAGGTCGTTGGGATCGATGAGATGGTAACCCATACCTATGGCTGTCGATGATCGGTGATTAAATGCTCGGACTAGCAGCCTTCTACAGGCGGAGCAAGCCGCGTGTCTCGGGCTTGACCCCGAGGCGGTTCACGGTACCGTCACGGCTCATCGACAGTGGACAGGAGTGACTCTGGATACACACTTTATAGAAAATCGTCCGTTGTGACAAGCTACATGCTGTGTGCTGCCGATTTACATATTGCATCTCCTACCGTCCAGATAGATGGCTGCGGGAGGTGAAGGTGATTGTCCATGGTATCGGAAGACACACAGCAGGAGATGGAAGAAATACTCGGTCAAGTACCCACCTGGATGGAGCTACTTGCAGAGCCGGCGAGCGAACACAGTTGGGGACTGTTCCGCGATCTCGAAGCCGGGGAAACTGACCTGTCCGCACGCGAGAAAGCGCTCATCGGCGTCGGCGTGGCAGCCGCTATCAGCTGTCCCTACTGCTCCTACTTCCACAAAGAGGATGCACGGCTAGAGGGCGTCACGGAGGATGAACTTGAGGAGGCGGTCAACCTCGCCAGCGTCACGAAGTACTTCTCGACAATCCTTCATGGGAACGAGGTGAACGTGGACGACTTCGTTGTCGAAACGGACGAGATCGTCAAGCACATCAAAGAGCAAGAAGCCGCGGCAGACGACTGACGCAACCGACACGGGGGAAGAAGTTTACCCGCGTCGATATTTTTCGCTGAATACAATCATACGTCTGAGGAACGGTATTTAACCGCGCTTGCGGTGGTATGCGATGAAGCGACTGCCGTTCTTCGAGAGACAACGCCGGCAATCTTTGATCGGCGAGTGGGGGCAGAGACGACTGACACGCAGAAATCAGAGCGTGAGTGGCACGCGGATGTTGGGTGGGTGCTGAATGCCGTCGCAACGGCACAGCAGATTGTGGATGACGTTGCGGCCCGGACGCTTCGACAACTCGAGATCACCGTCGATGAGGATGCAAAGGATCCGTGTCATCACCTCACCCGACTGGCTGTCGGGGTGGTGAAGGCGTACCGGTCGACCGTTGATCCGGTCGATCGACAGCGGATCGAAGAACACCATATCGCCGATAAGACGCGAGTGCATCTGTAGGTCCGTTCCGTCCTTACCGGTACGACATCCATCCAAAACCAACCCCTATTTTCAACAGGGGTAGATATTGATGTCGTCGAGGTGAACCTCAGCGTCGGTGGTAAAGATCGCGACGCGCCACCCGCCGCTCTGTTGTGAGCCGGCATCGGCGCGCGGAACGCCGAACGGGACGAACACGCGCGTCCACTCGCTGCCGACCGTCCGCGTGGTGTCGAATTCCTCGCCTTCGAGCACGTCGCTCGCGAACGAGTCGAGACGCACGGTAACGTTGCCTTCGCCGCCGGGCGCGCGGGCGTAGAAGTCGATCATTCCGGCGGGGAACGTCGGGTTAAGCGTGATTCCCTGCTCAAAGATGCCGCTGGTTTGCTCTCCGGTTATATCGGTTCCCATCGCCCAGTAGTTGTCACCAGTGTGTCCGCCGGTCGTGCGGATCTCGGGGTCTCCGCCGTAGCCCTTCCACAGTCCGCCGTCGAACGTGTCGGCAAAAGATGCGTCAGGGTCGTTGACGATATTGCCGTCGGGGAGATCCCAGGGAATGAGGAGGCCACCGGTCGAGGTTGCGAGGTCCAGCTCGCCCTGACGACGCTTCTCGACGGCATAGTCGAGGATTTCCTCCATACGGTCCCAGTCGTCGATGTAGTGCGTATGGAAGAAGAAGCGAAGCCGGTCGCTCGTTTGAACAAGCCGATCGATGATCGCTTTCGCTTCGTCGGCGGTTTGATCGCCGTCCTCGATCTTGATCGACGCGACGCCGTGCTGTGCGATGTTTCCGACAGCGCCAGGCCGATCGAGGCTCGGGGCAGCGTACCCGTGCCCGCTCGCGACGAAGGCCGTGCGAGTCATGTAGGTTTTCGCGGCGTCGATGTCGTCGGTATTCACCCCGGAGCCTTTCCGCGGCATCATGTGCATGACCGGGAACCCCATTTCTTCGAGTTCGCGCTTTTGATCGAGTAAGATCTCTTCGAGATCGTCGATGCTCTCGACGCGCTCGTCGAGGTGGCCACCGTTAGCAGTGTAGAGACCGATCTCGCATCCGTGAATCAACATTTCCATGACCTGCTCGCGTTCCAGGCCGGAGCCGATCCGGTTTGGCGTCGCGGCCATCATCCACGGGATGCCGCGCTCTTTCATCCGCGGGAACGTCTCGTCGTACTCTTGGGGGTAAGTCCCTTCGGAGTGGAACATCAGCACGGGTTTCGTCTTATTCACCGGGTATGACGCGATCGCCGTCGGGAGCTGCATCGGCCAGCTCGCCCACCGCGCGGTGGGGGCGCGTCCGGCGGCGTGGTCGTCGAGCGCGTGGCCGTAGACGGTTCGCTTCTTGATCCGCTCGCGTTCGAGGTAGATTGCGGCAAGCGGGCTCTCAGCCGATCCTAACGGGAGTTGTTGCCACTCGTTGGCGTCATCGGTCCACTCGTACGCGCCCGCGTTTGTGACGGCGAACGCGGGGGTTTCTTCCGGCGGGGTCGGTAGGTCGTTTTTCGTCGGTTCTCGTATAATCGAATCATAAATTTCTGAGACGTTCGGCATGGGGGATGTTGTCGGCGTGTCGGTAGTGGTCGGGTCTGGCTGTTCGTCTCTGTTGAGGTAGCTACACCCTGCGGTAGTGGCTACGCCCATTAACGCCAGCACTTGGCGTCTGGTTGGACTGTCAGGCATGTGTGTGGGGACCTATCTCGTGGCACTAATCTCACGTGATTTGATAAATGTTTTGTGGTAAAAGGGAATCGAACACGACACGGTGTATGCGAATGGATGCCGGCCAGCAAGGCTCGGAGAGGTGTAGAAAGCCCACGACCCGGCGTAATACGCAAACCCGAGTATTGACGCGTTACCGCTCAGGAAGTACAAGATGAGCGTCGGCAGACCAATGAAGAGGCCAACCAACGTCGGTGCGAGGTTAACGACGCGAATCGCGAGTGCCGCGGTTCCGGGCGGGTAGTCGAGCACTACGCGCGGGGGTGCGAGAGACACCGTCGTAGACGTGCTTCCACGGGAGCGCCAGCGTCACGTCAGCGTGCTCGCCACGATCGAGGAGATCCGTCGCGATCATCTGCCCACTCGGGCCACGGGCGACGACGAACTCTGGGGGACAAGACCCGCCCGCTCGACCGTGAGCGTCCTCGCCTCGGGGTCGGCTTCGACCGCGCCGATCTCGGGGGCGATCGTCCGCATCTTCTCCTGCATTTGCTCGAGGTCGAGCAGGAATACCACGTGTCCCGTGACACCCGCGACTTGCGGACTCAAGTACGCCTGCGCGGTTGATTCGGTGACGCGATCGAACGAAATCCCCGTGCTCGTCGCCGACGATGTCGAGGACGGCCGCGACGAGATCGTGGCGTGTCTCCGCCTCTGAGACGGCTAGCTCTAGCCCAACTACGAGACGATCCCGATATGGAATCTGTCTCATATGGAATTCAGCGGATGTTCAACGCTTGCATTCAAACATTACCTACTATACAACTTCTTGGAGTATCCTTTCCAACTTGTCTTCTAAACCTGACGCTTGAAGTACGTTCGACGTGCTCGGGAGCGCCCATCAACCACGATAGGTGGGGGATGGGCCGAATCGTTCCAGCGAGGAGAACGGCTGTGGAGTCTGGAACCGCTCTGTACTTCCTCGGAAGGATGGAGGTTCTGATGCCGAAGCAGGAAGCCTCGACCCTTGTGGTCGAGATAGTTCACGTCGGTCTCTCACGTGGCTCAACGACGGTCGTTTCGACTCTCGGTGCCATGTATTTCGTCGTCGCAGCGTTCACTGAGACGGCCGCGCTTGGAGACGAAATCACTACAATGAGAGTCGCAGGACTCCTGCTTGCGGGTGACGCTGTCATCCTCGTAGCTCAACAAGCAAGCTGCTCACACTTCGCCCAGAGGGACGATCAGTTGATGAGTTCGGCGACGATCGTTCGTCGTTTCAGAACACCGAACCCCGCTGCAATCAATACGAAGCCCACGAGTGCTAACGGCGGGAGCGCCTCGCCGAACAGCACGTACCCCGCTACGATCGCCACGACTGGGAAGAGATAGTGGATCAAATTGGTCTCTACGGCAGATCGTCGATCGATTAGGATGAAGTAGATGACGTATGCGAGCGCAGTCGAGACCACCGTCAGGTACCCAAGGGCGAGCACTACCGTGACATTTACTGTCACGTCCGCCAGCGACTCGCCGATGACTGGACTGAGCACGTGCATCAGTCCGGCGCCGAGAAGCATCGACCATGCGGTCGCTGCAGGGATGGAGATAACATTCTCTGCCCGTCGGATCAGGACACTCCCGAATGCGGTTCCGATTGCCGAGACGAATATCACCAATTTACCGACGGCGCCTTGGCTGAAGAGCGGGGTATCCCCAGGCACTAAGGTGAGGAGTACACCCACGAACCCGATACCGAGTCCCACGAGGCTCTCCCTCGATACTCGATCTTCGGGGATGAGAACCCACGACCAAGCAGCGGTCAACAGTGGGATGAGGCTGGCCATCAATCCGGAGAGGGCACTCGTAGTGAGCGCCTGACCGATGTACCAGATGCCTTGTCCGAACGGGAAAAACAGAGCCCCACCACCCACGATAGCGAGAAGATCACCGCGAGTAGATGGCCGCCAGGTATCGGTGGTCATGATGGCATACCCTAATATAAACAACCCGGCAAGGTCAAATCGGAAAGCCGCAATTAGCAGCGGAGGCATGTAAGAGAGGGCTGTCTCGACGGCAGGAAACGCTCCACCCCCCATCAACGAAAGGCCGACGAACAGCGCGAGATCGCGGTGCTGGGTCGAATCCACGATTGGATACTCGAGAGGGGGAGTCATAAAAGCAGGCTCGGTCATTGACACGTGTAACGTCGATGTGCTGACGATAACTCAGTTGCAACCGTTGAGCCCCCTGTTCAGCGTGCTACTTATAACATATTCGAACCAGTTCGTTGAGTAGCTGATAGACACAGGCGGTCTATTCACCACGTCGGTCGTATCAACCGCGGAGGGTTTCAACAAAGCCGTCGGAATCGATCTCCGTCACGTGCGTCCAATCCGTGCACGGGACCGGCATACGCTCAGTAGTCGCATTGTGGATACACCGCTTTCTCTCGACGAGAATGGGATCGTCTTGCGGTCGACGCTTCTAGAAGCTTCAGAAACACGGTCTGAGAGTCGTGTCTGACTGAGACTTATTACGGCTCGTCCTGCAACTTCCGGTAGATGAATTCTCGAACACCGCTCCCACCGCAGGCGAAAGAGGCGCTTGAGGCGCTTCGGTCGCCAGTCGAGAATGCGGGTGGTGACCTTCCTCGTGAGCAAGCTCGCGCAGTGATTGCGTCTGAGTTCGACGAGGAATCTGCGGAGGGGCTGTTGAATATCCTGCACAACCGTGGCTACATCTACTATGTTGGCGAGCAAATCCGGATTACGTAGGCTCGGTGTCTCGGTTGGACTCAGGATTCACTCTGACCGAGGGGGTTTCCAGCGTGACGCTTGAGGTTAGGCGAGTGCGGTCTCTCGCAGGTACTGTGCTTCCCACTCGCGACGCTCTCGGAGGGCGGTGCGGCCTTCGTCGGTGATCTGGTAGAAGTTGGTCCGGCGGTCGATTTGGCCTTTCTCGACGTAGTCGGTGTTGACGAGGGTGTCGAGGTTGGGGTACAATCGGCCGTGGTTGATTTCTTCGTCGAGGTTTTCTTCGAGCGCTGTTTTGATCTGTTGGCCCGAGGGCTGATCGTGGCCGGCGATGACGGTGAGGAGGTCGCGCTGGAAGCCACTGAGGTCGAAGAGAGTCATCACTGAGAAGGGACACCAACAACGGATATAATTATCAGTATTTTGTGGTGTGAGTGAGTGATCGATGGACGGAAAAATCTTGAGTCTCTGTTGGTTATCTGGGAGGTTGGGAAACTGTTGTTACGTCGAGTGGATTCTCTTCCGCGGGTTCATTCAAACCTACCTCTCACAGTACTTCGACACGGTCTACACGGTCTTCGAGCACGAATTACCACTCGCCGGATTCATCGCCGCACTGATCTTCACCGTCGCCCACGTGGGGTTCACCGTCTCGCCAGTAGCACTGTCCCACTTTCAGCTTCCGCAGCTCCTCTTGGCATTCGTCCTCGGCATTTACTACGCAATCGCGTATCACGAAACGGGGAGTCTCGTCGCCCCGGTCATCGCTCATAACGTGGTAAACGGGGTAATCATCGTCGCAACGCTACTGGCGGCCCAGGTCCTATTGTAGATCAATCATTCCACATGGGAGAATCCTTTTATCGACAACTAAGGAAGTCAGATGGACAGACGATAAACGACCGGATTGGTTCGTCGAACAGAGAACCAGCGGCTCTTAAATCACCGATGATCAATCACCAATCGAAGAAAGGCAAGCAAAATTCGATAAGAAGGATCTTCTATGGTGGTCTCGTCGTCACCCTCGGTCTCATTGGCGTAGCAGTGATCAGTAAACGTCGTTTCGCAAACATTGTTCAGAGGCACATCAACACACTCCAATCCGATGACGAACGAGAAACGGCACAGCAGTATACACGAGAGGAGGTCGTAGGACTTCCCGCTCCTGTCAGAGCGTACTTTGAGGAGGTACTCACGGACGGACAACACCTCGTCCGGAACGTCAGGCTCCGCCAACGCGGAGAACTCCGGCTCGGTGGAGTGGACGCTCCGTGGCGACCGCTTACTGCAACTCAACACTTCACGACTCGACCGCCGGGGTTCGTCTGGGACGCAACGATCGACGTCTTCCCGTACCTCCCGGCGCGCGTCGTTGATCTCTACGAGCAAGGCGAAGGAATGTTACGCGCACGGCTGTTCGGCGTCGTTCCCGTTGCGAGCGCAGGTCAAACACGGAGATGAACGAGGGGGAACTCGTCCGGTATCTCGCCGAAGCCGTCTGGTTCCCGACGGCACTCCTCCCCTCGCAGGGAGTCGAGTGGAAACCGATCGACGACCGTTCGGCCAGGGCAACACTCGAACACGGGGATGTGACTGCATCGCTCGTCTTCCATTTCGACGACGAGCACAGAATCACACGCGTTACTACTGAACGCTACCGACAGGAGGACGATACCTATGCGCCTTGGACCGGCTATTTCCGCGAATACGAGGAACAGCACGGTATCCTAATTCCGACCGAAGCAGAAGTCGAGTGGAACCTCCCTGAAGGAGACCTGCCGTACTGGCGTGCGACGATCGAGGAAATCACGTACCGAACGGGATAATCAGCGTGTTCGCTGTGCCAATAGCACCAACCCAATACTCCAGAACGAACCATCACGAGGCCAGCCGGTGAGTGCAATTTTTCGGGCGTTGTTGGGAAACCTCACGACTGATAGACATTATGTGTTGACTCCAGAACAGGGTTTGATCAGCAAGAGACCTCAATGTACTATTCAGATGAGGATGGCCGTGAGAACGAGGTTTGCGACAGTTGCGACGGCTAATCCCGGCCAGATACTTTGAGTTCGTTGAGAGGCGACACCGAGAATCACGCCGAGTCCGAAGACATAGACGAGGAGATACAGCACAGCCTGAATTGGTTCAAAGAAGAAGACGAGAATGGACTGAAAGATAGTGAACACGATTGCTTGACCGACGACTGCCACTTTCGGTTGCGTCCGACGGTTTAACGTCTGTAGCAACCAATCACGAAAGAACAGCTCTTCACTGTACAGAGTGACAAAGCTGCTGAACAGAGTTAGCCCCGCCCATTGCCCCAAACCATCAAACCGAACTAACCACGCAAAGGTTGAATCTGGGCCTTCTAATGCAAGCACGAGCAAGCGGTCAAAGACACACTCCACGGTTCAACCAAGATGAGTAGAATCGCATATACGACACCTACGGCAATCGTGGCTCGAAGTCCTGTCCCAAGGTCAGGTGTTCGGAAACCAATACGATCGGTGTCCCGGTGTCGAATGAGACTGACGAAAGGAACGACCAACCAGAAGAGGTGAAAGATCGGAGTCGTCGTCCGTAGTATCAGCGGAGTTATCACCAACGCAACGAGCGCGAGTCTCGCCCAGATTAGCGCGATGGTGACTCTATACCGCGATAACCGATGGATCGACCTCCCCGACTCACCAGTCAGCGTCATGTACTACAGACTCCGCCTCACTGAAGACCGGTTCTTCACCGATGCGCCAGCGCCGACGAAGATCAAGCCGAGCGCGCCCAGTGCATATATCGGGATATCGACTGGCGATCCTAGTGCGAGCATCACGGCCCCTCTGACGAAACAGGGGAGTCCACGATGAGCAATCCATCTCCGAGGAGGCGAGTAGTGTCTTCGTCTATTGATGTTCTCCGAATCAGTGGTCGGTTTACGCCTCGGTGTTCCGATCCGGACTGACTCGGTAATCGTAGAGGTGGACGCCGGTCGCTACGACGACGAGTAGTACAACTACCCACGTGATTACCGCGTGCGACCCGTTCAACGTGACGAGTGTGCTCCAGTCGATGGCATCACCGACGAGGACGACATCAAGGTCGAGCGGGACCTGCCCCGTCGTCGCGTTGTCCGTTCCGTGCATCAGCATAGCCAACAGCACACTCCCGTTTGATCCGTTGAACACCCACCCCAGAAGCACGGAGAACGCGATAATCCCGACGAAGTAAGCGACGACGAGTTCGAGCGGCCAGTCGGCTCGGAATCCTCCGGGAACGAACTGGGGCAGATGCCATAGCCCCCAGAATACGCCGATGATGAGGGCCGCGGACAATCCGCCATAGCGTTCTTGCAATTCGGGCTGGGCGAATCCTCGCCAGCCGAACTCCTCCTGGCCACCGCCGATGAACGTCCCGAGAATGATTCCGATGACTATCATGATCGGGTCGAAATCGAACGCAGTCCAGTCGATCGGACCGCCAAGCGCCCACGAGGCAACTCCTGCCGCGTACGTGATGGCGAACGGAATCAGGATCGCGGCGGCGTACCACTTCGGATGGACGCGCCAAGTGAAGATGTCGCCGAGCCACTTCCTGACACTCTCGCCGCTCGCCCACAGGACGATTGCAGCAGCAACTCCCGGTGAAAGCGGGCTCAGGAAGCCTTCGATGAACCACCGACTCCATGACGGTTCCATTCCGAGGAGCTTCGGGATCGCATCGAGTGTCCACGAAAACGCGTACGCTAGCACGAAGAACGATGTGATCCGGTATTGACCGACTCGTTGCTTGAGTAGCGATGCCATGGGTCCTTAGACGCCTCCGTCGAGAGAAACCGATTCCGTCGGGAGGCGGACGATTTCCGTATTCTCGTTTGTCATTATCGTGATTTGGCGTGTGTGGTGATTGGACAGGTGGGGCTACAGGTCTGCGACGTTGAACCGGTAATACCCGATGAGGAACGGGACGACGAGCCAGAGTGCGAGAACGACGATTCCCACTTCCGGGCTCAGGTAGAACGGGTCTGGCTCAACTGCAGCTACTTCGACTCCGACACCCGTTTGGGCGGGCGCTGCACCGGCCACCTCTGCGAACCCGGGCAGAAGAGCGACGACCGTCGAGAGATACGCCGAAGACGGCGACACCTGACCGATGAGGAAGACCCACTCGGGCATCGCAGACGGGAGGTTGAACCCGTTGACGACGTAGACGGCGGCCATGGGTACGACGTCCCACAACAGTTCGAATACGACGAAGAATCCGAGTGCGAGTGTGGTTGCACGTGAAGTAGAACCCGTCGTCGCCGAGAGTCCGACCATGATCCCCGCGTAAATCGCCGCAAAGCCGAGTGTCACGAGAACGAATACGAGCGTTCCACCCAGGTTGAGCGTCCCGAGCAGTACGGAACCGAACCCCAGGCCAACGAGAAGACCGACGCCGAGACCGAATACGAGAACCGCTGCCCGCCCGGCAACCTTTCCGGTGAAGACGTTCAGACGGTTGGTTGGCAACGAGAGTAACAGCTTGATACTCCCGAGTTCGCGTTCGCCGGCGAGGGACTTGTAACAGACCATGATCGAAGCGAGAGGGACGAACAGTCCGGTGAGACCGACCGTGAAGAACACCTCCATCGTTTTTGAGTTGCGGCACCCACATCCACGATCACTTGTTGGATTGTGTAGGTTGCGTGTATATTTTTTCAAGGTAATTGTATAGATGATTGCAAAGTTTCATGCTCAGGGACACTGTTTGCCATTCTCATGGGTAGAACCCGTTGGCTCACCGTCTTGCTCGTCGTATTGGTTGCCGTCTCACTGACCGTTACTCCTGTACTCGCACAAGAGAAAAGCGAAGAAGGAGAAAGTGAAGGGGGTATTGAGGGATTGATTGAAGGGTTCATCGAGGCACAAGGAACAATCGGTGCAGTAATCATCCTCCTCGGTGGTATCGCCCTCCTCACAGCGTGTACCGAGAAACTGATTGATTATCTCGCCCGCGCGTCGTTCAACATGCAAATTTCGCTTTTCGCACTTGCAATCGTCTTCACCGGATTCGAGTTCGACGACACGATCTTGGCGCTCGTGTTATCGGCGGGTGAACTGGAAGGTGCCGCCCTCGGAACGGCGCTCGGGACGGGGCTGGCAATCACGGGCATCACGCTCGCAGGAGCGGCCATAGTTCGCCCATTCCCGGTTGATCTGCCCATAGACTATCTCATCATCTTCGCATTGGCTCCGCTCATCCTCGTTCCTTTCGCCCTTCTCGGGACGCTGACGTTCATCCATGGAATTATCCTGACCGCCTTCTTCATCCTCGCCTTTGCCTATTTTCTTCTTCGGGAACGTCAGCGCAACGTACCGGTGTTTCGAAATACTGAATTCGGACAAGAACTTCAAGAAATTCGGACGGACGGGGGATTGGCCAGACCCAACTCACTCAAAGAAATTCCTGAAGATCGACTTCTCGGGAATCTAGCCAACTCCGGGATCGTGTGGTTCATCCTCTCCATCATCGCACTCGCCGGTATTGTTTTCGCGGCGATGTTGCTCGAAGGCGGATCGGAAGTCGTGATCGAAGGGTTCGGCATCGACCAGACGGTCTTTGGGGCGACGTTCCTCACGCTGATCCTCACGTTTGAGGATATTATGCTGACCATCGAGCCAGTCCGACGAGGATTTCCTGAGATCGGTGTGGGGAATGTTATTGGGAGTGTTCTCTTTTCGGTGACCGGGAACGTTGGCGTGATTATGTTCCTCAGCGAGGTGACCATTGCACCATCTGTGCTGACGTTCCACCTCCCGGCGGTGATTGTTGTAACAGCGTTCGCTGCGTACTTCCTCTCCGAGGGGTATCTGAAGCGGTGGCACGGCTATCTGCTCGGCAGCCTCTACGTTGCTTATTGGCTCATCGCGATTTTTGGGTTCGGCGGTGTTCCGTTCGGTAGCTAATTTTCAAGTGTCTGCTTTTGACAATCGAAGTCAGATAATTAACCAAACGAAAGATGTGAAGAGGCACGACTTGGTGGCGGTCAAGGACTTGGACGTGAAGCCGATGCTGGAAACGTCTCAGTCGGCCAAGAACAAGCAGGATACCGCATGGTCGCGGTTCCTTCGGCTCTTGGAATACAGGGCCGATGTGTATGGAATGCACGTCGTTCGCGTGAAGTACTTCGAGGACAATCCCCGAGGCGTCACCGTTTTGTTTGTGCCGTCCAGAAACGGACGGACAGACGCAGGTGAATTCAATTCCCCTCGACCTTCCCGAAATGGGTCGGCTGGAATTACCACCCGAACACTCGCTGTGTCCGTGAGGGTCGGTCGCTCCACCACGACCCGACAACACCCGTCCCACCACGTCAAGGACGCGGGTTTTGAGAGGTTTCGCATTCCTCGCAACAGCGCGCAGTTGCTTCGGAGTAAGGTCTGTAACCCACCTCGCAACTGTACTCACCAATACGGTGGGATGAGTCAGATAGCTTATGATCGATTCGAGTTCGCTGCGTCGCGTGCTAGCGGCGAAGGAGGGTGGGGGTGTACATACACCGCGATCCCGCCGAAGAAGTGATGAGCCGAGGACTAGACATTGCCGTCGAGGGATTAGCTTTCACTCACATCCAACGCTCTTCGTAGCGCTCGCTCGGTATAGACCGAGAGCAAGTGGTTGCAGTACGCCGGAGATGTTTGCACGTCCGGACGGAGATCGGTCTCGTCGATGGTTTCCCCCGCTTGGTTTGCCGCAGTGACCACCGTTTCCTCTTCCGGTACCGCACCCTCGAGTTCGTCCTCGACACTCTGCAATCGCATCGGGCGGGACATCGAACCGGTTGCGGCGACCCGGGCTTCTTCAATCGAGTCGTCAGCGGTTCGAACCCCCACCGCGACCCCTACCAGTGGGTAGCCCGAGCGAGGGTTCCGATGTTTGATATACGCACTCGAGACGTTATCGTCGATCGGGATCAGAAGTTCCGTGAGGACCTCGTGATTGTCGACGCTGGTCTCGAAGTGCCCGCAAAAGAGATCATCGGCAGCGATCAATCGTTCACCGTCCGGCCCCCGAGCTGAGAGTGAACCACCGAGTGCGAGCACGGAAGCAGGAAGGTCGGTCCGTGCGTCGCCGTGAGCGAGGTTTCCACCGATCGTCCCTCCATTTCGCACTTGACGGTCACCGACGTTGCTGGCGGCGACCGAAAGTGCGGACGCGTGCTTCCGGACCGTCTCCGAGGAAGCGATCTCCGCGTGAGTGGCGAGCGCACCGACCGAAAGCTCGTCACTAGAATTTTCGATGCCAGAAATTTCGTCAACTGCGCTTATATCCACGAGAACGGGGGGCGTCTCCTCTCCGGTTCGCATTCGAGGTAATAAGCCGTGCGAACCCGCGACGAGTTCGGCTCCGTCGTGGTCGATGAGCAATTCGATCGCCGCGTCGACGCTTTCAGCGCGATAATATTCGAAGTCGTTCGTGTACATCACTCGTCACCTCGCATCGCCTGCCAAATCTTCTCTGGGGTCACAGGCATATCGAGGTGATCGACGTCGAACGGCTCAAGTGCGTCAACGACGGCTGCAACGACAGTCGGAGCTGCCGCGATGGTCGCCGACTCGCCGACGCCTTTGACTCCGATTGGGTTGTGCGGACTCGGAGTAACCGTACTATCCGTTTCGAAATCCGGCAGGTACGTCGAATGCGGGACGGCGTACTCATCCATCCGTCGAGTCAGAAGGTGGCCATCCTCGTCGTAAACGGCACCCTCGTACAGTGCTGCTCCGATTCCCTGCGCAATGCCGCCGTGGACCTGTCCTTCGACGATCATCGGATTGATGATCTCACCACAGTCGTCGACGGCGACATATCGTTCGATCTCGATTTCGCCCGTCTCGGGTTCGATCTCAACGACGGCGATATGAGTGCCGAACGGATAGGTGAAATTCTCCGGATCGTAGAAATTAGCGGCTTCGAGTCCGGGATCCATTCCATCCGGCAGGTCGTGACCGAGATACGCCTCGTGGGCGATCCCCTGTATGTGGAGGGCCCGATCAGGTGCGCCAGCCACGTGAAACTCGCCGTTGTCGAACTCGACGTCGTCGACGTTCGCCTCAAGCTGATGGGCGGCAATTCGGCGGGCTTTCTCGCGCACGTCGCGGGCGCCACGGGCGAGGGAACCGCCGCCAACCGATGCGCTTCGACTCCCGTAGGTCCCCATGCCCTGAGGAATTCGGTCGGTGTCACCCTCGACTACATTGATATCGTCCACGGAGAGTCCGAGTTCCTGGGCGACAATCTGGGCGTATGTTGTCCGGTGTCCCTGGCCCTGATCGGCTGTCCCGACGAGTGCGGTTACGCTCCCTGTCGAATCGAAACGGACGATGGAACTCTCCCAGCCACCGGCCTGTGCACCGAGATCACCAGCGAGCCCCGACGGGGACAACCCCGCGGATTCGATGAAGTTGGCAACACCGATACCAAGATACCGTCCTTCGTTACGAAGGTTCTGCTGGCGCTCGCGGAGGTCCTCGTAGCCGACGCGTGAGAGCGCCTTTTCCATCGCCCGTTCGTACTCGCCACTGTCGTAGACGAGGGCAGCAGCACTTTCATAAGGGAACTCATCGGGTGGGACGAGATTCTTCCGTCGCAACTCGACGGGGTCCATATCGAGTTCACGCGCTGCCACATCCATGAGGCGCTCGATGACGTAGATACCTTCTGCACGGCCGGCTCCGCGATAGGCATCGACGGGCGTCGTGGTGGTAAACGCACCGACGACGTGACAGTATATCGCTGGAATCGTGTATTGTCCCGAGAGGACGGTCGCGTACAGATACGACGGCGTCGCGGTGCCGAACTGTGAAAGTTGTGCGCCGAGACCGGCGTGAGTCTCGACACGGACGCCCCGTATCGTCCCGTCGTCGTCGAGAGCGATTTCAGCGTTCGTCATATGGTCGCGACCGTGACAGTCGGTTAGATATCCCTCGGATCGACTGGCTCGCCACTTCACCGGTCGTTCGAGTTGCATCGAACACCAGGAGGTGATGGCCTCATCCGGGTAGTGATAGATCTTACTGCCGAATCCCCCGCCGACTTCAGGTGCGATTACCTGAATCTTGTTCTCAGGGATACCGAGGGTTCCCGCCGATAGCAGCATCCGGTGAAGGTGTGGGTTCTGGCTCGTCATCCAGAGACGCAGTTTCTCGGTCGTGTCGTTCCAGTCAGCGACAGCCGCTCGAGGTTCCATCGCGTTCGGTATCAAACGTGGTTGTCGAAGATCCACCGTCGCAACGCGATCGGCGTTGGAGAACGCATCATCGACGACATCTGCATCTCCGAGTTCAAAATCGAAGGCGACGTTGTCTTCCGCCTCGTCATGAACCGGCGGGACATCACGCTCAACGGCCGCGACTGGATCGGTAACGGCTTCGAGTTCCTCGTACTCGACGTGGACTCCCGCGAGAGCGTCTCGGGCTGCCTGCGGGGTTTCGGCGATAACGGCCGCGACGCCGTCTCCCTCGTGACGAACCTTGTCGACGGCGAGCATGCGGTATTGCGGCTGTACGAGACCTGGGAGATCCCAGGCCGTCGGAATCGTGTTCGGAACGCCGCTTGCTTCGACATCCTTTCCGGTGTAAACCGCCACCACGTCTTCCATCGATTCGGCCTCGCTCGTGTCCACGTCGACGATTCTAGCGTGAACGTGATCAGAGCGTTTGATCGCGAGATACGTCATCCCAGGAAGCGAGACGTCGTCCGTATAGGTTCCCTCTCCTTTTAGCAGCGGACGATCCTCGTCTCGTTTGACGGCGCTACCGAACACCTCGTCAGTATCTCCGTTCTCGTGTTCCGACTCCGGGTTACTCATCGACCATCCCCCACTTGGTTAGCTGTATCCTCGATCGCATCGATGATGTTGTGATATCCAGTACATCGACAGAGATTCCCCTCGATCGCCTCGCGGATCTCCTCACGCGATGGGTCGTTGGCGTCTTCGAGGAACGTATCCGCGGTCATTAGCATCCCTGGCGTGCAGTAGCCGCACTGAAGACCGTGGTGCTCCTTAAAGTTCTCCTGAAGGGGCGAGAGACCGCCGTCTTCGGAAAGGCCTTCGACGGTTTCGATCTCCGAACCGTCGGCTTGGACCGCAAAGCGCATACAGGATTTAATCGCTTTTCCGTCAACTCGAACGGTGCATGCTCCACATCTGGCGGTGTCACACCCGATATTCGTGCCAGTGTACCCCAGCTCCTCTCGAAGTGCTGTGACGAGCAACATCCGAGGTTCGACGGCCAATTCGTGCTCGGTCCCGTTCACGGTTAGTGAAATCTCACTTTTCATCATTGATCGACCCTCCCGTGACAGGCGGATCATCGAACACAGCTATGTTCTGTATTATCATGGCTAATGCTCCTCCTTGACAAGGACAGTTGCCAGTAAAAAGATTCGTATCAGTTCTGATGGGACAGATGCGTTATCGGATGATCCGGTAGAAATCGTAATCTCGATCCGACAGTCACCGGCCAGAGAACACCCATACTTAAATTGCTCTATCGTCCGACCTCAGCGATACAAAAGGGCGGACCGGACACGCAAGCCTCCTCCGCCTGCCACGCAAGCCCCGGCGTTTACGCCTGGGTAGGTGACACATAATCGAGCGCATGTCCTCATCTTCAGGCGGGGGTCGAGCGGACACGAAAACCTTCTGACCGCAAGAATTAGGCTCTCTGGGGTTGTTTTAGACGATACGCACAACGGGAAAAAGTTGGCGGTTGGTTCGGGGCCCGCCCGGCCGACGAAGGCTCCCAGACCGTTCCCCCAAAGGCGTCGCCGAGGCTGTTGAAAGACAGCAGACAAAACGCGAACCCATCCCGATTGTGCCTGTCCACCGTGGTCATTCGAAAGACGCGAAGCGTTTCCGGGATGACGAGAGACCGAAGGTCTCTCGAACCACATGAAGGGCAGGCAGGCCAATGGCACGGCCCGTGCCCGACCGACGAGAAATGCGTCGGTCGGGGGTGTGCGTCTCTGGATTCCCTTCGTGGGTAGCCACATGACGCACGCACGGTGCAAGGAGATACTGCGTCCGGTCGGACGCTGAATACGCCACACCGCGCAAGCGGCTCACGTACTGCGCACGAACCGAGACCGGCTTCGGCCGGGAAGTTGCCCCGTCGGACGGACCGGAGTCCCACGCACCATGTTGCGAGGTGCGATGGCCGGCCCGGTCCCGAGTGTGCGGATGGGGATTCCCGCGTGACACCTCTCGAATTCGGTTCCTCGGCCGCCCGTATCAACGGTGGGCGTCGAGGGCGTCCTGAGTGTCGATGTCCGTCCTGACTCCGGGGTCATCGACCGCAACGAGCGCCGAGTCGTCGCGATCGAGGAGCACCGACCGCCCCCCGATATCGCCCTCGACTGCCCGTAGAGCATCGAAACACGCACTGCCGAACAAGACTGGATTGCCACGATTCCCCTCGTAGGCGACAGCCAGCGCCTCTCCCTCGCCATCGAGATAGGCAGCGATAAGCCGCTCGACCGAACTGGGTTCGACGAACGGCATATCCCCCGGGAGAAAGACAACCGCTGTCGCCCCGCGAGCAGTCGCTGCACCCAGACTCCATCGAACGGACGTCGATTGGCCCTGCTCGTAGGTCGGATTCTCGACGATAGTCACGTCTAGGTCGTCAATGGCGTCGCTAACGGTGGGCGCTTCGTGTCCGACGATGACGAGTACCTCCAGGCCTGCATCGAGCAGGGTCTTCGTGGCACGGCGAACGAGCGTCGTTCCGTCGACTGTCGTGAGGAGTTTGTTCGTCTCCCCGAACCGAGAACTCGTTCCAGCAGCGAGCACCACGCCGACGACTCCCGAGAGGTCCACGTCGTCTACTGGGAGCAACGGCTCGACCACCGGGAGCGACCGTTCGGTCATTCGACCACCTCATGCGGGACGATTTCGACGGGATCGCCGCGAACGAACGGCTCGGTAGTCACGACGACACCGTCAGCTAGCGTCAACCGCGTGCTCGATGCGACACGCTCGGAAGCGAACCGTTCCTCGTAGACGGGAACACTGGAGTCGACGTGTCCAAGTCGTGACGCTTGCCTGTCCTCGATCGACGCTGGAATCGCGTACTCGAACGGCGGGTCGGGGAGCTCGACCCAGTGGGTCGGGTCGACCCGGACCGTCGGGAGCGACGCGTTCACGTCGCTAGTGAACGCCGGACGGACCACCAGCGTCGCGGCGGTCTGCGCGGCGAGCGGTTGCTCGGAGGACGCACAGACGAGCGTTTCGTCGACCATTGCGGTGGTCAGGGGCCACCCAGGGTGGGGTGCGACGCCCGAGAACAACAGCTTGTGGTCAGCCAGCACTCGCCCCATATGATCGCCCGCGCCGACGCTCGTGCCACCGGAAGTTACGGTATCGGCGGGGTTCATACGCTTACACGCCGAAGGAAGGTTAAATGTCTTCGCCCGCTACGATTCGAGATTCATTATTTTCGCCAGTTTGAGTAACTGATAGTGGTCATATTATCGCTAATTATTCATATTTTACAAACATTTTTGGTGACATAGGCAGTTGGTAGCACAGAGTGCGAAATACACAAGCAAGAGGGATACGAGCTCATGGAATTCAGCGGGACATCCGACACCATCGAGGCGGCCGCGGCACGAACGAGAAAGGGCATGGACACCGAGTTGGTAATGCCTAACCTCCAGGCGTCTGCCGAATTCCGCGAGCGGCTGCTAGAGATGTACACGAAATGTGCGCTACACGAGACGAGCGAGCGTGTCGGGACGCCCGCCGCAGTCGACTGAGGGGGCAGACATCGGACCGCACCAGCTGGACATCAACCACGGATCAGGGGCCGTCCTCACGTAATCGATCAGACGACATCCAATGACAGAGAGACAGACGACGACGTTCGCCGACGTGTCCGCCGAGCAACTGCGCGATGTGTTCAACGCACAGGACTACGTCGCGGACAACGACATCGTGACGACCGTGCTACTGGCCTTCCGGCTCGGCAAGCCGCTGCTCGTCGAGGGCGAACCCGGTGCCGGAAAGACTGAACTGGCGAAGGTGCTGGCGGCAGGGTTCGACACGGAACTCGTCCGGCTCCAGTGTTACGAGGGACTGACTGCTGAGAACGCATTGTACGAGTGGAACTACACGAAACAACTGCTGGCGGTGCAGTCCGGTGACAACGACGAATCGGTGTTCTCCGAGCCGTACCTCCTCGAACGCCCGCTGTTGCGGGCACTCCGTGGTGACGGCCCGTCGAAGGTACTCCTCGTTGATGAGGTCGACCGTGCTGACGAGGAGTTCGACGCACTCCTGTTGGAAATCCTCAGCGAGTTCCAGGTAACGATTCCGGAACTCGGCAGCGTTCGCGCCGAGACGCCGCCCGTGGTGGTCATTACATCGAACCGGACGCGGGCGCTCAGCGACGCGCTGAAACGGCGCTGTCTCTACCTCCACGTTAGCCCACCCTCCTTCGAGAAGGAGCAGGCGATCCTCGAACGGCGGGTGCCGGAACTCGACGGTGCGGTCGCCGCCGAACTCTGCTACATCACCCAGCGGCTGCGTGAGGAACCACTTCGCAAGCCCTCCGGCGCAGCCGAGACTATCGACTGGGCACGGGCCGTCGCGGCCCTCCGTAACGACGACGGGAACGACGACGAACCGCTGTCAACGACGGAACTCCGGACGACACTCGGCTGTCTGTTGAAGGAGGTCGAGGACGTCGAGCGGGTCGACGAGGAGCTCCTCCAGGTGCTGCTTGACGCCGCCGAGAACGCCCGCGAGGGGGTGGAGCCGTGACCGACGTTCCCGACTTTGTCGCGGCTTGCGACCACGTCCGGGAGGAGCTAGTCCGATTCCTGCGTACGCTGCGACGAGCGAGAGTCTCGGTACCGGCGAACGCCGGCACGACCGCAGCACGAGCGCTCATCGAGGTCGGCTTCGACAACGAGACGACCGCGCGCGCTGCCCTCCGCGCAGCCGTAGTGACCGACGCCGACGACATCGCCACCTTCGACCGCCAGTTCCCGGAGTTCTGGCGACGTCTCAGAGCCGGGCTCAACGGCGAGCCGGCTCCACAGCGCGACGACACACCGGAGGGAATGCTTGCTCCGCAGGCCGATGAGTCAGCCGAGGACCTCTCACCGGAGCCGGAAGACGAAGGTGAAACTAGAAGCGAAGAGCACCCCTATGTAACGACGATGACACTCGAGGGGGCCGTTATGCCGACGGACGACGGCGAGGAGCGGGGGGTAACCGAGGCGGCGTGGTACAGCCCGACAGGTAGTGCGATGACCGTGGAATCTGCGTCGGCTGGTGAGCCGTCGCTCTCGGAGACGTTCGACACCTTTGGCGACGCCCTCGCAACTCTGAAAGGCTGGCGCTGGCAGTCCGGGGGCAGTGAGCGGGCGGACGCCCGCAGAGCACTTCGGTCGAGCTTCGGAACCGGCGGTACCGTCGTCTCGATGCCGTGGCGAACACGCCCCACGACTGAGTATCGTGCGCTGTGGCTGATCGACGTGAGTCGGTCAGTGCTCGACACCGTCGACCGGTCTTTCCTGCTCGGCGTCCTGCGATACGCCCGCGTCGAGTGGCGCGATAGCAGGGTGGTCTTCTTCGACGAAGACTGCTGCGAGGTATCGACAACGTTCGACGAATTGACGGCGGCCGCGGCGCTCGACTCACTCGCCGCTGCCGAGATAGAGTGGGGTGGCGGGACACGAATCGGCGCGTCGCTCGCCAACCTTCGGGAGCGCGATCCCGACGCGGTCGACGGTCGGACGGTCGTGTTCCTCGTTAGCGACGGGCTTGAGATGGGTGACGTCAACCAACTCGAACGCGAGATGGCGTGGCTGTCCCGACACGCGGCGAGCGTCCTGTGGCTCAATCCGCTGGCGTCGTCACCCGCCTTCGAGCCGACGGCCGCGGGGATGGCCGCGGCAATCCCGTTCGTCGACGGCTTGTTCGCGTTCAGCGGTCCGGCCGACCTCGAAGAACTGGGCCGCCAGCTGCGACGATACAGCCCGAACGGACGCATCGGCTTCGAGTACGATCCCAGACGGGGGACTAGCTACCAATGAGTACGAGATCTAACGAGTGGAGCGTTCCGGAGACTGAACTGTTCACACAGATACGAGAGACCCTCGACGCGGCGTCCGAGGCGGTTCTCGCGACCGTCGTTGACGTCGAGGGGAGTGCCTACCGACGGCCGGGAGCGAAGATGCTCCTTGAGCCCGACGGTGGTGGGGCGGGCAGCATCACCGCCGGCTGTCTCGAAGATGAGGTTCGAAAGCTCGCGAATGATGTGCTTGAAGCGGGCGAACCGCGTATCGAGACGTGGGACCTTACCGGCGACAATGATGTCTGGGGGATGGGCGTCGGCTGTAACGGCGTCATCACCGTCCTTCTTGAACCGCTCGACGAGAGCTTCCGCCCGGTCGCGGCTGCCCGTGAACGCGGTGAGAACATAGGCGTCGTCACTACCCTCGACGGTGATCTCCCCGTCGGGACCCGCGCGGTGTACCGCCCCGGTTCGGGGTTTGACGACGATGCGTTCCCAGCGTGGTTCCGTAGTGAACTTACCGAGACCGTCGAGCGGTTCGTAGAACATGGGACGAGCGATACCCTTCACGTCAAGCACGCGGACGAGACTGTCGAGGTGTTCATCGACGGTGTCCGCGCGTCCCCGGAACTCGTTGTGTTCGGCTCCGGTCACGACGTTCAATCGGTCGTCGAATTGGCGAAGCTCGTCGACTTCCGGGTGACCGTGGTCGCGTTCCGTGGTGGACAGGCTAACAGCGACCGGTTTCCGCGGGCCGACGACGTCGTCTCCGCATCACCCCGGGACGTCGGTGCCATCCGAAAGTGGAGCAATGACAACTATGCCGTTGTGATGACCCACAACTTCGTCGACGACCAACTCACGCTGCTTGAACTACTCGAAACCGCCGTTCCATACATCGGGTTGATGGGGCCGGGCAAGCGGTTCGACGAGATGCTGGAGGATTTCGACGAAGAAGGGATCACTATTTCTGAGGACGACCGCGATCGCATCTTCACGCCCATCGGATTGAGTCTCGGCGGGGACACGCCCTACCAGATCGCGTTCAGCATCGTCGCGGAGTTACTCGCCGTTTCGAATGACCGGACGCCCCAGCATCTCAGTCGACGAGCGGGTCCGATTCACGAGCGGCGGGAGGTGGCCACGGAGTAGTATGGGGTCGGCGTGACGAGTCCGCAGGCACAGATTCACCTTCAGACGGATCAGGACGCTGTGCAGTGACGTCTCCTCGTCCCTCTCTTCGAGTTCGAAATCGGGAATCACAATAAAGGCCCGAATTCGATCCTCGCCTCCGTACTGTCCGATGAGTTCTCGGACGTGATTTATCGTCGGTTCGGGACGCGGCTCGATGCTCGCCAAACGCTCGAGTTCGATCAAGTCGAGATTCCCGTCCGTATCTTTTGCCACAGGATCCGGAACGACTGTCTCTCCCGGCGCATCCGGTTCTGCGTCCACAATCTCCAAGCCTTCTTCTAACTGACCCGGGTCCTCAAGAACCGCTTCTCGAAATTCCCTCGCTGTGAGCTCACACTGTCGTTGCATGTTGCTCAACAGGCTTGGTTTGGTCTCGGAGATCGCTCTGAGTTCCGTGCTGGACAGTCGAGTGTCACCCTCAGTGAGTTTCTTCGAACCTTGTTTGACAGCCTTCGTCCGGTCGTCGGTAGCGACATCTATTGTTGATTGTCCAACTACCCTGTCTGGGTACTCTTGCTCGTACGTCCGAACGAGGACATCCTCGACCAGCTCTTCTGTTGAGGTATCCAGGACCTCACTAACGCGAAGATAAAACGCCAGTGCAGAGACGACGTCGTCGCGTAGGCCCTGTTCAAATGTTGATTGCCCAAGTTCCATCTGAATCTGATTATCAAGCTTGAGTCTCTGTTGGTTGGCTGAAATGTCGGGAAACTGTTGTCGCACCGAGTGAGGGGATGAAAAGGGGAGTCTCTCTCCTAACCCACATTGAGTTGGAGGAGAGGGGTGTGGGTTAGTTAAGTGATGGATGCATCTTAGGCAGGAGAGCTTCGTAAACCTACATCACCTGCTCTGTTAGTTTTAGGATGAGGTGTAATCCGTTATCAATGATAGCTTCTGACGGTCGTGCTGAATAGAAGGCGCGTATGCAGCACCGTCGGAACCCAGGATCAGAATAGATCGGAGTTATAATGTCTCTGTAGCTACTACGTAGAGGGACTATACACATCTACCCAAAATGTGAAGATAAACTTATGAGAGGCTCCCTTATTCACCGCTCGCCAGTTGGGGTCTTCTTTGTATTAACGTACGTTCTTTCGTGGATGCTTATTCTCCCATGGTCACTAAGCGAGAGTTCCGCTGGCTTGGGGTGGTTACCGTACACGCTTCCGGATGTCTATGGTATCGTAATGTTTGTGTTAGCGCCGCTGGGACCCGCACTTGCAGCGATCACCGTGACTGCAGTCATAGAGGGCCGCTCGGGCGTTCGTCGATTACTTGGGCGGATCAAACGGTGGCGAGTGGGCCTTCGCTGGTACGTGATCGCTCTGTTTGGATTTCTGTTTGCGTATATCGCAGGCTATGTCGCTGTTCTTGGGGCTGATCCGCTCACAGCACTTTTTGACAATTGGCCCCTCTTCTTCACTGTCTTCCTCCCTCTCGTAGTGCTGGGGATTTTCATACCGTCGATCGGTGAAGAACCTGGCTGGCGCGGCTTCGCACTCCCACGGTTACAAGAGCGATACGGCCCAGTCTGGGGATCGCTCATTCTTGGAACGCTCGTCGGTCTGTATCATACGCCTGCGTTTTTCACACCGTTTCTTGGGCCGATCACGATTTCAGAATTCGTCATGTTCCAGCTGACTGCTATCGCGGCTACGTTCATCTACACATGGGTCTTCAACGGAAGTGGTGGTAACCTTCTTATCGTTATTCTCCTCCACGCTGCTGGGAACGCAGCAAGTGGTCTTCTCACAGGTGTTTTCGCGGACTTACCCTACGGTGGATGGGCTGCTACCATCATCGATGGTGGTGCGTTGAACGTCATCGTGTTCTCCACGATCGCAGTACTCCTCATTGTTCTCACCGGAGGCCGCCTATCCTACAGAGCAGAAGAACAGAAGGACCCATAAGTCACCCACGTGCACTCGCTGACAGCGGTATCATCATCAGTATACTGTGGATTGAATTTTGATTTAGAGGGCAACGCTACCTCCATCCTCTGAATCTCGCAGGTCGGTTCTGACAGATAGAGGCCAACCGAGTATTTCTCCACACGCAGCGTATTAAACCGTATGAGGCAAGACGTGGCGTTCGAATCGGAAGGCGCGGAACTGAGCGGATGGTTCTATTCGCCGGACACGCCGCCGCCGTGGCCGCTGGTTATCCTGACTCATGGAACCTCCGCAACCAAACAGATGGTGCTCGATAGGTATGCGGAGGTCTTTGAGGCGGCAGGCCTTGCAGTGTTACTGTACGATCACCGAGGCTTTGGTGCGAGCGGTGGGAAGCCACGTCAGCAGATCAACCCCTGGATCCAGTCACGAGAGTATCGTGATGCGATCACCTTTGGGACCACGTTCGACGACATCGATCCGACTCGTATCGCTGTCTGGGGCGATAGTTACAGTAGCGGTGCTGCGCTGGTCGTTGCCGCTCTCGACGAACGAGTTGCGGCGCTGGTCGTTCAGTGCCCAGCGCTCGGAAGGGATGTGCCGCCGAACGATTCCGATGGCTCCCTTCGTGAATCGATGAAACGGATGGTACGCTCGGGGACTATCGACCCCGCGGCGAGCGAGATCGCGGGTCCGATGCCGGTCGTGTGGGACGACCAAGATCGACGGCCGTCGGCACTCAAACCCGAGACGGCATTTCGGTGGTTCACTGGGTACGGGACGCGTCCGGGAACGAACTGGCAGAATGAGGTTACGATTGTTCGTCCCAAGGACCCCGAATGGTCGCCCGGACTGTGCGCGCCGGACGTTTCCTGTCCAGCGTTGTTCATGGTGTCGCCCAAGGACGAGATGGCTCGGGCCAACCCTGTCGTGGCACGCGACGCCTTCGAGAGACTCGCCGGACCAAAAGAGTTGGTCGATATTCCAGGTGGTCATTTCGGACTGCTGTATTACCCCAGCGATACGTTCGACCAGGCGTCAGCCACTCAATCTCGGTTCCTCACTGAAAATCTTCTCTCCCCGGGCGATCGAGAATAGAAGTTTCGTCCTGTCGTGGCACTGAACCCACTACTGTGTATCGTACCTGTGTCAACCAGGTCAGCCGGTTGTTGGAGTATGAAATCCCCCCGACTGTTCCCAAAATAAGTGAAAACACGGAACCATCTCTGCAGATTACATCCTCTATCTTGCCCGTCCCTACTGACAGATCTCCGATAGTTCGTTGTGGCACTGCGAGATACAGAGGATAAGTCCAACACGCCAACTTCGGTTATTTTTCCCGGTCTACATTAAACCAGCCGCTCAGTAGGAGTGCGAGCTGAGCATCACAGTCATCATAATTCTATATATTAATTTGTGCTGGTGTAGATCGGAGAGGCTGAGTTTTCCACACAAGGACAATCAAAAAGGGAGTCGCTTCACGCTGCTTCAGGTGACAGCGCACGTATGCTGAGGAAGGCCAGTGCAGCACCAACTACAAACACGATCGTCGCGAGGTAGATGGGGGCGAGGTGTGCCATCCAGTCGTGTGTGAATCTGCCGGTGTAGTGCATCGGCAGGGCAATCGCCAGCGCAACTACTGCAACTGTGGTGGCAGTTGCCCATGCCCACAACTGTCCCGTGCGGACGCCGTACCACGCTAACGCCGCGACTGCAATGCCGGTGGCAATGATGAATCCAGCGAGAGCGACGTGAATGTGAGTGATATAGTACACCACTTCCGGGTTCGTTCCGGCTAATTCGCTTCGGGTGAGTCCGTCAAGCATACTGACTCCAAGTTCGAATCCGCTACCAATGAGCGCGAGGGCCAAGAAGACAAGGCCGTAGCCGATGAACGCCACCCCGGCAAGGGCCATCAGGAGTGAGCCCGTTCGTAATCGGGAATCGGTTTCGATCTGTGCTTCGCGGGAAGGTATTGTTGGTTGTTCTGTAGCCATATTCTTCACCGTTTATAATGGCGCTCCGTGAGGGGATATACTATTCTTCGGCAAACTTGTCATATTTTTAAATTATAGCTTCGTGTGCACCGTATTCATTGCGGATTTCTGATAAACACTTTTCTGACCATCATAGTACCTTGGTCACCTCTACAAACCGATTTTCTCCGTTCGGATTGAGCGGTGGTGCGTGCTGCATACGCCCTCTGTATTCAGCAGGCTGTTTGTATCAACTACTGAATGTTTCGATCCCCTCCGATTTTTCCGATTGCTAAAGCTCGCTCGGTACTCAACGTCGCAGCGAACAATCGAGAAAATTTTGCGAACGAAAAACGCCGACCTCGTGGTGGCTGTCTCGGTGACGGCGATCCTGGTGGTGGAGGCGTTGAGTCTAATGTACTTCGTCGAGAACGCCGCACAGCCAAAAGTGTGTTCGAGCATTCCAGCAACGTTGTGGAGGGGGGTCGTGACGCTTACGACGGTTGGGTACGGGGATGTCTATCCGGTAACGGTGCTCGGGAAGGTGTTGAGTGCGGTGATTGTCTTTGTGGGAATTGGGTTGTTTGCGCTGCCAGCGAGTATTCTGGCGTCTGGATTTCTTGAGGAGGCAGGCCAGGGTCTCATGTACTGTCCGCGTTGTGGGAACAATTGGGTGGCCCGTAAAGCAGGCTACTACACACAGGAGCGACGGGCACACCCGAAGAAAAGGAGGTACGGTACTGTAGCCAGGCATTCGTTGGGGATAATTCCGTACTCTATTCTCAACTAGCGGTTGTTATTAGCTGACAGTTATAATCAATCACTCTGTCAATAATTTTGTTGGAACCGATAGTCAGTGTTCCAGGACGCTCCAGCTACCTTGCCATCATTGGAGACAGTGCCCACGAGATTATCGAAAAATACGTTGAAGCCCTTATGAACCGTCGCAACTACATTCGAGCGCTCGGTGCGGGTGCAGGAGCCGCTACTCTCGGTGGAGCAGCATTCCTGCTAACTCGCCCGGTACAAGGACAGACCGCCTCGACTATGTAGAATGAAGTATGATACTACAAACTACAGATTTGTCTGTAGTCGTCTACAGTGCGAGTGACTCCAGGTACAACTCCTTCTCCGATTCTGACCGATGACAGAGGAGCAGCTAGCGACCCACGGTACAATATCAGTTGATCGAGTCTGGGCCGTCCAATAAGAGCTTACTACGTGGCACAACGTCGGCTCTAACTAGTGCTGTCGACTCAGTTGATGCCAACTGGTAGTCGTAATGTCATATCACCACTGACAACTCCCTCGAAGCCTCGTTCCAGAACGATTGAGTTGACATCCTCCACACGACTACAGTCGTGGGATTCCCCGAAGGAGAGTTCACGGTTGCACGTGTCCTCGGGGGCGAAGTACGCTTTCGCGTCCCCCCTCGACGGTCGCGTCCAATTGTTACCAAGGACGTGCTTTACAGTGCGCGTGTAGCCCTGCCAAAGGGGCCTCCCCACCCGGACGCGCCGGGCGTTTCACCGGGACGGAATACCGGTCCGTCCCTCCGCGAGAGGGTATTCAGCCTCTTGGGTACCACCATCAGCGTCAGACGACCCGTAGGCCCGGACGTGGTGGAGTGGGATTCGACTTTCTTACCCGGTCGAGTGAGACGGCGAAGCCGTCAAGCGGTTGAAGACCGAGATTCGAAACCGGGGAACGTCGGTACTCGAATTCACGCAACCGAGCATCTGCCGCGTGGAGCACTTTTCTGCGGATGCTCGAATACAAGTGTAAGCGAGAAGGAACGCATTTCGTCCGGGTCGATCCACGGAACACCACGAAAGAGTGCGCCGCGTGCGGCGTGAAAACGGACAAGCCGTTGTGGGTCCGCGAACACTCCTGTCCGGCGTGCGGGTTCACCGCTAACCGAGATTGGAACGCGGCATGGAACATTCTTCGGCGTGGTATCAAGCTGTTAGGAGCGGGACGCTCCGAATCAACGCCTGTGGAGACTGCGCTCCCTACGGGAACCGTTGCGGTTCCTGCAAAGTGCGTCGTGGAAGCAGGAAGCCCCGTCCTCAACGCGCGAAGCGCGTAGGGCGGGGTAGTTCACAACGATACGCACCTAGCGGGTTTATCCCCGGTTACTCCGAGTGCTACGTTGTATGCAGACGATCGACAGGGAAGCGGCAACGAAGTACGAGTTCGGGCGGGACATGGAGCCGCTGTTGGCGGTCAAGCCCGGCGAATCGTTCCGGGTAGAGACGTGGGATGCGTTCGAGGGGACGCTGTTCGATCACGGACTCGGCGAGTTCACGGCGGACGACGTCCCGGGACTGCAGGCCCCGCCGCCGGCGTTCGATGGAAATCCGCTTGCCGGACCAGTTTACGTCGAAGGAGCAGAGCGAGGTGACACCCTCGCGGTAACCGTCGAAGAAATCCTCCCAGAGCGCGGGATGACGACGACTCTCGAGGAATTCGGCTGTCTCGTCGGTCGAAGCGGCTGGGAAGAGTGTCAGGTCAACCTCGCACACGAGGTCGAACTCGAACCGGGACCGAGCGGGACGACAGCCGATGGGGTTGCGCGAATGGAGCTTGGCGAGCACGAGTGGACGTGGGATCTCAACCCCCACATCGGAACGATCGCCACAGCGCCCGGTCGAACGGTTCAGGATTCGGTCACCTCACAGGGGCCGTGGGGCGGGAACATGGACGTGCGAGACCTCGATCAGGGCAGCACGGTATATCTGAACTCGTTCAACGAGGGAGGGCTCCTCTTCGTCGGCGACGTTCACGCCTCACAGAGCGACTCCGAGTACACCGGGATTGCCGTCGAGTCCATCGCTGAAATCGTCCTCAGCGTCGATATCGTCGACACGCCGGTACCGGGGGTCTTTCGAATCGAGGACGACGACTCGATCATCCACGTCGACTCGGCCGTCAACGCGGGCAGCCTCGAGGATGCGGTCAACGGCTGTTTCGAGGCCATGATGACTGAACTGGTAACCGACTACGGGTTGGGTAATCGCGAGGCATACGTGCAGATGAGTCTCAACCCTGCGATCACGGTTCGGCTCTATCAGTTCGTTCACCCGGGGTTCGCGACGGTCGGGGTCAAACTCGAGAAGACCTTCCTCGATCAGTTCACGGACACCAGAACCCCGTAATCGTTGCCTATTGATAGCATGTGCGATTAGACGCTTAAAAGGGATTAGCCGGCTTCTTCTCGGCGCACGCTTCAGTCGAAGCGGTCAAGTGAGCCATAGAGCTCCTCGTTCAGGAGCCTCCTTGTCGCTCGCGTTCTGGTGGAGCGCCGAGGGTCAGCGGAGGTGGACAGTGTCGGCGAGTAGGGGCGTGTAGTCGTCCTTGAACGCCACCTTCGAGGTAAGAGACATTGCGCCGGACGTAGACCCGTGGTAGCCGCCGCGGAACGCGATGAGCCCGTCGCCGCCGGTGACGTACTTTGCGAGTTTAATGAACCCCTCGATGGCGTCACTGCCGCTCGGCCAACCGAAGACAACCCGGTTGTATCCCGAGAGGTCGCCGGGCGCGATGTCATCGAGTTTCTTTATCAAATCGAGTCGTGCCTCGGTAGGGAAGTCGATGCTGTGGACGAGTTTGGCCGTCTGTTCGTGGACGGCTTCGAGGACATACGGGTTCGAGTGCCCGACGTTGAGTACGCCGATACCGGCGAAGAAGTCAAGGAAGACATTCCCGTCAACGTCCTTCAGCGTCGCCCCGAACCCCTCGTCCATCGCGAGCGGGATGTCGTTGGATACGCGACGGCCGAACTGTCGTAGGTGCGCTGCTCTTCGAGGAGCTTCCGGCTCTTCGGACCCGGGATCTCCCCGACGTCCGGTTCGGTGGCGAACTGAATGTCCTCTATCGCCGGGGAGTCAGTCATTGCTCTCCCCGACGGCGACGGAGGGTGCGTCGCTCTTTTCGATGGTCATACCGTAGTCCTGTTCGGCCGCTTCGACGGACACGAATCCCTCTTCGACGTCCTCGCGGACGAGGTCCCCGTCGCGGTCGGCGGGGTCGCCGTACCCGCCGCCGCCGGGGCTCCGGATGCGGACCTTGTCGCCCTTCGAGATCTTCACGTCAGCGAACTTGCTTGGCGAGTCGGTACCGAACGCCTCGACGAACGTCTTCCACTCGTCGCTGTCAGCCTTCATGACCTCCATCGAGCTCTTGGCGCCCTCCTCGCCGCCCTGCAGGCCCCACGGCGCGTTCTTCATCCGGTCGAAGAGTGCGGAGACGGTGATCTGCGGCGCCCACGATTCGATGACGCGCTCGATGCCGAGACCGCCGCGGTATTCGCCGGGACCGCCGGAGTCCTGCCGCAGGGAGTAACTGTCCGTGAGCCACGGGTAGCGCGTCTCAAATACCTCGACGGGCGTGTTCCGGCAGTTGCCGTTGACGACGATGACGGAGTCGTTGCCGTCGCCGAACGGCCGGCCGCCCCACCCCATGCCCTCAAGGTGGTAGTTGACATACGGTTCCTCCGTGTCCGGGTGGACTCCGCCGAAGAGGAAGTTCATGCACGTCGAGCCGTCGGCGGCGGTGACGTTGTCCGGGAGCGCGTCCGCCATCGCGCGGTACACCGTGTTCACCATGCGCGGGTGCGTCTCGGTGTTGCCACCTACCTCCGGCTTGGGATAGTCGACGTTGGCGATGGTTCCCGGCGGCGCGATGACGTGAACCGGTCGGTACGACCCGGCGTTGACGGGCATGTCGCCCTCTCCCGTGTAGAGTTGCAGGAGTGAGTTCCACGTTGCGGAGCTCGTCACGCCGAATGTCGCGTTGATGGGACCGTCGGTCTGATCGTCGGTGCCGCTCCAGTCGGCGACGATTTCGTCGTCGCGGACCTCCATACTCACGTGGAGCTTGAACGGGCCGTCATTGATGCCGTCGTCGTCCATGTAGTCCGACCCCTCGTAGGTGCCGTTCGGGATGGACTCGATGAACGAGCGCATCCGGCGCTCGGAGTACGTCTGGACGTCGTCGAGGACGCCGCCGAACTCCTCGATTCCGTAGCGGCTGACGAGGTCTTCGAGGCGTTCCTGCCCGAGGTCGACACTGCTGACCAGTGCCCGGAGGTCGCCGTACGTCACACGCGGCGTCCGGACGTTGTTCAGGATGATCTTCCAGATGCTCTCGACGTCCTCGCCACCCTCGACAATCTTGACGGGCGGGAGGCGGTAGCCCTCCTGGAACACCTCTGTCGCGTCGGCCGCGAAGCCGCCGGGAATTTTGCCCCCGATCTCGGCCATATGACCGATGCTGGCCGCGAACCCGACGAGTTCGCCGTCGTGGAATGCCGGCTTCATCACGAAATGTTCTGGGATGTGACAGCCGCCCCGGTACGGGTCGTTGTGGAGGACCACGTCGCCGGGTTCGAAGGCGTCCTTTCCCATCTCCTCGACGCACCACTCGACGATGAACGGCATCGCGCCGATTTGGGCGGGACAGAACTCCGCTTGCCCGATCATCTCGGCGTTCGCGTCGAACACCGCACACGAGAAGTCGAGCCCCTCGTTGAAGATGGGTGAGTATGCCGTATTCTTCAGGTTGATGCCCATCTCACGACAGATGGACACGAGGTTCTTCGATACCGTGTTGAGCGTCACCTGGTCGGTGGTGATGTCGTTGGTGCTGGTCGTGTCTGGGTTGTCTGTCGTCATAGTCTACTCCAGCCTGATGAGGATGTTTCCGTAGGTGTCGGTCTCTAGCGTCGCGCTCGGCGGGACGACCGTCGTCGCGTCGGTGTCCTCGACGATGGCGGGACCGTTCGCGATCGCGTTGCCCCCGAGATTGTCGCGGTGGTAGATTCCCGTCTCAATGACGCCCGTTTCCTCGAAGTATACGTCGCGGGACTCCTTTGCTTCGGCTTCGATTTCCGGGAGCTCAGCCAGTGACGGCGAGGCGCTCGTCTGGAGTGCCGTGACCTTGAACGAGATGACCTCGATGACCTCGTCCGTGTTGGCGAAGCCGTACAGTTCCTCGTGGCGGTCGTGGAAGCGTTCGAACAGCGTCGCCATGTTCTCGTCCGTCACGCCGGTGAAGCCGACGGGGACTTCGATCTCGTAGTTCTCGCCGAGGTAGCGCATCCCCATCGCCATCGAGACGTCGATCTCGCCCTCGAAGCCCTCTGTCTCGAGGTCGGTGACGGCCCGCTCGATCAGCGAGTCGAACATCGACTCGATCTGATCGCGGTCGTAGCCGTCCGAGCGCATGGCCATTGTCTGTTCGTAGTCGACGCGCCCGTCGGCCATCACGAGACCCGTCGCGCTGGCAACGCCGGGGTGGATGGGGACGACGACGTTCGAGATCCCCGCCTTGTCGGCGAGTTCGGCCGCGTGGAGCGGCCCCGCGCCGCCGAAGCTAACCATCGCGAACTGCTGGGGGTCGTGGCCGCGCTCGACGAGTTCCGCCGAGAGCGCGCTCTGCATGTTGTTGTTCGTGATCTGCAGGACACTCGCGGCGGCCTCTTCGGCGGACATGCCGATCTCGTCACCGAGATCGCTCATGACCTCGTAGGCGGCTTTCTTGTCGAGGTCAAGCTTGCCGCCGAGGAAGAAGTCGGGGTTGAGCCGACCGAGCACGAGGTGTGCGTCGGTCACCGTCGGCGACGTGCCGCCTCGACCGTAGCAGGCCGGGCCGGGCGTCGCGCCTGAACTCCGCGGACCGACATTGAGCAGGCCGCCCTCGTCCACCCACGCGATGGAGCCACCGCCGGCGCCGATGGTCGCGATGTCGATCATCGGGACGTTGATGGGCAAGCCGAACTCGAGTTCGAAGTTCGTCGTGTAGTTCTGTGTTCCCTCGGTCAGTACGGAGATGTCGCAGCTGGTTCCGCCCATATCGAGGCTGACAATGTCGTCGAAGCCAAACTGCGACCCGAAGTAGCGGGCGCTGATCGCGCCGCCAGCCGGTCCGGACGTAATAGTGTGGACCGGGTTATCGCTGGCGGCCTCTGGAAGCATGATGCCGCCGTTGGACTTCATGATGGCCGTGTTGGTGATGTCTAAGTCGTTCATCCGGCGGTCGAACTCGTCTACGTACGAGCGCATGTCAGGCTTGAGGTACGCGTCGGCGAGCGTCGTGCTCGCGCGTTCATACTCGCGCCACTTCGAGTAGACCTGGTGGGAGAGCGATACGTGCGCGTCGGGGAGTTCGTCGAGGATGATCTCTTCGGCCTGCTCCTCATGCGTCGGATCGACGTACGAGAAGAGGAACATGACGGCGAACGTGTCGATGCCCTCGTCGGCGAACGCGCGAACCGTCTCGCGCAATTCCTCCTCGTTGAGGGGCGTGACCTCCTCACCCCGGTAGTTCGTTCGTTCGGTGACGCCCCGACAGTGCTTCCGTTCGACGAGCGGTTTCGGCTTATCCCACTGGAGGTCGTAGTGGCCCTTGCGGTTAATGCGCTGGATGAAGGGCACGTCCGTGAACCCCTTCGTCGTGATGTACCCGACCTCCGCGCCCGTGCGTTCGATGAGCGCGTTGGTCGTGACCGTCGTCCCGTGAATCGACTGGTCGATGTCCGTCAACTCGTCGCCGATACCCGACTCCTGGATGCTGTTTACGACGCCGTCAATCGGATTCTCCGGTGTTGATGACGTCTTGGTGATGCTGATCTCTCCGCTGTCCTCGTCGATGGACACGAAGTCGGTGAACGTCCCGCCGGTGTCTATGCCAACGCGGTACATCAGCTGGTACCCCCTGTCGTCGCTAGCTCAGTTGCGGCGTTCATACTCCTCCTTGCACCACTCCGAGCAGACGGTTCCCCCGTCCACGCTAATTCCGTCCTGAAACATTTTCTTCCCGCACAGTACGCACTTGGTTCCGGTTTCGGCGTAGTCTGTGTATGACATAGCATGCCATTTTCTCTACTGGCGGTGCGTGGTTTATATCGCTGATTTAAATACATTCCCACTATACTTATTTAATTTGACTGTACCAGTCAGACGTACTAAACGGAATGGTAGCATTCGAAATATGGGTAGAAATAGGTAAAAATAAAATATAGTAGTTTTTATATAAGCGAAAAGATGCTAGTTCGACGAAAAAATGGAAAATTATCGTTTTTGAGATGACTAATCGACATCTCTTTGAGTGAAAACCAGGAATTTAGTCTGATTGCCGTGGATCGGATGCAAATTCATAGACCCCCGTATCGCGCACGTTTCGGATGTGTCCGTGCTCGGCAAGTCGGGAAAGGCGTGAATTAACGTACTGCCTGACGCCCGTCTCAACGCCGTTGTCTTGCAGCTCAAGCATGAGGAGCGTTGGGGTCGCACGCTCATTCGCCCGCAAGTAATCAAGGATCGCACGGTCTAGGTCGTTCAACTGGTCTTCTTGAAGGGTCATGCTCATCTTTCGCGGTGTGAGAGTATAACAGTTCTCATAGAAAGTTCTAATCTCACTCGCTAATCGAACTTTCTAATAGAAACATTTAACTCAAAATAGGTGTATATGATGATATGGTCAACACGACTATCCATCTGGCCGATTCGACCGACGACGACTCCACCTCAAAGACTGGCTTTTTTCGCCGAGGATACCTTGGTCTCGCAGGATCAGCCCTTCTTATTGGACTTGCAGGTTGCACGGACTCAACGGTAGAAGCGGAAGATCCCACCCCGAATGCCTCCCAAGATGGTGAGAAGCATCGTAAGGGGACTAGCGATGAAGAGACGGAAACTCCTGCGGACACTCCCGTCGAAGAAGACGAGGAGGATTCACAAACGCAAGGGAGAGCTAGCGTGTCGGTCACGTCGGCTGAGCTTGCATTGGAGGATAACTTTGGCATCGACGCATACGGCATCGTCACGGTAGAGAACGGAGGCGATGGAGTGTCGGGCAGAGTGTCCCTAAAGACGCGTTTTTACGACGCTGCTGGGGAGCTCCTGTCCGAAGAGGAGTCGTATCTCCACAGCCTCCAGCCAGGCGAATCGTGGCGAGCTGTGACTATGTACTGGGGAGACGCCGACGCCGCTGAGATCGATAGCGTCGATGCCCGTGTTGATGCTGAGCGATCTGCGCCTGCATTCGATTCGGCCGCGTTAGAGATCGTTGAGTCCGAGCTGACCGTTGATGACTGGGACGCGAAAGTGTACGGGACCGTCAAAAACACGGGTGACAGCCCATCCGAGAGTATGACGATTATCGCCTGGTTCTACGATGCAGACGGGGTGGTTATTGCCTCCAGTACGGATTACGTGGACTCACTTCCCGCCGGAGAGTCCGATTCATTCGAAGTGAACGCGCTTGTGTACTCGTACAATGTGCGTGAGATCGAAGAATACCACGTCATCGCGTCACGTGGATTCTTCTGATACTTACGTGGGCGCTACCACTTTCCGGTAAGGGGTTCTAGAAAGGACTCGTCAAAGTCTGGTTCACGGCGGACTTCGTATTGTATAGGGTGCCGGAGGCGCGAGCAGGGAGGGGGATATAGCGTGCACAAGAGCTTCGCTCTTGTGCGCGAACGAGACGCAAAGGCTTTCCGTCTCGTCACCGCTGCACGGTTTTAAGACGAACTGCGTACGCTCTGTGACGACGAGAACTGACACGATGCGCTCAGGCATAGATAATAAATACGACCCTGGGAAACCTATTTTGCCTTAGGGGACAAATCCGCTGTATGGTCGATATCAACGAGCGGGCGAAGGAGGTGTGGATCGAGAAGACGACGAGCCGTGAGCGAATCCGGACGGTGCTGGAAGAGACCACCGAATACGCGACAGCCGCGGAGATCGCCGACCGGGCGCTCACTAGCGAGCCAACGACGCGGAAGTACCTCAAGGAACTCGTGGCGGACGGCGTCGGGGTCACGACCCAGGACGGCCGGACTACGCGCTATAAGCGCAACGACGGCCGGCAGATTGACGAGCGCATCGACGAACTCCGGGCAACGATCTCGCGGGAAGAGCTCATCGACGGCATTCGAGAAATGAAATCACAGCTACAGGAATACCGCAACATCTACGAGGTAGAAGGACCAGAAGAACTCGCCATCGAACTCGACGCTGGCGCCGACGGCTGGGCAGACGTCGGGCGCTGGCGTGCCACGCGGCAGAACCTCGCTATCGCCCAGGCCGCCCTCCAGGTCGACGAAGCCCATCGGCTCGCCGAGGCATAGCCGATGGTCGACGACTGGGAGCGGGTTGAGACTGGATCGCCCGACCTGAAACGACTCCAGACGGCACGGACCGTTGCCGAAGAGTACGAACCGCTTATCAGCGAAACGACGTTCGATTCTTCAGTCGACCCTCAGACGCTCCAGCTTTCCATGGACGCTGGCATCCGGGCCGAAACCGGTCGGTTTGACGTGACCTGGACGGGGAAAGGGTACTACAAGTACCACTACACCGAAGGCAAGAGGTTCAATTATCGCTACGACCGCCACCCCCGGGCAGACGTCCCCGAAAAGCACTTTCATGAACCACCGGATGCGGATCACGACGCCGTCCCGTCGTGTATCGAGGTCGAGATGGTTCCCCTGGTCACGCTGGCGGTCCTCCAGCTCTGGCGGGATGCCGTCGAATCCGGCGAGCTCGACCGGCTCCAGCAACCAAACCCGCCATGAGAAACTGAATTTATCCTACTCCGGATTTAGCTGAATTGAGGAGCAGAGCTTCGGGTTTCGCGCTTCAGCTTGATTATCCCACAGCTCACTGAGTGTTCGATAGAAGTAAACGGTGCGAATTATTCTACAGCCCGGTGGATATATATTCCACTCGTCCGTAGAAGCGACCATGACCGACGATTCCACTTCCGATACGAATCCCCCGGAGGCTTTCACACGCCCGTCACAGACGCGTGGTGAGCGCATCCGAGCAGCTGCACGAACTCTTCGAACCCCACGGACCGCATCATGGGTTGCCACCGAAACAGAGGCGTCTGTGAAAACCGCGCAGAAGTATCTCGACCAACTCGTCGAAGATAATGTCCTTCGAAAAATTGAGCAGGGTGACCAGACACTCTACTGTATCGACCAGTTGATGGCGACATACCGAGAGATCGCGTCCCTCCAGCGGGAACATACGCGTGAAGAGCTCACGACAGCACTCACATCGATGCGTACCAAGATTATGGATTGGCAAGAAACATACGACGTTGAGCGTCCCGGTGGGCTCCGCGCGAGTATTGCTGCCCTCACTGACCAAGATGAGATAGAACGCCGTCATGAGATTGCCAGCGAGTGGGAACACCTCGAAGCACGGCTTCCAGTCGTGCGAGCAGCACTCAACGAATACGATTGGGCGAGCGAGCGAGACGCCCTCTCTGCATAGAGGAGGGTAAGCTACCCACGACTCAAGTCGTGGGCTTTCCCCCGACGGTTTCGGCGCACGACTCGGTCACTCATGGGCGCGGTTCACGGCGGCAGGACGGGCACATGGAGGCGATTCCTGCATGGGTTTCCGTCCCGTGGTCTACGTCCGAAGCCGACACACCCGGCTTTAATTCCCGGTGTTCTCACGCTCTACCCCAAGATGGGGACGGGAGTCGAACCCGTTCGCGGTCACAGTCCCCGAGTTCAGGGCCTGCCTACGGAGGCCCCTCCTCGGAGTCCGTTTTGGCCACCGAGGAGTGCCAGAGATACACCGGTAGGGGGCCTAAGCCTTCCGATTCCGGCGTTTGCGACCAAAGACGGGCGATTCCTCCCACGACTACAGTCGTGGGCTTCCTCGCCCTGCAATCATGTGAATTGGTAGCGCGTTTTCTGGATGCTTTTCGACTTCATTTCGTGCCGCAAGGAGGTGTTTGACAGCACCGAGGGTGAACGCCGTCGCCCCGAGGATCATCGGTGTATCACCGAGACTCCGGGCCCAGAGCAACCGTTTGTTCCGTGGCCGCTCGTAGAACTCTGGACTCCGGGCTGCGTCGTACCCCTCAGCATACACCGCGCGGAGTTGGCTGAACCCCAGCGGCAGCAGTGATGCAACTGTCATGACGATGAGACCGATATTCGTCAGCCAGAACGTGGCCCGGAACCAACCGGGCTCCCAGGCGGCTTCCGGGGTGACGACACGGAGGATGTACGTGCCGAGTCCCAATGCGAGGAGTCCGAACGCACCGAACGTCGCCGTGTGTGCGTGGGCCACTGTTAGGTACGTGCCGTGCTCGAAGTAGTTGATGACGGGGATGTTGATGAAGAAGCCGAGCACCCCACCACCAACGAAGTTCCAGAGACTGCTGCCGAGAATGAACAGCAGCGGCAGCGTGTACGGGAACGCCTCTGTCTGTGCCTGTAGGGTCTGGTACTCTTCGAGGCTCTGGTGGAGGATGAACATCAGCGGCACGAATTCTAGAGTTGAAAACGTCGTCCCCAGCGGCACCCAGAAGTCCGGCAGGCCAACCCACCAATAGTGGTGTGAAACGCCAACGATACCGGCACCCATGATCGCAAACACCTCAAACATGATAGCCTGTTCTGCAGAGGTTTTGTCCAGGAGATCCATCGAGACGAGCGCGATAGCCGTGACGGCGGTGACGAAGAACTCGAAGACGCCTTCGACCCACATGTGGACGACCCACCAGCGCCAGAACTCCGTAACGGCGAGGTTCGTCTCCGGGGTGTAGAGCATGCTCGCGCCGAACAGCAGCGCGATAGAACCACCGGCGTATGTCATGAAGTGACCAAGGCCGACGGGGCTTTCGTCGACCCGTCTGGCCCCGCGTAACACTAACCCACTCCAACCGATCAATCCAGCGAGCAACAGCATCTTCCAGATGCGACCGGTTTCGAGATATTCGAGGCCTTCCGCACCGAGTAGCCACCAGCGGTCTCCGTCTTCGGGTGAGCCGAGTTTGCCCTGGATGCCGAGCCAGGCTCCGGTGAACGCACCCACTGTCGTGACGACGAGCGCGACGAGCAACACGGCCGCACCGGTCGATTGACCTGCTGGATCACTGTCGCTGAACAGCCCCGGAAGAAAGAGTCCGCCCGCGAGCCACAGTAGCGTGATCCAGAGGACACCGAGATTCACGTGATACGTGCGCACGACAGAGAACGGGAGCACCGAGAGCACGTCGATGTCGAAGCGCTCGCCGATGCCATAGATGTCGTCCCGCTCGACGTAGTAGTGGGCAAGCATCGCACCGGCGAACACCTGTGCGAGAAACAGCATCCCGGCGACCGGCACGTACCACGCGGCGACGTGCTGTGTCGGCGTCGTCGCAACTGAGTCCGGATGTGGAACGTCGACGGCTTCGGTTACTGACTCGGCGAAATCCAGGGAGTGATAAGCCCAGACACCGAGTCCGCCACCGGCAATCAGCAACATGAGGCTGATTGTACTCCAGCCGAGTACTTGCCCAGTTGGTCGGTTCCCGCTTCCGGGAGTGTAGGGCCAGTCATTTGTAAAGGAGTGCTCCGAACCGGGGCGGTTCGTGTGTGCGAACCAGGCCGTCCAGGCTGCGAAATCCGCGAGGCGTTCGGCCTGCTCGGGGCTCTCGACGGTCCCGTCCGGAATACCGTGCTCCGGTCGACCGTGGTAGTATCGGTCGACGTATTCCGCCCGTAGCTGTCGGTGGGCGTACGCTTCGACAGCAGAGTATGTGACGACCGCTTCGGACTCGATCTCCGAGTTGAGTTCGTCCTCGACGCGCTGGGCAACGATCGCCTGCTCGTCCGTGTCGAGGTCGTTGAAGGAATTTGCCCCTCGCTCGTCGGCGTAGTACTCACGCATATGGTCGACCTTCGCGCTGAGTGCGTCCGCGGTCAGATCGGAGCCGAAATACGAGCCGTTCCCCAGCACCGAGCCGTGGTTCATCAGCCCGTTGGCCTGGAACGTTTTCTTGCCCTGTTTGATCTCGGTGGCGGTGACCAGTAGGTCGCCATCAGGCCCCTGAATCTCCTCGGGAATCGGTGGTGCGTGGGACCGAGAGAGCCAGGCACCGACCGACATCGCAACCAGATTGGCGACGAAGAGTCCGACCAGTGCCTTCGAACCGCTCGGTCGGAGATCCATACCCCCATTATCGAAGCTACTCAATCGCTCTAGGACCGATAGTACAGTCGTGATCTCCGTATCGAGACCCGGAACTGCTGTACCGAGATCTGAGAGTACCGAACCGCCTCCATCTCCGGCACTATCGCTGGCGAGGGAAATGGTCGACAGTACGGCGATGATCGCTACCGGACTGAGACCGTCTGGGGTTGCGGTATCGGCTCTGGGTGGTCGTACCTGACCGTCAGGGGAAACGCGCTCTGTCTCTCTGTCCGGTTTGGCCGTACTGGGATGCGTCCCGAAAGTCTCGGTATCCAGCGAGTCGACGAGCGACTCGATGGCCGTCCCTAGTGTGATCACGTCCCGTTGGACGAGTTCGTCGACGATCTCACAGATTGATTGGTCGGAATCAACCGCTGCGTCCTTGCAGAACTGCTCGAAGGTCTCGGTGATCTGTTCGCCGACCTCGTTTGCGTCGACCGTCTCAGTCGATCCATCCGTGGGGAGGGATTTCAGAAGCTTCTCAGCCAGTGTGGGCTCCTCCTGCCGGAACTGATGGCGGAGTCGGTCGATCGTCTTGTCGGCTAGCTGTTCTCTATCGAGGGCGTACTGTAACAGGAATGCATCCAGCCGACGGTCTGCCCGTTCGTCGATGCTCGGGTAGTCAGCGACCGCTTGTTCGAGCTGTCGCTCGATGCATTCGAGGGCTTTCCTTTCTGTTTCGTCGGCGACTGTCTGTTTGAACTGGTCAGTTCCGTTCTCGACAGCCGTGATTCCGTCTGTTGCCCTGTATTTGATCCGATTTGAGACAGTACGTGCTTTTTGTATTCCTGTTTCGAAGATGCTGTTCGACTCAGTGGACGGTGTCGTCTCGTCGGGTGGAGAGCTGGGTTTGAAAACGGATCCAAATGACATGTCTCATCCTTATGTGTGTATCGGTACCACAAAACATAATAATTGTGGCGATCTGTTGTCACATGGCGTCAACCAGTCGACGGACGAGACCGACGCTAACGCCGACCCACGCGACGAGCGCGACATAGACGAACAGTTCCGGAATAGCGGTGAGAACAGTGAGATCGGTGACGGTCCCCAGCCGAAGGCTACTTTCGGTATACATCCCAAGCGGAAAGACCATCGGTGAACTACCCTACCCTACTTCGCTCACCATACGGGGTTCGCTCGTTGAGGGGAGGGCCACCGGCGGAGCGGCACTCCGCCGAGGCCTCGAAAGACGCGTACGCGTCTTTCGAACGACCACGGTGGACAGGCACACTCGGGATGGGTTCGCGTTTTGTCTGCTGTCTTTCGACGGCCTCGGCGACGCCTTTGAGGAAACGGTTTGGAAGCCTTCGTCGGCCGGGCGGACCCGGTGTGTCGCCGGTTCCCTCCGAGTGCGGGTTGGAACCGAAGGGCATCGACTGCCCGAATCCGATGGTCGGATTCCCGCGTCTTCAGGCGCACGAGGAGGTCAATTTTGCTGAAGTTTAATCTCGCCTCGCATCGATTGCGGATGATATTCACAGTAATATTGGGTCATTTTCTTCGAGGCGGTGAAGGTCGTACTCACGGTTTTGCCTTTCTCTTCGGCATCCTCGCTTTTCACCACCGGTTTATCATCCTTATTTACGATATACAGTTCGTGTTCTTTGCCGTCGAGGTTCTCCCAGATGAGCGTGTACTTCTGTCCAGGTTGGAGTGTAAGTGTGGGGTTTTTCGTTCCCTCGATGGACGTAGGAGCGCGGCCCTGCCAACCGCTTTGGCTCGCACCCAAGCGGATTTCTTTGCCTTTCTGTTTGTCCTTTGACCCGCTCTCTTGGTTGCTCCCACCAATGCCTGGTACACTGCCAGTACAGCCAGCCAGGGCGGTTGCTGTGAGGGCACTACCGGCCAGTTTGAGTGTGGTACGTCGACTGGTGCGGGGTTGATCAGACATAGGCAAACGGAGGCTACCGACGGTGGCGTTAGAAAATTTTTGGCCAGGAATTGAAAAAGCCGAGTTCCTCACGACACCGAAGATGGAAGGTGCGATAATCAACTGGCGTGAGTACTGGTCGACCGTCGCGAGAGGGGTAATTGTGATGGGAATTGCCTTCGGTTCTGGCCTGCTAATTGGCGCTGCCGCACTGAGTGGCTCATTACCCCACTGTTGGCGATCTACAACCGTGAATCGCTTGCCGGCGGAATTGCCCGGACAGTGACACGTAATGAGCGGAAGCCCACGACTGTAGTCGTGTGGAGGATGTCAATTGGGTAGCCACACAACGCGATCTCCTACTCGCAGTCATTCGAAGACTAGTGGTCGTCAGGACGGGGGGCGTTCTCGTATTTGACCATCTTCTCGGGCTTGTCGGAGATGGTCTCGTAGATCTGTTGGAGGGTCTCCTCCGCGGCGAGCAGATTGTGCTCCTCGAGGAAGTCTCGCCCCTCTTCCGTGAGGCCGTAGAACTTCCAGGGATAGCCTTGTCGGCGCTGGGCGTCGTCCAGGGCAACCTCCTTGACGATGCCGGCGTCGATCAGCTTCTGAATGTGCTTGTAGACGGTGGCATCGCTCACGCTGGGGTTGAGTTCTTCGAGTTCGTACATCGAGGGGAGCTGCTCGGGATGCTGGAGGATGTTGTTGACGAGCGCAAACCGCGTCTGCTGGGTCACGAAATGGATGAGTTCACGTGTTTCCCTCCCTTCAACAGTCCCCAGATCGGTGCTCATGTGTCACGATACACGCCCTAGCGGCAAGTAGTTTACCCTCGAGTAAATTACTCTGAGGTAAAAAGCGAATACTTGAACAGGTAGATTACTCCATAAACCCTATCTTTTGCCCGAGAGAGGAACTGTGTATGCCCGACGAGGAGTCGCCTGTTCCTGAAGAGGTCCTCACAAGTGCGAAGGAGCAACTCGATACGGAGGAGATTTCGTTGGCAGACAACGAAGAAATCCTCCACGCACTAAGTGAGATGACGCCGGTTTACGAGAACGAGCGGTCGTACTTCGCTCTCGGAAACTACGACCGGGAACCGATCCGGCGGCTGAACCTCGTAGTGGATCGCCTCAACCGGCGTACCGACGCATACGCCTTCCGAATGGTCGATATCCGAGGTGAGTGGGACAACAGCATCCAGAAGTTCTGCCTGATCGCCGATATCGTGACGTACCTCGTCGGAGTCGCCGAGAAGGACCCGAGTGATTTCCTCGTTGAACAGGGATTGCTCGTCGGTACGACTGAATACTTCTCGAAGAGTCACGTCCTCAAGCGGGAATATGAGAACGAGGAGCGCCCGTTCGGTTGGATGCAGGACGGCGTTTTTGAGTTGTTCGACCAGGAGGGACGGTTGTACCGTTGGTGGACAGAGGAGGATCTCGTCGAAGTGACCGAGGAACTCCCGTGACGACGGGCGGAATCGACATTCTCGACCGAGCTATCCAACAGCAGCGAGGCTCGACGGAATCGTTGGTTACAAACGAACGTCCTGCCCGGCAGGGAGCCGGCCGTCTGGTCGTGGAACTCGTCCCTGTTTGATCTCGTAGTCGACCCGCCGCATATGTTTGTAGCCTCCCTCTGGAGTACGTTGTTGCCAGTCTGGGCAGGTACACGACTTGCCGATGATATCGACGTCGTAGCGGTTCCCGGACGCGAACGCTACCTCGTACCGGCCGCCTTTCGCGAGTAGCGAGACGTTCATCGATTCGTCGACGGTGCGTCTGGTTCGTGGCTCGAGAGCGTCCTGCTGCGTCGACCGCTCGGCAACGACCATCCGGTCGCGGATATCGCCAGTCCGTCCACCGTCTGGCGCGACAGCGCCGTCACGGTGCTGAAGACGCTCCTGCAAAAGCTCTTCGACTGGAATGCCCTCCGGCCAGAGATAATGGACTTCACGCCGCTGGTGATGATCGTAGGACCCACAGGCCGCAGCATCCCCCTCCTAGACGCGCCACAAACCAAGAGCGCCCATCACGTCGACGATGGCTCGGGGAACCATTGAGTGCTCCGTCGGGGTAGAACAGCCGAAACCGCGTGCACTCCTCTCTTGGTGGCACCGTCTCCCACCACTCGACGTCTGAACCCCAGCTGTTGAACATCAATTTGTTCCGCCCATACCCGACCGTCACGTCGTCGACCTGCGGGAATCGCTCGGGTATTGCCTCCGAATCGCCTTCGATAGCCGGAGAACAGCATACCGGAGATACCCGTGTGCAGGGGAATCCGTGGATCGAGCGACCTGGTCGTGATGTTCAGCGACACGCTCCGCCTCTGCCAAAACAGCCGTTAGATACTGATCAGTCATGGTTCAGTGGAGGGTGGAATGCGCCTCCACCCATTCACGGGCGCTAAAAACTTAACCAACGAGTAGCGGAATCGCCTATCGTTGGCCTTTTCAGGAGAAATGTAACTGGGCCTCTCTCGACGAGTTCGATAGTGGTGAGTGTCGGACGTACCCGACGTCGCTGTCTCGTTGTAACCTGAAAAGACCAGCGAGTGTTGGGTGAACTACCCCGACCTACTTCGGCGCTTCGCGCCTCCGTTGCGGTCGGAGCTTCCTGTTTCTGCATCGGAACTTGCAAGGAACGTCCCCACAGCGGTTCCAGACTCCGCAGGCGTTTCCCTCGCTGGGCGGGTCGGAGTGACCCACTCCTCCCGATTCGACACTCCGACCACACCAACCGATGCACGCTTGTTGTCGCGTTTGAACACCAGTGGAACCGTGGCGAGCGTCTTACTACCTGCTTCGACCGCGCGGGTAGTAAAGATGCCGCAGACAGTGAACGTGAACCGTGCGGCGCTGTATCCCCTCCCTGCGACCTCGCTTCGCTCGGTCGCTGAGGAAGGGGACTTAGCGCCTCAATTTAGTAAACAACCGAGAACTCAGTCTTCGAGAACCTCGATGATCTCTTGTGCCGTTCGACTAATTCGGCTGAGACGCTCGCGAACGATCTTGGGATCGTCTGATTCCCAAGCCGCGAGGTAGAATGCTGATCCGCTGGTGTCGAGCCCGCAGTACCGTCCGACCACGTACGCTACAGCTTCCGCCTCGACTTCGCGTTTCGAGCGCTCGGTATCATCGTCGATGTCGAAGTGGAGCAGGGCGTGCGCGTACTCGTGGATCAGCGTCCGGGCGAGATCGGCATCGTTCTCACGGTCGCGGACCTCGACTCGTGGATACCGCCCGGTCGCCATACGGCAGACTAGTGACCTGCGGTCATAACTGGGGCTCCACTCAGTGGCTTGGGAGTGGGGAAAAGGACAGCTGTTCATCCCCACTCGGGGATTGTCTTGTGGACAACTCCTCGTGTCTTGTCCTAGGGTTCTTGTGGACAACTCCTCGTGTCTTGTCCTAGGGTTAGTCTCTGGTGTTCACAGGAGCGATGTACTTCGAGGCCCACGTACTACCGTCTTCGCGCCACTGCCAATAGTAGTACTGCCAATCGTCAATTCGTTTGATCGTCACGTACGCGTTGGCGGGGACTGCGTCGTAATCACTAGGATTTGCCGAGACATCTTGTTCTTGGAGTTGGTCTGTGTACTGGTCGCTCTTGTTTCGGCGGCGCTGGTCTTTGACGGCTTTTTGGTGCTGTTTGTCGTCGCGGAGTTTCTGTGCGTACTCGATAATGTCTTTGAGGGTGTCTGGTGATTGGTTGCCGAGGCCCTCGGCGAGGTACTTCGGGAGTGTGTCTGGTGGTGTGGGCATTGAACTAACCCACGGGCTAGTTCGTCTTGATGGCGTGGGTTAGCGAGCAGTGTGGAGAGAATGTACATAGAGGGCTTATTCCGATATGCCGGGCACTTTCGAGGGTGAGCAGCGGTCATTCCAACAGCCCATTTATTGAAGAATTGCTCAGTTTTCCTCCTGTTTCTGCTGGAGTCTTAGGTCCATAAGCTGTCTAAAAATGCCTGCTGCAAATTCGTATTCTAACGCTTGGATGAGGGTATGTGGATCAACTGAATGTCTGGAAGTGTTCCACTCCGTCGCAACCAGAACCAGAGCTGAGCTGCGACAAGGTGTGCACTGACAAACACGCCTGCTCTCCGTTCACTTAGACTGGCTTTTTGTGGGCGACCCCCGATCTCGCTTCGGTAGAGGAGGTAGCCAAACACAAGCGGAGAAAAGAGAAGGCAGCCGAGAGTCCAGAGTCCTGCGGACTCGTTTCCTCGCACGGTCGCATCAGTGAAAACCCAGTACCCGAGCAGGAGCTAGAATATGAGATGCATGACGGAAAATATGGAGGTGAAGAGGAAATCGGGGAGTATGGCCATACCAGGGTATTGATACTCCTATCATTAATCCTTAGTTTTAGTGGTATGCACACCGAGGGTGGTGATTGTCTGTACCACAGTTGGTACACATAGTCTGTCGAGCCGGTGATTTGGCAAATTTGAGGTTCTGAGAGGTGACCTCAGTCTCCTCCGTCGTTGACTCGAGTCTGAGCGATACCTCGTGAACGGTGTCGCAGCGACAGTGATCGCAGTAGGCCACGATTTCGTTCTGGTTGAGATCGCGCTGATGCATTCTCTGACACACCCTGTGAAGAATCTGCGTGAGCAGTCTCTCCGACAAGTCGTTTTCTTGTACCCAACACTTTAATCGCTGTGACTGTCATGGCAAGCAATTAAAGAAGGACGGTATCCCCTCACTAGCCTCATACGGAGGCAGCCTCGCTGCCTCACTCGAAAACGGGTGAAGGCCAAGTGGATGATCTAGACGGGTTGCTGGACGCATCGGCTCGTCCCAGCATGGTCGCTCAACCCTCCGAATCACGCTTAGCGGTTAGTACCCTCTTGATATCCTCCCCGCGCTAAAGCGTGAGGATTCCCCCATGGGGTCGTTCGAAACGGCGATGCCGTTTCGTGATGACGGAAGACCTTCGGTCTTCCGAACCACGCCGAACCGGTCCCTAGTCCCCCGAAGGCAACTTCCTCCCCGACGGGCGTACCGGGTTCGTGAGCACCACGTCGGGCAGTGGGCGCATGACGACGCCAGTCCGTCTTAGTGCAGACTCTCCCGCTTGTGGCTCCGTATACGTCCGGTCGCCCGACCGCAACAGGGGCGACCGTCCGAACGTATGCGTTCGGCCCCGTCCTTTCGACGGAACCGACACGAGTCGTGTCATCGACCGGACTCCGCCGAACCTTCTCGGCCAGCCGGCCGAGAAAAGATCAATCATTGAGAACAGACGCATTCGTGCCGCAGTGAGGCGAAATGCAGAATGTAGTGGTGGACTGTTTCGGCAAGCGATAGCATCGCGTTGGCTTGTTCGGCACTCGCGACCGTCTCCCGATAGTACACCTCGGCTCGGTTCTGCTTCCACAACTGGGTGAGGCGGTCAGCAAACGGTTTGCTGAAGAGGTTTACTTCCGCACCGTGTTGGTACACTGCCGTATGCTCATACCGTAGGTCCTCTCCAGATGCATGACCGCGGTGGAGGAGATAGAACTGAATACCCCGCTCGACGGCGACGAACGACGCCATTCTCGATGCCGGAGAGGAACACCGCGCCCCGGATGCTAGCGGCCGGACCGCTCGCCACTGTAAAGATGGGGTAGCGCTCGGCGTAATCGGCGTCCATGACGCTGCCGTCGTTCTGGACGATGAACAGGCGGGCCTCTATCTTACGGTCGGCGAGTGCCTCCTGGACCGCGCCGATGGCCCGGCGCACCACCGAACAGACGGCAGCGTTGAGGATAGCCGAGTTCTCTCGTTCGAGCAGCGAGATGGACGCGATTTCGGCGGATAGTGTCACCGGCACCTCCTCGCTAAGTTCGTCTGTGACAATTTCGGCAACGCGTTCCTCTTGGTCGGCCCGGGCCGGCGAGAAAGCGCCTGTGACCGCGATGGCATCAACACTATCAGCCATCGACCGGAGTGCCTCGCGCACCTGCGTCTCGTTGAGCGGGGAAATAGTCGACCCATCAAACTCGTAACCGCCATGGAGCATGGCAACGTTGTCGGTGCCGCCCAGCGTCTCCTTGAGGTCGGATGGCCACCCGGTCATCGGTGGGATGGTAGTGCCCGTGGGTCGCGCGAGACGGAGGACGCCGACCCTGTCGAGGCCCTGGCGTTCGATGATTGCGTTCGTCGTGTGGGTCGTCGTGAGCGAGACCATCTCCACGGACTCGGGATCGACACCCGCCGCCAGCAGTTCATCGAGCGCGCCGACGATGCCGCTGGTCACGTCCTCTGTTGTCGGCGACTTCTCTTTTGCCACGACCGTCTCGTTGCGGACCGCGACGCTGTCAGTAAACGTCCCCCGACGTCAATGCCGATTCGGATCGTGCCGGTCATCCACAGCCTTCAAGTATCGTCCGTCGTTCACGTTTGGTCGCTGGTTGCGTCGCGGTGACGTCTGCGCCTTCGATTCGTTTCGGGTTGGTACGGGGCGTCGTGTACATCAGTCTGGGTAGGTTGGGGTGTGGTTTCGTGTCTGTTGTCGTCGGTGTCGTTCGCAGGTGTTGGAGCGGGAAACCCGCGGTCGTGCGTGGCTGACCGTCGCGTCCACGCTCAAAGCGGCTTCCACGTCCGCGCAGAGTCGTTTAGGCGCTCGCAGCTGTCTTCGGTGACGACGACCAGGTCCTCGATGCGGACCCCATACTCACCCTCGGGGTAGACGCCGGGTTCGATGCTGAACACCATCCCGGGTTCGAGTTCTAGATCATTGCCCTCTACGATGTATGGTGGTTCGTGTACATCGAGGCCGACGCCGTGGCCAGTGCGGTGGACGAACTCGTCGCCATAGCCGGCCTCCTCGATGACCGCCCGGGCGGCGCGGTCGATTGCCTGGGCCTCGGTCCCGGGGGTAACGGCCTGGACACTGGCTTCGTTGGCTTCGCGGACGGCCCGGTAGCGTTCCTCGAAGCCCGCAGGCGGGTCGCCGGCGAACACGACGGTCCGCGTCTGGTCGCCCGGATAGTGGTCGTAGACGCCGCCGAAGTCGAGCACGACGGGGTCGCCACGCTCGATGGTACGGTCACCGTGTCGGTGGTGTGGCTTCGATCCATACGGTCCGGACCCGACGATGACATCGAAAGAGGTGCCGGAACAGCCCTCGACTATCAGTCGCTCTTCAATATCGCGGGCGAGCTCACGCTCGGTCAGTCCGATGGCGTCCTCGCCGAGTTCGCGTATGGTCTCACAGACCGCGTCGGAGCGCCGTCCAGCTTCCCTCAGAGCGGCCACCTCTACCTCGTCCTTGCGCATCCGGAGTGCCCCGAGCACCTCGCTTCCGAGCCCCCAGGTGGCCTCTGGGATGGCCGCCCGGAGGTCCTGAGTGAACCGCGCCCACATCGAATCATCGACCAGCAGATGGCCGTCTTGGAGTTCGAATTCGTTGGCGATAGCGGCGACGTGTTCAAGGGGGTCCTCGCCGTCGGCCCACGATCGGATGTCGGTGACCCACGAGTCGTCGCGCACCTCCTCTGCGTAGAGGTCCGGGACGACGAAGGCGACGTTGTCCTCGGCGACGAACAGCAGGAGGTGACGCTCCATCGGTTCGTCCGAGAAGCCCGAGAGGTAGTATAGATTCGAACTCGGGAACAGGACCACCGCGTCCGCGTCGGCATCTGCAAGCGACCGCTGGCACGCCCGGGTGCGCCGCTCGAATGCGCCGTCCTCCGCGGACCCGCTGTCGGTCGACGCCTGCCCCGTCAACTGGTCGCTCATGAGCGCAACGACTCCGTCTCCGACTCGTCAATCTCACCGTCCTCGGTGATGGCGACGCCGTACTCCTCACGAGCGGCTTCACGGGAGACGTATTCGTCGATGACGTCCTCACGAACCGCCTCGGGGTCGCGCTCGAATGGGTTCCCCCGGCCCGCGCCGCCGCCTGAGCGGTTCGACAACCCCTCGCCGGCAGCGAACGTCTCACGCATCATCCCGGTCCACTCCTCCTTCTCGGTTCCGGGGTAGAGAACGACGGCGTTGCGCGCCCCGGGTTCCCCGCAGTCCAGGCCCCAATTGTCCGTCTTCGTCTTCTGGACGATGGAGAGCGCACCGACGGAGTGGGTGAACTCGTAGTCGCGCTGGATGCCGAGGCCGCCGCGGTACTTACCCGCGCCGCCTGAGTCCTGGCGGAGCTTCAGCTCAGATATCTCCAACGGTGCCTTGTTCTCGTAGACCTCAATCGGGACGTTCTGGACCATCGTCTCGCTGATGTGCATGAGCGCGTTCGCACCGTCGTGGTTGGGAGCGGCCCCCCAGCCGACTCCTTCATTGAGCGCCTCAACGAACTGCTGACCCGTCTCGGGATTCTCGCCAAAGACCATGATGTCACAGAGGTCGCCGCCAGAGGCTGCCGGAATCATGTCCGGGACGGCCTTCGCCAGCGCCTTGTAGACGACGTCGATGCCGACGATGCCGGTCCAGATGGTGAACGTCGGTGCCGGGTAGGTGGCGTGGAAGATGTTCCCCTCCGGGGCGACGACCGAGAGCGGTTCGTACTGTCCCTCGTTGGAGTCTTCGTCCGGGGTCGTGATGGACTTGAAACAGAGCTTCGCGATGGTTTCGGTCATCCCAAAGGGGATGTTGAGGGGCTCGTTCACCTCGTCGGCCGATCCGGAGAAATCGACGGAGAACTCTTCACCGTCGATGGTGACCTCCGCCTCCAGTCGAATGAGGTCGTCTGAGTCACGGTCGTTAGACGGTGTTCCGTCCGCGTAGTCGACCGCGGACCACGTACCGTCTGGTAGTTCCGAGACGGCCTCAGTGGCCGTCCGCTCGCCGTGGTCCAGTATCTCCTTGACGGCCGTGTCGACCGTCTCCGTGCCGTACCGTTCGTGGAGTTCGCGGATGCGCTGTTTTCCGGTGTTGATGGCGGCAATCTGGGCGTTGAGGTCACCCATGACCTTGTCAGGGATGCGGGAGTTGTAGCGGATGAGTTCGAGGATTTCTTCGTCGGGTTCACCCTGTTTGTAGACTTTGGTGCCGGGGAAGATGAGGCCCTCCTGGTGGACGTCAGTCGAGTCGAGGACGTACCCCGAGTCTTTGGCACCGAGGTCCAGCCAGTGCGCCCGACAGGTTGTATACCCCAGCAGTTCCTCGCCGGCCTCGTCGAACACTGGTGCGAACACCAGCACGTCCAGTGTGTGGGTGCCACTCCAGTAAGGGTAGTTGAGCAGGACAACGTCGCCGGGGTCTAAGTTTTCCTCGCCGACGTGCTCGACGCCCTTCTTCAGGCCGTAGTCGTTCGCGCCAAGGAATAGCGCCAACCCAGGGGAGTCGGCGATGAGGTTGAGGTCGGCGTCGTACACGGAGATACCAAAGTCGAGTATCTCGTAAACGATGGTGTTGTACGCCGTCCGAATAAGCGTCCGCTGCATCTCGGTGGCGGCGGAGGTCAAGTAGTTGCGCACAACCTCGACGGTGGCGGGGTCGATGTCGACCGACATCTGCTGGCTCATTCGCCGTCACCTCCGGTGATGACGAGGTGGCCGAATTCGTCGACAGTCGCGGTCTGGTCGGACTGCATAGTGATTGTCGTAGTTGGTTCCTCGACGATGCACGGGCCGTCGACGACATCGCCTTCCGTCAGGCCGCTGCGTCGGTAGACGTTGAACTCAGTTTCCTGGCCTTTGGCGAAACAGTAGGCGTCGCGGATCTCCATGTGTGGATCGCCGCCATCGCTTTCGCCCTGCCGAGCCAGTTCGGGTTTGTCGTTCTCACCGACGGCACGGACCCGGAGGTGGACGACTTGCGGCGGGTCGTCCATCGTGTGTCCGTAGCGCGACTGGTGGACCTCGTCGAAGCGTTCGCTGAGTTCTTGGATGCCGTCAAGTCCGTCGGCCGGCACCTCTACGGTGTGCTCCTGACCAAAGTACCGCATTTCGACGCTGCGCTCGAAAGACTGGCGGTCCTCGAAGAACCCTTCCTCGGCCAGCGTCTCTCGACCCTCCGCCTCGAGGGCCTCGAATTCGGCTTCGATGTCTTCCTCGAAGCTCACCTCGTCCAGCACCTCGATGTGAGTCTGAGAATAGTCGTAGACGACGTCGGCCATGAGCATGCCCCAGGCGGAGAACACCGAAGGCGCCTGCGGGACCAGGACCTCCCCAACGTTCATCTCGCGGGCGAGCAGCGGGACGAACATCGGTCCAGCCCCGCCGTAGGCGACCATCGTGAAGTCGCGCGGGTCGAGGCCCTTCTCGACGGTTATCTCACGGATGGCCCCGACGGTGTTGGCGAGCGTCACGTCGAAGACGCCACGAGAAATGTCCTGTGGGGTAGTGTCGAGCGGTGCGGCGAGCGCGTCCTCGATGCCCTTGCGGGCAGCCGCCCCGTCGAGTTCCATCTCGCCGCCGAGGAACGCCTCGGGGTCGATGTAGCCGAGGACGAGCGCTGCGTCGGTGAGCGTCGGTTCGGTGCCCCCGTTGCCGTAGCAGATGGGGCCGGGGTCGGCGCCCGCGCTCTTTGGGCCGACCTTGAGAAGGCCCGAGTCCAGCCACGCTATACTGCCTCCTCCAGCCCCGATCGTCCGGATATCGTAGACCGGAATCATCACGGGGAGGTGGCCAAGTTTCGACTCATACTCGACGGCGGGGGACCCGTCCTCAACGACGCAGGCGTCGAGGCTCGTTCCGCCCATGTCGACGGCGATGAGGTTGTCCCTCCCTGTCGCATCACCGACCGCAGAGGCGCCGATGAGGCCGCCGGCCGGCCCCGAGAGGATGGTGTGGACGGGCGCAGTCTTCGCGTTCTCGGCGTCGAGCGCCCCGCCGCCCGAGCGCGTGATGAAGAACTCCCCGTCGAAGTCGTCCTCGTCTAGCTTCCCATCGAGGCGGTCGACGTAGGACTCGAAGATAGGTTTGATGTAGGCGTCGAGGACAGTCGTACTTGTGCGTTCGTACTCGCGGTACTCGCTGGTTATGTCGCTGGACAGCGATACTGTTGCTTCTGGGAACTCCTCTTGGATGACCTGCCCCGCTGCTCGCTCGTGGTCCGGGTTCGCGTAGGAGTGGAGGAAACAGACCGCGAGCGATTCGACGCCTTGGTCTTTAAGCAGTATTGACGCTGCATCGGCGACAGCGTCCTCTTTCAGCGGAATCTTTTCGGAGCCGTCCGCCTTCAGGCGGCTGGGGACACCAATGCGGTTGCGACGCCGGACCAGCGTCGCTGGCTTCTCGTAGGTTATGTCGTACATTGCGTCCCGCTCGAGATTGGTGCGACCGATTTCGTAGATGTCGCGAAAGCCTTCGTTCGTGATGATACCGGTCTTCGCCCCCTCACGTTCGAGGAACGCGTTGATTCCAAGCGTGGTTCCGTGGACGAACGTGTCAATCTCGTCTAGCTGCAGGTCCAGTTTCTCGATTCCGTTGAGTACCCCTTTTGTTGGGTCCTCCTGTGTGGTAGGTGCTTTCTCAAGTTCGATCGTTCCCTCAGCCTGGTCGAACGTAATGGCGTCGACGAATGTCCCGCCGATGTCGACGGCCAACCTCTGTGTCATGTGGTATCCCTCCTCAAGTAGGTCAGCCGACCTGGATAAAAACTTACTGGTTGGGGTAGCCAGTTCGTCAACTCACGTAAACGGTATGGATACTCATTACCTAATTCTTGTCCGATTTGAATCCTAAAGGAATACAAATGCTGTTCTGGGAGGAAAAAGTATAAACCGTATCAGCACTTTGCCAATAGATATCATGGACCAAGAAGGTGGAAAGCGCATTAACAGACGGACCATACTTAAGTACGGCGGGGCGGCCACATCAGGGCTATTCCTAGCAGGCTGCACTGAGAGTAAGCGGCAAGGGTCCCCAACGGACGGTGGAGACGGCGGGACCGACTTCGTCTACGTCACCGCCCAGACGCCGAGTTCCATCGACCCGATGAAGGCCTCCGACGAGTTTGAGGCCATCCTGACCCACAATGTGTACGACCCACTCGCGTACTACGACCAGTCGTCGCCCCCAGAGCTCATCCCGTGGGTCGCTAAGGACTGGTCGGTCAGTGACGACAACAAGACCTACACCCTGAACATCCGGGATAGCATCACTTTCCACAGCGGTAACGAATTGACCGCCGAGGACGTCGTCTACTCTTTTCAGCGGATGATGAATATGCAACAGGGGTTCTCGTACATGTGGGCGGACCTCGTCAGTCCCCAAAACGTCACCGCGCCAGATGACTCCACAGTCGGGGTGACGCTGAACAACGCTTTCTCGCCGTTCCAGGCGACCCTGCCGTACATGTTCGTCGTCGACAAGAAGGAAGTCGAGGCCAATACACAGTCCAGCGGAGACTACGGCGAACACGGTGACTACGGCACCGCGTGGTTGGAAAACAACGCCGCCGGGTCGGGGCCGTATAAACTTGAGAACCGAGAGCGTAAGACGAACATCAGGCTCGCGAAGAACGAGAACTGGTGGGGCGACTTCGCGGACGGGAACACCTATGAGCAGGTCGACCTCCGCATGATTCAGGAGGCGTCGACAATGGTCGGCATGATGGAGGAGGGCGAGGCCGACATGGCGGAGCAGTGGCTCCCGCTGGAATCCTATACCCGCCTGGCCGGGAACCAAGACATCAACGTTAGCACGAAGGCGACGTTCAGCCCGATGTACGTCTTCATGCATAACCAGCGCGCACCGTTCGACGACATCAACGTCCGGAAGGCGATGGTTCATGCGTTCGACTACGAGCAGTTGCTAAACGACATCATGGCGGGCGATTCCGAGAATCTGAACGGGCCGCTGCCGTCGGCGATGTGGGGCTACAACGACAGCATCTCGACCCCTACGACGGACCTCGACAAGGCGAAGGAATTCCTCGACGAGTCCAAGTACAGCGGAAGTAACCTCAACTTCACCTACACGTATGTTACTGGCCTGACTATCCGCGAGAACATCGGGCTGATGCTCCAGTCGAATCTCAATGAACTGGGCATCAACATGAAGATACAGAAGCAGCCATGGTCGAAGATCGTCTCCCGGCACACCAACAAGGACCAGTCGCCACAGATGATCGCAACGTCGCTTAGTTTCTCGTACGTCGACCCAGATGTATTCCTCTATCCAGCCTGGCACAGCAGCCAGCACGGATCCTGGCAGAGCGGATCCTGGTACCAGAACGATCGCGTTGACCAACTGCTCGACGAGGCACGGACGAAGCAGGGACGGGAGGCGCGGACGCCGCTATACGAGGAGGCCCAGAAGCTCATCAACGACGACGCCCCCGCCATCTTCGCAATGAATCAAGCGGTTCGCTGGGCGCACAACAAGCGCGTGCAGGGGTTCGTCGACAACGGCGTAACCGGTTACATTCACACTTACCACCGGTTCCACGAGAGCGCCTGACCCGATTCCACCGACCTTCGTGATCAATGAGCTACTCCGACTATCTCACAAGACGGCTCCTATCGACTATCCCAATGCTGTTCGGGCTTTCCGTGCTCATCTTCATTATGGCACGGGTGATTCCCGGCGCTCCCGCGCGCCAGGCACTCGGGCCCCGGGCGAGCGAGGAAGCCGTCCAGCAGCTCAGAGAGCAGATGGGACTCAACGACCCCATTTGGGTACAGTACGTTGATTACATGAGTGGGATACTTCGGGGGGACATGGGACAGTCGCTGGTGACGAACCATAACGTCGCCTCAGATATCGCGGAGTTCTTTCCCGCGACGCTGGAGTTGACCTCCGTCGCCATGCTCATTGCCATCCTCGTCGGCGTCCCGCTCGGGGTCATTGCGGGGCTGAACAAGGACGCGACCGAGGACAACATCAGCCGTGCGTTCTCCTTTTTCGCGGTATCACTCCCGGCGTTCTGGGCCGGGATCCTGCTCCAGCTTGTATTCGCATTCCAGCTAGACCTGCTTCCCGCAACCGGCCGCCTGGGCGACATTACCTACGTCCCACAGGAGGTGACCGGCCTGTTGTTGGTCGACAGTCTCCTCGCGCTGAACTTCGTGGCGTTCACGAGCGCCGCGGAGCACCTCGTTCTCCCGGCAGTGACGCTGGCGCTGGCGCCCATCGCCGACATCGCCCGAATGACTCGGTCGAGCTTCATTGAGGAGTACAATCACGACTACGTCGAGGGGCTTCGGACCCACGGTCTCCCCGGGAAACTCGTCGCATACAAGTACGTCCTGCGAAAGTCGTTCGCAGCGACACTGACCATCATCGGGCTGGACTACGGTTTCCTGTTAGGGTCGGCGTTCCTTGTCGAAATTGTCTTCTCGTGGCCTGGAATGGCGTCCTATGGGGTAAAAGCGATACTGCAGACCGACATCAACGCCATCGTTGGCGTGACGATGGTCATCGGCGTGGGGTTCCTGTTCGCCAACTTCGTAGTGGATGTTCTCTACGGCGTGTTCGATCCACGTGTCAGGTTCGGTGATGAGTCGTGAGTTCAGACATTGAGTACGCGGACGAGACCGCCGGTCGGATTGAGCGATTCCGTGAGGACTTCGACCACACTGCCTACCGATTCCGCCAGAACCCGACATCGATACTCGGACTCGGCCTCATCCTAGCACTCGTCTTTGTGGCGCTCGCCGCGCCATGGCTCGCGCCCTATCCAGAAGACGCCGGATACGGCGGCAAGCCTCAGGTCCACTTCGACCAGCGCTTCGAGTCGCCGTCGCTCGAACATCCCTTCGGGACCGACCAGGCGGGTCGGGACCTGCTCTCACGGGTCATCTTCGGGACTCGCCTCTCGCTCGGTATCGGCATCGTCGTACTCACTATCGCCATCGGTATCGGCGTCCCCGTCGGACTCGTCGCTGGGTACCTTGAGGGCATCACGAGCACGGTCCTGATGCGGGTGACCGACGTCTTCCTTTCCATCCCGGCCCTCGTGTTGGCGCTGACAGTGAGCGTCGCGCTCGAACCGAGTCTCCGGAACGCGATGATAGCTATCGCGGTTGTTTGGTGGCCCTGGTACGCTCGACTGGTGTACGGCGAGGTACTCTCGGTTAAAGAAGAGGAGTTTGTCGAGGCGAGCAGAGGACTTGGATCGAGTACGCCGCGTATCCTCCGTAAGGAAATACTTCCGAACGTGCTCGCGCCCATCACAGTGAAGTTCAGTTTGGACATGGGTTACGCCATTATCGTCGGCGCGAGTTTGGGCTTTTTAGGCCTCGGCGCACAGCCACCCACACCGGAGTGGGGAACGATGGTGAGCCAGGGCCGAGTATACCTCCCCGACCAGTGGTGGTACTCGACCTTCCCGGGCCTAGCAATATTCCTTGCCGTACTGGGATTCAACTTCCTGGGCGACGGCCTTCGAGACATGTTTGACGTGGAGGTCGAGTAAGATGAGCGACCCACTGCTTGAGGTTCGCGACCTCCACGTCCACTTCAACACCTATGAGGGTCGCCACGAGGTGCTCAATGGCGTCGACCTGACCGTCGAGGAGGGCGAGACGGTCGCCCTCGTTGGTGAGACTGGGTGCGGCAAGAGTGTCACCGGAAAGACTATCATGGGGACGCTCCCGCGTCCGCCAGGCGAGGTCGTTTCCGGTGAGGTGCGGTACCGCGGCACCGACCTGCTCGCCGATCAGTCGGTTCACGACCGCGTCCAGCGCGAGCAGATGAGCATGATCTTCCAGGACCCGATGACCTACCTGAGCCCGGTGTTCACCATCGAGTCGATGATGCGCGACGTCGTAAAGTACCACGACAGGGAGCGCGTCTCCTGGCGAGAACTGATCGGGGGATTCCTTGGGCGCGACGGCAAAGAGAACGAGGAGATACGCGAGCAGAGCGTCGAACTGCTGCGCCGCTTGCAGATCCCCGACCCCGAGGGCATCCTCGATCGGTACCCGGTCGAACTCTCCGGCGGGATGCGCCAGCGCGTACTCATCGCCATGGCGCTCATCAACCAGCCAGAGTTCCTGATCGCCGACGAACCGACGACGGCGCTGGACGTCACCGTACAGGATCAGATTCTCAAGTTGCTTAAAGAGCGCATCGATAACCAGAACCTCACCATGCTGTACATCACCCACAACCTCGGCGTTGCACGCCAGATTGCAGACAAGATTTACGTCATGTATGCGGGCAGCATTGCCGAGAGCGGGCCAACGGAGACGCTGTTCGACGCTCCATTGCACCCCTACACGCGAGGACTGCTCGACAGCATCCCGAAGCTCACAGGATTCGACAGCGAGGGCATCGACGGCAGCATCCCGAACTACACGGATCCGCCGTCTGGTTGTCGGTTCCACCCGCGATGTCCTGCCTACATAGAGGGTGTTTGCGAGCAAGCGAACCCCGAACAGTATTCCGTCGGAGAGGGCCACGAGACAGCCTGCTACCTCTACGAGAACGAGCCGAACACGAGCAATGCCAAAGTGATAGCCGAGGCCAAAATCTCCTACGAGCGGCCCAAACACCTGGAACTGGGCCCTGACGGCGGAGGTGATGGCCGTGGCGACTGACTCGGGCTTCCTTAAAGCGGCGAACGGCCACGACACCGCCGACGGCTCTCTCCTCGAAGTCCGCGACCTGGAGAAGCACTACCCGCTCTACGGTGGGGTATTGCGGCGCCAGACAGGTGCTGTTCGCGCCGTCGACGGTGTTTCCTTCGACGTCGAGGCCGGAGAAACCCTCGCCATTGTCGGCGAGAGTGGCTGCGGGAAAACGACGCTTGGTAAGACCGTGGCGCGATTACTTGAACCAACGGGCGGCAAGATACGGTTCGATGGTCGAGACATCGCCAACTTGAGTGGGCGCTCGCTCAAGCCACTGCGCCGGGACATTCAGGTCGTCCACCAAGACCCCTCGTCGTCGCTGAACCCTCGCCGTCGGGTCGGTGCCATCATCGCTGACCCGTTAAAGATACATGGTATTGGGACCGAACGCGAGCGCGACAAACGCGTTCGGGAGGTAATGGACCGTGTCGACCTCCCCCATGAGTTCCGGAACCGCTACCCGAACGCGCTCTCGGGCGGGCAGAAACAGCGCGTCTCCATCGCCCGAGCACTGATACTGAACCCGAAGTTCATCGTCCTCGACGAACCGACGAGTGCGCTTGACGTGAGCGTCCAGGCAAAGGTCATCGCGCTGCTGCGGGAACTGCAGGCCGAACTGAACCTCACCTACCTGTTCATCAGCCACGACCTCAGCCTCGTCAAGAACATCGCCAACCGTATCGGCGTGATGTATCTCGGCCAGTTCATGGAGGTCGCATCGAGCGAGCAACTGTTCGAGAACCCCCTCAACCCCTACACGGAGCAGCTGCTCTCTGCGATTCCCGTCGTCGAACGAGAGGAGGAGCAACTGAAACCGGCGCGAGTCGATCTCCACGGCGAACCGCCGGACCCTGCGAACCCGCCCGAGGGGTGTCCGTTCCACCCACGGTGTCACCGACGCTTCGATGCCTGCGACAAGGTCCACCCAGATATCGTGGAGACAAACGAGGGCCACACCGTCCGGTGTCTCCTCTATCCCGGCGACAAGCGTACGGCCGTCGACGAGTACAGCACTGAGACCGAACGCCAGGCACTGCGCCAGCACGACGCGACCACCGTCCAGTCGGAGCAGCGACCGGATGGAGTGGGTCCTCCCGAGTGACGCGCTAAGATGACTGGTGACTCACCCAGTGAAAACGTGGGGTCCTCACACGGAGGACCACCTGGGAACGTCCGGGAACCGGTCGTGATCGTTGGTGGAGGAATCGTCGACGCGAGCGTCGCCTACCACCTCAGGAATGCGGTAGAGGTAACCTCCTCGAAAAGTTGGCGCTCGGATCTGGAACGACGGCTGCCTCCATCGCCCAGTTCATCGAACATCAGGACAACCCCGACAAAGAGGAAGCGGCCCGTCGCCGCCGGGCCTGGTCCTTCTATGACCTCCTCGTGGACGCTGGGACCATCCACTTCGACCGAATCGGGACACTCCACACCGCGTCGAGCGAGGCGGAACTGGCGACGATTCGAGTACTCGCGACGAACCTCGAACGAGTGGGCATCACGGCCGAATTGGAAGCACCCACGGCGATGGCCCACTACGGCATCAACCCCGAGACGATTCGCGGCGGCCTGTTGCTCCCCGACGACGGAGTGTTCGATCCAGCTGAAATTGTCCAGTACTTCCCTCGCGGAGCGCGAGCGGCCGGCGTCACCATCGAAACCAGAACGGTGGTCACCGATGTCCGAGTAGTCGAGAGGCGGGTGAGAGCCGTCAAGACGATCAACGGCACCGTCGATGCGGGCACGGTCGTCAACGCCGCCGGTCCGTGGGCGCCGCGCGTCGACAGAATGGTCAGCGTCGAGACGCCGTTACGACACACGTACGGTCCCATCCTTGTTCTGTATGCGGGTGAAGATACAGCCCTCCCGCTGACCTTCTTTGAGGGCGGATATTACCTCCGCGAGGAGGGCGACATGCAGGTGTTCGCGGGAAAGTTCGCCACCGATTACGAGGACGCGACGGCCTTGGACCCGGGCGCCTCCCACGCCGCAGCCACTAACGAGGCGTTCCATCTTGAAGTGGCAGACTTACTCGCGCGGCATCTGCCGTCGTTGCAGTCGCTCGATGTGATGAATTCGTGGGTTGGCCTGCGGCCCGTCACGCCCGACGGCTATCCGCTGGTCGGCCCGACCGACGTCAACGGCTACGTCCACGCGACGGGGATGCGCGGCCACGGCGTCACGCTTTCGCCTGTCGTCGGTGACCTGCTCGCACAACTGCTGACGATCGGCGAGACGCCAGATTTGCTACGGGACTACCTGCCGTCGCGGTTCGACTGATTCGATCAGTCGGATCGTCACACCAGCACACTCTGGAACGTCCGCAGGAGGTTCTTCCCACAGATGGCAGCTACCTCATCGTCGGAGAACCCCCACTCAGCAAGCGCACCGGGAACGGCAGCTACCGACTCGTCCGCCTTGAAGTCGGCGGCAACGGTGATGTCGGATATGCGCTCGCGCTCGCGTTCCGTGGCGTACTCTAACATGTACTCGAAGAAGTCGAAGCCGAGACCGATGTGCTCGACGCCTGCGATGTTTACCGCGTGCATGACGTGGTCACAGAGGTCGTCGAGGGTGGGGTCTGTTGCGGCGAGGTAGCTTCCAACGGCGGTCAGGCAGACAACTCCGCCAGTCTCGGCGACGGCCGCTATCTGCTCGTCCGTGAGGTTTCGCGGATGATCACACACCGCCCTGCAGTTCGAGTGCGACGCAACGACCTGGCTGTTGGTGACCGAGAGGACGTCCCCGAGACCGAGGTCGTTGAGGTGGGAAACGTCAACGACGACGCCGAGGTCCTCAGCGCGCTCGACGACCGCGACGCCGGTCGTCGAGAGGCCACCTGGCGTCCGATGGGTTGCTCCGAATTCCGGAGACAGAGGAGCGCCCTCACCGACCGCATTGCGCCGACTGTGAGTGAGCGTCAGGAGGCGGACACCACAGCGGTAGAACGCGTCCAGCAGGCGCGGGTCGCCCATCAGCGGTTCCGCGCCTTCCATCCCCAGGACAAGTGTCACGGCAGCGTCGTCGAGCGCGCCATCTAAGTCGTCGGCCGTCGTGGCGAGTTCGACCCCGTCGGACCCCGCCACGTCGTCGTGGAGTTCCGCTAGCACCGCCAGCGCACGGTGCAGCGCCATCTCCGGGAGGTACTCGTCGTCGACGTAGACTGCCGCTACGCGGGCGAGTATCCCGCCGGCGCGCATCCCCGGAAGGAAGTCCTCGGCGACGACTGACTTCCGTCCGGCCTCGCGTTCGCGTATGACTTTGAACGGGAGGTCGGAGTGGGCGTCGAACACCGGGGACGACGGCGATGTCACGGGGGCTCCCGCAGCCACGCGCGCCGTCGTGCGGCCTGACTCATGCCCGAAGCGACTCCGTGGCTTGTTCGGCTATCTCATCGTCTTCTGTGAGTACCACGCCGTACTCCTCACGGGCGGCCGCACGAGAGACGTAGCCGTCGCGTACATCCTGTCGGACGGTCTCGGGGTCCCTGTCGAAGGGATCGCCGTAGCCGCCGCCACCCCCCGAGCGATTGGAGATAACCTCCCCAGGTTCGAACTGGCCGCGCATCATCCCTACGTGTCTCTGGCCAGTGACGTCCGGGTAGAGGTGCTCATTGTCGGCGTAGACGGTCACCCGGTCCATAAACTCCTTGTCGTCGCCGCCTTGCAGGACAACGACGTTCTTCGCCCCAGGGTCGCCGCCCTTGAGGCCATACCCCTCGGTCTGGGTCTTCTTGATGATGGAGAGCGCGCCGCTCGGATGGGTGAACCGGTAGTCCCGGCGGATGCCGAGGCCGCCGCGGTACTCGCCGGCACCGCCTGAGTCCTGTCTGAGAGTCACCTGGTCGAACTCAATAGGGGCCTTGTTCTCGAGTACCTCGATGGGGATATTCCGAACGTTCGTTTGGGCGATATGCATGACGCCATTAGCGCCATCGTGGTCCGCCGTCGCGCCGCGGCCGACACCTTCGTTGTTCGCCTCGACGAACTTTTGTCCCGTTTCCGGTGATTCGCCGTAGAGCATGATGCTGCAGAGGTCACCACCAGAACTCGCTGCCAGTCGCTCTGGGATGGCCTGCGCGAGCGCCTTATACACCACCTCGACGGCCAGCGTCGAACTCCACTGGGTGAAGGTGGGCGCCGGGTATATCGCGTGATAGAGTGAGCCCTCTGGCGCCTCCACGGTCAACGGCGCGAAGTGGCCCTCGTTGGCTGGTTCTAGTGGCGTCGCCAGCGTCTTCGTGCAGAACTTCGCGACGGCTTGAGTCCGTCCGATGGGGATGTTCATCGGTCCATCTGTCTGATCTGCCGATGGGCCAAAGTCAAGGGTCAGATCCTCGCCGTCGACGGTCACTTCGATGCCAATGCGGACGGGGTCCTCCGTGAGGCCGTCGTTGTCTGCATGGTCGACCGCCTTCCAGCTCCCATTCGGGAGATCGGCCACCGCCTCCCGCGCGGCACGTTCGCCGTGTGCAAACACCTGCTGAAAGCACGCCTTAGCCGTTTCCGGGCCGTACCGCCCGTACAGTTCCTGCAGTCGTGTCTTCCCCGTGTTCAGAGCAGCGATCTGCGCGTTCAAATCGCCGACGACCTTGTCGGGGATGCGGGAGTTGTAGCGGATGAGCTCGAGGATCTCCTCGTCCGGCTCCCCGCGTTTGTACACTTTCGTCCCCGGAAAGAGGATACCCTCCTGGTGGACGTCGGTTGAATCGAGGGTGTATCCGGCGTCTTTCGCACCCATGTCGAGCCAGTGGGCACGGCTTGCGACGTAGCCGATGAGGTCATCGGCGTGGAACACCGGCGCGAACAGGCAGACGTCGAGGGTATGCGAGGAACTCCGGTATGGCCAGTTGACCATTACTACGTCGCCGGGGTCGAGGTTCTCTGCACCCATGTACTCGACAGTATTCCTGACGCTGTAGTCATTCGACCCGAGGAAAAGTGCGAGCCCAGGTGAATCCGCGAGCAGGTTGAACTCGTTGTCGTACATTGAGAGGCCGAAGTCCAATATCTCGTAGACGATGGTGTTGTAGGCTGTCCGGACGAGCGTCCGCTGCATTTCGTTCGCCGCGGAGACGAGGTAGTTTCGGACCACTTCAACTGTCGCGGCATCAGATTCTGAACTCAAGAGCGTTCTGGGGGATTTCACGCTATAAGCACCGTCTAGGTTATCCTCGAAGTGATTGTTAAACGTTTGCACGTGTCACGGAAAATTGAGACGATTCGGTCTCTTCACCCGTTCGTATCGGATAGAAATCGTAATATTTTCCGCCGCTACGTGTAGAGAAACCCCATAGAATGAAGGATAACCGAGTAGCATTTATGTCCCATCGACGAGAGCGCATGGTATGATACCACACGAACCGGCGGGGTGGCCGGAGTGACCAACCCCTCCGACGTGCAGCTATACGATCTCGACGACTGCTGGGCGGACAGCGTCGGCGATCCGCTCGCGCTATTAGCCAGCGACGACCCACAGGTCCAGGCTGGGTCTTACGTCATCCGACCCGGCGAGCGCGTTCCGGAGACCGGAACGACGAGCCACGGAGGGCCGGAGCTATCGGTCATCCTTTCGGGAGAGGCCATCCTCGGTCTACCCGATGCGGGCGAAGAATACGTCGCCGGTCCGGGGACGTTCATCACCATCCCCGCCGGGGTGGAACACTACAGCGAGAACCGCGCGGATGACCCGGTCGAACTGGTGTATACCGTCGTCGGCGATCTATAGGAGACTGGCCAGCAGGCGTTCGACGCTTATCGACCGCCGGTGAGGGTGCAGTCAGTGGCCGTCGTTGATTACTTTCTGCCAGGCCTTTCGCGTCTTGACTATCGGACTGATGTCGTACTCCTCAACGACCTCGTTGCCTCGCAACCGTTCGGACACGTAGACTTTCAGTTCGTACAGCGAGGCGTGCCACACCCGCAAGAGTATGTCGTCAGACCCGAGGTACTCGCTTATCTCATAGATGAGTTCGGCGTCTAGCAGTCCGTCGATGAAGGTGTCGATCTCCTCCTGGGTTGTTCCGGCCGAGAACGAGACCCGGACGTCTGCGTATGCGAGGTCTGCCTCTTGCAAGACAATGACCGCGAGCACGTCGATTATCCCCTCGTTCTGGAGGTTCGACCGCCGCCGTCGCGCCGCGGTGCGCGAGAGGCCGACCTTCTCTCCGAGTTCGGTGTCGGAGATGCGCCCGTTCTCGTTCAGGGCCTTGAATATCTGGTAGTCCTTCTTGTCGAGATGTTCTTGGAGAATAGCCTTGACTTCGGCGTCGTCGATCCAATCGTCCGTATTAGAAGTGATAGTTGAGTCACTCATACTGATCCACGTCAGGCACGAGGGGCCTCGGAGTTCGTACAGACGGCCTACGATGGTTTGACACAAGATACTACCGAAATTTCTAGCCATGAAGTCGGCGACGAGCGGCCAGGTCTGACCCGGCTAAACGCTTTTGAGGTCCACCGCAGAACTGAGCCCAAAGAGCGCTGATAGCGCTGACTCCGCCACCATCGAGGTCGTGCGCAACTACTTGACGTCTGCCGCCACCGAAATGCAGCGGACCTGGATCTCGCCCGACGTAGCCACCTGACCTGCGAGAATTTGGCCTTAATGGGATGATACCCTGCTAGGTTTCCTATGTACGTGGATAGAACGTCAGATTGAGAAAGGCCGATGTATCGAGTTCCTGTAGAGCGTCGAGTCTTGGTTAGCCGGTGTCCTATGGATGCAGCATCATGGTCGCTACCGCCTCTCCGGATTGGTACCCACCATGTTTGTCGAACTCGACAGCAACGAGCGTTTCCGCGGCGGTTGACCATACTGAGTAGCCCGGTACGGGAATTCGGACTATTCGTCGACGAGTAGGGCGGATCCTGGGGCGAACTCTGTGAGTTCTGCCTGTCTGGTTGTATCACACAACGGCCGACATTCTGTCGAGAATTTCCCGACCGTTTGGCTAGTCGTTCCAACCAGATAGAGGGGAATGACGAAGGCGGCAATGTAGAGAATTGCGTACGACACCGATACTGAGATGATGACGTACCAGAATCCAATTACCTGGCTCACACTTGCCACTATCGGGTAGATAGGGGCCACGACGAAGTTTACGAACAACGGTCGGCCTATCCTCCCTGCAGTCACGGAAAGCGTAATGGCTAATCCGAGAACGGCGTAGTCGCGGCTGAAGAATACGCCTGAATATTTCGTTAATGGTAATAAGTCGCTCAGCCGTTGCCGGCGGATATAGTAGAAAAATATCGCGCCCCACAGGTAGAACCCAGCGATGGATGCAACGTAGTTACTAACTGGTACTCGTTCCGCAGCCGTCTGTCCGACGACGCCACTCCAAACGTCTTCGGTAAGGTCAACGACTGGGCCGAGCAGCGTTCCGGTCAGATAGTCCGTCGCGAAGTATAGTGCGAGCAGTATTACGACGACCTCGAAGCCAACGATAGTCCGATGGGGCCAAGTTCCCTCCAGTATTGTGGCACGGCAGCTATTCAAGTAGTTACGGGCGATTTCGACGGCCGCCCCAATCGCGGGAGCGGATGCGATGGCAACTAGCGGCAAATAAACGTCCCAGAGATCTACCTGCCCGCGAAGCGGAAGGTCCACTACCGAACCATACCTCCAGAGTGCCATCACCATACCCATATTTATCAGCACCACGTACCCGAACGAGAGGAGAAGTAACTGCTGATGACGTGTTGACACGTGTTTCGTCCGAATGAGCATCGCGTAACCGTGCAAGAAAAGCACTATCGCATCACGGATAACGCCAGTCACCCCCCTAAGATTCTGAATCGAGTTTTGTATGGACTTTTTTCGATATACTGGTCTTGGCGGTGTGCGGGCCTGTATTGCCATGAATTTCACCGGCTGTAATGACAACCGCTAGCAGATAACGCACTACGAAATAATAAATAAATTGACGTAAGAGTCAGACAGTCCTCAAAACGGTCTTTCGGACTCAACCTTCCGAAAGAGTTCACCACTCACTCCGTGACGAGTGAGGGTTCTCCGACGCAAAGTCGGTGAGGTTCGTTTGAACCGTTGTATCGCATAGACACGGCCATTGAGTAGCGAATTTTTCGACCGATCGGGCGGTCATCCCGACCAAACAAAGGGGGATGAAGAAAACACAGAAGTAGACGAGCGCATCTGCAAGCGTTAGTGAGAGGACTCCGAGCACCAACCCCATAGTCGGGTTTATGGCTTCAACCACTGAGTAGATAGGAGCTACGACGAAATTTACGAACCATAAGCGGATAAACAGTGAGCCGAACCCAGAAAGCGTGATAGCTAGTCCGAGGACAGCGTAGTCTCGACTGAAGAATACACCCGAGTATTTCGTCAGAGGTAGCAAATCACTGAACCGTTCGCGACGGATGTAGTGGAAAAATATTGCCCCCCACAGGTAGAACCCCGCCATCGACGCAACAAATTCGTGGAGGGCAAATCGTTCTCCAATGGTTGGTCCGGCGATGCCTATCCAAACATTCCTCGTGAGGACGACGACCGGACCGAGCAGCGCCTCGATAAGAAGATCCGTCACAAAGTACAGTGAGAGCAGTATCGCGATGATCTCAACGCCGACGGCGGTTCGGTGGACCCAGCTGGGCCGTGGTAGATGCGTGTGTCCATCACTTAAATACTCTCGAGAGATTTCGACGGCTATCCCGAATACAGGTGCGGAAAGGATAGCTACCAACGCACGGTAATAATCCATCGTCTCAATCCGCCCGATGAGGGGGATGACCACTACAGAGATGTGTGTCGTTAAGAGATACGACACACCTACTAACAATACCCCAATATACACGGCTGAAAAGATAATCAATCGCTGGTGTCGTTTCGATGAAGACAGCGTGGCGATGGCGTGCAGAAGGAGCAGTACTGCATCGCGGAGGATCCCTGTTATACCGGTCGACCGTTGAATCGTCCTCGTTAGTGGTTCCCTCCAATGTACTGACCTCCTTTCTACGCGTGTCTTTGTTCCCATGAATCTCACCACCTACTGGGGCAACTGCTAGCAAACAACGTCAGCGAAGAATATAAATGAATTGACACTGTCTGTAGACAGTTCCCACCGCTATCCTCAATCACCACCGTATAATACCCGTTTTGCTCGCGAAGCGTCCGCGCTGCTTCAAGGAGTCGACAGGCTTTCCGCAGTTGAACGAGGGCGGTGTCAGAAACATCCAGATCGGATTCCCCTGTTTGCCCGCGGGTCTCCTGAAATGCTGCTTCAGCGTCGGTGAGGGCACCATCAACGTAGCTATCGTCCATTCGTCAACACCTCCTCTTTAAGCTGCGTGAGTGTCTCGGAGGTTCTGAGCGTCAGCCCAGCTGCGAATATCTCCCGCAGTCGGTCTCCGTAGCGACGCGCACTCTCGACGGACTCTACGAGGACGTGAAATTTGTAACGGTCGCCATCGAAAAATTCCTCGTTCAACTCCGACGTAATTTCGTGGGCCGTTTGCTGAGCGGTCGCTTGAGTTCCGCCGACGAGCACGAAACAATCAACATCGCTTTGTCGGTCGGCGGCCCCACGGGCGACGCTTCCGAAGAGAACGACGCCGCGGATGTCGTCGATCGCGGTGGTTAGCCTCGTAATGAGTTCTCGGACTGGTGCATGAAACTCTGGCTGTGGAATTCGAATGATAGGGTCATCTGGCTTGCTGAGCCGGCTTCGGTTGATGCGAGTGAGTTTTTTTCGCCCAGAATATTCAATGTCGACGAAGCCAACCGCCTCAAGATCGTCGATTGCCGACGAAATGCTTCGATGAGGGTGGTCTGTTGCGCGGCTTAAATCCCGAATCCCGAACGCCGTGTAGGGATTGTCGACGAGCACTGCGAGGATCTCATTAGTACATTTGTGACTGAAGAGGTCGGTGGACGGGACAGGGACTGGAAGCTCAAGTGATGCGCCTTTCTGGATACTTTGACTACCCATGGATAGAATTTCTCTCCACCATATATAAACCCCACGCTACCCACTCACGATAGTCTGTGGCTTCTTACAGGTGCTGTAAGCGACCATTCTCCCGTGGCTGTCGCTGAGACTGCCGTCGACTGCCGTTCGAGAAGCCGCACTCACCACTACCCACCCCACCAACCCACCCGCCCAGTCCTCACACCGCGAGGGAACGTGACCCTAGCGTGACGTGAAACGGCCGATTATGCGACCGCGATTACACCCACGAGGGTGTGCCCGACTTACAACAGCTGTAAGCCTCGAAGTCATTCACCGTGCCCCCGAGCGAACGACGGACCGCGACCATCGCTCATCCGCAGTTCGAGGATGTACTTGCCCTCGCCCTTCTGCCCCCGCCTACACCGCAACGGCGACCCGTGAGCGAGTTCAGCGAGCTTTTCGATCGCTCGGTATACTTCGACCCACTGGAAGCGCTGGCCGAACGCCGCTTCAAGATGCGTCTTGAGCTTGTCCTTCTTCGAACATAGCCGAACACGCTTCCCATTGGCGTCGCTGATCTTTGTGCCCCACTCGCCGAAGTGCAGCGCGATCTCACGCGCGCGTTCGTGGACGGGATAGACGCGATCGACGACGGCCTCTGCGCCGTAGCGGATGAACCGCTCTCAAATACATACTTACTTTTGTTTTCATTTCCGGCCTAAAGCCGGTAGACAGTGGCTTCATATGGCTGGAATTTGTGCCGTTTTGGGTCGGATGAGGTACTCTCATAATTGCTGATGAGTACGTCTGCACTGGAAGTGTTGATCGACGGACAGTCAAAGGTGGTATGTCTGTCCGACCAGTTAAGAACTATCAGTATCGTTTCGTCGCTGAGTGTGCGCCTATAAGCGTAGATCTGCTCATTGTCGGTGAGTAAGAGGTCGTACTCACCGTATACCAGGACATCCTCGGCATGTCGGAGATCGATTAATTCCTTGTAGTGCTGCCAGATCGAATTCGTGTCATCGAGAGCCGACGCAACGTTAATGTCAGTGCAATTTCTGTTGAGTTTGAGCCACGGTTCACTGTCGGTGAACCCTGCATTGGCCTCGCTGGACCACTGCATCGGCGTCCGTGAGTGATCACGACTTCTGTAGTTAACAAGGTCGGCAGCTTCGTCGTAGGATTCAATCCTCCCCTCAGCAAGCAGCATTTCAACAATCCCGGTTGTCATCGGGTCGTCAATCTCATCGAGACTCTCAAACTCGGCGTTCGTCATGCCAATTTCATCACCTTGGTAGATGTAGGGGGTCCCACGGAGTGTCAACAGAAACGTTGCGATGAGTTTAGCGCTCTCTCTGTGATAGCTCTCGTCGTCGCCGAACCGTGAGAGAATCCGTGGCAAGTCATGATTTCCGAGAAATACCGCATCCCACCACTCTCCGGCTAGTTCGTTTTGACAGCGAGTCATGATCGCTTTGAACTCCGAGAGATCCCATTCGTCCCATCCATCGAGAGTCCATTGCCCATCCGGTCCTTCGTCGACGGTGAGATGGTTAAATTGAAAAACCATATCCAAGCCACTGCCGCCCTCTACGAGGTATTCAGCGGTTTGATCGATGCTTGTTTCTCCCATCTCACCGACGGTCATCACATCGTAGTCCGCGAGGGTATCGTCATATACCTCTTGGAGGTACGTATGGATGTGAGGACCGTGGCTGTAATGTTCTAACCCAACGAGTGTGCGATCTGGATCACCGTCTGGGAGTCCCTTCGTTTTCGAGATGAAATTAATGGCATCCATGCGGAAGCCATCAATCCCCTTCTCCAACCACCATGTAATCATCTCCTTGATATCTTCGCGGACATCACTATTGCGCCATTTCAGATCCGGTTGATTTTCGTCGAATAGGTGGAGATACCACTGTTCGCGTTCCTCATCGTAGGTCCACGCTGGTCCACCGAAGATGGAGTTCCAATTGTTCGGTGGGGTGTCTGGTGTGCCATCCCGCCAGTAGTAATAGTCTTCGTATTTACCGTCACGTTGTCGAGACTGCTGAAACCACACATGTTCCTTCGAGGTATGGTTGATGACGAGATCCATGATCAACCGCATATCACGTGCGTGTAATTCCGTCAGCAACGTCTCCCAATCAGCCATCGCACCGAACTCGTCCATGATGGCACGATAGTTGCGGATATCGTATCCATTATCGGCATTTGGGGAATCGTATATGGGGCATAGCCAGACGACGTCTACACCCAATTTGTCGAGATATCCGACTTTCTCTGTAATTCCTGGAATATCGCCAATGCCATCACCATCGCTATCGTTGAAACTCCTCGGATAGATCTGGTAGACGACCGCTTCCTTCCACCATTCCGTATCGACCTGTTCAAGTACGGTGTGTTGACTCATTCTTGGAGTGAAATCCGTTTGGAGCTTGGATTGGACTGCTCGATCGCTTCGCGTGACGGATCACCGAAAGAGATCGTAACCACACTTATTCCCCTTTCATCAGTCAGCATTTGGGATTGGTTTGGCGGTGTTCTGCAGCGTTACCGTTTGACCGCTTTCCGAGGACCGATAGATGGCATCGATGACACGCTGAACAGCAATTCCCTCTTCAACGGTGTTGTGACAGGGGTGTTCTCCTGTGCGAACACCTTCAAGGAAGACTGCCTGTTCGGCTTGGTGGGTGTTGCTTTGCTGGGTTGTAACCGTGCTATCGATGAGGTGGTTTGAACCACTAGACCCTGCCTCGTAGAGCGTCAATTCATGTGTTCCGCGGTCGAATTTTGCTCCTGCCTCGGTGCCGCGAATGACGAATTCATCGGTTGGTGGACGATTGGTTGCCCATGCGACTTCCAGTGAAACAGTCCGGCCCTCAGTACAGCGGATGAACGCACTCACCGAGTCGTCAACGTTGAAATCTGCAGGTCCAGCATCCTTTCCCCACATTTCGATGGGCGTATAGTCGTCACGTCCGCCGAATTGTGAGCGTGTGACGCCTGCTGTCTCAACAACCTCCGGGTAATCGAGAAGGTATAGCGCGAGGTCGATAGCATGAACACCGAGGTCGATGAGGGCCCCACCACCCGCGATATCCTTGTTCGTAAACCACGACCCGCGGCCGGGGATGCCGCGTTGTCGGACGTAGTTCGCTTCGATATGTGTCACCTCACCGAATCGGCCTTGACGCTGGTAGTCTTTGAGGACCTTGACAGCGTTGCTGAATCGATTGTTGAAGCCGAGCATACAAAATCCATCAGCCTTCTTGGCAGTGGTGACGATACGTTCTGCACTCTCGAGGGAGTGCGCAAGCGGCTTTTCTAGAAGCACGTCAAGTCCCGCGTTGAGTGCGCCGACAGCATACTCCTCGTGAAACAGGTTTGGCGTCGTGATGATGACAGCATCGGCGACCTCATAGAGATCGTCCGTATCCTCATATGCCGTCACCCCAAACTCCGATTCGAATCGATTGCGAGCTGCCGCAGCGATGTCAAGGCCGCCAACGAGGTCTGCGTCAAGCGCTTGCAGTTGTGTCGCATGGTACTGTCCGATGTTTCCGAGGCCAATGAGGCCAATCCGCGGCCGACGAAAAGCAGTCATGAGTTCCACCCCTGACTGTAGTGATGTCCCGTGGGTGGTCTCTTCGAGTGACCAAATTCGTCGGCTGCACCGAATCGAGTCCTTTGGATTGGTTCTCTCTTAGACTGGATGCCCTTTGAACGGTTCCACAAAGAGGCTCTACTCGGTACTGGTTGTGGCTGCCGCACAGGGGGCTGTGTTATCATTATGTGAAACTCATCCATGAGTGATACTACTCCTGATCGTCACTCCCGACGGACCAAGACGACTTAAAGCTATGGAAAATCTTAATCTTGTGCTTGGTTCAGAATCTTTATAGCAGGGTATGCCACAATTGTAGGTGCACCATGAGGAATAATCACAAGGGAACCGTGATGCGGTCGCCAGTATCACGCCGCTGCTTCGTCAAAGCAGTCGGCGTAACGGGCGGTATGGCGGGCATCGCGGGCTGTATTGGAGGAGGTGGCGAAGACAGGCCGAAGAAAGCAACCTCTGACCAAACGGTTGTCCGTTGGTACGGCGGCGCAGGGGCAAGTGAATCAGAGGAGGTCAAAACCCAACTCCGCGAAGTGCTGTGGAGCGCAGGCCTCCCTAAAGAGATCTTCGTCGAGCCGACGGCGAGTTCGGGAAACACGGGTTCGACGTACGATCTATTTCGAACCTGGCTGACAGCAGGTCTGGAGAGCCCAGATGTTTTCAGCATGGACTCTGGGTGGACCATCCCCTTCATCGTACGAGGACAGCTTCAGAATCTAGAGGAATTGATGGACGAAAGCACAATCAATACCATCAAGAACGATTTTTTTGAAGCGAGCGTCGCCTCGGCAAGCGGCGAAGACGGGACGCTTTACGGAGTACCCTGGTTTCCAGACTTTCCGACACTGCAGTATCGGAAGGATCTCGTCGAGGATGCTGGGTACGACACTAACGGGTGGCAAACCACTCCACTGAGCTGGAAGCGGTTTGCTGAGATCACCGCCGACGTCAAGAACCAAACTGACATCAAGTATGGCTACACCTTTCAGGCGGCTAATTACGAGGGACTGTCGTGTTGCAACTACAATGAATGGATGACGACATGGGGCGGTTCCTACTTCGGGGACGTCGACAATCTGTTCGGACCAGTCGGTGGCCGTCCGGTCACGGTCAACACCAAAGGTAGCGTTGACGCTATCAAAATGGTTCGGACGTTCATCCATGGGAAGTCTGACAAGTATGGCATGGACATACCTGGCAACATTGCGCCTACAGCAACGCTAGGGTGGGAGGAAGAAACCTCCCGAAAACCGTTTACGAACGGCCAGGCTGTGATGCACCGAAACTGGCCATATGCCATCAGTATGAGCGGGGCAGAAGAATACCTCGGTGAAAACCTTGGTGTGATGCCGCTTCCCTACGGTGTCAAGGAGAGCAACGCTCAGTTTTCAGGTATTGGCGGTACCGCATCGGCGCTAGGTGGGTGGAATTCTGTAATCAATCCGAACTCCACGAAGAAAGACGCCGCTGTAGAGTTACTCAAAGCGCTGATGACCGACGAGTACATGCTGTGGCAATTCGAGAACTTGGGATTTTTACCTGCGAAACCGGACCTCTTCAACTCCGACGCTGCACAAAGCGTTCCTGTTATGGGGCGGTACGTAGACGCCTTGCAAACTGCCGGGAAAAATGCTATTCCACGGCCCGTTACCGTTGCTTGGCCCGACCAGGCTCCAGCCATTGCTACTGCCGTAAACAGTGCCCTTCAGAAGGGAAGCAAGAAATCTCCTCGACAAGCAATGAACGAACTCGCAAGCACCCTCGAAGAAATAGAGAATATCTCCTGAGTGATCATAATGAGCGCTAAAAATGAACGGACAGGCGGAATTCCGCGGCCGGATTACGCCATAGCCAATAAGATTGAGACGCTCCCAGAAGAACTGTTTGCCTACCTCTTGGTGGTGCCGGCGTTTCTGATGGTAGGGGTTGTTGCACTCTGGCCGTTGCTGGAGACATTCAGCATGTCTCTCCATGCAGACGCACTCACCGGGATTACAATTGGTGAGTTCGTTGGCGTCAAGAATTATGCTGCAATCGTGTCCGGTCAACGATCTGTGGTGCTACCCAGTTCCTTTTGGTATGCCGTTGGACTCACGATCGTCTTTGCCGTCGTGAGCGTCACCCTTGAGACGATTGTGGGACTTGCACAAGCGCTGGTTCTTGACCAAGACTTCCGTGGACGCGCTTGGGTCCGGATGGCGATTATCCTCCCGTGGGCTGTCCCCGTGGTCGTTCAAGGTATGATGTTCTATCTCCTCTTCGAACCGAGTGTTGGCTTTCTGGTCGCACCGTTGCAGGAGTTCGGTCTCTTCTCATCGACGCCGTTAGCGAATACGCAAGATTCGCTGATTTTGATCACACTCTCAGATGCCTGGAAAACCTCCGCGTTCATGGCGCTGATCATCCTTGCAGGGTTACAGAGTATTGATCGGAGTCTCTACGACGTGAGCAGAGTCGCCGGGGCGACTGCCTGGCAACGATTCAAGTTCATTACGTTCCCACTCGTGCTGCCTGCGGTGTTAGTCGGTATGCTATTTCGGACGCTGGGGGCATTGAAGGTGTACGGCCTCATCGAGGTTTTATCAGGGTGTCAGACGGTTCCATCGATGAGCTGTCTCGTCGTCTCAGCATTCCGGTCGAACCGCTACGGGACGGGGGCAACGCTGGCGTTCTTCACCGCACTCATAATTAGTGTGTTTATTCTGGTGTATCTGGTGAAATTTGTGGACAGTCTGCGAGATATAGGGGGGAACGCCTAACATGACGACTGCACAGACCACCGACAGCCAAGGTAGTACCGGTCCATTTATCGGCTGGGTGAGAAGCGCCATTGATAATCCCGGAAAAACACACAGAGCCATGTTTTACGTCGCACTTGTCTTCTTTCTGTTCACGACGCTGTTTCCCATCTACTGGCTCATAGTGCTGGCGCTCACGCCGAATAACCTCATCGTGAACATGGGTGTAGTCCCACGCGGGTTCAATCTTTCCGTATTCGTTGAGATATGGGAATCAGTCCCCCTCCATCGCTATATGTTCAATAGCTTCGTGATTGCCACGGTGACGACAGTGTATGTGCTGCTTGTTTCGAGTTTGGCCGGATACGCGTTCGGGCGACTCGAATTCCGGGGAAAGGGAGGGCTTCTCCTGCTGCTGTTGGTTATCTCTTTTTTCCCGCCAGCAGCCTTCCTTCTCCCCTTGTTTAAATTGTTCACCGGAAACGTGGTCATCTTCGGTCTTCACAGTCCTAACCTCTTCAATTCGATGGGTGCGATCATCATACCGTTCAGTGGACTATTCCTTCCACTCTCTGTGTTCATTCTGACAACGTTTTACAGCCAGATTCCGGATGGGCTCGAGGACGCAGCACGTGTCGAGGGAACGACTCGGTTCGGGGCGTTATTCCGGGTCATCATGCCGCTTTCAGCGCCAGGCCTCTCGACTGCCGGGATTCTTACGTTCATTGCCGTTTACAACGAGTTCTTCTTCTCATTCTTGCTGTCGACGGGAGAGCCCGGGAACGGCGCCCCACTCGTATGGGGTCTCCTGGCCTTTCAGGGACAGTACGCCAGCATGTACAACTATATCGCTGCTGCGAGTCTCATCGGTATTCTCCCGGTCGCACTTCTTGTCGTCGTCGCACAGGAGAAGATTGTCAGCGGACTCACTGCAGGAGCAATAAAGGAGTGATCAACGATGGGAAATGTTAAACTCGAAGATGTAACGAAGCGGTACGGCGATGTAACGGCTGTTGACGACATGAACATGCACGTCAAAGACGGAGAGTTTGTCTGTCTCGTCGGTCCTTCCGGGTGTGGCAAGTCTACGACCATGGAAACGATCGCCGGACTCACCATGCCTACCGAAGGTGACATCACTATCGGTGGGACCAACGTGACTCATCTTCCGCCCAAGGACAGGGGCGTCGCGATGGTGTTCCAGAATATCGCGTTGTTTCCGCATATGGACGTCTATGACAACATGAGCTTCGGGTTACGGCTGCGGAACTTCGACACAGACGAAACCGACCGCCGTGTCGAACGAGCGGCGGATATCCTTCAAATCAAACCCTTGTTGGACCGCAAGCCGTCGGAGCTATCCGGGGGCCAGCGGCAGCGCGTGGCCATCGGCCGTGCGATCGTCCGAGAACCCGAGACATTCTTGATGGACGAACCGCTGGCGAATCTCGACGCGAAGCTTCGCGTCCATATGCGCACGGAGCTGCAGCGACTCCACAAGGAACTGCAGACGACGATCATCTATGTGACGCACGACCAGGCAGAGGCTATGACGATGTCAGACCGGATTGCGGTACTCAACGTCGGTGAACTCCAGCAGATCGATCCACCGCTGACCTGCTATAACGAACCAGCGAACCTCTTCGTCGCCGGATTCATTGGATCTCCATCGATGAACTTCATCGAGGGTGAGATTACCGCAGACGGATTTGACTCAGAATTCGTCTCCATCGAGTTCGACCCAGTTGATTTCGACGTGTCTGTGGGCACCCCTGTGACCCTCGGGGTCCGACCCGAGGATGTCTATCTCGCCGACGATCGCACTGGAGTTCCATACCCGACGAAGCACATTGACACAGTCACTGACGTCATGGAGCCAATGGGTGACGAAATCTTCGTTTACTTGCTTCACGAGACTTGCGAACCCACCACTATAGAAGAAAGCCAGCACCACTCTAACCAATTGTTGATGAGCATCGATCCCGCCACCGAGATCTCCGAAGAAGATCACGTTGCAATCCTCTTCGATCGGACGAAACTCCATTTGTTCGACCAGAAGTCTGGCGAAGCGATTAGCCACGGTCTTGAGACGGCTGTGGCGAAGCAGACGGCTACCCAGCCTCCCACGTCCGAAAACTAACCAGATCATCGCAGTTTGACCTCTCCAACCCCTCAAACCCAGAAATCCGTGGCTCATCACTGAGATGGCTTATCCATTGGACTGCCTGCGTACCAACTACTCCCGGGATGAATGGACAGTCAAATTATCGATGAACCCCAATTCCCAGCATATGTCTCAGCACGGCGAGAAAGACGGGCCAATGCTCAGAGAGGAGCTAGGCGACTTCGGCTTCTCGGACAAGGAGATCGATGTGTATCTCGCTCTCTTGTCTCGAGGGGAGGCAACAACGAGCACCATCTCAGAAGACGCCGATGTCTCACAACAGGCAGTCTACAACATTACCGCTCGGCTCGAAGACCGCGGCTTCGTGCGTGTCAACGATCACGCGTCGCCGAAGACGACCCGTGCAATCCCGCCGAAGAAATCAATGGCAAATCTCACAGAGCGAATCGGCTCGATAACACCAATCCTTACAGACCGGTTTAACGACACGAAGCCGCAGACGCCCGAGCTGAAGATGGTAAAGTCCCAGGAGACCGCACTCAAACGGCTTCGAAATGCAATCTCAAATGCACAGCGAGAGGTCATTGTTGCCATTCCAGAACATGTGTATCCGGAAATTGAAGCAGAACTCCAAGCTGCGATCGAACGAGATCTCCTCGTCTTTCTCTTCGTCCAGGATGTCGACGACCTCGACGAAGCCAGGAAGCGTTTTGCAGGAGCTGCGAATGTTGTCCGCTGTTGGAGTGAGAGTATATTGTTCCTTTACGCAACAGACACCCAGTCGACGAATCCATCCATAAGTCAAGCTGCCTTGATCGGTGATGCTCAATTACTATCGGGAAATCATGATTCAGGAGATGGCGTTGCGGTCTCTGAACGGCATCTTGCGGGGTCAGTTCATGGAGTGTACTTTAGCGCCTACTGGCCAGCAGGCACGGAGGTGTTCATTACTGATCCAGATCCACTCCCGAAGACGTTTGAGTGGTTCCGGCAGGCAGTCTTTCAGGCGATGCTGCATCAGAAAGCAGACACCGATCTCTGGGCCGAGATCGACACAACGAGCGGAGAGACAATCTCTGGGAACGTAAGCCAGATTCGTCAGGCACTCATTGAGCCGACAACAAACGAGTACACATTGGAAACTAGTCTTTATCTTGAGACCGATGTAGGTGAGGTAAGTGTTGGAGGACAAAATGCGATTATTGAAGATTACGAAGCGACGTCCGTTACTCTTCAACCCAATTGATCTGTGAAGTGTATACACGATCTTACGTGAGACGTCCTGCGGTGGCCCTCCGTGGCGTATGACGTGGTCATAACTGCTGAGAGATAGACAGAATCAGTTAGTATACTGATTGTATATAATTTTAATAAATTATACAGTTTCACCTAGCTAGTCCACACTATTTGTAAATTATGTCTGGTGATATCCATAAGCAATATTTTTCTCTATAATCAACATTCTCGCCAGAAATTTATTCAAGCAGTAGTAAAAAGTTCTGAGCGCAATGTTCGACGAGACTGACTCGCCGAAGACGAACCGACGTCGTTTCATGAAAACGGCCGCTGGCCTCGGTGTCGCCAGCCTAGGACTCTCATCCGTGAGTGGTTCTGCGGTTGCAGTTGAACCAAGTGAAACCGACCAATGGACACGTGAAGAAGCAGAACAGATCAAGCTGACTGACGATACCACCGCCCCGGTAATTAGCGACAATCCCAACTCCATTTCCGATGATTACTGGATCTGGGACACGTGGCCCCTGCGGAACCGCGATGGTTCCATCGTGAAGATTGATGGCTGGCAGATTATTTTCTCTCTGACAGCGCCCAGTGACCTTGTGCCTGGCGCCCGTCACAACGCAGCGACCATTCGGTATTTCTACTCGCGAGACGGAAAGAGTTGGCAAGAGGGTGGCAAAGCATTCGATACGCCGCTTGGCCACCATCAATGGGCTGGCTCCGCAATGTATGATCCAACAGAGGAGCAAATTTACCACTTCTACACGGCCGTTAGTCCCGAGCCAGAGTTCCGACAGCGTCCCGCACTCGGCATCGGTGCATCGATTGAGACGAGTCCAAATGGCGTCGAACTGACCGGCGAGCAAGAACACGTCATCATGGGGACGCCCGACGGTGAGATGTACCAGACCCTCGAACAGTCGAGGGATCAAGGTATCGTCTACGCGTTCCGTGACCCCTGGTACTTCAAGCATCCCGAGTCTGGTGAAGATCTGGTGGTGTTCGAGGCGAACACGCCAACAGGGAGTACGGATCCAAGCGATCCGCAGAGCTTTAATGGAAACGTTGGCGTCATGCGAGCGACGAACGATGAGTTGACCGAGTGGGAGCTGTTACCCCCCGTGCTCGAAGCGATCGGGACCAATCAGCAGCTTGAGCGCCCTCACTTCGTGTTTAACGACGGCAAGTGGTACCTGTTCACTATCAGCCACCAGTTCACCTTTGCGCCCGGATTAGATGGCCCTGACGCGCTATACGGGTTCGTGGGTGATTCGCTGTACGGTGACTACGAACCGCTTAACGAGAGTGGACTGGTTATCGCAAATCCTGAAGAAGCACCGTTCCAAGCGTATTCGTGGCTCGCTATGCCGCACGGAGATAACATCTTGGTTGAGAGCTTCGAGAACTTCCGTGGTCTCGATGACACCTCGCAAGGCGCAATCAGTCTCAAAGAAGTCGGGAACCTCCCCCCAGAAGAGCAGAAAGAGCTCTTTGGTGGGACGCTCGCTCCCAGTCTGAAGCTCCAACTCAATGGAATGAAGACGAAGATTGTCGCAGAACTTAACGACGGTCACTTCCTGCCCTCTGTCGGTGCTTCGAGCGGAAGCAGTAACGGAAAATAACAAAGCGTCCTTCTCGTCGTAACCGACGAGGGACACCTGGGAAGACGGCGGCTTTGCCCTCTATCCTCGAAGGCAACTGAGGGGGCATACGCCTTCTTTTCGAGGATTTTTATATGGGAACTAGCGATAGTTCTCTATCTCATACTAGTATGGCAGTGGCAGTCCCGTATTTATCGTAAGATCGCTTCGCGTTCTACAATCTATTTTTACCTCGGGAAGGCCACTCACGTTGGCTGTATAGTGGTTACAAGAGTTCAGATGTTTTAGTGCCTATGTGATCCTCGGGAAGGCGATGCCGCCTTCCTGGTTGATCGATTATTGGTTGTCAGATAGCTCGTACGCGATAAGGTGTTCTACCTTCGCAGCCCCTTCTTCGGCGAAGAGGGAAATTCCGGTACTGTTCCAGTCTGGGTAGACTAGGTTCGTCATTGTTCGACGACCGTTATTTGCAAACACTTCAATCGAGCAGCGGTCGATCAGAACGCGAAGTTCAATGGTTCCATCGTCAAGTGGCTCCATCGGCATGGACGACGTTCCATAATACTCAGCATCGAAGAATTCACCGGCATTTGTCCGGTCGAAGTGTAAAACTTCCCCCACAACGTCATAGCTGATCACGCTCTCTTGAGTGTCGCCTTCCCGAACTCGGAGTCCAACTCGATCGCTACTCAGCGGATCGATAGTTCCAATAAGTTCGACTGTGCGCTCCTCAACGTCCTGTTTTGCAAGTGGGTCTTTACTTGGCGTGATTATCTCTGAGTCCAGTTCAACCAGTGTCTTAGTTCGTGTGGCAGTGATCTCATCGGCGGGGTGTTGTCGTACGTCGGTTGTTTCTCCCCTCTCTTTGAGTGTTACAGTTCTTGGAACCGTCATTGCACCTCGCCATCCTGGATTCGGCCCCTCCATCGCATACTCCCAGTTGTTCATCCACGTGATGTTCAAGCCCCTCTCAGTCGGTGTATTCCCCCAACATTGCGTCGCATAGAAATCATCCCCATAATCCGCCCTGACGACATTTTCCGCGATAAAGTCGGTCCCAGTGAAGTGACCAACATGGAATTCAACCGACCGAGGTTCCATCGGCGACACTGGAAGAACCCACCGCGTCTCGTTTGCTCCCTCAACCGGCAGTTCGATAAGACTCGGACATTCCCATCCCTCGACACCTGACCGATAGGTGCTCTCGTAGGCCCAGTCAACGAAGTTCTCTGAACTGTAGATCTCGATGCCTGCTGGTCGACCGTCGGTTGGCTGAACCCGGCTGACTACCATACGCCAGCTCTCATCCGAGTCATACCAGAACGGGTTCGGGTCGCGGAAATCACCGACATCGCTCGGAATCACTGGGTTGCCGTCGTATTTATGCACGGTTTCGCCATTGTCCGTGCTGTACGCGATGCGTTGGTCTTCGGTCCCATCGTCGTGGTGACCCGTATACATGCATAGGAGTGCATCTTCGCCAAAGCCAGCGGTGTTCTCATGGTCGGTGACCGCACCGCCTGAAAAGGCCTGAATCGACGAAGTGGCAGGAATTTTGGTTCCGTGTTCGGTCCAGGTGACTAGGTCCGTACTTGTGGCGTGATCCCAGCGACGACGAGTTTCGCCGGCCTGGTAAAACAGGTGGTAGACGCCGTCGTGATAGACAAGTCCATTTGGATCGTTCATCCAGCCTTTGGCTGGCGAAAAGTGATATTTAGGTCGCCATTGGTCGGACACTGAATCCGTTGCGGACACCACTTTGCTGACCGAGGGTAGACCGGTGACTCCACCAAGTGACACTGCCGCCAATGCACTGGTTCCCATGACATGGGCCAGATCACGTCGTGAGAGTTTCAGTCCTTTTTTTGGTGCGTCTTTGCTTCGGGGTACGTCATTTCGTACCATATGACTCATCATGGTAATGAACTACTATTATCTTCCGATATTGTAAATTAATGATTGAGATAGTATGAATATAATGGATCGCAAACACAGAGTACAGCCAATAAGCGTGACCGCAAGCCGAAGCCACTAAACAACGGAGCCGACAGATCGACGAACAGGTGTTTTAGGACGAACGCCGTTGCTGTCACAACGATGGCAATAGTGGTTCCGTAGGTGTCCGTGAGTGCGGTCTGGATCACACCCCTCCACGCAAGTTCCTCTGTTATCGGCACCACGACGCCGTTGACCACAAGAATTGACATCCTCCACACGACTACAGTCGTGGGCTTTCTCCTGTACTTCTGTAACGCTGCAGCCCACACCGGTGCCTCGTCGATACCGAGCGACGTTGGCTCGATCGATGGCTCCAACCCCAAAAACGAGGCGTAGACGGCTATCGCCGCGCCGTAGAGAACGAGGTAGACAACGAGACCTACGAGGCCGGCGCCGACGGAGTCGAGCGAGAACCGGTATTCCCAGTCAGCGGGATCAATGTCGACGTATCTCCCGATCCAGGCGATTTCCGTGCTCGATTGAGATGGACACACGCCACAGTTTGGTGCACAATATTTTAAGCGCAGGTAAGATATATGCTGTAGTAGCGCGAAGAACAGGATATGACCCCAGACAACGACCCACCCACTCCGCCAAGTCTTGCTGAGGAATGGAAAGAAACGTGGGACGACGAGTCAACGCGAGATCGGGTGTACACCACTGCCCTACAGCTGTATGAACCAACACGAGTTGCTGCGATTGCCGAGAGAGCAAATGTCTCGAAGGAAACTGCTAGGGACTACCTGCAGTGGTTCACGGAAATTGGAATGGTACGACAGACTAACGAGGCTCCAGATGAATTCGTCCGCGACGAGGAGTACTTTCGATGGCGGCGGATTCATCGGCTACGCGGGCTCCCCATGGATGAACTCGAACAACGATTACAAACGGAGATCGAAAAAGAGCGGAACTACCGCGAAAAATACGATGTAGAGGGGCCCGACCACGTGGATGCGCTTGATCATGCAGACTATGCTGATGTCGAGGATGTCTGGTCGGAACTGCAAGAGTGGACAACCGTTCGACGGCGAATCGAAGAACTCGAACAGGCGCGACAGAACCACAACAGCACCACACAGGCGTCCGCGTGAACTACCCCGCCCTACTCGCCCCTTCGGGCGCTCGCTGAGGAAGGGGGCGTAGCGCCTCAATTCAGCTAATCGATGAGCGACGATACCGAGAAAACACTCGATGAGACATTGTTGCGTCACATTGCTCGTCGATTGGGGACGCTCTCACTCGTTGAATCTGTCGCTGTCTTTCCGCACGAGCGTCCGGAATCGGTCGTAGCACGGTTTGATCTTCAGTACTTTCCTGACACAATTCAACAGGTTGTATTTGAGATCCGTGTCTACACGAACGGCGATTTCAATATCACGTACCGGGAGGATAGAGGTGGAACGGCGTGGATGTGTCGGTGGGATCGGCACGACAATCCGCATAATTCCCGAGACCACTTCCATCAACCACCGAACGCACGTACCGAAGACGCTGTTAATCGAGACTTTCCAGCCAATTTTGTCGTCGTAATGGACTCTGTTCTTGAGCGCGTAGATGACCGAGTAGGTGAAGTCTGGGACGATTACAGAGATTAGCCGAGAACGCCCACGACGTTAGTCGTGGGATGAATCGGCGCACGATACTATTCCCCTGTTCGACCCCGTACGGGGTGCCATCCGACGCGGTACACCCGCGCTCATGCCGAGACAATCGGACAATATCGAATTCCCCAACCGAGGGTCGAAGGTATCCCCTTCGGAATAGGTTGGATACCCACAGTTTCGGAGGATAGGTCAGATCCGGGCCGAATCTTCGCTGGTTTGAGGTACTTCTCCCAACTATTTGGTCGAATCCTGCTCTCCCGAGGCAAGACGATCGAACGAGCATGTGAAATCGCGCGGATTTTGGTGCTCCTACAGAGCGTCGCCACTCCCAAGCGACGAACCCAGCAGGAGACAGTCGGTCAGTCAGGCGGTATCAACGCCGAGGCAACGAGCTCGACACACTCGCCCGCGGTCAGGACCGGCGCGTAGTCCATCTCCCCGTCGACACCCGCTTTCAGCAGGAAGTCCGTAAGCCGCCAGATATTGTACAAGAGCACCGCGAACACGAAGCAGAACAAGCGAATGCGGTAGTCCTTCGAGGAAATCTTCGCGAGAAAGTTGCCTTTGATGGATTTATACTCGTTCTCGATCTGCCAGCGACGACTATACCGCCGACAGAACGTCTCGGCTTCATCCGGCCCGACTCGGAGATTCGTCGCGAAGACGGTTGTTCCCTCACCACTCGTCGACGGGACGTACAGAAACTGCATCGGGTGTGACCCTGCCTCCACATGGACGGACGCCGATTCAACAGCGACTTCCTGATCGTACTCTTCCATCTGCTCTATCACCTCGCGTTCGGAGCTGGTGATGCGCTTTGGAATGAGGTAGTTCACATCGAGGTTCGAGAGCGTCTGAAACACTCTCATCGAGTCGAACTCCCGATCACACAGTACCATCTCGATCGGCACGTGTTCTTTCGCCCGCTGGACGAGCCGGCGGACAACGCGGTGGATCTGGCTCGGCGGGTTCTCATCCCACGGTGAACTTTCTCGAACTGGTTCTACTGCGAGGACTAATGGGATATTCCGTTCGACGACGCACAACGTGGCGAATTTGAACGCTCTCTCTTCGTTATTCATCGTACCACTCACCATCGGCATCCCGTCAACGTCGCCGTAGTACGGGATCGTCGTAACGTCTATAGCTGCTGTAATTGGGCGACGAAATGACGACTCGGACTGAATTTGTGAGACCAACTGCTCAGTCGCGTCGTGGAATCCGTCGATCAGATCCCTCGAATCGAACTGTTTGACCGCTCTGAGATGCGTGTCTCCATGTGGTCCATAGTCCTCGCCTCGCCGGAATTTGAATCGAGCAGCGCCCTGCGGCGTCCCACACCCAACCATCCCAATGAACGTTTGTAACTCGAAGAAGCGAGTATCGCCGTATGTCTGGTTTGCCGCTCTCCCCGACTCCCACGTGAAGATTGCCTTCAAAACCACGACTAGACTGTTCGTCTCGCCTTCCCCCCAGATGGCTGTCTCCGACCGGGGATCAGTTGGGCTCGCATCCTCGTCATTGACGAGGGCACTCACGAGCGTCTTCCGTCCGTCCACCATCATGAGCCGACCGGCGGAGGTATCCGACCAGACCCAGAGCGACTCGAACATCGTCGCTCCGGGGATGGCATCCTGAATACGGTCCTGCACCTCCGCGGAAACGCCCGCGAGCTTGATCGAAACCCCCCGATTCGCCGCTTCGACTAATCCTTCGATCAGATCCTCGGTGAGGAGGTCCTCGACGGTCATGTAGACAATTTCCTCCTCCGCGCTGGCGAAGAACTCTCGTACACGCTCCGTGACCGCGATCTGTCCATCGACGGTCCAGACACCGCGCTGTTCGGCTCGTCGCTCGACGGGTTCGAGTTCGCTGAGGGCTGTCCGCAGCATCTCTGTGCGAGATTGCAGTTCGTGTTCGAACGTTCGACTGGCGGTTTCGGCTGAAATGGCCCAGAATTGCTTGGGCGACGACTGCAGAACATCGACGAGTCCGCGGTCGTGTAATTCGTCGATGGCGTCGTATACTCTGGTGCGGGGTACCTCCGACACCCGGCTTACATCCCTGGCCGTTCCCGTACCGAGGCTGGCGAGCGCTACGAACGTCCGGGCCGCATAGGTGCTCAGTCCGAAGTGTTCGAGCTGCTCGACGGCGGTCGCCTCTGGGCTTCCGGTAGGATCGCTACTCATCAGATTTCTGGTTTGCCTCGCCCTCTCGAACCTGCCACGCGAGGCGGTAGGTCGGCACGCCGAGGTAAGGTGGTTGGGCCACAGTACTCGGCTGCGTATCAGTAGAGAGATAGAGTCTTACAGGGTTATACTTTTTGTGATTAAACGGGTTACAATCCAATCCGTCTCATTTATGGGCTCTATATGACCTGAATAGCTAATTCATTTGTTGTAACTGAGAAAGTTACAGTAGCATTTGCCAACCACTGTCGCGTCGATGAAGCCTACTTATTTGGCCGGTTTTACGCATTTCAACGTCGCGCCGAGTCATAGCCACAGTGACAATGCCTATCTGTCCCGGTGACCAACGCCCAATCAATTCCCGGGCTATCCGGGGAGTTGGGACACATGGATACGAACCAGAATTTGGAGGACGCGGTTGAAGTTCTCCAACAGCTCGGTTTGAAGGAATATGAGGCGAGGTGCTTCGTCGGGTTATCGCGCTTACACTCTGGGACGGCAAAGCAACTCAGCGAGATGACCGAAGTGCCTCGGACACGCGTGTATGATGCGATTCGGATGCTGGAAGCGCAAGGTCTCGTCGAGATCCAGCATTCGAGCCCGCAGCAGTTCCGCGCCGTCCCGCTTGAAGAGGCCACAGAGACGCTCCGGGATCAATACGAGGCTCGCGTCGAGCGACTCCACGACGCGCTAGACACCGTCGAGATCGTCGATGAGGATGACGAATCCCCCGTCCAACAAGTATGGGCGATGACCGGCCGGGACGCGATCGAGAATCGGACGAACGACCTCGTCGGGGAGGCCGCTGACGAGATCGTGCTCGTACTGGGCGACGAGTCACTGTTGACTGAGGATCTTATCGATACCCTCAACGAGGTCAGCAACGGGATTGATCTGCTCATCGGCGCGTTGACCGAGACCCTTCAGGAACGGATTCAAACGGCCGTGCCGGACGCCACGACGTTCATCTCTGGGCTGGAGTGGCTTCACGGCGAGAACGCCACCGAAGACGAGACGGCGATCGGCCGGTTGTTGTTGATTGACCGATCGACGATCCTGGTGAGTTCGATCATGCCCACCACCATGGAGGAACGAGCGGTCTTCGGCGAGGGATTCGGGAATGGTCTCGTCGTGATCGCGCGCCGCCTCATGGCACAGGGATTGTTGACCGTTCGTGATCCAAAGCAGTGATCTGACTGGCTGCGACTATGGGCCTAATCGGCAACCCCGCTACCGTGCGACTGTCCGTCGGTAGATGCTCGGGGAGGTTTTTCGAGCGGTTCAATGGTGAGATATTCACCGTTGTCGATGGAGACGCGACAGCCACAGTAGATGAACGAGAGACAGCCACCAGTTCTGGGTTGACCGTTCGACCGAGACTCAAATAGCGTATCCAGAGCATCCGTGTCGAGGACGTACGCCAGCGGTCGAAGGGAACAGGGTTCCCGTCCCTCCACGGCGCTTACCGCGCGCACGACGGCCGTACTCACCGATTCGTTTGCTCCGATTTCGTACTCCACAACCCTAGTAAGGTGGGACGACCAAAAATTCGTGAGTTTTTCACCCGGATAATCAAAATCCGCACCGCTATAAAATTCGGGGATACTATCCACCTGACAGCCCAACGTACCTCCGAATGACCAACCTCGTAGAGAGTATGAGAACAACGGCTTCGGAGCACGAATCTTCGGACATTATCGCGGTGCTGGATAGGATCGAGGGGTGTGTAGAGGACATCAGTCGCGGGTTCGAGCGATGGGACGACCCCTACGCCCGGGGACCGGGTCTCTATTTCGTCGTCGAGCGTGATTCAGTAGCCGGGTTCACGGATCCAATGGGAACGAACCGGTGGCCGGTTGAGGACTGTGCGAGTGTATTTGATGAAACCGATGCACTCCTTGAGACAGCACGAGGAGTTGCCTTTTCCTGCGACGGCGCAGTCGTCATCCACAACGACGGTACGATCCAAGAGGAAATGGTCCGGGTCAACCAGTTATTAACGGCCGAACAGGCACGGATCAACGAACTTCCCTATACGGAATGGATGGGTACTCGCCACATGAGCTCTCTGGAAACCGCGACCCGCGAGGAAGTTGTCGCGGCGATCACGCTCAGCGAAGAGGACGGACGAGTGACGGTTTTCACTGACAAGGGATTCGAAGACTATCTAAGGACGATGGATGAGGAAGACGAATCTGTGACTGACTAACCCACGGAGTGTGAATATACCCATGGCCGTGGAGGCGGGTTGGTTACTCACGTTTCTCGCCGGGATGACGCTCGTCTTGGCCGTTGCGCATACGCTTGGAATGGTAGCTGATCGACTGGGGTTCGCACCGGTTGTCGGTGAACTCCTCACCGGTTTGGTCTTGGGTCCGTCGCTTTTTGGTTTCGTCGCTCCGAACGTCACGTCGATCGTGGATTCTTGCATACAGTTACCACATCTCGGGTCGCATGAATCCCGAGAATAGACATGATGTAGTGTGTTCCGAGGGGCTCGAACGCATATCTACACTAACGCCCGGAGGCAGATACGTCACCGGTCCCAGTCATCGGCATAGACTGTTCGCGTTCGCCAACCGTCCCGATACCCCGCCGTAGTTCGAGCGCGCCCGCGTAATCGGCCTGCGAGAGGATCCCGACGATTGCGCCATCCTCCTCGACGAGGGCGTACGACGTCTTCGTGGTGCCGAGTTCGGCGAGTGTGTCGAAGGCGTCCGCCGTCGCCGGCACGGTTAGCGGTTCTTCGGCCATTACGTCGGCAACCGGAGTGGTTTCACGGTTGCGCTCACCGACGTCCTTCAGGTGTTGCAGTGAGACGATACCGACAGTGGCGCCCGCCTCGTCGGTGACGCCGAACTCGGTTCGCCGGTCGACGAGCATCTGGTCGACGAACTCGGCGACTGTCGAAGTGGCCGAGATAGTGCGTGAATCGGGCGTCATGATGTCCGCGACGGTGACTCCGACGAGCAAGTCTTCGAGTGCCGTCGTGCGTGACTCGGAGGTCGCCGCTCCGTAGATGAACAGGGCGACGAACAGGAGGATGACGTTGAACGAGAACACGCCGATCACGGCGAACACCAGGGCGAAGATGACGCCGACACGTGCGGCGACCCGGGTGGCCTGCCCGTACGGCCGTGTCCGAGCGAGCAGCGCCCGAAAGACCCGCCCGCCATCCATCGGGAACGCCGGAACGAGGTTGAAGATGGCCAGTGTCACGTTCGCGACGGCGAGCCAGCCGACGACGAACAGTACAATGGGGAGCGACGCTGGGATGATCTGCAACAGGATGTAACAAACGACTCCGAGCAGGACGCTCGTGATAGGGCCGGCGATGGCGATCCAAAACTCGCGGTTCCACTCGCGCGGCATGGACGTCATGCTCGCGACACCGCCGAAGATCCAGAGGGTGATCGATTCGATTGTCAGTCTGTACCGGAGCGCGACCCACGAGTGACCCAGTTCGTGGATGGTCACGCTCACAAACAGACCGAGCGCCGCTGCCGCTCCGATCAGCCAGGGTGTCGCGCCCTGGCGCAGGACGGCAACGTCGAGTGTGGACCCGGCCAATCCATCGATGATCCCGGCGTAGAGGGCGATCTGCTGCCCACTTCCGATCAACCACGCGAGAATCGGAAGAAAGACGATCAGCGAGATGTTGATCCGGATGGGGATGCCCCAGACGCTGGTGAGTCGATAGCTACGCATTACTCTCCGCCGTCCGAGGGAGTCTGCTCACCGCCGTCGGCCTGGGGCGAGTTGTGCGGCGTCGGCGTCCCGGCGGTACGCGCCCCATCCAGCGATCAATGTTCTCTGCAACGTAGGTGTGGCCGCCCCATCCCACGGCGATGCCGATGCCGATCGCGACGGCCGCGGCGAGTCCCCACGCTAACGCGTTGGCGAAGACGAACAGGATGCCGACATCGACGCCCATCGTGTCGAGCCCGATCACGATCGCCGTGAAGTAGAGGAACATCCGCGTGCCCTTCGCGAACCACGAGGTGTATTCGGTCTGGGTGGCTGCCCGGGTCCGCATGATGGCGTCACCGATGAAGTCCGCAACGACGAACCCGAGGACGACGACTAACAGTCCGGCGATGAACGCCGGGAGATACGAGACCGTCGTCGAGATCCACTCCGACAGCAGCGAAATCGCGAGCACGTTTGCAGCGGCGAGGATCGCCAGCGCATAGACGAACCACTTTGCGAGCGTCCCGAACGCGTTCGAGACGGCGGCCTCAGTTCCTCCCAGTATGCGTCCGATCGGCGTTTCGAACACCACCCGGTCGAGCTCGACCCGGTCCGCTACCTTCCGAACCACCTTGGCGGCGGCAACTCCGAGGACCCAGCCGATCAGAAGGACCAGGAGCGCTCCTACCAGACGGGGGAGAAACGCGACGATCTTCGCAACCGTCTCCTCAAGGAACACCGGGACACCTAGTTGGAGCACGTACGATTGTAGCATGAGTAATATATCGCCCTTCAGAGCCATGAAGGGCCGACATTTTCACAACTCCCAGAGTTTTCATTATGTGAGTTACACTCGAGGCGTAGCACTTCCTACCGCCAATTTCGCTCGTGTTCTGGGGCGAGATCGAGAAACATGACGTCTTCTGCACCACACCGTGGGCAAGTATGCACGAAGTGGAGGCCGTCCTCATCGCGCTTTTCTATTCTCCACTCCGAGCGGGCGCGAGCGACGTTCCCACATGCCGGGCAACGTTTTGGATGGTCCTGAAGATACGTCTGCATAAAGTCGATAAACGACTGCGTCCCATGACGGTGCGTCGGAATTATTCGTTCATACGAGGGGTGTACATATCAGCGTGTTCGCCCACTTGGCCCTCGCTCCACTCGTCCATTCGTACCGTCCAGTAGCGAGGAGTTCATTGATCGATATTAGGTGTAACTTGCAAGGAGAATGCATTCAGGTGACATAATCATTCGTAGAGGCAACACAGGTGCTTCATCCGGCTCGTTCTACGGCTGTGACGATGACTCACTGACCGTTCGAACGTGCTACGGCAACGCAATGTATCACCTTTTATGACATGGATTCTGCTGGCGGATGAGTTCGGGAACGATGTGATCTGAGTGGGGAGTCTTTGTTGAGCACGGTATACTCTGGGCGATAACCCGGTTTCAATCACTTTCTGACAGAAGAGTATTTGTCAGGAACCGAGATTGTTCGAATGACGCCTGGTCGAACGTCTCGCTCGGGTAATACAGCAGTCCGAAATGACCGCCGGGAATCTCCACCCATTCTTTCGGTCCGGCAAGTCACTCGTAGGCGTCTCGTGCCACAGCAGGGGTGGCTCGCGGCATCTCGTCCTCGGGGGATACCACGAACATGGTCGGACAGGACACGTCCGTCGCGCACAGTCCGGGATACCACTGGACGGGTCTCTTTGGACGGACGAGCGTGACCTCGTTCGTCCAGTGAGTGTCCGGACGGTTCCCGTACGCGATGAACCAGCGAAATGCCGTCACGGGTTTGAGCACTGATGGGCGACGGTCCTGGTCGTCCCACACGACGGGCATCGGACCGACGATCTCGTCCTTGGCCGGGTCGATAGCCCCCGAGCGAACCATCTGTTGCATCGATTCACAATGGGACCCATCGGGATCGTCCGGTGGCAACTCCTCTCCGAGTGCCGGGACTTGGACGACCAGCGCCGCAACCCGGTCATCGAGAGCGGCCACGACCAACGCAGCACCACTGCTGAAACTATCTCCCCAAACAGCAATGCGAGTTGGATCGACCCCATCGAGCGTGGTCGCAAACGAGATCGCATCCCAATATCCTCACCCCTGGACCCAGGGGTCGATCTGCTGGCGCGGCTTGCCACCACTCGTACCGAAACCACGGTGATCGAACAGCAACACGGCCAGACCTGCTTCGTCAAAAACGTCCGCATATCTGTCAATTACCATCTCCTTGGTTGCGGAGAATCCGTGGGCCATCACGATCAGTGGCCACGGTGGCGACGAGTCGGGCGAATAGAACCAACCACTCATGTCCGCCCCTTCCGACCTGAATGTCACATCGCGTCGCATGTATCTCTGTCCAAGACGTGGTCTCCGGTGACTCGCTTATTCCGTCGGTTCGACGTTGTGGTTGAGCCGGAACAGGTTCTCCGGGTCCCACTTGTTTTTGACCTCCACTAACCGGTCGTAGTTCTCCCGGTAGGCGGCCTGCTGGTCGCCGACCTCCTCGGGGACGAAGTTGGCGTAGACGCCGCCGGTTGCGTGGGGAGTCATCGCCTCGTGCATGTCGCGGGCCCACGCGATACACTCCTCGTCCTGCTCGGGGGCTTCCCACTGGGTGTGGAGGTTCATCACGAACTCGGCGTCGCGGTGGGGATAGGCCGTCGCCTCGACCGGCCGGTCGTTGACCGCTCCGCCGAGTTGGGCACAGGCGATCTCCGTCAGTTCGGACGGGATCGTCTCTCCGAACTCCACGAACGTCTCGATCATACCGTCGGTCATCTCGACGAAGTTGTGGGACTTCCAGTAGTTCCGGTTGCCGGCCGGAGCCAAGCCGTCGAACGCCCCTTGCCAGCCGGCGTACGGGTGCGGACCGACCGCGTCGGCGATCGGATCGCCGATGTCGCGGAGCGGCTGGAGGATCTCCTCCCCTTCGCTCATCTCGCCGGCGTAGAACGCTGCCAAGATGAGGACTTTTCGGCCGTGCCACTCCTCGGGGATGGACGGCAGCGGTGGCGCGTGCCGGATGACGAACCAGACTACCGCATCGTCGGGCGCATCGGCGGTGAACTCACGGTACTCCGAGAGGACTGCCGCGGTGTCCTCGAAGGAATGGACGATCGGTCCGGATAGCACCGTCGGGCCGACCCCGTGCAGTTCGAACTCGAAGGACGTGACGATCCCGAAGTTGCCGCCGCCGCCCCGGATTCCCCAGAAGAGGTCCTCGTTCTGGGTCTCGCTGGTGTGTACCAGTTCGCCGTCTGCGGTGACGACGTCGGCCGACAGGAGGTTGTCGACGGTCAATCCGTGCTTCCGTGAGAGCCACCCCCAACCGCCGCCGAGCGTCAGTCCAGCGACGCCGGTCGTCGAGTTGTACCCCACGGGCGTGGCAAGGCCAAACGCCTGAGTCTCGTGGTCCAGTTCGTTGAGCACGACGCCCGGTTCGACGCGAGCCGTCTTCGCATCAGGATCGACCCGCACTGATTTCATCGGCGAGAGGTCGATCAGAAGAGCATCGTCCTCGACGGCTCTGCCAGCGATGTTGTGTCCGCCGCCTTTCACCGAGATGGAGAGGTCGTGTTCCTTGGCGAACGCCACTGCGCTGATGACGTCAGCCGCGCCAGCGCATTGAACGATGAATGCCGGGTGTTTGTCGATCATCGCGTTCCAGACCGTCCGTGCCTCATCGTAGCCCTGGTCGTCTGGTTGGACGAGGGAACCACGCAGTGTCCCAGAAAATTCGTCGAGTGCCTCGTCGCCTACCGTGGATGTTTTTAGTGACATTCTCGAATCACGTTCCCTGTTACTACGCCGTGATGGGGAGTAAATGTATGACATATTCACATAGAGATCGTGTGAGGAGGAACTGGGTGACTTACGACGTCGGGGAGGAATCCGAACCGTGACCTCTTCCGCGCTGCTGCGACCCGCTGTTCCGTATCGTCGATTGTACGATTACCAGATACTCGGGGAAGCCATCGATAGTTTGTTGGACACCGGGACAATCACCCATCGAGCCACCAGCCGTAGAGCCGTTCCTGCTCGTCAGTGTCCGAACGCTTCTTCGACTGGCCGTAGGTCTTCCCCTTGAGAAGCTGGCGTTCGACTGCGTTCGCCGCGAGACGAAGAGCGTGGGAGGCACCGTACCCCTCACCATCCGCAGTGAAGTAGCCACGGTCGGTGACCAGCCGGATCCGTGCTAGCACCAGCGGCACGCCCCGGCTCTGTTCCTTGTGCTCCTGCAGTTCGATGCTGGCCTTGATCACGCTCATCTCACCGTACTTCGAGGTCATGTTCTCGATCAGCGCGGCGACGTCGTCGTAATCCATCCCCTCCAGTAGGTCGAGCCCGAACACCTGCACGGCGTTCCGGTCATCGCGCTCCCAGGTGAGCGCCTCGATGACGTCCGTCTTCGTGATGATACCGATCGGCTCATTGGTGTCGTCGGCTGTGACGACGAGCGAGGAGATCTCTTGTTCGAACATCGTCTCGACCACCCCGTCGAGCGGTGCGCTCCGCTCGACTGTCACGACTGCGTCGGACATCAGGTTCCGTACCGGGAGATCGAGCATCCAGTCGACATCGCCCTCGCGCGCGCCGAACCCACCACGGTTCTGCCCCCCGCCACCGCTGCCACCGAAGCCGCTCGACGAACCGCCCTGGCTCTTGCTGCCGCCTCGCGTCGTGAATTCGATGACGTCGTACAGACTCAGCATTCCCACGAGGTCGTCAATGCGCTTCGAGACCGATTTAGATCGCTTGCAACTCGAATCGAGGAGTCGACCGACGGGCTGGTCGGCGATCCAGATGTTCTCAAGTGCTGCGTCAGTGTCGTCGTCGACATCACGGAGTTCGACGTGCTGGCGTGCTTCGAGGTCGTCGAGGCGTGCTTCGTAGGCGTCGAGTTGGGCGTCCTTCTCGGCGAGTTGCTCTCGTAGGCGCTCGTTTTCGGTCTGGAGCTGTTGGACCGCCGTTTCGAGTTCGGCGAGTCGCTCCATGATAGCCTGGTGGTCAGTCTCGACGGATTGGTTCGAGTGGCCAGTGGGCGAGTGAGCGCTCATTCGGGCACCTCCTGGGTAGCGTGGAAGGTGACGTGCGTTCGGCGGGTGGTCTCGATGATCGTCGGGCTGACGAGGACGGGCCAGGTCTGCTGAGTCTGGCCGTCTTGAGTGATGCCGAGGCGTCCTTCACACAGGAGGTGAGTGCCGAGCGTGGGTGGGAGCTCCTCGAAGGAGATAGGGGCGCAACTCAGGCAGTAGCACGCCGCGAGGTGCCATTGGGTGTCTTGTCTGTTCTGATGGAGTCGGACGATGACGGGATCGCATTCGGTGAGTTCGCGATCGCACTCGGTGCAGGTAGTGGTCGTGCCGGTGTCGATGCGCAGGCCCAAGAGCAATTGCTTAAGCGACATTGGAATGGTGAAAGAGGGTTAGTTGCGCTGGAGTTCGAGCGCGGATTCGGTGTAGAGGCGGTGCTTGCCCGAGGGGAATTCAGTGGTTTCAAGATAGATCTCGATCCGGAGGGTGCGGCTGAACGGGAGGACGAATTCAGTGTGGAGGACGCTCATTGGTGGGCCTCCATGACGCAGAAACACTCGAAGCAGGGGAGTGCGCCGAGTGCATCGCAGGTGTCGCACTCCGTGGGGAGTTGCGTTTGGATGTGGGTCGAAGCGCTAGGCTTACGGGAGTTGCGGTCTTGGGTTGACATGGTCTTCTTGGGGACTGCATGAGAAGGCCAGTCCGGGTGTGCCACCACCCGGGCATTCTTACGCCGCTGAGTGACTGTGCTCTTCTCATCAGAGATTACTATTTGTAACCACTTAGTATTTACTGTATACAGTAACCCTACTGGGTGTAGTAACCTATTTGCCGGAGAGACTCCACATGGTAAGTATGATGACGAACAAAGATCCGCCACTGATGACGGACGATCAATATCGTGGTATTCTCACTCCACGAGAACAGGAAATATTGGCCGGAGAAGCCGATGTTGATGATAACTATCGGTACCGCGTGGTAAGTCGAGTAAGAAGAAAAATTGAAATTGTGGGAGAGGACCTAGATCTTTTGGAGAAACACCATCCGGATCTTGCGACCAAACTCCGTTCGATCGTCTGTGAAAATACAAATAAAGTGGATTGAATTTCTGAACAGACTGTAGTCATAAGGTGACAAATATTTCCACACAGGACTTGAACTCTTATGTCCTGTGGGTGGCGATGCCTCAATTCTAGTTGACAAGGACGGGTAAGTTTCTGCCAATCTCCTGAAGTTAGTGTGTCATTTCAACAAAGTCTCTAAAGAAGAGGATTTCAACATAGCCAGATCACTCTAATTGGTAGATACAGGGCAGGGACTTACTCTGGGATAATCGCAACCGCCTCGATCTCAACGAGTAACTCCGGATCGATGAGGCGATTCACCTCCACCATGCTGGTGGCTGGGCGAACGTCACGAAACACTTCACCATGGGTCTCACCAATCGTCTCCCACTCATCTATATCGGTGACGAACATTCGAGTTCTGACCACGTCCTCAAGTGATGCATCAGTCTCTCGAAGGGCGTCTTCGATGTTCTGGAGTGCTTTTTTCGTCTGTTTGTATGCGTCGCCTTCACCGACTATATCACCATCATCGTTAGTCGCTGTTGTCCCAGAAACGTGTACTTGAGAGCCGGTCTGAACGGCCCGCGAGTATCCGACTTTGGACTCCCACTCAGTCCCGGAGGATATTCGTTTTCGCTCCATAGTTCAGACTCACAAACGGCATTAAAATGAGTTTGGTTGATGAATACGCACACTCGATTTACCAACGGTTTCACGGAGAAAACGTATCTAATCAATAGGATTTCAACAGAGCCTCTCTGTCTTGTTTCTCCGCGGCAACTTCATTTTGAGTAGAATTGTATAGATGGTTAGATGCCCACGGTTCAGACTAACGATATTGAGACCTACTACGAACTGCGGGGAGACGGCCCGCCAATCGTCTTCATCCACGGCGCACTTGCCGACCATACGGCAGCAGACCAGCAGCTGGAGGTGTTCAGCGACGCGTATACCGCCATTGCGTATGATATCCGGGGCCATAGAAAAACGACAAATCCACACAACGAATCGTATTCGATTGACCTGTTGGTCGAGGACCTCTACGAGTTCATCACCGCCCGGGGCCTCGATCGTCCCGTTCTCTGTGGCGTCTCGATGGGTGGGATGATTGCTCAAGTCTACGCGAGTCGATATCCCAATCGTCTTAGCGGCCTCGTGCTCGCCGATACCTTCACACCAGTGTTCGTGAACCGGCGGGACCGCATTGAGCGGACCGTGTTAATGAACACCTTGATTTTGCTCCTTCGTCTCGTCGGGTACAACCGAGCCAAGGGCCTCATGATGTGGTTTGGACGGAAACTGGATGGGGATAATACCACGAGCCTCCGTGTTGAGGTGTTTCCAGATATGGATACAGCGGCCGCCGTTAACGCATTGCAGGCAGTTACGTCCTTTCACAAAGTCGACATCGATTTTGCCTCGATTACCGTCCCGACGCTAATTCTCTATGGCGAATACGAATCATCGGTGATCAGCCGTCATGCTCCGACATTAGCTGCCGAGATCCCCAGTGCGACGGTGCAGGAAGTCCCGAATGCCGGCCACGCCTCTCCATGGGATAATTCCGAGTTTTTCAACGGGGCTATCGAGGATTTCCTCGCCCAGATAGCCCGGTCTCCGGGAGAAGAGAGTGGACCGCCAGTTGGCCCGTCTGGGAAGTGACAGCCAGGTCGAAGGGAATCGATCGAGCTGAGGCGACGGTCTTGGGATGCCACCGGGACACGACGACGTCGGATTCGGTGAGCTGGTTGTTGTGAGCGGCTTCCTGGCGGGCCTGTCGCTGGCAGTACCCACAATCACACGGTTCGTGCTGTAGGATTCAGATGAGCTTGCGGTTCCAGTCCAGCCACGAGGTATGAAAATATGCGATCTCTCCGGCGCGGAGGCCGAGCCGACCGCCGAGCAATCAGATGAACCGCGCCTCAAAGCCACGCAGGGTCGGCAGACTCCCCACACCCAGCAGCGGTTCGAACTCGCAATCGTGCCTCCAAGACCGTCGTAAATGGGAAGATCAGTACCTTCGAGAGACCGCACTCGCCTAACTCCGAGCGTCACACCAGAGAACCCCCCTCGGTCAGAGTGAATCCTGAGCCCTCACGAGACACCGAGCCTACGTAATGCGGATTTGCTCGCCAACATAGTAGATGTAGCCACGGTTGTGCAGGATATTCAGCAGTCCCTCCGCAGACTCCTCACTACACTCAGACGCAATCACTGCGAGAGCTTGCTCACGAGGAAGGTCACCACCCGCATTCTCGACCGGCGAGCGAAGCGCCTCAAGCGCCTCTTTCGCCTGCGGTGGCAGTGGTGTGCGAGAGTTCATCTACCGGAAGTTGCAGGACGAGCGGTAATAAGTCTCAGTCAGACGGGGCTCTCAGACCGCGTTTCTGAGGCGTCCAGACGCACTGAATGCAAGACCATCCCATTTTCGTCGAGAGAACGCGGTGTACCCACAATGCGACTCCTGAGCGTATGCCGGCCCTGTGAACGAACTGAATACACGTGACGAGGGTCGACCCCGACAAATCACTCCCTGACGGCAACACCTACGCAGCGATCGCCGACACGGACACAGACGCATTCATCATCGGCGGCACACCAACGTCACAGAACACCACGTCCGGTCGCTTCTCAACGACCTCTCTCAGTGATTAGCGGACGTCTGTATACGCTTCAACATTACAAGTTTCCTCCCCACTGAAATCTGCGTGCTGAATACAGCGCGCAAATAGGTCACGCACCGCCCCTAATTTCGGTGTCTCCTATAGAGGAAACGCTCACTAACCTGCTTCCGCGACGAATGCTTTCACGATTCTGCATTCAGCCCGATGACGGAGTCTACTCGCCGCCGATTTGTGAATGGACAACACCTCCGCCAGCTCGGAGAGGGTACATCCTCTCGGCGTATCGTAGTATCCACGCTCGACTGCCTCGGTAACGAATTTCCACTGGCGCTCTGTCAAGATTTCACCGACGTCGTTCGATTGTGTTACTGACAGCACCTGGTACGGGATGTCAGCCGCTGCTAATTCAGCGACGTACTTCGCCAACCGTTCGCGTGAAGCAACGAGACGGACGGTAAACCAGCCGTCTTGGAGAATCGTCGGATACAGAGAGGTGCTCTTTGACTTGAATAGCGGATCGTACGCTCTCGAAGAATTGGTGAGAAATCGAAGTAAAACCATCTGATCATCGATATGGAGCATCTCGAACGAGTCCACTTCGGCCGTTTGGTCGAACCGTTCGACGACCTCATTACCTTCACGCGTACGTACTTCGAGGATTCCGAGGGCACCTTCATCTCTGAGTTGTGTCGCCAAGATACGAAATTCGGCTTCCGGGAACGCAGCGGAAATTTCAGCCAACCAGCCGTCTACTGCCTTCCCGTTGAGCTTCACTCTCAGTTGCGGCATCTCACGAACCAGTACGAGCGTTACTGATAAAGACAGCACCATGTTCCTACGCAATCTGACGGTGGCAGCCCGCCTCTCATCAAACTGGGTTAGAGTGTGCTACCAACTCGATCCACCTCGACCCAGGACCGCTTCCCATGACCGACACGCCACTAACATCGGAAGAACAGAAGAACGCGCAAATCGCCCGCCAAATCCCCGAAGGGGTCTTCGCTGACGGTGATCTCGACCTACTCGACGAGATCTACGCGAAAGACGCTGTCGATTACAGCCCGTTCGGCGAGCAACGAGGGAGGGAGGAAATCCGCGCATCATACGAAGATTTTCTGAACGCGTTCCCCGACATCACCCAGACCGTCGAGAACACCGTTGTAGAAGGCGACCGCGTCGCGATGTTCATCACGAGCCGCGGGACACATGGGGGTATGCTCTGGGGAATTGAACCGACCGAGAAGCCGATTGAGGTTCAACAGATGGTCTTTGTCCGAATCGAAGACGGACTGATCGCCGAACGGTGGTTTCTTTCGGACAATCTCAGTCTCCTTCAACAACTCGGCGTCATCGATTTCCCTCCAAAGTGACGCCTAATCCGTCGAATTCATACCCTATCCAACGGTCCCTACTGTCGTTCCAGTCGAATAGAACCCGTGTTCGTGCTGAATACATCTCTCTGTATCGGTCAAGGCGCTTCTGACGAGAACCCGGGATGTTGCGACCTGGTTCGCTCTATCGTTCATCTATATCCACTGTTCAGAGGGCCTTATCGATGTTGTGAGTGAGACAGCCGACAACGAGTTCACGGAACTGCTTCCACCAGTGTCGTGAGCGCACGAATGCCCCATATTTCCGTTTGAGACGGGAGTTCACTGTCTCGTTCTGATTCCGTTGGCCGTAGAGGTCAGCGTCCAGCCGAGCGTTCCACGCCTTGTGGAGTGACAAAAATTCTCGGTACTTGATGAGGGGACGAACACCTTGTTTGCGAGTTAACGTGCGAATCTTCTGGTCGTCGTATCCTTTGTCGCCGAGGAGAACCGCTACATCAGTGGTATTCCGTTTGATTAGCGACGGCGCGATTTGCGAGTCGTGTTTTCGTGTCGTCGTCATGTGTAAGTCGACAACCGTGTTCGATTCCGTGTCTACAGAATCAAGGCAGAGTGCCCCGAGGCTTGACCTCGGGGGTGAATGCCGACATGGGTAATGCACGTTCCACCATCTCTCACGGCACAGTTAGGCGAGTTAAAGACCTTACTTCGTCGTAGCTGCATGCAGTTGCGGAGGAATGCGGCACCTCTCAACACCCTGCTACGGCAGGTGAGACGGGTGTTGTCGGGCGGGGTGGAGCCGCCGACCCTCACGGACGTATCGGGCGTTCGGGTGGTAATTCCAGCCGACCCGTTCCGGGAAGGCCGAGGGGAATGACATTCGCCTGCGGGTGCGGTGCATACCCTAAACGGTGACGCCTCGGGGCTTGTCCCCGAGGTACCTCACCCGAACACACAGTTCCAGGTCATCTCTGGTCCGATCGATTATCAGCTTGAAGCGACCGGCTTCATCGCGTAGACCGATTACAACACGCGAATTATCCACTACCAAAGCACCAAAATACGAACGAGCAGGCGCTATTCTTCCCGACGCAGGACGCGCAGATCCAGCAGGGTCAGCTGTACTGTCTTCAACCCAACTTCTCGCTGACGCCTGGCACAAGACAACGACAACGGCCTCATCGACGCGGCGTTTAACCCAGCCCAGGCCGGTCAAACCGGCGGCGGCAATCAGACGACGGCGGGAATCAAATAGGGAACCAGACCACCGGCGGAAGGTAACCCACAGAATGGATCACGTCGAGAAGTAGTCTCTCAGTTCAGTGTCTGGGTTGTGGGTGACTAGCGTAGCGTTTCCTGCTGTGAACTGTGATCGATCTTCGCTCTCTTGCATCTTACCAGCAAGAGGCCTAGCTAGGCAACCACGGGCCAGACAATAGATGGCTCGGCTTTTTCCGGTGAGGTCACTCTCCAGACTCACGTGCACCCATCGCCTGGGTAATATGCGTGAGCGTAACCAAGCCAAGTCCGCCGACGAAATTGCCGATCGTCACAACTGCGATCATCACCGCGAGCGTTCCAAAGCTGATATTCGCCCCGAACAGGATACCGAAGAAGACGTGCAGTGCGGTGACGACGACGTGATTAAACGGTCCGAGGGCGAGGAGGAACCCCACAACGTACGCCAGGGTGGCTCGGGTCCGGACGCTGTTGACAGCCACGAGGAGGAATGATAGCAGACTCACGAGTACACCCCCAGCGATTGCGCTCGCGAACCACGCGCTAGCTCCTTGATGCGCGGTTTCTTCTGCGAACGCGGTCAGTGCCTCTCCCGTTCCTGGAGGAAGTGCGCCACGGACAGAGAAAATAAGCGCGAAAAGACCCCCACCGAGTAAATTGAACACAAGCGTAATGACCCAAAGACGAAAGAGTGATGAAAGCATCCACGATCCAGAGCGGTCGGCTGCCGCCGCGACCGGGTCAAAGAAATTTTCGTTGAATAATTCTGTCCGTCCCACAACGAGGAATACAAGGCCAACCCCAAAGGCAAGTGCCCCCGTGATTTTGGCGATCTCGCCGAAGTGTGGCTGAACAATCGCTTCAACGATACCAAGTGCGACGATGCCAAAGACGATCGTGAACCCGGCAATGAAGCTGGTTGAGATTAGTTCAAGCAGCGACTGATCGAGTCGGCGCTTACCTTCCTCGACGGCTCGATTAAATATCTCACCTGGGCGAGGAGCAGGAGTCTCAGTCACATCGTGTGTACTGGTTTAACACGCAAAAACCCACGGTTGAGAATAACGGTCTTGTCTCGACTGATGAACCGTTCCTCACCGTTACCGCCACGTCTCCCAACTCTCTAGAAATATGAAATAGGTAGTGAATCCATGGTCAGAGAGCAACTAATTCGTACTTCTTTCATCTGAGAGATTTCTCTGAATTCTGGCGTTTGTATCAACACGCGCCAGAATGTAGGGTATTTTTGCTGTGGCGCTAGCCACTGAGTGTCGGAAGCATCTCTTCGAAGAGCTGCTCAACGGCTTCCCAGAGCACCTCTGTCGGGGCTGACTTGGAAAAGTGAGCGCTTTTGTGGTCGCTTTTACCCATCTCGGGATGTTCAGATTGGAAATGGACCGGGCCGAGTTCAGGGTGGTCCTCATCGCGGTGCCAGCCACAATTGAACCCTGTATTCGGGTCAAAATAGTGGATCCGATAATAGGTGTCTCCGTCGGCGTATCGCCACTCGACATCCAGTGCTGGTGGTTCTGGCCCCGTCGATGGAGAGACACGGTTTGGAGCAATCGGCGCACGTAAAAACCGTTTGCTGATGCTATTCGGTTCGTAGTTGACAGACGTGACTTCTGGTTGGCGTTGAAGCACGTCCTTCAATCCGTCATAGGTGCTGCTGTCTGTGACCCCCGGAAGCCCCATCGAATTCACAAGATTGTAGGGCGAGGAAGCCCACGACTTCAGTCGTGGGAGGAATCGCCCGTCTTTGGTCGCAAACGCCGGAATCGGAAGTCTTAGGCCCCTTCCCGGCGTATCTATGATACTCTCGGTGGCCAAAACGGACACCGTGGAGGGGCCACCGTAGGCTGGCCCTGAACTCGGGGACTGTGACCGCGAACGTGACGCCACTGGCCTCTCCGTTCCCACTGTTGGGATTGAGCGTGAGAACACCGGGAATTAAAGCCGGGTGTGTCGGCTTCGGACGTAGACCACGGGACGGAAACCCATGCAGGAATCGCCTCCATGTGCCCGTCCTGCCGCCGTGAACCGCGCCCATGAGTGACCGAGTCGTGCGCCGAAACCGTCGGGGGAAAGCCCACGACTGTAGTCGTGGGTAGCTTACTCTTAACTTTAATCGAGGGCGCTACGCCCCCTTCCTCAGCGAGCAGCGAAGCCGCGAGCAGGGAGGGGAGACAGCGCCGCACGGGTCACGTTCACTGTCTGCGGCATCTGTACTCCCCGTGCGGTCGAAGCGGGGAGGAAGACGCTCTGCCACAGTGCGTCCGGCGTTCACACGTGGTTCGAACCGACTTCGCCGTGTCGTCATCACGAAAGGCGCGTCGCGCCTTTCGAACGACAACACCAAGCGTGCATCGGGTGGTGTGACCGAGTGTCGAATCGGGAGGAGTGGGTCACTCCGACCCGCCCAGCGAGGGAAGTCGCCTGCGGAGTCTGGAACCGCTGTGCCTTCGGGTGCACGTGCCGACACAGAACCAGGAAGCCCCGACCTCACGGACCGAGCGCCTTCGGTGAGGTCGGAGTAGTTCACAACCAATCCCCTGTCTTTGTTAGTCACGAGACTCTAAGCGTATCATGAGAGGCATGACCAGTTTTGAGGGCAGGACTACTCTGCCAGACGTCGCAGAGTGGGCAGAGAATGGACTTCGCACAGGCATCGCTGCAGTCTTTGTCGAGGAAGTACGCCGACGAAATCCAGGTGCGATTGTGAATGCGATCGTCGCTCTCGGGGCAAGGTGATCTCGAACCGGTACTCGTCTCCTATGGCAAGATCGACACGTTTCTCGATCTCGTCTTCAATATCGTCGGCGCAGTCCTCGTCCTCGCATTCGGCGATACCCTTCTCGGGGACCTCATTCGGCACGGTAATGAGTGATCGTAATACGAGGGCGGGGCGGACGCGAATCCAAGAAATCACCAGATACTCTCGAAGATAGCATCAAGGACGCAAGAACGCATTCGAACGACGTTACGCACGTGCGATCCAGTCTGGCCGAGGGTAGAGTTCTCAAGATAACTACTTGGGTGACGTGGCAGCGGCCTCATCGATGAGTGAATATGCTTTCTCACGGAGGCTTCCAGTCATGTGGAGACCGTGTGAGTCAATGCGGTCGACGAGTTCCCGAGCGTCCTCGGGGGGAAGTCCCTCGTCGACAGTGCGTACGATAACGCCGATGGTTCCGGTGACTGTCGCCCCCAGTCCCCGAGCAGTGGTACGGACACGTCGATCGTCAGAAACCACACCGATCGATCGATCATCGGTAGTGTAGGCCAAGACAGCGGCGATCAGATGGACATCGCCGTTCTCGGTTGCCTCTCCGAGAACAGTTTTGGCCTGGTGAGTTCGGTCGTGAATGGCTGGGTCACATGTGCGGAGTTCATACTCGTCAATGAAGCGGGTGAGATTCGTCTGTGCGGGTTCGGTCGTGACCTCGTCTTGGATGAGTGGGAGGATGACGAGGTCGCCGGTGAGGGTGGTGAGGAGATCGAGTTCACCAATGGTGCCAAGAGAGATGAGTGTCGTCGCGTCGATGAAGACCTGGGTCATAGCTCGCGAGCGGCAGCCGCGTCAGCGTCGAGATCATCGGGGGAGAGGTGCGTGGTGAGATTGTGTTCACGGGCGATTTCGAGCCACTCGGCGATGCTCACGCCAGCGAGGTGGGCAGCCTGATTGACAGAGATGTCTCCCGACTGATAGCGTTCGATGGCGACGCGTCGGCGGAGTGACGCGAGGCCTTCGGAGAGGGCTTTGCGAATAACCGTGCTCTTGTCTTCGTCAAGAATTTCGATGACAGCCTCAAGTTCAGCTTCGTCGTCGTCGGGGATTCGAGCGCTGATTGACGGCATGTCTACATCATAGTACATCGTATTACATAACGATTTCTCCAACGTTGTCTCACCGATCGAATGGACGTCCCAGTCCCACAATCACCAGTGTATCAGCGCCGACCGTCGAAGAGGCTACGAAGAGTTGACGGCAACCCAAGAGCGCGCGCAGTTCGTCGCCAAAGATATGGCGGACTACGCGCGGAAGGTGCCGGCGGACTTCATGGTCGATTCGAGTTCACTCCGCCGCGTGTTAGCCGCAAAGGAGGACAGCAGCGTGCACACAAAGACGGTCAGCCGTGTCATGGAATTCCTCGACCGATTCGACGAGGACGACGTCGAGATCGTCAAGCGACGTGGAACACGGCGCGTCGTCTTCTCGCCTCGGCTCGTCGAACGGCTCCGTCGGCTCGGTACACAGTCGCAGACCGCGGAGGTAGACAGGGCAAGAGAGAATCGCAGCGTTGTGATCGGGAGCACGTAGGAGGGGCGTGATAGACACCATGGCGAGAATCTTCACGTCTATTGGACCAACCACTCTCGGCCTCTGCTTGCCCTTGCTTGAGTGGTGACACTGGAAGAACCTTCCGTGGTTTCAGAGTAGTAGACGGGAAAGAAACGGATTGAGAGCGAAGGAGTCGATTCGTCGGATCACACACGGTGTGATGAGCGAGGAAAAGCGTGTAGAAGATCTCTCGTGATCGCTCATCTTGAAGGGACGTTGCGCCTCTGTGCGCAGTGTAGCCCCGGTGGACCCGCGACATACCGGACACGGGATCTCGATGAGCATCTCGTCGCTCGCTCCCAGTCCGGATAGGCTGACCACAACACTCTTTGCCGATTCGCTGTAAACTGTAAACATCTACTCGCCCATGTCACGCACGTCAACCCGAGCCAACGGCGATATCATCCGCGACTTCCTCTCAGTCGCGGACCTCCTCGAGGAGCCACAGCTCGCCCAACTGTACGCGTATGTCGCTCGAGAGGAGGGAGTGACCGTCCAAGAGGTGATGGACGCCCTCGATCTCGCGCAGGGAACGGCCTACACGTACGTGAACCGGCTGGTCGACGCCGGCGTCATCGAGACGGCCACCGACAAGCAACCCCGAACGTACGTTGCTCGCGAAATCGATCTGACCGTCACGGCCGCTGACGGCGCTCGCGAGTACACGATCACGCCCGCACTGATTGACGCCGTCGCCCGTCGCACGACCGACGACGATATCGACACCTACATCGGCCGCCATGGCATCGCCGGACTCGCAACGGCGCTTACCTATACCGTCGACCGGGAACGCGGCGAGATCACTCATCGCTTGATGGCCCGTGATCTCGATATCTCGCCGCTCGCCGCCGAGATCATCCTCCAGGCGCTCCGCCCCGTCGTCTACGAACACTTCGATATCGAGGAGTCGGGCGCGTCGGTCGCGGATATCGCGGGTGTCGACCGGGACGTCGTCGACGACGCGTGAGCGCCATCCATATCGCAGATACCGGCCTGTTCGTCGCGATGGGCCACCCCTCGAACCGTCGGTATCAGGCCGTCCGAACGTTTGCACGCCGGAACGACATGACGTTCGTCCTCCCGGAACGCGTCTACGACGAACTTACCGTCAACGCGTCCGACGCTGAGACACCGCCGATCGACACGGCAATTGACGAAGGGTGGGCCCAAGTCGCAGCCCCGCTGGAATACACGAACGCGCTCGTCTCCCGGACGATGGACGGCGTGCAGCGATACATCGCGAACGCTGATGACCGCCCGGCCGACGAGATCGAACGTGCGGATCCAGCGCTGGCAGGGGTCGCCGCTCAAGCGTTCGTCGAGGGGACCGCAGATCACGCCTACATATATACGACGGATACACTGGCTGGCGAAGGAGCCGAAACCGTCTTCGCCAGCGAGGACTACGACGATTCAGTCACGTACGTAAACGGCTTCCGGTTCGTCGAAGATCTTCTGGAGTAGGCCGTTCCTCGGCGAGTCCGCGCACCGTCACTGTGAAACACGACGCGTTAGCGAGGCGGGGAGAGAGGTCGGATGCGAAGCGCTCATCAGACCCGCTATCCTGGTTGAACCAGTGACGCAGGAGATGGTCGAAGTGCTGTACGTTGATCCATTCGCCGTGATGAACACGGTTGGCCTCATCGCATTCGCCCTAGTTGGCGCAACCAAGGCGATACGCGAAGAGTTCGATCTGTTCGGGGTCACCGTCGTCGGACTTGCCACGGCATTTGCTGGCGGGATGACCCGCGACCTCCTCGTCAATCGGATTCCACTCGCGCTCAGCTCACCCGTCGAGATCGGTCTCGGCCTGCTCGGCGTTGGGCTGGCGATTGGCGTGAGTGCTGCACTCGAGACGGCCGATACTCATCCACTGACACTGTTTTCGGATGCAGTCGGGCTCGCCGCATTCACCACGACAGGCGCGATCGTTGCAACGCAGGCCGACATCCCCGCTTTTGGCGTCGTCGCGATTGCGACGATCAACGCGGTCGGGGGCGGTGCAGTCGCGGATATCCTGCTGGATCGTTCTCCGTTTATCCTGCTCGACGACTTCTACGCCAGTTGTGCGGTGCTGGGTGGCAGCGCATACTGGGTTGTCGTAACTGTCGGTGGCTCGGACGGAACTGCTGCAGCAGTGTGTGCAGCCACCGTCGTTGGAACACGAGTTGCTGCGCTCATCTACGGGTGGGTGCTCCCGACAGCACAACGACTGGGATTAACGCGCGAGTGAGCCGTTCAAGAGCACTAACGCTCATCCGGTACGACAACGCCCACGAAGACACCAAAGGCCACGAACTCCACACCGCTGCCGGTGACGCAGACGTCGAGTTCCCTGGGATGGAAGAACTCATTGTCGAGTTCTGGGCCAGTGCTGATGAATACTGGGACACCATTGGCAGCAACCCACCCCGTCCCTATTGACAGCAGATACAACACACATCCAACACACCCGAATATGACCACGCTTCACATCACCGTCGGTGACCGAGCACAGCTCCGAGAGGATACGCTCCAGTTCATTCAATCTGCCGAGGCTAATGAACTGGATACAAACGATGAGCGTGCAGTACTCCAGTTCGGGACCTATGACGATCTCGTCGACAGCCTCACTCCACTGCGCCTCGATCTCATCCAAGCAATTGCCAAAGAGTGCCCCTCAGGTATGCGTGAAGCTGCACGACTCGTCGACTGCGACGTCTCCGATGTCCATGCAGAACTGAAACAGCTGGAGGTATTGGGTATCCTCGAACTCAAGGAAGGTGGCCCCGGGGGAGCGATCCAGCCAGTTGTCCCCTTCGATAAAATTGAGATGCACATCGACTACCCTTTTCTCGACGATGTCGACGTAGACAGTACTCCCGCTAGCGCAGACTAGCCGCTTGTTTTTCACCCTTTGAAAGGGCGCGAGGGCTATCAGAAGGCTCTCGTGGAAAGCGCATGACTGATTCAAAGCAACAACCAAATCGAGTAGTTGAATCATCATCCAGTGAGGAAAGCACGAATCGAACCGAGTACGTCGAGCGGAGTGACGTCGGCGTCTCACTCACTGTGAAACTGACTCGCAGCACTGGGACTCGCGATCAGGACGAGCTCACATGATTGCAGGGCGAGGAAGCCCACGACTGTAGTCGTGGGTAGTTCACTGAACGCTGGCCTGAGACGACCTACGAGTGCGGGTCGTGCGAAGCGCTGTTCGACACGGCACGAGAGCACGCCCTCCACTGCTGGGACGCCCATCCGTGAGTGCCGAATCCAGAGCAGGTACGCCGGCACCGGCAGGCCGATGGTTAATCTCATGAATTGGAAGGTGTTGAATGCCTCAGTGGCGACTGGAAAGAATTTCTCAAGCATCCAAACAGCGAGAATGTGACTTCAACGAGTGGTTCGCGGCCGTGATGAACGACCCAGGTGAGACTCAGCAACGACCGGGACACGTCGTCGTAGCTGTGATTGTGCTATCGGATGTCGACGCCGTAGGATAGTGGGGATTTTGCTGCAAGCGCGCTGGCTCAGGTGCTCGCCACGCGACTGCAATCCCACAGAGAGCGAGAATTCCAGCGAGAAGGAACGCCGTATCGAATCCGGCCAGATCGACAACAACGCCGCCTGCAATTGGAGCAAGGAACGCGCCTGCCAACCCAATACTCGTCTGGAACGCGACCGCTGTCGCAGCGACCCGCGAATCAACCACCTCCCGGACGTACGTAAAGGACAGGCCGAGCGTCAGCTGGACCGCAAATCCAGTGAGGAGTAGGAGCGCGACGAGCAGTGGCAGCGACCGAAACCGAGTAAAGACGAGCACGAGCGGAGCCGCAACTGCGAAGGATCCGAGAACGATGGGTTGGCGGCGTCCACCGAAGACTCGGTCAGACAGAAGTCCACTACTGATCCGGGAGACGACACCGATCGCTGGAAACACCGCCACTATGAGGCCACTCACTGCGAGTGACAGTCCATGTTTGGCGGTGAGATACGACGCGCCCCAGCTATTCACGAACAGGTACAACGAATAGCCGAGAAAACCGAGCAGCCCGACCGACCAGATACTTCGGTTCCGGAGGACCGCGCCGAACTCCTGAACCGAGGGAGCGTCTCCCCGGCTCGTTCCGAGTCCTCGACTGGCCGGCCAGAACAGGACGAGACCGACCATTGTGAGCCCTGTGAACGCGATAAAGATCGCGGGCCATCCGAACCGATGAGCAATCAGTGGCCCGGTCCCCTGACCGAGCGCGAATCCGATCGGGCCACTCGCGGTGAAGATGCCGACAGCGGTCGCCCGATTCTCGCTGGTTGCTGCCCGACTCACGATGTCGATGCCAGCGTTCCAGACGACGACATAGGCGATCCCACCAAGCGCTCGTGATGCAATCACTGATCGATAGTCCCCTCGCCGCCCAGCGATCCAACCCCACGTCCCGGCGACAACGAGGGTAAGCACTGCGATGGCACTCGCAGGCCTGGAATCCGCCCGGTCGAGCACCGCTCCAGCTGGGAGGCTTGCGATCACCGCGGTGCCGAACATAATCCCGACCAAGAACCCTACGGTCGTCGGCCCAATATTCAGTGCGTCACGAATGAGCGGCGTAACACTCGCCGGAACGATCTCATAGGCAGCGAGCCCTGTCGAGATGAGACTCGCCCCAACGACGAGTTTCCACGTCGACTGACGCGGTTGTTTCGGGTCGTTGCTAGTAGCGTCTTCGGGATGCGTGGTGGTAGATCGGGTATTAAACAACAAACGTCTTTGGCACAGGGCGGTTAGATAGTTAACTAGTATGGACGTATATCCCGATCCGGGCCAGCACCGGAACTGGAGACGATCTCGAATCGGCACCGAGAGGAACATTCGCTATCCCTCTGTGTTCGAATAATGGCCGCTTCCCCACCCATTCTAAATTTGTCGACTGTGTTGCTCGTCGGGACGGACGACTGGCTCACGCAATTTGCCACGACGCTCGAGAGACGGACTGATGCCAACGTACAACACGTTCGAACCAAGACGGAGGCAATCGACACCATCCGGACGCGCCCCACGGACTGTCTCATTAGCGAGTACGCGCTCAGAGAGACGACCGGACTCGAACTCCTACGAGAAATCCGCGAGGAAACGACTGCGCTCCCAGTCCTTCTCGGGACTACTGCCGGGAGCGAAGCCATCGCTAGCGAGGCCATCGAAGCCGGTGTCACCGATTACATCGCGCTCTCGGACCCGCCAGCACAGATGACCGACGAACTCATCGAACGAACCGAACGGGCGATTCGGGCCGCACAGCGGTCGGCCACGCAACGGGACCGAGCCAGACAGTTCGACGCGATCTTTAACGATTCGCGAACTGCGACGTGGGTGCTTGACCCGGATGGCGCACTTGCCCGTGTGAATGAGACAGCACGGGAGATGGTCGATGAAGACATCGACACAATCGTCGGCGATCCCTTCTGGACGCTTCCATGGTGGTCACAGGCCGATGCAACGAACACGGACGTCCACCAACTTGTGGAGAAAGTACTCGACGGGTCGTTCGGCAACGCGGTCGTCCCACAGCAGCCAGACGTCGATGATCCGCGCGTCATCGACCTCTCTGCCCGCCCCGTCGAGAACGAACGCGGTGAACTCGTCTCCGTCGTCGTCGAAGGCGTCGACATCACCGAGCGCGTCGACCTCGAACGGAATCTCCGGCAATCGGAGGAACTCCATCGCGTCACGCTCAACAACATGACCGATACTGTCCTCATCACGGACGAAGCCGGCGAGTACACCTACGTCTGTCCTAACGTCCACTTTATCTTCGGTTATACAGCTGAGGAAATCCGGGACCTCGGAACGATCAATGACCTCCTCGGTGAGGATCTCTTCGACCGGGAGGAACTCTCGAAAAACGGAGTCCTCAAGAACATCGAGACAACTGCGACCGATAAAGCCGGACGCGAGCATACGCTCCTCGTCAACGTTCGCGAAGTCTCGATCCAGGATGGCACCCTTCTCTTCAGTTGTCGCGATATCACGAAACGCAAGCAGCGCGAGGAGGCACTCGCGACGCTCCACGAGACGACCCGTGATTTCCTCTACGCCGAAACCCACCAAGAAATCGCCCAACACGTCGTCGACGATACACCCGGCGTCCTCAATCTCGATGCGAGTGCGGTCTATTTCTTCGATGCCGACGCCAACGACCTCCGATCCGCAGCCCACTCGGCGACACTGACCGAGCTGAACGGCCCACTCCCGACCGTGCACGCTGACGGGGCAACGCTCCCGAGCTACAGCTTCGTCGAAGACGAGGCGCTGTTCTTCGACGACGTCCACGACGCAGACCGACTCGAAAATCGGGCAACTGATCTCCGAAGCACGGCCTACATCCCACTCGGTAACCACGGCGTGTTCATTGCAGGCTCGGACCAGGTTGGCGCGTTCGACGAGGTAACACGAGAATTGGCCGATCTGCTCGCGGCCACTGCCGAGGCAGCCCTCGACCGCGTTACACGGGAATCACGACTCCGGGAACAGGACCGAACGCTCCAGACGCAAAACGAGCAGCTGACCGCCCTGAATCGCATCAACGAGACGATCCGAGAAATCGATCAAGCCCTCGTACAGGCGGAGACACGCGAGGAAATCGATCACACAGTCTGTGAACTGCTGACCGCCGACGATCGGTTCCGGTTTGCCTGGATCGGGACAATCGATCAGACGACCGACTCCCTCGAGCCTCGGGCTTGGGCCGGCACCGAACAGGGGTACTTAGATAGTCAGTCGTTCGCCATTCAGGCGTCAGCAGAACCAGCCGGTCAAACCGCAGCCACTGGCGATGTGACGATGGTGACGAACGTCGCCGCTGGTCTCCGTGACGAAGCGTGGCGGAAAGACGCCATCTCTCGGGACTACCTTTCCGTATTGAGCATTCCGCTCGTGTACAACGACCTCACGCACGGCGTATTGACGGTGTACGCACCGACCCAAGATGCGTTCGACGAGACGGCGAAGGCTGTCCTGGGGGAACTCGGCGAAACCATCGCATCCGCCCTCAGTGCGATCGAACGGAAGAATGCCCTGCTCACGACGTCGATGACACGCGTCGAGTTCACCATTGACGACCCGAAGTTTGTCCTCACACGGCTCGCACAGGACACGGAGTGCACCCTCTCATATCAGGGTGGTGTCCAGCAATCCACAGAAGGCAGCTACGTGTTCGTGACCGTCGAAGACCGGGCGGTACATGACGTGGCGGACACCGCCTCGCAGCTGGTCGGTATCGACGAAGTGCAACAGATCAGCGCGGACGGTGAAGGGGGCGTTCTGCGGCTCCGGCTCACACAACCGTTCCTCGCCCTCGAGTTGGCTGATCACGGTGCCGTCTTCCGCGAAGCGACTGCTAATCCGACCACGACGACGCTCGTCATCGATATCCCGGATAGCATCGACGTCCGAACAATCACACAACTCGTCCGGGAGACGTTCTCCACTGTCGAACTCCACTCAAAGCAGACGCTCGATCAGACGATGGAGCACAACCTTTACTCGAAGTTCCTCGAGAAGGTGACGGAGCGACAACTCGAAGTAATCCAAACAGCATACTATAGTGGTTTCTTCGAGTCGCCGCGCGAGAGTACGGGTGAGGAGGTTGCGAAGACCCTTGGAATCTCCCCTCCTGCATTCTACAAACACGCTCGCACCGTCCAGCGGAAACTCTTTGCAACGCTCTTCGAGGAGAACAACCTCTCCGTCTCGGACCTGCCGGATGGGTTAAATAACTAACCACCACCCACGAAGAGAGTTTGATAATAAACTTCTGGGTATTCCCTAATACACTTATTACACTTACCCAGAGTGCCCTGAATTCCCTGTCGGCACTCGTGAGCTCACTATGAGAGATGTCGAACCCAACCCGGACAAGGAAACTCCGTACGAGTGCTTCCAGTGCGGCAACATCATCATCGCAGAGAACAACCCCATCCAGTGTCCCGACTGTAGTGGCCCAATGCGAAATCGACAGATGCCACTCGAGTAACCATGGCATCCCAACCTATAACCACCCACGACGGGTCAGATATTGCGGCGACGGAATCGACCGAATCGGAATCGGCGCTCGAAACGGCTCGCCGGCAGCTGTACCATGCTGCCAATCATCTGGATATTGACCCAAACATCGTTGAGCGGCTCAAGCATCCAAAGAAGGTCCACGAAGTAACGATCCCAACCAAACGGGACGACGGCACGGTCGAGGTGTTCACGGGCTATCGAGCGCAACACGACAGCGTCAGGGGTCCGTTCAAAGGAGGACTTCGATACCACCCCGACGTGACGAAAGACGAGTGTGTCGGCCTCGGTATGTGGATGACCTGGAAGTGTGCCGTCATGGATCTCCCATTCGGGGGTGCCAAGGGCGGTGTTGCCGTCAACCCCAAGGAGCTGAGTTCAACGGAAAAAGAGCGACTCACCCGCCGGTTCGCACAGGAGATACGCGACGTTATCGGCCCGAACCAGGATATTCCTGCCCCCGACATGGGAACGGACCCGCAGACGATGGCATGGCTGATGGACGCGTACTCGATGCAGGAAGGCGAGACGACACCGGGCGTCGTCACCGGCAAACCGCCGGTCGTCGGCGGTAGTGAAGGACGTGAAGAGGCTCCGGGACGAAGCGTTGCAATCATAACGCAGCTGGTTTGCGAGTACTACGACTGCCCGCTCGAAGAGACGACGGTTGCTGTCCAGGGCTATGGAAGTGTCGGAGCGAACGCGGCCCGTCTCCTCGACGACTGGGGCGCGACCATCGTCGCCATCAGCGACGTGAATGGAGCAATGTACGAGCCAGACGGGATTGATACGGCGTCTGTTCCGTCACATGACGAGGAACCCGAGGCGGTCACGAAGTACGCTGACAACGTCATTTCGAACGACGAGTTGCTCACGCTTGATGTCGACGTCCTCATTCCGGCCGCCCTGGGGAACGTAATCACCAAAGAGAACGCAGAAGCGATTGCTGCAGATCTCGTTGTCGAAGGTGCGAACGGCCCGACGACATCCACGGCTGATTCGATTCTCGCCAAACGAGATGTTGCAGTGATTCCCGATATTCTCGCCAACGCAGGCGGTGTCACGGTGAGTTATTTCGAGTGGCTCCAAGACATCAATCGGCGAGCGTGGTCGCTCGAACGGGTCAACGACGAACTCGAATCGGAGATGGAGGCTGCCTGGGATGCGGTTCGATCGGAGTTCGAGCAACGCGACGTTACGTGGCGTGATGCAGCCTACATCGTGGCGCTGTCCCGCATCGCTGAGGCGCACGAAGCACGTGGGTTGTGGCCGTAGTAGATGCCTCACCCCTCCGCTCTGCAGGCGTGGCAGCCATCGACGCCGCTTGAGCGAGGACTGTATCGCGTGTTTCGGCTGTCATCGGTCGGATGTGCATTGACAGTGGCCGGCTTTGTCGGGTATCTGAGCATCGGCATTGCTCTCCATGTAACCGGTGTCTATACGCCCCCATCCCCAGTGATGAGTTTCTCAAATCCAGTATTCACCAGTCTGAGCTTTCTCGTCGGGGGACTCATCTGTCTCCTCTCTGGGTCGCTCACATTTCTCACACTCCTTGCGAGTGTGAAGTATGCCAACGCCGAGTTCGTCGTCTTGATGAGTCTCATCGCCTTTGGATTCGGCGCAGCTACGGTCCGAGTCACGGCCGGGGCAGTCCTGACATGGCTTGCTGGACTCCGGCCGGTATAGTGCCCAGAAAATGATGGATTGTGCAGCCAACTACGCACGAATTCCAATACGAACAGCTCCAATAGCACCACTTCTCGAAGTATGACCAAGCCGACTGTAGCGGTCCTTCGACCCGATGACAATCGTATTGCCGCGGCAGTCGAATATCTCCGCTCACTTGGAGTGTCGCCAGTCGCAGATCCAATGCTCACGGTCCGATCGACTGGAGCGACGCCTGTGACAGCAGACTATTGCATCTTCACAAGCCGGACCGGAGTACAGATCGCAGCAGAACAAGACTGGCAGCCGAGCGATTCAGTGGTGTGTGCCGTCGGCCAGCAGACCGCATCGGCATTATGAGACTACGGCGTCCCAGTCGACATCGTGCCGGCATCGTTCACGTCCACAGGCCTCGTTGAGGAACTCGCAGCTGAGGTGGACGGATCGACTGTCGAAATCGCTCGCAGCGCCCACGGCAGCGAGGTACTGATCCAGGGGTTAGTGGCCCCCGGAGACGAGATGGAGACCGACAATTCCGAAGATAATCACGGAGATGAACAGGAGGCGAGCACTCGTCGCTGGTTCATCGAATAAGACGATACCGAGCGAAGCGGTTCCGACGGCACCAATCCCGTCCAGACAGCATACGTGGTCCCAATCGGTGAACTACCCCGCCCTGCTCGGCCTTGTGGCCTCGCTGAGGACGGGGCTTCCTGTTTCCACGACGCGCTGTGCAGGAACCGCAACGGTTCCCGGAGGGAGCGCAGTCTCCGCAGGCATTGAATCGGAGTGAACCACTCCTACTTGATCGAATCGGCGTGAAAGGATGTTGTACGCCGCGTTGAGGTCGCGGTCTGCCTCGAACCCGCACGATGGACACGAGTGTTCCCGAACCCACAGCGGCTTCTCGGTTGAAATACCGCAGTTGGCACATTCCTTCGTCGTCCCGCGTGGATCGACGGCGATGAAGTGCGTCCCCTCTCTGTCGCACTTGTACTCCAACATCCGGAGGAACGTCCCCCATGCCGCTCCAGCGCGGTTTCGTGAGTTCGACGGGAGTTCCATCAACCCCTTCGCATCGAGGTCCTCGACCGCGACGAGATCGTGTTCCCGAGCGTAGTAGTTCGAGAGCTTGTGCAGGAAATCTCGTCGCTTCCGCTTGAGGTCGGCGTGGCGTCGGGCGACGACGCGCTGTTGGGTGCGGTAGTTCGCCGACCCGTGTTCCTTCCGCGAGAGGTCGCGTTGTGCGCGTTCCAACCGCTCGCGTTCGTCTGAGAGGTCGGGACTTTCGACTGCGGTTCCGTCGCTGTCGTGAGCGTACTTCAGGATACCCACGTCGATGCCGACGCACTGCTCGGGATTCTCGGGCTTCGGCGGCGCGTCGGTCTCGGTTTCGAGTCCGAGGACAGTGAACCACTCACCAGTCGGCTCCTGCTTGACGACAACCTCCTTGATCGTCGCGTCGACGGGAACCTCACGGTGGGAGACTATCGGAACGTCGCCGATCTTGGAAAGAGAGAGTACAGGTCGGCCACTCGTGTTGTTGAGCTTGAAGCCGGTTTGACTGTACGTGATCGAACGATATTCCTGCGGAGCCTTCCACCGGAGTTCGCCGACGCGGTAGCTGTTGTCCTTCCGTGCCTTCAGCGTCGAGAGGTTGTCGTACAATCGATGTACGACTTTCTGAAGGACCTTCGAGTGAACGTCCTTCAGGTCGGTCCACTCGCGTTTGAGGTCGGGGAGGAGCGACTGTTCGGAGTAGGCGGACGTGTCGTCTACTCGGTTGAGTCGGTGAAGGAAATGGTTGTAGACCTGTCGGCAGGTATCGACGGTCTACGCTAACCGCTTGTGGAGTTCATCGGTCGGTTTGAGTCGATACCTGTAGTTGTAGCGCATGGTCTACTCGCCTGAATCGGCGTCGGGTTTGGAGACACGGACGACCTTCACGTCCGCTCCGATCCACCGTTTCGGGACGAGGACGTGCGCTCCGTTTCCGACCGGGCGAACGTCTCGGTCGAGGACTTCGTAGCCCTCAATTTCGTGCCGATCCATTAACTGAGTATATACTATGTTGTAACTTAAATCTACTGAATCGTGAGCCTGCGGGCCTACTACCGAACACGTTTGAGAACTGTGCGGGCGTCGCCAGAACGCGGAAGCGTTCTGACTGCCAACCAGAAGCCTACGACTTCTGGTGACGTTGACGAGACGCGCAGCGTCTCGTTCGCACACAAGAGCTTCGCTCTTGTGAACGCTGTATCCCCTCCCTACTCGCTCCCTTCGGTCGTCGTTGAGGAAGAAACCTTAGCGTCTCGGTTAAGGTAAACCAAATTGGCGGATTCTCAAAGTATGGGATTCCGCCGCGTACTCTTCGGGTGTCGGCCCTCACTATTGATAGAGACACCCACCCGGAGTGAGCGAAAGAAGATTCCCGAGACCCAATATGCATGACTAACACGCAACTCGATATCGAAGGCAGCCGCATAGATGAACGGCAATCGGACAGCGAGTCTCAGCCGCTCTCGTCGTGTCCGGAATGTGATGGCCAGGTCATTCGTGACGATGAGCACGGTGAGACGACGTGTGAGGAGTGTGGGTTGGTTCTCGACGACGTGTCCATCGACCGGGGACCGGAATGGCGGGCGTTTCATAGCGACGAAAAAGACGAAAAGAGCCGGGTTGGGGCACCGACGACGCAGCTAATGCACGACAAGGGGCTCAGTACGACGATCGGATGGCAGGATAAAGACGCGTACGGACAGGCGGTATCCAATCAGAAACGAGCTCAACTACAGCGCCTTCGGACGTGGGACGAACGGTTCCGGACGAAAGACGCTCACGAACGGAATCTCAAACAGGCACTCGGCGAAATCAGTCGCATGGCATCGGCTCTCGATGTCCCGGAACCAGTTCGCGAAACCGCAGGGGTACTCTATCGACGAGCCGTCGACGAAGACCTCCTTCCGGGACGGTCCATCGAAGGCATGTCAACAGCTGCACTGTACGCTGCCGCCAGACAACATGGCACGCCACGGTCGCTCTCCGAATTCGCTGAGGTCAGTCGCGTGGAGAAAATCCGGATTCAGCGGGCCTATCGGTATCTTTCCCGCGAACTCGGCTTGGCAATCGAACCAGCGGATCCGCTGGAATACGTCCCCCAGTTCGCGTCAGCACTCGACGTGAGCAATGAGACTACGCGCCAAGCTCGCGACCTCCTCAGTACGGCGAAGGCACAGGGTGCACATAGCGGGAAAAATCCTGCAGGTCTCGCCGCGGCCGCACTCTACGCGGCGACACATCTCACGAACGAACAACTGACACAGGAGACGGTGAGCAACGCGGCCCACGTGAGTATGGTAACGATCCGGAATCGCTACCAGGAACTGCTTGACGTCTATGCTGAAAACGGAGGCTATGCGTGATGGATGAATCAGTAGAATCAACCCACGATGAGTCAACAGCCGCTGGCCGAGCGAGGGATGTGACGAGTGAACATAGTCGCGAAACCGATCGGGAAATCCTCATTATACTTGCAGGGAATTCGCCACTCCATGTTATGGACATCGCCAGTGCTGCCGATCGCCACCCCATCACGGTCGACCAAACGTGTGCGCGCCTCCATGAGGACGGCCAGATTCAGCCAGTTGGTCGCGGGGTCTATGACGTTACTGAGGATGGAAAACAACGGGTCGGGGATAGCTCCACCGCCGAATCCTGAGCGAGATAGCGTTCACAAGCTGGCTCCATCCCCCCAACGGGTGAGTCGTAACCGGATAGCATTTCCCGAGCACGAGCCAAATTCAGACAATGGTGCGCGATTCAGCGTCATCTGAGGACTCGCCATCGTTGCAGGCTGTCCTTGATGCGCTGGACGACGCTAACTGTCGGGCCATTCTCCGTGAAACAGCTGAACCCATGACCGCAACCGAACTCATCGATACCTGTGACATCCCCAGATCGACGTTGTATAGGAAACTCGACCTCCTCAGCGACGCCGCCCTCGTCCATGAGCAAGTGACGATCAATCCAAGTGGCGGGCGAACCACCCGGTATGAGCGGGATTTCGACGACGTGACGATTTCGATGGATGAGGACGATAATTTCTCGGTCACGGTCGAACGGCCGTCTCGGAAGGCTGATGAACGGCTCGAAGACATCTGGTCCAAGATGGGTGACGAGCTGTGATCTGGATAGGGACGGCGATTGTTGTCGTCAAGACAGTAATTTTACTTTTGGGAAGTGGTATCACGTATATCGCATTTAAAGCGTATCGCCGGACTGGATCCCCTTCGATGCGGGCCCTCGGTATTGGATTTGGAACCGTCACTTTAGGGGCGCTACTCGCTGGGATCGCCCATCAAGTCCTCTCCGTGTCGCTGGAGATGGGGATCCTGATCAATAGCGTGCTTGTGGCGGTTGGCTTGGCAATCGTCATGTACTCGCTCTATCTCGAACGCGGGTGAAACGCCGGCTACATGTCGGTGGGAAGGCCGCTTTGGCACGGCTACACGCACTGCAAAGCACGTCCTTGGGAATAATTGGACGGCAACCGTCGAGGGGGGACGCGAAAGCGCACTTCGCCCCCGAGGAAACGTGCAACCGTGAACTCCCCTTCGGGGAATCCCACGACTGTAGTCGTGGGAGGAGGTCAAGTCGTGACTCAGATTTTAACATTGATAAAATAACATATTAACCTCAAAAACGGACCCGAGAATCGGTCTCCTGGCAGATCCTTGCACGCAGCGGGAGAGTGAGCCGGTCTTCATTGGGACGATGTGACCGGACTTCGGCGTAGCTCGTGACTCCAGTCGAGGAGTCACCGTCCACCTGGCCTTCCGAAGACCGGTTCAAAGGCCGCTTCTACTGCCCGTTCCGGCCACATATGTGTGAAATAGCCAACGTGCAAAGCTGAGGTCGTGATTGACGGCTGCTACGCGTCCTCATCACGGATAACCATCACCTTCACGCGGCGAACGTCGTCGAAATCGCGAAGCCGATATGTAAGGTCACGAGCCCGCTCGGCGGCCCCGCGACAGAAGAGTGATTCGAGACACCACTCGCCTTGATGGGTATGACTCGTGTTGAGAATGACGTCCTGGTAGTTGTGCTGAACGGCATGGAGTTCCTGTATCACGTCGTGGTGCCGATAATCGAAGCCGATGAGGGCCACGATCTCCCCGGATGTGTCCTCGAGGCGAGAGTGTGATTCGATGTACTCCAGCATTGCCTCTCGAACGGCTCGGGAGCGATTTTCTAGACCTTCGTCCTGCCAGACTTGGTCGAACTCGGCGACGACCTCGTCGGGGATATTGAAACTCGTTCGCATATCTACTGGCTCGTTGTCGCTCCACAAGAGTTCCCCGCCCCGTATGACGAAATCCCCATTTCGGTATTAACAACCGTTATCCGCGTCGTTGACGGATTCTCTGACATAGATGTTACACGGTGAAGCACTCGGTCTTCTTATCGGAGCCATCCTCCTCGGTGTGGTTCACGGTATTGAGCCGGGACACGGCTGGCCCGTTGCCGCGTCGTATGCGCTTGATCAGACGAACAAATGGGTCCACGGGTTCGCGGCGAGTTTTATCCTCGGCATCGGTCACCTCATTAGTAGTATCGCGATGGTGGCGGTGTTCTTCTACGCGAAGGAGTATTTCAATCTCACACAAGTCAACGAGCCGATCCCACTCGATCTGTTCTCGGCAACGATTTTCATTGGCGGCCCAGTAAGTCTCGTCGCCGGCGTTTTGCTCATCGCACTCGGCATCCGCGAGTATTTCCACGGGCATTCACACGGGAACCACGGTGACGAGCATAGTCACGACCACCACGATCATCACGACGATGGACACGAACACGGGCATGACCACGGCCACCATGATCACTCGCATAACCACGATCACTCACATGGCCACAGCCATTCGCACGACCACGATGAGGGTGGACTGCTGTCTCGTGTAAAAGGATTCATTCCGTTCGTCGGTGGACACTCGCATTCACACGGCGACCTGGACGAGGCAGCTGACCGTGGACTCCTCGGTATCGCGTGGTTTGCATTCGTTCTTGGATTCGCCCACGAGGAAGAGTTCGAGATTATCGCCCTGTGTGCAGGGTCGAACTACTGTCTCGAACTAATGAGCGCCTATGCGATCACTGTCATAGTCGGTATCGTTGGATTGACGATGCTCTTGATCGCGGGCTACCAACACTCCGAGGAGAAGGTTGAACAGTACACACCGTACCTCCCCGCCTTCTCCGCAGCCGTCCTCATTATCATGGGACTCGGCTTCATTACGGGGGTGTTATGATAGCATCAATAGACGGGCGCCTCTTCGCGAGCTTCTGGGAACGTCGACTCTCAAACAGAGCAGTGAATCTTTACTCAAGTAATTGGACGACACATTATCCAACAGAGCGATTATTTACATATGGATTAATATTTCAAATATATAGATATTCAAGTGTATCACCATACGTGATGGCAGTCACTCATCGTCTCATCAACTTTCTAACTGCCATGTTCGGCACAATTGACCTTCGTTGGTATGTACGGTCGGCTGGGCTTGCTACACACGTTGAACTGAGTGTCGACTCACGTTGTTAAGCAATCACAACAAACAACTGATCCCCATCGGCGAGCCAGCGTGGAAGGTACTAAGTAAGCTACCCACGACTAGAGTCGTGGGCTTCCTCGCCCTGCAATCATGTGAGTTGACGGCGGTTCACGGTTGCTCTCACGATTCACGACGTCGTCTGTAATCGGAGTGATCTGATATAGTATTGGAATCTTCATTCTTGCTCCAGGACGATTCACACCGTATCTGTCCCAATGACGCTCCAAGTAAAATTGTTTCTAGATAGTATGGGCACGCTACACGGTGTTATATATTATTAACTATAGTGCGATCAGTCTATTTCTTAGTCATATGGCTGAGTTCAGCGGCTTCCAACGTGACCTCCTGGTCGTGAGCACCCGCTTCAAGCAACCATCAGGCCAAGACGTCAAAGAGGAGAGTGAACACGTGTACGAAGACGAGATCAACCACGGGCGGTTGTACCCGAACTTAGATACGCTCGTCCAGCAAGACTACGTTGAAAGGGAATGATCGATCACTCGATCCGGTAAGCGAGCGTATACTACGTCGTTTTCTTCCCGCCAGCACCTAGGACACAGATGACACCCCTGTTCGTCTCCAGCATTTCGACGAGACTCATATCCGTCGGTCAGTATGAAGTCACTTCGACTCGTCGATTTCGGCGGGACAATCACAGGCTCAGTCGTCGTCGGCCGCCCCGCCACTTCCCACCCCGATATCGGGCGTTCGAAGCACGTTCGCGTCAATCTCCGGGACGAGCGGTTCGATACGAACGCTCGAGACCTTGTACTCGGGGATTCCCGACGTCGGATCAAACGTTTCCTGCGTGAGTTTGTTGACCGCACCGGCGGCGAAGTGCATCGGGATGAACACTGTTCCTGCGTTGACGCGGTCGGTCACCTTTGCTTTGACCACGATTTCGCCGCGCCGGGACTCCACACGAACGTAGTCTCCGTCGTCGACGTCTAGTCGCGCGGCTAGGTTGGAGTGGATCTCGACGAAGCTCTCGCCGACGTGGCTCATCAACCCCTCGACACGGCGGGTAAGCTGTCCAGTATGCCAGTGATAGAGGACGCGCCCAGAGGTGAGTGTCAGGGGATACCCCTCGTCGGGGATTTCGCCGGGTTGGCCGCTATCTGCCGGTACGAAGCGGGCAAGTCCGTCGTCAAAGTTGAAATCCCCGTCCTCGTAATCGTATAGATACGGCGTTCCAGGGTGGTCCTTGTCCGGGACCGGCCACTGGAGGCCGTGCTGGGATCCCTCTTCAAGTCGGTCGTAGCTGACGCCGCCGTAGATCGGGGCGAGATTGCTGATCTCATCCATGATCTCCCGAGGGTGGTCGTAGTCCCAGTTATATCCCATACAGTTCGCCAGCCCCTGGGTGATCGCCCAGTCCTGGCGTGCATTTCCAGGCGGCTCAGCCGTCGGCCGGACGCGCTGGATACGGCGCTCCGTGTTCGTGAACGTGCCGTGTTTCTCTGGGGATGTCGCCGCGGGGAGGATCACGTTGGCGTGTTCAGCTGTCTCGGTCATGAAGATGTCTTGGACGACGAGGAAGTCAAGCGCCTCGAGAGCCTCTCCGGCGTGCTCGATGTCCGGTTCGGAGAGGGCGGGGTTTTCGCCGACGATGTACATCCCACGTAGGTTCCCCTCGTGAGCTTCGGCAAACATCTCAGGGACCGTGAGGCCGGGTTCGGCCGGTGGGCGGTCTCCCCAGACGTCCGCGAACTTTTCTCCGACCTCATCGTCGGACGGGTCCTGATAACCAGGCAGGCTCCCAGGGAGCGTCCCCATATCGCCGCCACCGCCCTGTACGTTGTTCTGGCCACGGAACGGCGAGAGGCCAGCCCCCGGTTTTCCGAGTTGTCCAAGCGTAAGCGCAAGGTTCGCGAGCGCGAGAACGTTCTGTGTACCATGACTCGACTGAGTCATGCCCATTGCCCACCCGAAGATCACGGTATCGGCATTGGCGAGTGTCTCAGCGGCCGCCTCGAGTTCTTTGGCCGGAACGCCGGCAACCTCCTCGACCTTCTCCGGTTTGTATGGCTGGACCTTCTCGCGGAGGTCATCGAAGCCCGTCGTATTGCGTTTGATGAAGTCCTCGTCGTGGAGGTCGTGTTCGATGACATACCGGATCAGCCCGTTGATCCAGACCACGTCGTACCCAGGTTTGGTCCGGGTGTACTGATCGGCGTGTTTGGCGATGCCGACCTTTCTCGGATCGAACACCACCAGATCAGCACCGTCGCGGACGTTCTGCTTGATCCGCGTCGCCAGTACTGGATGGGACTCGGTCGTATTCGACCCGGTGATGAGGTAGGCATTGGCCTCGCCGACGTCCTCATTGATACGGTTGGTCATTGCGCCGTAGCCCAGAGTCTGCTGAAGAGCTGCAACCGTCGAAGAGTGACAGAGACGGGCGCAGTTGTCGATATTCTTCGTTCTCAAAACCTGCCGGGCGAACTTCTGGACGAGGTAGGCCTCCTCGTTCGTCCCCTTCGACGACGCGAGACAGCTGACGGCGTCGACGCCGTGTTCGTCCTGGATCTCGCGGAGGTTCTCCACGACGTACTCAAGAGCGGCGTCCCAGGAGACTGGTTCGAACTCGCCGGCGTCGTTGCGGACGAGCGGCTCCGTGAGTCGTCGGTCGCTGTTGGCGAACTCGTGGCCGAACTTCCCTTTCACGCAGGTCGAGAAGTTATTGGCGGGTGCTGCGGACGGATCGTCGACTGGTTCGACACCGATCGTCTCGCCGTCTTTCCCCCACATCTCGAATCGACAGCCGACCGCACAGAAGCCGCACGTCGTCTCTTCGGCTTCGATACGATCGAGGCGAACGTCGCTGACGAAGTCGGCGATATCGAAGAGTCGACCTTCTGGTATCGTGGTCATCGCAATGCTCTCAGTGGTGTGTTCGCCGACCATCATCGCTTTACGGCCGTACTCGCCGGCCAGCTCCGTCGCTCGCTTTCTGGCCCCCTTCATAAAGTGAGTGAGCCCAGTTGCATTGCCGTCGGACGCTCCGGCCGCCCCGGCGGTCTCCGCCCCACCCGGTGAGGGTGACCGATTGGGGGCGGTCGTGTCGTCGAGCGTCTCGACGTCGTCGGTATCGATGACGTTCCCGATGGAGTTGCGTTGAGTGAACCCAGGGAGCGGCAGTGTCGCGGCGCCGCCGATCCCTTTCTCAGTGAGTGCACCAGTCGGACAGACCGTCGCGCAGTGACCGCAGGAGACGCACTCGGACTCGGCCATCGTTTCGGCGTCCGACTGGAACCCGATCCGGGTGTCGTCGCCGTGGCCTTCGATGCGGAGCACGCCCTCGACTTGCACGTCGTTGCAGCCTTCGACGCATCGGTTGCAAAGGATGCACTTGTTGCGGTCGATCTGGATGAATGACGAGGTGTCGTCGAGCGGTTCGTACTCGTCCCGGTCCGCGAAGACGCCGTAACGCGGGTGATCGACGCCTTCGCTGATCGCGGCGTCCTGAAGTTCGCATCGGCCGTTCCCGTTGCAGGTCGTACAGCGGAGATTGTGGTTCGACAGGACGAGGTCGAGGTTAACGCTCCGACTCTCCTTGGCGTCAGGGGTATCGGTCCGGACAGTCAACCCATCTTCGGCTGGGAACGAACAGGCAGGCACGAGGCCATGTTTCTCTGTCTCGACCATGCAGGTCCGACACTCGCTTCGCGGCCCTATCTCATCGCTCGCTGACCCGTCCCGGTCGTAGTAACACAGCGCGGGCACGTCGGCGTCGGCCATGAGGCTATCGGCACACGAGCCGACGGTCACATTCTCAGCGTCGACAGCCTGCATCGCGTCAATGACGGTTGATCCGGGCGGCACGGTCACCGATTGCCCGTTGATCGAGAGCGTCGTCGGCCCGTCGCCGGCCGTTCCGGCAGGCGGATCGTCTGCAGTACCCGTCTTGAACGTCGCCGTCACTGGCGTCCGTTCGCGCTGATCGTCGATCGCCGGTACTTGCGGAAGTGGTTCGTCCGTACTCATAGATTCTCAGTACACGTCCCGTTGGGACATCGTCCAGTAGCGTGTTCCCGAAATTCGGGTCCGAACTCGTCCATGGCCGTTACAACCGGACGCGGTGCGTGGGTGCCGATCTGGCAGTTGCTCGTCCGTTCCATTACTCGCCCCAGTTCGCGAATGTCGTCTATTCGATGAGATCCCTGATAGATCTCTCGGAGCAGTTCCGTGAGCTGTTTCGTTCCCTCTCGCCCCGGAACACACCGTCCGCTGTTCTCCCGTGAGGCGAAGCTCGCCCGCTTGCCGGCGGTCGCGACAGCACATCGTTCGTCGCATAACAGTTCGACGACGCCGTCGGTTCCAAGCCCCGCGGCGATGAGCGACGGCGCGGTAGGAACGACATCTAAATCAGCGGTTATCCCGCCGAAAACGCCACCGACACAGGCCATCTTGAACGAGCCGTCCATCGAAACGGCATCCCGGCTCGCCGCGAGTACCGTCGTCGAGTCCAGTTCGACGATTGCCGGCGCGTCAACGTCGCCGGTGACGGTCACGAGCCGCGTCCCCGGATCCGAAGCGTCCGCGTCGAACGACGACGGCTCGCAAAGCGCTCGCTGGACCTGTACGAACGTCCGCGGTGTATGCACGATCGTCGGCCGACCGTAGAGGCCGTGCTCGGCCGGCGTCGGGGGTTGCCGACGCGGCTCGATTCGATCCGCCCCCTCCATCGCCTCGAGCGCAGCCGTCGGTGCACCGGCGCGGTACTCATCGGGACCAACGACGATGTCTGGGACGACCTGAAGTTCGTCTGCGGCCGCGTTCACAGCCCGTTGCACGTGGCGCTGGAGTATCTTCTCGCGTTCGTTCAGATAAATCACCGCGTCCTCGGCACCGACTGACGCCGCGACCGCCGCGACCCCATCAAGGACTGCGATCGGCGCGCCGGCGAGCAACGTCCGGTCGACTCGCTGTCGATCGTCTGGCTCGTTAGCGTTGACGACGACGACGGGCTCGCCGTCCGTCTCGCGGGCCAATTCCCACGCGTCGGCGGCCGACTCGTCCGCGAGCGCGTCACCTCTTCCACGACCGAGGATCCCCGCGTCAGTAGCGCCGACGTTCTGCTCGGTCGAACGGAGTTCGTAGTCGGTCGGTTCGAGCGGGTCGACCCAGCCGCACGGTCCGAGGACGCGTCGGTGACCAACCGACAGCGGCCCCGTGTCGGGAACCGGGAGTGACGGAGCGTCCCGGTCGTGTTCGACGACTGCATCGGCGCGGTCGACCGGCAGTCCGCTCGAGTCTAGCTCGGCCGCGAGTTTGCGAGCCGTCGACGGGGCAGGCGAATAAAAGAATCCTGTCCGTTCGCCATCGGTCGCGAGAAGCAACGGCTCGAGCTCGACGATGCCGGTCGGTCCCGTTCGAACGACCGGAACGGAGCCCGCGGCGTCGCGAGCAGCAGCGTAGACGTGATCACCGCGGCTCGCTCCGATCTCCGCCGACACACGGACGATCGGCGAACAGCGAACGCTTCCTGAGACAACCGTCATTGTTACCCACAATTCCCCGTCCGGTACTAAAAACTACTCGAAAGCGATAGTGTGGCGTACGTCGACCGGTTCCGAGATGGATACGTATCGCTCATAGGGGGCCGCACTGCCGGAGGGGATGTTGCATCGCACTGCCGGAACTATCCGCTGCTCGTTCAGAACGGCGGCTCTAGTGCGGGCTCCGTTGTTATCGACGGCCGAGTACGCACGCGATCACGAGCGTGACGACAGCAAGTCCGATCGATCGAGCAGTTATCATCGGCCGAAGCTCGATTGCCGAACGCGTTATTGCTTCACCTCGAGAAGGCGACTCAACGACCCTGATGGTATCACGACGGACGGTACCGAAGCGTTGAGTAGGCGTCGACCGCTTTGCCGGAACGATGACAAACCCCCAGTTCGAGGAACTACGAGCACGGACTGCCGACGCGATTGCCGACGACGATCTCTTGTCGGTTTATACTGGACTCGTCCACGACGACGGCCGACACGAGTACTACTTCGGAAACGACACCGAAGATGCGACGGAACTCCAGGAGACGGCCGCGATCCAGCTCGGCATGTTGGTCCGTGTTCTCGCGGACCGCTCCGACAGCTCCATCGACGAGGTCACGGACCTCGCGGTCGAACGCGCCAAAGGAATGGAGCTCCGATGACCCGCGAGCGGTCGATCGCGGTAGGTTTCAGTCGATCTCGTCTCGGCCTGTAGACTCCGTACCCGTTCTGTCCGTGGGCGGGTCGCCGATCGACGTCTCACCGTCGACGATACCCGCAGCCCTAGTCGCTCGAGCGTCGCGGCGGACTGGGGCGGACCAGCGACGGGCGGATACGGATCGTGACTGAACCTACCGGGGACGAATCGGGCGAGGACGCTATCGAATGGCTTGCGACCGATAAGGCACTGATCTCGATCGGCCGTGCTCCGGTCTCTGACACGGGAGGGGGGACCGTCGTGGCCGGTCTCGACGAAGCACTCGCACTCTTCCCGATTCGACATCACCTTCGAAGGTAAGTCGGCACACGCCGGTTTCGCGCTGAACATCGGGCGGAACACGGTCCAAGCGTTGGTGACTGCTGCCAGCAATATATACGGAGTCCCCTGCCACGCGGAGGAGTCGACACGGGTGAGCGTCGGCGAGCTCTGGTCGGACAACGCCGCCGACGTGATCGCCAATCACGCGACTGCGAACCTGGAGATCCGCGGCGACGAGACCGAACTGATGGAATACATGCGCGAGTCGGTCTACCGCTGTCCCAACTCCGCGGCGGAGATGCACGACTGCTCGGTCGACATCTCGGTCATCGGGGAGGTGATTCGGTAGGAATGTTTCCAGCCGATGGTCGATCTCGTCGCCAACGTCGCTGAGGGCGTCGATGGCGTCGACAACGTTATCCCACGGGAGTCTTGGGTGCCAGCGAGGACGGGACTTACCTGATGCGGACCGTCAGCCAGAACGGCGGCACCGCGACCTACCTCGGGATCGCGCGAGCAACCCGAGCGGTCACCAGACGTCGCGGTTCGACATCGACGAGATTGTCCTCCCTGTCGGCATGTTAATCCTCTCGACATCGATCCTTGAGTTACTGGCGTGAGGGGGGATCGGCGGACATTAACTGTTTTGCCGTTCGGAGTCTCGTTCGAATATCGATTAGCGTCCTTTCCACTGCGGGTCGCGACCCTCGAAGAAGGCGTCGATACCCTCGTTTTTGTCTTCGGTGGCGAACAGTTGTACGAACAGCTCCGCCTCATAATCGATGCCTTCGTCGAGTCCCATCCGAGATGCCGCTCGGACGCTCTCCTTGGCGAACTCGAGTGCGACGGGGCTCTTCGCCGCGATTGACTCGGTGAGCGCCCCGACCCGCTCTTCGATCTCGTCTGGCGCACAGACCTCGTCGACGAGACCGATGCCGGCGGCCTCCTCCGCGTCGACGAGTTCACCTGAGAGGACGAGCTTCATCGCCTGTCCCTCACCGACAAGCCGCGGTAACCGCTGGGTGCCGCCGCCGCCGGGGATGAGACCCAGGTTGATCTCGGGCTGTCCGAGTTTCGCCCCGGACTGAGCAATGCGGATGTCGCAGGCCGTTGCCAACTCGAGTCCACCACCAAGCGCGTGACCGTTGATGTGGGCGACGACTGGCGTCTTCATTTCCGCGACAACCTCGTAGACACGGGGACGCTCACTCGCCCGCCGCTGTTCGAGCATCCCTCGTTCGCGGAGTTCGTTGACGTCGGCACCGGCGACGAAGGCGTTACACTCTGCCGACCCGGTGATGACGACGACGCGACTGTCGGATGCCTCGACGGCCGGCAGTACGGTCGACAGTTCGTCACGGACCGTCGCGTTCAACGCGTTGCGAGCGTCCGGTCGATCGATCGTGATCGTGGTGACACCATCGCCGCGGTCGACGCAGATCGTCTCGTAGTCTGCCGCAAATACGGTCTCCGGGTTGTCTGTCATTGGTTGCTCCACTCGCCACTCGTCGCGACCGGTTCGCCGTTCTCCCAGACGTAGAACCCCTCGCCAGACTTCTTCCCGTTTTTCCCGGCCCGCACTTTGCGCTTGAGCAACTGCGGCGGCTTGAACCGCTCGCCGAGTTCCTCGCGGAGGTACTCGAGGATGTCGAGGCGGACGTCCAGTCCGACAACGTCCGTCAGTTCGAGCGGTCCCATTGGGTGATTGTAGCCGAGCTCCATTGCGTTGTCGATGTCCCGCGGCGAGGCGACACCCTCCTCTACCATCCGAATCGCTTCGACGCCGAGCGCGACGCCGAGCCTAGAGGAGGCGAACCCCGGTGCGTCGCGCACGACGACTGGGGTCTTCTCGACGCTTTCAACGTAATCAGTGGCGAACTCGAGCGTCTCGTCGCCCGTCCGCTCGGCGACGATGACCTCGACGAGCGACATAATGTGAACCGGATTGAAGAAGTGCAACCCTACGAATTGGTCAGATCGCTCAAGCGCGCTCGCCAGTTCGGTTACGGAGAGCGACGACGTGTTGGTCGCGAGCACGGCGCGTTCGTCGAGGAATTCTTCAGATTCTGATAGGACACTCTGCTTCAGGTCGAGTTTCTCCGGCACCGCTTCGACCACGAGGCCGGCCCCGTCTACCGCCGTTTGGAGGTCCGTCTCGCCGGAAATCCGGTCGAGCGTCGCGGCCATCTCCTCTCGGGACACCTTGTCCCGCTCGACTCCACCCTCCAAGTTCGCTCGGATGGCGTCGATTCCGTCGGCTACTAACTCCGCTTCGAGGTCCCGAAGGACCACTTCGTGACCGGCCATCGCACTGACCTGCGCGATGCCATGGCCCATCGTACCTGCGCCTAGTACAGTAACTCGCATACCTCAACACGGCACAGCGGCCACCTTAAATTTTCGTATCGGAGAGGTATCGACGCGTCCTCTTCTAGGCGCACCAGCGGAACGACCCGTCTCGGCAGCGGTGGAAGAACGGCTTGTCTCAACTCCAGCGGAAGAATCATGTGGGTGGTCGATAAGGCACCGTACATGCAAGAGTCGATCTACGGAGCGCTACCGACAGTTGCAGAGTCGGCGTTCGTCTCCAAGATGGCCTACCTCATCGGGGACGTCACAGTCGGTGAGCAGTCGAGTCTCTGGCCGTTTGTCTGTCTACGGGGCGACGAGGATGGTGTCCCGACGACCGTTGGTGACGAGTGCAACGTCCAGGAGTTTACGATGCTCCATGGGGCCGCCCTCGAAGATGAGGTGTCGGTCGGCCACAGCGCCGTCGTCGACTACGCCACCGTCGGTGAACACTCGTTGGTTGGGATTAACAGCGCGGTGCTTCGGGACGCGACGGTCGGGCCGAACTGTCTCGTCGCGGCAGGGAGTCTCGTCAGACAGGGACAAACCGTCCCGGAGGGACATCTCGCCTACGGTGTCCCAGCGGAGACGCGTCCCCTGAGCGACGCTCAACGGGCGGAAATCGACCGAGTGCACGACCACTACCTCCAGATGGGGCAGGAATACAAACAGACAGGGCGATTCGAATGACGGCAACGACAGAGCGACGGGTTCCCCGGCGATCGTTCATGCAATACTTACTCGCACGACTATGACCGCGTTCCGCATCCCTCACGAGCACGGGAGTCCAGAGGGCGAAAACAGCACGTACGTCTTCCCAAAGCGTGGAGTCGTCATCGATCCCGGGCCATCAGGTGACAGACCGTACGCGACGCTCTGTGCCGGACTCGACGACCGTGGACTCGACCTCACGGACGTCGGGGAGATCCTTGTGACCCACTGGCACTCCGACCACGCGGGTCTCGCGCCGCGTCTAGCGACGGCCGCAAAGGCGCGAATCCACATGCATGTCCAGGATGTACCGTTGCTCAGCGACTATGCGGTGGCGCGACGTCGACGGACGCGACGAGACGCGGCCACTCTCGAACGGTGGGGCGTGCCGGCCCCGGTCGTCTCCAATGTCCGAGCGAGCGACGCCCCCTCGTCGATTCCTGACACCGTCCCCGTGGTCGGACATGAGGATGGAGACAGCGTCGTCGGTCTCACGTTGCACCACACGCCCGGACATACGTGTGGCCATGTCGCCGTTCGGGCGGACCGAACGCTCTACACCGGTGACGCGGTGCTTCCCATGTACACTCCTAACGTCGGCGGGAGCGACACCCGTACCGATGGAGAGAACCCGTTGGCGACGTATCTTGACACGCTCGACCGTCTCTCCGAGTTGGACGTTGACCCGCGAGCGCGTCCCGGTCACGGGCAGTCGGTTTGCCTCCCCGAGCGCATCGAGACGACGAGAGAGCACCACCGAGAGCGCGTCCGTGCCGTCGTCGAGGCGACGCCGACAGAGGAGATGGTGACTCCGTGGGAAGTCGCCCGGACCCTCTTTGGGGAGATGTCCGGTATCCATGCCAAGATGGGTGCGGGTGAAGCCGCGGCTCATCTCACGTACGCAGAGACGCTCGGTTTCGTCGAGCGAGTCGACGAACAACCCCGCACCTACCGAGCGACCGCACGGTCGAAACAGGCGGTGGAACGCTCGATGAACCACTGATACCGTAGCCTGTTTTCTCGACCTGTAAACGCCGTCCTGACTCGCAGGCGAGTCCTCGCCATGAGGTCGACAACCGAACGTGTACGGCGAGCCATTGGCGTTGGCGATCGGAGTCACAGTTGCTTCCACCGTCGCGCGCTGTTCCCTGAGAAATCGTGTTCGAACGCCGCCCGTTACTTCCCTTCGAACTCCGGGTCGCGCTTGTCACGGAACGCGCGAATCCCCTCCGCGTGGTCCTGCGTCTTGATAAGCGTGCTCTGTGCGAGCGACTCGACGACCCCCGCCGTCTGCATGTCGGTGTCCCGAGCCGTGTTGATCACTCGCTTGGCGAGGCCGAGTGCCTGCGGCGGTTGATCGAGCAGGTCCTTGGCGTACTCCTGTGCCGTCACCGACGGGGTGTCCGAGAGTCGTTCGACGACGCCAAGACTGTGGGCTCTCTTCCCGTCGAACAGTTCGCCCGTGAAGATGAGGTCTTTCGCTTTCCCCGCACCGACGACCTGGACGAACCGCGAACAGCCACCGAGTCCGGGGATGAGCCCGATGTTGTGTTCAGGGAACCCGAACGTCGCATCCGGTCTCGCGATCCGGACGTCACACGCGAGTGCGAGTTCGAGCCCACCGCCGACGCAGGTGCCGGTAATGGCGGCGATCACTGGTTTCTCCAGCTCTTCGATACCGGTGAACACCCGTCCCAGTACCCGGGAGTTCGACCGAAACTCCTGTGTCGTCCACTGTTGGGCCTCCTCGAACAAACTGATGTCAGCGCCGACCGAGAACACGTCGTCCGCGCCGGCGAAGACGCCGACGCGGATTCGGTCGTCGCGAAGTTCGTCGACCGCATCAGCGAGTTCGTAGCGCACCTCCTGACTGATCGCGTTGACCGGTTCGTTCGCGAGCTGAACGGTCGCGACGCCGTTTTTGACCGTCACGTCGAGTGTCTCATAGCCCATTGGTCACACCAACCGTAGCTACTATAATGGTTTTTTCGGTAAAAGCGGCGTAGGACGCTCGACGCGAGGCGTCGTTCTACGCCTGTCCTGCGCTCACGTCCAGTCCGGGGATCGTTTCTCGAAGAACGCGGTCAGTCCTTCGTCAAACGTCTCGGAGTCGCTGATACGCTTTATCGTGTCACGTTCGCGTTCGAGATGTCGGTCAAGGTCGCCGAACAGCGCCGTATCGACGAGCGTCTTCGTCTCTGCTTGGACGCCCCTCGGAGGCATCGTCATCGTCGCCGCGTACTCCATCGCTCGAGTTCGGAACTCGGCTGCCGACCCGCCGTACACAACGTTCGCGAGGCCGAGCTCCTCCGCCTCGGCCGCCTCGATGGAACGCGGTGCAAACAGCAGTTCTCTCGCTCGGTACGGCCCGACCGTCTGCGTCAGGAAGAACGGCGTCGCGTTGTCGGGCGTGAGGCCGATCCGGGCGTACGCGGTGTCCAGTACCGACTCCTCGTGCATGACGACGAGGTCACAAGCGAGCGCAAAGCCGAGTCCACCGCCTGCGGCCGCACCCCAGATGGCGGCGATAACCGGCGTCTCGGCGGTTCGGATCGCCCGGATGAATCGATTCGACGCGGCAGCAGTCTGATCGATTAGCGATGGTCGTATCTCGGGTGGCGTCTCTTTGAACCTCCGGAGGTCGGCCCCGACGGAGAACTCACCCTCACCGATCAACACTACGGACTGCACGTCGTCAACCGCCTCCTCGACTGCCTCCGTCAGCGCGTCGACCATCGCAGGTGTAAACGAGTTGGCCGCTTCGCCCCGTCGCTCCATCACCACCCTCGCGACGCGCGTCTCTTCGACAGGCTCGACATGCCTGACGACCCGTTCATGATAACGTTTCGTGTCCGTGTTCATTCGAGATCCCTCCGTCGCTGATTTCGTGTGTGGTATTTCTGTAATGCTGGTCGAACCATCTTTTGTGGCGCTGTTCGGATCATCAGTGGACTCCGAGGTACGACTCCACTGTCTCACGCTCTGCGAGAAGTTCCGCCGGCGGTGCCTCGTGGACGATGCGTCCCCGCTCTAAGACGTACGCGTAGTCTTTTATTTCGAGTGCCATCTCGGCGTTCTGTTCGACGAGGAGGTCAGTGATCCCGTCCTCGTTGAATTCGTGTGCCGTTTCCATCGCATCGTCGACGATCTGCGGGGTGGATCCCTCAGATGGTTCGTCGAGCCTAGGGTGGTCGGGGGTCGGCCCGACCATCGCTTGGGCAATCGCGAGCATCTGCTGTTCTCCGTCGCTCTTTGTCCCTGCGATCTGGTCTCGGTGTTTGTCGAGTCGGGGAAAGCGGTCGAACACGTCGCTGTGGATCTTCATCTCCTCGACGTTGGCGGCGAGTGCGACGTTGTCCTCGGCGGTGAGGTTCGAAAAGACGAGTCGGTCTTCTGTTACCCACAAGACGTCCTTGCGCCGGATCTCGTGTGGCGCGGGGTTCATGATTCTCCGAATCCTCGTCGTCTTCCCGGCTCCGTCGGACCGATGACCGTTGTCACCTCTCCCGCCAGTGTTTCGGGTGAAAGTTCTTGGATCGCTCTCATGGATTCGAAATTCTCGTTCTCGGTATCGATCTCGATGAACGGCTCGACCATAGCACGTGTTTAACGTTTTCGTACATATATCCTCTCCTTGGAACTCTCGGACGACATCTTAAATCAACACAATAGATAGTAGAAGTGTCTCGGTGTATAAGTATGGTCGTTTGGAGGGGGAGTCTTTGGTACGCGAAACTACCAGTTAGTGAGTCGAGTAAATGGGATGAGAGTCCGCGCTCGCGCGGACTCAAAAAAGGACGAGAACGATTCGACTCAGGCAAGCCACCAGTGTTGATACTCATCCGTCATCCCGACGGACCAGTTCGGTTTCTCGCGTGTAGGGATCTCAAAGATGCCGACGAAGACATCGCTGTATCCGGAGCCAGAAGCGTGATTCTCTGTACCGACGACTACACGATCTACAGCGAGATCGAGAAAGTGGAGGGCGTGGAACATCAGATTGCCGTCCACGCCTTCCGACACACACGTGATCAGTTACGCTCACACAAACACTCGCGAGAACCATCATAGATTACTTCGTCAATGGCTGACGAAGTTTAGAGGTGACTTGAAACATCATCTTCAATAGTGTCTCAACTTTCTCGGACTGAAACTCAACTCACCCGCCGATTGGTTCGAAAAGTTCCCCTGTACAGTGTATCGGGATGAGCGACTTCGAGAAGGTCCGTGGATAGGATCCGATGATCTCCCGTCTCTCTCTCGCCATCACCCGCATGGAGGAGACGCCTGTCCGACGCACGAACGGTTCGCTTCGATATCAGCCAAGTGACCGAACTCGACCCGACCACCCGACGTCGATTGGCCGTGTTCACCGTAAGTTATTTCATGGTAAACCAGTATCGTCTATCCGCATATGCAAGAGAATATTCCACAGGGATACCTCCCTGATCAGGATACTACTCCGGATTTCGTCCATCCGCTTCCCGAGTTACATTACCCACAGCAGCTCAACGTCGCAGCAAAACTCGTCGATACACCCGTCGCCGAGGGTCAGGGCGAGAACGTCGCCATCAAGTTCGAAGATTCTGAACTGACGTACACCGAGTTGCAAGAGCGAGTGAACCGGCTCGGCAACGCGCTTCGCGAACTGGGCGTCGGGCCAGGCGACCGGGTGTTAGTCCGGTTCTCGAACCGGCCCGAGGCCGTCATCTCCTGTCTGGCGGTGCAGAAGATCGGTGGCGTCGCGCTTCCATCGATGAAGCTGCTTCGCGCGAAGGAGTTGACGTACATCATCAACGACGCCGAAGCGACGGCCGCCATTGTCTACGACAAGCTATTCGGCGAACTCGATGCTGCGCTCGACGATCTCAAGACGCTTGACGAGGTGATCGTCGTCGATCGAAACGGAACCAACCATGACCACCACGACTTCGACGAACTCCTCGAAACTGCCTCCCCGAAACTCGAACCTTACGAGACTAAACGCGACGACCTCGCGCTGATGCTCTACACGAGTGGGACGACTGGACGACCGAAGGGAACTTTCCACACGCACCGGCAGCTGCTCGCCACTGCGGACAGTTACGCGCGGTACTGCCTCGAACCGACCGAGGACGACGTCTTCGGCGGGAATCCGCCGCTTCCCTTCGCGTACGGCTATGGCGGACTGGTCACGTTCCCGCTTCGGTTCGGCGCAAGTACAGCGCTCGTCGAGGACGCGACACCCGAGTCGTTGCTCGACGCCATCGAGTCCCACGGCATCACCGTCTTCTGTTCGATCCCCACGGGGTACAATCAGATTCTTGCGAAACATCCCGACGGTCCCGAGCGGTACGATGTTTCGTCGCTTCGCGTCGGGATGAGTGCGGGAGAACCGCTCACCCCGACGACGTTCAACGAATTTCAGGACGAGTACGGTATCCCGCTGCTCGACGGCATCGGGACGACGGAGATGCTCCACATCTTCGTCAGCCACCGGTATGACGGTCAGATTGACCCGAGCGCGACCGGGTTCCCGGTCCCGGGCTACGAGTGTAAGATCGTCGACCCAGAGACGAAAGAGGAGGTCCCTCGCGGTACTCCAGGGCTGCTCGCCGTCCGCGGTCCGACCGGGATGACCTACTGGAATCGGCCGGACAAACAGGAGGAGGTTGTCGCCGACGGTTGGTCGCTCCCGGGAGACATCTTCGTCCAACGAGAGGACGGCCGCTTCGAGTACAAATCACGCCGCGACGACCTAATCATCTCCAGCGGATACAACATCCCCGGTCCGGAAGTCGAGACGGTGCTGGAAGGTCACGAGTCGGTCGCCGAGGTGGCCGTCGTTGGCGTCCCCGACGATGAGCGCGGTCAGATCGTCAAAGCGTTTATCGTCTCGACGCCCACTGCCGAGACGAGTGATGCACTGATCGCGGAACTCCAGAATCTCGTGAAGAACACGCTCGCACCGTACAAGTATCCCCGGGCGATCGAGTTCGTGGAGGCGCTCCCGCGAACGGAGACCGGAAAGATCCGACGGACCGAGCTTCGGAAGCAAGAGCGCCAACTCGCCTGATGCGACGGTCCCGTTCCTAAGTCGTAGCCCTCCTCCTGTAGAGACACTCTTCTCTTGACGACCGGCCGGGAACCGTCGGTCCGTCCGTCTCGAAGGCCCTACGTCTAATCACGCCAAAAGTTAACGAACAACGTATACTGACGCGTTTACGCCCGCTCGAATTGCTTCTGTCCTTGCCACCTTACCCGGTATGCCTGAAGAAAGCATGGAGACGTACAGCCCTATCGTTGTAATGGGATATACTATCTTATTTCATCTCCTTCTCAAGTTCCTCTCAGAAAAGATTGAGACAGTGAAGTGTTACAGTTGTACGGTTGTGATGGATAGTGGGTGGAGATTGTAAACATTAACTGTAAACACCAGTCATGGACGGAGTTCGGCGTCGTTACTCACCAATTCGATGGACACGAGAGGAGAGGGTAGTTCGGACCCCAGGACGGTTACGGACCAGTGTTGGTCTCGATTTTCAGATCGGAGCGAGGTTTGGCGATACACGTCAGCACGTATCCCTCCTCCCGCTCACTGTCCGAGAGAAACATCCCTTCCGTTTGGTCGACCTCACCTTCGAGAATCCGCCCCGAGCAGACGCCACACACTCCCATCCGACACTGGTAATTGAGATCGAGACCGACCTCCTCTGCTGCTTCGAGTAACGGCTTGTTGGCCGGAACCTCGAGTGTGATTCCCTCGTCGACGAACTCGACTTCGTACGTTTCAACCATATCACTCGAGACGTTTTTCGTAGATGTGTTCGACTGGACGGAGCCCGAGTGCTTCGTAGACCTCTTCAGCGGTGTCGTCGCCTTCGATCGTGTTGATCCTAAAGAAATCGACTTCACGTGGCGGACTCGCGAACCAGTCTGCTGCCGCTTCGACGAGCGCTCTGCCGATCCCTTGATCCCGGTGGGATTCGGCGACGAAATGGCCGTTGATGTAGCCGTGGTTCTCGAGACGGAAGATCGGATGGTTTCCCATCACTCGCGCTTCGGCGATCCCGACGAGTTCGCCCTCGTGTTCGGCCACGAACACGGTACCGTACTTCGAGTCGACGAGGTGGCTCTCGAAGTACGACAGCCACCGGTCGTCTGCGCTCTCTTTGTGGCGGTATCGTTCGTCGTACTCCGAGAGGTGGGATGTGAATCCATGCCACAGTTCCAGCAACTCGTCTTCGTCGCTGGGACTGGCCTGTCTGACTGTGAATTCCATACCGGATGGTCGGTAACCTACATTAAATATGTTGTCCCTCTCAGAGACCGTACAGTTCTTCGGCCGTACCGCGGAGTATCAAGTCGACGACGGCGTCGGGACGCTCCAAACGCCGCAACGCTTCGACGTTGTCGCCGATGTCGGGGACCATCGGTCCGGGCCAGTTGCTCACGAACAATACACGTTCGACCACCTCCTCGATGTCCTGGAGGTAGTCGAGCAGGTTCTGTGGAGGGAATGACGAGATGTCGAGGTAGACGTTGTCGTGCCGAGAGAGGAGGAATCACGCTTCGTCGGTGTACATAGGCCGCCCGCATTGTGCCACGACGACCGGGAGATTGGGGAAGTCGACGGCGACGTCGTCGAGTTGTATCGGGTCGGTGTAGCGCGAACGCACACTCGGGAAGATACTCTCCCCCGGGTGAATCATGACGGGGACGCTGGCGCTCTCACATCGCTCATAGAGGCCGCGCAGTCCCTCGAGGCCGCGCGTGCCTGGGCCGTCGCGGGAGTCGTTCGCGTTGATCCCTTGGTGAGGCGGATGGAGTTTGATTCCGTCCAGCGCGAGGTCGTCGATCGCTCGTTTGACGACTTCTTCGGGGTTATCGGCGAGACGCGGATCAAACCCGCCGAACGCTATGATTCGGTTGGGGTTCGTATCGAGGAACTTCGCCGCCCACTCGTTGGTGTCGTGGGTGTACTCCTATGTTCTCTGTAACGTAGTTGATGATCGTGGCCATAGGGACTCCGTGCGAGTTGAGATAGGAGCCGAACTCGTCGGGGTTCTTTGCGAGTGTCCGCTTCGCGGTGAAGTCCGTTAAGGGGGATTCGAGCGTCGATCCGCCCTCGTCGTTCAGGCGCCAGAACGGGTTCATGTGGGCGTGCGTGTCGACGACACCGTCAGATGGTGTCCTGCTCCGCTTCGATATGGTACGCCCTCTCGGTATTGGGACAATAAATCCTCGGTCGTTCTCGCCTTGCGCCGCCAATAATGACAGTGTAATAATACTAGAAAGAGTTATTAACGATGGCTTCTCATCTTTAGTTGAGGCAACTACTATGGTCAGCGAGCAGCAGTTCAAGAAAGAGCTGCAGAACGGACGGATGATCGAATCGACCAATGAGATGACCGACGGCTATCTGAAAGCGCTGAAGACGATCCTCAAGGTGTCCGGCGACACCGAACTCATGAGCGCCCCTGCGTACTACGAGCAGTCGCTCAACGCACCCAGTCTGGACGCCCGCACGTCGTGTGTAAGCGTCATCCAGGACGAACTCGGCCATGGACATATCGCCTACCGGCTGCTGGAGGACCTCGGCGTCAGTCGCGAGGAGCTGATCTACGAGCGAGAGCCTCACGAGTGGCGGAACACGTACGGGTTCGACCAGCATATCGACAACTTCGCCGAACTGGTCTCCGCACACGGGATGTTCGACCGTGCCGGTATCGTCCTCCTCGGCGACATCCACGAGAATACCTCGTATGCACCATGGAAGCGCGCACTGACGAAAGTGAGCAAAGAAGAGCAGTTCCACCTGCGACACGGCGAGACGTGGATGCGTCGCCTTGCCCGGAAGAACGACAAGACGAAACAGAAGCTCCAAGAGGCGGTCAACTGGATGTTCCCCATCGGCATGGAATGGTTTGGTCTCCCGGACGACCAGAAGCAGCACGACGACCAGTTGGAGTACCGCATCAAGGGGAAGTCAAACGACGAACTCCGGCAAGAGTGGATGGACAGCGTCGTCCCGCTCTGTAAGGAACTCGGACTGGACATCCCCGCTCACTACGACGAGGAGCAGGAAGAGTACGTCCTCGAGTACGACATGCCAATTGCGTTCGACGAGAAGAACAAGGAGTGGCTGTACGACCAGCCCATCTCCTGGTCCGACGTCATCGATCGCTGGCGCTCGCGCGGTCCGGCAAACGAGAAGTACGTGAACATGCTCCAATCCGGGAAGCTGGAGGTCAAAGCATGAGTGTGAACGTGGCCTCCCATGAGAGCGGTATGATCGAACTCGGACCCGACGAGGAGACGACAGCGTTCGAGCGTGATCTGTGGAACCTCATCGACGAGATCCCCGATCCGCACATCCCCGTTAGCCTCGTGGAGATGGCGATGATCTACGACGTGCAGGTCGACGACGGTGACGTCACCGTCGAGATGACGTTCCCGTGTATGGGCTGTCCCGCCTACGAGTTCATCCAGTCGGACATCAAGAGCATCCTCCGTCCGGTGTCGGGTGTCGACTCCGTGACGGTCGACGTTGTCTGGGACCCGGTCTGGTCGAAGGAGATGCTCACGCCCGACGTGCGCGAGAAGATGCGCGAGGCAGGTATCAGCCTATGAAATACGAAGTTTTCGCCCGACTCAACCCGGGCGACGAGACGATCCACGTGGGCCGCGTCGAGGCGGACAGCGACACGCTGGCGAAGTCCTACGCGCGGACCACGTTCGACGAGGAGAGCTGGGACTACATGGCCGTCGTGCGACGGGAACACGTCGTTGAAGTGACTGGTGAACACGCGGCACCGTCGCCTGAGGTGGATGCATGAGCGAGTGGCCGACCGAGGCGGTCAACTACATCCAGGCCATCGCCGACACAAAGTTGGTACTCTCTCACCGCTACGCCGAGTGGATGCTCGGCGGCCCCAGTCTCGAGGACGACATCGGCGGTGCGAGTGCCGCCCAGGACGAGGTTGGACACGTTCGTCAACTGTTCCGCCTCCTCGAACAGCAGGGACGCGACCCCCAGTGGCTGGAGGGAAACCGCGACCCTGAGGAGTTCTGTAACGCGGAACCACTCGACGAGACGCCCGATACATGGGCCGAGTACGTCGCGACCGTCTCCGTTGTCGACAGAGCGGCCTGGTACATGCTCGACTCGATTACCTCCGAGGACTTCCGCGGACTGGTCGACAAGATCGGTGAAGACGAGTTCTTTCACCTTGAGTATCAAGACGCGCGACTGGAGACGCTCGCAGAGGAGAACCCCGTGGAGCTGCAGCAGGCACTCGAAGCGGTGCTGCCGCAGGCACTGACGTTCGTCGGCCCCAAGGGGTACGACGCCGACTCCGACCCCGTCGTCCAGGCCGGGTTCAGCGACCGCTCCGCGGCGGAACTCCGCTCCGCACTCCTTGCTCACTACGAGACGTTGCTCGCCGGGACCGGCGTCTCACTCGACGGTGTTGACACCGAGGGACCGACGGTCGACGAATGGGGGAGCCGACGCCGACGGGTCAGCACCAACGCGATCAGCCAGTCGGTCGTCGACTCGCTCGTCGGAGTCAAGAACAAGCAGTTCGCGGCGGAATGAGCGTCATGAACGACGAGTCCGACGCTGAACAGTTCGTCCCGACGTGTCCCTTCTGCGGGTCACAGGACGTCGAACAGGAGTCGGCGTTCGGGTCGGAGATCTCGAAGAGCCAGTACTACTGCAACGGCTGTCACACGATGTTCGAGCGACTCAAGTACGACGGCGAGCGGCCCGACACCGGTCGCTAAGGTAAGAGCCGTCGGAAGTCCCACGTGACCTCGGTCCGTGGCTTCAGTGCGATCTTCACCCGGTCGTGTCCCTCCGCTCCGTCTATTGATTTCACCGTCCCGAACAGCGCCCGCTCAATCTCCTTCTCAGTCTCTCTGTCATCGACGACGCGTGCGTCGCCACGCCACATGATTCCCCGATGCTGGATGTAGTCGTGGCCGCCAGCGTCGACTACTGCCGCAGCTTTTCCGGTCTCTCTGACGTTCCACGTCTTGACCGCGTCGTCGTCGGTCTCGAAACAGACCAGCCCGTCCACCTCGGCGAACTGGACCGGAACCACGTGCGGGAGTCCGTCTTTGCCGACGGTCGCGAACCGCATGACCGGTACTTCTTCGAGGAGCTCTGCTCGCTTCTGGTCGGTGAGTGCGATCTTGTCGTAGTCTCGAGGCACACTCCCCGTTGGGGGATGCCAAACATGATTCTTACTCCATGGAAATCTATATGTAGGTGGGTCGTGATGGCAAGCATGTAATGGACTCGTTTAGCGAGCTCGAGCTAGAAAACTTTACGACCGAGATGGACGGCCACGTGGGCATCCTTCGGATCGACCGCCCACCAGCGAACGCACATGACCTCGACATGATTATCGAACTCCAGTCGGCAGTGGAGAGCATCCGCTTCGACGAGGAAGTTCGTGTGGTCGTGCTCGCGAGTGAGAACGAGAAGTTCTTCTCGTCGGGTTACGACATCCAGGCGTTGCAGGACAAACCTGGTCGCCACATCGGGAAGGCCAGCCAGACGAGCAAGGAGACGATCATGAAGATGCGAACGACGGACACGCTGTTCATCGCCGCAGTGGACGGCCACTGTATGGGCGGCGGTCTCGAGTTCGCCCTCGCCTGTGATTTCCGCTACATCGGCGACGACGACTCGTACAACGTCGGCGTCCCGGAGGTCGAACTCGGTCTCATCCCGGGCGAGGCCGGCACGCAGCTGCTCCCGCGCTACATCGGCCGCTCGAAAGCGCTGAAGATGATGGTAACGGGTGAGACGCTCAATCCTCAGAAGGCGCTCGACATCGGCCTATTCGACGAGATCCACCCGCCGGAGGAACTCGAGGAGAAGGCACTCGAGTTCGCCCACCAGATCGCCGAACTCCCGAACCGTGCGGTCGGCTTCGACAAACTCGCCGTCAACGAGGGGATGGAGCTCCCACTCTGGGATGCACTCGCCCACGAGCGTGAACTCCAGAACCAGCTCTTCGAGACGGCTGGCGCGAAGGAAGGGATCTCGGCGTTCCTCGAGAAGCGCGAACCCGACTTCGTCGCGGCCGAACTCGGCGAAAAGGAAGTCGAAGACATCACTGCAGACGACTAATCCGACGACGTAGACGCACCGACGCGATCGGCCGACCACTTTTTTAGCTGCAAGTCCCGTCAGCGCAAGCTGTGTCAGTCTCTCGTCGCGGCGAGTCGTGACTACAGCAGCATCGTCTCCGTTGGACAGGTGTCGATCTAGTTGGTAACCGAGCAGAGACGAGACGGCACCGGAATGGACACCGGTGGGTGGCAGCTCAGAGTCCGAGCGCTTCGCGGGCAACGGTCGTCTTCTGGATCTCCGAGGTACCACCGATAATACTCAGGATCTTCGCGTCTCGGTAATAACGTTCGAGCGGCAGATCTTTCTGGTAGCCTTTGCCCCCATGGATTTGCATCGCGTTCCGCGTGATGAACTCGGCGGTGTGACTTGAGACGAACTTCGCCTTGCTTGACCGTCGGGTGTCACCCTCGCCTGCTGCAATCGACGCTGCCGAATCGAACGTCAGATGACGGGCACCGTCGAGTTTCGCGTCCATCTCAGCGACGAGCACCTGCACGGCTTGATAGCTCCCGACGGCCTGTCCACCCTGTTCTCGCCTCCCGGCGTAGTCGACCGCACGGTCGAACGCCGCCTGTGCGATCCCCGTTCCGATCGCGGCCAGCCCCGTCCGCGCCATGTCGATGGTCCCCATCGCGATACGGAACCCTTGCCCCACCTCGCCGAGCAGGGCATCGTCGTCGACAACGACGTCGTTTATGACCGAGTCGCCGGTGACGTGACCGCGCATTCCCATGAAGTCCCGCCGCTCGTATTCAAACCCGTCGACGTCGGCGGCGCTCGGGACCAGCAGCACGCTCACCCCGTGGGAGTCCTCCGGCGCCGGGTCGATGCGGGCGACGATCAGATGCACGTCTGCGACCCCTGCGTTCGTCCCGAAAGACTTCTCGCCGGAGACAATGTACTCGCCGTCTCGGTGTTCAGCGCGCGTCTCCAACTCGGTCGGAGAGCTCCCCGCACCCGGTTCCGTGAGGAGCATCGATCCGATTTGTTCTCCGACGATCATGGGCGCGAGGTACTGCTCACACTGCGCCTCCGTGCCGAACCGTGCGACGGGGAGAGCGGCGAACGTGTGTCCCTGGATGCTCTCTGCGACCGCGCCGCTCGCCCGTGCGATCTGTTCGATCGCGAGACAGTAAGAGACGAAATCAGCATTGAGACCGCCGTACTCCTCGGGGAGGAGGATTCCGAGCAGGTCGTACTCCGCGGCGGCCTCCATCACGTCCCGCGGGAACTCGTTTGATGATTCGATCTCTTCCGCACGGGGTTTGACGACGTCCGAGACGAACGCGGTGGCTTGGTCACGTACCTCTCGGTTCTCCTCGGAGAGGGAGTTCTCTATGAGCGCCATGTGAGAACAACGCACGCCGGGGCTCATAAACTCTTTCGATGCGTCGCTCGTCTCGACACATCGACCTCGTTCGAACTCCGGTGTTCGTCACTCGAGGGAGTTCGAGAACCCCATCTCGCTCCACTGTTCGGTGACAAACTCGCGGACATCGTTGGGGAACGATGTCTCGAACCCGACCCGCGGTGCGATGTATTCGTCGTTCCACCTCGGGTCCCACGTCGCGTCGATGTACAGACGCGACCCAGTCTCGCCGTCCTGTCGGTAGCGCGTCACCGTCGCGGTTGGCGCAGACGGGTCGCTGAACTGCCAGTCGTGCGACGGATGCGCCTTCACCCAGATGTCGTCGAACGCTCGGGCGAGGTTCGCGGGAGGCGTGTCTTCATCGAGGACAATCACCTTATCGAACAGCCGGGAGAACGAGAACAGCGTGTTCGCGAGCTGCCACTCGAACCCGGCGTATAGGATCTCACTGGAGATGAGACAGACCCCCAGCTTCGTCTCTGCAGGGAGAGAGACCCATTTCACCGGCTCGACCCCCCAGTAGTGGTTGACTCGCCGGAGCAGTCGAGCGGATTCAACGAGACTCAAAAGATGCACGTCGTCGGCGAGAGGTGCGCCGAGTGGTGAGATCGGAACGATGGGATCCTCGCGAGAGGCGATCGACGACACGCGAACGGCTATCGTCGTCGTCGACGTTGCGTGCTCCCAACTCTCTACCGGGCCGTTTCCCCGTTTGACGTTGGAGTCGGTCACCGTCCCCTTGAGGATGAGTTCGCTGCTCGCCGGAATCAACCCTCCCTCTGTCGTGGCGAGCGGAAACTCATCGAGCGCGTTCGCGTTCGCGATCGCGTGTGAGAAGCTGGTGTCGCCGGTCCACTGGAGCGTCGCGGCGACGAGACTCGCCAGCGGCACGCCGAGAGCAATCGTCACTAAATTCCCGGCTGACAGCGAGCGTGCGAGTCCATCGGGGACGACGATCTCGAGACGGTCCCCCCGCGTCACATTCGCTCTCACCGGAGCCCAGGTGGGTTCGCCGTCGGTTGAGATCGCCAGCAGTCCGAGAGTGATCGTCGGTGTGTTCGAGTCGCCGAGATCAGGGAATCCGAGTGCGAACAGATCGTCGTCTCGTGGTTCGGCTTCGAGTTCTGCTTCGCGAAGCGACGACTGCGACGGGTCTGCCTGCGCAATGTGCTGCACGAGCGCCGTGTACTCGTCGTCGATGTCCAGTGCCTGCGCCGTCCGCGACCACGGTTCGACGGAGCGGGGCTGCATCTGGTCCGGCCCGCCATACACGCCACTCACCACCCGCGTTCGCTCGGAGACGTTCTCGAAGCAAAGCGCCGGTCCGTTCTTTCGGGCGGCCTCTGCCGCTATCGTGGGCAAGTCCGTCGTCCAGTGAACCTCCTCCTCGATCGTGAGTAAAGCCCCAGCCTCGTCGAGCGCCGCGACGTGGTCGCGGAGGGAGGTCATCGGTCTCCCTCCGTCGGCGACGCCAGCGACAGCCCCGCCCGCGAGAGCGTATCTCGGCCCTTCTGTCTCAACTCTTCGTCACCGAGATACGACGGAACCGTCGGGGATTCCTCGTCGCGGGTCGCGTCGATGTACGCCTTCGCCGTCTTGGTCTTCGAGGTCCCGGTCTCGGCGTCACCTTTCTCTTCGGGCGTCTGGTAGATGTTTAGCGGCACTTTCGGCATCGTCTCAACGCCGAACTGGTAGAAGTCTTCGTTTGGATCGGCGTTGAGCGCGATCGCTTCGAGCACCGCTCGCTGATCCAGCGGGTCGACGTCGTTGTCGACGAACACGAAGAAATCGACGTGGAGCATCCCCCACGTCGTGAAGATGAAGTTCGCAAGGTTGTGAAGATACCCCTTTTCCGATCGCTCGGTCGCAACGGTGTACACCGTTCGCGGTGTGAACCGCCACGGGGCGCATCGTTCGACGTTGAACCCGGCGGTGCGGAGACCGAGCGTCGCGTCCGGCCCGACGCACGCCAACTCCATCGTGCTGCTCGAGTTGAGGTCGTGTCCCGTCCCGACCCCTTCGACACAGAAGGGAATGTAGGGTTTGTTGCGATGCGTGATCGCGTCGACCTTGAACACCGGCATCGACCGTCTCGGTCCATGCATGTAACCGAAGTAGTCGCCGAATGGACCCTCGTCGAGTCGGCGGTCGGGTAACACTGTCCCTTCGATGATGACTTCCGCATTCGCCGGCACGTGAAGATCGTTCGTCTCACACTGGACGAGTTCGACCGGCTCTTGTTTGAGCCCTCCCGCGTAGTCCGCTTCGTCTCGTCCGGTTGGGATCCACATAACCGACGAGAAGTACACTGCTGGTTCCGTTCCAATGGCGATCGCGATCGGCATTGGTTCATCACGTCGCTCGTACTTGTAGTAGTAGAGGTTCGGTGTCTGCTCGCCGGCGAGAAACAGGATGCTCGCTTTCGTCCCCGAGTGAATCATTGCCCGGTGGTACGACCAGTCGACCCACTCAGAGTCGGGGTCGGTGGTGATCATCGTGTGCAGGTTCGAGTACCGGCCGCCGTCACCGGCGTGGATGTAGGGCCAGGGGAACTCGAACAGGTCGACGTCCCCGTCCGTCTGTATTACCTCTTTACAGGCTGCGGTCTCCTCGTTGACGACCGTCGGCGGAATTGGCGATTTGAGTCGCTCGATGGTTGTCTCGTAGTACTCGTCTCCGGACAGTCCGTCCGGCAGTCCGAGCGCCGCCGCGATTCTGTCCCATGGTCGTCGTCGGGCCCCTCGATAGGGGTCACCAACCAGTTTCGCCTCCGTCTCCCCCGGGTTCGTGATAGTCTCGAAGACGGGAACCGTATCGTCCGTCTTGTCGGCCATCATCGTAACCGCGCTGGCCTGCAGGTTCCATGAGATCTCCTGCGAGATGTGGTTCAGCTCGTCTCTCGACTCGAGGAGCTGGAGGTAGTCGCGAAAGCTCTCGACGGCCATTTACTCCCCACCCCCTAGCCGGGTGGTCAACTCCTCTCGTTCGAGTTCCGTCCGGACGTCCACGTAAGTGTCAACGAGTTCGGGGTATCGGTCGGAGAGATGCTCGCCGAGTATCGACCGGACTGCCTCCGACACCGACTGGTACCGTCCCGTCTCGACCAGATACAGCAACAATGCGCGGAGTTCGTCCGAACGAGCGTTGACGACGTTCGACTCGGCTTGGCTCCGTTGGATGCAGTCCCGCAGGATCTCGGCGTCGACGTCGAAGAGCGTCACATCAGTTTCGATAATCTCGATGTACCACTCCTCTTCGACGTTCTCGTGTGGTCCTCGGACGATCGTCAACGAGTCGGGCGACTCCAGATTACCCGGACTCCGGTCGATCCGTGCGCGAGTAGTGAAGATCTCCTTCGTCTCTGAGTCTGTGACCTGGATCGTGATCTCTCCTGTGAGATCCTCTGGAAGGTGTTCCTCAGACGTGACGTACTCGGCTGTCACCGCCACCACCTCGATGGCTGCGGGAGAACGCTGTATTCCATACGCGTAAACAATTACATGATACTACATAAGCCCTTCCCGATTCTTCAGTCCGGCTCCACATATAGTATATCTCGGAGAACAACACCGATGAGCCCTCCATCCCCTCGCACTTTTCTCACCGATACACGAGTATTTTTGTGCACTTAGACGAGTTACCACAGACAGCTATCCATGCTGTACTACGAAGATCTTGAGGTAGGTGCCGTTCACAAACTCGGCAGCCACCGCGTGACTCGTGACGAGTTGGTCTCGTTCGCCGAGCAGTACGACCCACGGCCACGGCACGTCGGCGAGTCGACAGAGACTACGACGGACCGGGACGTCGTCGCCAGTGGGTGGCAGGTATCGAGTATCTGCATGCGGCTCTTGGTCGACGGGTTTCTCTCGGATACGGCCGCACTGAGCGCGTTCGGACTCGAGGAGTTGCGGTGGGAGCATCCGGTCCGCCCGGGTGACACGATCACCGCGTACTACACGATCGCCGACAAACGCGTGTCCAATAGTCGAGGTGACCGAGGATACGTCGTCAACGAGGTGGCCGGTTACAACCAGCGCGACGAGGAGGTCGTCTCCTGGCAGGCCACGACGATCTTCGAGCGACGGGAGTAGCCGCTGTCCGTCACACTCGAAACGATCCACGCATCGCGGATCGATACAGAATACCGAAACGCTCAAATGAAACGTACTTGTTTTATAATTTGGGTCATGCAAGAGAATCTCCCGGATGAGAACCTTCCCGACGCGGAGCACGCGCCGGAACCGGTCTACGCCCTTCCCGAAGTGAGTTATCCCAAACATATCAACGTGGCAGAGGAACTCGTCGACCGTCACGTGACCGCGGGGCGAGGAGACAACGTCGCCGTTCGATTCCGAGAGCGTGAGATCACGTACCACGAACTGTTAGAGAAGATAAACAGTCTCGGGAACGCACTACGCACACTCGGTGTCGAACCCGGCGACAGGGTGTTGGTTCGCTTCCCCAACCGTCCGGAGGCCATCATCACCTGCCTCGCAGCGCAGAAGATCGGTGCAATACCGCAACCGTCGATGAAACTGCTCCGAGCGAAGGAGCTCTCCGAGATTATCGAAGACGCAGGTATCAGGTTTGCCGTCGTCTACGACGACCTCCTCGACGAACTCGAAACGGCCGCCGAGCACGTCAACTGTCTTGAGGGGATCGTCGTGGTCGACGACATTGGCGTCAACCACGACCGTCCGAGCTACCACAATCTCCTCGCTGAGGCGAGCGACGAACTCGAAGCCTACCAGACCGAAGGGACTGACATCGGCCTGATGCTGTACACGAGCGGGACGACCGGTCGTCCGAAAGGTGTCGTCCACAGTCACCGGGCGATCCTCGCGACCGCCGACACGTACGCGCGATACTGTCTGGACGCGTCCGAAGAGGACGTCTTCGGTGGAAATCCACCGCTGCCCTTCGCGTACGGCTACGGCGATCTCGTGACGCATCCGCTTCGGTTCGGTGCGACAACGAGTCTCGTCCAGAACGCTACACCCGAAAAATTGCTCGAGACCATCGAGAACCACAGAATCACCGTCTTCTGCTCCGTTCCGACGGCGTACAACCAACTTCTCTCGAAGTTCCCCGACGGACCAGAGGAGTACGACATCAGTTCACTTCGACTCGGATTGAGTGCGGGAGAACCGCTGACTCCACGCACATTCGAGCGGATCAAGGACACGTACGACATTGAAATTCTCGACGGAATCGGGACGACGGAGATGCTCCACATCTTCATCAGCCACCGCCACACCGACGATATCGAACTTGGAGTAACGGGGTTCCCCGTCCCCGGGTACGAGGCGAAGATCATCGATCCGGAGACGGGGGAAACGCTCAAACGGGGGCAGTCGGGGCTCCTCGCCGTTCGCGGTCCGACCGGGATCACCTACTGGAACCGTCCCGGAAAGCAGCGAGAGGTCGTCGAAGACGGTTGGAGTTACCCCGGAGATATCTTCGTCCAACGCGAGGACGGCCGCTTCGAGTACCAGTCGCGACAGGATGACATTATCATCTCCAGTGGCTATAATATCCCCGGCCCCGAAGTCGAGATGGTACTCGAGGATCGCGACGCCGTCCGGGAGATCGCCGTCGTCGGCGCACCCGACGAGGAACGTGGCGAGATCGTGAAAGCGTACGTTGTCCTCAACGACGGGTACGAACCGAACGAGACGCTCGTCGAGGAGTTCCAGACGCATGTAAAGAACACGCTCGCACCCTACAAGTACCCGCGCGAGGTTGAGTTCGTGACAGAACTACCTCGGACTGAGACGGGGAAGATACGACGGACGGAACTCCGAACACAGGCGCACTGAGTCAGGCGATATCGAACCAACCGGTACTACCGAACGTCTCACTCGCGCGACTTCCTCTCTTCGGTAGCCATCCCTTGAACGACCCAGTCCCAGTTCGCTTTCACCGCCCTATCACCGCGACGCTCCGATTTTTCGTCGATCCGTCTTTCACCTTCTTTCTGAGGACAGGTACGCCCTTCCGAAGTCGAGGTGGCTCACACTCGATGCACCGGAATATCATCCCGACGAGTGGTGTAAACGAATCTGTAAACGACAATAGACGGCGCTAGCGTCGGCCTGTTCGGGCGGATACGTCCGTCCCCCTCGTCGCGACGCAAATCATTACAAACATAGTTTTGTGATACCCGGTGCTAATTGGCTCGGCGAACTCGGACTAGTTCCGAAGGCGGTGTGACCGACAGGGAGGTTTGGAATAGATGGACTTTTGTTTGCGATCCAGTTTTCGGTGTCGGCGAAGCGGCAAGTGACGCTGCGAATAAATCGACGAGCGGTGCGGATCGCTCAGCACTCGTCGCCGTCAGCGACGCAAACGGCGGCATCTACGACCCGCAGGGACTCCATGCGCACGCCGTTCCCTCCTAAAAGGAATAGCCGAAGGGACTGATGAACCACGAGACTCCTGAGCAGGTGACTAACGAAGCGCTACTCGAACAGGACGTTGACATCCTCGTTCCTGCCGCAGTGGGCAACGTAATCACGACTGAAAACGCAAACCGATTACGAGTGGATCTCGTCGACGAAGGCGCCAACGGCCCCATCACCTCCAGCGGTGACAAGCTCCTCGACGGGCGGGACGTTCCGGTGATCCCCGACATCCTCGTCAACGCTGGTGACGTGGCAGTGTCGTACTTTGAGTGGCTGCAGAACATCAACCGACGGCAATGATCATAAGAGCGGGTCGAAGATGAGATCAAATAGACGATGTTAGCTGCGTGAGACGACGTTGAGACCGTCATCGCCGAGTAGGAACTGAGCTGGCGAGCCGCGGCGTACGTCGTTGAGCTCAGGCGAAACAGCAAGGCGAAGGAGACGCCCGGTGTCTGATCCTAACCGAATCTCGGTCCGCATTTACACGCGAGTGACGCCGTCGCGTTGCTCGTACTACTCGTGTCTCGTGGCATCGGACGTCGATTTGTATCGGCGGCCACGTGCCCGGTTCGACGGGACGACAGCGAAAATCAGCAACATTCACACGAACGATAATCGGTAATTGGTCGTGGTTCGAATGATGAGTCGGCCGTCAACGAGCGGCCTCATGTGTAAGCGTCTTCAGTCATCGAAACATACGCAGCGGTCAGCACGAGGACCTGAGCACTCCCTCGTCTGATCGCCTGCCTCGATGCAGCGCTCACACGAACTGTCACCATCTGTCCCACTCTATGTCGCCTTTCTTTGCCGTTCGGACTCCGCTTCTTCCGCTGACTCCATTGACCGCGTTTCCTCCGCGGCGTCACGACGACCGATCGACATAACGGCTGCTTGGGTCTCCAGTCGTATACAGCGCTGTTTACGGACCGCGACCGCATCACCTCTATATCACCGGGGTGCGCTCCAGTCGTTCGCGGGGTATCGCATTCGTGGGAAATTCCAGCGAAACGTCCGCACTTCGTTCGGCTCCCACCAGCCACTTTCGGCTCTCGTATACGTCGGGTGAGAACACAGCTTCCCTCGGTAGACGCCGTCGGTACGTCTTCCGGTAATTGACAGAGAACTGTCGGCTCCGGAGGGTGGTCCCTGTGTGGGAACGAACCGGTTCGTGTCGGAATTGCTTTGTCGCAGTTTCGCCGACAGCTACTGTTCGCTACTGCGTATCCAATCCGACGTTGATGTTGACGTTCTTCGCCTGCGTGTACTCTCTGATCGCTTCCATTCCTTGTTCGCGCCCGAGACCGCTCTCTTTGTACCCGCCGAACGGCGTCTGCGGGAACGTCTGGGGGTACTCGTTGACGCTTATCATCCCATAGTCGAGTCGCGAGGCAGCCGCGTGCGCCTTGTCGATGTCGGTTGTCCAGACGCCGGCGCTGAGTCCGAACGGAGAGTCGTTCGCGATTTCGAGCGCCTCCTCGAAGTTCGAGAACTCGATGACCGAGAGTACCGGCCCAAATATTTCCTCGCGAGCGATCTGCATATCGTTCGTCACGTCCGTGAAGACCGTCGGTTCGATGAAGTAGCCCTGATCGGTGTCCTCGGGAACACCGCCACCGGCCACCACCGTGGCACCTTCGTCGACACCGAGTTGGATGTACTCAAGGACGTCGTCGCGGTGCGACTCACTCACCGCGGGCCCCATTCGTCCGTCGTCGTCGATGCCGCTCCCAAGCGGAGTCGCCTCCGCCCGTGCGACGACGCGGTCAACCACCTCGTCGTGGATGTCCTTGTGGACGAGAAGACGCGACCCCGCCCAGCACATCTGCCCGCAGTTCATGAAGATGCCGTAATGGACACCCTTCGATGCGGCTTCGAGGTCAGCGTCCGGGAAGACGACGTTCGGACCCTTCCCGCCGAGTTCGAGCGTGACGCCGGTCACGTTGTCCGCCGCCTCGGACATAATGTGCTTCCCAACACCCGTGCTCCCGGTGAACGCGACGTGGTCAACGGCCGATTCGTTGACGAGTGTGCTCCCCACCTCGGAGCCAGTTCCGGGGATGACGTTGAGGACGCCGTCCGGGAGGTCAGCGGCTTCGGCGGCCTTCGCGTAGTAGAGCGCCGACAACGGCGTCGTGTTCGAAGGTTTCAGGACGGCTGTGTTGCCGCACGCAAGCGCTGGTGCGAGACTCCGGCCAGCAAGTTGGAAGGGGTAGTTCCACGGCGCGATGTGCGCGGTCACGCCTACCGGCTCTCGGAGTGTGTAATCCAGTCGGTCTCCCGGAACCGGAATCGTCTCGCCGGTCAGTTTGTCCGTCCACCCGGCGTAGTAGCGGAACGTGTCGACGGCCATGTCGACGTCGAGGCCGGCCTCGAACGGCGTCTTCCCGTTGTCGTGGGATTCGACGAGCGTGATTTCGTCGGCCATCCCCTCGATTTCATCGGCCATCGCGTGCAGGAGGCCACCCCGATCGCTCGGGCCCATCGTTCGCCACTCGGAACCGCGTTCTACTGCCGCGTCGGCGGCCGCGACTGCGCGACTCACGTCCTTCGCGGTGGCACACGCGACCGTCGCGTACGTCTCCTCTGTGGCCGGATCGAGTGTCTCTATCGTGCCGCCGTCTACAGCGGGAGTCCATTCGCCATCGATGTATAACTGAGTCGGCCCATCATACCGCATACTCACAGCACCTCTCCGAAGCGTCAAAAAGGTTGATTCATCGGTAATTTACCGGAACTCGGGTCGTTCGCCGTTCAGAAACGCGTTCACGCCGATCTCGTGCGCCTCGCTCCCGTACGCGAGTACCTGGAGGTGTGCTTCTCTGTCGAGTGCGTCCCGGAGCGGTCGACCGATGTTCTCGTGGAGTCCTCGCTTCGTCAGCGCAAGTGTCTCCGTCGGTTTCTTCCCGAGCGTCTCCAACAGGTCGTCGACGGCATCGTCAAGCTCTTCGGCGGGGAGAGCACGGTTGACGAGGTCCATCTCCGACGCCTCCTCGGCGTCGAAGAGGCGTCCCGTCATCGTCAGTTCCTTTGCCGTTCGGAATCCGACGAGCGCCGGCAGAATCACGGTCCCACCCGAGTCGGGAATCAGACCGACGTTAGCGAACACCTCTCCGAACCGAGCCTCTGTATCCGCGTAGACGAAGTCGCACGCGGCGACGATGTTCGTCCCTGCACCGACGGCGTCGCCGTTCACCTTCGCGATGATGGGGAACGGAGACGTCAGAATCGTCTCGATGACCGTGTTGAGCGTCGCCTGTACGCGTCTGTACGATTCGTACGGTGTCTCGTCTCGGTCGGCCATCGACTGGATATCTCCCCCGGCGCTGAACGCGTCGCCGTCTCCCGTGAGTACTACTGCGCGGGCGTCGTCGTCCGCCGCCGCCTCAAGCGCATCGATGAGTTCGCCCGCCGCCATCGGAGAGAACGCGTTCTTCGATTCGGGTCGATCAAACGCGAGCGTTCGAACACGGTTGTCTGTCTCAACTCGGACCATATAGTCTCTCTTTCTGGGCCGGAGGTATAAATCCAGCCGGAGCCCGCACTTTTTAGTTGTCTGTCCTCTTCGACAGTGTATGACCGATGCGTACGTAATCGGTGCCGGACAGTCAGACTTCGGTTCGTTTCCCTCGGAGACGTACCGCTCCTTGTTCGACGACGCGTTCGATGAGGCGCTCGAAAGTGTCGACGGCGACTTCGACACCGACCGTATCGACGAAGCGTTCCTCGGAACGCTCGGCGTCGGCGGGCGGCAATTGGGACTGAGCGGTCCGGCCGTGACCGAACATCTCGGCCTTCACAATATTCCGACGACGCGCGTTGAGAACGCGTGTGCCGCCTCCGGGTACGCGCTCCGGCAGGCGGTCATGGCGGTTCGGTCCGGGATGGCTGACGTTGTGCTCGCCGGTGGATACGAGGTGATGACGGACATGAGCTCCGACCACACCAAGTGGTGGCTCGGCGTGAGCGGCGAGACGGAATGGGAGCGGCTCTCCGGCACTACGTTCGCCGGTGTCTACGCACAGATGGCGAGCGCCTACATGCGGGAGCACGGTGCGGAGAAAGAGGACCTTTCTCGCGTTGCGGTGAAGAACCACGCCAACGGGGCGCAGAATCCGCACGCGCAACTCGGCTTCGAGTGCACCCTAGAAGACGCGATGAACGCGCCGGACGTGGCCGCACCATTGAACCTCTATCACTGCTGCCCGACGACGGACGGAGCGAGCGCCGTGCTCGTCGCGAACGAATCGGTCGCACACGAACTCTCGGACGCACCCGTTCGCGTCGCGGGAGCTGGGGCGGCTAGCGGTCGCGTCGGATTGTTCCAGCGCGACTCGCTGACGAGCATCCCGGCGTCAGAGACGGCGGCCGAGCGAGCATACGAAGAGGCGGGCGTCACGCCCAACGACATCGACTTCGCTGAAGTTCACGACTGCTTCGCCATCGCCGAACTCGTCGCTTACGAGGACCTCGGCTTCTGTGAACGGGGCGAGGCACCTCGACTCCTCCGCGACGGCCTCACCGACCCCGACGGAGCGTTACCGGTCAACACGTCCGGCGGCCTCAAGTCGAAGGGTCATCCCATCGGGGCGACGGGAACGGGACAGGTCGTCGAGACGTTCTCACAACTCCGTGGTGACGCCCACGTTCAGGTCGACGATTCGAAGATCGGACTCACGCACAACGTCGGTGGCTCGGGCGGCGGCGTGACCGTCCACGTCTTCGAGCGGGTCGACGGAGGTTCGCGATGAGTTCGAACCGAGGTATCGTCGCGACGGGCGTGTACGTCCCTCGCCATCGTCTCACCCGCGACGAGATTGAGGCAGCGTGGGGGACATCCACGCAGGTGTCGCGAGCGGCGGTGCCGGCTGCCGACGAGGACACGCTTACCATGGCCGTCGCCGCCGGTCGAGACGCCCTCTCAGAGAGTGACGTTGCCACTACCGACATCGGACACGTCGCGATTGCGACGACGACGCCACCGCTCGAAGAGGGTGAGTTCGCGCCGCAGGCCGCCGCGGCGCTGGGGCTCGCAGACGACTGCCGACTCGAGACGTCGACCCAAAGCACCGCCGTTGGGGCCGACGCACTTCGCTCGGCGGCGACGGCAGACGTCCCCGCGCTCGCCGTCGTCGCCGACGCCCCCGAAGGGGATCCGGCAGCGGTCGGTCAGCGGGTTGGTGCGGGCGCTGCCGCGTTCCTGTTTGCCGACGGCGGGGACGTGACGCTCGTCGACATGGCGACGCGCTCTCGGGACGCGCCGGGAGTCCGGTTCCGCGAGCGAGGCAGCGAGACCGTCGCCGAACCGAACATCACGACCTACGAGCGTGAGGTGATCCGCGATCTCGTCGCCGCGTCCGTCGAGGCGCTCGACGTGGATCACGACGCCGTCACCGGGGTGAGTCTCTACCAGCCGACGCCGGACATCCCGCATCGAATCGCACGGTCGCTCCCTTACGACGGGGAGGCCGTCGGTCGCGGGACGCTCATCGACGATGTCGGCGACGCCGGAACGGCGACGACGGCGCTTGGACTACTGGCGGCCCTCGATTCGAGCGCCCCCGACTCCGTGACCGTCGCCGGCTTCTTCGGCAGCGGTGCGACGGCGACCGCACTCGCCTTCGAGATTCGGGAGCCGATCAAGACGGATGTCGCCGAGGCGGTCGACGGTGGGAGGGACGTTTCGTACACGACTGCGCTGCGCGAGCGAGGCACGCTCGGACAGACGGATGTCTCCGGCGGCGGTGCACACGTCAGTCTCCCCTCATGGCAGCGGACGGTCCCGCAACGGTATCGACTCGTTGCCGGGCAGTGTCCCGATTGCGGCGCGATCGCGTTCCCGCCGGAAGGGGCCTGCCCCCGCTGCCACGAGCGAGTCGCCTTCACCGACGTCGAACTCTCACGAACCGGTGAGATCGTCGCCGTGACAACTATCGGACAAGGTGGTGCGCCGCCGGAGTTCGTCGAACTCCAGCGGCGCGACGGCTCGTTCGCCGTCGCTATCGTCGAGAACACGACCAAGGGCGAGAGCGCACAATTCCCGGTTCAGTTGACCGACTGTGACCCACAGACGGTGTCCGTCGGCGACCGAGTCGTCGGCCAGTTCCGTCGCATCTACAGCGCGGAAGGTGTCACCCGGTACGGACTGAAGTTCACGCCAGAGTAAGCCCCGCCCCGTCGGTCGTCGACGAAAACGAGATGTTCTCGACGGGGTGTCGACCAGTCCTTGTTCCGCCGTCGCTCGCGTTCATCTACTTTCGCTTGATAGCCTGTCCGTGAATTTCGATCTGTTATCCGCCGTCCTCCCGTGAGCACTCGCCGTTCTAGCGGTGTCGCTCGGGGAGCGACACAGGCCTCCGAAACGGTCGCCCCGTCCGACGTCGACCGTCCCTCTCGCGTCACGCCCCTGATCGAACAGGACGGAGCGGCGAGCTCAAATGAGTAGCGCTCTCGCTCCCCGGAGCCGAGGGATTTATTGTCGGTTCCCACGCTCTCACAGAGTGTGCAAACCATCGACAATCACGATGTTCGGTTCGGCGAACTCGTCGGCCCGCTCGTCCACGGTGCACGGTTCTTTGACTGGGAACTGATCTCGACCCAGGTCGTCACAGAGGCGTTTGACCACTCGTTCGAGGACATCGTTGACGCGGGTGGGATCCCGTACGCGCCCGTCGTCGCGGCGACGACTGTCCACCGCTACCCCGGGTTTCGGGACACGGTGACCGTCGAGACGACGCCAATCTCGGTCGGCCAGAGCAGCGTTGAGTTGCTGTACGAGATGACGGACACTGACGGCGACCCCCTCGCGACGGCGCGGATCACACACGTCACCATCGCCCCCGAAGGTGACGCACAACCGCTCCCCAAACAGACCCGAGCGGCGTTCCGCGACTCGCTCCGGGATACGGACCCCGAGGTCGGACCACGTGAGACGGATTCTCAAGGATCGTGGCCGACCTTCACAGATTCGTTCGATATTCGAGGACCACACGTCGAGGGGTCGGAATTGGCGTACTTCGAGGAGTATCCGCGCTTTGCAGCCGTCGCGCTCGAACGTTTCCTCGAATCGAGGGGGACGAACCTCGACGCACTGCGCGGAGACAGCCAGCCGTTCCGCCTGCGTGACTGGCAGTGGGAGTTCGTCTCGCCGGTCCAATACGAGTCGAGTCTCACCGTCGAGTCGGACGTCCGCGCCGTCACTGACGACACGCTCCGGATCAAACACCTCCTCAAGAGCGACGATCGGATCTGTATTGAGGGCGTCACCGAATACGGTTGTTTCGACGATGAGGGTAGCCCGACTTCGTTCACGCCCGCGATGCGGGCCCCGTTTGCCGAGGAGTGACTTCTCATACGTCTCCGGTAGAGCTGCGGAACGACCGTGTAGTCACGGTGAGCAAGCCGAACACTCGATGTTGTACCTCGGACTCAACCAGCATTTGACGGGATGCTGCTTCAGCTCGTTGATCTTGGATGCTTTGAGTTGGACACTGAGCCGCTCGATACTGACATCGAGCGACACTCAAGGAGCTTTGGGAGTATTCTACGTATCCACGCTACGGCCATCCCGGAATCCACATGGGAATCGTCTGAACGCGTTATCTGCCAAAATTGGGATTTAAAACCGGTCTACACCTATGGGACGCCCTTTCACGAGGAGCACCCCGACGCAGGAGAGGTGCTTCTCGTGTACCTCCTCTATGCGGACACGTCGCTCAGTATCTCTCAAATTAGGTTGTACTCAAAAGGACGTACAGGACCGTCTATTACACGATTCGAGATGTGGAGGTCACGGTCACGTGCGGCTTTCTCCTCGTCTGGGAGCAGTTCCAACATTCATCTCGGGACCAATACAAGTCGACGAATCGAACACGGAATGGTTCTACATAAGAGCGAAAACTGAATGGGAGCGACGTACGTGTTCGAGACCAACCGCCCGATTGGTACATGAGTTTATCCTAATTTTTATGGTGGGAGCAGGCACAGGCCAAACAAAGGTTAGGGGAGAGCCGACACCTTATAGCGCTCTCCTCCAGTGTGACCCAAAAGCGAGGATTTATGTGTGAGTGGAGAAAGCGTACCACACCGTATGACGGAGATATACTTCGAAGACATCCGAGAGGGCGACGTCCGAGAACTGGGCAGCTATCGGGTTCCGAAGGACGAGATGGTCGCGTTCGCACACCAGTACGATCCCCAACCGATTCACGTCGACGAATCTGCCGCCGAGGACTCCATATACGATGGAATCATCGCCAGCGGCTGGTACACTGCTGGTGTCTGTATGCAGTTGTTGGTCGATGAGTTCTTGGATCACGCAGCGAGCGTCGGTTCGCTCGGATTGGATGAGCTACGGTGGGAGACGCCGGTTCGGCCGAGTGACGTGATTAGCGCACGCAACGAGATTTTGGAAGTCCGTGAATCAACAACTCGTGACGATCGCGGGTACGTCAAGAATTATTTGGTGGCTCACAATCAAGACGGTGACGAAGTACTTTCTTGGACCGCTACGAATATTTTCCTCCGGAAATCGGCGGCCCCGTAGTGCGTTCGAAGCCGTGAGACGATCGTGCCCGCTCAATCCCTACTCGGAGATCGGTATTTTTGATTGTCGCCTAAAGAAAGTCGGACACACCGCCGAGAACATCTACTACTTATTCGTCCAGTTGTTCGCCTCGTCGGATAAGAACGAGGGGATTGACGCGTTCTTCGACGGGCACGATCTCGAGTAGTGGGGACAATAATGGCGAATCAAGGGTTATCGGCGCGTGAATCTAATCACTCTATAGATACCCGTTTGAAGAAATTAAATAGACGTTCTCTTACGCGCTGAGCTCGACGTACTGCACGCACGCTATCGTGGACGGTCTATTCCAATCTCTTCACAAACATCATGGATAATTGCGAAAGTTATAAATACCGTACGTTCGAAGCGTGAGAACAGCGTAGACCATGTCAGACCAGGAGACGCACCCGAGCATCTTTGCGCTGTTGCTGTTTGGGTATTCGTTAGCGGTCCTCGGAGTTGAATTGCTTGTAACGACACAGGCGGTCGGTGCACTCATGTTTGCGATCTTGATCGCGGGTATCGGGGAGAGCATCGGTGGAATTTGGGAGCTTTCGAAGGGGGAGACACTGATTGGAACGACGATGGCGACGTTCGGCATTTGGCTGATCGGACTCTTCCTACTCGAGACGCTGGGCCAAGTGCTGGATCTGTTGTCGCCGATTTCCCTTGGAACCTACTTCCTCGTCCTTCTCATTCCGATTGCGATACTGGCAGTTCCGCCGTTCAAAAATCGGATGGCGATACCAATACGAGGAGCGTTCGCGGCGCTCTTCTTGCTGGTGCTTTTCGCAGGTGCTGAGTTTATCCTAGAAACAGGGATCCTTGGCCCCATCGCGGGAGTTTTCGCGTGGGTTGCAGCACTTTTCATCTGGATCCTCGCTATAGAGGACGTGCTAGAGATCGGACACACCCCAGTGAAGAGCGCAGAACCAGTGATAGAGCCCGAAGACAGCGACCCAACGTAGTGGTCTGGTCTTAGCTGTAATCGAGGGGGCTACGCCTCCTTCCTCAGCGAGCGGCGAAGCCGCGAGCAGAGAGGGGAGACAGCGCCCGCATAGTTCACGTTCACTGTCTGCGGCATCTTTACTACCCGCGCGGTCGAAGCAGGTAGTACGATGCTCACCACGCTCCCGGCGGTGTTCAAGCGCGGCAATAAGCGCGCACCGTCGGGTATGGCCGAGTGTCCATTTGGTAGGAGTGGGACACTCCGAACCACCCGTAACGGGAAGTCGCCTGCGGAGTCTGGAACCACTGTGCCCACGCCGGGTGCAAGTTTCGACACAGAAACAGGAAGCCCCGACCTCAACAAGCGAGGGCCGGGGAGGCCTGAGTGCGGTAGGTCGGAGTAGTTCACAGGTAACCCCTATAATGACGTGGGTGACTTGCGAGAAGATAGGCTAGTGTGCAGACGGGGGGTCGAGTGCTCGTTCGAAGCGTTTGATTGGCCAGTGTGTTTGTGAGGGAAGTTGAAATCTCTCGAGTTATTGATTCCTTCCTAGCACGAGGAGTTGGTTATTCTTGAGATCGGTGGCTTGCCGTCGCGAGCCAGTCCCTCGATCGTCTCAAGGATTGCTAATAATTTTACCACTACGAACTCCAGAGTACGCGAGTACGTAGACGATTGTACGATCGAGAAGTTCGCCGTCCGCTCGTTCTCCCCAGATTCTTCAAGATCTGCACTTGAGCTCTCGCTGAGCAGGTCTACGAGCATTCGAGTCCAATTCACTCAACGAGTTATTCACTTCTCAAACTGGCTTGACTAGACAGGGCCCGTTAATACTGTTTCTGAGGTATCTGACGTACTTGCTGGTTGATTCAGGCCACCTTAGTAATAGAAAAACCAGAAAAATTCTACACTTATCAAAAGTAGGAGGTGTTCATGCGATTAGAGTCCCGTCCCTGCCCGACGACGAGGTACATTACGTCCTCTTTCGCAGGTGCCGCCCCAGGCTTTCCCGACAACCGATGCGAGGAGGATGCGAATCTGATCATTGCAGCTGGTACCTCTATCGAACACAATCTGGTATACTAGTAGGTGATGATACTACTCTCCTTTGGCTGGTTTCTCCTTGACGAACAAAAGTACTCGGATGAATCTCTCCACCGCTCTCGGATATACCTCTCTTCCCTGTCGCTACTACTATGTGCTTACTCAACACTCCACAGAGTAATGATCTTACCATGAATGATCAGTTCAACGGGCGGTAGCGAGGAATTCCCTTCCTCACCGAGCGCCGACGAATGAGCCGCGAGGAGGGGGGGAGGAATCGCGTTGCAAAGCAGGACGAAACAGTGAGTATTTGCTGGCCCGTCGTCTTCTGTAGTCCATACCGGGCTTCAGACAGCCCTGCAAAGGGTTCCGATACCGATAGTGCGGGAGGCAAAGGGACGGTATCTCGGGATGGACGGCCGCCGTCACCCGGCCCCAAAGGACAGACCGACGACGCGACCGCTCCGAGCCGACTCGGCCGGCCGCGAAGTCGCCGAAGTCACGTCCAATTAAAGTGCCTCTGCCGACCGACCGCACCGGCACACAAGTCGGTCCGGGACCACAATTCCCGACCCAAGCCACGCAAGCTGTCCTCAGAACGCCGAAGGCGGTCAGGGCGGGGTAGTTGACGCGTCATCTGTAACCGACGTGATCTAGTCTTTGATTTTTCATTTTTCTTCGACCGAAACTGTACCGATGACGGTCCAATTTAAATTGTTTTTGCGTAATATGGATTCACTACACACAGCCATACATTAATAATAATAGTTCGATCAATCTACGTTCTATTCGTATGTTTGAAATTAGCGGTTTCCAACGGGATCTCCTCGACGTGATCATCCGCTTCGAGCAACCACCAGAGACTGCATTAATCACCCGGCGAAAGAACGCCAGCTTAGAGATGCTAAACTAGAAAGTGCTGGATTAGCTATTCTTGAGGCTGGTTTCCTCACCTCAAGTCGACTCAAAGACAGTTCTGCTGGTACCCCTCTGTCCTTAATCAAACTAACCGACACTGGCCCTTTCGACAAACTGGTCTAGATCGATATGGGAGTAGCAAGAAGACGAACGACTATCCAAAAGCGAGTCCGACAGCGCAACGTGCCGCGCGATAGACGGTACCGTGAGCGAGCCGAAATTATTACACGACATCCCTCGAAAGACAAACGATGGACGTACACTACCCGACGAAACGGCCGATCGACGCAGATCACCTTGACGCGGACGCCGAGTCTGTGCTCCCGCCCGAACTAACCAACGTCCCGTGGATCGACGTCCACAACCACGCGCACACGCTCTCGTGGAACGACCGCGAGAAATTCGCGCTGAGCGGCTGCCAGGGAATGGTAATGATGGCAGCGGGCTACTACTGGACGCCGTACAAGCCCGTGGCACCCGACGATGTCCGCTACCTCTGGGACGACGCGCTCAACCGGCTCGACCAGATCCGACAGTCCCATCTTTTCGACGCGAAGCTCGGCATCGGCATCCACACCGGCGCACGCGTCGACGAGTACAAGGAGCTGCTGGAGCTGATGCCCGACTACTGCGTGCTCGACGAGATCGCCGCAGTAGGCGAGATCGGGATCACCGCCTCCCAACACGTCTCGCGCTGGGACCTGGAGGACCAGGAGGAGGTCACGCGCCGGCAGATGGAGATCGCGGCTGACCACGACCTCCCTGCTGTCGTCCACACGCCGCCGAACCTAGAAAACGTGGACATCCCCTTCCGTGAACGCGGACCAATCCCCGGCTACGAGCTGGACATGAGCCTCCAGCAGGCGCCCGTGCTCGAAGGAGAGGATGTGAAGCGAGCGGCGACGGAACTCGACGTCGAGCTGAAGGACGAGGCGGGGCTCCCCGACGAGCAGCTGGTGCTCTCGCACGGCGATCGGAGCGTCGCGCCGTATGTCATGGAGAGCACGGACTGCTACCTCGCCTTCACCGTGAGTTACCCGTGGCTTCTCGGCGTTACCCCGCGTGACGTCGCCGCCGTGATCGACGAGTACGGCCCCGACCGCGTCCTCGTGGAGACCGACAGCGCGGGGGTACTCAAGAGCGACGTGTTCTCGTTCAAGCGGACGATCTTCGAGCTTTACCGAATGGGCATCGACATCAAGACCATCAAGCAGGTCGTCTATGAGAATCCGAAGCGGATCCTGGGGTTGTAGTCCGAAGCCAATCTCAGAATACGAACGGGTCACCCTGTCTGATCGGCTTACTACCCTACGGCGCACCCTCTGCCTTCGGCTTCGACGAGTGGACTAGCGTTCGTCCACGGTCCGTTACCGTGGAACGTACGGCGGGGCGAAACGCCGTCCGGCCGATTTTCTACAACTAATTGGAACTGCCCACCGGTTCCCGACCGACCGGATCACATCAATTGTGCGATCCACCGTTAGGGAGTAATACCATCCGACGAGCCGTGCCCGTAGTGATTTTTCACTGAAACAATAGCATAAAAGTTCGAGACCGGTGATCCGGTAGGAGGTGACGACGCGAACACTGTCCCCGAGGGGTGACGTGACCGATGTGGCCGTGGAGCGACTCGCGAGCGGGACGTAGTCTCGGTGACGCTTCCTTGCTACAACTTCCTATATTCACTTGCTTCTATCGGATGCGAGTTCCCCGTCATCTGATCGGGCCACCCGATATACGGGCGCGTTCCGAAAACGTCCGAACTCCCGGCATAGCTCTCGTCTCTCTGACTCATAGCGACGTTGCCCAGTGTGCACAGGAGGTATCGCAAGCGACGGATCGAAGGAAACAAGAGCACGTATCGGTACCGTTTCTCCTGGCACAGCCCGTCACTCAGGGTCGTAGTACTCCCAGGACTCGTTCTCGAGGCGCAGTTCGACGTCGTTCGTCGCGCCTCGCACCATGTCGGGAAGCGTGTCGCCCAGTTCGTCCTTAATCCGGACCGTCGGCCCCGCAACCGATACTGCACCAATGACGTCGCTCGCGTAGAGAATCGGGGCGGCGACGGACGAGACCCCGGGACTTACCTCGTCGTAGCACGTCGCGTACCCCTGCTCTCGCACCTCCTGAATCTTCGAGATGTATGTATCCACGTCCGGGATCACGTAATTGGGATGTCTCTCCTTCAGGTACTCGATAATGCTCCTGGATTCCTTTTCCGAATACTGGGCGAGAACGGCCTTCCCGCCTGCAGTCGTTGGCGAGCACTTTCCTTCCCGTCTAAACCTAACGACGCCACGGCCGCCGACGGACTTGTCGAGGTAGATCGGGTGTGAGTGCTCCTCGAAGAGCAGCCACGCAACTTCTCCGGTCCGTTCCGCGAGATCGTCGAGGACGGGTCTGACAATGGAAAGAATTCCGAGTTGTTCGTTCACGTGAGTCGCGTGTTCGAGAAATCGCAGCCCCAATCGGTACTTGTTGCCGTCTTTGACGACGTACCCCTCGTTTTGGAGAGTCGCGAGATAGTGGTAGGTCGTACTCTTGGCCAGATCGATATCGTTCGCGAGTTCCGTGACCCCTGCGTACTCCTTCTTTTGGAGCGCGACGAACAGTTCGACTATTCTGTCGGCCGTCTTCACCGAACGTTTTGGTTTCGGGGGCTGGTACGGTGACATGGCCTTACATGGACTGACACGCTTAAAATCATTAGCATTATTTGAACAGATTCCTGCGAGCGTCAGTGAGGATTAAGCGACGTCGACCGGAAGACTCGATGAGGTCCCACGCACCGCTCCCGACCCGTATGAAATTAACAAACATTATAATGTTTGTTATAGTTGGATGGGTTATAAAGCCATCTTATTTACCAATTATTGTTAATATTATATCAACTATATTTTCAATAGTAACTAACTGAGGCTTACAAATATAGTTTTGTAACGCATTCGTAACGGTACGTGAGCACAATTTCCGTTTCTGGCGTTCACGTGTTCTGTATGGATGTTAGCTAATGTCATACGTTCGGAGCGGGCGTTTGGGTCGTAAACGGCTCGACTAACGGGTCCCTGGCCCGAATACTGGGTTTTCTGCTAGACTGCGTTTGTCGAACGCCATTAGTTACCATTGTGCAATGGAATACCTCGGCAAAGGAGTGTAGTCTTTCTCGGGTCTCTCCGTTCACGGCCGGACCAAAACCTTGACTTCATCGCCGTCATCATCCAAGAGACGTTCGAACCCGTCCGCCACGATGTCTTCAAAATGATGCGTGACGTGACGAGCGGCTCCGGGTCGAACGCACCGGTCGCGAAGGTACGAATCGTTGTTCCGAACTCGCGTCTGGAGAGCGGACCTCCTTCGAACGCGGCCGTTCCGACGACGGTCTGTTCGGGCATCACGACGTTGTTCAGATCGATCCGGATCAGGTCCTCGAAGATACTCACGATGGTTGCTGTGCCGCCGGCTCTCGCGCTGGCAAGCGCCTGGGCGACCGATTGCTCGGCGCCGGCGACCTCGAACGTGACGTCCGCGCCGCCGTTTGTCTCGCTGTCAATGTTGGACACGGGGTCCATCTCAGCCGGGTCAATCACCTCGTCGGCACCACACTTCGGCGCGAGCGTCCGCCGTGCCGCGCGGGGCTCGGAGACGTACAGAGGTCCGGCACCAGCCGCCAGTGCCGCCTGGAGGACGGTCAACCCGATCGGACCGCTCCCGAAGATTACGACCGAGTCGCCGGATTCGAGCTCGGACCGTTTGACGGCATGAACGCCGACGGTGAACGGTTCAACAAGCGCGGCGAGTTCTAACGAGATCTTCTCAGGGATTGGGACGACCTTCTAGGCGGAAACGACGACAGATTCGGCGGATCCCCCACCGCCGCCAGATAGGCCGACGAATCCGCCCGACGTACAGAGTCGGTACGTTCCCGCATCGCAGTACCAACAGTCACCGCATCAAACGATGGGGTTGGCGACGACAGGCGTCCCTTGCGCGATATCGACGTTCTCGCCGACCTTGGCAATAGTACCGCTCATCTCGTGTCCCATCGTAACTGGGAGTCGGTCGCCGGTGACCGGATGTGGTTCGTCCGGAATCGTGATCGAGCCGGCGAGATACTCGCCGAGATCAGAACCGCAGATGCCGCAGGCGGCGATCTCTACGCGGACATCGTTTTCCCTGACGGCGTTTGGGTCGACTCCTTGACGCTGATCTCCCTCGGACCGTAATAGCGTGCTGCTCGCAGACCGACGTCTGATTCTCAGTCATACACAATAAACGTTAACGTGCCAATCGCATGGTTCGAACGGATCGCGGCGGCGTCATGAAAATGGTGATGGGTGCTCTAGGTCATCTCGAGAGGCGGAAGCATCTCGTTGATGTGCTCGACGTCGACCTCAAGCCAGTCCGGAACCTTCAGGTCCTTCCCGTAGTCCTCCGGATCCTGATCGATGTCGAAGCCGGGGCCGTCCGTCGCGTACTCGAAGATGGCTCCGCCGGGTTCGGTGATGTATCGCGAGTGGAAGTAGTCACGATCCTTCGTGGAGGTTGTGTAGTAGCCGTTCCTCCGCAGGATGTCGCTGACCTCGTCCTGCTCCCAGTCGTTCTTGACGCGGTAGGCGACGTGGAGATAGGTTCCGATGCCCATAATGCCCTGTGGGGCGTTGGGTCGGATGAGGACGTCGACTTTCGTGGCGCAAGGGGCGTCACCCGGCGCCTCGTACCGGACACGGTCGCCGGCCTGGGGATGTTGAGCTTCGCCGAGCCGCTTCCAGCCCATCGTCTCGAGGACGTCCATAGTGCCGGCGGGGTCGTTCGAGTGCAGCGTCGTATTGAACATTCCGCGGATTGCGTGCTCCTCGGGAACGTCGGCCTCGTCAGTCCATGGCTCGATGTCGGACTCGCCGGTCACAAGCTCGAACGGCAGCCCGTCCGGGTCGGCGAACGCGATGGCGGTCTCGTCGAATCGTTCCTCCGTCATGCACTCGACGTCATGCTCCTCAAACCGGTTCTCCCAGTACTCGACGGATCCCTCGGGAATCGTCAAGCCGACCGAGCTGATCATTCCTTTGCCAACCATACCCTCCTCCATGGGCATGTTGGTCATCGGGAAGTAGGTGACGATGGTGCCGGGTGTCCCCAGCTCGTCACCGTAGTAGAGGTGGTAGATTTTCTCCGGCACGTCGAACCGAACCGTCCGCTTGACGAAACGGAGGCCGAGAACGTCGGTGAAGAACTCATAATTTTCCTGTGGATCGTCACAGAACGCAGTTACGTGATGAATTCCGGGTATCTCTGGCATGGTATGATACGACAGAACATATAATGAGCATCTTAAAATACTTTTCTCATACGTATTTTAAGTACCCGGTTGTACTAATATCGGGATCGTCTTACAGGCTGGTCGCCCGGTTGCGTCGCGATCGAGATGGAGTCATCACTTCTAGTTCATGATCGAGGTGCTCAACCGATGTAGAACTCGTTCGGGTCGAGCTCGTTCCTGATAAGATCGATCTCCTCCTCGCCTGGGAGCCGTGTCTCCCCAAGATTGGATGCAAACCGAAGGTCCCATCCGGTGGCTTCCCGGACCGTCTTCTCCGTCACGCCTGGGTGGAGAGAGTGGACGTACATCTCGCCGTCGTCGTCGAACCGCATCACCGCCTTGTCCGTAATGACAGTGTGCGGCCCCCCCACGGAGGCCGAGCTTCTCACGACTCTCGCGGCCGTTGAGGTAGCCGGGACTCGTGACGAAGTCCACCTCCTCCGGGAAGCGCCGCTTGCTGTGGGGCGTGATAACGATGGTTTTGCGGGTGTTGCTAGCAATTTCGCAGGCGCCTCCGCTGCCGGGAAGCCGCACTTTCGGATCATTGTAGTCCCCGATGACCGTGGAATTGATGTTGCCGTACCGGTCGATCTGCGCGCCGCCGAGGAAGCCGACGTCAATCCGGCCGGCCTGAAGATAGTAGCCGAACCCTTGTCTCATCGGCACGATGCTCTGGGCGTTCGTCGCGAGTACTGGGTCGCCGATGGAGAGGGGAAGCTTGGACGGGTTCGAATCAATGGTCCCCGACTCGTAGATCATCTCGAGGTCCGGTGCGTGGGTCCGCTTGGCGAGGTTGCAGGCGAGGTTCGGGACGCCGACGCCGACCAGGGTGGTGTCGCCGTTCCGTAGCTCCTGTGCCGCACGGGTAACCATCAACTCGGTGTCGGTGTACTCCGCCATCAGTACCCTCCCATGTCGATTGGTGTCGCGTAGTTCGACCGCGGTTGCAGGTCGACGAGCCGATTCGTCTCCATCCGTTCAACATACTCTGCGCGATCGGCCACGCCGTACACCCGTTCGTCCAGCCACTCCTTCGTCGACTCGTGGGTCTCGGACCGCTGGTCCCACTCGAGGTACGCCTCGTTGTCCCGGTCGTAGTACCCCTGAGCGTACGATGGGTGCGAGCCGTACGGCTCCTCGACAACGTGATCGACCACTGTGTTTGGAATGGATGTCCGGTTAGGGTCGCTCTGGATGACATCGCGGTCCACGATCTCCTCGACGCTCAACACGACCGTCTCTGCGGCAAACGCCGCTTCGACTATCTCGCCGAGGATTCCCCATAGATGCGCGTTCCCCTCCACATCCGCCCGCTGCGCGCGAACGATCGCCACGTCCGGTTCGAGCGGCGAAACGACCGGAATCTCGCCGATTCCGTTGTCGAACGGATTCTCAACCGTCCGGATGGTGTCAACGTGGTCCGGGTAGTCGGAGCCGGCAAACGTGCGGAGTGGAAGGAACGGGAGGTCCTGCGCGCCTGCGGCCAGTCGAGAGACAAGGCCGAAGTGCGAGTACTCCTCGATCTCGATCTCGTTCGGTACGCTCTCCTCGACGGCCCGCCGAAACGGGCGGAGACTCCCGACCTCCGGATTTCCGGCCCATGAGAAGGTGACCTTGCCCGCACACCCCGCCGCGATCATCTGATCGTAGATCAGGTCGGGGGTCGCCCTCACTAGGTTCAGATCGCTGTATCCCTGGCGGATGATCTCGTGGCCGGCCGCGAAGGGGATGAGGTGGGTGAACCCTCCAAGGTAGATCGTCTCCCCGTCGTCGACTACGGACGAGATCGCCCCCCTCATGTCCGTTACCTTGCTCATCCTACGGACTCCTCTGCTGACGCAGCTGCCGTCGGTCAAGGGCGAACGTCATGGCAGTTGGTATCCCGCCTCAGCTAATAAATCTCGGGTTGAAGAGTGGTTGGGCGTTCACGGGCCGCCCGTGTTGCCCCATCCGCCGTCGACGAGGATGGCTTCGGCAGTCACATACAAGATGAGATCACTCGCGAGGAAGACGGCGACGTTCCCGAGGTCGTCGGGGGTGCCGAGCCGGTCGAGCGACGTTTCGGCTGCCCGCGCCCGCGCCGCCTCCTCCGAGTGGGGCTCGGCCAGGCCCGTCTCGCCGGTGAAGCCCGGCTGAATGGCTTCACCCGCACGTCCGGGCCAAGTAGATCGGCCACGGCGACCGTCATCGACTTCACCCTGCCCTTCACCGCACAGTAGAGGATCGACCCCGGTTTCACGAAACCCTGCTCCACGGCGGTGGTAGCGACGTTGATGATCGAGCCGCCACCGTTCTGTAACATCCGCTCACCGGCGGCCTGGCAGCCGAAGTACGTGCTCTTCAGATTGACGTCGATCAGCGTCGCGAAGTCCTCGTCGGTCGTGTCGAAGACCTCGACTGGATGGACGATGCCCGCATTGTTCACCATCACGTCGACACCGCCGAACTCCTCCGCTGCGTCGACTGCCCGACCAGGTCGTCGTAGTTCGTCACGTCCCACCCCGCGAACAATCCCTGGGAGTTCGTTCGCTCCTCAATCGTCTCCAGCGTCGGCGTAGTCTCCGGCGTTCGCGGTGACTCACAGACGTCGACGACGACGTCTGCGCCATGTGGCACTAGCTTCAGTACGATCCCGCGGCCGATGCCGCTCATGCCATCAGTGATGACGGACGTCCAGCCCGTTAGCAGATTCGGCATATGCTCATGCTCGACAGAGACATAAATGCTACAATTTGATGGGTTCACTAGCAGCGCACTGCACCGAACCGGCGGCCGTGCTCCCACCATTAACATACATATGTCCTGTCGTGATACGAAAGGACATGGAGTCTCACACCGTCATCGGCGGCGACGACGTGGCGCTCCGCGTCACGGACGCCGGGCGCGGGCGACCGGTGGTACTCGTCCACGGCTACTCTCAGAGCCGGATGTGCTGGCGCAAACAGATCGAGTCGGACCTCACCGACGAGTTCCGGCTGATCGCGCCGGACAATCGAGGCCACGGCGAGTCCGGGAAGCCGCGCGACGCCTACGAGGACTCTGCGCTGTGGGCGAACGACCTCCGGGCGGTCATCACGGAATTGGATCTCGACGACGTCGTCCTTGTCGGCTGGTCGTACGGTGGGTTGGTCGTGCTTGACTACGTCGAATTCTACGGCACCGACCGGATTGCGGGCATCAACCTCGTCGGGGCCATCTCATCGATCGGCACCGAGCAGGCGACGGAGCGCCTCGGCCCGGAGTACATCGACTTGGTGTCGGCGTTCGGCTCGACGGACGTCGAGGAGAGCACGGAGACGATGCGGCGGTTCGTCGACCTCTGCGTCCATGACGTGCTCCCGGCAGAGGACCGCTACTATATGCTCGGATACAACATCGTTGTCCCGCCATACGTGCGCGAGTGCCTGCGCGACCGGACAGTGACGCACGACGCGGAACTTGACGCCTTGGACATCCCGGTGCTACTCACACACGGAGAGGAAGATGCCGTCGTCCTTGCGGCGGCCTCCGAACAGTACGCGGACCGCATCGACGACGCGACGGTGTCGTACTACCCTGAGACAGGGCACTCGCCGTTCTGGGAGTGCCCGGAGCGGTTCAACCACGAACTCCGGGAGTTCGCACGTCGCGTGTAACCGTCGCCCGGTACCGAATCTTTTTATTGGATTCCCGTGGACCGTGTGATATGCCGGAACTACGCATTACCAGACTCGAGGATGTCGGCGACCGAACCGTGGCGATCGAAGTAGAGACGCCGCCAAAGTTCGAAGCCTATCCCGGTCAGTTCGTCCTGATCCGGGCGATCGTCGACGGCGAGGAGGAGACTGGCTACTACACGATTTCCTCCCCCGACGTTGAGGACGGCTTCGAGATGACGGTCGCGGTCGATCCCGATGGGACGCTCGGCCCATGGCTCGTGCAGCGCACGCTCGGTGAGGAGATCACCGTCGAGGGTCCGTTCGGCGACGTCGAGTACAGGGGCCACGGCACGGCTCTCGTCTTCGCCGGAGGTCCAGGAATCGGTCCTGCCGTCGGAATCGCCGAACGCTGTCGGGACGCCGGTCACGACGCGACTATCGTCTTCGCCGGGAGCGAACCACCGCACGCGAACCGTCTCGCTCGACTGGAGGAGGATGGCGCGACGGTGGTCCTCTCCGATGACCTCGATTCAACGGTCGACTCGCTGTCCCTCTCGGCCGACGGGATCTACGTGTTCGGCTTCCAGGGCTTCGTCGAAAGGGCGAAAGACGCGCTCGGCGACGTCGGAGTCGACCTCGACAACGTCGAGATTGAGAGCTTCGGGCCGGAGTGATGATACGCACCACACCTCGGGGCTGCCGTCGAACGCCCGGATTTCGATTCCCTATCGGATTGAGGATGCACCGACGGGTGATACGAGAGCGTCCAGACGTAATCGAACATCGTGGTTGATGATAGCTCACAACGGCCTATAAGATAACGTACACCAGACCATACTCTCGCGAGAGACGCGGACGGTTGTTTCACCAAGTAACGTCGTCGAGTCCGGCACCGTCGCCAGCCTCGGCGACTACGCCTCATTCCACGGCGGTACGGCGTTACTGGTGGCGACTTAACAGATCTTCGAGTTCCACGGCGAGGCCATCCTCGACGCACTCGCCGACAGGCGTCGCAACGGTGTTCTCCACGGACGTGCGGCCAGACCCGACCATCGAGAAAATCGACCGCCCCTTCCGCCAGTGTCGCCGTCCGTTCACGTTCCTGGGGCGATCCTCGGGCGGTTCGCGCTCGATCCAAAACAGGAGTCTGCCAGGTTTAGTTTCGAATATGACAGATACTACTAAGTAACAACGACTATATCACCATTTATGGAAACGTATGCTTTCCATCTGATGCCGTATCAGGACATCGACGACATCAGGGAACAAAAATCAGCGTGGCCGTGGATCGAACACGAGTACGATCCCCAGAAGGGTGCACAGTACTACGAGGACTACCTCGGCCAACTTGAGTACGCCGCCGACCTCGGATTCGACGGTGTCGGAGTCAACGAGCATCACTACAACGCGTACGGGCTCCAGCCCGGCCCGAACATCACGGCATCCAACCTCGTAGCCCGGACCGAGGACACCACGATCGCGTTCTTCGGGAACCTACCCGCGCTACGGGAGAACCCTGTTCGGCTCGCAGAGGAGCTCGCGATGCTGGACAACATCTCCAAGGGTCGGATCATCAGCGGTTTCCCGCGTGGAATCCCGAGCGAGTACTTCGCGTATGGCATCGATATGGACGAGTCCCGGAGCCGCTTCGAGGAGGCATGGGATCTCATCCTGAAGGCCTGGTCCACTGACAAACCCTTCGACTGGGACGGGGAGCATTTCCAGTACGAGCACGTTTACATCTGGCCCCGACCCTATCAGAAGCCGCACCCGCCGCTCTGGATGCCGGCTGAGAGCGAGGAATCGCTTCGTTTTACCGCTCAGAACAAGGTACCGACTGGCCTCGTGTTCCAGCCTGTTGACACGATCAGCGAGAAGTTCGACGAGTACCGCCAGTACGCGGAGGAGGACTACAACTGGAGCCCTGAAGACGAACATTTCAGCGTGATGCGGGCGATCTACGTCGCGGAGACGATGGAGAAGGCCCGCGAGGAGGCCGAACCGCATCTCCGGAAATTCTATCAAACGCTCACCGGTGGAGTCCACATCGGCGTCGCCGCCAACATGATGGGTGATCAGCCGTTCGACCCGGAGAAATGGGATGAGTATGTGGAGAACCTCCACCCGCACGGCGATCTTGCGTTCAACTACGAGTTCGAGAAATTCCAGGAGTACGGCGAGACCATCATCGGAACGCCCGAATACGTCATCGAGAAGCTTGAAGAACAGTACGAGAAAGTCGGCGGATTCGGCCGGATCGTCGGGCAGTTCCACTTCGGTGATCTGCCTGACTGGAAGGCGCGCAAGAACTTGAAGATGTACGCCGAGGAGGTCAAGCCCGAGGTCGACAAGATCGGTGACGTCACTCCGTGACTCTGATCGTGCTCGCGTCGTCCACGTGCTGACGTCCGCGTATCGAGCACCCTCTCGCGCGAGAGGGTCCCCTTCGCGTTCCGCGGTCCTGCTGTGTGGAGTCTCTTCGCTGGCCGCCATCGCCCCCGAAACCTCTTTACAGGGGGACACGCATGACTCCGTCGTGACACCAGTCGCTGCTGATGGTCGCGGACCTGGATGACTCGGTTTCTTTCTACATGGACGTCGTCGGCCTCAAGCCGAACGAAGCCACGGAGGGGAACGTGGAGTTCGAGACCGGTAGGCGACGTTTGTCCTCGAGGAGGACTTCGACCAGTAGGTACTCAACGCGTTCGGGCTCGACAATCCCGGGGACGACCGGGGATCGGGTGTGGTCGTTGCGATCGAAGTCGAAGGCCTTGACGCGGTCGATACGGTCGCCGAACGGGCGGTGGCCGCGGACGAGACGTTCGGATGGAACCGACCGACATCGACTGGGGTCGACGGAGAACGCTGCTGGCGGACCCAGATGGCTACACCCTGGAGATCTCGGCGCCGCTGTAGGAAGCCATCCCTATACATATTTAATGGATCGGAACGGTTGTTGTATGTAATGCGCGCACAAAAGCCACATCCAGAATTGCAGGCGTTCATGAAAGAGTCGGAGGACGCCCCGGCGTTCCACGAGCTCCCAGTCGAGGACGTTCGAGCTATCACGACCGACGTCTTCGCGGTTGAGGAGTCCGTGCCGATCGAGGAGGTGATCGATCGGACGATCGACGGCCCCGGCGGGGCGTTGCCGATCCGGATCTACCTCCCGGAGGGCAATGGACCGTTCGCGGTGACGATGTTCTTCCACGGCGGCGGCTTCGTTTCCGGCGGGCTTGACAGCCACGATGAGTTCTGCCGGGTGCTGGTAACCGAGTCCAATATCGCCGTCGTCGCTGTCGATTACCGGCTCGCGCCGGAACACCCGTTCCCAGCGGCCGTAGAGGACGCCTACGCTGCGACCAAGTGGGTCGCCGAGCACGCTGGGGAGTTCGGCGGCGACGCGGACAGGCTCGCGGTCGCGGGTGACTCCGCCGGCGGCAACCTCGCGGCGGTCGTCGCGCACATGGCTCGGGATCGGGACGGCCCGGAGATCACGTATCAGGTCCTTCTCTACCCGACCGTGTCACAGCACCAAGACTGGGAGTCCGTCGACGAGAACGGTGACGGCTACTTCATCACAAAGGAGGACCTGATGTGGTTTGACAACCATTACCATGAGCGCGACATCGACAAAATGAATGTGTACGCCTCGCCGCTACTCGCCGCGGACTTTGAGGGACTGCCGCCCGCGACGGTCGTGACGGGCGGATTCGATCCGCTCCGCGACGAGGCGGTCGTGTACGCAGATCGTCTCGAGAAGGTTGGCGTCGACGTCTCGCATCACCATTACGACGACGCCATCCACGCCTTCGTCCAGATGGCTGCGCCGCCGTTCGAGTTCGAGGTGTCACAGGAGGCGCTCGCCGATATCGTCGACGGCCTACGGACGGCGGTGAAATAGTGGGACGACCTCCCGACGCCTTCTAATAGCGGGGGCAAATAAGCGATCGTCGGACGAAAGTGTGGTCGCGACGCAGGGACGGTCGAATCGAAACACCGCTTGGCAGAGCGAGGCGACAACGGATTATCAGGAGACAGCGCATATGAGGTTCACAGTACGAGGTGTCGTAACGAGCGGGTACGGACGAGGAAAGGAGTTCATCAAACTGGAGGGGTACGCGAGGCAGTTCGAAGAGCGACTAGAATACAAACCCTACCCAGGAACGCTCAATCTCGAACTCGACGACCCCGTCCGCGATCGACTCGACTGGGCCGACGCCGTCCGCATCGAGGGATGGGAGTCCGGCGCCGATTCGTTCGGCGCTGTGTACTGTTACCTGGCATCCCCCGTCGACGGCAACGGCTCGATCCCGCTGCACGTGATCGTTCCTGATCGAACCGACCACGACAAGTCCACCATCGAACTCGTCTCGCCCGTCAACCTCCGGGATCGGTTCGAACTGTCGGACGGCGCCACCTTTGGCATCCACGTCGAGTCGGCCGATCGTGGGACGCGGAGCGGAGAACGATAGGTTGACACGTCGGTTCCCTTGCGACCGTCCCAGGACGAGAGGAATTCAACCGTGGATATCTCGACGGACTCGCTCCCTTCGATGGCGCGCGTCCATCTCGTATCCAGAAGTGCGCTGCGAAGCCTATCGAACGTCTCGTCGATGGTCTCCCCGACGATGGCGATGTCGGCCGTCAGCGGCATAAACGACGTGTCGCTCTCCTAGCGGGGAATGACGTGCATATACAGATAATCGGTGATCGATGCTCCGCCCGCCGAACCGATGGTGAAACCACCTGTTCGAGCGCCTCCTTGATCGCGGCGATCACGAACTGCGCTGTCCGCATATAGTCGACAAGTGCTCCGTGTTCGACACGCCGGGGCACGTTCACCTCCTGAAGGCCGCCCCGAACCTGCTCGAGGACAGGCAAGGGCACACCGACCTCGGCGTCGCGCTTGCCGAACTGGCCAGGATCCCGCCGGCGGTTGTGGTCTGTGAGATGCTCGACAACGAGAGCGGCGGCGCGCTCTCGCCCACAAACGCGGCGTCGTATGCGAAGAAGTGTGATTTCGTCTTCCTTGAGGGTCGACCATCGTCGACGAAGTCCGCTAGCGACCGAGCGGGACCCGCGCCAGGTTTGATCCTCCGGACGTTCGTAGCACGCGATGGAGCTCAAAGAAGCACATGACGTTTCGAGGGAGAACTACTATTATATGTCCACGCGCTACAGTGGTAGTTAGTCACCATGGATGGCAATTCCTTCATCTTCGAGTACCGGCCGGGCACGATCCACCACGGCCCGAGCGTCGTCGTGGAGATCGAGGCGGAGTTGGAGCGCCGAGGGCTCTCCCGAGTACTCATTGTCACCGACGCCACTCTGGCGGGGATCCCGTCGGTGGTAGATCCGGTCTGCGACGGGATCGGGGACCGACTCGTCGGCATCTTTGACGGGGTCACGCCGGAGAAATACCTGAAAGCGGCGTACGACGGGGCGCGACGCGTCCGTGACGAGGACGTCGACGCGCTCGTCCCGCTCGGCGGTGGGAGCAGCCTTGACATCGCGAAGCAGATCAGTGTCCTCGCCGGTCACGATCGACCCCTCGACGATGTCGTCGAGGAGATTCTGGAGCGCGAGGAGATGCTGCTGCCGAACAACGAGGTGCCGCTTACGGACATCCTCGCGGTTCCGACGACGCTCCCCGGCGCGGACCTCTCGCAGGTCGCCGGTGTCAAGCTGAGCGTGGATCCAGAGGGGAAGTCCAAGTCTGAGATTCCGAGTGCCGGCGTCTCCGACAGCCGGTTGATGCCGACGGTGGTGTTCTACGACCTTGAACTGTTCGTAACGACGCCACAGTCCGTCCTCGCCCGCTCCGCGATGAACGGCTTCGATAAGGGGATCGAGATGCTCTACACTAAATATCACAATCCGTTCACCGACGGAACGGCAGTGCGTGGCGTCCGTCTCTTGCACGAAGGGTTGCCAGCTATCACTGAGGAGTCGATGAGCCAGGAAGAACTCTCGAAGGTCCTGCAGGGGATCGCCGCTGCACAGTACGGGCTGTCCACGCCAGACGCCTACCGGGCGTCCGTCATCCACTCGTTCGGCCATGCCATCGCGCGGAATTACCCGGTCCAGCAGGGCGTAGCCCACGCGATCTCCGCGCCGCACGTGCTCCGCTATCTCTTCGAACAGGTCGACGGCCGGCGCGGTCTCCTCGCCGAGGCGCTCGATGTCCGGAACGAGGGTGCCGACGACGAGGAGATCGCGGCGGCGGTCGTCGACGCTGTCGCTGAAACGCGCGACGCTCTCAGCCTGCCGTCGCAGTTGCGATCGGTTGAGGAGGCGGAGGTGAGCCACTTCCCCGACCTGGCGAAGGCGGTGATTGAGGATCCGTTCATGGAGTCTGGCCCGCGCGACCTCGACGCGACGCAGTCGGACGTCGAAGCCGTGTTCGAACAGATGTGGTGACCGCGCGCCGATAACGATTCTTGGCGGCGGGGCGGTCTTCCCAGTATGCCGTCGAAGCACCCGGTCCGGCGCCCAACCGATGCGTCGTACCTCAATGACAACGGACCGGATCTCCCGTCGTCCCTGCTCAACCTTCCCTGGATCGACTGCCACAACCACGTGCAGACGCTGTCGTGGAATGATCGTGAACGCTACGCACTCGCGGGCTGCGAAGCGATGGTGATGGTGATGGTGGCGTCGGGGTACCACTGGACGCCGTACAAACCCGTTACCGCCGCCGTCCGTTTCCTCTGGGATGACGCCATCAACCTCCGACGGGCGATCGAGCAGAGCCACTTCTTCGACACCAACCTCGCGCTCGGCGTTCACACTGGCGTTCGCGTCGAGAACCCCGACGACCTGCTGGCAGCTGACCGGCGTCACGTCCACCGGTGTCGCGGAGACGGTTCACGAGCACGGTCCGGACCGCATTATAGTCTAGACGGACTGCGCGAACGTCCTCCGAACGGACGTTCTTTCGGTGAAGCGGACGATCCTCGGACTGTACCGCCTAGGGATCGACGAGGAGAACGTCCGGCAGACCGTCCTCGAGAAGCCTCGGGAGGTCTTCGGACTGGAAGAGTGATCCAGCGCGACATGATGACTACCGGTGGCAGCAGATGTTTGCCAGTTTACCGACACCCTCGACGCCGACGGTGACCGTTGTCCTATTGTCGAGCAGGACAGACGGGTCGCGGTACATGCCGACGCTCGTGGGAGTTCGTTTCATCTCAGGTATCTTGATTTGGTGTGTTCGTTTCTGCAATGAATGAATAGGTGCCAAATCGGTGAGTAAGATCGCGTTCTTTGTTTCTCCTGCAAGTCGTCCGAGAAACGCTGTGGGAGTTCCACCCATTCTGAAGGCTTTTTTTCTTTGGCAAACCAGTGTAGAATCCCGGTAAGGAATTTCTCATCGAGTTCGCCGAGTAACTACTAGTGTAAGCGAGTCTCGCTCTCGTTAACGAGGTCTTGCTCACGGGCAGCCGTGAGCGAATCCTTGTGTGTTCGGCGAGTGTGTCTGCATACCATTGACATCCTCCATGCGTCAAAAGGTGAGGGCATGCACTCGAATCTTCTGTCATCTCTCTTCAGTAGGCTTACTGTAAACAGTAGCATCTCATCGGTGAGGTGGTGGTAGTCCAGAATACATGACGGTGAAATTGTGTGACGTTTGGTGTACAAAAATAATTAAACAATAAATGACTCCCGCTTCTACTGAGAAGTACATAGCGTACGTGTCTGTCCCAATTCCATGAGATTCCGGTTTAGGCGATTACAGCCGGCTGTTTGAGGTTCTAAGAGAGTCCTCTCTGTCCTCTCGGTCGGTGGACCGAACTGGCGAAATATGTGGGAGACCAATGCTCATCTAAGGCGTATAAGAGTGGTTTTAGACGAGAATAACTGTTTAGCCCATAGCAGTACTTTTTAATGAAACCTGCTATTCCAGAGTGTGCGAGAAGAGACATTGTACAATCATCTTTGTCGTGGTTTGTTGATCCCGTTTAGCTTAACCGAGGCGCTAAGCCCCCTTCCTCACCGAGTGCCGAAGGCGCGAGTAGGGAGGGGAGACAGCGCTGCACGGGTCACGTTCACTGTCTGCGGCATCTGTACGACCTGCGCGGTCGAAGCGGGGAGGAAGACGCTCGCCACGGTTCCGCCGGTGTTCACACGTGGTTCGAACCGGCCTCGCCGTGTCGTCATCACGAAAGGCGCGACGCACCTTTCGAACGACGACAAAAAGCGTGCATCGGTTGGTGTGGTCGGCGTGTCGAATCGGGAGGAGTGGGTTACTCTGACCCGCCCAGCGAGGGAACCGCCTGCGGAGTCTGGAACCGCTGTGCCTTCGGGTGCACGTTCCGACACAGGATTAGGAAGCCCCGACCTCACGAACCGAGCGCCTTCGGCGCGAGGGAGTAGGTCGGGGTAGTCCACATAGTTCCATTCTTCGGGAAGCTTCTCCAATCTCACTTCCTCGGGATGTGCCGTTTTGCCACTACTTGAGAGGCGTCGATTTAGTCAAAGATGGCCTGTTGAAATCCTATTGGTCCAACACCTTTCCAACTGAAACAGCCGTTAGGTAGGTGTGCGTATAGAACACTTTAGTGTAGGCAGGTCCATCTTTTTCCTCGTTCGCCCCCATAGCGACAGTATGAGTGAGCAAGAGGAGACATGGTTGGGACTTCCGCAACGTGCAAAACCTCTCGTTCAAGCCGGGATTCTCCTCGGGTTGGGATTAGGTGGGTTTTTCGACGGCATTGTCTTGCATCAAATTCTCCAATGGCACCACATGGTGTCCGCGCGGGTTGAGCCAACCACCATTGAAAACCTACAATTGAACGTGATGGCTGACGGGTTTTTCCACGCCGCGACATACATCTTTACGGCCCTTGGAATCGTCCTTCTGTGGCGTGCATGGCGACGACCATCTGTCCCAAAGTCAGGCCGTTCGCTGTTCGGGTCAACGATTCTGGGGTGGGGGCTATTCAACTTCGTTGAGGGTATTGTGGACCATCATCTCCTTCAGATCCATCACGTTTGGCCGGACGGCCCCGGACCAGTACTCTTGTGGGACGTTGGATTTCTGGTTTGGGGAGTGTTGTTCATCGTGGGCGGATACGCCATTGTTCGCCGTGATGGTGCTCTCTCACCACTGATTGAGGAGAGAGAAGAACAGGCAGTATCGGACGAAGGGCAGGTAGAACAGCTTGAACAGGAACACGAAGAGACCAGTTGAAGTCTCGGTCCTATCCTTGCTGTTGTATGGAAAACCAGCGCCTGATGTACTCTCTATATCTCACGTTCAGAGTGCCTTGTCGATGTTGTGAGTGAGACAGCCAACAACGAGTTCATGGAATTGCTTCCACCAGTGTCGTGAGCGGACGAATGTGCCATATTTCCGTTTGAGGCGGGAGTTCATCGTCTCGTTCTGACTACGTTGGCCATGAAGTACCTCGGGGTCAAGCCCCGAGGCACTCGCCTTGCTTATCAGTAGATGCCGATGTTCAGTCGAGCGTTCCACGCCTTGTGGAGCGACGAAAACTCGCGGTACTTGATGCGAGGACGAACGCCGTTTTCACGATCGAACACGTTTGAGAACTGTGCGGCGCTGTCTCCCCTCCCCCTACTCGCGCCTTCGGTGCTCGGTGAGGAAGGGGGCTTGGCGCCTCAATTTAGCTAAAAGCGCCCGTTGCAGATGGTCAATCGGTGACTCTGACACCGTGAATGGATTGCACAGGATCCAGCTGGCTGCTTGGACGTTCAGTCTCACCGGGCAGTCGAGAGTGAACAACCGTCTGCAACGGCCATCTGTTCAATCATATTTATCCGAGTTAATTCTTCTGGCCTTTTTGGATAAACTGAGAGAGTAGATCCCGTTGGTGACTTTCATGGTACGCACCGAATGATGGCTTGCGTGATAGTCTCCCACGACTACAGTCGTGAACTTCCTCATTCCACGACAGGACTGTCACCACAACGGCGGCAAAGCGGTCCTAGTCTTCAGAAGCGTTCGGGTCGGGTCGGTTCGACCCATCACTCCCGTACCATGCGGATGGCTGGCATACAACGTAACGATGTCGGATTCATCCCACGACGACAGTCGGGGGCTTTCTCCTCGAACCTCTGTAAGCTGCGGCCAGTTCACTTTCACTGGTCTGTTAACGAGGGTTTATGACTGTGTGAGTGCATCGGTCACACATGGCATTCGAGCTCGATCGCTTACCAGGTGTTGGTCCAGCAACGGCCGACCAACTTCTGGCAGCCGGCTTCAATTCCTACGAGGCGTTGGCCGTTGCGAGTCCCGGTGAGCTCAGCCACAGCACTGACATTGGAGAGGGCACCGCTGCTGCGATCGTCCATGCAGCACGAGAGGCCGCCAACATCGGTGACTTTGAAACCGGGACCGCGGTGCGACGACAGCGTGAACAAATTGGGAAGCTCAGCGTCCTTGTCGATGAACTTGACGAGTTGCTCGGTGGGGGAATCGAAACTCGATCGATCACTGAATTCTACGGCGCGTTCGGCTCCGGCAAGTCACAGATCACTCACCACCTGTGCGTCACTGTACAGCTTCCCGAGACGTACGGTGGGTTCCACGGCCGTGCTGTGTTCATCGACACCGAAGATACGTTTCGCCCTGAACGGATTGACGACATAGTCCGAGGATTACCAGACGAGGTCCTCACGGCCACAATGGCCGACCGTGGGATTGAGGGTGACGCCACCGACGACACCGCACTTGACAGGCTAGTCGCCCATGTACTGGATCGGATTCACGTCGCAAAGGCCTTTAATTCGAATCATCAGATTCTGCTGGCTGAACAGGCCAGAGAACTCGCCGGCGACTACGCTTCCACCGAGTGGCCTGTCCGAGTGATCTGCGTGGATTCACTGACTGCACACTTCCGCGCTGAGTACGTTGGCCGAGGGGAGCTAGCCGAGCGGCAACAGAAACTCAACACGCATCTCCACGACCTCATACGGCTGGCGAACTTACACGATGCGGCAGTTGTGGTAACAAACCAGGTCCTGAGCAACCCTGACGCGTTCTTTGGCGATCCAACGCGCCCAATTGGTGGTCATATCCTCGGCCACAGTAGTACGGTCCGGCTGTACCTCCGTAAATCAAAGGGTGATAAACGCATTGTCCGGCTCGTCGATGCACCGAATCTCCCGAACGGCGAGGCCGTCATGCGTATCACCGAAGTAGGACTAAGGCCTGAGTGAACAACCAGTCCCCCGAGGATTAGTCTGCTCTATGGTCGTTTGAAACGTATTCGCACAGTAGTTACAATCGGTTCTTGGACACCATCGCGGCCATCACGTCACCCTCTCTAAACATTCCAATCAGTGGCGAATCGAAGACTCCTCACATGATTTCTTCCTCCAACGTTTGGTCATCTGTAACGGTCGATGGTTGACTCGTCGACGACTCTTTCCGCCAGATGTAAGTCGCAAAGAGGACGAATGCAGTTTCTATACAGAGTGCAACGATCGTTCCCCACGTCCATATTAGCAGGCCGAATGCAGCTCTCGCATTCCAACTTTCGGGCGCGTACCACGGAACAAGAATCGCAATCACGATTCCCAGCCCGATCCAAAAGGACTTCGTCTGTGCGGGAAGGATATACTTCACCGTACCGGTGGTTGTCTCTTCGGACGGTTCCCGTGAGTTGAAGCGGAGGATTTCCTTTGCTCGTTCCGTCTCTTCATCCGCTCCGGAAAGGTAGCTTCCACCGATCATCACCACCGAATTGACGAGGAATCCAATGATTCCAGCGTGAATCCCGAGTGGCTCCGGATTCCCCGTCTGATAGAGACCGACTGCGACTACGCATCCAATAACCATCCCTGCAATTGTAGGATTGTTCTTGATACGATGAGAGTAAAGCCCGAAAATGAACACCGGTGTCGCTTGGAGGAGGAACTCGAATCTGAGTTCTGTCCAGCCCCATATCGTAAGCGACGGTGAGAATGCGACACCGAGCGCCAATAATAAAAATAACGCTAAGACGACCCTGCTCGCGTTAATGACACGGCTGTCCGATGCTTCTGGATTCACATATCGGCGATAGAGGTCTTTAGACAGCACCATCGAAAGCACCATCACAGCGGCTCCTGCCGTCGAGAGCGTGGCCATAATCACCCCGAGTGAGATTACCGACGGAAGAAGGGTTCCTCCTTGAGATTGGGCGAACGACCCCAGTAAAAATGGAACGAGTTGTTCGGATTGTGATTCTGTGAGATTCGGAAGCGCTCCACCCCCGAACATGCCGATCAACCACAGTGTCAACGCTGCGAAGAGGAAAATCGGTGCCTGCAGTCGAAACGTTCTCCGGAGATCCTCTGCATCTCGCACACCGAGATAGAATTGTTGAATATGGATATACGTCGGGAGTCCCAGCAGTATCAGCACGATGGTACTGTACCAACCCGTCATTGTCGAGGTAGACGGTAACGTTAATTTATCAGGTGCCACTTGCCAAACGGTGTTCATTTGCGCAGTAAAGCCGCCAAGTAGCCCGATTACGACTAGCATCATGGAGAGCGCGAAAATCATCAACGCTCCTTGGAGCGCCGCGGTCAGTGCCGTTCCTCTAAACCCACCAATCCCAACATAGAGTAGAATGACGAGGGTAAAGAGTACAATCACCACCTGATAGGGGAGTACTCCGCCAGAGGCGACGTGTCCTAAATATCCCATTGCGAAGAACTGTTCAGTGAATTGAACGAATGTGCCACACAAGGGAAAGCAGACTGCAAGTAGCGCCACCGAGGAGTTGAATCGATGTTCGAGATAATCGATTGGAGATGTATAGTCCCATTTTTCCCAAGGTTTATGAGAGGTGGCGCAATTATGAGCGATCCAATTACTCCTGCGACCATGAATTGTGGGTATACCAAGAACCACGCACCAGAGCGATAGGTTTTCGCTGCATATCCCAAGAAGGAATTTCCACTATACGAATCCGCAAATATCGTGAGTGCAATAATCACGAATCCGAGTGATTTGCTTGCAGAGAAGAAATCATCCACATCTACACCAATTCGTTTATTATATGAGTACCAGCCGACCGCTGCCATTGTTCCAAGTCCAAGAATAGTTAGAATCACCATTTCCCACCCTAAGGACACCGTCTGTGGTTCTATCGCCATCGTTTCACCACCATTCTAATTGAACGGAGGACATTCTTGTTCCCGGTTTTGTAGTGCTCCGTATTTTTTCGCAACCGTCATTTTGTACCATAGATTCAAGGGTGACTTGCGAACATACCACAAAGAGTGTTGTCCCACCGCTGATTGGGTGTTTAAACACACTAAATAATGGCTCAGTGTGACTTGATGGAAACCTCAATGTGGTTCAGTGAGCGACAGAGGGACTATTAACGGCCTCAAACCTAGTTTTATAATTTGTATGAGACTAACACAGATGAGACTAACGCCTAACATCATCATCAATAGTACATAACAATGTACGAGGCGACGCTTCATCTTCAGCCAGAAGGAGATTGCGTGCTTTCAGAATTGGCGTCAAAAACAGACAACACGATTGATATTGAGGTGTTAGAACCTCACGACGAATTGGTGACGCTGATCGTTCAAGTGGAAGGACACGCTAATCCCGCATCTCCGGCCCGTTCAAGCGCTGCGACCGCTGTGGAGTCGCTGCAAATCTGCAAGTCGCGTCGGTGAACGAGGAAGCCTCCACCTCACCACGCGAAGGGGTGAGCAACCCCACGCGCGGTAGTGGGGGTAGTCCACACAAGGGTCAGTTTCCCGGGTTACACGATGAGCGACGATTAGTGCCAGAAGCGTCGATCACCACTGTTGTTTCATCGACTTTCTTCAACCGTCGCGGGTGTATCGGCAAGCTGTTCGGACCACAATAGGAGACGTTCATCGTCACCGAACCGGGCGACACATTGCAAGCCGAGTGGGAGACGCTCCTCGGTACTCACTGGGAGTGCGAGCGCTGGAAGCCCACAATGGGTCCACGGAAGGTTCATCACTGGATCACCGGTGCCGTCGATGCCCTCTGGGGCGGTACCGGGCGCCGCTGGACAGATCCAGACGTCGATCTCGGACATATCCATCACCTGTTCGACCGACCGTCGGAGCTCGCGGCGGCCGACGCGGGCTCTGCAAAGTTCTTCGACGCTAACACTGTGTCCTTTCTCGATGAGCTCTCTCGTTGTCTCTGCGTACCGATCTCCATACTCGGCAAACCAGTCGCTGTGTGAGAGTGCTGTCTCAGCGGCGACCAACTTCTTGTGTCGACGATTCACTGCCTCGATGTTTTCGAGGAGATCAACACGGCGGACTTCGTAGCCTGCCCGTTCGAGAAGCGCGACGTGCTCTCGAAAATGTTCGAGCGCCGTCTCGTCGGCTTGGTCGAGATAGGGGCCCTCCGGAACGCCCGCGACCGGACGTTCGACCGTCGTCTCTGGGATCCAGTGCTTGAGGAGGATTGAAGCGACCAGCCTCGCACCTGCGACGTCCTGTGTGAACACACCAACGTGATCGACCGATGGTGAGACGGGGAGTACACCGTCAATAGGGATTCGACCATAGGTCGGCTTCAACCCGACAATCCCGCAAAAAGCCGCTGGACGGATGACTGAACCGATCGTCTGCGAGCCGAGTGCGAGTGGACAGAGACCAGCTGCAACCGCCGCGGCCGAGCCACTGCTCGACCCACCGGGAGTGTGCGCAGGGTTGTGCGGGTTTCGGGTCGGGCCTGGCTCAAAATAGGCAAATTCCGTCGTCACCGTCTTTCCAAGGACGAGTGCACCAGCATCGCGGAGGGAGCTTACGACACTTGCCTCGGAGCCCGTCAGCACCTCCGGTGGAACCGTTGCTCCAGCCTCGGTACGAAATCCGTCGACGTGGAAAATATCTTTGACGCCGACAGGCACGCCGTACAGCGGCGGCCTAATCGCCGGATTGGGAAATCGCGCTTCGCACGCACTTGCCTCGCGTCGGAGTCGATCCCATCGGTCTGGCTCGTCGAGAAGTGCATGAATTTGCGGTTCAACGTCTGCGGCGCGGGCGCGGATCGTTTCAATGTATGTCGATGGACTGAGTTCGGCAGTACGCAGCGACGTGGCGATACCAGCGAGCGGCGCGTCGGTAATCATTTGAGAACCGAGGAGTCGTCACCTCTTAATTATTGGTTCTCTCCGAGCGGCTATCGTTCTATAGTCTTCAGTGATTCAGCCAGAGGTCCTCTTTTCGTTGTCCAATCACAGCGGCATTGACATCGCGACCGTTCCATCCTCCGGCAACGTCGACGGGATACTGGTTGTGAGCGGAATCAGGGGCAATGAGGAGCCTCACGCCTCCACAGAAGTTGAGACTGCGTTGGCCAATGCATATGGATGTAGCATTTGTCTCGCCACTTTGGTTCATCAGAGGCACCCGAGAATAACCGATACATAGAAAGTGCGAACTGAACAAGACTTATTCAGGTGTTGGTTCTCGCTGCTTCAGCTCCAGTTCTAATTCAAATTCACTCAACGACCTACTCACTTCTTCAATTGGCTTGCCTAGATAGTGTCCGTCGATACAGTTTCTGAGGTATCTGACGTACTTACTTCTTGATTCATAACGTCTTAGCAATAGAAAAATAATAAATAATATATTTTGACACTAGGTCAAGAGTAGGAGGTATTCATGCGGCTAGAGTCTCGCCCCTGCCCGATGAGGTTCATCACGTTCTCTCTCGCAGGTGCCGCCCCTGGCTTTACCGACAACCGGTGCGAGGAGGATGTGAATCTGGTCTTTGCAGCTGGTACCTCTATCAAACACAATCGTGTCGTGCCGCATTTTCCGTTCGTCGGATCTATCGCGTTCGCGTGGTCTCTCGAAGCGTGGACGAAGAACGTACACCGAGGACAAACCGCCAGTCTTCACGCTCGTTGATCGTGGGAGCGATCAGCGATACGTCGTCCCGGCAAAATCCGCTGATGAATTGACTGTGCGACTCCTCCTCGTGGTCGACGAGGAGGAGTCGCTCATCGTCTATACGGATGGATTTCGTGCCTATGAGCCGCTTGAAACTGCTGAAAACTTCCAGCGAGAAGCAGTGATTCACGGAGATGGCGAGTACGTTGATGGAGACGCGCACGTGAATACCTGCGAGAGCCACTCGTCGCTGGCGCGACGGTGGCTCTCGCCACATCGAGACGTCTCAAAGGACAAACTGACCGCGTATCTCAGATCGTTCCAGCTCCGGCGACAAATCCTCCGCAAACCAGGTCGAGAAGCTCTCAAACACATCGTTCGAGCAGTTCTTTGAATCACCGATAATGTGCTTCACAAGAGCGTTGGCGTTTCCAGCAGATCCATTTGTGCAGGGCGTGAAGTCCAGACTCGGTGGTTGTGTAGAAGTTGGACCGGCGATCAATCGTAAGGGGCAAGATATAGTTTTCCTTCCCATCAGATATCCTCAATTGAACATTTAGCTCCGTGGAATACCCGATCACGAAAACATTCATTGAGCGAATTCTTAGGACTTAAGGCAATATGCAGACAAATACTCCCATGTCAGCAATCGATTTGACACCAAGCCAACGGACGATTCTTACCGCTCTCGTCAACCTGTCCCGTGAGACAGAGAGTGCGGTGAAGGGTGAGGACATTGCCGAGGAGGTGAACCGAAATCCAGGCACTATCCGCAATCAGATGCAGAGCCTGAAGGCGTTGCAGCTAGTCGAAGGAGTACCTGGTCCGAAAGGCGGCTACAAGCCGACCACGAACGCATATGAGGCGCTCGACATCGATCAGATGGACGAGCCCGCGTCAGTCCCACTGATTCATAATGATGAACTAGTTGATGGCGCGAACGTCCAGGAGGTGGACCTCTCGAGCGTCCATCATCCTGAGCAATGCCGGGCTGAAATCCATGTGCAAGGCTCACTCCACGACTTTGACGAGGGAGATGCGGTGACAGTCGGTCCGACACCGCTGTCACAACTCGTTGTCGAAGGCACGATCGACGGAATCGACGATACGAGCAACATCTTGATCCTCCGTATTGAGGACATGGTGGCGCCGGCCGACGAACCAGCTCAGTGAGGTGATGCTGGCAGCTCACGATCTGTCCGTCAGTCCTGCCTTCTGAGAACTGTGTAGTCGTTCCACTAGGCCGTTTCAAGTAGCTAAGTGAGATCTCTCGAGACACACACGCACAACGTGCCCGCCGGCTTCGCGACGTACTGCTTGATCTCGGGCCGGCGTTCGTGAAAATTGGGCAGGTCCTCTCCACCCGGCCCGATGTCGTCCCACAGGTGTACGCCGAGGAGTTCGTCACGCTGCAGGATGCGGTTCCGACAGGCCCATATCGCGAGATGATCCCCGCTCTTGCACATGATGTCGGCTATCATTCCTACGAGGACTTCGATCCAGAACCGATTGCGGGGGGATCACTGGCGCAGGTCTATCGAGCGACGTATCAGGGTGAACCGGTCGTCGTGAAGGTTCGGCGGCCCGAGATCAAAGTTCTCATCGAGACTGATCTTCGCATCATCCGCCGACTCATCCCACTAATAATGCTGTTTGCCCTTGAGCGCTTGCAGTTCTCGCTCCGAAACATGGCGGACGATTTCGAGCGCATCATTCTCGAGGAACTCAACTTCGAGCGGGAAGCCCGGATGATGGACGAGATCAAGGGGTGGTTCTCCCCGATTCAATGCCTGCGGAGACTGCGCTCCCTCCGGGAACCGTTGCGGTTCCTGCACAGCGCGTCGTTGAAACCGGAAGCCCCGTCCTCAGCGAGGCTACAAGGCCGAGCAGGGCGGGGTAGTTCACGAGCGGTAGGTTATTGAATAGCGAGAAATTAGCCCAAACCCATACCATCTGTCGGGTAGTGATCAAAATATGGATAATCTAAACGCGAAGTCGACCAATAGTCGGACTCTTGTTGTAGCGGTCATGCTTTTCGCAGCGGTCAGCGCAGCCATTTTCTGGGCGTGGCGCAAGCGCGCCCCCCTCGCACGGTCGTATCGACGTGCGAAACGGTAACCAGAGAAAAGGGCAACGATCGAGAACCGAATCTGGAACGCAGATTCGGGGCAGACCCGGTACATCCGGTCGCACCGCCTTGATCAAAATACTAACATGTTGATAAGGCCACAAAGCTTTCGCACGTAGTGGCCGAAGCGTACACCAGATGACTCAATCGAACGATTCGGAGAGCGGATCGCCCACTGTCCGGATCACAGTTGGTTGCAATGAGCCCCCGCGTGGCGAGGTTGTCGAAGGAGAGAAACTCCACTCAGAACGGGGTGGGGAGGCCCTCGATGCCGCCCGAGCAGCCGCCGACGGAGTGACTGTGCTCGAAGTCGGTTCGACCGGTGCTCGCGCGCTCGAACCGCTAGTTCTTGTCTCCTACAGGGGGCGAACGGCGTACCATTCTCGTCCGTCACCCGAGCACACGCATTCGCTCGTCGAAGGCGCCGAATCAGGCGAGATCGGAGCCAATGACGCGGTGTGGGTGGTTGAACACGATCCCGATACCAAGACACTACCGACGCCTCCCGACGGGCCGCTCGCAGTTGGGGCCCGGCATGTATTAGAAAGATGTGGTTGGGCTCCCTTAGACAGAACTATCGCCCGCGCGAGTGCTGCAGCACTCGCGCGGGAGGACCCAAACGCGGCGCTGGCGCAGCTCACGGACATCGGTATTCTCGGGCGCGGCCGAGGCGATGCCAGCCAAGATAGTTCCATCGCCACCGACCTAGATACCGTGCACAAAATGACGGACGACCCAGTCGTGGTGGTGAACGCCAACGAGAGCGACCGTCGCAACGAGACCGATCGTATGCTACTCGGTAGTTCCCCAGCGACGGTGCTCGACGGAGCGCTAGCTGTCGCCGCCGTCGTCGGCGCAAAGCCGAGTGACGTCGTCGTCTACACGAACGAGGCTGACGATCTCGTTCGACGCCGAGTCCGGCGTGCGGCACTCTCTGTCGCCGACGCGCTCGGTGAAGAACCAAACACAGCGAGCGCGAACACACCGCAGATCGTCGCCGGTCCGGACGAATTCATCGCCGGGGAGTTCACCATGGCTCTCGAAGCGCTCGAGGGCAACGACCGGTTAGAAGCGCGATTGCGTCCGCCCGGCCCCGCACGGCACGGGCTGTACGGCCGACCAACAGTCGTGCATACGCCGCGAACGTTCGCCCAAGTGCGTACAGGACTGCTCGATCCCGACGCGTACGACGCCGCCGACGCCGATCCCGGAACGCGAGTTTTCACCATCACCGGTGACGTAGAGGCGGCGGCAACCGTCGAGCTGCCGACCGGCGGGTCGCTGGCCGACGTCCGCGACGCCGTCGATGCAGAGGGGCGGTTCAAAATGGCGTGTGTCGGCGGCCAGTTTGGTGGCTTCACCCGATCGCTCGACTACGCGGTGAGCGCGTTAGCACTGACGAACGCTAACCTTGGAACCGAAGGCGTGGTTGAGGTGTTCAACGAAAACAATTGCGTGGTGGCGACCGTCGGCGAGCGCGTGCGGTTCGCGAGTGAGGAGAACTGTGGCCGCTGCTTTCCCTGCCGCGAGGGGTCGAAGCAACTCCTCACCCTCTTGCGCGACGTCTATGATGGTAGCTATGAAGACGACATGGTACGCGAACTCGCCCGCGTAATGGACCATTCGAGTATCTGTTCTTTCGGACACTCGACTGCCCGCAGCGTTGGAACAGCCCTCAGTCGGTTTGAGACAGAATTCGAGGCCCACGCTGACGGTCGCTGCCCGAGTGGAGCCTGCGAGGTGACCCAGTCATGAGCATGGACGAAACCCCCGGACCGACTGAGCACAGTCCCACCGAAGCGACGCCCGGCGTTCCAAACATCGACGAACCGCGGCCGAGCACGCCGCTGACCGAGGACTTCCGAACGGGAACTGCGAATGACCCCGATGTCGGGGTCGACAACGACGATATGACGACCGTGACGGTCGATGGTGATCCCGTCGCCGTCTCACCCGGGGCGACGCTCATTGACGCCCTCGAGACGGTCGACACCGAATCCGACGTCCCGGCACTGTGTTACTACGACCGCGGCACCGAACAATCCGACAACATCGGACCACGCGGCACGTGTCGAACCTGTATGGTCGAAACAGACGAACACGGAGTCGTCCCTGCATGCAGCTTTCCGGCCAAGGACGGCCTCAACGTACGCACCGACGCCACCGACGCAGCGGAGGCTCGAGACGTCAATCTCGACCTCGTCCTCGCGAATCATAATCTGCGATGTACAACCTGCGGACAGAACGGCCGCTGTGAGCTTCAAGATGTCTCGATCGAGCATGGAGTTAACAAGCCGCGGTACGGTGTGTTCAGCGACCGCGACGCGTACGCTCCAATCGACGACACGTCGGTCATCCAGATCGATCGCAATAAGTGCATCCTCTGTAATCGGTGTGTCGAGGCCTGCAACGATGTTCAGGTCGCGGGTGTGCTCCGGATGTCTGGGAACGCCGACGACATTCACGTTGACTTCCAGAAACCCGAGGCTGAGACGATGGACGAGTCGACCTGTATTTCCTGCGGGCACTGCGTCACCGTCTGCCCAACCGGTTCGCTGGTCGAGGAGGGGCTCGCGGATGCAACGACCATTCCGTTGCCGGGGTTCACACAAAAAAATTCCATCGGCAAAGTACATGAGAAACCCCCAATCGAAACGGCCGATACGGTTGCCGAGCCCAACCGCGACGTGCCGGAAATCGAGGGCAAAAGCGTCAGGCAGGGGGCGGAAGCGGAGGAACGATCTGGGGTCGCCGAGTTCATGGTGAAAGCGAAACAGCAGACGATGGAGTTATCAAAGCGAGCGACCGACGGCGCGCTAAAGACCGTCGAACACACCGCAGAAGAGATCGCCGAGGAGTCGCTCACTATCGGCCAACTCTTCGATGCCGCACAAGTCGTCAGCGGTGGTCGAAAACGAAATATCAAGGTAGCTGATACCACCTGTACGTACTGCGGAGTTGGCTGCCGGTTCAAACTATACGGGAAAGGAAACGAAGTACTCGGCGTCCGCCCGGCCGATCCGGGGCAGACGCCTGCCAACGATTTCTCGACCTGCGTGAAAGGAAAATTCGGCTACGAGTTCGTCAACTCCGACAACCGGCTGACGACACCGCTGATCAAGGAAGAAGGTGAGTTCCGCGAGGCCACGTGGGACGAAGCGTTAGATCGTATCGTCGAACGATTGACCGAGATTCGCGACGAGTACGGTGCAGACTCGTTAGCGGTGACATCCTCCTCGAAGGGAACGAACGAAGAGAACTTCCTCGCCCAGAAGTTCGCGCGACAAGTATTACAGACGCCACACGTCGACAACTGCACTCGGCTCTGCCACTCTTCGACCGTTGCCGCGTTGAAGCAGACGGTCGGCTACGGTGCGATGACGAATCGCATCAACGAGGACATCGGTAGGGCCGACTGCTATCTCATCACCGGGTCGAACACGACCGAGAGCCACCCGGTACTGGCGACTCGCATCGTTCAAAACGTCCGAGACGGTGCGGACCTGTTCGTGTTCGACCCGCGAAAGATGACCGTTGCGGAGCACGCCGACCAATACTCCCGGACGAAACCCGGCACGGACATCGCCTGGCTCAACGGGATGATGCGACACATCATCGAGGAGGGTCTTCACGACGAGGCGTTCGTCGAGGAACGGGTCAAACACTTCGACGAGCTGGAGGAGGCCGTCGAACCGTACACACCCGATGTGGTCGAAGAAATAACGGACGTTCCGCCGGGGGAACTCAAAAGCGCGGCCGAGACCATCGCGAAATCGGAAACGTGCGTCTATGGCTGGGCGATGGGACTGACCCAGCACTCTCACGGAACGCGCAACGCGCTCGCCATCGCCAACCTGGCACTGCTCTGTGGCCACGTCGGCAAGCCACGTTCCGGACTGTCGCCGTTCCGAGGTCAGAATAACGTGCAGGGCGGTGGCGGCGACATGGGACCAATTCCCAACAATCTGCCGGGCTACCAAGCCATTGACGACGATGACGTGCTTGATACGTTCGAGGGCGCGTGGGGGGTCCGTCCACCGAACCAAGTCGGCCTCCGCGTCACCGAGATGTTCAGCGCCATTCCAGGAGTCGAAGAAACCGTCTCCGGAGAAAACGACGAAAGTGATGCGTACGGAGGGACTGAGCGCACCAGTGACGGCGAACAAGAGCGCGGCACCGGGGATCCGAGCGCCGAAGAGGGATACTCCCCCGAAACCACCGACTTGCACGCGATGTATATCATCGGCGAAAACCCTGCGCTTTCCGAGCCAGCAATCCAACACGCCGAGAAGGCATTGGAGGCGCTCGACTTCCTCGTCGTCCAAGAACTGTTCATGACCGAGACGGCGAAGTTCGCGGACATAGTGTTGCCAGCAGCGTCCGCCGCCGAGAAGTACGGCACTATCACGAACACCGAGCGGCGGATCCAACTCGTTCGACCAGCCGCCGAGTCCCCCGGCGAGGCTCGCACGGATGCCGACATCCTGCAAGATCTCGCCAACCGAATGGGGTTCGACTGGGCGTACGAGAGTCCCGCCGACGTAATGAACGAGATCAACGATCTAACTCCCATTTACGGTGGCGTGACCTACGAGCGCTTGGAGGAGAAGGAAAACGGCCTCCAGTGGCCGTGCTGGGACGAGGACCACCCCGGGACCCCATACCTGTACGAGGAGGAGTTTAACTTCGACGACGGAATGGCGCGGTTCGTCCCGTCCGAGTTACCTGAAGAGGAGTACCCTCGTCCGATTGAGGACTACCCGTTCACGCTCATCACGGGGCGCGTCCTCTACCACTGGCACACAGGGTCGATGACCCGACGCGTACGGACGTCAATGCAACACTTTCCTGAGAGCTTCGTCACGATCCACCCAGAGGCGGCCGAGTCACTTGGCGTCATTGACGGCGAATACGTCAGCGTCGCGTCCCAACAAGGTGAAATCATCGTGAAGGCAAACGTCGAAGAGACGTCGGGACCGGACGTGCTGTTCATTCCCATGCACTTTGTCCACGGGGCCATCAACAAGTTGACTAAGGAGGAGTTCGATCCCACGAGCAAGATTCCGCGGTACAAAGTGACGAACGTCCAGGTCCAACCACTCGGAGCAGACCCCGATGAGGAACCGACATTGCCCGACGAATTGGCCGATGACGACTCCGACCCCTTGGCCGGCGACGACTGAGCGCCGGCATCAACCATCAGACACCGAATATCCTCGTAATCGCTTAGCCGGGGTGCAAGGACTCCTCTCTGTCGCTCTGTGGCGGTCGCGAGTTCACAGAAGCGCTGGTCGGCGCATTCTACCTATATTTCGGCTCTGGTGAATCACTAAACAGCGTCGGGTTCGACCGTTAGAACTTGGAAGATGAAGCGGGAAACCGGCGATAGTTCACGTCAAAGATCTCCCGCTTCACGAACAAAGCGGTCACGTTAGCTAAAAATGTTGTTGGTGACCGAGGCGAAGTCGCCTCCCCGAAGGGGATGGCGACTTCGCCGGCTACGCTCTTGTATCGATACACTGTCTGCGGATTTACCTCGATGAGTCGTACCGCAACGCCCTCGATCTGCTGAACGAAATGCCGCATATTCTCGCCGAGATCGGCCTCGAAGAGGACGATCTTCCTGACCATTCAACGCTGATTAAGGCGTTTGATAGGCTTCATATGAAGCTCTGGCGAGTGCAGCTCCGACGAGAGTCGGAGCTGCACGACCTCTCGGGTCACGCCGCCATTGATGCCACTTTTTTCGACCGCGAAAACGCTAGCAAGCACTACTACCGCCGCACGAATTACCGCGTTCAGACACTCAAAGCGACGGCTCACGTCGATACTCAAACGCACGCTGTTTTTGAAGTTCATTGTACGAATGAGAAAACCCACGACACACAACTCGGCTGGCAGGTCGCCTGCCGCAACGCAGGTGACCTGCACAGCCTCGCCGCCGACAAAGGCTACGACTGGATGCAATTACACGAAAAACTACGGGAAGAAGGTGTGAGACCGCTGATTAAACATCGCATCTTCTGGTCCATCGACCACGTGCATAACGCGCGGGTCGATGGGCCTCGCTACCGCCAGAAATCGATGTGTGAGACCGTCTTCTCGTCGATAAAGCGTACGCACGGCGTCGCCGTGCGAGCGCGGACGTGGTACCGAGAATTTTGTGAGCTCGTCTTGAAATGTGTCGTTCATAACATCAAGCGTACTGCAACATATCCAAATCAACCGCTGTATGGCGATTCACCAGAGCCGTTTCAGACGGTATTGATGCGAATCGACTGCTTTCATTCATTTTGGTGGGGCAGTCCGCTAAGTATACGTCGCTGGCTGAGTCGTTTCGTCTACCACCATAATTTCGGCTAACCGAACCGGACACTAAACAACCGCACGCTAGTCGAGGAGATCCCCACTAGACAGTTCCTCACGGGGTATTTTACCTCTTTACGGTATAGTTGTCTCCAATGCACTCTGCCGTTATTGTCGCCGACGACCTCACGGGTGCGATGGACACTGCACACGGGTTCGCCGCCCGCGGCTACCGAACGTCCGTTCTTGCGGTCCCCGCGTCCGACCGGAATGCCAGTCCGGACGTCCGAGAGTCCGCGATACTGGGAGTCAACACCGACAGCAGATACGCCGACAGACAGCAGGCGGTTGACGTCGTCACCGAGAGTGTGACGTCTATCACCGCAGAGATCGTCTACAAGAAAGTCGATTCGACGCTTCGAGGGAACCTCGTTGAGGAGGTTGACGCAGCACTCACAGCGTCGGATGTCGCCATTGGTCTGGTCGTTCCAGCGTTTCCCGCTGTTGGACGGACGACGGACGACGGCGTCCACTACGTCGACGGGACGCCAGTCGCCGAGACGGAGTACGGAGACGACGAAAAGGGACCGTCATCGTCGTCGCTGTCCGACCTGTTCGAGGGACTCAACCGACCGGTCCAGAATGTCTACACGCCCACTATCGAGGCGGGAAGCGACCGCGTGGCGTCGGTGCTGGCGGACGTGGTCGTTCGAAACGACCATCCCTCGATTCTCATCTGTGACGCCAGTACGGACGAACACCTGTCGACGATTGCCGACGCCAGCGACGGATTCAACGCTCTCTACGTCGGCAGCGGAGGGTTGGCGGAGCACATCTCCGTCCCCGACGGCAACGACTCGCCTTCCCCGCTGGAGCGGTTGGACGGTTCCCCGCTGGGCATCGTCGGGAGTGTGAACGCAACGACACTCTCTCAACTCAAACGCGTCCCCGACGACACCGTGATAGAACTCGATCCTGTCGAACTCTTGGCCGAGGATGGCGTCGACGAAGTCGCGAGACGAGCCGCCGAACAACTCCAAGCCAGCCGAGCCACCGTCTTGACCGCGGCAACAGACCGTGAATCGGTCGAACGAACCGTTGAGGCGGGGAAAGCGCGCGGTCTCTCGCCTAACGAAATCCAAGAGCGCGTCGCAACCATGCTAGGAGAGGCCGCGATGCGTACCCTTCAGAGAGAGGAACCATCTGGGCTTTTCCTCACGGGAGGCGACGTCGCAATCGCCGTCATCCGAGCACTCGACGCAACAGCCGTCACACTGACCGGAACGTCGATAGGTGTGGGAATCCCTATCGGTACCCTCGCGGACGGTTCCGCGGCAGGAACGCCGATCGTCACGAAAGCGGGGGGATTCGGAACGCAGAGGACGATCATTACCTGTCTTGACGCATTTGTTCGAAACGATGTGTGAGAAACCCCCCGTCGTCGGGATTACCATGGGCGATCCCGGTGGCATCGGCTCAGAAGTGATAGTCAAGGCATATTCCGATGTGCTCGGTTTCAGCCGTCCGCTCATCATCGGCGACGCGGACGTCGTCGCTGACGCGATTGACGTCTGCGAGCGGTCACTGTCCGTCGACCGTGTCAACGCTGTGGCGGACGCGCGTTTCGCTCCTGAAAGCATCCCTGTTCTAGATTTAGATAACGTCGATACGCTCGTCCGCGGGGAGATTCGCAAGGAGTACGGTGCGGCGAGTCTCGAGTACATCGAACGCGCTATCGAACTCGCCCAAGCAAGCGAGATCGACGCAATCACCACGGCACCGATCAATAAGCAGTCAACGAAACTCGCTGGCAGTAACTATGCCGGCCATACCGGTATGCTAGCGGATTACACCGAGACGGACGACTACTCGATGATGCTCGTCGAAGACGAACTGCGCGTGACTCACGTGAGCACTCACGTCTCGTTGCGGGAGGCCTGTGACCGAGTCACGACGGAGAACGTCTTGAAAACGATTCGGCTGACGGATGCCGCACTGCGTGATCTCGGCATCACATCGCCGTCGGTCGGCGTTGCCGGACTAAACCCTCACGCCAGCGACGGGGGTTTGTTGGGGAACGAGGACGGCGCACGGATCGAACCCGCGGTCGAACGCGCTCGCAACGAAGGCATCGACGCGACTGGCCCCGAATCCCCTGACACAGTGTACGTCCGAGCGGCCCGCGGAGAGTTCGACTGCGTCGTTTCGATGTATCATGACCAGGGGCACATCCCGATCAAGATGCTCGGGTTCGCCGGTGGCGACGCGGTCTCCGGAGTGAACACGACGATAGGGCTTCCGATCATCCGGACGAGCGTCGACCACGGAACCGCCTTTGACATCGCCGGCGAAGGAATTGCCTCCGAGCAGAGTTTAATCGACGCCGTCAAAGTCGCCGTCGAGATGGCGGGCCGCGCAGACAAGTGATCACCCGTAACACCGATGCTGCCGAATACGAACCACGTCTCTCCGATCAAAGTCCACCATGACCGAAATTCCACTCGACGTTCCGAGCCCGGATCGACTAGCAGCGGCAAACGATGCGACCGTGGACGACCTGCCCCGGTTCGCGCCGGCGTCAGTCGATTGGGAGATCGACACTGTTCCAGACGTGCGGGAAGCGGGGCGAGAGGCCGTCGTCGATCTACCGGCGATCGAGTCGCTCCCGGCCGATGCAGAGGTCGCAGTCACCGCCGGGAGTCGCGGCATCCACGACTTCCCCGCGATGGTCGAGGGTGTCGTTGACGAGCTGAAAGACAGGGGACACGAGCCGTTCGTCTTCCCGTCGATGGGGAGCCACGGCGGTGCCACGGCCGACGGCCAGCGACGAGTTCTCGCGGATCTCGGAATGACCGAGAAATCGCTCGGCTGCCCCGTCAAGTCGTCGATGGACGTCGTCGAAGTTGGCGAGTACGACGGCAGTCCCGTGTACGCCGACCGGTTTGCCGCCGATGCGGACGCGATTCTGATCGCCAATCGCGTCAAGCCCCACACCGACTTCTCCGCACGTATCGAGTCCGGTCTCTGCAAGATGGCGGTCATCGGAATGGGAAAACATAGGGGTGCAGAGATGATGCACAACGCGGCGCTGACCGGCGACATGGGCGCGGAGATTCGAGAACGAGCGCGCGTCATCTTCGACGAACTGCCAGTCGTCGGCGGTGTGGCGCTGATCGAGAACGCGGCAGAGCGAGCGGCACACGTCGAGGGCGTTCCGACTGGGAAGATACTCGATCGGGAACCGGAGTTGCTGGAGCGAGCCTACGAGGAACTGCCGCGGCTACCCGTCGACGACCTGGATCTGCTCATCGTAGACGAGTTGGGAAAGGAGGTAAGTGGAACCGGAATGGACACTAACGTCATCGGCCGAACCTACTTCCGAGGTGAGGCGGAACCGGAGACCCCGGACAACACGCGAATCTACGTGCGCTCGCTCACTCCACCCTCTCACGGGAACGCCCTCGGGATGGGGCTTGCAGATCTGGTCCACCGCGATCTCATCGCTGACGTTGATTTAGGCGACACGTACGTCAACATCGCAACGAGCGGCGAGACGCGGCGTGCGAAGATTCCGTTGATCGTTCCAGACGACGTTAGCGCCCTCCTGTTGGCTCCTTCGATTACGGGTACCCCGAACCCCGAGGAGTTGCGAATCGCTCGCATTCCCAATACGATGGAGCCCGGAACACTCCTCGTTTCCGAGCCGATCATCCCGGAACTCAGAGCACGTGAGAACGTGACCGTCGGGGAACCCCGACGGCTCAACTTCCAAGACGGCGATTTGTCGGACATCCCGTATTGAGGAACCCCTCACCACTGTCCGTCGAGATTTTTAACTGAATTGAGGTGCTAAGGCCCCTCCCCACGACCTCGCTTCGCTCGGTCGTTGAGGAAGGGGCCTTAGCGCCTGCGGTTAGGTAAAACAACCAAGTACCTCCAAGTCCTGTACAGGATAGGAGTACCGGGGGCGTGGCACTCCCATCGGCGTGTCGGGTCGGAAACGTACGTTCCCAACCCAGCGCAAACGGGCGTGGGAAGCCCACGACTTGGATCATGGGAGGAGGTCACACGCCTGCACCTCGCTCCGAGGTGCGAGTATCGCTTGGCCGCGCTACTTGATATCAGTCACGTTCGCTTTAGACTTTTCAGTACTCGTGAGCAGACTGACGCCCACGATGACGAGTGCCGCAAGCGGGGCTGAGACGATGACTGCATTCAGGTCGAACGGTTGTTGAAGCACCGTATCCCAGGCGATCGTCACGCCAAATCCGACAGCCATCCCTGCAATCCCTCCGATTCGCGTCACCTGATCTCGCATGAGAAAGATCGCAAAGAGTGCGGGCGTGATCGTCGCACCGTACGCCGTGTAGGCCAGGATTTGAATGGAAAGAATCGTCGGGAAATACTGACCGAGAATAAATGCAAACGCACCGAGGACGACGACGGCAACGCGCGTCAGCCAAAAGACACGCTGGTCCGAGGCATCAGGGTTAATAAATCCACGATACAGGTCCTGTGAGACGTTTGTACTCGCAGAGAGCAGGTAGGAGTTTCCAGTTGTGATGATAAAGGCAGTCGCTGCAGCAAGTAGAATACCGCCGATCCATGGCGGAATCACGGTCGTCATCGAGATCATTGCCATTCCGGGATCGATATTGGGGAACATCGAGCGGGCTGCGAACGCGATCACGGGGATTACTACACTCGCGAGTGCTACCCCGGCGAACCACCAAATCATGCCCCGATTCGTTCCCTCATCGCTTTTGCCAGCGACAATTCGCTGGTACATGTTCTGATCTGCAAGAATCAGCAAGACAACTGGTGCCCAATATCCGAGGAATTGGAGCGCGCTCAACGACCCAAGTGGTTCGAGAGACTCTTGGGGAACGCTCGCTGTAATTGTCTCCCACCCGCCTGCGCTCGCGAGAATGAACGGAAGTCCGATCAGCAGTCCGATGACCATCAAGAAGGCGCTCAGCGCGTCAGTATATGCGACGGATAACAAACCCCCGAGCATCGCCAGCCCGATAATCATCACCGCAGCAATGAGCGTCCCTGTTTCAACCGAAATCCCCGTCGTGACGTTCAGGACAAATCCGAGCCCGATGAACTGGTAGGACACGATCCCCACGTACGCGACCGCAATCACAACGAGACCGATTGCCTTTGCCTCCTTTCCGAGCCCTTCTTCGAGAATCTCTGGGATGGTGTACTTATTGTATCCCCGGATACGCGGCGCGAGGAGTCGAAGAACGAGAATTCCACCTAATGCAGCAGTCCCAAGGAGGACAGCGGGCCAGAGTCCAAATGAATACGCGATCGAATTGCCACCCCCAGTGATGCTTCCCGAGCCCATCCAGGTTGCCAATAACGTCCCTGCAACAATGGCTGTACCCAGGCTTCGGCCAGCCAAGAGAAAGTCGTCAGCTGTCTCAGCTTTATTGTATGCCCAAGCGCCGATTCCCCCCATAATAAGGAGATATCCAACAACCGGATATATCAGCGTGATATCCGCTTGTACAGCCATCTTTACACACATCCTCGGTGCATCTGGGGCGATCGCGAAACCACTTCCCCAGTAGCTCTCATCATGTTCGATCGAGCGATTATCTTCAGAGACCCTCTGTTGCTTTTGAGCATCACTGTCTATTCCTCAGTGTGATTAGGGATAAATATACCTTGGTCAGAGGAGTTAGCTCATCTAGATGCGCTCCCTACGCATTCCGAAAGCAGAACACCGTGATCGTGCTGCCGATCTCCTTGCTCAGGCTGAGTCTGATGGATACGATGGTGTCGTGCTGTTCTCCGCCCTTAACATCCACTATACCAGTGGGATGTACCATCTTCCAACAGAGCGCCCGTGTGTTCTTGGGATCACATCGGATCAAATCGAAGCAGTTGTCCCCCGTCTCGAACAGCAGCACGCCCACGACGAGCAGTTTCTGATCGATGATGTGTACGTGTACTTCGATTACCCGCAGGGCAAACCGATGGAGCTCGTCACAGATATGTGTGATTCGCTCGGGATTGCCGACGGAGCGATCGCTGTCGATAGTGACGGGAGCCCAGCTCGAAATGGATACACTGGGCCTGCGCTCTCAGACGTCATCTCGGGTACCGTCGGTGTCGAAGACTACGTGACGCAAATGCGTGAGTGTAAAAGTGAGATCGAAATTGCTCTAATTCGCGAAGCCAGCGTTTGGGCCCATCTTGGCCATTCACTTCTGCAAGCGAAAATCGAACCGGGGCGACGTCCAGTTACTGTCGGGGCAGAAGTCGAGACGGAGGCGACAGAGATTATGCTCGACACGCTGGGCGAGCGTTATGTGATGATGGACTGGGCGACTCCAATGACGTGTAAGTTCACGACGGGCACCGTTACAGCACGTCCACACAGCGTTGATCAAACGACTCCAATCACCAAGGGAGACAACATCGTAACGATCGTCAAGCCCTCTGTTGGTGGGTATACAACGGAACTAGAACGAACGATGTTCGTCGGCAAGCCTTCTGAAGATCAACGAAAATATTTTGAGATCATGCGCGAGTCGCAGGAAATTGCGATCGAGGCTATCGAACCTGGCACTGAATACGGGGGGGTCGAAGATGTTGTGATGGAGTACTATCATGAGCAAGGAGTTCATGAGTATGTCCAACACCACATCGGCCATAACATCGGCATGCAGGGGCATGAACGACCGTTCTTAGATCGGAGTTACGAAGGAACGATCCGACCCGGTGAGCTGTACACCGTCGAACCTGGCTTCTATATACCCGAGATTGGTGGCTTTCGCCATTCAGACACCGTGCTTGTGACGGAGAACGGCACTGAGACACTTACGTACTATCCACGTACCGTCGACGAGTTGACGGTTGACGTCTGAGAATGACTAAGACCTCCTCGTGATTGAGGCTTCGATTCTATATATACTTGCCACTCTAATATGGGGAAGATATGTACGGCAATATTCTAATCCCGACGGATGGCAGTCGTGCAATGGCGAGTGCCATCGAACAGTGCTTTCATCAAGCCGAGTTGAACGAAGCTACCATTCATGCCCTCTACGTCGTTGATATTCGCGCTTACATGCGACTTCCCGAGAAAATTCAGAAACAGGTTATCCACGTCCAGGAACAAGAGGGAGCACACGCTCTCGAATACTTTGACGATCGAGCAACGGCCTCCGAGATCGAGATCGTCACCGAGATTCGGCACGGGATCCCGTATGAAGTGATTCTCGACTATGCAAACACGAACGGGATTGATCTCATCTTCATGGGGACACATGGACGAACAGGTGAAGAAAAACGAATTTTGGGAAGTATTGCAGAAGAAGTCGTTTGTCATGCTTCCATTCCTGTCTTAACGGTGCATATGAGAGTGGAGGACGTCGAGAGGCTCGAAGAGGACATCTCAGAAGAACAGCGACGATATATTACCTAGCCGTCATTGTGTCTGGAATTGAGGACGGTACACTTCCGCCCTCGACCCTGAATACCGGAAACACACATAGGGGAAGATATCACCCACACGGATTCTCCTCCCGTGCAGCGTGAGCTTATTACCCTCATTGACCGAAACGAGGAATGAGAGGGTTACAGGATTTCAGGTGAGAAAACCCACGTCTTGAGTCGTGGGATGAATCGCCGTCATCGTCTCCTTTCAGTGTGTGGCATAGTCTTAGGTGCTCTCCGCGCGGTTCTATACCTATCCGACGTGGCACGTCCGCGCCCATACCGGGACAATCGGACACATTCGGACCCCCGACCGAGACCCGACGGTACCCCGTCGGGATACCTCACGTCGGGTACCGACGCTACAGACCCAAGTACCTCCGAATCCGCCGACGCACCTCGTAATCCACTTGGAAACGAGTGGAGTCGTGGTGTTGAGGATAGGAGTACCGACCGTTTGGCCCAGCCAGCACCTCGTCGGTGTGCGAACCGTAAACATCCCAACTCAACGGGCCGTCGCTCGTGGGAATCCCACGAGTTTAGTCGTGGGAGGAGGTCAACATCTAATCGGCGCCGCGATCAAGACGAGAGGCCCCATCCACTTCGATGATCGTCTGCACCCGATTTTCTCCCCCGTGAACAGACACCGATCTCTGGAGAGAGGGGACCAAAAAAATGGGTTTACCAGGCTCTCGTACCCGAGACGCATTCAAACCGCGTGCCCGTCTCACCAGGCGACAGCGGAAAGAGACACGCACGGAGATCCCAATTTATGCCGCCGGGGTTCTATCGACAGAACGCTTTTGCCTGCGCTCACCGAAGCCCTCCTATGACAACGGCCGCACCAGCACAGAAAGACGTGTTGGAGAAGGTCGACGACCTTGGCTCACCTGGCACACCGGTGACGACTCCGGAGGTCGCCGAGGGATTCGACTGTACCCAGCGGACAATCTACAACAGGCTGGAGGCGCTCGTCGGCGACGGCATCCTGGAGACGAAGAAGGTCGGGGCCAACAGCCGCGTATGGTGGCGACCCATCGCAGAGCTCACTCAGCGAAGCGAGACTCCACAGGGGCGAGAGCCGGTCCGCTCCCATCCAGTCTTCGACTCCGAGCTGGTCGGCGTTATCGTCTGGGGGAAAGACCTCACGATTAGAGACGCGAATGACGCCTTTCTCGAGATGGCGGGCCTTGAGTACCAGGAAGCGCTAGGCACGGCGTGGCGGGACCTCACTCCCGAGGAGTTTCAGCCGGCCTCGGAGCGACACATCGAGCAGGTCGAAGGGACCGGCAGTGGAATCCCCTACGAGAAGCAATACTACCACACGGACGGCTCGCGCTGGTGGGGGCTGTTCGAGTCGCGGCGGCTGAACGACGATGAGTATCTGGAATTCGTCATCGACATCACCGACCGAAAACATCGGAAAGAACGTCAGCGGTGCCTGGCCGGACTCAGTGACTCGCTCCAGCCGCTCAGCGATTCCGACGAGATCATGGCGACGGCAGCAGAACATCTCGGAGCGTATCTGGACGTATCACAGGTCGGGTATACGCTGGCTGAAGACGACGAAGACTCGGCTGTCGTCGTTGGCGAGTACGGCGATGGTCGGATGCCAAACCTAGAAGGGTACCGGTTCAAACTTTCAGATTTCAGTGACCAGTTCCAGACGGCCCTGCGTTCCGGCGAGACGGTCTTCTTCAAGGAGTACGAGTCGGATCCCCGGACGTCGGCGGGTGGATCGACCGAGGCAGAATCCATTGGTATCGAGGCTGGTGCGATGGTGCCGCTCCAGAAGGACGGTCAGCTCGTCGCCTGGCTGTACGCTGCTCATCCGGAACCACGTCCATGGTCCGAAGACGAACGACAACTCTGCCGTGACGTCCTCAATCGCACCTGGGCGGCCATCGAACGGGCGTGGACCGAGGAGGAACTGCGCGAGAGCGAGGAGCGACTTGATGCCTTCGTCACGACGACCTCCGATGTCGTCTATCGCATGAGTCCCGACTGGTCAGAGCTGTACTACTTGGATGGACAGGAGTTCATCGTCGACACCGAGAAGCCCCGAGAGACGTGGCTGGAGGAGTACATCCCGCCCGACGAACAGTCGCGGGTAATGGCGGCTATCGACGAGGCTATCGAGACCAAGAGCACGTTCGAACTGGAACACCAGGTGGTGCAGATCAATGGCACACGGGGATGGACGCACTCGCGGGCAGTGCCGATGCTTTCCGACGACGGCGAAATCACTGAGTGGTTCGGCACGGCCAGTGACATCACCAAGCGCAAAGAGACCGAGGAGGCCCTCCGTAAGAGCGAGAAACGGCTCGAAACCGAACTGGAGGCCGTGAAGCGGTTACACGAGGTCAGCACTCAGTCGATCCAGAAAGACGACGAGGATGTCCTGTACGATGCCGTCCTCGACACCGCCGTCGAAATGCTGGATGCCGATTTCGGGGGTCTGCAGCGGCTCGACCCCGAGGCAGACGATCTCGAACTGCTCACCCACGTCGGGCTCACGGCAGAGGCTGCTAATCTGTGGAAGCGAGTTGGAGTCGAGTCGGGGTCGATCTGCTCGGTGGCTCTTGAGACAGGCAAGCGCGTCGTCGCCCCGGACGTCGAGACGTGCGAGTTCATGTCCAATCCCGAGGACCTCAAGATGTGCCGCCGGATCGGCATCCGGGCGGTCCAGACCACGCCGCTGGTCTCCCGGAGCGGGGAGATGCTCGGGATGCTCACGATACACTGGGCGAACCCGCACGAGCCATCCGAGCGCGATCTCCACCTGCTGGACGTGCTTGCCCGGCAGGTCGCCGACCTCCTCCAGCAACGGTCGGCCTACGAGGCGGTACGCGAAAGCGAGGCGAAGTACCGTACGCTGTTCGAGTCGATCGACGAGGGCTTCTGCACCATGGAAGTCCTCTTCGACGAAGACGACAAGCCTGTCGATTATCGTTTCCTGGAGACGAACCCGGCGTTCGAAGAGCTAACCGGTCTCGTCGACGCGGAGGGCGAACGATTGCGGGACCTCGAACCCGACCACGAAGACCACTGGTTCGAACGATACGGACGGATTGCGCTGACGGGCGAACCGAAGCGATTCACGGACGAAGCCAAATTTCTAGACGACCGATGGTTCGACGTCTACGCGTTCCGCATCGGAGAACCGGAAGAACGGATGGTGGCAATTCTCTTCTCTGACGTCACCGAGCGCAAGCAGCGAGAGCAGTTACTGAAGGAACAAAAAGAGCTGCTTGAACTGATCGCCACAGGTGCGCCACTTGAGGAGTGTCTCTCCGCGCTGTGCGCTGCTATCCCGCGGCTGGGTTCTGGCGTCCGGGCCTGTGTCATGCTCGCAGACGACGAGCGCGAATCGTTCCAGCGGCCCATCGCTCCAGACCTGGGGCCATCGTGGGGGGAGGGTCTTGAAGACGCACCGATCAACGACCTCATGATCGGCACGTGCGGAGAGGCGGTGTTTCGCGGCGATAGCGTCACCTGCGAGGACGTTACTACCGACGCCAGATGGTCGGAGGAGTGGCGTGCACTCTGTGTCGCGAACGACGTACTCGCCGGGCATTCAGAACCCATACGAGATGGAGACGGCGAGCCCATGGGCTCGCTTATGCTCTGTTTCGACGAGCCACGCACTCCGACCGAGTGGGAACACCGATTAACGGACTTTGCCATCTATATCGTGGGCATCGCGGTCGAGCGCCACCGGTCACGGCAAGCACTGAGGCAGACCAATGAATCCCTCAAACGCCTCAACGACGCAAGTCGCGAACTGATCAACGCCGGGACACAGGAGATCAGCAATCGCGCCCCCGCACTCGTACAGGAGGTGCTTGACGCCGACTACGTCGCTCTCTGTCGATACGACGACCGGACTGGAGATCTCCACGAGCATATCCGCCATACGAGCCCCGAAATAGATCCGCAGGCAATCGAACTCTCTGACGAATTTTCCGACCAGATCTGGCAGACGTTCATCGGCGACGATATGGACGTTGACAACGATCTCGACGGCCCCGAGTGCGCGTCTTCGGAGTCGTCGCTGCGGAGCCGCGTGCTCGTGCCGCTTGGGAGACACGGCGTCATCTGTGTTGGGTCGACGCGAACCGGAGCGTTCGACGAACGAACGGTTGACTTCGTTTCGACGGTCGCGGCGACCGTCGAGACGGCGTGGGACCGCGCCGCCGGCGAAGAGGAATTAGCACGCCGCAACAAGGAGTTGACTCGCCTCGACCGACTCAACACGCTCATTCGGGAGATCGACCAGGCGCTCGTGGCCGCCGACACGCGTGAGGAGATCGACGCTGCCATCTGCGAACGAGTGGCGAACTCCGACCTCTACGAGTTCGCCTGGATCGGCGACCACGATTCGTCGACCGACGTGGTCGAGCCACGGACGTGGGCTGGCGTCGATAGCGGCTATCTGGAGGATCACACGATCGCGGTCGAGGACACGCCAACCAATCGAGATCCCATCGCTCGTGCACTACACACTGGCGACCTGCAGGTGGTTGCGGACATCGCAACGGCCAGCGACTTCGCCCCCTGGCGGGAAGCGACGCTCGAACGCGGCGCTCGGTCGCTCGTCTGCATTCCGCTCGCCTACGACGACGCAGCGTACGGCGTGTTGACCGTCTACGCCGACCACCCCCAGTTGGACGAGGACGAGCGGAATCGGGACGTGCTCTCGGAGCTCGGCAACACGATCGCTCACACGATCAACGCCCGGGAGACGAGAGCGACATTACAAACCGACAGCGTCGTCGAACTTTTGCTCCGGTTCGAGGACGCCGACACGCCGCTGTGTCGCCTCGCCCGGGAGACGGGATGTACCATCGATTACCAGGGAGTCGTTCCCCGGTCGAACGGGCATGCCGACATCTTCTTCATTGCTCGTGACATTTCACCGGAAGACGTTCAGGCCACAGCAGCGGACCTCCTTGCGTTCACGGATCTAGACTGTCTTACCGAACGCGGTGGTGGCTCTCTGTTCAGGGCGCGGGTGTCCGACCCGCCGCTTGCCGCTCGAATCAGCAATGAGGGCTGTGTCGTCCACTCGATTACCATCGATGCCGATATCGCAACCACCGTCCTCGATGTCCCACATACGGTAGCAGTCCGTGAGTTCTTAGACCAGCTCCGTCAGTGGAACCTGGACTTCGAACTGCGCGCTCGTAAGTCGCGCGAACGGCCACTGAAGACGCGGGAAACCTTCGTAAACGCGCTTGAGGACCGACTGACGGACCGACAGCGGGACGTTCTGCAGACCGCCTACCTGAGCGGTTTCTTCGAGACCCCGCGTGTGAGTACGGGCCAGGAAGTCACCGAACTTTTAGAAATTTCTCAGCCCACATTCTCCGAGCATTTGCGGGCCGCTGAACGATCCATCTGCGACGTCGTCTTTGACGAGGTATCGAACGCGTAGGGTCACGTGGTGCGCTCATTCAAACGACCCAGTCGTCACCCATTGACACATGGATCAAGCGGAAGCCTACGACTTTAGTCGTGGGTCTACGCGATAGTCACGGCCCATCTACCGCAAGATTTCGGCCGTCTGGGGTCGCTTGTGAGTCTAACTCGAATGGGAAAAGTGGGCTTGAATTGGGGTAGCCCGTTAACAAAAACCAGTAACCCTACCCGCTCGGGGACTACCGAAATGGCTTCGATGGTAGTCGGGTCGATGGCACGGCCTGTGTGCCACAAGCGGGGGCGTCCGCATTCGCACGGACTGGCGTCGTCACGCGCTCACCGCCCCGACGTGGTTCGCACAAACCGGCAATAGACTCTCCGACGGGTCAGCGCGGACCCCGAGCGAGGGAATCCCACGAGTAAACTCGTAGGAGGATGTCAAAAACAACCCGTAGTATTAGAATCGGATTTGGGGAGTAGTTTTACTATTTAGGGTGTATCTTTACACACACACGTTCTCTACGTGCCTCTTAGCATAACAGGAGTGAAGACCAATAATACCCTTACATAACAGACCCCATGACTGTGGGAGCACTCAACTGAGTGAGCTCATTCTCACACCAACCAGAGGTCCACAGAGGTGGTGGCAGACGCAATGACATGGATCAAGCGGAAGCCCATGACTTTAGTCGTGGGTCTACGCGATAGGTACGGCCCCTCTACCGCAAGATTTCGGCCGTCTGGGATTGTTTGTGAATCTGACTCGACAGGGAAAACTGGGGTTGGATTGGGGACCCCATCACCAACAAGCAACCCTGCCCAACCGAGTCGGGCAGATGGCACCGCCCGTAGGGTGTTAGCGAGGCAGTCCGACTGGACTGGCGTCACCATGCACTCACCGCCCCGACGCTCCGCGTACAAACCGGGACCGACTATCGCGGTCGGGAAGGTGCCTCCGTCGGGGTGGTCGGCGTGACCGACCCCGAGCGCGAGGAATCCCACGACTTCAGGCGTATGGAGGATGTCAAGACCAGGGACGATGCTGGACCAGGTCGAACAGACAAAACGTCCTCGGCCACTATCGAAACGGACGGGAGTGGTGACTACCGACGACTGGACCGGATGTTCGACGCACTCAGTCATCTGTATCGTCGCCGAGTTCTTCTCCCCCTCAGTAACTATTCTCCTCGTGATAAGGCCGACCTTCCCATCGATGAGTTGGTGACCGAAGATGACGATCTCGAGCAGCTCACGGTGGCACTCTATCACACTCACCTTCCGAAACTCGCGAAGGCCGGCTACATTGACTGGGACAAAGACACCGGAACGATTCGACGAGGTCCTCATTTCGAAGAGGCTTCTCAGTACCTCTCGCAGGTGTACGACCACGAAGACGAAGAGGAAGACACGTCACGAATTGAAGTCAGTGAACCCTGTAAGTGAACTACTCCCACCTATCGCGCTCGGGGTTACCCACCCCTCGCGTGGTGAGGTGGGAGCTTCCTTGTTCACCGACGCGACGTGCAGATTCACCGGGAATCCACAGCGGTCGCAGTCTCCGAAGGCGTCGATTCGGCCTGTCCCGTGCCTACGTGTCCGCACTGCGCAGTGCGTGGGGGCCTTGAGGGCTTCAATTCCTCCTACTCTCACGCACACGTACCGCTTTCGTGAGATAGTATATCACGCTATCGTACGTGTAAGACCACCAAAGACGGCGCTGTATCCCCACCCTACTCGCTCCCTTCGGCGCTCGGTGAGGATGGGGGGCTTAGCGCCTGCAATTCAGCTAATTTCGTCACTCAATAAGTGGCTCATAGATGCTCTCGAGGGGTTTAAGCGGCTTCAAGGCCGAGTTCACGGACAACCCCACCCTCAACACGCTGAAGGCGTGTAGGGTGGGGTAGTTGACGCAGGCTCACATCCACGACGAGGGCTTTTCCTGGCGGTGATTCACCGAGTGTCGATGAGTCGTCCCAGCCATCCGGCTGCAAAGACCGAGCCAGCAGTAACGGGTAGACCATCTGCCGTCGTTGTGCCAATACTTGCGAGAACGGTCTGTCGAAAGAGTGAGGCCGGTTGATTCCCCGTACCTTGATGACATACGGCTTCTCGTTGCGTTATCCTGTCTTTACCCGCTTCTAATAGAGAGATAGGAGTGAATTGTCGGGGCAGCGCTGAATCAGAGCTCTCTCTGTGACCCACAACCGGAGTTCGACGGGTCTCACATGATTGCAGGGCGAGGAAGCCCACGACTGTAGTCGTGGGTAGCTTACTACGGTGACCTACTCAAAGACCCTTCACTTGTTGGGGAGAGTGTTTCAAGGGTCTAGCGTCTACGTATGTTTGCGTATGACAGGGAAGGATATGCAGCCACACCTCACGTCACAGAATGAGCGAATGGAGCCGTCCGAATCACGGTCCAAAACGCTATCCGAACCCTCCCTGAGCACAGGGGCAAACACCTACGAATTAACCTGTGTGGAGTGCTCCCATACCGAGATTGCGACTGGATTCAAGCCTGCACTTGAAGCGAGTAAAGATCATGAAGAAGAGTACGAAAACGGTCACTTCGTTAAGTTAGAACTAATAGAAAGCTGATATTACCCCCCACAGCTTCAGTCGTGAGATTCTGAAGGGGATATTACGGTTGCACGTGCTCTTGGGGGCAGCGTACGCTTTCGCGTCCTCCCTCAACGGTCGCCGTCCACTTATGGCCATGGACGTGCTTTGCAGTGCGTGTAGCCGACCAAAGTGGCCTTCCCACCGATGTGCAACCGGCGTTTAATACCCGGCCCTGCTACTGACGGGGGTGCTAAATACGATGTTGGATACATCCCACGGTTGAAGTCGGGGCTGTCACCTCAAATCCCTGTAGCCCCACTACGGAGAATCCGTAGATTAGACGGTACCTGGACTAGGAAACTCACCTTTGTGATAAAGAACAGATTAATACAGCGTCTTAGAAGTGCTAAAGAAAAGAAGAGATACATCGTCGCCCGATGTGATCACATTCTTGATACGTCTTCGAGGTGTAGGCGGGGTAGTTCACTTGAGATCGAACCGATCGAGCTGCATCACTTTACTCCACGCGTCGACGAAGTCCTCGACGAACTTCCCCTCGGCGTCATCAGCGAAGTAGGCGTCCGCGGTGGCGCGAAGTCGGGCATTCGAGCCGAAGATCAGATCGAGGCGGGTGGCCTCCCATTTGAGTTCGCCAGTGTCGCGGTCGCGAACCTCGAAGACTTCTCTGTCCTCGTCGACTGGCTCCCACTCGTAGTCCATATCGAGCAGGTTCACGAAGAAGTCGTTCGAGAGCGTACCGGGATCATCAGTGAAGACACCGCGATCAGAGTCCCTGTAGGTCGCACCTAGCGTGCGCATCCCGCCGACGAGCACCGTCATCTCGGGGACGGACAGGTTCAGTAGTTCCGCCTTGTCGACCATTCGTTCTTCCGGGGAGTCGTAGAGGTCGTCGTACTCGCCACCAAGGTAGTTCCGGAATGCGTCGACCTTCGGTTCAAGCACCTCAAAAGACTCGACATCGGTCTGCTTCTGTGAGGCATCCGTACGGCCCGGTTCGAACGGAACGTCCACGTCGTAGCCGGCCTCGGAGGCTGCCTGTTCGATAGCTGCGTTGCCACCAAGTACGATGAGGTCGGCAAGCGACACGCGCACGTCGTCATCCCGCGAACTATTGAACTCCTCCTGAATCACTTCCAGGGTCCCCAGGATCGTATCCAGCTCCTTGGGCTCGTTTACTTTCCAGCTCCGCTGGGGTTCCAGACGGATGCGCGCGCCGTTCGCGCCGCCGCGCTTGTCGCTGTCGCGATATGTCGACGCAGATGCCCACGCAGTTTTGACCAGCTGCGAGACAGGCAGGTCCGAGGCGAGGATTTCGCCCTTGAGCTCGGCAATCGCTTCGTCGCCGATGAGCTCGTAGTTGACGTCGGGGACGGGATCCTGCCAGACGAACGTCTCGTCGGGGACCTCCGGGCCAAGGAACCGCTTGGGCGGGCCCATGTCGCGATGGATGAGCTTGTACCACGCCTTCGCGAACGCCTCCTGGAACTCGTTGGGGTTCTCCTGGAAGCGCTCTAGGATCTCTCGGTAGTCGTCGTCGTGTTTGAGGGCGATGTCCGTCGTCAGCATCATCGGCTGGTCCGTCTCCGATGGCTCCAGCGCTCCCGGCGCGTAGTCGATGTCTTCGTCGCCGACCGGCCGCCACTGCCAGGCACCGCCGGGGCCCTTGACTGAGGACCAATCGTGCTCTAGCAAGTTGTCGACGTACCCCATATCCCACTGGGTCGGCGTGGCGTTCCAGGGGCCCTCGATACCGCTCGTGATGGCTTCGAGACCGCCGATCTTGTCGCCGTGCTCCTGCGCCCAGCCGAGGCCTTGGTCCTCGATGGATGCTGCTTCGGGCTCGGGGCCGACATGCTCGTCGGGATCGTCCGCACCATGGACCTTCCCGAAGGTGTGGCCGCCGGCGATGAGCGCGACCGTCTCCTCGTCGTTCATCGCCATACGGCTGAACTCCTCGCGAATGTTCTTCGCAGATCCTTCGACATCCGGTTCGCCGTACGGCCCCTCTGGATTTACGTAGATGAGCCCCATCACAGTGTTCCCGAGCGGGTCTTTGAGATTGCCAACCTCACCGTCTTCGAAGCGCTCAGACGAGGTCGTCTCCCACTCTGTCTCGGGACCCCACTCGACGGCCTCGTTGGACTTGAATTCGTCCTCGCGGCCACCGGCGAAACCAACCGTCTCGAATCCCATCGACTCAAGGGCGACGTTCCCCGCGAGGACGATGAGGTCGCCCCACGAGAGCCTGCGACCGTACTTCTTCTTAACCGGCTGGAGCAGGCGGCGGGCCTTGTCGAGATTGACGTTGTCCGGCCAGCTACTCTCCGGTGGGAGTCGCTGAAGGCCGCCAGACGCGCCGGCGCGCCCGTCGCTGGTGCGGTACGTGCCAGCGCTGTGCCACGCCATCCGAATAAACAGCGGCCCGTAGTGGCCGTAGTCGGCAGGCCACCAGTCCGCCGAATCCGTCATCACGTCCTCGATGTCCGACTTCACTTCGTCGAGGTCGAGCGTCTCGAACTCCTCGGCATAGTGGAAGTCCTCGCCGTACGGATTTGTGTCCGCAGTGTTATCGTCGAGGATATCCAGTCGAAGGAGGTCCGGCCACCACTCTTGGTTAGACCACGTCATATCTAAACAATAGGGCGTTTGTCTGTTAAGCTTACGCTCTTGTGAAGTACAGTGTTAGTGACTCAAAGAGCTTCTCGAAAGATTTGTTTTAGCTAAATTGAGGCGCTAAGCCCCCTTCCTCAACGACCGAGCGAAGCGAGGACGTAGGGAGGGGATACGCACCGTACACTCGATTCGTCTTTGGGTATAGAAGATATGGGGCATCCAAACTGAACTATTAAATAATTTGGGTGAATGGTATATCGTACAGGCAAAGGCCAATGGTGTACGACTTAGACAAAAGTTCGCACTCCGTGTACTCCCTGCACTACCACCTCGTTTTAGTGGTCAAATACCGCAGAGACGTGTTCACGGAGGATATGAAGAACTTCATGCGCGGGGCCATCGAAGGTTTCGCGGATAACTACGGCGTCGAAATCGAACGGCTCGAAGCCGACGGCAACCACGTACACATTCTGTTCAAGGCCAAGCCGAGTACTGATCTAACCAAGTTCATCAACACTCTTAAAGGGAGTACCGCACGGCGTATTCGCAACGAGTTTCACGACGAAATCAAGCACAAGCTCTGGGGAGATTCGTTTTGGACGGATTCGTACTGTCTGATTTCCACCGGGCAAGTGTCACTTGATGTACTCATGGAATACGTCGATAGCCAACGCGAGGAACCACCAAGCGACCGATGAACTACAACTACAGGTATCGGCTCTATCCGACTGCCGACCAACGCGAAGCATTAGCGTGGACGCTCGATACCTGTAGGCAGGTCTACAACCACTTCTTGAACCGACTCAACGAAGTCGACGACGTACCCTCGGAATACTCCCAAAAGAATACGCTTCCCGACCTGAAACGCGAGTGGCCCGAACTGAAACAAGTCCATTCGAAAGTCCTTCAGGTCGTCGTAGAGCGCCTGTATTCCAACCTTCGAACGCTTTCCGCACAGAAGGAAAACGGGTACAAGGTCGGCGCGCTTCGCTGGAAGGGTCCGGGGTGGTACAAGTCGTTCACCTACAGCCAAAGCGGGTTCAGGCTCATCGAAACCGATACGCGGCGGGACCGTCTTCGACTGAGCAAAATCGGGGAGATACCAATAGCGTACCACCGCGAAGTCCCCGAGAACGCGACCATCAAACAGGTCTGTATCAAACGGGACGCTACGGGCAACTGGTACGCGACTCTCGGTATCGAAACCGACGAGAAACCGGAGAAATCCGCTCCCGAAACTATCGACCCGAGGGATACCGTCGGAATCGACGTAGGTATTCTGAAATACGCTCACGACACCGACGGGACCGCCGTCGAATCTTGGACCTCTCGGATGAACGTGAACGACTAGGACGCGAGCAACGGAAGCTCTCGCGGAAGCAAAAGGGGTCGAACAACTACGAGAAACAACGGGTAGTCGTTGCCCGTTGTCACGACCGTATCAAGCGAAAGCGCCGCGACTTTCTCCACAAGCTCGCTCGCTACTACGTTTCGAACTACGACGCGGTGACGGTAGAGGACTTGAACGTTCGCGGCATGATGCAACAGGACCGAAACAGTCGAAACACGGCCCATTCCGCGTGGCGAACCTTCATCGAGATTCTGCGATACAAGGCTGAGAGCGCCGGTACGGACCTCGTCGAAGTTAATCCACGCGGCACTACCAAGGAGTGTAGCAACTGCAGCGTCGAAACCGACAAGCCCCTGTGGGTGCGCGAACACTCGTGTCCGTCGTGCGGATACGAGGACGATAGGGACGCGAACGCCGCGAAGAACATCCTTCAACGCGCGTTTTCTGAATTAGGCATGGGACAGGCCGAATCGACGCCCCCGGAGACTGCGACCGCTACGGATACCCGTGTGGTATCTGCACGTCGCGTCATAGAACGGGGAAGCCCCACCCTCAACGCGCGAAGCGCGTAGGGTGGGGTGGTTCACTCTGGTCTGCTGGAATCGACGCGCCACAGGATCGGCACTCACCGCCAGCTTCCGTCGGCTCGTCGGGGGAGCCACCTGTACTCGTTGCAATGCGTTGCCGCCGAGGTTCGCCATCACGACCTTCGTTGAGCTTATCGTCTGGAATGTGGGACGTCTCACCGGTCGGCTGCAGCTCCTCAAAGTCCGAATATCGGTTGTACATCGATTGACTCGTAGGTTCTGCCGTGATAGTATTTCAACGTTAGGGTGACCGTGCTCGCGGTAGCATCTTGATTATGCGCGAAGACACAAACATATATGAGAGCTAGGCACGAACACTGTTGATAGAGGTGCCCAGAATGTCCGAGTCCTCGCGAGATGGGGTCCAATCGTGGACCGAGTCGATGAGCGCCCGCGAACGCATTCGGGTGGTCGCCGAGACGCTTCGCGAACCCCGGTCGATCAATTGGATCAGCGAGCAGGCCGATGCCGCCTGGAGCACGACCAACGAGGAACTCCAGGCTCTCGTCGAGCAGGGCCAGCTGCGCCGCGTCGAGGCCGGCGAGACGACGCGCTATTTGCCGGACTACACGCGACTGCTCTTCGAGGAAATCCGCACGCTCATCGAGGAGAACACGCGCGAGGAGCTTCGTAACGAATTGGCCGCGATTACCGAGGAGATCGAGGAGTGGCAGGCAACCTACGACGTCGAGACGTGGGAGGATCTCGAACAGTCGCTCGCCGACGGCGATCTCGCAAGTGATGAGCTTCGCGAACGCCGCGACGTCATCGCATTCTGGCGCGAGAACGAGGAGGATCGCCGCCTCATCAAGCACGCACTGGAACTCTATTCGGATGTCGAAGCCGCTCGCGAACAGATGACCGACATGGCCGACCGCGCCACGAGCTAATCCGCCCTTCACACAATATGATCTTTCTCGCCGGTCGCGACCGCTATACACAGCGGACCCTCCTCCGGGACGTTCACGACCGATTGACGAGGCAGGCTGGGTGTGAGGACGTGCGCTATCACCCGTCTCGACGACGACCTCGGTACGTTATCGCGGATGTCGATCCGACACCGTTCCTGAGTGACTCCTACGACGCGGCGACCGCACGACTGGAGGTTCGTTTCTGGTACCCAGCTGGCGTCGACCACGAATACTACCGCATCAACTGGGTCGAACCGGAACGGAACCTGATGCTCGGCTTTCACCAAGATGCCGACCATCCGGACCTTGGGCCCTGTCACATCCAGCTCAATTACGAAGACACACCCGTCGATCGACATAGTGCCTCGTTTCTCGATGCGCACCCACTCGCTGTCCTCAATGACCGACTCCAGCAACTGCCTACAGCACTGGGATCGATTCGCTGGCAGGACGGGCAGCCATCTCTCCCAACGTGGCTGGGTTGAATAGGGGCCCGAGAACTGCGACCACCACGCCTCCTCTAGTGCGATTCACATAACTGTAGGGCGAGGAAGCCCACGACTGTAGTCGTGGGTAGCTTACGAGAGTGAGGACCCTCGTTCTACGACAATAGTCCGTCTCTATCTGGACTACAGGGCAGATTATTTGACCTGAATTCGGACCTCGATCTCGTCGGGATCGTGGATGACGAGATCGCCATCCGTCTCGGTCACAGGAATCTCACGTCTTTCCAGTCGCGACTGAACAGCGCTGAGCGCACCCTGATCCGGGACGATCACCTCAAACCACGACAGCCCGCGCCCGCTCACTGGGCTCGTTCGGTGATGCCAGGTATTCGCGCCGATGTGGTGGTGATACCCCCCTGCGGAGACGAAGGCCGCGGCGGGCACGGCCGTTTGCACCTCGAACCCGAGGGTGTCCACGTAGAAGTCCTTGAACGCGTCCAGCGAGGAGACTTCGAGATGGATATGCCCGATATCCATTTTAGGAGGTGCCTGGGCGTCACCTGTGGCTGCGGCTTCGATACTGTCGAGATCGAGTGGCTCTGTGCTGATTCGAACACGGCCGTCGTCACTGTGGGACCAGTCGTTGCGTGGGAAGTCGCGATAGATTTCGATTCCATTCCCTTCCGGGTCAGTGAGGTACAGGGCCTCACTGACCCAGTGGTCGGATGCGCCACCGAGTTGCCAGTGGGCCCGTATTCGAGCCAACGCGTCACCGAGGGCCTCACGCGAGGGCACTCTGAAGGCAGTGTGGTAGAGTCCAGCGCCTGACCGATGCCGTGTGGGTGCGTCTGCATCACCCTCCAAGACGAGCAGCGGGGTGTCTGAAACACCGAGCACCGAACGGATATCGGATTCCTCGAGCACGCTGAGGCCAACGACGTCCCGATAGAACCCGGTCAGTTCCTCGAGGTCGTTGACGCGGAGTGCAGTTCGACCGATGTGTGTCCCCTGCGGGAGCGTGTCTGTATTCGGTTGCGTGGTCATGGTGGACATCTCAGAGACCGATGTTGAGCGCGTACGGCCAGGCGGTTCCACTAACTGCAACCAGTACGAGCGCTGCGCCGAAGAGCGTGGCGTTCTTCAGGAAGTTCGTCATCTCGGACTGGCGCTGTTCGGGGTCATCGACCGTCCAGAAGTCGTGCATGACCGGCGTTACACCGAGGAAGAACAGTGCGATCGCTGCCGCACCGAGGAGTGGGTAGATACCGAGCGCAATGGCAAGCCCGCCCAGGATGAGCATGAGTCCGGACAGGATGACCGCGAACCGGGGGGCTGGAACGCCCTTGGTCTTGGCGTAGCCACTCATTCCGTCGAGGCCCGTGAAGTGATTGAGCCCCATGAATCCGAGTAGGACACCGAAGACGAGTCGACCCACCAGGAAGGCGAGACCGCCAGCCGTAGTCTCCAGCGCCATCAGACTGCGCCCTCGGGCTGGCCGCCGGTCATCTGGACGATCTGCCCCGTTACGCCCTCGTTCGAAAGCAGGTGGAGCACTTCATCGACGATGGCTTCGGGGGCCGTCCATTCCGAGAAATCAGCGTCGGGCATCGCTTCGCGGTTGCCCGGGACGTCGATGAGGAGCGGGGCGACCGCGTTGACGCGGGCATCGAGTTCGACGTCGAGCGATTCGGCCAACGTACGGACTGCTCCCTTGCCGACATCGTATGCGAGCGTACCGCCGACAGGGTCGATGGCGCGGTCGGAGCTGAACAGGACGACGCCACTGTGCTCGTCGAGGTGGTCTGCGAAGGCCTTGACGGTCAGGAAGGCAGTCGTGGCGTGACGATTGAGCGCGGCTTGGAACGCATCGCCATCGGTATCGCTGACCCCGCCCATCGAGAACCCGCCAGCGAGGCCGACGATGTGATCAACCGACCCATGTTCGTTGGTAATAGTCTCAGCGACGGCGTCGACCGCCGCCTGATCGGTCAGATCGACCTGGTAGTACGATATCTCTTCAGCGTGCTCAGCGCGGGTCGCTACCTCATCTCTCGCTTTTTCGGTGACGTAGGTGCCGATGACGTCGGCGTCACTGTCGACGAGCGAATCCGTTACGTACGGGCCCATGTTGCCGGTGGCGCCGGTTACGAGTACCGTCGAGTGTTGTAGTTCCATTACATTACCTAGTTTGCTCCCAAACCTATATATAGATAAGGCAACAATAGTGTGACCAAGTAATGGCGACCCAACCACCATCGGCTGACACTGACGAAGACACTGAGGTCGAACGGCGGAATGCGGACGTCTGCAACGTCGTCGGGGCTGTCGAAGAGATGGGGGCGAAGTGGAAACTCATCGTCCTCAACGACCTGCGTGACGGCGAAAAGCGGTTCAACGAACTCAAGCGTTCGACGGGAGCGAGCTCCTACACGCTCTCGCGTGTGCTCGATGATTTGGAGGAGCAAGGCTTCATCGAGAACCGCAAGGAGTTCGAATCGCCGGTCGCGAGCTATTACACGCTGACTGAGAAGGGGGATGCCCTCTGTCCCGTGTTCGAGTCGCTCGACGCCTGGGGCGAAGACTGGCTGTAACTTCGGTCTGGATCTGTGGGAACCATTAACACGCGATATGCCCTATTTATAGATTCCAGGTGGACACAAATACCTGGGATCCAGGTGAACGCAAGCCATGTTTACAGACGTTGAGCAGCGCAACATGGAGCTCATGCAGACGCTGGACGATGCATGGAACGATCAGGACGTCGAGGTCTTCAGGGAAAGGCATAAGCCGGGCGTGGTCGTGCATTGGCCCGGGAAGCCAGAGCCGACCGTGGGCATCGAAGATCACACGGAGGAATCGAAAGAGTTCTGGCGGACGTTCCCCGACCAGAAACTCGACAACCGCCCCTATCGTATCTTCTTCGCCTCAGGGGATTGGACGTGTTCAATCGCGCGCTTTCGGGGAACCATGGAGGGACCGATGATCGCCCCCGATGGGACAGAGATCCCGCCGACTGGGAAGAGCTTCGACATCGAGTTCTGTACGGTTGCCCAGTGGGATGACGGGCAGATCGTCGAGGAGAATCTCATGTACGACCTCGTGACGTTCATGGAGCAGATCGGGCTGGAGACGTAGCAAATCGAGAACAACTATCTTTCCGACCTGCTGATGCGAGGGAATGCAGATGATTCCTCGGTGATACGGGGGAAATTCCTCTCTCTGGAACCCATCGACGCAATGTACCACCTCTAGGGCGAGGAGGTGTGGTATCGACTACATCCCGTCAGGATAGCTACCGTGTTGACTATTCCGCCCGAGGCCACGACAGCGGGGATCACATTGCCGCTCGCGAATCTCGAACGGTGCTACTCGCCCGTTAACCCCAGTACTTGTGTTGTCGGAAGTGACCACCCGAAAATGAGTGCGCCAATTCGCGTGCCAACTACGATCGCTGCAGCGGTTCCGTTCGAGCCGCCGGCAGTGACGACAATCCAGTAGGTGCTGCCACCCAGTACCGCACAACTGGCGTAGAAGTCGTCGAGCAGGATGAACGGCGAGCGGTCCAGCAGTATATCCGCGACAGCACCACCTCCGACGGTGTTGATCGTCGCGATCGCGACGACGCCGAACGCCGGGATGTCGGCCTGCGTCGCCACGATAGCGCCGGTCGTGGTGAACGCAGCGAGCCCGATCGCATCTGAGAGCGATGTCACTGGATGAGTGTCGGCGGACTCGAGTGCAGCACTCACCCCTATCGCCAGTCCAACACCGAGCAGGCCGAGACCAATCTCGATGTGTGAGCTGAGTGCGAGCGGGACCCGGTTGACGAGGAGGTCACGGGTCATCCCGACAGCGAATGCCGTGGCGAGGCTGACTACTGTGACTCCGAACATGTCGAACTCCTCTCGGATCGCCTTGCTGGCGCCAACGAGTGCGAATGCGACGAGCCCAATCGTGTTCATCACGGCGAATGGATGCTCCGCAACGAGCAGTCGCATCAGGACGATATATAGTCGATCAACTGGTTGGCCACATCGTCAGTTCGTTCGACGACGAGAGAGGTCAGGTAGTACTCGACATCGGCAGCACTGTTGAGGGTCACGAGCGACCACGGAAGCACGTGACTTCGTTCTCCGAGTGGGTCGCCCTCGTAGTCGTCGTCTCGGAGTGGGAGTGCCTCCTCGTGGTAGGTCTTCGTGGAGAGCAGGACCGTGATGAGTTGGGTGCCATGGTCCGGGAATTGAGGCGCTCCCAGAATGAGCATCGGGCGACCTTTATCTGAGAGCGGGTCGGTCCCCCAGATGATGTCGCCACGTTCCAAGTCCTCGAACGCAGTCACTGTATCTCTTCCATCTCGTCGGTCTGGAGTTCCTCAAGACGCTCCTCATCGTATTGTTCGTCTGCCGTCTCGTAGTGTCGGTGTAGCCGGTAGGCAGATTGGAGCCGTTCCTCGTCGTCTGTGATCGCCCAGTACGGGCGCTTGTGCCGCACGAGACCGCGTTCCTTCAATCGCGAGAGAATCGCACTGACGGCGTCTGTATCCAGCCCGAGTTGTTCGGCGATCGTTGCTGCCTTCCACGCCCTGTCGTTATTCTTGTCGAGGAACAGCACGATCCGTTCGGTATCATTCCGTTTCTCGAATTCGTCGGCGTCAGCGTTCTCGAACTCGTCGATATCGATGGTACCGCTCGACATAGGCTAGTGTTGGGGCTGTTGGAACATAGTTGTTTGGCATGTTTGTTACCGTGGGTGGGCGTTTCCGTGCCCAGAAATGCGGGAGGGGGCCACTCCGCTGGCGTCGAGACGAGATGTTTCTCGAGGTCGCGCGTCCAGTACGTCGCGAGCCCGCCTGGACTACACCGCTCGCATAGTTGCAATGGGCCTTCGAGATGGCCGACCTCCACGCGGAATCGAATGAGCGCTGCGAGCGTGTCCACGACGAGTCCACACCCGTCGCAAGCGTGGTGGTCACCTTCGTCGGGATCGGGATGCTCCTGTAGGGCACAGTCGACACAGATCTGGTGGGCGACTCGTTCGTCTTTCCCCCACGTATACGCCGTGCCTGGTGCGGCCCTGCCCAGGGCCGCACAGAAGGCACATCCGGAAAGCGTCTGCTGCGTCACTCGTCTACCTCGCCAGCATCACAGCCAGCCGTCCACCCACGATGGAAGACGACGACCTGCCGAATTGAGCCGAACGCTTCACCACTTGGTTCGTGAACGAGGACTCGCTGTTCGGCGACTGCCGTCACGACACCGTCGTCGACGAGGTCATTCAGAAGGTGTCGTGCGGTCGTCTCGTCAACGTCCGCCGTCGATACCTGAGCAAGATCCCAGTCCTTTGCGAGAAGCTCGGTTTCGAGCCGCTCGTGATTATCTGCAGTGTCATCGAGTTTGTCTGGGTCAGTCATGAGAACTCACGCGAGGCCCAATCGTGAACGCGCCTCACGCCCCCCTGGCGCTGCCAAACATCCCTACGACGCAGACGCGACCGAATACGCTCTCTCAACACACCCCGAGTAGCGAGGACACGCCCCCCGACCACGAGGCCACTGGCGGCCAGCACAACCCCGGTGAGGGTCTTATCCGAGGTCGATGTGCGGAACCGTCACGACATCGAATAGCTGGTAGTGTCGAACGTACGTCGCAATGTGATCGACACCTAGTTCCTCCATGTGACACGCAATGACGAAGTCCGTGAATGAAGCGTTGTTGTCGTCCCATCCGATGAATCTGTCACGTACCTGCTCAAATGCCTCGTCGGGAACACGCTCGAAGCGAAATAGCCCACTTTCATCGACCGCTTTGAAGAGCAACTCGGCGTAACGGAGCGACGCACGCTTTTTCAGTCGCGTTGCCGCCTCATCGAGCGCGTGCTCGTTAACGATGAACTGTCGATATGGAAGGTCCCCGCTGCGTGCGAATTCGGCGAGCGCTCGCGATGCTCGGTGAAGTTCGTCGTTCGGATTGAAAAACGCGAACAGGAATTTCGGACCGAGAAACACCCGATGTGTGAGTCGTTCAGGCTCGAAGTCTCCCGCGGACACCGGCCCAGCGTCAGTCTCAATCGAGCGGCCCATTCACTCCTCGCTGTCGGGAGCGCCCGAGAATCGGATCCCAGCCGTATCCTCACTCCACTCCTCAGCCAGGTCATCTTCTGTGACGGCGTTCGTCCGTGGTGTCTCGGGCACTGGCTCTTGATCGAGTTGGTCGAGAATCGCAAACAGTGGATTGTCTGGATCGACCCGTTCCTGTTGTTCAATCCAGATTGCGGTCGCTTCACGCAATGCCGCCGTGAGCGAGAGGCCCCGCTCTTGGGCAAGCGATTTAAAGTGACGGTATTCTTCGTCCGGCAGTTCGGTCTGGACGTGTGTGGTCTTACTCATCGGCACTCATCTTGTTGATGAATAGATTCGGGTTCATGGAGTACAAGCCTATCCATGGAACCTTGGGGCGTCATATCACCGAACGGCTGGTGTCGTCAGGGTCATCCCCAGTAGCAAGATCGGAATTCAGAAGGGCCCGCTGGTCGGTGACCGCCGTCACCACACCGTCGTCAACGAGCTCGTCGATTCATGCTTCGATCGTACTGTGCATCTCGTCTTTCCGCGTGTCGGTCTCCTCGAAGGAGGCTGACGAGTCACTAGTCGCAGCCATGATGTTCTGAGATTCACCTTACCCGTCTGCAATTCAGGTAAAAGCGCTGTTTACCCTTCGATGGGTGCCGTCGAGTCAGTTTGTTTATATTTCGTTTCGAACTCTTGGATGAGCTGCCCCATCTTGGCGTACCAGTCGTTGAGCATCCGCTGCATGTTCTTGGAGATCTTCGAGGGATCGGTCGGCGAGTAAACGTGGTAGTAGCCGCCCTGATCGTAATTGACCTGCTCTTTCTGGATGAACCCAACCTGAAGCAGACGCTGAACGGCTCGATAGGCGGTTGAACGTTCGCGATTAACCGCTTCCGCAAGTTCATCGACGGTGAGAGGTTCCTCAGCGCCGACGAGCTCCTGGAAGCACTCTTTGTCGAGTTGCTTGAGCCCGTGGAAGCACTCAAAGAGTCCCTCGCACTCCATGTCCTGCTGGAGTTGTTCGGCCATTGAATTCGGCATTCGTATCACGTTTAGCTAGGTACTAGGCCCGTAAAAGACTTGTGCATAGGTTGTACAAGTCTACGCCATCCTTGCTGAACGTTTTTGGTGTGACCGCTGACTCTTCATAACCCGTATGTTCCAAAAGAACAAGCCGCTGGACCCTCTTGTCAAATGTCAGCATCTTTCCTAGCGCTGATCTCAGTCGTCAAAAAGGCTTGATGCCTGGATTTCCATGTTCCCGCCGGCACCGAATTCAGGGTGGGTTTCCCGCATCCACACGACCGCGATACCGCCTGAGAGAAACATCGCGGCGGCGACGACGTAGAACGCTGCCTCCGTGGAGACAAGATCGGCCGTCGTGCCGATGAGGATCGCGCCGAAGCCGTAGCCGGCGTCGCGCCACATCCGGTACACGCCGAGCCCGGTCGCACGCCAAGAGGGGTGTGCGGCGTCGCCGACGACCGTGATCAGGTTCGGGTAGAGCAGTGCCATCCCGACGCCCGTAACGCCGGCGGTCACGAGCCAAAGCCAATAGTTGTCGACCAACACCGTCGCGAACACGCCCACGCCGGCGACGAACATCCCGGCGACGACGGGCGGTCGTCGTCCGATATCATCCGCAAGCTTCCCGGTATAGAGCTGGAGGACACCCCAAACACCGCCGTAGACGCCGACGACGACGCCGACCTCGGCGACTGACAACCCGGCGGTCGTCAGGTAGAGCGGGTACGCAATCCAGACGAGGGCGTCGACGAACTTCTCGACGCTTCCCGCCTGTGACGCAGCAAACAGCGTCCTGTCGCCCCACGTCGCACGCTTCAGTATCGTCCGGAACGGCAGGTCGGCGTCCGCGTCGTCGGATTCGTTCTCGGCCTCAGCCCGTGCATAGGGGAGCGTTTCCTCGATAAGGAGAACCGAAACCACGAGTGCGACCACGATGACGCCCGCGAGGAAGTAGAAGGGTGCAGGACGGAGCCCGTACTGTGCCGCGAGGACGCCCGTTACCCAGGCACCGATGGCCACGCCCCCGTAGCCGAAGGCTTCGTCGAGTCCGACGGCGAAGCCGCGCGCGTCGCTTCCAGCGAGATCAATCTTCGCGTTCACGCTCATGCTCCACGCAAGTCCCTGGTTGACACCGAGTAGTACGTTTCCAACCGAAATCCACCACCAGTTCGGTGCGTAGACGATAATGACGGGAATCGGGAGTGCCACGAGCCACCCGGCGACGAGGATCGGTTTGCGTCCGTACGCTTCGGACCACTTTCCACCGTAGAGGTTGAGCAGGGCCTTGACGAAGCCGAAGCTCACCACGAACGAACCGATAACGAGCACTGACTCGATGCCAAGAACGTCCCGTCCGAGCACGGGGACGACGTTTCGCTCGGCGCCGATGGTCAACCCGACTGCGAAGACGGTGAGCAGCTGGAGCGCGAACTGCGGCAAGTTCCGTCGAATCCCTGCCTGTATGACATGATGCAACCGGTCTCGGTCGTTAGTTGGCCGCGCAGTTGTTTGGGCCGAGTTCGAGCGCTTCGACGTCGTCGCCGGGCTGTTCTCTGCCCCAGTTGATCTGCTTTATCTCGTTGTAGTTTGCGGGTTCGTCGGCGAGACTCTCGACGATGGTTTCGACGAACGCCTCCTCGTCGTCGTCTTCGACGTAGCTGAGGAGCTCATTGGTCGTCTCCGCACGGAGTTCACTGAGTTCGGTCGCCAGCGGCCGAACCCCTTCGTCGCTGAAGTGACCGGGGAGGACGACCGTTCCGTCGTCGATGTCGGTCAGTCCGCCGAGGCTGTCGAATAACAGACTCGCGGCCTCGCGGACGGCGTCCTCAGAGCCGTCCTCCAGATCGGGACGACCGACGCTCCGAAGAAACAGCGTATCTCCAGAGAGGAGGGCGTCACCGTACTCGAAGGAGACGCTGCCGGGCGTATGGCCGGGCGTGTGACGCACGTCGAGAGCACGGTTGCCAACCTCGATGGCGTCGCCGTCTTCGATCTCGGTTACCCGATCGAGCTCGCCGGCGTCCTCGGCGTTGAGGTAGTAGGGGACGTCGAGTTCGCCCGCGAGGCGCCGAGCGCCGGAGACGTGGTCGGCGTGGGCGTGCGTGTCCGCGACGCCGACGATCCGGAGGTCGCGTTCGTCGGCCGCCGCCAGGTACTCGTCGATGTACTGTGTCGGGTCAACGATGACGGCTTCGCCTCCGTCGTGGATAAGGTAAGAGACGCAGCCCGTGCCGGGGCGGACGATCTGGACGACACCATTGACCGCGTCGATGTCGTACTGGCGATGAACACGCCCCCAGCCGTTCATCCCATTGTCGATGGATTCTGCGTCGTAGCCGTGCTCGCGGAGGAACTCGGCCGCGCGCGCCGACGTGATGCCGGCGACACAGACGACGGCGATCTTCTCGTCCTCGGGAAGTTCGTCGAGGCGATCTTCGAGCGTGGAGAAGTCGTACTCCAGGAGATCGTCGTAAATCGGGAGGTTCGTACTCCCGGGGATCTGCCACTCTTCGTAGTCATCCTCCCGACGGACGTCAAGGAGGAAGACGTTCTCGGCGTCGTCGTCTTGAACTCGCTGTGCGACTTGCGACGGTGCGAGCTTGGTATTGCTCATTACGTACACAACTATGCAACTCCACTGTCTTAAATCCGTTGACTCCAGTGGGGGACGTCCCAGCACATGGTTTCTATATGCCTGCCAAACCGGTGGTTCGGCTTGAAACATCGGCTTCATAAAATCTGGCATAGAATTCTAACCTGACGGCATGTTTCGACGACCGCCAACTACTTCGTGATAGTTCCACAACTGAGAACATATAGGCCATCACACGTTCGATGCTGCGGAGGCGGATAAACTCGAGAACGCGTCCGAGCGGTATCGATGCCTCTCCCGGGAGGAACTCTATGGACGCTCGCGCTCGACGGTGGCAAGACGGTCGCCGACCTCGTCACGGCTGGCGTTGCTGACTTCCTCCTCGAGGACGCCTGCCTCGGTGCGGCGTTCTCCACGCGAACGAGCGTGGAACATTCTTTCTCGCGGCCTCGAAGACGTAGATGCGGGGATCTCCGAATCAACGTCCTCAGAATCGCACCGCGATTCTGATGACCGGCGAAAATCGCACAGCGATTTTTGAACGCCTGTGGAGACTGCGCTCTCTGTGTCCACCTCGGTGTGTAAACTACCCCGCCCTACTCGCTCGCTCCCGCCGTGCGGCGGTCGGTCGCTCCTTGAGGACGGGGCTTTACCGCACCGACATTGTACCCCGCGACCCCATGCATGGACGCGGCCCGGCTTCCTATTACCGTCCTGCCGACGGCGTAGGCGCACTGTTGATGCCTCCTACTCCGACCGCGGCGAGGATTGTCCCGCCGATTTAATTTCCGGTGTTCTCGCGCTCTATCCCCAATCGGGGAACGGGAGTCGAACCCGTTCACGGTCGTCGTTCCCGAGTTTAGGACGCGATACTCTCGTGCCACAGGCGTCGGTCTACTGGCGACGCCTACCCACCTGGACGTGTGCCGGGAGAGCAGTAACTCAGGATCGGCAGTACACCGGCTTACCCCTTTGCGAAACGCGCTCCACCCCTCCCTCCCCGCGCCATCGGCGCTCGGTGAGGAAGGGGGCTCCGCGCTATCTGCTAAAGCTGAAACGCGCGTCGTGGAAGTAGGAACCCCTACCCTGATGGAGCGAACGGCGTCAGCTATGAGCGAGTCGGGTAGGGTAGTTCACGTACGGATTCTCTGGATTGGTGAGACAATTCATGATGTAGTGAACCGACACAACGTCCCCGTATGATCTCCCCGAAGGCGACAGACGGCCGCGAGGACGACCGCACCGCTGACGAGAATTGCTGCGCCGAAGATAAGCATGATACTCACCGTGTTGAGCGCGTCGATTCCGTACGCAGTCCCGAAGTTCTTTGTGGCGACTGCCAGACTTCCCGCGAGCAGCATCGCCGCGAAATAGCCCTTGATCTCATCATCGTCGACAAGTTTCGTCGCTCCTGCTCCGATCCGTGCCCCGAATGCACTTCCAATGAGTAGTGCGGCGACGACAGGGAGGGCGACCGCGTCAGCCTGCGCGTAGGCGAATGTGCCGTACGCGCCAGAGATAGTGATCTGGAGGATATCGGTTCCCACAGCAACTGTGGCAGGGACGCCGAGTCCATACATCATCGCGGGCATCAGCAAGAATCCACCACCGACGCCGAGAAAACCAGATAGTACACCAACTACTAGTCCAATCGTGAAGACGATCACACCAGAGACACGGATATCTCCCTTCAATGTGACCATTGGCGGGAGTTCGATCGACTGCACTCTCTCGGAAAGATCGAAACTTGCGGATTCGTCGTTTGCAGAGCGGGCATCACGCAGAGTGAGAAGACCGACGGTAGCCAATAGACCGACGTACGCGATGCTAACGATCTGGTCTGCCATTCCAGTCGCTTCCAGGAAGAGGACGGCGTGTTTGCCTCCTTCAATTCCAATAGTCATGGACACTGTCATGATGGCTGCTAACTTGTAGTCAATTTGGCCGTGATTACGGTGTCTGAGCGCTCCGATGATGCTCGTCCCGAACACAAACGCGAGACCACTTCCCACAGCCACTTTCGCCGGATACCCCATGACCAACAGCGCCGGTGTGATTAGGAACGACCCACCCATACCAAAGAACCCAAAGAGGGTCCCAATTAGGAGACCGAATCCGACGAAGACCCCGGCCATCGTAATGCTCATTCCAAGCAAATCCATACTCACTCTCCTTCAAGTGCTTCGAGCACAGTTGAGCTGGCAACTTGTGAGAGAGCACCATATCCAATGTATAGAATAATGGCCTCGCTGAGGACGAGGCCAACTGTTATTACAGCCTGTACCGACCCACCTAGTAGTCCAATTTCGAACATCTTAGCTCACCGTTAGCGTTCGGATTTTTTTCGTATAGTACATACCATTCTGCACAATACTGGGTTAGGCCCGCGGGGTAAAAACAATTTTGGGAATATTGCACAATACTATATCCGAGTAACGAACTGGTATCCATGTGTATGCGATGGATAAGTTACGAACGAAACCGCGGAGTACGTGTTCAAAACAGGTCAGTTACCGATCAGTCGTCCGTTGCTGCCGCGTCAGCGGTGGTCGATGTCCGCGCGGTCCGCCAGTATCCCTGGGCGTACGCCCCGAGGAACATTCCCCCGATGGCCCACAGAATTGGATAATTGCCGATTCCGACGCTCGCATACGCAGCCCCGGGACAGATACCGGATAAACCCCAACCAACGCCGAAGATCGTCCCGCCAATGACGACGTTGCGGTCAAACTCCTTCAGCCGCCGGAGGTAGACGTCACCAGTCAATGGTGCCTGCTCAAGTGATCGCGTTGCGACAGCGAACGTGATTCCGGTGACGAGGGCCGCACCACCCATGACAAACAGGAGACCAAAGTCTTCGAATTGGAGGAAATCCAGTACAACTTCGGGGCGAGCCATCCCGCTGATAGCAAGGCCGAATCCGAAGATCAACCCCCCAATATAGATGACGGGGAGGAACAAGGGGCTACGTTTCTCGCCAGTCATGGTGTCACCCCAAGTGCCTGCACGAACTGAGCAGTTCCGATAGCCACAATAAGGAATGTCACGACGTTCACGAGTGACGTCTGCGAGAGTGAACCAGTCCCACAGACACCGTGGCCTGAGGTACATCCCTTGCCGAGGCGGGTGCCAACTCCGACGAGAAATCCGCCCCCGAGCAGCCGCCACCACTGGACCTCAGTTGTCCAGATGCCCGAATCTAAGACGAGTCCGTACAGGGCTGCGCCGCTGATGATGCCTGCGGTGAATACGAGTCGCCAGCCGCGTGACTGGATGTATTTGAATTGGTTGAACCGTGGGACGTCCGAGACGTACGACAGCGTCGACTCGAGAAACGTGCTCGCGCCGGCGATGATTCCCGTTGCAAGGTAGATAACCGCGACTCCACTGCCGACGAGCAATCCGCCAAGAAGATACGGCAGAATTCCTCGCGGGAAGAGCTCACTGAGCGCGACCAGTTGCACGAATGATGCCATTTTAATTCGTCAGCGCTCCTTCGCTCGCTGCGCAGTTGTTCGGCCCGAGTTCGAGTTCGAACGCTTCCTCATCGTCGGGCGATTGCTGTCCTAGGTTCGTCGCAATGATCTCTTCGTGGTTGGCCGGCCGCGGAGGCAAGTCTGAGACGATAAATTCAACGAACTCGTCTTTGTCCATCGATAGTGCGTTCATCGTTTCCTTTAGCTCGCCAAGCTCGGCTGTGTACGTTCCATCGTCGTTGGGCGTCGCAGAGTCGCTGAAGTGCGCCGGTGCGACGATCACATCGTCGGGCTGCGTCAGGATCTTCTCGGTGAGACTCTCATAGAGCGTCCCCGCCGCGTTCTTCGCCGCTTCTGGATCTTCGAGGTCCGGCCGGGCGACACTCTCGGTGAAGAGTCCATCGCCCGTGAACAGGACGTTCCCGACTTTGTACGCAGTCATCCCTGTCGTATGCCCAGGTGTGTGTATGACCTCTAACTTGACATCGCCGACGGAGATGGTATCGCCGTCTGAGACAATCTCGTAGGGCTGATCGTATATCACACCACGATTGGCGGCAGGCTCAGGTAGAACTATCGTTGCGTCAGTTTGCTCCGAGAGATTATGGACACCGGAAATATGATCAGCGTGGATATGCGTATCGAGTGCATACCTAAGTTCAACCCCCAGTGCGCGCACGTCCTGTTCGTATTCGTCTGTGAACGCACGGAGTGGGTCAATAACGGTAGCTTCGTCACCGGAGGCGATAAGATACGCCAGACAGCCGCTGGATGGCCGCTGATACTGAGCGATCGTAGCGTCGACGTTGACGTCAAGTTCCGTGTACTCGTAAATGCGCGCCCAACCGTTCATTCCGCGTTCGAGGTGATTGACGTCGTAGCCTTCTTCCCCGAGGAGTTCGGCGACCATTTCGCTTGAGCCTCCCTTTGCACAAAGCACTGTGATTTTCTGTTCGTGAGGAAGCTCGGCGAGCAGATCCAGTGGAACTCCCTCCAGCAGCTGGAAGTAAGGGTAGTTCACAATCTCAACGTTGTCACCGTCGATGTGCCACTCGTCGAAGTTCTCTTCTGACCGAGTATCGAGGAGGAATACCTTCGAACCGCTATCAATCTGCTCTTTGAGGTTCTCCGGGGTGATCGATTCGACCTCTCCTTCCATGTCTGAGAGGGTATCCTTGGTCATCGTCACTCTTGGCTAACCATGCGTTCCAAATAAGGCTTTGCATAGTAATTCTATGATTACGCAAGATTGAATCACGAATTCCTCCGTCTCAAGCTGATTATAGCCATAGTGAATAGAATTGGGTGAACAGCTGTGTTCGAATATCGAACTTCTACCGACACGCTTTTACACCCAGATCTAATATTGGGTGATGAAGTCAATACCATGACACAGTACGAAGTAACCGAAACGCTCGACGTAAAGGGACAGAATTGTCCGATGCCGGTCGTCAAGACCAAACAGAATATCGACCGACTTGCCGAAGGAGACGTTCTCGAAGTCTTCGCGACGGATCCTGGAAGTATGAGCGACATCGCAGGCTGGGCAAAGACCACAGACGGCGTTGAACTCGTCAACCAAGTGGAAGACGACGACGTGTACAAGCACTACGTCCGCAAGACGGAGTAACACCGATGGAGAAGATCGGAATCATCGTTTCTGACGAGAACCCGAAAAACCTGGCGATGGCCATGAACCTGGGCCACACCGCGCTCGCGTCCGACATCGAGGTCATTACCTACTTCACCTTCGACGGATTGACCCACCTGATGGGGGATGAGAAGGACCTCTCAGAGATTGAGCCCCTTCTCGATGCGGGGATGCCGAACCCATACGACCTACTCAAAGCGTTCGTAGCCGACGGTGGCAACCGCGTTTCGACGGTCGCCTGCACCACCACGCTCGACATGCTTGAGTGGGATCGGGATGCGGTGGACGAGTCAGTCACGACCAAGTTCGCAGGCGCGGCGACGTTCCTCGAAGAAGTAGACGGCGCCGATCAAGTGTTCAGCTTCTAAGCATGAGTTCGGACGCGCCACAGCAGTCGAGTAAACTACCCTACCCTACTTCGCTCACCCCATACGGGGTTCGCTCGTTGAGGGGAGGGCTTTGATGTGGACTCCCGGCAATCAGTCACCGGCCAATTGCCGGTGACTCTTGCCGTTCAACGCCCCACCATGTATACGCACGTCTACTGGTGCGTCTCCGCTCCCCGACGTGGGCGAGGAACGGAGTCTGTGTGTCCGCTTTCGGGCGTAGCGTAGCCCGATATTCTTCGCTGCGTTGTAGTCCGCGTTGACCTCGTAGCCGCACTTCTGGCAGTGGAACTGTTCGCCGTCACGGTTCGCTTCGTGCGTGAACCCACAGTCCGT
>NZ_SDIC01000007.1 GCF_004116405.1 Halegenticoccus tardaugens | reverse complement strand
CGTCGGCGAAGCGACGCCGGAATTGTAACCATTCCCCGGTCGCTGACCTTGGTTTCTTCCGGAGGTTCTTCGGTTGCCATACTTGGCAGTACAGGTGCTTACGGGATACATGTTGCGCCTCATGTAGACAGGGATGATCTGTTGAACCCCATGGGCGCGCCATATACGCCCCGGCGATCTCAGTCCGGTCGAATCCAGATCACGCGACGAGCCTCGGGCTTCTTCTTCCGGATTTTGCCGTCTTCAGCAAGACCGTTGAGAACCGTGTAGGTAGACCGACGCGGCCACCCAAGCTCCTCCGCAACCTCACTGGTCATGTAGGGTTCGCCGGGACCCATTGCGTCTAGGGCATCCTCGGGAGCTCAATCGAATCGGTCGATAACGCAAATTTCGCTGACAAAAAGCACTGCCGCGAATCCCAATCATCGGAGAATGTTCGTCACACCGGTTACGTCACTTATTGCCTTCCCGGACGTAGTTGGGAACATGGCCCGCAAAATCAAGTTCAGTGACATTTCGACCTTGCTTGATGAAATTGAGTATCCTATCAGACGAACTACAGCATCGGAAGAACTCTCCGATGTTAGGTTGATACTGGCCGACGGTGAGACAAATCTAGGCAAATTGGTTTTCAAGACCTCCCGTGAGTCGTTCGAATCGGCTGCCGATATTGAGTCCGAGCTCCACAACGTACTCCCACGGGAGGCGGTCGGGGAACCATATCAATCTGAGGGAGACGCGTAACGACTCATATTCCGGGACCATAGGAAGACGGATTTGCCCAGGTCAGCGAGTAACGACCATTTTGCATCCATACCGTGACGGTCCAAGAAAAATATCACATCAGACAGCGGTAATCAACGCGTCAAGTACATACGACCACTGTGCTGAATCCATCCTCTAAATTCAACACGCCGATTCTGACAATTCCTAAAGAGTAGATAGAATGATTCTCTGAATCCTTGTGTTAATCCCTCTCTCCCTCTGACGTGGAGCTCCCCGTCTCCATTGAACCCACGTACCACCCAACCGAGTTCCCGGGTGACCGTTTCACGAGCTATTTGATTCCGATTGTGTTGAACGAGACGCTGTGGCGTGGCTCACGGGCGCGCACACAATCCTAGGTTCACCCCACAGACACCATCGACTGGGAACACACGCAGACCGAAGCGTACCTCGTGCTCAATCCAGCCTCTGCCGTCGCCACCGTGACGCAAGTAACGTGCGACCTTACCACCGCAGAGGTCACCGCCTATGCACAGGTCGCCGAGCAGTTCCTCGGCCAGGAGATCGTCTATCTCGAATATTCCGGAACCCTCGGTGATCCGGACCTCATCGCTGCAGTACGAGAAGCACTCTCTTCGGTGACGCTCTTCTATGGCGGTGGAATCCACGAGTACGACTTGGCGCCCGTCGCTGACACCGGCCACGACCAGCCCTCAGGCCAACAGATCAAAACCGAGCCCGAAGACGCGCGCAACGAAGAGATCAACCACGGGCGGTTGTACCCCAACCTCGACACCCTCGTCAACACCGACTACGTCGAGAAAGGTGAGATCGACAGGCGCACCAATTACTACGAACTCACCGACGAGGGCCGTACTGCCTTGAGAGAGCGCCGCGAGTGGGAAGCACAGTACCTCCGAGAGACCGCACTCGCCTAACCCCGAGCGTCACACCAGAGAACCCCCTGTCAGAGTGAAGAGTGAGACCTCACGAGGCATCGAGCCTACGTAATCCGGACCTGGTCGCCAACATAATAGATATACCCGCGGCTGTACAAAATATTCAGCAGTGCCTCCGCAGACTCCTCACCACACTCCGAAGCCACCACTGAGAGAGCTTGCTTACGAGGAAGTTCACCACCCGCATTTTCGACCGGGGAGCGAAGCACTTCAAGCGCCTCTTTGGCCCGCGGTGGCAGTGGTGTGGGAGAATTCATCTACCGGAAGTTGCAGGCCGAGCGGTAATAAGTCTCAGTCAGACGTGGCTCTCAGACCGTGTTTCCGAGGCGTCCAGAAGCACTGAATGCAGACCGTGCCAGTTTCATCGAGAGAAAGCGGTTTGCCTACGTTACGACTACTGGGCGTATGCCGGCCCCGTGGACGAACTGGACACACGTGATGGACGCACGTGACGAAGATTGACCCCGACAAATCACTTCCCGACGGCACCACCTACGCAGCGCTCGCCGACACGGGCACAGACGCACTCATCATCGGCGGCACAACAAATATCACTGAACATCGCGTCCACTCGCTTCTCGGCGACCTCTCTCAGTGATTAGCAGAAGTCTTGGCTCTGTTGAAACCCTTGGGCAGTGAGAGTTTGGCGAAGCCATGCTGAATGCAGAGCGCGTATCTTGCACGGCTGATGTTAGTGAACTGGGAGATGAAGAGCTACTGATTGGAGAATTCAAGTGGGGTGAATCGTGATCCACTGGACCGTGCAGAGTCAAAGATCAATGCACGAAAGAAGTCGAGGAGGAGGACGAGTCCGAAGCCGACTCCGATCGCCATTCCCGTAGGCATCCCGAGGAACCATATGAACGAGGTAAGGAGGGCTCCAACGGCCAGCACCCCTTCAACTCGGGTCCATGGAGCGTCGAATAGTACCTGTCCGGGAACATTCTTCCTGGTCGTCTCAGTCATGGATTCATCGGTCATGGGTTGCAGATTGGACGTCGTCGCCAATTCCAATAACAATTCTCGGAAACATGTAGCCCTCTGCTGCATTGTCTCCTTGCCGTCGAAAATCCATCTGCAGCCGACAGAGTAGCGCCGTCACGAGGAGGGAAACATGTTTGCGCCAATATCCACGAAGATTCGGTCCCTTCCCTCTGCCATGGCTCGAATCACGCGACCAACCGAATGTGAAGAAAACCAGCCTGCCCAGGCCCTTGTCGAGGGACACCTTCGCTCAACAGACCTGAGGAGTAGCTAATGTATCGGCGTGAAATCCTCCAGGACATTTGTGTCGGTGGTGGGGTTGCCATCGGCCTTTCAAGCGCAGGATGTCTCGGCATAGGGTCCTCTGGTGCTGCGTTCCCGGACGTGGACGGAACACTCATCGAGATGACTGACGACAACCGATTCGAACCTGATAGGGCCACGATTCCTGCTGGAGAGACGGTCGTCTGGCGGACCGTGGGGTACGCTCCGCACACGGTAACCGCCTATGGGGAGGAGCTCCCACGAGAAGCGGAGTACTTCGCCAGTGGTAACTTCATGACCGAGGCGGCCGCCCGAAGGGGAGCATCCGAGGGTGCTGGTGTCCTCTACCAGGGCGAGGAATACAGCCACACGTTCGAAGTGCCTGGCGAGTACGACTACTTCTGCATCCCCCACGAGCAGGCCGAGATGACCGGCGCCATCATCATCGAACCATCAGCAGAATCTGGGCAAGGGGCGCATAGGGCCAATGACCGCTGACACAACCCAGAAGCGATCAATGGAGCTACTTCGAGAAGCTGGGGGCCTCCGTCGCGTCGCGTTCTACGTGACGATTGTGACAATCCTCGCACTCATGACGGCCTTCCTTGGTGACACGCTCGCGTTCATCTTCACAGCCTGGACTGTTAGTGAGCCAGGGGTTCACCACCTCCACGACCTCACGCTCGTCACGATACTCTGGACGGTCGTCCTCGGACTCCTCGTCCAACTCTATGAACCCGAGAGACGGGTCGCGGGGATCCAGCAAGCCGTGCTCGTCAACATTGTCATCACCGGATCGAACTTCCTAACGGGGTTCATCTTCCCGCCCGCGTTGATCCTAGGCGGCTTGTTGTTGGTAGCCTTTGCACTGCACCCCGCTGGCTGGGATGTCCTCCAGGTTCGGACAGCGGGCTCGGTCAGTCCCGTTCTGGTCGGGTTGGTCGTCCTCGCGGGGATTCCATTCACCATCTACGCAGCAGATCAGTATGCTCTCCAGGCGTCAGGGGACGTCCACGCTCAGCTTGACCACTACGCGGACATGGTCACGTATGCCCTGCTCGTCCTGCTGTTGGGGCTGCTGGCCAGTGCGAAACCCGTCGGCTGGCGGATCCCGCTCTGGAGTGCCGCAGGACTCGTAGGTGTACTTGGGGCCACCTCCATCCTACATCCTGCGCTCGCGTCAAGTGCCGGGCCAATATGGGGTGGACTCGCCATCCTCTGGGCTGCGGGGCTCATCGTAGTTGGAGAGGTGAGCCACCGGAGGAGTGGGGACAACCCGACCTAATTGAGTTGAACTTCAAGCACTCGACGAACGCGAACATGTTTGCGTTATCGCTGAATAGGTGGCTGACCTCTGATACAGTATGCCGAAAGTCCGAATGAAGGTTGAAGCATCTGGGAGTCTCGCCGAGCTGTCGAAAGCATACCCGGATGCCACGTTCCGTATCCTGACGTCTATCTCGACAGATGCAGGGCACATGACCCTTGTTGAAATCGAATCGCTTGAACCGGGGACAGTGACCGACATTCTCGAGGATGATTCGGACGTACTCACATACGAGGTACTTCACACTGACGACCACAAAGCAGTTATCCAGTTTCTCCAAGACTCCGAGCCAGGCGCAGGAATAGCTGCAAGGGAATCTGGAAACCCACCTCCATTTCCGTTGGTGCTTCGTGATGGTTGGATCCACGCCGAGTCTACCACTACCCATGATCGGCTCTCGGCGTTCAAAGATCAACTCGATGCGGTGGGCGTGAAGTATGAACTTCTATCCATAACTCAGTCGCACGACCCAACCGAGCTGCTCACCGAACGCCAGCGAGAATTCGTATCTAAAGCACTCGAACATGGGTACTACGACTCACCACGCGGCAGTTCGCTCACCGACCTCGCAGATGCGCTCAATGTCAATAAGGCGACGGCGAGCGGCATTCTCCACCGGGCCGAAGGTGCAATAATAAAGGAGTTCATGGAGGAGGCTTCGATGGAGGAGGATTCAACATCGCGATAACCTCATCACCTCTATTTAGCGCTCAACTGCATGCATCCTCTACATTCAGCACGCCGATTCTGACGACGCCCAACGAGTAGAGAGAATGATTCTCTGAATCCTTGTGCGAATCCCTCTCTCCCTCTGACGTGGAGCTCCCCGTCTATCTCGAACCAACATACCTTCCTACTGAGCTTCCGGGCGACCGCTTCACGGGCTATCTACTCCCACTCGTGCTGAACGCAGGCGATGTGGCGTGGCTCACGGGCGCGCACACAACCTGGGTTCGAACGACAGACTCTATCGACTGGGAACGCACGTCTCCGAAGCCTACATCGTGCTCAACCCAGCATCTGCCGTCGCCACCGTGACGCACGCAACGTTCGACCTCACCACCGCAGAGGCCACCGCCTACGCACAGGCCACCAAGCAACTCCTCGGCCAGGAAATCGTCTATCTCGAGTACTCTGGAACCCTCGGCGATCCGAACCTCGTCGCTGCGGTACGAGAAGCGCTCTCTTCAGCGACGCTCTTCAATGGCGGTGGAATCCACGAGTACGACTCGGCGTCCGAGATGGCAACCGTCGCTGACACGGTCGTTGTCGGCGACCTTGTACACGAGCGCGGAATTGTAGCCTCGAAGAGACGGTACGGGGAGCCCATGACGCACAGCATGCGACGTCTGTCTGACCGACAGACCCGTCTGCTGTGACCTCTCAGCATAGTTTACTCCATAGCGTAATACGTACAAGCGCGTAACGGGAGTATATGCGACGCATCGTCCGAACGGAGGATGTCCTTGGTGGCACTCCTCGGATCGAAGGGACTCGTATTGGTGTGATCCATATTAAAGAACGGATGGTCGACGCCGATACCGACCCAGCATAAGTTGCTGCGGACGTTGATTTAACCGTGGCAGAGGTGTATGCGGCGCTCACCTACTACTATGAGCACGTAGATCAAATGACTGAAATTGAGCGCGAACGTCAGAAACATCTGAGCCGCCTCAAACGGCAGCAACCGGACCCCAACGAACTCCGAGCCTAAGCGACGTTCTATGTTACCCCTCGCTGAACATTACGTCCAGAATGGGGGACGCCTCGCTGGTCGGTCGGAGTTCCTCGAAGTCAGAATATCGGTTGTGCATCAGTTAGCTCACAGGTTCTGTCGGAGTGATATTTCAGCGTCAGGGTGACCGTGCTCGCAATTGACTCTTGACTATACGGGAGGACACAAACATATATGAGAGCCGGGTACGGATACTCTCGATACAGGTGACCAGTATGGCCGAGTCCTCGCGAAATGGTGTCCGGTCGTGGACCGAGTCGATGAGCGCACGCGAGCGCATTCGATCGGTCGCTGAAACGCTTCGTGAACCCCGGTCGGTCAACTGGATCAGCGACCAGGCGGACGCCGCCTGGAGTACGACCAACGAGGAACTACAAGATCTCGTCGATCAGGGACAGCTGCGACACGTTGAAGCCGGCGATACAACACTCTATCAGCCGGATTATACGCGGTTGCTCTTCGACGAAATCCGCACGCTCATCGAGGAGAACTCTCGCGAGGAACTCCGAAGTGAGTTGGCGGCGATTACCGAGGAGATCGAGGAGTGGCAGGAGACGTACGCTGTCGAGACGTGGGAGGACCTCGAACAGTCGCTTGCCGACGGTGACCTCTCGAGTGCTGATCTTCGCGAACGCCGCAATGTGATCGCGTTCTGGAACGAGAATGAAGAGGACCGCCAACTTATAAAGCACGCGTTGGAACTGTACTCGGATGTCGAATCCGCACGTGAGCACATGACGAATGTGGCCGACCGTGCCACGAGCTAATCGGTTTTCACACATTCTATGATCTTTCTTGCTGGTCGCGACCGCCTTATGCAACGCACCCTCCTCCGAGATATCCACGATCGGTTGATGAACCAAGCTGGCTGTGAGAACGTCCGTTATCATCCGTCTCGTCGTCGTCCTCGCTACGTGATTGCAGATATCGACACAACAGTATTCGTGGGTAATTCGTACGAGGCCAAGAACGCCCGGCTGGAGGTTCGCTTCTGGTATCCGGCCGGCGTGGGGTACGAATACTATCGCATCAACTGGATCGAACCGGAGCGGAATCTGATGCTCGGCCTCCATCAGGATGCCGATCACCAAGACCTTGGCCCCTGCCATATTCAGCTCAATTACGAAGACACGCCTGTTGATCGGTATGCAGCGACGTTTCTTGATGTGCATCCTCTCTCCGTGTTTGATGACCGACTCCAGCAGCTGCCTACAGCGCTGGGATCGATTCGCTGGGAGGATGGAACTCCCTCTCTCCCTACGTGGCCGGTGTAAAACAATTCGTTAGTCTTGGGAATACAACGCTAGTGCTCATCGTCTGGTACTGCGGGATCGTACGGGAAGACTGCATCAATCGTTCGCTCATCCTGGGATTGACCGCTTGCGGCGCCTGTGAGCACTTGTAGCTCACCATCATCTGGATACACGATAACGTCCGGTTCGTGCATCGTTGAAAAGAAGAGACACCGAAGTTGTTTATCCGACGTGTTTTTGACAGAATGTGCTCCCTGTTCACCAATTGGAAACGAAATGTAGTCACCAGTTTCGATCGCGTGCGTTCCCGTAGGCGTCCGTACTATTCCTTTCCCATTTATTACGTACATCGCCTCTTCGTTAGCAGTGTGATAGTGGTAACTGGTTGGGCGACCACCGGGCCGAATCTCTTCGAGCGTACAACCAAGACGATTCCCTCCAGTCTCCTGTCCGAGCCGTCGCCATCGGCCAGTATTCTTATCAGTTCCTGTCCAATCAGAACCATCAATGTTTACGATATGTGGTTCACCTGTATGAGCGGTCATAGCCATTAACACAGAGGTAGTGGCTAAAAATGTTGGCTCTGACTAGCGATGAGCTATCAAAATAGCTCATGTTTTCTGGTTCTTACGGGAATGTGTCCTCCGTACGGTTCGTTCACCATGTACCAGGCGGCGGTCTCGTCTGCACCGAGTGACGAATCTGCAAGTAGGGCGGTTTATAATAGTTGAGATAGGTGCTCCCAATACATGAGTGCAAATCGAGAACCCTTCCCCGTTCTGTACTCAACTCTCGTGAATTGCCTCGAGATCAAGCCCCGAGGCACTCTGCCTTGAAATCTGTAGAACGAGAACGAGGCGTTCTTCAGCTCATGGTGAATGCCACCGGCTCAATTTAACGAAGCGGAATCAGTCCCCTTTTTGACGACTTCTTAGGTCGTTGACCACGTAGGAATAGGCAAACGTCGTTTGACAATGAATGTCTCATTTGTACGTCCTAACCGTATAGGGTTACACTGTCCTAGCGTGGTAGGTAGCCTCTACTCACGTACAGCGGCCCTAGGTTAAACTGCCTCCGCTCGAACCGAGTGTGGAACTGAGCGGAACAGGAAAATTGAAATGACCGGAAAAAATAGTATACGTGGAACACTCAAACCCATATTCGTGGGCTTTCTTGTGGTAGCCCTCATTGTCGGGTTTGCGGCAGCAGGCGCCGCGCAAGTAGCCGGCCCCGCGCAGGTGGCTGGCCCTGCGCATGTCTCTAACGACGACGGCGGCAATGCCAGTAATAGTAACGGTGACAGTAATGGCGATAGCGGTGACGGTGACGGCAACGGCGATGGCACCACGGATGTCGACACCGACGGCGACGATCTAGACATCGAAAGCTCCGACGGCCAGGAGGTCGAACGCGTCGGCGGTGACCTCGAGATTGAGGATGCCGACACCGGCCTGGACTATGAGACCTTCGACGACGGCGACGGCGTCGACATCGAGAGCGCCGACGGCGATCACGAGATCGAGCAGGCCGACGGTGACACCGAGGTCGAAGACAAGGCCAACGACCTCGACTACGAGACCTCCGACGACCGCAGCGACGTTGACGTCGAGAGCGGCGACCACGAGATCGAAGAGAGCGACGACGGGTCCGAGGTCGAAAGCGACAACCTCGACTACGAAACCGCCGACGACGGCAGCCTCGACTTCGAGAGCACGAGCGGTCCCGTCGAGGTTGAGGTCGACCCGGACGGCACGGTCGACATCACGGTCGACGGTGAGGAGATCAAAGAAGACGACGACGGTCTCGAGTACGAGAACGCGGACGACGACCTCGAGTACGAGAACGACGGCGGCGACATCGACTTCGAAGATGGCGTGAACGACATCGAGGATGACGAAGATGATCTGGAGGTCGAGAATACGGACAACGATCTCGACTTCGAGAACTCCGATGGTGACGTCGAGTTCGAAGACGCCGACCACGACATCGAGCAGGATACTGATGGTCGCCTCGAATTCGAAGGCCGCGACGGCTTCGAAGTGGAGGGTAACGACGACCTCGTCGAGGTCGAAGAGGCTGGTAACTAAGAAGAAAGAAAGCCTAACGAAGGACAGATAGAACCGAAACGATGAACGTGTCGGAACCTACTCACGCGGTGCGCGTGTGAGGTGGCTCCGACTTCCCCTTTCTCAGTTTGCCAAGCACACAGGCAACATATCTTATCACCGCTGACCACAGCTCAATTTTTTTCTAATGCCACTAAACGGCACCTAGCCCCGACTAATACCCAGCTAACACCCGGTGTTAGCTGCCACCTTCTGGGTCCGGTTCTCATCTTCGATATCCACACCAACCCCCCGAACTACGTTTCCCTGCCTCCGCCAATTCCACACACGAGACGTCCTCAGATCCGGGAATCCTGTCACTCCCTCTTCCGAAAACATCAGAACCCCGAGCTAACAGCTGGTGTGAGCTGGATCACGACCCTCACCGACAGCTATGCTGCCGCTCGCTGCCGCTCTCGAAAATCCACCACACACTAGCTCACACCCAAGAACAAGACCGCTTGCACTGGACCGCAACCATGGTTATTCTATCGGGGGCGGAATACCCGTGAATAGAACCGTCCGGAAGGTCACTACGGGCCATCGCTGACACCCATTACTGTCGACCGAGCTCACACCACCTGTTAGCTCTCGACTTTGACACGTCCACATCTACAAATCCTCCTGATCAAGGTAGATCACGAGCTTGTTCGTTTCCCCAGAACAATCGAGGTCGCAGCGGCGATGCGAGTCCTGAGCGAGGTCGTGAATCTTCTCGAAGACACGCTTGACCTGCGAGGTCGTCAAACTCTCATTGCGCAACAACCCGAGTTCGCGAGCAACCGTCGGGGAATCGAATGTAATCCGCCGTCCGAACGTATCCACCGTTGGTGTCCCAATCTCACGAGCATGCGCGAGCAGATCACGCGCCCGGTAGTGCACCTGGTAGACCCGATCGGCTACGTCCTCTGGTCCATTCCGAAGTAGCCGTGTGATCTTATCTTGTCCAGCGACCGCTCCATCAGTAAGCTCGACGTTGACTTCATCAGCGAGCGTATTCAGCTTCCGTGTGAGCAGTGCATCTTCCTTCCCGCGAGTGTTCGACTCATCGATGAGCCGCTGTTTCAGGTCTGGGACTGCACCAAGCTCAGCGTTGAGTAGTGAGTTGACGAGAGACTCTGCCTCAAGTTCAGTAAGTGCGAGATCCGGTTGGTACTCGCCGAACACGTTTTCTTCAAGACCAAAGACGAAATCAGAGAGCCATTCCACTTCACCTTCGAGTTCTTCGATACGCTCGGCTTTCTCTTGGGTCTTAACTTCAAGAACGGTAACGCGATCTTCGAGTTGGGTAATGCGCTCGTCTTTCTGTGCGAGTTGGGCTTCGATGTCAGTAAGACGGCTCTCGAGCGACTGCTCGGCTTGCTCCGTGGCCAGCGCAGGCTCACTTAGTGACATTCGTACATACTCCTGTTACCTGTCCGCAGTCTCTCGACGCTGCCACAGGCTACACGGTTCGCGGATGATACCGGCCCGGAGAGAGGTGGATAGCGCATAGACTACTCCAGAGTAGACTTTCTAGGCGAGTTCAAGCATTGACTCGGTGTATAGTCGGCGCGTTCCGTCTGCTGTTTCAACCGTCTCGATGTAGATCTCGGCGCACACTCGCCGGTTCAGCGGGAGTGGCATATCGAGTGTAAGGGTCGTCAGTGGACCTGTCTTCATGAAAGCCACTGATGAGCGGAAGGGTCAATAATTCACCGGGGTACACACCTGTGTACCCTCGTGAAACAGCGAGCCGTCGTGCGATTTCTATATTTTTATAAATGACTATTATATGGTAATTTTGTAACGCTGACTTTCCAACCTTGTACGCAATATACGTAACTCAGAAGCGGTGTGTGCGGTTTTCGTCGGCGTGATCTGCGGCTGTGAGAAGTGACCGGCCGAGAGTCCGCGCGCGCTCTGGTGGAACATTCACGATGAATTCTTTGTCACCGCTTGTACTCGTCAGCACGACGCCCACGTGTTTTCCAGCCACGGTGACAGTATGACTTCGCCACTCTCCCATGGCGTGGAGAGCACCTGATGTGTAATGAAGGGTCAACTCACCGGTCTCATACTGTGTTGTATAACTACCAGATGTACGTCTCTCAGGTTATGCCAGTGAATGCCCCAGCGTGTCGGTGATCGTAGCTGAGTCGAGGCCACAGCGGTCACATGTGAGAATGGCCCCTGGTTTCCAGCTGAGTTCGTGCTCGCCCTCGGCACACGCGTCCTTTGCGATGACGTCGCGGCTCGTCTCAAGTATTCCACTGTCCATAGTACCCTATTCGCCGCTGTCGTCGTGAGTCCGTCGGCGGGTATTGGCTACTCCGCCTGTACACCATCGTGTCCGCTGTCTCTCCTTGAATTTGCATGTCAGTATATGGAGATGTATCCGGTGGACAGTCAGATGCGTGTGGTGGGGTGTGAGAAGGTGGTTAGAACGTATAGTATTCGGGGCGCATGTTCTACAGTCCTATAGGGCAGTAATACTTTTGCTGTCATTGCCCGTTATGACTGGTGGAGAATACTTATGACGACATATACAACGGACGAGAAACTGAGTTTCGACGAGATCGCGGAGAACTTAGGCCCGCATCGCAAGCGGCTCCTCGAGGTGTTCGACGGCGCCGACACTGACGAGACAATCGATTCATCGGAACTACGCAAGCAGAGTGGCGTCCCGAAGGGGAGCGTCAAACATCACCTGGAGACGCTCGCTCGCTGGGGGCTAATTCGCGAGACAGGAGAGCGCGTCCACATTCCGCACGGCGGGTCGAAGGCCCGCGTCTGGGTACTCACTGATCGCGGGTTGACGTTCGTCGACGAGTGTCTCGACTATGTCGGTCGCCCTGGTATCGCGGGTGAACTCGATGAGTTGAGCGCTCGCGTCGAGGACCTCGAAGCTGAGAACGAGGAACTAAAATCGTTCTTAGCGAAGTTGGCGGTCCACGTCGGCCTCCTTGATGCCGACGAGACAGACCACTGCTTCAACTGATCAGTTGATCAGACGGTCCAGGTCGTCCGTCAGTTCGGCCTCGGTGATGTCGACCTCGCTGCCGTGGTCGCCCAGCCTGGATGTCTCGTCAGCCGCGCCCAGATCATGATACAGTTCGAGTGGGCCACCGTCTTCGGGGACGATGACAATGTTCCAGTCGTCCCCGGGCGTCGGCATGCTGTCGCCGAATTCGTGTTCTGGAATCACCGGTTTTCGGATCGTTCGCAAGTTAGCACCATCCTCGCCGTGAGAAGCATACGCCGATGCGTCAGTGAAGATGCTCTCAGCGTCCGCAAAGCGTGCGTGCTCGTCGCCGTTCCCTTCGCGGAGGACGTACTCGCCCGTGTCGTCCTCGCGCACCCACACGCTCTCTCGGCTCCCTCGGCGGAGTACACGCTCACCACCGACGCAGAGGTAGCGCGAAGAGTGATAATAGCGCGTCTCTCCCGTCTCGGGATGATCAGCGCGCGCGAAAGGCGGGTCGGCCGCAAGTGCGTCCCAGATATCGGCGGCGAGATCGCGCCGGCAGAGGAAGATGCATTTCTTTTCCGCGCGGTAGGCGTCCGCGAGGTTCAGGATCGTCTGGCCTTTCTTCGTACTCCCGGTCGATTTCTCCGCCTCGACGGACGCCTCACGACCTCCTGTTAGGTGGGCGGCGACTGGGTGCGATTCGCTGAACTCGTCGAGCGCTGTCCGAATGTCGACCGCATCTGCGTCCTCGGAAATGTCGAGGAGCGGTGTCGGGTCGACAATCCCGTCGGGCTGTGCTCCCGCATCGTCGTCCTGAGCGACGACTCGGACGTCGAGGCCTCTGCGCGTGAGTTCGGGGTAGGCGTCTCGCATCAGTTGGGCGTGCAGTGCGTCGCCAGACGAACGTCCCCGCCCGACGTCGAAGATATCAACCTGGGCGTCGGATGTCGCTCTCACTTCAAACTCACCGTGTCGCTCGCGTCGTTCAATCTGGTCAGCGGGAAGGCGCTGGATGATCTGCCGATAGAGTTCGCCAGGCGTCTCCAGGTCGACTGTCTCGCGGCCAGTCTCGGCGATTGCGGCGCGAATCTCATCCTCGCACGCAGAAAGGGCGACGAACTCCCCGGGGTCACCATCGTCGATACTGGCGTCGTATACAGCCTTCACGACAGCGGGAGCGACGTCATCGTCGAAGTCGACCGTCTCGCCCTGGTCGCTGTGGCCGTATCTAATACCGCTTAGGATCTCATCCGCCGTCGGAGGAACCGCACCATAGCGCTCTCGGAGATTCTTCTCGACGCGGTCGAACGCTTCGTTCTCGGAGCGCAGGGGCGGGTAGGGAGCGAACGTGAACAGCTTCATCGGGTCCGAGAACTCTGTGCCGCCGTTGATCGGGAGTGCTGCCCACGCACGATAGAAGCCCATCTCCGTGACGTCGGTCGCGTCGAGGTTCCGGTACCGATCCATGAACGGACGGACCTGGTCGGCACTCAGCGACTTGAGCAACAGCGCTGTGTTACAGAGGTTTTTGATGTCGTCGAGAACGCCTACTTCGTCGAGTTGGTCCGGGAACTGGCACCCGAGCGTGACGGAGAGATTCATCGACCGGGCGCGCCGGAGCATGTCCTCGACGTTCAAATTCTCCGAGAGCACCTTCTCTGACTCGTCGAAGAACGCGAAGTAGGGGACTTTCTCCTCGCCGTCGAACGACCGGTTCTGCACGCCCGTCCAGAGTGGGTTCATCGTGCCGAGCGTCACCATCTTCTTGATGTCGTCGTTGGCGACTGGCGTCCGGACGATGATGATTTTATTCTGGGCGGTCAGCTCGGCGAAGTCGACGGTTGACTCGCGAGCGGTGATGATCTGCCGGACGATGCCGTTCTCGACCCACGACTTCATCCGCGAGATGAGTGGGCGGATCTCCTTTTCTTCCATCTGGGCGAGTTCCTCAAGCCACTCTTTCAAAAACGGGTCGTCGACCTGCTCGGCGAAGTTTTCCCGGCGCTCCTGGTTCAAGAGCACGAAGTACATGTCGATGATGGTGTACTTCTCCGCGGGGTCGTCGCACTCGTAGTTGTGCCAGAGCATCGCCCGGCCTAACGACTCAAGATTCGCGCGCATCGTCGGGCCGAAGCCGTATTTCTCGTCGTTGTCGAAAATGGCGTGTAGCGTCTGAATGCGGTCGTCGATGGCGCGCTCTGCTTGCATTTCAGAGTCGCATTCGGGGACGTCGAGATAGTTGATCCCGATTGAGTGGTCGAAGCGGTCGCTCCCGGGCTCGATCCAGACGACGTCGTCCAGCCGGTGCTCTGGGAAGAGCCGAATCAGGTCCTTCGAATCGTCGCCCTTGGGGTCGAAGAAGACGAAGCCATAGCCACGCCAGGCAAGTTGGAGCATCATCGAGAGCATCAAGACGGACTTCCCCGCGCCGGTCGTCCCCGACACGAACAGATGCTGAAACATCCGGACGAAGTCGAGCGTCACGTCGCGGAAGCGTCCTGAGCGCGTAACGACGTATCCTAACTCGACCGGTGCCTTCGCCCGTGTGTCCTCGAGGAGCCCTCGGATCTTTGGACCGGCATAGTACGCTTCTGAGCCGTCGGCTGTCCGCTCGATGACTTTGGTGACGATGTCGCCTTCGATGACTTCGTCGTCGGGATTGATGCGGTAGGGCTCGCCCTGTGGCGTGCTCTCTTCGGGTAGTTCATCGTCGTCTGGCTGGGTATCCGCCTCGCCGAAAAACGTTCCAAACATGGCGTTAGTCGAACTGTATCTTCGATTCGATGGCCGACGGGACATCGCTCCCGGGCTTCGAGAGTTTCCAGTCGATCCATTCCCCGCCGACGGCTTCAGTCGGTAGGTGGCAGAGCGCCCCGAGTTCGTCGTCGGTGAGGACTTGGCGATCGCCACGGAGTGCACGGAGTGCGCGATGCTGCCGGGCGACACTTCGCCAGGCGGCCGCTTCAAGCGCCAGTTTCAGACGCCGTTTCCCGACCGGATCCGGATCGAACGATTGGTAGGTGTCCATGTTCCGGTACTCGCCGAAACTGTCGACGATCTTCTCGGCGCGCTCTGCCGCTTGGCGCTTCGAGGGGGCGGCCGAGAAGACGCGGATGCGTGTTTCGAACGCGGCCTTCCCCGCCTGGCTTTCGATGTCCTTCGCTGCCCTCCGGCCTCTATCAGTCTTGACGACGCGGGGTTCGACCTCACCGACGAGTTCGCCCTGGCGGAAGGAGTGCGCCAAGTCGTCGCCTGTCGAACTCATGAGCTTGCCCATCAGCCCACGTCGGTACCAACGCTTCCCGACGGGCTTGAACGCGATTTGGACGAACGACCGGTCGGACTCTTCCCCGCCGATTGCTCGGAGGAGTTGGCGATATGGGTCCTTCGAGAGGGCGTTCTTCGTCTCTAAGTGCTTCAACGGGAGGGCACAGTCTTCTTCGAGGCCGAGCGTCGCTCCAGCGAGGTAGTCGCCAGGTTCGAAGGCAGGAAGCGGTCCCCCCTCAAAGAGTTCAACGGACGAGCCGGGGTAAATTTGTGCGACGTGGTTTCGCAGTTCTTGAGGATCCTCGACCATCATGATGAGATCGATCTGGTCGGGGCCGGACCACAGTTCGAGCGAGGACGTCGTCGGCGTCTGCATCGACCACAGTCCACGGACAAACTCGGCACCGTCGAGAATGCCGTCAGTCTCCTTGTAGGGGCGTATCCTGACGAGTTGACCCTGGGGGTCAGGCGTGTCAAGATGGTCGTCAGTGAGTTCGACCGTCGGGTATTGGCGGCTAATCAGTCCCATCGTCATTTCCTCCCGTCGTTGTCGCGCAGCGTGTTGGTCACCGTTCGAATCGTCATCGCCGCGAGTGGGAGTGCGACGATGCTGCGCGTCAGTCGGTCCCAGATGCGCATCTGCAACCTCGTGTCGTGTTGAATGTGATGCTGCACGAACGTCAGCGCGAGCAGTGGCGAGGGCAGCAGTAAGAGCACGCCCCCCGTGTCGGGCATCCACGACGGGACGCCTGCGACGAGTGCCACCAGTCCGAACAGCGTCGCGACGCGTAGCCCGCCTGTCCAGAGTACTCGATCGGGATACCAGATCGTTCGCGAGTCATCAGATTTTCGCGCACGTTCGATTCCGAACGCTGCTGTCGCGCTCCCTGACGCCCAGAGCGCCGCTCCGATGAACCAGAGCGTGTCAGTGTCCGTTGCGGTGAGGGATGCGCCCACGAGCGCGAGAGCGCCCGCTGCACCGACGTGAATCCACGAGCGTTTCCACCCGTCGCGCGCACCCGACGGGTCGACGTCGTCTTGCTTGCGCAGGAACTCGACGTACAGCACTGCGACACCGGATGCTGCGACCCACGAGAGCATCGACAGCGTCTCGGCGTCTGTGAAGCCTGCGACAAGCCCGTTCACTATCGCCTGTGCGAGACTCGGGGCGATGAGCGACAGACTGCCGAGTGCGACGAGTGATAACGCGAGTACGACGGCCGTCGCGAGTGCGATGCGCATCGTGAACAGCGGAAGTACGGGGTCGTTCAGTGCGTCCGTGATGATGTCTCGACGCGATGGTTCGTCTCGGTCGTTGCGTCGCTTTGCGTACACGCGTCGGCGACAGTCAGCAGACCCGTACTTGCGGGCGCATTCGGTGCAGCGCGCGAAGTGGTGCTCTCGCGACCAGTCGTTCGGCCAGAGTCGGTCAGATGTTAGAAAACGGTCGCCGAGGCCGAAATCCGCTTGTCTGTCGCAGACTTCGCAGAACGAGTTGTTCACCGCGACGGTCGTGTGAATCCCGTCGACATAGTCATATTTCGACGGTGGTTGGCCTGCCATCTCTCGTTCGTGTTCCCAGTACTCGACGTCACGCGCGATGTCGAGTCCGCGTAGTTTGTGATACGCGTCTCGATGCGTGTACTCGGACGTCGCTTCGATCTGTTCGTAGAGTAGCGTCATCGGTCGGCACCTCCGTCGGCGACTGCTTCGTGTGTCTCGCCCACGTCTGCGTCTGCATCTGAATTCATGTTCGCGTCAGCATGCAGCTGCTCGTGCATCTCGTCGGGGCGCATGTCGTCGTCGATGAGCGCTGCTTCTTCAGGGAGGGCTGTGACCTTCGCGGGGAATTTACCGACGTCTTCGACCTCGAGGAGTGCGTGTGAGAACCCGCGATCTTTCGTGCCGGGGAGTGCATTTCTGACGAAGTCCGCCTCCCGCGATGTCAACCTGAGTTTGTCGGCGTCCGCTGGCGAGAGATTCGGCAATCGGAAGATCACTTTGAGTGCGCAGAGATTCGCGATTGTTTCTGCCATCGGGTGGATGAAGAAGTCCTGCGCCTCTTGCGTAATAAAGTGTATCGAGAGATTGTAGTGCCGCGAGTGGCGAACGCGCGTTTCGAGCCAGTCGAGTTGTCCGACTTTCTCGCTGTCGGCGCTCTCCTTCGACGAGCCGAACATGTAATGGCATTCGTCGATCGCGACGATGACGTTCCCGTCGTACTCTTTCGAGCGCTCGTACACCTCGTTGAGCACGAGTTGTAGCATCAGAGACGTTCCCTGTCGGCCTTCGCCCTGCTGCATGTCGATGTAAATGATGTCGCTGTCGAAGTCGACGCCGTCGCCTTCACCCGAGAGATTCGCGAACTCCCCGCCCAAGAACGAGTGCATCGACGAGCGCATCTCTGCGGCGGCGTTCTCCCAGAGTTCGAGTTCGCGGTCTGTCGGCGGGGCTGTCGACGACGAGTGTCGCATGAACGGCCCCGCATCGTCCGCGACTTCGCCCAGGATCGAGTGCACGTCGATCGGCGTCGGACTCGGGTTCCCGTGCGTCGACGGGTCGTCAGGCATGATACCGTTCCGTCGATACGCTTCGCGAATGGCCCGGTCCATGACGTTACGCTCGATCTTGCTCATCCCCGCATTCCCGCCGCCGATCGTTCGGAAGAACGCGTCGAAGAAGCCCATCACCGACTCGAATCGGTTTTCGAACGGGTCGAAGTCGTCGGGGGTGTTCGCGAGCACGTCCGGTGGCGTTGCATTGATTTTGAGCGGGTTCAGCCCGCGCTTGCCGCCGATGACGACCCGTTCTGCCCCGAGTGTCGTCGCGAGTTCGTCGAACCCGTTGAGTGGGTCGATGAGCACCATTTTCGTGTCGGGGGCTTTCGCCGCGTGACGAAGCATGAAGAGCTTCGACCCGAATGACTTCCCCGCGCCGATTTCGCCCGCTGTGAGCACGTTGTACCCGTTCGGGCAGTCGAATCGATCGACGATGAGCGGCGCATCAGTCGTCGCGTGATACCCGATGAGAATGCCCTGTTTCTCGATTATCGTCCCCGCGCTGAACGGGAAGAGCGCTCCCACTGCACCCGAGAGCATCGGTTCTTTCGCGTTCACGGCGTCTTTCGCGATAGGCGAAACGCTCACCATCGCGTCGCCCTGTCGATAGTCGACCGTCTTCGCGGTCATCTGGCGCTTCTGCAGTTCGTTCTTCAACTCGCGAGTAAGCGAATCGACGGCGCGTTTCGTGTCGCCCCGAACGAGCAGATAGCACGAGACGTTGAGCACGCTCGTCTTTCCTTCCCGAAGGTCGCTCAGCACGTGCCGGTGCTCTTTGAGTCGTCGGAGTGTGTCGTCGATCGACGGGTCGTTGTTCTTCTGCTTTTGGCGCTTCGTCGTCTGCAGCTCGCGTACCGCTTCGTCGAACTTTGAAACCGCACGTTCGGCGCAAATCGGCGCAGCGTGCAGTGCGAAGTCGACGTCAGCACTCGGGTGTGTCGTGACGAGTTCGAGTAGGCCGGGCTTTGCCGCTTCGGGCCAGTTCGCGATGAACAGCACTTTCGCCCACCGTTCGCCCGAGCGTATCGCGTCCGATTCGAACTTGATACTCGATGGCGCAAGCGTCCGCGCGTGGTGCGTGACTGACTCGTACTCTTCGCTGACGGGTTCGTCGTCGGTGTCGCTCGACGAGACGAACGGCGTTTTCTCTTTGATAGTGTCGACCGCGTTCGTGATTGTGTCTCGATTGATGCTCATGTCGCTCACACCTCTCCTGCTGCCTCTTGCTGCGCTGCGTAGCACTGGTCTCTGTCGCCGCGATGCAGTGTGACGACGGGCGTATACGAGATGCGCCCCGTGTCGTCGCCTTTCGTGTACGCCGTGCGTTCGCCCGACCAGCACTCTTCAATCGCGTCAGCGAGTTCTTCGGCGTCGAGCACTTCGGCCCGACACCCGTCGAGTGACGAGATGAGTTGGATGATGTCGTTGATGCGGTTCGTGAGAATGCGCAGCTGCTCTGCTTCGATTTCCTCATTGCTCATATCGTAGTTCGCAAGCCCGATGATTTCGAGCGCACGACCGACGAACGGGATGTCGACGTTCGCAAGCTTCGACCGAGTACCCGTATCGCCGAGGCGTGCTTCGGTCGTCCCGACGGGGACGAGCACGTAATACTCGCGCAGACTCGTGCCCCGGCGAGCGAACTCGCCGGGGAGACGGCTTTTGTAGACCTTGATGATGCGCTTCAGTCGCGGGTTGCGCTTCACGTCTGGGTCATCGAGCCGCGAGCGATACGGCGCGGTTATCTCGTCGGGATCGATCGGCCGCCCCGACGAGTGGATTTGAAACGGGAACTCGATACCGTTGAGCCCGCGTTCGAAGTCGCGGGCCATATCGTCCCAGTCAGCATCGCTCGCGAGTGCCATGTTCGCGGGGTCGACTTTGACCCCCGCAACGAGGTGCCAGTCGCGCCGCTTCATCGCCCCGTCGTCGGGGTACAGTTTCGTCACGTTCACCAGTTCTGCCGGACTGTTGTCGTCGTCAGCGAGTGTCATGTGTTTGTCTCCAAATTTGAACTTCAGAATCGAGAGTGTCCACTTCAAGGGCGTACTGTGCGACGGCGCGAGAAACATGAACAGCAGCGTCGCCCCGACCAGCACCAGCGTGATGGCTGCCCAGATGATGACGCCCCGCGTCGAGTTCGCGAAGCGGATGACGACCGCCGAGAGCAGCGCTGCTGGCAGAAAGAGCGCGAAGTCAGAGAGGCCGTAGTTCGGCACGAACTCCGCGCCGATGTACTCGTCTTCGGGGCCGATCGATTTTAAGATCATTCGGCGAAGCTTCGTGTAGTTGTGAGCCGCCTGTTGCTGCGAGTGGGTCTGCTCACGCCCGCGCTCGGTCGATGTAGATGCTGAGTCGTTGCTCATCGTTATCTGGTTCCTCCGACGACGTCACGGCTCTCGCGGTGACTCGCCTGATGTTGCTGCGTTACTGCTTGTTCTCGACGCGCCGCGTCTTCGACGTCGTAAAACTGTCCGTCGTCGCCCCCGCGCGCGATGATTTCTTGGTCTTCGTACTCACGCGCGTCAGAGACACGCGTGTAGATCGATTTCTCACAGAAGAGCGAGTCGTAATCCGTGCCGTGTTTTCCCGCGATTGTGTCGAACTCACCAGCGCTGTTCACACGCCCGAGTTGGTAATTCTGCTCGGGGAGTGACGACATCGAGTCAACGTGCGTGACGTCGTCGATCGGCGACCCCGTGGCCGACCCAAAGGTCGTACCGGTGTTCGTGTTCGAACTCGTACTCGTATTCGAACTCGCATCTGCACTTGCACCTGTACTCGTCTCACCCGCGAGTCCGATCGGACTCGACGCAGTCGCCGTCGAAGCAGTACCCGCCCCGAGTGCTCCCGGCGACGATGCACTGGCCGAACCCGCTCCGACAGCCCCGCCGTACCCGCCGTACCCGTTCCCGCGTGAGAACGGCGAACCGTCGACGGGATCGACACTCCCAGACCCTGCTGTGACGTCACCCATCGACGAGCGGTCACCCGTCGTGCTCGCAGCAGTACTCGACGCGCCCGCAGCGCCGCGAGACGCGAGTCGAGAGCCGACAGCGCCGAGCGTGAGTGCGCTCATACCGATCGACATCGGCGAGAACGGCGCGAACAGCGCGAGCGGGAGAAGGATCGCGACGTACCACATGACGAGCACGAGTACGATGTATAGATCGAAGCCAAACATCGAGTACTGGCCCATCGATCCCCGTATCGCGTTGAGCATCGGATAGCCGAAGCCCAGTACGATCGCAGTCGGGACGGGCATCATCGCGCTCGCGGGGAGATACCCCTGCAGGGTCTGTCCGAGCTTCGCAAAGGGCTTGAAGGCCCAGAAGTCGGGGATGCTGAGCGCGAGAAACATCGGGTACGCTGGTAGGAACACGAACGGCGCGAGATACGACAGCCCCCACCAGATGATGATGAGCACCGCGAGGATCGCGACGCCGCAGTACAGCAGTAGCGCAGTGATACCAATCCCGACCGCTTGTGCAGCAATCGCTTCGAAACTCGGAAGGATTTCTTCACCCGAGGGCGCTGCCCACGCTGCGACGCCGTTCATGAGCACGAGCATGACTGCGCCGTAGCTCCACGAGAGCAGGATCTCGACGAACGCGAAGGCCGACTCGTGCAACTTCTCGCGTGCACGAGCGCCCGTCATAATCCACGGCGGCATGACGTAGCCGAACGTGAGGAACATCGCGAACAAACCGGCGATTACGAGTGCAATCGCTGTCGCGCTGAGCCACAACTGATAGCCCGTTCGAAACGGTTCGTTCGTGGGCGCGTTGATGACTTCGGGCGACCCGTTCGCCATCGGGATGGGGCGACTGACCATGACCGTGATGACTTCTTCAGCCGCGTTCTGCATGCCGTCGAGCAGCTGCCCCGCGGTCGCGTTGAGCACGCCGCCCGTTGCGTCGATCCCACCGTGACAAATCGCGCCGTCCATCGAGTACGGCGACCCGCAAACCTCCCGCTTCATCTGGTCGGTCGACGAGTTCCCGTCGTCGTAATTCCCCGGCCCCGACGGCCCCGCGCCCGTCCCGTTCGGGCTCTGATTTTGATTGCCGGGCATGACGATGACCGTGCCGTTCTCGGGTGCACGTATCGTTCCCGACCTGTTCGTCGTGTTCGAGTCCGACACGTTAGACGTGGGGACAGCGTCTGTCGTCTCGTTCGAGTCACCGTCGTCTCCCGGCTCGTCTGTCGTCTCATCGTCGTCATCATCGCCAGCACTCTGGGCGACGACGTCTGTCGCGATGAGCGCGGGCGCGAGCGCGCCGAACGTGACGAGCACGACAGCGAGGATAACGGCACATGTGTGTACGCGCCCCCTCGAAACCTGCTTAGTTGTCGTCGTGTGGCTCATGAGAAGATGAAGAAGTAGTGTCGTCTCGACCCTGTCAGAACGGGAAGAGATTAACGCACGATGCCAGATCCCAGCCAATTGCCCCAACGACTTCTTCGACGAGGTACGCAACGATGGGCGCGCCAGCGAGCGCTGCGAGTGCACCGTTGCGCCAGTCTTTCATCCGGCCACGCTTTTCGGGATTCTTGTAGATGCCACTCGCAGCGTGGGCGACAACTCCAGCGAGGAACCCGCCGATCATGACTGTCTCGACGATGAGCGGGCCGCTTGCGTTGAGTGCGTCGCCGATCGGTGTGCCGCACACACCACCCGTCTGCATGACGACCGGCCCGGACTGTTGGGCGAGCGCGTTCCCCACAACAACACTGTAAAACAGTGCTTGCGCGACAAACACATTGAATATCGCGCGCACGCGAGTGTTACCCGGCCGTAACCGGCCAACTGTCCCTTTCACTCGTGTCGACGCCGTTTCTTCCATGGCGCTTGGTGGTTGAGCCATATCTATCTCGTCTGACCGCATTAACAAATACGTTATGGATATTTATATAAGCCAATATTGTTAAAGGCGCGCCAGAAAACCCTGACAAATATGATAGACGATGTTAAGTGGACAAATGTGCCACGAGCGCTCCTCACCGACCGCGAAAAAGACGTCATTCGCGACGACGAAAGCGTCGATCCCGCGACGAGGTCGACGCTACTCGGCAGAATCGAACAGAAAATCTACGCCATGAAAGAAGATACCCAGCTGCTCCGGACGCATCGCCCCGACCTCGCCACCCAACTCGAAGAACACGTCTGTTCTGAGGTCCCCCGCGATCAACTTGCACGCCACGACCAACAGATCCAAGACCTCCAAGAGACCGTCGAGGACCTCAAAGAGCGTCTGGACGATCAGTCCGATTAACACCTGATTCGTTTCTTCGGCACTTGTGACGGTCGATCCCCGCACGATGTCGTGCGTTGGCCGTCTACCTCAACGAAGGCGCGCCGATCCTCCGGTATTCACGTATCGTGCTAAACCAACCGAACGGCTACGACGCGACCGTGCTCACGCCGACGGACGGCGCTCGAATCGAAAACGTCGATATCGACCTGCACGCCGAGACGGGCGGGCTCGTCGTGAGCGGATCGAACACCACCGTCGACGGCCTGCACGTCCGCACGCACGGCTTCGACGGCTCAAATCGTGGTTTTTCCGTCTGTGACGGGGAGAAGCGGCTGCGCAAGGAGACCTATCTGTATATTTTAGATAACGATACGTGGTTCATTGGGGCAAGCGCGACGTCCACTGTCGAGGAACAGTGGTGAGTCCGAGCGTTTCGAAGTCACTATCGAATGAGAAGATATCGTTGATGTCGTACTCGGACGCAAGGCACGCGGTCAGGTGGTCGACGAGAGAGATTCGTTGGTCGTCATAGCTGTGGAACTGCCGGCACGCGACCGAGAAGATGTGCTCGCCTACAGGGAGGATCGTGAATGAGCGCGAGCCACGAATCGCTGAGAGTGCTTCAGAGATCTCCGCGTGCGAAAGGCCTTGCCGCAACATCAACCCCACCAGTTCCGTGAGGATGTAGCGGCTTGTGAAGAGCCGGCCGAACGGTGCGTCCCCCGTTTGGATCTCGCGGAATACTCGCCGTGCACTCTCGTGATAGTGGTCGTTCTCGACGAACCGCGCATAGAACGCACTTGTATCGATGAACAGCGGGCGGTGAGAAGTGGACCCCATCGCGCCACACCGCCGGATTAGCGCTCATACAGTAACTCATCGACCCGCTCGGAGGCGTCGGTCGGCCCGTCGGTTGTATAGGTATCAGCGGAGAAAAACGGGTCCGAGGGATCAACGTCGTGGGCGACCGTCTCCTCGACGAGCCACCACACGACCGCACGCCCCCCAACCTTTCGCCGGTCGATCGCGCCCTCGTCGTGCAGCTGCATGAGTTTCTGCCGCGCCGCTTCCGTCGTACAATCGAGTGCCTCCGCGATATCTCTCGTTGTCACGAACGGGGCGTCATGCTCGCGGATTACGTCCAAGACACGGTCAGGGGTGATTTTCTCGACCCACTGTCCGTGCTCGTTCCGTTCTCGGCTCATATTTGGATGTACGAGATAGGGGAAGTTAAGCGTATGGCTACGAGACAAGAGGGATACCTTTATTACTGATTGCCTCGTAGCAATAGGTGAGAAGGACCAGTCACTCAGGGCGTAAGAACGCCCGGGTGCGGACACACCCGGACTGGCCTTCTCAAGGGAACCTGGAAGACCATGAGTGAAAATACAGCCCAGAAGCATGAAAGTACTGAACCGCGCGCTGACCGACTCACCGGCCCCCGCGTTGGCACCGACCGCGTCGGCACGCCGGACCACGAATACTACCGCTGTGAGCGCTGCAGCATGGAAGCGATCGACCGCGCGTTTCTCACCGACGACTGCACTGTAAGGAGTACTGAAACGGCGCACCCGATCGACGCCGATTCACGGGACAACTACTTGGGATGCGGGTTACTTGTCCGAAATAGATAATTCTTCAGAAGACGATAGTCTAGGTGGCAGAGGAGATAACACACCACCTCGTATCCTATGCTCCAGCCTCCTCTGTCGCCACTAGAAGTCATCCGACGACCTCGGCGAGACACTCATCACGAGTGGAACGCTGACAGCGTCAGCGTCGTCCGCTCCGCTAAGTACTCTGCAATTTCGTCACGACGCCAGCCAAGCGGCGAACAGACACTTTCTGCCGCTCGAAGCAACTGCTCAACATAAAACTCCACATCATACCCCTCTGGTAATTCATGCGCAAGCGCAACGCGGTCGCGGGAGCGCTTCGAATCATCAATGACAACGTAGGAGACGTCTTGGCCAGGCTGCGGATCTAATCCCACGTCGTCGGCCCGTTCAAGCGCTGCAACCGTCCGCGTGTACTGCTGATACTCTTCCACGTGCTTCGACGCTCGATTGTCGATCGCAAGCTTCTGCGGATCAACCTGACCATCACGAAGTTCAGCTAAACGCCGATCCAATCGATCACATACCGCTTCTGGCGACCGATACTGATCCAACGTCTCGATCAACTCCCGCTGGACATCTGCAATCCATGCCGGTGTCGAACGTTGTCGGCACTCGATCCCCCGATATTTATACTCCGAATCTTCGCTGCCTGTCCCTGCAACCTTTCCGAAGTACTTGGTGAGCGCGCCTTGCTCGCTATCGCGCAGCGGGACGAACGCTACCCACTCGAACGCTGTCTCATACTCAAGCCGAATACCCACACGGTCAGTAATCGCACTAGCTAGCTCCTCCAATGGCGTTTGCTCTTCATCGTTGATTGCGGTCACCCATAGACTATCGACGATCCCGTGAACCAAACGCCATCCATTCGCCTCGAATACCTCCTTTGCGTCGAGAAGGATCTCCCTGGCGTAGGCGTTGATCGCTTCGTGGCACTCAATCCGACCGAACTTCGCGTTCGAAAAGCCTTGATACCCAAAGCAGCTCACCAAGATCCACTTGATTGCATCTGACCGGGCTTGCAGGGTTGTGGCCCACTCAGAATCATCTGTCTCACGGATCTCTTGCTTGAACGCGTCGCGGGCATCGATCAGCGGCTGGAGCACGTCAACGAGATACCCCCGCTCATCGCAAATTGAGTAGCCGAGCCCGGGGACATCCTCACGGTCTGCATGGCACTCACAGCGGATCGTTTCGGAGCTGATGTTGAACTCGCAGATGATGTTCGGATACAAGCTTGAAAAGTCGAGCTCGTGAACGTCTTCGTGAAAGCCCACCTCCGGCGAGAAGGTGAATCCGCCCCGATCGGCGTCATCGAGCGTTGTGAGTGGTTTGAAGAACTCGTGACGCCAGGAGTTCCATGGGACGAGTACATCCCGCTCACGAGCTTCGCGGATCTGGATTGCCGTGAGCACGTTGCCGATCGACGCCCACGCGACTTCTTGCACTGGTTTGCCTGAGCGTCGGACCATGTCAAGACAGCCGTCCAACCCCGACTGAGCGAAGAAGAACGTATTCGATTTGTCGACGATCGCCCGACCGGGGATGTTGTATCGCGCGGGCGAGTGGCCGACGTTCCCGTAGCTTTCGTAGGTCGATTTCGAGGCTAACTGTTGCCAGCCGGGTAGGCGTCCGAATTGGAGATCCATCTCATGTGCATCGGCGGTCTCGTACAGAGTCGGAATGAGTTCACTCGACGAGAGGACCAGCACGTCCGGATCTGCTCGTTCAATTCGATGCTGAACAGCGTGCAGGATGGCTGTCGGTGAGCCGCTTACTGTCTCATCGTCGATCGTGAGTTCCGTGATCGGAGGGTTCGCTAATTCAACGGACTCGACCTCGATCGAGAGTGTCGATGGAGTCTGTGCTGGAGTCGGATCGAGATCGTTCTCAAGGCAATAGCGGAATTCGCGCGAGAAGTCGACATTGAAGCACTTGTACTCGCCCGGTCGTCCGAGCTTGCGAATCTGGTGTGCAATCGGAAGTACTGCATCTAGGTCGGCGACTTCGATTGTGAGTACATCTTCGTGGTCGTGGCGGAATCCCCGTCGCCACTGTTCGATGCAGAGCGAATTAACTCGTGGAGAAGATGTGAGTCGAGCACGGAGAGCAGCGAGTCCATCCTCACCCTGGCCATCGTATACTGCGTACAGCGTCGGCGTGTAGTCGGTTACATGTCTGTATTCAGGACCGTCTGAGGTAAGCGACCACTCGTACACATCGTCGAGGTAGTCGATTTTGTAGACCATCGCTCACTCCTCCTCGCAACTGTCTGTTGCTTCGAGCTGTTCGAGTCGTCTTTCAAGGGTATCGAGTCGACGTTCGTGAGCGAGCGCGATCGACATCATCGCTGGATAGAACGGATTCGTGTGGTTCAGATAGCCACTGGCGTCTGCGTGTGCTCGGATGTACTCGAATAGCTGGTCGAATCGCTGTTGGTCTTCGCGACGAAGCCCGCGTCGGTAAGCTGCCCACTCGTGTTCAAGGGAGCGAATGGTGTCTCGGTACGTCGGGTTAGTTCGACCCATTCGCGATCACCCCCGGCGTCTGCGGTCCAGTCTGGGCCGTTTCGTACAACGGTTGTCTCGCTTGGAGGATACGCTCCCAGAATGCAAGCGTTGTCTGGAGGTGACCGCCGCTAACCGGATAGACGAGCGTTTCGAACGAGTCCGCGACGAACCGTGGGCCAAATTGCGTTTGTTCGCATTCGATGATCTCGGTGGCTGCTGTCTCAATCGGTTCCGAGAACTCGTCTTTTTGACTCCGCGTGACGAGCACCGGCAGGTTATACTTGCGAGCGACTCCTGCGAGACTAGCGAGCACCCGCACGAGCATGTCGGTCCCCTCGGTGGCTCGCAGTGAGTCATCTCTGTACATGCCATCCAGTGCTGGCAGGACGAGCAGTGATGTATCAGTATTGACCGTCTCGGCGAGAGCCTCCGCTAAGGCGGTGTGTTGGAACGGTGTAAAGGCGCGCGCGACCTGAATCCGCTCACACACGCGGCGATCTGGAGCGAGTTGGGCGAGAGGGTTGGTATGGGCATGGCTGTGGGTATCCACCCAGTAAGCTCGACCACTGTTGAGCGAGGCGTGATCGACTACAAGTGTGTGTAATGGCCCAAGTGAGTATGATTCGGCTTTGAGGAGTTGAAGACCAGGTTCGAGTGCCGGTAACTCGGGGATCGGTGGGTGATCAGTCGTCGATTCCATGGTCGGACCACAACGGAGTGTAGAATAAGCCTCAGCGTGTCAGTTCCAATACTTCCGAAATCCGTCTCAGCGATGGGACTTTGTCGCCCAGTCGGGCGATTTTTTGCTCTTTCACTCGGTTTCCGAAATGGGTTTCCGAAAGCCGCTACACGGAGTCGCGACGCAACGGATCTTTGGTAAGTTTGTCCTCTCGACTGTTTGGGAGCGCATTTCAGAAGCGACTACCGGGCGGGAACAAACAAAGAGGTTGTAGATGACTTTAGATCCTGTACAACTATTTTTGAGCCTCAAATCTCTTTTCACAGCTAGAACGAGAAGACACAAAGAGGTTGATCGAGAGAATCCCTCCTCTTTATCCCTTTTCCGAGACGTAGTTATGGGCCCCATCAGCGACGCGATACTCGTGAATGTGGGGATCACACCTCGAAAACGAAGGACAAGTATCCTGACAATCTACCTTGTCCAGATGTCGCAAAAGAGATTACGGTGCATTCCCAGTTAACACCCGTAAACAGGCATGTGAGAATAATTGGCCATGAATCCGACGGTAGAATCGTCCACCTTGGCGGTTTTCGACCATCGTCCCTACCGCCGCTTTCCTACATGGAGAAGCACCTGACGTCCAAGTCGACCAAACGTTTGTACTTGGATTGCTATCGCCTCATGCCATCACCGAAAGGGATTCTTCGACTTCAGTAACACATTTCGAGCCGCTCGACGTATTGGTTAGTTCATCCGATGAGTACGATCGACGGGAAGTAGATTTAGCTCAACAGAGTGTATTAGTTATCAAATTTACTAGTAGGTGAAGTGTCAGACGAGGGAGACTGTGTGGCAAATGGATTCCGACTTTGGAAGACATACAAGACAAGTATTCCTATAAGAGCCCCAATTCGGACTGAGAGACTGGGGAAAACAATCCCGAGTGTGCCTAGGGCTAAGAAGAGAGCCCGAATCAGGAGCGTGAACGGCAGATTCATTCCTATGGATCCTGTGTTCAACCCGTGTACGACACCGAGAGCACCCATGAGGGCAATGGCAGCCGAAACAAGGGTTTCAAAGGTGAATCCGCCGACGACGAGCTCTGGATTATAGATAAATGCAATCGGAAGTATGAATAATACTGCCGATATTTTCAATGCCTCAACACACGTCTTCCAAAAGTTTGACTCCGCTATTCCTGTGGCAACCACTACCGCAATGGCGATTGGGGGTGTAAGGCCAGAAAGAATCGCGGAGTAAAACACAAAATAGTGTGCAGCCATTTCGGGAACGAGGAATTGGCTAATGAGAGTAGGCGCGATGAGGAAGGCTACAACGATGTATGCAGCGACAGTCGGCATCCCAAGTCCGAGTAGAATACAGACACCCATCGCCAGAATAACGGTAAGCGTCATATTCCCGCCCGCAAGGTCAATCACTATGAGTGACAGTATCCCAGGCAGCCCAGTCTGGGTGAGAATATCGACAATTCCGTTTACTGAGGCAACAATGATAACGATTGGTGCGAGTGTGACTGCGCCATACTTTAATCCCGCTATCGTCTGGCTAACGATCTCTCGGCTCTGGCTAGGGATTTCATCGACGTCTTCGAAAGCCTGTTTAACGAGGGGAAAGCCGAACCCAGTAAGGATCATTGTTACGACTGTCCACAAACCTGCAGACATAGCCGACCACTGCAAAACGCCAAGTGTATACACCAGCACAATGAACGGAATGACGAATCGAACAGACTGAACTAAAAGCTCCTGTTTGGATTTCGTCTCGTCAAGATAGTCACCCATATTGATGTCTACGACCCCGTCAATCTGTTGCATTGTAGTGTAGTGGACAGCGATGACTACAGAAATATAGAAAATCATTGCAGGGATGATCCCTGCGATTGCGACTGTCAGATAAGTCGTTCCCAAGATTGACGCCATCACGAATGCTGCGGCACCCATCACAGGTGGCATGATCTGTCCGCCCGAGGAGGCGACCGATTCGATCCCCCCTGCGGTGTCAGATCTCATTCCATGCTCCTTCATCAGTGGAATAGTGAACGATCCGGTGATTGCAGTGTTAGCCGCTTGACTCCCGGTAATTGATCCAATGATGATACTTGCAGTGACGGCTGATTGCCCGACACCAGATTTGATGTACCTTACGGAACGCAGCGCGATACGCAAAATGAGATCGAAGGCACCGTAGCCACGCATCAGACCAGCATACAACAAAAACAAGGCCACTTCTGATGCCATAATACGGTGGATCGATCCAAAGAAGCCTTCAACATCAAGTACGAGGATTAAGAGGAGTCTGTTAAGACTGAACCCCCCGTGGCGCAGGATTCCAGGGAAATAGTTCCCGGCATATCCATATATGATTGCGAGTACAACAACACTGACAAAAATGGCGCCATACGATTTGTATGTTAAATATAATATTGAATAAACAAGTATGGCTGCAAGAACGTATTCATACTGAAACGCGAAGCCCACTCGAGTATAAATCAGCGCCTCATAATGTATCAACATGTATACCGTCGCAATAACACCACCGATCCCAGCAATGATTAATAATCCAAGAGAAATAAAATTGTTCTCTTCAAGAGCTTCTTCTGTCTCACTAAGAACAGCTATTAGGATCATAAATCCCATGAATAAAATTCCGTATCTCGCCTGGGGCATTCCTTGGGTATATGCGAACCAAAGAGTCACCCCCCAAGAAAGTGTAGCCAATATAACTAAACCGCTAGTTATATTATTTTTAACGATTTTATCGTTTTGTGTCATCATTAGATCATTACTGAAATACTGTGTTTCTTTAGTACTATCATCTATATTCTGATTTGTCTACGATTAGTTTAGCATTCATGTTCCCAGGCGCTCGAGAAGTCTCGATCGACTACTCTCCGCGTTTCCATGAATCATTCCAAGCGTTATTCTCCTTGAGGAAGTCTGCTGCGCCAGGGTGAACTGGAGTATTTGTGTGATAATACTCAGTTAAACTTTTAGGATCAGAGTGATCCATATAATTTGAGTCCGATTCTCGTGCTTCCTTCCAATGCTTATGGGTAGTTTGTAAGACTTCTTTAACCGCTTTGGCTGGAACGTCCGGTGAGAAATATGTATTATAGTCGTCTGTCCAAGCTTGATATTGATCCATTCCAATATCCTGCTTATACCCATAGGGTTCTACTTCAGCGAATCCTGCCTCTGAGTTTTTAATGGCAGTGACGTAATCATCACTCATTTTCAACGCGTGGACGCTTGCTCGGGAGTCGACCTCCACCATCCAACTGGGGAGACTCCGGCCATTAGTTCCGTACGCAAAGAACACATCAATGCGACCCTCGTCTATCTGGGAGGCCACGTCTTCGGCAGACACATCTACCGTATTTTTTATATCTCCTAAACCAGCTTCTTCCATTATGTTGACGCAGAGTGTTCTGAGACCCCAGCCAGGTGGGCCCACCCAAATGTTTAGATCCTTTTCCACCGCTTCTTCGATTGAGTTAACATTCACTCCCTCTACTGCTAACCAATGCATGTGAAGGGACAAGTATGAAAAACCAAGATATGGGAAGTTCTCAACAGCTTGTCCGCTGAATGGCTCTCCCTTGTCGACAGCCTGCTTGAAAATGAAATTCCCCGCAGTGTAGCCGTCTAATTCATCGTTATCGTATGCACGAATGCTTTCCGGATCACCACCAGGTGCCGTGACGCTGAAATTCACTGAGTCGCTATGATTCGATAAAGACCGCTGAAGCGCTTGCATGGAGGCGTACGACGCGGAGCCGTCCGAAGAAGCACCAATAGTGAGCATTGAAGTGCCTCCATTACCTCCGCTGCCCCCGAGGCAGCCACCTAATCCGGTGATTCCGAGACCGATACCTGCTTTCAGAATATGACGACGTGGTATCCCCTGTGTGGATGGATGGATGGAATTGTCTGTCATTCTCTCACATAGGTAGAACTAACGAATTGCATAATAAACTTACCGATTATTTTGATGAGGTGTATTATAAAATATTTGATGTGTATCTTTAACGATTGTTCTATTTCATACCACACCGGGAACGTATTTTATCTTGGTTCCTCATACAAGTGTGACTATTGCAATAGCATACGTGAACGTCAATTCAATTATCGGTAGTTGTGTGTCGGCCCAGAGGAACAGCAGCCCGGATCTCGATTTGTTCACATCACGGCGTTCGACGGTGTACGCATAACGTGGGATCGTCGCAATGAGCCAACCGCTGGCCTCGAATGCTAATGTAGCGGTGTTGCGAGACGGGTAGGGGTAATGGCCGCGCTGCACGGCCCGTATCACGATAGGATGCAAACCCGAGATTCTTAACGCACCAAAGACTGTCCGTGTGGGAAACCCCGGCCTAAACAGTAGGTGCCGAATCTCGAGACGGATGCGATCGGTTGCCCACCGTGAAGAATAAGAAGTCGCGATCACCGACGTTTTCTCACCAGCTAAACTCACTGTAGAAGCGGTGAGCCGTCCTCGAAACCAAGCGAACGGAACCTTGCCAGTAGACAGCGGCGTGCTGACCCAGGCCGAGTGGTCTGCGCAACCTTTGTATGGCTATTGGAAGCAGGATCAAACCACGACCATTGGAATCAATCGAATTTACGCTCTTTGGGATGTCATTCGCCCGAGCGAGTGTTCAAAGTTACGCTAACTACTCAGCCTGGGTCAGCCGTCGACCGCACTGCTATCCATATGGAAGCGACAGTATGAACAGCCGAAACAAGCCGTCGAGACCGCTGGTCGATCGGTCAACACTCGCTACTCAACGAATGTGAGACACACCAAAATCCACAGAGTGTACAACGCCACGGCAAAGAGAAACTCGAACAGCCGGACAGCGAACGTCGTCGCCGACGTTCGCGGCAGGAATTCACCGATCTTCCGATAGGACGTCTCTATTCCCCAGCGATGTCGATACGCTTCCGCAAGCGGCTCATCATCCTCGACAGAGACCAGAACAAGTCGTCGTCCCGCGTGTGGTGCGGGACGACGAGGGTCACCGGAACCGTCCCGGGCGGTGGATTCTAACTGAGTGGCGTCTAGTGGAAAAAGGAATAATATCACAGTAGGCAAATTTGTTGTCGACGTAACATAGTCACATGCTATGGAATGCCAGGGTCGAACCACGGAGCGACAAAACGGATACGCGGGGACAGGATACGTATTCCACTGACAGAACCCGATTGCCAGATCTGCCGAGATATAGTCCCTTCAACTCCGCCGTTGAAACAATTCTAGATCTACTGCTTCTTGCGATGTCGACGCACTCCGCGCGGTTTGATACACGTCAAGCAGATCGAGCAGCCGCTGATCCCGCTCTTCGATGAGTGTCTCGAGGTCAGCGTCATTCCAGTTGTAGACACCGCAACCGGATTTTACACCAAACCGGCCTTCTTCGACAAGGGCGGAAAGAATGTCTGGCGGTGAGGTACCACGATCGATGTCCGGGAGAAGTTCTTTCAGGACGGTATGGTGGATATCGAGGCCAGAATAATCGGCCTTCTCGAGCGCACCAAGCACTGGGAGTCGAAACCCGAAAGTGCCCTTGACTGCGCGATCGATATCTTCCGGGCTGGCAACCCCTTCTTCAAGTAGTGTCCACACCTCCCGGGCCATCGCTGACTGAATGCGGTTTGCGATAAACCCCGGTACGTCTCGTTTGACGATGACAGGGTCCTTCCCGATCTTCTGGAGGAATTGGCAGGAAATGTCGACGGTTTCGTCGGCGGTGTGGGTGCCGTAGACGACTTCAACAACAGGGACGATGTGAGCAGGATGAAACCAATGCATCCCGCAGAAGCGCTCGGGGGAACTGATCGATCCGACGAGGTCGTCAAGTGGAAGTGACGACGTGTTCGTCGCCAGCACGGCATCGTCAAGCGCATAACGATCGATCCGTTCGAACGCAGCAAGTTTCGTCTCTCTAATCTCAGGTACCGCCTCAATGATTAGTTCTGCATCCTCGACAGCCCCCTCGATCGAGGTGACGTATTCAATGCGAGCGATAATCTCGTTCGCGTCAGTCGCTTCATATACATTACTAGCTGCGATGGTCTCTGCTACCATCTTGATCTTTTCGCGCGCCGCTCGAAGCGATGTCTCGTCGACGTCGAACAGCGTCACTGAACAGCCTCCGGCGGCTGCGGCGACAGCAATGCTGTGTCCCATCGTGCCGGCACCGATCGTTGCAAGCTTGGAGGTGGGGTGGTTCCCACCAACGGAAGATCTTCGATCCATGTGCAAATGGTCGCCTACCGGTCCAATAATGTTTTGTGAGCGTACATCAGTATCACTCTAGATGAGTTACCAAAATTACCTTGAGGGCGGAAAGCTGATCCTGACGGTGCCGACGACAGGTGGGGTACATGGGAAAGAAGCAAATCCGAACCTACCGGAGTCGCCTGAAGAGATCGCCGAGACAGCCCGCGAGTGCGAACGAATTGGGGCATCGATTATTCACCTCCACGGCCGTGACGAGCGGGGTGAGCGCGACGCCAGTCGGCTTCAAGAGATTAACGACCTAGTCCGAGAACGCTGCGACGACATCATTATTCAGAATACGACGGGTGGGACGGGGTTGCCCCTTGAAGAACGGGCAAAAGGCATCCGAACCGACCCGTTACCAGAAATGGCGTCGCTCGACATGGGACCGATGAACCGATATCAGCATCTCACCTCCGAGAACACTCGCCATATGATTGATACGTTAGCGTCAGAAATGCAAAAAAAAGGAATTAAACCGGAGATGGAGGTATTCAATAATGGCCACCTTAACGAGGTCTACCGCCTGATCGACAAGGGATTGCTCGACAAACCCTATTACATCAACATCATCTTCGGCCCCGGAACGCTGACGCCGGCGACGCCGGAGAATATGATAAATATGATCAACAATCTCCCAGAGAACTCAATTTTCAACGTTCTATCAATCGGACCCCATCAGCTGCCACTGACGACGATGGGTATTATCATGGGCGGACACATCCGTGTAGGTATGGAAGACAATCTGTACTACCGTCGCAGCGAACCCGCCAAAAGTAACGCGCAGTTGGTCGCGCGAGCTGTTCGGATCGCGGACGAACTTGAGCGGGATCTTGCGACACCTGCAGAGACACGTGAAGTCCTTGGTTTATCGGGAGTGTAAGCCGCTCACGTCGATCGCGACGATGTCTTCAAATGACAGTAATCCCTCCGGGACTTTCTGGGACAACGAAACAGACGTTATTACTCGAGACCAATTTTGTCACGGTAAAACTCACAATCACGAGTATGAGAGAGCTCGTGACGGTCGTTGCAGACATCTGCACGCATCGGAGAGACGAACTCATCAATGACTTCACAGTACGCGCGCTCGGTGTCGAATTCTAAGCTACCGTCTGAGTTACGGTACGAAAGGTACGGGCAAGTCACACACTTCACATAGAAATATGACCATGAATAAGTTTGGGATGTGAGCGCCGACGGAAGCACCAACCCACTAACGCGATTGGCCGAATTACTGATCTTTTTCCACTCGATTGTGATACGTAGAGTATGGCTGAGATACTGTTTCTCAATGACGAGGAGAGTGCTGGTCTCCTAACGCCAGCGGAGTACCATAGCTTAATTTTGAGGAACCGTCGACTGACAGCAACTACACTCCCCGAGTCGAGGTTGTATTTTGAATTTCGTGGCAGAGCACGCCTACTTAGCCATAGAACTGGTGGGTCAATATTTCTATGCGATTGCTCACGGCGACGGAGGTCGAGTCTCCGGTTGATTCCCTAGAACGGTGGTGATCTCACCGCCCTTTCGGACGCGACGATTGTTACCGTGAGATACCGATTCGATCAGTTGAGGCCTCGCGGATTTTCGGTCCGAGGTCATCTCGCGGTCTAGCCACAAATAAACTATGAGTCTGAAAAAACCGCACCCGTCTTGTAGAGGCGATCAATCTCGTTCTCAGAGTACGAAAGCGACTTGAGGATTTCGGCGGTGTGTTCACCGATTTTCGGCGGTCGCAAAGAGAATTCACCATTGTGGATCCCTGAACTGAACCGGAACGGTAGCGCCGGGGCCTTCACTGGTTCTTCCAGTTCGGGGTTATATGAGTCGATGAGTAGCGACCGCTCTTCGACGTGGGGATCGTCCTCAACAAGATTCTGGACGGTCTGGACCGCGCCTGCGGGGATCCGTGCGTCGAGTAGGTGTTGTTCCAGTTCCTTTGGACCAAACTGTGCAAATTCCGCGGTGAGCTCGTCACGAAGCGTTTTTCGATGTTCGATGCGGTCTTCGATCGTTTCAAACCGTTCGTCCTCAAGCAGATCCTGTCGACCTAGGAAAGTGCAGAGGCGCTCGTACATTTCCTCCGACAGAGTTGCGACATACGTGAAACCAGTATCCACTTGGAAGACGCCGTTTGGTGCGCTTCCAATGCCCTGTTCCCCGGCGCGTACCGGCAGGTTCCCTGTTCGGTCGTAGTTCGTAATCCAGTACGACATCCAGGCGACCGCCACATCGAAAAGCGAGATGTCGATGTGTGTACCCTCCCCTGTTCGATCCCGCTGACGAACGGCAGCCATGATTGCGAAGGCTGCGTTTGCGCCGGTTCCGCAGTCGATGAGGCTCGCGCGGATACGGACTGGTGGACGATCCCGGTAGCCGGTGATCGACATTAAGCCCGAGACTGCCTGAATACAGGGATCGTATCCCGGGTGTGTTCGATACGGCCCGCTTCGGCCGAAACCCGACAATGAACAGTAGACGGCGTTCCTGTTCTGTATTGAGACTGCGTCGTAGTCAAGATCGTACTTCGCGAGGACTCCGGGGCGAAAACTCTCAACGATCACGTCCGCCTCGTCCATGAGCTCAGTGACGATCGACAGCCCCCCGTCGGTTTTGATGTCGACACAGAGGCTGAGCTTTCCATGATTGAAGGGTACAGACATGTCTCCGCCCATCAAGTTCCGAAAATTGTCGCCTTCCGGAGGCTCGACCTTGATTACGGTAGCTCCCATCTCCGCGAGTAGTTGTGTGCAGACTGGGCCGGCGACCGATTGAGTGAGATCGACGACGGTGAGATCATCTAACGGCTTCATACGGAGGTAGATCAAGGGGATTGGAAAAATAGTTTCGGGAGCAGATGTCATGACACAGAAGCTGTCTCTCCCACTCGCACTGAGGATGTCGGGACGGAAAGTAGATACGATTTCGCTTTTACAGAGATTCGAGGAGAAAGCCCACGACTGTAGTCGTGGGAGACTATCACTTCCGTTACTCGTTCATTAGGACGCTCGACTGAGGTTCATATGGATCAGTCGGGACCTCAACGAGTGTTGGTCCATCGCGTCCGATGGCTTCGGCGACTGTCTCGGTGATTTCGGTGGGGTTTTCTGCGCGCATAGAACCCATGCCAACTCCTTCGGCGATAGTTGTGTACGATACTGGTGCGTCATCCCACCCGTACTCGCCTTTGTCCATTTGGTAATCCCGACCTGCTTCTTCGCTGATGATGGCGTAGTCGCTATTGTTAAGAACGACGACAGTTACGTCAATCGTCTCGCTGACCAGCGTGTGGAGTTCGTGGAGACACATTAGTAACCCACCGTCGCCAGTGATCGTCACGACGTCTTGATCTGGGTTGGCTAGTTTTGCGCCGATTGCTGACGGGAGACCTGATCCCATTGTTGCCCACGACCCTGGAGCGACATAATCGAGAGGTTTGTACGTCGGAAACGTGAGAAGCGCCCACAGTCGGAACCCGCCTACGTCAATGGAGACGATTGAGTCGCGTGGTATCCCTTCACGAAGAGCGTCGAGTGCAACAACGGAAGTCACTGGCGTTTCGGTGACCTCCCGTACGCGGGCAAGGCGATCGTTAATCGCCTCGCGAGTCTCTCTAGCGCGCTCCACACCGTCTCCGGCAGCGATTGTACGACTTGCCAATGCGTCGTTGAGTTCATTGAGCGTACGGGCTGCGTCAGCGACGATTCCTATTTTGGGTTCATAGCCCATCCCGATATCGTTGACGCCAAGCGTGATGTGAACGAGGTTGTCGGGGACGTCGACTGACCAATTCTGCATAGTGAGCGCATCGAAGTCAGTGCCGGCCCCGAGTGCAGCATCGGCATCGGCGATGAGTTCGTTTAGGGCCGTCCCTGTTCCACCACAAAGTACGCCAGCCGCGAGGTCGTGATCGTCAGGGAAAACGGCCTTCCCTTTGTACGTGAGTACGACTGGCGCCTCTAGGCGCTCAGCGACAGTTTTCAATTCGTCGCTAGCGTCGGACGCACGGATGCCACCGCCGGCGATAATAATCGGTGCAGACGCTTCTGCGAGAAGGTCTGCAGCATGCTCAACTAGCTCCTCCGGAACATCACCGAACGACTGGAGTTTGACCTCGCCCTGTTTGGCAATCGAAACATCCATAGTAAGGAAGTTCTTTGGAATGCCGATTCGAACGGGGCCTTTCGGAGGTGTCATAGCGATATCGATTGCCTGCTGAAGTGCCACGACAGTGCTCTGTGGGGTTTCGACGGTGATGTTCTTCTTAACAACATTATTGTATGTGTCTGGTGGTGTCTCATGGATACCGTCCCCACCGCGGATCTCAGGCTCAGTTTCGATGGCGATGTGCAGCAGTGGTGTACAGTCGTTCAGCGAATTTTTCAATCCGTTCATCGCATTCATGTCTCCCGGCCCGGGAATAACCACCGTAGCAGAGAGCCGACCACTCGTCTCCGCGTAACCCCATGCTTGGTGCGAGACCGCTGTTTCGTGGCGAGCCATGACGAACTCTATATCATCACGTACGCTGATACTCTCGTTTAGCGGGAGTGATTGTTTGCCGGGAATACCGAATAGGGTGTCGATTCCGTTTTCTGTGAGACAATCAATAATGGCCTCATTGACTTTCATAGACATGGTGCGAGTGTAGAGAGCGTAAATCTTTAGAATAAGGAAGATACGAAGCTATCGTAGTTCTTGTCAATGGGAATCCTTATCTTGAGGATACACGGCACATCACATACTCCTGATCAGCTATGGCGATAGTTAGCACTATGATTGAGGCAGTCAGAGGAGGAATCTCCAATGGTGATAAGCTCTACCTTGCGGGCTTTACCCATCTTATTCCGTTTGCTGCAGGCCATGAGATCATCAGACAGGAGCTGCGTGGCCTGGATTTAGTCAGATCGACGCCCGACCTGATTTACGATCAGTTGATCGCTGCGGGGTGCGCTAGCAAAGTAACGTTTTCATGAGCCGGAAATCCCGGAATCGGAAGCCTCCCAGCGTTTCGTCGTGCCACCGAGGAGGGGATCCCTACCGACATCGAACTTGAAGAATACACGCACTTTGGAATGATCGCCGCACTCCACGCTGGTGCAGCAAATCTCCCGTTCGCTCCACTACGGGGATTCTTTGGTTCGGATCTTCCCAAGCACAACGAGAACATTGCACAGATTAAGATCCCATTCGGTGATGACTATGTGTACGGCGTTGCGCCAATCAAACCGGACGTGGCAGTCGTCCGTGCACAGCGTGCCGACGAAGATGGGAACGCTCATCTCTGCGGGATCTAAGGAGAACAGAAAATTGCGGCCCTCGCTGCCGACACGGTAATCCTCACTGTCGAAGAACTGTGTTCGGAAAAGACGATCCGGAGTGGTCCCAACCGAACAATGATCACGAGCGATGATGTCGACTACGTGGTCAAAGACCCGTATGGTTCACACCCATCTTATGCGCAGGGGTACTATGATCGGGATAATTAACATTTTTAATTACTATCTGCAGGCCAACCGACTTGACGTAGGTTTTCTGGGTGGTGCATAAATAGACAAACACGGGAATATCAACTCGATGGTCATTGACGATTACGGTGATCTGATCATCCGCTCTCCCGGTAGCGGCGGTGCATGTGAAATCGCGTGTCACGTGGATCAGACGCTGGTCATTACACCTCACTCGGCGCGTCGGTTTCGAAGAGGTTGACTTCGTTACCAGCCCCGGGCTTATCAACGGCCGTAAGGGGCGTCAGGAGCTTGGACTGGACGGTGGCCCCGAAGCGATTATCACCGACAATGCCATCTGCAGGCTCAACAAACCGGCGAGATGTATGTTGACTCATTGCACCCGGATGTAACACGCGAAAAAACACGTGAGAAAACTGGCTGGGATATTGCGTTCGCAGACAACCTGAAGATGACCCCATCCCCCACTGAGGCGGAACTCCGACTCATCCGAAAAGAGCTTGATTCTGATGGGAGGCACACCGGAAGGAGCCAATAAACGATACGCAGATCGAACGCTGGGACACTATCGTGGGTCTGTTGACAACGCTGTAGTTGTTGGCTCTAGATCGTGTTCTCTCAGACGGATCTATTTAGTAACTCCTGAGAAAGCACTAGTATGCCTGCAGCACTCGTTACAGGAGCATCCCGTGGCATCGGCAGAGCGATTGCGCTTCAATTCGCCCGAGATGGCTACGATATTGCGGTGAACTACCGCAGTCGCAGGACGGCAGCCACCGACGTGGTCGAAACAATTGAAGCTGAAACCAGCCAATTTGGCCACGCGGTACAAGGAGACATTGGTGATTTGGCATCTATCAGAGCGTGTATCGAAGAAATAGCCGACACGTTCGGCGGCATTGATCACATTGTGAATAACGCTGGGATCAACCAACACTGCTACACACCTGATCTCTCGCCTGAGGAATTCATCCATCTGCTGAACGTCAACGTCAACGGGGCGTTCACGGTGACAAAAATTGCTCTCCCCTACCTTGAACAGTCGTGCGTCCCGGAAGGGCCGTCGGTCATTAACCTCTCTTCGCGGCTCGCCCATACTGGTGCGGATTACGAACCACACTACGCAGCCTCGAAAGCTGGAATCATCGGGCTCACAAAGAGTCACGCACTTGAGTTCAGTCCAGACATACGAGTAAACGCGATCGCGCCAGGGTTCATTGAGACAGACATGACCGATAAAACGGCCTCAGAGGACGAAAAGCAAGCACGACGTGAGACGATTCCGGTCAGCCGTCTGGGGAAACCAGAAGACATTGGTCAGGCAGCAGCGTATCTGCGCGATGCATCCTTCGTCACTGGTGAGACACTGAATGTAAATGGCGGACAGACGATGTGGTGAAGCGCCTCGGAGTCAAGTGGTTCGAGACGCGAAGCGTCTCGTCATCACAAGAGAGCTCGCTCTCTCGAACGACCCCGAAGCTTCCTGCTTTTGCGACGGAACGTGCACCGTGAGGCACAGTGGTTCTCGTCTCCACAGGCGTGGATTCGGCGTCTCCCTTACCTACTTGGGAGCGACGGTGGATACGGTTGTGACCCGGCTTGTTTTCGCCGGTCAAACCACGTCCGATGGGTGAGACCGTCACACCACTTCGTTCAGTGTGTTGTGACCTACCAGGTCGGTTAGTGTCGACTTCATCCCCGAGATCAAACCTCGGGGTACTCGCCTTGATTTTCTGTAAATCGACGGTTCACGATTCTGAGATAGACTCATATAGCGCTCGTCGGTCGATCTTGTCGCTATTGGTTTTTGGAAGTTCCTCTCTGAAGACGTACCGTCGCGGTCGTTTGAACGACTCAAGAGCATCGGACTCGATGAAGAATCGGTCCAGGTCGACTTCTGAGGGCTCTTTGGTGGCGGAAACGACGAACGCGGTGACAATCTCGCCCCACTCATCGTCCGGAACACCGACTACCGCTCCGGTTATCACGTCAGGGTGGGTGTGGAGCACATCCTCTACCTCTGCTGGATAAATATTCTCACCACCGCTAACAATCATGTCGTCTTTTCGGTCGACGAAGTAGAGGAAGCCGTCCTCATCACGCCGTCCCAAGTCTCCAGTTCGGAACCAACCGTCGACGGTCGCATCGGCGGTCGCCTTCGAATCACGCCAGTACCTGAGCATGCAAGTGGGCGTCTTCACAAGAAGCTCGCCTATCTCGCCGGTCTCAACGACGGCATTTGGAACGGAGTTCTCCGGGTCGACGACACGGACGACTGCGTTCGGGGCAGCATGTCCAATACTGCCAAGCTTCTCGTCGTGAAACTCTGGGAAGATGAGCGTCCCAAAGACGATTTCCGTCGAACCGTACGCGTTCACGAACTCACAGTCGGGGATATACTCACGGGAGTGTTTTGCGACTGAAGCAGGCATCGCCGATCCAGAGTACTGGATCATCCGAACATGTGAAATGTCACGTTCACCGATGGATGAATCGTCAACCAGAGCCCGCACATGGGTCGGTACCCCCCACATAGTTGTAATCTCCTCAGACTCTATGCGTTCAAGCGTTGTCGCTGGATCGAATCCGTGCTGAATGACGTTGCACGCACCCACGTTTATCGCCGGGAGGGCGTTACAGAGCAGCGGGCCGACGTGGTAAAGCGGACCCAGCGCGATGTTAACGTCCGTCGGGCGAAGTCGGTTATAGGGAATCGAGACGAGTGATGAGGTTACGACAGTACGGTGCGAGTGCAGGACACCTTTCGGCATGCCGGTCGTCCCCGAGGTGTACAGGAGCATCGCCGAATCCGACTCGTCAACAGTAACTTGGGGCAAATCGCCGCCTGTGGCCGCGAGTTCCTCATATGTGTGGGTCAGTAATTCGTCATCAAATCCGATGCCGATGAGGCGATCAGGAAGGACGTCTGTCGCAAGTGAACGTACTGCCTGCAGACAATCCTCGTCAAAGACGAGGCCTACCGATTCAGCGTGCTGAAGGATATACGCGAGTCGCTTCGGTGGAATGCGATAACTGAGTGGGTTGAAAACCACACCAGCGTGAGCCGAGGCGAACAGCAGTTCGAGAAATTCTATCGAATCCGTCAGTAGAACCGAGAGGTGGTCGCCAGGTTCAAAACCGAGACTGGCCAATCCCGTTGCGATTCGTCTCGCACGCTCATCCAACGTCGCGAACGTGACTGTCTCGTCGACTATCGGATCTCGGAGTGCAGGGCGGCCTGGAAATCGTGCCGCCGTCTGTGTCAGCACGTCGTCGGCGGTTAGGTGTGTCACATACGGGTATTGTAGCATACGATTATAACGCTGCTGACCCATCCGGGTGGGGTCGCAGGAAATATCCGAGAGATATACGAGATCCACGTTCACGAGGAAGTCGTCCCTCGAAGTTATATAGAGCGGTACCAACAGACGAATACTGATTAGAAATACCATGTCAGTAACTTTTGAACTCCCGGAGTCCCACCGGACGCACCAAGAAGCGGTGCGACAGTTTTGTGAGGAAGAGGTTGAACCCCATGTCGACGCTTACGAGAAGGAAGGAACGTTCCCAATAGAGGTAGTCAATCGCGTCGCTGAAGCAGGGTTCCACGGTGTCCAGTACAGTACTGACTACGACGGCCTCGGACTGGACTACCTATCCTATGCAATCACGATCGAGGAGATCTCGCGCAGTTGGAAGCTGCTTGCCGGTACGGCCTCTATTGCCGGGAGCCTCGTTGGCTATCCGATCAACGAATTCGGTGCCGAGTGGCAACGCGAGGAGTGGCTGAAGAAGATATGCTCGGGGACGTGGATCCCTGCACTCGCGCTGACCGAACCAAATGCTGGGAGCGATGCTGCCTCGCTCGAGACGACGGCGAATCGAGATGGCGATGAATACGTACTTGACGGGCAGAAGGTCTGGACAACGAATGGGAGTATCGCCGATTTCCTGGTCGTTGCCGCTAGAACAGGTGAAGGAGAAGATCATAACGGCGTCAGTCTCCTTGGTATTCCGAACCCACAGTCGCGAGATGGGATCACATTTGTACGTGAGATCCCCTGTATGGAAGGCGATACCGCGATCGAGACCGAACTCCGCTTCGATCGGGTTCACATCCCAGCCGAGAACGTCATCGGGGATAGAGGACGGGGATTCCGGTACGTGATGGAGGGGCTCGACATCGGGCGGATCGGCACAGCTGCGCAAGGCGTCGGGGTGGCACAGGCGGCGTTTGACGCGAGTAGACAGTTCGCCGATACACGCGAACAGTTCGGACAGCCAATTCGTGAGTTCCAAGGGATCTCGTTCAAGCTCGCCGATATGGCAACCGAAATCGAGGCATCGCGATTACTCACCTACTCGGCAGCGGCCAAGCGCGACCGAGGGGCTCGCGTAACCACGGAGGCAGCAATGGCGAAGACAAAGGCGACGGACGTCGCAATGGACGTTGCGACCGAAGCTGTTCAGATCCACGGTTCGCGTGGCTACTCGAAGGAGTATCCTGTCGAGAGACACATGCGCGTTGCAAAGGGAATGCAGATCTATGAGGGAACAAACGAGATAAACCGTCTCGTGATCGCAAACCGGCTATATGAATGAGTAGCCGCATAAACAGTTATTAGCTAACCAAGTAGACGTCCGCTTGTGTCCCACCTGATCGACCTGACAGCGAAAATCACCGAAGAGATGGCGAACCACCCTAACCACGGACGTAGTCCGTTGTTTCTTTCGGGGACCCGAATGAACCATGAACAAGCTGAGGACACATGGCGTGGAAAGGGAGTTGACGACCTCTCTCTTGTCAACGGATTCGTCTACATTGCAGAGCACAACGGAACTCATATTGATGCCCCCTTCCACCTGCATCCAGACGGAAAGTCGATCGACGATATCGCCCTTGAGGAGTGCTTCGGGCCCGCAGTCTGGCTCGATGTCTCAACTGCCGGTCCGTGCGGCGGAATTGGTCCTGACCTACTCGAGCGTGCCGCGGCAAATGCAGACGTAAAGGTTCAGCCTGGTGATGCTGTCCTGCTGTACACAGGGTGGGACGACTACCTTCCAGACGATGAAGTAACGTACCTGGAGAATCATCCAGGTCTCTCGGCAATGGGAGCGCAGTGGATCCACGAACGTGACGTAAGCGTCGTTGGAATCGATTGCGGAAATGTCGATATAGCTGGCGACGTCTCGATGCCTGCTCACCGCGTATTGCTTAGAGATGGTGCACCTGACTCGTACACCCTCATTGTCGAAAATCTCAGAAACATTAACTCGATTCCGTCTCATCGCTTCATATTCAACGCGGCACCGCTTCCGCTCAGCGGGGCGACCGCGAGCCCGATTCGTGCATTTGCTATAATTAATTGAGAATTCTCCAACCTCAGTACCGTAGCTATGTTCGTGACAACCGTCGGCGAGTTCTGATCGTTTACGAGTAGTAAGAACAGGGTTTCTTCAGGACAGACGCCTCCAGTCGGTTCAAATTCCAGTTCACTAGAGGCACGTTGTATCGCTGATAGTGACGCTTCACTTCTCTGGGATCCGAATCGCTAAAAGGACCATCGTACCTGCGACTGCGGCCAGCACCACAAATGCCTCGTCGAAAAAGCCGCGATCGGCGGCGCCTCCAAAGAAGACCGGACTCAGTGCACCAATCATGAAGGCAATGGTCCGCAAGATGCCAAATCCTGTTCCCCGCACGTCGTCTGGGAGTGTTTCCAACAGGTATGGTTCTGTGATCGTCGCGAAGCCGAGTAAGGTACTTACAAACACTGTGATTATGACCAGAGCCCAGAAGCCGTCGAATAGTGGAAGACTGATAAACGCTATCACTGGCCCGCTCGCGACAATCATAAGTGAGTGTCGGATTCCAATCCGGTCATACGCACCTCCGGATAAGGGTTTGATGAGGATTCCCAGCGCGAAGAACAGACCGAACATGATGCCCGCAACGGTCGTTGAGAGCCCCTTTACCTCGACAAGATACGTCGGATAGAAGCTCGTGAATGCCTGCCAGATACAGAGTCCGAGAATCAATACGCTGGTCGGGTAAACTACTGCTGGCTGACGCAATACTAAACTCATATAGCGAGCACCCTCGAATGAGAGGGTATCTGCGCTATCTTTAGACATCGATGGCTGATGTGGAACGATCCGCCAGAGTACGACCGCCATCAACAGAAATAGCGGGATCGTGAAGGCAAATCCAAGTTGCCAGATGAAACTCGCTGCGATCAACCCGGCAAGCGGAGGGAGAACCGACTGACCGGCATCCTGAGATGCTGCCGTCACCCCGTTTGCGGTACCAATATTATCCGGATACAGTTGCGGGATGATGGTATATCGGGCGACCGCGTAGAGCGCCGCTCCGAAGCCGAATAACGCGGTTGCGGCGAAAAGAACTCCCGGAGAACTAGCGCTAACGACGAGCGTCAGTGTTACCGCGGACATCAGCATACTCAGCGTCAGGATAAGCTGTTCGCCAATCCGATCAGCGAGCATGCCGCTAGGAAGCTGACCGATTGCATATGCGAGAAATAGCACGGTTAACAGAAACCCGGAGGTCGTCAGATCGAGGTCATAGGTGGTTCGTAGGTGTGGGAGCAGCACCGGATAGATCATCCGGACACCCATCGAAAGGAACCACCCTCCAGCGAGCGTAACGAGGACCTTTCCGCGTCCGTCACTCATGAGGTTGCGTATCCTATTACTGCGAACGGACTCAACTCGTAGGCCACTTCGAGGCACAATTGTTCTGCCTCGAAGAGCGATCGGCTGACAATCTCATTGTAACAGTTTCAGTGAACATCAGAAAGACCCCAGGGACAGATAGCCTTGATTCCGTACCTGCCGTTAGGCGGGCTTGAGAGACAAAGCGATCCGAATATACCTTTGTCAAGGCTCGTGTGGTGAATTTTCAAGTGAGTAAGTCGTCTCATTTGCACGCTCAGTAAATGATCTTCCCGCCGGAGACGTTGAGTGCCTGTCCTGTAATTCGGTCTGTCGCGTCGGAGCAGAGGTACGAGACGGTTTTAGCGATATCATCCGGTTCGACGAACGAACAGACGAGCGACTCCTGTTGTTTTTCATCGACGATTTCATCGCGTGACTGCTCAGAGTTAGCTGCTCGCCTGTCGATAACGTCGTCAATTCGTGGTCCGTTCACGGGACCTGGGCAGATCGCGTTCGCGGTGACACCGTGTGGCCCACCCTCGGCTGCTATCGTCCGAGTGAGTCCCAACATCCCAGCTTTCGAGCTTGCATACGGGCTCCGCATCGGGACCGCACGCTTCCCCGAGGATGAGGAAATGTTGATCACACGACCGTAGCCGCGCGATTTCATCTCACCAATTACCTCACGAACACAGAGGAAGGCCCCACTAAGGTTGATTGAGAGGGTAGTATCCCACTCATCAAGGGAAACGTCTTCGATCGGTGCCGTTGGACCTGCGATACCAGCATTGTTTATGAAGATGTCAATTGGGCCAACAGTGGCTCTCGCATCTGCAATCGCACCGGTAACGCTCTCTGAATCAGTAAGGTCGAGGTAGGTTTCGATTGCCGCTCCGCCGGCGTCTTCGATCTCCTTGACGGTCCTTTCCCGTTTAGAGGCGTCAAGGTCGCCGACAACTACAGTGATGTCATGGCTTGCCAGTTCGATGCTGATCAATCGCCCGATACCACGGCTGCCGCCTGTCACGAACGCGGTTTCACCCTGAATCTTCATGTACATCTGCTCAGAGATGGGCCCTCCCTATCTTTCTTGTGAGAGCAATAAGACGGTTTCTCAATGTTTCACCTATACCGTGGTTATTGTTAACTCCCCGTATTAAACTATGGAAAGGGGAGTAGCAGACAGAGTATTCGCCATGGGCGTTCGAACATTCCATCCACGGCTGTGACGTGGACTATGGTAGTCAACGCGTTCTACCCGTGTGAGCTTGACGAGTACTCTCATTCGATCAGCCGTCGATTCTGTTCGCGACGAAAAAAGGATAGTCCTCAAGTCGGCCTCGATCGAATCCACTCACGTACTCGAATGACTCAATTCTGAATCGGTTACCAATTCTGAGATCCTGGTAGGGTTCGTCAATCGGCGTGAGTAACCGCGGCTCATCGTCTAATTCAATAACACCTACAATGAGTCCGTCGTCAAACTCAGGGGCAGTTACGTGCTGTCGAGTGAACGAAAACAAGGTTCCCTTTCCGGTCGACTCCTGCCACTCGACAGCTAGTGATTGGCAGTAGGGGCAGACAGGTCCCGGAGGAAAGAATCGGGAGGTGCACTCCTCACAGCGGTGAATCAATACCTTTCCGTCAACTAGCGCTTCCCAAAACGGATCGGTATATGCCGTTTCCCGCATGAGTCAGGCCTCCGTACTGAAGATAGTCGCGGTCGCGCCGTTAACGTGTCCGTGCTCTGCAGTCGTCATGACGTTTTGAGCGTTCAAAATTTGCGTTGAAGCGATTCCGCGAAGCTGGCGTACAGCTTCAACATGGTTAATGAGCGGTGTGACCAAAGGTGGATGGCCTCGACCTAAGCATCCCCCAGACGGACTAATTGGGAACTTACCATCGGGGGCAGTTTCTCCCTCAAGACACGCTTGAACACCCTGCCCTTCCTCGGCGAGTCCGAGTTCTTCCGTAATGATTGCCTCAATGTGAGGAAACGGAGCGTACGGCTCGTAGACGTCGAATTCGTCGAGTTCGAGCTCGGCTTCTCCACTGGCTTGTTGCGCGGCGGCTCTGACAGCTGGCAGTTCGGTCACGGAAATATCACGACTCATGAGTAGGTGGCTCGGAGCGTGGTGAGAACCAATTCCACTGATTTCCACGGCCCCGTGCGCGGTCTCTGCGATAGAGTCGTTCGTCAATACTAACGCAGCAGCACCGTCACAGGGTGCTGGACACTCAAGGAGTCTGATCGGGTCGGCGATCAGCCGAGAACCGAGAACATCGCCACGTGTAACTTGCGTGTCGAACACGGCGTATGGATTTTCGCGAGCATTATTGCGGTTTTTGACGGCAATCTCGGCAATGTCTTCTCTATTAAGGCCATACTCGTAAACGTAGCGTTAGAGACTTTGTGCGTAGACTCCTGGGATCGACATTCCGATCGGTGATTGAAATTCCACGTCAAAGACACGGAGAATATACTGGAAGTATGATCCACTCGTCTCAATCAGTGAGTTTCGTTCTGTGGCGAGGACGACAGCCGTGTTGACGGCGCCTGTACGGATATCGGTTACCGCGGAGTGGAGCGCGCGTGCCCCACTCGTCCCACCAGTCGAAATCTCCATCGATTGATGTAAGTCAAGCCCAAGATGGTGTATCAGATACGTCGAAAAGAACTTCTGTGGCATCCATGCCCGAGGCGTTGGCATATAAATTCCATCAAGGTCAGAGGGTGATAACGATGCGTCTGCTAGTGCCTCAAGAAGGACATTGACTGCTAAATCCCGTGCTGGAATGTCGTATGTACCGTTTGGTATTTGGCCGATCCCTATGACATGCGGAGTATGTGTCTCAGTCATGATGGTGGTTACCTTGCTGCATCCGAAGAGATACATCTACGGATCCCGGAAATGCCGGAGAAAGAACTATGGTGGTTTTTATACTAGGAGAGTAATATGAAAAATAACCAATGGCATCCTGGTTATGGGCTCGTGATGTGAGATTTACGGCCGTGATACCGATGCGGGTATGATAGATATTCAATAAGTCAATATATTTAAAATTTGGGTAGTTGCTTAGTAAATCACGCGAATTCGAGCCAGTCATTTCTCATTAGTGAATTATAAATATGAGAACACACCACAATACCCTATGATAGATCAAGAGAATTCAGATGTGCCTGCACGGATAAAGAGCCTCAGCACGACGTTCAAGCTTATCGAAACACTAGAAGACCTTGGAGAGGCACAGCTGACTGAAATCGCTGACCACAGCGACATCGCGAAAAGTACAGCTCATAAACATCTAAATACAATGGTTGATCATGATTACATTGTCAAAGAAGAGTCCAAATATCGACTCGGATTTCGGTTTCTCGACATTGGAGGGCACGTTCGCTCTCAATTTCCTGGTGTGAACATCATAAAACCGAAGCTCCAAGAATTGGCTGAAAAGACGAACGAAGTTACTCAGTTTATGACCGAAGAAAGCGGGTTAGCGGTCGTCCTTTACCGTGAATCAGGCCGACATGGTGTCCCCTCGCGAACGCGTACTGGAACCCGGATGTATCTCCATCAAACAGCTTCTGGAAAGGCTATTCTCTCCCAACTCCCACCTAAGCGAGTAAATGAAATCATTGATCGTCACGGCCTACCAGCGGCGAACGATATGACGATCACAGATCGTGATACCCTGTTCGAAGAGCTGGAGGAAATTCGTGATCGTGGATATAGCTTCAGTTTAGGGGAGAGTACAAAGGGGCTGTTTGCAGTGAGTGCTCCAATGAAAGCTCCCGATGACACTGTGATAGGTGCCTGCACGGTGTCGGGACCGAGCCACCGGATGCGTGGTAAGCCAATAAAGGAGGAAATGCCTCACCTTATACTCAGCGTAGTTAACGAAATCGAGCTAACTATTGCCCATTCGTAAAATTTCTCCATAGTGAACGCTCGTGTGAATTTCCCTCAGCGCACATTTGTATCAGGGAATAGTATTATTACATTACTACGTTTGTAATCAAAGACTTCATGCTCGGTTAACCCTTTCTATAATCAAAGCTGGCGTTGAGCATTGTCTGCACTCGGTCCCTCAATCTTATACGCTGTATCGTTATCGTCGTCTGTCCCATCATCTTCCTAAAGTAATCGATGCGGGCGACGACGTTGTACTCGTGCATCGATACGGACGTGATACAATCGAATCTCGGTACGTGTTCAAGTTGAATCTGATGAATCGGTATTTATCTTCCTTGTCATAGACAATTTCCATTTCAAATAAACTGCGGTATTTGTAACGATCAGTGACGTAGATGGTGAAGAAAGAAAGCGCCTCAATAGAGAGAATTTCGTGCTCACTCCCGTTCCATATTGGAATGAAATGTGGATTGCACAAGTTGAAGGGCCGTGTTTAGTTACTTGACTTCGCACGTTATGTAGCCTGAGCCCGTAGAGAGAGGGTGAAACGCGATGCTTCCGATCACGTCGTTCTTATCGTGTATTGAGCCAATCGACCAGTGGAGTGTTTCCCAACGAGGCAGAAACACCACGCCAAGACCTCCGTGACAGGTCTTGTTGCCGCCACCAACAAGACCGTTCAGGGCATCTCGAACCACGTTCTTCCGGTCAACAGCGAACGCGCACTCAACAAGTTCTTCACCGAGTACGACTGGGACGAAGACCGACTCAACAGAGAACGACTCGAACTCCTCCAGCAGGCCGACGATACCAGATGGACCAGTGACGGTGTCGTCGATAATGACGACACCTTCACGCACAAAGTCGGCGAACACATCCCTAACGCCGGGAAATTCTACGATTACACCGTCCCAGGATACATCTGGGGCCAGAACATTATCTACGCGCTCTACGCCGACGACAAAACCACCTACTCACTCACCTTCCGTCTCTACGGAAAAGACGCACATCGACGCGTTGGGCTAGCTATCGAACTCGTCGACGAGCTCATCGAGATAGATGTCCGCGCGGACACCTATCTCTTCGACACGAGCTATTGTTCCGAGGAATTCGTCACGCATCTCGAAACCTACGGGAAAGAGTGGGTTTCAGCGGTCAAAAGCCACGCACTCGTGAGCTACGGCGGTGACCGGCTCCGTGTCAATGCGCTCGGCAAGCGTATCGACACAGTCCCGCGGTCGACGGCGAAACCTACCACATCTGGACGCAGAAGCGCGATGTTAGCCGTCTCGGCGTGGTGACGTTGCTGATCACCGAGGAGGAATCGAGCGAGAAAGACGAAGCGAGCGTGAAGTACATCGTCTCGAACAAGATCGCTGCGCCAGCGAGCCATCTCATCACGTTGTCCGCGATGAGATGGCGAGTGGAGACGTTCTTCAGGGACACAAAGCAGGATCTTGGTTTGGGAGACTGCGAGCTCCGGCACGCCGCAGGTACCAGTCGGCACTGGCACCTGCTGATGTTGGCCTACAGCCTCCTGAAGCTCGGTGCTGCAGAGAGAGCTGTTGGAACGATTCTCGTACGTGCGAGTTCACTTCGCAACGATGTCAAGCGTTCGTTCCGCGAAAGCGTTCAAAACCTTCTCTCTTGGGCACTCAACAGCCCCGACCGCAGCACCGACGAGTTAATGCGCAAGATCAAGGGAATGTTCGTCTAACGTGCGAAGTCAAGTAACTAGACAGTGCCTGAGAGGGCATCTTCCCTGATTCGCTAGATAGTATATTGGTGACAGCCGACAGGGTAGTTCGACAAAATCGAAGTTGTAGGGACGTACGACCGTTCTCTTACTTTTCTCTCAGTTCGTGGGTCAGTCACGGCAATCGGCTCTCATCCTCAACAGTTGGTCGGACGATGACGAATTACGCGTCGGAGACCGGCATACTGAACAAATCACCGAACAGTTCGGTATCCTCGAAACGTCTTCTTGTCGGTACAGAATTTCGGGAATGGCATGGTTTATTACCACGCTGGATAGAAAACCATACATGCGATTCGTGTGTTTCGACCAGGACCGCCTGGGACTGCTCACAGAAGACGGCATCGTAGACGTGACTGACCGCCTCGGTATTGACGCTGAGGACCCTCTCGTGGAGTACATCCAAGGCGACTACGACGCCAATGAATATGCCGACGCCGACCCGGACTTCCGGCGTGAGGACGTCACTGTCGAGTCGCCGGTGAAGCGCCCTGTCAAGGTCGTCGCCGCGCCCCTGAACTATGAGAAGCACATTGAGGAGGCCATCGCTGACAAAGACATCACCACCGACGAGTGGTTCTCCATCAAGGACAAGGGCTACTTCCTGAAGGCACCGTCGAGCGTCGTCGGACCGGACCACGGTATCGAACTCCCCTTCGACGACCGTCGAGTCGACCACGAAGTCGAACTTGCGTTCGTAATTGGCGAGGACGTGAAGGACGTCAGCGTCGACGAAGCGTGGGACAGTATCTTCGGGTACACTATCCTGCTGGATATCTCTGTCCGCGGCGACCAAGACCGCTCGAACCGCAAGTCGTACGATACCTTCACTGTCATTGGCCCCTCGGTCGTCACACCCGACGAGATAGACAATCCGCAAAACCTCGACATGCGACTTGACCTCAACGGCGAGGTGCGGCAAGACGCGAACACCAGCGATATGGTGTACACCTGCGCCGACGTGGTGCAGTACGCCTCCATCGGGGCGACTCTTGAAGCCGGTGACGTCGTTACCACGGGGACGCCCGAGGGTGTCAGCGAACTGAACGACGGTGACATCGTGGACGCCGAAATCGAGTCCGTCGGTTCGATGACTGTCGACGTCACCCAGCGCGATGTCTCCTTCGCTGATGTGAACGTCGAAAAGGGCGGCCAGTAGCGGTCGCGTCGGGACGTTTCCTCGACTTAACACGATCCGGAGTGGGGCGGGAGACTGTGGAAGTACGCTCTCCAACGACGGATGATCTGCGAGGATTGTCGCGAACTCGTCTCGTCCGACGAACTCTTCGAGGTATCGTCGGTCTGTTCCGTGAACGGGCAGCGGCAAGACGTGACAAGGCATATGATGGTCACCAGCGTCGTATCCATGGGAACTGAACAGGGCAGCGATGTGTTCTCCTTCAGGACCCGTCACAGACCATGATGACGATACCACTCGCGATCGACACGGATGTCGAACAGGCGGAGGGACAGGCCGAGTCGATACTCGAACTGCCACTCGTGAGAGACGACATGCGACTCGTTCTCTTTCACGTCTTCCGGGCCGACGACGAGGGGGCCGACGCGCGGAAGCTCAACTCGGTTGCAGCGGCCCTCGAACGCCTCGAAGCAGCGGGGTTCGATGTCGAAGTTGAACAGTCGAGTGGTGACGCGGTTCAGGAGATACTCGATGAGGCAGCGCGAGTCGACGCCGACGTCGTTAGCCTCGCCGGGCGGAAGCGGTCGCCGACGGGCAAAGCACTGTTCGGAAGTGTCTCACAGGATGTCGTTCTGAAGTCGGACCAACCGGTTCTGTACGAAACGACCGACGACTGAAAGCTGCCGGCGGTTCTTTCGGATGAGAGTCCGGGTCTCTGGATCCCACTAACGGCGGGTCGTATCGGATTAGATAAGTCCGACTGCCGCCGCCCCGTGAGTCAGGATCGCGGCGACAGGCACCAGGAGGACGGTGCGCATGACCAGGAGGAGGAAGAGGTCGCGGAACCGCATCGGGATGTCGTCGAACATGTCGACCATCATCGGCGCTGGCGCGGAGAAGAAAATCGCCTGTGCACTCGTTACGACGAGGACGAACACCTGCGTGACCAGATCGGCTTCGACGACGAACGTGCCACCGATGAAGAACTCCGCCCCGCCGAGAATGATGCCGATGGTAGCCATATGTGGATCTGGGATACCGAGCAAGGACATGACGGGGACGAACGGTTCGGCGATGTACTGGAAGAGGGGCGTGTACGCTTCAAGGAGGAGGACGACCATCGACATCGTCAGTACGGACCCGACCACCGTCCCGGCGAGCTTCAACCCGTCAACGAATCCGGTGAACGAGGCTCCGAGTATCGATTCTCCCTCCTCAGCCGCGGCCACACCCTCGTTGAAGGCGAACCGGAGGTAGTCGCCGACGGTCCCGGTGAACTGCGGTTCCGGATCGGGGTCCGCGATGTACTCCTCGGGCACCGTCGAGAGCGGCGGAATCCGAACGAGGACCGCCGCGACGACGAGCGTCGAGACGATGTATAGGAGGACGATGACGGGGAAGACGTGGAGAAGGCCGAGAATCGCCGCGACCGCCCCGACAGTCCCGAGGTTTGCGGTCGCGAAACAGGTACAGATTACGAACACCTCGCGCTTGTTGTATCCTCCGCGGTCGAAGACGTTTCGGGTGAGATAGTAACCGATGCTGAACGACCCGAGCCATGATGCCGCGCTGTCGAGGGCCGACCGGCCGGGGAGATTGAACACGGGCCGCATGAGCGGTTGCGCCAACGTCCCAATGAACTGAAGACCACCGAGTTCGGCGAGCAGATTGACGAAGATGGCACCGATGGGAATCACGAGTGCGACTGTAATGACGAGCGCACCCCAAGCGATGTTGACGATAGAGTCGGCCAGCATCCACGCCGGACCGATGTCGAGCAAAATCGCGAACGCGAAGAAGACGGCGGCGAGTCGGAACACCACGAATACCGTCGCCGTTCGCCAGTACTCTAATTCGAGCAATGCTTCCGTCCGATCGCTGAGGACCGGTGCTCCGCGGTAGTGAACTTCCGCGACAGTTGTGAGAACACCGCCACTGATGATGGTACCCAGAGCAAACAGTTCGACGGCGGCCGTCGACGCGTTTTGGATGAGCGTCATGATGACGTCGAGGGGAATTGTCGTCTGCCCCTCCCATTGGATGGGAAACAGAAAGACGAACCCTCCAGTTAGAAACGCGACAACAAACCGAATTTTCGGTCTCCACCCGTTCTGCCTGAAGTCCACGTCAGAGATGGATTTCTCCTCGGCTGTCACCGAAGAGTCGGATATGTGCTCTTCGTTCTCCCACGTCTGGCTACCGAACATAGATCGTGAGAGATCGTGATCCTACATAAAACTTCTCAATATAATAATTATAACCTATGTCGATTAGACACTACGCCGGTGACGGGACCCGAAAGCACCAATTCACACCCCGTCGAGGAGACTTCCCGCCCCATTGACCTGGGTGCTGAGACCGAGTTGGTCGAGGATCTCGTAGGTCGTCGCCGTCGCCGCCGAAAACACCGGGAGTCCGAACCTATCCTCGGCGGCCTGGATTGAGGCCAACGACGGCATCTGGACACACGACGAGAGGACCAACGCGTCCGAGTTGTTGGTCTCGAGGCCGTCAGCGATGTCGAGGAGGTTTCGCTGGTCGAGTCGAGCGACTTCAAGGTTGTCGGGGCATTCGAGCGTCTCGTAGTCGACGACGTCGACACCGCTGCTCTCGAAGTAATCGATCACCGTTTGCGTGAGTTCCTCGATGTATGGAGCGATGAGCGTAACTCTCTCCGCATCTAGACGGTCCATCGCTCGGACGAGGGCTCCGGCACTCGTCACGATTGGTGCCTCGGCGTCGTTCTCGACGGTCCGTTCATGAAGTTTCGCCTCGCTCTCCTCGTGGTAGCCGGCCCCCTGTGCCATGATCCCAATGAGACACGCGTACGCCAAAACGTCGCAGTGAGCGTCCGACAGTAAGGTAGCGCTCCGCTCGGACTGGTCGTCCATGTTTTCGAGTTCCTCCTGTGTGACGCTCTGCATGCGCATGCGACTTGAGTGGAACGTGAACTGCTCGCCGAAATGGTCGGGTCGGTCGTTCAACATCGTGGGAATCTCCGTCTCCATGGTCACGTTCGAGCTAGGTACTATCAGTCCTACGCGGAAGGTGTCGGTCATTGCCTCTGTCAGAGAAGGGTCTATCACCCACTTAGGCGTTTCTCAGCATCGCTGATACGACCGATAAGCGAGCAGTCGCTCGAACCGGTTCGTGATCCGTTCGTTCTAGAATCCTGGAGATAGACTATTCGCAAAGTAAATTATTTATAGCAGAGGATCACATGTGGGTTCATGGGTTCGCCTATTAGCCGCATAAATTCGCAAGCGGAGGTTCCGGATCAAGCGTACGAAGACAGAATCATTGACCTCGACTTCCACGTCAATCCGATGGAGGACGAACTTCTGTCGTACGTAGAAGACGACGTTGTCCGAGACAAGTTGTCGACTGAGTTCGGTCCGACGCCCGTCATGGGCAAGTGGGACGCGGCGTACGCGATCAAAGAGGGCAACGAAGGCCTGTTCACACAGGGGCGTGCAGAGTACGCCGAGGACGTCCGTGAAGCCTGCGAGAAGTTCGCCATCGACGATCCCATCGTCAACGCAGGGATTAACAACCTGCCGCTTCAGCACCATCCACTTTTGAAAAACGGTGTCGTGCAGGCGGCGAACGACTACATGCTCGACAACTTCGCCGACGAAGGGATATACACGGCGATGCTCGTCCCGAAATGGGACCCAGAGTACGCCGTCGAGGAGATCGAACGGGTCGCGGCGGAAGACAACGTTGTTGCGGCCTATTCGTGGTTTGGGCCAAAGACTCCGTGGGGGAGCGAGCAGTTTGATCCGGTATTCGAAGCGCTGGTCGAGAACGACTTTCCCCTTTTCCTGCATGGGTCGCTTGCCTACTGGCCGCAGCACTCGTACATCGGTGACGAGATGCTGACGTGGACTGAGGTTCTTGGCTTCGACTGGCCGATCCACGCGATGGTGAACGTCGTCAATATGATCATGCGGGGTGTGTTCGATCGGTTCCCGGAACTGAACGTGGTGGTCCAAGAAGGCGGGCACTGGTGGGTCCCGTTTGTTCGGTACCGGATGGACGAGTTCTACGAGATGCACCCCGACGACGTGAAGATCACGCCCCGGAAGCACGCGACTGGCGATAAGTACCTCAAGCGCCGTCCCAGCGAGTACCTTCGCGACAACGTTTATCTGACGACGCAACCGCTTGCACTCCCACGCGGGTCCGGTCAGGCGAGAGACCTTCTCGACCTGAGCATGGCGGACGACATGTTCACCTACTCGAGCGACTGGCCGCACCAGACGTTGGACCCGCCGACGTGGTTCTACACGTCGCGAGCGTTTGACGATGAACTTCGTCAGTCCATCCTGCACGAGAACGCCGAGGAGATACTCAGGCTCTGATCACCGATGAGCGTAGACCCAGAAATCGAAGACGAGTACACAAGAGTTGTATCGGTCGAAGACGTCCCTCGAGGACGAGGCATCGCGGTCGACGTCAACGGCATCGAGATCGCTGTGTTCAACGTGGAGGGCGAGTTCCACGCCCTGTCGAACCGCTGTCCGCACCAAGGCGCGCCGTTGTATAAGGCTGGCGAAGAGAAGATTAACGCAGAGCACACGTGGACGGAGACGCGCGGCGGCGTTAATGAGGGCGATCTGACCGTGAGTTGTCCTTGGCATCTCTGGGAACTCGACATCAAGTCGGGTGAACACGAGGTGTCCGGGAAGTGTATCGGCACGTTCGACGTCGAAGTGACAGACGGCGACGTGTTCGTCCGAGTCTGATCGCACGGTTACTGACCGACGGAGTCGAAGCGGCTGTTCACCCTTTTTTGCAACGACAACTCCCTGCGAACTGCGTCTCGATGTGCCGCATCTTCAAGAATCATATCTCGATCAGTTCTACATTGGCTCAAATCGATTCACCACTCTCTCTGGATTTCGATATTCCCGGAATATCTCCTAACCGTCGGGAAGGTCAAGATGGCACTTTTTCCCGAGGACGCCGTGTAAGACGGTCCCTGAAACGCTTCGATGATATCGAAGTTCGATTCGATGAATTCAGACCCTCAGACGGACCGTCTCACATTTTTCGATGACGGTCGGTGTTCGGTTGGCGGACGCTTCGTCTATTAACAACTAACCCATGCGTGACAACTATAATATCGTAAAGCCTAGGACGAGGCGGAGACTTGGATCCGACCCGGACCACTGGTTCGTGGGCGTGGCACACTGTAACACAACACTTATACGAGAAATCCTCATCAATTACCGCATGATCAACGAAAAATTGCCGAATCGACCCATCAAAACGGCGGTCAAAGTGTTCGAGCTGATCGACGTAATTCAAGGGTTAGATGAGGCGACGTTCACGAATGTATCGAAAGAGGTCGACATGGCCGAGAGCACGCTCCATGACTATCTGACGACGCTTGTCCACATCGGCTATCTCTCGCGGAAGGACCGAAAGTACACCCTCTCGCTTCAGTTTCTCGACCACGGTATCGCCGCCAGGGAGTGTATTTCGGTATACTCGAAATCACGGTCGACACTCAAAGGGATGGCCAAGGAGAGTGGCGCCGCAGTGTGGTTAATGGTCGAAGAAAAAGGAAAGGCGGTCTATTTGGCACAGGAGTTGGGCGAGAACTCCATCGAGACGCATGAACGGATCGGAAAACACGAATACATGCATTGTCTCGCGTCAGGAAAGGTGATGTTGGCCTTCTCGTCGGAGGAGCACGTCGATGAAGTCGTCGATGAGCACGGTCTCCCACCAAAGACTCCCGAGTCGATTTCGACCGTCGAAGAACTCAAAGCAGAGCTCTCGGAGATCCAAGAAAAGGGATACGCAGTAAACCACAACGAGGCAGCGGAAGGAACGTCGGCAGTGGCAGCACCCATCATCGTCGAAGACCACGTCGCCGGCGCAGTTGCGATCTCTGCCCCCGTCACGCGCGTCGAGAACGAGACGTTCCGGAAACGGCTGATCGAACTGGTCTCGACCGGGTCGAACGAGATCGAACTCAAGATGACGTACGAGTAACACACCCCTATTGAGAAATTAATTCTTCCGATCCTGTCTAGCTAAGCTAGTTTGAGGAGTGAGTAGGTCGTGAAGTTGAGTTGGGCTCATGCTCGCAGACCTGTCCAGCGAAAGCTACGAGGCGGATTTAGAAGAATCTTGGGAGAACGAGCGGAGGGCGGACACCCTGTAATGGTCAAGACAACCTCTGAAAGTCAAGAAACTTTCCGGCCCACTTTTTTGCATATCTGACGCGCCGTGTCCCTTATTCAAACTGCTCTGCTCTATAGGATCGCTAGACTGTGGTGTGGCGACTCCGTAACCTCGGTAGAAAGCGAAGCAACAGATTGGTTTGTGTTCGGAAATCCGCCGCTCCACACGTGTTACGGTTACCACTGGTAAAATAGTTGTCAAGAATCCAGGCAAACCCGCCGACCCCGTCGGGGGAGCCGGGTTCGCCGAGTGGCGATGCTCACACTTAATGCACTGAGAATCGAGCTTGGGGAAGTCCTACCGCCAGACAATCGACCTGCTCAGCGAAATGCCGGGCGGTCTCAAAGATTGGTCTCACGCGGCTACCTCACTACACGGTGCTCCGCGATTGTTTCGAGAAAATTTCGACGAAGACGTGGTGTGCGTTTCCCCGCGCATCGGCGGAGAAACGCACTGGCCACGCCGCTATCGATTCAACTGGTTTCGACCGCGACCACCCGTCGCGGTACTACGCCTACAGAGCGCACTCCCTCGTCCGGTCATTGAAAGCCACCGCTCTCGTGGACGTTGAAACGCTGTACGTCACCGACGTCCACTGCACGACGACAAAGAAACATGACGCGAAGATTGGCCCACAAGTCGCCCGCCGAAATGCAGGCGACCTGCTCTCACTGGCTGCTGACCGGGGCTACGACGGGAACCCGGTTCGCGACGAACTCCACGGCTGCGGAGTTCGTCCGCCCACCAAGCATCGTATCTACTCCTCGCTTGATCTCGCGCACACCGTACGGATGAGTTCGACGCAATACAACCGTCGCTGGATGGTCGAAACCGTCTTCTCAAGGCTCAAGCGCGCGCTCGGCGCCACCGTGTGTGCGCGAAGCTGGCACGGAACTCCGCGAAATGGTTCTCAAATGCACCGTCTACAACCTCCGTCGGAGCGTGAGATAACGGTGAACTCAAGCGCCGTCTACCGATCCTACAGAGCACTAAAAACATCACCGACGAATTTAGTCCTACTGAGAGAGCATTGGAGGTCACAAAAGCCGATCTTTCATTACATTACTATGATTGTAATGGTTTGGCAGTCAACGACACAATCGCCTACGAATACAGTTGGTTGAGCCTGATCTCGTTCGCTGCGCTCATAACCAGATTCGGCAACTCCTCATCAAATCGTTCACCACGGAGTCGGTGTGCAGGACCTCCAACGCTGATTGCTCCAAGAACTTCGCCATCGATTACGATTGCGGAACTAACCGCTCTTGTCTGCTCTAACTGCTCACTATAGTTTTGTGCATAGTTCTGTTCGCGGATCCGCTCCAGTTCTTCAAAGAGTGCGTCCCGAGTGGTAATTGTATTTTCCGTTATTTCCGGAAGCCCGTGTTTATCGATGATCTCGTTAACACGATCTTCAGGAAACTGTGCGAGAATCGCTTTCCCACCTGCGTGACAATGCAGGTACGAACGACCACCAATGAAGTGTTCTGTCTTGATCCCCTGTCCCCCTTCTGCATGTGCGAGGTACACTGCGAGGCCACATTCTTCAACCAGGAACCACACTGTTTCCCCAGTCTCATCGGCTAACCGCTCTAAATACGGCGTGATGACATTCGATAGCGGAACAGTCTCTCTGGCGTTCGTTCCAAGTCTCGTGAACTTCAGCCCAAGTTGATACGCTCCATCGTTCTTGACAAGGTATTCAAGATTAAGGAGGGTTGTGAGATAGTCATGCACAGTGCTTCTTGCGACTCCCATTCTGTTGGCTACTTCAGTGAGGGTCGCGGATTCCTCCTCTTCAATGATTTCGATTATCTGGAAACCCCTTTCTAACGTCCCGATCGTGCCTGAACCTCTATTTTCGCTCGCCATACTCCCCGATAAGTCCCAAACCATTTATAATGGAACGTTCCGGCAACCCCGGAAATATATGAAAATTTCCGTTATAATCGGAACAAGCCACAAATAATGTTAATTTGAAAGTTTTAAATAGCCCAACGTGGTTTTCAGGATATGGAAATAGGACTGATAAGCGATGTACATGGAAATCAACCAGCACTTGAGGCGGTCCTCGGCGAGATGCCGGACGTAGACCGAATCTATCATTGCGGAGACGCAGTAGGTTACAATCCGTTTCCGCACCACGTTTTGGAAACCTTCGCCAACGAAGGGATCATTAGTATCCAAGGGAACCACGACCGCAAAATCAGTTCAAACATCGACGCGATGGGAACAGCTGCGGAACCCGGAAACAAAGACGATGCAGAGTTTCGGCCGAGCGAACTCGCACGTACAGCGGGCATCTGGACTCATGAACAACTCGATACCGAGGAGATGGAGTATCTAGCTAACCTTCCAGCGGAACTAACTATCGAGGGTGGAATTGTCAAACTGGTTCACGGAAAGCCAGGGGACCAAGACGGACGACTCTATCCCGAGGACTACGAGCTTGATCTGTTCGGTGATGAATCAATTCTCGTTCATGGACACACGCACGTTCAACACGCAGAACGCTTCGACGGGCGTCTGCTCGTAAATCCAGGTAGTGTGGGACAGCCACGCGACGGAGACCCCCGGGCAGCCTATGCTGTCATTGATCTCGAAACGAACACAGCCACCCTCCAACGTGTATCGTATCCGATCGAAGAGGTTGCCAGAAAAATCCGGCAAACGCCGCTTCCGGACTTGCTCAGTCTGTGGCTGGAGAAAGGCGAGGTCGTCGCTGGAGAGTGAGGGGTTCGCAGACGCAGTATGACCGGAGTTGAGCGGACAGAGACTGCAAATAATCGACGATAACCCCACACTTTAGTCATCACCAGTACAAGGAATAGATGGGGAGAAGCGCTACATATGACACGCATCACTGCAGCAGTTTTGGAAGAGCCACGAAACCTGTCAATCGAATCGCTCGAACTCGCCGAACCGAAGGCGGGCGAAATTCGTGTCGACGTCCGGGCGACCGGCGTCTGTCACACTGACCACCATCGGTACGTCGGTGCTTCAGAGGTACTGTATCCTGTTGTCTTGGGACACGAGGGAGCCGGTGTCGTTGACGCTGTCGGCAACGGCGTCTCGTCACTCGAAGAGGGGGACCGTGTCGTACTGTGGGTCCTTCCGTTCTGCCGGGAGTGCGAGTTCTGCGAGCGCGGGAATCCTCACCTCTGTTCGCGACGATCTGTAGCCAAGCGGGGGACGCTGTTAGATGGTACTCGACGACTCTCCCGAAACGGTGAGGACGTGAACCACTTCTACGGACAATCGTCGTTCGCCACCCACTGTGTCGTCGCCGAACAGACTGCCGTCAAAATCCCCGATGAACTGCCGTTTGCCGAGGCTTCGCTACTCGGATGTGGTGCGACGACTGGTCTAGGAGCAGTGACGAACACTGCTAAGGTTTCAGCAGGTGAGCCTATCGCTGTATTCGGCTGTGGCGGAGTTGGATCGAGCGCGATTCTCGGTGCTACACTGGTTGGGGCCAATCCCATCATTGCAGTCGACGTCGTCGACGAGAAACTATCATTTATAGAGGCGCTTGGGACCACACACACTGTCAACTCTCGCGATACTGATCCTGTAGAGGCGATTCAGAACATCACCGGTAATGGGGTCAAGTACGCTTTCGAGTGTACCAGCCATCCAGACGTGGTCAAGCAGGCGATCGATGCTATTCGTCCCGGAGGGGCGGTCGTCTCGACAGCGACGAGTTCTGCCGACAACTTCGAAATTCCCCCCGCAGCGCTAACCCACGGAAAACGAATCGTCGGGAACGTTGGTGGCTCGCTTCGCCCCTCGACCGACATCCCTCGTTTCGCGAGGCTCGCGGAATCCGGGCAGCTCCCCCTGGAGAAACTTGTCAGTGACACGTATTCACTTGACCAACTGGACAGGGCGTTTGAGGCGATAGACGAAGGGACCGGTATCCGGAGCGTTATCACCCAGGAGTGAGGCACCGACCACGCTATTAGTCGCGTATCTCAGCCATCATACGACAGCTGAAGTTTTATATCCGAAGCCCTCAAAAGCCTACAAACCGATGAGAGAGTACGAGTTACTCATCGATGGGGAGACCCTATCACGTACAGAGAGGGAAACCGTGAACGACCCATCGTCGAATCAGCCGGTATCCAGTATCGCACTCGCAAACGAATCAGACGTCACCTCTGCAGTCGAAGCGGCCGAGTCGGCCTTCGAGCGCTGGCGAACAGTCGATACTGTCTCTCGGGGACACTACCTTCGAGATATCGCCGCCGAACTTCGTACCCGCAAGACGGAGATCGCGCAGCGACACACCGAAGAAACTGGGCGGTCTCTGTTGGATTCGAAACGGAGTGTCGAATATGCGGCAGAGTACTTTGAGTACTACGCGGGATTGACCCACCGTATCAACGGAGAAACCATCCCGCTTTCACACGAGGAGTTCGACTACACGCGACGAGAACCGCTAGGCGTGACTGGGCACATCATCCCGTGGAACTCACCGCTACTATTGGGTTCGCGAAGCATCGCTCCCGCACTAGCCTGTGGGAATACCGTTGTGGCGAAACCCGCTCAGCTGGCGCCGATGTCGATTCTCGAATTAGGACGAGCAGCCAGAGATGCGGGACTGCCTGACGGAGTTTTGAACGTCGTTTCTGGGTCAGGGTCAACGGCCGGCGAAGCGCTGGTCACGAATGAAAAGGTGCAAGAACTGACGTTCACTGGATCGAAAACAGTTGGCCTACACATTCGGAACTTGGTATCGGACCGATTGATCCCACTGAATCTCGAACTTGGGGGGAAGAGTCCAAACATCGTCTTCGCCGACGCAGACTTAGAAGCGGCCGCGGACGGGGCGGTTAAACTGTTCAGCAACGCCGGCCAGAGCTGTTATGCCGGCACTCGACTGTTCATCGAAGACGACATCTACGACGAGTTTATCGACCACGTGGTGTCAAGAATCGAAGCGATGGACGTGAAGAAAGACCCGAACGAGACCGAAATATCGGCGCTCATCTCACCCTCGGCACAGTCAGAGGTTTCGTCGTACGTTGAATCGGCCATTGAAGCGGGAGGGTCTATCACCACGGGTGGTCGTATTCCCTTCGGAGAGGGGAACTTCTACGAACCGACGCTTATCGAGAACGTACCCGACGACGCGGCCGTCTCCTGCGAAGAGATATTCGGTCCCGTCCTAACGGCCTTTCGATTCGATTCCGAGCAGGAAGTCGTCGAACGCGCGAACGACACAGAGTACGGCCTATATGCTAGCGTCTGGACAACTGACCTCAACAGAGCGAATCGCATCACAGAGCATCTTGAAGCTGGAACAGTTACGGTGAATAACTACGCTTCGCCGATTCCACAGGTTCCGTTCCCCGCGTACAAACAAAGCGGAATCGGGTCAGAATATGCGACAGCTGCCCTCAACCATTATACCAAAATCAAGAACGTCCGGATGACAGTCGACAGGACGCTCCGCTGAGGGAATTATATCAATATTTTTACATACCGGAATGAATAAATAGGGGGAGATTGATGTGTGAGTGTATGCCAACAACCGAGCGGAAAGTGTCATCTGATGGTCACAATTCAGAGGATCACGCGGATCTCCTTGCAGAGATCGAAGCATCACTTGGGGAAGGCAAGCTCCCGCTCAAGTCGTTCAATAGCGAGACGATTCATAAACTCGAACTCGATCGACTGTTCGGCCGTGAGTGGATATTTGTCGGTCACGAATCTGAGATACCTGAGGAGGGTGATTATGCACGCCGCTACATTGCGGGCAATCCATTCATCTTCGTCCGAGACATGAGCGGTGAAATCCAGGTGCTGTTCGATAGCTGTCGTCATCGCGGTACGAAACTGTGCCGCGCTGAACAAGGTAACACCTCCCACTTCCGGTGCCCGTACCACGGGTGGACGTACAAGAATACCGGTGAACTCGTAGGAGTGCCACAGAAGGACGTAGCGTTCAAGAACTTGGACCTGTCTGAACACGGACTACACAGTGCGCCTCGAGTGGACATGTACGCCGGGCTCGTGTTCGCTTCGCTTTCAGAGTCTGGTGAGAGCCTAGAGGAGCACTTGGGAGAGTTCACCTGGTATCTCGACATCCAATTCAAACTCCCCGATGGTGGAATGGAAGTTATCGGCGAACCACACCGCTGGGTGGTAGAAACGAACTGGAAGACAGGTGCCGACAACTTTGCTGGTGACAGCTACCACACTGGCTTTGCGCACCACTCGATCAAGCAACTCGGACTCGGCGGTGACGACACCGTTGGTGTCGCTGGTGCAGGGGACACGAAAGATCGGCACATCCACTGTGACGGCCACACGACCAGTACACGAATGGTTGAGGGTGAAGACGTGTTCATGACGTATCCCGACGAAATCGTGGAGCTGTTCAATCCTGATAACGTGACGCCTGATCAGTACGAGGCCGCCAAGGAAGCGCTCTCGTTCACCGGGAGTATTTTCCCCAATCTGGCATTTCTCAACTTCGGAGACATTACTGATGATCCGGATAAGGACGTCACTGGCTTCCTCGGCCTCCGAAAGTGGCGGCCACTTGGCCCGAACAAAACCGAGATATGGAGTTGGGCTTTCGCACCGAAGCGAGCATCAGAGGAGGTTAAAGAGCGCATCTACAAAGTGTATATGTCCAACTTCGGCCCATCAGGGAACTTCGAACAGGATGACGTCTCCATCTGGAACGGTATCACTGACGTCGCTGACTCGACATTCGCTAAACAGCACGGGTTGGAATTGAACTACCAGATGGGCACTAAAGAGATGAGCGAAGTAGCCTTCGACGAGCAGTGGCCTGGACCAGGCACCGTCTATGCGATCAACCTGGAAGAGGTTGGTATGCAGAAGTTCCATGATCAATGGTTCGACCACCTCTCAACACCATGTGATGGAGATGAGATGTCGAGAGACTGTGAGCAGGCAAGCGGATGCGAATTAACAAGTGAGTGTGAACGGGCAGAGGGTGGTGAATAGTATGGCTACGAACAGTGATCGGAAGTCAGAACTGGATCAGTTGCTCTTGGAACGACGTGTCAAACAGTTCCTCTACGAAGAGGCTGCCCTGCTGGACCAGCGTGAGCAGAAAGCATGGCTCTCGCTGCTGGATAAAGATATTGTGTATAAGGCACCGCTACGAATCACACGCGAACACGTGAACAATAATTTCAGTGATTTATCATATTACTTTGATGAGGACTATGGATCCTTGGAAGCACGGGTCCAACGGTTCGAGTCGGAGTATGCTTGGTCTGAACGACCGCCATCCCGGACACGGCGATTCGTGACCAACGTACGCGCCAGCGAGAGAGATGATGGCACTGTCGAAGCGAAGAGTCACCTGCTCTTGTACTATGGGCAGGGAGACTCAGAGTCGTACACGTTCCTCGCGGGCCGCCGAGAAGACGTTCTCCACCCGGACGGCAATACCTTCACCATAGCGAAGCGCCACGTATTCCTTGACCATGCAGTTCCGAAAATCGATAAAATCTCGATCTTCTTATGAGCTCACAAACCTCTACTGTGGAAGAATTCGACATAGTCGCAGGGTCTCACTCGGCTACCGTCCGGAAGCTACTGACGCCCCGAGGTCAACTCGTCGAGATTGCATCAGACAGCGGCACACCGGAGTCATCGACTCGAATTCGAGTTGATGCACTCGGCCTCGAAAGCCTCTCTTGGCAAACGGAGGTGGACTTAGTGGATCGGCTCGGCTGTAGTCCGCCTCCTGAGTGGGATGATGGAAGTGAATCTCAATCTACCATTGGATCGTTCGAGATCAACAACGAATACGCTGACGTCGTGGTCTCGAAGATAACGACGTCGAACGGCGACGCACTCGTCGTACGTGCACCTGTGAAAAGAACCGAGCTTCGATTGTATCCAGCGATGCTCCGCGAGCTCACAACGTGTAAGACCGACCTCTTTTCTGAGTTTTTGGAAACACCTCATGGACCGCACGATCACTAAATAGAACATCTCCTACTCTATAATGAACTGGATGATATCCTTCGAGAACGTCTTTTCGTTGGCATCGTAGATTGCACGCGATACGTATGGTGAGCGCAGCTCTAATTCGTTGAGACGTTGCTGGTTAACCCACTCTACAGCTTCAACAGTGTCGGTTGAAATCGCCCGTGGTTTTCCGGATAACTGTCCCAGGTACGTTATCGATAGAAACGGCCCATCGACGAACGCATCCTGTCCAAGATATATGCCAACAACTCCGACCAGATCTACGCTGACGCCCACCTCTTCTTTGACCTCTCGTACTGCTGTTTCGGACGGGTCTTCATCTTCTTCCACCCGTCCGCCCGGTAGGTTCCAAGTACCCTGTACTTCTTCTTTCCCTTCCTTGACGAGGAGGACATCGTTAGTGGTACGTGCCACGACCGAGGCAACCAAAGTGTACATACTGACGATTCGGATATCTCGTACAAAATAGTGACGCGAACTGTCAGCTATTGTACTACGAAAACCCAAAGATATAATATGATATAGTGAGGGTTACCGTGTAAGGTGTTAGAGCCAACCATGATAGAGGAAAGCAATTCAGAACCAGTAGATAGGTTTCCATTGCCAGACGAAGTCGAGGTACCCGAGGAATGTGAGGGCTGGGAGGAAATGTACCCCCGCTACTTTCGATTTGGAGAGTCACCAGGTCGAACGGAGTTAGAAAAGGACCGATTCTGGTTCTGGGATCAGAAGGATAGTCCGACGCCACTCCGTCCCTGGGATATCACGCTTTGTGTCGAATCTATCGTGATGCAACTCTCCCAAGCACAGAGTCGTGTATTTGCAGTTCCACCAGCGATGGGTATAGATCTGCGAATCATCGGCGGTTACTCATATGCCTCACCAGTACCATGCACGGATCCAGAGTTACTCGAAGAACGTGGCTCTGTATTTAGCGACCGAAGTGGATTCGTCTATGAGAACTTCGACAAACTCTATGAGGACGAGTGGCTTCCCGCAGTCAAAGAAATCGGTCAAGAGATTCGCGATCTCGAGGTCCCGGAGCAACTTCCCGAATACGCTCCTGACGAAGTAGTCTTCGAAGCAAAGGGCCTCTATCCCGAGTCGGTCAATGTACAGAGCGCTTACAATCGGTTACAGGAGCTGACGCTCCGGGGATGGCAGCGCCACTTCGAGTACCTTAATCTGGTTTATCTGGCGTATCTCTCCTTTAAGCAGACTTGCGATGATCTCTTCCCGGATATCAGCGACAACGCCATCGGAGAGATGGTTACGGGCCTCGAAACGGACCTGTTCTTTGCTGACAAGGTTTTAAATGATCTCGCTCAACAGGCAGTGGAGTTAGGTGACGAGGTTCCGGAAATCTTGGCTTCAGATGGAACCCCCGACGAGAAAATTGCTCGTCTCGAGGAAACTGAAGCAGGTCGTGAGTTCCGCGAAGCCTTTGAGGATGTGAAAGACCCGTGGTTCCACATCACTGTTAGCAGAGGCTATCACAGTGCGGAAGGGTCGTGGCTCGATACGCTCGAACAGCCCTTCGAACACCTTCACGAGAAGGTGACTGCACTCCAAGAGGGTGAAGAAATCCGGCGTGACATCAAGGCCCTTCAGGAAGGGCGCGAGGAGGTCGTCGACGAATATCGGAGCTATCTCACCGATGATGAACGCCCTCAGTTCGATCAGGCCCATCAACTCGTGTTAAAGGTCTACAACCATGCTGAGGATCACCAGTTCTGGATTGAAAACTGGCTCCATACGATTATTTTCCAGAAGCTCGATGAGTTCGGCGAACTCTTAGTCAATCACGGCATACTCGATGAACCCCGTGATATTACGCTATTCGGGCGAAACGAGGTGCCGGAACTCCTCGCAGACCTCGCTCGCGTCTGGTCCCAGGGAAAAGGCGCACACATCCCAAACTACTGGAAAGAGGATGCAGACAAACGAAAACGCATCCTTGGTGCGGCCGAAGAATGGTCGCCACCCCCGGCGATTGGCGATCCGCCCGAAGAGGTCACGGATCCGATGGTGATTATGCTCTGGGGCATTACGACTGAAACTGTCCAGAACTGGCTCGGCTCTACGCAGGAGGAAGACAGCAATAAGATGAGCGGCTTTGCGTCCTCGTCTGGCATAGCCGAAGGGAAAGCACGAGTAGTCACATCGGGGAGTGACCTAAACAAGGTGGAGCGCGACGAAATACTCGTCTCTCCCCTCACGAATCCGGATTGGACACCGGTGTTTTCTAAGGTAGCCGGGGCCGTCACGGATAATGGTGGTGCGACGAGTCACACTGCTATCGTCTGTCGCGAGTACGGTTTGCCGGCTGTCACAGGGGCTGGGACGGCGACGTCCCGCCTCCAGACCGGTGATCGAATCCGCGTAGATGGCAACAAGGGGAGCGTTGAGATCCTTGAGAAGACAGAATAACTATTATAACGAATCAAGAGCAACAATTCACAATGGCTGATCCAACATACACCCTGAATTTCGAGTCGGAAAAGTGCAAGAAAGCGAATATTGGGCTTGTCGGTGGGAAGAATGCCTCGCTTGGCGAACTGATGGAGGCTGGTGATGATGTCCAAGTTCCGCCAGGATTCGCTGTCACCACGGACTTCTACGAAACCTTCCTCGAAAGGCAGTCACTCGATGAATACATTACTGACCGGATATCCGAAGTCGATATCGACGATGACACCGCTGTTGCAGCCGCAAGCAGCGATATCCGCGAGTACATTGAAAACACCTCATTCCCCCCGTTCCTCGCTAGGGAGCTCAAGTCATCATGGGAACAACTACAGGCAAAGACAGGAGCAAATGACTTGCAAGTGGCTGTCCGATCATCAGCAACGGCGGAGGACTTACCTGACGCGAGTTTCGCTGGGCAACAGGACACCTACCTCAATGTGACTGATTTCGAGGCAGTCACACAGCGAACAAAAGAATGTATGGCGAGTCTGTTCACTGCGCGAGCGATCACCTACCGTGAGAAGCAGGGGTTTAACCGAGATGAAGTGCTCATCAGCGTCGGGATTCAGAAAATGGTTGATGCCCGATCGTCAGGCGTGATGTTCACCGTTAATCCCTCGAACGGTGATCGATCGAAAGTTCGGATCGAATCGAATTGGGGGCTGGGTGAAGCTGTCGTAAGCGGAATCGTTACCCCGGATAGTTTCCTCGTGGATAAGCCTGTTTACAAAATTGTTGATCGGAACATTCCGAATAAAGACGTCATGACGGTTCCCACGGATGCCGGTACCGAAGAAGTCAAAATTGCTGATGATAAACGCGACGTTCCATCTGTGACGGCCGATGAACTGATCAAATTGACCGACTTAGCGAAGATGATCGAGCAGCATTACGGCGAACCGCAGGACATTGAGTGGGCCATTGAAGAACAGGGCAATGACAAACAGTTCTTCGTATTGCAAAGTCGTCCGGAGACCACATGGAACAAAGAAGTCAAACAACGAAGTGTCGACAACAGGAGCGACTCGAGTAATACAACCAACCAGATTCTTGACCACCTTTAATATATTAATAATATAATATTTTATATATAAGTGGTGTAACGAATGATAGTGGTAGCTTATCAGGCTATTTTTCTGCAACAATGAGGGGCTTCTCGTGTGCTCTGAAATTCTCTCACGTCATGTTGATCGTCGTCCCATTAACCGTCTCTAAAGAAATTAACGTTTATATCAGGAAATTCCAATATGGTGACGCTGTTCGAATTGACTGATTTTAGCAGAAGGTTTGTGCGAGTAGCCCTGTTTCGGCGATTGCTGGCTCAACGCGCCGGCAGTCAGTTGCGAACTGGCCGGTTCGTCGTTTGACTTCGTAGTAGAGAGTCGATGACATTTTGATTCCCGTATGTTTCATGCTGGAATCAAAGCCCGTGATGACGATACCCTTCTTGGGGCCACCGTGCACCATCGACGAGAAATTCGGCGGACTGCGCGATCCCTCATTCCGACCGGTCGTCTTGGTCGGACTGGGTGGCGTGTTCACCGAAGTGTACAAGGACACGAGTCGGTTACTCGCGTCAATCGATTACGTGGAGGCCCGTTCGGCCATCAACGAATTGACTGCGGCAAGCTTCTCGGAGGCTATCGCGGCGGTGAACCAGCCAACAAATCGGCGCTGGCCGATGTTATCTAGACGGTAATAACTTCGTCGTCGAGTACTACGCTATCACAGAAATTGACGTGGACCTGGTGTTGGTTACCACAGAAGACACCTTGGCACTTGACGCTCTCATCGTCCTCAGCGTGGAAGTTAACTGAAATGACCAACGGGGGTACAAACAAGGACTTGTAAGGTTTGAGGGACACATTATTTAGGATGGAATATTGTTTCTCCGCCACGCCAAGCCACGTCCACAGACCTTCGTCGACAGCCGTAAATACCATCTCTCCCACTCAATTTACAGATACTGAGTCGTACTTCCATTTGGTGATTATTTAATACCTGTTCGATCCACAGCATAAAGACACATGCGGAGTTCTGTCACATGAGGGCCCCACGTGCGTTCGCTGTGGCGGAACGACAGCCTGCGATCTTCTCGTTGATTCTTATCAACTCATTATTATATAGACCCAGATGACCATGGCTAGGTGTCGCACTCGCTTCACAAGCGTATGTTTGTAATGATTCGCACGCAAAGATGATTTTCATTTCCCGGCCCTCCAATAACGTTCTCTAACAGCGAACACCAAGATCTCCTCAATTAAGAATCATACTCGAAATAGTGGAAAATACCGTACGACTAGCCGTAGTATGATGTCATCAAGAAAATAGACTAGCTTGATGATCATTCCATTAAATCGGATAGCACTCTGTTCGCTGTTGTCGAATTAGAAATGGAAACCAGTCAACTCGGAGCGATCGGATTCACCGACCGACTCGGGTTGGTCAAAATTCACTACACATACACTCGTCAGTCTCGAACAAAATCGATACGGTTCCAGGGAAGCCGAGCAGTATCGGTTTGGGCACCGATTCTTCACTTGAAGACGAGGTGAACGAGTTGCTTGAAGCTATAACTGTTTTCGAACTTCAACTCGTCGACGGCTAGCCCGTAACTCGACTTCTTCACTCAGCAGAGAAGGCCGGGACGTACCGCGAGAAACAGCACGACGCCGAACGCATAGGTCACTTTGATGAACAACGAGACAGCACGGTCGGCACCGTACCCGCGACCGAGTCAGACCATCACGGCACCGAGGGGGAGGGGAGTCGCTATGGCGGCACAGTGAAATCGCTACGACGGACGAGATCACTGAGCTTGTCTGCGTTGCATACCCACCCATCGTCGCAAGGGCGATCCCAAATGGATAATCAATAGTCGTGGTGACCGGAGTCGTATCAGGATAGGGGACGTGGAGGAGAGCGAGCACGACAACCGGGACGGTGAGAACGGCTGCGACGACCCAAGATGTTATCCAGAGAAACCCGACACAGCCGAGGAATGTGACAGTTAAGATGATAATGAAACGTGAATCTCGGCAGGAGTAAGAGGATTGTCAGCGTCTTCGCCTCGAATGTAGTGATCGATGTACTCATCCTTGAGATGGGCGACGTACACGGTGCGACAGATCGCAAGACTATGTCCGACACCTGTGGCAACCGAGAGGTCGTCTGCAAGGAGCCCACCGAACTACGACATTGCTACCGCTGGGAGAAGAAAAACGGGTTGGATGTGAATCCAGAGCCCGCTAATCCCTCTGTTGAAGTAAGATCGAACTCGGTCCAAACGATCGTGCACGCGCGATCATCTTATGCCAGGCGTCATATATCGGTCGGATTCCCGTGTACGGAGGTCTAACACCAAGTCTATAGTCGTACTCCTAAAGGCCCAATTGGGGTGAACACACGTAGGGGCCGGCATATTGACCATTTGGTACGTAACCAAAGTGCGAGTTAGAGATTCATGACGCACGGTGGAGAACTCAGGTAGAGTAAGTTGATCGACCGCTGAAATGCGCACCATAATCATTAATGTGTTCGGTAACAGGAAACACACTCAGGCAACCAAACTGATGAAGTACACTGATGCGTTTGAACGAACAGTCCGGTGTCATCCGTCGAAAGCGGCATTCGTCACCTACGATGGCCGGTCACTGACGTACGACGAGCTGGGCGAACGGACGACTCGACTCGCGAACGCACTGAACGAACGAGTAGCTAGTCGACGAATTGCGACGCTCGCGTTGACCGGCTCGACGGCGATTGAAGCGATGCTCGCGAGCCAGAAGCGGGGAATGGGGAATGTACAGCTACCGTTCCGCGATAGTCCTGGAGCCATCGCGTCGATGCTCCGCCCGACGGAAGCTAAGATGCTACTCTTCGATGACGCGAACGCTGAGAAGGCAGTCGAGGTGCTCGACAGAACGGAGATCAACACCGGCATCCACGCGGGAGAGAAAGCGATCAATCGAGACGATGTTGAATCATACGAGGAGATCGTTGCGGAGGCATCCGCCAATCCAGTAGAGACTAACCCAGACCACGAACACGGCGTGTTTTATACAAGCGGAACAACGAGCACGCCGAAAGCGGTGCTGTTCGATCAAAAACAGATGTGGTATGGGAGTACTCAGGTAATTATGGAGATGAATATTGACGAGACAGACACGGCACTCGTCACGACACCGTGGTACCATATGGTGACGACTGATGCCTGGATTCTTCCCCATTTACAAGCCGGTGCAACGCTAGTTCTACAGCCTGATTTCGATCCGGGAGAATCGCTTCGACTTGTGGAGGACTACGACGTGACAGGGCTGCTCGCCGTCCCGACGCAGCTTCACAGGTTGGTTGAGACGCAAGCAATCGAGGAATACGACGTCACTACCCTTTCGTACGTTCGAACTGGCGGATCGATCGTAACTGATCGGCTCGTGCAAAAAGCGTCCAGGCACCTAACCGACGGCATATACAACACGTATGGGTTGACCGAGGGCGGCCCAAATTTAACGTTCGCGCATCCATCCACGCAGGAGAACCACACAGGAACGATTGGAAAGGAATCATTCACGTGGGAGATACGAGTCGTGGAAATTGCCGACTCCAACGAAGCGTTCGATCCGACGGCGATCGTTAGTCCAGGCGAGGCTGGAGAACTAATCGCCCGCGGACCAGGTATGAGTGACGGATACGTGGATAATCCTGAGGCGACCGAGCGAACGTACGTCGACGGCTGGCTTCGAACGGGCGATTGCGCCGAAGTCGATGACGAGGGCTTCCTCTACATCGTCGGACGAACCGACAATATGATCGTCAGCGGCGGGGAGAACATCTATCCGGAGGAAATCGAAGACGTTCTCGAGACCTACGAAGGAATTGAAGAGGCTGCTGTCGTAGGGCTCAAGGACGAAAAGTGGGGGCACCGAGTCGCATGTGTGGTCTCCGCCAATGGCTCGAACACCTTCGACCTCGACGATCTCGATCAATTCTGCAAAGACCATGATCAGCTGGCTGAATTCAAACGCCCGCGGAGGTATGAAGTAACAACCGAACCGCTTCCACGAACTGACACCGGAACCATCGAACGTGAGACGATCCTCGTCAAATTTTTCGACGAGTGAATCCGAAGGAGGCGAGGAGATGACGGAGCGCGATTCGGCTCGGCCCTCTCCGGCCGAAAGAGCGATAATTGACAATCAGATGTAGACGAGTCGTTTACCACAGACCGGTTGGCGACCGAGAACCAGCAGAGGTGGTGGAGCAATTCACTTCAGCGGGTACACGTCGAAAATGATCCCACGCCCTTGTTCACGATTCTCTCTGGATTGTCGTCAACGCTGATGGTGTCCGGATATCTCGACGGTACTCAATTGATCAGTCGCTTTGTTGGCTCTTTTTGACGTCTACGTCCGCAAATTCGAGATCGCGTTCAGTTACCTCGACGGTCATTGATCCGATGTCTTCGATTGTGGCGTTGATTGTGTCGCCACCGGTTATTGCACTAACCCCCTCTGGTGTCCCGGTAGTGACGACATCGCCGGCTTCGATGGTCATTCCGATGGAGGCGTACTCGACGATATCGGCACAGCTGTAAATCATGCCACCCGTGTTCTCCTGCTGTCGAGTCTCACTATTCAATTGGAGTTCCATCTCAAGGTCGTGTGGGTCGTCGAGTTCATCGGGTGTGGCAACGCACGGCCCAATAACTGTGAAGGTGTCGTACGATTTGCGATTCGATCGATCCTGATCTCCCCGAACAGACACGTCGAGAAGGATCGTGTAGCCGAGGATCGCGTCCCAAACGTCGTCACTCTCGATGTCCTTTACGTCCTCACGCATGACGAAGCCGAGTTCGATTTCGTGATCGACACGGCGGTCGTTGAACGGCAGTTCGATACCATCTTCCGGACCAACGACGCTCGAGGGAGCCTTGAGAAAGTAGCCCTTGTCTTCGATGGTGAACCACTCGTCGGTGACGATGTCTTTGTCGGCCAGTGCCTCCTCGACGTGGTTTTCGTAATTCAGCGGCGCCGCGATCACCTTGCCGGGGCGACGGACAGGCGACTCGATTGTGACTTCCTCGCGGCGATAGTCAGGTTCTTCGTCCTCGTACGTGCTCGCGTCAAGGTCTTCGCGAGCGTACTCCTTGAGTGGGTCGTTCGTCTGAAGGCCGAGTCGGTCAGTGACGTCGACGATACTGTCGTCACTCAGCAGACCGAGCCGATTATCGTTGAATCTGACGAGTCGCATGAGGGAACCACCGTGACCTTCCCACATAAATCATCCTTTCTCGGCTATCGAGTTTGAACACCACCCTCGCGGTGACTATAGGATTACAGATTAGTCGCTGGCGCGGATCTGGGCATCGAATACGTCTTTGGACTCGAAGACGCTACGACAGTCTTCGCACACCATCTGTCCGTCGATCGCGTATTCCCATAGTTTACCACCACAGTCCAGACAGTCGAAGTGCGCCTGAACGAACGGATCGTGTTCAGCGTACGGATTCTCGAAATCTGCCATATTGACTCAGTACGGCTACCAGTTTATAAAATATTCCCCCGTTTTCTCATATATGGGTGTAGGAGGCGGCCTCGTTCTTTGCTGAGAAACCAGTGACGAACCACATTCGACGCCCGACAGCTGACAAAAACTCCGTTTGGGAGGGCTGGACTGGGTTACTGATCCGCTGCGGATTCGGCGTAGAAGTTGAACGCCTCGAACACTGGCCGGTCGGTCATGCCGAGGAGAATGGCTTCGTCGTTTTCGGGTTCGTGGCGGTGAGGCTTGTCCGGCGGCACGACGAAGATGTCCCATTGATCCCACTCAAGCGTCTCGTCGTCGACGTGGGTGGTACCCGCACCCTCGATTACGAAGAAGACCTCCGTGGCATTATGGAAGTGCGCCTCCGTCGCCTCGGTGAGCAGTTGGGCGCGGAAGGACATCGTCGGAAACAGTGGCTCTTGGCCCGTTGTCGGGTTGACGTAGGCCAAGCTGTAACCGTCGTACGGGTCAGGGTTGTTGTTTTCGGCACGTTGGCGGAGCGTCTCAAGGGTCTCGGTCCAGCCGAACCGGTACGGCGGCGTCGGCTCGCGGGTGCCCTCAAACGGGCCCGGAATGCCCCCGTCGTTCGACTCGGCGGCGGGACGGGCGTGCCCGTACTGCGAGTCCCAGTAGCCCTGGGTCTTGGTGACGGGCTGGCGCTCGAGTTCATGATTCTCGAAGACGTTCGAGGAGTTCAAAGAGTCAAGAATGAGTGGGAGGTCGAGTACGTCGAGCCACATTGCTGTCTGGTCAGAGTCGTTGACATGGTCGTGCCACTCCCACTGCGGCGTCGTGATGAGGTCGTTGTTCTCCATCGGGAACTCCTCGCCTGCGACGACCGTCTTCATGTCTTCCGAGCCGTCGATGGTAAAGCGCAGTGCGTTAGCCCCGTGGCGGTGCGACGGCGCAGTCTCGCCGGGTGAGACGGTCTGGACGCCGACGTAGATGGTGTTCGAGATAGCGTTCTGCATCCCGGTATTGATGGGGACGGCGACACGCCGCTGGAAGCCCGGTGGGAGCTCCTCTATCGGCATGTCCTCCTCGACGTGATCGATCGCCTGTTTGATATCGTCCCACTTCCAGATATTGGCTTCGAGTTCGTCGTAGACGTGTCCCATCGTGTCCTCAACTTCCCACAGGGGTCGGAGGTCCGTCTCCTCCAGGATACGCCTGGTCTCGGAGGTCAATTCTATGCGCTCTTCAGGCTCTTGTTGCGCCATATCACTTGTTTCCAGAAGAATCAACATAAGTGTGTTGGAGGTTCCCGTGACGGGATCGAACTCGTCCGACTTGTCTTCGCTTTCCAAAACGTGTCTGACTCTCGGTCCCATTTTCCAAACCTTGATTATCGATTCATCCGATAGCACAGTATGGCACGAGGACAGCCAGCAGCATACGGCATCGACGCCGACTGGAGTCGATTATACGTCGACGGCGAGTGGCGGAATTCGGCCAGTGGGAAGACGATAGACGTCGAGGATCCCTCGACACGCGAGACGGTTGCGACGGTGCCGGCCGGGACCGAGGACGACGTCGACACCGCCTATGAAGCGGCCGCCGCGGCACAGGAGGAATGGGGACAAGCGCCACCGGCTCGCCGTCAGGAGGTCGTCCAAGAAGTGCTCGGATTACTGAGCGATCACGAAGAGGAGATAATTGGGCTCTTAACCCACGAAGCCGGTGGCACCCGCGGGATGGGTGAGACATCGCTCCACCTCACGTCCGACCAAGTCGCAGAGGCCGTGACGCTCCCTCGGCGGCTGAAGGGCGAACATGTAGCATCCAACATCCCGGGCAAGGAAAACATCGTCCAGCGTGTACCGCAGGGCGTGGTCACGGTTATTTCGCCGTGGAATTTTCCGCTGAACCTCTCGATGCGAGCGGTCGCGCCGGCAATCGCCGCTGGTAACGCTGTCGTGCTCAAACCGGCGACGAACACCCCTATCGTCGGAGGACTCCTGTTTGCACGCTTGTTCGAAGAGGCGGGACTACCCGGCGGGGTACTGAACGTCGTTACCGGACGTGGTTCCGACATCGGCGACCGCGTCGCCAGCCATCCTGAGAGCGACGTAGTCGCGTTCACTGGGTCGACCACGGTCGGCCGCCGCGTTGCCGCAGCGGCCGGTGAGAATCTTGCGGTCGCCGCGATGGAACTCGGAGGGAACAACGCCCATATCGTCACTGTTGACGCCAACATCGACGCCGCCGTCGACGCTGCCGTGTTCGGGAGTTTCGTCCACCAGGGGCAGGTCTGTATTTCTATCAATAGACATTTAGTCCACGAGGATGTCTATGATGAGTACGTTCAGAAACTCACCGATCGCGCGGAGGGTCTCCCAGTTGGCAGCGCCCACGACGAGGTGGCCGTTGGACCCGTTATTGACGAGTCGCAGCGCGACGAGATGCTCAACTACGTTGAAAAAACCGTGGCCGCTGGAGCGACGCTCGAAACCGGCGGCGAAACGGTCGAATTCGAAGGCATTGACGATTCGCTGGTCGTTGCGCCGACAGTGCTCTCTGACGTGACCAATGAGATGGCGGTCGCATGCAACGAGCACTTCGGTCCGATCGCGCCGGTTATTCCCTTCTCGGATGTCGACGAGGCCGTCGAACTTGCCAATGCGACCGAATACGGTCTTTCTGGGTCGGTCCACGCGGGTGACGTCGGCGCGGGAAAACGCATCGCCGATCGCATCGACACCGGGATGATCCACGTCAACGACCAGCCAATCAACGACGAGGCGCACGTTCCCTTCAGCGGCACCGGTGCCTCTGGCGTCGGCGGCTACAACAGCGAGGACTTCCTAGACGAGGTCACGGAGAAAAAGTGGATCTCTCTCCAGCACGAACCCCGCGAGTTTCCCTTCTGAGTTGCCGGCCCGCACCCATCGAGAACGTCCCGTGAACGAGCAAGGTCGGTACATCCGTCGCCCTTCTAGGGACGTCTCGCTTCGGAAGCGACACGTCGTCACCAACACACGAGGATGAGGTGGATTTACAAGGTATCATCGCCGAACGAGACCATGGTGTTAGACCCGGATATCGAAACGGTCGCCGAGCAGCGTGACACGCTTCCGGAGGCCGGCAACGTCTACGACCATGACGAAACGCTTCTCGTCACCGACCTATTCGACACGGCGTTCGTCAGAGCGCGCACTGAGTTCGAGTCGTTCGACGAGATGGTCGCAGCAAGCCCCAGCGACGCCGATTCCGCCGACGAACTGGAACGGATCCATCACGGGGAATGGGACGAGTTTGTCGCCGAGACGAGCGACTTCGAAAACGAAAAGGGACTGGTGATGGCTGCCCGAGACTACTGGGTCGCTAAAAGATTGAATCTGACCTGAGAAGATCACACTCTTCGCGGTGCTTTACCTGTACGTCTCTCGCCGAGTTGTTTGCTTTGTAACCGATAAAACGAGAGAAGATGTCGGTAGGCCGATTCAGTAGTTTCCAGTCGAGACGATCGGTGGCGCGCCGTGTGGACCGTACGGCGCATCGTCGAGCCACTCGCCGGCGACCTCGAAGTAGTCGGCGAGTTCGGCGGCTGCCTCCTTTCGCAGGATCGTCACGGGGTCTTTGCCCTGGAGATATTCGAGAGCCTGACCAGCCGCATCGAGGTTGTACTCAGCCGCCTTCTCGCGGCGGGCGGCGAACAATTCGACTTCGTCGCGCGCAACCGCCTCCGTGCGCGCATTTAGCGCCACCGCGATCGCTGAGGCGGCCTCGTCGGCATCAGCGATACCGGAGTTCATCCCACGGGCGCCGAACGGTGCCAGCAGATGGGCCGCCTCGCCAGCTAACAGCACCCGACGGTCTTCGTCGACGAACGAGTCTGCCATCACCTGAAGGAAGTGGTATGTCGAGACCCACTGCAGGCTATCGGCGTACTCCTCCCCCATAATATCGCGGACAAACTCTCGCATCCGCTCGGTGCTGCTGAGTTCTTCGGGGTCGTCGCCTTCGATACACTGGATGTCGAGACGCCAACCGCCGGTGAACGGTACGAGCAACACGTTTCTGCCGTCGGCCTCAGGCGCGTCGTAGTGGAACAGCCGTTCGAGGTCTGGGTGGTCGTCGTCGATCCCTTCGTCTTCGATGTCGGCGATGATGAAGGCGTTCTCAGACTGATCGCCCTCGAAGTTCGATCCGATCTCTTTGCGGACGGTCGAACCGCCACCGTCGGCACCAACCAGATAGTCGGTCTCCCACTCCCGACCGTCTGCCGTCTCGACGTGGACGCCGTCTGGTGAGGATGCAACAGAGCTGACTTCTGTCTCCCAGTGAATGTCGACCCCAATGTCGGCAAGCGCCTCCAGCATGTACTGCTCGGTGACGACCTGCGGGACGCTTGTGAAATGTGGGATGTCACCTGACCCACCGGGAGAGTCGTACGTCCGGTTGAACACCTCTTTCCCACGGTACAGCGTTCGGCGAGTCGGCCAGACGAGACCCTCGTCGACGAGATTCGTTCCCAAGCCGGAATGGAGACGTTCGAGCGTCCGAAGAGTCGAACCGTGGACGTAGATGGCCCGACTCCCCGATCGATCTCGGTCTGCGGGTTCCGCCTCGAGAATGGCCGTTTCGACTCCCCGTGCGTGCAACGCGAGCGCCGTTGTCATCCCGACTGGTCCGGCGCCCGCTACAAGTACTGGTACGTTGCTCGGATCACCGCTCATGAGAGACAGTGACGAAATACGATGACATAGTATTTGTGGTCGTTCACCGAACGGCGTGGAAGATATTACAACAAACGATCCAAGGGACGACGGGGTTACAATCCACTGGATTCGTTTTAGCGCGGTCGTACTCGTGGTTCTTCGACGGCTCACAACCGTATTTTGGAGTCGACGCTCTCGCGGGATCACTGCGTCGTAGTGAGCCACTCCGTGAGGGTCGACGCTGACGATGGATTTGAAATGATCAAAAGAGTGTTGCACCTCAAGGACGTCCCCTCGCTCATGAGTTCGGACGACAACCCACGACGGATCCAATCCGCCGATAGGGTCTGTGATATCCTCGCGCACGTGCGAGAGACGGATCGGACGACGGTCTCGGAACTCGCCGAGGCGGTCGGACTGTCGCCGGGGACGGCCCACACTTACCTCACGACGCTCGAATCGCGTGGGTTCATCCGCAAACACGAGGGAACGTACTCACTCGGCCCCGAACTGCTCCCGTACGGCGAACACGTCCGACTCCAGAATGACCTCTACAGGGCCGCCAAGGCGGAACTCCACCGGCTCGCACACAATAGCGACGCCGCTGCCCACCTCATGACCGAGTACGACGGGCGACTGCTCGTGTTACACGAAGCGTTCGGCGAGAACGCCATTGGGACGGAGTTTCACCCGCAAAAACGAGGACGGCCGCAAACGCACCTCCACTGTACGGCAGCCGGGAAGTCGATCCTCGCTCACCTGCCGGATTATCGGATCGCCCAGATCGTCAAGAACCACGGACTCGTTTCCTATACGTCATCGACGATAACGGATGAGACCGAACTCGCCATCGAACTTGAGTCCGTCCGAGAACACGGATTCGCACTGAACAACGAAGAACAGATGCAAGGCATTCGGGCGGTCGGCGCGCCGGTGTACTACGATGGCGATCTCGTCGTCGGTGCGGTCAGCCTCTCGGGATCAGCGAGCAACTGGAGCGGCGAGCGGTTCCGTCGGGAACTCCCGAAGACGGTTATGCGGACCGCCAACGCAGTCGAGGTGAACCTCCACTCGAACCTCGATGGGGGGGCTCGACCGCTGGTTTGAGATGTTTGATTTGCTCAGGAGATTGCGTTTCGCCGCGGTTGCAGAGTCGACTCCCCGTTTCTGGTCCGTTCTTAGCTGGTTGCGCTGTTCGAGTCGATGTAATCCGAACAGAGACAATAGCGGAGTGCTGACGTTCGGTAACCCAAAGCATTTGTTTTGAGCACATCAAGACCGACGCGGAAAGACCACGAATACGTATAATTAGGCGCGGATAGAGGAAAGTGACTCCGTGGGGCGCAAAGATATACGTCAGAATGGATGTTGTACGACCATGCTAGAGTCCATCCAGGACCAACCGAGACAGGAAGCGTTAGACCGGTACTACGTCGTCGACGGCGATTGTCACTACATGGAGTCGTTCCACGACGTCGCCGAGTACATGGAGGAGCCGTGGAAGACGAAGTTCGCGGGCAGCAACTTCGACAAAAAGGGGGCAAAACAGAACCTGAGTTCCTTCTTTCCCTTCTCGACAGGCGACCGACAAGCCTACGGGAAGATCAGCCGCGAGCACTCGTCGTACCCCGACGAACCTGAGACGCCAGAGCGCATCCGCGAGGGAATGGAGTCCATCGGCGTCGACGAGACGCTACTGATCTCGCACCTCATTCTCGCCGGGGCCGGGACGACTGCCGACGACGATCGCCAGAGCGCGTTCGCGAAAGCGTACGTCGAGTACATGCTCGAAGAGGTGCTCGATCCTGACGACGGGATTCACGGTCTCGCTCCGGTGCCGTACGGCGACCTCAATGCGTCGCTAGAGATACTCGAGCGCATCGAGGACGAGGACGCCTACGTCGGCGCGTGTTTCGTTACCGCTGGTGCGACACCGCCTCTCGGTAACCGCAAGTACGATCCTCTCTACGAGCGCTGTGAGGACCTCGGGTTGCCGGCGGTGTTTCATACCGGCGGCGCTGGTCTCGACGAGTACGTCCGCGCGGGCTACCAGGAGATGATCGAGACACACACGCTTGGTTTCCTCGAGTCGAACATGTCTCAGATCGTCAGTCTCGTCTGTCAGGGCATCCCGGAGAAGTTCCCCGACCTGGACATCGTTTTCATGGAGTCGGGAATTACGTACATTCCTGGCCTAGTTTCGCGCCTCGACGAAGAGTATCTCAAGCGCCCTGAGGAAGCGCCGCTGCTCGAGAAAAAACCAGGACAGTACATCACCGACTTCTACTACGGCACCCAGCCGCTGGAGGTCTCCGCCGAGCGCAACTACCTCGAACAGTGTTTCGAGATGGTCGGGACAGACAGCCTGATGTACGCCTCGGACTACCCGCATTGGGACTATGACCGTCCGACGACGGTCACCGACCTCCCCTTCCTCTCAGAAGCCGAAAAGAAGCAGATCCTATCGGAGAACGCGATGGAGGTGTTCGGCCTGTGAGCACGCCGGAACGGGTCAAAGTCAAACCCGATGCGACGTTCGACGACGGCGACAGGGAACTCGTCGAGGTTGACGGCGTTGAGGTCGGCGTCCTCCGGATCGACGGGGAATACTATGCGGTCCGAAATCGCTGTCTCCACGACTGCGGACCGGTCGCTGATGGTGCCGTTGGGCGGAAACTCGTCGGTGAGTTCGTCGAACCCGGTAAACGCATTGAGAAAAAGTACGCTGATGACGAACCGATCATCTCCTGTCCGTGGCACGGCTGGTCCTACGACCTCTCGTCAGGCGAGCAACTCGCCGACGACGATCTGATTCTGCCGACGTACGACGTTATCGTCGAAGATGGCGTTGTCTACGTTGACGGACGGTAATTCAAGCTCGAACTATCGTTCAGCGTATTCGACTCGCTCAGTTAACCAGTAGATGCTCGGGTTTTCGAAACTAGAGAGACTCACCACAGAAGAATCGAACAGCAGTTGACGGCGTTAGATTAGATGAACCCTGCGGCTGCAGCGCCGTGGGTCAGTACGGCAGCGATGGGAATGAGCAGCACCGTTCGGAGGATCAGCAGTGCGGTGAGATCACGGAACCGCATGGGGATGTCGTCAAACATGTCGACCATCATCGGGACCGACGCGGCGAAGAAGATCGCCTGTGCGCTCGTGACGACCACGACGAAGACTTTCGTGATCAGATCGGCTTCGACGACGAGCGTCGCGCCGATGAAATACTCACCGGCACCCGCGAGAATAGCCGTTGCGGCCATCTGCGGGTCCGGGATGCCGAGGACAGTCATCACAGGAACGAGCGGTGTTGCGAGGTACTCGAAAAACGGTGTGTACGCTTCGAGCGCGAGCACGCACGTTCCGATCGTCAGCACCGTTCCGAGGATCATCGCGGTGAGTTTCGTTCCGTCGACGAACCCGTTGTGCGCAGCACGGGGAATCGATTCACCCTCTCGAGCGGTTCTAACACCCTCGTTGAAGGCGAAACGGAGGTAGTCAGCGGGTGTCCCGGTGAACGTCGGTTCAGGGTCCGGCTCGGCGACGTATTCTTCCGGGACCGTCGAGAGCGGTGGAACGCGAACGAGGACCGCGGCGACGATGAGCGTTGCGATGAGGTAGAGCAAGACGAGGACGGGAAAGACATCAAGCAGGTCCAAGATAGCGGCAACCGCGCCGACGGTCCCAAGATTGGCGGTCGCAAAACACGTACAGATCACGAATACGTCGCGCTTGTTGTATCCGCCGCGGTCGAAGACATTGCGGGTGAGGTAGTACCCGATACTGAACGATCCGAGCCACGACGCCGCGCTGTCGAGGGCCGAACGGCCTGGAAGGTCAAATAGCGGACGCATGATCGGTTGAGCTAACGTACCAACGAACTCAAGACCGCCGAGCTCTGCGAGTAGGTTGACGAAAACTCCGCCGAGCGGAATGACGAGTACGATGGTGATCATGAGGACTTCCCAGGCGATGCCCGCGACGGCGTCGCCGAGCAACCAACCTGGACCGACACGGAAGAACATCATGAGTCCCAGGAACATCGCGGTGACGCGAAAGGTCCAGAACAGGTTCGACGTTTGCCAGTAATCGACCTCAAAGAGCCTCTGGGTTCTCTCGCTTAGGGTGATCGTCCCTTGGTAGTGTAGCATCGAGATGGTCGTCAGGATACCGCCAGCGAAGAGAACGAGCAGCGTGAACACCTCAACGACAAAGATCGACGTATCGGTAATAAGCGTCATCAAAACATCAAGGGGGATTGTCGTCTGTCCTTCCCATTGAATTGGGAAGAGGAAAAAGAACGCGCCGGTCGCGAATGCGACGACGAACTTCAACGTCGAGTGTAAATCTTTGTCGACGAAGTGTACCTCGTTGATCGATTTCTCCGTGGGTGTCACTGTCTCACCCGATATGTGATCGTCATCTTCCCAGCTCTGGCTACCGAACATATTCCGACAAACCGTATTATGGGTCATAAAAACACCGATCACATGTCCACTAATATTCTAGTAAAATAATCGTTGAGGAAACTATACTACAACTGAATTCTACGATTGACATCCTGCCGCGCCTAAAGGCGCGGGTATTCTCCTTGTTCTTTATAATTGGTATCATAGGTCTGGTTACCAAGATAACAGGGAGACCAATTGGAACGACCAGTCCTGAAGAAACGGTAGACTCAGTTTCGTAGTTGACTATTCAACCTCATGAAGCTGAGTGGTGGTATTGAACGACGCTACCCGGCTGTACTGAGTATCACTGGTCTCTCAGATTTGAGAATTACGTCTTGCGTGACGCTCCCGAAAAGTGCTTTTCCGGTCGGCGACCGCTTTCTGCCGGCGATGCTTATCACATCGGCGTCAAGTTCGTCGGCCGCATCCAGGATCTTTCGGGTCGCGTCACCGCTCGACTGTCGTACATTGACGACGAAACCTGCCTCCTCAAGCCGCGTGGTGGTTTCTATGACCGATTTGAGTTTCTTTGCATCTGCCTCATCACCGCCACGGAAGACATGGAAGACGATAACTCGGACGCGGTCGGACTCGAGCGGTAGCGTGGTAAGCGACGCGACCTGGTTTTTCGCCCGTTCGACCTCAGTGTCGATGCAGAAGAGTACCGTTTTCATCTACTGATCACCCGATCCATCTGGTTCATTGTGGATTCGACCGATCGATTCGTGATCTCCCATCTGTTGAACATCGTGTTTGTACCCAATTACTTCCGACCGTTATATTATTTTTGTCATTTTGCAGTACAGTTCGGTTGTCTCCGTATCTCACCCACCAAAAAACGGCCCCAATAACGGTCTTGGATGTCAATTTGGAGCGTCGGCGACTGGTAACCTGCAGACGAATGGTGTAGTTTTTGTGCGTGACTACCGCATGGATGGGCGTGTCACAACCTGCCAACGATAGATACGACGACCTCGACGAACTCGTCGCGAATCTCTTAGTTCGTGACGCGGACGTCCATGCAGCGGCACTCGACGAGATCAATACGAAGGGTGATCGACGTGTCGTGCCGCACTTGATCGAGATACTGATGATTCACGAGATAGCCAGCAACTGGGACCAGTTTGGCTTCCCTGAGGTGCTTCGAGAGCACAGTCCACCGCGGTACCTCGAACTGCCGGAAGCACGCTGGCCAGGCGCCCGCGACGCATTGCGGCGCATCGCTGAACCAGACTACGACTCCAAGTACGCTTGGGTCGAGTGGGAGAGCTGGTACTCACAACAGGATATCGACCCGCTTGAAGGATTCGATGAATGGAAACTACAACTCTACCGGTCGTTCCTTCCACCGGTTGGTCGACTACTCGACGCTGAACCGCGAGCGTTCGACCTCCGAGATGTTCGCTGGGGGAACTGTGATCCGTCGTTCCTCGCTGCGTGTAACGAACCAAACTTTGTTCCCGGCGACGCCGTCTCGATAGACATAGAAGGAAACGAGATGGAGGGAGATTACGACCGTTATCTTCGACCAACTGACACCGTCTTCGGCCTCACCGTCGATGACACCGCTTACGCTGTTCCCCGATGGGTGCTGTTTCCCCACGAACTTGCGAACCTCACGCTCGAGGATGAATCGGTGACACTTAGCTTCTGTACGCTCTGTAACGCTCCCATCTGCTACGACCGGAACGTCGGCGACCGAACACTAACATTCAACAATACGGGAATGTTGCTCACAGGGAACAAGATTATGTTCGACGAGCAGACCGAGAGTCTCTGGAGCCAACATCGCGGAGTGCCGATTGCGGGCGAGTATCTCGATGATAAGTCCGACGTCCGTCTCGATATCCGTCCGGTCACGCAGACCACGTGGAGAGAGTGGCGCAAAACGCATCCCGAGAGCTTCGTACTTGACATCGAAACTGGGTACGACTTTGACTATTACTTCTACGAGAACAACATTGGGTTCTTCCGCCACTATTGGAATGACGAGAATGCAGTACAGCCTGGGTTAGGGACCGAAGAAGGGCAGTTACCGGAGAAAACCGACGTCTACGGAGTAGTCACCGACGACGGGGCGACCGTCCACGTCTATCCAATCGAAGAAATCGACGAAAACACCGTCGAGACAGACGTGATCGACGGGCGGGCGATAGTCGTCCTTCGCGATCCCGCAAACGACGTCGCCGTCTATGAGGCCCCACCGACACCGGTTGAGCGCGACAGTGAGACACTCGTCGACGACAATAGCGAACGTTGGAAAGTCGCTCACGACGCGCTTGTGAGTAAGGCGGACAGCCGAGAACTGTCTCGCATTCCCGGCCGCCATGGTCTATTCTTCGCGTTCCGGTCACAGTACGACCACGTCGAAGTTGGGTCGAAGGACCGTCCCCGCTTTCAGTGAATCATCTGTTTGCGCGTCTTCCGGCGATGTTCACTCAGCGCCGAAGGTGGTTCAACTGGTATCAGCACCGCCCTCCAGGGCGTCTCGCAGGTCATCGGGGATCGTAACGCTGTGGTCGCCGCTGACCGGAACACAGACGCGGTGTTCAACTCCGTCGAAGACGACCTCACCGTCGTGGGTCGCGCGGTAGTCGAACCGAACACTAGACTCTCCGACGACCGTCTGCAGTTCGATCTCGACCTCGTCGCCCCCCTTCACTTGTCCATGGAAGTCGAACTCTATCGAGACAAGAGGGAGACCTAGTTCGTGTCGCTCGTGGAGTTCCCAGTAGGGCCAGCCGATTTGCTCCATGAACATATCTGAGGTCTCGTGGAGTGCGTCGATCATTCGCGGATAGTGTGCGATTCCAAACGGGTCCGTATCCGAAAATCGAACGGTCCAAGTACGTGTGAAACTCATGCGTCGATACTCGAAACGAGTCCGGGGATTGTATAAGTCTATTGCCACGCCCATGGGCAGGAGATAATCTCTGATAAAGAGTTGAGTTTAAGTATGATTAAAAACATTTGTCAGGGTTATAATGAGTGAATTTATAACTCTTACCATGCAACACACTGTCATAGATGAACACTAACGCTGGGAGACGACCGACTCAGGCGATGTCTTGTCACCTTCGTTGAGAACGATTTCGAAGGGATTCCAGGATTGGGTTCGGCAGGTCGATTGGGTACCACTGTCCACGAACCGAAACAGCAACGTTGCTTGCTCGTCTCATGAACCGATGACCATGGTGCGACACGGACAGATCGAACCGGTGCACGACAGAACGGAATCCCATCGGTTCGGTGCTACTCTCGTTGGCCGTAGTCGTCATCTGACCGAGTTATGACTACGAACCCTACCATTGCTGGCGACGATACCGATACTGAACCAACGGCGGACGCGCGTGCCGAGTATGACTACGTCTCGGACGATGTCGACCGACCGGGTCTCGTCCGCGATCTCGACTCGTGCGTTGACGGTGACGTGCGCTTCGACCAGTACACCCGGCAGCTGTACGCGACCGACGCCTCCGCCTACGAGGCGGTCCCTATCGGCGTCGTCTTCCCGAGATCGACCGCAGACATCGCGAGTATCGTCTCCTACTGCGCCGAACGAGAAATTCCTGTTCTCCCGCGCGGTGGTGGGACGAGTCTCGCCGGACAGGCAGTCAATGAGGCGGTCGTCCTCGATTTCACCCGGTACATGGACGATATCGTCGACATCGATCCCGATGCCCAGCTGACGCGTGTTCAGACCGGTGTTGTTCTCGCGGACCTCAACGAACAGCTCGCGCCGCACGGTCTGAAGTTTGCGCCGGACCCGGCGGCGGGCGACCGCAGCGTCGTCGGCGGCGCTATCGGAAACAACTCGACAGGTGCGCACTCGCTGATGTACGGAAAGACGGACGCGTATGTCGAAGAGTGCGAAGTCGTGCTCGCCGACGGAACGGTTGCCACGCTCGGCGAGGTAGATGTCGGCGACCTGCGCGAGCAAGCGGATCCGGGAGGGAATATCCTCGAACGCGTCTTCGCGGAACTCGTTCGCCTCCTTGACGATGAGAGCGACGAGATCCGAAACCAATTCCCGAACCTGAAGCGCAACGTCTCCGGCTACAATCTCGACGTACTCGTTAAGGAGGCCGAGACAGGAGCTGTCAACCTTGCACGGTTGCTGGCCGGGAGCGAAGGCACTCTCGCTATCGTCACCGAAGCCGAACTCTCGCTCGAACCCCTTCCCGAGACAAAGGCGGTGTCGCTGTTGTTCTACGAGAGCGTCCTTGAGGCCGTGACCGACGTCCAGTACGTTCTCAAGCACGACCCAGCGGCGGTCGAACTTATCGATGACGTCCTCATCGGTCTCGCTCGCGAAACGGCCGAATTTGAGGAGGTCGCAGCGCTCGTTCCCGACGGTGCCCAAGCCGCTCTGCTAGTCGAGTTCTACGCCGCGGATGACGATCACGGGCGCTCACAGACCGCCAACCTCCTCGCCGACCGCGCCCCCAAGGACGACGGCGAGGCGACTGAATCCACAGATCGTTTGGACGACGACGAGACGCTCTCCTTTGAGGGCCTTGAGGCCCACGAGGCCACCGAGCGAGAGAAGTTCTGGAAGCTACGCAAGGCAGGACTTCCAATACTGCTCTCGCGAACGTCCGACGAGAAGCACATTAGCTTCATCGAGGACTGTGCGATTCCACCTGAGCACCTTCCCACGTTCGTTGAGCGGTTCCAGTCGCTGCTCGTTGAGATGGGTCGCGACATCGACGCGGCGTTCTACGCCCACGCTGGGCCCGGCGTCCTCCACGTTCGCCCGCTGATAAACACAAAAGCCGGACGCGACCGCGAGGACATGGTTACCATCGCCGATGAGATAACCGACATGGTTGTCGAGTTTGGCGGCTCCGTCTCCGGCGAACACGGCGACGGCCGAGCGCGCACCCAGTGGAACCGGAAACTGTACGGCGACGAACTCTGGAAGACGTTCCGCAATCTGAAGACGGCGTTCGACCCCGACTGGCTGCTTAACCCTGGAGCCGTCTGCGGAGACCATGACATGCTCGAGAACCTCCGGTACGACGATGCCTACAGTTACGACGCTGGCTTCGAGCCGACGTTGAACTGGCGAAACGAGAACGGAATGCAGGGGATGGTCGAACTCTGTCACGGGTGCGGTGGCTGCCGGGGTGAACAGGAGACCACCGGCGGCGTCATGTGCCCGACCTATCGCGCAGCCAACGAGGAGATCACGGCCACTCGAGGTCGCGCGAATCTCCTTCGGCGTGCGATGAGCGGCGACCTTCCGGACGACCCCACTGACGACGTGTTCGCCGAGGAGGTACTCGACCTCTGTATCGGCTGTAAGGGCTGTGCGCGTGACTGTCCGAGCGAGGTCGACATGGCGAAACTGAAAACCGAGGTCCAGCACGCCCGCCATCAAGAACAGGGAGCGAGCGTCCGCGACAGGCTTTTCGCCAACTTCGACCGACTCGCCCCTCTTGGCAGTGCACTCGCACCGCTTTCGAACATGGTGAAGTCGCTTCCCGGTGCCGGAGCCATCGCCGAGCGAACCCTAGGTATCGCCCGCGAGCGCTCACTGCCGACATTCCACCGCGAGACGGTCCGAGACTGGTTCGAGGCCCGTGGCGGCTCGCGCGTCCCCGAAGCCGAGGCCAAGCGAACGGCCGTCTTCTTCGTCGACACGTATACCAATTACAGCCACCCCGAGGTCGGCAAAGCGGCGGTCCGCGTCCTCGAAGCCGCCGGCGTACACGTCGACGTGGCCAGCCGAACCGACAGCGGCCGACCAGCGCTCTCGAAGGGGTTCATCGAGAAGGCTCGGGAGACGATGCGCTCGAACGTCGCGGCACTCGCACCCTGCGTTGACGACGGGTGGGACATCGTCCTCGTAGAACCCTCCGACGCAGTGATGTTCCAGTCTGACGCGCTCGACCTCCTAGACGGTCGGTCCGTAGAGTCTGTCGCAGCGAACGCCTATGGAGTCTGTGAGTATCTTGACGCGTTCCGCCTCGACGAGAACATCGACTGGGACGCGCCCACTGAGTCGCTGGCCTATCACGGCCACTGCCACCAGAAGGCCACGAAGAAGGACCACCACGCTGTCGGCGTCCTCCGTCGTGCGGGCTACCAGGTGGACCCGCTCGACTCGGGCTGTTGCGGCATGGCGGGGTCGTTCGGCTACGAGGCCGAACATTACTCGATGAGCCAGTCCATCGGCGATATCCTCGTCGACCAGATCGCAGACAGCGACGCCCACGTCGTCACCGCACCGGGCACGTCCTGTCGGACGCAACTCGGCGACAGACGCCTCGATCCAGTTCCCGAAGATAGTTCGCTGGCTGACAGTAGCATCGACGGTGAGGAACCGCCGACGCCGATCGAACTGCTCGCCCACGCGATCTCGCGGTGATAGGTACATCAGCAGCCGTCTTTGGTGATGCTCCGTCGACCGATGCCGTTGACGCCAGCGTTCAGATTCGAACGGGGGACATCAGAGCGGGATACGTCGAAAACGTGTTCTGCGTGTGGGCGCTCGGATAAGCGTCAACGCGTCGAACGCGGGTTGTACGTCTGCGAGTGCGGGTTCGTCGGAAACGCGCACGGTAACGGTGCGAAGAACATCAGACGAAAAGTACTCCCGTATCTTATCTTCGATTAGAGAGATAGGGATACCGGCTGGATGGTACAGCCACCGGTTCGCCTGTTCGACCGTAGTGAGGGCCGGTTCGCCCCGCGAGAACAGGTTGCTAACTGCGAACCATACTATCCCAACCTGGAGGGAACCCCACGACTTTAGTCGTGGGTGAATGTCAAGTACAGACAACCCGACGATCACCCTTCTCGATCACTCGAATCTCGCCCAACTGTTGTAGACGCTCTGCGTCGGTAGCGTCCCAGTCCGACACATCCAATCTTCCGATTGGAGAAGCTTTTTTATGGTGCCTTTCACAGATTCATCACGATGAACGACAACTCATTCGACGTTTCTCCTCGTGATATTACGATTCTAAAGGCGCGCGTCGCCAATCCCACAGCGTCGACGCGAGAACTCAGCGAGATTCTTGAAGAGGAATACGGAATCTCGCTGTCGCACAATCGTATCAACGAGATCCTCCGGATGATGTCTGAGGAGGAAATCTTCCGTGAAACGATTCTTCCGAACCGAGAGATGTTCCGCCACTACCTGTTCCGTCTCTCGTTTAACTTTCCGAAGTTTGAGGAGAATTGGAGCGAATGTTATGATGTTCTTCAGAACGATCCGCACGTCCTGATGTTTTTCACGGCAGATAGTAACTACCAGTGGCACGTTATCGCGCAGTTCCGGACAGACAACAAAATGGAACGCTGGGTGCACGAGTTCTTCGTCAAGCATGGTGAACTCATCGACCAGTTCCACAACACGATGCTCCACAGCGTCCACAAGTTCAAAACCGAAGCGGCGATCTTCGACAACATCCTTTTGGAAACTGAAGAAGGACAAAAATATCTCGAGTACGAAAAGGAATGAAGTTACAATTATCAGAATAATCGGTTGATCACCGGCCGTCATAATCGTTTCTTCGTAAGCTATATTACAACATTCGCCATTCCACCGATATGGGAGTAGCCGACTTCTTAGATCCGAACGGAATTGCCGTCATCGGCGCGTCGAAGACCCCCGGCAAACTCGGGAACGACGCAATGACTAATATCCAGTCGTATGACGGTGACGTTTACCCGGTCAATCCTTCCAGTTCGGGGAGCGTCTACGGATACGAGTTCGTCGACTCAGTTAGTGAGGTCGATGCCGACTTAGCGTTGTGTTGTGTGCCTAGCCCCATCGTCCCGGAAGTCCTCGAAGAGTGCGGCGAGAGCGGAGTCAGCGCAGCCGTGATATTTGCTGGCGGATTCGCTGAAGTCGACGAGAACGGCCAGAATCTTGAGGAGGAGGTCATTCGGATCGCCACAGAGTACGATATCACAGTTCTCGGACCGAATACAGCAGGGTACTGCATTCCTCATTTGGACCTGTACGGTTCGTTCGTCCCAGAAATCCGCAAGGTTGAGACAGGAAACGTCGCGATCCTCGCCCAAAGCGGCGGCGTCGGCATCACTTCCGCGTTTCAGTTTGACCGCGAAGGCTACGGCGTGTCAGCGATGTTTGGACTCGGTAACCGGGCGACCGCTGACTTTGCAGAACTTATTCCGGTGCTTGATGATGATCCTCGGACCGAGGCGATTGCGGTCCACATCGAGGGTACTGACGATATCGAGAACACGCTCGAAGCCTGTCGAAACGCAGAGACGCCGATCATCGCCTATAAGGTCGGTAGTGAGAATCTCAGCGAGTTCGTCCGGTCTCACACCGCCGCACCGATTCAAAGCCGCGTAAGCTACGAAGATGCACTCACTGAGGAGGGAGTCGTATTTGTCTCGTCGGTGACGGAACTGCTGGACGCCAGTCGCGTTATCGCCAACTCGCCCGTTCCGAATGGCCGGAACGTCGGCGTTGTCACGGCGCAAGCAGGCCCGGGGATCATCATTGCCGACGAACTCGACGAACGCGGCGCCGAATTCCCCAAGCTGACAAGCGAGACCCAAGAACGAGTTGACGACCTCCTACAAGGAATCACCTACACGGGAAACCCGGTCGACACCGGTCGACCGTTACCCAAGTTTGGTCAGGTCATCGACGCTGTCGCCCGTGACGAGAACATCGACATCGTCATCGTTTACGAGATCTACGAGGACTCTCTCGGGTATCCCATTGAAGAACTTGAAGCTCTCGCTGAGGAGGTCGATAAACCCATCCTCTTTACAGTTGCCGGACCAGCGGACTCTCTTGAAGAGGAACGTCTCCAGATGGAGGAACGTGGTATTCCGACGTTCCAAGCGCCCGAACGGGGCGCGCATGCCGTTGCGGCACTGATCGGTTTGATCGACGACGCGTAAGTCGCTGAACGGACTGAAGAGCTGATTTCGGTCCCTTCGCCAATGGTGACTACGGCGCGAACACGCTTAGAAATGGTTCTAAAACGGAATGTGCGACTAGTGAACTACTCCGGCCTCCCGCATTCGGGCCTACCCGGCCCTCGCTTGTTGAGGTCGGAGCTTCCTGTTTCTGCGTCGGAACTTATACCCGAAGACACAGCGGTTCCAGACTCCGCAGGCGACTTTCCGTTACGGGCGGGTCGGGGTGTTCCACTCCTCCCGACTCGACACTCGGCCACACGACCGATGCACGCGTGTGTGTGTGTGCGTTCTTATATCGGACGCATCCTGACCGAGCATCTTACTCCTCCAGACGTCCACAGAGGTAGGAAGCCTGCCGAATTCGTGGATTCAGACGATGACGGTGAGTGTATCCCCTCCCTATCACTCACTTCGCTCGCGAGTGAGGGAGGGGCCTTACCCGCCTGCAATTCAGTAAAGGAGGGTGAAGAACGCAAACTGAAGCGGGAGCAGGACAAGAATCGATGCGATCGAACAGGCGACAGTCGTCCGGATGACTTCCCTCGTATCAGCAGTTCCTTCAGCTAAAATCATAACAAGGACCGCCGACTGGTAGGGGAAGAAGTATGAGCTCAACGCCAGCGCTTCCGACATCAACACAGGTGTCAGCGGCAGTCCCGCATTCTCTGCGTACGGAATAAGGATGGGTGTGAGGACGCTTGCAACGGCCAATCCCTCCATTAAAAATGTGAGCAGGAACGTGATACCGAAGACGACCGCGAAGATGATCGCCAACGATGCATCCGTCGGAATCAACTTGAGTAGGTAATTGGCCGCATCATCGGTAAAGCCCGTATGTGCCAGCCCGTCACCGATTGCAAACACGGCGCCGATGAAAAACAGAATCGAGAAATCGGTGTCGCCCACGCGCTGGAAGTCAGCTACACCAATGCCTGGCAGGAACGCGAGCATGACAACTGTGACCGCACCGACGACCGGGTGGAACCCGTGGAAGAAGTCGGTCGCCCAAATTCCAGAGCCTAGGAGAAGAAAAACGAACATGCGCCGCTCGGTGCTTGCCGCATCGCCTTGGGATAACTTCGGGAGGTCGACGTTCGAGGTGGGGTCAGGTCGGAACAGATAGTAGACGACACCACAGACGACTACTACGCGCGTCAATCCCATAAGAGGGTACATGTGAAACAACCACTCTGTCCAGGAAATGTGATGGTTCGCGATCGAGCTTCCGAATCCGGTGATCATGATGTTTGGTAGGTCCGCGGTGAGAACGCCCGAGGAACCATAGAATGTGGCAAACGCAGGGCCAAGGAATAACCCGACCCGTGCCTCTCGGTCGTCGAAGATCTCACCGATTTCCGTGAGGATCGGCGCAATGATGAGGACGCGAACGAGTGACGAGGGAATGAGAAAGGCAAGAGCGTGACCCCCGATTGAAAGGGCAACCAGAAGCCGCAGATAGGTCCGTTCGGTCTGGCCACTGGCTGATTCAGAGGTGGTATGGGCGGTAATACGAGTCCCTGCCCAGTTGGCGAGACCGCTTCGGCGAGTCGCTTCGCCCATCAACAGTCCGAAACCAATGAGCCATGTGGCTGGTTTTTGAAACCCAATGAGCGCACGATTGGTTGAGAACACAACGGCAATGAGGCCAATACCGATCAATCCAGTGTAAGCGGGCTTAATCGGCGTAGAAATCCAAAGGACAATACAGAATGCCGTAATCGACAGCATCAACGCGACGTTCCCTTTTCTAGGAATCATCGCATAGGTCATCACAGCGATAACCGTCGCAAGGAGGAATGCGATAGGCGGGGATCGAAGTTCCTTGATCAATGTCCAGCGATCCATCAGGGATAATCAGTCATACCAATAGGTTAAATTTGTCGGCATAGCTGCATTCATCTCCGGAAAAAGGCGATACTGACGTCTCTGATCGAGTTGTGTTATTCATCACCCATTGTGGATCCTACCTTTAACTCAGGACGCTCTCCTCGCTCACCAATCGATTGTGGCGTTTACTGGTCGGGACCGCTCAGCTATGCTCATCTTGTTCGGCGTGGCTAAACCTGAGATGTACACGGTCCACTCGGCCACCTTACTCGGTGTTGGGGAGGCGCGTCAGGACTGAATGTGCGCAGGAACTCCTCATGTGGGAGCTATGGTCGGTGCGTTTTCCTTGACCCTGAGGGCTCTCCTAGCAGAGTCGCAACTAGTCGGCCGATTCGATCTCTCGGAACTGCTGACCAAGCGTGACATAATGGTCACGGGTACGCGTAATCTGGTTTCGTTGGTCTTCTGTGAGCGGTCGAGTGTCTGCCGGAGTTCCATACGCCAGATGCCCTGAGGGAATCGTCTGGTCCTGCAGCACCACGGCGTTTGCCGCGACGATAGCGTGTGATTCCACTATTGCACCGCGCATAACGGCGCTTTGCATACCGATCAGCGAGTTGTCTTTGACGGTCGCATAGTCAAGGACCGCACCATGGCCCACGGTTACCCCATTACCCACCTTAGCACCGTGGATCATGCTGAACTCTTGCACGTTTGTTTCATCGCCAACTTCGACGGACCCTGCATCCCCACGGAGACAGACGAACGGCCAGATGCTAGACCGGCGTCCGAGCGACACATCCCCGACGAGGTAGCTCATCTCCGAGATGAATGCATCGTCGGCCGCCGTGGGAGTGGCACCGTGGTATGGGTATGTTGGACACATATCTCAATCTGTGTTCTCGTCTATTCGCCCTAATTCCATCGATAGCGATGGTTCCGTGGAGGCCGAGTGTTCTACTGAGCCAACATATGACGTGCCGATTGTGAACAGATAACATTTATAATCCTCGATTACGATGAACAGCCATGTTCAACTCGAGACCGTGGCAGTCCGAGGAGCAACGCACGTGGCACCCCAGCGATGAGGCTGGTAAAAAAGCGACTATTCATGATGTCGATGTGACGAACATCGAGCCTATTCCCGGACTGCGATTCCTATTTGGGTTCGGACTCGGCGTGTTCTTCTTTCTCGTGCCCATTTCCTGGAACGGTCAATTGACCGTTCCATTCGATGTCGCTGCCAGCGCGATTACCGCACAATTCCCCGTGATTGTTGGCATGGTTGGTCTTGCGGTGCTCACACTGGGTGGTGTCATGACGACCGTCGCACAATTACATCGGAATGGCGTTATTTCACTCTCTGACGATATTGTAGAACGACTTGATCTCCCCTATTGGGAAACCACTCCCTTTTTCTGGATACTTCGACTTTTCGGCATCGGTGTCGGGGCATTGCTATTCTTTAAACTGGGCCCAAGCGTGCTCCACACGGAAACAGTTGGTGGATTGGTGTGGAACGTTATCGTTCTGAGTGTAGTCGTCATCATCCCGCTCGGAGCGGCCTTTGTGAATCTGCTCGTCGAACTCGGCGGGTTGGAATTTATCGGCACTCTCACGCGGCCGTTCATGCGACCGTTATTTCGCCTACCAGGGAGAGCAGCACTTGACTCGGTCGCATCTTGGATTGGGGCGTTCACCGTTGGCTATTACGTGACGTACAACGTCTTCAACCGTGGAGGCTACCACAAGCGCGATGTCTTCGTCATAGCAACTTGTTTCGCACCGGTGAGTATCGGCTTCGTCGGCGTTATCGTCTCGACGGTTGGATTACTACATCTATTCCCAGTGATCATTGTGTCTTGGCTGGTCGCAGTAGGCATCTGCGCCGTAATCCTCGTCCGTATTCCGCCACTCAGTAATGTTCCCGAAGAGTATATTGCCGAACCAGATCCCGAAACTCCCTTCACTGGATCGCCGACCGACTACTTCCGCTTCGCTATCAGCGAAGCCATGGACGAAGCCCAAAACGGACGAATCTTCCAAACAGCCGTTACAGGCTTAATTGACGGGCTGAAAGTCACCGCCGTCATCCTCGGCACGGTCGTCACAATCAGTACAGTCACGCTCTTACTGATCGCCGAGACCAACGTCTTTCAGCTTATTTCTGCCCCACTCGCGCCGCTAATCGCTGTGTTCGGGATTCCCGACGCGAACCTGGTCGCGTCCGCAATCCTCATCAGCGGTGTCGAGCAGGTTTCGGCTGCCGCAGTTGTCGCTCAGGCGAGCGCGACAGCCCGCTTTTTCGTCACAATCATCGCCATTTCGCAGATCATCTTCTTCGCGGCGTCTGCCCCGATGATGGTAGATATGTTCAACAACATTCCAATTCGATTCCGTGATCTCGTCATCGTCTTCTGTCTCCGGACAGCCATTCTAATTCCCATCGCCGCGGCGCTCACCCATGGGGTAGCCTGGTTAGGACTTCTCTGATGGGTGACATTGGCTGTCAGTGCTAGCTGTGTCAGACGTTTAGGACGCGATTGATTCCCTCCTCGATGCGTGGCGGATTTGGCAGGTAATAATCCTCCATCGAAAGCAGTGGGACTGGCACGTCAAACCCAGTGATTCGTTCGATGGGCGCCTCAAGGTACATCAGCGCTCGATCGTTGATGCGCGCGACTAGCTCCGACCCGAATCCGCCAGTCCCGGCCGCCTCATGGACGATCAGCGCTCGCCCGGTCTTCTTGACCGACTCTACGACCGTTTCATCATCAAGTGGCGAGATGGTCCGAAGGTCAATCACCTCTGCATCCACGCCAAGATTCTCAACAGCCTGCAGTGCAGGGTACATCATTGCCCCCCACGAAATAACGCTCAGTTCGGATCCCTTCTGTCGGATGGCAGCTTCGCCAATGGGCTCTTCGTAAGACTCCTCGGGCACTTCACCCCGAAACGACCGATAGATCTGCTTCGGCTCCATGACCAGCACTGGATCAGGATCACGGATAGCGGCTGTCAGGAGCCCTTTTGCATCCCATGGCGTACTCGGAACAATGACCTTCAGCCCTGGCAGGTGTCCATAGACACCCTCTAAGCTCTCCGAGTGGTGTTCAAGTGCCTTGACGCCTGCGCCGTAGGGCGTTCGAATGACCAGCGGTGCGCTCCACTCACCACGCGTCCGCCAACGGATTCGGCTGGCGTGCGTGACCAGTTGGTCGAATGCCGGAGGCAGAAAGCCGGAGAATTGAATTTCAGCCACTGGGCGGTACCCGTACATCGCAAGGCCAGCGGCGCCGCCAACAATAGCGATCTCCGACAAGGGTGTATCAAGAACGCGATCGTCACCGAAGCGCTCTTTCAACCCATCAGTCGCTCGGAAGACACCACCGCTCTCTGCGACATCCTCACCGAAGATGAGCACCCGCTCGTCCGCGTCCATCTCCGAGTGCAGTGCATCGTTAATCGCACCGACGATTGTTTCCTGCATGGTCACCCTTTCGCTCGCTGGTCGATGTGGTCGTACGCATCCGGGCGATCCTCGAGAAACGCCTTGAACTCCACGAGTTGTTGTTGCAGAGATGATGGCAGTTCCGCATAGAGGTAATCAAACATCTCGTCAACATGCCGCGGTTCGTACTCATCTGCTGCTTGCAAGGCAGCATCGAACTCGTTATTAACGTCTTCAAGAATGGCCTCACGATTGATCTCGCTCCAGAGTCCCTCGGACCGGAGGAATGATTCATACCGGTCTAACGGATCACGTCTTTTCCAGTGTGTTTCTTCTGTACGGTCTCGATACCGAGTCGGATCATCGCTTGTCGTGTGTGCTCCTAATCGGTACGTCATAGATTCGACCAACATCGGGTTGCCGGCCTGGGCCGCCTCACGGGCCTCTGCCATAGCCTTATAGACGGCAAGCACGTCGTTTCCGTCGACCCGAAGCCCGTCGATTCCATAACCAACGGCCCGCTGTGCCAAGGAACGCGCTTGTGTCTGCTTCTCAAATGGCGTTGAGATTGCGTACTGATTGTTTTGGCAAAAGAACACTGCAGGCGCACCAAGAACCCCTGCAAAATTCAGTCCTTCGTGGACGGCGCCAGTACTACTCGCACCATCGCCGAAGTATGCCGCGACGACCGAGTCGGCATCGTCTAGTTGCATCCCCCACGCTGCACCGGTCACCAACGGAAGGTGTGAACCAATGGAGATAGCGATCATCTGGTTTCGTTTCGCCATCTCCCGATTGGCGTCCTCAATACCACGCCAAAACAGGATCATATCACGCATCGGTAGTCCCTGAAGGAACATTGCGCCGGCTTCTCGTCCCATCCCGAGGAGCCAATCCTCATCCTTGAGTGCATATCCCGAACCGATGATGCTTGCTTCCTGTCCGTACCCCGAACCAAACGTTCCAAGCTCACCGCGCCGCTGAAGCTTCACCATCCGCTCGTCGAAGGTGCGTTCGAGCAGCATCCACCGATAGAGATCACACAGTTGGTCATCATGGAGGTCAGGAACCTCCTCCGAGGCGTATGAACCATCCGGTTCGACAATTTGGAGGAGCCCAACATCGAAATCGTCCTGTGAGACTCGGCCACTTTGTGGCCCTATTGACGTTTCATACATTCCATCCTTGTCCATGAGCTATTGAACACCTGCTGTCCTGAAAATCGGGAGATCAATATATAAAACCATCGTGTCATAGGACCTATCACCATTCGAGTAAAAAGGGACTGAACAGCGTGGACCTCCCATGAGGAGGCCGTGAAATCACAAGGAAAAATGCGAAATGGCGGAGTTAAAAGGTGACTTACAACTCATGAATTTATCGAGGTATGCCGCTTCGGCATGAATGCTGTCTCATCATCTCATCGCGGCCGATTTGTCCCGATCGATGTATTGTACTTGAAGACAACGTAGAATTCGATAACCGATAAATATGGAGAAAAACTTGGCAGCTATCGACGAATACGTCTGATTGCGTGACAGCGAACGTTATCCCTGCTTATTACATTATTAGTGTTGTAACACTAGATGGCGCTATGAGGTACCTCACCTCACCTACTCATTATTTGTTCGCTGTCAGCGAACAGACGTCAAAGGAAGAAAGGGTACGTTTCGTTGTAGGTGAAGCTCGCATCCCAAACGACGACTGGAAGATACACTCACTTCTCAACAAATGATAAAAGAGCGTCTGCTATCTACATCTTTTCTGTGCGTTAACAATGATCGATGGATCATTGGGAGATTTGTAATCTGTTCATTTATAAGCCAAGTTCAATTCGACATCGTCAGCGGCAGCGAGTAGTTGAGTGGAAATCTCGTTGGCACAACGTTCCTTCGTGAAGCGGTGAGCAGGACCAGCAACAGAAAGCGCACCGTGGACCCTCCCTTCAAAGAGGATGGGAACGCCAACCGCTCGAATGCCTTCAAGGTCCTCGCCCATGTTCAGTGCAAATCCACGATCACGGACTTCTGCCAACTCCTCGAAGAGTTTCTCAGGATCAGCAATTGTTTGTTCTGTCTTTGCTGGTAGACCGCGATTGGCGACGATCTCCTCAACTCTAGAACGAGGCAAATGTGCTAGGATCGCTTTCCCACCTGAGTTGTAGTGCATATATGTCCACGTGCCAACGATTGTATCGACGTTCAACTCCGTGTCACCTCCTGCGCCGTAGAGGTACATCACCATGCCGTTCTCGTGGGTGATTAACCAGGCCATCTCGCCTGTCTCTGCTGCTAACATCTCCACTTGCTGTTTCGATGCGTGATAGACCTCATATTGATTCCGTGCATACTCGCCGTAATTGAGAAATTGAAGTCCAATCTTATACTTCCCTTCCTCATTTACAACGAATCCATGATCTTCCATCGTTTTTAAATGCCTATGGATGGAGCTTTTTGCTAGATTCAATTGTTTCGCTAGTTCCGTTACGCCTGCTCCATTCGATTCCTTGAGTGCTTTCAGGATAGCGAACAGGGTCTCGTCTGATTTGATCCGACGAGGTGCGTTGTTTGTTCCCATACGTCAATTACACGCCCTAAGCCCCTTTCAATACATTGATTCATAACCTATACGTTGAACACCTTCACGAAATACTCTCCCTTATCGTTTAATTATGATATAAGCTCCAATATTAATAAACGAATTCAAGTCATCAGTTGGAATTCATTCACGAACGGGCCGCCCTGATATTCTAGTGTTTTAATGCTAATATCAGGATCCGGGCCACCATTTAAAATTATAGTCCATGGTGCTGTGGTCGCTGTTAGCGAACGAACGAATCCGTAACTACGTAGGCCATTTCTCGGTTGGGTCTGACAGTCGGGCCGACTACGGAGACCGAAAGGTCATCGAAAAGTGGATTCAGACGCTGAAAATGAGGACCAATCGTTTCCACAATTCAAGGAAGGGCAGTCGACTGAACGCCCGTCAGTGGCTTGCACCGTTCGCTCATTCTTATTGATTCCACCAACTGCATTAATCGTTCGACGGACGAACACCAAATCAGGAGGTTATTTAGTCTGTGCTTTAAGCAGTTATTCTTTACGTGTTTGGCTTCAGTTGTACAGATTCTGTATAGCAATATATCCTTTATCGGACTGCGGGGCCTCACAATCCGTGGAGTGGAAGTTCACACGGACCAATAGTGTCTGTATGTATCCAAAACCAGTATGAATAATGATATAACCGCTTCCTCGATCGAAATCAGCCTTCTCAAAATTCCAACTCACACAGCGAGAGTCGTACTCACCCTCCAGCCACGGCAACTCCAGGACAATGTGGGGGCTCGATCGTAACAGACGTCTCGCCTTCACACTGTGACTAAATCACGGAGAACATACAATCTGAGACTCTTCAAGAAACAGGTATATAGATATAATTGTAGAATATAGCACGTCGCAACTACAAAGTATCCTTGTCCGGGGCAAGTGTTGTATTTCAAATTAGCCTACTAATCGGACTGTAATCCACCTGAACGGCCCGATTAGTGAGAATTGATGGGTTAGGTTTTGTTTAATCACGCTATCGTTCAAGGAATCACCGAAACTAACGGATTTATCTGATATATACTTAATATACATGATTCTATGGATGATTACTGAACGAAGTATAGATCATAAACGTCCTTTCTGTACCGACCATCCGATTCATCTCGTCCAATTATTTTTATCACATGGAACTCTAGTGATCTTACGCCATGATAGAAGACGTCATTCAGATGATGATACGGGCTTTATAAGCAGCTACAGTCGGTAGACCATTCATTTAGCCTCAATTAGTGTTCGAAGAACGCTAAGGTAGGTGACAAAGGATACTTAGTGAGCTGTGCTGAGTTAGCCAACTTAGCTAACTTAGTAAACTAAGCAAGGCCAGATGACTTCCTCTACTATGCTAGCTTTGCAAAAGAAGCTGTGTTAATGAGGCTCGCTGTGTATACCTGGTTTGCGGACTTCTCACAGTAAGCTGACTTATGTCTGACAAAGCTTTATCATTCAAACCCAACGAATAGGCGATTATGCAACGAAGGTCATCAGATGGGGTTCCTCGCAATGAACGGATCATATCATTATTATCATATTATTGGATCCGGGGTCCGGAAGATCGTAGTCAGTGCACGAACTCATCCCCATTGAATTCGCTCATCTCGACGCAGCCCCAACCATGACCGCCAATACTTTAGGAACCCAAGAGACCGAAGCAGAACCAATTACCGGCCAAGCTGTGAGCGTAAATATGCTCAAGGGCGGCGTCGGGAAATCTATTCTCGCACTCAACATCGCCGATCGACTAGCCGTACGCGGCCACGATGTTCTCTTCATGGACCTCGATCCAAACGGCCACATTACCGAGAGCCTCGGATATGAGGATGTATTCTCGAATCCAACGCATGATCTAACGAATATTGTCATCCATGAATACGGAGAGTATGATGAGTACATCTATCCCAGTGATTGGGAATGGGACTTCGTCCCTGCATCGGTTAAGCTGAGTACGCTCGAAAGCGAACTGAGCGATACAAGCATCACACTCCTCAAGAAAAACTTCATCCAGCCACTCCTCGACAGTGGCGAATATGATTTCATTATCATGGATGGGGGAGGCGAGTGGAGTCACATTGCCAAAGCTGCATACGGAGCAGCAGCGCGGACGATAATTCCGATCCCTCCAGGGGACATGAATCGGTCAGGATTCAAACGGACCTATGAACGAGTCATCAGTGAGATGCCTGAGGAACTGGATTTCAAAATTCTCGCCATTGTTCCCAATATGATAACCGAGTACATCAAGCACGACAAAGCGGACAGACGACTCCTTGAGAGCTTAAATCGATCAGCAACATTTTCGAAATATCTTCCATCATTTGCCCGTATTCCACCGGAAGAGTGGGATGCTATCGATGCGGGCGAGATGGAAGTCCCGAAACCAGGACTACGGAAGAATTCAAACCTCGAGAACGCCCTCGAAGAAGAGAATATGCCGTTCGGGCGGTACCTTGAGATGCAAGAATCAATGAGTGAAAACGACAAGTTGACTCTTGAGCATGTGGACGAATTAGCCCGCATTATCGAGCGTGGAGGCGTGACCAATGAGTGAGTTCGACGATTTCATCGACGACGAGACAACGGAGAGTAAAACGCATCAACCGAAGAAACCAAAGAGCAACTCAGCGACGCAAGAAGAGCCTCAGAAGCAGTCTCTCCCTTCGAATACTGAAGCCCAGAACACGGATAGGGGGTTACAGTCGGTGCAAAATCAAACCGAGGAGATCGCGAACAGCATACCAACATCATGGGACCGAGAACAGTTCGCGATGTTCTTCAAAGAGAGCGAAGTGTTCCGGTATGAAGATCTAATGCACGATGCTGAGGGGCATCTAAAGCGTGGATACAATGTGAGGAATGACAGACGGTACGAAATTGATCAAGCATTTATCGATCTGGCGCTAGAGCGTGTAACCCCGGAAGAAGTCGCCGCACGCGTCGTTGAAAATCGTGGGTACGATCCGTAACGTCGTAGAGGACAATCGATACGCAGATTCTACATCTTCAACGACATCGCGGATCTGCTTGCCTTTCAAAGGGAATGGCGCGGCCGCGCCATTCCTGTAATTCCGCCGTATCACCAGATTTGCGATCTCCTTCAGCAGCCTCACGAAGTAACCGTCGTTCTCGTCGATCAACGCGAAACGGCGGTACGTAAAGTACGCTAAGTCGAGCAGAAACAGCCGACTACCAAGCCACGACTCTATCCTGAACGACGTGCTGTCATGCGTTTTCTCGTCGGTAACGTTAAGTCGTTCAATCGTCTGATCGGTAGGATTATGGAGCAGGCGGTGCTTCGCTCCAGCCTGCTCCTGGTGACGGGCTTGGAACTGCTCAGAGAGGAACTCGTGCAAACGCAACACGGTTCTATCGGCGATTATCACGTCTGAATCGGTCGATATCAGTGTCAGCAGCATCGGGATCAGGAACATAGTCGAGACTGCGCTCGACGTGGTCGGAGCGGATACGAACACCGGTCAACATAAGTCAGTTACACGGGAATTACGGATAGACATGGTTGAACTTGCCACGCTTGCTGCGTTTGTCCCCGCCGTTCTCGCAATCATAATCGCGCCCGGACCCGACACGGTGTACACCGTGACGCAATCGCTCAGGGGCGGGCGCTCTGCGGGATTCATCGCAGGGCTTGGGACGGCGACCGGGGTATTAGTCCATACGGCTGCGGCTGTGCTCGGTCTGGCCGCGCTCTTACGTACGAGCGTGCTCGCCTATACGGTCGTGAAATACGTCGGTGCCGCGTACCTCCTGTATCTCGGCGTCCAGATGTTTCGGAGCGACGAACGGTTCGAGCTTCAAACCAACCTCGCGGAGCAGGATTACTCACTCGCAGAATCTTACCGGAAGGCGGTCGTCATCAACGTCTCCAACCCAAAGGTCGCGGTGTTCGTCCTCGCGTTCTTCCCCCAGTTCGTCCCAGCGACCGCGAATGCCTCACTCCAAATGTCGATTCTAGGGATGCTCTATGCAGGACTCAGCGTCCTCTACCTCGGTGGCGTCGCACTCTTCGCCAGCCAGGTCCGTCACCGCCTGCTTCACTCCGACGCTATTCGCAAAGCGGTCCAGTACGTCAGTGGGAGCATACTCGTCGGGTTCGGAGTGAAACTCGCACTTGAGAAGCATTCAATTAATTGATAATCTCCGCCCTGACGAGCAAGAATTCCCACGAGCAGAGGCTCGCTGAGTTGGGATATTTCAGGTTCGCACTCCGACGAGCTGCTGGCCATGCCACGTGGCCGGTACTCCTATCCTCGAATCGGCTGCCCCCACTGTTTCCGGCAGGATACGACCGCTTGTCGGCGGATTCGGAGGTACTTGGGTATTTAGCGTCGGTACCGGCACTGCCGAGAGGCTGATCAATCCTTTTCGTTCGTCTTTCGGAACGTAATCGAGCGGATAATTGGGGTCGGGGAGGTCTTGTTGATCAAAGACGATTCACCGCCAGTTGAATTCATCATTATATGTTGACATCATTCACAACAGACCGTACAATCATAATTTATCTTTCGGTCCGGAGTGAACAAGTAATAATATACATCAACTATCGCTCCGAATCAGAAACGTAGTGCTCGAACGGTTGACCCAGAACTATTTATATACTTCTGAGAATACGGTTTGTATGACGAGATATCTCATTATCGATGCAACAACGCGCGATGGCTCATCGGTCGACATTGCGATCGAAGACGGCACGATCAGCCGTCTCGAGGATGCGGGTTCGATCGATCCGTCGATAGTCCCGGACGATCAACGGTACAATGCAGACCGCAGACTCGTGACGTCGCCGCTGATTGAACCTCACCTCCACCTCGACGCGACGCTCACCGCCGGTGAGCCGAATTGGAACGAATCAGGGACTCTCACAGAGGGAATCGGTATCTGGTCTAAGCGAAAGCAGTCGCTCGAGGTAGCCGATGTGAAAGCACGGGCCGAAAAGGCGATCGAATGGCTCGCAGCCAACGGCGTCACACGCGTTCGAACGCACGCAGATACGACCGAGGAATCACTGAGCGGTGTTCGGGCACTACTTGAGCTTCGCGAGGAGGTCGATGATCTGGTCGATCTTCAGGTCGTCGCATTCCCCCAAGACGGGATCTTCACGAACGACACTAACGAAGATCTTCTGCGGGAAGCGCTTGAGATGGGAGCCGACCTCGTGGGTGCAATTCCGCACAACGAACACACGCGCGAAGATGGTGTCGCTTCGGTCGAACTTTCGATGGATCTCGCCGAGGAGTACGACCGACCGGCGGATCTCCACATCGACGAGACGGATGATCCCGGTTCGCGTTTTACTGAAGTACTCGCGAGCGAGGCGATCAAGCGGGGTATCGGTGATCGAGTGACCGCCAGTCACACGACCGCGATGCACTCCTACCCGAACAGTTACGCTGCAAAGGTCATTTCGCTGCTTGCCGAGAGTGAGGTGAGCGTCGTCACTAATCCACCGGACAACTCGGTGTTACAGGGACGGTACGACGACTATCCGCGTCGTCGAGGGCATACCCGCATCGACGAGTTGCGTGAGGCCGGCGTAACCGTTGGACTCGGCCACGACTCCATCATGGACCCTTGGTATCACTACGGACGGGGGGATCCGATTGACGCTGCGTTCGTCTTATTACACTACGCGCATATGAACGGACGAGACGACGTGGGCTCACTCTGGGAACTTCTCACCGGTGCGAACGCGGATATTTTCGGTGTCAGTGAATACGGTCTCGCTGTCGGTCAAGAGGGATCGCTCGTCATCTACGACTCACCGGACCCGTTCAATGCGCTCCGAACGCGCGCATCACGAACACTGGTACTCAAGGACGGCCGTGCAATCGCACGAACCGAGCCCGAGAGTACGACGGTCGTTCGTGACAATGGTGAGCGCTCGATCGATTTCCACCGCTGAGAGCGACGAAGAATCGGGAAGTGTGGGACGGGACTAAGACGGTTGAAACGGATCAGACGGTTAAGTTCCGCCCCGTCGCGTTTTCTTCGCTACCTTATCGTTGTCCTCACCGGTGCTTTCTTACTCGCGGAAGAACCTTCAGACTAGATTATCAAATCGTTTGTGATTGGATTTTACGGCCATTAGCTATCAAAGGTATAGAGCTATCGGTCTTCATGGTACTATACGAGCCTCTCATTATATCCATTAACTCGTCCGACGAAAGCTATCGACTTCCTGAATACCGAAATCAAATCTCATGTAGCGTTTTATATAAACAGTCCAGCCGGGAAATTCAGTGTCAAGGTCAGAATGCATCCACAATCCTTGCAGCGATACCGCTGATACGCTACTCTCAATAGCTGCCGTACTTGATCACCGATGCAGTCCGGCAGCGCGGGCACTGGAGGCCATCGCGCCAGCGAACCTGCTCCAGCAGGTTTGCGGTGCTCACCTCCAAATTCAGAGGTTCAAATGGGAAATTTGCTCCAGATAATGAGTGCGCGTCACCCTTGTTCGCTACGCTTCACAGCGACAGCGCTTCTCAACCAATAATCGCCTTCCTAAGAGCGATCGTTCATTCGTCGATCGTATCGGCTAGGACGAGTCGGTCGCCGTCGTTGAGCCGTCTCGCGTCACGGTCGAGATGTTTGACGTGAGTGCCGTCCTTCATGACGACGAAGTCGTTCGTGGTGACGCCATGGTCGTCGGCCAAGTTCGACAGTACGTCTCCGATGGTTGCTCCATCGTCGACGGCCACCGTGAGTTGTTTATCATCCAACGCGAATCGCGCCATCCCGTATGCTCGCACTTCGATCTGCATGGTCGTACTCCGGGTGGAGGGTCCATGTGTTTTTGGAAAGTCTATCGGTAGTATAACAAGTACTCGTGACTAACTCATAGACAATGCAGGTGCGATGTCACTTTTTTGGGCCGCTCCGAGAGGGGATCGGCGAAAAGACCGTCGAACGTGAAGTTGAGCCGGGGATGACAGTTGACGACTTCCTCGCGATGGTCACCGCTGACCACTCCGAACTCGAAGAGCTGCTGTTCATGAATGGTGAACTACGAGATTCGATAACAATCACTCGGAATGGGAAACACGTGAGTTACCAAAACGGGCTCGATACAGAACTAGAAGCGGACGACGACATTCGCGTCACACCGTCGATCCAAGGCGGGTGATCAGTCGTTCGCGGTCGCGACGTCACTGACGTCACTCTCAGGGACTGTGCCGTCGTCGTTCCAGCCTCGCAGCTCGTAGTACTCCTGGATCGACTCCTCAAGATCCGGCAGGTCGTAGGGAATGCGGTCATCCTCTGCGTCCATACCGCGTTGATTGTTGAAGTGCCGCTCGAGTTCGATTATCCGCGAGCCGACCTCAAGCAACGATTCATAGTCGGCCTCGAAGAGAATCTCCTTTTGCTCCTCGGTGAAGTAGTCTCCTGAGAACGCACAGAAGATTCCGCTATCGCGGATTGCGTGGTGGTTCTCTTGTTCGATTAGGACTTCGGCCTTACCAGCGGTTCCGTCGGGGTTGATCTTGCCGTCATACTCCAGGCTGAGCATCGTCGAGTACATGTGGTCGGCACCGCGATTCGCGACTGCGTAGGACAGGCCCTGGCCGTGGAGAGCACGGCCGTCGTGGGCGGCGAATTCCATGCCCTTCACGGTGAAGTTCTTGACGTCGAGCTCGTCGTGGGATCGATTGACACCCTCCGCGAGCATATCGCCCTCGTCCTCCCGGTAGGCGATCTTCTCGACCAATTCGTGCACGCGCTCTGCATTACCGAACTCGTCGTGGGCCGCGAGATATGCGGCGACGCTGTTGCCACATGAGATGGTGTCCATCCCGTAAATGTCGCATAGCTCGTTGGACTGCATCACATCGACTACGTCGTCGATGCCGCAGTTCGACCCGAATGAGAACACCGTCTCGAACTCGGGTCCCTCGGTCACGAGGCCGCGCTCCTCGTCCTTAGTTGGGAGCTTACATGCGAACGCGCAGACCGAGCACGCTGCCTTCTTGTACTTTTTCTCCTCGACGGCGTCGCCGCCGATGGCTTCGACGTGTTCGAACGACTGCTCGGAGAAGTACCGCGTCGGCAGTGAGAAGTTGTCGTTGATGAACTCAGTCCCCGAGGTGGTGCCCTGCCGCTTCATCATGTCGTCAGTGGTCGCTGCCTCACGATGAAGTTCTGACTGGACATCTTCGTCGATCTCGACTGACGGTTCTGAATCGCCCCGGAAGGACACTGTTTTAACGTTTTTGGAGCCAAGGACGGCACCTAGACCACCACGGCCGAACGCCCGACTGTCATAAGTCATTGGGCAGGCGAACCGAACGAGATTCTCACCGGCAGGACCTATTGTTACAAGGTTCTCGCTCTCAAGTTCGTGGCGTTTGTTCATCGCGTCGGTGACCTCGGGGACAGTCGCTTGCGCGAGATCAGATACTTCCTCGAACTCGACGCCCTCGTCTGTGACATGAATCGCGAGCAGCTCGTCGCTCTGACCAGTGATCTCGACAACACTGTGACCGGACCCGACGAAATTCCGCGAGAGGTAGCCGCCCGCGTTGGTCGATAGTAGGCCGTCAGTTAGCGGTGACAGCCCAGTCATGTTCATTCGGCCGGTGAAGCTCATCTGGGTCTGCTGGAGCGGACCGGCCGAGATGTACACGCGGTTCTCCGGGCCAAACGGGTCAGCGTCGAACGGAATACGGTCGTGGGCGAGTTTCGTCGCTGCACCTCGACCGCCAATGAATTGCGAGAGAACGCCCTCAATGTTGGTCGTCGACGTGGAACGGTCACTCACATCAATGGTGAGGAGAACTCCTCTAGCGTGAAGCATTACAAGATAAAACAATCCACTATGATAAAAAACTAGAGGACGAGGTTCTTGTCGTGGAATCGCCGCGACGTCCTCGTCTACGTTGGACGAGCTAGGGTGGCGCGGTCCGACTGGATGGCATGTTCGAGTTCCACCAGGGAATGCCCTGAACGGCATTATCTAATTACTTAACTTTGCACCTTATGCCAGCTAAGCGCGTAGAGCTAGCGTGAATCGCTGATGCTTTTAATCACGTCGTTCTTGTCGTGTACCGACCCAATCGACCGGCTAGAGTGATTCTTAACGAGACAGAAACACCACGTCAAGCCATACGTTACAGGTCTTGTTGCCGCCGGCAACAAGACCGTTCAGGGCATCTCGAACCACGTTCTTCCCACTAAAAGCGACCGGGCCTTGAACAGGTTTCTCACAGAGTACGACTGGGACGAAGACCAATTCAATAAGAACGGTTGGCGCTTCTTCAACAGATTAACGACACAAAGTGGAGCAGTGAAGGTGGCTTATCATCAATGATACCTTCACGCACAAGACCGGTGAGCAGATCTCTACCGCTGGGAATTATACGACTATACCTCTCCCGGCTACATCTGGGGACAGAATCTGATCTACGCACTCTACGCCGACGAAAAACCACCTCTCCTCTTGGACTTCGACTTTACGAAAAAGGGGCACAGCGACGCGTCGAACTGACCATCGAACTTGTCAATGAACTCATCGAGATAGGTGTCCGCCGGGACACCTATCTTTTCGACATGACCTATGTTTCTGAGGAGTTTGTAATCCACCTCGAAACCTACGGAAAGGAGTGGGTTTCAGCGGTCAAAAGCGACGCACGCGTCACCTATGGAAGTGAGCGAATCCGTGTCGATTCGCTGGCAGAGCGCATCAACACGGTCCCGCGAACGATCGCCGGAGAAACATACCACATCTAGACACAGAACGTGACGTAAGCCGCCTCGGCAGTGTGAAACTGCTCATCACCACGAAAGAATCGAGTGAGGAAAACGAGGAACCAAACGTCAAGTATATCATGTCGAACGAGATCGGCGCGCCGGCAAACCATCTCATCACGTTGTATGCGATGAGATGGCGAGTTGAGACGTTCTTCAGAGACATCAAGCAGAATCTTGGTTTTGGTGGCTGCGAGCTCCGGCATACCGCAGGTGCCAGTGGCGACTGGCACCTGCTGATGCTGGCCTACAATCTCCTGAAGCTCGGTACTGCACACAGCGCTCTTGGAACAATTCTCGCCTGAGCAACGTCGCTTCACAACGACATCAAACGATTCTTCGGTGGAAGTATCGAGAACCTACTTTTCTGGGCGCTCAGCCGTCCTAACCGAAGCACGACGAATTAATGCAAGAAATCGAGACGATCTTCGGCTAACGTGCGAAGTCAAGTATCTAGACAGTGCCCTCCGCTCCATTGCGGCAGCGACGCTTTACGTGGCCGCTGCAGGAACACGAGAGCGCAGGCCGTCGAGTCCGTACGTCTCTATTACCCGACCGACTTTACACTGCCGCGACGATCGACGGGGACCGGACCACTCGTCGACCCCTCCCGTCTCGTTCTCAATTACGACCGAGGAGGCGCGTTCGTCGGTAAAATGGTTAGTCCCGAACCCGTCGGCATCAGGTTCGACTCCTGCTTCACCGGCCCGTCGTCCGACTCCGTCGGTGCGTTTATCACGAGTGCCGAGTAACCAAGGATCATGCCAACGAGTGGCGACGAACGCGATCGCGAGGCAGCGACGGCTGGACTGGCGACTCCGGTCGGGAGGGCCGTCGGATGAAAGCCATCACCGTCGAGGAGGGGAACTCCCACCCGACACTGAGAGACATTCCCGAGCCGACGCCCGGATCGGGTGAGGCGCTCCTGCGGACACTGCGGGTCGGTATCGACGGCACAGATCACGAGGTGATTCGCGGATACCACGGCGGTTACCCCGAAGACGACGACTACCAGATTCTCGGCCACGAGGCTGTCGCCGTCGTCGAGGACGCCAACGGGACCAAACTGGAGGAGGGGACGCTCGTCGTCCCGACGGTCCGGCGACCCCCGGGCGAGACGAACGGCTACTTCGAGCGCGGCGAACCCGACATGGCTCCGGACGGACTATACGTTGAACGCGGTATCGTCGGCGCCCACGGCTACATGTCCGAGTTCTTTGCGAGTTCACCGGAGTTTCTCGTCGCCGTTCCCGACGAGTTCGCCGAGCACGGGTTCCTCATCGAACCGATATCGAATACGGAGAAAGCGTTCGACCACGCGTTTGCCTCCCGTTCGGCGTTCGAGTGGGACCCCGAAAGCGCACTCGTCCTCGGGAACGGACCGCTCGGATTGCTCACACTCGCCGCATTGGGAACGTCGTCGCTTCCCTTTGAGCGGACGTACTGTCTCGGTCGCCGCGACCGACCGGACCCGACCATCGACATCGTCGAACGACTCGGCGCAACGTATGTCGACTCTCGCGAGACGCCAGTCGATACGATAGCCGACGTACACGAGGCGGTCGACTTTGTCTACGAGGCCACCGGTCACGCGAAACACGCCTTCGAGACCGTCGACGCGCTTGCGCCGAACGGCGTCGGTGCCCTCCTCGGCATCCCGAACGACTGGGAGTTCGAGGTCGACGGCGGCCGCCTCCACCGCGAACTCGTGTTGGAGAACAAGGCGCTGTTCGGCAGCGTCAACTCGAACGTCCGGCAGTTCGAGGCCGCAAAGCGGCGACTCGCCGAGTTCCCCGGCTGGTTCACCGACGCGCTCGTCACGGGCGTCTACTCGCCGGAGGAGGCGGAGACGGCGTTCGAGACGGGCGACGACGTCATCAAGACTGTCGTGGAATTCGATACGTTGTGACTGCGGTGCCGGCGGTTTCCCGGTTGCACGCTCCACGAACGCCTCGTGAGACTCGTCTGACGGCGAGCGACTAAACCCGGTCTGCCGTACTCGAATTCAGATGGACGACCACGACTACTTCAAGACGTTTTACTTCCTCTACTTCGCGGCGTGGAGCGGGTTCGTCGTGTTCCGAAACGCGTACTGCGAGGACATCGGACTCACGGGCGTCGAGATGGGGGCCGTCGACTTCCTCCTCCGGACGGCCGGCATCCTCGCGCTGCCCGGGTGAGGGTTGTTGAGCGACCGCTTCGGCGCTCAACAACGAACCCTTCTCGTGAGCGTCGTCGTCGCGGGCGTGCTAGGGTCGTCGTATCCGGCTGTCGCGGCGGTATTTCCGTTCGTCGCCGCCGTTACGGTCGGATTCTCGGTGTTCCGTGCCGCGATTCGGCCGGTAGCGAACGCCATGTTGCTCTCGGCGGGGCTGTCGTACGAGAGTGTCCGTGCGTACGGGAGCATCGACTTCGGCATCTCCGCAGTGGGTGCCGGGGTCGCCAACGCGCGTCTCGGCTCCGTCGTCTTCTGCGTCTTCGGCGTCGGCATGGCAGTTCTCGCGGTCGTCCTCCTGCGGATTCCCGTCGACCGCCGTCCGCCGACCGAGAGTGTCGGTCTCCGTGCGGCGTCGCTCGTGCGAGACCGCAACTTCGCCGCCCTGCTGGTCGTGGCGTCTCTGATGGGGACGCTGTTCCCCGCGATGAGCGCGTCCCTCTCCGTCTATGTTCGGAGTCTCGACGGGAGCGACGCGCTCACTGGACTCTCCGTCGCCGCGAAGACGCTCGGCGAAGCGGCTGTCTTCCTCACCGCGGCATAGTTCTCCGCGTCGTATCGCCCACTCCTCGCATAAAGTCACCAGGGAGGATGACGACCGTAACCACCTGGGCGCCGTCCCGCCCGCTACGCCGACCGGCTCGTTAGGTCCACCACCCGTTATGCCGACCAGGTGGCGTCCTCGTCGAGCGGATAGATAGGCCGCGGTACTCGCTCGTACGGCAGTTCGGAGAGTCGCTGATTCGTCTCGCCGGGCGTCAGCGCGAACAGTCGCTTCGCGGCGACCGCCTTCCACGCCGGGCTCAGGTAGCCGCTCTTCAGCACGACCAGCTCGCGGTCGCTGGGGTCGACGTCAAGTCGCCGAAGGAACGTCGGGTCACGGTGGACGTTCGTTCGGTGCTCGGCGACGACGACGTCCGCACCGTCGACCGTGACGAGTGCGGTTCCGACTCCGTCGTCGGTATCGGTGTCGGTGTCCTCGACGTCCAAACGCTTGACTCGGGCCCCAGGCAACTTCAGCGGCGTCCCGTCCGGGTAGCTGCGTCCGAGTTCGAGCGAGACGGTCGCTTTCTCGCCCGCCGCGCGACAGCGGTCGGCGCTGTCGGCGTCGGCGACGACGGCGACGAGCGGCGTTCCGAGGTCGTCTCGGTCGAGTAGCTCCGCGAGGAGGTTCGCCGTGTTCTCGCTTGCACCCGCGCCGGGGATGTCGCCCGTGTCGGCGACGACGACCGGTTGGACGTCAGTCTGGGTGACCTCGTCCAGCGCCGCGGTCGGCAAGTACGCCTCGGTCGTGAAGTCGAACTCGGCGCGTCGCCGCCAGAACGCCCGCGCGAGGTCGGTTGCCGTCTCGTCGACGACGGCCGCCGAGGAGGCGTCGCCCGTCACGAGCGTGTGACACCCCGCGTGGGGGTTGTCGGCCCATGGGAACCCCAGAAAGTAGTTGGCGTCGTAGACGCCGTCCGCTCGGTCCGCCTCGCGGAGCCGGTCGATGAGGCTGCGCATCGGTTCGGCCTCCGTCTCCGACTGCTCGCCCGCCAACAGTATCGGCAGTCGCCGCCAGCCGAGCGTAAGCGACTTCTCGCCGCGGACGGCGTCGAGCAGCAGTTTCGCCGCCCGGACGCCCGTCTCCGCGACGTCGGTGTGCGGGGCGGTTCGGTAGCCCGCGACGCCGTCGAGGTGTTTAGCCATCTGCTCGGTTATCGTCGCGTGCATGTCGAGCGCCGCTGTTATCGATACTTCGGGACCGACGTGCTCACGAACGCTTGCGAGGAGTTCGCCCTCCGGGTCGGGTTCGCCCGCGACGAACATCGACCCGTGGAGGTCGAGACAGACCCCGTCGACGGATTCGCCGTCCAGCCGGTCGAGGAGTTCGCGTTTCATCCACTCGAACGCCTCCGCTTCGACGGTCGGTGCGGGAAGCGCGCTCGCACCAACCGTCGGCAGTAACTCGACGTCCTCGGCTTCGAGCGTTTCGACGATGCCGCCGAACGACCGCCCGACCTCCGCCTCCAGTAGTTCGTCACCGGTGGCAGTTGCGAAGGTCTCGATGCCGGTCGTCCCTTCGGCGAACGTGTTAGTCTCGTGGCTCACCACACCGACTGCGATTCGCATGCTCCTTACTGAGCAGTGTAGTGTTATGGATGTTACGAGGCGAAAACCCCGCCTTCAGGGTGGAGGGGATGTCAAGAGTGATTCGCCGCCGTGGTCGGCGCGCGAAAAGTGAATCGTTGACGCGGGTGATCTCGCCGGTTCAGTGCGGCCACGGTCGCATCGGCCAGAAGTACGCGAGCAGCGCCATCCCTAGCAAGAGGAAGCCACCGATCTTCATCACCAGTCCAGCGTCCATCTCGTCGCGGACGAACGAGAGGTATAGCACGCCGACGGCGGCGATCAGGAAGACGAGCGCACCGCCGACTACCGGCTCGTTCTGCCCGGCGTAGCCGAGGCGTAACACCACGGTGGGAACGTCGGGCGACATCTACCCTTTCCCCCCTGTGAGCGCGATACCTTCCATGAACGTCCGCTGGGCGAGTAGGTACGCAGCGATGACGGGCAGTGCGGCGAGGATGACCGCCGCCAGCAACTGCCCCCACTGCGACCCGTACCGTCCGGTGAGCAGACCGATACCGACCTGCAGCGGGTACATCGACGAGTCGTTGAGGATGACAAGCGGCCAGAGGAACGCCCCCCAGACGAAGATGAATGTGAACACGCCGAGCGACGACAACGCCGGTTTCGCCAGCGGGAGCATGATACGAGTGTAAATTTGGAACGTGCTACATCCGTCCATCCTCGCGGCCTCGATGAGCGAGTCGGGCACACCGAGGAAGAACTGTCGCATCATGAACGTGCCGAACGGGTTGGCGATGTACAGGACCATGACAGCCCAGTACGTGTTCGACCAATTGATGGCGTTCATCTCGAGGTACAGCGGGACGAGCACCACCTGCGGCGGGATGACGAGCGTCCCGATGACAAGCGTGTAGACGAATGACTTGCCCCTGAAGTCACCCTTCGCGAGCGCGTAGCCCGCGAGCGTGTCCAGAAGCAGCGTGAAGAACACGACGCCGACCGCGAGTATGAGGCTGTTGAGTATCCATCGGTCGAGCGGGTTCTGCATCCAGACGTTGACGTAGTTGACGAGCGTCGGGTCCGACGGGATGATCTGCTTGATGGTGGTGAAAATTTCGTTCTCGGGCTTCAACGAAGTGAGGAACGCCCAGATGAACGGAATCGTCATGATGGCACTCGCGGTGAGCAGGATGACGTGAGCGACGACTTTCGCCAGCGTGTCGTACCACGAGCCCTCGTGCTCGACGCTCGGACGGTCGTCGTCGAACCGGAGTTCGTCAGTACTCAACGTCGTCACCCCACGTCCGCTGTTGGAGGATGCTCAGTCCAAAGACGATGAGGAACAGCACGACGGCGATGGCGCTGGCGTACCCCATCTCGAACTGCTGGAAGCCGGCCTGCCAGAAGTAGTAGACGATGGTATACGTCGACCGCACCGGCCCGCCCTGCGTCATCACGTACACCTGCGTGTAGACGCGGAACGAGAAGATGAGCGTCACGATGAACACGAAGAACGTCGTCGGCTTTAGAAGCGGCAGCGTGATGTACCGGAACCGCTCCCAGCGGTTTGCCCCGTCGATGATGGCCGCCTCATAGTAGTCGTCCGGGATACCCTTCAGTCCGGCCAGGAAGATGACCATATTGAACCCGATGTGCTTCCAGACGCTCATCAGCGCGATCGACGCCAGCGCTGTGCTCGAACTCTGGAGCCACGATAGCTGTGGCAGCCCGATAGAGCCGAGGAAGGTGTTCAACAGCCCGTACTCAGGGTTGTAGAGCCACGTCCAGATGAGCGAGACGACGACCCACGAAGTCACGACGGGGAGGAATATCGCCCCGGAGTAGAACTTCGTCCCGCGAAGGTTCATGTTCAACAGCAGCGCGAGCCCCAGTGCGATGGGTACGTCGAAGACAAGTAGCGCGACGCTGTACCCGGCAGTGTTGATAATCGCGTTGTAGAATATCGGGTCGTTGAATAGCCGCACGTAGTTGTCGAGACCGATGAACGGGTGGTCTTGTGCCAACGGCGCCCACTCGTGGAGACTGATGTAGAACGCGCCGATGAACGGCACGAGCAGAATCGCCGCGAACAGGATCGCCTTCGGTAAGACGAGGGCGTACCACGAGAGGTCGGTTTCGGAGGTATCGACGCCCATATCGGAGACATAGCCACTGAAGCGTCGACGAACGCGCTGTAACTCTTGTGACTGCGCCATGGTTAGAGGAGCGCGTTGATATCCTGCGCCGCCTTATCGAGCGCTTGTTGTGGGTCCGCACCCTGCCACATCGCCTGCGCCTGCGTGTGGACCGTGTCCCACATCTTGGACACCTCGGGGTGGCTCGGGAACGGCTTCGTGTTCTCCATCTCCTGGGCGACTGGTTCGAGTTTCGGGTTGTCTTTGATGAACTGATTGAACTCGTCGGTCTCGTAAGCGTCCTTTCGACCGGGGAACCCGCCCATCGACTTCGTCACGCTCCGCTGGACTTCCATCGAGTTGATGTAGTTCAGCCACTCGAGCCCGATCTCCTGGTTCGCACCGCCGCGACTCGGAACCGTGTAGAAGACGCCAGCACTCCAAGTGTGGCTCGTGTCGATCTGCGGACCACTGGGATAGGGGATGTACTGCCAGTCGAGGCCGCTGTCACGCAGGCGCGGGTAGTGCCACGAGCCGGCGAAACACATCGCCGCCTCTCCGGCGAGGAGATCCTCGATGGCGTCCGTACCGCCGGGGTTGCGCGCAAGAACTGTTCCGTCGTCGACGATCTTCGGCTGCAGGTAGTTCGCCGCCTCGACGGCGGCGTCGTTGTTGATGATAGCCTCGGTACCATCTTCGTTGATGAATCCGCTCCCGTTCGAGAGCGCGAAGCAGTCGAACCCCTCGCCCGCCGACATCGAGAACGCGGCCTTCCCCGACTCTCCGAGCGCGTCGATCCACGACGCGAACTCTTCCCAACTGGAGCGGTGCGTGGGGTCGGGAACCTCCAATCCCGCCTCCTCGAACATCGACGTGTTGATGGCGATGAGGCGGCAGTCCGCGTACCACGGCACGGCCCACAGCGTCCCGTCGTAGCTCGCGTTGCGCCGTGCCGCCGAGACGTAGTCGTCGGGGTTGAACCCGTTCTCTTCGAGGTTCAACGCGACGCCCTGGTCGGCGAAGCGCGGCACCCAAAGCACCGACAGCGCCAGACTGTCCGGGGCGTTCCCGGCTGGAATGGCGGTCGTCGATTTCGCCAGGTAGTTCTCGAAGGGGTAGTACTCCCAACTCGCGTCGGAGATCGTGTCGCTCTGTTCTGCGATTTCGTTGGCTTGTTCCTCGCGAATCGGTGCGAGACCCGGGTCGTTCCACGCCCAGAACGTCGCGGAGCCGTCGCCGGAGCCGCCACCGCCGCCGGAGCCGTTTCCGCCGCCGGCACCACCGCTCGAACAGCCAGCCAGACCCGCCGCGCCCATCGAACCGGTCAGCGCGAGGAGCTTGCGCCGAGTGAGATTTCTGTTGCTCATACTAGCCTCAGAGGAACAAACAGAGGGTATACAATAAATCTTTGGTATACGATACCATAACACACGAGAGACTCACCAGTGATCGAACCGGAGCGAACGCGCCGCAGGGGACTGCACTCAGGCGCGAGCGTTGACGTCGACGTTCGTCGCTGCGGAGACGCTCCGCGATTTGACCGTCTCGCCGGTTTTGGCGTCGAATAGGTGCATCTTCTCCTCGGGGATGACGATGTCGAGCGTTGTCCCCGGTTCAACCACCCGCTCACCGTCGAGCGTCACCGTGTACCGCTCGTCGCCGATGTCGACGTAGACGTACGTCGTCTCGCCCATCGGCTCCGTCACGGAAACGGGGGCTCGAATCGAGTCGTCGCTGCTACCTGCGTCGACGATTTCGATGCTCTCCGGGCGGATGCCGAGCGTCAGCGGTCCCTCGCGTCCGACGAGTTCTTCGCGTGTCGCCTGCGAGAGTTCGTACCGGAACGCGTCATGGACGAGTGCACTGTCGGCGTACTCCACCTCGAAGAAGTTCATCGATGGTGAGCCGATGAACCCGGCGACGAACCGGTTCGCAGGTTCGTAGTAACACTCCAGCGGCGTACCGAGTTGCTGAAGTTCGCCACCGTCGAGGATGGCGATGCGGTCGCCCATCGTCATCGCCTCCGTCTGGTCGTGCGTCACGTAGATGGTCGTGACGCCCAGGTTCTGCTGGAGGTTCTGAAGCTCCGTCCGCATCGTCGTGCGGAGCTTCGCGTCCAGGTTCGAGAGCGGTTCGTCCATCAGGAACACCTCGGGTTCGCGGACGATGGCGCGGCCCAGTGCGACGCGTTGCTGTTGCCCGCCGGAGAGTTCGCCCGGTTTCTTGTCGAGGAGGTCCTCAATGCCCATCATCTCCGCCGTCTGCTGGACCCGGCGCTCGATCTCGTCTTTCGACATGTCCGTCGACATTTTGAGCCCGAAGGCAATGTTTTTTCTAGCCGACATGTGCGGGTAGAGCGCGTAGTTCTGAAACACCATCGCTATGTCGCGCTCGGTCGGCGGTTGTCGCGTGATATCGTCTCCGTTCAGGAGTATCATCCCCTCCGTGGCCGTCTCCAAGCCGGCGATGCACCGAAGTGTCGTCGACTTGCCGCACCCCGAGGGGCCGACGAAGATGAGAAACTCGCCGTCGTCGACGTCGATGTACAGATCGTCGACCGCGACAATCGATCGGTCTCCGTCCGCGAACACCTTCTGTAGGTTGCGGATGTCTAGCTTACCCATGCGAACTCACTGCGTGGTGAATTGTAACAGTCCCTAATAAAATTACAGGGTGATTCGAACCGCTGGAGCTCCGCGAGTCGGTCAGTCCAACTCTGTCCGTTCGCCCGTCTCGGCGGCCTCGCGCGCCGCGAGCGTCAGTTCCAGCGTGTTCACCGCGTCGTCGTACGTCGAACGAACGTCGGCCGAGCGGCCGTCGTCTCCGCCGTGCCGACCGAGCGTCCCCGTGTCACTGGCCGCCGCCCGAAGAAACGCCTCGAACTCGCGGCGGTACCAGTCGCCATCGGCCTCGAAATGGACGCGCTCACCGTCGATAGTCCCCGACAGCGTATACCCGAAGTAATCGAGTTCGAGGAACGCATCTTCGGCGGCGATACGGACGACGAAGCGTGGGTCGGCGGTTCCGCAGGCCGACGAGACGTGCGAGACCGCACTCGATTCGTGGTCGAGCGTTACCGACGTCGCGTCCTGGAAGTCGACGGCGTCGACGAGCACACCGTCGGTCCCGCTGCCCGTCGCGGCGGTCACCTCTCCGAGGAGGTATCGATGGAGGTCGTAGACATGCGTCGACTGCTCGATTATCTGTCCGCCGGAGCGCGCTCGCTCGTACCACCACTGCGTCTCGGGAAGTGGGGCCCAGTAAGTGCTGTCGACGTGGCCGACGCGGCGACCGTCGAGTAGGTCGAGCGCACGCTCGGTTATCCCCGCGTATCGGCAGACGTAGCCTACCTGCGCCAGAATCCCTGTGTCGTCGATGTGACGACCCGTCTCACGTGCCGCGTCGACCGTCAAGTCGACCGGTTTTTCGACAAACAGGTCGACGCCGTGTGCCGCCGCCGCCCGTTCGTACTCGCCGTGAGCGAACGGCGGGACGGCGACGACGAATGCGTCGAGCGACTCCGACTCGACGAGTTCAACGCCGTCGGTGTACGCCTCTGCGCCGCGGGGAACAGCCGCCCCCCGCGCTCGCGTCTCGTCGACATCGGCGACTGCCGCCAGTTCGACGTCGACCACGTTGCCGTCGCTGTCCACGAGTCCCGTCTCAGACGCGTCGTCGAGCGTCTCTAAGTGAACCGATGCGATACCTCCCGCGCCGACGAATCCGACCGAAAGTGGCACGAACTCACGTGAATCACACACCTTGTTAAAGCTATCCGCCCGAACGACGCCGCTCTACCGTCGCTGTGAGGACCGCCACACGAATCTATAAATCACCGCGGAAGGGAACTGCTGTGCATGAGGTTCGCACTCAACCAGATGGGGTTCCCTGAGCAACGCCTCGACGTGAACGTTGACCTGCTCGCTGCGACCGGGTACGACGGTATCGAACCGAATCTGACCGCCGACGGTCCGTTATGGGACGACGAGGCTGTCGACGAACTCGCCGACCGAATCGACGCCGCCGGACTCGACGTCCCGGCCGTCTCGACGACGTTACACTGGGAGCGGACGCTGTCGAGTCCGGACGAAGAGACGCGCGCGGCCGGCATCGAGGCGGGCGAGCGGATGATCGCGCTCGCAGACACGTTTGACGCCGGTGCCGTCCTCATCGTCCCCGCCGTCGTCGACGAGGAGACGCGCTACGACGACGCTTACGAGCGGGCGTTGGAGTCGGTGCGCAGACTCGCGTCGGTCGGCGCGGAGTACGACGTGACCGTCTGCGTCGAGAACGTCTGGAACGATTTCCTGCTCTCGCCGCTGGAGTTCGCCGAATTCGTCGACGAGGCGTCGACGGCCGGTCCGGTCGGGGCGTACTTCGACGTCGGAAACGTCAGGCGGTTCGGCCGCCCCGAGCAGTGGATCCGTATCCTCGGCGACCAAATCGAGCGCGTTCACGTGAAGGATTTCCGAACCGACGTCGATACTATCGACGGCTTCACCTACCCGTTGGAAGGTGATGTCGACTGGAGCGCCGTCGTCGACGCGCTCGTGGCGGTAGGGTACGACGACTGGGTGACCGCTGAGGTACCGCCGTACCGGACCGCGCCGGAGCGGATGCCGCCGCGGGTGCGCAGTGACCTCGAACACATCTTCGCGTAGCCACCCGCGGCTTCCGCGCAGAGAACGGACAGCGGCGGACTTGGCGACCGACCGAACCTCTGACGAGGCGCGCTCGTCGAAACGCTTAATATCGGCTTGCCTTACTGAATTGTGTATGCATCTCACAGCAGTAGTTGCACATCCCGACGACGCCGACGTCTTCTGCGGCGGGACGCTCGCAAAGCACGCCGACCGTGGCGACGACGTCACTATCGTCTACATGACCCATGGCGAGTACGGGGGCTTCGACACGACCGAGGCCGAAATCGCGGCGACACGCGAGCACGAAGCCAAGGCTGCCGCGGAGACGCTCGGCGCGGAGGCGGTTTTCCTCGACTTCGAGGACGGGCGCGTGACCTACTCGATGGAGAACCGACTCCAACTCGTCGACGTTCTGCGCAAACATCGTCCGGACGTCGTCCTCACCCATTACCGAGACGACATGCACCCTGACCACCGGGCCACGTCGAGGCTGGTGACCGACGCGTACTACATGTGCTCACTCCCGCTTCTGGAGACGGAGTACGAGCCGTGGGACCCGCAGAACGTCTACTACTTTGGAAAGCCGACGTCCTCGTTCGAACCCGAGACGTACGTCGATATCGGCGACCACCAGTCGACGAAAGAGGACGCCATCCTCGAACACGAGTCGCAAGTCGAGTGGCTGGAGGAGCACGGCGGTATCGACGCCGAGTTCGACGGACTCGTCGAGGGTATTCGAGCGGAAGCACGAGTACTCGGCCGGACCAGAGGTGCGGAGTTCGCCGAGGGGTTCGTCGCACTCCACAAGAGCGCGACCGAGTACCTCGACTGAGTCGACGCTCCCGGTTCTGCGATACGCTACTGCACCGACGCTCGGCGAGCGGTCGCTTTCGTGCTCGCTCTCGCCAGTAGTTCACCGTAACACGAGTAAATTTCGAGTGAGTAATTGTCCCACAATCCATTACAGATCTATATCTGTAACGGATTTCAGATGAAACGAGGGGGGGCCGAGGTGATATGCAGGAGAGCGAGGCGTCGTCGCGTACGACTCGGTGTTTTGACTACCCTAGTCCACCTCTCCATTCTTCGGGTTCCACCGAACGCCCTCGAACTGCTCTCCTCCCGATGCGTTTATCATTCATGTATTGGTACTGTTAGCGCATGGCACGGCACGACGAATCGGTCGAGAACGCGGGTGCCCTTGAGGACGCCTTCGAGGGTCAAGACAGAATCTTCACGGAGAAGGGGCGGTTGGACGTCGGCTACGTCCCCGGTCCCGACGGTATCGTCGCCCGAAACGACGAGATTCGACGTCTCGCGACTGCACTCAATCCCGCGGTCACGGGTGGAACGCCGAGCAACGTGTTTCTGTACGGGAAGACCGGCACCGGCAAGTCGCTCTGCGCACGGTACACGACGGCGCGAATCGTCGACGCCGCAGCGACGAGCGACGTCTCGGTCGGCCGCGTCGTCGTCGACTGCTCGCAGGACGACACCGAGACTCGGGCGGTCAGGGCGATCGTACGGGCGCTGAACGACCCTGACACGACCGACTTCACCGTTCCGGAGACCGGACTCGGTCGGTCGCGGTACTACCGCCTCCTCTGGCAGGTACTCGACGCTCGCTTTGACGTGGCGCTCGTTGTTCTCGACGAGATAGACCGATTGGCGAACGACGACCTGCTCATGCAGCTATCGCGCGCGGCGGAGACGGGAAAACTCGACCGTTGTTCGGTAGGCGTCGTCGGTATCAGCAACAAGATAAGGTACCGGGACCGGCTGGAAGAGCGGGTCAAAAGCAGCCTACAGGAGCGTGAGATCGTCTTCACGCCCTACGACCGCCGAGCGCTTCGTAAGATAATCCGAAGTCGCGCCGACGCCTTCGTTGGCGACGCGCTCTCAGACGACGTGATCTCGGAATGCGCCTCACTCGCCGCCGAGGAACACGGCGACGCGCGGAGAGCGATCAACCTACTACGTCACGCCGGCGAACTCGCCACGTGCGACGACGCCGACGCCATCACCGTCGACCACGTCCGGCGCGCCGACAGCGTGGCCGAGCGAGACCGAGTCAAGGCGCTGCTGGTGGGTGCGACTACCCAGCAGAAGGCGACGCTGTTGGCCGTCGTCTCGCTGGCGCTCGTCGAGAAGACGCGAACGTTCGAGACTACCGACGTGTACGCCGCGTACGAGAACATCTGCGCCGAGGTCAGTCTCGACGCACTCTCCAAGCGCCGCGTCCACGACCTACTGCGCGAGTGGGAGTTCCTCGAAATGCTCGAAATCACCCGTACCGGCGGCGGCCGCGGCCGCGGGAGCTTTCTGCGCCACCGACTGCTCGAAGACCCCTCGGTCATCCGGTCGGTGTTCGACGAGAGCGACCGATTCGCAGGGGCGGGCTTCACCTCCGGGACGAACACTACGTGGTCGAACATCTAGGACCGTGTTGCCGCTACAGAAGTTTTAATAACTGTAGTTCCGCACCTCTGAGGTGATGCAACGAATCGGGTTAGTGGGAAGTGGTTTCATGGCCACGACTCACGCTAACAGCTACCAAGCGATAGCTAGCGCGGAGGTCGCCGCAGTCGCGTCGCTCGGCGAGAACCGAGCGGAGTTCACGGCAGACCACGCGCCGAATGCCGACGTTTACGCCGACGCCGAAGAGATGATGGACGACGCCGACATCGACGTCGTCGACATCTGTACACCGACGCCGACTCACCGACCGCTCGTCGAGGCCGCCGCCGCTCGCAGTCTCGATACGTTTTGCGAGAAACCGCTCGCCCGCACCGCCGAGGACGCCGACGCCGTCGTCGACGCGGTCGAGGAGGCAGAAATCATCTTCATGACCGGGCACGTCCTGCGGTACTTCCCCGAGTACGCCGAGGCGAAACGACGCATCGACGCGGGCGAGATCGGGACGCCGGGAACATTGCGCACCGAACGGCTATCGTCGCCACCTCGGTACGGGAGCAACTCCTGGTTCGGAGACATAGCCCAGAGCGGGGGCGTCCTGCTCGACATGGCGATTCACGACTTCGACTACCTACGGTGGGTCGCCGGCGAGGTCAAGCGGGTGTTCGCCCGGACCGCCGAGTGGGACGACGGCCACCTCAACCAACACTCCTCGGTTGTTCTGCGCTTCGAGGACGGGACGGTCGGCCACGTCGAGGCCTCGTGGGGGTATCCCGAGGGTTCGCCGTTCATCACCAGCTACGAGCTCGCCGGCGACGAGGGGATGTTGGAGTTCGACGCCCGTGACGAGAACGCCATCCGCATCTCCGGCGGGGCCGAGGGTGCGAACGCCCCCTCGAGTCCGCTGGCGAAGAGTCCCTACACGGCCGAGCTCGAACATTTCCTCGACTGCGTCGAGACCGGCGCGGAACCCGACATCTCGCCAAACGATGCCCGGGAGGCAGTCAAAGTCGCGCTCGCGGCCATCGAATCCAGCGAGTGTGGTGAACCGGTATCGCCCGCGGAGGTGAAAACGTGACCGTCCGTATCGGTCTCTGTTCGGCCGCGCACCTGCACGCTGACTCCTACGCCGCCTGTCTGCACGACCTTCCGAACGCCGAGCTCGTCGGTGTCACCGAGTCGGGCGGACGTGTCGACGAGGGCCGACGGAAGGCAGACGAGTACGGCGTCGACTACCTCGACCCCGACGCGCTGCTCGCCGACGTCGACGGCGTCATCGTCTGCTCGACGAACGCCGACCACCTCGAGTGGGTCCGCCGTGCCGCCGCCGCCGGCGTCGACGTACTCTGCGAGAAACCGCTCGCGCCGAGCGTCGAGGAGGCCCGCGAGATGGTCGACCGCTGTCGCCGCGCCGACATTCACCTTGGCGTCGCGATGCCGCTCCGGTTCAACCAGCCCGTTCGGAACGCGAAGACGGCCGTCGAGAACGGCGTACTCGGCGATATTCGCTTCCTCAGCGGGACGAACCGGGGACAGATGCCCGGCGGCTGGTTCGCCGACGAGGACGAGGCCGGCGGCGGTGCCGTGATGGACCACTCGGTACACATCGTCGACATCGTCCGGTGGATAACCGGCGAAGACGTCCACGAAGTGTACGCCGAGACCGGGACTCGGTTCAACGATATCTCCGTCGAGGATCTCAACCTGCTGTCGATGACGCTCACCGACGGTACGGAGTTCGTTCTCGACGGGTCGTGGAGCAAACCCGAGGAGTGGGACTTCTGGGGCGACGCGACGCTCCGACTCGTTGGCACCGAGGGCATCGTCTCCATCGACTGCTTCGACCAGAAGCTAAAGCAGACGCGAGACACCGGCGACCCCGGCATCCGGTCGGTGTTCTGGGGGTCGAACCCGGACGAGGGACTCGTCGCGGACTTCGTCGAAGCCGTCGCCGAGAACCGTCCGCCGCTGAAGACCGGTGCCGACGCCGTCGACGATGTGGCCGTCGTCGAGGCTGCGTACGAGTCCGCAAATCGCGCCGAACCCGTCGACGTGGAGACGAGCGAGATCACGTCGGCGACGAACTGAGCGCAGGCGGACGCAACAGAGACGGCGGGCGCGGAGAACCGACCGCACACGACGACCGACGCGGTCAGTAGGTCACGTCGACCGGTTCGCCTCGTTCGACCGACTCGTAGGCGGCGGCAATGACGGCGGCGGTTCGAACGGCGTCGTCGAACGACGCCGCGACCGTCGATCCACCCCGTATCGCGTCGACGAACTCCCGAAGCAGTCCGTTGTTCGGGTCCGCACCCCAGTAGACGGACTCGTTGTGTGCCCCGTGGCCGACGTCTCTAACGTGGCTGTAGCGGTAGCCGAAGCAGTCCGCCGACAGCGTCTGTTCGGACCCGACGAGTTCCACTTCGGCGTCGCCCCAGAAGGGGTTCTTCTGCGGCGTGCTCCACGACCCGTCGAGGAGGAACGACGCACCGTTCGAGAGCGTCATCGACAACAGGTTCACGTCTTCGACCGGTATGTCGTAGAATCTCGTGTCGGTCTCGGCGTACACCTCTGTTACCTCCTCGCCGGTTATCCACCGGACGATGTCGACGATATGGTCTGTGTGGTCGGCGACTGCGCCGCCGCCGGCGAGTTCCGGGTCGACGAACCAGCCGCCGGGCATCCGCCCGCGGTTGACCCCCGACACCGCGAGGAGGTCGCCGACCGCTCCCGACGCGTAGCGCTCCTTGAGCCGCTGCATCGGTCGGCTAAACCGTATCGGCATCGCCATCTTCGCCACGACGTCGCGTTCCGCACAGCGGTCCCGAATCGACTTCGCCGCCGGCAGCGACGTCGCGAGCGGCTTCTCACAGAGGATGGCGACGTCGTGTCGGAGCGCGAGGTCTATCAACTCGTCGTGGTCGGCGGTCGGCGAACAGACGACGACGCCGTCGGCCACCTGCATCAGTTCGGAGTGCGACATCGCAGTCGTCCCCACTGCGTCGGCGCGCCGGCGAGTCCGCTCGGCGTTCCGCCCCGAGATGCCGATGAGGTCGGCCGACGGAAGCTTCGAGAGCAACGCCGCGTACACCTCGGCGTTGACGTGAGCCGTCGAACAGATGCCGACATCGACAGTCACGGCGACCCCTCCACGAGCGTAATCGGCCGGCCCTCGGCGGCGGAGCGGCGTGCGGCGACGACGACCCGCGAGGGCGTCGCCGGTGCGACGCCTGTCGGCGGCGCTTCGGTCCCGTCAAGGCGGTCGAGGAACGCCCGGAGCGCGCGCCCCCGACAGTCGTCCTTTGGCGGGTCGACCGCCAGCGGCGTCGTTTCCGACCGGAACGCCGTCAACGCGTCGGCCTCGTCGAAGTCGAGTCGGCCGTGCTTGCCGCTGTACTCGACGCCGACGCGCGGAGCGGGCGTCCCCGTTCGGTGCCACCGTACCTCGACGGTCGCTCGGCCGCCCTCCTGGAACGCAAACACCGCGTGAGCGTGGTCGCATCGCTCGCTCTCTCGCGTCCGGACGAACGTCCGTTCGACGGGCCCAAACGTCCACTCCAAGACGTCGACATCGTGCGCGAGAACGGAACAGAGCGCCTCCGCGTGACTCTCGACGGCACGGACTCCGGCGTACGAGACGTTCCACCGTGGACCGTCGAACGGTGCGGTTCGCCCGACTCTCGCGACGCCAATATCGCCGATCCCACCTGACTCGACGGCCGAATGGAGCCGGTCGTATATCCGCGAGAAGCGGTGCGGAGAGTGGGCGACCAGCCATCCGTCGCTCTCCGTCGCAGTTGAGACGAGGCGGTCGTGTCGCTCCGCGTCGAGGGCGAACGGCGGGTCGCAGCGAACTGGTACCCCCAATTCGAGGGTGGTTTCGAGCGCGTCGGCGTGTGATGCTCCTGACCCACAGATATCGACACCGTCGACGTCTGCACTGCGATCGGTCGTTTCGAGCGCCTCCGGAAGCGACTCGTATCTCGGTGCGTCGGGAGAACCGACAGTGTCTCCTCCCTCGGAGTCGTCAGCGCCGACGGTCCACTTGGAGTCGACATTCGATTCGGCGTCGACGCTCGGTTCGGTGTCGATACCGACGATACCGCAGACGGTCGCGTCGTCGAAGCGGCGGTACCGTTCGGTGTGCGCTCGCACCGCCACCTCGGTTCCAACCACGACGATGCGTTTCATGGGCGCACTTCACACACCGCATAGGATAAACATTGTGACCCAACGACATTGGGGTGTCGGCGGATTCGACTCCGTCGGCCGACTCCGAGCGGAACTCGGTCAGGCCCCGTCGAGGAGTTCTCGGACCCGGTCGGCGCTCGATTCGAGCGTCGCTTCGGGGTCGGTCGTCAGTCCGTTCTCGTGGACGACCCAGTCGACGTCTGTGGAGACGGCGGCGTCGACACAGGCTTCGAGGGCGACGACACCCTCGTCGAGTTCGACGTGGAGCGCATCGTCGTCGCCCGGAACGGTGTCGGTGAGGTGGACAAGCGAGAGACGGTCGGCGTAGCGGTCGAGGTACGTCACTGGGTCGACGCCGCCGTGACGTGCGAGTCCGACGTCGAGCTCCTGACCGAGGCGGTCGTCCGACCGGGTGGCGAAGGCGTCGTAGGCGGTATCGAACGCCACGTCGTCCAGCGCCGCGAACTCGTACGTGTGGTTGTGGTAGTGTGCCTCGAAGCCGTCGTCGGCGAGTCGGGCCGCCAGAGACGACAGGTCGTCGGCCGTCTCGGCGGCCGACGCGGCGGAGTCGAACCCTTCCTCGCCGTACGTGGGGACGACGATTCGGTCACAGTCGAGCGTTCGATACGGTTCGACCGTCGCCTCGTACTCCGTCTGGAGTTTGTCGAGTCCGACGTGTGCGCCGACAGCTACGAGGTCGGTATCGACGAGTACGTCGGCCAATCTCTCAGGCGATTCGTCGCCGAGACCGGCGAATTCGACGCCTTCGTACGTCGTCTCGTCGACGCGGGGGAGGGTTTCCGTCAACGGTTCGTCTAACTCACGAAGTGTATACAACTGAATCGCCGGTCGGACCATCTCTCCGAAAGTTGTGATCCACCCACATAGTCGTTCCGTCCGTTATCGTACCAGACGCCGGTCGCGTCCGTCTCCTGTCCCCGAATCAGTCGTCCGACCCGCTGGTCGTCCTACCGGCTGGACGTCTCTGTTGCCGCGTCGAGCGCGGCTCTGGCGTACGTTTCGTGCGCTTTGTGCCAGACGGGAACGTCGGTTATCTGCCAGTACCCGAGCGCCTCTCCCTCGTGAGAGAGTTCGAGCGACCCACTCTCGACCGCGCAACGGTAGAGTACGTCGACGCGGCCGTGCGGCCCGAACCGCTCGCTCGGCGCATAGTGATAGACGTCGACCAGTTCGATCACCGAGACGTCAAGTCCCGTCTCCTCGCGCGTCTCTCGAACTGCGGCCTCGGCCGGTGATTCGTTCGGGTCGACCCACCCACAGGGAAGACACCACGTCCCGTCATCGGCGCGTCGCATCAGCAGGATGCGGCCCTTCGAGTCGAACACCGCCGCCTCGGCTCCGATTTTCGGCGTTATGTGTCCGAGTTCGGCGGCGAAGCGGTCTCTGACGTCGTCGGACGGGATGTCGAGTGCCTTCCCGTAGTACCGACACGTCAGTTCGAGTATCCGCTCGTACCGCTCCTCGTCGTAGGGGTTGTCGGCGTACTCGAGCCCGTTCTGACTCAGCACGCGCAACTCGTCCAGCAAGCGCATGAGGTCCATCTGTACGTTCGAGCGCGACTTCGAGTGGACGGGTGTTAACTGTCACGGCGGGTGTGCGAGAACGAGGCGGTTCTGGCGAGTGCGATGCGCACGCCGGCGAGAGAAACCACTAAGAGTGCAGCGAGTTTCGTCACCGACGCGCATGGAACAGATACACACGGACGCAGCACCGGCCAGCATCGGTCCGTTCTCGCAAGCGCTTCGAGACAATGACCGTATCTTCGTCTCCGAGCAGGGCCCCGTCGACCCCGACTCCGGCGACGTCGTCAGCGACGACATCGGCGAACAGACCGCACAGACGCTCGACAACATCGCCGCCGTCCTCAAAGCCGCCGGGAGTTCGTGGAACTGTTCCAGTCCCACTACACGAACGTCCGGTGCGAGAAGTCGCTGTCCCGCCAGACGACTACGGGCACTCCCCCCCCACGGTCAGCAGCACTGATCGTCGAGAGCGCGTCGCCTCGCGGTAATCCCACACCGGCCGCGACGTTCGCCTGCCACTTGTGCGAACGCGGGCTCCGATGGTTGTGACGTCAAAGGTTCTCGAGGTCCCAGCCGACGAAATCGGATTCGAGATCGACGTCGAGCGCCTGGAGCACGCGCGCCAGTCCGAGGTAGCACCCGGACAGCATCCCGATGCCGATGATGACCGCTTCGTCATAGTGTTCGGTGAGCCGCTTGTGGGTCTCGTCTGTTACGCGACCGTCGACGAACCGTTCGACGTACGCGTTGATTGCCGCGTGTTCGGGCGGGAGGCGGTCCGTCTCTTCGCGAGAGATGGCGAGGAGCTGCTCCGGTTCCATTCCGGCGTCGAGAGCGACACGGACATGCTGTTGCCACTCGTAGGACGATCCGGCGTGATAGGCGATCGACAGGATGACGACCTCACGATCGTGGGGCGAGAGCCCGCTCTCTCCCCAGGCCACGGAGGCGTACGACCGGAACCCCTCGAGCAAGGGGAGATTCCGACCGATCGCTCGGTAGACGTTCAGAGTGCCACCACACAGCGAGTGCTCTCGTTCGCCCTCCTCCGGGACGTCGTCAGAGAGGGTATCGAGCAGCACCCGCTTGTTGGCCGGTAGGTCCTCTGGATCGACGTACGAGGTTCGAACCATAAGTCGGTATACCGTCCGATTGTAATATACGTGCGGGATCGAACGGACCAAATCTCGATGGTCCACACTGACGAGTTACGCTTTTTCGAAGGACTACCGGGTGCGGCTGTTCTATGATGTGTTCGCAGTGCTGCTCCACATCATCTGGCGGCTCACAGATTTCCTGTTGAAGGCATGTGTCGGCGGTAAGTTGGACTACGCGCCAGTTCTGACAGCTGGTGCGTGTGCCGAATTGGTTTGCTCATCACTGATCCCATCGGATTAGCTCTCTATACCAACTCGGACTGTCTATCGTGGGTTGCAACGCTCTGCGAGATGCCGAATGTTTAGTTTTTGCGCATTTAATGTGTCTTAGCGATTATTTTGGTTTAATCCTGTCGATGTAGTCTATTTTATCCACGTTTATTCGGATATGTCATAAAATATATATCCTCCGAAATTGTGGGGTACTTCGAATTCACGCAAAAGTTGAGACCGGAGTTCTCAATGCATATGGTCATTAGATCGTTCACTGGTCATACTAGTCATTTGCAAAAACTATTTAGGATGGATAGTTGATGTCTCAAAAACTACGATGTGACCCGTCGTTCAAGCGCGAGCTTGAGCCCGAAGCCGATGAGAACGCTTCCGCTTACAGCACGGAGGATCGTCTGCACGAGTTCGCGTTCGGTGATGGCTCGCCGAGCCCGCGCCGAGAAGATTGCTAAAAGTGCTTGATAGCAAAATCCAAGTGTCGCAAAGAGGACTCCGAATGTAAACAGCTGGATAGCAGTCGAACCACTTGGCTGAACGAACTGCGGGAGAAACGCGAGAAAGAATATTGCAACCTTTGGATTCAATACGTTGATCATGAGTGCACTTTTAAACGATTCGTTCGGCGTGAAGCTCGTACTCTCTGGTGTGATCTCGAACTCCTCCGAGCTTCTGAATGTCTGTATGCCAAGGTAGACCAAGTACGCTGCACCGACCAATTTGACGATGGTATATGCAACAGCTGATGTTTTGAGAATAGCTGAGAGCCCGAGAACCGCGGCTGTCGTGTGGACGATGCTTCCAGTTGAGGATCCCAATGCAGCAGTAACGCCGACGGTCCGGCCATCACTTATGCTTCGAGTCAGCGTATAGATGCTGTCAGGCCCCGGTGAGATTATCAGCACCAAGGCGGCTGGGATGAATGCGAGAATGATGTTAAGGTCGAACACGAACCAAAAATCACTGATAAGTGGGATAAAACAACGGGTTGCCGTCATACGTTGCCTCTTTTGTCTATTTAGTTGCAGATTCAACTGTTATATGCCAGTATACTTGATTTTCGTGGACGATTGAACAAATATCATAGAATAAGTCACTAGTATTCAGCAATGCCCTCTACACGAATATCTCGACGCGAGGTTTTCCGAACAATTGCGGTAGCATCCTACTTCGAATGGCCAGCCTACGGTTCACACCACTGTACGACCAGAGTTCACTCGGCGGTCACGAAGAAGACGTTCGAACCGTCGCCAAGGTCTGGTTCGAGCACGATGCTCACGAGTCAGTTGAACACTTTGTGTCTGACATTCCGCTGGCGTACGTCGATTTCCGCCCCCATGATCGGTTCACTGGATCGACACGATACGACATGACCTTGCTGGTGCGGCTGTTTTTGCTCAAAGTACTCCATGGGTGGAATCACGAGACAGCCCTTGTTGAGTTCCTCTACCAGCGCCCGTCACTGTGTTGTCGACTCTATACCAAGTCGGTGCCCGACCAGTCAACGCTATGGCGGAGTTGGCATCGACGGTTCACTACAGATCTTAGAGGCACGATCAAGACGGCTGCGAGGACAATCCTGATCAAGGCCGCTCGAACGGGTGTATCTGTCCCACGAGAGCTACCAGATACGTGTCGTCACCAGCGGAGTGATGAATCGCGACTTGACGAGCAGTCCGTTCTTGAGTGCGCCAGGCAGCTCACGAACCACGTCAGCCAAATCGTTTATCGCGGCTTTTCGTTGGATCGAGGTGAAGGCTGTGAAATTCACGAGCACGCATTCACGGATCTGCAGACCTATCTTGGGTTACGTGAGCGTTTGGCAGCGAATGAGGGTGCTCGAAGCTTCGCCTACGACTCACAGCGAGACCGAACACCGCTGGGACACGCTCATCGCGAGCAGATTCGGGATCTTTCCGTCGAACGGATTCGCGAGATGTATCGCCGGTCCCGTGACCGACTTCTAGACCGGGTGGCTGAAACGACGGTGTTTCATCGAGCGGGAATCGTTGCAATCGACATCATCGAGGCTGATCCATTCACTGGCGACCGTTCTGGTCACGAGGCCGAGATCATCGGCACGAAAGAAGCGAGTGACGAATACGCTTACCAGTGGGCGACGGTGCAGTTGGTCGGCAATGCGGTCCCGCTCGTCCTCGATGCGCGGCCAGTCCGACGGGATGAGTCACGAAAGGGAATCGTCGAGGATCTGCTTGACTCCGTCGAAGACCTCGTTCACGTCGATAACGTGCTGATGGACCGGGAGTTCGACAGCCAGCATATGCTGGAGATGGTCAGCCAGCGCGGGCTCTCGTACGTCGTGCCGAAGAGGATGCGGACGAGTGAGAAAGCCCAGGCCAAGCGGTTGCTCCGGCGTGATCAAGACCGGTACGAGACCGACCGCAGGCTCCATCTCGGCAAGAACGAATGGCACGAGACGACGCTGATCTACCGTCGGAAAGAGGACTTCGCGCACGACGATCACCGGCAGTATTCGGTGTTCATGACGAATCGGGGGAGCGGACATCTCAGGAGTACGGCTACCGGTGGGAAATCGAGAGCGGGTACAGGTCGATAAAGCGGTTCATGGCCGCGACCACGTCGAAGAATTTCGGGCTGCGGTTCTTCTACTTCGCGTTCGCGTGTCTGCTGTACTCGATCTGGCGAGCTGTCGATTTGCTCGTGCAGGTTGAGTTAATCGGTAAGTATGAGCACTCACCGGTGATTACAGCGGACAACACGCTGACGCTGCTGAAGAAGGAGACAAGAATCGGGTAGTGAGGGTACTCTGTTCGGGTTAGCGGGCCGTCTGAGTGGCTACGCTGCTGGAAGTCTCGAACATTCGCCCATATGATTGGTGGTGTAACAAGAATGGTCGTTTGGAGAGCGATCTGAGGTAGTTTCCGCTGACCGAATCGGTCAAATTCACGCATCACAGCCCTGCTAAACCCGCTGTAGTCTCAACTTCCAAATTCATGGATTTAATATATCATTATGTAGTTTATACATGAGTCGAAAGGGGATAGATTGTCTGTAAGCAGCGATATCGTTCAATTCAGCGATTCAAGTATCTACTGTGCGTTACTATGGTAACGCACAGTGAATTCATCTACCTCCACACTGTACCACAACCCAACTCCATGGAACCCACTGATTCCACTGCTACTCCCGGGTCATACCCTCAAAACGGTCATCGACAACTTTCCCGACTCAGGCAACAAAGCGGGATACTACTCCGACGCGCTCGCTCGCGTCCCCACTCAACAGCTGCAGTATCTCCACGAGCGATTTGAGGGTAAGCGGCCGAGTCCGCAGCTCTATCGTCGCTTTTAGTAAGATACCTATAGAGCAGTCATCGAAGGCGTCGACGAGATAGCCGCAGAGCAGGGTAGTAGCGTCCTCGGGTGCTGATGTAAAATTACCGTCTGATTCATGTTCTCGTCGAGTCCGTAGCGAGTTCATGCGAGACTAACTGGACGTAGCCTTCGGAGAGAACACACAGAATCGGGCGGCATATGCGATTCAGAATCTGTCCATTAAAGATATGTGAATCAGAGAATCATGGAATCCAAGAGTAATGGAAATCAAGAAGCCTTGACTCTGTGGCTATTAGATTCTTGATCTCCGAAAGCGATTTGAATACAAGATTCTCGGAATTCTTGAATCATAGAATCATCGAATCTTTGAATTAGTGAACCAAGGAAAATTGTAGTACTGGAATCACTGTATCAGTGATTCAATGAGATAATGAAGCAGTTAATCAGTGAATCCATGAGCCAATGAGGGTTTTTTGAAATCGAATCTTTGCTCTTCGGGTGCCCTATCCCCCCAATTCTAAGTTTCCAGATTAAGACAACACAACCGAACGTCTGACGTAGATTTATGAATCATTGATTCAATGATCGAATTATGACCGAGTCACCTCGTGGCTGGGGCGTCACACCATCGACTGGCATCCCCACGATCGCCTTCGGGAACCAGAAAGGCGGGACCGGGAAGACAACGGCGACGATTAACAGCGCAGCGGCGCTGGCCACTCGCGACCACGATGTTCTTGCGATCGATATGGATCCCCAAGCCGACATGACGAAGGGGCTCGGACTAGGTCCGGGCGACGACAACGACCCGTCAAGTCCGAAAAACGGCCTTCCCAACACACTTGTCACCGATGACGCGAACCTCCTCGACGTTCTCGTCGATAATCCGCGCACGCACGATACCAGACTCTCAGAGATCGTGATTGAGGCCGACGAGTACGACCACCTGCACTTCGATCTGGTTCCCAGTCACAAGGATATGAGCCTTGCGCGAGATTGGATGGACGATGCAAACGCCCGTCTCTCGCTGAAACTCGCCCTCGAGGAGCTGGTTGAAGACGGATACGACTACGATTTCATCTTAATCGACTGTCCTCCGGACCTCTCAGTTCTGACGGACGCGGCGTTCATCGCGGCTCAGAACGTCTTCCTGGCTGCGCAGACTCAAGCAACGTCACGGGATGCGCTGGACGACTTGTGGGACCAACTGGAGTCGATCGAGGACAACCAGCAGATCGAGATTGCAATTGTCGGACTACTGGCGAACATGTACCGGGATGACGGTCAGTCACAAAAGTTCCTCAACGCATTCGACGAGTCCTTCGCGGCGATGGCTCGGATTTTCAAACTCCCGATGCGAGTAGCGATTCAGCGTGCGTGGGATAACGGACGGGACATTTTCGAATGGGAGGACCCGAACGACCAGCAAGTAGAGCGTGACCTCTTCTTGGAAGTTGCAGAGACGATGGAACGGGCGTTCGACAAGACACAGGTGGAGGCGTAAAAGTATGCCTCGGGGAATGGATGAGCGATTCGAGGATCCCTCAGACGAAGGGGAAGACAAGAACGCCAGCACCGAAGAGGAGGCCACGGAGACGTCGGCGGAATCAGAAGCGGAAGGCCGCGATGCTGCAGCGGCTACTGAACATCAGTCGAATCAACAGCGAATCGCATCCACGAGCACCACCGAATCTTCCGCGAGCAGAGCAGGAGTATCAGACGACGAACCGCTGAACATCCGCAAGGATTGGGATTCAGCCACGATATACGTGGAGCCGGAGCAGAGCGAGGACATCGAGATCACATTTACTCGCCTGAAAAAGCGACTGAAACGCGAGGACGTCACGCTGCAGAAGAACAAACACTTCTATCGTGGCATCTTTGAAGTGGCGTTCGGCGAGTACCCAGAGAAAACGAAAGAAAAAATTCGCGAACTCGCAAAGCAAGACGTCGATCAGTGATTCACTGAATCACTGAATCGAGAATGGTATGAGCTAAACGGTAGCGCAGAGCCCCCTTCCTCACCGAGCGCCGATGGCGCGAGGAGGGAGGGGAGGAGCGCGTTTCGCAAAGGGTTAAGCCGGTGTGCCGCCTCTCCTGAGTTACTGCTCTCCCGGCAGAAGTCTGGGTGGGTAGGCGTCGCCAGTAAACCGACGCCTGTGGCGCGAGAGTATCGCGTCCTCTACTCGGGAACTGTGACCGCGAACGTGATGCCACTGGCCTCTCCGTCCCCATCTTGGGGTAGAGCGTGAGAACACCGGGAATGAAATCAGCGGGACAACTTCCGGGTGGGTCCGGTAGGCAGGTCGCAGCAACCACGCCGACCTGTCGTCCACCCGGATGCAGGAAGCCGGGCCGCGTCCATGCATGGGGGTGCAGGGTACACTGTCGGTGCGGTAAAGCCCCACCCTCAAGGAGTGACCGATCGCCGTAAGGCGGGAGGGAGCGAGTAGGGCGGGGTAGTTTACTATCGACACTCCCCTATCCCTTGAAGGCTAAAATAAACCGTCATTCACTATACTATCGAGTCGTTGACGGGGGCCAGGCTGCTCCTCTTGAGCGGAGAACGTGAACCCCATCGAGAGTCAGTTTCGTATACCAATTATCCTGGGAGGTGAGCGCTGCATTCGCAGATTTTGCCCGTCTCGCGATGGTCGAAGAATTGGACCTACTCCAACTTTGGGCAGCAGGTTCCAGCACCAAAGCGGTGAACTACCCTGTCCTACTCGCTCACGGCTTGCGCCGTTCGCTCCGTGAGGGGGGGCTTCCCGCTTCCATAACGCGCTTTGCAGGAACCGAAGTGGTTCCCGTAGGGAGCGCAGTCTCCACAGGCATTGAATCGGAGTGAACCACTTCTACTTTCGTGATACCGCGAGAAAGTCTCACTACGTGCGCGCTATACGTACTAATGCGTATACGTGTTGCAGAACGTGGGCCTGTGGGCCTGCTACCGAACACGTTTGAGAACTGTGCGGGCGTCGCCAGAACGCGGAAGCGTTCTGGCTGCCAACCAGAAGCCTACGGCTTCTGGTGACGTTGACGAGACGCGTAGCGTCTCGTTCGCGCACAAGAGCTTCGCTCTTGTACACGCTGTATCCCCTCCCCGCTCGCGCCTTCGGCGCTCATTGAGGAAGGGGGCAGCGCCTCAATTTAGCTAACAATCAGGTCCGAGACTGGCTGACCGCATTGGATCTTGGTCGTACTCTGTGGATATACGATGAATCCCTCCACACGGAGCTCAAGGATGAATTCAACGACTGGCTTCAAGGATTGCTCGAAATTACACACGAAGAACTCGACAACTGGAACGAGGGATAAGAGGTACTCCTGCGCTACATTGTAGTAAACTCTTCACCGGAGTCAGGAAGGTAATCGATGATACTCCGATGAGCACCGAATTCGCTGATAATCGTTTGTAGCGCATCGACGACAGTCGCGATGTCGCGGTTGAGTTCATGCTCACGGTACGTTCCACCGTCCTGACCACGGTGTTCCATGTGCGAGAGCGTTAGATTGAGAATCTCGAAGTCGGACAGGAAGCTGCGCATCCGGCGGGCAGTACGGGGATCCCGACCCAAGAATTCTGTGAGTTCTTTGTAGCGCTGGTAAACGATCCGCGACCGGGCTGGTGTAGCATCCTCCGCAGCCAGTGTAGTCAGCGCATAGAGTGTGAGTTGCTCGTGTTCGGTGAGGTCGCGCATGATGTCCATGCTCTGCTGTGCTTCAAGTTTCTCCTGGGCACGTTCAACGTGGTCGGTCGTAACTGAATCCGCGTTTTCGGTGCGTGCGAGATCGCCAGCCTTCCGAAGAAGCGTGATTGCTCGTCGGGCGTCTCCACCATCCTGGCGACCGAGGGCAGCACACAACGGAATCACTCCTTCTTCGAGTGCGCTCTGGTGGAATGCGATATCTGCCCGTTGTTCGAGGACCTTTTGAAGCTCTTCCGTGCCGTACGGTGGGAACGAAATCTCGGTTTCACACAGTGATGACTGAACCTTCGCATCGAGTTGCTCTCTGAACGTCGAGTCGTTACTGATTCCGATGAGGCCGAGCTGGATGTTGTCGATGTATCCGTTGTTGTCTGCACGAGTAATCTGGTAGAGGAACGTATCGTCCGTGATATGGTCGATCTCGTCGAGAACAAGGATCACGGTCCCAGAGAGCTTATTGAGTTCATTCCAAAGAAGGCGATAGACTTTGGATTGTGGGTGACCGGTTTCGGCGATATGATGTTCGGGTTCTCGGAGGTTGTTCACCAGACTAATCGCGGCCTGGTAACTCGTACTAAGGCCATCACAATTGACCGAGATGACAGAGAGGTCGACTTCAAAATGTTTCGCTGATTCCTGCAGTTCGTTCAGCAAGAAGTTCGTCACAGCGGTTTTCCCGACGCCGGTCTTGCCGTAGATGAAGATATTGTCGGGGTACTCACCGTTGATGATCGGCTGCAGGGCTGCTTCGTACTCCTCAATCTCGTTATCCCGCCCAACAATATCGTCCGGGACGTATTCGACTTTGAGCGTATTCCGACGCTTGTAGAGCGTGTCGTCAGGCTGGAATCGAGGAGTCATATTGTGCTCGACTGATTCAGGCTAGCCTGATAATTGTTTCGACCGTTGTTTCCGCTATTTCCAGTATAACTACCACAGGGCATTGGTTCCACTATTCGATATTGACCCCGTCGTTTCCAGTGTCAGGTACCCACGACTAAAGTCGTGGGCTCGCTCCGCCGGTGGACCACCCATGGGAGCAATGTAATTGACTGCGAGACTCCGACTCTGCCGTCCAAGGACGGGGGAGCATGGAGCTACCGCTCGCGTTCATCGTCTCGGTCTTCCGGGCCTCCTGACGAGCGACCCAACCCACGAGGAACGCGTCTCTCGGCCGGACGTGGCCACCAGGTCTCCGAAAAACGGATGGAGGGAGCCCAACCGCTTGAGGCTCTGTGGCCCCGTGGTACAATACAGCGTATCCATGCTGGACCTCGGATGCCTCACGAACAGGGCCGACGACCGTCCCACGAAGCGGTTTTCACTCTCACGTCGGGCTGCCCGGAGAGTGTGCCTTTGTCGGACGGGCTTCTCGTTTGGAGCATCCCAATCAGCCGATAGAAAGTTCAACGCGCACGGTAGTAACGCTTCCGGTGCGGTTGGCGGAGTGCCATCGACGGCGGTCCGCTTGCCCATTGTCGTATTTCTCCCACGGCTCAAGCCGTGGGCTTCCTGCTTGAACTACTGTGACCCCACCCCACTATTTCCAGTAAACGCCTCGATTCACGAGTGGTCGAACCCACCCCACCATTTCCAGTAAATCTTGGTGGCTGCAACAGGAGGGGTCACGAGAAGGAAAACCACCAGGTTCCAGTATTACCAGTAAGTGTCTCTTTATATAGTGAACAGACCCCATCGTTTCCAGTATACTCGACAGAAAACAGAATCAGCAGACATCGGAGGGAAACGGTAGACAAGAATGACGCAACACCCCCTCCCCACTATTTCCAGTAAAGCACCACGAAAGAGAATCACATAGCGAAAGACAACTCTAAATATGGGAAAAGTTTATTACAACGGCGTTCGAGCTATTCCGTAGAGTAGCTAAAGCGTAGCCGTTATCAGAGTCAATTCTATCGAAACAAAAAACGCAACAGCTCTATGGACTTCCGTTGCTCGTTTTACTGGAAATAGTGGGGGGAGAGTGGGTGGGTACAATCGCCAACATCCATCGTGTAAGTGTATTAGCGGAAATAGTGGTGTCCGACATACGTCAGATGGGCTGGAGAGGTTAACCAACGTGAGGCGGAATTCCGTTCGTTCGTTGGTTAATCTTCATCCGTAGAAGCAGCCTCCGACTGGCCGAGGTCTCGTTTTCTCCCCTCTCACACAGCGGTTTTCCTGAGTTATCCACGCGAAGGTTGGGGTGGGATGATCCGCACCACCCCCCAGACAGCAGTTTTCCCGAGTTACTCACTGAATTCAACACCATCCATTTCGTGTGGAAGTAGCGCCTATATTATACTAGCCTATAAATGTATTGGTAGTGGTGAATATAGCTGGTTCATGGAAGAAGCAAAAACAAGAGACGTAGAGGTGTCTGACAGCGATTTTCCTGAGTAAAATGTCGTAAATACAACCGTTATTTATATACCACAACCTTCGAGAAGTGGCTTGGCTGGTGAGACTGACGGCTGGAACTCAGGAAAACCGCTGTGTGAGAGGGGCGAGTTCACGGGGACTCAGGAAACTCAGGAAACTCGGGAAAAGATTAATGCCGTTGGACACGGCATTCAATTCTATCATGGACGATGTTGACTCGATCTTCGCGGACGACGTCGAGTTGATCAAGAACGCCGACGTTCTTGAAGAGGATTACACGCCCGAAGAGATTCTCTGCCGGGACGAGGCGCTCAAGCAGTACACCGGTGTTTTCAAACCGATCTACAAGGGTCGCCCGCCGCAGAACGCGTTTCTCTACGGAGATACGGGCGTCGGAAAGACCGCCGCGACGAAGTACCTCCGGGAGAACCTCGAACGCGACATCGAGCGGAAGAACGAAACGCTCCCCGAAGACGAGCAAATCACGCTCAATGTCGTCTGGATCAACTGCGAGAATTTCACCACGGGGGACCACAAGACGTCGTCGTACCAGGTCGCGGTCGGAATCGTGAACCGACTCCGGGACACGGGGAATCGGATCACCGGGACTGGCTACGCCCCGCAGGACGTCTACGACATCATGTACGAGGAACTCGACACCCTCGACGGAACCGTCCTCGTGGTCTTAGACGAGGTCGACAAAATCGGGAACGACGACACGCTCCTCTACGAACTCCCGCGATCCCGTGATATCGGCTACGTCGAAAACGTCCGCGTCGGCGTCATCGGCATCAGTAACGACTACACCTTCCGAAAGAACCTCTCTCCAAAGGTGAAAGACAGCCTCTGCGAGACCGAGATCAAGTTCCCCGCCTACAACGCCGAAGAACTCTCAGAAATCCTCCGCGCCCGCGCGGAGCTAGCTCTCTATGACGACGCCTATACCCAGGAGACGATCTCTCTGTGCTCGGCGCTCGCGTACCAGGAGGCGTCCGGAAGCGCTCGCAGAGCGATTCGACTCCTCCGCCGGGCGGCGGAGATCGCCGAGGAGCACGGCTCGGAGCAGATCGACGAGGGCCACATCCGACAGGCCGACAAGGACCTGGAGTACGGCAACATCGTCGAGTCGATCGTCGACCAGGACGACGAGAAGCTCTACATTCTGAAGGCGCTCGCCCATCTCGACAACGCCGGCCTCACGCCCGCTCGAACGCGGACGATCCACGCCGCGTACGCCCGCGTGGTCCGCGCGTACAACGCCGCGACCGGAAAGGATCCGCTCACGCAACGCGGGATGTTCAACCACCTCTCGAAGCTGGTGATGTTCGGCTTCGTGAACACCATCGACCACAACAAGGGCGTCGGCGGCGGACAGTGGAACGAACACGAGTTCAGCGACGACGTCGACTCCCAGAAGGTGAAGGATGCGTTCGAGGATCGGAACCTCGAGTGGATAACGATCGACCTGCGAGGAGTCGAAGAGTAACTCAGGGAAAATCGAGGTGTAACTCAGGAAAACCGCTGTGGGGTGAGGTCGATGGATCGTTTGTTTTTAATCTCGAGGACATTCTCAGCACCATTCCAATCGATCGCTTTTTCAACGCCCACGGCGTCGGCAAACTCTGCAAGCAATTATGTCGTTATCCAAATACCATTATGGAAGCAATTGAGCACAAGGTTCTCATCGGGTGAGTGGTTGTTCCCGTCTTCGTTCGCGTACGGGATCGTTATCACTGGAAGGTTCAGGCCACACTCAAAGACGGCCGTTGGAAGTGACCCACCGAGTGTCGGCTTGAGGATGGGTTCGGGTCCCCAGGCATCGGCGACGGCAGCTATTACGAAGTCAGCCGATCTGTAAAAACGAGTACGTATTTTTCACCTCGCGTTGATCGCGTAGTATGACAGTTGATACCGTCATCCACAACGCAAGGATCGTAGATGGGGCTGGGGCGCCGTGGTATCGCGGTCTCAACTGGCGTTTGAATGACTACTGGCCAAACGATCTATACAACTGAAGGGTCTTTTCAGATAGAGATGAGAATTGTCCGGACACTCATTCAGGCGGATGAGAAAGAGCACGTATTTCAAATCTTAGACGAGGAGGATATCGATTATATCGCCTCAGAAGACATCAGCGATAGCGAAAATGGAATCGTTGTCGAATTCCCAGTTCCAGAGCAAGCGCTTGAAGTAGTTTTAGAGAAATTCAACGAAAACGGATACGGCGAACACAGATACACCGTGGTCGCTGACGCGACGTCTGCGCTTTCGCAGAATATAGAGGATGTCGAAGATCGATTCATTGTCGGAGAGGAGCAAGACGACAGTATCGCCAGTGAAGAACTCCGGTCAAAGGCGCTTGAACTCCTCCCGAACGCCTTTACATACTATCTCATGACATTTTTAAGCGCAGTAGTCGCGACCGCTGGTCTTCTTCTTGACTCTCCGGCATTGGTCGTTGGCTCAATGGTCATTGCACCATTAGTCGGGTCAGCTCTCACAGCAAGTGTTGGAACAGTACTGAGTAATCGACAAATGATTCAAAATGGGATACAGACGCAAGCCTATGGGCTGGGCATCGCCATTATTGGCGGACTGGCTTTCAGTTTGTTCCTAAAATATGGACAATTTTTCCCTTCGTCATTGCACCCTGCAGCGATCAACCAAATTGCACAGCGTATCTCTCCTGGTCTCCTTTCGGTTATTATTGGGGTCTGTGCTGGTGCTGCAGGCGCAGTTGGCCTTGCCACTGGTATTTCAGTAGCTCTCGTCGGTGTGATGATTGCTGCAGCGCTTATTCCGGCGGCTGCCGCTGTCGGAATTGGTATTGCATGGAACATTCCGGCAATCGCACTCGGAGCGTTTATTCTTCTTGTTGTTAATGCAGTTTCAATTCATGTCGCGGGGGTTGTGGTATTTTGGGCATTAGGCTATAGACCTGAAAAATGGGTGAAATCCAACGTACGGGCAAACCTCTCCGTCGATCGTCTTGGCCCCTCGCTGGGTGTTGCAATTTTTCTCGGAGTCTTACTGCTTACCGCAGGAAGTGCGGTCGGGACTCACGTTTCCTTCGAGCAGTCCGTTAATACTGCTGTTGAGAATGTTCTCAGTCAGGAACAATACCGTGATCTCGAATTGATAGAAATCCAGACGGAATTTAATGAAGGACCAATGTTCGACCAATCTCAAGACGTGACTGTGGTCGTAGAACGACCATCAAATAAGGAGTATCCAACCGTCGCCACTCAACTGAAACGACAGATTACAGCAAAAACAGATCATGGCGTCACCGTGAATGTTGAATTTGTTGAACACCAAACAGCGTGATCGGCCACTGTCTAGATAATCTTGAAGCGACTCTACTGATAAGCAAGGCGAGTGCCTCGGGGCTTGATCCTGAGGGTGAAGCCGACACAGAGTTTATATAACCACTTGGTTCGACGCAGTTGATACAGTCAGAGAACCTCAAAGACGGGGTAAAGACCTTAATCCAATGCTGACTGAGCAAACTATGGAAATGTGGTGTCTCTCAAACCCCGCGTCAGAGACGTGGTGAGACGGACACTATCGGGTCGTGGTGGAGCGACCGACCCTCACGGACGCACCGAGCGTTCGGGTGTTGATTCCAGCCGATCTCATCCGGGGAAGGTCGAGGGGAATTACATTTGCCTGCGGGTGCGGTGCATACCCTAACCGGTGAAGCCTCGGGGCTTAACCCCGAGGTACTTCACTTGGGGCAGATGTCTTTGAGTGGAGGCGCACCCTATCAGTGTGCGCTGACGTCAAGGACGCTGAATCGCCGTCTTCGATTTACTTTCAATCGCCATTCGCGGCGAGATTAATGTACGGAAGCAGAACCTGGATAAGTTTCCGTTCGGCCTTTCGCAGGTGATTCGAGGCGGTCGTTTTCGTGATATCCATCTCGTCGGCGAGGTCTTCGAGCGTGACCTGCCGCGGAATCTCGAAGTACCCACGTTCGGCCGCCACGTTCAGGAACTCGCGTTGGCGAGGCGGAATCGAAGAGAGGAGTTCCTGCCACTCGGCCCGACTCGGCATCACCTCGCGACGGAAATCCTCCGTGATCCGCTCGACGGTGACGTCGCCGAACTCGTCGAGGAGGTCGATGGCTCTCGAAAGTTCACTCCGATCATTCAGCAGGAGATCGAAACACTCGCGTCCGTCAACCAGCTCCGTCGGCCCGATCGGAAGGTACCCCTCGTACATGATCGCCTGCATCGGCGTCACCTCGGTGAGTCGGCCGCGGAGGAGAAAGGTCGCCGCACAACGGCCCTCGTGCGTCTCGTACCGTTCGACGAGGTCGACCGTCTCGACCGTCTTGTGTTCTCGAACGACGTCAAGGACGGTCTCACAGTCTCCGGTCTCCACCGCCAACATTCCAATGTAGCGGTTGTTTCGGAACGTGGATGCGACGAACTCGCCAAAGACGTCGTGATCGGCGAGTTCGGACGTCCAGTCGCCGTCGTACTGGACGCACACCTTCGTTGTGAGCATCGTTCGGGGGGATGCCAACCAGCCGTATAAAAACTCTGTGTTGATACACCACGTCGCACTGGTCGTCGGACGCGGATGGGTATCACTTGGCCGCGAGCGACTCGCGTCAGGATCGCCAGGAGTTAGTCAGTGACGCGACCGATCGCCGTCCGTCGTCCAGCCGCATCTCAAGGCGGTCAATCACCGTCATCGGTAGTGTCGGCGAGACGAGCCGCCGAGCTTTCTCCAGTCGCGCGGCGTCCGAGAGTGGATCGTCGCGTGCCCCGCGCGCCTTGGTAACCCCCGATTCGTACGTGGCCTCTGTGGTTTCGATCTCGACGCGGGCGAGACACTCGTGGGGGAATGCTGCGTCGAGCGCTTCGTCGACGAGTAGCTCGACACGTTCAGCTGTATCGAGTACTTCGGGGTCCGATTGACCCTCTGCAGCGTGCTCTGCCTGGGTGAATTGGCCGCGAACGAGCGCTGCGGTAACGGGATAAGGGTACGAGTACTGTGCATCTTCTGGACTCGTCGGGGCGCACGTCTGTAGATAAGTTACTTCCTCGAACGTCGCGACTCGAATCCGTTCGACCGAGCCTGGATCGAGTTCGTTCTGCGACACGAGGCCTAAGACGGCTTCAACACCGGGCTGTGCCCACCGACAGCACGGGTGTGGTTTGAGGTACCCCCGAGTGACGTGAAACGGACCGTCGAGAGAGTGGCGATCGTTGATGTCGTCGAAGTTCGTTCCGGAACCGGTGAAGCCCGACGCGGCGAGATCTGCAGCAACGACACCGGCGTAGCTTCCCCACCCGATTCCGTCTTTCGTCATGCCGGGACGTTCGACGCCGCGCATGATCGGCGTCCGAGGAGCGTGATATTCCGCAACACCGAGCGCGTGGGCTGTCTGTTCTTCAGAGAGGCCGTTCAGGCGAGCCGCGGCCGCCGCGGCTCCGAGTGCACCCCACGATCCTGTCCCCGTGTAGACACCGTCGAGCTCGTGAATTGCGAGTCCGGCTCGAACGGCGAGTTCGTAGCCGATGTAGACGGCGTCGAGGAAGTCCCGTATCGTGGCGTCCGCCACCTCGGCGGTAGCCATCGCCGCCGGGATGACGACGGCTGCAGGGTGTCCTTTCACCTCACGGTGGCCGTCGTCGACGTCCAGAGCGTTCGCAGCTGTCGCGTTTGCAAGGGTCGCCCCCGCCACGGTCAGCGCGGTCCCAGTTCCGTCTAACAACGTCGCCCCGCGCGAAGCATCCGACTCGGCGTGTCGCTCGATCGCGTAGTCGCGAACGATGTCCACCCCCTCCTGTCTGAAGCCCGCGGTGATCGCGGCGAGCGTGTCGAGCACGCGGATCTTCACGTGCCGTTCGACGTCTGCCGGTGCGTCTCGGATGGTGGCCGAGCGAGCGAATTCGACCGCGCGGTCGGTGTCTATTAGAGATAAACTACGACAAATTCGTCCTCGACCGTGACGTCGTACGTGTCGACCGGCGGCTCCTCACTAGCGAGCCCGACGCCGCAATCACACCCGGATCCGGCGGGCACCTTCGCGTTCGCGACTCCGCTACCTGTCGCGGTTCCGGCGGTGACGTCATTTTCGCTCGGCCCATCCGCGGTCTCGTGCGCATCTGCCTGCTCACTCAACGCTTCGACGGTGGTATCGAATGACCGGGCGCGTACTTTGTGCGGGTTGAAGACGGAGCGTCCAGTTTCGATGTCAAACTCCCAGCCGTGCCACGGGCAGCGGAGAATATGGCCGTCGTCCTCCCAGTTGACTTCATCTGGTACCGTCGCGGTTGTCGTTCCGGTCACCTTTCCCTGACAGAGCGGCGCGCGCTGGTGAGGGCAGTCGTTTTTCAGGGCGTAGTACTCACCGTCGACGTTGAACACGCCGATCGAATAGCCGTTTAGTTCGACGATGGTGCGCTCACCCGGTGAGAGGTCTTCCGCCGGGCAGATTTCGAATCTGTTTTCGCTTCGGTTGGTCATCGATTGACCTCCTGCCGCGCCTGAAGACGCGGGAATCCGACCATCGGATTCGGGCGGTCGACGCCCTTCGGTTCCAACCCGCACTCGGAGGGAACTGGCGACACGCCGGGGGAACTCTCGGTTGTCTCCCTCGGAGGGCTGTGGCCCGGCCACTGAGGCCCCATCGGATTCCATGTCATCGCCGTGCGAACCACCGCTGGTTCGCCGCCCCGTGTGGTTCGGAGACGGCATCTCACCGAATCCGTAGCGTCCGTGCCAATGAGGGCCACAGGCTTAACCGTTCTGTGGCAACCAAACTGAGTGTCGCTCGATCTCCGCCTGAAGACGGAGGTATGCACTTGAATCTCTATCACGCTCACGTAGTTGGAAGTTGACTCGGATCGTTCGGGAGGCCGTACAGTTCCTGCGCGTTGCGCGCCATGACGCCCTGCTCCATCTCCTCGGGCATCGGTGGGAGCGCGTACAGCGGCGAGTCCGTATCCCAGTGGGGGTAGTCGCTCGCGAACATCACCGTCTCTGCGGCGTCCATCATCTCTAGGATCTGCAGAAGCTGGTTTGGATCGTCCGGCTCCTCGATCGGTTGTGTGGTGAACCGGACCTGGTCTTTGACGTACTCGCTCGGTAACTTCTGGAGATAGGGAACCTGCGCGCGAAGCGCCTTCCAGTCTTTGTCCATCCGCCAGAGGAAGTGGGGGACCCAACTGAGGCCGCCCTCGATGACAACGAACGTGAGGTCGGGAAACTTCGCGACCACGCCCTCGGCGATGAGGCTGACGAGTTGGCCCATTGCGTAGGTGCCCAAGAGCGTGTGCCACTCGAAGTACGTGCTCGGATGCCCGGCCCCCGTGGGCGGACGCGTCACACCGTGGCCCTCCGTGTAGGGATGCATCGCGATCGGCAGCCCCATCTCTTCGGCTGCCTCATACATCGGCCAGTAGTACTCGTGTCCGTAGGGGAGCTGCGCCGCCATCGGCATGACGACCTGGACAACACGCGGGTGAGCGCCCAGCTCACGAATCATCTCGGCCATCCGATCGGGCTTCTGCGGGGCCGCTAGCAGCGAGCCGACGAACGGCCCGCCCTCCGACAGCCAGGTATCGATAACCCACTTGTTGTTCGCGACCGCGAGTTCGGCCGCGTAATCGCGGTTCGGCAGCGCTGTGAGGTTGAGATACGAGTTGCCCGTTAGAATCGCATAATCGACTCCGAACTCGTCGAGATGATGGTCTCGCATCTTCTCAACATCAGAGCCGGCGGGACTCCCGTCGTCCGGGATGGCGTCGCGTCGCGAGAATTCCGCGACGTTGTCGTAGAGGATCTCGGGTGCTTGCACGCCGCGGTCTTTGTACCGCTCGGGAAGGTACTGGGCGACTTCCTCTGGGTCCTTCCACTTCTGGTGGATGTCGCAGTCGATTAGGGTCGGCTTCGTCTCGTCCGACGCGGGTGGGGGCTGGGCTTGTCGTCTCGACATCGGCTGTGAAGAATAGAAACGAGTCGTTCGGTTATACTTCAGGGCGAACTTGTAGCGCGTATATATGTGGTAGCCGATTTCGGTCGCCCCTTTCTATCTGGATCGATCCGAGTCCGTAAAGAGCTGAGCCGATGATATTCTCAATCACCGGTGAAAAAGGAAGAGAAATGTTGGTGTCAAAAGCTACCGTCGTGCCACTTGGAATGCCCACTATGCAATCTGCGCGAACCCGAGCGAGGCGACTATGAGTGGTCACCGCGTCGCAGCCTGTCAATTCGAACCGACGGTGGGCGATCCGGAGGCGAATCTTAAACAGATTCGAGAGAGATTGCGCGCACTGCCGACTGCAACCGCCGTCGCCGTCTTTCCGGAGCTGTGCGTGACAGGCTACGATCTAGATGTCGTGTCGGCGACGAAGACGCAGGTTCCTGGGCCTCTCACGGACCAAATTGTTGCGATTGCCGATGAGACGGAGATTGATTTGGTCGTCGGCCTCCCAGAGAAAAATGAGCCGACCATCTATAACTCACTGTGCTACATTTCGTCGTCCGGTGTTGAGGCGACCTATCGAAAGCGCCGACTCTGGGGAGCGGAAGCAGAATCGTTCGTCGCCGGAACCGAACCGGTCACCGTCGAGACATCGGTCGGCCGACTCGGACTATTGCTCTGTTACGATCTGAACTTCCCCGAACTCGCGCAGGCGTACGCGGTAGAAGACTGTGACTTGATCGCCGTGAGTGCCGCGTGGCGACGCGCTTTCGAGCGCGACTGGCGATTACTCTGTCGCGCCCGCGCGCTCGATCAGACCTGTTACGTTATCGGTGTGAACCACAGCGGCTCGCAGTCGGGGCGCCAACACGCAGGTGAGAGCCTCATTGCGGGTCCTCGCGGGGACATCGTCGCCAAGACCACCGCTGGTTGCCCCGTCGCGTCCGTAGAAATCGACTCGGACGCGCTGGTGATGGCGCGAGAACTGAATCCAGTTCGAGGGACGCGCAGGGCTGACGAAGACGCCGAGGGGTGGTACTGAGCCACGTGTGACGGCCTCGACGGTACTCCTCGCAGTGAACAGTACTGCCTGCGGTGAGACACGAGACGATACTGACATGGATCAAGCGGAAGCGCACGACTGTAGTCGTGGGTCTACACGATAGGCACGGCCCCTCTACCGCAAGATTTCGGCCGTCTGGGATCGTGCCGGTAGATAACTCTACAGGGAAAAACTGGGGTTGGATTGGGGCCCCCATCACCAACAAGCAACCCTGCCCAACCGAGTCGGGTCGATGACACCGCCAATAGGGTGTTAGCGGGGCAGTCCGCATCCGCGCGGACTGGCGTCACCATGCGCTCACCGCCCCGACGCACCGCCTACAAACCGTGACCGACCACCACGGTCGGGAAGGTGCCTCCGTCGGGGTGGTCTGCATGACAGACCCCGAGCGCGAGGAATCCCACGACTTCAGTCGTGCGGAGGATGTCAAGAGCACCGTCTGCAGACTGGCTCGTCGAGAAATGTGGTGACTTTCATAATGTGGCTTATAAATGATGTACTATTTTGGGTCAATCATTAGGGTCCTCATTCCAGAAAGACTGGGTATGCCAAGTCCAGACACACGGCGAGCGTTCCTCAAGAGAGGAGGGGGGCTCGCCGCAGCGGGAGGCATCGGTGGGACGACCGGCTGTCTCACCCTCTCCACTCAGTTGCGCAGTGATTCGGTCAAAGTCGGATCGAAACGATTCACTGAACAGGAGATTCTCGGCTACATTGCATACGAAGCGCTGTCGGCGAACACCGACGTCAACGTCAGCGATCAGATCGCGTTGGGCGGAACGACGACGAATTTCAAGGCGCTCCAATCGGGGGAAATACACCTCTACTGGGAGTACACGGGCACGGCTTGGCTAACGCTCCCGCCACAGCACGAGACGGTTATCACGGATTCGCAGAAGCTCTATCAGAAAGTCAAAACGGAGTTCGAGCAAGCGCACGACCTCACGTTCCTCGATCGAGCACCCCTCAACAACACGTACGTCATTATGGCGCATCCCGACTGGGTCGAGAAGACGGGCGTCGAGACGTTATCCGGGTTTGCGACGTATCTCAAGGAGGGACGCAAGAACCCGACCGTCGCGCTGAACGCAGAGTTCCAGAGTCGTTCGGACGGGTGGCCGGGACTCGCCAACCATTACGGGTTCAGCGACGCTGCGAAGGACCTCGAGATAAAGAACATCGAATCCGGGCTGTTATACCAGGTCGTCGGCAATGGCGCCGCCGACATCGGCGTCGGGTTCAACACCGACCCGCGGATTCTGCAGTTCGACCTGGTTGTCCTCGAAGACGAGAAGAAGTTCTTCCCCGTGTACAACGGGGCGCCGATGGTCCGGATGTCGACGCTAGAAGAGAACCCGTCGATTCGAGAGCCGCTAAACCGAGTCAGCAAGGAGCTCACGACCGAGAACATGCGTAAGCTCAACCGGCGGGTCGCGCTCGACAAGGTGAACTCACAGACGGTCGCGAAGGATCACCTCGAACAGACAGGGGCAATCTAATGGCCTCCCCGATTTCTTCGCAGGCGCTCGTACTCGGCGTGGTGGACGGCTTTGTGGAATATTCCTTCAAGAACGACCAGCTCCTCTGGGAGCTCTTGCTCAACCACATACTCGTCGTCGTCGACGCCGTGTGGCTCGCACTCGTGATCGGTGTCCCGCTTGGCGTGCTCTGCACCTATAACGATCGACTCGGAACGGCCATCCTCTGGACCGCTGGCATGCTGATGACCGTCCCGAGTATCGCGCTGTTTGGGCTCCTCATTCCCTTTGTTGGCATCGGCGAGATCCCGGTCGTCATCGCACTTGTCCTCTATGCGCAGTTACCGATCGTCAGGAATACCTACCTTGGACTCACGCAGGTCAGCTCGGCGACCATCGAAGCTGGGCGTGGGATGGGAATGACGCAGCGACAGCGACTCTGGCGGCTCCAGTTCCCGCAGGCGATCCCCGTCATCATGGCGGGTGTCCGTAACGCCGTCGTTCTACTGGTCGGTATCGCCGCCATCGGGGCGTTCATCGGGGCGAACAACCTCGGCGACCCGATCTTCAACGGCATCAGCGAGGCCTACCCGGCCGCGATCGTCGTGTCGACAATACTCGTCTCGCTGCTTGCACTGGCATTCGACTACGGCTTCCGGGTCCTTGAACAGCTTTTCCGGCTACAGAACGGCGAAGACGTCGAACTTACCCTCCTCACGCGACTCGTTCAGGGGTCGATAGCATGACCGACACGAACACCATATCCACGGTGCAAGGCGCATCGACCACGATGATCGAATTCGAGAACGTTACCAAGATCTACGACGACCAGACGGTGGCGATCGAAGACGTCACCTTCTCGGTCGAGCGCGGCACGACGACAGTTTTGGTCGGCCCCTCCGGCTGCGGGAAGACGACGACGATGACGCTCGTCAACCGAATGCAGAACGCCAGCGAAGGGACTGTCTACTACGACGGGACCGACGTCCAAGAGCTCGACAAAGTCGAACTCCGACGGAACATCGGATATGTCATCCAAGAGATCGGCCTCTTCGACCACATGACCGTCGGTGAGAACGTCGCAACCGTCCCGGAGCTGCGCGGGTGGGATCCAGAGCGCATCGACGCCCGCGTCGACGAACTCCTAGACCTGATGAGTCTCCCTGCAGAGACCTACCGCGATCAGTACCCTAGAGAGCTCTCCGGTGGTCAACAGCAGCGCGTCGGCGTCGCCAGAGCGCTTGCGGCGGACCCAGACGTCATCCTGATGGACGAGCCGTTTGGGGCACTCGACCCGATAACGCGGACCGAACTGCAAGACGAGTTCCTACAAATCCAAGAGCGGATCGACACGACGATCCTGTTCGTTACGCACGACATCAATGAAGCGCTGAAGATGGGCGACAAAATCGCCATCTTCGACGTCGGCGAACTCGTCCAATACGGGACACCACGGGAGATTCTCACAAACCCGAACAGCGAGTTTGTCGCGGAGTTCATTGGTGACGACCGCACACTCAAGGAACTCCAGATTACGCCAGTGATGGATGTCATGCAGGCGAGAGCAGCCGACGAGGGACAGCAAGTCGCCGCCGTCGACGGGGGTGGGGCCGACGGTGCTGCACTTGGGAGCGATGACAAAGCGCGCGTCGCTCCGACAGACACCGTTGACGTCGCGCTCTCAAAGATGATTCAGACCGACACCGAACAGGTCGCGGTCGTCGAGGGCAGCAACATGGTCGGCGTCCTCACGGAAGCCGACATCCGCGCACACCAGGCTGCGAAGGAGCGTGTCTAACATGAACGTGCTCGGTCCGTTCGGTGCCGCGTACCGGTACCTTGGTACGCACTTCGACGAGTTTCTGAACCTCCTTGTCGAGCACCTGACGCTCGTGTTGGTCGCGGTCGGATTGGCGATCGTCGTCGCCGTTCCCTTGGGCATCCTTGCAACGCGGAACGAGCGAGCCAAGAACGTGGTGATAGGCTTCGGAAACGTCTCACAGACGATTCCGACGCTCGCCATTATCGCGCTCGTGTTTCCACTTCTCGGTCTTGGGTTCCTTCCAGCCCTTGTCGGCCTCTTCACCTACGCGCTGCTCCCCATCTTGACGAACACGGTCGCCGGCCTCGAGAACGTCGACGAGAGTACGGTCGAGGCAGCGCGCGGTATGGGGATGACCGACACACAGATCCTCCGGCAGATACAGCTCCCGCTGGCGCTGCCGGTCATCTTCGCGGGGATTCGAACGAGCGCGGTTCTCAGCGTCGGGACGGCGTATCTCGCCTTCTTCATCGGTGGTGGCGGACTCGGCGTCTGGGTCATCACGGGGATTTCGTTATTCGACACCGCCCAACTCCTTGCTGGCGCGGTTCCGGGAGCATTGTTGGCGATCGGTCTTGACTCGCTGTTCGCGCTCGCAGAGAAGCACCTGAGCACTGAGCGGCACAGTCAGCAGTCGTCGGCAGTCAACTAATCGAAACTAAGTGAATGGTTCGGGCCGGTGCCATTTCGGGAGCAATCACTTCCGGCTATCCCACGAAGCGACAACAGAGCACCGTTGTGGGTTAGCCCTGAGTATCACCTTAACCGCTTCCACGTAGCTCATGAAAAGCGGGGGGCGACACGTCCCTGTTAGCGTCGGTAATCCGTGCACCGAGCTTCTCTCGCGATTCTCATCCAACCTTTTTGCCGTTGGGAACACAAGTAGAGCGCGTGTACGACGATATTTTAGTGCCGACAGACGAGTGATTGAGCGTCTCCTCACCCTCCATCCATGGGTCAAAAGCTACCGCTCCGGTGCTGGAGACATATCCGCAGCCATGTAACGGGATGACAATTCCGAGTGCGATTGCCCGGTGAGGAACTGGCGACGTGACAATGCGACTGTGGTGGTCTCTTCGGGTTGTCCTCGCAGTTCCTCAAACATGTTCTATGAATAGCTATACCTACCGTGCCCTTTATTATCTTTTCTGATACTACACAAGTGCTCACGTAGGTAATTATGAGAGCATAATGTAAAATCATTTATCTAAAAATTTAATTGATAAATATAGATAATACGATCTTTCCTTTCAGTGATCTCTTAGACTATACTCTGGACAGTAGGTGATTTACACATTTGGCACGACACTCTCGCCATATGCACCTCTGTTGACCTCCTCTCACGACTACAGTCGTGGGATTCCCACGAGCGAACCCCGTCTGGGGTGAGCGAAGTAGGGTAGTTTACCTGAATTGCAGGCGGGTAAGGCGCCTTCCTCACTGAGCGCCGACGGCGCGAGGAGGGAGGGGATACGCCCGCCGTCATCGTCTTTCTGACGTGTGCGATAGCGTGATGTACTATCTCACCGTAGTGGTTTTCGTGCGTAATAGTAGAACGGGTTGGAACCCCCAACCCGTTCGACGCACTGCGCAGTGCGGTCAGATAGGCATGGGACGGGCCGAATCCACACCTCCGGAGACTGCGACCGCTGTGGATTCCGTGTGAATCTGCACGTCGCGTCACTGAACGAGGAAGCCCCCACCTCACCACGCGAAGGGTGAGTAATCCCGAGTGCGGTAGGTGAGGGTAGTTCACAACTGCTAATCCCTCCGATAACCGCGAATTGAGAGCTGTCGCCGTCAGCCGGTAGGCTGGAACCAATCGGTTATAGCGGCCCATAACACGACGAGATCGAGAATCATGGGCAGCACCTTCGTGGCTCCGAAGAATCCCACCATCAGTAAGAGCGACAAGATAGCTCCTCCTCCAGCCAGCACCCTCCACCAGCTGAACGGAACCCAGATTCCAACCACTGCTAGGGCTGCAAAGAAAAAGAACGTCGCCGCGAACCCGGCGAGGAATATCCCCGAGAGCGGTATGCCAGAAGCCACCGTGACCTGGCCCAGCAGCCCACTGTCACCGCCGCTCCAAGGCCAGACCCACCGCAAGAGGCCGCCAAACTCTCCTTGAGACTTTCTGTCCAAGGGTACGTAGTACGAAGCCGCGAAGTGGGCCTGTAATATTAGAAGCGCCGTGAAGAGCCATTTTCCCGCCGCCATACCCACATGTTTGCCGTCAGACTACAAATTTCTACCTGCGCTGGCACAACAGCACCACTGCGATGATCAGTCCGAACACCGCTTTTCAGGTCGTGTCGTCGGTTGTTGTCGTTTTAGCGAGATGGGCGTACGACCGCTTGGTGGGCCAAATCATCATGTTGATTACTTGTTTTAAATCCATGATCATTGGTAATACTGCCATGCACGTTATGCGACCTCTTTTCAAGAGGGCGATGAAAACATAATTTTTAAATATTATATATTTCTAGATATATTTTAGTCGATGAAAACACTCTCCTTCGAGTGAATGGCTCCGATTTGAGCTTGTTTTCAGTGATTTGGGAGCAATTTGCTTCTTAATCGTCAAATCGAACTGAGCGAAACCTATTTATTTCACAAACAGTAATTTTGCGGTGTACAAAGGGTTCTGTCCCGTCTCTCTTCGTCCGCCCATCGGATCGCCGCCATTGCGGGGGCATCCTTCAATGCCACACGCAGCGGGATGCCACATCGGATGGTGAGCTGTCTGCGGTTCCCGTGGGTCTCCCTGATGAGACGGGGCACGACCCGATCATCCACCTATGAATGAAGTAGACATCCCTTGTTCGGACTGCGGTATGGAGCTTGTTGAGCGGACGGTCCATGTGCAGGACTTACCCGTCTCGACAAGTTGGAAAGGACACGTCCAAATTGCCCAGTGTCCCTCCTGTAATGCCCGGTATTATCCGAACCAGACAGTGTCACTGCTGGCCGGATCGGCAAGCAATCCTCGCCCGCGTAGGGATAGCTGAGAATTTGCCGGACGTTTCAACGGGCGGTAGCGAGGAATTATCTTCCTCACCGAGCGGCGACGAAGGAGCCGTGAGGAGGGAAGGGAGGAATCGAGTTGCAAAGCAGGGTGAAACAGTGAGTATCTGCTGGCCCGTCGTCTTCTGTAGTCCATACCGGGCTTCAGACAGCCCTGCAAAGGGTGCCGATACCGATAGTGCGGGAGGCAAAGGGACGGTATCTCGGGATGGACGGGCCGCCGTCAACCGACCCCAAAGGACGGACCGACGACGCGACCGCTCCGAGCCGGCTCGGCCGGCCGCGAAGTCGCCGAGGTCACGTCCAATTAAATTGTCTCTGCCGACTGACCGCATCGGCACACAAGTCGGTCCGGGACCACAACTTCCGACCGACGCCACGCAAGCCCTGTCCTCAGAACGCCGAAGGCGTTCAGGGCGGGGGAGTTGACCAATGCCGTCGACTCAGAGACCTTGCAGGCCGATCTGCTCCCTGCCAGTCTGAACGAGAGATGCGCTTTCATTGGTTGTACAAAATGTGTGAGGGGTAAACTCGGGGAAATTCTGCGGTATTCCCCGCAGTCGAATTCACGTACTGGCTCGTAGCGACTGCCTGCTTTATTTTTTACAAGGCTTATCGCCATGTCCGAGATGCGCCTTGTACGCATTCTTACTACCGACGTGAATCTTCTTTGCGTTGTCAGGGTTGCCCGGGGGCTTGTGGATCACGCAGTACTTCTTTTTTGAGTCTTTGTCGTCTTTGTCGTCTTTGTCGTCCTTGTCATCTTTGCCGTCATCGTAATCTCCGGCAGATACGGCACCGACACCACCGAAGGTTAATCCAATAACGACGAGTAGGGTAAGTATTGCTACTTTACGTTTCATGTTTCTTCTCCCTTTTGGTGATTCCTCTCTCCGAGAGGTAAACGCGGTGAGACCACGCTCGATGGGCGTGTTAGCGCCTTTTGGGTTACTTCGCGAACCGAACTAACCCGCATCAACAGACACCACGGTCCTATTTCAACCCCGACCTCTGTTACCATTGTTCGAGACGTCCTCAGGCAGTCTAAACCGGAGATAAAAAACGGAGCGATTTCGATTTTCCCTCGTGGGAGAGGCTTAAGAGAGGAAAAGGATGTTCCACCACCCATTGTCAAAAACACAACATTAATGTTTATTTGGGAATCTCCGTTTCATCCGATCTCATTGACTGTTTATACTGTTTCGGGAAAGATGATAGACTGCGCTTCATCCAAGGTGTAGCGCAAACTGCGCATTAACCGTTATTATTCACGGTTATTTGTCCGCTATCAGCAAATACTCATTTTCATCCTTTATTTTAGAAGGAATTTAGCACCTATAGTATATGTTATAATCATGTATATATGCGCAATATGGTGCTTTCTGTGACTACTTAACGTACTCCACTTGCACCGAAGATACACATTCTCGAGGATAGGACTTTAACTTCCCACGTCAAGACATGCAGGAGTGCTCTCCGCTGCGTTCTCCACTCTTTGCGGAATTACACATAATCGAGCGCATGCCCCCGCCTTCAGGCGGGGGTCGAGAGGACACGAAACCCTTCCGACCGCGAGAATTAGGCCCCTGGGGTTGGTTTAGACGGCAAACACAACGGGAAAAGTTGGCGGCTGGTTCGGGGTCTGCCCGGCCGACGAAGGATCCCAAACCGTTCCCCTAAAGGCGTCGCCGGGGCTGTCGAAAGACGGCAGACAAAAAGCGAACCCATCCCGAGTGTGCTGTCCACCGTGGTCGTTCGAAAGACGCGAAGCGTCTTTCGTGATGACGAGACGGCGAAGCCGTCTCGAACCACCACGCTACCAGCACTCCTATCATTGGTGTGTTCAGAATCCGTGTTTCGGGTCCGACTGCCACGAAACACGGTGTCGGTGGATTCGGAGGTACGTGCTTTGGATCGCACTCGGATGCGCCAGCAGGGGTCTACCTTCCGTTCGTTTGTTTGGGTTGGTGGTTGTGTTCGTCCGAGACACTGGGGACGGCGGGTATCGACCTAGCTGTTTCGCACCCAAAGACGGCGTTGTATCCCCGTCCTAAAGAACGGGGCTTTAGTGCCTGTAATAACGGGTGTTACCGTCGGCACAGATTGATAAGTATTAATAGTGATGATTGCGTGAGAATAAGTGTACTATGTATACGATACGGTGTGAAACCTGTGGAAAGATTGGCTTTCATCCGTCACGAATAGGGGCCGAATCACAAGCAGAATCGCATGTCAACGAAACCAGCCACAGATGTACCGTTGAGGCTTTGTAGTTTGAGTGACTCCTCCCCGCCCTAAAGGGTGGAGTTTCCTGTTTCTACGACGCGATTTGCAGACACCACGGTGTCCATGACATCCTCCTCGACGTTTACGGCGAGGTTTCCCCATCCGTACGCTCGGGGTCGAACCGGCCATCGCACCTCGCAAAACGGTGCATGGGACCCAGTCCGTCCGACGGGGGCAAATCAACCTGCTTGCGCGGGGTGTCTCGGTTCGTGCGCCGTACGTGAGTCCCGTGAGGGATGTGGCGGGTTACGCGTCCACCCGGACGCGGTATCTCCTTGCACCGTACGTGCGTCCCTCCCACGAGGGGAGTCCGTGGATGCACGCCCCCGATCGACGCATTTCTCGTCGGTCGGGCACAGGCCGTGCCATTAGCCTGCCTGTCCTTCATATGGTTCGAGAGATCGAAGGTCTTTCGTCATCACGAAAGACGCGGAGCGTCTTTTCGAACGACACTGTCAGCTGTCCCCAGCCCCCTCGTAGGACTGCACTCGGAGATTCTACCTCCGACTGCGGTGATGGAGTGCAACCCTATAACCACCCAACCCAGCACGCCTGGCGTGTGGGAAGCCCGCTGTTTACGCTTGGGAGGATGTCACCCGACGTTCATTGCTCGTTCCACGACGTTCCTCCCGTACATCTTCTTCAATTCCTCATGTTGATCTAAACGGTTTTCGTACACGTCCTGGAACAGGGTGATGGGTGTTTGAGCTGCTTGGTAGGTCGCTTCGTCCCACATCCGATCTTTCGTGATGTTAATCTCGGTCCTGTCGATGAGCAGTGTCACCGACTGCTCCATCGCGATGGCACCTTTCCCAGCTTCCTTAGCCGCCTGGAACTTTTCCATCGAGTCGACGATATCGTTCATACTTGGAACGTATTCGATCAGGTCCAGAAGCTCCTCGCGTAGCTCGTCTGCGTTGAGTTCTCGCTCGTCACCGTCGACCCGCAGCCTGTACCGTCCGTCACTTGTCTCCTCGAGTTCCAGCGCACTTCCCTCGTAAACATAGCGGGTGTCTTCCTCTTTGAGTTCGGCAGCGTGGTCGTTTGTATCGAGGAGCCAGCTCCCAGTTTTCGGTGGTAGCGGAGCCTTGTTTGCTTCTACCACCTGTCCGGGCGTCAGTGACCAGATACCGAGCATTCCCTTGGCCTGGTTGTCGGTCATGCGCCCGTGGTATCCTTCGACGTCCCGGATATCGTCGTACGGGCCGTCAACCGCGATGAGCCCATTAGCACTCGCGCCCCGAGAGGTGTTGTGTCGAAGTTCCGGCCACGATGGTAACTCTCCTGTCGGGGTAATAGCCCGCATGTCCTTGGTGTAGTCGACTTCACCATCTACGAGGAGGAACAGACGTCCGAGGTTATTCGTAGGCTTGCTTATTTCGTCGCGGAGATCAGCGAGGGCTAGTTCGGCCTGTGCGCTCTCGACAATGACCGACATGGCCAGGCTTCCCTCCTCTAGGCCGTGCTCTTCTTCGACGATGGTGATAAACTCGTCAGCTTTCTTCCAATCGTCGATGTCACCCACTTCTGGAATTACAAAGCCATCGATGAACTCGACGGCCCTCTTCTCGGGGTCGGTGATTTGTAGCATGTGCTGGAACCCCCGATATCGGGTATTGGGGTCGTTCCGATGCCAGACAACGCGAGGGTGAATCTGGCCGGGGAAATCGGACCCGTGCTCCGAAACGACGTCGACAATATTCTCGGCGCCTTCGTCGCGCATCGAGGGTGCTGTCGCGTCCTCGTTGTCCGGGACCCAGACGTCTGGTGCTTCCATGCCACGAAGTTGGGCGGCACGCCGCAGCATCTTCGCAGAGTCGTCCTCTCCCTCCACTGCTGTCGGGGAGGTAAAGAACGTTCGTACGAACTCTCGGTAGTGTTGGCCTTGAACACTCATATATTATATTTGATATTTTAATCAGTCGTTATCCGACGTCAGCGGATCGGACTCTTCCTCAGTGAACCCTGCCGATCCCTCGATACGGGATTCTGCCGTGGGATCGAATTGCGTCTCGATGTCTTGGAACCGCGAAACGAAGGAGAGCTCGTGGTGGCTTTCCGTCTCGTGGCCCAAGTAGCGGTTCTCAAGGTCAAATTGACCCTGCTCGTCGTTCTCCGCAATGTTCTTGAAGTCCTCGTAAACGGCGTGTGCCCCGCTGTGAAGTCCATATAGCGTTATGAAGATGTACTTGTAGCCGAGATCAGCCAACTCTTCGAACGTGATTGGATTCTCTTCTTCGCTCCACGCAAAGCTGGAAGAGTAGTTGAAGGCGAGGTCAGCTTCAGGATGGGTCTCGTGGAGCTGCTCAGCGTACTCAGTTGCGTCTTCGCGCGACGGATCCGGCATCTCCGGCCAGACAAGGTCGACACCACAGTCCAGATACAGTCGACCACGCGCGAGATGTTCTTCCCAATCACCGTTCGCGGATCCATAAGCGTCCGTCCGTGCGATGATGATCGTGTCCTCGCACTGCTTAGCATCGACCGCTGCGGAAAAGCGCGCTTCTGCTTCCTCACGGGAGACAATCTGCTTGCCCGCGATATGTCCGCACCGCTTGGGTGTCGTCTGATCCTCGATGTGGACGGCTGCGACACCAGCCTTTTCGTACTCGCGGACCGCACGGCGAACGTTGTGGACGCCACCGTAGCCAGTGTCACAGTCGGCGATAACTGGCAGATTCGTCGCCTCGACGATGCGCTTTGCATTCTCAACCATCTCTGTCATCGTCACCATTTCAAGGTCCGGAAAGCCGAACTGGCCCAACACTGTCGAATAGCCCGACATGTACGCCGCATCTAACCCAGCCATCTCCGCAAGCCGCGCATCAAGCGCATGGTAGAGACCCGGCGCGAATACAAAGTCTTGCTCCTCAAGCTTCTTCCGCAGGAAGCGGGCAGCGGGGTTGTCAATATCTCGCGTCAGTGCTTCCGTGTTGTGAACCCGGTTCGCAACCGGATCCTCTCTAATGTTCTCCTGTGTCATAGTTGGTTTCCGCGTGGCGAACTACGCACGCATTTCTCGCTCTACAGAGGAGGCACAAAATTGTTATGAATTATAATGATAATATTCATTAATGGATAATACTCCTTTATTTCTCGTTTATTCGTATTATTGATTGGTAATCTCTGACACGGATCACAAAATTCGGTAGTTTACAGAGGTTCGAGGAGAAAACCCACGACTGTAGTCGTGGGAGACTATCACAGAATTCAAGGAGGATGCCCCGAGACGATCCACCACGCCAGATCCCATCATACATCTTAGCGAGGAAGAATCCAAACCTGGGGTGAACGATCGTCAATCCGTTAGCTCGATTCATGGATGAACGCGAGCACTTCGTCGATGAAGAGTTCCGGCGCGGTATTCATCGCGGCGTGTCCGTGCCCAGCAAAGATAGCAGTCTGGCTGTTCGGAAGTGCGTCGTTGAGCACGGCAGCCGCGTCCGTGAGAAACGGAGCGCTCTCGTTCCCGGACAACAGCAACGTCGGGAGGGTCAACCCTGCGAACTGCGCAGCATCGAACTCGTATCCCTTACGCGCCTGTTCCTCCCGGATGACCGTATGGACCGCGTCCACTCGGGCTGGCCAGTCCTGTGCTGACCTGTATGCGTCGAGTTCTGTGGGGGAGGAGCCGACGACCTCGCGGAAAAACCGTATGAGTGCCTGCTCGTTCTTACCTTGGTCCACGAGGGCCGTCATCTCGTCGAGAACGTCCTCGGTGTCGGGGTCGTGGTCACTGACCGGCAGTGGCGGTTCGTACAGGATGAGGTTGCGCAGATTGTTGGTTCGCAGGGCCGCCTCCAGCGAACAGAGCGCACCATAGGAATGGCTGAGCAGGACCACTGATTCGTCGATCGAATCGACGACAGCAGCGACGTCCTCGGCCTCCCGTTCCAGCGCGTACTCGGCAGCGTCGCCGCTCTCGCCGCGGCCACGTCGGTCGATCGCATAGACTGTCGCATGTTCCTCGAACGCAGGGCGAATCGATTCCCATCGGGTTCGATCCGCCGTCGTTCCATGAACCAGTACGAGCGGTGGTCCGCTTCCCGCTCGATCGAATGCTATCTTCGTTCCGTCTGCTGACGTCACTGTGCCCAGGGTTGTTGTGGATACCATGGTCTCTTCCCGTCGTAGCGCTGCACTCGACATATCTCGTCACCAGCGACCAACGAATCCGCGTCGTGAACGCTCTGTACTATACGTCACGCGACGAAATGACCGTGTCTATTGTCACCAAGTAATAGTATATGAGTTCATACCCGATTTAATACCATTGTATCGTCATATTCTCAGTAGATTGATAATATAACTACTCGTCCGCTGCAGTCGCTCTGGCAACGGTGAAGGGAGCGGGACTGGAATGGAAATGTAGGAGAATGTTTGACCGAATCGTTATCGCGGTCGATGGAAGCGACGAAGCCAAACACGCCGCAACACATGGTCTTGACCTCGCAAAGATACTCAACGCAACCGTCGATGTCCTTCACGTTGTCCCACAGAAGGCACTCCGGCTTACGCAGACCGCTGACGAGCAGACACGGCTTCGAGACCGCGGTGAAGCAGCTCTCTCTGAAATCGAAGAACTGGCGTCAGAACGCGACTATCCCATTATGTCAACACTGTCTGAAGGCAAACCGGCTGCAGAGATCAATGAGTACACAGCCGAACAGAACGCTGACCTCATCATCATCGAGCGTCAGGGGATGACAGGGCTGGGTAAGCGTCTCCTCGGCGGCGTCACCGAGCAGGTTCTCCACCAGAGTGATGTGCCAGTGTTTGTGGTTCCTGATGCTGATCAGATGATCGAGGGGACGACCGAATACGGTCGGATTCTCATCTCGACGGACGGGAGCGAAAATGCCGAGGTAGCGACGCAATACGGTACGGCGATTGCCCAGCCCTACGATTCAGACATTCACGTTCTGAACATCGTCGACTTACAGGCTGCAGGTGGTGCGTTTAACGCAGGTGGCCTCGAAAAGGAGTTCCTCGAACGACTCGAAACGAGAGGCCAGGAGGCTGTCGAGCGGGGTGAAAACGAAATCGAGGACACTGCACCTGACCTTGATGTGGTGACTGCTGTCGAGCGGACCACGTCATTCGAAGGGGGCTGCTGCCGGCGTCCGTGAATACGCCGAGAACAATGATATCGACCTTATCGTTATGGGATCCCATGGCCGGTCGAATCTTCGCCGTCAACTGCTCGGGAGTGTCGCCTCGTCCGTACTTCGGACGGTTGACGTTCCAGTGTTGATTGTGAAAAGGGATACACGAGAGAACGACCTGTGAGGCGACTTTCGTCTTAGAATTGGTCACTTGGTCTGCCTTCGTCAATCGTGCGGTAATGACATGGATCAAGCGGAAGCGCACGACTGTAGTCGTGGGTCTACGCGATAGGCACGGCCCCTTTACCGCAATATTTCGGCCGTCTGGGGTTGTTTGTGAATCTGACTCGACAGGGAAAAACTGGGGTTGGATTGGGGTCCCCATCACCAACAAGCAACCCTGCCCAACCGAGTCGGGCAGATGGCACCGCCAATAGGGTGTTAGCGGGGCAGTCCGCATCCGCGCGGACTGGCGTCACCATGCGCTCACCGCCCCGACGCTCCGCGTACAAACCGGGACCGACCACCACGGTCGGAAAGGTGCCTCCGTCGGGGTAGTCGGCGTGACCGACACCGAGCGCGAGGAATCCCACGACTTCACTCGTGTGGAGGATGTCAATTCGCGCCCTGTATTCAGCACGACCGCCGGGTTCTGTCACCAGGAGAGGATTTCAACGGAGCCAAATATCCGACTTTATGGGATAACTCAAACAGTCCGATCTGTCCTCCTCGCGAACGACTCACTCAGTATCCACGAAACCGTCCCAAAGGCGGTACATCTCCAACGCGAGGCACTACTTGGGACAGAGCGCGTCGACGATCTCGACACAGAGAACGAAATCCTTCGCGACGAACTCGAAGCGTACCGCGAACAGAACGAGAAAGGACAGGCCGATATCCGACGGTGGATCGCCGGGCTAGAGGACTTACTCGGCGAGACGGCCCGTGTCGAGACGGAAGCGGATGCATCTCGATCCGCTTCCCTCAGCCTACCGGTAGAGCAGATCGGTGCCCTGCACGATACGATGGCTGACGAGGAGTTGACGGCAAACCAAGAGCACGCATGGTTCGTCGCGAGGGACGGTTTCGATGTGCCACGCCACCTTTCGATGGAGGAGGTAGGCGACCATTTCAGGATTTCTGGCCAGACTGCCTCAGAACGGGTTCGACGAGGAATCAAAACACTCGTCATGAACACCCTCGGTGAAGCAGAAAGCTGCTCAACTCGCGATATCGCCACAGATCACAAACATACTTACGCTTTCTCGGGAGGACATGTATACGAAGATGGCCAGCTCGCACTCCGACTCCATGTCCGCTGACGAGCCTGGACCCGACGAGGAGCAGGAGGACGACGTGCTCACCGACCAGTTCTCCACCGACGAGGTCTACCAGCGGGTGGTCGCTGACGCCGACCATGAGGTCACCTCTGGGACGCGGGAGCTGTTCTTCAGTGCGCTGGCTGCCGGCTTCGCGATCACCGTCACCTTCCTGCTGTACGCTTCGATGACGGCGACCACCGAGACAAAAATTGGTGGCGTCCTGCTGTACCCGCTGGGGTTCATTTACATCATCATCGGCGGCTACCAGCTGTACACGGAGAACACGCTGCCGCCGGTGGCGCTGACTCTGGAACGGTTGGCCTCGGTCCCTACGCTGCTCCACCACTGGCTGATCGTGCTCTCGGGCAACTTCTTGGGGGGTGGGCTCGGGGCGCTGGCACTGGCCTACGGTGGGGTGTTCGACGACGCCACCACGGTGGTCGCGGTCGGCTTCGCGGAGAAGGGGATTGCCACCCCTGCCTCCACCCTGTTCGTCAAGGCCGCCTTCGCCGGACTTATCGTCGCCGGCGTGGTCTGGATCAACTTCGCCGCCCGGGACACCATCTCCCGGCTGGTAGTCGTGTACTTGGCCTTCCTGGCCATCCCCATGGGCAACTTGCACCACGTCGTGGTTTCGTTCACCGAAGTGGTCTACCTGACGCTGGTCGCTGGCACCAACCCGGTGCCCGCGCTGGGTGGATTCGTACTGCCGGTACTGCTGGGTAATACGCTCGGCGGGGTAGTGCTGGTGACGGTGGTCAACTACTACCAGACCTCCGGCCGGCGCCTGGAGATCGACCGCTTCCAGAACGTCCGTCGGCTCTCGGTCCGGGAGTGGCTGGCGGGCTCGCTGGCAGGTCGCTCGTACGTCCCGGTGATAGACACCGTCGAGGAGATCGTCCGCGATCCAGAGACCTACCGCATCCTCGTCCCCATCGCTAACCCCCGGACTGAAGCCGGGGTTGTGCGGCTGGCTTGCCAGCTGGCCAGCAGTCACAAGAAGGGGAAGGTTCACGTTGTCCATGTCGTCCAGGCGCCCCGGCGGTGGTCTCCGGACACCGATCGCCCACAGTGGGACCAGATCACGCACGAGTCCAAGCGGCTTCTGGAAAACACCCGCCAGATCGGTACCACGTACGAAGTCACCCTTGAGACCTCGACCGTGGTCAGCCCACGGTCGTTCGAAGAGATTTTCATCCTGGCCAGACGGACCAGTCCCGACCTGGTGGTGATGGGCTGGGACCAGGAGGGCCTGTGGAGTTCGGCCCGCGCGGAACGCCCATTGGACGAACTGACTAACCGACTGCCCTGTGACTTCCTGATAGCCAACGACCGCGGACTCGACCCCTCGCGGATTCTCCTGCCGACTGCCGGCGGCCCCGACTCCGACCTGAACGCGGAGGTCGCCAAAGTGCTCCGGCAAGTCGCGAACGCGGAGGTCGAATTGCTCCACGTCGTCGCCGACGAGGCCGACGAACGCGCCGGGGAGGCGTTCCTCCGGAACTGGGCCGAAAAGCGCGGCCTTGAGGACGCAGCGATCACCGTCGACTCCGGCGACATCGAGCACGCCATCGCCCGGGCGGCCTCCGACAGCACGATGCTCATGATGGGCGCAACCGAGAAGGGCCTACTTTCCCGACTGGTCTACGACTCGCTCCACCTGGAGGTCATCAACGACGTGGATTGCTCGGTGCTGTTGGCCGAACGACCCTCCGCGCGGTCGATCCGCGAACGACTGCTCGGTTCTTCAACCCGGAAGCGCCACCCTGCACGGGCGTTCCGGAACCGTGTCGAGGAGGCCGTCGGCTCCGAGTCTCCCGAGGCCGCCGAGCCTGCCGAGAACACGGCCGAGCAGGATTAGAAAGCCAGGTGGAACTCCCCGCTTGCTTCCGATCGGATACCCTCAGAAGGGCGATGTCGATATCTCCACTGTCTGATCGACCTCCTCCCGCGCCTCAAGTCGCGGGAGGAGGTCAATAGAGAGTAGCAGTAGAGAAATAAACGAGGTGAGGACGAAGAAGTCGATTTCTCGGATCACACACGCTGTGATGAGTGTTTAGCGCGAAGTCGGTGAGCCCCGGCGATGGATCCGTCGAGCGACAGTGGCATGTCGACGAAGACGGCGCCTATGCTACTTCGCACCCCCGGCTTCATCGTTCAGGAACCCTACGAGACGGTTCAGGGTCTGGTTGGCAGCTTCGACGCCGTCGAATTCCTCCAACGTCTTGCGGTCCGAAGAGGAGTCAAAATCCATCCGGAACGCAAGGTCCGTCCCACCGTTGGCCCCCTCGTCGAAGGTAACCGTCACGTAAACTACCCCGCCCTACTCGCTCCCTCCCGCCTTGCGGCGGTCGGTCACTCGGTGAAGTGAGGGCGGGGCTTTACCACACCGACATTGTGCCCCGCGACCCCATGCATGGACGCGGCACGGCTTCCTATCACCGTCCACGCTTCGGGCGGGGGCTTTTGGGCCTTCCTTCGACCGTCCGCGTGGATTGTCCCGCCGATTTAATTCCCGGTGTTCTCGCGCTCTATCCCAAACGTGGGGACGGGAGTCGAACCCGTTCGCGGTCACAGTCCCCGAGTGCAGGGTGCGAACACCACGTCCTCGCACCACGGGAGCCAGTTTACTGGTGGCTCCTACCGACCCCGGCTTGTGCGAGGACGGCAGTAGCCGATATATGGGGGTGAGAGGGGCTAAGCCTTGCGGTTTCGCCCAACTTCGCAACGCGCTCCTCCCCTCCCTCCCGCTCGCTTCGCTCGCGCTTGAGGAAGGGGGCTCCGCGCTCTCCGCTAAAGCTGAAAAGTTGTTCTAGATCCTCGTCGTTGTAGTTGACCAGCAGGCGATCCTCGTCCTTGAACGTCCGTAACACGATATTCGTGGTCGAGTTCTCGACTCCTTCCGTCTGAATGCTCTCCTCCATGAGCGTCTGGAGGTGCTCTGGTCTCGGACGCGAGAAATAACGTAGAACGACAACTCACCGAGCATCACGATCAAACCGCTGAACGCCCGATAGCTCACTGAGACGCTCAGCAATCTCCTCGTAGCTGGGACTATCGTAGTCCGCATCGATCTCAGTGATGATCGTGAGCCCAAGCCCAAGCGATCGGGCGTGGTGCTTGGTGCCGATCCAGTGACATCTTTCAGTCATATAACAGGGACGATTATTCCGCTGAGCGCCAGTCGAACGCAGTCTCCAGGTCGTGTGGAATATGGCCGCCAGTCCGCTCTGCGCGTTCGACGTACGCTCTGAGGTCCTCACGAAACGACGGGTGAGCGCACTCCGTTATGAGTTCCGCCGCGCGTTCTCGCGGCGCCAATCCCCGGAGGTCAGCGACGCCCTGCTCGGTGACGACCACTGACACGTCGTGCTCGGTCAGGTCGACGTGCGTCGCCATCGGAACTATCCGGGAGACGTCGCCGCCCGCCGCAGTCGACGGCAGCGCGATCACGGAGACGGCGGCGTGTCGGCTGAAGTCACTGCTCCCGCCGATGCCATTCACGACGTTCGTGCCGCGGACGTGCGTGGCGTTCACGTGCCCGTAGAGGTCAACCTCGACGGCGCTGTTCACCGCAAGCACGCCCAGCCGTCGGATGATCGACGGCGCGTTCGAGACGTTCGCTGGGCGAACGACTACCTGGTCGGCGTACGCGTTGAGGTCCGCGAACAGACGGTCCTGTCCTTCGACGGTCAACGCGAGCGATGTTGCGCTAGCCGACGAGAGAAGGCCGGCGTCCAACATGTTCAAGAGTCCGTCCTGGATGACTTCACCGTAGTAGACGAGATCTCGTCCGCCGACGTCGATCGACTCAAGTTCGCCCATTAGCGCGTTGCCGATGCTGCCGACGCCGAACTGCAGGTGGACAACGTCCTCGCAGACTGGATTGCGGCGGACTTCATCGCTGAGGAACGCCCCGAGGTTCGCAGCGAGGTCACGCACCTCTGGCGTCGGTTCCCTGAACGTGTACGTCGCGTCCCGTGTATCCGTCCGGACGACCGCGGTGAGCGCGTCGGCATCGAACGGAATTCGCGGCGTCCCGATCCGCTCGTCCGCTCGTCTGAGCGGGATCGGCTCGCGGTGCGGCGGCATCGCCGGGAGATAGACATCGTGGAGTCGTCGGAGGTCCAGTGGCTGTGCGTCGTTCACTTCGACGACGAGGCGGTCCGCGTTCCGGACGAACGACGGCGTCTGCCCGATCGATGTCGACGGGACGAACCAATCCTCGCCAACGGAGACGGCCTCGACGACCGCGACGTCCGGCGTCGGAAGGGTACCGAACGCGACATCGTCGCCGAGTCCCGCGATGTGGCGGTCGTGGAACGCAATCGAATCCTCGTTGATCGCGGCGCGGGACGCCGCCCGCGTCTGAAACGGGTACCGGCGCGCGATCGCACCCGCCTCGACGAGTTCAGTGTCGATCTCGTCGCCAACGCTGCCGCCGGAGATGATTGTGAGTGAGAGGTCGCGCCCGCTCGCCGCCAACGCTTGCGGGACCGCTTTCGGGTAGCCGACGCTCCCGAATCCGCTGACAGCGACGGCCGCGTCTTCCGCGATTGAGTCGGCCGCTGCCGCGGCGGTCACCACCCGCACGTCGCCCGCGATCCGATCGGCGTCACTAGGCACGGTCACGTGAGGTCGTTCGGCTGTACGCCGACGCCCTCCGGCCACCCGGTCGGCCGCGCGGCGCTCGGTCGGGCGTACTCGCGTTTCAATACCATCAGCGTCCGCTTCAGCGAGAGCACTTTCTCGCCCTCCTGGTTGTACGCCCGGAGTTCCGTCTCGACGATGCCGACGTGCTCGCGCGACTCACTCCCGCGTTTCGACAGCACTTCACTCTCCGCGAACACCGTGTCCCCGTGAAAGACCGGTGCGTGGTGACGGACCTCGTCGTACCCGAGGTTCGCGGTGGCGTTCATCGATACGTCGATCACGCTCATTCCGACTGCGAGTGCGATGACGAAGGTCCCGTCGACGAGCCGTTCGCCGAACTCTGTCTCCGCCGCGTACGGCTCGTTGAAGTGCATCGGATTCACGTTCATCGTCAGGTTCGTGAGCCAGACGTTGTCGGTCTCCGTCACCGTTCGCCCGTACGGGTGCTTGTACACGTCGCCGACCTGGAAGTCCTCGTAGTACCGGCCCTGCCATCCTGCGACAAGCCGTCGCTCGGACGGGTCGTCGTGCTCTCTGTCGGTCACGTCCGTCATGATAATAGTTGTGGTATCGCTGACGGTCGGCAAAATCGTTTGGATTAGACTGACGGGAGGGGAGTCGGGCGACAGCGAGAGTCCGTCCGTCGCGATCGACTCTGGTATGCCGACATCGCGGGACGCCTCGCTTGACATCCTCCCTCCGCGTTCACGCGAAGGAATCCTCGCGCTAAGGGGTCGGTCATGCCGACCACCCCGACGAAGGCAGCTTTCCGGCCACGGCAGCCGGTCCGGGTTTGTAGGCGGTGGGCGCATGGTAACGCCAGTCCGTGCGGATGCGGTCTTCCCAGTTAACACCCTACGGGCGGTGCCATCACCCCGACTCAATCGGGCAGGGTTGCTTTTTGGTGACGGAGACCCCACGCCACCTCCAGTTTCCCTGTCGAGTTATCTACCGGTACGATCATAGAGGGCCTACTTCTTGCGGTCGGACAGGTTTCGTGTCCGCTCGACCCCCGCCTGAAGGCGGGGGCATGCGCTCGATTATGCATCAATACTGACGGACTTTCGGGTGGTACGTCCCCACACGACCCTCGAGGATCACCGGCCGATACCACTGGTCGGGTTCGCCGTCGTTCCACGACAGCATCGTGTGCTTGAGCCAGTTCTCGTCGTCCCGTTCGGGATAATCTACGCGCCAGTGGGCGCCCCGCGACTCGGTTCGGGCGCGAGCGCCGAGCGCGATCGCCTCTGCCACGTCGATGAGGTTCCGCGTTTCGAGTGTACACACGAGGTCGGTGTTGAACGTCCGCGAAGGGTCCGAGACGCTTACGTCCCGGTATCGGTCGCGGCAGTCGGCGAGCACGTCGAGCACCGCCGCGATTTCGGCGTCAGTCCGGAAGACGTTCAGGTGGTCGCTTACAGCTGTCTGAAGCTCTCGTCGGACCGTCTCGTGGCGTTCGCCGCCGTCGCCGTCGAGCAGCCGCTCGACGCGTGTTCGCTCCGACTCCCAGGCTCGACGGATCGTCTTGACCGCGACGTCCGTGTCCCCTCCACCGGTCGCGGTGGAGGTGTCCCCGCGGGTCGTCGCAGCCGTCGTCCGTCCCGTCCGAATGTTCGCCTCGCCGAGATCCGTGCCCGCGGCGTGCTGGCCCGCGCGCTTGCCGAACACGATGAGCTCCGGCAGCGCGTTCCCGCCGAGGCGATTCGCGCCGTGGACGCTCACACAGGCGCACTCGCCGGCCGCGTAGAGTCCCGAGATACACGTTTCGCCGTTCTCATTCGTCTCGATGCCGCCCATCGCGAAGTGTTGGCCGGGGACCACTGGCATCGGGTCCTCCAGCGCGTCGACCCCTTCGAAGTCCTCCGCGAGGTGGAGGATGTTTTCGAGACGGTCGATGATGCGCTTTTCGCCGAGGTGGCGCATGTCGAGGTGGACATACTCGTCCTCGATGCCGCGCCCCTCGTTGACCTCGGTGAGCTCCGCGCGCGAAACCACGTCGCGGCTGGCGAGCTCGCCGTCGTTGTTCGCGTAGCCGTGTTCGAACATGAAGCGCTCGCCCTCGACGTTGTAGAGGATGCCGCCCTCGCCGCGGACGCCCTCGGAGATGAGCACGCCCGTGGAGGGGAGCGTTGTCGGGTGGAACTGGACGAACTCCATATCCTCCAGCGGGACGCCCGCGCGGTAGGCCATCGCCTGTCCGTCGCCCGTGCAGGAGACAGCATTCGTTGTGTGGTCGTACGCCTGTCCAGGACCGCCAGTGGCGAGGATGACGCCCCTGCGCGCGCGGAAGCACGCGACCTCGCCCGTCTGAATGTCTATCGCAACGATCCCGTGACACGTCCGGTCCTCCGGACGCTCCTCGCCACTCACCGCCAGTCGTGTCACGTACCACTCATCGTATACCTGGATGCCCCGTTTGAGCAGTTGCTGGTAGAGCGCGTGTAGCAGCTGATGGCCGGTCTCCGCGCCGGCATACGTCGTCCGCGGGGCCGAGTGGCCGGCGAGCGGCCGCATCGCGACAGTCCCATCGTTGGCACGCGCAAACGCCAGTCCCCAGTGTTCCAGCTGAATGACCTCGCGCGGTATCTCGCGGCAGAGCGCCTCAACGCCCGGCGCGTCTCCGAGGTAATCTGCTCCTTTCATCGTGTCAGACGCGTGTGATTCCCACGTCCCCCCCTCGTGAAGCGCGGCGTTGATCCCACCTTCGGCCGATCCCGTGTGGCTCCGGACAGGGTGGAGTTTCGTGACGATGGCGGCGTCTGCCCCCTCCTCGTGCGCCGCGATCGCCGCGCGAATGCCGGCTCCCCCGGCGCCGACCACGACAACATCGTGCGTCGCTTTGATGTGTTCTCCCATACCACACATACCCCCGGCTGTGACTTGACTTTGCGTCCGTGCAACGAGAATCGACCGCCGGTCATTCAATCCAGCGGTTAGAATCGTTCCGGCGAAACAGTTAACCGATACGAATACTCTTCTTCCCAGTAATCGTCTGGAACAACTCCATGAATGTACTGCCAGCCACACCGAGATCGACGTGAACAAACCGCCATCCCTTGCGTCTGAATCCAGTACCGTGATTGACCTCCTCGCGCGCCTGAAGACGCGGGAATCCGACCATCGGATTCGAGCGGTCGACGCCCTTCGGTTCCAACCCGCACTCGGAGGGAACCGGCGACACGCCGGGGGAACTCTCGGTTGTCTCCCTCGGAGGGCTGTGGCCCGGCCACTGAGGCCCCATCGGATTCCATGTCATCGCCGTGCGGACCACCGCTGGGTCGCCACCCCGTGTGGTTCGGGGACGGCATCTCACCGAATCCGTAGCAGTTCGTGCTTTATGGGGCCACAACAAAGAAATTCCGGTGAAAGAACGAGGCCGAGTGTCGCTCGACCCCGCCTGAAGACGGGGGTATGCGCTTGAATCTCTATCATTTCCTCACTCCCGAGTGTTGATGCGCGAACCAAACATCCAGATCACGGAGCGTCACCGCCAGCAGATGCGGGCGCCGCGCGTCGAAGTCCTCGCGTGGTGGTCGCTTTCGGACTACGATAGGTACGTCTTCGTCGAAACATCGCCCGCGTGGAGGGTGCTCGAATTCCACGACGGGCTCAGGACGTATGAGACCGAGTACGGGCTGCTCACTGAACGCATCAGCAGGAAGGACGTGCCGCCTTCCATCCATCAACGACTAGCGGAGAAAGGATACACAGTTGGCGTTGACGGGTGATGAGATCACCCGAGCTTGAACGGCGAGGACACCTCGCCGGCCGTGTCGATCCAGACGCTCTTCGTCTGGACGTACTCTTCGAGTCCTTCCTCACCGTTTTCTCGACCGAGTCCGCTCGCCTTGTATCCGCCGAACGGCGAACTGTACGTGAGCGTACGGTACTCGTTCACCCACACGGTACCTGCTTCGAGGGCCTCGATCAAGCGGAACGCCTGCGGCATGTCGTTCGTCCAGACGCCCGCGGCGAGGCCGAACTCCGAGTCGTTCGCCTGCTCGATCACGGTTTCCTCGTCCGGGAACGTGATCACCGACGCGACCGGGCCGAAAATCTCCTCGCGCGCGACGCGCATGTCGTTGTCGACGTCGGTGAGCACCGTCGGTCTGATGAAGCACTCGCCAGGGAGATCTTCCGGCTGATCGCCGCCGAAGGCGACCGTTGCGCCCTTGTCCTCGGCGAGGTCAACGTAGTAGTTCACCTTCTCCCACTGGTCGCGAAACGCGACCGGTCCCATCTCGGTTTTCGGATCCATCGGATCGCCGAGTTTTACGGCGGCTGCTCGCTCGACAAGTCGATCGACAAACTCCTCGACGACCTCCTCGTGGACGAACACGCGCGATCCCGCGAGGCATGTCTGGCCCGTCGCGGCGAAGATTCCCTTGATGACGCCGTTGATTGCGTTATCGAGATCGGCGCTCGGGAAGACGATGTTGGGGCTCTTTCCCCCGAGTTCCAGCGACACCGGCACCGGTTTGCTCATCGCCTGCTGTCCGATCTGTCGGCCGACTTCCGTGCTGCCCGTGAACGCCAGTTTGTCTACATCATCGTGTTCCGCGAGAGCGCGCCCCGTCTCCTCACCGTACCCGGGTACGACGTTGTACACGCCCGGGGGGAGGTCAGCTTCCGCCGAAAGCAACTCTGCGAACCGCAGCGCACTCACCGGCGTCAGCTCGCTCGGTTTGTGTACGAAGGTGTTACCCGCCGCGAGCGCGGGCGCGAGTTTGAACGTCAGGAGGAGCAGCGGTGAATTCCACGGCGTAATCGCTCCGACGACGCCCAGCGGTTCCTTGCGGGTGTAATTAATCATCTTCCCGTCCTTATTTTCGACCGGGATCACCCGTCCTTCGATCTTGTCGCAGAATCCGGCGTAGTACCGGTACCACTCGCCAAGTCCCCGCATCTGCGAGTCCATCTCCCGAATGAGTTTTCCGTTCTGCCTCGTCTCGAGTTTTCCGAGTTCCTCTGCGTGGTCATCGAGCACGTCGGCGACGTTTCGAAGGACTGCGGCGCGTTCGCTCGGCTGTAAGCCGCCCCATGCGTCGCTCTCGAACGCTCGCCGGGCGGCCCGAACGGCGTCGTCCACGTCCTCGGTGGTTCCATTCGGAACGGACGCCCAGACCGTCCCATCGTACGGGTATTCGACTTCAATGCGGTCTTCGGTCGACGATTCCCGGAACTCGCCGTCGATGAACGAGTTGTACTCCCGAAGCTCCGGTTCCGTTCGATCGCTGCTTTCATCGGGCACCATGGTGGTGGATGGGCGCCCCACGGCGATTAACTGTGCTGTCGTGTAGCATGGACAATCGCCCAGACTAATTGGTCGAGACAGCGACGGTGAGTATCAACGAAATGATGGTAAGTCGCACGCCCGGTGTCACAATGGGGACCAGAAACCAGGTGGTGTACGCCGAATCGACCACAAAAAATCGTGCGCGGAGTGGGCCCTTAACTTGGCTTCGTTCCGGCTATGTCGACGCCGACATCCGCCGGCGTGAGCCGCTCCGGCAGCTCGACATCCTCGCCTTTGATATCGTTCAGGACGGGTTTGATGTACTGGTTGAACAGTTCCGGGTTCTCCGACATCGGGAAGTGTCCGATTTCGCTCATCTCGATCGCCGTCGCCATGTCGCCGAGACCGTCAGCAACTTCTCGCGCGTCGTCCGGATCGGTCGCGAAATCGTACTCGCCGTTCATCACGTACACCGGACACTGCGGCTCGACCTGGTCGAGCTTCCCGCGATAATCGTGGTCGACGGAATAGTAGTACAGGTCGCCCCGGAACAGTCCGTTCGACCCCTGCTCGTAGAGGTGCATCGTCTCCCTTCGCGCCGACTCAGGTCCCTGTGGCGCCATGAGCCCCCAGCAGGCGTACGCGCTCACCTCCGCAATGTTGACCTGGGGATGATTAAACCAGTCGAGGAAGTATCCTGGACTGTAGACGCCGGACTCGAGGCCGATGAGCGCCCGGAACCGCTCGGGGTACCACTCGGCGAGTTCCATGATTATGTTCCCGCCGATGCTCGACCCCATGTACACTGGATCCTCGAGCTCCAGCGCATCCGTGACCTTGACGATGCTCTCGGCGAACCGCTTCGAGTCGAGCATGTAGTCCTCCTTCCACCACTCGTGAGCCGTCGGTGGGAGGGATTTGCCGTGGAATGGTAGGTCGTGTGCGATCACTCGGAAGTCCTTCGTGATCTCTTCGTCGGCGAGCAGATGCCGCCATTCCTGTCCGTGATTTCCCGCCGTGTGCTGACAGAGCAGCGGGATTCCGTCCTCCGGACCGTTCTCCTCGTAGTAGACGCGGTAGGTCGTTCCCTGGATCTCGACGCCGACATAGTGGCCGGTGATGTCTTCGACCACGCCGTGTTCTGGTTGTGCTGCGCTCATGTTGAATTACCCCGTGTTGTGTGCGACCCGCATCAGATCCAGCGACCGCTGGAACGGCCGTAGGTTCTGGAAAACTTTCTTGTTGTTCCCTGTCAGTTCGAGATGTCCTTCCTCGTTCTTGATCTTCGTTCGGTAGTCGGAAGCGATGATCTCGTTGTTGTGTGCCGGCGGGATCTCCTGGACGAATTCCTCCCAGGCCTCGCGCGACCCCTCGACGCCGAACTCCCACCAATGATTCAGGCTCGGATTGGGGATGACGTCGCGAACCCGCCCCCCGTCCATCTGGATCAAGAACCGCTCGTCGCCGATCTCGACGTAGAAGTTCGCGTCGAACTTATCATGTCCACGAACCCGCATCTCGGGGTCCTCGTTCACCGTCTCCTTGTACCGTTCCCACCATTCGTGACTCGCTAGCTCCGTGTCGTTCATTCTGACCAGCTCCCAATGCTAACTCGACTCGCATGGTAATGAATCTCAATTCACGTGTGACTGAATAGCAAAATCGATGGACATCTTCGCTGGACAGTCGCCTCACTACCGTCGGACGTTCACCGGCTTTCTGACCGAGACAAACGACTCGTCGGACTCACGGCGAAAAGCGAGAGTCGGCGTCCCTCGTCGCGTCACGCCAGCCAGACCGGTAGTCTCGGAATCTTGTAGTCCGCGGGCTCTCAATAGCGAGACACCAGCGTCCACTCGCGCGTCCGCATCACCGCCTCTCCCCGTCGTACCGCCCGTGAGCCCGTCACCCTCGGCACTCACTCAACTCCTGTGTGACGGACGCATCGGAATCACGCAGGACGGCCAAACTCAACAGACCTGGCCCGTCCTCGTCTCGCCCACCATCATCGAGACCACCCGCCGAACGCACGTCACCTACCAGTCAGTCCAGGAGATGCCCGAGTGAGCGCTCACTCTTCCAGAGGTCACTCGAACGCGTACGGCAAAGAAGATCTCGACGCGAAAGAGGCGATGGAACTCCCGTCGAACAGCTGAAGCCGTGCCGGCGCGGCGTGAGGGACGTTCCTGCGGATGCTCGAATACGAGTGCGAACGCGAAGGGACGCACTTCGTCGCCGTGAATCCGCGCGGAACGACGAAAGAATGCACGTCATGCGGCGTTTCGACGGAGAAACCGTTGTGGGTGCGCGAACACTCCTGTCCGGCGTGTGGTTTCGAGGCGGATAGAGATGCGAACGCGGCGTGGAGCATTCTTTCTCGCGGTGTCAAGAAGCGGTTAGGAGCGGGACGCTCCAAATCACTGCCTGTGGAGACTGCGCTCCCTGTGGACACCTCGGTGTCTGCAAAGCGCGTCGTTGAAACAGGAAGCCCCACCCTCATGCGCGAGGGCGCCAGCCCGAGCGGTAGGGCGGGGTAGTTCACTAATAGGCGACAGAGGGAAACGTCCGGCCAGCGTACGTTGAGTAGGAGAGAAACACCGCCGAAACCAGTAGCTACCCAGTGCGGTGGCCGAAGTGTTAGCCGACATTCATCAATTACCGATCATATGTGCGGGCGGCAAAGTAAGCACTGCGTTGCTCGGTCTCGGATCTAATGACACATAGAACGTTATCATGAGTAGAGAAAATTTCAACCAGACGGTAGTGGTTCAGACGATCGATGGAGTCGATGCACTGGTTAATACGGACCCAGGAGAGATCTTCATCGACCTCCCAGCGTCGAATCCGCGCTACATTCGTGTTCAAGAGGGTGACCATATTCAAGAAGGTGATGTTCGCACAAGAACGTCTTCGGAGATGAATGGCCCACGGCTCACGAAGTGGCGCGTCGAGTCGATCTCAACTGAGACCGTCACGGGAACAAATACCAACACGGGTGAGACGAGGGAATGGGAGAGAGACTGGTTGGTCCAGCGCCTCGGTGCCGGCGAATTCAGCGCCGAACTAACGACATTCGACCGGGTGAGTGTGACTGAAATCGATGAGTGGCGCGAGAGGCATTCAGTCGAAGATATCGACGAGGTAAAACCGTACGTGATTGTCATCGCGTATGGAAATAACGGAGAGAAATTCACGAATCTGTACGCCGCAACTGAACCCGGCGATTGGGACTCGTTAGAACTAGTACAGCAGGATCAGAGCGTCCAGAACTTCAGCGGAGAGTTGCGAGAACGGTTCGATGAGGCCGTGCACAAGACTCTCAAGGTCGAACAGCGGTATCAAACATAATTCAAAACGGGAACCCACAACTTTAGCTTCTGCGGTGAGGTCGCTAAGCCCCCTTCCTCTACGGAGCGAGTGGAGCGACCGGAGTAGGGAAGGGATACAGCGCCCGCACGGGTCACGTTCACTGTCTGCGGCATCTTTACTACCTGTGCGGTAAACTGGAGAGTAAGACGCTCACCGCGCTTCCACTGGTGTTCAAACGTGGTTCGAAACGGCGAGCCGTTTCGTCATCACGAAAGGCGCGTCGCGCCTTTCGAGCGACGACAAGACGCGTGCTCGGCGGGTGTGGCCCGAGTGTCGCACCCGGGAGAAGTGGGACACTCCGAACCACCCAGCGAGGGAAACGCCTGCGGAGTCTGGAACCGCTACGCCCGTCCGTGCGACGGATGCAAGTCCTGTCGCAGAACCAGGAAGCCCCGACCGCACCGAAGGCGCGAAGCGCCGGAGGAGGGCGGGGTAGTTCACAGCGGCATTTCATCGAAGAACCGACGTTGAAGGTGCTCATACAATGCACCACACGTCGGACAGCGGACAATGATCAGGTATTCCGTCTCTATTTCGAAGAGAGGGAGACCTCTGTCATCGCACTCCCGACAGACCCAATTTCTTGTATGAGCTACCGGTGTGACTAAGCTTGCATTGACGAGCTGATACACTTCGCCATTTTCGACGAGTTTACGGAGGGTTCGGGTATCCTCATGGGACGGGTTCGCAGAGGTGTCGAACGGTACGATAGCTAGATTGCCAGTGCTTTCTGTCACCCAGATTCCGTCCTCGTTTACGTTCTCGACCTGGAGACGATTCTCGTAGACGAGATCGATCGCTGGGATCTCGTAGACGTTCCCCTGTTCGAACTCCTCGACGAGGTGGATTACCCGTCTGTTGGTGGTCATGTCTCTCTCTCCAGCGCTTCGAAGCGCAGTCCCCACCTCTGGCTTGCACAGAATGTCAGCGTCGCACTGAGCGGGGGGATGTCGGATCCAACTCACACCGCGCGAGCGGGTTCCGACGCATTCGCCGGTTCTGCCGTATCTGGTTTTCGATCGGAGGGTGCCGTATCAGTTACCGGTCTCCTCGACCTCGACGAGGTCGCCGTCACCTTCGACTTGGAAGCCGTCGCGGCCTTCGACATCAAGCTGGCCATCGGTATTCTGCTCGATGTCGTGGTCGGCGTCTTCGAATTCGACGTCACCGTCGGAGTTCTCGAAGTCGAGATCGTTGTCCGTGTTTTCGACTTCCAGGTCGTCCTCGTCGTCCTCGATGTCGTTCACGCCGTCGTCGAATTCGACCTCACCATCGGAGCTCGAGTAGTCAACGTCGTCATCCGCATTCTCGAACGAGAGACCAGCATCGTCCTCTTCGAGTTCGCCGCCATCGGTTTCGATATCAACCGTTCCGTCGGAGTCGATCTCGATTTCAACAGGACCGTCGGTGCTTTCGAAATCGAGGCTGCCGTCATCGGCCCGTTCGTAGTCGACGTCGTCGCTACTGACCGAAGAATCGTCGTCGCTCTCCTCAATCTCGTAAGCGCCACTTTCGACGTCACTACCGTCGTCGGACGTTTCGTAGTCGAGGTCGCTGGCCTTGTCCTCGACCTCGGTGTCACCGTCGGCCTGCTCGATCTCGTGATCGCCGTCGGCGCTCTCGACGTCAACACTGCTACCGTCGTCGGCGGTCTGGTAGTCCAGGCCGGTGTCGGCGTCTTCGACCTCGAGGTCACCGCCGACGCGTTCGACCTCCTGGCCGTCGGAGCTTTCGATGTCTAGATCGTCGCCGTCAGTATCGACGTCGGTGGTGCCATCGCCGTCGCCACTATCGCCGTCGCCGTTGTCGTTGCTATCGCCGTCTCCGGCATCGTCGCTGTCGCCGCCGTTGTCCGATCCGTTTCCGTTGTCATTAGACATCTGCGCGGGGCCGGCCACTTGCGCAGCGCCTGCTGCCGCGAACCCGACGATGAGAGCTACCACGAGGAAGCCCACCAGCGCGGGTCGGAGTGTTTCTCGTATACTGGTTTTTCCGGTCATATCAGTTTATCCTGCCCCGCTCGACTTTGTACCCGGTTCGAACGGAGACAGTTTAAGCTTGAACCGCTACGCATGAGTAGTGGTTACCTACCACCCTAGGAGAGCGGAAGCCTACGTCGCTAGGACGAACAAACGGTACATTCTCTCTCAAATGATGTCTGCCTAATTCTGAGATGGATGACGACCTAAGAAATCGCTAAAACACGAGTAGTTACAGAATGGCAGGCAAGAAAGCCCACGGCTTTAGTCGTGAAAGGAGGTCAACACCACATTGTCAGTTCGTCTCGGTTGCAGTTCGATCCGCTCCGTTCCGTTGGAGCGCGCTACATCGTGCGTGGGCGAGCGTACTCGTCACACGCCGTTGATGAACGTTTCAAGGAGCTTGCGCTCGGCGTGTCGGAGGTGCTGGTGGAGCGTCGGTGCCGAAATCCCGAGGGTGGCGGCGAGTTCCGTGGCCGTGTTTTTCCGCGGCCAGTCGAAGTACCCGGAGGCGTAGGCCGACTCGATCGCGGCTATCTGTTTGTCCGTGAGCCGGTCCTCGAGATCGTCGCGGAACTCGGCGACCGTCTTGACGGGGTGGTCGACCTCACGCTTCGCGAGCAGGTTCGATTCGGGGTGAATCACCCGGAACGTTTCGACGATCTCCCGGACGTTCGCGGTTTGCGGCGCTTCTGCGACGAGGCGGCCCTCGCCGTCGTCCGCGACCACCGTTCTGACGCTCGCTCCGACCTCCATCAACGTCTGGGCCACCGATTCGGCCTGGATCAGTTCCAGCAGGATCTCGCTGTCGTGTTCGCTGACGATTCGGCCGCTTTCGACGAGGTCCGTCGACTCGGCCACTTCCAACGCGTCGTCGGCGGACGCGCCTTCCAGTCTGAGATACGAGAGGAACTTTCCGTCCCCCAGCGGAGCGGTTTGCTTGAGCTGGCATCGGCAGCCGAGCCGCTGGGAGAACAGCACGGGAACGCAGCGCGGATCGGTGACCTCGAATTCGAGTTCGACGACCGAGTCCGAAAGGAGCAGATCCCTGTTCAGGACGGCGTAAATGGCGAAGCCGATGGTGTCTCCCAGCACCTCGAACCCGGTCTGCGCGGTCCTGCTGAACGCGTCTTCGCAGGTCGCATTCACGACCAGCACGCCGTAGATTCGCTCGTCGTATTTGAGCGGGATGGCGGCGACCGCCTCCACCTCTTCGGGAGGGAGGGTTCCGTCCTCGATGGTTTCGTTGAGTCCAGGGTTTGTGACCTGGTACTGACGAAGGACTTGAAACTCGCCGGTCTGGAACGCTCGGGCCACGATGCCATTTTCGATGTAGGAAAGCGGCATCGTGGCGAGCGCCTCGAGGTATCCGTCGTCGACGCCAGCGCCCGTCTGAGGAGTGATATTCTCACTGGCTACGTCAGTTGTCCCAACCCAGGCACTCTCGTAGAAATCAGACGCCACTAGGCGATCGCAAATGATCTGATTGATCTCTTCGCGTGTCGTTGCGCCGACGAGCCGGTGAATGAGTTCTTCGATGAGGCTGTTGATCTGATTCAGCGTGTCGAGCTGGTCGCGCTGTTGGCGGAGTTCGCGCTCGTTTCGCCGGAGCACCTTCTCACGTTCATCACGTTCGAGTGCCGCCCTGATAGCCGCCGCTAGGAGTTCCGCCCGATGGATGTCCAGCTCCTCAAACCTGATGTTCGCCCGGCTAAAGATAGTTAGCGTGCCGTACTCGCCGAGTGAAAGGTGAAGACTCGCTCGATACGTCCCGTTCGAACGAGACCCGTCTTCGTCGACCTCGGTGCTCACCGTCTCTCCTCGACGATACGCGTGACCGGCGAGCGTGGCTTCCAAATCGAACGCCGGACAGGAGTCGATGAGCGCCTCCGCTCCGGGCGTCATCGCGATCGGCTCGAGCGTGTTCGTCTCCGAATCGAACAGTCGAACGCAGCTGATGTCGAACCCGAGGACGCGGTCGACGGCTTCGAGCGAACGGCGAGTGATCGTCCCGGTGGTCTCGGCGGTCACGAGCTCTCGGCTCGCCTCGTTGAGGATTTCGAGCTTTCGCTCGATGATCTTGCGGTCTGTGATATCTCGGACGGCGTAGACCCATCCATTGTCTTCGAGTTCGGTCAACACCAACTCTTGAGGGAAAGTGCTTCCATCTCTGTGTTGTCCGGTGGCTTCCCCGCGCCAGCGCCCCCGACGCTTGATGATCGGTTCAATGTCCGTTTCTATGCGCTGGATCTCTGCCCCGTCGTAGAGCTGTTGCCAGGATTCGCCGACGAGTTCGGCGGGATCCGCGTATCCGTACATTTCGGCGTGCGCCCTGTTGACGTAGACGTATTTTCCATCCGCGTCGAGGATCGCCATGCCGTCGGTCGTCGCGTCCATGGCTGTGGACCGTTGTCGGATCTCCCGCTCGTGCTCTATGCGGTCCGAGATATCTCGGACGAGTGCCAACACGTGGGGACGGCCGTCGATCTCGATCCGAGAGGCCGAAATTTCCGTGGGGAGTATCCCTCCGGTAGACGTGCTACAACCAAACTCGTCTGACCACCCCGTTCCCTCATCCAAGACCTCATCGACGAGCTCGAGGAATCGAGGCGGATCATAAGAGTAGACGTCGGATGGAGCCAGGTCCAAAAACTCCTCGCGGGAGTAGCCGAGCAGGTCACACGCCTGTACGTTACACTCTTTGAACGTATCACGCGACGGATCGAAGATGACGATCGCGTCGTTCGCGTGCTCGAAGATCTTCTCGAAGTGTTCCTTGGCTTCTCGCTGCTTTCTCTCCCGCTCTTTTCGTTCGGTGATGTCCATGTAAATGGCGTAACCGCCAAGGGAGCTGTCGTCCGCCTCGAACCGAATACCTCGAAACAGAAACTCGCGGGGACCGGTGATCGTCTGCCGACGAACCTCGGCTTCGACTCGCTCGTGTTGCAATAACTTTTGGAGAAATGAGCGATATTCGGCGTATTTTTCTGTGGGGACGAGGACGTCATCAGCGGCACGGTCGACGACTTCTTCGGCGGAATACCCAAACACATCCTCGAAGGCGCCGTTCACGGCTTTGATGATCGCCGTCTCGCCGTCGAATTCATATTCGACGATCGGATCGTGCGAATTCTCGAACAGCGCCGCACGGCGATCGTACTCCTCTTCTATGCTGTGATGTTCCGAGTTCTTGGATTCGGAACGGTCACGGATCGCTACCACGAAGAACCACTGACTATCGTACCCGGAACCATAGATGGTGAGGGTAACCGGAACGGTACACCTGAGGTAGATAAGCACCACTCCGCAATCGTCTTTTTATGGGATCGCTGTTCATCCGCGCTCGCTCGCTCTCCGGTGGTTTCGATCGACATGTGACTCTCGGGGAAGAGTCGTCCGATGAGTTTACCAACCAGTTTGCGGGGGGGATACCGGAGGAGTCGTTCAGTAATCGGATTCACGAAGACGATACTCTCGAAGAGTGTACTCCGCGCGTCCAGAGAGGATTGAGACATGCTACTCCGGCTTTACGTGCTCCCGACGGAAGAAGAACCCACCTTGACCTCAAGGTGTGATAACCAGTGGCGCTGCCGCGAAGCACTCGTACACGCACACAAGACCGTTCGACCGCCTTCGTGTAGCCGACTCGAGTGAGACTCTTACAGTCAACTACCCCGCCCTGAACGCCTTCGGCGTTCTGAGGACAGGGCTTGCGTGGCGTCGGTCGGGAGTTGTGGTCCCGGACCGACTTGTGTGCCGGTGCGGTCGGTCGGCAGAGGCAATTTAATTGGACGTGACCTCGGCGACTTCGCGGCCGGCCGAGCCGGCTCGGAGCGGTCGCGTCGTCGGTCCGTCCTTCGGGGTCGGTTGACGGCGGCCCGTCTGGAGCGAGGAACCAAACCTTCCCCGCCCGCACTGGTGGTTCGGCACCCGTTGCCGGGCTTTCTGAAGCCCTCTTCGGACTACAGAAGACGACGAGCCGGCCGATACTCACTGTTTCGTCCGACCTCGCAACGCGATTCCTCCCTCCCTCCTCGCGGCTCCTTCGTCGCCGCTCGGTGAGGAAGGGGATACGCTCGCCGTCTTCGGCTTTCTGACGTGTGCGATAGCGTGATGTACTATCTCACCAATGCGGTACTGTGCGTGATAGTGGAGGAGTTGAACACTCAACTCCTCGCACGCACTGCGCAGTGGGGTCAGATGGGCATGGGACGGGCCGAATCCACGCCTCTGGAGACTGCGACCGCTGTGGATTCCGTGTGAATCTGCACGTCGCGTCGGTGACCGAGGAAGCCCCTACCTCAAGAAGCGAGGGGTGAGTAACCCCAAGCGCGGTAGGTGGAGGTAGTTCACGTCTTCATCCGTCGTAACTCCGCCGTCGGTAACTGCACGTTTCGAAACATTCACGCCTGACGAGCACGTCCACCACCGCCGCGCCGTCCTCGCGCACTATGACCGGGTTGAGGTCGACCTCCGCAACCGACGGGTTCTCGACGATGAGGTCGCCGACCCGTTCGAGGAGGTCCGCCAGCGGCTTGGGCGGGATGGGCGGGCCGTCCCGTCGTTTGGCGAGGAGTGCTTCTAACTTGGTCGCCTCGACGGCTTCGCGGGCGTCCGCGGAGGAGAGAGGCGGAACACGAACCGCCCGATCGTCGAGCAGTTCGACCAAGGTGCCGCCCGGTGCGACGGTTACCAGCGGCCCGAACACCTCGTCCGTGGAAGCCCCGACCAGCGCCTCGACGCCGCCGTCGACCTGCTCTTGGATCAGGACGCCTTCGATGGCGGCGTCTGGTTCGTACGCGCGAGCGTTCCCGACGATGCGCTCGAACGCACCCCGGGCGGCCGCCTCGCCGTTGATGCCCGTCTCGACTGCTCCAGCCTCGGTCCGGTGGGGCAGGTCGGACGAATCGACCTTCATCGCGACCGGAAAGCCGACCTCGGTGGCGATGGCCGCCGCCCCCTCGGGGTCGGTAGCCAGTCGTGTCTCGACCGGCTCGATGCCGTACTCGCCGAGTAGCGACGCCGCGTCCGACCACCCGAGCACCCCGTCAGGGAGTTCGAGCGGCTCTTCGATCCGGGTTCGCGAGCGGAGCGCCGAGCGTGGAGGCTTTTCGGCTACCCGGTCGCGAACCTCCTTGAAGCGAACGAGCGAGGCGAGCGCGTCCATGCACCGCTCGGGGTCGTAGAACAGCGGCGTCTCCTCCCGAACGCGCTCGTAGGGCAGGTCGTCGGTCGGTTCGTCGGGCTCCTTGCGGCCGGTCCAGAGGAACACCACTGGATCAGAGGCCTCCTTGGCGACCTTGAGGACGTCAGGGACGATGCGGGTGGCGCGCTCGTCGACCGCCGACAGTCCAAGCGCGACGACGTAGGCGTCGAAACTCTCGTCGGCGAACAACGCCTCGGCGACGTCCGGGAGGACGTCGGCACCGTATCCGCGGATGTCCGCGGGGTTGTGCATCTCGCCGAAGGTGAGCAGGTCGTCGTGTTCGACGAGTTCGCGCTCGGTCTCGCCCTCGATGGGCGGAAGTTTGAGGCCGCGCTCGTCGGCCATGTCGGCGAGGAGGCTCGCCAGCCCGCCGCTGGTCGAGACGATGGCCACCCGGTTGGACGCTGGCGGGTCGAACGCCTGATGGACGCTCGCGCGCCCGAGGAGGTCCGGGATGTCGGAGACGCGCTCAACGCCCGTCTGGGAGAACGCCCCCTCCCACGCGGCGTCGTCGCCGGTCAGAGACCCGGTGTGCGAGAGTGTCGCAGCCTCGGCGGTCTCGGACTGGCCGATCTTGATGGTCAACACGGGGGTTCCCTTCCGGACCGCCCGGTCGACGACCGACATGAACCGGTCGGGATCGGCTAGCCCCTCGATGTACGCGCAGATGACCTCCACACCAGGCTGGTTGGCCATGTACTCTATGTAGTCGCTCACCGAGAGATCGGCCTCGTTTCCGGTCGAGGCGAGATACGCGAAGTGGACATCCTCGTCGGCCGCGCGCTCGAAGAACGTGGTGAACGCGAGCGCACCTGACTGGCTCACCAGCCCGATGGAACCCGGCTCGGGGCGGCGCGAGCAGGTGCTCGTCAGCACGGTGCCGTCGACCGCGTTCGCCAGTCCGATGCAGTTGGGGCCACAGACCCTGATATCCTCCTCGGCTGCAACCGCCGCGAGGTCGGACTGGAGGTGCTCGCCTTCCGCGTCAGCTTCGGCAAATCCGGCGGTGATAACCAACGCGGCGGGCACGCCGCGCTCGCCCGCCTCGCGCACTACACCGACCACGTACTCTCGCGGGACGCTCACGACGACAAGGTCGACCGTCTCGGGCACGTCGTCGATCGAGTCGTAACACGTCTGTCCCCAGGCCTCCTCCCTGCCGGGATTGACCGGGTAGAACCTCCCGTCGAAGCCGTACTCGAGGAGATTATCTATCAGATTCGAAGAGTAGAACGAGTTCGGGCTCGCTCCGACGACCGCGATGGAGTCGGGCGCGAACAGCGGGTCGAGCGATGCAGAGTCTACCATGGTACGAACGCTCGTGACATCCGTATAAATCCAACCATCGGATCCATCAGATGTCGCTTTTGTCCCCGCCCCCTTGACCGGTCCGCCGGACCGCAGCTGGAGTTTCCATCGACGCGTCGGTGTCACTCGGCTGTACGTCTACGGGCCTTCGACGTCGATGTGCCCACGGCGTCGCGCTCAGCGAATCTCCAAGGCGCCAGCCTCCATCGCGAGCTCCGGACTCGACAGCACGAGTATCTTCAACGCAGTGAGTACAATTTATTGTATATTTATTCGTTCACCAGTCCCCGCGCGAGCGACGTGATGAACGCTTCCTTCACCTGTTGGTAGTACTGCTCGTCGTAAGCGTCGTACTCCTCTCTGTGCAGGACGAAGAGGCCAATTGTGCCCATCACGCCGAGGATCGTCTCCGGAGCGAGGTCGGCTATCGGCCCGTCACTCCGGTTCTGGACCTCCTCGACGAACGGGAGGAAGTCGGTAAGCGCCGCTCGCTGGGCTTGCTCGTACGACTGCTGGGGAATGCCCCGAAACAGGTCCCGGTACTCGCCCTTGACAGTCACTCGCTGGACGAGCGGGTTCTCCTCCGCGAACGCCGCATAGCACCGGAACAGCCGCTCGAGCGACTCGAGTGGGTCGTCCGTCTCCGCCAACTCCGCTTTGACCTCGTCGCGGAACGCTTCGCTCTCCCGGAGGAAAATCTCGAAGTACAGTTCGGCCTTCGAGTCGAAAAAGCGGTAGAACGTGCTCTTGGCGATGCCGACCGGCTCGGTGACGTCCGCGACGTTCGTCTTCTCAGGGCCGAGCGTCAGGAGCAGTTCGTGGCCCGTTTCGACGAGCTGTTCCCTGATTCGGTCCCGCTCTTCGTCGGTGAAACCGTGCATGACCGAACGGATGCGGAGAAAAACGATAAATAAATCGGTCATGAGTCATGACTCCATGACCGGTATGATTATTTAGTCATGGAACCGAACGTCGGGTATGGCCGCCATCGAAGTGACCGATCTGACGAAAGACTACGGGAGCGTCCTCGGCGTCAACTCACTCACGTTCGCCGTCGAGGACGGGGAGGTCTTCGGCTTCCTCGGGCCGAACGGCGCGGGGAAGACGACGACCATCCGGACACTTCTGGGCCTCCAGTCGCCGACGAGCGGGTCGGCGACGGTCCTTGGCGCCGACGTGCGCGACGAGGACGCACTCGTCGCTGCCAAACGGTCCATCGGCTACCTGCCGGCGAACCCAGCGTTTGACGAGACCGCCACCGGCCAAGAGATACTCGACCTGCACGCATCCATCAAGGGCAACGAGCGAAGCGGCGACCTCCTCGAACTGTTTGATCCGCCGCTCGAGCGGACCGTCCGACAGTACTCGACAGGCAACAAGCAGAAACTCGGCATTGTGCAGGCGTTCATGCACGACCCCGACTTGGTCGTCCTCGACGAGCCGACATCTGGCCTCGACCCGCTGATGCAGCACCGGTTCGAGGAGTTCGTCCGCGCCGAGCGCGACCGCGGCGTCACCGTGTTCTTCTCCTCGCACGTGCTCGGGGAGGTCCGCCGCGTCTGCGACCGCGTCGGCGTCCTCCGGGACGGCCGCCTCGCCGCGACCGAGCGCGTCGAGGACCTGCTCCATCGGAGCGGGAAGGCCGTCCACGCGCGCGTAGCCGACCACCTCTCCCCGGCCGACTTCGACATTGGGGGTGTCCACGACCTCGAAATCCACGAGAGCGACGGAGAGGGCGTCGTCGACGCGACGTTCACCTACACCGGCGACGTGAACGACCTGCTCGCGCAGCTCCGGCGGTATGACCTCGTCGACCTCACCGTCGAGGAGGCGCCCCTCGAGGACGTGTTCATGCGGTTCTACGGCAACGACGCCCGCGAAGCAGCCGTCGCGGTCGACGGGGGTGTCGCAGATGTTTGAACTCGCCAGGTACGAGGGCCGCCACCGAATCAAGGGCGCGTCCGTGCTCGCGGTCGGGCTGAGCGCGCTCGCCGCGCTCTACGTCGGGATGTTCCCCTCGGTGTCGTCCTCGGTCGACCTCGACGAGTACGTCGAGGCGTTCCCGGCAGTGTTCCGTGAGGCATTCGGCGTCGTCACCCTGAACACGATCGAGGGCTTCCTCGCGGCGGAACTGTACGCCTTCGGCTGGGTGCTCCTGCTCGGCCTGTACTTCGCGTACGCCGCGGCGGGGTTAGTCGCGGACGACGTCGAGCGGGGGCGGATGGACCTGCTCCTCTCGCTCCCGGTGCGTCGCTCGCGGGTGGTCCTCGAAAAGTTCCTCTCGCTTTTCGTGCCGCTCGCGGTACTCAACGTCGTCGTGCCCATCGCTGTCTACGTCGCGACGGTCCTCATCAACGACCCGATCGCCGTCGGCGACCTGCTCGCGGTCCACCTGCTGTCGGTACCGTACCTGCTCGCGACCGCCGGTGTCGGGCTGCTCGCGTCGGTGGTGTTCGACCGGTCGAGCGTCGCACAGCGCGTGGCCCTCGGCGCCGTGTTCGGTCTCTACCTCGTCGAGTCAGTCGTCGCCAGTACCGACTACGCGTGGCTTGGCACGCTCGCCCCGACGCGGTACTACGACCCTAGCGCCGTCCTCGTCGAGGGGACGTACGACCTCGGCGGCACGGCCGCTCTCGCGGTCGCCGCCGTCGCGCTCGTCGTCGCGAGCGAACTGTGGTTCGCCCGGCGGGACATCAACTGACCGCCGCCGACTGTCCGCCTCGCGGTAACTTCCGTCCGTCAGTAATTTTTTAGTCCGGTGGGTCGCGCGTGTGTATAGTTGGGAAGCGAGCCACCGTACCGAGACTCGTCAGTGTCGACGGAACGGCAAATCGAGGACCTGTTAGACCGCCTCATCCTCTCGTCCCGACTCGTCGAACGGCTCCATCGTCTCGGTGCTCAGTCGCAGACAACGGGGACGGACGCCGCGAGAGAGAATCACAGCGTTGTGATCAGGAGTACACAGGAGGGAGTGATAGACGCCACAGGGACCTTCCGTCTATATTCGGCAACGACGGTCGATTCAGGGAAGCTCTAAACCCTCGGCATTCTCTTCGATCGATTTGAGTCGTTTTTGACGTTGTGAGCAGACCCCCGGGGCTTGACCCCGGGGCACTCTGCCTTGAGTTCTGTAGAGGCGGCTGTTCTGCCACCAGAAGTACGGCGTCCATACATATTGTACAGGTGAACGTGTCAAAGTATGTAATTCAGGAAACATTAATCACTGTTGCTGGCCAACGTCTCACTCAGTATGGAGCACTCGTTCACCCATTTATCATGGAGCTGTTCGAATAGATCTAACATTCCGAATTTCTCCGATATTAATAATGTAATTACAATTCGAAAAGAATATTTTGGCCAAAACATCGAACCGAACCACAGCGAGTTCAAATTATGAGTCTCGTGGAAGTTCTCCCGCTAGCTATCGTGATGATCGCGGGGCCACAGATACTCTCCCCCATCTTCATCGCCACGAGCGAGCAGTGGAGGTCGAACTCTACAGCGTACATCTTCGGCGCGTCCCTCTCCATCAGTCTCGTCGTCGTTATAGCGTACCTGCTTGGAAACAGGCTCGGTGGCGGCGGCGGTAGCTTGCTCGGACCGAGGGGACAGGATATCCTCTACGTCGTTGTCCTTGGTCTCCTTTTCTACGCGGCGGTGGAGACCTACCGAACGCGGGATGTGTCGGAGCCGCCGGCGTGGATGGGCAAGTTGACCAGCGCAACACCGCAGTTTTCATTTCGGCTTGGCTTTCTCTTGCTGGGCTTCTTCCCGACGGACATCGTCACCTCGGTTAGTGTCGGAACGTTCCTCGCGGCGAACGGCGACCCAATCACGGACGCAACAGGATTCATCCTACTCACGCTGTTCATCTTAGCACTTCCGTCGCTAAGCCTATTCGTCTTTGGAAAGCGAGCGGAAGCCGCACTCCCAAAGGTTCGCGACTGGATGAACGACAACTCGTGGATTATCTCCGAGGCGGTGATTGTACTCTTCGTCGTCCTAACGCTTCAGAACCTCCTCGGGTAAGCTACCCACGACTACAGTCGTGGGCTTCCTCGCCCTGCAATTATGTGAACCGCCTCAAGGTCAAGTCCGAGGCACTCGGCATGCTCCGCATGCAGATATCCACAAGCCGGTGGGAACACATCATGCATCGGAGGCTATCATTTCAGACAATTTAGACAAAATATGGAACATGACCCCAAGATAGTTCACTCAAATTCGAGGTGGAAGCCCACGACTTCGGTCGTAGGTACTGACATGGAATCGAGCGGATGTCCGCGTCTTCAGGCGCGGGTCGAACGGACACGAGCTTCTCACCCGCAAGAGGTAGACTTTCTGGGGTCGTATCTAGGTTCAACTCACTCGAGAAACCTGGAGTTGGCTTGGAGTCTCCGTCACCAAAAAGCAACCTTGTCCGGCGTGAGACTCGATCTCTCTGCGAGGTCGAGTCAAATTCAAGCAGGGAATCCCGGCATTCAGGCCGAGCGGGACTGCGACCGGAAGCGTCCTAACCGCCGTAATCAGCAGGGTTAGGACCCCTCCCAGCGGATGGAGAGACTGTCCTCACGATCTGAAAGCGCGTTTAAGTCTCTCAGAAGACTCTTATCACGATATGGTGTCAGACGGCTCAAATACCGGTGCGGTACGGGTATGGCTGGCGCGAGAGCACGTTGCGTGGTGGCTCCTCGGACTCGTCTTCCTCGGGATCGTTGCTTTCATCGCCTACGAATACCTCGCGTGGATCGTCTTCGGGTTGTTCACCTACTATGTCGCCCGTCCGATCAGTCGACGCATCGAGACTCGCGTTGGCGGTGCGAGTCTCGCCGCCCTTGTAACGCTTCTCCTCATCATCGTCCCGTTCGTCATCTTCTTTGCGGCGTTCCTCCTCGTCGCACTTGGGCAACTCACCGCTGTTCTGTCCGGGCTTCCGATCCAAGCGATCATCAACCAACTTCCCGTTCAGGTGCCACAACTGCCACAGACGCCCGAAGAGATGTACCAGACGGGCATCGTCTTGATACAGGAACCGTCGGTGCAATCTGGTCTCGCAGTTGTTGGGGGTGTACTGGGTGCGGTTTCCACGACGCTGTACAACATGTTTCTCTCGGTACTGTTCGCGTTTTTCCTGCTTGTCAGTGGCCGGCAGCTCAGCGAGTGGTTCCGTGCTAATATCTTCGACGAGGGGGGTCTGGCCACGGACTACTTCCGAGGTGTCGATGCCGGATTGACGTCCGTGTACTTCGGATACACGATGACCATCTTCGCGATCATGATTCTCACAGCAATCATCTATAGCGTGTTCAATCTCTTTGCACCGGGAACTCTAGCCATCCCGTCGGTTGTTCTCCTTGGGGTTGTCACCGGCATCTTCACACTAGTGCCCTTGGTTGGGCGGTCTATTGTGTATCTTTTCATTGCCCTTATCCTCGGGGCTCAGGCCGTCACGACCGACCCGATGCTGCTGTGGTACCCCGTCGTGTTTCTGTTGGTGATGGCGGTGGTGTTCGATAATGTTGTCCGGACTTCCATTCGGCCGTACTTATCCGGCCGAATGTTCTCGACGGGCCTCGTTATGTTCGCGTACCTCCTTGGACCGGCGTTATTTGGGTGGTACGGAATTTTCCTTGGACCGTTGTTACTTGTTGTGATCGTCGTGTTCATCCAGCGCATTCTTCCAGTTCTTGCGCATCCGGAACGAGAGCACCCATCAATCTCTACCGGACCAACGCTCGATGAGTACGTTCACCATGAGAAAGGAGGAACAGATATTCCACCTGGGTCAGATCCCGAGACGAGCCCGTAAGAGTTCTGTACCGTCTCTGATTTCTTTGAGCACAAAAAAAGGGCTAATTGATCAGGCAGCCGGCCGGGCGGTCCGACGCATTGCTCGCCGTTCCTTTTCCCACGATCCAATCGCACCGCCGATCGCACCGGGAATGGCGTATACCACGAGGAGCAGCAGTCCCAGTGTGAATATTCCGACCGCTGGAACGAGGCCTGCGAACAGGACACCGGTGAAGGTCACCGCCAGGAGGATGACAAGTGCACCGACGATAGTTGCAAGGCCACCGTGAATCGCACCGTCACTCATGGGACCTCCCGCGACATAGCCCGCGACGAATCCAGCGAGGATCCCCGCCAGACCCCATCCGATGATCGGGAGTGTCATATCTGTGCCAGGGAGCGTTGCTCCACTGAGTAACCCGATAGCGAGGGCCACAATGAACCCGTATACCACTGCTTTCCAATTGATTGTCATCAGTAGTGGGTACGCTACGCATGGTATTAAACTAGTGAGTCAAAAAACATATCAAATTCAGGATAGAATGTCTCGTACCACTGCCTATTCAACTGGCCATGCGGAAGTAAGCTACCCACGACTACAGTCGTGGGCTTCCTCATCCTGCACTTATGTGAATACGTAACTTATGCGTTAATCGAGCCGAAACGACAAGGCCGGCGGCCTGTCCAATCCGTTCTCACCAGACCCAGTCAATCTCCGTCGGCCGATTATGTTGTTCGATACGTGATTTCCTCGATCGTCGCACGCCAGTACGGAAGATCACCGTCGGGTGAATTCCACTCGACCGCTGCCTCGGTCGGGATCAGGATACCGTGCCGCTCCTCGTATCCGCAGAAGTATCCGGTCCAAGATACGTGGGTGTTGTCCTCCTGTCGGTAGCGTTCGGTAGTGACGCGCGTAATCCTGTGTTCATCGTCGAAACGGAAGACGACCGACTCCGTCACGCCCGCGTGTTCGAGTGTTGCTCTTGCCGAACGGCCGTCAATTTCCTCCCATTCGACTCCGTGGAGGGAAGGAGTGCCGTCGGAAACCACACGGCTTCAGCGAGATATCGAACGAGTTCACCTTCGTTCATCTTCCGGTTCGGCCCTACACTCGCAACGGGGACGATGCCAAGTAGCCGCGCGTGCAAGATTCCCTCTCCCCGCTTGTAGAGGTCAATCACGCGCGCTGGGACGAGCGGGAGGATGTCGATCGTCGCGTCCCAAACAAATCCCGGTGGTCGAGCTGTGAAGTGCTGAGTTGCGGTAAGAGGCCGCCACGGGGCGTCGACTCCGCCGAGACGGAATTCACCGTGTTGGTGAAGCTGAGCGTTCTGTACGACGGGTTGTCCGTCAGAGAGGACCACCTCGAAGTACGCTCTGACAGGGGCAGGAAAGTCTGCGACCTCTTCTCGAGTGTACTGCTGACCAGTTCCTTGCTCTGTATCCGATAGGAGTTCGTGAATATGTGCGTGAACGGTGGTGTCGAAGCGATGTTTACCTGAATTGAGGCGCTAAGGCCCCTTCCTCAACGAGCGAGCGGAGCGAGCGAGTAGGGAGGGGAGACAGCGTTCACCCGCCACGGCTATACTCACAAGACCGAGAGCGACGAATAATCCACCGAAAAATGTCTTTTTCACGATATCTCCCCTGTTCAGTTCAATTCGGTGATCGATCATAAACGGCCTAGAAACGTAGTTTTTCCTCGGCAGCGTCGTACACGAGGAATGGGTACGGCGGTGTCAAACCCGACGACCACTTCGTTCTCATGGGAAACCATAACGTCTATTATGAGATTATGAGAATGGGCGCGAGAAAAGTGTATTGAAGGTCCTAGGAGAGATTCTTCACTGTCCGATAACAAAGAGGCAGGTGAGATGCTTCGCAAGGCCCTCACCATGGTCGCCATCGTCGAAACGCTTTCACCAGAAAGACTCATCGAGATCGCTGAGCGGCTTGCTCTCGATAACCCCGCGGACTGCGAACTACAGCCGTGGGTCGTGCCCGGCGCGCGATTTGAGGGGCTTCTGTTCCTCGTTCTTATGTGGCGTAGCGACACCTCTTACTCGACGTTCAAGAAATTCCTCGGGGTCATTGGACTCCTCGCGCTGCTGCACCCGCGTACCTACGTCGATTACGGGGCTGAGCTAGCCTACGTTGACGCGGCGAACTGCGAATGGAAGCAATGGGTCTATCCCGGCACTCGTCTCGTGGGCGTCCTGTACGTCATCATTGCACTCCGTGAGTTGCGGCGAGAGCAAACTACCCCCGTCCTCAGCGAGGCCGCAAGGCCGAGCAGGGCGGAGTAGTTTATTGAACAATATTATATGAATATAGATCTAGGTCTGTGTGACGGTGTTAGCTTAGCGAGAAAGACTCATGGAGAAAACGTTAGATATCCCACAGTTTTTTTACTCATTATAGAAAATAACCACCGATGAACCGCCGTACATTTCTTACCACATTCGGAGGAATAACCATTCTTTCGGGATGTGCAATGCGACCTCCTAATAACCAATCCACAGTACCGAATAACACTTCCTCGGAAATGGAGGAGAGTGCCACTATCCAAGTGGATGGAACTAACGTTCCACTCGTTCCGCTCTCGACGGCGATCAAATGGTACCGCAGCAATTCAGCACATTTTGTCGATGCACGAAGCTACCTCGAATACCAACGATCACACATCAAAGGTGCAGTATTGAGCCCTGCTCCCGATGGCCAACCTCGAAATGACCCCGTAGTGAGATGGGCCCGCTCGGCGAAAATTGTCACCTATTGTGGTTGTCCACATCACCTTTCCTCGCTCAGGGCCGCCACACTCATCGACCAACGCTTTCAGCAAGTATTTGCCCTCGATGAGGGATTTTGGGCGTGGATGGATTCAGGATATCCAGTGGAAGGAACAGATGTCACCACGAATCCTAATCCTAGCATAATTCAAGGGATTGTTCCACCGAGATTTGCAGGCAATACCGTGTGGGCGCGACACGATTCTTCCGGCCAACGAGAAGCAACAGCAGTTACAAAGGATGGATTATACGAACTCGAACTTCGATTCACGAATGTGGGGGCCACATCATTGATTTACATTGAGACTCCCGCATACACCCTCATAGCCCCCCTCAGTCGCCTTACGAAAGGAACTATCAAGAAGAATGGGACGATAGATATATAAAATATTCAGTATTTTAGCTTTGCAATCTGGTAGCCTTGCTAATGACGGGAATTCCTGTGCGCGACGACTCAATCGGGTTCTTCCTCTCAATATCGACCGCGTGTACGACAAAGAAACGGTTTTAAGACCAGATAGAGAAACAAGTGCCCACTTGAAATACCTCCACATTTTGTGACCTTCTCTACGCCTGTGAGGGCGTGGCATCCCACCATAGGATAGCGGCCAGTGGCCTTCGAGGGTTCAACCCGCACTCTAACAGGAACCGGCGACATCTCGGAAGACTGTCTCTTCCGACGAGTCCGTGAGAGCGAAGCTCTCGCGAGACACCGGGGGAACCTCTCGGTTTGACTCCCATGATAGGGCTATGGCCCGGTCACTCAGGCCCCGTCTCCAGCCGAGTCATCGGCATGCGTGTGCTCTCTGGCATGACTCTCTTCGCTGGAGTACCACACACAAACCGGACGTACAGACGCCTAAACGGACCACCGTGGGATATCCCGCCCGGCACCCGACGGCGGTTGTTGTGCCTACCGTTCGACCCGCGCCTGAAGACGCGGGTATGCACTACAAATTTGTATCAAAAGGCCATAGCCGCACTTATTTTGGATACCTATCACATATGAACATCTATTCTCATCATGCCTGGATTATGTCGTGATATCTTGGGTGGGATTTATTTTTTTATATTTCGTACGTACGTCTAATGAGTGAGCATCGAGCAACAGAGGTTGCAACGACAGCAATTCTGCTTGCAAACGATACTGGTGAATTTCGACTCCCTGAGTTAAAAGAACGACTTGAAATAAGTGATGAGATACCATCAGATAGTACTCTCCGGCTTGTACTCCGCCAGCTTGAAGAAAGTGGGTGGCTGGAACGTACTCATCCAGAAGGGCGGATCTGGTATAGAGGCGATAAGCTGGCTCAATTTCAAAATGCCAGGTGAAAATACCTGTAACCGATCAACCAGCTTTTAGCTGTCAACTACCCCACCCTCAAAGCGCCTTCGGCGCTTAGGGTGGGCTTGTCCGTGAACTCGGCCTCGAACCCGTCAGGATGAGCGGTGAATCCGCTCTTCGGCTTCAACGTTCCAGACTTTAGGGCGAGCTGACAGTCGCCCGTCCGCCGAGACGACCGTTGGCCTCGACGGACGTACCGCATACCGATGTTCTTCGCCGCATTGTAATCCGCGTTCGCTCCCGACCCACACTTTACGCACCGGAAGTCATTACGCGACGGGTGATTCTCGTCTGCCGTGAATCCACACTCGGAACACCGCTTCGACGTGTACGCCGATCCGACTTGCTTCACCGAGATTCCGACCGATTCGGCTTTGTACTCGACGTATTCGTAGAGTGTTCGGAACGCCCACTTGTGCCCCCACGACGCGCCTTTCGAACGACGACAAGAAGCGTGCATCGGGTGGTGTGACCGAGTGTCGAATCGGGAGGAGTGGGTCACTCCGACCCGCCCAGCGAGGGAAACGCCTGCGGAGACTGGGACCGCTACGCCCGTCCGTGCGACGGGTGCACGTCCTGTCGCAGACACAGGTAGCCCCGACCGCACCGAAGGCGCGTCGCGCCGGAGGAGGTCGGGGTAGTTCACATGATTGCAGGGCGAGGAAGCCCACGACTGTAGTCGTGGGAGGAATCGCCCGTCTTTGGTCGCAAACGCCGGAATCGGAAGGCTTAGGCCCCCTACCGGTGTATCTCTGGCACTCCTCGGTGGCCAAAACGGACTCCGAGGAGGGGCCTCCGTAGGCAGGCCCTGAACTCGGGGACTGTGACCGCGAACGGGTTCGACTCCCGTCCCCATCTTGGGGTAGAGCGTGAGAACACCGGGAATTAAAGCCGGGTGTGTCGGCTTCGGACGTAGACCACGGGACGGAAACCCACGCAGGAATCCCTCCGTGTGCCCGTCCTGCGCCGTGAACCGCGCCCATGAGTGACCGAGTCGTGCGCCGAAACCTTCGGGGGAAAGCCCATGACTGTAGTCGTGGGTAGCTTACTTGGTAGTCTCGCGGTTTGGCTGTTCATGGCTCGTCACTCGCTTCCCACTTCGGGCGTGGTGTCGGCGACGGGAGGTCAGCAACTTCAGCCCGGAGTTCCTCCTCCGTTGTCCATGGAAAGCACCGACCGTGTAATTCGAATTTGCGGAACTTGTTGAGCTGGACCCAACTGTAGGTCGCTAGTCCCTCCTCCTCGTCCGCCCGGTCGTCAATAACATCCCAGACCTCGTGTTCGGCGATGTTGATGCCAGTATCCTGTGCGCGGTCAACGAGTGATTCGATCTTCGAGTGAGCCTCATCCTCCGTCAAATCGTCCGTGAACGCAATTTCAAGGGCGGCCTGGATGACGTGGTGTTTCGACTCAAGATTCGCGTCAGTAATCCACGAGTAGTCGCGTGGGAACACGTATGATTTGTCGAAATAGGGTCGGTCATCGATCTCACCCAGTTCCGACGCTTCACCACCGCTTTCTTTCTCGAAGACGCCGACAATGTAGTCGCTGTACGTCGCTAACAAGGAGAACATGATATCGAACGTATTGAGCCGTTCAGTCGGAAGTTCGAGGAGATCACCCATAATGAACGGGTAGGCGCCGAGCTGCTTCGTGAGCTCGTTCTGCACGGCGCGGAGACGACGGATGTAGGGATCACGATAGCTGCCAAGGATGAAGTACGACGTCCGCTGACTCCAGAGATACGGCAGCTCACACTGAGTGAAGCGCCAGATTTCCCGCTTCTCTGCTGGTTCGAGTTCGATGCCCCCGACAGCCTCGTGAACCACCGTCATAATGTCCGCGGCATCTGGCGGTGGACGCGGATCGCTCATTAGCGACCGATTCAAACTACGCTACCTTAGTCCTTCTGAACCACTTTGGTATTTTCTATATTAACCAACTTGGATGACCCTAACTGTTATAGCGTCACCCCCCGTAACGCCACGTATGAGCGAAACCCACACCGGAGCGGCCGATGCGGGGCCATTTGCGGAGCAGCAGCGACTGTTCAAGCTGCTTTCTCAGGATACGCGCCATCTTATCATCCAGGAGCTCCTCGGCCACCCTGCCCACCTCATGTCGCTCGCCGAACTCGAGTACATGACTGGAAAGAGTCAGGCTGCAATCAAAGACCAACTTGAGACACTTAGCGAAGCCGGGGTCCTCACACAGTACACGCACGAACCGAGTCGAGAGAAACGGAATCTCCCATCGCAATTCTACGGCTTCACCAAGCGGGGCGTCGAGGTCCTCCACGACTACAAGTATCTGCGCGGGCTCCCAGTCGCCCGCGCCCTCTACGAAAACACTCGTAAAACCGAGAAAATCGAACGCCATGAATCGGCACCACGCCCGGAGCTTCCAGCGGCTGTTGCAGAAGCGCTCGAGTTCGAGGAGCCCGAACGTAACGCCGTTGATGTCGGCACAACCGGGTAGCTCGTCGCTGGGAAAGAACTGTCCTCACCGCCGGAGGGTGAAGGCACGTCGACTGGGTGACCCGTTCAGGACTCCGTCGGCCCGAGTGTCTCCGGTTCGACGTTGATAGAAGTTTCGAGCGCATACCCGCGTCTTCACGCGCGGGAGGGTGTCCACTGGAGACGATATACACTGTTTGTCGGCACCATCTCGGGACGCGTGGGGTCGAGGAGGGAGTAGCCGCTCGTGAACGATTCGACGAGTGCCTCTCGGGTTGGCAGGTCGATGCCAAGTTGGTCGGCGAGGTATACGATGCGCTTAGTTGCGGCGCCGTCGCCGGAGGCTCGAGATACGCTCCAACCGTCGGCCACGAGCAGCCCTGCTCGTTGGCGACGGTATGGATGTACTGCTTTCGCCACGCCTCTTCGCGCTTGCCGAGGCGAAGGAGCGCGCTGTGCGCGGCTTGCGTCCCGCGCTGGTGCATCTCACCTCGCCGTTTCTCGAACTCACGGCACCAGTGGTCGTACTCGTCGCCTTGCCAGAACGTGCCGGTCGAAGCGACCGCGGGGCTGTTGACGCCGAGGTCGATACCGAGGACTGTTTGGTGCTCAGTATCTTCCGAAACCTCGGATTCGTCACTGTCGTACTTCCGGGTCGTGATGTGGAAATAGAACTCGTCGGTCGCCTTGTCGTAGTGCAGTGTACTCGCCCGGAACTCGTAGTCCCCGAGAGGACGTATCGCTCGTAGGGCGTCGGACTATCTGCCGGAAGTTCAAAGTCGCACTCGACACGCCCGTTGACGGTCGAGAGGGACACACGGTCGCGGTAGAACGTCGCGCTTCGTTTGTCGTAGACCGCGCTCTCGGCGGAAAAGTAGGGTCGCGACGTTCGTTCACCGCGTTTCAGCCTCACTACACTGCTCTTGACAGCTTCGACCGCCCGCCGAACCTCTTTCTGCACGAGATTCGCGGTGAACCGCTGGTCGGGAAGACTAGTCACCGGCAGTCAGATTGAACGGAGGCTCCGCGTCTTCGGGCAGCGGTGTCTCGTAGGATTTGCCGTCGGTTATTTCCTCGAACTCGGCTCTGGCCGCCTCGAGTGTCTCGGGGTCGATTATAAGGTCGTGTGCTGCCCCAGCAAGAACCTTCGCGGCATAGACGGCGCCTTTCTTCGCGAAGTTGCCGTTCGATGCAACAACCTGCCAGGAATGGCCGGGCGTTCCAACCGGCCACGTCGCGGCGGTGAACTGCCCAGTTGGGGTGACTTCTCCCACGACTAAAGTCGTGGGCTTCCCTCACTGAGGGTTAGGCCCACGTCGTCTGGGGGGTTCGCAGATTCCATCTCGCCGTTAGTTCCCTTGAGTACGACCTGCGTTTCGGGCTGAGCCACAACAGCCCCCACCGTCGATAGCGGACTCTGAATGTTCTTACCAACGGCTCGTTTTCCGATGTTTGACGCACCATTCTTGTCTGCGTTGTCCTCCAAGCCACAATCGTCACACTCCAACCGTCCCTGCACTTCACGGTTCGTGTTCTGTGACCCACACCGCCAACACGTCACAGACGTATCGAACTCCTCCACAGGGATGCACTCCCGTTCGTCCAGGTGCGACTTGTACGTGAGGATGTTCGCCATTTTCGCGTATGGTATCTTGTGGGTCTTGTCGTTAACGTACCTTCCTTTGTCGTTGACGAAGCGCAACCCAGTCATATCACCGAACACGATGACGGCATTACGTTCACGGGCGCGGGCGACGAGTTCGTTCGCCACTTGATGCAACTCGTGTTCAACCGTCCGAGACTCCTTGTCACCGAGACGCTCGATGACCTGTGCGCCCTGTCGGATTTTTGCCTTCCCAATGGATTTGCGGAGTTGCTTGTAGTGTTCCCGGACTCGACGGACTTCCGCACCGTGAAACTGCGTGTCTCGGCCGGAGAGGAACATACTGACGGCTATCCACTTCGCTCCCATATCGACTGCGAGAACGTCATCGTACTCGTCTGCGACGGCCACAGACCGCTTGCAGACGAGGTGAACGTACCACTCACCGTCTCGGTGGACGAGTTCCGAGTCGCGGATGTACTCGTCATCGAGGAGGTGCGTGTCCTTCTTAGGGACGTGGGCGGGAACCCAAATACTGTCCCCCCGTTCCAGCTCAGGGTTGTAGATGGGGAGTTTGAACCACCACGACGAGAGAACGGTGTCCTCATCGTGTTCGATAGTGATGCAGTCATTGCGGAGGACGACAGGTTGCTTGGTATCCTCGCGTGGGTTTTTGTTTGACCGGACTTTCCCCGCTTGTTGTTTTGTAGCGGAGTAGAGGTTTGCATCGTCGTCACCGTGAACGGCGTCTTGGAACGCGTTATATTCACGTTCGACAAGTCGGGCTTTCCGCTCGGTGAGCGAGTGGAGTTTGACCCGCACCGTCGTGGTGACTTCGCGTTGCATCTTATTGTCCAGTCTGTGCTTCGATGTATTCCTCGATGGTCTGACTCGGAACCTCGCCTGCACTGGAGACGAAGTACGAACGTGTCCATAGCGACGGGAGGCCGAAGTCAAACTCATCACGGAGGTTCCGCGAGGTGTAGCCCTTGACCTGTTGGATGATTTTGTTCGGAGAGAGTTTCGGATTGCTCGTGATGAACAAGTGTACGTGGTCGGGCTGGATTGCCAGTCGGAGTATTTCAAGACCGAGTTCGTCAGCCTTCTCCTCGATGAGTTGTTCGAGGCGTTTAGCAACCTCGTCTGTCAGCACCGATTTGCGGTACTTCGGACACCAGATGAAGTGGTAGTGGAGGTTGTGTACCGACGTTCGTTCTCGGCTATACCCGCGTGGCATGGTTTTAGATAGATACTGTTCACTATTAGATGTTGCGACTCCATCAACCATAGGCCGTGCTATTGAGGATGGATTACGTCCGTGTTGTCGGATTCATCCCACGACTGAAGTCGTGGGCTTTCTTCTCGAATCTCTGTAACCCATGAACCGAAAGCCGTTGCTTCGTAGGAGGCGTTATACTTCATCACCCATCGTCGACTCTCAAAATTCTCTAGAATTCGACCGAGTGTCGCCTGTGAAGTCCCAGTCTTTGCCTGCAATTCGCGGCGATTGTGTGGCTCTCGCGTAAGCAGTTTGAGTACATGAACTCAGTTATCCGACCGAGGGAGGTACTCAATCTCATCAAGCGACTGTTCCATACGGAAACAACGCCGCGCCTTATTATAAGGGATCGTACCTCGAGTGGTCGCCCATGAAAATGTTTCACCATCCTTGAAAAATTCCAAGAATATTCTATATTCGAGCGACGAAAAGTAGGTGCTATGGTAGAGACTGAACAACAAGAGAGAAGCCAATGAGCACTCCGGTTTTCGGCCATCGGTATCGCAACGCTTTCTTATTCATCGTCTTGGCTGGCGTATGGGGTGGTACGTATCCTGCGGTCAAGGTTGGGCTCGAAGACTTCCCACCGATCCTCTACGCAGCGTTCAGACTCGACCTTGCTGCGGTGTTGTTGCTCCTATATGCCGCTAATTCGTTCACCTACTGGCTACCACGCAGCGGTCGTGATTGGCTTGCGGTGTTCTCAGGAGGTGTCCTCACACTTGCAGGATACAGCGTGCTTTTAAATATCGGACAACGAACAGTTCCCAGTGCAATAGCAGCAGTTCTCGCTGGGTTGATTCCGCTATTAACAATTGGGTTTGCCAAGGCGTTACTCCCTGAGGAAGACTTCGGCATAACCGAGCTACTCGGCGTTATCCTGGGGTTTGTCGGGTTAGTGGTCATTACACGGCCTGACCCGTCGAACTTGCTAACAACGGATACGCTTGGTCAGTTGACGTTGGTATTGGCTGCAGCTTCATTCGCACTTGGTGGTGTGTTGACCCAATGGGCGAACGCTGAGATGCCGTTTTCTCCACGGACTGCGTGGGCGATGTTGGTGGGGGCGATATTCACTCACGTCGCCAGTTACGTGAGTGCAAATGAATCAATCCAGCACGTTCAGATCTCTACTCAGGGAGTTCTTGCGCTCATTTACCTCGGCGTGTTCGTGAGCGCAATCGGCTATTTGATTTACTTCGATCTGCTACCCCGGCTCGGGTCTGTCGAACTGAACCTTGTCACGTATGGAACCGCGATGTTCGGGACTATCTTTAGTTGGTTCCTGTTCGGCGATCAAATTACAATAGCCACGGTTTCTGGGTTTTGTCTTATCATGTTTGGATTCGTGTTGCTAAAGCGGGAAGAGTTCTACGAAGAGTGCACTAAAGTTCTCGGAGATGTTCGAACTGAGTCGCGGTAAGATTCGTATTGGCATCAGTAAATACCGTGTAACCGACATATGCCGTTCACTCTCACTAGTGGTTGGACAATAGAATTTCAACAAAGCCGATATAGTGGGGTGAGTCTCCAAACAACACTCCCTACTCTATGAAAAAGATTAGAATCTAGTGTCTCAAATAACTCACACCTGAATACTAATCTTGGAATGGTTCCTCATCGCCTTGGACACTGTCGATAATGACATCACTGTCTCCACGCGTCACCAACCAGAAGAGCTTGTAGAGGTCTGCGGTCTGCTCGAACGAGATTTCTGGCGGCGCATTAATAGAGTACTTTCGAAGGGTCCATCGAAAAACTGCCTTCCGCGCTCGTTTGTCACATACCCCGGGTGAAAGCTCTGATGGCAGCACAAGAACGTCTTCCAATGTGCGCTGCTCGACACTTGGAAAGACGTCGGCGCGGACGGCAAGGCGACGGGAACGGTCAATGCTGACGATATAATTTAGTTCGCGATCCGGAACGATCGGTCGGTCGATCACCGCGCGAGCATCATAGACACGATAGGGGTATGCAACCACGCCGACGCGGCCTTCCGCCTCTACCGCGTCGCGTTCGAGAGAGGGAGGAATGACCGATAGTTCGACACGGTCACGGGTTGTTGCAACAACGCTCCGCTGTGCGGTATCCCTGTCGGCGATTACTCCGTCCTTCTCAGCTGCCAGCTCAGTCGACATTTTGATTCTCCGTATTCCAATACCCGCTTGCTTCAACGTGCGCGCGGATATTGTCGCATTCAGTAACACTCTTCGGAGCGAGATCGGCCCCTCCGTCCGTCATTGGTGTTGTCGTGTCGCCCTCTGAGATAACTCTCGACAGTGGTTTTTCGAAGATCGCGAAGTGCTCGTCGACGTTCTTCGGAGGCTCAGTCAGCTTTGAGACGATAATCAGTACTGACGCAGAAAGAATGAAAGCTGGGAACAATCCGTAGACCGTTAGGAAGTGGTACATAAGGGTTCCCTCTGCGGGCATCGCCCCGCCAAGGATCTGCGACCATTGTGTCCAAACAATCATCGTTACGGCCCCAGTGACCATGCTCGCCACTGCACCTTGACGGGTCAGCCCCCGCCACCAGAGCGTCGAGATTAGCAGTGGCCCCAACGCGGCCCCAAGACCGCCCCACGCATAGTCTAGAACTGCGGTATAGACCGGTGTTCCACGAGCAGCGATCGCAAGACCAACGCTCGCCACCCCAATAGCGATCGTCGCAATCCGTGAATACCGTACGAGCTGTTCATCCGTTGGATCGACGTCCAGAAGGCCATTATAGACGTCTTCGACGACCGCACTCGAGGCAACGAGCAGCTGAGAGTCAGCGCTTGACATCATCGCTGCGAGCGCTGCTGCGAGTACAATACCTGCGATTGGTCCCGGTAACAACTCAAGGGTAAGCTGTGGCATCACGTTGTCGGGGTTACTGATCGCATCTTGGCCGAATACAGCAATGGCGTAGAGCCCAACGAACACCGCCCCGAAGTAGGAGATGAACATGAATACTTGGGCAACAACAGCTGCCTTCCGAATGTTTTGGACGCGATCGATCCCCATGAACCGGACCATTATGTGTGGGTTACCAGGCCACCCGAGTCCGATTGCGGCGTAGCTTATGATCCCGAACAGCGCTGCAACGCCGGTGGTTCCCGCTGTGATGCTTGTAAAGCTCGAATCAGCGGCGGCGAGTTCTGGGAATGGTGAGCCGTAGGTGGCGAAGGCGGCAACCGGCAGGATTGCGAACGCGATTAGTATGATGCCGCCTTGGAAGAAGTCACTCCAAGCGACCGCAAAGTATCCTCCAAGCATCGTGTATCCAAGGACAATTGCACCACCGACAAGGACGCCGACGAGGTCGTTGACGCCGAGTAATACCTGTAGGAGCACTCCTGCAGCGAGGATCTGAGCCCCCACATAACCACCCTCAAAGATGATTAAGACGATCGACGAAATCAGCTTCACTTGTCCTGAATCGTCTTCTAGGCGGTTTTCAAAGAACGTTGGGAGTGTTACTGACTTAACAATTTCTGTGTACTTACGGAGGCGTTTTGCGATTCCTGCCCACGAAAGGAGATCTGCTGGGATACTTCCAAGGGCGTTGAGCGCACCCATGATCCCGACACCATATGCATCGGCCGGAACGCCGAGGGTGAGCCAGCCGCTCATTTCGGAAGCTCGCTCGGAGAAGCCAGTGACGACTGGGCCGACACGGCGGCCGCCAATGACGAAGTCTCCGACGTTCTCCATCAGTTTCGAGGCATAGATACCGAGTCCAATCAAGATGAGAAGATAGATGACAACCGTTACGAGAATCCACACTCCGGCCCCACCGGCGATTCCACCTGTTTGAAGACTGATCTGGGGGTCCATACTCATGACTCTGCTTCTGATTCACGGCTTTCTCGAGTGTAATACTGATCGCGGAGCCTACGCTCGCGCTTTCCTTCCCAGACGTAGTATACTACGAGTCCAATTATGTAGATGGTGAACGGTGCGAAGAGGCCGATCATATCCATCGTTCCAAGTCCTTGTACCATGGTACTGCCCTGTTATGAGTTGACTCTTCACAATCACCATAATTATGCTTTTCGGGAAGTACTTATATACTATCTGATATACTAGTTACCGTTTTGGTATACCGTGACTGTCTTGACTCCCTATTCTTAGATATGATATTTTATCAAATAATCCACGATCTAAATATCGTTAATTAGATCATCTCCATACTCGTCGTGAAGTTTCATGAGGTTGCTCTGTTGTTTGGAGAGCGCGTTTGGTTGGGACTCAAAGACATAGTCAAAAATCTCCTCAGGTGTCGGTTCAATTGATTCGGCAATTTCGACAGCAGTTTCGACTTGGTCTTCGATATTGGTTTCAATAGCATTGACAATCTCATCATTAAGTCGACCGGTGTCTCGGAGAAACGTTTCAAAGCGTGAGATCGGGTCGAGTTTTTTCCATTGCTCGACCTCTTCTTCGTCCCGATAAACTGTGGGGTCATCCGACGTATTGTGAGCGGCAATACGGTAGAGGAGAGCTTCGACGAGCGTCGGTCGTCGGTCATCGGTATCGGCGTTCCTGGCCCGTTCAACAGCGTTTCGAGTGACCTCATAGACCGCGAGCGGATCTGTTCCATCAACTCGTACCCCCTCGAAGCCGTAGGCGGTGGCCTTCTGAGCAATCGTCTGACTCGCCGTCTGTTTCTCTAGGGGGGTCGAAATTGCCCATTGGTTGTTCAGGCAAAAGAAAATGGTCGGTGTGTCGAAGACGCCGGCAAAATTCAGTCCCTCATGAAAATCACCTTCGCTTGTTGCCCCGTCGCCAAAGTAACAGAGGAACACCTTACTCTCGCCTTTCAACTTTGAAGCCCACGACAACCCTGTTGCATGAGGCACATGGCCACCGATTGTGATACAAATAGGGAAGATGTTCACATCTGGGGCGACTTTGTTCCCCTGCTCATTCCCCATATAATACATTAGAATATTAGACATATCGATGCCGTGTGAAATAGTCGCGGCGTGATCTCGGTAGTATGGAACGATCCAGTCGTCGTCGTTAAGGGCGAACTCGCTCCCAATGAGCGCTCCTTCGTGTCCTCTCACAGTTGAAAATGTTCCCATCCGACCCTGCCGCTGGAGGCTTATCCCACGCTCATCGAACCGCCGAACTTGGCGCATCCGATAATACATTTCGACAAATTCGTCGTCAGTAAGGGAGGGAATCGTTACTCCCTCTAGCGGCCTTCCGTTTTCATCGAGAAGTCTATAATACTCGTCCCACTGCTTCTCTCGAGCACTCATGAATGCATCTAGCTTACAAGCCCACGACCGATATAAAGTGTACTGCTAACAGATAACATATTCGTGCGAGAATACACTGACTCCAAAGAAGGCTACCTGAAGGATCCAAACTACTGTCACCTCGTTCTCCGACCTGGCGTCACCACTGCGGCGTCCTGATCGTCTGAACGTTGTCTCGCATATTTCCAATCGCCTCAATTCGGTGTTCTGCCATCTCATTAGCTAGTTCATATGTTGGACGGTCTTTTTGTCTCGATTGCTTACCGATCGTCAGCATTCGGTCGTAAATTCCGTCTATCATCGCCGTCGCCCGATCGAAATTGTACCCGCCCTTTCGGAGCAGATCGGTATCATCGATTGTACGGCCAGAGTTAGCGAGATAGTCAGGAGCATAGAGGATTCCTGCTTCGTGTAGCATGCTTCCGTGTTTTTCCTCATCATCCAGTTGATTATTCGCTGCACCACAAACGATGTCACAATTGAGCCGGGGAATCGTGTCATCGTTGATCACGAATCCGAGTGCTGACGGGGCGAATACATCACAGTCGACGTCAAAAATCCGATCTGGATCGACCGATCTGACGCCATACTCATCCTCAGCTCTATCGACGGCCTCATTATTTGGATCGGCGATAGTCACATCTGCCTTACGCTCATTCAGATAATGAAGCATGCTGTAGCCCATCTCGCCAATGCCCTGAATAGCAACGTGAACCCCCGAGAGATCGCTTTCACCGTAGACAAGTTCGCAGCACGCTTCCATCGCCCGGATTACCCCGAGACCGCCGCCATGGTAGTTCGGCGGATGATCAAATTGCTCAGGGAGGCCGATGACGTAGTCCGTCTCCATGTTGATCCAGCGAAGTTCTCGATCGCCTGTCCCGATATCACCGCCAGTAACGAATCGCCCGTTGAAACTATCTACGATTCTTCCATACGAGCGGTATAACTCTTCAGAGCAGTGCTCGTTATCATCGATCCAGATCACAGCTTTGGCACCTCCCATGTTAATCCCGGAGATAGCGTACTTGTAGGTCATTGCCCAAGAAAGACGAAGTACGTCAATGATCGCTTCCTCTTCGGATTCAAAGGAAAACCTCCTCGTTCCGCCGGCTGCAGGCCCGAGTGTTGTATCGTGAATGCCGACGAATCCCTTTAACCCGGTATTGTCGTCTCTGAATGCCTTGAGTTCTTTATGCCCTGACTCTGCCATCAGTTCACAAATATCATGCATAGACAAGGAGTTATAGAGGTGGTAAGAAATATCTACCGCTGCTAGCTAATCCACCAGGCTTGCCCGGCGTTACCCTTGGATGGCCTTGCGTGCTCCGAGGAACTGCGTTAGGACCGCCGCACCGATCATCGAAGTTATATCGTTTGTGTCGAGCGGCGGTGCGACTTCCATAAGGTCTGCTCCTTTCACGAGTGGATGTCGACCGAGCTGATAGACCAATTCCAGCAGTTGATAGTTCAACAACCCGCCTGGGCTTGGCGCGCAGGTACCTGGCGCTGTACCGCTGTCCAAGACGTCGATGTCGACTGAGAGAAATACTGCTTCTGTTCCATCCGTCGCTGCATCGAGCGCCCGTTCGACCGCAGGGTCCACCCCGCTGCGATGGATTTCACGGGCGGTGATGATTTCACTGCCATTTTCAACCAACCAGTTGACATAATACTGTGAATTGTGCCACCCAGAAAGCCCGAGTTCGACGAAATTTTCGTGATTAAGCTGTCCAGACTCGTCCTCCAGTAGACGCCGAAAGGGGGTCCCCGAGGAGAGTTCGTCCCCATGGGAATGACGGACGTCGTGGTGTGCATCAACGTTAATAACACCGACCTGTCCATCGGTTGCGTTCATGAGTGCCTTCACTGTCGGGTAGCTAAGCGAGTGGTCACCCCCGACGCTAACGGGAAAAATCCCTTTTTTACTGAGATCCGTAAGGACGGTTTCGACACGATCGTGGGTCTCAAGCACATCAGTGTGTGTGACCTTGACATCCCCAAAATCGACGATATCGAGCCCCTCGCTAATGTCTATATCTAGTTCAGGATTATAACATGTCCCGTGAGTTAATTTTTCTCGGACACCATTGGGTCCGTATCGTGATCCGCGTGCACCAGCGACACACGCAGTGTCAAACGGAATTCCGACAATACCTACATCTGCGGTGTCTGCTTCCCGGAAATCAGTCACGATTTCCCCCACGTTGACATCATACCCGTCTTCAATACCAATTTCATACTCACCGTACGGCGAGAGGAGGTTGCGACTTCGTTCGGACAATTCCAGCCCAGTTTCTCTGTTAGACATTCTCACGGTAAGTCTTTTGAGGTAGCCTGATAGAGATTTCGGCTGCGGTGACTATCTCATTGTTCTTGATTGAATCGCCGCTCAATCGGTCTAACAGTAAAGTTAAGTCGTGCTATGTCTACTCAAGGCATATGTCCGGGAACCTAAAAGATCAGACGGCGATTGTTACAGGATCTAGTGGTGGTATCGGCCGAAGCATTGCGGAACAGTTTGCTGCGGAAGGTGCAAACGTTGTTACGAACTCCCGATCTGTGTCACGTGCTGAGAAGGCAGCTGCAGCGATCGAAGAGGTAGGGGGAACGGCCCTTCCGGTCGAGGCTGATGTCAGCTCCAAGAGCGACGTTGAACGACTTGTTGAGGAGACAGTAACGGAATTTGGCCAACTTGATATCATGGTGAACAATGCAGGTATCAGCCACATCGCTTCAGCAATGGAGATGACCGAAGAACAGTGGCGGCAAGTCATCAACGTCAATCTCACAGGCGTCTTCTTCGGCTGTCAGGTCGCTGGCGAACAAATGATTAAGCAGGGCAGGGGTGGTCAAATTCTCAATATTTCTAGCATCTTCGGTAGCATCGGAGTACAAGGACGTGCACCGTACAACGCTTCAAAAGGCGGAGTAAACAACCTCACCCGCTGTCTCGCGATCGAGCTAGCTGAACACGACATTCATGTCAATGCGCTAGCACCAGGCTTTATCAAAACTGCACTTGACGAGCAGACCCGCGAAGAACGAGATGACCACAGGACTGATCGTGACGTCTCCTGGCCACGATACGGGTATGAGGACGAAGATATCCATAATCGGACGCCACTTGGACGGTTTGGCACGCTTGAAGAAATGGCCAACTGTGCGACCTTCATCGCGGCAGGCGATCACTATATGACTGGCGAGGTGCTCCACGCTGACGGTGGTTGGCTTGCATTTGGTTGGGGAAGTAAGGATCGGTGACTTCTCCCACGACTAAAGTCGTGGGCTTTCTTCTCGAATTTCTGTAAGGATCGGTGAAGTGAGGGCGGGGTGTTCCCGCACCGACAGTGTACCCTGCACCCCCATGCATGGACGCGGCCCGGCTTCCTGCATCCGGGTGGACGACAGGTCGGCGTGGTTGCTGCGACCTGCCTACCGGACCCACCCGGAAGTTGTCCCGCCGATTTCATTCCCGGTGTTCTCACGCTCTACCCCAAGATGGGGACGGAGAGGCCAGTGGCATCACGTTCGCGGTCACAGTTCCCGAGTAGAGGACGCGATACTCTCGCGCCTTGCCGGATAGACAAGAAGATTTAAGCAAGATGGTGCTTCATAGCGTTCCATGTTACCAAAGACCACTCAGGGTAAGATCACGGTCGGCTTCCTCGTTATTTTTACAATTGCGATGAACCCTCCTGTCATCACGATGGTTGATTCGCCCACGACAGTACTCGGCATCAACGTTCTATATCTGTGGACAGTTGCTTGGGGACTCCTTGTCTCTCTCGTCTTGATTTGGGCTGCATGGCAAGATGCCTTCGCGCTCACAGAAGATCAGGTTCCGCCCGAACTTCGGGAAGCTGAAGGCGTCGAGACTGCCCGTCCAGAGACCAGTGAAGAAGCGCCTACTGGTGGTGGAAGCTAATGGTTTCGTTCCAAGCGACGGTTGCACTCGCCACCATCGGTGTGTATCTTGTCATCATCCTCGCAATCGGCTATCGTGGATGGCAAGTCGGTAAGCTGAACGTCGATGATTGGATGGCTGCCGGTCGCGGACTCGGCATTGTCGTTCTTCTGTTCACGTTCGCTGCCTCATACCATTCTGCGTTTGCCTTCCTCGGAATCGGGGGGTTCGTCTATGGGAACGGAATCGGAATTTTCAGCGCTTCGACGTTCTATCTTGCTATTTCGGGAATCATCCTCTGGCTTGTTGGATCGCGTGTCTGGTTGCTGGGAAAGAAGTATGGGTACATCACTCCCTCAGATTTGCTTGAAGACTTCTATGAATCACCGCTCTTAGGAAAACTGGTGAGTCTCACGTTGATTCTCTTCACCTTCCCCTACATCGCGACCCAGATGATCGGCAGTGGCATTATCTTTGAAACGGCCACCCAGGGAGTGGTGAGTTTTGAACTCGGTGCAGCTGTGTTTCTATTGGCCGGTGTGATCTATGTCTGGCTTGGCGGGCTACGCGCAGTTGCGTGGACGGACGCTGTCCAGGGCGTGTTTATGTTTGGTGCGATGTGGATCGCAGGGTGGTACTTTGTGTTTTCAGCGTATCGAGGTCCACAGGCCTTTTGGGCTGAAATCACGAGAGAATTTGCTGCATATGTTTCTCTCCCCGGTCCAGCTGGTGCTATTACGCCCGAGTTTTACGTCTCGTTTGCGATCATGACTGGAATTGGGGTAATGATGACGCCACACATTTTTCTCAGATTCATCTCTGCCCGGTCACCCCGTGTTCTCAAATGGGTCGCTGCATTCGGAACCGCATACTTGATCCTCTTTTATGTGCCAACAGCCTTTCTCGGCTTAGGTGCAGTAGAAGCATTTCCCAACCTGCAACAAGCGGACTCTGCAATTCCTGCTGTTTTGTACCGCTTCACCCCGGCCTGGTTTGCCTCAATTGTCGTCGCCGGGGCTGTCGCTGCTGCAATGAGTACCGCCGACTCACAACTGCATGCCGTGTCTGCGCTCATTACCCGTGATTGGTACCAACCGCTTGTCGGAGAAGAGGTGGATGAACGAAAAGTCACGCGCTTCGCACAGATACTTGTCCCGATTCTCGGCGTCATCTCCTATATCATTGCAATTCAACAATTTGAGTTCATTATTCTGCTTACAGCGGTCACCTTCTATGGTGCGGCACAGCTCTTTCCCATTCTCGTTGGTGCGCTCTATTGGCCCGGGTCATCACGTGCGGGTGCTCTCAGCGGATTTACGGGCGGCGTGCTCGTGACCTCGTTGCTTGAATTTGGGATTGTGGCCCTTCCTAGTAGTTTCCCAGGGTTCGTAAGTGGCTTCTACGGGCTCATCATTAACACGATCCTGTTCATCGTGGTCAGTCTCGCTGTCGGCGCTGTCTCAGAGGAGGCGCGTGAGCGAACGCAGGGGTATCTTGAGTACGCTATCTCCCGTCGCTGGGAATCTGGTACAAATCCCAGCTCATCTACGGAGAATGACTAATGCAGGGGAAACGTATACCTGCCTTCCGGGTGCATCCGTGTCATGCTCTCTGTAAGGTATCCCTTTGGAAGAGGTGACCGATGACGAAGCAGACCGCACTTCGGGTGGGTGTCGATATCGGTGGTACGTTCACAGATATTGTCACGATACAGGATGGAACTCTCAGTGTCACGAAGACATCATCAACACCCCTCGCCCCCGAAAAGGGAGTCATCACTGGCCTTAAAAAGGCGCGAGAGCGTGATGGATTTTCCTTCGATACAATCTCGTTTTTCGGCCACGGGACCACCGTCGCGACAAATGCAATCCTTGAGGAAGAATGGGCTGAAACGGCTCTTGTCACAACAGCCGGATTCCGAGACGCACTTGAGATTGGCCGTCAGGCGCGGCCTGATATTTACGATTTCCAAGCGGAAAAACCGGTACCCATTGTCGAACGTGATCGGCGATTCGAAGTCCTCGAACGCCTCGATGAACGAGGGAACGTCCTCATCCCGCTCAACGAACACAGCGTTCACTCTGTCGCAGAGCAACTTCAGACAGCTCGTATTGATAGCGTCGCGATCTGCTTGCTTTTCGCATTCGAGAATGATGCGCACGAACAGCAGGTATGCGACAGATTGCGTGACGCAGGTGTTGAGGCATCGTGGTCACTCTCAAGTGAAGTTCTCCCCGAAATCCGTGAGTACGAACGGACACTCATTACCGCGATGAACGCAGCGCTAAAACCGGTGATGGACCAGTACATTGGCAATTTGGAGACGGAAACCACCGCCATTGGAATCGAGACCGATCTCAAAATTATGCAGTCAAACGGTGGCATCATCGATGCGAGCGCTGCGCGCAATCAACCAGTAAACACACTCCTCTCGGGACCAGCTGCTGGTGTGCAGGGGGCAACAACCATCGCTGACCGGTGTGGCTTCTCAGATGTTATTACAATGGATATGGGTGGCACATCGTGTGACGTCTCGCTGGTCGAAGGCGGGGACCCACTCATCACAACGGACGTCACGGTTGGCGAGTATCCCGTGAGCATTCCGATGATTGATATCCATACGATTGGTGCTGGCGGTGGCTCGATCGCGTGGCTCGATGCTGGAGGTGCACTTCGCGTCGGTCCGCAGTCCGCCAGTGCCGATCCAGGGCCAATTTGCTATGGTCGCGGCGGCACCCGGGCGACGGTCACCGACGCGCAGCTGCTGCTCGGCCGATTACATCCTGACAACTTCCTCTCGGGCGAACTCCCTGTCGAGACTGACGAGGTCGCCCACATCGTCGAACGTGATCTCGCTGAGCCAATGGGCCAGTCAATCGAGGAGGTTGCGCAGGGGATTCTCGATGTAGCAAACGCAACGATGCAGCGAGCACTTCGCGTGGTTAGCGTCGAACGAGGTCATGATCCCCGAGAGTTTGCCCTTGTCGCCTTCGGTGGCGCAGGTCCCTTGCACGCCTGTAAGCTCGCTCGAGAGCTCGACATTCCACGCGTGATCATTCCGCGAACTGCTGGTGTTCTCTCTGCGCTCGGACTACTCACGAGCGATGTGCTCTATGATTACAGCACCTCCCGGGTCCGTCGTCTCACCACCGTTGACCCGACGGCCCTTCAGGAGACGTTTGAGGAGTTCGAAGCAGCAGGCTTCGATCGGCTGACCCAGGAGGCGTTGGCAGAAGACCAGATGCGATTCGAGCGAGCACTCGATCTGCGGTATCTCGGCCAGTCATTCGAGTTGTCAGTTCCCGTCCCGGACGGATCACTTGACGACGAGAGCCTTGCGTCGGTTGCCGAGCAATTCCATGAGCAGCACCGTCAACGGTATGGCCACGCCTACCCTGAAGAGCCAATCGAACTCGTCACACTCCGTCTCCGAGCCCGTGGACTTGTCGACTCGTTAGACCTCGCTGGAGGTTCCGTCGATAGTACGCTTGATGATGCACGCAGGGACACGCGAAAGGTGATATACGGCGGTAAGCCACACGAAACGAGCGTTTACGACCAATCACTGCTTCCCTTCGAGTGTACATTTGAGGGTCCGGCGATCGTCGAAGGGGTAGAGAGTACCGCTGTCATCCCTCCAGATCATCACGTCAGCGTCGATACGGACGGTAACCTCCTCGTGGAGGTGCCGGATGTCTAAGATCGACATCGATCCGGTGACGCTGGAAATCATCCGTAACGCCTGTACAGCGATTAGCGAGGAGATGAACGCCAATCTCATTCGGACAGGCTACTCGCCAAACATCAAGGAGCGTCGTGATTGTTCGTGTGCGCTCTTCGATGCCAGCGCTGAGATGATTAGTCAAGCAGAGAATATGCCCGTCCATCTCGGGTCAATGCCTTTCTCAGTTGCCTCGGCGATCGAGCGATTCCCGCCAGACACGCTTACACCTGGTGACGCGGTTCTTCTGAACGATCCATTCCGAGGGGGTGCTCATCTTCCTGATCTGACGCTCGTGACGCCCATCTTCGTCGCAGATGAGGTCGTTGCCTATGCAGCAAATCGTGCTCATCACGCAGATGTTGGTGGGGCGCGAGCCGGCAGTGTCGCTGCGGATTCGACCGAGATTTACCAGGAAGGGATTCGTATCCCGCCAGTAAAACTCTTCGAAGGTGGCCAAGTGAACGAAACCGCGATGGAGATGATCCTGGCGAATGTCCGGACGCCGGACGAGCGTCGGGGTGACCTCCGGGCGCAACAGGCTGCAAATGAAACCGGACGCCGGCGCTTTGAGGAACTCGTCGATAAATACGGGCGTGAGCAGCTGGAGGCGGCGCTTGCAGAAATCAAAGACTACTCTGAGCGACGGATGCGTGCTGAACTTGCGTCACTCCCCGACGGTGCCTTCTACTTTGAGGACGTGTTGGATGATGACGGGCGGGGAAATGAAGATCTGCTCATCGCTGCGGAGGTCGTTGTTGATGGCGACGTTGTGACGGTCGATTTCGACGGAACGGCTGCACAAACGGAAGGCCCGATAAACGCTGTCTTCGCGGTGACAGCATCGGCAACCTACTATGTTGTTCGATGTGTGACAGATCCCGATATTCCGCCAAATCATGGCTGTTATCGTCCGATCGATATTCACGCTCCCGAGGGGACGATTGTGAACGCCACACCGCCAGCTGCCGTGGTGGGTGGAAACCTCGAAACGTCTCAACGCGTTACTGACGTTGTTCTCGGTGCGTTCGCCGAGGCAGATCCCGATCGTGTGCTTGCTGGCTGTCAGAGTACGATGAATAACGTCACCTTCGGCGGTACAGATCCGCGTGACGGTACTCCGTATGCGTTTTATGAAACGCAAGGAGGCGGATTCGGTGGTCGAGATGGAAAAGATGGCATGGATGGTGTCCACGTCCACATGTCGAACACGATGAACACACCTGTTGAAGTGCTCGAAACAGCGTATCCCCTCCGTGTCACACGCTATGAATTCCGTGAGGACTCCGGTGGGGCTGGCCAATTCCGCGGCGGACTTGGCTTACGCCGTGATATCGGTGTCCATGATCACCGTGCAACGTTTAGCTTCCTTGCTGAGCGCCATCGCCACGCACCGTATGGCCTTGTCGGGGGACTCCATGGGACGATGGGCGAAGCGTATCTGTACCATGGTACAGACGTGTTCGACCAGACGGACGAAACTGATGGTGAGAAGTTGCCACCGAAAACTGTTCGTGAACTCACGTCCGGTGATCTCGTGAGTATCCGGACACCAGGCGCTGGGGGGTATGGTGACCCGACAGCTCGGTCACCCGAAGCGGTTCAGCGGGATATCGAACTTGGGAAAATTTCGCTCGAGACGGCCACAGCAGAGTACGGCCTCTCAGCGTCTGACCTGCCCACTTCTACCTCAGATGAGCAGTAAGTATGGCGCTAGACACGGCGTCAGAGCGTGTTCCGTTGGCGGTGCGCGTTGCACCACATATTGCTGCTGTGAGCGTCGGCTATGTGTTGTTTGCGTACGCTGCAGTACCGTCGCTCTTTCTCGCTCGATTCGACGTAGGGTATGCTGCACTCGGGCTTGTGATGAGTGCTCCTCTAGTTTCGATCGTTCTCGTTCAGCTTCCCAGTGGCTATCTCACTGACCGATACCCACCAATACCACTTCTCTTCGTCGCAACGGGTATCCATGCGGCCTCTGCGGTCCTCCTCGATCTTACGCACCAGTTTGAGACATTACTTCTGCTCCGAGGAATCTGGGGGCTTGCTGCTGGTGCCATTCTCACGGTCGGGGCGACACATCTGTCGCGAATCTATCAAGGAGCCGTCGCGACTCGGCAACAGGGATATTTTGGGGGCGCTTTGACGCTTGGTGGCGCGCTTGCGTTTTTCATTGCTCCGTCTCTCGTTCAGATGATCGGCACCCTGAGCCTCCAAAGTACCGGCGTTCTGCTGAGTCTACCGGCACTCGGTATCTTTGCGGTGTATGGGAGATCTCGTGCGTTTCCCCCTTTTCACCTATCGCTCTTCTCGAAGAACGGCACCGGGTCTGAGGCGCTTCGCACAGAACGGCACAGGGCATCTAAGTTGCGTCAACTCCTCCGCGTTGTCACACATCCAGTCGTCATTGTTGCCTCACTCGCCTATGTCGCCTCACTTAGTTCGTACATCACTCTCTCGACGTTTATCACCTCGTATTTTAACCAGCTCGGAATTCACGGTCCGCTCAACGTGCTTGCCTTGCTCACGGCTACTGTAGGGCGGGCAAGCGGGGGGACAGTCATTACGCGGCTACCGATCAGCGACCGCAGCCTCATCGGTGTGATGGCGGTTATCGCCACAATCGGATTTGCTGCTCTCCCAGTCGCCCACTCCCCGCCACTGATTGTGCTCCTTCCGCTTGTGTCGGTGCTTGCAGTCTCCCTTCCATTTGGCTCAATTTACCGGATTGCCGCAGACGTACCTGGAAGTGAGGGCACTGCCCTTGCAATGGTCATTGCAACCGGGAACGTTGCTGCACTTGTGCTGCCAGTCCTTACTGGTGCCCTCCGTGATGTAACCGGCGAATATGGAAGTGGATTCCTTCTGTTAGCCGTCCTGAATACGGTTGCCTTCGCCGGCATTAGTATGCTGCGCTGGCGATCTACCACCTACGACGTTCCACACTGAAAAGCGACAGCATACCAAAACACGCCCCGTTCGCGGTTGCATTCCACCCATCGTGGTGAGTACGGTCGATGGCACGACCCGTGTCCGCCCATACACCAACCGTGGGTGATCGATCGGTATTCGGACGCTTCGGTGCGAGAGGCGGTTGAGGGCGTGGTGGAGGTCACAATATTGTGACGGTTGTCAAACCCTCGGTTGGCGGGTATACAACGGAACTGGAACGAATGCTGTTCGTCGGCGAGCTTCCGAAGCTCACCGAACGTGCTTCGAGACCATGCGCGAATCAGAGGAAAGTGTGATGAACCGATAGTACCGATCTACGACTGTTTTTATGATGTACTTAGCGAAGGGCCTTGCGCCCGTTCGGACGACACACATGGCGCGCCAATGCAGTCATCCGGGCGAATCAATCGACCGCTTCCATCGCTCTCGAGTGATGCGATCGCGGGAGGCGTGAGATGCGGAACGTCGCACTCATCGTCCTTGACACGGTTCGAAAAGACACCTTCGACGCGCGCGCGCCGCGGTTGCGGGCGCTGTCGGACACGTCCTTCGAGCAGTGCCGCGCGGCGAGTTCGTGGAGCACGCCGAGCCACACAAGTATCTTCACTGGCCGGTTGCCCTCCGAGCACGGCGTCCACTCGGAGAGCTTCGACGCCTCGTTCAGCTTCTCGCGCTTCGACGCTGACGAGACGTTCCTCGGGGACCTGCCCAAGCACCGCCGCATCGGTCTGAGCGCGAACTCCTACGTCAATCGCGCGTTCGACTTCGACGCGCTCTTCGACGAGTTCTATGACTTCTCGATCGGCTCGCACACCAACGAGACGCTGTTCACCGAGGGGATCGCGGTCCAAGAGTACATGGAGTCGACCGACGAACCGAACTCGGCGAAGCGGTATCTCGGCTTCCTCCGCGCGTGTCTCGAACACGAGCGTCCGGCGAAGAGTCTCGCCAACGGCGTCTGGTCGCAGGTTAATCACCGCATAAAGACGCTGCCCGTGCCGGAGTTCGTCGACGACGGCGCGAAGAACATCTCCACGACGGCGATCAAACGGGCCGATACGGTCGACGAGCCGGTGTTCCTCTTCGCCAACTTCATGGACGCCCACACGCCGCTCCGCAACCTCCTCCAGTACGACCAGACGCTCCACTCCGCTCCGGACTCGTGGAGCTCGAACGAGCTCGACAAGTGGGAGCTCAACAAGGAGGGGCTGGCGACCGAGGAGTACGCGCGGAATTACCGCGAGCTGTACGCCGCCGCGGTCGACTACCTCGATCGGATCGTTTCCCGGTTCGTCGTGGAGCTGCAGGCGAAAACCGACCGGGAATGGTCGTTCGTGATCGTCTCGGACCACGGGCACAACCTCGGCTACGAGGCCGACGACGGGCTGTTCCACCACACCGGAAGCATGACCGAGGGGGTGATGCACACGCCGTGCGAGATCGTCGGTGCGCCGGAGGGGTACCCGTCGCGCGTGGTGGAGTACTTCTCGCAGCTCGAACTCGGTGAACTCCTCGTCCGGCTGGCGAACGGGGAGTCGTACGCGGACGACCTCGCAGCGGACCACGTCGTCGCAGAGACGATCGGTCTCCTCGGCCATGGCGACCGGACGTGGGGCCGGGAGTTCACCGAGGCGGAGTACGACTTCTGGAACCGGATGATTCGGGTCGCCTATGAGGGGAAGACGAAGCTCGAGTGGGACTCCCTTGGGCGCTGTATCGAGTACGACCTCAACTCGGACAGACCCTCCTGGCAGCGGGAGGTCGCGACGCACGGCGGCCCGCCGCCGGAGGTCACCGCGCTGTTCGAAACTGGGCTCCAGGAATACAAGAAAGCCGCCGCAGCGGGCGAGCAAGACCTGGAGTTCGACGAGTCGGTCGAAGAACAGCTAAAAGAGCTCGGGTACCTCTGACTGATGGTAGGCCTGTGCGGTGTCATCGGGAGCGACGACGATCTTCCGTCAGCGTTCGTCGACGCGATCAGGTGGCGCGACAGGGAGGCGCCCTTCTCGTACGCCGACAACCGGGTTGAGATTCACGGCTCTTTCCACCCATTGCTCGTCAACGACCAGCCCGTCCGCGCCAACGGAGGGGACGTTGACGTCTGGGTCTGGGGCGACATCTACGGCTACCAGACCAGCTCTGGACACGTCCCCCGCAATAACGGTCCTGACGGGAGCGCGGACTTCTGTGTAGAGCTGTACGAGACGCTCGGGATGGGGTTCGTCTCGGGGTTGAACGGCGACTTCGCGCTCCTCGTCCGCGACCGGGATACGGGGACGCTGTCGTTCGCCACCGACCGTCTCGCCACACGCCCAATCTTCCGCGCCCACCTGCCCGACGGTGGGTTGCTCTTCACGTCGAACCTGCAGTCACTGGCGCACCACCCGGAGTTCGACGTGTCGTTCGACCGCCAGTACCTTGCCGAGTACTTCCATCTCCGCCGTGTCTACGGCGTAAAAACGCCGATATCCGGCGTCGAGGAGTTTCCCCCGGCCTCGGTCGTCACCGTGGACCTGGAGACCCTCTCAACAGCGACAGACACCTACTGGCGGCCGACGTACGAACCCGTCGACCGGCCATTCTCAGATGTTGTTGATGAACTCGCCGGGACGTTCGAGCTGGTGCTGAGCGAGTGGACCTTCGACGACCTCGACTACGGGCTCCTGTTGAGCGGCGGTAGCGACTCCCGGCTCGTGCAGGCGGCCGTCGACCAGCCGCTCACGTCGTTCCACAACGCCGACTGGTTGAGCAGAGAGGCCCGAACCGCCCAGCGGGCGGCCGCCGTCAACGGCGACGACTTCCGATTTCTGGAGCGCGACCCGGAGTACGACGCCCGCCTGCTCGAAACGTCTCCGGCCATCTCGAACTTCAGCGGCTGGTTCGACCAGGCGTATTTCACTGGCTTCGAGGACGAGATCGCCTCCGAAGTGGACGTTCTCGTGTCGGGGCTCTACGCCGACATGCTGTTCGCCGGCGGCCCGATCGTGACTCACCGCCTCGATCTCGGGTCGGTCGGCACCATCACGCTCCCCGTGGCCCGCGGCATCGACGGCGTCGAGGAGTACGTCCGAGTGCAGACGAAAGACGCGGTCGAGCCGCTTCCGTACTTCGAGGCTGACCGATCGCTCGCGGAGGTGCTCCGGGCCAACGTCTGCCGGACGAACGCCGGCGTCGAGAGCCACAGCGTCACGTACCCATCAGTGCGCGACCTGGTCATGTATGGCGACTATTACCCCATGGGCGCGGACACGGACGCGATCTTCTCGCGGAGCCTGATGCAGCTGTGCCCCTACCGGACGCCATTTCTCGACAACCGGATGATCGACCTCCACCGGACGATCCCGGTCAAGTACTTCCTCCGGCGAAATCTAATCAACGCGGCGGTGAAGCGACTCGACCCCGATCTCGCGGGGATTCCTCACGCCCGGACCGGCGTTCCGCTCAAGTACCCGTTCGTCGCGGATTACCTCGGGGACAACCTCACCGGATTCTGGTGGAAGCACGTCTCGGAGGAGGAGCCTCCAGACCCGTACCTCGATCACGCGCCGTGGCCAGACCGCTGCAAACTGCTCCGTGCGCGAGAGTTCGCCGAGAAGACGATCCGCCGGACGGCGGACCTCCAGCGCAGCCTTCCGTTCCTCGATCACAACGGGGCGCTCCAGTGCTACCGCGATCACGAGGGCGGCGAGAACAACATGACCGCGCTCTACTCCCTCTTGACCTTCCTGAACACGCCCGTCGCCAGGGCCGTCTTCGAAGGAGACGGATCCGGCGCTAGATCGGCGGACGCCGCGGCGATTCCGGACGTGGAGACGGATAGACAGTCGTGATGCAGCTGTGTGGGACGCGTTCGATCGCGCGGCCGGTTTCGTCGCCCGGTTTGCGAACGGAACGGTGTTTTTGTCGGTGGGGGGTAGTTCGACGTGGCCGATGACGATCCCACCGCTCCGAGTCGGGGTGGCGCTCGCCGGTGACGAGCCCTATGAGTGCCCAGGTCGACCGATGTGAACTACCCCGCCCTACTCGTGCCCTTCGGACGCCCGCTGAGGAAGGGGGCTTAGCGCCTCAACTCAGCTAAGGCGAACTTGTACAGTGCATCGCTCGGCGACCAGTTCCTCCAGCTCTGGCGGGAGAATCGCTCGAAAACGTACTCCCGACAAGCGGTCGGCGGTGAAACACAAGCCGAAGTAATGCTCCAACTTGCGACGGATATTCATCGGTATATTCTCGACTTCCTCTCAATCGGACACGACTGTATCTGTGAGCTGGATTGAATCAAGCTCATTTTTCACAATACGCTATTTGTAGGTACGAACACTCCATACGTTGCGATTAAGCAGCGCGGTAGTGAACCTTCCTTAGAGCGACTCAATTGCTCTGACTGCGAAGTGATTATTTTCTTTCCGTTATCCTCGAACGATGCTGGCGATCCGTTACACGAGGTCGGTCGATTGCTGGTCTGCGCGTTCGAAAGCCGCTTCCAGCTCGTCTCGATCGACGATCCCGATGAACTCCTCCGTTCGTTCTCCGTTCGCGTACACGAGCGTTATGGGGGTCTTCCGGACGTCGTACTCCTCGGCCGTCTCCAGACCCTCTTGGATGTCGACCTCTCTGAACTCGACATCGGGGAATTCGTCCTCGATCCCCTCGTTTTTCTCTTGCTGCGTTGCGCACGCCCCACACCTCTTCAGGGTGTAGAGAATTACTTCGGTTACATTCTACCATACGGTATTGTGTGTTAAACACATTTCTATTCATAACCGAACGCGACGGCTGTCTCGTATTTTAGATTCGAAGGGAGCCTCGCCTAGGATGAATACTCAAGCCGGTGGTTTGAATCGATTACACCGAGCAGAGTACATACGCGTCGTTCCTGCGTGCCCTACTTGGACCGTTCCAGCGTGTCTCGGCGGGTTTCAAATTCTTCATCGGTCAGGTCGCCACGGGCGTACGCCATGCGCAACTCCTCCATCGCGGGATTCTGAGACGCCTCCGATTCCGTCATGCGACGGAAGACAAGATAGCCACCGCCGAGGAGGATCAGGAGGAAGACCAGTTGGACGAGCATCCCAACGAGTGGCCACCATCCGCCGGTCGTTCCGTACCCGCCCATCATTCCGCCGTATCCCATCATCCCACCGAATCCCATCCCCATCGTGAGCATAGGCAGGACGATGATTGCCCCGAGAATAAGGAGGATGATGGTCATGGTGTCGAGTTGGTTCGACGAGGACATCTCTACTTAGACCTCTGACGAGGATTTTAGTTCGTTAGCGACACTGGCAAGGACGCGCTCGAACCGGTCGTGGACCTCGTTCGCGATTGAATCGAGCGCCTCGTTGTCGGCGATGCCAACCAGTTGTTGCGGATCGACTGCACTCACCATGACCTCGCCACCATTGGTTTCGTAGATGATGACGTTGCACGGGAGGAGTGCGCCGAGTTCAATTTCTTCGTTCAGCCCCTCGTGGGCGAGTGACGGATTGCACGCCCCGAGGATGCGGTACTGTCGAAACTCCTCGCCGAGTTTCTCCTCAAGCGTCGCCTGGACGTCGATGTCACAGAGGACGCCGAACCCTTCGTCTTTGAGCGCGTCGATCGTCGTGCCGACGACATTGTCGAACTCACCGGTGACTGAAGTCTGTATTGTGTATTCCATGGAATATCATACCCCGTCCACGGGGTTAACGATTGGGTGCCTCAACGGCGGGCGTTGGGGGTGTGGTGCACCGGTTGGAACAGCAGCTGTTCCGGTCATCCGGTACGTTCGAGCTGTTTTCGCCGTCGATCGAATTCGTCGTCCGAGAGCTCACCGCGGGCGTAGCGCTCGCGGAGAACCGACAGCGACTGCTCATTGTTCCCGCCGGATCTTCGGTTGAGGAGCGCATAGACGAGGTAGAGCGGGACGGCGATGAGGAGCCCCATCCAGAGGAGTCCCCAGAGCCCCATCGCTCCGCTGAAGAGACCCCAGCCGCCGCCCATCATGCCGCCGCCGTAGCTCCCGCCGCCGTGAGCAGCAGCTGTTCCAGTCGCCGCGACCAGTAGCGGGACAGCGAGTATCGTGAGTCGACGAGCAGTGCGTCCGATTTGAGTGATGAGTTGCGTCATGATCGTGAGTTGGTGAGTCGCAGTGTTCGGTTGAAGCGATCGAAACGGTCAGAGCTGTCAGCAGTGGCCCTGCCCGTACATCCCGCCGTTGTAGTCGTCGTCAGCCATGTCTTGGTCCATCTCGTCGACGGTCACACCCATGTGCGACTCCATCCACTCGACACTACCAGGGCCCATGTGCTCGGTCATCTGCGCCTCCATCCAGGCTGCCCAGTCGGCGGCCCCATCGGACGGGGGCGCGTCGTCTGCGGTCGTTTCGTTGCCGTGGGCGCTAACCACGGGGGCGGCGAACGCGAGTCCGACGATCGCGAGCGCCACGAGCAGCCAGCGGCCGAGTTTGAAGTTGGTCATTGTCTTTCTCCTCGGCTACTCGTAGGACTGCTCGGGAGTTATCGGCGTGGGTGTGAATCCGCACAGGAGAACGTTCGAGAACGTGTATAAGACGGTTTAACCATTTTTCAGGACAAGGAACGTTCCTCCGGCTCGAATTCGCTGGATTAGCACTCAACCCTTCTCCCGGGACAGAACCAAGGCCACAGAAACGACAGCCTGAACGATCGGAAACCGGGCCTTCAACCGAGTTACTCGATGTATCTCACGACACGCGCCATCCCCGCATCGAGATGGTAGAGGTTGTGACAGTGGAATAACCACCGGCCGGGATTGTCCGCGTGGAAGTCGATCGTCACCTGCCCTCTATGTCCGGGGACGATGACTGTGTCTTTGATAGCGTTGCCGACCTGGAAGAAGTGGCCGTGGAGGTGCATCGGATGGACGACTGGACTCTGGTTAGTCATCCGAATCCGAACGTGTTCTCCGGGTCGAATATTTAGCGGATCAGCATCCGGATAAGCCTGTCCGTCAATCGTCCACACGTACTCACCCCTGCCGCGAGACAGCGTCAGGTCGAACGTCCGGTCGGGACGCCCGTTCACACCGTCGAGCGAGGAGAGTGCTCGAAGATCGGCGTACTGCAATCGGTTACTCGAGGATGATGGGGGCTGTGGGGTGCCCGATCCGCCTGAGGATTCGTACTCAACGACGGCTCTAGCTGGTGGTTCGTTCCCGTCGAGTGCGTCCGCCTGAACGAACCATCTTCCCGGATTCGTCGCTTCGATCACGATGTCGTACCGCTCGCCGGCTCCGCAGACGAACGAGTCTGCGTCGACGGGTTCGACGGGTCGGCCATCGGCGTGGGTCACCGTCATCTCGTGGCCGGCGATCCGTACACCGAAGACCGTCGCGCTGGCGGCGTTCACGAACCGGAAGCGAATCCGCTCGCCCTCCGTTACGTCGAACGTCTGGAGGTCCTCGGGCAGTCGACCGTTGATCAGGAGCCCCTCGTATGGCGGCCGAATGTCTCCCATCATACCGCCTCCCCCACCCATTCCGCCTCCGCCGCCCATTCCGCCTCCGCCGCCCATTCCGCCTCCGCCGCTCATTCCCCCGTCCGAAGGAAGTCTCGGCGCTCCGGGGAGGTAATCGTCGACGACAACGACGTACTCGCGATCGTACTCGACGTGTGGCTCACGTTCTTCGACGATCAGTGGACCGAGCAACCCGCGGTCGAGTTGGAGGCCGACGTGGCTGTGATAAAAGTACGTCCCGGCGGGTTCGGCGCGGAACGTGTACGTAAACGTCTCTCCGGAAGCGATCGGGTCTTGGGTCACGTTCGGCACGCCGTCGACGGGATTCGGAACCGGGACCCCGTGCCAGTGAATCGTGGTCTCCTCTCGGAGGTCGTTGGTCAGTTTGACGCTGAGCACGTCGTCCTCCTGAACGCGTACCTCCGGTCCCGGGAATTGACCCTCGTACAGCCAGTTAGTCGTCGACATACCGGGCGCTGGTCGAATTGTCCCGGACGCTGCGGTGAGGCTGACGGATGTATCGGGCTCGGCCGTGACGGTTGAGCGTGGCGTCACCTCACGACCCCCACCATCGTCGGGATCGGGAAGCTGGTCGGTACAGCCCGCGAGCGCTCCGAGGGTAGCTGCCCCCGACAGTTGGAGGAGCCTGCGGCGCGAGAGCGACCGCTGTTCTCTATGCGGCACAGTTGTTCGGTCCCAGTTCGAGTTCTGTCGCCTCGCCTTCGTCGTCGACGGTCTCTTTGCCGGTGTTGATGGCGATAACTGTCTCGTAGTTTGGGGGCTTTTCCGGGGCATCCTCGGTTAACCGCTCGATGAACGCTTCGCGGTCGAACCCGAGGAAGTCGAGTTCCTCGCGTAGATCGCCAAGTCGGGCCTCAAGGGGTTCGCCGGGCGAGCCGTTCTCGTAACGCCCGTCGCTCGTGACGGTGAGGTGCCCCGGCAGGATCGTTGTGTCGTCCGGAAGGTCGAGGATCGTCTCGTGGAGCGAGTCGTACAGCAGTTCCGCTCCACGCGAGGCGTCGTCCTCGCCGAACTGGAGTTCGGTCCGTCCAACGGAGTCGACGAACAGCGTATCGCCCGTCAACAGGAGTTCGCCGTCGACGAGGTAGTTCATCATCTCGGAGGTGTGACCCGGCGTGTGGAGCGCCTCGATTTCGACGTCGCCGACTTCGATGACTTCTCCATCTGACAGCGGTTCGTATTCGTACTCGACACCACGCTCGCTGGCTGCTTCGCCGAGGTGGTAGGGTACGCCGACCTCGTCGGCGAGTGCCGGACTGCCTGAGATGTGGTCGGCGTGGACGTGCGTATCAAGCACGCGCGTTATGGAGAGCCCAGCGTCCTGGGCGGCGACTTTGAACTGGTCGGTCTGTCTTGTTGCGTCGACTACGACGGCATCTCCTGCCTCCTTGGAGCCGACGACGTAGCCGAGACAGCCCTTCGCTCGGCGCTGTATCTGCCGGACGACGAGGTCGTCGTTGCGGGTCTCGATGGGGACCACCTCGTAAAGCTTGCTCCATTCCTCCATCCCGCCCGTCACGACCTCGACGTCGTCGTAGCCGTGCTCATCGAGGTCGAACGCGAACGGCGTCGACGTCAGGCCCTTGCCGCAGATGGCGACGACCGGCCGGCCGTCGACCAGTGCGTTCACCTCGTTCAGTTGGTCCTCGCTCAACTCCTCGTCAGGGTCATACGGCACGTTTTCTGCGTCACGCACGTGCCAGGCCTCGAAGCTGTCTTCGGGACGTGTGTCGATGAGCGTGAACTGTTCGTCGGCGTCGATCTTGTCCGCGAGTTGTTCCGCGGTGATGTTTTTGACCATCGTAATTCACCTGTATAGTGTCTGGTCGCCGTTCGTTGGATCTGTCGCGAGTACCGTCGCTATCTAGCGCGTTCGATTACGCCCTTCTTCGGGGAAAGCGTTCCCACGGGGAATCATGGACGTCTCGCAGTAGGCCTCTCCGCCCTGATAGTCGACGCCCGGTTGGATGAACGGATACGGCCCGTCGGCGGGCGTGTTCTGGGCTCGGCCACCGTCGTCTGCGGTCTCGACCAGTCCCATCACCTCGTAGTCGACTGGTGAATGTTCCTGGAGGTACTCGACGATGACGTCGACCGGAATCGTCTCGTCGTCGACCTCGACGTCCTGGAACGGGAACCCACAGTTACCGAGGTCGCGTTCGGGATCACCGGGTCGGCGGAACGTCGCCACCGAGTACGTCTCCTCGGGGTCGATTGGTCCGCCGTCGATTCGCATCTCGACGAGGCGACGACCACGCTTGGCGGTCGGGTCGACGATCACCTCGACGTTCGAGGAGAAATTCCGGACACGGCCGTCCTCTTGGTCGTAGGGATACGATGTGAAGTTGTCTTCGAGGAACGCCTCCATGTGACTCGTCAGCTGCTGGCCGTAGGCGACGCCACGTGCGACGGGCGTCGCCATCGGGAAGAAGGTGTACAACTGCCCTAGCGTGATGTCACCGGGCGGAATCGCCGTTCCGTATCGGAACCCATGGCAGACTGCTAGATCGGTGTCGAAGTGTGCCATTAGTGCATCGTTGAACAGCGTGTTCCACGCACTCTCGAGGAACGCCTGCCGATAGAGCGGTGTCTGCGTCTGCCCGACGACCGTATCGAGTGGCTGGTCGAGCGTCCCCGCTCCGCGCTCGAATCCGGGGTCGTCCTCGAAGAACGGCGTGCGAGCGGACTCGACCGTCTCTCTGGCCTTCTCGTCGGGATCGGGGATGTGCTCGCCGTCCTCTGTCAGACAGTAGAGGTGGTGTCGGAACTGCACCTCGCCAACGTGAACGCGGAGGTCTACACGACCGAGCGCTTCGCCCATACCGGACTCGACGATGACGGTTTCGGTCTCCTCGACGACGATGGGGTCGTAGGTGTACTCGTGAGTGTGGGCACTGAACATCACGTCCACGCTCGTACAGTCCTTCGCAGCTTGGACCATCCACGGTAGGCCGATTTCGGTGACCGCTACTACGATGTCCGCACCGTCCTCGCGGGCGGCCTGTGCTGACTCTTTGAGGAGCGCGGGGTGCTTGCCGAAGCGGTATTTCCCCTCGTAGAACGCGGGGGCCATCCGATCGACGTAGACGTTCGTCATCCCGACGACGCCCACCGAGAGTCCACCGACGTCGAGGATGCTGTACGCGTCGTACAGCCGCTCGTCAGTCTCCCAGTCGTAGAGGTTGTTCGCGAGGACCATGGCGTCGAGGTCGTCCATGAGTTCCACGAAGTTGCCGTCCTCGGCGGCCTCGTTCGAGTAATCCCAGTTTCCGGGGACGTAGACGTCGGGCGCGACGTGCTCGTTAATGGGCTTGAGCATCGCCCGCCCGTCGGTGTAGGTGGTCACAGCGGAGCCATGGAACGTATCACCGCTCATCAACGTACAGACCTCGTAGTCTTCGCGGAGTTCGCTGAGTTTGGCTGCGAGCAGGGAAATCCCGCCACCGCGCTCGATGATGCGGTCGTCGTCTCCGAACTCGAAGTTCGGCTTCGACGTTGGGTTGTCGTAATAGACCTGGTAGCGCGGCGTGAGCTGTCCGTGGAGGTCGCTGACGTGCGCGAAGACGACGTCTGGGTCGCCTGTCCTGTCACGCGCAGGGTCACCGTCTAGGGATTGCCACTCGCCGACGGATGTCTCGTCCTGGTTCATCGTGACGCGATTGTAGATACGACCGTTGGCTGTTCATAAGTTGTGGTTAAGATTCGAAAGACCGCACAAGACCACGTATGGGTTTGCTATCGGCTACATATTCGATTGAAAGCCGAGACCGGTCGAGTTCGGTTTGCAAAACAGTCTCGTAGTGCGTTCTAGTGGCAGGTGCGAAGGATGAGTGAGACACTGGCCTTACGCTTCTTAGGGAGAACTTGCCAAAAGGAGAAGGCCGTAATATTGGCCGAGCAGAGATGTACGCGCTTGTTCGAACATCGAGGTGGTCTCGATGACAGCTAACTGGGTAACGACGGGGTTGTCTGCGGTCGTCATCCTTGTTGCGTCCGTCATTCACGGAATCGCCGGATTCGGCTTCGCGCAGGTGTCGATGGGGCTGATGCCGCTGTTCCGGTCGCCTTCGAGCGCCTCGATCATTTTCACGGCGACGGCGGTCGTGAGTAACGCTCGTGTCTGGTAGAGCGTCCGCGGCGCGTTCGACTGGGAGAAGTGGATCGTCCCCGTCGGCGGCCTCGCCGTCGGGATGCCGCTCGGTATCTACGTGTTTAGTCGGTTCGACGAGGCACTGATGCGCGTCGCCATCGGAGCGGTTCTCGTGCTGGCGGTCATCATCGTCGGCGCGACCCAGCAGCTCGATGTCGTCACGGACTGGATCGAGGACAGCGACTACAGGCCGGGAAAGATAGTTGGCGCGACGGCCGGTCTCTTCGCGGGGATTTTCGGCGGCGCCGTCCCTGGACCGCCGATGATCGTCTATGGAGCGTTCATGTCGGCAAGCGGGTTCTGGAGCGACGAAGAAATGAAGGCCACCTTTACCTGAACGCAGGCGCTAAGGCCCCTCCCTACTCGCTCCCTACGGTCGCTCGTTGAGGAAGGGGCCTTAGCGCCTGCGTTCAGGTAACTGCTCTTCTCTCCGGAAAGTAGTGTTCCTACTGTAGAATAGTCCGGTCATGTCACGAGTACCCGTCTCGAAATCCCGTCTCGACATCGCTGCCGTTTCTTCTATCCATCCGGTATTCCTGATCGACATCGCCGATGCGGCGTGTACGCTCGATTCTAAGCAGCAAACCAATTGAACCAGTCGGACGTATCTCTACACATGAGTACTGCTACCACCAACCAAGAACCGTACGAGATGGGAACGACCTCCGACGTGATGCATCTTGACGCACTGGCACTCGCCGGAGCTGCGGCACTCGTGTCTGCCGTCGTAATGTTCCTGCTCGGCGTGTTCGGAGCCACCGGCGTCTACGAGGGTGCGGTCGAGATGATGCAGCAGTGGCACATGTTTTTCGAACCGACGGTCGTCGGGACCGTTGCTGGCATGATCGAGGCGGCCGTCATCAGCTTCGTCCTCGTGTACCTCTACGCGTGGCTGTACAACGTCTTCGCTCGATAGGAGACGAACTGGAGGCCATCCAATGTACGTAACCGACAAAGCCGAAATCGTCATCGATGCCACCCCTTCTGAGATTTGGGAGTACGTGACTGACCCCGTCCACTGGACGGCGTCGAATCCCGAGGAACACTATGGGCTCGAATACGACACGCCCGACAACCGCCCGCGGGAAGGAGCAACCTTCCACCAGCGCGAAGAGGTCGCCGGCATGTACGCCGATCTGCATGGTCGGTTCCCCTACATCGATTATCCCAACGTGGCGGTCTGGACGGGACAGCGTACTATCCTCTCCTTCGCGGCCACGTCACCGTTCGGATCCCCAAGGGCGGCACCATTCGACTCGAAGAGACCGAGGATGGAACCCGGATGTCACACGCCGTCTGGATGGATTTCCCGAACAACCGTTGTGGTCGTTTCCTAAAGTGGTTGTTCACGACCGTCCTCAACGGGAAGGCGAAGCTCTACGACCACACCAACAAGGAACTCGTCTTTTTCAAAGACCGACTCGAAATCAAGGCTGCCACGCCGACGTCGTGAGCGCTACTAACGGGTCGACCTTCCGATTGTGAACCGGAGGCCGATCTACGAACCAACAGAGAAGTCGATTCGCAATACCAGATCAGAGCAACCGGTAAATCCGAAACGGACCATATCTACTCTATGGAGAATCACTCCGAACACGGGAGCCACAGTCCTCCCAAGGGATACGGGCCTGGTGGACACGCTACACTAGGCGGACTCTCGGTCGACGCAGATGGACTCCGCTTTGTCCCGACAGACACGCACTTCACTCCCGGTGACCCGCTCGACTGGAGCTTCCAGGTCGTCACGTCGAATGGCAGTGTAGTGACCGAGTTCGACGAGGCTCACGGACAGCGTGGTCACCTGATCGTCGTCCGTCGAGACCTAACTCGATTCCAGCATCTCCATCCGACGCTTGACGCCGATGGAACCTGGCGTGTCGAAGCGTTCACACTCCCTAATCCCGGTGTCTACCGAGCGTTCATCGACTTGGTCGTCGACAGTCGACCGAGGACACTTGGATTCGACCTCTTTGCTTCAGGGGAGATAGAGGTTGCTCCACGCCCCAATACGTCTCCGCGTGCAACAGCAGATGGATACGCCGTTGACCTCCATACTGACGAGATTCTCGCCGGTGAGTCGGCTGAGTTAGCCTTCGAAATCAGGCGTAACGGAGAGGACGTGTCGCGTCTGGATCCGTACCTTGGCGCGCTCGGCCATCTTGTTGCACTCCGAGAAGGCGATCTCGCCTATCTGCACGTCCATCCCGAGGAGACAAATCCCGACAGCGGACGAGTCGAATTCGGCGCGCAGTTTCCTACCCCCGGAAGATACCGGCTGTTCCTTCAATCGAAACCGGATGGGACGCTCATCACAACGCAGCACGATATTCGGATCGAACACTGACACTCTGCCAACCAACTCTGACCTGAGAATTCTCTGGAACTGCTCTCTGAAATCGGTTACTCGATTTCAGGGCAGCGTCCGCCATCAATCGACACTCCTCGTCAGGATGACCGTTTTGTAGCTACTCGTGAATCCTCTCTAAGTATGGCATCGCAAGAGGTGCATCTGGAGAGTACCATCGGCGGCTTCACGGCAAGTGGGAAACTGCACACGCTGAGTGTCTGGTTCATCTTCGCGCTCAGGCTGATGATGGGGCTTGCGTTCTTCCAGAGCGGCCTCGACAAGGTCCTCTCAGGGAGTTTCAGTGCAGCCGGCTATCTGACGGGAGCCGTTCCGAACACCGGCAGTCCGCTCGCGGACCTGTTCGTCGCGATGGGGAACACGCCCTGGTTCGTCTCGTTCGTGAACGTCGGCGTTCCATGGGGCGAGGTCCTCATCGGCCTTGGGTTGCTGGTTGGCCTGCTCACCCGCCTCGCCGCGTTCTGGGGTGCGTTCATGATGCTCCTATTCTATTTCGGGAACTGGGACATCGCCCACGGCTACATCAACGGTGATTTCGCCTACATGCTCGTGTTCCTCTCTGTCGCCGCGTTCGGCGCCGGCCGCATCCTCGGCCTCGACGCGTACGTCGAACAGTACGAGGTCGATGGCCTTCCGCTGGTCGAACGGTATCCGTGGACCCGATACCTTCTCGGTTGATAGCGTATAATCTAGCCAAGTGACACGTCGAGGTACCACATCTCATTCGACCGCTGACTCCCTCTTCACATTCCGTCTTCGGTGTCGCGCCGACTCGTCATTATGACACCACTGATCAACATCAGGATAGCGAGAGCGACCATGCCGAGATCCCAACCCATCCCAGAAGTCATGCTGGATCCCATCCCGCCGCCCGTACCGGGACCCATGCCTCCACTCATCCCCCAGTTCGCGCTTCCAGTCGTCCTGACGAGAGCCTGATTGAGCAACATCATCAGCGAGTAGCCGATCATCAGCGGCCCACTCGCGTTTCCGAGACGGCTAGCGTAGGCGTCAGCAGGACGACGCCGTGAATCACGACGACGATGCCGAGAATCGTCATGAGGAGGCCACTGTTCGAACCCATCATCCCAGTCCCACCCGTCACGGAGATCAGTGAGTACAGGCCGGAGACGAGCGCGATCGCTGCACCGTATTGCCGCGTTATCGTACTGGTCGCATTCATGAGTCGATCGCCTCGACACGCAGCGTCGTGTACTTCGATCGGCCACAGTGTTCGAGTGCCACGCCGACGATGTCCTCTCGGAGTCGATTGGGGTGCTGTGTGTAAGCCTTGGGTGAGCCGCCAAGATTGCTGGTAATTTCACCAGGCCGGGGAAGCGTGGGCTCGGCACTGACTGACTTGACGAGATACGTCAGAACCATTTGACGGGATGCGGTGGACATGATGGCTCTGAGTTGGTTGCTTAGCGGAGTCGGCCGAGCAGCTCGTAGTCGTGGTCAGGAGTGTACCGGCGGAACAGCAGGCTGTTCGACAGAACTGACACCGACGAGAACGCCATCGCGCCGGCAGCGAGCACGGGCTGGAGCAGCCCGAGCGACGCGAGCGGGATCATCGCGGTGTTGTAGCCGAGCGCCCAGACGAGGTTCTGTTTGATCTTCGCGAGCGTCGCGTCCGAGATGCGGATGGCTTTCACCACGTCGAGCGGGTCGTCACGCATCAGCGTCACGTCCGCCGCCTCGATGGCGACGTCCGTCCCGCTCCCGATAGCAGTCCCGACGTACGCGACGGCGAGCGCGGGGGCGTCGTTGACGCCGTCACCGACCATCATCGCCTTGCGCCCCTCGTCCTGAATGGCCTCGACGGCGTTGGACTTGTCCTCGGGGAGGACCTCCGCGCGGACGTTCTCGGGGTCGATGCCGACCTGCTCGGCCACTGCTCGGGCGGTCCGCTCGTTGTCGCCCGTGATCATCATCACGTCGATACCGCGCTCCTGTAGTTGGCTCAGGGCCTCTTTCGCACTCTCCTTGATCGTATCGGCGTCGACGACCACACCGACGAGTTCACCCTCGTAGGCTACGAGCATCGCCGTCTTCCCCTCGTTCTCAAGGCGCTCCATCGTCTCCTGAGCGGGCGAGGGTCCGATCCCGTTGTCCCGGAGTAGCTTCCGATTCCCGACCAGCACCTCACTGTCACCGACGGTCGCTTTGATGCCGTGTCCAGGGATGTTCTCGAAGCTATCTGGGTCGGTCACGTCGATTCCGCGGTCTTCGGCCCCGTCGACGATGGCCCGAGCGAGCGGGTGTTCGCTCCCACTCTCGGCGGTGGCTGCCAGCCGCAGTACGTCGTCCTCGCTGAGGCGCTCCTGTGCGGTTAGCTGGCCCCCATCGGCAGCGGGTTCACCGCCGTCTGCCACGGGTTGTCCGTTGCCGTCGAAAACGACCACGTCAGCCAGCTCCATCTCGCCTTTCGTGAGCGTCCCTGTCTTGTCGAAGACGACCGTGTCGACGTCCTTCGCTCGCTCGAGGATGTCACCACCCTTGAACAGGACACCGTTCTGTGCGCCGATGGTCGTCCCAACCATTGTCGCGGCTGGGGTCGCCAGTCCCAGTGCGCAGGGACAGGCGATCAACACGGCCGACGCGAAGACGATCACCGCGAATTCGAAGACCGACACGCCACCGGCCGCGACGGGGCCGCCTGCAACGAGGCCCCACAGCGGGAGCCACTCGACGAACCCAGCGAGTGCTTCGGGGAACAGGTACCAGACGAGGCCCCAGAGGACGGCGTTCGCGATGACCGCCGGCACAAAGTACGCCGAGATGCGGTCGGCGAGGTTCTGAATGTCGGGCTGGCGCGACTGCGCTTCCTTCACCGTCTGAACGATCTGCTGGAGGGCGGTGTCCTTCCCGACCTTCGTCGCTTCCACGACGAGCACGCCGTTCTCGTTGATGGTCGAGCCGACCACCTCGTCGCCCTCGCTCTTCTCGACGGGGACGGACTCGCCAGTCACCATCGACTCACCCACTGCGGACTGCCCGTCGACGACGACGCCGTCGGTCGGGATCTGTTCGCCCGGACGGACCTTCATCCGGTCGCCGACCTCAACGTTTTCGAGAGGAATCTCTTCTTCGTTACCCTCTTCGTTGACGATGGTGGCCGTCTCGGCCTCCATCTCCAGCAGTTTGCGGAGCGCTTCGCCGGCCTGCCCCTTCGAGCGGGCCTCCAGATAGTTACCGAGCGTGATGAACACGAGGATGAGCGCTGCCGTGTCGAAGTACAGGCCGCCGGCAATGACATCGAGCAGGACCGCCACGGAGTAGACGTACGCGGTGGTCGAGCCCAGTGCGATCAGGACGTCCATGTTGGCGCGGCCGTTCTTGACGAGCGCCTTGTAGGAGTTCTTGTAGAACGGCCAGCCGAGCACTAATTGGACGGGCGTCGCCAGCAGGAACTCTGCCCAGCCGAATTCGATCCCGAGAATCGTCTCCGGAAGGACGCCACCGCCGAGCAGGAACTTCTCGGCGAGGAAGAACAGCATCGGGGCCGCGAGCGCCGCGCCGAACAGCGTCAACCGCAACTGTCGCCTGATCTCCTCTTGCCGGGCGGCCTCCCGGGCGTCACCACCCGACTCGTCCTCAGTCTCAGCGTCCTCGCGGACGGGTGAGTAGCCAGCGTCCTCGATGGCGTCGTAGAAGTCCGTGAGACTCGCTTCATCGGGGTTGTACGTGACCTGTGCCTCGTCGGTCGCGAAGTTCACGTCCGCTGTGACGACGCCGGGCGTCTGCTCAAGTGCGTTCTGCACTGTCTCTGAGCAGTTCGCACACGACATGTCCGTGATGCCGACCGTCACTGAATCCGTGACCGGCGTGTATCCGGCGTCCTCGATGGCGTCGAAGATCCGGGCGAGCGACGTTTCTTCTGGGTCGTACTCTATACTCCCCTCGTCGGTCGCGAAATTGATGTTCGCGTCCGAGACGCCATCTACGGACTCGACGGCGTCGGTGATGGTTTGCGAGCAGTTCGCGCAACTCATCCCCTGGATGTTAATTTGGCTTCGGCGGTGACTCATTACATACTCATATGGACCCCTCGTTCAATCGGTTTGCCCTTTCAGGTGTTCGGTAAATGAGGCTGTGGCATTTTGAATCCAAAGCAATCTAGCAGACCTCCCTAATCAATCGACTCCCTGCTGAAGCTGCTCGTATTTCTCCTCGAATCGGGATTCACACGATGGACAACAGAACTGGTACAACTCCCCATCGATGCGGGTCGCTGTCCCCTCGGTATCGACCGTATTCCCGCACTGGGCACAGGTGAGCGCGAACTCCGTCCCACCCAGATCAGGCGACCAATCAGCGCCTGCTAGGAGCGTCACTCCAAAATCTGCGATCGCTCCGTCTTTGAGGGTGTCGTCGAGCCAACTGGCAACATCATTGTCCGGGACTCGCGCATAGACAACCAGATCGGCTTCAGCGGTGGTGAATACGTGTTCGACCGCTCCCTCGCTGAGCAGGACATCTTTGAGTGATGCGACATCTGGACCGTCAGAGGAGACGTCCAGTGTCAGCAACACAGGAATCCCCTTCCGAAGTTGTGAGTGATCGACGTCAAGCGTGAATCGGTTGATGATGCCCATCTCCTGCAGTCTCGCCACCCGATCCGATACCGCCGGTGCCGAGAGACCGACGGCATCAGCGATGTCACTGTACGGACGACGAGCGTTCGACATCAGGAGCTGGAGAATCTCGAGATCGGTTTCGTCGAGGTCGCGCATAGTGGTACAAACGGCGACGAATGACTAAAGCTTCCCGGCGGAATACGCTTGTTTTCCAAACTTTGGAATGTCTACGACCCACTAGTTCGAAGGGAAAATCCGCATAAGAAAGGGGAGCGTATGTATTCGTGTATGTCAACGACCCTCACTGTCGAGGGAATGACCTGTGGCCACTGTGAGCAGACAGTCGAAGAAGCGCTTCGAGAGGTGAGCGGCGTGACCGACGCGGCTGCCGATCGAGAGGCCGAACAGGCGAGCGTCGATGGTGACGCTGACACCACAGCACTCGTTCAGGCCGTCGAAGATGCTGGATACACGGCATACGCCTGAAGCACTGTAGTCACAAGTCACGCCTGACTTTCTGTCCCCTACATCCATCACTATCCGGCGCGTACTCTCAGAGACACCGATGAACTATGGACGACCACGAACACTCAGCCGACGGCGAACACCCCCATCACGATCACTCCGAACCCAGCGCGAGTGACGAACCGAACGAGATAGCTGACGATCGGGACGTCGACCGGGTCGAACAGGGAATACTCGAGGAGGAAGGGGAAGACGCCGAAGAAGCCAAACAAGAGATCCACGAGCGAACCGAGCACGAAATGGGGCACGGGGCCGGCGGTCACGGAGACGGTCACGACGGCCATGGCGGAATGCACGAGGGCCACGAGCAGATGTTCCGTCGGCGTTTCTTCGTCTCGACGCTTCTCTCAATCCCGGTCCTTCTGTACAGCGAAACCCTTCAGGGGTGGCTCGGATTCACAGTGCCGGCATTCTCGGGCAGCGAGTGGATAAACCCCGTCTTCGCGGTGATCGTCTTCGCCTATGGTGGCGTCCCGTTCCTCCGGATGGCCGCTCCGGAACTAGAGGATCGCTCGCCTGGGATGATGACGCTCATCTCGATGGCGATCACCGTCGCGTTCGTCTACAGCCTCGCGAGCGTCGTCTTCCCGACGACGTCTGCCTTCTTCTGGGAGTTGGTGACGCTGATCGACATCATGCTGTTGGGCCACTGGATCGAGATGCGATCTGTCCGTCGTGCTTCGAGTGCCCTCGACCAGCTGGCGAGGCTCATGCCCGACACGGCGGAGCGGATCACTGAAAGTGGTGACACCGAGGAGGTACCGGTGAGCGAGCTGTCGGAGGGCGATCTCGTCCTCATTCGGCCCGGCGCAAGTGTCCCAGCCGACGGCGTCGTCGAGAAGGGTGACTCCGACGTAAACGAGGCAATGATCACCGGCGAGTCCAGACCCGTCTCGAAGGAACCAGGCAACGAGGTCATCGGTGGCACGGTCAACGGCGACGGGAGTCTCCGTGTTCGGATTGACGCAACGGGTGACGAAACGACGCTCGCGGGCATCATGCGCCTCGTCGAGGAGGCCCAGGAGAGCAAGTCCCAGACACAGGTGCTCGCCGACCGGGCCGCGGGCTGGCTGTTCTACGTCGCCGTAGCGGCGGCAGCCGTGACCGCTGTCGCGTGGACTGTCGCGGTCTCGTTCGATGCAGAGGTTATCGAGCGCGTCGTGACAGTGCTGGTCATCGCGTGCCCCCACGCACTCGGGCTCGCGATTCCGCTCGTCGTCGCAATCAACACGTCGCTCGCGGCCCGGAACGGCATGCTCGTCCGAGACCGAATCGCCATGGAGGAGGCGCGTAATTTCGACGCGATCATCTTCGACAAGACGGGAACACTCACCGAGGGTGAACATGGTGTGGTCGGGATGGCGACTGTCGAGGGCACCGATGAGGAGGACGCATTGTCCCTAGCTGCCGCCGTCGAGGGCGACTCCGAGCACATGATCGCGCGGGCAATCCGGCAGACGGCCGACGAGCGGGGGATCGATGCGCCTGACGCGGTTGACTTCGAGGCGATGAAAGGCCAAGGTGTCCGGGCGATGGTCGACGGCGACGAGGTCTACGTCGGCGGCCCGAATCTTTTGAATCACCTCGACAGCGACATTGGGTCCGATCTGCGGCGCTTCGCCGACGAAGCCGGCGAGAACGCGCAAACGGTCGTGTACCTCGTTCGCGAGGGCGAGCTGATCGCCGCCTTCGCCATGGCTGACGTGATCCGCGAGGAGAGTTACCGGGTCGTCGATGCGCTCCACGAGCTCGGCATCGAAGTGGCAATGCTGACTGGCGATTCGCAGGATGTGGCCGACGCGGTGGCCGACGAGCTCGGCATCGACACTGTCTTCGCCGAGGTGCTACCCGAGGACAAGGACGCGAAGGTCCAGGAGCTTCAGGATCAGGGGAAACTCGTCGGGATGGTCGGCGACGGCGTAAACGATGCCCCGGCGTTAACGCGGGCGGACGTCGGCATCGCCATCGGGAGTGGAACAGACGTGGCCGTCCAATCGGCCGACATCATCCTCGTCCAGAACAACCCGATGGACGTCGTCCGTCTCGTGAAACTGAGCAAGGCGAGTTACCGGAAGATGCAGGAGAACATTGTCTGGGCCGCCGGATACAACGTCTTCGCCATCCCACTGGCCGCGGGCGTACTCGCTCCGGTCGGAATCCTCCTGTCGCCTGCCGTCGGTGCGCTCCTAATGTCCCTGAGCACCGTTATCGTCGCGATCAACGCACAGTTGCTCCGACGGATCGACCTCTCAGTTCCGAGTCTCCCTGGCGTGTCGGCCCCGGGACAGGCGCGGCCGGCAGACTAGGGATTGAAGACTCCCCTCTATTATTACACACGGCTCCGTTTCAGGTGGCGAGGTGCCATTTTTCGTGTCTTCAACGCGTATACGACGCCTACATGAATGATTGGGAGTACCGTATCCTAAATTCCAGTTGATCAAGGAATTGTGGATGTTTATAGTTACGTTCTAAACTAGACTTCCATCGTATCGTCAAGGACTCGTTGGATGCTGCATCCTTTTTCAGGTTCCAAGCCGGACTCTCGCTCATGACGGGACCTTCTGGTATGTCTTCCGTCGTTTATCATGGATGCTCCAGTTGGCAATGGCATTTCTGCCGATCGTGGTTGGTGCCTTCGAGGATACGGAGGGAGTCGTGGACGTAACGAGTGCGGTCGAATCGAGTTCTTACGCTCCATCGTGGATGGGCGTTGTCAGCATCAATTTCGAGATGCTTGTCCTCTGGGCGACGGCGTTCCCGGTGTTTTTGAACGTTGCGGAGATGCTCAGCGTCGCTGGTTTCACGCTCATTGCCCTTCCATGGACCGTGTTCGTCGTTCGCCTGTGGCAGACGTTCATCGATGATGATCCACATGCCCGCCGCGAGGAACCAGCTGACGCGTCGGCATCTCCTAGCGACTGAACACGACTCGATATTGGATCGGGAAAACGTATTCTGAATATATCACAAAGATAATATTATTAATTATATTATAATATAATTTTATAAATTTAAATCACACGCCGTTTCTACAGTAGAGTTGCGATAACTCAAATCCTGATTAACGGAAGGTGGCCAACGCATAGGTCGGATCGCAGCCTCAATCGATATTTTGTTCGTGGACTTCGGTCAACAAGTCTGCAAGGGCCTGTGTCGTGCCGTCGAAGAGCTGTTTGCCGGTACTCTCATCGGCGAGGCTTGGATCGCCAACCGCACCACTGTCGGAATATTCGTCGAAGGTACGATAGACGGAGAGCGGGCCGCCGCTGACGAGATCTTTTCCACCGAGATCGTAGTGCTCGTCCCAGTATGTAGCAGGCATTTCTTCAGTATCGACCAATTCCGGGAATAAATGCAACATCATCGATGTCTCGAACTCACCGCCATGGGCCATTCCTCCAACATCGCTTTGGCGCACCTTCTCGACGAGATCAGCCACAAGTTCGAAGTATGTGAGACCGAGGATTTCTGTTTCTGAGTGAGTGGCCCCAATTTCCGAGACAGCTGCGTTAATGAGCGGCGTGTTGCCGCCGTGGCCATTTACCAACACCAGTGCGTCGAACCCATTTGAAAGACCTGTGTTGGCCGTGTCACGAAGGAGATTGAGAAGCGCCTCGAAGCTCGCAGAGAGGGTTCCACCGAACGAGAGATGGTGGGGAGAATATCCAGGCCTCACGGAAGGCGTTACTAGCACAGGAATATCGTCAACAACACGTTTGGCAGCCGCTATCGCGACGCTATTCGCGAGCAGTGTATCGGTCATGACAGGGAGATGCTCCCCATGTTGTTCAATACTGCCAACAGGAATAACGAGCACTGAGCCCTCTTCGGCACCGATAGCGGCGATATCGCTTGCGGACTGCGTCCCAAACGAAACTTGTTGGTCCAGCAGTGGAGTCGAACGGGTCATGCGATACGGTACTCCTCGATGGTCTCACGATCGACTTCAACACCAAGTCCAGGCTCTTGTGGAACATGAAGCGCCCCATTGACAATATCGAAAGGGTCAACGATAATGTCGTCCTCCCATCCATAATAGACAGAGTCAGGAGGAAGAGAAAAGCCAGGAATTCCATGCACGGCGTGTAAGATTGCCGCTGTTCTGACCCCAAGATCGAATGCACAGTGGTGAGCCATTGGAATGCCTGCATCCTCAACGATGGCTGCCTGCTGGCGTAGCCCTGTAATTCCACCCGCAGGAGTCAGATCTAAGACTGCAACATCGATAGCTCCCGCGTCGATAAGTCGGCGGAGATTGTGTGGAATGTAGGTGTCTTCATTCGGTCCCAGGGGCTGTCTCGTTTGAGCCTTCAGACTCGCCAAAGACTTGTGTGCATCAACCCGAATTGGCTGTTCCATGTATTGGAGGTAAATCCCAGCATCTGCCAGGGCTGATCCAACACGAATCGCTTGATCGATGGTCCACCCTTGGTTGGGATCGAGACGGAACTCTAATTCCCCCTCGACTTCGGTGTGCATCGCTCTAATACGGGCGATATCCTCTTTCCAATTGCGGCCAGCCTTCGTTTTCAACACGGAGTATCCCTCATTGAGAACCTCAGCAGCCCGTTGTCGCGACTGCTCAGGAGGTAGGATACCCAGACAGTATGCGATCTCAATCTTGTGTGCATCCTCATAGTCACCCTGATGATCCCGGTGTTTCATTTCCGTCTGTGTAGGTGACGTCCAACCACCGAGGAGCTCGTAGACCGGTTTCTCAAGCGCTTTCCCTACGATATCCCAACATGCGACTTCGACTGGTGCGAAGAACATATCGGCGTTCGTGTACTCGATGAACACCTGTCGCCGAAGTTTTTCGAGTTCAAACGGTGACTGTCCGACGACGAGCGGACGGACACCGTCTTCGAGAATGGAAACGGTCGCCTCTGGGGTGAGGAATGCACGAACCTCTCCCCAGCCAGAGATACCCTCGTTAGTATCAACCCGGACGAGAATCCGATCCATATCGGTCAGAGAGTTATGATTGGTCACATACGGCCCGATACCTCCGTTTTCGAATGGAACGAGTGGAACGTTGACTGCGAATGATTCGATATCTGTTATTTTCATGGATGTATTGTTGTGGGTGAATTGATCGTCAGCTCGGTTCGGGTCTGAACTCCGAGTCGTGAACGCTGGCAACGGACACCGGAACCCGTCGCTGCGTGTAAGTAACGTTCCGTCATGCGAGGGGCAGTACCGTTGAAAACATGATAACGAAGATGAGGCCGAAGACGGCAATTAACGTTGTGACAACGGTCCACGTTTTTAGTGCCTCAGCCTGTGTGAGTCCGCCAATTTCAGTGATGATCCAGAATCCACCGTCGTTATACCAGGAGAGAATGTTTCCACCGGCACCAATCGCCATCACAAGGTACGCTGGGTTAACTGTTAATTGCCCAACGAGCGGAGCGATGATTCCGGCGGTAGTAAGCATGGCAACGGTCGCAGAGCCCTGCGCGATGCGAACAGCTGCGGCAATAATCCACGCAGTGACGATGAGGCCAAACCCGACTTCCTGTAGTGCACTGGAGATGTAAGTGCCGACACCAGCCGCGGCGAGCATCCCACCGAATGCTCCTCCAGCACCGACAATTGCAGCGATGTTCCCGCCTTCTTTTAGAGCTTCCGTGAGTTCGGCGGCCCACGCTTCTATATCTAAGGATTTCATCCGATAGAAGGTGACAGCTGAGGCGAGCGCCGCAACGGTGAGCGCGAAGTTTGGGTCCCCGACGAACGCAAAGACAGTGACGAACCACGCACTGCCCGAGAAAAACGTATCCGTGACAGTTTGAGCGCCGACAAGCACGATGGCAAGCAAGATCGGCAGGGACGCCTCCAGTACACCGGGAAGCTTCGATGTAGACTGCTGTGAGAGGTCCTTCAGTTCCTCTGTCGTTGTGCCCATCGTATCACGAAGCGGGATGTCAATCCGTTTTGAGATGAACTTGCCGTAGACAAGTCCTGAAAGGACTGCCGTTGGGAAGCCGACAGCGAGGCCAACCAGGATAGTCGTCCCCAGATTCGCACCAATCTCGCCCGCGACAGCAAGGGGTCCAGGCGTTGGCGGGACGAAAACATGTGTCGTCGCAGCCGCTGCACAGATTGTAATGATGAACAACGCGTAACTGTGGCCAACGCGTACACGCATCGAGCGCGCAAGTGGGGCCAGCAAGTAGAATACGTTGCCAAAGAAGACAGGAATCGCCAGAACGAATCCACTCCCGAATAGGGCATATTCGCCGTGGTCTTCGCCAGTGACGGACGTGAAGGCACGAATTATACGCTCTGCAGCGCCGCTTTCTAACATTGTCTTCCCGATTACTGCTGCCATCAGAATTGGAATCCCCACACCAGCAAACGTGTCACCAAACCCAGTCGCTGTCTGCGTTGCCACGTCTGTGAGCGGAACCTGCGGTGCGACGAGCCCAACTGCAAACGTTGCGATGATGAGCCCGATGAAAGCAGGCAATTTGAGCCGAACAAGCAATAGTACCGTCGTCGCTAACCCTACGACGAACGCTACTAAGGGGGCATCTATGTATGCCATACACCCCCACTATTCTGGACAATTATAAAGTTAATCACGGTTTTTAGATCTATTTCGGAAAAAATTGGCCGATAAGGTTCCGATGATAGTAAAAATGCCAATTAGCCTCAGAAGCCTGCTAATCGGATGACTGCATAGAGACCCGTGAAGCAATGTACTCATTAGCGCCACAAATTCATTCGATGTGGTAGAATCGCCGACCGAAAATTGACACAGGAGCCATCGAGTACTCCGGTTGTTCCGCTGTTGTTGAATACTCAAGCGGAAATCTCAGCTCCCCACAGAAAGTGATGCAGCGCGCGTGAACTGCCAAAATCGTTTCTTTCCCATGAGCGGCAGTTAGCGTGTATGCGCCATTCCTCTGTGAGTTAAAGAGAAGCTCAGTTACTTCGACAGTATCGAAAGAAGATGCGAGAGAGTAGAAAAATCTATGTGTGAGTGGTAACCAGTGGAAAGGACATGCCTGGTACGCCTCAACAAAAGACAATTGGTGCCGTTGAGACTACCTTTGAGGTTCTCACTGTACTCGGGGAAATCGAACCAGCAGGCGTCTCAGAGATCGCTGAACAACTCGATATGTCTACGAGTACCGTCTTCACACATCTGAATACCCTCCTTCAGCAGGGATATCTGATTAAAGAAGGCACTCTGTATCAACGCTCTCTTCAATTTTTAACGGACGCTGGTGTCATCAGAGATCGGTTTGAGGCCGCACGGTTACTTGAGAACAAAGTTGACGAGTTAGCGTCATCAACTGGTGAAATCGTGGGGGCAGCAGTAGAGGAACGAGGACAAAGAGTCATCCTCTATCGAACTGCCGGTGAAATGGCTGCTGGCGATGAAATCCCTGTTGGGAATCGCACCAATATGCACTGGACATCACTTGGCAAAGCACTCCTTGCCCATCTCCCTGCTGTGAGACGTCACGGAATCATCGAACATCATGGACTCCCACGTGGGACGGAGCATACATTTACGACCGAGGACGGTCTGGAAGAGGAACTGAAACAGATACGTCAGCAAGGATATGCGACTGACGATGAAGAGCATCTAAGAGGAGTACGGGGGGTTGCGGTTCCGATTTTCAACGACAAACAAGAGGTTATTGCTTCCATCGGAATCACTGGTCCCCGGAATCGATTTCGATCAAAATATCTCACCTATCTCCTCGGATCATTAGAATACAGTAAAAACGAAATCGAAGTTCGGAACCAGTACTGGACGACCTCGACGGTATGATCGGCCGCAACCGGATGACCATTTAATGACACCGCCTTAAACAGCCATAGTGACCATTGGTTAGAATCGAAGAACGATGTCTCGGGAATTTTCTGCAGCGTTTATTTTAGACCTCGAAGTACATTCCCTTCAGTAGTCAAATAATAATTCTGGCGATCAAGCCGCTCTGGCTCTGAGAAAAGGAGATATAGGTATTTCATATTTTCAGAGAACCAGTATCCCATCGTCAAATCACCCTGTTGCATCGGCCGTGTTGTGACGTCGTCGATGACCGTGTAGCCGGTCGAAACACGGCAATGTTCCTTCATTTGCTTGTAGTGACGGTAAGCACGTTCGCGGTAGACCTCGTCTCCGGTTTCGTCATAGAGTAAGAGTGCCGGGCCAAGGTACTCCGGTCGAAGATAATAAGTTGTGGAAATAGCAGAGAGATCAGAGTAATCGACGTGCCCAGGGGGCAATCCATACAGTTCATGGACTTCAGTCCATGAATCATGGTATTCACCTCCGAGAGCAGGCTGGCCGGACTCGCAGAGAAGGCCCGCGAAAAATTGTGCCAGTTCGCTCTGTTCTCTGTTCACGAGCTCGCCACTGTTCATATCAACACGTTTGAACCACAGGTTCCCATTGTACCGCTCTGCTTGATGGGTGAGAATCCCATCCAAGAGAACACTGTACCAACGGAGGAGATCAGTATCGCCGAAGAGTACCCACCCGTCCCAGAGGTATTCATAGAGGGAGTCCACAGGCGGCCCGATCCGAGCGACTGGGTCGACCCATTCTCCAGTTTCAACATTGATGGTGGCACCAACTAAATCGAGATCTGACCGACGTTCGTACACCGCCTCCAATGCCTTCTTTGCGGCGTTGTAGTATCGATCGTCATTCACAAGCTCAGAGAGGACACCCCATTCAGCGATATGAGTTCCAATCTCGGCCAAGAAATTTTCAGATCCGCTTACCTCCCCCGTGTGGAGGTTCACGAATCGATACGGCATACCTGTAGCTGACTTTTCGAATGCTGGGAGCAAGCGATCTGCAAGATCTGTAGCTAGGTTTACTAGTGTCTCATTATCGGTAGCTAGATACCCAGCTATGAGCCCACCTACGAGACGGATGGTCGCCTCAAAGACTTGAATCTCTTGATCGTAATCAAATGTGAGATGGTTTTCAATCCACTCAACAGCGATTTCCAATTCACCATCGAGCCCCATCAAATACATCGTATCGAGGCTCTCTATAATCGTCAGTCCGAGCGACTCACCTTCAAGGAAAAACTCGTCGAACGATTTGGAAAGTGGTTTGAGTCGATCGTGGCCGAACGCGTATTCTTTGTATCCCTCCCAGGCATGGAGAAATTCGTTACGGACATCGTTCGCGACTGCAGGATCGGCTGGCCGAGTCGAAGAGGCAGACTGCTGCGTTGGCTTTCCAAGTGTCGTTTTGCTCAGAGTGTGCACCCCGAAACTGCCCCCTAGCAGACCTCCTAAGACAGTACGGCGGTTGAGTACGGTCGGCCGATCAGTTTCAGATGTTAGTTTATTATTATTCATGCTGCATTTTTATTCTGATATACTTTTATTTATATCTACCGGCGAGAGGGTGGAATAGTCGGGGAGCCACGGCTACGTGCGAAACCTACTCTCGAACTACTACGCTCGGGAATACGACCTCGTGGCGGTCGAAGACCTCAACGCGAAAGGGTTGATGGAACTTCCGTCGAACAGCCGGAACCGCGCCGGAGCGGCGTGGGGGCACGTTCCTCCAAGCGCTTGAATACAAGCTCGAGCGCGAAGGCACGCACGTTATCGCCGTTGATCCACGAAGAACGACAAAGAAGCGTTCGGAGTGTGGCGTTTCGACCGAGAAACCGCTATAGGTGCGCGAACACTCGTGCCCGTCGTGCGGGTTCGAAGCGGACCGTGACCTCAACGCCACGTACAACATCCTCTCTCGCGGACTCAATCAAGTAGGGATGGTTCACTCTGATTCAATGCCTGCTGAGACTGCGCTCCCTCCGGACACCAATTCGGTGTCTGCACAGCGCGTCGTGGAAACAGGAAGCCCCGTCCTGCTCAGCCTTGCGGCCTCGCTGGGGGCAGGGTAGTTCACCGTTGTTCCCAGCCCGGTCTGGGGGACTCTGGAAGCTCGCCCGTCGCATCGAGTAGCTCATCCTCAGTCGTCCATGGATAACACCGCCCGTGGAGTTCGAAGAGACGAAAGTCGTTCAAGTGAACTCAGCTGTACGAGGGAACGCCAATATGCTGGTCCTCAAGTTCGTTAGCCACGGCGTCGACAGTGATGTCGCTACCTGCTTGTTCTGTACGTTCGACGAGCGCCTCAAGTTCTGCAGTTTTCGTCTCCTCGTCGACGTCTGTGGCAGCCAGAATCTGTGCCCCAGCAGTGATGGGGAGGAGACGGGCTAAAGGAACGTTTGGCACTTCACATCCTGTTACTCTGATTCCTCCCCAAGCGAGGGTATGCCACACAACCACAAATATCTGTTGGCTTATTATTCCGCCATCCTGTACAGCGACAAGACTGAGTAGTTGTAGTGGGACTTAATCACTTGAATCTACAACACACTACTGAAGAGATAAATAGCTCTTTAACCAGCACGATAACATATTTTTCACTTGTTTACGTGCTGAGTAGATACTATAGCCACGGTGAGAGATTTTTCTGTACCAGCGCTTGATTAGGTTGTTGTGGCTCTGTTGAAACCCTCTTGCCATCTTGCGATTTACTGAGAAGTTCGTTCGTATCGGAACCGCGGAATTCGGTGAGAAGAGTAACTCTTCTCAATGTCAACGCTGAAGGATTTCAACAGAGCCGTTGTTGTCAGAAGGGTGGCTACAGCAACAGTGGTGTTTTGTCCTGGCAGACTGCGAGATAGGCATCGATGAGTTCCTGTTTACGGTGGTGTCGATGAAGGTGGCACCGAAGATGATCGTGACTGGTACAATCATAGTGGCATAGTGGACACGTACTCTGGTAAGCGGATGTCATCATACGGGTAATTTGCTGTAGCCACGGGCATAAACGTGTTGCCAGCCAATTGAGATACTATGTTCAGCATACTTCAAGGTGGAGCCTCCGGCCTCACGGAGCGAACCTCGGAGAAGCAAACGAGTCGGTCGGTGAGGGCATCGACATGGTGGGAGGCAACGTCACGTTGCACTCGATCGTACTATCTCGTAGTGCTATGGTGGCATAAGTTCTGCTCAGTACGGCCCGCCGTAGCCCAGCCCCGAATGGTGGGTCCGCCGACTCCGAAGGACGTTCAGGAGACGGGGCGCAAGAAACGTCCTGTCTCGTCATTTGCGGACGAGGACCACATCAAAGCCCTCCCACTTTGCTCGGTCTTGCGACCTCGCTCGTGGAGAGGAGGATCGGTTACACGGGCAATTTTTCGCGTCGTCTCGCGGAACCACTCGAACAGGTCGCGCCCTCGTACAGCAGTTGCGTGTCGATCGTGGTCGTACAGGCGACGAGATTGTTCGCACCAATATCCAAAGCGGCGGTTTTGTCCGCCAATGGTGGTGCTAGCCGAGAAGTGTCGATTGTGACTGGCTGAAAAGCCCCGAATGTCAGTGCGTGCTCGTCCCAGAACAACTCTAACCGACCCTGCTTGTTGTACTCTTTCCAGTTGAGTTCGCCCCGGACTTCGACCGGAGGCATTCCTGTCGTCCGGGTCTGTATTCGTCGTTCAGGTCTTGGCCGACGAAGATTCCGAGCCGGGAATACTCGCTCAACTCAACTGAATACGACGTATTGCGGATGTACGTGCGGAGTTCTCGGCCGTCTTCGGCGTTGCCCCAGAAGCCGGGTTTGCCGTTTGCTTCTCCCTTTTTCTTGAGCGTGAAGAACGACCGCCACGCTTCGCGGTTCTTCCGTTCGATTTGCTGAACGGTCGAAGTCCCAAGCGTGCCGCCGTAGCGGCCGCATACTCGCTGCTGTCCCATACGTCGGCGTAGTTCTCGCGGCGTTCACGAGACCTTCGGTCTCGTGCGCACACAAAATCGCATCGCGATTTTGGGACGCTCGTAGTTGATTTCGTTCCAGAGTGCGGCAGAAGCGTCCAACAGGCGTCGAAGTAACTCCTCGTCCGCGTCGGACTAAGGAACCACCTCGAACGTGTTGGTCCGCGTCATCAACGACTCCTTGAGTTCGAAGGCTGATGTGTATTTGGATTTTGTGTGTATGTATGGCAAAGAACGTCCACGTAGTAGTTGGCGATGACATGCATGAACGGTTGAAGCGAATCAAGCAAGAACACGGCCTGACGTGAGAAGGGATGTTGCTCCACGCAGCCGATAACTTGGATACCCCGGACTGAGCGTCAGTGGCTGTGTCCTTGTTGTCGGATTCATGCCCGCCGTGAACGCCGGGACTCTCTCTCCTTGATTGTCTACTCGTTGAGCGAGTCGAGATTACCGCCGGGCGGGTGAAGATTTATTTCGAGAATCTCGTTATTGTACATTACAGTATTCACTCGTACTAGTTTCCAGGGCAGCGAAATACGCTCAATAGTTGTGTCCTTGACAATGATGACGAGATCAGACCGCTTCTCGTCTAAACCAACCCTGAGATCGTCAAATGCAACCCCTGGGAGATCAGCAACGACTGTCATTTCATCTTCTCCTTCATACACATCGATGTGATAGTCAGTCGAAGAGCGTGACGTGTCTGTCTTACCACTCGGAGACGACGTAGACGTTGGTTCACTGTCTAATCGCGCCTCAGGCATAGCTGATTGGTGGTCTGGGTCGTGATCAATATGGGTGATATCGACATCAACAAGCCCTCGTAAAAGATCAGCGACTGGACGAAGCCCGATGCCAAGACGAATCCCTGAGTGACGATGGGGAGAGGTGTCTTGCTCAGGATTGGTCTCATCTTGTGTATCCTCATCATTCTCGTCTGGTTGGCGTGCCATAGTCCAGTCCCTCCTGGATTCTCCCGACTTCTTATATAAGAAGAATCGAGGAGAGTAATAAGAGTTGTGGCTAACTGGTCTGAATAGCATTGGTACAGAGATTCAAGGAGAAAGTCTACGAGTTTAGTCGTGTGAGAAGTCACCCCCCTCCGATTAACTTGCCCAGACAACATAGAGAAGCTGTGTATCTCCACTCGGTTGTCTCACGAGCAAAAATGACCAAGACTATTTTCAGTGAAAAGAACGTCACGTTTCTCGCTGGAAGTATCGCCTACAACGCGTTCGTCTCGCTTGTCCCGCTAATCCTGTTCTTCTTCCTTGCGGTATCTATAGTCGGCATCCCCAACTGCAGCAACGGATCATCGAGGTCACCACCAACAGTGTCTCCCCATCGGTCGGCGGGGTCATTAAAGTGATAATTGAACAACAGGCAAGTACCGGATCGACTGCCAGCGCATCTATCATTGGGTTGCTCACGCTCGTCTGGGGTGCGATCAAAGTATTCCGAGGGCTCGACACCGCATTCTCGGAGATCTATGAAACGACCGCGCAGAAGTCGTTCGTCGGCCAGATCAAGAGGGGTCTACTGATGCTCGTCACCCTCACGTTGGGGATCATCGCGATGGTCGTCGCCACCAGTGTCGTCGCGTTCTTCTCGTTCATTCCATTCATCGAATTCGCAGTCCCCTGCTGCTTGTCTTCGGCCTCGTTGTCGCGCTCTTTCCGATGTACTACTTGTTCCCCGGAATCAACGTCGAGCCGCGGTACTTCCAAGGGCAATTGTTGGGACCGTCGGCTGGGCACCCCTCCAGATGCTGTTTCAAGTGTACGTCTCCCTAAGTGGGGGCGGCGGCAATCTCATCGCGAGCGTCCTCCTGTTAGTCACCTGGCTTTACTTTAGCGGCGTCATCCTGCTGCTGGGTGCAGTGGTCAACGCAGTCGTCATCGGCCATGCTGGCAAGCTCGTCGACGCGGGGCGCGAGCCCCCGGCGTTAAAACAGACATGAGCAGTAATGAACTATCGGCGTCTCTATTGGTCCCGTGAGAACCCCACTGACCACTTCGAGGAGATACGTCTAGTAAGCCACCTATGACTAAAGTTGTGGGGTTTCACCACGAGAATCCAATCAAACTAAAGCTGGTGCGGTTTTGAAGTCGTTCTCGTTTAGCGTCCCGGTGTTACAGTGAAATCGAATCGATCGTGAGGCGGGAGAGTTCGAGGTCCTCGATTTGTGCGAATCTTCCTCCAATCCCATAGATCTCTTTTCCATCATCAATAAATATTGACACTTGTCCAGAAACTTCTGAGAGGGAAGGATATCGATTGTTTACCGTCGAACCCGTGTAAACGAGATCTACGATAGTTCCTGTGACGGTCTTTTCCTCACCTGTTTCCGTATCCAACCCTGTCGCAGTGACAGTGATATCAGCGCCTTCGTGGTAAAGAGGAGCAACGTCCACAACACAGCGCCGAATATTGACGTAGGTGATCGGCGGTTCGGTGTCTCGCGTCGTGTATACGATTTCCCATGGTTCCCATAGAGACGCCTCAAAGTACCAATGGAATACATAGGCGAGGGGATGATTGTTCGCAACGATACCAAACTGATACCCAGAGCCTGGTTGCGGTGAGAAACAAATCTTTGATCGATCAACAAGCGTTAAAAATGGCACTGAGAGGTCTCGCAGACTCACCTCAGTAGCCACGCCATCAAAATCAAACCGCTGGTCAAGTTCGTCCGTTGGAGTCTCAGTAGACGTGATTGACAGCTTGATAAATACGTCCCGGTTATGAGCTTCAAGGAGGAACGGACGGAGTTCATGGAATTGTGAAGGGCTAATTGCTAATTGTATTTCTATTTCTGCAGATCGGATAAAGTGCACAGCGCGTTCGGTGACTGTTTCAAGTCGCTTTACTAGTGTGACGTCGTGTTCTCCAAGCGCGGGTGCGCTCCAGAGCTCCTTCAGTTCGTCAGCTGTGTCGGTGAAGGATTCCGCACGTGATCGAAGGTCTGAAATGATCGAATCTGGATCAAGGGCGCGTGCTTGCAAGCTATTTTGTTTGTATGTTTCGACCAGTCCTTTCCTTTCTAGATCGCGAAGGACATCGTAGATACGAGACTTTGGGACACCACTTGTCTCTGCGACTTCAGTGGCGGATGTGGCGCCTTTCCGAACGAGTGTGAGATAGGCATCCGCCTCGTATTGTGTGAATCCTGCTTTCTCGAGTGTATCACGTACCAAATCCAGTTCCATCCTATCCCTAGCAAGATACGATGGGCACAAATGATTTACTACTCCAATGCAACTCGATTATTTCACTACTTCAGTACCTAGCTAACCATAAAGTCTAAATAATAGTACTGGTAAGCGATTCATTATCGGTATGAGAGAAATGACCAAGCAAGATCCAGATACCAGGCTTCCACGACGAACTGCATTGAAACTAGGCGCTGTTACGGGTGCCAGTGCCCTGGTAGGGAGTTTCGCTGGGTGTACTGAGAGATTGAGTGGCGGTGGCTCATCTGATGAGGGGAAACTGATTACGGATGAGCGTATTGGTTCTGAGGATGCCGAGACGGAATTGACTCATTGGCTGTTACCTGAGGCTTCTCACACATACGAAGATAATCCAGCACACGCTAAGGTATACGAACAGATCTTTCGAACGTGGGCGCAGAACCATCCAGATGCTAAAATTGAGCTAGAATATCAGACAAATTTGGAGCAAATGAAAACAAAACTGCTCCAAACGGCTGCCAAGGGGAGCGCTCCATCGATGGCGCAAGTCGACTCATTTTGGGTGCCGAATTTCTCACAGCACCTCCAACCAGTCACGGACGTTATCGAGGATGAAGACGATTGGTTCCCCTTCGTCAAAGAGGTCATGGTCAATGACGGTGAGTGGCAGGCGGTTTGGAAGAACACAGACTGCCGGACGTTGTATTACCGACAGGATCTCATAGATAAGTATAACGATGGAAACCCGCCCGAAACGTGGGACCAACTCATCACCGTAGGACAGGACATCAAAGACAACGAAGGGATGGCCGGGTACATGTACAACGGTGGAAAGTGGGAGGCGACAACCTTTGATAATCTTGCCATGTACTGGGCGCAAGGTGCAGACTTGGTAAACGACCAAGGGAAACCTGTACTCGATGAGCCATCGAATAAAAAAGCCCTGCTGAATGTTTTCGAGTTCTTCAAACGCACTATCGACTCGGGCGTGACACCGAAACGTATCGCCAACATCAACGATTACGCTTTGTTGGAGCAGGCAGCACTGAATGGTGAAACGGCGATGTTTCTCGGCGGGAACTGGCAAATATCAACTATTAAAGAGACTGTTGATAGCAAAGAGGAGTGGCAACAGTGGAAGGTTGCGAAAATTCCGCAAATGTCATCTAATACTGCATCGACTGGGACTGGAGGATGGACTGTCGGCGTCTTTACTCAGGATGACGCAGAACGAACGGCTGCCAAAGAGTATGCCGGGCAATATTCGAAGAAAGAGAATATGGCCGAGTTCTGTAAGACAGGCGCGTATCTTCCGACGCGTAAATCGGTCTTTGAGTCGTCATCGTACTTTTCGGAAGATCCTTACCAGCAGGTATACCAAGAGCTGCTGAAAGACGGTCGCGCTCGGCCTGGTGTCCCGATTTATCTCACGATTTCATCTGAGTGGCAGATTGCCGCTGGGAAGGTTATTACAGGGCAAGCAACCCCACAGAAAGCGGTCGAGACGATGATTACGAACGTAAACTCGGAATATGGGGGGTGACAGTTCAGCCGATGGCATCTCTTGTTGATCATCGCGGAGAGCGACCGCGTGTACAGTCGTCTCTCCCGTACCAGTGGGGTGAGCTGTCATGTCGGTGAATACCGGCTTTCTTCCCGAACCGATTTCTAACGCGTTTGCGGCCGTCACTGGCTCCTTTGAGCGCCTTCAAAACACCCCAGTAACGTGGATTGCTCCGGCTGCGTTCTTTCTACTGATCTTCCGGCTGTATCCACTCTTCGAGGCAGTTCGGATGAGCTTTACGAACATGAGTCTCACCCAGACGGGGTATGAATATATTGGCTTGCAGTCGTATCTCAACACATTATCGTCACCAGCGTTCTGGACAATGGGGAGGGTAACCGTCCTCTTCGTCAGTGCAAGTGTTATTTTACAACTCGTCTGTGGGTTCATCCTTGCGCTCGCAATCGATTATGGAGTCAAGGAGAAACTACGCGGGAGCGTTACAACACGGGTTGCGGTGCTTTCGGCATGGGTTATCCCTGGTATCGTCATTGGCATTCTCTGGAAAATCATGCTCATCGAGACTAACTATGGAGTCGTCAATTATCTCCTTGTCCAGCTGGGCTTCGACGTCGTTTCGTTCCTCTCCGATCCTCAAATGGCCTTACTATCGACTATCATCGCCAATACGTGGCGTGGAACAGCATTCTCAATGATCATGCTGTACGCAGGCCTACAGCAGGTTCCAACGCACCTGTACGATGCGGCTAAGGTGGATGGAGCGAAAGCATTCCAGCGATTCCGCTATGTTACACTCCCGCACATTAAGCCTGTCGTGTTCATCAACCTCGTCCTTATCACCATCTACACGCTGAACACGTTCGATCTGATCATGAGCCTCACAGGCGGTGGGCCTGGTCAAGCGACCGAGGTTCTGGCGCTGTTCATGTATTTCGAAGGATTCAACCGCTTCAACCTTGGAGACGCAGCCGCGGTGGCAGTGTTGATGTTATTGGTGAATATCGTGATGACAGCCATCTACATGCACTTCTTCATTGACGAGGAGGCGATGTAAAATGAGCTCTCAACAGTATTCCCTGAAGTCAACGTTTGAGAGTCTCTCGGGATACACAGCGGCAACGTACGCGGTATATGGGCTTGCGATGGTGTTTTTCCTCTTCCCAGTTCTCTGGGTCATCTCAATGAGTTTGCGGCAACCTGGCGAGGTGCTTTCGTACCCCGTTCAGTTCTTCCCGCGAGACATGACGTTCCAGCCCTATGTTGATGTCTTAGAGGACTCTGATATGCTCCTCTGGGTAGTCAATTCGATCAAAATAGCTGTACTGGAAGTTATCGGTATTCTCCTCGTGACGGTTCCTGGAGCGTATGCATTCTCTCGATTCGATTTCCGTGGGAAGAAGCCCGTGTTATTCGGTGTCCTGTTGTTCCAGATGATTTCCCCGGTCGTCATCGTGATTCCACTATACAACATGATGGCAAAATTAGATTTATTGGATACACACAGTGGTCTCATCCTCCTATATATTGGGTTGCAGGTTCCGTTTTCAATTTGGCTTCTGAAGAGTTACTTCGATACGATCCCCGCTGGCCTTGATGAAGCTGCTCGCGTCGACGGCTGCAGTCGGCTTCAAACGCTAATTTATGTCCTCCTACCGTCTCTAGCACCAGGCATCGCTGTCGTCGCCATCTTCAATTTCGTCTTCTCGTGGGCGGAGTTCGTGATGGCGTTCACCGTACTCGGTGAATCAGATCTTTATACGGTGTCCATTGGACTATTCTCCTTCCAAGGGCAGTATAGTACTGATTGGCGGGTTATTGCAGCAGCCAGTGTCATCGCGATGGTACCGATCCTCATCATGTTCGTGGGTCTCCAACGATACTTCGTCAAAGGACTCGTCGAGGGGGCGGTCAAAGGATGAGCTGCGCTCGATCATTTCTGCATTTTCTGACGGCATCGTCACCTGAAACGACAGCAACAGCAAGATACATCCCCCAAGAGTAATCAATGTCACAGATCGAAATCGATCACTTAACGAAGCGGTACCGTGATGGATCAAGCAACTTTATCGTCGCAGTCGAGGATCTCACCCTCGAGCTCGAAGGCGGGGAATTCCTCGTCCTCGTCGGTCCTTCTGGATGCGGCAAATCGACCACGCTTCGCTGTATTGCGGGACTTGAATCCGTAAGCGAAGGTGAAATCCGCTTCGGTGGGAATCCAGTTACGGATGCTACCCCCGAAGAGCGGAATATCGCGATGGTGTTCCAAAATTACGCACTCTACCCGCACATGACCGCACGGCAAAATCTCGCATTCGGATTGAAAATGACAACAGATCTTACACAGGAACAACGAGAAAAGCGTGCCGTCGAAGCCGCACGAATGTTAGGTATTGAAGATCTCCTCGATGATAAACCCAAGGAACTATCTGGTGGACAGCAACAACGGGTAGCACTCGGTCGCGCGATCGTCCGTGAACCAGAAGTGTTCTTGATGGACGAGCCGCTGTCGAACCTCGACGCAAAACTGCGGGCACAGATGCGGATGGAAATTCAGCAACTTCAGCAAGACCTCGGAGTTACAACTGTGTATGTGACACACGATCAAACAGAGGCGATGACCATGGGTGATCGCATCGCCGTACTAGATGGAGGGAACCTGCAGCAGGTCGGGACACCACTCGAGTGTTACTATGAACCTGCAAACCTCTTTGTAGCGAACTTCATTGGCGAACCCTCGATGAATTTCTTCTCAATGACTGTTGATGGCGGTTCGCTGGCGAGCGATACCCTTCAATATGACCTCTCGGATCAACATCGCGATGCTGTCGCTGGGAATACAGCTGTTACACTAGGTATTCGGCCAGAGGATGTCAAGGTTGTAGAAAGCGCGGGACGGAATACATTCACTGGGACTGTTATAGTCGTCGAGCCAATGGGCGACCAGAACTTTCTCCATCTCGATGTTGGTGGTGTAGAGGTCACCACCGCAGTGGCCGGAGAGTATGAAGTCGCGGAAGGTGCTGACGTAATGCTATCCTTCCCAGAGTCGAGAATCCATCTCTTCGAGACGAACTCTGGCAGGGCACTCATCAACTGTCAGCGACACAGTGCTGAAATTCCGACGGTCAGTGACGTTGGAGGGGAAACCGTATGACAGTCTCTCTCGCCGCGATCGGGCTCGGTCAATTGGGAATGCACGAGCTTGGCGTCTACGACCGGATGCCCGATGTCGAAATCGTGGCTGGTGCTGATATTGATTCTGCGAGTCGTGAAACCTTTGCGGGCGAATATGCCGTGCCGACTTACGTAGAGTACGAGGAAATGCTTGCGGAGCACGCCGATGAGCTGGATGCTGTTAACATCGTCACCCCCCATACGCTCCACTATGATCAAGCAATGTCATGCTTGAAGAAGGACCTTCACGTCTTTCTCGAAAAGCCTCTTACCACTGATGTTAACGATGCACAAACTCTTGTTTCAACAGCAGCGGAGTATGACCGAACCCTTGTTGTCGGATATCAGCGACACTACCATCCCGCATATCAAAAGATCAAAGAGATCGTTGACGATGGTCGTCTGGGTGATATCCACGCAGTAAACTGTTATATGGGTCAAGACTGGATTCGCAAGTTCACTGACGCCTGGCGAACGCGACCCACGCTCTCAGGTGGTGGGCAACTGTATGATTCTGGCTCACACTTGCTCGACACCCTTTTGTGGACAACTGGGACGACTCCAATCTCGGTTGGAGCGACAATGGATTATCAGGATCACGAAGTGGACGTCAATAGCGCGCTCTTACTCCAGTTAGAGCGTGACGGCCTGCCAGTCACCGCTAGTCTCGTCGTGACCGCAGATGGTGTCGAAGACCCGAGTACCTATGAAGGACTGGTCATCTGGGGTAGCGATGGACGGCTGACGTACAACCGTGACGTGCTTACCGTCACAGAGCGCGGCGATGACTCGGTCGAGATTCCGATTCAGGGCGAGACAGATTTCTTGACCCTATTAGACCGGAAGCTTACCGATTTCATCGAGGCTGTTCGGAATGACCATCCCCCCTCTGTCCCCGGTTCGTATGGGTTGACAGTCGTAGCTTTGACCGAGGCGGCGTACAAAGCCCACGAAAGCCAATCTATGGTCGAAATACAGAGCATTTTACCCTCTCAGGTAAGCCACTGAACGACTCCCCCCTCCCGCTCGCCTTCGGGACACGTTGAGAATTCTATGGGGGAGATGCTGACATAGATCCGTCGAAATCGTTCACGAAGAAGGGAAGAGGTGACCGTCTGGATCATCCAGACATGGTATGAGACGAATAACTCGCCGAGAAGGACGCCCAACTCGACGCCTACGAAGCGCGTCTCGAAGACCTCGAAGCACGCCAGCACGTCGACCTCCGCGATGTCGAAGACAAGGCTGACGCGGCGCTCTAACACATTTGGATCGCCAACCAATCCGTTGATGACATCCTCCCCGCCGTAAACGGCGGGGCTTCCCCATACAGGAGGAACCCGGCATGACGCCGGTTCGGTTTCAGGACGCTTCGCGCCACGTTCGCCGGGACGGGGTTCATCCCTCCGGCGGCGTGTCCTGTGGCACCGTCACCAGTGCTCCTATCCCGAAGCGAGTCATTGCCACGCGGTTTCTCAACGCGGCTCTCTCCCACCGGGTTACCCTTGCGGGAGGTCGTTATACCGTTTCTACCCGGCTTTCTGACGGTGCCTGCCGAAACGGACTTATGAGCACCCCGCCCGGACAGCCGAGCGGCAACCCTCTGCATGCAGATTTGTATCTCTGCTACCGGTATTTGGTTCCGCGAGATACTACGCATTGGAATTCCTACCTGCCGATTAGCGGCAATTGCGCCACAGAGCGTACGCGATTCACGCCCGCCGTGAATGGCGGGATTCTCTTGCTGTTTAAAGATAGGCGCTGACAAGCTCGATCTTCCGGTGATGTACGGACAACCTGTGGTCTCTTGACGAGAATGGGATGATAGAGTTGCGAGCGCATACCCTCGTCTTCAGGCGCGCGAGGAGGTCAACTTGCATTCAACGCTTCTGGGAGCCTCAGAAACACGGTCTGAGCGCCGTGTCTGACTGAAACTTATTACCGTTCGTCCTGCAACTCCCAGTAGATGAATCCTCGCACACCACTGCCGCCGCGGGCGAAAGAGGCGCTTGACGTGCTTCGGTCGCCGGTCGAGAACGCAGGTGGTGACCTTCCTCGTGAGCAAGCTCTCGCAGTAATTGCGTCTGAGTTCGACGAGGAGTCTGCGGAGGGGCTGTTGAATATCCTGCACAGCCGCGGCTACATCTACTACGTTGACGATCAGATCCGCATTACGTAGGCTCGCTATCTCGTGAGTCCGCAATCTTCACACTGACAGAGGGTTTCTAGTGTGACTTTCGAGGGTAGGCGAGGGCGGTCTCCTGGAGGTACTGATCTTCCCACTCGCGGCGCTCTCTCAGGGTGGAGCGACCTTCGTCGGTGATTTGGTAGAAGTTGGTGTGCTGGTCGATCCTTTATCGGAGCGTATTCATGAGACGAATATAAAGTGCCTCCAATTGCGCATCACTCACACAGCAGAGACGATACATCCATACACGAATTCGAGATTCAGCACGATGCCCTGCACGGATCAAAACTCGTCCTCTGGAACCCGTCGCTCGGAGAGCTCAATACGTTGATCTTCCACGTTTACGGAGATCCGGAAGCATAGCGAGAGGTGCTCAGCGTTCGTAAGGAGACGCTCACAAGATTGCAGGGCGAGGAAGCCCACGACTGTAGTCGTGGGATGAATCGCCCATCTTTGGTCGCAAACACCGGAATCAGAAGTCTTACGCCCCTTCCCGGCGTATCTGTGATACTCCTCGGTGGCCAAAACGGACACCGTGGAGGGGCCACCGTAGGCTGGCCCTGAACTCGGGGACTGTGACCGCGAACGGGTTTGACTCCCGCCCCCATCTTGGGGTAGAGCGTGAGAACACCGGGAATTAAAGCCGGGTGAGTCGGCTTCGGACGTAGACCACGGGTCAGAAAACCACGCAGGAACCCCCTCCGTGTGCCTGACCTGCCGATGTGAACCGGCACCCATGAGTGATCGAGTCGTGTGCCGAAACCGTCGGGGGAAAGCCCACGACTGTAGTCGTGGGTAGCTTACCTACAAGATCACTCCGGTGATGAATGATCTCTATTACTGTTCAGTCTTCAATATTTTTACGCTTTTGTGTAGTGCCATTCAAAACCAACTGGATTTAATGGAGGAGCTAACGGGCTTGTTGGGAGAGCCGGCGTTGGTTCGGGACGATTGTACGCTCGTGGCGCGATATCATTCGGTGAGGAGGGGTAAAACAGCGATGCTAGTGCATGGATGTGTTGCCGCCCTACGCCAAGCTCGGTCTGTCCACCACCATACATTTTGATATCATGCTCAAGACAATATTCGATTGTCTCAAAAAGCCGTTGGAGCGTTCCAAAGCGTGACGGTTTGATGTTGATCCACTCGGGTACGAACGGTAACTCTCCAATGCTACTGACGCCTGTGATCGGCGCATCCCACGTGATTCGATGAGAAATTCCGTCGAATAGGGCAAGAGTTTCGTTGGTCAAGACCGGATCTTCGATAAGCACATCTGGAAACTGGTCGAAAAGGAGACGATAGAGGCTCGGATCTGAAGGCTGATCGACCATTGTGCCTTGATATTGGCCTTTAAAATCCAGAATTCGAATAGCATCGGTCGCTGCAAGATCAGTAATTAGGGTATCTGACCAATCAGAGGTTGCGTCGAGTTTGAACTCTAACTCAGAATTCAATTCGAGCCAGGTTGCGATCCGGTCGAACGTCGGCGGATCGCCGAGCCGATTGCTCACAACAAATCGAACAGGGTCATAGTCGCGGTCGAAGATCGTAGCGAGATTCAACTCAGCCTGTTTGAGCGCCAGGTCAAGAGCAGCACTCTCGAATGCCCATCGCCGATAAAATTGGGAGGCTTTCCGCTCAGGTGGTCGGCCAGGGAAGAGATTTATTTCATCGAGTGCAGACGAAAAAGATTCTAAGGTATACTCACCTGCGATGGGGAGCGTAATCGGCGACTCGATAAGTGCGAAATGGTCTATATGATCATATGTTACATCTTCCCCACATCCAACAGATCCATTTCCAGTGAGGGAAATTTGGGTACAGGGCCGGGCAATAGTCGACGGAGATGGAGTTGCATCTTGAACATCTAATATAATACTTGCTCGAGCGAAGTCGCCAGAACTATTCTCTTCCTTGAAGTGTAAATCATACCTCTCGATGATAACTTCCAAATCTTTTATCTGATTGTATAGCTTCATACCATGACATACAACGCCAATCTATGAATACGATAAGGTCAGAGTCTCCAAGATAGAGTTTGAATATATCAGATTATGTACTGACCAGTTGGTATGCTCAACCTGCCACGTGATGCGGACGTGGTGAGAGACGATACAAATGTACTAATCGTCGCGATGGCTCGACTTTAGTTCCTCCCGCCCGGCGTGTCCAAACCATAATCCACTCATCCGGCGACGACACGGACGATTACGGAAGTCTGGATGAGCATCCGGATGCGGGGTGAGTCAGGTCGAAGCTGGATTGCAGCCAGTGGTGTGATCTCGCTCGTGCTAGCCATCTTCCTCTGGACAGAATTGCCCGCCGACGCGCTGTGGGTTATTGGGCTCCTCGTTGGGGTAAATCTGCTCCTGACTGGTGTTTCGATGGTCGGTGTGGCGCTCGGTGCCCGCCATGGCGAAAAGGACGCCACCGCGCCTGCCTGAGCATAGTAGAGCCGAGTCACTACTTTTGCCAATAACCGAAAGAGAAGGGCGGCTTACGAACACCCTCTTCTCAGTGCGGCACTCAGTGGGGAAAATCGCATGACTGCGGCACACAAACGTGCGCGTTATCGCTGCAGAGCCCCAGCCGGGCTAATGAATTTCGATGATGTTGACAGCCACATGATCGCCACATATACGGTTCTCTGGTGTGACTCTCGGAGTTAGGCGAACGCAGTCTCTCGGAGGTACTGGTCTTCCCACTCACGACGCTCTCTGAGGGCGGTGCGGCCCTCGTCGGTGAGTTCGTAGTAATTGGTCCGGCGGTCGATCTGCCCCTTCTCGACGTAGCCCATGTCGACAAGGACATCCAAGTTGGGGTACAATCGGCCGTGGTTGATTTCTTCGTCGAGGTTTTCTTCGAGCTCTGTTTTGATCTGTTGGCCCGAGGGCTGGTCGTGGCCGGCGATGACGATCAACAGGTCTCGCTGGAAGCCACTGAGGTCAAAGAGGGTCATCACCAAGAAGGTACAGCAGCCACGGATATAATCATCAGCATTGTGTAGTGTGAGTGACTTACCGACGGGAGGGATAGTCTTTAGACTATATTGACCAATTGAAAAGTCAAGAAGTTTGATTACGTTCGATCCATTGCCCATCAACGGCTTCTTTTCGGCGCGCGCTTCAGTCGAGGCGGTCAAGCGAGCCGTAGAACTCCTCGTTTTGAATATGAGTGCAGAACTGTGCACAGAGTCGACAGCAGTCGGCGGCATCCGTGAACGTCCGGACGCTGGCGTCCCAGCGTGCGTGGACTGATCCGAGCATCGCACTCCGCACTGATGGTTCGGTCGCGACCATCATCCGTCGGGTGCGTTCTGGTGGCGTGGCCTCGGCCGCTGATTCCTGCATGCCGTCGTCCGACAGCAGATCCTCGAAGACGCTCCCGATCTCGATACCGACGCCGAGATTGTCACCCACCTGTGGCGCGATGAAAATGGTCACGTTGCTCGCCCGCGCGAAGGCGATACTCTGTGTCGCGGCGTCCATTTCGTCGAGTAGGATCCCAACATCGATTGCGAGGAAGGCGTTGAAGCCACGGTCGCGGAGACAGTCACGCGTCGCCTGGAGGAGCCGCAAAACCTCGTCCTCGGCGTACTCACCGCTGGCCTCGTTCCACGTCGCAAACGATGGAACGTCGGTCTCAACATCGGCGTCCTCTGGTAGCAGTGTGTCAACGTCGAACGTCCGGTACGGACCCATCAAATAAACGAGAAAATACTCGCGCCGGACTGGGGGAAGGGCATCCGAGTCACCGACCGCCCGAGGGAGATTGTCGATAATCCGATCCCGCATTCGAATCGCTGATTCGGAACGGTAGCTTATAAAATCGGGTGTTTTCAGGAAAATTCTACTAGAGAACGACTAAGTACGTGGCGCGATAATCCTCGACCCGAGGTATCCACAATGGCTGAAACCGACCGCCGTCCAACCGACGAGGTCCGCCAGCCAGAGCCCCCGCTTCCCGAGGAAAGCGGGCTGACTCTCGAGGAGTACCTTGCAATGCAGCAGGCAATTGGCCACCCGACGCGGTTTCGCATCCTACGCACGCTTATCGCCAACGACGAACTGAGCGCCGCCGAACTCAAATCGGCGGTCGACATCGAACCCCACAACTTCCACTATCACCTCGCCGAACTAGTCGACGTCGGGCTCGTCGACAAGCGCCAGCGGCGGACCGCCGACAGTCAGGGATTCTACACGTACTACTGGCCGACCGCGATGGGACGCGACATTCTCGAACACGGCATTGAGGAGTTGATGCGCCGCGAACGCGAGTTCAACGACGCGTATTCGTGATAGTCCCCCACGACTACAGTCGTGGGCTTCCTCAGTCCACGACAGGACTGTCACCACAACAGGCGGCAAAGCGGTCCCAGTCTCCAGAGGCGTTCGGGTCGGGTCGGGTCGGTTCTACCCATCCCTCCCGTCCCATACGACTGTCTGGCATAGAACCTAACAATGTCGGATTCATCCCATGACTAAAGTCGTGGGTTTTCTCCTCGAACCTCTGTAATCGAATTTCGCGGGCGTCGCCGCAGTCAGTACCACGTATACTCAGCCGCCTCATCCCTCGACGAGTTCCTCATCCAGTCCTGCTTTTTGAAAAATTCTCGCGGTTTCGATTCGAACGGCGGCGGAGTCGCCCATATGTCGACGCTGCGAACTCGACCGCTTCCTCAAGTGCCGTCCCAGTCCGTAGAGCGCAGAGCGGACGACCGTGCTATAGAACTCGTCGTAACAGAACTGGCGATCCTTCCGCCAGTACTCGGGAACGAACCGCACGCCAAGTGCTTGATGCGTGGGGCAGATTCCCCTCCGAAGCTGCCCGATGTTTCGAAAATCGATTTGCCACGTTTCGTCCGGTCTGATCTCGACGATGAAGGACGCGCCGAGAAGCGCATCCGAACCGTGATCCGCCGTTCGATACAGGAACGCCGTATTGAGCGTCTTGTTTTTGTATCGTCCCGCGTGAATGTGGCCAGAGAGGTACGCTTTCCCCGCGAAGTGCGTCACGGCTTTCGTCGACGCTGTCGATCTGACCGCCGCAGGCGACTCGCTCGTCGTCCTCGTCACGTTGACGGTGCTCGCCATCGGCGCGTTCTACCGGTCGATACGCTCGTGACGACGCCGAACCGTGACGTTTGATACCAATAATCAATCTCGCTCAACCGTCGCTATTAACACGAAGAATCTACCAGAACGGAGTACGAAGGAAAAATGTTTTCAATAATAGACACCGTCTGTGAATATACCAACAGGTGGGCAAATCGTGCCTGAAATGGAAACAGTCCGATTCGAGACTGACCTCAGTCTCTTCAAATACGACAACCTCGAGCAGCTCCCCCCACACTACCGGGGCCTCGAGGAGAACGAACGGAGCGAGCGCATCGAAGCCGCGTTCGACGCACTCGGCGACGACGTCGTCGTTCTCGGACACAACTACCAGCGCCGCGAGATCATCGAGCACGCGGACTGCATCGGCGACTCCTACCAGCTCAGCAAGTGGGCCGCCGAATCGGACGCGAAGTACGTGATATTCGGCGGCGTGACGTTCATGGCTGAGTCCGCGGACATCATCACGGACGACGACCAGACCGTGATCCTCCCGAGCATGGAGGCGTCGTGCCCGATGGCCGGAATGGCCGAGGCGCTCCAAGTCGACGCCGCCTGGGCAGAGATCACCGCTGAGACGGATGAGCGCATCATCCCGATCACGTACATGAACAGCTACGCCGACCTCAAGGCCTTCTGCGCCGAACAGGGCGGGCTGGTCTGTACGTCCTCGAACGCCTCGTGCGCGTTCGAGTACGCCTTCGAGAAGGGCGACAAAATCCTCTTCCTGCCCGATAAGCACCTCGGGGAGAACACGGCCTACCAGCTTGGAATGGAGGACGAGATCGTCGAGTGGGATCCCTGGGACCCCGAGTCGAAGGACGCGAGCAAGGCCGTCGAGAACGACGTCATCCTCTGGGACGGCTATTGCCAGGTCCACGAGCGCTTCCGGGTCGAGCACATAGAACAAATCCGCGCCGACCACCCCGACGTGAACGTCATCGTCCACCCGGAGTGTCGCCGCGAGGTCGTCGAAGCGGCTGACGAGGCTGGCTCGACCGCCCGCATCTGTGAGACCGTCGAGGAGGCCGACCCCGGCGACACTTGGGCCGTCGGCACGGAGATCCACCTCACGCACCACCTCCAGCGCTGGCACCCGGAGGTGAAGGTCCTCCCTCTCTGCGGCGAGGCGTGCATGGACTGCAACGCGATGCGCCAGATCGATCCAAACTACCTCACCTGGATCCTTGAAGAACTCGTCGAGGGCCGCGAGCGCAACGTCATCGAGGTCGCACCCGCTGAGAAGGAACTCGCGCGCGTCGCGCTCAACCGGATGCTGGAGATCTAAGTGATGGCCGAGTACGAGCAAACCGACGTCCTCGTCGTCGGCTCCGGCATCGCAGGCCTGGCCGCCGCCCTGGGTGCCGCGCGCGAGGGGAGCGATGTCGTCGTCGCCACGAAGGCCAAACGGCCGGAAGGCGCCTCTTCTTGGTGGGCCCAGGGTGGTATCGCCGTCACGCGCGACAACCCAGAAGGGTTCGCGGAAGACATCATCGACACCTCGGACGGCACCGCCGACCCCGACGCCGTTGAGGTTCTTGTCGAGAACGCCAACGACGCCGTCCGCGACGTGCTCGTGGAGACCTTAGACGTCGAATTCGATAGCCGAAAGGACGACCGAGGGGAGTCATCCGAACGAGCGAGCGGCGTCCTGGCGAGTGACCCGGCCCAGGGCTCGGAAGGTGAGCGAAGCGAGTCCTCCGACAGAGCCGCGAGCAGCGGATCGGACGACAAGGAATTCGACTTCGCCCGCGAAGCCGCCCACAGCGAGGAGCGCATCCTCCACGTCGACGCCTCCACGGGCAAGCACGTACACGTCCCGTTCCTGAACCACCTCGACGCCCACGAGTCGATCGAGATTCGAGACGACACGGCAGCCCTGGAGTTGATCCGCCACGAGGGCCGCGTCCACGGCGCGTTGCTCCAACACGATGGCGACGTGGAACCGGTTTACGCTGGCGCGACGGTCCTCGCGACGGGCGGGGTCGGCGACTTGTTCGCGTGTTCGACGAACCCCGCGAACTCGACGGGCGACGGGATCGCTATGGCTGCGCTTGCGGGTGCGGACGTCGAAGACATGGAATACGTGCAGTTCCACCCGACCGTCTATCCGGGCAGGGAGGGCGACTGGAGGGAGTCCTCCGGACCAGCGAGCGGAGAGAGTGAGGCGCGGAGCGCCTCGATAATGAGCAATCACACCGCGAACCACGAAGGATCCGCGAGTGGCGAGGACGACCCGGCTACCGGCCCGTTCCTCGTGAGCGAGGCCGTTCGCGGTGAGGGGGCGCTCCTCCGGAACGGGGCAGGCGAGCGGTTCATGCCCGGCTATCACCCCGACGCCGAACTGGGTCCCCGCGACGTCGTGGCGCGCGCGGTTGTCACGGAAATCGAGGCCACCGAGGAGGTCTGGCTGGACGTGTCGACGCTTGACTTCACCGGCGAATTCCCGGATCTCGCGGCCAAGTGTGACGCTCGCGGCGTCGATGGGGCCGACGGGATACCGGTCGCCCCCGCCGAGCACTTCCTCTGTGGCGGCGTCGCGGTCGATGACCGCGGGCGGGCTTCACTCGATCGTCTCTACGCCGTCGGCGAGTGCGCGAGGACCGGTGTCCACGGCGCGAACCGCCTGGCCTCGACGAGCCTTCTCGAAGGCCTTGTCTGGGGCTTGCGCGCTGGCGAGGACGCCGCCGGACACACCCCCCTGGTCATCGAAGCGCCGGAGTTGCTCGATCGCGATCCTGACCTCCCGGACGCATTCGTCCGGGACAAGTTCCACCGCCTGCGCCGCGTCATGGACGAGTACGTCGGACTCGAACGCGACCCCGAGGATCTGAACCGCGCGCAGGCTGCCCTCCGTCGACTCAAGGGCGAAGTCGATGCGTACGTCCGTACGCGCACCTCGCGATCGCTGTACGAACTCCGTCACGCCAGTGTGACCGCGCTGCTCGTCACCCGCCACGCGCTCGCCAACGACGAGAGCTTGGGCACCCACCATCTCGTGAGCGAGAATCAGGGTCGGGCCGAGGAGGAGCCCGACCCCGCCGTCGAGAACCGATGATCTACGACTCGCAGATCGAAGCATGGGTGCGCGAGGACCTAGGCCATCACGACGCGACGAACGAGGTTCCCGGCGAGACGGCCGGCCGACTCATCTCGAATGAGGAGGGCATCGCCGCCGGACTGGACGCGGTCGTCTCGGTGTTCGACTATCTAGACTGCGAGGCGACGGCTGCGGTCGACGAGGGCGATCGGATCGACGCGGGCGACATCGTCGTCCGCGTCAAGGGACCCGCCCGGAACGTGCTCCGCGGCGAACGCGTCGCGGTCAACGTCGCCGGTCATGCTTCGGGTATCGCAACGAAGACGCGCGCGGCCGTCGAGCGAGCGAACGCCGTCGACGATCACGTTCGAATAGCGTGTACGCGCAAGACGACGCCCGGCCTGCGCGGGGTCGAAAAGTGCGCCGTCGTTGCGGGCGGCGGCGACACCCACCGCCTCGATCTGTCGCACATGGTGATGGTCAAGGATAACCACGTGGCCGAGATGGGTCTCGAGGCGGCCGTCGAACACTTCCGGGACCAAGTCTCGTTCGCGACGAAGATAGATGTCGAAGTTGAGGACCCCGCGGATGGGCCGCGGGCCGCGAAAGCAGGGGCTGACGTCGTCCTCCTCGATAACATGACGCCCGCCGAGACCGGGCAAGCAGTGGACTTGCTCGGGGAGACGGTGGCTAACCTTGGTCGCGAAATCCTCGTTGAGGCCAGCGGCGGGATAACGGTCGACGACGTAGCCGACTACGCCGCGACCGGCGTGGACGTGATCTCGATGGGGAGTCTAACTCACTCGGCACCCAGTCTCGATTACTCGTTCCGGACCGGTTGACATCCTCCCGCGCCTGAAGCCGCGGGAATCCCACGGCGCCGTGTCGCTGGATTGGGATATTAGGGTTTACAGTCTACCACTTGTTCCCGCGGTTGGAATCCGCAGGACAAGTCGTGAAGGCAGACTCCGGGCTGTGCCACCCAGCCGGTACTCCTATCCTCTGATGGAGGATTCAGGAGTACTTTTCGTCTGATGTTCTCTATGCCGTTGCAGTCCACGTTCCCGACGAAGCCGCACTCACAGACGTACAAGCCGCGTTCAACGCGCTGACGCTTGGCCGACCACCCGTACGCCGAACACGTCTTCGACGTGCCGCGTTCGGACTTCGTGACCACGTCGATGCCTTCTGCTTCCGCCTTGTAGTTGAGCATCTGTATGAAGCGATCGAACGCCCATCCGTGCAAATCGAGGTTGCCGTGACTCCCCCAGTTGTGGGCCTCGTCGTTCTTGTTCTCACGGATGCCGCTGAGGTCGCCGACGACAATCGTTCCAACGCCGCGTTCGACGCACTCCGAAACGATGTCCTTCGACAGTGTGTGCAAGAAGTGTGTCCGACGACCAGTTCGCTTACGGTCGAGACGCTTTGTCTCACGTGAGGCCGAATTATCTGTCTCGGTGCGTTTCTTGGTGAAGTAGTATTCGTCTTCCTTGAGCGCGCCACCGGGGTACAATACGGCGTCGCCGTAGGAGACGGTGACGAAATTGCAGATACCGAGGTCGATGCCTGCCACACCGTCGCCCAGCGGCTTGGATTCATCCATCTCGACGCGGCAGACGAAGTGCAACCGCCACTCGCCGTGTTCGTATACCGCGCGGACCTGTTGAACGTTCTCGACGGTGACGTTCGGACCGGCGTCGTACTTGCAGAGAATGAAGTCCGACCAGTGTTCTTTGAGGTTTCGGCCTTTCGAGAGGCGGACGCGGTCGTATTTCGCGTCGTGTTTAAAACCATCTTCTTTGAACGTGACGGTCGAACGCGGATGGTCGTAGCCGTTTTTGCGGTAGCCAGGTGGATTCGCGTTCTGGTTCCCGTTTCGGCGGTGGCTGTACTAGCCTTTGAACGCCTCAGCAAGTTCTTGGAGAACTCGCTGTGCTCAACGAGCTTCGCTCGTTGGCATCGCGAAACGGCAAAGCCGTTTCGAACGAACTCTACTGTGCGTTGAAGTCGGCGTAGCGTTCGTGGCGCTTGAGGTGCGACTTAAGAGCGCTATCCTCAGGAATCTGGCCGCATGCATCCCAAACGCGCCCGACAGTCCGCCGGGCGACGTTCCAGAGTTTTGAGGCGGCGAATCCAAGCGAATCGAGGCCGTCGCACACCTGCCGCTGGTTGCAAATACCTGCGGTGTAGGTCCGGGTAACGACCTGTTTCGCCGGCTCCGTTGAAATCCTCCCCTGGTGACAGAACTCAGCGGTCGTGCTGAATACAAGGCACAAGTCTATCAGTGGAGAAAGATTACTTCCTACAACAACTTACTCAGCAACATGGCGAATACCCTCACAGAACTCTCTCAACGGAATGAAGCGTTCTGGATTGCTTTGGCCCTATTCCTTCTCGGGGTGATTACTCCTGAGACCCTCCTTCTTGGGGGAATCGAACTCTCAAGGGTTCTTATATGGATTGGTGGGGAAATTCTTCTGGTCAGAGTTCCCGTCGGCACATACAGAATTCTCAGAACGACGGCAGAGGCGGGAGTATTTGGCTATCGTGAGGGGGGAACAGGGCGACAAATAGAACCTTTGTATCTTGCACTCCGTTACTGACAGTGGTTAGGATCTTGCTAACCGACTGCTGAATAGAGGGTGTATATCGGTCACAGAGTCTACTGCTCGACCGTTCAGTTCTGTCGTCGAAAGACATCGATATCGAACCGCTGGGAAGAATCAGGATTTTTCTCTGCCAACCAAATTTTTATTCAGATCATCGAAGATGACATGGCTATGGTACGGAGAGTTATCGAGCCAAAAAACCTAGCCGACACAACGCCACATCACTTCAGCCCTGCAATCGTCGCCGACGAGGCGTTTTACATATCGGGACAGGTCGGGACGGACGAAGACGGGAACTACGTCGGCACCGATGTCGAGTCGCAGACTCGACAGGCATTCGAGAACGTCGAGACGGTTCTTCAGAGTGTGGACAGGGAACTCGAGGACATCGTCAAAATCACGAGCTATATTGTCGACATTAGGGACCACTACGAGGCGTTTCAGTCAGTGTATCGGGAGGTTTTTTCGACCGAGCCCTTTCCCTGCCACACCGCCATCGGTGTCGAGAGCCTCGCGAGCGAAACACCCCTGGTAGAACTGGAGGTAGAGGTTCCTGTTGACGACGAACTGTGACGAGAGTCCCTCGTCTTCTCCTTCGGGGTCCAGCGAACAATTTCCCACACAAGGTCCGTACACGACCAACGTATCCTCTGTATTCAGCACGCTGTTTGTATCATATTCTGAGAATTTCAACAGAGCCTTGTATTTGAAGGTGAGCACCAACGAGCGATCGGTCTGTGTACTCGCATACCTGGACATGAGCGCATGAAGCGCGTCCAGATCGATGACTTCCGATGGTGGCACAGAGAGACGGTGAGCTGTTGGGTCGATATGAGCAAGATCTGCAAGAGCAAAGAGGAGCACGTCACTTGGCCGTTCTGCGGGGCCAATCTCTTGATGTCCACACGGCGACTGCTCATCTTCGGACCGCTCCCCGGGGATTCTCATACGATATCGTACATGATTACCAATGCCAGCCTTCCGTATGTAACTATTTTATATTCATCCCTGCTGTGTGACGGTGACTTGAAATGTGATTTCGGAGGAACAGTCGTGTTTCACTCAGCGGGTAGCAGGAGGTAGCAGGGCAAATCTCTCGAGGGTCGATTGAAGGAGGTTCATCAGAGTCAGCGGACGTTCATCTCGACTCGGTGTAGACAGATCACCCGATCACGCCTTCCTATGTCCTCTGAGAGAATATTGAGAGAGATAAATTCACGAACGCGAGCCATATATCCTACCCCGCGCGGCCCCATTCTGGTAGTATGGTCGACTCGCATGACGCTATTAGCGTTCTCCAGGAGCTCGGGCTTAGCGAGTACGAAGCCAAATGCTTCGTCGCACTTGCCCATCTTCCGCAGGGCACCGCCAAAGACGTGAGCCGCCTCGCAGACGTCCCCCGCTCACGTGTGTACGGAGCACTTGACCGGCTTTCCCGAAAGGGGTTAGTCGACATCCAACGCTCAAAGCCGAAAGTATTCCAAGCGGTCGAGATCGACACCGCGTTACACTTACTTCGCAAGCGGTACGACACCTACTTTGACACGCTTGAAGAGTCGCTGCGTGACATTGAACCAGCCTACAAGGAAACTGACCGAGCCGTCTGGGCAATCGAACACCATGAGAACGTCACCGAACGCACGTTAGCTCTCATTGAAGAAGCCGAGGAGGAACTCGTCTTGCTCATCTTCAATGACGCGATTCTCGACGATGAGATGTTGTCATCCCTGCAGCAAGCGAGCGATACTGGTGTTTCCATCCACGTCGGGACGGTCACCGACGAGATCCACCAGCAGCTCTCAGTCGAGGTGCCAGGAATGACCGTGTTTTCCTCTGCGCTACTCGAGTGGGTCAGTGATACGCCAGAGAATCACGGACTCGGACGTGTGGTGATGAGTGACCGGGAAGCGGTGTTAGTGAGTTCTATTTGGGGCGAGCCTGTCCTGGGATTTCCCGATGAAACGGCAGTCTGGACCGCTGGAGTCGACCACGGCTTTTCGGTCTTCGTCAGAAACATCTTAACCTATGAGCTCGAGACAAGCAAGGCGTGAGCCCGGGTGTGGCGCCTACTCTACTTCGGAGGCAGAGCACTCAGCCAGCGTGAAACCGCGAGTCATTTACCTCAGTCCCACAGTCTGTGCAGACTGGACGTTTCGCGCGTTCATCGACCGGCTCAGAGACACTGCCGAAGAGTTCGGCATCCGAGTCGAAGAAGCGTCGGAAGCGTGGACTTCTCAAGAATGTCCAGAGTGCGGGTCAACCGACCAGACGGTGCGAGAGGGAGATTCGCTTACATGTCCGTGCGGGTTCGACGGCCACGCGGACCTCACGGCGTTCGCAAGACGCGTCGCGTCTTGCGTGCCCACGAGAACCTTCGGTTCTCGGGACGTCCGAGACGTTCCTAAGACGGCAAGACTACGAACCAAGGCCGATGGCACGGCCCGTGCGATTCGAGTGGGACGACCACGGATGGTCGGCGGTACCACACGCTCCCGCGAGGGAAAGTCTCAACGAAGTGCGCACACACCAGAGTACGCTCCCGGTTTAGCGGAAAGTCGCTTACGGTGGGGACGGCACTCGGGCCAGACCCCCGTGTAAGGATTCCCGCGTCTTGAGACGCGGGAGGGTGTCAAGCGTATTGGTCTCTTGAATTACTCATCACCCTAAAAAACGCAATTTAATATTTCTATAGTTGTATCTATTAGGAAGCTTTAAACAATTTTGTCGAGAGGCACGCACATGCCACAGGGAACGTTCGGTGTTTTATCCCTCGTACCGCCGATCCTCGCGATCGTTCTCGCGATGTATACGCGGCAGGTGTTGGTGTCGTTGTTCGCCGGTGTGTGGATCGGCGCGCTGATGGTCGCAAACTGGGATCCGATCGCGGCGACGGCGCTGTCAATGGATTGGATTATCGAAGTGGTTCGGGAACCATTCGACACCAAGTTCCTGATCCTGATCATGTTTATGGGTGCCGGTGCCGCATTCATCTATAAGTCTGGAGGGATCATCGCACTCGAAAACTGGATTGGCCATCGGGTGAACACGGCCCGTGATTCGCAGATTCTGACGTGGCTCATCGGCGTGTTCATATTCTTCGACTCGTACACGAGCACCATCGTCACGGGGAACGCGACGAGGGAGCTCTCCGAAGAGAACAACAGCTCGCGCGAGATGCACGCCTACGTGCTGGACTCAACAACCTCGCCGGTCACCACATTCGGACCGGTCTCCAATTGGATCGGGTTCCAGGTGTCCATGATCATCGCCGGGTTCGAGGCGGCAGCGTTCACCGCTGAGGAGGTAGGGATTACCGCGTTCGACCTCTTTCTCCGAAGTATCCCGTGGAATATCTATTGCTTCCTGGCGTTCTTCATGGTCGGACTTATTTCGATTACCCAGCGTTTTTACGGGCCAATGCTCGACGCGGAGTGGCGCTCGCGCAAGGAGAAAAAGACGCTCCGGGAAGACGCAACGCCGCTTTCGGACATCACGACCGACGTCGGCGAGCCGAGCGAGGAGAACCCGACGCTGTTCAACTTCTTTGCTCCGATCGTGACGCTCCTAGTCGTCGGGTTGGTCGCCATGTGGTGGCTGGGCGGCGGATACCAGCCGAACGTCGACGTCGCGACCGCGTTCCAGGAGACCGACGTCGCCCTCGGGCTTCTGTACGGCGCATTCGCGTTCATGGCCGTCGGAATGATTGGCGCGCTCGGCTTCGGGACGATGGGTCTCGACGAGGCCAGCGACACCGTGATTAACGGGTTCAAGACGATGATGATCGCGGCTGCCATCATCATTCTCGCGTGGAGCATCGGTCACGCCGCCGAACAGGTCGGTACTGCCCAGTATATCGTCGGCGCGATGGTCGGCAGCGGCGTCCCGGGGTCGTACCTACCGCTTATAATCTTCATCGCCGCCATGTTCATCGCGTTCACTACCGGAACCTCCTGGGGAACCATGGCGATTCTGACGCCGCTTGCCATCCCGCTGGGTTATGAACTCGTCGGTCTATCGATCCTGCCGGTTCTCATGGGCGTCCTGTTCGGCGGCTCGATCTGGGGCGATCACGTCTCGCCAATCAGTGATACGACCGTGATGTCGTCGATCTTCGCCGGGTCCGACCACATCGACCACGTGAACACGCAGATCCCGTTCGCAATGACCGCGGCTGGCGTTACGGTCCTCGCCCTGCTCCTATACGCGGTCGGCGTTTCGTCGATCTCAGTGTTGCTTCCGCTCGCATTCGCGCTCACCGCCGTCGCGGTTTTCACACTGAACAAACTCGACGCGCGCCGCAAGAACCTTCCCGAGATCATGCCGACCGCCCAAGAAATCGACGCGGGCGAGGTCGACGTCGATGCGATAGAGCGGGGAGACGCTCGCCCCGAGACCGAGGACGTGAACGGGACGTACGATCACCTCGCGACGATCCCCCTCGTGGCGGTCGGTGTCGTCGTGGGGTACCTCGCGCTCGTATTCGCATTCGCCACGCTCGGCAGTTAAGGGTTCGTCGAAATCGGCCACCGCCAATCGGAAACCGAGAAGCGAAGTTCTCCCGCCACCTCGACGACTCTACGAACTCACGAACGATCGCTTCGCGTTTATTCGGACGACAGCGCGTCGCAAGACCTGAGCGCGGAGGTTCTCGAAGCGGTCTCGGAGTCACAGAAGGACTCACGATCTACCGCCGACAGGATGAAGATTCGTCGAGAATTGCCCCCGGACCACACCTCATAATCGGTCCTGTTTCTTCGAGTAGAACGACGAGGTTGTCTATAAGAATTCTGATAGTTCTCTCTACGGTTATACCTGTCGCTGACGTACACCTCACATGTCTGTTTCACCCTCCGTCGAGAAGCTCATTGGTGACGCGACCCTCATGGCGCACTCGCAACTTCGGTGAATGACCGCCCGCACGTCGCGCCAGTCTGGTACGGCTATGACGACGGGCACGTCCACATCCTCACCGGGGGCCGAAAACTAGAGAACGCAAGCCAGAATCCACGGGTCGCCATCTCCATTGAGAAACACGCCGATGGCGACGCCGAGTGGATGGTCGTCATGCAGGGCACTGCCGCGACCATCACGGATTCAGCCCGCATCAACGACGCAGCACGACGTATCTTCTCGAAATATCTCGGACCGACCGAAGCGGAGTGGGCCGAGTATTACCGTGAGGCTCTGACGGACGAGCCGAACAATACGCTCCTCGACGTCCGCATCGGGTCGGCGACGGCAACGCGGTTCTAAGCACCATCGCGCTCCAGATATGAACGATTCCTTACGCCAGTTCCGACTAGACATGCCGGAACTTGCCGCTAGTGGGATCGCGTTGTGGGGCCCTGTCTGCCCGTTCAACGCTCACATCGATGATCTCCCGTTGCTGCAGGAACTCAAGAACGTCTCGTTCGACTCGTTCCCAGACCTTGGATTCCTCGGCCGTCGCGGTGACGTCGAGGCGAACGCGGAGCGTGTTCGGCTCGGTCCGAACGATCTGTGCTCGCCGGACACCAGGCACCCCCTCGACGACGCTCGATATGGCTAATGGAAAGACCGGGATCGTCTCGCTGTCAGCGGTTTCGAAGCGGAGAATGTCACCCTGTCGTCCATCGACTTCGATCACGGCAGTACGGTCAGCCTCGGCACGTCCGATTCGTTCGCGGACCGCTGTCGCGTGGTCACTGTCGTTAGTAATAGCGTAGACCCGGCGGCCACCGTTTGCGAGCAATCCGGTGGTCGTGTTCCCGACGCCGGCGCCGGCCTCAAGGCAGGTCGCCCCGTCGACGGGGCGGTCTTCGAGCGCTGCCGTCACTGTCTGGGGAACGTCCATCGAGACCTCCAGGTTCAGTGGTGGAGCTGTTCCGGGACGGGGCTCTCGTCGTGGCGAGCCTCCTCGACGAGCGATCGCTGGGCCGCCTCGTCCATGCCGTCATACCGGCTCGCGGCCTCGAGCACCATCGCGACGAGCTTCGGGTCGCCGGGACTGACGACGCTGGTCAGGCCCTGCGAGGCAGCGAAGTCGAACCGGTCACGGATCTTCTCGGACGTGTCGACGGGCTCATACCAGTTCGCGTACGGGCGGTCCCGCTCTGAGAGTTCCTCGGTCGGCGGCCACGACCCTTTCGCGAAGGCCTTGATGCCGAGCGTGCCGATGTTCTCCTCGTTCGCGCGCTCGAGCACCGCCTGGTAGTCGTGATCCTCGTCGTCCTTCCCGACGACGACCGGGTTCAGCGGGAACATCACCGTCTCGAGGTCGTCGATGCGGTCGATCGCCTCGAGGATGAGCTGGGGGTTCCCGTGACTGGTCAGCCCGATGTGATCGATGACGCCGTCGGCCTTAGCCTCCCGCATCGCCTCGAGGGCACCGTCGTCGGCCGTGATCCTGTCGAGTTCGTGCTCGTACTCCAGACCATGGACTTGGTACAGGTCGATGGTGTCCACGCCAAGGCGGTCGAGCGACTGTTCGAGCTTCCGCTTCGCACCCTCGTAGCCCCGCTCCTGGGTCTTGCACCCGAGGAAGATGTCCTCGCGGTGCTGGTGGAGCTTCGGTCTCAGCTTCAGTTCGGCGTCGCCGTAGGCCGGGGCCACGTCAAAGTGATTGACTCCGTGATCCAGGACGAGTTCCACCATCTGATCGGCCCCCTCCTGTTCGAGCCAGTTCAGCACGATCGCACCGAACGTCATCACAGTGCTGTCGTGCCCGGTCTCGCCCAGTGAACGCGTTTTCATACCTGTGGATCAGGGGTGGCGCACATAACAGTCGGGGACGACCCACTCATCAGGGTATTCTACCGGTTGAGGAACCGGATTACTCGCTGCCGTCGGAGAAGTTCACCCCGCTGGCATCGTTACATGTCAGTATAATGATGGTGTGAAGTGATAGTTCCGATCGCGGTTTTCTCGTTCGTTTGGTCGAGGTCACGGACGGTGGACGGTGGGGTCGGAGCGAGGTGGCCAAAATAGGAGCTCAACGTCTTTGTTCCGACAGAGAGGGCGAACACGGAGCGCGAATGCCTGATCACGGACTATACGCTCGACGATGATCGATAAAGAACGAGATTGCTATTACTCGAGGAACGACTCAATTCTGGTTCTCATCCCTGCCTGCTGAATAGAACCTCTGTCTCCAGCAAACCGTTTATGTCGAATTATTGTTTAGTGCCCCTAACGCATTAGTGTGACTGTATTATGCCTTAGGAAGACCGAAGTGTGGGAGGATGAGCGCGCCTGTCCCTGCCGCGACATCCTCGCCCACCTAGGGTGAGGATGCCCCTCCCGTAATTCGGTCACCTCCGTATCGTCGCTTACGCGCCATCAGATGCGAGCCATCTGGTGGATGGGATGAAGGTCTACATCGGAACTGGAAGTCCGCGTTGATCACCCCTATCCACCATGGGTAGCGCCGTGCCGCCTCATGGCGCGGTCCGCTACCCCACTATCGCTCTCTGATAATAATTTAATGGATGGTACCAAGCTACCCGTTATCGTGAACAGTCACTCTGTGACTTGAAGTCAACACTTCCAACGATCGTTGCAGCAAGAGGTATGCAGCCTCAGAGTTGTGCTTCCAAATTTAAGACTATCTAGGTTTTATATTTCATGACGTAGAGATAGGCCATAACCTTCAGTATCGTTCCGTTTGTGAGTCTCCCGCAATGACTGGATTCTCCCAGTACGGTTCGAATACACGTGTGGAAACAAAAGAGGGCCCTGAGTCCGCTGCAACTGAGCAGCTGTGCCCGGAATGTGATTCCGGGACAGTGGTCAAAAGCACGGATACCGACGAATTGGTGTGCACAGACTGCGGACTCGTCGTCGAAGAGCGCTCAATTGATCGAGGGCCAGAGTGGCGCGCGTTTACCCAGACTGAGCGGGACTCGAAGTCGCGCGTGGGCGCGCCGACGACACAGACACTGCATGATAAGGGGCTCACGACCACAATCGACTGGAAGAACAAGGACGCATATGGGCGGTCCCTCTCGGCGCAAAAGCGTGAACAGATGAGCCGGCTACGCACGTGGCAGGAACGAATCCGTACGAGGGACGCGGGTGAGCGGAATTTACAGTTTGCACTCTCAGAAACCGATCGAATGGCCTCTGCACTCGGTGTACCGCGATCCGTCCGTGAAGTGGCGTCAGTCATCTATCGCCGTGCATTGAATGAGGATCTGGTCCGCGGGCGCTCGATCGAGGGGGTTGCGACAAGTGCGCTGTATGCCGCGTGTCGGCAAGAGAATCTGCCCCGGAGTCTCGACGAGATTACCGAGGTCTCTCGCGTTGATAAAAAGGAGATCGGCCGTACGTATCGCTATATTGCCCAGGAACTTGGCCTCGAGCTGCAACCGGTTGATCCAAAACAGTATGTTCCGCGATTTGGCTCCGAACTCGGAGTGAGCGAGGAAGTCCAACAGAAAGCAAACGAGATCATTGATACGTCCGCTGAAGCGGGTTTACTGTCGGGAAAATCACCGACAGGCTTTGCTGCGGCAGCACTGTATGCCGCGAGTCTGCTCTGTAATGAAAAGCAAACTCAAAGGGAGGTGGCCCAAGTGGCAAATGTAACTGAAGTGACTGTTCGTAATCGGTATCAAGAGCAAATCGAAGCGATGGAGCTCTACTAAGCCCACTACGCTCGCTCAGCCCACTAAGTCTACTAAGAGGTATGCACTCTACGTCGGCAATAGATGGTTTGTTCTATCTCAGAGATGCGTACCGTAGTCTCATACACCACTCCATCAGGTACCCACGACTACAGTCGTGGGCTTGCTTTTGCGGTGGGCCAACCGCCTCGGCAATTTAATTGCCCATGAGACTCCGACTCTGATGCCTGGCGGCGTGGGAGCATGGAGCAACCACTCGTGTTCATCGTCTCGGATTCTCGGGCCTCCTGACGGGCGACCCAACCCACGGGGAGCGCGTGTCTCGGCCGGACGCGGCCCACAAGTCTCCGAAAGAGGGCCGGAGGTGGCGCAACCGCCTGCGGTTCGTTGGCCCCGTGGTACAGTTTTCCATGCTGGACCTCGGATGGCTCGACGGAAAGGACGCGCCCTCGCCCCACGAAGCGGTTTTCACGTCGCTCGCGGTGCGTCCGCGACGTGTGCCTTTGTCGGACGAGGTTCCCGTGGTTCACCATCCCAATCGGCCGATTCGAGGTTTGTGCCGTTCGATACTAACACTTCCGGTGGGGTTGGCGGCCTACCATCGGTGATGGTTCGACGGGCTACTGTCGGCTTCCTCCCACGACTTCAGTCGTGGGTTTCCGCCTCGAAATTGTGTGAGAGAAGAGGGTGACTTAGCGACGCATCAATGTCACCCCGGTAATCAGTCATGATCAGTGAGTTGATCGGTGAGTAGATAGACTTGTTAGCGTTAAAATACATACAAATAGCCATAGTACCACCATAATGATGTGAGCGCAATTCTAACGTTTGACGTCGTTACTGACGACTTTCCGTTCGGACGAGCACTTGAAGAGAACCTCCAACTTACCTTTGAAATTGAGCGAATTATCCCACTTGGGGAGCACACCTTCCCTTTAGTATGGGTCTCTGGCCCGGATAGAGAGCGCTTCGATAAGGAGATTCCTAAGCATCCGCATGTAGATGATATCAGATTTTTAGGGAGTAAAAAGCAAAAGTCACTGTATCTTGTTGAGTGGGAGGGACTCTCGCACGGGCTCATTCAGACGCTCGTTGACGTTGAGGCAATTCTTCTGTCTGCCTACAGTGAAAATAATCACTGGACGTTTCGAGTCCTCTTTACGGACGATTCAGACGCAAGTGAGTTTCATACTCACTGTCGTGCTAATGGCATTCACATTACCGTAGTGAAGTTGGCCTACTCGGTCGATCTCACCGATTCTACTGACGAGGTACTTACTCAAGCGCAATACGATCTTCTCACTACCGCTCTCATGGAAGGGTACTTCGAGGTTCCGCGCAAGATCAGTCAGGCTGAACTCGCACAGACACTTGGGATTTCGGGACAAGCTGTTTCTGAGCGGATGCGCCGTGGCGTTCAGGCGCTTCTCGTGCGGATGTTGGAGATCACTCCAGAGACGTCATTTCCTGAAGATCAAGAAGAATGAGATGTGTGCCGTTGAGAGGAGACTAAAGGAATTCTCAGCAACTAGCGTGATCCAGGAAAATCGACTGGCTGGGAGGCTTTATGACAGCGGCCCCTAGACATATTCAATGATGAATTCTCGCACACCACTGCCACCGCGGGCCAAAGAGGCGCTTGACGTGCTTCGCTCGCCGGTCGAAAACGCAGGTGGTGAACTTCCTCGTGAGCGAGCTCACTCAGTGATTGCGTCTGAGTGTGGCGAGGTGTCTGCGGAGGCACTGCTGAATATCCTGCACAACCGTGGCTACATCTACTATGTTGGCGAGCAAATCCGCATTACGTAGGCTCGCTGTCTCATGAGCCCGCAATCTTCACACTGACAGAGGATTTCTAGTGTGGCGTTCGAGGGGAGGTGAGGGCGGTCTCTTGGAGGTTACTGGTCTTCTCCCACTCGCGGCGCTTTCGGAGGGCAGTGCGGTCTTCATCGGTGATTTCGTAGTAATTGATCCGACGGTCGATTTGGCCAGTCTCGGCGTAATCTTTGTTGACGAGGACGTCGAGGTTGGGGTACAAGCGCCCGTGGGTGATCTCTTCGGTGCGGGCGTCTTCGAGCTCGGTTTTGATCTGTTGGCCCGAGGGCTGGTCATGGCCGGCGATAACGGTGAGGAGGTCGCGCTGGAAGCCGCTGAGGTCGAAGAGCGTCGTTCTCGAGAAGGTACAATAGCCACGGAAATATTCTTTAGTATTGTGTGGTGTGAGCAACTAACCGACAAAATGAATCGCCTTGTCCTATGTTGAATAAATGGGAAGATGGAAAAGTTATCCTATCGAGCGAGAAGATGGTCTGGGGTGTTTCTCTCCTAACCTACACTCAGTCGGAGGAAGCTGTATGGATCATTGACATCCTCCACGCGCCTAAAGGCGCGGGAATCCTCGCGCTCGAGGTCTGGCAGTAGCGCCACACCCGACATGAGCGACTTTCTCCTATCCGTGGATACTCCGGTTCGTGCGCGCTTCTTTGGGACTGTCGTGAGAGTGTGGTGACTCCAGCCAGTGGTGGCTCACCGTCGAAACTCCTTCCTCGTACAGGCGTTCGAGAAGATCACGTACCAGCGCGTTCTGTGCGTGGTCGCGCCGTCGCGTCCGGCCACGGTACAGTTGCCGAATCCGGTTCGAGGAGTAGCGTCCCTCTCGGAGTCTCGACTGGAGACGGGCAATCTCTCGCGTCGTCTCGCGGAACTGGTCGAACAGGTCGCGGCCGTGGTACAGGTACTATTTGCCGGTCGTGGTCGTACAGGTGACGAGGTTGTTCACCCCAATATCCAGAGCGGCTTCTTCGGAAGCCAGCGGTGCATCCAGTCGAGAATCGTCCACGGTGACTGGCTGAACGGCCCTGAATTGGTTCGAGGACTCGTCGTAGTACAGTTCTAACCGACCCTGTTTGCCGTCCCACTTCGGAACGCCCGCGACTTCGAGACGAAGGCGCTCGGTGTATCCGAGGCCATACTTCGCTTTGAGTTCCTTCCCGACGGGGATTTCGAGACGTGAGCGGTTGCCCATCTCCAGTGTGTACTGGTCGTTGCGGATGTACGTGCGGAGTGTTCGACCGTCCTCGTTGCCCTAGTAACCGGGCGGGGAACAGTATTCGCCCGTCTCTTTGAGCGAGAAGAACGATTTCCACGCGCTCTTGCTCTTGCGGATGAGTTGTTGAGCGGTGGCGCTTCCGAGAACACTGACGTACTGTTTGCGGTAGTCGGTGGTGTCCCAGGTGCTTTCGCCGTCGAAGTAGTTCTGGCGACGTTCGTAGGTAAGTTCGTTCCAGAGGCTGGCTGAGGCGTCCAAGAGTTCGTGTAGCAACTCCGCGTCCTGTTCGGAGCGGGGTCGAACAACGAAGGTGTTGGTGCGCCTCATCAACTATGTGTTGCATCAAACACACATAAATATTCTATTCATGTGATACTGTATGGTTGCTATCCGAATCGAGTTTCACGACGAAGACCAGTACGAGCGGTTGAAAGAACTGAAGAAGCACCGTGGTCTGACGTGGAAGGGATTACTCCTCGAAGGCGAGAAGCGTGTTCTGGAACAGACCCCGGAGTGAGCGTCGTCGGTGGATTGCGTCGTTCTGTGATCGCTCAACCCCCGCCTGAAGGCAGGGGCATGTGCGTGATTATCTGTCAACCGATTGAGGATGTGTATTGGGGACGGGGTTTGGTATACCCACTTTTTGAGCCTCTTCTGCAGAAATTGACAAACCTCATCCGTTGATAAGTTCCGCAAGAATACAGTGTTGGCACTGAATAGTTCTGAAGATTAATCATTAAATGCCGCCGTCGTTTCGTACCATTAAGTTATCTTTTTTCAAATAAGAAGCCTCGCCCTTTAAAGCGGACGAGGACGTCACCCGAAATCTGCTCAGCGGCGTTCTTGTTCGTTCAGAGCGTACCTAACGTGTTATGCCGTATGAGACGTGCAACGGGGCAAGCCTCTACTTCGAGGACAACGGGGACGGCACGCCGATCGTCTTCCTCCCTGGCGTGATGACTGGAGTCCGATTCTTCGCACACCAGCTCGCGGACCTTCCGCCCGACCACAGAATCGTCGCGCTCGACTACCGCGGACACGGGCGCTCTGAGAAAACGGAAACTGGCCACACCGTGCCGGGGTACGCCGACGACTTGCAGACGTTCCTCGACCGGCGGGATCTCGACGATATTGTTCTCGTCGGCTGGTCGATGGGCGCGCTCGTCGCGTGGGAGTACGTCGATCGGTTCGGAACCGACCGGGTGCAAGGACTCGTGGACGTCGACATGTCGGCCTCGGCGTTCGCCTGGGACGACTACGAGCACGGGAACAACGACCTGGCGCGACTGATTGGGACCATCGAACTCGTCCAAACCGACCAAGCCGCGTTGATCGAGGGGCTCGTCGACGCAGCGTTCAAAGAACTGCCATCTCCCCGGACACGAACTCTCGTGCTCGACGAACTGACCCGCACACCGCCGCCGGTGAAGAGCGCTATCCTTTTCGACTACACGATGCGCGACTACCGGGACACGCTCCCCGGAATCGAACTCCCGACGCTCGTCTGCGCCGGCGCGGACGAGAAGTGGCGGACCGTCGCGGCGGTCCGTGACGTCGCAGACCGAATCCCAAACGCCGAGTTCGAACTGTTCGAAAATAGCGGCCACTGCATTACGCTGGAAGAGCCCGAACGGTTCAACCGCATACTTGCGACGTTCGTCGACGGGTTATGAGATCGGCGAGGCGACGATGCAGTGGAAGCGACGGTACGGCACGTCGGCCAGGGTTCGTCACAGTCTCCATGCAACCACTCCCGCTAATGAATGACCATCTACTGACTTCGAGATCTCGCTGGTCACTGGGTTGCAAAGCCGTTTTCTGAACAGACAGACCCTGACATCCTTATTTATTCGGTGTCAAGTTCGAATTGTTCGTTTTCCACTGGAGCGTTGAGAACGACCGCTGTTGATGACTCAATGATGTCTGCATCGGCGAGGAGCTGCTTGATGAGCGTGTTCATATCATCAGTACTATGAAATTTTCCGATTCCTATAATGTCAGATTTGCCTGTGACTTCGTAGATAGAGATCATCTGTGTGTGATCTTGTAATCGTTCAGTGACATCAGGAAGGGCACTCCCCTCAACCTTGAGCTGCAGAACGGCAGTCACATCATAGCCGAGCGTATCGTAATTGACAATCGGGGTATACCCTTCAATAACTCCACTTTCTTCGAGATCACGCAAGTGGTTAGAGACGGTTGTGACAGACACATCTAACTCCTCAGCAAGGCTCCGCAAACTCGCACGCCCATCTTTCATCAGACTGTTCACGAGGTCAGTATCGAGATTTTCGTACGCCATCTTCGAAGATTGTTCGCTCTATGAATTTAATAGTAGGGTATGTTCCAGCAGACCATACATCAGTCTGAGATCCCCTGTATCGATCGAGATTGAGCTCGAGCCGTCATGTGAAAGGAGACTGGCTGCTGACTGTATCAGTATATAGACTGTGGCTGGACGGAACACGAATCAGGCTTTGGGGCAGATGGAAATGAGCGGCAGCACCCTATTCGTCAATACACGCTGAATCGAGGGTACTCCCGTTGGTTCGCAAATTGAACAAGATTGAATTTGCCTTTCCAGTGACCCAACCCAGCGCGAACTCACACATATGTGAAGCACCCAAAGATATATTGAGAGCAACCGCCTACAGATAGGTATGACCGAGTTCGATCCGGCCCCAGAGTCCGACGATACTCAGCGACGGTGGCAGACGGGAACAGACACGTTTGGTCGTGTCTACGACGTCGTCCTCGGAGTTACCTCTCCGACTGCGTACACCGAGATCGCTGAGCTTGCGGACTGCTCTCCAAACGCCGCGAAAAAGCACCTCGACCGCTTGGCGGAGATGGGCATCGCTCGAGCCGATAGAGACAGCCGCCCGGCGAAATACGAACGAAACGAGGGGTATCTCGAATGGCAGGACGCCAGTCGAATCGCAACCGAGCTCTCTGTCGAGGAGATCATCGACCGCGTGGAGGCGCTTGAAGCCCAGCAGACGGAATTCGAAGCCCGGTTCGAAACGACTGACCCAACAGCCGTCAACGTGTTTGATCACGGCAGTCACGAAACCATCCACAAGCGGATGACCGCAGTCAGCGAGTGGCAGAGTGTGATTCGGGATATTCGGCTCTATGAACTTGCTCGCCAGCTCTCCCAGAACGACGGACATCTGATTCCGGCGTAAATGAGCCAGCCACCGGAGGATTCGGCCCCACACTCGACAGGCCCACCGGATCGACAGACGCTGCGCCTGCTGGAGCGACACCTTTTATCGGATTCGCTCGTCGCCGAGACTGCGTTCGACCCGGATTCCTACGAACCTCGACTACTTCGTGGACTGCTCGACGCTGGACGATACCCGGACTCGGTGACAGCGGTCCGACTCGACATTCGGTGGTTCACGACTGGTGATTTCTCGGTCCACTACGTCGAAGAACACGAGGACGAAGAACTCTGGGAGTGTCGCTGGGACCGGCACCCGAACACGCACAACACCCGGTTGCACTTTCACAAGCCACCGTCTGCCAGCGGAATTACCGACCTCGAACTCCCGTCGCTCCATCCACTCGAAGTATACTCCACCGTCCTCACAGCAATAGAGCAACGGGTAGAGACACTGTGGTCGTCACAGTAAGCTACCCACGACTACAGTCGCGGGCTTCCTCGCCCTACAGTTATGTGAACGACTTCTACGACCGCGTGTTAAACAGCGGTTTCAACGGTCGTCCTGTCGGCCCAGGAGAATGCGAAGAGGTGGTTGTACGAATTATGGAAAATCGAGGAGAAAGCTCCACCGTTCGCGGCGGGGAATGAATCCAACATTGGGGACACAGCCGCCGGAAGTAAGTCGTTTGACAGCGTACCGCGTGGTAAGCACAACGGGCAAAAACTGGCGGTTGGATTGGGATCCGCCTGGACGACGAAGGCCACCACACCGTTCCCGCGAGGGCGTCTCCAAGGCCGTGGCAATGCGGCAGGCAAAAAACGACCCTCGCCCGCTTGTGTCTGCCCACCGTGGCAGATAGATCAGGCAGGCCGATGGCACGGCTCGTGCCCGGACGCGCCGAAAGGTGCGACCAGGTGCATCCTCGCCGTCTCTCCGAGACGAACGGGATGCACGGTGCAATCGGGTACCGCGTCCGAACGGACGCCGAATACAACACACCCCTTGTGGGGCCGACGCATCGCGCACGAACTCGGTACCGCCCCGCCGATCCCCATCTGACAGGCGGGAAGTTACCAACGGGGACGTACAACCGGCGTGCTGTCCCACGCTGGAATCCTCGCGCTTCAGTGCGGGGAGGATGGCAAAATATACACCGTCTCTTCGCCGCCCTCAAAGGTCGTATACGAGTCGGAAATCGCATATACTGAGGGGCAAAAGCGAGATGAGCGTAGGGTCACGAGTATGGAAAACGGGAGACAATCGAAATGAATGACGGTGACAACGATGATTCGGGTGATGAAATACGTGAATCGCTTGATCGAGCAGCGTCGGGTGCACCTGCGGCTGGCTGGGCGGTCCGTGATCGATTCTCAGCGAACGAAATTTTCGAACGGGTTCTCGCGAGCGCCGACGAGGAGATCGCAGCCAATAAACGACGACTGTTTTTCAGCGGGCTAGCCGCCGGATTCGCCATCGTTCTTACGTTCCTCGGACACGCAGTCGGCGTCGCGGCTTTTCCCGATAACCAATTCTTAAGTGCTACCTTGTACCCGGTCGGATTCATTTATATTATTCTCGGTCATTACCAACTGTACACCGAAAACACGCTACCGCCCGTGGCGCTGGTTTTGGCTCGTCTTGCCAGCGTTCCATTATTGCTGCGTGTCTGGGGGATTGTCTTGGTCGGTAACTTGTTTGGGGCAGTTATCGGCGCATATCTGCTCGTACATGGTCACGTGCTCTCGCCGGAGGGAACGCAGGCCGGTGCGCATTTCGCCCGATCCGGCCTCAAGCACGGGTGGTGGGTCGTCTTCAACAGAGCCGTCTTTGCAGGCTGGTTAGTTGCTGGGGTCGTATGGCTCGACCACGCAGCGCGTGATACGGTCTCTCGGCTCATCATGATCTATATTGTCTTCTACATGATCGCCGCAGCCGAACTCTACCACGTTATCACGACTGCGTGTGAGGTGTTTTACTTCCTGTTCGTCACAGACCTCGAGACGTTCACCGTCTTCTCTGAGTTCTGGCTTCCGGTGTTTCTCGGAAACACCATCGGCGGCGTGTTTCTGGTCACATTGGTAAACTACGCACAGACCAAACAGGAACGGTATCCCGATGTCCGAGAACTCACCACCAGGGAGCTCGTTTTTAGTTGGCGTGGCGGCGCGGAAGCTCGCACCCCCCCGCACGAAGAAGCCGACGAGGGAGCAGAAACCGACTGACCGAGTCGGAATTTCACGGCTCGATTCCACGAATACCAATTTTCGGCCAGAAAACAGACTAGACCCCCTCATCGGAGCTGTCAGTCTCCCGTTCATCAACACGTTGAATATCGACTACTGCATCCGCCCCGTATCCAGGCAGCGAAACGAAGTCTCGTTCCTGATCGTATACGACGATGTCGGCATGCTCCAGTCTCGGGAGATGAGTGTGATAGAGCTCCAGATAGATGTCCTTCACGTCCTCGGCGCGGATTTCAGTGAGGGGATCAGTCACCTCCCAGACCGCTAGCTCGTCTGCCACGTCGGCCAACGAGAGGGTTATGTGTCGTTCGAGACAACTCAGCAGCCGGCGGCGGTAGGGGTGGGCACGAAGTTCGGGACAGTCAGCCGTTGGTTCGAAGTCGGTGGACATGGGATGGTGAGTGGGAAGTGGATCCGTCTTGGACCGAATCACGGTATATTTGAGTCTATTCGATTAGTTTGATGTCGACGAAATGGTCGGCACCCAATTCGTCGGTATGCGCTCCCTCCAGAGAAAGCGCTGCCTCCAGTTCGTCGACCGTTCGTTCGAACGAACAGGCGGTGCACCGGACGTGGTACGTCACGCACCACCTCGCTCTGGTTCCAGATCGAACACTTGTGTCTGAAGGTCGTCTTCAGCGGCGAGTTCGAGATAGGGGTTCAGCTCATCGGCCGTCTCGTCGAGTTCGATCAGACATTGGGTCGAGTCGAACGTGAGTACACCGTTCTCCTCGAGTTTCGGAAGATGAACGTGATAGAGCGACGCCATGATCCGTTCGTGGTCGTCGATAGCCGTCTCATCCCATGACACAAGCTGGTCAGCCAATTCTCGCAATTCAACGGCGCCAGCACAGTGGGTGAGATAGTACAGGATGCAGCGCCGTGGTCTACTGCTGAGCAGGTCAAATGCAACATTTGCAGTAGTAGTGCTGCAGACGATGTCTGCCCCGGACCGGTGTGTCTCGAACTCGGTCATTGCTATGTCCCTCGGTAGGATTCATCAAGAACCCGAAGACTAGTCTACTAGTGACCAGAGGCCGAGTGTTATAGCACCACTGGCCACGGGCTGGGTTATTCAAAATTTTTCGGTACTGTAGTTTCGCTAGCCGGGAGTGTCGCGACTACGTTCTCGCCGTTCCTGGAGAAGGCGTGCTATGCATTTCCAAAACCATTGGATTGTACAATTAGTTCATCACCTGTGGCGTCATATCCTAGAATATGTCCCAGACCACCATCGCGACTAGAGACGGAACTACGACCACGCTGACCGAGGAAACCGTCGAGGCATTCCACCAGAGCCTGCGCGGCCCGCTGCTCTCCCCGACCGACGAAGGGTTCGAGGAGGCGACGCGCATCTGGAATGGGATGATCGAGAAGACGCCGGCGCTCGTCGTCCGGCCGACAGGTACGGCCGACGTCGTGGCCGCGGTGAACTTCGCCCGCGACCACGGCCTCCTGCTCTCAGTGAAGGGCGGGGGGCACAACATCGCCGGGACGGCACTGGCCGACGGCGGCCTAACCATCGACATGTCTCGACTCCGGGGAGTCCTCGTCGATCCCGAAGAACGGATCGCGACGGCCCAGGCCGGCTGTCTCCTCGGGGATCTCGACCGAGAGACCCAGCTCCACGGCCTGGCCACGCCGTGCGGATTCGTCTCCGAGACTGGGTTGGCGGGGCTGACGCTCGGCGGCGGGTTCGGCTACCTGACCCGCCGATTCGGGTGGGCGGTCGACAACTTGCTCGAAGTCGAAATCGTCACCGCCGACGGGCGGGTCCGTCAGCCCAGTCGCGAGGAGAACCCGGACCTTTTCTGGGCGATCCGCGGAGCCGGCCACAACTTCGGCGTCGTCACCTCGTTTACCTACCGCCTCCACGAGGTCGGTCCGACCATCTATGGCGGACTCATCGCCTGGCCCTTCGACCGGGCCAACGAGGTCCTCGAGGCCTACCGGGAACTCACCGCTGAGGCACCTAGGGAACTCGCGGTGTTTCTGATCCTCCTGCGGGCCCCGCCTGTGCCGTTCGTCCCAGAGGAAGCCGTCGGTGAACTGGCCTGCGCGATGACCGTCTGCTACAGCGGTGACCCAGACGACGCCGAGGCGGCGCTCGAGCCCATCCGGGCGCTCGACGACCCCGTCATGGACTTGCTAGGAGAGCGACCGTACGTCCAGCAGCAGTCGTACCTCGACGCCACCGAACCCAAGGGCGACCACTACTACTGGAAAACCGAGTTCGCCGCCGAGTTGAGTGACGACCTCCTGTCGACGGCGCGAGAGTTGGCCGCGGAGAACCCGATCCCCGACGGCCAGATCGTCTTCGCGCACATCGGCGGAGCACTTAACGAACACAGCGACGACGACGGTGCCGTGAACAACCGCGACGCCCGATTCGCGTACGGTGCGGCCGGCAGGTGGGCGCCGGACGATCCCGAGGGGGATGCGTATCGCGAGTGGGTTCGCGATGCGTGGGAGGAACTCCGACCCTATTCAACCGGCGGGAACTACATTAACTTCCAGACCGTCGATGAAAGTGAGGAGCGCATTTGGGCGACGTACGGCGACAACTTCGCTCGCCTCGTCGAAGTCAAGGAGAAGTACGATCCGGAGAACGTCTTCCGCGTGAACCGGAACATACAGCCAGAGTGAATCGCCGTTGAGGAGTACTGATATCGCATGAAAGAGGGTCAGAAAGTCGGGAACGAGGGATTCCCGTCATGTCTATTTGAACAGGCCTATCTCGTCGATTCGTTCCAGAAGCTTCTGGGTCGCTTTTCGAACATGGAGGTAGAATGTTGGGGAGGTAATACCGAGTGCGTCGGCGAGGTCGTCGCCTGTCGAGTGGCGTGGTGACTCGAAAAACCCGGCATGATAGGCGAGTTCCAGTACCTCGCGCTGCCGAGCAGTTAACACGTCCTCAAGCCCATTACGTGGGACAGTGATCGGCTGGACAGGTCGGTCGACCGACCGTTTGGCGACGAAGGTCGTGTTCGAATATTCCGCCTGGATCCCGGTGATGATCGTATGGGTATCCACATCCGGAGCGACTTCCCCGACGATCGTCTCTTCACCGTTCTCGACGATTTTGGACGTCACGGACGCTCCGTAATCGAGTAGTTTTGTCATCGGAGATTCGCTAATCCGGTATTCGATCATTCCGGTGGACTCCGTTGCGTCGATGACACGTGCGTGATCGATCACTGGTGAGTCGGAGAGCGATTCAATAACCGTGGCCGGAGCTGCTCCTTTGATGGCCGCATAACAGAGGAACGCGTTCTCCGAGGCAGGGACGACGGTTTCGAGTTCCAGCCGACAGTTGAGTTCCTCGGTCAGTCGAACGAAGACCGATTCTGCACCTGTCGTCCGGAACTCCAGTTCGACGACGGTATCCGTGTGGAGGAGTCGTTTGTTCTCCGCTGCGTGAATCGCGTGACCAATGCGTTCCCCGAGTTCGCGGAGCAGCCCCTGTTCGTAATCGTCGAACGCGTTCGGTCGCTCCGAGTAGACCACGATCACGCCATAGATGGTTCCCCCGAAGACGACGGGAATGGCAGCCGCGGATTGATACCCGCCGTCTAGCGCCTCGTCATGCCGTGGTTCGAATGACGAATCAGTGGGGATGTTCCGGGCTGCTTGGACGTCGCAAGAGCGGACGGCCCGGCCGACCGGCCCCAAGTCAGTGTCGCTCCCATCGGTCCTCACCTCGGAGTCGTCGAGATACTCGTCTTCGACCCCGGCCCACTCCTTTGGGGTGACTCGATCGCCTTCGGGAGCGTAGTCGCCGTACCACGCGAAGCGGTAGGCATCGGAGGTCGCGAGCTGTTCGCAGACGACCTGTTCAATCTCGTCTCGGGTCGAGACCCTCGCGAGCATCCGGTTGAGTGGCCGGAGGCTATTGATGATCTGCTGGACGCGTTCGAGCGCGGTTCGCTGGGTTTCGAGCGCATGTTCGCGCTCCTTGCGCTCGGTGACGTCGTAGGCGAATCCCACGACCTGCGTGACGTCGCCCCCTTCGTCGAACACTGGCTGACACGTTCCTTCGAGCACCCGTCCAGCAACATCTACGGTACTGCTCACCCGTTCCCCGTCAAGCGCTCGTCGACAGAGATCGAGAAGCGTGCGGTGATCAGCGTACAGGTCGAAGAACGATTGGCCGACGGCTTCCCCAGGATCAAGTCCGATGTTCCGAAATGCCTGTCCCTCCGATCGGGTGAAGATGCCGTCCTTGTCGAATGTGAAGAGTATTCCCGGGATATGCGAGAGGATAGTCTCGATACTTCGCCGTTGCTCACGAAAGTCGCGCTCGCGGTCTTTCCGCTCCGTGATGTTCCTGACGACGCCATCGATATAGGTCTCTCCACGCTCTTCGCGCTCGATCGCGGTGATCGATGTCCAGATCGACTCACCCGTCGCGGTTCGTAACTTCAGTTTCTCGTCCAAGAGGATCCCCTCCTCACGGATTTGTTCGCACAACGACTGTCGGTCATCCGGATCGGCGTAGAAATCGGCGGGGCCCATCTGAAGGAGTGCGTCGTTCGACTCCACATCGAGCATGTCCCGCAAGGCCGGATTCGCTTCGAGGAAGGCTCCATCGGGATCGGACTCGGTTCGGCAAATTCCATCTGGGAGGTGCGTGACAATATCTTCGTAGCGCTCGAGTTCAACTTGCCGCTGTTTCCGGTCACTGACATCCCGGATTACACCCGTAAAGAGTTGCTGGCCGTCGTGAGTGTGTTCACGGAAGCTGATCGAAACGAGAACCTCGTGGCCCTCCTCGTGTTGTGCTGGCAGGTCGATGCCGTCCCAGTCGATCTGTGGGTCGCCAGTTTCGAGATATCGCTGGAATGCTTGAACGTGATCTTGGACGAGTCGGTCCGGGATGAGCACCAACAAGGACCGACTGACCAGGTCGTCCGGACGGTACCCCAGAATACGTTCGAGCGCGGGGTTCGCGAAGACAATCGTGCTGTCTTCGTCGATCGTGAGAAGCCCTTCGGACGTGTTCGCCACCAGTGTTTGACAGAAATCTGTGTCGCCGAAATCGAGAGGTGAGTTAGCAAAGATGGTCTCGAGTGTCTGGTCTTCTTCGGCGGAAGACCCGTTCCGCTCAGTCATCTCCCATGAATATGAAGGGCAGGCGCAAAAAGTCCGTTGAAATGAGCGTATTGTTGCCGTATGAGGCAACTTTCGTACGCGAAATCCCTTTCTCTGCAGCATAGTTGTCAAACTAGGCTAATATATTCTAGTTCCGATGTGTGAATGAAAGGTACGCATCAAATCCATCCTCCGAGGTTGTGTGCAGCTGTGCCCGTGTCGGCGAGCGCTGCGTAGGTGGTGCCGTCAAGAAGTGATTTGTCGGGGTCAATCTTCGTCATGTGCGTCCAGTCCATCCACGGGACCAGCATACGCTCAGTAGTCGCACTGCAGGCAAACCGCTTTCTCTCGACGAGAAGGGGATAGTCTTGGATTCAGTGCGTCTGGTCGCCTCAAAAACACGGTCTGAGAGCCGTGTCTGACTGAGGCTTATTACCACTCCTCTGTAACTACCGATAGATGAACCCTCAAACATCACTCCCGCCGCGGGCCAAAGAGGCGCTTGAAGTGCTTCGGTCGCCGGTCGAGACTGCAGGAGGTGAGTTGTCTCGGGAGCAAGTTCTTTCAGTGGTTGCGTCCGAGTGTAGCGAGGAGCCTGCAGAGGCGCTGTTGACTATTCTGCACAGCCGCGGGTACATCTATTACGTCGGCGACCAGGTCCGGATTACGTGGAAACAGGCGCAAAGCCTCGCCCTGTAGGGCGGGGAGGATGTCAACTAAGGATATGCTTGTGAGGGCTCAGTCTTCACTCTGACAGAGGGACTACCAGCGTGATTTTTGAGGTTAGGCGAGTGCGGTCTCCTGGAGGTACTGATCTTCCCACTCACGGCGCTTTCTCAGGGCATTGCGGCCCTTGTCGGTGATTTGGTAGAAGGTCACAGAAGGACGAAAACTCACGAAGGGAGAAAGTTACGCCACTGGCTCGAGGTTCTGGTTCATTCGGAACAGGTTTGTCGGATCGTACTCGGTTTTGAGTTCGACCAGACGCTCGTAGTTCTCACCGTAGGCGAGGTTCTCCTCTCCCTCCCGTTCACTAATGAAGTTCACGTAGACGCCGCCGGTCGCGTACGGGGCCATGGCGTCGAAGAACTCTCGGGACCAGGCGATACACTCATCATCCATCGCAGGGTCCTCCCAGCGCGTGTGGACATTCATCGCGTATGCCGCGTCGCGGTGGGGGTAGGCCATCGCATCCGTCGGTACGCGCGCCATCGCGCCGCCCACCTGACCGAAGAAGATCTCGGACAGTGGAGACGGAAGTGTTGCTGCATACTCGACTGCGGTGTCGATGGCGTCGTCCGAAAGCGTACTGAAATTGTGCGATTTCCAGTAATTCCTGGCTCCGTCAGTGAGCAAGGGATCGAACGATTGCTGGAAGGCGGCGTAAGGGACCGGGCCGACGGCGTCGGCGATTGGGTCGCCAAATGAACGAATCGGGGCCAGTACCTCTTCGCCCGTCTCCATCTCTCCCGCGTAGAACGCGACTACGATGACGACCCCGATACCGTGGACGGGTTCGGGAAGGAACGGGAGCGGTGGTGCCTTGCGGAGGATGGCCCAGACGGTCGACTCGTCCGGCGCGTCCTCGTTGAAGTCTCGTACATGTCGCAGAACCGCTGGTGCGTCCTCACCGTTGTACACGATCGGTCCGGCAAGAACCTCTGGGCCGACCTCGTGGAGATCGAACTCGAACGACGTGATGACGCCGAAATTCCCACCACCGCCGCGGATTCCCCAGAAGAGATCCGGATGCTCGTCGTCGCTCGCATGACGCAGCTTGCCGTCCGCCGTGACGATATCGACGGAGCGCAGGTTATCCACGGTCATTCCGTACCGACGAGTGAGCCACCCAAACCCACCGCCGAGCGTGAGCCCCGCGACGCCAGTCGTCGAGTTGATTCCGAGCGGAGTCGCCAGTCCGAACGCCTGCGTCTCGTGGTCGAGATCGGCGAGGGTAGCGCCCGGTTCAACCCGAGCGGTCTCGCGATCCGGATCGACGCGAATCGAGCGCATCTCTGAGAGGTCGAGCATCAACCCGTCGTCGCACACTGCGTTGCCGGCGATATTGTGTCCGCCACCGCGGATCGCGAGCAGCATGCCCCGTTCGCGGGCGAAGGTTACCGTGGCGATCACGTCAGACACTCCCCTCGAGCGAACGATGAGCGCCGGTGACCTGTTGATCATGCCGTTCCATATTGATCTGGCTTCGTCGTAATTCGGATCTCCAGGACGGAGCAATTCGCCGTGAAGTTCCTCGCCGAATCCGTCTATTACACCGTCGTCTACGGGAGTGGTAGTTTCTGGCATTGTCTCTCGAGACTTATACGCCCCACCTGGGCATATAGTCGCCCACAATCAATAATTATGATATGGCTGTTTTCGAGAGACATTCGAGACTCGATCCTCCCGACCGAGGAGCGAGAACCGGCATCCGTATTTCGGCGCGTCATCCGCCAGTCATAACTGCAAGACGGACCGTCGTGTGAACACTATGACTTCTTTATCGTCGTCGGAATCGTATTCAGATTATGGCACACGGAGGAAAATCACTAGGAGACGGGACGATCGCCCACATTCAGGACGAAATTCAGTCGTTCGAAGCCGAATTCGGCGGCGACATTGTTCTCCCGGGGGACGAGAAGTACGACGAGGCCCGATCAGTCTGGAACGGCATGATCGACAAGTATCCGGCGATGATCGCTCGTTGTTCCGGCGTCGCCGATGTTGTCGCGTCGGTAATCTTCGCCCATAAGCAGGACCTCCCGCTCGCGGTGCGAGGTGGAGGACACAACGTCGCCGGGACGGCCGTCTGTGAGAGTGGTATTGTCGTCGATCTTTCGATGATGAACGGTGTGCACGTCGATCGGGAGGGGCGTACAGTTCGCGTCGAAGGCGGCGCGACGCTCGGCGACGTCGACCGCGAAACGCAACTTTTCGGCCTCGCAACGGCCCTTGGCGCGGTCTCGGAGACGGGCGTTGCCGGACTGACGCTCAACGGCGGCTACGGACACCTGAGCCGACAGTACGGACTGGCGATGGACAACCTTCGCAGCGTCGACGTCGTGACGGCTGACGGGAAGGTCTACACCGCGAGCAGCGAAAAGAACGAGGACTTGTTCTGGGGGATCCGCGGTGGTGGCGGGACGCTCGGGATCGTCACGTCGTTCGAGTTCGACCTCCACGACGTGGGACCCGAGGTGTACGCGTTCTTCGCGTGGTTCCACGGTGACGACACAACGACAGTTATGGAGCAGTACCTCGAGTGGGGCGCCGATGCACCACGCGAGGCGGGCGTGCTCGCCTTCACTGCACACGTACCCGACCTCGAGGGGTTTCCCGAGGACGCCTGGGGTGAGCCCGCGTTAGCCATGCTCGGATCCTACCGCGGAGACCTCGAGGACGCCGATGAGGTCTTTCGCCCGCTACGAGAGAGCGCGACGCCCATCGCCGACTTCAGTAGCCCGATGGAGTACGTTGACCTCCAGTCGATGCTTGATGAGGATTATCCTGACGGACTCAGGTACTACTGGAAGTCGATTTTCCTCACCGAAGTCACCGACGATATCGTCGATATCATGGTTCGGTACACCGAGTCGGCACCTTCTGCACTCTCGACGATCGACCTCTGGCACCTCGGCGACGCGGTCGAGGAGGTCCCCCAAGACGCGACCGCGTTCTGGCACCGGGACAAGCCGTACATGCTCACCTTCGAGGCCAACTGGGAAGACCCCGCTGACGACGATGCGAACGTCGCCTGGGGCCGCGACGGGATCGCCGAAACGAGAGAACTGACCGTTGCATCGGGGAGCTACGGGAACTTCCCGGGACTGAATGAGGATCCCGTGAAACGACGCTTGGGCAACAACTACGAGCAGTTGGTCAACCTGAAGACGAAATACGACCCGGAAAATCTATTCGGCGGGACCGGGAGTGTTACTCCACGGTCCAGAGCCGACTGATAGATCGCCATCAGTCGACGAAGGCCGAGACCGGTACTAGTACCGGTACCCTCCTTCGTTATCGACCGCCGTACGGAACGAGCATTCGTCCGAGACTACTTCACGGCCGTGTGGAATGACGGCGAGCTCAAGCCGTTCGACACCGACGTAGTAAGTGACGACTACGTCCTCCATCACCAGACGGACGACACCTACTCGGTCGACGAACTGCGGGTGGCCGGGCAGAGTGGTACGAAGCATTTCCAGATCTCAACAACGAGATTGAGGACGTGATCGCGACCGCGGACAGGGTCGTTGTCCGATACCGATTTTCCGGGACACACAAAGGGGAAGCCGTGGGTGTTCCGCCGACGGAAAGCGAAGTCGAAACCGCAGACATCGTCATTTTCAGGGTTGAAGAGGGGCAACTTCTCGAGGCCTGGGCACTCGACGACACGCACGGGCTCTTGGAGCAACTCGGTGCGATCGTGCCCTGAGCAGGCAAACCGTACAGAATCGGCTCCTGGGCGCTTCGCGTTCCAGCAACGATCTGCTTAGAAGAGGCCTATCTCACCATGTCGCGCCCCACAGCCGCTTGCCTCTTCCTAGTCATGGCGTGGCGTTCCCCACGATTAAAGCCGGATTCGCCAATGTACTGTCGCCACTGCTCGCAGCACCCCGATATGACCTCGAAGCAGTGTTGTTACTCAGCATAATTCAAGGTGGAGCCTCCGACCTCACGGAGCGAGCGGAGCGAGCGAGTAGGTCGGAGAGGAAACCGACGAAGGACGACGCAACCGCACGACGGTAGCTACCCGACTCCCGAACATATAAGTACCGTCGGGGAGCAATCTGAAATATGGAGGTGCGTCGAACCGCGCCGGTCAAACTCATCATTCCTGATGAGCACCGCGCCGACCTCCACGAATCTGCTCGACAGTTCCTTCACTGCGCGAACCGTGCCGCCGAGTTCTGTTGGGACGACGACTCCTACGCGAACTGCGTTACGGCGAATACGACCGCACGGGACGCGCTCTACAAGGAACTCCGATAGGAAACCGACCTCACCGCGAACCTCGTTCAAGAGGCCATCCGACGTGCCGTACAAGCGACGAAAGGGTGCGTCGAACGGTGGAAACAGGGCAAGCGGGTGAGCCAGCCGAAATTTACCTCATGGAGCATGGTCTACGACAAGCGGAGCGCGACGTTTTACCGCGACCGTGTGTCCCTCTCGACCGTCAACGGGCGCGTCGAGTGCAACTTTGAACTTCCGGCAGATAGTCCGACGCCCTACGAGCGGTACGTTCTCTCGGGGACTACGAGTTCCGGGCGAGCACACTACAATACGACAAGGCGACCGACGAGTTCTACTTCCACATCACGACCCGGAAGTACGATAACGACGAATCCGAGGTTTCGGAAGATGCCGAGCACCAAACA
>NZ_SDIC01000006.1 GCF_004116405.1 Halegenticoccus tardaugens | reverse complement strand
TGGGACCGTGGATCACGAGTTCGCCCGTGATGGCCGCGAGGTCGACCTCGCTCTCGTCGACGGGGCCGCGCTCGACCGGCGCGACGGGCTCGAACGCCTCGTCGACCACCAGCGCCTCCACCCCCGGCAGCGTCTGCCCGATGCTGCCGACCCGACGTCCCCTGTCGGGGCTGTTGAAGTGCGTGACGGGGCTCGTCTCGGTCAGCCCGTAGCCCTCGTACAGTTCGACGCCGTACAGCTCCTCGAAGCGGCGGAGCACCTCGATCGGGATGCCCGCCCCGCCGACGCCGCACATCCGAAGCGACGAGAGGTCGAAGTCGGCGGCGTTCGGCTGGTTGATCACGTCATTGTACATCGCCGGCACGCCGTGCATCAGCGTGAGCCGTTCGTCCTCGATGAGAGACAGCGCCTCCTGTGCGTCCCACGACGGCCTCGGGTAGTACGCCCCGCCCTTGAACAGCGTCGCGTTCATCGTCACGGTCATCCCGTAGATGTGAAACAGCGGCAGCACGCCGAGCTGTTTGTCGCTGGCGCTGATCCCGTCCGGCGCGATCGCCGCCGCCGTCTCGGCGTTCGACGACAGGTTCCCGTGGGTGAGCAGCACGCCCTTCGGCCGCCCGGTCGTCCCCGACGTGTACGGCTGTACCGCCACTTCGTCGTCCGGCCGGTCGACGGTTTCGAACGCCGGGTCGGCGAGGAAGTCATCGAACGCGACCGCGTCCTCGGCGTCCGCGTCGCCGACGCTCACGACGTGCTCGACGTCGGTCCCCTCGCGCGCTTCCTCGACGAAGGGGACGAGGTCCGCGAGCGCGACGACGACGGTCGCCCCGCTGTCGGCCAGCAGGTGACCGATCTCCCGCGTCTTGTACTGGGGGTTCATCGGAACGACCACGCCGCCGGCGCGCAGCGTCCCGTGGAAGGCGACGACGTACTGGGGCAGGTTCGGCAGGTACACCGCGACCCGATCGCCCGCCCCGACGCCTCGGTCGGCGAGCCCCGACGCGAACGCGCCGATTCGGTCCCACAGCTCCAGATACGAGATCGACCGTCCCTCGAAGCCGACCGCCGTCTCCTCGGGGTAGTCCGTGACCGCGGCCGCGGCGTTCGTGACGAGGTTTGTCATGTGTGTAGTGGACACGTGGGGTTTCCCGAACTAATAATTATGCCCGTTTCGCCGACGGCGACGGCGGCATGTGGAGTCGCTTTTGTGCGCGGGCACCCAACCGGAACGGGTATGAGGAATCCTACCCGGCGATCCGCGATGCGTCTTTTCGGCGCGGCGGGTCTCGCGGCGATCGCGGGCTGTACCGGCGGCTCTCGCGGCAACGAGGGCGAAAGCGACGAACCGGTGGACGAAACCGGCGAGTCGGAGGTCGGCGTCGACGTCGGCGCGGGCAACGGCTACCAGTTCGACCCGACCTCGGTCCGCGTGTCGACCGGGACGACCGTCGTCTGGGAGTGGACCGGCCGCGGCGGCCAGCACAACGTCGCCGCCAGGGACGGGTCGTTCGAGAGCGAACTCGCCGTCGAAGCGGGAACGACGTTCTCCCACACGTTCGACGGGGCCGGAACCTACGAGTACGTCTGCGTTCCCCACGAACAGCAGGGGATGATCGGTGCCGTGGAAGTCGTCGAGGAGTGATTCCGGCGGAGCGGTCGGCTCCCTTCGGCGTCGACCGTCGATCGGCGAGGACGATCGGACGCCGCTACCGGTCCCGCATCGCCCCACCGGCCCCGCATCTCCCTCACCGATCCCACACCAGCGCGTCGAACGCGGCCCCGCAATTTCCCGGCCCGACCGGCACGCTCGCCTCCCCGTCCGCGACGGGAGCCGGATCGGCGTCGACCCCGAGATCCTCCGCCAGCAGTCCGCCGGTCGCCAGTCCGCACGGCGGCACGTCCGGAATCGCGGCGGCGACGTGGACGGCGGCCGCGCGGGCGACGGCGGCGTCGACGGTCGTGGTGACCACAGGGGTGACGCCGCGCTCCCGCGCGATGCGGGCGGCGCGGACGGTTTCGAGCGGCCCGCCGAGCGCCGCGGGTTTGAGGACGACGACGTCGGCGGCGTCCGCCCTCAGCGCGTCGTCGAGGCCGCGCCGGGCGATCGACTCGTCGAGCGCGACGTCGACGCCGCGACCGCGGAGCGCGGCGTGTCCCGCGAGGTCGGCGGCGGGAAGCGGCTGCTCGACGTAGGCGAGATCGAGCGCCGCGAGCGCGTCGACCGCGCGCTCGGCCGTGCCCCGGTCCCACGCGCCGTTCGCGTCCGCGCGGAGGATCGCGTCGTCGCCGACGGCGTCCCGGACCGCCCGAAGCCGATCGAGGTCCGCGCCGAGGTCTCGCGCGCCGACCTTGACCTTCAGGCAATCGTACCCTTCGGAGAGGGCGTCCTCCGCCGCCGCGACGGTCTCCGCGACCGAGCCGTCGCCGACGGTCGCGTTCACCGGAACCGAGGTGGGTGGCGTCCGGTCACCCACCGGGCCGTCGTCCGAATCGTCTGCGGACAGAACCGACGCGAGGGGGACGCCCTCGGCGCGAGCCGCGGCGTCGAGGACCGCGAGAGAGAGGCCGTGACGCGCTGCCGGAGCGCGGTCGAGGCGGTCGAGGCGGCCGAGGCGGCCGAGGCTATCGAAGCGATCGAGGCTATCGGAGCGATCGAAGTGACCGAGGCGGTCGAGATGGTCGAGACGGTCGAGCGCCGCGCGGCACGCCTCGAACGACTCCGTCCATCCCGGAAGCGGCGTCGCCTCGCCGACGCCGCGCTGCCCGCCGATTTCGACGCCGACGAGGAATCCCCGGCGGTCCGCGATCTCCCCCGTCGCCGTCCCGAGGGGACGTTTCAGCCGCACCGAGAACTCGCGGAGGCGCGGCGGCATCTCACACCGCCAGCCCGACGGCGAAGAGCAGCGCGAACGCCGCGAGCAGCTTGCCGGTCCGTTCGAGCGCCGGGTTCAGCGCCGCGCCGCCCGTCTCGGAGAGGACGGTTCGGGAGACGCGGACCGCGAGGGGGAGCGTGAGCCACGGGAGCAGCACCGCGGGCGAGTGGTCGGCGGCGAACCAGAGCCAGACCGGCACGGCGTACGCGAGCGCGAGCAGGCCGACGTACTGCGCGCGGCTGAACCCGTAACCGAATCGGACCGCGAGCGTCCGCTTGCCCGTCTCGGCGTCCTCCTCGCGGTCGCGGACGTTGTTCACGACGAGGATGTCCGTCGAGATGGCGGCGATCGGCAGGCTGGCGACGACGGCGGCGAGCGTGACGGTCCCCGGCGGCACGCCGAGCGGGAACGGCGACGCGAGGATCGACGCCGCCTGCACGTAGTACGTCCCGGTGACGGCGACCACGCCGAAGAAGACGAAGACGAAGAGGTCGCCGAGGCCGTGGTACCCGAGGGGGTACGGGCCGCCGGTGTAGGCGACGCCGCTGGCGACGGACAGGAGGCCGACGACGAGGATCGGGACGCCGCCGACGTAGACGAGGTAGGTGCCGACGATGATCGCCGCGGCGAAGGTGAGATAGGTCGCACGCTTCACCTCCTCGGGCGGGATGAGTCCGGACTGCGTGACGCGGGTGAACCCCTCCCGCGCGTCGGTGTCCGCGCCCTGGATCGCGTCGTAGTAGTCGTTCGCGAAGTTGGTGCCGATCTGGATGAGCGCCGCGCCGACGAACGCCGCGAACGCCGGGAGGGCGGCGAACACGCCGTCGCCGAGCGCGAGGCCGACGCCGACGAGCACCGGCGCGGCGGCCGCCGGGAGCGTCTGCGGGCGGGCGGCCATCAGCCAGGCCCTCGTCCGCGAGACGTTCTGCGTACTCATTACCGGCGTGTGGGATCGCCGGGAGGGTGAAGGTTCGGATTCGCGACGACCAGCGCGGCGGCCGGAACGGACCCGGGCCCGGCGCGGCTCTCCGGGACCGGTAACTACTCCCGCGCGCTGTGCGTCGCTCCGTCGGTGCGCACGCTCCGACGCTCCGCGTCCGACGTCCCCCGCGGGACGGCCCTCGTCGTCGGTCTCGTCAGCGGATCGCACGTCGCGAACCACATGTACCTCGTGCTGTTGCCGCCGGTGCTGCCGGCGCTCGCCCGCGAGTTCGACGTCAGCCTCGCGGCGCTCGGCGTCGCCATGGGCGCGCAGGCGTTCGTCAACACGGCCTGTCAGCTCCCGTACGGGTATCTCGCGGACAACCGCGATCGGACGCTGACGCTCGGGCTCTGTCTGACACTCGGATCGATCGGTGCCCTAATCTTGGCGCTCGCACCGACGTTCGAGTGGCTGCTCGTCGGGCAGATCGTCGTCGGACTCGGCGTCGCTGGCCACCACCCCGCGCACTTCCCGCTCCTCGCGGACGCGACCGCGGAGCGCAACCGAGCGCGGGCGTTCAGCGTCCACGGCTTCGCCGGCAACCTCGGCTTCGCGGCGCCGCCCGCGCTCATCACCGCGATCGTCGCCCACCCGGCGCTGACGTGGCGGCACGCGTTCGGACTGATCGGCGGGGCCGGCCTCCTGTACGCGGCGGTCGCGATAGCGATCCTCCTGCGCGGCGTCGACCCGTCGGTGCGGCGGCCGAACGTGGACGTGGACGTGAATGCGTCCGCCGGGCGGAAACCGCGGTCGGTCCGCGATCGGCTTCGCGCCGGAGTTCGATCGATCACGTCGGCCCCTGGCATCCTCGGGCTGGGGCTGTTCGCGCTCGTCGCCTCGACGGTGATGTGGGGCGTCACCTCGTTCGTCGTCGTGCTCCTCTCGGAGGGCTACGGACTGGACCCCGGAACGGCGAATCTCGCGCTGTCGGCGGCGTTCGTCGTCGGCGCCGGTCTCATCCTGGTCGGCTGCGACCTCGCCGACAGGGTCGGCCCCGGACCCGTCCTCGTCGGCAGCTACCTCCTCGTCGCGGCGTTCGTGTTCGCGCTCGCGTCGTTCGCCGTCCCACCGCTCGTCGCGGCCGCCTGTGCGGTCTTCGCCGGAAGCGTCGGGAGCCTCAGCCTCCCCGCCCGCGACAAGCTGGCCGACGCGCTCTCCGCCCGCGGCGACGTCGGGAAGAACTTCGCCGTGATCACGGTCGGCATCATGATCGGCAACGCCGTCGCGCCGCCGATCTTCGGCGCGCTCATCGAGTCGAGCGGCCTCCGCCCGGCGTTCGCGGCCATCGCCGCGGTCGCCCTCCTCGCCGTGGCGCTCGTCGGGACCATCGTCCGCCGCGTCGACGGCGCCGGGACCGGAGCGAAGGGAGCGGGGACCGGCGGCGACTGAGCGGACGTCGTCTCGTCGGAGGTGCGTGACGATTCGACTCTCCGTGGGAACGACAGCGTTTAGAGTACGCTTGGACTGGCTGTGAAACAGCTGTGAACACCTCGAAAGTCACACCCGCGGTGGGTGGCTGAACAACTGACGCGGGTGGGACTGAAAGGGGCCGCCGTCTCGGCGAACCCCGGCGACGTAAGCACCGCAGCGCGAGCGAGGAGCGCAGCGAGCCGCGGGAGCTGAGACGGCGGGGGCTTTCGACGTGGTTTCACTCCTCCCGAAGGCAACCACTCCGTCCTAGCTGAACACCGTCCGTGGGAAAGATACACTTCGAGGTGGAGAGGTTCCCGCTCGAACCCGGCGAAGAAGACGAGTGACGTCCGAGGGTATTGCGACGCGAAGAATTTCACCTCGCGTCCAGGCGGGCGCGACAGACGCCAATCGGGGAGCAACGTTCGGCATCGACGAGGCCCCGTGAGCGCCCCTGAGAGGCGGAAAACGTCAGTAGTGCCAGGGGAACCGCGAGAAGTCCGGCTCGCGCTTCTCCAGGAAGGCGTCGCGGCCCTCCCGGGCCTCCTCGGTCATGTACGCGAGGCGCGTCGCCTCGCCCGCGAACACCTGCTGGCCGACCATTCCGTCGTCGGCCATGTTGAACGCGAACTTCAGCATCCGGATCGCCGTGGGACTCTTCTTCGTGATCTCGTCGGCCCACTCCAGCGCGACCGACTCCAGCTTCTCGTGCGGGACCGCCTCGTTCGCCATCCCCATCTCGACCGCCTCCGCGGCGGAGTAGGTCTTTCCGCGGAAGAACACCTCGCGGGCCCGCTTCTGGCCGATCTGCCGGGCGAGGTAGGCGGAGCCGAACCCGCCGTCGAAGGAGGCCACGTCGGGGTCGGTCTGGAGGAACTTCGCGCGCTCCTCGGAGGCGAGCGTGAGGTCGCAGACGACGTGCAGCGAGTGGCCGCCGCCGACGGCCCACCCCGGCACCACCGCGACGACGGGCTTCGGCATGAAGCGGATGAGCCGCTGGACTTCGAGGACGTGCAGGCGGCCGGCCCTCGCCTCGCGGACGGCGGGATCGTTGTCGGCCGCCGCCTCGTCGTCGTCGCGGTACTCGTACCCCGAGTCGCCCCGGACGGACTGGTCGCCGCCGGCGCAGAACGCCCAGCCGCCGTCCTTCGGCGAGGGACCGTTCCCCGTCAGGAGGACGCAGCCGACGTCGGCCCGCTTTCTGGCGTGGTCGAGCGCCGCGTAGAGTTCGTCGACCGTGCCGGGGCGGAAGGCGTTCCGCACCTCCGGGCGGTCGAAGGCGATGCGGACCGCCGGCACGTCCACCGCCCGGTGGTAGGTGACGTCCTCGAACTCCCCCGTGACCTCCTCCCAGCGGTCGGCGTCCATAATCTCCGAGATCATGCCCGAGACGGGGGTCGGCGAGCGCAAAAAGATTCCCGTCCGAAGGCGACGCGGCCGCGACGGGTCGGCGGCCTCGCGGCCCGCGCCGCGGCGGCGATTCCGCGTCTACGATCACCGGTCGCGGTATTCTTCGATTCGGATCGCGATCGAAGGAAACGCGACGACGGCGGCGAGCGTCGCCCCGGCCGCCACCGCGCCCGCGACGACGACGTCCGTCGACGACCACGGGAGGTCGATTCCGGTGACGGATTCGGGAACCACGCGGGGCGTCGCGAGGGAGACGGCGACGAACAGCAGGTTGTAGTAGCCGACGCGGAGCGCGGCCAGGGACGGCGACACCGGCGGCCACGGCGGACCGACGCGGAGGCGGTCGTTCCGAACCGCGCCGATGCCGAACGCCGCCGCGGAAAGCGAGACGATCGCGACGAGCGTCGTCACCGCCCCCTGCGACAGCGCGACCCACAGCAGCGTCGGCAGCCCGAAGACGATCACCTCGACGGTCCCGTCGAAGAGCGTTTCGAGCCACGTGCCGACCGCGTCGTTCTCCTCGCGCGGCCGCAGCTGGCGCTCGTCGGCGGCGTAGTCGAATCCGCGGCGTCCAGCCATACCCCTGGGTTGCGTCGAATCCCCAATAAGTCCTCGGACGTCAGTTCGGCGCGTCCCGACTCGAACCGGGTCGCCGGCGAAGGCTACCTCGGTTTCGCCAGCGGTCCCGTGGGGCTCGTCAGCCAGGCGACCGCGAGGACCGTGGCCGCGGCGAGCAGGCCGAGCAGTATCTGCCCGGCGACGAGCAGTGCGTACGCGAGCACGAGGACGACGACGACGGCGGTGACGACGGCCCTGCCGGTGCTGAACGCGGGCGTGAGTCCGGCCGAAGCCGAGTACTCGGCGAGGATCCACGCGAGCGCGTAGAACGCCGCCGCGAGGAGCACGCCGACGAGCGGTCGCTGAACGAAGACGAAGAAGTACGCGAGAATCGCTGTGATGGCGGTCCAGACGGCGACGTTCCACGCGGCGGAGGGCATGCGCTCGCTACCGTGTCATCGGACAAAACTGTTTGCCGTCGTGACCGCTCCGCGAGCGCCGACGCGATCAGTCGGATCGGAGCGCCTCGCGGACGCTCGTCGCGATCGCCTCGCGGCGTCGGTGGCTCTCCTCGGCGTCCGTGACGGCCTCGACGAGGGTCGAACCCGGGGCGGCGACCGCCTCGGCGTACGCGTCGCGGAACGACTCCCGGTCGTCGGCGCGGACGTAGTCGAGGCCGAACAGGTCCCCGGTCGGCTCGAAGTCGAGGCCGTGGGGGGTCTTAAAGTGCGACGTGAAGGGCGGATCGAACGATTCGATGGGGAGCGTGTGGAAGATGCCGCCGCCGTCGTTGTTGACGAGGACGATCGTCGCGTCCACGTCGCAGCGACCGACGGCGAGCAGGCCGGACAGGTCGTGGTAGTACGCCAGATCGCCGACGACGAGCGTCAGGTGGTCCGTCGTGGCGCTGCCCGCGCCGAGCGCGGTGCTCGCGATTCCGTCGATGCCGCTCGCGCCGCGGTTGCCGAGGACGGTGAGGCTCTTCGACGTCGGGCGGGCGAACCGGTCCGCGTCGCGGACGGGCATGCTGTTCGAGACGAACAGCGTCGAGGGTTCCGGCGTGAGGTCGGCCACGTCGGCGAGGACGCGACCCTCGAAGAACCCGTCGGCGTCGGCGACGGCCTCCCAGTGGATCCGCTCGGCCCGCTCGAACAGCGCGCGCCACTCGGTATCGGCCGCGCCCGCCCCGCCGAGGAGCCGCGAGAGGCGTGCGGCGAGCCGCGACGGGTCGGCGACGACGAGGTCGGACGCGACGAACGCCGCCTCCCGCGGCTCGCCGGCGGGGTCGACGAGCAACTGTCGCGCGTCGATCCGGGCGAGGTACTCCAGGAGGGGCTTCGAGGTTGGCGACGCGCCGATCCGGAGGACGACCTCGGGATCGGGCCACGATCGGGTGACGGCCGGATCGAGGTAGCCGTCGTAGCCGCCCGCGACGGGCAGGACGCGCGTGTGCCCGCCGAAGCGGAGGCCCGAGAGCGGGTCCGCGAGGATCGGAAAGCCGGTCGCGTGGCCGAGCGCCGCGATCGCCTCCCTGTCGAATCCCGGGGGATCGGCGGGCCCGGCGACGACGAGGCCGCGGTCGGTCGACAGCGCCTCCGCGATTCGTCGAACCTCGCGGTCGTCGAGTTCCGGCGCGCCGGCCGCCGTTCGGAGGAACGCCCCCTCGCGCCCGTCGGCGGCGAGCGCCGGGAGGTCGTCCGGGACGTCGCCGGGCACCGGCGTCGGTTCCAGCGGCTTGCGGAACGGGAAGTTGAGGTGGACCGGTCCGGCGGGGGTGCCCGTCGCCTCGGCGAGCGCGCGCGCGGCGGTCGTCCGAAGCGACCGGAGCTTCCGCGGCTCCGCCTCCGGCTCCGGGAGATCCCTGTACCATCGGACGGCGTCGCCGTAGAGCTTCTCCTGGTCGATCGTCTGGTTCGCCCCGCCGTCGCGGAGTTCCGGCGGCCGGTCCGCCGTCAGGAGGAGCATCGGCACCCGCGCCTGCGACGCCTCGATCACGGCGGGGTGGTAGTTCGCCGCCGCCGTGCCCGAGGTGCAGACGAGCGGCGTCACGTCGCCGGTCCGGCGCGCCCGGCCGAGCGCGAAGAAGGCCGACGCGCGTTCGTCGAGGTGCGAGAAGACGTCGATCTCCTCGTGACGCGCGAACGCGGCCGTCAGCGGCGTCGACCGGCTCCCCGGCGTGATGCAGGCGGCCGAGACGCCGGCCGCCGCGAGTTCGTCGACGAAGACCCGTGCCCAGAGCGTGTTCCGGTTCGGTGCGGTCATCGCCGACGCTTGTGAGGCGAGCGTCAATACTCCGTCGGGACGGGTCGCGCGGAGACGCGTTTCTCGTCAGCCGGCGGGAGTCCCGCGATAGCCGGCCCTACTGCCGCTCCAGCTCGTCGAGGATCGGCCGGTACTTCAACTGCACCTCGTCCCACTCGCGATCCGGGTCGCTGTCGGCGACGATGCCGACGCCGGCGAACAGCGTCGCCGTCCGTCCCGACGCGACCGCAGAGCGCAGCGCGACGGCGAACGTCCCGTTGCCCGCCGCGTCGAACCAGCCGACGGGCGCGGCGTACCACCCGCGATCGAACGGTTCCGTCTCGCGGATCGTCTCCATGGCCAGTTCGGGCGGGAGACCACCCACCGCCGGGGTCGGGTGCAGCGCCTCCACGAGCGAGAGGACGTGCTCGTCGCGGTCGAGTTCGGCGGTGATCGGCGTCCAGAGGTGCTGGACGGTCGCCAGCCGGCGGATTCGCCGCTCGCCGGTCGAGACGGCGGCGGCGAAGGGCGCGAGCTGCTCGCGGATCGTCTCGGCGACGAGTTCGTGCTCGTGGATGTCCTTCTCGCTGTTTCGGAGCTCCGCCGCGAGCCACTCGTCCTCGGCGGGCGTCTCCCCCCGCCCGGTCGTTCCCGCGAGCGCCCCCGTCTCGACCGTCCGACCGCGGAGACCAACGAGGCGCTCCGGGGTCGCGCCGAAGAAGCTCGTCCGCGGGGCGTCTCGCTTCGCTCGCTTTTCGGAGGCGGCGCAGCCGTCTTGCGCTCCTCGCGGGTCCCCCTTCGAGAGGTCGGGCTCGACGAGAAAGCGGTGGCAGTCGGGGTACGTCCCGCCCAGCCGCGCGAGCGCGTCGGCGACCGACAGCTCCGACCCGAGAGTGCACTCGAGCGCCTGCGCGAGGACGACCTTCCGAAGCTCGCCGGAGCGGATGCGCTCTACCGCGGCGTTCACGCCCGCGTGCCAGTCGTCGATGTCGGTCGTCCGCCGCCGGGCGGCGACGCCCGGTGGGTCCGCGATCGGTCCCGGGTCCGCGAGACTGGCGAGGCGATCGCGCTCTCGGCCGAGCCGCGCTTCGACCGCCGCGGGCGTCGCGTCCGGGCCGACGGCGTTGACGGTGAGCCACGTCCCGTTGTCGGCGTCGGTGACCTGCACGCGCGGGAGGACGAAGCGCGCGCCGGGGAAGCGGCTCCACGCCGACCGGGCGTCGGTTCGGTCGTGATCGGCGGCGGTCGTCCCGTCGCGATCGTCGGGGGGCCCGTCTGGGTCGTCGTGGAACGCGAAGCCGCCGAACAGCCGCGGACAGGCGGCTTCGGTGCCGGCGTGGACGTCCCCGGCGGCGAAAAGCGCCCGCGCCGTCTCGCGGATCCGTCGAAACCGATCCGGCCCGGACGCGGTGAGCGCCGCCGCCGCGCCGCTCCCGACGACCATCGCCTCGTCGGGCGCGGTCCACACCGTCCGCGGCGCGGCGGCCTCGCGGACGACCGCCCGGAACGACGGCGGCGGGATGCGGACCGCCCGGCTGACGATCCCCTCGGCGGCGGCCGTCCGGTCCGCGCGCGGCGCGTTCATCACCAATCGGTCGGGACCCCGGACTCTTTACCCTAACTATAGCGCTCTTCGTTCCACGGGTTCGCCGTGTTCGAGTAGCCGCGAAGCTCCCAGTAGCCGCGCTCCGGCTCGGTGAGGAACTCGACGCCGTCGACCCACTTCGCCCCCTTGTAGGCGTACCTGTGCGGCGTGACGACGCGGAGCGGCCCGCCGTGGTCCGCCGGCAGCGGGTCGCCCTCGTACTCGTAGACGAACAGCACGTCGTCCCGCATGCACGCGTCGAGCGGGAGGTTCGTCGTGTACCCGTCAGTCGCGTGGAACATCACGTGGACGGCGTCGTCCCTCACGCCGGCGCGCTCGGCGATGGTGGGGAACGCGACGCCGGTGAACTCGCAGTCGAACTTGCTCCAGCCGGTCACGCAGTGAAAGTCCTGAATCTGCGTCTCGGACGGCAGGTCCTGAAACTCCTCCCAGGAGAGTTCGAGGTCGTTCTCGACCGCGCCCCACGCGTCGAAGCGCCACTCGTCCGGCTCCCACGACGGCGTTCCGCTCTTCGACAGCACGGGGAAGGCGGACGTCTCGCGCTGCCCCGGTGGGAGCCTGTCGCCCCCGTACTCCTCGTGTACGTCGGTGACGTCTCTCGCCATACCGGCGATTCGAGCGTCGCTCACGTATGGTTACCGACTCGGTCCGCTCGATACCGCTTTTCATCAAACGTGTTGCAAAAATCGGAGTTGTTCTTAGATATCAGTGAAATACATTTCAAAATACGCGTAGTACGATTGGTCGAAGCGGCCTCCACCCCGCCAAGTTTAAATAGACCCTCTTCAAAGCCCCGCACGTTCAGATGCCTAAAGTCGAGATCAACATCCCCGAACATCTGGAGATGCAGATCGCCCAGCTCGTCGAGCAGGGCGAGTTCGTCAACCGCGAAGAGGCGGTCGAAGACCTGCTCGCGACGGGCTTGAAAGCGTACAAGACGAGCGGTCCGATGGACGACGAACCGGGCTTCGAGGACGACGGAATGATGGGCCACGAAGACGAGTACGTCTTCTGAGTCGGCGTCCCCGCACACGCTCTACCGCCGCCCGGGGGAACCCGAACCGCCAACGTAACAATCCTTAAAACCGAAACGCGCGTACCCACGGACATGCACAAAGACGAACTCCTCGAACTCCACGAGCAGATGGTCATCATCATGGAGCACTTCCGGGCCCGCGAGAACGTCGACGACGCGCTGTTCGAGCCGTACGAGCAGCTCGGCGTCGACCCATCGCACGTGCACAAATCGAAGAGCGAGCACAAACACGCCGTGTTCGTCCTCGGTAACGCGCTCGCCACCGGGATGAGCGACGACGAGTTCTCCAGCGCCGGCCGCGTCGGCAAGCGGATGGAAGAACTCGCCAAGGACGCCGAGTCGAACCTGTAATCCGCGGTCGACCGGCGTCTCGGCCGCGAGCGGACGCCAGCGGGTGACCGCGTCGGCCTCGAACCAGCGGATTCAAGGCCGGACGACGGATTCTGTGAGCTATGGCACCGGCTCTCGGGTCGCGTTCCCTCCAGGCGCTCGCGGTCGTCCTCGCGCTCGTCGCCGCGCTCGCGGTCGTCCGCCTCCTCGACGGCCGGTTCGACCGCCGAACCGCCGCGCTCCGCGGTCGGTTCGTCGCCGGCGTCCCGTGGGGAACCGTCGCGTCCGCGCTGTTCGTGCTCGCCGTCTACCTCTTCGTTCAGGGCGGCTGGGATCGGTGGAACGCGCCCGTCACGATCCCCTTCGCCGCGTGGTCGTACTCCTACCCGCTCGGCGTGCTCGCCGCGGCCTTTTCTCACTCCGGACCCGGACACCTCACCGGCAACCTCGTCGCGACGCTGACGCTCGCACCCCTCGTCGAGTACGCGTGGGGACACTTTCCTCACGCTCGCGGGTCGGCTTCGTTCGGGTCCTGGCGGACGAACCCGTACGCCCGGGCGTTCGTCCTGTTCCCGCTCTGCGTGGTCGCGGGCGGGCTCCTGACGGCCGCGCTCAGCCTCGGTCCGGTCATCGGTTTCTCGGGCGTCGTCTTCGCGTTCGCCGGGTTCGCCCTCGTGTACTACCCGTTCGCCACCGTGCTCGCGCTCGCCGCCACGCGCGTCCTCCAGCTCGCGTACGACGCGCTCCTCCACCCGGTCTCGACCGCGACGAGCCGGACCACCTTCTCCGTCCCGTGGTTCGCGGACATCGCCGTGCAGGGGCACCTGCTCGGATTCCTCCTCGGGGCGCTCGCCGCGCTCTGGCTGGCGCGCCGGCGCGGCGACGATCTCCCGTCGGCGCTCCGACTGTGGACGGGGCTGTTGCTCTTCGCGGTGGCGCAATCGATGTGGGCCGTCTACTGGTTCCGCGGAAACGGGACGTACGTGCTCTACCGCGCCGTGGGATTCGTTCTCGTGGTGTTCCTGGCGACGCTTTTGACGGCGGCCGCGACGGCCCCCGATCGGAGACCGCTCGCGCGCGTCGCGGACGCGGGGGCGTCCGGTCGCGACACCGTTCGCGGCTACGTCGCCTCGATGAGCGGTCGCGAACTCGCGCTCGCGCTGCTGGTTTTCTTCGCGGCGGTCGTCGCGGGACCGGGCGTCGGCGTGAACCTGCTCTTCGCCGCGGACGACGGCGAGCTCCCCGGCGAGAGCGTGACGGTCCGCGACTACGAGGTGACGTACGCCGAGAACGTCTCCGACGGGATGGTCGCGGTGATAGACGTGGAGGCGTTCGGCGAGACGACGAGCGTGAACACGTCCGGGGTCATCGTCCGGAGCGGGGAGCGAAACGTGTGGATGACGGCCGTTCCCGAGTCGCGCCTCGCAACCGACGGAAACGCGAGCGTCCACGTGGGCGGCGTCGGCTGGCGCGAGACGGTCGTCGCGAGTCGGGAGGGGTGGAAGCCGGTCGGGGCCGACCCGGTGTACCGCGTGTCGCTCGCCGTCGACGGCGAGCGGAAACCGGCGTACGCGTCGCCCCCGTCGGTCGCCGAACCGGTCGTCGAGGGTCGGAACGTCTCGCTCGTCGCCGACCGCGGCGGGTTCTCGATCGTGGTTTACGACGGGGAGGGCGCTGCGTCCGGCCCGGTCCCGGGTGCGGACGAGCGAGTGACGATAGACGGCGTGGAGTTCGTGCGCGACGGGGAGAGGCTGTTCGCGAGGGCGGACGACACGCGGGTGCGGATCGCGACGAAGGAGCGGTACCGGTGAGCTAGCCGGTCCACTCGATCCGGAACACCTCGGTCTCGATCTCCGCCCTGTCCGCCTCGTGGAAGTCGAACTGCCTGTCGAGTTCGAAGGTCGCGCGAAAGGCGTGGGTCACCTCGCCGCCGTTGTCGGCCGCGAACGCCTCGACGAACGCCTCGCTCCCGGCGTTGTGCACCGAGTAGGAGACGTCCGCCATCGACGCCGCGGTCGCGAGAAACGGCCGGTCGGCCCCGCTGGCGCCGTCCTGCGCGCCGAACGGCGGGTTCATCACGACCGTGGTCGGTTCGGTCGGACACAGACACAGGGGCGCGCGCGCGGCGTCGCCGACGACCCAGTGGATCGGCGTGGTCGTGCCGACGCGTCGCTGGTTCTCCCGAGCGGTCCGGAGCGCCGACGGATCGAGTTCGAGGCCCACCACCCGGGCCGGGCCGCGCAGCGCCGCGCCGAGCGCGAGCATCCCCGTCCCCGTCCCGAGATCGACCACGGTCCGTCCCTCGACGTCGCCTTGGAGGTCCGCGACGTGGACGACGTGCGCCGCGAGATCCGGCGGAGTCGGATACTGTTCGAGCGCGACGCTCGGGTTCTCGAATCCGGCGACGACGGCGAGCTGGCCTTCGAGGGCGCGCTTCGTCGCCATCAGCCCGTCGTCCGGATGGAGAGGTCCGCGTCGCCGACGAGCGCGAGGTGAACCCCTTCGCGGCGCGCCCGCTCGGCGAGCGCGTCGAGGGCCGGTCGAACCTTCTCCGCGTCCTCCACCTCGTCGACGGCGAGTTCGAACCGGCTCGCGCCGAGGAAGGCGGCGGCCCGGACGTGCCCCCGAAGCCGATCCACCTCGGCCTGCGTCGCGAGCGAACAGTCCTCGCTGAAACAGCCCGCGACCGCGAACGTCGCGGGCTGGTATCTCTCCGCCGCGAGTTCCGCCTTCAGATCCCGGAGGTGCGAAGGTGCGAGGGATTCGAGCGCGTCGCCCGCGATCCGGACGGGGGTGACGTCCGACGGGCGACACGCCTCGACCGCCTGTTCCACGCTCGGCGAGTGTGACGTGCTCATCTCACCGTTGCATATTCTGCGGTTATACAAAAATCTTTGCAGATGCGCAGTAGTAATTCTCCCCGGCGCGTAATCGGGGGCGGTGGTTCGGGCGTCGGGTTCGCGACCGACGGTGAACACGACCGTTCGTCGACGGCGCGCCACCCGACCGTCCGGCGGTGACGTATCCGTGCGGTTCTTAAAGTAGGACGACTCCAAGATAATAACCGTACCGCTGCGCGAGACGCATCCGCGTCCTGAGGGCGCAGACACGTGTTCAAGAAGCGAACAGTACAAAGGTTTAAATTCACTCTTGCCCACAAACCTTATAATGGAGCGTCCCACCCGTCAGCGTCAGCGAGCGCACGAAACCGAACAGGAGTCGGACGAAACCGTACAATGCCCGGAGTGCGGCTCGGCGGAGATCGTTACGGACGCGAACCAGGGGGAACTCGTCTGCGACGACTGCGGTCTGGTCATCGACGAGCAGTCCATCGATCGGGGGCCCGAGTGGCGCGCGTTCAACCACTCGGAGCGACAGAGCAAGTCGCGCGTCGGCGCGCCGATCACGGAGACGATGCACGATCGTGGGTTGACGACGACGATCGACTGGAAGGACAAGGACGCGTACGGTCGATCGCTCTCGTCGGAAAAGCGCAGCCAGATGCACCGGCTGCGCAAGTGGCAGGAGCGCATCCGCACGAAGGACGCCGGCGAGCGCAACCTCCAGTTCGCGCTTTCGGAGATCGACCGCATGGCCAGCGCGCTGGGCGTCCCTCGCTCCGTTCGGGAGGTCGCGTCGGTGATCTACCGCCGGGCGCTGAGCGAGGACCTGATCCGCGGGCGCTCGATCGAGGGCGTCGCCACGAGCGCGCTCTACGCCGCCTGCCGGCAGGAGGGCATCCCCCGCAGCCTCGACGAGGTCGCCGAGGTCTCGCGCGTTCCGCAGAAGGAGATCGGGCGGACCTACCGCTACATCTCCCAGGAACTCGGCCTCGAACTCAAGCCCGTCGACCCCAAGCAGTTCGTCCCGCGCTTCGCCTCGGCGCTCGACCTGAGCGAGGAAGTGCAGGCGAAAGCCACGGAGATCATCGACGTGTCGGCCGAGCAGGGGTTGCTGTCTGGGAAGTCGCCGACGGGGTTTGCGGCGGCGGCGATCTACGCGGCGTCGCTGCTCTGTAACGAGAAGAAGACCCAGCGCGAGGTCGCCGACGTCGCGCAGGTGACCGAGGTCACGATCCGAAACAGGTATCAAGAACAGATCGAAGCGATGGGCTTTCGGTAGAAGCGTCGGCCGAAACCGAACACTTCTACGCCCGCGTGAACACGACGACCGTCCGGTTCCACAGCCCGAGCCTGTACTCCGCGACCTCGTAGCCGTCGAGCCGCGGTTCGAGTTCCTCGCGGTGGCTCGGCTCGGCGACGACGACCGGCGGGAACTCGGCGTCGTTCGCGACGTCCTCGGGACGCTGGACGCTCGACGTCTCCGCGTCCATTCGTTCGAAGTACCACGGCAGCGGGAGGCGCTCGCCCCACTCGTCCCCGACCGGCGGCTCGTCGTTTCCGGGTTCGTCGGAGGTGTAGAACGACTCGCCGACGTAGAGCACGTCGACGCCCTCGTTGCCCGCCATCGCCGCCGAGGCGTTGTCGACGAGCGGGCGCAGGTCGTCCGCCGGTTGAGCGTAGTGTGAGAGGGAGGTGTCCGACCCCTGGGGACCGTACACGTCGGCGGAGACGACCGCGCCGGTCTGGGCGACCGCGGCGATCAGAAAGAGCGACGCGACGCCGGCGTTTGCGGCGCTCTCGCGGCGGACGGCGCTCGCGCCGAAGCGGAGGAGGACCGCCCCGCCGACGGCCGCGGGGACGGCGAGCGGCGCGACCGCGTGGACGGCGACCCACGGCGCGCTCACCTCGGTGACGACTGGGAAGACGAGCAGGGCCGCGGCGCCCCAGTAGGTCGCGAAGGCGACGAGCGGTCGGCTCCGGCGGCCGTAGCGCTCGACGAGGACGCCGACGACCGCGAACGCCGAGAGCGCCAGCGCGCCGACGGCGAGAAAGCCGAGAAAGTCGAAGACGTAGGTGAGAAAGTCGTGGTCGACGCGGTACTCGACGCGGACGCCGTAGAACGTCCGGACGCTCCCGACGAGCGCGGCGTCGAGCACCGCGGGGAGGGTGAGCGGGTTCCACAGGTCCGGCGCGTTCGCCTCGCGCGAGCGAGGCGCGTAGAAGAACACGAACACGGCGACGGTCAGGAGGAACGCGCGGGCCAGCGGCGTCGCGCGGGCGCGGAGGGCGCGGGCGTAGCGGTCGAGCCGCGAGAGCGCGACCGCCGGGCCGTCGCCGCGCAGCCGAGCGTGATCGAACACCAGCAGGGCCGCGACGGTCCAGCACGCGAGGTAGGCGACGACGAACCCCGAGGTGGCGAGCGCGAGCCCCAGTGCGATCGCCCCGCCGTAGAGGTAGCGCCGGTCGTCGGCGTCGATCGCGCGGACCGCGCAGCCGACCGCGAGCAACCCGAAGACGGCGAGCGGCAGGTCCCCGCGAGCGGCGCGCGAGTAGTAGAGCAACAGCGGGTTGGCGGCGAGAAAGGCGGCGAGGACGACCGTCTCGTCGTCCCGGAGGCGACCGCGAAACAGGAGCGCGACGAGCGGGAACAGTCCGCCGAGGAGGGCCACGACGAGCCGCGCGGAGAAGTCCGACGCGCCGAGGAGCCCGAACACGTGGTTGTTCACGATCGGGAGGAACGGGCCGCCCGCGACGGGGCGGTACTCGAACGCGCCGGTCGCCGCGTACCGGAGGGTCCAGTAACCGACGCGCCCCTCGTCCCAGTGAAACGGGCGCGCGCCGAGGCCGACGAGGCGGGCCGCGAGCGCGACGGCGGCGAGCGCACAGACGGAGAGGATGACCCGGTCGGGGCGGCGATCCGGGTCGTCGAAGCGGGACATGTCCCCCCATGTAGAGTCCCCCGGCAAAGCCTTTCGGTTTCGCGAAACGGGGCGGGCGAGCGACCCCGTCAGCGACGATTCGGTGCGCGCAGTGACGACTTCGGTGCGTGGATTCACCTTCCCCGAGCGCGTACAGCGAAGACGGGATGTACACGGAGATACTGCTGCCGACGGACGGAAGCCCGCCCGCCGACGCGGCGCTGGAACACGCGTTCGACCTCGCGAAGCGATACGACGCGCGCCTCCACGCGCTGTTCGTCGTCCAAAACGACGTGTACACGCGATTCACCGCCGACGCCGGGGTCATCGCCAACGCCCTCGACGAGGAGGCCAGAGCCACCCTCGACGGGATCGAGGCGACCGCGTCGGAGAACGGAATCGACGTCGTCACCACGGTCGCGGAGGGTCGTCCCTACGAGGAAATTCTGGCGTACGCGGACGAGGCGGGGATCGACCTCGTGGTCATGGGAACACACGGCCGCAGCGGGCTGGACCGGTATCTCATCGGCAGCGTGACGGAACGGGTCGTCCGGGCCGCAGACGCCCCCGTGCTGACCGTTCGGTACCACGGGGAGGAAAGCGGAACCGAAGAAGGCGGAGCGGGTGAGAGCGAAACGGAAGGGAACGAGTCGACCGACGTGGCGTGAACCGACGAGAGCGGCGTCGGAGCCGAAGAGGAGCGGTCGCCGCGCGCCGTCACGCGACGCCGACTTCGAGGGGGCGTCGATTCGTCTTCAGGTACGCGTCGATGATCTCGATCTTCCGGTGGCGTTCGTGCAGGTGGCACCGCAGGTGGTTTTGGCTCACGAGCTCGCGCTCGCAGAGTGGGCAGGCGTGGACGACGGTGGTCGACATCGTGGGACAGGTTACGACGCGGATGGACAAAAGTGAGACGTCCGTCAGCGCGCCGATACTGCCAACCGAGCGGTGTTTCGCGGCGACCGATGGGTGGACGGACGCGCATCGTCCCGAAACGTCGACCGTTCCGACGGGAGACGGACGACACAAACCGGGATAAAGAGTTTTGCCGGGGTCATTCGTACTCCGTGATATGACCGAGTACACCGTCGAGTTCGTCGGCACGGGCGAGACCATCGAGATCTCCGACAAGCAGACCATCCTCAAAGCCTGCATCGAGGAGGGAATCGCACAGGAGTACTCGTGCCGCGTGGGGATGTGTCTCGCCTGCTCGGCGGAGATCGTCGAGGGCGAGGTGACACAGCCGGCCGCGCGCGGCCTGACCGACGAGGAGGCGGAGCGGTACGCCCTCACCTGCATGGCGCGACCGCAGAGCGATCTCAAGCTCGACCGCGGGAAGTACCCGCCGAGCATCGAGGCCGACGCGGAGGCGACGAACGACGCGGCCGCCGCTGCCGACGACGACTGAGCCGATTCTCGCCCCGGGTTCGCACCGGGCCGGTCGATTCCGAAAACCGCGAGCGACCGCCGTCGAACGGCGACCGCGGCCGCGCCGCCGACTCAGCCGCCCGTCGCCGCGCAGTTGTTCGGGCCGAGTTCGAGTTCGAAGGCCTCCTCGTCGTCCGTCTCTCGCCGACCGAGGTTGATCTCGACGATCTCCTCGTCGTTCGCCGGCCGCGGCGGCAGATCGGAGCGGACGAACTCGACGAACGCTGTCTCGTCCATCGACAGCGTCGCGAGGCGGTCGCGGAGGTCGTCGAGCGTCGCGGTGTACGTCCCGTCCGCGGCCGGCTCCGCGGCGTCGCCGTAGTGTCCGGGCGCGACGAGGGTATCCCCCGGAAGCGACGAGAGCAGGTCGCGGAGCGTCCGGTGGAGCCGCCGGGCGGCCGCGGGCGCGCCCTCGTCCCCCGATTCGAGGTCGGGGCGGGCGACGCTTTCGAGAAACAGGAGGTCGCCCGCGAACAGCAGGTCCCCGAGCCGGAACGCCGTCATCTCGGTCGTGTGCCCCGGCGCGTGGAGCGCCGCGAGCGTCGCGTCGCCGACGGCGAGTTCGTCGCCGTCCTCGACGGTCCGTAGCTCGAACGAGAGGCCCCGCTCTTCCGCGCCGGCCGGCGTGACCATCTCCGGATCGATCCCGGACGTGCGCGCCGCGGCGGCGACCGCGCGCAGCCCGCTCACGTGGTCCGCGTGGACGTGCGTGTCGACGGCGAACCGGAGTTCGGCACCGCGGTCGCGGGCGTCCTCGACGTACCGATCGGCGAACGCCCGGAGCGGGTCGACGACCGCCGCCTCGCCGTCGCTGACGACGAGGTACGCGAGACAGCCGCTCGACGGGCGGGCGTACTGGAGCACCGTCGCGTCCGGGTGGGGGATCTCGCGGGAGACGTAGACGCGCGCCCACCCCTCCATGCCGTCTTCGAGGTTCGTCGCCTCGATTCCGGCTGCGGAGAGGGCGCGGGCGACCTCGTCGCTCGCCTCTCCGCGGCCGCAGACGGCGACGACAGGCGATTCGAGGTCGTACTCGGCCGCGAGGTCGCCGACGGTTCCCGTCACCCGCGCGGCGACGAACTCGTTGTACGGGACCTGCGTCGCCTCGACGCTTTCCCCGGAGATGCGCCACTCCTCGAACTCGTCTCGGTCGCGCACGTCGAGGAGCGCGACGCGTTCGCCCGCCTCGATCCGCTCGTGAAGTTCCTCGGGCGAGAGGGCGGGTGCGGCGTCCGCGGAGTCGGGGGAGGGATCGGTCATGACGTTCCGTACGTCGTCGACGCTCAAAAGCGCGAGGCGCGGGAGACGTATAGAGCACCGGGGCCAGAGGTGCGCGGCGCCCCTCCTCGGGGGAACGTTGAAACGCCGCACGCCCCTCTCGACGAACATGGACGCCGACGCGTTCCGCGAGACGGTCGAGGAGGAGATGGGAACGGAGCTCGACCGCATCGGGTCGAGCAAGCTGCTCGTCGCGCTGACCGACGCCGAACTGGAGCGGGGACCGGTGCTCCGCGCCGCGGCGAACAGCGAGCACGCGGCCCGCGAGACGTTCCGGCGGTGGGCCGACGGCGAAGCCGACGACGGCGCGCGCGAGGCGTTCGAGCGGGTTCGCGATCGGGAGGCAGAACACTACGAGCGCGTCGTCGCGTCGATGGACGAGGAGTCGTTCGAACCGGCCGACGGCGGCCCGATGCACACGTACCTCCGCGGCCGGGAGGACACCGTTGAGAGAGTGGCGTCGGGGCTCGTCGGACGGGGCCTCGTGAGCCTGCGAACGCACGCGCAGCTCATCAGTTTCTTCGTCAACGAGGCCGACGAGTGGCGGGCGGATCTCTTCCGGGACTTGAAACGAGAGACGGGAGAGGAGGTCGATCTCGGACTGGAACTGCTGGCGGAGCGCTGCGAGACCGACGAGGACTGGGACCGCGCGCGGGCGGTGGCGGAGTACGTCATCCGGGTCGCCTACGACGACTACGCCGACTCGCTGGAGGCGATGGGCGTGAATCCGAAGTCGATCTGTTAGGCGTCGCTCGCCGCGAGGACCTCCCGAGAGTTTTCTCGACGTCCCGGACGATCGCGGGTTTCGAGGCTCAGCGTCGCTCCCGAGGACATTCTTTCATACAGACCTACGCCACATTTATACGCGCGCTTTGCGTCCTCTCGTCTGGGACGAAAGCGGCCCTCCAGACGCACAGAGTGCCGAACGTCACGCAGCAGGGAGCGATCGAGAATGAGTGAGAATCGACGACAGACCGGGGTAGTAGAACTGTGTGAGTACTGTGGCCGCGAAACGGAACACGAGGTCTCCATCGAGATCGTCACGGAGAGCCAAAAGGAGACCAACGCGGAGTTCTCGAAAGAACCCTACCGGATCAGCACGTGCCGCGCGTGCGGCAACAGCACTCGACTCAGGATGAACAACGCCTGACGTCGAAGCGCGAGTGTACGCTGAGCGGGATGAACCGGCCGTATCTGCGGTTCCCGAGGGGCTTATGACGGGCGGAGACAGTTCCCACGCATGGAGCGGTACGACCTTCTCTATCGGCTCTACGACGAGTTCGACACGGACACGCTTCGGGAGTACCAGGACTTCGTGGACGTGTTCCCGCCGGTCGACTCGCGCGTGGCGCTCGACCACTGGCAAGAGGCGAGCGACGAGCTGGAGCGCCGGAAGAACGAGATCCGCCGGGCGTTCGCCACCGGCGGGACGTTCGCCGAGATCGCGTCCCACGCCGACCGCGAGCAGGCCTTCACGGGGCTCGATCTGTACACGAAGTACGACCGCGCGGTGAACGCCCTCGTGCTCGACGTGGACGAGACGCTCCGGTCGGCCGGCGGAACGGACAACGAGATCCCCCGGGAGACGCTGCACGTGCTCACCGAGTTCCACGAGCGGGGCGTCCCGATCGTCATCTGCACGGGGCAGACGCTCGAAAACGTCAAGGGGTTCATGATCCAGGGACTCGGGAACGAACTCGTCCACTCGGGCGACCTGAGCATCGTCTACGAAGCCGGGACCGGGGTGTTCACGCCGGGGCACGGCTCGAAGACCAAGCAGCTGCTCTACGAGGGTCTCGACGACGAGATCCAGCGCGTCTTCGACGAGATCCGATCGCGCGTCCTCCCTGAAGCGCCCGACGACCTCCGGCGGGGCGTCCACCTGCAGGGCAACGAGTTCAACGTCACGCTCAAGCCGAACTTCGAGACGGGGAGCAGCCGCGCCGAGGAGGTGATCGACGGCGGGCTCGTCTACCTGCTCGACCTGCTCGGCGAGGCCATCGCGGACGACGACGCGGGGCCGACGTGGGCCCGCGCGTACTACGCGGACGCCGACCCCGAGATCCGGGAGGTGCTCGAATCGGAGGGCGAGGGCGTCGAACTCGACCCCGAGGCGATCCCGAAGGAGATCCGCGGGCGGTTCGAACGCATCGACGTGGCGTACTATCACGCCGACGCCGCGGAGATCGGCTCGCTCGAACTGAACAAGGTCGGCGGCGTCGAAGCCGCCCTCGACGTGCTCGCGGTCGACGACCCGTTCGTGCTCGTGATGGGCGACAGCAAGTCCGACCTCCGGGTGATGAAGTGGGCAGCAGCGAACGACCGCGGCGTCGCGGCCGCGCCCGGCCACGCCTCCCGCGACGTGCTGCGGCACGTGATGGAGACGGACGAACTGGTGTTCGACCGTGGGCAGTCGGCGGCGATGCTCCGGACGATCTACGTGCAGAACCTCCTCGCGAAGCTCGGGTGATCGCCTCCCGCCCGCCACCCGACGCCGGCGACCGAGTTTCGGCGGCGTTCGAGGCCAAGTTTCAGAACCGATAATTTGCGCGTCAGAGTTATTCTCCTCGGGAGCATATTCACTCGGGACCGACAGTGTCGAGGGTGAATCGATGAAAGTGCAACAACGTCTCGATCCGATCGTCCGCCGCGTCCGAGCGTGGCCCGGGGTGAGCGTCGAACCGCGCGGTTCGACGGGAGCCGAATTCTCGCTAGCGGGTACTGCGATCGGTGCCGTCCGCCCCGACGCGGGCGTGATCGACGTTCCGCTCACGCGGGAGTTGCGCGATCAGCTACTGACCGAAGGAAAGGCGGACCGCTACCCCGGCCGCCCCGACTGGGTGACGTTCCGCGTCCGAACGCCCGAGGACGTAAAGGACGGGCTCTGGCTGCTTCGGCTCGCGTACCTGTATAACCTCGTCGCGCTCCCCGACGACGCCCGGGCGCGCGTCGCGCCGGCCGTCCGAATCGGAGACCGGTTGGACCGACTGAACGCCTCGCCGGAGCTCCGCAGCCTCGTCGAGCGCGCCACGTCCGCCTCGTCCCGACCGTCGGGGTCGTGATCGGTCGGCCGCCCGGCCGCCGCCGGCCGATCGCCTCGCCCGCGTCGGTTCGGATCTCCAAAGATTTACCCTCCCTCGAATGAACGGCCAACTATGAGCCTCGACTACGCGAAGCTCCACGACCCGAACGCGGAGTACACGATGCGGGACCTCTCGGCGGAGACGATGGGCGTCACGGGCGAGCGAGGGGGCGGCCGAGACGTGGAGATCACGGACGTGCAGACGACGATGGTCGACGGCAACTTCCCGTGGACACTCGTCCGCGTCTACACCGACGCCGGCGTCGTCGGCACCGGCGAGGCGTACTGGGGCGCGGGCGTCCCGGAACTCATCGAGCGGATGAAGCCGTTCGTCGTCGGCGAGAACCCCCTCGACATCGACCGACTCTACGAGCACCTCGTCCAGAAGATGTCCGGGGAGGGGTCGATCGAGGGCGTCACCGTCACCGCCATCTCCGGCATCGAGATCGCGCTGCACGACCTCGCGGGCAAGATCCTCGACGTGCCGGCCTACCAGCTTCTCGGCGGGAAGTACCGCGACGAGGTCCGCGTCTACTGCGACTGCCACACGGCCGACGAGGCGGACCCCGAGGCGTGCGCCGACGAGGCAGAACGCGTCGTCGACGAACTCGGCTACGACGCGCTGAAGTTCGACCTCGACGTCCCGTCGGGGCTGGAGAAGGACCGCGCCAACCGCCACCTCCGACCGGGGGAGATCCGCCACAAGGCGGAGATCGTCGAGGCCGTCACGGAGCGCGTGAAGGACCGCGCGGACGCCGCGTTCGACTGCCACTGGACGTTCTCGTCGAACAGCGCGAAGCGGCTGGCCCGGGCCATCGAGGATTTCGACGTGTGGTGGCTCGAAGACCCCGTCCCGCCGGAGAACCACGACGTTCAGCGGATGGTCACCCAGAGCACGACGACGCCAATCACGGCCGGCGAGAACGTCTACCGAAAGCACGGCATGCGCCGCCTCCTCGAAGAGCAGGCGGTCGACATCGTCGCGCCGGACATGCCCAAGGTCGGCGGCATGCGCGAGACGCGGAAGATCGCGGACATGGCGGACACCTACTACGTCCCGGTCGCGATGCACAACGTCTCCTCGCCCGTCGCGACGATGGCGAGCGCGCACGTCGGCGCGGCCATCTCGAACTCCCTCGCCGTCGAGTACCACTCGTACCAGCTCGGCTGGTGGGAGGATCTGGTCGAAGAGACCGTCATCGAGGACGGGTACATCGAGATCCCCGAGGAGCCGGGTCTCGGCCTGACGCTCGACATGGACGCCGTCGAGGAGCACATGGTCGACGGCGAGACGTTGTTTGACGAGGCGTAAGCCTCATCGAGCCAGCGAATCTTCAATTTGCGTCGTTCGACGAGGCTTACGCCTCGTCGGGCGCGCAATGTCCCGATCTGCGCGGTTCGACGGGACGCGGGCGAGCCACCGTCGGACCGTTTCGCCGCGAACGCGGAGTTTATTCTGAACGATAATTAACAAATGGGGCATGAGCCAGCGCGAGGGCGCGGAGGTGCGCGACTACACCATCGACCACCGGCTGAGCGACGGGGAGCACAACGTCCACCGGGTCTGGGACAACGGCCTCGATCCCGCGTTGACGGTCGAGTCGGGAGACGTGATCCGGTTCGAGTGCCGCGACGCCGTCGACCGGCAGATAACCGTCGAGTCGACGCCCGAGGACTTCGCGAACGTCAGCTTCGACCCGGTCCACCCGCTGACGGGGCCCGTCGCCGTCGAGGGTGCAGCGCCCGGCGACGTCCTGCAGGTCGACCTGCTCGACTTCCAGCACAAGGGGTGGGGGTACACGGGCTTTCTCCCCGGGGAGATGGGGCTGGGCCTGCTCCCGGAGGACTTCCCGGACGCCGGCCTCCACGTCTGGGACCTCGACGGCGACGTCGGCCGGTTCGTGAACGGCATCGAGGTGCCGCTCGACCCGTTCCCGGGCGTCATCGGCGTCGCGCCCGGCGAGGGGGGCGAACACGACACGCTGCCGCCGCGGTCGGTCGGCGGAAACATGGACGTAAAGCAGATAACCGCCGGCTCGACCGTCTACCTCCCGGTCGAGGCGGAGGGCGCGCTGTTTTCGACCGGCGACTGCCACGCCGCGCAGGGCGACGGCGAGGTGTGCGTGACCGGCATCGAGGCCGAGATGTTCGTCACCGCGCGGCTCACCCTCCGGACGGACGTGGAGATCGAACAGCCGCAGCTCGAAACCGACGGGCCGTTCACCCCGACCGGCGCGGACGAGCGGATGTGCGGCACGACCGGCATCGCCGACGACCTGATGGAGGCGACGCGGAAGGCGATCCGCCACATGATCGAACACCTCCACGCCGAACGCGGCCTGACGCGGGGGGAGGCGTACATCCTCTGCTCGGCGGCCGTCGATCTGAAGATCAGCGAGGTGGTCGACGCGCCGAACTGGACCGTGACGGCGTTCCTGCCGGAGAGCATCTTCCCGGAGTAACGTCCCGGTCGAACGGTCCGTCGCGTCGACCCGGGGAGGCTAGTCGCCCCCGCGCAGCCGGTCCGCGATCCGCCGGCCCATCGTCCGCGGGTCCCGCTCGACGACCGCCAGTTCGTCGCCGAGGGCGATCGTTCCCGGTTCCAGTACGTCCGCGCAGACGCCGCCGCGTTTGTTCTTCAGCGCCCGGGCGACGCCCTGCTCGCCGGCGACCTGTTCGACGTGCGCGCAGGGGGGCCGAGGGCGCGTTCCGCGGAGCACCGCGTCGCCGACCCGGAAGGTCGCGTCCAGGAGGTCGTACACTTCGACGCCCCTGAGGACGACGTTGCGACGGTGACGCCCGTCCGCGAGGTCGATGTCGAACTCCTCGCGGATCTCCTCTATCGCCTCGGCCTCGATCAGCGTCACCTCGCACACGTCGAACGGCGAGTAGTAGCCGGTGCCCCGCAGGTACCGATCCCCGCTGAGACCGCCCTCGACGGCTTCCACGGACTCGACGCGCTCCATCGGCGCTGAATCTTCGGCCGCGATGAAGACGGCTTCGACGCTCCCATTCATGCGAAGGGGTAGCACGCGGAGCGGCAAAGCCGTTGTGCGTCTCGACCCCCGCGCCCGCGACCGGCACAACGCTGATACAACCGCTCCGCGAAGGGCGTCCATGGCCAACTGGACAGACAGCATCGTCGGCGATCGCATGGCGGTCGATCGGGAGTTCAACAGCCGCGTGCGGGACTCGGAGTTCACGAGTCAGGAGTGGGGGCTCATCATGACTGCCACCGAGTTCGAGATCGAGGACGCCGACGACCCGGAGCGGGCGCGGATCGTGGCCGACACCGAGAAGCTCCCGCAGATCGTCCCGGAGCTCGAAAACATCCGCTCGCAGGTGCGGTCGATGGGCGGCCAGACCGGCGGGAGCGGGGGAAGTGGGGGCGGCGGAAGCGGCGGCGGGTTGTTCGGGTCGATAAAGCGGGCGTTCGGCTTCGGGGACGGGACCGGCGGCGTCGACCAGCAGCGGCTGGAAGCGGCCGAGCGACTCACGCAGGAGTACGCCGACGAACTCCAGCGTCACCTCGAATCGAAGGGGAAGTGGGACCGGGTCCGTATCGCGTACCAGGAGTGAGCGGCGTCAGACCTCGTCGCCGCTGTGATACAGCGTCAGCTCCTCCGCCTCGTAGATGTTTATGAGCTCCGTGATGAGCTCGTCGTAGTCTTCGTCCTCCTCCCGGAGCGAGTCGAGCCGCTCCAGCGTCTCGTCGGCGAGGTGCACCTGGGGCATACGTCCTGATTCGGGCAGGACGCACTTAAGGCTTGAGCGTCCCCCGATCGCTGCCCGTGATCAGAAAATAACATGCGTCTTAGAACAGAAACGATCAAATCCGCAAATATTTTGCGATCGGTAGTGCGTGTTACTGCTGATGCGATCGTTTGCCGACAGTCCGATACAGCGGGATGGCAGGGTGCTCGTGCTCGCGCACGACCACGGGCTCGAACACGGACCGGCCGCCTTCGAATCGACGCGGCAGCGACTCGACCCCGAGGCGGTGTTCGAGATGGCGACCCACGACGCCGTGACGGCGTTCGCGGTCGGGAAGGGGCTCGCGGAGACGTACTATCCCTCGTACGAGGACGACGTGACGCTCCTGGCGAAGCTCAACGGCACGTCGAGCCTCTGGATGGGCGAGCCCGACAGCTCGGTCAGCTGGTCGGTCGACTACGCCGCCGACCTCGGCGCCGACGCCGTCGGCTTCACCGTCTACCCCGGCGCGAACCACGAGGTCGAGATGACGGAGGAGTTCCGCGAGGTGCAGGAGGCCGCCCGCGACCTCGACCTCCCCGTGGGGATGTGGTCGTACCCGCGCGGACAGGCCCTCAAGGACCACCGCGCCCCGGAGGTCATCGCGTACGCGACGCGGATCGGCCTCGAACTCGGCGCGGACATGGCGAAGGTCAAACACCCCGGGAGCAGGGAGGCGCTCGCGTGGGCCTGCGAGGCGGCCGGCGACATGCCGGTCCTCCTGAGCGGCGGCTCGAAGGTGAGCGACGAGGCGTTCCTCCGAACCGTCGAGGAAGCGTTCGAGGCCGGCGTCTCCGGGCTCGCGGTCGGCCGGAACATCTGGCAGCGCGAGGAGCCGGAGCCGTTCCTCGACGCGCTCGAAGCGGTCGTCTTCGAAGGGGAGTCGGCCGACGCGGTCGTCTAGGAGAGCAGCCGCTTCAGCCGGGCGAACAGCCCCTTCGAGGGATCGCCGCCGACGCGCTGGGGCTCTTCGTTTTGCGAGGGATCACTCGCCCCGGAGTCACCCGACTCTCCGGCGTCGGTGGTGGAGGCCGCCCCGGTGTCGCCCTCGCGCGCGAGTTCTTCGGCCCGTTCGAGCAGGCCCTCCGCGTCGTTGACCGCCTCCTTGATCGTGGACTTGACGACGGGCTTGCCCTCGAACCGATCCCGCGAGATCGCCGTGTCGGCCGCGATGACGACGGCGTCCGCCTCGGCGATCTCGTCGGCGGTGAGTTCGTCCTGCGCGCCCATCGCGCCCTGCACCTCGACGCTGATCTCGTGGCCGAGCTCCTCGGCCGTCGTCCGGAGGTTTTCGGCCCCCATCTGGCTGTGTGCGATGCCGGTCGGACAGGATGTGACTGCGACGAATTTCATGCGGTATCTGTTAGCAGTTGGTCTACTTCACGTTTGGTACCGGCGGCCAGCGCCCGCGCCGCGAGCGCCTCGGCCGCCTCGCGATCCGTCGTCTCGACGTTCGCCTTCACATCGGGGACGGTGACGGCGCTCATACTCAACTCGTCGAGGCCCAGCCCGACGAGCAGTTCGGTCAGGTCGGGATCGCCGGCCATCTCGCCGCACATGCCGACCCAGCACTCCTCGCCGTCGGCCGCCTCGACGGTTCGGGCGATCGCCCGAAGGACGGGCGGGTGCAGCGGATCGTGCAGGTCGGCGACGCGCTCGTCGCCGCGATCGGCCGCCATCACGTACTGCGCGAGGTCGTTCGTGCCGACGCTGAGGAAGTCGACGCGCGAGGCGAGTTCCGGGGCCATGAACGTCGCCGCCGGCGTCTCGATCATCACGCCGAACTCGGGTCGGGCGTACGTCGCGCCCTCCTCGTCGAGGTCCGCGGCGACCGACTCCAGGACCTCGCGGGCCTCCTCGACCTCCTCGATCGTGGCGACGAGCGGTAGCATCACCGCCAGCCCGTCGCCGCCTTCGCTCCCGGCGGCCCGCAACAGCGCGCGCAGCTGCGTCTCGAACAGCGCCGCGTCCGGGCCGAGCGACCGGCGGATTCCCCGTTCGCTCAGGAAGGGGTTCTCGCTCTCGGGGAGGTCGAGGTAGGGGACCGGCTTGTCGCCGCCGACGTCGAGCGTCCGGACGACGACCCGGCCGTCGGGAAACGTCGAGAGCGCCTCCGCGTACGCCTCGTACTGCTCCTCCTCGGACGGCGGGGCGTCGCGGTCGAGAAAGAGGAACTCGGTCCGAAAGAGACCGATCCCGTCCGCGCCGCGGTCGGCCGCGGGTCCGAGTTCCGCCGGGCGGCCGACGTTCGCCGCGACCTCGACGGTCGTCCCGTCGGCGGTCGTCACCGGGTTGGGACGTACCTCGACCGCGTCGTCCGCCGCGGCCGCCTCGCGGCGCTCGTCGCTCGGATCGACGACGACCTCTCCGGCGTCGCCGTCGATCACGACGGCCGCGCCCTCCTCGATCGAGTCGAGATCGTCGCCGACGCCGACGACCGCCGGGAGCGCGAGCGCCCGCGCGAAGATGGCCGCGTGCGACGTGCGTCCGCCGGTGACGGTCGCGAAGCCCGCGATGCGCTCGGGGTCGAGCTGCGCGGTGTCGCTCGGCGTCAGCCGCTCCGCGAGCACGACCGTCCCCGCCGGAAGTTCGGCGAGATTCACCCGCTCGCCGCCCGTCAGGACGCGCAGGAGGCGGTCGCGGACGTCCCGGAGGTCGTCGGCGCGCTCCGCCATCCGCCCCTCCATCCCCTCGAACTGTTCGATCGGGCCGGCGAACGCGCGCTGCACCGCGTGCTCCGCGGTCAGACCGTCGTCTACGGCCTCCTCGACGCCCGACTCGATCTGCGGGTCGTTCAGGAACTGGACGTGCGCGTCGAACACCGCCGCCTCCTCGTCGCCGACGCGGTCGGCGGTCAGGTCGCGCTCGCGCTCCAGTTCCTCGCGGGCCTCCCCGCGGGCGGTCTCGAAGCGTTCGCGCTCGGCCGCCGCGTCGAGGCCCTCGGCCGGCGGCTCGGGGAGTTCGAGGCCGGCCTCGGGGCGGTACCAGACGGCGGTGCCGACGCCGGCGCGCGGCGTGACGCCCGTTCCGGAAAGCGTTCGTTCGGTCATGCGTCGAGTTCGTCCTCCGGCGTCGAGAGGACGTCCTCCAGCGCGTCGAGAGCCGCCTCGGCGTCGTCGCCCTCGGCGACGAGTCGAACGTCCTCGCCGCGCCTGACGCCGAGGCTCGTCACCGCGATCATACTCCCCGCGGAGACGACGTCGGACTCGTTGTCCGCGCGGGCGATGCTCACCTCGCTGTCGAACGCCTGGACGGTTTCGACGAACTTCGCCGCGGGGCGGGCGTGCAGCCCCGCCTCGGGGACGACCGTGACGACGCGCTCCATCAGCGCATCGCCTCCCGGAGCGTCCGCTGGACGTCCGCCTCCGTCTCCGCGGCGTGGAGGTCCTCGCGGACCTCGTCGTGGACGAGCGTCCGCGACAGCGAGCTCAGGATTTCGAGGTGCTCGTCCGCCCCCTCCTCGGGGACGAGGATCATGAAGAGGAGCGTCGCGGGCTCGTCGTCCATCGCGCCGAAGTCGATCCCCGCCGAGGAGCGGGCGAACGACACCGACGGTCGGGCGACCGCGTCGGTCTGCGCGTGGGGGATGCCGATCCCCATGCCGACGCCGGTCGTCGTCTGCGATTCGCGTTCGAACAAGGCGTCGAGCGCGGCGTCGCGGTCGTCGACGCGGCCCGCGTCGACCGCGAGGTCGAGCAGGTACTCGATGGCCGCGTCCTTCTCCGCGGGCGGTTCTTCGAGCGAGATCAGCGATTCGGGCATCAACGTGTCGATGTCGTAGTCCATGGCTTGTCAGGGTCCGTGTCGGTGGAAGCGCGTTTCCAGTTGGCGGCCCGGTACTGTGAGTCCTCTGGTTAGTCGCTCGATTGGGCGCTCTCGCTCCCGACGGTCACCTCGTAGTCGGGCTTGATCGCCGTCGCGACGACCGCGGTGACGACGGCACCGAGGACGATGCAGCCGAGGAACACGAGCGGCCGGTTCGACAGGAAGAACACGAAGATGCCGCCGTGGGGCGCGGGCATGGTGACGCCGAGCGCCATCGCGACGCCGGCCCCGACCGCGCTCCCGGCCATCGCGCTCGGGATGATCCGAACGGGGTCGGCCGCGGCGTACGGGATCGCGCCCTCGGTGATGAACGAGAAGCCGAGCGGGATCGCGCTGACGGCGTTCTCGTACAGCTCCGCGTCGTACTTCTGGGGGGCGACGAGGTTCGACAGCGCCAACCCGATGGGCGGGGTCATCCCCGCGATCATCACGGCGGCCATCGGTCCGGTGATGGGCTGGGGATCCGCGCTGATCAGCCCGACGGCGAACACGTAGGCGACCTTGTTCACCGGGCCGCCCATGTCGAACGCCATCATCGCGCCGAGAATCAGGCCGACGATGAACGCGTTCTGCCCCCGCATCGACGTGAGAAACGTCGTGAGTTCCTGGTAGGCGAGCGCGATCGGCACGCCGAGGACGAACAGCATGACCGGCGCGAGCACCATCGTCGTGAGCACGGGGATGATGAGCACCGGCATCATCGGTTCGAGGACCCGCGGCACGCTCAAATTCTTGAACCAGCGCGCGACGTAGCCGGCCAGGAGTCCGGCGACGAGCGCCCCGAGGAACCCCGCGCTCGCCTCGCCCGCGCCGAACCCGACGGTCGCCCCCGCCTCGGCGATGAGCCCCTCCTGCTGGAGCGCGTACGAGAGGATGAACCCCGGCGCGAGGCCGGGACGATCCGCGATCGCGTACGCGATGTACGCCCCCAGGATCGGCGCGATGACGGACAGCCCGAGGCCGCCGATCTCGGCCAGGTACCACGGGATCGTGCCCGCCTGCTCGGAAATGGTCTCCGTCGTCCCCGGGAAGAACGGGAGGTTGACGAGCGCGTACCCGAGCGCGAGGAAGATCCCGCCGATGGTGACGAACGGTATCATGTACGATACGCCGGTCATCAGGTCCTCTTTGACGGAGGTGACGTGCGCCCGTAGCGCGCCTTCCGCCGAATCTCTCGTCGACATAGCCTGTATCATCACGATAGTTTCTGCAAGTGTTCAAAAATACTTTCGAATGTGATCGTTTCTGATTGATTGTCGCGCGATATTCCGGAGAATCGCGAACGGACACCCACCGACGGGCGGACAGCGGGCGAAACCTGATCAGCATTCAGAAACGGACACGGCTTCGACGTCGGCCCGGACGTCGTCGAAGCCGGGGACGACCGTCCCCGCCACCGCCGTGACGCGGGAGGCGACCGCGACGCCGTACTTGAGCGCGACCGCGTCGGGCTCCCCCCGGGCGAGCGCCGCGAGCACGCCCGACAGGAGCGCGTCGCCCGCGCCGACGGTGTCGACGACGTCCGTCTCCAGCGCCGGGGCGTACAGCGCCCCCGCCTCGGTCGCCATCACCGCGCCGTCCGCGCCCAGCGACGCGACCACGCGGTCGAACCCGCGGGCGCGAAGCGCCTCCGCCGCCGCCGTACACCCCTCGACGGTGTCGACCGGTTCGTCCGTCGCGGCGGCGAGCTCCTCCCGGTTCGGCTTGCAGAGGGCGTACCGGCCGGAGAGCGACCGGAGGAGGTCGCCGCCGACGTCGACGGCGACCTCCCACGAGCCGGCGGCCGAGATCCGATCGATCGCCGTCGCGTCGATGCCGCGTGGGAGGCTCCCGGCGACGAGGACGGTCTCGGGGTCGTGTCGCGCGATCGTCTCGAGCAGCGAGTCGACGGCGTTCTCGCCGACGCGCGGACCGCCGTGGTTGAGCTTGTACTCGCCGTCCGGCGTCAGGACGGTCGTGTTGAGGCGCGTCGTGTCGTCGATGTCGACGAAGTCGGCGTCGACGCCCTCCTCTCCGAGCTGCGCCCGAAGGACGCTTCCGAACGGATCGCCGAGAAAGCCCGTCGCGAGCGTGGATTCGCCGAGCGCGCGCAGGTACTGCGAGACGTTGATCCCCTTGCCGCCGGCGTCGAACCGCGCGGCGTCCGTCCGGTGGACGACGCCGGAGCGGAGCGGTTCGTCGAGCGTGAGCGTGTGATCGAGCGCGGGGTTCGGCGTGACGGTGAGGATCACGCGGAGACCTCCACGACCTCGCCGCCGCCGGTTTCGAACGCCTCGCGCACCGTCGTCGGCGGTTTCCGGTCGGTGACGAACACGTCGACGTCCGCTAGGCCGGCGAACCGCACGAAGCTCCGCTTTTCGACCTTGCCGGCGTCGGCGACGAGGACGACCCGCTCCGCCTTCTCGACCATCAGTTCCTTCATCCGCGCCTCGTCCTCGTTCGGCGTCGTCAGCCCCTCCCCGGCGTCGATCGCGTTCGTTCCGAGAAAGAGCAGGTCGAAGTTCATCCGCTCCATGAAGCTCTCGGCGGTGGGGCCGACGAGCGCGCGGGTCCGACGGCGAAGGGTCCCGCCCGTGAGCATCACCTCGGTGTCCTCCCCGCCGAGTTCGACCGCCAGCCGCGGCGCGTTCGTCACCGCGAGCAGCGAACCGTCCTTCGGTGCCCGCTTTGCAACCTGCATCGTCGTCGTCCCGGCGTCGAAGAAGACGACCTCGCCGTCGCGGATCTCCTCGACCGCCCGCGCCGCGATGGCGCGCTTCCCGTCGAGGTTCTGCACTTCGCGCTGTCCGTACGTCTGCTCGCGGCCGACCGTCGTCACCGGCACCGCGCCGCCGTGAGAACGCTCGATGAGCCCGTCGTCCTCCAGATCGCGGAGGTCGCGACGGATGGTCGCCTTCGAAAAGTCGAGTTCGTCCGCGAGACCCTCGACCGAGCGCCCGTCGGCCTCCGACACGAGTTCGACGATCTTCCGTTTTCGCTCTGCGGGTAGCATGGTTTTCGGGTGATCTCGTCTCTGATTGGTTTTCCCACGGTTTTAACTGTTCTTGTCGTCTTTGAGATCGTTTCTGATCGATACATGAGAAATATATCCGTCGGTCGCTCGCCTCCGACCGAAACGCCGAAGAAGTCCGAATCGATCCCGTCCGATCAGTCGTCGAGGCGGGAGATCACGGCTTCCGTCACGTCGGCCGTGGTTTCGTCGCCGCCGAGGTCGGGCGTTCGCGGACCGTCCGCGAGCGTCCGTTCGACGGCCTCGTGGACCGCCGCCGCTTCCTCGTCGTGGCCGAGGTGATCGAGCAGCATCGCCGCCGAGAGGATGGTCGCGGAGGGGTTGGCGACGCCCTCGCCCGCGATGTCGGGCGCAGTGCCGTGGACCGGTTCGAACAGCGCCCGCTCGGGGCCGATGTTCGCGCTCGGGAGGAGGCCGAGGCCCCCGACCAGCCCCGCCGCGAGGTCCGACAGCACGTCGCCCGCGAGGTTGGGGCAGACGACGACGCCGAACTGCGTCGGGTCGAGACACACCCGCGTCGCGAACGCGTCCATCAGGACCTCGTCCGCCTCGACGCCGCGCTCAGCCGCGACCGACAGGACCGCCTCGCGGAACCGGCCGTCGGTCTCGCGCATCACGTTCGCCTTGTGCGCGACGGCGAGCGCGTCGTGTTCGTCGCTCGTTCGGACGAACTCGCAGGCGAACCGCGCGAGCCGTCTGGAGGCGGACTCGGTGACGACGCGCGTCAACGTCGACACCTCGTCGGTGAGGCGGTCCTCGTGGCCCGCGTAGACGCCCTCCGTGTTCTCGCGGAGGAACACGAGGTCGGTCTCGGGGCGGAGCGCGTCGACGCCGGGGTACGCCTTCGCCGGGCGGACGTTGACGAACGATTCGACCGCCCCGCGGAGCGGGAGGATCACGTCAGCGGCGGTTTCGCCCGCCGCGCCGAACAGCGTCGCGTCCGCGCTCGCGGCGAGATCGTACGTCTCCTGCGGGAGCGCTTCGCCCGCCTCGTCCTTCACGTGGTCGCCCGCGTCCGCCTCGACGAAGTCGAAGTCGCCGACAGCGTCGAGCACGCCGACCGCGGCCGGGACGACCTCGCGGCCGATGCCGTCGCCAGGGATGACCGCGATCTCCTCAGTCATCGAGGCTCACGTAGGGGAGCGATTCGGCGGTCGCCCGGACCGCGTCGGCGTTCGACTTCATCAGCGCCGTCGTGTCCCAGACGCCGTCGACGAGCGCCTTTCGCTGGGCGTCGTCGACGGTCACGTCGACGGCGTCGTCGCCGTACGTCACCGTCTCGGCCGCCACGTCGACCTCGATCTCCCCGTCCGGGTTCGCGTCGACCCACGCCTGGAGCGTCTCGACCGTCTCGGTGTCGGCGGTCACGGTCGGGATGCCGAGCGCGAGGCAGTTGCCCGCGAAGATCTCGGCGAACGACTCGCCGACGATCGCGTCGATCCCCCAGCGCATCAGGGCCTGCGGGGCGTGCTCGCGCGAGGAGCCGCAGCCGAAGTTCGCGTTGACGACCATGACGGAGGCGTCGCGGAACCGCCCGTCGTTGAACGGGTGCTCCTTCCGGTTGTCCTGGGCTTCGACGGCTTCGCCGTCTCCACCGCGCGACGCCCGCGGCGTCGCGCTGTCGAACCGCTGGTCGAAGAATGCGAACTCGCCGAGGCCGTCGAACGTGACGACCTTCATGAAGCGCGCCGGGATGATCTGGTCCGTGTCGATGTCGTTGCCGCGGATCGGAACGCCGGTTCCCGTCACCGACTCGACCTCCGGGATCTCCTCGGTCGTCACGCCAGCGTCACCTCCTTCAGGTCGCGCACGTCGGTCACCTCGCCCTCGATCGCCGCCGCGGCGACCATCCGGGGGTTCATGAGGATCGTCCGGCCGTCCTTGCTCCCCTGCCGGCCGACGAAGTTCCGGTTCGACGAGGACGCGCAGGCCTCGTCGCCCTCCAGCTGGTCCTTGTTCATGCCGAGGCACATCGAACAGCCGGCGTTTCGCCACTCGAAGCCGGCCTCCCTGAACACGTCCGCGAGTCCTTCCTCCTCGGCCGCCCGCTGGACGCGCTGGCTGCCGGGGACGACCATCGCGCGCACGTCGGGGTGGACCTCCCGACCCTCGACGATCCGCGCCGCGCGGCGAAGGTCGGGCAGCCGCGCGTTGGTGCAGGAGCCGAGGAACGCCACGTCGATCCCGTAGCCCTCCATCGTCTCGCCGGGCGAGACGCGCATGTGCTCCTGCGCGCGCTGGGCGGTCTCCCGCTTGTCCGCGGGCAGATCCTCGGGCGCGGGAATCGGCTGGGTGATGCCGACGCCCTGTCCGGGGGTGGTACCCCAGGTGACGACCGGCTCCAGCTCGTCGCCGTCGATCACGACGACGTCGTCGTACTCGGCGTCCGCGTCGGAGCGGACGGACTCCCAGTACGGCTTCAGCTCCTCGAACCGCTCGGGGTCGTCGCGGAAGGCGTCCGTCTCCCGCAGCCACTCGTAGGTGGTCTCGTCGGGGTTGACGTAGCCCGCGCGGGCCCCGCCCTCGATCGACATGTTGCAGATGGACATCCGGCCCTCCATGCCGAGGCGCTCGATCGCCTCGCCGGCGTACTCGTAGACGTAGCCGACGCCCCCCTCCGTGCCGAGCCGCCGGATGACTTCGAGGATCACGTCCTTCGCCTCGACGCCGTCGCCGAGTTCGCCCGCGACCTCGATCTTTCGGACCTTCTGCTTCTCCATCGCGATCGTTCCGGTCGCGAGCACGTCGCGGATCTGTGAGGTGCCGATGCCGAACGCGAGCGCGCCGAACGCGCCGTGCGTCGAGGTGTGGCTGTCGCCGCAGACGATGGTCTTGCCGGGCTGGGTGAGTCCCTGCTCCGGCCCGATGACGTGGACGATCCCCTGATCGCCGCTGTCCAGGTCGGAAAAGCGGATGCCCGCCTCGCGGACGTTCTCCTCCAGCTCCGCCATCATCTCCTCGGCGGCGTCGTCGCCGTAGGGGCGCGACTGGTCCGCCGTCGGGACGATGTGGTCGACGGTCGCGTGCGTGAGCTCGGGGTAGGCGACCTCCAGGTCGCGCTCGCGCAACATTCCGAACGCCTGCGGGCTCGTCACCTCGTGGATGAGGTGGAGGCCGACGAAAAGCTGCGTCTGGCCGGTCGGCAGGTCGGCGACCCTGTGGTTCTCCCACACCTTGTCGTACAGCGTTCCCTCACTCATCGACGGCACTCCGGTCCCGTACGTCGGCCTCCTCGGCCTCGTTCGCGCCGCGCGCCCACACGCGGTTCGCGCTCTCGCCGTTCAGCGGGGTGTGGTCGACGTCGCGCATCGCCTCGCCGGATCGGGCGTCCGCGCGGTCGTCGACCGCGCCGCCGTCGGCGACGGCCGGGCCGCGCTGGAACGCCGCGCCGAACGTCTCGCCCGTGTAGGGGTTCGTGTGGTTCACGTCCTTCATCGTCGTCCGACTCGCGTTCGTCGGCGACCGTCCGTCGCCGCGCTCGTCGGCTCGGTCCGTTCCCTCAGTCATCCGCCGTCACCTCGGTCTTCTCGTCTTTCTCCGTCTCCTCCCCCTCCTCCGCCCACGCGAACAGGTCGCGCAGGCGCGCGCCGACGCGTTCGATGTCGTGGTTCTTCTCCGCCTCGCGCAGCTGCGTGTACGCGGGGCGGCCGGCCTGGTTCTCGACGATCCACTCGCGTGCGAACGCGCCGTTCTGTACGTCTTCGAGCACCTTCTCCATGTTCTCGCGGGCGTGTTCGTCCACGATCACGTCGCCCTTCGTGAGGCCGCCGAACTCGGCGGTGTCGGACACCGAATCCCACATCGCGCCGAGCCCGCCCTCGTACATCAGGTCGACGATGAGCTTCATCTCGTTCAGGCACTCGAAGTACGCCATCTCGGGGCTGTACCCGGCGTCGACGAGCGTCTCGTAGCCCTGCTTGATGAGGCTCGCGATGCCCCCGCAGAGGACGGCCTGTTCGCCGAACAGGTCCGTCTCCGTCTCCTCGCGGAACGAGGTCTCGACGACCCCCGCGCGGGTGCAGCCGAGCGCCTGCGCGTACGCCAGCGCCTCCTCCTTCGCCTCGTTCGAGACGTTCTGGTAGACCGCGAGCAGCGCCGGCGTCCCCTCGTCGTTCTCGTAGTTGCGTCGGAGGATGTGCCCGGGCGTCTTGGGGGCGATCATCGTCACGTCGACGTTCTCCGGCGGCTGGATCTGGTTGTAGTGGATGTTGAACCCGTGGGCGAACTGGAGGGTGTTCCCCGGCTCCAGTTCGTCCTTGATCTCCTCGAACACCGCCGGCTGTACCGTGTCCGGGACGAGAACGGAGACGATCTCCGCGCGCGCGGCCGCCTCGGCCGGCGTCGCCACGTCGAGCCCGTCCGACTCGGCGGCGGCCCGCGAGCTGGAGTCCTCGCGCAGGCCGACGACCACGTCGACCCCGCTGTCCGCGAGGTTCTGCGCGTGCGCGTGGCCCTGGCTGCCGTAGCCGAGTACGGCCACGGTCTTGTCGTCAATGTACGATCGGTTCGCGTCGTCGTCGTAGTATACCTCGGTGGTGAATTCGTCGGTCATCGTATGTCGTGGTGTGTGTCGTCAGGGGTCGTGTGTTTCGGTCTCGTCTCGGTCCGTCTCGCCGCCGTCCGCGTGCGCCTCTTCGGCCCCATCGGCCCGCGCGCGGGCGTGCGCCGGCTCCTCGCCGGGCGTGGTCGGCGTGTCGCCGCGCGCGAGCGCGGTCTGGCCGGTCCGGGCGATCTCGATGATACCGAACTGGCGGAAGGCGTCGACGGCGTCGTCGATCTTCCCCTGGTCGCCGGTGATCTGGACCGTGATCGTCCGGGGGCCGGCGTCCAGCGTCTGGCCCTGGTACATGCGGGTGATGGCGTGGACCTTATCCGGTTCGTCGCCGCGCACCTTCAGGAGGACCAGCTCCGCCCGGACGGCGTCGCCGTCGAGTTCGCCGACGGAGATGACCGGTTTGAGCTTCGCGAGCTGTTTTTTCACCTGGTCGATGCCGGGGTCGGTCTCCTCGACGACCAGCGTGATCCGGGCGTTGCCGGCGACGGTCGTCGGGCCGACCGTGAGGCTCTCGATGTTGAACTGCCGCCGGGAGAACAGCCCGGAGACGCGCGAGAGGACGCCCGGCTCGTGTTCGACGAGCGCGGAGACGACCGCGGTCCGCACCGCGGGGTCGGCCTCCGCCTCGGGATCGATGCGGATCCCCTGCGCGTTGCGCCGGCCGTCGGGGTGCGGCCGTTCTTTGGGTGCCGGGCCGTCCAATCCGCCCGTCATAGCTGGTCCTCCGACAGGGCGAATTTCCCGTTCGCGCCGCCGCTCGCGACCATCGGGTAGACGTTCTCCGCCGGATCGATCCGGAAGTCGATGACGGACGGCCCGTCGTGGTCCAGCGCCGCCTCGATCGCGGGCGCGACGTCGTCGTAGTCGTCGACGGACCAGCCGCGAGCGCCGAACGCCTCGGACAGCTTGTCGAACTCCGGACACCAGCCGTAGTCCGCGGCCATCCGACGGCCGTCGAAGAAGGCGTCCTGCCACTGTCGGACCATCCCGATGTACTCGTTGTTGAGGACGGCGACCGTGACGTCGAGGTTCTCGCGGACCGCGACCGAAAGCTCCTGCAGCGTCATCAGGAAGGAGGCGTCGCCGTCGACGCAGACGACCTCCTGGTCGTCCTCGGCGGCGAGGCGCGCGCCGATGGCGGCGGGCAGGCCGTATCCCATCGTCCCCAGCCCGTGCGAGGAGATCCACGTCCGCGGGTGGCGGAACGTCCAGTACTGGGCGGCCCACATCTGGTGTTGGCCGACGCCGGTCGTGACGATCGCGCGGTCGGACGTGGCCTCGTCGAGCGCCTCGACGACGAACTGCGGCTTCAGCGGTTCGTCGTCCGGCGTGGCGTAGTCCATCGGGTACTCCTCCTTCCACGTCAGACACTGCTCGCGCCACTCGCGGGCGTCAGGCGGCCGTTCGAGCTCCTCGGCGAGCTGTTCCAGCACCCGCCCCGCGTCGCCGATCAACGGGTAGTCCGCGTGGACGTTCTTCGAGATCTCGGCGGGGTCGATGTCGACGTGGACGACCTCCGCCTCCGGCGCGAACGTGTCGACGCCGCCGGTGAGGCGGTCGTCGAACCGGCAACCCACGGCGATCAGCGTGTCGGTGTGCGTGATCGCCATGTTCGCGTACCCGGTGCCGTGCATCCCCGCCCACTCCAGGCAGAGTTCGTGGTCGTCCGGCATCGCGCCGATCGCGGGCATCGTCTCGGCGACGGGGATGCCGTGTTCGACCGCGAACTCGCGGGCGACGTCGGTCGCGTCGCCCTTGATCACGCCGCCGCCGAAGAGCAGGAGCGGCTTGTCCGCGCGCTCGATCGCGCGCGCGGCGAGCGCCACCGCGTCCTCGTCGGCCTCCAGTTGCGGCGCGCACGTCTCGGGCAGCCGCGCCGGACCGGGCTCGCGGCCCGTCTCGCCGAGCGTGGCGTCCTTGGGCAGGTCGACGAGCGTCGGTCCCGGCCGGCCGGTACCCGCGAGCGCGAGCGCCTCGCCGACCGTGTCGCCGACCGTGTCCGCGTCGCCCGCGAAGTAGTTGTGTTTCGTGACCGGCGCGGTGATGCCCGTCGTGTCCGTCTCCTGGAAGGCGTCCGAGCCGACCATGGTCGACGGGACCTGTCCGGTCAACGCAAGCAGGCCGTCCGAGTCCATGTTGGCGTCGGCGATGCCGGTGACGAGGTTCGTCGCGCCCGGCCCCGACGTGGCGAGGCAGACGCCCGGCTCGCCCCTGACCGCGCCGTAGGCGCTCGCGGCGTGGGCCGCGCCCTGTTCGTGGGCCATCATGACGTGCCGGACGTCGGAGTGATACAGCGCGTCGTAGACGGGCATGATCGCCCCGCCCTGCACGCCGAACATGGCCTCGACGCCCTCGTTTTCGAGCGCGCGGACGAGCGACTCCGCGCCGGACGTGACGGGGGGCGCGTCCGCCCCGGCGTTCGTCCCGTCCGCGTCCCGTTCTTCCTCCGGTGTCGCCTGCGTCGCGCGTTCACTCATGTGCTGTCCCTCCTCGATTGTCGCGTGTGTGGTGTCGTCGATCTGTGGTGTACATCGTGCGGATGACCGCGTGGCTGTCGGAAAACGGTTCGACGCCGAATCTGAACGTGGGGTAGTGAGGGGCTAGGCTGCCCCTACAATAATGAGCGACCGGACGGCGGCCACGTCGCCGCGGGCGGACCGCGCGCTCGCGGCCTGCGTGCGACGGGCGGCGGCGCGCCGAATCATCGTGTGAACCCGAATCACGCGGACGCTCATAATCCTTTCGCGGCGCGCAATCGTTGCTCGATGGTCGACCGTCGCGCGCCACCCGGCGCTCTCCGGACGGTGCGATCGGCGGTCGAACCATCCTACGCCCTGACCTCCTCCTTGCGATCGACGCCGATCTCCCGGGCGAACCGCTCCAGTTCGGACACCGTGACGCGGCGTTTCTCCGCGCCGAAGTCCTTCACCCGCCGGGTAACCTGCGTGACTTCGGCGTCGGTCGGGCGGTAGCCGGCGTCCTCCAGCCGCATCCGGACGGAGTGCGTGCCGGTGTGTTTGCCCAGCACGAACTCGCGGCTCGCGCCGACCATCTCGGGGGTCATCACGCCCGGTTCGAACGTGTCCGAGTTCTCGATGACGCCCGCCGCGTGGATGCCGCTCTCGTGGGAGAAGGCGTTGCGACCGACGACCGGCTTGTTCGCGGGGACGGGGATGTCGGACTTCTCCTCGACCGTCCGCGACAGCTCCGTGATCCGCGTCGTGTCGATCCCGGTGTCGACGCCGTAGATGCTCTCTGCCGCCATGACGACCTCCTCGTAGGCAGCGTTGCCGGCGCGTTCGCCGATCCCGTTGACCGACACCTGCGCCTGGTGCGCGCCGGCCTCGAAGCCGGCCAGCGCGTTCGCCGAGGCCAGCCCGAAGTCGTCGTGCGTGTGCACGTCGACGCGGGCGTCGGTGTGCGCCGTGACGAGCCGGATCAGGTCGCCAAAGCGCGTCGGCGTCGCGACGCCGCACGTGTCGGGGACGTTGATCCAGTCGACGCCCGCCTCGGAGACGGCTTCGACGACCTCGACGAGGAACGACTCGTCCGTTCTGGTCGCGTCCATCGGCGAGAACATCACCTCGACGCCCGCCTCGCGGACGCGTTCGACCGACGCGACCGCCCGCTCTTTGGCCTCCTCGCGGGAGGCGTGCATCGAGTCGCGCAGCTGCACGTCGCTCGTGCTCACGAACACGTGTACCATGTCGACGCCGGAGTCGAGCGCCGCCTCCACGTCGCCGTCGACCACGCGGGCCAGCCCGCACGTGGTCGCGTCCGTCGCGGCGGCGATGTCGCTCACGGCCTCGAACTCCGCGTCGGAGTTGACGGGGAAACCCGCCTCGATGACGTGGGTTCCCATCCCGTCGAGCGTCGCCGCCAGCTCGCGCTTGTCGTCGTAGCTGAACGAGGTGCGCGGCGACTGCTCTCCGTCGCGGAGCGTCGTGTCGAAGATTCGTACGGTTTCGATTTCAGAAGTGCAGTCCAGTGTGCCCTGGAAGAACTCGACCCGCCGGACTGGTTACCGACGAGTCCTCAGTGTCGTTGTTGGACATCGTGTTCGCTACGAGTGCGCATCCCGTATATAAGTCTGTCCCTGAGACAGTTGGTGGCAATCGACGATCACTGTCACGACGCCGACGGGTTCGAGAAATCGACCGACGTAATCGACCTATATTTCGACGAACGTCCTAATATCACTAATATGGGTCGGCGTGCGCGGCCGGTCGATCGACCGGGCGGGGTAAAAATTCATCTGTGAATTTTAGAAATTATATTCGAGTGGGTTCGCGCGCGCCGTCGAGTGGACGGACGTCAAGAGCGATCCCGTCCCGACGGCGGGGCGGGACGGGTCGTTCCGAACGTTTTTCTCGCCCGGAATCGAGGGGCGGATATGAGCGACTTCGACCTCGATCTCCGCAACGCGGAAGAGCAGATGGAGGAGGACGGGATCGCGGGGGACGTGGTGCTCGGGATCCTCGACGGGGAGACGGACCCCGACGAGTGGATCCGAAACGTCGACGCGGGGAACGTCCTCGTCCTCGCGATCGAGGGCGACCTCAACGTCCTCGCGTCGGGCTTCGCGCGCGAGATCAAGGACATGGGCGGCGAGCTGATGCACTTTCGGAAGTTCCTCGTCGTGAGCCCGCCGGACGTCGAGATCGACAGGAGCAGACTATAGCCCGCCTCCCGTTTTCGATCGAGGCCGCGGTTCACCGGGACGCGCGAACGAACGTCAGCGAGTGCCCGTCGGGATCGGATACCCGGACGCCGTCGCCGACGCGCTCGCGTTCGCAGACCCACCGGTCGATCGCGTCGGCCGCGCCGTCGGGATCCCCGGCATCGAACGCGAGGTCGACGTGGACGCCGCCGCGGGCGTCCGCGAGCCCCAGTTGCGGTTCCCACAGTTCGAGGTCGAGGCCGAACGGGCTTCGGAGCCGAACTCTCCGGCGCTCGTCGCCGCGGTCGACCGTCTCGAACCCGAGTGCCGAGTACAGCTCCTCCGATCGATCGAGGTCGACGACTTCGAGGACGACCTCGAAGATCCCGACGAGACCGACGTCGGTGCCCCCGTCCGCGAGGCCGCCGATCTCGACGCAGTGGTCGTCGGGATCGTCGACGTAGAGCGACCGGTACGACCCGAACGTGTGTTCCTCCGGGTCGAGGTCGGCCAGCCGTTCGAGCCACCCCTCGTACGCCGCTTCGGACGTTGAGAACGCGTAGTGGACGTGGAGGCCGCCGCGGGGGACGCGGGACGGGCGGCGGAGGATCAACTGCGTGGTGCCGTCGTCGCGCCGATCGCCTCCGCCGAGCGAGAAGGCCACCTCGGTATCGGTCTCCTCCGTCGGCGTCAGTCCGAGGCGGTCGACGTAGAACCCGCGCGCGCGGTCCAGGTACTTCACTTCGAGCGCGAGGTGGGAGAGTGCGTCGAGCATCGTCCGCGGTACGCGCGCGGACGGTAAAGTATCCGCGTGCGGCGACTACCGCGTGGGGACGGCCACGGACGCGGGACCGCCCGTCGGAGGGATTATGCGCCTTCCGTCCTACATTCGGCGCATGAAGCTCAAAGGCGAGGGGACGACCGACCTGCGCGAGATCGACCGGTGGGAGGGCGGCGTCGGCTGGATCGCGTACCCCGAGGAGGCGATGCAGCGCGCCAGCCACGCGCTCGCGGTCGACGGCGAGGTGTGGGTCGTCGACCCGGTCGACGCGCGGGGGGTGGACGAGTTGCTCGCCGAGTTCGGCGAGGTCGCGGGCGTGGTCGTCGGACTCGACCGCCACCGACGGGACGCCGCAGCTCTCGCGGAGCGACACGACGCGCCGGTGTACGTTCCCGACTGGATGACCGGCGTCGCGTCGAAACTCGACGCGCCCGTCGAGCGGTTCGGGCGGGAACTCGCCGACACCGGGTACCGCGCGCTCACGGTCGCGGACTGGTCGGTGCCGCCCTGGCAGGAGGTCGGCCTGTACCGCGAGGCTGACGGCACCCTGCTCGTCCCCGAATCCGTCGGAACGAGCGACTTCTTCCGCGTCGGCGGCGAGCGCCTCGGCGTCCACCCGATGCGGCGGCTCCTCCCGCCGACCCGGCCGCTGGGCGGGCTCCGACCGGAGCGGATTCTCGTCGGGCACGGAGCGGGCGTGTTGGACGACGCGACCGGCGCTTTGCAAACGGCGCTCTCGGGGTCGCGGCGGCGAGCGCCGGCTCTGTACGGGAAGGCGATTCGGACGTTCCTCTCGGGGTAGTTTTCAACTCGTCGGTAAGTTTTTGTAAATCCGGTGAAAAACGACGGTCGTATGACTCCGGCGGCCCGGGAACGAAGCGGGGGAAGGGGGCGAGCGCCGTGAGCGTCTCGTTCACCCGGTCGGCCGAGTGCGACGGAGTGACAGTTTCCGACGCGATCGAGCGTCGGCAGTACACGCTCGAAACGGACGCATTCGAGACGTTGACGCCGGCCGATCCGGACCGCTTCCGGTTTCCCGTCGACGACGCTGTCTCGATTCGGGCGAGGACTGTGACGCTGCCCAGCGTCGTGGCCACGTACGTCAGGGACGCCGACGGCGCGATGCGCGCCGAGGTGGCCCACTTCGACGCCTGCGAATTTCCGGCCGGACGGTACAGCGTGGAGCTGTGCGCTCCGATAAAGCTGTACGTCCGGGCGGACGGCCCGTTGCGGGTGAGCGCGACCGAGAATCGGATCTCGATCGAACTCGAGCGGACGGACGAACTGCTCGTCGGCGCGCGCTCGCACCACGAGCGCCCGGCGGCGACGATCACGACGACGGGCGATCCGCGCGCCCTCATGCGGGCGGTGTCGGCACTCGGGTCGGCGTTGAAAACCACGACGTGCGAGCGGTCGTACCCGACCCTGCGCGGGCACCCGCCGACCGTCGAACTCGGCGACGCGGTCCGCGTGCCGTCCGAGCTGGAACCGCCGGAGACGGGGGTCCGGATCGAGGTTCCGCCGGAGCTGCGGTACGTGTACCCCGTCGCGCCGCTCTCGTACTATTTCGGCGCGCGGGTCGAGCCCGGCCCGGCGGCGCGGCTCGTCACCGACGACGGGTTCGAGCACTCGCTGGAGACGCCGCGAGGGTTCGAGAGCGAGGCGGAACGCGTCCTCAAGCAGGCGTTCTTCCTCGACTGTCTCACCCGGACGGAAGGCTACTACGAGGTCGACCTGCACGAGCGGCGGGCGGTCGAGGGGCTTGTCGACCTCGACTTCGCGGACCTCTACGACCGGCCGCTCGCGTCGCAGCTCCGGGCGTACCTCGACGTGCCGTACGCCGTCGTCGAGCCGCACCTGCCGGAGTGGAAGCTGACGACGCACGTCGATCCCACCCCGGAGAACGCCGAGTTGCTGCCGTTTCTCGTGAACGATCTCGCGGTCATCCGGCTCCCGGAGGGACGGTCGATCTCACCGTCGGAGGCGCAGATGGCGGCGATAGACGACTTCACGCGGGACGAGTTCACCCGTAGCGCGGCGGGGGCGTCGGTCGAGTCCCCCGCGTTGATCCAGCCGGCGGAAGCGAACTCGATCGAACAGGCGTGGGCCGGCGACGACGCGCCGATCGGCGCGAGCAAGGCGTCCGTGCGGGCGTTTCGCAACCGCCTCGGGCGGGAGGCGTCCGACGGCGACATCGACATCACGGTCGTCTGCAACGACCCGGCGATGGACGAAGAGGGGGACCTCGCGGCGCAGGTGTACGGCACCCGCGACGACCTCCCGTTCGACGTGCGAATCCACCGGAACCTCTCGACCGAGGCGCTCCGCGCCGTCGTCGAGACGGACGGCGATTTCCTCCACTACATCGGACACATCGACGACGCGGGGTTCGAGTGCGCCGACGGGCGGCTGGACGCGCGCGGGATCGACGCCGTCGGCGTCGACGCGTTCTTCCTGAACGCCTGTAGCTCCTACGAGCAGGGAATGGCGCTCATCGACGGCGGCGCGATCGGCGGCGTCGTGACCCTCGCGGAGGTGATAAACAGCGGGGCGGTGAACGTCGGCAAGACGATGGTCCGGCTGTTGAATCAGGGGTTCCCGTTGCGGGCGGCGCTGGACATCGCAAAGGACGAGTCGATCGTCGGCGGCCACTACATCGTCGTCGGCGACGGGAACCTCGACGTGGTGCAGTCGGACAGTCGGACGCCGGTGCTCCTGCGAGTCGAGACGCTCGGAGAGGGGTACGAGATCACGCCGAAGATGTATCCCACGTCGACGCACGGGATGGGGACGATAGCGGGGACGTTCAACGGAGAGCCCGGAGTGCACTACATCGCGTCCGGAGAGGTCGAAACGTACGCAGTTTCGGCTACGGAGATTCGTGAAACGCTCAGCGTCGAGGAACTCCCGTTGCTTTTCGACGGCGAGTTAACGTGGACCACCGACCTCGATACGGCTGATATATAGCTCGTACGGATTCCAGAATCTAACGCGGTTGGATTTTCCTTCAGGGGCCGGCGCACGCCGTCGCGTAACCTGCGGCCGCGTTCCCCGCTTGCGCGAGCAGCAGCACCATCGTGAACAGGACGCCGATCATCCGTGGGTTCTCCGCCAGGTACGATTTGAGGTCGTCTTCTTTCATCGCGGTCACGACTTCTCGCGGGTGCACATTAAATATTTCTGAGATTTATCTTACAGAATTAAAATAGTATTTTAGGACTGTCGGCGATAGTTTCACGTCGTCGATCACATTGGCTAATGGGTGAATAGTCGGCGGTCGCGTCGGTTAACCGGCGGTTAAGAGCTATCTCTCGCCCGACGGGATTATACGCTCCGCTGCCGTACGACCGGCGTGGTCTACGCGACTCGCGGTCTCGTGAACGTCCTCTTCGACCTCGCGGAGGACGCGGAACCGGAGGCGATCAACGTCGTGCTCGCCTCGACGCCGGCGGGCGAATTCGACCGCGACCTCGGCTTGGATCCCGAGACGCCCGTCCTGACGCACTTTTACCTCCCCGACGCGGGCCGACCCGTGGCCGCGGTGTTCGGGATGGACCTCGGAACGCCGGTCGGTCGCGGTCGCGCCCGCTTTCTCACGCACCCGCAGGGAAAACTCGAACTGACGGAGCGCGACGACCTCGCGGCGGTCGTGCTCGTGGCGGTCCCGCCGTGGGACGAGCGATCGATCGCCGCGTTCGACCGGACCGGCGCGCGGCTCGGCCTCTCCGTGCTCGACGCCGAGCCGCCGCAGGAGTCGTTCGCCTGAGCGGGTTCGATCGCGACCTTGACGCGGCTCGGATCGGCGGCCCGCGACCCGTCGAGGCCGTCGCCCCGTTCACTTCAGATAGCCGAGATCCGTCAGCTGCGCGGCGATCTCCTCGAACTCGGCTTCGGTGAGCTGCCCCTGTCGCTGGTGCTGGATGACGATGCTCCGCAGGAGAAAGCGCACGAGATCGCTGGTGCTCGAAAAGCTCGTCCCCTCGATCGTCTCGTCGACCCGTTCCGCCAGCTCCTTCGGGATGGAAACGGTCGTGTAATCCGTCATACCCGACCGGAGGGCCGCGCGCGGGATAAATTTGGCTGGCCGTCCGCCCGAGCCGAGTCGGGGACGGCCGACCGACCACGGTCCGGACGGGCGTGACCGCCCCCGACTCGGGCGGACGTTTTTCACGGAGGAGGGCGTACGCCTCGGCGAGATGGCAGCCAGGCCACCACAGGGCGAGTCGTCGGCCCCCGACGTAATCGAGTTCGGAATCCCCGCGGTCGACGCGCGCCTCGACGCCGCCGGCGTGGAGTTCCCGGCGACGAGCGAGGAGATTGTCCGCGCGCTCGACGACACGGCCATCCCGACCGACGCCTCGGGGGGAACGCTCGACCTCGAAGCGGCGCTGGACCGGCTCTCGCGGGACCGCTTCGAGTCGGAGTCGGAACTGCTCGACCGCCTCCACCCGATCTTCGAGGAGCACCGCCGATCCTCCTCGGGGGGGTTCGTCGGCCGGCTACGGGCGTTGCTTCCGTTTTAGTTCGTCGGACCCCGCCGGTCCGGAGGAGTCGGTCGCCCGATCCCGCACGTCGTCGATCTTCTGGAGCTGCTCGCGGTGGAGCGTGAATATCATGTCCGAGAGGACGCCGAACATCAGAAGCTGGACGCCGAAGAGGATCGCGGCCGCGGCGACGACGGCGATCACCTCGTGGGAGATCCGCTGGGTGACCCACTCGACGCCGACGTAGATCGCGAGCGCTCCGCCGGTCATCGTCGAGAGGAGGCCGACGCTCCCGAAGTAAAAGAGGGGGTTGTGCGTCTTCGCGCGCCGGTACAGTTCGAGGAAGATGATCCCGCCGTCGCGCAGCGGGTGGAGGTTCGTGTTCGACCCGTCCGGTCGGGGCTGGTACGTGACCGGGACGACCGTCGTCTTCACGTTCCGCTTTACGCACTCGACGGCCATCTCCGTCTCGATGCCGAAGCCGTTCGCGCTGAGCGTGAACTTCGAGAAGGATCGGCGCGTGAACGCGCGGTAGCCGCTGAGGATGTCTCGCAGGTTCTGTCCGTGGATGTAGGCGAACGCCGCGTTGATCGCCCGGTTGCCGAGCCTGTTGAGCCGCGTCATCGCGTTCGGGTCCATGTCCGCGAACCGGTCGCCGATCACGTGCTCGTACCCCTCTTCGAGCGGCGCGAGCATCGCGTCGGCCTCCGACGGGAGGTACGTCCCGTCGCCGTCGGCCATCAGCACGTACTCGGCGTCGACGTGCTCCATCGCCTCGCGGACCGCCTGTCCCTTCCCCGATCCGGACTGGATGACGACGCGCGCGCCGCGTTCGGCGGCGATCGACCGCGTCCCGTCCGTGGACTCGCCGTCGATCACGAGGATGTCGGTGAACCCTTCGCGCCGGTAGCCGTCGATCACCTCGCCGATGGTTTCGGCTTCGTCGTACGTCGGGAGGAGCACACAGACGTCGGCGCGGTCCATCGGGCGCACCTCTGCGCGGCTGGAGTAAAAACGCTTCCTCTCCGATCCGCGAGATGTTCGCCTCGCGTCCGAAAAAACGCGTCCGCCGGGGGACGGTCGTCCCGCGCCTTTTATCCGGGCTCGCGCGTAGCCGCACCCATGAACGTCCGCGCCGGGATCGCGCTCGCGCTCGGAGTCGCGGCGTCGGTCCCGTACCTCGCGTGCGCGGCGCTGTACGCGGCTATCGGACCCGCCGGATCGCCCGCCGAAAAGCGCCCCGTCGAACCGACGGTGAGCGTCGTCCTGCCGACGTACAACGAGGCGGCCATCGTCGAGCGGAAGCTGGACGACCTCCTCGCGCTCGACTACCCGACGGAGCGGATCGAACTCGTCCTCGCCGACGCGAGCGACGACGGCACCGCCGAGATCGTCGAGTCCTACTTCGAGGACCGGGAGTACCCCCGGCTGACGGTGCTGCGCGACGATCGTCGCCGCGGCGTCGCGCCCGCGCTCAACGACGCCTTCCGGGCCGCCGAGGGCGAGGTGATCTTCCGGACCGACGCCGACTCCGCGCTCGCGCCCGACGCGCTCCGGGAGGCCGTCGCCAACCTCGCCGACGACCGGATCGGGGCCGTCACCGGACGGCAGGCCGAAGTGCTCGGCGACAGCGCCGTCGAGGCCGACTACCGGGACGCGCTCTCGAAGCTACAGGCGCTCGAATCGCACCTCGACTCGACGTTCATCTTCCACGGCCCGTGCTTCGCGTTCCGCCGCGAGGACGTCGTCGAGATCGACCCGGACTCCCTCGCCGACGACACCGAAGTCGCCGTGCGGATCCGTCGGCGGGGCAAGCGCGTCGTGATGGATCCCGCGGTGCGCTTCGCCGAGTCGGGCGTCTCCGACTTCCGCAAGCGCAGACGACGGAAGGACCGCCGCGCGACGGGGCTTCTCGCGTTGCTCGTCCGCAACCGCGACATGCTGGGGCGATACGGCCGCTACGGCCGCGTCGTCCTGCCGTTCAACTGGTGGTTCATGGTCGTCTCGCCGTGGCTCGTCGCCCTCGCGCTGGCGACGGCCACGCTCGCCGCCGTCGCCGCGGCCGGCCCGTTCGGCCTCGCGATCCCCGCCGGGACGCTCGCGTTCGGGTGGCTCGGCGGACGCGAACGACTCGGCCCCGCCCAGCCCCTCTACGCGGTGTTCGACGCGCAGGCGTCGCTCCTCTTCGCCGCGATCCGGCTCCTCCGCGGCGGCGGCGACGGGACGTGGGAGATCGACCGCGAGTCGCGGGAGGCGTTCGAGTGAGGATCCTGCTCGTCACGTCCCGGTATCCGCCGTACACCGGCGGGGTCGAGCGACACGTCTCGGCGGTCGCGGAGCGACTCGTCGCGCGCGGCCACGAGGTGACCGTTCGAACGGCGGACGCGACGGTCGCGCGGGGAGGAACGCGAACCCCCGCCCGACGCGAGCGCCGGAACGGCGCGCGCGTCGTCCGCCACCGGAGCGTCACCCCCGGCGGGGCGTTCCACGTCGCGCCCGGCGTCCTCCCCGCGGTCCGGCGGGCGGACGCGGACGTCGTCCACGCGCACAACTACCACTCCCTCCCGCTTCTGCTCGCCGCGCTCGGATCGAGCGCGCGGGTTCGCGGCGGTTCGAGCGCGACCTTCGTCGCGACGCCGCACTACCACGGCGCGAGCGCGTCGCGGTTCAGGAACCGGCTCCTCCGCGCGTACCGGCCGATCGGCGGGCGGGCGCTCCGCGGAGCCGACGCCGTCGTCGCGGTCGGCGACCGGGAGCGGCGCGCGCTCGCCCGCGACTTCGGCGTCGCCGCCGAGGTGATCCCGAACGGCCTCGACGTCGAGCGGTTCGCGGAGGCGACGCCCGCACCGCCCGCGACGCACGCGGCCCGCGACCGTCCCTACCTCCTCTGCGTCGGACGGCTGGAGGCGTACAAGGGCGTCCAGCACGCGATCCGGGCGCTCCCGAGGCTGGAGCACGCGCTCCTCGTCGCCGGAACGGGGCCCGCCGAGTCGGACCTTCGGCGCGTCGCCCGCGAGGTCGGCGTCGAGGACCGCGTCCGCTTTCTCGGGTACGTCCCAGACGACGAGCTTCCGGGTCTCTACGCCGGGGCGGAGGCGTTCGTCGCGCTGTCGGCGTTCGAGGCCTACGGGATGACCGTCGCGGAGGCCCTCGCCGCCGGGACGCCCTGCGTCGTGCGTCAGGCGGGCGCGCTCGGCGACTGGGCGGCGAGGGACGACTGCGTCGGCGTCGAGTTCGACGGCGACGGAGACGCGTCCGCCATCGATGCCGGCGGAGGCGGAGGCGGAGACGGGAACGCCCGGCCGGCCGATGCCGTCGCCGCGGGCGTGGCGGAGGCGGTCGGCCGTCGCGCGCCGAGCGAACCGCTGCCGACGTGGGACGAGGCGGTCGACGCGCTCGAAGCCCTCTACCGGCGCGTCGCGTGATGCGGCTCGGCTCCCGTCAGCCCTCGGCGAGCGTCAGCTGCGGCACCGTGCGGCGGACCGTCTGCCGGAAGTGCCTGCTGACGGCGGACAGCGCGAGAAAGTACGCGACCGCGCCGACGCCGACGACGGCGACGAGTTCGACCCAGCCCGCGATGGGCACCGCGAACGTCGCGAGCGACCAGACCGCGCAGAACATGACCAGTCCGGCCGCGACCTGCTCGGCGACGGGTTTCGTGACGACGACGCCGCCGTACGCCGCGTGCGCGACGTACTGGTAGGCGACGACGCGGGCGGCCTCCGCGACGATCGTCGCCGCGATGACGCCGAGCAGGCCGTACGGCGCGCCGAGGCCGAACGCGAGCGGGAGGTAGAGGACGAGGACGGCGGCGTTCACCCGGAAGATGATCCCCGGGCGATTGGTGCCTTCGAGGACCGCCTCGAAGGGGAGCCGGTAGACGTTACACACCTGATAGAGCGCGAGGCCGACGAGCGCGAGCCCGGGGGCGTCGGCGAACGACGCGCCGAAGACGGTCGTCATGAGCGCGTTCGGGATCGCGAGCGCGCCGAAGAAGATCGGGATGGCGAGGAGGCCCGTGTACGACACGGCGTTCTTCAGATCCTCGCGCACCGCGCCGCCGACGGAGTCGACGCCGCTGGATTTGACCGCCAGCGCGTCCTGGATGCTCGCGGCGAACATCGCGGCCGGGATGACGAGGTTGTACGCGACCGTGTACACCCCGACCGCGCCCGCGCCGGCGAGCGACTTGACGATGAGCGGATCGGCGCTCAGATAGAGGTTCGTGAGCAGGGCGTTCGGGACGCTCCACCGGGCGAACTCGTAGACGCGGGTCGTCGTCTCGACGGTCGGAACCGCCGGCCTGACGCGCGCGGCGAGCCACGAGAAGGCGGCCGTGACGAGCGTCGCGATCGCGAGGCCGGCGACGAGGCCGAACGCCTCCAGCCCGAGCCACAGGAAGAGAAGCTGCAACAGGAACGTAAGCACGCTCCGGACGGCGTCGACCCACGAGGAGAGCGCCGGGTAGCCGATCCCGGAGTAGAGACGGTTCGTGACGGTGAAAAAGCCGAGCGTCGCGGTGACGAGGACGACGCCGTAGGCCAGTTCGGCCGTGTCGAAGTAGTCGACGGCGAACGGCTCGAAGGCGACGAACGCGACGAGCACGAGCGCGGTGAACGCGGCGTGGACGACGAGGCCGAGGCCGAGGAACTCCGGCGGCGCGACGGACACCTCGCTCACCCGCTTTTTCACCGCCGTCGCGACGCCGGCCGGCACCTGCGTGAGGACGAACGCGGCCGCGATGACGGTCCGATACTCGCCGAGCCCCACGTCGCCGAGAACGTTCGCGAAGATCACGACCCCGCCGAAGCCGATCGCCGCCATGAGAAACTTCGAGCCGGCGGCCAAGAGCGCCTCCCGACCGACCGACAGCGACGGGGCGTCCTTCATGTTCGTCACTCGATGTACCCGAGGTCCGCCAACCGATCCTCGACCGCCCCGTCGCGGTCTGTGCCGTCGAGGTCGCCCGGGCGCGTCCGGGGACGGGGGACCTCGTCCGCCGACAGGACGCTCGGCTCCGCGGGTTCCGCGAGCGCGTCGAGCCGGGCCTCGCCGTCGAACTCGGGCGAGAGGGGTTCGCCGAGCGCCGCGAGGATCGTCGGGAGCGCGTCGACGATCGACAGCCCCTCGATCGCCTCGCCGCCGGCGAACAGCGGGCCGTTCGCGGCGAAGATCCCCCGGTACCGGTGTTCGTAGTTGTCCGTCGGGCTGGTGACGCCGCCGGTCGGCGACCAGAGCGTCGTCGGGAAGAAGCCGGGGGCGGGGCGGGCGATCACGTCCGGCGCGTCGGGACCCGGGTTCTCGTACGCCTCCCCCGGGAGGAGCACGTCGCGGAAGATCCGCCGCCCCTCGTCGTCGGTGAGCTCCCGGAGGCCCTCCCTGATCTCCCGTCGGAGGGCGTCGGCGTCGTCGACCGTCGGGTGGTCGAACCGATCGTCGTTGACGTAGACGCAGCCGTACCTGAGCTGCCACGCCCGGGAGTTCGGGAAGTCGATCTGCGGGCTGGCGGCGGATTCGAGCGACGCGCCGACCGCCGTCCCCATGATGTGGTTGTGGACGCGGCGGATGAGCGCGTAGAGGCGGTCCGAGCGCTTCGCCGCCGCCCTCGCCGCGGCGACCGCCACGTCCGTCGCGCCCGTCGTCGTCTCCTCCTCCGCGAAGTAGCCCTCGTCTCCGAGCCACTCCGCGAGGTGGACGTTCGTGTGTTTGTGTTCGAAGCCGTGGTCGCTCAACAGGACGACGTTGTCCGCCAGTCCGGCGAGGTCGGCCGCCAGTTCGTCGACGAGTTCGACGAGCCGCGCGTAGAAGTCCCGGCGCGCCGCGTCGGAGGAGAGGTTCGAGAGGATGTGGCCGGCCCAGTCGGGCGTCGAAAAGAGGACGAAGCCGACGCGCGGCTTGAACGTCTCGAACGCCTCGCGGGCGAACCGGTGGCGGGCGGTCGAGATGCCGAGAACGTGATCGAGGTACGCCGAGGGTCTGACCTTCAGGCTCGCGTCGTGGTCGAGGACGTAGTCGTCGTAGGCGTCGAGCGCCTTGAGTTCGTCCGGGACCGCGTCGGCCTCGTCCCGCGCGAGCATCGCGGAGACGAGGTGGGCGTTCTCGGCGGCGGGGACGCGGCCGACCGACGCGGGGAGGTTGACGAAGACCGAGTCGTCGAGGAAGTCGTAGACCGCCGCGTCGGTCGCGTTCGGGCGGCTCGGCCCGACCTCGTAGCTCGCGTCCTGCCGGAGCATGTTCGAGATGCCGTGGCTGCCGGGGTCCTTTCCGGTCGCGAAGGAGGTCCACGCCGGGATCGTCGTCGGGGTGTCGACGCTCATCAGGTCGCCCGAGACGCCCTCTCCGCGGGTCCGACGGAGGAACGGGGCGTCGACGTCGAACCGATCCAACATGTTGTACGAGAGCCCGTCGAGCCCGGCGACGAGGAGTTCCATCGGCCCGGGGTACCGAGCGGACGGATATGTCACTTGCGGGTTCCTAGCGGTCCGACGGCGCTCGGTGGCGGGCGGACCGCGGCGTCACGGGTACCCGACCGGTCTCACAGGTACCCCAGATCCGCCAGCCGCCCGCGCGTCGCGTCGTCCACGTCGGCCCCGTGAGGGTCGCCCGCCGCCGACGCGCGGCGCTTGTACGCGGCGATTTCCTCGTCGAAGAACTCGGTTTCGAGGTCGTCGTAAGCGACTCCCCCCTCGACTCTCCGCTGCCAGCACGGACGATCGGGGTCGAGTTCGTAGCGCGCGCTCCCGCCGAGCGAGTCCCACTCCACCTTTTTCGAGCCCTCGTACACGCAGCGGAGCATCCGGTTCCAGTACTCGGGGTCCTCCGGCGGGTCCGCGATGCTGCTGCCGACGAGTTCCGCCGGGATCCGTCGCTCGGTCACGTCCGGCGTCTCGCCCGCCGCGAGGCCGACGAGCAGGTCGCCGAGCCGGAGGTGCGAGAGGTAGCCGCGCTCCCTGCCGTCGTACCCCGCCGGCGGGTCGACGACGTACAGCGGGACGTGCAACAGCGCCTCCGAGAGGCTGCTGTCGTGGCCGAAGAGGTAGTCCTCGGCGGCGTATCCGAGGTTCTCGCCGTGATCGGCGGTGATCACGAACGTCGTCTCGCCGTCGGTCGCCTCCCGCACCCGGTCGATGAAGCGGACGATCCTCCGATCGAGGTAGTCGATCGCCGCGCCGTACAGCTTCCTGTGGGTCCGCACGTCGGCTGCGTTGCGGTCGAACCCCGCCTTCCCGACGAGGTTCAGCTCCCACTTGTCGAAGTCGGCCGAACTCCACGCGTTCGACGCGTCGTGGAGCGACCGGTCGTACCCGAGGACGTGCCGCAGCGGCGCGTGCGCGTCCATGACGTTGGCGAAGAGGAAAAAGGGCTCCGTCGTCTCGCGGGCGGCCTTCGCCCCCTCGCGGGCGATGACGTTCGCGCCGTCGTCGAGGAGCTTCGGGACGGGAAGCCGCGCCAGCGCCTCGTCGAGCTGGACCGCCGCGCCGTTGGCGAGGCTCTTCGCGGGGTGGTCGTGGTCGAGGCACGCCTTCGCGAACGCGAGGAACTTTTTCGCGCCCTCGTCCCGGTGTTCGTACCCGAATCGGCCGACGTGGATGCCGTCGGGGAACCGCCGGTCGGGGGAGACGTCGCGGAAGTCGTCGAAGAGTCCGTCGAAGCCGAACGCCGAGGAGGCGTAGACGTTGGCGCTGACGCCGACGGCGCGGTGGTCCGGGAGATCCGCGAGGAACGTGTCCTCGCGGGCGATCCCGGAGAAGTCGCGGTTGTGGTCGTGGACGCCGTGTTCGGAGGGGAGTGCCCCCGTCATCACGCTCGCGTGGCTGGGGATCGACCACGAACTCGCGGCCCGACAGTCCTCGAAGGAAACGGCGGCGCGCGACCGGATCCGCGGCGCGTACTCGTCGAAGAAGTCCTTGCGGACCGTGTCGAGACAGATGAGAACGACGTTTCGCATCGGTGGAGGGTTGCGGGTGCGCGGTATAAATCGCTTGGCACGTCGGCGTCGGCCGGGTCGAGCGTCTCGCCGACGTGTTCTTTCTCAGTTATTACCGTAGAGAATGGTAAAATATACTAACATCTATCGCCATGCCCCGGTATGTCCGTCGAAACCGAACGATCGGCCGGGAGGGTGGCGTTCGTCGTCGTCCGCGCGGCCGTGCTGGCCGGCGCGTGGTGGTACCTCGCGGTCGCGCTGGCGCGCCTTTTCGACGCGGTCGTCGGGGTCGCCGGCCTCGACGGGCTGTCGACCGGCCCCGCCGGCTTCGCCGTCACCGCGAGCGCGTTCGTCGTCGCCTTCGGACTCGTCTTCTGCGCGGTCGCGTACTGGCACTATCGGGTTCGGCTGTTGGGTTGGCGGTGACGCCGCCCTCCCGTCGCGTCGTCGACCGCGGCGGGGGCTTTCGGACGCGTCATCGGCCACGTCGGAGGCTTTCGGAGGCGTCGGCGACGATGCCGAATCCGACGAACGTCTCTCGTCCGAACGCTCCCGGAGGCGACATGTGGAAGACTTTTAGCGTCCCGGCGCACGCGACACAGGTAATGGGAGGTCGCCGATGGGTCTGAGGGGCGCGGTTTCGCACGTCTGGAACGGCCTCCGGGGGAGCTACGACGATCCGTTCTGGTGGCGCGAGCGCGCCTGCGAGTTCCTCGTCGGGCCGATCCACGCCAACCTGTACCCCGGTCGCGGCGACGCCGTCCGCGTCGTCGACGAGGACTGGGACACGCTCGTCGTCCTCGACGCCTGCCGGGCGGACCTCTTCGCGGAGCGCGCGGATCTCCGCGCCTACGACGAGTACCGGACGGTCGAGAGCCTCGGCAGCACGACCCGCGAGTGGGTGCGGCGGAACTTCGCCGGCGGCACGTTCGGCGACGTCGTCTACGTCACCGCGAACCCCTACGTCTCCCGGGAGGCGGGCGACGCCTTCCACCGGCTGTACGAGCCGTGGATCGACGCGTTCGACGGCGACCTCCGCACGGTCCCCCCGGAGGCGGTCGTCGAGGCGGCGCGCCGCGCGCACGAGGAACACCCCGACAAGCGCGTCGTCGTCCACTTCATGCAGCCGCACCACCCGTTCGTCGGCGAGCGCGACCTCCGCTTTTCGGGCTGGCGGATCGAAGGCGAGGGCCACGGCGAGCCGACGGAGACCCACGGCCGTCCCTACACCCCGTGGGACGCCCTCTGGATGGGCGCGGTCGACCGGGACGACCTCTGGCTGGCCTACGGCGACAACCTGACGCTCGCGCTCGACGCGGTTTCGGATCTGCTCTCGGAGATCGACGGCAGGGTCGTCGTGACGAGCGACCACGGGAACATGCTCGGCGAGCGGACGTTTCCGCTCCCGATCCACGTCTACGGTCACCCGAAGGGCGTGCGGAGCCGCGAACTGGTCGAGGTGCCGTGGGCCGTCGTCGACGCCGGGCCGCGGCGGACGGTCCGCGCCGGCGACGTTCGATCCGGCAGCGAGTCCGAGCGATCCGACCTCGAAGAACGCCTCGCCGACCTGGGGTACGTCTGAGATGCGCCGGGGTGGACGTGCGCGTGAGGCGAGCGCGGACGGCCCCGCGACCGCAGCCGCGGCGCGAGGGCCGCCGACGCCGAACGTCCTGCTCGTCGTCCTCGACAGCGTTCGCGCGGCGAACGCGAGCGCGTACGGCCACGCGAACGAGACGACGCCCTTCCTCTCCGCGTTCGCCTCGCGGGCGACGCTGTACGAGCAGGCGCGCGCGCCCGGGTCGTGGAGCCTGCCGAGCCACGCGAGCATCTTCACCGGACTGCACGTCGCAGAGCACCGGATCACGGAGCCGAGCCACCGGCTCGAACCGGGGCACGCGATCTTCGAGTCGCTTCGCGAGGAGGGGTACGCGACGGCGGCGTTCTCGGAGAACCCGTGGCTCGCGACGATGGACGTCGGCCTCGACGCCGGCTTCGACGCCGTCTGCGGCCCGCTGAACGTGCCCTTTCCGGAGGCGGCGAACCCGACGGAGTTCACGGCCGCCGAGGGGCAGGGGCGGTACCTCGCGTTCCTGCGTCGGTGTCTCGAAGACGGCCGCCCGGCGAGGTCGGTCGCGAACGGCGTCGCGACGAAGCTCGCGTGGGACCACCCCCGACTCGTCCCCGGGTCGCTGACCGCGTCGGCGCCGGCGAGCGCCTACGTGGACCGCTTTCTCGACTGGCACGCGGAGCGGCGGGGGCCGTGGGCCGCCTGCGTCAACCTCATGGACGCCCACGCGCCGTACGAACCGGCGGAGGAGCACGACCGCTGGGGCGGAAAGCGCCTGCGAAAGCTCCAGAACGGCCTCGAAAAGCACGTCTGGTCGTTCCACGGCGGCCTCGCGCCGTGGTGGCAGTGCCGCGCGTTAGAGGCGCTGTACGACGGGGCGATCCGGGGGATGGACGCCCAGCTTCGGCGACTCGTCGGCGCGCTGAAGCGGCGGGGCGACCTGGACGACACGCTCCTCGTGATCACGAGCGACCACGGCGAGGGGTTCGGCGAGGTGAGCCGACTGAAAGGAATCCGGATCGCCGGGCACGTCGACGGGATCCACGAGGCGCTGTTGCACGTCCCGCTGGTGGTGAAGCTGCCGGGGCAGACCGAGGGCGAGCGCGTCCGGGAGCCGGCGTCGCTGACGCGGTTCCCGGCCGTCGTCCGCGCGGCGCTCGACGGGCGCTCGGAGACCGGCGGGTTCGCGGCGGGACCGATCGTCGCGTCCGCGCACGGGCTGACGGCGCCGAACGCGGCGCTCGCCCGGCGGTACTGCGATCCCGACGACCGTCGGCAGTTCCGGGGCGAACTCCGGGCGGTCTACGAGGCGGAGTCGGGATCGGGGTCCGGCGCGGGATCGGATGCGAAGGGGAACGCGGGCGGCGGCGATCGCGGCTCCGCGCTGAAGTACGCGACGTGGGAGCGGGAGGGGGAGCCGACGGCGGCGGCGACGGTCCGGTCGGTCGACGCGCGGACCTCGTACGTTCGCGCGCGAGAGGACGGCGGGCGCGTCGCGGACGCGTTCGACGATTTCGCCGACGCGAGGGTTCGGGCGTCGGGGGCGGGCGTAGAGGGGGTCGACGAGGCGACTCGGCGGCGGTTGCGCGACCTGGGGTACGCAGAGTGAGGGGCGCACCGGCGCGCCGCCCGAACGTCGGTCGCCCGAGAGCCGGTCGCCCGAAAGTCGCCCGGAACCGACCGTCCGAGCGCTCGCCCGCCGATCCGTCCCGTTTATGCGGTCGTACCGACACACTCCGGACGATGCCGCGGTACAGCGTCGCCGTTTGCAGTTACGAGATGGCCGAGACGGTCGAGCGGTCCCTCAGGAGCGTCCTCGATCAGCTCGACGACGACTTCGAGGTGGTCGTCGTCGACGGCGGCTCCACGGACGGCACCGTCGCGCGCCTGCGCGCGCTCTCGGACGCCTACGACTCCCTCCGGGTCGTCGCGCTCGATCCGGATCCCGACCGGCACCTCGGCGCGGATCGCCAGCGCTCGATCGAGGAGTGCCGCGGGGAGTACGTCCTCACGCAACTGGACGTGGACGATCGGTACGACCCGGTCGTGCGGGACTTCGTGAAGATCTACCGCGACCTCGAAGCGGGTGCCGATCGACCGTTCCTCCTCAGCGGGACCGGCATCAACGCGGCCCCGCGGGACCTCTACCTCGAACACCCGTACCGGAACCTCGCGAGCGCGGAGGACCGCGACCTCTGGCGGCGGCTGTTCGCCGCGGGCAAGATCCGCTGGCTCGAACACGAGCCGGTCCGCGAGCGGATCGGCTACGAGAAGTCCCTCCGCGACCGGCTCGAACGCGACTTCAGCGACAAGGTCGCCGACGCGCAGGTCGGGATCGACTTTCGCTCCTGTCTCCGGTGGAGCGCGCGCCACCCCCGGTACCACATCCTCGAAGAGCGCCGCGGACCGGTCGGCCGGGCCGCCAAGTCGCTGTACGATCTGCTGACGTATCCGGCGGCGTACTACGTCGCGCGCGACCGGCCGCGGTTCGACACGCCGGACGGCGTCCGCCGTCGGGGGACGCTGGAGCGGTTGATCGCGAGGGATCGAAAACCGCTCTCGGAACACGAAGCCGAACTCGGCGCGACCGTCGACCGGGAGGCGCTCTCCGAGCGGGGCCGAGAGCGGTTCTGTTTCTGATTGATTTCCGATATGTGCGTTCGCGTAGCCGTCGGAACCCGGTCGGCGAAAACCCGTGAGGAGATGACAAGGCTTATGCGCGTTTTGCCAGATTTTCCGGCAAATGAGTCTGCGCAGCGAGAGCGATGAGGGGTACGGGTCCTCGGCCCTCGCGCTCTTGGAACGCTGGTATCACGTCCCCGCCCTCGCGGCGATCATGGCGGTCATGCTGTGGATCCGCCTGCTCCCCTACGGGCGGTTCGTGCGGGACGGGAGGGTGCTGTTCTCCGGAAACGACGCGTGGTATCACCTCCGCGAGGTGAACTACACGGTCAGAAACTGGCCGGGGACGATGCCGTTCGACCCGTGGACGTACTTCCCCTACGGGACGAGCACCGGCCAGTTCGGCACGCTGTACGACCAGATCGTCGCGACCGTCGCGCTCGTGCTCGGCCTCGGCAACCCGAGCGAGACGCTCGTCGCGCAGGTGCTTCTCGTCGCGCCGGCCGTCGGCGGGGCGCTGGCGGCGATTCCGGTGTACCTGGTCGGCAAGCGACTCGGCGGACGGCTCGCGGGCGTCTTCGGCGCGACGATCCTGATGCTCCTGCCGGGGACGTTCCTCGCGCGGTCGCTCGTCGGCGCGGCCGACCACAACGGCGTCGAGCCGTTCTTCCAGACGATCGCCGTGTTCGCGCTGCTCGTCGCCTTCGCCGTCGCGGAGCGCGAAAAGCCCGTCTGGGAGCTCGTCGTCGACGAGGACCTCGACGGGTTGCGGAACCCGCTCCGGTGGGCCGCGCTCGCGGGCGTCGCGACGGGGGCGTACATGTGGGTGTGGCCGCCCGGCGTGCTCCTCGTCGGTCTGACCGGCGCGTTCCTCGTCGTCAAGATGGCGAGCGACACGGTCCACGGCGACAGCCCCGAACCCATCGCCTTCGCGGGCGCGGTCTCCATGGGCGTCGCCGGCGCGCTGATGCTGGTGCCGCTGCAGACGTTCGGGTTCTCCGCGACCCAGTTTTCCCTCCTCCAGCCGGCATTCGCGTTCGCCGTCGCCGGCGGCTGCGTCTTCATGGCGTGGCTCGCCCGCGAGTGGGAGGCGCGCGACCTCTCCACGTCGCTGTACCCCGTCGCCGTCTTCGGGCTCATCGCCGCGTCGCTCGCCGCGATCGCCGTCGCGCTCCCGGAGGTTGCCGGCCTGCTCCAGCGGAACTTCCTCGGGACGCTCGGCTTCAACGCCGGCGCGCAGACGCGGACGATCGCCGAGGCGCAGCCGTTCCTCGACCCGGGCAGCCTCCAACAGCGGGGACTCGACGCCACGGGCATGCTCGTGAGCGAGTACGGGCTGACCATCTTCTCGGGGGTGGCGGCGGTGACGTGGCTCGTGGCCAAACCGCTCGTCCGCGACGGCGGCAGCGAGCGGCTGGGCTACGTCGGCGCGGGCATCGCCGTCGTCGCGCTCGTCTTCCTCGCGCCGGGTGCGCTCCGGGCGGTCGCCGATCCGCTCGACGCGGCGCTCGGGGGCTTCCCGGTCACCGGACAGCTCGTCGGGATGTTCGTCATCAGCGCGCTCATCCTCGGCGCGACGCTCCTGAGCAGGTACCGCGCGGAGCACCTGTTCGTGCTCTCGTGGGCCGCGTTCATCACCGCCGCGGCGTTCACGCAGGTGCGCTTCAACTACTACCTCGCGCCCGTGGTGGCCGTGATGAACGCCTTCCTGCTCGGCGAAGTGCTCCGCATCCTGGATCTCCGACGGTCGGCGACGGCGGCCGTGGAGAACATCGAGGGGTACCAGGTACTCGTCGTGGCCGCCGTCGTCCTGCTCATCCTCGCGCCGGCGCTCGTCGTCCCCGTCGACGTTCGGAACACCGGGACGCCGCAGTACGACAGGAGCGCGACCGCGCTGAACGTCGCGGCGGGGCACGCGCCGGGCGACATCGCGAACTGGGACGACAGTCTCGCCTGGCTGGCGAACGAGACGCCCGCGGAGGGCACCTACGGCGGCGCGGACAACGAGATGGGGTACTACGACCGCTACGAGCGGACGGACGACTTCGACTACCCGGATGGCGCATACGGCGTGATGTCCTGGTGGGACTACGGCCACTGGATCACCGTCCAGGGCGAGCGCATCCCGAACGCGAACCCGTTCCAGCAGGGCGCGACCGAGGCCGCGAACTTCCTGCTCGCGCCGAGCGAGGAGCGGAGCGAACGCGTGCTCGAATCGCAGAGCACCGAGGGGAACCAGACGCGGTACGTGATGGTCGACTGGCAGATGGTGTCTCCCGATCAGAAGTTCACCGCCCCGGTCGTGTTCTACGATGACGAACAGCTCTCCTCGGGGGACTTCTTCGACTACGTTTACGACGAGTCGAACCGGGGCTACTCGCCGATCCTCCTCGCGAACGACCAGCGCTACTACGACAGCACGATGGTCCGCCTGTACCAGTACCACGGCAGCGCGATGGACCCCGCGCCGTTCGTGATCGACTGGGACGAGCGGACGGTCCCGACGCGGGGCGGGGGCGAGACGACGATCAAGGTGACGCCGCAGGAGGGCGAGACCGTCAAGACGTTCGACAACATGTCCGCCGCGCGCGAGTACGTCGAATCGGACGGCGACGCGCAGATCGGCGGCGTCGGCCCGTACCCCGAGGAGCGCGTGCCCGCGATGGAGCACTACCGGCTCGTCGACGCGAGCGACGCCTCGGCGTACGACGACAGCGGGTACCAGCAGGTCGCGCTCGCGACCGCGCAGGCGACCGGCATCCCGCCGGAACTCCTCACGAAGACCAGCCCCTCGTGGGTGAAGACGTTCGAGCGCGTCCCGGGCGCGACGCTCGAGGGCACCGGCGCGGAGCCGAACTCGGAGGTCAGGGCGACCGCGCAGATGCGGATGCCCGACGGGAGCACCTTCGAGTACGCCCAGTACGCCGAGACTGACGAGAACGGCGACTTCACGATGACGCTGCCGTACTCGACGACCGGTTACGGCGAGTTCGGCCCCGAGAACGGGTACTCGAACGTGAGCGTCCGCGCGACCGGGCCGTACCAGGTCGTCTCCGAGCCGACCACCGCGGACGGCGAGCGCGTCGTCTACAACGGCACCGTCGACGTGTCCGAGGGGAAGGTCGTCGGCGAGGACGGGAGTCCCGCGCGAGTGGAACTCGAACGGACGCCCGCCGACGAACTGAACGGGGAACCGGCCGACGGCGAGGAGCCGGTCCCCGGCGAGGACGACGGCCAGAACGGTAACGACTCGTCGTCCGAAAACGAAACCGACGGCAACGAGAGCGCGGCCGACAGCGACACCGATGACAACGACACAGAAAGCGGGAACGGTAGCGATGGTAGCGAGCAGACGAACGACGTCGGGGCGGCGTCCCTCGCCGAACCGCGCCCCGCGCTCGTCGCGAGCGCGGTCAGGTACTGAGGGCGGAGACGCCGACGACGAGCCTCCCGTCACCGACGGCGCAGGCGGCAGAGGCGACCGTAGCCGACGGTTCGGCGGACCGCGGCGCGGCGCGGCATCGACGGCGGACGCACCGACGGATGCGCTGACGGCGCGCAACCCGCGGCGACGGGAGACCGCCGATGGCGGGTGACGTTCGAACGGGGTTGCGAGCCGACGGGGTCCGCACGTGGATCGTCGTGTACCTCAAGGGCTTTTGCATGGGTGCCGCGGACGCGGTCCCCGGCGTCTCGGGCGGCACCATCGCCCTCATCACGGGGATCTACGAGCGGCTCATCGGCGCGGTGACGGCGATCGGCCCGGAGCGCGTTCTGCGGGTAGTAAAGGGGGTGAAGCCGAGCGAACGCCCGGACGCCCGGGACGCGTTCTTCGAGATGGACGGCCTGTTCCTCCTGGTGCTTGGGACGGGCATCTTCACCGCCGTCGCGACCATCACGCGCGCGCTCGAATTCACGCTCGAACACTACACCGTGGAGACGTTCGGGTTCTTCTTCGGGCTCATCGCCGCGTCGGCGCTCGTCCTCTACGGCGAGGTCAGGCTCGACACGCCCGGCAGGGTCGCGGCCGCGATCGCGGGATTCGTCCTCGCCTTTCTCATCTCCGGGGAGGCGGCCGGAAACCTCGGGGGGAGCTACCTCGTCGTCCTCGTCGCCGGGGCGATCGCGGTGAGCGCGATGATCCTGCCGGGGATCTCGGGGTCGCTCCTCTTGATCCTCCTCGGGCAGTACGAGCGCATGGTGACCACGCTGTCCGTGTTCATCGACAGCGTGCTCGCCGTCCTCACCGGCGGCGACGTGGGCAGGGTGGTCGAACCGGGAATCGTGGTCGTGACGTTCGTCACGGGGGCCGTGATCGGCCTCTTCACGATCTCGCACGTCGTCCGGTGGGCGCTGGAGCACTACCGCGAGGCGACGCTCGTGTTCCTCGTGAGCCTCATCGTCGGGGCGCTCCGCGCGCCGATCGTCGAGGTGAGCAAAGAGGCCGCGTGGACGACGGAGGTCGTCCTCGCGTTCGCCGCGGCCGGCGTGGTCGGCGCGGTCGCGGTCGTCCTCGTCGACCGCTACGCCGCGGACATCGAGTATTGAAGGCGGTGGGGCACCGCGATCCGTTCGCGACGGCCGAACGGGCGCGAAGTCGCCGCGCCGCTAGCGACCGGTTACCGCGAAGGAACGCGCGGTAGGGGCGCGTTACGAGCGCGTCCCGTCGCGCGATACCGACCAGCTGACTCGTCGAACGACGGCCCGCCGGCGAGATCGCCGACCCGCCGGTCCGGGTGTATGATCGGCTTACCCGCCGAAAGGGTCGCCGAGATGCGACTCGCACACAGTTCGTCGCGACGTCCGCCGCCGGAGGTGAACCCGCCCTCGGACGAGGCCGAGCCGCGATGGGAGGAACAGACCGAAACGAAGCCCGCGAGCGCCGAGGGGCGTCGGTTTCGTCCCTACGGATATTATTAACACTATGTAACATGCAGATAACTATGCGAGGGGGCGATCTATCCCACCGACAGGCATGTTCGACTTGACAGGGTTCCAGCGCGACCTCGTGTACGTGATCGCCGGCTTCGACGAACCGTCGGGGCAGGACGTGAAGGAAGAGCTCGAAACGCGGTTCGACGAGGAGATCAACCACGGACGGCTGTACCCGAATCTGGACGTGCTCGTCCAGCGAGGGTACGTCGAGAAGGGGACGATCGACCGGCGGACGAACTCCTACAGCCTCTCGGAGTACGGGCGCGAACAACTCGAGGAACGACGCAAATGGGAGAACCAGTACGTTTCGTCCGAACGGTTCGCGGAGGCGTAGCCGACGGGGGTCGGCCCCCGTCGAAGCGGTACCGACGCGTTTCTCACAGGAACCGGCCGTCTACCCGCTGAGCGTCGGCCGTGGGAGTGATACGACGCTCCGCCTCACCGGCGGGCGACGCAGACGAACGTCTCCGTCCTGGTCTCCGCCGACTCGATCGCGAACCCCGCCTCGGAGAGCGCGGCGACCGCGTCGGCGAGGTCGTACCGCTCGTCGACCGGCGGACCCGCCTCGCCCTCGCCGTCGGCCGACCAGTCGACGGTGACGAGTCGCCCGCCGGGGCGGATCGTCCGTCGAAGCTCGGCGAGGCTCTCCGGGCCCGCGAACTCGTGGTAGGTCATCGTCGAGAAGGCGGCGTCGAGCGCGCCGTCGTCGAAGGGGAGGTCCGCGACGTCCGCCGTGACGAACTCGACCGACTCGGGGACGCCTTTCGCGCGGTACAGGTCGTGCATCTCCTCCTGCACGTCGACCGCGTACAGCGTCTCGACGGCGGGGGCGACGTCGTCGGTGTAGAAGCCGGTCCCGGAACCGAGGTCCGCGACGACCGCGTCGCCGTGGGGACGCACGAGCGAGAGCAGCTCCTCGCGCGAACAGAACCGGTAGCGCCCTTCGTCCTCGAGCGCGTCGGCGCGCCCCACGTCGTAGGTGTGAAAGCCCATAGCGGACGTACGTCGGAGGTTACATTAAAAAACCGGTCACAGAAAGCATATACCGAGTCGTTACAACGGTCGCGGCATGGACGTTCGACGCGCAACCGCAGGGGACGCGCCGATGGTCGTGAACGTGGCGCGCGAGGCGTGGCACGAGGCGTACGAAGGGATCCTTCCCGCGGAGGTGATCGACCGGACGCTCGACGAGTGGTACGACGAGGAGACGATTCGAGCGGAGATCGACGGCGAGGACCCGTTCTACGTCGGCGCGGACGCGAGCGAGATCGTCGCCTTCGCCCACGGCGGCGTCGACGGCGAGGGTCGCGCGATCCTCCACCGGATCTACGCTCGACGCGTGTTCTGGTACAGCGGCATCGGAAGCTGGCTGCTCGCCGCGGTCGCCGCGAACCTCTGGGACGCGGGCCACGAAGAGCTCCGGGCGGTCGTCCTCGCGGACAACCGGGTCGGGCGGAAGTTCTACGAGGCGCGCGGGTTCGAAGAGGTCGAACGGCGGAGCGCGCGCTTCGGCGAGACGACCGCGGAGGAGTTCGTGCTCGCCGCGCCGCTGGAGTCGCTGTTCGACCGCGAGCGAGGATACGTCGACCGCGTCCGGCCGGAACACGAAGGGTCGAAACGGAAGTCGTACCCGTAGACGGGGGACGACGCCGCAGGTTCGGAACGCTCGGCCGGCGAGCCGGACGGGTCTCAGACCTCGAACTGAACCGTCTCGTCGACGACGAGCCGCGGGCCCGCCCCCACCTCGATGAAGTTCTCGGCGTCGGCCATCGTCCGTTCGCCGGCCTCGGAGTCGAACGCCGCCGCGAGCGCCGCCGTGTCTTCGAAGACGAGTTCGAGGACGCCGTCGTAGCCCGCGCGCTCGGGGTCCTTCGGCACCGAGGTGACGTACCGTCGCAGCCCCGGAAGCTCCTTCGCGATCGGACCGTGGGTCTCGAACCAGTAGTCGACGAACTCGTCGTGGGACAGTCCCTCCTTGCGGACCAGCAGTTCGATCAGTTTGACCATACCGTTCGAACGATCATGCAAGACTTCGCTCTACCGGTGCGCGGCGGCGGCGGGGCGAACGCCTGCCGCCGAAGTCAGGGTTAAATCCCTCGCGGCCCCCCGTTCTCGTATGAGCGACACGCGACTTCGCCGGCCGACGGAGCGCGCCTGCGAACGCTGCGGGCGGCGCGAGGTGTGGGAGGACGGAAGCTGGCGCATCGCCGCGCGCGAGGACGGCGACGAACGGGTCGGCAGCGTCTACTGCATCCACGAGTGGAACATAAACGGCACCTTCGTCCCGTTCGAGGAGGAGTGAACCGCCGCTCGGATCGGATCGTCGTCGGAGTCGACGTTGGTATATCCGGTGAGATATACGGATAGATATACGGATAGATATACGGAAATCCGCCCGGGATGACGGGCGCGAACGTCTCGACCGCCCGCCTCAGACGCCCGACGGGGCGACGTCGCGGACGCCGCGGAACGCTCCCTGGACCACTTCCGAGAGCGCGGGGTGGACGTGGATCGTCTCGGCGAGCCGGGTCGCGTCGGCGCCCGCCGCGACCGCGGTGCTCACCTCGTGGACGAGTATCGACGCGTGCGGGCCGACGATGTGAAAGCCCAGGATCTCGCCGTCGGCCCCGACGATGGCTTTCGCGTACCCGACGTCGGGCGAGAGGGCCGACCCCAGCGCCGTTTCGTCGTACTCGTACGTTCCGACCGCGTAGGATCGTTCGTCGTCGAGTTCCGATTCGGTCCGCCCGAGGCTCGCGACCTCCGGCGATCCGAAGACGGCGTGGGCCATCCCGGGATATTCGACCGCGGTCCGGTTCCCGCGGACGGCGTTCTCGACGGCGTACTCGGCCTCCTTGTCGCCGGAGTGTTTGAGCATGTAGTTTCCCGCGATGTCGCCGATGGCCCACACGCCGTCGGCCGACGTTTCGAGGTACTCGTTCGTCTCGACGAACCCGCGGTCGTCGGTCTCGATACCGCCGGCCGCGACGTTCCACCCGTCGGAGTTGGGCCGGCGTCCGACGGCCAGGAGCACCTCGTCGCCCCGAACTTCGATCTCCTCGTCGTCCGCCTCGGCGACGACCGTCGTCCCCTCGCCCGCCGTCCGGAGCGCGGTCGCCTCGTAGCCGAGGTAGAGGTCGTGCTTCCGCCCGTAGGCCTCGGTCAGCCGTTCGGCGACGTCGCGGTCCTCGCGGGCGAGAAGCGCGTCGCCGCGGCCGACGATCGTGACCTCCGCGCCCATCTCGGCGAAGAAGTGGCTCATCTCGACGGCGATGTAGCCGCCACCGACGACGACGAGGCGCTCCGGGCACGCGTCGAGTCGAAGCGCCTCGTCGCTCGTCAGAAACGCCGCGTCGTCCGTCCCGTCGATGGAGTCGGGGACCGTCGGGCGGGAGCCGCCGGCGAGGACGACCCGCTCGCCGGTGACGGTCGTCCCGCCGTCGGCGTCGACCTCGACGGTCCGCTCGTCGACGAACCGTCCCTCGGATCGATAGAGCGTCAGGTTCTCGTCCTCGCGGGCGCGCTCGGCCTTCGCCTCCGCCTCGCGCGCGACCTCGGCGTTCACCGCCTCGACGATGCCGCGAAAGTCGATCCCGTCGACGGAGGCGTCGATACCGTACGATCCCGCCTCGCGGACGGTCTCGACGACGTTCGCGCGGTGGATCAGCTTCTTCGATGGGTTGCAACCGCGGTTGAGACAGGTTCCTCCGAGTCGATCGCGCTCGACGAGGGCGACGTCGAGCCCCGCGTCCGCCGCCGCCGACGCGACGATGTTGCCGGTTCCGCCGCCGAGCACGAGCAGGTCGAACGTGGTCATGGACGGAAGGGCGGTACGGTCGCCACCGCAAAGAGTGCTCTCTCGGCCGAGGTCGGTCCGTCCGTCGTCCGCATCCCGAATGAACGGTCGGCGGCGGGGGCGTCCCTGTAGAATCAAGGGAACCGCGATCGAGGATCGCACATGGTCACAGCGTACATCACCGCGCCGCCCGACGCGGCGGACGACCTCGCCCGGACGCTCGTGGAGGAACGACTCGCCGCCTGCGTCAACCGCGTCCCCTGCGCCTCCGTCTACCGGTGGGAGGGGGAGGTGCACGACGACGAGGAGGTGATCCTGCTCGCGAAGACGACGCCGGAGCGGTACCCGGCGCTGGAGGCGCGCGTGGTCGAGCGCCACCCCCACGAGGTTCCGTGCGTGGAGCGGTTCGACGAAGCCGACGTCCTGGAACCGTTCGGCGCGTGGCGCGCCGGGGCGGTCGAAGAGTAGGGATCAACGGAGCGATTCGAGCACCGAGAGCGTCCCCTCGCTGTACGACCCGTCGACGATCGCGGCGGCGGCCGCCCGCGCCCGCTCGTCCGCGTTGGCGAGCGCGTAGGAGTCGCCCGCGACCTCGAACAGCGAGACGTCGTTCTCCGAGTCGCCGACGGCGACGAACTCGCCGGCGTCGAGGCCGAGGATCTCGGCGACCTCCCGGAGGCCGTTGCCCTTCTCCACGCCGGGCGCTTTGAGGTGGTACGCGTAGCCGGTGTCGAACACCTCCATCCCGTACTCGGCGGCGACCTCCCGGAGGAGCGCCTCGTCGGCGGCGACGTCGACGGCGATCTCCGTCTCCCGCCACCGGTTTATCGTGTCGGCCGCCCCCCAGCCGAGGTCGCCGCCGCGTTCCTCGAACGCCTCCGCGGCGGCCCGCGCGCGCTCGCGGTCGCCGACGAAGGAGACCTCCTCGGCGGCGAGGACGACGCCGCCGTTCTCGGCGACGACGGTCTCTGGAACGCCGAGGAAGTGACAGAGCGCGACGGGGTACGGGAACGCCTTCCCGGTGGCGAGGACGACCGGCGCGTCCCACGCCGGCAACACGTCGAAGAAGCGCGGGTCGATCGTCCCCTCGGGGGTAGTGAGCGTCCCGTCGATGTCGAGCGCGAGCGGTGGGGTCATAAAAGAGCGTTCGGGGCCGTCGAAATAAAGGGATCGAGTACGGACGTCGAGCGCCGGACCGCGCTGTGCGACGCTCTCGCCGAAGATGACTTGAGGTACACGTTGACGAGAGCGGTTCCGCGCCGGTCGTGCGCCCGTCGAGCGCCGTGCGCGCCGGAGAACGCGCATGCTCTAGGCGCTTCCGGGACTTGTACTCGTCGGACTGCCGACCTGACAGTCCGGGAGCCGGGAACGAACCGCCGCGCGCGCGGAGGGCGACGCGTCCGCGGCTCGGAGCCGCGTTCCGGCGCTACAAACGCTTTTTACACAACGCGTGGATTGATACCACGTACTATGAAGAAACTCATCAACGACCCGTCGGACGTCGTCGACGAGATGCTGGACGGCATGGTGGCCGCGTACCCGAACCGACTCCGCCGGCTGGAGGGGATGGAGGTGCTCGTCCGCGAGGACGCGCCCGTGGAGGGGAAGGTCGGAATCGTCTCCGGGGGCGGCAGCGGCCACGAGCCGACCCACGCCGGCTACATCGGCGACGGGATGTTGGACGGGGCCGCGGCGGGCGAGGTGTTCACGTCGCCGACGGCGGACCAGTTACACGCGATGGTGGAGGCGTGCGACGGCGGCGAGGGCGTCCTCTGCGTCGTCAAAAATTACGAGGGCGACGTGATGAACTTCGACACGGCCGCCGAGATGGCCGACATGGAGGGCGTCGAGGTCGAGCAGGTCGTCGTCGACGACGACGTGGCGGTCGAGGACTCGCTGTACACGAGCGGCCGCCGGGGCGTCGCGGGGACGATCCTCGTCCACAAGGCCGCCGGCGCGAAGGCCGCCGGGGGCGGCGACCTCGGGGAGGTAAAAGCCGTCGCCGAGAAGGTCGTCGAGAACGTCGGCACGATGGGAACGGCGCTGACCTCCTGCGTGACGCCCGAGAAGGGCGAACCGACGTTCGACCTCGGCGAGGACGAGATCGAACTCGGCATCGGCATCCACGGCGAACCGGGCACCCAGCGCACCGAGATGATGTCCGCCGACGAGATCACGGAGCATCTCGCGGGGCGCGTCCTCGACGACCTCGACCTCGACGAGGGTCGGCAGGTCCTGACCATCGTCAACGGGATGGGCGGCACGCCGCTCATGGAACTCTTCGTCGTCAACCGCCGCCTCCAGGAGCTGATGGGCGAAGAGGGCCTCGAAACGTGGGACGCGTGGGTCGGCGACTACATGACCTCGCTCGACATGATGGGCTGTTCGATCACGGTGTGCGCGGTCGACGAGGAGCTGAAGGAGCTGCTCGGCGCGCCCGCGGACACGCCCGCGCTGACGGTGACCGAGTAGCCCGGCGGCGCTCGTTTTTGACGCCGTTTCCTCGCTGAACGCGTTCCGATCGGCCAGTGCGAAGGACGGTCGGCGACGGTGCGGACCTCCCCCGCGACTCCCGCCGGAATTCACCGCCGGTTACGGCGCAGTGGTACGCGTGAACGACCAGACAGTACCGGCCGTACTCGCCGGCCTTTCGCGTATAAACGTCGGCGAGGGAGATCGACTCGACCGAGAGACCCGTTTCTTCCTGTGTCCGCCTGCGCTCGAACCCGCGTTGCACAAACGCTTTGCCGGCTCCGACCCGCATACCCGTATGGCCGACACGGAGACCCAGCGCGAGGCGGTTCTCGCCGCCGTCGACAACGTTGCGAGACGCATCGCCGAGGAGAAGACGTACCTCACCGAACTCGACTCGGCGATCGGCGACGCCGACCACGGGGCGAACATGGACCGGGGGTTCCGAGCGGTGAAGGAGAAGACCGCCGAGATGGACGACGCCGACGTCTCTGACGTCGTAAAGACCGTCGGGATGACGATCATCTCGGAGGTCGGCGGGGCGTCCGGGCCGCTGTACGGCGGGTCGATCATGAGCGCGAGCGCGACCCTCTCGGAGGGGATCACCGCGGAGACGAGCGTCGCCTTCGCGGAGGCGTACCTCGAAAAGGTACGGGAGCGCGGAAAGGCGGAGGTGGGGGCGAAGACGATGGTGGACGCGCTCACGCCAGCGGTCCACACGTACAAGAAGTCGATCGAACAGGACGATCTGCCGCCGCTGTCGGCGCTGGCGAAGGCCGTCGACGCCTGCGAGCGCGGCGTCCGCTTTACGACGCCGATCAAGGCGCGGAAGGGCCGCGCCTCCTACCTCGACTGGCGCTCCGTCGGCCACCAGGACCCCGGCGCGACGAGCACCCTGTTCATCATGGAGGAGCTGTTGGCGACCGCGGAGGAGCACCTCGAAGGCGAGGTCGAGGTCGACGCGGAGTCGCCCGAGGAGCCCGAAGAGGAACCCACCCCGGAGGACGACTGATGGTCGGGCTGGTGGTCGTCTCCCACAGCGCGAAGGCGGCGGAGGGGATCTGCGAGATCGCCGCGCAGATGGGCGGCGCGGACGCGAGGATCGAGCCCGCGGGCGGGGACGGCGAGGGAGGGATCGGCACCAGCGCCCCCCGGATCAGGGAGGCCATCGAGGCCGCGGCCGGCGAACGCGGCGACGACGTGGTGGTGCTCGTCGATCTCGGCAGCGCGGTGATGAACGCCGAACTCGCCGTCGAGATGGCCGAGGAGACGTTGGATTGCGAGATTCGGATCGCCGACGCGCCGATCCTCGAGGGGGCGCTCAACGCGGCCGTGAACGCCTCGGGGTCGAAGGCCACGATCGACTCCGTGGTCGACGCCGCGGAGGAGGCGAGGGAGTACCGGAAAGCGTCCTGATCGGACCGGCCGCCCGCGACCTCCCGCCTCTCCCGCCTTTTTTCCTCGTCCTACCCGCTCTCCGGCGTCGAGAGGACGTCCTCCAGCGCGTCGAGGGCCGCCTCGGCGTCGTCGCCCTCGGCGACGAGTCGAACGTCCTCGCCGCTCTTGACGCCGAGGCCGGTCACGGCGAGCATGCTGCTCGCGTCGACCGGGTTCGCGTCCCCGTCGGCGGGCGAAATGGTGACGGTCGCGTCGTACTCGCTGGCGGTCTCGACGAACGTCGCCGCCGGGCGGGCGTGCAGTCCCGCCTCGGGGACGACGGTGACGGTTCGGTCCATGGCCGGCGTTCGGCGGGCCGCCTCTTTACTCGTTCCGTTTCCGATCGCCGCGCGCGTCCGGGAGAAGCGTCGCCGAGGTTGCGCGAAGCCTCACCGCAGTTCGCCGTCGTCCAGTTCGGACAGCCGCTCGAAGACGGCGGTCGCAAAGCGCGGTTCGAGCCGGCTCGGCGGGCGACCGATCCCCGCCGCGTCCTCGACGGTGATCCGGCGGGTGATCCCGCGCTCCGCGAGTTCGTACAGGATGCGCGTGACCGTCGCCTCCGAGAGGTCGATCCCCCCGGACGCGGCGACGGCCTCGGCGGCGACCCCCACGGAGCGCCGCTGTTCGGCGTCGAGCTTCAGGAGCCGACGAAGCACGCGGCGGCGGTTCGTCGACAGCGCGAGCACCCGGCCGAGCGAGACGCCAGGCTTCGGGACGGCCTCGATGCCGGCGTCGAGGTCCTCCGGGAGGACATTCCGGTGGCCGGCCCGCATCGCCGCGTCGGCGGCGCCGAACACGGCGGCGAGCGCGTCGTGGGCGTCGCCGTCGGCCCACTCGGCCATCTCGCGGACCTGTTCGTGCGTCAGCGCGTGCCTCGCCAGCCCGGTCGAAATGCGGCTCGTGAGGACGTCCGCGAGCGCGTGGCGGCGGTACGGCGGGACTCGGATCGCCGCGGCGTCGCAGGCGACGGCCTCCGGACGGTCCCTGCCGACGGCGACGAGCGACACGGCGTCGCCGCGCGCCTCGAACAGGTCGGAGACGGCAGAAAGCGAGAGCGTTTCCGGTTCTCCCACGTGGTCGACCGCGACGACGACGCCGCGGTCGGCCTCGCGGAGTTCCTCCCGGAGGCGGGTTCGGAGCTGCGCCGTCCCGACGCCCTGCTCGGGGATCGACTCCTCCACGAGGGCGTCGAGCACGGCGTGGTACAGGCCGAAGTCGCTCTTCGCGCGCCTCGCGTCGACGTACACGAACGCCGTCGTCCGCGGCTCCTCGGCGCGCGTCGTGGTGAGGATGACCGACCGCGATCCGCCGCGTAGCTCCGAGAGGTGCTCGAACAGCGCCGAGAGCACGGCCGATTTACCCCCGCCCTTCGGTCCCCAGACGTAGAGGTCCGGCGGGAGGCCGCCGTCGAAGACGGGGTCGAGGTGGTCGAGCAACTGTTCGAGCACCGGCCCCCGGCCGGTCGGTTCGGCGGGGTGGACGGTCGGGTCAACCGCGTCGGGGTCGTGGACGAGCCGCGGCTCGCGGTCGGTGCGCTGTCGCCGCGCGATTCGCTCTTTGAGGTTCATGTGATACCAACGGGGTCGGCGCTTCGGTCGCGCGCCGGGTGGTCTCGCTCCCCGGCGAGATCGGTTGGGTCGATCCGCGGCGGCCGGTCGGTTCGCGATGCGCGCGCTGGCCGGGAGCGGCCGACGGTGTGGGTACTCGGTCTCATGGGCGGTGCCGACGAAAACGTTCGACTCGGCTCAGAGGCCGAGCGTCGGAACGTACGACGAATCCGGAAGCACGCCGACGATCGCGAGGAGCCCGATGAGGAGCGACCCGAGGACGATGGCCGCGGCGGGCGGGTCCCAGTGGGTGTCGCCGTGAGCGTAGAACACGCGCTGGAACGCCTCGCCGAACAGCGCCGAGATCACGCCGAAGACGCCGCCGGCGACGAGGCCGAGCGTCGTCGCCCCGGCCGGATCGCCGCCGACGGCCGCGACGGCCCCGGCGGCGCCGATGAGCGTGATGTGGTGCGTCACCGGGATCTTCTCGACGCCGCAGTTGAGGAACACGAGCGTCGCGGCGCTGATGCCGAATCCCATGAAGACGAGCCCCGTCTCCAGGGCGATGAACGCCCCGAGGAGACCGCCGAAGACGCCGATGGTGGCGACGCCCGACCACTTGTACTGGTGGGGGAGCCACGGCTCGACGGCGAATCGCGTCTTTCCGGTCGCGGTCCCGCCGTCGGTCGCCGCGTCGTCGCCCCCGTCGGTCGCGGAATCGCCGATCACGCGCGTCTCCTCGCGCTCGAACGGCGACATGTCGAGCAGACTGCCGCCGCGGTCGCCGATGATGGCGTACCCGAAGGCGACCCGGTGAATGAGCGCCGAGAGCGTGACGCCCATCGCGATGCTGTCCCACGGCAGGAGGAAGGCGTTGGAGAGCTCCGTCAGCCAGAAGCCGACGACGCCGAAGACGGCACCGACGGCGAGCACGTCCGGCTTCGTCCCCTGCGCGAAGGCGATGTTCTTCGCCTCGTGGTAGTCGAAGCCGGTGTCCATGTACCCTCGCTTTGCGGCGTAGGCGGCGGCGGCCGCCCCGCCGGCGAAGCTGATGGCCGGGGAGAACGGCGGTCCGAAGGCGACCGCGGTCGTGATGCCCGCCGCGTCGGGGTTGACGTACTCCGCGACCTGCCCGGCGATGACCATGAACCCGGTGAAGATGAACGCCGGGAGCGCGCCGAGCGCCGCGCCGAACGCGCCGCCCGCGAGCGCCGCGAGGAGCAGCGTCGGATCGACGAAGGCAGCGAGGTCGAGCTGAAGCGGTGCCGTCACGGCCTACTCACCCCCGTCTCTGGCCCAGTCGAGCGAGCGCTCGACGGCCTCGCCCCAGCGCGCGTAGCGACCGTCGACGTCCCTCGCGCTCGCGTCCGGTTCGAACTCGCGGTCGATCTGCCAGTTGTTTCGGAGTTCGTCGACGGTCTCCCAGTAGCCGACCGCGAGGCCGGCTGCGTACGCCGATCCGAGAGCGGTCGTCTCGTCGACCTCGGGACGGACGATCGTCGAGCCGACGATGTTCGCCTGGAGCTGACAGAGGAAGTTGTTCTTGACCGCGCCGCCGTCGACGCGGAGGTCGCCGAGTTCGATGCCGCTGTCGGCCTCCATCGCCTCCGCGACGTCGCGGGTCTGGAACGCGATGGATTCGAGCGTCGCGCGGACGATGTGTTCCTTTCGGGTACCGCGGGTCATCCCGACGATGGTGCCGCGGGCGCGGCCGTCCCAGTGCGGCGCGCCGAGCCCGGTCAGCGCGGGCACGAAGTAGACGCCGTCCGTCGAGTCGACGCTGCGGGCGAGTTCGGCCGTCTCCGCGGCGTCGTCGATGAGTTCGAGGTCTTCGAGGAACTCGATCGCCGCGCCGGTGATGAAGATGGCCCCTTCGAGCGCGTACTGGACCGGCTCGCCGGAGCGCTGGAAGCCGACGGTCGTGAGCAGCCCGTGTTCGCTTTCGACCGCCTCGTTGCCGGTGTTCATCAGGAAGAACGAGCCCGTACCGTAGGTGTTCTTCGCGTCCCCCGCGTCGAAGCAGGTCTGGCCGAAGAGCGCCGCCTGCTGGTCGCCGAGCGCGCCCGCGACGGGCACTTCCGCCCCGAGGAACCCGTCGGGGTCGGTGTGGCCGTAGTACTCGTCGTCGCTGGACGGCCGGACCTCCGGGAGGCTCGCGCGCGGGACGTCGAATTCGGCGAGGAGTTCGTCGTCCCAGTCCATGTCGTGGATGTTGAACAGCATCGTCCGCGACGCGTTCGTGACGTCCGTGATGTGGTTGCCCGTCAGGTTGTAGATGATCCACGTGTCGATCGTGCCGAAGAGGATCTCGCCCTCGCGGGCGCGGTCGCGGATGTCCTGCGGCCGGGCGCGCTGGAGCTTGATCGGGTCGGCGTTGTCGAGAAGCCACTCGGCCTTCGTCGCCGAGAAGTAGGCGTCGGCCTCCAGGCCGGTCTTCTCGCGTATCGTGCCGACCCGGTCCGCGGCCTCCAGTTCCTCGACGCGGTCGGTCGTCCGGCGGTCCTGCCACACGATGGCGTTGTGGACGGGTCGCCCCGACTCGGCGTCCCAGAGCAGCGTCGTTTCGCGCTGGTTCGTCACCCCGAGGGCTGCGAGCTGGTCGGGACCGAGGTCGGCCTTGGACAGCGCCTCCTGGATGACGGACTGCGTGTTCTCCCAGATTTCGAGCGGGTCGTGCTCGACCCATCCGGGCTCCGGGTAGATCTGTTCGTGCTTCTCGTACGCGTTGGCGACGACCTGTCCGCTGTGGTCGAACACCATGAACCGCGTACCGGTCGTCCCCTGGTCGATCGCGCCGACGTATCGGTCTGTCATGTGTAGTCACCACTCCCGCAGGTGGCACGGCCGTTCTTTATCGACGGTGCCGTTCCACACGTAAACTGAATGGAGTATCATTATAAACCTTACTCTAACAACCGTATCTGTTCAATTTTCCATAATGATATCTGTGTATATTACGCGTATTCAGGTCGAATCAAGCGATGTTTCGGGTTCGTGAGATCGGGTCGTTCCAGTCGGGAACTAGTTTACGTTCGGGGGCGCGTTAGAGGTAAAGTAAAGTAGGCGGGGGCCAACCTACGGGTAGACCGATGACAGAAGCACCGACGGCGGTGATCATCGGGGGCGGCTCGACCGGGACGGGGATCGCCCGCGACCTCGCGATGCGGGGCGTGGACGTGACGCTCGTCGAGCGAGGGAACCTCACCCACGGGACGACCGGGCGCATGCACGGTCTGCTCCACAGCGGCGGGCGCTACGCCGTCTCCGATCAGGCGAGCGCGAAGGAGTGCATCGAGGAGAACCGCGTCCTTCGCGACATCGCGAACCACTGCGTCGAGATGACGGGCGGGCTGTTCGTCCAGCGCCCCGAGGACCCCGACGATTACTTCGAGGAGAAACTGGCGGGCTGTCGCGAGTGCGGCATCCCCGCCGAGGAACTGTCCGGCGAGGAGGCTCGCGCGATCGAGCCGTACCTCGCGAGGGACGTAACGCGCGCGATCCGCGTCCCCGACGGGGCGATCGACCCGTTCCGGCTCTGCGTCGCGAACGCGGCCAGCGCGGAGGAACACGGCGCGCGGATCGAGACGCACGCCGAGGTGGTCGACGTGCTCAGGGAGGGCGACGAGGTCGTCGGCGCCGAGGTCGAGCACGCCGCCGGGCCGGGGAAACGAGTTCACGACGCACCAGGTACGACCGAGGAGATCCGCGCGGACTACGTGGTGAACGCGTCGGGGGCGTGGGCCGGACAGATCGGCGACATGGCCGACGTGAGCGTCGAAGTCCGCCCCTCGAAGGGCGTCATGGTCATCATGAACACCCGGCAGGTGGACACCGTGATCAACCGCTGTCGGCCGAAGGGCGACGCCGACATCATCGTCCCCCACGAGACCACCGCCATCCTCGGGACGACGGACGAGGAGGTCGACGACCCCGACGACTACCCCGAGGAGGGCTGGGAGGTGGACCTCATGGTCGACACCCTCTCCGAACTGGTGCCGATCCTGCGGGAGGCGCGCACCATCCGCTCGTTCTGGGGCGTTCGTCCCCTCTACGAGCCGCCGGGCACCGGGACGGTCGATCCGACGGACATCACCCGCGACTTCTTCCTGCTCGATCACGAGGAGCGCGACGGCCTGCCGGGCATGACGAGCATCGTCGGCGGGAAGTTCACGACCTACCGGATGATGGCGGAGAAGATCTCCGATCACGTCTGCGAGAAGCTCGGCGTCGAGGCGACGTGCCGAACCGCGGAGGTGCCGCTGCCGGGCAGCGAGGACGCGGGCGTCCTCGACGACTACATGGAGTCGTTCGGCCTCCGCTCGCCGATCGCGCGGCGGAGCACCCAGCGACTCGGCTCGCGCTCACGCGAGGTCCTCGGCGAGTGGGACGGTCCGAACCCGGTCGTCTGCGACTGCGAGGCGGTCACGCGCGCGGAAATCCACGACGCCATCGAGGGCTCGGGGACCGACCTCAACGCGGTCCGCATTCGCACCCGCGCCTCCATGGGCAACTGTCAGGGCGCGTTCTGCTGTCACCGGATGGCGCAGGAACTCCACCCCGACCACGACGAGTTCACCGTCCGCTCGGCGCTCGACGAGCTGTACCAGGAGCGCTGGAAGGGCGAGCGGCACGCGCTGTGGGGCGAGCAGCTCTCGCAGGCGATGCTGAAGTACGCGCTGCACGCGACGACGATGAACCGCGACGGCGACCCGGCCGCCCGCGACGAGGTCGTCGACTTCGCCGCGTTCGACGCCGGCCCCGCGGCGACGGCGGGCGTCGGCGCGAGCGACGCGGGCGACGACCGCGCCGCCACCGACGGCGGCGCGGCGGGAGGCGACCGTGCCGATTAGCGAGGACGTGCTCGTCGTCGGCGGCGGCCTCGCCGGCTCCGCGGCGGCGCTCTCCGCGGCGGAGACGGGCGCGTCCGTCCGGCTCGTCTCCTACAAGAAGAGCACCCTCCGCTTCGCGAGCGGGCTGGTCGACGCGCTCGGCTACGCGCCCAACGGGGACGGACCGATCGCGGACCCGTTCGAGGCGATCGCCGAACTCCCGGCGGACCACCCCTACGGCGTCGTCGGCGCGGACGCCGTCCGCGAGGGGCTCGCGCTGTTCGACGAGGTGACCGGCGACGCCTACCGCGGCGGGCACACCGACGCGAACGCGCTCGTCCTCACCCACGGCGGGACGATCAAGCCGACCGCGCGGTACCCCGCGCGCGCCGCGTCGGGGCTGGCGAGCGATTCGCGCGACGCGCTCCTCGTCGGCTTCGAGTCGCTCACGGACTTCGACGCGCCGCTCGCCGCCCGCCACCTGTCGGCCGCGGGCGTCCCCTTCTCGGTCGAGGGGGTCACCGTGTCGTTCCCGCGGCGCTTCCGGGCGGACGCGAAGCTGACGCGCTTTTCGAGGTCGCTCGACCGCGACGAGCGCGCGGACGGAACGCGCGTTCGCCGGGCGCTCGCGGAGACGGTCGCCCCCCACCTCGGCTCCGCGGAGCGGGTCGGGTTCCCCGCGCTGCTCGGCGACGAGCGCGCGGACGAGGTTCGCGCCGAACTGGCGGCCGAACTTGGCGCGGCGGTGTTCGAGGTTCCGACGGGGCCGCCGAGCCTCCTCGGGTTGGCGCTGGAGGACCGGCTCTACGAGGCGCTCGACGAGGCGGGCGTCAGGATCAGCACCGGCAACCCGGTCGTCGACTACGAGGCCGACGGCGGGCGGGTTCGGGCCGTGTACGTCGACCGCAAGGGGCAGCGCGTCCCGTACCACGCGGAGCAGTTCGTGCTGGCGACGGGCGGGCTCGTCGGCAAGGGGATCGACTCGGACCGCGAGCGGGTTCGGGAGCCGATCTTCGACTGTCGCGTCCCGCACGCCCCGGACCGGTACGACTGGTTCGACGGCGACGCGTTCGGCGACCACGCGTTCGCGCGGTTCGGGGTCGTCCCCGACGCCGAACTCCGGCCGACCGACGAGGGCGGCGACGCGCGCTTTTCGAACCTCCGGGCCGCGGGCAGCGTGCTCGGCGGCGCGGACTTCGCGGCGGAGAAATCTGGCGGCGGCGTCTCGCTCGCGACCGGGCTGGTCGCGGGCCGCAACGCGGGAGAGGCTACCACATGAGCGACGAGGACACGACATGAGCGACGCAGAACGACCCGCGACGGGCGCGGACGACGACTTCGAGCCGGTACAGGTGTTCCCGGAGGCGGACGAGATGGATCTCCGCCCGGGGGCGGACGACTGCTACAAGTGCACGACGTGCGACTCGGTCTGCCCGGTCGCCGAGGTGGACGACGAGTTCCCGGGACCGAAGTTCCAGGGACCGGAGCAGTGGCGGTTAAAGCGCAAGGGCGACGAGGACATCGACCCCTCGGTCATGTCCTGTTCGAACTGCATGCGCTGCGACAACGCCTGCCCGTCGTCGGTGCCGCTGAGCCAGATGCACAACGCGGCCCGCGGCGAGTACGTCGAAGCGGGGATGGACAAACGATCCCGGGAGTACGTCCGCAACCGCATCCTCGCCAACTACCGGACGATGGCCGAGCTGGGGAGCAAGGTGCCGCGCCTCACGAACTTCGTGATGGGGCTCGGGATCACCAAGCTGTTCAACGAGACGGTGCTCGGGATCACGTCGGAGCGCGAGTTCCCGGCGTTCGCGGAGCAGACGTTCCGCGAGTGGTGGGACGAGCGAGGCGGCGCGGCCGCCTCGAAAAAGCGAGCGCAGGAGGCGAGAGCGGAGCGAGGCGGCGCGGCCGCGTCGAGGGAACGAGCGCGGAACGCGCGAAACGAGCGAGCGCGGGCCCGGGCCGGCGGGATCGACGGTGCCGACGCGGAGAAAAAGCGCGTCGCGTACTTCCACGGCTGTTACTCGAACTACAACACCCCCGAGGTCGGCAAGGCGCTCGTCCGCGTCTTCGAGTCGTTCGGCTACGAGGTCGTCGCCCCGCCGCAGCGCTGCTCGGGGACGCCCATGTTCGCGAACGGGATGCTGGCGGACGCGCGGCGCGCCGCCGGCGTCAACGCCGAGAGCTTCTCCGGGCTGATCGAGGAGGGGTACGACGTCATCGCGTCGTGCACCTCCTGTTCGATGTCGCTCCGGCAGGAGTACCCCGAGCTGTTCTCGATGGACGGCGTCGAGGACCTCTCGAACCACACCTACGAGGCGATCGAGTACCTCCGCATCCACGAGGATCTGGAGGGGGCGCTCGCGGACGCCTCGGTCTCGGAGCAGACCTACGCGTACCACGCGCCGTGTCACGCTCGCAACCAGGGGCTCGACCGGCAGGCGGTCGAACTGTTCCGCGACCTCGACGGCGTGACGATCGAGGACGTCGGGCCCTCCTGCTCCGGCATCTCGGGCACCTACGGCTGGAAGTCGGAGAAGTACGACACGTCGATGGCGATCGGCGAGGAGATGTTCGAGCACATGGAGCACGCGACGGGCGACGTCGGCATGACGGAGTGTCCGACCTGCTCGATGCAGATGGAACACGGGACGGGGTACGAGATCCGCCACCCCCTGCAGGTTCTCGAAGAGGCGCTGACGTAAGCGACCTACCGGGCGTCCGGTTCGGCGACCACGTCCTCGTCCGACGGCGACCGCGCGTCGTACTTTTTCACCAGCTCGTCCAGCGCCGCCGGATCGTCCGCGCCCGGCAGCCGCTCGTTCATCGTCTCGCAGGTCGCCTCGACGCCGAGCTTCTCGCACGTCAGGTCGGCCGTCGCCTCGGCCATCCCCCGGTACGTCGTGAGCTTCCCGCCGACGATGGTGGCGAAGTTCTCCACGCCGCCCGCGGCGTGATCGAGCAGGACGAAGTCGCGCGAGATGCCGCGCGCGTCCTCGTCCGCCTCCCGCCTCGCCTCCTCGTCGGGCGCGTACAGCGGACGGACGCCCCACCACGTCCGGACGACGGGCGCGTCGGCGACCGCCGGGAGCATCCGGGCGCACTGCTCGACGGTCGTCTCGACCTCCCACGGTTCCTCGTCGAACTCGTCGGGGTCGTCCACCTCGACGCTGGTCGTCCCGAGGACGGCCTCGGACTCGTGGGGGACGACGATGTCGCCGTCGTCGGGTTTTCGACAGCGGTTGAGCACCGGCCCGAGCCCCGGGTAGTCCACGCTGACCATCACGCCCTTCGTCGGGCGCATCCGCACCTCGACGCCGGCGAGGGCGGCGCACCGGCCCGCCCACGCGCCCGCGGCGTTGACGACGTACTCGGCCTCGATTCGCCCGCCGACGCTCCCGCCGACGTCGGCGGCGACGATCCGCCCGTCTTCGACGCGCAGCCCCTCCAGCGGCGCGTGCGTACGAATCTCCGCGCCGTGCTCGGCGGCGCTCTCGGCCGTCGCGGCGACGAGGCGGGAGGGGTAGACGACCGCGTCCGGGACGCGCATCACCCGGACGACGTCGTCCGCGAGGTCCGGCACGGCGTTCCGCGCGACCTCGACGTCGACGTCCTCGGCGTCGATGCCCAGGTCGCGGCAGGCCCGAAGCTTCCGCTCGTAGTAGTCGCGGTCGTCCCCGTCGACCTGGACGAAGAAGCCGCCGGTGTCGGCGACGCACTCGCCGGCGATCTCCCGGAGGGTGCGATTCTCGACGATGCACTCCTCCGCGCCGAGCGGGTCGGCCTCGGCGTAGCGCGCGCCGCTGTGGAGCAATCCGTGAGATCTGCCCGACGTGCCGCTCGACAGCCCGCCGCGTTCGATCAGCGTCACGTCCACGCCCCGCATCGCGAGGTCGCGCGCGACGCCGACGCCGGTCACCCCGCCGCCGATCACGAGCGCGGTCGACCGTCTCACGTTCGACGCACCCCGATTCGACGGAGGCGAGTGAGGTCCTGCATCACGTGAGGGACGAAGTGCCGAGCGGACAAAACCCCTCCGCGGTCCGGAGGCGAGCGCTCCGCCGTTCTGTCACCCGGGGTGGGGGGAACGAACTCTCGCGGGTCGGCCGTCGTTCCGGTCGGCCGTCCGGGAGCGGCCAGTAGGGATTTAATCAAAACGCGTGTGTTTTGTTGTGAGTACTACATGACCGCCGAGAGAAGAGGTTCCCCCGAGAGCGAACAGGTACAGAAGATCCGCGTCCTCAACCCCGAATTCGACGAACCGTCCGCCGCCCCGCGGGGGTCGTTGACGGAGGTTCGGCTCCTGACAGACGGCGGGGAGGAAGACGAGGGAGAAGAAGAGAGCAACGGCGAAGAGGAAGGCGAGGACGGCGGAGAGGAGGAAGGTAGTGAGGACGGCGAAGAGGAGGGCGAAGGAGAAGAGAGCGAAGGCGAGGAGGAAGGGGCTACGGTCCTGTTTCTCGACCTCGAGGGGCTGTTCTTGAACCTCCTCGGTCTGGAGCTCGACCTCGACGAGGTCGTCCTCGACGTCTCGGCCGTCCCGGGCGAGGGTCGGCTGGTCGGCAATCTCCTCTCGGCGGTCGCGAACCTGTTGAACGGCGGCGGGCTCGACGACCTCCTCCCCGGCGGGTTGCTCGGGGGTCTCTTCGGAGGCGGGGACGACGACGACGATTCGAAGGGGTTCGTCTCGTCGCTCGCGGAGCGGGTTCGGGGCGTGCTCGGCGACATCGTGAAAGAGCTGCCGCTCGAGGAACTGCTCACGCAGTTGCTCAAGGAACTCGTCCGCCAGCTCTTCGACGGCAAGTCGAGCGGCGACGACAACGGCGGGGAGGGGGCCGACGCGTGAGCGACGAAACGCTGGTGGAAGCGGTCGGCGTCGACGAGGTCGGCGAGAACGTGGACTTCGAGGACATCTTCGAGGGGACGGAGCTCGAAGGCGCGCTCGAAGGGGGCGAGTCCGCCGCCGAGGCGATCGGCGGTCGGCTGGGCGAGCTCGTCGGCCGACACCTCGGCGAGTGGCTCGGCGGCCTCCTCGGTACGTGGCTGGCCGCGAACGTCCTGCGGTCCGAAGGTCGAGCCGAGGGGGACGACGAGGCGGCCGAAAGCGACGAGGCCGAGGGGAGCGACGACGGAAACGGGGACGACGATGAGACCAGCGAGACGGACGAGGAGGGGTGAATCGGGAGTGCCCCGTCCGGTCCAGCGCCCCGCGCCGACGGACACGCGGAGAGCCGGCGGTGGTGAGCCGTGAGCGAGGACGGGAGCGGGTCGGCGATCAAGCGGGCCATCAGGGACGAACTGGACGAGCAACTCGACGTCGGCGATCTGATCGGCGAGGGAAACGTCGCCGAGAAGATAGACGGCGCGAAGCTCGGAAAGGCGGTCGGCGGCGCGGTCGGGGCGACGGCCGGACGCGAGGTCGGTCGGCGCGCCGGGAGGCGCGTCCGGGACGCCCCGTCGAGGAAGAGCGAGGAACGCGACGAGGGCGACGGAGCGACGCCGTCGTCGCTCGAACGCGTGCTCGAAGCGTTCTGGACCGCGCTGCGGACGGCGGCGGAGACGAGCGGCTTCCGCGACGCGCTCGAAGACCGGCTGACCGAACTCGCCGAGGGGGCGGCGGGGCCAGAGGAAACGGAGGAGACGGCGGTCGAAGCGGACGAGACGGAGGAAGACGAGACGGAGGAGGACGAAGCCGAGGAGGCCGAAGCCGAAGCGACCGAAGAGGAAAAGGGCGAGACGGAGGAGGGAACCGAAGCGCAAGAGGGAGAGGCCGAAAGCGGGACGGACGAAGCCGTCCCGATCGAACTCGGCGACCTCTCGGAGGACGACCTCGGAGAGTTGAAAGCGGAGACGTACCGCGAACTCCTCGACGTCATGTCGTACCGGGACCTCCAGTCGCTCGCGAAGCAGGTCGGCGTCAAGGCCAACCTCGGCAAGGACGAAATGACCGAGCGGATCGCGGAACGGTTCTCCGAGGACGTGGCGGCCGAAAGCGAAACGGAGGCGGAAAGCGAACCCGAAGGGGAGGACGAATCGGAGGGGGAAGAGACGGACTGAGAGAGTCGCGGGGGAGCCGTACTCGACCCGAACCGATTCGCGTACCCGATTCACCATGACGAACGAACAGGCGGAAACGCTCGAAGAACTCCTCGTGGACGTCGAAGACCGCGTGGAGTCGGCGACGGGGGGAGACGGCGGACCGGAACTCTCCGAGGACGACCGGGAGGAACTCCGGCGCATCGCTCGGGAGGGCGGGGACGCGCTCGAACGCGCATCGCTCGAAGACCTGCTCGCGGCGGCGGGATTCACCGACCTGCCGGAGGAGATCGAGCCGTCCGACCTCCCCGGCATCGTCGCCCGCGCCGACCCCGAGCCGCTCGTCCGGCTGCGCAAACTCCTCTGGCTGAACCGCCTCGAAGCCGCGGCGACGGGAGACGACGGAGAGCTCGAAGAGCGGCTCGCGACCTTCCCCGACGCCGACGCCGCGGACGGCGACGGAGGCGGGGGGAAGGAGGGTACGAGCCTGAGCGGGTTGTTGTCCGAGTTTTTACCCGACCAAGACGAAGAGGGCGAGGCCGAGGGCGACGCGGACGAGAGCGGCGATGGCGAGGATGCCGACGAAAGCGGCACCGGAGCGCGCGACGCCGACGAAGGCGAGGAAACGGACGACGAGAGCGGTCTCGGCTCCGTCTCGGACCTCTCCGACAAGCTTCGCGGGGTCACGGACGCGCTCAAATCCGTCAGCGAGGGGGACGAACGCGACGAGGAGGGCGACGAAGCGGACGAATCGGAGAGCGAAGACGAAGCGGACGAAGCGGACGCGGGCGGCGCGTCGTCTGGCGTCGGCGGACGCGGTCGGTCCCACGTTTCGACCGTGCCGTCGAGCGATCGGGCGGACATGAACGCGGTGCGGCGATACTCGACGCTCCGGCAGGGATCGCGAAAGAAGAAATAGCCCCGGGTTGCGGTCGCGACCGTCCCGGATCGGGCCGTTCGCTCTCGATTCAAGCCGCCTGTTCTTCGGCTTCGAGGCGCTGGATCCCGATGGTGACGGTCACGCCCTCGACGTCCCACGTTTCGACGAGATCGAAGTTCGAGACGGCTTCATCGCCGTCGAGATCGAAGTTCGAGACGACATCGTCGTCGTCGAGATCGACGTCCGAGACGGTCTCGTCACCGTCGAGATCGACGTCCGCGACGACGTCGCCCACATCCGACGGCTCGTCCACGAACTCGGCCGTCCGGGTCTCCTCGGCGACGAACTCCCGGTGGCGGTCGACGAGCTCGCGGACGCGCTCGTCGGCGACGTCGAGGCGGGTCCGGATGCGCTCTTCCACGTCGAGGTCGAGCTGTTTTCGCATCTCCTGTACCCGGCGGACGACGTCGCGGGCGTACCCCTCGGCTTCGATGTCCTCGGTGAGCGCCGTGTCGACGTACACCGATCCGCCCTCGAACTCCGCGCCGGAGACGTCCGCCGGCGGCTCCGCGCGGTAGGCGACCATCTCGTCCGTGAGGTCGTACGTCTCGCCGTCGACCGTCACCCCCGACTCGATCTCGTCGCGGGTCTTGCCCTGCACCGCGCCCATGATCTTCTGCGCGTCGCCGCCGAACGCCGGCCCGATGACGCTCATCTGCGGTTCGGCGCGCTCTATGAGTTCGTCGAACTCCTCCGTGACCTCCAGCGACCGGGCGTTGACGCGGTCGAGGAGCAGTTCGTCGAGCGAGCGAACCGCGTCGGCCACGCGCTCGTCGTCCGTCTCGACGATCACGCGCTGGACGGGCCAGCGAAGCTTCCGACCCCCCTGCTGGCGGGCGTTCGCGGCGGCCTCCTCGACCTTCCGGAGGACGGCCATGTTCTCCTCCAGTTCGGGGTCGTGGCGGTCGGCGTCGAACTCGGGTTGCGAGAGCATGTGGACCGTCGCCTCGCCCCCGTCGAGGTGCTGGTACATCTCCTCTGCGAGGAACGGCGTGAAGGGCGCGAGGAGCCGCACCGTTTCGAGGAGGACGACGGAGAGCGTCGCGTACGCGCCGCGCTTGGAGGCGGAGTCCTCCTCCTCCCACATCCGCTCGCGGATCGCCTTCACGTAGAAGCGCGAGACGTCGTCCGTCAGGAAGTCGAAGAGCGCGTTCAGCGCGACGTGAATCTCGTAGTCGTCCCACGCCCGCGCCACCTCCGCTTTCACCGACTGCAGGCGCGAGAGCACCCACTCGTCGACCACGGTGAGGTCCCCGTCCGACAGGTCGGCCTCGGCCGGATCGTACCCGTCCAGCCGCATGTACGGCAGCGGGAAACGGAAGACGTTCCAGAGGATGTTGAGGGTGGCCTGCGTGTCCGCGAGGCCGTCCCACTCGAACGCGAGGTCCGCGCCCTGCTGGTCGTGACTGAGCAGGTACGCCCTGAGGGGGTCGCGCCCCGCGCGCTCGATCGCCTCGTGCGGCGTGACGATGTTGCCGACCGACTTGGACATCTTCCGTCCGTCCTTGTCGTTGGCGAACCCGTGCATCAGGACCTCCTCGTAGGGCACCTCGCCGACGGCGGCGGTCCCCATCCCGAGTTGCGACCAGAACCAGCCGCGGGTCTGGTCGTGCGCCTCGATGATGAGGTCCGCGGGCCACAGCTCCTCGAACTCGTCCGTCTCGCTCGGGTAGTTCAGCGTCCCCCACGAGGCGACGGAGGAGTCGATCCACACGTCGAACACGTCCGGGACCCGTCGGTAGGTCGTTCCCCCCTCGGTGATGGTCAGGTCGTCGACCGCCGGGCGGTGGAGGTCCATCTCGTCGGGGTCGACGTCCTGATCGACTCGCTCTGCGAGCTCCTCGCGGGTGCCGACGACGATTACCTCCTCGGCGGAGACGTCGCCGTCGGCGTCCTCGGGCACCCAGATGGGCAGCGGAATGCCCCAGTAGCGCTGCCGGGAGACGTTCCAGTCCGGCGCGTCCTCGACGAAGTTGCGAAAGCGGTTGTCCCGCGCCCACTGCGGGTGCCACTCGCTGTCGTCGATGTTCGCGAGGAGGTCGTCCTTCACGTCCGTGACCGTGATGAACCACTGGTCGGTGGCGAGGAACACGATGTCGGTGTCGCAGCGCCAGCACTGGCCGTACCGGTGGCTGTGCGTCCCGCTGGCGAGGAGCAGATCCTTCGAGTCGAGATCGGCGATGATCTCGTCGTTCGCGTCGCGGACGAACGTCCCGGCGTACTTTCCGGCTTCCTCTGTGTACTCGCCGTTGCCGGCGACGGGCGAGAAGATCTCCAGCCCGAGTTCCCGGCCGCGCTGGAAGTCCTCCTGGCCGTGTCCCGGCGCGGAGTGGACGAGACCGGTTCTGTCGGCCTCGACGTAGTCGGCGGTGTACACCTGCAGCGCGCCCTCGAAGTCGACGTGGTCGGGGACCTCCTCGGCAAGGGGGTGGTCGTACTCCCAGCCGACCATCTCCTCGCCCGCGACCTCGTCGACGACCTCGTAGTCGTCGTAGCGGCCCTTCTTCAGGACCTCCTCGACGACGGGTTCGGCGAGGTAGAGCAGTTCGCTCTCTCGCGGCTCGTCGCCGCTCGAACTCTCCGAGGCGCTCCGAGCCTCGCCCTCTCCGTCCTTCTCCGCGCGGACGGCCTGGTACGTCATCTCGCCGTCGACGGCGACGAACGTGTTCGCCGGGATGGTCCACGGGGTGGTGGTCCAGATGACGAGAGAGCCCTCGCGGTCCCGCAGGGGGAACTTCACGTAGATGCTGGGCGACTCGATCTCGTGGTACTCGACCTCGTTGTCGGCGATGGCGGTCTCACAGCGGGGGCACTGGTTGACGGCGCGCTTGCCCCGGTTGACGAGGCCGTTCTCGTGGACCCGCTCGAACGCCCACCACGTGGCCTCCATGTACTCGGGGCTGAGCGTCTTGTAGGGGTCGTCCCAGTCCATCCAGACGCCCATCGACTCGAAGTCCTCGTCCATGGCCTCGCGGTTGCGCTCGGCGAACGTCTTGCACTCCTCGATGAACGCCTCGACGCCCAGTTCCTCGATGTCGCGCTTGTTCTCGAAGCCGAGTTCCTGCTCGACCTTGACCTCGATGGGGAGCCCGTGCATGTCGTAGCCGGGGCGGTCGGTCACCCGGTGGCCGCACATCCGCTTGTAGCGGATGACGGCGTCCTTCAGGGTCTTGTTCCACGCCGTCCCGAGGTGCATCTGCCCTGAGGTGTACGGCGGCCCGTCGACGAAAAAGAAGGGCGGGTCGTCGGCGTGCGCCTCCCTCGTCGCCTCGTAGGCGTCGTGTTCCTCCCAGTGCGCCTCCGCCGAGGACTCGACCTCCTCGGGGGCGTACTGGTCGCTGAGGTCTTCCATACCGGTTCTGTGATCCGCTGCGTATATCAAAACGGTGGTCCTGCACCGGAGGTGTCGGACCGAGGGGCGGCGCGGTGACGGCGGGGGATACGACGGGACGCGCCGAACGGATCGAACGCGTCGGCCGCCGTCGCCCTCGTCCGTGCCTCACTCCCGCGAGGCGGTCGGCACGTCGGGCGAGCCGCGCTCCCGTTCGAGGTGGACGTCCCAGACGAGGTCCGCGAGGAGGTGGGCGTACAGCGTGACCGCGGTCAGGAGGGCGAGAAAGGGGCTCGAGAGGGAGAGGGCGAGCACGGCGACGCCGCCGATGACGACGTGGCTCAGGAGTCGACGGAGCGTCCCCACCTCGCCCTCCTCGAAGATGTCGTCCTGGCCGGCGACCACCCGCGTCGGGTTTCGGAGACACCCCTTCGCCGCCCGCCACTCGCCGGTGTTCAGGCGGGCGACGAGGAAGTGATCGAAGTCGATGCCGACGCCGACGACGGCGGCGTAGGCGACGACGAACCACGCCGGAAACGGCGAGTCGAGGAGGAGGACGACGAGCGCGCCGACGACGACCGAGATGGCGAAGTGATGCTTCGAGTAGATAGACGCTCACCTGTCCGGTCGGTTCTCGTCAGGGCGTAAAGAATGCGCCGGAGACGAAACGCCGAGGATCGAATCAGTTCGTTCGTCTCAGTGAAGAACCACGACCGATAGGTTTCATATGGTAAGCCGTATAACGGATCGTTCCTCGCGAACTCCTCTCCATGTGCATCGTCCACGACGTGGAACAGGAACTTGTTATTTTACACGGAGATGAAATACACTATTCTTGTCTATGTAATATAATAAATATAAAAAATGTCCTGTATAAATATAATATCTTTTATAAGAACGAATTAATCCACTGTTAGAATGGGTTACAGGCCCCACGAACGATTTTCGGTTCGTCGTTCTCGGTATACGATGGGCTTGCGGACGATAGAAAATCATTGTACACCAATCTATCACATCTCCCTTATATTGTCGTACTCTGTGATAAGAGTGACCTACTAATTCCGAAATGACTCTCTGAGCGTGTATACTCTGAATAACTAAACGAATTCGCTCTGAACTTGCTTTCGTGGTGCCCACCGAAAATAACGACACCGGCCGGCCGGCGCAACGTTCAAACATGACAAACACTCGTAGAGATGGTTCTCGCGGGAACAGGCGCGCTCAGTGCCCTTGCTATCGGTGGTGCGTTCTCCACTCCGGTGCTTGCGGCTGACGAGCAGGAGGGCGAAAACGACGACCAGTTCGAAGACGACGTTGCCATCCTCAACTACGCCCGGACGCTCGAGGCACTCGAGTACCGATTCTACGAGAGGGCGCTGAATAATATCAGCGAACAAGAACTCGTCGGCTGTGGTCCGCTCAGGGAGTTCGGCACACCCATCACAGATAACGTCTACGACTACCTGGGGTTGATTCGGGACCACGAAGAGACTCACTTCGAGACGCTCGGCTCGATCGTCGAGGACCTCGGGGGAGAGCCTGTCGCGGAGCCCGAGTTTGACTTCGGCTCCACGGTCGAAGATCCCGAGGAGTTTATCGCCACGGCGATCGTGCTGGAGGACACCGGCGTCGGGGCATACGCCGGAGCGGCCCCGTTCATCGAGGATGGGGACCTGGTTCCGCCAGCACTGAGCATCCACAGCGTCGAGGCGCGCCACGCTTCGTTCCTCCGGGTACTCGGCCAGCAAGTGCCGTTCCCGGAAGCGTTCGACGAGGCACTCTCCCGTTCGGAGGTTCTGGAAAGAGCTTCGCAGTTCATTGTCGAGTGACCGAACGAGGCGATCGGCTCCCCATGATTCGTGTGACATCCTTTTCGCCGTAAAAGGCGAGAGGTACCACGCATGGGAAAAACCAGTCAGTCTTCGTCACCCGACAGAAGGTTCTGGTTGGCTCACGAGACGGGGTCTCGTGAACGCTGGCAGGGTTTCGACCCTCGAAACGTCCTCAGAAACGCTTTTCGTTTCTTGTGGACTGCGGAAGACGACTTGCGTCTCCCGAACGCTGTGACCGTCATCTGCGCTGGTAGCTCTTCTCACGGTGTCGTTCGAAAGACACGGAGCGTCTTTTGTGACCACGAGGCGGCTCCGTCGTCTCAGTCGGATCCGTGGCGGTATCACAATTGCACCCATCCCGGGACGCGTCATCGCGCACCGCTTTGTCAATCGGGACGCTCTCTGCCCACGGGTCAACTTGTCGTGCGATATTCGTGGATGCGTTACTGTCGGGTGAGAAATGATAAATAAATTACTAAAAATCCGGCAGGTCGTCCGGCGCTTCGTACGCCGCCTCCCAGTCGACGTACTCCTCCTTGAGCACGTCGCAGACGACCTGTCCGAGTTCCGTCAGGCCCGCGTTGATCGACGACACCTGCCCCCAGCTTTCGAGGTCGGGGTGGACCGCCCGCTCCTTCCAGTCCTCCGGGATGCCGGGCGCGTGGTAGCCGACGCGGTCGGCGAAGTCGTCCCAGAAGAAGTCGAATCCGGAGACGAGATCGAGGTCCGCGACGATCGCCCACTCGGCTTCGGTGACGTTCGCGTCCGCCGCCCACCCCTCGAACGCCTCCTCCCACGCGCCTTCGCGGAGGAACGCGCCCAGTTCCTCGCGGCGGTAGTCGGCGTCGCCGACGATCGTCGCGTCCTCGTACTCGTTGGGGTCGACCTCCTTCAACTCCGGCGGGTCGGGGGTCTCGACGTCGAGTGCCATACCTCGGTCGAGGGGCGCGGGGACCTAAAACGTCGCCGTCGCGCGGGGTCGGCGGCGAAACTACTCCAGCCGCTCGACGACCGCCTCCAGTTGCGCCTTCCGGCCGTCGATCGCGGCGTCGCGGAGGACCCGTTCGTCCTCGGTCGGGCACGCGAGTTTCGGCACGGGGGTCGGCCGCCCGTCGTCGTCGAGGGCGACGAAGGTGAAGTAGGAGGTCGTCGTCTCGCGCTCCTCGTCCGTCTTGGGGTTCTCCGCGCGCACGTCCACCTTCACGTCGACGCTCGTCCGACCCGTGTTGAAAACGTACCCCTCGATGACGGCCACCTCGCCGAGGTCGATCGGGCTGATGAAGTCGACGTGGTCCATCGACGCCGTGACGCACTGGCGGTTCGAAAATCGCATCGCCGCGATCGCGCCGCAAACGTCCATCCAGTGAAGCACCGCCCCGCCGAGCGCCCGGCCGAGGTTGTTGGTGTCGTTCGGGAGTAGCAGTTCGGTCATCTCCGTGTGCGATTCCGCGAGGGTCGCGGTTCCCGTGTCGGACATGGAAACGGGTTCGGCGCGTCCCGTCAAGAAGCCACTCGATTCGCCTACAGAGGGGAGAACATCGCCGCGTCCGGGAGCGTCACGGTTCGTCGTCGTCGATCTCGCCGAACGGGTTGCGGCTGCGACCTTCGTCGGAGACGAGGTCGACCGCGGAGGGGGGGCGGCCCGCGGCGTCGAGCACCTCGTCGGAGACGGTGACGGGGCAGTCGGCGCGGACCGCGATGGCGATCGCGTCGCTCGGGCGGGCGTCGAAGACGAACTTCTGGGGGTGACCGTTCTCGTAGCGCTCGGCGTCGAGTTTGGCGTAGAACGTCCCGTCGGAGAGGTCGTCGATCCGGACGCCGTCGATCGCGCCGCCGAACTCGGTCACGACGTCGACGAGCAGGTCGTGGGTCAGCGGCCGCTCGAACGGCTCGCCCGTCAGGCCGAGCTGGATCGCCTGCGCCTGATCGGTCGTGACGAAGATGGGGAGGTACTCGCCGCGCGCCGAGAGCACAACTGCCGGAACGTTCGCGCCGTCCGGGCCGACGCCCACGGCGATCCCCTCTACTTCGGCAGTGTGATTCATGAACACACGTTGGCGTTCGAGGTATGAATAGCTACCCCCGGGATACGAATGGTAGCCGCGCGAGGGAAACGACTTCGTCGGCGAGCGAAACTCGCCGTCGGCCGACTGTGTCGAGAGTCGACAATTACGAAACCGACAATTACGAAACCGACAGTTACGAAACCGACGGGGCCGATCGCGACGGGAACCGACGACTACGGCCGAACGTACCACGCGACGAACCCGACGAGGAGCACCGCCGCCCCGCCGAGAAAGAAGACGAGCCCCGGCGGAAATCCGGCGGCCGTCGCGGCGGCGTCGGCCGATTCGGCGGTGGCCGAAGCGCCGGTGCCGCCGTCGGCGGCGTTCGTGATCGACGGCAGCCACGGGCCGTCGGTAAGCAGGTACTGCACGACGAGGCTGAGAAAGCCGAGGACGCCGACGCCGCCGAGCAGGCGCTTCAGGGCGGCTTGCAACCCGACGCCGTCCGCCTCTCGACCGGCGAAGACCACAAGCGGGCGGTCGGCGGGGGCGTACACGTTCATCTCGCGGCCCTTCTCGGAGTAGACGGTGTCCGCGACCTCGACGAGGTCCGCGTCGGAGAGCTTCCCGAGGTGGTACTGGACGTTCTGCAGCGACGTGTCGACCCGTCCCGCGAGCGCGGAGGGCGTGTCCGGCTCCTCGTGGAGCGCGGCGAGCAATCGACGGGACGTTTCCGAGGAGAGCGCGGAGAGGAGGTCGTCGGCGTCCTCGCTGTCGACGCCGATGACCCGCGGTTCGGCGTCCTCGACGGCGGCGGTGTCGGAGGTGGAGGGCAGCAGTCGCGCCATGACGCGCCGTAGACGGCGCGTGTAAACAAAGCTATTGGTAGGAACGAGCACACGACGATCGGGAGGAACGAGTACACGACTCTTGGTAGGAACGGTCACGCGTCGACGACGAACACGCGAAGGTCGTTGACGTTCGTCCCGGTCGGGCCGGTTCGGATCAGCGCGTTCAGGCCGTCGAGGTGGGAGAACGCGTCGTTGTCCGCCAGCGCGGCGCGGGCGTCGCCGAGGTCCGTGACCGTCTTCGCGTCGACGAGCGCCCCCGCGGCGTCGGTGCTTCCGTCCTTTCCGTCGGTGTCGACGCAGGCGAGCGCCGCGTCGGCGTCCGCCGTCCCGAACGGACCGGTCGCGAGTTCGACGGCCCCCGCGAGCGCGAACTCCTGGTTCGGCCCGCCGGTCCCGTCGCCGCGGACAGTGACCGTCGTCTCGCCGCCGGCGAGCACCACCGCCGGGGCGGACACCGGGTTTCCGGTGGCGAGCGCCTCCTCGCCGACCGCGACGTGCGTTTTCGCCGCTTCGCGGGCCTCGCCGCGGATTCGCGAGGAGAGCACGCAGACCTCGTAACCGCGCTCCCTCGCGGCGTCGCGAGCGGCGTCGAGCGCGGTGAAGCCGTCGGCGAGGACGTGGTTCGTCGTCCGGTCGAACGCCGGATCGTCGGCGCGGGGGGTCTCCTCGATCTCGCCGTTCGCGCCGCGTTCGAGACGCTCGCGCACCGACCGGGGCGCGTCGATGCCGTAGCGGTCGAGCACGGAGCGCGCGTCCGCGTACGTCGAGTCGTCCGGCGCGGTCGGGCCGCTCGCGATCACGCTCAGGTCGTCGCCGACGACGTCGCTCAGAACCAGCCCGACGATCGTCGCGGGGGCGGCCGCGCGGGCGAGTCGACCGCCCTTGATCGCGGAGAGATGCTTTCTGACCGCGTTGATCTCGTGGATGTCCGCGCCGCTGTCGAGGAGCGCGTCCGTCGTCGCGCGCAGGTCCGCGAGCGGAACGTCCGCCGCCGGCGCGGCCAACAGCGCGCTCGCGCCGCCGGTGATCGCGGCGAGCACGAGCGCCCGCTCGTCCGCCTCCCGCGCGAGGTCGAGCACCCGCCGGGCACCCGCGACGCCGCGCTCGCTCGGCACCGGGTGGTCGCCGACGACGACGTCGATCCGGTCGGTCTCCGCCGGCTCCGTCGTGACGACGACGCCGCCGGCCAGCCGATCGCCGAGGACCGATTCGAGCGCCCGCGCGACGCCGCCCGCGGCCTTCCCGCCGCCGACGACGACGATTCGATCGAAGTCGGCGAGGTCGTACCGGTCGCCGGCGACGGAGAGGGCGTCCCCGTCGATCGAGACGGAATCGGCGACGACGCGCTCGGGCGTCGCGGCCTCGATGCCGGCCTCGACGCAGTCGAGGGCAATCTCTCGGGCGTCGGTCCCGCCCAAGTCGTCCGCGTTTCGGATCATACGGGCGTCTCTCGGCGGGGCACCAAAAGGGTAGCCACGACGACAAAGACGCGAGGCCGACGCCGGGGAGCGGTTCGGCGGCGTCGCGGCCCCGCCGACTCGCGGGCCGCCGCGGTCGTCGGATGCGACCCGACCCCCGTCTCGGACGGCGAAAACTCCGACAACGGTAAAACGGGCGGGGCTGTAGCGGGGGTAATGAGTGACAAAGCGGGGCCGCCCCCCGCCGAGGGGAGCGTGCGCGTCGTCGGGACGGCGCACGTCTCCGCGGACAGCGTCCGCGAGGTCGAGGAAGCCATCGAGGCCGAGCGTCCGGACGTCGTCGCCGTCGAACTCGACGAGGGGCGCTACCGCCAGATGCAGGGCGAGACGCCGGACGATCTGGACGCCGGCGACCTCCTCCGGGGCAACACCGTCTTTCAGTTCATCGCCTACTGGATGCTGTCGTACGTGCAGGCCCAGCTGGGCGAGAAGTTCGACGTCCGACCCGGCGCGGACATGCTCGCGGCGATCGAGACGGCGGAACGCCACGGCCTCGACGTGGCGCTCGTCGACCGCGACATCCAGGTGACCATCCAGCGGTTCTGGGCGCGGATGGGGATCGTAGAGAAGCTCAGGATGATCGGCGGGCTGGCCTTCGGCGTGACGGACAGCCGCGTCGTGGGACTCGTGGCCGGCCTGTTCGTCGGGGTGTTCCTCGGCCCGCTCATCGGCCTGTTCGGCGGCTCGTTCGGCGTGACGGACGCGCTGTTGACGCGCGTGACCGGCGGTCTGCTGCTCGCGGTCGTCGTCGGCTTCGCGCTCGACTACGTCGGCGACGCGTTCCTCGACGGGAAAGGGCGGCTGCTCGTCGCCGTCGGCGGCGGCGTCGCGGTCGGGCTGATCGCCGGCGTGGGGTTGGGACTAGCCGACGGGGTCGTCTCGGCGTTCGGAAGCTTCGCCGTCCACGCGATCGGGAGCATGGGACTGGGCCTCGTCGCCGGGCTCGGCGTCGGCCTCGTCGCGGCGGCCGTGTTCCCGTTCGTCGCCCCCGAGCCGGAGGACGTAGAGGAGTTCGACATGTCGGAGCTCACCGACACCGACGTCGTGAGCGTCATGATGGAAGAGTTCCGCGAGTTCAGCCCCGGCGGGGCGGAGGCGCTGATCGACGAGCGCGACGCGTACATCGCCCACCGGCTCGTCGCGCTCCGACGGCGGGGGGCGGACGTCGTCGCCGTCGTCGGCGCGGGCCACCGCGAGGGGATAGAGCGGTACCTCGCGAACCCGGAGACGCTGCCGCCGATGGAGTCGCTCGTCGGCACCGCGAAAAAGCGCGGCGTCCCGTGGTTCGAGATCGTCGGCGTCCTCATGTCGGTCGGCTTCCTCGCGTTCTTTCTCCTCCTCGCGATGGCGGGCGTCCGAAACGCGTTCCTCCTGCAGCTTTTCGGCGCGTGGTTCCTCGTCAACGGGCTCTTCGCCGCCGGCCTCGCGAAACTCGCCGGCGCGCGGTGGACCTCCGCGGCCGTCGGCGGCGGCGTCGCCTGGATGACCTCGGTGAATCCGCTCCTCGCGCCGGGGTGGTTCACGGGGTACGTCGAACTTCGACACACCCGCGTGAACGTGAGCGACATCGCGACGCTGAACGAACTGCTCGGCGACGAGGAGAAACCGCTAAAACGACTCGTCTCGGAGATGTTCGACGTGCCGCTGTTTCGCCTCATCATGATCGTGGCGATGACGAACGTCGGGAGCATCATCGCGAGCGTGCTCTTCACGGCGTACATCCTCCCCCTGTTCGGGGCCGAACTGGGCGGCGTCGACGGCGTCACGCGGCTGATGCTCGAAGGGGCCGGCCGGAGCGCCGACGCCATCTGGAGGGCGGTGACGTGAGCGTCGGCACGCTGCGGTTCAGCGCGCGCGAGACGCGCGACCTCGTCGTCGCGTGGCTCGCGCTCGGCGTCGCGTTCGCCGTCTTCTTCGCCGGCGGCGGGAGCGGATTCCTCGCGACCGTCCAGGAGGGAGGCGGCGCGACGATCTTCGTCGTGAGCCTGCTCACGGCCGGCGTCGCGTTCCTGCTGCACGAACTGGCTCACAAAGTGGTCGCCGTCAGGTTCGGCCAGGTGGCCGAGTTCCGCGCCGACTACGGGATGTTGTTCCTGGCCGTCATGAGCGCGATGATCGGCTTCCTGTTCGCCGCGCCCGGCGCGGTTCACCACCGAGGCATGCTGACGAAGCGGGAGCACGGGCTCATCGCGCTCGCGGGACCGGTCACGAACCTCGTGCTCGGGGCCGTCTGCGTGCCGATCATCGTCGCCGGCGCGGCGGTCGGATCGGGACTCGTCGCGCAGATCGGACAGTGGGGTCTCGGGATCAACCTCCTCCTCGCGGCGTTCAACATGATCCCGTACGGACCGCTCGACGGGCGGACGGTGCTCGGCTGGAGCAAGCTCGTCTGGGCGCTCGTGTTCTTCCCGTCGGCGGCGCTCGCGTTCGTCGCGCTGTTCGTCGTCGGTCTCTTTTGAATCCCGCGTTCGCCGTCGCTCCGACGTACTGTTCAGTCGATCGGTCGGCACGAACGCCTATACAGATGGCTGGTCTCTCGTACACCATGGAGAGCGTCAATCCGGCGACCGGCGAAACGATCGAAACGTACGACGAGCCGAGCGACGAGGACGTTGAGGCGACGCTCCGGCGGGCGGACGAGACGGCGGGCGCGTGGGCGGAGACGTCGTTCGCGGAGCGGCGGTCGCTCTTGGAGGCGGCCGCGGAGATACTCCGTGAGCGAACCGACGAGTACGCGGAGCTCATGACGGAGGAGATGGGCAAGCCGATAACGCAGGGGCGCTCCGAGGTCGAAAAGTGCGCGTGGGTGTGCGATTATTACGCCGAACGGGCCGAAGAGCACCTGCAAGACGAGATCGTCGGCGCGGAGTCCGAAGCGCGGGCGCTCGTCAGCTACGAACCGCTCGGGCCGGTGCTCGCGGTGATGCCGTGGAACTTCCCGTTCTGGCAGGTGTTCCGCTTTGCGGCCCCCGGACTCGCGGCGGGGAACGTGGGGATCCTGAAACACGCCTCGAACGTCCCCGGCTGCGCGCTCGCGATCGAGGAGGTCTTCCGGGACGCCGGCTTCCCCGACGGGGCGTTCCAGTCGCTGCTCGTCGGGTCGGACAAAATCGAGGACGTCCTCGACGACGATCGGGTGAGAGCGGCGACCCTGACCGGGAGTTCGGGAGCCGGCCGCGCCATCTCGCAGGCCGCCGGGAAGAACCTGAAGAAGACGGTGCTCGAACTCGGCGGGAGCGACCCGTTCGTCGTCCTCGAAGACGCCCCGATGGAGCAGACGGTCGAGACGGCCGCGTGGGCGCGCGTCCAGAACACCGGCCAGTCGTGCATCGCGGCGAAGCGGTTCGTCGTGGTCGAGGACGTCTACGAGGAGTTCCTCGACGGATTCGTCGGGGAGATGGAGTCGTTCACGGTCGGCGACCCGACGGACGAGGACACCGACGTCGGGCCGATGGCGCGGGAGGACCTGATGGACGACCTTCACGAGCAGGTTCGGGCGTCCGTCGACGCCGGGGCCGAGGTGCTCACGGGCGGCGAACCGATGGATCGCGAGGGACCGTACTACCCGCCGACGGTGCTGGTCGACATCCCCGAGGACGCGCCCGCGGCGACCGAGGAGCTGTTCGGCCCCGTCGCGTCCGTGTTCAGGGTCGCCGACGAGGAGGAGGCGGTCGAGAAGGCGAACGACACGCGGTTCGGTCTCGGCGCGAGCGTCTGGACCGAAGACCTCGATCGCGGGGAGCGGTTCGCCCGCCGCTTCGAGGCCGGCTGTACCTTCGTCAACGAGATGGTGAAGTCCGACCCGCGCGTCCCGTTCGGCGGCGTCAAGGACTCCGGGTACGGACGCGAACTCAGCCGTCACGGCATCCGCGAGTTCGTCAACCGCAAGACGATCTGGGTCCAGCACGGGGCCGGTTCGGGGACGCTCGTCGAGTGATGAACGGCGCAGACCTGCTGGTCCGGTGTCTGGAAGCAGAGGACGTCGAGTACGTGTTCGGGCTCCCCGGCGAGGAACTGGAGGACGTGCTGTTCGCGCTCCGCGACTCGTCGATCCGGTTCGTCCCGACGAGACACGAACAGGGGGCGGCGTTCATGGCAGACGTGTACGGTCGGTTGACCGGCGAGGCTGGCGTCTGTCTCGCCACGCTCGGGCCGGGCGCGACGAACCTCCTCACGGGCGTGGCGGACGCGCACCTCGACAAGTCGCCGCTGGTGGCGATCACGGGACAGGGCGGGCTCGAACGGTTGCACCAGGAGAGCCACCAGGCGCTCGACGTGGTCCACACGTTCGAGGCAGTCGTGAAGTGGAACACCCAGCTCAACGACACGGAGATCATAAACGAGTCCGTCCGCAAGGCGTTCAAGCTCGCGGAGTACGAGAAACCCGGCGCGACGCACCTCGAGATACCCGAGGACGTCGCCGCGACGGCCGTCGACGCCGAGCCGCTGCCGCATCGGAACAAGGTCAGACGCCCGGACCCCGACGCCGAATCGATCGAACGGGCGGCCGACCTGCTCGGAGACGCCGACCGGCCGATCGTGCTCGCCGGCAACGGCGCGGTGCGAACGCACGCCTCCGAGCGGCTCAGGGAGTTCGTCGAGCGGACCGGCGTTCCCGTGATCGGCACGTACATGGGCAAGGGAGCGGTGTCCGACAGGTCCGATCAGTCGCTCATGACGCTCGACTCGGGGCCGAACGACGAGGCCGCCGGGGCGATCGAGGAGGCGGACTGCGTGGTCGCCGTCGGCTACGACATCGCGGAGCACGACCCGAAGCGGTGGAACCCCGACCGCTCGAAGACGGTGATCCACCTCGACCACGAGCCCGCGGAGGTGTACGAGCACTACAATCCGGAGGTCGAAGTCGTCGCCGACATCTCGATGGGGCTCCGGCGGCTCACCGACGCGGTCGACGACGTGTGGACCACGTGGTGCACCGACGCCCACGACGTCGTGCTCACGGACGCGCGCCGCAAGCCGGACCCCGACGAGCCGTTTTCCGTCCGACGCACGCTTCCGATTCTGCGCGAGGCGATGGCCGACGACGACGTGCTGATCTCCGACGTCGGGAGCCACAAGATGGCCATCGCCAGGCACTTCCCGGTGTACGAGCCGAACACCTGCATCATCTCGAACGGACTGGCGAGCATGGGGATCGCGGTTCCGGGGGGCGTGGCGGCCGACCTCGCCGTCGATTCGAACGTCGTGGTCGCGACGGGCGACGGCGGCTTCCTGATGAACGCGGCGGAACTGGAGACGGCGACGCGGCTCGACTGCGGCTTCACCGTCATCGTGTTCAACGACGACGACTACGGGCTCATCTCGGAGAAACAACGAGAGCACACGGGCGAGGCGTTCGGGACGCGCCTCTCGAATCCGGATTTCGCGGCGTTCGCCGAGAGCTTCGGCGTCTCGGCGTCGCGGCCGACGTCGTGGACCGAACTCGCCGACGCGCTCGTCGCGGCCGTCGAGAGCGACGAGATGCGGCTCGTCGAGATCGCGCTCGATTGAAGGGAGAAACGAGAGGCGGCGCGAGACGAGGGACGGGGTGCCGTCGACGGAGGAGCGACGGCCGACTACGCTTCGCCGCGCGCTCGTCGATGGCCGTGACCCGCGACGAGCGCGAGAGCGTTGAGCGCGACCAGGAAGACGAAAACGATCGTTCGTCCCCCTTCGAGGCCGTCGTACAGCAGCGGCACGTACAGGAAGGGGAGCGCGACGGCCGCCCAGAAGCCCACGAACCTGACGGGGGCTGCGGCCGTTCGAAGGGCGGCGGTGCGGAGAGCCAGACCCTCTCCGGGACTCGCGTCGGCGGAATCGGCGGCGGCGGAGGACGCACCTGACATGTAAGACACCGAAAGTGAGTACCCGCCGGGACGACATATAAACGCACGAGCGTTGCAGCCGGTTCATCCGATTCACTCCTCGAACGTTGTGGGTTTTCTCCCCATTCTACCGCGCGAGAGGGCAGAATACTATTCATCGTCCGATTTGAGGCGCTCTCCGATAAATAAAAGTATATTGATATGAAAGCTTGAATGAAGATATATTCTGAATGAAATCTCAAATTTTCTTTCCAATTAGCGAGAGGATACCGCCGAGTTACCGTCCAGATACGCCCGAATTAGCGGGCGAATAACGCGCGATCGAACGGTGGGCTTTTGCGTGCCGCCCGCCCGCCTTTCCCCATGAGCGAGGACGACAGGGACGACGGGCTGACCTACGCCGACTCGGGCGTCGACATCGAAGCGAGCGAGGCGGCGACGGCGGCGCTCATCGGAGCAGTCGGCGAGAGCGAGGGGGACTACGCGGGACTCCTCGACATCGGCGACCGGTACCTGGCGCTCGCGACGGACGGCGTCGGGACGAAGCTCCTCGTCGCGGAGGCACTCGGCGACTACTCGACCGTCGGCGTCGACTGCGTCGCGATGAACGTGAACGACCTCGTCGCGGCGGGCGTCCGACCGGTCGCGTTCGTCGACTACCTCGCCGTGGACGAACCGAACGAGGCGTTCGCGACGCAGGTCGGCGAGGGGCTCGCCGCCGGGGCGGAGAGGGCGAACGTCGAGCTCGTCGGCGGCGAGACCGCGGTGATGCCGGAGGTCGTCCGCGGGCTGGACCTCGCGGGAACGTGCGCCGGATTGGCCGCGAAGGGCGCGCTCTTTCCAGGGGAGGCTCGCGCCGGCGACGCCCTCGTCGGCTTCCGCTCGTCGGGCGTCCACTCCAACGGGCTGACGCTCGCGCGGAAGGCCGCGACGCTCGACCGGGAGTACGCCGACCCCTGTCCGTTCGAGGGCTACGAGACGCTCGGCGAGGCGCTGCTGGAGCCGACCCGGATCTACACCGACCTGCTCGATCCGATGCGCGAGCGCGGCGTCCGGGCCGCGGCGCACGTCACCGGCGGCGGCTGGACGAACCTGCACCGGCTCGGCGACTTTCGATACGTCGTCGAGGACGCCTTCGAACCGCACCCGGTGTTCGAGTTCGTGCAGTCGGAGGGGGGCGTCTCCGACGAGGAGATGCACCGGACGTTCAACATGGGCACCGGATTCGTCGCGGCGCTCGCGCCCGAGAGCGCCGGAGCGCTGGCCGACGAGACCGACGGGCGGGTGATCGGCCGCGTCGAGGAGGGAGAAGGCGTTTCGATCCGCGGGCTGGAGCTGTAGCGTCTTCGACCGGAATGGCGAACGGACGGCGACGGGGAGAGCGCGAGGCGGCGCGCCGTGCGACCGCTGACCGCCGCGCGGTGATCGTTCAGGACACACCGTCGGTGGTCGCGTTCCCGTATTTGAACGTTCGCCCGCGGGCGCGACGCGTCGAACCCCCTACGACAGCTGTTTCGCGATGTCGGCTTCGGTGATGATACCGACCGTCTCGCCGCCCTGCGTGACCATCACGGCCTTGTAGTGGTCGAGCAGGTTGCCGACCTCGTCGACCGTCGCGTCGCGCGCGACGGTGGGGAACGACTCGCTCATCACCTCGCTGACCGGGAGGTCGCCCACGTTCTCGCCGGCGTGGATGACGTCGCTCTGGCTGATCGAACCCACGGGGATGCCGTTCTGCAGCACGGGGAGCTGCGAGTACGCTTCGTCTTCCATCCGGCTCAGCGCGTCGCGCACCGAGTCGTCGGGGGCGACGCTGACTACCTCCGCGTGCATGAGGTCGCCGGCGCGAACGACGCTCCCCTCGGCTTCGTCGAGAGCATTCACGATGCGACGGAGCGTCGAGAGGCGCGGGTCGACGTCGCCGCCCTCGATGCGGGCGATGAGCGGCTGGGAGACGCCCGCGCGCTCGGCGAGCGCGCTCTGGGTGAGATCCAGCGACGTCCGCCGCTCCCGCAGATCCTGTGGCGTCGGCAGTTCCATACGGTCGTATAACCCGAGGTTATTAGAAAAGCTTTCGACGGCGGGTCGAGGTCAGGCCTCGTCGGTCGCGGTCTCGACGACCTCGATCACGGCGAGCGGGACGTCCCGGAGCGCGCCGCCGACCTCGCTCTTTGCGATGCGGGCGGCGTGCTCCTCGCTGTCCGCGTTGAACACGTCGATTTCGAGCAGGAGACCGACGAGGGCGGTGTTCGCGGCGACGAACGCCGAGTCGAACGGTTCGCCGCAGGCGGGACAGCCGGTCGCGCCCACGTCCACCTCGACGTACTCCTTGTTCTTCTGGTTGAGGCGCTTTCCGGCCTCGCTCACGGCGACTCCGATGGCGTCGTCGACGCCGTCGACGTCGCGGACCAACCAGGCGGCCTCCATGGCGACGAGATAATCACTCATACGGATACCACGCTCCCCGGGGTTTCGTGCTTTGTGGTTCGCGCGGCGGCGCGCATCCCTCGTCGATGATGCCGATAACTTATGAGTAGCACCCGAGTGACCGATCCGGTTCATCCCCCGTGACGGCGACTTCGGCCAGTCGAGTTGCTCCCGCCGCAACTTCGGTTTAATCGATAGACTGCGGCGCGATCAGCGCGCGAGACGGGTGAGAAGGTTTATATACACGTCTCCCGGCACACCCGGGTGAGGAAATGATCGAATCGCTGCGCCGGTTCACCCTGTTCGCACTGTACCAGACCACGGTCGTCGTCGGCATCCTGCTCCTGCCGGTGGCGGTGCTCGCCCGCCGCGCGGGCGTCAGTCTTCCCGTCGGACGACTCATCGAAACGCTGGAGGCGGCCTACGACGACGCGGACTCGAACTGAGGGTTCCACCGGAATTTTCGTCCGAACGCCGAACCGATCAGCGACGGCCGTATTCGAGCCGGATCGCGGGCTCTTGACGGCAGGGGCAAGTCGAGTGGGAAGGGTTGCATTTATCAGCGCCGCACGTTAAGGGGAGGTAATGCGAACTCCCACCGACTTCTCGGGTTCCCTTCCACCGCTGAACGGCGATCACTCGAACGTGTTCGGCCCCGAACTCGGCGACTTCCCGGACGCCGATCGTCGGGCGGCCGAGGGTAGCGAAAAGGAGATGAAGACCGGGACGACGACGGTCGGCATCAAGACCGAAGACGGCGTCGTGCTCGCGACCGACATGCGCGCCAGCGCGGGCTACATGGTCGCGAGCAAGGACGTCCAGAAGGTGGAGCAGATCCACCCGACGGCCGCGCTCACCATCGCCGGCTCCGTCTCCGCCGCGCAGTCGCTCATTCGCTCGCTGCGGGCCGAAACGAGCCTGTACGAGGCGCGCCGCGGCGAGAACATGAGCATGCGAGCGCTGTCGACGCTCGTCGGGAACTTCCTTCGCTCCGGCGCGTTCTTCATCGTTCAGCCGATTCTCGGCGGCGTCGACGCCGACGGATCGCACATATACAGCATCGACCCCGCCGGCGGGACGACCGAGGAGGACTACACCGTCAGCGGCTCCGGCAGCCAGTACGCGCTCGGGGTCCTCGAACAGGACTACGAGGACGCGCTCTCCGTCGACGACGCCCGGGGGGTCGCCGCCCGCGCGATCAAGTCCGCCGTCGAGCGCGATCTCGCCTCCGGAAACGGCATCAACGTGGCCGTCGTGACGTCCGACGGCGTCGAGATCGACCGCCACAAGGACATCGAAGAGCTGCTCTGAGCCGGCGGCCGTCGCACCGTTTTCTGAGACGCCGGCCGATCGGCCGGGGTAGCTAAGGGATCGAATTTCGTACTGTTGCGCCAGATGATGATTCCGCTCGTGGGCGGCGTGTCGCTCGACCCGCCGTTCGAAGATCCGGTGATGATCGTCGCCCTCGCGATGGTCGTCTTCCTCGTCGCGCCGCTTCTCCTCGAACGGTACGAACTCCCCGGAATCATCGGCGTCATCGTCGCCGGTGCCGTCGTCGGGCCAAACGCGCTCGACCTGCTTCGGCGGAGCGAGACGATCGTGCTCCTCGGCGAGGTCGGGATCATCTACCTGATGTTCATCGCGGGGTTGGAGATCGACCTCGACGACTTCATCGAGAACGCGGATCGGAGCGTGACGTTCGGCGCGATCTCCTTCGCGATACCGATGGCGCTCGGCACCGCCGCCGGCCTCTGGCTGCTCGATTTCTCCGCGCTCGCAGCGGTGCTCTTCGCGTCCGTCTTCGCCTCGCACACCCTGCTCGCGTACCCGATCGTGAACCAACTCGGGATCGTGAAAAACGAGGCCGTCACGGCCGTGATCGGCGGGACGATCCTGACCGACACGCTCGCGCTCCTGGTCCTCGCCGTCGTCTCCGGGGCGACGCAGGGACAGCTCGACGCGGCGTTTTGGGCGCAGCTGGGCGGCGGGCTGGTCGTCTTCTTCGCGGTCGTCTGGACGACCGTCCCCCGCGTCGGACGCTGGTTCTTCCGCAACCTCGACGAGGAGAGCTACTTCGAGTTCCTGTTCGTGATGGCGGTGCTCTTCGTGAGCTCCTTTCTCGCCGAGGTCGCGGGCGTCGAGGCGATCATCGGCGCGTTCCTCGCGGGGCTGGCGCTGAACCGGCTCGTCCCCTCGACCGGCACGCTGATGAACCGCATCGAGTTCGTCGGCAACGCCCTCTTCATCCCGTTCTTCTTACTCTCCGTCGGCATGCTCGTCGACGTGCGCGTGTTCCTCGGCGGACTGGACGTCTGGCTGATCGCCGGGAGCACCATCGCGGCGCTCGTCGTCGGCAAGCTCGCCGCGGTCATCGTGGCGAGCCGCATCTACGGGTACGACGGGGCGGAGTGGAAGACGATGTTCGGCCTATCGACGGGACAAGCCGCCGCGGCGCTGGCGATCACGCTCATCGGTTCGGACATCGGACTCTTCGGCGAACCGACCGTCAACGGGGTCGTGCTGATGATCCTCGTCGTCAGCGTCGCGAGTCCGTACCTCACGGAACGGTTCGGGCGCGAGATCGTCCAGGCCGAAGCGCAGGGTGAGTACGAGCCGAGCGATCGCCCCGAGCGAATCCTGCTCCCCCTCACGAAGCGCACGGAGAACGCGGACCTGCTCTTGGACCTCGCGATGCTCCTCCGCGGCGACGACGACTCGGCCGAGCCGATCCGCGCCCTCACGGTCGTCGAGGACGAGGGGGACGAGTCGTCGGTCGAGGGGATCGGCGCCGGAGTGCGCCGGGAGGGAACGCCGGGTGACGGCGGTCAGACGGCCGCGAACGGCGGGGCGGAAGGGGCGGGCGGGGTGGAAGGGACGGACGAATCCGACGAGAGCGACACCGAATCGGAGGTGGCGGACGCCGAGCGCACGCTCGAAAGCGCGGAGGAGTACGCGGCGGGGGCCGAGGTCCCGGTCGAAACGCAGACGCGCGTCGACGCGAACGTCGTCACCGGGATCGTCCGCGCGATCCGGGACAACCGCATCACGACGGTCGTCATCGGGTGGAACGGTCGGCGTGGGTTCGGCCAGCGCGTCTTCGGGACGACCATCGAGCGGCTCGTGGACCGGACGCGGGAACGGGTGCTCGTGGCGAACCTGAACGGGCCGATAAACGCCACCGAGCGGGTCGTGATCGTGCTCTCCGGTCGCGCCGCCGCCAACCCAGGTTTCTACGGGGGGATCCACGCCGCGAAGACGATCGCCGAGGAACTCGGATCGAAGATCCACTGCCTGCTCGTCGACGGCGACCCCGACCAGTACGAGCGCCTCGTCGCTTCGGTCGAACCGGAGGTCCCGTTCGAGATCGAGACGGTGTCGAGCTGGTCGCAACTCGGCTCGGGGGATCGGTTCGAGGGGACCGATCTCGTCGTTCCGATACGGCCGCGTCGGGGCGCTCGCGGGTGGGATCGGGGCCTCGAACGCGCCCAGCGCGACCTCGCGGAGCGCGGCCCCGAGAACCTGATCGTGCTCTACCTCGCCGAGGAGGAGGGCGAGCCGAACCGCAAGTACCTGCTTCGGACGTGAACGTCGGGAGGCGGTTCGATCACACCCAGTCGACGAAGCTGCCGTCGAGCAGCGACTCCGTCTGGCGCTCGATGTAGGTCCGCTGCATCCCCGCGATCGCGTCGGCGAGGTCCGCCCCGGCCTCCAGTCGCGTCCGAACTCGCTCGCGCTTCCAGTCCGCCGGGGTTCGCGCCGCCTCAACCCGGGCGCGGAGCGGCGCGACGTAGCGGTCGGCCTCGGACTGCGAACAGCCGGCGGAGGTGAGCCCGTCGGCCGCGTGCGCGAGCAGGTCGTCGTACACCTCGACGGGGTTCGTCGTCTCCTGCCCGGCGTTGGTGATCCACCGCTGGCCGCCGTCGAGGCCGTCGCGGGCGGCCGCGTAGAAGTTCTCGCGGGCGACCTCCCACGCCTGATCCGCGACGGGATGTTCGCGCCGCGGGAGACTCTCCATCAGTCCGGCGAACGCCGCCTGGAAGGCGATCGAGTCGCGGACGGTCGGCTGCGCCGGGATCGGCCGGAACTCGATGCGGGCGTTCGCCGACGAGCGCGTCGCCCCGTCGAACACCGGCCGAACCCACCGCCAGTACGTGCCGTGTTTCGTCCGGAGGGTGGCGAACCGGTCGTCGAAGCGGTCGCCCCGATCGACCGGCATCGGGATCATGACCTCGTCGTCGACGACCCGGTCGACTGCCTGCTCGACCGTGTCGAGGTCGCGCGGGAACGTGACCTTGTCCGCGCCCCCGCGGCTGTTGAGCACCGACTCGAACACGGTGATCCGCCCCTCGTCCCACGCGTCGGCGAGGATCTCCTCGGGGGGGACGTCCTCGTAGAGGTCCGGCGGGAAGAACGGCGAGTTGACGCCGAGCGCGAGGAGCGGCCCGGCGACCCGGAGGGCGTAGTTGAAGTACTCGGGGAGGTCGGCCGCGTGCGAGACCTGATAGTGCGGTTGAATCGACGTGATGAGGCTCTCGGGCATCACCGTGTCCGCGTCGAGCGAGACGTGCGGTGCGTCGACCGAGAGGGTGTCGTCGACGTTCTCGCCGTTCGCCATCGCGTGGTACCGGACCGAGTCGCTCATGTTCGTCGCGACGCGGATCCCCCCGTCGACGATGCTGTCGGAGAGGTAGCCCCCGGCCGTCTCGCCCGCCGGCGGGATCGTCCACATCGCGTCGCTGACGAGGCGCATCCCCTCGGGGCGGGTGCAGTCGAGCGCCGCGCTGAGCCGCGCGAGTACCTCGGACTCCTGCGCCCGGAGGCCGTGGGGGTTGAACGGCTGCGGGCTGGTGCTCATCTCGGCGTTGTGGAGACCGAGTTCCTTCTCGAAGCCGATGAGTTCGAGCAGCCGGCGCGGCACGCGCGTCAGCGCGTAGGTGTTGTCCGGCCCCGTCCGCTCGTCGTTCCCCTCGTCCGCCCACCGCTTTCCGTCGGCGACGGCGTAGAACTCGTACTCCAGCCCGACGATCGACTGGTGGTTGTCGAACGCGCCCTCCCGGAGCCCCGCTTTGACGACCTCGGCGTCGGCTTCCGCTTGCGCCTGAAACTCCTCGGCGTCGACGGCGAGCACCGATTCGACCTGCGCCGCGAGGTCTTTTTCCATACGCACCCTCTGCGCGAGGGACGGCCTTGAATGCGACGGGTCGCCGCCGTGGGACGATCCCGACGCCGGCGGAGGAGACGGTTCGGCGACAGCGTATAGCCGTCGGGACAGAGTGTCACTCGTGCCCCGGGAGCGGTGGTCCGACGACGCGTCAGTCGGGGCGCTTAACACCGTAAGCTCACTACCACGGGTGATGAAGTTCGCCGACTTCGCCGCCCGCGCCGACGAGATCGAGGCCGAGACGGCGGATCTCGAGATCACGGCGCTCGTTCGCGCGCTGTTCGAGGACGCGAACGACGACCTGCCGATCGTGGCCCGGTTCGTTCAGGGACGCGTCTTCCCCGCGTGGGACTCGACGACGCTCGACGTCGGGCCGAACCTCTGCTACGAGGCGATCGCCCGCGCCGCCGGCCCGAACGTCGACGCCGACGACGTGGAGTCGCGGCTCGCGGAGACCGGCGAGATCGGCGCGGTCGCCGCGAGCTACGAGTTCGGCGGCCAGCGGGGGCTCGCGTCGTTCGGAACCGGCGGACGCGACGGGCTGACCGTCGCCGAGGTCGACCGCTCGCTCCGCGGCCTCGCGGCGGCGGAGGGGTCCGGTAGCCAGGACCGGAAGGTGGACGTCCTCTTCGGGCTGTTCAACCGCTCGTCGCCCGCGGAGGCGCGCTACCTGGCGCGACTCGTCCTCTCCGAGATGCGGATCGGCGTCGGCGAGGGGACCGTCCGCGACGCCATCGCCGAGGCGTTCGACGCGCCGGTGGAGGCGGTAAAGCGGGCGCTGCAGGTGTCGAACGACTACGGCCGCGTGGCCGAACTCGCCCGCGACGAGGGGGAGGACGGGCTGGAGCGCGTCCGACTGGAGATCGGCCGGCCGGTGCAGGCGATGCTCGCGCAGGCGGGCACCGTCGCGGACGCGCTGGAGGCGTGGGAGACGGTCGCGGTCGAGACGAAGTACGACGGGGCGCGCGTGCAGGTTCACTTCGACGGCGACGACGTCGCCGTCTTCTCGCGCAACATGGAGGACGTGACGGACGCGCTCCCGGAGATCGTGGCGTTCGTCGAGGAGAACCTGCGAGAACCCGCCATCCTCGACGGCGAGGTCGTCGCCGTCGAGCCCCGACCCGACGGCGACGGCGTCCGTCCGCTCCCGTTCCAGGAGGTGCTCCGGCGCTTCAGACGCAAGCACGACGTCGGGCGGATGCTCGAGGAGGTCACGCTGTGGCTCCACGCCTTCGACTGCCTCCACGTCGACGGCGAGGACCTCCTCGACGCGCCGCTCGTGGAACGTCACGAGCGACTGACTGACGCGCTCGCAGACGGCGTCTCGAAGCTCACGCTCACAGACGACCCGGAGGAGATCGCCGCGATCGAGGAGGTGGCGCTCGAGGACGGCCACGAGGGGATCATGCTCAAGAACCCCGAGTCGACCTACTCGCCCGGTCGCCGGGGGAAGAACTGGCTGAAGCACAAGCCCGACGTGGAGACGCTCGACCTCGTCGTCACCGGCGCGGAGTGGGGCGAGGGCCGGCGCGCGAAGTTCCTCGGGACGTTCCTCCTGTCGGCGCGGACGCCGTCGGGGTACGAAACCATCGGCAAGGTCGCCACGGGCATCACCGACGAGAAGCTCGCCGAACTCACCGAGCTGCTGGAACCCGAGATCGAATCACAGCGGGGCAAGGACGTGACGATCCGTCCGTCGACCGTGTTCGAGGTCGGCTACGAGGAGATCCAGCGGTCGCCGACGTACTCGTCCGGATACGCGCTGCGGTTCCCGCGGTTCGTCTCGGTTCGCGCGGACAAAGATCCGGCGGACGCCGATTCGCTGGAGCGGATCGAGCGGCTGGCGGAGAGTCGGTGAGCGCGCGACGTCGTGACACCCAAAGGGCTTAGCCCGTCGCGTCGTACCGGTCGGTATGACTGTTCGACACGACGGCACGCTCGTCGAGTGGCTCGGCTACGCGACCGCGCGGCTGGAGACAGCGGACGGCTTCGTCGCCTACCTCGACCCCGGTCGGTACGGCGTGCTGGACGACTACGACGCCCGCGACGGGGACCTCGTCTGCGTCACGCACGTCCACCACTACGATCCCGACGGGATCGAGCGCGTCGCGAAGGAGGACGCGACCGTCGTCGTCTACGAGGGCGTCGACGCGGCTGACTCGGATCGCGACCTGACGCCCGTCGACGACCTCCCGTACGAGGTCGTCCGCGTCGGCGAGGCGGAACGGCTCGAACTCGACGGCGCGGAGGTCCGGTCGCTGCCGGCGTACAACGAACCCGACGGTCCGCACGTCGACGAGAACGGCGAGCCGCACCATCCGAGGGGGCTCGGCGTGGCCTTCCTGCTCGCGCTCGGCGACACGACGGTGTTCTGGCCGGGCGACTCGGACGCGCTGGAGGCGTTCCGCGACCTCGACGCGTCCCTGTTCCTCGCGAACATCGGCGGCTCGGTCGTGATGGACCGCCGCGAGGCCGCCGCGCTCGCCGAGGCGCTCGACCCCGACCTCGTGCTCCCGATCCACTACGACACGTTCGACCTCCTCGAGGCGGACTCGGCGGCGTTCGCGGCGGACGTGGCGGGCCGCGGCGTGCCGGTCGTCCTCGACGAGCGGGGCGTGAGCTAACCGGGCGATCGAACGCGAAAAAGGCGATACCGACCGAGACGGCCGGGCTACGCCAGCGTGACGCGTCGGCCGCAGTTCGGGCACGCCGGCCTGCCGTGCCGGTTGTCGAGATCAGTCGGCGTCCCCGTCCAGTCGCAGTTCGGGCAGTTCGCCAGGTTGGTGGTCGCCATGGCTGGTCTCCACCGGCGCAACCTACATTGTTTTTCGATATAATTCCACCGGCGGCGACCGTCGCGCGCCCGGGACCGTCTCCGGGCGATCGAGTCGGGAAGAACCGCCCCCGGTACCGACGCACTTTTAACGCGTCTCCGATACCGATACCGGCGCGCTACAGAACGCCCATCTCGTCGAGGCGCTGCGGGAGGTACGTGTCGGTCACGAAGTCGAGGCCGCGCGAGGCCAGCGCCTGCTGTTCGGCCTTTTTCTCGATGTCGAGTTGGAGTTCGATCTGCTCGCGCCAGTAGTCGGTCTGGAACCTGGGGTCCTCCAGTTCGCTCTGGAGGGCGTTCACGTCCGAGTCCGCGAGCGGATCCGTCGGCAGGTCGTACTCGACGATGTCGGCCGGCTGGATGCCCACGAACTCCGCCTCGGGCGTCGCGAGGTACTCGGAGAGGTGCGCGCTCTTTATCGACCCGTAGGCGACGGAGCCGTAGATACGGTACGACCACGGGTCGCCGTCGGTGAAGACCACGACCGGCAGGTCGAGTTCGTCGTGCAGCCGCTTCGTGATGCGGCGGGTCGCCCGGGCGGGCTGGCCCTTCAGGTGCACCACGAGCGTGTTGTACTCATCGTCGAAGCCGTTCTCGATGAGCCGATCGCGCATCCCGCCGGTCTCGACGCAGAGGACGAAGTCGACGTCGTGGTCGAGGAACTCGATGGTGTCGGGGTTGTTCGGGATCTGGTAGCCGCCCTCGCCGACGTCCTCCTGGCAGTGGATCTCGCGCTCGCCGCGGCGGGTCTGTTCGCGGAGTCGGAGCGGTCCCATGAGCGTCGCGCCCGACTCCTCCGGGCGCATGTGGAAGTCCTCGCGCGTGACGTGGCTGACGATCTCGAGGTCCTCGACGAGCTGGTTCGACTCGTCCTGGTCGGTAAAGTGCGCCTCCTTCGTGTCCCAGGACTCCGAGAGGTAGTACAGCTCACGGAGGGTCGACGAGCGATCCTCCTCCAGCTGCTTCGCGAGGAAGTCGATGGTGTACACGGCCTTGAGGAGCTTGCGCGCCCCGCGGACGCTGTTCGCACTCCGGGTGCTCGTTCGGTCGCCGTACACCCACACCTCGGAGTCCTCGTCGTACTCGATGTTGCTCTTCGTCCGGGTCGGCAGCTTCATCTCGGGGATCTGCCCGCCCGCAAACTGGTCGTAAAACTCCGCCGCGAGGTCGATGAGCTGTTCGCGCGCTCTGTCTTCCTGTGTCTGACCGCTCATTATGCGTTCACCGTGAGTTTCTCCGCTTCGACGCCGTCGACGTCGATGTCGAACTCCGCCGCCTCACCCGCCGTGTAGGTGAGCGTCGCCGTCTCGCCCGCCGGCACCGACGGGGACCACTTCACGAACCACTCGCCGTCGAGATCGACGACCGTGGCGTCGCCGTTCAACTCGCCCGGCTCCTCGGAGACGATGTCCGTGATGTCCGGCTGTTCGCTCCGGTCGGAGTGGTTCTCGACGGTCAGCGTGACCGTCCCGTCCTCGACCTCGCGCTCGACGCTGACGTTGTTCATGATCCGCGCCAGCGCGCCGCCGATGTCCGGGCGGTCGCGACCCGTCACCTCGGCGAGCTTGTCCGCCATCTGCGGGAGGATGGTGCCGAGCACGTCCTGTTTCTTCTGACGTTTCTGGAGCGACCGGCGCTTGTTCAGGTAGGACTTGAGCTCGCGGGCCGCCTCGCGGATCGCGAGTTCGATCTCGTCCTCGATGGCGGGAACGTTCGCGAGCGCGTCCTTCGACTCGCTCGTGAAGGGAACGTTCGTCGAGGCGACGTGCACCATGACCACCGCGGGGCCGTTCGGCATCCCGCTCCCGCCGGGCTGGTCGAGCCCGTAGTTGCGCCAGCCGATCCCCTTCATCACGTCGGTCGTGGCGCACGCGCCTCGCTGGTAGACGAGCGGCACCCGGTTGGCGAACCGGAGGAGATCGACGCCTCCCTCCGCGGGGAGGTCGCCCCCGTAGGCGATGCCGGCTTCGACGATGAACGGGTCGCCGCCGTGGACCTCGGCGTCGCGGGTCGCCGCCGCGTAGAAGTCGGCGTCGTACTCCTTTTTCAGCCCCGCTTCGACGAGTTCGGCCGTGATCGGCGAGAGGCAGTCGGTCGGCGGCGCGAGGATGTCCGTCTCGCGCATCGCCTCCAGCAACTCCGAGGCGGTGTCCCGACTCTCTGCGACCGCCGCGACCTTCGGCGGATCGTCGGGGACGGTTCGCATCGCCGCCCAGAGCGCCTCGACGACGTTCTCCCGGGCCGTCTCGCCGACCGTCGCGTCGTCGTACTCCGCCGTCGCGTCGGCCGCGGCGACGACGTACTCTCGGAGCCGCCGTCGGGTCACGCGGTGTCGACCGTCCGCTTCGGCCGCGAACTTGCGGGCGATGCGCTCCGAGAGCGCCCGCACGGTCGCGTCGTCCTTCCGGGTGCTCGTCGCCTCGTCGACGAGGGGGTACAAAGAGGGCGTCAGTCGGTCGATCCCGGACGCCTCGTCGTGCGCCGTGATCGCTCCCCAGGCGGCGTCGAGCGCCCGTTCGCGGACCGTGTCGCCGAACGTCGTTCCGGTCTCCTCCTCCGCGGCGTCGGCCGCGTTCGCGACGATCGTCCGCAGTTCGTGGTGGGCGGTTCGCTCGCGGCTCCGGACGACGTCCGCGATCCCCGCGGCGAACGTCGCCGTCGCGTCCGCCCCCTTGTTCGAGACCGACTCGACGACCGCCGCTTCGAGGTCGTCGCCGCCGTTCGACTGGACCGCGACGTCGGGCCCTCTCCAGGCCATCTCGCGGCCGAAGTGCCGGTCGCGGAAGCGGGAGACGACCTTGTCGGCCGTCTTCTTTCCGACGCGGGTGAACTCCTCCTGGAGGAAGCCGGAGACGGAGTGCGAGTTCGTCGCGCCGAGCATCTTGATGAGCGTCCCGAGTTCGACCCCGTGGGGGTGCGGACGGATCTCCTCTGTCTGTGCCGGGAGTCGGTCGGTCGCCCGCTCGAACTTCAGCGGCCCGTCCAGTCCGGGCTCGCGGAGTTCGATCCGCGCGTGCGGGTTGACGACCGCCGTGTGCTTGATGTACCCGTGCAACTGCGCGCGTGCGCGCATGTTGGCCTCCATCTCCAGTTCGATCCGCGTCCCGTGCGATCGGTCCCACGAGGCGGTCCGCGACGCCTTGATCTCGGGCTCGTTCGCGTCGGTGTCGACGATGAGTTCGAAGTACTCCGCGTCGGGGCTGCCTTGCGTGCGGCTCGTGATCTTCGCCGCCTTCCCGCTCGTCAGCTGCGAGTAGAGCACCGCGGCCGAGATTCCGATCCCCTGCTGGCCGCGGTTCTGCTCTCTGACGTGAAACCGAGACCCGTAGAGGAGCTTCCCGAAGACCTTGGGGACCTGTTGTTTCGTGATGCCCGGACCGTTGTCCTCGACGACGAGCCGGTAGTAGTCGCCGACCTCGGAGATCTCGACGTAGATGTCGGGGGCGATCCCCGCCTCCTCGGTGGCGTCGAGCGCGTTGTCTACCGCCTCCTTCACGGCGGTCACAAGCCCTCGGGCCCCGCTGTCGAACCCGAGCATGTGCTTGTTCTTCTCGAAGAACTCGGCGATGGAGATCTCGCGTTGGCTCTCCGCCAACTCCTCTGCGATCCCCGGCTCGTCGCCGAGTGTCGACTGGAACGACGTCATTCTGTAGAGTGTGGTATCGGACCGACGGTTAAAACCTGTTCGGCACCGGGGTGAAAGTGAACAGCCGGGGGACGCGGTCGGGGAGTCGGGACGGTAGATTCCGGTTATGGGCGTGTCGTGGACGGTCGATTCCGGCTGCGGGCGTTTTATTTTTTCCTACGCGCGCCCGCGTGCGAGGGGTTTAAGGACGGTGCTTTCGTACGGTACTCAAGTTCTATGGCACAAGAAAGCGAGTACGGGGCCGGGCAGATTCAGGTCCTCGAAGGGCTCGAAGCCGTACGGAAACGGCCCGCGATGTACGTCGGGTCGACCGACGCACGCGGACTTCACCATCTCGTCTACGAGGTCGTCGACAACGCCATCGACGAGGCGCTGGCGGGCTACTGCGACCACATCGACGTGACGATCCACGAGGACGGATCCGTCAGCGTCGTCGACGACGGTCGCGGCATCCCGATCGACACGCACGCGGAGTACGACCGCCCCGCCGTCGAGGTGATCATGACGGTCCTGCACGCCGGCGGGAAGTTCGACAACAAGTCCTACCAGGTCTCCGGCGGGCTCCACGGGGTCGGCGTCTCCGTCGTCAACGCGCTTTCGAAGTGGCTGGAGGTCGAAGTCAGGCGCGACGGCGGCGTCTGGGTCCACCGCTTCGACCACGGCGAACCCGAGGCCGGGGCGTTCCAGCGGGTCCGCGACCTCGACGCCGACGAGGAGACCGGCACCGAGATCCGGTTTTGGCCCGACGACGACATCTTCGAGACGACCGACTTCGCCTACTCGACGCTCGCCAACCGGCTTCGGGAGCTCGCCTTCCTGAACTCCGGGGTCGAGATCGTCCTGACGGACGAGCGGACCGACGAGTCGGAGGTCTTCTACTACGAGGGCGGGATCCGCGAGTTCGTCGAGTACCTCAACGAGACGAAGACCCCGCTGCACGACGACGTGATCTACTTCGCCGACGAGACGGAGGGGATCCAGGTCGAGGTGGCGATGCAGGCGACCGACGAGCTGCAGGGATCGGTCCACTCGTTCGCGAACAACATCAACACGCGCGAGGGGGGGACGCACCTCACGGGCTTCAAGACGGCGCTGACGCGCGTCGTCAACGACTACGCGAACGCGAACGGCCTGGCGGACGACCTCGACGACAACCTCAAGGGGGAGGACGTTCGCGAGGGCCTGACGGCGGTCATCTCGGTCAAACACCCCGACCCCCAGTTCGAGGGGCAGACGAAGACGAAACTCGGCAACAGCGAGGTCCGCGGCATCGTCGAGAGCGCGACCCACGGCGGTCTCGGCACCTACTTCGAGGAGACGCCGGCGACGGCGCGGGCGATCATCCGGAAGGCCGTCGAGGCCGCGAAGGCGCGAAAGGCCGCGAAGAAGGCGGAGGAGCTCACCCGCCGCAAGAGCGCGCTCGAATCGACGTCGCTGCCGGGCAAGCTGGCCGACTGTCAGACCCGCGACCCCAAGGAGGCGGAGCTGTTTCTCGTCGAAGGCGACTCCGCCGGCGGGAGCGCGAAGCAGGGTCGCGACCGTCGGTTCCAGGCCATCCTGCCCCTGCGCGGGAAGATCCTGAACGTCGAGAAACACCGGCTCGACCGCATCCTGGAGAACAAGGAGGTCCGCTCTCTCATCACGGCCGTCGGCGCGGGCATCGGCGAGGAGTTCGACATCGACGACGCGCGTTACCACAAGATCATTCTCATGACCGACGCGGACGTGGACGGAGCCCACATCCGAACGCTCCTTCTCACGCTCCTGTACCGCCACATGCGGCCGCTCATCGAGGCGGGGTACGTCTACGCGGCGCAGCCGCCGCTGTACCGCGTCCGCTACCGCGGGAAGACGTACGACGCCATGACCGAGGCGGAGCGCGACCGCATCGTCGAGGAGGAGTGCGACGGCAACCCGACGCAGGTCCAGCGCTTCAAGGGGCTCGGCGAGATGAACCCCGAGCAGCTGTGGGAGACCACGATGGACCCCGACAACAGGATCTTAAAGCAGATCACCGTCGAGGACGCGGCGGCGGCCGACCGCATGTTCTCGGTCCTGATGGGCGACGCCGTCGAGCCGCGAAAGCAGTTCATCAAGGAACACGCCACCGACGCCCGGTGGGTGGACATCTGAGCCGCATGGACGGACGACGACCCACCAGCGATAGCGGCGACGCCGACGCGGAGCGTCCGAGGCGACGGACGCCCGAGGGGGCTCGCGCGACCATCGATCGAACGAAAGAGACACGATGAGTTCAGACATCCCGAACCCGGAGGACGCGGTCGACGCCGCGCAGGTCACGACCGCACGCATCGAAGACGAGATGGAACAGTCGTACATCGACTACGCGATGTCCGTCATCGCCGGCCGGGCGCTCCCGGACGCGCGCGACGGGCTGAAGCCGGTCCACCGGCGCATCCTCTACGCGATGCAGCGGGCCGGCGTCACCAACCGGTCCACCCACCGGAAGTCCTCGTCGATCGTCGGCGAGACGATGGGCGACTTCCACCCGCACGGCGACTCGGCCATCTACGACGCGCTCGCGCGGATGGCGCAGGACTTCTCCATGCGCGAACCGCTGGTCGACGGCCAGGGCAACTTCGGCTCCGTCGACGGCGACCCGCCCGCCGCGCCCCGGTACACGGAGGCCCGGATGTCCGCCATCGCCGAGGAGCTGCTCTCCGACATCGAAAAGGACACCGTCGACTTCGCGCCGAACTACGACGACCGCCTCGAAGAGCCGGAGGTGCTGCCGGCGGCGTTCCCGAACCTGCTCGTCAACGGCTCCTCCGGCATCGCGGTCGGAATGAGCACGAACGTCCCCCCGCACAACCTCGGCGAGGTGATCGACGCGACGGTCCACCTCATCGAGCACCCCGACTGCGAGGTCGAGGACCTGATGGAGCACGTCAAGGGTCCCGACTTCCCGACCGGGGCGAAGATCGTCGGCCGGAACGACATCCACCAGGCGTACAAGACCGGACGCGGTCGCATCCGCGTCCGCACGGAGTTCGAGGTCGAAAACGAGGGCGAGGACGACGAGCGGATCGTCATCACGGAGCTCCCCTTCCAGCAGAACAAGGCGCGGCTCATAGAGCGCATCGCCGACGACGTAAACGAGGGGAAGATCGAGGGGATCCGGGACCTCCGCGACGAGTCCGACCGTGACGGCATCCGCGTCGTGGTCGAACTCAAGCGCGGGGCGATGGCCGAGGTGGTGAAGAACCAGCTGCTCGAACACCACCTCGAATCGACGTTCGGCGTCATCAACCTCGCGCTCGTCGACGGGCAGCCGCGGGTGCTCGACCTCAAGGAGACCCTCGAAGAGTACCTGAACCACCGCCGCGAGGTCGTCCGGCGGCGCAGCGAGTACGATCTGGCCGAGGCCGAAGACCGCGCGCACATCCTCGAAGGGCGGCTCACGGCGCTCGAAAACGTCGACGACGTGGTCGACGTGATCCGCGGCGCCGAGGACCGAGACGCCGCCAAGGCGGCGCTCATGGACGCGTACGGCTTCAGCGAGGCGCAGGTCGAACACATCGTCTCGATGCAGCTCGGCAGCCTCACCTCGATGGAGGCGGAGGCGATCGAAACGGAGTACGAAGAGGTGCAGGCGACCATCGCGCGCCTCGAGGAGATCCTGCAAGACGAGTCCGAACTGCTCGGCGTCATCGAGGAGGAACTGCTCGACATCAAAGCGCAGTACGCCGACGAGCGCCGAACCGAGATCATCGAAGACGCGGGCACCGTCACCCGCGAGGACCTCATCCCCGAGGAGGAGGTCGTCGTGGTCGTCACCGAGTCCGACTACATAAAGCGGATGCCCCTCTCGACGTTCCGCGCGCAGAACCGCGGGGGGAAGGGAATCATCGGAACCGACCTCAAGGAGAGCGACCGCGTGTCGTCGGTGTTCGTCGCGAACAGCCACGACTACCTGCTCTGCTTTACCAACCGCGGACGGGTCTATCAGCTGAAGACCTACCAGATCCCGGAGATGAGCCGAACCGCGCGCGGGAAGTCGGCGGTGAACGTCGTCGACCTCGGCGACGGCGAGGAGATCGCGGCCGTCGTCAACACCGACGACATGGACGACGACGAGTTCCTGACGATGGTCACCCGCGACGGCTACATAAAGCGCACCGGCGTCGACGAGTTCGGGAACATCCTCTCGACGGGCATCCGCGCGATCCGGCTCGAAGACGGCGACGCGCTGGTCGACGTCGAGGTGACCGACGGCGAGCGCGACCTCGTGATCGCCACCGAGGGCGGGATGAGCATCCGCTTCGACGAGTCGGAGGTCCGCGCGATGGGTCGCACGGCGCGCGGCGTCCGCGGCGTCCGCCTCGAAGGGGACGACAGGGTCGCCGGCGTGGCCGCGGTGGACGGGGCGACCCACAGCTGGCTGCTCACGGTCACGGAGAACGGCTACGGCAAGCGAACCGACATCGGCGACTACCGGCGTCAGTCGCGCAACGGGAAGGGCCTCATCGACATCAAGACGAACGAGCGCAACGGTCCGAGCTGCGCCATCGAGGCGGTCGGTCCGGGCGATCACCTCGTCGTGATGAGCGGGGACGGCCAGATCGTGCGCACCCCGGTCGACGGGATCTCGACGGTCGGGCGCAACACCATGGGCGTCATCGTGATGGACCTCGACGACGGCGACGCCGTCGCCTCCGTCGACGTCGTCTCAGCCGATCGGATCGGCGGCGGGGGCGAGTAGTCCGGTCGGTGCGGTGGACGCCGGGGTCGATCGCGCCTGCTCGTAACTCTGGTACCGCACCCGAACGATCGGCCGCTCGCCCGTCCGGTTCCGTATCCCGTCCGCGAGGTCGCTCGGGAGCGACGCGTACGACTCGTCGGCGGGTTTGTTCACGGTGACCGTCACCGTCTCCGGCTGCGAGGAGAGCGGCGGATACGCGTACTCGACGGAGACGCTCGCGGCGCTCGCGTCGTCGTACCGCGGCTGCGAGAGGACGTCCGTCGTCCCCTGGTGGACCCCCCGCTGAAACGCTATCTGCTGGGCGGTTCCGGCGAAGACGACGCCGACGACCGCGACGAGGAGGAGCGCGGCGAGGGCGACGGCGGCGGTCCGGCGGGCGTCGCCGCGGAAGAGCGAGTCGAATCCGGGCGTCGACCGGTAGCCGAGGACCCACAGCGAGGCGAACAGGACGACGTTGATCACGACGATCGTGACGAGGAGGAGGACGAGCGTCCCGACGGCGACGAGCGGCGACCCCCACGCGATGCCGATGCCGGTGGCCGCGGCCGCGGGGATGAGCGCCGCGGCGATCATCACGCCGATGAGCGACAGCGGCCCTTTCGTCGTGACGCCGAACGCGGCGGCCCCCGCGGCGGCCGCGCCGACGAGGACGGCGGCGGCGCTGGGCGCGAGCCGAACCCGCATGAGTTCGATCGTGCTCGGTTCGAGGATCGGAGAGACGAAGGAGAACTCCTTCAGGAACGCGGCCGTGAGGGCCGCTCCGACGATCGCGACCGCGAGACCGAGCGCCTGCTGTTCGATTCCCGCGGCCATCATCCGCTCGTTGCCGACGGCCGCGCCGACGCTCGCGGTGAGGACCGGACCGACGATGGGCGCGATGACCATGGAGCCGACGACGATGGCCGGCGAGTCGAGCAGCAGGCCGGCGGTGGCGATGACCGCGCTCAGGAGGATCATCCAGACGAACGAGTAGGTGTCGCGGCTGAGCGAGCGCGCCTTCGAGGTGAGTTCGAACGACGCGAGCGGCGAGTAGTCTTCCGCGTACCGGTCGACGAGCGACTCCATGTGCGGCGTGAGCGCGCTCTCGGCGCTGCCGACGACGACGTAGGCGTCCTCGTCGAGCCCCGCCCCGTGCAGGGCGTCGAGCACGTCCGGCACCGCGTCCGTCGGGAGGGGAAACTGGACGAGCGTGCGGTCGGCCTGCCCGTCGTCACCTCGGGTCGCCACGTAATCGACGTCGTGCGCTTCGAGTTCGCGACGGACGGAATGGAGCTGATCGGCCGGAACGAAGACGTGGACGAGCCTCACGGGAACACTCCCGGTGCGCGGGGGGAAAACCGCGGCGCATGAATATACAGGCCGCCGAGGGTCGGACCTAGAGAATTCGCTTCCCGAACGCGCTCGCGGCGAGTTCGGTCGCCAGCGCGGCGGTCTCGTTGTGTTCGTCGAGGATCGGGTTCACCTCGACCAGTTCGAACGAGCGCAGCGCGCCCGACTCGGCGACCGCCTCCATCGCGGAGTGCGCCTCGCGGTAGGTGACGCCCCCCCGGACCGGCGTTCCGACGCCCGGCGCCTCCTTCGGGTCGAGCCAGTCGAGGTCGAGGCTGACGTGAACCCCGTCCGTGCCGTCGCCGGCGACGGCGAGCGCCTCCTCGACGACGTCCGGGATGCCACGTTCGTCGATGTCGGACATGGTGAACGCGGTCAGGTCGCTCTCGCGGATGACCTTCTTCTCCGCCGAATCGAGCGAGCGGAGGCCGACGAGCGCGACGTTGCGCTCGCGCAGACCGGGGGCGACCGCCCAGTCGAGGTCGGCGAACTCCCCCACGCCGAGCGCCGCCGCGAGCGGCATACCGTGGACGTTCCCGCTCGGGGAGGTCGTCGGCGTGTTCAGGTCGCCGTGGGCGTCGAACCAGATCGCGCCGACGTCCGCGTCGCGGGCGGACCCGGCGAGCGTGCCGATGGCGACCGAGTGGTCGCCGCCGAGGACGAGCGGCGATTCACCCCCGTCGATCGCCGCCGCGACCTCGTCGGCCAACCGCGCGCAGACCTCCTCCGTCTCGCGGAGGAACTTCGCCTTGCCCGCCGGCGGGGCGGTCGCGTCGGGGTCGCGCTCTTCGGCCCGCGGGGCGGCGACGTCGCCCGCGTCGACCGTCGAGACGCCGGCCCGGACGAGCTCGTCAGCCAGTCCCGCGTAGCGGATCGCCGAGGGACCCATGTCCACGCCGCGTCGGTTCGCGCCGTAGTCGGTCGGTGCGCCGATGATTCGGACGGATCGCGTCATGCCCGAGAGTCGCGCCGCGCGCGACTTATCGGAACCGATTCCGTCGACGGGACGGGAGGGCGGCGGCCGGGAAGCGACGGACCGTGCGATCTTCGTTCGGGGCCGTCTGCGGGTGCGACCGATCCCCCCGTCGCCCGATCGGACACACCTATGTGGCGCGACGACAGTGCCGGGGTATGCGCCTCATTCAGCTTCTGGTTCCGGAGGATCGGTTGGGGTCGATCCGAGAACTCCTCCGGGACGAGGGCATCGACTACGTCGCCACGCGGGAGACCGACGGGAGCGAGGAGTCGGTCGTCGTCCACTTCCCGCTGCCGACGCAGGCGGTCGACGCGATCCTCGACCGACTTCGGGAGGCGGGTCTCGACGACGACTCGTACGCCGTCATCGCGAACGCCGAGACGGCGATCACGCCGGGCTACGAGGAACTCGAACGGCGGTTCGTCGACGGCCGCGAGGAGGACGAGAGCATCTCGAACGACGAGATCCGCGCGAAGGCGAAGCGGATGACGCCCGACAGGGTGACGTACTACGCGATGACGCTCCTGAGCGCGCTCGTCGCGACGGCCGGCCTGCTGCTCGACTCGCCGGCCGTCGTCGTCGGCTCCATGGTCATCGCACCGCAGGTCGGCTCGGCGCTGACCGCAGCCGTCGGGACGACGCTCGGCGACCGTCGGATGCTCGTCGCGGGCGTCAGGTCGCAGGTTCTCAGCCTCCTCGCGGCGATACTCGCCGCCGTCGCTTTCGGGTGGTTCCTGAAGTCGGCGCAGTTCGTCCCGCCCGCGCTCTCGGTCGAGACGGTGAGCCAGGTCAGCGGTCGAACCTCCCCCGGCCTCCTGACGCTCGTCGTCGGCGTCTGCGCCGGCGCGGCCGGGGCGTTCGGGCTGGCGACCGAGTTCCCCGTGTCGCTCGTCGGGGTCGCCGTCGCGGCCGCGCTCATCCCCGCGGCTGCCGCCGTCGGCATCGGCGTCGCGTGGGCCCTGCCGGCGGTCGCGATCGGCGCGGCGGTCGTCGTCGTCGCGAACGTCGTCTCGATCAACGTCGCCGCCGCCGGCGTCTTCTGGTACCTCGGCTACCGACCGGACGGGTGGAGAGAGCGCGACCGACGGGGCAGACTCGCGATGCTGGCGCGCTCGTCGACCGCCGTCGTGCTCGCGGCGAGCCTCGTCGTCATGCTGGTCGGCCCCGGGACGGTCATGGCCGGACAACTCTCCTTCGAGAACGAGACGAAGACCGCCGTACAGGACCTCCTCGAACGGGAACACGGCGACCTCGAACTGCGCGCCGTCGACGTCGAGTTCGGCGGCGTCGGTCCGGTCGAAACGCAGCGCGAGGTGACGGTCGAGGTCGCCCGACCGGACGGCGGAACGTATCCGCGGCTGGCCGACGAGATCGGCGCGGAGATCACCGCCGAGACCGGAAAACGGGTCGACGTGACGGTGGAGTTCGTCGAACAGCAGCGGGCGAGTTAGACCTCCGCTTCCGACTCGCGCTGGTACGGCTCGCACACCCGCGCGACGCCCTCCTCGAAGCTGATCTGCGGCTCCCAGCCGGTCGCCTCCTTCATCTTCGTCGAGTCGGCCATGGTGTCGTGGACGTACACGTCGAAGGGGTTCTCGACGTACGTCGGTTCGACGTCCGTCCCGAGTTCGTCGTTTATCATCTCGATCATCGCGTTGAAGTCGTAGCTCTCGCCCGTGCCGAGGTTGTAGATGCCGTGGATGCGGTGATCGGCGGCGAGTTCGAGCCCGCGGACGATGTCGTCGACGTGGGTGAAATCGCGCGTCTGCGTGCCGTCGCCGAACAGTTCGGGACGCTCGCCGTTTGCGATCTGGTGGGTGAACTGCGCGACCGTGTTGGCGTACTCGCCCTTGTGTTCCTCGTTGCCGGCGTACCCCTGGTACACTGAGAAAAAGCGCATGCCGGCCATGGTCATGTCGTAGTGGTGGTGGAAGTACTCGGCGTAGCGCTCGCGGGCGAGCTTCGAGGCCTCGTAGCCCGTCTGCGCCTCGACCGGCATGTCCTCCGGCGACGGCTCCGTCCGGTCGCCGTAGATGGACGAGGTGGAGGCGTACACGACGGTGTCGCAGCCGTCGTCGCGGACCTGTTCGACCGCGTTGACGAAGCCTTCGACGTTCACGCGCGCCCCGAGTCGGGGGTTCTCCTCGTGCATCTTGTACGAAGAGAGCGCCGCGAGGTGAAAGAGCACGTCGACGTCCGACGGGAGGTCGTCGTCGAGCACGCTGCCGTCGACGAACTCGACGTCGTCGTCGAGGTTCTCGGGCGTGCCGAGGTACAGATCGTCGAGCGCGATCACCTCGTTTTCCGGGGCGAGGTGGTTTGCGAGGTTGGAACCGATGAATCCCGCACCGCCGGTCACGAGGACTCGTTTGCCCTGCATGCGTGAGTGACCCGTCGGACGGGGTAAAGAGTTATCTTATCACGGCAGAAAATATCAACGAAGGGTAATCACGAGAAAGAATAGAACCTCCGGCGCGAACTCCACGGCAACTGACCGCTCCGGGGTGAACGTCACGAAGCCCGTCATCCATCGCATTTAAGAACATCTATTGCGAACGTTTCGCCATGTCATCGATAGAGCTGACGCCGAGTCAGAAGACGATCCTCACCGCGCTGATAAATCTGTATCGGGACACGGAGGACGCGGTGAAGGGCGAAGACATCGCGGCGGAGGTAAACCGAAACCCGGGGACGATCCGCAACCAGATGCAGAGTCTGAAGGCGCTGCAGTTGGTCGAGGGCGTACCGGGACCGAAAGGCGGCTACAAACCGACCGCGAACGCGTACGAGGCGCTCGACGTCGACCAGATGGACGAACCGGCGTCGGTACCGTTGTTTCACGACGGCGAGCCCGTCGACGGGGCGAACGTCGAGGAGATCGACCTCTCCAGCGTCCACCACCCAGAGCTCTGCCGGGCCGAGATTCACCTGCAGGGCTCGGTCCGCGACTTCCACGAGGGCGACGAGGTCACCGTCGGCCCGACGCCGCTTTCGAAGCTCGTCATCGACGGCGTCGTCGACGGCAAAGACGACACCAGCAACATCCTCATCCTCCGGATCGAGGACATGGTCGCACCGGCGGAGGAACCGGCGCACTGACTCGGCTCCGTCTCTCCTCTCGATTTTTCGCGGCCGCGAGCGGTACCGATCGAGCGACGGCGAGGTGATCACCCGTCCGCGTTCACGGCGGCGTCGTCCAGCGCGTCCTCGAGGACGGCCGCCGTCGCCCGACGGAGGCGCTCGGAGAGCGCCTGACTCGATACGGGGAACTCCTCGGCCAGCTCTTCGAGGTTCGTCTCCCGGGGGACGTCGTAGTAGCCCCGCTCGAACGCGGCCGAGAGGGCTTCGTACTGCGCTTCGGATAGTTTCGCGTCGACCGAGTGATCGTCGCACTCCGAGTGGATCGAGTGGAAGTGGACCGCGTGCCCGCGTTCCTGCAACTCGTCGTAGACGCGCGAGATCGCGGATTTGTCGAGCGCGCGCATCCGAAGGTCCCACCCGTCGGCGGTTATGACGCCGTCGACGAGCAGCGTGTCGTGATCGTAAAACAGGGTGTCGAAGAGCGACTCCAGTTCGTCCCGCGGAAAGTCGATCCGATAGAGCCGCTTCGAATCCCGCGTCGCGAGCGGCGTCACTTCCATGACGGTCGGGTCGTCCTCCGTGCTCGATTCGAAGCGATCGAGATCGCCCCCGCTCGCCCAGACGAGCAGCTTGGAGTTCTTCTCGCCGACGAACGGGAACTGCCCCGATTCGATCGAGAGCGTCACGTCCGAAGCTCGATCGAGCGATTCGTTGAGCAGATCTAATTTTATGAGGAATTCGGCGGAAATCATCGGTTGTGCGGTTTTTACGCGACGTGATCCGACGGCCGGTTTCGCCCCTGGTGTGAGAACTGAATCAGACGGTATTTAGCATTTTCTCATAGCAGCAGAGATGTACCCGTCGGAAACAATATCCGTTGACGGAATGACGAGTCGAGACGGACGCGGCGACGGTCGAACCGAGCGACGCCGTCTCGACGTGTTTACAGGTACTCCCAGGCGTCGTACGCCCGGCGGACGGAGGTGACGTCGGCGATCCAGCGGGCGGCGATGGCCTTCTTCAGCGTCTTCGCGCCGGGGCCGCCGAACGTGTTGATCGGGATCCCCTTCACGTCGTGGGCGACCGCCTTGTCGCCGACCGAGATGACGGTTCCCTTGTCCTCGTGGGTCCACGACGTGAGGGGCGCGCCGCGGACGGCGCGGGCGAGGTTCTCGCCGGCGACTTCTGCGGCCTGCCAGGCGGCCTGGGCGGTCGGCGGCGCGACGGTCTCGCCGCCCTGATCGACGAGCGCCGCGTCGCCGATGGCGAAGACGCGGTCGTCGCTCGTCTGGAAGTCGGACTCCGCGAAGATGCGGTTGCTCCGTTCGTCCTTGTCGACGTTCGCCTCGGCGATCTCCTCCTGTCCGGTGATGCCGCCGGTCCACAGGAGCACGTCGTACGCGAGTTCGTCCGGTTCTTCGTCCTCGCCGCCGCCGAGGTAGACGGTTTCGGCGTCGACTTTCGAGATGAAGTCGCCGGTGAGGATCTCGATGTCCTTTTCGAGCAGCCGCTTTCGGAGCGCGCCCTGGACCTCCGGATCCTGCCCGGGGAAGATCTCCTCGAGCCCCTCGACGAGTTTGATCTCGATCGGCGCGCGGTGTTTGTCGCGGTACTCCGCGATCTCGCCCGCGGCCTGGATGCCGGAGAGACCGGCACCGCCGACGAGGATCTGTGCCGGGTCGCTCCGCGAGGCGGCCCGCGCCGCGCCTTTGACCTCCTCGTGGACCTCGCGCGCGTCGTCGAGGCTCTTCAGCGTGAGCGAGTGCTCGCGAAGACCGTCGATTCCGTAGAAAGCGGTCGCGCTGCCGAGTGCGACGAGGAGGACGTCGTACTCGACCGTCCGGCCGTCGTCGAGTTCGACCACGCGCTCGTCGGTGTCGACGTTCTCGACGTACCCCTTCAGAAAGTCGGTCCCGGGGGATTTGATGTCGTCTATCGGGAGGGCGATCTTCGACTCGACGCTCGGGTCGCGGATCGCGCGGTGAGCCTCGTGGAGGACGAGGTGGTAGTCGTGCTCGGAGACCCACGTGAGTTCGGCTTCACCCTCGTCTATCTCCGCTTCGAACGCCTTCACCGCACCCGTCCCGGCGTAACCTGCGCCGAGAACGACGACCTGCTTAGGCATACGCCGTACTCCGAAGTCCTCCGATAAGAGGGCTTTGAAACGGACACGACTTTCGTCCCCGACAATCGTTCGGATTTCGAACGCGGGAGACGCGGACGGCGTGCCGTCGAACGTCGCTACCGTTCCGTCGAGCGGCGTTCGTGTCGCACGACGAGGACGGGGACGGTCGCCCCGCGAAGCACCCGCTCGGCGACGCTCCCGGCGTGGACGAACCTGCCGACTCCCCGCCTGCCGTGCGAACCCATCACGACGAGATCGACCCCGTGGTCGGCGGCGTACTCGAGGATCTCCTCGTGGGGCGTTCCGTACCGAAACGATTTGCGTACCGGGACGCCGATCTCCGCGGCCCGCGCCGCGATCTCCTCGACGGCTCGTTCGCCGACGCGCTCGTTTTGTTCGATCGAGAAGTCCCAGCCCTCCCCGCTCTCGACGACGAACAGCGCGTCGACCGACGCGCCGTGTCTCGCCGCGATCTCCAATCCGGTCTCGGTCGCTCGCTCGGCCGTTCGGCCGCCGTCCGTCGGAATGAGAACCCGTGTGAACACATCGTCCCCCCGCCGCGCCGCCGCTTCCGATTCGACGCGGCTCCTTGCGAGGCGATACCACGCCACGGTGCATAAGCGCTCGGACGTCGGATCCGAGGGGGTCCCGACGGGCGCTATTCGTCGCCGTCCAGCGAGAGGCCGGCGTGCCAGTGCTCGACGCCCGCCTCGCGCTTTTTCTCGTCCATCCGAGCGAGCAGCGCGACGGCGAGGCTCGCCGTCTCCGCCGCCTTCGATTCGCCCGCCGTCCGGAACTCCCCGGTGACGCGGTTGGCGTAGACGGAGCAGACCGCGCCCGCGCGGAGGCCGTAGACGTTCGCGATCGTCAGGATCGCGCTCGCTTCCATCTCGATGTTCTTCACGTTCGCCGCCCGCAGCTCCGCGACGAGATCCTCGCTGCCCGCCGCGCGGAACCCCCCGAGACCCGGCCTGCCCTGCCCGGCGTAGAAGCTATCCGCGCTCATCGTCAGGCCGACGTGGTACTCGTGGCCGAGGCGCTCGGCCGCGGCGACGAGCGCCGAGACGACCTCGTGGTGGGCGACGGCCGGGTAGTCCTCGCGGACGTACTCGTCGCTCGTCCCCTCCTGTCTGACCGCCCCCGAGGTGATGACGAGGTCGCCCACGTCCATCTCGGGCTGGATCGCCCCGCAGGATCCGACGCGGACGAAGATGTCCGCGCCGACGCGCGCCAGTTCCTCCACGGCGATCGCCGCCGACGGACCGCCGATGCCGGTCGACGTGACCGAGATCGGCCGGCCGTCGTAGCTGCCCGTCGCGGTCCGGTACTCGCGGTGTCGGGCGACCTCCTCGTGGTCGTCCCAGAGGGCGGTGATCTTGTCGACGCGCTCCGGGTTGCCGGGGAGGAGAACGCTCTCCGCGACCTCGTCGGATCCGACGTCGACGTGGTACTGGACCTCGTCGCTCGGGTCCTCGCTGTCGCCGGTCATACGGACGCTCCGCTCGCGCGCACTAATATAGTTCCCGTCGTTCACCGCCGTCGCTTCGCCTCGTCGAGGGTGTCGAGCGAGATGGTGTTCGGGAGCAGTTCGCCGAGCGCGTACTCGGTCGTCTCCTCGCCCCCCTCGTCACAGACGACGAGGAAGTCGTCGTCGCAGAACTCCGCGAGCGTCTGCCGGCACATCCCGCACGGCGTCACGCCGTCGCGCGCGCCCGAGGTGACGGCGATGCGGTCGAACGCCGTGTGCCCGTTCTTCACCGCCTCCGCGAGGGCCACCTCCTCGGCGTGGAGGCTGTTGCTGTAGTTCGCGTTCTCGATGTTGCAGCCGACGAAGACCGAACCGTCGGCCGCGCGAAGGGCCGCGCCGACGCGGTACTCGGAGTACGGAACGTACGCGTCGTCGAGCGCTTCTCGGGCCTGTCGAACGAGGTCGTCGGGCATGTCCGACGGTACCGCGAGCGGGCGCTTATAAGCCCCGGCTCGCGGGAGGGGCGAAACCGGCGACGGAAAGAGTCTATAGCGTCCGCCGCCCAGTCGCACCCGTGAGCGACGGACTGCGCGGCCGGCGGATCATGCTCGCGCTCGGGGCGGTCACGGTGATCCTCTCCGGCGTGGTCGGCCTCTTCGTGGGGGCCAACAGCGGCGAACGGATGGCCGAGATCGAGGTGCTGGGCGGCGTCGCCCTCCCGGCGACGCCGACGGCGGTGGCGCTGTACGCGGGCCTCCTCGCGCTGTTCACGCTCGGAGCGCTGTTCGTCGCCGTGGAGTACGCGTCGACGCTCGAAAACCGAGCGTAAGCGGGTCGCTTTTTAGTCGGCGGCTCCGATGAGGGGTATGGCCGCGAGTACGACCGAGGGCGATTCGGAGACAGCCAGCTCGGGCGATCGGGGACCGCTGGGGGAGGAGGGAGGCCGAAACCGCAAGCGGGCGTTCCTCGCGGTGCTCCCCTTCCTCGCGATCGGCCTCGCGGACGTCGTGTTGCTCCTGTTCTGGGGGATCGAACCCCTCTGGGCCTTCGCGATCCTTCCGCCGATTCTCTTCTGCTCGGTGCTGGCGTGGATCGTCTTCAGCACCGACTTCCTGGAAGGCCGGACCTGAACGGGTCCGACTCACCGTCCGGCGAACGTGACCGACTCACCGCCCGGTGAACACGTTCGACTCACCGCCCGGTGTCGTACTTGTACGTCGCCGTGTCCGGGTCGATGCCGAAGTCCTCGGCCGTCTCCTCGACCTCGGATTCGCCGTCGCCTGCGGCGGGCGCGGCGTTCTTGAACGCCTCGCGGAACCGCGGCGGCATGGAGAACTCCGCCGCGTCGAGCGCCGTCCCGACGACCTCCTCGCCCACCTCGTCGCGCTTCGTCGCCAGCCTGTCGCGGATCTTCTCCGGGAGAGCGTCCGTCTCGACCGGCTCGAAGCCGAACTGCGCGAGGTACTCGGCCCCGTCCGTGAGCGCGTACACCGTTTCGAACCCCTGATCCCCGGCCTCGTGGACGAGCCGTTCGACCACGTGCGCGCCGACGCCCTGGCCGCGCCACTCCTCGAGGACGCCGACGCCCGTCAGCTCGCACAGATCGCCGTCGTCCGTCTTGTGGACGCGAATCCGCCCGAAGCCCGCCCGCTCGTTCGTCTCCTCGTCGACCGCGATGACGTAGTCCCGGGAGCGGAAGGCGGCGTCGTCGAGCCCCATGGCCTCGATGTGGTCCAGTAACCAGACCTCGTCTCGGTTTTTCGCATCGCGGACGTACATACCCGAGAGTTGTCCCCACGGCAGCATAAAGCGTTTCCCGGTCGATCCGGGCGACGGTTACGAGGGAAGGAGGGGGCGGTCAGTACGGGAGGAAGGTGAGCGCGAGCGCGAGAAACGGAATCAGGAGGATGAGCATCGTCGCGGTGTAGCCGAACATCTCGCGCGCCCGCACGCCGGTGATCCCGAGGAGCGGCAGCGCCCAGAACGGCTGAAAGAGGTTGGTGTGCGCGTCGCCGACCGCCGTCGCGACGACGGCCTTCCCGGGAGGGACGCCGAGGTCCTGCGCCGCGGTCAGGATCGTGCCGCCGATGACGGTCCACTCGCCGCCGCCCGAGGGGACGAAGAAGTTGATCACGCCGGCCGTGATCCACGCGACGACGGGGAACGTCTGCGGCGTCGAGTAGGAGACGATCGTCTCCGCGAGCGTTTGCGAGAGCCCCGAGGAGTTCATCATCCCCATGATCCCGGCGTAGAAGGGGAACTGGAGGACGATACCGCCGGTCGAGCCGACCGCCTCGTAGAACTGCTCGCGGTAGGCCGACGGTCGGAGGAAGACGAGCATCCCGAGAAAGAGGAACGCGAAGTTGACGGTGTCCAGATTCAGCGCGCCGAATCCCTGCGTGGCGAAGGCGTAGACGGCGGCGGCGACGCCCGTGGCCGCGACGACGAATCCCACGAGGCGGCTGTTGTCGACGCGCTCGCCGAAGGTCGCCCGGTCGACGTCGGTTCCGACGGCCGTCGTTTCGACTCCCCCGTCGGCCGTCGTTCCGTCGCCGGACGCGTCCGCACCGGTCTCGTCGTCGGTCCCGTCCCCGAGCTGTGATTCCGGGACGAACGCCGTGATCCCCTCGCACTGCTCCGCGGGGGGAGACAACAGGTACAGGACGACGGCGCTGTAGGCGATCCCGAGCGTCGTCAGCGCGAGCGAGTACGGCGAGAAGATCGTCTGCGAGGTGGTGATGAGACCGTCGACCACGCCCTCCTCGATGAAGACGTTGCCGGGCGTGTTCATGAGAAGCGGCGCGGAGCCGGCGAGCCCCCAATGCCACGTCAACCCGAGGCCCATGTACCCGGCGACGCACAGGAGCGGGTAATGGACCGCCATCCCGCGCTCGTGCGCCTGCCGTCCCATCTCGCGGGCCATGACCGCGCCGACGATGAGGCCGAGCCCCCACTGTACCCAGGAGACGACCATCGCGATGACGCCGACGAGCACGACCGCCCCCGCGCCGGTGTTCGGAACGGCGGTCAGCCGCCCGATCAGTCGACGCACCGCCGGATGGTACGCCAGCGCGTAGCCCGTCACGAGCACGAGCACCATCTGCATCGCGAACTCCAGCAGGTCCCAGAAGCCGTCCGACCAGTACCCCACCATCTGCGTCGGGCCGGCACCCTCGACCGCGATGCCGGCGACGAAGACGACGTAGGTCAGGAGGATCGCGAACAGGAAGGGGCTCGGCATCACCGCTTCGACGACGCCGGCTACCGCGCGTCCGAATCGCTGCACGATCGTCTCGCTGCCGTCGGATGTCATGGTCTATTCCGAAAGATCGACGGCAAATCATAAGCGTTTCTGTGATCCGTTTGAAAAAACCGAACCGCCCGCTCCGCCGCTACCGCGCCGTCCACCCGCCGTCGACGGCGAGGCACTCGCCCGTCACGAACGACGCCGCGTCGCTCGCGAGGAAGACGGCGGGGGCGGCGATCTCCGCCGGGTCGGCGAACCGCCCCTGCGGCGTCCGCTCTTCGATCGACCGGCGTAACTCCTCGTTCTCCCGCACCTCGGACGTGAGGTCGGTGGCGACGTAGCCCGGCGCGAGGGCGTTCACCCGGATCTCGCGCGCCCAGTCCAGCGCCATGCTCCTCGTGAGACCGACCAATCCGTGTTTCGAGGCCACGTAGGGGTGCTGTCGGGGGAGGCCGACGACGCCGCCGACGCTCGCGACGTTCACCACCGCCCCGCCGTCGCTCTCGCGCAGGAACGCCGCGGCGGCCCGCGAACAGCGGAACGCCGCTCGGAGGTTCACCGCCAGCGTCTCGTCGAAGCCCGCCATCTCCACCCGCTCGGGTCGACCCAGCGCGGCGGCGGGGTTGATGCCGGCGTTGTTGACGAGCACGTCCACCCCGCCGAGTTCCGCCGCCGTCCGCTCGAACAGGTCCGTCACGTCGCCGTCGTCGGTCACGTCCGTCGGGGCGACGAGCGACGACGCCCCCCGCTCCCGGACGGCTTCGGCCGCGGCGCTCGCGTCCTCGCGGGTGCGCGAGGTCGGCACCACGTCGGCGCCCGCCTCCGCCAGCCCCTCCGCGATGGCCCGGCCGATGCCGCGCGTTCCCCCGGTAACGACGGCGACGCGACCGGACAGGTCGAACGAATCTTCGAGTCGCATGGGCGGTGGCTACGAACGGCCGTCACATGTATGTTGGTACGTCTCGCCCCGTCCGGCGGACCGGATAGGAGTAGCGGTGAACCGACGGGCTACCCGTCGAACGGATCCTCGAAGTCGTTGCGGACGAAGTACCGGATCCAGTTGCCGTACGTCCGGTCGGCGGGGTGGTCCGCCACCTGCTCGTACCGGACGACGCCGTCGCCGTCGACGACGTAGGTGCCGGCGATGCCGGTCACGCCGTGGCCGGTCTCTTCGGTCCCGCTGTACTGCGCCGCGACCTCCCCGTCCGGGTCGGCGAGCAGCTGGACGTCGAGGTCGTACCGGTCGCGCATCTCCGTCACCTTCGACAGCGGCGAGGTGACGATCGGCAGCACGTCGACGCCGTCGTGGAACCAGAGGTCGTAGGCGACCTCGCTGAACGTCTGCAGCTGTTCGGCGCAGAAGCTACACCACGCGCCGCGGTTGACGAGGACGACCGTCGGACCCGACTCCAGCGTGTCCGAGAGCCTGACGTCGCCGTGACCGGTGCTCGACAGCGCGAAATCGGGCGCGGTCTGATCTTCGAGTGTCACACGAGATCGGTGGGTCGGCGGGGAGTTATGGCTTGGTCGTCGTGGCGCGTCGCGCACACAGCCGTCCGGCGACGATCGGCGGTCGGAGAAGGTCGAAACGACGGCCGCCCGATGACCGGCGGACGGACCGGTCGGTTCCCCATGATCGTTTGAGCAAGAACTACGTCGCCCTGCGCTGTAGTCCCACCGAGATCGTCCATGGAAAGAGTACCTGACACGGACGAGGTGGTCCACGAACCGAGCCGGGAGTTCGTCGAGTCCACCAACGTGTACGCGTTCATGCAGGCGTACGGGATCGACGACTACGACGAGTTGATCGAGCGCACCTGCGGCGAGGTGGACTGGTTCTGGGACGAACTCCCGGACTACCTCGGGATCGACTTCTACGAGGACTACGACGAGGTGCGCGACGACGCCGACGGCCCGCAGTTCACCCGCTGGTACCCCGGCGGGCGGCTCAACCTCGCGCACAACCTCGTCGACCGCCACGCAGCCCTCGAAAGCGAGAGGCGCAACAAGGTCGCGTGCGTCTGGGAGGGAGAACCCGGCGACGTGCGGGAGATCACCTTCCACGAACTCCGGCGAGAGGCGAACGAGGTCGCGAACGCCCTCGAAGAGCGCGGCGTCGACACCGGCGACACGGTCGGCCTCTACATGCCGATGGTGCCCGAGGTGATCTCCATCCTCTACGGCTGTTTCAAGGTCGGCGCGATCGCGGTCCCGATCTTCTCCGGCTTCGGCGTCGACGCCGTCGCGACGCGCATCGCCGACGCCGAGTGCTCGGTTCTCTTCACGGGCGACGGCTTCTACCGCCGGGGCGGCGAGATCGTCCTGAAGGACACCGCGGACGAGGCCATCGCGGAGGCCGGCCACGTCGAGCACGCGATCGTCTTCGATCGTCTCGGGTCGAGCGATCCCGAGAGCGACGTCGAGATCCCGTGGGACGACGAGCGCGACGAGTGGTGGACCGACGCCGTCGGGGCGGCGGACGACGACTACGAGACGAAGTCGCTCCCGTCGGAGTCGGAGTCGATGCTCCTGTACTCGTCGGGGACGACCGGCAAGCCGAAGGGGATCGTCCACACCCACGCGGGCGTCCAGTTGCAGTGCGCGAAGGAGATCCACTTCGGCTTCGATCACAAGCCGTGGGATCGGTTCTTCTGGGTGTCGGACGTCGGCTGGATGATGGGACCGTGGACGCTCGTCGGTAACCACACATTCGGCGGGACGATCTTCATGTACGAAGGCGCGCCGGACTACCCCGACCCCGACCGCTTCTGGGAGATGATCGACCGCCACGGCCTGACCGTGTTCGGCATCTCCCCGACCGCCATCCGCGCGCTCCGAAAGCACGGGAACGGGTGGCTCGACGGCCACGACCTCTCCAGCCTCCGACTGCTCGGGTCGACGGGCGAGCCGTGGGACCCCGAGTCGTGGACGTGGTTCTACGAGAACGTCGGCGGGGGCGACGCCCCGATCATCAACATCTCAGGCGGGACGGAGATCTGCGGCTGCTTCCTCATGCCGATGCCGACCCAGCCGCTCAAGCCCTGCACGCTGGGCGGTCCCGGTCTCGGGATGGCGGTCGACGTCGTGAACTCGGCCGGCGAGTCGATCGCGGACACCCACGAGCGGGGCTTTCTCGTCTCGCGCGACTCCTGCCCCTCGATGACGAAGGGCCTCTGGGACGGCGACGAGCGCTACCTGGAGGAGTACTGGTCCACCTTCGAGGACCCGCCGCTTTGGGACCACGGCGACTGGGCCCAAAAGGACGAGGACGGCTTCTGGTTCCTCCACGGCCGCGCCGACGACGCCCTGAACGTGGCGGGGCGGAAGGTCGGCCCCGCGGAGGTCGAGGGCGCGCTCATCGAACACGACGCGGTCAATCAGGCCGCGGCCGTGGGCGTCCCGGACGACACGACGGGGACGGCGGTCGTCGCCTACGTCGTGCTGGAGGAGGGCCGCGGCGTGAGCGACGCGCTCCGGGAGGAGCTGCGCGAACTCGTCGGCGACGAACTGGGCAAGCCGTTCCGCCCGCGCGAGGTGCTGTTCGTCGACGAGTTCCCGAAGACCCAGAGCGGGAAGATCATCCGCCGGGCCATCGCCTCCATCTACGCCGGCGAGGAGCTCGGCGACATGAGCAGCATCGAGAATCCGGACGCGCTCGAAGACGTCGCGGCCGCGAAGTAGACGGACCGGGATCGGCGTCCGCGCGAGGCGTTCAATCGAGTTCGACCGCGTCCGGCGCGATCTCGGCCGCGTCCGGACAGTCGGTTCCGACGCCGAGGTCGCAGACGCGCTCTCCCCCCGCATCCGGGTCCGGAAAGACGATCGTCCCCCCCGCGAGGAGCGGCGCGACGAGGCCGGCCGCGACGGTCCCCGGACGACGCAGCGGAGCGCGCACCGCCACGTCGCCGTCGGCGTCGAGGCCGAACCGGTCGACGACGCGCCGCGCGGCCGCGAGGAGGTCCGCGTGGGCGTACGCCCGCCCGTCCGTGACGAGCGCGGGATCGGTCGGGGCGACCGCGACGGGCGGGAACGACGGGTTCTCGCTCCAGACGTCCCGCTCCCAGTGCGCCACGGTCGGCGACGACGGCGGTCCGCCGTAGACGACGAGTTTGCGGCCCGGCGGGAGGTCGTCGAACTCGGCTTCCCGGGACCGGCGGACGACGACCGCGCGCGCCTCGCCCTCGCCCGGGACGAAGCTCGTCTCCGCCCCGAGAAGCAGCGCGCCGAAGAACGTCACGACCGGCGCGACGAAGGGGTCGTCGTCGAGTTCGACGCGCCGACCGCGCCCAACGCCGAGGTAGCGCAGGGCGTTTCCGGCCTTCCACGCGGTCGTACAGACGTCGTGGTAGCTGTAGGCGCGGGACACCCCGGGGATTCGGAGCGCGGGGCGCTCGCTGCGCCGGTCGCGCGCGACGAGGTCGCAGAGCGTCTCCATGGTCGCCCTACCGACGCGCGGACGAAAAGCGCGACGACATCGCGCCGATCGTCGCGCGGAACCGATCTCGCGGCGTAAGCGATCCCTACCGCGAACGGCGCGCCGGTAACCGACGGATTACGGAGTCAGCGAGCTGACTAATGGGTAGAAATTTTTATAGAAGAACATAATTGATAGGGTGTGTACGCGCCGGGTCACGTGGGAATCGCGCTCCTCTGTTACTCGCCAGTCGCGGCTCTCTTGACCCACAACGGCCGCCACCGGGAGCGCCGCGCGGGGACGGTCGGCGTGCTCGTCTGCGCGGCTCTTCCCGACGCGGACCTATATATCATACAACTGATGCACAGGGGGATCACGCACACGCTCTGGATGGCGCTGGCGGTCGCGCTCGTCTTCGGAATCACCGGGTGGGCGACCGGCCGGCACGGATCGCGCGCGGCGTCGTCCGCGCGCTTCGGCTTCGCCGTCGGCGCGCTCGGCGTCGGGTCGCACCTCGCCGGCGACGTGATCACGCCGCTGGGGCTGCGGCCGCTCTACCCCCTCTCGGACGCGACGTACTCCCTCGCGCTCGTGTACTCGCGGACGCCGGCGGTCAACGTCGCGTTCTTCGCCCTCGGCGTGGGCGCGTTCGCGGCGAGCCACGCGCTCGCGCGCGCCGGCAGGCTCACCGTCCTTCCCGGCGTGACGGACGCGCCTCGTGGCAACGCGCCGGTGCTCGGCGAGGGCGACGCCGGGCCGTGAAAGTCGGGATCTAGAAGCTCTTTTTGATTTTCTCGAAGAAGCCCTCCTTCACCTCGACCTCCTCGCCGCCCGCCTCGGCGAACGCTTCGAGCGCCTCGCGCTGCTCGCGGTTGAGCGCCTCGGGGGTCACCACCTGCACCTGCACGTAGAGGTCGCCGTGCCCGCGGCCGCGAAGGCGGGGCATTCCCTTCCCCTTCAGCCGGAACGTCTCGCCGCTCTGGGTGCCCTCGGGGACGTCCATCTCGACGCTTCCGCCGACCGTCGGTATCTCGATCGACGACCCGAAGACGGCCTGCGGGAAGGAGATCGGGTGCGTGTGACGGAGGTCGTCGCCGTCGCGGTCGAACCGCTCGTGGTCGCGCACCGTCACCTCGATGAGCAGGTCGCCGCTGGGGCCGCCGTTCTCGCCCGGCGCGCCCTCGCGCTCCATCCGAAGGGTCTGTCCGTCGCGGATTCCGGCGGGGATCTCGACCGTCATCGACGCCTCCTCGCGAACCCGTCCGTCGCCGCCGCAGCGCCGACAGGTCTCGTCGTACAGCTGGCCCTCGCCGCCGCAGCGCCGGCAGGTCGCGGTCTGCTGCATCCGACCGAACGGCGTCTGCTGGACTCGGGTGGTCTGCCCCTGCCCGTTACACTCGGGGCAGGTCCGCACGTCCGCGTCCGGCGGGTGACCGCTGCCGTCGCAGTCGGGACAGCGCTCCGGGCGGGTGATCGTGATCCGCTTTTCCGCGCCCTCGTACGCGTCCTCCAGGTCGAGGGTGATGCTCGTCCGGAGGTCGGGGCCCTGTCGCGGTCGGTCGTCCCGACCGCGACCGCCGCCGAAGAACTGGTTGAACAGGTCCTCGAAGCCGCCTCCCCCGCCGAAGCCGCCGGCCCCGCCGAACGGATCTCCGCCGGCCCCGCCGCCGTCGAAGCCGCCGCGCTTTTGCGCCTGTTCGAAGCGGTCGTGCCCGAGACGGTCGTACGCCGATCGCTTCTCTTCGTCGGTGAGGACCTCCTTCGCCTTTTTTACCTGCTTGAACTTCTCCTCCGCGTCGGGTTCGTCGCTGACGTCCGGATGGTACTGTGCCGCTTTCTTCCGGTAGGCCTTCTTGATCTCGTCCTCGGTGGCGTCCTCCGATACCCCGAGCACGCTGTAGAAGTCCTCGCTCATCGGTTGTCGAACGTGTACTCGGGCGAGCTACTTGAAAAGCGCGGGTCGCGTTCAGTCCCGCCGAAGCACGCCGTGGCGCTCGTAGAAACGTCGAGCGCGGTCGTCGGCGAGGAGCGGACGGTGGACCTGCAGCGAGTTCGTCCCGGGGTAGCTGTTCGCCTCGATGATCTTGAACCCGCCGTCGGCGTCCGTCGGGACGACGTCCCACCCGACGTACGGGATGTGGGGGTACGCGTTCGCCATCTCCAACACCCGATCGCGGATCGAGTCCCACGAGGGGACGCGCGTCCCCTCGATCTGCGCGCCGGTGTCCGGGTGCGTCGAGTGCCGGACGAGCGTCGTCTCGGTGGGGAGCTGCACCGCCCGCCCGAGTTCGCCCGTCTCGACGTCCACCTCGGCGTTGAGTCCGCCCTGAACGAAGTTGTCGATCGCCCCCGATCGATCCGACCCCATCCGGTGGATCGCGATGGGCGCGAACGCCTCCCCGCGCTCGTCGTCGTACATCGTGACGATCCGGATCGTGTTCGGCGTCTTCGGGAACAGCGACGCGCCGAACTCGCCCTGCTCGACGAACTCGCAGACGAGGTACTCGTTCCGCTCTTCGACCATGGACTCGAACGCCCCGCGGCCCATGCGCTCGCCGTTGACCGCGGGTTCGCCGTCCTCCCACGAACACAGGAGGACGTTGTTGCCGCCGCCGCCCTTGATCCACTTGAGGACGAGCTTTCCCTCCGATTCGAGGAGCCGGGAGACGCGCGGCCCGGCCGCCGAAACGACGGACTCGTCGGCAGACTCGATCGGTTCGGCGGGCGCGGGCGATCCGCCGTCGGGCGTCGGCGTCTTCGGGCGCAGCGAATCGACGGGCAGGAACCGACCGTCGCGGATCATCCCGAACACCGCCGGCCGGTGCTCGGCGAACGGTTCGAGCATCCGGTGGAAGAACAGCTTGTTGTCCAGCGCGATGGCCCACTGGCCGTTTATCCGCTTCGTCCGCACGAAACGCTCGAAGTCGGAGACGTACCGCCGGTACGTCGACTCGTCGAGGTCGTACAGGAAGTCCGACTTGCTGAGAAACCCGCGACGCCAGAGCCAGAGCCGCCGGCTCGGTGACCGCTCGTACGTCGAGAGGGAGGTCACCTCCTCTTCTATCAGTTCGTAGAGCTTCCGCGTCGACAGATAGACGTTCCGAATATTCACGTGTCAGCGTACGTGAAATCCGTATATACGTCCTGCGGCCGACGTCCGCGCGTCTTTTTGCGATCGGCTCGAATCGTCAAAAATAATTGACCGGAGCGTCGGGCCGCGAATTCGATCCGCGGTTGCGACGCCGAACCGACCCTACCGGTCCTCGTCGTCCACGTCATCAGAACGCGAAGCGTTCTGATTGGCTCAAGACGACGACTACTCGTCGTCGTCTTGAACGTCCTCGAAGTCGGCGTCGACGTACTCGTCCCCGTCGCCGCCGGGGTTAGCCCCGGGACCCGCGCCTTCGGGACCCGCGCCGCCGGGGCCCGCCTGCGCCTGCGCCTGCTGTTGGTACATGCGCTTTCCGATCTCCTGGAGCTGCTTCGCGAGGGCCTCGGTCGACGCCTCCAGCTCCTCGGTCGTGGCGTCCTCGTCTTCGAGCGTCTCCTCGACGTCCTCGACGGCCGCCTCGATGTCCTCGCGGAGGTCGTCGTCGACGTTCTCCTCGTTCTCTTCGAGGAGGGTTTGGGCGCGCTGGACGGCGCTCTCGGCCTCGTTGCGCGCCTCGATGCGCTCGCGGCGCTCCCTGTCCTCTTCTGCGTGCTGTTCGGCCTCCTCCTGCATCCGGTCGATCTGCTCGTCGGAGAGACCCGCGCCGCCCTCGATGGTGATCGACTCGGCGTTGCCGGAGCCCTTGTCCTCCGCGGAGACGTTGACGATGCCGTTCTCGTCGATGTTGAACGTCACCTCGATCTGCGGCGTGCCCGCCGGGGCCGGCGGAATGCCCGAGAGCTGGAACTCGCCCAGCAGCTCGTTCTTGTTCGCGATCTCGCGTTCGCCCTGGAAGACGCGGACCTGCACGGAGGTCTGGTTGGCCGCCGCGGTGGTGAAGATCTTCGACTCCTCGGTCGGGATCGTCGTGTTCTTCTCGATGAGCCGCTCGAACAGGCCGCCCTTGACCTCGATGCCGAGCGACAGGGGCGTGACGTCGAGGAGGACGATGTCGTCGACCTCGCCGCCGAGGACGCCGCCCTGGATGGCCGCGCCGAGCGCGACCGCCTCGTCGGGGTTGACGTTCTTCTTCGGCTCCCGACCGACGAGTTCCTCGACTTTCTCCTGCACCTGCGGCATCCGGGTCGACCCGCCGACGAGGATCACCTCGTCGATCTCGTCCTCGTCGTAGCCGGCGTCGGAGAGCGCCTGCTCCGTCGGCTCGACGGTTCGGTCGATGAGGTCCTTCGTGAGGCTCTCGAACTTCGCGCGCGTCAGGGAGTTTTCGAGGTGGACCGGGCCGGAGTCGGTGGCGGTGATGAACGGGAGGTTGATGTCCGTCTCCTTGCGGCTGGACAGCTCGATCTTCGCCTCCTCGGCGGCGTCCTTCAGGCGCTGGAGGGCCTGGCGGTCCTCGCGGAGGTCGATCCCGTGGTCGTTCTCGAACTCCTCCGCGAGGTAGTCGATGATCGCCTCGTCCCAGTCGTCGCCGCCGAGCCGGTTGTCCCCGTTCGTGGCGACGACCTCGTAGACGCCGCCGCCCAGATCGAGGATGGAGACGTCGAAGGTGCCGCCGCCGAGGTCGTAGACGAGCACGGTCTGATCCGAGTCGTCGTCGAGGCCGTAGGCCATCGAGGCGGCCGTCGGCTCGTTGATGATCCGCTCGACCTCGAAGCCCGCGATCTCGCCCGCGTCCTTCGTCGCCTGCCGCTGGCGGTCGTTGAAGTACGCCGGGACCGTGATGACCGCCTTCTCCACGTCGTCGCCGAGGTAGTCCTCCGCGTCGCGTTTGATCTTCTGGAGGATCATCGCCGAGATCTGCTCCGGCGTGTACTCCTTGCCTTCGACCTCGACCGTGTACCCCTCCTCTCCCATGTGGCGCTTGATGGAGCGGAACGTCCGGTCGGGGTTCTGGATCGCCTGATTCTTCGCCGGCTTCCCGACGAGTCGCTCCTCGTCATCGGTGAACGCGACGACGGAGGGCGTCGTCCGGTCGCCCTCGGCGTTCACGATGATCTCCGGGTCGCCACCTTCCATCACCGCGAACGCGCTGTTCGTGGTACCGAGGTCGATACCCAGGATCTTGTTACTCGCCATCTTTGGCGGGACTACCGCCTTGTGTCGGTTAAAGGTTACTAGTCGGGGCGGCTTCGGCGCGCGCGACGATCGAACGCTGTCTATCGATTCTCGACAAAGCGTCCGACGGGAGGTCGGTGCGTTTAAGCCGACCGCAAACAAGCCGTTCGGCCGCCCCGCGACCGCACGTCTTCCGCCCGGGTGCTCACCCCTTCGTACCGCGGCCGCTCGTCCTCCGTACGGCTGCTCCTCATCGTCGTACCGCGGCTACTCGTCTTTGCTCACCGTGATCTGCGCCGCGCGGAGCACCCTGTCGGCCATCTCGTAGCCCGGTTGGTACACGCTGGCGACGGTGTCCTCGGGCTGGTCGCTCTCGACGCGCATCATCACCTCGTGGCGCTGGGGATCGACCTCCTCGCCCGGCTCGGGCTCGATGACCGAGACGTTCTCGTCGGCGAGGATGCGGTCGAACTCGTCGAGCGTCGCCCGCAACCCGTCGCGGATGTCGGCGCTCTCGTCCTGGTCGAGCGCCCGCACGAGGTTGTCCCGGACGGTCACGACCCGCTCGACCAGATCCTCCGTCGCCCGGTCTCGGATCTGCTGCTGGCGCTTTTTCGCGCGCTTTTTGTAGTTCTGGAAGTCCGCCTGCGATCGCTTCAGGCGATTCTGGAGGTCGTCGATCCGCTCCTCCCGCGCCGCCAGCTCCGATTCGAGGTCGTCGACGCGGGTCCGAAGCTCGCGGACCTCGGCGGCGAGTTCGTCGTCGACGTCGTCGTCGGCTTCGTCTGCGGGTTCCTCGTCTGCTTCTTCGACGGCGGCGTTCGCCGCCTCTTCGGCGGACGCGTCGCTCGCCTCCTCGGCGTTCTCCGCCGTCTCGTCGGCGGATTCCTCGACACTCTCGTCGCGGTCGGAAGCGGTCTCGTCGCCGTTCGCGCCGACGGCGTCCGCCTCGGGCGAGTCGTCGAACTGCTCGGATTCGTCTCCGCGGGCATCGCCAGCGTCTTCGGTCATACCCGGGGGAAACCGCCCGCGGAGTATAAGACTTGTAGAAACGGCCCGAACCGCCGACGTCCGCCGGTTCTCGGATGACCGACGGAGGTCAAGGTCAGGGTGTGACGCGACGGACTCGAACCGACGGCATCGAACGAACGAGTCACGTCCGCGCGGCGCTCCGGAGCGGTACCGTGCGGTACGTACCGCTTCGAGCGTCATCTTTTCGCAACCATCATACGTTGTGTGATATTTCATATTATTATAAAAATATTAATCTTTTGTTGCCGCAGAGAGAGTCGTCATGGGTGACGAATCACGCGAAGTCAACCGACGGCGGTTTCTGCAAGGGACGGGCGTCGCGGTCGCCGGGGCGGCTCTGGGCGCCGGGACGGCCGCCGCGGACGAACGGAGCGCGGCCGACGGCGAGATGAGCGGGCGTCCGCTCGACGGCGACGAACCGGCGGTCATCGCACACCGCGGGTTCGCGGGCGTCTACCCGGAGAACACGGTCGGGGCGGTGCGCGAGTCCGCCAAGGGCGGCCGGTCGAACGACGCCCGGGTCCGCGGCGCGGACATGATCGAGATCGACATCGTCCCGACGGCCGACGGCGACGTCGTCGTCTTCCACGACGACGGACTCGCGGAGCGCGACGGCGGCGAGCGCGGCCTGACCGACAAGGAGGGCATCGTCTGGGAGACGCCCACCGAGGAGGTGCTGTCGGCGGAGGTCCTCGAAAGCGGCGAGACGGTGCCGCTCCTGACGGAGGTCATGGACGCGATCCCGCCGTCGGTCGGCGTCAACGTCGAGTTCAAGAACCCCGGTTCGGAGGACGTCCGGTTCGCCGAGAACCTCGACGGGGACGAGTTGGAGGCGCAGAAGGACCTCTGGAGACCGTTCACCGAGAGGGCGCTGGAGATCGTCGCCGAGTACGAAAACGAGATCCTCGTCTCGTCGTTCTACGAGGCCGCGATCGCGACGGTTCGGGAGACGGACCCGAGCGTGCCGGTCGCGTTCCTCTTCTGGGACTCCATCGAGGACGGCCTCGACATCACCCGCGAGTACGACTGCGAGGCGCTCCACCCGCCGCTGTACCTGATCAGGGGGACGCCATTCTTCGGCGACGAGTGGGCCAGCGACGTCGAGGACGTCGACCTCGTCGAGGTCGCCCACGAGGAGGGGCGGACGGTCAACGTCTGGACGACGCGGAGCTGGTACGAGGCCGAACGGCTCCGCGCCGTCGGCGTCGACGGCATCATCTCGGACTTCCCGGGGCTGCTTCGGTTCGGCTCGCGGAACCGCTAAGCCGCTTCGGTCCGCGATTTCCCTCACTGATACATCCGGAGCGGCTGCGCCTGCGTGCTCTCCTCGCTCGCCTCCTGGAGGCGCTGGACGAGCCGCTCCCTCGCCTCGCGGATGTCCTCGGCCCGGTCGACGAGTTTCTCGGTGGGCACGTCGACGCCGGCGAGCGGTTCGATGCCGTCCTTGATGATCGTCCGCGCCGCCTGCGGATCGGGAAACTGCGGGTCGGACTCGACGACGAGCCCGACGGACGTGCGGTCGTTCTCCACGGAGAAGTTCAAGAGTGCACCGGTCGGCCCCGACACGAGTCCGGCCTCCATCGGCGTGTCGATCCCCGCGTCGGAGAGCAGTTCGTCACCCTCGCCCGTCGAGACGCCGTACAGCGAGGGAACCTCGGCGGGCTGCTCGCGGGGGATACCGCTTATGTAGATCGGCGTCACGTCGTTCTCGTCGAACCAGTCGGCGACGCAGTTCGCGAACTCGGTCGCGGCGGCCGGCGAGATCGGGACGTCGCTCCGGAGGACGAGCAAGTCCCGCTCCTCGTCGGCGTACAGGCGGACGGGCGTGTGAAGCCCCGGGTCGCCGTCGGCGTAGACCGCCACGCGCGGGATGCCCTCGCAGTGGACGTTCGCGTAGTGGGTCATCTCGAACTCGCTCGCGACGTGGTCCGCCGCGATCTTGCCGACGAGTCCGACGCCCGGCAGCCCCTCGATCAGCATCGGCGAGTCGAGCGCGAGATCCTCGTCGAGGATGTTGACGTGAGCCATGTCCGTGCCAACGAGTAGCGTCGTAGTAAAGCCGTTGGCGAGCCCGGAACGCGGGCAAATCGCGGACGGTGAGGGCGCGAGTCCGAAACCGACAAGCGACCGCGTCGGAAAGGGGCCCCAATGAACCCACTGAAGCGGTACCTGCCGCTCGTCGACGACGAGGAGGCGTTCCTCGACGCCTGCGGGCGGCCGCTCCCGTACGTCGTCCGAGTCAACACGATCAAGGCGAGCGCGGTGCGCGCCCGGGCCGCCCTCGACGAGGTCGGCGCGACGTACGAGCCCGCCGACTGGCACCCCGGTCTCCTCCGGCTCGACGGCGGCGGCGTCGGGGCGACGTGGCCGTACTTCCACGGCTGGCTCCACGGGCAGGAGGAGGTGTCCGCGCTCCCGGCGCTCGTGCTCGACCCGCAACCCGGCGAGCGCGTCTGGGACGCCTGCGCCGCGCCGGGCAGCAAGACCACCCAGCTGTCGGCGCTGATGGACGACCGCGGCCTCGTCGTCGGCAACGACAACAACCTCGGTCGGCTGTCGGCGCTGCGCTCGAACGCCGAGCGCCTCGGCGTGACGAACCTCGCGGTGACGAACGAGGACGCGCGAAACTTCTCGCTGAAGCCGTTCGAGGGCGACGGGGAGGAGCCGCACGCCTTCGACGCGTTCGACCGCGCGCTCGTCGACGCGCCCTGCTCCTGCGAGGGAACCTGTCGGAAGAACCCCGACGCGCTGGATCAGTGGACGATGGACCACGTGAGGAGCGTCGTCGGTGTCCAGAAGGGGATCCTCCGGCGGGCAGTGCAGGCGACGAAACCCGGCGGCACGGTCGTCTACTCCACTTGCACGTTCGCGCCCGAGGAGAACGAGGGCGTCCTCGATCACGTCCTCGGCGAGGAAGCGTGCCGGCTCGTCGGGTTCGACGCGCCGCTCGACGCATCGCCGGGCGTCACGGAGTGGGAGGGCGAGGAGTACGACCCGAGCGTCGAGAAGGCCCGCCGCGTCTACCCCCACCAGAACGACACCGGCGGGTTCTTCTGCGCGAAACTGGAGGTGACCGCCGGATGAGCGGGGACGACGAACCGACGAACGACGGCGGGCGGTTCGACCGCCTGCCGGCGACCGCCGACGAGCGCGAGGTTCCCGGGCGCGCCACCCGCGAGGAGGTCCTGCGGTGGTGGGAGGACCGCTTCGGCGTCGACCCGAACGCCTTCGAAGGCCACAGCTTCTGGGAGAAGGGCGCGGGGAAGATCTGGGCGCTCGCGGGCGACGTCGTCGATCCCATCGCCGTCGAGGGGCTGGGGATGACGATCCTGCGGACGCGACAGGAGCACTGGAAGCCGACGACGAACGCCGTCCAGCGGTTCGGTCGGGCGGCGACGCGGAACGTGATCGAACTCGACGGCGCGCGCGCGTCGCGCTTCGCCGCCGGCGAGGATCAGGAAATAGAGTGGGACGGCGACTGGGGCTACCTCGTCGTCGCCCACGAACTGGCCGGCGGGCGCGAGCCGATCGGCGTCGGCCTGTACCTCCACGGCGAACTCCGGTCGACGATCCCGAAGGGACGCCGGGAGTCGATGAAGGAGTTGTGACGACGCGCCGTTCGGCTACGCGCGCTTTCGTCGGTAGCCGCGGAGCAGCAGTTCGAGAACGACGCCGGCCGCGCTCGACCGGTAGGCGATGGCCGCCGCGGTGACGAGGAGGACGGCGAGCTTCGTCTTGCCGCGTTTCAGCGCCGAGGCGGCCTGCGCGACGAACGAGAGGGCGCTCAGACGGCGCGACCACTTCGAACCGAGCAGCTTCTTGAGGGCCATACCATCACGTTGGCACTCGAAGGACAAAAATCGTCCCCCCGCGCGTCCCGATCCTCGCTCCTCGTCGGCTCGACCGTTCCGATTCCGTCGATCCGACCGTTCCGAGCCTCACTCCGCCTTCTCGCGGAGCGTGCCGCCGCCGAGCCCCTCCCACTCGACCCGGAAGCCGAGCGCGGAGAGCGCGGCGCTCGCGTCGTCGACGCCGCGAGCTTCGAGCGCAGCTTCCGCCTCGGCGAGGGACATCCCCGGCTCGATCTCGTCGCGCAGGCCGTCGAGGACCGCGGGGCGGACGAGCGTCCGCCCGATCCGCTCGTGGGCCGGGAAGCGCTTGTCCTCGACGGCGTCGACGCTCGCGCCGTGGGCGGCGGCGAGGTCCGCGAGGGTGACGACGTCGGCGTCGGGCTCGAGTTCGTCCGGCAAGTCGGCCGCCGCGTCGGCGACGAGGTCGCGCTCGTACCGGCGGAGCGCGTCGACCACGTCCTTGACGCGGACGGTCCCGCGGTAGGGGATCGCGCGGTGGTCGCGCGCTTCGACCTCGTCGCTCACGGCGAGGCCCTCGTCGACGGCGACGAGGAGTTCCACGTCTTCGAGGGTCGCGAGTTGGCCCAGCTTCTTCTCGACGTACTCCGGGGTCCAAAAGCCCATGATCTCGAAGTAGACCCGGAAGTCCGCGTGCCGGTAGTCGAAGGCGAAGTCCGGGATCATCACCCGGTGGCCGGCTTCGAGCGGTTCGGGCTCGCGAACCAGTCCCCAGTCGAGATCGAGTCCGGAAAAACGGGCCGCGAAGTCGGACTCGACGCCGCTATCGTACGTCGGCTCCGCGACGGGGTCGACCCCGGGGACCGACACGTCGGCCTCCGAGAGCCGCATCTCGCGCTCCGTCCCGCGGTCGTCGATCGTCGCGACCAGCGTCCACTCGGCCGTTCCCGCGGCGGTTCGAAGCAGGCGGGCGAACGCCGTCCCGTACCGGCGCGTTCGCCGGAAGAGCGCGTCCGGGCCGGTGACGACCACCTCCCGCCCGTCCTCCGTCTTCCGGATCTCGTACATCAGCCGGAGCCGCTTCACGGCGGAGACGAGCGCGCGCGGGTCCGAACTCCGGACGCGGACCTCGGTCGCGTCGAACAGCGCCGTCTGCGCGAGCGAGAGGTTGTACTGCGCGACGAGTTCGTCCGGGCCCCAGCGCGGATCGAACGCGACGAGCACCTGATTCGTCTCGCGGTCGGCGTAGAGCGACCGTTCGAGGGCGTCGCCGCCGACGCCGAGTCGATCGGCGGCCGCGTCGAGCGCGGTCTCGCGCTCGTCGGCGCTCGCGACGCCCACCGACTCGGCGCACTCGAAGACCGTCCGCCGGACGCGCTCCGGCGGGATCGCGGCGTCGGTTTCGAACGACGCCTCGCGGTCGAGCAGGGCGGCGAAGCCGCGAACGATCTTAAAGCCGTCCGTGGACCGCCGCGGGGCGTCGGCGTCGCGCTCGACCGCCTCGGATTCGAGCTCCGCGAGCGCCTCCTCCAGCCGGCCGCGTCGCTCGCCGACGTGGCCCTGATAGACGCCGAGCACGCGGGCGGCGAGCGGGCGCGCCTCGCTCCCGACGAACCGGGGGCGGTACCCGCCGCCGGCACGGGAGACGCGGAGGAGATCCTTCGTGAGCACGGGGGAGCCTTCCCGTCGGAGAGCTAAAAGCGCCGCGGACCCGTCGCGGGCGCGCGACGGGTGCCGAAAGCGCGGGTAGCGCGGACGGGGATCGTCGGTCCGGCGCGGACGACAAGGCTCGTACCGCCGGGGCGAAACCCGGGGATATGGCAACGAAGCGACGTGCCCTGCTCTGCGCGCTCGGGCTCGGTCTCTTCGGCGGCTGCCTCTCGAACCCGCCGGGACCGACCGGTCCCCGGACGCCGCCGAAGTCGCCGGAACCGACGCCGCGCGAGGAGACCGAGGAGAAGCCGCCGCTGTACGTGGACGACTTCGAATTCGAGGAGACCGCGGAGGGCGAGCTTCGGGCGATCGTCACGGTCGGAAACCGGACCGGGGACGACCTCGACGGCACGGTGGTCGGACTGGTCACGGTCGGGGACGACGAGCACGAGGAGAGCGAGGACGTGACCGTCGCCGGCGACGGCGTCGCCGAGGTTCGGTTCGCGTATCCGGTCGCCTACGAGGACTTCGAGCGAAACGGGTCGTTCACCCCGTCGGTGACGGCGTCGGCGGAGTGACGCGTCCGTCGGGCGGGCTTATATTCGGGCCGATCGAACGGCCGGTATGAGCGGGATCGAACTCCGGGGGACGGGTAGAACGGCTGGGCGTGGAGGAGGAGTATGAACGACTCGAACGAGCGTGAGGCGCTGGCGGAGAAACGCGAGCGAAACCGTGAGCGGCGCATCGAAGCCGTGAAGCGCTGGGTGGCCTACATCGAGGAGAACCCGCCCGAAACGAGGGGACCGCAACAGAACAAGCTCGTCAACGCTCAGCTGCAATCGGCCCGCGAGTCGGGGCTGAACGCGGAACACTATCTGCGAGTTAGAAAGTCGGGCGAGGACGACCGGCGGTAGCGTCCGCACTCCGCTGCCGCTCGGTTCTCGCGCCGGTCGATCCCCGTCGCCGTCGTTTCGCGTCGTCGCCTCGTTTCGCCGTCGTCTCGTATCACCGCCGTCTCGCCGCCACGCGCTCTTCGGCCGTCTCGCGGCTCACGAGTTCGTACAGGAGCGCCCGCCCGCCGTCGTCCTTCGGCCGGAGGACGCGCCCGAGCCGCTGGGTGAACTCGCGCTCGCTGCCGCTGCCCGAGAGCACGACGGCGACGTTCGCGTCGGGCACGTCGACGCCCTCGTCGAGGACGTTCGCGGTGACGACCCGGCCGTACGTTCCCCGTCTGAACCGTTCGAGGATCTCCCGGCGCTCCGCCGCGCCGGTCTCGTTCGTGATCGCGGGCAGGAGAAAGCGCTCGGAGAGTCGGTAGACGAGGTCGGTGTGGGCGGTGAAGACGATGATCCGGTCGTCGCGGTGGCGGTCGAGAATGCGCGCCAGTTCGCAGACCTTGTTGTCGGAGTTCATCATGAGGTCCCGCGCGCGCTGTTTCGCGAGCAGCGCCTCGCGGGCCCGCGGGTCCGTCCCGGAGCGTTTTACGAGTTCCAGATAGTCGCTCCCGCTGTCGAACGAGATCGCGCTGGTGCGGACGTAGTCGACGAACGTCCCCTGCGCCTCCTCGTAGCGCTCGCGCTCTCGGTCCGTGAGCTCCACCTCGATGCGCTTTATGTCGTAGTCGGCGAGGTGCGTGCCCGCGAGGTCGTCCACGTCCGCCGCGTAGACTCGCGGACCGACGAGGTCGGAGACCACCTCGTGTGCGCCGTCGGGCCGTTCGAACGTCGCCGTGAGGCCCATCCGGGCGGGCGCGGCGAGGAGGCGGGCGATGTCGCGGTAGCCCTCGCCGCCGAGGTGGTGCACCTCGTCGAAGACGACGAGGCCGAAGTCGCCGCCGACCTCGTCCGCGCGCAGGTACGCGGAGTCGTACGTCGACACCGTGATCGCCTCCCGCCGCTGCTCGCTGCCGCCGAACCGACCGATCGGGCGGTCGAACTCCGCTTCGAGTTCGCGCCCCCACTGGTCGAGCAGGTCGATCGTCGGCACGACCACGAGCGTCGGGGTCGAGAGCGCGACGATCGCCGCGATCCCGATGACGGTCTTTCCGCTCCCCGTCGGGAGTTCGAGCACGCCGCGGTCTCCACGTTCTCGCCACGCGTCGAGCGCCTCGCGCTGGTACTCGCGCAGTTCGTACGCGGTGTCGAGATCGAGGTCGTCGTCGGGAAGCGAGAGGACGCGGTCCTCGTAGTCGACGCCGCGCGCGTCGAGCGCGTCCCGCAGGTCGGCGTAGCGGAAGGCGGGGGCCCGCGCGGTTCCGCTCCGCGGGTCCGCCTCGACGAACGGAAGCGCCGGGAGCGCCGCGTCGTCCCCGTCGATCCGGATCGTCCCGTCCTCGAACGACAGCGTGAGGGTCACCGGGTGACCGTTCGGATCGGAGGGGTAAATCGACACCGGACGCGATCGGCGGTCGGGACGCCGCGGAAACCGCCGAACGCGGCCGTCGTCGACCCCGCGTAGCAAGAACTATCACGCCTCCCCGCCCCGAATAGGCCATGACGAAGTTCTCCGCGCGCGTGGAGCAGGTTTCCATAAGCGGCATCCGCGAGGTGTTCGAGGCGGCGGGGGCCGACGCGATCAACCTCGGGATCGGACAGCCCGACTTCCCCGCCCCCGAACACGCCCGCGAGGCGGCCATCGAGGCGATCTCGGACGGGCGGGCCGACGCGTACACCGAGAACAAGGGGCGTCGGAGCCTCAGAGAGGCGATCGCGGACAAGCACCGACGCGACCAGGGGGTCGAACTCGACCCGGACGACGTCATCGCCACCGCCGGCGGCAGCGAGGCGCTCCACCTCGCGCTGGAGGCGCACGTCGACCCCGGCGACGAGGTGCTCATCCCCGATCCCGGGTTCGTCTCCTACGACGCGCTGACGAAGCTCGCGGGCGGGACGCCCGTACCGGTGCCGCTCCGCGAGGACCTCACCATCGACCCGGCGGCGGTCGAGGAGGCGATCACGGACCGCACCGCGGCGTTCGTCGTCAACAGCCCCGGCAACCCGACCGGCGCGGTGTCGTCGCCGGCGGACGTGCGCGAGTTCGCCCGCATCGCCGACGAGCACGACGTGCTCTGCATCTCCGACGAGGTGTACGAGTACACGGTGTTCGACGGCGAACACCGGTCGCCGATCGAGTTCGCCGAAAGCGACAACGTGGCCGTGATCAACTCGGCATCGAAGCTCTACTCGATGACGGGCTGGCGGCTCGGCTGGGTGACGGCGTCGAGCGACCGGATCGCCCGAATGGTCCGCGTCCACCAGTACGCGCAGGCCTGCGCGAGCGCCCCCGCCCAGTTCGCCGCCGAGGCGGCGCTGACCGGACCGCAGGACGTCGTCGAGGAGATGACCGCGTCGTTCGAGGAGCGCCGCGACCTCCTGCTCGACGGCCTCGCCGAGATCGGCATCGACTGTCCGACCCCGCGCGGGGCGTTCTACGCCATGCCGAAGGTCCCGGCGGGGTGGGTGAAAGAGTGCATCGGTCGCGGCGTCATCGTCGTGCCCGGCGAGGCGTTCGGCGCGCACGGCGACGGCTACGCCCGCATCTCCTACGCGACGGGCGTCGACGAGCTGGAGGAGGCGCTCTCGATCATGGGCGACGCCGCGCGGGCGGTCCGCTGAACGGGTCGAACGCACGGCGCAAAATCGGCCCGTCGGCGGTTCTCAGGCGATCGCCGGCTCGTCGCCGATGTCCACCTCTTCGTTGATGACCGCGATGAGGTTCGCGTAGGGGACGAAGGCGATCACCTCGTCGCTCTCGGTGTAGAGGATGACGCCGTACTCCTCCTTTTCGTAGTCGTCGCACTGCATGTCGCCGTCGGGGAGGATCGCGCGGTACATACCGCACCATTACGCCGGGACGTACTTGAAAGGTCGCTCGATCGCCGCGGTCACTTCGCCGTGCTCACGATCTTGATCACGTCGCCCTCCGCCAGTTCGTACTCGTCGGAGATCCGCCGCTTCGACTTCGCGTCCACGGCGTGGAGGTACCCCTCGCCGATGTCGGAGTGGACGGCGTAGGCGAGGTCCCTCGGCGTCGAGCCCCGGGGGAGCAAGAAGGCGTCGGGGAGGACGTTCCCCTTCGCGTCCGTCCAGCGCGTCTCGTTCTGCACCGGGAAGGCGGTGACGTGATCGAGCAGTTCGTAGACGGCCCGATCGAGCGCCTCCTGCACGCCGGTGCCCCCGTGCGCCGCCATCACCTCGCGGATCCGCTCTAAGCCCGTCCGCTGGGCGTCGCTCACGTCGCCCGCGATCTCGAAGTCCTCGTCGCCGGGATCGTAGTCGACGAGGCCCGCCTCCGCGCCCTTCCGGAGCGCGAGTTCGCCGTCGGCCGTCGCCGGGATCACCATCTCCCCCGTCTCGCGCAAGCGCGCGACGTTCTCCTCGGGGGCGACGTCCGCCTTGTTGGCGACGAGGACGATCGGCTTCGTCCGGGCGCGGACGTCGCGCGCGAGCGCCTCGCGGTGCTCGTCGGTCCACTGGATGGGGTCCTCTGGGTAGTCGATGCTCCGGAGGCTCGCGGCGACCTCGGCCTCCGTCGCGCCGAAGCCCGTCAGCATATCCGCGAGCGCGTCGTCGAGGTCGAAGTCGGGCGATCGGGACTTCCGCTCGATCGACTCCCAGTTGCGGTCGACGATGCCGGCCAGCCAGAGGTCCATCTCCTCCTCGACGAAGTTCACGTCCTCTATCGGATCGTGACTGCCCACCTCGACGGGATCGCCCTCCGCGTTCGTGCCGCCGGAGGCGTCGACGACGTTCACGATCACGTCCGCGTTCGTCAGCGCGTCGAGGAACTGGTTGCCGAGGCCCTTGCCCTCGTGCGCGCCGGGGACGAGGCCGGCCACGTCGATGAGTTCGACCGGGACGTACCGCTTGCCGTCGTGGCACGCCTCGTTACCGCAGCGCTCGTCGCGCTCCAGGCAGGGACATTCGGTGCGGACGTAGCTGACGCCGCGGTTCGCGTCGATGGTCGTGAAGGGGTAGTTCGCCACGTCCACGTCGGACATGGTCGCGGCCTTGTAGAAGGTCGACTTGCCCGCGTTCGGCTTGCCCGCGAGCGCGATGGAGATCATAGGGGGAGTACAGGCGTCGGTGAAAATGGCCTTTCGGTCTGCGCGCCCGCCCCGGCGACGCTCGGCGCTCGCCCGGTGCGACCTACTCCGCCTCGCGGGCCTGATCGGCGCGGACGAGCCGCACCTTCCCGCGGGCGCGGACGGTGCCGTCGACGGTCGCGCCCTCGTGGACCGTGAGGTCGGAACAGAGCACGTCGCCGAGCACCCGCGCGCCCTCGGCGATGCGCACCTCGCCGCCGCGGGTCGTCACGTCGCCGTGGACGCGCGTCCCCTCGCCGACGGAGATGTCCTCGCGGGCGCGGAGGCTCCCGAAGATGTTGTCGTCCGCGCCCACCTCGATGGACTCGGCGCGGATGTTGCCGTGCAGGCGGCAGCCGTCGCCGACCGTCGCGGGGGCGGAGACGCGCCAGGCGTCGTCCGAGACGCTCGATCCGCGCGGGATGACGAGGGGGTCGACCGCCGTTTCCCCCTCCTCGCCGAGCGCGGCGGCGAGTTCGTTCGCCGCGTCGTTCTCGCCGAGGCGGAGGAGCTGCGAGAGGACGATGAAGTAGAAGACGAGCGTCGGGACCGGGTTGCGGATGACGATCCAGCCGTTCGCCTCGAACCCCCGCTCTATGTCCACGTCGTCGCCGATGTCGAGGTCGCCAGAGACCATCAGCTGTCCGCCGATGTGGACGCGCTCGCCCAGGTAGGCGTCCTTCCCGACGAGAACGTTCCCCGCCACGTCGCACCACACGTCGAGACGGCAGTCGGCCTCGGCCTCGATGTCGCCGCCGAAGGTGACCCGCTCCCCGGCGATCACGTTCCGCCCGCGGACGCCGAACTCGACGGTGCTCTGGCCGCCGACGACCACGTCGCCGTCCGTGACGAGGTCGTGTTCCTCGGCGGTCGTGCCGTCGGGGATGGCGAGCGCGTCGAGGGGATCCTTCCCGAGTGACACAGTCCGCACCAGCACGCCGCCCCTAATAAACGGCCCGCAAGACGGCCGTCTGACGCGGAGCCGTGCGCTTTTATCCTCCGCGGCGGTAGGGTCGGTATGACCGTTCTCTCCTTCGACGACGACGGCGTCGACGTGATCTACGAAGGAACCGAGTTTCGGCTGGAGAAGGATCTCATCGAGGAGGCGACGCGCAAGTCCTACCCCGACGTGACCGACCACGAGGTGCTGAAGATCGTCGAGAAGGAACCGGCGCTCAGCGGCGAACCGCGGCGGATAGCCGACATCCTGCGGTGAGGGGGCGGCGTCGGCCGCCCCGCTCTTCTCGCTTCCCGGATCACGGTCTCCGTTCGTTCCCGGAGTACGGCCCCGCGCCGGGGCCGGCTCCGTCGTCCTCGGCCGTTTCGTCGTCCTCGGCCGCTTCCTCGTTCCCGCCGTCCTCGTCCCCCCACGTCCCCAGAGGCGGCGATCGGGGGTCGACGTCGGCGACGAAGCGCATCGTCATCGCGTTCGCTGCGAGGCCGACGGGGGCGGCGGCGAGCGCGCCCAGAACGACCCCCGCCGCCCCGAGGTTCACCACGACGGCGGTCGCGAGCAGCGAACTCGCGAGAACGAACGCCGCGAAGTTGAGCGCGAACGTCAGGTAGGGGCCGCCGGCGATCGCGAGCGCGTACGACCCGCGGGCAGCCGACAGGAGGTCCGTCTCGCGCAGGACGACGAGGTAGGGCGTCGCGTAGAACAGGTAGGTGACGACGGGGATCGCGAGAATCAGCACGAGGAACAGAACGAAGAACGACCGGCTCGCGCCGGTCGTCGCGACGAACGCGAGCGGCAGTGAGAGCAGAACCGGAACGAGGGCGTACAGCAGGAACGGGAGGAAGTAGCGGCGCGCGTTCGACGAAAAGTCGTAGGAGCCGGCGCGAAGCGCGTCGCGGACGCTTCCGAAGTACCCCGCGGACAACGCCGCCTGAACGGCGAGCGCGATCGGCAGCAACAGGAGACCGACGCCGGTTCCGACGCCGCCGACGCCGGGGTCGACGGTCGCGCCGCCGTTCGGGACGCTGACGAACTGCCAGAGGTCGACCACCCCGGCCGGCAATCCGAACTGGAGTCCGAAGTGCATCCCGCCGTTGGCGAGGACCTTGCCGACCTTGTTCGTGTCGAGCAGCGCGGTGACGAGCGGCACGAGGGCCAGCGGGAGGTTCGACTGCGCCGCATTCCACCCGTCCGCGAGCCGCGTCGCGAACGGCGGCATCAGCGCCACCCCCTCGGGCGAACGGTCGCGCTCGGCCGCGTCTGCGAGTCAGTTCGACGGGCGCTTCGAGGACGGGAGCCGATCGTTCGCGACGGATTCGCGTGGAGGACGATCACGGATGGTGTCAACCTCGGAGAACGTATAAATCCACGCGGTCGGCCGACGGAATCCGAGCCGTACCTTCGCTACCGCCGAAAATGCGCGAGTACGCTCCAGCGAGCGCCTCGGCGGTCTCGCGGACAGGTTAATCCGCGCACACGAACGGATTTGGTCCCCTTCGACGGGATATACGGATAGATTTCTGACCATCTATCCAGATATCTGGATGGGGTTGCCGATCTGGACGCGGTTGGCGATCCGGACGCGGTGGACGACCGCGCCGGTACCGAACGCCGATCACCGAGGACGAGAGGCCGCCGGGGGACGCCGATTCGCCGACGACGGACTCGCGCCGACTCGACGTCGCCCGACTCACGCCGACTCGACGACGCCGAACGTCTCCTCGTGGAGCGAGTCGGCGACCCGGTCCATCAGGGTTCGAAGGTTCGCGGCGTCGTCGCGGTTGTACGAGACGAGCGCGTCGAGCGCGGCGTCGTCGCCGCGTTCGTACTCGCGCCACAGGCGGACCGCGTCGCGGCCGGAGAGATCGGGTCGGTCGCGCTCGATCCCCACGTCGCGCTCGACCCGCTTCAGCCCGCCGGTCAGCCCGAGCTTCTTGCAGGGGTACATGAGGTCGAGGTGCGGGTTGTCGATCTCGACGTCGAAGGAGCGTTCGAGGAACGGAACGTCGAAGCGCTTGCCATTGAACGAGACGATGAGCGGCGCGTCGCAAAGCGCCTCTCGAACCGTCTCGGCCGCGAGGTCGTCGCCGCGGACGAGCGTCGTCGTCTCGCCGCCGCGGTGGAAGCTCGCGGTCGTCACGTCGTCGCGGTCGTGGCTCAGGCCGGTCGTCTCGATGTCGAAAAAGCACGCGTCGTCGCGAAAGTTCTCGTAGAGCCGCCACCGCTCCCCGCTCGGGAAGGCGTCGTGGAAGAATCGCGAGTCGCCGGCGTCGAGGCGGGCGGTCGCCTCGTCGATGAACGACTCGATGCGGCGGGCGGTCGTCTCGCCGACGGCGGAGCCGTCGAACTCGTCCCAGTGGGTGATCCCGCGCCGCCAGAGCGTTCGTTCGGTCGCCTCGCCGACGCCGCGGACCGGAATGAAGCTGTTCTCGATTCGCACGTGGCGCGGCGTACGCGGCGTACCACCTAAACCCCCGCCCTTCGTGACCGTCGCGTCGAGCGAAGCGTGAGCGCGTGCCGAAGCATCACGGGACCGAACCGGAGAGCGCACGGGGAGCGGTTATGCCGCTCGCGCCCCTCCGTACAAGCATGTGCGGCCGATACACCCTCTTCGCCTCGCAGGCTGCCCTCGAAGACCGCTTCGACGCCGAGGCCGACCGGCCCGTGGAGCCGCGGTACAACTGCGCGCCCGGCCAGCGCCTCCCCGTGATCGCGAACGACGCGCCCGACGCGATCGGCCTCCAGAAGTGGGGGCTGATCCCGTCGTGGGCCGACGACGAGTCGGACGGGGGCTTCATCAACGCCCGGGCGGAGACCGTCCGCGAGAAGCGGAGCTTCCGCGAGCCGTTCGAGCGGCGGCGCTGTCTCGTCCTCGCCGACGGCTTCTACGAGTGGACCGAGCGGGAGGACGGGAGCGGAAAACGACCCTACCGCGTCGCCTTCGAGGACGACCGGCCGTTCGCGATGGCGGGCATCTGGGAGCGGTGGACGCCGCCCACGACGCAGACGGGCCTCTCGGACTTCGGCGGCGGTGGCGGCGGCGCGAGCGAACCGGAGACGGAGGCCGTCGAGACGTTCGCCGTGCTCACGACGGAGCCGAACGGCCTGATCGCGGACCTCCACGACCGGATGGCGGTCGTCCTCGCGCCCGAGGAGGAGCGCGAGTGGCTCGACGCCGACCCCGACGACGCGCGGGCGCTCCTCGACCCGCACCCGGACGACGAACTCGTCGCCTACCCGGTGTCGACGCGGGTGAACAGCCCGGCCAACGACTCGCCGGACCTGGTCGAGCCGGTCGAGGGGTAGCGAAGGTTCCGGGGGCGCGAAACCCTTACTCCCTCCGGCGCCACGGGGAGGTATGGCAACGAACAGAGTCACGGTGTCCATGGACGCGGACGCGCAATCCGCGCTGGACACCCTCGTCTCGCGGACCGGGCGCGGGCAGAGCGAACTCGTCCGGCGGGCGCTCACCTTCTACGCCGCCAACTTCGAGGCGGCGACGGCCGACGCCACGCCAACCTCGAAGCGTACCACCAGATGCTCTCCTCCGGCGAGCACGTCCTCCTCGACGTGGACTTCCTCCACTGCTTTCTCGGGTTCGTCGAGGGAGAGGGTGAGGGCGAAGCGGGCGAACCGGACCCCTCATTTCTCGACTGCGCCGACCGCGTCTCCGACTACCACGCCGAGGAGTACCGGAACCGGTTCGATTCGGCCGGCGAACTGCTCGATTGGCTCTCCTTCTGCGGCTTTCTCACGGTCCGCGAGGCGGGCGAGCGCACCTACCACGTCGTGTTCCCCTCGGAGTCGATGAAGTGGTTCATGCTCCGGTTCATCGAGCGGAGCGCCGAGGGGTTGCCGTTCGATCTCTCGGTCGAGGAGGGCGTCTCGAAGGTGCTGGTCGCGGAGAGCTGACGTTCATACTCGATGCGACCCGAGTACGCACCGATCATAACAGGTGTTATACCGCGTCGTGGGAGATGTGCGACCATATACCACGGTGAGACGAAATGAGCATCACACGACGTTTGAAATCGATCGGCCCGGGCGCGATGGTCGCCGCCGCGTTCATCGGCCCCGGCACGGTAACGACCGCGAGCGTCACGGGCGCGCAGTTCGGCTACGCGCTCCTGTGGACGCTCGCCTTCTCGATCATCGCGACGATGATCCTCCAGGAGATGAGCGCGCGCCTCGGGATCGTCTCCCGGGAGGGACTCGGGGAGGCCCTGCGGACCCAGTTCGACAGTCCCGTCGCCAGCGCGGCGAGCATCGCGCTCGTCGTCAGCGCCATCGGGATCGGGACGGCCGCCTTCGAGGCCGGGAACATCCTCGGCGGGGCCGCCGGTCTCGCGACGCTCACCGGCGTGAGCGAAACGACGTGGGCACCGCTCATGGGCGCGTGCGCCGGCGTCCTGCTCTTTACGGGCCGGTACGAACTCATCGAGAGGGCGCTCGTCGGGCTCGTCGCGGTGATGGCCCTCGCGTTCGTCGTCGCCGCGGCGCTCGCGGGGCCCGACCTCGGCGCGCTCGCGCTCGGGTTCGTACCGAGCGTCCCCGAGGGGTCGCTGTTTCTCATCACGGGCCTCATCGGCACGACCATCGTCGGCTACAACCTCTTCCTGCACGCGAGCAGCGTGCAGGAGCGGTGGGCCGGGCCCGAGGACCTGCCCGAGTGCCGGACCGACACGATCGCCTCCATCCTCGTCGGCGGCGTCATCACGCTCGCCATCGTCGTCGCGGCGGCGGCCGTCTTCCCCGTCGGGACGAACATCGAGGACGTCGGTCAGATGGCGGAACAGCTCGAACCGGTCGCGGGCACGAACGCGAAGCTCCTGTTCAGCGTCGGCCTGTTCGCGGCCGGCTTCACCAGCGCGACGACCGCACCGCTCGCCGGCGCGTACGCGACCGCCGGCGCGCTCGGGTGGGAGCGCGACCTCAAGTCGACTCGTTTTCGGGCGATCTGGGGCGTCATCCTGCTCGTCGGCGTCGTCTCCTCGGTGCTCGGCTACGACGCCGTGCAGGTGATCCTCTTCGCGCAGGTGGCAAACGGCATCCTCCTGCCCGTCGTCGCCCTGTTCCTCATCGCCGTGATGAACAACCGGGACACCCTCGGCGCGAACACGAACAGCGCGGTCCAGAACGTCCTCGGCGGGATCGTGACGCTCGTCGTCATCGTCATCGGCCTCCAGACGCTCGCCGAGAACGCCCCGGCGTTCGTCGAGAGCCTCGGAGCGCTGCTCGGCCCCGCGATCGCGGGGGGGCTCTAGATGGACGAGGGCTACCGGGTCGGCGTCGACGTCGGCGGCACGTTCACCGACGTGGCGCTGTTGTCGCCCGCCGACGAGCTCACCACGGTGAAGGTGCCGACCACGGACGACCAGAGCGTCGGCGTCATGCGCGGCATCCGGAAGGCGTGCGACGCCGCGGGCGTCGCCCCCGGAGACGTCGACGCGTTCGCCCACGCGATGACCGTCTCCACCAACGCGCTCCTGGAGAAGACGGGCGCGAAGACCGCGCTCGTCACCACGGAGGGCTTCCGGGACGTGCTGGAGATCGGCCGACAGGATCGGCCGTCGCTGTACGACCTCGGCGCGGAGAAGCCCGCGCCGCTCGTTCCCCGACGCCGGCGGTTCGAGGTCCGAGAGCGCGCCACCGTCGAGGGGATCGAGACGCCCGTCGACGACGCCGAGATCGGGTCGCTGGCGGCGGCGCTCGCGGATGAGAGCGTCGAGAGTGTCGCGGTCAGCCTGCTGCACGCGTACGCCCACCCCGAAAACGAGCGCAGGGTCGCGGCGGCGCTCCGCGAGAAACTCGACGCGCGCGTCTCAGCCTCCCACGAGGTGCTCGCGGAGTTCCGCGAGTACGAGCGCACGTCGACGACGGTCGTCGACGCCTACGTCACGCCGAAGATCGACCGGTACGTCGGCAGGCTGGAGGAGCGCGCGGCCGAGGCGGGGGTGCCCGCGCCGCGCATCATGCAGTCGAACGGCGGTATCGCCGACGCCGGGACGGTCAGAGAGCGCGCCGTCACGACGGCGCTGTCCGGGCCGGCGGCGGGCGTCGTCGGCGCGAGTGCGGTCGAGACGGAGGGCGACGGGCTCGTCACCTTCGACATGGGCGGGACGTCGAGCGACGTGAGCCTCGTCCGCGACGGCGAGGTCGAGCGCACGACCGACGCCGAGATCGGGGGCCGGCCGATCAAGGTGCCGATGGTCGACGTGACGACCGTCGGCGCGGGCGGCGGCAGCGTCGCGTGGATCGACGCCGGCGGGGCGCTCCGGGTCGGTCCCCGATCGGCCGGGGCGGAGCCGGGACCCGCCTGCTACGGCCGCGGGGGCACCGAACCGACCGTCACGGACGCGAACGTCGTGCTCGGCTACATCGGCGGGAGTTTGGCGCTCGGCGGCGAACTCTCCCTCGACGAGGACGCGGCGTTCGACGCGCTCTCCGGGCTCGCGGACGAGGCGGGGCTGGACGACGCCCTCGACGCCGCCCGCGGCGTCTACCGCGTCGCCAACGCGAACATGACCCGCGCCATCAGGGCCGTGACCGTCGAGCGCGGCCACGACCCGCGGGGGTTCTCGCTCGTCGCCTTCGGCGGCGCGGGGCCGATGCACGCGGCCGAACTCGCCGCCGAACTGGACGTCGGGCGGGTCGTCGTCCCCCGGCCGTGCGGCGTGCTCTCCGCGTTCGGGCTGCTCGCGGCCGACGAGAAGCACGACGCGGTTCGAACGTTCCGGACGCCGCTTTCCGAGGTCGACCCCGCGGCCGTCGAGGCGGCGTACGACGACCTCGCGGCGGAGGTTCGATCGCGGGCGAGCGAGGCGGCCGACGCCCGCGTGCGGCGGGCCGCGGACCTGCGCTACGTCGGCCAGAGCTTCGAGTTGACCGTGTCCGTCGGCGACGGCTTCGACCCCGATTCGCTTTCGACGCGGTTCCACGACGCGCACGAGTCGGCGTACGGCTACCGGATGGACGATCCGGTCGAACTCGTGAACCTCCGGGCGACCGCCGTCGGCGAGCGCCCGCCCGTGGACCTCACGTACCGCGGCGAGGGCGACCCAGAGAAAGGGACACGCGAGGCGTTCTTCGACGACGGCTTCCGCGAGACGCCGGTGTACGACCGCGACGCGCTCCCGGTCGGCTCGGGTCGCGGAGGCGGCGACGGCTCGTCCGACGACCCGGCGATCGACCTGTCCGGGCCGGCGATCCTCGAACAGGACGAGAGCACGACGGTCGTCCCGCCGGGGTGGGACGGAACCGTCCGGGACGACGGCACCGTCGTCCTCGAGCGGGGTGAGGAAGAATGACCGAACTGGATCCGATCACGCTGGAGATCATGCGGAACCGACTCGAAGGCATCGCCGAGGAGATGGGGCAGGTGCTCGTCACGAGCGCCTACTCGCCGAACATCAAGGAGCGCCGCGACTGCTCGACGGCGGTGTTCGACGCCGACGGCCGGCTCGTGGCGCAGGCGGAGCACATCCCCGTCCACCTCGGCGCGATGCCGGAGGCCGTCCGGGTCGTGCTCGATCGCGACCCCGAGCCGGGCGACGTGTACGTGTTGAACGACCCCTTCGCGGGCGGCACTCACCTGCCGGACGTGACGATGGTGTCGCCGATCGCCCACGAGGGCGAGGTCGTCGGCTACGCGGCCTCGCGGGCGCACCACGCCGACGTGGGGGGGATGACGCCGGGCAGCATGCCCGCGGGCGCGCGGGAGATCTACCAGGAGGGGCTCCGCCTCCCGCCCGTGCCGCTCGTCCGCCGCGGCGAGATCAACGACGACGTGATGGCCCTCCTCCTCGCGAACGTCCGCAACGGGAGCGAGCGCCGGGCGGACCTCCGCGCGCAGATCGCGGCCAACGACCGCGCCGGCGACCGCGTCCGAGCGCTCATCGAATCGGAGGGCAAAGCGCGTGTGCTCGCGGCGTTCGACGCCGTCATCGACTACTCGCGCGACCGGATGGCGGCCGAGTTGGGGGCGCTGCCGGACGGGCGGTACGCGGCGCGCGACGCGCTCGAAGGCGACGGGGTGACGGACGAGGACGTGCCGATCGAGGTGGCCGTCGAGATCGACGGCGAGCGCGTCGAGGTGGACTTCTCCGGTACCGCGCCGCAGGTCGCGGGCAACGTCAACGCCCCGTTCGCCGTGGCCGCGAGCGCCGTCTACTTCGTCGTCCGCTGCGTGACCGACCCGGAGATCCCGCCGAACCAGGGCTGCTACGACCCCGTCTCGATCGACGTCCCGGAGGGGTCGGTGTTGAACCCGCGGCCGCCGGCGGCGGTCGTCGGCGGCAACGTCGAGACGAGCCAGCGCGTGACCGACGTCGTCCTCGCCGCCCTGTCGGAGGCCGCGCCCGATCGCGTCCCCGCGGGGGGGCAGGGGACGATGAACAACCTCACGATCGGCAGCCGAACGAGCGAGGGCTTCACCTACTACGAGACGATCGGCGGCGGCTTCGGCGCGCGGCCGGACGGCGACGGCATGGACGGCGTGCAGGTCGGCATGACGAACACCCTCAACACGCCGATCGAGGCGCTGGAGGCCGAGTACCCCCTCCGCGTCGAGCGGTACGCGCTCCGGTCGGGGAGCGGCGGCCGCGGCCGGTTCCGCGGCGGTCTCGGCGTCGAACGCGCCGTCACCGTCGAGGCGGCGGCGACGGTGTCGCTCCTGACGGAGCGCAGACGGATCGCGCCGAAGGGCGTCGCCGGCGGCGAACCCGGCGCGCTCGGCGAGAACCTCGTGGACGGCGAGCCGGTGCCGGCGAAGACGACCCGCGAGGTCGAGCCGGGGACGACGGTCACCGTGCGGACGCCGGGCGGGGGCGGCCACGGCGACCCGGACGAGCGCGATCCGGCGGCCGAGGAGCGCGACCGACGGGACGGGAAGGTGAGCCGATGACCGCCGGCGGGTCGGTGACGGCCGACGGGGGGGAACGCTGATGTTCGGCTGGCGCGCCCGGCTCGGGATCGTCGTGCCCTCGTCGAACTCGACCGTCGAGCCGGAGTTCGCCGCGGCCGTCCCGGCGGGCGTGAGCGTCCACGCCGCGCGGATGCCGCTCTCGTCCGTGACCGCGTCGGGGCTGGACGAGATGGCCTCGACGGCGACCGCGTGCGCGGAGCGGCTCGCCCACGCCGACGTGGACGCGGTCGCCTACGCCTGCACCTCCGGGAGCCTGCTCCACGGCCGGGAGTTCGCCGCCGGGCTGGAGGACGAACTCGCGGCGGCGGCGGGGCGTCCGGCGGTCGCGACCGCCCGATCCGTCGACCGGGCGCTGTCGGCGCTCTCCGTCGATCGGCTCGCGCTCGTGACGCCCTACGTCGACGACCTCACGGAGCGCGAGGTGCGCTACCTCGAAGCGGGCGGACGGTCGGTCGTCGCCGTCGACGGCCGCGGGATCGAGGACAACGCCGCGATCGGCGCGCTCGGCCCCGAGGACGCGTATCGGCAGGTCCGCCGGACGGTCGAGGGAAGCGCCCTTGATACCGACGAACTGGACGGGGTGTTCGTCTCGTGTACGAACTACCGGACGTTTCCCGCGATCGAGCGGCTGGAGGCCGACCTCGGCGTTCCGGTCGTCACCAGCAACGGGGCGACGCTGTGGGACGCGCTGCGGACGGTCGGCGTGGCGACGGACGCGGTGCCGGGGCGGCTCGGCCGGCTGTGAGATCCGGGCCGATCACTCCTCCCCGACCTCGTACAGGGCGTTCGAGACGGTCCCGTAGCCGGTGACCTTGGGGCGGGTGCTGTAGTCGTCGTACCCGTAGTCGACGAGCCGGTTGCGGTTCAGACACAGCTTCGTGTAGCGCGGCTTGAGCAGGTCGAACAGCTCGAAACGCTCGTCGAGTTCGGGGAACTCGGCCTGGTAGCGCTCGACGGACGCTCGGACCTGCTCCCAAAAGCGCGCTTCGGGGTAGCCGCGGTGGCGCTCCAGCAGGTCGGACACGTACCGGAGCACGCAGACGAAGAGCGTTCCGACGATGTGCTGGCAGAGCGGCTCCGGCGGGAGCTGGTGGACGATGTGGTGGGCGTACCCCTCGTCGCTGTACAGGTCGTCCGGGATGACCGCCTCCAGTTCCGGGAGTCGACGGTCCGTGACCGCGACCTCGTCGACGAAGTCCTTGAGCGCGAGCCGACGGGGAACGCCGCCTTCGAGCACGAGCATCGCGTTCGTGCCGTGCGGCATGAACACCGTCCCGTAGCGGTACAGGTAGTGCAAGAGCGGGTGCAGGAGGACGTCGAAGCAGCGATCGAGCCACTCGTCGAGCGACAGCCCGGCGCGCTCCGCGAGCTTCGAGACGATGGGCGTCCCGTCGCGGTCCTCGTGCAGCAGGGCGGCGAGGGTGAGCGGCGTCTCGCCGTCGTCGACGAGCCCCTCGACGCTCTCGCGCCAGACGCACCCGAGCAGTTCGTGGAACTGATAGGGGGCGTCCGGGAGTCCGGAAAACCGGGGGTGTTCGTAGGTCACGCTGGCGACCTCGCCGGGCAGGAGGAGCTCGCACTCGTCGCGGAGGAACGGATCCTCGTCGCGGACGGCCTGCACGAACTCCGTCACGCGCGGGGCTGCTCTCGCCTGCTCGCCGAGCAACCCGCGGTAGACGTTCGTGTTGAGGATTCCGAGCGGGAGTTTGACGTGCCGCTTCGCCGGGTCGTCGACGTTGGTGAGCGTCCGGATCGACTGCTGGGGGAGGTACTCGTCGGGGCCGTCGCCCAGCGGGACGAGGGCGTCGTCCGCGATCTCCGCGGCGAACAGCTGGACGATGCGGTGGTCCCACTGCCACTCGTGGACCGGGAGGAAGTAGTACCCGTCCGGGTCGAGCCCCTCGCTCGCCAGCCGATCCTCGAACGCGGCGCAGTGCTCGCCGAGTTCGTCGGCGAGCAGGGCGTCGTACGAAAGCCCCTCGACCGCGGAGAACGCGGCCCGGTCGCGGCGGGCCGCGACCCACGAGAGCGTCTGCGTCCGCTTTCGCTCCGGGGCGTACCGGAGGTACTCGTCGTAGCTGAACCCGACCCTTGTTGTAGGTGAACCACGGGTGGCCCTCCATCTCGCCTTCGACCGCGGCGTACTCCGCGTCGAGGATCGATTCGTCCGCCGGGAGCGCCGCCTTCCGGACGCGGATGTGGGCGTCCGCGAGCAGCGTGTTGTTGTACTCGCGGACGAGGTGGGCGGCGGTCGCCGCCGGGATGCCGATGTAATCGCGCGCGTCGAGGACGAACCGAACGGGGTCCGCGGCCGCCTCCCACGCGCCGCCGTCGACGCGACGCTCGACGGACCCGGAGGCGACGCGGTAGCTGTCGAAGAGGCGCTCCTGCGCGTCGAAGCGGTACTCGATGCCGTCGGTCAGCCGGAGCAGATACCGGGTCCAGTCGCCGTCGCGGTCGACGGGGGCTGGAACGATCAGCTCCTCGTACATGAACTCCGCGAGAACCTTCCGCAGCAGTCGTCGGTTCACCTCGTCCCAGACACCGTCCCCGAGCGCGTCACGGAGCGTCTCGGCGTTGCTCATCCGCGCACCCCCGACGCCGGTGCGACCGTCGGTGCGTCCGAACGACGATTTCGATTGTGCATGAGTTTAGGCCCGCCTAAAACAATAAAATGTTTTTGCTTCGTCGAGGATCAGTAATTAAGGCAAACCTAAAACGTGGCGGACGCGAAAGCCGGGATGGAACGCGCGCTTCCGCGTGCCGAAATATTTTAGGTAGACCTAAATCTCTTTCGTACTACCGGAGGAACGAACTGTGGAGGCAGATCAGACGCCGAAGGGACGCTGCACCGCCGAGAACATCGATCTCGTCCGACTGCTGTTCGTGACGATGAGCGGGGCGACCCGCGCACACGCCGTCGACGCGTCGGGCGTCGACGACGCCGTCGACGGGGGCGTGACGCTCTCGAAGCTCGTTCAGACGTACAACGCACTCGGTCGCCGTCGGAAGGACGGGCGGTTCGACGCCGCCGGAGAGGTTCGGCTTCGACCCGACCCGGAGACCTTCCGCGCGCTCCCGTACGCCGACCGGTGCGGCGCGATGCTCTGCGACATCTCGACGCTCGACGGCGAGCCGTGGGCGGTCGATCCGCGCGCCTCGCTTCGGGCGCGCGTCGACGCCATGGCGGCCGAGGGCCTCTCCCCCGCCGTCGCGTTCGAAAGCGAGTTCCACCTCCTCGGGGAGGACGAAAATGGAGCGATCGAACGGGTCGACGAGCGCGGGGCGTATTCGACCGAGAGCCTGCGCGAGACGCACGATCTCGTGCTCGCGGCGGTGGACGCGCTGAAGGCGCAGGGGATCGACGTGAAGAAGTACTACCCCGAGTACGCCGCGGGAAAGCACGAGATCGTCACCGGCCACGCGCCGGGGGTCGACGCCGCGGACGAGTACGTCCTCTGCAAGGAGACGGTAAAGAGCGTCGCGGCGAACCGCGGGTTGCGAGCCACGTTCCTGCCGTAGCCGTTCGAGCACTCGACGAACGGGTGTCACGTGCACCTCTCGCTGTGGAACGGCCCGGACAACGCCTTCTTCGATCCAGACGCGGAGGACGGGCTGAGCGAGACGGCGCGCCGCTTCGTCGCCGGGGTGCTCGAACACGCGCCCGCCCTCGTCGCGTTGACGTCGGCGACCGCGAACTCGTACGCGCGCCTCCGCCCCCAGATCGGCGCGTCGGCGTTCGTCTGCTGGGGGTTCGGAAACCGCGAGGCGCTGGTCCGCATCCCCGTGCCCCAGCCGAACGACGGCGGGAAGACGACGCGCATCGAGTTCCGCGCGGCGGACAACACGGCGAACCCGTACCTCGCCCTCCTCGGGATCCTCGCGGCCGGCGAGGACGGGATCGACCGCCGGCTCTCGCCGCCCGATCCGGTCGGCGTCGACCCGGGGAACCTCTCGGCGGACGCGCGAGCGGAGCGGGGGATCGAACGGCTCCCCCGGACGCTGGGCGCGGCCCTCGACGCGCTCGAAGCCGACGCGGTGCTGGAGGAGGCCCTCGGAACCGAACTGCACGAGGCGTACCTCGAAGTGAAGCGGGGTCACTGGGAGCAGTTCACGGAGAGCGCGGTCGGGTGGGAGATCGACCGGCTTCGGAGCGTGTACTGAGCCATGGCGGGATCTCGGAGGTGCCAAAGCGCCCGCGCCACCGTCGTCGCGGTCGTCGCGAGCACGCTCTTTCTCGGCTTCAGCGGCGGCGTCATCTTCCCGATCCTGCCGAACCTGAGCGCGATCGTCGACGTCTCGCCGGTCCTCGTCGGCGTCGTCCTCAGCGCGAGCCGGTTCGTCAGGCTGGTCGCGAGCGCGCCGGCGGGCGCGCTCGCCGATCGGGTCGGGACGCGAACGCCGTTCGTCGCCGGCGTCGCGCTCGAGGCGGCGGCGACGTTCGGGTACGTCGTCGGGATGGGGTCGCCGGTGCCCGAGGCGTGGTTCACCGCGGCGCGCGCGCTGTGGGGGCTCGGCGGCGCGCTCGTCCTCGCGACGGCGTACACGATCGCGGCGGACGTGAGCGAGAGCGACTCGCGGGGACGGACGATGAGCCTGATCCGCGGCGGGAGTTCGATCGGCTTTCCCGCGGGGATGGCCCTCGGCGGCGTCGCGAGCGAACTCTACGGACCGACCGTCGCGTTCGAATTCGCCGCGTCGCTCGCAGCGATCGCCGCGGTCGTCGCCGCCGTCGCGATCCCGGAGACGCACGTCGAGGGGGGAAAGAGCGCGGTCGGCTTTCGGGATCTCGACCTCGGCGTCGGATCGCTCACCGTCGGGTTCGTGAACTTCGGCCTCCTCTTCGCCTACAGCGGCATCGTGTTCGCGACGCTCGTCACCTATCTGGGAGCGACCGACGTCGGCGTCGCGGGATTCGGACCGGAAGGGGCGTCGGGCGTCTTCATCGGCCTCAGCGTCCTCGTGGCGTCGGCCTGCACCGTCGCCGGGGGAACGCTGAGCGACCGACGCGGCGGTCGGGTTCCCGTGTTGCTCGTCTCGCTCGGGACGATGGCGGTCGGGTTCGTCCTGCTCGCCGCCGCGAATTCGCTCGCGGAGGTCGTCGCGGCGATCGTTCTCCTCGGCGGGGGGCAGGGCGGCGTGAACGGACCGCTCCTCGCGCTGCTCGCCGACCTCACCCCCGCCGAGCGGATGGGGCGCGCCACCGGGACGATGAACGCGCTCGGCGATCTCGGCGGCGCGCTCGGCCACCTCGTCGCGCTCCCCGTGGCCGAACGAATCGGCTACCTCACCCTGTATCGCGCGGCGGCGGTCGTCCCGATCGTCGCCGCGTTCGTTCTCCTCGGCGGCGTGTACCGCGTCACCGGGAGCGTCCTCCCGGCCGCGGAACGGACCGCGTGAACGTCCGACCGCGAGCGGGACGGGCTGCACGAACGGCCGGCCCGTGCGCGAGCGGAGGTGCGCCGATCCGGAACCGCGCGTCGATCGCGGACGCGCCGACCGGAAAAACAGTCGTTATCCGCGCGCGCTTCGGAGCGGCGGACGATGAGACGATACCGAGACGCGGCGATCTTTCTCGCCCTCTCCGCGATCTGGGGGACGGCGTTCATGGTGACGAAGGCCGGGCTGGACCACCTCCCGCCGGCGCTCTTCGCGGCGCTGCGCTTCGATCTCGCCGCCGCGCTCCTGTTCGGCTACGTGGCGGCCACCGGCGCGCGCTGGCGGCCGCGGACCGCGGACGACGCCGCGTACGTCCTCGCGGGCGGCGCGCTCGCCATCGGCGGTCACCACGCGTTCCTGTTCGCCGGTCAACAACACGTGTCGAGCGCGGTCGCGGCCGTCCTCCTCGGGCTGGTTCCGGTCATCACCCCGGCGCTCACGCGGCTGTTCTCGACGGGCGAGCGCCTCTCGCCGCTCGGGGTCGCGGGCGTCGCCCTCGGCTTCGTCGGCGTCGTCGTCATCGCGGATCCGGATCCGACGAACCTGCTTTCGAGCGACGTCCGGGGCGTCGCGCTCGTGCTGGCGGCGGCCGTCGCCTTCGCGGTCGGCGCGGTCGCCACCTACAGCCGGGAGCCGTCGCTCCCGCTCGTCTCGACGCAGGCGTGGATGATGGCGATCGGCGCGCTCTTGCTCCACGCGACGAGCCTCGCGCTTCCGACCGAACCGCTCTCGGACGTCACGTGGGCGATCGATGCCGTCGCCGCCGTCGCGTACCTCGGGGTCGTCGCCGGCGCGCTCGGCTTTCTGACGTACTTCCACCTGCTCGAACGGGTCGGTCCGATCGAGATGAGCTTCATCGAGTACGTCATCCCGATCTTCGCCGCGCTCGCCGGCTGGCTCGCGCTCGGCGAGACCGTCGAATCGACGACCGTCGTCGGCTTTCTGGTCATCCTCGTCGGCTTCGCGCTCATAAAACGGCGGGCGCTCGCGGCGGAACTGGCCCGATTCCGCCGGGACGCGACGTCCGTGGAGAGCGGAGGGGACTGACGCGTTAGCCGGTCTTCGAGTCCGCCCTCGAACCGGGCTTCGAGCCGCCCCTCGGGTCGGCGCGGTCGACCGCCCGCTTCAGGAGCGACGGCGTGGCGAACACGGAGAGGACGAACATGACGAGGTAGGCGATGAGTATCTCGTTCGGGACGATGCCCTGCGCGACCGCCAGCGCGACGAGCGCGACGCCGGCCTCGGATCGGGGGAGCAGGCCGACGCCGAACACGATCGACAGCTCCCGTTTTCCGCCGGCGAGGATGTTGCCGACGTAGCCGGCGACGAAGTTCGACAGGAGACCGACGACCGTGAAGACGACGATGAACGGGTTGAGGTCGGCGAGGACTCGCAGGTTGACGTTCGACCCGACGAAGATGAAGTAGAGGGGGATGAAGATGCCGTAGGCGATCCCCTCGACGCTCCCGCGGATGTCCCTCTCCTCGAAGCGGCGGTCGGTCGAGATGATGAGCCCGATCGTCAGCGCGCCGATCGTCGCCGAGAGCCGGACCGCCTCGGCGGCGTAGCTGAACAGGAAGAGCAGTCCCATGACGCCCATGAAATCCGCCTGACCCTCCGTCGCGCGCGAGAGGAGCCCCGAGATCCGACCGAGGAAGAAGCGGTAGAAGACCGCGGCGACGAGGAAGAACGAGAGCGCGACGCCGACCGTTTCGAGCGTCGCCGTCGTCGAGCCGCCGACGAAAAAGAGGGGGAGAAGCGAGATGCTCAGGAGGCCGATCACGTCGTCGACGACCGACGCTCCGAGGATCCAGCGCCCGTACTCCGTGTCGAGCCGCTCCAGCGACATCAGCGTCCGGACCACGATAGAGATCGAGGTGACGCCGAGGATGAGCCCCAGATAGAGGCTCGCCTCGAGTCGGTACCCGAATTCGAACCCCAGCGCGACACCGGTCGCGAAGGGGAGGAGGATACCGGAGAGCCCGATGATCAGCGCCGGTCGCCCGGCCTTCAGGAGGTCGTCGAGGTCGATCTGCTCGTAACCGACGTCGAAGAACAGGAGGACGCCGCCGAGGAGCGCGAACAGTTCGAACGGCGTCCCCTGCCGCGGATTGACGAGCATCAAGAGCGAGGGTCCGAAGACGACGCCGGTGAGGATTTCGCCGAGAAATCCCGGCTCGCCGAGGCGCTCTATCGCCTCGCTCAGGACGAGCGCGAGGAGCAGTCCGGCTCCGATGATCAGGTACAGTTCGACGTCAGCCATCGACGCCGTCCCCGCTCGCCGCCCGATTCGTGTAATTCAATCTACACACCCGAGGGAGATAACGATCGTCGATCGTCATAAGCGCTCAGTCGGCGACCGGGGGCGTTCGACGCGTAAGCCGCGGTTAACAATATACGAACGAGGCCTCTCCGGACGCATGGGACTCCGGGCGGCGAATCGAAGGCGAATCCTGACGCTCGCCGGATTCGCGCTCGCCGGTGCGACCGTCGGCTGTCTCGGCGACGACGAAGAACCGAGGCGGCCCCGGGACGTCACCTTCGACGCGGCGCGCGGCTCGACTGTCGAGGGAACGCTCTACGGGGACGGCGCGTGCGGCGTCGTGCTGATCCCGCAGATCGACAGGGAGAGGACGAGCTGGAAGGAGCAAGCGGAACGGTTCGCCCGTCGGGGGAGACACGTCCTCGCGATCGACGTCGACGCCGACGACCGCTCCGGCTCGGTTCGGGGGGCGATACGGTACATGCGCGACGCGCAAGACGTGGACCGTCTGGTGCTCGTCGGAGCGAGCGTCGGCGGCCGGGCGGCCGTCATCGCGAACGCGCACGCTCCGTCCGGCACCGTCGACGGAACGGTCACGCTCTCGGCCAGCGGCGGCGTGGATCACGCGCCCGACCTCCAGGGGCGGCTCCTGTTCGTGATCAGCGAGCGGGAGCACGAAAAGTACGTCAGGATCGGCCGGGAACTGCACGCCGCCGCGCCGGAGCCGAAGGAGCTGGTGGCGTACGATGGCGACGACCACGCACAGCGGCTGTTCTCCGGCGACCGTGGCGACGACGTACGTCGCCTCCTTCGGGAGTTCGTCGCCGACGCGTGCGACTGAGGGACGATGTCCCGTCGTCACCGGACGCGTTCGAACCACCGGTACCGCACCTCGGGCCCCCACTCGTCGTGGACGTCCTCCTCGCCGAGTTCGAAACCGCGTTCCTCGTAGGGGTGGCGGGCCGCGTCGAGACCCTCGAACTCCGAACGCATCGCTCACGAAGCGGGCGAGTCGCACTCCGCGCACTGGAAGGTCGGATCCGGCCCCCGACGAACGTCTCGGCAACGTACACTGCACGGCTCGTTTTATGATCGATCGCGTCGGTACTCTCCTGTAAGGTGGTTGCATGAGCGTTCGTTCCTTCGAAATCAACATTCCAGAAGAGGAGACCGACGACCTAAACGGGCGGCTCGCGGCCACCCGGTGGCCCGATTCGCTCTCGGACGTCGGCTGGGACTACGGAACGAACGGGGAGTACCTGCGCGACCTCGTCGCCTACTGGGGCGAGGAATTCGACTGGCGCGCTCAGGAGACGCGACTCAACGGGTTCGACCACTACAGAGCCGAAGTCGACGGTCTCGGGATTCACTTCGTCCACGAACGGGGGACGGGCGGGGACGCGACCCCGTTGCTCCTCCTGCACGGGTGGCCCGGTTCGTTCGTCCAGATGCTGGATCTGCTCCCGATGCTGACGGATCCGAGCGCCCACGGTGGTGAGCCCGAAGAGTCGTTCGACGTCGTCGCCGCGTCGCTGATCGGCTTCGGGTTCTCGGACCGGCCGAGGGAACCGGGTATGAGCGTCGCGGAGATGTCCGAGTACTTCCACCGGCTGATGACCGAGGAGCTCGGCTACGAGCGCTACGCCGCTCGCGGGAGCGATCTCGGTGAGGGCGTGATCCAACAGCTCGCCCTCGCGCACCCCGACGCGCTGATCGGGATCCACCTCTCCGGGACGAATCCGTACCTCGGTGAGGTTCCCGACGACCTGTCCGAGGCGGAGGCCGAGTTCGTCGAAACGGCGCGCGAGTGGGATATCCGGGAGATGGCCTACGCGAAAGAACAGTCGACGAAGCCGCAGACGCTCGCCTACGCGCTGAACGACTCGCCGGCCGGTCTGGCCGGCTGGATACTCGAGAAGTTCTGGTCGTGGAGCGACCACGACGGCGATCTGGAGGCCGTCTACGCGAAGGACGACCTCCTCACGAACCTCACCGTCTACTGGGCGACGGAGACGATCGGTTCTTCAGTGCGACTCTACTACGAATCGGCGCGCGACCCCGGAAAGTGGGGAAAACCCGAGGTTCCCACGGCGATGTTGATGTCGCCGCGAGATATGTTCCCGACGCCGCGGGAGTGGGCCGAGCGATCCTACCGAATCGACCGGTGGACGGAGACGACGCGCGGCGGGCACTTCCTCGAGTGGGAGGTTCCGAAAACCGTCGCCGAGGACCTCCGGGCGTTCTTCGGAGAGGGTCGAGAGGACGAGACGGCGATCGAGTAGGGCGGTTCGAACTCCCACGCTCGGGCGTCGGCTTCGGAACGCCGGAGCCGTATCGTCGAGCGTACTACTCGTGGCCGATGACCGCCCGATACGGAGACGAACCGGACGACGGAGAGAGATTTCTGGCCGCTCTTTCGAATCCTCGAGGAACCGAAATTTTGTCGGTGAATGTATATACCCCACGAGACGTCCGCGAGTTACATTCACAGACTCGAGTCGAACCGATTCAGCGCTCTCCTTCGAGTCCTATTTCGTCGTTAAATCGGGCGAAGAAGTCTTCCATGAACTCCCACCTGGACTTCCCCAGTCGGCGCGCAGGACCGGTATGCAGCTCATCCAGACGCTCTCTCGCCCACTCCTGAAGTAACGAAACATCGGGGTGATCTGATGTCACCCTCCGGGGAGCCGACAGATCGTCGATCACCGCGTATTTTTCGCCCGCCCGGCCCGACCGCTCCCCGACAATGCAGGCCAGGCGAGCGATACCGACCGCGCCAGTCGTGTCTAACTTGTCCGCATCAAAGAGTAATTCTGCCTCGAGCGTCTCCGGGTCTGGAGAGCTAGCCCGGATGCTGTGTGCCCGAATGCAGTGTTTGATTGCCTCGAGTTGATCAGCTGGAACTTCCTTGGCTTCGAGTAGTTCTTCTGCTTCTACCGTAGCCCATTTACCGTGATCGTCGATTTCTCCCGACCGCTCCAGTGGGCGGCCGATGTCGTGCAGCCAAGCCGCTGCGGAAAGGACGTCTCGATCGACGGCCCGCTCACACTCGTTCGCTAACCGGAGCGATAGATCGCGGACTCGATTGGCGTGGAAGCTATCGTGCGCGGGGAGGGCGTCTTCGTAATAAGGCAACGCGAGAGTCCGCGCGAGGGGACCGACTCTCTGTGGCATAAGTGCGCGAGAAATCCCTCGGGGACCGTATAGTGATTGTGGAGCGAGAAAGGACGGAACGGCCGCCGAAACTGGCGAATCGTGAACGTTTTCGGCGGAATTCGCAACCCGGACCACATTACGTATAGCGATATAACGTGTATATTCCTCGCTACGGACTGAGAACTCTGCTAAACAACAAACGTTAAACATTCGATGAATTTACGACAACGGAGCGACACCGCCGAAAATCTTCGGTGGGCCGTCGCGTGGTCGGGGGTGGATGCGCGCTCCCGGGCGACGAGCGAACAACGCACGATCGCAAATACGCGACCGCGCCACGCGGCCAGGGTCAGCCGGCGACTGACGGCGCAGAACGCTCGACGCGGTCGAGCCGCAGACGAGCGGTCGGAATCACACCGCCGAGTCGAAACTGCGGGAAGTCGCAAAGCCGTAACGACGAGGACGCCCGTCGGCCGCGGCTTCCCTCTCGACGGCTGGAGAGTCCTCCCGAACGAACGGGGAGAAAGACGCGAAACGCTCAAACGGTCGCGTGACCGCCGACGCGAAACCGGCGATCCCGCCGAGAAGGACGATCGAGACCGATCCGCCTCGTCGCCGATCGACGCGGCGCACGAAGGACGGCGTGGCCGAGGTTCGACCGACCGGCTGACCGTCCGGATCACCCGCCGTCTCGGCCCTCGAACGCTCCCACCGGACGCGCGGTTTCCGTCCGAGGGTGCGCTTTCACGACACCGGCCGCCTCGACGTTCGGTCGGTCCCGTCCGATTCTCCGCTCGGACGTCGATGATTCCAAAGTCAGCGCACGGCGCCTTGTCAGAGGGGGAGCAACTTTGAGTCCGCGCTCGTGAATTCGCGAGTCAACCATCGAAGCGCGCGCGAGGTACCATCCCGAAAGAGGTCATTCAAGCGGATCGTTCGATCGGTACATTGGTTCGTCGAAGGTACTTTTTCGGGTGCGAACCCCCAGGGGTGACGCACAGAAAACGGCCCTCCAGAACCGCCCCAAAACTGGGATCTCGAACACGCGTGGAACGCCATCCGCTCGACCGGGCGCGCGCGGCGAGACGATCACGGAGTCGGACCGTCCGACGCGGCGATGTCCGGCGACGAGGGACCGTATTCTTTAGTTGTGTGTGTAGTCACGATCTGCCGACATAGTATACCCATCTACACAAATAATTGACCATCTCGGCGGAGAAGGTAGGTCTGTACCCACAAATAAGAGCCCTTATTTGTGCTACAAGGCATAACTTGATGACGGTCGACGAGAGTGTATCGGCGTGATGAAAGACGCCGATCTGGACACGTCGCGGTCGGCGGTGAAGACGTACGTACCGGCGTATCAAAAAGACGAGTGGCGAAGACACGCGGAGCGGCTGGAGATGAGCCAAAGCGAGTTCGTTCGAACGATGGTTCAGGCCGGACGACGGGAGTTCGAAATACCGTCCGCCCGAGCGCGCGCGGGATCGACCGATGCTGCGGACGACGACTCGGAAAGCCCGGCGGACGCGGACGGCGAGTTGGAGCGGCGCGTCGTCCGTCTGCTCGCCGACGGAGAGCACCTCTCCTGGGAGGAACTCATCGACCGGTTGACCGACGACATCGAGGGCAGGCTCGACGAGACGCTGCAGCGGCTCCAGACGACGGGTCGGATTCGGTACAGCGGCCGGGCGGACGGATACGCACTCTCGGGAGGCGCTCGTGGCGACTGAGTCGTCCACTCACGCGTCGGGAGACGCGATCGCGTACTTCGTCGAGGACATGACGTACCACGGAAAGACGCGGCGGACGCGCGAGGCGTACGAGCGCGTCCTTCGGGAGTTCGAGGCGTTCCTCGCCGAGCGACGGCCGGACGCATCGCTCGAAACCGCGACGCACCGCGAGTGCATGGCGTGGATCCACACGCTGCGCGGCGGCGTCGCCCGGAGCACGGTCGCCACGTACGCGTCCTACCTCCACCGGTTTTACTCGTACATGACGCAGGTCGGTGAGTTCGACACGAATCCGATGGTCCTCGTCATGGAGGAACTGGACGAGTCGATCGACGCCAACCCCACCCGCAGGGAGATTTCGGTCGAGGAGATGCGCGAGTTCGTCGACGAGATCGCCCACCCGCTTCACAGGGCGGTCGTCGTCACGCTGTTGAAGACCGGCATCCGGGCCGGAGAACTCTGCAACCTCGACCTTAGGGACCTCTCCGTCGACGTGGTTCGAGGGATGGAGGGCGTACGCGTCCGCCCGCAGTTGGACGGGCGGGGGGACTCGCTGTACGTCTCCGCGGACCACAGCGCGGGCGACGTCACGGACGGCGAGCGCAGAACCGCCTCGAACAAGCGGAAGCGCTCGACCGTCGTCCCTGTCGACGACGAACTCCGGCGGGAGCTGATCCGCTGGCTCGCGATCCGCCCCGACCCCGTCTCGCCCGCCGAGCCGCTGTTTCTCAGCACGAGCGAGCGCTGGGGGGAGCGGCTCACCCCGCACATGGTGCACCACGCCGTCGAAGCGCACGCCGCGCGGCGAAACTGGCACAGGCCGGGGGGCGGAGCCGAGGAGAACGTGACCCCGCACTACTTCCGGCACTTTTTCACCACCCACCTGCGGGATCGGACGGGCGACCGCGGGATCGTCAAGTACCTCCGGGGCGACGTCGCCGACGACATCATCGACACCTACACGCACAACTGGGGCGATCGGGTCAGAACGTCGTACGAGGCGAACGTCTATCGGCTGTTCGACTAAGATCCGTGGTCGAACCGGGTCGAATGAATCGTATGTCGATATATCAAATCGAACCCTCGCGGCCGCCACGGTTATTCGCGTCCTTCGGGAAGTACGCGACGGGGGGTAACACAGTGAGCAACCGCCGACAGTTTCGTCGGCTGGCGCGCCGTCTCGCGCGCCGGACGAGGCGAATGATTCGAAAGAAGCGACGACAGCGGCGGCGCGAGCGCCGGCGGCGAGACCGGGAGGACTGACCGTAGCGGGAACAGCGGGCGGGTGGCTACTCGGCGCTCCTGACCGTCTCCGCCCGCGAACCGCCCGCTTCCAGCCGGCGAGCGTACTCGACGATTCGGTCGTCGTCGACGGCGTCGAGGAGCGCGGCGTCGTCGAGGTGTCGGGCGATCCGCCGCTGGCCGCGCGCCGTCCGACGGTCGATCTCGTCGGCTTCGACGTACGTCGCGAGGGTCGAATCGATGTACTCCTCGCGGACGCATTCGACCCGGTCGTCGTCGATGGCGGGGGAATCCGGGACCTTGTTGCCGTCGAACCACTCCCGCCAGCGATCCCGATCGCGCCACTCGTCGTCCAGTTCCGCGTTCCGGCGGATCCAGTCGTAGCGTTCCGCCACGTCGTCCCAGTAGTCCGCCTCGCGCCGCGCGTCGGCGATGATGCTGCGTCCGACCTGCGCGCCGTGGCCGGCGCTGATGATCACCTGATCGCCGACGCCGGAGAGCGGTCCCGCGACGTACAGCCCCTCGATCGGCGTTCGTCCGTCAGCGTCGGGGAACGCGCGGTCGAACCGCTCGTGCTCCTCGCCGTCGTACTCGTACGTCTCGAACATCGCGCCCTCGGCGTCGAGCGGTCGGAGGTACTCCGCGTCGTACTTCGCGGCGGCGACGACGCGGTTCGCGGTCAACTCGCGTCCGTCCTGCGTTTCGATCCGGAACGCGCCGGACGCGGCGCCCGGTCCTCGGCCGTTCGAGCGCGACGCGGCGTCGTCTCGGTGGACCGCCTCGACCAGATCGCGGACGATCTCACAGCCCGCCTCCCGGGCGTGGTCGTGCGCGAGCGCGCAGAAGGTGTCGACGTCGACGCCCGCGGGGAACCCGAGGTAGTTTTCGAGGTACGCACACCGCTTGATCGAAGAGTTTCCGCGGTCGAGGATGCACGTTTCGAGGCCGTACCGCGCCGTGAACACGCCGACCGAACAACCGGCCGGACCGCCGCCGACGACGAGCACGTCGTAGGAGGTGCTCCCGTCGCTCGACGTGAGTCGCCCGCCGCCGGTCGATGAGCCGTCGGACATATGATTTAGGCATACCTAAACAACGACCTAAATCTTTCGGTCGTCGTAAAAGGGCCCGTCGGAGAGCGTCAGAGGGCTCCCGAGAGGATCGATGCGCCGGTGACGGCGACGAACGTGACGAAAACCGTCCACAGCGCGATACCGACCGTCATCCAGATGGCCGTCGAGCGACGCGGGGAGCCGAGCCCCAGGGCGAGCAGTGCGGCGACGTGTACGCCGGTGATGATCGGCGAGGAGAGCGCCAGCCCGGGGAGCCCGTACGTGGCCCAGATCCGCCGCGCTCGCGCGCCGCGTTTGGAGGGGGATCGGCCTCCTCGTCGAGCGCGGAGGTACCGATCCACGCGTTCGTGCGCCAGGATCAGCCCGTAAATCGGGACGACGTTTCCGAAAAAAGCGACGACGGCGACGGCCAGCGGATTCAACCCGAGCGCGACGCCGATCGGAATGACCACCAGAATCTCCAGTAGCGGCGTCGCCGCGAGCAGGAAGATCAGCAGATACTGTGCCGGTCCGTCGGTGGACGCGAGGAGGTCGCGCGCGGCGCTCTCGATACCGACGATCCCCGGTGCATCGAACAGCCACGCGGCGTCCGCGGGCGATCCTCCGGCGGAGAGCCTCGGCGAGAAGGACGGGACGATCGCTTCGGATGATCTCGTCGGCATGTCCGCGTAGAGCCTTCGAGCGGAGATAGCCGTTCTCGAACGTGAACCCACGTACTACCAGTTTATTGTCGTTATTTCGAACGGGGGAAACGGATCCGGGCGCGACCCGTCAGACCCGGATCGCCGTTTCGAGCGGCTGCGCGACGAGTAGGGACGTGAGCCGCTCCGTCGTCGCGTTCGTTTCCGCGACGTTCTCCATCAGCACCGTCTCGCTCGGGAACAGGTGTTCGCCGAGAACCATCCCGTGCTCCCGGGCGGTCGAACCCGTCACGGTGAGGTAGACGCCGAGGCCGGTGTCGGCGATCGCTGCCTCCTCCTCCACGCCCGCGGCAGGATAGGCGAACTCGATGCCGTCCAGCGCGTCGGTTCCGATGACCGCCTCGACCAGTCGTTCGTAGCGGGGCGAGATGCAGAGACCGCCCTCGTAGTCCGCGACGAACCCTCGGGTCAGATCCGCCCCGGGCGGCAACACCTCGGGCGTCGCCATCAGGGTGTGGTAAACGGTATCACCGAGGCCGGTGACGACCCGGACGTCGGTGTCCCGGGGATCGATGCGGGCGTTGACGTCGCCGAGATCCTCGATGCCGTCGGGGCGAAGCGCGACGACCTCCTCCAGGACGAGGTCGGCGCTGTCGAACCCGAGCGCGAACTCGTGGGTCCGGAGGGCGCGGAACGGTTCCTCGCGGCCGACCAACCTGACGTCGACGCCGTCGACGGAGACCGTGGCGCTGTCGAACACGATCCGTCGAGGGTTGCCGTCCCGGTCGTCGCGCAGGAGCGTGTACTCGGGCGCGGCGGGATCCGAGATGTCGCTGTACTCGGCGAGGCGCTCGTACACGTCGCGGTCGGGCTGCGTTCGGCCCTTCGTGACGGCCTTCTCGTAGCGGAGCGTCGAGGCGATCTCGTCCGCGAGGTCGTGGACGCCCGCCCCGGTAGCGAGGCGTTCGAGAACCGCTTCGAGTGGTCGCCCCTTTCGGGGCACGGCGACGCTGACCGTCCGGCTCATTACCGGACCGAGGGTATCGGGGGCTAAACCGATTGCGCTTTTCGCAACTTCCGGGCGCGTCAGCGCGTTATTCGATAACGTGGACCGTCCGAGGTGGATTTCCGACGGATCGACGCCTCAGGCCCCGCCGAAGACGTCGTCGAGGCGCGCGCGGAAGGCGCGGAACTCTGCGAGTTCGTCGTCGAACGCGGCGAGTTCCTCCCGCAGGGCGACGACGTCGCCGTCGAGATCGGCGAGGTCCGCGCGCACGTCCCCCATCTCCTCGTCGAGGCGCTCGAACGCCTCGGCGTTCGTCTCCGTGGCGGCGTCCAGCGTGTCCAGTCGGCCGTCGAAGCCCTCCACGGCGTCGCGGAGGTCGGCCCGCTCCGACGCCGCGTCGTCGAATTCGGACGCGAGGTCGGAGATCGCCTCGTCCGTCGTCTCGACGCGCTCTCGCAGGTCGGCGATGATCGCCTCGCCCGTCCCCTCCTCGTCGAGGAACGCGGCGAGCGCGTCGCTGTAGGCTTCGAGATCGTCCACCTTCGACTGGAGGTGGCCGATCCGCGCGTCGACGCTGGCGGGAATCTCCCCGGCCGTCGGCTCTTCGAGGTCGAGTTCGCGCCGCAAGAGCGCGAGGTCGTCGTCGTCGACCCGACCGTCGCGGATTTCGGCCGCCAGCGCCTCGGCGACGCCGGCTGACGCCGCTTCGGGTACCGTCGGAGCGGAGGTCGGAGCCGTCGACGGGTCTGCCGTCGGGTCCGTCGGGTCCATCGGATCCGAACCGGAATCGCGCGTCGTAACGGCCGGCGTCGTGTCGGCGGCGAGCGCGCGGGGACTCGATTCGTCGGCGGTGACGTCGGTTTCGACACCCTCGACGGTCTCGTCGGCGTCGTGCCTCTCGTCCACCTCGCTCGGCTCCTCCGGATCTTCGAGCGCGAGCGGTTCGATTTCGGGTCCGTCGACCGATTCCTTCGCGTCGTCGTCGTTCGACGCGGTCGGATCGTCAGCGTCGACCTCGCTCGACGCGTCCGCGGTCTCGCCGGGATCCGCGCCGCCCGCGCCGGTCGGGTCGTCGAAGTCGAGTTCCGCGGGACCGTCCGCTTCGCCCGAACCCATCCCCGGGAGGGACTCCCGGTCGCCCGCGAGCGCCTCGCGGACGACCTGGGTTCGGTCCTCGCCAACGACGTCGTCGAGCGATTCGCCGCCGCGCTCGTCGTCCGCGTCGCCGACGACGCGTTCGAGGACCGGTTCGCCGAGGAACGACGCGCCCTCGGCCGGATCGTCGAGGCGGACGCCGTAGACGGTCGTGACCGACTCCCCCGGTTGGAGAGCGCGGCGGTACTCGACGCGGTGATCCTTGTAGGCGGTCCAGTTGTCGTTCTCGTAGTCGGGGTGAAAGCCCACCCGCTCCATCGAGAACGATTCCGGAATCGTATCTGTCACCCGTATGATGACGTCGTCCGACCGGTCGGAGTCGATCTCGAACCTGATCGCCGGAACCGGGAATTCGTCCGCGACGAACCGTTTTCTCACCGTTATCCCCTCGCTTTCGACCGTGACCACCTCGTCCCCTGCGGAGCCCTGGCTCATATTCAACACAATTCTGACACACCACATAAATCAATCGGCGAGAACGTCCGTCCGTTCGATCGCTCGATCGCTCGATCGCTCGTCCGCTCGATCGATCCTCCGTCGTTCGTCCGCTTCGCCGGCCTACAGATCGACCCTGTCGCCGATCTCGACGAGTTCGAGCGTCGAGGGATACTCGTAGCTCCGCGCGTGGTGGTGCAGCGCCTTCGGATCCGCGGTCATCCCCTTCCACATGTCCCAGTGGCTGGGGAGTAGCCGATCGAACTGCAGGTCGCTCGCGGCCTTCACGATCTCGTTTTCGGTGGAGTACCACTTCGTCCGGATCGGCTCGCCCGTCTCCTTGTCCGGGACGTTGCCGATCGCGCCGAACGCGAGGATGCCGAGGTCGACGTCGTACCGCTCGCCGAGGTCCTCGAACGCCTCCGCGGGCTTCGTGTCGCCGCCGTGGAAGATCGTCCCCGAGTCGTGCTCGAGGACGTAACTGACGGGGTGGGTCGAGTCGGGGTCGTCGGCGGTCTCGACGCGGACGGTGAACTCGCCGATCTCCAGCGCGTCTCCCTCCTCGACCGCCTCGAACTGGTCCTCCGCGACGTCCCAGTTCTCGGTCCAACGCTCGTCCTCCCGGGCGACCGCGAGGCTGTCGTCCGGCGCGTAGAACGTCGCCCCCGTGTTCGCGAGGATCGGCGCTTGACTCGGACCGTGGGTGTGATCCGTGTGCTCGTGGGTCGCCAGGATCGCGTCGGCCGCCTCGACGTCCGCCGGGTCGAACGGAACCGGCACCATCCGGACCGTCCGCGGCGGGTCGCCGGTGCCGACGTACGGATCGATGAACAGCGTCGTTCCGCCGCTACCTTTGAGTACGAAGCCGTTGCAGCCGAGGTACCAGACGGCGACGGTGTCCGGGTCGGCGTCGTCGACCGCGCGCGGGAGCCAGTCGCCCCAGTCACTGACTGTCATACGCACCCCTGCGCGCGCGGACGGTCTAAACGTTGTGGAGTCGCGGCGGCGGCCCGCCCGGGCAGTACAGGCAGAAGGTACAGGTGTCCGCGAGGCGTGAGACGCGACACCGTGAACGATCGCCGCAACCCCGTCGGTCGACCGAGCGCGACGTATGTTGACATGCTCCGTTTCATCCGGCTGACGACGCCGGCCCCGAAGCGCCGGCTCACCCGCGACGCCCGACGCCGGTGACCGGCGCGAGCGCGCGTTTTTTCTCGCATCCCACCCACCGTCGGACATGGGTGATTCCCTCCCGTCGTCGACCACGGACGACGATCTCGCGGCGGTCGCGGACGCGCTCACCGAGGCGGACGTCGCGGTCGCGCTCACCGGGGCGGGCGTGAGCACCGCCTCCGGCGTTCCCAGCTTCCGCGGCGAGGGCGGAATCTGGAGGACCGAGTTCGACCCGGGCGACTTTCGGATCGGTCGGTTCGACGCCGATCCGGCGGGGTTCTGGCGGGATCGGCTGCGCCTCCACGAGGCGATGTTCCCGGAGTCGGTCGCCCCGAACGCCGCCCACGAGGCGCTCGCGCGGCTCGAACGGGAGGGGTTTCTGGACGCGGTGATCACACAGAACACCGACGGGTTGCACGCCGAGGCCGGGAGCGATCGGGTGCTCGAACTCCACGGCACCGGCGCCCGCGTCGTCTGTCGCGATTGCGGCCGTCGCGAGGAAGCCGCGCCCGTCCGAGAGCGCGTCCGGACGGGCGAACTCCCGCCGCGATGCGACGGCTGCGGCGGCGTCTACAAGCCCGACGTGGTGCTCTTCGGCGAGGCGCTCCCGCGGGAGACGTTCGCGGAGGCGCGGCGGCTGGCGGCCGACAGCGACGTGTTCCTCGCCGTCGGCTCGTCGCTCACCGTCGAGCCGGCGGCGTCGCTCCCCGGCGTCGCGGCGGAAGGGGGGACGCTCGTGCTCGTCAACAGGGAGGAGACGCCCTACAGCGACCGGGCCCACGCCGAATTCCGCGCGGACGCGGCGGCGACGCTGTCGAAGCTCGCGGAACTCGTCTCCCGGTGAGCAGGTCGCCGGGCGATCCCGCTCAGAAGTCCTCGACGATCGATCCGAGGTCGTCGACCGGGATGATCTCCATCGTCTGGGTGTCGAGCCCGTACCGTTCCATCGCGATGGAGATCTTGAACGCCTGATCGCGGTCGTCGGCCTCGAACAGCACCAGAAAGTCGCGCTCGCCGAGCACCGCGTAGGCGTCGAGAAGCTCCCCGCCGAGTTCTTCGACGTCGCGCCGGATCTCGCCCCAGACGGTCGCGAGCTCCTGCGCGTTCTGGAACGACGACTCGTCCACGTCGACGAGTGCCGAGTACGTGCCCATATCGGGACACAACGGTCGAAGTTTAAAAGTGATTCCGGCCGGGTGCGGACGGGGTCGGACTCGATCCGCGCCGACGGTCCGGCGACTTCGTGGCCGTCGTCGTCTGCGGCGGTCTCGGCGGGGTGATGGAGGCGGCCTGCCGGGGCGCGAAGGCGGCGGGCGGCGAGACGATCGGCATCCTCCCCGGGGACGACCCGACGGCCGCGAACCCCCACGTCGACACCGCGATCGCGACCGGGATCGGTCACGCCCGGAACGCGCTGGTCGCGATGAACGGCGACGCGGTCGTCGCGATCGGCGGTGCGGCGGGGACGCTCTCGGAGATCGGCTTCGCGGGCGTGTTCGACCGACCGGTCGCGGGCATCGGAACGCACGACGTCTCGGGCATCGAATCCGTCGAGACTCCCGAGGAAGCGGTCGAGTACGTCGAGCGGGCCGTCGGGTGAGTCGTGGCGCACGACCCCGGCTCCGGTCAGGACGACGCTTCCCGTTTCTTCCAGAGCCCGAGGACCATCGAACCGCCGCCGAGGAGGGCGAGAGAGACGTTGAACAGCCCGCCGAGGATCGGCACGACGCCGACGACGGCCGAGACGAGCGCACCGATGCCGAGCGCGGCGAACAGGCCCGGATCGGTGAACTCCTCGCCGACGACGGTGCCGAGCGCGACGGTCCTGGTCGCGCCGCCGACGATGGCGAGGACGAAAAACGCCGGAATCGTCACGATGATCGTGATGACGAGGAGCGAGGCGAGTCGAAACGGCGTCGGTCGCGATCACCAGGTGCCGTGGAACGTGTCGAACGACAGCGAGTCGAGCGGTTCGTCGCCGACGACGATCCGGTACTCGCCCGGCGTCAGCATCGGCTTGTGGAACCGCGGGCCGTCGTCGGTCGTGATGCGCGGACACCCGGTGTTGACGAACGCGTCCATGTCGAAGTTGCGCAGGCGGTCCGGCGTGACCTCGTCCATGGTGATGAGGTAGGCGTCCTCGTTGTCGTCGAGGATCTCCTGGGCGGTCTCCCAGCGACCCTGGCCGATCTTGGTGCAGAAGATGACGCCCCACTTTTCGGCCCCCATCGCCCGGTGGACCGCGCCGTAGCGCTGCTTCAGGAACTTCTCCGTGTCCGCGACCGTGACGACGTTGTTGACCGGGTCCGCGATGACGACCGTCTTCTCGGGGTGCTCCATGGCGAGGCCGAGCGGGTGGAACTTCCCGCCGCCGACGTAGAGCACCTGATCGGCGTCGACGTCGGCCGAGGCGTAGTTGCAGCCGAGGACCTGCCCCTCGTGCGTGAGGCGGTCGTCGCCTCGTCGGGTGTGCACGGAGAAGCCGCGCGCTTCGAGCCAGTCGGCCATCTCCTCGAAGCGGTTCATGTGCTGGGCGGTGGTGACGAGACCCACGTCGCCCGCTTCGAGTTCGTCGAGGGATTCCTCCATGATCGGGAAGGGATCGACGTTCGAGAACAGCGGGACGTAGATGATCTTGTCCGACTCCTTCATCGGCGAGTGGCCGAAGTGGACGAACACGTCCGTCCGGCGCATCAGGTACGTGTCGAGGTCGCACGCGCCGTAGCAGGGCTGCCCGGAGAGCATGAACGTCACCCCGTCCCCGACGAGCGCCCGGAGGTCGTCGGCCACGGCCGGGCCGCGGCGCTTCAGTCCCTCCGGGAACTGGAGGCCGACCTTCGTCGCCCCGCGTTCCTCGATCGCCTCGACGATCCGTTCCAGTTCGTAGTCCCACTCCCTGTCGTGTTTGAGGGCCATCCCGGTCTTCCGCAGATCCCCCTCGGAATAGGCGTCCCGACTCATTGACTCGTCGTTGCGGGCCGGGACGTTTAACGACCGCGCTTCGGCGGAGTCGCTCAGCGGCGTCGCGGGCGACCGGCGAACGGGTCGTGCGCCGATCGCACACCGACCGCTCGGGATTATGCCCGCGGCGATCGTACCCTCCCGACATGAGCGACGAATCGTTCGACTGTCCGGACTGCGGGGCCGAGATCGCGTCGAAAGACGGGGTCGAGAAGGGGGAGACGGTCCGCGAGATCACCTTCGACGAGCGTGAGGGGACCGACGAACCGCCCCGCGTCGTGCTCGGGGCCGGACGGCGGAACCTCTGGCTCTGCAGGCGCTGCGGCAAGGTGCTCGGCGTCAACTAGCGGGACCGGTGACGGACGCGTCACTGGGTGATTGAAGCGGCTCGCGTCCCAATCGGAGGTATGAGCGACGACCTCCCGCTCGAACACGTCCACGTCGAGCCGCAGCGAACGTCGAACGGACCCGCGCCCGCGGTCTTCGTCCTGCACGGCCGCGGCGCGAACGAGGAGGACCTGCTCCCTCTCGCGCGGCGGTTTCCCGACGAGCTTCGCGTCGTGAGTCTCCGCGCCCCCGAGCGGCTGATGGGCGGGTACACGTGGTACGAGCTGGACACGTCCGCCGGCGGCCTGCACAGCAGTCAGCCTGACGGCGATGACTTCCGCCGGAGCCTCGACCTCGTCTCCGAATCCGTCGACGCCGCGGTGGAAGCGTACGCGATCGACCCCGATCGGATCGGCCTGCTCGGGTTCAGTCAGGGGGCCATCACGAGCCTCGCGCTCCTGCTGGAGGATCCCGACCGGTACGCGTGGGTCGCCGCGCTCCACGGCTACCTCGCCGAGTCACACGCCGCCCTCGACCCCGACGGGATCGACGGCAAACCGGTGTTCGTCTCGGCGGGATCGGCCGATCAGGTGATCCCGCCGCACCGGGCGGAGGCGGCGGCCGGCCGCCTGCGCGAACTGGGGGCGGACGTGGCGTTCGGCGCGTACGAGGCGGCCCACGGCGTCGGCCCCGAGGAGCTGGCGGATCTGGTGGCGTTCGCGGAGCGAGTGGTAGAGTAGAGCGAACCGAGCGTCGCGGCGACCGACGCGCGCATCCGGCAGGCCTAAACGAATCCGGTCCCAATCGAGACCATGAGCGTCGAAACGACTTCCATCGAAGACCTCGGCCGGGAACTGGGCGACGCCATCGCCGAGACCTCGGAGTATCGGGCCTTCGAGGAGGCGAAGGCGGCCGTCGAGAACGACGCGGAGGCACAGGAGACGATCTCGGAGTTCGAACAGCTCCGACAGGAGTTCATGCTCGCGCGGCAGACCGGACAGGCGACGCAGGAGGGCCTCCAGAAGGTCCAGCGCGCCCAGCAGGAGCTCCACGCGCTGCCGGTGATGGCCGAGTACCTGGAGGCGCAGGAGGAACTCCAGAGCCGACTCGAAGGCGTCAACGAGGCGATCTCGGAGCCGCTCGCGGTCGACTTCGGCGGCGAGGCGGGCGGCTGCTGTCACGATTGATCGGCGGCCGTGGAGCGAGCGCGTTTTTCGGGCCACCTGCTGGAAGAGCGACGCGTCTCGCGCACTCGGCCCGGTTGCCACCGAAGCGACGATCGCGACCGACACCGAGTAAATAAATCAAACTCTGCGATATGAAACCGAGGTCGGTCCGGTCGTCGCGGTGAGAGCGGGCCGGTGAGCCCTCGGATCGGTCACGCGTCGGTTCCGGCGTGCTCGCCGCTCGCGAACAATTCGCGGATCCTCTCGAATCGAAAAACTCGAATTGCGGTATTCGTAGCTCGCGGCTACGCCGGATCGAGGTACTGCTCGACGGACCAGCCCCAGATGTCGCGTTCGAGCCAGTGGATCCCCCACCACGTGTAGCCGTCGGCGGCGGTCGGTCCGTTGACGATCTCGCCGACGGAGCCGGCGGCCATCGTCGCCACGACCTCGGAGTCCAGTCCCGGCTGCTCGCGGGTGTTGAGACCCTCCGTCGCGACGACGCGGTCGCCGTCGCCGAAGCCGCCGTCGCCGCCGGACGGGAGCTCGTCGGCGATGCTGTTCATCACGCCCGCGATGCCGTCGGCCCAGTTGTCGTCGGTCGCGTAGTGTACGTTCATCCCCCGCAGGGTCGGGCCGTGCGACGTGTAGTACTGTCCGTCCGGGCTCAGGTAGAGGTCCTTGATCCGCGGCATCACGTACCGCACGCACTCGTCGAACGAGTCGAAGGCCTTCGCGCCGTCGTACGGGTCGCTGTCGACGGCCCCCCAGCCGTAGATGTTGTTCTTGTCCTGGGCGATCGTGCTGGTCCCCCACGCCGACTCCCACGCCGCGTGGGCCGCCATGTAGACCGCGTTTATTCCCTCCTCGTTACCGACGGCGACCCACGTGTCGCCGAGGCCGACGAGCGGACTGTCGGATCGAACGCCTCGGACCGCCTCGTCGAGTTCCGCCCCGGTCGCCGAGACGGTGTTCGTGAGATCGCTGTCGACCGTGTACGTGGTTTGCGCCGCGGCGGTGCCGACGAGCGAGGGTCCGCCGAGTCCGACGAGACCCGCGCCCGCGAGCTTCAGGACGGTGCGTCGTGAGTGGTTCATGCTCCGGCCGAGCGGAGGAAGACGTTGACATTAATTCTTTTCTAGCTTAAAAGATAGGAAATATATACTGCTACGTTCGCCACGATATCCCGTCGGCGGCCTACTTCGACGTCCGCTCGGAGAACTGCGTCGGCGACAGCCGCGAGAGCCGCATGGCGTTGCCGGTGACGCCGAGGCTCATCCCCATGTCGCCGACGACGACGGCGAGCGCGACGCTCACGTAGCCGAGCGGGACGCCGACCGCGAGGAGGGCTTTCGTTCCGAGGCTCGCCAGGACGTTCTGGCGGATGACGCCGTTGGCTTTGCGCGAGAGCGCGTACAGGTAGGGGAGCTTCGAGAGGTCGTCGCCCATGAGCGCGACGTCGGCGGTTTCGAGCGCGGTGTCGGTGCCCGCCGCGCCCATTGCGATCCCGACGGAAGCGGTCGCCAACGCGGGCGCGTCGTTCACCCCGTCGCCCACCATCGCCACCGTCCCGCATTCGTCCGACAGCTCGTCGACCGCGTCGACCTTCTCTTCGGGCAGCAGGTCGGCCCGGAACTCCTCGACGCCGACCTCCGCGGCGATCGCCCGCGCCGTCCGCTCGTTGTCGCCCGTGAGCATCACGATCCGTTCGACGCCCCGGTCGCGGAGGCGTTCGACCGACCTCCTCGCCTCCGGACGGATCTCGTCCGCGACGGCGATCGCCCCGAGGACCGTCGCGCCAGCGCCGACGAGGACGACGGTCTTGCCCGCCGCCTGGAGGTCGGGGACGAGCCGACCGAAGGGATCGGCGGCGCGCGTCCCCTCGATCGTGGGATCGGCGACGCCGCCGTCGGTCGTCCGATCGGCGTGCGACGGATGGTCCTCGAGTTCGGCGAAGAGCGCGGGCTTGCCGACGGAGTACGTCTCGCCGTCGATTTCGCCGACGACACCCTCGCCCGGGATGCTCTCGAACCCGGATACGTCGCGGGGGTCGACGTCCAGGTCGGCCGCGTGCGCGACGATCGCGTCGGCGATCGGGTGTTCGCTCCGCCGTTCGAGGCCGGCGGCGCACGCCAGCAGCTCGGACTCGGAGCACCCGTTCAGCGGAACGACGTCGGTGACGGCGAGTTCGCCCCGCGTGAGCGTCCCCGTCTTGTCGAAGGCGACGGCGTCGGCCTCGCCGATCGCTTCGAGGTAGTTCCCGCCTTTGATCAGGACGCCGTTGCGTGCCGCGCTCGTGACGCCGGAGACGACGCTGACGGGCGTCGAGATCACGAACGCGCACGGACACGCGATGACGAGGAACGTCAGCCCGCGGACGAACCAGGGCTCCCACGGGGCGCTCCACGCGAGCGGCGGCACCGCGGCGGTGAGGATCGCGAGCGCGACGACCGCCGGCGTGTAGTACCCGGCGAAGCGGTCGACGAACTGTTCGCTCTCCGTCTTCGTCTCCCGTGCGCCCCGAACCAGTTCGACGATCCGCGAGAGGGTGTTGTCCGACGCCTCCGACGTGACTTCGAGTTCGAGGTAGCCCGTCTCGTTGATCGTCCCCGCGTACGCGGCGTCTCCCTCCCCCTTGTCGACCGGGACGCTCTCGCCGGTGATCGGCGACTCGTCGACCGCGCTCGCGCCGTCGACGACGACGCCGTCCATCGGGACCTTCTCGCCCGGTCGGACGGCGACGACGTCGCCGACGTGAACGTCCTCGACGGGGACCGTGACCTCGCGCCCGTCGTCTCGGAGGACCGTCGCCTCGTCGGGCGACAACTCCATCAGCTCGCGCAGCGAGTCGCGCGTCCGATCCATCGCGTAGGTTTCGAGGAGTTCGGCGATGCTGAAGAGCACCGCGAGCGTCGCCGCCTCGACGTAGTAGCCGATCCCGGTCGCGGCGACGATGGCGGTCCCCATCAGCAGGTCGATGTCGAGGCTGCGGTTGCGCGCGGAGTAGTACCCGCTCCGGACGACCGGCGCGCCGCTGCTCGCGGTCGCCGCGAGCAGGAGCGCGTCCGCGAGGGTGAACTCGACGCCGAGCGCGGCGACGACGGCGTTCTGGCCGGGCAGGAGGAACTGAAAGAGGAGTCCGAGGGCGAGAAAGCCCGCGCCGATCCACGTTTTGACGGCTCGGGGGCCCGTCCAGATCTCGGCCGACTCCGCGATCTCGACCGACCGATCCGACTCGTCGGCGGCGACCGCGGTCGCGTCGTACCCGGCCTTCCGAACGCGGTCGAGCACGTCTTCCGCCGTCGCGTCCGCCGGATCGAACGCGACGACGAGCGCGCCGGTCGTGGGGCGTGCGTCGATCTCTCGGACGCCGTCGCCGAGCGCGGCGACGCTCTTCGTCACCTTCTCCGCGCACGACGGACAGTCCATCTCCGGGACGGTAGCCCGAACCGTCCGAGTCGCCCCCGCCCGCGGCCGTTCCGAGGAGTCACTCATCGACCGTCGCTACGTCCGGATGGCCGATAGGAGTTATTTGTCGTGCGCCAAGTCGTGGTTGGCGAGCGACGAATGGTCGCGGTCGGCTCGCGGGGCTTCGATCCGAGCGGCGACGCGCGCTCGGGCGGCTCGGACGGCCGTTCAAACCGTCGGCGAGAGCGAGTCGAGCCGGTCGTCGCCCGCGACGAACTGCGTCGCGAGTTGCGCTTCGGCGCGGCGGAGCCGGTACGAGAGCGTCGACCGTGGGACGCCGAGATCGGCCGCGAGTTCGGAGAGGTCCACGTCGCGGGGCGTCTCGTAGTAGCCGTGCTCGACGGCGGCGCGGAGGGCGTCTCGCTGTTCGCGCGGCAGGAGTTCCTCGTCCGCGTCCGCCCGGGCGCGGCGCGGGGAGAGATCGGTCAGGCGGATCATCTCCATGCCGGCGCACTCGCCGACCTCGTCGCCGAGCGCGGCGAAGAAGCCGGGGACGTTCGCCGCGTCCGAGAGGACGATCCGCCAGCGGTAGCGCCGGCCCTCGCGGCGCGTCTCGAAGAGGAGTCCCTCCCCGAGGTGTTCGAGCGCGAGGTGGGGGACGGAGGTGCAGACGGGCGTCCGCGCCCAGTACGTGTAGAGGACGAGCGTGCCGTCCGCCCGGTCGAGAACCTGCGAGTCGCAGTCCGCGCCGCAGTCTTCGGTGACGAGGCAGTCGGAGCAGTAGTCCGCTGTCAGAAACGCGTCTTCGAGCGCCGCCAGCGCGTCCGGCGGTCCCGTCGCGTGGTCGACGCGCCACAGGCTCTCCGGGGTGACGTGACAGGAGAGGGACCTGACGGTCGTCTCCGGGTGGGCGGCGAGCACGTCGGCGACGGGATTGGAGTCGGGTTCGTAGTCGAGCGCGAAGACGAACTCTCGCATGCGGGACGATAAGACCGCGGCGACAAAAACGGCACCGTCGGCGGCGTCGACGGCCGCGGAGGCGAACGTGCGGATCGGGGGCGCTTACCGCGTCTCGACGACCAGCGTCCGCTCGCCGCTCGGATCGGCCTCGACGAGGATCTCGAGTCCCCTGTTCGTCTCGCGCGTCTCGTAGCAGACCTCCTCGCCGTCGAGGGTGACGGACGACACTTCGGCGTTGCGCGGGACCGCGTGACCGACGACGAGTTCGTCGAGGTCGACGTCGGGGTCGACGGCCGTCTCGTAGGTCGAGCCGTCGGCGCGGACGGACACCGCCGCGCAACCGTCGCCGAGGCGGACGTTCTCCCCCGAGAGCTCCGACGACTGCGGCGGCACCTGCGGGACGACTGAGAGCCGCCCGCGTCCGAGGTCGGGTCGGACGCCGAGTTGTTGGTGGACGACGGGCCAGACCGTGCCGTACGCGCCCCACGCCTGGAGGACCATCGCCCGCTCATTGAGTGGCAGGTCGATCGAGCGGCCGTAGTCGGGCGACGGCGCGATCTCCGGCATCGCGCCCGGCTGTTCGTCCGGTCGGAGCTGCAGCGCGGCGTTGGCGTTCAGGTAACGTTCCTGTTGCTCCTCGCCGAGCCGCCCGTAGTTGCCCTCGCCGACCGCCATGACGGCCGTGTTGAGCGTGAAGATCTGGCGTTCGGACGGGACTTCCGAGACGTGGTCGTCGCAGCTCGAGCCGGGGTTGCCGCCCTCGGCTTCGGTCGGGCCGGTCCCGGTGTGGTACATGCCGTACTCGTCCGTGTAACAGTCGCCCTCGCGCTCTTCGAGCGCGGCGGTACCGTGCTCGTTCGACGCGAGGCCGGGCCGCGCCTCGCCGTCCTCGTCGGCGAGTTCGATCTCCATCGGCGTGACGCCGATCCAGTGGCGCTGGAACACCGGCTCACCGTCTTCGAGCGAGTCGGCGTACTGCGTCGCGCCGTCGCGTCCGAACCACCACGTCCCCTCGAACCGGTTTTCGAGCCGCCTCGCGCGGGCGAGAGACCGCTTTTCGGTCGCCGTGTCGCCCACCGCCCGCGCCATGTCGGCGAGATCGTACAGGCCGCGGATCGTGTAGACGGTGTTGTCGAGTTTCTCCTCGCCCATGCCCTCGCGCTCGACGTTGCCCAGCCCCTCCGGCCAGCCGTCGTCGTCCTCGTCCAGCTCCTCGAAGATGTACTCCAGGTTCCGCCGCGCGAAGTCGTACATCTCGTCGAGGAAGTCGTCGTCGCCCGTCCAGCGCCAGACGAGCGCGACCGCGCTCGGGAACTTCGCCGTCTCGTCCGTGTTCCCGTCGTCGTCGTTCGAACCGAAGTACACGGAGCCGTCGTAGACGACCTCGTGGACGACCTTGCCGCTCCCGTCGTTGTCGATCTCGCTCGCCTCCTTCAGCGCGCGCAGGTGATCCTTGATCGGCCCGAACTGGCCGACCGCGACGCTGGCGAACGCCGTGTACTCGCCGTCGGTGGCGAACAGCCACGGGTAGTCGGGGTAGCCGGCGGCCACGAAGCGCGCGCGGTCGATCGTGCCCTCGGGTTCGGGGTAGTTCTCACCCGCGTTCGTCTCGCGGATGTCGAGATCCTCCATCTCGAGGACGCAGTCCGCGAGGTTCTGCTTGCTCCAGTCGATGCTCGCTTCCAGTTCCGGGTTGTCCGGGAGGTCGAGCCGCGTGCGCTCGCGCAGGTCGAGCCTGTCCTCGACTTTCGCCGCCAGTTCGCCCGCCGGGTCCGCGAGCGCGGCGTCGAGTTCGGAGATCGCGGCGTCGACCGCGTCGTCCGGATCGGGGCCGTCGAAGTCGGCCCCGGCCACGGCGATCCACACCGTCTCGGTCTCGCCGGCCGCGACCGACACGTCGTAGCTGAGTCGGCCGCCCGCGCCGTTTCCGAACTCGGTGTCGTCGCAGCGGTCGGGCGCGTCGCCCGTGGCCGGGCACACCTCCGGCGGGTCCTGCGGGCCGCGGTAGTCGTCGCCGGTCTCGCCGTCGGTCGGCGACAGCGTCGATCCGACGACGGCGGCCCAGTCGTGCTCCAGCGCGTTCTCGACGGGCGGCGTGCCGCGGTCGCGGAACACGAGCCGTTCGCCGTTGAACTCGGCGCTGTCGGCCAGGTCGTACTCCTCCTGGGAGGGATCCGTCTCGCCCCACGGGTAGGAGTTCATGAGTTCGGAGTGGGCGTCCACCGTCAGCGTGAACCGCTCGTCGTCGCCGCGGGCGGCGAACGACAGCCCGAAGAGGACCGCGCGGGTCCCGTCGGGCGCGAACTCCGTCCGGGTGATCTCCAAGGAACCGCGGTCCGGCAGGTCCATCTCCACGTGGCCGTAGCCGCTCGTAAAGCGCTCCGCCGCGTCGAACCACTCGCCGTCGATACCGAACCAGATCCCGTCGAGGAGCTTGATCGGCGGGCTCCAGATCCCGCCCATCTCCCCGCGGGTGTGAAAGCCCATCGCCGGAAACCGACCGTCCTGCGTGCCGACCGCGTACGCCCGACTCCCGGGGACGACGTACCGACGGTCTTCGAGCCTGTCCGTCACCGAAAGCGCGGGCGAGTCGACGTCGATCGACGTCGCGGCGTCGTCGCCGACCGCCCGCCCCCCGAGAGACGGGTAGGCGAGCAGGGCACCCGCCGCCGCCGTTCCACGTACGAATCGCCGTCGAGAGAGCCGCCGACCGGTCAAACGATCGTCTGTCATATCTACCCGGGACAATTTTTTACACAACATATAGTAATTTTTGTCGTACTATCATGAATTACTACTAAAAATACCTGAATTCTACGTTACCATACTTGTCTGTGGATGGAAGTTCGGCGCCGCGGAAGCGGCCGGGTGACCGGCGGGCGCTCGTCGACTCGATTCGGTCGGCACGGGTCGGTGCGAACGGAAGGGAGCCGATCGCCTTCGACCGAGCGGCGAACGAAAGTCAGAGCCGGCAAATGTCGGGTCGATTGACGGACGGAAGCGTTAGCTGGCCGGGAGTCCTGTATCCCGTCATGCTACATAAGATATCGTTGACAAGAAACGGGAGCGCGGTCGCGTTTCTCCTCGTCTCGACGTTGCTCGGGTTCGGCTACGTCGCGATCAAAGCCGGCCTCGCGTTCTTCCCGCCGCTTCTTTTCGCCGCGTTCCGGATCGACATCGCGGCCGCGCTGCTTTTGGCGTACGTGGTGCTCCGAACCGACGGCTGGCGGCCGACCACCGGGAGGGACGCGCGCGCGATCCTCGCCGGCGGCGCGCTCGTCGTCTTCGCGAGTAACGCGTTCCTGTTCCTCGGCCAGCAGTACACGACGAGCGGGGTCGCGGCGATCATCTACGGGCTCGATCCGGTTTTGGCGACCGCCCTCGCGGCGTTTCTCCTCCCGGCGGAGCGCCTCTCCCGCGCCGGCGTCGCGGGGCTCGTCGTCGGGCTGATCGGCGTGACGATCGTCGTCCAACCGAATCCGAGCGACCTCCTCGGCGGCGATCTCGAAGGGGAGGAACTCGTGTTGCTCGCCGCGACGAGCATCGCCACGGGGAGCGTGCTCGTCCGGCGAGCCGGGTCGTCGATACCGGCCACGGCGCAGACCGCCTGGTCGATGGCGCTCGCGGCCCCCGCGATGCACGCCGCGAGCCTCCTCGCGGGCGAGTCGTTCGCGGCCGTCCGCCTCACGGAGACGGCGCTCGTCGCGATGGTCTACATCGGCGTCTTCTCGACCGCCATCGCCTACGCGCTGTACTTCGAGCTGATCGACGACGTCGGCCCCGCTCGCGCCAGCCTCGTCCAGTACGTGATCCCGATCTTCGCCGTCCTCGGCGGCTGGGCGCTCCTCGGCGAGCGACTCCCGCCCGAGGCGGCCGTCGGCTTCCTCCTCGTCTTCCTCGGGTTCGTCCTGTTGAACGCCGACGCGGCCAAGGGTGCCGGAAAACGCATCCGAGCCCGTTCGGGCGCGATCGGGCGGCGATGACGGCGTCCGACCCGGCGCGGTCCGAATCGTCGCGGGACGACCCTCTGCCGTCCGATTCGTCACGGTCCGAATCGTCGACGGACTCGGGCGACGGGTTCGACGCGTTCGACGACGAGTCGCTGACCGACGCCGAACACAGGAGGGGGGTCGACCGGCTGGTCGGCTTCAGCGACGGCGTCTTCGCCATCGCGATCACGCTGTTGGTGTTGAACATCGAGGTTCCGGACCGCCTCCCGCCGGGGACGACGGCGGTGGGGTTCGTCCTCGGCGAGTGGCCCGACGTCGTCAGCTACGTCGTCAGTTTTCTCATCATCGGGAACTACTGGATCATCCACCACCGGGTCTTCCAGCGAATCGACCGCTACGACTGGAAGCTGCTCTGGCTGAACGTCGTCTACCTGCTGTTTATCGCCTTCATCCCCTTCACGACGGCGCTCCTCGGCGACTACACCGGACGGTTCTCGGTCGGACTCTACGCCGCCACGCTGGCCGCCGTCGGGATCGTCTTCGCCGCCCTGTGGTGGTACGCGGCCAGCCACGAGGGGCTGACGAGTCGCCGACTCGACCGCGAACAGGTGCGCTACGGCGTCCTCAAGTCGCTCGTTCCCACGGGCGTGTTCCTCCTCTCCGTCGGCGTGTCGTTTTACAGCGCGCGGCTGGCGATGTACACCTGGCTGTTGCTCCTCGTCTCCGATCCGTTCTTCGAGCGGCTGGTCCGCCCGAAAGGGTGACGACTGGTCCGTCCGAAGGGCTAACGACCGTCCGCCCCGAGAAGCGAGCCGAGCGGGCTCGCCCTGCGCAGGTTCAAATCCGAAGCCGGAACCACCGACGGTATGCTCGCGATCGGCGGCGGCAAGGGCGGCTGCGGAAAGACGACGACCACCCTCGGCCTCGCGGCCGCGCTCCCCGGATCGACGCTCGCGGTCGACGCCGACCGGGACATGCCGAACCTCCACTCGCTTTCGGGGGTCGAGCGCGAACCGACGCTCGCCGACGTCGGCAGCGATCCGGTCGCCACCGCGCAGCCGTGCTCCGACGGTGACGGCGTGTCGGTGCTGCCCGCCCCGCCGGTCGGGAGCGACGCCGACGTCCGGCGGGGGCTGACGCGCCTCGCGTCCGCGGAGGCGACGGTGCTCGTCGACTGCCCAGCCGGCGCGAGCGTCGACGCGGCCGCGCCGCTGCGGGTCGCCGACGGCGTCCTGCTCGTGTCGACGCTCTGCGCGCCCGGGTTGCGCGACGCGGCGAAGACCGCCGCCATGGCGCGGGCGCTCGGAACGCCCGTCCGGGGCGCGGTGTTGACGCGGACGCGACTCGCGCCGGATCGCGTCGCGGACCTCCTGGGGTGTCCGATTCTGGCGGCAGTACCGGAGGTCGACCCGCCCGTGCTCTCCGCCCCCGCCCTCCGGAGGGCGTACGCTCGACTCGCGTCGACGCTCGACGTGGAGGAAGACATATAACGATCGCGATACATCGTTCGGGGTATGGCCGGCCGGCTCCCCACGGGAATCACGGTGCTCGATCGCCGGCTCGGCGGCGGCATCCCGGCCGGCAGTCTCGTCCTGCTGTCGGCGAGCCCCGCGAGCCAGTCGGAGCTGTTCCTGCACGAACTCACCGCGGCGCGGGGGACGCTCTACCTCACGACGATCCGCTCCGCGGAGGCCGTCCAGGACGCGTTCGACCGATCGAGCGCCCGCGTCGGCAAGCCGACGATCCGCGACGTGGGCAGCGACGCGCCGCTCGACCACGCGAACCGGCTAGTCGGGGCGCTCCCCGACGACTCGAACCTCATCGTCGACGCGGTGGACGTGCTCGAACGGGAGGAGCCCGCCCGCTACCGGAACTTCCTGAACGCGCTCCAGACCCACATGGTCAACACGGGCGGCGTGGCGGTGCTCCACGCGCTCAGCGGCGGTGCCGTGCCCGAAAATCGCGACGTCACGGCGCACGTGGCGGACGTCGTGTTCGACCTGCGGACGCGGGTCAAGGGGTCGGAGATCGAAAACCGCCTCGCCGTGCCGAAGTTCCGCGGCGGCGCCGCGCTCGACGAGACGATCAAGCTCACCCTCGCGGAGCGGGTCACCATCGACACCAGCCGGGACATCGCGTAGCGCGGTTCCACGATATCGGCCTGCGCGGTTCGGACGCCTACCCCGTCGCGACGTAGAACAGCGCCGTCCCCGCCGTCACCGCGACGAGCAGGACTGACCACGCGGCGGGCGTGTCGTACCGGCCGTACGGCCCGCCCTTGCGGGAGAAGACGTAGAGGAAGTACACGTACAGCGGCGCGAGCCGCGCGACGAGGCTCGCGTCGAGGCCGAGACCGTACTTCAGCGCGGCGGTGAGCGCGATCGTGCAGCCGGCCGCGACGCCCGCGACGAGCAGGTCGTCGGTGATGTCCAGCTCCGCTGCGGCGTCCATGGGCGCGACTGTGCGCGAGGCGATAAAGAAAACCGCGGTTTCGGGACGCGCGCGTGGAGTTACTACTCGTCCGCCTCGTCGGCGGAGTCGGCGTCGTCACCGTCGGCAGCGTCAGCGTCGGATTCGACGTCTCCGGTCTCCTCGGCCTCGCTTCCTTCGAGTTCCTCGACGATCTCGTCGGCGTCGACGTCGACGTCTTCGAGCGCCTCCTCGATGTCCGCGCCGCCGGCACCCATCATGCCGCCCATGCCGCCCATCATACCGCCCATCCCCTCGATGGTCTCCTGGACGATCACGCGGTCGAGGTCGAGGCGATCCATGACGTCCTGGGCGATCTGCTGCTTCGAGAACAGCCACTGCTGGTTCATCGTCATCTGCGGCGTCGCCTCGATGTACAGCGTCTCCTTCTCGACGGTTTCGATCTCCGTCTCGGGTTCCGCGTCCTCGTCCTCTCCTTCCTCCTCGTCCTCGTCGGGTTCGACGACGGTCTCCTCTTCGACCTCGTCGGTCTGGATCCAGACCTCCGGCGACTGCTGGAGGTACATGCCGAGCAGCCCCTGCGCCTTCTCCTCGCGGTCGTCGACGACGCCGACGATCTCGTAGTCGTATTCGAGGTCCTCGCCGGCGAGCGGGTGGTTGAAGTCGACGCGGGCGCGGCCGCCGATGATCGTTTCGAGGTGCCCCTGCTGGCCGTCGATGGTGACGCGCGCGCCGGGGTAGCGGTCGTCCTCCGAGATCTTCTCGGCGCTTATCGTCCGGACGTCGTCGGGGTCGAACTCGCCGAACGCTTCGGCCGCCGGGATCTCGACGGTGCCCGAGTCGCCCTGCTCTTTCCCCTGAATCTCCTCGTCGACCGCCTCGAAGACGTGGCCCGCGCCGACGACGATGACGCGAGGGGAGAAGTCGTAGTCCTCGTCGTCGATGCCCTCCTCCTCGGCGACGTCCTGTCTCGTCGTGTCGACGACGGTCCCTTCCTCCACCGTCCGGACGGTGTAGTCGAGCCTGACGAAGTCGTCGCGTTGGATCCCGCCTTCGGTTTCGTCCGATGCGTCGGCGTCTCCGCGCTCGTCCGCCGACTCTGCCTGCTGTTCATCGCTCATGTAGGGTACGTCTCCCGTGCCGCCCTTAAGAATCACGTTTCGACCCCGTCGGCGAAACGTCGACGCGAGGGACGGATCGAGGCCCGCACCGCCGGCGAGCGCGCGGGATCGCGATCGACCAGAGACGCTTAACGCGTCGAGCACCAAGGGGGACGCGATGAGCGAACGCGAAACAGCGGCGCAGGCGACCCTCGCGGGCGGCTGCTTTTGGTGCATCGAGGCCCCGTTCGAGCGGCTCGGGGGCGTCGAATCCGTCGTCTCCGGCTACGCCGGCGGATCGACCGAGAACCCGACGTACGAGGAGGTGTGCTCGGGCGAAACCGGCCACGCGGAGGTCGTGCAGGTGACCTACGACCCCGACGAGATCGGATACCGGGAGCTGCTGGAGGTCTTTTTCACCATCCACGACCCGACGACGCTCAACCGACAGGGGCCGGACGTCGGAACGCAGTACCGCTCGGCCGTCTTCTACCACGACGACGAGCAGCGGGAGACGGCGGAGGCCCTCATCGAGGAACTGGAGGCGGCCGGCGCGTACGACGACCCCATCGTGACGGAGGTCGAACCGCTGGAGGCGTTCTACGAGGCCGAGGAGTACCACCAGAACTTCTACGAGAAGAACCCGGAGCAGGCGTACTGTGCGGTTCACATCCCGCCGAAGCTCGACAAGCTCCGGGAGAACTTCGCGTCGAAGCTGAAGGGGTAGAGCGGAGCCGAACGCGGGTCAGCCGAACAGCCGCCGCGCGAGCGCGACCGCCCCGTCCGTCCCCATCGGCCCCTCGTCCGCGAGCGCCGACAGCAGCGACTCGACCCGCCGGTCCGTCGGTTCGAAGCCGGCGCGTTCGAGCAGCCCGCGCGCGCCGCCGCGGCCCGTCCCCGCCCCGAAGACGAGCCGCCGCTCGCCGCCGAAGTCGGCGGGGTCGAACGGCTCGAAGACGCCCGGCTCCCCGAGCATCGCGGCGGTGTGGATGCCCGACTCGTGTTCTGCGACCTCTCGACCGAGGATCGGCTTTCTGGCGTCGACGCGCTCGCCGAGCGCCGACAGCACCTCGCGACAGGCCGGAACGAGACGGGCTGCGTCGACGCCGAAGGATTCGCCGTGCTCGATCGTTCCGGCGACGACGACCTCCTCCAGGGCGGCGTTGCCGGCCCGCTCGCCGAGCGAGGCGACGCTCACGTCCGCCTTGCCCGCGCCGGCCTCGTACGCGGCGAGGACGTTCGCGGTGGCCACCCCGAGATCCTGATGGAAGTGGACGCCGACTCGCCCGAGGTCGACCGACTCGCCGAGCGCCGCGAGGGTGCTCGCGACCGAGCGGGGCGTGCGGACGCCCACCGTGTCGGCGAGGACGACGTACTCGGCGTCGGAGAACCGCTCGCAGGCGTCGACGACGTACCGGCGTTCGGTTCGGAACGCGTCGACGAGGCTGAGGTGGACGCGCGCGCCGCCCGAGTGCGCGAGGTCGACCGCGTCGCGCATCGCGTCGAGCATCTCCTCCCGGGTCTTCCCGAGGGCGTGCTCCAGTTGCAGCGACGACACGGGCCCGAACACGGAGATCACGTCCGCTTCCGCTTCGAGCGCCGCCTCCACGTCGGCCGGCACCGCCCGGGCGATCGCGGCGACGTCCGCCTCGGCGGCGTCGGCCAGTTCGGCGACGGCGCGCCGGTCCTTCTCGCCCGTGGCCGGGAAGCCGGCTTCGACGAAGTCGACGCCGAGGCGGTCGAGCGCCAGGCCCGCCTCGGCTTTCTGTTCGACCGAGTACGATCGGCCGGGCATCTGGTCGCCCTCGCGGAGGGTCACGTCGCACAGCTTCATCGGACGACGCCCGTCGGTCCGAACCGCCCGCGCGTTCGCGCCCCGGTGACCGAGTCGAGTGGTACCATAGCTCGTATACGGTCGAACGCGGAAAGAGCGTTGTTCCCTCACAGGTAGGCCGTTTATGTCCCCGCCGATCCGAGAGCGGGCGTCTTTTGCCCCCGTCGCCCGATCCGACACCCATGTACGAGGTCGAACTCAAGGTCCGGGCCGACCACGTCACCGCGCGGCGGCGACTCGACGAACGAGGCGCGGAGCGCGTCGCGGCGGTCGCGCAGCGCGACACCTACTACGACGCACCCCACCGCGACTTCGCCGAGACGGACGAGGCGCTCAGGATTCGCCGGGAGACGCCGGCGGACGGCGACGGCGAGGCGGAATCGGCCACGAAGGTCACGTACAAGGGCCCGCTCGTCGAGGCCGAGTCGAAGACGCGCGAGGAGTTCGAGACGGAGGTCGCGGACGACGGCGCGATGGCCGGGATACTGCGCGGGTTGGGATTCGAGGAGGCCGCGGTCGTCGAAAAGGAGCGGGAGCGCTACTCGCTGGACGGGTACGCGGTGACGCTCGACCGCGTCGACGGACTGGGGGAGTTCGTGGAGGTCGAACGCGAGGCGACCGAAGACCGCGTCGAATCCGTGAGGAAAGGGGCTGTCGCGGTGCTGCGGTCGCTCGATCTCGATCCCGACGAGGGGATCCGAACCTCGTACCTCGGGCTACTGCTGCGGGAAAATAACCAAGAGTAATCTTGCACTCGCTGGAGGTTTCCGCAAGTTATAGCATCCGGCGTGTAGAAGTTCGGACCAATGACCACGCGGAACATCCAGATCGCGGAGCTCGACCGGACGGCGGTGGAGGACCAGGCGGTCGAGATCGTCGAGCGGAAGGGGATCGGCCACCCCGATTCGATCTGCGACGGGATCGCAGAGAGCGTCTCCCGGGCGCTGTCGCAGACGTACATCGATCGCGTCGGGAAGGTGCTCCACTACAACACGGACGAGACGCAGCTCGTCGCCGGATCGGCGGCTCCCGCCTTCGGCGGCGGAGAGGTGATAGAGCCCATCTACGTGCTCATCGTCGGACGCGCGACGCGGGAATACGACGGGCAGAAGATCCCGGTCGACTCCGTCGCGCTCGCGGCGGCGCGCGACTACCTGAACGAGAAGGTTCCCGAGCTGGAGTTCGGCACCGAGATCGTCGTCGACGTCCGCCTCGGCGAGGGCAGCGGCGACCTCCAGGAGGTGTTCGGCGAGGAGGGTGCGACCGTTCCGATGGCGAACGACACGAGCTTCGGCGTCGGTCATGCGCCCCTGACGGAGACGGAGCGGATCGTCCGCAACGCCGAACGCGAGCTCAACACGACGTACGCGGCGGATCACCCAGAACTCGGTCCCGACGTGAAGATCATGGGCAAGCGCGAGGGCGACCGCATCGACATCACGGTCGCCGCCGCGATGATCGACCGGTACGTCGCGGACCTCGACGCGTACGACGCCGCCGTCGGGCGCGTCCAGGAGTTCGTGTGGGGTCTCGCGCGGGAGTACACGGATCGGGAAGTCGGCGTCGAGGTCAACACCGCCGACAACTACGAGGAGGGGTCGATCTACCTCACGACGACCGGCACGAGCGCGGAGCAGGGTGACGACGGCTCCGTCGGTCGCGGCAACCGCGCGAACGGGCTGATCACGCCGAACCGGCCGATGAGCATGGAGGCGACGAGCGGGAAGAACCCCGTCAACCACATCGGGAAGATCTACAACCTCCTCTCGACGGAGATCGCGGAGACGGTCGTCGCCGAGGTCGACGGCATCCGCGACCTGCAGGTCCGCCTCCTGAGCCAGATCGGCCGGCCGATCGACCAGCCGCACGTCGCGGACGCCCAGATCGTCACCGAGGAAGGCGTCTCAGTCTCCGACATCGAGGCGGAGGTGCGCGCGATCGTCGACCGCGAACTCGCAGACGTGACGTCCGTCACGCGAAAGACCATCGAGGGCGACCTCTCGACGTTCTGAGCCGGGATCGCTCGATTCCGGTCGTTCGGTCGACTCGTTCCGGTTTTCCGACCGCACCGCCCGGTCGAAGCCCCTTAATCCCCTCGCCGGCGTACCCTCACCCAGTGACCCTCGAAGCGGACACGGTCGTCGTCCGGTACGGCGAGATCGGGATCAAGAGCGCGAAGGTTCGAACCGACATGGAGCGGCGGCTCCGCGACAACGTCGAGGCGCTGCTCGCCGATCGCGACGTAGGGGGAACCGTCGAGCGCCGCTGGTCGCGCCTGTTCGTCCGCACCGACGACCCCGACGCCGCCGCCGACGCGGCGGCCGACGCGTTCGGCGTCGTCTCCGCGAGCCCCGCCGCGACCTGCCCGCCGACGCTCGACGCGATCCGCGAGTCGCTCCGGACGGCCGCCGCGGCTCACCCCGGGGGGAGCTTCGCGGTGCGAGCGCGCCGCGCCGGACCGAAGGCGGCACACGGCTTCACGAGCGGCGACGTCGAACGCGACGGCGGTCGGGCGATCCAGGAGGTCGCGGGCGCGCCGGTCGATCTCGACGACCCGAGCGTGACCTACGGCGTCGACTGTCGGGAGGAGGAGGCGTTCGTGTTCACGGAGCGCCGGCCGGGACCGGGCGGACTGCCCCTCGGGACGCAGGGGACCGCCGTCGTCCTCCTCAGCGGCGGCATCGACTCGCCGGTCGCCGCGTGGGAGACGATGAAGCGCGGCTGCGCGGTCGAACTGGTCTACGTCGACCTCGGCGACTACGGCGGCCCGGACCACCGCGCCCGCGCCGTCTCGGTGGCCTGTCGGCTGGCGCGGTACGCCCCGAACTACGACGTGCGGCTCCGCGTCGTCCCCGCGGGGGATCTCGTGGCGGAGATGGCCGCCGAGATCGGCGTGACGCGGATGCTCTCGCTGCGCCGCGCCATGCTCCGCATCGGCGAGGCGATCGCCCGGGAGATCGGCGCGCACTCGGTCGTCACCGGCGAGTCGATCGGGCAGAAGTCGAGCCAGACGGGGCCGAACCTCGCCGTCACCGACGCGGCGGCGACGCTGCCGGTCCACCGGCCGCTCTTGACGCGGGACAAGACCGACGTCACGGAGCGGGCGCGGCGGATCGGGACGTTCGACGACTCGACGCTCCCCGTCGGCTGCGAGCGCGTCGCCCCCTCGTACCCCGAGACGAACGCGAGCCTCGACGAGGTCGAAGCGGCCGAACCCGACGGATTGCTCAATCGAGCCGCGGCCCTCGCGGTCGACGCCGAGGTCCTCGACGTGCACCGACTGCGCCGCGAGGCGGCGACGGTACCGGGCGGGACGTAGGCGCGTTCGCCCGACGAACCGCTCATCGGAATCGCTTTAGGCGGGCGCCGACTTCGGTCGGGTGTGACGCGCGTCTGTCTCGTCGGAAAGCCGGACGTGAACCTTCGGTACGAGCTGTTCTCCAGAGAGACCTCCCGGCGGGCGCTTTCGACCTACGACCTCGGCGAGCCGTTCGAGAACGCGATCGCCGCCGACACCGTCAGCGTCGGCGCGGCGGTGTCGCTCCTGAACGACCTGAACTGGTACCTCGTCCGATTCGTCGACGCCGCGCTCGTCCTCGAACCGAGCGTCAGCGACGAGGAGTGGCTCTCGCGGCCGCTCGCGAGGGCCGTCAGGGACGGGTCGGTCGATCCCGCAGAAACCGACGACCTGTTGAAGGTGTACGGCGTCGCCGACGGCCGGCTCGTCGAACCGATGTTCCTCACGCGCGTCGACGGCGAGATCCCGACGTACGACCTCAGGGAGGTCGACGACACGGTCGTCGTTCGCGTGACCGAATCGGAGTTCAGCGGGTGACGCCGTGAGCGACGGAACTGCCCCGGCCGGCTCTCGTACCTAGTCGTCGAACATGCCGGTGGACATGTACCGCTCGCCGCTGTCCCAGAAGACGGTGACGATCAGGGGGCAGTCGTCGCCGAAGCCGTCGGCGGCGAGTTCGTCGGGCGCGTCCGGGCAGTCCGCCCCGGGTCGGGCGATCCGCTCCGCGACGCGGTTCGCGGCGACGTTCGACGCGCCGCTCGATTGGCCGACAAGGATGCCCTCCTCGCGGGCGAGGCGGCGACACTCCGCCTCGGCCTCCTCGATGGTCACGACCTCCACGTCGTCGAGGAGGTCGGTGTCGAGGTTCGGACTGACGAAGCCCGGCCCCATCCCCTGGAAGCTGTCGCCGGTCGGCTCCTCGCCCGAGAGGACGGCGCTCTCCGCGGGTTCGACCGCGACGATCTCGATCGCCGGGAACTCCTCTCGGAGCCGGCGGCCGACGCCGGTGATCGTCCCGCCGGTGCCGACGCCGGCGACGAGCGCGTCGACCTCGCGGTCGCCGATCTGTTCTACGATCTCCTCGGCGGTCGTCCGGTAGTGCGACTCGGGGTTCGCCTCGTTCTCGAACTGCCGGAGCTGGACCATCCCCTCCTCGGCTTCGAGTTCGTCCGCGCGCGCCTTCGCGTCCGTGATGGTACCGTCGACGAGTTCGATCGCCGCGCCGTACGCCCGCATGATGCGCCGCCGCTCCGGCGACTTCGACGACGGCATGACGATGGTCGCGTCGTAGCCCTTCGCCGCCGCGACCATCGCGATGCCGATGCCCGTGTTGCCGCTCGTCGGCTCGACGATGCGGTCGCCCGGTTCGAGCCGCCCCTCGCGCTCCGCCGCCTCGATCATAAAGCGCGCCGGGCGGTCCTTGGCCGAGCCGCCCGGGTTCTTCGATTCGATCTTGGCCGCGATCACGGAACCCGCCGGCGAGTTCACCCGAACCAGCGGCGAACCGATGGTGTCGAGGATATTCGCGTCCATTTTCGAGTCGGTACGACGTCCCGACGTAAACCGCTGGCGACAGCGGTAGGGCGCTTCGGATCGTGGGGGGTCGCCGGCGAACCGAGACCGGTCGCCGGGAACGCGGGTCTTAACACCCCTCGAACGCTACCCTCGCGACAATGACGCTCGAAACGATGGAGCCGAATCCGACGTGGGACGCGGCGTCCCACGAGGAAATCGTGGACGCGCTCTCCGACGACGAACTGGTGTTCAAGGTGTGGGCCGGCGACTGGTGCAAGGACTGCCGTCGGCAGCTCCCCGACTTCGCCGCCGCCCTCGACGCCGCGGGCGCGTCCGGAGAACGCGTCGAACACTACCCCGTCGAGAAGGCCGAGGACGGCACGAAAGTCGGCCCCGGCGTCGAGGAGTACGGCGTCGAGTACATCCCGACGGTCGTGGTCGAACGCGGCGGCGAGGAGATCGCCCGGTTCGTCGAGGAGGAGCCGGTGCCGATCGCGGCGTACCTCGCGGAGCGGATCGACGGGGTCGACGCGTCGGCCTGAAGCGCCGCCGGACTTCGGCGGCCGCGTCCGTCGGAGCCGACGAGGGCCGACGATCGGCGACTGCGGCGTCGAATCCGGCGACAGAGTGGTCGAGCCGACGGATCGCTACGTGAGGTGCTCGCGCGGCGGCCCCGTTTTGACGCCGAGGTATCCGAACGCCGCCAGCACCGCGCCGAGCGCGCCGACGAGAACGGGTCCGACCGCGGCGATCACGGTCATCGCGGAGGCGTACCCCTCGGCCTCGAGCAGGACGTCGAACCGCTCGTTGACCTCCTCCGCGGTTTCCGCGGTGGCAACGGCGACCCGCGTTTGCTCCGCCCGCTCGTTCGCCCCCTCGCGCCAGTCGTCCGTGACGTCGGGATAGAACGTCCCGTAAAACCCCGCGGTCAGCAGGAGCAACCCGAGCAGGAGCCCGACGACCCCGAAGAACGTCCGGTAAGTCGGATGGTACCGGCTCGCGTTCACGAAGTCGACGACGACCGCGCCCGCGACGAACGACTGAAAGAGGGCGAAGACGAGCACCGCGCTCACGAGGAAGGACCGGACGCGGCCGGGGGGGAGGTCCGTCGCGCCGCCGACCAAAAGCCAGAGCGCGACCGCGAGCGGCGGATGGACGAGGAGCCCGCGCTTCGCTCTCCGGAAGGTTTCCTCCGGGGATCGCTTCGCGGTGCTCGCACCGTCGGTCAACCCGTTCGCATCCATGATACCACCCCCGCGACGGTCCGCAGCGCGCGTCGGACCGCAGATTACCTCCAGTACCCGTACGGGTGCGAACGGTTCAACGCTTTCGGCGGCGGGACCGCCTACCGTCGGATGACGATCGCGAATCGACGGGTGGCGATCGCTGACCAACGAGGGCGCGACGGCGCGCGACGCGACTCAGTTCTCGTCCGCCCAGTCGAGCGCCGCTCGGACGTCGGTCTGCGGCGGCGAGCACGTGAACGCCTCGCAGGCGTACACCGTCGGCTCGTCGTCCGTCGCCTCGCGACCGACCCAGATCGGCGGCGCGTCGTCCAGGCCGAGTTCGTCGAGCCACCCGTCGAGGCCCGCCTCGGTCGGCGGCCGACGGGCGACGATCGCACCCGGGAGGTAGCGGCCGGCGAGCACCTCGCGCCACTCGGCCGGCATCTCGTCGGCCGCGACGGTGAGTTCGAGCGCGCCCCGGGCGTGCGCGTCGGCCGCGAGCGCGAGCGAGACGTGTTCGAGCGGGCTCGCCCGGATTCGGTCGCCGTGGGTCCGGAGGACGCGCTCGCCGATCGCCTCGAAGTCGGCGTCGGGCGCGAAGTGCGCGAGGTCGAAGAGGAGGCCGACCGCGACGCCGACGCTCGACGGGGTGGACTGATCGTGCAACTCCTGCGGACGCGTGACCAGCCGCTCGCCGCTCGCGGGCGTGAAGTACAGCGTACCCGCCGATTCGTCCCAGAACTCCGACTCGATGGCGCGCGCGAGGTCGAGGGCGAACGCGAGGTGGTCGACCTCCCCGGTCGCCTGATAGAGGTCGAACGCGCCGCGGCCGAGGAAGGCGTAGTCCTCCAGATACCCCGCTCCCTTCACCTCGCCGTTCATCACCCTGCGGCTGAGTCGCCCCGCGTCCTCGTCCCACAGGCGCTCTCTGACGAAGTCGAGCGCCGCGGCCGCGTTCCCGGCGAGTTCGGGGGCGAGCACGCGCGCGCCCGCCGCGAACGACGAGATCATGAGCCCGTTCCACCCGGCGAGCACCTTCTCGTCGCGGGCGGGCCTGGGCCGGCGTTCGCGGGCGTCGAACGCCGCGGCGCGGGCGTCCGCGAGTCGCTCGCGGACGGTCGCTTCGTCCATCCCGTACTCCGTCGACAGGTCGGCGACGCTCGTCGAGACGGTGAGCACGGTCGTTCCCCCCTCGAAGTTCCCGCCCGAGGCGACGCCGTAGCGGTCGCAGAAGAGGTCGGCGTCGGAATCGTCGAGGACGTCGCGCACCTCCTCCGGCGTCCAGACGTAGAACGCCCCCTCCTCGCCGGCGCGCGAGCGCTCGGCGGCGCGATCCGGAGGGACTTCGCTCTGCGCGTCGAGCGTGCTGTAGAATCCGCCGTCGGGGTGGGTGAGCTCCCGCTCGACGAAGGCGAACGTCTCCTGCGCGACGAGCGCGTACCGCGACCGCCCGGTCGCCTGATAGCCCGAGAGGTACACGGCCGGCAGCGCCGCGTTGTCGTACAGCATCTTCTCGAAGTGGGGCACCGTCCACTCGCGGTCGGTCGCGTAGCGGTGGAAGCCGCCGCCGACGTGGTCGTACAGCCCGCCGTCCGCCATCGCGTCGAGCGTCTTCGTCGCGACCGCGACCGCCTCCTCGCGGCCCGTCCGCCGGTGCGCGCGGAGCAGGAGTTCGATCCGGCCGGGCTGGGGGAACTTCGGACCCCCCCGCCCGAAGCCGCCGTACTCGCGGTCGGCGCTCCGGAGGGCCGCCTCCGCTGCGGTCCCGAGAACCTCGGCGTCGGGCGCGTCGCCCGGCGCGTCGGGCGTCTCCTCCAGCTGGTCCGCGAGCGCCCGCGTCCACTGTTCGGCGCGGTTTTCGATCTCCTCGCGGTCGGCCTCCCACGAGTGCGCGAGGCCGTCGAGCAGGTCGAGAAAGCCCGGCATCCCCTGCTTTCCCTCCCGGGGAAAGTACGTGCCGACGTAGAACGGCTTCCCTTCGGGCGTGAGCCAGACCGAGAGCGGCCAGCCGCCCCGCCCGGTCACCAGTTGGCAGATCGTCTGGTAGACGCTGTCGAGGTCGGGGCGCTCCTCGCGGTCGACCTTCACGGGGACGAACCGGTCGTTCAGCGCCGCGGCGACCTCCTCGTCGTCGAAGCTCTCGTCGGCCATGACGTGACACCAGTGACACGCCGAGTACCCGACCGAGAGGAAGATCGGGACGTCCCGATCGCGGGCGGCGTCGAGGGCCGCCTCGTCCCACGGCTGCCAGTTGACGGGGTTGTCCGCGTGCTGTCTGAGGTACGGGCTCTCCTCCTCGCCCAGTCGGTTGCGGCCCGCGGGATCGCTCATACCCGGGGTACGCGCTCCAGCCAGTAAAACACCCGCCGTCGCGCGAACGATGGGGGCGCGAATCGGTCGTGAGGACGGCGGTCGGCCGCGACCGAATCGACAACGCGGGCCGAATATGACCACGTACGTGGACAACTGACGGGATTCCAAGAGTAACGTTTACACCGGCGTGCATACACACTCCGGGCATGACCGAGACCGTGCTCCTGATCGGCGGCGGCGGGCGCGAACACGCCATCGCCCGCGCGCTGGCGGACGACTGCGACCTCTACGCGTGCGCGAGCAACCGGAACCCCGGTATCAGGGGGCTGGCGGACGGCTTCGAGACGGTCGACGAGACCGACACGGCGGGCGTCGTCGCGTACGCCGAGGCGGTCGGCGCGACGCTCGCCGTCGTCGGCCCGGAGAAGGCGCTCGCGGCGGGCGTCGCGGACGCGCTCGACGACGCGGGGGTCTACACGTTCGGCCCGCGCGAGGCCGAGGCGCGGATCGAGACCGACAAGGCGTTCCAGCGGCGGTTCATGCGCGACGAGAGCGTGCCGGGCTGTCCGGACTTCGAGACGTTCGACGACGTCGAGGCCGCCTGCGAGTACGTCGACGGGTACGACGGCGACCTCGCCGTCAAACCCGCGGGCCTGACCGGCGGAAAGGGGGTCAAGGTAACGGGCGATCAGGTGACGAAGGAGGAGGCGAAGGCGTACCTCCGCGAGTCCGGGTACGACCGGGTCGTGCTCGAAGAGCGCCTCGTCGGCGAGGAGTTCACCGTCCAGGGGTTCGTCGCGAACGGCGACCTCCGGACGACGCCCGCGGTGCAGGATCACAAGCGCGCCTACGAGGGCGACGAGGGGCCGAACACGGGCGGCATGGGGAGCTACAGCGACGCCGCCTTCCACCTCCCCTTCATGACCGGGTCGGACTACGACGACGCCGTCGAGATCATGGAGGCGGTCGTCGACGCCCTGCCCGACTACAAGGGCGTCCTCTACGGCCAGTTCATGCTCACCGCCGAGGGGCCGAAGGTGATCGAGTTCAACGCGCGCTTCGGCGACCCGGAGGCGATGAACACGCTTCCCACGCTGGAGACGCCGTTTCTCGACGTGCTCGTCGCCGCGCGGGAGGGCGAGTCGCTCCCCGCACTCGACGTGTCGGCCGAGGCGACCGTCTGTAAGTACGCCGTACCCGAGGGGTACCCGGACGATCCGAGCGCGGGGACGAGGATCGAGATCGACGAGGCGAGCGCGGGGGACGCGCTGGTGTTCTACGCGAGCGTCGACGAGCGCGAGGACGGCGTCTACACGACGACCTCGCGGTCGGTCGCGGTCGTCGGCCTCGCGGAAACGATCGAGGCGGCGGAGGAGATCGCGGAACGCGCCCTCGACGCGGCCGGCGAGGGGCTTCGCGTCCGACACGACATCGGAACGGCCGACCTCGTCGAGGGACGCGTCCGGCACGTTCGCGAACTCCGCGGCGAGTAGGGACCACTGACGGACGCGAAAGGTCCGCCTACCGCGACGGAGATGCCGACGGCGACGCGTACACCGGCCATAACAAAGTCGACCTTCGTCGGACGTTACCCCGATATGAGTCGAGCGACGTCGGATCGAACGGTGTCGCGTTCGACGGACGAGTACGTCGTCCGCGAGTACGCGCCCGGCGACAGGGACGGGATCCTCGCCCTGTACGAGGCGGTGTTCGAAAAGCGCCGGACGCCCGAGTGGTTCGAGTGGCGATACGCCGGCCCCTACACCGACGAGGTGCGGGCGTTCGTCGCCGAACGGGACGGCGAAATCGTCGGCGCGGAGCCGTTCATCTCCTTTCGCGTCCGCGCGGGCGAGGCGACCGCGTCGGCGGTCCAGCCGGCCGACGCGATGGTCCACCCCGACCACCGGCGCAACGGGCTCCTCACCCGGATGACGAAGAAGGCCCTCCGCCGGTACACGGACGGCGAACCCGACTTCGTGTTCAACTTCCCGAACCGACAGGCGAAGTCGGCGTACCTGAAGCTCGGCTGGCGGGACGTCGGGACGGTCGCGAGGGCCTACCGGATCGAGGACCCGTCGGCGTTCCTCGGCTCCGACAGCAAGGTACTCGGCGTCGGGGCGAAAACGGCGATGCGCCGATACCTCGCCGCCAACGCGCGTCGGAGTCGGCGCGGATCCGACGTCGCCGTCACGCGGCACGATCGGATCCCCGTCGACCGGTTCGCATCGCTGTACGCGCTCTCGACCCCCGAGACGCTGCACGCGCCGCGCGAGCGGGAGTTCTACCGGTGGCGGTTCGCCAACCCGGACTGGGAGACGGTTTCGTACACCGCCGAGCGCGACGGGCAAACGGTCGCGGGGCTCGTCGCCTGCACGCAGCCGAGCGACAGGGCAGCAGTCACCAAGATCATGGACGCCCTCCCCATGGCGGGCGCGGATCAGCAGACGGCGGCGTTCGAGCGGTTGCTCGCCGCCGTCGTCGACGACCACCCCGAGACGGACGTGTTCGAGGCCGCCGAGGGGACGCTCCCGGCGCGGGCCCTCTCCCGCCTCGGCTTCCTCCGGGACGATCGGCGACCCCTCTCGGTGGCCACCGAGCCGACCCCCGTCGTCGCCCGGTCGCTGTCGGCCGACGACGACTGGGAGTCGGCGATCGCGGAGCGGTTCCTGGCCGATCGCTCGAACTGGCGGCTCACGTTCGCCGAACAGGACACGAGCATCTAGGCCGCGGGTCGCTCCGACCCGCGTTGACCCCCTCCCGGCGCTCCTCCGACCCGCCCCACTTAATACCGGTCGCGGGGAACGTCCGGCCGTGACAGACGCTGACGGCGGGAGGCGTCACGATCGGCTCTCTCGGCACCCGACGCCCGGCGCGCGGAACTCCCTGTGGTCGTGGACGCGAGCGAGGTCGCCGATCGCGGTCGCGCGGAACTACGCCGCGATCGTGCTCGCGCGGATCTCGCCGAGCCTGCGGCTGAAGAACTTGCTCCTTCGCGGCATCGGCGTCGACGTCGGCCGGGGGGTCTCGTGGGGGCTCGAATCGACGCCGGACGTGTTCTGGCCGGAGCTGATCACGGTGGAAGACGACGCGATCATCGGCTACGACGCGACGCTCCTCTGCCACGAGTTCCTGCAGGACGAGTACCGGACCGGGAGGGTCGTCGTCGGCGAGCGGGCGATGATCGGCGCGGGGGCGGTCGTCCTCCCGGGCGTTCGGATCGGCGCTGACGCGCAGGTCGCGGCGAACTCGCTCGTCGACAGGGACGTGCCGCCGGGGACGACGGTGGCTGGCGTCCCGGCGACGGAGGTTCGGCGCGAGTCGGGCGGCGAAGGAGGAACGCGGACATCGCGCTGACAGCCGTCGCGGCGCTCGCTCCGTCACCGCCGGATGCGGACGATCCCGTCCTGGAACACCTTGTTGTTGGGAATGATGTACTCGTCGCCGTTGCTCTCGACGTGGGTGACGAACACGTCGATCTCCTGGACGATGCCGCGTCGGTCGCCCATCTTCACCTCGTCGCCGATGCCGTAGGGTTGGTTCAGGAGGAGGTAGATCCCCGCCGCGCCGGACGAGAGCATGTCGTGGAACGCGACGGCGGCGAGGCCGACGACGGCGACCGCGTACACGCCCAGGAGGACGATGAGCGCGAGCGTCGCGACGCCGACCTGGTTCAGCGCGATGAGTACGAAGACGTAGAACACGCTGTACTTCGCGAGCATCGGGATGAATCCGATCTCGGGGAGTTTGACCCCGCGGAGTCGCTCGGCGACGAGCAGTTCGACCTTCTCGCCGACGACGATGCCGATGATGAGGATGAGAAGCGCGATGAACACCTGCGGGATGAACTCGACGACCTGACTCCAGAAGACCTCGGTGTACTGGATCTCGGCGACGGTCAGCCCGACGAGCACGGCGAGGACGACGACGAAGTACATGCTCAGCCGCGCGAGGATCGCGACGGTGGAGGTGCCGATCTCCCGCGCCATCCGCTCGAAGCCCGTTCCCTCGATCGCCTCGGGGACGCCGGCGCGCGTCAGGAGCTTCCGGTTCACGACGTTGACCAGCAGTCCCAGTATCACGCCGAGGAGGATGATGCCGAACGCGAGCCACCACCGCACCGGCACCGCGCCGGCGTAGACGTCGAACTGCGCCATCGTCAGTAATCCTCCGGGTCGATCTCCAAGATGAGTTTCCCGCCTTTGAACGCGCGGACGAGGCCGTCGGACTCCGACAGCACGATCGCCGTCGCGTTCGTGTCCCGGGTGATCGCGCCGCCGGCCATGTGCCGCGCGCCGAGCCCCTTCGGGATGTCGACGCCCTCGGCCGACGGTTCGAGGTAGCGGTACGCCGAGACGATCTTCCCGGAGTCGGAGACGATGAACGCGCCGTCGAGCCGGGAGAACTCCTTCAGCATCACGTTCACGATCGGGTCGCCGACGTGGACGTGCGACTTCTCGAAGGGGTTGTACGACAGCGGCCGCGACTTGTTCATCACCTTGCCGGCGTCGCCGACGACGAACAGCGCCCCGACGGGCTTGCCCTTCTGTCCCTTCTTTCCGAGTTCGATGGCGACCTCGAACACGTCGCGGATGACGCTCGGGTCCGCGCGCGAGTTCACGAAGAGGTCGTAGATGCCGGAGCGCATGTTCTCGCTGACGCGGACGCGGACCACGGAGTCGACGTCGCCGCCGAACGTCGAGACCGCACAGACCACGACGTCGCCCTCCTCGAAGAGCTCGCGCTCCATCGCGCCCTCGATGCCGAACCTGATGCGGTCGCGGACGTTGTCGAACTCCAGCGGGAGCTGGACGAACGTCTCCGCCTCGACCGCGTTCTCGGGGGCGACGACGACGAGGTCCTCCTGGGGGTCCGCTTCGACGAGGCGCTCGTGGTACGACCCGCTGGGAGAAAACAACAGCACGCCGTCCACGTTCGCCACGAGTTCGTCGAGAAACTCAGTTAGGGTCCCCATTGCGACTTACCACTCAGTCGACGGGAAAAAGGTTTGCGGGGGCGTCATGCGGTCGTCTTACGTTTACTCGCGAACCGATATGATTCTCTGAGTGATCCGTACGGAGGCTGTGATGGGGTGCAGGAGTGGGGCGGAAGTGCGGGTGAGTCAATCGGTTTCGTTATTTTTGTTCGATGTGTTCGGGTGTATCGAACGGTGCGCGTTGCGGCGGAGGTGGGGCGGAGAGGTGGCAGCGTGTCACGAGTGCGGGGAGTCGCGTCGGTGAGCGTAGGTCGTAATGCGTGGGGTCGGATTCGAACCACGGTCGTTCCGCTCCTCACGCTCGCTTCACTCCCTGATTCGAATCGACCCTACTCTCTCGGTCCCTCCGGTCCTGCGATTTTCGTCCTCGCTGTCGCTCGGACAGAAAATGCGTGGGACCGGATTTGAACCGGCGGACCCCTACGGGACAGCGTCCTAAGCGCTGCGCCTTTGGCCTGGCTCGGCTACCCACGCGCACCGGATCCTACAGCCAAGCCGAGTAAGAAACTGTCGTTACCCGGGGCCGTCGGCGACGGTTTATATACGATCGCGTCAAAAGCGATTCCATGTACCGCGCCCGCGACCGCGTGGACAACGAGGAGTGGCTCGCCGAGATCGACCGCGCCAGCGACCGCCTCGACCTCGGTTCCGACGCGCGCTCGAACGCGGCCGACCTCTTCCTCTCGGACGTCCCACCGGCGGACCGTTCGAAGCGCGCGGCCGCGGCGGCGAGCCTCTACGCCGGCGCGCTCATCGCGGGCGAGGAGCGCTCGCAGACGGCCGTCGCGGAGGCGATGGGCGTGACGCGGCTCAGCGTCCAGTCGCGGTGGAAAGAGATCCTCGAACGCGCCGGGTTCCGGCCGCCGGGGTGGTGAGAGGGGGTATCGTCGCCGTCCGTGCGTGGAGGGCGACGAGACTCGGTACCGCGTTTCGAACCCCGTCGAGCGAATCCTTGAACTGCTACGACGACCCCTACGAGTCGAGCGGCCGCTCGAAGAAGCTATTCGGTCCGGGACCGGCCCTCTCGCTCGGGCGTGAGGTTGCCGTGGCGGTCGATCTCGCCGCGGGCGATTCGGGTCGAGGAGATTCGTTTGCCGTCCTCCGCCGGGACGTGATCGACGATCTCGATGCGGAGCGGGTCGATCCCGCGCTCCTCGCGGATGCGGTTGATCTCCTCGCCGCCGCGTTCGGTCTCGGGGGAGACGACGAGCGCGTCGAACCGCGGCTCCGTCGCGATCCCCGTCGGCACCTCCAATTCGCGGATCTCGAACTCGCGGCCGTGCTCCTCGGCGAGCGGTTCGAGTTCGGCCGCGAGGTCGCGCTCGCGCGCCTCGTACGGGCGAACGTACCGGTCGACGTGTCTCGTCTTCGGGGCGAGGTCGTCGGACGTGAGCCCGACGGTCACGTCGCCGAGTTCGAACGCCCGCTCGAACAGCGCGCGGTGGCCGTCGTGAACGGGATCGAAAGTCCCGCCCAGCGCGACGTTCATACCACGCCGTTGACGCCCCGCCACTTAAACAGGTCGGCTCGACAGCGTCGAAGCGGCGCGGAGCCGACCGCGAGGGGGACTACGGACGGTCTTCGGTCGCGTCGTCGTCGTCGGTGTCCTCGTCGGCGTCGGACGCGGCGAGGTCGCCAGCCTCCGCGTCGTCCACAAACTCGTCGAATTCTCGCTCTTCGGTCTCGAACTCGCCGCCTTCGAATTCGCCGCCCTCGAACGCGTCGTCTTCGGAGTCTCCGACGGTGATCGTCACCGGTTCGTCGTCGGTTTCGTCGCCGCCGAGCCGTCGGTCCAGGTTGAACACGGTGTTGAGTTCGCGCTGAAGCTGCCCGACGACGCCGCGAACGAGTTCGCTCGGCGCGATCGCTTCGTACTCGTAGGGGTTGTTGCCCGCGCCGGCGTGTTCGCGCTTCCCCCGCGTCACGACGCTCTCGTCGTGGAGCTCCGCGAGCGCCTCGCGGACCGTGCTCGGATAGAGCCCGGTCCCCTCGGAAACCTCCTCGCTCGTGCTGTTCGGGTGCTTGCGGAGGTAGACGTAGATCCGCGCCCGCGTCTCCGTGTCGAGCAGCCACGCGAGCAGGTCGACGATGCTCTGGTCGAACTCCTCGACCGCGCGGTCGGCTCCCTCTTCGAGCCGTTTTCGGGCCGTGCGCTGTGCTTCCGTCTCGTCGAGTTCGTCCGAGAGGTCGTCGACGGCGTCCTCGGTCGCGTCGTCTCGGGACTCGTCGGTCGGATCGTCGGAGGACATATGTTCTGCGCGAAAGGTCAGAACCGCGCGCGGAAAAACGTTTGCTTGTCAGCTCCCAGAAGGGCGCGATGACGCCCCCGGAAACCGCTTCCGCGGTCGACTGTCCGGATCACAGGACGATCGACTCGCACAGCGCGTCCATCCCCTCGGTTTCGCGGAGCCGACGCTGGCGCGCCGCCCCGCTTTCGCGGTCGAGCACCTCGCGGATGCCGCCGAGGCCGAGGCGGTCGCACTCCCGTTCGACGATCCGTTCGAGGCCGACCGTCCCCTCCCCGTCCCGGGCGATGAAATCCGCGTCTCGGCCGTACCGCATCGCGCGCCACTTGTTCTCGTCGAGGAGTTCGCGACGGAGATCGACGCCTGGCTCGCCGTCGTCGTACCGCTCCGAGAGGTCGAGCACCAGCGCGTGGACGTACTCGACGAACGCGAGGACGACGTCGGGGTCGGACTGGCCGTCCGGGGTGCGGACTTCGACCGTTCCGTGACCCGTGTGCGGCCGCACGTCGTACCAGAGCTCCCCGCGGTCGTTTATCGACCCCGTCTCGACCATCCGGCGTTCGAACCGCCGGTACGCCTCGAAGTCCGCGAAGGCCGTCGGCATTCCCGTGTTCGGCAGTCCTTCGAAGATCTTCGCGCGGGCGGACGCCAACCCGGCGTCGAAGCCGCCCCAGTACGGCGAGTTGACCGAGAGCGCGAGCAGCGGCGGGAGGTACCAGCGCAGTTCGTTCGCGATCCAGACGGCCTTGTCGGCGTCGTCGACGCCGACGTGGACGTGGAGACCGGCGGTCGTGTTTCGGTGCTGCGGGTACTGAATACGGTCCAGCTGCGCGCGGTATCGCGGCTTCTGCGCGTGGTCGAGCTCTCGCCACTTCGCCGCCGGGTGGAGTCCCGCGGCGGCGATTCGGTAGCCGTGTCGTTCGGCGTGTTCGACGAGCGCCTCCCGGACCGAGAGGACGGCATCCCGGGCGTCCCCCGGGCGTTCGATGAGCGGCGTCTGCGTCTCGATCGTGAACTCGAACAGCTCGTGGTCGAGTCGTCCCGCGAGCGGCGCGGGCGGCTCCTCGCCGTAGACGAGGTCGTCGATGCCGGACGCCGGCCGGCCCTCGGCGTCGACGATGAAGAACTCCTCCTCGACGCCGAGGGTGCCCATCTCGGCGAACGACTCCCGCGAACCAAGCTCCATCGGCACCTGCTTTGCGAGCGCGGATTAAATAGTTCGTGGACTTCGGCGACGGCGGCGCACGGGGACGTTTTCTCCGTCTCCGACCGTCTGGCTCTGCGGTCCGAACGTCGCGCACCTCGAACCCCACGCGCTCCGAACGCCACCGGTGCGCTCACTCGGCGGCGGTCCGCCGGCCGCCGCGCGTCAACGATCGAGCCGTCTTCCCGAGGAGGACGAGCGTGGCGGCGGCGAGGACGGCCGCGAATCCGACGACGAACGCCGAGACCGGATCGTCGAGCCCGCCCGCCGCTTGCTCGTGGACGAACGAACCGGCCGTGACGGCTGCGACAGCGAAGAGGATCCCTCCGGCGAAGGTGAGCCGGACGGGCGCGATCTCGGGGACGGCCTCGGGATCGTTCAGGAGAACGAGGACGATCGCGACGGCGAAGGGCGTTCCCACGAGGCCGAACGCGAGGACGAGTACCAAGAGCGGGAAGAACGCGCCGCCGAGGAACGCGCCGAGGCTCGACAGGAGGGCGACGGCGACGAGGAGCGCGCGGTACCGACGGTCGCTCACCTCGGTCTCCCAGCCGAGTTTGTCGGCGACGAGGTACGGCGGGACGACCGTGTTCCCGCCGAGCGTCGAGACGGCGGCCCCCCAGAGGCCGAGGAGGAACAGCCACTCCGCGGCGGGACCGACCAGCGGCCCGAGCGCCCGGGCAGCCGCCGTCGCCGTGAGATCGCCCGCAGACGCGTCGGGACCGTGGAGAACGCTCGCAGCGACGAGAAAGACGGCGAGGCTGTAGCCGCCGAAGGCGACGAGCATCGACGCGCCGACGTCGAGGCGGACCGGCCCCTCGTCACCGCGCGCCCACCCGCGGGCGCGCATGGTGTACGACTGCATCGTGATGAGCGTGACGTGGACCGCGCCGCCGAGGACGCCCGCGGCGACGAGCGCGCCGTCGAGTCCGGCGGGGACGCGCGGAACGAGCCCGCCGGCCGCCGCGCCGAGATCGGTCGGAACGACGAACAACGAGGCGACGAACGCGACGACCACCGCGGAGACGAGGAGTTTCGCGCCGACCTCGGCGACGCGGTACCCCCCGCCGGCGAGGCCGAGGGCGAGGACGATCGCCCACGCGACGCCCCACGCGCGGGCGTCGACGCCGGTGACGGTCGCGCTCACGTCGGCGACGGTCTTCATGATGACGAGCTGCGCGAGCCCGGCCGCCAGAACGGCGTCGGCGACGAGCGTCCACGCCCACCGCTCGCCGAGGTGGGTCTCGACGGTCGAGACGATGCCCGCCTCCGTCAGGAGACAGAGCCGCGCGGCGAGGTACTGCGCGAGCGCGCCCAGCGCGGCGGAGAGGACGACGATCCACAGGAGCGCGTAGCCGAACGTCGCCCCGGCGACGACCAGGCTCGCCATCGTCGCGGGCCCGGCGGCGATCGCCCCCGCCAACCACGTCGGTCCCGTCCGCGAGAGCAGACGACGCGCGTCGCGCAAGCGGTCGACGGCGGCGGCCGGAGCGGTTCCCGGGGTCATAACGCAGGGGGCGCGGGCCGGGTGCAAAAGGGTTTCTACCCGGTGTTATCACCGAGGAATGCGCGAGTGAGAGGACCGACGTCGATCGGCGCGAGGCGGGCGGAGCGGAAGGTGCGAGAAGGTCGGCGCGAAAAGTCGCGGGCGAAGCGGCGGCGGGCGGATCACCGACGGACGTCGCGGACGACGGCGTACACTTCGTACGCGAAGACGAGGAGAACGAGGGCGACCGACCCCCACACGACCGCGGCGAAGGCCGTCGGGCCGACGACCATCAGTCGTCACCCCCGGCGAGGTCGCCGTCCGACGGCGCGTCGAGGCGTCGGATCTCTCGTCCCAGGCGGCCGAGGTCGAACCGGCCGCCGAGGATGCGGGCGGAGAGGACGGTCAACCCGCTGGAGACGAGCGCCGCGCCCAGGAAGGCGTAGAGGAACGAGGGCTCGGGGAGACCGGCCAGTGCGGCGATGGCGGGGCGCGCGGTCGGGAAGTACGCGAGGCCGACGGCCAGCCCCGCGAGCGCTGCGAGGAGAACGCCGCGTTCGGTCGCGCGTTCGGAGTAGAGGCCGTAGAGGAGGGGGAAGAACGTCGCCGACGCGAGCAGGTCGGCGGTGAGGAAGATCGCGAGGACGCTGTACCCCTGCGCCCCGACGACCGTCGCCGCGAGCGCGACGACGGCGGTGAGAACCCGAGCCGCCGCGGTCAGCGTCCCGCGGTCGGGATCGTCGAGCAGGCGCGGGAGGTCCGCGGTGATCAGACTCGACAGCGCGTTGAACAGCGTGTCGGCGGTGCTCGTCACGAGGAGCACCGCGAGGACGACCACGGCGAGCGCCGTCCACCCGGGGAACGCCTCGTCGACGACGAGGAAGAAGGCGATGCTGGCGTCGCCGGGATCGCCGACGAGGCCGAGACCAGCCGCGGCCACGCCGAAGAGGCCCGCGAGGAGGACCATCGGAACGACCGTGACGGCCGTGAGGAGAAACGATCGCCGGAGGGTCGACGAGTCCCGGGCAGCGTAGATGCGCTGCCACCACGCCTGGTTGAGCAGCTCCGCTCCGAGGATCGCGACGACGACGTACAGCCCGAACTGGAGGCCGGGGACGAACCCGAGCGAGAGCAGGTCGGGGTTCGCGGCGACGGCGGTTCGATAGATTCCGTCGGTCCCGCCGAGCGAGAGGATGGCCGCGCCGAACCCCACCGCGAGGAGCGGGAGGATGAGGAGCGTCTGAACGGTGTCGGTGAGGATGCTCGCCCGTAGGCCGCCGTAGGCGGTGTACGCGAGGACGAACCCGCCGACGAGCGCGGCGGTCTGCCACTCCGGGACGCCCGCGACGAGCGAGAGCGCCCCCGCGATTCCCGTCATCTCCGCCGCGAGGAAGATGAACATGTACGCGACGCTGACGAGGAGAACGTACCCGTACATCGTCGGACCGTACCGGGCGTACGCGTACTCCGTGAGCGTGTGCCCCTCGGGGATGAGTCGCCGAATACGAGGGCCGAGGACGGCGTAGACGAGCATCGGCACGGCGCTTCCGACGGCGTAGCCGAGGATCGCCGCGAGGCCGCCGAAGCGCGCGCCCGCCTCCGCGGGGCTGAACAGGATCCACGCCCCCATCGCCGACGCGACGAGCGTCGCCGTCGTCATCCCCTCGCCGGTGCTGTCGCGCGCCGAGATGAAGTCCTCCACCGAGTCGACGCGCCCCCGCGAGTACCAGATCCCGATGGCGGCGAACGCACCCAGCGCGAGGACGGTCACGCCTAGCGCGAGCGTCGTGCTCACCACCGCCGTCCGCCTCCCGACCGCGTTCCGTCGTCGATCACATCCGAGCTACGCGGTTCGAGTGGGAATAAGGTTGTGGTACCACCCGAGAATCTCGCGATGCGACGCGAAACGACTCAGCCGTCGTAGACGGCGTCGAAGAACGCGACCTCGGCGGCGACCGCGCGGCGGAACAGGTCGGCGACGCGTCGCTGTCGGCGCGGGGAGAGGGTCGGCCCGCGGTCGTCCAGCTCCGCGCGGAGCCAGCCGACGAAGTCGTCGAACTCGGGGTTCGCGTGGAGCGCGATCCACTCGCGGAGGTAGAACCGATCGGGCGACCGGTCGGCGACCCGCGCCGCCCAGGCGTGGTACACCCACTCCGCGGCCAGGAGGACGGCGAGCGTTTCCTCGTAGTCGCCGCCGCGCGCGGCCGCGAGCAGGAGGTCGCCGAAGCCGAGCGTCGTCGGCGTCAGCTCCGGGCTCTCGCGGTCGACCGCGGGCACGCCGAGGGCGTCGAACGACCGTTCGAAGTAGTCGTCCTCCTCGTCGGTGAGCGCGTCGAGGAAGACGACGAGGCGGCGCTTCTCGGCCATCGTCGGGGCCTGCGCGACGCCGTAGCCGACGACGCTCGCGAGGGTGTCGACGAACGCGTAGTCCTGGACGAGGTACCGCCGGAACGCGTCGTCGGAGAGTGCGTCGTCGCCGAGTTCCTCCGTGAACCGGTGGGTCGTCGCCGCCGTCCAGTCGGGTTCGGACCGCCGTCGGAGCCACTCGGTGAACCGATCGGCGTCGGCGTCGTCGAACGTCCCCGTCACACCGACCACTCCTCCCGCCGCCACGCGGCGTCCCAGAATCGGTACTCGTACCGCGCCGACGTGACGAACAGGTCGCGGTGGCGCTCGCGGTCGGCGACCGTCGACTCGGCCGCGACCTCGTCCATCAACCCCTTACACCACTCCGTCAGTTGCGTGAAGTCCTCCCCGGCGTACGTCCGGATCCACTCGGCGTAGCGCTCGTCGTCGGGGAGCCCCTCCGCCGCCAGCCGCGTTCCGGTGTCGTTGAATCCCCACATGCAGGGCAGGAGCGCCGCGACGAGGTCGCCGAAAGTGCCGGTCGCGGCCGTCCGGACGAGAAAGTCGGTGTACGCGCGCGTCGTCGGCCCCGGCTCCGTCGCCTCCAGCGCCGCCTCGTCGATCCCGAACTCCGCCGCGTACGACCGGTGGAGGTCCATCTCCGTGTTGACAGTCTCGGAGAGTAGTTCGGCGAAGGTGCCCATCCGCGAGAGGGTGGGCGCGCTCGCCGCGCCGAGGGCGAACACCCTGCTGTAGTCGACGAGGTAGACGTAGTCCTGTCTCACCCAGTACCGGAACGGCTCCTCGTCCAGCGTTCCGTCGCCGATCCCGCGGACCATCGGGTGCTCGACGATCGCGTCGAAGATCGGCTCCGCGTCCGCCGCCAGTTCGTCCGTGAAGGCCATGCGATGCCGTCGGCGCGCGACGGACAAAAGTGCAACTACTGAGTGGTACACTCCGGTTTTCGGACTACTTCAGGCGCGCCACGACGCCGAGGTGGTCGTCGTGGTACGGCTCCAGCCGCCGGCTCTCGACGATCTCGAACGTCTCCGAGAGCTCGTCGCGGACGGCGTCGAACACGTCGGCCGGCTCCGCGGTCACGTCCTCGCTTCGCGCTTTGATCGCCGCGAGGAGCCGCCCGCCGTCGCGGAGGAACCGGGCGTTGCGCGACGCGACGCGCGCCTGCCCGCGCGTCGCCACGTCCTGGACGACGGCGTCGAGGTTCGACTCGACGACGTGCGCGTACGTCCGGGGTTTCCGGGCGTCCTTCAGGAGCGGAAAGAGGTTCTCGCGGTCCGCCGCGACGCCGACGAGGTCGCGGACGGGCCGGGGGGCGAACTCGACGGCGTACGTCGGGCCGCAGAAGTCGGCGACGTGGCTCGCGGTCGTCCCGCTGGCCGCGCCGAGGTAGAGCACCGACTCGCCGCCGCCGAGGCCGGTGTCCATCCCCAGTTCGAGCATCGCGCCCAGCTTCGACCGGCCGGCGTCCCAGACGCGCCACCCGCCGTCCGTCGGCTCGCCGTAGACGGGCCGCCCGCGGGTGACGAGACGCTCGCGACCGTCGAACGCCCGCCGTTCGACGCCGCCCGGGAGGGGCGGGGTCATCGGTCGTCGCCTCCGGCGTCGCCGTCTCCGCGGCGGGCTCCGCCGCCGTCCTCCGCCTCGTCCGCGCGTGCCCGGATCGTCTCGATCCGCTCGCGCAGGTCCTCGTGGAGTTCGGGTCGGAACTCGCCGCCGTAGTTGTCGACCCGGGCGGCGAGCGTGAGCTTCCCGGCGAGGGCGCGGGCGGCGGAGCCGCGGTCCGCCGGCCGGGTGCCGCGGACGTACTCGTGGGTGAAGATGACGCCGTGCTTCGGCGACGGCGCGCGCCCGGCGAGGTGGGCGAACAGGGCGTCCTCCGCGCCCAGGACCTGGACGGTCCCGCTCGGCTTCTTCGCCAGCGCGTCCAGCCCGCCGGCGAGAGAGAGCAGCCGGGCGGCGAGCACCGGCCCGGCCATCTCGGCGAGGTTCGGGGCGGCGTCGGGCGCGCGCCGCTCGACGAACGCCCGGAGCGCGTCGCGTTCGTCCGCGAGGTCGACGACGCGGCGGGCGAGGGAGACGACTCGCTCCTCGACGGGACCCTCCGGCTCGCGGTCGGCGAGCTCCCGCGCGTATTCGACGCCGGTGCCCGCCTCCGAATACAGCGTCCCGGCCCACTCGGAGAGTCGCTCGGCGAGTTCGTTCGCGGTTCGCTCCGCGTCGTCCATGGCTCTGACGGCGTGAACGAGCTGTCTGTCGTCGGCGCGCTCGCGCTCCGCGGCGGCGTCGCGGGCGGCGTCGATCGTCGCCTCGCGGAGCGCCGCGTAGTACGCCCCCTCGTCGGCGGCGAAGCCGTCCGCGACGGCCCGGGCGGGCCAGTCGTCCGGTTCGTCGGCCGATCCGTTCCGAATGCGCTCGGCCGCGGCGTCGGCGTCGTCGGGATCGATCCCGGCGAACCACGCGTCTGTCGTCATGGCCGTCGGTTGCGCGGCCGCGGGATTAAACGTGTGGCGTTCCGCGCGGAGGTCGGCGGCGTTCGGCGCGATGGATCGGCGATCGGCCGGGCGTCGACGAATCCCGGCACCGACACGCACTTGTGCCCGAACGACCGTGATCGACCATGACGCGACAGGACGAGGCGACGCCGGGGACGTTCGGCGAGTTCGGAGGACGGCACGTCCCCGAGGTCATGGAGGAACCGCTCGAACGGCTGGCCGAGGCGTACGAGAACGTCGTCCGGACGCCGGAGTTCCGGGCGGCGTTTCTCGACGTGCTCGAAGCGTACGCCGGGCGGCCGACGCCGCTGTACCACGCGACGGGACTCTCCGAGGCGTACGGCGCGGACGTCTACCTGAAGCGCGAGGACCTGCTCCACGGCGGGGCGCACAAGATCAACAACGCGGTCGGGCAGGCGCTCCTGGCGAAGAAGGCGGGGAAGACGCGGCTCATCGCAGAGACGGGGGCGGGCCAGCACGGCACCGCGACGGCGATGGTCGGCGCGCTGTTCGACCTCGACACCGAGATCTACATGGGGAGGAAGGACGCCGATCGCCAGCGGATGAACGTCTTCCGCATGCGCCTCATGGGCGCGGCGGTCAACGAGGTCACCCGCGGCGGGGCCGGCCTCGCGGACGCCGTCGACGCCGCGCTCGAAGACTTCGCCGGGAACGTCGACGACACCCACTACCTCGTCGGCTCGGCGGTGGGTCCCGATCCGTTCCCGCGCATGGTCCGGGAGTTCCAGTCGGTCATCGGCGAGGAGGCGCGAGAGCAGATCGTCGAGGAGACCGGCGGCCTGCCGGACGCGGCGGTCGCCTGCGTTGGCGGCGGATCGAACGCGATCGGCCTGTTTCACGCCTTCCGCGACGACGACGTGGCCTTCTACGGCGGCGAGGGCGGCGGCGAGGGCGCGACGTCGACCAGGCACGCCGCGCCGCTTTCGAGCGGCAAGTCGGACGTGCTCCACGGGATGCGGACGCGCGTCATCGACGACGACGTGGAAGTTCACTCCGTGTCGGCGGGTCTCGACTACCCGGGAGTCGGACCGGAGCACGCCATGTTCCGCGCCGTCGGGCGCTGCGAGTACCGCGCGATCACCGACGACGAGGCCCTCGACGCCTTCCGGACGCTGAGCGAGACGGAGGGGATCGTTCCGGCGCTCGAATCGAGCCACGCGGTCGCGCTGGCGAAGCGGGTCGCGGACGAGCACGACACGATCGTCGTGAACCTGAGCGGTCGGGGGGACAAGGACATGGAACAGGCGGCCGAACTGTTCGACCTCTGAGGGACGCCGATCGCGGCGCCTTGCACGTCGGCGACGATGTCGACCACACGTTCACGTGGGGGGCGACCCTACGCGGCGCATGAACGCGACGCGGTACACCGCCGACGTACAGGTCCGGTTCGCCGACATCGACGCCATGCACCACGTGAACAACGCCGTCTACGCGACGTTCCTCGAAGAAGCTCGCTCGGCGTACTTTCGGGACGTGCTCGACCGCTCGCTCGTCGACGCCGACACGGTGCTCGCCTCGCTCTCCATCGACTACCGCTCGCCGATCACGCACGGACAGTCCGTCACCGTCGACGTCAGCGCGTCCGACCTCGGAACGTCGAGCATCCCGATGGAGTACGAGGTGCGCGCGGACGGAGACCTCGCAGCGATCGCGGAGACGGTGCAAGTCGTCTTCGACCGCGAGACGGGGAAGTCGCGCCCGATTCCGGACGAGTGGCGGGAACGTATCGAGGGGCATCGCGCGGGCGATGATTGAGGCGTGGTTCGAGGACGGCAGAAGCGAAGTCGGATCGTAGCATCTCCGGCTTCAGTCGGGCAGCGTGTCGGCGAGCCAACAAGCCATAGCACGTCGGAGGGGGGAAAGAACGAGCCCGTGGGAGTCTGCGCCCGCGAACGGCCCTACCCGAACTTCTCGAACGGCTGCTCGCAGTCCTCGCAGTAGTGCATCGACCGGCAGAGGCCGGGACCCTTCGGGTGGTCGCGGACGGTGTTCGTCGACCCGCAGTAGGGGCAGGCCGCGCTCGCATCGTCGTCCCCCGCGGTGGTGCTCGGATCGAACCGCATGATCAGACGCTCAGCCCGAAGTCGCGCAGTTTCTCTCTCCCCCGCGCGGTCACCATGTTCACGTTCCACTCCGGCGAGTAGCGCAGGCGGACCTCCGCGTCGTCGACCCCCGGCGCCGTCATCGCGGCGCAGCGGACGTCGTTCGTGAGCATGTCGCGCGCCGGACAGCCCGTGTAGGTGAGCGTCATCTCGATCAGTGCGCGGCCGTCCGCCACCTCGATGCCGTAGATCAGCCCGAGGTCGACGACGCTCACGGGCATCTCGGGGTCTTCGACCTCGTAGAGGGCGTCCCAGATCTCGCGCTCGACGCCGGTGGCCCCCTCGCCCGTCTTCGGGTACTCGTCGGGCGCGTCGCCGGCGGCGTAGTCGGTGTACCCGCACGCGTCCGAGCCGGCGTCGAGTTCGAACTCGTCGTCCGCGCTCACGCGTTCTCACCCCGGAGCCGGGCCGGCTCGCGCCTTCCGAGTTCGTCGTACGTGGCGGTGAACGACTCGAACAGGTCGAACCAGTCGTCGGTGTGGGAGCCGTCGCGACCGCGGACCGTCGGAAGCGACGCGTCGTCCGGGTCGGGTACGTCGAGGTCCAGCGCCTCCAGGTAGGGGATCACCGTCTCGAGCCACGCCGTCCGGAGGTCCGAGAGCGTCTCCGTCCGGAGGCCGAACTCGACGATCGCGTCCTCGCGCGGGCCGGGTTCGAACAGCGTCAGCGCGTGCGGGAACAGCCGCTCGACGGCCGCCCGTACCCGATCGTGGCTCTCCGATCCCGGCTCGACGGCGAGTCGATCGAGCCAGCTCTGCGCGTGCTCGCGGTGGTATCCCTCCTCCGCGAGCGCCTTCCCGACGCGGTCGGCGATCGGCGCGTAGCTCGTGTCGACGAGGGCTTCCAGCCGCAGTCGTTCGGCCACGTCGTACAGGTAGCTCCGGACCATCGCGTCCGCCCAGTCGCCCTCCTCGAAGGCGAGTTCGGCGAGCGTCGAGTGGGTCCACGTCGCCGGGTCGCGCTCCCAGATGAGGTCCGCCTCGGCGTAGCCGAGTTCCTGCAGCAGGTCGTACCACAGGCGGGCGTGGCCGTACTCGTCCTGCGCGACGTTCGCCAGCGCGAGGTCGGATTCGAGCGTCGGCGCGTAGATCTGCCACTCCGTGTAGCGCTCGGCGAGGACGAACTCGTCGTCCGCGAGGCGGAAGAGCAACTCCTCGACCGCCTCGCGCTCGCGGTCCGCGAGGTCGCCCGGTCCGTCGATCACGGCTCTGCCTCCGTGCGCTTTCGGGCGGCTTCGCGCTGCTCGCGCTCCGACTCCGCGACCTCGCGGGCGAAGCTCGCGTCGACGCGGTTGTACGTCATCGCCCACCGGTACGCCTTGTCGGTTGCGCCGCCGAAGCGCGCCTCCTCGTCGTCGACCTCGCTGATCTCCCCCTGCGGGACGACCCAGAGGCTGTGCGTCTGCATCCTGCGTCCGTGCTGGATCTGCGCGAACAGCTCCGCCATGTCGCGGTCGGGGGCGTGAACGTTGCCGCAGTGTTTGTGGTAGTCGCCCGGCTTCTCCTGTCTGAACACTTCCCAGATCATGGTCAGTCGGCCGCCTGCGGGGCCGCCCCCGCGGTCGCGTTCTCCCAGCTATCCATGGCGCTTCGGACCCACGAGACCGCCTCCTGTCGCCGCCTGCGCGAGCCGATCTGCTCGTAGCTCCCCTCGTAGTCGTTTTTCGCGACGGTCCAGAACTCGTCCCAGTCGAGGTCCTCCTCGATCACCTCGTAGCGGCCCTCGTCCTCGTGGTAGACGATGCGGGGTTCGTCGGGGATTTCGAGGCCGTGCTTTTCGGCCTTCGGGACGTAGGCGTTCAGGAACGCCTGCCTGAGTTCGCTGTTGCTCACGGTCTTCAGCCCGACCTGCTGGGCGAAGTCGTTGTGCGTGCTCTCCTCGTTCATCGGGCCGAAGAACTGGAGGATGCGCGGCCACCACTCGTCGAACTCCGCCTGCACCCGCTCCCGCGTCGCCTTCGAGCCGGACATCAGCTCCCGGAGGATGTCCTCGCCGTGTTTGACGTGAAAGCCCTCCTCGAAGCAGACCTTGTCCATCGCGTGGGCGTACGGCTCCCAGCTCGTGCGCTTGAGCGTCGCCTGCCGGCGCATCGCCCCGCCGTCGACGAAGAAGTCGATCATCGGCGCTTCGTACCACGAGTCGACCGGGTAGTGAAAGCAGTTGAGGAACTTCCCCTCGCCGGATTCGAGTTCGTCGAGCATCTGCTCGCGCGTCTTGACGCCGAGCGCCTCCGCCGCGCGGTAGAGCAACTGCGCGTGCCCGATCTCGTCCTGCACCTTCGCCGTGCAGGCGAGCTTCCGGTCGAGACTCGGCGCGTGACGGGTGAACTGCTTGTCGAGGTAGCCGCCCATCACCTCCGAGTTGGCGTGGAACTGGATCATCCGCGTCGCCGCCTTGCGGTACTCCTCCGGCATGTCGTCCTTTGGGCTGAACCGCCGCGGCCCGGCCTCCGCTTTGACGGTGTCGAGGTCCATGGAAGATAGTTATAGATTCGGGCGCATACCCGTTACCCCGCGCATAGACGGCATTTATAAATCGACGGCGGCGTAGTGGAGTCGATGATCGACGAGTGTCTCGCCGTGGAGTTCCGCGTGACGGGCGACGACTGCCCGCTCGCGGCCGCCTCGGACACGACCGGGGTCGACGTCGAGTGCGAGCCGCCCCAACTGCGCGCGGACGGGTACGCCCTCCTGCGATTCAGCGCGCCGCGAAGCGACGACCTCGCCGGCGCGCTCGACGCCGACGACCGCATCCGCTACCTCCACCGGACGACGGACGACGGCCGGGACACCTACCGCTGCCTCTCGAAGCGGCCCTGCGTCGTCCACGAATTGACGAACGTCGGGTTCATGGCGGAGACGCTGACCTACCGCGCCGGAGTCGAGCGTCACACGGGCGCGGTCGTCGGGTACGGGGTGCTCCAGGGCGTGCTCGAAGCCGCGGGCGAGGCCGTCGGCGTCAGGCTCGAACGCCTCTACCCCGTCGGGCCGGAGGGGGAGCCGTCCGCGTCGGGGCGGTGGGACGTGACGCCTTCGCAGGAAGCCGCGCTGCGGACCGCGCTGGAGATGGGCTACTTCGCGGTGCCGCGAGGGGCGACCGCGTCCGACGTGGCGGCGGAGCTGGGGATCAGCAAGTCGGCGTTTCTTGAGCGCCTGCGACGGGGGCAGGCGGGGCTGTTCGCGCAGGCTTTCGGGTGAGGCAGCGGGACGGCGCAGAAGACGGGCGATCGAGCGTCGAATAATCGAGCGCGACGGTCGACAGCGACGTCGCGCCCGAACCCGACTCACTCGTCAGGCTCCGCCGGCCACCTGAGCCGCACCTCCTGCACCTCCCGTCCGTTTTCGGTGTACGATCGTTCGGTCACTTCGAGCCGGCTGTCTTCGGGCATAGATCGTCTGCCCTTCGTGCCGTCGGTCGCCGTCGGTCGCATCCCCTCGTAGCGTCCGGTGAGATCCTCCCTGAGCCGCCGAAGGTAGGCCGCACCCTCGTCGCGGTTCATGCGCGCGTCTTCGAGCAGTTCGGCGCGGCCGTCGCCGTTTCCGCCGACCGCGACGGCCTCGTCCGACGCGGTCGCGTGGCCGTGGAGGACGGCGTTCACGACCGCGCCGAAGAGGAGCACGAGGCCGCTGAAGTAGAGCCACGTGAGCAGGACGACGATCCCGCTCAGGACGTCCGACGGGCTGGTCTGACCGGTGTATTCGAGGTACACCTGAAACAGCCCCTGGAGGACCGCCCAGCCGGTCGCGGCGACGACGACGCCGGGGACGACCTCCCGCGGCGAGAGGTCGACGTCGGGGAAGACGTAGTACAGGGGAAAGAACGCGACGCTGAGGCCGACGACGAGGAGGATCGGGTTCAGCCACCCGAGGAACGGCAACGAATCGAACGCCGCGAACGCCGCGCTCGCCGCGACGAGCGCCGCGATGGCGATCGTGAGCGCGACGAGGACGACGAGGCCGTCGCGGAGCTGGTCCGTCAGGGCGTTCTCCTCCTCGGACTCGAAGATATCCGAGAAGGCCGTGTCGAGGCCGCGGAAGATCTTCAGCGTCCCCCAGACGAGCACGACGAGGCCGGCGACCGACGCCCCAGCCTGCCCGCTCTCCCCGCCGAGCGCGCTCTCGACGAAGCCGCCCACCGATGGTGTCAGGTGCTGCTTCGTGAGCGCGATGACGCGCGTTTCCAGCTCGCCGCTCCCGAACGCCGACACGACGAGCACGAGGAGGACGATCAGCGGCGCGAGCGAGACGAACGCGTTGTAGGCGATGCTGCCGGCCATGAACGTCACGTTCTTGGCTTTGAACTCCGCGAGCACCGCCCTCCCGACGCCCGCGGCGTCCGCGAGGGACCCGAGCATACGACCACCTGCGACCGCCAGCGGCAAAACGGGGACGGCCGTTTCGAACACCTCGGGGTTCTCGACCGCCGGCGGAGCCCGCGGCTCGCGTCGACGAGTTCGACCGCCGCCGGAGTTTATGTTATCGCCCGCGATAGATTCACCATGCGAACGAGCGACGAGGACGGCGTCCGGACGATCACCTTCGACCGACCCGAGGCGATGAACGCGATGACCGCCGAGATCGCCGCGGAACTGGCGGACGCGATCGAGGCGCTCGACCCCGACGAACTGGACGCGTGCGTGCTGACCGGCGAGGGACGGGCCTTCTCCGCCGGCGGCGACGTGCAGGCGATGGCGGAGCGCGAGGCGTCGAACCGCGAGTCGTACGAGACGATGCGATCCACCTTCGGGCGGGTCGCGGCGGCGGCCATCGAGTCGTCGGTGCCGATCGTCGCGAAGGTGAACGGCGACGCCGTGGGCGCGGGGCTCGCGCTGACCGCGGTGTCGGACTTCGCGTACGCCGACGACGACGCGCGGTTCGGCGCGGCGTTCGTCAAAGTGGGTCTCGTCCCCGACACCGGCGGGACGTTCCTGCTCCCGCAACTCGTCGGGCTTCGCGCCGCGAAGGACCTCGCGATCACCGGGCGGCTCGTCGACGCGAGGGAGGCGGTCGACATGGGGCTGATCAACCGCGCCGTCGACGCCGACGAGTTGGACGCGGCCGTCGAGGAACTGCTGGCGACGCTGCGGGCGCGTCCGACGAGCACCGTCGGACACGTGAAGCAGGCGCTACACGGCAACGCCGGGCGACACTGGCGCGACGCGCTGGACTACGAGGCGATGCTCCAGGCGCAGGCGTACGACACGCCCGAGCACGAGGAGGGCGTCTCCGCGTTTCTGGAGAAGCGCGAGCCCGAGTTCTGAGCGACAGGCGGAGCCGGCTACAGCCCGAGGAACGCCTCCGCGTTCTCCCAGAGCAGTTTCCGCTGCGTTTCCTCGTCGTAGTCCGTGTGCGCCGCGAACTGCGCCAGCCAGCGTCCGGGTCGGATCATCGGGTAGTCGGTGCCGAACATCACCTTGTCCCGGAGGACGGTCCCGGCGTAGTGGAGCACCTGCTCGTCGATGTACTTCGGGAGCCACCCCGACAGGTCCATGTGGACGTTGCCCTTCTGCTGGCAGATCGCGAGCTGTTCTTTCTCCCACGGGAAGGCCGGGTGCGCGATGAGGATGGGGAGGGCGGGGTGCTCGGCGGCCACGTCGTCGATCAGCATCGGGTTTCCGTACTTCACGCGCAGGCCGCGACCGCCCGGGCTGCCCGCGCCGAGCGTCGAGTTCCCGCCGTGGAAGATCACGGGGACGCCGAGGCTCTCAATCGCGTTCCACAGCTCGCGGTGCCGGGGCGAACTGGGGTCGAACCCCTGGGCGATCTGCTGGAACTTGAACCCCGAGAGGTCGAGATCCTCGACGCAGCGTTCGGCCTCCTCGACGCAGTCTTCCTTCAGGGGATCGACGCTCCCGAAGCCGACGAAGAAGTCCGGGTGCTCGTCGCGCACCTCGGCGACGTGGTCGTTCGGGACGGGCGGGTTGCCGGTGTTCGTCTCGGCGTCCCAGCCGAGGAGGACGGCGCGGGCGACGCCCGCCTCGCGGTACTCCGCCCGCATCTCGTCGTAGTCCCACGTCTCCAGCTCCGTCCCGAACGTGCTGGCGGCGTCGCGCATCATCTCGCCGCCGGCGTCGCGGAGGAACTCTCGCGTCGGCTGGTGGGCGTGGGTGTCGATCGCGCGCGGTTCGTCGGCGGCGGCGAGAACGTCGGGGAGCATGCCGGACACCTCGTCGCGGATCGGCAAAAACGTAGGCGTGGGAACCGTCTGCACCGCCTTCGAGACTCAGACGACGCCGTCTTCGCGCAGTCGTCGTATCTCCGCCCGGTCGTAGCCGCGTTCGCGGAGGATCTCCGCCGTGTGTTCGCCGTGGAGCGGCGGGTGTCTGCGGACGTCGGTCGGCGTCCGCGAGAAGAACATCGGGCTGCCGGGCATCTTCACCTCGCCGGCCGTCGGGTGGTCGACCGTCCGCAGCATGCCGCGCGCTTCGACCTGCGGGTGCGAGAAGACGGCCGCCACGTCCTTCACGTCGCTCGCCGGCACGTCGTGGTCGTCGAGGCGGGAGAGCGCCTCCGCCGTCGTCAGCTCGGCGAAGACGGGTTCGAGGACGCGGTCGAGGGCGGTGCGGTTCTCGACGCGGTCCGCGTTCGCCGCAAAGCGCGGGTCGTCCGCGAGCGCCTCGCGCCCGATCGCGGCGCAAAAGCGCGGCCAGATGTGCTCCGAGGAGACGGCGACGACGACGTAGCCGTCGGCCGTCTCGAACGCCTGGTACGGGGCGATGGTCGGGTGTTTGCTCCCCATCCGGCCGGGCGATTCGCCCGTGGCGAAGTAGTACGACGCCATGTACGTCATCCACGCGACCTGCCCGTCGAACAGGCTCACGTCGATCTTCTGACCGGTCCCGTCGCCGAGTTCGCGCTCGAACAGCGCCGCGAGGATCGCCTGCGCCGCGTACATCCCCGCGCCGACGTCCGCGAGGGCGACGCCGACCCGGACCGGCGGGCCGCCCTCCTCGCCCGTGATGCTCATCAGCCCGCCCTCGGCCTGCATCATGATGTCGTACGCCGGACGGTCCTTCGCGGGCCCCCACTCGCCGTACCCCGACAGCGCGCAGTAGACGAGCCCCGGATTCTCCTCGCGGAGGTGCTCGTAGTCAAGCCCCCAGTCGGCCGTCTTTCCGACGCGGAAGTTGTGGACGAGCACGTCGGCGTCGCGGGCGAGGTCGCGGAACACCTCCCTGCCCGCCTCCGACGCGAGGTCGAGCGCGATCGAGCGCTTGTTCCGGTTGACGCTGAGGTAGTAAGCGCTCTCGTCGGAGTCCCCGTACGTCGGCGGGTGCCACCCGCGGGTCTGGTCGCCGCCGTCCGGACGCTCGACCTTGATCACCTCGGCCCCGAGGTCGCCGAGCTGCATCGTGCAGAACGGCCCGACGAGCACGCGGGAGGCGTCGAGGACGGTCACGCCCGAGAGGGGACCCTCGTCGCCGGACGGGTCGCGCGCCTCACCGACCATGATCCGTCGGGGACGAAGGCGGTGTTGTCAGATTCGGGGTACTATCGATCGGGGCGCGTTCGACGAGGGGGCGACGGATCGACGTCGCCGACGCGCGGTCCGCGTGATCGAGCATGGAAACCGTCGGAAGCACCGCCGCATAAGCGTTCGCCCCGCGGTAGGCGAGAGGAGGCGGACGCGGGGGCACGGCGGCATACGAGATATGGATTCTGAGTGAAAACTATCTTACTCGCGAATAAATAAATTCGTCGAAAATACGCTTATTAACAATGATCGATACGGGGGCGTATGGCTCGTGACAGCGGCACGCGGAGGCTGGACAGACGGACGTTCGCGAAGGTAGCTGGGGGGGCCGCGATCGCCGGGCTCGCCGGGTGCGTCGGCGGTCCCGCCGGGGCCGGCGACGAAGGGTCTGGGGGACAACAGTTCGTCACCATCGGCACCGGCGGCACCGGCGGGGTGTACTACCCGCTCGGGGGCGGGATGGCCGACGTTCTCAACGAGAACATGGACGGCGTGGAAGCGTCGGCCGAGTCCACGGGCGCGAGCGTCGAGAACTGCCGGCTCGTCGCCGACGAGGAGATGACGATGGCGCTCGCGCTTGGCAACTCGGTGCTCCTCGCCGTCGACGGCGAGGGCGACTTCGACGAGCCGCTGCCGCTGGCCGCGCTGTTCGGCGCGTACCAGAACTCGACGCAGGTGATCACGCTCGAAAACACCGACATCGAGTCGATCGCGGACATGGAGGGCAGGAAGGTGAGCGTCGGCTCGCCCGGGAGCGGAACCGAGGTGATCGCGAAGGAGCTGCTCGAATTTTACGACCTCACGTACGACGACATCGACGAACAGCGCCTCTCGTTCGGCGAGACCGCCAGCGCGCTCAAGGACGGGCAGATCGACGCCGGCTTCTGGAGCGTCGCGTACCCCGCCTCCTCGATCCAGGATCTCGCGAGCCAGCGGAACATCCGGATGCTCGACTTCCCGGCGGAGGATCTCGACGAACTCACGAGCGAGTTCGACTACTACGTGAAGGGCACCGTCCCGGCCGAAACGTATCAGGGCCAGGACGAGGACGTGAACGTCCCCGACGTGACGAACTCGATGGTCGCGCGCGAGGACATGGGCGAGGACCTCGCGTACGAGGTCGTGAAGACGATCTACGAGAACGTCGACGCCCTCGTCGAGGTCCACCCGGCGGCGGAGCAGTTCGAGGAGACGGCCCGCGACGCGCCGATCGACCTGCACCCGGGCGCGAGGAAGTACTTCGACGAAGCGGACCTCTGAGATGCGCGGTCGGCGGGTCGTCGCGGCCGTTTTCGCGCTGCTTCTCGTTGCCGGCGCGGCGACGGACGTGACCGTCCTAGCGATGGAGGACCCGCGGAGCGGCGAGACGCTCGGCGTCGAGCGAGTTCACGAGGGAGATCGGTTCGCGATACACTACGTCCACTCGTTCGACGAGACGCCGATTCACGAGGTGTACGAGGTACGCGGGACGTCGATCGTGCAGGTCCGCGAGGAGTACCGGTACCACGCGATCGGCCTCGAATACACCGAGGCGAACCGGACCCGGGAGGGGAACTTCACGGTGCTTCGGATGCACCGCGATCTCGGCTCGTTCACCGTCCGCGTGGCGAAGTACACGAACCAGACGCTCGTCTCCGACGGGCGAGAGCGGCCGCTGTACGAGTACGCGGATCGGTGGGACTCGATCCGGTTCTCGGTGCAGCGGGTGAGCTACCTCGACTATCTCCGGTTGCGGGCGGAGGCACACGTATGACGAACACGACACCGACCGACGGCGAACTGAGCGAGGGAGAGTTGACCGACGAAGCGAAAGGCGACGCCGAGACGAAGCCGGGGAGGACCCTGTCCGGGCGGGCCCGAACCGCGGCGGTCGCGGTCGCGGTCGTGGCGGGAACGTACCACGTGCTCATCGCCGGATTCGGAACGCCGGGCGCGTTCACCAACCGGTCGCTCCACCTGGCGGCGATCACCGTGCTGGCGATGCTGTACTTCCCGGCGCGAGCCGCGGACCGAGAGGGCGTCCCGTGGTACGACTGGCTGCTGATCGCGGTCGGGGTGCCGAGCGTCCTCTACATCGCGTACGCCATCAGGTACGGCGGGTTGGCCCAGCGATCCGGCGCGCCGCTGCCGCAGGACCTGCTGTTCGGGGCGGTCACGATCCTGATCGTGCTCGAAATAACGCGCCGCGCGACCGGCCGGGCGCTCCCCATCATCGCCGGGGGATTCCTCGCGTACGCCTACTACGGGCGGTTCATGCCGGGGCCGCTCATCCACCGGGGGTACTCGATCGAGCGGATCGTCTCGCACACGTACCTGACGACGGAAGGGATCTTCGGCATCCCGCTCGACGTGAGCGCGACGTACGTCGTCGTGTTCATCATCCTCGGGGCGTTCCTCGAGGAGACGGGGATCGGCGACTGGTTCATCGACCTCGCGTACGGGGCGACCGGGCGCAGCACCGGCGGCCCGGCGAAGACGTCGGTCCTCGCGAGCGGGTTCCTCGCGAGCCTCAACGGGAGCGCCGTCGCCAACGCGGCGACAACCGGCGCGTTCACCATCCCGCTGATGAAGCGCACCGGGTTCAAGAACCGCTACGCCGCGGCCGTCGAGTCCGCGGCGTCCAGCGGCGGCCAGATCATGCCGCCGGTGATGGGCGCGGGCGCGTTCATCATGTCGGCGTGGACGGGCATCAGCTACGTCGAGATCATCGCCGCGGCCGCGATCCCGGCGCTCCTGTACTTTCTGAGCGTCGGCGCGGCGGTCCACTTCCGCGCGAAGCGACAGGGGCTGGAAGGGATCGAGCGGGCGAACCTGCCCGATCCGAGGCACCTGCTCAGGACCGGCGTTCACTACCTGATCCCGATCGTCGCGCTGGTCGCCATGCTGGTGTTCGGCTACTCCGCGATGCTCGCGGCGTTCGTCGGGATCGTGCTCACGCTCGTCGTCGCGATCCCCCTCTCCGCCGTCCGGGGGTTCGTCGGGGCGCTGGTGAACGGCGACGTCGGGACCGCGCTGGGGCTGCTCTCCGACGCCGGCGGCCTCGTCGTGCGCGCGCTCGACCGCGGGATGCGGATGACCGTCGTGGTCGCGGTCGCCTGCGCCACCGCCGGGATCGTCGTCGGGATGGTGACGCTCACCGGTCTCGGACTGAAGTTCAGCTCGCTCATCGCGTCGGCGTCCGGCGGCGTGCTCATCGTCGCGCTCGCGCTGACGATGGTGACCTCGATCGTTCTCGGGATGGGGCTGCCGACGACGGCCGCCTACGTCGTGCTCGCCGCGCTCGGCGCGCCCGCGCTCACGCAGCTCGGGGTCGAAACGCTCGCGGCGCACCTCTTCATCTTCTACTTCGGCATCATCAGCGCCATCACGCCGCCGATCATGCTGGCGGTGTTCACGACGAGCAGCATCGCGGAGTCCGATCCGTGGAAGACCGGCCTGACGGCCGTGAACCTCGCCGCCGCGGGCTTTCTCGTGCCCTACCTGTTCGTGTACGGGCCCGAACTGCTCCTCATCGGCTCGACGACGAAGGTCGTCGTCGGCGCGGCGACGGCGCTCGTCGGGGTGGTCGCGCTCTCGGCGGGGACGCAGGGGTACCTGTACGCCCCGACGCACGTCGTCGAACGGGCCGTCCTCGTCGCGGGGGCGGTCGTGCTCATCGCACCTGGGATGACGACCGACCTCGTGGGACTGGCGCTCATCGCCGTCGTGTTCCTCCGTCAGTACGCGAGCGGCAGGGGCGAGATCGGGGCGTCGCCGACGAACTGAGCGCCGTCTCTCTCGCGGGTGCACGATCCGGGCGGGGATTCCTCGCGCGCGATCGTCCGGGAGGAGACTACGCTCCCCTCGTCTTGATCATGAACTTCATGTCGCCTGCGAACACGACCTCGCCGTCCTGTCTCGTCATCTCGGTGTCGACGACGACGAGGCCGGCGTCGTCGCGGCTGGAGAACGGCCTCGTTTCGGTCACCTCCATCGCGAGCGAGACGGAGTCTCCCATCCGGACCGGCGCGGGGATGTCCATGTAGTTCATGCCGAGGAAGGCGAGCACCGTCCGTTCTAGAAAGCCACAGCGGTAGACGAAGCCGGTTGCGAGGACGAACGTCATCGGGCCGTGGGCGACGCGCTCGCCGAAGTACTCGTCCTCGGCGTAGTGGCGGTTGGTGTGAAGCTCCGTCCAGTCGCCAGAGAGCGCAGAGTGCATCACGAAGTCCGTCTCGGTCACCGTCCGGCCGACGCTCCGGAACTCCTGGCCGACCTCGAAGTCCTCGAAGTAGTGCGGCTCGTAGCTGTAGGCCATGGCCCCAGTTCACGTAACGATGATAAAAATTTGTGTACGTTCCGTCGCGGAGTAAGCGTTCCATGATAACATTTAACATCCAACGCGCCGAACCGCCGTCCGATGCCAGAGCACCCTTCCTACGTCTGTCGCGCCTGCGACTGCAAGGTCAGCCCCGCGGCGTACCGCGCCGCCTGCCCGGAGTGCGGGGGCGGACTCCGCCCCGCGACGCCCGGATGGAGACGCCGCCCGATCGACGTCGGGGGCGGCGCACCGGCTAAAGGGCAATAGGGATCGACGTCGTAAGCGAAGCCGAAGCGAAGGATGAGCGACGGAACGAACCGACGACGCGACGGGGTCGGCGGCGCGGATCCGGCGGCGATCAGGTCGATCGCGGTGACGGTCGACGACGTCGTGACCGCGCTCGAAGCGACCGAGCGGAGCGGCCGGCGGGTCGTCCTCCGGATCACCCCGCCCTTCTACGGGCGGATGCGCGCGCGAATCCACGTCGAAGGGGGCGAGGGAGCGTACGAGGGCGACGAGCGGCCGATCCACGTCGACCCGCGCCGCCTCGTCGACGCGGACGCGCCGCCGTACCCGGAGGTCGACGAGACGGTGGACGAGCTCGGGGCGAGAATGGACTACTCCCCGGAGGAACACCGCGCGCGGCACGTCGAGGCCGTCGAACGGTGGCGGGCGGCGGTGCGCGAACACCTCGTCCGGTCGGTCGCGCTCGAAACGCCGGACGGGCCGCACGAGGTCGACGTCAAGCCGCTCGGCTGAGCGGCGTCGCGCGGTCGAGGCGGCACTGCCGCTGGTCGGCCGGTAAAATACTGAAAACCGTCTTTCGTGTCGTTACAGCCGCTGAAGGTTCTTCGCGCGCGGGCCCTTGTCGGCCTGTTCGATGTCGAACTCGACCTCCTGACCCTCTTCGAGGTCCGGGCCGCCGACGTCCTCCATGTGGAAGAACACGTCCTCGTCCGCGTCCTCAGTGTCGATGAATCCGTAACCGCCAGTGTCGTTGAAGAAAGCGACAGTACCTTTTGCCATTCGCAATAACTCCGTTACTTACTCCGGCGTTTAGGCATATATACCTGTGGGTTTGATATTCAGGCGTCGAGGAGACAATCGGGACCGTCGCACCGTCCGGACGCGACGAGAGAACGGGGACGCGAGCGACGAAAGAACGGAGTGGCGAACGACGAAAGAGCGGGGACGCGAGGGAAATCGCCTCCGCGGGACGAACCGCTTTTCACCCGGCGGCGGCCTACGTCGGGCATGGACGGCTACCGACGCGGCACAGAGGTCCACCGGACGAAGCGCCGACCCCGCGTGAAGGGACGGTACCGGTCGATCCTGCCGATCGTCTGGGTGATCGGCGGCGTCATCCTCCTCCTCGTGTCCTCCCTCGGGATCGGGGCGGTGCTCGGCGTGCTCGTCGGCAGCCACGGCTTCTTCGCCCTCCTCGTCTACGCCGACGTCGCCTCGCTCCGCAGGCAGGGGTTGCGGTGGGGTCGCACCCGGTACCTGTGGATCCTCGCGGCGCTCGTGCTGCCGTTCGTCGCGCCCGCGTACTACCTCCGCAGCGGGCGACTGATCGGGGCGGAGAACGAGCGCCGCGACGCCGTCGAACGCGGCGAGATCGAGGACCCGAGGGCGGAACGAAACGGCGAGGGTTAGGCACCCGTCCGGTGGTCGAACACGCGCTTTACCTTCCCGGTCTCCTGTCGCTCGATGCCGCCGGGATCGACGACGGCGAGCGAGTCGGGCGTGAACCCGAGGACGGTCTTCAGCCGGTCGTAGAGTCGCTCCCGGAGGTCGTCGACGTCCCCGTCGAAGTGGTCGTCCCGCTCGACCGTGATGTCGATCGCGTCGAGTTGTCCGTCGCGGCGCAGGTCGATCCGGTAGTGCGGGGCGACTTCCTCGAACTCCACGACGACGGATTCGATCTCGCTCGGGTAGAGGTTCACCCCGCGGACGATGAGGAGGTCGTCGCTCCGCCCGGTGACGTGGCCCATCCGTGCCACCGTCCGCCCCGACGCCGACGGCTCGCGGGTGAGCGTCGTCAGATCGCCGGTTCGGTACCGCAGCACCGGCACCGCCTCCTTCGTCAGGGTCGTGAACACGAGTTCCCCCTCCTCGCCCTCGGGCAGCGGCTCGCCGGTGTCCGGGTCGATCACTTCCGGGTAGAAGTGGTCCTCCCAGACGTACAGGCCCCCCTTCTCGACGCCCTCCATGGCGACGCCCGGTCCGACGATCTCCGAGAGGCCGTAGATGTCGAGCGCGGTCACGTCGAGCGCCTTCTCGATCTCCCGGCGCATCGGCGGCGTGCACGGCTCCGCCCCGACGATGACCGTCGAGAGGTTCCACGCTCGCGGGTCGACGCCACGCTCCTCGGCCGCCTCGGCGAGGTAGAGCGCGTAGGAGGGCGTGCAGGTCAGCACGTCGGCCCCGAGGTCGGAGAGCAGTTCGATCTGCCGGCCGGTCTGCCCGCCGCCGATGGGGATGACGTTCGCCCCGAGTTCCTCGCAGCCCATGTGGACGCCGAGCCCGCCCGTGAAGAGGCCGTACCCGTAGGCGTTCTGGACGAGATCGCCCGACTCGACGCCGGCGGCGACGAGCGAGCGGGCCATCGCCTCCGACCAGACGCCGAGGTCGCGCTCCGTGTACGCGACGATCTTCGGCTTTCCCGTCGTCCCCGACGAGGCGTGGATCCGCCGGAGTTCGGACTGGTCGACCGCGACGAGGCCGTCGGGGTATGTGTCGCGGAAGTCGTCCTTCGTCGTGAAGGGGAGCTTCGTCACGTCGTCGATTCCCCGGACGTCGTCGGGCGACACGCCCGCCTCGTCGAGCGCGGCGCGGTAGTGCGGGACGTTCTCGTAAGCGTGCTCGACGGTCTCTCTGAGCCGCTCTCCTTGCAGTTCGCGGAGTTCGGGTCGGGGGATCGACTCTCCCTCATCGTAAACCATGAACGACCCTCGGCGAGAGTCCACAAAACCGTTACCCTGCGGTCCCTCGGTGCGTCGCGGCGGCGCGGGCGACGAGCGCCGCCACCGCGGGGTATATCACGATCGACCCGTATGGTTCGGGCATGGCTGACGCGTATCTCGTGGGAGCGGGCCAGTCGGACTACGGGTCGTTTCCCAACGAGAGCTACCGATCGCTGTTCCGGGCGGCGTACGAGGACGCAGCGGAGAGCGCCGGCGGCCTCGAACCGGGCGACGTGGACGAGGCGTACGTCGGAACGCTGGGGGTCGGAGGGCGGCAACTGGGACTCCCCGGACCGGCGGTTACGGAGCACGTCGGCCTCCGAGGCGTCCCCTGTACCCGTGTCGAGAACGCCTGCGCGGCGAGCGGCTACGCGATCCGATCCGCCGTGATGGCGGTGAAAAGCGGGATGGCCGACCTCGTCCTCGCGGGCGGGTTCGAGGTGATGACCGACGCGTCGAGCGAGGCGACGAGGTACTGGCTCGGCGTCAGCGGCGAGACCGAGTGGGAGCGCATGGCCGGCACGACGTTCTCGGGGGTGTACGCGCAGATGGCGGACGCGTACCTCCGCGAGCACGGCGCGGCGCGGGAGTCGCTCTCGCGGGTCGCCGTGAAGAACCACGCGAACGGTGCGAAGAACCCACACGCCCACCTCGGCTTCCCCTGCACGCTGGAGGACGCCGAATCGGCCCCCGTCGTCGCCGACCCGCTCACGCTGTACCACTGCTGTCCGACCACGGACGGGGCGGCCGCGGTGCTCGTCGCGAGCGAGGAGGCCGCGGCGTCGTTCGATCGGCGCGTCCGGGTCGCGGGCGTCGGCGCGTCGACCGACCGGGTCGGGCTGTTCCAGCGCGACACGTACACGTCGATTCCGGCGTCGAGACGGGCGGCGACGGCCGCCTACCGGATGGCCGGCGTCGACCCGACGGATCTGGACTTCGCGGAGGTCCACGACTGCTTCGCCATCGCGGAACTGCTCGCCTACGAGGACCTCGGGCTCTGCGAACGCGGCGGGGCCGTCGGCATGATCGACTCGGGCGCGACGGAGATCGACGGGCGGCTCCCCGTCAACACCTCCGGCGGGCTGAAATCGAAAGGCCACCCCATCGGCGCGACCGGGGCCGGACAGGCGGTCGAGGCGTTCGAACAGCTCACCGGCGACGCGGGCGATCGCCAACTCTCCGCCCCCCAGCGCGGCCTGACGCACAACGTCGGCGGCAGCGGCGGCGCGGCGGTGGTCCACGTGTTCGAGACGGAAGACGCCGATCCGCCGGCCGCCGCCGACGGAGGGACGAGCGCATGAGGGGCGAGCGCACGAGGGCGGAGCCGCGCCCGCCGGCGCCGCGGGCGGACGGGCGCGTCGGCGTCGCCGGGGTCGCGGCGTACGCCCCGAGGTACCGCGTCGACGCCGAAACCGTCCGGGAGGCGTGGGGACGGTTCGATGCGGCCGGGATCCGCTCGTCGGCCGTCCCGGCGGCGGACGAGGACGCCCTGACGATGGCGACGGAGGCGGCGGAGCGCGCGCTCGACGCCGCCGGGGTCGCGGCGGGCGAGATCGAGGCGCTCGCGTTCGGGACCTCGACGCCGCCGGTGGCGGCGACGGATCTCACCCCGCGGCTCGGCGAGTTCCTCGGGGTTCCCGCGACCGCGGTCCGGCGGTACCTGACCGGGAGCGCGCGGGCGGGGACGGAGGCGTTCGCCGCCGCCGTCGACGCGGGTCGATTCCCGGCGCTCGTTGTCGCCGCCGACTGTCCCCGCGGCGAACCGGACAGCCCCGAAGGACACGCCGCGGGCGCGGGCGCGGCGGCGTTCGTCCTGACCGACGACGGGCCGACGACACTCGAAGACCGCGCCGAGTACGGCGTCGACTACCCGGGGACGCGCTTCCGACGGGCGGGGAGCGAGTCCGTCGAAGGCCTCGGCGTCACCGCGTACGACCGCGAGGCGTACACCGAAGCCGTACGCGGCGCGGTCGAAGGGCTGGAGGACGCGACCGCGGGGGCGGTCGCGCTGGGCGCACCCGACGGCAGACTCCCGTACCGCGCCGCGAAGGCGCTCGATATCGACCCGGAGGCGGTTCGTCGCGCCGCGGCCGTCCACGACCTCGGCGACGCCGGGGCGGCCGGGCCGCTCCTCTCCCTCGCCCGCGCGCTCGCCGGCGGCGCGACGCGAACGCTCGTCGTCGGCTACGGCGACGGCGCGGGCGCCGACGCACTCCTCTTTTCGGGCGACGCGCCCCCGGTCGACCTCGCGCTCGGCGGCGGCGAGTCGGTGAGCTACGCCGACTACCTCCGCCTGCGTGGCGAGATCGTCGGCGACCCGCCGGCCGGCGGCGGCGCGATGGTGTCGGTGCCGTCGTGGCGGCGGAGCCGCGAGGCGCGGTACCGCCTCGTCGCCGGTCGCTGTCCGGCGTGCGAGGCGCTCGCGTTCCCCGCCGAGGGCGCGTGCCCGAGCTGCGGCGCGCTCTCGGGATTCGAGCGCGTCGAACTCTCCCGGCGCGGAGCGGTCGAGACCGTCACGACCGTCTCCCCGGGGGGCGCGCCGCCGGAGTTCGCACGGCAGGGCGCGCGCGGCGGCGAGTTCGCGACGGCGATCGTCGCGTTCGACGCGGAGAGGGAGGAAGAAGAGGGGCGCGCGAGCGTGCCGATGCAGGTGACGGACGCCGACCCCGAGCGCGTGGGAGCCGGCGACGCCGTCGAGGCGGTGGTCAGGCGGATCTACACGCAGGAGGGCGTGACGCGGTACGGGCGAAAGGCGCGACCCGTCCGCTGAGACGACGGTCGCGGGACGGCGGATCCGACGCGCGCCTACTTCGGCTTCCAGTCGATCGTGACGGTGACGGATTCGCGGCTCCCGCGGAGGATCGACGAGCGCTCGCGGACGCCGACCTCCACGTTCACCCTCTTCGGCGGGTGGAGCCTGACGGTCTTGTTCCCGACCCGAACGTCGCAGCCGTCGTCGCCGTCGCGGAGCGCCGCCGCCAATCGTTCGAGACGCTCCGCGGCCTCCTCGCGCGCGAGCTTCTCCTCGGTGATCGTCTTGTCTGACATGTTCGACGGAAAGTCCGCCGCACGAGACTGTAACTCTACGGGCCGAACAGCGAGGCGAACGCCGGGAGGGAATGATTTAATCGCCCGCCGGTCACGGAATCCTTCATGAACGTCTGTGTACTCGGCGCGGGGACGATGGGCCACGGCATCGCCCAGGTGAGCGCGATGGCCGGCCACGAGGTGGCGCTCCGGGACGTCGACGAGGGGATCGTCGACGAGGGGATCGAGGCGATCGAATCGAACCTCGACGGCGGGGTCGAGCGCGGGAAGGTCACCGCCGAGGCGGCCCGGGAGGCGCTGGACCGGATCGTCGGAACGACGGACCTCGCGGCGGCCGCGTCCGACGCGGATCTCGTGGTGGAGGCCGTCCCGGAGGACGAGGAACTGAAGCGGACGGTGCTCGGCGAGGTCGAGGAGGTCGCGCCCGCCGACGCCGCGATCGCGACGAACACGTCTTCGCTCCCGGTGACGGGCATCGCGAGCGCGCTGTCGGACCCGACGCGGGCGATCGGACTGCACTTTTTCAACCCGGTGCACATCATGGCGCTGGTCGAGGTCGTCCTCGCGGAGCAGACGTCGGCGGAGACGCGGGCGTTCGCCGAGGCGTTCGTCGACGGGATCGGAAAGACCGCCGTCGTCGTGAACGACGCGCCCGGGTTCGCCAGCTCGCGGCTCGGCGTCGCGCTCGGCGTCGAGGCGATGCGGATGGTCGAGGAGGGCGTCGCGGAGCCGCGGGACGTCGACGCCGCGATGGAACTCGGGTACAACCACCCGGTGGGACCGATCGAACTCGGCGACGTGGTCGGGCTGGACGTGCGCCTCGGCATCCTCGAACACCTGCGCGAGGAACTCGGCGAGCGGTTCCGCCCGCCGACGATCCTCCGGAACAAGGTACGCGCCGGGAAGCTGGGCAAGAAGACCGGCGAGGGGTTCTACGTCTGGGAGGACGGCGAGATCGCGGGCGTGAGCGGGGTGGACGATGCGTGACGGCGGTGAGAGAGCGGACGGCGGAAAGGAAGCGAGCGTCGTCGCCGTCGCCGCGGACTGCGAACACGTCGAGGCCGAGGTCGGCGCGCGCGGCGAGGGGGTAGCGACCGTCGCGATCGACCGACCGGACGCGCGCAACGCGATGAACGCGGCGGTTCGGCGGGAGCTGAAGGCCGTCTTCGCGGCCGTCGCCGACGACGACGCGGTTCGGGTCGTCGTCCTCACCGGGTCGGAGGAGGCGCGAGCGTTCGTCGCGGGCGCGGACGTGACGGAACTCAGAGATCGGAGCCTCGTCGAGCAGCGCGAGGCGAGCGAGCGACCGCGCGTGTACGAGACGGTCGCCGACTGTCCGAAGCCGGTGATCGCGCGGATCAACGGCCACGCGCTCGGCGGCGGCTGCGAACTCGCGCAGGCGTGCGACGTGCGGTTCGCCCGCGACGACGCGAAGCTCGGCCAGCCCGAGATCAACCTCGGGCTCGTTCCCGGCGGCGGCGGAACGCAGCGGCTGGTGCGGCTCGTCGGTCCCGGACAGGCGATGCGGCTCGTCCTCTCCGGCGAGCTGATCGACGCGACGGAGGCGGCCGAGATCGGCCTCGTCGAGGCGGCGGTGCCGGCCGACGCGCTGGACGATCGCGTGAACGACCTCGCGCAGAAGATGGCCGACAAGAGCCCCGTGGCGCTCCGGCGGGCGAAGGAAGCCGTTCGGGCCGCCTCGCGGCTGGACCTGGAGGCCGGCCTCGACTACGAGCGCGAGCTGTTCGTCGGCCTCTTCGCTACCGAAGATAAGGACGAGGGAATCGACGCGTTTCTGGAGGACCGCGAGCCGGTGTGGCGAGGTCGTTGAAAACCCCGCGGCACGGGCACGGTGACTGTCAGAGGCACGTGGCAGCCGTGTCAACGCCGCGGGTGAGAGACCGTACGTCGCCGAGGGTCATCAACTAACCGTGACACCCAGCGTCTCGGAAACGTCCCGATGATGTCAACATTTGGAGACACTTCGACGACGTTCGAACCTCCGAATACCGGACGGGAGAGCCACATAACTTATGGCGTGAGAGTCTGAAAGGCGAGAACATGTACACACGCAGACGTGTGGCGACGGGCGCGCTCGCGGCGCTGACGCTGGGAGGCGGGTGTCTCGACTTCGTCACCGGGGAGGAGGCGCTCACGTTCGAAGCGGAGCCGGCGAGGACCGACGAGGAGACCGCGTCGGACGCCGGGTACGAACTGGAGGAAGAGGAGTCGCAGACGGTGGAGCGCGAGTTCTCGGCGGCCGGGCAGACGCGGACGGTGGAGGCGACGAACGAGATCGCGACCTACGAGAAGACGATGCGCATCCCGGTCGTCGGCGAGGCGAAGCTCGGCGTGTTCGCGGTCATCTCCAGTCCGGCGGTCGAGGTGGCGGGGAAGACGTTCAACCCGATCGGCGACTACGACCACGACGAGCTCGTCGAGATGCTCACCAGCAACTACGAGGGGCTCAGCGATCCGGAGAAGGTGGACGAACGGTCCGCGACGGTGCTGGGGAGCGACGAGACGGTGAGCAAGTACGAGGCGACGGCGACCTTCGAGGGGCAGGAGGTGGACGTGTTCGTCCACGTCGCGAAGGCGCGGGACGACGACTTCGTCGTCCCGCTCGGCGTCTACCCGCGGGACGCGGACGAGGAGGAGAACGTCGTCTCGATGATGGAGGCGATCGAGCACCCGGCCTGAGGCCCGGCAACGCTTTTCACCCGCGCGCGCAAGCCCGGAGATATGGATCGCGCGCTGACGGCCGGCGTCGTCCTCACCGGAGCGGGACTCGTCGGCTACGCGGTGGGCCTCGTCGCGCCGTACCCCGGACGGGCGTTCTCCGTCACGGGCGTGATGATCGGGGTCACGCTGCTCGCGGTCGGCTACGGCGGGGAGGAGCGATCGTGATCTCCGCCGTCGTCTACGACGCCGACGGAGCCACGGCGTACGCGGATATCGAGCGCGCGAGGGCCGCGACGGGAACGACGTGGGTCCGGGCGTCGAACGCGGACGCCGACGAACTGGCGGCGGTCGCCGACGTCTTCGGCATCCACCCGCTGTCGGTCGAGGACGTCCGGCGGGGCGTCCGACCGAAGTCGGAGGATTACCCCGCGCACCTGTTCGTGCTGGCGAAGACCGCGACGCTCCGCGGCGGCGAAACGGCGTTCCGGGACGAAATTTTGACGCGACCGGTTGGGCTGTTCGTCGGCTCGGACTGGCTGGTGACGATGTCGACCCACGCCCCCGAGCCGGTCGAGCGAACCTGGGACGCCGTCGGACGGGGCGACGAGCGCCTGTTGCGGTCCGGTCCGGACTTCGCCGCGTACCGGATCCTCGACGGGATCGTCGACGGCTACTTCGACCTGCTCGACGAGATCGAGCGGACGATCGAGGAGGTCGAGGACGGTATCCTCGACGGGCCGGATCCGGACGTGCTCCGGTCGCTCAACGCCGTCCGGCGCGACCTGCTGTCCGTCCGAAAGCTCCTGTGGCCGACCCGCGAGGCGATCGTCCCGCTCGCGCGGGGCGATCCCGACGAGATCCGCGAGCCGACGGAGAAGTACTACCGCGACGTCGGCGACCACCTCGTCCAGCTCGTCGACCTCACGGAGACGTACCGCGACCTCGCGAGCGGCGCGCGGGACATCTACCTCAACACACTGTCGCAGTCGACGAACGAGGTGATGAAGCGGCTGACAGTCGTCGCGACGATCATTTTACCGCTGTCGTTCGTCGTCGGCGTGTACGGGATGAACTTCGGCGAGGGCGCGTACAACATGCCGGAGCTGCGCTGGACGTTCGGGTACCCGGCGGTGATGATCGGGATGGCCGCCGTGGCCGTGATCCTGTTGACGTACTTCAGAAACGAGGGGTGGCTCTGACGCGCGTTCGGACGCGGGTGACGACGGTACGGAACGCCGCCAAATCGACGAAACCGTTAAGAACCGTGAGGGTATCGAGGGCGCATCGGAAGAACGGGACGACGCCGCGGCGAAGACGGCCCAGTCGGTCGATTTTCGTCTCGCACAGCCGCGAAACATTTATATACTTTTCGGCCCTTTACTACTCGTAAGGACGCGCCCGCCGGGTTTTCTTTCGTCTCTTCGAACCGGTGAGAGCGGGGTCCCCCACACGATCATGAGCGATACGACAATCCGCACGTACACGGAAAACGGTGAACAGCAGCGAGAGACCACGGAGCGGGAGGTCTCCGAGTCGGTCCGCACGTGTCCGGAGTGCGGTGGTCGGCTCGTGACCGACACGGAGCACGGCGAAACCGTCTGCACCGACTGCGGGCTCGTCGTCGAGGAGGATTCGGTCGACCGCGGCCCCGAGTGGCGCGCCTTCAACGGCGAAGAGCGGAACTCGAAGTCGCGGGTCGGCGCGCCGACGACGCAGATGATGCACGACAAGGGCCTGTCGACCAACATCGGCTGGCAGGACAAGGACGCCTACGGAAAGGCGCTCTCGGCCCGCCAGCGACGGCAGATGCAGCGGCTTCGGACGTGGAACGAGCGGTTCCGCACGCGCGACTCGAAGGAGCGGAACTTGAAGCAGGCGCTGGGGGAGATCGACCGGATGGCGAGCGCGCTCGGGCTGCCCGAGAACGTCCGCGAGACCGCCAGCGTCATCTACCGCCGCGCGCTGAGCGAGGATCTGCTCCCGGGACGCTCGATCGAGGGTGTCGCCACCAGCGCGCTGTACGCCGCCGCGCGACAGGCCGGCACGCCCCGCAGCCTCGACGAAATCGCCAGCGTCTCTCGCGTCGACAAGATGGAGCTGACGCGGACGTACCGCTACGTGGTGCGCGAGCTGAAGCTCGAGATCCAGCCCGCGGACCCCGAGCAGTACGTCCCGCGGTTCGCGTCGGACCTCGACCTCTCCGACGAGACCGAACGCCGCGCCCGACAGCTCCTCCGAACCGCGAAGGAGGCGGGGATCCACAGCGGAAAGAGTCCGGTGGGGCTCGCGGCGGCCGCCGTCTACGCGGCGGCGCTGCTCACCAACGAGAAGGTGACCCAGAGCGAGGTGAGCGACGTCGCGAACATCAGCGAAGTCACCATCCGAAACCGGTACAAGGAGCTCCTCGAAGCCGAGGAACTCGGACTGTTCGCGTGAGTTCGACCGGCGTTCGGCCCCGAGACGGACGAAACCCGCAACAACTTTTATTGAGGTAGCAGGCGACAGTCGTGACCATGGTCGAAGCGTTCGTCCGCCTGTTGTGCCCCGAGTGCGGAAAGGAGTGGGAAGCGAACCCGAGCGATCTGCCGGCGACGCGACGCAACTTCGATTGCCCGAACTGCCACGCCACGCGCCGGCTGACCGAGTTCATGCGGACCGAGCGCGACCTCGAAATCGTAAAACAGTTTCAGTAGCGTTCACCGGCCGGAACCCGGCGTGCGCGCCCGGGTCCGCACGCGAGGACGAGAGTTTTCCCGTTCGCGAGATGCGCCTTCGGGAGTCCGCGCTCCGACCGGCGCACGGAGGCATCTTTGGTTTGACGGATCGATCACGCGCGGCGGGATACCGCGCCGCGCTGCCGATGGTCGACGGCGGCGAGTGTGGTCCGCTGACTCGTCGGCTCGACCGTGAGTTCACCGACGAAACTGACGTGAACAATGGAGTAACCGACGTTTACTATCAGGGTAAGAAGAAACTAAAACGTTCACACCGCACCGCCGTGAGGGGGCGAAATCCGCCGTCAGATGCCACCGAGCGGGCAGGAGTGTGCTAACGGTGCTCAAGATAATAATATAACCCTCCAGTTGCAAGCATGGGTTGCTCATGAAGAAGCAGGAGCTCATTCACCTTCACGGCCTGCTTGCAGAGGTACAGAACCAGTGCGAAAAATGGGAAGGACGCGAGTTCGAAATGTCGGAGTACGAGACGCTGGGCGTACGACCGACATCTATTCACAAGTCAAAGACCGACCACAAGGCGGCCGTTTTTGAGCTGGCGCGCGGGATTACGTCGTCGATGGGAGAAGCCGAGTCGGAAGCGCTCGCTCCACAGGCCGACTGAATCGAAGTCCTCGTCCCCTACCGGAACTCACAGCCAGTAGCGGCGGCTATCCGCCGGACTCTTCCTCGACCATCTCCTCGAACTCGGGGAGGAGGTCGTCTTCATCGTCGCCGTCGGCGGCCTCCGCGGCGCTCTCGTCGGCGTCCGCGTCCGCCTCGGTCTCCGAATCCGTCTCCTCGGCGTCGTCGTCCCCGTCCTCTTCGAGCTCCTCCACGGAGAGGATTTTCAGCGGAATGTTCGCGAGTCGCTGGCCGATCTCCTTGCGGGCGATCCGGCTCGCGTGCTCCTCGCGTTCGACGTTGAACACGGTCATTTCGAGTTCCAGCGCGACGAGCGCCTCGTCGGCCGCGATGAACGCCGGCGGAAGCTCGTCGCCGGACGGAGACTCGCGGGAGCCCATATTTATCTCGACGTAATTGAGCTTCGGATTAAGCATCTCACCCGTCTTCGAGATGGCGATTCGAATCGCCTCGTCCGGCGTCTCCACGTCGTACACGGGGACCGCCGCTTCCACGACGACTCTACAATCCATTGTGGGCGCTAGTTGTCCACGCGGCTGTATGAACCTTCGCCTGAATACCCCGGGGAGCGGGATAATAAAATTGCCCTTCGATAAGAAAAAACCCGTCTCAAGCGCCGCCGCCCCGGAGATAGTAGAACACGTACGTTTGCGCGTAGCCGGCGTAGCGGCCCCCGAAACGTTCGCGGATGGCCCGAGAGGTGGCCGCGTAGTTTCCCCGCTCGCAGTCGGGGTAGTTGTCGGCGATGGCGCTCTTGATCCACGTGTCGAGCGGCACCGCCTCCAGGAAGCCGAGCGAGAACAGGAGGACGCAGTCGGCCACCTTGTCACCCACGCCGACGAACCGGGTGAGGTACTCGCGCGCGTCCTCGTACGGCAGTTCGGCGGCGGCCGTCGGGTCGGCCTCTTCTTCCGCGACCATCTCCGCGGTCCGTCGGACGTACGGCGCGCGGTAGCCGAGGTTGAGGTCGCGGAGCTCGGCTTCCGTTCGGGCGGCGAGTCGCTCCGGCGACGGGAACGCGCGGAACTCGCGGCCGCCCGCGACCACGGTGTCCCCGTAGGTCCGTGAGAGCGCCCGCTGCATCCCGTGGATGCGCGAGACGCGCATCTGCGCGGAGCAGATGAAAGAGACGAGACACGTGAAGGCGGGGTCGCGGACGAGCCGCATCCCGCGGTACGCCTCGAAGGCTCGCCGGAGGAGCGGATCGTCGGGCGTCGCGGCGCGGATCGCGTCGAGGTCGTCGTCGAGCCGGAGCAGGTGCGCGAGGATCGGGACGGCGTCGGTCGTCGACTCCCACTCCAGCGCGCCGTCGGTCTGGCGGACGCGAACGACCTCGCGGCGCTCCGTCACGCCCTCGATCGACGGAACGACCGTCTCGTACCAGGCGTCGCCGCCGCGGGCGTCCGTCGACTCGTACATCCGACCGTCGGGGCGATCCCAGAGGTACGACTGACCGCTTTCGAGGGTCGCCTGGAGGTCGAACGGGCCGTCGAGATCGGCGAGGGGAATCGCGCCGGTTTCCATCGGCGAATCCGACGGGTCGGACGACTTTTCGGCTTTCGATTCCGTCGCGGCCGCCGTGACGGCGAACGCCCGTCTCTTGGTTGTCGGATCCATACCGCGTTGACGAGACGCGTCGCGTCTCGTTCGCACATCGGAACGCGAAGCGTTCCGAGGACGCCTCGAGGCACGGGCACTCTCCTTGCTTTTTAAGGGCGGACCTCGCCGGCGCCCCGTCGTTTCGACGTTTCGGTCAGAGTCGCTTTTTGGGGCGTCCGAAAAGAGCGCGGCGATGCGTCTCAGCGAAACGTACCGGACGGTGGATCGAGCGTTCGACTTCCCCATCGTCGCAGAACGGCTGACGGAGGAGCTGGGAGATCGGACGATAGCGTCGCCGAACGGGGACGAAGAGACGATCGGCGAGGTCGTCGACCGCTGTTCGGTGTCGCGGTTCTACTCGGCGAAGGACGTGTACGAAGTCCTCCTCTGTCACGTGACCGACGCGTACGTCGGCCGGAAGTTCTACGACGATCGGGCGGGGAATCCGCACTACGCAGACGATCTGTCGTTCTGAAGCCACCCGGAGCGAGGCTCCGATTCGAGCGGCGACGACGAGTCGACCCGAGACCGCGTCGGCTACGGCAGCGCCCCCGCCGCGTCGGCGATCGACCCGGCGAGCACCCGCGCGGCGGCCGCGCAGTCGCTCCAGTCGGTCCACTCGCGGGGGTTGTGCGAGACGCCGTCGCGGGAGGGCGCGAAGAGCAGGGCGGCGTCGGTCGCGCCGGCGACGTGCATCGTGTCGTGTGCGGCCCCCGAGTGGAGGTCCACGGTGTCGACGCCCGCCCCCTCGCCCGCGCGGTGTGCGATCCGGCGAAGGCGGTCGCTCATCGGCGTCGGTTCGAGGTCGAACGGTCGCGAGAACTCGGTTTCGACGCCGCGCCCGCGTTCGAGCAGCGCGAGGCTCGCGCGGGCCGCCTCGACGATCGTCTCCATCGACTCGGCGGAGACGTCCCGAACGTCCACGCCCATCTCGACGGTCCCGGGGACGACGTTCGTCGCGTTCGGCCGGACGGTGAGGGAGCCGACGGTCGCCACCGCCGTCTCGCTCGACGCCGCGACGACGTCGTTCGCCGCCGCCTCCACGTCGAGGACGAACTCGCTCGCGGCGGCGAGGGCGTCGGTCCGATCGTCCATCGGCGTCGCGCCGGCGTGGTTCGCCTCGCCGCGGACAGTCACCTCGCAGTGGGTGATGCCGGTGATGGTCGTCACGACGCCCACGGGGGACGTCGTCTCGTCGGACGACGCCTCGGCGGCCGACGCTCCCTCGGTCGCTCCCACGCGCTCCAGCCGCGTGTCCTGTTCGACGTGGAGTTCGAACCAGGCGTCCCACCCGGCCGCGTCGAGGCGGCCTTCGCCCCGGAAACCGATCTCGTCGAGGGCAGCGTCGAGGGCGACGCCCGCGTCGTCTTCGAGCTCGAGCGCCTCCTCGACCGTCCGCTCGCCGACCGCGACCGACGAGCCGAGCAGTCCGTTCGAGAACCGCTGACCCTCCTCCTCGGAGAAGCACACGACCGAGATCGGACGGTCGGGGTCGAGCCCGGCGTCCTGCGCCGCCCGGACGCTCTCCAGCGCGGCGTAGACGCCGAGCGGCCCGTCGAAGATGCCGCCCTCGGGAACCGAGTCGAGGTGACTCCCGGCGGCGACCGGCGCGGCGTCCGGATCCGCGCTCTCGGGGAGCCACGTCCCCGACACGTTGCCGACGGCGTCGACGGTCACCGAGAGTCCGGCGTCGCGGAGCCGCTCGACGAAGTACTCGCGCGCCCGTCGACTCGCGTCGGTCCCGGCAAGGACGGTTCGACCGCGCCCCTCGTCCGTCTCGATCGCCCCGAACGCCGCGTTGGCCTCGATGTCCGCCCGAAGGCGGTCTGCGTCGACGTGCATCGTCGTCCGCGACGGCGGCGACGGGTTTGATCCTTGCTATCCGGTGACGCCCGTCACGATGACGCTAGCGAATCTCTCACTCATCCCAACAGTAATGGGTTCTGATCGATTTTGGGGGAACATGGAAGCGAGCTACGCGGTCGAACCCAAGCCGAACGGCCGAAGGCGGATCGCGTTCGGCCTCGGCGTCGTCGCGTCGCTCCTCGCGGTCGTGGTCGTCGCCGACGTCGACTGGAGCGCGATCGCCGCCGAGGTGGTCGCGGCCGACCCGCGGCTGCTCGCGGCGGCGTTCCTCGCCAGCCTGCTGGCGCAGTTGGCGTGGAGCAGCGTCACGGCGACGTTCCTCGGGACCGTCGAATCCGTTCCGACGGACCGCGTTCGGGTGGGCTACCTCGCGGGGACGTTCGCGAAGCAGGTGCTCCCGCTCGGTCACGCGGGCGGCGTGCCGCTCCTCGCGTACGTGCTCGCGGAGGATCTCGAACTCGACTACCGCCGGACGTTCGCCGCGGTGACGGCGAGCGAACTCGTCATCTTCCTCGGATCGCTCGTCGTCGCCGTCGCGGGCTTCGGCTGGTTCGTCCTGACCGCCGCGCCCGCCGCCGGGGGCGGAACTGGGACCGTCGCGGTCGCCCTCGCGGCCGTGCTCGCGGTCGTCGCCGCGCTGGTAGGGTGCCTTCGCCACCGCCGGTCGGCGCTCCGCCGGTCGGCGCTCGCGGGCGGGGCCGTCGGTCGCGCGACCGTCGGACGGCTCCTCCCGCGGGCGGGTCGCCGACTCGCGCCCGACGCGATCGACCGCGGGCTGGCGGACTTCTTCGAGGCGTTCGACCGGGCGACCGCGGACCGCCGGACGGTCGTCAGGGCCGCGGCCTTCGCGCTGTGCGGGTGGCTGCTGTTCGCCCTGCCGCTGCACCTCGGCTTTCTCGCCGTCGGCCACCATCCGCCGCTCGCGCTGTCGCTCTTCGTCGTCCCGGCGGCCGGCCTGGCCACGCTCCTGCCGACACCGGGCGGCCTCGGCGGGACGGAGATCGGCGCGGCCGCCGCGATCGTCCTCCTGACGGGGACGGCCGTCGACGTGGTCGCCGCCGCGGTGCTGCTGTACCGCGTCGCGACGTACTGGCTGGTCGTCCTCGTCGGCGGCGTCTGTTCGCTGTACCTGTCCGCCGGTCTCGGCGGTCGGCCGGTCGACGGGGAGCGGTCGAGAACGGACGCCGAGTGAGCGGGTGGGACGTCGATCGGGCGACGAGTCGGACGTGCGGCGCTCGAACGAGGGACGAACGACCGTTCGTGGGGCATCCGCCTGGTGGTACTGTACTCTTCACCGACTACTGCTGTCTTCGAGGCCACCCGGCTTCGATGCCCGCACCGAGGACGATGCCGAGAGCGATACCCATAGCCAACTCGTTCATCGCGAGACCGATGGCGACGCCGAGGACGAGCCCAGTCGACATTCCTGTACCGGTCTTTCGCTGAGAACCCTCATCTCCGTTCGCGGAGGCCATTGGGGTTACTTCATTGTATTCAGAGATAACGCTGCCGTTGAAAGTACTGAGGCAGGTACACGATCGACGTACTCCTGCGCTGCTCGTCGACGTAGTGGACGTAACCCCGGTCGTGTAAGGTGGTCGACAGCGCATCCGCGGATTCCTCGTCGAACGCAGAAGCCATCGCTGAGCGAGTTCGCTCACGGGAGCGTTCATCACCTGCATTCTCACCCGACGAGCGCCGCGACCCCCCGAGGGACAAACGACCGTTTGCGTATACCGAACCCTGAGGTGCCCGCGCGCCGAACCGGTGGGCGTGAAACGTCGCACGTACTGTCGGTTCGTCTCGCTCGGGGCGGCGTCGGGCCTCGGCGGCTGTCTCGCGAACGCGACCCCGAAAACCGATGAGGTGCCGAGCGAGTCCACGTTCACGGTCTGCGGGCCGGCCGCGGACCGCACGTGCGAAGAGGCGGGAGTCGACGCCGAACTGACGGCCGACGCGGACGGCTACGCCGCCTCCGACGACGAAAACGAGGCGGTTTCGGTCGACTTCACGGGGGCGTCGAAACTAACGGTCTCCGGGCGGACCGCCGGGATCGGCGATCCGACGTGCCGGACCACGAACCTGACCGAGCTCTCGTCGCGCGGCGGAACCCTGACCGTCGTCGTGTCGAACGGCGAGGAGCCGCCCCCCGTCGGTGGCTGTTACGAATCGCTCGGGATCAATCGCTACCGACTCGTCGTGACGGACCTCGATTCGGCCGTGACGGCGGTTCGTGTTCGACACACGTACGGGGACGAGTCGGCGTTCGAAGCCGCGTTCGATCGGCCCGGCTGATCGCCGAGACCGGCGGACAGGTACAGCGAACAGACGCCGCCGACGAGAGAGAGAGGCGCCGTCGGTCGACGGTCGCTTCCGTTCCCGGATCAGCGGATGTGGATGTCGGTGAGCATCGCGAGGTGGTCGGCCACGTCGGGGTCGAACCCCTCGCGGGTGCAGCGCCAGCGCCAGTTGCCCTCCGCGGTGCCGGGCGCGTTGAACCGGGCGTGCTCGTCGAGGCCGAGGAGATCCTGCATCGTCGCGAACGCGACGACGGCGTTGGAGTTCCACACCGCCTCGATCACCGACCAGTGGATGTCGTCGCCGCCGTCGATGCCGAGGTTGTAGTGCAGGCAGTCGCGCTGGTGGTCGGGGAGGCTTCGATAGTATCCCACGGTGGTGTTCGTGTCGTGGGTGGCGGAGTAGCCGACCGAGTTCTCGGGGTAGTGCATCGGCTGGTTCGGGTCGCCCGCGCTGCACCAGTCGGCGTAGTGGGGGATCTTCATGCCGGGGAAGTCGAAGCGTTCGCGCAAATCCACGAGCGACTGGTCGATGAAGCCCAGATCCTCGACGACGAAGGGGAGGTCGCCGAGGTCGCGCTCGACCGTCTCGAAGAAGTCGTACCCCGGCGCGTCGCGCCACTCGCCCGCCGCGGGATCGTCGGCGTCGGCTGGGATGGCCCAGTACTCGTCGAAGCCCTTGAAGTGGTCGACCCGGGTGACGTCCACGAGGTCGAACAGCCGCGAGAGGCGCGCGAGCCACCAGTCGTAGCCGTTCTCGCGGAGGAAGTCCCAGTCGTAGAGCGGGTTCCCCCAGCGCTGGCCGTCGTCGTCGGGGTTGGGCGGCACGCCCGCGACGGCGACGGGATCGCTCTCGTCGTCGAGGAGGAAGGATCGGGGGTTGGCCCAGACGTCCGCGCTGTCGAGCGCGACGTAGATCGGCAGGTCGCCGACGAGACCGACCCCGGCGTCGTGGGCGTACGCGCGGAGGTCGCGCCACTGCCCGTCGAAGACGAACTGGGCGAACTCCCGGTAACGGATCTCGTCGGCAAGTCCGTCGCGGTGCTCGGCGAGCGCCTCGGCGTCGCGCGTCTTGACCTCGTGCGGCCACGCCGTCCAGAGCGCGCCGTCGAACTCGCCCTTCAGCGCCATGAAGAGGGCGTAGTCGGCGAGCCAGTCGGCCTCCCGCTCGCGGAAGGCGTCGAACGCCCTTCGCTCCTCGTCCGTCGCCGCCTCCTCGAACCGCTCCGCGGCCGTCCGGAGCAACGGTTGCTTGTACTCCGCGACGCGTTCGTACTCGGTCTCGTGGGGATCGAAGTCGGGCACCGGTTCGAGGTCGTCCTCGGAGAGCCACCCGCGTTCGACGAGGCGGTCGAGGCTCACCAGGAGCGGGTTGCCGGCGAACGCCGAGTACGACTGGTAGGGGGAGTTGCCGTGGGCGGGCGAGGTCGGTCCGAGCGGGCAGAACTGCCAGAGCGATTGGTCGGCGTCGGCGAGGAAGTCGACGAAGGCGGAGGCACCCTCGCCGAGATCGCCGATCCCGTGGGGACCGGGCAGGGAGGTGACGTGCAGGAAGACGCCGCTTTGGCGGTCGAAGCGCATGGTAGTGGTGTATCACTGCCGACGGTTTGAAGGGTTTGGTCCGCGGAGTCGGAGGGTCGACCTACGCCGCGAGGGTGAGTACGACCGAGCGGCGAACGCCGCGAGGGTGGAACGACCGAACGGCGAACGCCGTGAGGTGCGAGTCGTCACCCTCCGCTAGCGCGTCTCAACAACACTTATCCCCGTCCTCCGATTGCGCTCTCACATGAGCGATATCGTTGTGACCCTCCCGGACGGGTCGGAGCTGTCCGTTCCGGCGGGGTCCACGGTCGAGGACGTCGCCTACGAGATCGGACCGGGACTCGGAACGGACACGGTCGCGGGCGTCGTCGACGGCGACCTCGTCGACAAGGCGACGGAACTCGACGACGACGTCAGCCTCGTCATCGTCACCGACGGGAGCGACGAGTACCTCGACGTGCTTCGTCACTCCGCGGCGCACGTGTTCGCGCAGGCGCTCCAGCGGCTGTACCCCGACGCGAAGCTCACGATCGGGCCGTGGACGGACGAGGGGTTCTACTACGACGTCACCGGCGTCGACCTCGACAGCGATGACCTCGACGCCATCGAGGCGGAGATGGCGGAGATCATCGAAGCGGACTACGAGATCGAGCGTTTCACGCGAACCCGCGAGGAGGCGTTCGAGGCGTACGAGGACAACCCCTACAAGCAGGACATCCTCGAAAACGAGGCCGCCGACGAGGAGGAGGTGTCGTTCTACCGACAGGCCGAGTTCGAGGACCTCTGTAAGGGTCCGCACGTCGGATCGACGGGCGAGATCGGCGCGGCGACGCTCCTTTCCATCTCGTCGGCGTACTGGCGCGGCGACGAGGAGAACGAGACGCTGACGCGGGTGTACGGCACCGCGTTCGAATCCGAGGAAGAGCTCGAGGCGTACCTGAAGCGGCGCGAGGAGGCGAAGGAGCGCGACCACCGAAAGCTCGGCCGCGAACTCGACCTCTTTTCCGTGCCGGAGCACTCGCCGGGCTGCGTCCACTTCCACCCGAACGGGATGCGGATCCGCCGCGAACTGGAGGAGTACGTCCGCGAGAAGAACGACGACCTCGGCTACGAGGAAGTCTGGACGCCGGAGCTCAACAAGGCGGCGCTGTGGAAGCCGACGGGTCACTACGACAACTTCACCGCCGAGGGCGAGATGTTCAACTGGGAGCAGGACGACACCGAGTACGGCCTGAAGCCGATGAACTGCGCGAACCACGCGTACATCTACGCCCACGAGCAGCACTCCTACCGCGACCTGCCGATCCGCTTTTCGGAGTTCGGCACCGTCTACCGAAACGAGCAGTCCGGCGAGCTGTCCGGCCTGCTCCGCGTGCGCGGGTTCACGCAGGACGACGGTCACGCGTTCATCCGGCCCGACCAGATCCAAGAGGAGGTCGTGGACACGCTGCGGAGCATCCGGGAGATCTACCGCAACTTCGACCTCGACATCGAGTACAAGCTCGAGACGAAGGGCGAGAACGCGGTCGGCAGCGACGAAATCTGGGCGCAGGCGACGCGGTCGCTGAAGGACGCCCTCGACGCCGAAGGGCTGGAGTACGACGTCGAAGACGGGGAGGCGGCGTTCTACGGCCCGAAGGTGGCCGTCGACGCCATCGACGCGATCGGCCGCGAGTGGACCATCGGCACGGTCCAGCTCGACTTCAACATCCCCGAGCGGCTCGATCTGACGTACGTCGGCGAGGACAACGAGGAGCACCGCCCGGTCATGGTCCACCGCGCGCTGCTCGGCTCGTTCGAGCGGTTCATGGGCGTCATGATAGAGCACTTCAACGGCAAGTTCCCGCTGTGGCTCGCGCCGGAGCAGGTGCGCATCCTCCCCGTCAGCGACGACAACATCGGGTACGCGGAGCGGGTCAAATCGCGCCTCGGCGACTTTCGCGTCGGGATCGAGGACCGTTCGTGGACGGTCGGCAGGAAGATCCAGCAGGCCCACGAGGACCGCGTCCCGTACATGCTCATCGTCGGCGGGGACGAGGAGGAGGCCGGCACCGTCTCCGTCCGCGACCGCGAGGAGCGCGAGCGGGGGGACGTGGCGATCGAGGAGTTCCGCGCCCACCTCGAAGCCGAGCGCGGCGAAAAGCGGGTCGACCCGGACTTTCTGGACGAGTAGCGCCCGCGCCGTCGGCCGACGGCGCGTTCTCCTCCCGATCGTCTTCTCCGCCTACCGCGCCCGCTACGCCGCGTCCGAGACGATTTCGGTCGACGAGGACGCGGCGGCGTCGAGGCGGTCGCGGACCACGTTCCTGAACGTCGCGTCCCTCGCGAGCCGCACGAGGACGCCGAAGTGGCCGACGGACCACTCGTGTCGGTTCCCCTCCGGGACGTCCCACGAATCGAGGAGGTCGCGCGCCGACGCCGCGGGAGCGACTCCGTCAGCGAGCCCGCGGAACGCGACGATTCGGTCCGGGTCGACGTCGGGTTCGGCCGGCGGATTCAGCAGCGGGGCGAGCCGTCGGAGTCGCGCCGCCGTCCACCCCGCGGCGGAGAGCGCGTCCGCGAGGCCCATCCGCGCGGACAGGTCGCCCTCGACGAGCAGTTCGTCGACCGCCCCCGTCATCGCCGCGGGGAAGACGAGGTCCGGGCGCATCGACGCCGGCCACGTCCCGCAGTGACCCGCCACGTGGAGCGCGGTGATGCCGCCGAGGCTGATCCCGCCCACGCCGACCGCCGGCGCGCCCGTCGAGCGCGCCCAGTCGGTGAGAACACCCGTCTCCAGCGCCCACGCCTCGAAGAGCTCGAAGGTGGCGACGGGTGCCCGGGCGAGGAACGGCTCGCCGCTGTAGGAGCCGGCGGTCTCCCGACGGCCGTGCCACGGTGCTTCGGGGAGGACGACCCGGTAGCCCCCGGGCGCGAGCGCGCGGGCGACGTACTCCTCCTCCGGCCAGTAGGCCTGCTGGTCGCTCGCCATCCCCAGCCCGTGGGCGTACACGAGCGTCGGCAGCGCGCTTCGGTCGCCGTCGGCGGGTTCGTACACGCGGGCGGAAGCCCGGCCGCCGACGTACGGCGACGGCGACGGGAAGCGGACGAGGTACTCGACCGTTCCGGGGCCGCGAACCTCCCGCGACCGTTCGACCGGCCGGATCTCGGCGTGGGCGCTGTAGAACCGATCGGGGCGCTCCGCGTGGGGGATCCAGCGGCGGATCGTCGCGTCCGGGTCGGGGAGGTCGAAGGCCGCGGGCGGAAGCAGGTGGTCGGACGCGAGGAACCGAAACAGCCAGACCGGCGCGTTCCGCCGGGCGGCGGCCCGTCGGCGCTCGCGTTCGAGGTCGACGCGCTCGTCGGGCGTCGTTTCGGCGTCGCCCCAGAACGCTTCGCCCCATCGCGCGGTCGCCTCGTCGTACGCGTCGCGGAGGCGGGCGTACTCCGCCAGCGCCCGTTCGATGCGCGCGTGCAGGTGCGGCGCGGGCGGTGCGTCCACGGCGTCGAGAAACGCGGCCGGCCCCGATCCCAGCGACACGTCCGCCGCGGCGCGGGCGTGGCCGATCGCGAACCGGTTGACGAACGACCGCTGCAAGAGCGGTTCGAACCACGGTCGTTCCAGCGCGGCACCGGCGGGTGACGCGAGCAGTCGGTGGATCTGCGGGGAGTCTACCGAATCGGGCATGGAAGCTGGTACGGCGGACGCCGTATTGATCCTTGGGCGGCGCGCGGAGCCGCGGGACGGGTCGAGACGCGTCCGAACGTTCGGCGCGCTCGGGTGACGGTCGCACCGGCCGGGGTTCGCGCGACCGGCCGGTTCCGCCGACATTCTCGCCGCGCGAAACCTGCACAGAGTATTTATCACGAACGATCGTACGTCACGTCGATGGCGGCCGACGAGCCACGGACAGACTTCAGCGATTTCGAGACCTTCCGCGCGGCGCAGTCGTACGACGTTCCGGACGTCGACGAGTACGCCGCGCTCGCCGCCGATCTCCGGTCGGCGGTGCGGGGGGAGGTTCGATTCGACGAGTACAGCCAGATCCTCTACGCGACCGACGGCAGCATCTACCGGGCGCGGCCGGCCGGCGTCGTGATTCCGCGGGGGATCGAAGACGTGCGGTCGGCGGTTCGAATCGCCGGGGAACACGGCGTGCCGGTCCTGCCGCGCGGGGCGGGGTCGTCGCTCGCCGGACAGGCCGTCGGTCCGGGCTGCGTCGTCCTCGACTTCTCGAAGTACATGGACGAGATCATCGGGGTCGACCCCGACGCGCGACGGGCGACCGTTCAACCCGGGGTCGTGCAGGACCACCTCGACGCCGCGCTCGAACCGCACGGGTTGAAGTTCGCCCCCGACCCGGCCTCCTCGAACCGCGCGACGGTCGGCGGCGGGATCGGCAACAACAGTACCGGCGCGCACTCGGTTCGATACGGCATCACCGACGCGTACACGGAAGAGCTCCGGGTCGTTCTCGCCGACGGCTCGGTGATCCACACCCGAGACGTCGTCCTCGACGGCCCCGAGTGGGACGAGATCGTCGGAAAGGACGACCTGGAGGCCGACCTGTACCGGACCGTCCGCCGGCTCGTCGAGGAGAACGAGGCGGAGATCGAGTCGCGCTACCCGACGCTGAAGCGGAACGTCTCCGGGTACAACCTGCACAAGGTCATCCGCGAGGACCGTCCGGCGAACGAGGTCCGCGGGAACGGTCCAACGGACGAGACCCGCGGGGACGGCGCCGAGGAGAGAGACGGCGGCGACCGGGTGATCAACCTCTCGAAGCTGTTCGTCGGCGCGGAGGGGACGCTCGGCGTCGTCGTCGAGGCGACGGTGTCGCTCGTGACGAAGCCCGAGTCGACCGCGCTCGCGCTCTACTGCTTCCGCGACCTGGTCGAGGCCATGGAGGCGGTGCCCGAGGCGCTCACCTTCGACGTGAGCGCCGTCGAACTGATGGACGACGAGGTGTTCAGGCTGGCGCGCGATTCCGGCGAGTTCGCGCAGTACGCCGAGCCGATCCCGGACGACGCCGCCGCGGCGCTCATGCTGGAGTTCGACTCGGAGCTCCACGACGACTTCGCTGCGGCGATCGGGGAGACCACCGCCCACTTCGTCGACGACGGGGACGCGTTCGAGGTGGTGGAGGCGTACACCGACGAGGAGCAGGGGAAGCTCTGGAAGCTGCGGAAGGCGGCGATCCCGCTTCTCATGTCGCTCGAAGGCGACCCGAAGCCGTACCCGTTCATCGAGGACGCGACCGTGCCGCCGACCGAACTCGCAGAATACGTCCGCTCTTTCGAACGGATCCTCGACGACCACGGCACGTCCGCGGCGTACTTCGCGCACGCCGGGTCCGGGACGCTCCACATCCGGCCGATCTTGACCCTCAAGGAGGACGACGGCATCCAGACGATGCGCTCGATCTCGGACGCCGTGACCGACCTCGTCCTCGAACACCACGGCTCGTTCTCGGGCGAGCACGGCGACGGCCTCGCGCGGACGGAGTTCAACCCGAAGATGTACGGACCGACGCTGTGGGAGGCGTTCAAGGAGCTGAAGACGGCGTTCGATCCGGACTGGCTCTTCAACCCGGGGAAGGTCGTCTACCGCGACGACGACCCCACTGACATGCGCGAGCACCTCCGGTACGGCGCCGCGTACTCGTCGGTCGAGCCGGCGACGGCGCTCGACTTCTCCGAGGAGGGCGGCTTCTCGCACCTCGTCGAACTCTGCAACGGCTGCGGGACGTGTCGGCAGACCGGGTCGGACACGATGTGTCCCACCTACCGCGCCTCGAAGGACGAGGCCGAGACGACCCGGGGGCGGGCGAACATGCTCAGGGCGGCGATAAGCGGCGAGCTCTCGGAGGAGGAGCTGTACTCGGAGCGGTTTCAGACGGAGGTGCTCGACCTCTGCGTCGGCTGCAAGGGCTGCATGAACGACTGCCCGACGGGGGTCGACCTCGCGAAGCTCAAGGCGGAGGTGAAACACGAGTACCACGAGCGCGAGGGCGCGAGCCTCAGGGAGCGGCTGTTCGCGGACATCGACCGGTGGGCCGCCGTCGGCAGCAAACTGGCCCCCCTCTCGAACGTCGCGGACGCGGTGCCGGGCGCGCGGACGGCGATGGAACGGACGCTCGGAATCGCGTCCGCGCGGGAGTTGCCGACGTTCGAGCGGGAGACGCTGAAAGACTGGTTTCAGGGGCGGGGCGGCGCGCGGGTCCCGCGCGACGGCGCGGACCGTCGGGTGCTGTTGTTCCCCGACACGTACACGAACTACATCTACCCGGACGCCGGGAAGGCCGCGGTGCGCGCGCTCGAAGCCGCCGGCGTGTACGTCACCGTTCCGTCGAACGTCGCTCCGAGCGGACGGGCCGCGTACTCGATGGGGCTTCTCGACCGCGCGAGCGAGCGAGCCGAACGCAACGTGCGCCTCCTGAAGCCGTACGTCGACGACGGCTGGTCTGTCGTCTTCGTCGAGCCCTCCGACGCCGTCATGTTTCAGGACGAGTACGCTGACCTCGTCGGCGGCGACGACGCGCTCGCGGTGGGTGCCGAGGCCTACGGCGTGCTGGAGTACCTCGACGTCGCCGGCCTCGACGAGCACTTCGAGCCGGCGGACGTCTCGGCGTCGCTCACGTACCACGGCCACTGCAACCAGAAGGCGACGAACAAGGACCACCACGCCGCGCGCGTCCTCCGGCGGGTCGGCTACGAGGTCGACCACCTCGACAGCGGCTGCTGCGGAATGGCCGGCTCGTTCGGCTACGAGGCCGAACACTACGATCTCTCGCAGGCGATCGGGCGGCTGCTGTTCGAGCAAGTGGACGAGAGTCCCGGCGACGTCGTGGTCGCGCCGGGCGCGTCCTGCCGGTCGCAGCTCGGCGACCGCCCCGGCGGCGAGCGGCCGTCGCACCCGATCGAACTGGTCGAGGCGGCGCTCGCGAAGTAGCGCGCGAGTCGCCGCGAGCGCGGCGACGACTGCACGCCGTGACTCGTATCCGTGCTTTTTTCGTTCCGTGAGGGAAAGGAGAGCGCATGTCCGACGCCCCAGTCGTCGACGAACTGACACCGCCGGATCGGACGCTGATGGGACCGGGTCCGAGCGACGTGCACCCGCGCGTGCTCCGGGCGATGAGCACGCCGCTCGTCGGCCACCTCGACCCCTCGTTCGTCGAGATAATGAACGAGGTGCAGGAGCTTCTGCGCTACGCCTTCCGAACCGACAACCGGTGGACGATCCCGATCAGCGGCACCGGATCGGCGTCGATGGAGGCGGCGATCGGCAACCTCGTCGAGCCGGGCGACACGATGCTCGTCCCGACGAACGGGTACTTCGGCGGCCGGATGCAGAGCATGGCGGAGCGGGCCGGCGGCGAGGTCGTCCACGTCGACGCGCCGTGGGGCGAGCCGCTCGATCCGGCGGACGTCGAGGCGGCGTTCGACGAGCACCAGCCGGACGTGTTCGGGTTCGTCCACGCCGAGACGAGCACGGGCGTCCGCCAGCCGAACGTGCCCGAGCTGACCCGCATCGCCCACGAGCACGACGCCTACGTGATCGCCGACGCGGTCACCTCGCTCGGCGGCGTCGAACTCCGCGTCGACGAGTGGGGCGTCGACGTGGCGTACTCGGGACCGCAAAAGTGCCTGTCGTGTCCGCCGGGCGCGAGTCCGCTCACCCTCAACGACCGCGCGATGGACAAGGTGCTCTCGCGGGAGGAGCGAGTCCGGTCGTGGTACCTCGACCTCTCGCTGCTCGAAGGTTACTGGGGCGACGATCGGGCGTACCACCACACCGCGCCGATCACGAACGTCTACGCGCTGCGCGAGGCGCTCCGGCTGATCGCGGAGGAGGGGATCGAAGCGCGCTGGGACCGCCACCGCCGCGTCGCCGGGGCGCTCAAGGCGGGCGTCGAGGCGATGGGACTGGAGATGAACGCGCCCGACGAGTACTGGCTGCCGAGCCTGAACGCGGTTCGCGTTCCCGACGGCGCGGACGACGGCGCGATCATCGGGTACCTGCTCGACGAGTACGACCTCGAGATCGCCGGGGGCCTCGGGGACCTCGCCGGGGAGATCTTCCGCATCGGCTGCATGGGTCACTCGGCGCGTCCGAAGAACGTGACGTACCTTTTGTCGTCGCTCGGCGACGCCCTCGGCGCGCAGGGGGCGGACGTCGACGCCGACGCCGCGCTCCCGGCGATGACCGAGCGTCTGGCCGACTGAGCGCCGACGACCCTCACCAATTTCGCACTGTTTCGGATCTACGAAGAAAGGATGAATCGGGTTCATTCCTGTGTATTTTGGACTGAACCGATTTTCTTTCCAAACGATTCCAGGTTTGGGATAGAAGGATTTACATAGGTAGGCGGGCAACGCTTAATCGACCTGGGGGAAGGAGGACGACCGCGACGGTCTTGCTTCTTCATGAGCTCCCCAGGGTGCCTCTGAGAATCGAACCGTGACGGCAACGCGCGTTGTCGTCGTTTTCGGTTCGGTCGCGCACGCCGGAGAGCGGCGCGTTCGCGCGACCGCGAGACGAGACCGCAGAGTCGCCTCGCTTCTCCTCGATCGGCGCAAAAGCGGGCCGGGAGGGATTTGAACCACGCCCGAGAACCTGCGCTCCGCGCAGAACCTCGGTCTACCTCAAATCCCTCCATCGCGTTTTCACTGCTCGCTTCGTTCGCAGGAAAACGGGCCGGGAGGGATTTGAACCACGCCCCCTTCGCTCCCTCCGGTCGCTCGTGATCTGATTCAAATCCTCCCGAATGACGATTTCGCTCCTCGCTTTCGCTCGGAGACGAAGTAACGGGCCGGGAGGGATTTGAACCCCCGACCGTCTGATTAAGAGTCAGACGCTCTGCCTAACTGAGCTACCGGCCCTCGAAGAGACATTGATACGGTTCACTAAAAGGCGTTTCCCTTTGACCCAACCGAGACGCCGGGACGCGGTCGCGATCCGCTGGAGATCGTCGAGATCGTTTCCGAAAGGAGAAAATCCGCGCGCGACGGATCCGGTCGATTCGGAGACCGTTCGCGCAGCGGCTGTCTGAGACCCATACCCGCCGCACAGGAGGGCAGTCGGATGCGTGGGACCGCCTGTCACCCAGGGCAGCGGGTAGTTCTACTCACACATCGGGGGGTAGTAAATCCTGCGGCGTATTTCTCACCCAGAAAACACTGTGAGAACGTTTGAAACACGGCGAAAAAACCCGCCGAGAGCGCTACGCTGGAAAGTACCGCGGGCGGAATGTGTCCTCGCCCCGGTCAGTCTTGGGTTCGAGAACGAGAGCGTTCAAATCCATCCTAAAGAGTGGGTGTTAAGTGGCGTCCGCGGCTAGTTCTACTACTGATGAGTACCGGGGTCACTATCTCCTCGATGTCGGCGTATGCGATTCTCGGCTGCGGGAGCGTCGGACACGTCGTCGCCGAGGAGCTCGCCGACGAAGGCAAGAACGTCCTCATTCTCGACAAGGACGAAAACCGCGTCGAGACGCTGCGCGATCAGGACCTGAACGCGCGGCGGCAGGACATCAGCGATCCGGACGTCGCCGAGGTCGTCGACGGGCGGGACGTGATTCTCATCCTCGCCTCGGACGTCGAGGCGAACAAGGCCGCGGTCTCTGCGATCCGCGACCGCGGCGGCGACCAGTTCGTCGTGGTGCGCGCGTCCGATCCCGTCTCGGAGGACGAACTGCGGGGCCTCGGCGCGGACGTGGTGATCAACCCCTCGACGGTCATCGCCGATTCCGCGCTCCGGACCCTCGAATCCGGTGAGCTGGAGTACAAAGCCCGCCAGCTCGCGGACATCCTCGACGAGACCGACGGAACGCTCGCGATCTTGACGCACGACAACCCCGACCCCGACTCGATCGCCAGCGCCGTCGCGCTGCAGGCGATCGCTCGGGAGTACGACGTCGACGCGGACATCCTCTACGACGGCGACATCGGCCACCAGGAGAACCGCGCGTTCGTCAACCTCCTCGGGATCGAACTGCTCGAACGCGACGAGGTGCCGCCCCTCTCGCGCTACGGCGCGGTCGCGCTGGTCGACCACATGAAATCCGGGTCGATCGACATCGACGCCGGCGTCGACATCTTCATCGACCACTTCGAACCGGACGAGAACATCGACGCGCGCTTTATGGACGTCCGTCCCAACGTCTCGTCGACCTCGACCATCCTCACGAAGTACATCCAGGAGTTCGATCTCAGCCCGAGCGAGACCGTCGCCACGGCGCTCCTGTACGGCATCCGCGCCGAGACGCTGGACTTCAAGCGCGACACGACTCCGGCGGACCTCACCGCGGCGGCGTACCTCTACCCGTTCGCGAACCACGACACGCTCGAACAGGTGGAATCGCCGAGCATGAGCCCCGAGACGCTGGACGTGCTCGCGGAGGCCATCCAGAGCCGCGAGGTGCAGGGCAGCCACCTCGTCTCGAACGCGGGGTTCATCCGCGACCGCGAGGCGCTCGGGCAGGCGGCGAACCACCTGCTCAACCTGGAGGGAATCACCACGACGGCCGTGTTCGGCATCGCCGACGACAACATCTACCTCGCCGCCCGCTCGAAGGACATCCGCATCAACATCGGCAACATCCTGCAGGACGCCTTCGAGAGCATCGGCACCGCGGGCGGCCACTCGACGCAGGGGAGCGTCGAGATCCCGCTCGGCATCTTCACCGGCATCGAGACCAGCGAGGACAACCGAGACACCCTGCTCGCGCTCACGGAGGAGGCGGTCCGCAGGAAACTGTTTCAGGCGATGGGCGTCGACGGCAGCGAGAGCGGCAACGGGAGCTAACCGGGGTCGGCCCCGCGAACCTGACCGCCAACCGCCACTACGGTTCGACGAGCCTCGCGGCCGTGTAGCCGGCGAACGCGCCGACGATGGCGGCCTCCACGGCGACGACGGCGAGGTCTCGCCGACGGACGAGAACGTATTCGGCGCTGAAGTCGGTCGCGGGTTCGGCGAGCGGGCGTGAGTCACCCATGCGAGACTATCGTTAGCTCTATAGCAAAACGGTTTCGGCGCGCGTGCCGGAGAGTCCGAGGGCGGGAATTCACCGACGGTTCGCGAGCGGCGTCGGACCGCCGTCCGGGCCGATCCGCTCGGCTACGCCGTGATTTCTTCGTTCTCTTCGGGCTGTTTGAGCCGCTCAACCACGTCGTTTATGAGAATGACGTCGCCGACCGCGCGGACCCAGCGGTAGGGGATCAACACGCCCTGCCCGCGTTCGACCCGATTGCGGAACAGCTCGTCGTTCAGTTGCGAGAGCGCGAGACCGGTGACGACCTCCTGGTCGAGGTCGAGCCGCACGTCCTCGACCTCGCCGACGAACACACCGTTGTTCGAGTAGACCTCGCGGCCTACGAGCGTCGTGATCTCCTGGGGCGTCTCGTCCATATCCACCCTGTCGAAGTGGCGGGTCTTAAGCGTTCGCAGCCGCCGATCGGTGGCAGATTACTGGTATTTTTCCCCCCGCGGGGCGACGTGTTCGACGGGGTGACGCGTCGGCCGGGAGAGCAGGGCGTCCAGCTGCTCCAGACAGGAGGTGCCGCTGGCGAGGACCGTCCGGCCGCGCGCCGCGGGGCTCGAAAACTGCTCGCGGAGCGGCTCGCCCACGTCGACGCTCAACTCGTAGTACTCCCGCTTGTACCCGAAGCTGCCGGCCATGCCGCAGCACTCGGTTTCCGAGGTGAGCACGTCGTACCCCAGCGTTTCGAGCACGGCGACCGTGTGCGCTTCGAGGCCGAGGGTGCGCTGCTGGCAGTGGCTGTGGTAGGCGACGGCCGACCCGTCGGCGTCGTCCGCCGACCGGAGCGCCGACGCGTCCGCGCCGTTCTCCAGCAGCCCGTAGACGTACTCCAGCACCTCGTAGCTGGCGTTCGCGAGACGCGCGTGCGACTTCGCGGGGAGGAACGTCTCGTACTCGCGCTCGAACATCGCGAGGTCGCTCGGTTCGATGACCACGACGTCCCGGCCGGCGTCCACGTGTTCCACGAGCGCGCCGTACACCTCGTGGGCGTGGCGCTCGGCGGTCGCCACCATCCCCTGCGAGAGCGGCGCGCGGCCGCTGGAGGCCACGTCGGGGATCCGGACGTGGACGCCGAGCGCCTCCAGCGCCCGGACGGCGGCCTTGCCGCGGCTCACCTGCACGTGGTTCGTGTAGAGGTCCGGGTAGACGACGGCCTCGCGGGTCGCGTCGGCGGGCGACACGCGCGAGCCGCCGCGGGCGTCGAACCACCCGCGCAGCGTCTCGCGTCGGAATTTCGGGAGGTCGCGCCGGCGGTCGACGCCGATCGTCCGCTCCATGAGCGCGCGCGCGAGGGTCGTGTCCGCGATCCAGTTCGAAAGCGGCGCGGTCGCGCTTCCCAGTTTGGCGACGGTCGAGAAGTTGCCGAAAAATCGTTTGCCGAGGTCGACGCCGGCGGGCTCCTCGTCGGGCGTGAGCCCCTCGACGAGCGGGTCGAACGCGCTCGGGTCCGCGCCGCGATTGATCCGATCGCGGACGACCGTGTTGATCCACGGGATGTCGATCTTCACCGGGCAGGCGTTCACGCAGCGGGTGCAGCCGGTGCAAAGGTCGTTGAACTCGGCGGCGGTGTCGAGCCCCTCGATGCCCGCCTCCCAGCCCGTCGCGATCCCGCCGGAGTAGGTCTCGCCGCCGAAGGCGTGCCCGCCGACGCTCTGGAAGTTGCCGCACGAGTTCGAGCACGCGCCGCAGCGGATGCAGTAGAGCGTCTCGCGGAGGTGTTCGTCCTCGCGCATCGCGAGGCGGCCGTTGTCGACGAGGACGAGGTGGAAGTCCCGCTCGACGCCCGCGTCCGCCATCGGCGTCTCAGGGTCGTCGAAGTCCACCGTCGGCGACTCGACCGGCGGCGTCAGGAGCGACACGTAGGAGGTGATGTCCTGTCCGGTGCCCGAGCGACCGATGAGTTCGACGAACGGCTGGAGGTCCTCGACCGAGGGGACGATCTTCTCGACGCCCGCGACGGCGACGTGCGTGTCCGGGACGACGGCCGACTTCCGGGCGTTGCCCTCGCTCGTCACGAGCGCGATCGTCCCCGTGTCGGCGGTGATGAAGTTGGCCCCGGTCATCCCCACGTCGGCGCCGGCGATGAGTTCGCCGAGCTTCTCGCGGGCGAACATCGTCAGCTCCTCGGCCGTTTCGGGCGGTTCGTCCGGCTCGAACGCCTCGTTGAACAGCCGCGCGATCTCCTCGCGCGACTTGTGGATGGCGGGGGCGACGATGTGCGACGGCGACTCCTCTGCGACCTGCAGCACCCACTCGCCGAGGTCGGTCTCGACGACCTCGACGCCCGCGGCTTCGAGCGCCTCGTTGACCTCGATCTCCTCCGTCGTCATCGACTTGCTCTTTACGAGCCGTTCCGCGTCCTTCTCCTCCGCCACCCGGCGGACGTACCGGTTCGCGTCGTCCGCGTCGTCGGCGACGTAGAGCGTACCGCCGTTCTCCTCGACGGTCTCGCGGAGTTCGTCGAGGAGGTCGGGGAGCCGGTCGATGGCGTCCTCCTTGATCGCCCGCGCCCGATCCTTCAGTTCCTCGTAGTCCTCCAGTTCCGCGACCGACTCGTACCGCCCGAGGTTGAACCCGCGGGTGCCGCTTGCGACCGCGTCGCCCTCGGTCCGCATCAACCGTCGGATCTCGGCCGCCTTCGCGCCGCGCGACTTACTCATCTCCCACCCCGCCGTCCGCGGCGTCGTCGCCGCGTTCTCCGTCGTCGATCCCCCCGTCGCCGAGGAGCAGGACGTGCACGTCCTTCGGGCCGTGCGCCCCGCGGACGAGCGCGCCCATGTCCGCGGTGGCGCTCGGACCGGTCGCGAGGACGGCGCTCCGGTTCGCGCCGGGGGATCGTCCCTCGCGGAGGCGCGGTCCCAACCGCTCGAACGCGGCGTCCATGTCGGCGACGACGTCCGATTCTCGCACCACGGCGACGTGCGTGTCCGGAAAGAGGCTGACCTGCTCGCCGCCCTCGGGCGTCGATTCCAGGACGAGCGACCCGTAGTCCGCGATCGCGAACGCGGCGGCGGTGACGCCGGTCTTCGCCCCTCTGAGCTGTTCGGGCGTCGGATTCAGGGTGATCGGAGCGGCGTCGAGCGCGACGTCCTCGAACGGCAGCGGGGTTCCGACCGCCGGTTCGACGAGGACCTCCCGGAGGGCGTCGTCGAACCCGCCCGGATCGGTCCGCGTCCAGCCCACGTCCAGCCGCCCGAGCGACGCCTCGAAGTCAGCGACGGTCTCGGATGCCATGGTCGCCCATGGGAGCGCCTCCCTATGTCGTTTCGGGATTCGTCCAATTTCGTCGACAGGGAGGGGACACGCTCCGGAGATCGGCGCGAGCCGGCGCACGGCGCGTTACGAGAGCGGTTGCTTCGTCTCCGCGGCGTCGGCGACGGTGTCGGCCGCGGCGCGTTTGCCGACGATCGAACGGAGGATCGCGTACGCCTGCGCGACGACGAAGACCCCCCAGAGGGCGAGTCCGCCGGGACCGCTCCCGAGGACGCCGGCAGACGTCGAGAGCGCGGACGAACCGAACAGCGTCGCGAGCGTGTCGCCGACGAGGAGGACGGTGAAGTAGCCATAAAAGCCCGACGCCCACCACATCGCCGCGACGCGCGTCCATCCCGGCTGGAGGTGTTCCGGGAGCCTGGTCGTGTTGACGACGAGCGTGAGTGCGGTGTAGGGCCACATCATCGCGCCTGACATCGCCGCGCCGACGACGAGAAAGAAGAAGGGTCCCCCTCGGGCCAGCGACGCGCTGAAAAAGAGGATGATGAAAATTCCCCAGAGGGTAAAGCCCGTGAGGAGGAGCCAGAAGATCCGAGAGAGGTTCCACCCCGCGTTGCGACCGTACGACTCGAACAGCGCGTCGGCGCTGTTCCTGACGAACGATTCGACGATGGCGTACTCCGTGGTGAAGAGCGCGACGAACAGTACGACGAAAATGAGGAGGCGGGCGAGGCCGCCGAACTGCGGCGCGATCTGGACGAGCCACATGTCGATGGCGTTGGCCGTCGTTCCGGGGGCGTGGTGGACCGAGACGCTCATCAGGACGGTGGCACCGATGAGGAGACCGACGACGAACGTCAGGAGGTGTTCGAGCTGGATGACCCGCCACCAGCCGCGCCAGCGACGGAGGTTCAACCGCGTCGGGCGGAAGATGAAGCCGTCGCGCTCGATCGGTTCGGGATCCTCGCCGATGAGCGGGTTCTTCACCCGCCCCTGGTAGTTCCCCATCCCGTACCCCTTCTCGCGAACCCACAGGCTCTGTGAGAGGTTGAGATAGCCGCCCGCTCCGGCGAAGGCGAGCCCGCCGAGGAAGACCGCGATGTCCATTCCGGGCGGGAACGCCTTCGCGTCCAGCGCGCCGGCGGGGACGTTCCCCAACTCGCCGAGAGAGCCGGTGAAGACGGCGAGGAGAAGCGCCGCGCCGATGGCGACGAAGAGCAGCCCCACCTGAAACGCCTCGACCGCGTTGTACATCACCGCCGAGAGGTGGTACGAGAGCCAGATGACGAGCATGAGCGCGACGGCCAGTACTTTCCAACTCGCGAGTTCGACGCCGAGCGCGCCGACGGTCGTGCCGCCGAGTCCGAGCGCCGTCGTGCCGACCTGCGCTGCACCCGCCGCCCATCCCGGCCAACCGAGACTGACGAACCCGGCCGCGAGGAACACCCACGGCCAGAGGGCGTGGACGCGCCCGAACGACCGGAAGACGCTCTCGCCCGTCGCGACGGTCCACCGCTGGAGTTCCGTGTTGATGAAAAACTGCGTCAGCACGCCGACCGCGAACGCCCAGTAGAGACCCCACCCGTGCTGCGCGACGAGAACCGGCCAAAAGAGCGTCTCGCCGCTCCCGAGCGACGCGCCGAGCATGATCGCGCTCGGTCCGACGACGTGTCGCACGCGCGGGACGCGAGGGAGTTCCGCGATCCGGAACGCGCCGCCGGAACCGCGGTCGGGGTACTCGTCCGTCTCCGGGGCTCGCGCCAGCCGATCGTACGGGAGGGGTAAGTACCACGTCCCGCGGTACTGCCTTCCCTCGATTTCGGAGGCGTAGATCGATTCGCTCACGTCCTCGTCAGTGCGGTCACGTTCTCCGCCGCGGTCGTCCCCGCTCGGTTCGGTCTCGCCGCTCGCGGGACCGCTCGGGCGGCTCATCGGTCCGCGGCGAGCGGGCGGCGTCTACCGCGCGTTCCACGCTGGAGTAGGTTCATCGGCGGCTCGAATGGGTGTGCTTGGCGCGTATTCACGTATAAAACCACCTACTACCTACCCGCCGAGGAAGTGCCAGATGTGGCCTCGTTCCTTCGGCGGATCGACGCCCGGGAGCTGTTTGAGCGCCGGCTGGATGGCGTTCCACCAGCCCTCGGCGGATTCGTAGCCCGCGGAGTGGTCGTGGTACACGTCCCGCAGGAAGTCCGCCTTCTTCGCCTCGGGGTACTCGGTGAGGTAGTCGTAGGCGGCGGACAACGCCTCCCGACGAGCTTCGAGCGTCGGACCGCTCCCCGGAAGGTCCGCGTTCCGGATGGCCGCCGAGACGGCGACCGGGCGGTCGTCCGACTCGGGCAGCCCCGGGGTGGATTCCTCGGGTAGCGGAACCCACCAGACGCGGCTTCGCGCGCCCACCTTCCGCGTTTCGAGCGCTCCGCGCTCCACTAACTCGTTGAGTTTGTTGTGCGCGGTGCGCCGGGAGCAGTCGAGCGTCTCCATCACGTCGGTCGCGGTCAGCGGCCGCGCGCGGTCCTCGCGCGCCTCGAACACCGCCAGCACGCGATCGAGCGGGATCCGATCCGCGTACTGTCCGTGCTCGTTTCGACGCCGGTCGACGGTCGGGTCGCCCATACGACGTCCAATACACACGACAGCATAAGCCTATACACACGTGGACATCGCGCCGGTCGGGGACTGGCCGAACCAGTACACACGAGTGAATCACACCGAAGACGATCCCCGATGGCGGATGCGGCCGCGTCGCGACGTCCGGAGCGCGATTCCCGAATTCGAGCCTTTCGGCGTCCCTCTCTTCAGTATTAGCCAGTACACTCAAGTGAACCACTCCGCTAAGGCGGACGTAACTCGGTCGCGTCGCGGCTCGGGGTCATTCACAGATTAGAACGATCGATAACTATTTTTACACGGGATTACCGATGACGAATCATGTCACGCCGAATCAGGCATGTAGCTGGAACAGGGCGGCGGACGGTGATCGGGGGTGAGCGATCGCTCGCGGACGGAAGACCGGGTGCGAAGCGCGCGACGGAGGCGTGCGATGGCTAGCGCGGTCGACGTGCTCGTCGCGTTGCTCCCGCTCGTCGTCATCGCGGTGCTCATGGTCGGGCTGTACTGGCCCGCGACGCGGGCGATGCCGGTGGCGTGGCTGGTCGCCATCGGGGCCGGCGTCTACTGGGGGATGGACGCGACGTGGATCGCCGCGTCGACGGCCGTCGGCGTCATTCTGGCGTCGAACATCCTCTGGATCGTCTTCGGGGCGATCCTCCTCCTCTACACGCTGAAAGAGACCGGGGCGTTCGACGTGATCAATCACGGCTTCGCCGGGGTCAGCGAGGACCGCCGGGTGCAGGTCGTCCTGCTCGTGTTCCTGATGGGGTCGTTCATCGAAGGTGCCGCCGGGTTCGGCACGCCCGCGGCCATCGTCGGACCGCTGCTCGTCGGACTCGGCTTCCCGCCGCTGGCGGCGGTCGTGATCGCCCTCACGGGCAACCTGATGGCGATCACCTTCGGCGCGGTCGGCACGCCCCTCATCATCGGGATGATCGACGTGTTCGAGACCGTGGGAAGCATCAGGGAGGCGGTGCTCGGAAACGGCTTCGGGAGCATCGCCGCGTGGGTCGCGGAGATCGGCGTCTTCGCGGCGAGCATGCACGCCATCGTCGGCGTGCTCCTCCCCTTCATCGGCGTCGCGATGATGACGCGCTTTTTCGGCGAGGAGAAATCGATCAGGCCGGCGCTCGAAGTGCTGCCGCTCACGCTGTTCGCGTGGTTCAGCTTCGCGGTGCCGTACCTCCTCACGGCGTACTTCCTCGGCCCCGAGTTCCCCGGCCTCATCGGCTCGATGATCGGCCTCTTCGTCACGGTCGGCGTGCTGAAGGCCGGCTTCTTCCACCCCGACGAGGACTGGGACTTCGCGCCCGAGTCGCGCTGGCCGGACCACTGGGTCGGCGACATCGAGCCCGGCGAATCGTCGGATCGGTCCGGCGCCGTCGCGGCCGACGGCGGTCACCAGCGGATGTCCCTCTGGATGGCGTGGCTTCCGTACGCGCTGCTCGCGGTACTGCTCGTCCTGACGCGAGTCTGGGATCCGCTCGTGGATATTCTGCAGTCTACCCTCGTCATCGCGTTCGACGACATACTCGGCACCGGCCTCGACGACGACATTCAGCTCCTCTACCTGCCGGGTGCGGTCTTCGTCTTCGTCCACCTGCTCACGATCGGTCTGCACCGGATGAGCCCGCGGGAGGTGACGAACGCCTGGACCGAGACGATCGTGAAGGTCACGCCCGCGGTGATCGCGCTGCTGTTCGCCGTCGCGACGGTGCAGATCATGCTCCAGTCGGGCGACGCGACCGGCGGGGACAGCATGCTCATCGTCCTCTCGGACGGCATGGCCGACCTCGCGGGCGGGGCGTACCCGTTCATCGCGCCGTGGGTCGGCGCGTTCGGCGCGTTCCTCGCCGGCTCCAACACGGTGAGCGACGTCCTCTTCGGGACGTTCCAGTACGGCGTCGCCGACAGCATCGGCACGCCGCGGACGATCATGCTCGGCTCGCAGGCCGTCGGCGGCGCGATCGGCAACCTCATCGCCGTCCACAACGTCGTCGCCGCGCTCGCGGTCGTCGGCCTCGTGGGCGAGGAGGGGCGGGTGATCCGGCTGGAACTCATCCCGCTCGTGTACTACGCGACGTTCACGGGGCTGCTCACGCTCCTCTTCAGCTACGTGCTGTTCCCGGGCGTGTTCTGAGCCGTGAGCGGCGGTCGAATCGCCGACGAAATCGCGAAACCGGACCGCGTCACCGTCCGGACGTTTATGTCGCATCGGGCGAACTCTGAGGCAAGATGGCATCCAACGCGGCCGACTCGAAGCCGGGCGATCCGGCGCAGGACGGGAGAGCGAACTACGACTACGCGAGCGACGACGTGGCGCGGTCGGGACTGGTGACCGATCTCGAATCGCTCGTCGACGGCGACGTCAGGTTCGACACGTACACGCGACAGCTGTACGCGACGGACGCGTCCGCCTACGAGATGACGCCCATCGGCGTCGTCTTCCCGACCTCGACGGCGGACGTCGCGGCGGTGATGGAGTACTGCGCGACGCGGGGGATTCCCGTCCTCCCCCGAGGGGGCGGGACGAGCCTCGCGGGACAGACGGTCAACGAGGCGGTCGTCCTCGACTTCACCCGACACATGAGCGAGTTGCTCGGCGTGCGCGTCGAAGAGCGGCTGGCGACCGCGCAGGCCGGCGCGATCCTCGGCGACGTCAACGAGAAACTCGAACGGCACGGGTTGAAGTTCGCGCCCGATCCGGCGTGGGGCGACAAGAGCGCCGTCGGCGGCGCGATCGGCAACAACAGCACCGGCGCGCACTCCTTGAAGTACGGCAAGACGGACTACTACGTCGAGGAGGTCGAGGCGGTGCTCGCGGACGGCACCGTGACTCGATTCGGCGAAATCGCGGTCGCGGAGCTGCGCGAGAAAGCGGACCCCGACGCCGGCGCGTGGGGACCGGACGGTCCGGAGAGCGATCTCCTGCCCCGGATCTACGCGCAGGTCGTCCGGATCATCGACGAGGAGGCCGACGAGGTTCGACGGCGGTACCCCGACCTCAAGCGGAACGTCTCCGGGTACAACCTCGACGTGCTCGTCGACGAGGCGGACGGGTCGAGGGTCTCCTCGGACGACGAGGAGGGAATCGACTCCGACCGCGAGGAGGGGACCGGCTCCGACGGCGAACCGGAGACGGTGAACCTCGCGCGCCTGCTCGCCGGCAGCGAGGGGACGCTCGCGATCGTCACCGAGGCGACCGTCTCGCTCGAACCGATCCCGAACACGAAATCGGTCGCGCTCCTGACGTACGAGAGCGTCATCGACGCGATGGAGGACGTCGCGCCCATCCTCGAACACGGGCCCGCGGCGGTCGAGGTGATGGACGACGTGCTTCTCAGCCTCGCGCGCGACACCGCGGAGTTCTCGGACGTCGTCGGCATGCTGCCGGAGGGAACCGACTCGGTGCTGCTCGTCGAGTTCTACGCCGAGGACGACGACGACGGCAAGGCGAGAGTCGCAGACCTCATCGCCGACCGCGTCCCCGGCGGCGCGTCCGAGGCCGAGCCGAGCGACGGCGCGGCGTCGATCACCGAGAAGGAGGCGTACGCGGTGGGTGCGATGGAGGCGCACGACGCCGAGACGCGCGCGAAGTTCTGGAAGATGCGCAAGTCGGGGCTCCCGATCCTCCTCTCGCGGACGTCGGACGCGAAGCACATCGCCTACATCGAGGACACGGCCATCCCAGCCGAGAACCTCCCGGCGTACGTCGCCGACTTCCAGGGGATCCTCGACGATCACGGCACCTTCGCGAGCTACTACGCCCACGCCGGACCGGGCGTCCTGCACATCCGCCCGCTCGTGAACACGAAGACGGTCGAGGGGCTGGAGACGTTCGAGGCCATCGCGGACGAGGTGACGGATCTCGTCGTGAAGTACGGCGGTAGCGTCTCGGGCGAGCACGGCGACGGCCGCGCGCGCACCCAGTGGAACCGCAAGCTCTACGGCGACCGTCTCTGGAACGTCTTCCGCGACCTGAAGACGGCGTTCGACTCCGACTGGCTGCTCAACCCCGGGAACGTCTGCGGCGACGCCAGCATGACGGAGAACCTCCGGTTCGACCCGGCCTACGAGTTCGACGCCGGGTTCGAGCCCTCGCTGAACTGGAGCAACGAGAACGGCTTCCGGGGGATGGCCGAACTCTGCCACGGGTGCGGCGGGTGTCGGGGGAAGCAGTCGACCACGGGCGGCGTGATGTGTCCGACGTTCCGCGCGGAGAACGAGGAGATCCTCGCCACGCGCGGCCGGGCGAACATGCTCCGACAGGCGATGAGCGGCGACCTCCCGGAGGACGAGGTGTTCACGGACGAGTTCGTCCACGAGGTGCTCGACCTCTGTATCGGCTGTAAGGGCTGCGCGAAGGACTGCCCGAGCGAGGTCGACATGGCGAAGCTGAAGACGGAGGTCGTAAACGAGTACCACGCGCGCCACGGCGCGAGCCCGCGCGATCACCTCTTCGCGAACATCGAGTCGCTGTCCGCGCTCGGGTCGCGCCTCGCCCCCGTCTCGAACTGGGCGGCGAGGCTTCCGGGCGCGCGGGCGATCATGGAACGAACGATGGGGATCGCGAGGGAGCGAACGCTACCGACGTTCCGCGGCGAGAGCTTCGAGGAGTGGTTCGAGGCGCGCGGCGGCGCGTCGGTGTCGGAGTCCGAGGCGGCGCGGAAGGCGCTCCTGTTTCCCGACACCTACACGAACTACAACCACCCGGAGGCCGGCAAAGCCGCGGTCCGGGCGCTCGAAGCGGCGGGCGTCCACGTCGCCGTCCCCGAGAACGTCGCGGGCAGCGGTCGACCCCCGCTCTCGAAGGGGTTCGTCGACAAGGCGCGAGCCGAGGCCGAGCGAAACGTCGAGGCGCTCGCGCCGAAGGTTCGCGAGGGGTGGGACGTGGTCGTCGTCGAACCGTCGGACGCCGTCATGTTCCAGTCGGACTACCTCGACCTCCTGCGGACGGACGGAGAGGGCGCGTCCGGCTCGGCGCTCGCCGGACCGGCCGCGGAGCCCTCCGCGTCGGACGCGGCGTCGAATGCGGGGCTCGACGCGGGGCGGGCCGACGAACGCCCGGAGCGACCGACGGCGGCGGAGGGGTCGCGCGAGGTGAGCGACGTGACGGCCGTGGCGAACGGCACCTACGGCGTCATGGAGTACGTCGACGCCTTCCGGCTGGACGAGGAGATGACGTTCGACGCGCCGGCCGAGCGGCTCACGTACCACGGTCACTGCCACCAGAAGGCGACGAAGAAGGACCACCACGCCGTCGGCGTCCTCCGCCGGGCCGGCTACGAGGTCGACCCCCTCGACTCCACCTGCTGCGGGATGGCCGGCTCGTTCGGCTACGAGGCCGAGCACTACTCGATGAGCAAGGCCATCGCGAGCATCCTCTACGAGCAAGTGGACGAAAGCGGCGGCGACGCCGTGGTCGCGCCGGGCGCGTCCTGCCGGTCGCAACTCGGCGACCGCGACGGCGCGGACGAACCACCGCACCCCGTCGAGAAGCTCGCGGAGGCGCTGGCGTAGGGCGCGACCGCCCGGGTCGTCGCGCCGTCCGGTCGTCGGACGGCGATCGCGCCGTTCAGTCGTCGGACGGCGACCGGAGGGGCGCCGCGCGCTCCCAGTGCTCGTCGATCAGCTCGTGCGCCCACCCGACCGCCGCCGGGGCGCCGTTGCCGATGAACACGCGGCCGCCGCCGTCCCCGTAGACGAGAACGCCGACTTCCGATCCGTCCGGCGTGTCGGCGACGAGCAGGCTGTACGGTATCGTCTCGTCCGCTCGTCGCAACGAGAGCCGTCCGGTCGCGAGCGTCTCCTCCAGCGCGTCGCGGTGGGCCGACACGAGCCGTCCGACGACCGCGTCGGCCAGCACGACGTCCGCGGTCAGCTCGCGCTCCACGATGCTCTCCCGGTAGGTCTCGACCTGCTGCGGCATGACGGCGGGCGCGATCGCCCTGACGTGCGTCGCCCGGGAGACGATGTCGCCGAGACGACTGACCGGCACGTGCGGCGAGTGCCGCTGCGCGTGAACGATCTCCGCGTCGTCGAGGACCGCGGCGTCGAACTCGACGTCGGATGGGAGTTCCGAAAGCGCCTCCGAGCTTTCGACGAGACCGCCCATGCGCGACCTGAAGGCGTCGTACTCTTCGAGCGCGAGCCGACCCGGCAGCGTCCGTCGGTACGTCCCGTCGACTCGCTCTATGAGCCCGATTCCTTCGAGTTCGCGGATCCCCCTGTCTATCGTCGACCGCGAGACGTCGAGATCGTCGACCAGATCGCGCTTACGGACCCCGTCCGACCCGGCTGAACGGAGCACGCGCCCCCGGCGCGCGACGACGGCCATGACTTCGCTGGGGTCCGGTCGTGTCATCGGATAGTGTAGCCCGGAGGGAAAACATAAGGCTTCGGTTGCAACACATTAAATATAAAAAGCCGAAAAGTATAAATACTGTCCGTCAGACTCCGTTCGATGTCCCGATAAATGACGTAAAGAGATGAGAGGCGTATATCAATAACGCCGGGGTGCCTCTGACAAACCGGCAATTCGCTGCGGATCGGACGGCCCTTGCCCGGACCGTCCGGCCCACGAGGGGGTCGCTTCCCCACGCTGACGCGGCCTCGCCGACCTTGCCCGGATCGGTCGGGCCGCCCGGGGAAGATCCCCCGTCTACCTTCTCACTTCTGCCTCGTGAGCGGTTTCGACGTCGTCCACGAGCGAGCGAATCGACTCGCGGTACGCGAGGTGTGACGGACAGGCGCAGTCCGACGCCCCGAAGCCGTCCACCGGCCCGGAGCCGAGCCGCCGAGCGACGGCGCACTCGATGTCCTCTCCGGGCGTCTCGACGGCGGTCCGGAGCGACGAGTCGGGGTGGCCGGCGAGGAAATCGACGTGCCAGTGGCGCGCGTCGCGTTCGCCGGCGGCGACGCGCCTGTGTCTGTCGACGCGGGCGAGTCCACCCGGGCCGAACGCGCTCCCCGTGTACGCGTATCCGCCGGCCGGAAACTCGCTGTCGCCGAGCGCGCCGACGTGTATAGCGTGTGGCGCCGGGAGTTCGAAAATCAGCGTGTACGTGCCCTTCTTCTTCCCCATCGTTTATCGTTTCGCGCGGCCCGGCGGCTTGTCGTGTTCGGCCCTGTGGTCGAGCATCTCTTCGTGTTTTCCGACCTCGATCCGGAGGTCGGAACGCGGTTTGGCGGTGCAGGTGAGGATCAGGTTCTCCTCCTCGTCCGCCTCGTAGTACCGTTTCGCCGCCGACTGATCGACGCCCCCCCGCAGGAGACGGGCGGCGCACGTCGTACACCACCCCTGTTGGCAGTCGGCCGGGAGCCAGATTTCCTCGCCCCGCGCGGCGGCGAGGACGAACTCGTCGGGCGACACCTCGATCTCGATCGTCTCGCCGGCTTCGTCGAGATCCGCGTCCTCGGGAACGACGATTTCGACGGTGTGGGACACGTGCGAACCGTGGGACGGCGGGGACATAAGCGCCGCGACCGCGGCCGAAAAAACGATCAGGGCGAAAAAACGACCGAGATCGAAAAACGACCGAGGTCGGTCAGGCGCTCTCGTTGAAGCGGTTGTTGGTGGACAGCGGCGCGTCGCCGGGTTCGCCGCGGACGAAGTGGCCGGCGGGGTTGACCTCGCCGTCGCGCTCCATCGACAGGAGTTCGACGAACCAGGCCTCGTGGTCGATCTCCTCCTGGAGGATGCGCTGGGCCATGTCGAACGTCCGCGGGTCGCAGTCGCGGGTCATGTCGACGACCGCCGACCAGGTGCGGATCGCACAGCGCTCGGCTTCGAGCAGCACTTCGAGGATGTTCTCCGCCGTGGGATCTTCCGGCAGTTCGGCGTGCGGGCAGGACGCGCGGTACATGAACTCGCCGATGTCGACGGGGATCTTGCCGTCGAGTTCGTAGACGCGCGGGGCGACGAGCTCGAAGTGTGCGCGGTCTTCGAGCCGGGCGTCCTCCGTGATCTCTTTGTAGTCTTCGTTCCCCGCGAGGTGCATTCGCAGGTTCGTGTAGTAGTAGTACGTCGAGAACTCGGCCGCGATCGCGTCGATCAGCTTCTCGCGGATCGCCTCGGGATCGCCGCCGCGCTCGCGGATGATCTCCATCCCGACGCGCTTTGTCGTATCTCCCGGTTCGACGCCACCGGATGCGTGGGGCTTCTGCTCGGACATGGGACTCCACCCGAAACAACGTTCGTCTCCGACTTATTTATTCTGTCTTAGTGTGAATTGATATTTCTAATATAGATTTACGTTTTTACGATCGGAGAAGATATCTACGTCATTCGCTGCCAGCTGGTGGCTTTCTCCAAAAGGCGGTCGGCAGGCTCCCTCGCATCGGGGGTCAGCGAGTGGACGCCGTGGTACGGATCGGGGTTTCGATCGACGCCGGTCGCGGTTCGAACCGCGTCGGCCGGCGATTCGTAGTTGTCGCCCACGACGTCCCCCACGAGGACGGGCATCCCGGCGCGGTCGCACAGTTCCCGCGCCGCCTCCCGACCGGTGCGGACGGCGTCCGCCGCCGGGTCGACGAAGACGAGCGCGAACGAAGCGGCCCCCGCCGACCACAATCGTTAGGCGCGGTCGGACCGGAGTGCGGACGTGGACGACCTCATCGGGTGGCTTCGGGATCGTCCCTACTACGAGGGGCAGATCCGCGACCACCGGCGGACGCCGGGGCGCGACCCCGAATTCGCCGACCTCGACCTCGAACCGCGGCTGGCGAGCGCGCTGGCCGATCGGGGGGTCGAGCGGCTCTACCGCCACCAGTCGGACGCGGTTCGCGCCGTCCGCGACGGGCGGAACGTCGTGCTCGCGACGCCGACGGCGAGCGGCAAGAGCCTCGCGTACACCGTCCCCGCCTTCGAGCGCGCGATGGATCACGGGGGCCGGACGCTGTACCTCGCGCCGCAGAACGCCCTCATCGCCGATCAGGAGGAGGCGCTCTCGGGGCTGGCTCGCGCGCTCGGCTTCGGCAGCCGCGTCTCCGTCGCGCAGTACACCGGCCGGTTGTCGAAGCGCGAGAAACGGGAGGTGCGCGACCGCCGACCGACGGTCGTGCTCTCGAACCCGGACATGCTCCACTACGCGCTGTTGCCGTACGCCCGCCGGCTCTGGGAGTGGTTCTTTTCCGGCCTCGAGACGGTCGTGATCGACGAGGTGCACGACTACCGGGGCGTGTTCGGAAGCCACGTCGCGCTGACGCTCCGACGGCTCGCTCGCGCGTGCGAGCGGTTCGGATCGGACCCGCAGTTCGTCTGCTGCTCGGCGACGATCGGCAACCCGGTCGAGCACGCCGCCCGGATCACGGGTCGGCCGGCGTCGTCGTTCGCGCTCGTCGACGCGGACGCGAGCGGGGCCGGGCCGCGCCACTGGCTCATGTGGAACCCGCCGGAGTACCGGACGGAGGGGCGAGCCGGAAGCGGCCGTCGCAGGTCGAGCCACGTCGAGTCCGAGCGCCTCTTCGTCGACCTCGTCGCGCGCGGGCACCGGACGCTCGCGTTCACCCGCGCCAGACAGACCGCGGAGCGGTACGCGACGGAGAGCGCGAACGACCTGCGCGAGCGCGGCGACCGCGACCTCGCCGGACGGATTCGGGCGTACCAGGCCGCCCTGGGACACGACCGGCGGCGCGAGATCGAAGCGGGGCTTCGGTCGGGCGACGTTCGCGGCGTCTGGAGCACGAGCGCGCTCGAACTCGGCGTCGACGTGGGCGGCCTCGACGCGGTGATCCTCGACGGCTACCCCGGGACGCGCATGTCGACCTTCCAGCGCGCCGGGCGGGCGGGACGGGGCGACGACCCGGCGCTCGTCGTCCTCGTCGGCGGCGAGGATCAACTCGACCAGTACCTGATGGGGAACCCCGAGGACCTCTTCCGCGGCGACGCCGAGCGCGCCGTCTCGGACCCCGAAAACGATCACCTGCTCCCCGATCACGTCGCTTCGGCGGCGAACGAGAACTGGCTGTCGACCGACGACGAGCGACACTTCGGCGATCGTTTTCCGGGGATCGTCGCGGCGCTCGAAGCCGAGGGGCGACTGGCACGACGGGACACCGCGAAGGGCGTCCGATGGACCTACGACGGCGGGGGGAGCCCCCAGCACGGGATGAGCCTGCGGACGATCGGCGACCGAGAGATCGACCTGCTCGACCGCCGATCGAGCGACGTGATCGCCTCCCTCTCGTTCGCCGACGGTCTCCGGGACGCGCACCCCGGCGCGATCTACCACCATCAGGGCCAGTCCTACGAGGTCGTCGAGCTGGATCTCGACCGCGACGTGGCCGAACTCCAGCCCACGTGGGCCGACTACTACACGCGAATGTTGAGCGACAAGGAGATCGCCGTCGAGGCGGACCTCGACGAGAAGCCGCTGCGCGCGCGACCGGACGCCGCCGTCCGCTTCGCCGACGTGACCGTCACGACGCGTGTGACCGGATTCGAGCGCCGCGATCCGCGGCGCGGCGAGGCGATCGGCCGCGAGACGCTCGATCTCCCGGAGACGACGTTGCGGACGAAGGCGCTGTACTTCGCGGTCCCGCCGGACGTGGAGGCGACGATGCGCGAGGAGGCAGGCGGAAGGGAGGGAGCGACACCGAACGACCGGCGGTTCGACGGGGGCATCCACGCCGCCGAGCACGGGATGATCTCGCTCTTCCCGTTGTCGTTGCTCTGCGACCGCGCCGACGTCGGCGGCCTCTCGACGCCGGTGCACCCCCACACCGGCCGGAGCACGATCTTCATCTACGACGGCTACCCCGGCGGCGTCGGCCTCGCCCGCGGCGGCTACGAGATCGTGGAGACGCTCTTGGCGCGGACGGCGCGGCTCATCGACGACTGCGAGTGCGCCGACGGCTGTCCGGCCTGCGTCCAGTCGCCGCACTGCGGAAACGCGAACGAACCGCTGGCGAAAGGGCCGGCCGTGACGCTCCTCGACGCGCTCTCAGAGTGAACCACGTCGGGGACGAAATCGGACGCGAGCGGCGGGCCGAGCGCGCCGAAAATCGTCGCCGGCCCAAAAATATAGGTCCCATGACAGCCACGATACGGTTAGCATGCCGGAATGTCAGAACTGCGGGGCGTTCGTGACGGAGAGGTACGTCCGGGTGTTCGCGCCGGACGGCTACACCGACGTTCGCGTGTGCCCCGCCTGCGAAGACAAAGTTCGCGACGGCGCGTCGGTCCGCGAAGCACGATCGAAGCGTCTCTGAGGAGGGGTGACGGATGTCCGATTGAGGTGTCAGCTGCCGCTCTCTTTCGGGAGATTTGCGGCGAGCGCGCGCTCACGACCGCGTTCGCCGCGGTCGACGGGGCGAGACGACGGCCGGAGGGGTCACGGTTCGCGCGTCCAGACGACCGCCTCGCCGTTGTCGAGCACGCGCGCCGAGGAACCGTCGTCGATGCCGGGAGACGCGAGCGCCACCGTCCAGCCGTCCGCAGGGAGATCGGGAGCATCGAGCGACGCCGGCGTCACGGCGACGGGAACCCCCTCCATGTTGGCCGCGAAGAGTACGTGCTCGTCGCCCGCGGGAGATTCGCGGAAGCCGTAGTACAGGACGGTGCCGTTCGCCGGGTGGCGGTAGGTGAGGAAGTCGCGGCCATCGAGGTCGTCGCGGAGCCACGGCCGGTCGTGTCGGAATCGTCGCGCCGCGAGGGAGAAGGCGGTCCGCTCGTCGTCCTGTTCGTCGGTCCAGTGACCGAGGTTGGCGAAGTCGTGGACGTCGGCCATCCAGGCGTCGGCGAACGCCTCCAGATCCGACGCGTCGAGGTCGGAGCCGAGCGGCGAGTCGAACGCCGAGAGCATCGCGGCCATCGCGTCGAGGTCGTAGTCCGTCGCGTCCACCGCCGCGGCGAGCGCGCGCACGAACGACCGGAGATCGTCGCGATCGCGAAAGCCCGAGTTCTTCAGCCGACGGAAGTGGGTCGGGTCGTCGAAGTCCGCGGGGCGGATCTGCCAGTCGACGAAGTTCGACTCCTCGGAGACGACCTTCACGTTCCAGATCGCGTCCGTGTCGCGGACGAACCCCCAGGGAGCGCGCATGTTCGCGTGGACGAAGTCCATCGGCACGCCCGGCATGGCGCAGTAGAACAGCGCGTCCGCGGCGGCGTTGTCGTACGCCTCGTCGAGCGCGTCCGGAAGCGTCTCGCCGAGGTAGGGGTTGACGGGCGACTGGTTGAACTCGGCCGTCGCGTCGATCTGCGTCCCCCGTCGGATCGTGTCGTGGTTCGCGACGCCGGTCAGCCAGTGACCGCCGAAGTCCGCGATCTCGCGGACGCGCCACCACTTCGTCGCCCAGAACGTGAGCAGGGCGGGCGTGTTGTGCGCGAACGTGATCGGCGACCACTGGAACGAGTGGGGGTGCTGCTCGATGAGCGACCGGTACGTCGAGGCGAGTTCCCAGTCCCCGCGCGGCCACGGCCGGCCGTCCTCGTAGATCATCCACGGGCGGTACGTCCGGCCGCCGACCGTCTGCACCACCGCGTCCATCTCGGCGAGGAACGCGTCGTCGTGGACGTTCTCCTCCCGCTCTTCGTCCCAGTACGTGAAGTCCTGCGCGCCGTCGACGCGGATCCCGTCCGCGCCGAAGTCCATCTTCCGGCGCTGCATCTCCAGGAGGATCGCCCACACGGTCGGGTGACGGTAGTTCAGATGCTGGCCGTACATCCCCGGCCCCTCGAAGAACTGGTCGGCGAGCAGTTCGAGCGCGCCGTCGTCGGCGTGACCCAGCGCAATGTCGAAAACGACCTTGATCGGCTCCGGAAGGGAGTGACACGCCGCGATGAAGTCGACGAGTTCGTCCGGCCGTCCCGTCTCGAGGATCGCCGGATTCGTCGCCGAGAAGGCGGAGATCACGATGTCGTACCCCCAGTTTATCGCGTCGGGGCGGGAGACGGCGACCTCGATTTCGGCGGCGTCGGACGCTGCGTCCACCGGGCACCAGTGTCCCGGGTGATCCTCGCGTTCGGTGATCGGTTCGACCGGCATCACCTGGATCCCGTCGTACCCGGCGAAGTTGCGCTCTGCGGGCGTCAACGCCTCGTCCGCCCGCAGCTTCCGTCCGATCTCCTCGTACCGGCGCGTCAGGCCCGCGAGCGTCCCGGAGGGTGTCGCCGTCCCGGGGTGGATTTCGAGCACGCTTACGGCGGGGTCGATCCGCGGGATTCCACCGTCGCCGGTGGTCGAAACGCGCTCCTCGTCGGTGCCGAGCGCCTCGAAGTACTCGCGGTCGGGGCGGTCGCGATCCAGCCGATCGACGTCGTAGAACTCGGCCGGCGCGAACGCGCCGAACGGGACGGAGGCGGCGAGCGGATCGACGATCGCCCGTCGCTCGCCGTCGCTCTCGTAAACGAGCTGGTACAGCGATCCGAGTCGGTCGCGAGTCCCCGGACGCATTCCCTCGATCACGCCCCAGTGATACTCGCCACGTCGACGAAGCGGAACGAACTCGCGGCGGAAGGAAAGCGTCGCGTCCGACGGGCCGTCCCCCGACTCGGTCGCGAAAACGTCGTCCGCGAGGTCGACCTCCTCCGCGGGGGTCAGGACTTCGAGGCGGACGTTCTCGGGCGTGACCTCCGCGTCGAGCAGTTCGGGCGTCCAGAATCCGACGCGCGCGCGGCCGTCGACGCAGCGCGCCCCGAGGCGCGTGACGAGTTCCTTCGCGGCCTCGAACTCGTCGTCGTGGCGCGCGAACACCTCGTCGTGCCACGCGAGGAGGTCCGCGGTCGGACCGTCGAGCAGCCGGCAGCGCCCCCGTTCGGCGGTCATCGGCGAACAGGTAGCACCGCCACGTCCTCGACGACCAGCGTCCCGTCGTCGGCGACCGACTCGTCGCTCACGAGGTCCGTCGAGTCGACCTCGGGGCCGACGGAGACGGCCGCGGGTTCGGTGCCGAAGTTCAGCGCGACGACGTACGCCTCGGCCGACGCTCCGACGGACGCCGAGCCGTCGTCCCGCGCGCCGTCCGCGGTCCCGTCGCCCGCCGCCGCGTCGTCCGCGACCCGCCGCTCGAACGCGACGACGCGATCCGAATCGCTCTCGTAGTCCACGCGTCGGAATTCGCCCCCGAACCCGAGCGCCGGGGTGGCGTTTCGCGCCTCGACGAGCGCCTCGTAGTGCCGGCGCAGGTCGTCGTTGGCGTGTTCCCACGCGAGCGCGTCGCGTCGACCGAGCTGGCCCAGCTCCTGTCCGGCGTACAGCATCGGGACGCCGGGGAGGGTGAAGAGCGCACCCGCGGCGGCGAACGCCGCCGCCTCGCCGCACTCGACGAGGTAGCGCGTCTCGTCGTGGTTCTCCTGGTAGAGCATGAACGACGCGTGGTCGGGGAAGCCGACCGCCGTGCGCTGTTCGACCGCGTCGATGATCGCGTCGGCCGGTTCGTGACCGTTACCGACCTGCCGGAGCGTGAAGTACAGCGTCGTGTCGAAATGCATGTCGAACATCCCGTCGTGGAAGTCCGCGATGTACGGAATGGTCTCGTCGAGGAGCAGGAAGTCGCGGTCGCGGGCTTTCACGCGGTCGCGGAGTTCGCGCCAGAACGGCGCCGGGACGGCCCACGCCATGTCGCAGCGGAAGCCGTCGACGTACGCCGACCACTTGTCGATCGCGTCGAGCAGGTGGCGGCGGACCCGGAGGTTGTCGAAGTCGAAGTTCGCGATCTTCTCCCAGTCGAAGTACGTCCCCGGCTCCCCGTTCTCCTGCCACTCGTACCAGTCGTAGTACTCGGAGTCGGGGTCGCGGTAAGCGTCCTCGAAGAAGGGGTGCTGGCGCGCCGAGTGGTTGAGCACGAGGTCGAAGAGCACCTTCATCCCGCGCTCGTGGGCGGCGTCGACGAACGCCGCGTAGTCCTCCTCGGTGCCGAGGTCCGCCGCGATCGAGAAGAAGTCCGTGATGTTGTACCCGTGGGGGGCGTCGTCGTTCTGTAGCACCGGCGTCAGCCAGAGGCAGTCGACGCCGAGGTCTGCGAGGTAGTCGAGGCGCTTTTCGAACGCCTCGAACGCGTTCGCGGACTCCGCGTCGTCGGAGGCGAACCCGCGGACGTAGATCTCGTAGAGCGTGACCCCCTTCGACCACTCCGGCGGGTCGTTGAGCCGAACGACCTCGACGGCCGCCCCGTCGCGCTCGATCGACACGGCGTCGGGGACGCTGTACGACTCGCCGACAGCGACGGCGTGGACGCGCGCGCGATCCGGCAGCGCCGCGACGGGGACGCGAAGCTCCCGGCCGTCCGCGTTCACGTCGCTGGGGGAGAGGCCGTCGCGGTCGTCGAGGACGAACTCCACGTCGAGGTCCTCGCGGGGTCGGTCGCTCTTCGGGTTGGGTCGGGGGTCCGCGCGGACGACGATCTCGTCGCCCTCGCGCTCGCCGCGGAGCTGGATTCGCGGCCGGCCGCCGCCCCCGCCGCCCTCGCCGCGCGCGCCGCTCCCGGAACCGCTCACGCCGCCGCTCCGCAGGGGGCGGGCGGCCGAGCCGCTCGCGAGCCCGCTCGTTCCGCTCGCGCCGCCCGCGACGTCGGCGGGCCGGAGGTCGCCGGGGAACGCGCGGACGGTGAGCCGATGGATCCCGTCCGGCGCGTCGAGTTCGACCGCGTACCGACCCGGCTCGTCCGGGACGAAGTGTTCGACGGCGTCGGTGCCGAGCGAGGCCGTGCTCGTCACCGGCGCGCTCTTGATTCGCCAGCTGTACGTCGCGTCTGGGTCGGGATCGCGCGGGGCGAGTTCGACGGCGTCGCCCACCGCGACGAACCTCGGCGGACCGGGGTGGTGCATACCTCCCTCTGCGCGCTCCGATACTTTGTTTTTGTCCCTCGGTGAATTATTGTGCCGCCGAACGGTCCGGTTCGTCCGGAAGAAATCGTCGTAAACGATTTTTTATTAATTCGGAGGGAAACCGGATATACTCCGTCGACGGGGGTCGAGTCGTCGGTTTCGGTGATCGATCCGCATCTTGCGGATTCCGGCAATACTTATGCCGTCGGCGACGGCTTTCACTCCATGCGACTCCGAACCGCCCTGAACGACTACAAGCGAAACCGCGGCGAACACTTCCCGGAGGAGTGTCCCACCGCGGCGGGCGCATTCTCGGGCCACGGCGACCGGCTCGTCTACGTCGATCCAGGCGGCTTTCTGCGCGATTACTCCTCGGCGTTGTCGGGGCTGTACGGCATCGATCGCTCCCGTTTCGGCATCGAGACGCCAGAGCGGACCTACTGGTTCGACGAGCTACACCCGGTGCGCCAGCACTACTACCGCGAGACGAACGTCGTCGAGACGGAGTACGACGCCGGCGCGTTCACCGTCCACCAGTACGACCTGACGCTCGGGCGCGCCCACCTCACGCACGTCGAGCTCCGCGGGGCGATCCCGGCCGACGCACACCTGACCGCCTTCGTCACGCTCGCCCCGGAGGGGAGGGAAACGCGCGTCGGTCGCCTCATCCACGAGGGAGCCGGCCCGGACGGGACGAAGGCAGTCGAGGTGTTCCACCGGACGGAACACGATTACGTCACCGCGTCGACCGGTCTCGACGACGTGCGCGGGCAGATTCCCGAGCGCTTCGACGAGATCCTCTCCGACGAGGGGTTCGAGTTCCCCCGCGAGGCGGTCCTCGAAAGCTACGAGGACACGCACCTCAGCGGCGACATCGTGGTGAGCGCACCGCTCGAACGGGAGGGCCGGGCAGCGCGGACGACGCTCGTCACGCAGCTTTCGAACCACGCGGAGATGACCCGCGAGGAGGCGCTCGCCGACCTCCGCCACTGCGCGACGCACCACGCCACCGCGGAGGATCTCCGCGAGGCCGGCCGCGCGCGGGCCGAGGTGACGGTTCCGGAGAACGCCCCCCGGTCGAACGTCGTTCGGGAAGACCTCCGGGTGCTCTCGCTTCTGACCGCGCCGACGGGCGCTCGGATCGCCGCGCCCGAGTTCGACCCGTTCTACGCGCACTCGGGCGGCTACGGCTACGCGTGGTTCCGCGACGACGCCGAGATATCGAAGTACCTGCTCGACGTCGACGACCTCCTCGATCTCGGTCTCGGCGAGCGGCTGGAGACGAGCGCCCGCTTTTACTGCGAAACGCAGCGCCCCGACGGCACGTGGCCCCACCGCGTGTGGGCCGTCGACGGCACCGTCGCGCCCGGGTGGGCGCACGGCCGCGTGGAGGGTGCGGAGGGCGACGAGTACCAGGCCGACCAGACCGCGAGCGTGGCCGCGTTCCTCGCGACCCTGCTCCGTCGGCGCGGGACCGAACTGCCGCACGACGTGGCGGGGGAGATCCGCGGAACCGTCCGAGACGCCGTCGACGGACTGGACGCCACGCTGGGCGACGACGGACTGCCGATACGCTGTCAGAACGCCTGGGAGAACATGAGCGGGCGCTTTACCCACACGGCGGCGACGTTCCTCGGAGCGTACGCCGCCGTCGCCCGCGCGCCGCTCGGCGACGACCTCCGCGAGCGCGCCGCCCGACGCGCCCGCGAGGTTCACGACGGACTGGACGCGCTCTGGGACGAGTCGAGCGGACACTACGCCCTGCGGCTCGATCGGGGGGAACCGGACCCCCGACTCGATTCGAGCACGCTCGCGCTCGTCTCCGCGTTCGAGGAGTACGAGGCGATCGAGGACCTGAGCGAGACGGATCTCGACCGCCTCGACTCGCACGTGTCGGCCACCCTCGACGGGCTGTACCGCGACCCCGCGGAGGGGGCCGTCGCCGGACTCGTCCGATTCGAGGCCGACCGGTGGCGCAGCGCCGAACAGGACGGGGAGAAGATCTGGTCGGTCTCGACCGCGTGGGGCGCGAGCGCCGCCGCCAAACTCGGGGATCTCCTCGAAGGGTACGGCCGGGACGGCGAGACGTTCCTCGATCGGGCGGCCGACCTGTACGAGCTTCTCGAACCCGGCGGACCGCTCTGCACCGAGGCGGGCTACCTGACAGAGCAGGTGTTCGACGACGGGACGCCGGACAGCGCGACGCCGCTCGGCTGGTCGCACGCGCTCAGGCTGCACACGACCGCCTTCCTGCGCGAGCGCGACGCGCTTCCGGCGGCGAAGCCGGCCCCGTCCGGACCCGGCGACCGGCCGCGGTGGACGACCGGCGAGAAGTACGGCGTCGGCACCGTCGCCGACCACGGCGACCCCGATCCCTCGCGGGTGTGGTTCACGCTCACGGAGGGCGCGCTGACCGAGGTCAGGTTCCCGCGCGTCGACCTGATGAACCTCCGGACGCTCGATTTCCTCGTCGTCGACGCGGACCCCGAGTCGACGTACACGGCGCGGACCCACAACGAGACGCGGATCGACGACGCGGCCGACACCGTCGAACGCCGGGCGGAGATCGTCGAGGACGACGCGCTCGCGTTCCGGCACACGATCTCCGAGGGGGGCGACGGTCGCGGTCACCGCTGGACGCTCACCGTCGAGTACGCGACCGACCCGACGCACGACGCGCTCCTCTCCGAGATGCGATTCGACGCGGAGGACGGAAAGGAGTACGAGGTGTACGCGATCGCCGACGCCGCGCTGACGAACACCGGAACCGAGGACCGAGGGCTCAGGCTCGGGCGCTCCGGCGGCTACCACCTCGTCGCTCGCGATTCCAGCGCGTACGACACCGGACGGGCGAGCGAACCGCTCCTCATCGACGAAAACGGCGAGGAGTACAGCGTCGCCGTCGCGCTCACCGCCGCGAACAGGTTCGAGTGGGCGACCGTGGGCGTCGCCGGCTCGGAGCACCTGAGCGGGCTGTTCACCGACGGGGAGTTACCCGAGTCGTGGGAGCGGATCGACAACGAGAACGTCGTGCTCGTCGGCCGAATCGGGACCGGTTCGACGCTCGACGAGACGCTCGCGCTCGGCTTCGCCGAGCAGGCGGACACGGCGGCGGCGCTCGGCGAGGCGGTCGGGGCGCTCACGCGTGGCTACGAGACCGTCCGCGAGGCGTACGTCGACTCCTGGGCGGACTTCCTCTTGGACAAGCCGCTACCCGAGAGCGTGCGGAGCGATCCGGCGCTCGAAAACCAGTACAAGGCGTCGCTGATGGGGTTGCGGGCCGTCGAGGACAAGACGTTCCTCGGGGCGGGGATCGCCAGCCCCTCGGTGCCGTGGGGCGAGGCGGTCGCGGCCGAGGAGTCGAAGGGGTACGGCTACAACTTCGTCTGGGCGCGCGACCTCTACCAGGTGTTCACGGTGTTCGAGGCGGTCGGCGACCTGAAGACGGCGACGGACGCGCTCGCCTACATCTACGAGTACCAACAGGACGAGCGTGGGTTCATCCCGCAGAACACCTACCTCAACGGCCGGACGCGCTGGGGCGGCGAGCAGATGGACAACATCTCCTTCCCGCAGGTGATGGCCTACTCCCTCCGGGAGCGCGGCGTCGACTTCGAGGAGGTACCGTACGGCTACGAGAACGTGAAGCGCTCCGCGGACTACGTCTCGCGCAACGGCCCGCCGACCGCGCAGGAACGGTGGGAAGAAGAGGCGGGGTACTCGCCCTCGTCCATCGCGGCGGAGGTCGCGGGGTTGGTCTGCGCGGCCGCCATCGCCCTCGACGAGGGCCACGAGGCGGACGCGCTCGTCTGGCTCGCGCTCGCGGACGACTGGGCGGCGAACGTCGAGGCGTGGACCGCGACGGAGACGGGTACCGACCTCCACACTCGCACGCCGTACTACGTCCGGGTCACGCGGGACGGCGACCCCGAGGCCGGCCACCTGCGGACGCTCGCCAACAACGGCCCGACGCTCGACGAGCGCGAGATCATCGACGGGGGCTTCCTCGAACTCGTGCGCCTCGGGATCAAACCGTGGGACGACGAAGCGATCAGGAACTCGGTCGCCGAGGCCGACGAGACGATCCGCGTCGACACGCCGCACGGCCCCGCGTGGTACCGATACAACGGCGACGGCTACGGGGAGCGCGACCTCGACGAGGAGGGCGCGCCGTGGTCCATCGAAGCGAAGGGGCGGGGTCGGCTGTGGCCCATCTTCACGGGCGAGCGCGGCGAGTACGAGCTCCTCGCTGGCACCGAGGAGGGGCCGCTCGCGCCGGAGAACCTCCTGCGGACGATGGAGGGGTTCGCCAACAGCGGTCGGATGCTCGCGGAGCAGGTGTGGGATCGCGAACACGAGACCGAGTTCAACTGGGAGTTCGGCGAGGGGACCGGGGCGGCGACGCCGCTCGCGTGGAGCATGGCGCAGTTCGTCCGCCTCGCGCACGGCGTCGACGCCGGCGAACCGGTCGAGACGCCGGCGTTCGTCCGCGAGCGGTACCTCGACACCGACCGACCGGCGGGACCGTCGGTGCGCGTCGACACCCGGTTCGAGGGCGACAGGCTGGAAGTCTCCGGCGAGACCGACGGCGCGGTCGTCGCCGTGCGGACGCCGGCCGAGACGGCGTTCCTCGAACCGGAAGACGGACGGTTCGAGACGATGCTCGACATCGGTCACGGCGAGAACCAGATCGTCGTCGTCGCGGCCACGGGCGAGGACCTGACCGTCGCCGGGACCACGGTCGAGCGGTTCACGCTCTGACGGCGGTCCCGATCCGTCGCCGTTCGCAGACGTAGCCAGGAGGGCGAGTCCGTGGTCTTTTGCGTTCGACGCCCCTACCGACCGGTATGCCCACGTACCACCGTCGGACGCGCGTCGCAGCGCCGCTCGAATCGGTCTGGGACTTTCACTCGCGGATCACGGGACTGGAGGCGCTGACGCCCGGCTGGATGGGGCTTTCGGTCGAGCGGGTTCGCGGTGCCGACGGCGAGGAGAACCCCGACGTGCTCGACGTCGGCTCGCGGGTCGAGATGTCGCTTCGACCGTTCGGCGTCGGACCGAAGCAAAGCTGGGTGTCGCGCATCGTCGAGCGCGAGCGGAACGCGGAACGGGCGGTCTTCAGGGACGACATGGTCGGTGGACCCTTCCGGCGGTGGGTTCACACCCACGAGTTCGCCGCCGACGGCGACGGGACGATCGTCGACGACACCGTCGAGTACGAACTCCCCGGCGGCGACGTCGGCGCGGCGCTGGGCCCGTTCGCCCGCGTCGGCTTCGAGCCGATGTTCCGCTATCGGCACCGGAGGACGAAGGAGCTGCTCGAAGACGCGGTGTGAGTCGACCCGAATCGACTACCGTTATATCTCGCGGAGCCGAATCGCGCGACATGAGCCCCGACATCGACGTCGTCGACCTCGACCACGTCACGATCCGCGTGACGGATATCGACCGCGCGCTCTCGTTCTACCGCGACCTGCTCGGGATGGAGGTCCGCGACCGCGAGCGCTACGAGAACGGCGAGGTGCCGTACGTCGCCGTGGTCGCCGGCGGTCGGCACCTCCACCTCGTGCCGACGGACGAGGCGTCGATCGACGTCGCCGGCGAGCACGTCTGTCTGCTCCTGCGGTCGAGCGAGATGGAGACCGAGGAGGAGATCGAAAGGCTGCTCTCGGACCTCCGCGAGGCCGGCGTCGAGGTCGAGGACGGGGAGCCGCACGAGCGCTACGGGGCGTACGGCCGCGACTGGGCCGCCTACGTCCGCGATCCCGACGGCCGGCGGGTCGAACTCAAGCTCCACTGAGACGGATTCGAGGGCCACCGAGGCGGGGGCTTCGGGCTGCGCGGATCGCGTCACGCCTCGCCGAGCGCGTCGAGGTCGCCGGCGGGCCCGTCCTCGCGGCGGGCCGAGGCGGTGACGTAGATGCCCGCGAGGACGATCGCCCCGCCGACGACGGTCGCGGGCGTCGGCACCTCCCCGAGCAGGAAGAGCGCGAGGATCGTGCTGCCGACCGGTTCGCCGAGCAGCGAGACGCTCACGACGCTCGATTCGAGGTGCGCGAGCGCCCAGTTGACCACCGTGTGACCGAAGACGCCGGGACCGACGGCCATCGCGAAGAAGAGCAGCCACTCGCGGGGCGGGTAGCCGACGAGCGCGTCGCCCCGGCGGATCGCGAGCGCGAGGAGGACGAGCGCGCAGACGCCGTAGACGACCGTGACGTACGGGAGGAGGGCGATCCGCTGTCTGAGCGACCGGCCGACGAGGACGTAGGCGGCGGCCATCACCGCGCCGACGACCGCGAGCCCGTTTCCGTAGAGCGGTCGATCGCCCGCGATCGCGCCGCCGGAGAGGAGGTCCCCGAACGACATCGCGGCCATGCCGACGACGGCGACGAGGATTCCGAGGACGGTCCGCCGGGTGACGCGCTCGTCGAGGAGCGCCCACGCGCCGACGGCGACGAAGAGCGGCTGGGACTGGACGAGCGTGACGCTCGCGGTGACGGTCGTCCAGTCGAGGCTCTCGAACCACGAGGCGAAGTGGACCGCGAGGGCCGCTCCAGCGACGGCCGCGACGGCGACGTCCCGTCGGCCGAGTCGACGGAAGTCCTCACGGTGGCGGGCGACCGCGACGGGCGCGAGCAGCGCGGTGGTGAAGACCACCCGGTAGAGCGCCTTCACGAGGCTCGGCGCGTCGCTCCACCTGACGAGGATCGCGCTGGTGCTCAGCGCCAGCACGGCGAAGGCGAGGGCGGCAAGCGTCGGGAGGCGATCTCCGTGCGCGGGTCTCACAGGCGAGAGAGCGTCGGGAGGGGGAAACCGATTGTGGAGGCGGCAGAGAGGGGATCGGGCGCGCGCCTACTCGACGCTCTCGGGGGTGTCGAAGTCGTGGAACGGTTTACCCTTCTCCGCCGAGAGGATATCGAGCGCCGCGGCCGCGCCGTCGCCGACCGAGATGGCGGCCTGCACCTTGTCCTTGCGGGCGACCCACCCGGCGGCGTAGACGCCGTCGACGCCGGTTCGCATGTTCACGTCGACGCGCACCGTCCCGTCGTCGTTCCGATCGCAGCCGAGGCCGTCGGCGAGCCCGCGCGACTGGCCCGACGCGAGGACGACGTAGTCCGCGGCGATCCCGCCGTCGTCCGTCTTCACGACGAACCCCGAGCCGTTCGTTTCGATCGCCGTCACCTCCTCCTCGCGGCGCTCCGCGCCGTACTCTTCGATCTGCGCTCGCGCCCGCTCGACGAACTCGTCGCCGCCGATCGACTCGACGGCGGGGTAGTTGAACAGGTGCGCGTAGTGCATCGCCGTCTCGTCCGTGTCGAAGACGGTCGTTTCGAGGCCGTTCTTGGCGGCGAAGAGCGCCGTACTCAGGCCGGCGGGTCCGCCGCCGACGATCGCGACGTGTGCCATGACACACCAGACGGCGCGCCACGATATAAGGGCTCGTCGGTCGGGCGCGTCGAGCCACTCGGCCACGTCCTCGACGTTCGGCATCGTCGCCGACCCCGACGAGTGAGCGGCGACTCGGTCGCTTCACCGCGTCGCCGTCGCCCGGAGCAACAGCTTCGGGATGGCGAACGAGCGGACGCCGTCGTCGTCGAACTCGACGTCGTAGCGATCGATCGCTCGGTCCGGTGCGCCCCGGAAGCGCGATTCGAGTTCCCGGCGACGCTCGGGCGGCACGTCCGTCCGCTCGACCCACGGACCGTATTCGAGCGGGAGGTTCGCGACCGACGAGTCGCGCACGGCGAGGCCGACCTCGTCCAGTCGCTCGCGCCACCACGATTCGGGGGAGAGCCGTTCGTGCGTCGGATCCCGGAGGCGTTCGACGCCGTTCAGAAACGCCGCGAGTTCGTCGTCGTCGGGGACGACGTTGTCCTCGAAGGCGAAGACGCCGCCGGGGTCGAGCACCCGAGCGACCTCGGCGACGAACGCCGCCGGGTCGGGAAAGTGGTGCGCCCCGAGTCGGCACGTCACCGCGTCGAACGCTTCGTCTGGGAAGGGAAGTCGCTCGGCGTCGGCGACGACGCCCGACGCGTCGTACGCGGAGACGGCCGTCCCGACCATCTCCGGGGAGAGGTCCGCCGCGACGACGGTCGGCGCGCCGGCCGCCGCGACCGCGCCCGCCGTGTGGCCCGCGCCGGTGGCGACGTCGAGCGCCCGGTCCGCCCCGGCGCACCACGACGCGAGGACGTCGAGATCGTCACCCGCGCGGTGGACGGCGCTCTCGAAGTACGCGTCGGCGGCCCGACCGAAGGAGTCGGCGGTCGCGCGCTTGCGCGCGTCGTGGTCTTTCATTTTTCAGTTCGCTCCGCGTACCGCGGTCGCGTTCCGTAGTCGATCGGGTCCTCGACGCCGACGGTCTGGAACGCCTGGAGGCGGTACGCGCAGGAGTCGCAGGTGCCGCAGGCCGGCTCAGTCGCGCGGTAACAGCTCCACGTGTGCTCGAACGGGACGCCGAGTTCGACGCCGCGCGCGACGATGTCGGTCTTCGAGTTCTCGACGAACGGCACCTCGATCGCGACGTCGGTTTCGGGTTTCGTGCCGACGTCGACCAGCGCCGCGAACGCCTCGAAGAACTCGGGGCGGCAGTCCGGGTAGCCGGCGTAATCCTCGCTGTGCGCGCCGACGAAGACGGCGTCGCACCCGCTCGCCTCGGCGTAGGAGACGGCCATCGCGAGCAGGTTCGCGTTGCGGAAGGGGACGTACGAGGTAGGGACCTCCGAGCCGTCCAGGTCCGCGTCGGCGACGTCCAACTCCGCGTCGGTGAGGCTCGACGCGCCGATCCGCTTCAGGTGGTCGGTCTCGATGTGGAGGAAGTCCTCGGCGCCGAGTTCGTCGGCCAGCGTTCGGGCGCACTCGTACTCCTTCGTCTCCGTCTTCTGGCCGTAGGAGGTGTGCAGACAGGAGAGGTCGTAGCCGCGCGCGTTCGCCTCGTAGGCGGCCGTCGCGCTGTCCATGCCGCCGGAGAGGAGGACGACGGCGCGTTTGTCGGTCGATTCTGCGGAGGGTTCTGCGGGGGGTTCGTCGGTGTGTTCGGTCATGGCGTCTGGTGTCGGTCTTCGGTTGGTCGGGAGTCGTCAAATCGGTTGGTCGGAAGTCATCAGGTCGGTTGGTCGGGAGTCATCAGGTTTCCGGGGCGTCGTTCCACAGGTCCACGTGCAGTCTGGGGGTGTAGCGGTAGCCGTGTTCGATCGCGAGGTCGGCGACGACGGTGCGGGTCTCGGCCAGCGCCTCGCGCGTCTGCCCCTCGGGCATCAAGAGCACGTCCTCGTCGGGGAGCGGGGCGTGGGCCGCCTTCCGAACGTCGGCGACGAGCGCCTCGATTTCGGACATGTCCTCGGGGCCGGTGACGACGAACTTCAGCTGGCGGTCGTAGCGTTCGACGAGCGTCGCGAGCGCGTCGAGGTCGACCCGACGCGACTCGTGTCGCTCCGCCCACTCGCCGTCGCCCTTGGGGTCCAGTTCGGCCGTCGGCGTGCTGCTCGCGAGCTTCGGGCTGACGCTCGCGAGGGAGATCGGAACGTCCGACTCGGGGAGGATCGTGCCGTTCGTCTCGACCGTGGTGTGGTACCCGAGGTCGGCGAGCCGGCGGAGCAGCGTCTCGGAGGCGTCGTGGACGAGCGGTTCGCCGCCGGTGAGGACGACGTGGTCCGCGTCGTACCCCCGAACCTCGTCGACGACGTCGTCGACGCTCATCCACGCGTGCGTCGGCTCCCACGAGGTGTGATAGGAGTCGCAGAACCAACAGCGCAGGTTGCAGCCGCTCGTCCGGACGAACACGCTCGGCACGCCCGCGAGCGTTCCCTCCCCCTGCAGGGAGACGAACAGCTCGTTGATCGGGAGCGCGTCGCCCTCCGGCGCGCCGTCGGGTCGGTCGACGGTCGACGTGACGGGCATCGTCGGCCGTCCCTCACACCCCGCCGCCGCAGAGTTCGCTGGTCTCGCTGACCTCGACGGACACGTCGGTGACGTTCCCCGAGAGCGCGTCGAGGAGCTTCCGCTCCAGCACGACGCTCATCACCTCGGCGGTCGGCGGGGCGTCGAGGACGACCGTCGCGTCGGCGTCGCCGGCCGCCTCGAACGCCTCGACGAGGGGGTCGCCGCGCTCGAGGAGGAACATGTGGTCCCACTCCGCTATCACGTCGGTCACGGTCCCCTTGTCGACGACCCACCCCTCCGCCGTGAGTTCGCCGACGACGCGGACCGACACCTCGTAGTTGTGGCCGTGCGGACGGCTGCACTTGCCGTCGTGGTGGAGCAGGCGGTGCCCCGCGCTGATGCGGATCGGCCTGTCTCGGCCGATGTGCAGGACCCGCTCGCCCGCGTCCGCGAGCGGAGCGTCGCGTCCGTCCTCGAATATTCCCCGAGTCATACCCGGAGATTATTGGCCGCGGGTATAAAACTCCGCCCGTCGGAGGGTGCGGAAGCCACCGGTCGTCGGCGCGGAGAGTGGAGAGATCACTCGCCGCCGGTGGCGACCTCGAACTCTTCGAAGTCGGCGATGCGCTCGCGCCACTCGTCCGGGATGGGCCGGGGCGCGCCCTCGTCGTCGACGACCACCTGCGTCGTCTCGGCGGTCGCGGCGAGTTCGTCGCCGACGCGGACCTCGTGCTCCGTCGGAAAGCTCGACGTGCCGAGGCGGGGGACGCGGACCGAGACCGCGAGGTCCTCGTCGAAGGTGACGGCGCGCTCGTAGTCGAGTTCGAGGTGGGCGAGCACCATGCCGGGCGTCGCGGGGTCGAGATCCAGCACGTCCGAGAAGTAGGAGATTCGGGCCTGCTCGCAGTAGCTCGCGTACACCGCGTTGTTCACGTGTCCCATCGGGTCGAGGTCGCGAAAGCGGACCCGGATCGGAACCTCGTACCGGTAGTCGGGCATCGTCCGATCGAGACGCCGCGAGCGCTAAACGCCACCGGTTCGGGCCGTTCGCGTCGTCGACGCTGTGCGGGCTGCGACTTTTCTGCTCAAAACGGGTCGGCCGGATTTGTAAACGAATCCACTCTCCCCGATTTGAACGGGGGACAAGCCGATCTACAGTCGGCTGCTCTGCCAGGCTGAGCTAAGAGCGGTCGGGGAACACTACACCGCGATCGAGACTTAAGAATTCCCATTCGTCGTCGCCGACGCCGGGGAAACCGCGCTCGAAAACTTCGGACCCATCCGAAAGGCCGTTGTGCGCGCCGATCGTCGGCCGGGGTATGGGGGACGACAGACAGGCCACGTTCGGCAGCGACGGAACGGTGAAACGCGACGTGCCGCCGGACGCGACCGGAGCCAACGACTTCGGCGAGGAGAAGGGCGACGACGAGACGGACGGGGGGTACAACCGCTACGCGGTGTCGAGCCTGCTCCAGAAGGCCGTCCGGCGCGGCGACGAGGAGGTCGCCGCGTGGGCCGCGTGGGAACTCGCCCGTTCGGGGTTCGGCTGGAACCTCTGGGATCGGCTGAACCTCTACGTCGTCGAGGACCTCCGGGCGGGACAGGACGCCGCGCTGCTCGTGGAACGCTACGAGGAGCTGGCGACCGAGCGGTGGTCGATGGACTCGTGGAAAGGTCGGCTGTGCGCCGTGCAGGCCGCGCTGACGGTCGCTCGGGCGGCGGCTTCGCGCGAGGCCGCCAACGCCGACGAGTACTTCGGGACGGTCGCCGAGATTCGAGCCGAGGCCCGCGAACGTGGCGAGCCGCCGGCGCACGATTTCCCCGTCGGCGACCTCGAACCCGGCGGTCGGTACGACGTGATCTTCGACGGGCACACGGGCGAGGGGAGCCGCCTCGGGAGGGGGAAGAAGTTCTTCAAGCGTCACGGCGCGCGCGTCGGTCCCGAGGGCGAACCGGAACACAGCGCGCGGTGGCAGCGATTGAGCATGGTGCTCGACGAGATCGAGTACTCGGAGGCCGAGATCGACCACGCCCTCTCGCCGGTCGACCCCGACGCGCGGTGGGAGGAGCCGGACGACCTCGGCGACCGGTGAGACGAGCGGATCGCTCCCAGAGGCTGTACGATTACTCCCAGAGGTCGTACATGTCGTCTCGCACGGGATCGGTGTAGTGCTCGCCGTCGATCGTCACCCCGGGTTTCGTTCCGCCGGATTCCGCCGCGCCCGGGTCCGTCGAATCCGACTCCGTCGATTCGGGCTCGGACATCGGCTCGTCCGACGGGGATTCGGCCGCGTCGAGGACGCGGCCGACGACCGTCGCCTCGACGTCGGCCGCGTCGAGCGCCGAGAGGGCGGCGGCGGTGTCGCCTTCCGGGACGGCGGCGAGGAGCGCCCCCGACCCGAGGATCCGGAGGGGGTCGACCCCCATCGCGTCGCAGAGCGTCCGCGTCTCCGCGCGGATCGGAATCGAGTCGCGCTCGACGGCGATCGAAACGTCGGAGGCGCGAGCGAGTTCGACGAGCGCCCCGAGAACGCCGCCCTCGGTCGGATCGTGCATCGCCGTCGCGACTCCGCCGAGCGTCAGCGCCTCCGGCAGGACGCTGACGTCGTCGAAGAAGCCGGCCGCGGCGTCGATCGTCTCCGGATCGACGCCCTTCGATTCGAGGTCGCCGCGAAAGTCGGTCGCGAGAACCGCCGTTCCCTCGACGCCCGCCCCCTTGGTGAGAACGACGCCGTCGCCCGGCTCCGCTCCGGACGTGGACACGTAGCGGTCCGTCGGACCCAGACAGGTCAGAGAGAGGAGCGGCCGTGAGAGCGCCCCCACGGCTTCGGTGTGCCCGCCGACGATCGTGATTCCGAGCCGGGTCGCCTCCTCGTGAAGCTGCGCGGTGATCGTGTCGAGGAGGTCGAGGTCGCGTTCGGGCAGGACGATCGTGCTCACGAGCCACTCGGGGACGCCCCCGGAGGCCGCCACGTCGTTCGAGACGATGGCGACGCCGAGCGTGCCGATGCGCTCCGCGGCGAGCGAGATCGGATCGGTGCTCACGACGACCGTCTCGTCGCCGACGCGCACGGCGGCGGCGTCCTCGCCGTAGGCGGGGCCGACGAGCAGGTCGTCGGTGGGCGCGCCCGTCCGGGAGAAGACGTACCGATCGAGGTCCGCCGGACTGAGTTTGCCGGTCATGACCGAGGTATGCGTGCCCCCGGTCTTCTGCCTTCCCGTCCGTGTCTGTCCGCGCTCGTCCGCGCTCGTTCTGCACTCGTCCGCACTCGTCCGCGCCCGTTCGCGCCCGTCCACGCCTGCGACCGCCGGGGCCGCCGCCCGGACGCAATCGCTACTAAGTAGATCCCCGGTGCGCTAGGTCCGAGTATGCTAATGACACCCGGGCCGACCGCGGTCCCGCGGCGGGTCAGAGAGGCGATGAGCGAGGCGATGCCGAACCCGGACGTCGAGGAGGCGTTCGCGGAGCGGTACGAGGACGTGACCCGGAAGCTCGCGACGGTGTACGGTACGGACGACGACCTCGTCGTCCTCGGCGGCGAGGGCATCCTCGGACTGGAGGCGGCCGTCGCCTCGATCGTCGAACCGGGCGACCGCGTGCTCTGCCTCTCGAACGGGCTGTACGGCGACGGCTTCGCCGACTTCGTCGAGAGCTACGGCGGCGAGGCGACGCTCGTCGGATCCGAGTACGCCGATCCGCTCGACGTCGAGCGCGTCGAGGAGGCGCTCGACGAGGCCGACGCGGACGGGAGCGAATTCGAGGCGGCCACGATGGTCCACTGCGAGACGCCGACCGGAACGTTGAACGAGATCGGAGATGTGCTCGAACTGCTCCAGGATCGGGGCGTGCTCACGATCATCGACGCCGTGTCGTCGCTCGGCGGCGCGCCGGTTCCGACGGCGCACGTCGACGTCTGTCTCGGGGCGTCCCAGAAGTGTTTCAGCGCGCCGCCGGGACTCTCGACGGTCTCCGTCAGCGACGCGGTGTGGGACGCCGTCGAGGCGCGCGACCCCGAGACGTTGTACACGAATCTCCTGCCGTGGCGGGACGTGAGCGACGGGTTCCCCTACACGCACCTCTCGGCGAACGTCGCCGCGCTCGACGCCGCGCTCGATCTGCTGCTCGAGGAGGGGCTGGACGCGGCCTACGCGCGCCACGAAGCGGCCGCGGAGCGGTGTCGCGAGCGCGGCCGGGCGCTCGGCCTCGTGCTCTACCCCGACCGCGAGCGGAGTTCACCGACGGTCACGGCGTTTCACGTGCCGGGGCGGGCGACCGAACTGCAGCGGCGGCTCGACGAGGACCACGACGTGGTCGTCGCGACAGGCCTCGGCGAGCTCGCGGACGACATCCTCCGAGTGGGTCACATGGGCTTCAACGCCGACGTGGAGAGGGTCGAGCGGACGATGGACGCGCTCGGCGCGGTTCTCGACGCGGCGTGAGTCGGGAGCGAAGAGAGGGGACGAGATGAGACGAGACGAGAGATGAGACGAGACGAGAGATGAGACGAGACGAGATCGGGAGCGAAGAGAGGAGGTGAGACGGGAACGAAGAGAGGAGATGAGACGGGAACGACCGCCCTGCGCTACGCTCCTTCGTCTGTGTTCTCGTCATCGATCGCCGGTGGATCGTCGTCCGTGATCTGCTCCTCGTCCGCGGTCCGCTCCCTCACCCGCACGCCCTTCTCCGCGAGGTGGCGCATCTGTCGCTGGGCGAAGTCCTCCTCAATGGTGCCGTAGGTCGCGAGGACGTACACGAGCGCGCTTCCGGACGGGCGCATCGTCCGGCCGGCCCGCTGGGAACCCTGCCGACGCGAGCCCCCGAGCCCGGAGGCGACGACGGCGAGTTCCGCGTTCGGCAGGTCGATCCCCTCGTCGCCGACGCGCGAGACGATCAGCGTCCGCCGATCCCCCCGCCGAAATTCCTCGAACAGCCGCCCCCTGCGGGCGTGTCGCATCTCGCCGCTGATGAACGGGATTCCGAGCGCCTCGGACAGCGCGCGGCCCTGGTCGAGGTACTCGACGAAGACGAGTGCCTTCGCGTCGGGGTGGTCGGCGAGGATGCCGCGCGCCTCGTCGGCCTTCGCGGGGTTTTCGGCGGCGAGTCGGTGGCGTTCGCGTCCGTCGGCGCTCAGGAATTCGTTTCTGGCCGTCTCGTCCCGCCACGGGACGTACTGGATCTCGACCTCGGGTTCCTGGACGAACCCCGCCTCGAACAGCTTGGACCAGTCCGTGCCGATCGGCGGACCGATGAGGGTGAAGATGTCCTCCTCGTCGTCCGATTCTCGGACCGGCGTCGCCGACAGGCCGAGGCGGTGTTTCGACTGCAGGTCGGCCGCGCGGCGGAACACAGGGGCGGGGATGTGGTGCGCCTCGTCGAGGACGACGAGGCCCCAGCGACGGGAGTCGAACAGCGACCGGTGGCGGTCCATCCCGGCGGTCTGGTAGGTTGCGACGGTGACCGGCCGAATCTCCTTTTGACCGCCGTGGTACTCGCCGACCTGGTCGGGTTCGAGGGTGGTGTTCGCGAGGAGCTCCTCCCGCCACTGGCCGGCGAGTTGGCGGCTCGGAACGAGGATCAACGTCTCGCCGCCGACGGCGGCGAGCACGCCGAGGCCGGCGACGGTCTTTCCCGCGCCGGGCGGCCCGACGAGGACGCCCGACTTTCGTTCCAGAAACCGTTCCACCCAGTCGCGCTGGTAGTCGCGGAGTTCGACCCGGAGGTCGACGTCGAGCGGGTCGCCGGCGTCGAGGTCGCGCTCGTCACGGACGGGGTAGCCCGCCCCGTAGAGGACGCGTTTGATCGCGGCCTCGGAGCCGTCGACCGCCCAGCTTTCGGCGTCGGAGATCGGCGCGTGGAGGTGTTCTGGGCCGAGTTTCTGCCGGGCGACGTTCCCCATGAGGCTCTCGCTCGCGGCCTTCAAAACGGTGTAGCCGTCGTCGTGCGTGTAGAGGACGAACTGGTTCGCGCGCTTCCACTGGTCTTCGATCCACGCTTCGAGGTGGGGCGATCGCCGGGGGAGGACGGCGCGTACGCTGGCGAGAAGTCCGCCGAGGTCGTCGAACGGCGACGCCCAGATGTCCTCTCGACGGATCCTGTAGAGGTAGCCACCCGCGCCGTTCGTCCGCGTGCCAGCGCCCGGCGTTCCGCTGGAGTCGACGAGGTGGGCGAACTGCGACAGCTGTGCCCGGGTGTACTGCGTCGGTCGGTCGACGACGATCTCTCGGCGTTCGGAAAAGAGGATCACCCGCTCTCGGTCTGCGATCTCGTTCCACTCCTTCGGGTACCAGACCACGGGATCCGTTTCGACGTCGACGCGCTCGACGGACCCCTCACGAGCGAACCGTTCGAGCGCTTCCGTCGCCACGGCGTGCGATCTGCCGAGTCTCCGGGCGACCTGCTGTGCCGTCAGGACGGGCCGCCCCTCCGCCTCGACGGCGTCGTAAAACGAGTCAAGCGTGAGCGCCGTCGAGGGTGTCCCGGAGCCCGCTTCACCGGAAGTCGCTGCGTTTTCCTCGTCGGAGCCGTCCGCGACATGATCGTCTGCGGTACGATCGTCCGGGGGTCGCCTTCCATCGTCAGTCATCGGTCGTAGTAGTGCCGGGGGTGGGAAACGGCTTGCGACGCGGCGAACAAAATATAACGCGACGAGTGGATCGAGCGTCGTGCCAGCGGGACGCGGTCGAGGGTGATCGACGCCGAAAACGGTGGGTCGAGAGCCGTCAGCCCGGCGGGAGTTCGCGGGGACGATCCTGCGAAAGCCTCCGGTAGGCGGGGTCGAGTTCGTCTACGTCGACGCAGTCAGGGAGTTCTTCGATCGTCCGGAAGGCGTCGATGTAGACGTATTCGACCGGAATCGACGCGGTCTCTTCGAACACTTGCGTCGGTCCGTCGTCTCCGATCGCGACGAACATGCGTCCGTCGGGATCGATCTGCGGCGTGACGCCGTGTTGCATGTACAGCCCGGCGGTGAAGAGCGCACCGGCGAGCGTCGACGGCCCCGCGGTCAACTGCCACGTGACGTCGCGGTCGGCGTACGCGACGGTCGCGACGTACCCATCGGCGAACCGGAAGCATTCGACCGATTCCGATCCCCGTTGCCAGCGTACTTCTCCGCGCACGAGCCACGCTCGATTCCACGCCCGGGCCGTCGGTCGGGTTCGAAACGGGGTCGTCAGGCGGTCGAAGCTCGTTCGGAGGGCGGTGCTAACGTGCGACGCCATCTCGACGGCGCTTCGACGAATGCGTGTCCAGGCGCGACCGAAAGCTGGCGTTCTCATGGATGATCTCCTGTCGTGTCTCCTTTCACGGCGGGTTCGCCTCTGTGGGGGTGATTCGCTGCGGTTGTGGGACGCTTGTTCGAGACGAGCTTGGTCGCTCGCGGCGCGGGCATCCGAGCGTGTACTGGAGTACGCGCCGGACCGAGTTATAGTTCAGCCTTCGATATATTGTATTATCAAACGAGACAGTTCCTACGTGGATTATTTTGGAATTTCCAGGATGAATTGACAGCGTACCGATCAAAGGTGCGACATTGGCGACGAGGACGGTCGGACACGAGACAGTCGGATACGAGGGCGGTCAGACACGAGGATGGTCAGACACGAGGACGATCGGACTCAGCCGAAAAGTCCAGTCCGGTCGGCCGTTCTGCCGTTCAATCGCTGACCGGCTCCGTCGGTGACACCGCGCCGTAGCACCGTCGACCGCAGAGCGCGGCTTTCGACCGAAATCGCCGACCGCAGTCGACGCACTCGACGTATCCTGCGCCCGCGTCGGTCGCGATCCGGTGACCGCCCACTTCGAACGGGCGATCGACGTCGCGCGGTCTGATGAGCGACGGAATCCGCTCGTTGCGGTTCGCGCTCAGGTCGGCCCGCAGCTGGATCGTGTGAACGTCGTTCGCCGTCCAGCGCGGAGATCCCATCGCCGCCGACCACGATTCGACTTCCGTCCAGCCGGTGACGACGACCGGTGAGGGGGTTTCCGTGTCGCCGACGACGACCGTGAACCGAATCCCGTCGTCGACGAGGGAGAACCGCCAGCCTGCGGTGCTGTTCCACCGAAGTTGGCCGCGAACGATCGTCTCGCTGACGACGGGAAGCGAGACGTACCTCCCCTGCTGTCGGAGGCGCTGCCGAAAATGGTCGGTCAGCGCGTACGCGCCCGGTTCGCGAACCGGCGGATCACACGGGGTTCGGCGCGAAGGGGCGGACGATCCTTCCTCGGACTGCTTCCCGTGTTTTGCTGCCACTGGACGAGCGTACGATCTCGGGGATTATGCCGTTTGCGGCGGTGAGAGTAGCGAAGCGACGAGATCAACCGCGCGGGATCGAGCGACGTCGCGAAATCGGGAGGGTTTTGAAACACACACCGGATTTCCGGTGAAAGGCGCTGCTGGCTCTCGGTCGGTACCAGATCGGTGCCGAAGAGAGATCGAGAGGAAGATAGAGGGTGCGTAAGGTGAGTAAAGGGGTGAAAAGAGAGTGGAAAGGGGTAAAAAGAGAGTGGAAAGGGGTAAAAAGAGAGTGGAAAGAGATGAAAAGGGAGTGAAAAGGGAGTGGAAAGGGATAGGGAGAGTACGAAGAGAATAGAGGAGGGAGAGTGTGGAACGCACCGTATTTCCGGTGAACCGAAACCGCTGAACGAAGGGTGACGGTGAGACCGACACGGAGAGCCCGAGAGAGGATGAACGAGGGCAAGAGGACGGGAGAGCAGGAGTATAGGCGGACAAAAGGGGTAGGCGGACAGGAGGGCAGAGGGACGATACCGGACCGTGGTCGTACACCGAATTTCCGGTGAAAGCCGACGCGCTGGCAGACGCTGTCCGCGACGGATATGGGGCACACCGCAGGCGAAGCTACCGACGGCGATACCACGAGAACAGCGTCGAATCCGCCATCGAACGCGGTTTTTGACGATTTGACGACGACGCAAGAGACACCACGTTTCCGGTGAAATAGGAGGCGCGGACGAAGGGGCGCACGTTGACGTGAACGTGACGTGGATGAGAATGAACCGTCGGCGCGGATTGCGAAGGATCTGCCGCGGAAAACCGATTTTTGATCAGCGCGCGTGTGGGGCGTAGACACACCGTGTTTCCGGTGAAATGAGAAACGTGGGACGGAGCGGGAGAACGACGGGCGAATATCGAACACTACGGGGTCACACCGCGTTTCCGGTGGAAATGTCGACGGTGATGACGGAAACTCGTTTGGGTAGAGATCAAGACGCCAGGTGGATGATCGAGACGCTAGGTGGATGCGACCGAGACGCTAGGTGGACGCGATCAAGACACGAGAAGGGTGTCATCAGGACACGGGAGGAACGTAACCAAGATTCTACAGGAGGTGTGAGCGAAACGCCCGATGAATTTTCAGAGCTATTAAATAGAGTCACGGAGAATATCTCAACAAGTACTTCGCGAAAATACGAATGTGGGCTTCGCTGACGGGTCCACCGGAAACGCTTTCTCGGGCGTTTTCGCGAAAGTCGCGCTTCAGTGTCTCTCACCCGTGACGTCAGCCGCTGACGTCACCCGCTGATGTCACCTTGCATTTGCCCGCTATCGACGGGAAGCTCATTTGCCCACTACCGACGGGAAGGCCGTCCACGAAACGCGAACCGTCGCGCGTCTTGCGTTGTGTGGTGTGCGTTGTGCGTCGCGCGTCGCACGTCGTACGTCGTACGTTGTGCATCGTACGTTGTGTGTCGTGCGGGAAGACACCGCATTTCCGGTGAAACGAAACCTCCGTTTCTCCTGGACTTTCTCCCACCTTCTCCCCCTTTCACCGGAAACCCGGTGTGTCTGTCCACACGAAAAGACAAACCATTTCACCGGAAACGTGGTGTCCCATGGTATGTTGGACACAGGGGACGATCTTTTCACTCGTGACGATCCGATCTTCGCGAACAAGGAGCTTCTCGAAATCAGCCACCTTCCCGGGGAGGGACGAATCGTCGGCCGCGACGACGAGATCTCGGCGCTCGCGAACGCCGTCAACCCCGCGATCTTCGGTCAGAGTCCGAGCAACGTACTTATATACGGGAAGACGGGAACTGGAAAATCTCTCTGCGCGAAATACGTCTCCCAGCGTCTCGTCGAGACCGCGGGCGAAGAGGGAGTCAACGCGACGTTCGCCTACGTCGATTGCGCGCAGGACACGACCGAAACACAGGCGGTCCAGACGATCGCAGACGGCGTCAACGACGCCGACGAGACCGGGATTAAAGTCCCCGACAAGGGCCTCAGCACCTCGACTTACTACAAACGGCTCTGGCGGATCCTCGACGCCCGCTACGACGTCGTCCTCATCCTCCTCGACGAGATCGACAAACTCGACGACGACGACATTCTGATGCAGCTCTCGCGCGCCGGCGAGGCGGGAAAGATCTCGGGGTGCAAACTCGGCGTCATCGGGATCAGCAACAAGATCCAGTACAAAGATCGGATGGACGAGCGCGTCAAAAGCAGCCTCTGCGAGCGCGAATTCGTCTTTCCTCCGTACGACGCCAATCAGCTTCGAGACATCATGGAGGCCCGAAGCGACGCGTTTCGCGACGACGTCCTCGATCCGTCTACCATCCCGCGGGCGGCCGCCCTCGCGGCGCGGGAACACGGCGACGCCCGCAAGGCGATCGACATCCTCCGGTACGCCGGCGAGATCGCTCAGTCGAAGGGGGCGCCCAAAGTGAAGGAAGTGTTCGTCACGCAGGCGCGCGAGCGCGCGGAGACCGATCGCTTTCGCGAACTCATCCGCGGTTCGACCCCCCACTCGCGGTACGTCCTTCAAGCGCTCGCCCTTCTCTCGCTCTCGAACCGCCGAAAGGACGGATTTCGGACGAGCCGCGTGTACGAGATCTACGAAAGTATCTGCCGACAGGAGGGCTCCGACAGCCTCTCGCTCCGCCGCGTCCGCGACCTGCTCAAAGAACACGCCTTCCTCGACATCATCGAACAGTCGAAACACAGCGGCGGAAGCGCCGAAGGTAGTTACACGAAACACCAACTGCTCGAAGATCCAGAAGTCGTCAAAGAAGTTCTCACGGAGAGCCCGTGACAACCGACTGACGGAAAGAGAGGGCCGAAGCAGATGGGACCGAAACGTTCGTTTCCGCCGTGCTGCAACTGATCCGATACGTAGAGTTGACTTATATTTTTTCACTGTCTGACGTGATCGAAACGATCACGTGTGACGAGTTAGCTAACACGTGATTGGACCGATCACACGAGGCAAATTGGAGCGGACCGAAGACACGAGACGAACCGGAACGGACCGAAGACGCGAGGCGAATCGGAGCGGACCGAAGACGCGAGACGAACTGGAACGAATCGAAGACGCGAGTCGGACCGGGACAACGCGAGTCGGACCGGGACAACGCGAGGCGGACCGGGACAGACCGAAGTAGCGTCGTGTGCGCCGTTCTTCGGGTCACTCCGTCCGGTCCGGTTCGAGCAAGTTCGAACGGGACCGGTACTCAACGTACAGGTCGCTCGCGAGCTCCCGTAGCGTCTCGTCGGTGCCGTCGATGCTGGCGACGAGGTTTCCATCCTCGTCGTATGCGCCGACGTACGCGTGTCCGTCGACGAGCGCCAAGCCGAAGTCGATGGTTTCGGACGCCAAAAAGAGATCGAACTGGTCGAGTTCGAACGCTCGTCGGAGAGCGTCCGGGTAATCCGTCCTGGATGCGTCCAACACCGATTCGTCGATGACGAGTTCCATCTCCGTTTCCGGACCGATGACCGCCTCGGTAGCCTCGTTGAACACTCGACTCACGATCGGCGTGATACCGCGAAACGACGATACCGGCTCGTCGCCGAGCACGGAGAGGTAGCGGTCGATCGGCGCGTGCGGGTTGTCGCTGGTCGCGGTTGTGACGGTAAAGCAGCCGAGAGCGTCCGGAAGCAGCCTCTGTGCGACCAGGCCGGCGTTGGCGAGAAACGGCCGAAGACGGTGCGCGCCGGTCACGGTCGACGCCAGTCGCTCGTACTGTTCGAGGACGAGGTCGCCGGCGGGTGTGATACGGTAGCGACCGTCCTCCTTTGTGACCCAGCCGCGGTCGACGAATCCGGCGAGCGTTCGCTGGGCGGTTTCTCTGGCACACGAACACTCCGCTGCGAGTTCCGTCGGTCGCATGTTCGACTCGCTCAGTTCGCGGAGTATCTCCTCCCGAATACTCGATCCGACGAGGAATGCGATATCCTCTCGCGCGCTCATTGCATCCGATTTCAAACGCCGGTACATCACCGTTTTGGACTCGCACGGACCCCGTCTGGGACCCGCGGTGCCCCCTGTGAACCTAACGACCGTCGACGAACTACCGATGAACTGTCGGCCTGCCGTCGACGAACACCGAGGAGCCGCAAAACCGGCGGGCAAGATCGGTTGACTCGTTCGAATCGCTCACGACCGCCGATTCTATCCGAGTAGTCCGAGATTGTCGATGCGCTCGACGATCCGTTCGACCGCCATGGTCGCGTCGTCGGTTCGCTTGCCGCCGGTGATGACGATCTTTCCGGAGCCGAACAACAGGATCACGACCTCGGGGTCGTCCATCCGGTAAACGAGACCGGGGAACTGCTCCGGTTCGTACTCGACGTCTTCCAGACCCAGCCCGATCGCCAAGGCGTTGAGGTTGAGGTTGTGGCCGAGGTCAGCGCTGGAAACGATGTTCTGCACCGTGATCTCGGGGTCGTCCTCGACGGGGATGCTCAAGCTTCGAAGTTTGCCGAAGATGATCCCGAGCGCCTCGTGGACGTCGTCGATGCTCTTCGCCCCCGTGCAGACGATCTTGCCGGATCGAAAGATGAGCGCCGCCGCCTTCGGGCTCTGCGTTCGGTACACCAGTCCGGGGAAATTGTCCGGGTTGAAATCGGCCCCCGGAAGATCGTCCGCGAGGGCTTCCAGGTCCAGCTCCTGACCGATTCCGGTCGATGCGACCACGTTTTGGATCTCGATAGAGTCTACCGGCGACGTCATTGTATGCTCTGGACTCCTCACCCTTGGCTTATAAACCGACACGGTATAAAGTGACGTGGCCGGGCGACCGCGTGGATCGAGTCATCTACCACCGGCGCGGTTCCGATCGCGGCGGCTCGGACGGACACTCGGTCGGCACCGCTCGCAGATTTCGATGTCAGGCCAAACACCCCATCCGACCGAATACTCCATCCGACCAGACACTCCACGTCCTTTTCGTTCCGTGCGAACACCCGAGCGACCCGTACCCAAACAGGTGTCACCGAGAATTGAAATTGAATTCTTCAATTTATCTTTCGTCGTGATAGAGGTTCCCAATACGTATGTCGAAATTCTCAATGATTTTTAGACGTTAGCACGATATCAGTGCCGTTAAGTACTCCCGAGCACTCGATAGTAATGCGTAAGACACAGCGTGACTGTGGGCCGTTCGACGCGGTCCACGCTCGGACTCGGGCCGCGCGCCCGGCGGATCACTCCGCCGGGCTTCGACGGGTTTAAGACCCCGAACGGCCTACGAAGAAGTCCGAAGATATGAGGATTCCAC
>NZ_SDIC01000005.1 GCF_004116405.1 Halegenticoccus tardaugens | reverse complement strand
CCAGCTTGATGTCGAAGGCCGCGACGGCTTCCAAGTCGAAGGTGACGGCGACCTCGTCGAGGTCGAGGAGACCGGTAACTGATACGGCACCCTCCGATCGAAAACCAGATACGGCAGAACCGGCGAACGCGTCGGAATCCGCTCGCGCGGCGTGAGTCGAATCCGACTTCCACCCCGTTCAGTACGACGCTGACATTCTGTGCAAGTCAGAGGCGGGGACTGCGCTTCGAAGCGCTGGAGAGAGACATGACCACCAACAGACGGGTGATCCACCTCGTTGAGGAGTTCGAACAGGGGAACGTCTACGAGATCCCGGCGATCGATCTCGTCTACGAGCATCACTCCAAGTCGAGAACGTAACCGAGGACGGTATCTGGGTGACTGGACGTACCGGCGACCTCTCCATCGTCCCGTTCGACGCACCGGCTAACCCGTCCCACGAGGATACCCGAACCCTCCGTGAACTCGTCGAAGACGGCGAAGTGTACCAGCTCGTCAAGGCGGAGCTGGTCACGCCGTTAGCGCAGACAAGAAGTTGGATCTGTCGGGAGTGCGACGACGTGGGACGTCCCCTCTTCGAGATAGAGACGGAGTACCTGATCATTGTTCGCTGTCCGACGTGCGGCGCGCTGTACGAACACCTCCAGCGTCGGTTCTTCAACGAAATGCCGCTTTAACGACGGTTCAGGGCGCTAATTCTCCGTCCTCAAGCGCGAGCGAAGCGAGCGGTAGTGTTCCCCAACGTCCGTGAACTGGCTGAAGTCAATCGCGTCAACAATAACGGGGTACTGGTCGGTATGTTCTTCGAACAAGTCGTCGACGTCCTTTTGATATTCAGTGTAGGGCTTTCCCGGTTCGGTGCCGAACCGAGCGAGAAATCGGTCGAGCATCCTCCTGTTGTGAGCCAGTTCGTCGCGAACGAAGCTGTGGAGGCCGTCCTCGTCGATACCTCGGAGGACGGCGTCGACCTGTTTTCTCTCATCGGGTGGCATCTCGTCAGCGAGTGAGAGCAAGACCGCGACGTGCTTGCATGCACCTGCTCCGTCGTACGGACAGCTACAACTGGCGTCGAAATCGGATGCGGAAAGTGAGAGCATTAGGTCGTATAGCTTCGAGCCCTATACTGTCGCAGTTATCGGACCTCCGACGCGTGTACGATCCCGGATTCGGCCCTCTCTGTAATAGTTCTCTCCGCGCTCGAATACGGCATCGGTGCATAAGTCACGAATATCGCCTTGCTCCACTGTCATTCGAGGATGTCGAACACCTCGACTGCTTTGTACTCCTTCCCACGTTCTTTGCCGGTCACTTCCTTGATGAGGCCATCCGATTCGAGGTCGTCGACGACCTTGTAGGCAGTCCGACGTGAGACGTCGAGATACTCCATAAGGTCTGGTGCCGTGAAATACGGATACTGGAGTAACTGCCGAGCGAACGTATCTGTAGTTGTGCTGCCTGGGTACTCCTTCTCGTAGCGCTCTTGGAGATCACGGAGTCGGTGAGTCCGGTCGTACGACGTTTCGGCTTGACTTCGGAGTCCTTCGAGGAAGAACGTGAGCCACGCGTTCCATGCCCCTTTCTCACTCACCGCACGCATCTGCTCGACGTACTCGACCTTGTGACGATTGAAGTACGCGCTCGGGTAGATATACGGACTTTCGAGGTACCCTTCGCTCGTCAAATACAGAATAATGAGTAGTCGACCGAGTCGACCGTTCCCATCCGAGAAGGGGTGAACTGTCTCAAAAAAATAGTGGATGATGGCGGCGTCGATGAGCGGATGGTACTGTCCATCCATCTGAATGTACGACTCGAGTGAGTGCATGAGTCCAGTGAGTCCCTCTAGAGTCGGTGGGACGAACGGACTCTGTCCTGGCTGTGGGCTCGTGAGATGAACCATACGGTCGCGGAAGTCCCCGACGACGTCGCCCTCGGTCCGGACATCTTCGAGCAGCATCGAATGAAGTTCTTTGATGAGCGAGAGCGTTATCGACGCTCCGCTCTCGATTCTGTCGAGCCCATACGTGAGCGCAGTCTCGTAGTTGAGGGCTTCTTTCAGGTCTTTCTCGATTTTCGTGTCAGCCCCGCCTGCAGGGTGCTTTGTGTGGTACGCTTCGACGTCTTGATACGCGACGTCTGCACCTTCGATACGTGCGGATTCGACGGCCTCGATACGAATGAGAGAGGTGTAAAGAACTGCTGAGAAGTCGACCGTCGAACTGATGCCATCAACACGACCGATTTGATACGCGGCATCGGCCACCAGATCGTGCGTCTGTTCGGAAAGTTCGAGCTTCGGCTCTATTGGGAGCGACTCCGGTGAATAGTATGGATTCGGATGATAAGGGACGTATTTTCCCGGTGCACTATCGGGAAGCTCTTTCGTGGGCATTTCGGTAATACCACTATCTGTCTCTACTGGTATAGTTGTTTTTATATTGGGTATACGAAGGGGGATTGGTGAGAACCTTCGTAGAGAATCAAGCGCGTATCCTATACTTGCGAACGCCGACACGGCTTCTATGTTTACTTGATATATATCTGTGTATACTAATGGCTCGAATCTCAGGGCTGTCGTGTCACGATAGCGCTGCTATTGCACATCTACTGTACTCATTGAGGTCTTCAGGTGTCTCTCGACTGTTCCTCAGAACTTATTAGGGCCAAAGTGTCTCTACCCGTTGCTCTATTGCTGTGAGGACGGTGGAGTATACTTCGAGTGGATGGAGCGACGGGAGTTCGAGGTCAGTGATTTCGGTGGCAAACGGTGGCTTGTGAAAGTGCAACCGGGTGTTGTGCGTGTTCGGGTGCCGGTCCCAGCGACACTCCCAGAGTTCTTCGTCCTCGTGTTCTTCGACGTAGTGGACCGAGAAATCACCAGTCGTGAACCACCGAATGTCGAGTCGGACCGCTGTCACCGAGTCCGAGTATCGTCCAGCGTCGAGCAGTCCACGAAGTAGTCGAGGTTCGTAGGAATCCGGGTCGAACGCGGTCTCGGCGACTCGCTCACCTCAACTCGTCTGCGAGATCCCGCGTCGCCCGCGCGACCGCCTCGTCGCTCGACGTCGGCGGCTCCCACCCGAGCGCCGAGAGCTTCTCGATCGACAGGCGCATCTTGGGCACGTCGCCCGTCCAGCCACGCTCGCCGCCCGTGTACTCGTACTCGGGGTCGAGACCCAGCTCCTCCGAGACGATGTCGGCGATGCGCGTCACCGACGTCGTCGTCCGCGTACCCAGGTTGTACACGTTCAGGTCCGCGTCGGCGTGTTCGACCACGTGTCGCATCGCGTCCACGCAGTCGTCGACGTGCAGGTAGGACTTTTCCTGGCGGCCGTCGCCGAGGATTTCGAGCCGTTCCGGATCGTCGAGCAGTTTCTCAATGAAGTCGGGGATCACGTTGCCACGCTGGTGCGGCCCCACGATGTTGGCGAAGCGGAACACCCACGCGGTGAAGTCGTACGAGTGGGCGTACGTGGAGACGAGCCCCTCGTCGGCCAGCTTCGACGCTCCGTACTCGCTGATCGGTGCGAGGGGTGCGTAATCCTCGGGTGTCGGACGGGGCGCTTCGCCGTAGATGGTCGATGACGAGGTGAACGCGAGCTTGTCGACGCCGACCTCGTCCATGCGTTCGAGGACGTTGTAGGTCATCTCCGTGTTCTCCTCGAACAGCTGGCGCGGGTTCGCGTAGTTGGTGTCGGTGTAGGCGGCGAAGTGGAAGACGACGTCGAGGTCCTCGGTGATCGCCTCCGCGACGGCGGCGGGATCGGTCATGTCGGCGCGGACGAACTCGACCCCGTTGGGGACGCGCTCGCGGTCGCCCTTCGAGAGGTCGTCGGCGACGCGGACGTGATTATCGGAACCAAGCAACTTGGCTAGATGTGATCCAACGAGGCCCGCACCGCCGGTAACGAGTATTTGCTTATCTGAATGATCCATACACGAAAGTAATAGCCGCAATATAAATGCGTTTCTTCAACTGGTTATCAGAACACTCTAACGATAACGGTCATTAGCCCACTTACATGATCATTCCAGAAAACGGTACGTCTTGCTGAGAGATCTGGGTCCAACTCGTCGCAACGCTTACCGGACTCAAACCTAGGCGCTCTGGCCGGCAATCGCGTTTAGCGCACCGTCTACACTAAACTGCATGTTAAATTAGTTAAGTCTACGAACAAGATCTTGACATACAATGAAGTATGTGGAAGGGATACACACCGCAAGGATTTATACCCTATTTCCAGTAGTCTACTCTGAATCGATGACTAAATCCATGAATATTCCACGAAGCTGTGATAACGCGGTTGTACTATCTGACGTAACAAGCTCAGGGAATCTGATTTTTGGAAAGAATAGCGATCGACCTCCGTTTGAGTGTCAACCGATTGTCTACGGAGATGCGAAGTATCCGCCTTCAGATGCAACTTTACAGCTCGCAAACTGCGAACTCTCACAGCCACCAGAAACGTCTTCCTACAAGGAAGGAATCCCGCCGTTCACGGCGGGAGGGAATCCGACAACTGCTGAACTAACCACGGTCTGAGACTCGCCCCGAATGCCGACGGTCATCTTTAACTTACGCTACTTCTTACGTTTTGGTGGATGAGAGCCGATTTCGATATGGAGCGAGGCGGGCCACTTCACGAAGCCGTGAAGCAATACGCCCGCGACAACGGGATACGCCACTCACGAGCGTACCCTGAACTCCTCCGCAAAGGACTCGAATCCGAAGGCTACGATGTGCCAGACGACGACAGCGAATAAGACGCTGGAAGCCACGCTCGCACCGCCAACGCGGTGCAAAGAGCAACGCCTCCAGCAAACGCTGTTTGAATACCGAGACGCACTCGAAGACGCTTTCGAGCAAGACTGTACGTCGATGAGTGCCACGAACGACGTGGTGACACCGTACAACCTGCCGTACCAAGCGAAAGACGCCCTCAAATCCTACGTCCCAAAACTCCACAAGACGTACAACGCCAAAGAGTTGGACGACAAACATCCGCTCAGGTTCGTGAATCGGGCCGGGAAGTTCGACCGCGACCCCTCGCGTGAGTACGAAATCTGTTGGAACGTTCCGCAACCCGGTCGCGGAACCAACTTCTGGATACCACTCCGATTGAATCCAGACCAGCAAGAATTGTGGGACGACCTGCTCGATGAGGAGTCGAGTACGAAAGTGGGAGAACTTCGCTTGCAGAGACACCGGAAGACGTGGACGCTCCACGTTACCGTCGAATACGAAATCGAGGAGACCTCTGAACTTCCTGAGAATCCGACTCGGGTTGGATTCGATATTGGTGAGTCGATGTTGGTCGCGGGCTGTGCCCTCCAACACGACACTCCCACGAAACCGCTGTTAATCAACGGGAAGGAAGCCAAGCGAATCCGCAAAGAGATGTTCACGACACTCAAGCGACTCCAAGAGCGAGACGCTTCCGAGTGGCGTATCGAGGAACGCTTTTCGTACTACCAGAACCGACTCACAGACATTATCGAGAAGGCTTCTCGTGAGTCTGTGGAGTACGCCCGTCAGTTCGAGAATCCCGTCATCGTGATGGAGGACTTGGCGTACATCCGTGAGTCGCTGGACTACGGGAAGTATATGAATCGACGCCTGCACTCGTGGGTCTTCGCTCGGTTGCAGGGACGTATCGAGGACAAGGCAAAGGATGTGGGCATCCTGGTTCGATACATCCACCCGCAGTACACGAGCAAAACGTGCCACTCGTGCAAACACATCGGGTATCGGCCTCGACAGGCCGAGTTTAAGTGCAAGAACCCCGTGTGCCACGTATCGACGTTCCAAGCGGATATTAACGCAAGTGCGAACATCGCACGTCGCGTAGACCCGTGGGGAAAGAGTCTACCAGTGAAACAGGTAGACGATGACTCGCCACAGGACGGGAGCCGTTGTGACACGGCCACGACTCAGTGTGAGCAGAGCAAGATACCCTCGCAGATGACACTCACAACGTTTCAAGAGTCGAAACCCACTGCCAGCGACGACTAACTGGTATTCCCACCGTGTGGGAAGCCCCGTCATTTACGACGGGGAGGATGTCACACTGGTGTTGGGGCTATGAATTGGGGATCAATGAGCACGATGTCGTTATCGGAAACGAAGCCGTCTTTACGAAACCCTGGAAGGAGGCACTCAACGCTACTGATCGCGGTGAACCGCTTGAAAAGGGAATTTTAGGGATGGAGTATGTCCGCCTTGGCCTCGAGCGAGCGAAAACAGCCGAGGAAGCGGTCGATGTTATCAGCAGTTTACTCGAAGAGTACGGACAGTTCGGTTCGGCAGTCGCGGGTGCGGATGTCGAGGACGGCGCATACGATAACTCGTATCTTATCGCCGACACGGATGAGGCGTGGATTCTAGAAACGGCCGGTCGGCGATGGGCAGCAAAACAAATTTCGACCGGGTCGGACTCGATATCGAACGAATTATCGATTCGTCACTCGTGGACGAAAGGCTCCGACGATTTGATCGCCAACGCGATATCGCATGATTGGTGGCCAGAAGAACGGGAGCCGTTCGATTTTGCTGATGCGTATACTGATCACGAGACTGCTCTTCAGGTCTCCCGTATCAGGTACAGACGTTCACAGCAATTACTGGACAGGTTCACTGACGATGACGATTTTGATATTGGGTCGATGCAACGAATCCTCAGAGATCACTACGAAGAGACGTTTCTCGACGGGCCAAAATTCAACGCAGCGCTACCGGATTTCCTGACGATCTGTATGCACTCATCACCGGCAAAGTTCACATGGGGTGATAGCGTCAGTTCGGCAATTTTCGAGTTGCCAGCGAACAATACCGATTTTACGAAAATGTGGTGGACGCCCGGACCTCCCTGCATCGGCGTTTATGTTCCATTTTACATCGAAAGTGGAACCGTCCCTGCAGTGGTTTCGAACGCCGGAACGGCGACCCGAGAGATAGTGCATCCGACCAAGGTCGCCGAAGACGAAGCCGAAGATGGGTCGTACTGGTGGGAATTCAAACAATTTCTAGAATCCATAAAAGGTGATGATTACGGCCGGGACTTTAAAATGAACCAGAAAATAGTCCGAAGTCGATTCGACGAGTTAGAATCAAAGTTCCGCCACCAAGCCATTAATAGAGAGGAGAAAGCCCGCGAACTGTATGACGAAGGACGAACTGAAGCAGGAAGGGAGGTGTTAGCATCATTTACCGAAGCTTGTGTTTCAGAAGTTCGTGGTGAGATAGATCGACTGCTACAGATACTTCCACGCTAACACTTGACATCCTCCTCGCACTGAAGCGCGAGGATTCCAACGCGGGACAGCGGGCCGGTCCCACGTCCCCGCTGGCAACTTCTCGCCTGCCGAACGGCGTCCGGCGAGGCGATACCGGGTTCGTGCGCGATACATCGGCCCCGTGAGGGGTGTGGCGTATTCGGCGTCCGTTCGGACGCGGTATCCGCTTGCACCGTGCATCCCGTTCGTCTCGAAGAGACGGCGGGATGCCCCTGATCGCAGGTTTCCCCGCGTCCAGGCACAGGCCGTGCCATCGGCCTGCCTGCCCTTCGTGCCACGATGGGCAGGCACAATTGGGCGAGGGTCGCTTTTTGCCTACCGTGTCGTCACGGCCTCGGAGACACCCTCTCGGGAACGGTGTGGTGGCCTTCGTCGTCCGGGCGGATCCCAATCCAACCGCCAGTTTTTGCCCGTTGTGCTTGACCACGAATATGCTGTCAGGGGGCTTAATCCCGGCGATTGTGGCGGAGTTGTTGGATTCATCCCTGCCGTGAACGGCGAGGCTTTCTCCTCGAACTTCCGTAAACCACCCCATCCTGCTTGCTCCCTCCGCTCTTACGGGCGTCGGCCACTCGGTGAGGGCGGGCGTTCCGCACCAACATTATACCCCGCGACCCTATGCGTGGACGCGGCCCGGCTTCCTCTTACCGTCCTTGCCTCCGACGTGGGTGCATTGTGTGATGCGTCCCACTCCGACCGAAGACTGGGACTGGCCCGCCGATTTCATTCCCGGTGTTTTCACGCTCTACTCTCAAGTGAGGGGTGGGAGTCGAACCCGCTCGCGGTCGTCGTTCCCGAGTTCAGTGTGAGTTGGTATCGCACCACAGGAGCCAGTTTACTGGTGGTTCCTACACTCCCGGACGTGTGCCGGGGGAGCAGTAATTCAAGATAGGCCGTACATCGGCTCAATCTTTTGCGAACGCGCTTTCTCCCCTCCCTCCTCGCACTTTCCCTTCGGTCGGCGCTCGGTGAGGAAGGTGGCTCTGCGCTACCGATTAGCTGAAGAACGCACTTCAAGCTGGGCATTTATCTGTCGCATGAGAGGGCAACTCGCTTATTCTGGTCGATAAAGTGATAAAGCACAAGTGAATGAACCGCGTCAGTCGTTGTCTCAGAAGGTGGATTCAGACCTAAGTTGATGGGAACCTGTTCGAGACGAGGCGGAGGTTCGTCGCCCCGTCGTCTTTGACTCCGTGGGCGAGCGTGTTGTCAACGAACTCGATATCGGACGACGACGGATACAACCTCGCGGCTGCGTAGCCGTCGTACGAATCGAGAACTGAAGACAGGACCCTCGTGCCAGATCCAGTGTTAATCAAGGGGTGGTGAGTTGTCTGGATATTACTGTACACCACCTTGCAATTATTTCCTGTGAGTGTAAGGCCCTGGCGATATGCTGGTCCCGGCTGGCGGATCGTCAGGTTACGGAAGGTACAGCTGTCCCGGTCACATCGAACTGTTTCCCGGCCACCCGGTTCGCCGCCTCGATCACCGGTGATTTGTAGGTTCTCGACGATTACCGGTTCGGTAGTTTGATCGGTGCTGTTTATCGAGATCGCATTACCGCCATGGTCGGGACCGTCGATGTTGATTCTCCCACCGACGACACGAACTCTACCTGTGTTTCCACTGACGACGATCCCCTGGCTATTCTGTACCGGCGACGATCCGATGTTGATATTCGCGTTGGAGATCGTCGCCGAGGTGACGGCGTTTTCGACAGTAATGGCGTGGCCGTTCGGATTTGTGAGGTCGATGTTAGCGTTGTTCACGAGCACCCGTGCTCCTTGTTCGATCCGTATCCCTCGCTGGTTGAGGTCGTTGAATCGGACGCGATCGACGACCACTCTCGGACCTTGTATAACACTGTCGACGCCTCCAAGCCGAAGGTTTGAGATATTGTTGTTCTGATATAATCCACCCTGGATGGAGACGAATCCATCACTGTCAGTGGCATAGAGTCCGTTGTCCCAGCACGACTTAATGACACAATTTCGAATCCAAATACCCCCTTTGTGGTAGCGGTTAACCGTGATTCCAGAGCGTCCGTACTGGATTCGGCCCCCTTCGTCTACAAGCGCAGCCGTGCCGTCAGGAACGCGGAATCCGTCGACGACGCCGACTCCGTTTGGATCGGTAAGGTTGAACGTGCCGCCGGCATCCCATAGAGTGTCGTGCTCACCGTTGATGTCGATATTCTTTACGAACAATCGGTCAATGGCGTAAGCTTCGATTGCACGCACGCCCGTGTTTGGAGCGGAGTAATCGAAGTCCAACCCATGGACATAAATCCGCTGTCCGGGATTGTAGTAGACACCTAAGAGAAAGCATCGTTCGTCCTCTCCGATCCATTCATCGGCACTCGTCGGGACTATCGTGGCGTTCGAACCGTTGATGCCGAAGTTTGTGAACCCCGTGTATCGGAAGGTCGTGTTCATCTTATACCGACCTTCAGGGAAGAATAGCAGCGTATCGTCCGCGCGAAGTTCCTCGAGAATCGGGTTAATCGGCTCCTCTCCGGTTGGATCGGCACCGGCTTGAACGACGTTCACGATGTTACCGAACCTTCCCCCCTCTCCGCTGTTCGAGGTGACTATTTCTGCTGAGGCACTTTCGGTGAAAAGTGGAGTCGCTGCGGCTGCTCCGAGCGTTTTCATCCATGATCTCCGAGAGACCATTTTTTTCTCACTCTCATCGCTTGGTTCACTTAGATCGTTGTCGTGCGACATACATTCAAATACAAAATCTAAAACGATATTGTAAATCACACGATTACTTATATCATAAAAATTTAATTAATTATAAGATAATAAGTACGGATCAATTTACTTTATGTATAGAATGAAATACCCGGTGGGATTAATAGTATACCATCCTTTGGAGAGTGGCATACAGTAAAGAGAATACTACATTCTTCGATACTTATTGAAAGCATCGTACTCGCTTTTCGGCGTATTCTCGACCCAATTGGACGATAACCGTTGAGGAGAGACGCGGGAGTAGAGTTCACATCCAAAAGAAACAACTGGACTTGAACTCCGTTTCATGGCGCCCCACAGCTTGAGTCGTGGGAGAATGTCGACTTCACTTACGACTTATCGGAGGGAACTTCACTCTCAGTAAACGATGTTTGTCCACCATCTGTACTCGTACGGTCACCACTAGGAACGAGTGCTACTGCAAGTTCGATAGTTTCCCTTGCCCGGTCCATCGCTGTACTTTCGCGGTGATAAGCAGCCCGCTCGTATTGCTCGGTAAGCTGTTGGAGAGTGTCAAAGCGATCGCTGAGATCGTGCGTTTGACATGCCCGGTAGAACTCCCAGTGCGTCCCGTTCTGGGATACGTCGAAATCGGCCGCGATGCGGCGACGGGCTGCCACGTACGCAGCCTCAACTGCACCATCGGCGTCACCTTCGATCAGTCGTTCCCGCGCGATCGAAAAGCCGGATGGATCCGTCGGTGTCGGGTGATTACCTCTCTCATCGGTGTCAGGCGTCGTCTCTGACGTCTCCCGGCTTCCGTTTCCGCTCTGACCCCCCCGCCATCGCCTGTACGCTAACACGAGAAGCGTGATCAGCGCGGGGGGAATGAAGAGTACGAGAGCCTTCTCGACTTGCGAGAGCGCGTCCCACGAGAGCAGATCTTCGGCCGGCCCAGTCGCGGCCAATGGGACCCCGGTCGATGCCCGCGAATCGGCGAGATTTGTCCCCTGATTGGCGTACACAGCCGCAATGGTGATCTGGTCGCGCCCCTGAACGTCTGATGGTAGGGCGACTGTTCCCTGATACGTCCCATTGACGGTGGTCTGCACCGTTCCGACCGGCTTCCCGTCGGCTTGGAGCTCGACCGTCTGTCCGTCGACCGACGTACCGTTCGCCAGCGTCAAATGACCGTCTACGGTGACTTCACCGCCCTCCGTCGAACTCGCTGAGAGCGTCAGATTCGTCGGCGTCGGCTCGACCGTCACGTTCGCCTCCGCGGGTTCCGCGACGACGGCGAGACTATCGTTCGCCGAACCGGCGGTCAGCGAGCGCTCCCCGGTGGCCACGTCCGCCGGAAGCGGCTTCTCGAATACGAACTGGCCCTTCTCGTCGGTGACGACGGTTCCAAGTCGCCGTCCGTCTACCGCGAGCGTCACCGGGGCCGATCGAACCGGCTCGCCGTCGATCGTCGCCGTGCCCGTCACGGCAACCTGCTCACCGAACGCGACCTCCTCCGGCACGTCGTCGAGTTCAACCGCGGCGTCCTCCTGCTCGACATCGAGGTCAACCGTCGCGTTCGATCCGAGGTACAGCGTATCACCCTTTGGGAGATACGTCACCGTCACGTTACTCGCGTTCTGTGGTATCGCTACTGGTCGGTACGAGAGCGAAAAATCCCCGTCTTCGTCGGTCGTGGAAGTGTAGTTTTGTTCACCGACTTGGAAGGTCACCGACTCGTCTGCGATGGGCTCGTCATCTTCCGTCGTCAGACTGCCGCTCAGACGCAGCGGGTCGCTGAACGACGCGGTGTCGTCCTCGGCTTCGACGGCGAGTTCTGTCCGCTCGAACTCGGCGTCGTTCACTTCCTTTTGCTGAGCAGAAATGTTCGATTGCACCTCGTTAACACCGTTTTGGGCTTGTGAGAAGTTACCACTCGTCGATTTTCCCAGCTCGCCGAACGACTCGTTCAGCTCGTTCGACGTCCGGTTCGTCTTCTCTGCGAGACGGTTCAGTTCGCGCGCCAGCTCGCGTGCCCGCTGATCGTCTCCGTTCTCCTTCGCCTCCTGGTATTCTTTGTACGTCTCGCGGTATTCCTGAACAGTCGAAGCGTACTCCTCTTGATCCTTCTGTGCCTTTCGGAAACGCTCGGCCGATTCATTATTCCCGCTCTCGTCGGCGACCTCTGCGTACTTCGCCAGTGAACTCGAAAAATCGTCACCGAGGAGCTGTCGCGCCTGGTCGGCTTCTCCCTCCTCCAGCTGCACCGCGCTGTCGCCAAGACGCCGCGAGAGCTGGGTGGCGAGGTGCGACTCGACCGCCCCACCGTCGCCGTCCTCGTTGGCCTCGTCGGGGTTTGCGTGCCGCGCCGGCGTTTCGTTCTCGGACGCGTCGGCGTCGTCCTGCTGGAGGACGGGACCGCCCGAACCGACGGCGGGTGACCCCGAAGGATCGCCTGCCTCCGCCCCACTCGCAGGCACCACCGCCGCTGACAGGAGGACCGATCCCACCAGCAACGCGACGAGGAGGACCGCCCCAGCGCGGGAACTACGTTTGTGATTCACGATCTGACTGTGGCGACCGGAGCCTATATTCGTTTTCCTGTTTATAACATCTAAGTCGAAATTGCGCGGGAACAACTGACATCGAGTGCTGCTTCGCTGTCCCATCCGCGAGGTTCGTGCCGCCGCGATATGCATCCGCGCTAATCCAGGAAGATCGTGGTTTTAAATACAACCAAACACGCAAATATTATTCATCGATATCTATTTCAATAACCGAAACAATCGAACCAAACACGAATCAATGGGTTATCGACGTTCGATTCTGTTTCGCTGGTCCCGCCGCGATCGACTCGCCGTTCTCGTGATCGCGGCCACCGTCGCCTTCCTCACGGGCACCACGCTCGTCGTGTTCGCCGCGGGCGCGCAGACGTCGGAGATCGCCGAGGAGTACGACTCGGACCGGACGGTGACGCGGTACTCATCTGTTGACAAAGCGAGAGCGGCGGTCGGATCGGACGGGCTCGTACTACCGTTCGCACGCGTCGCGTTCGAGGACGGTACGACGCGCACGGTCGTCGGCGTCCCAGGCGATCCACCTCCGGACCTGACGAGCGACGAACGGGTTCGCTTCCCTGAACCGCCACCAGAGGGTCTGAGTGGGGGGGATGTCACCACTTCGCGGACCCGCCAGGTCGCCGGGGCCGACGCGACCGAGCGAGTCAGGATCGTCCCCCGGGACGGCGAGTCCGTGATCGATCCCTCTTGGTACGTCGCGTCGGTCGACACCGTCGACCGCCTCGGCGTGACCGGCGCGTTCGTCATCCACGGCTCAGCAGCCGAGAGCGCGGTCGCCGAGAGCGGCGTGCCGTTCGTCTCTGCGCTCCCGTTTTTCGTCGCCGGGGCGACGCAACTCGTCGGCCTGTTGCGTCTCGCGACGATCGCCGGCGGAGTCCTCGTCGTCGTAACCGTCTACAGCGTCACCCGGATGATGGTCAGAGATCGCCTCCGGACGATTCGAGTCCTCAGGGCGACCGGCGCGTCCCCACGGCGGATCCTGGCGCTGTTTGCCGGCCGGGCAGCCCTCCTGTCGCTCGTCGGGGTAGCGATCGGCTACGCTACGGGCGCGATCTTGACGCGGGCCGCGGTCAACCTCGCTCTCTTCGGCGGGCTCCCGACGTCGCTGAACGTGCAGGTGACCGCGGAGACGCTGACCGTGCTGGCTCCGGCGATAGTCGGGCTCGTCCTTTCCGGCGCTCTCGCGGGCCTCGTCGCGGCGCTCTCTGTCGCACGCTGCGAGCCGGGGGTGGTTTCGGCGCTCTCTCATCCCTCCAGGAACGACGGGGTGTTAGGGCTGATTCCTGCGTTCCTTCGCCACCGTTTCGGCACTCGCCTCCTCGACTGGCGGGCGCTTGTCCCGACGACCGCGACCCTAACCGTCTTCGTCACCTTCACGCTCCTCGTAGCGACGATCGGCGGCCTCGCCGCGCCGCTCACCGCCTCCGAGGGGGTTACGATCACCGAGCCCGGCGCGAGCCACCCCGTCGCCAGCAAAGTCCCCGAGAGCACGGCACAGGCGCTCCGCGCGGACGGCCGTCCTGCGAGCCCGGAGATACTCCTGTTCGAGGTCAGCGGAGGCGAACCGTTTCTCGCCCGCGGCGTAGACTACCCCGCCTACGCGTCGCTCAGCGACATCGAACTTGTCCGCGGACGGCCGCCCGCGGCGGCCGACGAGGCGGTCGTCGGAGCCGACCTCGCGACGACGCTCGGTCTGGAGGTCGGCGACACGGCGACGCTCGGCGGCAGCACGAACCCCGGATTCACGGAGGTAACCGTCGTTGGGACGTTCGACGCGCCCGGTCCGACCGACGATCAGCTTCTGGTGAGTCTCCGGACCGCGCGCCACCTCTCGATGGCGGAGTCGGGGACGGTTCAGTTCGTCCGCACGACCGAGTCCCCGTCGACGGTGTCGTCCGACGACGACGCCTCCACGATCTCCGTCGTCGACGTCTCCCCGGTCCGCCGGGCGGAAAACGGCTCGGCGACCGTCTCCGTCACCGCGGAGAACGTTGGACTCGAACGAAGCGAACGGACGGTGCCCGTCTCGCTCGGGGATCGCCGCGAGCAGATTCGACTGACGCTCGGCGCGGGCGAGCGGACGACGGAGAACGTCTCGTTCGGCGACGTCGAACCCGGGACGTACGCGCTCGCGGCCGGGAACGTCCGCCGGAACGTCTCTGTTTCATCGGCCGACGCAGTTCGCATCGAGCGGCTCCCGTCGACCGCTCCGCCCGGGTCTACACCGCGGTTGCTCGTCACCGACGCGTCCGGTCCGGTGACGAACGCGACCGTTTCGGTCGACGACCGGACCGCGACGACGGGAGCCGACGGCGTAGCGCAACTTTCGCTCCCCGAGACGCCGGGGAACTATACGGTCAGCGCCCGTGCCAACGACCGGACCGCGTCGGAGGAGATCCGGGTGAGCGAGTCCGCCGACAGGCGGTTCGAGGCGTCGCTGCGGGTCGAGCCGTCCGCGCCGACGGTCATCACGGTGCCCGAAGCGGCGGTCGAACTGACTAACCCGTGGAACGAGACGCTCACACAGCAGGTGCGCATTGAGGGCCCTGGTGGCGTCTCCCGCGCCGTCACGCTCGACCCCGGCGAGACGCGTCAGTTCACGGCGGGGCTTGCTCGCCGGCCAGCCGGTACTTACACCGTCAGTGTTATTGTAAATGATGAAGAGATCGTAAATAGTGAGTATACCGTTCGTGGTGACGATCGGCTCGGATCGGCGGTCGCGAGCAGCGGTCGGGAAACGGGCGGCACCGGACTCGGCCAAGGGATTGAGACGGCGTTCGGAAACATCCGGCTGCTCCTGGTCGTGGTGATCAGCTTGACCGGACTCATGACCGTCGGCGGAACGACCGCGACGTTCGCCCAGGCCGTCCACGCCCAACGTCGGACCGTCGGAATCCAGCGGGCGACGGGCGCGACGCCAGCGGCGGTCGTCAGAACCGTCCTCCTGGACGCGTTCAAGATCGGGACCGTCGCGACCGGCCTCGCGCTCGTCCTCTCGGTCGGCCTGACTACCGCGCTGCTCTCCGCGGGGCGACTCACGCTCTTCGGGGTGACGCTGCGCCCGGCGTTCTCCGCCCCGCTGCTCGCCGCAGTCGCCGCGGGGGCACTCGCACTCGCCGTCCTCAGCGCCGGTCTGGCCGGCGCATCGCTGTTCAAGCACGCGCCGTCCTCGCTTCTCCGCGGAACTCGGCAGCGACCGGCCCTGAATCACTCCTCCGAACGCGCCGACGACCGACCGCACCGATGATCAAACGCCGCTCCGACCACGTCGCGACAGAACGCCGCGACTATTTGCTCGTCAGCCTCGTCGTGTTCGCCGTCGCTGTGGGTATGCGGACGCTCATACTCCACTGGAGTCCGCTCCCGTCGACGCTGGACGGATTCGAATACGCAGCGTACGCCCGCGATGCGATCGCGGGGGGGCAGTTCCCGCTGTCTCGGATTCGAGCGGACCACCTCGGCTTCGCGAGCTTCCTCACAGCGTCGAGCGTCGTATTGGACGGCGCACCGGTCCGTCTCATTCAACCGCTGATCGCGCTGGTCGGTGCAGTCACGTGTCTCGTCGCGGTCGCACTCGTCCGCCGGGCCGCTCGGAACCTCGGGTGGCCGAGTCGGGAGGTGAGATGGGCCGCCGTCCTCGTCGGGTTCTCGCTCGCGGTCGAGGGGTTGTACCTGCGACGAACGGGCGTCACGGACGAGGAGGTGATTGGACTCCTGTATCTGCCGCTGCTCGCGCTGGCGCTGCATCGGGCGCTGGCGTCATCCGATCGGCGCTGGCTCGGCATCGTCGCGCTATTCATGCTCCTCTTCCCCGTGACGCACACGTTCAGCACGCTGATGGCGGGAACCGTCTCGATCGGGGTGCTGGCGGCGCACTTACTCCGAACGCCAACCATCCGAACCGCCGCCGTCGGGTTCGGACTCGTAAGCGGTTTCTGGGGTTACTTTGCCGCCTACTACTGGGTCGCGGAACGAACTCCGCTCACAGTGCCGTATACCGGGCGAATCCTCTCGTATCCGGGGCTGTTCGTCGCGTGGTTGATTATCCTCGTTATCGGAATCGCGTGGTTTTTGGGGACGAGCGATCGTCTCAGACGCACCACTTTCCTCGTCCCGGTGACGTTCATGTTCGCGGTTCTCGTGGCGAACGCGTTCCGGACGATCTTCCCGGGGACCGTCAGGACGCCATTGCCGCTTCTCGCGCTCGTCCTCCTGCTGCTTGTTCCGGTTGCGCTCGCCAGCCGGTCGCTTCCAGTGCTGTCTTGGGAACCCGCGGCGGGCGTCGTCCTCTTGGCGCTGCTCGCGGCCCCGATCGTCATGACGGCTTACTCGCTGACGGCGGCGCTGACGCCAGAGTTCTTCGGTACCGTGATGCGGACCCAGACGTTCGCCCATTTCCCGGTGCTCGCGCTGGCCGCGCTAGCGACGGTTCGGTACGTCAGCCCCCGCCTGTCACCACCGACTCGGTTCGTCGGCCGACCCGCCGTCAGACGGGGGCTCCTCGTTCTGCTCGTAGTGAGCCTCACCCTGACCGCGCCGATCGCGTTCGTCAATCTGGACACGCTCTCGTTCCCGAGCACGACGAACGAGGCCGAGTTTGCGGCCGTGTCGTTCGCCGCGTCGAATCTGGACGGCGAGTGGTCCGCCGATCACTCGATCACCACGATCGGTGCAAACTACTACCCGACGCGGACGAAGGCGGCGATCGAGCCCACCGCTACGTGGCTCAGCGGCGGACCCACCCCCGCCTGTCCGACGATCTCACAGCGGTCGTGGACGACGACCGGAGCTCACCTCTTTCCGGCGTCGCCCGAAACCGTCACGGAGCGGACCTACGCCGGTTGGACTTCGGAACGGAATCTGGTGTACAGCGCGACTGGCCGCGACCCGGTTTCGATCAGCGCCTCCCCGGGACACGACGGAGAAACATGTCAATCAATTCGCCGATAGTCTTACTTTTCCACCTGTAAAACTTACACTCGATCATCAATGACGGAGCCTGTACTTCGGGGGACGGATCTCACCGTCGAGCGGGGGGACCGCGCCATCCTCGACGGCCTCTCGCTCGCCGTTCCGGCTGACGCTCACATGCTCGTCCAGGGACCGAGCGGAGCCGGGAAGACGACGCTTTTCAACGTGCTGGGTTTGCTTGAAGCGCCGGCGAGCGGCTCGCTTTTCGTCTCCGGGAGGGACGCGAGTCAGCTGTCCGAGCGCGAGCGCGCTCGGCTCAGGCGCGACACCATTGGGTTCGTGTTTCAGAACTTCCAGCTCATCGCCGATCTCACCGCGCGCGAGAACGCCGCGATGCCCCAGGAGCACGCCGGTGAGCGGGACGACGAGTGGCTGGACACGCTCTTCGAGGCACTCGACATCGTCGGCCTCGCCGAGCAGTACCCGGCGACGCTCAGCGGCGGGGAGAAACAGCGGGTCGCGATCGCCAGGGCGCTCACCAACCGTCCGGAGCTCATCCTCGCGGACGAACCGACCGGCCAGCTCGACCCGGAAACCACGGACCGCGTGATCGACCTCCTGTTCAGCATGCGGGAGACGGCCGACACGGCGCTCGTCGTCATCAGCCACGACCACCAGCTCACTTCCCGCTTCGACGAGGTGGTCTCCCTTGCAGACGGGCAGATCGTCGAGGGTCCCGCGTACGCGACGGTGAACCGAGTCGACTCCCCGCAAAAACGCCCCTAGCTCCACACTTGCCAGCGAAACGCTCCCCGCTTCGTCCTTCCGGACACTCACCGACGCGAGGTGATCGCCGGTGAGTTACCGGCGATCCCTCCTCACGCAGTGGTCGCGACGCGACCGTCTCACCGTCGTCGTCGTCGCGGTGACGACGGCGTTTCTCGTCGGAACGGCGCTGCTTCTGCTCACCGCCGGCGCGTACACGACGACGATCGGCGACGACCTCACCGTTTCGACGACCGTCAGCGAGTACGACTCGTACGAAGAGGCGGAGACTGAGGCCCCCGAGTCGGCGTTCGTCTTCCCAGTCACCACGGTCACAGACGGGGACGGCAACGAACATCGCGTCGTCGGCGTTCCCCCCGACGCCCCGCCGACCGTCGCCGACGCCTCCGTTCCATGGGACGAGGCGAACCTCCCGACACCAACGGCGGATCGAAGCGTCCAGGGTCCGGTCTCCCAGCCGACGCGCCAGCGGCTCGCCGGACCGGACGGGGCGACGACCGTTACGATTCACCCGCACGCGACGAACGGCTCGCTGTTCCCCCCATCGTGGTACGCGGCGAACGCCACCGCGGTTCGAGATCTCGGGCCGACGGGCGCGCTCGTGGTCTCGTCGGACGGCGGTTCGGGCGGACCGTCCGGGCAGGTCCCGGCGACGGGAACCCCGATCGTGTCCGCGCTCTTGTTCCTCCTTGCGGGGCTGAACCAGGTGCTCCGATTGCTGGTTCTCGCGGCCGCCGGTGGGGCGGTGCTCGTCCTCGTCGTCATCTACAACGTCACGCGCATGAGCGTCAGAGAGCGGCTCCAGACCATCAAGGTCGTCCGGTCGACGGGCGCATCCCCTCGGACGGTCCTAGCGCTGTTCGGGCTTCGGGCCGGATCGCTCGCCCTCGTCGGCGTCGTGCTCGGCTACGCGCTCGGGATCGTCGTCACGAGCGCGACGATCAACGCCGCGATCTACGCGGGGTTCCCGATCTCGATGGACGTGGCGGTGACGTCCGAGGTCCTCCAGGTGGTGCTCCCGCTACTCGTCTCGCTCGTCTCGGTCGGTGTGCTGGCGGGCGTGCTGGCCGCGCGTCCGGCGACGACGTGTCCGCCATCGACGCTCGGAAGGTCAAATGAAAATGATAAGCCTCGCCGGCGGACACGGGGCGACGACTCGGGGATTCGGGCGGCGTTCACGCCGCGTCTGCTCGGGTGGCGGACGCTGGTTCCGACGGCGACGACTCTCACCGTGTTCGCGCTCATCGTCGTGCTGACCGCCTCGATCGGCGGGACGATCGCGCCGCTCACGACGACCGACACCGGAACGGTCACGGAGGCAGGGGCGGCACATCCGATAAACAGCCGCGTCGACGTCGGCTACGCCTCCGTGCTGCGGTCGCAGGGGATCGAAGCGAGCCCCGAGATTATCGTCACGCAGGTCAAAGACGGCCGCCCGTACATGGCTCGCGGGGCGAACTACTCCGCGTTCGCGTCGGTCTCGGATGCAAGGCTCGTCCAGGGTCGCGAGCCGGCGACCCCGGGCGAGGCCGTCGTCGGGTCGGATCTCGCGAAGACGCTCGGCCTGGAGGTTGGCGACACGGTGACGCTCGGCGGCAGTACGAGCCCGAGCGTCACGCAGGTGACCGTTGTCGGGCGATTCGATGCGCCCGACACGCTCGACGACCAGCTCGTCGTCCCCCTCGACACCGCTCACCACCTCTCGCTGGAACCCGGCACGGTCCACCTCATCACGACCTCCGGGGGGACGCTCAACGAGACGCCGAGCGCTGGCACCGACGATGGGGTCGCCGTGACCGGACTTTCGACCCCCTCGCCGATCGCCGAAAACGAGACGCTCAACGTCACGGTCGACGTGCGGAACTTCGAGTCGCGGCGCGAGAGCAAAGAGATCGCCGTCCGGGTCGGCGGCGACACGCACACGAAACGGGTGACGCTCGGGCCTAACGAAGAGACCAGCGTCACGTTGCAGGTTCCCGCGCCCGCACCCGGCGAGCGGCGGGTGTCGGCGGGTTCCTACTCCGAGAACGTTACCGTCCTCCCGGCTGACGCGCTCGTCATTCCGGATGGATACCCTGAGCGCGGCCCGCCGGGGGCGAGGCTGGTCGTCCTCGTGGAATCGGTCTCGGGAGAGCCCGTTCGAGGCGCCACCGTCGAAGTAGGCAATCGGACGTTCGAAACCGACGATCGGGGCGCCACTCTCGTGACCCTTCCGGAAGAGGAGGGCGAGTACGCGATCACCGCGACGAAAAGCGACCGTCCGGAAGCGACCCACCGGATGCGCGTGGTCGACGGCGCGACGCGACAGCTCTCCTCGGAAGTGGAGATCTCCCCGGAGGAAGCAAGCGTTCTCACTCGGCCGCAGGTGAACGTCACGCTCGTAAATCCCTGGGCGGAAGAACTCACGCGGGACGTGAGCGTCGTTTCGCCCACGGAGACGGAGACGCAGACCGTCACGCTCAACGCGACTGAAGCCGTCTCTTCCGAAAAGACGCTCGGCGGGGCCTCCGACGACAGAACTTCGCCCGGCGACTACACCGTTCAAGTGGTTTCGGACGGCGAAACCATCGCCCAAGAGCAGTACACGGTCGTCGGCGACGACCGCGTCTTCTCGACGATGGCGAGCGACGCCGAGTTCTCGCCCGGAACCGGCGTGGGGCGCGCAATCGAGAGCGTCTTCGGCAACATCCAGGTCCTGCTAGCGGCGATGGTCGTCCTGGCGGGACTGACGACGATTGGAAGCACGACGGCGACGTTCGCCCAGGCAGTCCACGCTCGACGACGAACAATCGGCATCTACCGGGCGACGGGTGCGGATCCGACGTGGATCCTGAAAACGGTTCTCTTGGACGTCTGTCGGCTCTCGGTTCCGGCGGCGATCATCGCTACCGCGACGACGCTTCTCCTGACTCGGGCGCTGGTCGCGACGGACCTCCTCACTGTCTTTGGGATTCGCGTCTCGCTCGTCGTCTCACCGATCGTCGTCGTCGGGATCATCGCCGGGTCGGTCCTGCTGGCGCTCGTGAGCGCCCTGATCGCGCTGCTCCCCGCCTTGGAGAGCGCGCCAACGCGGTTGTTGACGGATTCGAACGTCGAACCGCCAACGACAGAGCGAACCTCGGAGAGCGACGTTCCTTCTACGTCTGATCGCGCACGCGAATGACGGATCTCCGATTCTTCGTCCAAAGTATGGCATGTCGATGTTCCGTGACGTCGGCGCGAATGATTGCCAAAGATGAACTCCTGACTGGGTATTTAGTAGCCGATTAAACAGTAACCATCCGAGTAGTTTAACAAATCGTTGATGAGGGGTAATACAAGCGACTCTCGTGACCAACAGACAAATCATTGTGGCGTCGTCCGCATTCAGGATGTCATCGTTGAAGTACTCCTTCACGGCCCGTAACGTCGACATTACTGTGACTGGCTTAAGTATCCGATCGACGACGTGCTTCTCACTATCACCCGCGAGCGATCTGAGGATGTGACTACCAATCGGCGGAACAGACGTAAAGGGTATCTCTCGATCGGATTCCAGTCGACGTAGTCTAAGCGACCGCTCTGATCGTACCGCGCTATGGAAAGCGGCCAACTAGTTCATCAACAAGGAAGCCGCTTCCGAATGACCGCTGTTTCTCGGACAGTCGAGCGAGAAACCTCAGTCGACGGATCTGTTCTCCCACGTTCTGTGGTTTGTACAACAGACATCAATTTCATTTCAACGACGATCGTCGTGGACAGCCGAGTACGAAAGTGTACCGACTTTGACCGCCGTTTTCCCGTGGAGTGAAGCAGTACCGCGTGCGCTCGTGCGCTCTCGTGTCTCACTTCCCACCCGGTGAGGGCTTCCAAGGAGATGGTGAGTGATTTTCCGAGTTGTCTGCCGATCGATCCGTAAATTACTTGTTCTTTGAATGAACACAGTCTCCTATGTTTTTTTGTCCGGATAACTGATCACGTAACAGTACAGAATTTTATTCTATAATAGAAGGTTAAATTTTTACCAGTAGAAAAAACACAATATAGTATGGCCGAATATTGTGTCGATGGCTTCCTGTTCGACTGCGTTCGCATGACTCGTCGGAAACTTCTCAAGGTGATGGGCGTAGTCGCCGGGGGTTCAGGGATCACCGTAGGTCAGCGCCAAAGTATTGAAAACGGAGATAGTCACGTCGAGGAGCGTATGAGAGCGCTCACCCAACAGTACACGCGCGATCATTATACCACTGCACCGAAGAGTGGGTTCGATGACAGTGCTATGCAGGCAGGCGAACTGTACTGGCTGACCGATGATGGCGAAATCGGCGTCAAGGATGAAAACGGTGGAGTAATTCGTCCTCCGATGGGATCGCCCAACGGGCCCCTTCCATCGATAAACACGGAACGGCTCTACAACGCTTTTGAGCGCATCGTCAAGCCATCTATGACGACTGGTGAAATTCAGTCAGCTATTGACGAGGTGAGTAATGCTGGAGGGGGGGTTATCCAATTCGGACCTGGAACATACAACCTCTCCGTCCAAGGTCAGGACGCCGACGGTGAGGACTACTGTCTGGCGATGAAATCAAACGTTGTCCTCCAAGGCGCGGGCGACCAAACGGTGCTTTTCTATGACGCCAATTCCAGTGTTCCAGATCTTGCCTCGCCTATCTTGTGTTCGAATGTCACAGACTGGGAAATTCGGAACCTGAAGGTAGACGCGGGCGTTCGCGCTCAAACGACCGAGCGGCACGATTCGATGGGCATCAAAGTTGGTGCCCGTCGGGGAGATGGTACGACGGGGTGTGATCGCTTCCGAATTGATAACGTTACTGTCACTGGAGGTTTCCGTCACGGCATCGAGACCAGTGACGGCAGTACTGTCGGACGTATCGATAACTGTCTTCTGGATGATGCCAGCGGCGACGACGACATTTCAATCTCAGTAAATTGCCGTAACGTTTATGTTAATGAATGCATCAGCATTAACAAGCGCCGTGCTGGTGATTGGACGACTGACTGTTTCGAGATTGAAGACGGTGCGACTGACTGTGCATTCATCGACTGTGTAGCTATCGACCCCGTAGCTGGTGGGTTCCAAGTGGGTAAGACGCACGGACAAACCATCGCCACTTATGGGCCATGTACGGACGTGTGGTGTGATGGGTGTACGGTCATCACGCCCGGCCGTACGGGATTCACCGTTGGAGGATTCCACCAGAGTGTCGAGCGCATACGCCTTGTAGACTGCGAAGTTAGAGCTGCTTCGGGCGTTGGGATTCTCATTAACGCTGGGGCTGCGACGCTGAAGGACGTGACGGTCGCTGATTGTAGAGTGTATAATGGACGCGACAGAGGGCTGCAAGTTCGCGGCGGGACAGTTAGTGACCTCTCCATTACTGATTGCGTATTCGACGCTAACCACCGAGAAGTTGCATTATCCATGGAGAGAGTTGCCACCTCCGCAAATTTCGAGGATTTGATCATTGAAAATTGTCGGTTCAAGAACACGGCTAATGCTGGTCTGAAGTTCGAAAATACGGCAACAGAGTACAGCGGTAATTCGATTGTTCGAAACAACTATTTCAAAAACAATGCTTTCAAAGACATTGTCTTTGCCACTGATGCTAATATCCGGAAATACGTACGGACGCTTCACAACGAGGCCAAAAATGGAGCTGATTACTCACCTGTCGTTCCAACAAATCCTGAGAATGGGACCGAATATCTCGATGATGGGACTAACACGGAAACGGGGGCTCGAGGGAAACGAATTTACAACGGAACGTCATGGCAAGATGCTTGGACAATGTAGTTCATTTTAGACTAAAGAAAAAGCAGCGAGAGTTTCACGGGTCACCAGACCCGCGGTACTTCACTAACGATGATTCTCATGCAGAGAGTGCAGATGGCTATCACCTTTTGAATCCCGGCCTTTTAAGTGTAATGCGAGCGTTAGCGTGCCCATTGATAGCATAGCACAGTCCAAATATGATAAATTATTAAATAATGATCACAGCCACATTCACCGTGAAATTGCCGCTGCTTAAACAAACACTTTCGAACACGCCCGGTCTCATTCTCACGATTGATCCTGGACAGTTCCCATTTGTTGGGGAGCCATCAGCGAAACTCCTTGTCTGGGCCACGGGAGATGAGCCCGATTTCGATCACTTTGAAGCGCGAGTCGAGGATGATCCAACTGTTGAGAAACTAACTCTCCTTGACACACAGGGTTCAAAACGGCTTTATCGAGCGGATTTCCCGCGGGATGACCTCGAGGACCTCTTTGCAACATTGTTCTACGATCACGATACGCTTCTCGTTCGTGGCACGATCACTGAGAACGGGTGGGAATTCAAGGTACGAGCTCTTGATCGCTCTGCTCTTTCGATTATCCATGACGAACTCCAAGAGCAGGAGGCCTCGCTTCATATTCATACGATCCACTCACAGACAGGCGAACAACCGCAAACGCTCCTAGGTCGGTTGTCTGAGAATCAATTTACTGCCTTGAAAGCAGCGGTTGATCGCGGATACTTTGAAGTCCCCCGAAAGGTCACACAGACGGAGTTAGCAACTGAATTTGAAATTTCGAGTCAAGCATTCTCCGAGCGGTTACGCCGCGCGATCGGAGCAGTCCTCACCGACGTTTTCGATGATTCCTCTGAATAAACGGAAACTGAGAAGTAGCGGTCGATATGGATCACCCTCATTGGGTACGTTCAGGGCGTTTAGGATAACCAGACAGAGTTATACGGTATCTATTAATTCTAGATATATAAGTCGGAGGAAAAAGCTATGAGATGTCGATTTGGGCAATGTCATCTGATTGACAATTTATGCACTGTTTATGAGTTGGCTCGAGAGTAGTGCCACATACTCGGCATTCGTAGATGATTTCATCTGACTTGTCGATGGGCACGACTATATATAAAGCTCGTGAAAATAGACTCGTCGAATTTCCCCTTCTAATACTCATTACGGCAATATTCTCTCCTTGTATATTAAATAGCCACAGGATAGTTTATGATCGTTTAGTACACTGGGTAGCGGATCAAAGAAACTCAGCGAGACGCACAATAGTGTGACTTGTTTACGAGATACAGAACACACCCACACCGAACTTCAGATGAATTCTTGGCTTCCTGTAACACGATTTGGTAACTTGGACAGACCCACACCGCATTTCAGATGAATTCACGCGATCACAGAGAAGAATTCGAACGGCTTCGAGATATTGATCTTCCTCATGAAACCCTATGAAACAGCAGCGAGAGGCGTTGTGGGTGAGAAATCATCTGAAATATGGTGTTCGGTTTAGTGGCCGATTGGAACCGCACGGAACATTTACGGGGGTGTCTGCTTATCAGCCAAACTCACGGTTAGTATATAAAGACGGCTAAGACCTCGAACTCTTCTTTGTGAAAATTCGCTGTATTGGTTAAAACCGTGACTCTTAGCAACTCACAACTACTATTACTTTACCTATACAGTTAATTATATAATAACACGGGGAAGCCTCCGTTTTCCACGAGAACAATAACATCAACTATTCAGACGAGAGACGCCCAATCACCGCCAAATTAGCCTCTTTCGCCCCCGTAGTAACAAGCCTCCACGAATCGACCCTCCACTTCCCTTGGAGCCGAATTCATCTGAAATCCGGGGTGGGGGTGTCGCAATTTCTTGGTACGCGTTGCTCGAAAAGACGACAAGGTCAACTATCACTCCGTCTGGAAGGCTTCAGCCAACTGCTCGCGCATGAACTCCCGACGCAGTCGGCGAGACCGCGAGTCTGAGAAACAGTTCTGCCTGATTCAAGGAGAGAGTCCCGCCGTTTACGGCGGGCGTGAATCCGACAACAGGGACACAACCGCCGACGCCGCTCAGTCCGGGGTATCCAAGTCGTCGGCCGCGTGGACAAGCATCCCGCGCCACGTTAGCCCGTACTTGTTCTTCACGTCTTTTAGCCGCTCGTACTGTTCCTCGTCCGGCACTTCGATGTGGATGTTCGTCACAATTCAATCTATGAATAACCATAGATTTATGTTTTACCATCCTGTAGGAGTCGTTGATGAAGCGGACCAACACGTTCGACGTGGTTCCTCAGTCCGACGCGGACGAGGAGTTACTTCGACGCCTGTTGGACGCTTCTGCCGCACTCTGGAACGAGATAAATTACGAGCGCCGCGAGAACTACGCCGACCCAGACGGCAACGTGTGGGACATCAGCGAGTATCGCGGCCGCTACGGAGGTGTCCTCGGCGCGTCGACCGTTCAGCAAATCGAACGCAAGAACCGCGAAGCGTGGCGGTCGTTCTTCGCGCTCCAAAAGAAGGGCGAAGCCAATGGCAAGCCCGGATACTGGGGCAACGCCGAAGACGGCCGCGAACTCCGCACGTACATCCGAAACACGTCGTACTCGGTCGAATGGGGCGAATACTCCCGACTCGAAATTCTCGTCGGCCACGACCTGAAAGACGAGTACGGGCTTGGATACCGAGAACGCCTTCGGCTCGAAGTCCAGGGCGACCCCAACTGGAAAGAGTACGACAAGCAAGGCCAGTTAGAGTTGTACTACGACGAGAACGCACAGAGATTCAGGGCCTTTCAGCCAGTCACCGTGGACGATTCTCGGCTGGCACACCCACTGGCGGACGAAACCGCCGCGCTGGATATTGGTGCGAACAACCTCGTCGCTTGTACGACCACGACCGGCACGCAACTGCTGTACGAAGGACGCGACCTGTTCGACCGCTTCCACGAGACGACGCGAGAAATCGCCCGGTTGCAGTCGCTCTTGGACGACGGCCGGTACAACAGTCACCGGATACGGTCGCTGCACCGACGACGGACGAGACGCCGCGACCACGCCCAAGACGCCCTCGCCCGCGACCTCATCGAACGGTTGCACGCCGAAGGCGTCTCCACCGTATACGTCGGGGCGTTAACGAACGTGCTCGACACACACTGGTCGGTTCAGGCCAACGAAAAAACGCACAACTTCTGGGCGTTCCGCGCGTTCATCAAGCGCCTCGCGTGTACCGCCGAGGAGTACGGTGTCACGGTCGAAGTGCGGTCAGAAGCGTGGACAAGCCAAGAGTGTCCGCAGTGCGGTTCGACCGACCGGACGACGCGCCACCGCGATACGCTGACGTGTCCGTGCGGGTTCGACGGTCATGCGGACCTCACGGCGTCCGAGACGTTCCTAAAGCGGCAGACGACAGTATCACGGCCGATGGCACGGCCTGTATGCCTCAAGTGGGACGACCACACGTGGTCGGAGTCACCACGCTCTCACCGTCCCAACGAGGAGCATGCGAACCCGCAAGTTGCCTCCGTGGGTCGGTAAGCGATACCCCCAGCGCGAGGATACCCCGGCGTTTACGCCGGGGAGGATGTCATTGCCTTGCTCCGTCGCAATCTCTTCGACGTCTTCGAGCAACCATCTGGCTAAGACGTCAAAGAGGAGAGTGAACACGTGTGCGAAGACGAGATCAACCACGGGCGGTTGTACCCGAATTTAGACACACGGTCTAGCAGGACTATGGTCAACTACCCGCCCTGAACGCCTTCGGCGTTCTGAGGACGAGGCTTGCGTGGCTTGGGTCGGGAGTTGTGGTCCCGGACCGACTTGTGTGCCGATGCGGTCGGTCGGCAGAGGCACTTTACTTGGACGTGACCTCGGCGACTTCGCGGCCGGCCGAGCCGGCTCGGAGCGGTCGCGTCGTCGGTCCGTCCTTTGGGGCCGGGTGACGGCGGCCGTCCATCCCGAGATACCGTCCCTTTGCCTCCCGCAATATTGGCATCGGCACCCGTTGCAGGGCTGTCTGAAGCCCGGTATGGACTACAGAAGACGACGGGCCAGCAAATACTCACTGTTTCGCCCTGCTTTGCAACGCGATTCCTCCGCTCGTTGAGGAAGGGGATTCCTCGCTACCGCCCATTGAAAAGGGGACGATCGATCGGCGAACGAACTCCTATGAGATCACTGAGCAGGGCCAAGACGCGATCGATGAGTGGCTTGAGTGGAGTCAGAAAGAGGCGCCACAGCTCTCTCAGTAGGAGAGGGTTCTTTCACCCCTCTCTCATTCCACAAGAGGCGACTTCAATCGCCGAGCGACGCGCTTCGGCTGCTCAAAGCCCATGCTTCCGATTCGCTTCAGCGTGATCAGCCGCGTTGAGCAGCGAACGGCCAAGGAATCGCGCATTCTCTGATTGGATCCGCTCATGGTGAGTGTCCGTCTTTGTCGATGTGAATCCTTTGGCGCCTCTGTATCGATCCTCCGGCATTACCCAGGTCTCCGATACCGTCACTTCACCGAGCGAGTTCGAAGCTGCTCTAATTTTCTCTGACTGCGATCTTGAGCTAAAGTTACTACAGGCGGAAAATAAGTATGATTTTTCGTCCTTACTGGGCGAGTTGTGGACTGTGTGTAGCGCTCCAGTCGATCCATTCTCGGAGGATTTCGCGACCTTGGTCGCTAATTGCGTAGGAGTTCGTCCGCCGATCGATCTCGCCTTTCTCGACATACTCGTTTTCGACGAGGACGTCTAAATTTGGATAGAGCTGTCCGTGGTTGATCTCATCTCCGTATGCGTCTTCGAGGTCATCCTTGATGTCTTGGCCAGACGGTTCGTCTGAACCGCTGATGACGATTAAGAGGTCGCGTTGGAATCCGGTCAGGTCGAACATTGAAATTGATGATAGACAGTGTGCCGTAATTGTTATTCACTCGTATCATTGTGTAGCGTGGGCATACTCTTCGAAGCTACTTCCGTATGCGGCCGTTGCGCTTACCAACCGCACCGAGGATTAACCCAGATCACGATCCTCACTCGTTTTCGAAGATCTTGGACGTCTCCTCGGCGAGTTCGCTAGCCTCAATGTGCGCGTACATCTGGGAGGTCGTTCGGGGATCGGCGTGACGGAGAACCCGTTGCGCGGCCGCCGCACCGCGTTCGCGGTAGATAGTCTCTCCAACCCCACGCCTCGCGCCGTGTGGTTTCAGATAATCGCCGTCGATGTCGATCTCGGCATCTTTGCACAATCGTTTCAGGACAGACCGTCCGCCGTTTGTCGAGAGCGACGGTGGAACCACACCAGATTTCCGCAGTACTTCCAAGGGCTCCCCCGTCGACGGATTTACGTCATCTGGGAGGGCTCTATACAGCGATGGGGCGTGGCCCGTTACGAACACGGGCCACTCTGGAGACGGCGGGTCAAGTGCATGTTCGAGGCGTTCGATTGGTCTATGCGCCTGCGAGGGGAGTTGGACTTCCTCAATCTGTTGGTTCTTTCCGAGGACGAGCAGCTGATTGTTCTCCAGATCGACGTCCGTCCAGTGCAGGCCAGTTCGTCGCTCGTCTCGCGGATCACTGAGAATCTCACCGCCCCGAACGCCAGAGTACGCGAGGACGTAGACGAGTGCACGATCGCGGAGTTCGACGAGTGCGTCAACGCCTTTCTCGTCGACCGCCTCGTGAGCTCGTCGATCGGTGTATCGAAGTAGGGCCTTGCGGTCTTCGGCCGACCAGAACTGTTGGTCACCGCTCTTTTTCTTCGGTCGTGGCGGCAGTTCGTCGAGAGCAATTCCTTTCCGCGCTGGGTTCTCCGTGAGGTATTCCCAGCGGACACAATAGGAAAGAAACGCAGAGACGTAATCGTAGTATGTCCGTGCTGTCGCAGCGGATATTCCTCCTTTGTCATCTTGATTGTTGCGAGCGTCGACGCGCCGAGAGAGATACTGCGCATAGGTCGCCATACTTCGCTTGTCGACGTTTTCGACGGTCTCGACGCCACGCTCACAGAGGTACTGTCGCCATTGAGTGAGGACGCGGTCGAGCGCGTCGGCGTAGTTGCCCGATTTGTTGCCTGAGTCGAGATAGTCGTCGATGACGGTTTTGAGGGCGTGACCCCCGGGAGTAGCGGTGGGCTCAGTGGACGCCATGTGGTTGGATTGTGGTACAGTGTGGGGGTAGATAAATTCACTGTGCATTACGAGTGTAACGCACAGTACCATCTCAAATATCCCTTTCTCCCGATATCGCCACCTACAGGCGATCTACCTTCCTTGTAGCCAACTATAAATGTTATGATGCTATATGAAATCTAAACGTCTAAGACGCCCACAGTTTCGGAGTTTAGGGTTTGATGTGTGTCTTTATCTCATACCGTTGTGGTTGGATAGGCTCTCGTCCGGTGATTTCCGAATCTGCTCGGGAAATGTTTCGGTGAACAGGTTTCTGAGTGATAGGATTATTCAATCGCCGGACAGCGGCTATTTCGCACCCGTCAACAACGAACAAAAGGCACGCATCAAATCACAGTACTTCAGAACGCGTCCTCGGCTAACTGTTTCTGACGCCTGAGTTTATCGTCGAATTGGTTGTCCCGACGATCCTAACGAGGAAGTCATGGACGAATCGGTGGAAGCCGTCGCTCGAGTGACGGTGGACGAAAACGGCGAAAGAATCGATCCCGTCTTCGGATGGTGTCTGACGTGGCCGTTCAATATGACGGGCCACCACGCGGCGTCGGTGCCAGCAGGTTTAGTCAATGGCCTCCCTGTCGGCATGCAGGTCGTCGGTCCTCGATTCCACGACGACCTTGTTCTTATGGCTGCCGCAGCCGTTGAGCGCGAACGCCCTTGGACCGACGCATACCCAAGAATGTGCGATGACTAGGTATTCGCGACCTATCTTTACACAACTGGTTATTTGATCAAAATCAGGTCTGGTGGGTTTCTGACGATCGTTCTGGCTAAAGGAATCAGCCTTATCGAAGTGACAGCGTTAGCCCTGATGTATGCGACGGCTGTGTTGAATCACTAGAGGGCATCGGGATAGGTCGCTTAATCATCCGTGTTCGGTTAAGCACTGGACCTCTCGTGAAGGCTTCAATCACTCGTTCGTTGAGTAAGAGGCGTGATTTCTCTGGTTGGCGGGCGTCATGAAACATCAACTCCAACAGGTTCGGCAGTGGATGCCCGAACGACTGGGCAAGGTCTTCGAGGATGAGCTGGGCGAGAGACCGGAAGGTCTTCGCCCACATTGAACGTAACGAGCAAAACGGTACGCTCGTCGAGATCATGCACAGCGTGAGTGACGGTGAATCCACGCTCGTGCATATCGGCCAGGCGTTGGTCCAGCACAGTCCTGCTGGACATACGACTGAACGTGCTTCTTCCAGTTCTGGTCGTAGCTAGTCGTTTCGAGTTGTCCCCGGCTCTCAAACGGAAGCTACGCAACGAGGTGTCCTCCGTATTTACATTCTACACTAACCCATCATCTTTGTAAGCCGTAATTCGAATACAGGCGATCTCCATTCCCGTATTCTTCGATCAACCACGTCACAAGTGCCGTGATCTCGATTCCGAAACTCCCGACGAGAAAGATAATCGGTGGTTTACCATCGAGATCGAAGTTAGCTCATCCTCACCGTTACTTCGATCTCAGCATCTCTTGAGCCAGTGTTTGAGTTGGCCGAACCAGGAATAAGTTTCGAATAAATCCGATACGAAAATTTTAACAGATTTAATTTATATAATATAAATAAAAATGTATTTCGTGTATTAGGAGAATAATAAATCGTATGTTGGATGATGACATAGGCCAACCGGAAGAATGCGTAGATAGCGATACCGACATATCACTACTGTCACGCCGTCAATTTAGTGGACTAGCTGCTAGTGCGCTAGCAGCTACTCAATTCGTGGGGTTGAGCGCTGCCGATACCAGTGTCAATAAAGACGGACTAGAATCGACCTCATATACCGTTACAGGACTGAAAGAGCCTGCAGAGATTCTCGTCGATCAGTGGGGTGTCCCCCATATGTATGCTGAAGATGTCGAGGATATTGCGTTCGTCCAGGGCTTTAACGCCGCACGTGATCGGCTCTGGCAAATCGACCTCTGGCAACGACGTTCACTGGGGAAACTATCCGAAGCACTCGGTGAAGAATGGATCGAACATGATCGGGCCGCGCAACTATTTAGTTATCGAGCTGATATCGATGACGAATGGGAAGCATACGGCCCCGACGCAGAATCGATTGCAACTGGCTTTGCTAATGGAGTCAATGCATTTATCGATCAAACAAAAGCGGATCCCGATCTCTTACCGATTGAGTTTAAAGCACTTGATTACCAACCTAGGTACTGGAATCCAGCTGATATCGTTCGGATGCGTGTTCATGCGATCACGCTAAACGTCTCAAGTGAAGTCCAGCGAGCGATTACACTCCGAGAATTTGGTGAAGATGTCGAACGGGTCCGTCAGTGGCTCAATCCCAAAGATTGGGAGATCGAAATTCCAGACGGATTAGATTTGGACGTTATTCCTGAGGATGTCCTTGACGTTTTCAGCGAGGCGACCATGTCTCATACGAGTATCTCGTTCGATGAAGACGACGTTCGCAATCCAGATATGCTTGAGGATCTATCGGTTGTTACGAACAGCTGTGGCGGTGATGAGGAAGAACGTCTCAACGAGTCGGATCTTATGGATATGGAGCTTCCAACGGCAAGTAACAATTGGGCAATCGCACCTGAACTCACCGAGACTGGACGGCCCATCCTCGCGAATGATCCTCATCGAGCTCATAATGTTCCCTCACTCCGGTATATTGCCCATATTAGTGCCCCCGAGTTTGACGTTATCGGGGCGGGTGAGCCGGGACTTCCGGGAATCTCGATCGGTCACAATGGGCACACAGCGTTTGGTTTGACGATCATCTATATCGATCAACAGGACCTATATGTTTACGAAACCAACCCTGATGATCCAAACGAATACCGCTATGGGGATGACTGGGAGGCAATGGATATCGAGACTGAAACGCTCGATGTGAGGGATAGCGACGAACGAGAAGTTGAGTTGAAATTCACCCGACATGGACCAGTAATCTACGAGGATCCCGAAGAAAATATCGCGTTCGCGGTGCGAACTGTCTGGACGGATCCTGGTACGACGGCGTATTTCGGTGGCATTGGATATATGCGTGCCGAGAATCTCGAGGAGTTTCAAGCTGCAATGGAGGGCGATCTCACTGAGGAGATGAAAGGGTGGGGCGCCCCACCGGAGAATCAAGTCGCAGCTGACACTGAGGGGAACATTGGATGGTTCCCTGGAGGGAGAACACCGATTCGACCCAACTGGGATGGACTATTCCCTGTCCCCGGTGATGGCCGCTACGAATGGGATGGATACCTCCACCAATCTAACCTCCCGAGAGAGATCAATCCTGATCGAGGATGGGTGGCAAGCGCCAACCAATATAATCTACCAGATGATTATCCAGTAGACGATCCGCCAATTGGTTTTGAGTTTTCAGCTCCGTATCGGTACCAGCGGATCTCCGAAGTGCTCGAAAAGTTCGATGAGGAGAACAAACACTCGCTTGCGGATTCCACCGATCTGCAGACAGATTTACTATCGATTCCCATCCGAATTCTCACGGATGCGCTTGCCGAAACCGATCCTAACGAAGAACGGTTACTGGAAGCTCGTGAATGGCTCATCGAATGGGACAATGTCCTTGATGCGGATTCTGGCGAAGCAGCGTTAGCAGAAGTATGGTTCGAGAACCACCTCCAAGAAGCAGTCACAATCGAGCTTATTGGTGAGGAAGCGTTCGATCATATCGGCACAGGCGACATTCAAGCAATTCTTGGGGCAGTTGCGGACCCCGAAGAGTACTTCGAGGAGGATGCCGTAGCCACCCGAGACGAACTATTGCTCTCGACGCTGCGCGAGGCGATCGACGAGGTCGAAGAGATACTCGGCGATGAGTGGGATGAGTGGGAATGGGGTGATCTGAAAAAAGCGTTCTTCGAGCACGCATTGTCACCCGGCATTGACGAGACTGGTGAAAGGACACTGAATGTTGGACCAAAGCCGATGGGTGGAAGTGGCTATACAGTAGGAAACGCGGATTACGATGAGGACTTCCAACTGGTGTCGGGTGCATCATGGCGAATGGTCATTGATGTCGGCGAATGGGACAATGCGTTGGCGATGAATGTCCCGGGCCAGTCAGGAGATCCTGAAAGCCCGTTCTACGACAATTTGCTCGATATGTTTGTTGAGGGTGAATACTTCCCCCTTCTGTACACGCGTGAGGCTGTCCAAGATGCTTGCGTAATGCGAATCAATCTCTGCCCTCAACACGACTATTAATCCACTATAAATTATTAATTTTAATCTGTTATTAAATTACCTATTTTATAGATAGGTGAATGTTTACTTCTGCTTCTTAGGTGAGAAAATCATCATCGACGGTGAGCACAAGGCGATCTTTGCGCTTGGCATAGGCGGCAATCGTGGCGTCGTCAGCGCCAGGCCCGAGCTCGTCAACATCGACGACCATCTCGGTGTCATGACCGTTGTGCGTGCGGAGGTGCTTGACGAGCTTGTCGAGACCTATGCGATGCATTTGATGACTCGGATGGACGATACACGCGGTCGCGAGCATATCCGCACAGAGTATGGTCGCATTCTGCGCACACAGTTGTGGGCGGACCCCCGGCCGACGTCGGATCTGTACTATACGTCTGAGGAACGTTACCTGACCGCCCTTGCGGTGGTATGCGACGAAACGACTGCCGTTCTTCGAGAGACAACGCCGGCAATCTTTGATCGGCGAGCGTGGGCAGAAGCGACTGACACGCAGAAATCCGAGCGTGAGTGGCACGCGGATGTTGGGTGGGTGCTGAATGCTGTCGCGACGGCGCGGCAGATCGTGGATGACGTTGCGGCGCGGACGCTTCGACAGCTTGAGGTCACCGTCGATGAGGACGCAAAAGATCCGTGTCATCACCTCACCCGGCTGGCTGTCAGTGTGGTGAAGGCGTATCGGACGACGGTTGACCCGGTTGATCGACAGCGGATCAAAGAACACCATATCGCCGATAAGACGCGAGTGCACCTGTAGGTCCTGTGGCGGTTTCAGTGGGCCTGGTCGAGAGCGGCAGCGCTGGGTCTCTAGAGAGGAAGAGCTGTTTTTGAGCCGTTGTGAGGTGAGTGAGTCGCTGGAGACGGCTGTTAGGTGAAGATCAGCGGAGCTACTTGTCGAGAGGTGGTGAGCGGGACAACAAGACGAGTGGGGAGTAGGCTTGGTTTTGAGGCGTGTCTCGACCAGAGTAGTACTACTTCGTGTCGGCGAGAGGTGTGCTATTTGGAGTACACCCGTGCTGTCATGCGATTTCGAGGACACGCAGAGCAAGTGGTACTACAATCGCGTGAATGATTATCGTCGTGGCGAGCCAGATACTTGTACGGGGGCGGTGCCATCTCCACGAACTGCCAGTGAGACACGGCTGAAAGCACGATACGGTGAAAGGCGCGAGAACGTGGCCAAAATTCGCTGCAACGGCCGGATGGTGTCCGTCCTGTGCTTCGCGTTCGCTGCTACGGATTCGTTCGTAGAATACAATTATTAATGTTTCGATTTGTAGTTGCCACTAACTGGGGAGGTTCCGTGTTTTTCAGCGTGAGTGTTCGCGAGATGACGGACGAAGAACCGCCAGAGCGGGCGGATTCACGGGTGGGTCGGGAGGTTTTCTGGGTTTCAGTCGACGACGAGAGTTTGCGTGATTGTAGTACTAGACGTGGTGAGATTCGGTCGCGGGTCGCGGTCGGGAGGGGAGCGTCGGTTAGACAGGCTACACGTGTTGCTGGGCATCGTGTGCTCCGTGAACGCCGCTGTGACAGATTCAGCGGTTTCTTCGCCAATAAACGGGGAGATCAGCTCTCCTACCATGAGTAGACTGAAATCTCAGTGGTCGGGTGCAGATAGCAATCTATTCAGTGTTGATTCTCACTACCACGACTAATGAGTAGCTCACGCGGACTCCTCCTAAGTATCGGTGGAGTGTTGCTTTGTCTACTTCTCAACGCGCGGCTTGCAGACATTGAGCGAAGAGCATGGCTGTGGTATGGAACATACCAGCAACGCAAGGCGATTGCCTACGTTCTTGACGAGAGCACCAATGAATTCGACACTCTCGAGTAACTTAGGGAGCAGCGGGATACTTTCTGAACCAGCTAACGGAGCGAACGTAGATACGTGTCACGGTGCCAGCAGTGAAGCCCTCTGGAAGAACGAGAAGGGGACATGGTCACAGACGAACTTTATGAGTGTAGATCTTGAACGAGTCAGTAAATGAACTCTCGAACACCACTGCCACCGCAGGCGAAAGAGGCGCTTGATGTGCTTCGCTCGCCAGTCGAGAATGCGAGTGGTGACCTCCCTCGTGAGCAAGCTCTCGCAGTGATTGCGTCTGAGTGTAGCGAGGAGTCTGCGGAGGGGCTGTTGAATATCCTGCACAACCGTGGCTACATCTACTATGTTGGCGAGCAAATCCGCATTACGTAGGCTCGGTGTCTCGTGAGGGCTCAGGATTCACTCTGACCGAGGGGGGTTCTCTGCTGTAACGCTCGGAGTTAGGCGAGTGCAGTCTCTTGGAAGTACTGTGCTTCCCACTCGCGGTGCTCTCGGAGTGCAGTACGGCCTTCGTCGGTGATCTGGTAGAAGTTGGTGCGGCGGTCGATCTGGCCCTTCTCGACGTAGCCTTTGTTGACGAGGACGTCAAGGTTGGGGTACAAGCGGCCGTGGTTGATTTCTTCGTCGCGAGCGTCTTCGAGTTCGGTTTTGATCTGTTGGCCGGAGGGCTGGTCGTGGCCGGCGATAATGGTGAGGAGGTCGCGCTGGAAGCCGCTGAGGTCGAAGAGAGTTATCATCGAGAAGGTACACCAGCAAAGGATATAATCGTCAGCATTGTGTGGTGTGAGTCAGTGATTGAGGGAAGGAAGAGTCTTGAATCTATGTTGTCTATCTGTCAAGTCGGGAACTGTTATTATACCGAACGAGGAGATGGTATAGGGAGGTGGATCTCTACTAACCCACATTGAGTTGAAGGGGTAGGTGTGGGTTAGTCAAGTGATTGAGGATGCGTATCGGGCATGAGAGCTTCGTGGAGCTGCATTTCCTGCTCTGTTAGTTTTCGGGCCGGTTGGAACTATATATAAATGGTATTTTTTGACGGTCATTCTGAATATAAGGTGCGAATGCAACATAGATCACGCCCACTTAGAGGGTAGTCCAATCGTTCAATACAGGTAAAGGAGGTACCGGATGGACTGTCGATTTCATTGATCCACGACGAGTCGTCACAACTATCCCGTGTTCGAACTCGTACCTCGACTCCACTCCTCGAGGAACTGCTCGGCGCGTCGTTCGCCCCGACGAATGAGGGTATTGATGAATTCTGGATTTCGGTCGAGTTTCGAGGGTGCCGATAGATCTCCGCCGAGGGCAAGTTTTCTGACCTCGACCTGCTTGTACTCGGCAGGAAGACTCCCTCGCTCGATCAACTGATTGATCCGTTCAATAAAATATATTTCCTGATACAGCGAGAGATTCCCAGCCAGTTCGTTACGGCGATCGCTGATGTCCTCGACCGACTTTGGGACCTTCTCGCGGTGTTTGGGATTGATCTGGATGACCCAAATCTCGTCCGGTTTCGCTCTCGGTTCGTCAGGAATTGTCAAGAAATCGCGGATCGGTGGATTCTGTGAGAACAACCCGTCCCAATACCAGTGGCCACCAATTTCGACCGCCTCAAATAACGTCGGGATCGCCGCCGAGGCGAGGACCGCATCGGCCGTCACTTCTTCGTTCCGGATGGTGTCGAACTCGCCCTCCGTCACGTCAGCCGCCCCGACGATCAGATTAACGTCGGCACCGTCCGCGAGTTCGGGAACCCGATCGAACTCGACGTGCGCTTCGAGAGTGCTGAGAAACCGGTCACGTGCGACTGAGGTGAACGGCAATTCATATGGGCTGACCACCATCAGCGGCCCTCCGCGTGCGGCGAACTGCGCCAGTCTGACGGCCCACTCGTTGGCGACCCTGTCGAACGGAGACTGAGCCGAAAAGTCCCGCCAGATTCCCTCGAGCGTCTCGATAGCACGGTCCGCTCCGCCGGCGAGAAACCCGTACCAGGCGGCGGTCGCGCAGACCGCCCCGCCGGAGGTTCCGCTCAACCCGATGAGTTCGTATGATCGATCGTCGTGTTCGTCGAGGAGTCGTTTGAGTACCCCTGCGGTGTAAGCGGTGTGGCTGCCCCCACCCTGACATGCTATTGCGACCCGAGTGGAGTCATCGATGTCCGTGCTAGCACTCATATCCCACGATACGGCGTATCACTACGTAAAATAGAAACATCGTAGTACGTCCAAGATCCAACACCGGTCGATGCTGTTCCTGTCTCAATAGTTGATGTGAGTCGTGCAAACTTGGGTTCAGCGGAATTTACGATTCCGCTGGTCGCTCGCTCCGGGTAGATCGGCACGCGGTGCTCGTTCTTTGGCTTCTCTCCTTGAACCCTACCAGAGGTGAACCTCCACGAGAGACGGTCTCCCCTCACGTTTCACTTCCAATGTGAGGATGATCTTGGTATCCAGAAGCCCGACGCACTCTCGACTGAGCAGGGCGGTGAAGACGCCCAGCACCTCTCGAAGTTAGAGCGGTTTATCCGCCACGGTGCAGAAGCGATCGTCGATCGCGTCTATCCCGTGCATGAACGCGCGCGTGAGATCGCGCTTCACTTCGGTGAATGGGGGAAGAAGATCAGCGACGCCAACGGCAGGCGCGTTCGGCTGTGCTCGAAGAAGGACAAGCTGAAGACGCATCTAGAAGCGGCGTTCGGCCAGCGCTTCCAGTGGGTCGAAGTGTACAGAGCGATCGAGAAGCTTGCGGAGTTCGCTCATGGGTCACCGTTGCAGTGCAAGCGCGGGCGGCAAGGCGAGGGCAAGTACGTCCTCGAACTCCGGATGAGCGATGGTCGCGGTCCGTCGTTCGCACGGGGAGACGGCGAATGACTCTCGGGCTTACAGCTGTTGTAAGTCGGACGCACCCTCGTGGGTGTAATCGCGGCCGGTTCGTCGGCCGCTTCACGTCACGCTAGGTTCACAATCCCTCGCGGTGTGAGGACTGGGCGGTTAGGTTGGTGGGTTGGGTAGTGGTGAGTACGGCTTCTCGAACGGCAGTCGACGGCAGTCATGGGGACAGCCACGGGAGAATGGTTGCTTACAGCAGGCGTAAGAGACGAGAAAGGGAAAGCCGACATCCGGCGGTGGATCGCCAACCTGGAGGACTCACTCGGCGAACCGGCCGAATCCGAAACGGAAGTGAATGCTTGCCAAGCTGCCTCGCTGAGCACGCCGGTAGTGATGACGGTGGTACGACGGTACTCTACTATATTTCATATATTGGACTAGTGATACTTAAGTGTGGATAATCACCCTTGCTATCAAATGTGGTTGGTGGAGTGTAATGTCGGCTACCTCCCCAAAGTCAGGCCTCGGGGCACCCCGACTTGTGATTCTAGATAGCAAAGACACTCGAAGACGCCCGTGAGGACATGGAGACGCTTCGAGAGTACGTTCACGACCTCGCCGAAGACACCCGCCAGATCCAGCCAACAGACCCACACGGATAGTAATTCTTTTGTGTGTTGCACAGAATTGTGCAACCATAGGATGTATGAAGTATGCGGTGAGAAGGAACTCAAAGTCATCCTCGCGCTCGACCCAGGAGATTCCATCTCCGGCGTCGCGCGAAAAATCGACGAGAACCGGGAGACGATTCGGCGCGTCGTGAATCGCCTTGAGGAGGCTGGATACGTCGCGTACGATGGGGGCCTCCACCTCGTCGATCAGACGCTCCGCGACGCCGGTCTCGAGTTCCTAACGGCGGCAGCAGCCACCTCACCGCCATCGATCTCGGAGGCGTACGTCCTCCCCCAGTTCGCCGGCATGGACTACGCCTTTACTGCCATCGATGCGGTCTACGTCTGGACCCGCGGTGGCTACCAGGTCGCTCGCGACCCGGCGGACTATCCGTTGTTCATCGCCGTCCACGAGTCCGATCTCGACGCCTGGACGGCGTTCTTCGATCGGTTCGGAATCCCGACTGCGGAAGAGCGCCAGCCCGCTGACGACCTCGATGGTGCGATACAGGTGGTCCTCGAGCCGCGGGCACAGACCGAGGCCGAGATGGTCGATGGACGGTCCGTTATCCCGCTCCAGGATACCGTAGCGTTCGCAAACGAGTACTACGCAACTTTCGAATCAGCACTCGATATGCTCGGACGGATGTACGACGACGTTGACACTGACGCGAGCTACCGCATGGAGCCAGCCTGAACATGAGTCAAGAAGACCGAAGCGAGGCACTCATCGAAGTGCTCGAAGAACTGGAGCAGTCAGATATCGGGTTCGTCCTCGTTGGAGGCTACGCAATCAGTCAGTTCGAGACACGGTTCTCGACCGACCTCGACATCGTCATCGCCCCGGACGACTACGACGAAGTCGTTGCCTTTCTCGAAGCACGCGACTTCGAACGACAGGCCGATCTCGAAGTTCCCCCAGAAGAGACCATCTACAATCGTGAGATCGAACTCTTCGAGCGCACTGAGGGGCTTCCTCATCCGGTCGGCGTAGACATCCTTGTGAACGGCCTCGGCTGCCGACAGACCGAAGCAGAGTGGTCGTTCGACTATCTGCGCAAACACAGTTCCCCGACGACGATTTCAGGCGGGACTCAGTTGACGACGGCACGAGCTGCTGACGGCGAAGTGCTCGTTGCCGCCAAACTCCATAGTGGTCGGAAAACGGATCTCGCTGATGTCCTCGCTGCCCTTCCGTCGATCAACCTCGACATGGTCGAGACGCACCTGCATCGCGGCGATGCTGATGCTCTCCGGGAACAACTCAGTGAGGCACACGCGTTCATCGAAGAAGGCGGGCTTGACCACCGGTTCAAGAGTCTGTTCGGACAATCATCAGCCTCAGCAAAGGATATCGAAACGCTTCTCGAATTCCTCAAGCGGCAACAGGAGTGAGATAGCGCTCACTGCGACAGCAACAGCGACGGTATCTGTGAGTGGCCGTCACCGAAATTGAGCTAGAATGAAAGTGAGCAGGTGCTGTTTGTCGTCACCTTAAGAGCGCGGAGGCGAACACCAGTGAGTGACTCGTCAGATCAATCAGTAGAAGCGGATGGTCTTACACCGAAACAGCGTCTCGAGCCCCCAAACACGTGCCTCATCAACGCCGGTATCATGACGATCAACGACATGGAGACGCTGCGAGCGTTCGTCGCCTACGAGAAGGCCCACCAGCAACGCGTCCAGATTCTCCGCCGGCTCGATGACCGGGCCAGCGAACTTCGATCAGAAGATACCTGAATGGACGCTCGCGGGCTGGTTGTCGGCGCCGCCATGGATGGAGACTTCGAAATAGGTGAGCGACCGACCCGAAATCGAGATTCAGCGACAGTCTGCGTTCGGTGAGGATGGCCAGCTCGAAGTTACGGAGACGAGCGTCGAAACGTCACTTGAGGACTTCGGCGCAGACGTCGATCATCGCGGCCGCGATTCGCGGCTCGATCGGCCCGAAGCCAGTGAGTTCGGCGTCGACGACCGGCCAGAAGTAGCGCAGTCCTCGATAGGAGATCAATCCACGCTCTTCGCGGATACGGACGCTGACCAGCAGACGCTCGTAGGTGACGAGGCAGCGATGCAGTGTCTGTTCGAGGATTAACCAACAACCAGTCTTGTTCCCGGATATCGTTGGTTAATCTTGGAGAGGTTTGTCGTGCCCCGTGGAGCACTGCGGGGCGACGGAGTCCCGCAGGAGACTCCTCATGGCCATTCACGACAGCGCAGACCTAATTAGCAACAGTTCTACTGAGACGCACACTGACGCCCGACAAGCGGCGTACGTGGCGTTCCTCCATCGGGTTCCGTTTGCGATCGATGCGCTGACCCTCGGCTTCCGTCCTGGGTTTCGCGAGGACTGCACGTATCAGCGATCGCAATTCGATACCCTCGACTGTCCGGTTGGGATGCTCGACAATGATTTTCGGAATCCCGACCTTGACCGGTACGTCGACCGAGCGGTCGAGTACGAGCCCGACGTGGGTATTATCGGTGACGCCTACGACGCTGCGGAAGCACAATCGTACGTCAACAAGATTCGAGAGCTCCAGGGGAGTCTACCCGAGATAGAGTTCATTATCGTCCCGAAATGCCGGGCAGCCATTGAGGCGATTCCCGACGATATTGTGCTTGGTTACTCGCGAGGCTACGCGGACACACTTGCACACGAGTTCTCTAATCCAGACGAAATCGACAAGCGTCCCGACGATCTTCCCGATGACGTCCCCTCGAAAGCGACGATCACAATCAAGGAAATCAACGACAACCGCTCCTACTACTGGCAGTAGCGAGATGGCGATAAGATCCGCTCCAAATACAAGGGCCCGGTTAATCCCGACGACTAGCTGAGAGAGCGTCAGGGAGAGTCAAGCTGGCATCAATCGCCCCCCCCGTGTTCGAAGTGAAAATCGGAGGGAATTCCTACAAGAATAGCGAGAGAGACCAGTTTACACTTCGATGACGGGGGGTGTGTCTGAGCGAGGTTTATACATCGACGACGGGGGGAGGGAGTGGGGGCCGAATTACTTCCTTAGTAAATCACTCGTAGTAGGGTTTTCGCTCAATCACATCTGCAAAGCCGACTGATTCGCTCACATCAGTGATCTCGACAGTTACTCGTTCGCCTTGTTCAGTGTCAGGGACGACGAGAACGTAGCCACGGTCAGTACGGGCAATGCCATCGCCCTGTTCTCCGATATCTTCGATATCAACGGTCCGCTGATCTCCTTTCTCAACCGGTGCGAGGCTCTCCCGATGCTGCACCCCTTCGTGGGTTGACGGAGTGTCATCGGCGGTGTCAGTCGCAAAGACAGCCACGCGGTGAACATCACCCACTTGTACATCGCCTGTTGTCACTTCCTCTTTGGGCACTTCGAGAACGTATGAGTCTCGCTTCTCATCCACCCGGGCACTCAAGAAGCAAAGTAGGTTATCTGGAATTTGCATTTGAAACGCTCGTCTGTGACATCTTATCGCTCTCTTATCTTAATCTGGTGATTAGCAGTACGGAGGATTCGTCTGTGGCATCTTTGTGAGCTCGGACTATAGGCACCTAGCCGAAGGCTGAGAAACCGCTACTCGCCGGCGAGTTTTTTGCCCCCGAAGGGTGCGGAGCATTCCAAAACTGGAGTGCTCGCGAGACAACTCATGGCGACGAGTGACTACGCAGTGGTGTCGTTCGACGACTCCGACATCCGACGCGACGAGATGCACAGTACTATTGAACAGTGGATCGACGACCTTGTCGACTCCGTCAACGACGCACAAACGAGCGCGGAATTTCAGGAGTGGCTTTACGTCCAACGTCAGTTCCACGATTACTCTTACCGGAACACGCTACTCGTCTAACAGCAGTGTCCTGAGGCCAGTCGCGTTGCCGGCTACCGAACATGGCAAGAGGAGTTCGACCGTCACGTCGAGGAAGGTGAACAGGCCATCTGGATCTGGGCACCAATCATCACCAAGCGGTGTCCCAAGTGTGAGAACTCGCCGAGCTATCACGCCAACACCGACTGCGAGTACGACGAGACGCCACCCGAAGAGTGGTCGAAAGGACTCGTCGGATTCCGACCAGCCCCCGTCTTCGACATTTCGCAGACCGATGGCGAACCACTTCCCAACCTCGAGACAGCCGCGACAGGTAACGCTGGCGACCTCGTGTCCCAGCTGACTCCAAATTTGGGACAGTAGCAAACCTTAGTATACATAACTGCCATCCAGTACCCTCGTCCAAGGAACTTATGCAGCAATGGTGTTTCTTTGGGCCATCTATGGTGTTCAGTAGTAGTGTTCATTAGTGTTGTTCAGTGGTTGTGTTCATCAATCACACCTATTCACTACATCCATTGTTGAAACTTGATACTGGAAGGAACGGTGTAATTGACCACCGCTACATGGTACAAGCGATGGTGTTCAGTCATGAATGTGTCTGACGTACATTCAAGGTGAAGCGGATGAATGGAGGACGTAATGTTAGCGTATTCAACGTATAGCGAAGCCGGCGGGGTCGGGAAAACGACAATCGCAGCAAACCTCGCAGTCGCGCACGCACGCGCGGGATTGAAACCACTCGTCGTCCCGCTCGATCCCCAGGATGGCGATCTTTCGCGTCTCTTCGGTGTCGATACGCACCGAACGGAGCCTGTAGATAATCTGGTCCGGCATATGATCCGCCGACCAAAGGGTGACTTCGACGACCTGATTCACAGAGTGGAAGGGTTAGATATCGTTCCAGAACACAATATGCTGTCTGATCTCGCCGAGTATCTCCAGCGCGAGAAAGACCAAGCAGAGGCGATGGGTGAAGCGTTTGGCATACACGCCCAACTGCTCCGTGTGCTCCGCGAAGCAGGTGTGCCAGACAAATACGACGTCCTCATTTGTGACCCACCTGCAACCGAGGGACCGCATCTCTACAATGCGATCCATGCAACGCGTTCGCTCGTCATTCCAATCGAACCCAGTGCAAAAGGACGAGCAGCGGTCCAAGGGCTTGAGTCGCTCGTCGCAGGCCTCCAAGATCAGCTCAACGTCGACGTTGGAGTGCTCGCCGCGATTCCGATTGGGTTCAAGGATACGCGCGACCAGCGGACGATTCTCGATGAGATCCAGTACTCGATCCCCGAGATCATCGGCGAACGAGCGTCGTTGATGGAAGGCTGCTGGATGCGGCAGTGCTCCGCATTCCGGTACATCCGTGAGTTCCGCGATCGACGGCGTGACTACGAACTTGAAACCCTCGCCCAATTCGACCGAATGGCCCGCTACCTGGAGCAGTCGGTTGGACTTGACGCGCCGAATCCTCCTGAACCAGGCGATCTCGATCACGGGGTGGTGTCCGCGTGACTGGAATGAAAGAAGGCGCCGGAGAGAACCCCTTCGCCGATGATGATCCAGCGGAGACAGAGCCGAATGAACATGCCACCTCAGACGACTCGCCATCAGCCTCGGAACCCGTGACGGAACCACCTAACCGACAACAATCAAGTCAGCAGCAGATGCAAATCCCCTACAAATTCCGCCGTGATGGCGTCCAAGATGGACGCGATCGTGTCCCGCTCTTTCTCCACGAGGAGACCAAGCGCGCCGAACGCGACGCGTTGCGAGAGCTCGAAACTCGATTCGATGACAGTGTGTCCTTAACGGATCTCCGCGAGGCACTCGTGAAAGCTGGACTCCAGCATTTAGACGAAGTGGAAGATCAACTCGAAGAGTGGGGGTACGGGATGACATGAATTAAGCGGAAGCCCACGACTTTAGTCGTGGGTCTAAGCGATAGGCGTAGCCGAACAGCCACCGACTATTGCCCGTCTGGGGTCTCCAAGTCCTCGGCAGCGTGGATAAGCATCCCGCGCCACGTGAGACCGCGTTTCTCTTTCACGTCAGAGAGCCACTCGTACTGTTCATCATCGACCTTGATGTGTAGAGTTCGTCCCATACCCACCTACAGAACTCATACATTTATGTATGTTCGGGTTATAGGTGGTAGTGATGAAGCGGACCAACACGTTCGTTGTACGCCCCCGCTCCGAGCAGGACCGGGAGTTGCTACACAAACTGTTGGATGCTTCTGCCAGCCTCTGGAACGAACTCACCTACGAACGCCGCCAACAGTACTTCGACGGCGAAAGCATCTGGGACACCACCGACTACCGAAAGCGGTACGTCGGCGTTCTCGGAAGCGCCACCGCTCAACAGCTCATCCGCAAGAGCAAGAGCGCGTGGAAATCGTTCTTCTCGCTCAAAGAGACGGGCGAACACTGTTCCCCGCCCGGTTACTGGGGCAACGAGGAGGACGGTCGAACACTCCGCACGTACATCCGCAACGACCAGTACACACTGGAGATGGGCGACCGCTCACGTCTCGAAATACCCGCCGGGAAGGAACTCAAAGCGAAGTATGGCTTCGGATACACCGAGCGCCTTCGTCTCGAAGTGGCGGGCGTTCCGAAGTGGGACGGCAAACAAGGTCGGTTAGAACTGCACTACGACGAGTCCTCAAACCAATTCAGGGCCTTTCAGCCAGTCACCGTGGACGATTCTCGACTGGATGCACCACTGGCTTCCGAAGAAGCCGCTCTGGACATTGGGGCGAACAACCTCGTCGCCTGTACGACCACGACCGGCCAGCAGTACCTGTACCACGGACGCGACCTGTTCGACCAGTTCCGCGAGACGACGCGGGAAATCGCTCGCTTGCAATCGAAGCTCCGGGAGGGCCGGTACACGTCGAAGCGTATTCGGCGGTTGTACCGTCGACGGACGCGACGGCGCGACCACGCACAGAACGCGCTGGCCCGCGACCTCCTCGAACGCCTGCACAGCGAAGGCGTTGCGACCGTGTACGTCGGGGACTTAACAGACATACTGGAAGCACACTGGTCGGTGCGGGCGAACGAGAAGACGCACACCTTCTGGGCGTTCCGCGCGTTCATCAGCCGGCTGGTGTGTACCGCCGAAGAGTACGGTATCTCGGTCGAAGTCCGGTCGGAAGCGTGGACTTCGAAGACGTGTCCGAATTGCGGTTCGACTACGGACACGATTCGGCACCAAAATACGCTCACGTGTTCATGCGGGTTCGAGGGGCATGCGGACCTCGTAGCCTCAGAATCGTTCCTGAGACGGCACACCGACGTACCACGGCCGATGGCACGGCCCGTGCGATTCGAGTGGGACGACCACGAGTGGTCGGGGACACCATACCCTCACGAAAGTCCCAAAGAAGCGCGCACACACCAGAGTACCCTACCCGCGTAGGGAAATGTCGCTCGCGTGGTGGTTCGGCATGAGCCGAGACCCCCAACGTGAGGAATCCCACGACTTTAGTCGTGGGAGGATGTCAACTTCGACACCTAGGGATACTCGACTTAGAACTCCTTGGCCCTGTTGAAATCCTCTTGCCCTTTGCGGTTTCGTGTTCCGAACTGATGCTCCCGCACCAGCCATAAACGAGCATCAGATTGACATCCTCCACACGAGTGAAGTCATGGGATTCCTCGCGCTCGGGATCGGTCACGCCGACCACCCCGACGGAGGCACCTTCCCGACCGCGGTGGTCGGTCCCGGTTTGTACGCGGAGCGTCGGGGCGGTGAGCGCATGGTGACGCCAGTCCAGTCAGACTGCCCCGCTAACATCCTACGGGCGGTGCCATCTGCCCGACTCGGTTGGGCAGGGTTGCTTGTCGGTGATGGGGACCCCAATCCAACCCCAATTTTCCCTGTCGAGTCAGATTCACAAACGATCCCAGACGGCCGAAATCTTGCGGTAGATGGGCCGTGTCTATCGCGTAGACCCACGACTTTAATCGTGGGCTTCCGCTTGATCCATGTCAGAACAGTTCGTTTCGCCTTTTTGAAACCACAAGTAATCCCTATTCGATATTTTTCACTAGACTGATAGTTCAGACTCCCACGGCCGACCGTCTCCGTCCGGTTGTATATTGCTGTAGACATTGGCCACTACATAATTATCTCTTCTTTGACACGACTAGGTAAAAGCGTTCCTTGCGCCCGAGAGGACAGTCTATCAAAAATAGGGTACTTAAAAAGGCCTTCGTCGCTGAAGAGGTACATTGAGTTGGCAACCGGGTGATGCTATAGCTAGACCCAGCATGCACGGGAGAAGAGCGTCTCGCCATTTCTTGCACCCATTCGATAAACACACAGCGAAAAATGTAAGCAAAGCTAGTGGTGTCGGATGCACTCATGGCTAGTGAGCAAGATGGATGGTCACCAACAAATAGCTGCCAAATCGGAGTGCAGATCAGACGCACACGAAGAGATGGTTTCGGAGAACATCTCCGATGAGCGAACACGAGCGATTGTTGCGGCCCTGAAGGCTAATGGTGGAGAGCTTCAGCTCTCTGAGCTCACTGATGAGGTTATCAAACGAGAGCGGACCAGCCATCAGTGGGCGCCAACTGACGTGGTTCCGGCGTGGGTGTATACGCTTGTAAGCGGAGGTGGCGTTGTGAGCATTCTTGGCTCGTATTTGAAGATCGGTGTCTTTGCGACTCTCTCAGTCAGTATGTGGACAGGCGTGACCTTTGGACTCTTGCTGACGCTCTCTGTCTCTGCAGCTATCGCTCAGAGACGAAACCAGACTGAGTTGTGATTCTGCGTGACACAGTAGACAGGTAGTCTGAGTTGTGACTATCATGGTCTTATCAATTACGGTAGCTATGAATATTTCCGAGAAGGTGGGATTAGTGTTCTCAATGTAGAGAGGGTGGGACACCACCGAGGTCCAAGCGGTCCAGACGATCGCGAGTGTGGGGGCCCGCTACTCCGAACTGGCGATTCGCTCTGCGCTCGCTCGGACGCTCTCGGGACCAAATACACGGTCCTCCCAGTTGGATCGGAATAGCTCTTCTTTACCCTCTGCGACGGCCTGAAGGGCCCCATCCGAGAACGGGAAGTCGGTGTAGCCGAAGACGATACCGAGTTCGATCCGCAGGTGGCCGAACAGGAATTCCCGAGCTGCGTCCTCTGGGACGCCCATCTCGACGACCCGCTCGTACCCGTCGCGGACGGTGTACAGACACGTCGCAAGGAGTGTCTCGACCAGGGCGGGTTCGAGGAGAGCCATCTGCTCTGTCGTCACTCGGTGGGCATTCCGGACGGGGCCGTACATGTCCCGAGCGACGGCCTCACCCCTCGCGTAATCGTCGTCCGGACCCTGGTGAAGCGCACAGACGATGTCCTGTACGTCGCGGCCCTGGCCGCCGAACCAGTCCGTGTCCTCATCATCCATGTCTGTCTCCGCGGTGAAGAACGAGGGGTGACACGGATGGGCGAGGAAGTATGAGATATCCTCGCGGTCGTGTAAGACGCCGGCGTGAGCGGCCGCAGGATCCAGCAGGACGACCATCGTCCCTTCGTCGACCGTCGGGACGACGTCGTCGGTGATTGGTTCGATCAGGTTGTCGGGGACGGCCATCACAACGACGTCGGCCCCCTTGAGGGCCTCGTCGGGCGGCGTGGCGGCGAGATCGCGTTCGGCGAGGCGCTCTCGTCCCTCCTCGCTTGGTTCGACGTAGCGCATCTCGTACCGGTCGGCGCCCTTGAGCCGGTCGGTGATCCGAGACCCCATCTTCCCCCCGGCACCCATGAGTGTGACTGCGACTGTCATTGTCTCTCGTTCGGCGGTTCTCTATCGGCTGGGATAGGGTTTTCGTTCAGGGGGGTGACGCGGTCGGACACGTGGAGGCGAACACTGCGGAGTCGTCCGTCAAGGCAGGATCCCACCATCCCGAACGACCCCGAAGAAGTCCGCCCCCTCGTGTGCCGTCTGGACCTGTCCGCCCTTGAGCGCGACCTGCAGGCCGTCGAACGCCGCCGTGCGGGACGCGGCCCGACACAGTGGACTTCCCGCCCCGACGGGCGCGAGGAACTCTAGGGCGAAGACGTCGAGGTGCGGGGCGACGTTCCCGCTCGTGTCACCCCCGGCGACGCACACGCGTTCGACCGGCGCCGTGTCGAGTATCCCGCGCGTGATACGTCCCTGTTCGTCCCCCAGTCGAGGGCCGACGCGGGTCTCGTCGAGACTCAGTTCGGTCGCTCGCTCGATCGTCCGCTCGACAGCATTGTCGTCGGGGCCGCGGACGGAGTACAGCAGCGGGCTCCCACCCTCCTCCAGCACGCGGAGCGCGGTGTCGATGGCCTCCTTCCGTGCCGCCTCCGCGGTGTCAGGGTCGACGAGGCGGGGCGCGTCGAGGCGTATCCCCTCGAATCCGTTGTCGAGCGCCCAGTCGATCTGGTCGCAGTTCACCGGCGAGGCGCTCCCCGACATCACCAGGATCTGCTCGACCGCCTCGACCGACCTGGGCTGCTCGGAGGCCGAGACGACGCCGGCTGACCGCCAGTATCGCGAAAGCGCGTAGTTGAGTCCGGACGACGACGCCGAGAAGAGCGGATCGTCCCCGCGATTCTCGCACCGCTCCCAGATCAAGCGGGCGACCTTCTGCTGGTGTTCGCGGTCGAGGCCGTCGAAGACCACGATCTCGTTGCTGGCGGCGACCGCATCGAGAGTTCGGTCGAGCGTGGTTCCGTCGTTCTCGTCGATGTGCCGGACGTCGAGGAGTCCGATCTCGCGGTCGGTCTGCTCGCCCAGGTGCAGCGTGAGGTCCGCCTCTGTCATCGGTGTCACGGGGTGTCGACTCATCGTCGGGTGGCGATCGAGTCGGTAGTTCGTCCCCTCGACGGTCGCGAACAGGTTACCGAACACGACGTACCGTCCGCGGGGCTCGAGCGACGGGGTGGCAACGACGACGGGGACGAACGGGGAGTCGAACGTCCGCTGTCCGACGTCGATGGCCCGGCCGATGCTCCCGACCTCGGGCGAGGAGTCGAACGTCGAACAGACCTTGTACTGGACGATCTCCGGTCCGAGCGCATCGAGCACCTCGAACGCGGAGGATAACGACGCTTCCATCTCCTCGGGGCTCATGCTCCGGCTGGTCCCCGCGATGCCAACCGCGCGCACGTTTCCGAACCGTTCTAGGTCGCGGGCGTCGGGAGTCTCCAGGAAGAGTATGGTCGGGACACCGTTGAGGCTCAGCGACTCGAGAACGTCGGTCGACCCGGTGAAGTCGTCGCCGTAGTACGCAAGCAAAAGCCCGTCCATCACCTACAACTCCCGACCGGCCCGAAGTACTTGATCGCTCGCCGCAGCTCCTCGTGGTCCTCGGCGTACGTCTCCAGAGGAATTCCCTCCATTGCGGCCTTCCACCCCTGTTTCAGGTGTGCGACGCCCGCCGCCGGGCCGTCGGGGTGGCCCATGATCCCACCCCCAGCGAGGTACATCAGATCGACGTTCCCAAGCGCCTCGTAGGTATCGGGCGCCTGTCCGGCCCACTGGCCGGAGGAGAAGACCGGCATCACCGTGTCGGCATCGTCGACGATCGGTCGCTGGCAGGCCCGCGCGGAGGCTACGACCGACGCATCAGACTCGCAGAACTTGTTCCGGATCCCATTGACATGCATGTGGTCCGCGCCGGCGAGCCGCCAGAATACCTGATAGGCCGCGTAATCGAACCCAAGCTGCGGACACCGCGACAGTGCACCCCAGCCGTTCCGGTGGGCGTGGATCGGCAGTTCGGCGTGCCGACGCAGTTCGAGGAACCCGCTCAGCCCGACGCTGTTGATGCTCACCATCACGCAGTTGCCGCCGGCCTCGACCACGGCGTCGTGCCGTTCTTTCATCTCCGCGACGTCGCCGGTGATGTTACAGGCGTACATTATGGTCTCGCCCGTCCGGTCCTCATGGCGGTGAACGATGTCCATGACCGCCTCGACGCGCTCCTCGAGTGGCGAATAGGGGGGGTCGGCGATCAGCTCGTCGTCTTTGATGAAGTCGAGCCCGGAGTCGACCATCGTCTCGGTGATCTCCGCGGTCTCGGTAGGCGATAGCCCGACGTTCGGCTTGATGATCGTCCCCACGATGGGTCGTCCCCAGACGTCGACCACCTCCCGCGTCCCCTCAATGCCGAACTGCGGACCAGGACAGGCGTCGGCGAACGCGGCGGGGATATCTAGTTCCCGCAGCCGCAAGCCAGAGAACGGGGTGAGTTCGAATAGGTTGCCGGCGACTGTCGTCAGCAGGTTCGGCAGCGACGGGCCAACGTTCTCAAGCGGGAAGGAGAGATCGACCTCCGCACGCGTATACTGCACCGGCTCCGTCGCCCCCTCGGGCGGGGCGGATCCTGGTAGGCTCGGTTCATCCACGGTCTCCAGTTCGGTGACCCGCTCGACGCGGGCCCCGTGTCGCTCGCGGAGTTCGTCGGTCTCGCCGGGGACGTCGACGAACGTCCCCGAGGACTGTTCGCCAGCCATCGACTCCGCGGCCTCGTCGATCGGGTGTGACGTTTCAATTAGGTATGTTGCGAGGATTCGGGACATGCTTCACTTACGTTAGGCGTCGAACGCACGACTCAACGGTGAGGCCTGCGACGGCGGGGCGGGGCGACGAGTCCGGCCGGTCGCCCCCGGTGCCCGTGTGGCCTGAATCGCGGCATCGATGCGGTACCGACGCGGTATCGGCGTGGCACTGACACGCCCGCGTCGAAACGGCGTCTGACCTAATCGGCATGTTCGACTTCCTAAGTCCGAACGACTCCGCGTGGGGTTATAGGCTCGTCGCCTCTCTACCCCGGGTAGCCCCACTTCTCTCGCCAGTTGTCGGCGCTGGTGGCATGTGGACCAGTTCGAAGAGGAAGGGCTTTGACATCCTCCACACGACTACAGTCGTGGGATTCCCCGAAGGGGAGTTCACGGTTGCACGTTTCCTCGGGGGCGAAGTACGCTTTCGCGTCCCCCCTCGACGGTCGCCGTCCAATTATTCCCAAGGACGTGCTTTACAGTGCGTGTAGCCCTGTCAAAGAGGCCTCCCCACCTGGACGCGCCGGGCGTTTCACCGGGACGGAATACCGGTCCGTCCCTCCGCGAGAGGGTATTCAGCCTCTTGGGTACCACCATCAGCGTCAGACGACCCGTAGGCCCGGACGTGGTGGAGTGGGATTCGACTTTCTTACCCGGTCGAGTGAGACGGTGAAGCCGTCGAGCGGTCGAAGACCGAGACTCGAAACCGGGGAACGTCGGTACTCGAATTACGGCAGCACGGCGCTTAAACTGTACGGATTCATCCCACGATTAAAATCGTGGGCTTTCTCCTGTACTTCTGTAATTGGTACGGAGAGCGGGTGTGAACTACCCCGACCTACTCCCTCGCGCCGAAGGCGCTCGGTCCTTGAGGTCGGGGCTTCCCGGTTCTGTGTCGGCACGTGCACCCGAAGGCACAGCGGTTCCAGACTTCGCAGGCGGTTCCCTCGCTGGGCGGGTCGGAGTGACCCACTCCTCCCGATTCGACACTCGGTCACACCACCCGATGCACGCGTCTTGTCGTCGTTCGAAAGGCGCGACGCGCCTTTCGTGATCACGACACGGCTTCGCCGTTTCGAACCACGTGTGAACACCAGTGGAACCGTGGTGAGCGTCTTCCTCCCCGCTTCGACCGCATGGGGAGTACAAATGCCGCAGACAGTGACAGAACACTATGCGGGCGCTGTATCCTCCTCTCTGCTCGCGGCTTCGCCGCTCGCTGAGGAAGGGGGCGTAGCGCCCTCGATTGGCGGCATTCACCCCCGAGGTCAAGCCTCGGGGCACTCTGCCTTGAGTTCGGTAGATAGTTGCTTCGTTGAGTTCGGCTTGGTGAAAGCAGTGCTCTATGGCACTCGCCACCTCGCGACTGCCATCTGTCGGGAAAGGAATATTATCTACATACCTACTTCTTAAGAGTGCTAGTCATAAATGTACTCAATACCCAGGGCAAGTATATGTACCCTACAAAAAGAACCGTAGATGACAAGGAGGATATTTTTCGTATTCTGTTACTTCTACCAAAGTAGAGTTGCAGCACTAGTACCGAGCATCGATGCATGAAGAACGATTTTGGGAGATAACCAATGTCAAAATCAACAGACGCCCTTTCGACGATCCAAGAAAGATGTCTCTACTGTGATCGTGAGACAAGTCATAAAATTTCAATTATTATCATAACTGAAAGTAAAAGTGAAGAAAATTCGGAATTTTCTCGAGAACCATATCGGGTGAGCAGGTGCATGCAGTGCGGGAGAGAGACGAAAGAACGGATGAACAATGCGTGAACGAGCTACTGGGGATTCATTCACCCTAACAGTGAGCTACCCCGCCCTGCTCGGCCTTGCGGCCTCGCTGAGGACGGGGCTTCCTGTTTCCACGACGTCCTGTGCAGACACCGAATCGATTCCCGTAGGGGGTGCAGTCTCCGCAGGCGTTGATTCGGGGTGAACCACCCCTACTTGGTCGAGTTCGCGAGATAGAATGTTGTACGCTGCGTTGAGATCCCGGTCAACTTCGAACCCGCACGACGGGCACGAGTGTTCCCGTACACAGAGTGGTTTCTCGGTTTCGACGCCACACGCCGAACACTCCTTTGTCGTTTCTCGTGGATCAACGGCGACAACATGCGTACCTTCGCGCTCGCACTTGTACTCCAACATCCGCAGGAACGTGCCCCACGCCGCTCCGGCGCGGTTCCAGCTGTTCGACAGGAGTTCCATCAGTCCTTTCGCGTCGAGGTTTCGACCGCCACGAGGTCGTATTCCCGAGCGTAGTAGTTCGAGAGTTTGTGTAGGAAGTCGCGGCGCTTTCGCTTCAAGTCGGTGTGGCGGCAAGCAACAATCCGCTGCTGCTTGCGGTAGTTCGCCGATCCGTGGTCCTTCCGTGAGAGCGTCTGTTGCTCTCGTTCCAACCGCTCGCGTTCATCCGTGAGGTCGGGGCGTTCGACGGCGGTTCCGTCGGTGTCGTGAGCGTACTTCAGGATACCCACGTCGATCCCGACGCACTTCTCGGGATTCTTGAGTTTCGTTGACACTTCGTTCTCGGTTTTGATCCCGAGGACAGCAAACTACTCGCCCGCGGGTTCTTGTTTCACGACGACCTCCTTAATGGCGGCATAGTTGAGGATTTCTTCCATGCGATCATAGTCGTCGATATTGTACGTATGAAAGACAAATCGGAGGCGATCAGCCGTTTGCATCGGCGGTACAACGCGGACGCCCCTTCCTCAACAGAGTGAGGAAGCAAACGGAGTAGGGAGGGAAAGAGCGCGTTCAGCACGCGTATCGTCTCTGTTATCGAAACACATGATACTGCATCGCGGCCAAACGTGTCCAGGCGGAGAGGCCGCCGTAGACCGTCCGCTCTGTGATCCGTTCGCGTTCAGGATAGATTGGTGCGAACGTGTCGCTAGCCGAGCCTAACGAAATCTGTTGCCAGCCGTCGGTGTCGGCGGTCCACTCGTATGTGCCGGCGTTCGTCACCGCAAACGCAAGGCTCGTTTCAGGAGAGAAAGGTTACCACAATTCACGTGGACGAGCGTCTCAATGTATGCTGTGTGGTGCTGAGACATCAAACAATAACATTCAGCGATCGTCTTAAAGGCAGGGTTGTGTAGTTAATTGCCCCTTCCGCCGCTTGCCGGTCCCAGTGATTATCAGAAATGCAATGAACTCTGGATCACGGTCCAACCATGTCGTCGTCAATTCACGCGGTGAATCGAATGCCAACTTATTCAATTCAATCTGACGGATGAACCCACTGTAGGTGGAGAATTTTGTAGGTAGGAATAGGAGCACGTATCATGTTGATTGGAACGGCAGACCAGTACTGGTCCGAACGTCGCAATCCGGGAGGTCGGTGGCACAATGTCAATCCACATTGACCTTGACCTCATTACACTCGTTGCGGCCATTGTTGGGCTGGGTTTTACAGCCCAGTTTCTCGCCGCAAAGTATCGGATTCCGAGTGTGCTGTTCCTCATTGTTGCGGGCATTGCCATCGGCCCCGATGGACTCGGTCTGATTACCTCTGACACGTTTGGGGAAACTCTCTCTACTATCGTCGGCATGAGCGTCGCCATCATCGTCTTTGAAGGATCGTTTCGCCTCGAATTCGACCTGGTTCGGCGCGCACCAAAGGCGGTCATTCAGTTGATCACGATCGGTGCAGCACTGGCATTCGTTGGAACAGCCCTGACTGTTCGTCTCCTGCTCGGCGCAGATTGGGATATTGCGTTTCTCATTGGTGCGCTCTTGGTCGCAACCGGTCCAACAGTCATCACGCCGATTCTCGCCGTAGTTCCCGTCCGCGAAAAAGTCGCAGTGACCCTTGAGACCGAGGGAATCGTCAATGACATCACCGCCACAATCCTCGCGATCGTTCTCTTCAAAGCAATGACCGCTCAGGAGCTCTCTCCGGAAGGATATGTCCTTCTTTTCTTCGAACGTCTCGTACTCGGTATCCTCATAGGGCTCACGATCGCGGGCGTTGCCTGGTATTTGCTTACCCACGTTAATTTTCCGTCTGACGCTGCACCACAGATAGCCCGGTTGCTCGCATTGGCCAGTGCCATCATCGCATTTGCAATCGCGGATTCGGTGTTCTCAGAAGCCGGTATCGCAGCAGCAGCCACTGCAGGATTCACCCTCGGAAACCTCGACATCCCTTATCGAAACACCATCAGCCGATTCAAGCGAGATGTAACCGTCCTCGTTCTCTCATTCGTCTTCATCACGCTCGCGGCGTTACTTGAGTTCTCCGAACTGCTCGCACTTGGTGTCGCTGGACTCGCAGTCGTCGCGGTATTAATGCTTCTACTCCGCCCGCTGCTTGTCTTCGTCTCAACGATCGATAGTGGGTTCACAGTTCGTGAACGACTGTTCATGAGTTTTGTTGGGCCGCGGGGAATCATTCCCGCGTCAGTTGCGACCCTGTTTGCAATCCGTCTCCAGACAGGAGCGCCCCCCACAGATCCAGCAGGTGCGGATCTCTTGCTCGGGACAGTCTTTCTCGTTATTCTCGCAACGATCGTCATTGAGGCGGGTTTCGCACGACAGATCGCTACAACACTCGGGGTAGTTCAGACAAAAGAACCTGATAGCTCTTGAGAACAATCGCAGGAACGCAGTTCCAATGAATAGCGTCTCTGCCGACGACGATCGTCTCTGCGATAGGAGTACTAGACATGCCGAAATTCGATGTGGGTCGCGGTCAGGGGAGTTGGGTCAGTTAGGTGGACGACTTCACGTGCTGCTGTGCGTCGTGTGCTCCGTGGACCGTCTCTTTGAGTGCTGTGATACCGTGCTCATGGACGAGGCCATCGACACCGACCGTGTCCGCAACCGTTGCCATCTCGGATGCTGAGTCATACTCGTGGATCCCGCCTCCGTAGAAGAGCGTCGCCGAAGACAGTGCATTTCGCACTGTAGCGACGAGGTCCGTCTCAACGAAGGTCCCGGAATATTCGAGAGAGACGACCTCCTGGCCGAGGAGCTGTGCGGCGACCTATGCGTAAGTGGCAACCTCTGCGGTGGTGAGATCACACGAGGCTTGCGTCACCGTCGAGACGACGGGCGCAAGAGTGAGCACGATGCTGGCTGCGGTGTGAGTGTGCTCTCAATCGATGGTGTCCGCGGTGCGGGCCCATGTTGTGTGCGTGTCTGTGATCTAGGCGGCATCGCCTGCGTTCAACACAATCGGGATCAGATAGCCCGTAAATCGGTCGTCCGGGAGCTCGGTGGGACGATACGTTGATTCAAGGTAGATGGGGATACCCTATTGACATCCACCCGCGCCTGAAGACGCGGGCATGCGCTCGATTCCATGTCAGAGGAATTGAAGACTGGCGATGGGTGGCCAATATCCTATGGTGGGAGGCCATGCCCTCTCAGGCGTGAGGAAGATCCATCATGGGACGCTGTAACACAATTTGCAAGCAAGGATTACGAGACCGTGTATGTCCCCGAAAAGCGCGAAGTACTGATGAGACGTGACGAACATTCGCAGTATTATATCTGAATTGAGGCGCTAAGACCCCTTCCTTAGCGAGCGCCGAAGGCGCGAGCAGGGAGGGGATACAGCGCCGCACAGTTTTCATACGTATTCGGTAGCAGAACCACAGGCCCACGTTCCGCAACACTTAGACACACAACGTGTGTAACTTGTAGTGTGGCAAAGCGCAAGAACATCTCGATCCGCGACGACCAAGAGGAGTGGATTCAAGAGAACTACCTAAATCTCTCCCGATTCGTCCAAGATAAACTGGACGATCTCATAGAAGAACGATCGTAGATGCGCTACAACTACCGGTACAGGCTCGATCCGTCCGACACTCTCCGTGGGACGTTAGACCGACACCGCGACCTGTACCGGCAAGTGTATAACCACTTCCTCCACCGACTCAAACGCATTGACGGGACGACGAAGTACGGCGAGGTCAACGAACTCCCGTCGATCAAGAAGTGGTGGTCCGATCTATCCGACCTCTACTCCCGAACGCTTCAGAACGCCGTCGAGCGGTTGTACGACAACCTCTCACGGCTCAAAGACGCGAAGGAGAACGGTCGAAAGGTCGGGTCGCTCAAGTGGAAAGCGCCGAACGAGTACCGATCGTTCACGTATCGACAGTCCGGCTTCAAACTCAAGAACACGAGTGGTCGAACTGTCCTACGACTCTCAAAGATCGGAGAAATACCCGTGCGGCTTCACCGTGAGCTACCCGACAGTGCGAGGATCAAGCAGGTCACGGTTAAGAAAGAACCGACCGGAGAGTGGTTCGCCGTCCTCGGCATCGAAACCGAGAACGACGCGCCACCGAAACCCGAGAATCCCGATCGGTGCGTCGGGATCGACGTGGGGATTCTGTCGTACACTCACGACTCGGACGGCTTCTCGGTCGGGTCGCTCGATCTCTCTGAGGAACGCGAGCGGTTGGAACGCGCACAGCGCGACCTCTCGCGGAAGGAACACGGCTCGGCGAACTACCGCACCCAACAGCGCGTCGTTGCCCAACGCCACACCGACTTGAAGCGAAAGCGTCGGGACTTCCTTCACCGACTGTCCGCATACTACGCGCGGGAGTACGACCTCGTGGCCGTCGAAGACCTCGACGCGAAGGGCCTGATGGAACTTCCGTCGAACAGTCGCAACCGGGCGTCGGCGTCGTGGGGCACGTTCCTTCGGATGCTCGAATACAAGTGCGAACGTGAAGGCACGCACTTCGTCGCCGTCGATCCGCGAGGAACGACCAAGGAGTGTTCGCAGTGTGGCGTTTCGACCGAGAAACCGTTGTGGGCCCGTGAACACTCCTGCCCGTCGTGCGGTTTCACAGCGGATAGGGACGCGAACGCGGCACTGAACATCCTTTTTCGCGGCCTCGATCAAGTAGGAGTGGTTTACTCCGATTCAATGCCTGTGGAGACTGCGCTCCCTACGGGAACCACTGCGGTTCCTGCAAAGCGCGTCATGGAAGCAGGAAGCTCCGGCCTCACGGAGCGAACGGCGCAAGCCGTGAGCGAGTAGGCCGGGGTAGTTCACTGGACTGATCGCTGTCGGCCCCTAATGGACACCACGGTTCCTGCTGCACGTGTGGACAACGGAGACTCTGTCTCGTTGATGTATACAGAGACCCGCTTCGAAGACGATCACCAGATACCCTCGAAGACATCACCGAGAACACCCAGCAACTCCGTGACGAAAAACAGCAACAGAAATCTACCAAAGACCAGCGTCGCCAAAACAAGAACGACCAGTACAAAGACCAACTTCGTGGTGGTGACCGGGTGGTCGAGCCGCGAGATGAGCACCGGAAGCCGTGTCTGGTCGAGCACCTGATCGATGATACTCCCGAAGATCCCACGGCTGTACGACTGCGTCGCGTCCCACACTATGGAAACGGCGTTCACCTGAATCTTGATCGCGCCCTGTGCGATGCCGAAGGCCACGTTGTGGTTGACACGCGTTTCGATGTCGACCGGCACCTCGGCGGCGCTCCCAACGGCGGTGAGCTCGCCGAGCTCGCACCTCGCGCCGGCGACTCGCGACCCGGTGTCGCCCTCCAAGTCAGGCTGGATCACCGTGAGAACGTGGACAGGTTCGCTTCATTCCTCATCCTTCAACACTACCCAATAGCAGGCCGTGCATCGACCGACGGATGGATAACGGTGGTTACGGTGTGTATCTCCTCTGAAGGGCGAGAGTTTGCGTCTGATTCGACGTAGGACGCCGTCCCGCCCGGACACCATCGGTGCAAGTGAACCGAGCAGCCGTCGATCGACACCCGAGACGCAAATCGATGGTACAGACACACCACCGTTACAAGTGAATACGAAAAACCTTCGAGGGGGAAGACGAGCAGAGAGACACCACTGTTGCAAGTGAAGCGAGGCTCAAAGGAAGGGGACCTCCGCAACCGTCAGACACCACTGTTGCAAGTGAAGATCGGAAATCGGTGGGAGTTTATCGCCGTTCCAAACGCGAACGTCGCCGCACAACTCGTAGGTGAACTTTCCGCGCAGCGTAGCCCCTCGTTGTCGCGCCGAGAGATTAGAACAAAAAACGAGAGAGATGGAGGAAGGAACAGGATAAAAGAGAGACACCACTGTTGCGAGTGAAGCTCCTCGAACCCACCCCCGTTCGTCAGATACCAGGGATGTCGGTTCAAGTTCGTAGAGACGGCCACTTTCGAGCGTACCGAAGCACCAATACCTGGATGCGCGATAAATCGTTCGTCCTTTGATCCGAACTGACCGAAAAACGCGGAAAGTATGTCAACTCTTTAGTTGTAATTGTGCAGGGGTAGTCTCTTCCCCCCTAGTCGCACACTCGCTTCACTTGCAACAGTGGTGTGTGTGTGTAGACGGTGACTTATAGAGATGACACACACACATACACACATACACACATGTGTATAAGATATGTGTGTTGATCAGCACGTGCGTGCTGATCAACGTATAGTGATCGTACCGGTACGACAGATACAAACCACCAACAACGACATTCAGTCAAAAGCGAGCGTCCAATCTACCTTCACCTGAATCACTTGAATCAGTTGTAACGGTGGTTTTATAATGATTCGCCGAGAGTGCTCCGATACATGCGCCGGTTCGAGCGGAAACAGAACATCTTCACAAACAAAGACGCCCTCAGTGAGTCTTATCAACCCGAGCGCATTCAGGAACGAGACGAGGAGATCGACGAGTACATGGACGCTCTCCAACCCGTGGTCGATGGATGGGAACCGAACAACATCTTTCTCTACGGAAACACGGGCGTGGGGAAGACCGCGGTCACCGAGTATCTCCTCGACATGCTTTTGGAGGACATCGCGACCTACGACGACGTCGATCTGAACGTCGTTTCGGTAAACTGCAAAACGCTCAACTCGTCGTACCAGGTCGCGGTTGAACTCGTGAACGAACTCCGCCCGACTGGCGCGGAAATCAGTTCGACAGGATATCCGCAACAGACGGTCTTCAAGAAGCTCTATGCCGAACTGGAAAAGCTCGGCGGCACCGTGCTGTTAATGCTCGACGAAGTCGATTCGATCGGCTCTCGGGACGAACTACTCTACGAACTTCCACGCGCCCGTGCGAATGGAAAACTCGAACAAGCCAAAGTCGGTCTCATCGGCATCAGCAACGACTTCAAATTCCGCGACCGGCTTGATCCGCGCGTCCAGGACACTCTCTGCGAGCGCGAGTTGCACTTTCCGCCCTACGACGCCCCCGAACTCGAAAATATCCTGCGGTCGCGTTCCGAGGTCGCGCTCGCCGACGGCGCGGTCGAAGACAGCGTGCTCAAACTCTGCGCCGCCCTCGCGGCGAAAGACAGCGGCAGCGCGCGACAGGCGCTCGACCTCCTCCGCCTCGCCGGCGAACACGCGGAGAATCGGGACGACGAAACCATCACGGACAAACACGTCGAGATCGCACAGGACAAACTCGAACAGGAGCGCGTCGTTGAGGGGATGCGCGAACTCACCGTCAACGGCCACTTCGCGCTGCTGGCGGTTGTTTCGAAAGCCGCCAGCCGAGAGACTCCGTGCAGGATGCGTAACGTCTATCAGGAGTACGTCAGACTCTGTGAATCCGCCGGCGTCGATCCGCTGGCCCAGCGCTCCGTGCACAATCACCTCTCGGACCTCCGCATGTTAGGTATCCTCTCCGCCGAGGAAAACCGTAGCGGCTCTCGCGGAAATTACTACAGCTACGCGTTAGACGTCCCCTTCTCCAGCGCGCTGACCGCGCTCTCGGACGTTCTGTCGCTGACTTCCGTCCTCGACGAGATCCGAGCCACCGCGCGGCGAAACGATGTCGCGTGACACCTCACGAATTGGCATTCCGGTCGGGAATCGTCTTTCACTTGCACGAGTGGTGTCTCTCCGATCGTTTCTCGCCCCCTCACCACTGGGGGCACGTCGCGTAGTTGTTACCGACCGCTTCGGCCGTGCGCGATGTAGTCCGCACCTCGTCGCCTCGTATCCCATCGAGATTGTGAGGTTCCTCATTGAGGTGTTTACAGAGATTCGAGGAGAAAGCCCACGACTGTAGTCGTGGGAGACTATCACGTAACTCGTTCAAGTCTCCTCGGAATCGTTTCATTCCACTTTCCCGGAAAAACTATTGTTCCGATAAACATCATTCACTTGCAACGATGGTGTGTCCGACAGCACGAATCGGCCGGAAATCGCGCTTTCGCGGCCTGTATCCTCTCATTCACTTGTATCGGTGGTGTGTCTGAGACAGAAGTGAGATGGAGCGTTCGATAAACGGCCCGTGTAGAAACTCACCTAAATTGTGAGGCGGAGGCCCCTCTCTACTCCGTTCGCTTCGCTCACTCCGTTGAGGAAGGGGAGGAGCCGACAACTCCGTGACGAACTACGTTCTTAAGCAGCCCCACTCCCGAACATTAAGTAACACCGACACGCTGTGTGAAACGTCGTGGAATACCGTCGTACCGCCATAATCAAGCTCGACGTGCCTCAAGACGCCGATGCGTCCCTCCGTGAGACGGTCGAGCAATTCAAACACTGTGCGAACACCGCGAGCGAATGGTGTTGGCACGGCGACGACGGATACCACGTTACCTCGAAGGCCAAAGCAGAACGTGCGTTGTACGACCAACTACGGGACGAAACCGACCTTACCGCGAACCTCGTGCAGAAAGGAGTCCGCCGAGCGGTCGAAGCCGTCAAGAGCGGTGTGGCGAGACTGCAACGCGGTGAACGAACGTCGCAGCCCTACTTATGCGCAGAGAGCGCGGTCTACGACAAACGAAGCGCGACGTTCCACCGCGACCACGTATCGCTTTCGACCGTCAACGGAGGGGTCGAGTGCGACTACATCCTTCTCGACGATTCTGAGCGTCATCCACGAACGTACCTCGATGACGAGGACTACGAGTTCCGTATGGCGACCCTACAGCGTCGGGATGGTGAGTAGTTCCTTCATGCCTCGATGCGGAAAGCCGAAACCGACGACCCCGAATTCAATACCGAGCACAGAACAGTCCTCGGTGTGGACCTCGGGGTGAACAACATCGCCGTTTCGTCCACTGGAACGTTTTGGTCTGCCGATGAGTTCAACCACTGGCGTCGAGAGTACGAGAAGCGCCGTGGCTCGCTTCAACAGCGAGGAACGCGTGCGGCACACGAAGCCATCGAAGGCGTCGGTCGCAAGGAGTATGGGCACTTCGAAATATACCTCCACGGCGTAGCGAACGAACTCATCGAGGAAGCCGTCGAATACGGCTGTTCGCACATCGCCTTCGAGGACCTAACGCACACCCGCGAGAACATCCCGCAGGCGACGTGGCGCCACGTCTGGGCGTTCCGCCGGCTATTCCAATACGTTGAGTACAAGGCGGCAGAGCACGGCGTCGAAGCCGTACAAGTCCCACCGGACCACACGTCTCAACGCTGTTCGACGTGCGGCTGTACTCATGAGGACAACCGCGACGGGGAGCACTTCGAGTGCTTGAAATGCGGGTATCAGAACCACGCGGATTACAACGCGGTCGTCAGATCGCGCGCGATCTGACGGGCAGCAAAGTCGCGAAGCGACTTTGCGACGGCGAAGAACATCGGATTCCGGTATCTCCGTCGGAGGCAAAACGCAGCCGACGGAGGCGCACCCGTAGACGTGCGCTTAAATCGCGGGACGCTGAACGTGAGTGGGGAGTACCTCCCCTCTGCTACCACGGACGGTGGCATAGAACGGGAGTCCACGCGAAAGACCGACCCTCAACGAGCGAGGTCGTCAGACCGAGCAAAGTAGGGGAGTGTAGTTTACGACAGCCTGAAATACGATAAATCGAATCGCGCGATATGATCGTCGTCCGTTTCGAAGGACATCCTCACGCCTCTTCGAGGCGCATTTCGATCGGACGCTACAGTTTAGTTATTTCACGGCTTAGCTCCGGTCATGACCGGATCTCTCTCGCGGAGCTGCGACGTTCACTGGCTTTCCACGCCATCTATCGTCTTCGACGACACGTCCGGGCCGCTCTACGGCCAAGTCTCGTACGACCGCACTTCGTACGACCGCGTCACGTGCGACACCGTACCGACCGTACCGTTGGCTCATCTACGGGAGAGCGGCTCACTGGGACAACGACGGGGAAGCACATGGTAGATCTCGCGCTCTCGGCCGGCCGCCTCCTGGCCGCGTTCGTTCTCGTGTTTCTGAACGGATTTTTCGTGGCATCGGAGTTCGCGTTCGTTCGTATCCGCGCGACGTCCGTCGATCGACTCGCCGACGAGGGAAGGGCAGGCGCGGAGACGTTGCAAGAGGCCGTCGGGAGCCTCGACGATTACCTCGCGGTCACCCAATTGGGAATCACGATCGCCTCCCTCGGACTCGGGTGGATCGGCGAACCGGCCGTGGCGGCGCTCATCGAGCCGGTTCTCGAACCCGTGCTTCCCGAGAGTGCGATCCACCTCGCGGCGTTCGCCATCGGTTTCGGCTTCATCACGTTCCTACACGTCGTGTTCGGGGAACTCGCACCGAAGACGATCGCCATCGCCCGGGCGGAGCGAATCGCGCTCCTCGTCGCCCCTCCGATGAAGATTTTTTATTATCTGTTCCTCCCTGGACTCGTCGTGTTCAACGGGACGGCTAACTTCTTCACACGACTGATCGGCGTCCCGCCCGCTTCGGAGACGGAGGAGACCTTCACCGAGGAGGAGATCCTGATGGTGTTGACCAGGTCCGGAAGCAAGGGGCACATCGACAAGGAGGAAGTGGAGATGATAGAGCGCGTCTTTGACCTCGACGACACCACCGTCCGCGAGGTCATGGTTCCGCGGCCGGATGTGGTGAGCGTCCCCCCGGATCTCCCCCTGCCCGACTTACGAGCGCTCATCATCAAGGAGGGTCACACCCGGTATCCGGTCGTCGACGAGGGGGGCGGCGGGCAGGTCGTCGGATTCGTCGACGTGAAAGACGTCCTGCGAGCGATCGAGGCAGAGACCGGTGGTTCGGCCGGCCACGACGGCCGGGACGCCGTCACGGCGGCGGATCTCGCGCGCGACATGCCGGTCGTTCCGGAGTCCGGCCGCATCGACGATCTTCTGACCGAGTTCCGGTCCGAACGGAGCCAGATAGCGGCGGTGATCGACGAGTGGGGGGTTTTCGAAGGAATCGCGACGATCGAAGACATTGTCGAGGTGATCGTCGGCGACATTCGAGACGAGTTCGACGTCGACGAACGAGAGCCGTCCGTTGACCGACGCGGCGACGGAACGTACGCTGTCGACGGAAGCGTCCCCATTTCGGCCGTCAACGAGGCGCTGGACACCGCGTTCGAGGCCGACGAGTTCGGGACGATCGGCGGACTGGTGTTGCATCGGCTGGGTCGCGCACCGAAAGTCGGCGACCGGATTGAGGCCGACGGGTACGAGTTCGCCGTCGATCAGGTGGAAGGTGCCCGGATCTCCTCAGTCGTCGTTCGAGAGAAGGATCTAGGGGACGAATCGCTGGCCTGAGGTACCTCGGGCCGCTCAGATCGTGTACTGCTTTTGTGCCCAAAACCACCTCCGTGCCATGAACTGCTTCCGAATCGCGAGCCTCATCTAGTTCGTGAGCCGCTTCCGTGACGACGATGCCGATTGAATTACATTTCAAGTTGCACACCTTCGCCCGTTAACGCGTCGACCGACTTCGGCGCTTTGGACGCGCTCACTCCGACGCGCTTAACTCGGAGAGAAGGCGACGCGTGTGGCCGAGCGAGTACGAGACGCCGGTTCGTCGTTCGATGTGTTCTCGCAGGAGCACCGGGGTCCACTCGGCCGCGTCGTATCCATGCTCCGCCGGCGGCTTACCGAGGTCACCCCGAATAACCTCCTGCTCCACCGCCGAGAGTTTTCGTGGCCTCCCTGGTCGTTTCTCGTCCTCGATCGCGTCCTCGATCGACTCGTTTTCGAACCGATCGAGCCAGTAGTACACCGTGGAACGCGGGATTCCGTACCGCTTGCTCAGCGTCGAGACGGCGACCCCGTCCTTGTACGCGAGCGCGACCATCAGTCGCTTCGCCGGTTTCGCTTCCGACGCGGCACCCAGCGCTTCTCGGATGGCATCCGCGTCGACATCAGCCAGCTTGCTCATGGTCACTCATTACGATAGACGAAGAATAAGTCTATGTATTTCTGTTCGAATTGACTTGACCGACGCCCATCGGTTCCGTTTGGCTCTTCGGCCGTTCGTCAGTCGCTCTTCGATGGCTCTTCGAAGGAATCGTGATTGGAGGGGTTTAATAGTCCGCATCACCAACTGGAAATCGATGAGCGACTCGCGCGACGGGGCGACTTCCGAGAACGTCCCCGATCAGACGAATAGTAAAGTCGGTCGACTGATAGAACGGTACGGACTCAACGGGATGGGCGATCGGATTGAACGGCTCTGGACCGGCGACGGCGTCGAAGACCGGAGCCTGCGGGACCTCGCCGATTACTTCAACCAGCGGATCCTCGAAGCCGAGATGGACGAGCACGGAATGGAGACGCTCGACGGCGAGGTGAAGAACATGTATCGACTCCTCACCGAAGACGACATCAGCGGCGGGATCCGAACGGAGGCGGAGAACACGCTGAAGCGAAACGGGATCGACGTTGACCAGGTGATGCGGAATTTCGTCTCCCATCAGGCGGTGTACACGTACCTGACGAAGTACCGCGGCGCGAAGAAGACGAAAGACGACCCCGGTCCCGACGCTCGTCTCGAAAAGAGCCGCGAGACGATCCGACGACTTCGGAGCCGCCTCGTCGCGGTGGCGGAGTCGACGCTGAAGCAGTTACGCAACAGCCGCGACATCGTTCTCGGCGAGTTCAGCGTCTTCGTCGATATCCGCGTGCTCTGTGAGGACTGCGGCTCCCAGTATCCGGTCTCGGAATTGCTCGAAAACGGCGGCTGTGACTGTCAGCCAGATGAATGATTTCCCGCTTTCGGACGCTGAGTCGTCGATTCCGAATCGAACACGTCGGTGGCTCAGCGTTCGTTCCTTCCGCAGAGAGCATTACGAAGCTAGTGCCGTCAGGATTCTCCGAATCGTATATCAAGAATTATATGACCTGAAACCCGAAGTGGATATATGAGTCAGGCACAGTCCTCTGCAGGTCGCGTCGAAGTCGACGTCCGGAACGTCGGCGGGATCGAACGCTCGACCGTTCAATTTGAACCCGGGATCACCGTTCTGGCCGGCCGAAACGCGACTAACAGGACGTCGTTCCTCCAGGCGTTGATGGCGGGACTCGGCAGCGATCGCGTTTCTCTCAAGGGCGACGCCGAGGAAGGCAGCGTCGAGTTGTCCTTCGGCGATCGGACGTACACTCGGACGCTCACGCGCGAGGGTGGCACCGTCGTCACGAGTGGTGACCCGTACTTGGAAGATCCGACGCTCGCAGACCTGTTTGGATTCCTCCTCGAATCGAACGAGGCGCGCAGGGCGGTCGCGCGCGGCGACGATCTCCGCGAGATCATCATGGAGCCGATCGACATGGACGCCATCCAAAACGAGATCGAGGAGCTTGAAGCCGAGCGGCGGCGGATTGCGTCGAAGCTGGAGGAGCTCAGCGACCTCGAAGGGCGGCTTCCGCAGCTCGAAGAGCGGCGGACGCAGCTCTCGGCCGATATTGAGGATAAGCGCGCGACGCTCGAAGAGACAGAAGCCGAGATCGAATCGGCGGACGCGGACGTCGAAGACACGCGCGAGGAGAAGGCGGAACTCAACGACAAGCTCGATCAGCTCAGCGAGAAGCGGTCCGACCTCGAAAACGTCCGATTCCGCATCGAATCCGAGCAGGAGAGCCTCTCGACGCTGCGAGACGAGCGGGACGAACTCGCCGAAGAGCGCGAGGAGATGCCCGACGCGCCCGTCGGTGAGATCGAAGAGATCGACTCGAAGCTCGATCGCCTCCGGGACCAGATCCAGACGCTCGATTCCGGCATCACGGAACTGCAGACGATCATCCAGTTCAACGAGGACATGCTCGAAGGCACGAGCACCGAGGTGCTCGAAGCGCTTCGGGAGGACGTTGGAACCGACGCGAGCGGCGGCTCGGTCACGGATCAACTCCTCGACGAATCGAAAACCGTCGTCTGCTGGACGTGCGGTTCAGAGGTCGAGACGACGCAGATCGAACGCACCGTCGATCGGTTGCGCGACCTGCGCCAGACGAAGGTCGAGGAACGAAACGAGCTGCGCGAGCGGATCGACGAGCTGAAGCGGGACCGCTCTTCCTTCGAGAAGGACCAGAGCCGCCGAGAGCAGGTCCAACGACGGCTCCGCCGGACCGAAGACGAGATCGAGGATCGCGAATCGACGCTCGAACGGCTGAAAGATCGTCGGAAGTCGCTGACGGACGAGATCGAACGGTTGGAGGGTGAGGTCGACGAACTCGAAGCCGAAGAGTACAGCGAGATACTCGACCTCCACAAGCGGGCCAACCAGCTCGAATTCGAGCTGGGTAAGCTCGAGAGCGAACTCGACCGCGTCGACGAGGAGACGAACGAGGTCGAGACGCGGCTCTCAGAGCGCGAGGAACTCTCGGAGCGGCGCGACGAGATCCGCGACGAGATCGAGGACCTCCGGACCCGCATCGAGCAGATCGAGACGCAGGCCGTCGACGAGTTCAACGAGCACATGGAGGCGGTGCTCGACATCCTCGACTATGCGAACCTCGAACGGATCTGGATCGAGCGGACCGAGCGCGAGGTCCGCGAAGGCCGCCGGAAGGTCACGCGGGCGTTCTTCGACCTACACATCGTCCGAAAGACGGCCTCGGGTTCCGTCTACGAGGACACCGTCGATCACCTGAGCGAGAGCGAGCGGGAGGTCACTGGGCTGGTGTTTGCGCTGGCAGGCTACCTGGCCCACGACGTGTATGAGGCGGTGCCGTTCATCCTCCTCGACTCGCTCGAAGCGATCGACTCCGATCGCATCGCGGCGCTGGTCGAGTACATCGACGGCTACGCCGACTACCTCGTCGTCGCCCTCCTCCCCGAGGACGCGAGCGCCATCTCGGAGGAACACGAGCGGATCTCCGAGATCTGATCGGGCACGGGCGGAGTTTGCTTCCGTTCTTTCCGTGATGGGATCGACCACGGTATCGATCCCTGATACTACCTGACTCAAGGAGAGAGTCCCGGCGTTCACTGCGGGCGTGAATCCGACAATAGGGACACAGCCACTGACGCTCAGTCCGGGGTTCCCAAGTCTTTCGCCGCGTGGAGCAACATCCCTTCCCACGTGAGACCGTGTTCCTTCTTGATTCGCTTCAACCGTTTATGTACGTCGTCGTCAACTACCACGTGGATGTTTTTCACCATACAAACATACAAAACTTACACATACATTAGCCTTCGGGTATATGAAGTCGTTGATGAAGTGGACCAACACGTTCGAGGTCGTTCCTCAGTCCGACGAGGACGGGGGGCTACTTCGACGCCTGTTAGACGCTTCTGCCGCACTCTGGAACGAAATCAACTACGAGCGTCCCAAAATCGCGGTGCGATTTTGTGTGCGCACGAGACCTTCGGTCTCGTGAACGCCGTGAGAACTACGCCGACCCCGACGGCAACGTATGGGACAGCAGCGAGTATCGCGGCCGCTACGGCGGCACGCTCGGGGCGTCGACCGTTCAGCAAATCGAACGCAAGAACCGCGAAGCGTGGTGGTCGTTCTTCGCACTCAAGAAAAAAGGCGAAGCCAACGGCAAGCCCGATTTCTGGGGCAACGCCGAAGACGGACGAAAACTCCGCGCACGTACATCCGCAACACGTCGTACACCATCGAGTGGGGCGACTACTCTCGTCTGGAAATCCTCGTCGGCAAAGACCTGGAAGACGAGTACGGACTCGGACGGCAGGAACGTCTTCAACTCGAAGTCCGGGGCGAACCCAACTGGACGGAGTACGACAAGCAGGGCGGGTTGGAACTGTACTACGACGAGCACGCACAGACGTTCAGGGCCTTTCAGCCAGCCACCGTCAACGATTCTTGACTGGCACACCCACTGGCTTCAGAGGAGGCCGTTCTGGATATTGGTGCGAACAACCTCGTCGCCAGTACCACCACAACCGGCCAACAGTATCTATACGAGGGGCACGACCTGTTCGAGCGGTTCCGCGAGACGACGCGAGAAATCGCCCGTCTGAAATCGCTCTTGGACGACGGTCGGTACAGCAGTCACCGGATACACTCGCTGTACCGACGTCAGACACGCCGACGCAACCACGCCCAAGACGCACTCGCCCGCGACCTCATCGAACGGTTGTACGACGAGGGCGTCTCCACGGTGTACGTCGAGATTCAACCGACGTGCTCGACACGCACTGGTCAGTTCGGGCCAACGAAAAAACGCACAACTTCTGGGCGTTTCGCGCGTTCGTCAAACGGCTGGCGTGTACCGCCGAGGAGTACAGCATCTCGGTGGAGATTCGCTCGGAAGCGTGGATAAGTTAAGAGTGTCCGTAGTGTGGTTCGACCGACCGAATGACGCGCCACCGAGACACATTGACGTGTCCGTGCGGTTTCGAAGGACACGCGGACCTCACAGCGTCCGAAACGTTCCTGAGACGGCAGACGACGGCATCACGGCCGATGGCACGGCCTGTATGCCTCAAGTGGGAAGACCACACTTGGTCGGAGTCACTACGCTCTCACCGTCCCAACGAGGAGCATACGAACCCGCAAGTTGCCTCCGCGGGTCGGTAAGCGATACCCCCAGCGCGAGGATACCCCGGCTTTAGGTCGAGGAGGATGCCATTCATCCGTTTCCGAATCCGGCCTGCGGCGCGATGAGGATCGGCCGGCTGGACGAGAGGATCACGTCCTGGGCGACGCTGCCAAACAGCACCTTCCCGGTCGGGCTCCGTCTGCGCGCGAAGATGCAGATGAGGTCGGCGTCCCTATCGGCCGCCGCGTCGAGGATCGCCGTCGACGACGACTTCCCGCTCGTCTCGCAGAGCGAGACGTCGAACCCCTCCTCGTCGAGACGCTCTTCCGCGCGCCGGACCGCGGCCACCTGCCCGACGGTCGCCCCCTCAGGGTTATCGGTGAAATTGTGGTGCACCACGACCTCGACGTTCTCCGGGTCGAAGAAGTCTGAGACCAACTCCGCCTGGATCCCGGCCCGCTCTTCCTCCTCGCTGACCGCGACGAGCACGCGTTTTCGTGTCATGCCACATCCTATGGAGTGATCCGTTATAAAGAATAAGGAGAATACCCGCGTCTTTAGGCGCAGGAGGATGTCAATAGTATTCATCCCTCCGACGAAGTTCACCCGCGAAATTCTGCCACACCGATCATTGGTATTTCTGTATCGAGACTGGGTCCACGGTGTAAATTCCAAACTAGCTACAAGTTTAGAACGTTTGGATAACACGAAGACGGCCGCTCTCAGCGAACGTATCGCCTTTTGCGCCGATTTTCACCCCGGTCAAATTCGTCTATTCGCCGACTGTATGATTCGAATCATATGATTGTGACGTATGATAGAAGTATCTCAGGTGGTACGAATGGCACGTCACATGCGATCGATACCGGCTCGATTCGACCATCACTCGCGGACGACCGTTCCGTCGAGGTACGCTCGCGTCTGATCCGTCGTCGCCCGCATCTGCTTGCTAAATGTGACCACCCGTTCGCCGTCCGCCGTCCGGTCGTCCTCGACGGCGATCCGGAGGCTCTGGTCGCGGAGGTGGTCGAGCAGTTCGTCGATCTCCTCGGGCGTTCCCCGGACGCGGTGACGTTCGCCGACGACCTCGCTGTCCCGGACGCGACGGATGGTGTCAACCATCGGCGCGAGGATCGACTCGCCGAGTTCGCGCGCCCGCTGCTCCTCGTCCGCGTCCGTTTCCTCCCACTCGACGGTCTGGAACGCCTCGCGGACGAGCCGGCGGAACACAAACTCGCGACCGTGGTCGAACGGGAGCGAGAACGCGTAGGCGAGGTCCCCCCGGTTCGCCGCCGAGGTCGTGTACTTCAGAAGGCGCGTCCCGTCGAGCGACTTCATGATCACGCCCTCGCGCCCCTCGGCGTCGAGTCCGCGGACGATCTCCGCCACCTTGGCCGCGCTCGACTCGGGTTCGAACACGCCGAGCGGCGGTACTTGCGGAACGCCGTGTCGCTCGCAGAACCGTCGTCGCCGTCGCACCGGAAGCGGCTCGCCCGTCGCTCGATCGCGGACGTCGAACGCGCGGAACGCGAGCGAGTCAACGCCAGAGTACTCGTGGGCGGTGTAGGGATTCTCTGGACCGATCATCTCCCCACACAGCGCGGCGGACGGGTCGTCGTCGAAGAACGCGTCGAGATCGAGAAGCGACTCGACCTTCCGCGTCGTGAAGGGACAGACGAGGCCGCCGCGGGTGAACGCGAGCGTCTCCCCGTCGATCCGGACGATCCGCACGTTGTACCCGTTCAGCTTCTCCTCGACCGCGAACGCCCCGTCGAAATGCCGTGGGACGCCCGGGTCGAGCACGAGCGTCCGGGAGATCTTCGGAAAGCCGCGCACGACGACCCCGTCGAAGAGCGCCGTCCCTCGCGGAACGCTCTGTCGCCCGTCCGGCAGGAATCGGTACTCGCGGCCGCGGAACTCCCGCCGCTGGAAGTGTTCCGAGAGGGCGTCGAACGCCGATCGGGAGACGCCGAGTTGCTCGTGGTAGCTCATCGTCGACGACCTCGGCGACTCACGGTTCGACGAGGATCTTCACCTGTTCGCTCTCATCGTCGAGTAAGCGCTCGAATCCCTCGTCAACGAGGTCCGGGAGGTCAATCCGGGCGGTGACGATCGCCTCCGGGTCGAGATCGCCGTTTTCGAACATGTCGATCACAGCCCCGAACTCGCGGGCGGAGAGCGGGCCGCCGAGATACGCGAGCGTCCCCGTAATCGTGCGCTCCCCGAGGACGACCGCGTTCGGGTGCATCGAAATCTCCTCTTCGAAGATGCTCACGACAGTGAGGGTGCCGTCGGCCTTCGCGCTCTCCAGCCCCTGCCTGAACGTGGTTTCGATCCCCGCGACCTCGAACGCGACGTCCGCGCCGCCGCCCGTCTCGGCAACGACGCGGTCGACCGGATCCGTCTCCGTCGGGTCGATGAGGTGGTCCGCGCCGCTTTCGCTCGCGAGTTCACGTCTCGCCTCGCGCGGCTCGGAGACGAGGATCCGTCCCGCACCGGCTGCTCGCGCGGCCTGCACGACGGCAAGTCCGATCGGACCGCTCCCGAACACGGCGACCGAGTCGCCTGCACGCAGGCCCGACCGATGGACTGCGTGGAGGGCGACGCTGAACGGTTCGGCGAGCGCGCCGTACTCCACCGGCACGTCCCCGAGCGGGACTGCCTGCACTGCCGGAACCGTCACCGTCTCCGAGAAGCCGCCGCCGCCGCCGGAGAGACCGACGAACCCGACCGACTCGCAGAGGTGGTACTTTCCCTCGTCACAGTAGCGACACTCGCCACACCAGACGATCGGGTTCACGGCGACCGCCTCGCCGACGTCGTGCGAGGTCACCTCCGCGCCGATGTCGGTGATCACGCCGCCGAACTCGTGACCCATCGTGATCGGCATCGCCTCGCCGGTGACTGGGTGCGGTTCCTCGCCGGGGACGAATATCGGACCCGCGACGTACTCGTGCAGGTCCGACCCGCAGATGCCGCACGTCTCGACTTCGATGTGCACGTCGTTCGGCCCGAGCGTCGGCTCCGCTACCTCCTCGATTCGAACGTCACGCCGTCCGTGGTACGTCGCCGCTTTCATGTCACTTGGTACCACGACCCGGCGGGGAATGAACTATTTGTCACTATCCCGTGACGATCGTACGATTCTGAACGTTCGAGGGATGAACGTTCGAGGGATGAACGTTCGATGACGCGGGTCGACGCGTGCACATCGAGCCGAGGCGTAGCTATATGCCGCCGCCGTGCCAACCGATACCAATGCCAGCTCACCCGCTCAAACAACGGTTCGTCCTCGACACCTCCCTCTTTCTCACGGAGGAGATCCGGCGGGAGGGAGAGAGCGTCGAGGACGCGATCGACCGGTTTCTGGACCTCGTCGCGCGCGCGAAGCTCGAACTGAATATCTCCTGTTATATGCCCCCGTCGATCCACCAGGAGCTGACGACGATGCTCGAAAGCCGCTCCATCTCCGAGGAGACGCTCTCGAAGCTGAACACGTGGGTCATAAAGAAAAGCCCGGCGCGCCTCGAAGTCATGATCCCCGCGGAGCTCGTCTACGGCTTCATCGATGAGATGAGCGACCGGGTGAACCGGGGGCTTCGCATCTCCGAGAAGGCGGTCCGGAAGACCGAGGAGTCCCGCGCGGAGCGACGCGACGACCACGAGCACATGAGCGGCGTCGACCAGGTCATCTCCGGCCTCAGAGACGAGTACCGGCGGACGCTCCGGAAGGGTGTGCTCGACTCGCGAGAGGATCTCGATCTCCTCATCCTCGCGCGCGAACTCGACGCGGGCGTCGTCACGGAAGACACGGGGATCATGAACTGGGCCGACGACTTCGGCCTGCGCTACATGAAGGGCCGGGACTTCCCTGCGTTGCTAGAGGAGTATCTCCGCACCGTCGACGCTGGCGGCTGATCAATCAGCCGTCCTCCCGTTCTCCCTCTCTCGTCTCTTCTTCCCCCCAGTTCGCCCCTTCGCTCTCCGAAACGAACAGGTCGCCGTGACGGTCGGCGAGGCCCGTGTACTCGCCCGTCGAGTACCGCTCGAAGATCTCCTCGGCGTCGATCGCTGTCTCTTCGAGCGGCGCGATCCGCGCGGGGACGCCGCGGGCGAACGAGTGCGCAGGAATCTCGACGTGCTCCGGGACGACCGTCCCCGACGCGACGATGCTCCCGCTCCCGATCGTGACGCCCGTGTTCACCGTCGCGTTGAACCCGACGAGCGCCCCGTCATCGACGGCGCACTCGTTGAGGACCGCGCCGTGTCCGATCATGACGCGATCGCCCGCGACCGCCGCGTGGAGGACGGCGTTGTCGCCGACGTGCGACTCGCGCCCGATCCGGACGGGACCCACGTCGCCCCGCAGCACCACCCCGGGCCACACGCTCGCGTCGGCCCCGACGGCCACGTCGCCCACGAGCGTGGCCCGCCGCGAGACGTGCGCGCTCGCATCGATCTCGGGTACGTTCCCCTCGAAGCCGTATCGCCACCAGTTCGTCTCTCCCATAGGCATCTAGTACGATCGTGCAGGTTATCAACCCTCACTTCGGTCGACCGTTAGCGACTTTCACGCCGACTGATCCGCTCGACGAAGCGGCGGGGGCTTCAGCTGCTTTCGTTCGCCCGCACCGTCACACGGTCAGGACGGGCCGCCCCGCGCCGTGCACGACGCGCTCCGCGACGCTCCCCAAGTGTCCTGATAGTCGATGGCTGTGCCCCTGATACCCGAGGACGATCAGGTCGGCGTCGACCTCGTCGGCGAGGGCGAGTATCTCGCCCGCGGGGTCGCCGTGGCAGACCCGTCCGCGGGCTTCGAGCCCCGCGGCGTCGACGCGGTCGGCGAACGTGTCGACCATGTCGTGGCCCCTGTCCTCCAACTCGTCGATCACGAGTTCGGCGCTACTCAGCGCCGGTTCGCCGTACCGCCCCGTGTCGACGACGTTGACGACGTGAACCGCCGCGTCGAATCGGACGCCGAGTTCGAGCGCGTGCTCCGCGGCCCTGTTCGACGGGTCGCTTCCATCTATTGGCACGAGAATCGTATCGTACATCTCTCTTCCCCTAAGTAGGGGTATGCTCTCGGAAAGAAAACTCGTAGCGGCGATTGTCAATCCGTAAGAACCGCCGACGTACCCAGGGTGGACGCATCGCGTGGTTCCGTCGGATCGGCGCGGTGGCTGCGTCCGGTTACCCTCGATTGGCGACGACCACGACCTCGTCCGTGTCCGTCGCGCCCCCGTCGTCGGTTACGCGTAGAGCGACGCGCGCTCGTCCGCAGTCCGTAAACGTCAGCTCGGCCGTGCCACCACTTCTGTCGAGCGTTCCGACGCCCCTGTGTCTCCACTCGTACGACGCAATTTCGCCGTCCGGATCGGACGATCCCGTCGCGTCGAACGCGACAGTGTCACCCAGATCGAAGGTACGCGTCGCCGCCCTGGAGGGACTCGATGCGATCTTCGCAACAGGCGGCTCATTCTCGGCAGGTTCATCGCTATCGCCGCCCGTGCCGTCGTCTTCGCCACCGGATCCGCCTTTGTCCGTCTCCTCTTCCTCCTCGGATCCGTCGTCACCGCCGGTCTCTTCGTTGTCGCCTTCATCTTCGTCCGCGCTGCCGAGGTCAATCTCGCCGCCGACGAGCTGTCTGACGACCTGCTTCTGCCACTGGATGCGCTTGCTGAGGCCGACTCCAGAGTACGTCTCGAAGAGATACGAGGTTGCATTAAGGTCCCACGTTGTTTTGTGTACCAGAAGCCCGTAAGGAGGCTGGTCTGGTCCGGAAAGAATGTCAGTCTTCAATTCGTACTGCGAATCGGAGACGTAGTTCTCGTTCACGTACGTGGCGGCCCCTTCTGCGCCTTCGAATGCTGCCGAATCGTACGAGTGGAATATTGCCTGACCGACGCCTTCCCCTTCATCGTAACTGCCGTCGTATATTCCTTGCGATTCTTGTAGGTCGACGACGACGTCAGGATCGTATTCGACGATGGTGTCCCAGAGCGCCTGGGCGAGCTCGGTGCCCGGTTCCTCGCCAACCTCAAATTCTCGGTTCAGATCGCTCCCGTCTGACCCGGTTCGCGATTCTTGCTCGACCGCGGTTGCGTTAGCACGCGGAATCGTGACGAGCGTTCCCGCGTTGACATTCCACTCCGCAATCTCGTCCGCGGCGCGAATTCCTGCGGTCTCGTTACCATGAATTCCAGCTACAACAACGACCGTCGGACCATCTTCCGACCCAGCTGTTTCGTATACGGTGGTCTCATCTTCCGTTCCTTCACGTATCGCGAATGTATCTTGCTCCGAAGCTGACTCCTCGTCGGCCGCCGCGCGGCCGAATCCGGTCCCCGCGAGCGCCAAGGTGCCAGTGGCGGCGAGGAACGTTCTTCGCGTAGAGATAGTACGTCGCATTGGCGGTTCGGGGTAGATACCGTCTACCTTTTATTATGTGTCGATTAATGTAGTGCATCTTTGAATTAAGAAATCTTTAATGTCATATGTATATCTAGAACATATGTATCCTGTCTTTTCCGGACAATTCGAACAAGGTCGGCACGGTTAGTCGGGTTGCGGTGTCCTCGACCAAACTTAGGGGCGGAGTTCGCCACGGCGCTTCTCGCCTTTCGAGTCCCTTGAACGGAGATGTCTCGTGGACCTGTCGGTGTTCGTCTCTATCTCACAGGAGTAGCGCTGTCATCAAAACGCCTGTTTTTCGCCACTAGCGGCTGCGAGGCGGGCGCTACGACGGCCCTCTGTCGAGGAAATCGGGGATTTCAACCAATTGGTTGCGCGGAGCCCCCTTCCTCAAGCGTGAGCGAACAGCGCATCGTGGGGTCCCAAGTGGGCGTTCCGAACGCTCTGCGAGTACGTCAGGTACAAAGCCGAAGCCGCCGGCATCTCGATGAAGCAAGTCAGATCGGCGTACACGTCGAAGCGGTGTTCCGAGTGTGGATTTACGATAGAAGAATCACCCGGCGCGTGACGATTTCCGATGCGTGAAACGTGGGTCGGAAGCGAACGCGGACTCCAACGCGGTCGTCCGATCGCGCACGATCTGACGGGCAGCAAAGTCGCTTCGCGACTTTGCGACGGCGAAGAATATCGGTATGCGCTATGTCCGTCGGGGCCAACAGTCGTCTCGTAGGACGGGCGACAGTCAATTCGCCCTAAAGTCTGGAACGGTGACGCCGAAGCGCAGATTAACCTGAATTGCTGGCGGGTAAGGTCCCTCTCTCAATCGCGAGCGAAGTGAGCGATAGGGAGGAGATACACTCGCCGTCATCGTCTGAATCCACGAATTCGGCAGGTTTACTACCCACAGCGGACGTATCTGCAGGATGCGTCCGATGTGAGAACGCACACACACGCGTGTATCGGTCGTGTGGCCGAGTGTCGATTCGGGAGGAGCGGGACACTCCGAACCGCCCGTAACGGGAAGTCGCCTGCGGAGGCTGGAACCTTTGTGTCCATGTCGGATGCACGTGCCGACGCAGAAACAGGAAGCTCCGACCTCAACAAGCGAGGGGCGGGTAGCCCTGAGTGCGGTAGGGCAGGGTAGTTCACCGCCTACCCGGGGATGGGTTCGAGGCAGAGGTCACGGACATCTCCCATCAACGCGCCGAAGGCGCTTAGGGTGGGGTAGTTGACTCGAAGACATCGGGATTGACGAGGTTCTCCGGACGCTCCCCCACTATCGCGCGGAGCACATCCCTCGTCGCGGTCCGCCGGAGCTCTTCGATCGACTCCTCGGAGTACCACGCGACGTGCGGGGTCAACACCACGTCGTCGCGATCGAGAAGGGGCGACGGCTCCGGCGGTTCCTCCGGGAGCACGTCGAGGCCGGCGCCCGCAAGTTCGCCCGCCGTGAGCGCGTCGGCAAGCGCGTCCGTGTCGACGACGCCACCCCGGGCGGTGTTGACGAGGACCGCTGACTCCTTCATCACCCGGAACGCGTCGGCGTCGAACAGTCCCCGCGTCTCGTCCGTCAGCGGCGTGTGGACGGAGATCGCGTCCGCCCGTTCAAGCAGTTCCTCGAACTCGACCTTCTCCGCGCCGCGCCCGGCGATCTCCTCGGCTGAACGGTACGGATCGTAGGCGACCGCATCGAGGCCGAACCCGCGGACCTTCTTGACCATCCGCTCGGGGATCTTTCCGAACCCCGCGAAGCCGAGCGTCCGGCCCCGAAGCCGGTGGATGGGACGTCCCCGTTTCCAGTCCCACGTTCCCCGTTTGATCTCCGCGTCGTAGTTTGACACGTTTCGAACGCACGCCAGAAGGAGCGCGATGGCGTGCGTCGACACCTCATCCTCACAGTAGGCGGGAACGTTCACGACTTGAACGCCGTGAGCCGTCGCGCTCGCGACGTCGACGGCGTCGACGCCAACCCCGTATCGACCGACGACGACAAGGTCGGGGAGCGCGTCGAACACCGCTTCGGTGATCGGCGCGTACTGGACGAGCAGCGCGTCCGCGCCCGCAGCCGCCTCGATCACCTCCGTCGGCGTCGTCGCCTGTGCGGTCTCGAGCGTCGCGCCATGCGCCTCACAGAGTTCGCGTTCGAGTTCGACGTCCGGAAAGTCGAAGTCGGTCACGACGACCGTGTGCGACATGACCGCGTGGTCCCGCGGTCGGCACAAAAACCCTTCGGCAAATCCTCACCATCCTCCTGCCGTCGTCGGTAAACGCACCTCGTTGTCTATTGCAAGGGCAGGAGCGTGGAGAGGATCAGAACGAACGTGATCCCCGTGATCGACATCACGAAGTTGACCGCGGAGAACGTCTTGAACGTCTCCTCCTGCGTGATGCCGGCGACCTCCTTTACGATCCAGTAGCCGCTGTCGTTGTACCACGCGAACAGCATGCCGCCGGTGCCGACCGCCATCATCATGTACACTGGGTGGACGGACAACGACCCCGTGAGCGGGGCCATGATCGCCGCCCCCGTGAGGATCGCGACCGTCCCCGATCCCTGCGCGATGCGGATCAGCCCGGCGATGAGCCACCCGGTGATCAGGAGGGGGATGCCGAGGTCGCTGAGCCCCCCGGCGATGTAGTCGCCAATCCCAGCATTCTGAAGCATCACGCCGAACGCGCCGCCGGCCGCGGTGATGGCGATGATGTTCCCGCCGCTCTTCAATGCCTCCGTCAGTTCGTCGCCGAGGGCTTCCTTGCTCAGCTCTTTCATCCGGTAGAACGTCCACGTCGCGACAAGTGCTGCGGCGGTCAGCGCAATGTTCGGATCGCCGAAGAAGCCTGTGACGGACCGCACCGGTGACGTCTCCGGGAAGACAACTTCCGCGATGGTGTTCGACGCAATCAGCGCGACCGGCAGCGCGATGGGGAGGAGTGACTCAAAGAGTCCCGGGAGCTCGGATACCGGCCGATCGGCCGCCGCCTCGATGCTCTCGGCCGTCGTTCCCATCGCGTCCCGGAGTGGGATTTCCATTCGCTTGTCAATCCAGCGCCCGTACACAACGCCGCCGACGAGGCTCGTTGGGAGGGCGACCAGCGCGCCGACGCCGATAGCGATCCCGAGGTCGACGCCGAGTTCGTCCGCCATGGCGAGCGGACCGGGCGTCGGCGGGACGAGCATGTGCGTTCCGAGGGCGCCCGCTCCGAGCACTGCCACGTACACCGGGAACTTCCCGCCGGTGCGCGCGCGCATCGACCGACCGATCGGCGCGAGGAGGTAGAACACGTTGTCGAAGAACACGGGGATCGAGAGGATGTAACTACTCCCGAGGAGCGCGTACTCCGAGCGATCGTTACCGGTTAGGCGGAGGAACGCGCGGACGATCCGCTCGGCTGCGCCGCTTTCCATCAGCGTCTTCCCAATGATCGCCGCCATCAGGATCGGGATGCCGATCGAGACCAGCACGTCACCGAACGCTTCCGCCGTCGCTGTCGGTACCTCGACGAACGGCACCGCCGGCGTCACGACACCTACGGCGAAGGTCGCGATAATGAGTCCCACGAACGCAGGAAGTTTTAGCCACACGAGCAGTGCGACGACGACGAGCAGTCCGACCGCGAACGGAACAAGTGGGTTATCGAGCACCATACGTCCCTCGTATCATAACTACCGTTAATTAATGTGTTGGTGATTCATATGACACGTTACTGCTTTGCTTGCACAGGTGTAGAATGGTCACGTCGGCGGGGCGGTACTGTTTTCCCCATCGCTGAAATGGCGATCCGGCCGATGTCATCCGCCACAGTGTTTGGACGTATCGTCCCTCATCTCGAAAGCTGGGCAATGTTTATCACGCCTTAGTGTGATGCGAATCTATGACCGAAACCGACACGCTGGACGGGGCGACGACGCTCGTGACGGGCGCGACGTCCGGAATCGGGCGCGCGACTGCACTCGCACTCGCCGAGCGAGGTGCGAACGTCGCGCTTGCAGCGCGGCGCGAGGAGCGACTCGACTCGATCGCCAAGACGCTCCGCGCCGATCACGGGGTGGAAACGCTCGCGGTGCCGACCGATGTGAGCGACGAGGCTCAGGTCGAGCGGATGATCGAGCAAACGACGGAGAAGTTTGATAGCCTCGACGTGCTCGTCAACAACGCGGGGCTGGGCCGCGAGGGTTCGGTCGAGGAGCTCTCGACAGAGGACTACCGCCAGATGATGGATGTGAACGTCGATGGGATGTTCTTCGCGACGCGCGCGGCGATCCCGCACCTCCGGGAGTCGTCGGGAAACCTCGTGTTCGTCGCGAGCTTCGCCGGTCAGTACCCGCGGCCGGCGAACCCGGTGTACGCCGCGACGAAGTGGTGGACGCGCGGGTTCGCCCACAGCCTCGAAGGGAGCGTCGGCCCCGACGGAGTCGCAGTTACGGTGATCAACCCGACCGAGGTCCGGACCGAGTTCGGCTCGGAAGACGATGACCCCCTCGTCGAGCGGTTCGACGAGGGCGAGGTGACGGAGCCGAGGGAGATCGCGGAGGCGATCGTCTTCGCCGCGAACCAGCGACGACCGACGACGGTGAGCGAGATCGACCTCTATCGGCGCGACAAGTTCAGCCACTTCTGACGCGTCGGCCGCTTTCGCACTGAACGACGCCGAAATCCACGCAGCGACGAGCACCGACCCGTCGACTCAGTCCGACGCGCTCGCGGCCGACGCCGCGAGTCCCTCGATCTCCTCGAATCCGTCGCCTGCGTCGTCGAGTTCGACGAGCGGCGGGCGGACGGCCGGATCCGAGAGGACGCCGCGGGAGACGAGTGCCGCCTTCGTCGCTGGGGCGAATCCGTGGTCCACACACGCCTCGAACAGCGGGACAATCCGTGTTGTCTGGATCTCCAGTGCCGTATCGAAATCACCGCGCTCCCACGCGTCGACGGCCGCGACGAACGCCTCGGGGACGACGTTCGCCAGCGCGTTAATGCCGCCGGTGCACCCGTGTGTCAGCCCCGCAAGGAACTGGCTGTCGAAGCCCTGATACAGCTCGAAGTCGTCCGGAGTCCGGCGGAGTACCTCGACGAAGTAGGTGAAATCCCCGCTCGAATCTTTCATCCCGTGGATGCTCTCCATTGCTGCGACTTCTTCGATGATCGCCGGCTGAATCGCCTGTCCCGTACATAATGGAATATTATATAAGTACAGCGGCAGCGCGGCCTCCTCGGCGATCGCCGAGAGAAACCGGGCGTTGCCGGCCGGGTCGTTCGCAGTGTGGAAGTACGGTGTCGTGACGAGCGCCGCGTCAGCGCCGACGTCCGCGGCGGTGGCGATCCGATCAAGCGTTCCGTCGACGCTCGTTGAGGCGGCCCCCGCCATCACCGGCGTGTCCCCCGCGGCGTCGACGGTCGTCGAAACGACCATCCGGTACTCGTCGTCGGTAAGGCTGGCGAACTCGCCGGTGGTTCCGCACGGGACGAGCCCGTCGATCCCCCCGTCAAGGACGTGGTGAACGAGCGATTCGAGCGCGTCGCGCGACACGGATCCGTCGCCGAACGGCGTCACCAGCGGACAGAGCGTCCGTCCGAACCGTCCAATGCGTTTGGACATCGTGCCGCACGGTTCGAGGAGAGCCGTTATAGGTCTACCCGTCACCGCGCGGTCCGGAGCGGGGGGGTCGGTGCACGACCCGCCCTGACGTCCTCTCGTGAGCTGTCGATCTCTTACTTCGAAGACGACACTTACACGCGTCCATTGGAAATACTTGGATCGATGTCGCGAGCGTTCGCGTCACCTCAGTTCCCTCACGACCTTGGTTCGACGGTTCGGGCGCGGGTCTGTCTTTTCGCGCGAACCAACCGTCGTTCCGAATAAGTGCGTTTTCTCCCGACAGGTATATTCGACAAATTCTGTCCAAGTTCGGAACTGAGAACCGACAAAATCGGCGCAGCTCGACCTCGCCCTCGGAATGTCGATACAGTAACATCTACCTACCGCCGACACCGTCGATCTCGGGACGATCCGTGTCCGACGACTGCCCGCTTCACCGCGGATAACGTGGACGACTCGGCCCAATGTGGCCGTTCAGTCGGAGGATTCGCCGAACGACGCCGTTCGTGGTAACGTGTCCGCGATTGCCCGGTCGTTATCAGCGTAGATGGATAGTAATTTGTGGTACACTGTAAATAACTATCAACGTTATACCCCACTTGAAACTCGAAGTAGCAAAACATACAGTTAGTACATCCAATTTGGAAGAATAGTCCTCGACCGAAACGCGAGACCAACTGAAATGACGAAACAAGGTGCGGACGAACATGCGGCAGTCGAATCGACTACGAACTCAACCCGCCGGACGTTCCTGAGGCATTCCGGTGGTGTTCTCGCCGCGTCCACGATCGGCTTCGCGGGCGCGGGTACGGCCTCGGCGAACAGCATTACGCGCGATACGTTCACCATCCGGGACGATACGGCGGAGGAGACGGAGGTTCACGTCACGACCTACACCGAGTCTGGGCCCACGGCACTCGTCGTCGGCGGCGTCCACGGCAACGAGGAGGCGGGCTACGAGGCCGCCGATCAGATCACCAACTGGCACCCCGACTGCGGTCAGCTCATCACGCTTCCGGAGGCGAACGCTCCCGCGGTCGAAGCCGAAACTCGATACGGCAACAACGGTGACCTTAACAGACAGTTCCCCGCAGGCGAGCAGCCGACGACCGCGCTCGCCCGGGCGATCTGGGACGTCATTCTCGACTACGACGTCGACATCACCTTCGACCTGCACAGTTCCTACGGCATCTATGAAGCCGACGACGCGCCCGAGGCCAGCGGTCAGGCGATCTATCCCACCAGCGCGAACGGCGCGCGGGCGAATGCCGGTCGGACGGTCGATTACATGAACGAGAACCACGATCTGACCGAGCGATCCGCCGACCACGAATTCGTCATCGGCAACACTCTGACAGGGAAGCGACCGCTCCTGATCCACAAGGTCGCCGCTGACCTCGACCGCCCCGGTTACCTCGTTGAGGTGACCCAGTACGAGACGGGTCTCACCGCACGCATTCAATGGAGTAAGAAGATCGTCAAACATCTTCTCGGACAGCATAGCATAGGGGTTTCTACAGGACAATAACCAAACTAAATACAGTTATCTTTATTGGTATCTAATGGACAAATATTTTTGGTGATGTCTCACAGCTGATTTTTTTCGCCATCTATCCCACCGAAGCGGTGCATGTGCGTGGTAGTTGTAGAAATTGAAACCCTCAAGGCCTACCACGCACTGCGCAGTGCGGAAAGATGGACATGTGGCAGGACGAATCCGCGGCTTCGGAGACTGCGATCGCTGTGGATCCCTTGCGAATCTACAAGACGCGTCGTTGAACGAGGAAGCCCTAACCTCAAGAAGCGAGGGGGTAAGCAATCCCGTACGCGGTAGGTGGGGGTAGTTCACACGTAGGTGTTTCCGACTGGAGAGCCGAACATATTATTACCTCTGAGAAGCAGGGCTATAGTACCGAAACGCATTATCGGTTCCAAAATAACCATGCATAATTATCAAATTAATAACATCACAACCCATGACTAACATTGCACTTGTTGTTTTAGACACGTTGCGAAAGGATACGTTTGATAAACATTTTGATTGGTTGCCAGGAAGACGATTTGAGTGGGCATACTCAACAGCAAATTGGACTGTCCCCGCTCATGCATCCTTGTTCACAGGTCTCTATCCGAGTGAAGTTGGTATCCATGCGAAGCATATCTATTGTGATTGTGACGAGCCTACTCTTGCTGAACAATTGCAAAAAGCAGGATATACCACTCGTGCCTTCAGTGCTAATACAAATATCACGAGTCATTTCAACTTTGATCGAGGGTTTAATGACTTTAACACTCCTGATGAATTTGAGAAATTTAAGGATGATGGCATATTTGATTTCCCTAAATTCAGTAGGGAGACTAACACATATGGGATTAAAAAATATCTTGCTGCCGCTTATGAATGCGTCCGAAGCGATGCTTCCATTATTCCTTCCTTGATTCTTGGTGGAAAATATGCACTGGGCGATAACGAAATTACAGAATACGGCGGTGCAGTCGAAGCCTTGGACGCGATTTCCGAGATGGAATTTAGTGACCATGAATTCCTCTTTATGAATTTGATGGAGGCTCACGAACCGTACAGGGCCCCAGAAGAATACATGACCGTTGAGGAACCAGGCCTCACTGAATCTATTGGTGATTTAAGCTTTGGTGGTGGAGATAAACAACAAATACAACTAGCTTATGATGACTGTGCACGATATCTCTCTGATATATATAAAACAGTCTTTAATGAACTCCGGACGGATTTCGATTATATTATTACTCTTTCAGACCATGGTGAGATGTTGGGTGAGCATAATGCTTGGGGTCACGAGCATGGCGTCTATCCAGAATTAACACACATTCCTCTGTGTATTTCTGGAAGTGGTCTTTCCGGAAGTTGCCATAAAACCGTCAACTTACTCGATGTTCATTCAACAATCCTGGATATTGCAGAAATCGAAGGTGATGGCCGTGGGCAACCAATTTTATCAGAAGTAGGGGATCATGATCGACTAACTGAGTATATGGGACTTACTTCTTGGAGCGAAAGAAAATTGACAAAAAACGGCCATGAGGAACAATTAGAGAAGTATAATAATCCACTTCGTGGAATCGTTTCGAATGAAAAATACTATGGATTTGAATCCAATTCGGGATTTATTGAAACCCGCGAAAATTATATCGTCAATGGCGAGAAACGTCTGAAATCCTTAGTAAAGAACTTGAACTTAAGAGAAGTTGATCAGCAAAACGAAGTGCCTGACGAAGTTAAAAACCGATTGGAAGATCTCGGCTACGCATAAATTCGAGATAATATTGGTTGTATCCTTTTAGGCCATCAATGTCATATGCCCACGGGAAACTTAACGAATTTATCAAAAAACGTGTGTGAATCACAACTGCAGGTATCGTCACAACCAGCCAACTGAGATCAAATTATAGTACGTGGACGGTTAGTTCCACAATCTGGTCGATATCGACGAGATCCAGAACGTCCAACTGGTTCGTGCCGTCTACGAACACGGCGAGTGGTGCTTGCATATCGTCTGCGGGCTGGAATCGATACGAACCCATTAGACAACCAAACCGCCGGCGTCGGACTCGGCATCTGCAACTTCGCTCCCGTCTCCTATGGGAATGAAGTATACTGCATCCCGACGGCGTACTCAAAGAAGACATCCACTACTTCGCGATTCATCCTCTGGAGAAGCACGTTGGCTTGCCCGCAAATAAACCGAGTTCGGGGGGCACTTCCTGCATATACTCTTGAAACAAACATCCCGAAATGCAAGTACCGTGATGGTGGTACCATCGTGGTCGGGAACCTCGGCGATATCTGCGATGATGAGAACGATACTGTTCGTAATTGGAGAAAGTACGGCAATCTCGACATTCACGGATGGGCGTTCGTCCGCTTTACGTTAATGTTTGAATACAAGGGCGAAGACGTGGGACTGAGGCCATTCGGAAGTCTGAGCGATAACTTAAAGACGCGTTCGTCATACCGGATGATGAACGGTAACCAGTGCGTTGATCTTGGATTGTACGTCTGGATGACTGTGAAATGGTTGCCACCGGCGATGTTAACGAATCCGAGGATATCCAACGAAAAATACCTCTGAGTCCCGAGGGAGATAGGAGTACCGACTGGGTGTCACAGCCAGCGGTTCATCTGATTGACCGAAGCACGGGATGTTTCTCCCTGCAAGAAAGGTCGTGGACCGCGAATCCTAATATCCTACCGCGGCATGGGAAATCCCAGCGTAAACGGCGGGAAAGATGTTATCTGAAACTAACGTGCCGAGACTTCCTGCACAAACTCTCGAACCATACGTCTGGAAGTGATCCTCCTCGGGGTAAAGTCCCGAGGCTTCCTGCTTCGGCGTCAGAACGTCCATCGCGAAAGGCGGCAGAGTGGTTCCAGACTCCACAGGCGTTCTCCCTCGCTGGGATGATTCGGCCCATCCCCTACCTATCTGGTTCGATGGGCGCTCCAGAGCGCGTCGAATCGAACTTCCGGCGTTCGTTCGTCGGAAGTTTGTGCAACTCCCGTACGTACGTCCAATCGGGCCACGCGGCCCATCACACCCAAAGAATCGGGCGGTTGGGCGATAAATCTTACTCTGTAAATCGCCTCGCTACGTCTTTAACAGGATTCAAATCAATCCCGAGTCTATCTTCGACTGATTGCATCATCATCATTTCTTCCCTTTCAATTCCTCCATATCTAATAATTATAGTGCCGTATATAGGAATGAATAGCAGCACTGAGGTTATGAAAGCTAAATAATCTGCTAGTGGAAGAGCTTTTCCAATCAAATATAGAGCGGTCCAACTACCTAAAGAAGCGATAGCCGGTCGTATTAACTCTGGTCGAATAGGGTGGATTCCAATTTTCTGTTGTAGTTGATGGAGATATAGACCATTCATGAGTAAGTACCCAATGGTCGTTGCGACTGCTGCTCCTAAGAATGAGTACCTAGGTATAAGAATCAGATTCAATATTGCGTTCACTACGGCAACTGAAATATTATCATACATAATTAAACGGGATTCTCCAACAGCCATCAGGGTGTTACCGGTTGGTCCGACTATCGTATGAGTGAAAAAGCCAATCGTTAGCACTGTCAGAGCGAGTGCCCCACCTGTGTATTCTGAGCCGAATGTATAACTAATAACGATCTTAGGATAGAATGCGAGAACAATAAACAATGGAAGTGTGAATACAAAAATCCATTTTGAAACTACTTGATACGTTCGCTCAAGCTCTCCATATTTATTACTTGAATGAAGTTCAGACATTATGGGCATGAACACAAAGTTAAACGCCGTTAGAAGAACTGTTAACATTTCCGCTAGTGGATATGCGACGTTGTAAACACCCACGTCACCAGGCGATGAGAGAATACCCAGCATAAAAATATCTAAATTTGATAATATTATATTCATTGTGGCTGATATCATGAGAGGTGCAGAAAAAAGGAGAAGTTCTTTCCGCATGAATACGGGTGCACTCTTATCTAAAAGGGGTGTTTTTTTCCAGAGGTATATGAGTGAAAATGTAGCGGCTACGATATAAGCACCTGTATATGCCCACGCAACCCCTACACTTTCGAATCCTAGAACGATAGCTAGCGCAATCAAAGAAAAGCGTGTTAATGGGAGTGCTATATTTTCAATATATACTCTAGGAAGTGCTTCTTTCATTCCCTGGATACTCCCGATGGTAAGGCGAACAAAAGCGGCAAATGGAATAGCTATTCCAAAAATACGGAATACTGGTGCAATTTCAGGTTCGTTAAAGACGAAAGAAGCGATGAAGTCAGCTAAAATAAAATTTAACACTCCTATCACCGCTGCCATCGGAACCACAACTTGGATTGCTGAAAGTAACACACCGCGTCTTCGCCCTTGATCATCATACCGGGGGAGATATCTCCCTACCCCTTTGTCAACCCCAACGACAACGAAAATCGATGCTGTTACCAGTAGCGTGTATCCAAGGGACACACTCCCATAGTTAACTTTTCCCAGAAATCGAGCAATTACTAATCGGCCAAGAAATCCCAACCCCATCTGAAACGCTAGTCCAAAAACTAGTATACCACTTGATGTTAGGATTGCTTTGAAGATGTTGTCTTGGTCACTCGCCATTATTACCCTCCTTCAAATGTAAACTAAAACTTGGACTCACTGTACGTGTTAGGAATTCAACCATCTTTCCACCATTGCTGAAATGCCCCAGTATACACATCAATAGGTTCTCCTTGTTATTCAATATTCCCAGACATTTGTTACCAAACCCAAATTAATGGCTCTTCACTCACCATTAGTATACAATTTCAATCAGTGTATCCTAATTGTTGAAGTTGTTCCATTGTCTCTGAATCTATTTCTTCATTTACCGTACGAATCTGATTATTTAGTCTGGCGCACTCGTCAAGCCAGTCAACTAGCTGTGTTTCTAATTCATCTGTAATATCTGGACGTTCTTTTGCCACATTATATAATTCTCCCGGATCTTTCTTAATATTGTACAATAATTTCTTTTCCTTATTAAAAACTTCGTCGATCACGGCATCCTTAATAGTTTTCAACACATACTTTCTATTTGATAATTCTCCCCTTCGATTATACATTAACTTTAATGTTTGAATAAGTGAAGAACGTTTTGTTTCTATATATTTCCAGTCAGTATTCCTCACAGAATAATACGCGGGTTTGAAATCGCGGATATGTGTTTCTGAATACACACTCCTCTCATTATCATAGTTCGGATTAAAAGGAGGTATGGCTTTACCTTGGATGTGTTCCTCCTGAACGTCTATGTTCATAATCTCAAGTATTGTGGGTAGAACATCAATAAGGGAAACAATATTAGATATCCTTTGAGGTTCTTGGATAGTACCTTTTGGTGGCTTTATTACTAAGGGTACGTGGAGTACTTCATCATGCGGGACAGACCCATGGAAAATATGATCGTGCTCGTAAAATGCTTCTCCATGATCGCCCATAACTATTATCAAACTTTCCTCGTATTCCCCTATCTGCTTTAGTTTATTTACTAACTTTCCAAATTGTGAATCTGTGTATTGTATTTCACAATCGTATAGGTCCTGCAGTCGATTAAGATCTGATGTAGTGAATTCATCTGGGAGAGTCTCAAAACTCCCGTCGATAGGGCCCTCATAATTTGTATCGAGGAAGTCCTTGTAAGCATTTGGTGGGTCTAAAGGCATATGCGGATCGATGCTCCATGCAAAGGCGAATAAATCGTCATTTGCGCACTCAAACTCTGGCTCAAGGTACTTGTTAATGTCCTCACCACGGGGTAGAGCAATTTCTTCACGGTCCTCATGTAAGAGCTTCTCTCGGTCAGTTGACGCCCGTTGTCGTTTTTGAATAATTTCTTCTTCTTTATAGATGTCGTAATATGTATCAAACCCTACGTCGTATCCAAGCGTACTAGAAACGTTTCCCATAGTCGATGCTCCAACCGTCTTGAAACCTGCTTCAGAAAGGTACTGGGGGAGGCGCTTGAGATCTGATGGGAAAATATTATTCCGATGTCGAACTCCATGTGTTGGTGGATAAGATCCTGTAAGTAAGGAAACGCTAACTGGTCTCGTCCAGGTCGCTGGAGAAAAACACTGAGTATACTGAATTCCATCCGCAGCTACTGCATCTATATTGGGTGTTGTTTCGCGTGAATAGCCATAACACGAAACATGGTCACTTCGAAGACAATCAATTACATAAACGAGGATATTCATATGTTACCTGTGACTCACACTGGAAAGCCTGTAAAATCTATCGGTATTACTTGTATACTCTTAATTCCTGAATGAATTTTTAGATATAATACTCAATATTTTATATGAATAGCATCTCGATTATCGTAATCGTCGGCATTTGCATGTGTGACTGGAACAACAATTCTGGCAGATAGATTTATAGATTCTCAAGAGGACGATCCAGTTGGTCAATGAATTTCAAAAATGTCCACATCTACGTCGCCGATAGCCTTCGGTGGGATTATCTACCCGACACCATCTCTGAGCTTGGTGTCACCTTTAAGACAGTGGCGCAATCCAATTTTAGCGCCCCGTCGTTCGCTACTTTAGGTACTGGGCTCTACCCCGTCCAACACCAAGTTCACAATTGGGGTGACGTCCTCGCTCCCGATACTCCTACCATCTTTGAACTGGACGGACTTCACACTGGATATCGAGATCATGCTGAAGGTACAGAAGCTACAGTATTCCGAATTCTAAAACAGGATGAAGCAGTCGATCTAAGTGATTTAAAACCACCATTTTTACATGTTGAACGGAACTCTTACCCTCACGTTCCTTTTGGGAAAAACGCTCCTGACACTGTACAGGAGTATTATAATGATCGAGGAAATGATTGGCAGCAGATGCGTCGTGATTATAAGTGCGGTATTAAACAAAGTGTGAATCGATTTCAAAAACGGCTAGATTATCTTGAAGACTCTGGATTACTTGAGGATACGCTCATTGTCTTCACTAGTGACCATGGAGAACTGTTTGGTGAATACGGAACGAAGGGTCATGGATCTCCAACTTGTCCAGAACTAGTTTATGTCCCTACAGTCTTCATCAACCCCCAATTGCAAGAGGAAGACTTTCAAATTAACCCACAATCTGAAATTATCGAACACGTAGATCTCGTTCAAACCATGCTTTCTTCTATTGGTTATGGTAACGCACTTACCACTTCAGGTGTGGATCTCTTTTCTAGGGATCGGATGCGAGATTGGGGTTACAACCATATAAACATCGTTCGAAAAGGAAGGAAATTTTATACAGCTGAATCAGCATGGGATTACAACGGTGGCCATGTTTTCGCTCAAAATAAGACTTTCTACAGATTTATTTACGCTATTTCTCAATTTAGAGACGCGCCGGCTAGAGAGAATTTGGTAGCCAATCCAACTAAGCTTATTAGATATTATATAAAAAACACTGAATTATTCGGATCGCCAACTCACTCGGAGTCTAAAAGCAAAGAAAATATTGACACATTCACAGATCAATTGTCTAGAGAAGAAGGATACGCACACGGTCTAAGTGAGAATGAGAAAGAGCGTTTGAAAAACTTAGGATATTTAACCTAATCGAGGCGCTACGTCCCCTTCCTCAACGAGCGCCGGAGGCGCGAGTAGGGAGTGGATACAGCGTTTACAAGAACGAAGCTCTTGTGTGCGAACGAGACGCGCAGCGTCTCGTCAACGCGCACAGTTCTCAAACGTGTCCGGTAGCAGGCCCACAGGCCCACGTACACGATACACTTTTGTCTATCCATGGTCTATACACTCGTAATGGATCGGTTCGAAATCGACGGCCACGAAGTCCTCGATGGCACCGCGAAACCCCCAATGACGCGACGGTCAAGCAAGTCACGGTCAAGCGAGAACCTACCAGTGAGTGGTTCGCCGTCCTCGGACTCGAAACCGAGAACGACGCGCCGCCGAAACCCGAGAACCCCGAGCAGTGCGTCGGCATCGACGTAGCGATTCTCTCGCATACTCACTACTCGGACGGATTCTCGGTCGGATCACTCGACCTTTCCGACGAACGCGAGCGACTTGAACGTGAACAACGCAAGCTTTCGCGAAAGGAACACGGATCGGCGAACTATGAGAAGCAACGGCGCATCGTTGCCCACCGTCACGCCGATCTGAAATGGAAGCGTCGGGACTTCCTTCACCGACTGTCCGCATACTACGCTCGGGAACACGACCTCGTCGCGGTCGAAGACCTTGACGCGAAGGAACTGATGGGACTTCCGTCGAACAGCCGTAACCGAGCGTCGGCGTCGCGGGGAACGTTCCTGCGGATGCTTGAATATGAGTGCGACCGCAAAGGCACGCACTACGTTCCGGTTGACCCGAGGGGGACGACCAAGGAGTGTTCGCAGTGCGGTGTTTCGACCGACAAGCCGTTGTGGGTCCGCGAACACTCGTGTCCATCGTGCGGATTCGAAGCGGACAGAGACGCGAACGCGGCGCTGAACATTCTTTCTCGCGGCCTCGATCAAGTAGGAGTTGTTCACTCCGAATCAACGTCCTCAGAATCGCGGTGCGATCCTGATGAGTTGCGAAAATCGCTACGCGATTTTCGAACGCCTGTGGAGACTACGCTCCCTACGGGAACCACTACGGTTCCTGCAAAGCGCGTCGTGGGAGCAGGAAGCCCTGCCCTCAGGGAGCGAACGGCGTCAGCCGTGAGTGAGTAGGGTAGTTCACACAGCTCCATTCATAAAGTAGTTGTTGAAGATGATCCGATATTTTTACTCTTCACACGACAATAGATAATAATGGATATAGATCATGTTTTTCCTTTATTGGCTAAAAAGACAGTATGAATGCCAAAGGAAAAATGGAAGTGTTTATATTTTCCGAGTAGAAAGACATTCATGAGACGGATAACCAATGATGGCATCAGATGATACTCTACCCGCCTCGATTAGAAGCTCTCATTATAAAATTGAGTATGACTTACAGATTGTGGGTGAATCGTATAAGTACTCAATTACCGATGGTGCTGAATCACACTTAGAAAGATGAATCTTGCAGGTATTTTTCTGGCACTCGTCTTTAGCATCTCTGTTGGTTTTACTTCCTGGCGCCGTGTCGGCGAGGATCTGTTTCACCCTATTGTATTAGTAAACGTCATTATGTTGTATTATATTATTGGCCCTGCTTGGTTTTTGCTATTTACCAATAAGTATCATTTTGGAGAATCACTAAACGATCCTAGCGGCTCGTTAACGCTGACGTTGGGGATCGCATTCCTCACATACTGTGTAATTGTTGGTGTATATTCTCGAACATCACCACGGACGCAATCGTATTCCAGATCGAATCGATTTTTCCCTGACACAGACGACATCGATCGACGAGTCCTCTTTGGACTTGGGGTAATCGGGTTTTTGACCGGCATTTTCACGTATCTATACTATGTCTTCGTTAATGGAGGATTCATTCGACTACTGACTATTACTCCTCGAACAGCGTTTGCAGCTCCGGATACAGCACGCTTTAGCTTCCTCGCATACGCCGGAATTATGGCTGGAATGGTGACAATCTTTTTAGCGTATCGTCCTGAAATACGTCGTGACAACCTCACGAAATTTGATTATTATGTACTCGCGGCTATTCTCTCAATAACGTTTGCTATTGTCCTCTCACTACGTTCACGTATGAACCTCGTTATCCCGGCTGCGTACATTCTCCTTTACGCAGAGGATACGGACCAACTTCCTCGTTCATATTTAATAGGCGGTGCTGCGGCGCTTTTCACCGTAGGTATGAGCTATACTATGTTTGAGGCAATCTTCGCGGATCGTGGCGCGCACTTAATGATGCTTGTGTCTCAGGGACTGATTGATACAATACGCCTTGAAGTGCTCATGCATGTTATCGATGCAGTGCCTTCGTCCCACCCGTATCAGTGGGGTGCAACCTTTGTACACACGCTGGGAATTCGATGGGAAGGTATGCCGGCTTCATATGGTAACCAGTTGCAGGAGATCGTGATTGGTCAGCAGCGAGACTACATCACTTTTCCTGCGCTCATGCTCGGTGAACTTTATCTAAACTTTGGAGCCTTGGGGTTGTTCCTAGGTGGCGGCATATTTGGTTATGTTCTCAAGGTGGTTCATCATATGAGGACTCAAGCGCGGACCTGGCTTTCGCGTGGCATTTCCCCTCTTATCCTACTCGGCATTGTGTCTATGCTCCCAACGAGCATTGCTTGGGGAGTGAAGTCTATTTGGCTCCGTGTTGTTGTTCCAGTGACTCTCGCAATTTTTGTTGCATATGTGATCACACATGTTGTGCTTCGCGGACGTCGCCGCCAAATTGAAAGTATTTCTGACTTCTTATAGAGATTAGGCGAGAAAACCTACGACTGAAGTCGTGGGATGAATCGCCGCACGGTTCTCAACCACTGAAACCGCAAAGTATGAGTGCCCACACTGCGTTTCTGTGATTGTCGTTGCGACGGATTCCCGTCGTAATTGACTGTCCGAGAACTGGCAGTTGACTTGGTGTTTGCCTCAGCAAAACGTAAGCCTTCGGACAACCAGACCGACGTTAAACAACCAGATACCTCCGATTCCTTCACGGGATAGGAGTAACGGGGGCGTGGCACTCCCATCGGCGTGTCGGGTCGGAAACGTACGTTCCCAAACCGGCGTGGGAAGCCCACGACTTGAGTCGTGGGAGGATGTCACAACAGATCGTTCTTATCTCACCACTCCTACTATGTAACCCGGAGTCGTTACATCGTATATATATATATATATATATATATATATATATATATATTTAAATCTAATCAGAAACTAGGGCGATCCCTCCTGAAAACGTGAACGTACTCGCGGTCAAGCCGCGGAGCTTCCTACCTCCACGGCGTGCTTTGCATCTCCTCGTCCTGAATAACGAGCAAACCCAGGGAGCACAGTCTGCACAGGCGGTGATTCGTACCGTCCCGACCCTACATGAAGAGAATTGCGTCCCCTGTCGAGGATGTTTTTCGCCGCGTTTAGGTCGCGGTCCTCGGTGTGACTACACGCCGGGCACGAATGTTCCCGCACCTACGGCGGCTTGCTGGTTTCGACGCCACACTTGGTGCACTCTTTCGTCGTGCCGCAAGCGTTTATTCGAACGAAGTGAGTTCCGTGAAGGTCGCCCTTATATTTGAGTAGGTCGAGAAACCGTCTACGCTGTGTCTGTTTGTTCTTCGCCAACTGGCTGGTTTCGAACATCGGCTTCATGTCGAGGTCTTCGACCGCCACCACATCGTATTCCCGAACGAGCCATGTCGAAAGCTTGTGCTGGAAGTCGAGTACTTTCCATCGAACTCGTCGCTTCGCTCTGGCGACCTTCTGGCGGTGTTCCTCCCAGTTCGCCGACCCGCGTTGTTTCCGGTCGAGCGACCGTTGTTCGCGGGCGTATTGGTCGTACTCGTCGGAGAGGTTGAGCATTCGACCGAAAGATTGGCTCATGTGAATGTACGATTGAATGTCATGATCTACGCCGATGCAATCGGCGAGTCGATTTCGTCCGGGCTGGGTTTCTCAGGTTGATCGACTTCGACCACAAGGCAGGCGAACCAGTCGCCGGTTCGTTCCTTCTTGAGGATCGTCGCTTGAGGTTCTCCGTGTTCGGCAGGTCGCGGTATGCGCGGATCGGTATCTCGCCGAATTTTGAGAGAGTGAGCGTCCCGAAGTCGTCGTTGTGGTCCGTCGAGTGATTGACGTTCAAACCTTCCGACTAGTACGGTACCGACCGAACTTCTCCCGGACCTTGCAACTTGAGTCGCCCGGTCTTGCGACCGTTTTTCCGATATTCTTTGATGTAGTCGTGTCGAGGATGTCAAGGAAGCCATACGGTCTATACAACCAACTATCACTTTATTTGATGCCTGAAGTACCGACACGCGATACTGGACCGGATCAAAGCTTCACACAATTTCGAGGCGGAAGCCCACGACTGAAGTCGTGAGTACCTGACTCGAGCGGAGCATCCAGGACGTGGCCGAACGGTACGGATACGACATTCTCTCGTTGCATATAGTACCGGACCACGTGCATCTGTTCCTGGTGGCACACCTGAAACACGCTCCGAGCGAAATCATTCGAACGATTAAGAGCGTCACCGCCCGAGAGATGAGGGAACAGCACACCCAATGTTGGAACGAGTGTTTTGGGGCTGTGGCTTCTGAGAACATTCGTTTTACGTGGGAACGGCAGGAGAAATGAGCAGCCGGACTGTGAGACGACACGTCAAGCGCACGGAGCCTGTTTGAATCGGACTTACGCGATTCACCCTCGGGGTCAAGCCCCGGGCCGCTCTTGCTGTATTTCCTGTAAATAGGGCCGACCGCGGTATTCCACAGCAAAATACCAGTTCTCTCTATTCATATGATCGGTTATAAACGATATTTGTGCTACATTTCGGCTACTGGGTCACACTACTTTTTTATACCTATAGTTAATCCTTTAGCCTGATGCTACTCGATTTGGATGTCAAAAACGTATACGTCTATGTTGCAGACGCAGTCAGATGGGACTTTGGGCCGGATGATATTTTAAATCAAGGCTTGAGTATTAAAACCATTGCCGCGGGGATTCACTCACCTACAAGTATTGCAAGCATTGTTTCTGGCACTTACCTTCCTCAACACCAGGTAGCCCAGTTTACCGATGCTCTCCCTACTGATGTGCCGAATTTACTGAATACCTCACTTTCTACAGCGTTTATCAACTCAATTAATGATGTTCGATTCGAACCAAGCGAAGACAGTATTATCGCAAACACATTGAATACGAACGTTCAACCACCGAACACCCTATCATCAATCGAACCACCTTTTGTTGTGGTTGAGCGAGGACCTGGTGGTCACGCTCCCTACGGGGATTTTGAGGGAGATGGGTGGGAGTACTATGAGGAACGCGGAGCTTCTCCTCGTGAACAATTTGCTTCGGAATATCGGAGAGCAATTGCGAAAGATTCTGAATGGTTCTGGTCGAGAGTGGAGTCGCTCGAGGAGAAAGGGTTATTGGATGACACCCTTATTATTTATACAAGTGATCATGGAGAGCTCTTAGGTGAGGACGGGATGATTTCGCATAGTCCACCAATTCATCCCAAACACGTTTTTGTCCCGACAGCTTTCATCCATCCGGATATCGACAACTCGAGCATCAAAGATCGTGTACTCCGACACATGGACCTCACACCAACAATAGCTTCCCTCTTAGATCTTAAGTTTTCTACACCAATTCAACCAATAGGTCGAGACATAACTCAAGAGCAGCTAGCAAGCCACGGAGTAACCTTCCATACCATGAGAAAATCGACACCTGTCGGTGAGTATACTGTAGACTACGAATCTGCTTGGTCTCCAAGTGGTGGTTACGTTTTCCCACAATCAGGAATTCTGCACCGGTTGCCATTCGCATTATATCAATTAGCTCGAGTTCCGTGGAGAGAGTATGCTCGGGAAAATGCTGCATCCTATCTTCGATTCCAATTACGGAATGCACGGATTCATGGTGCGCCTGAGATCTCATTCAGCGACGCAGAACATTATATTGAAAATGTGAAACAAAAAGGAGAGACCGGAGAAAAACAACAAGTGCAAGAAGTGGCTGAAGAATCACTACGCCACTTAGGTTATATTGAGTAAGCTACCCACGACTACAGTCGTGGGCTTTCCCCCGACGGTTTCGGCACACGACTCGGTCACTCGTGGGGGCGGTTCACGGCGGCAGGACGGGCACACGGAGGGGATTCCTGCGTGGTGTTCCGTCCCGTGGTCTGCGTCCGAAGCCGACACACCCGGCTTTAATTCCCGGTGTTCTCACGCTCAATCCCAACAGTGGGAACGGAGTGGCCAGTGGCGTCACGTTCGCGGTCATAGTCCCCGAGTTCAGGGCCTGCCTACGGAGGCCCCTACCAAGCGTCCGTTTTGGCCGCTCGGCAGTGTCGTACAAAACGCCGCGGATGGGCGTAATCCTTCCGATTCCGGCGTTTGCGACCAAAGACAGGCGATCCCTCCCACGACTCGAGTCGTGGGCTTCCTCGCCCTACAGTTATGTGAGTAGTTCTGTTGCTAGAAGTGCGGCTACGAGGTAAACGCGGACTACAACGCAGTCGTCAGATCGCGTGCGACCTGACGGGCAGCAAAGTCGCTTCGCGACTTTGCGACGGCGAAGAATATCGGGCTGCGGTACGCTCGGAAACGACGATACCGGCTCCGTTCCTCGCCCACGTCGCGGAGCGGAGACGAACCAGCAGACGTGCATATATATGGTGAGACGGTGAACGGCAAGAGTCACAAGCCTATTGCTGGCGATTAATTACCGGGAGTTCACATCAAAGCCTCACCCTTAATGAAGCGAATCCCATATGGGTGAGCGAAGTAAGGCGGGGTTGTATACCTAAAGATAACCCAGGTCCTCTAGTCTAGAAGTCACGTCGGAATTAGTTGTCTCATGATCATCCTTATCAGGGTACTCACTTACCCCATTAACAACCCCCCACGGCACCATTCTAATGTATGGATGTTCAATTCGTGGGTGTTCATATGCCCAGTATTCTCCCAGTGCTTCTCCGTGATCACCCATTACAACTATTGTCTCGATCTTTGTCTCGTCTACTAACCGACGTACTTCTCGCAATACCCTATGTAGGTTGCTTTCGTACACTGCTCGTAGTTCCTTACGAGAGAGGTCACCAAATTTCACCTGTTCCCAAACTGGAACATCGACTGGTTCTCCCTCCCATGGGCGAGAAGAATCGTCGTTTGTGTGCCCGAGTAAAGACTGCCGCCCAATGTATGGTGCATGTGGTTGGAAGTAATGTGCGACGGCTTTTTGGCCGCTTATTTCGAGTGTAGCATCCGTGACGGCCTCGGGAGGAGTAATACCAATGCTTTCGTCCCATGATTCACGCCAAACATCGCGGATTTTGTTGATGTGCTCAGATGGAACATATCCTTGATAAAGCTGAGACAGAGTATCGTTATCATAATCTTCGCGTGGATCACTGTTCACAGGGGTAGCTGCACTAATGTATTCTACGTCCTCATATGTCCCATTCCAGCATTTGGAAACATACTCGAACGTATTCCTTCCCTCGCTTCGTACTGACTCTAGCGACTTGAACGTTAAATACTCTGGAGCGATACTGGAAAATATATCGTAACGGCACGCATCAAGTACAATAAGAAGATACTCTTGTTCTTGCCGAAGGGCCTGTACTTTCTTTGCTTGCCTTGGTAGACCATCTGTTTTCCATTTTGTGTGTACCTCGGCGGGCACTGCCCCAATAGATTCCTTAATCTTGTATACCGCTTTTTGAGGATTTTCAGCCGCTTTTGCTCCCAACGTCAAGTACTCCCGTATCATTTTCTGGTTCATGTTTGATGCGCAGTAAGGCACTCTAAGAATGCCGTCTAAAAAACTACTCTGAAATCGATGAGCTATGAGCCCCTCTTCACCTCCTATATAACTCAAATCATTCCTCAGATTGAAGTCTAATGAGTATTTAGACTTCTATCACTTATTCACAGCCTTTAAAAAGATGAATTGAACTATCTAAACCGTTTTAATTACTATTCTGGTTGTTTAGCTGCTCACGATTGTCTATTTGAACAACCACCCCTGGCTCTAATTTGGATCAATTTCAATAGGTTGTATGATTGGTTGATAGCCAAGATAGCAGCCTGAGAGGTGATTAACAGACCGATAATAATATCCTAAGACCCGAAATTACGGATCAAATGGCTTCCAGTAGGTGGTACCGGGTCGTCAGTTTCGTTGGGGCTTCCCTGGCCATCGTCGGCGTCCTGTACCTCGTAAATCTTAGCATCGTCCACGAAGTGTCCGCGAAAGTTCCTATCTTCGGACGGCTCCCGGTGTCCAGGTTGTCCCCTGAATCGCTTCTGCTTCCAGCCAGCGCGGTATTCCTCGTCATGACCACCGTTCTTATGCCGCTTTTCAAACCCCAGCCACGCCGGATCAGTGATGTCATTTCACTGACGCAAAAGCGAGTGTTTCTCGGTGCGTTCATCCTCACGACGGTCGGGTACTTTGACTACACGTTCCGGCTCCCGCGGATAACACTCGTATCGACGACGCTTGTTCTTCTCATCGTGCTCCCGGCGTGGTTCGTCGCCCTCCGACAGTGGAACCGAACTCGGGAGGAACGCATCGTCATCATTGGCGACACCCACGAGAACATCCGAACAGTCTACCGACTCGCGGACGCGCCGATTGTCGGCTATATCTCGCCCGGAGAGCCGCCGATAGCTACCGGCGGTGACGGCGCGGCTGCGACGCCGTACACGGACGGCGGTCCGGTTGCGGACGGCGGTCAAGTCGTGGACGACAACCAAGTCACTGACGACGGCCGACTTGCAGATGACGGTCGCGGACAGGTTATCGTCACAGATCCGCTTGCGGAACTTGAACACCTCGGTGGGCTGTCACAGCTTAACGACATTCTTGTTGAGCATGACGTTGACACTGCAATCTTGGCGTTCAGTCAGTCGAAGAGCCAGGAGTTCTTCGGGGTGCTCGACGTGTGTTACGGCCACGGCGTAACGGCCAAGGTCCACCGTGACCAGGCCAACGACGTGTTGACGAGCGATGCCCTTTCGACTGACGATTTGGTCGAGGTCGACCTCTCCCCGCTCGACTGGCAGGATCAGTTCGTAAAGCGCCTGTTCGACATCTCCTTCGCCGCGGCTGGACTGCTCGCCGCTTCGCCGTTCGTCCTCCTGATCGCGATCGCGATCAAACTTGACGGCCCCGGTCCGGTGTTCTACGGGCAAAAGCGGACCGCGGAGTTCGGTGACACCTTCCGGATCTACAAGTTCCGGACCATGCTCCCCGACAGCGAGTCGGTGACGCCGACGGACGACGACGAGAACGACCGCATCACCCGCGTCGGACGCGTCCTCCGCAAGACCCACCTCGACGAGATCCCCCAGCTCTGGTCGATCCTGACCGGCAAGATGAGCGTCGTCGGGCCGCGGGCCGTGTGGACGGACGAGGAAGCGCAGATCGAACGGGAGACCGAAGAGTGGCGGAAACGATGGTTCGTCAAACCCGGCCTGACCGGCTTCGCGCAGATCCACGACGTCTCCAGCACCCAGCCGAACACGAAGCTCCGTTACGACGTCGAGTATATAAAACGCCAGTCGTTCTGGTTCGACGTCAAGATCGTGATCCGGCAGGTGTGGAAGATCGTCCGCGAGTTCCGGTCAGCTACCCACGATTGAAGTCGTGGGCTTCCCCCCGCACCGCAACGGCACCGCGCCGCCCGGTGGGGTTTCGGCCCGCGCTTCAATGAGCGCCGTAGGCGGGTTGCAGAGAACCCGTCCACCGCGGAGGGGTTCCGCACACCACTTTGATTGGTCGTGGACTCCGGCTCTGACCGTCTCGCACCCGCGAGACGGTACGAGTGTGGAGCTACGTTCGCCTTCGTCGTCCCGACCGCTTGCTCCGATTTCTCGGCGGGTGCGCTGACCGGCACCCAACCCGGACGGACGCCGTGTCTCCTGCCTCCGCAGGGAGGGTGGCGAACCGCTTGAGGCTCTTTGGCCGTCCGGTACAGGTGGTCCACACTGGACCTCGCGCCCGTCCACGGAGAGGGCGGCCGTTCGCCCCACGAAGCGGTTTTCTCGCCGGAGTTGCACCGCCCGCGACGAGTGCCTTTGTCGAACGAACTTCCCGATGGACGCAACGCCGTTCGGCCACCATGAGAGAGGCTGCCACGGAGCAAAAGCGTTGCGAAACCGCCGCCAGCGTCGCACTCCTCCCACGGCTAAAGCCGTGGGCTTCCTGCTTGAACCACTGTGACACCGGTCTTGGGCGATTCTATGCCCTCGCCGGTGTGAGCCCCGAACCGTACTCCTTGTCAACTATCTCAGAATCAGTGGATTTACCTCCGAATCCGAATTACGTCAGCCCGCGTCGATTGTTATTATTTACCGTTACAGAATTAGACGTGTAAATTTATTGTTCTTCTGTGATGACACGCCCCGTCAGTTCATCGCGTCGCGGTACACCGCCTCCGTGCCTTCGAGCATGCGCTCCGTGGTGAAGCGACGTTCGACTCGTTCGCGCGCGTTCGCACCGTATGTTCGCCGTTGCTCCGCGTCCCCGAGCAGGTCATTGATCGCCCCAGTGAGGGCGGCCGCGTCCTTGGGAGGGACGGTCAGCCCCGTCTCGCCGTCTCTGCTCACCCAGGGCACGCCGGTCGGGAGGTCGGTGTTGACGACCGGCGTCCCGGTCGCCATCGCTTCGAGCTGGACGACGCCGAACGCCTCGCTCGGAGCGATCGAGGGGAGCACGAACACGTCGGCCGCCTCGTAGCAGTACCGCAGCATCTCCCCCGGGACTTTCCCGAGGAACGAGACGTCGCCGTCGACGCCACGGTTCCGCGCCCGCCGTTCGAGCGTCTCGCGCCGCTCGCCGCCGCCGACCACGAGGAGGTCGGCGTCGACGTCAGCCATTGCGTCGATCAGGTACTCGACCCCCTTGTAGTAGCTCAGCCGCCCGACGAAAAGCAGGGTCGGACGCGACGAATCGCCGGGGAGATCGTACGTTGGACCGTCGTACTCGCTGAACTCGTCGAGGTCGATGGAGAGCGGGACGACCTCGCACTTGTCGGCGAACGGTTCGAGGTGCGCCGAGTGGTCGAGGAGATTCGGCGAGGTGACGATGATACGGTCCGCGCGGTCGAGGAACCGGCGCAGGATCGGCCGGTACGCTTCGAGCGCGGCCGCCTGCTTTACGATGTCGCTGTGGTAGGTGACGATGATCGGAGGGCGGTCCGACCCGGCCAGAAAGTGCGAGGCGACGGCCGCCGGATTCGGGAGATGAAAGTGCAGCAGGTCGGCGTCGCGACTCACCTTCCTGAGGTGCGCTGGGAGCGTCGGGCAGATCGGTACTGACTGGAGCGTGGCGACGGTCGTCGCCCTGATGACCGGCACGCCATTCACACGCTCGCGCGCGCCCCTCCCGTTCTCTGCGGACGCCAACACGCGGACTGCGTGCCCGTTTCCGTGAAAGCCCTCCGCGAGCGTCTGTACGACCTGTTCGAGTCCGCCGACGTATGGGTAGTAGAACTTACTGATCTGCTGTATCTTCATGGACGTCTCCTGGAGTGTTTCGCTATCTCGCTGCGACGCGTTCTCGCGGCCGCCGTGCCGATCGGAATCGCCGCTCACAGTCGGTTACCCCGAGATAGGTTGACGTTCCGCGCGCCCCTGAGCTTGCTCGACAGCGCCGACGCGGTTGGCACCTCGTCGAGCGGCGGCGATCCGTCGAGAACGAGGTATCCGAAGACGATCGCCCCACAGACGGCGGCAAATTCGTACTGGTACAAGGTATACGCTTCGAACATGTGGTGGATCCCGAAGCCAGTCGCGAATGCGAGCATTGAGACGTCGACCTCGCTCTTAATGTACGCACCGTAGAGGACGCTCCCAACTGTGAGAACGAGGTACGCGAGCCCGCCGAGTAGCCCCGCCCGGAGGAAGATCGAGACGTACGAGTTGTGCGGACTGAAGCCGCTGTAGCGTCCCTGTAAGTACGGCTCGAGTGGCTCCGCCGGATCGATTATCCCCGCTCCGAAGAGCGACGGGTTGTCGACAATCGCGCGGAAACCCGCACCCCAGAGGGTAAACCGGCCGCTGGTGCTGATCTCCACGATTGATAGGAACATCGCGGCGAAGAGTAGAACAACTCCTCCCACGATCGCCGTGAAGCCGATCGGGACGGTATTCCGGCCGAACAGGACGTAGAAGCCGTACAGAGACAACGTGACGGTAGCCGCAAGCCACGCCGCCCGGCTGTACGACAAGTACAGACCGAAACCGTTGAGGAAGAACAACCCCGCGGGGAGGAGCCAGACGCCTGGGATCGACCCATTGATGTAGGATCGGTGCGCCGCCATCGCCGCGCCGACCGTCCCCGCGAACGCCAGTCCGCCCATAGTGTTGGGGTTGCCGAACATTGATTCGAGTAATTGGAACTTGACGCCGACGAGCGGCAGCATCTTTCTCGTCCCCCACAGCTCGAACGACAGCCCAAACAGCGTGTACTCTCCGAGAACGTACACGGGCAGACTGATCGCAATGACGACGGCCGAGATCACGCCGACCGTCCAGAGGAAGGCATCGCGAGAGACATACCGCGGGAAGATGAACATACAAAGGCCCATCAGGAGGCCTGAGCGGACCGCGAAGCCAACAAGCCCACTGCCGACAGCGATCTCCGGCAGATGCGTAAAGAATGCTCCGAGCACGATCGCGAAGGCGAGGACGTAGCCGACGGTTCGCTTGAGCGACTCAATCGGCTCCGCGTTCGCAGCTACCACGAACAGCGATAGGAGGTAGACGATGCCGAACTTCAGCGCCCGCCCTGGCTCAGGGAATCCCGACTCGTTCAACGTGAGTATTAGGCCGATGAGCAGCAGGCAGGACAATACATACGGGACGAGCAGCGTCGAAACGAACGCCAGATCGAGCGCGTCGCCCCGATATGCGTGCCACACGAACCCGATCGCGGCGAAGAGCAAGAGCAAATAGAGCAGATTGCTCACCGTAAGCCACTCCGCCTCGAAATCCGCGTCCATGAGAACCGCTGCTGCAAGCGGAACGACGGCAAAGATGTCGAGGAATCGTTTCATCCGTTCTCGGGTGATGTTCTGAAATCCCGAATCATAAACGTCCCGGCCACGTTACTATTCTCCGTCACGTGTATTGACGGAATTCTAATGACTCGCGCGAACAGGGTCCGAAAACCGGACCGGAGCTGTCCGCACGTTCCGGTTCGGCGGATTCTGCGTTCCTCTCCATCGGTGCACTGTCAGTCGAATCGACTTTATACGAGCGATTTCCCATGGTAGGTATGGATCGCGACCTCATCGTCGCCCTCGTCGCGGGCGTCCTGCAGGGAATCTTCGAGTGGCTCCCCGTCTCCAGCGAGGGGAATCTCGCCATCGCACTAACGGCCATAGGATCGAGCCCGGGGGCGGCCGTCGCGTATGCGCTCTTTTTGCACCTCGGCACGGCGCTCTCTGCGACCGCGTACTATCGCGACGAACTGCTCTCCGTCTTTCGCACCGTCCCCTCGTGGCGGCCGGAGCGGGCGTTCGAGGAGGAGTCGTCGACGCTCTCGTTTCTCCTCGTCGCGACGGTCGCGACTGGCGTCGTCGGCATCCCGGCGTACGTCCTCCTCGGCCAGCTCGTCTCGGAGCTGACCGGCGGCGCATTCGTCGCGCTGATCGGCCTGCTCCTCGTCGCGACCGGGCTCCTCCAGCGGTTCGCCGGGTCGCTCGCGCTGGGCGGCCGCGACCGGCCCGACCTCGTCGACGCCGTCGTCGTCGGCGCGTTGCAGGGACTTGCCATCCTCCCCGGCGTCTCCCGGTCGGGGACGACTGCGAGCGCGCTGTTGCTCCGCGGTCACGACGGCCCGGACTCGTTCCGCCTCTCGTTTCTCCTCTCGATCCCGGCGGCGATTGGCGGCGGCGTCGTCGCCGTCCTTGACTCAGGCGGCCTCCCGGACCTCTCGCTGCAGGCGGCCGTCGCCGCCCTCGCCACTGCGACCGTCGTCGGCTACGTCACGATCGACGCGCTGATGCGGCTCGTCCGCCGCGTCCCCTTTTGGGGCGTCTGCGTCGGCCTCGGCGGCCTCGCAGTCGTCGGCGGGGTTGGCTTACTCTTCATCTGAGCTTGAGATCCTCCCATCCGGCTCACCGCGACGACTCGCGCGCGACACTCCTGTACGCCTCTGCCGTCCGCCTCGCCGCACGCTCCCACGTGAACACCGCCGCCCGCTCGCGGCCCCGCCGCGCGAGCCGTTCGCGCGCGTCGGCGTCGCAGAGCGTCCGCTCGATACCGTCGGCGATCGCGTCCGAATCGGTGGGATCGACAAGGCACGCGGCGTCGCCCGCGACCTCCGCCATGGCCCCCCGGTCGGCAGTGACGACCGGCGTGCCCGCGCTCATCGCCTCCAGGATCGGCAGTCCGAACCCCTCGTAGAGCGACGGAAAGACGAACGCGGCCGCGTTGTGGTACAGCCACCCCAGTTCCTCGTCTGAGACGAACCCGAGCGTCTCGACGCCCTCGCCTGGCTCGATCGACGCGTCGGCGAAGACGCTCTTGGTCGGCCCGACGAGCGCGAGCGATGCCGGGTCGGCGGCGTGCTCGCGGTACCGGCCGTACGCCTCGACGAGTCGTCGGAGGTTCTTCCGCGGATTCATCGATCCGACTGACAGGAGGAACTCGCCCGATCGCACGCCGTCCACGGTGGGCCCGTCAGGCGAAGGCGGCGTCAGCCCGTTGTGGACGGCGACCGTCTTGCCCGCGGCGCGGGGGTACCGGTCGACGATCTCGTCGCGCGCGAACGCCGAGACGGTGACGATCCGATCCGACGCGCGGACCGCGAGCGGCGTCAAAACGCGGTAGAGCGCGGCGTAGCTCCGGGAGAACCACTCGGGGTGGACCACGGGCGAGATGTCGTGGATCGTCGTCACGAGGGGGACGCGAGCCAACACCGGGGGCTGTCCGGCAGGGGTGTGAAACACGTCGACGTCGACGCGGCCGATTGCGCGCGGGAGTTCCAGCTGTTCCCATCGGTGCGCCCGCAGCCCGCTGTGGGCGGGCACGGGAACCCCGGTGCTTTCGACGTTGTCGTGGGCGGCCAACCCTTCCGGGACAGCGTCGACGCCGAACAGGACGAACGTCGCGTCCGATCCGCGCTCCTCCCTCGCGAGCGCGTCGACGAGCTTTCGCGTGTATCGGCTCACGCCCGCCGGATTGGGCTTCGATAACGCCCGCGCGTTAATGCCGACCCTCATGCGCTTGCTCGCTCCACGACGGTTCGAACGTTCTCCTCGAACGCCTCCCGGTCGAACGGCAGGTCGTCCGTTCGAAAGCTCTCCCTGATCTCCCGCTGGAGCGCGTCGTCTGAGAGGATGCGATCGATCTTCGTCACCGCCTCCTTCGGGGAATCGTAGAGGAGCCGTGGATCCTCAGCCAGGATCTCGCGCTGGCCTCCGCTGTTCGGCGCGAAGGGGATGGTCCCGCCGGCGAGTAGCTCCGCGACTGCGATCCCGAAGTGCTCGTAGGGTCGACCGTGGAGACCGTACCGATGACTCGCGATCAAATCGAGCAATCTGTCGTACTCAACGGCGCCCTCGACGTGGACGAATTCGAGCTCAGCCGCCCGCTCTCTGACCCGGTCGCAGTACTCGCCGTCGGTCGTCGGACCGATCACGTGCAGGTGCACGTCGTGTCCGCGCTCGCGGAGCGTGGCGACGACCTCGACGTTCTGGAGGATGCGCTTGCTTGGCCCGATTCGACCGATCGTCAGAAAGCCCGGTTCGCGATCCTCCCACGCGCGCCGGGGGAACTGCGAGGTGTTCACCGGCGGATACACGGTCTCCGCGCTCGCACCGTACGCGTCCGCGACAACGCCCGCTGTCCAGTCCGAGTTTGCGAGCAGCACGGCGTCCTCGATGCGCGAGGCGTCGACTCCGGCGAGAGCCCGGCAGACGGCGTCATACGCCTGATTTATCGGGTCAACCTTGTCGAGCCCCGGATCGGCCTTCGCGAACTGTGGGCTGTGGATGTATTGCACCGACGGCGTCTCGAAGGAGAACTCGTTTTTCGTGCTCAGTATCAGGTCGAATCCGTCCTCGTGACGACGGATGTATCGGCCGAGCAGCGCAGCCTGCAGTTTCAAAAACCGATGACCGGCGCGTTCCCGCAGTTTCGGCCCGATGGAACCGGCGACCTGGACCTGAACGTCGACGACGTCCGTCCGAAAGTACTCGTTCAGCTCGTCGATGTCGGGACGCTCGAACGTGAACAGCGTGAGATCGTGCTCCGACTGGAGCGCTTCAAGTGCGTGCATACAGACCGACTCGGCACCGCCACGTATCATGAGATTTGGATGTACGACCGCGATAGTGGCCATTCACCCCTCTCTTATAGAGCGATTCATAATACCGTTGTGGGCGAACCTCCGCGCGATTGGATCATTTTGGTCCGCGTATTTTGCCGGAATCTACGACGGGAAACTCTCAGTTTTTGACGGGCGCCGGTTGCTCCGATCGGGTCTCGTACTTGCCGCGGAACTCCTGGATGAGCTGTCCCATCTTCGCGTACCAGTCGTTGAGCATGCGCTGCATGTCGTCCGCGAGCTCGTCTGGATCGGTCGGGCGATAGACGTGGTAGTACCCGCCCTGCTCATAGTTCACCTGGTCTTTCTGGATAAAACCGGCCTGTAGTAGCCGCTGGACCGACCGATACGCCGTCGAGCGCTCGCGGTCGACCGCCGCAGCCACCTCGTCGATTGTCAGCGGCTCTGTGCTCTCGGTCAGCACCTCGAAGCACTGCCGATCCAGATCCTTTAGCCCGTGGATACACTCGAGGAGTCCCTCGCACTCCATGTCCTTCTGTAGGTATTCCGCCATCGAGTCAGCCATTTGCTCGCTATAAGCGGGCGACAACCATAAGGCCTTGCATAGATCGTACACAACCCCGCCGTCACCCGTCGGACGGGCCGAATCGACGTTCGCGAACAGAACCGACGGGAAATCGTTATTCGAACGGTGCGTCGTAGATATAGGTGAATATTTCCTACTCTTGCACGTCGACAGATCGTCGATGATCGTGGGGACACAGCGCCATTCTGCTGGTGGACTCCCGCCGAAACCGGACGGCGAGTGGCGACCCGCCGCGGCTCAGATCACGCCGCGCAGTTGTTCGCACCGGTTTCGAGGTCGGCGAGAGCCACCGGGTCGTCGACGCGCTCTCTCCCGCGGTTGATTCCGATGATCGTCTCGTAGTTGGCCGGTTTGTCGGGGACGCTCTCGACCATCTGTTCGACGAACGCCTTCTCGTCCAGATCGAGCACGTCCAGCCGTTCGCGGACCTCGCCGAGAGCCGCGGCGACGGGTTCGCCGGGCGAACCGTTCCGGTAGTGGCCGTCGTTCTCGACCGTGACATGACCCGGAAGGACCAGCAGGTCGGCGTGCTGCTCCGCGAGCGTCCCGTGGAGCGTCTCGTAGGCCATCTCCGCGCCTGTCGCCGCGTCATCCTCGTCAAACTCGAGTTCGGTTCGGCCGATCGAGTCGACGAAGAGCGCGTCGGCCGTGAGGATCGCCTCGTCGCCGATCCGGTAGCTCGTGAGTTCGGATGTGTGTCCGGGGGTGTGCAACGCCGTCAGCTCGACGTCCCCGACCGATAGCACGTTGCCGTCCTCGACCGGATCGAATTCCATCGCGACGCCCCGATCTCGGGCGTGCGCGCCCAGGTGGTAGGGGACGCCGAGGCGCTCCGCCAACTCCCGTCCGCCGGAGACGTGGTCAGCGTGGACGTGCGTGTCGACGACGCGCGTGATTCGCAGGCCCAGCTCCGCCGCGGTCACGACGTACTGGTCCGTATGTCGGGTCGGATCGACGACGATCGCCTCGCCGGCCTCACGTGATCCCACCAAATAACTCAGACAGCCCTTCGCGCGGCGCTGAAACTGGACGACCACAAGGTCGTCCCCGACGTCGATCGGAACCCGCTCGTAGACGTCGTTCCAGTCGCGCATCCCTCCCTTCACGACCGTCACATCCTCGTAGCCGTTTGCGTCGAGTTCCGCCGCGAGGTTCGTCGAGGTAATGCCCTTCCCGCAGATGGTGATGACTGGTCGGCTGTCGATCAGTTCGTCGAGTCGTTTCTTCCCCTCGTCGTCAAGCGTCTCCGTCGGACCGAACGGAATGCTCTCTGCGCCCGGGATGCGCCAAGCCTCATAACTCTCCTCCGTTCGCGTGTCGAGGAGCGCGTACGATTCGCCCGCGTCCCGCTTTTCGGCCAGTTGCTCGGCAGTGATCTGGTCGAACATCGTTCACGTAGTTGTACGATATTGTACGTACTATAACGTATTGGCTTGGTCACGGTGATCCCCGCGACGAACGTCACCGATCCGCGCATCGGCTGCGTCCAAGCGGTGGACGGGGATCCGAGCCGAAACACGTCGAATTCCAACTCCTGGACGCTCTCGGGGCCGTCCGTATCGTCGATTTCGAAACCGAAAAATAGACATGCCCAAAATGAAACGTCGAGACGACCCGACTGTGAGTGACCGTTCGAGCGACACGACTCCGCAGGCGGCGCAGGGAGCGCCAGGGACGTCCGCTGCGAATGAGACGCCCGTCGCACGCGTTCGAGGCGTTCGCGTCCGAGAGACCGCGTTCGGCCCTCGCGTCGAACTGCTCTTGGACAATCGGCTCTGGCGCGACGACGTCGGTGATCCGCTGCTCGACGCCCTCCTTGACGCCTTCGGACTCGACTCATGGCACGACGCCGGCTGGCTCTACGGACGAGACGTTCCGGTCACCACCGACGAACACGGCCGTTGGTGCAGCCTCGACGAAGACGCGCTGGAACGAATGCGCCGATAGACGCGTACCCAATAATTCGAACATCACCGATAATACGTCTCATCTGACTTATCCGTATGATACGAACCATCCGTACGGCACGAACTATCCGTATGACACGGGTGATTCAGATTCCGTGCCCAGCGCGCTTCGTGCGCGTCCCTCGCCCTTCTGCGGACGCGTGTCTATCGTCCTCCGGACCCCGACCTTGGAAAGGACTCGCGCTTCGACACACCGCATCGTCACCCCAATACGGTAATTCGGGGTGATCGACATAATTCTTTCTTATTGTAGATGGCAAAATAATGGGCTAGCTCGCATTCAACGCGATTAGGCGTCGACGAGCCTCCGCTCGCTCCGCGGCGGTACCGTCGCGTCTCGGAGGATTTTTACCTCCCCGCGGAATACCCCCTCTCGGGTGCACTCAGGCACACGACTGGGCCAACCCACAACTTTGACACACCCCCTTTTGCGAACAGGGCGACTCGGAAGGGTGAGTTCGCCGTATCGATAGACGGCGAGCCGATCATCAGAAGAGCTACGTTCTTCGTCCTTCGACAATCGAGCACGTATTCGATGAACTGGCGATACCGCGACACGGTCCTCGCTCTCTGTACGCTCGCGTTTTTTGTCACGATGGTCGCGCGGCTGGCGATCAGCCCGGTCGTCCCGGCGATCACGAGCGAGTTCGACGTTTCAAACGCACTGATCGGGACCGCGCTGTCCGGGATGTGGCTCGCGTACGCGATCGTTCAGTTTCCGAGCGGCGTCCTCGCCGACCGGTACGGCGAACGCTGCGTCATCCTCGCGTCGGTCGGCGGAACGGGGTGTACGTGTCTCGCGGTCGCGGTTGCGCCCGAGTTCGCCGTCTTCCTCGTCGGGACCGTCCTGCTCGGCGTCGCCGCGGGTCTCCACTACAGCGTGGCGACTGCGCTGCTCGCCCGCACGTACGAGGACCTCGGGACCGCGATCGGGTTCCACAACGCGGGCGCGCCGGCCGCCGGCCTGTTCACGCCCGTCGCCGTCTCCTGGATCGGCGTCCGGTACGGCTGGCGACCGGCCGTCGCAATCGCCGTCGTCGTCGCGCTCCCGATCTTCGTCGCGTTTCTGTGGGGCGTGCGCCCGACCGAGCCGCGCCGTCCCAACCGGCCGATGCGCGACCGATTCAGGCTGCGGCCGATCGCCGAGTTGCTGTCCCGACCGGCGATCGTCTTCACCTGCGTCATCGCGATCGTCACCGACTTTACGTGGCAGGGGATCGCCTCGTTCCTGCCGACGTTCTTCGTTCAGCACCGCGGCTACTCCTCGACGCTCGCCGGGGCGCTGTTCGCGGCGTACTTCGTGGTCCAGGGCGTCTTACAGGTGGGCGTCGGGTCGGTCTCGGATCGGTACGGCCGCGACTTCGCGATCGCACTGTGCATGGTCGCCGGCGTCGTCGGCCTCGCGCTCCTCGTCGCCTGTCCGGGACTCCCCGCTGTCGGGATCGGTGTCCTGCTCCTCGGTCTCAGCATGGGCTGGGGGGCGGCGGTGATGCCGCGGTTCATGGATCACCTCTCCGAGGCCGAACGCGGCGTCGGGTTCGGACTCGTCCGGACGGTGTACATGATCGTCGCCTCGGCGGGCTCCATCGCGGTCGGACTGTTTGCCGATCTCTTCGGGTGGGCCGTCTCGTTCGGCGTGCTGATCGCGCTGTTGGCGTTCGTTCTGTGTCTCCTCGTCGCGAACTGGTCGCTCGGGGCGGGGTACTGATCCGCCGGACCCTTCGACTTTGGCAAGGACGTCGTCGCCCGCGTCGACGCCGGCCGTCACCGCTCCGAATACCACGCTCGTTTCCGCTGTTCTTCGTCGGTGCTTTCGAGCTTCTCGATCCGTTGGCGAAGGTCGTCGATCTCCTCGCCGAGCGTGAGTACCGTCGCGCTCAGAAGACCGATGAGCGCCCTTGTCTCGGGATCCACGCCGTGGACCGCCTGTTTCTCGTTCAGCTGCCGGAGTAGCTCCTCGCGCTCGTCGGTCATGATGTGACTGTTTGAGCCACCGTACCTTATTTTTTGGCCGAATAAATTAGTTTTCTACGATCAATGATGGGTTGAATAAACGAATGGCGCGGCGGCGGTCGGCGACCGCCCAGTCGACCACGCGCTTCTGCGTTCGCGTACCTTTACGTGATCTCCGCCGAACCGTGACGTATGACACCGATTGCCGAACAAACGATCCGCGAGGAAGCAAAGGTACTGGCGTTCGATCTGTGGGATACGCTCTTAGACCGCGAAGCGACGCTCGTGCCAGCACTTCGAACTCTCCTCGACTCACACGCGAGCGACTACGAGCCAGAGATTCTCCTTCGGCGGTACCTGGCGATGCATTTCCGCGACTCGCTCGTCGACTCGCTGATCCCGGGACCACACACGCCGTTCAAGGAGATAAGCAGGCGCGCGCTCACGTATCGGCTCGAACAGCTCGGCCTCGACGTTCCGGACGTGGAAGTGCGCGCCGTCATCCGAACGTGGAAAGAGTTGGAACCGTACGAGGACGTGGATGCTTCGCTGGCGCGTCTCGGCGAAACGTACACGCTCGTCGGGCTGTCGAACGGCGACCCGGACATGCTCGCCGCGGTCCGTTCGAACTTCGAGACGGATCTTGACGGAATCGTCTCCGTGGCGGACGCGGGCGCGTACAAGCCTCATCGCGCGTCGTACGATCTCTGCTGCGAGCAATTCGACGTCGCCCCGCACGAGGTCGTATTCGTGACCGCCCACACGTTCGATCTCGTCGGGGCGAAGGCGGTCGGGATGCGCGGGGCGTTCCTGAACCGTCACGGAAATCCCTACGGCGGGTGGCCGCACCGCCCCGACATTGTCGTCGACGACGCCGGGGCGCTCGCCGACGCACTCCTTTCGGACGAGTGAGGCGAGCGCCCGGTAAAGCTGACCCCTACACCGGCGGGAAGACGTCAAGTGGCGACATCGGCGTTGACATCCTCTCCGCCCTGAAGGGCGAGGATTCCCGAGCGTTGGGATATTAAGGTTCGCAACCCACCTGTTCGCTCGGTGCGAAACGCCCCGAGGTTTGATTGAACAGGTAGGCTACTGGCCGTGCCAAACGACCGTTACTCATATCCCTCGTTGGGGGATTCTGAGTTATCTTTCTGCGAATGTTTACCGCACCGTTCACGTCTGCATTCATCGTCGTTCCGCACGATTCGCAGACGTACAAGCCACGCTCCACACGATTCGCGTCACGCTTCCGTCCACAACACGAACACGTCTTTGACGTCTCTCGCTCACTCTTTCGGTCTACGAGGATGCCGTGTTCTTCGGCCTTGTATTCGAGCAACGTGGTGAAGCGGTCAAATTCCCACCCGTGGAGTTTCTTGTTCCCGCGCTTACCCCAGTTCCGCGAGTCGCCGTTCTCGTCTTCTCGAATCTGGCTCAAGTCCCCGATGGCGATGCGACCGACCTCGTGGTCGATGCACCGTTCAACGATGTGCTTGGCGAGGGCGTGCAGGAAGTGGTCTTTCCGCCGAGAGAGTTTCTGCCGAGCGCGAAGCGCACGGCGTGACGGGCCGTTTTCGCCCTCGGTGTCGTACTCGTCTCGCGTGAAGTAGTGCTTGTCCTGTTTCAGCACGTTCCCCGGATACAACTCCGCGTCCCCATCCTCGTAGGCGATGGCGAGGTAGTTCTTGATACCGAGGTCGATACCCGCCGTCTTGTTACCGGGTGCGTCCTCAACGGGGATTTCGACCTTGCAGACAAGGTGGAGTTCCCAGCGGTCGCCGTTCCACACGGCTCTGACTTGCTGGATGTTCTCCACGGTCACGTCCGGTCGCGTCTCGTACTCTGCGAGGATGAAGTCCGAGCGGTGGGTCTTCAGGTTGAAGCCCTTGCTCAGGCGGAGTTGGTTGTGCTTCGCGTCGTGTTTGATGCCGTTCTGCTTCCACGTCACGGTGGAGCGTGGATGGTTGTCGCCTCGCTTTCGGTAGCCGGGAGGATTCGCGTCGGTGTCGCCGTTCTTGCGCTTTTTGAACCAGCCGTTGAACGCTTCAGCGAGTTCTTCAAGAACGCGCTGACTTGACTGAGAATGCAGGTCACTGTAGCGTTCGTGGTCTTTTAATTCGCGCTTGAGGTCGGCTTCGGACGGAATCTCGCCGGTTTCTTCCCACTCTTGTTGGGCGTGGTAGCGAGCGACGTTCCACAGTTTGGATGCTGAGCGTCCGCAGTCATCGAGGTCGTCGCTCACCTGTTGGTGGTTAACGATTTTCGCTCGATAGGTGCGGGTCGTCTCCAGCATCGTATTGTGTTCATAAGTACTTATGATGAATATCATTTTAAAAGTAACGACTGGGGACGTGGAATATCCTGTCTTGCCCTCGACGGTGGATTGGGTAGGAGTTGTCGGCTGTATCCCCGCCCTGAAGGACGGGGTTTTAGCCTTGTAATCTCCATAATCAGCCCGAAGCCGAGAAGAAGGACGGAGACGCCGACAATCACGAGGACGGCCCGTCCGACCGTTTCGAAGAATTCGATCCGTGCGACGCTCGTGTAAATCAACAGTAAAATGGCGAGCATCGCGCCGGCGTCGACGGTTCGAACGGAGACGGCGTTCGATGGGATCATGAGCGCGAGCAACCCGCCGCCGACGATGATCAATGCGAGGTCCGCGAGAACGGACCCGGCCGAAACGGCCGACTGAGTGTCGATAAGGTGGGTGAGAATGATCGGCGTCGCGATCGGTGCGGCCAGAAGCGAAACGAGAGAGATCGTCGTCGCGAGTTGGACGTCCCCGCGCGAGAAACGAGTCCAGATAATTGCGCTTCCGGCGGTCGTCGGCACCGAGAGCGCGATCGCGAATCCGACGACAGCACCGTCGGTCAGAAACGCTTCTGCGACGTGTATTCCCCCCGTGGGAACTACGACGTATGCGACGAAGACGGACAGAAGAACAAGAAACGCGTAGGAGGTGAATTCGATCTCGTCAAGACGTGCTCCGCGGAGCGAGCTGTAGACGAGAAAAATCACTAGTGGCGTGATGAGCGGTTCGAGATAGGGGCTGAAATCCGGGCCGAGAACCCCCGTGCTCACCGCTAGTATCACGAGGAAAATATTCCTCAATCGTCCGATGTACCCTTCGATTAGCTGTGAAATCAAATACTTTCTCTATTGTCAGTTTGTCACCGGCTGTCCTCAACACGATTCGTGTAGCCCGATTAAATATATTGCGCCGATCGATCTCTCTCGGAGGCTGAGGCCCACCGACGCGCTCTCTGTGGCTAGGGGAACCGAACTGTGACATGCTCCTCGCCGTAAACGGCGAGGCTTCCCGTGAATAGATCTCGGAGGCTCATTCAAATTATTTGTAACTTGTTCTGACTCACTTCCCAACGATCTTATCTCGAAATTTGACATTCGAATGTCGACCGAAGGCCGGTTCAGCCGTACCGTCAAGTCGCAGGCGAACTCGACGTCAGCGACTTCGCGAACGCCCCTTACCACGACCGTCCGCGATCGTTTAGCTGAATTGCAGGCGCTAAGCCCCCATCCTCACCGAGCGCCGAAGGGAGCGAGTAGGGGGGGATACAGCGCCGTCTTTGGTGGTCTTACACGTACGATAGCGTGATATACTCTCTCACGAAAGCGGTACGTGTGCGTGATAGTAGGAGGAATTGAAGCCCTCAAGGCCTCCCACGCACTGCGCAGTGCGGACACGTAGGCACGGGACAGGCCGAATCGACGCCTTCGGAGACTGCGACCGCTGTGGATTCCCGGTGAATCTGCACGTCACGTCGGTGAACAAGGAAGCTCCCACCTCAAGAAGCGAGGGGTGGGTAACCCCGAGCGCGATAGGTGGGAGTAGTTCACTGGCACCAATCCCGTATCGAAAACGAATCTCAATCTCCGTTGGAAGTCTGAAAATTTACGTTCATTAGACGTACCCAGAACGTTCTGAACACGGGCAGAGGCCGCGTGATTTCGCGCTAATTCGAGAACAAACCGGCACCGCACCGTTGCGATCCCCTCCAGACTACGAGATTTTTGATCCGGTGTTCCTCACGATTTATCGGCAAAAATAATTATTTCAGTTGAGTCATCCGGTGATTGGCGTGAGAATTTCACTTTGGTTGGGGCAATCCAACCACTGCCGATTGAGAACGTATACAGTACAGATTGTACTTTTTCGGGATCGTCATCTTTCCAAATTTCTGTAACCACCGAACGTATGACAACAGTAAGACAGTATGTGATCGTTGTCAACATCTTCTCCGATATCGTTACTCTTGTCGTACTACCGTACTAGATAGTCACCCTGCCACAATACGTTCGAACTATCAGTAAGAATGTTCGGTGTTGCTTCTGGAACTAATAATGTCTCTTACCGTTACGAGAATAGGCCTGTCAGACGGTCAGCTGTAGGTAAGGTTGATTTCGATCACGTTGGCCGTCCCTTTGACGAGTGACGGAAGCTCGTCGGTGAACCATTCGCCCTGCATGCGGCTTTTCGGTCCCGAGACGCTGACTCCCGCGACGATCGCGTCGTCCGTCATGACGGGCGCAGCGACGCATTGGAGCCCGGTGAGTCGTTCCTCGCGGTCGAACGCGTACCCGCGTTTCTCGATCACCTCGAGTTCGTCGAACAGTTCGTCTCGGTCGGTGATGGTGTGCGGTGTGGCCCGCGGGAGGCCGTGGCGGTCGATGATTGCGTCCACGCGCTCTTCCGGCAGGTACGCCATTATCGCTTTCCCGAACGCGGTCGTGTGGAGGTGGACGCGTTTCCCCTCGTGGGTGTCCATGTGGACTGCGTCCGGTCCTTTCGATTTGTAGACGAAGACGCCGCGTCCGTGTTCTTCGACGAGAAGGTTCGCCATTTCGTTGGTCTGCTCTGCGAGCTTGTCGATTTCCGGCGGGCCGATCTTCGTTACGCGTCTTCGGTTACGCGCGTATTCCCCCAACTGGAGAAATCTAAGCCCGATGTCGTACGTGCCCTCCCGTTTCGTCACATACTCATTCCGTTCGAGCGTCTTCAGGTGGTTGTACACGGTGCTTTTCGGCAGTTCCAGGTGTTGTGACAGCTCCGTCACCCCTGCCCCTTCGCGAGCCATTAGCGCTTCGATGATCCTGAAGCTCGTTTCGGTGGCTTGTACCGATGGTGCGCCCGATTGCATGGCCCCCGTTCGAAAGCTGAAACCTTAGCTCCTCTGGTGAACCACGTGTTCAGACAAGGTGAACGCGCGGCGCACGATTCCCACCCGTCTGATAATTTTCTGACGATAACACGCCGGTTACGGAGCGATTTGGTCGAGAATTCCCGTCAGACGGTTCGATCGTTCGGTGATGAACGCGACGGTGCGCCGCCTTCCTGATCGACTGTTCAGACAGGCTGAATCTAGGTGAGTATCCGGATAGCCGGGGGGTGAGCGAAAATTGCGGAGGGTCGCGGGGGACGTCTCTGGATATTCGTTATTAAATCACCTCGATTTGCTTCAATTACGTAACTGAGTACCACTCAATCACGTTCAGGTTGTGTGAATCGTCAACAAAGGACGTGACGATCGCCACGTGCGCCGTCACCATGGGGAATCTTTATGGGATCTCCCTTACCACCGCGAGTGTAGAACGATGACAACAGTCACACTACGCAGGACGCAGTTAGCGACGCCAGCGAGCGACGAGAAGATGATGGCCAAGGCCGCCGCGAGCGACGCCGACGAGGTGTTTCTCGACCTCGAAGACTCGGTCGCCCCGAACGAGAAGGCGGACGCCCGCGACCCGCTGATCGACGCCGCCCGGGACCACGACTGGGACGGAAAGATCCTCAGTTACCGCATCAACGGTATCGACACGAAGTGGTGGTACGACGACCTGATCGAGGTCGTGAGCGCAGCGGGCGAGTCTATCGACGACGTCATTATTCCGAAGGTCAAGTCGCCGAGCGACGTTCACACCGTCGAGAACCTGCTCGAACAGGTCGAAGTCAACGCTGGACTCGAAGTCGGCTCGGTGGGGCTCGAACCGCAGATCGAGGATGGACTCGGGATGAATAATGTCGACGAAATCGCACACGCGAGCGATCGACTCGACTCGATCATCTTCGGACCGGGCGATTACTCGGCAGCGATGGGGACGCCCGGGCTCGACATCGGCCAGTTCCCCGAGTATCCCGGTCACTACTGGCACTACGCGCTCTCGCGGTGCAACCACGCGGCGAAGTCTGCCGGACTCCCCTGCATCGACGGACCGTACGCTGACATTGGCGATCCGGAGGGCTTCCGCGCGTCGTGCGAGAACGCGAGCATGATCGGCTGTGACGGGAAGTGGGCGATCCACCCCGCCCAGATCGAGATCGCGAACGAGGTGTTCGCCCCCGACACCGAGACCGCAGAGCGCGCTCAGCGCATCGTGGACGCGTACGCCGAGGCGATGGATGAAGGTAAGGGCGCCGTCTCCGTGGACGGCCAGATGGTCGACGAGGCGACGAACAAGATGGCCCAGGAGATCGTCGAGAAGGCCAAGGCCGCGGGGATACTGTAGCGCCGAAAAACGTTCTTCTTCTATTCGAGCGGCCCGACGAGTTCGACCTTGTGTCCGTCCGGGTCGCGGATGAAGGCGGTTCGAACGCCAGCTTCCGGCTGATCGCCGGGTTCCTTGACGACACCGTGGTTCTCGATCGCCTTGAACGCCGCATCCACGTCGTCGACGAGCAGCGCGACGTGGTCCCACGCGGTGCCTTCCTCGAAGGAGGTTTCGCCTTCCGTCTCGGACAGTTGGATCTCAATACCGTTGTCCGCGGCGACGTACCGGTGGACCGTCTCGCCGTCCGGGGCGTCGAACCCCCACGTCTCTTCGAACCCTAACTCCTCGGTGTAGAACTCCAGCGCGCGGTCGACGTCTGCGACGTTGAGATTGACGTGGATCAGATCCATGGGATGGTTCGCGCGAGCCGCGTCTTAACGGTACTGTCGGCGGCAATGCGTGCGATCGAGCGGTGACAACGGTGCATATCGCCGGCACGCCGATCGATCGGTCCCTTCGACCATCACCACGAGCGCAGCAATCGCTTATGACGATAGCTTTTACTCCCCCCTTTCCGACGGAGGTAGCATGTCACTAGAGGAAGACTCCCTCGACTATCACCGAGCGCGTCCGTCCGGCAAGATTGAAATCCGGACGACTAAGCCGACGAATACCCAGCGAGATCTCTCCCTCGCGTACTCACCGGGGGTCGCCCGTCCGTGCGAAGAAATCGCCGACGATCCCGAGGCGGCGTATTCGTACACCGCGAAAGGGAACCTCGTCGGCGTCGTCTCGAACGGAAGCGCGGTTCTCGGCCTCGGCGACATCGGCGCGCAAGCGTCGAAGCCGGTCATGGAGGGCAAGGGTGTGCTGTTCAAGCGCTTCGCCGACATCGACGTCTTCGATCTCGAACTCGATACGGACGACCCAGATGAACTCGTTCGTGCGATCGGCCTGATGGAGCCGACGTTCGGCGGGATCAACCTCGAGGACATCAGGGCACCGGAGTGTTTCGAGATCGAAGAGCGCCTTCGCGACCGACTGTCGATCCCGGTGTTCCACGACGATCAACACGGGACCGCCATCATATCGGGGGCCGGCCTGCTCAACGCCGCCGAACTCATCGAGAAGGATCTCGCAGACCTCGATGTCGTGTTCTCCGGAGCCGGTGCGGCCGCGATCGCGACGGCGCGGTTCTATGTCTCGCTCGGCGTGCCGGCGGATCAAATCACCATGTGTGACTCCTCCGGGATCATCACGGACGCCCGGGCGAGGGCCGGCGATCTCAACGAGTACAAACGTGAGTTCGCTCGCGATCTCCCCGAGGGCGACCTTGCGGACGCGATGGTGGGCGCGGACGTGTTCATCGGCCTCTCCGCGGCGGGTATCGTCAGCGAGCGGATGATACGATCGATGGCCGATAATCCGATCATCTTCGCGATGGCGAACCCGGACCCCGAGATCACCTACGAGAAAGCGAAGGAGGCCCGTGACGATACGGTTATCATGGCCACTGGCCGTTCGGATTACCCGAATCAGGTGAACAACGTGCTCGGGTTCCCATTCATCTTTCGCGGCGCGCTTGACGTTCGCGCGACCGAGATCAACGAAGCGATGAAAGTCGCCAGCGCCGAAGCGCTCGCTGACCTCGCGAAGCAGGACGTGCCGGATGCGGTAATCGAAGCTTACGGGGACGGTCCTATTCAGTTCGGCCCAGAGTACATCCTCCCGAAGCCGGTCGACCCGCGCGTGCTATTCGAGGTCTCCCCCGCTATCGCGAAGGCAGCGATGGATAGCGGTGCCGCTCGCGTCGAGATCGACCTCAATGAGTACCGCGAACGACTCGAGGCTCGCCTCGGAAAATCACGCGAGATGATGCGTGTCGTGTTGAACAAGGCGAAGACGGATCCGAAGCGGGTCGCCCTCGCGGAAGGGACCGACGAGAAGATGATCCGAGCAGCGTACCAGCTGCAGGAGGAGGGGACCGCAGAGCCGATTCTCTTGGGGAACCGAGAAAAGATCGAAGCTACCGCTGAGAGCCTTGGACTGGCGTTCACGCCGAAGATTGTCGACCACCGCGAGGACAACCACGAGGCGTACGCCGACCGCCTATACGAGCTCCGTGGTCGAAAGGGAATCACCCGCACAGAGGCGGGCGAACTCGTTAGCAGCGACTCTAACTACTACGGCAGCATCATGGTCGAACGGGGCGACGCGGACGCACTCCTCACAGGGCTCACGCATCATTATCCGTCGGCGTTACGACCGCCTCTTCAAGTCATCGGCACGGCCCCGGACGCGACGGTCGTCGCAGGGGTCTACATGCTCACACTTGACACCCGCGTTGTCTTTATCGCCGATGCGACGGTCAACCAGAACCCAACCGCGGAAGTCCTCGCGGAGGTCGCTCAGCAGACCGGAAAACTCGCGCGGCGGTTCAACGTCGAACCGCGCGCGGCCCTGCTTTCGTATTCGAACTTTGGCAGCGTCGACAACAAGGCGACTCGCGTCCCCCGACGGGCGGCCAAGCTACTCCGTGCCGACGACTCGGTCGATTTCCCTGTCGACGGCGAGATGCAGGCTGACACCGCGGTCGTCGAGGACATCCTGAACGGAACATACGGGTTTTCAGATCTCGACGAGGCGGCGAATGTACTCATCTTTCCAAACCTCGAATCGGGTAACATCGTGTATAAACTCCTCCAGCGCCTCGGCGGCGCAGAAGCGATCGGCCCGATGCTCGTCGGCATGGACAAGCCGGTGCACGTCCTCCAGCGCGGCGACCAGGTCAAGGACATCGTCAACCTCGCGAGCGTGGCTGTCGTCGACGCGCAGTAGACGGACGAGACTCCACGAGGTCGTTTTCGACCCCGCGAGCGTACGTGACTCCGCCAGTTCGGAGCGCTAAGACTGTAAGGGGAATACCCAATGGGGCACTCGAACGGAGACCTCCACCTGTCTTCAGGCGACCCGATTTCTGAGATCCTCGCCGGATCGGTACCGGGAGACGTTCTCTTTCACCAGCTCGGCGATGTCGAGGTGGTAGCGGTTCGTCGCCGAGCCCTTGTGGGGCATGACGATGACCTCCTCGAAGTCCCACAGCGGAGACTCCCTCGGCAGAGGCTCCGTCTCGTACACGTCGAGGCCTGCACCAGCGAGTTCGCCCTCACGGAGTGCCGCGGCGAGCGCTCCTTCGTCGACGATCGGCCCCCGAGCGACGTTGATTAGGTAGGCGTCGTCGCGCATCGCGGCGAACTCCGCGTCCGCGAAAAGGCCGTCGGTCTCCGGCGTGTGCGGAAGCGCGATGGCGACAAACCGTGCGTCTGTAATGGCCTCGTGCAGGTCGCTCGGATCGAAAATGTTCGAGACGCCGAGGATGGGGTCGTCCGAGCGGCGGACGCCGACGACGTCCATGCCGAGGGCATTGGCCCGCTGTGCGATTCCCTGTCCGATCGTCCCAAGGCCGACAACACAGAGCGTCTCTCCCTCCACGGTGAAGGGGCGGTCGTACTCGGGCGTAAACCACTCGCGGTCGCGCTGGTGGTCCCGGTAGACATGAAGTAGCCGAGCGAACGAGAGCATACAGCCTACCGCCACCTCGCCGACCGTCGCGCCGTGGATGCCAGAGCTATTCGTCAGCGGAACCTCTGCGGCGGCGTACGCCTCGGCGTCGAATTCGTCGTACCCGGCGCGCGCGCAGTGGACCCACGCAGCGTCCAAGAACTCTGGACGTGGAATGTAGGTGACTACAGCGTCGGTGGTTCCGTAGCTGTGGCCGTCGCCGACGAGTTCCGCGGAGATCGAAAGGTCCGAGAACGCGTCGACGAAGGCCCGCTTCGGAATCACGTTCTCGACCGACTCGTGCACGTACAGCTGTTCGAGGGTGGGACGTCCGGCCATGCACGCCGAGTGTGGATCGAGCGAAATTCAATCTTTCGGAACGGGTAACCGCCTGGTGAGTTCCCCGCAAAAGGAGGCAACATAGGTGGTAGTAGAATAATTTATATTGACTCTGAGGAACGCATTTAGACAATCGGATCGGATAGACTACTCACATGGACGTCAATACTGCAATCGCGAACATTCTGAAAGAAGAGGGCGTAGAATATCTCGTCGGGTTCCCGAGTAACCCGCTCTTCGATACGGGTGCTGCCGAAGACGTGGGCATTCGAACGATCATCACCAGACAGGAACGCACAGCGGCCCACATGGCCGATGCGATCGGACGGTTGACGTCCGGCGACCAGATCGTTGGCTTTGCCTGCCAGCACGGCCCCGGAACAGAGAACTCCATCGGTGGGGTGGCACAGGCGTACGGGGAATCAGCCCCGATGGTCGCGATTCCCGCGGGGTACGATCGGGCGAAGACGGACGTCGATCCGAAGTTCAACTCCCTGCTCAACTACCAGCACGTGAGCAAATCGTGCGAGCAGCTCACCGACCCGGACGCCGTCGGGGAGACGATGCGTCGCGCGTTTAGCGCGGCGCGCAATGGCCGGCCTCGCCCGGCGGTGGTCGAGGTCCCCAAGGACGTCTTTTGGGAGGACGTACCGAGCGGACTCGACTACGCGCCCACCTCCTCAAGTCGATCCGGTCCCGACCCAGAGGCCGTCCGGGAGGTCGCGGGCGTCCTCCTAGATGCCGAACGTCCGGTGATCTACGCCGGTCAGGGCGTCCACTACGCGAAAGGCTGGGACGCCCTGTTGGAACTGGCGGAATCGCTGGAAGCGCCGGTCGCGACCAGCCTCAACGGGAAAAGCGCCTTCCCGGAGACCCACCCGCTCTCACTCGGTGCGGGGAGCAAGAGCGAACCCGGACAACTCGCCCACTTCCTGCGCGAGGCCGACGTCATCTTCGGTATCGGGTGTAGCTTCACCCAGACCGCCTACGGCATCACGGTGCCTGATGGGAAGACGATCGTCCACTCGACGCTCGATGCGACGGATATCGACAAGGACGTCGAGTCGGAGTACGCGCTCGTCGGCGACGCTCGGCTCACGCTCGAAGCGCTGGTCGACGCCGTCGACGATCGCATCGACGGCGAACGCGGTCGCTTCGACGAGGTCGCCGCGGAGATCGAGTCGGTGAAGGAAGAGTGGCTCGACGAGTGGAACCCGAAGCTCACCTCCGAGGAGACGCCGATCAACCCCTACCGCGTCATCCGCGAGTTGACCGAGGTCGTCGACGCCGAGGACGCCATCATCACGGCCGACGCCGGCAATCCGCGCGACTTCCTCGCGCCCTTTTGGGAGGCGACGGAGCCGCTCTCGTACATCGGCTGGGGGAAGACGACGCAACTCGGCTACGGGCTCGGCCTCGCCCTGGGCGCGAAGTTGCTCCACCCGGATAAGCTGTGCATCAACATCATGGGCGACGGTGCCATCGGAATGACCGGGCTGGACTTCGAAACCGCCGTCAGGGAGGATCTCCCGATCCTCACGATCCACTTGAACAACTACGAGATGGCGTCGTACGACACGCCCTTCGGCGGCGACTTCGCCGACGTGGGCGCGGCACTCGGCGGGTACGGTGAACGGGTCGAAGAACCCGACGAGATCGCGCCGGCCCTCGAACGCGCGATCCAGCGGACCGAAGAGGGGACGCCGTCGCTGTTGGAGTTCATCACGGCCAAAGAGACCGAGCTCTCGCGTCCCGACTTAGAGTAAGTTGCACGTCGTGGCGGATTGGCTCCGTCACATTGGACCTTTTCCGTTGAAATAACTGGATTCGACTGGCGAATCAGCATACTTCGAGGTGGTGCCTCCGACCTCACGGAGCGAGCGGAGCGAGCGAGTAGCTCGGAGAGGAAACCGACGAAGGACGACGCAACCGCACGACGGTAGCTACCCGACTCTCAAACGTATAAGTACCGTCGGGCAGTAATCTGAAATATGGAGGTGCGTCGAACCGCGCCGGTCAAGCTCATCGTTCCTGATGAGCGCCGCGACGACCTCCACGAATCCGCTCGACAGTTCCTTCACTGTGCGAACCGCGCCGCCGAGTTCTGTTGGGACGACACCGACTACACGAACTGCGTTACCGCGAATACGACGGCACGGGACGCGCTCTACACGGAACTCCGAGAGGAAACCGACCTCACCGCGAACCTCGTTCAAGAGGCCATCCGACGCGCCGTGCAAGCAACGAAAGGGTGCGTCGAACGGTGGAAACAGGGCAAGCGCGTGAGTCAACCGGAGTTCACGTCATGGAGCATGATCTACGATAAGCGGAGCGCGACCTTCTACCGCGACCGTGTGTCCCTTTCGACCGTCAACGGGCGCGTCGAGTGTGACTTCAAGCTTCCAGCGGATAGTCCGACGCCATACGAGCGGTACGTTCTCTCGGAGGATTACGAGTTCCGGGCGAGCACACTGCAATACGATAAGGCGACCGACGAGTTCTACTTCCATATCACGACGCGGAAGTACGATAGCGACGAATCCGAGGTTTCGGAAGATACCGAGCACCAAACAGTCCTCGGTATCGACCTCGGCGTCAACAGCCTCGCGGTCGCTTCGACCGGCACGTTCTGGCAAGGCGACGAATACGACCACTGGTGCCGCGAGTTTGAGAAGCGACGTGGCGAGATGCAACAGCGCGGGACGCAAGCCGCGCACAACGCGCTCCTTCGTCTCGGCAATCGCGAAGAAGCGTGGCGAAAGCAGTACATCCACACTGTTGCCAACGAGATCGTCACGAAAGCCGTTGAGAACGGGTGCGACGTAATCGTGTTCGAGGACTTAACGGACATCCGCGAGCGGCTTCCACACGCGAAGTGGCACCACGTGTGGGCGTTCCGCCGGTTGTTCGAGTACGTCGAGTATAAGGCACCGGAGCGCGGCGTCACGGCGAAGCAGGTTGCGCCGAACCACACGTCCCAACGCTGTTCTCGAACGGACTGTGGGTTCACGCACGAAGCGAACCGTGACGGCGAACAGTTCCATTGCCAGAAGTGCGGCTACGAGGTCAACGCGGACTACAACGCAGCGAAGAATATCGGGCTACGCTACGCCCGAAAGCGGACACACAGACTCCGTTCCTCGCCCACGTCGGGGAGCGGAGACGCACCAGTAGACGTGCGTATACATGGTGGGACGGTGACCGGCAAGAGTCACCAGCCAATTGCCGGTGACTGATTGCCGGGAGTCCACATCAAAGCCCTCCCCTCAACGAGCGAACCCCGTATGGGGTGAGCGAAGTAGGGTAGGGTAGTTTACCCCGCAGTTTCGTCCGCATCGGTTGCGACGATCGATCGCCCGAGAATCACCCCGACGGGAACGTTTAAGAGCAAAACATTGTAATCATGTAGCATGGGTAGAGACAGCGCAGCGTCCACAAGTATACTGGACGGAATCACTGTCGTCGATCTTTCGACGTTCGTCACTGGAGGATTCGCCACTTTAATGATCGCCAATCTCGGCGCGGAGGTGATCAAAGTAGAACGGCCCGTCGCAGGCGACGATAGCCGCCACTCGGGGCCGCCGTTCGTCTCGACGGACGGGTACGACGGGCCGGGACGGTCGGCGTCCCAACACGGCGAGTCGCCGTACTTCTGGACCGTCAACTACGACAAAAAAAGCGTTGAACTCGATCTCAAGTCCGAATCTGGGCTCGCCGCGCTGTACGATCTAATCGAAGAGGCAGATGTGGTCGTTGAAAACTTCAGACCCGGAACCGCAGAGCGGTTGGGCGTCGGTTACGACGACGTGTGCGCGGTCAACGACGCCGTGGTCTACTGTTCGATCTCGGCATTCGGCGACTCCGGTCCGTGGCGCGAGCGGCCGGGGTACGATTTACTGGTACAGGGGACAAGTGGGATCATGAGCGTGACAGGCCCGGAAGACGGCGATCCTGTGAAGGTCGGCCTGCCACAGACAGACTTGATCACGGCGATGTGGGCGGCGTTCGGCATCGTCAGCGCGCTATACCGCCGTGAGCGGACGGGCGAGGGCGACCGCGTCGAACTCGGCATGCTCGACGCGGCGCTGCCGTGGCTAACTAAGCAGGCGGCGAAGTCGTTCGCCGGCGAACCGCCGGAGCGAATGGGGACGAAGGATCCGGTGCTCGCGCCATATCAGAGCTATCCCACCGCAGACGGGTACTTGAACGTCGGCTGCGGGAATCAGAAGTTGTGGGTGGAGTTCTGCGAAGGGATCGGTCGGTCGGACCTCCTCGAGGACGAGCGGTTCGCCTCGAACCCCGACCGCGTCGAGCATATGGACGAACTCGAAGCAGAACTCTCGGCGACGCTCCGCGAACGGTCGACCGACGAGTGGGTCAACCTGCTCGCCACAGAAAAGGGCCTGCCGGTTGGACCCGTCTTCGAGGTGGGCGAAGCCCTCGACAACGAACAGGTCGACGCACGCGACGTCGTCCGAACGCTCGATCATCCCGCCGTAGGCGAAATTCCGGTCATCGAGCACCCACTGAACTTTTCGAACGCGGCAAACGGATTCGAGGAGGCACCGCCGCTGCTCGGCGAGGACACTGAGTCCATCCTCCGGGACGTCGGCTACGACGACGACGATCTGGCGGCACTTCGTGAGGAAGGCGCGATTCCCGACCGTGAATGAACGTGTCTCGTCCACCGACCGCGCTGTCGCGGCTGCGTCAACCGATCCGCCGACGACCGACGAAACAATTATGGGTAACGAAGGGAAACGCACATCGTACGATCTGAGCCCGTTATCGGCTACGACCGGTCGGAACCGCCCGTCGTTCTGCACGGCCCGTCGGCTGGGCCGACGGACGGTCGAGGGAGGCGGTGAGGACTCGTGACCGACACACCGCCGCTCCGATCCAATTTCGGAGGGAAGGCCATGGGCCCCACAGCATTCAGTTGATGAGTATGGATTCACGCAATCAATCGGCGAACGGCAATCCGGCAACAGACGGCCGGGCGAAGTACGACTACCGAAATGGAGCGGTCGAGCGCCCCGATCTCGTGGCGGATCTAGCCGCGCGCGTCGACGGCGAGGTTCGCTTCGACGAGTATTCAAGGCAATTGTACGCGACCGACGCGAGCGCCTACGAGGTGACGCCCGTCGGCGTCGTCTACCCCGCGGGGACCGACGATGTCGCAGCAGTCGCGGCGTACTGCGCGGAGCGAAAGATCCCCGTGCTGCCGCGCGGCGGCGGAACGAGCCTCGCGGGACAGGCGGTCAACGAGGCCGTTGTTCTCGACTTCACCCGCTACATGGACGGGGTGGTGGACGTCGATCCGGACGCCCGCAGGGCGCGGGCGCAGTCGGGGATCACGCTCGGCGAACTCGATCGGCGGCTCGCCCCCCACGGACTGAAGTTCGCGCCGGACCCCTCGACCGCGGATCGGAGCGCGCTCGGCGGGGCGATCGGCAACAACACGACCGGCGCGCACTCGCTGTTGTACGGAAAGACCGACGCGTACGTCGAGGAGGTCGAGGCGGTTCTCGCCGACGGGAGCATCGTTACCTTCGGCGAGATCGACCTCGACGAACTCCGCGAGCGTGCGACCCCCAACGGCGATCTCGAGGGGCGGATCTACGACGAGGTCGTGCGGATCATCGACGAGGAGACCGAGGTCGTCGACGAGCGGTATCCGAGCCTGAAGCGAAACGTCTCCGGGTACAACCTCGACGTGCTGATCGACGAGGCGCGCGACGGAACAGTGAACCTCGCGCGCCTCCTCGTCGGGAGCGAAGGCACCCTCGCGATCGTCACGGAGGCCGAAGTCTCGCTGGAGCCGATTCCGGCAGCGAAGTCGATCGGCCTGCTCACCTACCACAGCCTGTTGGAGGCGATGGAGGACGTCGGGGCCATCCTCGAACACGATCCCGCCGCCGTCGAGGTTCTCGACGGCGTGCTGCTCGACCTTGCGCGGGAACTCGACGAGTTCAAAGACGTCGTCGGCGTCCTGCCCGACGAGACGGACACGTTCCTCCTGATCGAGTTTTACGCCGACAGCGACGCGGAGCGACGCGAGAAGGTCGAGGCGCTCCTCGACGACCGCGTCGGCGACGTCGCGTTCGACGGTCTGGAGGCGTACGATCCCGACCAGCAGAAGAACTTCTGGAAGATGCGTAAGGCGTCGACGCCCATCCTGCTCTCGCGGACGGGCGACGAGAAACACATCGCGTTCATCGAGGACGTCGCGATCCCCCCCGAGCACCTCCCCGAGTACACGGCGGACTTCCTCCGCGTCTTCGAGGAGCACGACACGTTCGGCAGCTTTTACGCCCACGCCGGCCCGGGCTGTATGCACGTCCGCCCGCTCGTCAACACAAAGACCGCCGCGGGCGTCGAGACGATGGTGTCGATCTCCGACGCCGCGACCGATCTCGCCGTGAAGTACGGCGGCAGCGTCTCGGGCGAGCACGGCGACGGCCGCGCGCGCACCCAGTGGAACCGCAAGCTCTACGGCGATCACCTCTGGCACGTCTTCCGCGACCTGAAGACGGCGTTCGATCCCGACTGGCTGCTCAATCCCGGCTCGGTCTGCGGCGACTTCGACATGAGCGAGAACCTCCGGTTCGGCCCCGAGTACGAGTTCGACGCCGGCTTCGAACCCTCGCTGAACTGGGAGAACGAGAACGGCTTTCAGGGCATGGTCGAACTGTGTCACGGGTGCGGCGGCTGTCGCACGAGCCAGGAGGGCACCGGTGGGGTGATGTGCCCGACGTACCGCGCCTCGCGCGAGGAGATCACCTCGACGCGTGGCCGGGCGAACATGCTTCGGCAGGCGATGAGCGGCGACCTTCCCGACGAGGAGCACCTCGACGCGGCGTTCATGCACGAGGTGCTCGATCTCTGCGTCGGCTGCAAGGGCTGCGCGAGAGACTGTCCGAGCGAGGTCGACCTGGCGAAGATGAAAGTCGAGGTCGAACACGAGTTCCAGAAGCGCCACGGCGCGAGCCTCCGCACGAAGGTGTTCGCGAACGTCGACCGCCTCTCCGCGCTGGGGAGCGCGACCGCGCCGCTGTCGAACTGGGCGAGCGCACTTCCCGGTTCGCGGGTGCTCGTCGAGAAGGCGCTCGGCATCGCTCGCGAGCGTTCGCTCCCCGAGTTCCACCGCGAGACGCTCGTCGACTGGTTCGACGGGCGTGGGGCGCGCGTCTCCGAGGCGACGGCCGAGCGGAAGGTCGTCCTGTTCCCCGACACGTACACCAACTACAACAACCCCGAGGCGGGGAAGGCCGCCGTCCGCGTGCTCGAAGCGGCGAACGTCCGCGTCGCGGTCTCGGGGGGGACGACCGCCAGCGGCCGCCCCGCTCACTCGAAGGGGATGCTGGAGAAGGCCCGCGAACAGGCGAAGCGGAACGTCGCGTATCTCGCGCCGCTTGTACGCGACGGCTGGGACGTTGTCGTTGTCGAACCTTCCGACGCGGTGATGTTTCAATCGGACTACCGCGATCTCCTCCGGGGCGAGGCGGTCGAGACGGTGTCCGAGAACGTCTACGGCATCCTCGAATACGTCGACCGATTCCGCCTCGATGAGAACCTCTCGTTCGACGAGGTCGACGAGCACTTCGCGTACCACGGCCACTGCCACCAGAAGGCGACCAAGAAGGACCACCACGCCGTCGGCGTCCTCCGGCGAGCCGGGTACCAGATCGATCCCCTCGACACTACCTGCTGCGGGATGGCCGGCTCGTTCGGCTACGAGGCCGAACACTACTCGATGAGTCAGGCGATCGGACGCATGCTGTTCGACCGGATTGACGCGAGCGAGGGCGAGGGCGTGGTCGCGCCGGGGGCGTCCTGCCGGACGCAGATCGGCGACGAGTACGGCGAGAAGCCGCCGCATCCGATCGAGAAACTCGAAGCCGCGCTTGCGTGACGGGAATCACTCGGTTGGGGACTCGGTCGCCTGATTCCGATCAAAGGCCCAGAACCGCCTTCGGGTTTTCGTAGACCACGTTCTTGACGTCGGCGGGATCGACGCCCAGCCGAAGAAGGTCCAGTGTCATCCGCCGCATCGTCAGCGCTGCATCGTCGGCGTAGAGCCCGGCGAGCAGGTCAGAGTCGACAAGCACTCGCTCGGAGCCGTACTCGTCGATCACCGCGGCGACGTCCTCGGGGGCGACTGCCTCCGTCTTGCGGACCAGAGAGAAGCTCAGATAGCAGCCGGTCTCCCCGAGGACGTACGGGGCGATGTCGGGGTGGCCGTGGTCGATCACGACTCGCTCAGGCGGGAGTCCGACCTCGTCGGCGACCGCCACGTCCATCTTCGCCGCCTCCAGCTTCGCGTTCGCGAGGTCGAACCCCGGGGCGGGGTCGGCCTCGGGGGAACCCCCGTAATCGAACTTATGGTCGAACGTGCGGCCGAACTGCGCTGGGACCGATCCTGGACCCGGCGAACCGTCGCGGTCGGCGGGCGTGTGGAGGATGACGGGCAAGCCGTGCTCGTCGGCGATCCGCATCTGTTCGGCCAGCACGGCCCGCTGGTCGTCGAGTGACCAGGTGGATACCGACTGGACCGGGTCGATTCCGGTCTCGCCAACGGCGACGACCTCGTCCAGGTCGCAGTAGTCGGGCAGAACGTCGAGGAGCTCGTCCGTCCCCTCGATCCGCGCCCCGAAGTGGATCCCGGTTGCGAGGTGGACGTCGAAGAAGTGGTTGCGCGAGATCTCGCCCGCCCGCCGCAGCGCCTCGTCCCAGAGGAACCGCCAGTCGTCCGCCCTGATCGGCCGGTACGGCACCTGGAAATACGACGCCGCGATCATGACGACCGCCCGGGCACCGCTGGCATCCATCTTCTCGTGGTGGTCCCAGCTCAGGGTTCCAGTATGCTGGTGGATGTCGATCCACGGAATCTCCTTTGCCTCGGCCGGGTACGGTCGCTCGTACGCGACCGCCTCATCGGTGATCGCCGCCGTCGGACGCTTCGTTGGATAGTCACTATCTCCCATACGATTGTTGGAACGCAGAGCGAGGTGATAACGGTGAGCGGTCGAACACCAGTCGTAGGCGGGAGGTGCGTCGGTGCAACCGGACAGCGTTCAGATAAGCGATTATCGACCAATCAGCCGCCGTGGGGTGGGATTTTCGTAGTAGTCTCAGGATCACTGGTACCTCTCCACATCTTATCTAAACAGCATTATCAACTAACGAGAAATGCTGCTCTCGGTCACCTCCCGTGAAGGCGACGATCAGCCGCCGAACGCGCCCCCCTCGCCCCACTCGTCGAGCGTCGTCTGATCCCCCGCGACGTCGGCGAACACCTCGTCCGTGTGTTCGCCCAACCGCGGCGCGGGAGATCGGACTGTCGCGTCGTAGTCCGGGAAGTGCACGGGGTGGCCGGGGAGGAGACACGAGCCCCAGTCCGGATCGTCGTGTTCGACCACGAGATCTCGGGCGAAGCTCTGTTCGTGCCCGGCGACGTCCGCGACGTCGTTGATCGGTCCGTTGGGGAAGCCGTGCTCCGTGAGCAAGTCGAGCCAGTAATCGGTCGACCGTCCCTCGAACTCCTCCTGGATGATCCCAGTCACCGCCTCCTGGTTCGCCTGCCGGTCGTCGTTGGTCGGGTACTCGCGGAGCTCCTCCCGGTCGAGTACGTCGACGAAGTCGTCCCAGCGATCGTCGCTCGGGACGCCCGTGACGACGTAGCCGTCGGCGGTCTCGAACACCTGATAGGGGACGAGCGTCTGGTGGGTGGTTCCCTGCGGACCCGGCACCTCGCCGGTCATCGAATAGTTCGTCAGATACTCGTTCATGAGTACGACGATCGAGTCGAACAGGCCCACGTCGAACTTACCCGTGAAGCCGCGCGAATCGGTCGAATCAGCCGGGTCGGTCGAGTCGACGCGGCCGCGTTCGTAGAGCCGTGCGAGGATTGCGATCGCTGCGAACATCCCCGTCGTGAGGTCGCCGATTGCCTGGCCCACCTTCACCGGGTCGCCGCCTTCCGGCCCCGTCACGCTCATGATCCCGCCCTCCGCCTGGAGGATGAGGTCGAGCCCCGGCTTCTCGCGGAGTGGCCCGGTCTCACCGTAGCCCTTGATGCTAGCGTAGACAATCTCGGGATTTCGCTCGCGAACGTTCTCGTAGCCGATACCCAGCTTGTCGGTGACGCCGTAGCCGAAGTTCTCGACGAACACGTCCGCGTCCGCGAGCAGCGAGAGCGCCGCCTCGGTGCCCGCGTCCGTCTTGAGGTCGAGGGTGACCGATCGCTTGTTCCGGTTGTTCGCCATGAAGTAGCCGGACTTGTCGTCCGGACCGGCCCCCTGCGTGCGCGCAGGGTCCCCGACGCCCGGACGCTCGATCTTCACGACGTCCGCGTCCATGTCGGCGAGCAGCGCGCCGCAGAACGGCCCGGCTCGGTGACCGGTCATCTCAACGACCCGCAGGTCGGCTAGCGGTCCCCTGCTCATCGCTCGTTGAACTCGCTGACCAGTCGACGGCGCTCCTCGGTCGCGAACTGCTCCCACCAGAGTTCAGCTTCGAACTCGCGCGCGGTCTCGGCGTCCGGGGCTTCCGCGGCGAAGTTGATCGCTCGCTTGGAATTCTTCACCGCAAGACGGCCCGTGTCCTGGATTCCGTCGAGGACCCCCAGGACGGTGCCATCGAGGTCCTCCCGAGGAACGGCGTGGTTGATGAGGCCGATCCGCTCGGCTTCGTCGGCTTCGATGAATCCCGCGGTGAACACGATCTCCTTTGCTTTCGCCTCCCCGACGAGCTCGATCGCCCGGCGGTTCGATCCGCCCGTGGGGATCTGGCCGATGTTCGCTGTAGGGACGCCGAACTTCGCGTCCTCGACGGCGACCCGAATGTCGCAGTACATCGCGAGGATGAGCCCACCGCCGACGCAGTAGCCGTTGATCTTCGCGATCACCGGCGCGTGGCAGTTCTGGGGCTTCTGATACATCTCGTAGAACAGCTCCTGTCGGTCCTTCTGAAGCGGATCGTGATCCGCCGCGGGTCCCGCGTACTCCGTAATGTCCGCGCCGGCGGAGAAAGCCTCCTCACCCTCGCCGGTGATGACGACGGCGTCGATGTCGCGGTCGAGTTGGATCTCGTCGAACGCGCGACAGAGGTCGAGCATGACGTCGTCATTCAGCGCGTTGTACACCTCGGGGCGGTGGAATTCGATCGTCGCGACGCCGTCCTCGACGCTGACGGTGATACTCTCGTAGGCGGAGTAGCGTGCCATGTGTCTCCACACCCGGGGGGCGACAAAAAGATTGTGTCGGCGTCAACCCCACGATCGACCTCCCTCGCGCCGAGCGATTGGATCCTGCGCACCCGCGCCGCGTGGCTATCACGGCGCCAAACGACACATTTCGAACTTCTCGCGCCGCGCATCGCCCAAAACCCGGCGTTTTCTGACTACACCCCAAAGTTTTAGCGCCTCTCCTCTGCTCTGACGAGTGTGACTTACGAGATAGCGACCATTCCAGGGGACGGTATCGGTCCGGAGGTCGTCGACGCGACGCAACCGCTCTTCGAGCGGGCGGCAGCGGCCCACGGTGTGGAGATCGAGTTCGTTCGGTACGACTGGGGGAGCGAGCGGTACCTGACCAAGGGTTCGATGATGCCCGCGGACGGTCTGGATCGGCTCGAAGGAAGCGACGCGATCCTCCTCGGGGCTGTCGGCCATCCCGAGGTTCCGGACCACGTCACGCTCCACGGTCTGTTGCTCCCGATTCGGAAGGGGTTCAACCAGCAAGTGTGCGAGCGCCCCGCGATCCTCTTCGAGGGCGTCGAAAGTCCCCTACGAGGGTACGAAAGCGGAGCTATCGACTTCGTCGTGTTCCGCGAGAACACCGAGGGGGAGTACTCCGACATCGGCGGACGCGAGCACGTCGGCTTCGACCACGAGGTCGCGGTCCAGAGCGCGATGTTCACGCGTGCGGGGACCGAAACGATTGTCCGAGCGGCATTCGAAGCCGCACAGGAGCGTGCGGGGCACCTGACCAGCATCACCAAGTCGAACGCGCAGGCGTACAGCATGGTCTTCTGGGACGACGTTGTGGACGACGTGGCGTCCGACTACCCGAATGTGGAGGTCGAGAGCCTGCTGGTCGACGCGGCCAGCATGGACTTCATCCGAAGACCCGAGGAGTTCGACGTGGTCGTCGCCTCGAACCTCTTTGGAGACATCCTTACCGACGTCGGCGCGATCGTCACGGGCAGTATGGGGCTTGCGCCCTCGGGGAACGTCAACGTCGATGGCGATTACCCGTCGATGTTCGAACCCGTCCACGGAAGTGCCCCGGATATCACCGGCAAGGGGATCGCGAACCCGCTGGCGACGGTGCTCTCGGGGGCAATGCTGTTCGAGAATCTCGGCGAGCAAGCGGTCTCGGAGGCGCTGTGGACGGCGGTTCGGGAGGTACTCGCCTCTGACGAAGCCCCGAAGACGCCCGATCTTGGCGGTTCGGGAACGACCACGGCGGTCGTCGAGGCCCTCGAAACGCGCCTCTGAACGGCAGTAAGTTCGGGGAGAAACACGGAGTCCGCGAGAAGAACCGTCGGTTCGGATCCTTACGCCGGTTTCTCGGGGGGTTTCACCATGACGATCGGCGACTCCGCCGAGAGAATCACGGATTGGGCGACGCTCCCGAAGAGCGCCTTGCCGACCGGTGAACGCTTTCTGCCACCTACGACGACGTAGTCGGCGTCGACCGTCTCGGCGTAGGTGACGATCTCCTCGGCCGGTTTGCCGACAAGACCGATCGCATCCGCGTCCGCGCCCGCGTCCTCTATCGCTTCGGCCGCGATCTCCTCGGCGATCGCTTCGATCTCCTCGATCGGCACCGCGGAGCCTGATTTGGTGACGTTTGTTCGCTCCAGGGAGACGAACTCCTTTCTTGTGAGCACGTGAACGACGTGGACCGGTTCCTCGAATGCCGCACCGAGCTGTCCCGCCTGTTCGATGATCGCGGTGGCCTGGTCGCTCCTATCTACCGCTGCGACGATTGGCATGGTGGGACACTGGCCCCGGATCACATAAAGTCTCGGGGTAGCGCCCCCGAACGTCTCGCGTACCGCCGATCCGCGTCGATGCGGTGGTCGGGAACGAACCTTTAGATGCAGGGGGAGAGTAGACAGGGCGATGACTCAGGGGTCGTACGTCACGTACGAGGTAGAGAACGACGCGGCGGTCATCCGGCTCACGAACGAGGAGCGGATGAACGCGCTGAGCGAAGCGCTCATCGACGAACTGACCGCCGCGGTTGAACGCGCAGACGGCGACGATGTGCGAGCGGTCGTCGTCACCGGATCCGGCGACGCCTTCTCCTCGGGCTACGATTTACGCGAATCAGGAGGGCGGGCCGAAACCGGCCCGCCGACAGTGGAAGCGGGATTGGATCGGCAGAACAGGGCGCTCGAACTGTTCACGACGATCTACGAACTCGACCTGCCGGTGATCGCAGCCGTGAACGGCTACGCCCTTGCCGGCGGAAGCGACCTCGCGCTGACGTGCGATTACGCCGTTGCGAGCGAACGCGCGAGGTTCGGGTACCCGGGGGTCCGCATGGGCGGCCTCACGCTCTCGCTTGTCTACCCCTTCCGTATGCACGTCAATCACGCCAGGGAGCTGATGTACACCGGCAAGCTCATCAACGCGGACGACGCTGAGCGCATCGGGATGGTGAACCGAACGGTCGGACACGACGAACTCATGGATTCAGTCTGGGACGAGGTCGACGCGATAAAAAAAGTGCCGAGCGCGACCGTTCAGCTCACGAAGCACATGCTCAACGGCGTCATGGACATGCAGGGCTACCGGCCGGCCGTCAAAAACAGCGGGTACATCGCGACGCTGTCGCATCACACGGAGCCGGGAAAGAAGTTCTTCGAGATTCGCGATGAGGAGGGGGTTGGCGCGGCCATCGAGTGGATGAACAGCGTCGACAAGCCGTAGCGCGTGCTGTCCGGGCCGAATCCGTACCCAATACCCACAGTTATGATGCGGTGCGCTAGAGAGGGCTCATGGATCCCGAGGCAATTACGACGATCACCGTCGATTCGTATTCCACGCTCGTGGACGTCAATTCGCAAGAAGACGTTCTGAACGAATACGTCGACGGCATCGAAGACGCCGAGAACGTCTCGCAGCTCTGGCGCTCCCAGTACATCCTCTACTCCGTGATCGCAAACGACATCGACGGATACCGACCGTTCTGGGACCTGATCGGGCAAGGACTACGGTACGCGCTCGAAGCGCACGGCCACGACGTGTCCGCGGCCGTCCGCGACGAAATCCAACGAACAGTTTACGAGGAACGCCTCGCCGTCTTCGAGGACGTGACCGACGGTATCGACCGACTCGCCGATGCGGGCTATGACGTGTACGTCGTTTCGAACGGCACACCGCGGATGCTCGAACACCTGCTCGCGGCGGCAGACCTCGAAGGCGTTGTCACCGACGCCGTCAGCGCGGACGAGGTGGAGACATACAAACCGAATCCGGTCATCTATCGCCACGCGGCCGAACGGACGGCGACGCCGATCGACGAGATCCTGCACGTCTCCGGGGGGACAATGCGCGACGTATGGGGGGCGAAACACGCCGGGATGCGCACGGCATGGCTCTCACGCCCGGAACAACGCCTCCCTCACGAGTCTCTGGGACCGTCGCCCGATCTCGTCGTCGAGGACTTTCACGATCTCGCGGATCGGTTGGCGTGAGCAGCCAACCGAACGCGTGAACGAACGCCCGACCGCAAGTGCGCGCCCCGAACGAGGGACCGTTTACTCGTCGACGCGCGCGTCCTCCCCGGCCATCATCTCCAACACCTGCATCACGCCGGAGTTGTCATCGCGCCCCATCCCGTTTTGGACCATGGTTTTGTAGAGCTCGTGGGCGAGCGCCGTCTGGGGCATAGGCGATCCGAAGGCTTCGCCCGCATCGGCGGCGATTCGAAGGTCTTTGTACTGGTACTCGGCGAAAAATCCCGGATCGAAGTCACCGTGGATCATGTTCGGTGCGCGGTTGTCGAGTGTCCAACAGCCCGCCGCGCCGCCGCGTATCGCCTCTACCACCGATTCGAGCTCAGCACCCGCGTTGTGCGCGAACACCAGCGCCTCGCTCACTCCGACCATCTGCGCGGCGACGACGATCTGGTTGCACGCTTTCGCCGTCTGCCCGGCACCGCTCGGCCCACAGTGGGTGATCGTTTCGCCCATCACCTCAAGGACGTCCCGGTGGTCGTCCAGCGCGGCCTCGTCGCCGCCAACCATGATCGAAAGTGTCCCCTCGACGGCGCCCTCCTCGCCGCCCGATATCGGGGCGTCGAGCATCGTCGTGCCCGCGTCGGCGACCTGTTCTGCGATCGTCTTCGTCACCGTTGGTGAGATGGTCGAGTGGTCTACGAGAGTCATCCCCTCGCTCAAGCCCTCGATAACTGGATTCGGTTCGCCACCCTCCCCGAGAACGACGTTTTCCACGTCCGGCGAGTCGGGTAAACACAACAGGACAACGTCGCTCCGCTCGGCGACGCCCGCGGGCGAACCGCCGTCCTCACCGCCGTACTCAACGAGTTCTTCCGTCGGCGCGCTCGATCGGTTGTGGCTCACCACGGGGAATCCCGCGTCGACGAGGTTCTTCGCCATCGGTAGTCCCATGATACCGAGGCCGACGAAGCCGACTGTCTTATCTGGCATGGTGGCGCACACTGGGAGCGAGGGACGTAAATATCTACGGTCCCGCCGGTCGCGCCGAACCGGCCGTGCGGTGACAGCCCCCGCGCCAGCGCGCCGCGGCGACCGGGGCGGTTTCGGTTCACCCGTCCGATCGATTCGCCTTGGTGGCGATCTCGACGAGATTTCCGTCGGGGTCGCGGACGTAGACCGAAATCAGCGGTCCTCTCGCGCCGGTCTTCTCGACGGGTCCCTCGACGATCTCGATGCCGGCCCCGTCGAGGCGATCTCTGACCTCATCGACGGACAACTCCGTGATCACGCAGAAATCGCCGGCGCCCGGGGTAGGGCGTGCGGCTTTTGGTTCGAACTCGTCTCCGGCCGGATGGAGGTTGACCTTCTGTCCCCCGATTTGAACCGCCTTCCGGCCTCTGTCGAAGGTGACGGTTTTGGCCCCCAGTACGTTCGAGTAGAACACGCACGTCGTCTCGATATCCTCGACCGTGAGCACGAGGTGATCGATGCGGGTGACTTCCATGCGCATTCACGACGCCGCCGAAGCATAAGATCCCTCGGTTCCGTCGAGAGAAAGCGGCTCCGCGAGCGCTCTCCCCCGTCGTTCGTGGCGTCGTTTGCTCGCGGGGGAGATACCCGTGTCGAACGATGGTCCTCAGAATATCGCGGTGAGGATGAGCAGCCCGCCGGTGCTCACGAGCAGGAGGCTCAAGAGCACGACGAGGATCGGCTCGAAACCCGTAGACCGAAGCTCCGCGACTCGAATTTCGAGTCCCAGGCCCGCGAACGCCAACATGAACAACCAGTTCGAAGCGTGTTCGAGGGACGTCAGATGTTCCTGGCGGAGGATTCCCGTATTAGCGATCAGCATAACCAGGAAAAATCCGAGTACGAATTTCGGAAACGTGTCCCAGAGACCACGGAGTCCGTTTGAGACCGTCCCGCGCGACGCCACGGATCTCGCCCGCCGAGCGTAGTACATCGCGTAGCCGACGGCGACGAGTCCGATCAGCGCGTTCCGAATGAGTTTCACGAGGAGGGCCCACTCACCGGCCGTCTCCGAGAACGAAAATCCGGCGGCGGCGACAGGACCCGTGCTAAACATGGTCAGTCCAGCCCAGATGCCGAAAACGGTGTCGGAGAGGCCGAGCGCGTGGCCAACGATCGGATAGATGAAGAGCGTCACGGCGTCAAAAAGGAGGACGGTCGCCGCTGCGTAGGCGATATCCCTCTCGCGAGCCTGGATACTACCGGCGACGGAGACGACGGCAGAAACCCCACAGATGCTCGCTCCGGCGGCGAGCAGTGACCCGGTTTTGGCGGGTATCGCCACTACCTTTCGCGCGACGATCTCGGTCATGAGGAGTATCACCGCGACCGTCCCGATCACAAGTACGACGAGGGCCGGCCCCGCCGCGATCACGTTGTCCAGCACGATGCCCGCACCCATCACGACGATGCCGACTTCGAGCCACAACTGATGCGTTCTGACGCCGGCCCTCGCCCACTCTGGCACCCCGTAACTGTTTCCGACGAGCAACCCGATGAGAATCACGACAATCAGGTAATTCATCGATGGGAACACGAATGCGACCGCTCGCCCGGCGAGCCCTATCGTGATAAGCAGTGCGATTCCGGGGACGAGGGTTCGGAGTGCTACCATGGATCCGCTCACCACGGTATCGGGATGCCGACGCCGACGAGTGCGGACAGGAACAGCCCAATGACGACCGCCCGCCAACCTCTTTCGAGGGTAGACCACCACCGGCGTAACCGACGAAGTAACTCACGCGTCTGCATCGCCCCACCTCTCGAAATCATGGTCTGGCATGATTGTGACACGTCTTGGTTGTTGCGTTCAGGTTAATCATTGGCATCCCATCGCGTCGCGGAGCAGTTTCCGATCCCGCCCTCGATCGGATCGCTTTCCGTTTCCGGGCGCCGGTGGTCCGTCCGAACGAGGCGAACCGCTTTTTTAGCGCGTCCGCGAACGGCGTGGATCTGCCGTCGAACGTTGTCGAGACGGTGCGGTGGCAATCACCTCAAACCAATCGGCGATCGTCATACTTTCGGGCAACTCAACGAGTGGGTATGGTAACTGCAGGGCTAAAACCCTACCTTTCCGAGCGAGGATTCCGCGGGGGTACACGACGTTCTCCCGCGATTGATCGTGCCCTATCCGAAATGTTTATATTTATCGCATATAATCATCTGAGTTGCCCCTGTGTAACATGATAGTCCATCCCAAGGATTATGGCACGGTGTGCCGAGCTGATCGAGGCATCTCGAACGCGAGACGCGGTGAGCTCCGGTCGGCGGACTACGGAGCACGAACCACGGGAAATCGCTCCTTGTCGACTCCTACACAGACACGAGTTTGAGTACCAAAATGGTTGGATAATAGTATGACAGAGAATCCACAAAACGACGCAACGGCGTCAGCAGACGTTACAGGCACGGACACGAACAGACGACGGTTCCTGAAGTTAGCGGGTGTCGGCTCAGTAGCCGCCCTCGCGGGATGCACCCAGGGTGGCGGTGGCGGCGGTGGCGGTGGAAACGGCAATTGGGAACCGTCGGAGCCGGTTCGGTACATTGTCCCGTACGACCAAGGAGGCGGCACTGATACCTACGCGCGCGGCATCGTTGAAGCGTTCACTGACTCACTCGGACAGAATGTGCAGATCGAAAACATCCCGGGCGCGGGTGGTCTCAACGGGTTCGGCCAGTTGATGAGCGCTGAACCAGACGGTCACACGATCCTCGGAAGCGCGACGCCGCTCGAAGTCGCCCCGCAGATGCTCGAGGACCCAGGCTTCGACCAGCGGGACGCGACCGGCATTGGCGTGTTCGGCAGCTCTGCGTGGACGCTCGTCGTCAACAAACAGTACGAAGGAGAAGTCGAAGATCTTACCGACGTCATTGAAAAGTACAACTCGGGCGAGTGGAAAAGCATCGGCATCCAGGAACCGGGAAGTTCACAGGACATCATTGTTTTGCTCGCGAAGTACAAACTGGACTACAACTGGAACTGGAAAAACCGCGTTCATTACACTGGTACGGGGCCGGTCTCAGAGGCGGTGGCGAAGAACGAAGTACCGTGCGGGATTGGCACCGACGCTGGAACACAGTCGGTCGTTGACAACGGCTCCATCTTCCCGGCCACCGTCTTCGTCAGTGACGGCTCACCGGTGTACAAAGATGTCCCATCGGTGACTGACCTTGACTTCCCGGAGATGGACTTCGTCGGCGGACTCCAGCGCGGAATGTACGCGCCGCCGGAGACACCACGCGACATTCGCGATGTTCTCTCCCAGCGCCTCAAGGAAGCTGTGGAGGCTGATAGCACTCAGCAATGGTCCAAGGAAACCGGGAACCCGGTCGGACACGAAGGTCCCGACCAGGCGGAAAAAATCATAACTGACGCATTCAAGAAGTACGAAGAACTCAACGTCATCCAATTAGTTGAACAGCACGCCAATTAAAAATTAGGGAACATTTTAATTATTTAGATATACAAATATAAAAATGTCAATTCAACAAAAAATACGGAACATCGACGCTGAACAAATCATGCTCGTCGTGCTGGTCGGCCTCGGGGTAGTTTTTTACGTCACACCAATAACAGAGGACTACCCGGATAGCGCATCGGTGTTCCCACAGGGGACCGCCGCCGTGGTCATCGTGGGCTCGCTTCTCCTGCTCGGCCGCAACTATCTCCCTAATATATTGAAGACATTCGTGGCCGAGAGCGTCAACATCACCGACACGAGCGGAACGGTGGACGACTTCATGGGCCAAACCGCCGAAGATGAGGAGTCGGCCACCGAGACCGATGTCAAGGACGCCGGACCGCGGACGCTCGGCGAGGAGTATGGCATCACCGTCAACGATACCGTCTTCATGATGGTAAGTTCGGTGATCTATTTGATCATCGGTTGGGCTGTGGGGCTTCTGTACGTGACGCCCTTGTTCGTATTCGCGTACACACAGTGGTTCCGGGTGCGGTGGTACATCGGGCTTGGGTTGGCTATAGCCGCGACGCTCATCATCTACGGGTTCATCGTGTTCCTCCTACTCCCGTTCGACAGCGGTGAAATATTCCTTACTAGAGGGCTGATGTAAATGTCCGCAGTAGACGCGTTGTTTCAGGGTCTCTCCGTGGCGATCAGTTGGCCGATTATCGGTTGGATGGTGGTCGGTATCTTGCTCGGCATTGTGCTTGGAGCACTTCCCGGAATAGGATCTCCAGTGGCGATGGCGATCGTACTCCCACTAACGCTCCCATTGGAACCGGCGGCGGCGATTATCCTGTTGGTCTCCATCTATAGCGGTGCGATGTACGGCGGGAGTCTCGCAGCGATTCTTCTGAACGCGCCCGGTACTGAGTCGGCCGCAGCGACGACACTCGACGGCTATCCAATGGCGAAAAACGGGTTGGCGAAGAACGCGCTGTCGATCGCGACGACCGCGTCGGCGCTGAACGGCTTTGTCGGGGCGGTCGCCCTGGTCATTCTTTCGCCAGTGCTCATCAGTATCGTGTTCCTGTTTGGATCTCCTGAGTACTTCTTGCTCGCGGTGCTGGGGATTTCGCTCATCACGATCGTCACCGATGGCTCCATCGTAAAAGGACTCGTCTCAGGGGCGTTCGGCGCAATGGTTTCGACCATCGGCGTCGCGACCTTCAGCCCGAGCCCGCGGTACACCTTCGGCATCCTCGAACTGTTCCAGGGAATAAATTTCGTCGCCGCGCTCATCGGGATGTTCGCGTTCGCGGAGATGATGAAGCTCGCCGCCCAGAAGACGATCGCCGACGAGGCGGTCGAACTGGGCGGCAGCATCGTCGACGGGATCAAGACGGTGTTCAAGTACCCGAAGACAACGATCAAATCCGGGGTGATCGGCCTGTTGATCGGTATGGTTCCCGGTTCCGGCGCGACGACCTCGACGTTCGTCGCCTACGCCGAAGAGGCGCGCTCGGTGAAGGACGGAATGTTCGGCAAGGGCGACCCCCGCGGCATCATCGCACCCGAAGGTGCGAACAACCCGACTGTCAGCGGTTCGCTGGTGCCGACGCTCTCGTTTGGCATTCCGGGGAGTGGCTCGACCGCGGTGCTCCTCGGCGGTATCCTCATGCACGGTCTCCAGCCAGGCCCGACGCTGTTCGGTGAACAGCTCAACTTCACCTATGCAGTGTTCGTTTCCCTGTTCCTCGGCAATATCGTCATCCTATCAGTTGGATATACAGTCATCCCTTATGCAAGTAAATTGACGGAGATCAACACGAACGTTATCATCCCGATGGTTGTCGTGCTGTCATTTGCCGGCGCCTACACGCTGGCAAGCAGTTGGTTCGACGTGTTCGCAGTGCTCATCCTCGGTATCTTCGGATTCTACATGGTCCGCTACAATTACTCGGTAATCGCCTTCGTGTTAGGCATCGTGCTTGCACCCATCGCCGAGGAGAATCTTCTTCGGTCACTAAGCCTCTCCAACGGTAGCTACGCTGTCTTCGTCAAAGAACCGCTGTCGCTCATGATCGTGATCGCAATCTTCACGGTGTTGTTCGGGCCGTTCTTGAAGCCCCACCTGAGCAGGACGATCGACCGGCTTGCGTAGCGGTTTGCCCTCATTCTTCGTTTCCTCGCATCAATGTTCTCCGCGTCGGAGTCATCCGGAGCGTGACCGACGCCGCCGGATGGGACCCTCGTTCGTCACCCGACGGAACGACGAGGGTACCGCTGTCGCGAGATCGCTCGCGTACCAGTATCCGACGCCGTTGCGCGGGGGCCGTCCGGGAGCCGCCTCTTGATCTACCAGTTTGACCGGGTCGCCTTCGGAGACCCCCTTCCAGGGGAGTTCCCGCACGGGTAACTCGTCGAGAGCGCAGCGTCCGGTCCGTTCTCCGTGCGATCTTCACTGGAGCGGATTCGGCGCTCGACCGTCTCCGGTCGACGATCATCTCGCCGCCGCGGACGCCGAGCGGCGACCAAGGACGCGCGGTCTGCGGTCAGGCCCGTTCGCCAGTTGTCGCGGACGGTAGTCTCAGCGCGACGAGTACGAGCACCGTTGCGAACGCGGCGAACCCGCCGAGTACGGCGAACAACGTCGGCGCGTCGAAGGTCGTGAGCACGAACCCCGAGAGGGCCGCTCCGAGGGCCCCAACGCCGAACATTCCCAGGTACGTGAACCCGTACGACAGTCCGTGAACGTCCGCGGCGGCGGACTCAGCGATGAGCACCTGGTAGATCGGTGCCGTCGCGTACAGACAGAAGCCGAGCACGGCACAGACGAAAAGAAACGGCACGACGCCGACGCCACTGACCGGAATGAAGACGAACGCGGCGACCACGAGCACCGCGAGCGACCCGAAGAGGGCGTACTCAGTTCGCACGTGATTGGTCACGTTTCCGCCCACGTACTGGCCGAAGATACCGACGGTCAAGAGACCCGTGTACACGTACTGTGCCGGTTCGACCGTTCTCCCGAATAACAGCACGGGTTCGAATCGCGGAAGATTCGCGATCGTATCCGGGAGAAACGTCAGGAGGCCCCGATAATACACGCCGTACAGCATGACGATCACGAAGATGACCGTGAATCCGGCGGAAAAGAGCAGACGCGATTCGGCGAGCATAGAACGCAGGTTGAACGATCTCGTCGTCGCACTCCCACCGTCAGTGCCGGTGACGCTGGCACCGGTGCTGGCGTTTCCATCTTCGAACGAGATTTTGTATCCGAGCAGGATTACGGCGATCGCCGGCAGAATGAGGAGCGCCACGACGACCCGCCAGCTGAAAAAAACCAGCAGCACCGCGGCGATCAGCGGACCGAATGCCGTCCCAATGTTGCCGCCAACGCCGTGGTGAGCGAACACCGATCCCCTATCGGTAGCGCCACGACTGATGAGAGACAGGCCCGCGGGGTGATAGAGGCTTGCTGCGAGCCCCCACAGGACGATGGCGCCGCCGATAAAGAAGATGTCCGTGGCCAAGCTGAGCAGAAAAAACCCGATGCCCATCCCGGCTACCGACACGAGGATCAGCGTCCTCGAACCGTACCGGTCGGCGAGCAATCCGCTCGGGATCGCACCGACACCAACGAGCCCGTATCCCACGCTGACGACCGCACCGAGAACCGCCGCAGAGACCGAGAAGGTATCGAGCCAGACGACAACGAAGAGGGGAATGGAGAGCTCGTACGTGTGAAACATCCCGTGGGCGAGCATGGTGAACGTGGCTATCGAACGGTCGTTGGCCTCCATTCAGTGAATCCCTCCGAGCGCGAAAACCGGCATCATTACCGTAGAGATCGCGTGAGGACACTAAAAGCTATGTGTCACGTGGGTACATCTCCGAATCGTTCGTAACGCTGGATCCCACTCGCACCGCCGGCATCACGCGAACGGGGTGTCGGAACGCGTGTTCGACGATGCGGAACTTTTATGAGAAGGCGAAACAAGGTCTGTACTACCGTGTCGCTCGAAAAATCCCACCCGGAAACGGTAAAATCGGCTGAAACAGCGTTCGACGTCCTCGAACTCCTCCACGAGCGAAACGGTGCCCGATTGACGGATCTCGCGGACGACCTGGGGATCGCGAAAAGCACCGTTCACCGCCACCTCGCGACGCTGGAAAAGCGAGGGTATGTCACCGCGGAGGAGAGCGTCTACCGTACGAGTCTCCGGTTTCTGGACTTCGGTGAACGCGCACGGACACGCGAGAGGGCGTACGTTCTCGCGGGACAGAAAGTAAACCAGCTCGCCGAGCAGACCAACGAACGGGCGCAGTTCATCGTTGAAGAGAATGGAGAGGGCGTCTACGTACATCGAGCCACCGGCAGCAACGCAGTCGAAACGGACACGCGGATCGGTAAGCGGGTGCCGCTTCACGCCAGTGCCGCGGGGCTGGCGATTCTGGCACATCTGCCGCGTTCACGGGTCGAAGAGATCGTCACTCGGCGGGGACTGCCGCGACTCACCACTGAGACGATTACCGATCGAGAGGATCTATTGGAAGAGTGTGAACGGATACGCGAACGCGGGTTTAGCGTCAATCGCCACGGCTACGTGATGGGACTTAGTTCGATCGGCGTTTCCGTCCACGACCGTAACGACCAACCGATCGGCGCATTCAGCGTCTCCGGACCCTCCCACCGTATGAAAGGCGACTGGTTTCGCACTCAACTCCCAGATCTCATTCTCGGGGCCACCAACGAACTAGAACTCAAAATAGCCTATTCCGGTGCTTCTGATGTCTGATACACAAACGGTGTTTTCGGCAGGAGTATGAGCAGGTCGCTCGTTACGGTGCACGCAGTTTGTGCGTCCTCGATGAGTTCCGCGTGGCGGAAACCCGCACCGCCGCGCGGAGTCATCCCGGTGATTTCGACCGACCGCCGCGGTCGTATCGGTTAGCCGAACACTAGTCGCTGATAGACTGACGTGGGTTCGTCCTTTCAGGTGTTACAAGAATATGTTTGTAATCCCAAATCAGCTGTTACCTTCCCATACGTTCTAGAGCGCGGACCGTCGAGCGAAGATTGAGCAACTGTGGTGACGCAAATCGATTTTTCCGCAGATATAGCTATTATCTCTCTCATATTATTGGTTGAAATCCCGGATAGACGTCGAGCATACACGTGGCGGCTGCAAGGCGGTTGTTCGGCGCAAAAACGTGCTTCGACTTAGCCCGGGGTTTCGGGGTGCAGTTCCGTGTTCTGTTCGGCGGAACCACCCTCTTCTCCCGCACAGCACGGGTTTTCACACCGCTATCAAAAGAACAGTTACGGCGCGAGGGTGAGAGGTCACCTGTGGATCACCGCTCGTGAACGCCGATGCGGTTATCGACTCGCTATCGACGAGCACGGGGATTGAGATACAATTTACTATGTACACTTGCAGCGTGAGTAGAACCGAACAATCCATGCGAGAGTTGTCACACGCGGATTCTACTCGCAATATCGAGATGTAACTCCGTGGACGAGATAGCAGCGCAGACGAGCGGACTCCGGTCGAATGATCGAGTAGTAGTGGCCCTTCCCGTGCCGCGTCCCTTTCGGCCTCCGTCGGGGTTTTCTGCGCGAAGATGAGTACGGGAATCCACCGCCGGACCGAGGGAACCGGCGACATCGAGGTGCACCGCCTTCATCCGTGGAGCTACTCCCTCGTCGTACCGCTATCGTCACGGTCGCGGCCGCGGGTCCGCCTTGCGTGGAGAAGTCCTGCCCGTCGCGAGGAGATAGTGTGCCGAGTCTTGTACGGACGCGTCGATCATCCTTGACAGTATGGACATTAGTAATTAGATTACGTAGCGTCGATTTGAAAGCAGCCGAGCGAATTCCGCTGACTCACTGGGAACTCCATCCCCTGGGGTTTATCCCCCTCGACGGCGACCGTCCTACCATGCGTTTTCCACGCCTCTCGCGAACGCTGAGTCGGTCCCGCTACGCAGCCATCGGTGCGGCCATCGGTGCCGCTCTCGGCGGCTTGATCAGTAAGAGCGCCGCGAGCACCGGTGCCGCCATCGGCGGGCTCATCGGCGCGACGTTCGGCGAGACGCGAGTGACGGTGCGCTCCCGGCTCGAGCGGACGAAAAAGCGCGTGGAACCGTTCGTCGATTTCGACTGAAATCCGCCCGCTTTCTCGTCTTTCGTCCGTAACGCGAAACTGTGCGTCGTTTGCGGCCTCAAAGTCGCTCGATTCGAGTCGTTTGCTTCGGATCCAGCAGGTCCCTGAGACCGTCTCCGAGGAAATTGAATCCCAGAACGGTCAGCATGATCGCCGCACCCGGCGCGTTGACGAGCCACCACGCCTCGCGCAGGTAGTTTCGCCCCGACGCCAGCATCGTCCCCCGCTCGGGCGTGGGCGGCTGGGCGCCGAGTCTGAGAAACGAGAGCCCGGCGGTCGCGAGAATCACGCCACCCAAATCGAGCGTCGCGAGCACGACAACGGGAATCGCGACGTTCGGAAGGACGTGTCGCACCGAAACGCGCAGTGTGAACCGCCGAGGAGCCGGGACGCCGTGACGAACTCGCGTTCTTTCACGGAGAGCACGCTCTCTCGAACGAGGCGTGCGTACGACGACCAGCCGACGAGTGCGATTCCGAGCGAGATTCTCGACCGTGAACGAGGCGCGGAGAACGTCCCGCCCGAGCTCGTCGGTTCCGAGGGGATGGTCGAGGGACGGCGGTTCGAGTTGCTGGTCGAGCCGTTGCTCTCGCTCTAACCGTTCGCGTTCGGTGGACAGATCAAGGGACCCGACGGCTATGCCGTCGGTGTCGTGGGTGTACTTCAGGATCCCCACGTCGATCCCAACGCACTTCTCCGGCGTCTCAGGCTTCGCGGGAGCTTCGTCTTCGGTTTCGATCCCGAAAATAGCGAACCATTCGCCCGTGGGTTCCTTCTTGACTGTCACTTGTTTGATCGCGGCGTCATCGGGTACCTCGCGGTGGAGCCGAACGGGTATTTCTCCGATCTTTGAGAGTCGGAGGACGGGCTGGCCACTCGTGTTCTTGAGTTCGAAGTCGGACTGTCGGTACGTGAATGATCGGTACTCGTTCGGTGCCTTCCACTCGAGCAATCCAACCGAACGACCGTTGTCCTTCGCGTCTTTCAGCCGTGAGGGGTCGTCGTATAACCGCTCGACGGCGTTCTGAAGCGTTTGGGAGTACAGGTCAGACAGTTCGGTCCACCACTCCTTAATCGACGGGAGTTGGTTGATTTTGCCGTACTTCGTCGTCCCGTCAACGCGGTTGAGTCGGTAGAGGAAGTGGTTGTACATCAGTTGTCGACCATCGATCGCTCGTGCGCGGAGGCAACGGAGGTTGCTGCTCTATGGCTTTCGAGCCTCGATGACCAATGAGATGAGGAACTCATTCAGGTCGCGCGTTTCATCCCATGTTTGGATAACCGACTGACTGTCGTCTTTTGGCGTGATCGAGATCGAATCGAACCCCACTACATCGAGCATCCGTTCCAACTCGTCGATCGTCGCTGCCCCTGAGACACAAGCTGTCAACGCCTCGGGATCGTCACGGACTTCATCAGGGAAAGGAACAGTCTGAACAACGTCAGAAATCGCCAGTCGACCACCAGGTCGCAGCACGCGGAATGCTTCCTCGAACACCTGTTGTTTGTCCGGAGAGAGGTTGATAACGCAGTTCGAGATGATCACGTCGACTGTCCCGTCTGAGACGGGGAGGTGCTCGATCTCTCCGAGGCGGAACTCAACGTGGTCGGTGTCGTCACGAACTGCGTTCTCGCGGGCTTTCTCAACCATCGCTGGTGTCATGTCGACGCCCACAACTCGTCCACTGGGGCCAACCGCCTGTGCCGCGAGGAAACAGTCGAAGCCAGCCCCGGAGCCGAGGTCGAGCACTGTCTCCCCATCCGCTAACCCAGCGATAGCCGTCGGGTTCCCACACCCCAACCCCAGATTTGCCCCGTGAACGACAGTACTGAGGTCATCGTCATCATATCCTAACTCACGGGTTCGCGTGCCTAGGCCGGACGACGAACAACCGTCACTCTCACAGCACCCACTCTCGATTGATTCGGTGGCAATATCGGCGTATCGCTCTCGGACGATACGACGCTGTTCGTCGGCTGTCCGAGCGGCTGCGGGCAGGTTATCACTCATTGACCGCACCTCGAATCTCGTCGAGCGTCCCGAGTAGTTGTTCTGCGGCGGGGGTAGCGCTGTAATAGCGCCAGCGACCCTCCTTGCGCCGTGTCACGAGGCCGGCACTGTGTAACCGGGACAATGCCTGACTAACTGCCCCCTGGCTCACGCCAAGGGCAGGCTGGAGCTGACAGACACAGACGCCTTCATTCGACCCAGCGATGAGTCGAAGCGCTTCATATCGGGTGTCGTTGCCCAGTGCTGAGAGTAACTGAACGTCGGTCGCGATAGCGTTCGCTTCAGTCGCTACCGGCGACGTACAGCACTCCGTGTCGTTTTCTATATCCTGTGTGGGTGTCGTTTGAGGTTCCATTTTAGCTACTGCTAATATTAGTGCCGGCTAATATAGCAGTTACGGTGCTGAAGTGGTTGATCTGCCTCCCAGCTTATTCGATTGCGACGACCGCGTCAAGCGTAACCGACGCTCCACCGAGAAGGTCACAGATACCCACCGTCATACGTGCCGGATACGTCTCGCCAGAGTGCTGCTCATACATCTCGTTCACCTCCGCGTAGGCATCCACCTCCGCGAGATAGAGCGTCACCTGAATCTCGATGAACTCATTGCGCTCGCGCACGCCGTCGTTCCCCACATGCTGGATCAGGACGGTGGACACGTGGTCGATCTCTCCTCGGTTGTCGGACGATTCGCCATGGAGAACAGTTCCTCCTATATGGCGGCGAAAGTCGGAGTAACTGGCTTTGGCGAGGCGTTCGGCATGATGTCGCCGAAGAGGGGATCCGGGTTTCGACCATCGAACCAGGTGCCGTCGATACGGAGCTACTGGAAGACATTCCCGACGACGAACTGAGGTCGAACGTCGAGTAATCTAACTCGTATGACAAAACGTCCTCGATTGTATCGTATGACCGTGACCGTGGAAGACACGAGAGACGAAGTCGCTCTTCGAACCGGAGGGAGAAGTGAGTAGCTCGGACGAGGGATACGAGGAGACCGCCGGACCGACGAGCCTTGGGCGACCCCTGGCGCTGGATGGTGTGAAGGTACGCTTCCAGCTCCTGTTTTTTATCTACTTCATCGCCTCTTCGGGGTTCGTCGTCTTTCGGAATGTGTATCTGGAAGAGATGGGGCTGTCCGGCTCGCAGATGGGTCAGATCGGCTTCCTCCTGATGGCGACCGGCGTCGTCGCCCAGCCGGCGTGGGGGCTGCTCACCGACTACTTCCGCGCCGAGCGGACGGTCCTCATCTTCGTCGGAATCGCTTCTGCCGTCGCGATCCTCAGCTACCCGGTCGGTGACGGTCTCACCGAACCGTTCCTCCTGATCGCCGTCGGATCCGCCGCATATTCGGCCTTCCAGACGCCGGTTGGTCCCATCGCGACCGGGATGGTCCTCTCGCGGGGATTCGACTATGGGAGCGTCAGGGCCTTCGGCTCGCTCGCGTTCGCCATCGGAAGTCTGGGATTCGGGTTCGTGGTCGGCACTCTAAGCATCGTCTCCATCGTCTACTTCTACGTCGCCGGCACGGCACTGATGATCGGGATCGCCTGGTCGCTCCCTGGTGGCAGGAGCGCTGACGAAGGCGACGATGTCGCCGGAGACGACGAAAACGAAACCAACGAACCCCGTCTCCTGGAGGCCACGCGGATGCTCGTGACCAGCCCGACCTTCTTGGTGATCGTAGGCGCGAGTTTCCTGCTTCGGCTCTCGGCAATGGGCGGCGAGGCGTTCTTCTCCGTCTACATGCGGAATGTAGACGCCAGCATCGCTGCCGGTCCGTGGACGCTCCGCCCCGACGGGATGACAGGCGTCGCCTGGGTGATTAACTCCGGCGTCGAAGCCGTGGCATTCCTCTACGCCCTCAAGGCGAACGTCTCCCACAGGTGGTTGCTCGTGGGTGGCGGTGTCGCCCTCGTGATCCCGAACCTCGCCTACGGGGTCACGACTCGACCGTGGGTCCTCCTCGCGGTCCAGTCGCTGGGCGGCATCGGATTCGCGATGGTCACCGTTGCTACGGTCGACCTCGCCTACGATATCGCCGCCGACCGTGTGACGTCGACCGCTCAGACGCTACTTACCGGGTTCGGCTTCGGCCTCGGGGGTGCGGTGGGACAGATAGTCGCGGGGACGCTGTACGATGCCGTTGGAATTATGGACATGTACGTCGGTATTGCCGTCCTTGGGTTCGCCGGCGCGGCACTCGGACTGGTCGTTTCGTCGGACGGCCGATCCGGCAAAAACCAGCCGACCGGGTGATCGGTATCGCTCCCACTCTACTCACGAGGCCATTTTTACGGGCATTCCAAATCGCATCGAATTCAACGAACAGTACACCGTGATGTAGACTCAGCCATGGATGTGACGAGCGTTCCGTCCGCTGCCACGGAAGTTTCACCTTCGAGCCGAGGCCTGAAGTTGAGACTGCCGCTCTCAATGCATAGTTAGTCTATCTCAAATAAGCTCCTTTCCACCTATCGGTACTCAAAATATCCCCATCTCCGAGATCTGAGGTGGAACAAGCAGAACCGTCCAACGACGCTCCACGAAATAGGCAGCAGAATGAGGGTTCGAGTACGCCATGGCCTGGTTTGTTATGGAAAATTCGAGGCTAAAACCCGCCCTGAAGGGCGGGGATACAGCCGACAATTCTTCGCTAACCACGTTCGATAGCACAGCCGGATATTCCACGCCTCTGTCGTTACTTTTAAAATATAATTCCCTATAACTGGTTATGGGCGCAGTACGATGCTGGAAACAACTCGCACCTACCGAGCGAAAATCGTCAACCACCAACAGGTGCAAGACAACATCGACCAGTGCGGGTTCTCGGCATCCAAACTGTGGAACGTCGCCCGATACTACACGCAAGGTCGATGGAACGAAGACGGGGAAATCCCCGACGACGGCGAACTCAAATCCGAACTCAAGGAACACGAACGATACAGGGACTTACATTCTCAATCCAGTCAGCGAGTTCTCGAAGAGCTTGCTGAGTCGTTCACCAGTTGGTACAAAGCACGCCAACGAGGAGATGAGGACGCCAACCCACCCGGCTACCGCAAACACGGCGACGAACACCCGCGCTCCACCGTGACGTGGAAGCAGAAAGGCATCAAGCACGATTCCAAGCACAACCACCTCCGCCTTTCCAAAGGCTTCAACCACAAGGCGTCCCCCTCGGACTTCATTCTCTGTGAGTACGGGACGAGACCGGATGTGACCGTGGAAAACATCCAGCAAGTCAGAGCCGTGTGGAACGGCGACCGATGGGAACTCCACCTTGTCTGCAAGGTTGAGATTCCTGTCGAGGACGCACCCGGAGACAACACTGCTGGCATCGACCTCGGTATCAAGAACTACCTGGCCATCGCCTACGATGACGGTGATGCGGAGCTGTATCCGGGGAACGTGCTGAAACAGGATAAACACTACTTCACCCGTGACGAGTACGATACCGAGGGCGAGAACGGCCCGTCACGCCGTGCGCTCCGTGCCCGTCAGAAGTTGTCTCGGCGGAAAGACCACTTCCTACACGCCCTCTCCAAGCACGTCGTAGAGCAGTGTATCGACCACGAGGCGGACGCATCGCTATTGGCGACTTGAGCAAGATTCGTGAGGACGAGAACGGCGAGTCTCGGAACTGGGGCAAGCGAGGGAACAAGAAGCTCCACGGATGGGAGTTCGACCGCTTCACTCGCTTGCTCGAATACAAGGCCGAAGAACACGGCGTCCTCGTCGACCGCACAAGCGAACGAGACACGAGCAGGACCTGTTCGTGTTGTGGCCGGAAGCGAGACGCGAATCGTGTGGAGCGTGGGTTGTACGTCTGTGAGTCGTGCGGAGCGACGATGAACGCAGACGCGAACGGCGCAGTAAACATTCGTAGAAAGATAACTCAGAATCCTCTAACCGAGGATATGAGTAACGGTCGTTTGGCACGGCCAGTAGCCTTCCTGTTCAATCAAACCTCGGGAGCGTTCCGCCCGAGCGAGCAGGTGGGTTGCAAACCCTAATATCCCAACGCTCGGGAATCCTCGCCCTTCAGGGCGGGGAGGATGTCAACGATGTATCAGCCCCAGTATCCGGCCTCGAACGTCATCGGCGGAGTCGTACGTTTGGTTGCCAGTGGAAGCGAGCACTTCCTCTAGGGATTCCATCCCACCCTGTGTTTCGATTTCATAGTCGCCATAGGCCGCAACCAATTCATCCGTCGTGGTTGGATAGTCGTGGGTTTCGAGTGCTTCATCGAGATCACCGAGCCGCCCACCAAGGTCACCACTCATCGCTCGGTTTTCCTGAGCGCGGTCGCGTGTTTCCTCTACCTCTCGCTCTGGCTGTCGTCGCTCTTGCTCACTCGCTTTCTCGTCTCGGCCTGGTTTGTCATCTGGCATGCCTTCCCCTAGGCGCTCGATTCAGATAACTGTAGGGCGGCTCACTCGTGTGACTCCCGAACATATCTTACGGGAGTTGGAGTTCCGTGAGATCACCGTACTAATTTTCGGATGGCTGGAAAAACGCCGCATAAAACGAGAATCATTGAGTTTGGCGGATAAACTCGTCGAGGTCGGCTTCGATGAGTGTCGCAACCCATTCACTATATTGCCAGAGTGCGGCATTGAGTCGCTCTTCGGTCTCGTCATCAAGTTCGTCGGCCCCTCGAAGGACGGAGTCTTTGGTTATCTGGGGGTGGTACACACAGACGGCGCCGAGTGAGGTATCCGAGCTTGAGGTTCCAGCCGTGTGGATTCCATATTGATCAGTTCCCCAGACACCATCGCCGCCTTGTCGCTCCAGTTCGGAGTCAAGCGCGTCGAGGAGATGGATCTCTTCTTCGGTGAGGATGGGATCGTCACCTTCGAATAGTTCAGCGTATGCCTGTGTCCGAGCCGTATTGGTCCATTCTTCTAACAGGGAACGAGCTCGGAGGACGAGCTGCCTCTCATCTGGAAACTCAGCCATACTCCTAGAAGGGGTGCAAGGCGAATGAACGTTTGTACAACGTCTACGGATGGTGGGTGTGTCGGTGGCCGCGATGTACTTATCAACGGCTTTGTCGCTCACATCCGTGTCTGGTTCGTGTGCATATCGGATTGCTTGGGAGAAGTGAATTCCTGAATTCGACTACGAGACTTTATCGACCGTGAACACACAGAGAGGAGTTGGTGGCTACACGACTACCAGTTTCGTGTTCAGATGGCGCTGCAAGAACGCCTCGAGATCTGTGTCAATGTCGAGGCGATCGGAGAGTATCTGACGCCACCGTGCTTTGGTGTCCTTTCCGATGATGACGTAGTCTACGTCTTGCTGGATGGCCTCGTAAAGGATAGCCTCTTCGAGCAAGAACGCGTTCCGGGCGTGGTAGCTCACGTTCGGGAGTGAGCCGAACTCACGCTCGACCGCGCGAACAAGGTCTTTCCGCTCAACGTGCTCGCCCTTGTGGAGGAGATTCACATAGAGGATATACACAGGTGAGAGTTTTCATATCCATCAGCGAGTTCAATCGCTCGTTTCAGGGTTCGAACGCTACTTTCTCGCGGTGGATATCGGATAGGAATCAACAACCTGTCTTGTGTATGATGTTTGAAAGTCACTGGGAGCTACCTAGTAGCTTACCCTTCGGTACGGGGAAGAATGTCAACAGTTCATCATCATGCCGACACGATGCGACATTCGCCTGTTCTTCTTCGATGACTGAGACCAGACATCAGGTCCGGATGCCGATAGTGCTCTAGTAGCCTCTATCACAGGCAGAACATTCAAGCGAATTCTCGACGTAAATTGAATATACCGGTGAGAGAGTTATCATAGAAGCTAACGACGGTCAAGCGGAGTATGCCACAAGCCCAGAAACTATCGACATCCTCAGATATATCGCGGAGAGTTTGAGTCTCTCCTTCAGCCAGTGGGATGAGCCATATGTGACCGGACCGAGTCTCTATTTTATTGTCGTCGCCGACATCGATTTCGGTAAATACACCGATCCACTAGGCGACAACACGTGGCCCGTCGACCAGTGTCGGTCAGTTACCATCTCATCCGATGAGTTCATCGACGCAGCCCGCAACGTAGCATTCAACTGCGATGGGGCAGTCGTTATTGCCGCGGATAGGACGATCCACGAACAGATGGTTCGCGTTCGAACTCCAAATACTACTGAGGTGGTCGAAGAGCCACCCATCGCCTATGCCGATTGGATGGGGACCAAACATCTCAGCGCTTTAGAAATATCTCACCGAGAAGAAGTCCTTGCCAGTGTAACGCTGAGCGAAGAGAATGGTCGTGTGACAGTCTTCCAGAATGGAAAATACAACGATTCCGAACGTGAGCAACTTGGGGGACGCTGGCGGATTGCCGACTGAGATTGTACGGCTCTCGATGAGGGGTGTTCTGCGAGCTCAGTTTTCGAATTTGTCGTCGTATTGTTCGTAGGTAATCGTCAGCTTGCCTGCTGTTGGACGTTTCGCTGCATCTCGGAGCGTTTTGAACGATTCGAGGAGTTCGCCTGTGTCGTCTGAGTCCTCCCGGCCGCTCGATGACTCTTCTCGAATCGTATCGTATACCCGCTCTAAGATACGCCGAGCGGCATACGAATCGGTTTTTGAGTCAATCTCGAAGGACGCCACGTGACGTGACATACCCAGAGGTCGTTCTCCACGAGGTTAACAGGCGTCATGTTTCAGCGGGAGACGTGTCCTCTTCCCCGTCCGAGATGATTCTCGTCCCCTCAAGTTCACCGGTTCGGACAGCAGTGAGGATGCGCTCTGGATCGGTTCCATCGATAACCACTGTTTCGCAATTTGCACGTTGGATCATCTTCGCGGCGAGAAGGTCGATCGGTACACTGCTCCCGGGAGTACTGCCGATATTGAGGATCAGGGTAATGAGTTGGCTCGCGCTTAACTCGTCGAATGGTTCTGCGTCTGGGTGAGTGTAGGGATCTACGCTAAAGATGCCAGGCACGTTCGTCGCGTAGATGAGAATGAGAAGTCGGGCGTTTAGTCGAGCGACCCCGATGCCGATTTGATCAAGCTCAACCTCGTTCGCACCGCTAGCTCTCCCCACATCGATGAATTCGCGCGCAAGAGACCCGCTTCCGGTAACGACACTGACGTCGTGTTCCTCAGCGAGTGTTGTAATGACGGCTGCGTACTCTCGAAACTGCTCTGGGGCAAGCGCCGGCACGAGGATGCTCCCGCCGAGTGAGAGTACGATGCGCATGATGCTCTCTAGATTGTAGTCTGACGCTGTCCTAAAATCTAGCACCTCTTGATGACCCGCCACGTTATGGGTGCGGCTCGCCTACTCTAGTTCCTGGTGACGATCGTCTATCAAGGAATGGATGACACTGTATCGGAAGAGATCGACGATGAGAAACTGAACTACCGAGATGACCACTGGCAGATTCATCACGGCGACGACGAGTACACGTACATCCCGAGAGAGCGCGTCTATACAGTGAAGATAACCGACCCGCACTTCCTAAAGGGGTGAGTAATGCATACGGTTGAGAGAACCCCCGAGACGTGCCCCCGAGCGGTTCACTCGTCCATGGCGCTTTCTGCGCGACGGCTCTGTGAAATACAATTGTTCACAGTGTTTCTTGTGCCGTATCTCGGGGGGAGCCAGAACCCATGAATCAAACACGGACGCCCCAAAAGAACGCGATTCCGAGGACGGTGACGACCGACAACAACAACTGTAACGGTGCACCGACGCGAATGAAGTCCGAAAACTTGTAGCCACCAGGCCCGTAGACGAAGAGATTCGTCTGGTACCCCACCGGCGTCATGAACGCCGTCGAGGCGGCGAACGTCACGGCGAGGACAAACGCGAACGGGTTCGCATCGATCGACTGGGCGGCGCTGGCAGCCACCGGGATCATCAACACGACGCTCGCGTTGTTGCTGATCACGCTCGTCAGGAGGCCGGTCGCGAGGTAGAACACCCAGAGGACACCGATCGCAGGCAAGAACACCGCCGTCGAGGCGACGGCGTCGCCGAGCAGCGCTGCAGCCCCGGTTTGCTGTAGTGCGATACCGAGGGGGATGACACCGGCGAGCAGGAAGATCACGTTCCACTCGACCGACGAATAGAGTTCGGTCGGTTTGAGGACGCCGGTGAAGACCATCGCTACCACCCCTGCTAACGCAGAGACGACGATCGGAAGGAGGTTTACTGCTGGTAGTGCGACGACACCGGCGATGATGCCCACTGCGAACGGGATTTTCTCGCTCCGGTAGGTCACTTCGTCGAACTCGTGGGCGACAATGAAGTCCTCGTTCTCGACGAGGCGGGTGAGACTATCGGGTGGTGCCTGTACGAGGAGCGTGTCACCGACCCGAATACGGATGTCCTCGAACCGGTCCCGGACGACGTCACCACGGGTTCGAAAGGCGAGGACGTTCGCGTTGTAGCGTTGTCGGAAGGTCGAACTCGCAAGCGTCTCGCCGACGAGGAACGATCCTGACGGAATAACGACTTCGACGAGGACCGACACCTCCTCACCAGGATGCAGATCGTCTTCGGTCCGAGGGCTACCCGACAGTGCGAGTCCTTCCGTGTCAATGATGTCTTCGAGTATCTCCCGGTTTGTCCTGAGTCGAAGCGTGTCGTTCTCGCGGATCTCCTTGCGCGAAAGCGGTTCGACGAAGCGCTCACCATCTCGAATCAGCTGTAACACGTCGATGTCGAGCTCGTCATCGCCTAAGGCCTCCTCGACAGTCTGCCCGATCAACGACGAGTTCGCAGGGACGACGACGTCTGCGAGGTACTCTTGGAGGGCATACTCCTCGACGAGGTCCTCGTTGGCTGGAATCCGTTCGGGGAGGAGTCGAACGCCGACCGTCATTAGATAGAGCGCGCCCACCGCGAAGACGAGGACACCCAGCTTGGTGAATTCGAACATTCCGAAGGCGTGAAGACCGAGCCCAGGAGACTCCGCCCCAAGCTGGGCTGCAATATCGCTCGCGAGAATGTTCGTCGACGTTCCAATGAGCGTCAACGTCCCCCCAAGCATCGACGCAAACGATAGGGGGATGAGCAGCTTCGACGGTGAGGTCTTGCCGTTGTGGGCGAGATCGTTGATCACCGGGACCAGAATCGCGACGACTGGCGTGTTGTTGATGAACCCCGAGACCGGCCCCGAGACGCCCACCGTCGCAGCGAGTTGCTTACGCCGATCGGTCCCGGCGAAGGCGGCCATCCTTCGCCCAATCAGCTGGACGATGCCGGTTCGGTTGATCCCGGTGCTCAGGATAAGCATCGCCAGGACAGTGATCGTGGCTGGATTGGCAAATCCTGAGATTCCCTCCCGCGGAGAGATTTGTGTCCACGGCTCGAATACAATCAATAATACCATCACCAAGATCGCGGTGACGTCGATCGGGAACCACTCAGTGGCGAATAATACGAGCGCGAGCAGAATAATTGCGAAAACGACGAGTATCTCGGCTGTTACGGACGTTGAGCCGAGGCCCTGGAGTGCCAACGAGACTTGAGAGAAGGACATACCGAACAGAGACACCTACACGGGAAAAGGCCTGGTATGTACAGCGGCCGATTGCTGAGCGCTACAACCCGTGGAAGGGCGCGTGACCGGTAGTTCGAGAAGCCAAGCAGAACGCGTTATACGCACGAGAAACCTGTTATTAGTCAGTCGTATCGCGCGGACTCGGAACCGCTCTACGAGAGATATACTGCAGGTCAGTTGTTGTGATGACTCCGATAACTTCTCCGTCATTGAGAACCGGGACGTGATGGATGCCATATTCGAGCATCAGTCTCCCGGCATCCCAGAGTGACGTGTCAGCACCCACTGTGTGGACCGGCAAAGATGTGAGGCTCCCGACGAAAACATTGTCATCTGAGAAGGGAAATACGTCCAGGGATAAGAGTTCTCACCGAAGTACGGATCTTGGACTGGACACTCTACTGTGTCGTGTGGATGAACGCCCCAATATCGCTATCTGACTCCGCTTGGTACCCGTCCATTTGCGATCTTTGTAACCGGGTGGATTCTGCGGCATCGATTCCGCAGATGTCGTCTGATGTGAAACGGCAGGAGAGCGATGCTACTTCTCAGAGATCAGCGACCCAGAAACGTTTTTCACTCCTGTTGCCCTACCTTCAAGGAACAGATGGGGTTTTTCAGACGAGTCGGAAGACAGGTTGAGCAGTTCAAGCAGACGGCTACCGAGACTGCTGAGGAGAAGGCAAACTACCGGTGTGAAGCGTGTGATGCATGCTTTTATTCCCAGCACGATCAGTGCCCGGAATGTGGAGCAGAGTCCATCGTTTCAACGGCGGGAGAGGAGTGACGCTCTTGGAGGCTCCAGCGTGTACAAATAGAGGAAAAAGACACTCACTCACTTTGTTCGACCCGAAACACACGAAGTACGATACCAAACGGTTGCCGAACCGCGTCCTCCACTTGTTTCAAACGTCAGGGGGACCCACAGATGGCGATTCCGACACGGAATACGGTCGGACAGCGTCCAGTGATCCGGACGCGAGGTGAGGAGCCCTGCGAATCGAGAAGTATGGCTTCGTCAGAAGGCACCATTCGTTCTGGCGAATCAGGGGTGTCCTCTCCGTAGAACCACACAAATAGTCAAATAAATATTTGTATTCGTGTTTTTGGATGTTTGTTTGAAAATTCCTTAGGTAGAAAAACGAACACGGAAGACTTAACCATGTCGTAGATTTGTGTGTAGTTGCAATGGCAAACGGTAAGGTCGATTTCTTCAACGACACTGGCGGCTACGGTTTCATCACGACGGACGACTCTGACGACGACGTATTCTTCCACATGGAGGACGTTGGTGGTGAAGATCTGACGGAAGGGACCGAGATCGAATTCGACATCGAACAGGCCCCCAAGGGTCCCCGCGCGACGAACGTCGTTCGCGCCTAATTCAAGGTTCACGTAGTCGCCAGTTAGGCGACGCTGTGTGACTTTGTTCTATTTCCGAACCAGTATCCACCTATAGCAGTAGCTTGCGCAATGCTTCGTACGTCGGCCAATTACGGTCAATTGGTCTCGATATCAGGTTGAGACGACACGGCTATTGGCGGACTCTACTGAGGTTACGAACGGTAAACCTGAATTGAAATCTCTACAGGCGGGTCAGAGTGAGCGTCTCGGGACTTGGCCTTGAAGCGGTTCACTGACCTCACGTCATCGCTCGGGGGATGCTGACGTATCGGACTCGGTGTCGTATTGCTCATAGATGATTGTCAGCTTTCCAGGCATTGGGTCTTTCGCTGCATCTCGAAGCGTTTTGAACGCTTGAATGGTTTCACTCGAGTCTTCTGAGCCTTCCCTGACGGTTCGTACCTCTTCTCGAACAGTGTCGTATACTCGCTCAAGGATGCGCTGAGCAGCGTATGAATCCGCTTTTGAGCCAATCTCGAACGAAGCTTCGTAGCGAGCCATACTCGTAATTGGTCCGCACTGGGTTAACCATCATGACGAATGCTCCACCTGGAGCGGTGAAGGAGTACAAGTATCGTTGGGAGATCGAGAGTGGCTACAAGTCCAAGGGGTTCATGGCTGCGACGACCTCGAAAATTTCGGGCTGCGATTCTTCTACTTCACGTTTGCCTGCCTACTGTACTCGGTTTGGCGAGCCGTTGATCTGCTTGTACAGGTCGAGTTGACTGGTGAGTACGAGCACGCGCCGATGGTGACGGCCGATAACACGCTGACGCTGCTGAAGAAGGAGACAGGGATCGGATAGTGAGATGCTCAACCCGGGATCGCGTGGATTTCTGAGTGGCAACGCTATCGAGATCCGCAGAGAACCACTGATCTGGTCGTTAGCGCCACAGGAAGAAGCGATCGAGAGGTAATCTGGAGCAGTTCCCGCTCACCGATTCGCTCCAAACCGCGCATTACAGCACCGCTGCACCCACCGTAGTCTCAACTTCCTCGGAGACATTCTATATATCATTCTGTGATTTATAAACTCGTCTGAAACGCGTTCCCTCGGTACAGCCCCCGAATCGTCCGAATTCGGGGTATTCCCGGATTCTACGACCCACTCTGTTTTAGCCCACTAAACTCGAATGGATTTATGAGGGTCTGCGCCGTCCGCGAAGCCATGCACCCGTCCCGGACCGCAGCCGACGAGAACGCTGACAGCGAGGACGTCGACGGCGGTTCGGACGACGAGGGCCGGAGCGATCCGGCGATCGACAGGTATCCCTGATCGCTCGATTCGATGTACTCACGGAAGACGGCGCGGACTGCGCTCACCAGTGGGTTGAGTGGATAGACGGCCGGGGCGACGCGGACTTCGTCGCGCTCGGGAGCGACCGCGGCGCGACGGCGATGCGACACTACGCCCAGCGCCTGCGTCGCCGCGTCGACGCGGGCGGGATCGAAGCGACGACCGCACGGGCGTACTACGACTGGATCAGCGGCTTTCTCTCCTGGTGCGTCCGTGACGGCCGCCTCGGACGGAACCCGGCGCTGCGCGATTGCGCGCGCGAGGCGATCGACGAGAGCGACCGCGACGCGCTGGCGTCGGCGCGCGATCTCGCGTTCGTGTCCGTGCTCGCCTTCTCGGGGGTCCGCGGCGCAGAGATCCTCCGGGCGTCAGGCGACGCCCGCAAGGGGCGACGCGGACTCCGGTGGAAGCGCGTTGACCTCGACGCAGGCGTCCTCACCCTCTACGGCAAGGGTAAGCGGTCGGATCCGCGAAATCGGTGGGAGAAGACGCCGCTCCCCGAACAGGCGCGGCCGGCGGTTCGACGGTACAAACGACTTCCCGATCCACCCTCGGAGGAGTGGCCCGTGTTTCCGACGGGCCACGGGCCGTCGAAGTACCGCGTCGCGCGCACGGTACTCGCGCGCGACCGCGACCTTTCCCGACGACAAGATCGAAACCGTCCTCGAAAATCACGGCGTCGACGACGTTCTTCGCGAGTACGAGATCGTTCCGCCGGCGGTCACCGGAGCCAGCGGACGACGCGAGACGCGTACTCGCACATCGAGGCGGAAGAGCGAGCGCGACGGGTTACGGACATCATCGAACACAGCGTGCGGACGCGGGAGTAATCCCGTCAGTCGAAAAGCTCCTCCACACGAACGTACTCTCGCGGTTTCCCGTCGCCGCGAAACAGTCCACCCGCCGCTTCCTCGTCGCACTGTTCGTTTTTCGACGCCCTTTCCAGCGCGAGAGTCGCTTCTACCTGATCGTACTCGTCGCTGAGTCGATCGAACTCCTCGCTCAGCCGCGCGAGCTTGCGTGTGAGGATGGCGTTCTCTTCGCGGGCCTGTTCGAGATGGGCGTTCTCTTCGCGGAGGTGCGCGACCTCGGTTGTTCGACAGACTTGACCGATCTCAAGGCGTGTCGTCGATTCGGATGTCGTCTGATCATCGCCGATTTCAGTCATCTGTTCTGACCTTCACTAATGTGTGAAAGAGCGATACTTATTGTAATGGACCACCTACGGAAGTATACGGAGGGCCCACTGAGGTACTTGCGATCCATCGGGCATAAATGGTTAGAAGGTCGATGTGTCCGGTTTCCGCTTCGACCTCACGTACGCGGTGACACTCTATTTCGCCCGGATCGAGGTCCACAGTAACTATCTGACCATAAGATTGATATTCTACGCCTGATCGATATATTAACGACAATGTTTTGATATCGATTATGGTCGGATATATCTTTTGGCCGTTCTGAGTCATAGATTGAAAAAACTTATCTACAAGAGTGACGCTCGGATAGGTGAATATGTCTGAGACCCCAGAACAGAATGGGAATTCACAGTCGATTGCCCGCCGAACGTTCCTCGGTGCAGTAGGTGTGACATTTGGCGCTGGCGTTCTCTCACGAGAAGTATTAGCTGCAGACGAGTGTCAACGGGATCAAGACGGCGCGAACTCTCCGTCGGAAGGAGACTCTGACAGCGCCGCATGCGAGGTGTCGTCGGACGACTACGAGCGAATCAACGTGGTCGATGAAGGTGTTGACAACACGGGAAGTGAGTCGATCGTCGAGGATCTCGAAGCGCTTCTCGATGACAACGTTCGGCTCTATTTCCCGTCTGGAAAGTACTATATGGACGAACAGATCCGGTTCACCGATTTCGAGAACCTCTGGCTCGAAGGGGTGCCCGGAGAGACGACGATCGTCCCCGCGTCGGCCGATTCGTTCTCCGGTGAGGCGCGGTTGTTCAAACTCGGGACGTACTACGAACCGGGTGACTATCTCCAGATCGAAGGGTTCACGTTCGACTTCACCGCGTCGAACACCGGTTCTCGCGCGATCCAGGCGCAGGTGAACGAGTGTTGTTTCTACGACATCGACTTCGTAGGCGAACACGACAGCGGAACATGGGGCCCGATGGAAGTCGACATCATCGACCCGGAGGGGTCGGGCATCATCGAGCAGGTTCGAATGCCGGACGGCGGACGGTACACAAGGAACACGTCGACCGACGGTGAGCCGACTGTCAGTACGGGTCCGACGGGGATGCTGATGAGTCCGTATCACCGCGGCGAACTCCGCATTCGGAACTGCGAGGTCGGACCGTTCCCCGACAACGGCCTGTACGTCTCTGGCAACGAGGGGCGAGTTATCGTCGAAGGCGGCGAGTTCTACAACAGCAACATCGCGAACATCCGGATGGCGGGCAACGGGAGCGCGATCAGGAACGCGACGATCGTCGTCGACGAAAACCGATCCCCCGATGAGAACCAGCCCGGGATTCGCCTCGACGACGGCAACGCGATGTCGGTTAAGAACGTCGAGATCGTCCTCGACGCACCCAACGGGGACGCGATCAGGTCGACAGACGCGGTGTCTTCTGCGACGATCGAAGGGTGCTCGATCAGCATCGCCAGTGGATCGGTGAACAACGGCATCGTTCTCAGTGAGGGCACCGGCGAGATTGCCGTCGTCGACACAGACATCGAGATGGACAGCGGCGGACAGGCCATCCAGGTCCGAGACGGCAGTCAGCCTGTCGTTCTCGACGGCGTGACCGTGACGGGCGACGCGTCCGGCGCCGAGGGCGGTCGGGAGGCAATCCGAGTCGATCGCAGCGGTACCGAACTCACGAACGTGACGGTGGACCAGCCCGGCGACGATTACCGTCGCGCGGTCACCGTCACCGCCGACGACTGCACGCTGGCGGGCGGCACGTACGAATCGACCTACTACCCGATTACGAACGAAGCCAACGGGACCACGATCCGAGATCTCACCGCCCGGTCGTACGATGGCTACGAAGCTGTCCACCTCATCGGCGGCTACAGCGACGTCACGATCGTCGACAACACGCTGTACGGTGGCATCAGGGACGACGGGACGTCGAACCTGCGCGAAGAAGGCAACGAAACCCCCGAGTGAGCGCCGCGCCCCGGCGCTCGCGACCGAGACCCGTACCCTCCGGTCAACCGTCACGTATTTTGTGTCGTCCATCGCGATAGCAGGTCGCAACGCGGTATCGGGCGATCGACACCGGAACCCGGTCGAGAGCGAGGCCCGCGATAGGCGTCGGAACCGCGTCGATCCCGAAGAGTCGTCCGCCTCCTTCCTCACTCGTTGGAGTCCTCGACTGGGTCATAAACACTCATAGCTATAGAACCACTATAATGAATCGGGTACTGATAGATACATGGGAACGGCCGATTCGCAGAAGCGCGCGTTAGAACACCGCTAGAGCTACGTTTCCTGATAGGTCCCGGAATCGACCGCCAAGAACGGATAAATTGCTCAAATCGAACTCATCCGGTACCTGAACCGTAAAATTCGCATTCGAAAATATCATAGAATAAAATGTGACGTCAGACGCGGATCGAGCAAACAACTGGAGCGCATGGTCTGCGATCCTATCAGTGATCCGTGTTTCGGCGTTTCGTTCGTTCTCGCGGACACTGGAGCACATTCGAAAAACGGCGCGGCTACTCCGGAGGCTCGATCGATCACTGAAACGGACGGTTTTCGATCTCGCGTCACGCCGCCGAACCGACCCCCCATCGACGGCTTCCATCGCTGGTTCGGGGTTCGGTGAGATGACGCGTCGAGACCTGCGAGAACGAACATGTCGGTAGAGAGTGCCAATTTGATCGCCGTTGAGCCCTTATTTTCATATACGAGTGGATTGAAGTCGATTCGATGAACGACGACATGCGCGCGGTCGGGGCCGCAATGGCGGACGAGTTCGACGGCCAGGGAGACGTCGTCGCCGTCGCTCCCGGTCGCGTGAACCTGCTCGGCGGACACACCGACTACAACGAGGGATACGTATTGCCGGTCACGATCGACAGACGCGTCGTCGCCGTCGGACGCAAACGGTCAGACCGGACGATCGCCGTCCGCTCGCGCGACTACGACGAGCGCCGCTCGTTCTCGCTCGACGACGTGCAACGTGACGGCGAGGTGACCTGGATCGACTACGTGAAGGGCGTGGCGGCGCAGTTCCGAAGCGACGGCCTGCCGGGGGTCGACCTCGCCGTCGGCGGCGACGTGCCCCGCGGGGCCGGGCTGGCTTCGTCGGCGGCGTTCGAACTCGCGATCGGCGCGGCGCTCTCCGTGCTCTCCGATCGGTCGTTCTCCCCCCGCGAACTTGCGCTCCGGTGCTGGCGTGCCGAAAACGAGTTCGTCGGCGTTGAGTGCGGCATCATGGACCAGTTCGCGTCGGCGCTCGGCCGGGCAGAGAGCGCGCTGTTTCTCGACTGCCGGTCGCGGTCGTTCGAGCGCATCCCGTTCGACGCCGGGACGATCCGCGTCGTCGTGATTGACACGAACGTCACCCACGAACTCGCTGACTCGGCGTACAACCGCCGGCGAGCGGAGTGTCGCGAGGCTGCGGCGCGGTTCGACGAGTTACTCAACCGCGAAGTAACCACCCTTCGCGACGTGTCGCCCACCGAATTCGAGACACACGCAGACGACGTGTCGCCGACCCTCCGCGACCGGTGCGAGCACGTCGTCTTTGAGAACGAGCGGGTGACGACGGCAGCCGCCGCACTCGAACGGGGTGACGTCGAGCGGGTCGGCGAACTCATGTTCGAATCCCACGCATCCCTCCGGGACCGCTACGAGGTGAGCTGCCCGGAGCTCGACGCGGTCGTGGAGGCGACTCGCGGTCACGATGCGGTCGTCGGCTCGCGGATGACCGGGGCGGGGTTCGGCGGGTGCGTCGTGAGCCTCGTCCGCGACGAGGGCGTCGACGCGCTCACGGCGCACGTCGAGCGGGAGTTCGCGGATCGGTTCGACGCCGAGCCGGACGCGTACGTCTGCGACACGGCGGACGGCTGTCGGGTGCATCGCGAGTGACGAGAAGACGGCCACAGGGATGAGCTCGCCGGCGGACCGCCGGAACGGTTCAGGACGTTACAGGTCTATCTTCGTAATCGCGAGCGCTCACTGAGTGAGCGCGTGAAAAGCGGTCGGATCATTCCAGAGCTCGCCGAGCGTCGCGGCGGCCAGATACCGGGTCGGAGCGACCACCCACTCCGTCGTCGCGGGGTCGTCTGGTTCGGGGGCGACGGCGTCGAACCACCAGGCGACGTAGCGCTCGTCGTCAAGTTTCGCCGTCGGGTACATGCGCCCGTTCACTGAAACGTCGATCCGGGAATTCGATTCGACCTTCAGTCGTTCGTCGGCGTCGTCGGCAACGAGTATCTCGATCTGAATCTGTCCATCGCTCATCAGACCACCCCGCCGGGCGCGGCGCGGGCGTCGGGCGGGTCGGGCGTCGTCGCGCGTCCGTGTTCCATAACCGATAGCGCGCACCGGGTCATAATAAGGGTTAGTCAGGCGCGCGTCAGACGCATTGGTAGATACCGACTGCCTCCCCGGTGACTAATCCCCCTAGCTTTCGCTGGGATAGCGGACGTCACCTGAGATATCCAACGATATGTCTCGCTGTTTGAGCGAATTCTCATCGAAATGGGCGGGAGAATCGAAAGTGAGCCGAGAATTACGGTCCGACAGCCGCCCGGGCATAAATCACCGATCAGTTCGGTTATGAAATGGCGTCTGAGCGAATTGTACGAAGAGCATCGCGTACTCGTTCGGTTCAACGGGTTCGACATTCTGTTCGAAAAACATCCATAGTCAGTGGGGCCGGAAAGGAGATAATGGATTGGATTCAGTCGGTCGAGAATCGACGGTTATTCCCCGATCGAAATGTTCTCTAGTACGATCCCCACGTCGTCGATGGTCAGGGTGATCCGACAGATCTCGTACGTCTGGTCCTGGTAGGTGACCGTGAGCCCACGGAGCGTGAACGACGCGTCGTCGATCGTGTACCGCTTCTCGTCGATCGACTTGCTCGGGAGATCGGATCCCGAAACGTGGACGTCCGACACGGTGAGCGTCGTGTCGGAGATGGAGATGTCCTGACTGCCAATCTCTTTGACGTCCGTCTCGGCGTTACCGCTCGCTGCGACCGCGGCGGTCGAACCGACACCGAGGAACAACAGGCCGATTATGACTACCACTGTAAACCTTCTCATGGATGTTGACACCAACGAGTCTCATAGTAGCGCTCGACAGTAATAAATATAGGGCACACACTCGCGATAGGTCGGAGGACGCGCGATGGAAAGTGCGCGGAGCGCGGTCGGGACCGACAATACTCGAGAAATGGTATGTCGAAGTGTAATAATGAGTGCACGTACTGAACGTCGTCGCCGACGATCATCGGCGCTCGAATATCTAGATCCCGGACGGTGATATCACGTGACGATCACGAACGTTCGTTACTTTATTTCCATATTGTACCCAAAGGAATTTAAGCGCGAGCGGGGAACCTACGGATGGATCTGTGCAAGGGAAATGGATCAATCCGGTCAGGGAGTTGCTCGCGGGGATCGGCCGCCTGCTGGTTCGGCTGAACCTCATCGACGAGCGGCGCGTCACGCACACGACGGACCTCGCGTGGCCACGCATCGTCACCGGTCTCGCGCGCATGTCGAAGTCGGCGGTCGACATCGCGATGGTCGGGCTGGCGGTCGGTCCAGCGGCAATCGCGGGCGTCGGATTCGCGACGCCCTTTTGGGGGTTGGCGTTCGCGCTCGGTGGCGGGGTCGCCGACGGCGCGATCGGCCTCATCTCCCAGCGCTACAGCGCGAACCGCCACGATGAACTCGACGCGACGGTGAAGGCGAGCGCTGCCCTCGCCGCGGCGGTGACGCTCCCGGTCGCCGCGCTCTTTTGGTTCCTCTCGGAGCCGTTGGTCGCGCTCGTCGGCTCCGGCGGCGACGCGGTCACCCACGGGGCGACGTACCTCCGGATCGTGAGCCTCGGCATTCCGTTCGCCGCGTTGAATCTGGTCGGGAGCCGGACACTCGTCGGGGCGGACGACGCTCGGATCCCGATGCTCCTGCGCGCCGGCGGCGCGGTCGCCAACGTCAGCATCAACGCAGTTCTCGTCTTCGGACTCGGACTTGGCGTCGTCGGCGCTGCCGTCGGAACCGTCCTCGCGAACGTGGTCGTGACCGCGGGGTTCGCGCTGGGTCTCGTCAGGGGCGTTCTCCCGCTCGTCGGTCGCTTTCCGGTCACCGTCGATCCGTCGAACCTGCGCGTCGACCGTTCGGCGGTCCGCGGGATCGTCGACATCGGGACGCCGCTCGTCCTGACGAACCTGGCCCGGACGCTCGGGCAATTTCCCCTGCTGGCGATTGTCGGACTCTTCGGGCCAAACGTCGTGGCTGCCTTCGTCATCGCCCTCCGCGTCCGAGCGCTCATGGACACGCCGGGGTGGGGATTCAGCCTCGCGTCGAGCAGCCTCGTCGGGCAGGCGCTGGGGAAGGGCGCGGAGTGGAAGGCGGAGGGGTACGCGCGCGATGTCCTCCGCTTTTCGATCGTCGTCTACCTCATCGTGGCGCTCGTCGTGGCCGCCTTCTCCGAGCCGATCGGCCGGTCGTTCGTCGACGACCCGACCGTCCTGCCGCTCGTGGACGGCTTCATCTACGCGGCGTGCGCGAGCGTCGTCTTCTACGGCGTCATCGGCGGGGCGACGGGGCCGCTTCGCGCGAGCGGGGACACCCGCTGGCCGCTGTACGGGCAGGTGCTCGGCTTCTACGTCTTCGCACTCCCCATTGCGTACCTCGGGGTCGCGACGTCGCTCGGCGTCGCGGCGCTCTCCCTCGCGCTCGTCGCCGAGACGCTCGTCCCGGCGCTCGTGACGTACTATCGGTTCGACCGCGGCCGGTGGAAGGCGATCAGCCGGTCGTACCGGCCCGACGTCGCCGACGACTGATCGGGCCGGGAGCGCGGCCGTCGAGGCGTCAGACGCTCTCGGCCGCGTCGTCCGCAGGAGTCGCGCCCCTGCTCGACGGGATCGTCCCCTCTTCTTCAGCCGAGCGCGCGGTGAGTTCGTTGTAGGCGGTCGCGAGCACCGCCGTGGAGAAGACGGTCGCGATGGCGCTGCCGATCTGGGCGAACACGAGTCCGACGCCCGCGCCGGCGAGATTCCCGACGCCGAAGACCACGTTCAGCGCCAGCGTGACGAGAAGGACCGCCACCCCGAGGAGGACGAGGTCGAGGCGGTACCCGCGGGTGAGCGCCCAGCTGCTGCGGAATCCTCGGACAAAGTTCTGATCCTCGACGGCGACGTAGACGCTCCAGAACGCCAGCGTCACGAGCAGGAAGATGCCCGGGAGGATCAGGGCGACGAAGCCCAGCGCGACGACGATGCCGAAGACGATCGCGCCCACGATGAAATTGAGTGTTGCCCACCCGACGTTACGGGTGAAGTACTCCCGAGGCAACCGCTCCGTCTCGTCGCTCACGAACACGCGGATCGCGGCGATGCTCACGACGATCGTCGCCACCCCGATGGCGAGCGAGAGGAGGCCGGCGAGCCCCACGGCCAAGAGAATCGCGGGGTCCGATTGAGGGGCGGCCGTGCCGCCCCCCTGTTCCGCCGCCCACCGCGCGATCCCGAACCCCAGGAGGCCGTTGACCGCCGACAGGACGAAGACGATCCCCATCAGGAACAGTCCGTTTCGCTCGACGCTCCGGCTCGCACCGGTCTTCAGGACGTCAGTTACGTTCATTCGCATAACGATGCCTATAGGATGGGAAACGTGATAAATTAGACAGGTTCGTTCGCCGTCGTCGGACTGTCCGAACAAACTGACCGGCCGGCGCCCGCTTTATGACGACGCCCCACCGATCTATCGTCATGATCGGCCCCCACGGAACGCTCCCCGGAACAACCCGCACCGGCGAGGTCTCGCTCCACGTGAACGATCTCGATCTGACGACCGCGTTCTACCGGGACGTGATCGGACTGGCCGTGCGGCGGCGCGAAGGCGACCGAACCGTTCTCGGGGCCGGCGACGAATCGTTGCTCGAACTGTGCGCGGATTCGGACGCACCAGAGCGCAAGCGGAACGAGACGGGACTCTTTCACACCGCGTTCCTCGTCCCTTCCCGGGCTGCGCTGGGGGACGCGCTCGAACGCATCGAGGCGCGCTGGCGGCTCGACGGCGCGTCGGACCACCGCGTGAGCGAGGCGCTCTACCTCGCAGATCCTGAGGACAACGGCGTCGAAGTGTACCGCGATCGGCCGCGGGACGTGTGGCCGAGTGCGGACGACGGGGCCGTCCGAATGGACACGCTCCCGCTCGACCTCGACCAGATCCGCGATCTGGGGCGCGGCGAACCGACCGCCCCGAACAGCACGACGGTCGGGCACGTCCACCTCGAAGTCTCGTCGCTTTCGGCCTCGCGCGCGTTCTACGTCGACGCGCTTGGGATGCACGTTCGCCAACTGTACGGCGACGCCGCGCTGTTCGTCGCCGCGGGGGACTACCACCACCACGTCGGGCTGAACGTGTGGAACGGCCGAACCGCGCCGCCGACGGGTCGAGGACTTCGGCGGTTCGAACTCGTCGTCCCCGACCACGACGCGCTCGAAGCCGCACAGGCGCGCCTCGACGGACGGGGGATTTCTGACGCGGTCGCCGACGAGGGGATGGACGTCTCCGATCCCGACGGAATCGGGCTCCGCCTGCGGGTCGCGGGGGAGTAGTCGGGTCCGCAGCCCGCCGCGGGTTCGAAAGCGCCCGCTCATCCGATCTTTCGAACGTCGACGCGAAGAACGTCCCCCTCAGCGAACGAGTTTTCGACCGCGCGCGCGACTTCCTCGCCAAGGTCGTGCGCGTCGCGTTCGCTCGTGAGCGTTCGGACGATGCGAAACCCATCTGGCTCATGGGTCACCGTGGCCACCCCCAGTCGACGGCGCGACCCTCGCCGGAACGCTGAGACGACGCCGGCGATCCTGGCGAGTTGGCCGAAGCGATCCATTTCGCCCGCGACGATCGGAAAGGCACGTCCGTCACGTCGTCGACGGGGGATAGTTCCGCATCAGACTCTGGGGCGGGGGGAGGTCGAAGCGTCCAGCGTCTCATGTCATAACGTTAGCAGTGCATCCTAATAGGTGGCGTGAGCGCCTTGATGCCTGACTTCCGTCGGACGATAAACTGCCATCTTTTTTACAGTCGGCGAATGAGAGAACATGCCGGCGCATCAGATATCGACTGTCGGACATATACTCCGAGAGAAAATATTTCGTTATAGACGAAGTGGAATGATGGAACGTCTTTCTCGGATCGGAAGCTGAACCGGTCGAACCCCGACCTCCGGACAGGGTGAAGAGCGTCAAGTGCGAGGTGAACACCGAAGCTCGACTCATCGGCTGCCACGGAAACCGGGTAGTCATTAATTATTTGACGAGAATTCATACTGTGAGAACACGTAGTATCCCGTCGACCATGGAAATCAACTGGCGAGCAATCGGATATGGGTTCCTCACCACGCTGATCATCGGGTCCTGAGCGGTTCGACCGTCCCTCTCACGGACCTCATGCTTCCCATCGTGGGAGCGGGACTGACCGGCGTCGTCGCCGGCTACGTCGACGGCAGGAAGATGACGAGCGGAGCCGTGCATGGTGCGCTGGCGACGATCATCGGCGTGCTGGTCGTGGGCGCAGTCCTCGTGCTGCTCGGAACGCTCGTGTCAGGGATCCTCGGACTCGGGCTCGCGGCGCTCTTCGCGGTTCTCCTCGTGGAGTATGCGATCCCCGGCGCCGTCGGCGGCGCGCTTGGCAGCACCATCAAGAATAGCACCGCCGCGAGCCGCGCGAGACCGGCCGCGAAGTAGCTTCGCTCGCGCGTATCAAACCGGGGGTGAACCTGATGCATTATACGAATTATCCGTATAATACGAACAGTTCGTATTACTCCCAAGCGGGGCCGAGCTCGCCGAGGGAGAACTCGTGGGGCCACCCGTCGAACTGCCGAGCGGCGCTCTCTGTGGGATCTTCGTCCCAGGGCCAGCATTCGAGCCGACACCGTCGGTTTTCGTGATCGACTCGGACCACGCCGTACCCCTCTCGTTTCAGGCGTCGGTCCCGAATCGTCCGGCCGCTCCCCGCTCGTCGCCCGCGGTAGGCGTCGAGCGCGACTTTCGGGTTCGCGGCTGCGAGGACTCGCACCTCGTTTCCAAACGCGTCGGTGAAGTCCACTGGGTCCGCGTCGCCGAGATCGTCCCCTCGTCCGTCCGGTTCGAACCAGCGCTGGTACAGCGACGCGCTCGCCGGGCCGCTGAATTCGAGGACGCCGGCCGGGTGTCCGTCGACGCGGTGGCGGACGAGCGTCGCGAGGTGGCGATCACCGGAGAGAACCAGCGCGCCCGCGTCCCGGAAGCGTCGGATCGCGTCGTCGCGCCCCGCTGGTGGATAGCCGTTCGAGTCGCGGTCCGTCGCCGGCGACCCGTCCGCCGTCGTCTCGACGCACGCGTAGAGACACTGGCTGAGACAGATCGGCACCGCGTCGTCGTCGAGGCCGTTGGTCCACTCGTGGAGGAACCGCTTCTGCCGTCGTCCGAGCAGCGCGTCTCGCTCCTCGTCCCGCTCCTCGCCCCGCGCCGACTCGCCCGCTCGCGGACTCGATTTGAACTTCCGATCTTCGAGAAGGGCGAAGTCGACCCCGCCGTAGCGAAACGACGAGTAGTAGACATCGATCCCGCGCTCGACCGGCGTGGGGTCGTACGGAGCCGGATCGTGGGCGCACTGCGTCCGCTGGACGAGATTGACGAACGCGGCGGTGCCGACGTATCCGCCCGCCCGGGAGACGTTTCGCGGCGCGTTCTCGCCACGTTCGCCCCACAGGTTCTGTTGGTAGACGTCGTGGTCGTCGACGAGAACGACGGTTGGCGTGTCTCGGGTCAGCGGTCGAAACGCCCAGACCCAGAGGTACCACTTGTACAGGTAATCGAGCGTCGGATTCTCGCGGCCTTCGATTCTGGTCGGGTTGTTCTGGTAGAGCTGATCGCCGGCGAACACGAGCAGGTCGGGGCGCTGTCTGCGAGCGTTTCCGACGAGTTCCGGATACGGGAAGTAGAGGTTCTCCTGCGTGTACCGGCCCAACCGTTCGTGCGACGCCGTCCCCAGGTCGAACCGTCCGGCCTCTAGCCCCCGCGCCGTCGGTGCGGTACAGCTGAACAGCCCGACGGTGAACTCGCCCTCGTTCGCCGGATCTCGCTGGACCCGCCCATGATAGGCGACCGGACCGGCGGTTCGCGAGCGGTAGACGACGCGGTAGTCCCACGCGCGCGTCGAGTCCCAGTCGTCGAGGGTGAACAGGGCTGTGTATCCGGGTTCGAGATCGGCCGTCGGGCCGCGTCGCCACCGATCGGTCGACCCGGCCGGTCGATAGTCGAGACGGAGGATCCGGACGTCGCCCTCGTCGACGGGCAGGAGTTGCGCCGAGAGGCGGAGCGAGTTCCCGTCCACGGTGTACAGAGTCCCGGCGATCGGGCCGAAGGTCCGGTCCGGGAAGGACGCGACCTTCTCGCCCCCCGTTCGGAGATCCCGGAACCACCAGCGAGCGCCGGGCTTTCGGGGCGGCGGCGACGAGACGAGGGCGATCCCGCCCGTCAGCTCCGCCTCCGGGACGTCGCAGCGGACCGCCGCGCCGAGAAGTTCGCCGGTCGGCTCGTCTCGAACCGTCAGCCGAACCTCGAATCGACCGTCCAGCTGGGGGAGGAGATCGAGAGCGAGGTCGAGACGGTCGTCGGCCGCCGGACGGATCGGACCGCCGGACGGGTACCGCACTCGCGCGGGGAGCGCTTTGAATTCGAGCGGTTCCGATTCGCTCGTGTGCTCGCGAAACCAGAGTCGTCCGCTCCGGTCGAACGTACACAGGAATCCGCCACCCTCACCGGATCCGTGCTGCGCCAGTGCTGCCGCGCGGTAGTCCAGATCAGGCCCTCCGACGCCGACGAGAAATCCGCAGAATCCGCCGCGCTCTGCCTCGCCCGCGAGCCCGGTCGTAACGCGGAGGTGTCCCGGCAGCCGCCCGGCCACGATCGTTCGGGTCAGCACGCTCACCGTCCGAATCTCGTAGCCCGCATCGCCGCGAAGGCACTCGATCCTGCCGGCGCGCAACCGCCAATCCTGCAAGCGGTTGCTCCAGAAGTGCGGTCCGATCCATGCGCGGGTGACGCCGTCCGGAAGCGCCGAGACGGGAGTCAGATGGGACTCGCGAACGCGCCGCCACGGGATCAGTCCCTTCGACGCGCGGGTGTGTCCGGCGACGGCCGACGCGCCGGCACTCACCGCGATTACCCGCTTCAGAACCTTCCGACGACTGGGCTGTCCACCCCGCCTCCGTGGGGTGGACCCCCCACGGGTTTCTCCATCCATCTCAGCTAACACGGTGGGTCGCGGGACGGGATAAATTATTGGGCAACTGTCAGTTTCGGCGGGGATATCAGCGTACTAGACGGACGACGCGATCGTGGCGCGGTCGGTCCTTTCCCCCTCCGAGGGGGTTCTGAGACACGATGCGCGTCGAGACGGTGTCGAAGCGCGACCGATGAAAGGCTACAACGGGTTCCGTGCCGAACATAGAGGTCCATGAAGGACATTGAACGTCTCAAACGGCGCGTCCAGCTGATCGAACAGAAAGTCACCGGCAACGAGCCGGAGAACCTCGAAGCGCCGCCTTCGTTGGCGACGCGGGTGCGGCGATTAGAGCGGGACGTCCACGGGATAGACGATCGAGAAGGGTTGGAAACGCACGTCGAAGAGTTACGAGCGGAGCTGGACGCCGTCCAGCGACGACTCGATGAGATCGAAGAGTAACCGGGACGGAACGAGCGCGCCGACACGTTAATGACTTTAGTCGTGGACCGCAGAGGTACGAGCTATGAGGGAGGGAACCGACGACCGGGAACTCCCGGTTCGAACGCGGTTGAAAATCCTCCGTTCGAACGTCGAGACGCTCTCGTCGATCGCGACGGCGGTAGCGGAGCACACCGATCCGCCCCGCGCGCGACACTACGCAGACGCGGCCGACGCCTTCCGCGACGAAGCGCTCGCGATCGACGACGCGCTCCAGTCGGGGACCGAAGCGGAACAGGAGGAGGCCTTCCGCCTCGCCATCGACAACCTCGTCGAATTCAAATCGTCGCTCCCGCCGTCGGTCGTCAGAGAACTCGACGAGAGGGCGATCGGCCGGCTCGACACCTTCCGCTGACGCAAGTCGTACCTTCGGACGACGCCTCGCACCCTCTCTCAATCGAACTCGACAGTAACATCTATGGGTACTGGAAGCACACCACGTGGTATGGTCGAAGAACGGACCCGCTGTTCGCGGTGTCGACGCGAACTCGCTGACGGAGAGCCGCACGTCTGGCTTCGTATCGAGAGCGCGGACCTCGGTTACGAGCCGCTCGATCGGCTGGAACTCCTCTGCAAACCGTGTTACAGATCGTATCAGGAATTTCTCAGCCCCCAAACGGCTTGAATCCGCACGATCGCACGAGACGGCTGATCGGCGGCGAATCGGCCGGCTTCGGGCACGTCGCTCGGCGGGGTTCATAGGGCAAGCAACGATTAACTAAACGTGGGCGTCCGCAACGTCTATCCGGTACGCGCCCGCCGGCGATCGACGGCGGGGAGTCGTCCCGGGCTCCCGCGCGGCGAGCGTAGCAGTCGGAGCACGACACATGTCACACGAGAACGCACCGCGGAACGGCACGCTGTCGAAACGATACGAAGGGCAGTCAGCGAGGGACGACGGAGAGCGGCCGGCCGGGGCGAACGACGAACCGTCGCGGGAACCGAAGCTGTTCGATCCGCTCCTCGACGAACAGCCGATCTTCGCACAGAAGGAGGTGCTCCGCCCGTCCTACACGCCGTCACGGCTCCCGCACCGGTCGGCTCAGATCAACTCGATCGCGACGGTGTTGGTCTCAGCGCTCCGCGGCGAGACGCCATCCAACATACTAGTGTACGGAAAGACCGGGACCGGAAAGACGGCGAGCGCGCGGTACGTCAGTGGGGAACTCCAGAAGACGGCGACGGACGAGGAGGCGTCCTGCGAGGTCGAGTACGTCAACTGCGAGGTCGTCGACACGCGGTATCGAGTTCTTGCCCGGCTCGCGAACGCGTTCATCGAGGACAATCGCCGCCGGATCGGTGAGCGAATCGATGCGCTCGAGGAGGTGTGCGAACGGGCGAATCGATCCCCGGAGACGGTCAGCGACGCCGGCTTCGAGTCGATCGCGGACGTGGACGCCCGGATCGCGGAGCTAAAACGGGAGCGGGAGGGGATCGAGCGAGTTCCGATGACCGGGTGGCCGACGGATCGGGTCTACCGGGAGTTCTTTGAGGCGATCGACCGGTTCCGCCGGGTGGCCGTCGTCATCCTGGACGAGATCGACAAACTCGTCGAGAAAAGCGGCGACGACACGCTGTACAACCTCTCCCGGATGAACGCAGACCTGCGTCGCTCCTGCGTGTCCATCATTGGGATATCGAATGATCTGACGTTCACGGACTTTCTCGACCCGCGGGTGAAGTCGAGCCTCGGCGAGGAGGAGATCGTGTTCCCGCCGTACGACGCGGCTCAGCTGCGGGACATCCTCGACCAGCGCGCAGCGGTCGCGTTCGAGTCCGATGTCGTCGCGGACGGGGTCGTGCCGCTCTGTGCGGCACTCGCCGCCCAGGAGCACGGAGACGCCCGCCGGGCGCTGGATCTCCTTCGGGCGGCGGGCGAGTTGGCCGAGCGGTCGGCGGAAAAGGGCGTGACGCAGGAGCACGTGCGGCGGGCGCAGGAGAAAGTCGAGTTCGATCGGATCGACGAGATCGTGAGAACGCTCCCGACGCAGTCGAAGCTCGTCCTACTCGCCGTCATCGAGCTGGAGCGGCGGGGAGGCCGAACGGCGAGTACCGGCGCGGTGTTCAACGCGTACGAGGTGCTCTGCGGCTCGATCGGCGCAAACGTGCTGACCCAGCGCCGGGTCACCGATCTGATCGGAGAACTCGACGCGCTCGGAATCGTTAACGCGATCGTCGTCAGCAAGGGTCGGTACGGCAGGACGAAAGAGATCAGCCTCTCGGTCCCTCGCAGCGAGACGCGCACGATTCTCGAAGCCGACGCCGGGATCGAACCCGCGACGCTCGAGTAGACGTTCCGACGAGCGGACCGTATTTGTGGCTCGCGCCCGTAGAAGACGACGCCATGAGCGACCGCACTCTCGTCCCGATGGACGCGTCAGAACCGTCCCGCGAAGCCCTCGAATACGCGCTCGCGACGCACCCCGAAAGCGAGATCACGGTCATCCACGTTCTCGACCCGTCCGAGGTTCACGGGTACGGGGCGATGGAGGGAACCACGCTGAGCAACTTCGACGAGATTCGAAGAGAACAGGAAGCGAAAGCCGAGGAGGTGTTCGCCACAGCGCGCGAACTGGCCACGGAGCGCGGGGTGAAGGTGACGACCGCTTCGGAAACCGGCTCGCCGGCCCGGGCGATCGTCGGCTACGCCGAGAACAACGACGTCGATCGAGTCGTCATCGGGAGCCACGGGCGATCTGGCGCGAGTCGCATCCTGCTGGGGAGCGTCGCCGAAAAGGTCGCCCGCCGTTCGCCCGTTCCGGTCACCATCGTCCGGTAGCGCGATCCTGAAAGCGACCGTGCGCGCGACGCGAGTCGCGGCGGATCGTCCGAGCGGGCGTTCACACCTCGTCCGGGAGCCACCAGAGGACGAGCCGATCGCCGATTTCGAGACGCTCCACGCGTCCGTCGTCGCGCAGTCGCCGAAGGCGGCGAGCCGTCGCGTCGTAAGTGAGGTCGAGTTCGATCGCGAGATATCGCGTGTTCACCGTCGGAAACGGCGCGGCGCGAAGCGCGTTCAGGACGTCCTCGTCGGCAACTCGCTCGCTCGATCTTCGCCGTTCCCGTCGCTCGTTTTCGTCCCTAGTCATAACGCACACCTCCTTCGCGAACGCCTCGGATCATAAGAACGCGCTGAAACCAGTTAAGCGGTTCCCCGCTGGGCGGCGTCTCGGCGGACGTCAGACGGGCGTGCATCTCGAAGACGAACGGTTCGGTCGCGTTGGATTGTTCGGAGAAAGACACGAGTCCGAAGAACGGTGAGTCCAAAAACTTACGTTTGGAACGACGACACGGCGCCGACGCACTCGTTCGAGACCGCAGCAGGTATCCACGAACGTGATCGGACGCGGGTCGATCGTCCGAACCGACGGGAGTCCTCGGAATCTTAACGGTAAAAAACAGTTCTAATACGGAAGACAAAGCCGGATATGATTCCAGATCTAGTAATTTTCCCGGACGCTTGTCGAAACATAACGAAAAGCTTTTAACCACTGCGGTTCGACTGATTCCTGTCCGAGGATAGGTGGGAAAAATCCGACGAACGTCGCGGAGATAAAAGAAATCAGAGGCACCCCCATTCCGGGCACCCCCGACTCCCTCTCCCCCTTCGAACCGACGAATCAGCGAGTCGAGCGCGTGTCCGCGCGTTCGTGAGAGAGAACCGCGTTCCGCATCCGTTCTACCAACCGCTCCGGCTCCGCGTCGGTCGCCGGCCTGTGTATCGCGCCGCGGAGCGCTTCGAGCGCAGCCTCGAACTCGGCGAGGGAGTCGGACGGACGAGCGTCCTGAAAGACGGTGTGCGCCTCAGCCGCGTACGCGAGAGCGCGCTCGTCGTCGTCGTGCGCGAGCGATTCGGCGGCGGCGTCGAGGTTCGCGTAAGCGACGCGGTAGTCGAGTGCCATCCCTCTGAAGAGGAGCGTGAGAGAGAATTAACATTCGGGCCGATCGAACGCCGCGAGCCAGACGGTCGACGGCTCGACGAGCGTCGCCCGACGGCCGATCAGTCCATCACCGCCGGGAACGTTCCAAAAACACCTCGGTATCCGAATACTCGTTCTTCACCGGAAGTGAGAAAAACACGCCGCATGTGTCGTTCCGATCGGGACCCGATAATGGAACATCACCTGGAATATATCGGAGATACGATCGGATAACCCACATTTTAGGAGGGGAGTCGCGAGCAATAGTTGATTTTCGAGAAGGGCCTCGAGACGCGTGCGGTGAGCATTCGTATTATTATCAGTGGGATGGAATTATTTTTACCAGATGTGTAGTGAATCCGGTTTTCCGCCCCAATCAGGAATCAGATACATGTTCGAGGTCGACGAAGAAGGGATGATGAACGCACGAATGAAATCGGCGCTCGCGGGAATCGGTGCCCTCGCCGCGGCGTGGGTAGGGTGGGGGCTGTACGTCGCGTACGGGACGAAGCGTGTGCCGTACACGACGGTCGACGAGTTCGACGGCATCGAGATTCGGCGGTATCCGGAGCTCGTCGCCGCGCGGACGACGGCTCCCGACTCGAACGAGGCGTTCCGCCGCCTGTACGGGTACATCACTGGGAGGAACCTCTCGGCCGAGGAGATCGAAATGACAGCTCCGGTGGCGACGCGCGGCGAGAAGATCGAGATGACCGCTCCGGTCGCATCGCGGCGCGCGGGCGACGCCGTCGAGATGGCGTTCTACCTGCCCTCAGAGTACACCTTCGAGACCGCGCCGCGGGCGTCCGAGGCCGACGTCACTCTCGACCGCGAAGAGCCTCGAACGCTCGCCGTGCGCTCGTTTTCGTGGTACGCGACCGAGGCACGCGTCGCGCGGAACGAGCGGAGGCTGCTGAAGGTGCTCTCCGAGCATGGCGTCGAACCGGGCGGGACGCCGTTCGTCATGCAGTACAACGACCCGTGGACGCCGCCGTTCCTGCGGCGGAACGAGGTTGCCGTCGAAATAGGATAGGCAAGCCGGCGATAGTGCCGTCTCGTGTTCGCATTCGCTCCGCTCGTTCTCGCTATTCCCGGCGGGCGCGATAGTCAGGGAGCGTGTCGTCCTGCATGACCGCGGACCGGCCGCCGTCGACGAGGAGCGTCGTACCGGTGACGAACGCCGCGTCGTCGCTCGCGAGGAACGCGACCGCGCCGGCGACGTCCTGGAGGACGCCCAATCGGCCGAGCGGATGGATCGCTTCGAGGTCCGCCCGCTCGTCCTCGGGCACGCCGGCCGTCGTTCGGTCGACGTCGACCCGGCCCGGATTAATCGAGTTGACGCGGACGGTCGGGCCGAAGTCGAGCGCCATCGCGCGGGTCATCCCGTCGATGCCCGCCTTCACCGCGTTGTAGGGGAAGTGCGACGGTATCGTAAGGCGCGCGTGGTTCGACGAGACGTTCACGATCGCGCCCTCTTCGACGTGCTTCGCGGCGTGTTTCGCACAGAGCCAGTACGAGCGGAAGTTGGTCTCGACGACGAACTCCCAGTCGTCGAGCGTCGCCTCAGCGGCCCCGGTTTCGGTCTGGGCGCCCGCGTTGCTGACGAGCACGTCCAGCCTCCCGTGGGCGGCGACGGTCTCCTCGACGAGCGCCTCGACGTCCTCGGGGGAGCGCACGTCCGCCCGCACGAAGACGGCGTCGCCGCCGTCGTCGCGGATGGACGCCGCGACCGCCTCCCCCGCGTCCGCGCTCCGACCCGTGACGACGACCGCCGCGCCCTCCGCGGCGAGCCGTCAGCCGATCCCTTCGCCGATGCCGCGCGTCGAGCCGGTCACGAGCGCGACCGATCCCGAGAAACGCCACGGGGTGTTCGCGTCCGTCATCGTCACCACTCCGCGACGCTCCCGTCGGCGTGCCGCCAGACCGGGTTGTGCCAGTCGACGTCGCGTTCGGACCGGTCCCGGACCGTGGACTCGTCGACCTCGACGCCGAGGCCCGGGCTGTCCGGGAGTTCTATGTACCCGTCGCGGTAGTCGAACACGCTCGGGTCGGCGAGGTAATCGAGCACGTCGCTCGTCTCGTTGTAGTGGATGTCGAGGCTCTGCTCCTGGATCAGCGCGTTCGGCGAGCACGCGTCGACCTGCATGCAGGCGGCGAGGGCGATCGGACCGAGCGGGCAGTGGGGCGCGAGCGCGACGTCGTAGGCTTCGGCCATCGCCGCGATCTTCTTCACCTCCGTGATCCCCCCCGCGTGCGAGAGGTCCGGTTGGATCACGTCGACGACCCCCTGCTCGAACAGGGCCTTGAAGTCCCACCGCGAGTACAGCCGCTCGCCCGTCGCGATCGGCGTCGAGGTGTGCCGGGCGATCTCGCACAGCGAGTCGAGGTGCTCCGAGAGCACCGGCTCTTCGATGAACATCGGCTCGTACGGCTCGATGGCCTTCGCGATGCGCTTCGCCATGGGCTTCGAGACGCGACCGTGGAAGTCGACGCCGATGTCGACCTCCGGGCCGACCGCCTCGCGCACCTCGGCGACGCGCTCGCAGGCGTCCGCCACGGCCGCCGGCGTGTCGACCCGCCGCATCTCCGGCGTCGCGTTCATCTTCAGCGCCGTGAACCCGGCGTCAACCTTCTCCCGCGCGGCCGCGCCGACCTCCGAGGGCCTGTCCCCGCCGATCCACTGGTAGACGCGGATCCGGTCCCGCGCGCGACCGCCGAGGAGTTCGTAGACCGGCGCGCCGAACCCCTTGCCCTTGATGTCCCAGAGCGCCTGGTCGATCCCCGCGATCGCGCTCATGAGGATGGGACCGCCGCGGTAGAAGCCGCCGCGGTACATCGTCTGCCAGTGGTTCTCGACGTTCGTCGGATCGCTCCCGAGGAGGTGGTGATCCATCAGTTCCTCGACCGCCGCGCGGACCGTGTGCGCGCGGCCTTCGACGATCGGCTCGCCCCAGCCGACGAGCCCGTCGCTCGTCGTGATCTTCAGAAACAGCCATCGCGGCGGCACCTCAAACAGTTCGTAGTCCGTGATCTTCATGCTTCCTCCTTACACCCGTCGATGAGTCGGTTCAGAACGCACGTGCCGACCGGCTGCGCGCCGTACCCTTCCGGAACTCGGAACGTGCAGATCCAGAGCGTTCCCTCGCCCGCGTCGCGTCGGACGAGCGGGCTCGACCAGTTCGCCAGCCATCCCTCGACGTAGCCAACCTCGACGGCGTCGTCCGCGCCGAGGTCGGCGACGACCTCGTAGGGGTAGAGATCCTCGAAGGCCCACCCGAGCCGGCCGGTCGCGTCGAGGTCGGCGAGCAGGTCGCTGTCGTGCGAGAAGAGCGACGCGACGAGGTTCCAGCTCTCGGTCTCCGGAAGGGATCGGTACTCGACCGCGTCCGCGGACTCCATGTGGCCGTCGTCGCCCGGCACGAGCACCGCCGGCAGCCCCGCCTCGACGCGCGCTTCGAGCCCGTCGGAGAGCGACGAGACGACGGCGACGTCGGCGTCGGCGGGCACGTCCACGACCGCGTATCCGAATTCCGGGAGACGGTCGCCGAGCGACGGCAGGTCGGTGTACACCGTCGCCGCCGACGCCGACGCGCCGGTCGCCTCCGCGTCGTCCGTCGAGTTCGTCGCATCCCCCGCAGCCGCACCGTCCGCCGTGCCGGCGGCCGCCCCCTCGCGTTCGACGACGGTGATCAACTCGGTCGTCCGGACCGTCCCCTCCGGCGTCTCGAAGGCGAGTTCGAGTGCTTCGACCCCGGCGGCGTCCGCGGACCGGAGGTCGAGTTCGAAGCGGCCCTCGAACGCCGTCGGACCGAACGCGTCGACCTCGACCGTTTCCGTCGCATCGGTGCCGAGCGCCGAGAGCCGGAGCGTCCCGGCGAGCGGCGTCCCGGTGTCGTTGAAGACGGTCGCGTCGACGGCGACGCGGTCGTCCGCCCAGACGGCGCGGCGGGCCGGTTCGAGCCGCACCGCGACCGGGGCGTTCGCCGCGGCGAAGTCGTCGTGGAACGACTTCTCCTCGCGGAGGTAGTCGAGGACGCCGTTGAACTCCCACTCGATGTCGCTGAACTCGGTGATGACGTACCCCGCCACCGACTCGCGCGAGCGCATCTCCGCGATGACGTCCTTGACGGACTCGAACTCGCGGGCCTGCCACGTCTCCGCCAGGTCCTCGAACCCGTCGAACGTCGCGGGGAGGTTCGTCGCCTCGAACCGCGTGTCGACGCCCTCGGGGCGCTTGAGCGGCTCGTCGAGGAAGTCGTGTGAGAACCACGGCGGATCGCCGCCGTAGCGCTCCCGCAGGGCGGAAACGTCGTAGAGCCCCCACGTTCCGAACTCGGAGACGAGAAGCGGCGCGTCGGCCGGGGCGGGCGCGTCCCCGAGTTCGTCGACCGTCCCGTAGTTGTCCGCCGGCCGATCGAGGATGCGGTCGAGGTCGTCGCTCCACGCGTCGGCCCGGTCGGGGCTGACGAAGTAGCGGTGGTAGTCGTTCAGGTCGGTCGCGACGTGCGCCCACCCGGAGTTGTCGCAGACGAGCCGCGTCGGGTCCCACGCCTTCGCCTCCTCGTACAGGTCGGCGAGGTACGCCTGCTTTTCTTCGTCCTCCCAGAGGGAGGTCTCCTCGGCGAGCCCCTGCGGGTTGCCGAGGCCCCACTCCTCGTTGTAGAGGCTCCAGACGACGACGCACGGATGATTGAAGTCGCGTTCGATGAGACCGCGGATCTGCGTCCTGACCTCCTCCTTCGAGCGCTCCGTGCAGACCGACGGGTTGGCCGGTTCCTCCCAGACGAGGATGCCGAGCCGGTCCGCCGCGTCGAGGAAGTCCGGGTGGGCCGGCTTGATGTGCTTGCGGAGGAGGTTGAAGCCCAGCTCCTTCGCGGTCCGGATCTCGCGCTCGAAGAGGTCGTCGTCGAACGGGCGGTACAGCGTCTCGGGGTAGTACGCCTGATCGAGCGCGCCGCGGACGTACAGCGGATAGCCGTTCAGGTACAGCCGCCCGTCCTCGAAGTCGATCTCCCGCATCCCGAAGGAATCGCGGAGTTCGTCGACGGCCTCGCCGTCGCGTTCGAGTGTCGCGCGCACGTCGTACAGCATCGGGGAGTCGGGCGTCCAGTACACCGCGTCGTCGATCCTGAGCGTCGCCGACGCGGTGCCGTCGGGGTCGACGTCGACGCTCGCCTCCGCCACCGCGACACCGTCGCGCTCGACCGCGACGACGCAGGTGAAGTCGGTCGGGTCCCGTTCGTCGGCCGTCGCGACCGCGGTCTCGACCGCGACGGAATCGTCGGCGAGGTCGGGCGTCGCGCGGATCGACTCGACGTGCGCCGACGGTCGGGATTCGAGGGTGACGTCCTGCCAGATGCCGCTCACCCGCGTGTACCACGGCTCGCCCTGCTTACCGTGCGGGATCTCCGAGATGTCCTCGGGGTCGAAGACGCGGACGACGAGCTCGTTCTTCCCCGCGACGACGGCGTCCGTCGCGTCGAACTCGAAGGGGAGGTACCCGTCCCGGTGGGCGCCGAGCCGCTCGCCGTTGAGCCACACGGTCGCCTCGTAGTCGACCGCGCCGAAGCGGAGGAAGTATCGGGTCGCGGACTCGCGAGGGGCGTCTTCGTCCTCGTCGAGGGAGAACGAGCGGCGGTACCACGCGACGCCGGCGTACTCGCGGACGTCGTCCTCCTCCTGCCACGCGTGCGGCACCGTCACCATCGTTGCGTCGGCCGGCCACGACGCGTCCGGTCGGTGCCACCGCTCGGTGTCGGCGTCGGCGTCATCCGGATCGCCGTCCGGGTCGACGCAGAACTCCCAGTGCCCCGCGAGGCTGTGCGCGGTTCGCGTCGACGAGTCACGTCCGCCGTCGTTACTCATGTGGCTGTGCTCCTCGGTCCGGTGACGGCCGGACCGCCGGTGTCCTGTCCGCTGGTGTTGGGTCGTGCATACGTCTCGGTCAAATCGGTTGGTTTCGTGATTGCATCGTTATGAGTGTGTCGCTGTACCGCGGACCGTCCGCGTCGGTTCGTCGGCTCGTTCCGTCGTCGACGCGTCGTACAGTTCGACGTGGAACGAGAAGGCGAGCGCCGGAAAGGAGAGGACGAACGCGACCGTCAGCGCCGCGGTGGCGACGAACAGACAGAGCGTCGCGAGCCCCATCACGAGCGCGAGGGTCGGGTGGGCCGCGGTCCACGTCCACCCGATCCGGAGCGCGTCCGCGGGCGTCTCACCGCGGCTCAGGGCGACGAACGCCGGAATCAGGACCAACACGGCGTACAGCGTCGCGTACCCCGTGACGACGGTGAGCGTGCCCGCGAGGAGTCCCCCGCCGGTCGCATACTCGACCGCGTAGATCGCGGCCGTCGTCCCGAGAACGGCGGGGAGCGCGCTCAGGGCCGCCGCGTGGACGCCGCCGCGCCGGACCGTCCGAACCACGGCGGCGCGATCGACGGATCCCCGCCCGCGCAACGAGTCGATCGTCGCGTAGGACGCGAGCGTCGCCGGGCCGATGGTGACGAGCGGCAACGACGCGACGAACCACGCGAGGCTCACGACGAGCAGCGACACGGCGTGCTCGAAGACGACGCTCCGAGCGCCCGCGACGCCGCGGCGGAACGCGTCGACGTCGAAACCGCGTTCGTTCCCGTTCATCCCGTCGTCCCCTGGATTCTGACCGCGCTGATCAGGTAGTCCTGCAGCAACAGGAACACGACGAAGAGCGGGAGCGACGCGAGCAGCATCGCGGCCATCATTAGCCCCGGCTGGAAGTTCTAGTTGCTCGACAGCGTGACCAGCCCGATGGGGAGCGTGTACGAACCCTCCGTCTGGAGCACGATCAGCGGCCAGAGGAACTGGTTCCAGCTGGTGACGAACGTGTACAGCGCGAGCGCCGTCAGCGGCGACTTCATGTGCGGGAGCATTAGCTGCGAGTAGATCTGGAACGTCGAGAAGCCCTCCAGCCGCGCCGCCTCGTACAGGCGCTCGGGGACGCCCTGTCGCGCCGACAGCAGGATGACGAAGTTGAATCCGAGCGTCCACCAGACGGTCGCGAGCGCGACTGCCGGCATGGTGAACAGGTGCGAGTTCAGTCGGTTCGACGCGTTCAACGAGTTGTTGGATGTAGTAGTTCACCACCCCGTACTGGGGGGCGTACATCTCGATCCAGATGAGCGCGACGACCGCGACGGTCAGGATGTACGGGCTGAAAAAGACCGCCCAGAGGAACTTCCTGCCCTTGATCTTGCGGTTGACGCCGAGCGCGAGGAACAGCCCGAGGAAGACGAGCGTCGGGACCGTCAGCACGACGAAGTACACCGTTTCTTGACGGCGACCCAGAACTCCGGATTCCCGGCCATCCGGGCGTAGTTGTCGAAGAGGACGAACTCCGACAGCGACGGGTAGATCGCGTTCCACTCGAACAGGCTCATGTACAACCCCTTCAACAGGGGGTACAGGAGGAAGACGGTGAACACCGCCAGGTACGGGAGCGCGAAGAGGAGCCCTTCCAGGGTCTCGCGGTCGCGCACCGCCGCTGCATTCTCCCGAATGCTCTCGAGACGCGTTGCGACGGACATGCTCACTGCAGTTCTCTGTTGACGACCTCGGCCGCCTTCTTGATCCCCTCTTCGAGCGAGATGTTCTGCGAGTAGATCTCGCTGAGGTTCTCGTAGATCGGCTCCTGGTACGCGTCGACGGTCTCCGTCCGCGGGACGTATGCCAGTTCGTCGTTGTCGGCCATCTCATAGAACGTCGACAGCGTCTTGTCCCAGACGTCCGAGTCGCGCAGTTCGTTGGCTTCGAGGAGCGACTCGCTCGCGGGCAGGTGTCCGGCCTTGGTCCCCCAGACGTTCGACTCCTGGGTGAGCCACTGTGCCGCCTCGATCGCGGCCTGCTGCGTCGCGTCGTCGCGATCGGGGTTGAGCGGCACTGTCTAGTTAACCTCCTGGGCTGGCGTTCGTCCGTCGAGCGATTGATGCGGTCGGTGGACATTATAGTAGTGAACGAACAGCGCAAGCCATTGGCGAACGCTCAGCCGACTGCCCACCCATGAATTATGAAAGCGGTCGACTCACATCTTGAGGGTGTGAAACCACTTTTCGATATGGTTTCGGTCGGTGTAGTCGACCCGACCGCGCAATCCTAACCGAGAGAGGGCAGTCCGATAGCCGAACTGATCGACCAGAAACACCGTGTCTTCGTAGTCGTGTTTCTCGGCGACGCCATGAAGGAATGCAGCCGTCGGATCAGTTCCATGTCGCTTGAACAGCTGGACTCGAGAAGCAACTTTGTGTCGAGATCTATTGCAGCGTACAACCAAGACCACTCGCCATTGATTTTGACAGCGGTCTCGTCGACCGCGACCCGCCTTCGGCTATGCCGAAGGCGGGTCGGGAACGCTGTCGGCCAGTCGGTGAACCCACTGAAAGATCGCCTGAAACGAACGATCTACGCCCAACAAATGCAGAATAGCTTCTGTTTCCCTGAGTGAGAGCCCGGCAGCGTGGAGGCGAACGCCCTCACGGGCGTCGCCGTCCGCTCCCGCTGCCAACATTCAAGCGTAGCCGTGTCTAAACTCTCTTTGAGCAGGTTTGGGAGTAGCATGAATCACTAGCTCTTCGGCCTGCTCGCTCCGTAACTAGACACTGCCTGACACTCTATTTGTCGCTTTGTTTACCATCTACTGTCTCCAGGGCGTCACCCGCAACCGTGAGTTTCCCACGGCGGTAAATTACGAGAGGGTACGTATACGTTCCGGTCACCCTAGCACACCTCTCGTCGGCCGTCACGATTCTGTCGTGTCGGGCCGCCCCGGACCGATGTGAGTGTTCGCGGGCGAGCCCTGCCCGACGATGCGGCGTAAATCGACCGTTGTCGCGACCGTCAATCCGAACTCCCGGGGTCCGCTTCACGAACTACGCCACACCGCGTTCGACGTTCTCTCTATCCCGTATTGTCGGATGGGGGACTCGAAGTTTGCCGCCTTCGCGCGGCAATCGATCATTATTTTATATTATTAACCCATTCCGGCGACATCTCTATCCAACAATAGTGACCTTTATATGTACGACGAGCAGATACTGGAGGGATGAAGACGATCGACAAGACGGTCCGAATTCTCGACGCGCTGGCGGAACGGAGGGGGCCAGAGTCACCGAGTTGAGCGAGCAGTTGGAGATGCCCAGTAGCACCGTCCACGCGCATCTCTCGGCGCTCAAGCGGCACGGGTTCGTACGGAACGAGGGAGACATCTACGTGCTCGGACTGAAGTTTCTCTACCAGTGAGCGGTGACGCACTTCCGTCGGAAGACGCCCGGTAGTTCATTTTTCTGAAACAGTCCGCTACGAAAGAGTTCCGCCGGTATCGCTGAAGAGACTCGTAGATGACGGTGGAGAAAGGGTACGCGGCGTCCAGTGATCGAGAACGATCGTTGACGTCGAACGAGTTTTGTGACCATAGTTCGTTCAGTAATCTCGGACTTTAAACTCCTAACGAGATTTTTGTCGTCGTCGACGCTTCGACCCCCCCCTCACCTTCTCGGTCGCCGTCCGGGTTCGTCGCTGTGAGGACTGCTTCGGGAGGAAACGGGATACTAGAATAACAAACGCAGGCTTGTTATCTCTACACAGGCGGGACACCGACCGGAGACCCCACTCGGCGAATGACTGCCGTCGCCGCGGTTCACGTTATGACGAAAGAAACCCTCATCGGGAGGGGCCGTCGGTAGTCGAACGCTGTTCGATTCGTCTCTCTCCTCCCGTGGTTTCTCGGACAGAGTGGCACACGGTATCGTTTACTGTTCTGTAAGTGAGAACAGTCTGGCTGTCCAGTAGTTGTTGGAAGTCCGGGCCTCCTTGAGCTCTAACCCGAGAACCTCGCACAGTCGCAGTCAGCGTCGCGACGGAACGGTTTCGTAGAACACCTCGTTGACGAGAACGTCGATTATCTTCGCCCTTCCGCCGACCGACTCTCGAAGGCTATTACAAGTATACAGACGTAATGAAAGCACCGTCTTCAGCCATTACTGCTCTACCTATCACTGCGAACTCCTGGAGCAGGCGATGCAAGTTGTTCTCTAAAATAGAATCACACGTGAACGCGGTCGAGAGACTACGTGCTCGTTACTGCCGTTTTAAACGCTCAAGGAATGGGGAGGTATGCGGTGTCCGACTCCGAAGCACGCTGACTGACGGTGGCGAAGTATTCTGTAATAGGGAACGCCTTCAGAAGGGACGAGAACACCGGTCGCACACCGCGTCGAGTCCCACGTCCAAATCGTTAAGACACCGGGTGGAGAGCACACAGGCGATGCAGACAGATTCAGACAGCGGAGACCGGGAGCGCTCGGTCACGCGACGCGTAGACGAGCTTCTCGAACGGATGACGTTGGAAGAGAAGGCGGCTCAACTCGGCTCGGTGAACGCCGAGAAGTTGCTCGACGAGGAGGGTACCCTCGACGAGTCGGCCGTCGAAGAACATCTCTCGTCGGGTATCGGTCACCTCACCAGAATCGGCGGCGAGGGGAGTCTCCCGCCACGGCAGGCGGCCGAACGGACGAACGAGCTTCAGTCGTATCTCCGCGAGGAGACACGTCTCGGCGTTCCGGCGATCCCGCACGAGGAATGTCTCAGCGGCTACATGGGTCCCGAAGGAACGACGTTCCCACAGATGATCGGAATGGCGAGCACCTGGTCGCCGGAGCTCCTCGAAGAAGTCACCGGCACGATTCGTTCCCAACTGGAGGCTATCGGCACGACGCACGCGCTCTCGCCCGTCCTCGACGTCGCACGCGACCTCCGCTGGGGCCGCGTCGAGGAGACGTTCGGCGAGGACCCGTATCTCATCGCGGAGATGGCCTGTGGCTACGTCGGCGGCCTCCAGGGCGACGGAGACGGAATTTCCGCGACGCTCAAACACTTCGTGGGCCACGGTGCCGGTGAGGGCGGGAAGAACCGCAGCTCGGTCGACGTCGGACGGCGCGAACTCCGAGAGACGCACCTGTTCCCGTTCGAGGCAGCCGTCCGGACGTCGAACGCCGACTCGGTGATGAACGCCTACCACGACGTCGACGGCGTCCCCTGCGCCAGCGACGAGTGGCTGCTCACCGACGTGCTCCGCGGCGAGTGGGGTTTCGACGGAACGGTCGTCTCCGACTACTACAGCGTCGAGTTCCTCCGGAGTGAACACGGCGTCGCCACCGACGAACGCGAAGCGGGCGTCGCCGCCGTCGAGGCGGGGGTCGACGTGGAACTGCCGTACACCGACTGTTACGGCGAACACCTCGTCGAGGCCGTCGAGGAGGGCATGCTGGCCGAAGCGACGCTGGATAGGGCGGTGGGGCGCGTGCTCCGCGCGAAAGCTGAGAGCGGTCTCCTCGACGACTCGACCGTCGACGCAGACGCGGCGGACGAACCGTTCGGCACCGACGAGGCGCGCGAACTCACGACGCGCGCCGCCCGCGAGTCGATGACACTCCTGAAGAACGAGGGCGACCTGCTCCCGCTCGTCGGCGACGAAACCGACTCCGTCGCCGTCGTCGGCCCGAAGGCGGACGACGCACTGGAGCTCATGGGCGACTACGCGTACCCCGCCCACTACCCCGAGGAGGAGGTCGAGTTCGAGGCCACGACGCCGCTGGACGCCGTCCGCACGCGAGCCGAGGAGTCCGGGTTCGAGGTCCTGTACGAGCGAGGTTGCACGACTACCGGCCCGGAGACGGACGGGTTCGACGCGGCGACGACCGCAGCCGCCGCCGCCGACGTGACAGTCGCGTTCGTCGGTGCGCGCTCAGCCGTCGACTTCTCCGACTCCGACCGAGAGCGCGTCAACGTGCCGAGCGTCGCCACCAGCGGCGAAGGCCGCGACGTGGTCGACCTGGGACTTCCCGGCGTCCAGCAGGAACTCGTCGAGACGCTCCACGCGACGGGGACGCCGCTCGTCGTCGTCGTGGTGAGCGGCAAACCCCACTCCATCGAGTGGATCGCGGAGGAAGTTCCCGCAGTCGTACAGTCGTGGCTCCCCGGCGAGCGGGGCGGCGAGGGTATCGCGGCGATCCTGTTCGGCGAACACAACCCCGGTGGCCACCTTCCCGTTTCCATCCCCCGCACCGTCGGCCAACTGCCGGTCCACTACAGCCGAAAACCCAACACCTCGAACGAGGAGTACGTCTACACAGAGAGCGACCCGCTCTACCCGTTCGGCCACGGGCTGAGCTACACCGAGTTCGAGTACGACGACCTCTCGCTGTCGACGGGGGAACTGCCGCCTGCCGGAACGATCACCGCGACGGTGACGGTCGAAAACACCGGCGACCGCGCGGGCCACGACGTCGTGCAACTCTACGCCAGCGCGGAGAACCCCGATCAGGCCCGTCCGGTTCAGGAACTCGTCGGCTTCGAGCGCGTCTCGCTCGACAGAGGCGAGTCGAAACGCGTCAGTTTCGAGGTCGCCGCTTCGCAACTCGCCTACTACGACCGGGACTTCGACCTCACCGTGGAGGAGGGTCCCTACGAGTTCCGCGTCGGCCACTCCGCCGCCGACGTCGTCTCGACTACACGGTTCGAGGTGACTGAGTCCAAAGAAGTGCCGTCGACCGGTCGGACGTACTTCACCGAGACGACGGTCTCGGACACCGACTGATCGGACGATAGCTAGTTTTCCCACCGGATCCCGACGACACGTTTCCTCGTGCGACGACTCGGTGGGTGCGACGATTCGGCTGCTTCACTACCCTAACTCGGGTAATGTCTGTGTCTTCGCCGCGGCGCGTCGTCGGTTCCGACGTGTCGTCGGCGCGTCGAACGACGACATCACGCGCGGCGTTTGGTTTCTCGCGACCACTGGGTAAGCACCTCGCTCAGACGACGACGGTGTCGTTGACGAGTCGCCCGATGTGATCGATGTCGATGGAGACGAGATCTCCTTCTTCGAGCGTGAACGACTCGGGTGGGACGAGCGCCGTCCCCGTCAGCAAGACGAGCGTCTCCGGGAGGGTGTTGTGTCGGCCGAGGTAGTCGACGAGACTCTCGCAGGAGGTCGCCATCTCGCTGGTCGACGTCGACCCCTCGTAGACGACCTCCCTGTCGCGTTCGATAGTGAGCGACATCGTGAGGTCGTGAGGGTCCTCGACGACGGCCTCCGTCGCCACGCAGGGACCGAGCGAGCAGCAGCGGTCGTACACCTTCGCCTGTGGGAGATAAAGCGGATTGTCGCCCTCGATATCCCGGCTGGAGACATCGTTGCCGATGGTGTAGCCGACGACGTCGCCGCGGTGGAGGACGACGCCCAGTTCGGGTTCGGGGACGTCCCACTCGGAGTCGCCGCGCACGCCGATCGACTCGTGCGGCCCGACCGTCCGTGACGGCGTCGCCTTCAGGAACAGTTCCGGTCGGTCCCGTTCGTACACATCGATGTACACCTCGGGCTTCCCGCTCTCGGCCTTGCGGGCCTCTTCGCTGATTCGGTAGGTGACGCCCGCCGCCCAGACTTCGTCCGGGACGACCGGTAAGAGCGCGTTCTCCCCGACGTCGCCCAGATTTCGGCGCTCCGCGTCCGGGATTCGGTCGCGAGCGATGGCGTCGACCGACCGGCCGCTCGCGTTCGCCGCGCGGGCGAGGTCGGTGAACGAACTCAGGTCTTCGGAGGCCGTCGTCAGGTCGTACGCGTCTCCTTCGTCGTCGATGACGACTAACGATTTGGAGAGCGATCGATGCTCCCCACCGGGAATTCGATAATAACGCATAATCAGTGATGAACAGAGGTCGTTAAAAGAGTATCGCCGCCAAGCGAACGACGCTCGAACGTCCGGACGTCGACGTGCCTTGCGTGGTGTCGTTTCGTTCAGTCGGACTGTACGCCGCGGTGCGTCACGTACCCGACGAAGCTACGCTCCGTCGAATACTGCCGAGCCTTGCTCGGCGAGCCCGATCCGGCTCATGCCGGATCGAACAGTTCCTCGCCGTCGACCATGTGCGCCTCGACGGCGTCCAAGTCGAGCGTCAGCCCGAGGCCGGGTTTCTCGGGAATCTCCATGCGACCCTCTTCGATGAGGCCGTCCTCCTCGACGAGGTCCTCCCACCAGCCGAGTTCGTAGGAGTGGTACTCGACGGCCAGCGAGTTCGGGATGGCCGCGCCGACCTGCGCGGACGCCATCGTCCCGATAGGCGAGGAGACGTTGTGCATCGCCACGGGGATGTAGTACATATCCGCGAGATCGGCTATCTTGCGCGTCTCGCGCATCCCGCCAACGCGCGGCAGGTCCGGCGCGATGATGTCGACCGCCTGCGGTTGGAGGAGAGTTCGTTGCCCGAACTTCCGGTAGACGTTCTCCCCGACGGCGATCGGCGTCGTCGTGAAGTCGGTCACCTTCTTCTGGACATCGTGGTTCTCCGGCGGCACGGGGTCTTCGAGCCACCACACGTCGTACTCTTCGAGAGCGACGGCGAGGCGTTTCGCGCTCCCGCCGGTGAACGACCAGTGACAGTCGAAGGCGACGTCCGCGCGGTCACCGACGGCCTCGGTGACGGCCTCGACGATCTCGACTTTGTGGTCTATCTCGGGGCCGCGGAGGTGGCGGTTCGCGCGGTCTTTCTCGTGGCCCGAGGGGACGTCGAGGTCGAACTTGATGGCGTCGTAGCCGAGTTCCTCGACGACGCGAACGCCCTCCTCGGCGCAGGCCTGCGGGTCGGCCTCGTTCTCGGTGTGGAGGTCGCAGTAGATGCGAACCTCGTCGCGGTACTTACCGCCGACGAGTTGGTAGGCTGGCACGTCGAGGAGCTTCCCGGCGACGTCGTGCAGTGCGATCTCGATACCGGAGATCGCGGAGATGACTTTCCCGGAGACCGAGCCCTCGCCGGACATCTTTTGGACGAGATGTTCGTAGAGCCGGTCGATGTCGAGGGGGTTTTCGCCGACGAGGAACGGCTTCATCCGCTCGATGATGGCCGCGTCGCCGCCGCCCCAGTAGGACTCGCCGGTGCCGACGACGCCCGCGTCGGTGTAGACGCGGACGAGAATCCACGGGTAGTTCCCGTCGACCATCGTCGTCTGGACGTCGGTTATCTCGGCGTCTCTGACGCCGCCGCGACTGTTCGTCAGCCCCATCGTCTCCGCGGAGAGGTCCCGCATCGTATACTCCGCGTTCGGGTCGCGGAGCTTCGCGTAGTCAGCCATTTGCATCCGTATATTCTGAAACTCGATAGTAAATCTTGCGCATGGACGACCGTCGGCCGAGCGGCGCCGGCGTATCGCTCGTCGTCGGTGTCTCGTTCGTCGTCGACACGGCTCGTATTCGTTCGTCGACAACGCAGGCGATCGACTGGCAGCCGTCGGACCTGCTGCTTCAGGAGAGGCCGAAGCCGAACGTATCTCGACAACGACACGTACCGTACGGCTATGTCCCCGATTTGTTGAAGCCGCTCGACGGTATCACGCCCGAGTCAATCAGTTCCGCCGATGTCGACAAGGCGAAGGCACGAGCCGCCCTGACTGCCTCGAGCCCGCTGGAGACGGCTCCGCGCAGCGACAACGCTATTAGTGAGCAATCGGGTAGAGTCGATAGTCATGAGCAAGAAACGGTACAAGCACGAGTGCGTGGACGGGACACTGGTGCTCGTCGCTGGGGACGACCGCGTCGAAGTCAGGACCGTCGACGACGTCGTAGCCGCCGTCGGCGGCGAGACGTACACTATCGAGTACGACGAACGCCAGCGGACGCAGCCGTGTCTGGAGATCGACGACGGGACTCTGGAGGTCGACGTCCGCGAGACGGCGACGACACTGTCTCACACCGAAGAGACGGTCTCGGAGCTCCGTGCGGCGACCGACGACGCGACAGCCGGCGGCTACTGGATCGACATTTCTTCTCCCATCTCTGCGGCCTCGTAGATGGCTGCGAGCGTGCGCATGTCGACGAGCCCGTGCTCGCCGTCCGGACCGAGCGGCTCCCCGCGCAGGACGCGGTCGGCGAAGTAGTCGAACTCCTCGGTCATCTCGTCGCCGAACAGGTCGCGGCGACCGTCGTCTATCACCGCCTCGCGCCCGTCGAGCGTCCGGTAGACGAGCCGCTGGGTCGGCTGCCCGAGGAACGTCTGGTCGAGCGAGAGTTCGCCCTCGGTGCCGACGACGCGGAGGTGCCCGGAGAGATAGCCGTGTTGGCTGGACGTGCAGGCAGCGTACGTGCCGTCGTCGAACCGGAACGAGAACGTCGCGTACTGGTCGGGGACGTCCCGGAACGCCTCGTCCTCGGAGTGCATCTGCGCGGTCACGCTCACCGGGTCGGCGTCGAGAACGAACCGCGCGGTGTTGAGCGGGTAGATGCCGAGGTCCATCACCGTCGCGCCGTAGCCGGCGAGCTCGGGGTCGAGACGCCACTGGTCCGGGTCGCCCGAGACGACGTCGAGCAGCTGCTGGCTCATGTGTCCGTGGACGGCCACCGGGTCGCCGACGGCACCGTCCGCGACGAGTTCGCGCATGCAGCGCACCTGCGGGTCGGTCTGCATGCGGTAGGCGACCATCAGCGGTACGTCCGCAGCGGCGGCGACGAGCTCTTCGGCGCGTTCGACGGTCGCCTCCATCGGCTTCTCGCAGAGAATCGCCTTCCCGTGTTCGGCGGCCGTTCGCGCGTGCGTGAGATGTCGTGCGTTAGGCGTGCAGATGTAGACGGCGTCGTACGCCTCGGTCTCCTCGCCGTCGGCGAACTCGTCGTACGTCATCGCCGCCTCCGCGTTCGTTAGCTCCGCCGCTAACTCCGCGGCGCGGTCACCGGAACTACTGACGAGCGCCGTCGTCTCACAGAACTTCGACGCCTCGACGGCGGGTATCGCCTGCTCGCGCGTCCACCATCCGAGACCGACCATCGCGAGGCGGAGCATCCCCGACTCCAGTTCCTCCCAATCGGGCTCTCGGACGCTGCGTAGGTAGTCATCGACTGACATGGTCTGAGGTTCAAGACGACCGGCAAAAGTGTAGTGGAGTGTCAGGGACGGAGCGGGCCGTGGCAGTTCTTCACAGAACCGTAAGAATAGTAAGCGAGAACCGAGAAGATTGCGTCGATGACGGAGACTAACGAGAACTACGTCCACGGAGAGTGGGTACCGTCCGAGACCGGCGAGACCATCGACGTGACGAACCCCGCGAATCCGAGCGAAATCGTGGCGAGTTACCAGCAGTCCAGCGCCGCCGACGCGACCGAAGCCGTCGACGCCGCGGTGGCCGCCGCGGAGGAGTGGCGGACCACTCCCGGCCCCGAGCGCGGGAGCATCCTCCGCGAGGCCGGGACGCTACTCGGCCAGCGCAAGGAGGAACTGACCGACCTGCTCGTCGCCGAGGAGGGGAAGGCACGCGCGGAGGCCGCCGGCGAGGTACAGCGTGCCATCGACATCTTCCACTACTTCTCGGTCAAGGCGGCGGACCTCGGCGGTACCGTCAAAGGCCCGAGCGGCCGGAACACGACCCTCTACACCCGGCGGGAGCCGGTTGGCGTCGCGGCGCTGGTCACGCCGTGGAACTACCCCATCGCCATCCCGGCGTGGAAGCTCGCCCCGGCGCTGGCGGCTGGCAACACCGTCGTTCTCAAGCCCGCGTCGCTGGCTCCGGGGGTCGCCCTCGAACTCGCGAAAGCACTCGACGAAGCGGGACTGCCCGACGGCGTCCTCAACGTCGTGACCGGCCCCGGCAGTTCGGTCGGTAACGAGTTCATCGAGAACGAGGGCACTGACGCTGTCTCCTTCACCGGCAGCAGTCAGGTCGGCGAGATGGTGTACGAACAGGCCACCGACGCTGGCAAGCGCGTTCAGACCGAACTCGGCGGCAAGAACCCGACGGTCGTCGCCGCCTCGGCGGACCCCGCGGAGGCCGCCGACATCGTCGCGACCGGCGGATTCGGTACCACCGGGCAGTCCTGCACCGCCTGCTCGCGCGCCATCGTCCACGAGGACGTGTACGACGAGTTCGTCGCCGAACTGGTCGATCGCGCGAAATCGATCGACATCGGCCCCGGGAATGACCACGAGATGGGGCCGCAGGTCAGCCAAAGCGAACTGGAGTCGACGCTCGAATACGTCGACATCGCCGAGGACGAGGGGGCGACGCTCGCGGCAGGCGGCGGCGTCCCCGAGGGCGACGACGTCGAGGAGGGGTACTTCGTCGAACCGACCGTCTTCACCGACGTCGACCCGGAGATGCGTATCGCCCAGGAGGAGGTGTTCGGTCCCGTCGTCGCCGTCATGAAGGTGAGCGACTTCGACGAGGGGATCGACGTCGCAAACGGCGTCGAGTACGGCCTCTCGGCTAGCGTCGTCACCGACGACCACACCGAGGCCAACCGCTTCGTCGACGAGGCCGAGGCGGGCGTCGTGAAGGTCAACGAGAAGACGACCGGTCTGGAACTGCACGTTCCGTTCGGAGGGTTCAAACGGTCGTCCTCCGAGACGTGGCGCGAGCAGGGCGACGCCGGGCTCGACTTCTACACCATCGAGAAGATCGTCTACGACAACTACTGACGACTCGGCTCCGACCGACCTGCCATAATTTTCTTCGACACCCGGCCTCGGACGCGCCGTCACCCGGTACCCCGCAGATGAGGAGCCGTACTTCCACGTGTCGAACGACCCCGCGGGCGACGCGGCGTTCGTTCGCGTCGTCGGCGACACGGTTCGGGGCGTCCACCCCATCGACGACCTCGATGGAGGTGTCACCCAACTTCCCTACAGGTTGGACGTCACCCTCCCCCCGGAAGCGGAGGCAGGGAACAGGCCGTCGTCGGTGGTGAGATCGGTGGACCTGACGGACACGAATGGGACGCGTACGAGTCGTTCGCGACGACGGCGCCGTCTCTCGTCTGAGGGCCTATAGCCGGCCGTCGTGACGGAGAGAGATGTGGACTGAGAACCGACCTCATCTCCGCGCGAACAGTGGGGATGAACGCTCCACGTTCGTCGAAGTTCGATTCGGGAGAACGAAGCCAGATGGACGGTCGATCGGCCGATGCTCTCACAAGAGTAATTGAATCGATGGAGACACAGAATGACAAATGATTTATCATTTCCGTCGTTGGAACTGTTCCTCCTCGTCGATCCGCCTCGGCGCTCCATCTCAGATGTGAGAGCGGACCTGTAGTGTTCATTCCCGTAGCTCTTCCCGTTCGAAAGGTCACTGACCGCTGGTCTCAGAGTCGTTCCGAGAACCACTCAGAGACTACCTCAGTATGACTCTCAGCGATTCTACAGCGGCCTCTACGCCGAGACATCGAACGGACACCGGAAGCGGGTCGAAAGCGCGAATATGAAAAAAGTGACAGTTACCCGTCTATTGAATAATCACAGGGCACTCGTCGCGAAGCCGCCGTCGACGGTCACCACCTCGCCAGTGACGTACGACGCGGCGTCGCTGGCGAGGTAGACGGCCGCGCCGACGATCTCCTCGCGGTCCGCGACGCGCGCGAGGGGCGTCCGCTCGTCGATCCGCGCGCGCTTTTCGGTCCCCTCGGCGTAGGTGTCGGCGTTCTGTGGAGTGATGACGAACCCGGGCGCGATGGCGTTGACCCGCACGTCGGGGGCGAGTTCTTTCGCGGAGGCGCGCGTGAACGCCTCGACGCCGCCCTTCGCGGCGCTGTACGCCGGCAGGTTCGCCATCGAGAGCCGCGCCGCCAGCGAGGAGATGTTGACGATTGACCCCCTATCGTCCATCGCGGGCGCGAACGCCTGAGTGACGCGGCGTACCCCGTCGAGGGCGACGTCTGTGACGAACTCCCACTCGTCGTCGGCTATCTCTAGGACCGACGCCCTAGAGATGGCCCCTTGGGAGGCGACAACGACGTCAACGCCGCCGAGTTCCTCGACCGCCGTCTCGCGGACGCGCGCGAGGGAGCCGGCGTCGGACACGTCGCAGGTGACGCGCGCCGTCTCGACGCCGCGTTCCTCGACTGCGACCGCTGTCTCCTCGACCTTCGCCTCGTCTCGGCTCGTCGCGATCACGTCCGCCCCCTCCGCGGCGAACCCGAGGGCGATGGCCTGTCCGATACCGCTCGTCCCCCCGACGATGACTGCCCGCTTGCCGTCGACAGTCACTGGCGAGTGCGAGTACGTACCCATACAGATGTCACGCTCGTCCACCGGCATGAGTGTTTTCATGGGGAGAGACGGCCGAACACCGGGGATGCCTCACCTGCCGCCCCCGACGATAGGCTCCCGTTGGTTCGCTCATGGGCCGTCTACGGTTTGTCCCGGGCGAGGACGAGGCCTTCCCAGTCGATGCGGACACGCAGTTCAACGACGTCATCGCCGACCCGAAGGGGCGGGTGTTCGGCGGGGCGATGCTGGAAGCCGACGAACTGGGCGACCGCTACCTTACGACCGCGCTCACCGACGGCGATCGCTCCGCAGAGGGCGCGCTCATTCGGGCCCCCGAGGTTGGCGTCGCGAGGGTCCCGGAGTTTCACTCGCAGATCGTCGTCGACTCAGCGGCGGCGTTCAGCCGTCTCGGTCGACGAGCGGAAACTCGGCGACCGCTCCGTGCGGCAGGCAGTCCCTTCGACGCCGCTCGTCCGGACGACGAATCCCACAGAACTATGCTTGCAGACGACCGAAACGAGCGCATGCGAGGACTCACCAAAGTCAGTCGTAGCCGTGGAGCCATGGAACTCGTCGACTTGGAGCGACCGTCGCCCGGACCGGACGAGGCGCTGATCGAAGTGGACTACGCGGGACTCTGCGGGAGCGACGCTGGCATCTACGAGTTCGAGTCGGCGTTCGAGCGAATGGAGTTGCCGACGGTGATCGGCCACGAGTACACCGGGCAGGTCGTCGAGACCGGTCCAGATGTGACGCGCTTCGCTGTGGGTGATCGGGTCGTCGAGCGCCCCATCCGGGGTTGCGGTCACTGTTACCAGTGTCAACTGGGGGAGGAGAACGTCTGTCAGAACGCCGTGATCACGGGCGTCGACCACGACGGTGCGTACGAGGGGTACGTCGCGGTCCCCGAGACGGCTCTCCACTCCGTTCCCGAGGGGATGGACCCCAGACACGCGGCGCTGGTCGAACCGACGAGCATCGGTGCCCGCGCGGTGATCGAGAACTCTCGCGTCCGGCCGGGCGACCGCGTGTTCGTCGCCGGCCCCGGTCCTATCGGCCTCCTCACCGCACAGATCGCGCGATCGCAGGGCGGGGAGGTCGTGGTGGCCGGCGTCGGCTCCGACACCGCCTATCGCCTGCCGCTGGCCGACGAATTCGGCTTCCAGACGGTAAACGTCGAGGCCGACGACCTCGACTCGCGTCGCGACGAACTCACCGACGGGGTGGGTTACGACGTGGTGTTCGACACGACCGGCCACCCCTCGGGGCTGACCTCCGCCGTCGAGGAGGTTCGCAAGGGCGGGCAGATCGTCCTCGTCGGCCAGACCGGCGAGACCACGATGCCGTACTCGCCGCTCGTGCGTGCGGAGATCGACCTCCAGTGCTCCTACGCGTCGATGTTCGAGGACTTCGAGCGCTCACTCCGGCTGATCGCCTCGGGCGACGTCGACCACGCGACGTTCCTCGACGACCGGTTCAGCCTGCTCGAAGCCGACGAGGCGTTCGAGGCGTTCCTCGCCGGCGAAACCTGCAAACCAGTCTTCGACGTCTCCGTCCTCCGCGACTGAAAGGAACAGTGCGCGTCGGTCGCGCGAACTCGCTGGCCATCGAGTCCCACTCCTACGAACTCGGCTGGTGGGAGGACCTCGTCGAGGAGGACCTGGCGGAGGGTGCGCGATGATCGACGAGGCGTGAGACACCCCGGAGCTGCGAGGCTCGACTTCGCGCCGCCTCCCGACGTGTAGTCTCGTCGAGTCAGCGAACCCCGGTTCGGGCGGTTCGAGCCAGCGACTCTCGTTCTCGCGGTGGTGCGTCGCGCGACCGCGTGCGTCACGTGACCGCGTGCGCCCAAGCGACGAAGGACGGCGTTCGCCACACGGCGGGAGTGACTCTCGGCGGTCGATCGACGCGTTCGAAAGAAGACCAGCGGCGAGGCGTCTTCAGGCCAGCGGGAGGATCGACGAGAAGATCAGCGTACTCAGCAGGCCGCTGATGCCGATGAGAGTCGTCGCGACCGTCCACGTCTTGAGCGTCTCCGCCTGCGTGAGGCCGCCGATTTCCTTGACGATCCAGAAACCGCTGTCGTTGTACCACGAGCAGAACGACGCGCCCGCCCCGATGGACATCACCAGGTACGCGAGGTTGACGTCGAGACCGCTCGCGAGGGGAGCCATGATCCCCGCGGTGGTGACGATGGCGACCGTCGCCGACCCCTGGACGAGGCGGACGCCCGCCGCGATCAGCCACGCCGTCACGAGGAGGCCGAGGCCGACCTGCTCGAGACTGCTCGCGATGTACTCGCCGGCACCGGCGGCTTCGATCATCACACCGAACGCTCCACCGGCCGCAGTGATCGCGGCAATGTTACCGCCGCTCTTGAGCGCGTCGGTGAGTTCGTCGGAGAACGTGTCGCTGTCGATGTCGCTCATGCGGTAGTACGTGATCGCCGCCGCCATCGCGGCCACCGTCAGCGCGAGGTTCGGATCGCCGAAGAAGCCGGTGACCGAAGCGACCGCAGCGTCCTCGCCGAGGAACGTCGTCACGCCCGTGTCGGCGGTGACGAGGACGACCGCGAGCAGGATCGGCAGCAGCGACTCGAACACGCCAGGAAGTGCGCTGGTCGGGACCTCGTTCTGCTCTTCGAGTTCCTCGACGGTCGTGCCCATCGCGTCCCGGAGCGGGATGTTGAGCCGCCGGTTGATCCAGTAGCCGTAACCGAGCCCCGAGATCAGCGCCGTCGGCAGGCCGACCATGAGCCCGATAGCGATCGTCTCGCCTAAGTTGGCGCCGAACTCCTCGACGGCGAGGAGCGGTCCGGGCGTCGGCGGGACGAACCCGTGCGTGACGACCCCCGCGGCACCCACCGCGACGATGAACAGGGTGTAGTTCTCCCCCTGCCGCGACCGGGCCGAGCGGGCCAGCGGCGCGAGCAGGTAGAACACGTTGTCGAAGAACACGGGGATCGACATGAAGAAACTGCTACTGAACAGCGAGATCTCCATGTTGTCGTCGCCGAAGAGACTCGTGAACCCCCGGACGATGCGATTCGCCGCCCCGCTCTCGACCATCGCCTTCCCTATGATCGCCGCCATCAGGATCGGGATACCGATGCCGGCCATCCCGTCCCCGAAGGCCGTCGCGAACTCGGCTGGTACCTCCGCGAACGGGATCGACGGCGCGACGATTCCGACCACGAACCCGGCGATCACGAGCGAGACGAACGCTGGGAGGTCGAGGACGACCAGCAGCAAGACGATCGTTACGATCCCCGCGAACAGTGCGAGGAGCGGTGCCTCTCCACCCGTCTGTAGTAGTGTTGGAACGAACATCGCATCACTCTCTATCATTAGTTGGAACGAACATCGCATCACTCTCTATCATTAGTTGGAACGAACATCGCATCACTCTCTATCATTAATGTATTTTATTTTTTCTCTTTATTGCCCGTCATATCTGATGGTGTGTAAAGAAGCGAGGGGAGCGAGCGCACCCGGCCTCGGCTCACACCTCGACGACCGGGTTCGAGAGCTCACCGATCCGTCGATCGCGATCTGGACCTCGTCGCCGGGCCGGAGCGTGAAGTCGTCGTCGGGGACGTGCGAGGTGCCGGTGAGCGAGACGCCCAGTTCGGGGACGGCGTCGTGGGCGCAACCAGTACTCGACCAGTTTGTCGCACGTCTAGGCCATCTCTCCGATCGACGTCCGGCCGTCGTAGACGACCTCGCCGTCGCGCGGATCGATATTGACATCGACATCGATCGATCCTGGGGGTCTCCGAACCCGTCGAGTCGGGGTTTGACCGCCGTCAGATCGTACGCTGTCTCCCCGTCGACGGTGCCGCTGCGCCAACCTATATTACGGGTCTCTCCGAAGCACTAGCCATGGACATGACGTTGATGCTCCCACCGCACCCTGACCGTCGGTGGACTATCGCGAGCCAGCTCGGACTCTCGACGGCGGTTGTCCGCTTCTAGGGCGAGACGGAGTGGTGGACGTACGATTCACTGCGCAAGACGCGAAACCGCTTTGCCGACCACGGCCTCTCGCTGGACGTGGTCGAAGACAGGCCGCCGATGACGAAGACCGTGCTCGGCGAACCGGGACGCGACGCGGAGATAGAGACGGTCAAAGAACTGCTCCGGAACATGGGCCGGGCCGACATCGGCGTCTACTCGTGAGTCTGGACCGAGAACCCCGTCGGCGTGATTTGGATCGCCGACTCGTGCCGCTCAGAGGCGACTCGCGGACGACGGCGTACAGCCACGAGCAATCAGAGCGGGCGCCCGACTACCCAGTCGACGTCACCGAGGACGAACTGTGGGAGAATCTGGAGTACTTCCTCGACGAAGTGATCCCCGTCGCTGAGGAGGCGGGCGTCGACCCCGCGCTCCATCCGGACGACCCGCCCGTCGACTCCGCTCGGGGCATCCCCCGCCTCGTCAACTCCGTCGAGAACGTCCGACGCATCCTCGACCTCCACGACAGTCCGAACCACGGGCTGACGTTCTGTCAGGGGAACTTCTCAGCGATGGGCGCGGACGTCCCCGAGACCATCCGTCGATTCGGCGACCGCATCCACTTCGTCCACTTCCGCGACGTCGACGGAACCGCCTAGGAGTTCGTCGAGACGTGGCACGAGGAGGGCCAGACCGACATGCTCGCGGCGATGCGGGCGTACCGCGCCGCCGGCTTCGACGGGCCGATTCGCCCCGACCACGTCCCTAGGATGCTCGGCGAGGCGGATCGCGAGAACACGATGTCGGGATACACTAACATGGGACGGCTGTTCGCCGTCGGCTAAATGAAGGGACTGCTTGAGCAGACGGAGCAGTCGTAGCGGCCGACCCGAACTCGTCGTCGAACGACCAGAGACGAACTTTTAGTACGAAATCCAAACAGCGTTGTGTATGGGATTTCTCGACAGCAACTATCTACTGAAGTCAGCGGCGGCGGTCGACCTCGTCGGTACCTTCGTCGGCTGTCAGGCCGCGGCTCGGCAGATGATTGACCAGAGCGACGGCGGGGCGATTTTCAACGTTTCGTCGCTATGGGGGGCCACAGCCTCCAGCTGTGGTCGCCGTACTGCGCGTCGAAGGCTGGCGTGAACAACCTCACGCGGACACTCGCCGTCGAGTGGGCCGAACACGGCATCCACGTTTGCGCGCTCGCGCCCAGGTTCATCTGGACCGGGATCGCCGCCCAGACGTAGGGTCGGCCGGGTACACCAACGACGACATCCGTGACCGCACGCCACTGAATCGGTTCGGCACCGTCGAGGAGATGGCCGAGTGTGTACTCTTCTTGGTCGGACGAAACAACTTCGTCACCGGTGAGGTACTGTACGCCGATGGCGGCTGACAGGCGTACGGGTGAGGCTCGAGCGACCAGTGGGGGAAGAACCCGACCGCCGTACCGAACGCCGTCCTCGAAACACCAACTTCTCGGGGTGTCGCCTCTCTCCCCCGTGGATAGCCGATTCCACGCGTTCTCGACCTTCTCACTCGGGTCGACGACCCCGCTCCATACCGACTCGGTGCCACCAACGGCGTTCTCTATATAAGAATAAATTGTCGGGATTTCCGCCATAGTATTACGAACATAGTAATGTAAGGAAAAAAAGGTGACAGGCGCGAAAGTGGACGCGGTCCGGGGGTTCGAACGGGTAGCTTCATTCCATCCCGTTCCAGTATAGAGAATGAAAAGAATCAGTAGTTGATGTTGAGCTCTACTACGTTCGCCGCGCTCAGGACCCTGTCGGCCAGTTCGCCGTGGAGATCGTCGTCGCTGACGCGACTGGCGGGCGCGGAGACGCTTATCGAACCCAGCACCGTCCCCGAAGACGTCTTGACGGGGGCGGCGATGCAGCGGAGTCCCTCCAGGCGCTCGCCGTCGTCGATGGCGTACCCCCGTTCGCGGACGGCTTCGAGCGTCTCGAACAGTTCGTCGCGCGTCTCGATACTCTTGGACGTGATCGGTTCGAGGCCGCGCTGGTCGATTATCTCGTCGACCCGGGATTCCGGCAGATACGCGAGAATCGCTTTCCCGAGCGCCGTCGTGTGGAGGTACGTGCGGAGTCCCGCGTACGTGTCGAGGTTGACGGCTTGCTCACCTTTCGAGCGCATCAGGTAGACGCCCAGCCCCTGTTCTTCGACCAGAAGGTTAGCGAGTTCGCCGGTCTCGGCGGCGAGCGACTTGACCTCGGGTTCGGCGACCTGATAGAACTCCATCGACTTCCGAGTGCAACCCCCGATCTCGAGGAACTTCAACCCCACTCGGTACTCGTCGCCCGTCTTCAGAACGTAGCCGTGTTTCCGAAGCGTTGTCAGGTGGTTGTGCACGGCGCTCTTGCCCATGTCCAGGTTCTGCGCCAACTCGGTCACGCCGCACGGACCTTCCTCCATCAACGCTTCCACCAAGGCGAGCGTCTTCTCGGTGGTTCGCACCGGGTGTTTGGCGTCCATGATTGGTCGTTAACTATCTTTCAGGATAAGCGTTCTGGTCTAGAGAACACGGATGGGTGATTGGCGGACAGTAGTCCGCAGTCGACAGTCGCAAAACGCTGGTGCCTGTCGGACGTGACCAGTTGCCATGGAATCCTCGAAACCCATGCTCCCCGGCTTTTCACCGGGATTCGAGTGTCTGTCGCGTCGGCGGTAGTAGTCAGTTCATCGCAACCGCGACGACCTGCGCGGCCGTTCCGCGCCTACACGGACACCTCGTCCGGCGAGAGATCTCTGAATCGCGCACCGAACTCGTCGTTCGCGTGGCCGTCCAGTGCCGTGACCGCGTCCGTCATTCCGGAGCAGTGTGCGTCGTCATCCTTGATTCGTCCGGTAACGTATGTCCGGACGAACGATTCGGCACCGGTCACCCTGGACGGGTAGAGCACCGGTGCGAGTGCAGCCGCCGTCTCGACGACGGCGGTACGCCCGTCGTCGATCTCACCGCCGTCGTTCGAATCAGTCCCTCGATCACCGTCAATTGCGACGAGATACGTGCCACTACCGACGACACCCGTGGCTGCGAGCGCCGCTATAGCGTCTCGCCGTGTCAGCTCCATAGCCAACTCGTTAGACGAACTTATCGAGGAACGGGAGTAGCGGATGTACTACGCCTACAAGTATCGTCTCAAGCCGTCCGACGCCCACCGCGAGGAGTTGGACCGTCACCGCGATATTTGCAGGCAACTATACAACCACGCTCTCTACCGCTTTAACCAAATCCCCAAGGACGTAGCCACGCTCAATCAACGCGTTCGGTCCATCCGAGACGAAATTCCGGCCCTGAAAGACTGGTGGGATGGACTCTCGGACGTGTACTCGACAGTTCTGCAAACAGCGGTCATGCGAATTGAGCAGAACGTCAAAGCACTCGGGAAACTCAAACAGAACGGGTACGGCGTCGGTCAACTCAAGTGGAAGCCACCACGCGAGTTCCGTAGTTTCACGTACAGTCAATCCGGCTTCAAGCTCGACAAGAAGGGCGGTCGGACGCTACTGTGCCTCTCGAAACTCGGCGACATACCGATACGGCTCCACCGCGAGATCCCCGACGACGCGACGCTCAAGCAGGTCACGCTCAAGAAGGAACCGACCGGCGAGTGGTTCGCTACCTTCGGCGTCGAACGCGACCGTGAGCCGCCGAAGAAGCCCGAGAATCCCGAGCAGTGCGTCGGTATCGACGTGGGGATTCTCACGTACGCTCACGACACGGACGGTCACGCCGTCGGGTCACTCGACCTTTCCGATGAACGCGAGCGACTTGAACGCGAGCAACGGAAGCTCTCTCGAAAGGAATACGGGTCGAACAACTACGAGAAGCAACGGGTGGTCGTCGCCCGCTGTCACGACCGTATCAAGCGAAAGCGCCGCGACTTCCTGCACAAGCTTTCGGACTACTACGCTCGGGAATACGACCTGGTAACGGTCGAAGACTTGAACGCGAAGGGGTTGATGGAACTCCCATCCAACAGCCGCAACCGGGCGTCGGCGTCATGGGGGACGTTCCTTCGGATGCTCGAATACAAGTGCGAACGCGAAGGCACGCACTTCGTCGAAGTCGATCCACGTGGAACGACCAAAGAGTGCGCGTCTTGTGGCGTTTCGAGCGAGAAACCTCCGTGGGTGCGCGAGCACTCGTGTCCGTCGTGCGGGTTCGAAGCGGACAGGGACGCGAACGCTGCATGGAATATTCTTTTCCGCGGACTCGCCGATATAGGAGTGGATCACTCCGAATCAACGCCTGTGGAGACTGCGCTCCCTGTGGACACCGTTGTGTCTGCAAAGGGCGTCTTGGAAGCAGGAAGCCCCGCCCTCAAAGAAGCCGCGAAGCGGCTGAGTAGGGCGGGGTAGTTCACTGAGGAGCATTGAACCAGGCAGCGAAGGATTGGAGCCAATTTTCAGCGGTTTGTGGCTCAACGTAGCTGAAACAGTTTGAGAACGAGGAGGTTCGTCGCTTGAACTCTCGAAAGATTCGTTCGATGGCGTCCCGATTTCCCGTTCGTTCGGGATGAAATCGAAGTCCAGATCTGGTCAACGCGGTTTGGAGGTGTTGAACGCCATCGACCAGAAACACGGCGGATTCGACATCGTGTTTCTGGCGGAGTTCGTGCAGAAAGATCTCGGTTAACGCGGTCGTTGTTGTGGGAAACAGCCGGAGATGCAGTCGTTCTCAGACAGACGGTCGTACGTGGGTACCGATCCGTCTCGACACTGGGTCATTTCACATGTTTGCCTACCGAAGACAGCTTCCACGCAGAAATAGTACGATCGACGCTATCAGTCGTCGGCGACCGGCTGGGCGGTGCGCTGGGCCTCGGCGAGGATGTTCGTCCCGTCCTCGGGGTGGAAGAGGTGGAGGTTCTCCTCGTCGAACGTGATGAACACCTCCTTGTTCTCCTCGGGCTTGACGTCGCCGGGGACTCGAACGCGGCACTCGTCGTCCCCGACCTGGAAGTAGAGGTAGTTGTCGGAGCCGACGGGTTCGAGCACGTCGAGGTACGCGCTGATGTCGTTGGGACCGCTGCCGTCGGCCAAGTAGATGTCCTCGGGACGGATACCCATCACGAGTTCGTCACCGTCGTCGACGTACTGGCGGACGCGATTGATGATCTCCGAGGAGAGTTCGTACTCGAAGTCAGGACCGACGAGCGTCGACCCGTTGAACAAGACGTTGAAGGTGTTCATCGACGGACTTCCGATGAAGTCGGCGACGAAGAGGTTGGTCGGGTGGTTGTAGATCTCGTCGGGAGTTCCCACCTGCTGGATCTCGCCCATGTCGAAGATAGCAACGCGGTCGGACATCGTCATCGCCTCCTCCTGGTCGTGGGTGACGTAGATGATCGTCGTTTCCAAGTCCTCGTGGATGCGCTGAATCTCTGTCCGCATGTGCATCCGAAGTTTCGCGTCAAGGTTGCTGAGCGGCTCGTCCATCAGGAACACCTCAGGGTCGCGGACGATGGCGCGCCCGGTCGCTACGCGCTGTTGCTGGCCGCCGGAGAGGCTGCCGGGCTTCTTGTCGAGCTGGTCGGAGATGCCCATCATGTCGGCGGCCTCCTCAACGCGCTCGTTGATCTCGGCTTTCCCCAGGTCCGTCGTCAGTTTCAGCCCGTAGGCCATGTTCTTCCGGGCGGTCATGTGGGGGTACAGCGCGTAGTTTTGGAACACCATCGCCGTTCCGCGGTCCTGCGGGCTGACGTCGTTGACCACACGGTCACCGATGCTGATCGTCCCGTCGGTGATACTCTCCAGCCCGGCGATCATTCGCAGCAACGTCGACTTCCCCGAACCCGAGGGACCGACGATGGTCATGAACTCGCCGTCCTGGATGTCCAGATCGATGTCGTCGACGGCGAGAATGTCGTTGCCGCCATCGTCGTAAACCTTTGATACGTTCTCGATGGTAACCTTACTCATACCCCAACTATTGCCGAGGTGATTTAAAAACGTTTTCGTGCTTGGGAACCGATCGCCGGAGCCACAGGTCATAAGTAGGAAATCATGAATCCGCGCCACTCCGCCATCGCTCGAAGACGTATGCAGGGAACGATCCGACGGGAACCAGAGGCATATACATTAGTTGCGGTATAGTACTAGTCTATTTTACGAACTTCCCAAGCTTCCATGCCACAACGACAGCAACCTTTATTAACATTAGGGCTAATCCGGTAGTGATGCCAACTAGTAGCAGTGACAGTAGTAGTGGTCCTAACCGTGAGTCGAACCGGCGAACGACTAAAGAGAGCCGTAGCCGTCGTCGATTCCTACAAGCAGCGGGCGTGACTGGTATCGCAAGTCTCGCCGGCTGTTTCGGCCTCGGCGGCGGTGGCGGCGGTGGCGGTAACGGCGGCAGCGGCGGCGACATGGAGCTGTCGTACTGGACCATGTTCGGGGGAGGCGACGGGAAGGTCATGAAGGCGATTATCGACCGGTTCAACGAGGAACAACCCCTCGGCGACAAGATCACGATCAACCGGCAGCGGGCCCCGTGGGACGACCACTACGACCGGCTGTTCACATCCATGACGGGCGGCGAGGCGCCGGACATGGTCATCTCGCACGCGACGTACCTGCGTCGCTTCCAGGATACGCTGATGACCATCGACGACTACGTCACGTCGGACGACTACGTCCAGTCGATCCTCGATTCGTGCATGCTCGACGGTAGTCAGTACGCAATCCCGATTGACTCACACCCGCTCGGGCTGTACTACAACATGGACGTTCTGAACGAGGCCGGCGTCAAGCCCCCGTTCGAGAACTTCGGTGAGTTCGAGGAGGCCTGCAACGCGATTCTCGAGAACACCGACGCCAAGCCGTTCAGTCCCGACCCGTACTGGGGTAATGGCGGCGGTTTCCGCCAGTACTTCATGGCGCTCAACCAGATGGGCGGGAGCATGTTCAACGACGATTACACCGAAGCCACCTTCGGGGACGACGTGGGACTCGAGGCGCTCGAGTACATCGTCAGCATCTCCGGCGAGCGCGACTGGGACGAGCCCGACATCTCCGATGACCGGGTCGAGCAGAGCTTCCGGAACGGAAACATCGCGATGACGGTCAACGGCACCTGGTTCGTCACCGTCTTGGGCGACCAGGACTACGAGTGGGGCTTCCAGAAGCCGCACTGGGTCCCGAACGCGGAGCAACTGGTGACGACGGCCGACAGCCACACGATCGTCTTTCCGAATCAGGAGGGCGCTAGCGAAGAGCGTATCCAGGCCTCCGTCGAGGCCGCGGAGTGGATCGCCCAAGAGAACCCCGAGTGGGGCGCGGAGGCGGGTCACCTGCCGGCGTACAACCCGATTCTCAACGGTGACGAACTACAGGAGGCCGACATCTGGGACAAGACACTCAAGAAATTCATGGAGATGGCGGAGGACGACCAGCTCGCCTACTGGCCCCAGCTTCCGAATGCGGACATGTTCGCCCAGAGTAACTGGACGTGGTTCACCGACGCTTACTCCCACAGTACTGCGCCCAAGGACGCACTAAAGCAGGGCGTCGAGACGTGGAACAACCAGCTGTCGTGAGCACACCAGTTTACGTACACAATGTCTGTTACTGACCGATTCGACGGGATAAAGGGGGTAATCAGTTCTGACAATCGCTCGCGCAAGGAGCTAATCGAGGGCATCCTCTTCTCGCTTCCCTATCTCGTCATCTTCGGCGTCTTTCTCCTGTACCCCCTGGTAATGGGCGGGTACATGAGCCTGTTCGACTGGAACGCCATCGATCCGACCCAGTCGGTGTTCATCGGCTTCGAGAACTACCAGCAGCTCATGAACGATTCGGACTTCTGGAACGCCCTGCGGAACACCGGGTACTTCACACTGCTCACCGTCCCCTCTATCGTCGTGGTCGCGCTGAGCCTCGCGCTCGGCGTCAACCGCGACATCAAGGGGAAGGGCCTGCTCCGGGCCATCTTCTTCAGCCCGTACATCCTGACCGTCTCCGTGACGGCGGTGGTCTGGGTCGACCTGTACTCGACCCAGTACGGGATGATCAACCACTACCTCGGGATGGTCATGGAGAACCCGCCCCAGTGGCTCCAGACTCGGCTCACTGCGATGCCCGCCATCGCGATGACGACCGTCTGGTGGCTCGTCGGGTTCAGCTTCGTCATCCTGCTGTCTGCCCGCCAGAGCGTCCCGGACTACCTCTACGAGGCGGCCAAACTCGACGGCGCGGGAACCTGGCGACAGTTTAGGGACGTCACCGTCCCCCAGATCAGACACGCCATCTTCTTCGTCGTCATTATCAACATCATTTGGGCGTTCCAGGTGTACGGACAGCCGTACGTGATGACCTCGGGCGGTCCGGGCAGTACGACGGAGACGCTCGTCATGTACCTCTACGAGTCGGCGTTCGCCCAGCGGAACTTCGGCTACGCCGCCGCCATTGGGTACGTCCTGACGGGCATCCTCGTGATGGTGTCCATCGCGAACTACTACCTCCTCGGAGGCGACAATGAGTGACTCATCAGCCACGGAAAATCGGTTCGAATCGTTCACGGTCGGCGACGTCTCCCTGCGGAACGTCGGCGTCCACGTCGTCATGTACGGCGCGGCGCTGCTGTTCGTGGTGCCGTACCTCTACATGATCACGACGTCCTTGCAGACCCAGCAGCAGGCCGTCGCCGAGGGGATGCACTGGATCCCGGACCCGATTACGTTCGCCGCGTTCACGGACCTGTTGACCCAGTCACTGATCGCGCAGTGGGCGATCAACACGCTCATCATCGCGTCGGTGACGACGCTGCTCGTGTTGCTCGTCGACTCGATGATCGCCTTCGCCCTGACCAGGCTCGACTGGCCCGGACAGCGTTACGTCCTGGCCCTGATCATCGCGAGCTTCATGGTCCCGGGCTTCGTCAACATCATCCCGCTGTACATCCTCATCTCGGATCTCGGGCTGTTGAACAACTACGCCGCCGTCATCCTGCCGTTCGCGGCGGGACCGCTCGGCGTATTCCTCCTGGCCCAGTTCTTCCGGGACCTGCCCTATGAACTTCAGGAGGCCGCACAGCTCGACGGCTTCTCGAACCTGCGGATCTACACCCACCTGATCCTGCCGCTCTCGAAGTCGATCCTGACGGCGCTCGCGCTGTTCATCTTCGTCTGGAGCTGGAACCAGTTCCTCTGGCCGCTGATCGTGCTCCAGAGCGAGGCAGCCTACACGCTGCCCATCGGGATCGTCGTGCTCCGGGACAACTTCACCTACCAGCCGGCGGTGACGATGGCGTCGGCGCTGATCGCGTCCGGACCGCTGTTCATCCTGTTCCTGTTGCTACAGGACCAGCTCATGTCCGCCGTCGAGATGCAAGGGGTAACATAGTTAACGCCCCGTCCCATTGCTCCGCGTCATGAGGGACGCGGACTCGAAATCGGTCTATCGCTCGTTCATCGCCGCGACGCGCTTCTTCTACGAGTACGGTCCGCGAATGGTCCTGCTGAGCGTCGCCTGGTTCGTCTGCTCGCTCCCGCTGATCACGGTCGGGCCGGCGACGCTCGGAGCCTACGCCGCAGTCGTCTCACTCCGGGAGACGTACGCCTTCGACCGGGAGCGGGTCGTCTCGGTCCTGAAGCGCCACGGCGTCTCGACGGCGCTGCTCTCCGGCGTCCCGCTCGTCCTCGCGGTCGTCTCCGTGCTGTACGCCCTGGAGTACTTCGTGAGTCCGTCGACGTTCTTGCTCGTCCTCTCGGTCGGATCGGCCTACGCCGCCGCGTACACGGCGCTCGTCCTCGTACCGACGTTCGTCGGCCTGGCCACGGGCGGTGATCTCGAATCGTCCGTCCGGGCCGGGTTTCGCTGGACGAGCGCGAACGCCGTTGGCGCCGTCACGCTCGCGATGGCGACGGTCGTCGCCTTCCTCGTCGCCGGCCTGCTGACCATCGCGTTCGCGCTCGTCTTCGCCGGATTCGCCGCCGCGTTCCACGTCCACGTCCTCCTTGAACCGCCCGAGCACGAGCAGGCAACCGAGCAAGACCAGTCGATCTACGCGTCAGCCGACGGCACCCGGGGTGCGAACTGACTAGTCTCGGTCGCCGGACCACCCGTCGCCGGACCGCCTGCGCCGGATCACCTGCCGCCAACCGCCGCGACCGGTTATTTTATAATCTGCCTGGATCAGTTCTACCTGTATGACAGACGCGAGCGTCACTGTCCACACAGAGGCTGGTATCGACCGGATCGAACCCGAACTGCACGGTCACTTCTCCGAACATCTCGGACGGTGCATCTACGACGGCATCTGGCACAGCCAGTCCGCGGACGGTGACGGGTTCCGCGAGGACGTCATGACACTGCTCTCGGACCTGGAGATGCCGGTGCTGCGCTGGCCCGGCGGCTGTTTCGCCGACGACTACCACTGGGAGGACGGCGTCGGTCCCCGCGAGGACCGTCCACGCCGCCGCAATCTTTTCTGGTCCCAGGACCGCTCGGAGGCACCTGAAGAGCCCAACACGTTTGGGACCGACGAGTTCTTGGAGTTCTGCGAACGCGTGGGGACGCAGCCGTACCTGGCGACCAACGTCGGCTCCGGCGACCCGCAGGAGGCGGCCGACTGGGTCGAGTACGCCTGCTACGACGGCGACACCGAACTCGCGAATCGCCGTCGCGAGAACGGACGCGACGAACCCTACGAGGTCCCCTACTGGGGTATCGGGAACGAGAACTGGGGCTGTGGCGGCCGGATGTCGCCCGAGCAGTACGCCCGCGAGTACCGTCGGTTCGCAACCTACGTCGGGTCCATGGACAACCTCATGGTCGACGACGACCTCGAACTGATCGCGTGCGGATTCAAGGACCACGAGTGGAACCACCGCTTCATGGAGGAGGTCGGCCAGTCGAGCTGGGGCGTCGAGTTCCCCCTCGACCACCTCACGCTGCACCACTACTACGGCCGGACGATGTCCGTCGCGGAGGCAGACGAGAACGACTACGACCAGTTCCTCGTCGAGGCCCTCGAGATGGAGGACCACATCGAGCGCATCGCCGCGACTATCGACGCCTTCGCCACCACCCGCGACATCGGCGTCATCATTGACGAGTGGGGCGCCTGGCACACCGAGGCCGTCGCCGAGAGCGGGCTCGAACAGCCGGGGACCGTCGTCGACGCCTTATCGGCCGCGGCTGTCCTCGACGTCTTCAACGACCACGCCGACGTGATGACGATGTCCAACATCGCCCAGACGGTCAACGTCCTCCAGTGTCTGGTTGAGACGGAGGGTGACGAGGCGTGGGCGCGCCCAACTTACCACGTCTTCGACCTGTACGCGCCCCACAAGGGTAACGAGGCCGTCCAGACGTCCGTCGAGGCGCCCACCCGCAACGTCGGCGATGACGAACTGCCGCTCGTTGGCGCCTCGGCCTCTGTCAGCGATGACGGCGAGACGTACGTCACCGTGACGAACCTGGACACCCGCAGTACGCACACCGTCGAAATCGGCATCGGGGGCGACGACGTGGCTGACGTGGACGCGAAAGTCCTGTTCGAGGATCAGGAGCCCGACCTCGTCGTCGACGCCGACAACGCTGACGAGTTCACCGCCGCCGACCTCGACGTCAGCGTCGAGGACGGCGTCCTGACCACGGAACTGGAACCGTCAACGGTTGCCGGCATCTCGATCCAGTAACCCGACCGACATCCGACCTCCTTTCGCACGCATTGACGTCCACTTTTCCGTCGACATTCGACCGTTCGCGGCGCCGCAGTTGCGGCCGGCAGGTCGAATTAACTAACTCGATAGACGAATGGCGCGTGACATCGACGTATCCGACCGCCTCGCACTCGTAATAGGTACCGGAGGCGATAACGGGAAGGCGCTTGCCGGAAAGATCGCGGACAAGGGGGCGACCGTCATCGTCCGCCAGCGACTACGCCAACGGACACGAACTCTGGGTCGATGACGGACAGTTTCTCATTGTCAGCGGATAAAATGACTCCCGGTAGCGACGACCTCATCGGTTCCGTTCTACCAAGTGTACCCACGACGGTAGCGATGATGTTTTCAGGGGTCCCGAGAACGTACGGGAGACCATGCCCCAGTTCGACGAGCAGCCGAGGGTGACAGCCCGGCTTGACGGCGAGTGGACGTTCGTGACGGACCCCGATGGCGCCGGCGACGAACGCGGTTTCCAGGGTCCGGACACGGACTGGCCGGCCGATGCCGAGGTGGTGTCCGTCCCCCACGCCTGGCAAGAAGAGAGGACCTATCGTGAGTACACCGGGACGGCGTGGTACCGAACGACCGCCGAGTGCGACGGCACCGGATAGCGCACCTTCCTTCGGTTCCGGGCCGTCGTCTACGTCGAGGGCAAACTCGAACAGACGCTCCCGCCGTACTCGCTCGTCGGCGTCGCTATCTAACTCGGGCGGATACTCGGCGGAGACCGCGGCACACGCGGCGGTACCGCTCGGATCGAACGAGAACGGATGTCCTTTCTCGTCCCGTCCGCCCGGGACCGCGGTCCCGGGAGATGTTTCCGAGGTGAGAACGGCGCGTCGGTTCGGGATCTCGTTCGAGGACGCGCCCGCACCGACCGGTTCTCCCACGAGCAGCGCGACCGGCCTCCAGATCGCGGGTGGAGATCCAGGGCGATCGAGGCGGCGATCGGAGGAAAACCGATCGATCCGAACGCGCGCCGGACGACGAATTCGAACGTGCCGAGACCACCCACGCCTCGTCGGGGCGCGATAGGGACGACGCACTCGAGGCGCTCGCTGCGCGCGCGGAAGTCGATCGGTCCACGCGTCCGGCGAGCGATCCGTTCTTCATATGAGAACGAAAAGCGAGGCCACGGCGGGACGAGACGGCCGTAGAACGGACGGCCGCTCGTCCGGATTCCTGTAAGGACGCGAAAACGGAACAGTTGACGATGTTTCGTTCCGCGAAAGCGGTTTTGCGACGCCACCGCCTACCCGTGACAGGCCCAATTCTGTAAGCCACGCCGAACGAATGGAGCGAGCGTCGCCGACGAACGACCGACGTTACCTTGCGATGGGCCGCTGCTCTCACCTGACGAACGAAGCGCTCGATCGATCGGAACGGAGCCACCCGCCTTCGAGTTCTGTGTGTCAGAACAAAGGGGACGAACCGAGCGTTCGGATTCGGGGGATGTACGAGTCCGTGACAGAGATAGCGCCGTAATATGACAGACGATCGGTCGCCGAGGGCCCTCAGAAGCGCGAGTAGCTCACGTTCAGCTCCAGTTCGTTCGAAATGTCGAGCAGCAGGTCGGCGATCCGCGTCTCGCGGTCGACGTTCTGGAGCCGATACGTGGGCCCGGCGACGCTCAACGCGCCGAGGACATCGCCGTCAGTGTCCGTAATCGGGACGGCGATCGCCTTAAGTCCCTTGATGTAGCCCTCGTCGGCGGCGAGATACCCGGTGGTCGCGGTCGACGACCGCGGCGAATCGGTGTTCGAACCGCAGTGGTACTACGAAACCGCGCCGGATCAGGCCGAGCGGCTGCTCGATCTCGACGTCGCGGACGAGCTGTCGGCTAAGGGCGTCCCGCTGTCGGCGGCGAGCCCCCTCGCGAAGATACTCGCGCTACGCGAGCGGCACCCTGGGCGCTTCGACGAGATCAAGTGGATCCTGGGCCCCGCGACGTGGCTCCTCTACCGTCTCCGGTACCCGGGCGGAGAGCGGTGGACCGACCTCGAAACCGACTGGACGAACGCGCTCAAGTTCGGCGCAGACGTCACCGGAACGACGCCGGGCTGGTTCGAGCCGTTCTTCGACGCCGTCGACGTGTCGACAGACCTGTTCCCGACGATTCGACCGCCCGGAACGTCCATTGAACGCGCGGAAAACGAGACGGCGGCGGACGTCGGTCTGGCGGACGCGGAGCTGTATCAAGGGCTCACGGACGGCAACGCCTCCGTGCTCGCTGCCGGCTGTCTGCAACCCGGTGACTGCAGCATCGTCTGCGGCTCCACGAGCGTCGTCAAGTACGTCTCCGATCGCGTCAACCCCCACGAGGCGCTGTACTACCACCGGCACCCGATCGAGGGCTATCTCCCCGGGGCGGCGTTCGACACGGGCGTCGTCCTGCGTTGGTTCTGCACGCACGTGCTCGGCGTGAGCGAAGCGCGCGGGCTCGAACTGGCGCGATCGATCGACGCGGGCGACGAACCGCGCGCGTACCTGCAGGGGAATCGGAGCCTCTTTTTCGACCCCGAGATGGGGACGGCGGTGTTCGACCTCTGACCGACGGGCGACCACTCGCCGGAGGTGACGCGTGGTCGCCTCGTTCGCGGGATCGCGACCGCGATCGCGCTCTCGGAGTACACCTACTTTCCGCTCCTCGAAGAGCACTTCGGGCGGGACCTCGACCGGATTCGCCTGGTGAGCGGCGGGGAGCTGGGAAGCGACGACCCGTTCAGCTGGTGGAACACGCTCAGGGCGTCGGTCTGGGATCGCGAGGTTGTGAAGATGGAGCCGCGGACGACGGTCGGGGCACTCGTTCCGGCCGCGCTCGCCGCGTCCGTGTACGCCGACGTCGACGAGGCCAGTGATCGGTTGTTGCGCTCGCACGGACAGGTACCGCCGGACGAGCACCTCCGCGATGCGTACGCGCCGGCCAAAGACGAGTTCGCGGACGAGTGACGGGCGGTGAACGACCTGTATCGGCAGTTGGGTCGGTGACGAACGCTTCGCCGCGTCAGCGGAGGGTCGAAGTCGCCGTCGCGGAGTCGCGCCGCGTTAGTGATTCTGGCCGTAACCCGCGAACTTGGCCTGGAGGCGTTCGATCTCCTCGTCCGGGATGACAGTCGGTTCGCCGATCGCCCGCGCCTGAAAGTGAATCCGCGCGCAGTATTCGACCATCAGCGCCGTTTCGAACGCCGACGCGACGTCGTCGCCGACGGCGAGGACGCCATGGTTTTCCAGCAAGCAGGCGTCGTATTCGTCGCCGAGCGTCTCGACGGCGGCTGCGCCGAGCGCTTCAGTGCCGTAGGTCTCGTACGGCGCGACCGGCACCCGATCGCCGGCGAACGCGATGAGGTAATGTGACGCCTCGATGGGTTCGCTGATGCTCGCGAAGGTGCTCGCGTACGGCGAGTGGTTGTGGACGACGCCGCCCACGTCGTCGCGCTCGCGGTACACTTGCGCGTGCATCGAGTGCTCCGCCGACGGCTTCAGCGAGCCGAACACCTGCGTGCCGTCGAAATCGAGGATCGGAACGTCGTCGTCGGCGATCTCCTCGTACGGGACGCCCGAAGGACTGATCGCCATGTACTCGTCGTCGACGAGGGCGCTGATGTTCCCACCGGTTCCCTTTGTGAGCCCCTGATCGAGCATCTTCACGCCGTAGTCGCTTATCGATTCGCGCGCGTTTCGCCCGTCGGATGGATCGAACTCCTGATTACTCATGTGTCGTGTGGATTGGTGTGGTGTCGTACTGCTTTCGTCGATTCCGTCGGTTGTGGCCGCAAGACGTCGTCATGGGAGCGCCTCGTTGTTCGCGACGTGGATCGGCTCTTCCCCCGAGAGCAGCGCCTCGATGTCGTCGACGAGCATCTCCGAGTGTCGTTCGACGACCTCCGCCGCCGCCCCGGCGAGGTGTGGCGTCGTGACGACGTTGTCGAGTTCGAGCAGCGGGTGGTCGTCCGGAATCGGCTCCATGTCGTACACGTCGAGCGCGGCACCGCCGAGTTTCCCGGAGCGGAGCGCTTCGAGCAGCGCGTCCTGATCGACGATGGCACCGCGCGCGTTGTTGATGAAGTACGCGCCGTCTTTCATCATCTCGAACTCGTCTGCCCCGATGAGACCGCGCGTTCCGTCGGTGACTGGGACGTGAAGGGTCACGATGTCACTTTGCCGGAGAAGTTCGTCGAGATCGACCTTCTTGGTATCGTACTCTGCCATCGACGCCGCGTCGATGTAGGGATCGTACCCGAGAGGGTCAACTTCGAAGCCTCGCGCGCGCTTTGCGACCTCCCGTCCGACGGCGCCCATGCCGACGATTCCGACGGTCTTCCCGCTCAATTCGCGCCCCTTGAGCGTCACGTACGGCGAGTCTCGTCCCATCCCCCACGTGACGTCTTCGCGATTTCCGCCGGTCGCCGCGTCGGCGCGGGGGCTACCGGTGTACGTCCCGGTGTGGAGCAAATGGTGGCCGAGCGCGATGTTTCGCATCACGCCGAGAATCTGTCCCCACGTGAAGTCGCCGACGCTGACCGCATTCCGGCCCGGCGCGTAGAGAACCGGGATGCCCCGCTCTGTCGCGGCGTCGATGTCGACGTTCGCGTCAGGTCCGCCGCGGGGACAGGCGATGATCTTCAAATTCTCGGCTTCCGCGACGACACGCTCCGGGACACCCTCGTACCCGACGACGAGGATGTCGACGGGGCGAACGAGTTCCAAGAACTCATCCTCGGGAAGCCGCCCATCGCGATTGGCGATGGGCGCGTACTCGACGTCGATCCCCAGATCCTCTCGCAGTCGATCGAGCGCTCGTGGATCGAAGTTCGCTGTTACCAGTGCTTTCATAGTGTCGTGTATCAGTCGTCGTACGGCCGAGGCGATCGTCGTCTCTCGCGAACCGGACGGCTTTCCCGTCTCTCCGAGGCCGCAGACGGCGATTGCCGCTCGCCGTGCCGGCCGGTCCCGTGATCGAGACATGCAGTACCACACCGCATGATGCGTCGACCGGGGTCATATATTTATCGGGGGTGCAGAATACCGGGGATATTCTCCGATTCAGGCGAATTCAATACTGGGATGATTGATCATCATCAATCATGGAGCAGGTACTCATCGGCGTAGACGCCGGTACGACTATGATCAAGACCGTCGCCTTCTCGCCCGACGGCGACGCGATCCACCGGAGTAGCGTTGCAAACGCGGTGAAACGCCCCGAGTCGGGGTGGGCGGAGCAGTCGATGGTGACGACGTGGAAGAAGACCGCCCAGACGATAAGCGAGGTCGTTGACGAGCTGGACGACTCGTCCAAGGTCGCCGCGCTGGGCGTCACCGCCCAGGGCGACGGCTGCTGGCTCGTCGACGCCGACGGAGCGCCCGTTCGGCCGGCGATCCTCTGGTCTGACGGCCGCGCGGGCGAGTACGTCCGGGAGTGGCAGACAGAAGGGATCACGGATCGGGTGTACGACGTCTGTGGAGGCACACAGTTCCCGGGGAGTAGCCTTGTCATCCTCCGCTGGCTCCGAGAGCACGACCCAGAGAGCTACGAGGCGGCGGACACCGTCTTCTTCTGCAAGGACTGGCTGAAGTACAAACTCACGGGCGAGCTCACGACCGACCTCAGCGACGCGTCCCTCCCGTATCTCGACGTCGAGACGGGCGAGTACGCCGACGAGGTACTCGACGCCGTCGGGATGCCCGAGGTGGCCGACATGCGGCCGCCGTTAGCGGAAGGGACGGCGGTCGTCGGCGAGATCACGGACGCCGCCGCCATCGAGACGGGACTCGACGTGGGAACGCCGGTTGTCTCCGGGTTTATCGACGTCGCCGCGTCGGCGTTCGGGAGCGGCGCGGCCCTGCCAGGCGACGGGTCATCCGTCGTCGGGACGACGTCGCTGAACCAGACGATCCTCGACGAACCGCCGTCGGACGGCGCGCGGGCCGGCATCACGCTCGCGCTCGGGGAGGGCCTGTGGACGAAGTTTATGGCCTCGATGACCGGGACGCCGAACCTCGACTGGGCCATCGAGGAGATCATGGACAAGAGCGCCTTCAACCTCGTCGAAGAAGAGGTTGAGTCGATCCCGATCGGCTCCGACGGCGTCCTCTACCACCCATTTCTCAGCTCGGCCGGCGAACGTGCGCCGTTCATCAACCCGAACGCCCGCGCACAGTTCATGGGCCTGACCCAGGAGCACACGCAGGCGCACCTCGTTCGCGCGGTGTACGAGGGGATCTCGCTCGCCATGCGCGACTGCTACTCGCACCTCCCGTACGACGCCGACGAGATCTACCTCAGCGGCGGCGGGGCCAACTCCGACTTCTGGTGTCAGATGTTCGCTGACTGCCTGAACGCCACGATCGTCGTGCCGCGGGGGTCAGAATTCGGCGCGAAGGGTGCGGCGCTACTCGCCGGCGTCGGCGTCGGCGCGTACGGCGACCTCCCAAGCGCCGTCGAGGAGACGTCCGCCGTCGAGCGGTCCTTCGAACCGCGACCGGAGAAGGTCCAACAGTACCGCCGGTGGTACGACGTATACAGAGACGCCTACGAGGCGACATTCGACGTGTGGGACGAGCGGTCGGAGGCCCTCGCCGACCTGCGGTACATGTCCGGGTCCGGCCCCTACCAGCCGAAGAAGAAGTCTGTGACCGGGAAGGACACGGCCGGTGGTGGCTGAGCGCCGTCCCGTGGATTATTTGTCTTCGCCGCTCCACGCCCATGCATGGAGAGCAGAGACACAGTCGCGATCGAGGCCGTACGGACAGGGGCAGCGTACGCGAGCGAGCACTTCCGATCGGATCTCGCTGTCGAGCAGAAGTCAAGCAAGACGGATGTCGTCACGGAGATCGACCGATCAACCCAGCACCGAATCATCTCGGCAATCGACGAGTACTTCCCCAACGACGCGATCGTCGGAGAGGAAGAAGACGAGCGCAAAACCGTTCCCGAAGATGGATACGCGTGGATCATCGATCCGATCGACGGGACACAAAACTACGTCCGGGGCATTCGGGCATGGGTGACGAGCGTCGCGGTCGTCCGTGATGGTGAACCAATCAATGCAATCAACGCTGCTCCAGCGCTTTGCGACCATTACCGCGCTACGCCGGACGGCACGACGCGTAATGGATGGTCAATCTCGGTTAGCACCCGAACCGACCCGGAGACGTTCGCCGTCGCACCAACACTTCGGTGGACGCGCGCGAACAGTGCAACCGTCGGTGCGCTCGCCGACGAGATCGTTAATCGATTCGGTGAACTCCGGCGGATCGGCTCTGCCCAACTTACACTTTCCCTCGTCGCGAGCGGTGCTATCGACGCCGTTGTCGCGTTCGATCCGGAACCGAATCCGTGGGATACCGTCGCCGGTGCGTACCTCATTGATCGGGCGGGCGGTACCGTGACCGATGTTCACGGAGACGAGTGGACCCCACATAGTCGCGGCCTCGTCGCTTCGAATGGCGAGGCGCACGACGCCCTGCTCGACGCGGTGCGCACCGCGACCGATCGGTCGTCCGTTGACGAACAGTAACCGGCGAAAGTCCAATTATTTCCCTTATCGGATCGTGCGTCATCATCGTTCATACCGTTGAATAGAAAACACACGCTTTCAGAATGATGCTTTCGGCCCCCAAATCATTGGGTTTTTATCGTTCACTAGCAAGACAATATACAGGGGTCAAGACGACCAGAAGTACTTGGTCAGATGAGTACCAATCGTTCGATCGATAACGGAGATTTTCGTTTACCGCATTCCGTGATCGATCGCTTATGATTTCTCTAGAGAAAAAGCAGCGAGAGTTCCACGGGTCACCTGACCCGTGGATGAATCGCGTCCGCTCACCGCCCACCCGCAAGGATTACGGGATTGCGCGCCGGTATTTCGTACGGAAGCCACCGTTACCAACCTCTCAAAATCCCGCTGCAACAAACCGGGTGAGACGAGTGGTGTCGGGTGGTGAGTGAAGCCGCCGACCCTCACGGGTTGGTGAGGTCGCCGTCGGACGGAAGTGGCGATACGACCGACCACACCAAATCGGGTGTTCTCGATCCCATGCAACCGCCGAACGGCGGAAGCGCGAGGGGAAGTACATCCGCCTGCGGTGATGTAGTCCGCATTGGACCCACAGCCAAGATGGCAAAGCCACGGGTCACCAGACCCGTGGTACTTCACGCGGTGCCTCTCTTATCACTCTAAAAGTAGGCGGGCGACGCCGTCGGCAGGGAGATGAGCCAGAGGCTGATCGCTGTATAAGCGATCATCACCGCCACGAAGGGGTACTGACTCCGAATCGCTTGCAAGCGACTGGGGAACAGGTCGTATGCGGCAGAGTGGGTCACCCAGACCGCGAGAAAGTGACCCATGAGGACGAATGCGATACCCAGCGCGCCGAACCAGCCGGGCAGCGTCAGGACGAGCGGATTAGATGGCGGCTGAAACGGCGACACGAGCGCCGCGGCGAGAGAAGGGCTCAGTGAGACGAAGAAGCCGAAGTAGTGCGCGAGGTGGTAGCCGGCGGCGATCGCGAGAATCGAGGGGGCGAACCGGAGCGCGAGCGTCTCGGCCGTGAGGTACGTCGCAATCGACCGGACGGCGACGCGCGAGGCGGCAACGTACGCCGCGAGGAAAGCCGCGTAGCCGCCGAGAAAGAGCGCGAGGTACACCGCGATCGGCGGGAGACCGACGTCGACGAACGCGTTGACGAAGGCGACACCGACCGTCGTCGTGACGAACCCGCTGAACGTGAGTTCCCAGACGAGCGCGATGACGAACGCGATGTCGTCAAACCCGTCGACGACGCCGTCTTCGACGAGTCGCATCCCCGGGAGGCGAAGCGAGAGCCCCCGTTCGTCGCGGACCAGCAGGGCGACCTGCCCGTACAGCCGGAAGAGAACGGCGATCGGATCGGCATTTTCGAACCAGGGCCTCGGACCGAACGCCAGCGCGCCGACCATCGTCAGGATGGAGTATCCGACGATCGCCCAGGCGAGCGCGGCGGGGCGCGTCGTGACCCCCGTCGTCGTCTCGACCCAGACGAGCGCGAGCAGTCCCGCGACCGCGGGCCACCGGCCGACTCGTCGGGGGTATTCGACGAATCCGTGCGGGAGGCGCTCTGTCAGAGCGCGCCACGGGTTCAGCGCCGGCCAGACGTTTCCGAGCAGATATGTCGCCATCGTGAGCCCCGCACGGAGGCCGACGAAGACGAAGACGATCGCGAAGTTCACCGTCGGCACTTGCGGACCAGCGATGCCCCAGTAAACCACGAGACCGAGAACGACCAGCGCGAACGCGCGGAGGACGGTCACCGCCGTCCGCGGCGCGCGATCCGCGGTAAGGTCCCGTCGCCAGCCGTGGACGCGTCGGATGAACGCCCGATCCGTGACGAAGCTCGCGAGCAGCGCGGACACGCCGATCGTCGCCCCGCCGGTGGTGACGTACAACCACCGCGGCACGTCGAGGGAGCTACCCGACGCGTCTTGCAGGCCGACGGCGGCGTTGCTCGCGGCGACTACTTCGATCAAGGTCAGAAAACCCATGCCGAAAAGCGCGTACAGAAAGAACCGTCGAAAAGCCCGAACGAGACACGTTCTGGCGTGGGACATCACGTCGATAGCTTCGCGAGGATGGGTTATGTAGCCGTCGGAACCGTCCCGCGATCCGACTCGCGACGCGCATCGAGTGACACTAACATAAAATTTTGTATTACATTCTACCGGTCAATATAAGAACGAGTTATTAAATATTGCCTATTAAAGACGTCATAGATATTATCTCCCGACGTTTACCATCTTCATTATAACGACGGGTACAGCCGTATCCGCCCCGAAGGAAATGAGAGAAATAGTCAATCGACGTAAGTTTATCGCAGCGCTCGGTGCCGCGGGCGCGGCGTCGTTCGCGGGATGCGCCGGGTCGGGAGGTGAGACTCCATCGAACGAGGAGACGCCCGGTTCGGACGACGACTCGACGGGGACCGATGGCGAGCAGCCAGGAGGGGAGTCCCCGTTCACGCGCGGCGAACTCGTCGAGGACTTCGAAGACTTCGAGAACGCCAACTGGGGGATGATCCGCGGCGATGCCACGTCCGATTCGAACGAGGTGTACGCCGGCTCCCAATCGCTCAGTCTCGAGAACAAGAACGGCGAAGTCGCCGGAATCTACAAAGCATTTCCGGAGGGCTTGGATCTCACGAAGCACGATCTATCGCTCGCGGTTAAACTCGACAAGCCAGCCGCCGGCTACGTCGCGGCTGAAATCATCGCCCCCGCGCGCAGCGACATGCTCACCAGTCGGCGCTACATCCCTCAGGAACTGAACGGCTGGGTCCGCATCGACTTCGGATACACCGAGCGTCGGGGCGAGCCGATTATGAGGGGCGTTCAGGAACTCCGCCTCATGGTGCTTTCAGACGAGGGAACGGCGATCCAAGCTCGGATCGACGATCTACGGCGGATCCCCAAGCCAGAGAAAGGGAAGGTCATCTTCCAGTTCGACGACAACCACATCTCGCAGTACGAGACCGCCTTCGACATCCTCAAAAAGGAAGATATGCCCGGAAGCGTCGGCGTTATCCCCGACTCGGTCGGCTACACCGACAAGCTCACGGACGGCCACATGCGCGAGATGCGCGACGCGGGCTGGGACATGATGGCCCACCCGCAGTCGAGCGAACCGCTCCCGGCCTACCCGGCGGACAAGCAGCGCGAGATGATTCAGAGCGCGAAGCGCTACCTTGAGCTCAAGGGGTTTCCGGACGGCGCGCGACACTTCGTCGCGCCGTACAACCGCGTGAGCAACGAGACGCTCGACATCGTGAGCGAGTTCCACGAGACCGGGTTTCTCCAGGGCGCGTGTCCCAACAACGCCGTCGCGCCGAGTTCGATGCACACGATCTCGCGCGTGAACGGCGAGGACGTCGAGGGCGTCCAGCAGATCCTCAACATCGCCGAAGATACCGGGCAGATGGTTGTCATCGCGTATCACGACATCGGCGACGGCGACGACTACGAGACGACGACCGATCAATTCGAATCCATCGTGAACCACGTTGCCGGGCAGGACATCGACGTCGTTACGCCCACCCAGTTCCTCGACGGCGAGTAACGTACTCGCTGACGACCCGCTCGATTTCTGAGGCGACGTCGGTTCCGACACAATGTCGATTCCAACGTGACGTACCGCACCGGCGAAACGAGGTTCGAACGCGATCAGACCGCGAACGTCATCGGCGGCATGTCGAGGAACGCCGTCTCGTACCCGTCGTGGCGCGCGATCTGCGGCGGGGCTTCGACGGCGAGCCGAAGTTTGTCGCCCGACCGGATGGAACCGATCTCGATCCCGTAATGGTATCCCAATTCGGGATCGAGCGTCCGCCGGAGCCGACCGGCGAACGTCCGCTTCCCGTCGCGCACGATCTCGGCGCGCAGCCCCATCGCGGGGAGGACGAAGCCGTTGTGCGGCGACCGTGCCGTGACGTAGAGGTACGTCCGATCCGGCGCGGCAAACCGGGACGCATCCGAGAGCGAGTAGGCGTGGAATATGGCATCACCGCTTGTCTTCCGCCCGAGTCGCTCGCCGGGCAACGACTTGGGGTCCGGCGCTCGTCCGACCGGGTGCCCCATGTCCATCGGTTCGACCGCGCCACGCGTCCCCGCTCGCTCCGGCAGTTCGGTGAGCGGGAGGTCGTACATCTCGTCCGAGTCGAACTCGAAGTCGAAGGTCGCCGTTTCAAGGCGGTCGAATCGACCCTCGAACGCGCCCGTCTGGCGAAGTTGCGTGCCGCCGACGCGGACGCGAGCGGTGTACTGGCCGTTCCCGTCGAGCGCGTAGTTGTCGCCGTAATGTACGCCCATCTCCTGAGAGAGCATCGGATAGGCGACCTCCTCGGTCACGAGGTCGCCGTCGCGGAGGATCTCGATGGTGACCTCAGAATCGGGGATCACCGTCTCCGAGTGGTGGTCCCAGATCGACGCCATCAGGTGGAGAGAATCCTCCGACTCGACGATGGTCTTCTCGCGTCGATCCCCGACAAGCGTCCAAAAGCGGTGGGGGTACGTGTACGAAAGCATGACGCCATAGGATTCGGTATGGGCGTGCCCGTAGTGGCCCATCCCCTCCGTGACCGCAGGAACGTACACCGCCCGCGGACGGTCTTCCACGACCGGTGGGTCGCGCCACGCTGATCGAGTGTCGAAACCGAGGTCGTCGAGACACCCCGCGAGCGCGCCTATTGCACCGACGCCGAGCACTCGGAGAAGATCCCGACGGCTCGGACTCCGGAGGGTACCAGGTCGTCGCCAGCGCCGAGCCTCGGTGGATCGTCGCTCTCGCCGGACATCGTCCGATCGGTCTCGGTCGGTCGGCGATCGGTCAGCGTCGGCAGTCGAAAGCGAGTCAGGTGTCATTGCTCATCGGGTCGCGGGTGCGGAAGCGATCGATACGGTCGCGGCGGGACGAGGAAGTTCCCGCGGTTCTGCACGAAGATGTACTCAAGAATACCGTTGTTGACGCGCGGGCTAATCGTCGGCGTCTTCCGCACGACGTCCATCCCGTTCATCGCCCGCTGGACGGCCTCGAAGTCGCTGATTCCGCGCTGGAGCGACGGGAAGTGCAGGCCTGCCTCGTCGTCGTCAGTCGACTCGATGTGACGGCGGAGCAGCCGGACGTTCCCCTCGTCGTCGCGGCTCGCCCGGGCAGCCTTCTGGGCGTGGCCGACACGGCCGTACTCTCGGGCGTCCGTCTCGATCCGTTCTACGATCTCCGCCGTGACGCCGCTGTCGTCACCGAGGTTGTCGCCGACGCCCTCGACGAGCCCCCTTCTCGCGTGCGTCGGGCTGAACAGTTCCGCCACGCGATCCTCGAAGTCCTGCTCGACGTACCAGTCGTCGAGGCGCTGGCGGAGCTTAGCGACGTGCTTTGTCGTCCCGCCAGCGAACGGTCCTTCGTCAAGGGTCACGTACTCTTCCGTCGCCTGGTTCCGCTCGAAGCCGGCTTTAAAGCCCATAAAGAGCGGCGCGGCGTCGGGGACGGGCTTCGAGCCGGGGATTCCCTTCACGTCCTGACGCTCCGCGGGCATCCCAGCGCCGACGAACCCCGTCCGCCGACTGTCGACCGACAGAATGCCTGAGAGGCCGACCTCGACTGGGACGCCGTTCGCCCGGTCGCGGTCACCTATGAGTGCTTCCTCGGCTTCTAAGACGACGTCTGCCCGGTCACTCGCAAAGTGCAGGAGCATATCCTGCGTGTCGAGCGTCGGGTGCTCAAACGGAGAAAGTGCCCGCGGTGGGGGCAAGTCAATGGCATCAGGCAGCGGCTCGTCGAATCGATCGAAGTACGTCGGGGAATAGGCAGCCGAAAAAAGGAGCCCCCGGTTACTCCGCTCGTATGCACGGTCGAGCGTAGATAGCGCAGTTTCGACTGTTCGGCGAGCGTTCGAACCCGGAGGCCCAGCGGTTTTCAATGTTAAGTAAAGAAGAATTTGATGATTGGGAAGGAGAGAGTTGCCGTGCGTATCCTTTCGGATCACATCCCGCCAAGCGTGTTGGCGCACGGGTAGTGAATTTTCATTTTTCACTCCATGAGGGACTGGATCGGCCTGTGTCTCTTGGAGCCGGTTAAGACACGCGCTAAGCGCGGCTGCACCACCAGTTGCAACAGCAGCCTTTAGAAATGACCGCCGTGGAAGTGCTGAATTCGGACCCTCCGCCATTATCTTGGGTTACGGTTCTAAGCGAAAGTCAGTTCTGGTTCAGTTGTCTCACGGCGGAGTGACCCTCGTTGTGCACTTGGTCACGAAGCTCAACCAATAATGTCGGAACACCAATTTATATTCGACTCGAAATTGTATACCATATACTATATTGTCAACAATACGGCAAAAATAAATATACAGTCTGATGATTATTTACCAAATCGAAATGCACAATCTAACTGGGTTTCAGCGAGACCTCTTATACGTAATTGCTGGCTTTGATCAGCCCCATGGACTCGCGATCAAAGATGAAGTAGAAAAGTACTATGAGAAAGAAGTTAATCATGGTCGTTTGTACCCTAACCTTGATACGCTCGTGAACAAGGGCCTTGTTGAGAAGGGTGAAATTGACCGACGAACGAATTACTACGCGTTAACGACGCAGGGACAGCGTACGATTGCGTCACGCAACAAATGGGAAGCTCAGTATACTGATCAGACAGCCAAACTTTCAGTGTCAACTATTTCATAATAAACGATCGGCGCCTTAAAAGCAGAACGCTCCTATATTATCTGGAATACAGGCGTTAAACCCCCTTCAGTGCGCGGGGAAACCCCCGCCGGTTACAGTGGGGAGGATGTCACAGATCTACCTGTTGGTAGCGGACGATCCCGAAACCGAGGGGCACGAGAAGCCACGCGAGGAGAACGGCGAGGCTGAACCAGCCGCTGAAATACACCGCGTCACTCGCGGGAACGAGACCGGCGGGGAGCTGCGCCGATCCGGGGAGAAGCTTCAGGATCGCGTTTCCGTACGCCGCGCTCGGAGCGAGTTGTGAGACGAACTGGGCCCATTCGGGCAGTTGTCCGTTCGGCGGCAACGAAAATCCGTTGGTCACGAAGACAATAGCCAGCGGCACGACTCCCCAGAGAACCTCCAGGATGACGAAGAGACTGAGTGCTCCTGCGAGCGCTTTGCTCGTGGAGCGAGTCAATGCGGATACGGAGACGATCAGCCCGACGTAGACGAACGCGAACAACACGGTAAGAAGGGTGAACCCCAGGTAGTCGACTGCGGAAAACTCCGCGTAGAGCGCGAGCACGATCGCGAGAGCGACCCCGAGGCCGACGAGGAGCGGGATGACCAGGACGGCCGTCCGCCCTGCGATCTTTCCGACGAGCACGTCTCGACGGGTGTGCGGTAAGCTGAGCAGCAGTTTGCCGCTTCCGCTTTCGGTTTCGCCAGCGATAGATTTGTAGCAGATGACGATCGCAGCGATCGAAACGAACAGCGTTACCGGTGAACTCAGGAAGACGAGGAGGCCGATCGAGTCGGCCTCCCCGGTGCCCACGCCCGCGGGGGCGAGTCGCGTGTACGCGTACGCCATGGCACCGCTGAACAGGACGAACAGGGCGGCGAGTACCCACAACCCCCACGAGAGACGCGCGTCGAGGAAATCCTTCTTGGCGACAACAGTCCACGTCATCGGGCCGCCTCCCGGGGACCAGCGGACGGCGCCCGAGTCGGAGAGGGCGAAACCACCGATCGATCAGCGCCCGTGTAGCCGATGAAGAGGTCTTCGAGCGAGGCGCTCACCGTTTCGAAATCCCGAACGCCAGCCTTGGACTCCTCGATAGCGCGAAGAACTGCGGTCTTCCGTGCGCCTTCACAGGCTACTGTGACGGTGGTTCCGTCGGCGTAGACGCTCGTTACGCCCGGGAGACGGTTGATAGAATCGAGCAGACCCGCGGGAACTGACTCGACTGTGATCGTGAGGGTCGTATCGGCACCGCGAGCGGCACGGAGGCCAGCGATGGTGTCGACGGCGACGAGTTCTCCCGCGTTCAGAATCGCAACTCGATCGCAGACGGCTTCGACCTGTTCGAGGACGTGGCTGGAGAAAAACACCGTCGCGCCGCGATCGCGTTCCTCGCGGATGATTCGGCGCATCTCGCGGGCTCCTGCGGGATCAAGGCCGGTCGAGGGCTCGTCCAGGATGAGAAGCTCCGGCTCGCCGACCAACGCCATCGCGAGCACGAGTCGCTGTTTCATCCCCTTCGAGTATTCGCCTGCCTTCCGGGCAGCAGCGTCGCCGAGACCAACGCGTTCGAGGAGCGCTTCCGGGTCATCGGCGACACCTTTTGAGGCGATCGCGAACTCGAGATGTTGTCGACCCGTGAGGCGATCGTACACGTGATACCCGTCCGGAAGCACTCCGGTTCGCCGGCGGACGGCCAGACTGTCCGTCTGTGCGTCGAGTCCAAGCACGCGAACGCTTCCGTCGGTCGGTCGGACGAAGTCAAGAAGTATGTCGATCGTGGTCGACTTTCCAGCGCCGTTTGGACCGAGGAATCCGAATATCTCTCCGCTTTCGATGGTGAGATCAAGATCTTTTAACGCAATGACGTCGCCGTACTGTTTCTGGACTCCGCGGAGTTCGATCGCTGGGGAAGACGTTCGGGAAGAAGTTCGACTCATATAATGATCAATGAACTAATGGGAGTATACTATAATAAATATATCTATATTTCGGGTTTTCGAGTATCAGGGAGACTCGCGAACAACAGAGATTTCGAGCGCATGCCCGCATCTTCATGCGCGGGAGGATGTCAATGGTCGAGCGATCGCGTCGAGCCTCGGTGTGTCGGTGGCGGCTTTTAGCTTCTGCGGTGAGGTCGCTAAGCCCCCCTTTCTCTACGGAGTGAGCGAAGCGGACAGAGTAGGGAGGGGAGACAGCGCCCGCACGGGTCACGTTCACTGTCTGCGGCATCTTTACCTGCGTCGTATTCTCTCACAGTGAGTCGGGCGGGGAAACACCCACGAGCGATAGGACGTGCCAGTTTTGGATAGCGGACTTCTCACTGTGGCAGAAGTACCGGTGTGACATCCTCCTACGACTGAAGTCGTGGGCTTCCCACGCCCACCACCGGGCGGTTCGTTGTTCTCTTCGGGTTTCCGACCCGACGTGCCGATGGGAGTGTCGCGCCCCCATTACTTCTCTCCTGTACAGGACTCGGAGGTACCTGAATATTTAACGTCGGTTCCGTTGTCCACGGGCTTACGTTTTGATGAGGCACACACCGAGTCAACTGCCAGTTTGTGGACTGCCGAGAGTCGATGGGGTCCATCGTCCCTACTTCCACAGATACGCAGTGTGGGCACTCAAACCGTGCGGGTTCGGCGTTTAAGCACTGTGCGGCGATTCACCCCACCACTGAAGTCGTGAGTTTCTCGCCTGAATCTTATAACCATGATCTACGAACGAGTTCGTTGGCACCTCCTGCATCTGTCTTAATCGTCTGTTGAACATACAACCTCAATATAACTATTTTGGCTCTTGTATGACCGAAAACTATAATTATATGAAAGAGAGTATGTATAGAAGGCATGTACGACCTGACAGGCTTCCAGCGCGACCTGCTGTACGTGATCGCGGGCCTCGACCAGCCCCACGGTCTCGCGATCAAGGACGAAGTGGAAAGCTACTACGAAAAGGAGGTTCACCACGGACGGCTGTATCCGAACCTCGACACGCTCGTCGACAAGGGACTCGTCGACAAGGGCGAAGTTGACAGGCGGACGAACTACTACGCGTTGACCTCCCGCGGACGGCGCGAGATCGAAGCGCGCGCCGAGTGGAAGCGCGGGTACATCGGCGAATCCGACGAGATTTCGGCGTAGGAGCCCACTTCTCGATCGGTTCGGCGATTCCGTGCGGTCGAGCCCAACGCGATGAATGTGCCAGTCTGTTTCGAATCCGAGAAAATCCACCCGAGTCGACGAGCACCTGACCCGGGCAAACGACGAACCGATTTTCTCGGAGCGAGTAATGTGCGTCAGCGGCCGCTTATCGCCAGCGGGAGAGGTCCGCTGCCTCCCCCTTCGGAACCGCGATCCACGCGTCATCGCGCGCGACGTCCGCGATGATCGCCTTCGCGGACGCCGTCTCGTCACCCTCGTCGACGGCGAAGACGATCTCGACGGACTCGTTGCCACCTCGCTTTCCGGTATCTGTCCTCGATTGGGTCATTATGTGTCGCCTCAAGCGTTGACCGTTGACGTTCGTTTGACCGGAACGTTACAGGTGATCCATTGGATCGATCTATAAAATGGATTCTGACCATTTCATCGAATCAGCCATCTCAGCGGTTGTACTCCTCTATTTCGGCATAAGCCATTCGAGAAGCCACGAAAAATCAACGAGACCGGATCCTATGCCGCTTCGGTTCGACCAGGGTTTGCGCGTTCACCAGTCAACATGTGACTGGCGGCGGATGGCACGTTCGGCGGCAGCGAGGACACCGCGGTCGCGCTACTCGTCGCTCACGCCGACGAACTCCGGGAGGTCCTCATTCTGTAACGCCGCACGGACGAACCCCTCGAAGAAATCCTTGTGCTTTTCAATGCCACCGTTCCCTGCAAGCTTCGATTTCGCGTCGAGTTCGTCGTATGCGCGCTGAATCTCCTCGCGGAGGTCGTCCGGGAGGTACATGGCGACCTGCTTTCGCTCGCGGACGCTCGGCTCGCCTTCGTCCGCCCGATCCGCGTCAGCGGTCCGCTCCGACGAGTCCGAACCGCCCGAATCGGGCTCATCGACGTTTGTCGAGTCAGTCACGCCGGTCGCGTCCGCTTCGTCCGCCGATCCGGACCGCGACCGAGCGCGGTCGTTGCGGCTCTTGAATCGGTCCCGGAGGCTGTTACTCGGGTCTTTTTTATCACTCATAGTAGTTCTCAATGTGGGTGACGAGTCGATCGAAGACGTCGCGCACGTCGCTCACGTCCCGCTCGTCGTACTCGTAGATCGTCTGTTCAGCCTCCCAGGCGTACTGAAGCGCGACGCGGAACGGGATCTCGAAGACGTTCTCTGAGCCGAACTGTTCGACGTACCACTCGCGCATCTGGTCCGACATCCCGTCGTTTCGAGTCTGATTGATGACCGCCCCGACCATCCCGACTGGAACGTCGTATTCGAGTTCGAGCGTCTCAATCTGATCGAACAGCATCTTCAGTGCGTCGATCGAGGAGGTGCGCGACTGGCCCGGAAACAGGACATCCTGCGCCGCGAGAATACCATTGTCCGTAAGCGGTCCAAGGTTTGGCGGTGTATCGATGACGACGAAGTCGTAGGAATGGTCGAGCCGCTCTAACGCCATACTCAGTCGTTCCTGTGTACGTGATTCGAACCAGAGTTCGCGCTCCAGCTGGAACGCGTCGATGTGCGAGGGGAGCACGTCGAATCGGTCGCGTCCGACCACGATCTCGTCGATCCTGTCGAAGGATTTCACGTCGAGGAGCACGTCGGCGACGTTCAACTCGTCGGCTAGATACGCTTCTTCCAATCCAAGCGACTTTGTCGCGTATCCCTGTGGATCAATGTCGATGAGGAGCGTCTCATGACCACGGTCGGCCAACCCGTCTGTCAGGTTGACCGCGACGGTCGTCTTGCCGACGCCGCCCTTCTGCATTCCGATAGCGAGGGTGTTCGTCATGGAGCGTTCACCGTCTCATACGGCTCATACGCATCGTTCGGATGGCATGTGATGAGCGCATAGTGCTTCGAATTCGTATGATACGTCCAGAATATAAGAAACTACGTCAGACATGAAGACGACGAATCCGTATAATTCGAACGTGTCGTTCCATACGAATCATTCGTAGTATACGGGTGGCAGAAGTGAGACATCCGTCGCGTCTTACCACAGCCCGTCGACGGCCTTCGCGTACACCGTCTCCGCGCGATCTGCCACGCTGTCCCAATCGTATCGGCGCGCGCGGGTCAGCGGATCGACGCTTGGCTGCTCACCGGCCAGTGCCCGATCGAGTGCCACGGACAGCTCGGCCTCCTTAGGGGAGACGAGAAAGCCCGCGTCGCCGATCACCTCGTCGGCCGCGGAGTCAGGGTGATCCGCGGCAATGACGGCGCAGTCGGCCGCCATCGCTTCCGCGAAGGTGATGCCGAACCCCTCGCGCGTGGACGGTGAGGCAAACACCCGCGCGGCGCGCATATGTCCGAGGACGTCCGCGTACTCGTCGAGAAAGCCCAGAAACGTGACGCGGTCTGCGTGATCAAGCCGCTCCGCGCGGGAACGGAGTCGGTCGGCCTCCGGGCCGTCGCCGATGACGCCGAGCGTGGCGTCGTGGCGCCCCGCGACCGAGTCGAACGCCGAGAGCAGCAGGTCGACGTTTTTGTGCTCGACCAATCTTCCGGCGAAAAGAACATCGTAGTGCTCTTGGCCGTTTTTTTCCGGGAGAGACACGTTACGTACTTGTCCCGCGTCGATACCGATCGGAACGACTTCGATGGAGTCGCGCGCCGGACCGATTGCGGCGAGCCGATCAGCTGTGAGCTCCGAGATAGCGACCGGATGCTGCGGAACGCGTGCCGTGAACCGTTCCGTGAGTTTGCCGAATGGGGCTAGGGAACCGAGATACTCGTCCCAGTATGCGCGCCAAACTTCCAGCCACGTCGTGACGAGAGGCGTATCGGTACCGAGCGTGGCTAGCTTCGAAGAAATGACCGGGAAGTAAGGAAAAACGGACGCGACGACCAGATCGTGATTGGAGGTGTCGAGGCGACCCCGGAGAGGCGGCACGAGGCGGGTCGAAAAACCGATGGCTTCCGTGATCGAACGACGGTCATCGGTGTACAGTTCGGTTGCCGGCGCGACGGCCCTGAGCGTCATTCCGTCGTGATCGATCTCCGGCGGTCCCTCCCAGTAGTGTCGACCGTAGACCGTAATGTCGTGCCCGCGATCGGAAAGTCGAGTACCGATTTCGTGTATCCGTTTTTCTGCGCCCCCCTTGACGAAGGGATAGATGACGTTCGAAACATAGGCGATGTCCATCTGTACGTTAGTCTTGACCGAGGCTACGTAATTAATTTTCAGGTCTTAATTTTTGGCCATATAGTAGAACCCAAAACGATTTATCACTGAGTGATTTGGTGATCAATAATGAGCGAGCGTACTCGAAACATCATCCTTCTCAGCGCTGATGCGCTGCGCGCAGATCACCTCTCTTGTTACGGATACGATCGAAATACGTCACCAAATCTCGATCGATTTGCCTCGGAAAACGTCCAGTTCGTAAACGCGTACAGTGCGAGTTCGCACACTCGCGAGGCGGTCCCTGCGCTGTTGACCGGCCGGTACCCGGACGACGCAATCGACGAGAAGTATCAACTGGACGCTCCGACGGTCGCCACTTATTTGAAATACGAAGGGTACGAGGCCGCAGGATTCCACTCAAACCCGTTCGTGTCGCGTGCATACGGGTACAATCGTGACTTTGACGTATTCGACGACGACCTACATCTGGGTAGACACAAGATCGTCGCCCTCGCACAACGGGCGCTAGACAAACTCCGTAATCGTCACTACGCTCGGGCGGCCGAAATCAACGAACGATCTCTCAATTGGATCGACTCGCTCGACGAGGGGCAGCCGTTCTTCCTGTGGAATCACTACATGGATCCGCACGGGCCCTACGAGCCGTTCGACACATACCGAGAACGGTTTCACGACGAGTCCGTATCGGACAAGCGCGCTCAGATCCTCTACAAGCGTGCGATTAGTGACCCGAAGTCGATAAGCGACGAGGAACGGAAGACGCTCGTCGACCTCTACGACGCGGAGATCCGCTACACGGACGAGCACGTCGGTGCGTTCTTCAACGCACTTGCGAACAGGGATCTCCTCGACGACGCTATCGTGATTTTCACCGCGGATCACGGTGACGCGTTCGGCGAACATGGGTACTACGAGCATCCACGCTATCTGCACAACGAACTTACTCGTGTTCCGCTGTTGTTCAGACACCCAGACGAGAGCAAAGCAACCGTAAAGTACGCCGTGAGTACTGTCGACGTGCTTCCGACGATACTCTCTTGGGTGAGCGTTGATCCGGAGGGGCTTCCCGGCGATCCGCTGGTTCCGCCCACTTCCGAAGCGTTCGAGGATCGGACGGTCTTCTGTCAAGCTCGTGGCGAAGGACAACATAGCGCCGTTCGGAGGTTTCGAGCGTGCTCTACCGCTGGATCGGCGTTCGCAGAGGCCCGATTGTCGGGCAGCGAAATCGAGCTTACGAACCAAAAGGGTAACGCGGTACTGAGCGAGAGACTGTCCGATCACATCGCTTCGCGCGTTTCCGAGTTCAAATCGGTTGAAAAGCGTGCTGAGAAACAGGAGACGAAAGCAATTAGCGATCGGCTCGAAGCGCTAGGATATAAAGAATGATTAGGGTCGGCATCAACGCAAGGACTTTTTCTGTGGACGAACCCGGAGGAGCGGTACAAGCCGGTATTAACGTGACCAAGGAGATAATCTCGGACGAGTCGGTGGAGGTAGTCCTCTTTGGACACGAGTCCGTGTCGAGCCTGTTTCCCGACACACCGGTGGACAGTAGCATCTATCATCGAGATTCTCAACTCTACGGGTTGCTCTGGGAGCGAACCGCTATCCCATATCTCGTAAAAAAACACGAGCTCGATGTGCTCTACTGTCCGAACGGCAACGGCCCCTTCCACCGCGTATCTTGTCCCGTTGTAATGTCCATAATGGACGTTAACGCGCAAAAAGGAATGTCGAGCGGCGTCCACCAGCTGTATCGGAAACTAGCCGTTCCCCCTGCCGCACGAGCGGCAAATCACATCATCACGATCTCCAATTTCTCGAAACGAGAAATCGAAAACTCACTGGACCTACCGTCGTCGAAAATACGTGTTGTGTATCCCGGTTTAAAATCCGTCTACCTCGACGACGTCTCTGCCGTTAAATGTGATCTTCCGGAAGAGTACATCCTGTACGTGGGTGCGTTAAATCCGCGAAAAAACGTCTCAGGGCTCATTCGCGCATATCAAAGACTGAAGAACGAAATTCCGCATAAGTTAGTGCTCATCGGACCTGGAAATCAGGCGATATTTAAAAATCTTGATGTTGAAGAATCGGACGATATCATTCGCCCGGGATACCTCTCCGAACGGGAGCTGAAATTCGCGTACGCTAACGCGGACGCTTTCGTTTTCCCGTCACATTACGAGGGGTTCGGACTACCACCCTTAGAAGCGATGGCGTGTGGGACACCGGTAGTCGCGTCGCGGGCTACAGCGTTACCCGAGGTGTTGGGTAACGCGGCAGAACTGGTCGATTCGACCAGTACAGACTCTATCGCAGAAGGCATCACGCGGGTCCTTGCTGACTCTGAATACTCAGAGCTGCTCGTCGAAAAGGGACGAGAGCGCGCGATGCTGTACACATGGGAGAAGGCAGGTCGCCAGACGTTGGCCGTACTAAAAGCCGCGCAAAATAAATAGGGTACGTCACTATATTTGACTTCGGGAACGAACTCTCACTCAAGGTATCCCAGGTTGCGAAGATCGCCCCACACGGGGCAGAGAGTTCGGCCGAAACCGTCGGTCGGTCCTTGCCTGCGTTTTCAGCCGCTCTATCTCACGTTTCTCTTCCTTGCGCAAACAAGGCGGAGATCCGCGCGAGAAGTACATAGGACGGTAGGACGAAACAGACGAAAGCATGAATTCGGACGAAATGACGTTTGACATCTCTCGATAGCCTATCAAGAACTCGACGGACCGTGTGAATCCGGAAGGATTGAATGAGTATTACTCTCACCCGTTATTATTCTATAAATTTATATCTAAATATATCCTAGATCTTCTAATCGTTGTTTACTTTCGTCATTTATTTTAAATGATTCGGTCTCAAGATGTCGGACGCTTTGGAATTTTTCTTCAAGTATACCACGGAACCGTTCTCGTATTTCGATATTCTTAGCGTGATCTTTGGATTCATGTTGTTCTATGGTGAGGTCAAATAATTCAATGGAACCATCAGAGTACTCAATATACTTCCATCGTTTGTTACGAACGGATTGGATACTTCGATCCAATTTTTGCGTCGGAAAATCGGTTCCTATCTTCTCCTTTAACGACTCCATAGTTGGCTGTGGTGTCACATACTGAGCAAGCACGTATTCGCGTGATCGGTTGGGGAGTGATATTTTTGAGACAGTTTCAGGCAGTGCCTCTGTTGAGACCCCGGCAACATCGAGTAACGTAGGATAAAGATCTCTTGTTTCGACCAAATTATCGCAGATATCTGCTTCGAACCGCTGGGGGTATCTGATTATTAGCGGGACGTTCAAGAGCGTTTCATAAAGACAATACTGATGGTCCATCAACCCATGTTCACCAATGTTCTCCCCGTGATCACCGACGACCACGATCATCGTCTCTTCCAGTATGCCTTTATCCTTTAAAATGCTGAAGAGACGTGAAAGTTGTGTGTCAAGATAGGATAGTTCGGCACGATAAAGGCCACGTAGAATTTCAAAATCGTGCTCCTCCATATCGATAGTTCCAGCGATGTAACCCCACGGATCTTGGTTTGTTTCAGCGATTCGCTCTAGACTTACGTTTGGTAGTTGCGTTTTTATATACTCTTGAGGGGGATCGTATGGTAGATGCGGCTCAATGTAATTAAGAAATAGAAAGAATGGTGCGCTTCCTTGGTTCACCTGCTTTATCCAATTTACCGCGCGATCAGTAATTCGCTTGGCTCCGTCATCATTTTCACTGCTCATCTTTCTCTTGACTGCTGAGAACATGACTGAAGGGAAACTCGCCATAGTTGACTGCTCCCAAAGGGCTTTAATTTTATCAACCGGTGACTCAGCCCTTACGGCAGCGGTCAAATCTACTTCGCTCCATCCGGCGTTCCACCTCATCGAGAAGTTCTCGAAACCCCGATCAAAATTAAACACGGGACTAATCCACGGATTAGCCGAAATACCAGCTGTTCGGTATCCCTCCCGAGAAAGCTGTTCCGCCACAGGAGTAACTGATGGAACAAATTCACGAGAGTTAGCGTGTGTCCCGTGATCACCTGTATACTGACCTGTGAAAATTGACGCATGAGAGGGTAGTGTCCACGGTGCAACTGAACTGGCGTTCGTATAAACCGTTCCTTCATCAGCGATGCGCTTCAATGCCGGCATTAAGCCGGATTCGATCCCTGACAGGACTGTTTTCGATCGAGCAGTGTCCAATACTATAAGTAGAACATTCGGTACAGGCATGAGTAGCCGTTCAACACCGCTGTCCTAAGTATTTTCGTTGTTGATTCTGCCCCATTGATTATTGGTGACCTAGCTTAATTTTTTAGTATCATTATTAGATTAAAAATAATATATTATTTGGATGGCTAAAGATTGAATTTGAGCTGTTCAAATCACTGCAGACAAATGCTCGATCGAGCGTGAGAAACTTGATTCTAAAATGAAGAAAAGACTAAGTGCAGAAGTCCACGAAATAGAGTAAACAGATGGTAAAGGTTTGTCTTATTAATTCGTTATTTCCGCCAGATATGCATGGAGGTGCCGAGAACTACGTTTTACGGACAGCCAAAGAGCTTCAACGGCAAAACCACGATGTATCAATAATCACTACAAAGTCATTTGAGAGCGTAAATTCGTTACAACCTGAAAAGACACAACACGAAGGAATTGTGGTTTGGAGGTTTTATCCTGCGAATCTCTCTCATCGGAGTAACGGTACTGGTAAAAGCGTCTTTGCAAAAGGTATTTGGCATCAAATCGACACACTGAATCCTCATTCAACGTACACCGTTGGCAAACTTCTTGACCGTATTAATCCAGACGTTGTTCACACAAATAATTTGGTAGGAATATCACCTAACGTAGCTCAGCCCATTCAAAAGAGAAACATTCATCACGTACACTCACTTCATGATTACAGCCTTCTCTGTCCGAAAAGCAACTTGCTTCGTGAACGCACGGCGCCCGGCGACGAACTTGTTGTCTGCGATGACCCTCCGTTGCCTTGTAAAGCACTCGCAAAAGAAAAAAAGAACGCCGTTGGATCGCCAGATGTCGTAACCGGCCCAAGCAACCACGTTCTTGAGGTTCATCAAGCACATGGTTTCTTTAAGGGTACAAAATCTGTACGTGTGAGACTCGGAATTCAAAGCGTCGAACCGAAACCTCCGGGAATGCCGGAGCGACCGTCCGTACTCTACGTGGGAAAGCAATTACGAGCCAAGGGCCTTGATGCCCTATTCGATGCCGCAAAGGAGTCACCTACCATTACAGTTCACATTTGTGGGACAGGCCCATACGACGATGTTGTTAAGTCGCGTGCAAAAGAGAGCCGTAACGTGATCTACCATGGGTTTGTTTCCGACGAGAAATTAAATCATCTCAGAAGGAACGCTAGCGCTGCAGTCGTTCCGTCGATTTGGATGGAAAATTCACCTATGACCATCTATGAGAGCTTCGCGGCGGGTCTGCCAGTTATTGGCAGTGATATTGGCGGCATTCCAGAGCTAATTTGCCAAGGGAAGACAGGATATCTCTTTGAACCCGGGAACGCTAAACAACTCGGTGAAGCAATCAACACTCTCGTCTTCGAGACAGATAAGCTTGAGGAAATGCAACTAAGTGCAATACAATGGGCACGAGATCATACAGTTGAGTCCCATGTTAAAAAGTTGGTTGATGAGATCTATGAATCTTACTGAAGATTGGTTTAGAAGAGCAAATTGTCAATAACTGTCTTGGCCTCGTTCGATTCTGGATGATAGTTGGAAGAATAACTCCTGTAGACCATTATAGATATGCTACTCTGATTGCCTAGAAAGTTCTAAAGGGAGCGCGGGATATTATTCCGTATGGGAAAAGTAACAACGTGGGCGAACGATTCAATCGTTGCAATTAGAAAGCGTGGTATCCGGGGATTAGGCGACGCAGCAAGGCCGGTCTATAGGAAGGCCCTTCATCAGACGCTACCATTATCAGGGGGAGAACCGATCTACGCTAGAGAGTGGGACCTGCTCATCGTTCTCGATGCGTGCCGTCTCGATCTGTTTCGAGAAGTTGCACATGAGTACGATTATATCCCGTATGTCGATGAGTTCCGTTCGCTTGAATCGATGACGAAACACTGGATGTTGCGAAATTTTACACCAGCTCACGCAAACAAGATGAAGGAGACCGCCTATGTTTGCGGTAACCCGTTTTCCGAAGAGGTCCTAAATGCCTCTGATTTTGCTCTTTTGGATGAAGTTTGGAGATACGCATGGAATTCTAATCTCGGAACACTGCCTCCTCGTCCGGTCACGGACCGAGCGATTAAGGTAGCTCGTGAACACGAGCCAGCCCGAATAATCGCACATTATATGCAGCCCCACTGTCCATTTATAGCGTCTGATAATGAATATCAACAAAAGAGCGTCGAGAAATGGGGTTCTCAAGGAAGAGATGTCTGGCACCAGCTTGAAGCCGGAGATACCGACCGAGAAAAAGTGTGGCACGATTACCGTCAGAATCTAAGATATGTACTAGATGACCTCAAATTATTATTAGAAAATATCGACGCTAACAAGGTGGCGATCACATCAGACCACGGTAACGCGCTCGGCGAGTGGGGACTCTACGGTCACCCAATTCATATGCCGTTTAGGTGTTTGCGAAACGTCCCTTGGGTTGAAACCACCGCTGAAGACGCAGAAACTCATGTTCCAAGAGCTTATGGTAAAGGTGAAGTCGAAGTAAGCACACAGGAACGGCTTGAGTCACTCGGATATCTCTAAGAGACCCGTGGTTTCCTATACATTCTTCTGTGATTAAAATATAATCTAAATAATTAAAATTTAAACAAAGCTGAGCAATTTGTTTTCATTCATAATTTATAGACAACAAACATGGACGCTGTTGGCCGATGCGGATAATAGTGTAAGGGAACCTCCAAGTATGCAGATCGATGGGATGACCACCACAGAGATTGATAATAGGTGGACGAGATGGTTAAGCACCAACCCATAACAGCACGAGAGAGCCCATTCATGTAACCTTAACAAGGATAATTTTAAGTATTAGAAGGACCATTCGAAATTGTGAGCGAGGAGATAGTCATACCTGACGAAATAATAATCAAAATAGAGGAAAGAATAGAAAAAACGGATTTTATGACAGTAGAGGACTACATTAATTATGTTCTGACGGAAGCAGTCTACGCAGCTGAGAGAGCTAAAAACGACAATGATCAATCCATCGAACACGCTGATATCAAGGATCGGCTAAAAACTCTCGGCTATTTGAATTAGTGATTATCAATGGAGAACAAAGAAGATCATCAGAATATTTTGTTAGTGACTACAGATAGCGTCAGAGCAGATTACTGTAGTTATTTAACTCGTGGACGTAATACTACACCTTACTTAGACTCGTTAGTGAACGAAAGTGCGGTATTCACGAATGCTATTTCACCGGGACCTCGTACCCCATCATCAATGCCAGTAATATTCACTGGAGAGCACTATAGATCTACACCGACGCAAGAAGACTTCGGCTCGCGGTATAGCAGGATAGCAGACCATATGCGCCGATACGAGACGATTGCACAACTGCTTTCCAAACAAGGCTATGCTACAGCAGCGTACACAGCAAATCCATGGACTACAGAGGCGACATTATTCGATCAGTCAGTTGATTGTTTTCGGATGATTGGTTCAAAGCACCAGCAAATAAATGACAATCTTGACGGTGATAGAAACATAAATCTATATGAAAGATTATCACACATTGGAGACCAATGGTTGAAAAAAACGGATTGGTTTTCTCAATGGCCTGCATTTTATGAAGAAATTCGGTCAGCGATTAATCAGTTAAAGGAACCTTGGTTTATCTGGGTCTTTCTTCTGGACACCCACAGCCCCTATATCGTCCCAAAGAAGTTCAGAAATGAAATATCAGGACCGGCGATGTACTACAGCGCCATACGCCATAACTACACGATTATGCGTAACGGCCATCACGAAAACCCCCCGAACCACCTCGTGTCCTTCCTAGAACAAAGCTACCGCGACTCAATACGATCAGTCGATGGCTTCATTGAAGCACTTGAAGCAGATGTGAATTATGATAATACAACGTTAATTTTTCATTCGGACCATGGGGAAGCGTTCGGAGAACACGGAACTTACGGTCATCAGCCAGAACTATTCGAAGAGAATATCAGGGTTCCGTTTCTTATTAAAGGAGGCGTAGAGCCAAGTTGGATAGATAGACCGATATCATTAATAGAACTACCTAAAATAATTGAATATATAGTAGAATCTAGAATAATTTCTCCCAATGACTTTACAGATGACTTCGTAGTTTCGAAGACAGAATTTGGTGAAGAGACTGCAGTTCGAGGAGAACGATGGAAGTACATCCAGAAGAGAGACGGCGCAAAGCTCTTCGATCTTAAAAACGATCCCGGTGAACAGATTGATCTCCTTGACCAAGAGCCGGAGATAGCCGAGAAGCTTCAAGAAACACACAAAAGACACGAACGAACGCGACGAGAAAAAACAAAGATAGGTGAAAAAATGCGTGAAATAGCTGCGAGGATTTGAGAATAATCACCTTCTATCCAGTGCTTATTACTGAAATGCAACAAACATGACCTCAATAACCGACACACTAGAGGGATTGGCCAAGAGCGCCGCCGTCATCTTCCTCGGCTCCGTCATTGGACGAATAATCGGTCTATTCGGGGAAGCTATAATCGTTCGCTCTCTTGCACCGGGGCAGTTCGGACACATCGCATTAACGTATACGATAGTAAGCTCATGTGGCAGTGTTGCACTTCTTGGTGTTCCAGAAGGAGTCACTCGTCTTTTGTCTTCAGAAACAAATTCTAAAAATCAACTAAAAATTTTAAAATCTGGATATTTAATCTGCATTTTCTCTGGGATTCTTAGCGCTATCACGATTTATTTCTTGAGATATAGAATCTCTGCCGTCATGAATGATGAGTATCTTCAGCACTATATTGTCCTGTTCTTGCCGTATCTATTGATTTTTCCATTGGCTAATGTTTCATTTGCGGCGCTCCGTGCTCAAAAGCGATCATTCGACGCGGTTATTTCTAAGAATTTAGGCGCTAGAGTGCTTGCACTGTTCTCGCTGGGGATCTTGTTGGCCGTTGGTCTTCCGTCCTTTGGGGCTGCTGTTTATTGGGTTTCTGTTCCGTTTTTTCTTGCGCTCTTGGCTACTCGTTTCGTAAATCACGACTTCAACGTATGCTCGGTTATCGACGAAAAAATCACTCAAAGTGCAATATTGAAATTATGGTCTTTTTCCTGGCCACTAGCTTTCGGATCAATGATATTTTTGCTACTATCAAACCTGGATATTTTGATGATAGGGTACTTTCTGGAGCCGTCAAGTGTAGGATATTACAGAGCTATTCAACCATTACGTCAGCTTCCAACGTTTGTACTTACTGCATTCACGTTCTTTTACCTCCCGGTAGCGACCGAGCATTTCGTTAACAATCGAACATCGGAACTCAACTCACTGTACCGCGTGTCCACCAAGTGGATAATATTAGTGACTTTTCCCCCGATCCTAGTATTCGCTCTATTCTCTTCCAGTGTTGTTCAAGTGTTCTTTACGGCAGAGTACCTCCCTGCGGCACCAGTACTAAGTATCCTAACGGCCGGTTTGTTCTTCCGTGCGATTGTCGGTTTAGACGGAGATATGGTAAAGGCGATAGACAGACCGCGAATCGAACTGGTATCGGCGTTGATCGGCATGACGGCTAATTTCCTACTTAACATCATGCTTATCCCAAGATTGGGAATAATCGGAGCCGCAGTCGCAACGGTGATTGGGTACTTCATTTACAATATGGTCGAAGTCAGCGCAATTTACTATTATACGGGAATTCATCCGTTCGCACTGAAGAATTTGAAACCAATAGTGCCGACGCTCGGGGTCGCAGTTGCGCTTATGCACATGACATCCGGAATCGATTTAGGAGCTCTTGGTCTTGTTATTGTAGGTATACTAATATCAATCGCACAGATCATTTCCCTTGTTTTAACTCATAGTGTCGAAGAAGCCGATTTATTCCTGATCGAGAAGGCAGAGAAGCAATTAGGCCGGAATTTTACCTGGGTGAAATCGACACTCGAAAATTTCTCGGGATAATGACATATGATAGAATATATACACGATAATTATCATAGTTTGGAATGAAAATGACTCGCCACTCTCACTCAGCTATTGCGCTGAGGAAAAACGAGCTAAAAAAGATCTGTAGTCCCAGAACCATCGCGGTTAGAGCGACGACGTCGCCCATCAAGAAAGGTAATTGAGTGAAATCACTCGCAATCCAGCGGATCGCTAGAACTCCAGCGAAGCCGGCACCAACGCCGAACAGACACAATCCGAACGTCGCGCCGTGTTCTAACTGAACCTTCTGCGTGAGATATTCGGTTACGGGATCCTCGGGGGCTCGAATCGGATCCCCCGCAACCGTCGCAAATGCGCCGAGGCTCACGACCTGAGTCCCGACGATGGTGAAGAGACTGCCAGCGATCACCGAGTGTACGCCCAGGGAAATCCCGTTGATTGGGACGCTGAAATAGGCCAGAGCCATGACGAATGCGCCAAACAAACTGAGTACGAACCCAGGAACTGAAAACAGATATCCGGGCGCGTTCACAAGCATGAATTTCACGTGCCGCCACCCGTCGCGGAAGCTGTCGAGCGTCGCCTCGCCCTCGCGCGGATGGTACGTGATCGGCAGCTCCTCGATAGTGAGACCGCGAGCGCCGGCGTCCATGATCATCTCGCTCGCGAACTCCATTCCGTCAGTTTTCAGATCTAGTTCCTTCAAAGCGTCTCGCGAGATGACGCGCATTCCGCTGTGGGCGTCGCTCACGCCCGCACCGTAGAAGACGTTCAGAAACTTGGTGAGGAGTGGATTGCCGATGTGCTGGTGAAGGGGCGGCATCGCACCCTTTTTAATCTCGCCGTCGAGGCGGCTGCCCATCGCCATGTCGGCGTCGCCGTTCGTCACCAGTTCGTAAAGCTTCGGCAGCTCCTCGAAGTCGTACGTTGTGTCGGCGTCGCCGATCGCGATGTACTCGCCGCGGGCGTGCTCGAAGGCGTACTGGTACGCGTACCCGTACCCCGGCGCGTCGGGCTCGACGACGACCGCACCCATCTCGCGGGCGATCTCGGGGGTCCGATCGGTTGAACTGTCGCTGACGATGATCTCGCCGGGCACGCCGAGCGCGCCGAGCGCGTTCTTGATCCGGTCTATGCACTCGGCGATGCCCTGTTCCTCGTTCAGCGTCGGCATGACGACGCTGAGCGTCGGCGTCTGCTCGCTGTCCTCCTGGAGAAGGAGCGCGTCGCCCGGGTCGGTGCCGATGACCGTGGCTCGGTCCCCGTTGGTCGACGCCGCGTTGACGTCGTCGACAGTCTGTTCAGTGGTCATACGTCGTCCTTAGTGAGGTTGCCGCGCTTCGGCCCGCTTCGGGCGACGCAGCCGTCGTCGAGGACACAGAGCGTGTCGACGCGTCCAGGGGGACTGCACTGATCGGAGGTGACCGTCCGTCTTTCCGATGAGTGACGCTGTGAAGATAGTGAGTCATCAAATAGATACAAGCACATCCAACAATAAAATTTTTACTGTATCAAATATACAATATTTTAATTAGATACGATAATACTACATCTACTGGGGTTACGTAGGTGTGTGATACAGTTGGATTATACTTTTCGTCGGAAAACGTCGTACAGCGGCACCTCAGATCACCAGATACCGTGTCCACTACGACGAAGGATCCGAAACGTTGACCCAGAGGTGAAGTTCTTGATCGGCGTTTTCCACGGTGGGATCCGCCGGCGGAGAGCCTTTGTAGAGGAGGTACGACAGCCGGAGCCGCTCGCCCTCGATCGGAGGCACGATCGTGTGCTGGATCCGCCACGTCTCGTTGTGACCCAAAGTCGGCTCGAAACGATGCAGCTCCCGCTCTTCGAGGACGCGCGTCGAGTTGTTCTCCGTCTCGACCCGCTGTAGCTCCACGACGACGATGTAATCCAATGTCTCGTGTTCCTGGTTGGTGACTCCGACGTGCAACGATTGCCCCTCGCCCTGAGTGAAGTTGGTCGGGTAGTCGTCGGCCACGAACTCCCCTTCCTCGTTTTCGGTCAGGAGGTAGAACTCGGTGAATGACTCGCCGTCCTGTGGAGTCCAGATCGCGTACGCGACGCTGCTGACCGCGAGCAGCAAGCAGACGACGAGAACGACGTTCAACACCGCGTCCGCCCGCGTCTCGGGATCGCACGTCTCCGCACGAAGTCTGGCGGCCCAGTCGCGGTACGGGACGACGAACCGCCGCGATTCGGGGACGCGCTGTCGCCGAAGGGCGGCGACGGACGTCGTCGCGAGCGTGAGCACGCTCAGTGCAACGAGAATCGGCACTAGGCGGATCCCCCACGGGGTGAAGTTCAACAGGAGTCCGACGAGCGCAACGACGGCGATGCTCGTCCCGAACGAGAACGCCACGCGTTCGAGTCCGTCGATCCCGGAACGAGCGGAACCCGCTCCCGATCCGTCGGAGCGTTCGTATTCGTCCTCGGGAAACAGCGCGGAGATGAACGCGTACCCGGGGATGAAGAGAACGAACGGAAGCCCGAGGACGACCCGAATCTGGGTGTCGCGGACAGCGGGAAGCAGAGCGGCCGCGTCAACGAGGACGACGAGACAGACGACGGCGGCGAGGTCGGGTGGAAGCCGGCGGAGGGACGCCGGAAGCAACAACCGCCAGTTCCTCTCTTCGGACATATTTCGTCCAATACTGCCAGATTATAAAAAAGGGACGGTATCACGGATTGAACAGCACCGGATGTTCGAAAAGTAGTAGTTCAATGTCGATCAGTGAAGGGGCGATCCAGACCACCCGATCCGATGGCCCCGTTCGTCACCCGAGCGTCGACGGTGCCTTCGGAGATAATTACACCTACAGATAGACCAGAACTTACAACTACTTTGGAGTGAAGTGATCCTTATGCACGTGTCACGCCGGTACTGGGCCAACGCGACCATCGCCGCGGCGCTGGCCGCGCTCTCGATCGTCACGGCCAGGCCGGTACTCCTGCTCGGCGCGGCGGGTTTGGGGGCGTGGCTGATCGCCCGCCAATACGGGTTCGTCCGGAGCGCGACGGCGGTCGACGATCGGCTCACGGTCGATCTGCGGCCGTCGCGAACGGAAGTCGTGGTGGACGAACCCGCGCACGCGACGCTGACCGCTCGCGTGACCGGTTCGGCACCGCTCGACGTCTCGATAACCGCCCCGGAGCCGCTGGCGGGACGAGCGACGTCCGAGGACGATCGGAGCGTGTCGATCACGCGAAGCGATCAGGAGGTAACGACCTTGTTCGAAGCATCGTTTCCGACGGCCGGAACGTTCCGGTTCCCGCAACCCGCGGTCACGCTCTCGGATCCGTTCGGCCTGTTCGAAGAGACGACACGGCGCGGTCCCGCACCATCGATCACCGTCGAACCGCGTGCACCGCGCGAGATCCACGTCGGTCGAGGTGGCGATCGTCTCGCGGCGGCGTACGGAGAGCACGCGACCGATCGCGGCGGATCCGGCCTCACCGTCGCGGAGATCCGCAAGTACGTCGCCGGCGACGCGGCGAACCGCATCGACTGGAAGGCGACGGCTCGGCTCGGCCGCCCGTACGTCAGGGAGTTCGAAACGGAGACGGACAGGCGGACGGTGCTGGTTTTCGACCACCGCGGGACGATGGCTGTCGGCCGCGAGGGCGAGACGATGCTCGATTACGCACGCGAGGTCGCGCTCTCGTTCGTGGACAGTGCCCGAGAACTCTCGGACCCGCTCGGGCTGTACGCCGTCGGCGACGGGGGACTGACCGTTCGGCTGCGACCGAGCACCGAACCGGCGAACTACTCGACGATCCGACGGACGCTCCACGACTTCGAACCGACACGGTCGGAGGGAGAGCCGTCGATCGGCGGTCGGGGGAGCGCGGTGAGCCCGGCGGCCGCTCACACCGCCGCCGTCCGGCTGAAGGGGGACGACGCAGCCTTCGGGACGACGCTCCACCCGTATTTTCGCGCGGGGGAGCGGTACGTCCAACGGATCGACGGCGACCCCCTCTTCGAGACCGTCCGAACCGAAGTCAACCGTCTGCGGGGAAGCGTCTGGACCATCCTCGTAACGGACGACAGTGCGCGCCGCCACGTGCGCGAGACGGTCAAGTTGGCGGCAAGAAACGACGATCGTATCCTCGTCTTTCTCACCCCGCGTGTGCTGTTCGAGCCAGGGGGGTTGGCCGACCTCGAAGAGGCCTACCGACGATACGTCTCCTTCGAGGAGTTTCGCCGGAAACTCGATCGTCATCCGCACGTCACCGCCTTCGAAGTTGGTCCTGGAGATCGTCTCAACGCGTTGCTCGGCGCGCAACGGCGACGACGGGCGCGATCTTAAAGCCGGACTCCGGACGCCCGTCGAGTTTGAGTCGGCGAGGACGTCGAGACCACCGGCGGCCAACGCGCGACGGTCGTTTTAACCCGAACTGTTGTTCACGTCGATGAGTAAGTAGAAATAAAAGGAAGCTCCACGTAGGGGGAGGAGAATGTCACGTCCAACGAACGGTGAAGCGAGCTCCCTCCGTCAGCCGACATCGCGCCGGCAGCGCGTTCTCAAGTGGGGTGGGCTCCTCTCGAGTACCGCCGCCCTGAGCGCAAGCGGCGGCACGATCGGGGGCGGCGTCGGTGCCGCGTTGCTCCTGTTCGGACTCGTCCTCTCGGAGGAACTCCTCTTCGCCGTCGCCCATCTCGGTCTTCTTGCCGTCTTCCCGGAAGGACCAACGACCGCGCAGCTCGCGCTCGTCGAACTCGGGCTCATTCCTGTGCTCGTCAGCCCGTCACTGCGAAGCCCGACGCCGGGTCGGATCGCCACGGCGACGGTCGTCCTGTTCGCCGTCCTCGGCGCGGTTACCTGGGAAACGCTGACGTGGTTAGAAGAGCCGCTGCCCGTCGCCGGTGTCCTGCTACTAATCTGTGCGGCGATCGCCTACGGTCTCCACCGGTCCGAACTCGTCGCGCTCGGCCTCGCGGAGGAGGCCGCATGAGCAGCCAGCTCTCGCGCGACGACGCCGACGGCCGGAGCGAGACGGAAGGAGTCGACGACACGGACGGGCGGATCGCCGAGGACAAGGTCGACGAGGTGGATGAACAGCCCGATCCGTCCGACCTCGTCGCCCAAGTAGACCTCCTCCGGGCGGAGAACCGTCGCCTCAGACAGGAGTACACGCAAGCAAAGCGGACACAGTACCGCCGTACTGCGCTGGGGCTCGCGTTGGTCGGCGCGCTGGCCACGGGGGCCGCCGCCGTCTTCCCGAGCGCGCAAACCGTTTTCCTCGTACTTGGCGGAACGGGGCTCTTTTCGGCGGTATTAACGTACTATCTAACGCCCGAGCGGTTCATCGCGGCCAGCGTCGGCGAGCGCGTGTACGGGGCGCTGGCGGACACGCACGCCGCGGTGACGGTTGAACTGGGCCTGCAGGACGCGCGCATCTACGTGCCGACCGGGGGCGACCCTGTCGCGCGGCTCTTCGTCCCGCAGTACGGCGATCACGAACTTCCGGATTCCGAGGAACTCGACTCAGTCTTCGTCGCCTCCGAGGAGGAACGGCGGCGCGGCGTATCGTTCGTTCCGACCGGGAGCGCCCTCTTCGTGGAGTTCGACCGGACACGGACCGGCAGTCTCGGGGAGACGCCGACGGAGCTGGCCGATCAACTGGTCAACGCGCTCGTGGAGGTCTTCGAGCTCGCTGACGGGGCGGCGGTGGACGTCGACTCGAAGGATGGACGCGCCACGTTCCGTGTCGACGCGAGCGCCTACGGCTCCGAGGTACGGTTCGACCACCCGGTCGTCTCGTTCCTCGCCGTCGGACTCGCAGTCGGGCTGTCGGAGCCGGTGACGTCCGAAGTTCACGATGCGGACGCCGCCGACTTCCTTGTCACCTGTCGGTGGGGGTCCGTGAAGTCGGAAGAGGCGGCGACGTAGCCGGATCCTGGCGGGCAGCACACCGGTTCGTGTTTAAGGCAACCGCCAGCCGTTCGGCGAAGACGGCTACGTTTGGGAGAGGTCGCTCCTGTCGGAGAGGGGAACGCCCTCCGAGGGGAGAGAAGAGCCCTCCGGCGGTTCGACCCGGTCGAGAATCTCCTCGACGACCTCAAAAACGCTCTGTCCGCTGAGCTCCGCGTCGGCGGTGAGAGCGAGCCGGTGTGCGAGGACCTTCTCGGCGAGGGACTTCACGTCGTCCGGGATGACGTACTCGCGGCCGCGGATCGCGGCGCGAGCCTTTCCCGCGTTGAGGAACGCCAGCGTCGCCCGCGGCGAAGCGCCGTACTCGACGGCGGGCGACTCGCGCGTCGCGGCCACGACGCCGAGGATGTACTCTTTCACCTTCTCGTCGACGTGGACGCGGGTCACGGCCTGTCGGGCGCGGATGACGTCTTCGGGGCGTATCACCTGTGTGACGTCGTCCGGGCCGAGATTAGGGCTCGCGTCGAACCGGTTCAGGAGCTCGCGCTCCTCGTCGACGGTCGGCAGGTCGACGGTCAGCTTGAACTGGAAGCGGTCGCGCTGGGCCTCCGGCAGTTCGAAGGTTCCCTCCATTTCGATTGGGTTCTGCGTCGCGATCACCATGAACGGGCTCGGAAGCGAAAGAGTGTTACCCTCGATCGTGACGTGCCGTTCCTGCATCGCCTCCAGCAAGGCGCTCTGCGTTTTGGGCGTCGCGCGGTTGATCTCGTCGGCGACGACCAGGTTGGCGAACACCGGACCATGCTGGAGTTCGAACTCGCTCGCGTTCTCGCGGTAGACCTGCGTTCCGGTGATGTCGGCGGGCAGGACGTCCGGCGTCATCTGAATCCGGCGGTACTCCAGTCCCGTCGCGCGCGCGAAGAGGTTCGCCATGGTCGTCTTCGCGACGCCGGGAACGCCTTCAAGCAGGACGTGACCTTCCGTGAGCAGCGCGACGGTGAATCCCTCGACGACGTCCTCGTTGCTGATGAGGACCTTCTGCGCCTCGTCGCGGATGTCAGTATAAATTTCGTTTACTCTATCCATTGCCATCACTATTATTTTCTTCGGATAAAACACCTGCTATGACGCGGTCGACTCGGCGGTCGTCCCAGTCGGGGTGCTGTCGGCGGAGATACGCCGCCAGTTCATCCCTCCGCGCCGCATCAGTCCTAACTTCCTCGCGCGCGTCCCCGCGACGAAGGCGGCCGAGGAGCCCCGGTCGCTCCGCCCAACCGACGACGGCCCCGAGTCCGACCGCGCCGACGAGCACCTGCAGTACCGGCGAACCGCGAACGAGCAGGAGCGCGACGGCGAGCGGCGGCTGGCGGCCGCTGTGCGAGTAATCCAGGATCGCGCGCTCGTGACCGTCGAAGATCGCCCGGACGAACGCCTGGTTCCCAGGGCGGTCGAGCATCGCGTTGATGAACAGGCTCGGGTCGCCGACGACGATCACCCGACCCTCCCCGACCGATTCGACTGTCACGATGGGGTGCTCGTCGAGCGATTCGTTCGCGTCGAGTTCTCCGTTTTGATTCTCGTCGAAGTAGGCGAACCCGGACGTCGTCGCCCGAACTGTGGCACCGTTCGGTCGGACGGCAGTCCCGTAGTTCAGGGTCAGCTGATCCACGCCCTCTACGATCGAGGCGTTCGGGTCGTTCGAGACGTTCGTCGCGACGGGCATGTTCGGCGAGCGGTAGTTGTGTCGCTCGTCGCGAAGCGGCCGGCCGTCGAATCGGGCGTCCGCGTCGATGTCCGCCAGGAGCGCGTCGCCGTGCCGGCCGTAGTCGTCCGCGACGACGAGCGTCCCGCCGTTTTGAACGAAGGTCCGCAGTCGCTCGCTATCCTCGCGTTCGTAACGCGTCTCGGGTGAAAGGACGACCGCGACGGTCCCGTTCGCGGGGACGTCTCCGTAGGCGCTCGTGTTGAGGACGATCTCCGACTCCGTGCCGACGGCGTCGGCCTCCGTCTGGAGCGCCGATGCGCCGTCCCACGCCGAGTTGTAGACGCCGAACGCCGCCGTCGACGTGCTCGCGGCGACGATCGCCGCCACCGCGAGGAGGACGGTGAGTGCGGCGAGGAGCGCGCGCGGGTAGCCGATCTCGGAGAAGTCGAGCCGCACTCAGAACACCTCTATCGGAAGGATGGAGAGGACACGACGGATCGCGACGTACCCGAAGGAGACGAGACCTGCGAGGATGAGCCACTTGAGCCGCATCCGCCACTTGGGAGTGACCGAAAACGGTGCCGTGAACTCGACGACGATAAGAAAGCCGAGCAACGAGAGTACGAAGAACAGTTCGAGCGTCAACACATCTAAGAGAGCCAACGTCAGCGCTGCGGCGAGCATCCACGCAGTCTGGGCATGGACGAATTTGCGTCGACGTGCTATAGCCATCGAGTGGTGCTATGATCCCCTTCCTTACTAACCTATTGGCTGAAGAAATGAAGGCATCCTACGAAGACGACCCGCCGATATGGGTAATCCAAACCCGGTGTAAATCTACCAGAGAATAGTCACTTGAGAATCGTTCTACACACTACTGTAAATGCAGCCGTTAATCGATTTTATTATATATTATAATTATTTTCTAAATTTTTATATTTATATTATTTTAAAGAAGATTTTTGGTGAGAGAGATATTATGGTTCTTTGAGGATGAAGAAATTAACGCGACGAGGAATTCTTTCGGGCCTGGGGGGCGGTTTAGCATTGAGTACCAAATCGAGTGCTATGCCAACCAAAAGGAGAGAAACCCAGAGAAAGACCTCACAAATAGAAGAAAGCAATATGGAAACATCGTACGTAAAAATATATCGGGCGGATAGTAGAGAAAACCTGCCGGTACCAGAGAACACTCCCGCACTCGGTGTCACCTCGGACGGTTTCTATGAATGGCTCGCAGGAGACCTAGAGTGGGAGTATATTCTTGAGTCATTATCACTAGAAGAGTTCAATAAGATCCAAATTGTCTTCCCCGAAGAGAACTGTTCGGGTATTCAACAAGCCATTAATGCATTACCTGATACGGGTGGCAAGGTGATTTTACTTGAAGGAACGTATGAAGTGGAAGATGGGAAGGCAGAAGAGGCGGCGATATTTGTCAATAAAGATAATGTAACTATCGAAGGTCAAGGCCACTCGACGAAAGTATTTCTTCCAGATGGGATTACCGAACCGGGGAAAGGAAAAGCGATTTTGGACATCGGTCGGCCGGCGTCTAGAAGTGATCCTCTTGTCGTCAACGGATGCCTTCTAAAGGACTTTCTCATTGACGGAAATATGCAAAATCAAAATCCAGATGAAATAACGGATTTGAGTGATATGCATAATATCGAGGTGGTGGGTAGCGATCATAAATTCTCTAATCTTTGGTCGGTTAATTCTACAGGTGATGGGTTAGAATTGACAAGCAAACAGGATCCTCCGGTTACAACCAATATCACAGTCGTGAATTGTACTTTTCACGAGAACAACGAACACTGTATTCACTTTCATGGCTGTCAGAACGTTACCGTTTCTAACTGTATTCTAGATGGGGAACGACAGGCTACCGTTGTATCCACATGGACAAATAAAACAGATAATAAGGATATCACCCTAGACGGGTGCCAAATCCTTAACGGAAAAGGAAGAAGCGGTGTCGAAATCAAGGCAGATACGTCACAAATTGTCGATGGAAATCAGTGGAAAACGCGTGGTTTTCGCATGAGCGATTGTTTCATCGCCTATAATGATGGTCTAGGATTGATGATCGATGGGCGTTTCTCAGAAGATATCGAAATCAAAAACTGCACCTTCCTCGAAAACGGAACAGAAAAAAACACGCACAACGTGAAACTTGAAGGAGGAAAAGATGTCGAAATTATCGATTGCTCGATTAAACACGGTTGGATGGATGGCTTACTAATGTCGACTGCGCGGAGCGAACTTACAGATGTAGTAATCAAAGGGGGAATAATTAAAAATAATAATCAGAAATCTGGATCCTTTCCGAGCGGGATCGCTGTTGAAGTCGCAGGAAACGATATAACACGATTGCGTGTAACGAACTTGGATGTTGTCTCAAGTGATAACGCTCCAAGTCACCACTACGGTGTTCGAATTATAGAGAGATCACCTGCCGTTTACACTGACGTGGATTTTTCCGGACTCTACATTAAAAATGTGAAGAAAGAAGAGTGGTATAACGTAGATATTATCGCAGATTATCTTCGTGATAATACTCCTACGAAACCAACTGATGTTCGACGGTTGAAACAGGAAGTAGGGAACCAAGCTTACCACGATGGAAGCGGAGGAAATACAGCTGGGCCCGCATTCTATGATAGTAGCGTGAACACATGGACATCGCTTGTTGATGGCACTCCTATTAAATAGATATAATAATATATTCTATAAGTTTTCATTAATACGAGAATGGTATAGGATTCAGTCGAAGAAAAAGAGAAACTATTAGAGTGAATAGTAGCTCAAATAATATAGATTCCAAATCATTCAATATACTACTGGAATTTTATTCATTGATCTACCAAAACTCTCCCAATCATTCAAATTCGTTTATTCCGATAGATTAAAGTAATAAGCTTTTTATTAAAAATTCAATGCCGTCTGCGCTAATAACCGGAGTGACGGGACAGGATGGAAGTTATCTCGCCGAATATTTGGACCGCAAAGGGTACGATGTCCACGGGCTGGTTCGCAGAACGTCGTCGAAGAATTACTGGCGGATAAAGCATCTCGTTGAGGACGATTCGATCGAGCTCATCGAGGGAGATTTGGAGGATCAGGTTTCGCTTAACCATGCCGTCGAAAACGCCGAGCCTGACGAAGTGTACAACTTGGCGGCGCAGTCATTCGTCGGAACGTCGTTCAAACAACCCCTGTACACTTCAAACGTTACTGGATTAGGGGTAACCCGGTTACTCGAAGCGGTACGCCAGCACGCGCCCGACGCCCGGTTCTACCAAGCGAGCACCAGTGAGATGTTCGGCGAGGTCGACGAAGTTCCCCAAACCGAGGAGACGGACTTCCACCCCCGATCCCCGTACGGCGTCGCGAAATTGTATGGATACTGGTCGACCATCAATTACCGGGAGGCGTACGACATGTACGCTGTCAACGGCATCCTGTTCAATCACGAGAGCCCGCGTCGAGGCGAAGAGTTCGTCACGCGGAAGATTACCCTCGGGGCGGCGCGTATTAAGGAAGGGCTTCAAGACGAACTTCGCCTCGGGAACCTAGATGCAAAACGAGACTGGGGTGACGCGCGGGACTACGTGAAAGCGATGCACCACATGCTGCAACAGGACCTCGAAAACCTTCGCGATTACGTCATTGGAACCGGTCAGACCTACACCGTTCGTCGGTGCGCGGAGGTCGCGTTCGACGAATTGGGACTCGACTACGAGGACTACGTCGTCGTCGACGAACGGTTCTACCGGCCTGCGGAAGTGAACGTGCTCCAGTCCAATCCCTTGCGCGCCGAGAACGAACTAGATTGGTCCGCGGAAGTTTCATTCGAAGAGATGATTCGAGATATGGCGCGGACGGACCATCAACGCGTCGAGCGAGGAGACGAGCGATGGGTTAATCCCACGGCCGGCCTTCGGTTACAACCGGTAGTTGAGTAGGATTACCACCATGTCATCGAACACCTCCCTCGAATCGGTCTTTCTTACCGGCGGTACCGGCTTTCTCGGCGGGCACCTCCGGAACGCACTGGCGAGCGAAGGACTCGACGTCACTCTACTCGTTCGTCCAGCAACCGATGTACAAGCGCGTCCGAACGAATCCGTCCAACGCGGCGACATCACAGCGCCAGAGAGCTTCGAACTGGGAAAGACTGATGCGATCGTTCATCTCGCCGGGCAAACCAGCATCGACGCGGCCATCGAATCTCCTCGAACGACGTGGGAAATAAACGCGACGGGAACGCTCAACGTTCTCGAAGCCGCGCGAAACGCGGACAACGCCAGGTTCGTCTGCGCGAGCACGGCGAGCGTGTACGGTCCTCCAGAGAGTCTACCGATTGCCGAGGACCATCCGATGTATCCGGCGGAGCCCTACGGCGGAAGCAAAGCGGCCGCGGATCGACTCGTACACGCCTACCACCGCACGTACGAACTCGAAACAGTGACGGCGCGGATTTTCAACACCTTCGGACCGGAGCAACCGACCCACAACGTCGTTCCCGCGATTATTGAGCAGGCGTTGACAAGCGAGACCGTCGAACTGGGTAACCTCTCACCGAGCAGAGACTTCCTGTACGTGGAAGATACCATAAGTGCGCTTCTGGCGTTATTGAAGGGAGGCGAGAGCGGGGAAGCCTACAACGTCGGACGGGGCGAAGATACCGAAATCGGAGAGCTGGCGGATCTGATACTCGAGTTGATCGACAGGGACGTCAGGCTCGTCTCGACCGCCGATCGGCAGCGTGACGAAGGAGTCGAGATCCCGAGACACGTTTCTGATCCGTCCAAACTTCGTGATCTCGGATGGTCGCCCGACTACGATCTCGAATCGGGCCTCGGAGCGACGATCGACGCGTTCGGTTCGAAAAAATCGTAGCCGTGCTCGAAAATCCTCGGTAAGCGACGGACGTTCAGGACGAGATCATCACGTCGGACCTACGGTGCTACCTCCGTTCGAGGGAAAGCAGACGGAACGAACGAGTGATTAAAAGAAGTCTCCCTCATCCAGGTATCTGATAACGTACTTGTGCAGCGCCGAATCGATTTCGGTGATAAATCGATAGTCGTCGTGTTGGCTGTCAAGTGTGATGTCTTCGGCATCGCTCTTCGAGTGAGCACGGTACACGACGTTAACGGTATGGGTTGTCTCCACGTTGGGTAGATCACCCGTGTTCCAAAAGTGGTTATAAACCCCAAGCATTCCGCGCAACTGGACCTCAATGCCAAGTTCTTCTCTCGCGAGCCTTTTCGCCGCTTGATCGAACGCCTCACCTTTGTACAGCCTCGTTCCCGGCCAAAACCATTCTCCTTTCGCCGGTTCGTTGCGTCGCCGCAGCAGGAGGATTCCTCGATCGAAGGATATCACTAGCTCGACGCTCACTTGCGGCATCGAATTCAGGAAGCGTTCGAACCGTTCTGTGGGGATGCGTTCATCGTGTACCTTCATATAGAATCACTTCTGACACAGTGTATTAAATACGTGGGTGAAAAATGATCAACTATCGTAGAGAACGTGATTTTTATCGGAGCAGGTGGCAGTATCGTACTCATTGGAATCTAAGAGGATAATCCGAACGTGGTCGTTTTACCGATACTGGGGTACCTGCTCCCAAAGCCGCTCACTTCGCGGCAGAGTTTAAGTCCTGAGATTCAATATCACATTCGTATCGACGATCTCGCCAGTAGTAAAGCGCCAGAACCTCCTCGCCCAAAATACATTTATAAATGAGTGCTTGAACACACTTTGATTGTATAAAACTCTATGGATATTCAATCTATACTATATGATTCATAAAAGAAATAATTACTATTTTATCCTAAATAAAATTATTAAGATAGCAGTATAATATTCGTATAGATGTCTGATAAAATAACTCGGCGAGAAATTCTGAAAGGAACGGTCGGTGCGGGCACAATCATCCTCGGAAGTCAAGGAGCAAAAGCCAGTAGCACACCTCACCCAGATCGATTTATAATCGGAACATCGACGGAAGAGGCAATGGAAGCGGTACAGACGGAAGCGAGTGAGGTCCATCAGACGATCGACTTCGGCCGCATCGGAAGGGCGATTGTCGGTACGTTCGCTCCCGAGAGTTATACCGCTCTCAACAGCCATAGCGATGTCCGATACGTTGAGCCGGATGGTATTCTCGAAGCGACGGGGCACGAGTCTACCGGAACCCAGACGATCCCGTGGGGCGTCGATCGGATCGACGCCGACGAAGCACAGCACGACGGCTACACCGGAAGAGGCGCGGACATCGCGATTATCGACACCGGCATTGACTCGGACCACCCCGACCTCCAAGCGAATCTCGGGGAGGGTAACGCGTACATTCCGTGTGGAATGGCCGTTTCGGGTGAACCGTGTGCGCTGTCCAACGGAAATGAGTGCCTCCAGCCCTGGGACGACGACAACGATCACGGGACGCACGTCGCCGGTACCGCAGACGCGGCGAACAACGCAGAGGGCGTCGTCGGCGTTAGCACCAGAGCGACCCTCCACGCGCTAAAAGCACTCGACTGCAACGGTCAAGGATACTACTCGGACGTCGCCGCCGCGATCGCCTATACGGCCGACCAAGGATGGGACGTGGCTGGTCTAAGCTTGGGCGGCGACGTCGGCTCGCAGACGGTCCACGACGCCTGTAAATACGCCTACCGCAACGGCGTGCTGTTGGTCGCAGCAGCCGGGAACGACGGGTGCGACGGCTGCGTCGACTACCCAGCCGCCTACCCGGAGGTTGTCGCTGTGAGCGCGACGACGCGGGACGACACCGTCGCGCCGTTCTCGTCGACGGGTCCCGAAATCGAACTCGCCGCGCCCGGTGCCGAGATCTACTCCACTGTCTCCGGGAGATACGCCACCTTCTCGGGGACGTCAATGGCAGCACCTCACGTTGCCGGTGCGGGCGCGCAGCTGATGGCGGTCGGGTTCAACAACGCGAACAACGTCACGTACGACGAGAGCGGCGAGCTCTCGCAGGACAGTTACGGGAACCCGGATGGCGCTCGCAGTCGCCTGCGCCAGACGGCGGAAAATATCGGTCTGTCCGCCAATGATCAGGGATACGGATTAGTCGACGTCGAGGCCGCACTCTCTATCGGTGAAAGCGGTACCGTCTCGGTCAATCAGCCGGACCGAGACGCGTGGCGTACTGTCTCGCTCAGGGGAGCATACGACAATCCAGTCGTGATCATGAAGCCAGTTTCCTACAATGGAATTCATCCTGCTCACGTGAGACTGCGGAACGTCCGAAGTGAACGTTTCGAGTTTCAGATCGAAGAATGGACGTATCAGGACGGTAAGCACGTAGAGGAAACAATTCAGTATATCGTCATGGAATCTGGTGCGTATATTTCATCATCGGGTAACCGGATCGAAGTAGGGACGACGGCGACCGATCATCAATTCACCAGACGTGATTTCGTGCAGAATTTCACCACTACGCCGGTCGTTTTCGCTCAATCGCAGACACGCAACGGCCCGTATCCAATCGTAACCCGTCAACGGAACACCTCGAGCACCGGTACCGAGATTCGCCTCCAGGAAGAAGAAGGATTAGATGGGATTCATGTATCTGAGACGGTAGGGTACACGGCGATCGAACCGGGTACATTCGATATTAACGGTACACAGTTTGAAATCGGACGAACGCCCAATATTGTAACTGACTCCTGGCACAATGCTTCTTTCTTGGAGAACTATGAAGCACCTTTGTTCCTAGCTGACTTACAAACGTTCGATGGTTCTGATACAGCGAGCCTCCGGTATCGCAACCTCACCAACTCTGGGGTAGAGTTCCTCGTCGAGGAAGAACAAAGCAGAGACGGGGAGACAGACCACACGACAGAAGTAGTGGGATACGCAGTAATTGAAACAAGTGGGCTTATTTAGAACGTAAAACGGAAAATCGCTACAGTATTTACCCGTCATTATCTGGTTTAGCACCGCCTTGACTAGCGTTTTCCTCTATGACTATCAACATATTTGTAGTAATGCGTTAATTATTTTAATTCGTATAGTTTTTCTAGTGTACATAATAGTTACACGAACCCTGTAACGATCGATGCGAATAGTCACGGTATGAAATTTCAGAATTCTTATTTAACTGTTATTTATGGTCCAAAGCTATACTCTGAGAATGCTAAACACTAAAAGTTGACAAATAACAGCGGATCCCTGAACGAACACCCAGTTACGGGGAGTCGGACAGCACCGTTGATCAGGGGTTCATTGGTCGCTCACGTTCCCACCATTCTTCTAAATTCATTGAAAAACGCTCACCGAGCAGGTCTGTGAACCTCTTTTCCAAGAAACTCAACAGCTCACTACTTAAACTAGCAGATCTATACGGTGCTAGTTTTCGAAATACCTCACGACAAAGTTCAGATCGTAGTCCCTATTACAACACTCGGGCTGATATCGAGCCTTCGAAAATAGTTGAAGATACCTGTACCGATCGTTGAAGCACAAATATAATCACATCTAATTAGAAGTAGTATCTCGTGTCACCATAGAACTCATATTTGTATTAGATAGGGAAATGAAGATGATATTTGTGTAACACAAATAGCATCTAAATGAGAAGCGGCAGTTTTTAGTTGTCTATGGATCTTAATGCATTATATAATGAAGTTAAAAATAGCCACAATACTCAGTACTCTTTCCTTCTCTGCTGGAGTTCTTGCGACGCATACAGCGAATTCACTGTATCCTTGGCTCCCAGTCGGCGCAGCTGGCGCTGGGATAGCCCTTCTCTGGGGTATTCTCTCGATTCAGACACAGAGAGATGGCTATACTATCGCCATTCTTGCGCTGCTGTTGGCTGTCAGCTACCGGCTCTACTCGTTCGCATTTCCCGCCAGTATGATAGGATTCGACCCGGATGCTCACGCCGTCAGAAGCCAAGTTATCATACAAAATGGCGGCACGGAGCAGCTCACCGGTTTATTTTATTCAAAAGCGTATCTTTTCCATATCCTCGGGGCAGAGACCGCGCTCATCACTGGCCTACCGATCGACACTGCCTTTGGGATCTTTCCACTTATAATTGGCTGCGGGCTAGTTCTCTTCGCCGCAACACTCGCCCACCAACTCCAGCGGTCATGGGGTGTCGGAGAGGCCGTCTCAGGGAGGATAGTTGCCGTGGCGGCATTGGTTGCGGCGGTTGGAGGGTCAACAATCCGTTACAGTATCGCGCCCATCCCCACTACACTCTCCGCAGTTCTCCTCGCAGCCTTTGTCTGTACGTATATTGTCTACCGAGAAACGGGCTTTGACACACGGTCGTTTCTCATACTCGCGTTACTGACTACGTCGTTCTTGTACCTCCACAAGGTTTCAGTGCTTATTGTCTTCGGCATCCTTCTCTTCTTAGCATTGCTTTCGGGCATCGACCGGAGGTTGGCGCCGCAACGCCCAGGGCCATACGTCTCCGGGACGGTCCTCGGACTTCTAGGAGTGGTAATTTCTGTACAGTGGCTATTTGTCACTGAGTATATTAACCCCTATACGGGGATCGTGGCAATTGTTGCCGCTCTTGCCAACCCTGATCTGATTCTGGCAGCACAGCCGCCCGAGTATGCAGCTGCGACGCAATACACCGTACCGCTTTGGCGCGCATTTCTTAATTCAAGTTATATCCTTGCCATGCTTGGCATGGGCGGAGTAAGCTGGCTCATCCTCTTTGCCGGCCAACGCGGGAATGTCCCGACACGCGCGGTCCTTGCTGCATCGGGAATGACGGTGGGGTTCGCCCTCCCGGGGTTAGTCATTGGTGCTGCGCCGGGGTTCCGCCGCCAATTCGCCATGGCGAGCGTGTTCGTTGCCGTTCTCATCGGAGGTGTCTACGGCCGCACAGTCTCCCGTCACTCAAACGACCATAACACCCATAATCGAGAGAAGCGTGCAGCAATAGTCAGCGCCCTTTCCGTTTTTTTTGTGGCGATACTTATTCTCACTCAGTTCAGCTCCCCGCTCGCAGCCCCGGATCATCCAGATATGCACCGTCAGTATCTGACGGAGGGAGAAACCGACGCGAAGCATTTCTCAAGTCAGTACGTTGAAGACCTTGTTCGGGCCGAGATGTATTACGGTGATGAGGCCGTCGACTTCCCGCGTGCAGCACGAGGGGGTGCAGTCCATCAACAGACGGTGCCAAATCCCCAGTGGCGTCCCGGGTTGTTAAATATTGAATTATTGAACGCTACGCTCGTCGAGCAAGAGTATGAATACGTCGCAGTGCGGCCGCGAATCGAGATTTACCGTTTTACTGATGGACGCTACCTATTGGAGTGGGAACCGCAATCCGAACTAGAAAACTCCTATCACCGTGTGTATGCAAATGGCGAGGTAGACGTCTATCGACACGCCGATGATTGATAACGAGGGAATAATAGAGATAGCTCTTGACCTCCTCCCACGAGCGACGGCCCGTTGAGGTGGGATGGGTACGGTTCGCACACCGACGAGGTGCTGGCCGGGCCAAGCGGCCGGTACTCCTATCCTCGACACGTCCGGTCCCGTCGTTTCCCGTCCGGTCCCGTCGTTTCCCGTCCGGTCCCGTCGTTTCCTCGGGGCTTCGGGCGTGCGTCGACGGATTCGGAGGTACTTGGGTATGTAGCGTCGGTACCCGACGTGAGGTATCCTGACGGGGTACCGTCGAGTCTCGGTCGGGGGTCCGAATGTGGCCGATTGTCCCGGTATGGGCGCGGGCATGCCGCGTCGGATACACAGAGAACCGCGCGGAGAGCACCTAAGACTATGCCACACACTGAAAGTAGACGATGACGGCGATTCATCCCACGACTCAAGTCGTGGGCTTTCTCGCCTGAATTCCTGTAAGTGGAGCATCTCAAAAACGTAGCCGGCGTCTGGATCTTCTGTCTCTTAGGATAGAGGCTACTCGTCGGCTCTGTCGTCCTTCCAGGCCTTCTCCAGATAGGAGCACATATTTTACCCTTTCTCTCACATCGCTGTGTATCTCGTAACATTTTTAGCCCTTCTTGTTATTTTCCTAAATCCAGGTGCTTAGGCCCCTTCCTACTCGCTCCCTTCAGTCGCTCGTTGAGGAAGGGGATACAGCGTTCACAAGAGCGAAGCTCTTGCGTGCGAACGAGACGCGCAGCGTCTCGTCAACGTCACCAGAAGCCGTAGGCTTCTGGTTGGCAGCCAGAACGCTTCCGCGTTCTGGCGACGCCCGCACAGTTCTCAAGCACGTTCGACGCTCGGCCCACAGGCCTACGCAATCGAAATCTTATTTGTGTATTTTGCCCACTGTGTGGTGTGGCAACGCGCAAGAACATCTCTATCCGCGACGACCAAGCCGAGTGGATTCAGAAAAACCACCTGAATCTCTCCTCGTTCGTCCAAGAGAAGCTCGACGAACTCATCGAAGAACGCTCGTAGATGAACTACAACTACAGGTATCGGCTCCGACCGTCCGACGCGCTCGCAGAGCAGTTAGCGTGGACTGTTGATACTTGTAGGCAGGTCTACAACCACTTCCTCCACTGACTCAACCGAACTGACAACACCTCGGCGTACTCCGAGCAGAAACTCCTGCCGAGTCTCAAGAAGTGGTGGAGTGACCTGAAACACGTTCACTCGAAAGTTCTTCAGAAAGCCGTTCAGCGGTTGTACGACAACCTCCGGCGCTTCGGGGCGCAAAGAGAACGGCTACCGCGTCGGCACCCTCAAATGGAAAGCACCAGGCGAATACCACAGTTTCACCTACAGCCAATCCGGCTTCAAACTCAAGAACACGAGCGGGCGGACGCAACTGTGGCTCTCGAAACTCGGTGAGATACCCATCACATTCTACCGTGACCTCCCCGACGACGCCGAGATAAAGACCGTCACGGTCAAGCAGGAACCGACTGGCAAGTGGTACGCCATCCTCGGCGTCGAGACTCCCGACGACCCACCGGAGAAACCCGAGAAGTGTGTCGGCATCGACGCGGGGATTCTCAAGTACGCCTACGACACCGATGGTACGGCGGTCAAGTCGCTCAACCTATCCGACGAGCGCGAACGGTTGGAACGCGTTCAACGCAACCCCTCACGCAAAGTACACAGCGCTGCAAATTTGGAGAACCAGCGTCGAGTCGTGGCCGAGCGACACGCTGACCTCAAACAGAAACGCTGGGACTTCCTGCACAAGCTCCCGAACTACTACGCCCACGAGTACGACCTTTTGACGGTCGAGGACTTGGACGCGAAAGGGTTGGTCGAACTACCGGGCAACTCTCGAAATCGGGCGGGCGCGGCGTGGGGAACGTTCCTTCGGATGCTCGAATACAAGTGCGACCGCGAAGGAACGTACTTCGTCGCCGTGAACCCGAGAGGGAGGGTCAAAGAGTGTGCGTCGTGCGGCGTTTCGGCTGACAAGCCGCTGTGGGTGCGTGAACACTCGTGTCCGGCGTGTGGGTTTGAGGCGGATAGAGACGCGAACGCGGCGTAGAATATTCTGTTTCGCGGTATCAAGCGGTGAGGAGCGGGACGCTCTGAATCAACGTCCTCAGAAACGCTTCGCGTTTCTGCGGGGCTGCGAAAATCACGTAGTGATTTTCGAACGCCTGTGGATACGTCCAAATCTGTTAAGCGCGTCGTGGAAACAGAAAGCCCCACCTTCAAGAGCGATGGCGTCAGCCCGAGTGGGAGGGTGGGATAGTTCACAAACGTCCCAAAGAAGCGCATACAAACCGGAGTAGCCGTGAGGAGAAAGTCGCTCGCATGGTGGTCCAGCAGAAACTGAAACTTCCAGCGAAAGGATTTCCGCGCCTGTAGGCGCAGGGAAGATATCAAGATTAAGACCGACGATCGTCATCGAGGATCGCTGACGCGGTGCAAAATCTCCTCTGACGCGAGATCCCAAACCACGATTGCAGGCCCGCAACCGGCGCTTATCCGCCTCCTAAGCCAAGATACCGACGTGTCCTACACCCGGTCGTTGGAGGGAGGAAGCCTGAAAAACGCCCGACTACGGCGTGATCATCAAATCCATCACGCCGAAAACCGGTCGGAATCGGCGACCGTTCCGTTAGCCCGCGTATAATAATGGGTATATCAGCAGTACCGACTGTCACGGAATCGCAGCCTCCTCGCTTCGGGAGGCGCGAAGGAGAACGTGAACGCGAAACTATGATTCGACCGGGCTTGCACGACCGAACGGGTGGCGGGACGCCCGCCGAGAAAAGCACGAAACCGACGCAGGAGGGGTATCGCTGATGTGCGGAATCATTGCGTGCATCGGGTCCGACGACGCGGTCGGCGAGCTACTGACCGGCCTCGAAAACCTGGAGTATCGCGGATACGACTCCGCTGGAATCGCGGTCCAGAATGGGACGGGTATCGCCGTCCGCAAGAAGGCCGGCAAGATCAGCGAGCTGAAGAACACGATCGCCCGCGACGTACCGAACGGGACGGTCGGCATCGGCCACACGCGCTGGAGCACGCACGGCCCGCCGACGGACGCGAACGCCCACCCTCACACGAGCCGCACCGATCGGGTGGTCGTCGTCCACAACGGCATCATTGAGAACTACGAGTCGATCCGACGGCGGCTGGCGGCCGAGGGCTACGAGTTCAAAAGCGAGACCGACACCGAGGTGATCCCACATCTCGTCGAACACCACCTCGACGAGGGGCTGGACGTCGAAGACGCGTTCAAGACCGCCATCGGCGAACTCGACGGCAGTTACGCAATCGCGCTCATGATCAACGGCACTGACACCGTCTACGCTGCTCGGCAGGACTCCCCCCTCGTCATCGGCGTCGACGATGATCGGTACTATCTCGCGAGCGACGTGCCCGCCTTTCTCGACTTCACGGACGAGGTGATCTACATCGAAGACGGCGAGTTCGCGAAGGTGCGACCGGGTGAACTGATGCTCACGGACAGGGAGGGAAACGTCGTCGATCGCGACGTCGAGACGGTCGAGTGGAGCGCCGAGGAGACCGGTAAGGGAGAGTACACCCACTACATGCTCAAGGAAATCAACGAGCAAGCCGACTCCATCGCGAACACCATCGCCGGACGGATCGGCGACGATGGATCAATTCACCTCGAAGAGTTCCCGCCGGGGACGTTCGAGGACATCGACGAGGTCGAGTTCGTCGCCTGCGGCACCTCCTACCACGCCGCGCTCTACGGCGTTCAGTTGCTCCGACGGGCGGGAATTCGAGCGCACGCGAACCTCGCGAGCGAGTACGACACGACGACGGTCACGGATCGGACGCTCGTCGTCGCCGTGACCCAGAGCGGCGAAACCGCGGACACGATGAGCGCGCTCCGGGCCGCGCAGGACGCGGGGGCCGAGACAGTCGCCGTGACGAACGTCGTCGGGTCGAGTGCCGCTCGCCAGGCCGATCACGCCCTGTATATCCGAGCGGGCCCGGAAATCGGCGTCGCCGCGACCAAGACATTCTCCTCGCAGGTCGTCACGCTCACGCTGCTCGGACACCGGCTCGCGGAGGATCTCGAACGGGGCCGCCCCCGCGAGGACGCCGCGGAGTTCTTCGCCGAACTGCGGCGACTACCCACCCACATCGAGAAGGTGTTGGAGACGACGCGGGCCCGGGAGATCAGCGAGAAGTACCTCGACAAGCGCTCGTACTTCTTCATCGGCCGGGACAACGAGTTCCCGGTCGCGCTGGAGGGAGCGCTGAAGTTCAAGGAGATCACGTACGAACACGCCGAGGGATTCGCGTCCGGCGAACTCAAGCACGGCCCGCTCGCGCTCGTGACCGACGAGACGGCGGTGTTCGCGCTGTTCACCGGGACGAACGGCGAAGAGACGCGAAAGAACGCCGAGGAGGCGCACACCAGGGGCGCAAACATCGTCGCCGTCGCGCCCGACGGGACAGACGTCGGTGACGTCGCCGACAGTGTGCTGTGGGTGCCGAAGACGCACCCCGACCTCGCGGGGTTGCTGGCGAACGTCCAGCTCCAACTTGTCTCCTACTACACCGCGAACCTCCTTGGACGCGAGATCGACAAACCACGGAACCTTGCAAAGAGTGTTACAGTGGAGTAACCGCAGCGGAGGCGATCGACACTACCGACGATGAGGAACGAACTGTTCGGCGTGTTCGGGGATCGGGCACAGTTCACGCGGTTCTGTAGCCCGCACCGCTTCGGCAAGGTGGTGTCCACGGAGCACGCAACGGTCGGAATCAGAGATCTCGGGTACGGACTGCCCGGCAGGAGCGACTCGTATCACGGCGACGAGGGGAGCTGCATCATCTGGGGCGAACTCGTCCCGGAAAAGCAGATCGGCTCCCCGGCGGAGCGGTTGTTGCGACGGTACGCGGAGATCGGCGAGGAGGCGTTCGATCGACTCAACGGCTCGTATTTGGTGTTCGTCGAGCACGACGGCGACGCGAAGGTCGCGACTGACGCCATCCGCTCGTGGGAGTGTTACTACACGGACGCGCCGGGCGTTCGCGTGTTCGGGACCGACGCCTCGACGGTCGCACAGACGATCCCCGATCCGACACTGAACGGCCGGACGCTCACGGAGGTCACGCACTTCGGCATCGCGTTCGACGACAGGACGGCGTTCAAGGAACTTCACCGCGTTCCATTCGACGGGTATCTCACAGCCGGCGGGACTGGCGAGCTCCGGCGGTTCGTCTACGAGCCCCGGGAGTTCGACTACGCGGACGAACTCGCTCGGCGGCTCCGGCGGGCGATAAAGCGCCGGATCGACCTCCCGGGCAGGAAGGGGTTGCTCCTGAGCGCCGGCTATGACTCGCGGGCGATCCTCTCGCAGCACCCGCGGATCGATATCGGGTACACGATCGGGCGGCCCGGCTGCGCGGAGGTCGACGTTTCGAGGAAGCTGGCCGCGCAGTACGGGATCGACCACCGGACGCTGGCGGTGACGAACCGCTATCTGGATACGCGCCCGGAGATCGTCCAGTACTCGCAGGGGGTCCGCGAGTCGCTCCACATTCACCACCGTGGTAACGTCGACGAGATCGACGTCGACACGATCTATCACGGGATGCTGTTCGACACCCTGTTCCGCGGCTTCTTTCTGCCAGGGAAGGGGTTCGAGCTGTTCGATCGAACGTTCCCGCTGCGAGGGCTCGAAGCGAACCCCGACGTGTCGAAGCACTTTTCGACGAAGTTCGGCTTCCTCGGCGACGACGACGTGCTCTTTTCGGGCTGCGGCATGATCGACGCCGACAGCGCGGAGGAGTTCGCACACGACGTGATCCAGCCGCAGTACGACGCGTGCTTCGATCGGACCGACTCGAAGTACAACGCGATGGACCTTTTTGCGATCAAGCAGAAACCGACGCTTCCGTTCCGCGAGCACCTCGCGGACAACTACGTCGAGAGTTTCGTCGCCGTCGATCGCGACCTCATCGACTGGCACCTGCAGACGCCGCCGGAACATCGGAACAACCGGACGTTCCTGAAGGCGCTTCGGAAGCTCGACGACGACATCCTCAGGTACCAGCCGCCTGACCGTCCACACGACTCCTTCCGGCTCAACCAGATCGAGAAGTTCCTCCGTGAGAAGATCCCGGGCGTGCCGGCATTCGAGAGCTCCTGGCCCGACAAGCAGGAGATCTACGACCGGAACAACCTCGACCAGAAGCTGTTCCCGGGCTACGAGGAGGTCCACCGACTCCCGCCGCGCGTCAAGCTTCGAATGAACGACCTCACGACGTGGATCGAGTTCGCGACCGGCGAGTCGCGCTGTACGCCCGATCAGATCCTCTGTCCGCCGCAGTACGAGCTCAGAGAGCACGACGTCACCTCCGACTGACTGTCGAATTGACATCCTCCCACGTCTTTAGACGTGGGATTCCTCCGATCGGGGTCTAAGCGCCGACGAAGGTTTTTTGCTGGTGCGGGCGGATCTCGTTCGGACGAGAGTGTGGTGACTCCGCCCAGGTGTGGGCGTCCTACTTGAGGCGTACGGGACGTGCCATCGCCCCTACTTCGTTGCTCATTTACCGATTCAGGAACGTCTCTGACGCCGTGAGGTCCGCGTGGCCCTCGAAGCCACACGGACACATGAGCGTATCGCGGTGGTGAACAGTCTCGTCGCGTTCGCCGCAGTCGGGACACTCTTGGGAGGTCCACGCTTCCGACCGTGCTTCGACGGTGATACCGTATTCCTCGACTGTGTATGCAAGCCGGTTGATGAACGCGCGAAACGCCCAGAAGTTGTGCGTTTTCGCGTTTACTTCGACCGACCAGTGGGTTTCGAGAACACTCGTGAGGTCGCCGACGAAGACGGTCGAAACGCCTTCGACGTGAAGGCGCTCCATCAAGTCGCGGGCGAGTGCGTCCATCGCATGGTCTCGCCGGGCCATTCACTTCCGATACAGTCGCCGTATCCTGTTGGTCGAATACCGTCCTTCGTCACGATTGACGAGCGACTGATACTTGGTGATTCGTTCCGTCGTCTCGCGGAAGTGGGTGAACACGTCCCTCCCTTCGTACAAGAACTGTTTGCAAGTGGTCGTACTGCACGCGACGATGTTGTTCGCGCCCACGTCCAGAGCAGTCGTTTCGTCGACTAATGGTGAATCCTGCCGAGAACAGTTTTTAACAGGTTGGATGGCCCTGAATTGGTCGGAACGCTCGTCGTAGAAAAGTTCGAGTTGACACTGGTCGCCCGTCCACTTCGGTTCGCCTCGCACTTCGAAGCGGAGCCGTTCGCGGTGCCCGATGTCGAACTCGTCTTTCAGGTCTTTGCCGACCGATATTTCGAGTATTGACTGGTTGCTGCTGCCGGTAGCCCACCGAAGTCGGTACTGGTCGCTGCGGATGTACGACCGAAGGTCGCGCCTTTCTTCCTCGTTGCCCCAGTAGCCGAGAAGTCCGCTCACTTCTCGCCGGATTCCTTGCGCTTGAAGAACGAATGCCACGCTTGGTCGTTCTTTCGAATCACCTGTTGAGCCATCGCACTGCCGAGAACTCCGACATACTGTTTGCGGTAGTCCTCGGTTTCCCATACCGACTTGTCGATTTCTGGGTCGGTGAAATTCTGCCGACGCTCGTAGTTCAACTGATTCCAAAGGCTTGCCGAAGCGTCCAACACCCGCCGAAGGCACTCAACGTCCGCGTCGGAACGGGGAACGACTCGGAAGGTGTTGACGCGCTTCATTGGCCTGTTTGCGCCTCGGTGTATTCCTCGATGATTTCGTCCGACACTGTACCGGCAGGGGACACAAAGTAGCTTCGGGTCCACACCGACGGCAAACCCATGCTTCCGAACTCATCGCGGAGAACGCGCGACTAGTAGCCTTTGACCTGCTGGATGATTTTGTTCGGTGCAAGCTTCGGGTTGCCCTCGATGAACAGATGAACGTGGTCGGGCTGGATGGACAAACTGATGATGGCCACGCCGAGTTCGTCCGCCTTTTCATGGATGAGAGCTTTGAGACGGTCGTGTACGTCGTCGGTGAGCACTGCCTTGCGGTACTTCGGGCACTAGATGAAATGGTAGTGCAGGTTGTGGATTGAAGTCTATTCCCTGCTGTATCCACGAGGCATTGGTGACATCCTCCCCGCCGTAAATGGCGGGATTCTCTCGCTGATTAAAGATAGAAGTCATATACCCGCAACTAGTGCCGTAGGCTTTCTCGCCTGAATCCGGTAATCGGTCATCAGCCAGCCATCGACGACTGCTTGACTCCCGCCGGCCACCGAACGATCGTCGGTCGATCAGTTCGAAGGTCTGTCGAACAGTTGCCACATCGTCAGTATCGAGAACAGTCCGAGGATGGCGGCACCGATCGCGAGGTCGGAAACGCCGGCGAACGCGGCGGGACTTAATCTGACGGCGGTGAGGAGAGCGATGCCGATACCCGTCGCGCCGAGGTAGTAGCCGAGCCAGCGCGTGTCGTCGGCTCGCGCGGGGACGGGGCTATCACGCTCTGACTCAATCGATCGTTCGGTCGCGTCGGCCGGGTCAGTCGCGGTAGAGGCGGCCGGTGCGCTCGACGTCTCGGTCCGGGCGGTCGCGTCGAGATACGGATCGAGTTGATCCGCGAGCGAAGTACGGACGACGTGACCACGGGACTGATTGTACTCGATCACGCCTTCGTCGGCGAGTTTAGGCAGGTGACACTGATACAGCGAGATGTACACGCGCTGGCGCTCATCGGTCGTGAGCGCCTGCACGGTTGTCTCGTGTTCCCAAGCGGCGACCTGCTCTGCGACGTCGCGCATCCGGACCTGCTCGTCGCGCCCTTGCAGGTATCGGAGCACATATCGTCGCCGCTGGTTCTGTAGAATGTGAAACAGCTCATCCTTCGCAAGCTCGACGGGTCGAGCCGATTCCTCCTCCCTGGTAATCGTCGCGGGGGACGTACCACCAGACTGCGTGGCAGTCATGTGTAGTGCCATATTTACAGGACGGATATTAAACTAATCGCACTCTCCCGATCGTTACAGACTGTTTCATCAGATCCCTGTTCAGGTGAACAATCCGCCGCCGTCTGTTGATAACCGTTTATTGGAAGTCGAAACAATTTGTTATCTGATATTGGTGTGACTCACGTCAGACGATCGGAACTGGTCGTGGAGACGTTCGTTCGACGTGTGAAGTAAATTAAACTTTTTCGGTCATGTCTCGAGATATCACCCATCAATACGCACTCGACAGGTGCTAATCGCCGCGTGAGTTGACACGTCCCCGTAGTGCCGCGGCCTTCGAGGAGACCGGTTCGGGGAACGATCCGAGGATCTCGAAGATCTCGTCGAGTGAAATCGCGCCGGTGGCGATCGCGAGCGCCGAGTAAGCGACGAAGCCGACCGGCGGGACGACGAGAAGCGCGAGCAGCGAGTTGTCAATGAGGAGCGAGAGCCCCACGATCGGGACGGCCGCTCCGAGCGACGTCAGCGCGATGCGGCCGAAGCGGATGTCCACGAACGGGTTGTACCCGAGGTGTCGTCCGACCCACACCTGGAGGAACGGAAGCGAGCCATACCCGCACGTAGTCCCGATCGCCGCACCGACGGTCCCGAAGCGCGGGATGAGCAGCACGTTGAGTGTCAGGTTGATCGCCGCCGCGATTGTCACGGCGAAGATGACGATCTTCATCTCACCCTTTGCGAGGTTGATCGACAGGAGCGGCCGCGCGATGGCGAACCCGATGGTTCCTGGGAGCAGTACGAGAAGCGGCGGGACCATTTCTGATGCGTCCGCACCGTAGTAGAGCGGAAAGAAATCGCCCGCAAGTGCGCCGAGTCCGATACCCATGAGCGTCGTGAGGAGAAGCGCATACCGGGTCGATCGGGAGGCCAGTTCCTGGATGCGCTCGATCTGGCCCTGGTACCACATGTTCGACGTGGAGTGGACGAGGATCGACTGCACCGTTTTAGGGGCGAACCAGAGGAACTCAACGATCACCAGCACCGCCTTGTACGCACCAACCTGTTCTGAGACGATCATCATGTCGAGGAGGACCACGTCAACGTGGTACATCGACGTGAGCAGGAAGTAATAGAGCGTGGAGTAGTGGTTGAAGTTGAATAACTCTCGCTTCGGAAAGTCGTCGGGAATCGGCTTAAACAACCGCCTGAGCGAGATATACTTCCGAAGGAAGAACATCGAACAGAAGAAGACGACCAGACTGGAGATGATGTACCCGAGAATCACGCCGACGACCCCGTAGCCGAGCCACGCCAGCCCGACGGCCGTAACGCTGAACGTGATCTGATAGAGGAAGTACATCCCCTCGCCGAGGTGTTCGAGCTTCAGCCCCAGAAGCGCGCGTCGGCTGTACTCGCGCAGTTGGGCCGCGAGCATGAGGATCGAAAGCAAGTAGAAGTACAGGGTGTAGTCCGCGCTCATGAGATCGGACAGGATTCCGGTGTACGCGCCCACCGCCAGCGAGAGCGCCGCGAGAAGCGCCATCATGAGGGCGATGCGGAAGTAGTATGCGAAGACGAAGTCCTTCCACGTGTCCGACTCGCGCTCTTCGGAGATGTACTTGCGGACCCCGCCGTTGATCCCCGAACTCACGAGGATCATGAGGATGTTGAAGATGGCGATGACCGATCCGTACTCGCCGTACTGTCCCTGCCCGAGGAAACGGAACAGAAGCGGTGCGGCGAGAGCGGAGACGATGAGGGCGAGAACCCGTCCGCCGGCCATCCACGTGAACGCGGTGACTAAATTTCGTTGCACGATGTTTCGCGGGGTTGATAGTCCTTTTAGGGCGTGGTAGCCCTCAGTCGCTTCGTCAACGGTCCCTCAGCACCGTCTCGCCGGGCAGCGTCGTCGCGCCCGAAGAGAGGGTCAAACCCGGGTTGAGGCTCGTGTTGATGCCGGTTTTCGCGCCGTGGCCGGCGACGACGCCGAACTTTCGGCGGCCGGTCGAGACGCGCTCGCCTTTCACCGTCAGCGTCACCGGCTCGTCGTCGTGACGGAGGTTCGCGACGTTCGTGCCGGCACCGAAGTTCACGTCCCGCCCGAGGAGGCTGTCGCCCACGTACGAGAGGTGCGAGACGTGCGCGCCCGCCATCAGGACGCTGTTTTTGACCTCGACCCCGTGCCCGATGCGGGCGTCCTCGCCGACGAGGGTCGCCCCCCGGACGTACGCGTTCGGACCCACCTTCGCGCCGGCGCGGACGAGCGCCGGCCCCTCGATGACCACACCTGGTTCAACCGTCGCGCCCTCCTCAACGACGACCTTCCCGCGCAGTTCCGCGTCCTCGGAGACGTCGCCGACGAGGTCGCGCTCCAATTCGCCCAAGAGGAGTTCGTTGGCCTCTAAAAGCTCCCAGGGACGACCGACGTCGAGCCAGCGGGAGAGGGTCACCGCCGTCACGTCGTGTTCGCCGACAACGCGCTCTACGACGTCCGTGATCTCGTGCTCGCCGCGCTCGCTCTCGGGGACGTCGAGATATTCGCGCGCTTCCTCAGGAAAGACGTAAGCCCCGGCGTTCGCGAGGTTCGTCGGCGGGTCGGCCGGCTTTTCGACGATGGCGGTGACGGTCTCGCCGTTCGTCGAGAGTACCCCATAGTTCGTCGGGTTCTCGACGGTGTATGCGCCGATGCTCGGGGCGCGGTCGAAGAGCATCGCGACGCTTTCCGGGTCGTAGAGATTGTCGCCGTTCAGCACCGCGAACGAGCCGTCGATCCACTCCCGGGCGGTGTTGACCGCGTCGGCGGTTCCGAGTTGATCCTCCTGTTCGACGTAGCGAGCCGGCACGCCGGCGTATTCCTCCCCGAAGTACTCGCGGACCTGCTCGTTGAGGTAGCCGACGACGAAGATCAGCTCGTCCGCACCGCCCGCGACGGCGGCGTCGGCGACGTGGGCGACGATGGGACGGTCCGCGACGGGCAGCATCGGCTTCGGTATCGCGTCTGAGAGAGGTCGAATTCGGGTTCCCTGGCCAGCCGCAAGGATAACTGCCTGCATAGTCTAAGTACCAGGACGGTACTACTCATGCGCCCATTATTATGGGCCCGCTAACGGATTCTCGGCATCGAGTTGAGACGAAACCGATAGATGGAGCTGACTTAAGCTGGGTAGCACGGACCTTAGTGCGTGTTTCACACGATCGGGGAGGGGGAGTCTCGTTCGAAGGTCGAAACCCCCAATCGACAGTCACACCGAGCGGCGTGGCTCCGTGCCACGACACTGCCATTCGTGAGTGAACTACCCCTACCTACTCGCGCCCTTCGGGCGCTCCTTGAGGTCTGGGCTTCCTGTGTTTGCGTCGGCACGTGCACTCGAAGGCACAGCGGTTCCAGACTCCGCAGGCGGTTCCCTTGCTGGGCGGGTCGGAGTGAACCACTCTTACCGTCTCGACACTCGGGCCACAACCGCCGATGCACGCTTCTTGTCGCGTTTGAACGCCAGTGGAAACGTGATAAGGGTCTTACTTCCCGCTCGACTGCACGGGTAGTAAATATGCCCAGACAGTGAACGTGAACTGTGCGGGCTCTGTATCCCCTCCCTACTCGCTCGCTCGGTAAGGAAGAGGCCTTCGTGTCTCAATTCAGGCAAATATCTTCTAGCGAGCGCGTTCCACGAACGCCGCCGCCCGATCGAGCAGTTCGTCCGCCCGCTGCTCGCTCCGGGCCTCGGCCGTGAGCCGGACGATCGGCTGAGTTCCACTGGCGCGGATCAGGAACCACCCGTCGTCGAAGACGACATGGACGCCGTCGATCGTCGTCAGCCGGTCGTCGTCGTACTCGGCGACGATCGCCTCCTCGACTCGGTCCATCACGCCGTACTTGTCGTCGAGTTCGACGCTGCCGCGGCGGAGCGGGTACGACTCGATCTCCGAGACGAGCGCGTCGAGCGACCCGCTCTCAGCGGCGAGAGTGGCGAGCTTGCAGGCCGCCAGCGGGCCGTCGGGGCAGAGCGTCTCCTCCGGCCAGATCCACGCGCCGCTGGACTCGCCGCCGAAGACGACGTCCGATTCGGTCGCTCGCTCGGCGACGAACACGTCACCGACGCGCGTGCGCACGAGCGACGCACCCCTCGCCGCCAGTTCGTCGTCGACCGCGAGACTGATGTTGACCGGAGCCGCGACGCGCATGCCCTCGTCGACGACCGAGCGCGCGAACAGCGCGAGCTGGACGTCTCCCTGGATGAATCGGCCGGACTCCGTGACGGCGCGCATCCGATCCGCGTCGCCGTCGTGGGCGATGCCGAGGTCCGCGTCGGTGCTCGCGACGAACTCGCACAGCGCCCGGCAGTTCTCCCCTGTCGGCTCGCTCGGACGGCCGGGGAATCGTCCGTCGGGTTGCGCGTTGAGCGTCGTCACGTGCGCGCCGAGCGCCGAGAGCGCGTCGACGGTGAGTCCGCCGGCACCGTTGCCCAGGTCGACGGCGACCGAGAGGCCCGAGAGCGGTCCGTTCTCGTCTCTCCCCGTTAGACTTCTCTCGAACTTGTCCCCTGTCTGAATCGCCGCAACGAGTTCGTCGACGTGGCGCGCCGTCGCGGCGTCTTCGAACGATCGCTCGCCGAGTTCGTCCCATGGTCGAAGGGCGTACTCGCCGGCTTCGATTCGCGCTTCCATCGCGGCACGCTGGTCGGTGTCGAACGCCTGGCCCGACGGATTCCAGAGCTTCAATCCGTTGTCCGGCGCGGGGTTGTGCGAGGCGGTCACCATGATCCCCGCGTCGGCGTCGTACCACCCGACGCTCCGCGCGAGCGTCGGCGTCGCCACTACGCCGAGATCGACAACGTCGGCTCCGCACTCGCGCACGCCGGCCGTCGCGGCGTCGGCGAGCATCCGTCCGCTGTCGCGCGGATCGCGCCCAACGACGATAGTCCCTGCACCCTCAGAGGCGATCGCCCGGCCGACAGACAGCGCTAGCTCGGCCGTCACGTCTTCGCCGACGGGTCCCCGGATGCCGCTCGTTCCGAACAGTGTCATTGCGTGTACGCTGACGATCCACCGCCTTGGTTATGGCAATCGTAATGCGCCCAAAATCGCAGAGAGTGACGGACTACTCCCCGACGTATCGGTCAGTCGCGTCGCATTCGCGTTCACCGGAGTTCGTCGACCGCGACGAACGACCGTCGTTTTCCGGAGATCCAGCGCGTGCCGATACCCCTCCCTCCGGGTTCGAAAATCACGACTTCGTCGGGATCGAACCGATCTTCGAGCGTCGAGTCCCGCGGGTTGAACGTGAACTCGAGCGCGAAATCCGGCCATTCTTCGGTTCGTGCCTCGTGGATATTCTGGCTCATGTCGTTCACCCCCTCGCGTGCCGCCCGTGCCGCTCCTCCGGCCGGACGAGGTCAATCTGATCGATGCGCTGAGTCGAAGCTGTCGTATCTACTTCTACGACAGGAACGGCTTAAACCTTCGGTGCTATTGAGCCGGAATCGCGGCGTTTAGGGCGATTGTCCGCCAAATTTGGGATTCGAGCCGAATATGAAGTTCCGGTTTGAAGACGGAACTGTACTGAGAGTGAAATGAATAACAATGACATCCTCCCCAACGCCGATGACGAATTCTCTATTTCAACGGGCGGTAGTGAGGAATTCCCTTCCTCACCGAGCGGCGACGAAGGAGCCGCGAGGAGGGAGGGGAGGAATCGCGTTGCAAAGCAGGACGAAACAGTGAGTATCTGCTGGCCCGTCGTCTTCTGTAGTCCATACCGGGCTTCAGACAGCCCTGCAAAGGGTGCCGATACCGATAGTGCGGGAGGCAAAGGGACGGTATCTCGGGATGGACAGGCCGCCGTCACCCGGCCCCAAAGGACGGACCGACGACGCGACCGCTCCGAGCCGACTCGGCCGGCCGCGAAGTCGCCGAAGTCACGTCCAATTAAAGTGCCTCTGCCGACCGACCGCATCGGCACACAAGTCGGTCCGGGACCACAACTCCCGACCCAAGCCACGCAAGCCTCGTCCTCAGAGCGCTGAAGGCGCTCAGGGCGGGGTAGTTGACGAAAAACACGATATCGGTAGTCTGCTGTTCGAATCCGTCGAATGCGAACCTGTATCGAGGTCGTACTGCATTGGGTTCGGTAGTTAGTACGGCACTCTAACGCAAAAAGTTACCAATTGCGTGGGCCTATGGGACTGCTACCGAACACGTTTGAGAACTGTGCGGGCGTCGCCAGAACGCGGAAGCGTTCTGGCTGCCAACCAGAAGCCTACGGCTTCTCGCGACGTTGACGAGACGCGCAGCGTCTCGTTCGCACACAAGAGCGAAGCTCTTGTGAACGCTGTCTTCCCTCCCTACTCGTGCCTTCGGCGCTCGGCGAGGAAGGGGGCTTAGCACCTCGGTTAAGCTAATCGTTGAATGTCGGACTCGGGTCTATCGAGACCCCCGTGTCGTTCCCCAACGTATCGTTCGATCCGCCGAAGAGCGTACTATTCGACCCGTCCGAGGAGCTGTCTTGCGTTGGTTCGGCGGTCGTAGTTTGATCGTTGGAGGAACCGTCGTCACTGTCGTCAGTGTCATCTCCGTCGTTATTTCCGCCGTTTGTGTTGTTACCGTCGCTATTGTTCCCCTGATTCGGCGGGTCGAAAATCGAGGAATTGTCCTCGGTCGTCCATTTCGGGGTTTCGGTAGACGGTTCTTCGGTAGACTGGGTTCCAGTAAACGGTTCTTCGGTAGACTGGGTTCCAGTAAACGGTTCTTCGGTAGACTGGGTTCCAGTAAACGGTTCTTCGGTAGACTGGGTTCCGGTAGACGGCTCTGGCGTCGGAGTGTCGGTTTGCGTTTCTGGCGTCGCCGTCTGCGTTGCTGTCTCTTCGTTCTCTCCCCCCGGCGTTTCCGATTCTTCCTCTGGCGTTGAGGTGTTGTTCATGTCGGAGTCCGTCTCCGGAACCGGGGTCGCGTCGTCGGGACCCGGAATCATTCCGGATGAGCCCGGAATACCTATCACGACCGCGACGGCACCGATAAAAAACAAAAGGCCCGCGACGAAGAGACCGGCCTGAATGAATCGGTCGTCACTGCTGAATCGACGCGGAAGGCGACCCCAGAAGGATTGTTCGCCAACCGCGCGGCTCCGCGGTCTCCCCCGTACCCACACGTCCGTTCGTGAAACTGCGGTCGGCATGGTTTTCCTTGTTCCGACCTTGCACGACAGAGGTCTTTATTAGACGGTAAATAAGTCGAAGCCGACGCGGTCTCTCGACCCGACGCGTAAGTGTTCTCGAAAGGCCCTGCTCGTTCGCAGAACCCGCTTCTTCGGTCGGTGCTACCTGCGAGAACGCGATCGATGAGCCGGTCACGCGCGGTCGAGTCGGAAGGCGGGAACTGCCGGGACGCAGATGGCGGATGCTCGAATCGATCGTCGCACCGTCGCTCTGAGCGAAAGAGGACTCACTACCGAGTTACATTTATCCCGTGAAGTTTGACGAGCGACGCATCCGTTTCATCAGACACAACGGGAGAACCGTCCGAGCATGAGGACACCGATAGTGCGCCTTGGGCGGTGATACTGAACGACGCGAAAGACTGCGAGAAACGGTACGGGTGGGAGGGAGGGGAGGTGGCTGGCAAGGGGTGGGAGGTAGGGCCCCTCTTGTTCCGTCTCGACCCGTGCAGTCTGACACCCCTCTGAACGAGAGGCGTCAATTTACTCTCCGGGTGCTAGTAGCTTAGTTACTAGGTGAATAAACCGATCAACGACACAAAATGGCATTCTAAAATCGGCTTTGATTAGGATGAAAATATTCTGGACTGAAATTCGATGTGAGGATTATTTTACCTTGAATTTTGCACAACTCAAGCGATGTGGAAATACGTAGTGTCTTCTCGACACTATTCGTGAGTGCGTATTGGGAGTGATCGAATTGCCCATCCACGCTCCACTCGGCAGCGTCTCGCGTTGAATCTGCCGGAGGGTCGTGAACATCTCTTTGCGGAGATGTCGTGTGCGTCCACCGTTGTAGATATGGGACTGGGTCGGAGTACCGTCTCGATAGGCACAGCCTGTCAGGAGTTTGGACTCTCCGATGTTAAATCCAATCAACGTCGGATCGTTCGGCACCTCTAGTTCCGCGATCGTGTGCTCGACGGTGATACATCATGTGAGCGCATACCCGCGTCTTCAAGCGCGGGTCGAGCGGTAGGCATAGTGCGTCCGAACCACGTTGCTACGACCGGCTCGATTTCCTACGCTATTCGGTAGTTTTTAGGTGTCTTCGCACCATAGTATGCAATATGGAGGAAGACCACACGGCACGTGACCTACAACCTCAACTACCACATAGTGTGGTTGCCGAAGTACCGTAACTCGGTACTGGTAAACGAGGTCGCTGACCGTGTGCGCCGAATCCTCCACGAGATCGCCGACGAGAAGGGGTTGGAGATAATTGACCTGACTATCCAACCCGACCATGTTCACCTGTTCGTCAGTAGCCCACCGAAGCACGCTCCGTCGCCTCTTACCAACTGGTTCAAGGGTATTTCCTGGCGGAAGTACAACACCGCTGCGCCGACCACGACGGCGAGAAAATCAAGTGGGCGCGTGGACACTACGCAGGAACAGCGGGGCACGTCTCAAGCGAAACGGTTCAAGACTACGTCCAGCGCCACGAGGAGGGTGAACAGTGACCGAACTCACAGGATTGCAGGGCGATTCCTCTCACGACTTTAGTCGTGGGCTTCTTCGCCCTGCAATCCTGTGAAAGGGCCTTCTTCTCGATGGCTATCGCGCACTCGGCACCGATGGAGCGCAGTAGGTAGATAGACAGCTAAATGTCGCATTCCTCTCCGCTCCATGGGACGGGGGTTCCTGCATGTTGAAAGATGGCGAGTGAAAAGTCGGCTCGTTCGTCCGCCTCAGACGTCGAAGAACACCGAAAGATATACGATGTCGGTTTATAACGGCTCAGCCGTCGATCAGTTTCGACGGCGTGATGACGTCGATGTCCTGCCCAGCGACGTGGTTCACGATGCTTTTAAACTGGTCGGTCGTCGTCTCGTAGTTATTGCCATTGCCGATGTCGTGATACGCGATGACGACCATCTGCCCGGTGTCCTCGGCGATGTTGAGGATCTGCTGGACGCCCTCGACGTCCGCGCCGTTCACGCGCGAGATCGTGTGCATCGAGCTGGGCTCGGTCGCGTTGCTGGGGCACGCGCCCTGGAGGAACCCAGTCTCGTGGAACTCGCTCACGATGTCGAGCGTTTCGTTGCTCACGCGGTTGTACGGCGCGACGAAGTGCCGGGCACCCTTCTGGAACCCCTTGAGTTCGAGGTAGCGCTTCGCGCTCTGAATCATCTCGCGCTGTTTGTTCGCCGGGTAGGCCGGGAGCGGTTCGCTCGACTGCGGGTGGGCCATCATGTCCCAGCCCGCGTCACGCATCTCGCGCATGTGGCCATCCGAGAGTGCTTCTTGGCCGTTGACGGTGTCCGGGATGACACCGACGCTGCCTGGCATGTCTTCCTTTTTGAGGATGTCGAAGGCGGTCTCGTATTGTGAGATGTGATTATCGTCGAATTGGAAGATAACCTTCCCCTTCTTTGGCTTAGGGATCTTCCGCAGATCGTCGATCCTAGCTTGGATAGCACTTCCTGGATCCGATATCACCATGAGACGGAGTTCCTGAACGCCCTTCAGAATCGGCTCGCCCTGGCGCTCGGTGTATCCAAAGTCGATGCGGACCCAGTCGTTCAGTTCTTGAGGAATGTAGCGCCGACTGGTGAGCATGTCGCTGCGCGCAGGGGCGATGAGTTCGGCTGCGATGTAGCCAGCGGTCGGCTTGTCGAGTTTAACTGCGAGCGACAGGTCGTGCTTCGAGAGATCTAACCCCTCTGGGAATGCCTTGTACAGGCCAGCGACTTCGCCGTTCTTGTTCTCGAGACTGAGCGATTGGGAACCGGCGTACACCTCCTTGGAGTCGAGTTTCACGTTGCCCCCAATTATTCCCCAATCGGCGTTGTTGATGTTCTTAAAGCCCTCGAAGTCCTCGACGAGTTCGCCGCGCGTGAACGGAGACTCGTTTCCGGACTGTTCGCTGGTCATCTCCTCTCCGCCCGACGTCTTGGCGTCAGTCGGTTCTTTGGTCGTGGTATCCGTCGATTCCGACGACTCTCCGAATACGTCGGTACAGCCCGCGATGGAGACTGTTCCGGCGGCGCCGAGCGTTGCGAGGAAGCTACGGCGGGTCGATGGTCGCTTCATATTCGTGCTTCGCCTCTTTCGTTCAGGTCCTCATTATAATACGGACGCTAAGAATGGCCTTAGCAGCCATATAAGCGGCTGAATACCGAGAAATCGGCCGGTACGGGGCCCCCTCCGTCGGATGGGGACGAGTCCGACGTCTGGGCAAAAGTCACCTCTTTTCACTTGTAACTGGCAGTCGAAGGATGAACCGTTCACCCCTCATGAAATGACCAAAACGCCCGGGGCTCTTTCGTTCGAAGCTACCGTCTAGTCTTTCGAGCGGATCGGCCCCGCGGTTCGACTGGATGAACAATCCGTGGAAGGAGACTCGACTGCCGGCGAATCGTCGCCGCCTGTACCGGTACTCGTTATGAGCTACGCACTGTTTCGACGGGCCTTCGTCCGAAGCGGACGGTGCTACTGATGGAAAAAACGTATTCGGGTGCGTTTGCGCAAACATTTGCTTCACACGTAACTCTTCGTCAGACGGGGTTCATTCTGATCCTCTGTGAGAGATCGAATCCGATCGTCTACGGGTACGGTTTGGCCCCTGCGCTCTACGCACATGAATCCGTTTTCGGTTCCGGAGTCGGATTCGTTTCGTTTCCATTTCCGTTTTCGTTTGTACGCTGGAACCGACGAGCGACCGGTCCCGTCGCCCGTAATGTATTCTTCTCTGATATTTCAAGGAGAGAAACCGTCGACAGGCGCCTGAAAGGTTGATATCGCCGACCACCCACCTATCAGCTATGGGTGAATTGCTCGGGGAACGTTCTCGAAGCGCACTAAGCGATGGTCACGAGACGGCCGGTGCGATGGTTCGGGCTGCCCAGAAGGATCTCCGAAAAGTATTCGTCGTCTTTCTCATTGGATTCGTGGGATCCTTCTATGCGTTTCGACTGTACGTCTGGGACGCCCTACAGAGCGCGACGGTCGCGGGGATGAGCGCGCCGGTCCGCTCTGAGGTCGAATTTATCGCCGTGACGCCGTTCGACGTCGTTCTCCTTCAGGCGAAGATCGCGCTCGTCGCCGGCCTGTTAGTCGCTGCTCCGTGGTTCATTTACTATGCGCGTGAGGCACTGCAGGCGCGCGATCTGTTGCCGCGGCCGGCGGTTCCACGCGGGAAGCTCCTGTCGATCGGGCTCCTCTCGGCCGTCCTCTTCGCGCTCGGCGTGATCTACAGTTACCTATTCTTTTTTCCGCTCCTGTTCGATTTCCTGGCGGGAAACGCGGTGAGCGCGGGCTTTCAGCCCGAGTACTCAATTGTCGAGTGGGCCGAATTTCTCTTGCTGCTGACGTTCGTCTTCGGCTTGGCTGCGGAACTCCCGCTCGTCATGACCGGACTATCGTATACCGGTATGGTACCCTACGCGACGTTCCGTGAGAGGTGGCGTCACGCCGTCGTCGGCATCGTCGTGATCAGTTCGATGGCGAACGGCTCGCCCGATCCCTTTTCGATGTCGCTCGTCGCGATCCCACTTGTCGCCCTCTACGGCGTCGGCCTCGCGTTCTCGAAAGTCGCGACCATTGCTGGTCGCGAGCGCACCGGCGATCCGGCCGCGCTCAACCTCCGAACGCTTGACGCGGCGGGCGTCCGCGCCGCGCCCTCGGAGGCGTTCGACGTGCTCTCTGAAGCCGACGCGCTGTCGTATGCCGACGCCGCCCTCGAAGACGGTGATCACGAGAAGGCACGAGCACTCCTCGATCGGTTCGATGACGCTCACCATCGTCGCACGGGAACGCCCGTCGACGAAGCACCCGCGAACGATCCGGAGAACTCCGTTCGCGACCTCGAAGACAGAACTGTTCGCGCGGGCGACGCGTTCCTGCGTGAGCTCGCCGATGGTCCGTCGGACGACGACGTCGGCGGGTACTACTGGGACCTCCGGTTCGTCTTCGACAGCGTCTCGGCCCGGGCGTTCCGTATCGTCGCCACGTTCGGCCTGCTCATGGCGGGGACGTTCACGTGGCTGTACTCGGGCGGGATCGATGGGGTGACGCGCGACTTCCTCGGTCGTCTCCCCGCCGGCGTCCGATCCAATTCACTCGAAATCGTGACGCTACACCCCGTCGAAGCGCTCGTGTTCGAGATGAAGTTCTCCGTCCTCGTCGCGCTGCTCGGGACGCTCCCGGTCGTCGCGTACTACGCGTGGCCGGCCCTTCGAGAGCGGGGGTTCGTCCGCGGTCGTCGACGCGTCATCTTCGGGTGGGTCATCGCGCTCTCGGTCGGTCTCACTGGCGGGTTCGCACTCGGGTACGCCTACGTTGCGCCGGCGGTCATCTCCTACCTCGTCGCCGACGCGGTCCGCGCGGACATGCTCATCAGCTACCGCATCTCCGACTTCTTCTGGCTCGTCTTCTACACCACCGCCGGAATCGGCCTCCTCGCGGACGTGCCGGTGTCGATGCTCCTCCTTAACACCGCCGGCGTCCCCTACCGGTCGATGCGAAACCGCTGGCGGGAAACCATCGTCGGTATCCTCGCGTTCGCCGCCTACTTCACGCCTGGCGGCGCGCTGACGATGCTGCTCGTGGCGGTTCCGCTCGTCGTCGCCTACGGAGTCGGTCTCGCCGCCCTGTTCGTGCTCACGCTTGGCGGTCGGCGCGACCTCGCGCCGATTTGGGCGTCGCGAGGGTGATTGAACTCTGAAACACGTAAATTCGATTAAATATATGTTTGGGTCAACAGCATCTAACTGGCATGGAACAGGACTTTCCGCTCATCGTGCTATTGGTCATGGGATCCGGGATGGTGATCCGCGGTCCATTCTTCGGTATTATCGGTGCTGCACTCGAGAGCGTCTCTGCGATAGCTATCTACATGTTTACTGTGAATAATGTAGATGAGGGTGTCAACTACCCCGCCCTGAGCGCCTTCGGCGCTCTGAGGACGAGGCTTGCGTGGCGTCGGTCGGGAGTTGTGGTCCCGGACCGACTTGTGTGCCGGTGCGGTCGGTCGACAGAGGCACTTTAATTTGACGTGACCGCAGCGATTTCGCGGCAATTCGAGCTTGCTCGGAGTGGTCGCGTCGTTGGTCCGTCCCTCGGGGCCGGTTAACGACGGCCCGTCCGTGGCGAGGAACCAAACCTTTCCCGCCCGCAATGGTGGTTCGGCACCCGTCGCAGGGCTGTCTGTTGCCCGCAGCAGGACCACGTAAGACGTGTCGGACGATACTAACTGTTTCGTCCTGCTTCGCCACGCGCTCCTCCCCTCCCTCCCGCTCACTTCGCTCGCGGTTGAGAAAGGGGACTCCGCGCTACCGTTTAGTTGAATGTTAGCGTCGAATCCGTCTTTTGTCTAGGTGGAAAAACGAACTCCCTCTCGACGGCGGCGACGCGATCTCGTGGCCGTCGCGGATTCGACGTCGGCTTCGGATACCCCGTGTGCGAAAGGACCGATCTAAGCCGGTAAAGAAGACTGACAGAAGGCCGCAGGAGGCGTTACTCTAGGTAACCGAGGTCCGCAAGCCGGTCCTGAACGCCGTCGCCCGCCTCCGATACCGCTTCGAATTCGTCGTAGGAATCGTACTCGTCCGATCCGATGTCGGAAACGATCGGCAGCACACGGCCGTCCATCCGATCGCTGTAGGGAATGCCCAGTGCCGACATGATGGTCGGTGCGACATCGAACAGGTGCGCACCCTCGATCGAGGCCGCGGTGTCGATGCCGACGCCTTTCGCGGCGAACACGCCGTCGAGCTTGTGGTTCCACGGTTCGGTCGGCGGCGCGAAGTAGCCGTCGAGGACGTGTGCCGAGAGGAACTGCTCGAAGTTGTTCGGCACCGTGACGATGTCGACCGCCTTGTCGAGGTACGGGCCGTGGAAGTACTCCTCACGCGGTGCGACGTCCTCGAACATCGGATCGCCGTCCGGCGTCGAGACGCCGCGCAGGTACTCGATGAGGTCCGCGCGGATGGTGTCGTACTCCGACTGCGGAACGACGCCCGCGGGCTCGCGCCCTTCGAGGTTGATTCGAACGCCGAGTTCGGTCCGCGCGCGCATGTACGCGATCGAGTTAGGGAAGTCGACCTGCTCGTTGGCGGTCCGCGTGACATTCTCGGGCGCGTACCGACGGGCGATGTCGTCGAGGCCGACTGTCTTCAGGCCCTTGCCGACCCGCTCCGCCGTGAGGCCGAACTTCGCCGCATAGGCGGCGAGACGCTCGGCTGTGCTCGGTTCCCACGTGTTCTCGTCGTGTCCCTCGCGGAGCCGATCCCGGATCGGGTTCCACGAGGGCATGCCTTTGCCTCCCTTCGTGATCTCGACGTACCCCTTGTCACGAAGATACTCGTTGATGCGGAACTCGTACTTCTCGTACGGTCCCATCCCATGATCGCTCGCAATGAACACCTGCTCGGGATCGAACTCGTCGAGGATTCGTCCGATCTCCTCGTCCGTCGTCCGGTAGACCCGTTCAACCTTCTCGGGATCGCCGTCGAACTCGTGGAAGACGGTGTCCGTCTTCTGGAACTGGACGAAGCCGAAGTCCGGTTCGTGCTCGTTCACGAGATATCGGAACGCCTCGCTGCGCATCCCAACGAGGGCGCAGTACTCGTCCATCTTTTCGGCGTCGGTGACCTCCTTGTCGCCGCGCGAGTACGCCGGGTACACCCGATACTCGCCGAGTTTGCGCCGTAGCTCTTCGAGGGTTCCCCTCGGATGACAGGTGGGGTCCTCGGGGCCGATGAACCCGGGAACGATTGCGCCGTCGATCTCGTCCGGCGGATGGGTCACCGGCACGTTTACCACCACGCTCGACATGCCGTGCTCGTCGAGCAAGGACCAGAGGGCGCGCTCTTTCACGTCGCCGCCGCTGACGACGTGCCAATCGTAGCCGTCGTAGTCGACGAACCCGTAGACGCCGTGTTTACCTGGATTGACGCCCGTGTACATCGACGGCCACGCGCTCGGCGTCCACGGCGGGATCTGTGACTCCAGCGGTCCGGAGATACCTTCCTCACAGATCCTCCTGATGTTGGGGATCGCATCTGCCTCGTATAGCCGTTCGAACACCGACAAACATCCGGCGTCGATGCCGATGAGTAGCGCTTTCATGTCGTCTTTCACGTCCATCGTCCTCCGTTCTGTCGTCCGATTTCGTCCAGTTCGCAGTCGATTTTGCCAGGTCTGTAGTCGGTTCTCGCCGCCGTACGCGGCAGCGGACCGTTCAGAGCGTAAACACTGCTTCGCCCCTCCGCTCTCATTGCTTTCGACTTTCGACCGTACTCCTTTTGTTATGACCTCTATAACTGTCGGTACCGGTTAATTTCTAAACAGTAGAAATTCAAATATACTGACTAGAAGTTCCTCGCGGCGGGATGCACGAGAATCCGATTTTTCTCCGATTCCCGTCGACCCTGCACCCAGATCCTACCTGACTCAGGGAGAGAGTCCCACCGTTCATGGCGTTGACGAGACGCTTCGCGCCTCGTTCGCACACCAGAACGCTCTGAGTTATGGGGACGGGCGTGAATCCGACAATTGTGGAACAACCGCCGACGCCGCTCAGTCCGGGGTATCCAAGTCGTTGGCCGCGTAGAGCAACATCCCTTCCCACGTCAGGCCGTGTTCCTTCTTAATTCGGTCTAACCGCTCATGCACGTCGTCGTCAACCACCATGTGGATGTTCTTCGCCATACAGACAGACAAAATACAAACATACATTAGCTTTCGGGTACAAGAAGTAGTTGATGAAGCGGACCAACACGTTCGACGTGGTTCCTCAGTCCGACGCGGACGAGGAGTTGCTTCAGCGCCTGTTGGACGCTTCTGCCGCACTCTGGAACGAAATCAACTACGAGCGCCGCGAGAACTACGCCGACCCAGACACGTGTGAGACAGCAGCGAGTATCGCGGGCGCTATGGCGGCACGCTCGGGGCTTCGACCGTTCAGCAAATCGAACGCAAGAACCGCGAAGCGTGGCGATCGTTCTTTACGCCCAAAAGAAGGGCGAAGCCAACGGCAAGCCCGGCTTCTGGGGCAACGTCGAGGACGGCCGCGAACTCCGCACGTACATCCGAAACACGTCGTACTCCGTCGAGTGGGGCGAATACTCCCGGCTCGAAATTCTCGTCGGCCACGACCTGAAAGACGAGTACGGGCTTGGACGACAGGAACGCCTCCGGGTCGAAGTCCGAGGCGACCCCAACTGGAAGGAGTACGACAAACAGGGCCGGTTAGAACTGTACTACGACGAGAACGCACAGGCATTCAGGGCCTTTCAGCCAGTCACTATCGACACTTCTCGACTGGCACACCCACTGGCGGACGAAACCGCCGCGCTGGATATTGGTGCGAACAACCTCGTCGCCTGTACGACCACGACCGGCACGCAACTGCTGTACGAAGGACGCGACCTGTTCGAGCGGTTCCGCGAGACGACGCGAAAAATCGCCCGGTTGCAGTCGCTCTTGGACGACGGCCGGTACAGCAGTCACCGGATACGCTCGCTGTACCGACGACGGACGAGACGCCGCGACCACGCCCAAGACGCACTCGCCCGCGACCTTATCGAACGGTTGCACGCCGAAGGCGTCTCCACGGTGTACGTCGGGGCGTTAACGGACGTACTCGATACGCATTGGTCGGTCGAAGCGAACGCCAAGACGCACAACTTCTGGACGTTCCGAGCGTTCATCGACCGACTCGCGTGTACCGCCGAGGAGTACGGTATGACGGTCGAAGTTCGCTCGGAAGCGTGGACAAGCCAAGAGTGTCCGCAGTGCGGGTCGACCGACCGGACGACGCGCCACCGAGACACGCTGACGTGTCCGTGCGGTCGTTCGAAAGGCGCGGAGCGCCTTTCGTGATGACGAGAGACCTTTGGTCTCTCGAACCACTTCGAGGGCCACGCGGACCTCACGGCAAGCAAGACGTTCCTGAGACGGCAGACGGACGTAGCACGGCCGATGGAACGGCCTGTGCGCCTCAAGTGGAACGACCACGACTGGTCAGAGTCACCACGCTCTTGTTCCAACGAGGAGCGCACGAACCCGCAAGTTGCCTTCGTGGGTCGATAGTCAATACCCCCAGCGCGAGGAAACCCCGGCGTAAACGCCGGGGAGGATGTCATCCGGTGACTGTACAGGTCGTTACCTCGCCGTTGTCGTACGTCACGTCGCGCGGTCCGCCGCACATCCGCTCTCGGTCGACCGGCGGCGTGTACGCCGGACCCTCCGGATGGTTGAAGTACGCGGCCCCGCTGGACTGATAGTCCCGGTAGATGAACGTCTCGTTGGTCGTCGTCCCGTTGTCGACGACGGCGGCGTCGGTCGGCGTCATCTGCCACCGGTCGAATATCGTCTGGTACGGGTGGTCACTGTGGATCGTCTCGTCTTCGCCCAGCCTCGTCGTCTCGCCGATCGTCTGGGCGGCGGTCAGTTCGGCGTCGGTGTAGCTGTACCGCGTCTGCGTCCCCTCGAACGGCGGGCTGTCGATAGTGCCGTTGCTCGCCAGCATCGAGACGGTCGGGAACGCGACGATGAACACGAGCAAGATCACCGCCGCCCCGCGCGGACCGATGCGCTGGACGAGGAACGCCAGTCCGAGCGCGCCGATGATCGCCATTGGCGCGGTGAGGAACGCGAACCACCGCCCGGGGACGAACGTCTCGATGCCGAACATTGGGAACCCGAAGACGAACACGAGCATCACGACGGTCGCGACGACCCCCGTAAATGTCGCGTGAGAGGCGTTCTCCCGCCGGAGGATGTAGACGCTTCCCACGATCGTGAGAAGCAACAGGAGTAGAAAGCCCGTCACGTCGAGGTACTCCACGAACTGGTCCATGAACGTGGGCTGAGCGCCGATTCCGCCGCTTGGCGCCTCTTGACCGACGCCACTGCCGAGGCCGCCGCTCTCGACGATCGTCGTCTGGAGATAGCTGAAGATTGTCATGAGGAACGTGTCGCCCTGGTACGGGGTTAGAGACCACATAAAAGTGATCAACCCGAGGTCGAACGCTAGCAGTCCCGAGAGATTCACCGTGTCCTGCGAGTCGAATTTGAGGGGATTCGACATTCGGGGGTTAAACAGCCCGATGCTCAGCACGAACTGCGCGAGCAGTCCGGCTCCGGTGAACGCGAGCATGATGAACGCCGACACTTGGTGGGTGAGGATGGTCGCGACGCTGAAGAGGACGACCAGCGCGAAGTCGCGGAAGCGGTAATCGAGGTGCAACACCCGAGTCAGGGTGTAGAGGATCGCGAGGAAGAAGATCAACCCGAGGCTCGTTGGGATGAGGTGGATGCCCCACTCGATGACGTGGCTCGAAACGGTGAAGACGGCCGTCGCGAAGACGGCCCAGCGGACGCCGACGAAGTAGCGCGCGGTGGCGTAGACGAAGAGCACCGAAAGCGGCATCGCGACCCCTAGCGTGAGGTACAGCGCCTCCCGTATCGGCAGGTCGAGAAGCAGGCTCGCGCCGACGACGAGGAGGTGATACAGCGGCGACGCGTAGTACTTGTCGTTCGAGATCGGTTCGAGTGATCCCGCTTCGAGGATCTGTGCCGACCACGTCGGTGTGTGCGACCAGACGTCGATGCCGATGTACCCCGGGGTGGTAAATAGCGCCGCGAAGCGGATCACGAGCCCGAGGAGGATGATCTGCAGCAGGAGAAGAACCGGTGAAAACTCCCGCTCGCCGGTGAACAGGATCTGCGCGAGCAGGAGCATCGTCGTCGCCGCGGCGACGTCATAGAACAGGAGCGTCCGGTCTCCCTGGACGATTCCGAGCACCACGAGCAGGGCCATACAGAGGATGGTGATCGCCGGGAGCGCCTTTGCGACGTTCGGCGAGATGGTGGTGATGGCCCGCTCCTGCTCGTGTCGAACCGCGATGAGGTACAAAAGCGACGAGGCGGTGAGCACCAGCGGCAGCGTCTGGATGTACACCTGCGTGAGGATCAGCTGAAGCGGGAGGGTGGCGAGCCCGATCAGGAGCACGAGGGCGGCACCGATCACGTCTAGCCGACCCTCCCGGAGCATCCCGATGAGCGTGTTCTTTTTGGTCGTCCTGGGATTCATTGGATAGCTTCGGTCAGCGGTCGTCGGTCAACGGTCGTCGGTTCGTGCGTCGTTCTCGTGCCCAGCGGCCGGCCTCGCTCGGGCGCGGTCGTCTTCGAATCGTCTCAGTCATCGTCGGCCGTCGCGAGACCTTCCGGTTGACGCTCGTCGGTCGTTCGAAGCGCGTCCGTCGCCGTGTCGTCGGCCAGTTCAGGGTCGACCTGCACCTCCTTGTCACGGTTTTCTTCCATGTCGAAGACCATCGCGAACAGGAGGAGCGAAACGCCGAGGAACAGCGACAGCAGCCAGCTTCCGGTCGCCTCGTGGCGCTTGCGGAGCGTGCCGACGATACCGGCGAGGCTCAGCGCGGAGACGCCCGCACCGAAGTAGTACAGAAGCGCCAGCGGGTGGAAGTCGCGCACAAGGTACTTCCGATTCAACCGCCAGAGGAAGTTCCGGAGCAGCATCGCCGACACCTTCGGGATATACTCGTCGTACTTGATGTGGCTCTTCCAGTCCGTCTCATCGTACACCGTGTCGGCCGAGTGAGCGACGTCGGCCACTCGCAAGTTCTCGGCGTTGAGCTTCACGAGGAGGTCGTTGCAGTACCCGTAGTACTCGTACATATCCTCGATGTCGATCCGTTCGAGCGACTCCCGCGAGATTGCCGTATACCCGTTCTGCGGGTCGGCGATCTTCCAGTAGCCGCTCGCGATTTTCGTCAGGAGCGACAGGAGCGCATTGCCGACGAGTCGGAACCGCGGCATCGCGTCGAGGTCCTCGCTGCGCATGAAGCGGTTCCCCTTGGCGTAGTCGGCCGTCCCATCGACGACGGGGTCGAGGAATTTCGTGAGGACCTCCGGGTCCATCTGTCCGTCGCCGCCCATCACGGCCGTCACGTCGATTCCGTCGTCAAGCGCGCGCTGATAGCCCGTCTTGAGCGCGCCGCCGACGCCGCGGTTCTCCTCGTGTTGCAGCGGGACGATCCTCGCTTCGTACGCGGGCGTTTCTGGGGGGTTCGACCCGTTGTACGCCTCGGCGTGTCGTTGAATCTCCCGCCACGTGCCGTCCGTTGAGCCGTCGTCGATAACGTACACGCGGTCGACGAGGTTAGGCATTGTGTCGATGACCCTCCCGACATAGCCCTCCTCGTTGTACGCTGGAACGACGACCCCGATCGTGTTGTCCTTGTACATCGTTGATCGTCGTCGGGTCAGTCACACGACCCGACTGTCGGTCGTACTGACCGCTCTTTCCCACATCCGCTTTATAATACACTACCTAAGCGGGGCTCGACGGACATATGGACCCCATAGAATCCTGTGCGGCCGTCCCGTCCGTGTGAACGACGCTCCCGACGGATGTCAACATGTGTCGATCTGCGCCGATCCGCAACGGAATGTATAGAATCCACGATAATACATAAAAGAAGATCGTTTAGTTTAAGGGTACTGTCTAGCTAGTAAATATCATCTGAATTTTGATGCTCACCCTGAGGCCTGGGGTTTTGGCCTCATAGAATCTGCTAACCGGCACATAATAATGCTCTCTGGGGGTGATTCCGGTTGTATGATCGCGCGGAACGACGGGACGACGAACCCATGGGCCGGCGAGGTACCGGTGCAGCGGGTCGAAAGGGAGCCGACGTGGCAGTGCAAGAGGGGATCGGTGTGACGGAGCGCCTCGACGTCGGGTTCGTGCCGGCCGAGTGTCCCGGCGCGGCGGGGACGGGTGCCGTCCGAACGTCGACACTGCTCGTCGAGCGTCTCTCGCACCACCACGACCTGACCGTGTACGTGTCGAGTCAGATGGACGCCGCCGATGCCGACCTGCCAGCCAAGGACCGCGTTGAGTACGTGCTCCACGACGACCTGCCGAAGCTTCCACACCCGATCGTTGCGAAACACCGGGCGCTCAGAGGGGAACTCGACGCGATGGAGCGCCACGATCTCGTCCACTCGTACTCGTCGGCGTTCGTGCCGGTGCTCGCGGAACTCGACGTGCCAACCCTCTCGACGCTGAATTCCTACGTTCCGGTGTGTCCGAAGGGCGATATGATGTACCATGGAAAATGCAAGTGTACCGGTCCATCACCGGCCAAGTGCGCGGGCTGCGTCACCGCAACCGGGCTGACGCGCCGGCAAGGGCTCGAACGCGAGCTTCGCAGCGCATACTCGTCGCTCGGCAAGATCGACCTCGTGCGGAAATCGATGGCCTACGCCGACCAGATCGACGCATACCACGCGCTCTCGCCGCACATGAAGGCAGACTACGACGCGCTCGGGTTTCCCGGCGACCGGATCACGGTCATCCCGCATTTCTACGACGAGGCGTTTCGACGGACGTTCGAACGGTCGGTCGGCGTGAGCGGATCGGTCGACGTAGATGGCCCGACCGGCGCGGGTGACGGAGCCGGGCGCGACGGATCGGACCGGCGCGACGACGGGCCGTTCACGCTGCTGTACGTCGGCGCGCTGCAGGACATAAAGGGTGTTCACGTCCTCGTGCGGGCGCTACCGCACATCGTCAAGCGCGGCCACGACGTACGCCTGCAGGTTGCGGGCGCAGGGCCGTACGGCGATCGTCTGCGGCGGCTCGCCCGCGAGGTCGGCGCGGACGAGCACGTCGAGTGGCTCGGCTACGTCAATCACGGCAACCTCCCAGAAATATACGGCTCGGCGGACGCGTTCGTTTACCCGGGGCTCATCGACGAGCCGTTCGGCCGCGTCGTCCTCGAAGCGCTGTCGACCCGGACGCCGATCCTCGTCTCCGACGTGGGCAGCATGGACTACATCGTCGGCGGCGCGGGCGAACTGTTCGCGGCGGGCGACGAGCGCGCGCTCGCCGACGCCTTCGACCAGCTCGTCGCCGATTACAAGGCGTACCTTGACGCGGTGCCCGCTCAGCTGGAGAACTTCGCTCCGGAGACGGTGATCGGAAAGTTCTCCGAACTCTACCGGCGGGTCGCGTTAGGTGGCGTAGGAGCGAGGCAGGCGGCGTCGACGCGGTAGGTAGCATTCTGAGGCCGCTCGGACGACGATGCGGCACGCGGCCGACGCATCGAGTCCCACCGTCACCCGAGTTGTCGTTTGCGTCCGAAGTTTCGGTCACTGTGCGTCCTCGTCGCGGCTCTCGCGGACGATTCGGTGACTCGCTCGTATCCGTCGGCCGCTTGTGTTTGCCTGGTGAATTCTCCCGCACCGACGGCTGTGTCCACCGCACCGAGGAAGGAACGATGGCCGAGTATGGGATGGATTGAATTCTGTTTTGAGATCCCAATTATCTTGTAAAGCTATTTTAATCTATACTAACGAAAGAGCACAAATCTCATATTCTATAAATATAACTGAGCGGGTCGCTCAAATCATATTTATCTCCTGAAAAACAACCATGATATCATATTAGTTTCCTAACGGTTCGGCGCACCGTTCCGACTCCGGGGGCGCCATCGACGAGCCAGAGGACGAACGCCGCGGCGAACGGTCCGAAGTACACGAGTAGCACGCCGGCCTGCTCGGACGCGGAGAGGGATTCGAGAAATCCCGAGAGGTAATAGTTGACTCGCTCGAGCAGGGTGTATTCCGAATCATAGCTCGGAAGCGTAATCAGCGGCCAGAGCACCCGTTCGAACGAGGGCGCGTCGCCCCGCAGAACCGGCGAAAGCACGTCGCCTGCGAGGTGCGACCAGTAACCGACGGCGAAGCCGATACCAACGTCGATTCGCCGGAAACGCGCCCCAAGACCGATCACAAAGAACCCGACCGGGATAGCGACGAGTACTGAGTGCGCGACCGCGTAACCCTGCGGGAACCAGCCGAGTCCCCACGCGAGCGGTTTGTCAACGAGGTCCGGGAGCTGCGTCGCGAAGAGCAGCGCGAGCACCGCCGCCCCCGTCGGCGGCCGGCGGGCGATGGCCCGGCATCCGAGCGAGTAGAGAACGTATCCGAAGGCGGCGTGGCCCCACGGCCACATTACGCCCGGTCCTCCGGCGGGGAGAGCCAGACGTGCGTGGTCCGATACGCGGCGTCGCGATCGGCCTCGCCGTCGGGTTCGCCCTCGAAGAGGAGGAACGCGATTCTGGTCCGTTCGCCGTCGGACGACGCCGAAACGTTGTAGGGAACTCGCTTGGTCTCGCCAGCGTTGACGTCGGTGCTGAAGCGATCGAGCTCCTCCGCCTGCGAAACGTCGCCGTTATCGCCGACGGTTTCGAGTTGAACGACCGTCGTGTACGTCAGATCTTCGCCCTCTTGGTTGCCGATGGCGACGTGCACCGTCCCGCCGTCGCGGATCGTCCCATTAACGTTCTCGCTCGTGAATTCCCCGTCGTTTTCGGTGACGAGGTAGTACTCGGTGAACGGATCACTGTCGACGGGTGCGACGCCGGCGTACGCGCCGGTCGCCGCGAGGACGAGGAGACTCCCGACGAGCGCGAGGCTGTAGACGCCGCCGCCGCCAAACACACCTTCGGTACTCACTCCGAGTTCGTCGAACGCGTCGTACCTGTCCTTCGGATCGACGAACGCCCGCCGCAGGCCTGCGAGCGCGAGACAGATCAGCGTAAAGCCCGTGAGAACGAGCAACAGCGGCTCGGCGAGGAGGGCGAACGGCGAGAAGTTCAGGCCGAAAAGCGCGAGCGGAATGATCGCGAGCGTTAGCGCGACCGAGAGGACGAGCCGCTCTGCGGTCCCGATCTGGAAGTACTCTCGCCCCCGCGGGCCGATCACGCGAGCCCTGTCGAGCGAGCGCAGCGCCCTCGACGAGGAACGCCGTTCGGGAAAAAGAACTGCGACGAGTGCGTATCCCGGGATGAATAGCATCATCGGCAAAAGCAACGCGATCCTGAGCGGACCGCCGAGGCCGAGGACGAACACCGCGCCGGTCGCTGCGAACGTCGCGAACGCGACCAGTACGAGGTCCCCGACCCACCTGTGCACGGCTGTCATCAACCGGTAATTCCGGTGCGGCGGATAAAAACCCTCCAGACTGTTTAGCGTGCGAACGTACGATCGGCCCGCCTAGACTGATCCTAATTGCGATCCCTGTTGGATGCGGATGCGTACATCGCGCGGGACGTGCGTTCGTGCGATTGAATACGTAGATTCGCGCGACTACATAGCCAATGCTCGCCGCGACTCGCCCGCTTAGCGAGCCGATAATAAAGCGGTCGGAGGTCGCGGGATCTAGTTGATGCAACGACTGGGTCAATCGGGCGCACTCCCGCCCCGCCGGCGACGCACGTTAGCGAGGCGGCGCGGCGCTGCACCGACGACCGGGACGGGAGGGAAGCGGCGAGGAGACGGACGGACAGTGAGGGGAGCATGAGCGTTCCCATCGCTGCTCCCGACATCGGCGATGCCGAGCTCAAGGGTGTCGTCGACGTGCTCGAATCGGGCATGCTCGCCGACGGCGACGTCGTTCGAACATTCGAAGAGCGCTTCGCCGACTACTGCGGGACGGACTACGCGGTCGCAACGTCGAACGGAACGACTGCGCTGCACGCCGCGCTCGTCGCAGCCGGCGTTGGGGAGGACGACACGGTCGTGACGGCCCCCTTCTCGTTCGTCGCGACTGCGAACGCGATCCTCTTTTCCGGCGCGACGCCCGCGTTCGCCGACGTCAACCCGGAGACGTACAACCTCGATCCCAGCGCCGTCGAAGAGACCATTCGTGCTCGCGACGGCGACGTCGACGCCATCATGCCCGTCCATCTGTACGGGCTGCCGGCCGAGATGGACCGCCTCCGGGAGATCGCTGACGAACACGACACGGTTCTCATAGAGGACGCCGCGCAGGCCCACGGCGCGACCCACCGCGGGCGTCCCGCTGGCTCGCTCGGCAACGCGGCCTGCTTTTCCTTCTACCCGACGAAGAACATGACGACGGGCGAGGGCGGCATGATCACCACGGATGACGAGGAGATCGCGGCGGCAGCCGCCCGCTTCGTCAACCACGGACGCGGTGACGGCGCGTACGTCCACGTCGAGCACGGACACAACTTTCGCATGACGAACCTCGCCGCCGCGATCGGACTCGGCCAGCTCGATCGCCTCGACGAGTTCGTGGAAGCCCGCCGATCGAACGCCACCTTCCTGACGGAACATCTCTCCGACACGCCGGCAATCACGCCCGTGGTCCCAGAGGGTCGCGACCACGCCTACCACCAGTACACGATCCGGTGCGGCAACCGCGACGCGCTTCGGAAGGCACTCAATGAACGCGGGGTGGGGAGCGCGGTGTACTACCCGACGCCCATCCACCGCCTCAACGCGTTCGAATGGTACGACGGCCCGCCGATGCCGGCCAGCGAGATGCTCGCGGGGCAGGTGCTTTCGCTCCCTGTCCATCCCAACCTCTCCGAGGAGGATCTCGAAACCGTCGCCGGCGCGCTAGCGGATGCGCTCATCGAGCCGGTCAAGACGGACCCTACCGCGACGGAGGTGCGCCGTGTCTGAGTGCGAACCCCTCCGCGCAGGCGTCATCGGCGTCGGCAGCATGGGCCAGAACCACGTCCGGGTCTATCGGGACCTCCCCGGCGTGGCGCTCGAAGGCGTCTACGACGCCGACCCGGCGCGAGCCGAAGAGATAGCCACCGAGTACGGCACGGAGGCGTACGAGCTCGACGACCTGCTCGATCGGATCGATCTCGTGTCGATCGCCGTTCCCACCCAGTACCACTACGACGCGGCGCGCGAGTGCATCGACGCGGGCGTGCACGTGCTCGTCGAGAAGCCGTTCGTTGAGGACCCCAAGGACGGCCAAACGCTCATCGAGTTCGCGAACGAACGCGACGTGACCCTCCAGGTCGGTCACGTCGAGCGTTTCAACCCGGCTGTGGTGACGCTCATGGAGCTCGTCGACGACCTCGACATCATCGCGATCACGGCCGAGCGACTCGGCCCGCCGCTGGAGCGCGAGATCGACGACACGGCCGTCATGGATCTTATGATCCACGACGTCGACATCGTGCTCGCCATCGTCGGCGACGAGGTAACGGACGTCAGCGCCGTCGGTGCACGCGGCGGCAGCTACGCCGCCGCGAACCTCCGGTTCGGCTCGGGCGTGGTCGCCGAACTCACGGCCAGTCGGGTGACTCAAGAGAAGGTTCGGAAGCTCACGATCTCGGCGGCCGACTCCCGCGTAAAGGTAGACTACATCGGCCAGACCATCGAGATCCACCGCCAGTCGGTGCCTGAGTACGTCAAGGACAACGGCGACGTCCGCTACCGCCACGAGAGCGTCGTCGAACAGCTGATGGTCGACCGCGGTGAACCGTTGAAAAAAGAGCTTGCCTCGTTCGTTGAGGCGATTCGAACCGGCTCGGACCCCGTCGTGTCCGGCGAGGACGGTCTCCGGGCGCTTGAGATGACGCGGCGGCTCGACGAACTCGTCCTCTCAGCCGACGATGTGGCTGACTGTCGTCGGAAGGTCTCCCCGGAATCGGCGTCTTCCCACGATTGACGTCGCGCTCTCGCCGCCGCTCCCGAACGATCACCCGAAACCGCGATCGCTCCCTCGCTCCGAGGGCTTCCGTTCTGCGTCCTCTACTCCCGACCCCAATTATATCATCTCAGATATTTTTAAAACCAATACTGACGAAAGGTGGCTTTAGAGCGCGGTAATCGGGGTCTAACACGAAGTTAGATACTATCTTCTGTTCGGTAATTCATGATTAGCCAACACTCAGTTCATTGATGCGTTTCGTATGCTGTGTAACCGACGGGCCCTCCTCTGCGGCCTGCTGACGACGATGGCCGGGTGTTCGATGGGACCGATTTCGCGGGAGGACGCGCCAGTGAACTCGTCGACGCCGGGACCGAAGACGTCGGATCGGGCGTTCGAGCACACGGGAGCGACGATTCCGACGTACCCCTACGCGGACGGCGAATTCGAAGCGGGGCCGTTTGCGGCGGGGCCCGCCCCGGACGCCGTCGAGGCCGTCCTCATCGCTTCCGACGTGACGGACTTCGGTGACGTCGACTATGTCGCAGACCCGTTCATGTTCGTCGAGGGGGACGAGTGGCACATGTTCTTCGAGATCGTCAACGAGGATCGGGATCCCGACGCGGCGATCGGCCACGCGACGAGCGACGACGGACTCGACTGGACGTACGAGGGAATCGTCCTGCAAAAAACCACCACACGTCGTTCCCGCTGGTCTGGAGGTGGGAGGGCGAGTACTACATGTGCCCGCCGACGGGGCGGCGGGTCGAACTGTGGAAGGCGACCGACGTCCCGGCGGCATGGGAGCACGTCGGCAACGCGATCGAGGTCGATTACTACTCGCACGACCCCGCGTTCTTCCGCTACGAGGGGCGCTGGTGGCTCGTGACTGACCGCGGCAACGACGAGGTGATGGTGTACTACAGCGACGAACTGGAGGCGACCGACTGGACGCCGCACGCGGAGAATCCCGTCGTCGCCGATCGGATCACCGCGGCCCGACAGGGCGGTCCTCCGATCGTCACCGACGACGGGGTCTTCGTTTTCTTTCAGGACCTCCGCGACCAGTACGGCGACAAGGTCCGCGCCTACCGGGTGACCGAACTCACGCCAGAGACGTACGCCGACGAGGAGCTTCCGGCGTCGCCCGTCGCCGCCGAGTTCGGCACCGGGTGGAACGAGACCTCGATGCATACGTTCGATCCGTGGTACCTCGGGCCCGAAGAGGGGTGGCGCTGCGCGGTCGACGGGACGCGCGCGTCCGGCGAGTACGCCATCGGCATCTTCGACGCGCCGGCGACGTCTCCGAAACTAGCGTCTGAGGCGCTCGTTCGAATGCACGGCGTCGCCGTGTGGTACGACTTCGACCACGTTGCCGGGGGGACGGTGTACGACCGCTCCGGGAACGGACGACACGCGATGGCTCGCGGCACCCGAATGGTCGACTCGACGACGTTCGGGGTGGGGCGGGCGTTTCCCTCCGACGGGGACCGAATCGTCATGCCGCATGACTTCGCCGACCTGTTCCGCGCGGACACGTTCTCTCTCCTCCTCGCGGTCTCGGCAGACGGCGCACCCGAGGCGACCGCGCTCGACTACGGGAAGCTCGCGAGCGACCGCGGCCTCGTCGTCGAGGCCGCCGGCTCGTCGTGGCGGGTGACGGTGAGCGACGGACCGCGGAAAGAGACGACCGAGGGTGGGAATCCATCACGGACGACGTGGCTCGCGCTCGTCCGCGGCGGTGACGAGTACCGGGCGTACGCGGACGGGACCGACCTCGGATCCGCGTCGGGGATCAACGGTCCCGGCATCACCGCCGGGTACGCCGTCCTCGGCGACGCGATGGTGGGGGGACGCCGCTGGCCCGGCGAGATCTACGGCTACTGGCTGTTCGATGGGGTGCTTGACGCGGAGGGACTCCGACGTTTCGTGGGCAAGATCACCTGAACGGATCGTCGACCGCGTTGAGGCAGTCGAGTCCCTCCACGGCGTCGAACGAGTGGAGGGACTCGATGCTCTCCCGGCGCGCGGACGCAGCGATCTTCGCGTCCACGAACGAGAGCGCGGCGTACCGGCGAAACAGCGGCTACGCCGCGTTGAAGTCGGCGTGGGCGCTGGCGGCAGATAGAATCACGCTAGATCGGTTCGAATCCGCACGGTTCGAATGTATTCTATCCCTTCGAAATCGTCGTCCGCCCCGACAAGAAGCGCCGCCTGCGTTTCGAGCGCGGTTGCCAGGGCGAACGCGTCCCCAATGTGACGGAGTACTCACCTTTGAAAAACGCGGTGTCGTGCCACACCTCGGCGCAGTCGACCGGCCGTATCCCGTACTCCCGGAGCCGTCGGACGAAGTCGTCTACGGTCGTCACTCGGGCGTGTCTGTACCCGACGTACGTTACCTCCGTGAGGGTCACGTAGCTCACGTACCTGCGGTCGATCCGTGTGAACCACGACTCGGCGACGTCGACCCTGGGTTCGTCGAGCAGGTACGCGAGCAACACCTCCACCCGAAGCGGAACGGGAGAAAGTCGAACGTGTTCTCGCTTCGAAACCCATTCATCCCGCGGACGCGGCCGTCATGCGGAAAGCCGGCCACCTCTCGGGCGAGCTGGCGAACGAGGGGAGCGCGGTGGACGACGGAGACGTCGTTATCGGTGCAACGGCTGGAACCGCGTCGGTCGACGCCGCAGACTGAAATCGCCCTGGCCGCGGCTCGCGAATCGGCCGAAGGAACTACCGCAAGAACCCTAATAGTCGCCTAAAACGGCGTTTATCCCGCCTATAATAAAGCCTCCTCCTGCACAGCGTTCAGCCTGAAACCGCGGATACCCGCAGTGATTCATCCATGAACGGGAAAACCAAACTCCTCGTCGCGGTCTGTCTTCTCACCCTCGGTCTGATGGCGATCGGCTTCGCCGTCAGTCGAAGAGGCGATTCGGTCACCGAAACCGACGCCGAAGACGGTTCGGAAGGCGACGCGGATGCGAGGACAACAGGGCGCGTGGAGGCGTAGCGCATGGGTCGGTACCACGCCGGAACCGACTGCGAAATAGATGACGGCGCGACGGTGGGCTACCGTCATCGGGAGGACGCCCCGCCGACCGAGCTGGGCGACAGGGCGCGGATCCGGCAGGGAACGATCGTCTATGCCGGCGTCCAGATCGGCGACGACTTCACCACCGGGCACAACGCACTGGTCCGGGAGGATACGACGATCGGCGACAACGTCGTCGTGGGGACCGACGCCGTCATCGACGGGACGACGACCGTCGGCTCGCACGTCAGCATGCAGACCGGCGTGTACGTCCCGACGCATACGACGATCGGGAGCAACGTCTTCCTCGGACCGAAGGCGACGCTGACGAACGACCCCTTCCCGGTCCGACGTGACGTCGAGATGCAGGGGCCGACGATCGAAGACGGCGTCTCCGTCGGGGCGAACGCGACGATCCTCCCGGGCGTCACGATCGGCGAGGGGGCGTTCGTCGCCGCCGGCGCGATCGTGACGAAGGACGTCCCGCCGGAGACGCTCGCGGTCGGCGCGCCGGCGACACACGAACCGCTCCCGGACGAACTCGCCACGGAGAACACACTCGCGTGACGTCCTCGCCCGCCGTTAACGACGGGGCTTCCACCTCGGTGATTAGATGAGCAGCGCACGGATACACGAAACCACGGCACTATACGGCAGCGACGCATCGACCGACGAACAACGAGACGCGCTCACGAGCGGGGAGGTCCCGGTCGCCGTCTACGGACTCGGCAAGATGGGACTCCCGCTCGCGGCGGTGTACGCCGACGCGACCCGCAACGTCGTCGGCGCGGACGTCGACGAGTCGGTTGTCAAGTCGATCAACGCCGGGCGGAGCCACATCGCGGGCGAACCCGGCCTCAACGAGCTGGTCCGCGACCTCGTCTCGGCGGACGCCCTCCGGGCGACGGCGGACACCGTCGCGGCTGCGCGCGAGGCGCGGATCCACGTCGGCATCGTCCCGACACTCGTCGACGCCGACGGCGCGCCCGACCTCTCCGTGATCGAGTCGGTCATGCGGGACGTCGCGGCCGGGCTCGCCCCGGGCGACATGGTCGTCGCGGAGTCGACGCTCCCGCCGCGTAGCTGCGTCGACCGCTTGCTCCCCCTCCTGGAGCGCGAATCCGGCCTCGAACTCGGCGAGTTCGGGCTGGCGTTCTGTCCGGAGCGAACGTCGAGTGGCCGCGCGCTGGAGGACATCCGCGGCGCGTACCCGAAGATCGTCGGCGGCGCAGACGCGGAGAGCACGCGCGTTGCGGCACTCGTCTACGAGCAGATCAACGACAACGAGATCCTGGCGGTGTCGGACGCGACGACCGCGGAGGCGGTGAAGGTGTTCGAGGGGATCTACCGCGACGTGAACATCGGCCTCGCGAATGAACTCGCGAAACACGCCGCTGAGATGGGAATCGATGTGACCGAGGCGATCGACGCGGCGAACACCCAGCCGTTCTGTAACATCCACACGCCCGGCGCGGGCGTCGGTGGCCATTGCATCCCCTACTACCCGCAGTTCGTCATGAAGGCGTTCGAGACCGAGACGCCCGTGATGGCCGCCGCTCGGGCGACGAACGACGAGATGCCCGTCTACACGGCCGAGCACGCGCTCGACGGCCTCCGGGCCGAAGGCGTCGATCCCGCCGACGCGGACGTGCTGGTGCTGGGCCTGACGTACCGCCCCGGCGTCGACGAGATCCGAGCGACCCCCTCGTTGCCACTCATCGAACGACTGACAGACGAGGGCGTCCGCGTGACGGCTGTCGATCCGGTGAACACGCACCGAGAGCCGTTCGAGGAGGCGGGTGCGACGCTCGCCGAGCTGGACGAGCTGGACGACGCGTACGACGCGGTAGTGCTCGTGACGCCGCAGGAGGCGTTCACCGACCTCGATCTTCCCGCGTTCGCTCCCAATGGGGATCGAAAGCTCGTCGTCGTCGACGGTCGGCAGGCACTCCGGGCGCTCCGCGACCACGACGCGATTCACTACAGGGGGATCGGCATCAATGTCTGAAGCGAGCGCGAAGCGAACCGAGTCCGAGACGTGCGCCAAGACCGCCCACATCTGCGTCGTCGGTCAGGGGTACGTCGGACTCCCTCTGTCCGTTGCGTTCGCCGACGCGGGCCACGAGGTCCTCGGCTACGACATCGACGAGAACAAGATCGTGACGCTGTCGGGCGGCACCGACACCACCGGCGACCTCGGCGACGACGCCGTCGCGGAGAGCGGGGTCGACTTCACGACCGACGCGGCACGGATCGCCGAGGCCGACTACGTCATCCTCACGGTTCCGACGCCGGTCGACGAGATGAAGAACCCAAACCTCGCGTTCATCGAGGGGGCGGCCCGAACCGTCGGCGAGCACGTCTCGCCGGACACGACGGTCGTGCTCGAATCAACGGTCTACCCCGGCGTCACGCGCGACGTGATGGGCCCGATACTCGAAGCGGAGTCCGGGCTGACCGTCGGCGAGGACCTGTTTCTCGGCTACTCGCCCGAGCGCCTCGCACCGGGAACGGATAGGACCCTCCAGGAAGTGGTGAAGATCGTGAGCGGCTCGGACGACGAGGTGCTCGCGGACCTTGCGGCGCTGTACGAGTCGATCGTCGACGCCGGCGTCTACCGCGCGCCGAACATCGAGACGGCGGAGGCGGCAAAGGTGACGGAGAACGTCCAGCGCGACATCAACATCGCGCTGATGAACGAACTGTCGATTATCTGCGACCGCCTCGACCTCGACACGAAGGAGATCATCGAGGCCGCGGGTACGAAGTGGAACTTCCACACGTACCACCCTGGTCTCGTCGGCGGCCACTGCATCCCCGTCGACCCGCTGTACCTCGCCCACGGGGCGGAGCGGGCGGGGTACCAGCCGAAGCTCATCCTCCAGAGCCGCGAGATCAATGAGTACATGCCCAAGCACGCCGCGGAGCTGACGCTGAAGGCGCTCAATCGACAGGGGAAAGTCCTCAGGAACTCCCGGCTGCTCGTGCTCGGGCTCGCCTACAAGCCGAACGTCGGCGACATCCGAACCTCCGAGGTGAAGGGTGTCGTCAACGCGCTCGCGGAGTACGACGTGGAGGTCGTCGGCCACGACCCCCACGCGGACGATGACGCGATGCGCGAGTATTTCGGTATCGAGGTGCAAGCGGAGCTGTCGCTGTCCGGCTTCGACGGCGTGGTACTGGCGACGCCGCACGACGAGTTCGCCGACCTCGACGTCGAGATGATGGCGGCGGCGCTGAACGACGATCCGGTGTTGGTCGACGTGCTGGGCGCGCTGAATGAAGACGAGGCCGTCTCGGCGGGCTTCGCCTACGAGCGACTGTGAGCGGACGACCTCGAAACGCCGTGAGCGGACGGCCCTCGAAGCCCTTCGAGCGTATGAAACTGGGACACCCAACATGGACTACGTAATCACGATTCAGCATCCGGCGCACGTCCACTTCTTCAAACACGCGATCGCCGAACTGGAGGACGATGGTCACGACGTGCACGTGTTCGCCCGCGACAAGGAGGTCGCGGTCGACCTCCTCCGCGCGTACGATATCGATCACGAAGTGCTCGTCGGCGGGCAGGGCGGTGGCATTGCCGGGATGGCCCGCTCGCAGCTCCTGTACGAGGCGCGCCTTCTTCGCCATGCTCGGCGGATCGGACCGGACGTGGTGGCCGCCATCGGCGGGACGGCGGTCGCCCACGTCGCGGCGCTGGTCGGTGCGCGCAGCGTCGTCTTCACCGACACAGAGCACGCCCCGGCGAATCGGATCACGTTCCCCTTCGCGGACGAGGTGTGGACGCCGGAGTGTTACGCCGACGACGTCGGTCCGAAGCAGGTTCGGTACCCCGGCTACCACGAGCTCGCGTACCTCCACCCGAACCGGTTCGAACCGGATCCGTCCGCCCTGACGGACCGCGGCATCGACCCCGACGAGCGGTTCGTCGTGCTCCGGCTAGTCTCGTGGGAAGCGTCCCATGACGTCGGGCAGGGCGGGTTCGACGACATCAGCGACGTGGTTGAGCGGCTGGAAGCGACGGGCGCGCGGGTGCTCATCACCTCCGAGGCTCCGCTCCCGGACGATCTGGAGGACCGGCGCGTCACGGTCGAACCGCATCGCATCCACGACGTGCTCGCCTTCGCCGACCTGTTCGTCGGCGAGGGGGCGACGATGGCCGTCGAGAGCGCCGTCCTCGGCACGCCGGCGCTGTACGTGAACTCCCTCCGGATGGGATACACCGACGAGATCGAGGCGAAGTACGGCCTGCTGTACAACTTCCAGGGGGCCTACCGCCACGGGAACGCACTAGAGCGCGCGCTCGCCATCCTCGACGGTGATTCGACTTCCGACGGCGACGCGGGCGACGACGGTAGCGACGGTGGCAACGATGACGACGGCGACGAGTGGGAGTCCCGACGCCGACTGCTGCTCGCCGACAAGGGGGACACGACGAAGGTCGTCCTCGCGGCGCTGCGCGGCGAGGGCTGGCCGCCGAAACTGAAGGAACCGGAACCGGTACCGACGTCGGACTCGAAGCCGGAGCACCCGTCGACCGCGGACCCGTCGGACGCCGCACCCGAACCGACGACGCCCGAGAGCGATGACTGAGTTCCGCGTCCTTCAGCTCGCGACATCGCCGCGCTCGTTTTTCACCCAGCAGGTCACGGCGCTCGAAGCCCGCGGCGTCGAGTGTACGACCGTGACCGTGCCGCGACCGACCGGAGAGGGTGAGAGCGGCCGCTCGCCTCGCGAGTACGCGCGCTTCTACGCCGACGTGCTGCACGAGGGGTTCGGATCGTACGACCTCGTCCACGCGAACTACGGGCTGGTTGGCCCGGTGGCGCTCGCCCAGCCGACGCGGCCGGTCGTGCTCACCCTCTGGGGGTCGGACGTGATGGGTCCGGCGTGGTTGCGGCGGGTGACCGTGGCCGCCGCCCGCCGAAGCGACGCGGTGATCGCCCCGTCGCGGCCGCTCGCGCGTGAACTTCCGGTGCCGCACCACTACATCCCCTTCGGCGTCGACACGGACCTGTTCCGCCCGATCGACCGCGCGGCGTCGCGCGAACGGGTCGGCTGGGACCCCGACGCACGGATCGTGCTGTTCCCGTACGAGACGGACCGCGCGGTGAAGAACTACGACCTCGCGGCGCGCGTCGTCGAGGGCGTCCGCGCTGGGAGCAATGCTGAGGTAGGGGGCAACCGTGGCAATGGTGAGAGTGACCGCGGCGACGGTGGTGACGGTAGTGACGGCGGCGGCGTCGACGTCGAACTCAAGGCCGTCTCCGGCGTCGCCTACGAGGAGATGCCCTACTACATGAACGCGAGCGACGCGCTGCTCGTCACCTCGACGCGCGAGAGCGGGCCGATGGTCGTCCGCGAGGCGGCCGCGTGCAACGTTCCGGTGGTTTCGACGTCGGTTGGGTTCGTCCCCGACGTGCTCGCCGGAGTGGAGAACTCGGTCGTCGCCGACTCGGAGGCCGACCTCGTCGCGGGGCTAGAGTCGGTGCTCGCGTCCGACGGGCGGTCGAACGGCCGCGCCGTCGTGACCGGCCTCGGCGTCGACGAGATGGCCGACCGGTTACTTGCGGTGTATCGCGGCGTGTGTTGAGTCCGAATTGACGGTACTGGTCGTTGAGGGGAAGACGCACCAATATGAGCGGCTGTTCGGCCTCGTCGAGTCGGATCTGCCGGTGGAGTTTGACTCGGTCGCCTCGTGGGGCGATCTGCTGCCGACACTGGAGCAAGAATCCGCCGCGGACGACCTCGTCACCGTTCGCTTGCCGCGCGAGGGCGAGGCCGGTTGGCGCGAGGAACTCGGCCGACTCTCGGCTCGGTTGGCGGGGCTTTCGCCGCACTCGTTGGTCGTCGTCCAGCCACGCGAAGGCGACCCAGAGTACGACCGGAACTTCCCCAGAACCGACTAACGAATCTGCTTTCCCTCAGTTTGATACGGTCGGCTTCGGCGGCCGAAGCGCGAACGCGGCGACACCCGCAGCGGTGGCGAGCACGCCTCCGGCGACGAACGTCGTCGTCCACCCAGAGGAGAGCACGACATACCCCGCGCCGATTCCGCCGATAATCCCGCCGCACATCTTCGCCGAGTACAGGAGCGCGTAGTTCGATGAGGAGTGCTCGAGCCCGAAGTAGTCGCTCAGAATGCTGGGAAACAACACGTAGAGGGGCGAAGAGAAGAACATGGCGAGGATCACCGACGCGACAAACAGCAGTTCGGTTCCCACGACGCCCACGTAGACCATGAGTATCCGAAATACTCCCGCCAGGAGGAACGACGCGGCCATGACGTGTTTTCTGTTGAACCGGTCCGAGACATCGCCGACGACGATCCACGAGACGCCGCTTGCGATAGGGAGTCTGGTCGCGGTGACGGTCGCGACGATCGTGGTGAAGCCGACGCTCTCCGCAAACCCGACGATCTGTGCGATGATGAGGAGATCCGCCCCGCTGACAGCGACGAACATCGCGTAGAGGAGCCAGAACTGCCACGTTCGGATCACCTCACGCCACGTAAATGAACGCCGGCCGACCGATTCCCAGGCTCCTCCGTCCGATCCCCGATCCCCTCGATTTCCTCGATCCAACTCTCGGGCCCCTCCGTCCGATTCTCGGGTCGCTCTGCCATCAGTCTGCTCGATCCAGCGACTCGGGGGGTCGCGGAGAACGACGGCACCGAGCACGAGAACGCCGAGGATGAGGATGCCGACGTTTCGAAGAACGGCCGGATATCCTTCGACGGTTGCGTTCGCCTGCACATACGGGATGAACACGGCGCTCCCCGCAGCGAAGGCCATCGTCCCGATGCCCGTAGTGAGTCCCGCGCGATCCGGGAACCACTTCAAGGCGGTGTTGACGGCGACGGTGTAGATGATCCCGACGCCAACCGCGCCCACGGAGTAGAGGACATACAGCTGCCAGAGATCCGTCGCGTACGCGAGACCGACGTAGCCGCCGCCCGCGAGAGCAGCGGCCAGAAACGTCACCCGCCGCGGTCCGTTTCGGTCGCGCCACCATCCGGCTGGAAACTGCGAGAGCGACTGGAAGACGACGTGCAGCGAGAACACTAGCCCGAGCGCCGCGAGCGAGACGTCGAACGCGGCGGCCAGCGGCTCCTGAATGGACGACCAGACGTACTGGTAGGGGCTGACGGCGGCCATCATCGCGGCTGCCGCCGCGATCTGCCACCAGCGGGAAAATCCGAGCGCGTCGCGCGCCCTTTGGGTATAGTTAATCTCCGAATCCTCGCCTGTCATCGATGCTCGAACCTTGCTCGCTCCGTCAAATAAACCGTCGGACACCGGTGGTTTCGGAATCGCTCGAACGCGGGTTCGATCGGATCTACTGATAAGCAAGGCGAGTGCCTCGGGGCTTGACCCCGAGGGTGAAGCCGACACAGAGTTTTTATAACCACTTGGTTCGACGCAGTTGATACAGTCAGAGAACCTCAAAGACGGGGTAAAGACCTTAATCCAATGCTGACTGAGCAAACTATGGAAATGTGGTGTCTCTCAAACCCCGCGTCAGAGACGTGGTGAGACGGACACTATCGGGTCGTGGTGGAGCGACCGACCCTCACGGACGCACCGAGCGTTCGGGTGTTGATTCCAGCCGACCCCATTCGGGGAAGGCCGAGGGGAATTGAATTCGCCTGCGGGTGCGGTGCATACCATAAACGGTGAAGCCTCGAGGCTTATCCCCGAGGTACTTCACTCCGTCGGTCCGTCCCCGCTCGATCCGGTTCGCCCTGATCGCGCCGTGACCCCGCAGGGCTACCTGTGGCGTCGATCGTCGCCGTGCGCCGATTCCGTCGGTGAGGGCGACGATCGAGTGCGTGGTCCGTGTCGTTCGTCTCATACGAACGTTCGAGATGACACACGTTTTTTGAACTATACGCGCGGACGTCTCATCCGGGTCAGCCAGGGCGTTCGAACGACGCGAAGCGACCAGCGATCCCCCATTCGAGCGAAGCGTACCTCTCGCACGATCTGCGTGTGTCGTATCTCACGAATAGACTGTAGGATCTGAATATTGCGTATCAAGCGTATCATGCGATTTGTTCGGTAGGTTCGTATAGAACGGATCATTCGGATGGCCCGTGTCGACTGAATGATCCGTCCACCGCTTCTATGCCTCTATCCTCGTGCGCTCTTCGCCTTTTCCGCACAATTCGTGCGTTCCGTGTAACACGTCCTATTCGTCTCATTCGCATCATACGATATCCGAACGATTCGAAACATCCTACACCTGGAAACGGGGAGACTTCTGTCCGCTCGGTTGCCTCGATCGAGACGATCGTCGTGTTCCGGCCGTCGACGTCTGTGCTTGCTCGTTTCGGACGCGGCGTACTGTCTGTCCGTGTCGTTGCTCACTATTGCGCGTATTCTCCGTATGATACAGACCGCAAGAGCATACCCCGTCCTCAGGCGGGGGTTGCGCGATAGGAATAGTGCGTCCGGTCTACTTGCTACAACAGGCCGGATTTCCCACCCTCTTCGGTAGTTTCAAGGTTCGCGCTACCCATAGTGTGGATACGGATGAAGACCACACGGCACGCGACTTACAACCTCAACTACCACATAGTGTGGTTACCGAAGTACTGCAACTCGGTACTGGTTAACGAGGTCGCTGACCGTGTGCGTCGAATTCTCCACGAAATCGCCGACGAGAGAGATTTAGAGATAATCGACCTCATCGTTCAATCCGACCACATCCACCTGTTCGTCAGTAGCCCGCCGAAACACTCCCCGTCACTTCTCGCCAACTGGTTCAAAGGTATCAGTTCGCGGAAATACAACCACCGATTTGCCGACCACGACGGCCAGAAAATCGGATGGGCACGCGGCTACTACGCAGGGACGACGGGTCACGTATCCAGCGAAACAGTCGAGAAATACATCCAACGGCAGAAGGCGGATGCATGACGGAAGTCACCGAAACGCTGGAACTCAAACTGGTAGAGCCGAACGCCCACAAGCATCGGAAGCTTTCTGAGACGAAAATGGCCCACCAGCAAGCCCTCGAAGCCGCCTTCGGCGCGGAATGTACCACTCAATCGGCGGCGAACGATGTGGTGGTCAATTACAACCTGAGCGGCTACGCGAAGAACGCCCTCAAGAAGTACGTTCCACAACTGTGTGGTGGAAGCTACGATTCGAAGGAGCTTCACGACGACCACCCAGTTCGGTTCACGAACGAGGGGGTTCGACTCGATCACAAGCCACAGAACGCCATCGGGTGGTACGTCAAAATCCCGCATCACGACGACTACCATCTGTGGCTTCCCGCCCAACCGAACCCAGAACAGCGGGCGTGGCTGGAAGCGTTACACGCGGGAGACGCGAAGATGGGCGAGTGTCGGTTGTTCGACCGTGGCGGTGAGTGGTACTTGCACGTCGTCGCTACGCGGGACGTGGAGGAACGAAGTACATCCAGTTCGGCGTCCGAAACGCCGATTGGGGTAGACATCGGGGAAGCCTCTTTGGTAACGGTGTGTCACCGTGACGAGTGCGGCTCCCCGACTACACCCAACCTCTGGAACGATGAAGGCAAACAGGTCCGGCAACTTCGTGAGACGTACTTCACGGCGACCCGACGCCTTCAGAAACGCGGAAGCGAACGTATCGCAGAGTCCTACGGGGATTCGCTGTGGCGGCAGATAGATGATATACTCCACACGGTCACGTCGGAGGTCGTCGCCTACGCCGCCCAATTCGAGAACCCCGTGTTGGTCCTCGAAGACCTCACCCACATCCGCGAGAACATAGACTACGGTTCGTTCATGAACCGACGGCTTCACGGATGGGGCTTTGCGAAGATGTACGCACAACTCCGCTACAAGGCCGCCGAGATGGGAATTCGCGTCGAAACGGTGAATCCCGCGTACACATCGAAGTCATGCCACTGTTGCGGGGAACGCGGAACTCGCCCCGCTCAAGCCACGTTCCGATGCACGAATCCAGAGTGTTGGGTCCGCGAGTACCAAGCGGATGTCAACGCCGCACTCAATATTGCAGACCGCTACCTCAACGGAGAGAGTCACCTCAGAGAACACACGGGTGACGATGACTCGGTTGGGGACGGGGGACCGTTTGACCGGCCCGCAAGGCTCCCAAGCCGATGCTGAGGTCCAGCAATTGACGCTTGGGTAGTATGCGTCTTGAAACCTTAGGGTCGAATCAGTCGGCCTGAAATCCCATGGTGGGATTCCACGTCGTTTACGGCGTGGAGGAGGTCAAGACGGATCGATGCTCGCGTTGAAATACCACCTCTATCTGTCGGGATGGACATGCTGCTTCACAACATCACGATTCACCTGGCAGAAAGGATAACCACTCTTCGTCCGCAGCGGTAGAACTGCGCTGACGAAGGAGATAGTAGCCGACGGGCCCAGCAATGCTACTCACTCCGGCCAGCATGCGAAACTCGGGACCGTCCTCGGAGGTCGTCTCATCACTTGAGAGAGACTTGCCGTGAAAGGCATCTCTTGTGAGGGCAGAAATTGCCTCAATCTCATTCTTAAGAGTAGCTGAAGTGTGGAACGGGAGTGGCCAGCGGAGGTGCTAACCTAGATAGTGTCCTTTCGATCATCGCAAACAGTTTATCCGGTGATGGCGGAAGAGTTTTAATCGAGTGTGTTACTGGATGGGCTATGACCAAGAATACCCCAGTGAAAGCGGCCAAAGTGTCGTTAGAAATAATTGAAGTACTCCGCAAACTCAACGGAGCAGGAGTCTCAGAAGTCGCTCAACGTCTGGGAAAACCGACGAGCACGATCCATGATCATCTCCGAACGCTCGAACAGGAGGAGTATCTCATCAAAAAAGACAGTAAGTACTACGTGAGTACCCGATTCCTCCAGCTCGGGAGCCACGCTCGATCTCGTAACAAGGTATTCGAGATAGCTCGCCCCGAAATCAACACGATCGCAGAGGAAACGGGGGAACACGCAAACATTATGATCGAAGAGCATGGCCTTGGGGTGTTTCTTTACCGTGCAAGAGGTCCTGACGCGGTCCGGCTCGATACGCACGCGGGGATGCGCGTCTCGCTCCAAACGACGGCGCTCGGAAAAGCGATTTTGGCAAACCGTCCGCGTGAAGAAGTCGACAAAATACTCGATCGTCGTGGATTGCCCCAGGTGACAGAAAATACGATTACGAACCGGAAGGAGCTTTACAACCAGCTCGACGAGATACGCGACCGTGGCTACGCGTATGATGACGAAGAACGCGTGAAAGGTATGCGCTGCGTTGCCGCTCCAATTACTAATGATGGAGGGCGAGCAATCGCGGCCATAAGCGTTTCTGGACCGAAGAGCCGTATGCCCGAAGAACGGTTTACAGAGAAACTTCCGCGAATGGTTCTACGAAGCACGAACGTTATTGAAGTTAATTTGACATATTCTTAGCTCTGCTTGCAGAAGTAAGCGTATAAGTAATACTCAAAGTAGATAGGGAACGACTCAACGATGGAATTTATCGATCAAACTCATCCAACTATGAATAATGTGCCAACCTACGGTGCACCGATTCGGACTACACAGGAACGCATACTGCGTACAGAAATAGTTGGTTTTCTTCGCGGTGATGGCTCTACGATACTGGCCACCTCCGATCCCTACTACGTCGAACAAGTCGACTTTAACTAATCGAGGCGCTAAGTCTCCTTCCTCAACGAGCGCCGGAGGCGCGAGTAGGGAGGGGATACAGCGTTCACAAGAGCGAAGCTCTTGCGTGCGAACGAGACGCGCAGCGTCTCGTCAACGTCACTAGAAGCCTACGGCTTCTGGTTGGCAGCCAGAACGCTTCCGCGTTCTGGCGACGCCCGCACAGTTCTCAAACGTGTCCGGTAGCAGGCCCACAGACCCACGTACCGATACACTTTTGTCTATCCATAGTCTATACACTCGTAATGGATCGGTTCGAAATCGACGGCCACGAAGTTCTCGATGGCACCGCAAAACCATCCGGAAATAGCGCCCATGTCATCGTCCCGCAACGGTGGCGAGGTGCCGATGTGAAAGTCGCCCGTGTTTCCGAACCCGATTCAGACGAGTAGTCCATGCAGTACAACTACAAGTACCGACTTACGCCGTCCGAAGCCGTCCGTGACGAGCTTCTGCGCCACATCGACGTGTGTCGGCAACTGTACAACCACTGCCTCTACGAACTCAACAAATCCGACGACGGTATCCCGGCCCGCTACGACCTTCAGGGCCAACTCCCCAACCTCAAGAAGTGGTGGAGCGACCTGAAAGGCGTTCACTCGAAAGTCCTTCAGATGGTTGTCAAGCGCGTCTACGACAACCTTTCGACGCTCAAAGCACAGAAAGACAACGGACGTACCGTCGGCATGTTGAAATGGAAACGTCCTCGGGATACCGTTCGCTCACCTACAACCAGACCGGCTTCAAGCTCAAGAATACGAGCGGTCGGACCCAGTTGTGGTTGAGCAAAATTGGTGACGTGCCGATCCGACTCCACCGCGAGATCCCCGACAATTCGACGGTCAAACAAGTCACGGTCAAACGAGAACCCACGGGCGAGTGGTTCGCAGTTCTCGGCATCGAAACCGAGAACGACGCGCCACCGAAGCCCGAGAATCCCGAGAAGTGCGTCGGTATCGACGTGGGAATTCTGTCGTACACCCACGATTCTGACGGCTTCTCGGTCGGCTCGCTCGATCTCTCCGAGGAACGAGAGCGGCTTGAACGCGAGCAACGGAAGCTCTCGCGGAAAGAACACGGGTCGGCGAACTACCGCAAGCAACAGTGCGTCGTTGCTCGGCGTCACGCCGACTTGAAACGAAAACGCCGCGACTTCCTTCACCGACTGTCCGCATACTACGCTCGGGAATACGACCTCGTCGCGGTCGAAGACCTTGACGCGAAGGAGCTGATGGAACTCCCATCTAACAGCCGGAACCGAGCGTCTGCGGCGTGGGGGACGTTCCTGCGGATGCTCGAATACAAGTGCGAACGCAAAGGCACGCACTTTGTAGCGGTTGATCCGCGAGGAACGACCAAGGAGTGTTCGCAGTGTGGTGTTTCGACCGACAAACCGCTCTGGGTCCGTGAACACTCGTGTCCGTTGTGCGGGTTCGAAGCGGACAGAGACGCGAACGCGGCGCTGAACATTCTTTCTCGCGGTATCACGGAAGTAGGAGTGGTTCACTCCGAATCAACGTCCTCAGAACCGCGGCGCGATTCTGCTGGGCTGCGAAAATCGCTACGCGATTTTCGAACGCCTGTGGAGACTGCGCTCGCTACGGGAACCCATTCGGTGTCTGCAAAGCGCGTCGTGGAAGCAGGAAGCCCCGGCCTCACGGAGCGAACGGCGTCAGCCGTGAGCGAGTAGGGCAGGGTAGTTCACCGGTATCTACTAAGTCTCGCTGCCAGTACTGATGACCTCGTCCACACGAATTATTGGCGTCCACATCAGCCTAGCGAACCGAGGTATTGAATTCCTCCTCGTCGTTCGTCTGTGCGCGCGGTTAGCTTGGTGACGCTCGGGTGAACGACATCAATCGAACCCGACGTGACCGCGGAAAGCGCGGTCAGTCAGCCACTCACGGTCCCGTACCGATAGCGAGTTAACCTGTTCGAGCCAGAACCGCGACTCGGCGTATTCGGCAACGTCACTGATGTTCGGATAATCGGAGCCCCAGATTACGCGTTCTCGACCGAACAGATCGAGAAACCACCGGACGTGGTCGTGCATATCCTCGTAAGGGAATCCCGTCTCAGACCGGTGGGGGATTTCCGAAACCTTGACCGCGACGGTGTCGTATTCGGCGAAGTCGGTAAGCCGCGCGAGGGTACCCGTGTCGGTCGGGGTATCTGGCCCGGCGTGACAGAAGTGATCGAAGAGATACGTCAGATCGGGGTAGGCCTCGACGAGTTCCAGTGCCTGGTCTAGCTGGCTGTGATCGCATAGGATTTGCACGACTGCGCCGGTATCGCTGGCGGCTTGCCAAAACTCGGTCGCACCGATCGCCTCCCGGAGCCACGTCACGCTCGGATCGAACGTTTTCCACATCTGGTCGTACGGACAGACTGCACCGAGACGGAAACCCAGTATGCCGTCGACAGCCATATACTTTCGAAGCTGCTGGGCGGCGTTTTCGTCGAACGGGTCCAGCATGATGATTCCGTACAGCCGGTCGTGTTCCTGGGCAGCTCGGACCGTGTAACGATTGTCTGTCCACTCGCAGATCGGATACCCGACGACGACGGCCTCGCCGACGCCGTTTCGATCCATATCGTTGAGCAGTCGGTCGGCGGTGTACACGGTGTGGACGTCAAAGCCGTCAACGAGGTCGAGAATCGGGCCGTTGATCCAAGGATGTTCCCGACTCGCGGCGCCCCATGCGTGCGTGTGAGGATCAAGCACCATACGCCTCGATCGGACGATATCATACTAAAACTTATCTTGAGGCCGTTAGATCTTCCCTTCAGGTATCCACTATCGATCGCGATCATCCACTATGATTCAATCGCCTTCCGCAGAGAGAAGTTGGGTACCCAGATGGTCGATCCCTCGTGGCCGCCCAATTCGATCGGAACTGCATCAGAGCGGGCATAGCCGCGAGCGACATCGCGCTACCACTCCGCCTCGCCGGTCACGACAATATGATACCCGGGTAGCTGGCGATATACTTTTGATTGTGTAGTCCCGCAATCACTCTTCGACGACAGGATTAGTTAACGTTCCGATGTTTTCTATTTCTACATCAACTTTGTCTCCATGCGCGAGCAATTCTGGCGGGTCGCGGAAAATACCGACACCACCGGGTGTCCCGGTCGAGATAACGTCGCCAGGTCGAAGCGTAGTTATCCCGCTGATATATTCGATCAATCTGTCGACACCGAAAATGAACTGATTCGTGTTCGACTCCTGTTTCGTCTCGCCGTTGACGCGGCAGGCGACATCTACATCGTGGGGGTTGAGGCGGTGGTCAGGAACAAGCGTCGGTCCCATCGGTGCGAACGTATCGTAACTCTTACCGCGGAAATATTGCCCGTCCGCGAACTGCGCGTCGCGTGCACTAACGTCGTTTATCGCGGTGTACCCTGCGACATAATCGCGAGCATCCGCTGCGTCGACGTTCTTCGCGGTCCGTCCGAGCACGACTCCTAGTTCGACCTCGTAGTCGAGTTCGTCGATTTCGGCGGGTAGCACGATCGGATCTCCGGGGTTCGTGACCGCCGTTCCGGATTTGCCGAACAACAGCGGACGTTCCGGCACCTCCTCGTCCTGTTCTTCCGCGTGATCGTGATAGTTCAGACCGACGCAGACGATTTTTCCCGGCCGAGGAACCGGCGCGAGAAGGCGAACCTCTTCAACTGACATCGTCGAAGCGGGTGCCGCCTCGGCCGCGTCCTCAACCACGGTAAGAAACCCTTTGTCAGCCAGTTGCCGATACGTGACATCCTCGCGCATACCGGCGAGGGGGATAATCCGGTCCTTTTCGTGCAGGCCCCATTGCGGAGTGCTGCCAGCGGTGTAACGTACGAACTGCATCATCCGACCATCTCAGTTCCGGCGACCTAACTGTTTTGATTTTCGAAGGGAGGAACGCGCTTGGACGGGCGGTCAGAGGGAAACCGGCGAAGGATTACTCGAACTCCGGCATCACTTCGTCGGCGAACAGTTCCATTCCACCCGTGTCTGGAAAGTCGACGAACCACCCTTGAAACTTGGTAACGCCAGCTTCGACGCGCCGTTCGATCGCCTCGGCACACTCTTCGGGGGTCCCCATAATGAAGTACTCGCGAGCGTCTTCCTCCGTGAGGATCGGCGCTTGGTCTACGTACTCCTCTTCGAACTGGATCGGCGTCATCAACTTGAGTAGGCGATCAAACTTCTCTCGATTGCGCGTACAGACGATGTGACCGTCCCACGAGTATTCGATCCCATTGGGGTCACGGCCGACTGTCTCGCAGTGACCCTCGATAACTCCAATTTTGTGTTCGAGCGTATCCACATCGCCGTTGAACACGTCCGTATTCCAGATATCAGCGTGCTTGGCGACGAGCTTGAGCGTAACCTCTTCGCCCTGTCCGCCGACGAGGATTGGCGGATGGGGATCCTGAACCGGCGGGGGTGAGCAGGTGGCGTTCTCAATTTGATAGTGCTCGCCGTCGAAACTCACACCATCGCTCCCACCGCCCCACATCCGTTTTATCAGCCGAATGCTCTCGTCGAGGCGCATCAGACGCTCGAAGCCGTCGCGGTACGTCCAACCATACGCATCGTACTCGGGCTCATGCCATCCGGCACCGAGGCCCAGTTCCAGCCGTCCTTCGGAAATCACGTCGAGTGTTGCCGCCATCTTGGCGACCAAAGCGGGGTTCCGGTAGTCGTTACACAGCACCAACGACCCGATGTTGATAGCGTCCGTGAATCCCGCTATCGCCGACAGCAGCGTCCAACACTCGTACTCAGCGTAATCTCGGCCTAACATCAGGTGATCAGGAACCCACGCGGCGTCGAATCCGAGGTCCTCCGCTTTCCGGATGCCGGTTTTCGTCGTCTCCCAGTCGAGCGTCTCGTATCGAGGGGTATCCCGATGAACAGGATCTGTTCCCTCTCGTGGCGCACCTGCGAACACCGGGACGTTGTATTCGAACGTGATATCCGTCATCGTGAGTTACTCGATGGCGTACGTATCAAGCGCGTTTCGATTGAGAGCCGAACTCAGTCCGACACCCTCGGGCAACTGAATGACGCCGTTCTCGGCGACGGGTGGATGCTCGTAAATCGCGTCCGAGTACGTCGATTCTTTGTCTTCTTGTTGCTCTTTGTACCATCTCGGGACGGGGAAATACTCGGCCATCGGGGAGTTGGTCGAAGCTGCGATGAAGTGCAAGTGCGGGTTCGTCCCCGAATGTGGGATTATCGGCACGCCGTGGGAGCTCGCTATCGAGTCGATCCGGAGAAGTTCGGTTAGCCCACCACACCGATGGACGTCGGGCTGGAGGATGTCGACGGCCTCGCGCTCGAGGAGTTCTTTGTGACCCCAGCGGGTGAACTCGTGCTCGCCGCCGGAGATCGGCATCGGGGCGGCCTCTCTGATCTCCGCGTACCCGTCGATGTCGTCTGGAATGACTGGCTCCTCAACCCACTCCATGTCGTATCGTTCGAGGCGTCGGGTCATCTTCTTCGCGTACCGCACCGTCCAGCCCATGTACGCGTCACCGGCGATCTTGATGTCGTCGCCGACCGCGTCGCGGACGGTCTCGACGACCTTCTCGTTCTCTTTCATCCCCTGCCGACCCGCTTCGGGTCCGTACTGGAAGCGGAGCTTCATGGCGTCGAAGCCTTCGTTGACGTACTCGAGAGCTTCCCGCTCAAGTTTGTCGAAGTCGACAGGGTGGAGGTTGCTCGCGTAGCAATCGATCTCGTTCTCTACGGGACCGCCGAGTAACTCGTACACCGGTTTGTCAGCTTCTTTCCCGGCGATATCCCACAGGGCGAGGTCGACGGCGCTTATCGCTTCGATCGCAGCACCTTTGCGCCCGAACGGGATCGTCGCTCTGTACATGATATCCCAGAGCTTCTCGCGCTCGCGGGGATCCTCGCCAACGATGAGCTTCGAGAGCGTCTCGTCGACGATGGTAGCAATCGCGCCGGTAGCCCAGTTGCCGTGTCCGATGCCGGTGATGTCGGCGTCCGTCTCGATTTCGATGACGACGTCGCCGACCGGCCCCATCCATTTCCGGCGAGCCTGCGGATTGTCGCCCTCGGCGTTGGTGTACTCGTCGTACTTGCTCATGACGGTGACGAGCGGGAACTCGACGAACTCGCCCCAGGATTCGGTGCTAACTTTCGTCGCTGAGATGTCGGTGATCTCCATGGCAATCTCTGGGCAAAGGCCCGTGTACTCTATCCAGAGACGAACGGGAACTTAAGCTTTTGTGAGTCATCCGACCGGACGCGCAATTGCACGGGTGTGGCCGACCGGAGCCGAACCAGCGCCGGACAAAGGGGCCACCGCAGAAGCGCCTCCGTGAGACGGGGCCGGCCACCCCCACTCAGTCATCTACGAAGGTGAACACAGGCTTGCAGGTCTCGGAGTCGAAAAACGCTCGGAAGGCGCGCTCGGGGTCTTCGATGTCGTAGGCCGTGTCGATAATCGCGTCGATGTCGATGGCGCCGCTTTCCATCAGACGCAGTGCCTGCTCGAAGTTGCGCCACTTCGATCCATAGGAGGTGTTCACGTCGATCTCGCCCCGGACGACCGGAGCGAGGAACACGTCGCTAGACTGGTTGGGGATGCCAATCATGACGACCTGTCCGCCCTTCCGGACATGCTCGACGCCCTTCTCGACGCCGCTACGGTGGCCGGTCGCGTCGAAGACGACGTCAAACCCGATATCAGAAGTTCGCTTTTCGGTGACCTCAGCCAGGTCCCGCTTCTGGACGTTCACCGTGTCGATTCCCTGTTCCTCGAGGAGCGGCAGCCTGTACGATGCGTCTCTCTTCAGACCGGAGACGACGACGTTCGCCCCGAGCGAGTCGGCGATCACGGCCGTCAGGACGCCGATAGGGCCCGGCCCCTCGACGAGAACGTTGTCGCCCGGCGTCGTCACCGACCGGTCGAAAACGGCGCGTGCGGCGATGCTAGCAGGCTCGGTGATGGCGGCCTCCCGCAACGAAACACCCCTTGGGACCACATGGAGGTGGCGCTGGTCGACGGCTATGTATTCGGTGTAGGCACCGTCCGTGTGCATCCCGGTGATCGAGAAGTTCTGACAGACGTTTTCTTGGCCGTTTTTACACTGGAAACACTCGCCACAGTCGTGGATCGGCTCTTCGATCACCTTCTGGTCGACAACGAACCGCTCGACGTTCGCGCCGACGCCCACGACCCGCCCCGAATACTCATGACCCATGATCCGCGGGATCGGGATCCACTCATACCCGCCGTCGTACTTGTACGCGTGTGCGTCGCTTCCACACAGCCCGGCCGAGTGAACCTCGACAAGCACCTCGTTCGGCTTGGGTCTTGGCTTTTTCCGCTCTTGCACTTCGACCTCCTCCGGTCCTGTCTGCACGATTGCCTTCATATAGACATCTCAGGCTATACCTGACTGGTGAGGGGTTGAATACAAATCTACATAAATCTTCGGTCGAGTCGCCGGCGTACAGCCCTCAGATAGGACGCACGTCTTCCTCATGGGTCCGTTTATCCGGTATCACCGGATCCGCCCTGAATCGATACTAATGGGTATTCTTGTATGACTTTCCGTACAAACCGACATTCGGTACTTATCACCGACAGCTATGACAGATGTAGCTCTGTTAGGGGCACGATCCGGCAATGTCGGATCCCACGAAGTCCTCTGACGGCCTTTCACTGTGTCCCCTCATCAGATCAGGAGTCAAACGTACACTGGGACTGATCTTTTCGATTTTTTAGTAATACTGGAACCGCCTCGGAAAAGGCGTAGTGCTGCTCCATCTACCGCTGAGTGTTCGTGGTAGCAGCTGATCACCGTGAAGGGGTATGGAAAACGGGGGAAAGCGGATGAAATACGCCGAGACAGTCGTCAGGGATCTTTCCGCGATCGGTTCGTCGTCTTTTCGGCAGGCACCGATATCGCTCTTAGGTGGTGTGCCGACGTTCGTGAAGTCGAGTTAGTGGAATCTTTGAGGGTTCTACCTACATCTCTCGATATCCCACGCCGTAGTGGGACGCCCGGAAATGCTTCGCATCCTCCGAGGGCGAGTGTGCGAAGCGACATAGAGGACCGCAAACTATAATACACGTTAGTTAATGTTTCCAGAACATGGTGATAGCACCTGGCATACTACCTGCAAGCTTACTGCAAAGCTTGGGAGCACGATCGCTGGTGGTTACCGAGTGGATTTCGATCGGCGTGTTCGTTCTCGGGTTGATCGCCTTCGGCGGGTACATGCGACAAAACACGGTTGACTCGGCGAGTACGTTTCTCGCCGATCGATCGCTTCCGCCATCGATACAGGCGTTTTCGACGGTGGCAACGAACCTTAACGCGAATGACTTCTTAGGACTCGCCGGCTTCGCGTACGCGTTCGGGATTATCGTCCTGTTGAGCCCGATTGCGAACACGATCGCAATAGTGCTCGCCACCCTTGCGATCATTCCATTCATCAGGCAAATACAGGCGTTCTCGTTAGGAGAATGGCTCAACGAACGCTTTGCAAAGCCCGTCGGGGAGACGTACGACTTCATCTGGACGTTCGTTTGGATGTTCATCAACATGGGACTGTATATCTACGCGGGATCGCTGGTTCTGAACACGCTACTCGGGTGGGACCTCTGGTTGTCGGTCGGCGTCGTGGTCGTTGTTGGGGCCGCCTACACCATCCTCGGCGGATTTGGCGCAGTTGCCGGATCCGACGCGATCCAGTTCGTGCTCATGTTCATTCCGCTCGTCTTACTACTCCCGATATCGCTAGACATGGTCGGCGGGGTTTCTGGCCTTCTACAGGGTCTCGAATCGCACCAAGCGTCCATGACGCCCTCAGAACATCCGTTAGCGGCCGAATTCCCGTTCGGCGGGCCGGTCGCTGTATTCCTCCTGTATTTAGGATTCCTCGCGTCGGCGATTTCCTACTGGGGCGCAGAGTCTCAGATTCTTCAACGTCCTCTCGCCGCGGAAAGCGAGGAGTCCGCACAGATCGGGTACCTGTATACGAGTATCTGGTACGCGATTCTGGTGCCCCTGTTTATTCTCCTCCCGGGTCTGGTTGCAGCCGTATTGTATCCGAACCTCGAGGTGGCAGATCACGCGATGCCGATGCTCATTCAGGACGTTATGCCCCCCGGTCTCTACGGCGTCGTGATCGTTGGGCTGTTCGCCGGCGTCCTTTCGAGCGTCGATTCGCAACTCAACAATTTCCAAACGCTGTTCACCGAGCGTATTTATCGGCGATACGTCGCACCCGGTCAGTCGTCCCAACACTACGTGAAAGTCGGCCGTCTCGCGGGAATCGTGTTTATCGTCGCTTCGATCACGATGGCGTACGTATTCTCCCAGCAAGACTCTATGTTCCTCGTCGCGCAGTCGATCCTCGCGACGATCATGCCGACGTTTGCAGCTATCGCAATCGTCGGCGGATTGTGGGACAGGGCGACGACGACGGGCGCACTCACTGGCATCGTCGTGGGCCTCGTCGTGAGCGTATACATGGGCTTCGAACTCGGCCACGAAGCGGTGTATTCCCGGTCGCTCTACTCGCTCATATTAGTCACGTTGCTTGTGGGCATTGTGAGCGTGATTACCTCCCCACGAGATGGAGAACAGCCGACGAACTTCGTAGATTCAGCGTTCGACCAGGCGACGACGACAGTGTCCGCTCGGGTCAAGCGGATCGCCCTCATCGCCTTGGGTTTTGGAGCAGCGATATTCGTGGCGGCTATAGCCATCTTCCAGGTGTGAACTATGCAAGACCAACGTAAAACACTGAAAAAAGATGTATCGACCGAAGATCGAGTGACGACGGAACGACCAGACGAGGGGTACGACCTTCCGATTGACCTCTTCGCCGGCGTAGTCATCGTCGCTATGGGGATTCTCGTCCTGGTGACCCCGTTGATCACAGCCATGCCGGCAGATGCACCGTGGAATCCAACCGCGATGAATATCATCAGTGGTAGCATCTACTTGCTTATCGGGATGGGCTTTCTCTATCGCGCGAGATAGCCATCGTAACGGACGCCCCGGTGGCTGGCATTCGATGTGACCGTTCCGTGAGGTCGTGACTCGCGGTTCACAACCAGCGTTTCTTCTCGACTATGAGCCGTACTGGTCGACATAGCCTTCCAGCAACTTGACCTCCTCCCGCGCCTGAAGACGCGGGAATCACCACTCGTATGCCGAGATGGTCGACCCGACGGCCACCACCCCGAGAACAAACGGAATACGAGTCCGGAGACCAAAGATTTACATCGTCTCCTTCGGACGTCCATTCATGTGTGCAGCCTTCGAAGAGGAGCGGCTCCGCCGACCGACAGACCTCCGCGTCGAGTACGAAGAGACTCCCGAGAACGTCGACCCCACGAAATCCCTTCGATTCTCGTGGCGGATGGAAACGGACGAACGGGGCGTCACCCAGACGGCCTACCGGCTCGTCGTCGGGCGCGATCGCGATACCGTTGCCGAGGGCCACGGGACCCTCTGGGATTCGGGTCGCGTCGAGTCCGACCGGGCAGATAACGTCGACTACGACGGGCCGGATCTGGGCGCAGACGAGACCTATTACTGGTCGGTGAAGGTTTGGATCGGCGGCGGCGAGACGAAGTGGGCCGAGCCGGCACGTTTCGCCACGGCGCTCCCTCCGGAGAGCTGGCGAGGCGACTGGATCACCCACCAGCCCGGCGATGGTGACACGAACGGCTGGCGGAGTCGATGGCGCGATCCCGATGAAAACGGTGAGGAATGGGTACAGGTCGACCTGGGGGACTCCTACGAGATCTCCGAGATCACTCTCTACGGTGCGGAACCCGTCGACGTCATTAGAACGCCGGACGACACCGCCGTCACGATCTCTTGGATGGACAATCCTATCGCTGGATTTGGTTTCCCCACCGCCTACCGTATCGACGTTACGGACGACCCGGACTTCGGCGACACGACGATCGTTACTGATGTAACATTCGATGGCGGGGATGGAGAGGAACCTGAAGGAGTTCCGACCGACGATGACATTCCCGTCCAGACGCACGACGACCTCGAGACGAGCGGCCGTTACGTACGGATCACTGCAACGGACCTCTTCGAAGTATCCCCCTCGACGGCGGACGTCTCGCACATCCGAAGCGAGGATCGCCGCGTCGAACGGACCAGCGCGTGGCAGTGTTTTGCGCTCGCTGCCCTCTCCGTTGAAAGTGCGGACGGCACCGAGCGCGCGTTCGGCGCGTCCGTCGACGCCTCGTCGTCGGTCGAGACCGATACGTGGGGTCGCGATCAGTTAGTAAACGGATGCACGGAGTCGCAACTCGGATCGACGTCGCCCCTCCTGCGGACCGAGTTCGATCTCGACGCGCCGGTGCGGTCGGCGCGAATGCACGTCGCCGCTGTGGGGTACGGCGAGCTGTACGTCAACGGTGACCGAATCGGGGACCAACGGCTTGACCCAGCTTGGACGGACTACGAACGGCGCATCCTCTACACGAGCCACGACCTGACGGACACCCTCAACGACGGTAGCAACACCGTGGGTCTCTGGCTCGGGCGCGGCTGGTTCGCAAAGAGTAGTTCCTACTGGATCGGCGACGGCTCACCGCGAGCGCGTGCGATGCTCACCGTGGAATTCGAGGACGGAACGACGAGGCGGGTGACGACTAACGCCGACTGGGAGGCCACCGACAGCCCGATACTCGAGAACGACATCTACGACGGTGAAACCTACGACTCCCGGACGGACGAGGACGGCTGGTGCTCTTCGAATTTCGATGCGTCGCACTGGGATTCCGCGACCGTCGTCGACGCGCCCGGCGGGACGCTCCGTCCCGAGCGCATCCAGCCGATGCGCGTCGTCGAAACCTTCGACGTGGAGGGAGTTCACGACCACCCGGACGGTAAGATCCTCGACTTCGGTCAGAACCTCACCGGCTGGGTGCGGATCGAGATAGACGACCCCGAATCGGGTGACGAGATCACCGTGCGCCACGCAGAGACGCTCACCGGGGACGGTGCCCTCTCGACCACCGACCTTCGGACCGCAGCCGCGACGGATACGTACGTCGCCCGTGGCGAGGGAACGGAGATCTACGAACCCCGGTTTACCTATCACGGCTTCCGCTACGCGCAAGTTTCGGGGTATCCCGGTGACTTTGACCCGGCCAAGGCGACGGCGAAGGCCGTCCACACCGCGATGGACCGCCGGGGCACCTTCGCGTGTTCAAACGAGGAGCTCAACCAGCTACAGCACAACGCCGTCTGGGGGCTCCGGAACAACACCCACTCGATCCCCGAGGACTGCCCCCAACGCGACGAACGATTCGGGTGGACCGGCGATGCGCACATTTCGACTCGGGCCCTCCTGTTCAATTACGACGCCGTCAGGTTCGACGAGAAGTGGGCCCGCGACCACGACGACGTCGCCTCGGAGATGGGCTACGTCCCCGACGTCATCCCGAACAAGGCTGCCGAAGACCCTGCCGACCCCACGTGGTCCATTACGCGAGTCGTCGTGCCGTGGTACCTTTACCGTCACGACGGCGACGAGAGGATTCTCCGCGAGCAGTACGAGGGCATGCGCGAGTACGTCGACTATTGGTACGAGAACACGGAAGACGGCATACTCGTCGATGACTACGGGAAGTTCGGTGATTGGCTGGCGTTCGAAAACGCCGACGGACGGCGGGGTCTGCCGCACCACTTCTTCAACACCGCGTTTCTTTACCAGGTTGTGGACATCTTCGCAAAGATTGCCGACGTCCTCGACAATAACGCCGACGCCGAGAGGTACCGCAACCGCGCTGAACAGTTGTTCGAGGCGTTCAACGAGTGCTACTTCAATCCGGAGGAGGGGACGTACGACCCACGAACGCAATCGTCGTATGCTGTCCCGCTATTTCTCGGACTAGTACCCGAAGAACACGTCGACCGCGTCGCCGAGAAGCTTGCAGCGAAGGTTCGGTCTGACGGCGGAAAGCTCACGACTGGCTTCCTCGGGACACGACCCCTCATCCACACGCTCGCCGATCACGGGTACGCCGACTTGGCGTACCAAGTTGTCAGCCAACCCGAACGGCCCGGCTGGGTGTACATGGTTCGGAACGGTGCGACGACGATGTGGGAACGCTGGAACTCCGACGAGAGCGTCGGCTCCGGCATGAACTCGTTGAATCATTCGCCGTTCACGCACGTCTCCGAGTTTTTCTACGAAGTACTCGCAGGGATCAAACTCGGCGATCGACCGGTTACCGATCATGTGACCGTCGCACCGTCGTTTGTCGATGGTCTCGATTGGGTGTCAGCTAGCCTCGAGACACAAGCCGGCACCCTGTCGGTCGACTGGGAGCGCAATGGCGATTCGTACGTTCTCGCGGTTACGATTCCGTGGAATGGCCGGGCAACGGTTCGGTTACCGCATGCGGCTGATGCCACGGTGGCCGAGTCACACGTCCGACTGGCCGATAGCACGCCCGATGGCATCTCGTCGGTTGAACGCAACGGCGAAGAACTCGTAGTCGACGTGAAGTCCGGCACCTACGAATTCTCGGTTGAATGACCTGAGATTGCCACTTTCGTCTTCGGGTCGTCGGCCCAGAGTCTCCCATACCCAGAGAATAGAACTCGTCAGAGGTAGTTACTTGATCAAGCGTCTATCACTGGCTGGCAGGTCGTGACGGACAATACGCGGAGGTGCGGCGTGTCACCGTGGAGGGTGATCATATCTTCTTGAAATTTCACACAGAGCGTGAGAATGGAACGCTTCGCATACGCGGCGGTCGCAGTGCTCGTTGAATCGAAAAACGAGGCGACCCCATCCTCGTTGAGTACGTCCAACCGACACGTCCAGTGAACTACCCCGCCCTACGCGCTTCGCGCGTTGAGGACGGGGCTTCCTGCTTCCAAGACGCGCTTTGCAGGAACCGCAACGGTTCCCGTAGGGAGCGCAGTCTCCACAGGCGTTGATTCGGAGCGTCCCGCTCCTAACAGCTTGATACCACGCCGAAGAATGTTCCATGCCGCGTTCCAATCTCGGTTAGCGGTGAACCCGCACGCCGGACAGGAGTGTTCGCGGACCCACAACGGCTTGTCCGTTTTCACGCCGCACGCGGCGCACTCTTTCGTGGTGTTCCGTGGATCGACCCGGACGAAATGCGTTCCTTCTCGCTTACACTTGTATTCGAGCATCCGCAGAAAAGTGCTCCACGCGGCAGATGCTCGGTTGCGTGAATTCGAGTTGAACTGCATCATCCCGGCAACGTTCAAATCCTCGACTGCCACAAGGTCGAACTCTTTGGCGTAGTAGTTCGAGAGCTTGTGCAAGAAGTCACGACGCTTGTTCTTGCGATCAGCGTGACACTCTGCCACCCGACGCCGTTGTGTCTCGTAGTTCTTGGAACCGTGCTCTTTCCGTGAGAGCTTCCGTTGTTCACGTTCCAAGCGGTCGCGTTCGTCGGCCAAGTCGAGTGACCCAACCGAGGTTCCGCTTGTATCGTGCGTGTACGAGAGAATCCCCACGTCGATGCCGACGCACCTCGTCGGGTTCTCTGGCTTCTCTGGTGGGTCGTCTGGTGTCTCGACGCCAAACGAAGCGAACCACTCGCCGGTCGGCTCTTTCTTGAGCGTAACCTGCTTGAGTTTCGCGTCGTCGGGAATCGCTCGGTGGAGTCGAATCGGGATATCTCCGAGTTTCGAGAGTGACAGTAGCGTCCGGCCACTCGTATTCTTGAGTTCGAAGCCGGATTGACTGTAGGTGAAACTGCGGAACTCCCGTGGTGGCTTCCACTTGAGTTGGCCGACTCGTTTCCCGTTCCGTTTGAGGATACCGAGTCGTTTGATGTTATCAGCGATCCGCATGACGGCTGTCTGAAGCACCGTCGAGTAGACGCCCGTGAGTCCGTCCCACCACTGTTTGAGGCTGGGAAGTTCGTCGCGGATTGATCGGACGCGCTGTTTAACGGTGCCCACGTCGTCGGGGATCTGGTTGAATCGGTAAAGCGCGTGGTTGTACAGTTGCCTACAAATATCGCGGTGGCGGTCCAACTCCTCGCGGTGGGTGTCAGACGGCTCAAGGCGATACTTATAGGCGTAGTACATACTATTCGCGCTCCTCGATGAGTTCGTCGAGTTTGTCGCGAAGGAAAGACGAGAGGTTCAGGTGGTTGTTCTGAACCCATTCGTGTTGATCTTCGCGGAGTGTGATCGTAGTCCGTTTCACCGTATATACAGTGCATACGACTGGTAATATATCTATCGGAAACGTGGGCCTGTGGGCCGAGTGACGAACAGTGTTTGAGAGCCGTGCGGCGCTGTATCCCCTCCCTACGACCTCGCTTCGCCGCTCGGTGAGGAAGGGGGCTTAGCGCCTCAATTCAGCTAACGCCGGCCGGAGCGTTCGACGGCCGGCCATGTGTCGCGCGGAAATCACGCAGTTCGGCTTGTTACAGGCTACGGTGGTACCTATCTCCCGTCGCGTCGACGCGAGGGCAAACCGAGATGGTGACAAAAGGATCACGACTGCGGCGACGTGGACGTACTACAACTACATCTCTGCGTTTTCTCCTGCAGTGTCCACAGTAAGAACCTCACGGAGAATCCAGCGCGGAGAAGAAGTACACTTGATGAGCTGCCGTCGCGACCGAAGAAAATGATCGGTAACCAACCATTCTGGCTGGCAGAAGGCCGCGAGGCCTTGCTTCAGCACACTGATCAACGAGTTCACGAGACTGTCGACGAGAAAGGCTTCGACATATTCGTCGAACTCCTCGATCGCGCACTGATGTTGAATCTGACCGCCTCACACAGCGATGGATCGTCGAAAATACTTGTTTTCATCTACGCCGGAATTGAGTGTATTACGGTGTGAACTTAGTCATAGCGGATGTTTATTCACTGACGCCGAACGGAACCAAGGCACCGGCGCTTCGGTCGCGACGCCCAGTTCGCACCTCATGAGAGACCGATCGCGACAGTAGTCACAAACATTCCCATCAAAACGGGACTCACGAAGTACACCATCTTCGCCACCCGAACGTGACTTATTGTAGACAGTCCCCCAGATCTATAATTAATATTTGTACTAGAATTCTACTGACATGACTGCATGCCGCTCGTTTCCCCTCCCCTATTGCATCACTGGTCTATCTCAGTGGCGACTGGTCCCTGACCTGACCGGCTACGGAACGCCATTGTTGAACCTCGGCATCTACTCGATAAACACGGTCCGATTTCTGTTCGACTCGGATCCGATCACGGTATACACGTCGATGCGCTCCTCTGGTGTACAATAGGGCCTCCAGATACGGCGTCTCATCCAGTAAAAAACGGCGTTCCCTCTCGTGCGTTAAGGTGTGGTTTCGTACTCGGTTCGAACATCTCCATTTTCCATTTCCCGAAATATTCATCAGAAATTTCACCAAGTACCGCACTTCGTTTCGTACAATTACTTCCGTATTCTGTCTTCGAATCTCGATGACAGTCAACCACTATCTCCGATCTTTATCCGGATCTTCCGTTCCAGAATATCGACGCAGGATCGTATCGAAACAGCGATTGCAGCGCGACCATCGGCCGTATCACTTACTGCCTGATTACAAGAATAGATTTGTCACAGAGGGTAGGACAGACGAACTACTCTTTATTCCACGTCGCAAGAAGGTCGTGCGAAGATATTGGATCATCGCGCACAGCCATAGAACGTCTAGCACGCCGTTGTTTGACGCACGGTGATTCACTATTTCCGACCGTCTAACACTTCGTTTAGTAGGTCAGCGCGTTCTTGGGTCCGGTGCCATTCGTCTTCAAGGACGTTAACCAGTCTTCGGGCCATCGATCTAAAGTCCGCGTCCGAGTTGCCTTCGAGTTCCTGAAAAAACTCTCGATTCGCGTGTTCGCACTTCATCTTCCAATCATCTCGGATGGAATTCGCGCCGCAGAGTGCCCCAGTGATGCTACCAGTGAGACTCGCGACAGCATCGCTATCGCGTCCATAGGTAACGCCGTTGACGATGGATTGATTCACGTCACCTTCGCAAACCTGCACGATGGCCATGGCAACTGGAAGGACTTCCAGCGCGCTCGCGCTGAATACCTTCCCGGAGTGGTATTTTTCTCGGTTCCAGTTAACGGGTGGCCACCGCCAGTCCAAGAAGTCATCGTACAGTGAATCGAAAAGTTCGTCGACCGAACCGCTCTCCTCCGCAAATCCTATCGCGAGATCGATCGCCCGTGCGACCACTCCGCTAGAGTGCTCGACCATCGTCTCCAAGACGGACTCGACTGTCGCGCTTGGAGAGGCGGCCTCTGCAATGCCTGCCGCCACAGTCGCCGTCGCGTGTCGATAGTGCCCGTCCTGTACGGTGGAAGCAATAACATACCCGTCTTGATAGGCCTGAGCCGGATTTCCGACGTTGACAATTCCAACGGGAGTGATGGCGGACGTAATTTTGTTGTCCGGGACAGCCCCGGCTCCAGTTTCCCACGGGTTCATTCCGGCACTCAGCTTTTGAAGCGCAATTTCTTCGCTGATCCACACGCGGTCGGGATTGAGACGATCACAGAGGATGTCTCCGAAGTCCGCCGGTGAAATCCGTCTACCCTTTTTGACGATAGCCAATCCGACGAGTTGCCGCAACGTTGTGTCGCTCGTAACCGCCCCGGGTTCCGTATTCGAATACGGCATGTAGTACTGTTTGAAATCTTCAACGGTCCCGTACTCGTCCTCAATCCGCTCGCGGGTCCAACCTTCGACGGGGGCCCCGAGCGCGTCCCCGATCGCACCACCGATGAGACAACCATACGCTTTGTCCGTGATGTCCATAGTTACGTGCAATGATCGAGACGGGTCGACATATGTTGCTAGGGTAAAAATCATATGAGAGATATAATTCGGTATTATAGAACAGCTAGTTACGTTGAACCAGATGCAAAACCTCACACCCTTCAGGGCGGGAAGGATGTCAAGATCGACGCTGTTCGCTCAATTTGTCGCTGACAATCCGAGCTGCCCGCTGAACCTGTTCAGGGAGTTCATCCGAGAAGCGCCTTGCCTTGGTGTGTTTGTACGGATTTTCGATCTTGTCGGTCGATGCCATGACGCCGATAGCACCGACGACGCGGTCAGTTAGTCGGTCCAGGATCGGCGCAGCGACGCTGCTCGTTCCGTCGACATACTCCTCGGCACTATATGCGAACCCGAGGTTGCGGACCGTCTCTAATCGGTCGTGGAGGATTTCTCTATCTGTTAGCGTTTGATTCGTGTGGCGCGACAGCCCATGCTGATTTATCAGGTTATCCACAGTTACGTCCGAACTCCACGAGAGGATCGCCTGTCCGAACGCAGTACAGTGGAGATCAGACTCCTCACCAACGTGCATCCCGCGATCGAAGTCATCCCTTCCCGTGCGATACAGACAGACCGTCATTCCCTCTTCTGGGACAGCCACCAGCGCGGTCAGATCCGTCTCGGCCGCCAACCCGTCAGCCGTTCTTTCGGCGACGCCGATAAGTTCGTGCTGGTCGACCGCACGCTGACCAAATAGTGCGAGTCGCAGGCCAAGGCGGAAGCCGTCGTCGTCGCGAGCCACGTACCTGTTCTTCTGAAGGGTCTGTAGATGATAGTGCGTCGTGCTGCGAGAGTACCCGATCTCCGCAGCGATCTCCGAGGCGGTCGGGCGACTTTGTGTGGCGATAATTTCGATAATATCGAATGCTGTCTGAACGGACTGAATCGTTTTTGGGCCACCGTCACGAGATGTCATGCTTTTCAACGGGATATCGACCGACATTAACGTTCCGTGTTCGATTATATAGAACAAAATGGGAACACGAGTGGATTAGGCGTTATGAAATCGATGAGAATCAGTACGGATTCATTCGACTGAGGCAAGATAGAACGCCCCAAACAATTAAGAACGTCGAGAGTATCCTCGTCTCTGTATGGCCAGAGAAATCAGCCCTGGAATCCACTGGATTCAAGAGCTCGGCCCGGACCGACGAGATCATTTCGAAATGCGTGACGATCCGCCATCGTGGTACAGGCGCGGCAACACCGTACATATCCCGCAGTGTGCTTATCTGCTTGTCGGAAGCGACGAAACGCTGCTCTTCGACACGCTATCTCCCGCCAGTACTGAGAAGCTCAAAGACGAAGTATCGGATATTCTCAATGACCGATCACTTGACTACGTAGTCGTCTCGCACCCGGACATCCCGCACGCAGGCAATGCGGTCGAGATCCTCCGGGAATATCCGAGGGCGGAGCTCGTCGGCCCGGGCTACGGTAACGACCACGAACTGTATCATCTCGACGACGCGTTGCAAGTCACCGAAGGCGACGCAATCGATCTGGGCGATCTCGTCGTAGAATTCCACGAAGCGACGTTTCTCGACGCGCCAGTGTTCGTGTGGATGACAGAGCGGACGACCGGTACATTGTTTACGGTCGACTGGATGGGGTTCCCGCATCTCTCTGAGGACGAACTGAACTTCGTCGACGAAGTTCACCACGACGTTGAGGCCGATCAGCTACTCGAGTTCCACGCTCGCGTGTTATTTTGGCATAAGTACGTCGACGTTGAGAAGGTTCAGCGTGAGATAGACAACCTCATCGAGAAGTACGATCCCTCAATGATCGCGCCGGCTCACGGGCTAGTGATCCGCAAGGACGCGGTTGAGTACATGGAGGAAATGAAGGATGTCGTCGCTCGAATACAGCAAACCGGACGGTTAGGAATTATCGGATGAACCGCGAAGGAGACTATAATGACTGTTAGCCTTACCGACTCCATTACGTGGCTCAATGAATCGATCGCCCATGGCGATCTCAATGAACACGTCTCAGTGTATCTTATCGAAACTGAAAGCGGGAATATCGTCGTCGACTCGGGATCGGTGCACCACCGCGAATCGATCTCCGAACAGCTTCAGGATGCGACTGACGACGAGGGCCTCGATGCGATTATACTCTCACATTCTGACTACCCGCACTCAGGAAACATCGGCGAATTCCGCGAGCGGTGGGGTGGAGTAGAACTCATCGCGTCGTCCGGGTCGCCCGAAATTCAGGGCCTTCAGGACGCGACGAAGTGCACGATCGGAGAGAGTATGGACGTGCTTGGTCGAACGTTCTCGTTCATCGATCCGCCGCTCGCAGACAGATCGCACACCACGTGGATTTATGACCACGTCTCCGGGGTACTCTTTACCGCTGACGGATTCGGGAACTACCACCGACCGAAGGAAGAAGACTACACGTCGGCCGACTTCGACGACGTCACACCCTTCGAGCAGATCTATCGGTATCACCGAGACAACCTAGTCTGGCTTCGGTATGTCGACCCAGAGAAACTCCATGAAGCATTAGACGCTGCGTTCGATCAGTTCGAGATATCGTACATCGCACCGATCCACGGAAACCCGATCGTCGGCTCCGATCGAGACACGTACCTCGATCGGTTAATCAGAGCGTCGGATCGGATTGCGAGCGAATACGTCGTCGCCTGATTCGTCAACGAAGTGTGCCCCCGTCGTTAGGCACACGTCTACCATCCACCATGACACACTGAGGGGATTAGACCGTCCCTCGCGGTACGCCGACGACATATCTGTGTGAGGGGCGGTCATTCTCTCCTTCGGTTAAACCCGAATTCGGACGAGGGTAGCCTTTTTTCATTTATCGAGATCATACATAAATTATAAATATGACCACGTCGATTTGGGCAGACGGAGTATGACAATAGAGAGCACTAGACGTTCAGTATTAAAAGGAAGTGCGATCGCCGGAATGTTGGCCTTGGCCGGCTGTACAAGCGGTTCGAACGGAGGTGGCTCCAGCGATAACGGCTGGACACCTGAACGCAACGTCACGATCGTCGTTCCATGGGGTGCTGGCGGCGGTACCGACCTCGCAGTTCGCCAAGTCGCCGAGCCGGCGGCGGCCATTCTCGAGGAGCGCGACGTCAACGTCCAGATCAACGTGGAGAACATCACCGGTGCGGGCGGTCTCAGCGGCGCCTCAAACGTCCTCAATCAGCCCGCCGACGGTCATATCATTTTCGCCGATACGAACGTCATCGCGCCGAACATCGCTCAGGAGAAAGCGACCTTCACGATCGACGACTGGGTCGGTGTCTGCCGGGTACAGTACGACACGAGTTTCATTTTTACGACCGGACGAGACGGCGGTGGATACGAGGACATCAACGCGTTCGTCGAGACCGCAAAACGAGAAACCATTCAGTTCGGCATCACTGGCGGGCTCGACAGCGCCGCCTTCCCGGTCGAATTCGGACAGGCAGCTGGTATTCTCGACAACATGGAGATCGTTTCGTACGACGACGCCGGTCAAATGGAGTCGGATGTCATTACGGGCGAGATCGACGTCGCGTACGGCGAACTCGTGGAAATTCGCGAACTCGAAAGCGAAGGCGAGGTAAAGCTCCTCTTCGCCGGTCTCGACAAACCGATCGAGGACTTCGAGGACGTCCCCACCGCCAAGGAGACCGGCTGGGACGCGCAATTTGGCGTCCAGCGAGCACTGGTCGCAAAAGCTGGTACCCCAGACGAAGCCGTCTCCTTCTGGACGAATGTAGTGCAAGAGGCGATGGCCACCGACTCCTACAAGAAATTCGAAAGCGAAAACTACCTCGACATCCGCGATGGGTTCCTCCCTGGAGACGAGCATATGGAGAACGTCAAAGAACAGGTAGGCCTGTTCAAAACCGCAATGGAGGAGTTCCGAGGGTGATGCCGGGCGAATGCGGAGCTTGCAAGTCTACTGTCGCGTCGTCACTGATCAGTGCCACCGCGACGCAACGCTCAACTGACACCGGCCGCCCAGGGAGGGAGAAGCGACTGCTGACCGATAACCCGATGCAACGACCGCCTCTCGGTACCACTAATCATTATGAGCATGTCGATTCAAGCCACACGCGTCGATAATCGCCGCGGTCGATCCAGTCGACGGTTACTGGATTCACGCGAAGGACTACTTCGTCCATGAGAACTAGCGATTACGCGCTATCCCTTGGAGGTGGGTAACGACGATGGTACTGGACCAACTTATCGAGGGCGGACTCACGATCTTCTCGGGGGCGAATCTCCTCGTATTCATCTTCGCAATCGCGCTCGGGATGCTCAGCGGAGCCATCCCAGGCATGAACGGGACGATGACCGTAGTATTGTTGATCCCGCTCACGTACAGCATGGATCCCGCGACGGGGATCATGATGCTGTCGGTCATTTACGTCGGTGCGGTCTACGCGGGGTCGATCAGTGCGATTATGTTTAAAGTCCCCGGTGCTCCGGAGGCGATCATGACGACCCTCGACGGGTACGAGATGAATCAACAGGGTCGAATGGGCGAGGCGATCAGTACCGCCGTCTTCAGCTCAGCGGTCGGCGGGATCGTCGGCACTATTATCCTCGTTCTGTTTTCCCCGACGCTGGCGGCGTGGTCAATGAATCTCTCCGATCCGGAGTACTTCAGCGTCGTCATCGTTGGACTCGCGCTCGTGTCTACAATCGGGCTCGGCAACGTCACCAAGGCTGTGATGATGATGGCGTTGGGGCTCGTCGTCGCGACGATCGGGCTCGATCCTTTCACGGGCCTCCCTCGGTTTACCTTCGGCAACCGTCTCCTGATGAACGGCATCGAACTGATCCCCCTCATCCTCGGCGTCTTTGCGATCTCCGAGGTGTTGAAACAGATCAAAAGCGGCGGTCAGATGGTTTCCGACGAGACGGTCGGCTCGGTCGAGACAGGGTCACTCCTGCCACCGCTTCACTTCTTCAAGCGGTTTCGGAAAATCCTCTCTTTCAACTCCGTCGCGGGAACGCTGATTGGGATCCTCCCCGGAGCGGGGGCGACCACCGGGGCATTGTTCGGCTACACCTTCGCTCAACGGATCGTCCCGAAGGATATCCGCGAGCGGTTCGGAACGGGCGTTCCCGAAGGCGTCGCCGGCCCCGAAACTGCGAACAACGCCGCTGCAAGTGGAGCGTTCGTACCGCTGTTCGCGCTCGGTATTCCAGGGAGTGCGACGACGGCCGTTATACTGGCGGCGTTCATTCTCCACGGTATTACCCCTGGACCGTCGTTTATCGATGCCAACGAAGCGCTGGTGTACACGGTGTTCGCGGCGCTCCTGTTGGCCAACGTGGCTGTGCTGCTCGCAAACAAGCCCATCGTGCGTGCCTTCACCAAAGTTCGACATGTTCCACAGGAACTTCTGCTCGCACTGATCGTGATGTTCTGCGTCGTCGGTGCCTTCGCCACGCGAAACATCACGTTCGACCTGTGGATTATGCTCGCGACGGGGATCGCCGGCTACTACCTCGAACAGTACGACTACCCGATCGCACCGTTGGTGATCGGACTCGTCCTCGGGCCGATCGCGGAGCCAAGCCTGCGGCGCGGTCTCATCAAGGCCGAGGGAGAACTCTTGACGTTTGTCCAGCGCCCGATTTCACTCGCGTTACTGGTTATCGCTCTGTTCCTGTTTACGATTCCGCTGCTTCAGGAGACATCGTTCGGACACAAGTATCTACGGATTGGGGGGACGAACCAGTAATGGCGTCCACTCAAGCCGACATCGACGACGACGTCGAAGAACGAAGTGACCGCAGCGACGCAATCATCACCGTTCTCGTAATCGTTGCTTCTGTCGGGCTTCTTTACTACTCCAGAACGCTGGCGGGGGTACGAAGTACCAACGCCGATCCGGGAGCGGCCTACTGGCCGCGTGCGGTCATAGCCGTGTTGCTCCTCGCGTCATTCCTGAATTTGGCACACATCTATCGGCGAAACGATGTCCTTCTCCGAACTGGCGTGTTTCGGGATACCATCTCGGACGTCGCCGCAGTGACGGATCTCTCTGACAGGGATACGCAATACGTCGGCACGATCGTTCTGACGACCTTATACATTGGGTTTATCGACCAGCTTGGCTTTCTCGTTATCACGCCGCTCTTTTTGGCCGCGTTCGTCTGGCTTCAGGGCTATCGGTCGACGACCAAGGTTGTTCTCTTCAGCGTGTTGACCTCATTCGTAATCTTCGTCCTCTTCCGCAACTTCATGAACATCGCCCTCCCGTATGGAGAAGGCATCTTCCGCGAACTGGGTATCCTCGTAGAGGGTCTTATCTAACCCTTTCCATTTCCTCCGACCAATACGGAGGGCTTTATTCTCAGAGGGATAGTTCGGCTCACGATTTCGACAGGGAGGCGCTTCCGGTTCCGGGATCTCCTTCCGGAGATGTTGATGATTATTCACCGACCGACGATAGTGAACGATCCCTTGGACTAAATCGTGTGTTCCATTGCAGTAGGTGTCTTCCCGTCGGTGTGCCGTTTAATTCGTCCGACGAAAGTGAACAAAACAATCCAAGAACGAAAATTGCTCGGTTTGGTTTCGACCATGCTTCCCGGTTGCTAAAGGTTGGCGGTCGAGAACGGCCTAAAGCCGCGGCAGTGATCGACCAGAGGCCGGTGGCGAGGACTATTTGCCGAGCCGGCCGTCTTCTCGGATGGTGACTCCGACATACGCATCGCTCAGGAGGTAATTTTCGATGACGTCTTCGCGGTTATCCGCGTCGGGAGTTACGAGCAGGCGATCAAGGTATAAAATGGCGCTTTCTATGGCCTCTCGGTCGAGACCGGGTAGTGACGCTGTGAGGATACCGCGGAAACGGTGTAAAGCGCGTGGATATATTCTCCGGTTTTCGATCCACCACATCGAACGACGTTTGTATTTCATGTCCGACGATAATGAACAACTGATTTGTGGGATGGCTGTAAACAGTGAGCAAACCATGGCCGCACAAACGGACGGACGGATCGGGGCGCTGGAAACCTCGTTACGCGTCCTCGAGGCGCTGAAGCACCTAGGCAGCGCCGGTGTTACGGAGTTGGCGAAGGAGTTGAACATCCCGAAGAGCACGGTGTACACCCACCTCAACACGCTCCGACAGAACGAATACGTGGTTCGGGAGGGGGACGCCTACCGCGTTGGGCTCAAGTTCCTTGATCTCGGCGAACACGCGCGTAACCGGATGCGCGTCTATGACGTAGCGAAATCGCAGGTCGATCATCTCGCGGAAGAGACCGGCGAGTTGGCTAACCTACTCGTCGAAGAACACGGCGAAGGTGTGTACGTCTATCGTGCGAGGGGCGCACAGGCCGTGCGGGTCGACACGCACGCCGGTATGCGCGTGAAGCTTCACTGTACGTCGCTCGGGAAAGCGATTCTCGCATTTCTCCCGAAAGAACAGGTAGACGCGATTGTCGATCGGTGGGGCCTTCCTGATCGAACCTCTCGGACGATCACGGACCGAGAGGCGCTTGACGAAGAACTCGCAGCCGTCCGCGAACGTGGATTCGCACAGGACGACGGCGAACGCCTCCCCGGACTTCGCTGCGTCGCCGCGCCGATCGTCGGCCAGAACGGACACGCCGTTGGCGCGATCAGCGTTTCGGGGCCGACGAGCCGCATGAAATGCGAGAAATTCACCGAGGAAATCCCGGAACTCGTCCAAAGCGCTGCGAACGTCACGGAGCTAAACATGACCTACTCGTAGCGTCGCCTTCGCTCGAACGGCGTTTTGACTCGCCCGCTTCTGGATCACCGACTCCGGTGAGCCGCCTCGAGTAACCCTCTCATGTAACCGATGGCGAAGAGTCGACCCTGGGTGTGGTACCCCGGGTTACTGTTGTCTTCGCCGGCCATCGTCGGCACGTGGTCCGGCCGCATCACTCCGTCGAAGTCGACGTTCACGTACGCTCGCATCGCAGCGAGCATGTCTGTCGGCCCGTCGTCGTGCCACGTTTCGACGAATCGATCGGCGTCGCCGTCGACGTCCCGGAAGTGGACGAAGTTGATGCGATCGCCGAAGTGTCGAATCGTCTCCGGAATATCGACGCCCATTGCCGCGAAGTTCCCTTGACAGAACGTGATTCCGTTGTGTTCGCTGTCGTAGATGTCGAGCACGCGATCGTATGCGTCGACGCTTCGGACGATCCGCGTCATCCCCCGCACTTCGGAGCGAGGGGGATCGTCCGGATGGAGAGCGAGTTTCACGCCCGCCTCCTCCGCGACCGGGACGACCTCCCGGAGGAAGTACGCGATCGCCTCCCAGAGATCATCCTCCGTCGCTTCCGCCGCCTCGACGGCCGGCCCACCACGCACCTTCTCGTTGTCGAAGCCAGTGACGAGCGACCCCCCGCGGGACTCGGTGTACGCCTCCGTCCGGGCCCATCGGACGCCAGCCATCCAATCGTAGGCCACGACGGGGATTCCGAGGTCGCCGCAGTCCCGCAAAAACCGCTTGAACACGTCGATGTCCTCGTCGCGGCCGGGGAGTCCGAGCCGGATTCGGTCCGAAACTGGGACGCTCCCTTCGAGCACCGACAGTTCGAGCCCCGCGTCTCGTAGCCAGTTCCGCATGCCGAGTAAGTCGTCGTAACTCCAGTGCGTGCGTCCGTCTCCGATTTCGAGCGGGTGGACGACGGCGTCGGTGACTCCCATCTGCGTCGCGAGCTCCCAGCGTTCGTCCGGCTCGGGCGGGAGGATGAGTGCTAGTTTGACCATCGGTATCACCTGTCGTTACAGAGCCGTCTCATTAATAAATTTCTCTTACGTCCACGTGCTTCAGAGATCCGCGTCTCGACCACGGTTGGGCCATCGCCGGGCGTGGCGACGAATAGTGAACCACCCAGTCGATAAAAATCGAAGTCGAGTCCGTTAGCCGACGAGGTTTACGGGCATGTACGTCGCGATCTCGGGAACGAGGACGATGAGAGCGATGATGAGGAAGATCGGCACGTAGTACGGCACGACGGCACGAATTACCTCTTCGAGTTTCGCGTCAGTGACCTTCTCGAGGACGAACAGGATGACGCCGAACGGCGGCGTCAACAGCCCGAGCATCAACGTGGTGATCATGACGATCCCGAAGTGAAGCGGATCGATGTTGGCGATCTGGAGAACGGGTAAGAGCACCGGGACGAGGATGCTGATGGCCGCGATAGTCTCCATGAACGTCCCGACGACGAGCAATAGTCCGACGAGCAGGAACAGGATGAGCGTCGGATCCTCGGTGATGCCGGTTATCCCCTCGGCCATGAGGATCGGCAGCTGTAGCCTGAGCGCGACGAAGCCGTACAGCGCCGCCGCGGCGATGATGAACGTCAGCGAGAACGTCTCCACCATGCCGTCGCGCATCTCCGCGACGATCCCCTCGAACGTCAACTCATCGTAGACGAATAGCCCGACGGCGAGGACGTAGATGACGGCAATCGCACCGGCTTCGGTGGCCGTAAAGACGCCGGAGAGGATGCCGCCAATGATGATGACCGGCGCGAGGAGGGCTGCGAAGGCCTCCTTGAACGCCGTCCACAGCGCGTCGAAGGCGAACTGGTTCGACGGACCGTACCCCTTCCGGCGGACGATGACGAAGACCGTCGCCATGAGCGCGAGACCGAGGAGCAGGCCGGGGACGATTCCGGCGAGGAACAGCTGCCCAATCGAGATGTCGGCGAGGACGGCGTAGATGATCGCCGGGACGCTCGGCGGAATAATCGGACCGATGATCGCGGACGATCCCGTCACCCCTAGCGAAACGTCCTTATCGTACCCGTGGTCGCGCATCGAGGCGTACTCGACGCGCCCGAGCCCCGCCGCGTCCGCGACGGCGAGTCCTGACATGCCGGAGAAGATCATGCTCGCGACGACGTTCACGTGCGCGATGCCGCCGCGGAACTGCCCGACCATCGCATTCGCGAGCGTGAAGATTCGCTCCGTCATCCCGATTCGATTCATCAATCGTCCGAGTAGGAGATAAAACGGGATCGCGAGCAGCGTGAAGCTGTTCAGACCGTACAACAACTGCTTGCTAATGACTCCATAGTTGATGCCACCACCACCGTAGGGCGAGAGCATCACGACGATGCTCGTCACGCCCATGGCAATTGCGATCGGGACCCCGAGCGCGTACAGCAGGAGGAGTACGCCGAGAAACAGCACGCTGATGATAACGAGTTCCATCAGCGATCACCCCCCTCCGAGCGTCCTGCGTTCACGCTCTCCGTGTCGAGCGATTCGCGGACGGCACCTGATTCGTCCCGGCTCGTTTCGCCGATTAGATTGACGACCGAATTCTTCATTTTCAGGAGTTCGTAGATCGCCATCAATGCGAGCCCGACACTGATCCCGAGATACAGTCGCCCCGACGTCACGAATGAAATTCCGCCGATCGAGGTGTTCCAGTCGCTCACGGCACTGAGCACCGAGCCCTGAAGGGCGACCGAGACGAAGATGAGTACGACGACCCCCACGAACAGCGTAAGAGCCGATCCGACTCTCGGATAGCGCTCTTGAACCTTGTCGAGGAGGTACCTGATCGCGATATGCTGATTGTTTCGTGTCGCGACAGCGGCACCGAGATACGTCGCGACGATGAGAATAAATCGGGCGGCGGGTTCTGTCCAGTACATCTTACCGAACGTCGGGACGTTGAACACCCGGATGAACACCTGCGCTGCTGCCAGTACGATCGTCAGTCCGAACAACGCCGTCGCGGTGTACAGTATCGCGGCGTCGAACCAGGTGTCGCGTTTCAGATCTAGCGATTGATCGATTTCCATTGGAGATCCCCTCGGACGTGACTGAGCGTTCGGGTGTGGTGTGCGGCCTGCGCGATCATCACGGATTTCGAACCTCGTCCCACGAGAGCGCCCACTTGTTTTCGAAGAGCCGTTCGATCTCCGGTGCACCCGCATCCCGAAACGCCTCTATGTCGACGTCTTCGACGATGGTCATCCCTTGGTTGGAGAGGTTGCTGATGAGTTTCTCTTCGCGATCCTGCGCCGTCTGTGTCGCCTTCTTTGTCACGTCTTGGGCGACCTCGTCGACGAGATCCTTGTGCGTCTGGTCGAGTCCCTGGTAGAAGTCCTCGTTCATGTAGAGGTTCCCCGTCTCGATAAGGTGGCTGGTCTTACTGTAGTGCGACTGTACTTCGGACAGTTTGAACGAATGGATCTGTTCCGCCGGTCCCTCCGAGGCGTCCGCCGTTCCCGTTTCTAGCGCGCTGTAGAGCTCGTCGAGCGCGACGGGCGTCGAATCGACGCCGATGTGCTCCCAGACCTGGACCCACGTGTTGAGTTCGGGCAGTCGGACGTTCAGCCCCTGCACGTCTTCCGGGGTTCGGATGGGCTCGTTAGCGGTGAAGTGCCGGAACCCGCGGTAGACTTGCTGTCCGAGCGCCCGCTGGTTCCCGTTTTGCTTCATCTTCTCGTACGCCGGCTGCATCTTCTCCGATTCGAGGAGCTTCGAAAGCTTATCGTACGAATCCATCACGAACGGGTTGGCAAAGGAGAAGTATTTGGGGGCATACTGGAAGAACGGGAACGTTCCGGCCGTATGTGCCTCGACGCCGCCGTCTTTCGCGAGTTCGCCGATTTCGTCTTCGGCCCCGTAGGAGCCCCCACCCTGGACGTTCACGGTGAACGCCCCGTCGGACTTCCCTTCGATCTGTTTTTTGAACATCTCGCCGACTTCGACGAGAATGTGTCCCGGTTCGAACGAACTCGCGATCGTCATGTTCACTTGTGAACCACCGTTGCCGCCACCATCGTCTCCTCCACCACCGTTGCCGTTGTCTGCGCTGAGACACCCTGCAATTCCTAAGGCGATCCCGGCCGCTCCAGTACGTTTCAGCACGGATCGACGGCTTGCTCGCTGCATACGGTGCTGAGTGCTATTCACTAGCATAAATAATTAACGATATAAATTAGTTATTATTTTAGTATGAATTTCAATATAATATGCTTGTCGGACACGGTATCCGCCATTCGTGCTTCCGCGATCGAACTCGCTCCCGACCGGCCACCGACTCCCCAACCGGCGGTTCGTACCCGATCACAGAAAAACGTTAACTGGTATCGATCCGAGGATCGGGTATGCCCGTTCAACCCGAAACTAAGTTCGAGGTGTCGTTACGGCGGCACGGCACCAGTTGGACCCGGACGACGAGCGATGCGTTCGCCGCGGCGGTGACAGAAGCTATCGAGACGCCAGCGGTCGCGACCGACCTCTCAGACTGGGAGCTCGACTTCGAGGACGCCCCGGTCACGGTCGACCCGACGCCGAGGGAGCTCCTGGAGGCAACGACCGGCGTCACGGGCGCTTCGCTCGGCGTCTCGTCCTACGGTTCGCTGCTCCTCCCGTCCGACGCGAAGGGGACCGAACCAGTGAGCCTCTACCCCGAGCGCCACGTCGCGGTCGTCCGCGAGAGCGACGTCGTCGCGGACGTCTCCGCGGCGTTCGATCGGCTCGGCGACGAGTTCGCCGAGGAGGAACCGACGAGCACGGTCTTCGCGACCGGGCCGAGTGCGACCGGCGATATGGGGGCGCTCGTGTACGGAGTGCACGGACCGAAGTCCGTCCACGTCATTATCCTAATAGACCGATGAGCGACGCGCGATCGAAGGCGGCGGAGATCCGCCACCTACTGGAGACGGAGCGGGACGCGATCCGAGAGAACACCGCCCACATGAACCGCGAGCGGTACGACGCCGTCGACCGGTTCGAGCGTTACGAGGAGACGCGCGACGCCGCCCGCGCGGTCAAGGAGGACGCAGTCGAGCGCTTACCGGAGCTGATCGAGCGAGTTCGTGAGAGCGTCGAGGCCAACGGGGGGGCCGTCTATCTGGCCGACGACGCCGCGGACGCGAACCAATACGTCAGGGAGGTGGTGCGGGGAGAGGACGCCGAGACGCTCGTCAAGAGCAAGTCGATGACGACAGAGGAACTCGACCTGAACGAACACCTCGAGGCGGCGGGCGTCGACGTTTACGAGACGGACCTCGGCGAGTTCGTCATTCAGGTCGCCGACGAGGCACCCTCGCACCTCGTCGGCCCGTCGCTGCACAAGTCGACGGCGGCCATCGCGTCGCTTTTCAACGCACACTTCGACCTCGACGAGCCGCTCGAAACCGCGGAGGAGCTGACGAACTTCGCGCGGGATTACCTTCTCGACCGTATCGTCGAGGCAGACGTGGGCGTGACGGGCGCGAACTTCGTCCTCGCCGAGAGCGGCACGATCGTCCTCGTGACGAACGAGGGCAACGCTCGAAAGAGCGCCGTCACGCCGGACACGCACGTCGCCGTCGCGGGCGTCGAGAAGCTCATCCCCTCCGTTGAGAAGCTCGAACCGTTCGCGGAGCTCATCTCTAAGGCGGCGACCGGCCAGGACTTCCCGCAGTACCTCACGATGCTTTCGCCGCCCGTCGACTCCCCGACGCTCGATTTCGACGCCGACGTCCCCCTCTCGGAGGCGACGGGATCGCACGACCGTGAGTTCCACCTCGTGCTCGTCGACAACGGCCGCCTCGCGATGCGCGAGGACGAACACCTCCGCGAGACGCTGTACTGCATCCGCTGCGGCGCGTGCGCGAACTCGTGCGCCAACTTCCAGCACGTCGGCGGGCACGCCTTCGGTGGCGAGACCTACACCGGCGGGATCGCGACGGGCTGGGAGGCTGGCATCGAGGGACTCGACACCGCCGCTGAGTTCAACGACTTCTGCACCGGCTGCACCCGCTGCGTGAACGCGTGTCCGGTGAAGATCGACATCCCGTGGATCAACACGGTCGTCCGCGACCGCGTCAACAGGGGAGAGGACGCCGAACTTGACTGGCTCGTCGAGGGCCTCACGCCGGACGCCGATTCGGGCGGCGTCAGCCTCGGCAAGCGCTTTTTCGGCAACTTCGAGACGGTCGCCAGGCTCGGCAGTGCGACCGCGCCGCTGTCGAATTGGGTCGCGAACACCGACGCCGCCCGGGCGCTCATGGAGCGCACGCTCGGTATCGACCGTCGACGCGATCTCCCGACGTTCGAACGAGAGACGCTGCGCAGGTGGTTCGACGCCCGCGGCGGCTCGCGCGTGCCGCCCGCCGGCGCCGACCGCGAGGCGGTACTCTACGCGGATCCGTACACGAACTACGTGCAGGTCGGCCGCGGTAAGGCGGCCGTCCGCGTCCTCGAAGCCCTCGGCGTCCGTGTCCGCGTCCCGGAAGTCGCAGAAAGCGGCCGCGCACCGTTCTCGCAGGGGATGGTGGCGACCGCCGACGAACACGCGAGCGCCGTCTACGGTTCGCTGGCCGAGCACGTCGACGCCGGCCGGGACGTCGTCGTCGTCGAGCCGAGCGACCTCGCGATGTTCCGCCGCGAGTACGAGAACCTCCTCCCTGAGCGATCCTACGAACGCCTCCGAGAGAGCAGCTACGAGGTGCTCGAATACGTCTACGGTCTCTTCGACGAAGGTGCCACCGCAGGGGCGCTGGCAGACGGGACCGGCCGACTGATCGCGTACCACAGCCACTGCCAGCAACGCACACTCGGACTCGACGCGTACACCGAAGCCGTGCTCGACGCACGCGGCTACGACGTGCTGTCGTCGACGGTGGAGTGCTGCGGAATGGCCGGCTCGTTCGGCTACAAGTCGGATTACTACGAGCTGAGCATGGACGTCGGCGGAGACCTCGAGTCCGAATTCGCCGCCCATCCCGACCGAGAGATCGTCGCCAGCGGCACCTCCTGCATCGAGCAACTGGACGCCCTGTTCGACGGGGGAACGCGCCACCCGGTCGAACTGCTCGATCCGGAGGGCGACTGAATCCCCGCCGGCCGATCCGTTTTCGTCGGCAACCCGGATTTATCACGGAGGAAGGCGAATTCGGCGAATACGATGGACGAATACAGCACGGTGCGGGTAGACGACGCCGAACGGAAGCCGTCAGCGAGTTCCGGCACGATGCACGTCGATCTCATTGAACGACTCGGCTGCACGGAGATGCGACCGAAGGTGTGGTACCTCTCTCCCGGCGACGAGATGAGTTACCACCGTCAGACCGAACAGGAGGAGCTCTATTACGTTCTCGACGGACTAGGTCGGATGCGGATCGAAGGCGAACTGATAGACGTGCCGGAGGGTACGGCCGTCCGCGTCCCGCCGGAGACGTCCCGACAGGTGCTCAACGACACTGAGGGCGAACACGCCTGGCTCGTCGTCGGCGCGCCTCCGACGGCCGACGACGGGCGGCCCCCGGCCGAGAAGTAGGCGACAAGGGCTTCGAAGCGTCCAAACGGGTTCCCGTCCCGACGCCGATGTCTCGTCGGCGAAACTGATCACATCGACGGTCCGACGCGCGTGATCGCAAACTCCGAGAGGCCGTGCTTCTCCGCCGCGGACGGCGCCCCGTCCGCCACCGCCAGCAGGCGAGACAGCGCGTCGTCGACGCTCGTCGCGTTCGCGTCGAGGTCGACGTCGTCGGGGAGAGCGGCGACTGTCTTTGCGTCGCCGGACACCTTCACCACGGGCGCGAGCGGATGACCGGCCGGAATGCCGTCGGCGGTGACGTGGAGAACGATCTGCGCGCCGGCGGTGACGAGTCCGGTCGCGGCTTCCGCGAACTGGGACGGGGCGTCGACGACGGCGAGCCCCGAATCGACGGAGGCTCGCTCGCCGTAGGCGAGCACTTCGTCGATCCGCCGCCCGCCCCACGCCGCCGTCGCGTCGGCGAACGGCAATCCGCGGGCTCGACCGGCGACTCGGGTCACCTTCGCCGGCGCGCCGCGGTGCCGGTCGAACAGCGCCTCCAGCTCCGGAATCGCGTCGGATGCCGTCCGCTCGCGGGCAGCGTCCGGACGGGCGACGAGGCGCTCGCTCCCGGCGACGACGGCGCGACCGCCGGCTTCGACGACGTTCTGAACAATTTTTCCCGCCAGCGGATCCGCCTGATCGACGGTCGAGTCGGCCAGGTCGCTGGAGACAACGCCGACCGTGAGATCCGAGAGCGTCGCCGGCTCCCTGCGGCCTCCCCGCCCGTCTGCCAGCTCCGCCGCGGCGGACGCGCCCGATTCGACGCAAGCGTCCGTCCCGCCGACGCCCTGAATGGCGAGTTCGCGGACCTCGACGCCCGAGGACTCCATCTCGGCCGCGACTCCGTCGCTCTGTAGCTCCTCGCAGCCGAGGCCGACGACCACGACGCCGGCCACGTTCGGATTCCGCGCGAGACCAAGAAAGGTTCGGCGGGTCTGCTCGTTGTCGGCACCGAGCTGCGCGCAGCCGTGATCGTGCGGCGCGCTCACGGCTCCATCGACCATCGCGGCGATGCGGTCGGCGACCACGTGCGAACAGATGACCGACGGAAGAACGAGCACGCGGTCGCGGACGCCGACCGTTCCCGTCCGTCGGAGCACCCCCGAGAACGAGTACGCCGTCGCCGAATCCCCGGCGCTCACGCGTCAGTACCCCCTTCGGCCGCAGCGAGATCTCCCCGCCCGCGCGTGCTCTCGCAGTTGTGCGTGTGAACCCACTCGCCGGGTTCGACCGCGGTCGTCGCACGGCCGATGACCTCGCCGTACTTGTGCACCTCGTCGCCGGGAGCGAGGGGGACGAGCGCGAACTTGTGGCCGAACGGGATCAGATCCGTCAGGCAGACGGTCGTCCCGTCGACGTCGAACTCGCGCTCTTCGTCGAGATCGTCGATGGCGGTGGCGACGTTATCCCGATCGCTCATCACAAGCGCCGCCTCGTCGAAGACGCGTCCCTTCATTCATCCGCCTCCGCCTTCGCGAGTTCGTTCGGCTGGATCTCGTTGACGGCGAACTCCTCTAACCGGCGGCGCTCCGCCTCGGCCCGTCGACCGTCGGCGACTGCGAGCAGCGCTTCGTAGACACACTCGCCGACCGTCGCGATGGATTCGCCTTCGAACACCGTGCTGGCGTTCACGTCCATGTTGTTCGCCATCCGCGCCCACGTCTTCGGGTTGCCGGTCACCTTGATGACCGGGGCGATGGGGTTACCGGTCGTGCTGCCACGGCCGGTCGTGAAGGCGACCACCTGCGCGCCACCGGCGACCTTGCCGACCACGCTCTCCACGTCGTATCCCGGCGTGTCCATCAGGACGAGTCCGCCGCCGATCGGAAGCCGCTCCGCGTAGTCGACGATGCCGCGGACCGGACGGGTGCCGCCCTTTGAGATGGCGCCGAGGCTCTTCTCCTCGATGGTCGTCAGGCCACCCTCCTGGTTTCCCGGCGTGGGCTGCGCCCCGCGAAGATCGACGCCCATGAGTTCGGCCATGCTCTCGCGCACCGAGACGCGGTCGAGGACCCGCTCGCGAACGTCGGTGTCCACGCACCGCTCGGCGAGGACGTGTTCGGCTCCGATGAACTCGGGCGTCTCGCTGAAACTCGCGGTGCCGCCGTCGTCGATGAGGCGGTCGCAGGCGTTTCCGACGGCCGGGTTCGCGGCGATGCCGCTCGTCGCGTCGCTGCCGCCGCACTCGACGCCGAAGACGAGTTCGCTCGCGTCCGCCTCTTCGCGGCGCGTACGCTTCGCTTCGTCGGTGAGTTTGGCGAGGAGTTCCTCGCCGCAGGCGAGCGCCGTGCGGGTGCCGCCGACATCACGTATCGACAGCGTTTCGACCGCCTTGCCGGTTTCAGCGATGTCGTCGGCGAGCGCTTCCGCGTCGACGTCCTCGGTACCGAGTTCGACGACGAGCACCGCGCCGACGTTCGGGTTGCGGCCGACGCCGGCGAGGACGCGCTCGGTCTGTTCGCGGGCCGGTCGGGGTTGGGACGTTCCCATCTGGTGCGGCGTCGCGCGCGCCTGGGACCCGACAGCCGACGCGATCGCGTCGGCGACGCCGCTCGCCGCCACTGACGTCGGGATCACCGCGACGTGGTTTCGGACGCCGACGCGACCGTCCGTGCGCCGGTATCCGCTGAACGTTGGAGCCATGGCTCGTACATCGGAACTCGGCGAATTAGCTCTTTCCCCGGCCGGGACGGCTTTTCGACCGTCCGCCGCCCACCGCGTCGCGGCCAACGGGGCACGGGCGGGCCAGTGCGGCTTTATTCGACCTGGAACCGCTCTATTTCTTCGAATTCGACGCCGTGTCCGGGCTCTTTTGACGGCGTGAACACGCCGTCTTCGAGCGCAAGCGGTGACGCGAGCACGCGATCGAGGACGGTCGAGTGGTGCTCGACGTACGGCACGTTCGGAACCGTACAGGCGAGGTGGACGTGAATCGGCTCGACGTAGTGCGGCGAGACGGGCAAGCCGGCGGTCGCGGCGGCCTCGGCGACGCGGAGCCACGGCGTAACGCCGCCGACACGGCAGACGTCGGGCTGGAGAACGTCGACCGCGTCGGCCGCGATCGCCTGTCGGAACTGCGTCTCGTTGTAAAAATTCTCCCCCGTTGCCACGGGCACGTCGATCGCCGCGCGGAGGTCAGAAAGCGCGGCGTAGTCGCCTTTCTCCAGCGGTTCTTCCAACCAAGCGACGTCGAGATCCGCGAGTCGGTTGGCGAGGCGGCGGGCCGTGGCAAGTCGAGCGAGCAGTTGGCGTCGACCATCAGATCCATCTCCGCACCCAGCGTCTCTCTGACGGCATGGACTCGCCGCTCGTCCTCGGCGGCGCCGCGCCCGACCTTCATTTTCATCCCCGCGAACCCCGCATCAGCGGCTGCGGCGGCGTTCTCGACGAGCGTCTCTTCGTCGTACTGGAGCCACCCACCGTTCGTCTCGTATGCCGGAACCGGCTCCCGATCGCCGCCCAGGAGGTCGTACAGCGGTGCACCCAGTCGCCGACCGAGCGCGTCCCAGAGGGCGATGTCGACGGCGGAGATCGCGAGCTCCGACACTCCCTCGCGCCCGACGAACGTCGTTCCCGCCCGCATCCGCTCGTGTGCGACCCGTGGCGCCGCCGATTCGCCCTCGACGAGTGGACGGAGCACCGACTCGACGAAGCTGCGAGTCGACTCGCCGCCCTCGCCGATCGTGTAGGTGAAGCCGAGTCCGCGATCGCCGTCGTCCGTCTCGGCCTCAACGACGACAAGTTCGAGCGCGCGGAAAGACTGGGTGGCGTCGTCGAGCGACTCCTCGTTCGGTATCTCGTACTGGCGAGTGCGAATGTTGGTCACCGCTGGCATGACGGCCGGAGTTTCCCGGCCAATCACTTCAGCGTACCGTTGTTTCGTCCTGTCACTCCTGATCACGATCGCTCACCCCGATCCGGACGAGCAGCGCGGACTGCTCCGTGATCCGCTTCCGCGTATCGCCGAGTGGTTCCGAGAGCGGTGCTTCAGGCGGCTCGGCGTCGTCGCGACCGACCATGGCGCCCGACGTTTACCAGGAGGTCACCTCGACGCCCCGGAGGGGCCGCTCAAGCGGGATCGAGACCTGTCCGCCCGTGTAGTCCGAGAGGTACAGGCCGACGATGATTTCGAGTGAGCGGGTCGCCTCCTCCCCAGTTGAGGGATTTTCGGCCTCCCCCTCGAGCATCGCTTCGATGCGCCGCGCGGCGTTCGGAAACGCCCGCCGATAGTCGTCGTCCCACGTCCACGCGCCCTCGATCCCCGGGAGCGTCGCCTCGGCGTGCTCGCCGTCTTCGAGCCGCCAGTAGCGCCACTCGCCGTCGTCGTTGTTCATGTAGAGCTTCCCTTCGGTCCCGACGAACAGGAGCGTCATCGAGGAGATCGAGCGGGGAACCGTGCAGTCGATCGTCGCGAAGGTGCCGTTCTCCATCACTACGAATCCGCCCCCGCCGGCGTCGTCGACGGCGCGACCGGCGCCGAGGGAGTCCACCGCCTCGTTCTCGCCGGTGATATGACCGGCGACCCGCTTCGCACGCGTGTCGAGCAGGTAGACGAGCGTGTCGAGGAGGTGCGTGGAGTTGCGGAGCAGTTCCATCCGGAACTGCGTGCTCACCGAACGGACGTCGCCAAGAACGCCCTCCTCCTGTATCAACTCCCGTAATTGACGCAGCTTATCGGTGAAACGGAACGAGTGGTTGACGACGAGTTCCGTGTTCGTCTCCTCACAGACCGACACCATCTCTTTCGCGTCAGAGACGCTCGACGCGATGGGTTTTTCGCACCAAACGACCGCCGGTTCGGACGACGAGCGCGCGGCGTCCACGACGTGGCGGTGGTGGAGGTACGAGGGGGTACACACCGAAATCACGTCAAGGTTCTCGACTTCGAGCATCGCCTCGTGGTCGACGTACCGCCTCTCCGGCGGAATCTCCCACGCCTCACCGAACCGATCAAGCTTGTTCGCGTCGACGTCGGCGACCGCAACGAGTTCGATCTCGTCGGTCGCGTCGTATCCGCCGGCGTGACTCGCCGTGACCTTCTTCCGTCCGATGTCCTCCTTGTCGTGCATCCCGAGGATGCCCATGCCTGCGATCCCGCCGGCACCGATGATACCAGCTTCGTACGTCATCGGATTATTCGTAGACGTGGAGGCTCCCCGTCCGATGTTCCTCGATGTACTCCCAGTCGTACTCGACGCCCAGCCCCGGCCCCTCCGGAACCGGGACCGTTCCGTTCGAGTCGATCGCGTCGAGCATGTCGGAGTATCCGTCCGCGTACACCGGCGGCTGGGTGTTCTGACACTTGGGATGAACCAGCGCGAGTTCGTAGTAGTTGGCGTTCCGTGCCGCGGCGATGCAGTGGCGCTGGGCGGGGCCGGGGGCGTGAAATTCCACGTCGAGACCGAATCCCTCGGCGACGCGAGCGATCTTCATCGCTCCCGTGATTCCGGCATCGTACTCCGGGTCCGCGCGCACGAAGTCAGTCGCGTCGGCCGCGATGAAGTCCGAGTGTGGTTCGAGTCCGCGAACGTGTTCCGATTGGAGGACGGGCGTGTCGAGGAAATCGCGGAGTTTGCGGTGAGCGTGCTGAGAGATGCCGCCGTCTCTGAAGGGATCCTCGAACCAGAAGAAGTCCTCCTCGTCGCACGCACGCCCGACTTTCAGCGCGTCGCCGAACGTCTCGAGTTCACACGCAGGGTCGAGCATCAGGTCCATCTCCGTACCCACCCGCTCGCCCACGGCGTGGACGGTCTCGATCTCGCGGTCGACGTCGCGCGCCCCGTCGCCGCCGCCCCAGCCGTGGATCTTGAATCCAGGGTAGCCCATTTCGAGGCATTCCTCGGCGAAGTCGGCGTACGACTCAGGTGAATCGAGGCCCCCACTCTCGTCACCGTGGTAGGTCGACGCGTATGCTGGAAGTCGGGTGCGGTAAGTGCCCAACAGTTCGTGTATGGGCGCGTCGTAGTACTTGCCGGCGAAGTCCCACAGGACGATGTCGATCGGTCCCATGCCCATCCGATCGTACTTGCGGAGCGCGCGCTTTATCTCGCTCCAGTGACGTTCGCGCGCTAAGGGATTTTTCCCGACGAGATAGTCCGCGAACGTGTTAATCTGGGCGGCCGCGGGCGAGTTGCCACCGACGTACTCGCCGGCGATCCCCTCGTCGGTGTGGACGCGGAGCGCGAACAACTTGCGTTCCGTCGTCTCCCCGGGCGAGTAGATCAGGTTGAACCCGTTTTCGTCGGTGCCGACATCCTCAAGCGGATAGCGGAACTCTGTGCTCTCGATGCGCGTTATTTTCGGCGCCATGAGGTCGGCAATACGACCCATGGTAATAAATTATGTCGCTATCCCGGAGACGGTGTATCGACTGTAGAATCGGTCAAACCGTCGGTCCTCGACGCGCTGCAGGCGTTCCACTCGTCCAATTCGCCATTCCGGGCGCGTCCTTCGAGAGGAACGACCGACCATTTTCGTCACTACCAGATACCTACGTAACGTTCGGGACAGAGTGAAACACACCAAATTTTTAGATTAGTTCGAATCTGTACGCGGTAAGAGTCCATGAAATCGTTCCATCGGAGGAATTCGTTCGAAGATACGTACATCACATCGTTCGGCGATAATAAACGCCGCGTTGGTTGCGCTGAAACTCTCTCTTTTAGTGGATTTGGAGACTCAGGGGTGTCGAACAGAAGACGAACCGAATCGAGCGACCTCGTCGCCTACTACGACCGACCGTCAGTCCACCTATCCCTGCGCGTCACACCACTATGGTTGTAACCGGTTCCCCCACCAGAGAGGGGGAGATCGATAACTGAGCACCAAATCGGGGACGCAGCGCGTCGTAGTCGTTCTGCGAACTCGATCGCCAGCGTCACCTCAGACAACGTACGACGCCACCGTTCACTATCGTCGCACAACCTTCCTGTGCGATCGACCAGTCATCACCAGGCGACGGTAACCGATCTCGACCGCGGGCGACGTCGCACGGGGCGGGGTGAACACGAACGTAAAAACATAAAAAAGAATTGTTCTTTCAACATCCAAAATGCGCACGTGAGGACCAGACCCCGGGGAGAGTCTCCTGCTAACGCCTTACGGTCGTCCATAGATCGTCATCGTTCAGAGGCAAGCAATCTTGTTTATCGCTGGTCTCGATGACAGTCGTGCTGGCAGAGCCATCGACAAGTCGAGAATCAAGCTTCGTTGCGGAGCTTGTAGCCGAATACCGACATCACTCAAAACGCGCTGTCCGCGAACCTACCGTCAACCGTGAGTACTTCCCCCGTCACGTATGAAGCAGCATCACTGGAGAGGTAGACGGCCGCGCCGACTATCTCCTCGCGGTCGGCGACCTGACCGAGTGGCGTCCGTTCGTCGATACGCTGGCGCTTCTCCTCTCCTTCCGCATAGATGTCTTCGTTCTGTGGCGTAATGACGAATCCAGGCGCGATAGCGTTCACCCGTATCTCGGGGGCGAGCTCCTTAGCGGAGACGCGGGTAAATGCCACAATGCCACCCTTTGCCGCGGAGTACGCCGGAAGGTTCGCCATTGAGAGTCGGGCCGAAAGCGACGAGATATTAACGATGCTTCCGCCATCGGCCATGGCGGGCGCAAAGGTTTGAGTTACCCGTCGGACGCCGTCGAGCACAACGGCAGTGACGAACTCCCAGTCGTCGTCTTCGATTCCTAAAATCGACTCGCGAGAGATGGCGCCCTGTGAGGCGACGACCACGTCGATATCGCCGAACTTGCGCCCGGCCGCTTCGCGGACTCGCTCAAGCGACGTCTCCTTTGTCACATCGCACGTGACTCGCGTCGTCTTCGCGCCGCGTTCTTCGAGGGCCGCTGTCGTCTCGTCGACTTTTTCCTCGCTTCGACTCGTCGCGATGACGTCAGCCCCCTCTTCCGCGAATCCGAGTGCGATGGCTTGTCCGATGCCGCTCGTCCGCGCAGAGATCGATCACCAATACTCGTACGCCTCGACGTACGACGACTTCGAACGGTCGCTGCGTATGATTCGCATAGGCGACGTCGACTGCGAAACGTTCCTCGACGACCGATTCTCGCTGCTGGAAACCGACGACGCCTTCAAGACGTTCCTTGAAGGCGGAACCGCCAAGCCCATCTTCGACGTCTCAGTATTGGGTGCATGACGTCCTCGCCACCCGCAAGGGCGACACTTCCCGAGTTCCTGTGTTACCCGCGTCAATTCGAGATTGGGAATCGAAGAGGAGCACTGTATTCCCGCCTGCAGGGCGAGGTTCGAGCGCCCTTCACCGCACAATATAAGGTGGAACATTCATCGGTGATGAGGGCGCTCCCATTCCTTGTCGAGGGTGCCGAGAAACGGAGGTGCGTACAGACGGAAGTTTCAGCACGCTATGCCGGAGCGTTTTTATGAATGCCGAGAGCTCTCACAGTCAATGATCGACTGGATCGACAACTACAACGCGCGAGACTGGCAGACGACAACCGAAGGAGAACTCAGATACGCTTTAATTGGACTCGGGTGGTGGACGGCAGACGTTGCGATCCCCGCGATTGAATCGTCCGAAAACGGCACGACAACGGTTCTCGTGAGCAGCTCTGTCGAAAAAGCCGAGCGACTTGCCGCGGATCATGATATCGAGCACGGAATCAGCTACGACGAATTCCACAATGGCGTCGCGAGCGATGCTTATGACGCTATCTACATTGGCACGCCGAATGCGTACCACCTCGACTACGCGGAAACTGCTGCAAAGTTCGGTAAGGCGGTACTGACTGAGAAACCGATGGAGGCAACCGTTGATCGCGCCGAGCGAATGGTCGAAGTCTGCGAGGACGCCGATGTACCGTTGATGGTCGCATACCGGATGCAAACTGATCCCGCAGTCCGCCGCGCACGCGAACTCATCCAGGAAGGATTCCTCGGTAAGCCCATGTCGGTGTACGGCAACAACAGTCAACCGCTTTTGGAGATGATCCCCGACCCCGATCAGTGGCGCCTCAACCCTGATCTTTCGGGGTACGGGACATCAGTGATGGATCTGGGCATCTATTCTATAAACACAACGCGCTTTTTGCTTCGACGCGAGCCGGTTGCTGTCTTTTCGAGAATGGAGTCGCGTCATGAGGCATTCGCCGACGTTCCCGATGAGCAGGCAGCTTCGATTCTTCGTTTTGAAAATGGCATTCAAATGGTCTCAACATCGAGCCAACATGCCCAGCAAGACACACAGTTGAAGCTCACGGGAACTGAGGGACAAATTGAACTTCGACCTGCGTTTCACGGCAAGTGTACGTTGTACCTCTCGCGCGGTGATGTCTCGGTTCGAGTCGCTCACGATACATTCGATTCTGAGCAAGAAATGCGGGAGGAGTTTGACTACTTCGCGGATCGTGTGCTCACAGATAGTGCTATTTATCCAGATGGGCGACATGGACTGCAGGACATGCGAATTATCGCTGCAATTCACGAGGCTGCTGAGAGCGGCGAAACCGCCAACTTGGAGTAATTCGAGCTATCGAAATTTTATCTAAATTGAGGCGCTAAGACCCCTTCCTCAACGGGCGTCCGGAGGGAGCGAGTAGGGAGGGGATACAGCGTCCCCAGAAATCGAAGACTTTTAGGGTGCGAACGAGACGCTGCGCGTCTCGTCAACGTCACCAGAAGCCTACGGCTTCTGGTTGGCAGCAAGAATGCGGAAGCGTTCTGGCGACGCCCGCACAGTTTTCATGCATGCTCGGTAGCAGGTCCGCAGGCCCACGCTATCGATAGGCTTAACTATATGGAAAACATATAGATCAGTAATGGATCGGTACGAAACCGACAATGCCGAAGAAGTCCTCGACCGAACCGTGAAACCATTCGGGAGCGGTGGTGCTCACATCACCGTCCCGAAGCGATGGATCGGTGCCGAGGTCAAAGTCGTCCGCATTTCCGACCCCGATCCAGCCGACGAATAGGCTCTGCGCTACAACTACCGATATAGGCTCCATCCGTCCAACGCCCTCCGTGAGACGTTGGATCGACACCGCGACCTGTACCGGCAAGTGATTAACCACTTCCTCCACCGACTCAACCGTGTTGACAGGACGACGAAGTACGGCGAGATCAACCAACTTCCATCGATCAAAGAGTGGTGGTCTGACCTTTTCGACTTGTACTCTCGGACCCTTCAGAACGTCGTCGAGCGGTTGTATTGCAACCTCTTACGGCTCAAAGACGTAATGGATAGCGGTCGGAAGGTCGGCTTGCTCAAGTGGAAAGCGCCGAACGAGTACCGATCGTTCACGTACCGACAGTCCGGCTTTGGACTCAAGAGCACGAATGGCCGGACCGTCCTACGCCTTTCAAAGATCGGAAAAATACCTGTTCGGCTCCACCGCGAACTACCCGCCGACGCCGCGATCAAACAGGTGACGGTGAAGAAAGAACCGACCGGCGAGTGGTTCGCCGTTCTCGGACTCGAAACCGAGAACGACGCACCGCCGAAACCCAAGAACCCCGAGAAGTGTATTGGAATCGACGTGGGTATCTTGAAGAACGCCCATGACAGCGACGGCATCGCCGTCGACGGTCCCGACCTTTCCGACGAACGCGAGCGGTTGGAACGCGAGCAACGGAAGCTCTCGCGGAAATAACACGGGTCGGCGAACTACCGCACCCAACAGCGGATCGTCGCCCAACGTCATGCCACCCTGAAGCGAAAGCGCCGCGATTTCCTGCACAAACCCTCGAACTACTACGCTCGGGAGTACGACTTTGTGGCGGTCGAAGACCTTGATGCCAAGGGCCTAATGGAACTCCCGTCGAACAGCCGAAACCGCGCCAGGGCGGCATGGGGGACGTTCCTTTCGATGCTTGAATACAAGTGCGACAGCGAAGGGACGCACTTCGACGCCGTCGATCCACGCGGAACGACTAAGGAGTGTGCGTCCTGTGGTGTTTCAACCGACAAGCCACTGTGGATGCGCGAACACTCGTGTCCCTCGTGCGGATTCGAGGCGGGCCGGGATCTCAACGCAGCGTACAACATCCTTGCTCGCGGACTTGATCAAGTAGGAGTGGTTCACTCCGAATCAACGTCCTCAGAATCGCGGTGCGATTCTGATGGGCTGCGAAAATCGTGTAGCGATTTTCGAACGCCTGTGGAGACTGCGCTCCCTCTGGAAACCAACTCGGTTCCTGCAAAGCGCGTCATCGAAACAGGTAGCCCCGTTCTCAGCGAGGCCGCAAGGCCGAGCAGGGCGGAGTAGTTCACTGACAGACACAATCGTTATCTCACAGCACGGAGTGAATAGCAATAGTATGCTCGGCAATATATATATAGTAGGTAAACTCCCGGTTTCTGTCCCAAAGGTCGGTGCGAACGGTTGTTCAATCGTTTCCGGATGTAGCGGAGTAGAGCTGGTTGAAGTCCTTGGGCTCACAGTTTGGATGGGAGTACTCTGTCTCCTTGTAATTGGGACGCTCAGTTCGATTCCGGCAGCGCAAACACTTGTCGCTAACGAACGAAGAAAGACAAGCGATGAACTGCGAGCGTTTGATACATTTATTGAGCGAGTGAAGTCGCTGTCACCGACGACGCCGTCTACATCGCCTGACGGTGTTCACCTCCGCGCTGAACAACCGCAAGATGGAGACGGCATCAACCGTGTTCAACAGGCATATCGAGAGACGATTATGGCAACCCAGCATTACTCTGATGAGTACGACGAATCCTTATCGACGAATCTTCGCAACGAGTTTTCGGATGAAATCGCCGTTGCCGTAACTGAAAGCGACGGTTTTACACCACAATTGAAACAGGCACTTATACAGAAAGGGATTAACTCACGTGAGGAACGTGAGGCCTTATTACAAGCGATAGACGCCGAAGCCGACACGTTGAAGACTGCCCGACAGTCACTCCGTCAGCACATTCGGCAATGCAAGACGATTCGATCACAGCAATTTGAGGCACGTCCATACAACGAACTTATTTCAGCATGGCAACGCCTTGACGCACTCGAAAGAGAGTGTATCGACTGCTTGAATAACCGACAGCAGTCAATTCACGACGGCTATCCAGTCGGCTATCGTCGACTGAGTAGCGAGATGTTTCACGCGTACCTCTATAAAGATCTTGACGTCACATATCCTGTTCTGGTGGACGGAACACGCGTCATTGAACACATACAAGATGCCAAGCGAGAAATAACGCGATTGATCACAAGAAGAGTGTGAATCAGGTGTCAGAAAACTTGCCGAAGAGATTGGTGAACACGCAAGCTTGATGATCGAGAAGCGCGGGAGAGGAGTATTTCTTTTCAAAAATGAGGGCCGCAAACTAATTTTCTGCTATCCGAACTGCATTATATCCGCCGTGAGATGCAAGTCTCATGGCCCGCATCGCCTTTCATTTAACAATTAAAGATGAACAACAAGATGCCTATCGTGAAGCACATCAACACGTCTCAGATGAACTGGAACGAGCATACCTTGACTCTGATGCCGGACTACAAACGTACAGCGTGTTTGAGAAAGAAGGTCACGTTTTCGGATTTATGGAAGTAGACAAGCCGAATGTGATACAAGATATAATGGAAAACAGTGATGCGCAGGCACAGTGGGACGAAGTTATGGAGCCTATTCTCACCGATGAGGACGTAATTTGGCTAGATGAAGTCTATAGAATGATCTAGAATCACCTAAGTCGAGTATGTGAATCAGATACGCCGGGGGAGCAAAGGTGAACAAGGCTCAAGTCAACCATTGAACCGCGTTTTGAAGCAGTCGACGATAGTGCTCATGTTCAAATGCTTCCTGAGTATGGCCAAGTGAAGCGTAACAGACGCTTCCCTCACCATACGAACGTATCCAAACAACAGGATACGCGTCCAAATCTGGGTGATCCATGCGAGCCAGGATATGGATAGACGATTCGTCGTAATCAACACAGTAGGGCTCGTCGAATACCTCAATATCGTCAACACCGTCGGTAATCGGATGATCGTCGACAATCAGTACACGGAACGGTGACTGCTCAGGGTGATCAAGAAAATGACCGCCAAGTAGATCGCGGAATTCAGGAATCGGCTCATCTCGTTTTTTAATACCACCATCCCCGTCGGACGTACTTGTGATATCCGCCGCGCAATGTATACCGAGATAGCCGCCACCGTGTTTGACGAACTCAAGAAGGCTCTCCTGTTGAGCTGGCTTAAGCGTACTGTCAGTGAGATAGTCTATGAGGAGGTCATACTCGGAAAGCTCAGAGAGCACGTCTCGATTGGTTGTTGTATCGAGTAAGATGCCATCGCCAAGTGCAGCTTCGATATACGGAGCCATCTCGTCAAACGTGTGGAAAGGAAACGTGTTCTCACCTATTAGAAGTACGGTTGATTGTGCCATATCTTCTTCACTATTGGTATAAGGCTAAATACGTTTCGTTCCTAACAGTCAAATCCCACTATAATATACAATCAAATAGTTATTAAATCATCTACTTCGATCTAGATCTGAATCTCGGTGGTGGGGGCTTCGCGTTCAGGCCTGATCAGACTGCATACTTGTACGATGATTCCTCTAATGGCCGAGGGCACCTTTCGTTCGTACTCCCAACAAATGACGTTAGCGGCCTACTCGGACAGAAACCTGCAACGTCCAATGTTTGTCAAAAAGGAACTGCACTGGATACAACAGGTAGGGTAACATTCTGTCCGACATGGCCGGATACAAGGTTCTTCACCGGTAGTGATAGTGGTTCTTGGCACCAATGCATGACAGACTTGGGGGCGTGACGGAATACGTCTGTTCGGATGTTTACCTAGCCTCCCGTTTGTAAGTCCAAACTGGGCTGAATCATTGGGTTTGCTCCGCCATTAGGATACCGAATGGTTGATCGTCCGGTAATATCGGTCAAACGTCGCAGAGAGAGCCGGTCAGATTTGTGATTTTCACCGATTATCCTACTTCCAACGACACGGACTTGAGGGCCGCCGATTGACATCCTCCGCCTTCAGGGAGATTATATCAATCAGATGCTAGGAGCTGATCACAGAGAATCGTCTGATTTAGTTCTCCGACCGTACAGTGTCAATCACGCCTCGGAGATACCCGACGGTGAACCCCCGAGCGCGGTGTCGCCAGTCGTCGTCGCCGACCATCTTCGGGACGTGATCAGGGATGACGACGCCGTCGAAGCCGATTTCGTAAAGCGTCCGGACGGTTTCGCTGGTATCGAAATTTCCTTGATCGACGAACGTCTCGTTGAATCGCGGGACAGTCCCTTCAACATCGCGGAAGTGAATGAAGATTATCTGGTCGCGCTCGCCGAACCGACGGAGCACTTCGTGTACATCTTCGCCCATCTGTGAGAAACAACCCAAGCAAAGCTTCAGTCCGTGGTTGTCGCTCGACACCAGGTCCATTGCGCGCTCGAAGTTCTCGACGTTTCGGAACAGGCGTGGAATCCCTCCGAGCGATTTGAGGACCGGCGGGTCGACCGGATGCAGCGCGAGGTTGACGCCCGCTTCCTCGGCGATGGGCAGGACACGTTCCAAAAACGTCCTGTAATGTTCCCAGAACTCGTCTTCGGTGTACGCCCGATCGAGACCGGGTGCCAGGTCGTCCGGACCGTCGAGTTCGTCGAGGTCGAAGGCGGTGCCAACGGCGCCGCCGCGGAGTTCGACCGGTGCGGTCCGCATCGGAACCACCCCGCGAGGGTTCCACTGATAGCCAAGAATGGGGATGTCCGCCTCACCGAGATTGCGCACGAGCGTCGTAATCTGGTCGAGCGCGTCGTCCGCCCCCTCGCGTCCGAACATGATATCCCCGTACAGCGAGTACGGGAGCGACTGAATGCCGGTAAGGGAGAGTCCTGCGTTTTCGACGCGCTCTCGGGCGGCGTCGAGATCGGCGACGGTGGGTATTGTGTCCCGGCCGATGGAGAGTGTGGCGGTACTGTCTCGATCGTTGAACTCGTCCGGCTCTTCGTCCGTGTCGGCGTGGTCGACGAAGATGTCAGTTGCACCTAGTTGTCTGATGTACTGGAGTCGCGGTTTCGAGAGCGCCCGCGTCCGAACGCCGACCCGAACGGTCGCGTCGGTGGTCGTCTCGACTGTCGCAGTGCTTCTAGTCATGAATAGCCATGTTCACTAGAGGACTAAATACTGTGGGGTTGGCGTCCTCTCGCACGTGGGGTTTCACAGTCTGTTTAGCCGGGGGCGTGAAGTGCCCGCCTTTTTCGTCTACAATGAGGAGTACTTAGTGTTGAGTTCGATGACGTTCGCGGTCTCCTGCACGAGTTCGGCGAATTCGCGTTCGAGACGCTCGTGAGTGAACCGACGTGACGGACCGGTGATACTCACGGCACCGAACACATCGTCTCCCTCCATAACCGGCGCCGCGACGCACCGTACTCCTTCGAGATTCTCCTCATCGTCGAGGGCATATCCCCGCTCACGCGTCCGTTCGAGCTCCTCGAATAGCTCGTCCCGGTCGGTTATCGTGTTCGGCGTCCGTGCGGGGAGTCCCCGTTCGCGAATGATTTCGTCGACACGCTCCTCGGGAAGGTGGGCGAGAATCGCCTTCCCGAGCGACGTAGAGTGGACTGGTGAGTGAGATCCGGGCCGCGACGCGGTGACGACCGCACGCTCACCGCTGGCCTTGTAAAGATATTTCACCCGCCCGTGTTCTTCGAGACCGAACTGAATCATCTCGACCATCTCCTCGGCGACCGAGTCCAGTTCGGCAGTGATGATGTCGTGGTTGGTTATCTGGTCGCGAACCTGCTCCGCGAAGCTCAGCAACCGAAGGCCGAACCGGTACTCATCGTTCTCTTTGATGACGATTTCGTTTTGCTCCAGAGTGGTGAGGTGGCTGTAGACCGTGCTCTTCGAGTGGCCGACGTGCGATGCGATCTCCGAGACACCTGCACCGTTGAGTGATTTGATGGCTTCCAGGATACGGTACGAAATATTCACCCCTCGTATCGTCCGCGGCTGTTGTGATGGTTTGTCGCTATCGGGGTTTGTGCTCATGCCCCGTACCACGTCGTCCCACTTACTTAATCCTGTTCCTCTAAGGGGAACAAGAACAGATCATGGAGCGGTCCGTTGGCGGAACAGTTTGAACCGTTTCGTCTGCCTCGCTGCAGTGGCTAGACGAACTCGGTTCGGGACCTCCCTCTGTGTGTAAACCGGTTATCGCGGTTGGTGCCTTGACTTGGCAGCGTGGCGCGAGCATACCAACATACAGAATGGAGATGCGCTTCAGTCCCAAACTGATTACCATACGTTCGCGTTTGGGGAACGACTGCGACGCCGTCAGCACCGCTCCCAGACCATGTGTTCCCATATCGAGAACGTAAGAGGAAACTGAACGTTATCCCTTATCGTCGTCCGCCTGACGAAGCGTTTACTATATGGCCGCACTACCGCACTGACGCATGAAGACCTACGACGTGAAGCGAACCGAGCGACCGGTTCCGCTCACCGGCGATATCGGCGGTACTCCCTGGGAAGACGCTGTCGTCGTCACGCTCAATGAGTTCAACTGGTACGAATCAGGTCCGAAACGAGAAGCCACGGCGAGAGTACTCTATGACTCTGAGGCGTTGTATCTCCTGTTTCACGTCGAGGACACGTCCATCTCTGCGACCACTACCGAATTGAACGGTCCGACGTTTGAAGATAGTTGCGTCGAGTTTTTTGCTACCCCTGTCAACTATCACCCGACCCACTACCTCAACTTCGAAGCCAACTGCTGCGGGACGTTCAAACTCGCGTGGCAGGAACGGGGATGGCAGGCCCGCGGACGTGACCGCGATCTTGTGACACCATCTCTCGCTGCTGATATGCAGGTAACGACATCCGAACCGGGGCCCACGCGCCGACCGACCACGGACGACGAATCGTGGTGGCTTGCCGCCAAGATTCCGTTCGCGATTCTGCATGCGCTTACGGGTCTTCCATTCACGCCCGATATGGGGTCCGTCTGGCGAGCGAACTTCCACCGTACGGGCGTCGAGACGCCATCACAGGAGGTCACCTGGAACCCAGTCGAAACGCACGAACCGAAGTTCCACAGCCCGGAGTATTTCGGACGACTTCGGTTCGGGTAGTCTTCCGCGACGCATCGTTGAGTGTACCGAAGCCGGATCGCGGTGCGCCGTCCATCGGACCTCGTCCTTCCGTCGTTACCGTTCGGCTTTGCCCCCACCGAAGGGCGCGCACGCCACCTCAATCGATTCGATATCGCTCGATTGCCGCTTCGTCGACATCGACGCCGAGTCCCGGACCGCGCGGAACGGAGATGGTACCGTCAGTCGGCTCAAGCGGGTCCGATAGGAGTTCCTCCCGCAGGGGATTTTCGCTTCGGTCGACTTCGAACAATTTGTGCTCAGGGAGGCTCCCCGCGTGCGGGTAGCTCGGAACGCTCGCGGCGAGGTGGAGCGCCGCTGCGAGGCCAACCCCACCGTTCCAGACGTGCGGTAGCACCGTAACGTTCTCTGTCGCCGCCAGTTTCGCGATAAACCGTCCTTCGGAGAAGCCGCCGCAGTGAGTCACGTTCGGCTGGACGATGTCTACGTGTCGACCGTCAATAAGTCGCTTGAATTCGAATCGGTTGAAGTGCGCCTCCCCCGCTGCGAGCGGGATGGTCGTGTACCGCTTGAGCTCGGCGTACCCCGAGAGATTCTCCGGCGGAACCGGCTCTTCTATCCAGGTGATGCCGTACGGCTCCAATGCCGCCGCTGCCTCGGCGGCTTGCTTCGGGCGATAGTTCCCGTTGAAATCAACCATGAGGTGTGCGTCGTCGCCGAGTATTTCCCGTGCGGTGGCGACGCGCTCCACGTCGTCCGCGACGTTCCGCCCGACCTTGATTTTCGCCGCAGTGAACCCCTCATCCGCCGCGGCTCGCATCGGTTCAGCCGGATCTTCGCCCCACTCGGTCACGTACATCGTCGAGGCGTAAGGAACCACCTCAGTAGGGTCGTCGTCGTCGCTAAGGAATGCTGACGCGCTGGACGTACCAAGGAGATCGGACACCGATCTCCCGGTCGCCTTCCCGAGGATGTCCCACAGCGCAATGTCGACGGCGCTCACAGCGCTGTGGACGAGCGGACCGCGTCCAAAGTGGTACTCGTCGACGTAGAGGTCGGCTGTGAGCGTCTCGACGTCGTATGGGTCCATACCTCGGACCCGCTCGGCAAGAACTTCGTCGACGACCGTTGCGACCGACCGGGGCGGCGCGAGTGCTTCCCCCCATCCGACCGTCCCGTCGGCCGTCTCGAGACGGACGAGCGTGGCCGACCGAAACTGCGTGAGTCCTCGTGAGCCACCGAACCCCCGCCCCTCGCCGAGTGAATGGGAGAGCGGAATCGCCGTTACCTGAATTGAGGCGCTAAGGTCCCTTCCTCAACGAGCGAGCGAAACGAGTAGGGAAGGGGAGACAGCGTTCACGAGAGCAAAGCTCTCGTGCGCGAACGAGACGCGAAGCGTCTCGTCAACGCCGCACAGTTCTCGAACACGTTCGACGCTCGGTCCACAGGCCCACCGCCACCTTTAAGTTGAAACAATGTGTAAACACAGGTGATGGACAGACACGAAATCGAAGGCCACGAAGTCATCGACGGGACGGCCAAAGCCACCGGCAACGGTGCTCACGTCCTCGTCCCGAAACGGTGGTGTGGAGCGGACGTGAAAGTCGTCCGCACGTCCGAATCTACCGACGAGTAGCACCTTCCGATGAACTACAACTACAGGTATCGGCTCCGACCGTCCGACGCCCTCGCAGAGCAGTTAGCATGGACTATCGATACCTGTAGACAGGTCTACAACCACTTCCTCCACCGACTCAACCGAAACGGCGACACCTCAGCGTACTCCGAGCAGAAGCTCTTGCCGGGACTCAAGAAGTGGTGGACCGACCTGAAACAAGTTCACTCGAAGGTTCTCCAAAAGGTCGTCCAACGGCTGTACGACAACCTCTCGACGCTTCGCGGACGGAAAGAGAACGGCTACCGTGTCGGGACGCTCAAGTGGAAGGCACCGGGCGAGTACCGCAGTTTCACCTACAGTCAATCCGGCTTCAAGCTCAAAAACACGAGCGGTCGGACAAAACTGTGGCTCTCGAAACTCGGAGAAATACCCATCACCTTCCACTGCGACCTCTCAGACGACGCCGAGATAAAGACCGTCACAGTCAAACGCGAACCTACCGGGAAGTGGTACGCCATCCTCGGCGTCGAGACACCTGACGACCCGCCCGAGAAACCAGAGAATCCCGAGGAGTACGTCGGTATCGACGTGGGGATTCTCAAATACGTCCACGACACCGATGGAATCGCCGTCGAATCCCTTGACCTGTCCGACGAACGCGAGCGGTTAGAACGCGCACAGCGCGACCTCTCTCGGAAGGAACACGGCTCTGCGAATTGGGAGAAACAGCAGAAGGTCGTGGCCGAGCGTCACGCCGAGTTGAAGAACAAGCGTCGTGACTTCCTCCACAAGTTGTCGAACTACTACGCTCGGGAGTACGACTTCGTGGCGGTCGAGGATTTGGACGCGAAAGGATTGGTCGAACTACCGGGCAACTCGCGGAACCGAGTGGGGGTGGCGTGGGGGACGTTCCTTCGGATGCTCGACTACAAGTGCGAACGCGAAGGCACGCACTTCGTCGCGGTTAACCCAAGAGAGACGACCAAAGAGTGCGCGGCGTGCGGTGTCTCAACCAAGAAGCCGTTGTGGGTCCGTGAACACTCCTGCCCCGCCTGCGCGTTTGAAGCGGATAGAGACGCGAACGCGGCGTGGAACATTCTTTCTCGCGGTATCAAGCAGATAGGAGTGGGACACTCCGAATCAACGTCCTTAGAATCGCGGTGCGATTCTGATGGGCTGCGAAAATCGCGTAGCGATTTTCGAACGCCTGTGGAGACTGCGCTCCCTGTGGATACGTCCGTATCTGCAAAGCGCGTCGTGGAAACAGGAAGCCCTCCCCTCAAGCGCGAGCCGTCAGGCGAGCGGGAGGGTGGGGTAGCTCACTGAACGAACTTCCATATTAATCCCTCCTCGACTCTATCACGATATATTCCCGTACCAGCGGGCCCCACCGTCCGCTGCACCCAGCGAATGCTAACTCTGACATCACGATTGCTCGGACTCATCAGACGTCGGCCGTTTCGATACGGTGGTACATCTCCTCGGCTCGCGCTCTGTCCTCCTGCGAGAGTTCGACCAGCGGTGGTCTGACCACACCACCAGTGAATCCGGCGAGTTCGAGGCCGTACTTGACCGCCGGGATGCTGATAGCTCCGTCGAAGGTATTATTTTGCCCGCGTTCGGTCCTAAACCGCTGATACTCGAGCGTTATATCGCGGATCTCCTTCGCGCGCTCGTAGTCGCCTGCTTCGAGCGCCTCCATGAGGGAGAGGCCGATTTCAGGGCGAAAGTTACTGACACCGGCTGTAAAGCCCTCCGCGCCTTCCATATAGAACTCGGGAGCGAGCGTCTCTGTGACCGCCACCCAGATCACATCGGTATCACCCGCGGAGATTGCCTCGCGGAACGTTACGATGTCGTCCAGTGCATACTTGATTCCGGCCACGTTGTCGATACGCGTCAGCGCCGCGAGGAATTCAACGGACGGGGAGAACCCACGAATGTAGGGGAGAACTCCCGTATCGGACACCTGCGCCAGTTCGCGGTAGTACCGCAAGAGCCCCTGCTCGTGTTTGTACGCGTGCATCGGCGGTATAACCATGATGCCATCGACGCCGACGCGCTCGAACGCCTCGACAAGTCGGGTAGCCGTCTTCAGGCTCCCTCCTGCACCCGCGAGAACGCATGCATCGTCCGCCAGCGCATCGACGCTCTCCTCGGTGACCATGATGCGCTCTTCGTGTGAGAGGGAGTGGTACTCGCTGATGTTCGCACAAGCGAGGAAGGTTCGGACGCCAGCGTCGTAGAGAGACTGCACGTTCGAACGGAGTGCGTCGTAGCGTATCTCCTTGTCTTCCTCACTAAACGGGGTGAGAATCCCCGTCGCGACATTGCGCAGACCGGTCTCTAACTGCGTTGGCCCTGGCTGCCGTTGCATGAAGTCATGACCTAAGGCAGTGCTAATAAATCCTCCGCACGCTTCAAGACTCTCGGCTCTTGTCTGCTCAGCTCTTGACGCCGCATATCGAGGCTACATCTTGGTCAGGGACCACAGCGTTCACAGAAATACAAAGCAGATGCCACGTGACACGACTCCAAGGTAGTTCACGGGGCGCCAACGGCATGATGTCGTCTGTATAGATAGACGGCGGAGATAACCGACGAGACGGCAACAAGGACGAAAAGTAGCGCCACCGGTGCGAGCGTTTCGTCACGCCCGACGGTTTGGATCACGAGGTACGCGAAGAACGTGACGCCAATACCGACACCGACGTACTGCCACCAACGCGGTGCCCAATCGACGTGCTCCCGGTTGACATATATGGCGTCCTTGAAAAGCGACGGGTACACAGCCACGCTGAGCAAGCTGGCCAAGGAGAGCACGACCCCCGTCAGGAGGTCCGACGGAGCGACTACCAGCCGCGCTGCGGCGAAACTGAGGTAGACTGTTACCACTACCCCGTTGACAACCTGTCCGGCGAGAACGTACCAGTACCTGCGTCCAGTGCGGGCACGCCCCGTGACGCTCGGATTTCGGGGTTGTTTTTCCATGGGCATGGTCTCACAGCACGGGCCTAAATTAGTTCCCTCTCGGGCGCCTCCATCCCTGTTTGGTTCTGTTGCCACCGTCCGCGCTTTTACGCTGACAGCGAAATCGGGCAGCCATGGAGTACCCCACCCTAGGGTCTACCGGGACCACAGTGTCCTGACTGTGTCTCGGTACCTGGCGTTTCACAAAGGGATCGAACGGCGTGGGTGAGACCGACCGTACGACGGCTCACGCTCTTCTCGATACGGTAGGAGCACGACATCAACTTTATTGACACCGCGAACGTTTGCGGGTCGCCCCTCGGCGAGAGCGAACGATACATCGGGAAGTGGCTCGTCGACCATGACCGAGAGCAGTTCGTTCTCACCCCGAAGGTGTATGGAGAGATGGACAGCAAAGGTCCCAATGGGCCAGGGTCTCTCTCGGAAACACATCTGAGCCCAAATCGAAGAAACCTCGACCGATTCAGGACTGACTACCTCAACCTCTACTATATCCACTGATGGGACGAGTACACGCCCATTCGTGAGACGCTTGCGACTTTCGACGATCTGGTTCACGAGGGGAAGGTCAACAACTCGGTGCAAGCATGATGGCCACGTATCGGCTAGCGACAGCGCTCTGGACCAGTGATGTCGGGGCCTCGAAAGATTCGAGCGTCAGCAGGAGCACTTTGGGATGCCTCACGAGCGGCGCTCCAGTATGGGCGGTCTCTGGGGTTTTTAGTGGCCGGAAAACGGTGTTGGGAGCGCTGTCGGGTCCGTCTCAGAGTTGGTCGGACATTTGAGACCACTGCTCGTGCAACTGCTTGCCAGCTTCCATCGGGTCGGTTTTGTCGTAGACGACGGCCTGACTGAGATCATAGAAGGAGTCCTCAACCTTACTCACGCTCCAAAAGCCGTAGGATTTGCCCGTCTTGAAAACGTCGTTGAATCCTGCCCAGTCGGGATTTTCGGTCTCTTCTGGTCCCTTCCACTCAATGTCTTTGTGCGCCGGCTGGTTGCCAGGGTCACTCTTGAGGAACATCTCGATACCTTCGGGACTGGTACCCGCTTTGATCGCCTCCCACGCTGCATCCTTGTTTTGGGAGTGCTTGTTCATGAAGATTGGCTTCACCTCCCTGAATGTCCCTTTTTCACCCCCCTCGATACGTGGGTTGTGTGTCACGGTGCTCGCACGGTAGTTCTCCATCGCCCCCGCGTTCGCATTATCTGACCCCTCTAATACGCCAGGGAGCCACGGACCGGTCGAGATGGCGAAATAGTCTCCATTCATGTACGAAATGTCGTGTTCGAGTGACCCGATACCACGCGCATTGGGGTTCGTGGCCGGCGGATCGGTCGCGTAGAACGGATCCCAGTAGTACTGTTTGAACACTTGACCCATGTCCTGTGGGCTAGCAACCAACTCCCACCCGTCATCCTTCGGTTCGAAGATGGTGTCGACTCGCTGGAAGAGGAACGAGAAGAACTCCTGGAGCGTCCGAGAGTTGCCCTTCTCAGTGGTCAGGGTAAAGCCGTACATGCCATCTTCACTTCTTGTAATCTCAGATGCCATCTCGATAAATTTAGACCAATCGTCCGGAATCCCACCGTACTCCTCTGCGATATCCTTCCGGTAAACGAAGCCGCGGCCGTTTCCGATGTACGGAAGCGCCCAGATCTCCCCTTCGTACTTCATCGTGTCGAGACCCGCGTATTTGTCCGCGTAATCGAGTTCGTTGACACGGTCTGTTAACGGTTCGATGAGGTCAGCCGTCACGTAGTCGCCTCGGTGGTTTGGCGTGGCCTCGACGACATCCGGAGTACCTGTCTTCGCACCCGTCAAGAACTTCTGTTTTATGCCGTCGTACCGCATGTCAGTGAAGGTAACTTCCACCCCGGCCTTCTCCTTGATGTGATTCTGCAGATCACTCACCTGTGAGTCCCACGCGTCGGTCCAGACCGTAATACCCTTGTTGCTGGAATCACCGTTGTTTCCGCCGGACTGGTTGTCTTTACCGGTACCGGTACAACCGGCAAGTCCACCAGCGGCGAGTGCGGTTGCGAACTGTATGTACTGGCGTCGACTGTAGCTATCTCTCTCCATGCTAACTCCAACCATACGTTATACATATATAAACATTATGTCGTTCAGATGTGATGATTTGAGAGGTCAACACTGCTCACGACTGTCGGTGCTCCTCGTGCTCATTCGAACGAAAGATGCGTCGGAACTCGCTATTCACCGTGCATTCCGCCGCTGGCGAGTCCCTCGACGATTTCGTTTTGCACTAGGGCGAACAACACGATGGAGGGAACCGCAGTGATGGTCGCCGCGGTGATGGTCGCACCCCAGTTGATGCTGTTTTGACTCTGGAACATGAAGAGACCGAACGGGAGGGTGCGTGTCGCGCCGCTCTGCGAGAGCACGGAAACGAAGAGGAAATCGTTCCAAGAGGTAACGAACGTGTAGAACGCCGCAACTGCAATCCCCGGGAGAGCGAGGGGAATGATGATATAGGCAAGCGTCTGGAGGTGCGAACAGCCGTCGATACGTGCGGATTCATCAAGTGCCCGTGGGATGTCGTCGAAAAAGCCCTTTAAGAGCCACAGCGCAAGCGGCAACGCTCGGATGGAATGTGCGAGAATTATCCCTATATACGTGTTGACGAGGGTGTACGAGTACATCATGAGGAAGAACGGGATGATGATGAGCGCCGGCGGGAGCATCTTCGTCGCCATGAAGCTCACGAGTATCGTCGCGCGACCGGGGTAGGAGAACCGACTTAACGAGTATGCGCCGAGGATACTGACGGACAGCGTCAGGGCGACGGTGCCGAGAGCGATGATCGTCGAATTGACGAACAGCTGGATGAACTGTGGGTTCGACAACACCTGTTCGTAATGCTGTAGGGTGAAGTACTCCGCCGGTGGAATGATAATAAGCCGGTTCGCCTGAATAATCTCTCCCGATTTGATAGTCGAGAGGGCAAGCCAGATGACCGGCACGAGGAACCAGACGAAGTACAGAAAGAGGAGTCCATACACCAAGAGTGCCCGTCGAGGGCTGGTGGTCTCGTCTACGTACTGCTCGACGTTTAGGTACTTACGGAACCGTCCAGGCGTATCCGGAGTGAGTTCCGGCGCTGTATCACTTGCCATGGGCACGCTCCGTTGCGCAGGACGCGCTGGTGGTCAGCGGATGGTACGTGGGCCGGATTTCGATTTGAAGGTACATGTGGTTCATGAGGTGTTCTCCAGTTTGATGTAGACCGCAGTGAAGATTGTGAGCAAGCCGAGCATCACCACACCGATGGCCGACGCATAGCCGAGCACGTATTGGCCGAACGCCTGTTCGTACACGTACGTCCCGAGAACCTCCGTCGCGTTCACCGGGCCACCACCCGTTGCGATATAGATCATCTGAAATGAGTTGAACGCCGCGATGACCTCGATGACGATCATCACCATCGAGATGTAAGAAATGTTCGGGAGCGTGATGTAGCGGAACTGTTCGAGACTTCCGGCCCCGTCTATCCGCGCAGCCTCGTAATATTCCTCTGGAATCGACTGCATGCTCGCGAGCAGCGCAATAGCGACGAACGGAGTGTCTTTCCAGACTCGGAGCATCATCACCAGCGGGAGCGCCAGGTTAATGTCGCCGAACCAAGACTTGTTCGGACCGCCAAACTGAACCAGGATGAGATTGACCAGTCCATAATCGACCTGAAGCATCCACGACCAGATGATGACGATGACAACCGGTGGAATCACCCACGGGACCATCGAGAGACTGCGAAGGAGACCGAGGCCAGGGAGGTTGTGCCGCAACAGTAACGCGAGTCCAAGTCCAAGGAGGTACATCGCTCCGACGGCTCCGACGGTGAATATCACTGTGTGGATGAACGCCGTCGAGAACACTGGATCTTCGAGCAACTGCCCGTAGTTCGCGAGGCCGACCCACGTTGATTCTTCTGGAGTGAGAAACGACCGCTGGTGGAAACTGATCCAGATCGCCTGGAGCGTCGGATAGACGATGATGAAGAGCATCAACGCGGTCGCCGGGGCGACGAGCCCATATCCGACCCACGTCTCACGAGTGTACCAATCGGCCTCGTCGAGGAACCGGTTTGCTTTCTCTTGCCATGCCGCTTGTGCGGAAGACATTACAGGCGCGTTCACGCATGTCATGCTTAAATCCTTCGCCGTGCACCGTGTGCGCCGGGCAACAGAGTAACCGATCAGTTTCGACCACTGGAGGGAAACCTATTAGTCAGACGTTGGCAGTACACATAATCAGAGATGGCGACCTTACAACTAGAGCATCTCACGAAGATATACAACGCCCACTCCAACCCGGTAGTCGGGGTCGAGGAATTGGACATCGAGCTTGACGAAGGAAACTTTCTCGTTCTCGTCGGCCCGTCCGGGTGTGGAAAGTCGACGACGCTCCGTAGCATCGCGGGGCTCGAATCACCGACGAGCGGAAACATCCGTATCGGTGACGAGGTGGTCAACAAACAAGAACCGAAGGACCGAGACATCGCCATGGTATTTCAGAACTATGCGCTCTACCCCCATATGACCGCGCGACAGAACATGTCGTTCGGACTGAAGATGACGACGGATCTGTCGGCGTCGGAGATCAGCGCCCGGGTCGAGCGTGTGGCGTCGATGATGGGTATCGAGGACCTTCTCGCCGATAAGCCGAGCGAACTCTCCGGCGGCCAACAACAGCGCGTCGCGCTTGGACGAGCTATCGTCCGCGAACCGCAGGTGTTCCTGCTCGATGAACCGCTCTCCAACCTCGATGCGAAGCTCCGCGCGCACATGCGAACGGAAATAAAGGAACTCCAGCAGGACCTCGGAATCACGACTGTGTACGTCACGCACGACCAGACGGAGGCAATGACGATGGGCGACCGCATCGCCATCCTCAACAAGGGCGAACTCCAGCAGCTGGGGACGCCGCTCGAGTGTTATCACAGTCCGGCAAACCAGTTCGTCGCTGGATTCATCGGCGAGCCCTCGATGAACTTCTTCGAGGCCCGCCGCGAGGGGGACCGCCTCGTCGGAAGCGGACTCGATTACCCCCTCTCGGAGGATCTTCTGACAGACGTCGGGGAAGCCCAAAGGATCGTTTTGGGAATCCGGCCGGAGAACGCCGACATCGTCGACGATCCCGGACCACATACCGTCTCTGGAACGGTCAACGTCGTCGAACCGCTCGGCTCTATTAACTACGTCTACGTCGATGTCGACGACGAAGAACGCATCGTCGAAGTGCCCGGAACCCGCTACGCGAGCGATGGGCAGCGAGTCGCCATCCGCGTCCCTGTGAAGCGAATTCACCTGTTCGACGGCGAGACTGGCGATGCGCTGCACAATCCCGACGTCGAAGAAGAGACTATCGATGGACTCGACTTCGCCCCCGATCAGAGGGAAGCCGCCGGCGACTAGTCTATCTCGACGCTCGTCACGCCTGTCTCCGCGTCGCCACCTCACTTTCGTCCCGCGCACATCGACCGGGTGAGTCCCCTCGGCGACGTATTCCGGCACCGATTTCCGGTTCACTAGCGGTCATGTGCGATTCTTTCGCATCCCTTGGCATGCAGACCGACGAAATCGGTAACAAGACTAGCGGTGCCGTCGCCTCAGAGCGGCTAACGACGGACGAGCACGTTAAAATCGGCTACATTGGCGGCGGGAGCCGAGGGTGGGCGTATACGCTCATCAACGACCTCGCACAATGTTCTGATATATCGGGCGAGGTCGCGCTCTATGACGTTGATTATGAAGGCGCGAAACGGAACGAGCGATTCGGTAACTGGGTTCAAGAGCGCAGTGATGCGGTTGGGGACTGGACCTACACCGCCGTTCAGGACCGAGAGACGGCACTTGTCGACGCCGATTTTGTCGTCCTCTCCACGCAGGACCCGCCAGACGAGACCTTTGCCCACGAACTCGACATCCCTGCAGAGTACGGCATCCATCAAACAGTCGGCGACACGGTCGGCCCTGGTGGAATCGTTCGTGCGATGCGAACAATTCCTGTCTACCGTGACATTGCGGCAGCCGTCCGTGAGCACTGCCCTGAGGCATGGGTGCTCAATTACACCAACCCCATGACGGTGTGTACCCAGTCGCTATACGAGGAGTTCCCGGATGTGAAGGCGATCGGCCTGTGTCACGAAGTCTTCCATGGGCAGGAGCATCTCGCTTCACTCGTCGTCCGCTACCGCAACGTTGAGCAGCCACCACGGCGCGACATCGAGATCAACGTCAAGGGAATCAACCACTTCACGTGGGTAGATTCGGCCACGTGGCGCGGCGAAGACCTCCTGCCACTTGTCGAACGCCACCTCCAGGAGACGATCGCCAAGCGGTCGTTCGACCCCGGCGATCTGGACGGCGAGTCGTGGTTCGTGGACAACCAGCTCGTCGCGTATGAACTCTACCGACGGTTCGGCCGCCCGACGGCGACGTCAGCGGCGACTTTTCCCGCAGCGGGTGACCGCCACCTTATGGAGTTCGCACCGTGGTTCCTCAATGTCGACGACCCTGCCCAGGTACAGCGCTGGGGCGTCCGCCTGACGCCAAGCGAGTATAGGCGGAACCGCCAGGAGGATGCGCTGGCGAAGTTCCGCCAACCGATGACCGGCGAAGAGCCGTTCGAGTTCTTCGAGTCAGGTGAGGAAGGCGTCGACATCATGCGAGCCCTGCTCGGACTCGGGAGCTTGAAGACGAACGTCAACCTCCCGAACCGAGGGCAGATACCCGATCTGCCCGATGGCGCTGTCGTGGAGACCAACGCGCTGGTCGAAACCAATGAAATCCGCCCCCTAGAAGCCGACACGCTCCCTCCACAGGTACGTTCTCTCATCCTGACCCACGTCTCCAACCAGAAGACACTGGTCGACGCGGCGTTCGCTGGCGACGTCGATCTCGCCTTCCGAGCATTCCTGAACGATCCACTCGTGACACTCCAGCCCGACCGGGCTCGTGCGCTATTTTCCGAGCTGGTCGCAGCTGTCGAACCCTACCTCACTGACCACTGGAACCTCGCCGATGCGATCGTGCTCGAATGACGTTTCCGAGAACCCAATGTTAATGTTACTCGAACCCACGCAGGTAGACGAGTAATGGCAACAGAAGAGCTAGCAACACCAGAGAGTGAACGACGTGCCGAGTTGACTACCGACGGTGCGGTCGACCCGGAGAACCTCAAAATCGGATATATCGGCGGCGGAAGTCGGTTGTGGGCACTGGAACTCATCAACGACCTCGCACAGACGCCCCGTCTTGGCGGCGAAGTCGTCCTGTACGACATCGATATCGATAGCGCGCGTCGCAACGAGCGCTTCGGCAACTGGATTCAAGAACACGACGGTGCTGTCGGAAACTGGACCTATACCGCCACCGATGATCGTGCGGCGGCTCTCAGTGGGGCTGACTTCGTCATCCTCTCGACACAGTTTCCGACGAAGGATACGTTCAGATACGACCTCGAAATCCCGAAGCGATACGGCATCTACCAAGCGGTCGCGGCCACTATCGGACCGGGCGGTATCATGCGCGCAATGCGAACGATCCCCCCATACCGCGACATCGCGGCGGCCGTCCGCGAGCACTGCCCTGAAGCGTGGGTACTCAACTACACGAACCCCATGACGTTTGTCACTCGGACGCTCTACGAGGAGTTCCCGGAGATAAAGGCGATAGGGTTCTGTCACGAAGTGTTTCACCTCCAGTCACTCCTCGCGTCGCTTGTTGCGGAGTATCACGGTATCGAGGACGTGAGACGCGACGACATCGACGTGAACGTGAAGGGTATTAACCACTTCACGTGGGTCGACGAGGCGCGGTGGAAGGGACAGGATCTCCTGCCACTCGTCGAACACCACATGGACCAACCGGACGTGCGCCGAACGTACACTCCAGGGGAGATGGACGGCGAGTCAGGGTTCGTCGACAATAATCAGGTGACGTACGAGCTGTATGACCAGTTCGGCGTCCTTCCCGCTGCCGGTGACCGTCACCTCGTCGAATACGCCACCTGGTTCCTCAACGGCGAAATGCCCGAGGATCTCCTGCGCTGGGGCGTGAAGCGAACAACCAGTGAGTACCGCATCAGCCGATGGGACGGGGCGCTCAGTCGTGATGAACTCGACCGCTACCTCGACGATGGTGCACTCGCCGACGATGATACGGTGGCGAGGGACATACTCCACGCCCTCGACAGTCTCAAGTTGACCTCGCCATGGAATGAAAACCCCGAGCGAGTCGACCAGTACATGGCCGGCGAGGCTGACTACGAGTTCGAGTCGTCTGGTGAAGTCATCGTAGACGTTCTGCAGGCGCTGAGCGGAGTGAAGACGTTCGAGACACACGTAAACCTTCCCAACAAGGGACAGATGCTCGACGTGCCCGAGGATGCAGTGGTAGAGACAAATGCGCTGCTCGGGGAAAACGACATAAAACCGCTCGTTTCCGGTCGCCTCCCCCGTCCGGTCCACGCGCAGATCATGACCCACGTCCACAATCAGGAGACCATCATTGAGGCGGCCTTCGACGGTTACGATGTTGACCGGGCCTTCCAGGGCTATCTGAACGATCCGCAGGTCAAGACGCTACAGGTCGACGTGGCCCGCGATCTGTTCGCCGAACTTATCGACGCAGAACGGCAGTTCTTCAGTGATTGGAACCTCGAAGAAGCCGACGTGCTTGCCGAGTCGGACCGGATTTCGTTGTAATAGATCGTCCGTCGCTTTGTATGTGGTTACTGCCGACGGCGTCGCCAACCTTTATTCGAAGTCCTCTCGAACACTCTCGCGATATATGAGGAATGTCCTTGTGACGGCGGTTTAGGGAGGCTCGGACGCTGGACGGTCGATCATTTTATCGAGGCGGGGTGGGACGTAACGTGCGTCGACGCCGACCATTCAGGATTCGGGGAAACGCCCCGCCCAGGCGTCACGTTCCGTGCGGGTGACCTCGCGAACGCCGGTGAGACGCGAGCCATTACCCAAGAGTCCGCACCGGATCACGTCATCCATCTGGCGGCAATCCCCAACCCCGAGGTGTACGCAGGGCCTCGCGTCCTCGAAAACGACTCATAAGCGCCTACAACGTCCTTACGAGCGCCGGTCGTGACGGAATTCCCATCGCGTGGGCGTCAAGTGAGAGCGCCTACGGCTTCCCCTTTACCGCCGACCCGCGGCTTCCTGACTACCTACCCATCGACGAAGACATCCGATGGAATCTGAGGACCCCTATGGCGTTTCGAAGGTGCTCGGGGAGGAACTCGCAGCGATGGTGGCTCGGAAGTACGACGTTTCCGTGACCTCGCTTCGAATCTCGAACATCCAGTATTCCGGGAAGTACTCTGTGGGAGCTGGGGCCGATGCCTTGAGCGGTGGGGTCGGCAACTCCTGGTCGTACGTCGACGGCCGAGATGTCGCTCAGGTGATCGAACGAACAGTCGACGCCAAGGTGATCGGACACGAACCGTTTATTGTTCGTGGCGGACGAAAATTACCTCAGCCGACCGACCTGCGACGCCGTTAAGGAGTGGTTCGGCCATCTCCCAGAACAGTGCGACCTGTCGGGTGAAGAATCCCCTTCTCAAACGAGAAGGCGAAGGTTGTGCTAGGGTGGGAACCGGACCATTCGTGGCGAACAGCGACCGACGAAAATGTTACCACGCCACGTCTAACAATATGTTGAGGCCATCAGTCAGGCGGGGAGTTCCACTCGTCGCCGTCGTCACGTGAGTTGTAGCCAATTTTCGTGTGAGCCTGTTCGATGTCAAACCAGCGTCGCCGGTTGTCGCTCACGCCGCTGAAGATACCGAACTCAACGCTCTCCTCGCAGAGACAGCAGTCGATTTGGTGGGCGAAGATGCGTCGGGACTGCCACATCGCCTTCATCCGGGCCGCGGTCTCATTTACTCGGCGCTGCCGCGTTCGAAATTCCCCCTATCGACGCCGCGCTCGGCGTCGCCGTACGGGTGATCGACCGGTCGGTCTGACCGGTTTTGGTACGTGAAGTCGTAGTGGACGTCGTTGTGAAAGTGATCGATGAGCGCGATTCCGCAGCGTCCGTACGCGCCAGTTACTAGAACGTTCATGCTCAGCTTGACCGAGGTAAGCGCATTAATTCATCAAATGCGTGTCCTCCGTTTTATCCGGTATCGACTACTGAGCGTACTCGAATTCTGTCCAGGGTCCTTCGATATACGGGTACTCGTCGACAACGTCGAGGTTTACCTCGACTCCCAGCCCGGGCGCGTCGGGAACGGACAGGTGACCGTTCTTGACGGCCGGTTCGCCCTCAATGATGTCGAATGCGAGGTCGAACGGATACATTCCGGGGTCGCCCAATGCGTCGACCAGCGGATCGTCCTCGAATACAGGGTACTCAACCAGTTTGACGTCCGGTCCGGCGGCCACGAGATGGGCGTTCGCCAGTAACCCTAGCCAGGTTCCGAAGTTATGGGGAACGAACTGGATGTCGCGGCCGCGGCAGAACTCGATAGCGCTGGTACAACCAGTGAAGCCACGGTGGTGGCGAACGTCACCCTGCAGGTAGGACACGGCTCCCGTCTTCGCGAGCGAGATGAGTCCCTCCGGCGACGGTTCGCTCTCGCCGCCTGCGAGCGGTGCTCCTATTTCTGCGAGTTGCTCGTAGCCCGAGTAGTCATCAGGGGCGACTGGTTCTTCGACCCAGTACACGCCCCTCCTCGCAGCGTACGACACGAGGTCCGTGACTATCTCGTCGCCGTACGGCTTGCGGAGTTTCCACCAGGTGTGCGCATCGAGCATGATCTCTGTCTTGTCGACGGCGTCGGTGACGAGATTGATCGTCTCCCGGTCAGCCTCGGGCCCGATTCCGGGACGGTATTTGTACCCCACGAAACCCGCCTCCTCGACGAATGTGGCTTGCTCGGCGTATCCCTCTGGGTCCATGTACATCCCCGCACTGGCGTACAATGGGAGATTCGTTGTGGGTTCGGGTGCATCCTCGAACCTGTCCACGAGAAGATCGTATATTGGGGCCGCCGCTCGTTTTCCCAGGACGTCGTAGAGCGCCACGTCTACCGCAGAGGCGGCCTGTGTCTGCATGCGACCGGGGAGGTCCGTTGAGCCAATGCGATCGTGTGCGTCCGTCACGTTCTCAATAGTCTCGCCTTCGAGGGCGTCCGCCACTTGATTCTCGATGACATCGGCGAACGTTCCTTGGGACTCGCCTTCGAAGTACTCGCGCATCGCAGAACTGCTCGCGCCGGCGGGTGCGACACCCCGCTCGCCATCCGCTGTTTCTACCGTAACAAGCACCACGTCACGTTTGAGCAGACGGCGGCGGCCGCCGTGAAACCGTCGTTCTTGCACGGGTTCGATAGGGGACGACAGAGCGTATCCGTGAACGTCTGTGATTCGCATACCCGGACTCCTGTCCCTGATAACATAAAATGTCCGGGTCAGCGTCCCGGTGAATACACCGATTTGGGCTTTTGCATCGATGAGCACCCCACTCCGCGTTCCCCTCTTCCGAACTGATATGCACGTCTTCGACCTGTTTATCCGATACGCCCCCACGCGTTCAGTAGTTCACGGTGATTCGAGGCGGAAGCCCGTTGCGTCCGCGTAGGGAAGAAGCTAACAGTCTCGTGGTGAACTACCGAAGATTGTCGGCCGCCAATTCAATCGGAAGCGTTGTTATCGCGTGCGGTGAGTGTTCATATAGACCGATAGAGATGCTACAAATGCGAAGCCCGTCCAATAAAAGTACACTCTCCGGAGCGGACGGCAGCGAGAGTGAAAACCGCTTTGTGGGACGGGCGTCATCTTGTTCGTGAAGTACCCGAAGCCCCGGCATGGACACACCGCATCCGGCGCTAAAGGACCTCAAACGGTTGCGCTCTCTCCGGCCGTTTTTCGGAGACTTATTTGTCACGTCCGGCCGAAAAACGCGCTCTCCGTGGGCTGGATCGCCCGTCAGGAAGTCCGTAAGCCTTAGACAATGAACGCGAACGGTCGCTCTCCGCCAGTTAGAGGTAGGGTCGAAGTCTCGTGGGCAATCAAATCGTTCACACGGTTGACTCACTGGCTGAGCGATCCTCGTTCTTTAGGACGAGGCACCTGACAAGCGGCCCTTCTGCCAGTGACTACGCGTCTAGCGATTAGAGACGCTACATCTATCTGAATAATAACCATAAAATATTATATATTCCAATCAGGGATATTGGCGCACGATTCCTAGCTGGTTACCGGGGTACTTAGATCTGCATGTGTTCCCGCATCGGGAACGATTGGCGGAGACGGTAGAGAGTTACAATACTAGTTCAGTAACGAACAGAATTGATCACTATGAATATGTTCGGATCGCTACTATTCTTCCCGCATGCGTTAGCTTCGCCAGTTCGCCCATCTCTTCTAATAACCCGCGACCAGTAAACAGGTAGCGGCATCCTGTTCCCCGATGGGGAACGCCTGATATCCCTGAACTGATTGGCCGTCTCTCGCATGCGTATGAGCCATCAGTGAACTATCACGTTTGATACCAAGACGAGTTATCGACTGACACACGGATGGACGACATCGCTGGCACAACAACCTGGATTGGCGTTGGAATGTGCCGTCAGAAGCGGCGAAGTGACGCTTATCCGTGAAACCGTGTGATTTCGAGAGTGTGAACTATCCTACCCTACCGCTCGCATGACGGCTCGCGCTTGAGGGGAGGGCTTCCTGCTTCCACGACGCGTTGTGCAGATACGGACGTATCCACGGGGAGCGCAGTCTCTATAGGCGTTCGAAAATTACTGCGTGATTTTCGCAGCCCATCAGAAACGCGAAGCGTTTCTGCGGACGTTGATTCGGAGTGAACCACTCCTACCTGCTTGATGCCCCGAGAAAGGATGTTCCATGCAGCGTTCGCGTCCCGATCCGCCGTGAAACCACAGGCGGGACAGGAGTGTTCGCGGACCCACAACGGCTTCTCGGTCGAGACGCCGCACGCCGCACGCCGCGCATTCCTTCGTCGTCCCTGCCGGTTCGACGGCGAGGAAGTGCGTCCCGTTCCGCTCACACTGGTATTCGAGGAGCGAGAGGTATGTTCGCCACGCGGCGGATGCGGTGTTTCGACTGTTCGACGGGGATTCGAGCATTCCCTTCACGTTCAAGTCCTCAACCGCTACGAGGTCATACCCTCGCGAGTAGTAGTTTGAGAGCTTGTGCAGGAGGTCGCGGCGCTTTCGCTTCAGGTCGGCGTGGCAGTTCGCTACCCGCCGACGGCGACGCTCGTAGTTGTTCGACCCGTGTTGTTTCCGCGAGAACTTCCGTTGCTCGCGTTCAAGCCGCTCGCGTTCGTCCGAGAGGTCGAGCGACCCGACGGTTGCACCGTCCGGACTGCAACCTGCTCGGGGGAACCGACTCCTCGATGAACAGCGGATCGAACTTCTCGAGTGCCGCGATGAGGGGCATCGCCATCGACTTCGAAACCCGTCCGTGGAAGTCGAGAGCAACGCCGACGTCCGGATCAATCTCCTCGCGAACCGCTCTCACGACATCACACGCCCGGTCGACAGCCCCGGACGTGTCGATATGTTCTACCCCGCCCATCGGTACCAATTCCACTGCAGTATACCCTTTATCGCTAGCGGTACGCGCCTCTCGCGCCGCGGCGGCTGCAGCATCGGAGACGTCCTTTTCGTGGTGGGTAGACACGTGTTCGTAGACCCGAATCCGATCTCTTACCCGACCGCCGAGCAGTTCGAACACTGGCTCGTCACACCGCTTTCCTTTGACGTCCCAGAGCGCCTGATCGATCCCTGCGATTGCACTCATGTGGATGGGTCCACCACGATAGAAGCTACTTCGATACATCGACTGCCAGAGGTCCTCGATTCGCGCCGGGTCCTCGCCGCGCACGTAGTGGTGCATCATCTGATCGACGGCGCTTCGTGTCGCCGGTGAACTGTCGTTCACGAAGTGCCATTTTGTGTATGTTTCGCCCCAGCCGACCAGCCCATCGTTCGTCACGACCTGGAGAAACTGCCACCGCGGAGGTACCTCGAACAATTCATATTCGGTGATTTTCATACGTGGATTTACTCTGTGACACGAGTTCATGGAACGTTCGAGCGCGCTGGTTTGACCGCTCGGAACGACGTCAGAGTGGGTGGCTAAGTTGACCACCGGAATCATAAAAATTCCACAATTGAAGTTGGTTCGCCCGATAGAGATGTCTACGAGCTATTATTATTGTAATTCCAAATCTCATTTAGACAAATTGCCACATAGAATTTTGTACTAATCATTTCGACTAGATCACCACGGTATCCGTCGTCACGTAAAGGAAATCTCTTGTCCTCGATCAAGTCTTGTGAGGAGCGAACGCATCGAGGAGAAGCGAGAGTAATTTGAAGAGAACTGACGCGAATAGCGCGATCAGGATGATGATTCCGAAGGTCAGGCCCAGTTGTGCCCGCTGAGTCGACTGGATAATTAGATATCCGAGTCCGCTCCCACCACCGAGGAACTCGGCGATGATTGCACCGACGATCGTAAGCTGGAATGTGATTTTCACTCCATTGATAATATCCGGGAGGGCGGTCCAGAATTTGATGTACCGGAGGTGCTGGAACCGTCCAGCACCGACGATCGTCCGGAATTTCTCATACTCAGGATCGATCCGACTTAGACTCGAAACAGTGTTAATAAACGTAGGGAAGAACGCAACCCACGCCGCAAACGTGACGACGCCCTCGAGACCGAGTCCAAACCAAAGCAGAAACACCGGCGCGAGGATCGGGTGTGGAATGCCATACGTATAGATCAACGCAGGCATCGAAAGGTACCGGACGACGAATGACTCAGCTATGATGATGCCGAGCGTCGTACCGAGTACGACCGCAAGTGCGAACCCAACAAGTACCTCTACGAACGTCACCTGGATCGCCGCGAGGACGATACCGGACGATTCTACCGTCTGCCGAACGGTGTATTCAATGCTCGGAAAGTAAATATCTCCGCGGTCATTGAAGAGTTGGGAATAGATTTCCCAAAGACAGAGCAGTAAGACGACCACGAAAGCCGTCCCGACATTCTCGCCTGCCCACTGCTCAAGTCGTCGTGGTACGCTAACCCGGTCGTGCTGACCGGCCGATGGTAGTGAGTGTTCTTCTTCCATTGTTAGGCCTCCGTCGTAAAGAAGCTCGAATCTTCCCAGAAGATAAGTTTGTCCTGTATTTGGTAAAGGACGAAGATGGCCGCTGTCGAAATGAAGCCTAAGACACCGACCACTGCAAATGCCAGACCCATGTTCGCGTTCCGAAGCGCGAGCGTCGAGAGGTATCCGAGGCCTTCCGTCGTCGCGACGAATTCACCAACAACCGCCCCGATCATCGCAAGGATGATAGCCATCTTCATACCGTCGAACATCTGGGGAAGCGCGTTCGGAATGCGGATGTAGCGATACTCCTGCCAGGTCGAAGCCTGATAGAGGTGGCATAGATCGTGATGTTCGCCAGAGATCTGTCCGAGGCTCTCCATGGCGTTCAAGAACATCGGGAAGAACGCGACCCAAGCGGCGATCATGTAATTCGTAGCGACTCCCGAACCGAGGTAAAAGATGAGCAACGGAGCAAGAGTCACTCGCGGAACCGAGTTCACGCTCACGACGAGTGGCATCAGTGCGTTCTCTACGCGTTTACTGAGCGAAAGGAGGATAGCACTGAGTGTGGCCGTCACGACGGCGAGCCCAAATCCGATGAAGCCCGCTGTGACCGTCGGCCACGTGTTGTCGACGATCAATTCTTGGTTGTCGATGAACGCGGAGTAGACGCTCTCTGGCGGGGGAAACATCGTCTCTGAAACGAGACCGGACGCTTCCGTCATCAGATGCCAAGTCGTCAGTACCATGACTAACCCGCCCAACGTTAGCAACCACCGCGTTCGTCTGGTATCATCGAACTCCATTAGATCACCTGAAGTATGAATAGACGGACGTGACGAGGTCGTTATACTCACTCAGTTGCTTCGTCTCCTCGTCTCTGGGTCGCGGAAGATCAACGTTAATTACGTCTTGTATTCTGCCAGGGCGTGGACTCAGTACCACGATCTTATCCGAGAGAAAGACAGCCTCGCGCAGGTCGTGTGTGACGAAGAGAATTGTCTTGTTCGTCTGCATCCAAATGTTGAGAAGTTCTTCGTTCATCTGGTCCTTCGTGAGGGCGTCGAGCGAGCCGAACGGTTCGTCCATCAGTAAGATCTCCGGATCATAGATGAGGCTCTGACAGATAGACACGCGCTGTTGCATACCGCCCGACAGTTCCTTCGGGTAGGAGCCACCGAATCCCTCAAGGCCGACCAGCGAGAGTAATTCGTCCACACGGTCTTGGTACTCTTGCATATCCCCGTCCAGATCTCCGTTCTTCTTCATAATCCGCACTGGCAGGAGAATGTTCTTTCTCACTGTCCGCCAATCGAACAGGACTGGCCGTTGAAATATGAATCCAATATCGCCGGTGGAGTCGGCGATATCGAAGTCCCGCCCGTGCAATCTGACCGCTCCGCTGGTCGGTTCGTGTAACCCAGCTCCAATGTTTAACAAGGTCGACTTACCACACCCCGAGGGACCGACGAGGGAGACGAACTCCCCGTCAGCGACGGACAGGTCGATGTCCTCCAGCGCGTGAACCGTGGTCTCACCGGACCCGAAGTGCTTGGTGACACCGTCGAACGTTATTGCGGGGTGTGAGTCCATTGTGTGTGAATTCTCGTTAGATGATACGGAGTTCATACTATTCATGGTTTACTCGAAGAATGATGATTCCTCTTTCGTGTAGTCAACCACTTGCTTCCACTCGTCATCGTTGAGCGTCGACAATTCGGCATTCTCGATGGGGCCCATCTCTATGATATCACTTGCGTTGGGAAGGTCGTTAGGGTTGTCAACCATTATCGTCAGATTGTCGAGCGACGATTGTATCTGGTCCTCGGAGAACCATCCAAGTCCTTCCTTTCGGGTCTCTTCGGTAGCACTGATGGCGACGTTCCAGCGCATTTGTGAGGAAAGAGTTTCTCGGTCCTGGATCTGAAGTTCTTCGTTGACCTCGTCGATCATGATGTCGATCGTCTTTTCTGGATTTAAGAGACACCACTTCATGGCGGCCGAGTAGCCTTCGAGTACCCCTGTGAGGTAGTCCATGTTCCCGTCGTCTTCGTCGAGCCACTTGCCGTTGACCATCAACGGATACCCGATCACAGTCAAGTAATTGTTGATCGGCGTCACGCCGAGTTCCACGTTGTCGCCAACTTGGTCCCGATACGTACCAAGGAGGTCGAGTGCCCCGTAGATGGCGTCCAAGTTCCCCTTTGCCAGCTGTCCCGGTGCGGCGTCCTCTTCGACGTAATCCGCGTTCACGTTGTCCGGATTGACGCCAACCGCCTCGGGGAATATTGGCCACGTCTCCTCAGCGAACGGAGAGGCGAGGCCAATGTTCTTGCCTTCCAAATCCTCCTCGCTCTTTATTCTGTCAGTCCGATAGATAAAACCCAGTAACGCACGTGGTTTTGGAACGGAAAAGAACCGCATGTCCTGCCCCTCCGCCAGTCCTGTGACGCAGGAGCCGAACTCAGCCTGCCCAATCTCTTCCTCTCCTGTTCCGATCCGTCGTGCGGTATCCGGAGATCCTTCTCCGGGTTGGACATTCGGGGTGTCGATGCCTGCGTCCTCCCAGTGACCTTCCAAGTTGGCGATGTAGGCTATCGACCACGTCGGTTCCTGGGCCCACGGCTGACGCCAGACGACGTCGGCATCGCCGTTGCTTTTGCCGTTCCCATTACCGCCGCCGTTCCCGTTGGCACCTAAACACCCTGCGACTGCCGCGGTGAACCCACCAGCACTCGCCTGAAGAAACCTTCTTCGGTTGATACCTTCCGGGAGTAACCTGTCGAGTTTGGTAACAATCTCCTCAGTATCGTCTTGCCTGGCCATACGACCTGTGTTACCACCATACAATATAAAGGTTCCTCTACGACAAAGATGATAAATGCGGCAACCATTCGTATCCGCTGCTCTCGCGGTGCTCGTCCGCCACGTCGCTTACCAAACCCCAGTGATGGCGTCCGTATGCCTGTCGGAACGGTGACGTTCTCGTTCGTGAGCACGTACCGGGGATGTCGAAGACAACCGTGGCATAGCGGGACCGAGCGTTTCCGGACACCCACCGGCGTCACCCCGGCAAACTCGGTCGTCATCGCAGGTGGAACGCCGAGATCGTAATGGTGGTCTACCCCCATGGTGTATTGCCTCATGGTCTACGACGTGTACTGCGGACTTCCCGCATTGATTTCGTTCGCTCTCAGTGTGACTCCCTCTGATGACCTTCGACCTTTTGGAGGTGACTCGCAATGGACAGAACCACCACCCCATAAAAAATTCGAAATATACGAACGCGAGTCGGATCCGATTCATGTGAATAGCTAACGACGCCCCCCGAGTTATTACAGATTTAGGTTTGTAATTTTGAAGGATAGCTTATCAAGTTTCTATATGCCGAATACGCCTGCTGTTTTTGCTATTTGCTTCTCAGGACCACATACGTGGTGCCATCGTCCTGGCCCCCCGCCGAATCCGGCAGCACCCAGCCTTGGGGACGGATCGAGCTTACGCGAGGGCGAGTTCCAGCTCGTACTCATCAACGATTTCGATCACGGCGTCTGCGATGCTGGCTTCCGTGTCCGGACCGCTGAACGAGTGCTCTGGGCCGGTAACGCTAAAAGCTCCGACCACGTTGCCGGTTTTCTCCGTCGCCGCGACGCCGATACCGTGGAGCTCTTTGAAGTTCTCCGCGTGGTTGACGGCGTATCCTTGTTTACGGACGGCCTCCAGTTCAGCGTACAGCGCCTCTTTATCGGTGATGGTGTTTTCTGTCTCCTTCGGGAGTCCCCACTTATCGATGATCTGTTCGACCCTCGTCCGAGGCATCTTCGCGAGTATCGCTTTTCCGACGGCAGTGTTGTGGAGCGACAACCGATTTCCTGGCCGCTCATGCATCCACCCCGTCTTTTTTCCCGATGCCGTTTGGATGAACACGGCTTTGCCGCTCATTTCGGCGGCAAAAACAGAACGAAGACCAACGACATCGAAGAGCCGTTCTGTGAACTCACGCGCCAATACGTATCCTTTCTCCCGGGTCCACACCTGATAGCCGAGGCGTAAAAGTTCGGGCCCGAGATCGTAGAAATCCGCTTTCTGGGTCACAAACTGTTCGGCCTTGAGCGTTGAAAGATGACCGTGCACGGTGCTCTTCGGCATCTCCATGTTATCGGCGATCTCGGAGACCCGGGCGCCGTTGACTTCCTCGAGAAATTTCAGGATCTCTATCGACGTGGCGGTCGTTTGGAGCTTTTTCGATTTGCCTTGGCGAGCCATGCCTAACCCACCGCAGCTTCCAATATAAAGTTCGTGATGTTAGAACGGTCGTCGCCGAACGTGAATGTGAGACGTTCAGTCTGCAACCTCGACCCAGCCGCCGCGGTCGCCGGACTCGTACGCGGCGTCGAGGACTCGGAGGAGTTGGACGGCATCCTCGACTGTCGCAGGAACGTCGCCGGTCTCGTACCCCGTGAAGTACGCCTCAAAGTAGTCCTGGACGAAGTCACCCCAAGCCGGAAATCGGTCGTAGGTGAACTCGAACTCGGTGGTCCGCTTTGGGGCGGCGGTCCAGTCCGGGTGCTCCGTCGTGAGTTCGAGCGGTACTGTCGGCTCATGCTGGAGGGAATCGTGGTGAAGCGGCGTCAGGGCCTGAGCACGAGATCCGTAGAGGCCGAGGTGCGTGTCCTTGCCGCGGTCGCTCAGGTAGTACCCGGTGTGATAGGTTCCGAGTGTTCCATCCCGCGTCTCGAACTGGAGCACCGCCCCCAGATCCACGTCGACGTCTGCACCATGGTGGAACTCAGCGTTCACTCGGGAGATTGGGTCGTCGAGCACCCATGGGATCGCGTCGACCCAATGTGGGCCGATCCACTGGAGCGCACCCCCGCGACTCGTTTCTCGATCATATATGTAGTGGTCCGTGTTTCGGTACGAGAGTTGACTGGCGTTGAACCGCCCTTCGACGGTCCACACGTCTCCAAAGAAGCCATCGCGGACTCGGTCACGCAGCTCCAGTGCGATCGGATTCTTCCGGTAGTACATCGTCGGTGAGACGGTGATCCCAGCATCGTTCGCCCGCCTAGCGATTGCCTCCAAGTCGGCCGCCGTTCGTGCGATAGGCTTCTCACTGATCACGTGGACGCCGTTCTCAACGGCGCTCTCGATTATCGATTGTGTCTCGTCGCTTCGATACGTGATCCAGACAACATCGACGCTCTCGTCACCGACCAGACGATGCGGATTCTCATAAACCGCCGCGCCCCTCACGAGGTCGGACACGTCTTGGCCCTCGGTCGTGACCTCGTCGGGCCGGTCGTCCATCGCGGTGAGGTTCTTGACGTCGACTTCGCGCCCTGGCTCACAAACCGCAGTGACGGTGGCGTCGAGTTGACTTGCAACGGCGAAATACGGATCTCGATGGTGATGGTCGATACCAACATAACCGATGTTTACGGTCATACATCCGATTCACATAACTTCATATAATATAGTGTGTGTTGCGGAGAAAAACGCAGGGAATTGCCGAGGGCCCTCGTCTCGCCGTCAAGATTTCCTTTGAGATCGTGGTCCTTCACAGTTGGTACTAATCGCTCTAGTCCGGTGGTATATCACGTTCGATCCACGGTTCTTCCGTTCCTACAGGGTTGCTGACCGCGAATCGGCACGCTCAGAATTGTCACCACCAGCCGATACTCGTGTCCTGAGGCGTCAGCGGACAGGCCAGAGACGCCGATAGCCGAGCGGCAGCGTCGACAAGATTCTCGATCATCACCCGAGACAGCAAATGCCTCCTCCCCCTGCACCACTCCAAGCGACCGAAATATTATTATACTTCAAGTCAGAGTCTACGTCGAAGTGGTAGCCAGATGCAAGAGATAGGTATCATCATGAACGGCGTAACGGGTCGGATGGGAACGAACCAGCACCTCATCCGCTCCATATTGGCATTGCGCGATGACGGCGGGGTTGAACTACCCAACGGGGAGCGAGTACTACCGAATCCGGTACTCGTCGGCCGAAACGAACGAAAGCTCCGAGCGCTAAGCGAGGAATACGGTGTCGAACGCTGGACCGTCGACCCCGATTTGGAGACATGTCTCGACGGAGACGAGGAGATCTACTTCGACTCGCAGGTAACACCACGTCGGCCCGATGCCCTTCTGAAAGCGATCGATGCCGAAAAGCACGTTTACTGTGAGAAACCTCTGGCTGGTGACCTCGACACCGCACTCGAAGTCACCCGCAAGGCGAAGCGAAGCGGCGTCAAGTATGGTATCGTTCAGGACAAACTGTGGCTTCCTGGGATCGTACTGCTTGACCGGCTGATCGAACAAGAGTTCTTCGGTGATATCCTCTCGGTTCGAATCGAGTTCGGGTATTGGGTATTCACCGGAGACGTCCAGTCGCCACAGCGTCCATCGTGGAACTACCGCGCAGAGGATGGCGGCGGTATCGTTGACGACATGTTCTCTCACTGGAGCTACGTTCTCGAGAATCTCTTCGGTCGCGTCGAGTCGGTGCGATGTACGGAAAAGACACACATTCCCGAACGCGTCGACGAGAATGGTGACGTGTACGAGGCGACGGCTGACGATGCGGCCTACGCGATCATGGAACTCGAGGGCGATATCGTCGCACAACTCAACTCATCGTGGGCGGTGCGCGTCAACCGGGACGATCTCCTCGAGATCACGGTTGACGGGACGGAGGGTAGTGCTGTCGCCGGATTACGTGACTGCAAAACCCAGCACCACTCCAACACTCCGAAGGCGGTGTGGAACCCCGACACGCCAAAAGACCATGATTTCACCGATGACTGGGAGCCCGTCCCAGAGAACCAGGAGTTCGAGAACGCGTTCAAAGTACAATGGGAAAAGTTCATCCGGTACGTCGTCGCGGATGAACCGTTCCCCTGGGACTTCGCCGCCGGGGCGAGAGGCGTTCAGCTCACCGAAGCGAGCTATCAGTCCTCAAACGAACAACGACGTATCCGCCTCGACGAACTTGAGGTCTGAACACCCTAATCCGAATTCGTCGATGCCCGACAGAACTCGACGGTACACCGTGTTAGAGTGAGGCGTTGATACTCGTCGATCCTGGTTCCGTCGCGGCTCGACTCATCCACCCATCTCGTGTGGAGATGGAGCTGCGAACTCGCCGGATTCGAATTGGATCGGTTTCGGCTCTTCGATGACACGGAGATCGTCGCGCTGGCGTGCTTCCTCAATCAGCGCCGTCGAGGCGTAGAACCGCTGGAGATGCATGGTATCTGCGGCACGGAGGACTCGTACAGTTTCGGGCTTTACGATCCCGATTGTTGATAGCGCCGCGACGAGGCCAGCACGATCAGTCTCGACGACCGGCGGGAGACGGACACCTCTGGTTGTACTCGCCGTCAGGGCGTTGATGAGCGTGGTCGGCATGTCTATCCCCTCGAGGAGGTTCGCATGGACGAAGTCGGCCGATCCCATCCCCATTGCGTTGCCATGGGTCGTCTCGGTCAACCCTCGGGTGTAGATTCGTTTGATGTCAGGGAGGTCCGGCTCCGGTTCCTGGATCGCAAATGGCCGCCGTCCGATGACGTTCGTGTCCATTCCTTGGCCGCTGATGTCTTTTCCTTGGTTGTCGAGAATCAATACATCGATTTCCTCGAATGGGAGCGTTGGCATGACGTCGTACGCGGTTTCGAGGAGTTCCGCTTCACGATCGAGGAAGCCTGCTGGTGGGACGCCCTCTATCAGCGCCGTATCGTCTCGTTGATCCTCAAGGATAGCGATTCCGCCGACGACGGGCAGCTCCGCGAGCAACTGTGCGGTGATTTCCGGAATCATGTTCCGAAGCGACCAGTCGACCGCCCAGTCGTGTGCGATCTTCGCCCCTCGTTGTTTTCCCATTCCGATGACAAGCATCTTCGAGAGCCCACTTTCGACGGTCCCGTCGAAGTCCGTGTGTGGTTTGATCCGATTTATCGGCACGATGGCGTCAGCCGCAACCGCGTTCGTGTCGGCGACGACCGGTACGTCACGATTGGTGGTCCGTCCGATCTCCGTGACGTCCATGCTCGATCGGATTTCGCAGCCAACCGCCGACGCCGACACGCCGAGGTCGGCTAGCATCTCCCGTTGCCCATCAGCGGTGGCCCCGCCGTGACTGCCCATCGCAGGGAAGATAAACGGTTCGTACCCATGATCCTGGGCGGCCGCAACAACGCCGCCAACGATGGTCCCGAGATTCGCAATGCCACGACTCCCGACTCCAAGCGCGATTTCGCCCCCGTCCGGGACGTTCTCCAACTGAAGCGATTCGAAGGCTGTCGCAGCGCGCTCGGCGAGATCCTCCTCTAGAATCGGGTCAGTCTCCCATACCTGTTCGATAACTCCGAGCTCGGGGAGTAACGTCTCACCACAGGCCTCACGAATTGCCGCTTCCGGGACCGCGAGTGAACTCCTCGATAGCGTATCCATGCACCAACGCTCGTATGTGTCACCCATAAAGCTGACCCATGTCCGGCTACCAGCGACTCCGCCGACGACAACTGTGCGTATCACTTACCAAGGGGTCTCTCGCGAGTTCGACATCCTCTATCGACGGTGATAGATGTGTTTGACAGTCTATACCCACGTCGATACTATCACCTCAATGTTTAAGACCCGAGGCCAACATACCTTCTCATTGATGAAGTTCGTTCGATACAACCACGGTGCTGGACCAGCCTGGGGCATCAAAACCGACACAGCAATTCATGCGCTCGCCGACCTTCCGGGAGGAGAGCCGTCCTATCAGGATCTCACGAATCGCCGGTACCTCGACTGGTTGCAGGACGCCGTCCGGAACGACACACTCTCGCAGGTCGACGCGGACGAGGTGAGCTTGCTCGCACCGGTCCCCCGCCCACCGAAGATTGTCTGCGCTGGCCTAAACTATCATGACCACGCCGAAGAGCAGGACGAGGAGGTTCCTGACGTTCCCCTCCTGTTCGCCAAAGCCCCTACGACAGTCACGAATCCGAATAGTCCGATCGTCCACCCCCGCGACGAACAGGTCGACTACGAGGTCGAACTGGCCGTCGTGATTGGACGTACGGCCACAGACCTGAACGAAGCCGAGGTATCCGACTACGTCGCCGGGTACACGATCCTCAACGATGTGAGCGGCCGGAGTGCGCAGTTCTCAGACGGCCAGTTCTTCCGGGGGAAGAGCTACGATACCTTCTCGCCGATGGGTCCGACGCTTGTCACAGGGATGAACTTCGACCCCAACGCCGTTGATGTCTCGTTGCGCGTTGACGGGAAGACGAAGCAATCATCTAACACCGAGGAATTCATCTTCGACGTCCCGGAACTGGTGTCTTACATCAGCGCGAACATGACGCTCCAGCCAGGTGATGTAGTCTCGACCGGCACACCGGGAGGGGTCGGTATCTTCCGCGACCCCGTCGACCTTCTCGAACCCGGCCAGATCTGTGAGGCTGAAATCGAAGGAATCGGTACACTCACGAATCCAGTGGTTGCGGAATAGCCTAGTGGCGATCGACCACAGACCCGGGTACCGATTTTCACGACTCGCCGTGAAAATCGAACGAGTGTAACTTCGGGACTCCTAGTGGACCAGGTAGGCCTTGGTCGAATCGGCACTGCCTGGTCAAAAAGGTTTGAGGAACAAGCAGCTCGTTGAGTATCTTTTCCACAGATGCTCGCAGACCCGCCCAGCGAGTGCTATGACGTGGATCTAGAAAACGTGGGTGTGAAAGCGGACGGCTCTCAGACTCCCGTCAGGGCGCTCGTCGTCCGCCCCCACGCGACCGGTTGTTCACTCAGAGAGGCACAAGATATTCTGCGGCTATTTTGCGAAGAGCGCTCTCATCAGGCAATCTTTCGACGTGGTACATCGCGTATCTGCTAGCGTTTCTGACCTGTCTTCGGCGAAGCCGAAGCGGATCGCGGTTGACGAGACCGCTATCAAGATCAACGGCGAGTAGTCTTGATTGTACGATACAATATACCTCGACACGAAGTTGATTCTCGACGTTCAGTTATTTGAATGGCAGGCACTTATCCAGCGGTTGCGTTTCAGCATGGACTCCGTGAGAAACACGATCTCTCCGATGGTGTGTTTCTCGTCGATCAATTCGGTTATCGGACTGCAATCTCTCGGTTAGGACTGAACTGTCGGGTGGACTACACCGATCAAACTTGATCGAAAAATGGTTTCTCACCCTTAAAATGCGCATCGGTCGCTTCCACAACTTGTGGGTCGGAAATCGGTTGGGCGCACGCGAATGAGTTGCACAATTCACACATTACTACAATTGCCAAAAACCGCATCAATCACTCGACGGCAGAACGTCAGCTGATAGGAATCGAGCGGAAGACCATGACTTCAGTTGTGGGAGGATGTCAAGACCTGCTCACTTCCCAAACGCCCTGAGCTAGACAGTACCATCCTGATATATTATAAATTTCATATATATTAGAGTGATTCGGTGTCGAACGGGCTCGATCGCCCGTTCATAATTGGATCCAGAAAAGCCGATCATTGGCCGACAGACGGAATCCAACCTGATCACATCGCGCTCGATGAACCAGTGATCTAACTCGATAATCAGCGCTACTGGCTGTACGCTGCCGTCGTCCCATAACCAACGAATTTCTCCACGTAAAGCTCTATACGACGCGAACAAAAGCACTTACCTCGATGTTTCTCACTGAATTGCAGGAGGAACACGACGTTGATGACGCGTGGTTTTCGTCGATTTAGCCCGTGGCTCAACGCTGCCCTCCATGATCGCGAGCTCAGATTTCGATACGAATGACACGGAAATCGGAACGCTGTTGAACGTCTCTTTCAAAAGATAAAACGGCATACTTCTCAGTTTAGAAACTGCTTCAGAAACGCCGAGTCAGCAACCGCCGAAACATAGTTACAAAGTTACGTAGACTACTAGAACCAGCTACTCTGAACAATGCCGCACGAACTATTCTATGAGATACGCCGGAGGTTCGGGCTCGAAGCCAATCTACTCCCTTCCGAGCTCAATCGTCGAATCTTATTGGGGTTAGAGCTCAATCTCGGCGGCATTCACCGTCATCTCCGGAAGCCGGCCATCACGTACCTGACGAACGTTGTCCGCTGCGCCGATGCTCATTCGGCGGAGGGATTCGACCGTCGTGCCGGCGATGTGGGGGGTTGCGACGACGTCGTCCCGTTCAATCAGCGGGTGATTGGGGGCAAGCGGTTCGTCGACGAAGACGTCCATTCCGGCTCCTGCGATCTCGCCGGCTTCGAGCGCGGCCAGGAGCGACTCTTCGTCAACGATCCCGCCGCGGGCGGTGTTGACGACGACGCCGTCGTCGGGAAGCCGCCGGAGTTGCTCTGCCCCAATAGCCCCACGAGTCTCGTCGGTGAGGGGCGCATGGACGCTCACGTAGCGGGCACGGTCAAACAACTCGCGCTTCGTTTCGACACCGGTAACGTGGAGCGGGAGATCCGCGTCCCGTACGTACGGATCGTACGCGACGCACGGGAGGCCGATACCGTGGGCCAGCTCAGCGAGGTTCCGCCCGGTGTGGCCGAAGCCAAAGAGGCCGAGGATGCCTCCCTTGATCGTTCGCGGACGGTAGTCGCCACGGTCCCAAGAGCCGTCGGCGAGTGCGGCGTTCGTCGGTGGGGTCGTCTTGCGAACGGCAAGCAAGAGCGCGAGGGCGTGTTCCGCAACCTTTTGAGTGTTGACCCCGGGGAGATTACACACTGCCACGTTCCCTTCACTCGCCACCTCGACGGGGACGTTGTCCAGCCCGACACCGTGTTTGGAGATAACTCGGAGGTGCTCGGCACGTTCGATCATCTCCGGCGGTAGCGCCTTCGTTCTAACGACGATCGCGTGGTAGTGATCTATTTCCCGAGCGAGCGTCTCGTCGTCGTATGCGTCCCACCGCGTGACGTCGGCAATCTCTTCGAGACGCTTGAGGCCGGCCTCGTCGATCGGTTCCGTCACGAGGACGCGCCAGCGACCCGTCGTCATCGGACCCTTCCGCGGCTACGGTCACTCGTTCGTTGGTACTCCTCGGTTCGGCGTTGTATCGGTTCGTCGATCATCCTTGGTGTCGTTCCGTGGGTCCTCTGTCGTCCGCTCCTATCGTACATCATTAGTGTCGGTCGATCACTCGGTTTATATCCGTCTTGTCGAGTTCGACGTCATCGGTCACGCTCCGTCCAGAAGTCGAACGATCGGCCGGGTGCGAACACGTCGAGGCCGACCGCGCGTTCGTCGCCGGTGTTCTCGACGCGGTGAGGTTCCCACGAGTCGAGGTGGACGGAGTCGTATTTTCGGAGAGTCGTTGACTCGCCGTCTTCGTTGTAAAGCGTCAGTTCGCCCTTCAGACACAGACAGACCTGTTCATTCTCGTGGTCGTGCATCGGCGAACTGTGCCCCGGCGGCTTTTCGAACCACTCGAAGGTGAACCGGTCACTGCCGGCGAGCGAGGCACGCATCCATCCTTCGTCGGGTTCGTACTTCTCTGCATCGTCGAACGGGACGTGATCCATACCCTCCACTTATCGGCATCCGAAAAAGTGATTCCGAATGCGGCGATGTTCGGTGTGTGTTCACTGTCCGGAGAATCTACAGAAATCAACGCAGAGTGCCCCGGGGCTTGACCCCGAGGTCTGTTCACAAGTTCGAACTGCTGGCTCCACCGTCGATGACTATTGACTGCCCGTTGACGTAGCCCGACTTCGGCGACGAGAGGAACGCCACCGTGTTCCCGAGCTCTATCGGGTCGCCAATTCGCCCGAGCGGATTCGACGAACCGCGCTCGGCCAGTCCTTGCTCATAGCTCTCATAATCGCCGCGTTCGACGCCCTGCTCGATGAGCTCACGGATTCGAGAAGTCTCGTGTGAGCCCGGGAGGACAGCGTTCACCCGCACCTCCGGTGCCAGCTCCTTCGAGAGCGTTTTCTCCAGACCGTAACACTCATCCGGACCGAGTTCGACAGAACGAGTGCGTCTATCGCCTCTTTCACACTTCGAGAGGTGATGTTGACGATGGTCCCACCATCGCCCTTGCGGAGGGAGTCGGCGGCCGCGCGAGCGAGTCGGACGACGCTCATCACGAGCAAATCGTACGCCTGATACCAGTCTTCGTCCGTCGTGTCGAGGAACTCCCCGCTCGGCGGTCCACCCGCTGACGTGACGAGGTGGTCAAGCTGGCCAAACTCCTCAAGCGTTCTCTCGACGAGGCGGTCGACGTCGTCTTTGTCAGTGAGGTCACCTACGACTGGGACGACGCGGGAATCGCCCGTGGCGGCGTCTCTCAGGCCGGAGGCGGCGGCTTCGAGTTCCTCTTCGTCGCGGCCGTTGACGACCACATGCGCTCCCTCGCGAACGAGCGCTCGCGCAGAGGCGTTGCCGAGCCCGCGGCTCGATGCCGTTATCAGTGCGACATCTCCATCGATTTCGAGGTCCATGATCCTTCCTTTCACCCAGGGGTAAAAACTGTTGGTGCGGCAGAAATCTTCGGTCCGCGTCGCGTGCCCCGTCTGTCACCTTCGAGACGCACGACGGGGGAATTAATGCGGCTCCTGAAATTCATGATCTCCAATGAGCTATGTCCAAATCCGGGTTCCCGACGAAGGCGAACGAATCGAACTTGCCGACTCGCTCGTCCAACCGGGTGCCGTGGCGACGTGGGGTGACCTGTCGAGTAGTCTTCTCCAACAGTCAGGTATATTCCGGTTCGGTCTGTGGGCTCCACATGGACCTCGGACTCGAAGGTACGCGCGCGTACGTGACAGCAGCGAGCGGTGGACTCGGACGAGCGGTGGCGCACGAACTCGTCGCCGAGGGAGCACGCGTCGTCGTCGCCTCGCGTGATACGGATCGACTCCGCGAAGCGGCTGCGTCGATTCGATCGGCAACGGGATGTGACGAGGAGATGATCGAGTGGGTCGTCTGTGACCTTACCGACGAGGCAGCCGTTCGCGAGCGGACGGACGAGGCTATCGACATCCTCGGTGGACTCGACATCCTCGTGACGAATCACGGTGGTCCGGCGACGACACGCTTTCCCGACCTCTCGGTCTCGGAGTTCGACGACGCCTACCGGAGTATTCTCTGTAGCACCGTCCTTGCTTGTCGAAGCGCTCTTCCCTCCCTTCGGGAGGGCGGTGGTGCGATAACGAATCTGGTCGCGGCATCCGCGCTCGAACCGTCCGCGGGCGGTGTACTCGGAAACGTCTTTCGTCCCGGTATCTACGGACTCTCGAAGGTGCTGGCCGAAGAGTACGGATGCGACGGGGTGCGGGTGAACTGCGTCTCACCTCGGGGAGTGATGTCTGATCGGATTCAGTTCAAGCTATCAGAGATGGCCGCCCGCGAGGGAATCACGGAGCTTCACTTGCGTCTCCCGTCTTCAACTCTCGTTTCACCCCGATCATGGATCGACGGTAGCACCGCGAACAGCAAGGCGGCGACGGCGGTCATTGCAGCGTACACGTAGAACACCTCATGGAACAACCCATGATCGATGAACGCCCCAGTGACGACGGCACCCGTCGCTCCGACGGTGAAGAAGACGGTTCGAACCAACCCGTAGGCGGCCCCTTGGCCGTCGCCGCGGAGCGCTACCGCGATGTAGCCGTTTCCGACGGGGCCGATTCCGAGGCGCGTCCCGAGCAACGCGGACAGCACCGTCAAGGAAACGGGACCGTCAACGAATGGAATCGCCAGCACCGTGAGCACGCCGAACGCGGAGACTGCGGCGAGGAGCCGGCGGTCACCGAATCGATCAGCCGCGGCACCAGCGGTCCATTGAGAGGCGGCGGCACTGACGAAGAACACCCCGAACACGAGTGAGGTGGTCTGAGGTGTGAGTCCCATCTGTCCGCTGAGATACGTGGGGAAAAATGAGGTGAGTCCCTGATAGACGAACGTCATCAGCGTGAACGCCGCCGTCGCGCGGATGACCGCGGGGCTACCGAGCTGTCGATAGAGCCTACTCGCACCGACTATGAAGCGGGCGTGTATTGGGTTCTCCGCCGGCGGTTCCTCGTTGCCTTCGATCGACTTCGTCTCAGCGATGTGCTCGGACGACGCCGAGGTTGGCACGACGATCCACGTCCCGACGAAGATGGCGGCGAAGACGGGGAGTGCGACGCTGAGTCCCATCCGCCACCCGAACGTTGCGGCGACCGTGCTAGCGGCAGCTGGAAGGACGGCCGACCCGACGTTTCCCGCGGCGAACGTAATGCCGAGGGCGCTTCCGCGTCGCTCGCCGTAGGTATCGGAGAGTATCGTCACCCGCGGCGGTGCGTACAGTCCTGCACCGACACCGAAGAGAAGTCCACCGAGTACGAACGTCTCGAACGTCGGAGCGACGCTCGTAAAGCCCGTTCCGACGAGGGCGGTACCGACGCCGAGGAGGAGGACAGTTCGGTCGCTCGTCCGGTCAGCGAGAAGTCCAGCGGGATACTGCGTCAGCGCGTACGCGGTCCAGAGGCCGGTGAGCAGAACCCCGGCCGTCGTTCCGTCGATGCCGAAGTCGACCGTTATCCACGGGAGAAGGACGGGAAGAACGAACCGAGCGCCGGAGACGATGACCCACCCGGCGGCGATGATGACGACCAACGGCTCCGTGAGGACGTGAGTGGCGGTCGAACCGCGCTCGTCATCGAGTTCTGTCTCCTCTCGGTCGCGAGTCATTACCGCGGGCCGGCCCCGTCTGACTCAGCGCCGTCCATTCGGAGCGACTGCTATGAATCGGTCGTCGATCGATCGACCGTTGAGGACGGGTCGAGCATTGGCGACCAGCGTGTCGATGATGTTTGTTCGCGCGCGAACGGAGGACGCCGCGAGGTGAGGGGTGACGACGACGTTCTCATAGTCGTGGAGTGGGCTGTCGACCGGGAGCGGCTCCGTCTCGAATACGTCGAGACCCGCACCGCCGAGTTTTCCGCTGTCAAGCGCAACAACGAGTGCATCGGTGTCCACAACGGGACCGCGAGCCGTGTTTACGAGGACGGCGTCGGTGCTCATTCGGTCGAACGCCTCCGCGTCGAACATTCCCCGCGTCTCTTCTGTAAGTTCTGCGGTGACGATGACGGAGTCCGACGCTTCGAGCAGTTCCTCGAAGCCGACGAGCGTCGCGCCCGTGATGTCGGTTTTGATGTCCTCGACGTACGGGTCGTGAGCGAGCAGTTCGACGTTGAAGCCGTCAAGGAGACCTGCGAGTCGACTTCCGACGCGTCCGAAGCCGACGATGCCGACTGTTGTATCCGTCACCGGACAACTCGTCGGCATCGTGTCGCGCCAGCCCCCCGCACGGAGTTCGCCGCACCCCATGACGACGTTTCGACTAACGGCGAGAAGGAGCGCCAGCGCGTGTTCGGCGACCGACAGTGCATTGAATCCCGGCGTGTAGATGACACCGACGCCCAGCTCTTCGGCCGTCGCGAGGTCGATGCTGTCGATACCGGTTCCGACCTTCGCGACGAGTTCGAGCGACCCCGCCTCTCGAAGCACCCGCTCAGTGACGGGAACGCGGGAGGTAGTGAACAGAACTGATCGGCCGTCGAGCGCCTCGATAACGGCGTCTTCGTTCGGTTCGACGCCGAACGAGAGATCGAAGCAGTCCGATGCCTGCATGCGAAATCGGTCAGCGGGTTGAATATCCTGGTCGATGAGTGCTCTTGGACGCGCCGTCATTGGTCGTCCGTTGTCACAGTGACCACAGGCAGATCGGAGTTGAGGAGGACTGCCTGAGTAACGCTGCCGAACAGTGCCTTCCCAACGGGGGTGCGTCGCTTTCCTCCGACGGCGATGTATCGCGTGCTCCGGTTGGTCGCGTACTTCAACACGGCGTCTGCAGGGTCGCCGACGACGCCAACGGCCGTCGACTCAACGCCCGCCTCGTCGACGGCCTCCTCGGCGATTTCTCGCGCCAGCGCTCGGACATCGTCGATATCGATGGTCTGCCCGGTCTTCTCAACGCTTTTCATTTCGAGATCCCGGAACGTCGATTGACTCATCGCGTGAACGACGTGTAGGTCGTCGCCGAAGGCGTCGGCGAGTGCGCTTGCTTCGTCGAGTATCATCTCTCGGGGTCCGGTTCGATCGACTGCTGCGACGATCAGCATGTATTCGTTCAGGGACTACTAGATGATAAGGTTATATATCCCTCGAACGTCGTCAGACGACCATCGGCCAGTAGAACAGCCATGATCCGGCAATAACGAACGAGGCGTAGAACATCGTCACGAAACCGAACGCGACAACATCCCTGTTGGACAACGGACCACGGTCAAACGACAGCAGCACGGAAGTGGTGTTGAACGGAAGGAACGTCGTTGATCCAACAATGATAAGAACCGAGAGCGCGAGAAAGAGCTGATCCACGCCGAGTACCTCTCCGAATCGGAGGATGATGGGGAGAACGACGATGATGGCGGCAGATGCGGTTGAGAAGAAGACGCGCATGATGACGGCGATGGAGAGTAAGACGACGATTGTCTGCCAGTGGGCGAGCGAGGCGAAAGGGATGAGGCTGGTTATCGTCTCGACGAGGTAGGTGAGCGTACCGGTCGACTCCATCGCCTCGAGGATGGAGAACATCGTCCCGATGACGAACAGGATGCCCCAACTGACGTCGGCCATGTCGGCGGCGGTGATTATCCGGATGCCCGGAAGTGACAACACACAGACGGCCAGCGCCGCAGGAACGATGGTCGGGAGACCAACGAACGAACCGACGACCCATAGCGCCACAGCTCCGAGCATGACGGTGGCGACGATCCGCTGATCATCGCTGAAGGAGTCTTCGGAACCCACGTCAAACGCGTTCTCGGGAGTCGGGCCGTTACCGTCGGACCGCGTGGCGGCCGCGTCGAGTTCGGGGAGTGCATCGTAGAACCGCTCGGCGGTCAACGCGGAGAGGACGTAGAGGACGACGATAGGTGGGATCATGTAGACGGCCCACTCGACCCACGTGATTGGTCGCACCTCCGACTGGACTAACTCAGAGGTGATGATAGCCATCCCGCCACCGGTCATGAGTGCCATCGATGCGAGGGGGTTGACGTGGCCGAGGATGAGAAACGACGACCGCTCGAAATCGCTGTCGTGGGGGACGCCGTACGCGTCCGAGAGTTGCCTGACGACGGGGATGAATGTCACCGCGCGCGCGACGGCCGAAGGCATGACGAACGAGAGTGCGAGGAGGTTCATCGAAAGCGAGCGAAGGGGGCGTGGCGCGTTCTCACCATTCGAGAGAAGCTGCGAAGCGAACCACACGTCGAGGTCGACCTTCGCAATGGTCTGGCCTAGTAGGAGCAACAAGAGCAAGAAGAACACGAGCGTGGAGGCGAAGCCGATGGTCGCCTCTTGGAACGTCTCGACCGCTCCGAGCGTAAACAGGAGCGTGACGCTGATGCTGCTGGAGACGACGTACGGAAGCGCCTTCGTCAGCCAGAGAAGAAGCGAGAAGCCGAACACTGCGAGGACCGTCTGCATCGCTGGGGTGAATCCCGGCGGCGGCGGCGAGATGACGCACCACAGCACTACCGCGACGGCAGCGATGATGCCGCCGAGTTCGATGCCACTGGCATCGACGAGGCCGGGCAACTGGGCCGAACGGTCGTCACCAGCGGACGGATTATCTGCCATTGTACCCACCTACATTAATCATTGATAAAAAAGTTGTTAAGAACGTTAAGAGAGGAACCGTTTGAGTTGCGGTTTCGCCACCGGCCCGAAGATTATCACGACGATGAGGATGACGATGAGCAGCGACAGCGGTTCCGTGACGAAAACGGAGTACGATCCGCCAGACAACTGGAGCGAGCGGATGAGGTTCTCCTCTGCGATGGGACCGAGGACGACGCCAAGGACGAACGCGATGACGGAGTAGTTGTATCGCACCATCATGTAGCCGAGGATGCCGAGGACGACTACCGTGGCGACGTCGATCCAGTTCGTCCGGAGCGTGTAGCCGCCGATCATCGACAGGACGACGATGGTCGGGACGATGTAGTGGGTGTCTATTTGCGTGAGGCGACCGAGTCGAGTGACGAGGAACACTCCGATGAGGATGATGAACACGTTCCCGGCGAGAAGCGCCAGCATGAACGTGTACGTCGTCGCGAGCTCCGTCTCGAACAGCTGCGGACCGGGGCGTAGACCGTGCATGAGGAGTCCACCGAGGAGGACCGCGGTCGAACCACTGCCCGGAATTCCGAAGGAGATGGTCGGGATGAGCGACCCCCCGATGGTCCCGTTGTTCGACGCCTCCGCGGCGATGACTCCGACCGGTTCCCCGTTGCCGAATCGTTCGGGATTTTTCGAACTCCGCATCGCCTCGCCGTACGAGAGGAAGTTCGATACCGTCGCGCCCGACCCGGGAACTGCGCCGATGAACATCCCGATGAAGCTCGACTTGACGAGCGCGACCGGATGTTTAAATGTCTCCTTGACGCCGCTGGCGACATCGCCTGTGAGTTTGATTCCTTGCTCGGCGATGCCGCCTCGCTGTGCGGAGAGTTTGATCATCTCCGCGATGGCGAACATCCCGATGAGTGCGGCGATGAAGTCGATACCGTCGTAGAGGCTGAGCGAGCCGAACGTGTATCGAAGCTCGGGCGAATTCGGCGCGATGCCGATGGACGTGAGGAGCATGCCGAACGCACCCGCAACGATGGCTTTCACGACAGATCCCTCGGCGACGACGCCTATCATCGCGAGACCGAGGATCGCCATAAGGAAGTACTCCGGCGTGCCGAACATGAGCACCACCTCGATGAGGATGGGTGAGATGAGAATCAGTGTCAGCACTGTCATGAATCCACCCATCGCGGACGACGTTGCGGAGATAGACAACGCGTCGACCGCCCGTCCCTGTTTCGACATAGGGTAGCCGTCGAACGTCGTCGCGGCCGCCGCGCCGGTACCCGGGACGTTCACCAGGATGGCGGCAATGCTCCCGCCGTACATCGCACCGCTGTACATGCTTACGAGGAGCACGATGGCATTGACCGCGCCAAGCGGGAGCGTTAACGGCAAGACGATAGCCATCCCGAGCGACGAGCCCACGCCAGGAAGCGCCCCGGCGATCATCCCGAGGATGAGTCCGATGATAATCCACATCGGAGTCGGCCACGTGAAGAGCGTTTGTCCGGCCTCTGTGACTGCGGTTATTGGATCCATGGTATGCCCTCCATGAGTACAAATGCGCCGGAGTCCATCGGGACGTTGAGGACGATCATGAAGCTGTAGGCGATTCCAAATCCGATGACTGTGAGCATGCCCGTGTACAGCCATGGGAGACGGAACCAGATACCGTATGCGGCTACGAATAGCGGTGTCGCCCAGAGGAGGCCGATTGTGTACCCCACGAGAGCGTATCCGATGACCGAAACCGACGTGAACATCGAGTCATGGATCGGTCTGCCGGCCGTGGAGACGGAAGCTTCGTCCGTCGTCTCTCCTGTCACCTGCTCCTCTTCGCGCTCTTCTTGATGCTCCGTGAACTCGTCACTGGCCTCAAACATCCCACCAGAGGAGACGAGCGCGTCGCGGAGCCACCCAGGCAAGTAGTTTCTGCATAGCAGAAGCACCGATCCCACGAAAACGACACTCGCAGTGAGGCGAGGAAAGCGCGTGGCGCTTTCAATTTCGAAGTTAGTCGATTCCCAGAGCATAAACCCCGACGAAACCACCAGAATGGCTGTCAGGACTGTCTCTTGATCGACCATCTCTTCGGTAAGTTGGCGGTACAACTCTTCGAACGTCATCTATCTGATTGGTGAGTTGTATTCATTGTGCGTTAGTGTGCCACACAAAGTATGGAGTCATAAATCCTTCGAGCTGACTGTCTAAAGGTCCGTTAGCTAGCGTCTTGGCGAACCGAGTCGAGGTTGACGTTCTTTGGCACTTGTTTAAATGCCTCCGCGACCGCCTTTTCGGCCGCCTCCGGCGGACCGTACTCAATGACGTTGCCGGAATTTTCGGACCAGTTCTGAACGCGGTCGGTCTCTAGTGCGGTTTCGAGTGCTCCAGTAAGCGTCTGCACGACGTTGTTGGGCGTCTCTGGAGGAACGTACATACAGCGTCGGAGCTGCCCGAGGTAGTCGATGTTCGGGAAGCCCTGTTCGGTAACCGGCTCAAGGTCAGGGAAAACGCTCGTACCCTCGCTCGACAAACAGGTGACGACGTCGATGCGGTCGTCTTCGGCTGCCGCCGCCGCGGCTGTGTCCGTGGAGATGGAGACGGGAACCTCACCTGAGACGACAGCCTGCACAGCAGGACCAGAGCCGTCGTAGCCGACATAGTTCTCCCATGCGAGGCCATAGTCGGAGTTATTCTTCATTGAGAGCGCGAGGACGTGGTCGACCCCGCCCCGTTCTTTCCCGGCGAACGTCGTGAGTTCCCCCGACTGATACCGGCTAATGGTGTCGTCCATGCTATCTATCTCGTGTTCGGGATTTGCGACGACAACGAACGGCGTCCGTGCGTACGCGCCGACGCCAACAAGGTCTCGCAAATCGAAGTCCGTAGGATTGACCATCGCCGAAACGGGCGTAGACGGCGGGTTGAAGCCGCCGAATGTCGAGCCGTCGGGTTTCGAAGTGAACAGCTGGCCGGTGCCACGCAGCGAGGCGGCTCCTGAAATGTTCTCGATAGCGATGTTCACACCGAGTTCGTTCCCCATCTCAGGGATGATCTGGCGAGCATACGTGTCGGTTCCACCGCCCTCAGAGAATGGGACAATGTAGGTGAGATCATCAGAAGGGTAGTCGTTGCCACCCGAACCGCCGCCACCGCCGCCACCACCACCTTCTGTACAGCCAGCGAGGCCAGTAATCCCGACTACTGACGCTGCACTAGAGTATTTTAGAAACGTTCGTCGACCTAGGCGTTCTTGTGTGGCTTTCTCTGCCATTGCATACTATAGCTATTGTTGACTATTCATAACTGTTTTGATGCCATTTCGAACATAAATAATTACTAAACATCTGATAGAAACGGGTCGTCAGTTCAGAAGAATGTGAATTCGCCGTCTTCGAGGACAACCTCACCGTCGAGTTCTAGCGTTGGCTCAGCCATCATCGCATCGAAATGCACGGGTGCGCGCGTCGTTCCGCCAAGATTACTGCTCGTCCCAATACCGAAGTGGACGTTCCCGTAGCGCCCGTGGTCGTTCGAGAACCAGCCATTGAACTCCGGACACTCGGGGTTCATTCCAACCGCGAGCTGAGCGATGTTGTAGACGGCGGGATCGTCGTGTTCTGCCCACACGCTGGCGATACGGTCCGCCTCTCGGCCACCGTTCACGGACGTAACGGCACCGTCTTCGATTTCCATAGTGACGGGCGTTTCGAGGACGCCAATGTCGAGGTTCGGAATCGCGCCGTCGAAGACGACGGTCCCTTCGGTGGTACCTTCGACGGGCGCGATGTTCGATTCGATGTGGACGAGCGCCGTGAACTCGCCCTGTTCATCGGCTATTCCAGGATGTGCGTTGCCTGACCGCCCCTCCAAGCCGACGGTGACGTCCGTCCCCTGCGGCGATGTGATGCGGGCCTCGCTCGCCTCCGAGAACTTCTCGGCCATTGCCTCGCAGTGAGGACGCATCCCCTCGTAATCGGCGTAGAGGCCGCCCCTGACGAGTTGTTCGTCGGTGAACTTCACCATGCTGATGACGCGCGCACCGTTCTCTTTTGCCTTCGCGACCGAACTGGAGTGGGTGATCGATCGGTGGACAGGCGTGATGATGACGTCCGCTTCCATCATGGCGGCAGCAATCGCCTCCTCGGGTTCATTCCCATCGTACTCGCGAGGGTCCATCAACGTCATCGTCACGTTCGCGTCGCGCTCTTTCGCCGCGGCGGCGACGCGTTCGGCGACGCCCGAGACCTGCCAGTCCGAGACGACGAGGACATCCTCGCCGGGCTCGACCGCTGCACACGTTTCTACCACGATACTCGCTCCTTTCATCTCCTGTACGGAGTTCATCGATACGTGTGTGTTTCATCATGAACATATATACGTTGTTTCTCCGGTCAGATTTTCGGGGACGGATCGATCGAAGCCCGATTTCACGATACGGAACGCTAGAGACGGCCGAACCGCGGCGAAACAGATATGAACTAGCATTGCACGGATACATCTGTACGATGAATATCATCGACGACCACGAGGTTCTCGTGGTAGGTTGTGGCATCGCAGGACTCTCCGCTGCAAACCGAGCAGCGGAACTCGGGCACGATGTCGGCGTTCTCGAGAAAGCTCCAAAAGAGCACCGCGGCGGACACACCCGGTTCAGCGAGTCGTTCCGTGTCCCGTCGACGGAGGCAGATATTGAACAATATGGCTATGAGTTCGCCATCGGTGACTACACACCAGACGACTTCTACAAGGACATCATGAAGCAAACCGACGGGCGCGCTGACACTGAACTCGCGCGAACGCTCGTCGACAACGCCGGGCCGACCGTGGAGTGGCTCACGAAGCGCGGCGTCAACTGGGATATGGAACCGCTCAATGTCGGTTACACCGTCGCGAGGACATTCTTTGACGGTGAGGAACTCGTTGCGGACTTAGTCGAAGCCGCCGAGGAGGATGGCGCGACGTTCTACTATCGGACGGAAGCAACCGAACTGCTCGTCGACGAGCGAGGCACCGCCTCCGGCATCCGCGCGCGAACAGACGACGGCCTCGTCGAGTATCAAGCCGACGTGATCATCGTCGGCGCGGGCGGATACGAGTCCAGTGAGGAGAAGCGTACTCGATACTACGGTTCGGACTACGACGCGATGAAGGTCCGCGGAAGTCGGTACAACACGGGCGGGGCCATCGACATGCTCATTGACGCGGGTGCGAACGCCGTCGGTCAGTGGGGTGGCGCTCACATGGCGCTCATCGACAGCGCCTCTCCCGACGTAGAGGGCGGCGCGAACCGCGTCGACGGCTACCAGTACGGTGTTCTCCTCAACAACGACGGCGAACGCTTCTTCGACGAAGGCGAGGACGCTCGCGCTCACACGTACGCGAAACTCGGCCGAATCATCTTCGAGGAACCAGGGCACACGGCGTATATCGTTATCGACGAACCGTTGAAGCAGCACATACGCGCGACCGGCCCGTCCGATCCCGTGGTCGGCGACTCAGTCGAAGCTGTCCTCGAAGAACTCGGCTGTGAGAACCCCGATCAGGGCGCAGCGACCGTCGAGGAGTTCAATGCGGCGTGTGATCCCGACGAGTACGACCCCGACAGCCTCGACGGCAACCGGACCGAGGGGCTCAACATTAACAAATCGAACTGGGCATTACCCATCGACGAACCGCCGTTCTACGGCTACAGCGTCACTGGCGGTATTACATTCGGCTTCGGTGGCGTCGCGACGGACACAAAAGCGCGGGCCCTCGACACTGTCGAACGTCCCATCTCGGGCCTCTACGTCGCCGGCAACACCACCGGCGGACTGTTCTTCAACAACTACCCCGGTGGTACCGGTCTCACGAATGCTGCGGTATACGGCAAAATCGCGGCCGAGAACGCCGTCGAGTTGCTCGAAGGAAACACACCCGAGAGCACCGCTGAACCGTTGGGTGAAAAGTGATGGACCAACAGTCACTCCGGTGCGCCATCGTCCGCGGCGGTACGAGCAAGGGCGTATTCATCCCCCGGTCGGAACTTCCCGATGAGAACAGAGACGAAGCCATCCTCTCGTTGTTCGGAAGCCCCGATGACCGCCAGATAGACGGACTCGGCGGTGCGACGTCGACGACGTCGAAGCTCATGATTGTCGGATCCGACGCTGAGTCGGTACCCGACGACCTGGACGTCGACATCTCGTACACGTTTGGGCAGGTCGCGGTCGACGACCCCGTCATTGACTACGGCGGCAACTGCGGCAACCTCACGTGTGCAATCGGCGCGTTTGCCGTCGACGAAGAGATGATCAAAGTGCCAACGGGTGCAGACTCGGTCGATCTTCTGCTCTACAACACTAACACGGACTCGGTCATCGAACAGCGCGTTCCATTAGCGGGCAACCGCTCGGCGACGCGTGGGGAGTTCAAGGTCCATGGGGTTCCGGGAACTGGAGCGCGCGTGGACACGACGTTCTTTGATCCTGCGGGCGCGGTCACGAACGAACTGTTCCCCCTTGGCGGTCCGACCGTCGAGTTGAACATCGACAACGAAACCGTCGAGATGACAGTCCTTGACGTCACGACTCCCATCGCATTCGTCCGCGCGGCGGACATCGGGCTCACTGCGACTGAGGGGCGTGAGGAGATAGACAGCGACCCCGGCCTTCTCGAACGGCTCGAACGTATTCGCGGGCAAGTCTGTGCCGAACTCGGACTCGTCGACGATCCTGAGCGGGCATCTGTCGAGTCACCAGGGTACCCAAAACTCGTCTTTGTTGCGCCGCCGACAGACTACACGACGCCCGAAGGCGGCAACGTGCGTGCAGCGGAGGTTAACCTCGTCGCGCGGTACATGAGCATGCAGAAGCTTCACCCGGTGTACGCGGTCACCGGTGTTTCGTGTACGTCTGCAGCCGCACAACTCTCGGGGACGATTCCGAACGAAGTGGCCGAACTCAACGACAACACAGTGACGCTCGGACACCCGAAGGGAACGATGTCGGCGGCGGTCGTGACCGACGGTGAGCATATCGACGGAGTAACCGTCTACCGCACGCAGCGTCGATTAATGGACGGGACCGGATACTATACCCGATAGCCGCGACGTAGTTCCATGGTTCTGCGCCTCACGCTGTCGCGCTTTGCGGACGTTTCGATAACTCGATCGAGCGTGTAGATCAGTCCGCTTTGGGGCCACGGGAGCAGTGGATGACTACCAGCCCGCGCGGAACCTGCCGTGGCAAAAGCACACGAAAATTATATACCGACACGGCCGATGGTCGAGGTAGGCCAATGACGCAGGACTTGGTAGACATCGAGATGGCGAGTGCGTCCCACGCAATCGTCGAGCAGTGTATGAGCGTCGAAGCTGACGAGGAAGTGCTCGTCATTACCGACCCGAAGACATTCGGCGTCGGTCGCAGTATCGCTACCGCGGCGAGCGGTCTCGGAGCGAACGTGGTCACGTCCGTGATGCCACTGTTGGAGAGTCACGGGAACGAACCGCCCGACGTGATTGCCGAGGGAATGGCCACCGCGGACGTCGCGTTCACCTGCACGACACACGCAATAACGCACACGCGAGCACGGCTTCGCGCGGCGCGCGAGGGGACTCGTACCGGCGTCCTCCGGGGGGTGACCGAAGAGATGATGATCGAAGGTGCGATGACGGTGGACTTCGAGACACTCCGGCGGCGGACCGAGTCACTCGCCGCTCTCATCACTGACGCCGAACACGCACGCGTCACCGGCAACAACGGGACTGACGTGGAATTCAGTATCAGGGGGTGCAAATCGTTCTCGCTCGACGGTTACTTCCACCAGGAGTACGGCTTCGCGACACTGCCCCCGGGCGAAGCGCCCACCCATCCGAAGGAGGGGACCGCGAACGGATCCATCGTCGTTGACGTCTCGATGGACAACTTGGGCCAGCTCGAAGATCCAATTGAACTCACGCTTGAAGATGGCTTCGTGACAGAGACGGCAGGCAGCGCACAGTCTGAAGAACTCAGTGAGATATTCGAGGCACACGGAGAGAACGCCCGTAACCTTGCTGAGTTCGCTATCGGGACGAATCCCAAGGCGAAACTCATCGGCAACCTCGCCGAGGACAAAAAACGCGAGGGAACCGTTCACTTTGCTGTCGGTGACAATGAGTCACTCGGCGGAACGACGAAGAGCGACATTCATCTCGACGGCGTCATTCGGCGACCCACGGTCGAACTCGATGACACCACCGTCGTGGAGGACGGTGTCTTACGACGCGAACTACTCGACTGAACGACTTCGATTACGTTTTGCTTCGACACCGTAGCGAGTGTGGTATCCTACGGTTCGTGGCGGTCACACGCTCGGCTCTCGCAGAGATATCCCCGTCAGTGCGAACAGCAGCGACTACCAAATTCTGCATGGTGAGATTTCGGTGTGCAGCCATAACACGTGATAAAAGTTGGTAAAGAGCCACTGATTCCGAATTGAAAAAATCATATGTCTAATTATTACATCCATTACGGAGGGGGAAATATAATTATCCTATGGTAACCCTATTCGGTAGGTGAACAATCCGCCGTTCCATCCATCGCGATTTTTTTATCGCAAATCATGTATGGAGAGCTTGTAGGACGGGTCGAGGAGCTCTCTACGGCTCGATCCTACAATGCGGAAATTTATATCGGAGGAATCCAGTTACCGATTATGGAAGATCCTCGACGAAAATCGACGGTCTCGACGGTCGAAACGAATTTCGAAATCGTACACGCCCTCCAGCACCTCGGGTGTGCGCAAATAAAAGAGCTCGCAGAGACGGTTGACGTCGCACCAAGCACGGTACACCGCCATCTTCTCACACTCAGAGAGCACGGGTACGTTACGAAAAACGGCGAGAAGTACCAACTCGGAATGCGGTTTCTGACGCTTGGCGGACACGTTCAGACGGCTCACCCGACGTTCGATCTCGCTAGACGGAAAGTCGATCAGGTCGCCAACGAGACGGGAGAGCGAGTCCAATTCATCGTCGAAGAGCAGGGGTTCCGCATTTACCTCTACACTCAAACCGGAGAGAATGCCGTTCAAACGGATGCAAGCATCGGCAAGCGTGGCTATCTTCATACAAGTGCAGCCGGAAAAGTCATTCTCGCCAATTTCCCCCAAGAACGGGTGGAGGCTATCGTCGACGAACTCGGACTTCCCGCGACCACGCCGAATACGATAACCGATCGCGAGGAGTTATTCGCGGAACTGGAGTCGATTCGGGAACGCGGATACGCGTACAATTACGAAGAGACAACGCCCGGTCTTCGCGCGGTCGGAAGCGTCGTCTGCGGACCGAACGACGAGGTGGTTGGAGCACTCAGTATCTCGGGGCCGGCCCACCGATTCACAGGCGAAACGTTCGAACAAGAGCTTCCGAATCTCGTCCTCGGCTCTACGAACGAAATCGAACTCAAACTCAAGTTTAGGTAGCGAAAACTACCGCTCTAGCTACCTTGAACCGAGCCACGACTCGTGGTCACAGGTCCGCTGTCTTCACACCGTGCTCATTAATACCGATAGTCGCTGCCATCGTAACATCTGGCCGTTACATATCTATGTTTGTAACGTCAAAATATTCAACTACAAATCCGACCGGTCCAGAGCGTTTCACAACCTCGGAGGATGGGACTGATGCGCGCCTTATTTGCGATATATTTCTATAAAAAATATTTAGTATCGAGCGTGTATGCGTAAGTGCTTCAATCAGCGAGGGCGTTTGGTGAGACCCAGACAGTCATATCAAGACTAACCCCGACGGCTCCACCATGTCGGATTGGTGACCACACTTCAGAATTAGGGACTGGTTCGCTGGCTAGCCGAAAGTGATCAGTCGCTCCTCGCTCAACTGCCCACGACCTCTCCTGATCCCCGTGTCTGATGGCAGGTGCGTGAACAAAGAGCGGCTTTCCACCTTTGTGCCCAATGAGAGTGTTACCATCCGTGAGGACGAACGTTTGACCAGATGGGCCGTTAGTGTCGTCGTGCGTACCACCAGTCAGTTCAGCAACTCGCTCCACGACGGAGCTGATGCTTTCCCAGAGTGCTTCTGGACCGACTTGCCCCGCTTTTGTATCAAGGACACCTGCGTCTGCCATAGCAGTCAGGAGCCGGAAAAATAACACCTCGCTATCAGTAGTGCCCATTATGTGGGAACGCAGAGACGGCGCTATTTCCTCCCATAACGTCGATCGCAAGTCACCAAAATCAGTGATATTGCCGCTGTGCGCGAAAATTCATCGACTGTATTGGAACGGATGAGTATTAGCGACGGTGTGGTCACCAGATGTCGCACGACGGACATGGGCAACAACACAGCTCGATTCGAGCTGATTTGAGAGAGCTGAACATACAGGACTATCAGCAGCCATCTCTGGACTCTTGACGATCTGGGGAACGCCCTGAACGTAGTGTGCGACACCCCATACATGGGGCTAACCTTGCTCAGCCGTTGAAGAGATCGGTCGGCATCCAGCAACGACTCCTGAACTGGGCAGCTAACGGTGCTCCGCAACGCGAACATTCGACACATCGGTGTTATTGGTCTTCTTGAGGGCTGTGAACCGGTCCTTCATTACTTTGTTCGGCGACTAAGACGCCCACTTGTTCATGGACGCGCTCAACTGCCGTGACCACGAATCCAGCGTCAGTGAGTGCGTTCACGAGCATCCCGACGGTTTCCACATTAACTTCGTGGCCGAATAGCGATTCTTCAGGGTCGGACGAGCCGAAGAACATCGTGTCACCGAGGACGAACCGGCGCGGACCGAGACCGGCGATGACCTCGATAGCCTCACGTTTTTCCTTGTCGGGGAGATGATGCAGGGCGAAGTTCGAGACGACGATGTCCACGTCACCGTCGTATTGTAGGTCGCGGAACTCGCCAGACCCAAACTCCACATTCTCGATACCGCTGTCGTCGGCCTTCGACCGTGCCTGCTCTATCATTCCGTCACTGATGTCCCGGCCGACGACGTAGTTGGCATCTTCAGCAAGTGCGAGCGCAACCAGACCCGTCCCTGTTCCAAGGTCAAGGACTACGTCGTCGGGATCAGGGCCGGTGTGATCAATGACGAGTGAGGCACACGCATTGTATACTGGCTTCTCTTCATCATCGTGCTTATCGTCGTAGTGGTGAGCTATCTGCGAAAATTGGTTAGCGAGATCATCGAGCTTCTCGTGCATAATCACCACCCCTACTCGAACGCTTCTCTTGCGAGTTCCAAGTTCACAGTCCCACCGACCATTGACCCGTCGGCAACGGCACACGGAATCGAAAGAGCCGACTCACTCGAAGCGTCACCTGCGACGAAGAGCCCGTCGACCGATGTGAAGCCAATCCCGTAATGCGACTGCGTAGTTTCAACGAGTCCGGACTCGTTTACCTGAAGTCCCAACTGGTCAACGAGGTCGCTGTGCTGTTGTGTCGGGGGCGCGTAAAAGAGAGCGTGACGGGATACGTCGCGGCCATCAGCGAGTGAGATGCTTTCGAGGCCGTCGTCTGTGCCGTTGAGTGCAGCGATTGGCTCCTCCTCGATTTCGATCCCCCGTTCGACGAACTCCGACCGTGTTTCTTCATCGAAGACGTCCTGCCCATCGGTGAACACGACGAGGTCTATACTCAAATTGTATATGAGCTTCGTGTGTTCAATTTGCTCTGGAGCCGTAACGAGGACTCCGAGTGGTTCATCGCGAACCTCGTAGCCGTGACAGTAGGGGCAGTGATACACACCGTTGCCCCACAGTTCCTCGAACCCATCAGTATCTGGGAGCATGTCACTGACACCAGTCGCTAGTACGATTTTCCGACTCGTGACAGTTTGATCGGTATCGAGTGTACTCGTGAATCTATTTTCGCTCCTGTTGACATTCGTCACCCGTGACTCTCGGAACTCGCAACCGTATTTCTCTACTTCCTCACGCCCGAGGCGGCGGAGTTCTTGTGGGGGAATGCCGTCTCGCGTTAGATACCCATGGGCTTCAGCTGCTGGCTCATTCCGGGGCTCTTTGTTATCGCAGATCAATATGCTTCGGAGTGAGCGACCCAACTGAAGTGCGGCACTCAACCCCGCGGGACCGCCGCCGATGATGAGGACATCGAAATCCGGTCCGTTACTGCCACCTATTAATTGCATATAGAATGCAAGTAGGACTTAGGACATAAGGTTGTCGCTCCCGAATTGATAATTGAGGATCTGATTCTATCCGCACATAGAGACCCCATTCAGCCGGTATAATCGGCGTTTCAGATAGTTCGATACAAATGCGGTTGGTTGTTCACCCTTGTCCTAGCACTACAATATTGCGATAGAAGTGCAATCTTTTTCTGGCTCCAGTACCAAATCCTGATAACAATGCCAGAAGCCGTATTGAAACAGATCCGAGCGGAACAGGACTGTGATAACTTGCTTGAGTGTATGCTGGGACTGAACGAGTTGGACAGAGGGGTGTTTAGGTTGCTAATTGAGAGCGATGGCCCGCTCACTGTAGACCATATAGCAAAATTCATCAATCGAGAACGGACGACCGCATACCGATCGGTCAAGCGACTACAAGAAACAGGAGTTGTGAAGGAAGATCAAGAGAGTTGTCAGCACGGCGGTTATCACCACGTATATAGAGTCAACGACGCTGACGCGATTGCGGACGGACTCCAACGAATGCTCAATGACTGGTACGCCAATACAGGCCAGCTAATACAAGAGTTCCGAGACACATATGGGGAGAGTCGACCACCGGAAATAGAATCGTAGCGTATCCGTTCAAGACGTTCGTAGATTATTGCTCTTGTCGACGTGCGTTGAATACCGTATCATGTATAGCGACCTCGTTTCCCTCAGGGTCTGTAGCGGAGCGTTCAAGTTTTCCTTCGATGATGTCCCAGTCCTCAGAATCGAGCGCTTCAGCCACGTCAGATGCGGTAAAGTACATCTCCTAATTCGAGTTCCGCGGAATTGTGGTCTGGATGTCTGATTGATGGTGGCTGACGATTAAGAGCGTCCCTCCAGGTGCGACGGCGTCAGCAAGGCGACGAAACATCGACTGATGTGAATCAACAGAGAACGGAGTAAACTGAAAAGAGACGAGATCGTAATTAGGGCGGAGAACACGCAAAAACGGCCATCCTCCGAGGTTGTAATGTTTTAGACGTTTGACTTCCGTATATCGTTATCTGGTTTAAATATAGCTAAACGGGAGGTAGACAGCCTGTAGATAGTGATTCCAGGAGAAAGAACGGTTTAAACATTACTATACATTTATAATCCACAATAAATTTATTTATCACGTACTGTATCACAACCTAATCATATGGGACCCACTGATTCCACGACTACTCCCGGGTCACGCCCTCAAAACGGTCATCAACGGCTTTCTCGAATTAGTGAACTACCCCGCCCTGCTCGGCCTTATGGCCTCGCTGAGGACGGGGCTTCCTGTTTCCACGACGCGCTGTGCAGACACCGACTCGGTTCCCGTAGGGAGCGCAGTCTCCGCAGGCAGTGAATCGGGGTGAACCACCCCCACGTCGGTGAGTCCGCGTGAAAGGATGTTGTACGCCGCGTTGAGGTCGCGGTCTGCCTCGAATCCGCACGACGGACACGAGTGTTCCCGAACCCAGAGCGGTTTGTCGGTCGAAACGCCGCAGTTCGAACACTCCTTCGTCGTCCCGCGCGTGGATCGACGGCGATGAAGTGCGTGCCTTCTCGGTTGCACTTGTACTCCAACATTCTCAGGAACGTGCCCCATGCCGCTCCGGCGCGGTTGCGGCTGTTCGACGGGAGTTCCATCAACCCCTTCGCGTCGAGATCTTCGACCGCCACGAGGTCGTACTCGCGGGCGTAGTAGTTCGAGAGTTTGTGTAGGAAGTCGCGGCGTTTCCGTCTCAGATCGGTGTGACGGCAGGCAACGACTTGCTGTTGGATGCGGTAGTTCGCCGATCCGTGTTCTTTCCGCGAGAGGTCGCGCTGTGCGCGTTCCAACCGTTCTCGTTCGTCGGTTAGGTCAGGACCATCGACGGCGGTTCCGTCACTGTCGTGAGCGTACTTCAGGATACCTACGGCGATCCCGACACACTTCTCGGGGGTCTCGGGCTTCGGCGGCGCGTCATTCTTGGTTTCGATGCCGAGGACGGCGAACCACTCGCCCGTCGGTTCCTGCTTCACGACGACCTCCTTGATCGTTGCGTCGGCGGGAACCTCACGGTGGGAGACTATCGGAACGTCGCCGATTTTGGAAAGAGAGAGTACAGGCCGACCGCTCGTGTTGTTGAGCTTGAAGCCTGGTTTGACTGTACGTAATCGAGCGATATTCCTGTAGGGCCTTCCACCGTAGTTCGCCGACGCGGTAGCCGTTGTCCTTCCGCCCCTTCAGCGTCGAGAGGCTGTCGTACAATCGCTGTACGACCTTCTGTAGGACCTTCGAGTGAACGTCCTTCAGGTCGGTCCACTCGCGTTTGAGATTCGGAAGGATCGACTGTTCGGAGTAGGCGGAGGTACCGTCTACCCGGTTGAGTCGGTGAAGAAAGTGGTTGTAGACCTGCCGGCAGGTATCGACGGTCCACGCTAACCGCTCGTGGAGTTCGTTGGTGGGTTTGAGTCGATACCGGTAGTTGTAGCGCATGGGCTACTCGTCGGATGGATCGGTGACGCGAACGACCTTGACGGTGGCTCCTCGCCACCGCTTCGGGACGAGGACGTGAGCACCGTTGCCAGTGGGTTTGACCTCGGATTCATGGACTTCGTGTCCTTCGATCTCGTACCGATCCATTACCGGTGTTTACACTACGTAGAAACATAAACTACCGATGGCGTGGGCCTGCGGGTCGGCAGTATCGCATTGATGGAAGACGATGACGGCATCATCAGAACGCTTCGTGTTCTGATTGACTAACGAGACGCTTTGCGTCTCGTGAACGCTGTCTCCCCTCCCTACGACCGAGCGAAGCGAGGTCGTTGAGCAAGGGGCCTTAGCGCCTGCGGTTAGGTAAACAAATCGGGAACTACGCCGACGCGCTCAATCGCGACCTCACCCAGTGGCGACAGTACCTCCATGAGTGTGGCATCGAGACCGTCGACAACGTAGACAAGCGAAGCATGGCGAGCTATGCGCAGTATCTCTCTCGGCGCGTCGATGCAAGGGTGAACGAGGATCACGACGGAGACCTCCACTGCGACAGCGTGGACGTACTACGACTATATCTCTGCGTTTCTCACCAACCGCGTCCGCTGGGAGTACCTCACGGAGAACCCAGTGCGGAAAGGAATTGCCCTTGAGGAACTGCCGCCACGACCGAAAAAATAGAGTGGCGACCAACAGTTCTGGTCAGCCGAAGATCGCAAGCCTTGCTTCGATACGCTAATCAATGAGCTTACGAGGCGGTCGACGAGAAGGGCTTCGATGCACTCGTCGAACTCCGCGATTGCGTCCTCGTCTGCGTGCTCGCGTATTCTGGTGTTCGCGGAGGCGAGATTCTCAAGAGTCAGCTAGCGAGTAGTCCTGGAGAGGTCGTCGTGGCACCAGGAGCCTCCTGTCGGACGCAATTCGAAGACATGGTCAACGGATACTCACCCGCTAGATCTACTATCAGAAGACGAACAGGAGCCTCCGACGCCAATCGAGGCGCTGGCGGCCGCCCTCGCTGAGTGAGTACATACTAGGTCTATTTCGGTGCTCATACTGTATTCCGATCTAATCTCCAAATGTTACTGCTGTAATGAGAGCTTTTTTAGGCGTTTATTCGATCACGTAACTCAACGCGTCAGTCGCCTTATTCCCAGCCCCTGTATTGATGATGAGGATCTCGTCGTCTTCGTTCAGCTCGCCCTCCTCTGCCATCTGTATCGCGGCGGCCAGGGCGGCACCCGGCTCGACACACATCTCGATACCGGCGTGTTGTGCGCTGGTCAAGGCTCCCTTGAGTGCCTTGCTGTCGGAGACTGCCACGCCAGTGCCGCCGGTCTCATAAACGGCCTCAAGCATCCAGGGTGAGGCACCTGGATTAGGAACCTCAATCCCACGACCAATGGACTCGGGGCACTCCCAAGGGTCATGTTCCTCACGGTGGTTCTCAATAGCCTCGACAACGGGAGCACAGCCGCTCGACTGAACGACGTTTAAGCTGGGTGGAGTCCCGTTCTCAAGCCAGCCCAGTTGAACTAGTTCCTGATAGGCCTTCCAGATGCCGATCAGACCCACGCCGCCGCCGGTGGGGTAGAAAATCTCGTCGGGGCCGTCCCAGTTGAACTGCTCAAAGATCTCTAGTCCCATCGTCTTTTTTCCTTCGTGTCTGAAAGGCGTCTGGAATGTCGCGATAGTGTACCACCCGTGTTCGTCTCGCAACTCGCTAAATTTCCCACCGGCCTTACCAAGTTTTCCATTGACGAGGTGGAGGTCTGCACCGTGGGCTTCGACCATCGTTTTCTGAATATCGTTTGATTGGTAGTTGAGGACAACATGACAGTCAATTCCGGCGCGTGCTGCGTAGGCTGACGCTGCTTGGCCAGCATTCCCGGCCGAGGGAATCACGACCTCGTTGATGCCTTGCTGGGACGCCCCAGAGAGAGAGGCCGAGGCCCCGCGGTCCTTGAATGTGTTCGTCGGATTCTGGCCCTCGTCCTTGATCGCCACGCGAGCGACGCCCATCTCCTCTGCGAGTTTGGGACAATCAACTATCGGGGTTGTTCCTTCGCCCATCGAAACGATGTCATCGGTATCGAGAATAGGGAGGAATTCGCGATACTTCCACATCGACCCCTTTCGAGATTCGATCTCTTCACGGGAGACGTCGAGGTTGTCGTAGTCGTATTTCGGGTCAAGGATACCCTCGCACTTGGGACAAGGGAACTCGGTATGCTCCAGGTCGTAGGTGTGGCCACAGTCGTAACATTCGAAGTGACTCACCAAGCTGTCAGTTCTTGACACGGTAACGAGGCTGTATCTGTTGTACCGAGTAAAAAGGCTCAGGTTCGGGGTGATTCTCGGGCCGTGTTCACTTATGACGGCGCCGATATCTTCGTGACGAACCCGAAGGGGTGGCCCAGCGACTCGTCAAGCACCTCTCGAAGGGCGACTGGGTCCAAGCGACGAGCATCGAATAGCCACGATTCCCGTCGCCAAACTTCGAGGACGCGGCGTGACATTCACCAACGCCGTGACGCTGCACGATTCAGTTGTAAGCGAGCACGTGTTTGCACTGGCGTTCGCGCTCTCTTGGAATCTCTACGTTGTAGCGATCCGTGATTGTTCCGAATCCACAGACACAGAACAGCACAGCCTAGAAGAGGAGTACGATCGCCGCGCTGGCGGCGTGAGCCGTGACCGTATCCGGTGAAACAAATACGGGCGGAATGATATGACGGGGCGGTACCAATCTACTCGCAGTTTGGCTATTTCTTAGGCCGTCGTCTACCTACCGGGTTGGGCAGACGTCGATCGACGGCGAACATTCCACTTACGCGTCCTAGCGACGTAGGCTTCCGCTCTCCTAGGGTGGTAGGTAACCACTACTCATGCGTAGCGGTTCAAGCTTAAACTGTCTCCGTTCGAACCGGGTACAAAGTCGAGCGGGGCAGGATAAACTGAT
>NZ_SDIC01000004.1 GCF_004116405.1 Halegenticoccus tardaugens | reverse complement strand
CGGGCTACGACGTGACGTTCGGCCGACGGCTGTTCATGGAGCACGGCGAGACGATCGTCACCGACGACCCCGCGGAGCTCGCCGACCGCGACTACTACACCCTCGCGTACGCCGAAAAGCGCGACCTGAAGCGGGACGAAACCGGACTGTTCGAGTAGCCGCGTCTCCGGCGGTTCGAACGGACGCGTCGGATCCCGCTTCGATCCAATCTTTGGCTCTGGAAGCCACATGAAGCCATCTAGTGCCATTGAGTACCGCTATCAGAACCCGTGGCCGAGGAGCCGTCGGCGCGTCGTCGTACGTCACGGAACCACCCCGACGGACGCGACCGCGAATAGCGCCTCGCCGCCGCGGGCGATGACGAACGAGAAGGCGAGCGCCGCGAGCGCCTGCCGGCAGAGGAGCGTCGCGGCGTACCGCGGCGACACCTCCGTCGCGACGGTGAACGCCGTGACGAGACACGGGAGGAACGTTCCCGCGAGGTAGACCGCGACGAGCACGCCGAGGGGCGAGACGCCCACGAGCGCGCCGCCGCTGCCGTCGGCGGCGAGCAGCGCGATGCCGTCCTTTCTGATGGACGCGAGCACGACGACGAGCGCCACCTCCGGCGGCAGCCCGAAGGCGCCCGCGACGGGACCGAGCGCCTCGCCGAGCGCGTCGATCGCGCCGATCCGATCGAGGAGCGCCGCGACGACGCAGATGCAGGCGAACACGGGGAGCGCGGTGCGGAAGAAGCCGCGGATCGACCCCCACGCCTCGCGCCCGACCGCCCGCGCGCTCGGCCGCGTCAGGAACGCCCGGCGTCCGGCGACGGGCGATGCGCGCCGCGCCTCCGCGGGGGCGATCAGCCGGAGGTAGACGAGCGTCGTGGCGGCGAGCACGACCAGGTACGGACCGACGAGCCACGGCGTCCCGACCGCGGCGAACACCGCGAGCGTCGCGGGGAACTGGTAGGAGCACGCCGACCCGAAGGCGATCGCGGAGACGGTCGTACACCGCGTGCAGTCCGAACAGCTCCGCGTGCCGACGACGGCGGGCACGTTGCACCCGAAGCCCATGACGACTCGGACGAGGTCGTGTCCGGTCAGTCCGACGCGGCGGGTGTAGGGATCGAGGGCGGCGGTGAGCCGCGCGAGCAACCCGCTCGCCTTGTACGCGCCCGTGAACGCGGCGAAGACGAGCATCGTCGGCCCCGCCCAGACGAACAGGAACGGTCCCATGGCGAGGAGACCGTAGTCGCCGGCCAGCGCCGCACGCAGCGGACCGGGAAGGCTCGCCGCGCCGTCGACCGCCGGTCGGAGCGCGGTCTCGACCGCCGGATCGAGGCCGGCGGCGACGCCGTTCGCGAGGAGGACGGCCGCGACGGCCGGGAGGAGGAGGGCGAGCGCGCAGAGCGGCGGCCCGAGGTACGGGCGTTCGAGCGCCGTCTTCGGGGGTTCGATCCGCCACCCGACGCTCGTCCCGACGCCGCCCGGCAGCGAGTCGGCGCGTTCGAGGGCGCGGCGGATGCGGTCGGCACCGTCTCGGCCGTCGCTATCGCAGACGGCGTCTCCGCGACGGTCGGTCGCGCCGCCGTCGCCCGCGCGGCCGCCGCCTCCGCGACCGACCGCCCCGCCCCCGTCGACGCGGACGGGTTCCTCGTCGATCCGACCGACCGAGCGGGCGTCGACTGGCACGACGGGCACCCCCAGGTCCTCGCGCAGCTCCTCGATCGCCTCGCGGGCGTCCGCGCTCGCTTCGACCGCGTCCCAGAAGGTGACGACGACCGCGCCCGCCTTCCCCTCGACGAGGGGGAGTAGTTCGTACAGGTCGCGATCGGGATCGGTGGCCGGAACGACGAGGAGCGCGAGGTCCGCCGCGTCGAGTCGGGCGAGCGCCTCCCGCGTCGTCGCGGTGTCGGCGTCGGGTGCGATCCCCGGCGTGTCGACGAACCGGTACGCGCCCGCGGGGTACGCCTCGCTCCGGACGGTCGTCCCCCGGAAGTTGCCGCTCGTCGGGCCGCCGCCGGCGAGCGAGGAGACGAGCGAGGACTTCCCGACGGCCTCCGTTCCGACCACGACGACGTCGCGTCGATCGTCCATGCCTAGCAGTCACAGAGCTCCGGGTCGCAACACGAGAGGTCTTCGAGGAACATGTCCTTCTCCCGGTAGGCGTCGAGCGGTTCGCGGTCGACGCCGAGCCGTCTCGCGATCTCGTCCGCCACCGCGGCGAACCGCTGTCTGAACTTGTACACGAAGCAGAACTGCTGTCCGTCGTGGCGGACGGTCGGGCCGACGAGAAAGAGCCCCGGCGTCTCGGTCGACTCGTCCCGGTCGGTGAGCGCGGGGTGCCCCTCGTCGAGTTCGAACAGGTCCTCGACGAGGCCGACGCTCCCGTCGAAACCGGTCGCGAGGACGGGGCGGTTGTCGGTGACGAACCGGCGGTCGCCGTCCGTGAGAACCGCGTAGCCGCCGTCGTCGGTCCGCTCGGCGCGCGTCACCCGCTCGTCGGCGACGAGGTCGATCTCCGCGCCGTCTTCGAGCGCGGCCTCCAGCCGCTCCGCGGTGTACGGCGAGAGCACCTCGCTCGGATCGGGGGACCGGATCCGCCACGGACCGGTCTCGTCGATCACGGCGACGCGCAGGCCGCGCTCGGAGAGCGCCAGCGCCGCGTCGATCCCGCTTTCGGCCCCGCCGACGACGACGGCCCGATCGCCGTCGCAGCCGTCGGCGTACGACCGCCACGAGCCGACCGTCGCGTTGTGCACGCAGGCGTCCGCCCCCGGGAACGGATCGCGGTTCGGGTACTGGAACTGGCCGGCCGCCCAGACGACGAACTCGCTTTCGATCGTCCCCGCGGACGTTTCGAGCGCGAACCCGCCGTCGTCCGGTGCGACCTCGCGCACGTCGATTCCCGCGCGCACGGGCACGTCGTGGAACTCGACGACGGCTTCGAGGTACTCCGCGTACTCGTCGCCCGAGGGGTGCTCGCGGTTGAGCGCGAACGCGGGCGAAGTGTCGAGCGTGACGGCGTTGAGGTCGCGCGCGCCGAAGGTGTTGCTCGGGAACGACGGGGTGAGAAGGCGCATCTCGTCGGGCCACCGCCGGAACGACGCGCCGACGTCGTCGCGTTCGAGCAGCGCGAATCGCTCGATACCGAGATCGCGGAGGACGACGCCGACGCCGACGCCCGCCGGTCCCGCGCCGACGACGGCGACGGCCAGTTCGTCGTCGAGCGTCGAGGACACCGTTACTCGGCCCCCAGCGCCTTCCGGAGCGATCGGAGGTTCACCCGTTCCATGACGTCGAAGTACCCCCAGCCCTTCTCCTCCCACTCCGCGGTCAGCCCCTCGAGGGTGGCGATCGGGAGCGCCTCCTTCGCGTCGGTCTCCGCGACCAGCTGGTTCGCGGCGCGATCGGACTCGAGCGAGGGCGCGAGGATGTACTCGATGTCGTGTTCGTCGATCAGCTCCTGCGCCTCGCGGATGTCCTGCGGGCTCGGCTCCGAATCCGGCGCGAGCCCGGTCAGCGCCCGAATCTCGAACCCGTAGCGGTGGCCGAGGTACCCGAACGCGTCGTGGCCGGCGACGAGGACGACGTCGAGCCGCCGCTCCGAGAGCGCCGATTCGAACCGCCCGTCCAGCTCGTCGAGCTTCGTCCGGTACGCGTCGGCGTTCTCGGCGTAGCGCTCCTCGTTCTCGCCGTCCGTCTCGACGAAGCCGTCGCGAACGTTCGCCACCGCGCGCTTGGTTCGACGCGGATCGAGCCAGAAGTGCGGGTCCTCCGCACCGTGGTCGTGATCGTGTTCTTCCTCGTCCCCGTGACCGTCCTCGCCCTCGTGGTCGTGCTCGGACTCGTTTTCGGGGTCGTGACTCGACTCCCCTTCGTGGTCGCCGTGATCGTGTTCTCTCTCGTCCCCGTGACCGTGGTCGTCGTGGTCCGCTTCGTCGCCGTGGTCGTGACCGTCCCCGTTGCCGTGGTCCTCGTCGTGGTCGTGTCCCCCCTCGGACGCCTCGATCAGGTCGATGCCGCGGCTGGCCTCGATCACGGTGACGTCCGACCCGTCCGATTCGAGGTTGGTGACGACGTCGTCCGCCCACGACTGGTACCCCTCGCCGACGTAAACGAACGCGTCGGACTCCACCACGTCCCGCTGGACGTTCGCCGGCGGCTCCCACCCGTGGCCCTGCTGGCCGGAGGGGACGACGCTCTCGACCGCCGCGGCGTCGCCGCCCACGCCGCTCGCGACGTCGTACAGCACGAAGAGCGAGGTCTGGGCGTCGAGACCCGGATCCGAGTCTCCGGCGGTCGGATCGCCGCCGACCGAGTCGAGACACCCCGCGAATCCCCCCGCCGCGATCGCGCCGCCGAACGCCAGCACGTCTCTGCGCGTGTGCTCCATACCGACCGCTACGCGCCTCACCGTATATAAATTATTATTTCTTCCTCCATTTTTAGTAACCACACACAAAATAGCCGTGTTAGTTGATAACGGGTCCTCTCCGGCGTTCTCCGCGGCCGTCCGTCGGAGCGGCGAAATTCGAAGGACGGATATGGCTCCGGTTTCGATCGCCACCAATGAAGACTCCCACCGGCGAAACGTCGACGAACGGGGGTCGCCGGTCGCGGGCGGGGCGGCGTTTCGCCGTCGGCCTCGCCGTCGCGCTCGCGGCCTGCGGTTCCGTCGCGCCGATCGTCTCGGCCCACGGGGGCGCGCACGCGTCGCAGACCGTCCACTGGGAACCGCTCGCCTTCCTCCTGCTCGGCGCGCAACTTCTCGCCGGAAGCGTCTACGCTGGCCGGGTCGGCTGGACCGACCGACGAGCCTTCGTCGTCGCCGGCGCGTGCGCCGGCGCGGTCCTGCTCGCCGTCGGCGGGCTCGGGCTGTTGTGAACGCGTCGCCGTCGACGCGCTCGCGTCGCGTCCCGCGCCGTCGGCCGATCCTTCGACGACCGAACCATAACCGAGAATAATACCCCACTTCTACGCCAACGCATGGACCAAGCGCTTCCGCGGCGGACGTTCATCGGCGCGACGGGCATCGCGGGACTGGTCGGACTGGCGGGCTGCACCTCGTTGGGCGGAGAGGGGGCGGGCGGTCCGGACGACGAGCGCTCCGCCGACGGGACGGCCGGAACGGCGGAGACGACCGAGGCCGGCTCGGACGAGTCGGGCGACGGATCGGTCCCGCGGGAGGACGTCCTCTACGCGTTCGCCCCCGAATCGATCGCCGTCGTCGATCCGGACGCGGCCGAGGTCGTCGCCGAGGTCGCCGACGCGCCCGCCGACATGGAGCCGAAGGACGCGGTCGCGAGCGCGGACGGCCGACGGCTCTTCGTCAACGACGAGGCCCGCTCGCAGGTCGTCGTGATCGACACGGAACGGGGGGCCGTCGAAGCGGAGGTGGACGTCGGCTCCGGAATCACGCACGCGTTCCGCCCCCGGCCGGGCGAGATCTGGACCCACGCCGACGACGAGGGAACGTTCTACGTCGTCGACGCCGCGTCGCTTTCCGTGACGGACAGGGTCGTGAGCGGCGACGACGAGACCGGCCACGGGAAGCTCGTCTCCCACGAGGACCTCGGCGCGAAGGCGTACGCCACGAACACCGACGACGCCGCCGTTCACGCGATCGATCTCGACGCGAAGGAGAAGACCGGATCGGTGTCCCTCCCCGAGGGATCGGGCACGCACTACGCGGCCTACTCGCCCCGGAGCGGGCACCTCTACGTCGAGTACACCGACGCCGAGGTGACGGCGGTCGTGGACGCGGAGGCGGAGGAGCTGATCGGCCACCTCGACGTTTCCGGCGGCCTGTACGCGTCGCCCGGCGGGGAGGTGCTCGCGGTCGTCGACGGCCACGGCGGGGAGGTCCACGTCGTCGACGCCGCGGCCGACGACGAGGTCGTCGCGTCGATCCCGGTCGAGGGCGGTCCCGACAAGGTCTACTTCCACGAGGGCGACGACGGGCTGTGGGGATTCACGACGAACACGGCGGACTCGAACAGCGCCGTCGTCGACTTCGAGGCGTTCGAGGTCGCGACGCGGATCGACGTCGGCGAGATAGAGCGCCCCGAGGGCGCAGAACACCTCCACCGGTCGGGAACCACGGGCGGCGGGTACTTCTTCACGCCGGCGAGCGCCGACGGCACCGTCGCGATCGTCGACGCGGACGCCCGCGAGTTACACGGGACGGTTCCTGTCGAGGGAAGCGTGACGCAGGTCGCGTACGTGGGGTCGTCCTCGTGAGCGCGCGCGGGCGACCCGCCGCGGGGCGCGCGCGCGGACGCGGTCCGCGATGAGCAGCGACTCCACCGCCTCGCGACGCGGTCGCCGCGCGGCCCTCCTCGCGGTCGCGCTCCTCGTCGCCTCCCTCTTCGTCCCGGTCGTCGTCGCGCACGCGAACCTCGAAGACGCCGACCCCGGCGAGGGCGAGCGGGTCGAGGAGCTACCGGGTCGGCTCTCACTCACGTACACAGAGGGCGTCCAGCTCGCGGACGTCTCCGTCGTCGACGCCGACGGGACCGACGCGACCGCCGGGGACGCCCGGATCGGGTCGGACGGGCGCGTCACCGTCCCGCTCGAGGACCGGGCGGACGACGAGGGGTTCTACACCGTCCGGTGGGAGGTGCTCGCCGACGACGGCCACGAGACGAGCGGGAGCTTCTACTTCACCGTCGGGGACGAGCCCGTGACGCGCGAGCAGATCCTCGCGGCGAACGAGGGCGGGGAGGCGGACGGCGGCTCGCCGATCGAGGCGCTCCTGAAGGGGCTGCTCCTCGTCGCGCTCGTCGTCCTCGTCGGCGTGCCGGCGACGCTCCGCGCGGTCGTCCACCCGGTCGCCGGCCGGTTCGACCTCGACGCCGCCCCCGTCGACGGCAGGGCGCGGACGCTCCTCGCCGGCGCGGGGGCGACGCTCCTCGTCGCGGCGACCCTGCTCGCCGTGCTCCGGTTTCCCGCCGCTCCCGCCGACGCGGCGCGGTTTGCGACCACGACGCTGGGTGCGTCGTGGATCGGACAGATCGTCGTCGCCGCGGCCGTCCTCGCCGTCGTCCGGCGGTCGAACGGTCGTTCCGACGGTCGTCGACGCTGGATCGCCGGCGCGTTCGTCGGCGGCCTCCTCGCGGGGGCGCTCGTGAGTTCGACGAGCCACTCGGTCGGCGTCGCGGGCGCGGTGCAGGGCGCGGCGATGGATCTCATGCACCTCGTCGGCGCGGCCTTCTGGGTCGGCGGCCTGTTCGCGCTGGCCGTCCTCGCGCCCCCGCTTTTCGACCGCGCGACGGCGTCGACGGCCGACGTCGCGGCGCACCTCGTCAGGCGGTTCTCGGTCGTCGCGCTGACCGGGATCGTGCTGGCGGGGACCGCGGGGTTCGCGCTCGCCTCGTGGCACGTCCCCGACGCCGGCGCGCTGGCGACGACGCGGTACGGGACGGCGCTCGCGATCAAAACCGCAGCCGCGGCGCTCGCGCTCGGCCTCGGCGGGTTCGTCAGGTTCGTCCTGATCCGACGGCTCCGGGCCCGCCCGTCCGCGGACGGCGCGGCGCGGACGTTCGTCCGGGCGATCCGCGCCGAACTGGGGTTGCTCCTCGTCGTCGTCCTGCTCTCTGGGCTGCTCACGGCCACGCCCACCGCGGCCTTCGTCTCGGAGGAGCGCGACGGATCGGCGGCGTCGCTCGAACGCGGCGTCGACGGCGGGGCGATCGAGCTGACCGTCGTGCCGGGCGACAGGGACGGCGAGTTCCTCCACGTGACGGCGGACGAACCGCACGTCCTCGACGTGGTCCTCACGCGCGACGGCGAGCCGGCCCGGGCCGAGGACGTCTCCCTGCTCATGGTCCACCGCTTCGAGGACGCGAGGCTGGAGACGGACCTCGAACGGACGGACGACGGCACGTACTCGACCGTCCAGACGTTCCCCGAGCCGGGCCTCTGGGAGTTCCGCGTGAGCGCGTGGGTCGACGGAACGTACGTGAGCGGGTGGTTCGACGCGTTCGTCATGACGGAGTCGCAGGCGGAGATGCACGCCCACGGGGGATCGACGCCGGGCGAGGACGAGTTCGCGGGGCTGTTGCGGCTCGGCTCGCTCCTCGTCGGCGTCGTCGGCACCGCGGCGCTCGCCTTCGAAGTCGCGGCGTTCGGCCGGTTCGAGCGAGGGCGGTGATTCGTTGGCGCGGCCGAACGCCGCGCGCGTAGAACAGAACCGCCGACCGCGGGCTGTTTCAGTGGTTCTCGTGGATGTGCTCGCGCAGTCCGTCCGCGTCGTCGAACGCCTCGTCGCACTCGGCGCAGGTGTTGTGGTGCAGCGCGACGTGCTGGGTGACGCCGGCCGCCGATCTGAACTCCGCGTCGCAGGTCGAACAGGTGTAGGCCATTTCAACCCACGGGTAGGGTCGGCACCGACAAAACGGTTGGTAGGAATCTCCCGAACGCGGTTCACAGACATTAGCAATCTCCCGATGTCGGCTAACATTCTCGCGGCGGATTCGACGCTCGAACACCTCCGCGGATTAGCAAGTACCGGGGAGTTTTTATTATTGTCACCGAACGACTAGCACACCAGATGTCGTACTCGAAAGTCAACTATCACGACGTCGAGCGCGTCGAGGACGCGATGCACTTCCTCCGAGAGCCGCTCGACACGGAACAGGTCGGCGTCACCATCGCGCGCTGCAAGCCGGGCTGGATCGGACGAAAGCACGATCACACCGACAACAAACAGGAGGAGGTGTACATCCTCATCGACGGAGAGGCGACGGTCACGGTCGACGGCGAGGACGTGCGGATGGGTCCCGGCGACGCGCTCTGGATCTCCTCGGACGCCACGCGACAGATCCGCAACGGGGACGAAGAGAGCGCGTTCGTGCTCGTGAGCGCCCCCGAGTTCACGGAAACCGGGGACGACAGCGAGTGGTCGCTTCGGGGCTTCACCGGGTAGCGAGCGCTCGCGACGCGACTTAAAGCGCCGTCTCACGCAGCAAACGACGTTATACCGGTGGCGACCCAACACCCGTTCGTGGAAAAAATCAGATATTATCAGTGCGTAAATTGCGGCTGGTCGGTCGCGAGCGAGGGTCGAACGGAGCGGACGATGCTGTCGATGGCGGCCGACCACCACGACCGGACCGGACACAGAATAACGAGCGATCTCGACCGCCCGGTCCCGTTTCGGTCCCCCGCCCGACTTTCACAGTACTGCTGAGTCCCGGTTCGTCCCGCGTCGACGCGCGAGGTCGTCGCGGCGGTCACGTCGCGGGCGACGCCCACCCGCGCTCGCTTTCGTTCAGCCGTTCGCACCCGTCGTCGGTGACGACGACGAGGTCCTCGATCCGGACGCCGAACTCGCCGGGGACGTACACCCCGGGTTCGACGCTGAACACCATCCCCGGTTCGAGTTCGACGCCGCCCCCGGCGACGATGTACGGCTCCTCGTGCACGTCGAGACCGACCCCGTGGCCGGTCCGGTGGATGAACCGGTCGCCGTACCCGGCCGCTTCGATCACCTCCCTCGCGGCCGCGTCCACGTCGCCCGCCCTCGCCCCGGGTTCGACCGCGGCCACGGCCGCCGCCTGCGCCTCCCGGACGACCGCGTGAACCTCGCAGAACGCGGCCGACGGATCGCCGCCGAAGACGACCGTCCGGGTCTGATCGCTCGGGTACTCGTCGACGCGCGTCCCGAAGTCGAGGACGACCGGGTCACCGGCCTCGACGATCCGGTCGCCGCTGCCGTGGTGCGGCTTCGCGCCGTTCGGCCCGGAGCCGACGATGGTCTCGAAGGAGAGGCCGTCGCCGCCGGCGGCGACGAGGCGACGTTCGATCTCCCGGGCGAGTTCGGCCTCGGTCATCCCGACCGCGTCAGAGCCGAGCGCCCGAACGTCGTCGACGACCCGGTCCGCGATCCGGCTGGCGCGTCGGATCGCGTCCAGTTCCGCGTCGTCCTTCCGGCGTCGGAGGGGCGCGAGCACCTCGCTCGCGAGACCGAACGACGCGTCGGGGAGGACGTCCCGGAGATCCTGCGTGAACCGCGCCCACATCGTGTCGTCGACGAGCACGCGCCCCCGGCCGACGTCGAACTCCCCGACGACCGCGCGGAGGCGCTCCGTGGGGTCCTCGTCGTCCGCCCACGTCCGAACGTCGTCCACGCGCGACGCCTCGCGGACCTGCTCCTCGTACAGTTCCGGGACGAAGAAGACGGGATCCCCCGTCGCCGGGAGCAAAAAGAAGAGGTGCCGCTCGCCCGGCTCCTCGGCGAAGCCGGTCGCGTAGAAGAGGTTCCGGCTCGGAAACAGGGCGAGCAGGTCGTCGCCGCGGTCCGCCAACCGGGTCTGGGCCTCTCGGGCTCGGCGCTCGAACGGTGTCATGTCGCGGGGTTTTCGGCCGGCGTGGAAATAGCTAGCGGACCCGTCGAACCCGCGAACTTCGAATCTCTATCTGAATAATTCAATTTTTACCATAATTCCTTCTCCAAAAGTATTATATCGTTGACGTACTGTCATCGGGTATGTCTCGATTGACGCGACGGACGTTTCTGACGGTGAGCGGCGGTCTCCTGGGCGGCGCGGCGGCCGGGACGACGGTGACGGCGGCGGAGCGGACGGATCGCTTCGTGGTCGATACGAGCGGCCTCTCGCGCGAGGACGTCGAAAGCGGCGCGTTCGACGTGGTACACGACCTGTCGGCGGTCGATCTGGCCGTCGTGGAGGGCCGCGCGGGCGACGTGAAGAAGGTCACCCGCTCGTTCGAGTCGGACGTCGAACTCCGACTCGGGCTCCCGGAGATGGTCGACGCGGCGCCCGAAAGCGCGACCGACGAACCCGGGTACGAGTACCAGTGGGACAAGCAGGAACAGCACATCCCGGAGGTCCACGAGATCTCGCGGGGGGAAGGGACGCGCGTGGCGATCGTCGACTCCGGCGTCGCGGCGGGCCACCCGGACCTCGAACGCGCGGTGAACCGCGACCTCTCGCGGAACTTCACCGGCGACGGCTACGGTGCGGGCGGGCCGTTCGGCGGCGACCACGGCACCCACGTCGCGGGCATCGTCGCGGCCGACGACCGCAACGAGGCGGGCGTCGTCGGGACCGCCCCCGACGCGGAGATCGTCGACTGTCGGGTGTTTTCGGCCGAGGGCGGCGCGTCGTTCGGCGACATCCTCGCCGCGATCGTCCACAGCGCCGAGGTCGGCTGCGACGTCGCGAACCTGAGCCTCGGAGCGTACCCGGTCTCCCGGAAGGAACTGGGCTCGTTCTACGGTAAGTCGCTCAACCGGACGATGACCTACGCGAACGCGGCGGGGACGCTGCTCGTCGTCTCTGCCGGCAACGACGGCGCGGACCTCCAGCACGACGGGAACCTGATCAGCCTGCCGAACGAGGGCGCGCAGGCGCTGGCGGTCAGCGGAACCGGTCCGATCGGCTTCGGGTGGGACGCCGGCGACGCGGAAGCGCCCGCGTACGCTCCCGCCTTCTACACCAACTACGGGACGAACGCGATCGACCTCGCCGCCCCCGGCGGCAACGCCGACGAGGGGGCGATCGGCTCCGACGACGTGCCGTGGCACCTCGATCTCGTCTACAGCACCGTCGCCGAACCGGTGTACGACGAGGACGAGGAAACCGTCGTGGACGTCGAATACGGCTACGGCTGGAAGGCCGGGACCAGCATGGCCGCGCCGCAGGTCGCGGGCGCGGCCGCGCTGGTGAAGTCGGTCGATCCGAACGCCAACGCGAATCAGGTCGAATCGAAACTCGCGCGGACGGCGGAGGTGCCCGACGGATACGACAAGACGTACTACGGCTCCGGGTTCGTCGATCCGCTGGCGGCGGTTCGGCGGTAGCTGCGCGGCTCGATCCGGCTCGACTCGGCTCGACTCGGCTCGACGACGGCGACGGCGGACGCCTCCCTCGGTCCGACGGTGGCGATTCCGCTACGACGCCCCTTTTTGTCCCGCGCGTCCGTTGTGACGGACGGATGAGTAGCTTCGCGCTCGACGCGCTCGACGACGCACGCGAGGCGACGGCGTCGCTCCTCCTGCCGGTCGACCGCAGGCGCTGGCTCCGCCTCGCGCTGCTCGCGTTCTTCCTCGGCGGCGGGACGGCGGTGGGCGGGAACGTCAACCTCTCGACGCAGCTACAACCGCTGAGCGACGCGTCCCTCCCGAGGCTCGTCACGGCTGACGTCGCACCCGGCGCGGCCGTCGTCGAGGCGGTCGTCGCGTCCGGCGGTGCGGTCGTCGCGCTGCTCGTCGCGGCCGGCGGTCTCGCGGCGGCCGCGGCGCTGTACGTCCTCCTCGGGTCGATCATGGAGTTCGTGCTCGTCGAAGGGGTGCGCTCGCGATCGATCCGGGTCCGCGAACCGTTCCGGGCGCACGCGGGCGACGGCCTCCGTCTTTTCGCCTTCCGGGTCGCGCTCGCCGCCGTCGCGCTCGCCGGGTTCGCCGTCCCGCTCGGAGCCGCGTTCCTCGCCGACGTCGCCGTCACGTCCGCGCTCGCGCTCCTCGCCATTCCGGCGCTCTTGCTCGCGGGGGCCGTCGCGCTCGTCGCCGCGCTCGCCGATCGACTCACCGTCGACTTCGTCGTCCCCGCGATGGTCGCGGAGGATCGGGGCGTCGTCTCGGCGTGGCGGCGCTTCGCCCCCGCGCTGCGCGCGTCGTGGAAGGGGTTCGCGCTGTACCTCCTCGTCCGCTACGCGCTGTTCGTCGGCGCTGGCGTCGCCGTCTGGTTCGTCCTGCTGCTCTCGGGGCTGCTCGTCGCGCTCCCGTTCGTCCCGGTGGCCGTCGGGTTGAACGCCGCGCTCGCCGCGGGCGCGCTCGGATTCGCCGGGTGGGCGGCGCTCGGCCTCCTCGCCGCGCTGTACGCGCTCGCCGTGGCCGTCGTCGCGCTCTTCGTGCAGGCCCCCGTCGTGACGTACTTTCGGTACTACTCGCTTTTCGCCCTCGGGCGGGCGGACCCGACGCTCGACCTCGTGTCGCACCTGCGCGGTGACGGGAGCTAGCCGTCGCCGTCAGCGCTGCAGTTCGAGCAGCCGCGCGCCGCAGTCCTCGCAGTCGTAGGTGACCACGTCGACGGAGCGACAGCAGGATTCGACCGTGTCTTCCCGGAACGCCGGGACGCCGCCGCAGGTCGGACAGAACGTGAGGAAGACGCGCAGTCCCGCGAGGAGCCGCCCTTGCGTCGCGCGGTCGAGCGACTCCCAGTCGGACAGGCGCTCTCGGAGCAGCGGCACGGCGGCGAGGTCGGCGACGAGCGCCTCGCGGGAGGGCCACCGCGCGGCTTCGATACCGCCGTCGGCGACCACGCAGACGCCGCCGCGGTCTTCGATCCCCGGCTCCGAGAGGCCGAGCACGTCGCCCGCGCGCCGCTCGGGCGCGTCGAGGACCTCCTCGGCCGCGCGCCGCCACTCCCGCTCGAACGACGGCGCGGCGCGCAGATCCTCGCCCGCGGGTTCGACCGCACCGATCGAGAGGAGGCGGGACTCGACGTCGAGGTGAGAAGGCGAGACGGCATTGTCGCCGTCGAGATCGGTAGACGAGACGGCATTGTCGCCGTCGAGGTCGACGGACGTCCCGACGTGCGGGTCCTTTCCGAACCACCGGAGGACGCGATCCGGGAGGTGGCGCTTCGTCAGTTCGGGCGTCCCCGGGACGAGGTAGCCGCGGAGGTAGATCGCCGCGACGGCAACCAGCGCGAAGGCGACGCCGGCGACCGGCGCGAGGCTTCCGATCGCGACGCTCCCGAGGGCGGCCAGGAGGAGGTTCACCACCGTACAGGGCGGACAGCGGTTCTCGCCGGTGTACTCTGGTTGTCTGAGCCGCTCGACCGTCGTTCGACCGATCGCGCGCATAAATACCGTATCGGACACCCACGTATAATAAACCTCCCACGGAACGAATACGAATGCGGCGGGTGGCGGATCGGCGGCGGGGAACAGGTCGGCGGTGGGGGACGGATCGGCGGCGGGGTGCGGGCCGACGACGATTCGTCCACCGGAGGGTCACTGGAGCCGTTCGATCGTCTCGACGAGCGGGTGGCGAGCGTAGTCCACGACGTTGATGTCGCTGATGGACGAGAGGCCCTCCTTTTCGGCGGTGCGTTGCATTCCGAGTTCGATGCGGTCGTCGACGACGATGACGTAGGCGTCCATCTCCTCGACGCCGAGGCTGTCGGCCGCCATCACGCGGTGGTGGCCGTCGGCCAGGAGCAGCGTCCCCGAGTTGTCGATGACGACGAGCGGCTCCGCGAGCCCCCGTTCGAGTTCGTACCGGCGACCCTCCAGTTCGTCGGCGTAGACGCGGCCCTGCGTCGGGATCAGCCGGGAGAGTCGTACCCTGCGTCGCCGCTGTTCGACCTCCGTGTCGTGGATCTGTTCGAGCGTCCGCATCAGCTTTCCCACCTTCTCGGGCGTGACGCGCTCGATCTGGCTGCGCACCACGTCCGTGTTGCTGATGATGCCCACGAGGTTGCCGGCGTCGTCGACGACCGGCAGCTTCTGGATGCCCGATCGGAGGATGACGCGGGCGGCGTCGGTCACCTTCATCTCCGGGTGGGCGACGATGAGGTCGTCCGTCATCACGGTGAAGATCGGCGCGTCGTCGTCCGCGAGGAGGAGGTCGCGCGCGGTGACGAACCCCTCCACCTTCCGGCCGTGGCAGACGGGAAAGCCGTTGTGCCCGTCGCTCTCGACGATGCGGCGGGCGACGTCGGCGACGGTGTCGTCGGGCGAGACGGTCGCCACGTCCCGGGTCATGTACTCTTTTACGACGGCTTTCCCGCTCATGCCGGCCGATACGGCCACGGTCGGCAAAAGCGTGCTGACTGATCGCCCGTCGACCGATTCGGACGGTCGAGTCGCCCTGGCCTCGCTTGCCGTCGACGGAGGGCTTACTTGCCGTCGACGGGGTACTGGAACGCGAGTTCCTCGATGATGTCGTCCTCGGGCGCGCTCGGCGCGGTTCTGAGGATCTCGAAGAACCGTTCCGTGATGATGTCGCGGACGATCTCCGCCAGCGACTCGGCCGACTCCTCGTCGACGTCGCCCAGGATGCCGAGCGGGATCTGCGCGCCGGCCATGTCGGCGTGGCCCCCGGCGCTGCCGATCTGGTCGAACGCGTCCCTGAGCGCCTCGCCCATGTCGATCGACGACCCGCGGGCCCGCGCGGAGGCGTACACCATCCCGTCCATGAACCCGTAGACGAGCGTCGTCTGGACGCCCTCCATGCCGAGGAGCATGTCGGCCGCCTGCGCCAGCGCGTCGCGGTCGCGGATCTGACCGACGCAACTCGCCAGCGCCGACCCCTGCATCTCGCGGTTGCGGATCGAACGCGCCATCGTTTCGAGCACCTCCGCGCTCATGCTCGGCGTCTCGACCCGATCGAGGACGCTCGCGTCGACGTACGGGAGCAAGAACGCCGCGGCCTCGAAGTCGGTCGCCGACACCTCCCGCGAGAAGTCGTTGGTGTCGACCCGAATGCCGTACAGGAGCGCCGTCGCCACCGTCCCGTCGGGGACGAGACCGAGGCGCTCGTAGTAGTCCGTGAGGAGGGTGCTCGTGGAGCCGGCGTCGCTTCTGAGGTCGACGAAGCGCGCTTCGACCGGCGCGCGCGGCGGGTGGTGATCGACCACCACGTCGACGAACGTGTCGTCGTCGAGGCCGTCGTTCACGCCCGGCCGCGAGTGGTCGACCAGCGCGATGCCGTCGTACTCCTCCAACGAGTCCTCGGGGTCGAGGCGGCGAAGATCCAGATCGAGCAGGTTGACGAGCGCGCGGTTCTGCTGGTGGGAGATCTCCCCGAAGTAGCACACGTCGGCGTCGACGCCGACGGTGCCCGCGAGGCGGGCGAGCGCGAGGGCGCTTCCGATCGCGTCCGGGTCCGGGTTGTCGTGCGTGACGACCGCGAGGCGGCCGTCGAGATCCCGGAGCACGCCGAACAGCCGCCGCAGACGCACGGCGGACGTGCCGGCGGTCGCGTCGACGAGCGCGTCGACGAGCGCCGCCTCTGGGTCGATCACGCGGTCCGCGACCTCGGCGAGCGCCGCCTTCGTCCCCTCGTCGGCTCCGACGCCGGTGTAGGCGACGAGGAGGGCGTCCGGGAACCGCTCGCGGGCGGTTTCCGCCGCCGCGAGGTTGCGCTCCGGGCGCTTGCTCGCGGCGACGATCACGTCGGCCGACTCTGGGTAGTTGGCCGGATCGGTGGTGTCGCCCTCGGTCGCGTTGATCCCCTCCTCGCGGAGGGCGGTGACCCAGCTCCGCTCCCGCGTGAGCACGCGAACGTCGCCGGGACGGTCGGCCGTCCGTTCGACGATGTCGCGGCCCACGGGACCGCACCCGAGCACCAACCGATACACCATAGGTATCAGTCGGCCCGATCACGGAAAACCCTACCGTCACGATTCCGGCGTCCGATGAACTCCCGCTCGATCCCGCCGCCCTCGCCTCCTTTCCGAGTGTCGAGCCGATGGAATTATTACGGCCGGATTCATGCCATTCACTGTCATGGACGAGCGAGACGACCTGGTGAGCGACGAGTTCGCGGATCGGCTCCAGCGGACCTGTCGCACGGCCGTCGGCGACAGCCTCCGGAGCATCACCTACTTCACGCCGCGGGCGTACGCGCAGGTGTACCTCCGATCCGATCTCGAAGCGGACGCGGACCTCGCCGGCTTCGTCGAACACGAGACGCTCGGGTTCCGCGCGCGGACCGCCTACCGGGGATCCGAACTTGGCGAGTACGAACACACCGTCAGGTCGTTCGAGAACGGCTACGTCACCCGCGTCACCGCCGACGGCGCGGGGGTGTTCGTCACGACCGACGGGCTGACGATGCGCCGCTCGGAGGAGGTCGCGGCGGCGCTCTCGCACACGCTGCGAGACGAATAGATCGAACGCGGTTCCGCGGCGAGGAGACGGAACGCGATTCTGCGAGACGCGGGGATCGAACGGCGGTTCCGTGAGAGGGGGGAGTCGAACCGCCGCTCAGCCGAACAGCGCCGTCGCGACGGTCTGCGCCGTCTCGATGACCGGGCCGAAGCCCGGAAGGAGCACGAGCGTGCCGATTGCGGCGACCATGATTCCGGTGTAGAGGCCGATCGGACGGCTCGTGAGTTCGAACGACCCGGTCGGCTCCTCGATCCACATCGCCTTGACGACGCGGGAGTAGTAGAACAGCGACAGGGCGCTGTTGACCGCGCCGATCGCGGCGAGCCACCAGAAGCCGGCCTCGATCGCGCTGAAGAACAGGAAGTACTTCGAGAAGAACCCGCCGAACGGCGGCAGCCCCGCGAGGCTGAACATGAACAGCGACATGGCGACGCAGGCCATCGGCGCCTGCCGCCCGAGGCCGTTGTAGTCCTCGAAGGTGCGGCCGACGCCCCAGTGTTCGACGAGCGCGATGAAGAGGAACGCGCCCGTGTTCATGAAGCCGTAGACGAGCAGGTGGGCCATGCTCGCGCCGAGCACGTTCCCGTTCTGCGCGCCGCCGGCCGAGAGCGCCGCGAGGCCGATGAGCGCGTAGCCCGCGTGGCCGATGCTGGAGTACGCGAGCATCCGCTTTACGTTCTCCTGCGTCGCGGCGGCGAAGTTGCCGAGCGTCATCGTCGCGACCGCGAGCACCTGGAAGGCGATCACCCAGTCGACCCCGATGTCGACGGCGGTCGCGATGGGGAACGCCTCCACGAACACGCGGAAGGCGACCGCGAATCCGGCGGCCTTCGAGGCCGACGAGAGGAACGCGGACACCGGCGCTGGCGCGCCCTCGTACGCCTCCGGGGCCCAGAAGTGGAAGGGGACGGAGGCGGTCTTGAAGGCGAAGCCGCCGGCGATCATCAGCACGCCGACGCCGGCGACGCCGAAGAGGCTCCCGTCGAGGTTCGAGAGGCCCTGCGCGACGTCGGAGAGCAGCAGCGACCCGGTCGCGGCGTAGACGAGGCTGATGCCGAAGACGAACACCGACGACGAGAGCGCGCCGATGAGGAAGTACTTCAGGCCCGCCTCGACGCTGCCGCGGTTCTTCTTCAGGTACGCGACGAGCGCGTACGACGGCAGCGAGGCGAGTTCGAGGCTGATGAAGGCCGTCGCGAGGCTGTTCGCGCTCGCCATGAGGCTCATCCCGGTCGCGGCGAGAAGCACCAGCGCGTAGAACTCCGCCTGGTCGGAGCGGCCGCGCAGGTAGTCGTAGCTCGCGACGAACACCATCGCCGCGACGCTCGTGAAGATGGCCGTGAAGAACAGGCTCATCCCGTCGACGACGAGCGCGTCGCCGTAGAGCGTTATCTCGCCGTTGACCTGCCCGGTGCCGGCGGCGAGGAACCACCCCGCCGCGCCGAGCGCGGCGAGCGTGCCGAGGACGGAGACGCCCGCGAGGAGGGCGCTGTCCGTCGAGTCCGGGTCGACGCTGTCGATGACGAACACGACGAGCGCCGTGAGCGCGAGCAGGATCGCGGGTCCGAGCGCCGCCCACTGCGGGAGCTGCGTCTGCAGCAACATCAGAGCCCACCCCCGTTAAGCATCGGGTCGACCGCGTCCGTGATCATCCCGAAGAACACCTCCGGGGCGACGCCGAGCGCGATGATGCAGAGGAGCAACACCGCGAGCGGCAGCGTGTCGTGCACCGGCGCGGCCGTGATCTCGTAGTCCGTCTCCAGCCGGAACGGGCCGAACAGCGTCCGCTGCATCGCGAAGAGGAAGTACCCCGCCACGATGACGATGCCGAACATCGCGGCCGCCGTGAAGACGGGCGCGGACGGGAGCACCGCCGACTCGAACGAGCCGACGAAGATGAAGAACTCCGCGGCGAAGCCGGCCATGAGCGGCAGGCCCATGTAGCCGAACGCGCCGGCGACGAGGATCCCCGACGTGATCGGCATCCGGTCGGCGAGACCGGACATGTCGCCGACCATCCGGGTGTGGGTGGCGTTGTAGATGACGCCGACCGTCATGAACAGCAGCCCCGAGATGAGGCCGTGGGCGACCATCTGGAACGTCGCGCCGCCGACGCCGTACTCGGTGTAGGCGACGAGGCCGAGGATGACGTACCCCATCGACGACACCGAGGAGTACGCCACGATGCGCTTGAGGTCCTGCTGGGCCAGCGCGAGGAACGCGCCGTAGATGACGCTGAGCACGGCGACGGCCGCGATGGGGACCGCGTACGCGCTCGCCACGTCCGGCAGCATCGTGAAGTTAAAGCGCAGCAGGGCGTACGTCCCCATCTTCAGGAGGACGCCCGCCAGCATCACGGACACCGGCGTCGGCGCTTCGACGTGGGCGTCCGGCAGCCACGTGTGGACCGGGACGACCGGCACCTTCACGCCGAAGCCGAAGAACATCGCGGCGAACGCGAGCGTCGCGAGCGCCGACGGGCCGAGCGCGCCGAAGCCGGCGAGCTGGCCGCCCCGGAGCGCCTGTGCGATCTCCGGCAGGCTGAACGACGTCACCGAGTTGCCGAGTCCGAAGACGAGCGCCACGAAGCCGATGAACATCACGAGCGACGCGACGTTCGTGTACACGAAGAACTTGATCGCGGCGTACTTCCGGCGCGGGCCGCCCCAGACGCCGATGAGGAAGTACATCGGGACGAGCACGGCCTCCCAGAAGACGAACCAGACGAAGAAGTCGAGCGCGGTGAACACGCCGAGGAGGTTCGCCTCCATGAACAGCATGAGGCCGTAGAACTGCGAGGCGCGCTCCGTGATCGGCGTCCACGCGCTGACGATCGAAAGCGACGTGAGCACCGTCGTCAGCACGATGAGCGGCATGCTGATCCCGTCGACGCCGACCTGCCACGACAGCGTGTAGCCGGCGACGCTGAGCCACTCCATCGTCGTCGCGAACGCGAGGTCGCCGCCCAGGAGGGCGTTACCGGTCGCGTCGAACTGTGACCACATGTAGAGGCTCCCGACGACCGGGAGCAGGCTGAGCGCGAAGGCGAACTGCCCGGCCCGCTCGTCCGGAGCGAGGAACGTCACCAGCGCGGCGACGAACGTGAACGCGATGAGTGCTTCGATGATCATAGGAACCAGCCTCCCATCAGGCCGATACCGAGGAGCAGCGCGACCAGTCCGAGCGTGAGCAGCGCCGCGTAGTTACTCACGACGCCGGTCTGGATCCGCCGGACGCGGTCGCCCGAGAAGAGGCTCACGCCCGACATCCCGTTGACCACGCCGTCGACGACGCCCTGATCGAACTTGTCCGCGCCGCGGGCGACGTTCTGCGCGGCCGTCTCCGCGAGCCACACCTGGTATTCGTCCTGATAGTAGTTGTTGAACAGCAGCGTCTTGGCGCTCCCGAGCCGGTCCGTGTGTTCGACCGGCGAGGGGACGTTGTACAGCTTGTACGCGAGCCCGGAGCCGGCGAGCGCCAGCCCGAGCGAGAGCGCGCCCGAGATGAGCACCGTCGTCGCCTCTGAGCCGACGTAGCCCGTCTCGTAGCCCGCGAACTGGCCGGTGAGCTCGACGTAGTGCTCGTTGGTGAGGCCGGAGACGCCGAGGTCGAGCCAGTCGTGCAGGAACTCGATGTGGAGCCCCGTCAGCTTCGCGACCGGCACCATGTTGACGAAGCCGGCCACCACGGCGAGGACGCCGAGGACCGCGAGCGGCCCCTTCACGTTCCAGTGGACGCCGTGCGGGTCGCGCGCGGTGTCCGTCCGCGGCTCGCCGTGGAACGTGAGGAACACCATCCGGAAGGTGTAGAAGCCGGTGAAGAAGACGGCGACGAGGCCCATCGCCCACGCGCCGAGGAGCAGCGGGTTCCCGCCGAGGCCGTGGGCGAGCGCCTCGTAGAGCACCTCGTCCTTCGACCAGAAGCCCGAGAAGGGGAAGATGCCCGCGAGCGCGAGCGAGCCCGCGAGGAACGTCCAGTAGGTCACGGGCATCCGATCCTTCAGGCCGCCCATGTCCCACATGTTCTCGTTGTGGTGCATCGCGATGATGACCGACCCGGCTCCGAGGAACAGGAGCGCCTTGAAGAACGCGTGGGTCATCAGGTGGAAGGTCGCGGCGATGTATCCGCCCGATCCCAGCGCGAGCATCATGTACCCGTACTGGGAGATGGTGGAGTACGCCAGCACCTGCTTGATCTCGCGCTTTACGACGCCCATCGTCGCCGCGAACAGCGCGGTGAAACCGCCGACGAACGCGATGATCGCGAGGGTCGTCGGCGTCAGCGCGTAGAAGCCGTACATCCGGGCGACGAGATAGACGCCGGCCGCGACCATCGTCGCCGCGTGGATGAGCGCCGAGACGGGCGTCGGACCCTCCATGGCGTCCGGCAGCCACGTGTGCAGCGGGAACTGCGCGGACTTGCCGACCACGCCGCCCAGCACGAGCAGCCCGACGATCGTGAACCACGTCGCCGCGTCGAAGCCGAACGTGTTCACGCTCGCGCCCTCGCCCGCGAGCACGGCCTCCGCGATCGCGGGGAACGATCCCTCGCCCGCGAACGCGGCGGTTCCGAAGGTGGCGAACACCGCCACCACGCCGACGAGGAAGAAGTAGTCACCGAAGCGGGTGACGAGGAACGCCTTCTTCGCCGCGCTCGGCGGGGCCTCCTCGCGGAACCAGAAGCCGATGAGCAGCCACGAGCAGAGGCCGACCAGCTCGAAGAACATGAACGCCATGAGCAGGTTGTCGGCGACGACGAACCCGAGCATGGAGGCGGTGAAGAGGCCGAGACCCGCGTAGTAGCGCGGGAGTCCCGTCTCGCCCTCGTCGTTCATGTACCCGAGGCTGAAGACGTGCACGAGGAACGAGATGAGCGTCACGATGACGAGCATCATCGCCGCGAGCGGGTCGATGAGCAGCCCGAACGTCAGTTCGAACGAGTCACCCGTGCCCGCCGCCCACGTGTAGATCGTTTGGTTGTACGTCCCGCCGCCCGCGACCGCCAGGGCGGCCCACAGCGAGAGCAGAAGCGATCCGCCGGTCGCCGCGATGCCCGCGAGCGCGCCGCCCTTGGGCATGTTCCGTCCCGCGCCGAGCGCGATCAGGAACGACAGGAACGGCAGGAGAACGATCGCCGGTGTGAAGTCGAATGCGCCTGCCATAGTTACCACCTCATCGTCGTCGCCTTGGCGACGTCCGTGTCCTTGAAGTTACGATACAGCACGAGGATGATGCCGATCCCGATCGCGACCTCGGCCGCAGCGAGCGCCATCGTAAAGAGCGCGAACGTCTGGCCGGTGACGTTGCCCCACTGCAGCGAGAAGGCGATGAAGTTGATGTTCGCCGCGTTCAGCATCAGCTCCACCGACATCAGAAACAGGAGCGCGTTGCGCCGCGTCAGGATGCCGAACAGGCCGATGCAGAACACCGCCGCCGCGAGCAGCAGGTACCACTGCGCCGGCACCATCACTCGTCACCTCCCGTCCAGTTCGACGGCGACTCCTCGTCGGAGCCCGAACGTCCGTCGCCCCGCTCCGCGCCCGATCCCTTCAACAGGTCGCGACCCCCGTCGGTCAGCGCGGTGACGACGCTTCCGTCCTCCTCGCGCTTCGCGAGGAAGACGGCGGCGTCGATCGCCGCGTCGAGGACGATGGCGATGATGATGAACGCCGCGAGGAAGCCCTCCGACCCGATGCTCCCGAAGTCGGTCAGGTCGAACATCGCGTAGCCGATGCTCGCGGTGACGTTGGCGTTCGGTCCGAAGCCCTCCGGCGACGGGAACGACGCGCCGGCGAACGCGAGCGCCATCACGAAAAAGAGCGCGACGGCCGCCAGACCGGGCACGAGATGCGAGCCGAGCTTCAGCCGCGGTTTGCTTGTCATGTGCTACTCACCTCCGGGTTCGTACGCGTGAGCATCACGGCGAACGTGATGAGGATGAGAACCCCGCCGACGTAGACGAGGATCTGCATCGCTGCGACGAACTCCGCCTGCAGCATCACGTAGTGCACCGCGACGCTCAACAGCGCGCCCCCGAGCAGGAGTGCGGAATGCCAGACGTCCCGCACGAGGACGACGCCGAGGCTGCAGCCCAACGTAACGAGGGCGAACAGCGCGAACGCGATGGTCTCATAAACCATTGTTTGTTTCTCCTTGAGGTATCCCTTTGAAGATTTCGAGATGGGGCCATCCGCCCCCTCTCGCGTCTCCTCCTTCCGCGTCTGCACGTTCCGTCTCACCGCCTTCCGCATCTCCGCCTTCCACGGCACCGCCGTCCGCGTCATCGCGTCCGCGCCGCCCGTCCCCGGGGGAGCCCCGAACGGTCGCGCGGTGGCGGCCGCGGCGAGGGCGACCCCGAGCGATCGTGCGGCGGCCGCCGCAACGTGAGTTTCGAGCGCTCATGCGCCCGACGCCTCCGCGACGAACAGGCCGGCGTCCTTCGTCACGTCCAACGCGCCGTCGGCCGAGATCGCACCCTCGGCCGCCGCCGCGACGTCGCAGAGCGCGCCGTCGTCGATCTCCGAACGCGACGACGCGTACTCGACGAGGGGGTCGACCCGCGTGACCCGGAGCGTCTCCCGGCGGCGGTGGGTCGACACCGAGTCGAACCGCCGTTCGAGGCGCGACGCGCCGTTCTCCAGCGTGAACCGCCCGGGTGCGTCGAGGGGGGCCTCGACGAACGGCGAGAGGAAGTCGTGAAGCTCCCGGGAGTCCGCCTCGCCGCGGGTCGAGGCGTAGAGCCTCCCGCCGGGGCGCAGCACGCGGTCGATCTCGGCCAGCGCGGCGTCGACGTCCGGGACGTGATAGAGCACGTGGTTCGCGACCACCGCGTCGAACGAGTCGTCGGCGAACGGCGGCCGCTCCGCGTCGGCGACGCCGAAGCCGAACCCGGCGGCGTCGCGGAGCGCCTCCCGCGCCGCGTCGAGCATCGGCGGCGAAAAGTCCGTCAGCACGCACTCCCAGCCGGCGGGGATCCGATCCCGGTTCGCCGCCCAGAGGTGGCCCGGGCCGCACCCGAGTTCAAGCACGCGGGCGCTCCGCGGGAGGTCGAACCGGTCGAACACCCACTCGTACCACCCCGTCTCCCGGGTTCCGAACGACTCTCGGAGCCGGAGTCTGGCGTTCAGCTTCGCCGGGTCGTCGTACTCGACGGTCCGGAGGAGCCAGCGACCGAACGTCGCGGCGGCTTCGGGGTCGACCGTCGGACCGGCGGCGTGTTCGTGCTCGGACATGAGTTGGTGGTCGTCGTCAGCGCCCGACCGCGGCCGATTCGAGCGGCGGTTCGCGCCGTCGGACGCGGGTCGCGGGCGTCGCTGTCACTGGTAGTCGACCTCTCCTTCCCCCTCGCCGATCCACGCGCCGCGGTCGGGGTTCCGGGAGTTGAGCGGGTCGATGTCCTTGTACCACGGGACGTTCTTCAGCTGCTCTTTGTTGTACACGAACTCGTTTTTCGTGTCGGCGGTGAACTCGAAGTTCTGCGTGAGCAAGATCGCGTCCACCGGGCAGACCTCCTCGCACAGCCGGCAGTAGATGCACTGGCCGATGTGGAGGTTGTACTGCTCGCCGTTGCGCTTGTCGTCCATCACGATCTGGATCGTGTCGTTCGGACAGACGTTCTCGCACTGGCGGCACCAGATGCAGCGCTCCTGGCTGAACTTGTGGACCCCGCGGAACCGCGGGCTCACCTCGGGCGCGACGTCCGGGTACTCCACCGTGAACGTCTGCCCGTCCAGCGCGTGCTTCATCGTCGTTGCCATCGATTTGAGTACTCCGATCATGCTGCGATCACTCCCACGATGATGGCCGTGAGAACCAGGTTGGCGAAGGAGAGCACGAGCATGCCCTTCCAGCCGATCTCGATGAGCTGGTCGATCCGGAACCGCGGAACGGCCGAGCGCGCCCACTGGGTGAACAGGAAGACCGCCCAGATCTTGATGACGAACCAGACGAAGCCCGGCAGCACCGGCCCCGCCGGGCCGCCGAGGAACAGCGTCGCGATGAGCGCCCCGCCGAGGAAGATGTGCAGGAACTCCCCGAGGTAGAACAGGACGAAGTAGACGCTGGAGTACTCGGTCTGGTATCCGGCGACGATCTCGGTCGGCGCCTCCGGGATGTCGAACGGGTTGCGGCCGATCTCGGCCAGGTTCGCGAGGACGAACAGCGCGAACGCGAACGGGTTGACGAACGCGAACCACGAGGGGATCGTCACGCCCGCGATCGAAAAGAGCGGTTCGGCCTGCGCGGCGACGATCTCGCTCATCTGCAGCGTGCCGGTGAAGATGACGACCGACGCCGCGGTCACGATGAGCGGGATTTCGTAGGCGATGTTCTGTGCGACCGCGCGCAGGCCGCCGAGGAGCGAGTACTTGTTGTTCGACGCGTAGCCGCCCATCACGAGGCTGAGCGACGCGATCGACGCGACCGCGAACGCGAAGACGAGCCCGGTCTCGGGATCGGCCAGCTGGATGCCGTTGCCCATCGGGATGACCGCGAAGCCGAGCAGCGCCGACGCCGGCAGGATGATCGGCGCGAGGTCCCACGCGGGCCGGTCGACGCCGTCGGGGACGATCAGCTCCTTCGAGAGCAGTCGGACGGCGTCGGCCACGATGATGAGCAGGCCGAACGGCCCCACGCGGTTGACCGCGATCCGGTCCGTGAACGCGGCGGTGATCTTCCGCTTGGCCCACGGGCCAGCGACCGCGGTCATCGTCAGCATGATGTTGCCGACGATGAACGCCGCGATGAGCGCGGCGACGATCTCGCCGAGGATGCCGAAGCCGCCCAGTCCGAGCAGGTCGACGAGCGTGTCGGGCAAGAGTTGCACCTGCGCCCCGTTCCCGGCCTGCAGCGGAACCATCACCGATCGACCTCCCCGAGGACGATGTCGAGGCTGCCGAGGCTCGCGATCATGTCCGGTACGTACTCGCCGTTGGACATCTCCGGCAGCGTCTGGAGGTTGGAGAAGCACGGGCTGCGGATCTTAAAGCGCGCGGGCTTGTCGGTGCCGTCGGCGCGGATGTAGATCCCGAGTTCGCCCTTCGCTCCCTCGACGGCGCGGTAGATCTCCGTGTCGTCCTCTGGCCGGAGCGTCCGGGGGACGTTCGACTGGATGGTCCGGTCCTCTTCGGGCCAGTCTTCGAGCAGGTCGACGCACTGCTCGATGATCTTCGCCGACTCCTCGACCTCGCGCATGCGCACGAGCAGGCGCGAGAAGTTGTCGCAGCCGTCCTCGACGCACACGTCCCAGTCGAGTTCGGGATAGTAGCCGTAGGGGTCGTCGCGCCGGAGGTCGTAGTCGATTCCGGACCCGCGCGCGACGGGGCCCGTCGCGCCGTAGCTCTTCGCGACGTCCGGCGGGAGCACGCCCGTGTCGATGGTGCGCGCCTGGAGGATCTCGTTGCCCGTGATGAGGTCGTGGTACTCCTCGAGCGCCTCGGGCAACTCCTCGACGAAGTCACGGATCTTCTCGAAGAACTCCTCGCGCGGTTCGGGCAGGTCCCAGACGACGCCGCCGAGCCGGAAGTAGTTGAACATCATCCGCTGGCCCGTGAGATCTTCGAGGAGGTTCTGGACCTTCTCGCGGTCGCGGATGGAGTACATGAAGATCGCGGTGAAGTCGCCGTACACGTCCAGCGCGAACGTCCCGACCGCCAGCATGTGCGAGGCGATCCGGCACAGCTCCGCGCTCATCGTCCGGATGATCTGCGCGTACTCGGGGACGTCGAGGTCAGCGAGGTCCTCGGTGGCGCGCGCGTACGCCCACTCGTTGAGAAGCCCCGCCGAGATGTAGTCCCAGCGGTCCGGGTAGGGCATGATCTGGTAGCGGTAGGTGCCCTGCTGGGCCATCTGCTCCTCGCAGCGGTGCAGGTAGCCGACGTCGGATTCGACGTCCGCCACCTGCTCGCCGTCGAGGGTGCACTTGAGGTGGAGCACGCCGTGGGTGGCGGGGTGGTGCGGCCCGATGTTGATGTACATCGTCTCCGCGTCGTTCTCGTCTGCGTGGTCCTCCTGCAGCGGGTTGGCGTGCTCGCGCAGGGGGACGATCTGGGGTCGATCCTGATCGTAGTCGAGCGCGAGGGGGTGGCCCTGCCAGGTTTCGGGCAGGAGGATGCGCCGGAGGTCGGGATGGCCCTCGTACTCGATGCCCACCAGGTCGTACGCTTCGCGTTCGTGCCAGTCAGCCGTCCGGTAGACCGGTTCGGCCGATTGGCTCACCGGATTTTCCTTGTCGGTGGGGACGACGACGCTCACTTCCTGGGTGGGGTCGTCGAACTTCTTGAGGTGGTAGATCGACTCGTAGCGATCCTCGTACTCCTGGGCGGTCAAACAGGAGAGGTGGTCGAAGCCGGCCTCGTCGCGCAGCGCGAACAGCGCGTCCTGCACGGAGTCGGGTCCGACGACGAAGCCCGGCGCGTTCACGTGCTCCTCGCGACCGATCGCGACGTCGCCGAGGAGGTCGGCGAGTTCGTCGCCGAGGGAGCGCTCTACCGCCTGGGCGTTCCCCTCCGGGTTCTCCAGGCTCATGGGGAATCAGCCCAGTTGTAGCGCATGACGAGGTCGTCCTCGTCGATCTCTTCCGCGAGCTGGTCGACGATCTCGTCCCGGGAGAGGTCGCCGAACTGCTCCAGCTCGTACGGTTTGACGACCACCGGGGCGCTCTCGCCGTTGGCGATCCGCTCCTGGAGCTTGGCGACGCCGTAGACGAGCGCCTCCGGACGCGGGGGGCAGCCGGGGATGTGGATGTCGACCGGGATGACCTCCTCGGCCCCCTTGATCACGTTGTATCCCTCCTGGAACGGGCCGCCGGAGATGGTGCACGAGCCCATACCGACGACGAACTTCGGCTCGGGCATCTGGTCGTAGACGCGCTTCATCCGCGGGGCGAACTTCGAGACGATCGTCCCCGGGACGATGATCACGTCCGCCTGCCGCGGCGAGGCGCGCGGCACGCCCGCACCGAAGCGGTCGAGGTCGTGTTTGACCGCGTAGGTGTGCATCATCTCGATGCTGCAGCAGGCGATCCCGAACTGCAGCATGAACATCGACGATCCCCGGACCCAGTTCATGAACTTGTCGAACTTGGTGAGGATGAAGGGCGACGACCCGAACGCCTCCCGGAGCTTCGAGTTGAAGCGGTCGTCGGTCACGCCCCCGCCCTCGCCGAGCATGCGGGCGTCGCGCGTCGCTGTCTGTACCTGTGAGTCGTCGGTGACGAATGGCTGGTCGCTACTCATGTTTCTCTCTCCGTCTTCCGGCGGGATGCGCGCGGGCTTTTGACCCACTCGACCGCGCCGTTGCGCCACGCCCAGACGAGACCGACGACGAGGACGCCGATGAAGACGAGCATCGGTGCCAACACCTGCGCGAGCGAGGCACCCTGCTCCAGCGCGGAGCGATAGATGACCGTCCACGGGAAGATGAGGACGGTTTCGATGTCGAAAACGACGAACAACAGCGCAACCATGTAGTACTGGATGTTAAACTGGATGCGCGCCGTTCCCGTCGGTATCTCGCCGCTCTCGTAGGTGGCGCTTTTTCCTTGTTCCGGCACGCTCGGCCGAAGAATCGCAGACGCCGCCATCATCCCGAGCGGGATGCCGACGCCGACGACGGCCAATGCGCCGATAGCTATCCATGGATTCATACCCTGGTCTCCGTAACGTGCGGCGCTTGGAAGCGCTCCCCTATAAGCGTTGATTCTTGCATTCACGGGCGAAAACGGCGCTCTCTCGCGATTTTCGGCTAATCTCCCGTGTCCCTTCGGTAACGTCTCGTTGCCGGGGGATCCCGGTCCGCGCCGTCCTCACTCCGATCCGCGTCGGAACCCGTCGAGGCCGAGGTCGTGGAGGTCCTTCGAAACCCGCCCGACGTCCGCCTTCAGGTCCTCGTGGTACGCGAGCAGCCGATCCGTCAGTTCGTCGTGTCGGCGGGCGAGGATCTGCGCAGCGGACAACGCCGCGTTGAACGACTTTCCGGCGTCGACCGCGACGATCGGCGCGCCCGTCGGCATGCCGATGACGGAGTCGACCGACTTCTCCTGAACCGGGACGCCGATGACGGGGAGCGGGTAGGCGATCGAGGCGGTCATGTTCGGCAGGTCCGCCGACTTCCCGCCCGCCCCGGCGACGATCACGTCCAGCCCCCGGTCGGCCGCCGTCTCGCCGTAGGCGTACAGCAGCTCCGGCGTCCGGTGGGCCGAGACGACGTAGCTCTCGTAGGTAAAACGCGCCGACGGCGGGTTCTCGAAGTCGGTCTGCTCGTCGAAGCCGAGCGCGTCGAGCGCCTCGTACGCCCCCGCCATCACGTCGAGGTCCGAGTCCGATCCCATGACGATGCCCACCTCGGGCGTCGTCTCGGGATCGCGCCGCTGCGCCGCTTCCGCCTCCAGCCGGTCGATGAGGTCGTCGATCTCCTCGGTCATGCGTCGTCCCCCGCTCCGCCGGCCGCGAACGTCAATCCGTCGCGCAGTCGGCGCACCCGCCGGAGGAGCGCGTCGCGGGCGTCGTCCGCGCTACCTTCGCCGTCCCCTCCGTCGGTCGCGACGCCCGTCACGTGGCCCATCTTCCGCAGCGGCCGCACCTCGCGCTTTCCGTACCAGTGCAGGCTCGCGCCGTCGGCTTCGAGCACGCGTTCCGCGCCCCGGAGGCTGGCCGCCGTCGGCTCGTCCACGTCGCCGAGCACGTTCGCGCTGACGGTCGGACTCCTGAGCGTCGTCGCCCCGAGCGGCCACCCGAGGACGGCCCGGACGTGCTGTTCGAACTGCGAGGTGAGCGCCCCCTCGATGCTCCAGTGGCCCGAGTTGTGCGGCCGCGGGGCGATCTCGTTGACGAGGATCTCCCCGTCCCCGGTTTCGAAGAGTTCGATCCCGTAGACGCCGCGCCCGTCGAGCAGGTCGAGCACGTCCCGCGCGACCGCCTCCGCGCGCTCCGCGACCGCCCGCGTCGTCCGCGCGGGAACGACCGTCTCCCGGAGGATCTCCGCCTCGTGGACGTTCTCGCCGACGGGGAACGTCCGGACCTCGTCGCGTCCCTTCACGCCGATGACGGAGAGCTCGCGCTCGAAGTCGACGAACGCCTCCGCCATCGCGTCGGCGTCGGTCGCGGTCCCGTCCGGGCTCACGTCGGTCAGGGCGTCCTCGACCTCGGACACGGACCGCACCGGCACGTTCCCGCGGCCGTCGTAGCCGCCGGTCCGGGCCTTCAGCATCACCGCGCCGAACTCGTCGAGGGCGTCGCGGAGGTCGGCCGCGTCGTCGACGCGGCGGAGCGGCGGGACGGGAACCCCGGCGTCGGCGAGCGCCCGCTTCTGGACGAGCTTGTCCTGTATCGTCCGGAGCGCGTCCGGCGACGGCTGCACCGGAACGCCCGCGTCGGCGCTCGCCGCCTCCAGCAGATCCGGGTCGGCCAGTTCGATCTCGAACGTCAGCACGTCGGCGCGGTCGGCCAGCTCGCGGACGGCCGCCGGGTCGTCGAAGCCGCCCTCGACCTGCGACCGGGCGACCGGCGACGCCGGGCAGTCCGGCGTCGGATCGAGCGCGACGACCTCGACGCCGAGCGGGGCGGCCGCTTCTGCGAGCATCCGACCGAGCTGGCCGCCGCCGACCACGCCGAGCGTGGGTCCTGGGACGCTGACTGTCACGGTCCGTCGGTACTGGACGTACCTGCATAAAAGTTGCCAACCTGATCGGAAAAGTGTACACGTGCGTGCGGTTTCGATCCGCCATCGGCCGTCACGAGAGGGTCGCCCTCGACGACCGTCGGAGATCACCCGCCCTCGAACCGCCGCCGGTCGTCCCCGCGATCGGTGCTCGGCGCCGATTCGTCGACGAACACCACGATCCGCTCGTCCCAGAGCTTGAAGTCGTGTTCGAAGGCCGCGTAGCCGTCGAGGTGCGGTTCGAGTTCGGACCGATCCCACTCGTAGGCGACGACGACGGGCGGGGCGTCGGCCGCGACCTCGGCCGGGTCGGATCCCGGCGGGGTGCTCGTCACCAACGCGTCGCACTTTTCGAGGTACCACGGGAGGGGGAGCCGGCTGTGCCAGTCCGGTCCGCCGGGCGGCGGCGAGTCGACGCTCGACTCGTTTTCGACGTAGAACAGGTCCTCCTCGGTGCCGGAAGGGTTCTCCGTGCCGTAGAAGAGTACGTCCGTCCCCCGGTTGTCGGCGGAGACGTCGCAGACGGCGCGCAGCGTGGGCTTCAGGTCGTTGCCGGGTTGGGCCCACTGGAGGACCTCCTCCTCCTCGACGGAGGCGCTGTCCACGTAGGCGGCGTTCGCGCCGACGACGCCCACGGCGGCGGCGAAGATGACGATCGCGGCCAACCCCGTTCCCATCGCGTCCTCGACGGTGAAGGCGGCCGTCGCCGTCCGGTAGACGTACGCCGCGCCGACGGCGGCCGGGATCGCGAGCGGGACGATCACGTGCACCGCGGCCCACGGGGCGGCGATGTCCGTCGCAACCGGGTAGCCGACGACGCTCGCGAATCCCCAGTAGCCGGCGAACGCCACGAGGTCGCGCGATCCGTCCGGCGTCGCGTAGCCGTCGACGACGAACCCGAGAGCCGCGAACACGACGAGGACGCCGGAGCCGTAGACGGCGGTCTCCGCGAGGTCGAAAAAGTACGGCAGGTAGTCGTGCGACTGGTGGCCGCCGGCCGCCCACAGGGCGTAGAACTCGTTCCACGCCCCGACGGTGGCCGCGTCGACGACGGCCGGCCACAGCCCGGGATCGGCGACCGCCTCCCAGAGGTCCGGGCGGGGAGCGTAGAAGAAGACGATCACGACGAAAAAGGCGGTCGTGGCGAGCGCGGCGTGGCCGACGGCGCGGAGGACGCCGGTGCGTAGATCGCCGCTCCAGCGGCAGAGCCCCCGCTTGCCGTCGCGGTAGTACCCGCGAAGCGTCTCGTCCGGCCGTCGCCCGTCCTGGGCCGCGCGAAACAGCCGGTGATCGAGGAGCAGCGCCGCCGCACCGAGGTAACAGAGCACGTAGAGGAGGGCGTTCTCTTTGGTAGTGAACCCGAGCGCGAGGGACGCGCCCGCGAACGGGAGGTACCACGGGTTGCGCGCGTCGACGGCGCGGACGAACAGCCCGAGCGCGACGAACGAGAAGGCGGCGACGAGCACGTCGTTTCGCATGAAGCGCGAGTAGTAGACGAGCAGCGGATCGGCGGCGAGAAAGAGCGCGAGCGCGACGACTTCTGCGTCCCGGAGTCGCTCGCGGAACAGCCACGCAGAAAGCGGGAGGAGTCCGCCGACGACCGCGACGACGAGCCGCGCCGAGAAGTCGCTCGGGGGCAAGACGGCGAAGACGTAGTCGTTGACGATCGGCAGAAACGGCCCGTGGATGATCGGGCGGTAGTAGAACTCGCCCGTCTCGTGGTAGCGGAGGATCCAGTACCCGACGCGCCCCTCGTCCCAGTGCATGATCCGCGAGCCGAGCCCGACGATTCGGGCGAGGAGGGCGACGCCGACCACCGCGAGGAGCGTCCGGTCGATGGACCGCGGGAGGGGACCGTTCCCGTCGTCCGTACTCATGGACACGTCTCGCGCGTCATGGGATACAACTCTTGTGTTCGCGCGCGGGACGACTCGCGGATCGTGCGTCGCGACTCCTGCGATTCCGGAAGAGATCCGCCGCCTACTCCTCGGGAAGTCGGCCGACGTCGTCGTCGACGAGGCTCGGGTGCGTCCGCTGGCGGTCTGGGTGCGGCTCCGAGAAGTACTCGCCCATCGCCGCCATCGATTCCCGCTCGCGGGCGCGCCGCTCGCGCTCGTCGATCTCCTCGCAGCCCGGCGGCACCTCGCGACCGCGATCGGTGAAGTACCCCTCCGGCGTCACCCAGTCGTTGTAAAACGGCGCGTCGGAGTCGTGGATCAGCGTGAGCGCGGTCTGCGCGCCGTGGCCTGCGGCGACGACGGCCTGGTGGTACCGCTCCGCGAGCCGACCTGCGACGTACAGCCCCTCGACGCTCGTCCGGCCGAGATCGTCCGAGCCGAGGTATCGCTTGCTCCCGGCGTCGCGGATCTCCACGTCGAGCCCGTCGAGGTAGTCGGCGTCGGACCACGAGGCCGCGACGACGCGGTCGGCGGCGACGGTCGTCGGTTCGCCGTCCGCCCCGTCCCCTTCGGTCCCGACGACGAACCCGTCGTCGGTCTTCCGGAGCGCGGTCACCCGCCTCGCGAGGAGGTCGCAGCCGTTTCGCGTCGCCTGCGCTTCGAGCATGTCGGCGAAGAGCCGGGCGTTGACGCCCGCGGGGAAGCCGGGGAAGTTCTCCAGGTGGGCGTTGCGTCGGAGGATCGACTCGCCGTCGTTGACGACGAGCGTGTCGAAGCCCGCCCGGGCGGTGAAGACGCCCGCGGTGAGCCCCGCGACCCCGCCCCCGACGATCACCACGTCGCGGCGGCCGTCGGCCGCGACCGCGGCGGCGCTCGTCTCTCGGGCGGTCGAGCCGGCGGCCGTCTCCGGACCGGCCGCCGAATCGGTCGGCGCGTCGGCCGTGTCGGTGTCCGGATCTGCGGGCGCGTCGGTCGCCTCCGCGCCGGCCGCCGAATCGGTCGCCTCAGCGTCGGTGTTCGCTGGCATGGGGTACCGTCGAGCGCGCGGGAAGTTCTACCTCGCGGTTCGCGGCCGCGATCGCGGTGGACGGCGTCGGCCCGGAACTCGCCCGCGATGGATCAGAACTCGCCCGTGACGATGTCCGCGACGCGCTCGCGGTCGAACAGCTCCTCGTCGCCGAACTCGTCCGGATACTGGTCCCGCGCCAGCAGTTCGGTCTGGAACAGGCTCGTGATCGGTCCCTGCTCCGCGTGTCCGCCCTTGAACACCCGGTCGTTTTTCACGGCGGTCAGTTCCGAGCCGAGGTCGTCGTTCTCCATCGGCCGGACGTATTCCTCCCGAAACTCCTCGTCCGAGTACGTCACGCCCCAGTGGATGAACAGCTGGTCGGGATCGTACTCGACGAGTAGTTCCCAGTCCGTCTCGCCGTTTTCGCCCGTGTTCGCGCCCTCGAACGCGTTTTTGATTCCGAGGTCGCGGTACTGCTTCATCTCGTAGCCCGCCTCGGTCGGGTCCATCACGTAGAACAGCCCCTTCGACGGGTCGGAACCGCCGTTCAGGAGCCCGATCGAGGGCCGCTCCTCCGCCGGCGGGAGCCGCGACTCAACCTCGGCCCGCATCTCGTCGTGGACCTCCTTCAGCGCCTCGTAGCGCTCCTCCTCCCGAAACACCTGCGCGACCTTCTCGAACGCCTCGTAGAGGGAGTAAAACTCGTACTTCTCGCCCCACGAGTCGTCGCGGGGGCGGCGGATGAAGTTGCCGAAGAAGGGGGCGACGTTCTCCGCGATCTCCTCTGCGTCCTTTTGTTCCCACTCGAAGTACACCCGCGGGAGGTTGGGGTCCATGAGGTGCAGGTCCGCGTCGATCTCGTAGAAGATCTCCTTGTCGACCTCCTCGCCGCCCCCGCGGATGTCCGTCACGCCTTCGTCGGCCGTCGGGAACGAGACGCCCGGTAGCTCGTCGTAGTACAGGTCGTTCAGCTCCTCCTGACTCCCGTACTCGATGTCCGTGCCGACGAGGCCGTCCGCCTTGCCGAGCGCGATCGCCATCTCCGCGTACGCCTCCTTGTACGTGACGTACCGCTCCGGCACCTCGTCGAACTCGACCTCGCCCATCGGCTCCATCGAGACGGTGTAGGGATCGCCCCCCGAGCCATCGTCGTTCGAGTCGTTCTCCGCCGAGGCACCGCCGTCGCCGAGGCAGCCGGAGAGTCCCGCGCCGAGAGCGAGGCCGGCACCGCCCGCGAGTACGCCGCGCCGCGTCGTCGTTCTGTCGTCGACCATGTTTTTAGGCTAGCCTAAAAGTATATAACAACTCCGGATCGTTGATTCGCCGAAATCGCCGCGAAATCGAGCGCTCGTCGCTCGACGGGTTCGGCTCGCGAAGCCGAATACGACGGGCGAGCGAGAGGGTCACCTCCCCCCGGAACTACTCGTCGATCGCGCGGTGCGGGGAGATGTGCGGTCCCGTCGGGCTCTGCGAGTCGACGGTCGCGTCCACCCGGAACACGTCGCGAAGGAGTTCCTCGGTGACGACCCGCCGGGGCGGTCCCCAGTCGTACAGTTCGCCGTCTTTCATCGCGATCAGGTTGTCGGCGAACCGCGCGGCCTGTCCGATGTCGTGCAGCACGACCGCGACCGTCACGTCGCGTTCGTCCTTCAGCGTCCGGATGACCTCCATCACGCGGAGCTGGTGGTGCAGGTCGAGGTACGTCGTCGGCTCGTCGAGGAGCAGCACGTCGGTCTCCTGCGCCAGCACCATCGCGATCCACGCGAGCTGCTTTTGGCCGCCGCTCAGGTTCCCGACGTCGCTGTCGCGGAGGTGCGTCACGCCCGCGAGGGACAGGGCCGTCTCGACCGCCGCTGCGTCGTCCTCGGTCACGGACTCGAAGAAGCCGCGGTGGGGGTACCTGCCGTGGTAGACGAGGTCCTCGACGGTGAGGCTGCCGGGGGCTTCGTTCTCCTGCGACAGCAGCCCGAGCTTCCGGGCGAGCTGTTTCGTCCCGAGCGCGTGGACGTCCTCGCCGTCGAGGACGACGCTCCCGCGGTCCGGCGTGAGCTGGTTCGACATCGCCCGCAGGAGCGTGCTCTTGCCGGAGCCGTTCGGTCCGACGAGCGCCGTGACCTCCCCCGCCGGGATGACGACGTTCTCGCACTCGACGACCGGTTCGTCCGTGCTCGGGTACCCGATGGCGAGGTTCTCGCCGTACAGCTCGCACGCGGCCGCTCGCTCGCCGTCGGACGGCGACGCGGCACCGTCGCCGGCGTCCGGCGTCCGAGCGGCGTCGTCGGCTCGCTCGTCGATCACTTCGGTTTCGGTCATCGGATCGCCTCCGTTCCGTAGCGCGCGTGCTCGGTCGTCATTTTAGATCTCCCCCAGTTGTTCTTTCTTTCGCATCAGATACAGGAAGTACGGCCCACCGATGAGCCCCGTCACGATGCCGACGGGGAGTTGCGCCGGGCTGAGCGCCAGCCGCGCGCCGACGTCGGCCGCGACCAACAGCGCCGGTCCGGCGAACACGCAGCCGATCGTGAGGCGCTTGTAATCTCCCCCCACGAGGTTACGCACCATGTGCGGGACGATGAGGCCGACGAAGCTCACGATGCCGGCGACCGCGATGGCGGCGCTGGCTGCGAGGATTGCGATGCCCGACAGCGCGAAGCGAACCCGCTCGACCGGCATGCCCAACGACTTGGCCGTCTTCTCGCCGAGCAGTAGCACGTTCAGCTGCCGGGAGGCGACGAGCGCGAGCAGCATGGACGCGACCGTCCACGGAAACGCGGTCCGCACCTGCTCCCAGTCGGTGCCGGTCAGCGATCCGGTCGTCCACGAGATCGCGTTCTGAACGACGCTGATGTCGCTCGCCAGCATGTACAGCGCCGTCTGGAGCGACCCGAAGACCGTCGAGACGATGACGCCCGCGAGGACGAGCCGAACGGGACTGGTGCCGTTTTTCCACGCGATGGCGTAGACGATGAGAAAGGCGATCGCGCCGCCGAGGGCGGCGAAGAGCGGGAGGAAGGTCGACATCCCGCTGAACACGACGAGCGTGAGCAGGATGGCGAGCCCCGCGCCCGAACTGACACCGAGGATGTACGGGCTGGCGAGTTCGTTGCGCGTGACGGCTTGAAAGATCGCCCCGGAGACGGCGAGGTTCATACCGACGAGGATGCCGACGACGACCCGCGGGAGCCGGATGTTCCAGACGACGAGCGTATCTCGCGGAAGGTCGACGTCGGGAACCGCGATTCCCGCGAGCGCGAGCGCGTCCTCGCCGAGGAAGAAGCTCAAGAGCAGCCGGGGATTCGTCCACACGATCGGGTCGAACACCGCGCTCCACGCCTGCCCGATACTCATCGAGTACGTCCCGAAGCTCACCTGCACCAGCGTCGCCCCGAGGACGACGAGGCTGCTGCCCAGCGCGAGCGAGACGAGAGAGCCGTCGAGCCAAGCGAACCGCCTCCCGGAACGCGTTTCGACCGCCGCGCTCGTCCCCGCGTCGTTCGACACGGCTATCGTCCCCCCCGACGACAGCCGCGCGACCTCCGTCGCCGCCGTTCTGCGCCCATGAATTTTAGGTTCACCTAATTCCGCAAAAGGGCTTCGGTTCGAGAAGATCCGAGGAGGAGAAGGCCGGGGATCGTATCCTCGGCGGCGGGCGACCCCAGCGTCTCCCGTCGATCGTCAGTCCTGACCGGTGATAACGTTCGCGACCTCGTTCCGATCGAACAGTTCACCCTCGAACGCGTCCGGGAAGAGGTCCTTCGCGGTCCGTTCGAGGACGAAGAGGTGCTGAATCGGTCCCTGGTAGATCGGGCCGCCGCGGAACACCATGTCGTTTTGCACCGCCGCGAGCTCGCTCGCGACGTCGTGGTCCTTCATGAACGCGACGACCGTGTTCTGGAACTCCTCCGCGGTCTTGGTCTCGTGGCCGCGCACGAGGATCACGTCCGGGTCCACTTCGAGCATCGCTTCGTAGTCGATGGTTCCGCGGTCGGTGGTCGACAGCCCGCTGATTCCCGTCCCCGTGAGCGCGTCCTCGATGCCGAGGTCGTGGAGGTGCTTGTTGTCGGTCCCTTTGTCGGTCACCCGGTACGGCGAGAACTCTTCGGGTTGGTCGCCGTCTCCGTAGGTGAGCAGCGCGGCCGGCCGCTCGTCCGGAAGCTTCGACTGCACCTCCTCGACGTAGTCGTCGTGGATCGATTTGAACGCCTCGTAGCGTTCCTGCTGCTGGAACACCTGCGCGACCTTCTCGAACGCCTCGTACATCGAGTAGTACTCGTAGTCGTGCCAGTCGTCCGTCCGGCGGAAGATGGTGTTGCCGATGAACGGAGCGACGCCCTCGGCGATTTCGTCCACGTCCTCCTGTTCGAGTCCGAAAGACGACCCGTCGACGATCCAGTTCGGATCGATGACGTGGACGTCGGCGTCGATCTCGTAGAACAGCTCCTTGTCGATCTGGAAGCTGTCGTTGATCAGCTCCGTCATCGAGCCGAGGTCGACGTCGACGCCGTCGAGTTCGTCGAAGTAGTGGGTGTAAAAGCGGTCCTTTTCGCCGACCGCGGCCAATCCGTCGACCTGACCGAGCGCGATGCCCATCTCGCCGTAGCCGGTCTCGTAGGCGACCCACCGCTCCGGGACGCCGTCGAACTCGACCTCGCCGACGGGGACCATACTCACCGTGTACGACTCGCCGTCGGACGAGCCGTCGCCGTCCGACTGGTTCCCGTCGCCGTTCGATCCGCCGTTTCCGGAGTCGCCGAACGCGTCGGTGCAGCCCGCGAGCGCCGTCGTCAGTGCACCCGCGCCGACGCCGAGTAGTTCACGTCGTCGCATTACCTGTTTAGGTTCGCCTAAAACCCATAAATGCGTCGATTGCTCGGCGAGCCGACCATCCGGGCGTCGTCGGCCGCCCACAAACCTTAGACGGTGGACCCCGAACGGCCCCCGTGGACGAAATCGCCGTTTCGACCGTCGTCTATCTACCCCCCGACGAGGTGTACGACTTTCTCGTCGACTTCCCGCGCTATGCGAACTACTCGAAACACCTCGAAGAGGTCAGGAGCGACGGCGACGGTTCGTCGGGGACGCGGTACGCGCTGCGTTTCGCGTGGTGGAAGCTGACCTACACCGCCCACTCCGAGGTGACCGACCTCGACCCGCCGGCGCGGATCGACTGGCGGCTCGTGAAGGACATCCACGCGCACGGGCGTTGGCGGGTCGAACCGCTCGACGAATTTCCCGCCGACGCGCCCCCCGACGCCGACGCCGCGTGCCGCGTTCACTTCGAGATCGAGTTCGACGCCGACACCGCCCGCGACGGCGCGCTGGATCTGCCCCCGCTCGTCTCCTTCGACTGGGTGATCGGGAAGATCAAGCCGCTCGTCCTGAAGGAGGCGGAGCGCGTCGTCGAGCGCATCGTCGCCGACATCGAGGGGAGGGAACGCGACGTCGAGTTGACGGTGCGCAATCGGCCGACGAGCGTCTGAGCGCGCATCCGCGTTCGGCGATAGCCGAGTCGTCACGCCGTTGGCGCGTTGGTGGCGAACAGACGGCGCGCGGATCACTCGCGAGGGGGGTGCGCCGTGCGACCGCGAAACCCCCCGCGTCGACGGGTTAACGCACGGCGGAAAGTGGGCTCGTCATCGCGTATAAACCTCCGTCCGGATCGCTCCGGCGGGCGCGCTGGCGGCCGGTTCCCGGGGACGTGTCCGCGGCCGTTCTCGCGGGTACGCTCGCGGCCGATTCGCGGCCGTCGTCGAAGGGAAATAGTGATACAGCCGCCGCTCCGAGGCGGGGGTATGCACGGAGGATCCGCCGTCCAATGCGCGTGATAATCATCGGCGCGGGGCAGGTCGGCGAGAGCATCGCGGACGATCTCGACGGCGGTCACGAGGTGGTCGTCGTCGAGCGCAACTCGGACCGCGTCGAGGAGCTGACGTATTCGCTCGACGTGCTCGCGGTGGAGGGTGACGGGACCTCGCTTTCGACGCTCGAGGACGCCGGCGTCGACCGAGCCGACATGGTCATCGCCAGCACGGACGACGACGAGACGAACATCGTCGCCTGCTCGACGGCGAAGGCGGTGAGCGACGCGTTCACGATCGCCCGGATCAAGAACACCGAGTACCTCCGGACGTGGGAACGGTCCGAGAAGGCGTTCGGCATCGACTTCATGGTGTGTACGAACCTGCTCACCGCGGAGGCGATCGTCCGGGTCGTCGGTCTTCCCGCCGCGCGCGACGTGGACCCGTTCGCCGGCGGGCAGGTCCAGATGGCGGAGTTCGAGATCGCGGCGGAGAGCCCGGTCGCGGATCAGACCGTCCGGGAGGCCGACCGCTTCGACTCGCTGACGTTCGCCGCCGTACTCCGCGACGGCGAGGTCGAGATCCCCCGCGGCGAGACGGTGATCCGCCCCGGCGACCGCGTCGTCGTCATCGGCAGCCCCAACAGCGTTCAGGAGTTCGCGCGAACCGTCGCCCCCGAGGAGTCGCCCGGAACGGCCGAGGAGGTCGTCGTCGTCGGCGGGAGCGAGATCGGCTACCACGTCGCTCGACTGCTCGAAGAGCGCGACTTCCACCCGCGGCTCATCGAGCAGGACCACGATCGCGCCCGCGAACTCGCGGAGGAGCTGCCCGGCACCGTCGTCATGGAGAGCGACGCCACCGACATCGCCTTCCTCGAACGCGAGCACGTCGGCGAGGCGGATCTGCTCGTCTCGGCGCTCGACTCCGACGAGAAGAACCTCCTCGTCTCCCTCCTGGCCAGTCGCCTCGGCGTCGAGCGGACCGTCGCCGTCATCGACACGACGGCCTACGTCGAACTGTTCGAGGCGGTCGGCGTCAACGTCGGGATCAGCCCGCGCGAGGTGGTCGCGGAGGAGATCACGCGCTTTACCCACGCGGGCGGCGCGGAGAACGTCGCCCTGATCGAAAACGACCGGGCCGAGGTGCTCGAGATCGAAGTCGACGACGAGAGCGCCCTCGTCGGGCACCCGATCCGCGAATCCGTCGCGTCGCTGCCACAGGGGGTCGTCATCGGCGCGATCACGCGCGACCGCGACCTCATCACCCCCCGCGGTGACACGGTCGTCGAAGTCGGCGACCACGTCGTCGTGTTCGCCGACACGGCGGTCGCAGACGAGGTCGCCTCGGCGCTGTAGGTTCGGAGACCGTGCGACCGACGCCCGGTCGTCGGTTCAGTACATTAATACCGCCGACGGAAGACTCCCGGATGTGACGTTCCAGGAGCGTGTCGCCCCGTGAAGCTGCGCGTCGATTACAGAGCCAGCCTCAGTCTCGTCGGAACGGTCCTGAAGTACCTCGCCGTCCCCCTCCTCCTCCCCGTCGGCGTCGCGCTCGCGTACGGCGAGACGGTCGTCCCCTTTCTCGCGACGATGCTCGTCACGGTCGCCGTCGGCGTCGGGTTCGAACGGCTCCGCCCCGACCCCGACCTCGGCCCGCGCGAGGGCTTTCTGATGGTCGGCCTCACGTGGCTCGCGGTGGCCGCCGTCGGCGCTCTCCCGTACCTCGTCGCCGCCCACGGCGTGCCGTTCGCGACGGAGCCGATCGCCCCGACCTCGACGCTCGGAAACCCCGTCAACGCCGTCTTCGAGAGCACGAGCGGTTTCACCACCACCGGGGCGACGGTCCTCGGCGAGATCAGCGTCGAGAAGCACGGCTACGCGATCATGATCTGGCGACAGCTCACCCAGTGGCTCGGGGGGATGGGCATCGTCGTCCTCGCGGTCGCTATCCTCCCGGAACTGTCGGTCGGGGGCGCACAGCTCATGGACGCCGAGGCGCCGGGCCCCGGCATCGAGAAGCTCACGCCGCGGATCGCGGAGACCGCGCGGGCGCTCTGGGTCGCCTACCTCGGGTTCACCGCGCTCGAGATCCTGCTCCTGTACGGGCTGTTCGTCGCCGGCGTCGACGCGAACATGACGCTCTACAACGCCGTGGCGCACGGGCTGACGACGATGCCGACCGGCGGGTTCTCGCCGGAGGCGCGCAGCATCGAGGCGTTCTCGGCGGCGGCCCAGTGGATCATCGTTCCCTTCATGATCGTCGCCGGGACGAACTTCGCGCTCATCTGGCGCGGGCTCACCGGCGACCCGAAGCGGCTGACGGACGACTCCGAGTTCCGGTTCTACCTCGGCGCGCTCGCCGCGCTCACCGCCGTCGTCGCCCTCTTGCTGTTTACGGGCGCCGGATTCGTGACCGCCGCGCCGGCGGGTCGGACGTTCGACGCGGCGTACCTCGCGGACGCCCGGAGCGCCATCGTCACGGAGGTCGAGCCGTCCCTCCGGCACGCGACCTTTCAGGTGGTCTCGATCATGACGACGACCGGATACGCCAGCCTCGATTTCGACGCGTGGAGCCCACCCGCGCAGTACGTCCTGCTCTTCGCCATGTTCATCGGCGGCTCCGCCGGATCGACCGGCGGGGCGATCAAGGTGGTCCGCTGGTACGTGATCCTGAAATCGATCCGCCGGGAGCTGTACACGACCGCACACCCCAAAGCCGTCCGGCCGGTCCGGCTCGGCGGCCGCGCGCTCGACGAGCGCGCGATCCGCGGGATCTACGTCTTCACGGTCCTGTACCTCGTGCTGTTTTTCGTCTCGACGGGGCTGCTGTTCTTCGATTCGGGGCGCATCGGCTACGAGATCTCCGTGCTGGAGTCGATGAGCGCCGTCGCGGCTACGCTCGGCAACGTCGGCCCCGGGTTCGGCGTCGTCGGCCCGATGGGTAGCTACATCGAATTTTCGAGCACCGGCAAGCTGTTCATGGTCGTCCTGATGTGGGTCGGACGGCTGGAGATCCTGCCGATACTGGTGCTTCTCACGCCCGAGTACTGGCGGCGGTGAGAGACCCCATCTCACGGTTCCAGCCCGTACAGCGCGGAGCGGAGGAACACGAGCACGGGGATGATCTCCAGTCGGCCAATCCACATGTTCAACACGAGCATCGCCTCGGCGAGCGGGTTCATCGTCGGCCCGGTGATCCCCGTGGAGAGGCCGACGTTCCCCTGCGCGCTCGCGACCTCGAAGAGGGCGTCCGCGTACCCGAACTCCGCGCCGGCGACGTTGACGAGGATCACGCTGGTGGCGACGAGCACGAGTACCCAGAGGAGGGTCACGATGGCCGCCTCGCTGAACTCGCGTTCCATCTCCCCGCGATCGAGCACCCGGCCGTCGATCTTCGCGGTCACGACCGCGCTCGCCGGGAGGAACACCCGGGAGAACTGCCACTTGATGCCGCGTCCGATGGTGTACCCGCGGATGATCTTGATGCCGCCGACGGTGCTCCCCGCCGCGCCGCCGAGCACCATCGCGCCCGAGACGATGAGCTTCCCGCCCGCGCTCCAGTCGCCGACGGGCGAGGACTGAAAGCCGGTGCAGGTGAGCGCGCTGACGAACTGGAAGACGGAGTCGCGGATCGCGTCCGCCTGCGCGACGGTGAAGAGCCCGAGCGACGGCAGCCCCAGCCAGTCCGCCGTGCCGGTGAACGCCGCCCGGGTGGACGAGAGCGCGGCGACGTTCTGGACCGACAGGAGGAGGACGCCGACGCCGAAGAGGACGAACAGCCAGCGCGTCTGGAGGTCGGTGACGAGCGGCCGGAGGTCCCGGTCGCGGAGGATCACGTAGTGGATCGGAAAGGCGATGGCGCCCAGCGTCATGATCGGCAGGAGCACCGTCTCGATGAGCGGCGAATCGTAGGTCTCGATCGAGTTGTCCGTGACGCTGAACCCGCCGGTCGAGAGCCCCGTCATCGCGTGGTTGAGCGCCTGCCAGCCCGCCTCCCAGAGGGGCAGCTGCGACCCGTAATCGCTCGTCCTGATCGCGGCGAAGAGCGCGAGCACCGAGGCGATCGTGTAGAGGACGAAGATCTTCCAGACGGTGCGGACGGTCGAGACGACGCTCGGGTGGATCTTCTCCTCGCGCGCCTCGCCCCGGTAGAGCGCGTAGCTCCCGCTTCCGGGGCGGGCGAGGATCGAGACGGTGAGGACGATCACCCCGACGCCGCCGACCCACTGGATGAGAGAGCGCCACCACTGGATCGTCCGCGGGAGCGACGGTTCGTGGATCGCCATCGTCAGCCCGCTTCCGGTCCACCCGCTCATGCTCTCGAAGAAGGCGTGCAGCGGGCTCCGAAAGTACGCGAGGCTCGACCGCGTCGTCCCGGCACCCACCGCGATCGGTTCGTACGCCGCGCCCGCGGGGACGTAGGTGTCCATCACGCCAACCGGCGTGAAGTACGCCGTCAGGACGAACGGGATCGCCCCGAAGACGGCGGTCGAGAACCATCCCGCCGCGGCGATGATCATCCCGTGTTTCGCCCCGGGATTCGGAGCCGCCTCGAAGGCGCGTCGCGCGCCGAAGCCGATCGCGGCCGTCGCGCCGCCGGAGAGCAGGAACGCGAGCGCCGCGTACCACTCGCCGAACGCGGCGGCGACCCCGACGGTGACTGTCATGAGCGTCGCCTGCATCACGAGCAGCGACCCGACGTCCCGCGCGATCGTGGCGAGGTCCGCGGGCACGCCCGCGACGGTCCGACGGCGCGATCTGCGTTGCGGCATGTCAGCCCGATTCCTGCGTCTGGCTGTGGTCCTCGAAGTGCCCGAAGACGTCCGTCACCGCCGGGGTCGCCCCCTCCTCGGAGTAGACGGTGAGGAGGTCGCCCGCGTGGATCTCGGTGTTGCCGCGCGGCATGATCGGGTCCGTCTCTCCCTCCCGCTCGACGGCGACGATCAGGATCCGATCGCCGAACAGATCCTCGTTCGCGGCCTCCTGGATCGTCATCCCGACGATCGGCGCGTCGTCGCCGACGCGGATCTCGAACACCTCGGCGTGCTCGCCGATCCGCATGTAGTCGACGATGGAGGGGCGCTTCACCGCGCGGTAGAGGTACTCCGCGATGAGCCGCTGGGGGTTCTCCATCGTGTTCACCCCGATGCGCTTGAACAGCCCCATGTGCTCGGGGTTGTGCACCACGGTGACGATGTCGGGGACGTCAAGTTCCCTTCCGAGGAGACAGACCATGATGTTCGTCGCGTCCTGATCGGTCGTCGAGATGAGCGCGTCGGCGCGCTCCGCGCCGGCGTCGACGAGCGTGTCCTTCACCGTCGCGTCGTCGTTGAGGACGAGGCAGTCGTAGTCCGCGGCCGCCCGTTCCGCCTTGCGCTCGTCGCGCTCGATGACGACGACCTCGTTTCCGCCGGCGGTCGCGATCTCGATCAGCGGACCGCCGATGTTGCCCGCGCCGACGATGACGATGTACATCTCCAGCCGATGTGCGACCGGTGGGATTCAAAACCTTTTCACTTCGTTCTCGCCCGCGCGGTCCCCGTCCGACTACTCGACCGCGCTCGCCGCCCTGACGATCTCGCGCTCGCCGAACGCCGGTCCGATGAGCTGGAGGCCGACCGGAAGGCCGTCGGCCTCGCCCGCCGGAACGGAGATCGCTGGGAGGTTCGCGAGGTTCACCGGGACGGTGTTCGCGTCGATGAGGTACAGCTGCAGGGGATCCGCGAGGCTCTCGCCGAGCTTCGGCGGGAGGACGGGCATCGTCGGCGACGCGAGCACGTCCGCCTCCGACAGCGCCCGGTCGAAGTCCCGCGCGATCCACGCCCGGGCGTCCTGCGCCTTCTTGTAGTACTTGTCGTGATACCCCGCCGAGAGCGCGTACGTGCCGAGCAGGATCCGCCGTTTCACCTCGGGGCCGAAGCCCTTCTCTCGCACCCGCGCGAACGCGTCGTTCCAGTTGCCCCCCCGGCCCGCGTCCGGCGAACCCTCGCCGCTCGCGTCGTTCGCGGAAACGCCGTACCGGACGCCGTCGTAGCGCGCGAGGTTCGAGGACGCCTCGGACATCGCGATGACGTAGTACGCCTGCACCGCGTGTTCGAGCGATTCGAGGCTCACCTCGGTGATCGTCGCGCCCTCCGATTCGAGGTCGGAGACGGCGTCGCGGAACGTCTCCACGACGCGCTCGTCCGCGCCCTCGATGAGGTCGGAGACGACGCCGACGGTCATCCCCTCCACGTCGCCGTCGGCGGCGCTCGCGCACTCCGCGTCCGCGCCGGGGTCGCGGGTCGTCGAGTCGCGCTCGTCCGGTCCCGCGATCACGTCGAGCAGCTCGGCGGCCTCGTGGACGGTCGGCGCGAGCGTGCCGACCTGTTCGAGACTGTTGGCGTAGGCGACCAGCCCGTACCGGGAGACGAGACCGTAGGTCGGCTTGATTCCGACGACGCCGCAGAAGGCGGCGGGGTTGCGGACCGATCCGCCCGTGTCGGTGCCGAGCGCGAGGTCGGCCTCGCCGGCCGCGACGGCTGCGGCGCTCCCGCCGGAGGAGCCGCCGGGGACGCGCGATTGGTCCGCCGGGTTCCGCGTCGGCCCGTACGCGGACGTCTCGGTCGTGCCGCCCATCCCGAACTCGTCCATGTTGGTCTTGCCGACGATCGTCGCGCCGGCGTCCTTGATCCGCGCGACGACCGTCGCGTCGTACGGGGGGACGTAGTCTTCGAGCATCGCGGAGCCGCACGTCGTCCGGAGCCCCTCGGTGCTTAGGTTGTCCTTGACGGCGACGCTCTTTCCCGAAAGCGGCCCCTCGGCGTCGCTCTCGACCGTCTCGCGGGTTACGAACGCGTTCAGGTCCGACATCTCAGGACACCCGCGGCCCCTTGAAGTACCCCTCCTCCGTCTCGGGCGCGTTCGCGAGCGCCTCCTCCTGCGACAGGCACTCTCGGGGATCGTCCGGCCGCATGACGTTCACGAGGTCGGACGAACCCTCGACCTCCGGTACCTCGTCCAGCGCGTCGAAGTACGCGAGGATGTCGGCGAACTGCGCGGCGAACGCTTCGACCTCCTCGGCGTCGAGATCCACCCGCGCCAGCTCCGCGACGTGGCGCACCTCCGCTGCGTCTACGGGCGAGTCGCTCATACTTCGAGCGTGCCCCGGATCGGGAGTAAGGGTTTCGGTGCGGTCTCGGACGACGCTCGTCCGCCGTCTACGCCGTTCGTTCACCGTTTTTCACCGTATTCTCGCCGTGGTCCGGACACCAGATTTAAGACGATTCGGGCTGTAGAAAGACCCGTACCGCCCACCAGAGAGTATTCTCGCCCACCATTCAAACACATGACAGAGAGCGTCCGAAGACGCACGACCGAGAGCGAGCGCGAGCGTCCGAACGCGGACGAAGACGAGCGTGAGCTCCGTTGTCCGGAGTGCGGCGGTCGGCTCGCGACGGACACGGAGCACGGCGAAACCGTCTGCACCGACTGCGGGCTCGTCGTCGAGGAGGACTCGGTCGACCGCGGCCCAGAGTGGCGCGCCTTCGACGCGGCGGAAAAGGATCAAAAGTCCCGCGTCGGCGCGCCGACGACGCAGATGATGCACGACAAGGGTCTGTCGACCAACATCGGCTGGCAGGACAAGGACGCCTACGGGCGGTCGCTGTCCTCGCGTCAGCGCGAGAAGATGCAGCGGCTTCGGACGTGGAACGAGCGGTTCCGCACGCGCGACTCGAAGGAGCGGAACTTGAAGCAGGCGCTGGGGGAGATCGACCGGATGGCGAGCGCGCTCGGGCTGCCCGAGAACGTCCGCGAGACCGCAAGCGTCATCTACCGCCGCGCGCTGAGCGAGGACCTCCTGCCGGGGCGCTCGATCGAGGGCGTCGCCACCAGCGCGCTGTACGCCGCCGCGCGACAGGCCGGCACGCCCCGCAGCCTCGACGAAATCGCCAGCGTCTCCCGCGTCGAAAAGGACGAGATCGCCCGCACCTACCGCTACGTGGTGCGCGAACTGAATCTGGAGATCCAGCCCGCGGACCCCGAGCAGTACGTCCCGCGGTTCGCGTCGGACCTCGACCTCTCCGACGAGGCCGAACGCCGCGCCCGACGGCTCCTCAAGGGCGCGAAGGAGGCTGGGATCCACAGCGGGAAGAGCCCGGTGGGGCTCGCGGCGGCCGCCGTCTACGCGGCGGCGCTGCTCACCAACGAGAAGGTGACCCAGAGCGAGGTGAGCGACGTCGCGAGCATCAGCGAAGTCACCATCCGAAACCGGTACCACGAACTCCTCGAAGCCGAAGAGCGGGCCGGATTGGCGTAAGTCGCGCTCGCTGATCGGTCTTCGGCACCGCTCTCTTCTCTCGTCGCTCCTCCGTCGACGGCGTTTCGTAACGTCGAAGCCCCCGCCCCGTCACCGTCGTCCACATGGAGACGACCCGTCACTTCACGGCGACCGTCTACGTCGTCAACGACGGCGCGACGGCCTTACACGAGCACGGTCGGCTCGGCATCCGCCTGCCGCCCGGCGGCCACGTCGACCGCGACGAGCTCCCCCACGAGGCCGCGTTGCGCGAGGCCAGGGAGGAGACGGGGTTAGAGCCGACCCTGCTCGTCGATCAGCCGGACGTCAGTTCGCCGACCGCGCGGACGATCCCGCGGCCGCGGCACCTCCTCCTCGAAGACATCAACGTCCACGACGGCGCGGTGGGACACCAGCACATCGACCACATCTACTACGCGACCGTCGAGAGTCGCGAGATCGACCCCGACGACGGTGAGGAGGACCCCGACGCGTGGGAGTGGTACACCGCCGCGGACCTCCGCGATCGCGGCCTCGACGCGGACGTGGCGGAACTGGGGAGGGAGGCGATCGACGTCGCCGCGGCGGAGCGGCGAACGCGGTGACGGAGGGCGCGCAGGCGGCTTCCAATCCGTTCAGTTATCCAGAGATATGTCTGGAGATCTATCTATATATCTTACATCCACTACGCAGGCCGTTTCCGCTCCTCGGGGACCGCGACGACACGACGAACGTTCATATCCGATGACGAGGCCAGCGCCGATATGATCTGAGAAATCGCCGCGAAACGGTCCGCGAGAGCGCGACGAGCCGTTTCGCGATTCGCCCGCGTCGCCTGTTAGCCACGTTGAGAGCCCGCACCGACCAGCGATCGGACGTACCGCCCGACGTGATCGTCCATCCGGCGCTTGAAGCCCGCCCGTCGGGCCAGCCGATCCAGTTCGCGCGAGACGAGGCTCCCGTACTGGACCGCCTTCTTGTCCGCCCTCGCGACGGGTTCGGGGAGTAGCCCCGCCGCCGCCCGCCGGAGCGCGACTTTTCGCACCCCGTCCGCGACGAGGAGCGACTCCGGTACACGGAGCGCGGTTTCGACGACCCGGTCGTGCAAGAGCGGCGCGACCGGTTCGACGCCCGCCGCGCGGAGCGCGAGCACGTCGCGCTCCAGTTGCTCGGGGAGCGTCGCGATCACCTCGCGCGTCGCGCCGCGAACCGTCCCCGCCTCGACGCGTGGGTCGTCGGGGGCGTTGGCGACCTTCGCGTACCCGCCGAATAGCTCGTCGGCCCCCTGGCCGACCGCGAGACGATCGAAGCCGTCGGCCGCGACGCGCTCGGCCACGAGATACAGCGGGAGCGCGATGCTCACGTCCATCGCGTTCGTCCGACCGGTCGCTCGAACGATCTCTGGGATCGCCCGTTCGAGATCCGCGTGGGTCAGCGTGACGACCCGGAGGTCGCGCCCCATCGCCTCGGCCGCCGAGCGCGCGGCGTCGACGTCGTGCGACTCGGGGAACCCGGCGACGTAGCACGGCGCGTCCGCCACGCCGGCCGCGACGAGCGCCGAGTCGACGCCGCCGGAGAAGGCGACCGCGAGGCCGTCGGCGTCGACCTTCCGTACGCTCGTCCGGACCGCCCAGTCGACGGCGGTTTGCGCGTCGTCCGGCGACGCCGCCGCCGGAGTCGGAAGGGTCCAGAGCTTTTCGTCCCCGCGAGGATCCCGGGCGTAACCGGCGGGGACGGCCGCCGGATCGTCCAGATCCGCGCGATCGAAGCTCCAGCGACTCGGATCGTCCGCTTCGGAGAACAGGGTTCGTCGCCCGAGCACGTCTCGAAGGAGGCGACCGTCGAGACGGCCGGCGAAGCCCGCGGTCCCGGGGAACGGCTCGCGTCGGGCGAGCGCGTCGCGGACGAGTTCGGCGGACGCCCCGCGGAGCGTCGGATCGGTCGTCACAGGTACTGCGCGAAGCCGCGCTTTAGGCGGCGCTTCGCCCCCCCGGCGGCCTGTCGAAAGCTGATGTGCCACGGGGTGCGGGAGCCGACGACGCTCGTCCGCCCCGCGGCGATAGCGTCGAGGATGTCGTCGACGGAACGTTCGTCGGCGGCGACCTCCGTGACGGCCTGACCGATCATCTCGCCGATGTGGGCGTCGCTGCCGGCGGTCATCGGCACGTCGTGAGCGACGGCGAATCGCTCGGCCCGGCGGTTCGCCCGCCCCGTCAGGAGCCGAGAGTTGTACACCTCGACGGCGTCCGCGCTCGCCAACTGGTCGCGGGAGACGTGCGGGGCGACGCCGTGTCTCGACTTTTGGAACGGGTGCGGGACGACGGCGATACCGCCCTGCTCTCTGATACGGTCGAGCGTCTCGTCGAACGAGAGTCCCGCGGAGACGAGTTCGTCGACGCCGAACGCGAGCACGTGTCCGGCGGCGCTCGTCACTTCGACGCCCGGGATACCGACCAGCCCGTACTCGGACGCGCGGTCGGCGGCTTCGAGGCTCGCGTCGATCTCGTCGTGGTCCGTGACGGCGAGGGCGTCGAGTCCGACGGCCGCCGCTTGCTCGAGCAGCAGTTCCACCGGGTCACGCCCGTCGTAGGACAGCGCCGAATGCGCATGCAACTCGACCGATAGCACGGCTGGCCGTTGTCTCGGTCCGTAAAAAAGCTACCCGATCCGATCGTCCCGCGGAGGGACGACCCGGTCGAACGTCACCTGCTCGACACCAGGCTCGGAAGGATGATGAACACGGTGAGCGCGACCGCGACCGCGACGCCGATTCCGTAGAGCACGATCGGCTCTGTGACGCCGCTGTGTTGCAACTCCGCGACGAACTCCGGTCCGATCACTACCAGCCCGCCGATCGCGAGCAGAATCCCGATGATCCCCCAGATGCGTGCTTCGTCCATTGGTCGGTGTGAGACGATCGGCGTCTAAAGAATTACCGGAATTACCGGGCGCGCTGCGATCGTTCATGCACGTGCGTGCATATGAAAAGAGATTAATCGGGTCGTTATGAACAAGTAAGTGGATGAGCCTCCCCGACGCGGACTACGACCTCATCGCCGCGGAACTCGGACGGGAGCCGACGCCCGCCGAAACCGCGCTGTTCGAGAACCTGTGGAGCGAACACTGCGCCTATCGGTCGTCCCGACCGCTGCTTTCGGCCTTCGAATCGGAGGGCGAACGGGTCGTCGTCGGTCCCGGCGACGACGCGGCCGTGGTCGCCCTTCCGTCGCACGGCGAGACCGCCGACGGCGAGATTTACGTCACACTCGGCATCGAGAGCCACAACCACCCCTCGTACGTCGACCCCTTCGACGGGGCCGCGACGGGCGTGGGCGGCATCGTCCGCGACACGCTGTCGATGGGCGCGTACCCGATCGCCCTCGCGGACTCGCTGTACTTCGGACCCTTCGACCGCGAGCACTCCCGGTACCTCTTCGAGGGCGTCGTCGAGGGGATCAGCCACTACGGAAACTGCATCGGCGTGCCGACGGTCGCCGGGAGCGTCGACTTCCACGAAGGCTACGTCGGCAACCCCCTCGTCAACGTCGCCTGCGTCGGCCTCGTCGCCGCGGATCGGCTCGTCACCGCGGAGGCGCAGGCGGCGGGCAACAAGCTCGTGCTCGTCGGCAACGCGACCGGACGGGACGGCCTCGGCGGCGCGAGCTTCGCCAGCGAGGACCTCGCGGAGGACGCGGAGACGGCGGACCGGCCGGCGGTCCAGGTCGGCGACCCGTACGCCGAGAAGCTGCTCATCGAGGCCAACGAGGCGCTGATCGACGAGGGGCTGATCCTGTCGGCTCGCGACCTCGGGGCGGCGGGTCTCGGCGGCGCGTCGAGCGAACTCGTCGCGAAGGGGGGCTTCGGGGCGCGGATCGACCTCGACCGCGTCCACCAGCGCGAGCCGAACATGAACGCCGTCGAGATCCTCCTCGCCGAGTCGCAAGAGCGGATGTGCTACGAGGTCCGCCCCGAGGACGCGGCGCGCGTCGCGGAGATCGCGGAGCGCTTCGACCTCGGCTGCTCGGTCATCGGCGAGGTGACGGAGGGCAACTACGTCTGCACGTTCGCGGGGAGCGAGGCGCGGAACGGTGAGGACGGCGACCCGCGAGATCGCGAGGTCGTCGTCGACGCGCCGCCGTCGTTCCTCGCCGACGGCGCGCCGATGAACGACCTCGACGCCGTCGAACCCGAGACGGCCGCGCGCGACCTCCCGGACGCCGATCCGACGGAGGCGTTCGAGGCGGTGGTCGGCAGTCCGAACGCCGCGAGCAAGCGGTGGGTCTACCGTCAGTACGACCACGAGGTCGGCCTTCGAACGGCCGTGCGGCCGGGCGACGACGCGGCGATACTGGCGATCGAGGAGGTCGGAACGGGGCTCGCGATCTCCTCGGGCGCGAATCCGAACTGGACGAGCGTCGCGCCGTACGACGGCGCGCGCGCCGTCGCGCTGGAGAACGCGACGAACCTCGCGGCGAAGGGCGCGACCCCGCTCGCCGCCGTGGACTGTCTCAACGGCGGCAACCCGGAGAAGCCGGACGTGTACGGCGGCTTCGAGGGGATCGTCGACGGCCTCGCCGACATGTGCGAGGCCCTGGAGACGCCCGTCGTCGGCGGCAACGTCTCCCTGTACAACGACTCCGTCTCCGGCCCCATCCCGCCGACGCCGACGCTCGCGATGGTCGGGACGAAAGCGGGCCACTCCGCGCCGCCCGCCGCGCTGTCGGGCGAGGGAACGCTGCTCCTCGTCGGGACCGCCGGCGGGACGCTCGGCGGATCCGAGTACCTCGCGCGGATGGGCGGGAGCGATCGGTTCCCCTCGCTCGCCGAGAACCCCGATGAGGTCGTCGCCGCGCTCGCGGACGTCGCCAACTTCGGTTCGACGCTCGCGGTTCACGACGTGAGCCACGGCGGTCTCGCGGTCGCGCTCGCGGAGATGGTGACCGAAACGACGGGCGCGTCCGTCGCCGTCGAGGACGCCGTCGCGCTGTTCGACGAGACGCCGGGTCGGGCGATCGTCGAGACGACCGCTTCCGACGCGGTTCGCGAGCGCTTCGCGGACGTGGCGTCCGTGATCGAACTCGGCGCGGCGACGGCCGACGGTGCGCTGTCGCTGCGCGTGGGCGAGGAGGATCTCGCGTACGACGCCGAAGGGATCGCCGAGCTTCGGGACGTCATCGCGCGGGAGTTGGACTGACGGGGTCGGCGGGGACGCTCGACTGCGAAAGCGAATCCGCTCTAGGCCAACGCGAGCGGGATCCCGAACGTGACGACGAGACCGACGAACAACACGGCGAACCCGATCGCGACCTGCTGCACCGCGAAGGCGCTCTGGGGGGCGGTCGACCGCTCGCCCGCCGTCGTGTCCTCGGCCTCCTGGTGTTCGAACCCCTCCTCTTCCGCGTCGCGACGTTCGCTCGGCGCGCTCTGGTGGTCGCTCATGCGAGCGGCTACGGAGGCATCGTACAAAAGTACGCGTGGATCGACGCGGGGGCGGACGGCCCCGCTGCCAAATCGATAAATGCGAGGGGCGAGAGCGTCGAAACGGATGACCAGTCACGCCGAGGACGAAATCGACCGGGCCTGGTGGAAGGAAGCGGTCGTCTACCAGATTTATCCGCGAAGCTTCAACGACAGCGACGGCGACGGCGTCGGCGACATTCCGGGAATAATCGAGAAGCTCGATTACCTCGCAGACCTCGGGGTCGACGTCGTGTGGCTCAACCCCGTCTACGAGTCGCCGAACGCGGACAACGGCTACGACATCGCCGACTACCGCGCCATCATGGACGAGTTCGGGACGATGGCCGACTGGGAGGAGCTGTTGGCCGGATTGCACGAGCGCGACATCAAACTCATCATGGACCTCGTCGTCAACCACACCTCCGACGAGCACGAGTGGTTCCGAAGGTCGCGCGAGTCGAAGGAAAACGAGTACCGCGACTACTACGTCTGGCGCCGAGGGCGGACGGACGTGGACGGCTGGACCGGCCACAAGGGCCCCGAAGGGGAGGCCCCGCCGAACGAGTGGGAGTCCTTCTTCGGCGGGCCGGCGTGGGAGTACGACGAGCGGACCGGCGAGTGGTACCTCCACCTCTTCGACGTGAAACAGCCGGACCTGAACTGGGAGAACCCGGACGTCCGGGACGACGTGTTCGAGATGATGGAGTGGTGGCTGGAGAAGGGCATCGACGGCTTCCGCATGGACGTCATCAACCTCGTCTCGAAGCCGCCGAGCGTCGCCGCGAACGACCCGCCGACGAACGAGTCGGACCTCGGCGCGACGATCGACGGCCCGCGCATCCACGAGTACGTGCGGGAGATGAACGACCGCGTCCTCGCGGGGCGCGACCTGCTCACGGTCGGGGAGATGATCGGCTCCGGCATGTCCATGGAGGAGGCGACGGCCTACGTCGGCGAGGACGGCGACGGCCTGAGCATGCTGTTTCACTTCGAGCACGTGCTGCTCGACCGCGGCGAGCGGTTCTGGGACGTCGCCGACTGGAACCTGACCGACCTGAAGGGCGTCTTCTCGAAGTGGCAGTACGGCCTGTCCGACGACGGCTGGAACAGCCTCTATCTGAACAACCACGACCAGCCGCGGATGGTCTCGCGGTTCGGCGACGACGGCGAGTACCGCCGCGAGTCCGCGAAGCTCCTCGGGACGCTCCTGCACACGCTGCGGGGGACGCCGTACGTCTACCAGGGCGAGGAGCTCGGGATGACGAACTGCCGCTTCGAGAGCCTCGACGAGTACCGCGACGTGGAGACGCTCAACCCCGTCCGAAGCGCCCTCGACGGCGGCGAGATAGAGAGCTTCGAGGAGGTGAAGGAGGGCCTGTGGGCCAACAGCCGCGACAACGCCCGAACGCCGATGCAGTGGACCGACGGCGAACGCGCCGGGTTCACCGACGGCGAACCGTGGATCAAGGCGAACCCGAACTGCCGGGAGATCAACGTCGAGGCCGCCCGCGCCGACGAGGACTCGGTGTGGCACTACTACCGCGACCTGATCGACCTCCGGAAGGAGCACGACGTGATCGTCTACGGCGACTACGACCTCCTCCTGCCGGAACACGAGGAGATCTGGGCGTACGTCCGGACCCTCGGCGACGAGCGACTGCTCGTGACGCTCAACTTCTCGGGCGAGGAGACGCCGTTCGAACTGCCTGACCGGATCGACGTCGACGGCGCGACCGTCGAACTCCTCGTCGGCAACTACGGCGACGCGGAGACGAACGTCGAGTCGTTCGTCCTCCGGCCGTGGGAGGCGCGGGTGTATCGGGTGACCTGACCTGACCTGAGGCGACCGGTCCCGACTCGGCCGGATCCGATCCCGCACGCCGTCCTGATCGCTCCTCCTTCCGCAATCGACGGTCGACCCTCCCGGAACGTCGGTCGTCCGAAATTGTCACTCGGTTCCGAGTTTCAGAATCGACGGAGTGAAGGCGCGTCTCGGAGCTATCACGGGTAATGACCGACCCGGGCACGAGACGGTCCTGGTGGAAGGAGGCGGTCGTCTATCAGATCTACCCGCGGAGCTTCAACGACAGCGACGGCGACGGCGTCGGCGACATTCCGGGAATAATCGAGAAGCTCGATTACCTCGCAGACCTCGGGGTCGATGTCGTGTGGCTCACCCCCGTCTACGAGTCGCCGGACAACGACAACGGCTACGACATCGCCGACTACCGCAGCATCGACGAGCGATACGGAACGATGGCCGACTGGGAGGAGCTGTTGGCGGGACTCCACGAGCGCGACATCAGGCTCGTCATGGACCTCGTCGTCAACCACACCTCCAGCGAGCACGAGTGGTTCCGCAGATCGCGGGAGTCGAAGGACAGCGAGTACCGCGATTTCTACATCTGGCGCGAGGGCAGGAGGGTCGACGGCGAGGGCGGCCCCCGCGGGCCGGAGGGGGAAGCCCCGCCGAACGACTGGGAGTCCTTCTTCGGGGGACCGGCGTGGTCCTACGACGAGCGGACCGGCGAGTGGTACCTCCACCTCTTCGACGTGAAACAGCCGGACCTGAACTGGGAGAACCCGGCGGTGCGCGAGGAGATATTCGAGATGATGGAGTGGTGGCTGGCGAAGGGCATCGACGGCTTCCGCATGGACGTCATCAACATCATCTCCAAACCCGAAGGACTGCCGGACGGCGAGGACCCGAACGCCGTCGTCCACGGGGCCGACCAGTACGTCAACGGCCCTCGCGTCCACGAGTTTCTGGGCGAGATGTACGACCGCGTGTTCGCGGGGCGGGACGCGATGACCGTCGGCGAGATGGTCGACCTCTCCGTCGAGGAGGCCCCTGACTACGTCGGGGAGGACGGCGACGGGATGAGCATGGCGTTCAGCTTCGACCACCTGCGGCTCGACTTCGGCGGAAACGGTCGCTGGTCGCGCGGCGAGTGGTCGCTCGTCGAGCTCCGGGAGGTGCTCAGCGACTGGCAGGACGGCCTCGCCGACGACGGCTGGAACAGTTTGCACCTCAACAACCACGATCAGCCCCGCGCCGTGTCGCGGTTCGGCGACGACGGCGAGTACCGCCGCGAGTCCGCGAAGCTCCTCGGGACGCTCACGCACACGTTGCGGGGAACCCCCTACGTCTACCAGGGCGAGGAACTCGGGATGACGAACTACCCGTTCGAGAGTCTGGACGAGGTTCGCGACGTGGACACGCTACAGAACGTCGCGACCGCGAAGCTCGACGGACGGATCGAAACCGAGGAGGAGGCGCTCGACCTCGTGCGGTACCGGAGCCGCGACAACGCTCGGACGCCGATGCAGTGGTCCGCGGCGGAGAACGCCGGGTTCACGGCTGGCGAGCCGTGGATCGGCGTCAACCCGAACTATCCCCGGATCAACGCCGAGCGCGCGCGGGTCGACGGGGACTCGGTGTGGCACTACTACTGCGACCTGATCGACCTCCGGAGCGAGCACGACGTGCTCGTGTACGGTGCGTACGATCTCGTGCTCGCCGACCACGAGGAGGTGTGGGCCTACACCCGGACGCTCGGCGACGAGCGGGCGCTCGTCGTGCTCAACTTCGCGGACGGGAGGTCGCGGTTCGAACCGCCCTCGTCCCTCGACGGCGCGCCGTCGAAACTGCTCCTCTGCAACTACGAGGCGACGGCGAGCGCTGTCGAACCGGTCGAACTCCGCCCCTACGAGGCCCGGGTGTACCGGCTGACGGCGTAGGGTTCCCTTCCGGTCCGCTATCGCACTCGTCCTCTCCGCCTCCGCGACCACCGCCGTACTCGCCCCCTCCGCCACCGCCGTCGTCGCCTCCCGCTCCGCTGCCGTAGTCGAAACCGTCAAACCCGGGTCCCTCGAAGGATCCGATACCGAATGCTGACGAAGCGCATCATCCCCTGTATCGACGTCGACCTCGACGAGGACGGCGACGCCGCGGTCTACACCGGCGTCCACTTCGAGGACCTGAAGTACACCGGCGACCCGGTCGAGATGGCGAAGCGGTACAACGAGGCCGGCGCCGACGAGTTCGTCTTCCTCGACATCACCGCCAGCTCCGACGGCCGCGAGACGATGCTCGACACCGTCTCCCGCGTCGCCGACGAGGTGTTCATCCCGCTGACCGTCGGCGGCGGCATCCGGACCCGCGAGGACATAAAGGAGACCCTCCGCGCGGGGGCCGACAAGGTCTCGATCAACACCGCGGCGCTCTCTCGACCCGAACTCGTCACGGAGGGCGCGGCGGCGTTCGGCAGCCAGTGCATCGTCATCAGCGTCGACGCCCGCCGCCGGTTCGACGAAGAGGGCGAACACTACGAGCGGGTCGACGGCGAGTCCTGCTGGTTCGAGTGCACCGTCAAGGGCGGCCGCGAGGGAACCGGCGTCGACGTGGTCTCGTGGGCGAAGGAGGCCGAAGAGCGCGGCGCGGGCGAGCTGTTCGTCAACTCCATCGACGCCGACGGCACGAAGGACGGCTACGACGTGCCGCTGACGAAGGCGGTCTGCGACGGCGTGTCGACGCCGGTCATCGCCTCGTCGGGCTGCGGCGGCCCCGAGGACGCGTACGAGGTGTTCGCGGACGCGGGTGCCGACGCCGCGCTCGCCGCGTCGATCTTCCACTTCGAGGAGTACACCATCCGCGAGGTCAAGGAGTACCTCGCCGACCGGGACGTCCCGGTCAGACTCTGAGGATCGGCCGTCGGGCCGGGTTCTCGACCCGATCCACCGGGCGATCCGCGGCTGGACCGATCGGGTTCGGCGACGAACGTTGATGCCCTTCGGCGACGTATCCCACCTCCGTCATGAGCGCGTCACCCGACTGGGCCGATTCCCTCGAACGGCATCGCCGCGAGAAGGACGAGTACTTCCGCGATCACCCGCACTCGCCGATCCCGCCGGACGGGCGCGAGTCGTTCGCTGGGTTGAACTACTACCCCCCGAACCCCGACTACCGGTTCGAGCTTCCGCTCTCCGAACACGACGAGAAGGAGAGCGTCACCCTCGCGACGACGACGGACGGCGAACGCGAGTACCTCGAATGGGGCGAGTTCGGGTTCGACGTCGGCGGCGAGGAGTGCTCGCTCCGGGCGTACAAGTCAGATCCGACGGAAGGCGGCTTCTGGCTCCCGTTCCGCGACCGAACGAGCGGCGAGGAGACGTACGGGGGCGGCCGCTACCTCGACCTGGATACGACCGACGACCGGACCGACGGCGGCCTCTGGATCGTGGATTTCAACCTCGCGTACAACCCCTTTTGCGTCTACTCCGAGCGATACGAGTGTCCGCTCGTCCCGATGGAAAACTGGCTGGACGTCCGGATCGAAGCCGGTGAAAAGGCCTACCGCACGTCGGAGAGCTACGAGCCGGACGAACCCTAGATCTCCGCTTCGAGCACGCGAACGCCGCGACCGGTTCGGGACGCTTCGAAGCCGACGAGCGCGACGAAGAGCGACGCGAACGCGCCGGCGAGGACCGCCGCGGTGAATCCCGCGCCGAAGACGACGAGTCCGAGCCCGCCGATCCCGGCGAGAAGCCGGGCCGCGAGGATCGCCCTCGGAATTCGTCCCGGCGCGGCCCAGTGAATCAGCGCGAGACCCAACAGGAACGCCGCGGCGGCACCGCTGACGACGACCCGCTCGTCGACCGGAAGCGCCGCTCCCGCCGCCGCTGCGCGCAGGAGACGCTCGATGCCGATTCCACCCGCGGCGAGGCTCGCGAAGACGATGAGGTGACCGTACCCGTAGACGAAAGAGAGGGCGAGTTCGCGCGCGTCGCTCCGCAGCGCCCGGTTGATGACCGACGCGTCGGCGTAACCGAAGTACAGCCACCACAGACAGACGGCGACGACGAAGCCGCAGACGGCGGTGAAGCCGGTAGCCGGTCCGAGCGGCACGTCGGCGCTCCCTCGCGCAACCCCGACGATGGTCTCGCCGAGGACGATGATCGTGAACAGCCCGAACCGTTCGTCCATGTGCGACTCCTGTGCCGGCACGTCGGGGAGCGTCACGTAGATGATCGGCGACGAGAGGATCTCGATCGTGAGACCGACCGCCCAGAGCGCGTACCGAGCCGGTTCCGGAACGAAGAACGAGCCCACCCAGAAAGCGAGTCCGACGGAGTAGCCGAGCGCGAATCGCCGCGCGAGCGTCTCCGTCCCGGACGCGACCCGACCGGCGAACGCGTACAGCGCCGTGTTGAGCGTTCGGATCGCGAGGTAGGCGGCCGCGAACGCCGCGCTCCCGCCGTGGAACGCCCCGTGGAACGTCGTCGCCCAGACGACGACCCCGAACATCACCAGAAGCGTCGCGAGCGGATAGACGGCGTCGCCGCTGTCGAAGATGTCGCCGTAGTAGCTGTGGGTGATCCACACCCACCAGACCGGCACGAACAGCGCGACGAACTCGACCGCGCCTCCGAGGGAGAGGTTCTCGCCGAGGAGGTGCCCGAGTTCCGCAACCGCGACCACGAACACGAGGTCGAAGAAGAGTTCTAGCCACGTCGCGTGGCGCTCGGGCACCGGTTCCGCGTCGTGCAACGCCGGGGACGAGAGGTACCGCCCCCACCTGCCCACCACGGGGACTAGACACGACGCCCACGAAGATAGCCGTTGTCACGGCGACGGAGAGTTGCGACCCCTCTCGAGTCAGCCGCCCTGCGAATCGCCCCCACCCCCGTCGAAGGCGGGCTCAGATCGCCGCGTTGTACGCGTCCCGGAGGTCGCCGGTCGTCCCCTGAATGCGCCGCGACGCCTCGGCGACGGCGTCGAGCGGGTCGACGCCGCCTTCGGTCTTCACGGAGAGGATGGGGTCGGTCTGCCCTCCCGACTGCTCGGGGTTCATGTCGTAGGTCGCGGCGGCGACGCCCTCGGTTTCGAGCAGCGCGCCCTTGAGCACGTTCATGAAGGTGTGATCCTCGCCGGCGATCTCGATGCGGAGTTCCTCGTCCGTCTTCTCGATGACCCGCAGTTCCATGTCAACACCTTCTGTCGTCGCCTGTTTCAACGTTTCGTATCGAGGGACGCCGACGAACGCGCGCGGTGTCCCGGTCGACGGGGTGCGCAGGTTTATACGCGATAGCGCGGCCATCGTCACCATGCGTTGACGAATCGACGCGGGACGGTCCGCGGCAGTACGGTACCCCGTCTCGCGGTGTCGCCCCGTACCGTCCGTTCGCCACACAGGAGGTCATCGGGCGTCTCACTCGAACCGCTCGGGCGCGGTCGCCGCGGAGGCGACCCGAACGGCGGCGACGTTCTCCGCGACGTCGTGAACGCGGACGACGTCAGCGCCCCGTTCGACCGCCACCGCGCTCCCCGCGACGGTCGCGGGGAGGTCGTCGCCCGCCGTTCCGCCGACGAGTTCGAACATCGACTTGTGCGAGTGGCCGACGAGCACCGGACAGCCGAGCGCCTCGAACTCGTCGAGGCGGCCGAGAATCTCGAAGTTCTCCGCCTTCGACTTCCCGAAGCCGAGGCCGGGGTCGACGATGACGCGCTCGCGAGGAATCCCCGCTTTCTCCGCCAGAAGGACGCGCTCCCCGAGTTCGTCGATGACGTCCTCGACCACGTCGTCGTACTCGACGCGCTTTTCCGGAACCACCGGCGCGTCGATGCTGTGCATCACGATCACGGGCACCTCGCGTTCGGCCGCGAGAAACCGCATCTCGGGGTCGGCGAGGCCGGTCACGTCGTTGAGGATGTCCGCCCCGGCGTCGAGCGCCGCTCTGCCGACCGCCGCCTTCCGCGTGTCGATCGAAATCCACGCGTCGAGGTCGGCGACGGCTTCGATGACGGGGACGACGCGGTCGATCTCCTCGTCGACCGGGACGACGTCCGCTCCCGGACGGGTGCTCTCGCCGCCGACGTCGATGATGTCCGCGCCCGCCGCGATCATCTCCTCCGCTCGCTCGACCGCGGCCGCGGCGTCGAAAAATTCACCGCCGTCGTGGAAGCTGTCCGGCGTGACGTTGAGGATGCCCATCACGGCGGGGCCGTCCGTCCACGGGTAGCCGTGCGCCGGCGATTCGACGCCGGTCTCGAGCCGATCGCGCATCCCGGTCGCGACGTCGTCGAGTCCGAACGGCCGTCCGTCGAGTTCGTCGACGAGTCGTTCGAACTGCGCGAGGCTACCGGTCAACACGACGTCGACGAGCTCGCCGTCGGTTCCCGCACCAGAGACGGCACACCCGCCGTCGACGGCGAGCATCGCCTCCCGCAGATGCCTCGCCTGTCGTCGCTCGACGCGCGTCTTCACCGTCCGATGGACGGCCTCGTCGCGCGTCGAATCTACGTCTTCGGGAGCGGCGTTCGCTCCGGAGAGCACCTCGCGGGCGTCGCCGATGTCGCGGACGCGCTTCGGAATCTCGACTCGCGTCCACGTCCGCCGCGCCTCCGCGACGCAAAACAGCGACCCGGTGACGAGCACGCAGTCGTCCGGCTCGGCGCGATCGACCGCGGCCGAGACCGCGTCGGCCACGGAGCGCGAGAAGTCCGCGTCGGCGACGCCGGCGTTCGCGAAGACCCGCGCGAGGACCTCGGGATCCTCCGCGCGGTCGAGGTTCGGCCGGCACGTCAGGACCGAGGTCGGATCGGGGAGGGCTTCGGCCATGCCGCGGTGGTCCTTGTCGTGCATCGCGCCGAAGACGAGGTGAAGATCGTCGTACTCGAACGCCGAGAGCGTCGCCGCCAACTCGGCGCACGCGCCGGGGTTGTGCGCGCCGTCGAGCACGATCATCGGATCGCGCTCCATCACCTCGAAGCGCCCCGGCCAGTGGGCGTTTCTGAGCCCGCGAGCGAGCGTCGACTCGGGGACGTCGGTCACTTGCCGCGCCAGTTCGCAGGCGATGCCGGCGTTTCGGGCCTGATACGCGCCGACGAGCGGCAGCCGGGCCTCGACGGACCAGTCGCGGCCCGCCACGGAGACCCTCGACTCGGCGTGGTCCGTTCGACCGCCGTACTCGACGGTGACGGCCGAATCCCCGGTTTCGTCCACCGCGATCACGTCGCCCGCGACGTCGCGAATCGTTTCGAGCGCTTCGCCGGTCGCGGCGGTGACGAGCGGCGCGTCCCCGGGGGCGATCTTCGCCTTCGTCGTCGCGATCTCTTCGATCGTGTCGCCGAGAACCGCCGTGTGTTCGAGGGAGACGTTCGTCACCGCCGCCGCGACGGGATCGACGACGCTCGTCGCGTCGAACTCGCCGCCCAGTCCGACTTCGAGAACGCCGACGTCGACGCCGGCGCGGCCGAACTGGCGGAGTCCCATGGCGGTGACAACCTCGAAGAACGTGAGCGGTTCGCCCGCGGCGGCCCGCCGGATCAAGAACGGCTTGACTTCCTCGACGAACTCCGCGACCGCCGAGCGGGGCATCTTTCGCCCGTCGACGCGGATCCGCTCGCGGAGATCGTCCAGGTGCGGCGAGGTGTAGAGGCCGACGCTGAGGCCGGCCTCGCGGAGGATCGATTCGACCATCTTGGCGGTGCTGCCCTTCCCGTTCGAACCCGCGATCTGGACGAACCGCACGCCCTCGTGCGGGTTTCCGAGGTGCGCGAGGAGGTCCCGGACGGACTCCGTTCCCGGTTTTACCCGGAACCGGCGGAGGTCGAAGAGGAAGTCCGCCGCCTCGTAGTACTCCATACTCGTGATCTCACGTCTCCCGCGCTTTAGCGTGTCGAACGATTCTCAGTCGCTGCATCGAGGGGTGCGACGCAGCGTTCGGGCTCGCGCTACATTCAGACGCTCCCTCGCTGACGCTCAGTCGTGTCGGAAACACCGAACGACTCCCAAACGCTCGTCTTTCGAGCTTCAGACACTCCCTCGCTGACGCTCAGTCGTGTCTGAAGCACCGCCGGCCGGTGAACGTCATCGCCATCCCGTGCTCGTCGGCCGCCTCGATGACGTCCTCGTCGTTGACGGACCCGCCCGGTTGGATCACCGCCGCGATCCCCGCGCTCGCCGCCTCCTCGATGCCGTCGGGGAACGGGAAGAACGCGTCGGAGGCCATCACCGCGCCCTCGGCGGACTTTCCCTCCGCGTGCTCGTCGGCCTTCATCGCGGCGAGACGAACGGCGTCGACGCGGCTGACCTGCCCCATGCCGATTCCGACCGTCTCCGTCCCCTCGGCGAAGAGGATGCCGTTGGATTTGACGTGCTTGAGCGTCTTCCACGCGAACAACATCGTCTCGATCTCCTCGTCCGTCGGCGCTCGTTCGGTGACCACCTCCAGATCGTCGCGGGTCGGGGTCCACCGATCCCGTTCCTGGACGAGTCGGCCGCCGACGATCGGCTTCTCGGCGAACGGCTCGTCGTACCCGTCGAGTTCGCCCACGTCGAGCACGCGGAGGTTCTTTTTCCCCCGGAGCACGTCGAGCGCGGCGTCCGTGTACCCGGGCGCGACGACGACCTCCTTGAAGGAGTCGACGATCAGCTCGGCCGTCTCCGCGTCGCACTCGCGGTTCAGCGCCACGATGCCGCCGAACGCGCTCATCGGATCCGTCGCGAGGGCGCGCCCGTACGCGTCGGCGAGCGCGTCGGCGGTCGCACAGCCGGCTGGGTTCGCGTGTTTTATCACCGCGGCCGCGGGCTCGTCGAACTCCTTTATGAGATCGAGCGCGCCGTCGGCGTCGTTGTAGTTGTTGTACGACAACGCCTTCGCGCCCTCGTTGCGCTGGGCCGCGTGGACGACGCTCGCCTCCTCGCAGGCGTCGTCGACGTACAGCGCGGCGGCCTGGTGGGGGTTCTCGCCGTACCGCAGCGTCGTTCCGCGCTCGTCGGAGACGAGCCGGCGCTCCGGGAAGTCGCCGCCGACGTCGCCCTCCACGGCGACGGCTCCGTCGTCGACCTCGACGCGATTCTCGGCGAACCAGCGGACCGCGCGGGGGTACGCCGTGAACTCGGCCTCGTGGAGGACGCGTTCTTTGAGCGCCTCGGCGTCGTCGCCCTCGTACACGGGAACCGCCTCCTGCGTGACGATCGGCCCGGCGTCGACCTCCTCGGTCACGACGTGTACCGTACAGCCGGTCATCCGCACGCCGGCGTCGAGCACCTGTTCGTGGGCGTCCGTCCCGGGGAACGCCGGGAGCAGGGACGGGTGGACGTTCAGCGTGGTCGGCGCGCCGTCGAGGAACTCGGCGGTGAGAACGCGCATGTAGCCGTCGAGACAGACGAGGTCGAAGTCGTACCCGTCGAGCCGGTCGAGAATGCGACGCTCGTGGGACTCGCGGCCCTCTCCCTCGTCTCTCGTCACGACTTCGGTCGGAACGCCGCGCTCGGACGCGTCGGCGAGGACGGGCGCACCCTCCTCGTTCGAGAGGACGACGGCGAGTTCCGCCCCACCCGGTGCGCGGTCGGCGACGTGCAGCAGGTTCCGTCCGCGATTGCTCGCGAGGCCGGCGATCTTGAGCATGGTCGATACACCCCCCGCCGGAGGAAAAACAGTTGCGGTTGGACGGGCGAATGTGCACAGCTTCGTGTATAGGATCCGGACATTTCGTCCACGTTCTCGGCGCAGATATACACGGAGATGGCATCATCCACCGACACGCTTTTGCGGGTCCCGCGGGCAGAGCACACCATGACCGCGATTCCCCGGGACGATCCGCTCGCGGCGGTGTCGCCGCTCGACGGCCGGTACGCGCGTCGAACCGCCCCGCTTTCGCCGTACGCGAGCGAGTCCGCGCTCATGCGCGCCCGCGTCCGCGTGGAGGTCGAGTACCTGCTCGCCCTCGCGGGGCTGGAGGCGACGCCGCTTTCGTTCGACGACGACGAGGCCGCAGCCCTGCGCGCGCTGTACGAGGAGTTCGATGCGGCGGACGCGCGCCTGATAAAGCGGCTGGAGACGGAGGGTGCTGCGGGTTACGCCGCGACGAACCACGACGTGAAGGCCGTGGAGTACTTCCTCCGGACCGAGACGCCCGCGTCGGTGCACCCGTGGATCCACTTCGGGCTGACGAGCGAGGACGTGAACAACCTCGCACAGCGGCTGCTCGCCAAACCCGCGGTCGAGGAGGTGCTGTTGCCCGCGCTGGCGGAGGTTCGCGACGACCTCGCGGCGCTCGCGCGGGAGCACCGCGACGCGCCGATGCTCGCGCGGACGCACGGACAGCCGGCGACGCCGACGACGTTCGGCAAGGAGATGGCCGTGTACGCCGCCCGGCTCGGCCGGACGATGGGACGCGTTCGGGAGGCCGCGGCGGGGCTTTCGGGCAAACTCGCCGGCGCGTCCGGCACGTACGCCGCCCACGCCGCCGCCTACCCCGACGTGGAATGGCGAGCGTTCTCGCGGGAGTTCGTCGCGGGGCTCGACCTCGAACACGCGCCGCTCGCGACGCAGGTGAACCCCTGCGACGACCTCGCGGCGCTGTTCGACGCGCTCCGCGGCGTCAACAACGTCCTGATCGACCTCGACCGCGACGCGTGGCTCTACGTCTCCGACCGCTACCTCGGCCAGCGCGCCGTCGAGGGCGAGACCGGTTCGTCGACGATGCCGCACAAGGTGAACCCGATCGACTTCGAAAACAGCGAGGGAAACCTCTCGAAGGCGAACGCGGACCTCTCGTTTCTCGCCGACTACGTCACGACGTCGCGCCTCCAGCGCGACCTCTCCGATTCGACCGTAAAGCGGAACGTCGGCGCGGCGTTCGCGCACTGTCTCATCGGCTACGGGAAGACGGCCGCCGGGCTCGGGAAGGTGGTGCCCAACGAGACGGCGATGCGAGAGGAGCTGGAGGCGAACCCCGAGGTCGTCGGCGAGGCCGTCCAGACGATCCTCCGCCGGGAGGGCGACGCGGAGGCGTACGAGCGCGTGAAAGACCTCACCCGCGGGCAGCGGACGACGATCGAGGAGCTCCGCGCGCTGTTCGACGACCTCGACGTGGACGAGGACGTGCGGGCGGAGCTGCGGGCGCTGACGCCGGCGGGGTACACGGGGCTGGCTGCCGACCTCGTCGACGAACTGGACGGCGACGCCGTAGATAGCGACGGCGCGACCGACGACGGCGCGGACGACGCCGGCGATCCCACGACCGACTGAGTCACCTCGCCGCAGTCGAGCGATTCCCGCGCGCCGGGAATCGGCCCCCGTTTATTCGTGATTTCGTCTCGAACCCGAGAGGATAGACCGTTCAGTTCCCGCCGCCGAGGAATCACGTTCCGGTTATATCGGATTTCCGTCCCGACCCGTAGATATGACCGACGACACGATCGGCGCACCCGGCACCGAGATCTCGCGGCGCGAATTCCTCGCGGCGACCGGAACGACGGGAGCCGTCGCGGCCGCGGGTTGCATGCAGGCACCGATGGCGCAGTCGGACGGTTCGGCGGAGAAGCCGCAGGCCGAACCCGGGAGCGATCTGCCGCTGACGGCTCCGCCGGAGGTCGTAGACCTCGACGAGCGCGGCCACGAGGTGACGATCAGTTCGCTGCCGGCCCGCCACGAGGCCCACCCGGGCGAGGAGATGGGCGGTCCGGTGAATCTCCCGCAGGTGTGGGCTTTCCAGGCCGACGACGGGAAGCCGAGCGTCCCGGGGCCGATCCTGCGGACGACCGAGGGCAACGACCTGAAGATCACGCTGAACAACGAAAAGAGCGACCACCCCCACACGCTGCACTTCCACGGCGTGCGCAAGACGTGGGAGAACGACGGCGTGCCGACGACGACGGGCGTGCAGGCCGACCCCGGCGAGACGCACACATACACCATCCCGGCGAACGTCCCCGGGACCCACCTCTACCACTGCCACTACCAGACGCCGATGCACATGGACATGGGGATGTACGGCATCCTCCGGGTCGACCCCGAGGGGTACGAACCCGCCGACAAGGAGTACTTCATGACGATCAAGGAGTGGGACACCCGCCTCTCGCGGCAGTACGGCGGCGAGGACGCGACCTACGACCTCACGAACCGCCGCCCCGACGCGTTCACCATCAACGGCAAGTGCGCGCCGCGGACCCTCCACCCGGAGGACGGCTCGCCGATGATCGTCGACCGCGGCGACACCGTCCGGATCCACTTCGTCAACGCCGGGTTCATGGCCCACCCGATGCACACCCACAACCACCGCTTCCGGGTCGTCGAGAAGGACGGCAGCGAGATGCCCGAGGCGCTCCGATACGAGCAGGACGTCGTCTACGTCGCCCCGGCCGAGCGGTACACCGTCGAGTTCGAGGCGGACGCGGACCCCGGGATCTACCTCCTGCACTGCCACAAGGTGGATCACGTGCGGAACGGCAGCTCCTACCCCGGCGGCATGGTGGGCGGGATCGTCTACCGGGACGCGATGGATTCGGACATCTTCCGCGAGCTGATGGACTACGCGGGGTACGAAGGATGAGCGACGGGAACGCCCTCTCGCGTCGGACGGCGCTGCGGGCCTCGGTCGGCGCGGCGACGGCGGCGGCCGCCGGGCCGGCGATCGCGCTCGGGGGCGGTTCGGCGGCGGCGCGGGCCGAACCGGACTACGGCGACTGGTTCGACGACGTGGACAACTTCGACGGAACGGTCGACGAGCGCGGGTCCGACGCGGTCACCGTCGAGGTCGGCGCGGACGCGAACGGCGACGCGTTCGGCTTCGAACCCGCCGCCGTTCGGGTCGACCCCGGAACCACGATCGTCTGGGAGTGGACCGGCGAGGGCGGCAGCCACAACGTCGTCGCCGAGGACGGGTCGTTCGAGAGCGACCTCTCGGGCGAGGCGGGGTTCACCTTCGAACGCGCCGCCGAGTCGGAGGGGGTGGTGAAGTACGTCTGCGCGCCCCACGAGGCGGTGGGAATGAAGGGCGCGATCGTCGTCGGCGACGCAGCGGGGGCCGGAAGCGGCGGCGGCGCGCCGGACGTCTCCGGGGCGGAACTCGTCGCGGGCGGATTGGTCGCCGGGGTGCTCTCGCCGCTCGCCTTCGGCCTCGTGCTCCTGTTCCGCGGGATCGGGGACGAACCGCGCGGGCGACGCCCGCCGGGAGGCGGACGCCGTCGGGGCGACGGTGACGCCGCGCGCGCCGGGCGGTGACCGACCGCACCGTCGACTCTCCCCTCCTCGGTACCTTTTTGTGCCCCTCCGCTAACACGTACGCCGTATGAACCCTCCAGACGAACGAGACGACACCGCCGGCGGACCTTCCCACGAACCGGTCGGCGGCGATCGCGGCTGTCCGAAGTGCGGTCACGACGAGACGGAGACCGACTCCATCTCGACGACCGGGTCCGGCCTCTCGAAGATGTTCGACATCCAGAACCGCAGCTTTACCGTCATCTCCTGTACGAACTGCGGCTACTCCGAGCTGTACCGCGGTCAGTCGAGCGGCAACCTCGTCGACCTGTTTTTCGGGTAGGCGCGGGCGCGCCGCTCGAAGCTACTCGTCGTTTTTGAGCCAGCGGCCGAGCCACCCGTCGCCGGTTCGCCGGCGGGCGATGACGACCGGCGCATCGGCGTCTCGGCGGACCGCGTCGGTCGTCGAGCCGAAGACGAACTGCCGGAGGCGGCTCTTCGTCGGCGCGCCGAGCACCGTGACGTCGTAGTAGTCGGCCTGCTCGATGATCGCCCCCGCGACGTCCTCGGCTTCGAGGAGCCACGGATCGACGCGTTCGAACCCGTCCGTCCGCTCTCTCGCGGCGGCGAGGCGCTCCTCCCCCCGGTGTCGTTCCTCGTCCGAGGCGTCCGGGTCGACGACGTGGACGAGGTCGACCCACGCGCCGGTCCGCCTCGCGAGCGCCGTCGCGGCGTCGACGGCGAACCCGGAGTGGGGGCCGCCCGCGACCGGGACGAGGATCGACGAGACGGTGTCGAGCGTGCCGCGGCCGTTCGCGACGACGACGTCGGCGTCGACGTGGGTCGCGATCCGTTCGACGACGCTCTGGCGGACGCCGTTCCAGAAGTCCCCGGACGGCGACTCCTGAAGGACGACCGTCGCGCCGTCGCGGCCGTCGACGACCTCCGAGACGGTGCGGACGGGGTCGCGGCCGACCAGCACCTCGCCGGAGACGTCCGTCGCCCCCGCGAGATCCTTCGTCGTCCGCCAGACGTGCTTTGCGACGAGGTGGTGCTCCGCCCGCGTCTCCCCGTCGAACTCGACCGGCATCGACCCCGGCGAATACACGGGGCGGAGAAACAGGATCTCCGCGCCGCGCTCGGCCGCGAGCGCGCTGGCGAGGACCCGACTCTCGGACGTTTCGTCGGCTTCGAGGATCGGGACCAAGATCGCCTCCCCGGCGGGGGCGGTCGGGCCGTCGGACGGGAGCGATTGGAGCGCGACCGTCGAACCCACTCGCATGGCTCTCCTGTGATTCCTCATCCCTATAAACGGTGCGGATAGTTCGAATCGCGTGAAATACCGTAAATCGGGTGATTCACCGCTCGGCGGCGGACGAATCGGGAAACCGCGGCCCCGTCCGACGACGCGTCAATCTGAGGTGACGAACGTCCGGAGCGTCTCCTCGACCGCGGCCGCGGCGGTCCGGACCTCGGCGGTCCGGACGTACTCCCGCTCGGCGTGGGCGACGGCACCCTCGCCGTCCGCGAGGACGCCCGGACCGAACACGACGGTCGGCGCGGGCGCGAAGTACGACGCCTCGGTCGCGGCGGCGAAGGGACGCACCTCGCCGCCCGCGCCGTTCGACGCTCGCGCCGCGACCGCAGCGAGGGTGCGCACGAGCGGCTCGTCCTCGGGCGTGGCGAACGCCTCCAGGAACGGCGTCTCGCGCGGCGTCAGGGCGAACTCGACGTCGACGTCGGCTGGGACGGCCTCGCGGAGGTGTCGCTCCAGCGACTCGCGAAAGCCCGCGGCGGTTTCCGGCGGAACGCTCCGGCGGTCGACGACGATGCGGCACTCGGCGGGAACCTGATTCGTCGCCTCGCCGCCCGAGACGGTCGTCGGGGTGAGCGTCGCCGAACCGAGGGACGGGTGGGGGTCGCGGTTCTCGTCGAACGTTCGGAGCGCCCCCAGCGCCGACTCGGCGGCCGCGACGGCGTTGACGCCGGAGTCTGGTTCGGCGGCGTGGGCGGCGCTCCCCGCGAGGCGAATCGTCCCCTGGAAGCGTCCCTTCGCGGCGTTGCACACGTCGAGGCCCGTCGGCTCGCCGACGACGTACGCGTCGCCGTCGAGGTCGAGCGCCGCCGCTCCCGTCGAGAGCCGCTCCTCGTCGGGCGTGACGGCGAGCGTGACGCGCCCGCCGCCGTCGCCGGGATCGACCGCGAGAAACGCCGACAGCAGCGCGGCGAGCGGTCCCTTCGCGTCGCAGGAGCCGCGGCCGCGGATCACCCCCCGCTCGCGCCCGTAGGGGACGTGCGGCGGAACGGTGTCGATGTGCGTGTTCAACACGACGTGCGGCGATCCGGAGCCCTTGCTCGCGACGGTGTTGCCCGCGTCGTCCACGTCCGCGCCGACGCCGTGCGCCGCGAGCGCGTCGACGAGGAAGGCCCGCATCTCTCCGACGCCCTCGTGGGAGGCGATCGGGACGGCCGACTCCAGAAACTCGATCGGATCGAAGGACACGGGAGGAGAGGAGAGAGCTACGCCCCGTCGGCGGGTCGACGGCGGAGTTCGCCGGCGTACTCGCGGACGACCGGGCCCCGGAGCGTCGCGGTTCCTCGATCGGGAACGGTTATCTCCAGTTCGCCGCCCGGCGGACTGACGGCGACGGGGCCGTCCCCGTCGCGGAGGCCCAGGCGCTTCGCGGCGGCGACGACGGCGACCGCGCCGGTGCCGCACGACCGGGTCTCGCCCTCGACGCCCCGCTCGAACGTCCGCTGGACGAATTCGCCGTCTTCGGTGCGGGAGGCGAAGGTCACGTTCGCGCCGCGGGGGAACGCCCCCGCGTGCCGGACGGCCGGCGCGACCGCCTCGACGTCCACCCCGGCCACGTCGTCGACGAACGCGACCGCGTGGGGGACGCCCGTGTTCACGGCCGTCACCTCGACGCCCTCGACCTCCTCCGCGACGAGGGGCTCGTCGCGCGCGAGGGGTACGTCTCGCGGCGAGAAGGAGGGGACGCCCATCTCGATGGTGACGTCGCCGTCGGCGTGGATTCGGGCGCGGCGGGTCCCCGCCTGCGTGTCGACCATCACCTCGCGGCGGTTGGTCCGCCCGGCGGCCCACGCGGCGGCGCAGCGCGCGCCGTTGCCGCACATCGCGGCGGTCGACCCGTCCGGTTGAACGAGCGTCATGATCACCCGCGGCGGCGAGTACTGGTCCTCCAGCGCGAGAAAGAGGACGCCGTCCGCCCCGACGCGTCCGCCCTCGTCGGGGGTGACGTCGTCGAGATCGTCGGCCCCGGCACCGGTGTCGCGGTCGCAGTAGGTTGTCGCGAACGCGCCCCGGTTGGGGATGAACGCGTCCGCGTCGACGATGACGAAGTCGTTGCTCGTTCCGTGGTACTTTTCGAACGGTACGCGGTCGTCGTGTCGAAGGCTCATAGGTCGATTCCGCGGTCGGAAGTCGGTTCAGTTCGGTGGTGCATCGGTTTCCAACTCGGTCAGATCCGCCAGCCGTTCGCGCCTGCGGGCGAGCCCGGCGCGGCCGCCCGAGAGGGCGACCTCCGCCGGCCGGGGACGGGAGTTGTAGGTGCTCGACATCTCGTACCCGTACGCGCCCGCGTTCCCGACGGCGAGGACGTCGCCGCGCGAGGGACGCGACAGTGGCCTGTCTTCGCATAACACATCCGCGCTTTCACAAATAGGCCCCGCGACCGTGACAGGAATTGCCGGTCCGTTAGGATCCGTGACGTTCCGGATCGCGTGGTAGGCGTCGTACATCGCGGGCCGGAGCAGCGTCGTCATCCCCGCGTCGACGCCGACGACGGTCGTATCGGGGAACTCCTTTACGGTGTTGACCCGCGCGAGGAGGACGCCCGCGTCCGCGACGACGTATCGCCCCGGTTCGACCGCGAGCGTCGCGTCCGCGTCGCCGAGCGCGTCGCGCGTGGCGTCCGCGACCGCGTCGAGGTCGAGTGGGGGTTCGTCCTCGCGGTAGGGGACGCCGAAGCCGCCCCCGACGTCGACGAACTCGAGGCCGCCGACCTCGCGCGCGAGGTCGCCCATGCGCCGGACGAGTTCGCGGTGGTTCGCCAGGTCGTCGCCGGAGATGCCGCTGCCGGCGTGGGCGTGGATTCCGACGACGTCGAAGTCGGCGCGGGCCGCGTCGACGACCGCGGCGGCGCGGTCGTACGGGACGCCGAACTTCGCGTTCGCGCCGGTTCGGACCTTCTCGTGGTGGCCCGCGCCGACGCCCGGGTTCACCCGGACGCACAGGCGGCCGTCGAAGCCGCGCTCGCGCAGGCGGTCGATCGTGTCCGTCGCGCCCGCCGTCACCGTCAGGTCCGGGTGCTCGCCCCACCGCTCCACGACGTAGTCGAGGTCGCGAGCGGGCGGGTTGACGGCGGTGTACTGGATCCCGTCCCCCGAAAAGCCCGCGTCGAGGGCGCGCTTCACCTCGCCGGCGGCGGCGCACTCCGCGGCCATCCCGGCGTCGCGGACGGTTTCGAGCACCGCCCGGCCGGTGTGCGCCTTCGCGGCGTAGCGGACCTCGGCGTCGGGGAACGCCGCGCGCAGGCGCTCGCAGTTCTCGCGCACCCGGTCGAGGTCGATCGCGTACAGGGGGGTGTCGTACTCGTCGGCGAGCGCGAGCAGCGCCTCGGCGTCCCAGTCTTCGAGGCGGCGGATCGGCGGGTTGTCGGCGTTTTCTCGTCCATCGGGGTCGCGCGCGGCGATCGCGCCGGAGTCGTCGGGGCCGGTCATGGGGATCACTCGCGCAGCGCTTCCTCGCGGCGGGTCGCGTCGAGGGTGTCCTCCTCCACGTCGAGCGCGACGACCGCGGGCTTGTACGCGCCGCCCGCGAAGAGTTCGTGGTCGCCGATCGAGGACTCGACGAATCGCGTGAACGCCCGGCGCTCGGCGGGGAGGTGGCCGTAGATCACTTCGTCCTCGACGAGGTCGTACACCGGGATGCGCGGCGTCAGCAGGGTGTTTTCCCCGACGACGGAGTTCTCGCCGACGACGAACCCGGAGGTGACGCGGCAGCCCGCCCCGAGGGAGACGCCGTCCTCGACGACGACCGGGTTGCTCTCGACGGGTTCGAGCACGCCGCCGATCAGCGTGTTCGCTCCGAGCTTGACGTTCCGGCCGATCTGCGCGCAGGAGCCGACGGTGTCGCAGGAGTCGACGAGTGTCCCGTCGCCGACGTGCGCGCCGACGTTGACGAACGACGGGCTCATCATGATGCAGTTCTCGCCGAGGTACGCGCCCCGCCGGACGGTCGTCCCGTCGGGCGTGTTTCGCGTGCTCCGCGCGGCGAAGTCCGCGGTGTCCCGGAGCGCGAGCACGTCGTGGTAGGTGACGCCGCCGTAGGCGCGCGGCTGGATCTCCCGCAGGCCGAAGTTGAGCAGGATGCCGCGTTTCACCCACTCGTTGACCGTCCACGCGCCGGGGCCGGTCCCGCCGACGTTCTCGGCGGCCCTGATCTCGCCGGTCTCGAGCGCGCTCAGGAACTCTTCGAGCGTCGAGAGCGCGCCGGAGCCGGCGATCTCTGCGTCGATCTCGTCGTTCTCGCGTCGCTGCCACAGGTCGTCGATGTCGGTTCGAAGGCTCATGGTGAATCACCGATCACGTCGAAGAAGTCGTACTCGCCGGCCTCGCGGCCGACGACCCACGCCGCCGCGTCGAGCGCCCCCTCGGCGAAGACGCCGCGGGACTCCGCGCGGTGCGTGAGCGAAAGCAGTTCGTGGTCCCCGGCGACGAGCACCTCGTGCTCGCCCGTAATATCGCCCGCCCGGCGGGCGTGGACGCCGATCTCGCCGCGCCGGCGCGGCCGGTCGCCCTCCCGCCCGTGAACGAGGTCCGCGTCGCGGCCACCCGTCTCGGAGCCGGCCAGCGCGTCCTCGACGTCGTCGAGGAGCGACTTCGCGGTCCCGCTGGGCGCGTCGCGCTTGCCGTTGTGGTGGGTTTCGGTCAGTTCGACGTCGTACCCCGGCAGCGCCGTCACGGCCTCGCGGACCGCCCGGCGGAGCGCCGCCACCCCCCGGGCGAAGTTCGCCGCCTTCAACACCGGGATCTCCGCCGCCGCCTCGCGCAGCGCCGCCGTGCCGCCGTGGTCGAAGCCGGTGGTGCCGACGACGGCCGGGACGCCCGCCTCGGCGCAGGCGGCGACGTACTCGACGCTGGAGTCGGGGCCGGTGAAGTCCACGAGTGCGTCGGGTTCGCGCGCCGCGAGGAGGTCGGGCAGGTCGGCCGCGCGCTCGACCGCGACGCCCTCGATCTCCCCGACCTCGCTCCGGTTGACCGCGAGGCCGACGGCCGCGTCGTCGCGGGCGGTCGCCGCGCGGATCACCTCGCGGCCCATGCGCCCGCCGGCCCCGGTGACGGCGACGCTGACCGGCTTCGATCCGGCCGAGGACGACCCCGAACTCACCGGTCGGCCCCCGCCTCGGTCGCCGTCGGTTCGGCCTCCCGCTCCCCGCCGCGTTCGGCCTCGCTCTCGCCGTCGAGGTCGGCCAGAAGCTCCCGGAGGCGGTCGACGTGCTCGTCGGACAGCCGGGAGAGCGGCGGGCGGAGTCGGGCCGGGCCGTAGCCGCGGAGCTCCATCGCCTCCTTCACCGGGATGGGGTTCGTCTCGACGAACAGGTGCCGGACGAGCGGCCCGAGTTCGTGGTGGATGCGCCGGGCGCGCTCGTAGTCGTCCTCGAGGGCCGCCCCCACGAGCGCGCAGGCGCGCTCGGGTTCGACGTTGGCGACGACGCTGATCGTGCCGACGCCGCCCACCGAGAGGACGGGGAGGGTCAGGCCGTCGTCGCCGGAGAGCACGTCGAAGTCGCGGTCGCGCGTGCGCTCTACGATCTCGGAGATCTGGTTCAGGTCGCCGCTCGCCGCCTTGTAGCCGGCGACGTTCTCGTGGTCCGCGAGCGCGACGACGGTGTCGACCGCCATGTTCCGCCCCGTGCGCGAGGGGACGTTGTACACGATCTGGGGCAGGTCGATCGCGTCCGCGATGGTCCGGTAGTGGTCGAGCATGCCCGCCGGCTCGGGCTTGTTGTAGTACGGCGAGATGAGGAGGAGGCCGTCCGCGCCCGCGTCGGCGGAGCGCCGCGAGAGTTCGAGCGCCTCGGCCGTGTTGTTCGAGCCGGAGCCGGCGATCACGGGGACGTCCGTCACCGCGCCCGCGACGGCCTCGATCACCTCGACGTGTTCGTCGTGGGTGAGGGTCGCGCTCTCGCCGGTCGATCCGACCGGAACGAGCCCGTCGACGCCCGCCGCTTCGAGCCGCCGCGCGTCGTCTCGTAGCTGTTCGAAGTCGATCTCGCCCTCCGGAGTGAACGGCGTGGTCATCGCCGGGTACACCCCTTCGAACGTCGTGCCAGTGGTTGTCATCGTCTGTATCGTGTGTGGATCGGTCGGTCGCCCGTCGGTGCGCCGCCTGCGGTCACCCGGGACGAGGTCGCCACCCCCGCCGCGAGCGGTCGTCACGGGCGTTTTTTGAGAAAAGGCGCGGCCGTCGCTGTCGCCGAGGGCGTCCCCGCGACCGCGATGGCGAGGTTCACACGTTGGAAAGCGCGTCTCTCTCCCTTATACCTTGCGCCGCTCGCCAGAACTGCCTGACGTGTTCTCGTGTGGCACAGTTCGAGCGCGACGCGGCGGTTACCGGTCGACGCGCCCGTAGCGTCGCTACCGCTCGCTGGCGAGCGGGCTCGCCCGTCAGCGCGAGCGTCGTCCTCCGGGACGACTCTGCGCCCTGGTTATACCGACGAGAGTAATACCTATCAGGTATTACCTCGTAGTTGTACGCGCTATGCCGCGCGTTACCACCAAGGGTCAGGTCACGATCCCGAAAGGGATCCGCGACACGCTCGGAATCGAGCCCGGCGACGAGGTCGTCTTCGAGCAAACCGACTCCGGGTACGAGCTGCGAAAGGAAGAGCTGATCACGGCCGAGGGAGAGGACCCCTTCGAGAAGTACCGCGGGAGCGCCGGGGGCGACGAGACGATGACCGAGCGGATGCGCCGACTTCGTGGCGAGTACCCCCGCGGCGTCGGCGAGGGCTCGAACGACGTCGATTCCGACTCCGAGGCGGAGACGTGACCACCGCGGTCGACACGAACGCTCTCCTCGCGCTGCTGTACGACGACGCCCACGCCGACGCGAGCGAAGCGGAACTTCGGCGCGCCTACCGGCGGGGGCGACTCGTCGTCACGTCGATCGCGTACGCCGAACTCGCGGCGGACGGTCACTTCGACGCGACGTCCCAGCTGGACCGATTTCTCGAAGATCTCAGCATCCGGGTGGTAGCGCCGTCGCGAGAGGCGTCGTTTCGGGCTGGGCAGGCGTTCCGGCGGTACACCGATCGGCGACCGGACGGGCTCCAGTGTCCGTCCTGCGGTGCGGAACGGACCGTCGGCTGTGAGGAGTGCGGCGAAGATCTCGCGCCGCGTCAACACGTCGCCGCGGACTTCGTCATCGGCGGCCACGCGACCGCCGACGCCGACGCGCTGATCAGTTTCGACGCCGGCTTCTACGGGACCTATTTTCCGGCGCTGACCGTGCGTCCCGAGCGGTAGCCCTCGCCCGTCCGCCGCGCGGCCGCGGCTCGTCGGTCGCAATTGCGGCTGAGCGACACTACGGTCGAGCGACACCGCGGTCGAGCGGCACAACGGTTAAGCGATGCGCGCGGGGTGCGCGAGGCGCGAGTTTTTAACCGATGCCGCGCCCACCTCGAACCAATGCTCGAAGGTGTGAACGTCGCGCTCGGCGTCTCGGGGAGCATCGCCGCGGTGAAGGTCGTCGAGCTGGCTCACGAGCTCCGACGGCGCGGCGCGGCGGTTCGCGGCGTGATGACCGACGGCGCGCGCGGCATCGTCCACCCGTGGGCCGTCGAGTTCGCGACCGGAACCCCCGTCGTCACGGAGCTCACCGGGCGGGTGGAGCACGTCGAACTCTGCGGCCGCGACGGCTGGGCCGACGTGCTGCTCGTGGCTCCGGCGACCGCGAACACGGTGGGGAAGATCGCCGCCGCCGTCGACGACACGCCCGTGACGACCTGCGCGACGACCGCCCTCGGGGCCGACGTCCCCGTGGTCGTCGCGCCGGCGATGCACGAACCGATGTACGACCACCCGGGCGTGCTCGACGCGATCGAGCGCGTCGAATCGTGGGGCGTCGCGTTCGTCCCGCCGCGGATCGAGGAGGGGAAGGCCAAGATCGCGACGGAGGAGGCCATCGTGACGGCCGTCGCCCGGGCGACGGCCGAGCGGACGCTCGCGGGAAAACGGGTCGTTGTCACCGCCGGCGCGACGAGCGAACGGATCGACCCCGTGCGGGTGTTGACGAACCGCGCCTCGGGAATGACCGGTCGCGCTGTCGCGCGCGCGTGTCACGTACGAGGGGCGGACGTGACGCTCGTCCACGACGGCCCCGACGTCCACTACGCCGAGACGATGCGCGTGGAGAGCGCCGCGGGGATGCTCGCGGCCTGCGAGGAGGCGTGCGAGGGTGCCGACGCGCTCGTCTCCGCCGCGGCCGTCTCCGATTTCACCGTCGACCCCGCCGCGGAGAAGATCCGCTCCGGCGAGCCGCTGACGCTCGATCTCGAACCGACGCCGAAGCTCATAGACGAGATGCGCGGGGCGTACCCCGACCTCGTCGTCGTCGGCTTCAAGGCCGAAACGTCGGGGGACGACGACGCGATGGTCTCGGAGGCGCGCCGGATCATGGACCGCGCCGGCCTCGCGTTCGTCGTCGCCAACGACGCGTCGGTGATGGGCAAAGCGGAGACGCGGGCGCTCGTCGTCCGCGCGGACGCCGTCGACGAGTTCGGCGGGGACAAGGACGCGCTGGGCGACCGAGTCGCCGCGGAGCTGTCCCGCGAACTGGGGTGAGCCGGGAGGCGACGGCCGGTACGCCTACCACCGTGACGGTCGTACCCGGACGCATGACGGAGAGTGCCGTCGCCGCACAGCACAGAGACCGCCTCGCCGCCGAATTCGACGCGTCCGTCTGATGTTCGTCTCTCCCGGTCAGCTACTGGACGGCACGGTAGGGCGGTTCGACTACGGCGCGTTCCTGCTCCAGCTCGGCGTCTTCGCCGTGACGTTCGCGGTGACCTACGGGATCGGTCGGCTCGTCGCGGTCCCGATCGGCGACCGCGTGCTGCAGAGCGAGCGTATCACGCCCACGGTCAGGCGACCGTCGATGAAGGCCGTCCGCGCGGCCGTCGTCGTCGTCGCCTTCTTCGCCGGCCTCTTTTTCGCCCGGCTGGAGACGCTGTTGTCCGTGACGGGAGGCCTCGCGGCCGCGCTGACGCTCGCCGTCGGGTTCGCGTCGCGGAACGTCATCGGCAACCTCGTCGGCGGCGTCTTCATCGTCACTGACCCGAAGTTCAACCTCGGCGACTGGATCGAGTGGGAGGACAACGAGGGCATCATCGAGGACATCAGTTTCCGGGCGACCCGCGTGCGGACGTTCAGGAACGAACTCATCACGGTCCCGAACTCGGTGCTCGCGAACGCCGTCGTCACGAACCACGCCATCAAGGACCGCCTCCGGATCGACTACGCGTTCAGCGTCGAGTACGGCGGCGACATCGACGGGATGCGACGCGTGCTGATCGAGGAGGCGAAGTGGAACCCCCGGATCCTCGCCGATCCGGAGCCGGAGGTGATGGTCGACGACGTCACCGCGGCCGGCATCGGACTCACGTCGCGCTTTTGGATCGAAAACCCCACGCGGCGGAAGTACCTGTCCGTCCGCTCCGCGTACTTCCAGGCGGTCAAAGAGCGCTTCGAGCGCGAAGGCTTCGAGATGTCTCCCGACTATCTGGAGCTGACCGGCGATCTCGACGTGAGCGGGTCGACGGTCGTCGACGACTGAGGGGACGCCGCCCTCGCGCGCGGCCGGTCCTCCCGGAACGGTGGACGGCCGGGGCGACGCGGATCGGTGCGTCGAATATAAAAATAGTTTTGCGTGGACGGCTACTCGTCTCATACGATCAGCCATCATGACGCAGAGATCTCGAATTATCGATAGATCGGAGATCACGACGGTGCGCTGGGCGGGGAGGGACCTCCGTGGCGGCTGAGGATCACACCAGAATCCTGGTCCCGGTCGGCGAGTCTCCGACGCTCCGCAACGCCGTCGCCTACGCCGTCAGGGTGGCGCATGACGACGCGGCGGAGCGCGACGGTCGCGCCACGGTTCACTTCGTGTACCCCGCGGTGTGGCGCGCGTTCGAATCCACCCGCGCGGCGAAGTTCGAACGGGCCGAGGAACTCCTCGAACGGGTCGAAGTCTGGGCGGCTGACGACCTCGAAGCGGACGAAACGGCGGTCGAGATCGAAACCGCCGTCGTCGGCGCGGACGAGTACCTCTTCAGCCCCGGCGACTTCGCGCGCGTGCTCGTCAACTACGCGCGCGTCCACGACCTCGACCGCATCGTCATCGACCCCGAGTACCAGCCCGGCGGTAACGCGCCGATGCTCCGGCCGCTCGAGTTCGAACTGTCGCAGTCGGGGCTCGCCGTCGAGGAGGCCCCCGTCGAGCGGCCGGCCAGGCGGACGAGACTCGTCGGCCGCGAGAGCCTCTCGCAGCTCCTCATCGTGTTCGGGGCCTCGTATCTGTTCTATCTGGCCCTCGGCGGGTTCAACACCGAGCCCTTCGAACTCGTCACGGGCGCGATAACCGCCGGAATCGTCGCGATCGTCCTCTCGAAGATCGCGCTGAAGGGGCCGCCGAACCTGCGAGAGATTCCGCGGCAGGCAGCGCGGTTCGCGCTGTACGTTCCGTACCTCCTGTGGGAGATCGCGAAGGCCAACGTCGCCATCGCGTACGTCGTGCTCCACCCGCGGCTGCCGATCGATCCGTCGATCGAGCGGTTCGAGGCGGCCGTCTGGGGCGACATGCCCGCGACGACGCTCGCGAACAGCATCACGCTCACGCCCGGGACGCTGACGGTCGACGTGAGCCAGCGCGAGTTCTACATCCACGCGCTCACGCAGTCCTCGAGGGAAGACCTGTTCGAGGGGGCGCTCGAACGCGCCGTGCGCTTCGTTTTTTACGGGCGGCGGGCGGCGCGGATCCCGAGCCCCCGCGAGCGGGCGGCGAATCGGGAGGTCGACGAGTCGTGAGCGTCGCGTCGCCGCTCGTCACGGGCGTGTTCCTCGGCGCGGCGGGCGCGTTCGCGCTCCTCGCGGTCGTCGTCCTCTACCGCGTCTTCGCCGGCCCGACGATGCAGGACCGCGTCATCGCGGTGAACGTCATCGGGTCGAACACCGTCGTCGTCCTCGCGTTCGTCGCCGCCGCCTTCGGCGAGCCGGGCTACCTCGACATCGCGCTCGTCTACGCGCTGTTGAACTTCCTCATGAGCATCGCCATCTCGAAGTTCACCGTCGAGCGGGGTGGCGTCATATGACGCCCGCCGAGATCGCCGTCGTGGCCCTCGTGGCCGGCGGGACGTTCTTCGCGATCGTCGCGGCCGTGGGCGTGCTTCGGCTCCCGGATCTGTACACCCGGACGCACGCCGCCTCGAAGAGCGACACGCTCGGCGCGGTGCTGTCGCTCGGCGCGGTCGCCGTCGCCTTCGGGGGGGACGTATCGACGCTCAAGACCGTGTTCCTGCTCCTCTTCATGTTCGTGACGAACCCCACCGCGGCGCACGCGATCGCCCGCGCCGCGTACGATCAGGGGATCGAGCCCTGGACGGCCGACGACGCGGGAGGTGAGTCGGAGTCGTGACGCTCACGCTCCTCGAAGCCGGCATCCTGACGTTCGTGATCGGTTGCGCGCTCACGGCCGCGGTGCTCCGCGACGTGCTCGGCGTCGTCATCGCCTCGGCGGCGTACAGCCTCGGGATCGCCGTCCTCTGGGTGCTCCTCAGAGCGCCCGACGTGGCGCTGACCGAGGCCGCCGTCGGCGCGGGCGTGACGACGGTGCTGTTCCTGCTCACGATCGCGAAGACGGTCCGGCCGTCCGACGAGCGGCGGCTCGAACTGCCGAGCCCCCGGTCGGCCGTCGTCGTCCTCACCTTCGTCGGCGTGCTCGCGATGACGATCCCGGCGCTTCCGGCCGTCGGAAGCCCCGACGGTGCGGTCGTCGACTCGCCCGTGACCCAGTACTACCTCGAAAACGCCTACGAGCAGACCGAGGTGAAGAACGTCGTGACCGCGGTGCTCGCCGCGTACCGCGGGTTCGACACCCTCGGCGAGGCCGTCGTCGTGTTCTCGGCGGGCATCGCCGCGCTGCTCGTGCTGAAACGGGAGGCGTTCGTATGAGCGACGAGCCGCGGAACGGCGGACGCGAGCCCGCATCGGAGTCGAACCGGGAACCGGAGGCGGAAGGAGACGAGGAACCCGAGCCGTGGGACCGCGGACGCGGCCCGTACGTCGAGAGCACGATCATCATGACGACGGTCCGCGTCGTCACGCCCTTCATCCTGACGCTCGGGCTGTTCGTGATGTTCCACGGCGCGGACTCCGCGGGCGGCGGCTTTCAGGGCGGCGCGATCGCGGCGACCGTCCTCCTGATGCTCGCGTTCGCGTTCGGGATCGAGCCGGTCCGCGACTGGCTCGACCCCGAGATCGTGCTCGGACTCGTGGCGGTCGGCGTCGCCACCTTCGTCCTGATCGGCCTCGGATCGCTCGCGCTGGGCGGGAGTTTCCTCCAGTACGACGTCTACCCGATCTACCACGCGAGCAAGTACGGCATCGAACTCGTGGAACTCGGCATCGGTGCCATCGTCGCGGGCGTCATCACGGGGCTGTTCTTCGTCATCGCGGCCGGGTTCGAGACGGGCGAACAGCTGGAGGACACCGCGGAGGAGGAGTCATGATCGATCTGCTGTTCACGCACTACAACTACGTCGCGGTCGTGTTGCTGTTGGGGATCGGGCTGTACATGATCACGGAGAGCACGAACCTCGTGAAGAAGGTCGTCGGCCTGAACGTCTTCCAGAGCGGGATCTTCCTCTTTTTCATCACCTCCGCGTACCTGGAGGGCGGCGCGTCGCCGATCGCCACGGGCGAGGGGCCGTACGTCAGCCCGCTGCCGCACGTGCTCATCCTCACCGCGATCGTCGTCGGGGTGAGCCTCACCGCGGTCGCGCTCGCGCTGATCGTCCGGATCCACAGCGAGTACGGGACGCTCGACGAGGACGTGCTCCGGGAGGTGCGGGCGAATGAGTGAACTGCTCGCGCTGCTCGTCGCCGTCCCGATCCTGGCCGCGGTGCTCGTGCTTGCGCTCGGCTACCGGTTCGACCGCCTCGGCTGGCCGCTCGCGGTGCTCGCCTCGCTGGTGCAGGTCGGCATGGCGGGTTCCGTCGCGGCGCAGGTGTACGGCGGGGGGCGCGCGGTCACGTACGCGCTCGGCGGGTTCCGGCCGCCCTTCGGGATCGAACTCGTCGCCGACGGCCTGTCGGCGGCGGTCGCGCTCCTGATCGCGGTCGTCTCGCTCGGCGTGCTCGCGTACGCCCGGCGCGCCGGCCCGCGCTCGCCGACCTTCTGCGCCCAGTACCTCCTGCTCGTCGCCGGGCTCTCCGGGATGAGCGTCACCGGCGACGTGTTCAACCTGTACGTCTTCCTCGAGATCACCGGGCTCGCGGCGTACGCGCTCGTGGCCACCGGCCGATCCGGTCGCGCCGCGGTCGGCGCGCTGAAGTACCTCATCATCGGGACCGTCGGCGCGTCGCTGTACCTCCTCGGGATCGGCTACGCGTTCGTGGCGACGGGCACGCTCAACATGGCCGACCTCTCGACGCGCCTCGCCGAGGTCGGCTACGACGCGACGCTCGTGCAGGCGTCCTTCGCGCTCATCGCCGTGGGGCTGGCGGTGAAGACCGCGCTCTACCCGCTGCACACGTGGCAGCCGGAGGCGTACGCGAGCGCCCCCGACAGCGTCAGCGCCTTCATCTCGGCGCTCGTCTCCACCGTCTCCGCGTACGCGCTCGCGCGGCTGACGTTCAGCGTCTTCACGGTCGACTTCCTCGCGGCGGTTCCCGCCGCGCAGGCCGGCCTCCTGACGATCGCGGGCGTGAGCATCGTCGCCGGGAGCGTCCTCGCGGTGATGCAGTCGGAGGTGAAACGGATGCTCGCGTACTCGTCGGTCTCGCAGTTCGGCCTCGTCGTCGCGGGCTTCGCGGTCGCGAACGAGGTCGCCTTCGTCGGCGCGACGATCCACCTCGTCGGCCACGGGCTGATGAAGGGCGGGCTGTTCCTCGCCGCGGGCGCGATCGCCGTCGCGACCGGGGCGAGGACGGTCGAGGAGTACGACGGCCTCGCGGCGCGGCGGCCGGTGCTCGCCGGCGCGTTCGCCGTGCTCGCGCTCTCGCTGGTGGGCGTCCCCCCGGCCGTGGGCTTCGTCGGCAAGTGGTACATCGCCCTCGGCGCAGTCGAGGCCGAGGCGTGGCCCATCGCCGTCGTCATCCTGCTCAGCACGCTGCTCACGCTCGCGTACTTCGTCCGCCTCGTCGAACGGATGTACTTCCGCCACGCGGGCGCGGAGACCGAGGTCGGAGCGGCGGCGGGCCCCGCCGTCACCGACGGCGGAGACGGCGAGCCGCGCGACCGCGGTCCCGACGAACCGTCGGCGGGGATGATCGCCGTCGTGGTCGTCGTCGCGGTCCTCGCCGTCGCGCTCGGCGGGGCCGCCTCCCTGTTCGGATCGCTCATGCAACCGACGCTCGACACCCTCCTCCAGCTATGACAGACATCACCTCTCTCCGACCGCTCGCGGCGGTGCTGGTGCCGGCGCTCGCCGTCGTCGGCATCGTCGCGTCGCACAGACGGCCGAACGTCCGCGAGGGCTGGACGATCCTCGCCGCGGTGGCCACGTTCGCGCTCGTCGCGAGCATGATCCCGGCGGCGCTCGCCGGGGACGCGTACGTCTCCGACCTCGGGCAGTTCGTTCCGGGCGTCGAGTTTGCGCTCCGAGCGGACGCGCTCGGCATGCTGTTCGGCCTGCTCGCGAGCTTCCTGTGGGTCATCACCAGCTTCTACAGCATCGGCTACATGCGCGGGCTTCACGAACACGCGCAGACGCGCTACTTCGCCTCCTTCGCGGCGAGCGTCGCCACCGCGATCGGCGTCGCGTTCGCGTCGAACCTGCTCGTCCTGTTCGTGTTCTACGAACTCCTGACCGTGGCCACGTACCCGCTCGTCACCCACGACGAGACCGCCGAGGCGCGCGCGGCCGGCCGGAAGTACCTCGCGTACACCTTCTCCGGCGGCGTCGCGGTGCTCGCCGGGACGGTGCTCGTCTACTGGCTGACCGGGACGGTGACGTTCACCCCCGGCGGCATCGAGGGGCTCGCGTCCGACCCGACCGCCGCCCGGGCCGGCTTCGCCCTGCTGGCCGGCGGCTTCGGCGTGAAGGCCGCGCTCATGCCGGTCCACTCGTGGCTCCCGGACGCGATGGTCGCCCCGACGCCCGTCTCCGGGCTGTTGCACGCGGTGGCGGTCGTCAAGTCCGGCGTGTTCGGCATCGCCCGCGTCGTGCTCGACGTGTACGGCCCGGTCACCGTGGCGGACCTCGGCGTCGGCCTCCCGCTGGCCGCCGTCGCCGCGTTCACCCTCGTGACCGCGAGCGTCATCGCGCTGAGACAGGACAACCTCAAGCGCCGGCTGGCCTACTCGACGGTGAGCCAGCTCTCGTACATCGTCCTCGGGTTGGCCGTGCTCGCGCCGGACGCGCTCGTCGGCGGACTGCTGCACATCCCCGCACACGCCTTCATGAAGCTCACCCTGTTCTTCTGCGCGGGGATCATCCACGTCGAGACCCACACCGACGACATCAGCGACATGGCCGGCATCGGAAAGCGGATGCCGCTGACGATGGCCGCCTTCGCGGTCGCGGCGGCCGGGATGGCCGGCATCCCCCTCGTCGCGGGGTTCGTCAGCAAGTTCTACCTCCTCATCGGCACCGTCGAGGCCGGTCAACTCGTCTTCACGGCCGCGCTGTTGCTCTCCGGCGTCCTCAACATCGCGTACTTCTGGCCGATCGTCTACCAGGCGTTCTTCGAGGGCGAGACGGCGGACAAACACGACCGCAAGCCGCTCATCGAGAACCCGATCGGGGGCCGGTTCGCGTTCGCCGCCGACGGCGGCCGACGCGGCGCGGCGAACGACGAACGCGCCGACGCGACCGACTTCGATTCGGTCGACGCCCGAGGACCGGAGTCGACGGCGGGAGCCGCCGAACCGGAGGGCGAGTACGCGGTCGACCGCAACCCGAGCGACCACGCCCGGCCGGACGAGGGGGCTGCCGCCGGTCGCCCGGAGGCGGCCGACGGTGACGCCCTCGACGGTCACGCTCGCAACGACGAGCACGCGGACCGCGACGAGCACGCGCACCACGGCGGCCCGCCGGTCGGCGGCTGGGAGCGCCGCGGCTGGCTCGGCGAGGAGAGCACCTGGTTCATGCTCGCGCCGATCCTGACGGCCGTCACCGGATCGGTCGTGCTGGGGCTCGTCCCCCACGCCGCCGTGTTCCTGCGGCTGATAGAGCGGATCGTCGCGGGTGCGACGGCGACGGGGGTGGTCGGCTGATGGCGGTCGACGCGCTGAGCGCCGTGCCGCCCTTTGCCTACGTCCTCGTCGCGGCGCTCGTCCTGCCGGTCGCGTCGCGGCGGGTCGGCCACGCACTCGGCGTCCTCGCGACGCTCGTCGTGGTCCCGGTGTCGGTTCTCGCGCCGTCGGGCGCGCACCTCGCGGTGCGGCTGTTCGGCTTCGACGCCGTGCTGTTCAACGTCGATCAGTTCTCGCGGCTGATGGGGATCATCTTCGGCTTCATCGGCGCGGCCGCGGTGCTGTACTCCTACGCGAGCCGGGCCGACAACGTCCAGACGGCCTACGCCCTGTCGTACGTCGGCACCAGCGTCGGCGCGGCGTTCGCCGGCGACTGGCTCACGCTGGTGTTCTTCTGGGAGCTGATGGCCGTCACGAGCACGGCGCTCGTCTGGCACTACGGCGGCGAGGCCGTCCGCGCGGGGTTCCGCTACGCGCTCCTCCACGGCGTCGGCGGCAGCCTCGTCCTCGGGGCGATCGTGTGGCACTACGCCGCGGTCGGGTCGTTCCTGTTCAGCGCCGCGCCGGCGGGGCTCGCCGCCGGCGGTGCCGTCCCCGCGGTGCTCGCGGCGATCGGCATCGGCGTCAACGTCGGCTTCATCGGCCTGCACGCGTGGCTGCCGGACACCTACCCGCGGCCGCACGTCGCCGCCAGCGTCTTCCTCTGCGTCTACACGACGAAGACCGGCGTGTACGCGATGTACCGCGCGTTCCCGGAGGGCCACCTCTGGATCGCCTACATGGGCGGCGCGATGGCCGTCTTCGGGGCGACGATGGCGCTGCTGCAAAACGACATGCGGCGGCTCCTGTCGTACCACATCCAGTCGCAGGTCGGCTACATGATCGCGGGCGTCGGCATCGGCTCGGCGCTCGCGACGGCGGGCGCGTTCGGCCACGTCTTCAACCACATCCTCTACAAGAGCCTGCTCTTCATGACGGTCGGCGTGGTCATCTACCGGACCGGCGAGGAGAGCCTGAAGTACGTCGGCGGCCTCGCCCGCGAGATGCCGGTGACGACGATCGCGTTCGTCGTCGCCGCCCTCTCGATCGCCGGCTTCCCCGGCTTCAACGGCTTCGTGAGCAAGGGGATGGTCATCGCCGCGGCCCACAAAGAGCACATCGACGTGCTCTGGTGGCTGCTGCTCATCGGGGGCGTGGGCACCTTCCTCTCCTTTATCAAGCTCGGGTACTACGCCTTCTTCCACGGCGAGTACGACGGCGCGGTCGCGGACGCGAACCGCGGCCAGCAGGTCGCGATGGTCACCGTCGCCGTCCTCTGCGTCGCGTACGGGGTGTTCCCGGACGCGCTCTTCGCGATCCTGCCCGACGCGGCCGACATCGACTACGTCACGTTCACCGTCGGCCACGTCGCGGAGGGGCTGGCGCTCGCCGCCGCCGGCGTCGTCGGCTTCGTCCTCCTGAAGAAGCCGCTCTCGAAGGTCGGGCGCGTCCCCGACGTCGACGCGCTGTACAACCCGGCGGCCTTCTACGGGACGCGCGGGCTGGTCCGCGGCGTCACCGACGCCTACGCTGCCGTCGACCGCGGCGTGGTCGCGGCGAGCGCGGGCGCGGTGTGGGCCGCGCGGAACCCCGAGGCGGCGCTGCGGCGCGCGACCGGCGGCGCGCGGGCGGGGACGGGCGAGAACCCGACGAGCCTCCGGATCGGCATCGGGACCAGCGTGCTCGTGCTCGCGGTCGTCGTGACGCTCGGCGTGGCGCTGCTGCTGTTCGCCTGAGCGTCGGACGGTCCGATCCGCGTCGACAGCGACCGGTGACGGCCGGCGCGGCGGACGGCCATCGGCGGGTGGCCGCCCGTGCCACGCGTCCGCGCGGGTGGGTCGAACCGCCATCTTTTATGCGGAACCCCCGGTAGGGGCGACATGGACCAGTTGCAGCGTTCGCTGCTCGAGGCCCCGATCATCGAGAAAGGAGAGTACGAGTATTTCGTCCACCCGATCAGCGACGGGGTCCCGATGCTGGAGCCCGGGCTGCTCCGCGAGATCGTGATCAAGATCATCCGCAAGGCGGAGCTGGAGAACGTCGACAAGATCGTCACGCCCGCCGCGATGGGGATCCACATCTCGACCGCGGTGTCGCTCATGACCGACATCCCGCTCGTCGTCATCCGAAAGCGGCAGTACGGCCTCGACGGGGAGGTCGCCCTCTCGCAGCAGACCGGCTACTCCGAGAGCGAGATGTACCTCAACGACGTCGGCGAGGGGGATCGCGTGCTCGTGCTCGACGACGTGCTCAGCACCGGCGGCACGATGAAGGCGGTGCTCGACGCCCTCTCGAAGATCGGCGCGGACATCGTCGACGTGGTCGCGGTGATCAAGAAGGCCGGGCCGAACGAACTCGACGACACCGACTACGACGTGAAGACGCTCATCAACGTCACCGTCGAGGACGGCGAGGTGATCATCGTCGACGAACACGGCGACGGGTAGCGACTCTCCGTCCCGCGGCGGTTCCGAACCCGGTCCGGCTCGACGCCGCCGCGCTCGATCCACGAACGACACCCATCGACGAGCCTTCCATTCTGTCCAAGCGTTCTCCGTCACATTGGTGAAAACAACACTTCACCGATCGAAGATTATATGTTTTGGTAGTCGTTCACAGAGATCATGCCACTCGGCGACAATACTTGGACGACTAACAGGCGCGGCGCGATGAAGCTCGTCGCGGCCGGCGGCGTCGGCGGCGTCGCGGGCCTCGCGGGGTGCGCGGGCGGCGGGGGCGGTTCCGAGGGTGACGACCTCGGAAACACGCTCGTCGGCCCGGACGACGAGCCGGTGCGGCTGAAGCTCGTGTATCGCACCGGCACCGAAACCGGCGAGACGACCGCCCAGTTCATGAAGCAGGAACTCGGCGAGATCGGGATCGGCGTCGAGTTCGACTCCGCGCCGTTCAACACGCTCCTCGACCGCTACGCGTCGAACAAGCCCGAGGGAGCGGACGACGCGACGTACAACGGCGGGAACCGCGATGAGTCCGTCAGCCCGGAGCGGTGGGACATGATCTGGGGGATCGGCTTCAACACCTACCCGATGACGCCGACCTCCGTCGCGTCCTTCTTCATCGACGAGCGGGACACGGACCGCGCGACGATCAACTTCTACGGCTACCGCCCCACCGGCGACCGCGACATCGCGTCGGAGATCGACGAACTGGGTCAGGAAACCGACTCGCAGAAGCGACAGGAGGGGTTCGCGGACCTGTTCGGGTTCATAAGCGAGGACCAGCCGTTCGGGATGATCGGCTTCAGCGACGACATCAACGGCTTCCGCGCGAACGTGCGGCACACCGAACCCGGCTTCAACTTCGGGTGGGACTCCCAGAAGTGGCACTTCGAGGGGAACGGTTCCTCGCCGGAGGGCGAGTACATCTCCGGCGAGACGACAGACGCCTCCACGGTCAACTTCATTCGGATCAGCGACACGTCGTCCGACCTCCGCGTCGGACTGACGATGGACGGCGCGTACACGGTGAACTCCGACATGGAGATCGAACCGCGGTGGGTCGAATCTGTCGACACCGAGGACAACCAGACGTACGCGTTCAAACTCCGCGAGAACCTCCGGTGGAGCGACCCGTACGGGCGGATGACCGCCGAGGACTGGGTGTACTTCATTCGGGAGGTCCGACAGGCCGACGAGAACTGGGCCGGCGACACGAACCGCGGCGACTGGTTCGTCGGCGAGGAGCCGATCGAGGTCGAACAGACGGGAGAGTTAACCTTCGAGGCGCGCCTGCCCGAGGTGGACCCGGACTTCCCCCGGAAACCCATCATGTGGGGCGCGTACTGCATGCCGAAAGAGTTGATCGAACCCTACGTCGAAGAACGGGACGGCGAGGGGTTGAACGAGGACAGGGAGGTGCAGACGCTCGCGTACACCGGCAACCTCGGGCCGTACACCTACGAGTCGTGGGAGCGCGAGTCGCGCTTCCGCGCCGTCCGCAACGACGACTACTACCTCCGCGAGATCGAGGGGTACGAGAACGCGCCGCTCTTCGATCGCTACGCGTACCAGGTGTTCAACGAGGAGAGCACGCAGCTTTCCGCGCTCGAAACCGGCGAGATCACCTACGCGGAGCTGCCGTCTGAGAAGGCGGACAACTTCAAAGACATGGACGGCGTGAACGTCACGTTGTCGCCCACCCCGTACATCTCCATCCTCGCGTACAACCAGCGCGCGAACGGCTGGGAACCCCTCCGAAAGCGCGAGGTCCGGCAGGCGTTCGCGTACGCCATCAACAAGAAGGCCATCGCCGAGCAGATCAACCGCGGGTACCTGCGGCCCGCGCACACCTACCAGCCCGAGTGGTCCGACTGGTTCGACGACTCGAAGGTCACGCGAACCGGCGTCGGCGACAGCCACAGCTACGCGAAGGCGAAGCGGTTGATCGACGGGGCGCTGGACGACCATGAGTACGTCGACCGGTGATCGAACGTCGGGGATGAGACGATGAGCATGGGGTGGTACGTCGCACAGCGGGTCGCGTGGGCCCTGGTCGCGACGTTCGTCATGCTGTCTCTGACCTTCGGGCTCCTCGCCGTCACGCCGGACGCGCAGCAGTCGCAGTTCGCCTTCCAGCAGGCGCAGGAGGGCGCGAGCGGCGACGAGGCCCGGGAGACGTACGAGCGGGTCAGCGGAACGGACGGCCCGCTGTTCGAACGCTACGCGGACTACATGGTCGGGATGGCCACCGGCGACTGGGGCTGGTCGCACACGCGCTCGCAGCCCGCGCTCCAGGCGGTCGCCGACGCGTATCCGTACTCGCTGATGTACGGGATCCCCGCCACCGTCCTCTCCGTCGTCGCGGGGATCGGCATCGGGCTGTACTCGGCGACCCACCAGTACACGAAGGCGGACTACGCCGGGACGTTCCTCGCGTTCTTCGGCGTGAGCGTTCCGAACTTCTGGTTCGGCATCATGCTCATCCTGCTTTTCGCCGTCCATCTCGGGTGGCTCCCGTCGTACTACGACACGAGCCACGGCGTCTGGACGTTGGCGAACGCGAAGCAGCTGGTGTTGCCGGTGATCGTGCTCAGCACCTCCGCGATCGCGAGCCAGATGCGCTACGCGCGGGCGGAGTCGCTGGAGTACGTCCACGCGGACTTCGTCAAGACGGCGCGCGCGAAGGGCGCGAGCGAGTGGCGGGTCATCCGCCACATCTTCCGCGCGGCGTCGGTGCCCATCTCGACGATCCTCGTCGCGGACATCCTCGGGCTGCTGTTCGTCGCGTCGTACCTGACGGAGGTGGTGTTCCAGATCCCCGGGCTCGGGCTGTTGAGCTACCGCGCCATCACGCAGAACGACACCGCGCTCGTGCTCGCCACGACGCTGATCCCGGTGTTCGTCGCCATCCTCGGCAACCTCGTCCAGGACATCGTCTACACGGTGCTCGACCCGCGGATAGACTACGGTGATCGCTGATGGCGGCCGACCCGGAACCCACCGAAAACGCCTCGTTCGAGAACGTCGACTGGGACGCGCTCGAAACGGATCTCGGGGGGTTCTCCCGCCGGCAGACGGCGTTCGCGGCGGCGACGCTCGCGTTCGCCCTCGGGGTCGTCTACGACACCGCGGTGGGCGGGCCGCTCCCCCTCCTCGGCGATCCCACGCCGCTGGACTGGCTGTTCTGGTTGACGCTGCTCCTCTCCGCGTTCTACGTCGTCCTGCCGCTGTACGACGATCCGCGGCTGACGAGACGCTACTGGCGGCAGTTCAGGAAGAACACCGCGGCGGTGATCAGCCTCGGCTACCTGCTCGTCGTGTTCGCGGTCGGGACGCTCGGCCCGATGGTGCTGCCGCAACCGGAACTGGATCTCCTCGCGCGACGACAGCCGCCGGTGTACACGAGCGTCGCCGCGGACGTACCCACCTCGTGCGTCGGCGAGGTCGCGGGCGGGATGTGTCGCGGCACGTGGCAGTACCCCTTCGGCACCAACGCGCAGGGCCACGACATGCTCCACCTGCTCGTCTTCGGGATGGAGGTGAGCATGCAGGTCGGGCTCATCGCGACGGCGATCATCGTCGTCGTCGGGACCGCGGTCGGCACGAGCGCCGCGCTGTTCGGCGGGATGGTGGATGAGGTGTCGATGCGCTTCGTCGACCTGCTGCTCACGGTGCCGACGTTCTTCCTCTTCATCCTGATCGTCTACCTCTACGGCGGGAGCCTCTTTCTCATGGTCCTCATCTTCGGCCTCCTGAGCTGGGGCGGCGTCGCGCGGCTCGTCAGGAGCGAGGCGCTCCAGCGAAGCGAGGAGGCGTACATCAAGGCGGCGGAGAACGCCGGCGCGAGCAAGGCGTGGATCCTCCGCCGGCACGTCGTCCCGAACGTGTCGAACACGGTGATCACGGCCGCGACGCTCACCATTCCGTTCCTCATCCTCGCGGAGGCGGGGCTCTCGTTCCTCGGCCTCGGCGACCCCACGGCGTTCTCGTGGGGGCAGACCATCGCCGACGGTCGGGGCGAACTCGCCGGTGCGTGGTGGATTTCGACGGTGCCGGGGATCTTCCTGTTCTTTACCGTGCTGGCGTTCAACTTCCTCGGCGACGCGCTCCGCGACGCGCTCGATCCGCGGTCGGAGGTGTGACGATGGGGGACGAACCGATCCTCTCGGTCAGGAACCTCCGAACGCACTTCCGCACCGACGCCGGGACGGTCCGCGCCGTCGACGGCGTGAGTTTCGACGTCCGCCGCGGCGAGACCGTCTGCGTCGTCGGCGAATCGGGGTCGGGAAAGACCGTCGCCAGCGAATCGATCACGCGCCTGATCCCGATCCCGCCGGGGGAGATCGTCGAAGGCGAGGTCGTCTTCGACGGCGTCGACCTCGCGTCGCTCTCGGACCGCGAGATTCGCGAGTACCGCGGCGGTCGGATCGGGCACGTCTTCCAGAACCCGCAGGGCGCGCTGCACCCGATGCACACGGTGGGGAGACAGATCGTCGAGGCGATCAGGCTGCACCGCGACGCGGGAAAACGCGAGGCCCGCGAGCGGGCGATCGACCTGCTCGACCGGGTCGGCATCCCCGACGCCGCCGCGCGGTTCGACAACTACCCCCACGAGTTCTCCGGCGGGATGAAACAGCGGGTCGTCATCGCCGTGGCGCTCGCCTGCGATCCCGACCTGCTGATCGCCGACGAGCCGACGACGGCGCTCGACGTGACGATCCAGGCGCAGATCCTCCGGCTCTTGCGGGACCTGCAGGAGGAGTTCGGGATGAGCGTGCTCCTCATCACCCACGACCTCGGCGTCGTCGCGGAGATCGCCGACAGGGTCGTCGTCATGTACGCCGGAAAGGTGATGGAGCGGGGAACGGTGTACGAGGTCCTCGAAAATCCCTCCCATCCGTACACGCTGGCGCTTCTCGACTGCCTCCCCGGCAGCGGCGGCGCGATGCGACCGCTCGGCGGGTCGCTCCCGGACCCGCGGGACCCGCCGTCGGGCTGCCGGTTCCACCCGCGGTGTCCCCACGCGGTCGAGGAGTGCGAAACCGGCGATCAGCCGGCGATGGGGGCCGCCGAATCGCCGGATCACGAGATCTCGTGCGTCTACTACCACGAGGGCTACGACGAGACGGCGATCCGCGAGCGACGGGCCGCGAAGGTGGACGGGGACGTCGGACGGGCGGACGGGAACGTCGGGCGGGCGGACGGGGGCGACGGACGATGACGGACCGGGACGACGACCCGTCGGTGGCGGATCGGGCCGACGAACCGCCGGCGACGGCCCGATCCGACGGGCGGTCGACGGCGGATCGACCCGACGACCCCCTGTTGTGCGTCCGCGGCTTGAAAAAGCACTACCCGATCACGGAGGGGGTGTTGCGCCGCGAGGTCGGCCGCGTTCGGGCGGTCGACGGGATCAGCTTCGACGTGTACCCCGGCGAGACGTTCGGGATCGTCGGCGAGTCCGGCTGCGGAAAGTCCACCGCCGCGACGACGCTGCTCGGGCTCGAAGCGCCGACCGACGGGGAGGTCCTGTTCGACGGCGTCGACGTGAGCGCCGCGTCGAAAACGGAGCGCAAGCGGTTCCGCCGGCGCGCGCAGATGATCTTCCAGGATCCGACCACCAGTTTCGACCCCCGGATGAGCGTCGGCGAGTCCGTCGCGGAACCGCTCCGGATCCACGGCATGCGCGATCGGGATCGGCGGCGGCGGATCGCGCAGAATCTCCTGGAGCGGGTCGGCCTCTCGGCGGACGACGTCGACCGGTACCCCCACGAGTTCTCCGGCGGGCAGAAACAGCGGATCGGGCTGGCGCGGGCGCTCGTGCTCAACCCGGATCTCATCGTCGCCGACGAGCCGGTGTCGGCGCTCGACGTGTCGATACAGGCGGAGATCCTGGCGCTGATGCGCCGGCTCCAGGAGGAGTTCGACCTCGCGGTCGTGTTCATCAGCCACAACCTCGGGGTCGTCCGCGAGGTGTGCGACCGCGTCGCCGTCATGTACCTCGGCGAGATCGTCGAGGTGGGCCCGACGGAACGACTGTTCGCCGACCCGCAGCACCCCTACACGCGGGCGCTACTGTCGTCGATCCCGACCCCCGACCCGCGGAAGCGCGGCCGGGGGATCGAGCTGACCGGCGACGTGCCGAGCCCCTCGGATCCGCCGTCGGGCTGTCGGTTCCACACCCGCTGCCCGGAGATCGTCCAGCCGGACGGCTACGAGTTCGAGCAGACCGGCTGGCGGCGCGTGATGGACCTGCGGGCGAAGCTCAACCGCGGCGAGGTCGACCGCGAGTCCGCCCTCGAACTCGCGGCCGCGCACTCGGCTGCGACGGGCGGGGCGGCCGCGACGGGCGGGACGGGCGGGACGGACGCGGGGGCGGCCTCGGACGGAACGCGCGCGACCGAGGCGTCGACCCGCGAAGCGCGTGCGGCGATCCGGCGGGCGTTCGACCTCCCGGCGGCGCTGACGGACGAGCGCGCGGATGCCGTCCTCTCCGAGGCGCTCGGGCTGATCGTCGACGGCGATTCGGGCGGAGCCGCGGCGCTCCTGGCCGACGAGTTTTCGACGCCCTGCGAGCGCCGCGAGCCGCGGCCGACGGGCGTCGCCGACGGCTGGTCCGCGGCTTGCCACCTCCTGGACGGCTCGCGGCGAGCCGAGGGCGCGGAACCGGTGACCGGCCGCGAGGACTGAGCGGCTCGCGCGGAGCGTCGCGGTGTCGGTCGTTCCGCGCGGATCGATCTTCGCCCGCGCGACCGGCGATCCGCGGCGGATCCGCTGCCGGCGGCCGACGACTCGGCGGCCGCCGGCGCACCCGCGCCACCTTCCGCGGGCGTGAGGCTTTTCGGCTGCGGACCCGAAGCGACGGGTATGCCGTCAGCACTGTTCGTCGTCAGCGAGGAGGGGTACTGGGGAGAAGAGTGCGTCGAGCCGCTCACGACGCTCGACGAGGCCGGGGTCGACGTCACCGTCGCGACGCCGAGCGGATCGCCGCCGGTGATCGACGAGCGCTCCGTCGATCCCGACACCGTGGGCGAGGAGACCGCGGCGCGCGTCCGGGAGGTACACGAGAGCGACGCGCGGCTGAACGACCCGGTTCCGATCGCGACCGTCGACGCGGACGACTACGACGCGGTCGTCCTCCCCGGCGGACACGGAACCGAGTGGGACGTCAACCAGGACCGCCACGCCCGGAAGCTGGTCGCGGACGCGGTCGAGGGCGACGGGGGGAAGGTCCTGATCCTCTGCCACGCGGTCGGCATCCTCGGGTTCACCCACACCGAGGAGGGCAAGTACGTCGTCTCCGAGCGCGACGTCACCGGCTTCCCGAACGAGTGGGAGGCCGACATCGTCGACGAGAACGATCGGATGCCCGACGGGCGGAAGCTTCCCTACTGGGTCGAAGACGAGGTGAAGGCCGCGGGCGGCAACTGGGACGCGGAACTCGATTCGGACACGAGCGTCACCGTCGACGGCGATCTCATCACCGGGCGGGGTCCGGAGTCGTCGCGCGCGGCCGCGGTGACGTTGCTCGAGGAGCTGTAGTCAGCAGGGACGGCGGGACGCGTTCTGTCTTTCTAACGGGCCGAGTTCCTCCTCTCGTCACGTTCCAACCTCGCTCGACGAGCGGACGCGGAAGGACTGAACTGTCGATGAATGCCGAAGTGGTAGCGGGGTTCGCTGGGATCAGTCGCCGCGGCGGACCGCGAGGAGTGCGGTGGCGATCAAGGCGACGAGCGCGATCACAACACCGAAGCCGGGACCATCACTGCTCGTCGTGTTCTCGGTCGCGGATCGTTCCGACGCCTCGTCCTCGGGCGTTTCGGTGACATCGGTCGTCGACTCACCGTCAGAGTCGTTCTCGCCATCCGTTTCGTCGTCTATTTCCTCTCGGTCTTCGACTTCCTCCCCGTCACCGATCTCCTCTACCTTCGTCTCGTTGGCGGGAGCCGACTCATCGTTTTCGTCGCCGGCGGCGTCACACTCGGTGGAACACTCGCCGTCGTCGGTTTCGTCGGTTTCGTTCCGATCGTCGCCGTCTGTCCCGTCGTTCGCATTTTCGTCGCCGTCGGTCGCATCGTCGGTATCGCTCACGTCCTCGTCGGCTTCGTCGCTGTCCGTCGATTCCTCGTTTTGACTGGTTTCGTCGTCGGTCGAGCCGATGTCGGCCGTCAGGTCGTAGAGGACCGCGTCGCTTCCGACGACCCATGGCCCCTCGACGTCGCCGTCGATACCGAGGGTGACGGTGTACTTACCGCTCTGATTCACCGTGAACGTAAGGTGCCCGCCGTCGGCGGTTCGGGTCCAGTTCGACTCGACGACACCGGGGCCGCCCGTGTACAGGGTCCGTCCGTAATAGTCCCAACTGTACTCGTTGAGGACCGTCGTCTCGGTGTACGTGACCGTGACCGTATCGCCCGCTTCGAGGTCGACGGCGTACGTGTCGTGGTCGAAGCCAATAGCACTCGCAGAGACGGTCTGACCGTCCGAGAGCACGGTCGCGTTTTCGGCGGTGACGTCTCCGTTCGGTTCGTAGGGATCCTGCGGGATCGCCTGGACCGTCAACTCGTACGGTTGCGATCCGTTCGCCTCGCGGACGTTGTCTTTTTCCTCGTCAGTGACGCTGCCGTACAAGGCACTGACATTGATATAGTACGTCCCCGCCTCGTCGACGGGCATCACGCTCGCAACGCGTTGGTCGTACGTCCCGATGAACGTCTCGCGCTCTCCGACGAGTTCACCGGCCGAGTTGGACACTTCGAATCGGAGGTCCTTCCACTCGAGGTTCTTCGAGGAGTTCGGCGCTGCCGGCTCCTCCCCGCCGTCGATCCATTCGAGCGTCACCAAAAACGTTTGATTCCCCTCGACGTCGACTCGATACCAGTCTTCGTCCTCCGGCGACTCGATGGTACCGTCTACCGTCGAGTTGGTGGTGACCGGGGTGGCGGTCGACTTCGTGTCGTCTCCGTCGGTCGATTCGTCTCCAACAGCACCATCCTGAGCGACCACACCAGCCGTGGATGCACCCGCGACGATGGATAGAACCAGCAGAGCGGTGGTTATCGTCGTACGTAGCGTTCGTTTTCGCATCATCGGTTACCACACGTAGGATAGCTCCGCCAGCGAACGTGGCTACAGAAGTTCATTTCAGTTCGCATCAACAATCCGTTTCAAGTGACTATATTAGAAAATTTCTAAGGATTTGAATCATAAAGTGAACCGGAATTCACTTCGTGTCAGCTTCGTTTTCGAACGCGGCGACGTCGAACTCGGCGACGTGTGAACGTCGAAAGGAGTGAAGGGACGTTTGTGCGGGCGGCGACAACAGAACTCACCGTCGCAAAACGGGTCGTCGATCTCGTCGTCCGGTCACTCGATTTTGAACGCGGCTTCCTCGACGTTCTCGCTCCGACACGCCGGACACCGTGACGGATAGTTGATCGGATCGTCGTAGCCGCTGAATCCGCAGTCGCCGCACTCGGGCGGGGCGACGAGAAACCGCTCGTCGGTCCCCTCGATCGATCGGGCGACGTGCCGAAGGTGATCGTAGGCGACGGACCGCGGGACGCCGACGGTCCGCGAGAGCGCGCTCGCCGTCGCGGGTCCCCGGCGAAGCGCGTTCGCGATACGCTGTCGAGCCGTCGCCTCGGCTTCCGAATCGGTCATACGCCACGGTTCGTCGTCTGAGGAAAAACGGTTTCGGCATATCTAACTGAACGAACAGAATCGAGGGAAAAAACCTTACCACCGGGGTGGGAGAGTGAAGATATGAAAGCAGTCGTCCTCGCAGGAGGATACGCGACCCGAATGTGGCCGATCACGAAGAACCGCCCGAAGATGCTCCTGCCCGTGGGCGAAGACACGGTGATCGACATCATCTTCGAGGAGTTCGAGGCGGACGATCGGGTCTCCGAGGTGTTCGTCAGCACGAACGAGGCGTTCGCCGACGACTTCGAGGAGTACCTCGAGGGGAGCGGCTTCGAAAAGCCGACGCTCTCGGTCGAGGAGACGATGGAGGAAGACGAGAAGTTCGGCGTCGTCGGCGCGCTCGCGCAGCTGGTCGAGCGCGAGGGCGTCGATGAGGACCTGCTCGTCGTCGCCGGCGACAACCTCCTCAGCTTTCGGATGTCCGAGTTCATCGACTACTTCCAGGAGAGGGGAACGTCGACGCTCGCGGCCTACGACGTGGGATCGCTCCAGCGGGCGAAGTCGTACGGGCTGGTCGAACTCGACGGCGAGCGCGTCGTCGACTTCCAGGAAAAGCCCGAGGACCCGAAGAGCACGCTCGTCTCCATCGCCTGCTACGCCTTTACGGCCGACACCCTCCCGCTCCTCGACGAGTACCTGGCCGCCGACAACAACCCCGACGAGCCCGGGTGGTTCATCCAGTGGCTCCAAGAGCGCGAGGCGGTCCACGCGTTCACCTTCGACGGGGCCTGGTTCGACATCGGAACGCCCGAGAGCTACCTCGAAGCCGTCGCCTGGAAGCTCGACGGCGAGAACTTCGTCCACCGGTCGGCGACCGTCGAGGGCTCCGAACTCGGCGAGAACGTCCACGTGATGGACGGGGCCGAGGTCCTCGACTCGACCCTCGAACAGACGATCGTCTTCCCGGACTCGTACATCAGCGACTCCGACATCCGGCGGTCGATCATCGACCGCGAGACGCGGATCGAGGGACTCGACTTCGCCGGCGCGCTCATCGGCGCGCACACGCGGATCACCAACGGCGACCACTGAGCCGTCGGAGCCACCCCCTCAGCCCAACCGCGCGTCGGTGATCCGAAGCCGCCCGCGGGTTCCGTCCCACTCCGTCTCGTACGAGAGTTCGATCGGCCTCGACATGTGCGGGGCGTCGGTGACGATCGTCTCGAACTCCCCGCCCTCGCCGAGGACGTGGACGCCGTGCGCCTCGTTGAGCGCTTCGAGGTCGGCGAGCGCGTCGGCGTCGAGCGTCCGGCCGAGCCACGACTCGCCGAGGCCGCCCGCGGCGACCTGCACGATCGTGATCTCGAAGCCCGCCGCCAGCATCGCGTCGGCGAGCGCGCGCGGCTCTTTCCCCCACAGCGGGGCGAACAGATCGATCCCGAGTCGGTCGCACATCCCCCGGATCCGGCTCGTCTGAAACTCGCTCTCGACCGCGCCCGCGGTGACGCCCGCGAGGTCGATCTCCTCGCCGAGGGCCGAAAGCGCAGCCTCCATCGGTTCGAGTTCGGCGTCCCCCTGCGCGCCGGCGTCCGTCGCGTCGGCCGCCTCGAAGTCGTCGGGTTCGACCTCGACGAGTTCGATGCCGATGCTCTCGGCGGCGAGGCGCGCGAGGCGGGTCGCCGGAACGTGGTACATGTACGAGTCTCCCCGCGGGTGGACCGTGAGTAGTCGCGTGACGTTCAACCCCGATTCGAGCGCCCGGTGGAGCGCCCACGAGGAGTCCTTGCCGCCGGAGAAGAGGCTCACCCAGTCGTCGGTCATTGACGGACGTAGCGGGGACGGCGATTTACGGGCTGCGATTCGCCGGCGACCGATCTCGATCGCCGGCGGTCGGTCGACGTTCCTTCTGCACTCGCCTTACATGTATCCGAGGTCGCGCAGCCGTTCCATGATGTTCTCCTTGTCCTGCGCGCGACCCTCGCGCTCGGTCGTCGTCTCCATGTCCTGCATCCACGCCGGCTCGTCCGCCGACTTCGCGGATCCGGACGCCGTGCCGAGCGAGCGGAACCCCTCGAAGTACTTCGGCGAGACGGGCAGGTCGTCGGGCGAGAGATCGTCCGGGAGGTCCGCGGAGGACTCCGGGACGAATCCGGCGGGATACCTCTCGACGGCGTCGGGCACGACGAACTGCCAGAACGCCTCCCACACGTCCGCCTCCTCGAACTGGAGGATCGGCTGGACGCGGTCGTGCGGCGGGTACTTCTCGGAGTCGTGTCGGGGGCTGAAGAACGTCTCGTCGGCGCGCGCGTCCTGCTCGTCCCAGCGGATGCCGGAGAAGATACCGTCGAAGCCGTGCGCTTCCAGCAGTTCGTTGAGCGCGACGGTCTTCAGGAGGTGGTTGCCGACGAACGTGTCCGCGTCGACGACGAGCGACCCCTCGCCGTACTCCAGGCGCTCCAGTTCGCGCCGGTTCGTCTCGCTCAGCTCCGCGACGGGGATCTCGTCGCCCGGCCCCGCGCCGCGTTCGGCGAGGTCCGTGTTCCGCGCGTAGACGAGGTCGAGATCCCACCGATCGGCCCAGCGCTCGACGAACGCGATCGTCTCGTCGAAGTGCTCGAAGTGGTCGATGAAGACGACCGGCGGCACGTCGAAGCCGCTCTCGCGGGCGACCTCCCGAACCACGTAGAGGACGAGCGTCGAGTCCTTCCCGCCGGTCCACATCACCGCTGGCTTCCGGTACTGCCCCAGCGCCGTCCGCGTCACCTCGGCGGCCTTCTCCACCTTTCGCGCGAGCGTGGGGTAGTCAGCCGCGGTCCGCTCCGCGCCGTCCTCGTAATCCAGGTCGAGATAGTCGGGGAAATCGGTCACGAACGGGAGTACGCGGGGGACGGTAATGCCTATTGCCGTTTTTGCAGGGCGTGAGACGCGGCTCACGCGGAAGAGACGCCCACGGTGGAAGAAGAGACGTCCACGGTGGACGACGAGCGCTCGTACCGCGAGCGATACGAGCGAGCGGCGGTTTTCAGTGCTGCTTTTACGGGAGGGTCGGGAAGCGGAACGTCGCTACATGTACCCGAGGTCGCGCAGGCGCTCCATCAGGTCCTCTTTGTCCTGGGCGCGCCCCGCGCGCTCGGTCGTGTTGTCGAGGTCCTGCAGCCACGCGGGCTCGGATTCGGCCTTCTCGGTCGAGACCTCGCTGCCGAGCGAGCGGAACCCCTCGAAGTACTTCGGCGAGACGGGCACGTCCTCGTGGGTGAGGCCGTTCGGCAGGTCGTCGTAGTCCTGCGGGACGTAGCCCTCGTCGGGGTACTCCTCGACCGTCTCGGGCACGACGAAGTGCCAGAACGCCTCCCACACGTCCGCCTCCTCGAACTGGAGGATCGGCTGGACGCGGTCGTGCGGCGGGTAGATCTCCGGGTCGTGTCGGGGGCTGAAGAACGTCTCGTCGGCGCGCGCGTCCTGCTCGTCCCAGCGGATGCCGGAGATGATGCCGTCGATGTCGTACTCCTCGAGCGTGTCGTTGAGCGCGACGGTCTTCAGGAGGTGGTTGCCGACGTACGTGTCGAGCAGGAACGGGAACGAGTCCTCCTCGTACTCCAGGATGTTGCGGACGTGGTGCTGGTTGTGCTCGGAGAGCTCCGAGATCGGGATGTCGTCGCCGGGGGTGAGCCCGTTCGCCTCGACGTACTCGCCGACGTCGGTGTTGCGCGCGTAGACGACTTCGAGGTCCCACTCGTCGGCCCAGTGCTCGACGAAGTCCATCAGCTCGTCGAAGTGCTGGTAGTGGTCGATGAACACCGTCGGCGGCAGTTCGAGGTCGTACCGCTCTGCGACCTCCTTTACGAAGTAGAGCGTGAGCGTCGAGTCCTTCCCGCCGGTCCACATCACCGCGGGGGTCTCGTACTCTTCGAGCCCCTGCTTCGTGACCTCGATGGCCTTTTCGATCTTGTGCTGGATGCTCGGGTAGTCCTCGGGGCTCTCTCCTTCGCCGTCCGTGTAGTCGACGTTCAGGTAGTCTGGGAAGCCTTCCGGCATGGTGTAATAACATATAATTAGCTGCCTCAAATGCTTTTTGCCCGAAACGTCGCGGCGTGCTACCACATGGCGACCGCGCCGGAACCGAGGTCGAAAAAGGGCTCTCTTTCAACGAGTACCGAAGATTCGTCGGGCGAGTCGTTCTCGGCGTCGGTCCCACCGTTCCGAGTCCGATCGATCCTCGATCCGGACGGATGCCCGCCGTCCCGGAGCGGCGCTCAGGAGATGAACTTGTTGTCGCGCCAGTTGATGCCGCTGTTTTTCGACTGCTTCTGGCTCGGGTTCTCGACGACCTCGACCTTGGCCGGGCGCTCGTCGCCCTCGACGATTCGCGTCGCCTCCAGTTCGCCGTCGAGTTCCGAGATCGCCGTCAGCGTTCCCTTCTCCGCGAGGCGGGCGATATCGCGGAGGACGAGGAACATCGGGTACTGGAGCGCGGTGTTCTGGAGCACCGTCTCCCGGTCGCCCTTGAAACAGGCGAACTCGACGAGTTCGGAGGGGATCTCCTCCTCCTCGTCGCGCGCCCACTGCGGGCCGCCCGCGCGCGGCGGCTCCTCCTCGTAGACGCGCGTCTCCGTGACGCTCGCTTTCAGCTGCGCGGTCGGGGTGTACTTGCTCAGGCTCTCGTCGGCGGCGACGGCTTTGATAATGAGCGTGTTGTTCCGTCTCGTGATATCGACGTCGGCGATTTCGGGCGGGAGATCCGGGTCTTCGTCGAAGTACGTTTTAACGTCCTCAAGCGGCAGTTCTAACGTCGAATGGAGTCGATATACTCGGCCTGTCATGGGTGTCTGAAGTGGTGCGTGTGGGTCAAGCGGTCGCGACGCCCGCAGCGCGAATCCGACTGGTTCTGTGTAATGTACGCGGCCCGAGCTTATATGACCTACTCTTTGAATCCCGCTGCCAGCGCTGAAAAGGAACTACTCCCCCGTAAGTGTTTGCTCCAGCTCGCCGCGCTCGTCCAACTCCGCGAGGATGTCGCTGCCGCCGACGAACTCGCCGTTCACGTACGTCTGCGGGATCGTCTCCCACCCGCTGTGCGATTCGAGCGCGGCCCGGTACTGGTCGAGGGCGGGCAGCACGTCGACCGTCTCGAACTCCTCGACGTGCTGGCCGATGAGTTCGAGCGCGCGCATGGAGTATCCGCACTGGGGCATCAGGCGGTTGCCCTTCATGAAGAGGACGACGTCGTTGTCCTCTATCGCCTCGTCCACGCGCGCTCGTACGTCCTCTCGGCTGTGGTCGCTTCCCGGCTGGAAGGTCATAGCCGTCCCTAAGCGGGACGGGCTCAAAGGGATTGCGCCGTGCGGATCGCGTTGCCCCGCACCGGAAGCGCTTCGACGGCCTACCCTCACCGCTTTTCGTCGGTTCCGACGCGGACGACGTTGATGAGCGAGTAGACGGGGACGCCGTCGACCTCTTCGATCCCCTGTTTGTCGACGACGACGACGCAGGCGACCGGGTTGCCGCCCTCCTCGCGGACGGCGTCTATGGTCTCGCCCATCGTCGTGCCGCTCGTGATCGTGTCGTCGACGATGTAACAGTCGCGGCCGCGGATCTGCGCGAAGTTGCGCGAGAAGCTCCCGCCGAGATCTTCGATGTCTCCCTCTTCCCACTGGTGTTTGCGCGGAGCGTACGCGCCGAGGTCCGTGTCGAGCTCGCGCGCGACCGCCGTCGCGAGCGGCGCGCCGGCCTTCTCGATGCCGATGGTCAGGTCGACCTCCTCGCCCTCCTTCGAGAGGAGGTCGGCCATGGCCCGCGAGACGTGCGTGAGCCGCGCGCTGTCTCGCCCGATCGCGCTCCAGTCGACGTGGATGTCGTGCGGGCCGTCGTCGTCCGAACCGGCGACGCGCGAGGCGGGCTCGCTCGTCGCGCCGCTGCGCTCCACCAGCCAGCTCGCCGTCTCGCGGGAGACGTTCAGCTCGTCCGCGATCTCGCCCTTCGACAGCCCGCGCTCCGCCAGCTCGGCGGCGCTCGAGATGAGGTCGTCAACGTTCTTCATAGTCGGCGAATTGGACGGCCGTTTTTATAATGGTGTCCCCCTCGGCGAACGCCCGCTCGAACTCGTCCAGCCCGTACACGCCCGTGATCAGGTCGTCGAGGAACCACGACGGAAGGGTCGCGAGCGTCTCGGTCGCCGCTTCGAAGTGCCGGAAACCGGAGTTGACGCTGCCGATCATCGCCTTGTTGTGCAGCACGAACTCCTCGTGGAACGCGCCGCCGTCCACCTCGAACTCCCACGAGCCGGGGACGCCGAGGAGGGCGGCCACGCCGTTCGGCGCGAGCGCGTGGACGGACTGGAACGCGTGCTTCGGGTACCCGGTCGCCTCGTAGACGAAGTCGACGGCCTCGTGGACCTCGGGGACCGCGTCCACGGGCGTCTTCCGCGAATCGACGTACGTCGCCCCCAGCGCCTCGATGAGGTCGATCGTCGGGTCGGGGCGATCGCGCCGACCCAGGCAGTACAGCCGGTCGTAGCCCTCGCCCTCGCGGAGCATCGCGAGGGTCAGGAGGCCGAGGCTGCCGTTGCCGAGCACGAGCGCCGACTCGGGGGTCCACCGGAACGAGGAGCGGGAGGCCCGCGCGAGTTCGAACGCCTTCTCGGAGATGGAGATCGGTTCGACGAGGAAGCCGAGTTCGGCGAGCGCGTCCGGGATCGGGACGAGACACTCCGCCGGGCTGGTGAAGTACTCGGCCATGAACCCGTGCGCCCCGACGATGCCGCGTTCGTGATACTGCCCTTCGGGGGCCATGTCGGGCTCGCCGCGCTCGAAGTACTCGTTCGGCCCGTTCGGCGGTCGGCGAACGGTCGGGACGACGACCGCGCCCCGTTCGAGGGACGTGCCGTTCGGATCCTCGACGACGCCGACGGCCTCGTGGCCGAGCACGAGGTGGTCTTCGCCCTCGGGAAACCCCCCGTGACCGCCCCCGATGACCTCGTGGTCGGTGCCGTCGACGCCGACGCGGAGCGTCCGGACGAGCGCCTCCCCCGCCTCCGGCTCCGGCTCCGGCCGCTCCGTCTCGATCACCGTCGGCGTCCTGTCGCCCTCCCGAACTGCGATCGCCTTCATGCTCGACAGGAGTACCCACTACACCAAAAGATTTATTCTACGTCGAGTAAACACTCTACGTGTCGGTGGGTGCCCGGGCGCGGCGACTCCAGCCCTCGTCGCGTCCGTTCCGCGCCAGCGGACGTCTGTCCAGCCTACACCAGCCACGTCGGCGCTCACCGCACCCGTGCCACTTTCCGGACGCGTCTCTTTCCTCCCAGTCCCTTCGCTCGTCGACGAGAGCGATCGTCGCCTTCCACGACGAGCGAACCGTAACCCCAAAGCCGCGCCCGTGCGTCCTTGTCGATCATGTACGAGGCGGTCCACGCGTACCCCGACGGCGACAGCACCGCGGCGCGGTTCGCGCTCACCGCCTCGCGTCGGGGATTCGAGGGAGTCGTGGTCCGCGGGCGTTCGGCCGGCGGCGCCGGTCCGACGGACTACGGGCGGATCGGCGACGCGTACGGCGTCAACGTCGTCGACGGGATCGAGGTCGTCGCCGAGGGCCGACAGGAGGCGAGCGGCGGGATCGGCAACTACCGGCCGAAGTGCACGCTCCTTCTCGTCCGCGGGGGGACGAACGCGCTCAACCGCTTCGCGGTCGAACAGGAGCGCGTGGACGTGCTCACCCGACCTGCGGCCGGTGAGGGGTCCGTGAACCACGTGCTCGTCCGCGCCGCCCGCGAGAACGGCGTCCGCGTCGAGTTCGACTTCGGCCCCGTCCTCCGGCGCGACGGCGGTCCCCGGGTTCGGGCGCTGCAGGAACTGCGGACGCTCCGCGAACTCGTCGAGAAGTACGACGCGCCGTACGTCGTCAGCGCGAACCCCGGATCGCACCTCCAACTTCGCGCGCCGCGGGAGCTCCGCGCCGTCGGCGAGGCCGTCGGATTCTCGGCCGAGCAGATCGCGGCGGGGCTGGCCGAGTGGGGTCGCCTCGCGGCGCGCAACCGGGAGCGATCGTCCGAGTCGTTCATAGCGCCGGGGGTCAAACGGGGCAGGTATGAAGAGGACGATTGAAGAGCACGCCGCCCGGTTCTCCGAGATGGCGGCGACGTACGACGATTCGCAGAACAGCGACGAGTACAACGCCTGCGCGAGCCTCGTCGTCGAACACGCCGCGCCCGGCCCCGACGACGTGGTTCTCGACCTCGGCGCCGGCACCGGCGCGATCGCGCTCGCGCTGGCTCCGGACGCAAAGCGCGTCGTCGGACGCGACATCAGCGAGGGGATGCTGGCGGAGGCGCGGAGGAAAGCCGCCGACGCGGGGATCGAAAACGTGGAGTTCGGCGTCGGCTCGTTCCGCGAACCGGCGGTCGGCGGTGGGGGAGACGAGGACGACGGGACGGCGGACGGGTCCGAACCCGTCCGCGTCGACGTCGTCGTCTCGAACTTCGCGATGCACCACCTCTCCGACGAGGAAAAGCGCGAAGCGATCGGCGTGATCGCCGCGCTCGGCCCGCGGAAGTTCGTCCTCGGCGACGTGATGTTCTTCGGCGACCCCGACCCCGACGAACCGTTCTACAGCCCCGAGGTCGACGACCCGGCCACGGTCGGCGTGCTCGTCGACGCGCTGACGGACGCCGGGTTCGCGCTCACGGCGGTCGAGCGGGTCCACGACCAGGTCGGCGTGCTCGTGGCCGAACGCGCGGGGAACTGGAACGCGAGCGCCCCGACCGACGAGGAATGAAACACCTCCCGAAGCACCTCCAGCCGCGCTGGCGCTACCTCGGCGTCGAGATCGAGGCGTGGCCCGACGCCGACGTCGCGCGGGGGTCGTTCCAGCGCGAACTGTGGTTCGCGGCGCAGAACCTGCTCGGCGACGCCGAGAGCGCCGACGCGGACCTGACGGTGCTCGGGTTCCGCTTCGACGACGGCGTCGGCGAGACGGTCGTCCGCGCCCGCCGCGGCCACGCCGGCGCGGCGCGCGCCGCGCTCGCCTGTATCGACGAGATCGGCGGCGACCCGGTCGGGGTGTCCGTCCACGGAGTCTCGGGGACCGTGCGTGCGTGTGAAGAAAGGTATTTACGAGGGCGGGCCGGACGTTCCGGGAAGAGAAACGTCGCGTTCGAGGACGCCGACCGGATCGCCTATTCGCGGGACGGGGCGCTCGACGTGCGCCTCCCGGCGGGGTTCGCGGGTGCGACGAAACTCGATTTCGAGTGATACTATGCAGGGACAAGCGCAACAGCAGGCGTACGACCGCGGGATCACGATCTTCTCGCCTGACGGCCGGCTCTATCAGGTCGAATACGCGCGCGAGGCGGTCAAACGGGGAACCGCGAGCATCGGCATCCGGACGGCGGACGGGGTCGTCCTCGCGGCGGACAAGCGGAGCAGGTCGCCGCTCATGGAGCCCTCCAGCGTCGAAAAGATCCACAAGGCCGACGACCACGTCGGCATCGCCAGCGCGGGCCACGTCGCCGACGCCCGTCAGCTCATCGACTTCGCCCGCAGGGGGGCGCAGGTGAACCGCCTCCGGTACGGCGAGCCGATCGGCATCGAGACGTTGACGAAGGAGATCACGGATCACATCCAGCAGTACACGCAGGTCGGCGGCGCTCGCCCGTTCGGCGTCGCGCTGCTCATCGGCGGCGTCGAGAACGGCGAACCGCGCCTCTACGAGACCGACCCGTCGGGCACGCCCTACGAGTGGAAGGCCGTCTCCATCGGCTCCGACCGCGGCGAGATTCGGGACTTCCTCGAGGAGAACTACCGCGAGGACATGGACCTCGACGCCGGCGTCGGTCTCGCGCTCCGCTCGCTCGCGGCGGTCAACGACGAAGGTCTCTCGCCGGAGGGCATCGGCGTCGCCACGATCGACGCCGAGACCGAGCAGTTCGACGAGTTGACCGCCGACGACCTGGAAGGATATCTCACCGAACACGATCTGCTCGAACCGGCTGACGACGAGCCCGGCGAGTAGAACGCGCGATCAGCTTCGTTCTTCGTTCTCCGATCGAGCGGGTATCGGAATCGGTCGCAAATCGGTTCGAATCCGGCCGCGGGCCGGCGTCGGTCAGTACTCTTCGTACGCGAGGTTCATCAGCCACTGCGAGAACGCGTTGCTCTGCGGGTTGATCTCCTCCTCGCCGATGAACGGCGAGAGCATGTCGCCCGCCATGAGCAGCGAGAACTGGAGGTCCCGCGTCGCCGGCTGGAGGAAGTAGGTGTTGTGGCCGTTGTACACGGTGTCCTCGCGCTGGATCAGATCGAGTTCTTCGAGCGATTCGGCGATCCGGCTGCCCTTGCGGGAGGAGACGTCGAGTTCCTTCCAGAAGTCGCTCTGGTGGATGCCGCCGGTCCCGCGGATGAGTTCGAGGCCGGCGCGCTCGTCCTCGGAGAGGTCGGCTTCCGCGTCCGCCGCGCTCACTCGAACCACCCCGCAAGCGGGTTCGCGATCATACTACGTACACGTCCGTCGTGCCGCTTAAAGGTGGCTTTCGATCCGTCGGTACGGCGTCTCGCACGGCGGGCCGTCGGCGAAGCGGTGCACCTCCCCCTCCTCGCGGAGCGCGATGAGCGACGACGACCGCGTGCCGTACCCGTCCCCGTGGACGCAGACGCCGTACTCGTGGTCGCCGAGGACCGCCCCGGCCCTGTCGAGCCACCCCTCGGACGACTCGCCGGGCTCGGGGGAGAGCGCCTCCCGAACCTTCCGCGCGTTCTCCGCCTGTCGCTTGCCGATCTCGGGCCGGCCGTCGGGGACGAAGAAGGAGTCGTCCGTCCCGACGTTGACGACGACGTGGACGCCCGGTTCGTACTGCCGAACGCGGAGGTAACCGTCCCACTCGAAGAGGACGGCGGCCTCCGCGTCCGCGAGCACGAGGTTGAACCCCTCGTACTCGTCGTCCGAGACCGCGCGTTCGACGTACCGCGCGGCGTCCTCCGCGGTTTCGTGCCGGAGGGCGTCGCGGACGAGCAACCCGCGGGAGCGCTCGGATTCGAGGCCGGACACCCACCGGTTCGTGATCCCGACGAGCAGTCCGTGCTCGTTGTAACCGAGCCACGTCCCCCCGGCTTCGAGATCCCTCGGGGCGACGACGATCGGATCGTCCTCGATACGCGACGGCGGCGCGGACGGACGACCGAGCGCCTCGTCGCGGTTGGCCGCGACGACGACCGGCGCGTCGGGGAACACCCGCCACGCGAGCGTGAGCGTGCACACGAAGCACCACTAGGCCCGCAGCGGATTTAAATGGTGCTCGGTCGAGCGCCGGGCGACCCATCCCCTCCGCGGCGTTCCGGCGCGGAAGCCCGGAAACGCGCACGTCACCGATCGGTTCGTGGGAACAACGCGTCCACGTCGGGATCCGGCTCGACGAGTTCGTACTCGACGGCGCCGTCCCGCTCGACGCGGTCGACGACGCCGCGCGCGCGGAGGTGGTCGAGGTGGGCGTACGCCTCGCCGGGCCCGTGGAGGACGTGGATGCCGCGGAGTTCCCCGAACAGGTGGGCGCTCACTGTCCACGCGTCGCACGGGCCGCGTTCTGACAGCACCGCCGCGACGTTTCGCGTCCGGTCGCGGTGGTGCTCGAGGATGGTCGCCGCCCGCCCCGCGGGGTCGTCGATCGCGTCGCGGTGGCCGGGCCACGCGCGGTCGAACCCCCGGTCCGCGAGTCGGACGAGGCTGTCGGCGTACGTTTCGAGCGGGGAGTCGACGCGCACGTCCGCGCCGCCGACGTTCGGCGTGTACTTCGGGAGGATCGCGTCCCCCACGAACGCCTCCTCGTCGTCGGACGCGAACGCGCACAGGCCGGCGGCGTGCCCCGGCAGGTGGACCGCCTCGTACGTCCGCCCGTTCAGTTCGAACGCGTCGCCGTCGGTGAACGGCGTCACGTCCGCCGGTCGACCCGCGAGGTCGGCGTGGCGCTCCAGAAACGAGAGCAGCCCGTCGCGCGTTTCGTCGGGGAGATTCCACTCGATCAGCCGCTCGCGGAGCAGTTCGCGCTCGGCGTCGACGGCGGACGGTTCGCCGCCGACGAGCGGCGCGTCGGCTTCGTGGACGCGGACGATCGCGCCGCTTTCGTCCTGAATCTCCCCCGCGAGGCCGGCGTGATCGTGGTGCCAGTGCGTGACGAAGACCTCGTCGACGTCCGCGAAGGAGAGACCGTGGTCGGCGAGTCCCGCCCGAAGCTCCTCTCGGACCGCCGGTACGGCGACGCCGGCGTCGACGAGGGCGGTCGTCTCGCCGTCCAGCACGTAGACGTTGTTCCGGCCCTCGAAAACGGTGTTTCCGAGCTGGATTCGTTTCACGGGGCGGTCCTCGTCGGGCGGGACAAAGAGCGTTCCCACTCGCGCCGCTCGCGTCTGGTCGTCCGAAAAACGTCCGAAAACGAAGCCGAGGCGGACGACGCGCCGGCGCGACGAGAGCGCGTCAGTACTCGTCGGGGACCGTGTCGGCCCGGCGGTAGCGATCGAGCCGCCGGTAGCCGCGGATCTCTCCGCCCCCGTCGAGTTCGATCTCGTACCGGCCGAGGATGTCCTGCGTGTCCGGAACGGATCGACGCTCTATCACCTCGACGACCGCGCGCCAGCCGTCGTCGTCCCTCGTCACCTCGGTGATCCCGTCGAGGTCTCGTCCGATCACGTCCGCGGCGAGGTCGAGAACGGTGTCTCGAACGCCCATGAGATCGGCCCCGCCGTCGCTCGATTCGTCTCCGTCGTCGGTTTCTTCGTCCATGGATTCGGTCTCCTGGTCGTCGCTCCCCTCGGCCTCTCCCTCTTTCCCGTCATCGTCTTTGCGCTCGGACTCCGTCGACCCGCCGTCCGATCCGTCCCCTTCGTCGTCGTCCGCGTCGTCTCCCTCCGAAGCCTCCGTCTCGTCCACCTCGCTGGCGTCCGTCTCGCCGTCCCGTTCGTCGATCGTCCGATCGCTCTCGTCGTGTTGGTAGCAGAATTCGCCGTCTCGCGCCGGGCGGGAGCAGCGGGTTCCGTCCGCTGTGAGCGCTCTGCAGCGGTCGTCCCCGTCGGCGGCGGCGTCGGCTTCGGACACGTCTGATTTCTCCGAGAGGTTGGCGGTCGAGCGGCGCGGTCGGTCGGATGGAGAGCCGCGGGTACCGGAACGGCTACTGCGCGTCGGCTCTCATCGCCGGGCTCCGCTTGATTTCGAGGTCCTGGAGGTCCTCGAGTTCGCCCGACTCGGTCGCCTGTTCTATCTTCGATATCTCCGCCGCGTAGTGGAGGAACGTGTCGACCGAAGCCACGACGACCCGCGCCTCCACCGTGAGGATCTCGATCCCGACGACCGAAACCCGCGCCCAGATGTCGATGACGATACCCTTGTCGAGGATCCGGTCGAGAACCTCGGCCAGACTAGATGAACCCGGACGTTCGGATGGCATCGGTGACGAAAACGGCGGAGAAACACTTAATCGCACTGGCCGGTGCGGCGGCGACCGGCCGTCATTGTTTACCCCGTTGGACACTTCCATCCGGTAGGTAGACGCTGACCGCGGTACCGCGCGTCTCCTCGGCGCGAGGAGTCACGGACGCGAGAGGGTACGCATGAGTTCGAACCTGTACACTTACGGCGTGATAGAAAAGGAGTCGATCGAACTGGACGAACGCGGCGTCGAGGGCGGAACGCCGATCAGGACGGTCGACTATCGGTCGCTTTCGGCCGTCGTGAGCGACATCGACACGATGGAACCGGAGCGGACGGACGAGAACACCCGCGCCCACGACGAGGTCCTCCGCGAGGTGTTGCTCTACGACGGCGGGCGGACGATCGTCCCGATGCGGTTCGGAATGGTGTTCAAGAGCGGCCGCACGCTCAAGAGCGTACTTCGCGGCGGACGGCGCGCCTTCAGGCGCGCGCTCAACGACCTCGACGGGACGTTCGAACTCGGCGTGAAACTCGTCGCCGACGAGGACGGCTCGCTCGACCGCGAGGCGGTCCGCGAGGACGTCGGCGAACGGCTCGCCGGCGTGAGTCTCCGGGAGACCGAGGACGACCTGTACAGCGACCGGCTCGTTCTGAACCGGGCGTACCTCGTCGACCGGGACGAGGAGTCCGCGTTCGGCGACGTCGTCTCGTCGATCCGCGACGACTACGGCGACGCGCTCCGCGTCCGGTACAGCGGACCGTGGGCACCGTACAACTTCGTGGACATCGAAATCGGGGCACAACGGAGATAAAGAATGTTCGTACTCGACGACCTGCTCATCAAACCGTTCGTGTCGATCCTCGACGTCATCCACGCGATGGCGATCGACGAAATGTACGACCGGGAGGCGATCATGGACGACATAAAGGAGAACCAGTTGCTGTTCGAACTCGGCGATCGATCGAAAGCGGAGTACGAGCGCCGCAAAAGCGAGCTGGAGGCGCAGCTCGAAGCTGCGGAGCGCGCTCACGAGAACGTCCGGAGCAAGGTGGAGGTGATGGGATGACGTCCGACGACCGCGACCGCGAGCGATCCGGCGGCCTCGCCGCCGCGATCCGCCGCCTCGTCGAAACCGCGCGCGAGCTGGAAGCGGAAGGAAAGCGGTTCGAACACCGGTCCCGAGACGCGAGATCTCGCGGGTCGCACGTCGAGTACGGGTACTCGGTCCGCGTCGGCCTCGGCGGGGAGCGCGACGACGGACGCCGCCCGAACGACGGACGCCGTCCCCGAAGCGATCGCCGCCCGGAAGACGGACGGGACCGCGACGAGCGGTCACCGCGAACCGACCGACCGGTCAGCGTTCGTCCCACCGCCGACGGGGCCGTCGTCTCGGTGGACCTGCCGGACGTCGACCCCGAGACGCTCGCCGCGGGCGTCACCGGCCGGCGGCTGACGGTCGCGAGCGACGGCGAACCGGTCGCCCGGGTCGACCTGCCGTCGGAGGGGCGGGTCGTCGGCGGGGCGACGTACAACAACGGGGTCCTCGAGATCGAGATCGACGCCGAAGGCGACTCGGACGGCGGGGTGACGACGCGATGAGCGGAGACGATTCCGGCGCGGAGGGAACGATGGAAGAAATCACGGATGCGGTGGAAGGGGTGGTCGACGCCGTCGGCGGGACCGGGGACGGAACGGGGGACGAGAGCGAGGGCGTCGCCGGCGACGAATCCGGGACGGAACTCGAAGAGCTCCGAGAGGTGCTCGAAGAGCTCGAAGAGCTCCTCGAAACCGTCGATCTGGACTCCCTCCCGGACGCGATAAACCTCGGCGAACTCCCGTCCGTGATCGACGCGGACGGCGTCTCGAAGGCGATCGAGGAAGCGGATCCCGACGAGGCCGTATCGCTCGAGAACGTTCCGGCGCTCGTCGAACTCTCCGAACTCCTCGACAGCGTCGACGTCAGGGAGTTCTGGCGGAACAAGCGGGAGCTGGACGACGCGGTCGGCGACGTGACGGGGGACGACGGCGACGACGGTGACCTGCTCCCCGGCGTGGACGGGGACGACGTCGACGCGGGCGAGATGGTCGATATCGACGCGGAGGAGATGGTCGACGTCGACCTCAGCGGGGCGGACGACGGCTCGACCGACGGCGACGGGTTGGGGTCGCCGGAGAACCTGGAGGCGTATCAGGCGACCGTGCAGATGGGGATCAACGAGGCGGTCGAGGAGTTCCGGGAGGGGCTGATCGTGGCGCACCGCAAGCTGGACGCGCTCCGAGAGGAGAACGAAAAGCGGACGTCGTCGGTCGGTCAGCCGAACTCGCGGAACCCGACCGCGTTCTCGACGCTCCCGTCGCGTCGGACCGCCGTTCGCGGGGCGGCGCAGTTTTCGACCGTCCCGAAGGAGACGCGCTACTCCAGCGCGCCGAACCACGAGCGGATCTACGGCGATCGATTCCTGAAGGAACGGGGTGATGACGATGAGTAGCCGACCGCAGCGACGGGACAGCCTCGCCGACGTCGTCGAGATGCTGCTCGACAAGGGCGTCGTGATCAACGCGGACATCGTCGTCACCGTCGGGGAGACCGAGCTGCTCGGGATCAAGCTCCGGGCGGCGATCGCATCCTTCGAAACGGCCGCGCAGTACGGGCTCGAATTCCCGGACGGGACCGACATGGAACGGGTCGAGGAGATCACCGGCCGCTCGCGGCCCCTCGAAACCGTCGACGCGTCGTCCGTCGAGGACGAGGAGGCGGAGCGAGAGAAGCTGATCGTGACTGCCCCGGTCGACGACTCGGCCGAAACCGAGAGCGAGGACGAGAGCCGAGGACGGGGTTCAGACGACGGAGCGGACGGCGACGGAGAGGCCGACGACGAAGCGGCCGGCGACGACGGGAGCGATGGTGGCACGGACGGGGGCGATGCGGACGGCGGCGCGGGGAGCGACGGCGGTGAGACCGACGGCGACGAGGACGGCGGGGAGGGATCGGATGACGACGCTTGATCTCGACGGCGACGAGGCGAGCGACGGGCTGATGACGCTCGTCGTGACCGTCGTCGAACTCCTCCTCGACGCGCTGGAGCGGGAGGCGGTCCGCCGGATGGAGTCCGGGTCGCTCACGGACGACGAGATAGAGCGACTGGGTAGCCAGCTCGCCGCGATGGAGGACGAACTCGATCGGCTCAAGGAGGAACAGGACATCGGGGAGGGCGTCGACCAGTTGCGCGGCGACCTCTCGTCGCTCGTCGAGGACGCGGTCAGGCGGATCGACGGACGGGAGTCGCTCGGCTACGCGGTGATCGACGAGCCGAGCGACGCCGAACGGCGTCGAGGTCGGTCCGAATCGACCGGCGCGGAGGCGCACGGAGCCGAGCGATGACGGCGTTCGACGAGGGGCGGTACCTCTACTGCGTCGTCCGGGCGGACGACCCCGATCCGACGTTCTCGGCGACCGGTCTCGACGACGGATCGGTGTCCGTCGTCGCCGAGGGCGGCCTTGGCGCGGTCGTCCAGCCCTGCGAGGCGCTCTTCGACTCGGATTCGCCGGCCGAGATCCGGCGCTGGCTGCTCCGCCACCAGGAGGTCGTCGACGAGGCCGGCGAGGCGTTCGGCACCCCGCTGCCGTTCCAGTTCGACACGATCCTGAAGGGCGACGACGCGCGGGTCCGCGAGTGGCTCCGAGAGGAGTCGGCGACGCTCGGCCGCCACCTGGAGGAGCTTTCGGGGCGCTGGGAGTACCGCATCGAGGTCGCTCGCGACGACGACGAGGCGGCGGCGGCCATCGCCGAGGAGGACGAGGAGCTTCGGGAGCTGGGCGAGCGGCTCTCGGAGGCGTCTGAGGGGAAGGGGTTCCTGCTCGAAAAGCAGTACGACCGGCGGCTCAGAGGGCTGCTCCGCGAGCGCCGGGAGGAGCAGACGGCGGCGCTCGCGGGGCGGCTGCGACCGCACGTCGAGGAACTTCGCGACCTCGGAGAGCGTCGATCCGTCGGGCTCGAACTCGGCGACGACGAGGAGCGTGCGGAGCCGTTCGCCCGGTTCGCCGCGCTGGCGACGGACGAGGGGGCGGACGCCCTCGGCGACGAACTCGAATCGATCGCGGCCGATCCGGGCGTGGAGGTTCGGTTCACCGGTCCGTGGCCGCCGTACACGTTCGCGCCGGAACTCGGAGGCGAGGGGGATGAGGGGGATGGAACCGGCGCGTGATACGGACGACGTGCTGGTCGACCTGCTCGACGTGCTCCTCGAACGGGGCGCGGTCGTCGAGGCGGACGTGGTGATCACGGTCGCGGACGTGCCGCTCGTCGGCCTCAAACTCCGGGCCGCGCTGGCGGGCATGACGACGATGACCGAGTACGGCATCTTCGAGGAGTGGGACGTGGACCAGCGGCGGCGGCGGCGAGAACGATCGTCACGGATCGGCGCGGGGAGCCGACCGAACCCGAAGACGGACGAACCGGGTCGGGCGAGCCGGCGAGTGACGACGAGCCCCGGCGACGAGGCACCGACCCGGCGGCCGGACGCCGACGTCCCCGACACTCCCGACGTGGCCGAAGCCGTCGACGAGTCTGGCCTGGCGGAGACGCTCGACGAGTCGGACGTGACCGAAGCCCTCGGCGAGTCGGACCGCGACCAGCCGGACCGCGACGAACCGGGTCCCGGCGAGTGACCGGGTGGTCGGCCGTCTCGTTTTTTGTCAGTGGCGCGTGAATGTACGGTATGCCTGTTCCGCCGAACCGCGTCTTCCGCCTCGAACTCGGCAGCGTCAACGCGTACCTCGTCGACGACGACGAGGGCGTGACGCTCATCGACGCCGGGAAGCCGTGGGACGTCGAGAAGATCCGGACGCGAATCGCGGACGCCGGGTTCGACGTCGAGGGGATCGACCGGGTGCTCGTCACCCACTTCGACGTTGACCACGTCGGAACGCTCGCGGCGTTGGACCTCGACGCGCCCGTCTACATGGGCGATCCGGACGCCCGGTTCCTCGCCGGATCGGAGCGCCCCCCGCTCTCGAACCACAAGGGGCTCATCCAGCGTCTCTTCGGTCTTCTTCTCACTCGACCGGATTTCCCGATCGAAACCGTCGAGGACGGCGACCGGATCGGCGGTTTCGTCGCACACCGGCTCCCGGGCCACACGCCGGGGCACACGGCCTACGTCCACGAGGAGTACGGCGTCGCCTTCGTCGGCGACGTCGTCCGCGCGGTGAACGGCGAACTCGCCGCCTCGCCGTGGATCATCACGTACGACACCGCGACGAACGCGGAGAGCATCCGGACGCTGGCGGACCGGACGCCGGACGTCGAGGTGGTCGCCGTCGGTCACGGAAACCCCATCCGGGAGGAGGGCGGCGACGCGCTCCGGCGGCTGGCCGACTCGCTGTAGGTCGGGACCGACGCTTCATCACTGCATCGCCGAACGCGACTGCCGCCGGTTCGATCCGCCGACACCGGGAGTACTTCTATTACGGGTACGAGTGACACGATAGATGATGGCAGATCACAACCTCACCTCCTACGAGGAGTACCGCGAGACGTTCGCGTGGGACGACATCTACGCCGAGGCCGACGGGGACGCGCCGGAGCGACTCAACATCGCGCACGAGGTGTGCGACCGCCACGCGGACGACCCGGAGGCGGTCGCGCTCCGCTACGTCGGGACGGACGGCGAGCGCGAGACGCTGACGTTCGCGGCGCTGCGGGAGCGGTCGAACGCGTTCGCGAACGCGCTCGAATCGGCGGGCTTAGAGCGCGGCGACCGGGTGTTCTCCTACATGCCGCGGGTGCCGGAGCACTACGTGGCGCTCGTCGGGACGCTGAAGCGCGGGGCGGTCTGGGGGAGCGTCAACGAACGGTTCGGCCCCGACGGCATCGCCTACCGCCTCGCCGACTGCGACGCCAGCGCCGTCGTGACGACCGCGGCGAACCGCCGGACTATCGCGGGGGCGCTCTCGGACGCGCCGTCGGTCGAGACGGTGATCGTCCTCGATCGGGCGGGCGACGGCGACGGGGTCCGCGAGGGCGATCTGGACTTCCGCGCCGCCGTCGCCGGCGCGAGCGCGACCTACGAGGCGGCGGAGACGGGCGGCGAGGACGACGCGCTCCTGTACTACACGAGCGGGACGACGGGGCTCGCGAAGGGCGTCCTCCACGAGCACCGCTGGATCGCCGGCGTCGCGGCGACGCAGCGGTTCGCGGTCGACCTTCGACCGGGCGACCTCTACTGGAGCACCGCCGACCTCGGGTGGTTGACCGGGCCGATCAACACGCTCGGCGCGTGGTTCTGGGGCGCGGAGCTTTTCACCTACGAGGGCGAGTTCGACCCGGCGACGTGGGCCGCCCTCCTCGACGAGTACCCGGTCACCGTCCTGTTCAGCGTGCCGACCGCCTACCGGATGCTGCGGGCGAACGAGGACGTGCTCGACGGCGTCGACCTCGACCTCCGGCACGCGCTGTCGATCGGCGAACCCCTCAGCGCCGGCGTCGTCGACTGGGGCAGAGAGCGCCTCGGCGTGACCGTCCACGACACCTACGGCCAGACCGAGACGGGGAACATGGTGATCAACAACTACCCGACGATGGAGGTGCGGCCGGGGAGCATGGGAAAACCCCTCCCCGGCGTCGAGTCGGCGATCGTCGACCCCGAGACGGCCGAGCCGCTTCCGCCGGGCGAGACCGGCGAGATCGCCCACCGCGGCGACTTCCCGTGTTTCTTCGCCGAGTACTGGGAGAAACCCGGGAAGACCGCGGCGTGCTTCGAGAACGGCTGGTACCTCTCGGGCGACCTCGCGCGCACGGACGAGGACGGCTACTTCTGGTTCGAGGGGCGCGCGGACGACGTGATCATCTCCTCGGGCTACCGGATCGGTCCGTTCGAGGTCGAGTCGTCGCTCGGCGAGCACCCGGCCGTCGCGGAGGCTGCGGTGGTGCCGAAGCCGCACCCGGAGCGGGGCAACATCGTGAAAGCCTACGTCGTCCTCGACCGGGCGACGGAGCCGACGGCGTCGCTGAAGGACGAGATCCGAGACCACGTGCGCACGGAGCTTTCGGCCCACGAGTACCCGCGCGAGATCGAGTTCGTCGACGACCTCCCCAAGACGGTGACCGGGAAGATCCGGCGGACCGAACTCCGCGATCGGACGGAGGACGCCGCGACGTAGCACGTCTCGAGGCTGGATCGAATCCGATCGTGCGGCGGGGTCGCCGCTCGGAGAAGGGATGATCGGGCCCGCGAAAGCCCCGCGGGCCCGTGACTGACCAAGCCACTGCGGGGAGCACCAGTCCCGCAGATGCCCGGCGCGCTGACGGTCTGCCTGCGACCGACGTACCACGCGCGCCGGTTTCTTCTTTGACGGATACTGTAAAAAGCCCTTTGTTAGCGCCAATACCAACCACCCTCCCGCGCATTTTTACCTAATTTCGAATCAATTCCGTCGATATTCGACAAATAACGTCAAATCATACAATCGTTAACGGTTGTTACTGGACGGTTGCACAGGGATCGGCGGTGAAACGATGATCTCCGGGTAGTTTCACCGAACGTAGTAGGGGTCGTCGCCCGCGATGAACCGGCCGAGGTCGACCTCGCGGCGGAAGTCCGTCGACTGGAGCGTCCGCAGGCCCGCGACGAGTCGGTCGTCGTCGTCGCCGGACCACTCGGCGGGATCGAGGATCGGAACGACGAGCCACCCGCTGCCGAGGTGCTCTGTCGCGTGCAGGTCGGCCATGTCGAGGTCCGCCGTCCACGTCAGCGCGGTGTAGTTCTCGAAGACGTGCTTCGTCGCCCGAGCGCCGACCGGGAGGAGGACGTGCGCGGCGATGGCCCGGAGTTCGGCGTCGAAAAAGCGCTCCATGTCGCCGTACTCGTCCGCGGTCGGCTCGCCGTCGACGACGCACATGTGGAGGTACGAGAGGAACGTTCGGTTCACCGCCGGCGACGCGCCGGCGGCGTCGAGGAGCCCGGCCTCCCGGAGCGCCTCCTGCAGGCGCTCTCCGGCCGCGTTCGTGAACGGGACGCCGGTGTCCGCGCCGCCGTGGACGCCGGGGTGATCGCCGACGACGTGAAAGTCGGCGTTCGCGTCGCCGTATCCCGGAACGAACCGGTCACACGGCGGCCGCATCCCGAACGGGTTGCTCGTGCGGTCGGTGACGTTCTTCACGCCCTCCCGTAGGGCGCGCGGGCGTTAAAGCTGGTGTGATTCGTCGCGGGCGGCGAACGGCAAAAGACGGACGCGAGGCCGGAAGAGAGCGGAGGAGGACGCGGCGACTACAGTTCGACCCCGGAGGGGATGAGGCTCTTGCTCCGAAGCAGGCTCCCCCCGGCGTCGTAGACGAGGAACGTGCTCTTCTCGTAGCTCACGAGCGGTTCGCCTTCGATGCTGATCTCGACGCGGTAGCGGCCGTCTCGCTCCCCGGAGGCCCGTCCGTGCTCGCGCGCCGCGCGGATGAATCGCAGCACGTCCTCGGCGTCCTCGTTCAGTTCAAGCACGAAGTCGCCGGTGATGCGGTTCGTCACCGCGACGACGCCCGTCGCGTCCGACCGATCGATCGACCCCTGAAGACGGAACGCGACGTCCGTCTCCGCGGCGTCGAGGAGTTCGTCGTCGTCCTTCGAGAGACGGTCGCGGAGCAGTTCGGGGGGGCCGTGGAAATCGATCCGAACCAGCGGTTTCCGGGGATCGCCGCCGTCGTCGATCCAGTCGATGTTTTCGACGTCCAGTGCGAAGTAGTCGCGCCTCATTACGTGTGCCCTCGTTGGGTGCGACCGCGTATGAACGTAACGCCCTGAGAGGCCCTCAGTCTGTTCGTTTTTCGAGCGGTCGCGGCGACGGACGGTTCGCGAAAGACGTGAATGGTATCGGATGATTTTATCCGGGTGCGTTCGGCGTCCCGTCGACTCCCCGCTTCCGACCGCTCACCTGCGTTGTCAGGTGTGGATCGGTTTTAAGACGCCAGAGGAGAAACAGGTTCGAAATCCGAACGTTGAGAAACATGGTAGGGAACGTAGGGGGAAAAAAGCGGAGGTCGGTCGCGGGCGCGCGGCGGCGGCTCGCGCGCGCGGTCGAGATGCTCCGGGGATCGACGGTGGAGGCCCGACCGTATCGGCCGGGTGCGGACGGACCGCTCTCGACGTTCCGGCCGCCGGACGGACACGAGGAGACGGATCGCTACTGGGTGAACGCGCCCTACGCGTACGTCGTCATCACGTACGATCCGGCGGCGAGCGAACACGCCTACCGCGTCGTCGAACCCGACCTCGACCCGTTCGAGGCCGATCTGCTGGCGCGGGTCCGGTCGGACATCCGCGAGCCGCTTCTCCACCGAACCGACGACGGCGATCGAATCGGGGAGACGGCGCTCGCCGAAGAGCTCGAAGCGCTCCTCGAACAGTACGGCGTGCGGATCGGGGCGACGACCGTCCTCTCTCTTCTGTACTACCTCGACCGCGACTTCCGCGGGTACGGAAAGGCCGACGCGCTCTTTTACGACCCGCACGTCGAGGACATCTCCTGCGACGGGTACGGCCTCCCGCTCTTCGTCTACCACGACGAGTACGCCGACGTGGAGACGAACGTGGCGTTCGATCGGGGGGAACTCGACGGCTACGTCGTCCGCCTCGCCCAGCGTTCCGGCCGGCACATCAGCGTGGGCGATCCCATCGTCGAGACGACGCTGCCGGACGGGTCGCGGGCGGAACTCGTGCTCGGCGAGGAGGTCACGCCGCGGGGATCGGCGTTTACGATCCGGCGGTACGCGGACGAACCGCTCACGCCGGTCGACCTCGTCGAGCACGGCACGTTCAGCGCGGAGATGATGGCGTACTTTTGGCTCTGCATCGAGCACAACAAGTCGCTCATCTTCGCCGGAGGGACGGCCTCCGGAAAGACGACGTCGATGAACGCGGTGTCGATGTTCGTCCCGCCTCGGGCGAAGGTGCTCACCATCGAGGACACCCGCGAGCTGTCGCTCTATCACGACAACTGGCTCTCGAACGTCACGCGCGAACGGCTCTCGGCGGACGAGGACATCGACATGTACGACCTCCTGCGGTCGGCGCTCCGGCACCGCCCCGAGTACATCATCGTCGGCGAGGTCCGCGGGAAGGAGGCGGTGACGCTGTTTCAGGCGATGAACACCGGCCACACGACGTTCTCGACGATGCACGCCGACAGCGTCGAGACGGTGGTCAACCGGCTCGAAAACGAGCCGATCGCCGTCCCCCGGGCGATGGTCCGGTCGCTCGATCTGCTGGCCGTCCAGACGCTCGTCCGGATCGGGGGCGAGCGCGTCAGGCGGACGAACGTCGTCGGCGAGATCGGCGACGTCGACGGGCGGACGGGCGAACTCGACTACACCTCGTCGTTCGCGTGGGATCCCGAAGCCGACGCGTTCGACCGCGGGGACAGCGGCGTGCTCGACGAGATCGCGACCGAGCGCGGGTGGAGCCGCTCGGAACTGCTCCGCGAACTACGAACCCGAGAGCGATTCATCGAACTCCTGTGCGACCGCGACGCCGTCGACTACCGCCGGTTCACGGCGCTCGTCGGCGAGTACTACGCCCGTCCCGAGCGGGCGATGGCGCGGCTCGAACGCGGCTCGAACGCGGACGGGGGCGCGTGGGACGTCGACGTGACCGAACCGGACGCGGCCGGAGCGAGCCCGGCCGAGGACCGCTGATGCTCCGGTGGCTCCCGCTCGCGTTCGCGGTCGGCCTCGTCATGCTCGCGATCTGCGACCGGTACGTTCCGAGGGTTCGCCTCGCCGCGTCGCGGGTCGCGCTCGCGGCCTTCGGCGAGTACGTCGCCGCGGGCGGATCGCGGACGAACCGCCAGCGAGGACGCCTGCGCGCCGCGCACGTGGGGACCACCCACCGGCTGTACGCCGCCCGGGCGCTCCTCTTCAGCGGCCTGTTCGGGCTCGCGGGAAGCCTCTTCGGGGCGTATCTCGCGGCGTGGGGCCTCCGAACGCTGGCGGTGAGCGAGGAGTCGATCCGCCGGGCGCTGCCGGAGGCGCTCGGGTTCGTCGCCGGCGTCGCCCGGATTCCCGATCTCGCGGCCGGCGAGCTGTTCGTCCTGCTCCTGTGTTCGAGCGCGACGGTCGGGGGCGGGCTCGCCGTCGGGTGCTACTGGGCGCACTGGGCGCTCCTCGACCAGCGGACGGCCGCGCGCGCCGGTCGGATCGAGTCGACGCTGCCCCGGACGGTCGCGTTCGTCTACGCGCTGTCGCGAAGCGGGACGACGCTCCCGCGGGTGCTTTCGACGCTCGCGGCGAACCGTCGGGCGTACGGCGAGGCCGCAGAGGAGTTCGCCGTCGCCGTCCGCGAGATGAACGCGCTCGGAACGGACGCGCCGACCGCGCTGAGCCGGATGGCCCGGCGGACGCCGAGCGACGAGCTGGCGGAGTTCGCGGAGAACCTCGCCAGCGTCCTCGGCAGCGGTCGAAGCCTCTCGTCGTTTCTCCGCGCGCGGTACGACCGGTACGCGGAGGAGGCGGAGGCGCGACAGGAGCAGTACCTCGAACTCCTCTCCGTGCTCGCCGAGGTGTACGTGACCGCTCTCGTCGCCGGTCCGCTGTTTCTCGTCACCGTCCTCGCGGTCATCGGGCTCGTGCTCTCCGATACGCTCTCGTTCCTCCGATTCGTCGTCTACGCCGCCCTTCCGCTCGCCACCGCGGGTTTCGTCGTCTACGTCGACAGCGTGACCGGCCCGCTCGGCGGATCCGAGGGGGCGGGCGGCGAAGCCGAGGACGTCGGTGGCGACGTCGGCGACGGCGACTGGAACGGCTCGGTGCGATCCGTGGCGGTCGCCGACGGCGGACGCAGCTTCGAAGTCGGCGACCGGACCGTCGGGACCGACGGAGACGGAGCCGACGAATCGGACCGCGATCGGGCGAACCGACGCCGGCTGGCGGCGTACGATCGAACGCGACCGATCCGACGGTGGCTTTCGGATCCCCTCGGATCGGTCCGCCGTCGCCCCGTCGCGACGTTCGCCGGCACCGTCCCGCTGGGTGTCCTCTGGACGATCCTTCGCGTCGATCCCCCCGAGTCGGCCTCTTTGGGCGCCGCGATCGCCGCGTTCGACGGGCCCGCGGTGGGGGCCGCGGCGTTCGCCCTCGGCGCGTTCGCGCTCGTCTACGAACTCGAGAAGCGTCGGGTCCGCGCGATCGAGGCGGCGGTGCCGGACTTTCTCGGCCGCCTGGCCGGCGTCAACGAGGCGGGACTCTCCGTCGTCGAAAGCGTCGAACGGGTGTCGCGGAGCGAACTGGGGGCGTTGACGCCGGAGGTCGTGCGGGCGCGACGGGACGTCGCCTGGGGCGCGGACGTCGAAACCGCGCTGCGTCGGATGGACCGCCGGATCGGTTCGCGGGCGGTGTCGCGGGCGGTGACGCTCGTCGCGAACGCGATGCGGGCGAGCGGCGACATCGCGCCGGTCCTTCGGATCGCGGCCGACGAGGCGCAGACGAACCGACGCCTGCGGACCGCGCGGCGGGGGGAGATGGTCACCTACCTTGTCGTCATCTACCTCGCCTTTCTGGTCTTTCTCGCCGTCGTCGCGGCGCTCACGGTCGCGTTCGTCCCCGCGGTGGAGGCGGCGCAGGCGTCGGCCGGGGAGGGCGCGGGGGCGGCGGTCGGGTCGCCGGTCGGCGGCGTGGCCGACGCCGACACCGGGGCGTACTCGCTCGTGTTCTTCCACGTCACCGTCGTGCAGGCCGTCTGCTCCGGATTCGTCGCGGGACAGCTCGGCGAGGGACGCGTCGCCGACGGCGCGAAGCACGCGACGGCGCTCCTGTGTGTCGCGACGGTCGCGTTCGCGCTCCTCTGAGTCGGGAGGGATTTATCGCCCCCGACCCATCGGATCGCATGGACCGCGACGCCGACTCGGATCGGGACGCCGGCGTCGACCGCGCCCCCGACCCGCGGTCGGCCTACGACCGGATCGCCGCGCACTTCTCCGCGACGCGGGAGTACGCCTGGCCCGAGATCGAGGAGTTCCTCTCGGGGCGGCGCGGGGCGCGCGCGCTCGACGTCGGCTGCGGCAACGGCCGCCACGCCGAGGCGCTCTCGGGGCACGCGGACCGGGTCGTGGGGCTCGACGCGAGTCGGGGACTCCTGCGAGAGGCGCGCGACCGCGCCGAAGCGCGGGGGTTCCCGCTCGACCTCGTCCACGGCGACGCCGCTCGCCTCCCCTTCGCGACGGACGCGTTCGACCTCGCGGTGTACGTCGCGACGCTGCACCACCTGCGGCCGCGGGCCGCGCGGGTGGCGAGCCTCGACGAACTCGGCCGCGTCCTGTCGCCGGCCGGTCGCGGGCTGGTCAGCGCCTGGAGCACCGCGCACGACCGGTTCGACCGGGAGAGGGGGTTCGACACGACGGTCGATTGGACGCTCCCCGGCGGCGAAACGGTTCCGCGATACTACCACATCTACGACCCCGAGGAGTTCCGGGCCGACCTCGACGCGAGCGACCTCGCCGTGGTCGACGCGTTCGTCTCCAGCGGCAACTGCTACGCGGTCGTCGGCGGCGGGTGAGCCGCTTTCGGGGGCGACGACGACGGAAGGCGGCGGTCAGAAGGGAGTCCAGTCGATCGCCGTGGAGCGCCGATCGCGCAGCCGTAGCTCGCGTTCCCCGTCGACCTCGCGCGTGTCGACGATCGCGTCGAACGGATCGTAGAGCGTGTGCAGCGTCCGCTCGTCGTGCATCGCCGAGTTGACGACGCCGACGCCCGTCCACCCGGGACGGCTGATCTGGCCGACGAGCACCCGGACGAACTTGTACACGCGGGCGACGTCCCAGTACATGAGAAGCGGGGAGAGCGAGTGGAAGCCGACGCCGGTCGGAATCGACGGGTCGGTCAGAAACCGCTCCGCGAGTTCGGTGAACTTGACGCCGATCCCCGTGAGGTTCTCTGGGGAGGAGACGCGTTTCACCGCGTCCGCGTCGTCCGCGTCGTCCGCCCGCCGGGACGCCGTGCAGTCGACGATGGCGAGGTTCGACGCCGGACCGTCGCCGGCCGCCGCCGCGTAGTCGCGTCGGATCGCCTCGGCCGGGTCGTCGGTCGAGATCACGATGGCCCGCTCGGAGCGCCGCGCCAGCAGTCGGAGCATCAGCCCGTACTTGCCGGTCATCGGCGGGCCGGAGACGAGCACGCTCGACCCGCGGGGGAGGGCGTCGAGCGGGATCGGCGCGGCGTCGTCGACCATGCGCGGCCTACTCTCCCCGGCGTACTAAACCCTGCTGCGTCCGGCGGGCGGTCGGCGGGGGTCGACGCGACCGCGCACGCGGGCGGTCGGGAACGACGCGGCGGTCCGCCTCCGCCGACCCGATCAGTCCCGCGTCAGCACGTCCGGGAGCCGAGTCGCCTCGATGCCGCCGCCGCGTCGATCGAGCAGATCGAACCGCGACAGCGCGCGCGGGAGGTCGCGTCGGCTCCCGCGGTCGGCTTCCCCGTTCGATCCCTCCGCGGTCCCCGCCGGTTCGACGAGTTCGGCCCACACCTCGTCGGGAGCCGCCGATCGACGGCGGAGGCCCGCGGCCTTCCCCCGACCCTCCCGAAAGGCGAGTTCGACCATGCTTCGCTCGTAGGCCGTGGAGACGGCCGCCAGCACGCGCTCGTACTCGTCGGGATCGGGCTCGCCGCAGGCCGCCGAGACGCCGAGCGCGAACGCGCGTTCGATCGCCTCCGTGCGATCGAGCGCCGTCCACTCGGTGCCGAACGCCGCGTCGTACATGCTATCGACCGGCCGCCCCGTCGACCGTCCCGTCGGTCGTCCCGCCGACCGGCTCGTCGGGGAGCACCCGAAGGCCCCGCTCGGAGAACTCGATTCCCCGGATGTCGGCGTCGATGCTCGTCCCGCGCATCTTGACGACTTGGATCCCCCGCGTCATGCCGCCGTCGTCGAGGTAGTTGTGAAAGAACACGACCCCGTGGGCGAGGTAGTGCTCGTCCGCGTACGCGCTCGGGTCGGTCATCTCCGCGATGAGCAACGTCGTGGCGTCCGTCCGCTTGAGCGCGCTGAGAAATCGGATGAGCGCGTCGTCGTCGTCCGAGACGAAAAAGCGGAGGAGCATCGTCGAGTCGATGACGACCCGGCCGATCCCGCGGGAGTTGACGAAGCTCACGATGCGATTGTCCAGCCCGGCGTGGTCCCGTCGCTCCCCGGGCATCCCGAAGAATCGCTTGCCGTCGGACGACAGCGCGTCGAGGTAGGTGACGCCCTCGGTGTTGAGCGCGCGGTCGAAGCCGAAGTCGAACCCGGACATGTCTTCGAGGATGTCGGCCCTCGTCTCGTGCATGCTGACGTAGAGGCAGTTCTCGCCGCGCACCGCCCCCTCGGTGAGAAACTGCGCGGAGAACGTCGTCTTCCCGCTCCCCGGCGGCCCGCTCAACACGTACAGCCGCCCTTCGGGGAGCCCCCCCGCGACGAGTTCGTCGAACCCGTCGACGCCGCTGGAGACGCGCATGGGTCAGGCGTCGTCGCCGGCGACCGGGTCGACCCAGACGACGAACCGGTCGTCGCGCTTTACGACGCCCCTGACGGACTCGTCGTCCGAGATCGACGCCTCGTCGACGTCGTCCGTCGCCACGCGGACGACCTGGTACACCTCGTCGACGACCCAGCCGACCGCCCCCCCGTCGCCCATCTCCTCCGGGTCGAAGACGATGATCCGATTCCGCGACCCCTCCGATCCGATGCCGAAGACGCGCTTCGGGTCGACGATCGAGGTCGTCCGGCCCCGGAGGTCCATCACGCCCTCGACGTGGGGCGGCGAGTTGGGGATTCGAGTCAGCTCGCCCGCGTCGACGATCTCGTCGATGTAGGCGATGTCGAGGCAGTACGACTCCTCGCCCAGTCCGAACTCCAGCACCTGCGTCGAAGCCGTCGCCACCGCTCACCGACCTCCGTCCGCGACGCGGTCTGATTCGTCTCGGTTCGTCGTCATACGTCGCGATGCGGGAACGGACGGGTTAACTCTACCCTCCGAATTATCACGGCTGATTTTTTGGACGGTGTCTTTATTCGTCCACTTTTTCAACGCGAGATACGGAACCACGATGTCACGCAACGTATCTCTCTCGTGTGATCTCTTCGGGGCGTCGGACGTCGAGCGAGCCGCCGAGTCCGAGGCGAGCGGTGGCCGCGCGTAACGTCCGGGCGGTCGTCGCCGACGACTCCCGGTTCATGCGCGGCTTGATCTCGGACGTCCTCCGCGACGGCGGCGTCGAGGTCGTCGCGGAGGCGGGCGACGGCGACGAGGCGGTCCGCGCCGTCGAGGACCGGCGGCCGGACGTCGTGACGATGGACGTCGAGATGCCCGGCACCGACGGGATCGAGGCGGTCGAACGCATCATGGCGACCCGACCGACGCCGATCCTGATGCTGAGCGCCCACACCGAGGCCGGCGCCGACGTCACGTTCGAGGCGCTCGACAAGGGCGCGGTCGACTTCTTCGCGAAACCCGGCGGCGAGGTGTCGACGGGGGTGGCCCAACTCAAGGACGAACTGGTCGAGAAGGTCGTCACCGTCTCCGCAGCGTCCGTCGACCGCACGACCGCGACGCCGACGGCGGTCGCGTCGGCAGAGCCGACGGATGCGACGCTCGTCGTCGGGTCGTCGACGGGGGGACCGAACGCGATCGAACGGGTGTTGGCCGCGCTTCCGCGGGAGGCGTCGCTTCGGATCCTCGTCGTCCAGCACATGCCCGAGGCGTTCACGGCGCGCTTCGCGTCGCGGTTGGACGAACGCTGCGCGTACGACGTCCGCGAGGCGGGCGACGGCGATCGGATCGGCGGCGGCGAGGCGCTCGTCGCCCACGGCGGATCGCACATGGAGGTGAGCCACGCGGCGGACGGACGCCTCCGCGTTCGGCTGGTGGCGGAGACGCTCGGGCTGACCGTCCAGCCGGCGGTCGACGTCACCATGCGGTCGGCCGCCGAGGCGATCGACGGTCCGCTCGTCGGCGTCGTCCTCACGGGGATGGGCAGCGACGGCGCGGCGGGGGCGGAGGCGATCCACCGCGCGGGCGGACGGGTCGTCGCGCAGGACGAGGCGTCGTCGGTCGTGTACGGCATGCCGAAGCGAGCCGTCGAAACCGGCTGCGTCGACGAGGTGTGTCGCCTCGACGAGGTCGCGGCGCGCGCGCTCGCGGCGGCGAGGGCGCTCAGCCGGGACGAGGGGCGGGGCCGGACGGCGAGTCCGAACCGCGGAGGGGAGTGACCCGAGATGGAAGACGAGTACAGGCGGTCGTTCGTGCGGGAGGGCGAAGAGCAGATCACCGAACTGAACAACTCGCTCCTGGCGATGGAGTCGAACCCCGACGACCGGGAGGCGACGGACGCGATCTTCCGGACCGCCCACACCCTGAAGGGGAACGCGGCCGCGATGGGGTTCGACCGGGCGAGCGGGCTGGCGCACGCGCTCGAAGACCTGCTCGACGAGGTCCGCGAGGGGCGACTCGCGGCGTCGCCGGCGCTCGTGGACCTCCTGTTCGAAGCCGTCGACGGGCTGGAGCTGATCCTCGCGGGGATCGACGCGGACGGGGAGGAACCGGACGTCGGCGCGGACGAGACGGAGGCGCGGATCCGGAGGCTGATCGACGGCGGCGCGGAGGACTCGGCTTCGAACCGCCCTCGCTCCTCGCCGTCGCTCCGGCCGGCGGCCCGCGCGTCGCTCGCGGATCGGGCGACGTCGGGCGGCGAACGGGTGTTCCGCGCCCGCGTCGAGATCGAGGGCGGCGGGATGAAGGGCGTCGACGGGCTGGTCGTGCTGCGCGCCGCCGAGGAGGCGTTCGGCGGCGTCGAGACCGTCCCCGACGCCGACGCGATCGAGGCGGGCGAGTACGACGGCGGGTTCGACCTGTTCGTCGTCGCCGACGACGACGCCGCGGTCGAGTCCGCCGTCGCCGGGGCGGGCCCCGTCGATTCGGTCGTCGTCGAGGACGTGACCGACGTCGAGGGCGACGGTGCGGACGGGGACGGGCCGGCGACCGCACCCGCCGCCCGAGCCGCGTCGAGGACCGCCGGGGGCAAGAGCGAAATCGCGTCGATCCGCGTCGACGTCGGCCAACTCGACACGCTGTACGGGCTGATCGAGCAGCTCGTCACGAGCCGGATCAAGCTCCGGCGGGAGCTGGCCGACGCGGGGGTGAAAAAGAGCGACAACCTCGACGAACTCGACAAGATCTCCTCGAACCTCCAGAACACGGTGATGGACATGCGCCTCATCCCGCTCTCGAAGGTCGTCGACAAGTTCCCGCGGCTCGTCCGCGACGTCGCCCGCGAGCAGGGAAAGCGGGTGAACTTCGTCGTCGACGGCGAGGACGTCGAACTCGACCGGACGATCCTCACCGAGATCCGCGATCCGCTGATGCACGTCCTCAGGAACGCGGTCGACCACGGCGTCGAGCCGCCCGGCGAGCGCGAGCGGGCGGGCAAGCCGGCGGCAGCGACGGTGTCCCTGACCGCGACCCGCGAGCGCGATCACGTCACCGTCGAGGTCGCCGACGACGGTCGGGGACTCGAACTCGACGCGATCCGCGAGAAGGACGCGGAGAAAGGGGTGAAAACGCGGTCGGAGCTCGACGCGATGTCCGATTCGGAGACGTACGACCTCGTGTTCCACCCCGGCTTTTCGACCGCCGAGGAGGTGACCGACATCAGCGGCCGCGGCGTCGGCATGGACGTGGTCCGCAGCACCGTGACGCGGCTGGACGGGACCGTGTCGGTCGACAGCGAGCCCGGCGGGGGGACGACCGTCCGGATCCGCCTGCCGGTCACCGTCGCCATCGTGAAGGTGATGTTCGTCCGCGTCGGCGACGCCGAGTACGGCATCCCCGTGAAGAACGTCGACGAGATCGCCCGACGGTACGACGTTCGCACCGTCAACGGGACCGAAGTGGTAGAGCACGACGACGAGGTCTACCCGATCGTCCGACTCGGCGACGCGCTCGACGAACCGGCCGCCTCGACGAACGGCGACGGGATGTTGCTTCGGATCCGTCCCGAGCGGCGCAGGGTCGCGCTCCACTGCGACGAGGTGCTCGATCAGGAGGAGGTGGTCGTGAAGCCGCTGGAGGGCGTGCTGAGCGGGATCCCGGGACTGAGCGGCACGGCCGTTCTCGGCGACGGGGACGTCGTGGCGATCCTCGACGTGGTGACGGTATGAACGGTCGAAACGCGCGGGACGGCGACGAGCCGGACCCGGGCTTCCGTCGGGTCGTCCGCCACGTCGAGGACGCGGTCGACTTCGAGCCGAGCTACTACAACGAGGCGTACCTCGCCCGCCGGATCACGGCGCGGATGCGGCGGCGGCGCGTCGAGAGCTACGACGAGTACCTCGACCTCCTCCGAGGGGACGAAGCGGAGCGGGCGGAGCTGCTCGACGCGCTCACGATCAACGTCACGAACTTCTTTCGAAACCCGGCGATGTGGGAGGCGCTCCGCGAGCCGCTGCGCGCGCTGGCCGCCGAGTCGAGGCGCGTCCGCGCGTGGAGCGCGCCCTGCGCCGACGGCCGGGAGCCGTACTCGCTCGCGATGCTCGCGCGCGACGACCCCGAGATCGACGCGGAGCGGATCGAGATCACCGCGACCGACATCGACGAGGATGCGCTCGCGGCCGCGCGCCGCGGGGCGTACGAGACGACCCGGACGACGGACGTCGGCTCGGAGCTTTCGCCCCTGTCGGAGCCGGAACGGTACGTCGAGCGGGACGGGAACCGTTACGAGATCCGCGAGCGCGTCAAACGGATGGTGCGCTTCGAGCGACACGACCTCATCCGCGACGGCCCGAAGGGGGGGTTCGACCTGCTCATGTGCCGGAACCTCCTGATCTACATCGACGCGGCGTACAAGCTCCCGATCTTCGAGACGATCGCGGCGTCGCTCCGACCGGGCGGCCACCTCGTCGTCGGGATGACCGAGTCGATTCCCCGCGAGTGCCGCGACGCGTTCGAGCCGGTCGAAAAGCGACGACGGATCTACCGGAGGGTGTGAGGTGTCGCTGTACCAGCTGGAACGCGAGGGCGACGTCGACGAGCTGCTTTCCCTCCTGTGGGAGAGCGACAGCCCCGCCGTCCGTCGACGCGCGGCGGAGGTGCTCGGCCGGACCGGAACCGACGAGAGCGCCGAACTCGTCCGCGGCGTCGTCAGGGCGGCCCGGACGGACGACGAGCCGGCCGTCCGCGCCGCGGCCATCGACGCGCTCGACGAACTCGGACCGTCCGCGATCGACCGGCTGCTCGTCGAGATGACCGGCGCGGAGGTCGGCGACGAGGCCGACTGGGTGACCGCAAGGCGGTACGTCCGCGCGCTGTCGGCGGACCCCCCGGAGCTTCGGATGGCGGCGGCGAACGCGCTGGGTCGGCTCGGCGACGAGCGGAACGTTTCGGGACTGGTCGACGCGCTCTGCGACGAGGACGCCCGCGTCAGGGCGCGCGCGGCCGACGCGCTGGGGCGGATCGGCGATCCCCGGGCGGTCGACGGACTCGTCGCCCTCCTCACGGATCCGGACGCCGAGGCGAGGCGGGCGGCGGCGGACGCGCTCGCGGGCGTCGGGACGGACCGGGCGCTCGCGGCCCTGCTCGGCCTGCTGGACGACGCGAGCGAGCCGCTGCGGGTGATCGCGGCGGGCGCGCTCGGCGACGCGGGCGACGAACGACCGGTGAGCCGCCTCGCCGCCGCGCTGGCGGACGAGAGCGACGCCGTCCGCCGGGCCGCCGCCCTGTCGCTGCTCGAACTGCTGTCGAACGCCCCGCGGGAGCGGAGCCACGCCGTCCGGGAGGCGGTCGTGGCCGAACTCGCCGACGCGGGCGACGAAGCCGTCGTCTCGCCGCTCGTCGACGTGCTCTCCGAGGGAACGCGTCGACCCCAGCGGCGGAACGCGGCGTGGCTCCTCGGACGCGTGGCCGTCGCGGACGACGTGGCCGAGCGGGTCGTCGACGCGCTCTGCGACGCGCTCGCCGACGAGGACGCCTCGACCGCCCAGTTCGCGGCGACGAGCCTGGCGACGCTCGGCGGCGACGCCGTCGAACGTCGGCTGCTCGGCGTCGTCGGCGACGCGAGCGCGCCCCCGACGGCCCGGTCGAAGGCCGCGTTCGTCCTCGGACGGATCGGCGGCGAGCGCTCGCGGGAGACGTTGGGGAAGGTACGGGACGAGGCGACGGACGAGGAGGTTCGACGGAGCGTGTTCGCCGCGCTCGCGAAGCTCGGAGGGCCGGCGTGAGGGCGAGCGCGCGCCGTTCGGGCGGTGACGGTTCGTGAGCGACGGCGAGTACAAGATCGCGGACGTGAGGGGCAAGTTCATGCAGGCGGTCCGCGATGGGCGGAAGCTAACCGACGCCGACTGGCAGACCGGCCGCATCGTGCTCTCGAACCGGCGGCTCGTGCTGGCCGGCAACGACGGCCGGCGGACGATCCCGCTCGCGTCGATCCGGCACCTCGACGGCCGCCACGACGTCAATCAGGCCGTGGCTCGCGTGTCGGGGTACGTCAGCCTCCGGTTCGACGACGACGTCGTGCTGGTCGCCGCGTCCGACCACGACGAGTTCGAGACGGCGGTGTATCGCGCGCTGCTCGACGGCCGGGTGCTCCTCGCGAAGCACCCGGCCGTCGCGGGCGGCGTCGTTCGGGACTCGAAGTGGGAGAAAGCGCGGCTCAAGGTCGGCGACGGGACGGTCAACCTCGCGCTCGAACGCGGCGCGTTCGTCCCGCTCGAACTCGCCGACGTCGGCACCGTGTCGGTCGCGGAGCGGACGGTCGGGGGCGAGAAGAAACCCGTCGTCGAGGTCGAACACACGGAAGAGGGAACGAGCGTCCAGACCCACCTCTCGGGGTCCGAGCGGCGCTGTGCGATCCTCGAGTCGCTGCTCCGGGCGGACGAGAACCGACGCACCGGGGAGCTCGAGCTCTCACAGTCCGAGCGTGAGGTGCTGATGGCGCTTTACACCGGGGTTTCGCCGTTCGAGATCCCGGGATTCCTCGGCGTCGAGGTGGACGAGATCGAGGAGATATTCGAACGCCTCGCGGAGTTGGAGGTCGTCGACGTCGTCAGGGTCCGACGCGAGGTCGCCCTGCGACCGCGCGGGCGAAACATCGCGAGCGAGGCGATGAACGACCAGTGAACGCCGCCGCCCTCCGTCGGTGACCGACGGCGACCGTCAGGCGTTGACGCGTTCGAGGTGCGCGCCCACCGCGATCCGCCCCCTCGGCGTCAGCGTCGTCTTCCCGTCGGCGTCGACGACGAGCCCGGCGTCGCGCAGCGAGTTCAGCACCATCGTGATCCGGGAGGGGTCGGCGTCGAGAACGGTTCCGAGGCGCGCGTCGCCGCCGGTCGAGTACAGCGCCACGAGCACCTCCAGCTCCGCCTCCGTGTGCGACAGCGCTTCGACCTCCTCGACGAGTCTGCCGTACTCGATTCGGACGTACCGGCCGAAGAGGTTCGTCCTCCGGTGCGCGTCGAAGCCGACGATCGACGTGAGCGCCGCGCCGCCGTCGAGGTGGGTGAGTTCGAGCATCCGCCGCCGCGCCCCCTCGACGTTCCGCACCCGTGGTTCGACCTTCGAGACTGCCCCGAGATCGACGGCGAAGGGGGTCGAACAGCCGGCGAACGCGACGGCCCGGTCGCGGAGCGAAAGCCGGGCGGATTCGGCCGACGCGTCGGTCACCCGTCCCCCGACCCGCGCCGGGTGGACGACCGTCGCCGACGCGCCGTTCAGGAGCGCCTTGAACAGGACGGTCGCGAACCGGTCGACGTTCCCCCCGTCACCCTCGACGACCGCCGCGCGCTTCTCCCCGCGCCGCTCGTACGCGATCGTCACCGTGTCGTTGAAGAAGTCCGTGAGGTCTGGCGGGACGAAGCCGACGGAGACGTCGAACACGGCCGAGAGCGGGATCGTCGTCTTCGTCCTCCGAGCGGCGAGAACCAGCCGCTTCCGGCTCAACAGGATGCGACCGCGTACCGGTCTCTCGCGGTCGAGGGCGTCCGCGTGAAAGCGACCGACGAAGTCGGCGACGATCGATTCGCTCATCGGGATCCCCGTTACCGAGGCGGACTCGCGGAACCGACATGACGCTTGCGTAAGGTATCAGGCGCGATAATCGGGGTCCGAGCCCGCTCGGGCCGAACCGGGCGAACCGGACCGAATTGGGCCGGGTCGAGTTGAACTGAACCGAACCGAGTCGAGTCGAGCCGAGGGCGCGGGCGCGGCGTCCGTCGACGCCGCTAGATGGTCAGGATCGCCGAGACGAGTTCCTTCGTCCCGACGGCGGTGAGGCAACCGAGCCACGTCAGCAGGACGAAGTGGAGGTAGGCGTTCGCCTTGTTGCCGCCGTCGATCGTCCGGATCATGATCGACGAGAGGAGGGCGTTAAAGAGGATGACGAGGAGGAGGAGGTACTCGATGAGCGGGATGTCGTAGACGCCCGCGTAGATGAGCTGGCCGAAGTCGAACTGGTCGACGGTCAGCTCCTCGGAGATGTCCGCGAGGATGGAGACGACCTGCAGCCCGATGAAGAAGGCGAACGTCGACGCGGCGGTGATCCCGTACAGGAGGCCGACGAGCGTGACCGTCGCCTGCCGGCGCTTCTCGCGGAGCTGATTCACCGTGTTCATGTTCGCGCTGATGAGCTCGCCGAGCTGCTTCGGGTCGCCGCCCATCCCCCGGCCGATCACGTACATCTCGCTGAACTTCTGGATCAGGTACGACCGCGAGTCGACGGCGAACAGCCGCCACGAGTCGACGGGCTCGATCCGGACGTTCAGCCGCCGGTACAGCCGGTCGATGTCCGGCGTGAGCGGTCCGAAGTCCTTCTCGCGGAGCGTCCGCAGCACCGCGGTCGTCGTGCTCTGTTTCGCGCTCTCCGTCGCGCCGAGCGCGCGGACGAAGCTCGGAAACTCCTCGTCGCGCGCGCCGATCATCCGCTCCTCCGCGCGGACCAGGACGCCCGAGACCGCGAGCGGCGTGACCGGCACCGCGAGGTACAGCGGCAGCGGGACCGGATCGACGAAGAACAGCAGGTCGTCGAGCCCGTACGGCGACAGCCCGAGCAGGCCGCCGGCGGCGAGACAGATCAGGCCGCCCGCGAGCAGCGCGCTCGCCCAGAGAGTCGCGCGGACCCGCCGGTCGGTCGGCGCGGTCCCGTCCTCGGGGTGGTACCAGACCGGATCGTACGGCGCGAGCGCCCGGACGACGAGGTAGAAGCCGAGCTGGACGAAGACGAACATGACGATGACCGCCGCGACCGTCGTCGTCGGGTCGTTTCCGGTGAGGATCGGCAGGACGATGGCGAACACGAGCGCGAACGTCATCGAGAGGATCATCGACATGTAGAGGTCCTTCATGACTTCGAGGTTGTCGAGCGCCCCCTCGTAGGCGGTGACGTAGCGTTCGAGCATCACGTGCTGTTCGGAGAGGAGGAAATCCGACAGCGCCTGCCCGGCACCGAGCGTGTACCCGAGGCGATCGAAGAAGTCCGACAGCGCTGGACTGGGGACCTCCTTCGCCCGCCGCCGACAGGCGTCGTCGAGGCTCTGGTTCCACGTGTCGACGAGGTGGACGACGTGGGCGATCTCCTCGGCGAGCGCGCCGTACTCCTCCTCGGCCCCGAGCGTCCGGAACACCTCCATCCGGTCGATGTTCGTCGTCGAGAGCACCGTCATGTGCGTCATCGCGAGGTGCAACTGCCGCTCGATGGCCGCCCGGCGCTGGCTCAGATAGAGCTTCGGGTACAACACGGCGCTCGCGAGCGTCAGCGCGCCGAGCAGCGGCACCGGCACCCGAACCGAAAGCGGGAGCGGTGCCGTCCACGCGACGCCGATCGTCAGGGCGAAAAACAGCGCGGACGGAACCAGGATGGAGAGGACGTACCGTTGCTTCGAGACGTGGATCCGGTCGTACGACTCCGCGAGCGACCCGAGAAAGCGAATCGACGTCGAGACGGCCCCGCCGAGAGATTGCGCTGCGGCCATGCGTTCACCGGTGCACGTCGAACGGCAGCCCCTCGACGCCGTCCCGCTGGAACGCGTCGATCGTCTCGTTCACGTCGTGGTAGCCAACGAGCCCCTCCTGGATCATCCGCTCCGTGAGGTCGGCGCGAAAGCGCAGGTCGTCGTAGATCTCCCGGGTGTCCGCGTAGCCCAGCAGGGTCGCGATCTGCTCTTCGAGGACGTAGGAGTTGTTCATCCCCTGGAAGACGATCTCGTCGTCGACGGGGTCCCAGTTGAACACCTCGCGGGTGACGACGCCGTCCATCTCCTTCGAGTACCCCTCGATCTCCTGGACGCTCGTGACCCGCCGGAGCACGTCTTCTCCCCGCTTGACCCGGTTTTGAAACAGCGCCACGTCCGCGTTGTCCATGAACGTCTCCGGGACGTTGATCGGATCGCCGGTGAACCGCTGGATCATCGAGACGATGTCGCTCGCGTGGAAGGTGAGCATCACGGGGTGGCCGGTCTGGGCCGCCTGGAACGCCATCCGTCCCTCCGCGCCGCGGACCTCCCCGACGATGATGTAGTCGGGGCGCGACCGGAGCGCGGCGGCGACGAGGTCGAACATGTCCACGTCGGTGGTACCCCCGCCCCGTCCCTCGCGCGTCAGAAGCTGCTGCCACGTGTCGTGCGGCGGCAACACCTCGGCGGTGTCCTCCGCGGTGTAGATCTTCGAGTCCCGGGGGACGTACGAGAGGATGGAGTTGAGCGTCGTCGTCTTCCCGGACGCGGTCTCGCCGACGACGAACACCGTCTGCTCGTTCTCCAGGCAGAGCCACAGGTACGCCGCCAGTTCGGGGCTGAGCGTGCCCCAGTTCGTGATCTGGTTGACAGAAAGCGGCGTCTCGACGCCCTGTCGGATGGTGAGGCTCGATCCCTTGACGCTCACGTCGTCGGAGTAGATGATGTTGATGCGCGACCCGTCCGGCAGGGTCGAGTCGACGATGGGTTGCGAGTCACTCACGGGATCGCCGATACGCTCGCCCATGTTCCGCAGCCAACTGTCGAACTGCTGGGGCGTCCCGAAGTCGACCGTCGTTTCGAGCATCCCGTACACCTCGTGGTCGACGTGACACTCGTGGGGGCCGATGACGTGGATGTCCTCGTTCGCCGGATCACGCATCACCGGTTCCAGCGGCCCGAAACCGATGATGTCGCGGTTCAGCCGGTAGCGGACGCTCTCGTACGTCTCCCTCGTCACCTCGATCGTGCCGACGTTCCACAGCCGCGAGAGCCGATCGAACGTCCCGCGGACGCCGTCCCTGATGCGGGTCGTCTCCTCCAGCAGCTCCTCGATGAGGTCGTCGTACTCCGATTCCTCGGTCGGCGCGCGCCTGTGTCCGCTCTTCGAGAGGAGCTTCCCCTTGATCTTTTCGAGGACGGCGGTCTGGGCGGGCGAGAGCGTCGGCTCGATGGCGTAGTACTTCGTCGCCCGCCCGAGGTCGCCGTAGACGTGACAGAAGATCGGGCCGCCCACCGGGTAGATGACGTTCGGCCGCCGGGACTCGTACTCGTCCGACGCCTCCTCGACGAGCAGCGGAAACTCCCCGGTGATCTGCTTGAACTTCCGCAGGTGGTCGAGCAGGTGCGGCAGCTTCGCGGCGACGCGGCGGAGTTCGGCGGACGGCTTCGCGGTTCCGTGGTCGGTCATTCGGTGGTGGATCAGGCGACGCTTCTGCTCTCGACGACGATTCCGATGCCCGAGCGGACGGAGTAACCGACGACGTCGCCGACCTGTCCGCCCATGCCGGCGAACCGTTTGACGGAGATCTGTCGGCGGACGTCGCTCCCCACCTCGATCATTTCGAGCTGGAGGAACACGTCGGCGATGGCCCGAAACGGGCCGATCGCCTCGTCGTCCACCGCCGACGGGTCGACCGTGAGGACGATCACCTTCCCCCGCGAGACGACGTCGCGGAAGAAGGAGATGATCTCCAGCGCCGCCTGTCGCTCCTCGTTCTGCCGAACGAGCGCCTCGAACGTCGGGTCGTTGCGGAGGATCGCGTCGAAGGTGTCGATGACGATCACGTCGGGCCGCCACATGGCCTCGGCTTCCATCAACCGCCTGAGCAGTTCCTTCCGCTCCGTCTCCTCTTCGGCTCCCCGGAACGTGCTCCCGGCGTCGAGGTCGGCGTGCAAAAAGAGCAGCCGTTCGTCGAGGATCGGGTCGACCACGTCGTACGACAGCGAGTGCATCTGGTCGATGAAGCCGCGGACGGTGAGTTCCGTCGAGAGGTACGTGACCGTCGTCCCGCCCCGAGTGAACCCGTAGGCGAACCGCTGCGACATGGCGCTCTTTCCGGCGCCGTAGTCGCCCTCGACGAGTACGATGCTCCCGCGGGGGATGCCGCCGCCGAGTTCCGTGTTCAGCCGGTCGTGGTCTTCCAGTCCGAGCGAGAGGAGGTTCGTGGCGCTCATACCCGGAAGCGGAACACCTCCTCGTCTTCGGTCACGATCAGCTTCGCCCGGTGGTCGCCGTCTGCGAGCGCGCCGGCGTCCACGTGGACGCGAGCGACGTCGTCCGGGCCCCAGTCGTCGCCGATCGGTTCGACCCAGACGTCCGTCTGGTACTCGCCGTCGATCAGCACGTCGAGGCCGGTGCCGTCCGTCGGGAGCGTCCGCGACCCGGTGTTCTTCACGAGCAGCGTGACGTTCTCGTCGCCTTCGCGGTCGTACACTGGACTTCCGGCATCGCTCACGATCTCGACGTCCGTCCGCAGCTGCGTGCTCACGTCGTGACTCTCGTCGCTCAGCGCGCCGTTCAGCCGGTCGACGCCGCTCGTGACGGTCCCCGCGACGCTCGCGGCGACGAGGAGGCTCGCGATGAAGAGGATCAAATGGGAGACGGAGACGCTCGCCACTCAGATCGCCTCCGACCTGCTCACGCCGTGCGCCGACACGACCGTGACGCGGTCCGGTTCCTCCCCGGTCGAGATCTCCGCGCGCAGCGACTCGTCCGGAAGCCACAGATCCGTCTCCGCGTCTCCGTCGACCGTTCGAGCGTCGAACGCCGTCCGATACTCGCCGTCGATCAGCACGTCGGTGTCGTTCACCGCGAGTTCGGTCGCGCCGGTGTTCTCGGCGACCACCGTGAGCGTCCCGTTATCCGAGTCGTACTCGGCGTCCGTGATCTCGAAGTCGGTGTTCTTGAGGCCGAGTTCCCGGTCGCTAGCGTCGGCTCTTGCGTCGTCGACCCGCTCGAACCCGTTCGAAACCGCCGGGTACAGTATTCCGAGCGAGATGAACATGCCCGCGAAGACGATCGCGGCCGAGCCGCTGACGCTAAATCCCATCGTCACCCTCCGGCGGTTCCGTCCACCGATCGAGCACGGCGGATTCGACGGTCGCGTCGGCGAGTTGCGTGACGTACCGCAGGCTCCGCGCGTGGTGCGTGAGCGTCAGCCGCTCCGTCCCCTCGCGGTCGATCTCGTTCCTGTCGACGTCGCCGAGCCCCTCCAAAAGCGCGCGGAGGCGCGCCGCGACCGAATCGTCGATCCAGCCGATCGCCTCGTAGTAGCGGACCGCGCGAACCGCGTCGGTCGCGTCCGACCGCTCGACGAGGTAGTCGACCCACTCCAGGACGAGAAAGTCCGCGACGAACCCGTCGGGCAGCGAGCCGAGGTACGGCTTCGAGCGGGCGTCGAGCGCCCGCGGATCGACGAACTCGAACTCGTCTTCGTCCGTTTCGGATCCTTCGATCTCGCGTCCGTCGATCTCGCGTCCGTCGATCTCGCGTCCGGCGGCTCCGTCGGCGAGGAATCCCTCCTCGTCGGCGGTCTCCTCGCCGAGGGCGGGCGAACCGATCGCGTCCGGATCGGTGGCGGAGCCGTCGTCCGTCCAGTCGGCCTCGCCCGCGTCGTACTCGGCCTTCAGTTCGTCGAACGACTTTCCCCCGCCGTCGTCGACTTCCGTCTCCACGCCGTCGTCCGCGATCGCCGGATCGCCGAACGCGTCGTCCGCGATGCTGACCGTCCCGTCCTCGTCGGCGTCGACGCCCTCCTCGTCCGGTTCGAGCAGCTCCTCGTCGAAAAAGCCCTCCGCGTCGGCGTCGGCGATCTCCTCGTCGAGCCCGTCGTCCCCGTCGGTCCCCTCGTCGTCGAACAGCCCGAGAGCGCCGCCGCCCGGCGCGTCGACCCCACCGGCGGCCGGCTCGTCGACGAACGGGTTGATCCCGCGGGTGACCATCTCGTAGATGTCGAGGAGCTTGCGGACGTTCTCGCCGACGTCGTCGACCGTCTCGCTTATTTCGGCGTTCTCGCTCCTGACGGTCCCGACCGTCGAAGAGAGGCTCCCCAGTTCGTCTTCGAGTTCCTCGATCCGGCGTTCGAGTTCCGCCACGGATCCTTCCGACTCCTCGTCGCCGAACATGGAGTCGTCCCAGTCGTCCATCCCGTCGAGTCCGTCCAGCGAACCGCCGTCGTCGAGGGCGACCTCGCCGCCGAGCGGATCGCCGCCGAGCGGATCGTCGCTGCCACCGTCCGCCTCTCCGTCCCTGTCGAGAAACCGATCGAGGATGGCGCTCCCGACGAGACCGACGGAGAGTACGAGCGCGGCGGCGGAGCCCGGACCGCCGACCGCAGACGCGGCCGCCCCCCAGCGGAGGAGAGAACCCGACAGCTCCGTCAATCCTCCGCCCGTCAAAACGAACAGCGGAGGAACGATGAGGTCCATTGGTAGTGACCGTCCGACGCGATCGACTTCAACGCATCCCTCAAAATATCAAACGTGATAGTTCGAGAGGGGGCGTCCCAGCGCTCACACCGTCCGTTCGCCGCGGTGGGCCGTCTTGATGACGAGCGCGCCGGTGGTCGCGTCGAACTGGATCGATCGCCCGTGGCCGCCGCCGACGTCCGCGGCGCGGATCGGAACGCCGGCGTCGCCGAGGACTTCCCGCGCCGTCTCGACGTTTCGGGCGCCGACGCTCTCCGCGACCGAGAGGTCCAACATCTCGCTACCGCCCGCGAGCTTGGCCGCGATTCGCCGCGGGTGGGCGCCGCGTTCTTCCATCGCGCCGAGCGTCCGCGCGATGCCGGCGTCGACGTACTTCGCGGGCAAACTGTCGCTCGCTCCGGCGGTCGGGAGCATCGCGTGCAACAGGCCCGCGACTTCGGCGTCGGCGTCGTGGAGGGCGACTCCGAGACAGGAGCCGAGCCCGCTCGTCGTGAGGAGCGCGTCGCCCTCCGCGACGGCGTACTCCGAGACGCCCACCCTGATTCGGCGAGGGTCGTCCGGATCGCGTGCGCTGCCGACCACGGGCGGTCTCAAAAGAGCTGGTCCGCGTCCGCGGGCGTCCGGTCGAGTCGGTCGGCCGAGAGCACGGAGAGCGCGCGCCGGAGTTCGCGCTCGTTCGGCAGCGCGTAGATGTCGCACGCGAACTCCCGCCCCGCCGCCCTGATGGTCGAGTCGACGACGAAGACGAAATCCTGCGTTCGCCCCAGCTGACCGACGACGGGGCTCATGACCGTCGATCCCATGTCGTGGACGAACTCCGGGGGCGTGTGATCGATCGTCGTCCCCAGCACGTTCGCCCAGCCGTCGATGAAGCCGCTCGTCATCACGTTACCGACCTCCTTGATCGCGCTCTCGCCCATCTCTCCCAGCCCGTCGTCGGCCGACGCGCCCGGGACCAGCGCGTCGACGACGCGCGAGGCCGAGTCCTCGTCGAGAAGAAAGAGCAGGTAGCCGCTCGGCAGCCCGTCGAATCCGATGACGACGCCGACGGTCGGCTCGTCGCCGACGCGCCGCGGCGCCTCCTCGATCGGGACGAAGGTGACGCGGCTGACGTCGACCGCGGTCTCGACGCCGGTCATCGTCGAGAGGTTCTCCGCCGCGCGTTCGGCCCCCCGCTTCGTCATCCGGTTGAACACCGACAGCTTGTCCACGGGGATCGCCTCGTCGTCGTTCCCGTGATCGGCCATCAGCGACGCGAAAGCGCCGTACGCCGGCAGCAGGTAGACGGAGAAGCTCACGTCGCCGTCCGCGGTTTCGAGCTGGTTCTCGAAGAGGAACGCCTCCTCGCGGCCGCCCGCGTCGAGGGGCTCCAGCGGAAGGAGTTCCCGCCCGTCGGATTCGACGTAGGTCGGCGGTTCGACGTCGATCGCCGTTTCCAGGTAGTCCGCCCAGCCGTCGACGAACCCGCTCGTCACGATGTTGCCGACCTCCTCCACCCCGCTGCGGGCGAGGTCGTCCATCCCCTCCCGCTCGGCGTCGGGGAGCAGGAGGTCGAGCAGCGCCGCGACGCACTCGCGCTCGAAGAGGAGGACCGCGTCGCCCTCGAATCGCCCCTCGAAGCCGACCCGGACGCCGACGAACTCGCGGTCGCCGAACGCGTCTTCGAGGTCCTCGCGGGCCGCGAGCGCGACGTCGGTCACCTCGACGAAGACGTCGGTGCCGGTCAACCGCGAGAGCGACCGGGCCGCCTGTCGTGATCCCTCGCGAGCGAGTCGGCTGAAAAGCCCGAGCGACCGGATGTCGACGTTCATGCGCTATGCGGGCACCACGTCGTCGATCGCTTCGAGCACGTTCGGCTTCTGGAACGGTTTCGTGATGTACCCCCGCGCGCCCGCCTCGATCGCCGCCTTCATCTTCTCCTCCTGGCCGACGCTCGTGCACATGATCACCCTCGCGTCGGGGTTCGACGACGTGATCTCGGTCGTCGCCTCGATGCCGCTTCTGATCGGCATCACGATATCCATCATCACGAGGTCGGGGTCCGTCTCCTCGTACAGCTGGACCGCCTCGACGCCGTTTTCCGCCTCGCCGGCGATCTCGTAGTCGGATTCGAGGATCTCCCGGAGGAGGTTCCGCATGAACTCCGAGTCGTCCGCGATGAGCACGCTGGTTGCCATGGCTTCGTTCGCCTGACCTACCGGAAACGGGGACATAAACGCTTGCGTGAAATTATCAGGTTTGATTCTAAAATCGAGCGACGCCGGCCGCGTCGACGGCGTCGCAAAAGGCGTTCACCCGTCGTCTCCGACCGCCGCGAGGAGGTCCGCGATCGGGTCGTCGCGATCGAGTCCGTAGTGCCGGAGCACGGCGTGAAGTGCGCGCGGCGGGAGCGCGATCGGCAGGTCGGACTCCGCGAGCAGAATGCCGAGTACTTTCTCCGGCGGGGTGTCGTCCCCGACCTGTCGCGCGTACCACAGCAGCAACGTCTCGAAGGTGGCGGCGACGTCGTTCGAAACCAGCCGGTGGCGGCTGATCGACCCGTCGACCTTGAGCGTCGCGTCGAACCCGTAGGCGAAGCCGTCGTGCGACAGCGACCCCGCGAGCCACCGGCCGACGGCCGCGGCGTCGACGTCGCCCGTCTCGTCGGCGTCGGACACCGCGCCGAACTCGAATCCGGGGTCGGTCTCTCCCCGCCCCGCGTCGGGCGGCGCGTCGTCGGATTCGGCGTCGGCGTCCCGGGAACCGGATCCGCCATCGGATTCAGCCGGGTCGCCGTCTCCCGTCGGGATGAGATAGCGGCCCTCGTCGAGTTCGACGATGCGGTCGCTCTCGTCGATGTCGAGGTCGTCCGGCGAGAGGACAGGTCCCTCCCGCTCGTCGTCGGTGGGGTCGGGGGGCATACGACGGGTTCACTCAGTATGACGGGTCGACGTATAAGAACGTTGAGGGTGCCTCCGCTCTCCGATCGGCGGGTTCCGACGTGAAAAAATCCGATCGATCGCTTAGAGTTCGACGGAGCTCTTCCCGGAGAGCGACTGCGGGACGTTGACGCGGATGATCGTCGTCGATCCGCTCTCGGTGTTGAGACGCAGCGTCGCCTCGTCGGCCGATTCGAGCGCGCGGTCCTCGTCGAAGTCGGTTAGATTGAGCGTCAGGACGACGCGATCCTCGCGGCTGTTGAGAATGTAGTCGCCGTTGGACTCGTCGATCGACCCGTCGTCGTCTTTGAGGACTTCGAAGTCGAACTTGTCCGAGTCGTCGCCGCTCTCGTTCAGGTCGATGCGCTCGACCCCGTCCGGCCCGAGGAATTCGAGCGTGGTCGATCCGAGGTCGATGTCCTCAGCGCCCGGCGACTTCTGGAGCACAAGATCGACTTCGTTCACCGTCTCGGGATCCGTGGTGTCGTCCACGTTCCCGGTCTTGGCCACCGGTTCGAGCCGATCCGTGACCTTCGCGCTGCTCTGTTGGCCCGTCTGTTCTGATTTCGTCTGGAGGAAGCCGGCGGTGTTGATCAACACGCCCGCCGCGATCGCTGCGACGAGAACCATCGCGATGAACACGATGAGCGTCCCGATCCCGACCTGACCCCGGTCCTCCGATTTGTTTTCGGATGTGAACATGATTTCGTCGGTTCCGTCTGCGACTCGGCTGGGGCGTCATCGCCGTCAGACTCTGTCAGTCCAGTTTCGAAATCGGGTATTAAAATTACTCTCCAAAATATCAAACGTAATAATGGTGATTTTCGGCGTTTCGACGCCCCTATCCGCCAAATTTCGATCGGACGTTTCGATCCGGCTCCCGAAGGAGCGAACCGGGAGTATCACGCGCGATAATCGGCGATCACCGGATCGAGCGCGACCGTCGAAGGGAGACGAACGTCCGGGGTCACTCGTACGAGACGAGGCTGTAGACGACGAACGCGTACCCGATCGTCGTGAAACCGCTGTTTACGACCAGCAGCGACCGAACGTTCTCGAAGTCGGTCAAAAACGCGCTGATCGTCGTCGAAGCGGCGGCGGCCACGACGAGCACGAATCCGAGCGCCAGGTGGATCATCGCCCGCCGTTCAGTCTGCAGGTACGCCCGCGTCGCGAGCGCGACCATGAGGAGACCGACGGCGACCAGCGCGGCGCTCGACGCGAGGTAGAGTCCTTCGATCACGTACATCCCACCGGTGGGCGTGGCCCCGGCAGTCGGTTAAACCTACGCGTCAAAATATCACCGCTGATATCGAGAAGTCAGAAAACTGATTTATCCGATAGAATTAATATCTGCGGGAATCAGTTCTGATAACGAATGGCGTCGGACGAGATCATCGAAGTGCTCGGAAACAAGTACAACGCCGAGATACTGAGCGCGGCGTCCGAGCCGCTGTCGGCACAGGAACTCAGCGACAGGCTGGGGGTTCCGATCGCGACCTGCTATCGGCGGATAAACGAACTCACCGAGACGGACCTCCTCGAACTGCACGACCAGCCGCTCTCCGACGAGCACCGACGCATCAAGGTGTACCGTCGGAACGTCGACGCGGTTCACGTCACGTTCGAGCACGGACTCGCGGTGGAACTGGAGGAGCGGTCCGAGGTGAAGAACAAACTCGACGAGGTGTGGCGGACGATCGCCGACGGTTGATCGCGCTCAGAGCACGGGGCCGTTCCGCCCCATCATCGAGAATCCACCCGCGCGCTCGTGGACGGTGATGCCTCCCTCGCCGATCTCCATCGGGAAGATGTCGGTGTCGATGTCCTGCTTTCGCATCTTCGCGACCCAGATGTACCGGTTGACGCCGGAATCCGTGGGCGTCTGGATGAAGTAGACGTTGCCGTCCGTGAGGAAGTTTTCCAGGCCGATCTCCGTCTCGGGAAACACCGCGCCCTGTTCGTTTATGAGAAGCGACGTCAGTCCGTTTTCCTTCAGGATGTCGACGAACTTCAGGAGGTACGTCCGCTTTTCGCGCTCGTCGTCGAAGAACAGCTGAAACATCGTCAGCGAATCGATGACGATCCGCCCGTAGGATTCGTCACTCAGATCGTCGAGCAGCCCGTCGATGGCATCGGTGAAGTCGCCGCCGCGGAGCATCTCCCGCTTGTCGTACACCCTGATGTCGCCGCGCTCCGAGAGAGCGTCCCACTCGTCGAAGCCGACCGACGCCGCCGCCTCCCCGATGTCCGATCCGCTCTCCTCGAAGGAGACGTAGATGCCCTTCTCGCCGTACCGACGCACCCCCTCGTAGAGGAACTGGATGCCGAAGATGCTCTTTCCGGTCCCCGGGTTCCCGCTCACGAGCACGGCGGAGTTCGCGGCTATCCCCCCGTTCAGTATCGAATCGAGCCCCTCGACGCCGGTTTTGATCAGGTTCTGCATGCGTGTTTCAGCCCGCCACAGACACCACTGTCGGAAGTGAGGATAAAATCCCTTCGTTCGCGCTGTCGACACGTCGCGTCCGGTCGTCGGCCTCGGTCCGATCGCCGGCGGTCGGATCGATGGCCGGCTTCGATTCGATCCCGGGCGTCGATGCCGACGCCGCTCACGTCGACCCGTCGAGTTCGCCGACCCGGGTCGCGAGTTCGGTCACCGTCCGCTCCTGTTCGTGCGTGGTTTCCGTCACGCCGTCGACCATCTCCTGCACCCGCTCTGCGCTCGTCTCGACGGTCTCCGCCAGCGACGTGACCTCCTCGACGGTGGCCGCCTGCTCGTCGTTCGCGCTCGCGACCTCCTCGATGCCGTGCGCGACGCCGTCGACGGCCTCCGCGATCTCGGAGAGCGCGGAGAGCGCCGTCTCGATCTGCTCGCTCGCCTCGTGGATCCGGTCGTTCGACGAGTCGACCGCCGAGACGGTTTCTTCGGTCTTCGCTTGCACCGCCGCGATCTGATCGCTGATCTCCTCCGTGTGCGCGCGCGTCTCCTCCGCGAGCGTCTTCACCTCGTCGGCGACGACCTCGAAGCCGGCACCGGACTCGCCGACGCGGGCGGCCTCGATGTTCGCGTTCAGCGCCAGCAGGTTCGTCTGGTCGGCGACGTCCGCGATGACGTCGACGACGTCGACGATCTCCTCGACGTGGGATTCGAGCGCGGTGATCCGCTCGACGAGGCGCTCGCCGGCCTCGGTCATCTCCGCCGTGGCCTCGCCCGCCCGCGTTCCCGACTCTCGACCGGTCTCCGCGGCCGCCGTCGCCTGCCGGGCGGCCGAGGACACCTCCTGCGCGCTGGCGGCGACCTCCTCCATGTTGGCGCTGAGCGTACCCATCTCGTCGACGACCCGGCCGACGTCGGACCGCTGATCGGCCGCCGTCGCGCCGATCTCCGTCGCCCGCTCGGCCGTGTCCTCGATCTGCGACACCAGCTCCTCCGTGCGCCGCTGGACCCCCTCGACGATCGATTCGAGGTTCGCCGCCGTCTCGTTTATCCGATCGACCACGTCGAGCAGCTCGGGTTCGAGCACGCCCGCCTCGTCTTCGAACGACGCGCGCGCGGAGAGATCCCCGTCGCGGATGGCGGCCAGCGTCCGGTTCGCCTCGGCGACGAGCCCCTCCGCCGCCTTCCGCCGTCGGACGAGATCGCTCCGGTCCTGAACCATCTCGACGACGCCGAGGAACTCGTCGCCGTCGTACACGGGCGTCGCGGTGAACCAGATGTCGATCTCCTCCCCCGCCGCGTTCAACATCCGGCTCGCGTCCTCGTACCTCGTGTAGGAGACGTCCGTCGACCGGTCGACCCCGAAGACGGCGTCGGCCCGCTCCGGCGACTCCGCGACCTTGTCTGCGAGCGTCTTCGCTCGCCGACCGTCCTGATAGAACGCCACGCTCACCTGATCCGTGCCCAGGACGTCTTCGCGGGGCGTTCCGGTGAGCGTTTCGGCCGCGCGGTTCCAGCAGATCACCCGCCCGTCGGGATCCAGCGCGAACACCGCGAGCGGGATCGCGTCGGCGAGGAGCTCGTTTGTGAACAGTTCGATCCCAACGGACGCCGGTTCGCGTTCGCTCGGCGGCTCGCCGCGCTCCGACTCAGTCGTCGGCGCAGCCGGCCCGCCGTCCCCCGTCGCGCTCCGCGTTTCGTCCGATTCGTCGGTGAGATCGCCGGTCCGGGCCGTCTCGTCGGCGACGACTGTCACGCCGAGAACGCTCGCGAGCGCCCGTAGGATGCCACCTGATAGCGTCATGGTCCTTTCGTCGCACCACTCGAATCGGAATGAAGTACCTGTCGACCAAAATATCAATGTTGATTATACCGGCGGCCGATGGGAGCGGTTTTCCCGTGGGCGCGGCCGCTCGATCGAACGGAGGACGACCGCGATCGAAGGCGATACGTTGGACAACGTTTAATATCCAGTATCTGACATACATCGGTAGGCGCGGCGGAGGGATCGGCGATCGGGACGGCGGCTCCGTTACTCCGCCGAACCGCGGTCGCCGGGCCGTCGGGAGGGAGATATGAAGGGGGACACGACAGTCTTACTCGTCGAGGAGCGGCGGGAGGTCGCGGAGCGACACGGCAGGTTTCTGGACGGGTACGCCGTTCGAACCGCTCGAACCGTCGCGGGGGCGCTCGAACGAGTCGACGACGACGTCGACGTCGCGCTGCTCGATCGGCGGCTACCCGACGGGTCGGGGATCGAAGTGCTCGCGGAGATCCGACGGCGGCGGTTGGCCTGCCGCGTCGCCGTCGTCACCGCCGTCCCCCTCGGCTTCGACGCGATCGAGGTGGGGTTCGACGGCTGGGTGTCCGCGGGAGCCGGCCGAAAGGAGCTCCGCGAAGTCGTCGAGGCGCTCCTCGATCGGGAGGCGTTCGACGCCAAGCTACGCGAATCGGCCGCGCCGGTTCTGAGACGAGCGTACCTCGAATCGACGCGGGGCGACACCGCGCTCGACGCGAGCGAGGCCGACGCGGAGTTGACCGAGCGGATCGACCGCCTCCACGACGAGATCGACGACCTCTCGCGGCGATTCAGTTCGACGGACTACCGCGCCGTGTTTCGGGACCTCGGGAGCGGTCGGTAGCCGGCGGCGGAGGACGCGCTGGAACGTCGGGACGCGGCGGTCCGCGGTCGCGACGGCCCGGGTGCGGCTTCGGCGCACGTCTGCTGTGCACTTATACCGGGGGAGCCGCAAGTGACGGACAGCTATGACGGAGGAAGTCCTCGAATACGAGGTGGCGGTCGTCGGGGGCGGTCCGGCGGGGTTGACCGCCGCGCTGTACACGACTCGACTCGGTCACGACACGGCGCTGATCGACCGCGGCGGCGGGCGGGCGGCGATGATGCTCGACACGCACAACGTCATCGGCGTCACCGAAGACGTCTCCGGGAACGAATTCCTGCGGACGGCGCGCGAGCAGGTGTCGTCGTACGGGGCGGACGTCGTCTCCGACTACGTCACCGGGATCGAGCGGCTTGACGGCGACCGCTTCCGGCTCCGAACCGACGGCGGGGGAGCGTACCTGGCCGATCGGGTCGTCCTCGCGATGGGTTTCTCGGACGCGCGGCCGGACCCGCCGCTCCCCCGAACCGGCCGGGGGTTGCACTACTGTCTGCACTGCGACGCCTACATGTTCATCGACGAGCCGGTGTACGTGATGGGACACGGCGACAGCGCCGCCTACGTCGCGATGATCATGCTCAATTTCACGGACGAGGTGGACCTCTTCCTCCGCGGCCGCGACCCCGAGTGGAGCGAGGAGACCGACGCGCTCTTGCGCGCGCACCCGATCGACGTGATCGACGCGGAGATCACCGGCACGAACCGCGGCGAGGACGGCTGGCTCGAAAGCTTCGAGTTCGAGGACGGGACCGTCCGCGAGTACCGCGGCGGGTTCCCGATGTACGGCTCGAACTACAACGCGGATCTCGCCGAGGGGCTGGGTTGCGAACGCAACGACGACGGCACGGTCGTCGTCGACGACGACGGGCGGACGACCGTCGACGGGGTGTTCGCCGTCGGCGACCTCACCCCCGGGCACAACCAGATCCCGGTCGCGATGGGAGAGGGGGCCGACGCCGGAATCGCGATTCACACGGAACTCCGGGAGTTCCCGAAGTCGCTCTCGGAGATCGAAGCCGAGGGGCCGATCGGGACAGAGGACGTGCCGGGGGTCTCGACGAAGCTTCGGGAGGCCGCGCGGGCGTTCGGCGTCGGCGACGACTAGCCCGAAAGAGTAACACCCTTATTGGCGTGTCGTGAAAGGAGGGATGAAGCCCCCGTCGCGTCGCACGGTCGGCGCGTGTGAGACGTTCGGTGAACGTCGAACCTCGGGGCGAACGAAGAGGGCGCCGGTGGTGAGAAATTCGTCGAATTTCGATCCTCGGCGCGAACGAAGTGAGCGCCGGTGGTCTAGTGGCAGGACCTGAGCCTTCCAAGCTCATGGCCCGGGTTCGAATCCCGGCCGGCGCATTCTGCGAGGAACGGACGTGACGAGCGAATGCGTCACACCGGCGATTCGTAGCCCTGCAAGTCGCAGCGCGCGAACGAAGTGAGCGCGACCGTCTTGCTCCGGTTCGAATCCCGGCCGGCGCACTCCCTCCGGTCGCGCGCCGCCCGACCCTCGCAGACCTTCGGTCTGCTCGGTCCCGGCCGGCACATTTTCCGAACGCTCCGCTCGGAGCGACCGCTTTACGTGTCGCTCGTACACCGCGTGAGGAAAGTGGTTCCGCGGGATTCGAAGCACGGAACGAGTAAGCGTCAGCGAGCGAAGTTCAGTCACCGCACGTCGTCAGAGGTAGACGTGCCTGCCCAGGAAGTGTCGTAATTCTTTCTGGCATAGCGTTATTTCACCCTTCGTTTCAAACATCGGTATCGGAATCGTGTGCCGAATCGGTCGGAATATTTATAATATGGAAATGATATGATCGGATAAGGACCATTCATGGCTAAAAAGACCGAGCTTCAACGCAGGATCCTTCTTGCGGCATACAACAACCCGAGGTTATCACAATCACAGATCGCCAGCCGTGTTGGATGTTCGTCCTCCTACGTAAGTCAAGTTCTCAATCGATTTGATAGCCTTGACGCAATGGAGGCGGACATCGAACAATTGAATATAGAACTCGGATTCGATCCCTACGCAGACCTCCACGACGATTGGACGCTCGACGGAGATCCCGATTGGTACGCCGGTGAGGACTTTAACGCTGACATCGACAAAGCCATCCGCGATGGTGTAGAGGGCTTGAAAGTCCTGACGAAGAAAACGAAGATTCTAATTCGTAAACTTCGCGACTGATGGCCGCTACCAGTGCACATCATGAGCGATTACGGACCTTAGACCCGTACGAATTCGAATTATTCATTGCTGAGTTGTGGAGTCGTCGCGGATGGGAAACTGAAGTATCCCAACGTTCCGTCGACAGGGGAATCGACGTGATCGCCACGAGGTCTAATCCGTTTAGAGAGAAGCAGGTTATTCAAGCGAAGCGTTACGGCGAGGGTAACAACGTCGGTTCGAGTGAGATCCAACAGTACAGTAGTCTCCGGCATCAAGAAAACGGTGTAGACACCGTCGTCGTCGTGACTACGAGTGGGTTCACCACTCAAGCAGAGGAGTTGGCAGGTGACCTCAACGTGAAACTGTTAGACGGTGAGTCACTTTCTGCGGTGGTTGAGCGGACGAAGGCGACAGATTTAGTCGAGAAATACGCTAGTGCTGTCACCGAATCCTCCGCCCCATCTTCGTCATCAACGTCACAAGAGACCAGTTCAGTAGACACCGACAGCAAAGAGATGGGGACAGGAGAGGCTATCATCTCCGTAATACAATTATTGTTGATAGCTGGACTACTGATTTATGCGATTTTCGAACTACTGACGAATTTATTGTAATATCTCATACTTATTTCCATCAATTAACACAAATATTCTCGTCATGAGATACACAGCGTAGGTGCTCACAGAATCTCGGAGTGCTTTGCTACAAGATGGATGGCGGAGAATCTCGCCCACCGTCGAGATTTCCACCGGGATGGATGGGTTTGGACGCTTTCGGCCGTAGAAATCGTCCGAGTACATTGGCACTTCGCAGTACGGTGGGCAAATGTACGTTTGTATCCCGAATAAATAAACGTATCGCGGACTCGGTCGCCGACGGCCACCGAAGGCTGAGCGTCGTTCGATCGCGGACGTCTCGGATCGCCCCGGATCGTCCGACCCCGACGCGGTGCCGGAACGCGTCGCGGCTTCCGGCCGCATCGTCGCGGTGTCGCGATTTACCGTCGACGCGCCGTGCGTCGACCCGCGAACGAAGACACGAGCCGCGGGAATCGTCGTACGCCCGACGAAGACGAAACGTTCGCCCTCGTGACCGACAGCGGGGATACGGCGCGTCGCGCTCCGCCGTGACCCGAACGCTCCGCGCCGATGCGGCGGGGGCACCCCACACGAGGCTCCGGACGACGGTCGTATCATTTTACGTGTACTTCTCTCGGACCTGAAATTAGCTGAACGATCAAATTACACTCCCGAAGATAGAGATCATATGGTACAATGAGGTATTTCGTACGGAAATGGAAAGTTTCGTATGGCCCCTCGTCTATCCCTACCCGAATGGTTCAGACACGTTCCTCGGGAACGGCAGCGAGTCCCGTAACGCCCGCCGGCGCTTCCCACGTCCGACCGGGCGCGCCGGGCGCGAATCGTGAGACGTTCGGCGCGAACGCTCCGACGAAGGGGGTGAGCGCCGAATGACGGACGACGCGAGCGCCGACGCGCTGCTCGAAACCGAGACCGGCCGCGTCTGCGAGCGGACCTGCATCGAGATGGACGAGCTATTCGCGGACGTCGCGTACGACATGGGCTTTCTCCCCGATTCGCTGACGATCGAGGACATGTCCGCCGACGGAACCCGACTCTACATCGAGTACAGCGGGAAGAAGTTCGAGTAGCGCCGACGCGCGCCCGGAGAGCGAAGAATAGTGCCTACGATCCGAGTTTAGCCGCCCTCCCCTCGCGCGCCGATCCGCTACATCGGCGACTCTCCGGGGTTCTATCGGCGCCGATGATTCTCCCCCGCTACCAGTCCGAAAGTATATGTTTCCGATGTCGAATACCTGATGCATGTTGGATTACGGGTGGGCGCTCGCGACCTTCACCGTGGCGTTCGTCGCGATCGTCTCCATCGCGGCGGGGCCGCTTTTCGGGTCGGTCGGTCTCGCGGCGGAGTCGGACGCGCCGCCGGGGAGCGGCACCGCCGCCGTCGACGTGCGTTCCGTTCCCGAGACCGACGTCGCGCTCGAACGCGGGCGGTTCGGCGCGGAGACGTACCACCTCGCAGCGCCCGACGCGGTCGTCGCCGTGGACGGCGTCCGCGGAAACCCGACGATTCGATACGCGATCGACGTTCCGGGGCTCTGGTTCTCGGACGTCAGAACCTACGAGGCGCGGGACGCGGACGGTCGGGAGTTGCGGATGAACTTCCGGCCGGCGGAGATCAACCCGAGCCGGGTGACGGAGGACCGGTACGAGGGGACGCTGGCGATCTGGCTGCACGAACGGGACGACGAGTACACGCTCGTCTACGAGCGGACGATCGTGATCGAGGCGAGGAGATCGAATCGACCAATCGTCGAGACGGTCGACGAACCGAAGCACCGCCGTCCCGAGGGACTCGTCAGATGATCCCCCGCGTCCCCTTCGCCGATCGAATTCCGTTCGAGCCCTCCCTCGACGCCGAAGATCTCGGCGAGTTCCCGCTCCGGGGGATCTTCGGCGATCGGACGGGGCTCGCGATCTTCCTCGCGTCGGTGACGCTCGTCGGTCTCTACTGGCGGATCGGCTTCTTCTCGAACGACAACTACGCGCTCGTGAACGGCCTCGGGGCGCTCTCAGAGGGGCACGTCGCGATCGAGCGAATCGCGCACGGACCGTCTTCGGGCGCGACGCCCGGCACGGTGACCGCGAACGGGAACGTGTACGCGCGCAGTTACGGACTGCTCGCCGCGGCGGTGCCGTTCGTCTGGACGCTACGGGCGGTGAGTCTGGTCGCGGAACCGGCCCTGGTTCTCGCGGGCGGCTGGTGCGTCTGCGTCCTGGGACTCGTCGCGATTCTCGGAACCCGGATCGGACGGGGACGGGAGACGCTGGCGCTCGGGTCGGTCCTCTCGCTCGCGCTGTTCGTCGCAAGCGTCCCCCTCGCTCGACCGCTGTCGCCGCGCTGGTTCCCGCTCGTCGCGATCCAGATCGTCGGCGTGGTGGCCGCGGCCCTCACCGCCGTGTTCGTCTACCGACTGCTCTTTCGGCTGCACGGCGAGCGCGTCGGGATCGCCGCCGGGTGCGGTTCGATCCTCGCGACCCCGGTCGGTTTCTGGGCGAGCCTCCCGAAGCGACACAGCCTGATGGCGCTCCTCACCGTCCTCGTACTCTACAGCTTCTACCGGAGTCGCGAGGCCGAACGCGAGCGAACGGGGACGACGTTCAGGGCGCTCTCGTACGTCTGGATCGGACTAACCGCGTGGGTGCTGTCGGCGAACGCGCTCGTCCTCCTCGTCGTGCTCCTCCCGATCGATCTACTCACGGCGCGCGCGAACCGACCGCGGCAGCTGGCGGTCGTCGCGGGTGCGTTCTGGCTCTCCCTCGTGCCGTTTTTCGTCACCAACGCGCTGATCGCCGGGAATCCGTTCGAACCGCCTCGCATGCTCCCGCGGTACGAGGGGGGACTCCTGCCGCCCGACGCGTCGGGCGGGACGGATAGCGCTCCGGTCGACCACGGCGGAAGTCCGGGCGGTGAGGGTTCGGGCGGATCCGGCGGCGAAAGCGGTTCGAGCGACCGTTCGGGCGGCGAGAACGGCGTCGGTTTGCGGGGCGGTGTCGCGGCTCTGTCGGGTTTCGTCGCCGCGTTCTTCGATCGGCTCGGGGCGGTCGTCGACGCGGCCGCTCTCGCCGTCGGACAGCTCGTCGGACCGCTCTCCGAGGGGTGGCGGATACTGCTCGACGAGCCCGGACGCGTCGGACAGGTGCTCGTCCGAAGCGGCTACGTCGACGGTCTCGACCCCGACAACGACGCGCCTGTGAACCTCTCGGTCGTCGAGTCGATGCCGCTTTTCGGCGCGCTGGCCGCGACGCCGGCCGTTCTGTGGCGACGCGCGCGCGCCGGAGCGGACGACGGATGCGTTCGCGGCTGGAGGGAGCGCGGCTGGACCGGAAGGGCTGCGCGTCGCCCCGAACGGCCGACGGACGCGTTCGCGATCGCGACCGTCGCCCTGCTCGTCCTCTTTTACCTCCCTCGACTGCCGCTGCATCACATGCTGACGGTCAGGTACCTCCACCCGGTGTACCCCCTCGGCCTCTACCTCGTCGCGCGGCTTCGACCCGTCCGGCGCGTCGTCGACGGGGAGTGGGCGCTCCTCTCGCGGTCGTACGTCGTCGCGGTCGCGGTCGGAACCGTCGGCTACGCGTGGGCGCTCGCCGCGCTGAACGCGGTGCAGGGCGAAGCGGTCCAGTTGTACGCGCTCTGGGCGCTCGCGATGGCGGGCCTCCTCGGCGCGTGGGCGCTCGCGGCCGAACGATCGGACGGATTCGACCGGACGGGCGCGCTCGTCCTCGGAATCACCGCGGCCGCGACGACGACGTACCTGCTCGTCTCCGGGCTGACGTTTTTCGCCCCGACGGATCGGTTCCTGCTCCCGCTGTCGCGGGTCGTCTCGGAAGCGCTCAGTCCCGTCGCGTGGTAAGGTCGAGATCGTCCGCTCGGAACCGGTCGACCGCCGCGCTACGCGGTTCCGTCCGCGGGTCCGTCGCCCGCGACTATCTCGCGCAGGGTCGTCCGGTGGCACCGCTTCTTCGCGGTGTTCTCGTAGCAGACGAGGGCGACCGTCGCGCCGTCGTCGAGTTCGTTCCGAATTCGACGGATCGCGGCCGTCGCCTCGGGGCTCCCGTCGAGGTGCGAACGGTACCGGCGTTCGAAGTCGGTCTCATCCCACGCGGCGTTGTGCGCGCCCTCGTCGCACATCCCCCGCATCTTCAGGTCGTCGCGGCGCTCCGCGAACTCGTCCAGCAGGTCCGGCGGCGGCGCGACCGCCGCCTCGTTCTCGTCGACGACGGCGGAGAACCACCGCGTCGGCCGTCTCACCACCCCGAGCACGAGATCCGCGTCCGACACGTCGACCAGCTCGTGCTGTATCGCGGCGGCGTACGTGTCGCGGAGGTCGTCGTTCGAGCGCATGGTTCAGAGCTCGATCCGCTCGACGAGTTGATCTTCCGCCTTCGTGTTGACCGCGACGATTCTGATGAGGTCTTCCAGGCGGGATCCGTCGAGCTTCGCCTTGAGCAGGTTGTCGACCTGGTAGACGCCCGCGGCGTTGACCATCTCGATCTCGACGAGGACGGGCACGCCGTCTCCCTCCTTGAGCGAGACGCTGCTGATCGCCTGGCTGGAGAGGGTGTTGATGCCGCGCCCGCCCTTCTCGTAGGGGATGCGCGACCGACCGCGCTCCATGTCGAGCGCGTCCGCGACGCGAATGACGCCGGCCTCGCGCGTGAGCGGGTCCTCCTCGGTGTGGTGACAGAGGATCGCGTGGAGGATCTCCGCTTTCACCCGGACGACCCCCTCCGTGTCGTAAAAGCGCGGGAGGAAGCGGTCCAGCAGGTCGGCGGCCAGTGGGATGGAGTAGTACGCGTGGTCGTCGCGGTGGACGACGTGGCCGATGTCGTGGATCGTCGCCGCGAGCGCGACGATGACGGGTTCGTCGGCCTCCTCCAGCCCCTGTTGAAGCGCGCCGTTGAACTCGACGCCGCCGCGCTTGAGCAGGTCGTACAGCCGGAGCGCGCGGTTCCGAACGATCTCGATGTGTTTCGGCCCGTGGTCGTTGAACCCCTTCCGCGTCACCGCGTTGACGTTCTGCGCCTTGAGGTACGCCGTGATCTCCGGGTCCTCGAGGACGGCCGGGAGGATCTCGTTCAGCTTCTCGTCGGGGAACGAGTGCTCCGCGTTCGGTTCGTACTCCCGGGGACTACTCTCGGTGTCGCTGGCCATACCTCGGATATCACGACGGCGCGAGAAAAAAGTGCGTCGGACCGACCGCCGCGACCGAATCGTCGAAATCCGATTACGCAGCCGCCTCGGCCGCCTCCGCGACCGCTTCGTAGTCGGGTTCCCGTCCGGGGTCGTCGCTGACCCACCGGTATGCGACCTCGCCGTCGGCGTCCACGACGAAGACCGCCCGCTTCGCGACGTCGCTGACGCCGAGCGAGTCGAAGTCCATCGACACGTCGTACAGGTCGATGATCTCCCGGTCGTTGTCGCTCACGAGCGCGAAGTTTAGTTCGTGCTGCGCCCTGAACTCGTTGAGCGCGAACGGGAGGTCGACGCTCACCCTGTACACCGACGCGTCGAGCGCTTCGAATCTCGCCATCCGATCGCGGAAGGTGCACATCTCGGTCGTGCAGGTTCCGGTGAACGCCGCGGGGAAGAACGCCAGCACGATCGGCGCTTCGTCGAGGCGCTCCGAGAGGGTGAACGAGTCGACGTCGCCGTCGGCGAGCGGTGCGGTGAAGTCGGGGGCGTCGTCTCCGGCGGCGATCATACCGGATCGTTCGACCCCGAGTAGATCACCCTTGCGGTCGAGATCGTCGGGTCGGGCGGAACGTCCGCGGGAAGTCGCGCTCGATCGCGGCGTTCGACGGACGATCCGGCATCGCCCGCGCGACGTATCAGCGCTGGTGAGTGGCCGGTTCGAGCAAAAAGCCTATAATCGACACCCGGTTACGCAGGAGTAGAGATGTTCGACACCGTGATGCCACTGTTCGGTCCGATCCCGGGCGGTCCGGAGCTGCTCATCATCCTGCTCGTGCTGGTGTTGCTGTTCGGCGCGAACAAGATACCGAAACTCGCGCGCTCGACGGGGCAGGCGATGGGGGAGTTCCAGAAGGGTCGCGAAGAGGTCGAAGAGGAACTCCAGCAGATGCGGGACGACGGCGAACGGTCCGTGACGGGCGAAGGATCGACCGAGGACGAGGACGATTCGACGCCGGCCGCGACGGCCGACGAGACGGCGACGACCGACGAGACGACGACGGAAGAAGCGACCGAGAGAAGCGGCAACTGAGCAGTTCTGTCCGACGGGATCGGGCCGACTTCCGCGACCGAGAAGCGCACGCTTTTTGTCCGGGCTTTCGTACCTCGACCGGGGCGCGTGGCCTAGCGGATAGGGCGAGAGGTTCCTAACCTCTCGATCGCGGGTTCGAATCCCGCCGCGCCCGTTTTCCGGCGAGCGTCAGCGAACCGTGAAAACGGCACCGAGGGATTCGAATCAGAGAACACGCAGCCCGCGAGCGAAGCGAGCGGGACCGTGTGACCGAGGTTCGAATCCCGCCGCGCCCGTGCAGCGAGCCGGAGGCGAGCGAACCGGCACGGTGGGATCTAATCACGAGAGTCGCAGCGCCGAGCGGAGCGAGGCGACCGTCTCTCGGAGGTTCGAATCCCGCCGCGGCCGTCTCGCGTTGCTCGACGGCCGCGGCGACGTTCGCGAACGCTTTGCGTTCGCTCACTCCCGCCGCACCCGTTTTATTTCCGCCAGTTCGCTCCGAGTTTCCCCTCCGCGTAGCCGTACCGAAGCCCCGCGACGGCCGCTCGAAGGACCTGAATCGCCAGCGCGATGGCCATGGCGAAAAGAACCAGCGGCAGGATCGAAAAGCCCGTGATCACGACGAGGACGAGGAGCGTAAGCAGCAGAAACCGGGTGACGTGCTCGTCGGAAAACCACTCCTCGTTGAACAGTTTCATGCGAGCGGACGGTGGTCCTGCCGACGTATAGCTGTCGCGGGTTCGACCGGTCCGGCGACCGGCGACCGACGATCCGGCTACGACTTCTTCCACGCGCCGGGTTCCTGTCCGCGGAACTCCCCCTTGGCCTGTCGCTTGTGCGGCCAGAACGTGATCGAGACGAGCGCCGCGTAGAAGACTCCCACGGCGGCGACGACGAACTCGCCGGGAACCCCGGGCACCGCCGCCGACTGGAAGAACGACGGGCCCGGAGCGAAGACGGAGATCCGAAACAGCCACGCGACCCCGAGGAGGACGAAAAGCGGGAAGTACACGCGCGCGAGTCGACGAGACAGCGCCTCTCGGTACGAGACCTTGAGCTGAGGGTTCCGGAGGTCCTCGCCGATCTCCTCCCGCCAGTCCTCCATCGGAACGTCCTTCGGGTCGAACGTGTTCGCGAACACGTTCTCCTCGATGAGACGGACGCGCGCTCGGACCGCGTCGTAGGTGCGGTACCGCCGGATGTCGAACCAGAGGAACATCACCATGGCGATCATGCCGATGAGAAGCAGGTGCGACGACCGCCCGGTGCTCTCGAAGGCGAGCGCGAGCACGGCCGTGACGACCGCGATCGCCCAGTCGACCGTCAGGTCCAGGCGATCGAGGAACGTCGCCGACTGCGACATCTCGCCGCGGTAGTACTGCTGTACGAGCGAGAAGAACTCGGAGTTGTCCGTCGCCGCCTCCGCCGCGGCTTCGCGGGCCTCCCGGCTTTCGGGGTCGAAATCGTTCGTGGTCATCCCTCCTCCGGGGAGGGATACGCCGGCCGCCGTCCTTACCCTGTCTTCGTTTTCACAACCACGTTTTCGGCGGGCGCGAAGGGCGTCCGAGGCGGAGCCGAGAGATCGACGTCCCCGGTGAGCGTTCGTGGCAGATTAATTATGTGAAAAATGAAATCTCCCATATGTGATCGGGGGTGGATGATCGAGGTAGATCGATGATGAGCCTCGTAAGTCCCCCATACACGATTTCTGAGCACCCTCTCGGCACATACTCCCAAATCTCAATTAGTTAAATTGAGGAGAAGACTTTTTCAATAACGAGAACATTTCTGCCACAATGGCTGTTGACGACGCCGGCGATTCCAACTCCGGGCGAGTGGAGGGTGGGGCAGCCACGGAGGCGCACCGGGAGGACGCGGGGGCGGCCGTCGGCGAGTACACCTGGGAGGATTACCTGGCCGAGTACGGCCCGTCGGGGGCCGCCGCCGACCTGTCTCAGCGTATGCGGCGCGACTCGGAAGGCGATCGGCGAGGAGGAGACGGCGGACCGCGGACGCCCGACGCGGAGGACTGGCAGCGCGTGGGCGTCGATCCGACGGCGTTTCTGGGGTTTCACCCGGACGACCTCAGCGACCGCGTCGGCGGCGGTGGACTCGCGGCGACGCGGCTCCACGAGCGGTTCGAGGCGTTCTGCGATCCGGAGACCACGCCGGTCGTCAAGGACGCGTGGCTGTGGGAACACTACAAGCGCGAGTACTACTACGACGAGGCGGGCGACGCGCCGCGCGACGGCGACGGCGAGACGGTGCCGTTCGACCCCGCCGCGGCGCTCGGATTCGACCCCGACCGGATCGAGAACGTCGTCTCGCACCTCGGCGACCGGGCCGACGCGCTGGACGAAGTGATCGCCGAGCGAACCGTGAACGTCGACGCGGACCTCGACGAGGACGCCTTCTTCTCGACGACGCGGGGGGCGACGACCGTCGCGAACCGCTACGATCTGGAGAAGGCGGTTCCGATGGCGAAGAAGGCGCACTTCCGGGAGGTCGAGCGGTACTGGGTGAAAAAGCCCCACGCCTTCGTCGTCGTCTTCCACTCCGAAAAGGAGAACGAGAAGAAGTACTACCTCGTCGAACCGTACCGAAACCGCGTCGAGGCGGACCTGACGGAGTTCCTGACGGGGAAGCTTCGAACCTCGATCAAGTACGCCGACGACGAGGTCGTCGTCTCGGGGGAGGACGACCGCCGGGACGTCATCGAACGCGAGACGCACCGCCTGCTCGACCGGTACGACCTGTACGCGCGAGGATCGAATACGGGCCTCGCGAACGCGCTGGGCGAGCGCCTCGGCGTCGACGGCGACGGCGACGGAATCGCCGGCCGCGTGCTCCGGCGGCTCGGGTGGCGGGGAGCGAACGTCGACGACGGGAATCTCGACGGCATCGCGGCCCGCCCGGAGCCCGCGGTGCTGGCGGAGGACGCCGCCGAACTCACCGAGTACCAGGTCGAAAAGCTCCTGTACTACCTCGCGCGCGACTTCATCGGGTACGAGCGGATCGACGGCATCAAACACGACATCAACGTCGAGGACATCTCCTGCGACGGGTACGACTCCCCCGTGTTCGTCTACCACGGCGACTACGAACAGATCATCACGAACGTCTACCACGGGGAGGCGGAACTCGACGACTTCGTCGTCAAACTCGCCCAGCGTTCGGGGAAGGGGATCAGCAAGCGGAAGCCGCAGGTCGACGCGACGCTCCCGGACGGCTCGCGCGCCCAGTTGACGCTCGGCCGCGAGGTGTCCGACCACGGGACGAACTACACCATCCGACAGTTCAAGGACGTCCCCTTCACGCCGATCGACCTCATCAACTGGCGGACGTTCTCGCTGGACGAGATGGCGTTCCTCTGGCTCTGTATCGAGAACAACAAGTCGCTCATCTTCGCCGGCGGGACAGCGTCCGGGAAGACGACGAGCCTCAACGCCGTCTCGCTTTTCATCCCGTCGAACACGAAGATCGTCTCCATCGAGGACACCCGCGAGGTCGAACTCCCCCAGCGCAACTGGATCGCCTCCGTCACCCGACCGTCCTTCTCGGACGACGACAAGGGCGACGTGGACGAGTTCGACCTCCTCGAAGCCGCGCTCCGACAGCGTCCCGACTACATCGTGATGGGCGAGATCCGCGGCGAGGAGGGGAGGACCCTGTTCCAGGTCATGTCCACAGGCCACACCACGTACACCACCTTCCACGCCGACAGCGTCGGCGAGGTGCTGAAGCGGTTCACCACGGATCCGATCAACGTCTCGAAGACGATGTTCACGGCGCTCGATCTCGTCTCGATCCAGACGTCGACGCGCGTGCAGGGTACCAAGGTCCGCCGGAACAAGTCGATCACGGAGATCAACCACTACGACGCCGAGAACGACGAGATCAACGTTCGCGACGTGTACCAGTGGCAGGCCGAAACGGACGAGTTCCTGGAGATGGGCGCGTCGAACACCCTCTCGGAGATCACCTTCGACCGCGGGTGGTCCCGCGAGACGCTGGACGAGGAGCTCTTCGAGCGACGGGTCGTCCTCGCGTACCTGATCGAAAACGGGTTGAACACGTACACGCAGGTCGCGGCGACGTTTCAGGCGTTCATCAACGACCCGGACACCATCCTGACGCTCATGGCGAACGGCGGGCTGGAGCGCAGCCTCGAAGACCTCCGGGAGATGGAGTCGGTGCTCATCGACATCGACCCCGAAAAGGAGGAGATGGTCCCCAGGCCCGACCCGGACGCGGCGCAGTTGGCCGAAGCCGAGTCCATCCTCGAACGGGCGGAGGAGGAGCTGTTCGAGGCGTACCGCGGCGAGCCGGCCGAGAGCGTCGCGAACGCGCTGACCGGCATGCGCGACGCGCCGGACGTGACGGCAGGTCCGACGGAGACGCGACGCGACGACGCGCCGGCGAATGACTCGTCGGCGGACGACGCTTCGACGGCGGACGACGCACCCGCGGCCGCTCCGGACCGGGACGCCGAGTCGGCGGCCGACGAGGTCGCCGCGATCGACGGCGACGGCTGGGACCCGGCGACGTTCGAACCGGCCGACGGGACCGACAACGCCGCGCCCGGATTCCACGTCGACGGAGAAGCCGACGGCGGGGGGAATGGCGACCCAGAGAATGGAGACGGAGAAACCGTCGACGGGAGGGACGACGACGAGGAAGACGAAGCGGGGGGGGACGACGCGTCGGAATCCGACGCGATCGACGAGTGGGGGTTCGGCGAGTTCGAAGACGACGACGGTGAGCGCACATGAGCCTCGACGCGAGCGGCGGTTTCCGGGGCGGGGACGTCCTCGGCGACGCCTTCTACCCCCTCTTTCGGTGGCTCTTCGACCCGGAGGGCGATTTCGTCGCCGACGTCGAACGGAAGCTCGCGCAGGCGCGGATGGCGGTCACGGTCGAGCTGTACCTCTCGCGCGCGCTGGCCGTCGGCGCGCTCGTCGGCCTCTGTCTCTGGGCCCTCGGGACGCTCCTCGGGTACGGGCTGTTCGCGCTGGGGTTCGTCACGGCGGAGTCGCTCTCGCTCGGCGCGCGCATCCCGAACGAGACCCTGCTCGAACTCGTTCTGGCGGCGAAGGTTCCCGCGGCGATAGCCCTCACCGGCGTCGTCCTCGGGACGCTCGGATTCGCGGGGGGGTTCGGCGCGCTCGTCGCGATCCCGTACTCGCGGGCGTCGGCGCGAAAGCGCGAGATCAACATGCTCCTCTCGGACGCCGTGTCGTTCATGTACGCCCTCTCGGTCGGCGGGCTGAATCAGCTCGAAATCCTCGAAGCGATGGCGAAAGCCGAGGACACCTACGGCGAGGTCGCCCGGGAGTTCCAGAGCGTCGTCCAGGAGACGGAGTACTTCGGGACCGACTACCGAACCGCGATCCGAAACCAGGCGATGGAGACGCCGAGCGACGAACTCTCGCAGTTTCTGACGGACATGCTCTCCATCATCAACTCCGGGGGGGACCTGGAGCGCTTTCTCGACGACAAGAAGGACAAACACATGCGGACGGCCAAACAGCAACAGGAGTTGACGCTGGAGACGCTGGAGCTGTTCGGCGAGATGTACATGACGCTGTCGCTGTTTCCGCTCCTTCTCATCATCATCCTCGTCATCATGAGCATGCTCGGCGACGCCGACGAGATGCTCCTGTACGGCACCGTGTACGGGTTGATCCCGCTGACCGGCGCGGGCTTTCTCGTGCTCGTTTCGACGGTGAAGCAGGACGAACCGGGCGACGGGTTCCTCTCGCCCTCGGATTCGAGCGCCCGCCTCGAAGAGACGAGAAAGGAAGGGCTGTTCCACCTCGGGTTCGTCGAGCGCTTCGTCGGCGAGTTCAGCGCGTTCGATCGGATCAAGAGCCGCGAGGGAACGTACCGGACGAAGGTCCTCCTTCGCCGTCCCCACCTGTTCTTCCGGGACAACCCCCTCCACACGCTCGCGCTCTCCGTCCCGGCGGCGGTCGTCCTCGTCGCCGTCGCCGTCGCGAGCGGCTCCGCGCCGCTGTCGTGGGACGGGATGGTCGATCAGCCGATCTGGGGGACGTTCGTCTGGGTGTACGTGCCGGCGTACGTCGTCGGCGTCCCCCTCGCCGCGTTCCACACGTGGAACGTCCGCTCCCGGGGCGCGGTCGTCGGCAAGCTCTCGGACACGCTCCGAAAGCTGTCGAGCGCGAACGACACCGGACTCACGCTGCTCGAATCGGTCCGAACCGTCGCCGACACGTCGTCCGGGAAGCTCGCGGACGAGTTCGACGTCATGTACGGCAAGGTGAACTACGGGATGAGCCTCAGGGAGGCGCTGGTCGAGTTCAACAACAAGTACCACATCCCGCGGCTGGCCCGGACGGTGAAGCTCATCACGAAGGCGCAGGAGGCGTCGAGCCAGATCACGGACGTGCTGACCACGGCGGCGCAGGCGAGCGAGAACCAGGACGACATCGACCGCGAGCGGACGTCGCGCACGCGCATGCAGATCGTCATCATCCTCATGACCTACCTCACGCTGCTCGCGGTGATGGCCATCCTGAAGACGCAGTTTCTCGACGTGATGGCCGGTCTGACGGAACAGACGGGTTCCGGCGGCGGGAGCGACGTCGGCGGGGGACCGGACTTCGGCGGCGGCGTCGACTCGGACCTCCTGTCCGTGCTCTTCTTCCACGCGGTGACGCTGCAGGCGATCCTCTCGGGATTCATCTCGGGGTACATTCGCGACGCCGACATCGTTTCGGGCGTGAAGTTCTCCGTGGTGCTGCTTACGGTCGCGCTCGGGACGTGGATGGTGGTCGGATGACCGGAACCCGAAGCCGGCGGCGGGTGCGACGATCGACGGCCGACGGCGGACGTCCGGCGGGTCGCCGACGACCGACCGGCGGCGATAGGTCGGCGGCCGACCGGCCACGAACCGTCCGCCGGTCGGCCGATCGACGGGGACAGACGACGCTGGATTTCGCGGTCGGGGCCGGCGTGTTTCTGCTCGCGGTGGCGTTCGTCTTCGCGTTCGTGCCCGCGATGCTCGATCCGTTCACCGCGGCGGGCGGCAGCGCGCTGATCGTCGCCGACGGGACGGCCTCGCACCTCGCGGAGGACGCGCTCGCGGAGACGCCGAGGCGGCCGAACGTCCTCGACGAGAGCGCGACGAAAGCGTTCTTCGACGCCGACGAGTGCGAACTGGACGGCGATCCGATCGACGAGGCGCTGGCGGACGGCGACCGGATCGACGTGACGCTCGTCCCGCTCGACGAGGGGGACGAAGAGTCCTGCGGCTCGGGGGGACCGGCTGACGACGTCGCGGTCGCCCAGAGACTGGTGACGCTCGACGGCGACCAGTACCGGCTGACGGTGAGGGTGTGGTGAGATGCCGAGGGCGCAGGCGCACACGGTCGAGGCGTTCGTCGCGGCGTTGCTCCTCGTCGGCGGCCTCCTCTTCGCGATGCAGTCGACGGCCGTGACGCCCCTGTCGGCCAGCACGTCGAACCAGCACATCGAGAACCAACAGCGCGAGTCGGCGTCGAGCCTCCTGGCGACGGCGGACGAGCGGGGCGACCTGCGCGAGGCGGTTCTGTACTGGAACCCCGACGACGAACGGTTCACGAACGCGTCCGAGGAGGGGTACTACGCCGACGGCGGACCGCCGAACCGATTCGGCGAGGCGCTCGACGCGGCGTTCGCCGACCGGCAGATCGCGTTCAACGTCCACGTTCTGTATCACCGTCCGGACGGGTCGGTCAGTTCGAAGCGGATGGTGTACATGGGGTCGTCGAGCGACAACGCCGTGAGCGCCGCGCGGACCGTCGCGCTCACGGACGACTCGCGGCTGTCGAGTTCGGCCTCCGACGCCACGCTCGAAGCGATCGAAGACGACGAGGACGAGGAGTTCTACGCGGACGACGCGGACGCGGACGGGAAGCTGTACAACCTCGTGGAGGTGCGCCTCACCGTATGGCGGATGTGACGACCGCCCGGCGCGACGCGGGGGGCGACCGGCGGGACAGAGCCCAGTTCTTCGCGGTCGCCGGCCTCACGCTCGCGATCGTCTTCGTGGTGCTTGTCCTGCTTCTCAACACGGCGATCTTCACGCAGAACCTCGCCACCCGGAGCGCGGGCTCCGACGGCGGCGAGGCGATCGAGTTCCGCGCGACCGTCGTCGACGCGGTCGGCGAAGTCGTCGAGGCGGAGAACCGCAGACCGCACGGCGACTACGCCGGCGTCGACGACGCCGTCGAGGCGGGGATCGGGGAGATCGACAACCGGACGAGCGCCCGGTTCGCCGGACGCGGCGTCGCGGTCGGCGTCGAGAACGGATCGGTCGCGACGACGGCGGGGACGCTAGTGTACCAGGACGAAGACGGCGAGTTCGTCTACGACGACGGCGAGGAGGAGACGGACTGGACGCTCGTCGAGGACGCCGACGAGACCAGAGCCTTCACACTGGACTTCGACGCGGACGACCTGTCGGAGACGAGCGCGCCCGAGGACGACGCGTTCCGCGTCGCGTTCGACGACGGAGGCGACGAGCGCTACGTCTACGCCTACCGCGACGGCGACGACGTCGTGGTCGCGGCGGCGGACGACCCGGACGCGCCGCCGGGCGACCCGGTCTGTGCGGTCGAACCGAACGGCGACGGCGCCGTGACGCTCGACCTGACCGGCGAGCGCCTCGTCGGGGCGGACGACGCCGACTGCGACGGCCTCTGGCCGTCGATGAGCGGCTACGACGTCCGCTACGAGCGCGGCGACGAGGCCGCGGGACGCTACGAACTGACCGTCGCCGGCGAGGAGGGCGATCGGGTCGCGTTCGACGACGAGGCCGACGCCGGCGTCGACGCCGTCCCCGCGGCGTACGACGCGACGGTGCCCGTTCGGTACGAGTCCGCGGACGTTCGGTTCGAGACCACGGTTCGGGTCGCCCCGGGTGAGCCCGATGCGTGACGAACGCCGAACGGGCGACGAGAGTCGAACGCACGACGGAACCCGGCTCCGCGGCGACGACCGCGCGGTGTCGTTCAGCGTCGGCTACGCGTTGAACCTCGCGGTCGCGGCGATCGTGCTCGCCGGACTCCTCGTCGCGGCCGGCGGGGTCGTCGAGACGCAGCGGGAGACCGTCGTCCGGGAGGAACTCGACGTGCTCGGCCACCAGCTCGCCGTGGGGACGATGGAGACCGACCGCCTCGCGCGGGTCGGAACGAGCGACGAGGACGAAACCGGGGAATCCCCGCGGGCCGACGTTCGGGTGTCGCTCCCGTCGACCGTCGCGGGGACGGGCTACTCGATAACCGTCCGGGCGGACGAACTCGAACTCGAAGCGGACGATCCCGCCGTGAGCGTCACGGTGCCGCTGGTCGTGGAGACGGACGTGACGGAGACGACGGTTCGAGGCGGGCCGCTCGACGTCGAGTACGACGGGAGCGGAGACGGGTCGCTGGTGGTGTCCGAATCGTGACGGGGGATCGCGCCGTCAGCGAGTCGCTCGGGTTCGTCCTCGTGTTCGCGCTCGTCGTCACGACCACGACCGCCGTGTTCGTGCTGGGGATGGGAGGGTTCGAGGATCGACAGCGCGCGGAGCGGACCGCGAACGTCGAGCGCGCCTTCGACGTGCTCGCCGACAACCTCGGCGACGTCAGGCGGTACGAGGATCCGAGCCGAGCGACCGAGATTCGGCTCTCCGGCGGGACGCTCGCGCTCGGCGACGAGGTCACCGTCAGGGTGGGCGTGTACGACGGCGGGTACGTGGACGAGCGCGAGTTCACCCTGCGTCCGATCGTCTACCGCGCCGACGGAACCGAGATCGCGTACGAGGGAGGTGCGGTCGTCAGAACCGACCGAGGATCGGGGATCGTCGTGAGCGGCCCGGCGTTCGTCGACGGCGACGTCGTGCTCCCGTTCGTCGCGACCTACGCCGACGAGGGATCGACGAGCGTGGGCGGACGAGACACGGTGCTCGTCGCCGCGGAGCGCGGCGCGCGGGCGTCGCCGGAGACGTTCGAACCGGATGCCGGCGAGGAGGTCCGCGTCGAGATCGAATCGCCGCGGGCGGACGCGTGGGCCGACTACTTCGAGGACGACGACGGGTTCGCGGACGTGGAGTCGTCGGGCGACGAGGTCGCCGCGACGGTCGAGACGACGGGCGACGATCGCGTGACGCTCACGCGGTCGTACGTCGCCGTCGAGTTCAGGTGATCGTGATTCGCCGCCGGGTTCGGACGAGCGCGGTCGTCGGGGCGTCAGTGCAACTCGACTTCGATCTCGTTCTCGCTGACGTGCAGGTACGTGATCGTGGCGTCCGTGCCGGTCAGGTCGACCTCGACGCCTTCGAGGGAGTCGTCGTACTCCACCTCCGCGTTGCCGCCGAGGTCGAGCGAGTTCGCGGCGATCGCGCCGCGGAACGCGGGGTTGCCCTTCGTCTCGATGTCCGCGTCGGGGGCGTAGATGACGGCGTCGAACTCGACGCTCCCGTCGCCCGGCGAATCGTCGAGCACCCCGTCGGCGACGTAGAAGACGTTCCTGTCGGCCTCCGTCTCGGACGAGGTCGTGCCGACGCGCGCGTCCCCTTGCGCGTCGAGCGATCCGTTGACGTAGTACGTCACGCCGTTATCCGAGCCGTCGGTGACGAGAAGGTCCTCGTCCCGGATGTCGAAGTCGCCGTCGACGACGAGTTCGACGTCGCCCTCGGAGGTGTCGAAGTCGACGCCGTCGTCGAGCGCGACGTCGTCGTCGAGGTAGTACGTTCCCGCGTCGAGTTCGCAGTCCGCAGAGAGGCTGGATCCGTCGACGTCGCAGGATCCAGCGTCGTCGTTGTCGTTATCGCCCCTCGCCTCCGTGACCTTCGCGTCGATAGTCGAACGCGCCGACGGGTGGTTGACGTCCTCCTCCACGTCCTCCTGGGACGGCGCGTTCTTTCCCTTCCCCGGCGGCGGGGAGTAGCCGCCTTCCGAGACGAGCGAGATCGGCTCGGCGAACTTGACCTCCTGCGGGACGGTCAGCTCCGAGACGACGGTGTCGTCCGCGTCGCACGATTCGGTTTCGCCGGCGGCGCGCCCGCTGAGGAAGTCGTACCAGCCCTCGCAGTAGTCGCTCTGGATCTTCACGACGATCGTCCCGCCGGTGAGTGGGTTCCCCGGCATCCCCTCGATGGACTGGTCGACACCGTTCTGTCTCACCTCGCCGCCCACCGAGCCGGAGGCCGAACCGTCCCCGCGGACCCGGACGATTGGGAACGTGAGCGTGTTCTTTCGGTAGTGGTACTCGGGCGGGGAGACCATCCGGCTGCCGTCTCCCTCCGTTCGCCAGACGCCGCCGCCCTGATACGCGATCTCGCGGGGACCGTCCGAGTAGACGACCGCGCCGAGAGAGCCGGTGTAGAGTTCGTCCTCGGTGCCGTTGTGCTCGTGGACGATCGTTATCGTGCCGGCGTCCTCCGCGACCTCGAACGCGCCGTCCGAGACTCGCCCCAGATCGAACCGCTGGGACGCCGACTCCCCGAGCGCGACGAGGCTCGCCTTCGAACTCATGTGCGACATGGCGTTTTCCACACTCGACGCCTCGGCGTCGGCGGACGCGTCGGCGAGCGCCACCGAGCCGACCGCGACCGAACCGGTCACGACGGCGAGCGAGAGGCCCAGTACGAGCACGACGCCGAGCGTCTCCGTCTGGCCCCTCCTCTCACCGGCGAACCGCGTCGAACGCGACGCGCGAGGACCGGATTCGCTCATCACATCACTCGTTGGACGTGTTAGTATAAAAACTCATCCCAAACGGACACGTCGGGGCGGAGGACGAACGGTCCGGCGGAGTGGAAGCCGGAGTGAAGCCGCGGTTCACCGGAAGCGAGGCTCACCGTCGAGCGTCGGACCGTCCGAAAAGATGGAAAAACCGTTGTCGTGCGCCGGTTCCGATGCCGGGTACGGAAACCCTTACAGCCGCTCGAGGTTCGCCGCGCGCGGACCCTTCGGGGACTGCTGAATCTCGAATTCGACTTCCTGTCCCTCTTCGAGGTCCGGACCGCCAACGTCCTCCATGTGGAAGAACACGTCGTCGTCCGCGTCGTCAGTGTCGATGAAACCGTAGCCGCCAGTGTCGTTGAAGAAATCAACTTTGCCTTTCGCCATTGCCTCTGAAGTGAGGCGGTACACGCTCATAAGGCTTGTGCGACTCACGCTACCACGGTGCGTCGGTCCGAGCGATTTCGCGGTCGCTTTCACGGTGCCCGCGTCCGGCGGGGGACGGATCGCGCGACGACGTCGTTTTCGAGCAACAGTTTCCCTCGACCTATATCCGGTTGAAGCCCGTCTGTCGGCGCATGTCAGACGGAAGCGAGGCGATAGAGACGCTTCAGGAACTCGGATTGACGGAGTACGAGTCCAAGTGCTTCGTCGCGCTTACCCACCGTCCGCAGGCGACGGCCAGGGATCTGAGCCGGGTCGCGGACGTCCCGCGGTCGCGAATCTACGGGGCGATGGATCGGCTCCACCGGAAGGGTCTGGTCGACGTGCAGCGCTCGGAGCCGAAGGTCTACCGGGCGGTCGAGATCGACACCGCCCTTCGGATCCTCCGAAAGCGGTACGACGCGTACTTCGAATCCGTCGAAACGTCCCTTCGCGACATCGAGCCGACGTACAAGGAAGTCGACCGCGGCGTCTGGGCGATCGAGGGCTACGAGAACGTCACCGCGCGAACGCTGGCGATGATCGAGGGGGCGGAGGACGAGGTGGTGCTGTTGCTCCTTCACGAAAACGTTCTCGACGAGGAAGTGGCCGCCCGACTCCGGGAGGCGATCGAAAACGGCGTGGACGTCCACGTCGGAACGGTGATCGACGGGATCCGGGCCGAGATCGAAGAGCGCGCGCCGGGCGCGACCGTGTTCGGTTCGGAGCTGATCGAGTGGCTGAGCACTACGGCCGAGTCCCAGGCCATCGGACGACTCCTCATGGTCGACGACGACGCGGTCCTCACGAGCGCCGTCTTCCGGGAGGTGATCCCCGGGTATCCCGAGGAGACGGCGGCGTGGAGCACCGGAATCGATCACGGGTTCGCGATCTTCGTCCGGGAGATACTCCGGCGGGAGGCGAAACGGTCCGCCGCCGAGGCGACGAAGTGACAGTTTCTTCTGGTGTTCCGCCCGCAACACCGGGGGTGGAGGATTCGAACCCTCCTCGCCCGGTTAAATAGACGCCGCGCATCCCTTCACGGTACCGCGGTCGGACCACCCCGCGAAGAGCGCGTATACGTCGCCGGGGACGGCCGGCCAAGCAACGCGTACCATGAATCGCGAAAACTCACCGTCGGACCAACGCGTGTCTTACTGTTCACGTTGCGACCGCGAGACGATCCACCGGATCGAACTCGCGGTGAAAGAGCGGATCGAGCGGGACGAAGTCACGGCCGAGAACGCGAAACACGGACGGAGGCCGGCGCGGATCGTCGTCTGTTCGATATGTGAAACGGAGTCGCACGACTCGTGGGCGTAGGCGAGAACCGACGAACTGATCGGTCACGAAATCGCTGTGACGCGTAGCGGTCGGCTCAGACGAAATCCGGCGTAACTAACGATAGCGGTGAGCGCACTCGGGAGGTGGGTGACCCGAGCCGCCCCCGATACGGTTAGGAGTCATGAACTGTCAGAGGCACCGAAGCCGCCACCCAGTAGATCGGAAGGGGCTTCGTCCCACCTACGGTGCCGTTCTAGAAGTACACTCATAGGTGTTGTACTTGGATTGGCAAGCATCGGTACTACGCCGACCGATTTCGAGGATATATCGACGGCTATCGCGAGAGAAATCCGTCTCGATGGGTGCATCGCGGCAAAATGCGGAGACGTGGGCACGCCCGCTCAGATGGATCGGAAGGGACACACGGCAGACACACCCCGGGCGAGCAGTTTTCCTTTCTGAAGCGGGACCGCCTCCGGCACGTGAATAGATACCGCGCCCCCGCCTTAGCCCCGGTGCTTGTAGTCACAAGCATCCGGTCGAGTCCGGTTCGTCGGCCTCCACCCGTTCCGGCGACGTCGCGGTCGGTGTGCCGGTCGTCACGGCGAAAACACCGCTCGGACGCGTCCGTCCTCCTCGTGTTTGAACAGAACGGTTCGGAACCCCGAGTGTCCGTCAGCGGACGAGATTGCTCATCGTCGAAGGCGACGGTATCTACCGGCTCAACCCTTTTTTCGATCGGGAGCCGAAGTCGAACCATGACGACCCACGTGAGCGTCGACCAGGTCCGCTGGTGGCTCGACGAGAAGGCCATCACGGACGTAACGTCCCACTCTCGGGAGGAGACGGAGTTCAACCTGCAAGTGACCCTCTCGAGGCTGCCGATACACCTCATCAAGGAAGAAAAGCGCGGGCCGATCCGGGTCGTCGGGCGCAGCGCGTTCGACACCGAGCGGGCCAGACGTCTCATCCGCGACGACGAGTCGCGCACGGAGCTACTGGGTCTGATCGGGCCGGTGCTCGCGACGACGCCGGGGTTCTACACGTTCCTCGACGAGGAGGACCGCGCCTGCGAACTCCGGGACGCCGAGACGATCCAGCTGGAACACCGGATCTATCCGGACGGAGCGACCCAACAGGCGCTGATGGACAGCGTGATGGCCGTCGCCACCGCGATGCGCTACATCCAGAACCTGTTGGGCGCGACGTTCCCCGCGGTTCCGCCCGAATCGGACGAACTCGACGACGAGGACGTCTGAACACCGCCCACGGCTTTCTCTGGCGCGCTGGCCGGATCGGGATGGCCCATCGGGAGTATCCACGTCACAGAAACATATCGGACAGGCGAGGAAACTATAATCGGTTACGCAAGACGTCGCGCCGAACACCCCCATCATCGCCACCTTTCCGGTATTTTTGGCTGAGGACGAGGTTCGACCCGTGACAAATTTTTTGCGTGTTCTCTCGAGGGTAGAGGGAGTAACGAATATCGGTAACGCTGACGGCGCTCTTCAGCAACGTTTAAGATCGGGGCGACAGACGCTGTGTCCATGACGATACAACGGCGCGAATTCCTCGCGATCGTGAGCGGAGGGGCGGCGGCGGGACTAGCCGGATGTACGGGGTTCGCTTCGAACGAAGGGGAGGGGGGCGACGCAGATGGCGGCGAATCGAGCGCCGGTATCGAGAACGAGGAGCTGGTACTGACGACGACGACCAGTACCTACGACACGGGACTGCTCGACGAGATCAACACCGGCTTCGAGGACCGCTTCGGCGCGCCGGTGAAGGCGATTTCGCAGGGAACGGGTGCGGCGCTCGAAACGGCACGCAACGGCGACGCGGACGTGGTCATGGTCCACGCCCGCGGTCAGGAGGACGAGTTCCTGAACGACGGTCACGGGATCAACCGCCGGGACCTGATGTTCAACGATTTCGTGATCGTCGGTCCCGCGGACGATCCGGCGGGCATCAAAGGGACGAAAGACGCCGCGGAGGCGTTCGCGACGATCGCCGAATCCGAGGAGCTGTTCGCCTCGCGCGGCGACGACTCGGGGACCCACTCCGCCGAACTCGAGATCTGGGAGGCGTCGGAGGCCGACCCCGGCGGCGAGTGGTACATCGAAACCGGCCAGGGCATGGGCGATACGCTCAATCAAGCGAGCCAGCAGGGCGGGTACGCCCTCGCGGACCGGGGGACGTTCATCTCACAACAGGACGAGATCGAACTCGAAATCCTCGTTCAGGGGCCGATCGAAGGCGGCCCCGAGATCCTCGCGAATCCCTACGGGATCATCGCGGCCAACCCGGCGATCCACGAGAACCGCAACTACGACCTCGCGATGGCGTATATCGGCTTCGTTACCGGTCAAGAGGGGCAGGAGATCATCGAGAACTACACGCTCGACGGCAAACAGCTGTTCTTCCCGCAGGCGCTCTCGGAGGATCCGAATTACCAGCAGTACGTCCCCGAGGGCTGGCAGCCCGACGGAAATACGACCGGGGGCGACGCCGATACTGACGCGTGATGGCCACCGAGGCTCTCGCACTCGCGCTCGTCGAACTCCCCTTCGAGAGTCAGTACATCACGAGTATCGTCCGCGTCTCGCTGTACGTGAGCCTGATCGCCGTGGCGCTGTCGACGGTTTTTAGCCTCCCCGTCGCGATAGTCATCGGGTTCAAGGAGTTTCCCGGCAAAGGCCTCGTGACCGCGCTCATCAACACCGGAATGGGTTTTCCGAGCGTGGTCGTCGGCCTTCTCGTGCTCTTTCTGGTGTCGAATCAGGGCCCTCTCGGCTCTCTCGATCTCGTCTTCACGCCCGAAGCGATGATCATGTCCCAGTTCGTGCTCGCAACCCCCGTCATCACCGGCGTGAGCCTCGCGGCCGTCACGAGCGTCGAACAGAACGTCCGAGACGCCGCGTACGTCATGGGCGGCACGAGAGTTGACGTCGCGCTCGTCGTGATCAAGGAGGCTCGATTCGGGATCGCGACCGCGGTTCTCGCGGGGTTCGGGCGGGCGATAAGCGAAGTCGGATCGGTGCTGATCGTCGGGGGCAACATCGCCTACGCCGACGGCGAAGCGTACACCCGGAACATCACGACGGCGATCCAGCTCGAGGCGCGGCAGGGCCGCTTCGAAACCGCACTGTTCCTCGGGGCGATTCTCGTCGCGCTCGTGTTGCTCGTCAATTGGCTCGTCGGCCGTCTCGGCGGAGGTGGACGAACGCGATGACGTCGGTTCTCGACGTCGAAGGGCTCTGGCACGCCTACGACGAGCCGGTGTTCGACGACGTGTCACTGGACGTCGATCGCGGGGAGATCCTCTCGATCATCGGTCCCTCCGGGGTCGGAAAGTCCACGCTGCTTCGACTGCTCGCCCTGTTCGAGCAGCCGGACGGGGGGACGATCAGATACGGCGGAACCGACGTCTGGAGCCTATCGGAAAGCCGACGGCTCTCGATGCGCCGAAACGTCGGCATGGTGTTTCAAGAGCCGAGTCTGTTCGACGCATCGGTGCAGCAGAACGCCGAATACGGACTCCGCGTCCGCCAGTCGTGGGCCGACCGCCTCAAACGAAACGCCGCCGAACTCGTCGGCACGCGAAACGGGACGAGCGACGCCGCCCGCAGGGCGCTCGGTGTGGTTGGTCTCGACGGAAAAGAACAGCAGAATGCGCGGTCGCTGTCGGGCGGCGAGGCACAGCGGGTCGCCTTCGCCCGCGCGCTCGCATACGATCCCGACGTCCTCTTACTCGACGAACCGTCATCGGACCTCGATCCGCGTAACACGGCCGTCCTCGAGAACGCGATCACGGAGGCGCGGGATCGAAATATCGGAATCGTCATCGCGACCCACGACATGAATCAAGCGGAGCGGATCGCCGACCGGGTGGCGGTGCTCCTCGGGCAGCGGACCATCGAAGTTGGACCGACCGACAGGGTCTTCACACGTCCGCGGGACGAGCGCACTCGGAAATTCATCGACGGTGAATTGATCTACTAGGTCGTCGACGGCGAATTGATCGAAGAGGATAATTGATCTACGAGGGGGGATCAATGGCCCGTAGAGAGAACCCGGATTTGGATCGTCCACCGACACAGTTCCCATGACCGACGACAGTAACGTTCAGGATTCATTCGAGACGAAATTAGCTGCCGGTGATCTCGCTGTTACGGCACGTGATGCGGAGCTTCTTCGGGCGATCAGCGCTCACGGATCTATTTATTCTGCAGCAGGGTCACTGAATAGATCATACGCTCACGCGCAACGTCGCGTCGTCGAACTCGAGGATGCGATCGGACCGCTGGTTGAGAGACGGCGCGGTGGCGTAGAGGGAGGCGGGAGCACGCTCACCCCGACCGCGCGAGAGCTTCTTCGTCGATTTAACCGGTTAGAGACCGCTTTTTCGGGATTGACGGACGCAGCGGTGACCGTTCTCGACGGGAAGGTCGTCGAACGGAGGGGCGAGCTCGGCGTCGTCGAAACGGCCGCCGGGCGGTTTCTGGCGCTCGTCGTTTCCGAAACCGACGCTGTCGAGGTCGCGATCCGCGCGGACGCGATCACACTCACCGCGCCTGAGGACGCACCACCGGCGGACGAAACGAGCGCACAAAACCACGCTTCGGGGGTCATCCGGGACGTCGAAACCGGTGAATCCATCGTTCAGGTGACTCTCGATATCGGGGCGGAAGCGCCGCTTAGAGCGACGATCACCAGTTCGAGTTACGAGCGGCTCGGGCTCGCGCCCGGTCGAGAAACGGTGGCGTAGTTCAAGGCGACGGCGACGCGCGCAACGCCGAGAGACATCGATCCGACGCGGTAGGGTACTCGACTTTAGCTATCAGCAGTGGCTGGATCACAAGCGCATCTTCTTGTTCACACCGACCACAGAATATCCATATGTAACATGTTGATATTCAGTGTTTTAATACCTGAAATAACATAAAAAGAACTAATATTCTATTGGGAATCTGATAGTCGTAGTATGCAGAGCAATCGCAGACGTTTCATGATCGGTGTAGGGGCAGCAACGCTAGGTATCGCGGGTCTCGGTGCGGGCAGCACGGTAATCGCATCGGACCACTCAGGGCTCGCCTTTGCAGAAGTGAACGCAGAAGATGAGTATGTCGTGCTTAAGAACTTCACCGAAGGTGAGTTCGACCTGACGGGCTACGTGATTGATTTCGAGGCGAACGGTGAGAACGAACAGGATCGATCATTCCCGGACGGAACCGTGATCGGCGCAGGTGAGACGCTGACGGTCGCGACGGGCTACAAGGATGTCGACGCCGACGTCGATTTTGGCTCGGACGGAGGCCTCATTCGCGACGATGGGAGTGACGTGATCTCGATCCTTGCCCCCGACGGCGAGGAGATCCTCCGCAGCGACGACGAGAGTCACTGGGCCGACGACTCGGATAAGGAGGAAGAACAGGACGAGAGCGGCCCCGAGGAGTACGACATCACGATCACCGTCGTCGATCGGGAGGGAAAGCCGTTACAGGGGAAAATCACGCTTATCGGAACCGAGGCCGAGATCCTTGGCGAACGAGAACTCGGCGAGGACGGGCAGGCGTCGTGGGTCGTCAGCGAGGAGGGGCGGTACGCTTACAACGTCTACGAGGTCGATGGATACGAACCCTCCTCTGACGATTCTTCGTTCGAGGTTGATGAGGATACGGAACTTACCGTCGAAATGACGGAGGTTGACGAAACTGACGAGGAACAGGACGACAGTTCAGAGCGTGACGACAACGGCGAGCAGAACGAGGAAGAATCTGACGACGGAACGGAGGAGGAAAACGCGGCTGACGAGGACTGCTAAGGCGATTATCTAACCATATTGTAGAACCCGCTGGACTCGCCGGGACTGAGCGAACGCTCCGCGTTCGCGAAGGTCGGCGAGTTCATGACTGACCGAACGCAGTGAGGGAAGGAAGTGGACTCGCCGGGATTTGAACCCGGGGCCTCTCCCATGCCAAGGGAGTGATCTACCTCTGATCTACGAGCCCTCGAACGCGTTTTCTCGTACCCCGGTGTAGATAATAAGGCCTTCGACTTGTTTAGCCCGACCGACCGACGCTCGCCGAGTCAGGCCGTCGCACGCGACGAACAGGATTATGCCCCCCGCCAGTCTCCGACCGGCCATGACCTACGAACTCCGGGAGGAGCTCCCCGCGCCGGAGACGTTCGTCGCCCTCCGCGAGGCGGCGGGGATGGCGCCGCGGGGTCTGGAGGCGGTGAGGCGAGGCCTGCCGAACAGCGTCTACGGCGTGACGGCCGTCCGCGACGGCGAGACCGTCGGGATGGGTCGGATCGTCGGCGACGGCGGGTCAGTCTACCAGCTCGTCGACGTGGCGGTCCGCCCCGACCACCAGGGGCGGGGGCTCGGAACCGAGATCGTGGCGGCGCTGATGGCGTACCTCCGCGAGAACGCGCCCGAGTCGGCGTACGTGAACCTCATGGCCGACGTCGACGGCTTCTACGAGCGGTTCGGGTTCGAATACACCGCGCCGGCGTCGAAGGGGATGTACCTGCGGATCGAGAGGTCGGAGGAAGCCGAAACGGTTTAGTCCGCCACGGGGCGAGAGTCACGCGGGAACAGCACGGCCGCAAATCTGACTCGTCCGCGCGACGCGGACTCGGGATTGCGGTAGTGCCCCGCGGCGACCGCCATCGCCGTCGGGTACGCTATCCTGCGGTCTGTGCGTTCCAATTCGAAACCATGGCACGAATGCACACCCGCCGTCGAGGGCAGTCCGGATCGGACCGCCCCGCGGCAGACGAACCGCCGGAGTGGAGCGACGTGGACGCAGAGGAGATCGAATCGCGCGTCGTCGAGCTCGCGGAGCAGGGTCACGACCCGAGCGTCATCGGCCTGAAGCTCCGCGACGAGGGCGTGAAGGGCACGCCGATCCCGAACGTGAAGCTCGCGACCGGCAAGAAGGTCACCGAGATTCTGGAGGACAACGATGCCGAGCCGGAGCTTCCGGAGGACCTCCGGAAGCTGATGGAGCGGGCGCTCCGCCTGCGCGATCACGCCGAGCGCAACCCGCAGGACAACCAGAACCGACGCGCCCTGCAGAACACCGAGTCGAAGATCCGCCGTCTCGTGAAGTACTACCGCGGCGACAGGCTCGAAGCGGACTTCACGTACCGGTACGACGAGGCGCGGGAACTCCTCGAATAGCCGAAAACGCGGCTCATCACGACCCACGCACTCACCGAAATGTCGACAGCACGTTCCGCAGGGGACGACGCCCCCGCCGCAGAGATCGCCGCCGCGCTCCGCGACGCGCCGTTCGTTCGGGTCGCCGCGCGCGCCGACGGCGACTCGCTCGCGGCCAGTGGCATCCTCGCGCGGGCGCTCCGGGACGTCCGCGTCCCGTTCCACGTCCGCGCGTCGCCCGAGGACGTCTCCATCCCCGGCGGCGACGCGGCGGGCGTGGACCTCGTCGTCGGCTCGTCGCCCGCCGTCGGGGCGGACGGTCGCCTCGATGGCGACGGGAGCGACGGCGGCGACGAAGACGACGGCGACGATCGCGGCCCGAAGCGCGTCGCCGCCGGCGCGTCCCGCCCGGCGAGCGTCGTCGCCTTCGAGATCGCGCGGGAACTCGGGACCGATCCGGATCCCGCGCTCGGTCTCGCGGGCGTCGTCGCGTCGGGGGGGACCGTCGACGGCGACGGGAGCGCGCCGATCCTCGACGCGGCCGACCGCGCCGGGGTCGTCGAACGCCGACCCGGCGTCGCCGTCCCCACCGCGGACGTCGCCGACGGCGTCGCGCACACGACGCTCGTCCACGCGCCCGTCTCGGGACAGCCGGAGCGGGTCCGCGCGGCGCTCGCCGAGCTCGGCCTCCCGGCGGAGTTGGACGAGGACGCACACCGTCGGATCGCCTCGCTCGTGGCCGTGGAGGCCACCGCGGTCGAGGACGCGACGCCGCGAGCCTCGGAGGCGATCGAGCGCGCGCTCCGGCCGCACGCGACGCCCGACGGGCCGTTCGAGACGGTGGGCGGTTACGCCGACGTGCTCGACGCGGTCGCGCGCGAGCGGCCCGGCGTCGGCGTCGCGCTGGCGCTCGGCCACGACGCCGAGGGGACGAACGCGAGCGTTCGAACCGCCGCCCTCGACGCGTGGCGCGACCACGCGCGGGCGGCGCACGCGGCGCTCCGCGGCGCGACGACCGCCCGGTACGACGGCGTGTTCGTCGCCCGCCCGCCGGCCGACGCACCCCCGTCCGCGCTCGGCACAGTCGCCCGGTTGCTCCGCGACTTCCGATCTCCGGAGCCGGTCGCCCTCGTCGTCGTCGACGGGGCTGCGGCCGCCGCGAGCGTCGAACCGCTCGATCTCGGAGCCGTCGTGGCGACGGCGGTCGAGCGACTCGCCGAAAGCGGAGTCGGAACGAAACCGACCGCGGTCGGGAACGGAACCGCCACGCGCGGCGACGCGCGGTTCGACGGGACGGCAGAAGAGTTCGTCGCGGCGTTCCGGGAGGCGCTATGAGGCGCGCGCGGATCGAAACCGGACACGAGCGCGCGGCGCTCGTCGCGGCCGCGATCGTCCCCGACAACACCGACTCGATGCGGACGAGCGTCGACGGCGACGCCGTCGTCACGGAGATCGCGCGGGAGACGACCGGCGGCCTGCAGTCGACGGTGGACGATTACGTGGTGAACCTGACGGTCGCGGAGACCGTCGTACAGTTAGCGAACGAAGACGACACACAATCATGAGCGAACGATCAGTATCCAGACAGAAGCGAGGAAAGCGATGGTACGCCGTGCTCGCGCCCGAGCAGTTCGACCGGGCGGAGCTCGGCCAGACCGTCGCCGACGAACCGGAGAAAGTACAGGGAAGAACCATCGAGGTCACGCTCGGCGAGCTCACCAACGACGCCGGGGCGAACAACACGAAACTCACGTTCAAGGTGACGGACGTCGGCAGCGACGCCGCGTACACCGAGTTCGTAAAGCACGAACTGACGCGCGATTACCTGCGCAGCCTCGTGCGCCGCGGCGCGTCGAAGGTCGAGGCGAACATCACCGTGCTGACGACGGACGACTACCGGGTGCAGATCCAGCCGGTCGCGTTCACCACGAAGAAGGCCGACCGGAGCCAAGAGCAGGCCATCCGACGGGTCATGATCGACCTCGTCGAGGACGCCGCGGACGACCGCACGTTCGAGCAGCTCGTCGACAGCGTCGTCAACGGCCGCCTCTCGTCGGCCATCTACGGCGAGGCCAAGTCGATCTACCCGCTTCGCCGCGTCGAGGTGCAGAAGCTGACGCTCGAAGCGCACCCCGAGGAGGTCGAAGAGGAAGCTGAGACCGCAGTCGACGTCGACGAGTCCGACGTCGCGGTCGAGGAAGCAGAAGGGGAGTAACTCGGCGCGTCGCCGGGGGACGTCGGTTTCGCATCGCGTTTTTTGACGGGTCGTTCTCGACGACGCTCGACGCTCCGACCGCGAGCGACGCGACCCGATCCCGACCGGGGCGATCAGCCCTCTTCGACGACGACCGTGCCGACCATCCCCGCCATCTCGTGGGGGACGCAGACGTACTCGTAGCGCCCGGGCGCGTCGAAGGTGTGGCTGAACGTCTCGCCGTTGTCGAGCGCGCCGCCCCCCTGCCGCCACGCCTCGCGGGCGGCGCGCTCCGAATCGAAGCCGCCGCTCGCGAAGTACTCGGCCTCCTCGGGGATGGCGTTCTCGTACGCGGTCACCGTGTGCGCGCGCGAGCTGGTGTTCATCCACACCACCTCGTCGCCGACGGAGACGGTGAGTTCGGCCGGGTCGAACGTCTCGGCGGTCATGCCGACGTCGAAGTCCCGATTTCCGCCGAACTGGAGCGCGGCGCAGCCCGCGAGCCCTGCGACCCCCGCGAGCCCGGCGCTCGCGAGAAACGTCCGCCTGTTCATGCTCGACCCTCGAACCCCGACGGGTAAAGGCGGCGTGGTTCGCGCGCCGAAGCCGATGTAAAAGCGTATACCACCGGTCGCCCACAGCCGAGGTATGTCACGGTTCGTCCGGTTCGTCGGCCGGCTCGGCCTCGCCGACGCCGTGACGGTGACGAACGCCGCGCTGGGCTTTCTCGCGGCCGTCGCGGCGGCCGTCGATCCGTCGCTGTCGGCCCGTCTCATCCTCCTCGCGGCGATGGCGGACGGGCTGGACGGCGTCATCGCCCGTCGGCTGGGGGGAACGCCGGCCGGCGAGTACCTCGACTCGCTCGCCGACGTCGCCTCTTTCGGCGTCGCGCCCGCGATCCTCGTCGCGGCCGTCGTCCGGGAGTCGTGGACCCTCGGGTCGGAGCCGGTCTGGTTCGTCGCCGGCGTCGGCTTCCCGGCGATCTTCGTCGCCATGGCGGTCGTTCGGCTGGGCTTGTACACCGCCTACGACGGCGACGCGGACTCGACGGAGGGCGTCCAGACCACCCTCGCCGCGACGATCCTGGCCGCTGGCGTGCTCGCCGGGTGGCTCGTCAGCCCGACGGCGCTCGTCGGGTTGACGGCGCTGCTCGCGATACTCATGGTGACGACGGTGAACTACCCGGACCTCCATCCTCAGGACGCGACCGTGATGGGCGTCGTTCAGGGGCTCGCCATCGTCCTTCCCGGTTTCCCCGGCGAGGTGTTCGCGTTCGGCCTCCTGTTTCTCGCGCTCGCGTACCTGACCCTCGGCCCGCGGTTTTACTGGCGCACGTAGTCGCGTCCTCAGTCGCGGGTCGCGGACAGCCCCATGTCCGACGCCTCGTCCGGAACCGGCAGGTCCCGCGGCGACGCCCGGAGCAGTTCCGCGGCGTGGTCGAGCGCCATGTCGAACCCGTAGTACCGCTCCAGCTCGTCGCCGTCGGGCGACGACCGAACGGCCAGCATCGCGTACCCCTCGCGGTTCTGCGCGACGACCGCGGTCCGACCGTCGGCGACGAACTCCACGATCCGCTCCGCGTCGGTCTCGTAGTACCTGGCGTCGATCTCGTCCGCGTTCGCGTCGCTCATGACGGGGCGTTGGAACGGACGGAAGTCGAAGCTACCGATTGCGCCTGCGACTCCCGCCACGCTACGATGAAAGTATGAGTGCGGACGGGCCGGGATTGCCCGGCGTTCCGGCGCGGGTAATCCCGGTTGCCTCCTCCACCCCGTGACCCTACGAGCGACGCACGTCCGACGGTCCGCTGCTCGCTTCCGCGCCTGACGGGGTGTCGTCGGCGAACCGCGACGCACCGCCCCTGCGGGCGGCTGCCGCGGACCGCTGTCCCCGTAGGACGAGGCTTCGACGTTGGCTCCCGGGGCCCGCACCGGTCTGACCGGACGCCCCCGGCGTTCGGTCCCCGCTAAAGACTCTATTGCGGGTGAGGAGCAGGGCCTAACTGCCCGACCTAGTCCAGTACCACGTACCCGCTTCCCTCTTAAGGGCCTTTCGACTCGCCCGCGGAAAACGAACCGACGGCGCGGCGGTTCGACGCCTCCGTCGACGCGCCGCACGCGTGCGGCGCGGCATCGGCCGCGAGACGTCGGCGTTCGTACCTCAGGCGGATAGCGCCGCCCGCGAGTAGACGACCGCCGCGAGCGCGACGAACGCGGATGCGGCGACGGTCACCCAGCGGTGGGACTCGATCCACGCGTCCGCCGCCGGGAAGCTGAAGATCACCGCCTGCTCCACGGAGAGCGCCCACAGGGTCGCGAGACCGAACGCCGAAAGGCCGAGCACGAGCGCGATTCCGGCGGCGAGGTCGGGTTCGGTTCGCCCGTTCCGACCCGCGAGAAAGACGACCGCGCCGACCAGCGCGAGGAACGCGAGCACGTTCGCGCCGACCGGTCCGGACGCGTAGTACTCGCCGATGCGGTGGGCCGGGGCTGTGAGAACCCCGTACGGCACGACGACCGCGGCGAGCAGGATCAGACAGGCGACGACGCCGGCGGTCGAGGCGACCTCCTCGGTGTCCATGCGCGCACCTCCGGCGGCTCGCGGGATAAATGGTTTGAGACGCGACGGGTCTCGGGGAATTGTCCTTCGGTCGTCACGAGGAGTTGGTTCCGCGGCCGACGGTCGCGCGCGGAAGGAAAAACGGTAAGCGGGTGGCCCGCACCCTTGCGGCTATGGATCGCGTAGCCATCGTCGGCGCGTCGATGACCCGGTTCGGCAAGCGCGAGGGGGAGTGGGTTCGAGACCTCCTCGCGGAGGCCGGGCGGGCCTGTCTCGACGACGCCGGCGTCACTCCCGACGAAGTGGAGCACCTCTACGTTTCGAACATGGCCAGCGGAGAGTTCGAAGGGCAAACCGGCGTCCCGAACGCGCTGGCTCACGACCTCGCGGCCGTCCCGGCGTACACCGCCCGGATCGACCAGACGAGTTCCAGTGGCGGGGCGGGCGTGTACGCCGCCTGGCAGTCGGTCGCCTCCGGGGCGAGCGACATGACGCTCCTCGTCGGCGGCGAGAAGATGACCCACCGCTCGACGGCGGAGTCGACGGACGTGATCGCCTCGCTGACCCACCCGGTCGAGTACAAACACGGCGTCACGCTGCCGAGTTTCGCCGGATTGACCGCTCGCCTCTATCTGCACACCTACGACGCGCCCCGCGAGAGCCTCGGCAAGGTCGCCGTGAAGAACCACAAAAACGGCGTGGACAACCCCCACGCGCAGTTCCGCAAGGAGGTCGATCTCGACACCGTCCTCGACTCGCCGATCATCGCGGACCCCCTGCGCCTGTACGACTTTTGTCCCATCACGGACGGGAGCGCGGCGCTCATGTTCTGCCCCGAATCGGTCGCCCGCGAGTACGCCGACGAGTACGCCGTGATCGCGGGCATCGGCGGCGCGACCGACACCCACGTCGTCCACGAGCGCGCGGACCCGACGACGATGCGCGGCGTGGTCGAATCGAGCGAGATCGCCTACGAGATGGCGGATCTGGGCCCCGAAGACGTCGACGTGGCGGAGCTACACGACATGTTCACCATCCTCGAGTTCCTCCAGAGCGAGGACCTCGGCTTCTTCGAGAAGGGGGAGGGTTGGAAGGCCGTCGAAGAGGGCGTCACCGACCGCGACGGCGACCTCCCGATCAACACCTCCGGCGGACTGAAGTCCAAGGGTCACCCCCTCGGTGCGAGCGGGGTCGCGCAGGCGTACGAGATCTACAAACAGCTCACAGGAGAGGCGGGGCCGCGACAGGTCGACGCCAACGTCGGCCTCGCGTGCAACGTCGGTGGATTCGGAAACTGCGTCATCACCACGATCATGGAGGCGAGCGAATGAGCGAAGACGGAGAGCGAACCATGGAGGCGTACCGCTACCCCGACGGGAGCATCACCTACCCCGGCCACCCGATCGGACCCGACGGCGAGGAGCCGGTCGGGACGGTCGACCTGAGCGAACACACCGCCGAGGTCGTCACCTGGACGACGAGCACCGCGACGCCGCCGGGCGTCCGAGAGCCGAACTCCCTCGCCATCGTCGAGTTCGACGTGGAGGGCGAGCCGGTGCGCGCGATCGGCCAGTTGACGACGGCGGACGCCGAGATCGGCGACGAGGTACGGCCGGTGTACGCCGAGGAGCTTCGAGAGCCGGGCGCGGGGATCCGGGAACCGGACAGTCAGGAGTGGGACGGGTTTCGGTTCGAACCGATCTGATCGCCGAACCTTTTTATCGGAGAGCGGGACCAGCGTCGTCATGATCTGACGAGTCGTCGCGCGACGGCCGAGGCGGGTGCACGGTGACCCGTCGCGCGTTCGCCCGCACCGTCTGTCCGCCACGACGCGCTACTCGTCGTCTCCGTCGCGAGCGGAATCGTCTCCCCGTTCGGCCCGCTCCAGCTCGTCGCGAATCGAGTCGAGTTCCGCGTCGATGTCCACCCCCGGCGCGTCGTCCTCCGAGTCGTCGTCCGTCGTCTCGTCCCCCCGCGAGGCGTCCGGCGGCGTCTCTGGGTCCTCTTCGTCGACGGCGATCGAGATTCCCCCCGCGCGATCCGACTCGCGTCGATCCCTCGCACGGTCCCTCCCCGCCGCGATCTGCGATTCGATCTCGTCGGCGAGTTCGCGCGCGTCCTCGATGATCGAGCGGGATTCGGGATTCTCGGGCAGATCGGCCTCCGAGAGCGCGGCGCGAAGCTCCGAAAGCGCCCCCTCCAACCCGTCTACCGCGTCCCGACGGACCGCGTCCATCCGCGTTCGCGCGGCGTCGGACTCCTCGCGCAGCGCGCGCTCGGGATCGGCGAGTCGGAGCAGGCGTCCGAGGAGTTCGAGCGCGCGGATGTTCGCCTCGAGAACCGCGATGACCGTGGGGATGGTGTACTCCTCCGTGAACCGGAGGATCTCGCGGGGCGTCGGGGGGCGAAAGCGACGCCTCCGGCGGCCCCGTCGGTAGTCGGGCGACGCGCGGAGCTCGCGCCTGAGTTCTTCGAGGGTCGTTCCGAGGTCGTCGAGGAGGTCCGCGAGATCGTCGTCCCGGATTCGATCCCGACGGTCGTGGTCTTCGTCGCGGCGGCGGCTCATACGCACCGGTAGCGTCGCCGCCGGCTTAAGCGTTGGACCGTCGACGCGGCGACTCGAGGCCGCACAGGCGTCTGTCAGTCCGTCGCCCGCCGGTACTGGACGGGCCACTCGACGTCGGCGTCGAGCGCGCCGGCGGCGTGAAGGGTGAAGTAGGGATCACGGAGGTGTTCGCGCCCGACGATGGCGAGATCCGCGCGGCCGTTCCTGACCAGTTGGTCCGCCTGTTCCGGCGTTGTGATGCCGCCGACCGCGCCCACCGCGAGATCGGTCTCGGCTTTGATCGCCTCGGCGTACGGGATCTGATACCCCGGTCCGGTCCCGGGGAGTCGTTGATCGGGGTGGATGCCGCCCGCGCTCACGTCGATGAGATCCGCGCCAACCTCCCCGAGCATCGGGGCGAGCCGGATCGACTGCTCGAGGTCCCACGAGTCCCGATCCGGCAGCCAGTCCGTCGCCGAGATGCGGACGAACACGGGCTTGTCGTCGGGCCAGACCGCCCGGACCGCCGCGGTCACCTCCCGCAGGAGGCGAGTCCGGTTCTCGAAGCTCCCGCCGTACTCGTCCTCGCGGTCGTTCGTCACCGGCGAGAGAAACTCGTGTATGAGGTACCCGTGCGCGGCGTGCACCTCGGGAATTTCGAAACCGGCGGCGAGCGCCCGCTCCGCGGCGCTCGCGAACGCGTCGATCACGTCGTCGATGTCCGCCGTCGTCATCGCTCGCAGGCGCGGCACGTCCGCGTCTTCGCCGTCGTACGGCCACGGCTCGTCGCCGGGGCCGACGACGTCCCAACCGCCGTCGGCCGGCGCGATCGGACCGCCGCCTTCCCACGGTCGGCGCGTACTCGCCTTTCGACCCGCGTGGGCGAGCTGGATCGCCGGAACGCTTCCCTGCGAGCGGATGAACGCCGCGGTCGGTGCGAGCGCGTCGGCCTGTTCGCTGGTCCAGATACCGAGGTCTTGCGGCGAGATGCGTCCACGCGGCTCGACCGCCGTCGCCTCCGTCATGACGACGCCCGCGCCACCGACGGCGCGGCTACCGAGGTGAACCAGGTGCCAGTCGGTCGCCAGCCCGTCCGTCGACGAGTACTGGCACATCGGCGAAACCATCACCCGATTCGGAATCGTGGTCCCGCGTATTGTCAGTTCATCGAATAACGAATCCGTCATCGGTTCGCGTACGGGCCAAACGATAAAATCGGTGTTGAATCGCGCCCGCTGGAATGTTTATTTCGAGAGGAGATGACCCACAACACTTATTGTGTAAGTAGTTCAATATATTGAACGAAAAGGGATGAAGTCCGGAGAGGAGGACGTGTTCGCTCGGTCGCTCGACGAACTGAAACGCGGCGGCTGTGGCATACTGGTCGTCGGAGCACCGTCGGCGCAGGCCCGACGAACCGCTTCGGCTCGACTGCTCGGCGACGCCGTAGTCCGACCGCGTCGACGCCTTTTCGTGTTCACGGACCGGACGTACACTCACGAGCGGCTCGGCAACGGACCGACGGAACCCGATACGGTTCGCGTCGTCTCGCGGGCGGCAGCGACCCGATACGCGGCGTCGACGGGTGGACCGGTCGACGTCGATGACTCCCTCCCCCACCGACGCGTCCGGTCCGATCGGCTCGGCGAGTTCGCGCGCGCGGTCGGGGAGGAGATCCGGACGTTCGAGTCGCGCGCCGGGAGCCTCGATCCCGGCGAACTCCGGGTCTGTTTCGACTCCCTCTCTCCGCTTCTGTCCGCGCATCGGGAGGAGTCGGTCCACCGATTCGTGAACGAACTGGCGAGCCGCACGCGGGCCGTCGCCGGGATGGTACACTTTCATCTCGGCGTCGAACGCGACGATCCGATCGCGCTCCGACTCGCCCCGCTCTTCGACGCCGTGATCGAACTGCGGGTTCGCGACGGACCGGAACAGCGGTGGCACCTTCCCGAGCGTGACTACCGCAGCGGGTGGCTTCCGTTCTGAGGACCGCCGGGTTGCAGAGCGGTTGCCCACGGATTTAGGCCAACCAAAACGTATATACCTTTAGGCACGCCTAAGTCCGCCCATGGCAGTCACCGACGCCCGCGACGGAGACCTCGTGGAGGAACCGAGAGATCCCGACTTCTGTATCTCGGCGTGTCGTACCTCTCCGAATCGCACAGTCTTCACCGAGGACGGAAACCAAGACGGCTGGATCGCGACCGATCTCACGGTCACGCTCGAGCGGTAGTCCCGAGTTCTCTCGTCTGCTGTTGCACCGCCGTCCACAGTCTGGTCTCCTCCGTCGTCGATCGAACGTTTCCGCCGCGTGCGGCCGCCGCTCCTCTCTGTCTGCACCGTCCGAGCGCGGTCGCTCGACGCGAGAAAGATGGGAAAACTGAGGCGCGCCGGCTTACTTCGTCGCCGATTCGAGCACGAGGGTGTCGTCCTCGAGGTAGTGCTCGATGTGGTGGGCGTCCTCTTCGACGTGAACGAGGATCTCGCGGAGGATCTCTTCGGTGGCGTAGTCGCCGAGGTTGTCCGCGAGCTGGATGTGCTCGCGCATGTCCTCGATGATGTCGCCGTAGACGCCCAGGTCGTTCTGAAGCGACGTTCGAACGTCGTACACGTCCTCGCCCTCGAACTCGACGGTTGCGCGCTCTTCGAGGTTCGCCGGGCCCGAGACCGGGACCCCGCCGAGGGCCTGCGCGCGCTCGGCGATGATGTCGGCACCCTCCTCGGCGTGTTCGTAGGCCTCTTCGAGGAAGATGTGCAGGTCGCGGAACTCGGCGCCTTCGACGTTCCAGTGGTGCTTTTTCAGCTGGTGGTACAGGACGTACGCGTTCGCGAGGTCCGTGTTCAGCGCGTCGATGATCTGCTCGGCCTTGTCGGTCCCGATGCGAAGGGCGTTCTCCTCGACCTCGCCCGCCGGCTGTCGGACCGTCTTTTGCGTGCTCATGACGGTTCGTCGTACGCGCGCCATCCACTTAAAGATTCACACGCCGGAAACGCTTTTTTGGTTTTCCTAAAAAATTGTTGTGCGTTGTGTCACCTCGGCCGCCGCGAATCGGAGAGACGGCTCCCGTTTGTTGCGTCCAAGCGGCGAATGGAAACGCTCTTTTCGCTCACCGACGGACGTTCGGCATATGAGTAACGGGGACGACGAGCCCGAGGAGGCCGAGGTCGAGGAGACTCCGGAGGAGTCGGCGGCAGAGGAAACGCCGGAAGACGAAGTCGACGAAGAGCCGGAAGGGTCCGAAGCTGACGAAGCTTCGGAGTCCGACGAAGAGTCCGAGGAGGTGGAAGGCGCGGAAGAGACGGAGAGCGCGGAGGAGCCGGCGACCGAAATCACCGCCGAGAGTCTGGACGAGCGACTCGACGCCGCCGAATCGGATCTCGAAGCCGCCGAGACGAAGTCGGATCTCGACGAAGTCGAGGCCGCACTCGACCTCGTCGAAGCGGACCTCGAAGCGACGGACCTCCCGGAGCCCGAGGACGAAGAGGAGGAGGATCCGGAGGAGGTGCTCGAATCGCGTCTCTCCGACCTCCGCGAGGACCTGGAGGAGGAGCGCGGCCCGTACGCCGAGGACGTGATCGAGTCGATCGAGGAATCGAAGTCGAAGGTCGAGGACACCCGCTGGACGGAGAAGGGCGAACCCGAGGTCGTCGAGGCGGTCGAGAACTTCACCGCGTCCGTCGACGAAATCCTCGGAACCGACGTCTCATCGGTCGATGACGACGAGGAAGCGACGCTCGTCGCCGCCCTCTCCGAGGCGGCCGACGCCGTCGAGGACGCCGACCTCGATCCGGACGAGGACGACGAGACGATCGCGGCGCTCCTCGACGCCGCCGAGGAGCTGGCGTCGGATCTCGAAGACGCCGAGGAGTGGGACGACCTCGAGGTCCGCGAGAAGCTCCAGGCGGAGGGATTCTACGACGTGCTCGGCCACTACAAGGACTACCCACCGGAGTGGAGCGCGCTCAAGGAGCACGAACAGCGCGGAAACGTCGAGATGATCCTGCTCGCGCTCGATCTGCTCGGGTCGGAGTTCATGGAGGAGCACTGTCTCGAAGCGATCACCCGGATGAACGACCGGCGCGCGTTCGACGCGATGCACCAGCGCGCCCAGAAGCGCGACAAGCCGGCGATCACGGCGCTCGGGAAGATGGCCGCCGAGGATGCGGTCGAGACGCTCCTCGACTACGTCGACGCGGACAAAGACCCCGCGCTCCAGAAGGTGACGTTCAAGGCGCTCGGCGAGATCGGCAGCGAGGAGGCGACGCAGGCGCTCGCGAACAAGCTCGTGATGGACAACGACAACGTCCGACCGCACGCGGCCCGCGCGCTCGGTCTCATCGGCGACACCCGCGCGATCGACCCGCTCTCGGACGTCCTCTCGGACGACGAGAACTCGAACGTCCGCGCCAGCGCCGCGTGGGCGCTCAGACGGATCGGCACGAAAGAGGCGCTCGAAGCGGCCGCAGCGTACGCGGACGATCGGACGTTTCTCGTACAGACGGAGGCGGAGAAGGCCGCCGACGCGCTGCGCGTCGAATCACCCGCGTGATCAGCCCCCGACGGTCGCCGCTGGCGTAACCTTCCGGCCGATCGGCGCGGAGCCGCGACCCGTTCGGCGCGGCAGTTCGAGCGGTTCAGTACGAGATTCCGACCCGTTTTCCGACGTACCGTTCGTCGAGGTGCGCCGCGACGAACGCCGCGAGGTCGTCCGCCGAGATCCGCGTTCCTCCCTCAGGGAGCGTCTCGACCGCGGTTCTGTACTCGCCGATCGCCCCATCGTCCGTGATCGTCGGAGCGCAGACGGCCGTCCAGGCCAGACCCGTGTCCGAGAGTGTGTCGTAGACTTTGCGGTGTTCGGCCTCGAGTTCCGGATGGAAGGACCGACAGAGAGGATCGTCGAGCCGAAGGCGACCAGCCGGCGACTGGAGGATCCCCGCGCCCGTGACGACGACCAGCCGACCGACGTCGGTCGCTCGCATCCCGTCTACGACGTTCGCGGTTCCGGTCGAAACGACGGGGACGCGTTCCGCTCCGTCCGTCAGTCCGTCGAGTGCGCTCACGACCGCGTCCTGCCTCCGGACGGCCTCTCGCACCAGCGCCGTATCTCGAACGTCCCCGCGCATCGTCCGGAGGTTCGAACGGTCGGGCAGGCGCGCCGGGGATCGCGTGAGCGCCGTGACCTCGTGGCCCACGTCGAGAAGCCGCAGGAGGAGGCGGCGACCCGTCCGGCCGTCCGCACCGAAGAGCGCAACGTTCATCACGTTCACTGGCACCTCGACACCCCTATAGTTACCGCACCTATCCGGAAATTGTCGTGACGACAGGACTTCGGGGTAGATCTTATATCCGATGACGGAACCACCGCGTTCCGTGTCCCGCGTCGTAGCCTGCGTCGTTTGTCTGCTCGTCCTCTCGGCGTCGATCGCCGCCGGAGCCGACGAGCGCGAGCCCCGTCGATCCGACGCCGACGGCGCGCGAATCGTCGAACTCTACCCGAATCCGGTCGTGGACGAGGACCGGGGCGAGTTCGTCGTCGTGACGCTTCCGAACGCGTCGGACGGGTGGTCGCTCGCCGACGGGGAGTCGACGGTTCGAATCCCGGACGGAACGAGCGGTCGCGTCGCGCTCAGCCCGGACCCGGACTCGGCCGCCGAGAGCACCGACCATCGCGTCGTCGAGGTGTCGGATCGGCTCGCGCTGGCGAACGACGGCGAACGCGTCCGACTCCTCCGCGACGGGGACGCCGTCGACGCCGTCTCGTACGACGACGCTCCCGAAGGCGAGCGGTGGATACGGGACGGGGAGCCGCGCTGGCGACCGCTCGGATACGAGCCACGATCGGCGGTCGACGCGGGGCCCGCGACGGCCCGCGCGTTCGTCCTTCCCGACGATCCGGCCGTGCCGACCGCGGCACTCCGACGCGCCGATCGTCGGATTCTCCTCGCGGCGTACACGTTCACCTCCCGCGACGTCGCGGACGAACTCGTCGCGGCTGTAGAGCGAGGCGTCTCAGTCCGGGTGCTCGTCGACGATGCCCCGGTCGGTGGGATCGCGGCGCGCGAGGCGACCGTGCTCGACCGGCTCACCGCGTCGGGCGTCGAGGTCGAGGTTATCGGCGGCGAGCGGGCTCGGTACGCGTTCCACCACCCGAAGTACGCCGTCGTCGACGACCGCGCGCTCGTGATGACCGAGAACTGGAAACCGTCCGGAACCGGCGGCAGAGGGAGCCGCGGATGGGGCGTCGAGGTCGAGTCGAGCGACACCGCCGCCGAACTCGCCGGAGTGTTCGACGCCGACGCCGGCTGGCGCGACTCGACGCCGTGGCGCGAGTTCAGGCGGGGGCAAACGTTCGTCGAGTCGGAGCCGGCGGACGGACGGTACGCTTCGCGCGTCGAGACCGAGCGGGTCGAGGTCGACCGCGTGCGCGTCGTGACGGCTCCGGGGAACGCCGAGGAGGCGATCGTCGACGAACTCGACGGCGCGTCGGAGCGGATCGACGTCGTCCAGCCGACGGTGGACGACAGGACGCACCCGTTTCTCCGGGCGAGCGTCCGCGCCGCGGAGCGGGGCGTCCGAGTTCGAATTCTCCTCTCAGGGGCGTGGTACGTCGAGGAAGATAATCGCGCCCTCGTCGACTCGGTGAACGGGTACGCGGAGCGGCGGAGCCTCCCGCTGGAGGCGCAGATCGCGGAGCCGCGCGGACGGTACGAGAAGATTCACGCGAAGGGAATCGTCGTCGACGACCGCGTCGTCCTCGGCAGCGTCAACTGGAACAACGCCTCCGTCCGGGAGAACCGCGAAGTCGCGCTCGTGCTCGAGAGCGAGGCGGCCGCCGCGTACTACCGCGGCGTGTTCGAAGCCGACTGGGACACCGGAAAACCACCGATCCCGGTCGGCCTCGTCGCAGCGGTCGTCGCCGTCGTCCTCGGGGCGCTCGCGTACGCCCGCAGAAGGATCGGATTCGCGGCCGAAACGAGAGGGGGCGAAAAGGGGTGACGGGTAGTCCGATCCCGATCTCGATCAGGAGTCGATCGTAACCGTGCTCGACAGCTCCTCGTCGAGGTCGGCGTCCGCCATCTTGTCGACGAGGCTGTCGATGACCTCCTCGCGCATGCCCTTGACGAACTTGATCGAGCCGACGACGAGGTGGCCGCCGCCGTTGACGCCGCCGCCGGTGACCTCCTCGTTGAGTTCGGCGACCATCTGGGGGATGTCGAGCCGGACGCCGTCCGATCGGAGCACCGCGAAGTCCGGTCCGTAGCCGACCGTGATGACGGGCTCGCCCGTCTCCATCACCTTTCGATCGTGGAGGTTTCCGGTGGTCTTGCCCGGTGCGGGGTAGGTGAATCGGTGGGCGAAGTTGTCGAGATCGACGGTGTACAGGTGCGCGCCGCTCTCGAGGCGTTCGTGGTCGACGTGCGGCTCGACCGCTGCGAGCTGGCGGTCGACGTCGCGTTCCGCGCGCTCGGAGAGAAAGTCGACGAGCTCGCGGTGGCGCGTTTCGTCCTCGCAGCCGACGTTGAGCACGTCGTTGACGAGCGTCTCGCCCGCGTCGTAGCGAAGCCAGTGGGCCGCGTAGTCGAGCGCCTCGCCGATGTCTTCGAGGTCATCGCGGCCGTACCCTTCGCTCTCCGCGAGCGCGACGTAGTCGCTCATCACCTCGGCCTTCGAGCGGTCCGAGAGCCCGGCGACCGCGGGGACGTGCCGGAGGCCGTCCGTCAGGTCGGGGTCGATCATTCGCGCGAGTTCGACGCACATCATGCCCGTCGTGATGCGGTAGTCCTCGTCGTGCAGGTAGGGGTTCACGTGGGCGTCGAGCAGCGGCTCCACCGCCTCGGGATCCGGGTGGTGGTGGTCGACGACCGCGATGGGAATGTCGTAGTGGGCGAGATTCTCGTAGGCTGGGACGTCCTCTTCCGTGCTCCCGTTGTCGAGCATCAGGAGGAAGGGGAGTTTCTGTCCGTGGCGGGCGCGTCCTTCGAGCGCGAAGTTGAGGTCGCGAGTGACGTCCTCCATCTCGTAGAAGGGAGCCTTGCTCGGCAGCCGCTTGAACAGGTGACGGGGGGCGTCGGGGTCCTCGTGAACCTCGGCGATGAAGTTCTCCAGCGCGAGCTGAACCGGGATCGACGCGCACATTCCGTCGCCGTCGGCGTGGTGGCGCACGCGGATCGGTCGGCCTTCGAGGACCGTCCGTCGGAGGAGACGGGCGACGGTTTCGATGTCGGATCGAAGCTTCTCGAAGGCGGGCCACTCGACGAGCGGTTCGACGTCGTTCGGTTCGGCGCGTTCTTTCAGGGCGGCGTCGAGGTCGGCGCGGGCCGATTCGGCCGCCTCGCCGGTCAGCCGATCGAGCGAGTCGGCCTCGATCTGCTTCGCGCCGTCGTGTCGTTCGACGGACCCGTTGACGCGGACGAGATCCGTGACTTCGACGTCGGGGTGCGCGCGCACTCCCGCCTGTTCGAAGGCTGCGCAGGCGACGATTCCCGTTCCGTCGTTGACGTGGAAGATGGTCGGCCCGCCGGTCTGTTTGATCTGGACGACCGCACCCTCGACGACGGCGTCCTCCCCCGGTGCGAGCGACGCGATCGGCACCGATTCGGGGGCGCAGTCGACCGTGACGGTTCGATACTGTCCGGGATCGACGACGTCGAAGGCGATGTCGCCGTTCTCCTTTATCTCGACCAGTTCGACGATGAGCCGGTCGCCGACGCGGTACGTTCGATCGAGGTTCGACTCGTGGACGAGCCCGGAGACGCTGTCGGAGACGTCGACGAAGACGCCGTAGTCGACGACGCCGTTGACGACGGCGTGGTATCGGGCGTTCACCTCGACGTCGTCGGCCGCGCACGCGGGCGCGAGATCGTAGACGACGGACCGCGAATCCGACCCGTTGCCGGAATCCCCGGCGTTTGCATCGGTCATGGGCGAGCTAAGTGGGGGGCGGGAGTTAAGCTTTGCATGATCGCTCCGAGACCTTCCGGAACCCTTAGAAGGCGACGCGCCCCACGAACGGACATGCGCCTCTTCCGGTCGGGCGACCTCCTCGGTATCGCCGAGGAGACGCTCGAATTCGCGCTCGAAGCGTCGGAGGAGTCCCACCCGAACGAGTACATGGGGCTCCTGCGCGGCGAGGACGCCCGACGGCTGGGACTCGATCGCGACGGGACGGTCATCACCGACGTGCTCGTCGTTCCGGCGACGGAGTCGAATCCGGTGAGCGCAACGGTGCGGACGAGCCTGATCCCGAACGACATGCGCGCCGTCGGCTCCATCCACTCGCACCCGAACGGCGTGCTCCGACCGAGCGACGCCGACCTCGCGACGTTCACGCGGGGCATCGTTCACGTCATCGTCGGCGCGCCGTACCGCCGGACCGACTGGCGCGCGTTCGACCGGGAGGGGAAACCGACGGCGCTCGACGTGATCGACGTCGACCTCCCGGATCCGGAATCGTTCTTCGACTTCACGCAGGCCGACATCGACGAGGAACTCTCCGACGACCTATGACGACCGTTATCGCACAGGGGACGTTCGACATCCTCCACCCCGGACACCTCCACTACCTCGAAGACGCGGCGGCGATGGGCGACGAACTGCACGTCATCGTCGCCCGGCGCGCGAACGTGACGCACAAGCGGAAACCGATCCTCCCAGGCCGACAGCGCCGGGACATGGTCGCCGCCTTCTCCGTCGTCGACGAGGCGCACCTCGGCCACCCGGAGGACATCTTCGTCCCGATAGAGCGCATCCGCCCGGACGTCATCGCGCTGGGATACGATCAGCACCACGACGAGGCGGCGATCGAGGCGGCCCTCGCGGAGCGGGGGATCGACTGCGAGGTCAGGCGCGCGTCCCCGCGCGAGCAGCGATACGACGACGAACTGCTGTCAACCGGCAGAATCATCGATCGGATCCTCCGGGAACGCGGCTGATCGGAGCGCAGCTCCCCGTCGAGGACGCGATCGACGAGCAGCGCCCCGCCGACCGTCGGGCGGGAACGCCGCGAAAAGACCGGAAACGTGACGCGGGATCAGTTGCCGAGCGCGACGAGCGCGGGCGGCACGTTCACCGCCGAGCTGTTGCCGCCGGACTGGTTCCCGTCGGCGCTCTGGTTCCCACCTGCGCTCTGATTGCCGCCGGCGCTCTGGTTACCGCCGTCACCGTCCCCGCCGGAGTTGCGCTGCTCCTGCAGCCACTGCTGGTACTGGTCCTGCGGGACGACCTCCACCGTGAAGTACATCTGCGAGTGGGAGACGCCGCAGTACTCGGCGCAGTAGCCCTGGTACTCGCCCGTCTCCAGCGGCGTCGTCATGATGGTGTTCTGCTCGCCCGGAATGGCGTCCATTTTCAACCCGAGATCGGGCACGTGGAACGCGTGTATCACGTCGCGCGACGTCACCTGTATGTACACGTCCTGACCCTGCGGGAGGACGATCGTCGCGCCGCTCGTGACGTTTTCACGGGGGTAGGTCATCTCCCAGCCCCACTGGAACGCCTCCGCGTTGACGACGACGTCGTTCGGGCCCGGTCCCGCCTCCTGATCCTGCGAGTCCTCCATGTACGTGACGGCCGGGTCCGCGAGCACGCCGTAGGAGGCGACGCCGACGAAAAGCAGGATGATCGCCGTCGCGATCGTCCAGGTGATCTCCAGCCGGCGGTTCTCCTTCGTCGGCTTCGGATCGGGGTTGTTCCGGAACTTCAACACGGTGTAGATGAGGATGACCTCGACCAGAAGCGTGATCGGGATCGCGACGTACAGCAGCTTGAGGTTCAGCTCGTTTATGAGGCCTGACGAGGTGGACGTCTGCGCCGCCGCCGGCTCGACGGCGAGCGCGAGCGTCACCGCCGAGAGCAACGCAACGAGCGCGTAACGCGTACGCTTCATGCTGTTCGGGGCTTAGAATAGACGACGTAAATAGCTGCTGACTCCGGCCGGGCGAGCGATTCTCGAACGCCGTCGGACGAAACGGCGCGCCTAAGTACCGCCGTTTCCAAGCGACGACAAGTGACCCACACGTGGTAGCAACAGAGAGACGAGATCCCTTCCCCGAGCTGCTCGCCGCGACGGCGATGGGCGTCTATCTCCTGCTCGTCGTCGGCGCGGCGACGGCGCTCACCGACGCGACCGCGGCCTGCACGGCGTGGCCCGCCTGCGGCGACGGCTGGACGGTCCCGACGACGATCGACGGCTCCGTCGCGATGGGCCACCGGGTCGTCGCCTTCCTCGTCGGCCTGCTCGTGGTCGCGACGGCGGTTCTCGGCTGGCGACGCGGCGCTTCGACGCGCGTCAAAGCCGCGCTCGGAACGTCCCTCGCGCTGTACCCGATACAGGCCGGACTCGGCGCGCTCGTGGCGACGATCGGCGGCGACGTCACGCTCTCCGCCGTGCACCTCGTCGTCGCGATCGTCATCTTCGGCGGTCTCCTCGCCGCGCTCGCGTGGACCCTCGAAGCCGAGACGGGCGATCCGGGCGACGTTCCCGGACGAGCGCCCGAACCGGACCTGCCGCCGCCGGCGGACGAACCGACGCTTCCGTCCGACCCGATCGTCCGCGCGAAGGCGACGGCTGCCGCCTACTTCCGGCTGATGAAACCGCGGCTGATGTGGCTGCTCTGTCTCGTCGCCTCGGCGGGGATGGCGCTCGCCGGCGGCCCCGGCCTCTCCCCGCGGACTGTCCTCGCGACCCTCGGCGGCGGGGCGATCGCGATCGGCGCGAGCGGAACGTTCAACCACGTCCTCGAACGCGACATCGACCGGCGCATGTCCCGGACGAACGACCGCCCCCTCGCGACCGAACTCGTGCCCGTCCGAAACGCCGTGGCGTTCGGCGTCGCGCTCGCGGCCGTCTCGCTCGCGCTCTTCGCGAGCGTGAACCTCCTCGCGGCGGCGCTGGGACTCGTCGCGATCCTCTTTTACAGCGTCGTCTACACGCTCGTCCTCAAGCCGAACACGGTCCAGAACACCGTCATCGGCGGGCTCGCCGGCGCGCTCCCGGCCGTCATCGGCTGGGCGGCCGTGACGGGAGAGATCGGCCTCGGGGGCCTCGTGCTCGCCGGGGTCATCTTCCTGTGGACGCCCGCGCACTTTTACAACCTCGCGCTGGCGTACAAGGACGACTACGCGCGCGGCGGCTTCCCGATGATGCCCGTCGTCCGCGGCGAGACCGCCACCCGACGGCACATCCTCTGGTACCTCGGCGCGACGCTCGTCGCGGCGGGCGTGCTGGCGGCGGTCGGATCGCTCGGGCCGCTGTACGTCGTCACCGGCGTCGCCGTCGGCGCGATCTTCCTCTGGGCGGTCGTCCGCCTCCACTACGAGCAGACGGAGGCCGCGGCGTTCCGGGCGTTCCACGCCTCCAACGCCTACCTCGGCTGTCTGCTCCTCGCCGTCGTCGTCGACGCGCTCGCGATCTGACCCCATCCGATCCCCACCATGAGTACCGTCACCGCAACCGGACTCCGGCCGACGCGCGAAACCCTGCTCTACGGCGGACTGCTCTTGAACTCCGTCGTCCTCCTGACGCTGGCGTACGTCCTGTTCACCGAGGGATCGATCGAACCGCTCCGGTACACCGTCTACGGCCTGCTGTGGGTTCTCGTCGGCGCGTGGGCGATCCTGCGGACGGACGTCGCCCCCGCGGGACGGGCGACGAAGCGGAAGGCCGCGGCCGTCGCCGCCGGCTACTTCGTCGCGCTCGCGGTCGCCGGCGGCCTCGTCGCGGGCGCGGGGCACGTCGCGACGGGGTTTCGAATCGCGTGGCTCCCGCCGGGGTGGGGCCCGGCGCTGGTGTACGCCGGCGAGTCGGTGAACCTCGTGCTCATGCCCGCCCGGGTGGTCGGCTACGTCGCGCTCGCGTACCTCGTGTACGCGACGGTCGTCGACGCCGCCGGCGCTGCGGTGTCGGGCGTCCTCGGTCTGCTCTCCTGCGTCTCCTGTTCGTGGCCGATCATCGCCTCGGTCGCGACCGGCGTCTTCGGGAGCGGAACGGCGCTCGCGGCGTCGGCGACGGCGCTCTCGTACGACCTCTCGACCGCGGTGTTCCTCGTCACGGTCGCGCTGCTGTACTGGCGACCGTTCGGCCGGTGAGGCGATAGCGCCGGAGTCGCGTGAATCTCAGAGAACCGAGACGCTCCGCCGACCGGCGTGGAGGTAGATCGCGCGCTCCCTCGCGGGGAGTTTCTCGTCGGCTTCGACGTCGTAGTCGGCCGCGCAGCGCCGCTGGTACGCCTCGAAGTAGTCGAACGGCGAGCCGGGGTACAGGTCGTTCCACCCGACGCCGCGTGCGACGCGGACGAGGCGGTCGTAGGGCTGTCCGCAGACGGGACACGGGTCGTCCTCGGAGGTGGAGCGAGCCATGGACTCCAAGTAACGGCCGCCGACGGGAAAACCTCGCGCCCGTCAGTGACCGATAACGTTCCCCTCCTCGTCATATCGCGCGTCGAGGATGCGCTCGAACTGCTCGTCGGAGAGGTCGATCTCGCAGGCGTCGACGTTCTCGTCGAGCTGGTCGACCGTTCGCGCGCCGACGATGGGCACGCAGGTGAAATCGGGCTGGTCCATCAGCCAGCGCAGGGCGACCTGCGCGGGCGAGGCGTCGACTTCGTCCGCGACCTCGCGGATCGCGTCGAGGACGTGCCAGCCGCGCTCGGAGACGTAGTAATCCGCGAAGTACTCGTCGAAGCTGCCGCGGGAGCCGTCCGGCGCGGTCACCTCCTGCGGGTCGTCCGGGTCCGCGCGCTCGTACTTGCCCGTCAGGAATCCGCCCGCGAGCGGGGAGTACGGGCAGACCGCGACGTCCTGGTCGGCGCACACGTCGAGGTAGCCCTTCACGTCCTCGTAGTAGCCGGCGTGAAAGAGCGGCTGGGTCACGTCGAACCGCGCCCAGTCGTGGACGTCGCTCTTCCAGAGCGCCTTCGTCAGCTGCCACGCCGCCATCGTGCTCGCGCCGAGGTAGTTCACCTTCCCCTCCTCGACGAGTCCGGACAGCGTGGAGAGCGTCTCCTCGATCGGCGTGTTCTCGTCCCACCGGTGGATGTAGTAGAGGTCGAGGTAGTCCGTCCCGAGCCGTTCGAGGGTGCCGTCGATCTGGTTTCTGACGTGCGTCCGAGAGAGCCCCCGACCGTTCGGGTTGTCCTCGTCGAACGGGAAGTACACCTTCGAGGCGATCACGAAGTCCTCGCGGTCGCGTCCCGCGAGCCAGTCGCCGATCCACTCCTCGCTCGTCCCGTTCGGGTCGCCGTAGACGTTCGCGGTGTCGACGAAGTTGCCGCCGCGCGCCGCGAACGCGTCGAGCAGGTCGTGGGCCTCGTCGCGGTCCGTTTCGTCGCCGTCGCCGGTGTCGCGGCCGAAGCGCCACGTGCCGAAGCAGAGTTCCGAAACCCGCGTACCGGTCGAACCGAGCTGTCTGTAGTCCATGCCCGACACCTCGGCCGCCGCCGTCAAAAGGGTGGCAGTCGCGGAAATCGAGCGGCCGGCGAACGCGGACGCGACCGCGAACGTGCGGACGCGAGGTCGTCGGCCGTCGGAGCGGAAGGGAAGCCTTACCTCCCGGAGGGCGCGAGGGTCGGGCATGGACGAGGCACTCGTCGCCGACGGGGTGCGCAAGACCTACGGCGACACGGTCGCGCTCGACGGCGTCTCGCTGTCCGTCGACGCGGGGGAGGTGTTCGGGCTCATCGGCCCGAACGGCGCGGGGAAGACGACGCTCGTCCGCGCGCTCACCGGGACGACGGCGATCGACGAAGGGTCGGTCCGCGTCCTCGGAGGCGAGCCGACGGCGGTCGACGCCGGTTTGATCGGGCTGCTCCCGCAGTCGTTCTCCCCGCCGGAGCGGCTCACCGCCCGCGAACTGGTCTCCTACTACGCCGGCCTGTACGACGAGGCGCGCGATCCGGACGAGGTCCTCGACGACGTCGGCCTCGCGGCGTCGGCGGACACGTGGTACGAGAACCTCTCCGGCGGCCAACGGCGCCGCGTCTGCGTCGGCATCGCGCTCGTGAACGACCCGGCGGCGCTGTTTCTCGACGAGCCGACGACCGGCATCGACCCGGCGGGTCGGCGGGCGCTGTGGGCGCTGCTCTCCGACCTCGCGGCGGGCGGGACGACCGTCTTTCTCACCAGCCACTCGATGGCGGAGGTCGAGCGCCTCTCCGACCGCGTCGGACTGCTCGCCGACGGCCGCCTCGTCGCCGTCGGAACGCCGGGGCGGCTCGTCGCCGAACACGGCGGGGAGAGCAGGCTCGTCGTGCGAACGTCGGCCGCGGAGGCGGCGGCGCGGGCGGTCGCCGACGTCGGGTTCGGGGTCGAGGCGACCGCGGGCGAGCTGGTGGTTCACGGCGTCGCCCCGGCCGACATCGGCGAGGCGGTGGCCGCGCTCGACGCGGCGGGCGTCGAGTACGACTCGCTCGCGTGGACGCAGCCGACCCTCGAAGACGTGTACCTCGCGCTGACGGGCGAAGCGTTCGAGGACGGGCGGAGACGCCGGGCGGCGACGCCCGCGGGGGGCGCGCGATGACCGCGACGCTCGCGGGAGGTGCGCGATGACCGCCGCGCGCCGCGTCGCGGCCGAGTTCCGCGCCGCGTGGGCCTCCTTCCTCCGGCGGCGGACGGCGGTTTTCTTCACGTTCTTTTTCCCGGCGATCCTCGTCGTGATCTTCGGGGTGCTCGTCGAGACGCAGCCGACGGGCGGCGGCCTGTTCGCGGAGCCGCCGGGCTACTACGTCGCCGGGTACCTCGCGGTCGTGGTGCTCTTTACGCCGCTGTCGCGAGTCGGCAGCGAGATCGCGCGCCACCGCGACGGCAACCGGTTCGAGAAGCTGGCGACGACGCCGCAGCGGCGCTGGGAGTGGCTCCTCGGGCAGACGCTCGTCAACGTCGTCGTCATCGGCCTCGCCGGCCTGCTCCTGCTCGCGCTCATCGCCCTCGTCACCGGCGCGGCGATCCCTCTCTCCGTCGATCTGCTGCTTCTCGTCCCGTTCGTCGGGCTCGGCGTGGCGCTCTTTTGCGGCCTCGGCGCGGTGATCGGCCGCGTCGCCGACTCGCAGGACGGCGTCATCGCGGCGAGCAACGCCATCGCGCTCCCCCTGCTCTTCCTCTCGGAGACGTTCGTCACGCCCGACCTGCTCCCGGCGTGGTTCCGTCCCGCGCTGGCGCTCTCGCCGTTGACGTACTTCGCGCGCGGCGTGCGGGCGGTGACGTACGACCCGGTCGGCGGCACCGGACCGACCGGCAGCGGCTCCGCGTCGGTCGACCTCGCCGTCCTCGCCGCGCTCGCCCTCCTGTTCTTCCTCGCGGGCGCGTACGCGATCCCGCGGACCGATTGATCGGGCGACGGGGCGCGTCGTCGCGCCTCGCCGCTCAGTCGATGGGGATCCGGTCGCCGTCGTCCCGACCGCGTCGCGGGCCGCGCGGACGGTCGACGGTCGGGCGCTCCGCCAGCGTCACGACGAGCGTCCGCGGCCGGCCGTCGCGGACGACCTCGATCTCGACCGGTTCGTCGGGGGCGGTTTCGGTGATCAGATAGCGCATCAGCTCCTCGTGGGTCTGCAGTTCGTGGCCGTTGATGCCGACGATCACGTCGCCGCCGACCGGGATCTCCCGGCCGCGGACCGTCCGCGTGAACCGCGACCCGCGGAGCGCGTCGCCCCGCGCCGGGCCCGCGCGCACGTCGACGACGAGCACGCCGCGGGGTTCGTCGAGGCCGTTCGCCTCCGCGACGGTGGGCGTCACGTCGAGGGTGCGCGCGCGGAGGTACGAGTGTCGGTAGCGCCCCTCCGCGACGAGCGCCGGGACGACCCGGGAGACGATGGCGGGCGAGACGGCGAAGCCGATGTTGTCGCCCTGCCGCGCCCGGTTGACGCCGACGACCTCGTACGTGGGATCGTCGCCCCCGTCGGCGGGGACGTCGCCCCCGGACGCGCGGTCGCCCGTCCGGTCGGCGTCTCCCGTCCCTCCCCCGCGGATCGCGACGAGCGGCCCGCCGCTGTTGCCCGGGTTGATCGGCGCGTCCGTCTGGACCACGTCGGGGATGGCGAAGCCGTTCGAGGTCGGCATCGAGCGGTTCACGCCCGAGACGATGCCGGCGGTGATCGACCCGTGGAGGCCGAGCGGGTTCCCGATGGCGGCGACGGGCCGTCCCGGACTCGGACTCGCCGTCGCGACCGGGAGCGGAATCGCCTCCGGCGGGCGGTCGGCGACGCGCACGACCGCGAGGTCGGTGTAGGCGTCGCGCCCGACGACCGATCCCACGCGCCACTGGCCGTCGCTGAAGCGGATCTCGACCTCGTCCGCCGGCCCGACCACGTGGTGGTTGGTGAGCACGTGCCCCTCGTCGTAGACGAAGCCGGTGCCGGCTCCGACGCCCGGTCCCCGCTGCCCCACGTAGATCGACACGACCGACGGGATGACGTCCCGGTACAGCCGTTCGTAATCGATGTCAGCGTTCATGTCGGTAACGCGCCCGGCTATCGAACCCGGCTGGATTTCTGGGTAGCTATCCAGATAGATTGCTAGATAGCCCGAAGACGCTCACCCGAGGTTAGGGTCCCGATCGGCTTGAGGGTGTCGGACGGTGACACGGTTCTCGGGCGGGGGACGATGCGGTTCTTCGGCGGCGAGGTACCGGTTTTCGGCGGGGACGGCGCGAACTCCGGGAGCGGGTGCGGATCGGCGCGGCGAGCGTCGCGCTGACCGCCTCGGCGGACGCGACGTCGCCCGCCGCGCCGGTCCGGTCGGCGTCCGGCCGCTGCCGCCGGCCTTTATTACCGGGCCGGGACGACGTCCACCCGTAATGACCGCGCTCGACACACACCGAGACGTACAGCGGATCGTAGACAGCGGCGTCGTCGCCGTCCTCCGCGGGGCCGACGCGGGAACCGTTATCGAGGTCGTGGAGGCGCTCCGCGAGGGCGGCGTCACGGCCGTCGAGATCACGGCGGACACGCCGGGGGCGATGGGGATGATCGGGGAGGTGTCCGGATCGTTCGGCGACGAGGTCGTCATCGGCGCCGGGACCGTCCTCGACGCCGAGACGGCCCGGAGCGCGCTTCTTTCGGGCGCGGAGTTCGTCGTCAGCCCGACGCTCGACGAGGGCGTCGTCCGGACGTGCAACCGCTACGGCGTGGTCACCGCGCCCGGCGTGTTCACCCCGACCGAGGCGCTCCGGGGCTACGAACTCGGCGCGGACGTCGTCAAGGTGTTCCCGGCCTCGACCGGCGGCCCGAGCCACGTGAAGGGCATCAAGGGGCCGCTCCCGCAGATCCCGATCATGCCCACGGGCGGGATCGACCTCGACAACGCCGCCGACTTCATCGAGGCCGGTGCCGAAGTCGTCGGCGCCGGCAGCGCGCTCGTCGACGACGAGGCGGTCGAAGCCGGCGCGTTCGACGAGGTCACCGAGACGGCTCGGAAGTTCACGGAGACGATCGACGCGGCGCGGGAGTAGCCCCCGCCGCCCTCGCGTCCGTCGGGTGTCACCGCTCTTCGACGGGAGCGACGGTTCCGATCACGGCTCTTCCGCGGGACTGACGTTACCGAAGACGAACGCCGAGCCGCCGCGCCGTCGGACCAGCGCGTCGTGGAGCCGGCGATCCAGTGCCTCGCGCAGGTCGCCCGCCCGCCGCTCGTCGACGTCGACCGCCGCGGCGTCCTTCGCCATGAGCGACAGCGATCCGGCGGTGTCGACGGTGACGGTCGCGAGTCGCCAGCGCCGCTGGAAGATCGTCCGCCGGTCGATGACCGTCTGGATCCGGAGGTACGGGACGGCCTTCGTCTCGCGCGTCCAGAAGCCGTTCCGCGTGACGACGTGGTTCTCGCCGAGCCAGACGCCGCGGTGTTTCCACTTGTAGTGGGCCGCGACCGGGGCGAGGGGAACGAAGGCGACCGCGAGGTACCACGGGAACCCCGGCGCGAGCGAGAGCGTTCCCCCGTCGAGGGCGACGGCGATCGCGTAGAGCGCGCCGGTGACGACCGCGAGGACGAGGAGGTAGCGGACGGCGTAGCGCCGCCGGACGCGCTTCGGCGGGCGCTCGAAGGACGGCTCGCCGAACGGTTCGAGCGCGTTCGCGAGCCGGGCGACCCGGTCCCGCCGCGCGATCGGCACCGCCGCCTGCGAGCCGTACTCCCCGCCCTGCCCCGGCGCGTAGCCCGCCGTCTCGATGGCGAGCGTCGCGTAGCCGAACCGGCGCTTGAGCGGATTGTCCTCGATCGTGAGCGTCTGGACCTTGTCGAAGGGGATCGACCCGTCGTAGCGGCGGAGCAGGCCGCGCTCGTACTGGAGTTCGTCGGTCGTCCGCGACAGGGCGAAACCGTAGTAGTTGACGACGGCGACGGCGGCCCCCACGAGCCACGAGCCGAGCGCGACGAACAGCACGAGCGCGACCCCGCCGAGCGCGACGAGCGCCGGGTCGGAGCCGAGACCGACGAACGGGGAGACGACCGGCACCGACCCGGACACGAGGAAGAACAGCGCGCCGGGGACTCGCAGGTCGAACGAGAGGAGCCCGACGAGCGCGAGTTCCCGGGGCGAGAGGGCGAACAGACCCTCCGCGGGCGGTTCGTCCGGCGCTTCGGGGGCGATGCCGCGCTTGAGCCTGCTGATTTCCCGCTGGAGCCGCTTCGCCTCCTCGAACGTGACGAATCGGATCGCGGCCTCGGTCTCGCTGCCGCCCGCGGTTTCGAAGTTCAGGGCCGCGATGCCGAGGACGCGCTGGGCGACGTTCCGCTGAATGTCGACGTTCTGGATCCGTCGAAGCGGAATCTCGCGGTTCCGACGGGAGACGACGCCGGATCGGATGTCGAACGTGTCCGGGGTGAGTTCGTACTCGTAGCGCCGGTAGTAGGCGAGTTCGTACCCGACGAGCGCCAACACGAGCAGTCCGAGCGCCCCGACGGCGAGCAGCGGCCCGGTGAGGTCGTCCGTGAACGCGAAGGCCCCCGAGAAGACGAGGAAGGCCGCGGTGAACACGAGGCTGATCCCCTTCTCGACGACGCGGTACGGCACCGACAGCGGCGAGAGCCTCATACCGCGTCTTCACCCTCGGCCCGGATGGCGAGCCGCTTCAGCCGCTCCTGCAGGTCGTCCGATCCCTCCGGCGTCAGGCCCGGAATGGCGACGTCCGCGCCGCGGGAGCCGGCCGTGTAGACGACGGTGTGCGCGAGGCCGACGAGCCGCTCCACGGGGCCGCGGGTCGCGTCGACGTGCTGGATGCGGACGAACGGAACGACCGTCCGGACGCGCGTGAACACGCCGCGTTCGAGGTACAGCGAGTCCTCTCGGACCTCGTACCCCCACAGCCGGTAGCGGGCGAGCGCGAGAGCGACCCCCGCGACGAGGGCGACGAGAAAAACCGCCCCGGGGACCCAGCGCGGCGCGCGGACGGTGAACTCGTTGACCGCCCCGACGGCGAGCCCGAGGACGACCGCGAGCGCGACCGCCCGCACCACCCAGAGCGCCCGAATGCGGGGGTGCAGGCGGTTCATCGGCCACCCCGCGGCCGTCGCGTCCGGCGGTCGTCCGAGCGACGATACCGCTCCATACCTCGTCGTTTTCGCGAGCCGCAATAAGTATCCCGCAGCGCGCCCGCGGTTCGTCGCGCCCGCGGCGTCCGGTGTCCGTCGAATTCACCCGATCCGTCGACCCGTCACCGCGGTACCGTCTCCGTGTAGACGCCGAGCGGGGTCGATCGGTGGATCCTGATGCGGCCGGACTCGGCGTCGAACTCGATCGTCACGGCGGCGGTCGGCCGGGGGTCTGCCGTCGGTCGTCGGTCGCTCGCTGGCATCGAACGATCGCACGCCCGCCACCCGCATAAAGATGTCCGATATATGTTACGTATCGCTGGGGAGCGCGACGTAGTTTCCGGAGCGGTACCGAGCCGGAGTTCCGGGGCGGTACCGAGACGAAATTCCGGAGCGGTACCAAGCGGTATCGAGACGACCGCGATCAGTCGGCGCGGCCGATCCAGCCGGCGACGACGTCCCTCGGTTCGGCCGCGTGGACGAGCGGCGACCCGTCCGGCCGCTCGACTCCGGCCGCCTCGAAGAGCGTGTTCGAGTGCACGTCGAGCGTCGCCGGCGTCAGCGACCACGAGGCGTGTCGGACCTCGAACCGGTAGAGGCGGCCGCCGCGTTCGACGTACGATCGGTACGTCTCCGCGAGAAACGCGTCGCGGGAGCCCGGTTCCGGTTCGAACGCCTCGCCGGTCGGGCGCGAGGTGGCGTCGAACCGCGCCGGGGGCGCGTCGCGGGTCGTCCGGCGGCTCGCGAACCGGACGGCGTCGTCGAGCCGAACCGCGCGCGACTCGGCGGCGTAGCAGGGGAGCGAGAACGACCGGCGGACGACCGCCGCGCCGATCGGATCGCCCGCGTCGAGGCTGAGAAAGTACAGGCCGCGCTCCCCGCCGGACCGCGGTTCGACGTACGTCCGGAGGTTGACCTGCGGGAACGTTCGTCCGATCGGCGATCCACGCGGGCGGACGTCCGTCATGACGAGCGCGACGACGCTGAGCCACGCGTCGCCGTCGTACGTGGCCGCGACGAGGGCGTCGGGCAGGTGCGGGCGGATCGCTTCGGGGGAGACCCGCCAGTGGGCGAAGCGGACGTCCCGCCACGTCATCGAGACGAGCGCGCGATCGAGCATGCCGATCGCTACGTCCGTCACGTACTTTCCCTTACCGCCGACGGCGGCGGCGAATCCGGTCAGGGATCGCGCTCCTTCGACCGCTCACGCCGCCTCGACCGCGTCCCACAGCGCGTCGACGACGTCGGCGGCGCTCGCGCCGACGTACACGCCGTCGCGCGCCTCGGATTCGACGCCCGCCTCGGCGGCGAGGAGTTCGCCGGCGTACTGTTCGTAGACGTCGGGGTGGTAGCAGACGATTCCCTCCAGCGATCCGCGGGCGACGAGCCCCCAGTCGACGCAGGGGGACCACGTCTGGAGCACCCGCTTGCACCGCGTCGAGAGCGCGTCCTCGATGCGCGCCGCCGCCGCGCGCCGCTCGGGGTCGCGGATCGCCGAGAGGCCGACGACCAACGAGACGGTACCGCGGTCGAGCGGCAGGTCGCTGTCGGCGGCGATCGGTTCGCCGTTCGCGGTCGCGCCCCCGCCGACCTCCGCCCGGTACGTCGTCCCCGGCAGCGGTTCGTGGATCGCGCTCGCGACGGGCTCTCCGTCCCGGAGCGCCGCGACGGCCGTCGCGAAGGAGGGCAGGCCGCTGGCGAAGTTGTTCGTGCCGTCGAGCGGGTCGACGACCCAGCGGTACTCGTGGTCGCCGTTCCGCCCCGACTCCTCGCCGTGGTAGGCGTGGTCGGGGAACGCCTCGCGAATCGTCCGCACGACGCGCCGTTCGGCGTCCCGGTCGACCGCGGCCTTCACGTCGTCGGTGCCGTACGTCGCCTCCACCTCGCCGTTCCGGAACTCGGCGGCGAGGAACGTCCCCCCGGCCCGGGCGGCCTCGACCGCGACGTCGGCCAGCCGCCGAACGGGGATCCGATCGTTCATGAGGGACGGAAGTCGGCGCTCGCACATGAGGCGTTCGGACGCGACCGATGACCACGCGGAGCGGCCGAGCGCCCTCGAAGGGAAACGCGACGGCGGCGCGCTCCGCGCGGTAAGTTATTTCGCGCCGCGCCCGCACCGGACACCATGCCCGAACCGATCCCGCTCGACGCGCTGTACGACCTCTCGCGGATCACCGAGATCGCGCTCTCGCCCGACGGGGAACGGGTCGCATTCTGCGCCGTCGAGGCGGACGCCGACGAGGACGAGTACGTCGCCTCGCTGTTCGTCGTCCCCGCCGACGGCGGTCGCGACCCGCACCGACTCACCCGCGTGCCGGACGCGAGCGCCCCGAAGTGGAGCCCAGACGGCGATCGCCTCGCCTTTCTCGCCGCCCGCGAGGAGGACGTCGAGCGGCGGGTCGGTCGAGACGACCGGAGCGACGAAGACCGCGGTGACGAAGAGGCGAGCGAGGGCGACGAAAACGACCGCGACGAGGCCGAGAGCGCGGGGGACGACGAGAGCACCGACGACGCGGACGACGGGGAGCCGAAGACGCAGCTCTGGCTGTTCGATCTGCGCCTCGGCGGCGACGCCCGGCAGGTGACGGACCGCGAGGAGGGCGTGAGCGGATTCGACTGGGGGCCGGACGGCGACCGCCTCGTGATCGCCGCGCGCGACCCGACCGACGAGGAGCGAGCGTACCTGCGGTCGCGCCGCGACGGCGGGCCGATCGAGACCGAGCGCCTGCAGCACAAGGTCGACGGCGCGGGGTGGCTCGACACGGTGGAGACGTACCTCTTCGTCGTCGACCTCGAATCGGGCGCGGAGACGCGTCTCGACGGCGCCCACGGCGGCGGCGCGTTCCAGTCGGTCTATGGGATGGACCCGGTCTGGGGGCCGGACGGCCGCATCGCCTTCACCTCCTGTCGCGTCGAGAACCCGGACGACACGCTCGTCCGCGACCTCTACGCGATCGAACCGGACGGGAGCGACCTGACGAAGCTCACCGACTCGACGCTCACGATCTGGGCGCCGCGGTGGAGCCCCGACGGCCGGCGGCTGGCGTTTCTCGGGCGCGACCCCGAGAACTGGTGCGTCCCGTCGCAGGTGTACCTCCACGAAGACGGCGAGTTCGAGCCGCTCACGGAGGAGCTCGACCGGACGCTGGCGAGAGGTGCCGAGCCGGCGTGGGCCGCCGACGCGATCTACGCGCTCGTCGCCGACGAGGGTCGCAGCCGCCTCGTCCGCGCCGGGACCGACGGCCGAGTCGAACGCGTCTTCGGCGCGCAGGGCGACGACCGCGCTATCCAGGGGTTCGACCTCGCCGGGGGAACCGCGGCGTTCGCGTTCTCTCACCCGAGCGAGGGAACGGACGTCTTCGCGATCGACGCGGCCGACCTGAAGGCGGAGAGCGATCCGGCGTCGCTCCGCCGTCTCTCGGCCGTCAACGATCGTTTTCTCGACGATCGCTCGATGCCCGAGTGTCGGCGCGTCACCTTCGAAAGCTCGGGGTGGGACGTCGGCGGGCTGTTCTACCACCCCGCCGACGTCGACCCGGACGAGTCCGATCCGCTCCCGCTCGTCGTCGCGATCCACGGCGGCCCGATCTCCTACGACGAACCGGTCTTCGACTTCGCGCACGCCGCGCTTGCGAGCCGCGGGTACGCGATCTTCCGACCGAACTACCGCGGGAGCTCCTCGTACGGGCGCGCGTTCGCCGAAGAACTCTGGGGCCGGTGGGGCACCGCCGAAGTCGAGGACATCGTCGCCGGGGTGGAGGATCTGGTCGACCGCGGGTGGGCCGACCCCGATCGCGTGTTCGGCTACGGGTTCTCCTACGGCGGCATCGCGCAGGGGTACCTCGTCACGCAGACGGATCTGCTCACCGCCGCCGCGCCGGAGCACGGCATCTACGACCTCCGATCGGCATTCGGCACCGACGACAGCCACGTCTGGACCGAGTCCGAGTTCGGCCTCCCGTGGGAGGACGGCGACGCGTTCCGCGCCGCGTCGAGCATCACCGACGTCGGGAACGTCGACACGCCGCTCCTCGTGATGGCCGGCGGGGAGGACTGGCGCTGTCCGCCCTCGCAGTCCGAGCAGCTGTACGTCAGCGCGAAAAAACGGGGCGTCGACGCGAAACTCGTCGTCTACCCCGACGAGCGCCACGACGTCGGCGCGCCGGATCGCGCGGTCCACCGGCTGGAAGAGATCACGGCGTGGTACGAGCGTCACGATCCCGCGGACGACGAACGCGGCGGGTGAGACGACCGAGCGACGGTCGTCGCGAGGGTGAGACGACCGAACGGCATTCGCCGTGGGGGTGAGGCCACGCGGGCGACCACCCACGCTTTTTTGATCTGAAACCGAATGGCGCGATATGAAATTCGCCGTCGTCCGGGGAGACATCGCCGAACAGGAGGCCGACGCGCTCGTCAACGCCGCGGGGACGAGCCTTCGAATGGGATCCGGCGTCGCGGGCGCGCTCCGCCGCGCCGCGGGCGGGCAGATAAACGAGGAAGCGATGGGGAAGGGGCCGGTCGACCTGGGCGAGGCGGCGGTCACGGACGCCTACGACCTCGACGCCGAGTACGTCGTCCACGCCGCGGCCATGCCGCACGGCGGCGACGGGAGGGCGACGGCGGAGAGCATTCGCGACGCGACGCGCAACGCGCTCGCGGCCGCCGACGAGCGCGGCTGTCGATCGCTCGTCGTCCCCGCGCTCGGGTGCGGGGTTGCGGGGTTCCCGCTGGAGGAGGGTGCGCGCATCGTCTGCGAGTCGATCCGGGACTTCGAGCCGCGCTCGCTCGAAGACGTGCGGTTCATCGCGTACAACGACGAGCAGTTCGAAGCGATCCGGCGAGTCGCCGACGAGGTGATTTGAACCGTCGCCGGCGAAACGGCGCACACGCAGTGAGCGAAGACGGGCGGTCGTTCACTTCCGCCCCGCTTGGCACACGGTTTTGTCGCCGGAGACCCTCCGTCCGAACAGTCGATGCAGGCACTCAGAGAGGATCCCGAAATTGCGGCGCTCGTCGAGCGACACGGACCGCTCGAACTCGAACCGGCGGCAGACCCGTTCGAGCGACTCGTCGTCTCGATCGTCAACCAGCAGATTTCGACCGCCTCGGCGGCCGCGATCCGCGAGCGACTGTTCGACCGGTTCGAGATCGCGCCCGAGACGCTCCTCCGGGCCGACGAGGACGATCTCGCGGCGGTCGGTCTCTCCGCGCAGAAGGTCGAGTACGTACAGAACGTGGCCCGGGCGTTCGTCGAGGGTGATCTGACGCGCGAGACGTTCGTCGAAATGACCGATGAGGAGGTCGTCGCCGAACTGACCGAGATCCGCGGCGTCGGTACGTGGACGGCGAAGATGTTCCTCATGTTCGCGCTCGGGCGCGAGGACGTCTTCCCGGTCGAGGATCTCGGCGTCAGAAACGGCATGCGCCACCTCTTCGGCGACGAGCTCACCCGCGAGGAGATGGTCGACCGCGCGGAGGCGTGGCGGCCCCACCGGAGCGTCGCCTGTCTGTACCTCTGGCGGGCGTACGACGGGGGCGGGATCGGATGAACGTCGAGGTGTTCGGCGTCGAGGTCGAACTCGACGAGACCGCGGTCGCGGAATCCCCGGCGGAGATCCGACGCCAGGTCGCGGCGTACGAGCGCGGCGACCTGACCGCGTTCGACCTCACCGTGACCGTTCCGGAGGGGCTGACGGGCGACGTGATGGATCGAATGCGCCGGATCCCGTACGGCGAGACGCGGACCTACGGCGACGTCGCGGCGGAACTCGACACCGCCGCGGTTGCGGTCGGGCAGGCCTGCGGTCGAAACCCGGTGCCGCTCGTCGTTCCCTGTCACCGGATCGTCGGCAGCGACTCGCTCGGCGGCTTCTCCGCCGGCGGCGAGCGCGCCCTCGATCTGAAGGCGCGGCTGCTCGCGCACGAGCGCGCGTCACCGTAACGCGGGCGGCGAATCGAAGCGGAGCTGCCACCCTCGAACCGGCCCGACACGCGAGACTGTTCGAGATCAAAAACAGTCAGTAGGGCCGTCGAGAGTGTAGGTATTTGCGCTTTCGGTCCTACGGGACGGACGTGTCCCCTCGAAACGCGTTTCTCCGAACTCCGACCGACGGGAGGAGGCGTTCGTAATGGAGCTGCTCTCCGGACTCCTCGTCGTCACGGCGTTGCTTTGCGTCCTCGCGGCCGTCGCGATCCACCGCGGCGGCGCGGCCGACGACGTCGCCTCCGACGGCGGCTACCTCCCCGGATCGATCTTCGAGACCGAAAAACCCGCCGGCGTCTTCCGCTGGCTCACCACCGTCGACCACAAGGACATCGGCGTCCTCTACATCATCTTCGGCATCGCCGCCGGGCTGTGGGGCGCGACCGACGGGATGATGATCCGGGCGGAGCTGTTTACGCCCACGACCGACGTGTGGAACGCGGAGACGTACAACGCCGTGTTCACGCTGCACGGGATCACCATGTTGTTTTTCTTCGTGACGCCGGTGTTCACGGGGCTCGCGAACTACTTCGTGCCGATCCTCGTCGGCGCGGACGACATGGCCTTCCCCCGCATCAACGCCATCGCCTTCTGGCTCCTCCCACCGTCGCTTCTCCTCGCCCGCGGCGGGCTCATCACGGAGATGCTCGGGAAGGTGCTCGCCGCCGTCGGGCTTCCGCTGGACGTCCTGTTCGCCTTCCCGCCGCCGGGGCTCGGTTGGACGATGTACACGCCGCTGTCGGCGCAGATGGCGAACCCCCAGATCGACTTCATGCTGCTCGGGTTACACCTGAGCGGATTGGCGACGCTGATGGCCGCGATCAACATCATCGTGACCGTCTTCACGGAACGCGACTCGGACACCACGTGGGCGGACGTCGACATCTTCACGTGGACGATGCTCACGACGAGCGGCATCATCGTGTTCGCGTTTCCCGTGCTCGGCAGCGCGCTGCTCATGCTGCTCCTGGACCGGAATTTCGGAACGACGTTCTTCGCGGTCGAGGGCGGCTCGCCCATCCTCTGGCAGCACCTGTTCTGGTTCTTCGGCCACCCCGAGGTCTACATCCTCTTTCTCCCTGCCGCCGGCCTGATCAGCCTGATCCTGCCGAAGTTCGCGGGACGACGGCTGTTCGGCTTCAAGTTCGTGGTGTACTCGACGCTGGCGATCGGGGTGCTGTCGTTCGGCGTCTGGGCCCACCACATGTTCGCCACCGGCATCGATCCCCGCCTCCGCGCCAGCTTCATGGCCGTCTCGATCGCGATCGCCATCCCGAGCGCCGTCAAAGTGTTCAACTGGATGGCCACCCTCTGGGGCGGTCGGCCTCGACTCGACGCCCCGCTCTTGTTCTGCGTGGGTGGGATCGGGCTGTTCATCGTCGGGGGCGTGACGGGGATCTTTCTGGCGTCGATCCCGGTCGACCTCGTACTCCACGACACCTACTACGTGGTGGGTCACTTCCACTTCATCGTCGTCGGCATCATCGCCTTTGCGATGTTCGCCGCCAACTACTACTGGTTCCCGCTGCTCACCGGCCGGATGTACGATCAGACGCTCGCGCGCATCCACGCGCTCATGAGCATCGTCGGCGTTCCGATCACCTTCTTCCCGTTGCTTTTGATCGGCCAGTTCGGTCTCCCGCGTCGGTCCGCGACGTACCCGGTGGAGTTCGTCGGGCTACAGCAGGCGTCGACGGTCGGGGCGTTCCTCCTCGGGATCAGCCTCGTCGTCTGGATGGTGAACATGCTCCAGTCGTACCGCCTCGGTCAGATCGTCTCCGACGCGGACGTGTGGGACCTGAAGGAATCGGGGCAGTTCACCCGCGAGTGGCAGTGGTTCGAAAAGCGGCTCGAAGAGCGGACGCGGATCCGTCGTTGACGCCGCGCAGTCCACGCCCTCCGCGGCCCGGGACGTCCCCTCTTCGACGCGACGTTCCGCGAACGAGCGTGCCACGTCCTCGATCACAGGAGTAGCGACGGACGGAGCGGACGCTTTCGGAACGTCACCTTGACATTATATATCGCGATGATTAGTTTATGGACCGATTCTGCCGGGAGGACGCGAAACCGACCTCGTCGACGCGAGCACCTTTGTCTGCCGAACGCGACGTTCGACCATGCCACGCCTGTCGGACCCCCTTGACGTCGGCGGCGTCCGGATTCGAAACCGGCTCTACCGCGCGCCGCTGCTCGAGTGCGCCGGCAACGGCGACGGCGCGGTCGACGCGCTGATCGCCGACCTCGAACCGGCCGCGGCGGCGGGCGCGGGTCTCGTCTGTCAGGGGGCGACGATCGTCCGCGGGGAAGGCGGCTGCGCCGCCCCGAACATGACGCGGGTCCACGATCCCGCGTTCGTCGCCAGACTCTCCCGGCTCACGGACCGGATCCACGACCACGGCGCGGCCATCGCGATCCAGCTCGAACACGGCGGCCTCAGGAGCATGGAGACGTGGCACGCCGGCTACCGGGCCGCACACCCCGGCCTCCGGCAACTCGCCGTCTCCCGACCGCCTGCGTTCTTTCGGCTCCTCGATCGGTGCGGCGTCCTCTCGTACGATCCGCACGTCCTGTCGACGGCGGAGGTGTACGGGCTCGCGGCCGACTTCGGCCGATCGGCCGCCTACGCGGTCGACGCCGGCTACGACGCGATCCACCTCGCCGGCGCGAACATGGGAATCGTCCAACAGTTCCTCTCACCGTACTACAACCGCCGGACGGACGAGTTCGGCGACGGCGTCCGCTTTCTGGAGGTCGTCCACGACGAGATCCGCGAGCGGGCCGGCGACGTGCCGCTCCTCTCGAAGGTGCCGGCCGAGACCGAGGCGCCGCCGTTCGTCCGGCGTCGCCTCTCGGCCGTCGACGCCGTCGAGATCTGCCGTCGCCTCGCGGACGTCGGCTACGACGCGCTCGTCCCCGTCCGGGCCTCGGTGTTCTGGGACATGAGCGTCGTCCGCGGGGCGCACCCCGCCCGCGCCTGGCGCGACGAGCGGTTCCGGGAGGGGTACGCCGAGGCGTTCGGCGGTCGGCTTCGGGCGCGACTGGTCGCGATGGGCACCCGGATCGAATCGTGGCGGTACGGCTTCGAACCGGCGTGGAACGCCGACCTGTGCCGCGCGGTGCGGCGGGCGGTCGACGTGCCGGTGTTGGCCGAGGGCGGGATCAGGAGCCGCGACGAGATCGACCGCCTGCTCGGCGATACGGCGTCGGACGCGGAGCAGGCCTGCGACGCCGCGGGGATGGCGCGACCCTTTTACGCCGAGCCGCGGCTTCCGGCGCGGTTGCTCGACCGCGACCCGAGTTCCGACGCCGTCGCCGTCTGCGAGAGCTGTAACAACTGCGCGATACCGCAGGCGACGGGCGCACCCGGCGTCTGCCGGACGCCCGTGGTGCTGCGACGAAGCGGCGAGCTGCGACGGGAGGGCGCGTACGACCGCCAGTGAACGACGATCGGGGGTACTTATATCGGGGGACAGACTGGTATCAACCGATGGTGCGCGACCGGCACTCACGAGACGGGGCGGGCCTCGAGACCGTTCTCGACGCGCTCGACGATCCGGCCGCAAGGACGATCATAAAGAGTCTCTCGGAACCAATGACGGCAAGTGAACTCTCGGAACGCTGCGACATCCCGCTATCGACGACCTACCGGAAGCTCGAACTTTTGACCGACGCGTCGCTGCTCGCCGAGCGGACGGAGATCCGAAGCGACGGCCACCACACGACGCGGTACGACGTCGGGTTTCGATCGGTCGTCGTGACGCTGACCGACGACCGCGACCTCACGGTGGCGATCGAACCGCGCGAGCGCGGTCCTGACGAGCGGCTGGCCGCGCTGTGGGCCGAAGTCAGGAGGGAGACGTAAGATGGTCCACGGATCGTCGACGCTCGTCGGCACCGCCATCATCGCGGTGAAGACGGGAATCTTGATCCTCGGCGGACTGATCACGTACTTCAGCTGGAAAGCCTACCGGCGGACCGGTGCGCGGGCGCTCCGCGCGCTCGCGATCGGGTTCGGCGTCGTCACCCTCGGCGCGTTCGTCGGCGGGCTCACGGATCAGGTGCTCCACATCCCGATGGACGTCAGCATCCTCCTCGACGCGCTCTTGACGCTCCTCGGATTCGCCGTGATCACGTACTCGCTGTACGCGGACTGACCGACCGAGGTCGAGGCCGCCGGAGACGGCGAAGCGACCGGAACACGGGACCGGAAGACGTAGGGAGGAGCGACGGAAGCGGCGGTCCGGGAAGGCGGCGAGGCTAAGCTCCCCGGCCCCGTATCGGCCGCGCATGAGCGACTCGGACGAACTGGCGGAGATCCGACGCCGTAAGCGAGAACGGTTGGAAGAGCGCCTGCGCGGACGCGCCGTCGACGGTCCGACCGCCTCGCCCGCCGAACCGATCCACGTTCGGAGCCCCGAACACTTCGCGGAACTCCTCGAAGCCAACGAAACCGTCCTCGTCGACTTCTACGCCGACTGGTGCGGCCCGTGTCGGACGCTCGAACCGATCGTCTCGGCGGTGGCCCGCGACACGCCCGCGGCGGTCGCGAAGGTGGACATCGACGCGCGACGCGCTCTCGCGGAGGAGTACGGCGTGCGGAGCGTCCCGACGATGGTGCTTTTCGCGGCCGGTCGACCGGTCGAGCGGATCGTCGGCGTGCAGGGGAAAGACGCGCTCGTGGCGCTCGTCGATCGCTACGCCGGTCGAGAGAGCTGAACGAGGCGGAGCGAAGCGACGCGGCGACGCGGCGGCCGGAGCTCGCCGCGTTCACAGGTGAGCGCGCGCGGCCGAGAGCGCCGGGAACGACACGTCGAGCAGGTCCGCTAGCGCCTCGGCCGCGCCGAGCAGCCACTCGGCGCGTTCGATCCGGGATTCGAGGTCGCCGGGGCCGATGCGGTAGGTTTCGACGATGGATTCGATCGTCTGCCCTTCGCACCACTCCAGGAGGATGCGGGCCGTCTTGACCGTCTCCAGCCACCGCTCGAAGTCGGCGGCGTCGCCCATGTCGGTCGTGAACTCCGCCGAGCGCGTCCGCGCGAACTGGTAGATCGCGGCCCGCTCGCGGTTCCCGAGGTACGTGTCCTGCATATCCGGGGATCCGCAGACGATCTCCAGCGCCGTCAGCTCGGTCGGCCGATCCATCCGGGCGGCCGTCCGCAACCCGTCGACGATGTGCGCGCCGCTTTCGGGCGTCACGTACTGCTTTGAGACCTGCGCGCCGAGATCCGTCGCCGCGAGGCTCCGGTCGGTCGTGATCATCCCCATGTCGACGAGTTCGTCGACCACCTCCGCGACGATGCCGGAGAGGTCGCCCTCCGGCGTCTGGTGGGCGTAGAACGTCGCACCGAGCACGTCGAGGACGCCCCCGAAGGAGTCGGCGAAGCCAGTCGCGACGATGGAGAGGACGTGCGTCCGAAGCGCCGTTCTGTCGGCGAGCTTCGACTCCACCGCCTCGGGGTCGGCCCTGACGTACCGTTCGACCAGTTCCGGCTTCGTCCGCTCGTCGCCGACGAGCACCGCTTCGCCGTAGGGGTCGAGGCCCGGCCGGCCCGCGCGGCCGCACATCTGGTGGACCTCCAGCACGGGGAGAAAGGCCATCTCGGAGCCCGTGTAGCGCTTCTGGTCGCGGATGACGACCCGGCGCGCGGGGACGTTCACGCCCGCAGCGAGCGTCGGCGTCGCGCAGATGACGGCGAGGCGTCGCTCGCGGAACCCCGTTTCGACGGCCGCGCGGTGGTCGCTCCGGAGCCCCGCGTGGTGGAACGCGACGCCCGACCGGACGCAGTCGGCGAGCCGGCGGCCGGTGACGGTGCCGTCGAGGCCCTCGATCTCGTCGGCGACGCCCGGCGCGGAACCGAATCCGTCAAGCGCGAGACGCTCCGCCAGCGACTCCGCTTCGCGGCGCGACCGGACGAACGCCAGACACTGCCCGCCGTTCGCCACCGCGTCGGCGACGAGCGCCACCGTCGCCTCCGTGTCCGCGTCGGCGCTCTCCGGGAGGCCCCCGCCGTCCGCGTCGACCGCGTCCACCGCGTCGGCCCCGTGGGCTCCGTCGGCCCCGGAAGCTCCCGCGCGGACGTCGACCGCGAGCGTCCCCCCGTCGTCGAACTCGACGGTCCCGTCCGCGTAGACGCCGGTCCGGAGGTCGACCGGCCGCCACCGCGTCCGCACGAGTTCGGCGTCCAGCCAGTCGGCGATGTCCTCGGGGTTGTCGACGGTGGCCGAGAGCGCGACGATCTGGACGCCGGGCGCGCGCCGCTGGAGGTTCGCGAGCGTCACTTCGAGCGTCGGGCCGCGCCCCTCCGCGCCGAGGAGGTGGACCTCGTCGACGACGACGGACGCGAGTTCCGACACCCACGACGCGCCGTTTCGGATGGCCGAGTCGACCTTCTCGCTCGTGGCGACGACGACGTCGTGCTCGCCGAGATCCTCCGCCGCCGAGTCGTAGTCGCCGGTGGAGATGCCGACGCTCACCCCCGGCAGCGCGGCGAACGTCTCGTACTTCTCCCGCGCGAGCGCCCGAAGCGGGACGATGTAGAGCCCGGGACCGCCCGCCGTGAGCATCGCGAGCTCGGCGACGAGGGTCTTTCCGCTGGCGGTCGGCAGCGCCGCGACGAGCCGGCTCCCGTCGGCGACGCCGGCCTCCACGGCGGCGACCTGCGGCGGATACAGCGTTTCGATCCCCCGCGCCTCGTAGTGGGAGACGACCTCGTCGGGGAGCGGGAGGTCCCGAACGTGCATTATCAGCACCTGTCGCCGTCCTCGGATAAAAACTCTCGCCGCGGGGCGACTGTGGCGCGCGGCTGGACGTCGCCGGAGACGTCGGTGAAGACGTCCCCGAAAAACGATGCGTTGCGATCGAGCGACCGAGCGATCCCGGGATCACTCGGGACCGTCCGGACCGGACGAGTCGCTAGAACCGACGCCCAGTCGGCGGGTGAGTCGAAGCGCCGCGACGAGAAGCGCCGCGAGCAGGGCGAGGAGGGCGAGGAGAATCGCGACGGCGAGCGGGTTCGAGGTCGCGGCGTCGACGCCCAGTCGGAACCCCCGTCGGAGCCACGCGAGGGCGAGATCGTAGGCCGGCTGCTGTTTGCCGTAGTACACCGCGGCGGCGACGCCGGCGTTGAACAGCGCGCTTCCGACGAAGGAGTAGAGCGCGAACTTTCCGGGGGCCATTCCGGCGAAGCCGGCGGGGATCGAGATGACGGAGCGGAGGATCGGGAACAGCCGCCCCCAGAGCACCGAGCTTTCGCCCCACCGTCGGAACCACCGCCGCCCCCTGTCGAGGTCCCGGGCGGAGACGCGGAGCGCGCCGCCGTAGTCGTCGAACGCCCGGTGGCCGCCGCGGCCGACGACGTAGTACGCGAACAGGCTCCCGAGCGTCGCCCCGGTCGCGGTGGCGAACACGAACGCGGCGAACGAGAGCGGCCCGTCGACGAGCACCGCGGCGGCGAAGGGGACGACGACCTCGCTCGGCAGGAAGGGAAACAGCATCGAGGTCTCGAGAAACGAGAAGACGAAGATCGCGAGGTAGCCGAACCGCCGGACGGACGAGAGCGCCAGATCAGTGAGGTCGGAGCCCGAGATCACGGGTGGAGACTTCTCGCGCGAGGCGGATAACTGCTCACCGCGATCGCGCCCCGTGCGAGCGTCGGCCGAGTCACCCCGACCGGGTCACCCAGACCGGACCTGCGTCACCTCACAGCAGGAACGTCTCCTCGCGCTCCGCCATGTCGACGAACGAGTCGGCCGCCTCGATGAGCTCCTCGGCGGTCGAACTGCGGAACGCGACCACCTCGACCCGGACGCCCTCGTGGCGCAGGTGCGAGCAGAGCCGCGAGAAGTCCCCGTCGCCCGTACAGAGGACGATCGTGTCGACGTGGCTCGCGAGCGTGACGGCGTCGAGGCTCATCCCGACGTCCCAGTCGGCCTTCTTCGAGCCGTCGCCGAACGTCTTTATGTCCTTGATCTTCGTCTCGAAGCCGATGTCGACGAGCGCGTCGAAAAAGCGCTCCTCGTCGGGCGCGTCCGCCCGGATGACGTAGGCGATCGCCCGGGTGAGCTCGCGCCCCTGGACGCTCTTTTCGAGGAGAGAAGCGTAGTCGATGTTCTGCGAGTAGATGCTCTGGGCCGTGTGATAGAGGTTCTGCGCGTCCGCCAGAACGGCGACGCGCTGGTGCGGATGAATATCGGTCATTCTCCTCGGTTCGATGGATCCTCCGACGCGCTATAGGTCCTTCGTCCTCGGCGGCGCTGGGCCGTCTCGCTTTCGAGAACGGACAACTCTTTTACCGCCTGCGCGAACCCGTCGCACATGGTTTCACTCGGTCTGGTGGTGGCGCGCTTTAACTCGTCAGTCACCGAACCAATGGAGGAGGCCGCCCGCGAGGCGGCCGAAAAGCGGGACGCGGAGATCGTCGAGACGATCCGCGTCCCGGGATCGTACGACGCGCCGCTGGCCGCGGACCGCCTCGCGCGCCGACGGGACGTCGAAGCCGTCGTCGTCGTCGGCGCGATCGTCTCCGGGGACACCGACCACGACAGGGTCATCGCCGACGCCGCGGCGCGGGCGCTCACGACGGTGAGCTTAGAGCGCGACAAGCCCGTCACCTTCGGCGTGAGCGGCCCGGGGATGAGCGGCGCGGAGGCGCGAGAGCGCGTCGACAAAGGAGCGGAAGCGGTAAACGCCGCGGTCGAGATGGTGGACGTACTGGCATGAAGCACGGAGAATTCGCGGCGCGCGTCGGCCGGGTCGAACCGAGCGCGACGCTGGCGATCAGCAACCTCGCGAGCGAACTGGAGGCGCAAGGGGAGGACGTCGTCGACCTCTCGGTCGGCGAGCCCGACTTTCCGACCCCGGAGAACGTGATCGACGCGGCCGAGAAGGCGATGGAGGCGGGCCACACCGGCTACGCGCCGTCGAACGGCGTCCCGGAACTCAAGGAGGCCATCGTCGAGAAGCTGACCGCGGACGGCGTCGACTGCGGCCCCGAGAACCTCATCGTCACGCCGGGCGCGAAGCAGGCGCTCTACGAGACGGTGCAGACGCTGATCGAAGCGGACGAAGAGGTCGTCCTCCTCGACCCGGCGTGGGTCTCCTACGAGGCGATGGTGAAGCTCGCGGGCGGCAGCCTGAACCGCGTCGACCTCGCACCCTACGACTTCCAGCTGGAGCCCGCTCTCGACGACCTCGCCGAGGCGGTGTCCGACGAGACGAAGCTGCTGATCGTCAACTCGCCGAGCAACCCGACCGGCGCGGTCTACTCCGAGGCGGCGATGGAGGGCGTCCGCGACCTCGCGATCGAACACGACTTCGTCGTCATCTCCGACGAGATCTACGACGAGATCACCTACGGGACCGAGCAGACGAGCCTCGCGTCGCTCGACGGCATGGGCGACAGAACCGTGACGATAAACGGCTTCTCGAAGGCGTACTCGATGACCGGCTGGCGGCTCGGCTACCTCTGCGCCCCCGAGGAACTCGTCTCGCAGGCGGGCAAGCTCCACTCGCACTCGGTCTCCTGCGCGGTCAACTTCGTCCAGCGCGCGGGGGTCGAGGCGCTGCGGAACACCGACACCGCGGTAAACCAGATGGTCGAAGCGTTCCGCGAGCGTCGCGACATGCTCGTCGACCGCCTCGACGAGCGCGGCGTCGACGTGGCGGTCCCCGACGGGGCGTTCTACGTGATGCTGCCGGCGGGGGAGGCCCCCGACGCCGACGATCAGGCGTGGTGCGAGGGCGCGATCCAGGACGCGAAGGTCGCGACGGTCCCCGGTAGCGCTTTCGGCGCGCCCGGCTACGCGCGGATCTCCTACGCGGCCAGCACGGAGCGGCTAGAGGAGGCGATCGACCGCCTCGCGGAGCACGGCTACCTGTAGCGTCTCCCCGCTCGGGGCCGCACTCGGTTCGGACTCGACCGATCCGTCTCCGTGAAGAACGCCACGGCGTAGGTGTGCAAGAATGCGAACGTCGCGGTCGTCGCCGCCAGCGACGCGACGGAGACGGCGGCGACCTCCGGCGGCGAAAGGGCCGTCCGAACCATTCCGGGGACGGGACCCGCGCCCGACCCCGCCGCGGCGTCCGCGCCGATCCCGGCGAACCCGTCGAGGGATCGGTAGACGACGTACGCGACGACGGGGGCGCTCAGCAGGAGCGAGACGCCGTGTGCGACGATCGAGTAGCCGAGCGCGCTGCGGAGGTTGGCGCGGACCAACTGATAGCTCCGCGCGAAGGCGTCCGACACGCCGGCGTCGTCGACGACGATCGCGACCGGGAAGAACTGGATGAAAAACGCCACGACCAGGTACGGGACTCCCGCGAGGAGCGCGACGGCCAGCACCGAGGGGAGGACCGCCTCGGCCCCGGCCCCGGAGCCGACGGCGGCGACCCCGACGACGATCGTTCCGAAGACGAACGCCGCGACGAAGACGAGGACGATCGCCGTCTCCAGGATCGTCCCGAGCAACACCCGGACGTAGTTTTCCTTGCCCGAACGGACGAACGAGCCGACCCCGACCGGAGCCCCGTCGAGGGCGTTCGCGGCCAGACCGACGACGCCCGCGAGCGCGAACGGACCGACGAAGAACGCCGCCGCCTGCAACGCGACGGAGGCGAGCGGAACGCCGAGAAACTGGAGTGCGGTCTGCGGGAGGAGCGCGAGACCGTACGCGAACGCGACGCCGAAGAGGAGGGGCGTTCGACGGAGCGTCCGGACCGCGGTTCGAAGGGACCCGATGGCGGACATGGCGACGAGGTCGCAGTCGGTCGGCAATAGTCTTCGCAAACGGACGGTCGCGCGTTCGGAGTTTGGTTCGGTCGTCGTCCTCGTGCTCGCCGCCGCGCGCAGTCGAAGCGCTTTCCCGCACCGCCGGCGATGGCGACGCATGAGCGACACGGAGGACCTCGCCTCGCTGCGGACGGTCGCGGACTACCAGTTCGGACGCGGCGCGGGCGCGGCGCTGTTTCCGCCCTCGGAGGCCGACTCGCTCTCCGTGAGTCGGTCGACGAGCGGCCGACCCCGGCAGGTCCGCGCGGGCGACGACCGCCTCGTCACGTACGCGGTCGACGGGCGGTTCACCCTCGGCCTCGCGGGCGGGCGGCGGCTCGTCGACGCGCTCGCCGACCCTGCGAACCGCGTCGTCGTCGGGTCGGAGAGCGAGCCGTTCGTCCGCGACGGGAAGAACGTCTTCGCGAAGTTCGTCCGGGCGGTCGACCCCGCCGTCCGGCCGGGAGACGAAGTGGCCGTCGTCCACGAACGCGGGGACCTCCTCGGCGTGGGACGGGCGGAGCTGTCCGCCGCGGCGATGGGCGACTTCGAGACGGGGATGGCCGTGATGGTCCGACGCGGGGCGGGCGACGCGGCGGACGCCGGCGAGTGAGAGGGCGGCGAGATCAGAGGTACGGCGCGAGACCGAGCGCCCGCGCGAGCGACACGCCGGCGAGGGTCGATCCGAGGAGGTACCCGCCGATCGCCCCGCCGTTCAGGAGCGGCAGCCCGGCGTGGGCGCGCCCCTTCATCACCATCCGGAGGAGGATCGCGAGGCCGACGAACGTCCCGGCCATCGAGGCGAGCGCCGGGAGGTTCAACGCCGGAACGCCGGGGACGCCGAGCGGCGTCGCGGGGGAGAAGAAGGCCGCGCTCGCGACCATCACGGAGGGCATCACGGCGTCGCCGAGGCCGATGAAGAAGGCGTCGCGGTTCGGCGACCCGCCGTCGGCCGCGCCGCGTTCCTCGTCCGCCGCGCCCGTTTCGGCGTCCGAGTCGTCGCGCCCCGCCACGTCCGAAAAGTCGTCGTCGAGGAGGGAGTACGACAGCGTCAGGGGGACGACGAGCACGACGGGGATGCGGAGGTCCATCACGCCGGAGGCGAGATCGAGCATGTGCTCCGTCCCGTAGACGCTGATCGCGTCGTACACCGCGAGGACGGAGAGGAGCACGATGGCGGGCAGGAGGCCGAAGCTGATGCCGAAGAGGCCGGCCGCGCCCGCGCCCATCAGCACGCCGGCGGCGTCGATCACGTACCACTCGGGGTACGCGAGGAGCGCGAGCGAGACGCCCGCGGCCAGCGCGAGCGCGAGGACGCCGTTCGGCACGACCGCCCCGAAGACGTACCACGACAGGAGGCCGCTCGTGAAGACGATGATCGCGCGGACGACCCGGTCGAGGTCGTACTTGAACGCCGCGAGCATGACCGCCGTGGCGAGGAGGATCGCGCCGACGTAGACGAGGCTGTTCGTCGGGTCGGCGGGGTCCTCGACGGCCTGGTAGCCCCGATCGAAGAAGGTCGGCACGAGCGCGAGCGCGCCGAGCTGGACGAGCAGAAAGATGAGGGCGGCGAACGCGCCGCCCCGGTACGCGCGAGAGTCCATACCGGGCGTTGCCGCGGGGGCGGCTTGGCCCTTGTGTTGTTCGGACGTGCGAAGGCGAGCCGTCGCGGGGCCGGGGCGCGGGACGACCGCTACCGCGCGTACAGCTTCGACCCGAGGAGGTCGGTCAGGCGGACACCGTCGGCCGGGGAGATCGCGAGGTACGGCCGGTCGACGGGACCGAACACGTCGACGACGCGGCCGACGGTCGAGAGCGACTCGTCGACGACGGGCGTGCCGATGTCGGGGTGGGAGTCGCCCGCGGAGCGGACGACGGCGAGTCCCTGGGCCGTCTTCGAGACGGTGCCGACGCGCCGCATCAGTCCCGGAGGATCCCCACGTAGGCGGCGACCGCCTGCACGAGGTCGTTCTTGCTCGCGTCCTCCGCCCCGCGGACGACGACCCGCCCGCGCGGCACCCACTCGCGGGAGTACGCCTTGTCGCGCTCGATGACCGCGTCGTAGCCGATCTGCTGGACGGCGCGGGCGATCTCGTCGACCGTCGGCTCCTCCACGGCGTCCCGCAGGGGGACCCGCCGCCCCTCGGACCGCGTCTTCGCGGCGTCGACGTAGGCGGGGTAGATGACGTTCTCGATCATATCGAAATCCGCGCGGGCCGCCCGTAATACGGTTGTGGTCCCGGCTCGGGGACGCGGGGGAGTCAGCGCCGCCGCGCCAAGAGCGCGGTCGCCACGAGCGCGACGACCGCCGCGACGACGCCGAGGCCGGGCAGCTGCGTTCCCGTCTCCGTCCCGGCGTCCCCGTCCGCCCCGGCGTCGTCGGCCGTCCCGCCGCTCGCGTCGGTCTCCTCGGCCGATTCGGAGCCTCCCGACCCCGCCCCGCCCTCGACCCGCACCTCGGATCGGGCCGTCCAGTCGGCCGACTCGGCGGCGTCGGGGTGGAAGCCGGCGGTCAGGTTCCGGACGGCGAAGACGACGCTCCGCGGCGCGGGCTGGTTCAACAGGTTCCGGTCGATCATCACGGTCCGATTCTCCTCGCCCGCCGGCGTGCTGGCGTACGGCTCCGACTCGACGATCGCGCGGCCGGTGTAGTCAGTGACGACGACGACCTCGGGTTCGAGTTCGACGACCGTCTCGTCGCTCATCTCCGGGTACCCCGAGAGGCCGGCTTCGGCGACGACGTTGGTGCCGCCGGAAGCGACGATCACGTTGTGGATGAACGTCTCGTCGCCGACGACGAACCCGCCGCCGAGGGGGTAGATGGCGCGCGTGCGCTCCGCGTCGGCGGTCGCCTCCGCGGCGGCGTCGACGTTCGCCTCCATCCACGCGTTCGCCTCCGCGGCCCCGGCGCAGTTGCCCGTCAGCTTCCCGGTGAGCGTCGTGTCGCGAGCTACGTCCTCGACGGAGGTCGTCTCCTCGAACAGGAAGACCGTCACGCCCGCGTCGCGGAGCGCCCGCACCGTGTCTGGGTCGGTGCCGTCGGGCGCGAGCACGAGGTCGGGGTTCGTGCCGACGACGGCCTCGGTGCTGACGCCCATCCCCGAGGCCGAGACGTTCGTCCGCGAGTCCGCCCCGTCGAGGTAGTGCGCGAAGTGGGTCGTCCCCACGACCTGTTCCTTCCCGCCGATCTCCCACATCGTCTGGGCGGCGCTCGGCATGAGCGTCGTCACCCGCTCTGGTTTCTCCTCGACGGTCACCTCCGTCCCGGTCGCGTCGGTCGCGGTGAACGGGAAGGAGCACTGTTCGGCCTGCGTTACCTGCGCTGGACCCGACGCCGACGCTGCTGCCCCCGCCGGCGTCGCGCCGACGACGGACAGCACGACGAGAAGCACCGTGAGAACCGCTGCGTGCGTTCGCATGGTCTATGAGGGCGCACTAATCCAATAAGTACTTACCTACTGCAAGTCGGCTTTAGTACCATGCGAACGGGGACGCGGACGGGGGCGTGGGTAGCCGGGTTGCTCGTCGCGCTGGCGCTGGTCGTGCTCGTGAGCGCGGGCGTCGGGCCCGTCGAGATCCGGCCGACCGTCGTCGCGAAGGTGCTCCTGAACGCGGTCGCCGTGCCCGCGTCCGTCGGCGTCTCGACCCACGGGGTTCCGGTCGCGGGCGCGAGCGTTCCCGTGCCGCGTCTCGGCGTGGCGTTCGCCCACCCCTTCTCCTACGGCGTCGAAAGCACACACGAGGTGATCGTGATGAAGCTCCGGCTCCCGCGGATCGCGCTCGGGGCGCTCGTCGGCTTCTCGCTCGCCGCCGCGGGCGTCGTGATGCAGGGCTTCTTCCGGAACCCGATGGCGGATCCGTCGATCATCGGCGTCTCCTCGGGCGCGGCCGTCGGCGCGGTCGCGTCGATCGTCGCGCCGGTCGCGGTGCCGTTCGGGCTGGGGCTGCAGGGCGCGGCGTTCCTCGGGGCGCTCGTCACCGCGTTCGGGGTGTACCTCCTCGCGACGGAGAACGGCCGGACGCCGGTTGCGACGCTGCTCCTCGCGGGTGTGGCGGTGCAGACGTTCCTCGGGGCGGTCATCTCGTTCATGCTCTTGCACAGCGGCGAGAGCATCCGGGAGGTCGTCTACTGGCTCATGGGCCACCTCGACGACGCCTCGTGGGACGAGGTCGCGATGGCCGGGGTGCTCGCGCCGCTTTTCTTCCTCGTCCTCCTCGCGTACGCCCGCGACCTGAACGTCCTGCTCCTCGGCGAGGAGGACGCGCAGGGGCTCGGCATCGAGGTCGAGCGGACGAAGCGGGTCCTGCTCGCGGTCGCGAGCGTCGTCACCGCCGTGGCGGTGTCCGTCTCCGGCGTCATCGGCTTCGTCGGCCTCGTCGTCCCGCACGTCATGCGGCTCCTCGTCGGGCCGGATCACCGAATCCTGCTCCCGACGAGCGCGCTCGCCGGAGCGTCCTTTCTCGTCGCCGCCGACACCGTCGCCCGGTCGGGGACCGCGGAACTGCCGGTGGGTATCGTCACGGCCGCCCTCGGCGCGCCCTTCTTCCTGTACCTGCTTCGCACCCGGGAGGTGCACGCGCTGTGACGCGGGGGGGCGGCCGGGCGGGCGACCCGACCGTCGTCGTCGACGGCGTGACCGTTCGACTCGGCGACGTCGAGGCGCTTTCCGGGGTGAGCGCGACCGTCGGACGCGGGACGTTCGTCGGCCTCATCGGCCCGAACGGAGCGGGCAAGACCACGCTGCTTCGGGCGATTTCTGGGGCGCTGACGCCCGACGAGGGGACGGTCGCCGTCGGGGGAGAGCCGATCCACGAACTCCCCTCGAAGGGGGCGAGCCGGCTGGTCGCGACGGTGCCGCAGGACACGTCGCTGTCGTTCGCGTTCGGCGTCCGGGAGACGGTCGCGATGGGTCGGACGCCGTACGTCTCGCGGTTCGGCCGTCGAACCGCCGTCGACGAGCGCGCCGTCGAGCGGGCGATGGCGCGGACGGCGGTCGCGGCGCTCGCCGATCGCCCGATCACCGACGTCAGCGGCGGGGAGCGCCAGCGGGTGCTGCTCGCGCGGGCGCTCGCGCAGGACGCGCCGGTGTTGCTGCTCGACGAGCCGACAGCCAGCCTCGACATCGCCCACCAGGTCCGCACGCTCGAACTCGTTCGGGAGCTCGTCGGGGAGGGGAAGACGGTCGTCGCCGCGATCCACGACCTGAACCTCGCCGCGCACTACTGCGACGAGCTGTTGCTGTTGCGCGACGGGCGGGCGCTCGCCGTCGGATCGCCGGAGTCGGTGCTCACCGAGTCGACGCTTGAGCGGGCGTTCGGCGCGAACGCGGTCGTCTCCCGCCACCCGGTGACCGGCTCCGTCTACGTCACCGCGCTGCCCGAGCGACGGGGCGAGTCGGCCGGCCGGGTGCACGTCGTCGGCGGCGGCGCGAGCGCGGCGCGGCACCTCTACCTCCTTTCGGCCGCCGGCTTCGACGTCTCCGTCGGCGCGCTCAACGAGGGCGACTCCGACACCGAGACCGCCCGCCAACTGGGACTCGACGTCGTCGCCGTCGCGCCGTTCGCCCCGGTCGACGCGGCGACCCGCGAGGCGGTCGAGGCCCGGATCGAGGCCGCCGACGCGACGCTCGTCGCCGACGTGGAGATCGGGGAGGGGAACCTCGCGAACCTCGACGCGGCGGCCGAGAGCGACGCGCTCGTGCTCGTCGAGGGGCGACCGTTCGAGCGTCGAAACTACGCCGGCGCGGCGGGCGAGCGCGCGTACGCGCGGCTTCGAGATCGGGCGCGCGTGGTGCGCCCGGACGAGGTCGTCGGGGCCGTGACCGCCGCGGTCGAGGGGGCGCGCGCGGCCGACGCGCGCGCGGACGGCGGGTGATCGCCCCGCCGAGAGGGACGAAGGCCCCGACGACCGAGAGACGGCGCGGCGAAAGCGTCACGCTTACTCCCGGCAGGGTCGTGGCCCCGGTATGGAAGTGCCCTGCGTGCGCGTCCCGCTGTCGGCGGGCGAGTCGGCCCGGCGGTCGCTCGCCGACGAGGACCTCGTCGACCAGCGTCGCGAAATCGTCGTCGCGGAGGGGCACCTGTACGTTCCCGTCGTCGACCCGTCGGCCGTCCCCGAGCGCTTCGAGGTCGTCCGCCGCGAGGTGCCCGAGCGCGAACCCCAGCGGATGCCCGCGGACGTCCTCGGCTTCGAGCCGACGTACGAGCGACTCGGCGACATCGTGATCCTCGACGAGGACGACCCCGCGAGGGCGCGGGAGATCGCCGACGCGATCGCGGCGTCGGACCTGCGCGCCGAGACGGTCGTGAACCGCGCCTCGAAGGTCAAGGGGACGCTCCGCGTGCGCGACTGGGAGGTGCTCGTCGGCGACGGCACGGAGACGGTCCACCGCGAGTACGGCTTCGAGTACCTGCTCGACATCGCGACGGTGTACTTCTCGCCGCGGCTCGCGACCGAGCGCCACCGGGTGGTCCAGCAGGCGGAACCCGGCGAACGCGCCTTCGACATGTTCGCCGGGGTGGGACCGTTCGCCGTCCCGCTCGCCGCCGGGGGGGCGGAGGTCGTCGGGGTCGACCTGAACGAGGCCGCGGTCGAGTACCTCCGGGAGAACGCCCGGCGGAACGGGGTCGAAGACCGGCTCACCGCGATCCGCGGGGACGTCCGCGAGGTCGCGCCGGACTACGCCGACTGGGCCGACCGGATCGTGATGAACCTCCCGCACAGCGCCGAGGAATTTCTCGACGCCGCCGTGGCCCTCGCCGGCGACGACTGCGTCGTCCACTACTACGACATCCAACACGAGGACGATGCCTTCGGGCCCGGCGAGCGAGCGATCCGGGCCGCGGCGGAGCCCGACTACGAGGTCGAGGTGCTCGAAGAGCGAACCGTCCGCTCGTACGCGCCGCACGAACTCAACGTCTGTCTGGACGCGCGGCTTTCGCGCGCGGAGTGACGTCGGCTGCGGTGTCGAACCCCGTCGTGGGGTCGGTTTCGGCGGGACGCCCCCCGGCCGCCGGGTGAATCCGGAACCCTTATTGATGTTATGGCGGTACAACGTAGTACGTCGGACGACCGACGGAAAGGCACGCCCCAGCGCCGGTGTAGCTCAGCTGGCAGAGCGAATCCTTCGTAAGGATTAGGTCGAGGGTTCAAATCCCTCCACCGGCTTCCATCCTCAGGTTCAAAGCCCCGAACGGCTCGCACGTTCGGCCGTTTTCACTCATCTCGGAGAAGTGATAGTCGACGCTCGCCCCACACGGGCTCGGTCCGGCGTTCGGAACATTCGAACGATCGAACGGCGATCGATCGGTTCGGAGACAGTGACGTGAGGAGATATCAGGGATTTCAGGCTGATATCCCTCGCCAGCCGTTCTTCATGACTCCTGGACCTGACAGGCTGGTGCAGCACTGCATGACTGACCACCGTGCTGCACGTGATACGTTTACGCGCTCGAATATAAGTTTTCTGTCTTCTGTTAATTCACTAATATCGATACGTATCGCCGATAAACCGGGTCGCCGTCGAGGAATGGGTTCTGGAACGGATGCACAAGCTTCGGAGGTACGCGTCGAGAAGTGACGTAGAGAGGGTCTCAGACGTCTCCCCTCCAACGATCACGCACGGCCAGTGGACCTGACAGACGGGTGCAGCGCCGCGAGATTTGACACGCGTGCTGCAAGACATCTATTCTGCAGCCCAGGCATAAGTTTTCTCTTTCGTGTGAGGATTTAAGTGACGGTCGGCGCTCAGACCGGCCGATCCGAGAACGACACCGACACGTCCGAGATCTCGTCGCGCCAGCCGCCGTACCGCGCGGTGACGATATCGAACGTCCACGCTTCGTCGATCGCGAGGTCGGTTACGCTGGCCCAGCTCGACGCGATCACCGTCAGGTCGTCGACGTAGAACTTCCCGTGCGCTTCGAGGTAGCCGATCGTTCCATCCCGACGGTTCCGCGCTTTGCCCGCGATCGACGCCTCGTAGTCCGTCGTGGCGAGTTCGGCGTCGAGGAGTTCGATTCCCTCGTCGCTGCCGCCGGAGGGGCGTCGATCGTAGCTGACGTCGATCTCGTAGTCCTCGACGGCCGCGCCCTCGCCGACGTACGGCACGTACGCCTCCCACACCTCCCCCGAGTCCAGACCGACGAGGGAGTTCGTCACCTCGTCGAGCGACTCCTCGTCGGCGTCGAAGAACGCCGTCGTGAGCTCGATCGGCCCCGAACTCTCCCAGGTGACGTTTTGGAGTTCGACGACGACGTACGCGCTCGCCTCGTCGCCTTCTCCCTCGACGTAGAGTTCGTGGTCCACGGTTTCGATCTCCGCCGGCGGTGCGGGACCGCTCCCCCCCGCGTTTCGGTCCCCCTTCTGCGGCGTCTCGCTCGGCTCCTCGGTCGGCGATCCGCCGTCGCTGCCGAACGAACAGCCGGCGACGAGCGTGCTCGCCGCGAGCGCGAGGTACGTCCGTCGGTTCACGGTCATCGGTACCGGACTGTCGGCGCTGGCTTATGTTATCTTCTACTCTCCGACGAGCGCGATTCGGTTCCGTCAGGTCGATCGGTCGGTCAGTCGATCAGTTGATCGGTCGATCGATCGATAGACTGCCCTCGGTCCGCGGCGCACCTCGACGACGAAAAGACAGCGGGGGGCACGTTGAGGTACGATGAATTCGGGTACGAGTTGGGATACGGGCACGCGATCCCTCCCCCGCTGGCGTGTTAGCTACCGGTCGCGGAGGGATGAGACTGCTGCCGGTCCACTCAGGTCGCTTATATCAGCCAGGCGACTCCGGTCGGGTGGCGGATCGAACGATAGACGTGGACTCGACGAGAGGTCAGGCCTCCGTCGTCGTTACGGATTCGAGAGAGGAAATTCGAAGGGCCGCGCCGCCGCGCAGCGACGGAGAACGCCCCCCGTGCCGCAGGCCGACGACGATCGCCGGCGACGAACACGTCGCTTATACGCCAGTGTTGCGGACGGTGCGTATGCTCACCTTCGTCGGCCTCGGGCTCTACGACGAGCGGTCGATCACCGTCGAAGGGCGCGACGCCCTCCGAGGGGCGGACCGCATCTTCGCTGAGTTCTACACCAGCAACCTCCTCGGCGCGACGGTCGCCGACCTCGAAGCGCACCACGGCGTGACCATCGAGGTTCGCGACCGCGACGGCGTCGAGGGAGATCCCGACCCGATCCTCGACGCGGCGGAAGCCGGCGACGCCGCGTTCCTGACCGCGGGCGATACGATGATCTCGACGACGCACGTCGACCTCCGGCTGCGGGCCGCGGCGCGCGGCGTCGAGACGCGCGTGGTCCACGGCGTCACCGCCGAGTCGGCCGCGAGCGGGCTGACGGGCCTGCAGAACTACCGGTTCGGGAAGGCGGTGACGCTCCCGTTTCCGTACGCGCACGGGGCCGACAGCGTCCCGCGAAGCGTCACCGAGAGCGTCGAGGACAACCGCGAGCGGGGCCTGCACACGCTCGTCTACCTCGACATCAAGGCCGAACGCGACGAGTACATGACCGCCGACGTCGCCGCCTCGATGCTCGCCGAGGAGTGGGACGACGTCCTCGGCGTGGTCGTCGCCCGCGCGGGAAGCCCGGAGCCGCTCGTCGCCGCCGACCGCCTCTCGGCGCTTGGCGGGCGGACGTTCGGCGATCCGCTCCACCTGCTCGTGATCCCGGGCGACCTCCACCACATCGAAGCGGACGCGCTCCGCGAGTTCGGCGACGCGCCGGCGGACCTGCTCGACCCGGTGTGAGCGGAGCGTGAGCGGCGCTACCGCCGGAAGCGGTCGTCGAGGCTACCATCCGGCGCATCGCCGTCGTCGATCGCGCCCGTGCCGTCGTCGAGCGCCCCCGCACCGCCGTCGCCTCCGCCTCTATCCGGTCTCCGCTCGCGTCTCGGCCTCAACTCGTATCACGGTCTCCGCTCGCGTCTCGGTCATCTCCCGCGCTCACGCTCGTGCCCTCGTCGTCCGCGATTCCGCCGTCCGTCCGCGGCGCGGGAACGTCGAGCGCGGCGTACAGGTCGTGCTCCTCGTTCGTCAGCACGTACAGCACGTCCTCGACGACCGTCAAAAGCTCCGGCAGCACGCGCACGAGGACGTACGCGAGACCCATGAGCGCGAAGACGGCGAGGACCTGGCTGAGGACCCGGTCGGAGAGGAAAAACGAGACGCGGTAGGGATCGTCCGAGCCGAAGAGAAACAGCACCGCGTCGGGGAAGTAGTGCATCGACTGGGTGCCGAAGGCGACGCCGATGAACGTCGTGCGCGCGAGGTTGAGCACCCAGATCACGGGGACGACGACGGCGAGCGCGCGGAGCTTCTTTCGGAGCGGCGCGCGCACGGCGCCGACGAGGCCCGCGAAGATGGCGATGCTGCCGAGGCCGGTGCAGGCGAGGACGATCTCGAATCGGAGCCGGTGGCCCGAGTCGGCGTAGGAGACGAACGCCAAGTCCGCGTAGCCGGTCTCCGGCCCGGCCACGGTCTCGGGGTAGTAGCCGAGGAGGTTCATGATCGTCTCCGTCTGCGAGGCGACGGTCTGGATGAGCACCCGCCGCGGCGCGGGGAGGGTCACCCCGCCGACCGCGATCGCGGGGATTGTCTCGAACGGGAGGTAGACGAGGCCCATCACGGCGACGGCCCGCGAGAGGACGAACAGACTGTCGCGGCCGCGAAAGAGCAACCACCCGGCGTAGAGGCAGGCGGGCACGGCGGCCAGCGAGAGGATCCCCTCGACGTAGCTCTTCTGGACGAACGCGAAGTGGGGGAACAACTGGAGCCAAAAGAGCGCGAAGAGGCCCCACGCGCCCGCGGTCGCGGCGCGCGCGACCCGTCGATCCCGGCGGGCGAGCAGGGTCCCGACGCCGAACGCGAAGACCACGACCCACGCGAGGAGATCGGAGAACGCTTCGGGCATATCAGGTGAGAGGAAATGTTCGGATAAATGCCTTGTCCTCGGGTGTCGTCGGAGACGGAGCGAACGCCGTCTCGGCGTCGGCACATCGCGATACGGTATCGCTGACGATCGGCGGGCGGCGTCGAAAGAAATGAATCGCAGGGGGCCGGCGCGAGGCCGGTGGTTCGACGCTGCGTCGTGAGAACCCCCGAAGGGGAGTACTCAGTTAGTTGTCGCGGCGGACCGCGAGCAGCGCGGCGGCGACCAGCGCGACGAGCGCGACCGCGACGCCGAAGCCGGGTCCGGTCTCGTCGGAGCCGCCGTCGCCGTCACCGTCGCCACCGTTGTCACCGTCGTCCGTGGTGGTTTCGGTGGTCTCGGTGGTCGTCTCGGTGGTCTCCGTCGTCTCGGTCGTCTCAGGCGTCTCAGTCGTCGTCTCGGTCGTGTTCTCCTCCTCGTCGTCGGCCTCTTCGACGACCACGCCGTCGAACTCAGTGTCGCCGCTGAGGTCGCCCGCGCTCAGCGAGAGCGTGAAGTTCGTGCCAGGTTCGACGTCAGCGAAGTCGAACTCACCCTCGAACGTGCCATCCTCGGAGACGTTGACCGTCTCGCTGATGACGAACGGGTTGTCGGCACCGGACTCACTGCGAGCGCGGAGCGTCAGTTCGGAGTTGGGGGCAATGGACGTTTCGCCCGCGATCGTGGCGTCCTCGGTGGCCTCGACCTCGACCTCGTCGTCGTCGTTCAGTTCAGGCATCGCTTCGCGCTCCAGAACTTCGAAGGTCGTGGAGGCGGTCTCGTCCTCGTCACCCTCGACGAGTTCGGATTCGTGATTCACCGTGAAGGTGGCCTCGAAGCGATCATCCTCTTCGAACGTCTCACTTTCAGTGTCGATGACGAGGTAAAGCATATTACGCTCGTCATCCTTGATCATTTCGACCTCATCAGCGTCGACGGTCTTCGCGTCACGGTTCTGGCCAGGGTTCGTCTGCTCGATTTCGACATTGACATCGCCGTCGTTGACGATATCATCGAAATCGTCAGAGTTGAGGTAACCGAAGATACCGGATGCTTCGACCTGAACGATCGCGACGTCATCCTTCGCAACCTCACTGCGCTGCGTGATGTCGCCGTCATTGATGGCGTCAACGACGTCGTCACCGTCAGCGTCATCGTCCAGGGCGTCACTGTAGGTGACCCACGAGTTTGCGTCACCCGTCTCGCGATCGAGGATTGCCAGCGTACCAACGGCGTCAGGGGACCAGTCGTCACTGTAATCCTCTGCTCCTACCTCGATCTCGTAATTGCCGGAGTCGAGGGGCTTGGGGTCCTCATCATCGTCGCGCGGAGTCTCCACGACATCCACGCTGTCTTCTTCAATGTCACCGGACAGACCCCCGTCGTTGCTGTTACGGGCGTCGTAACTGTTCATCGACACTTCAGCGATCCCATCATCGTCGTCGTCGACAACAGTGGCTCTGACTTCGTAGCCGTCGTCATCAGCATCTCCAATAACGATGGTGCCACTGTCAGTGTTTTCGAGTTCGACTTCGAATTCGGTCTCATCACCGGACTCAACCTCAACGGTGTTGTCGGCGAGGTCAAGTTCCTGGTCGCCAGCTTTGCTGACGGTGATTGTGTCACTCTCTTCGGAGACACCGGAGTACACGTCAGTCGCTTCAATCGTGTAGTTTCCAGTGTCCTGGGCGTCGAAACTGTAGTCAGCCTCACCAGAACCGCCAAGGTTGACTTCCTCCGTTTCGACGGTGTCTCCGTCGCTGTCGACAAGCTCGACATCGACGTCCCGATCACCGGAGTTGGCCGAAACGGTCCCTTCGACCGCTTCGTCATCTTCGATGGACGTGTCGTCGGGCGACACCGTCAGACCAAGGTCACGGACGTTAACAGTTGCATCCTGGTCATTCGATCCGACGGTGATGCTGTACTCGTCTAGCTCTCGGTCTTCCGTATTGAACACGAAGACTTCACTGTTCTGTCCCGTCGATCCCTCGAAGAAGTAACCGCTGTCGTCACCTTCGATGGTCACATCGTAGTCCGTTTCGCTGTCGTCAATGACGGCGACCTTCGAACCTTGGTAGGCAGACTTGGTCTCATCAGCAGAGACAGACGTCGGCGCGACAGTCACGTCAACTTCTTCTTCATCAATGGCGTTACCATCAGTATCTTCAACTCCCTCAATGACGAGTGAGTCCGCTTCAGGGATGATGGACTCGTCCCCTTCACCAGTATCGATGAGGAGCTGTCCACCAGTTATTTCGGTGTCTTCGGTGTCGAACGTCTCAAGTTCATCACCATCCTCGTCCTGTAGGGTGTACGTCGCATCATCGTCATTGACGTCTTCATCGAACGCTACCTCTATGTAACCGTCAGTAGTCCCCGAGTTGCCTGCTCGGTCATAGTGAGTGACCTTCTCGACACCGGGGTGGTTTGTCGCCGCAGCCGTCCCTGCGAACGCGACGGTCCCCGCCACCACGGAGAGGACCATCATCGCAGCCAGGAACAGGCTACGGAGTTTGTCGTTTGTGTTTGCTGTCATGGTTTGTTGATCGGTCGGCAACGCCGCGTTCGCCCCGCACGACCTCCCGAACCGCCCTGGAGGGCGAGACGGAACCGAACGAGGGTACTTGCTTGTGTCACCTTTGGTAGGGTTACGTCCGATACGTAATTCGCTCGTTATAAATGTCTTGTGGTAAGTCGCGATCGGTGATATGCCGATATCGCCGAATTCGCGCGCTACGGGGCGTCTCCGCCAATTTCAAATATAAATACTTTGTGCATCTCTGATGGGTGGAACCGTTCGCGAGTAATGCCACGATAGTGACTGAAAGCGTTGAGAACACCCCGAAAGCCCCGACTCCAGCGAGTCGCCCCTTTCGACCCCGCCCGCACCGCCCGCACCGGCTGGACGTCCAGCCACCGTTGGGTGGATTGCAAGGGGCCGCCGTCTCAACCCCCGCGCCTCGTTGCGGTACTCGGCCGTCGGCCCGCGGTTCCGATTCCGACGGGGTTCGACGGGGGCTTTCGAGGTGATTTCAGCGTCGTCGTGTCACGAACGCTCGCTCTCAGCTATGGCAACCGCGCGTCGGTCTGACCAGACCGCGTCGAACCCTGCCAGGGCGGAGCCGATGACGTAACCCGATCCCGAAAATCAGTATCCGAGATACTCGTTCGGTCGTCTCAATTCCTCGGGATCGAGGACGACCTCCGCGTTCACGCCGTCGATCCGATCGAAGTCGTCGTCGATCGTGAGGATCGTCTCGACGCCCTCCTCGACGGCGACGCGCGCGTAGTATCCGCCGTCGACGTTCGCGCCGCCGGATAACTCGAATCCGTCGGAGACCGTCCGCTCGTCGATGGCGTCGTACCAGTAGATCATGCGGAAAGGAGAACGCCGCCCCGTGTCGTCGAGCGGTTCGACCGTCTACGCCGGGAAGAGCGAGTCCGCGTCCCAGTCGCGTTCGAGCACTTCGATCTCGTGCCCCTCGGGGTCCTTCGTGAAGGCGTAGTTGTCGTCGCACGACGCGGGGTCGCGGTAGTCGTCGGCCTCGCGCTCCATCAGCGTCTCCCAGTAGTCGCCGAGGTCGTCGGCGCGGACCGCGAGGTGGCCCCACGCGTCGCCGAGTTCGTAGCTCCGGCCGTCGTAGTTGTACGTGAGTTCGACCGCCATCGCCTCCTCGGCCGCGCCCTCGGGCTTCACGAAGTAGTTCGCGAAGGTGTCGGACTCCCAGCGGCCGGTGTGCTCGTACTCGAATTTCCGGGTCCAGAAGCCGAGCGCGCGGTCCGCGTCCTCGACGCGCATCATCGTGTGGTCGAGGCTCCAGCGCGCGCCGTGGTCGCGCTGGACGATCTCGATTTCGTGGCCGTCGGGATCCTTCACGAACGCGTAGCGCCCGCCGCAGGAGTCGGGGTCCCGGTAGTCCTCGACGCCCTCGTCCATCAGCTCCTCGTAGGCGTCGTACACGTCCTCGACGCGGACGGCGATGTGGCCCCACGCGTCGCCCATCTCGTAGGTGTTGTCCCCGTGGTTGTGCGTGAGTTCGAGCATCGCGCCCTCCTCGTGCATGTCCGCGGGGCCGAGGTAGACGTTCGTGAAGGTGTCGGCCTCCCAGCGGCCCTTCTCCTCGTAATCGAGGTGGCCCTGGTACCAGTCGAGCGATTCGTCGAGGTCCTCGATGCGCATCATCGCGTGGTCGAGCGTGCCGGACATGGGCGTGACAACGGCCGCGGCGTCGAAAAGGGTACCGGAGGCGGAACGAGGCGAGGAGGTGCCGACCGACGCCGTCCGCGGTTCGGCGCGGTTCGGCGCGGTTCGACAGTTCGGGCGGCTCGACGCGGTTGGACGTGGTTCGACGCGGTTCGATGTGGCCCGACGTGGTCGAGCGGCCCGACGTGGTCGGCGCGACTCGACGTCGCGGTCCGCGCGGCGTGATCCGGACGGGCCTGCCGCGTGACGAACGACCTTTAGGCTCCGGCGGAAACCCATCGCACTCCACGTGTCCTCGATTCCGAACCCGGTGAAGCTCGGCATCCTCGCCGTCGGTCTCGCCCTCGCCCGCGTCGGCCTCGTCGACCGCGAGCGCGCCGTCCGGACGGCCGAGCTCGCGTGGCCTCGCGTCGTCACGGGGATCGCCAGGATGTCGAAGAACGCCGTCGACGTGGCGATGGTCGGCGTCGCGTCCGGCACCGCCGCGATCACCGGCGTCGGCTTCGCCAGCCCGTTCTGGGGGCTCGCCTTCTCGATCGGCGGCGGGGTGGCCGGGGGCACGATCGCCCTCGTCTCCCAGCGGTTCGGCGCGGGGGCCGACGAGGAACTCGGGCTCGCGGTCCGATCGAGCGCGTTCCTCGCCGTCGTCGCGAGCCTGCCCGTCGCCGTCGCCTTCTGGCTGTTCTCGACGGAGCTGATCGGCCTCCTGAGCGACAACGCGGAGGCGGTCGCCCTCGGCGCGGCGTACCTCGAGATCGTCGCCCTCGGCGTCCCCTTCTCCGCGCTGAATCTCGTGGGTAGCCGCGTCCTCGTGGGCGCGGACGACTCCTACACCGCGATGCTCCTGCGCGCGACCGGCGCGGTCGCCAACGTCGCCGTCAACGCCGTCCTCATCTTCGGCCTCGACATGGGAGTCGTCGGCGCGGCGGTCGGCACCGTCGTCTCCAGCGCCCTCGTCACGGCGGCGTTCGCGATCGGCCTCGCCGCGGGCCGACTGCCGGGCATCGGGGCGTTTCCGGTTCGGATCGACCCCGTCGGGCCGTTCGTCGACGGGGAGACGATCCGCGACCTCGTCCGGATCGGCCTCCCCGTGATGGGCCGCAACCTGGTGTGGACCGTCGCGGAGTTCCCGATGCTCGCGATCCTCGACATCTTCGGCGAGGACGTCGTCGCCGCGTTCGTGATCTCCCGGCGGATCTGGGGCGTCATGAACACGCCCGGCTGGGGCTTCGGGCTCGCCTCGTCGAGCCTCGTCGGGCAGGCGCTCGGCGTCGGCGACGAGGGGACGGCCGAGGCCTACGGCCGCGAGATCGTCCGCTACGCCGTCGCCACCTACGTCGTCTCCGCGGGGCTCGTCGCGATGTTCGCGGAGCCGATCGTCCTCGGGTTCGTGGACGACCCGAGCGAACCGGCGGTTCCCATCGCCGTCTCGCTCGTGCACGTCGCCTGCGTCGCCGTGATCCTCCAGGGCGTCTCGGGCGGGGCTGCCGGGCCGCTCGACGCCAGCGGCGACACCCGCTGGCCCTTCTACAGCCAACTTCTCGGCACGTTCGGCGGTTCGATCCCGCTCGCGTACCTCGGCGCGACGACGTCGCTCGGCATCGTCGGGCTCTACCTGGCGTTCCTCGCCGAGACGGCCGTCCCGGCGGCGATCAACTACTACCGCTTCGCGACCGGCAAGTGGAAGGCGATCAGCCGGGCCTACCGCCCGAGCGCGACCCCCGGCGACTGAACGGCGTGCGAGCGCGGTCTTCCGCGGTCGGGCGACGTGCAACTGACGACCGATGGCGATCCCTGGCGACGGCGGCGATCACTCCGTCCCTCGGTGAACGCCGCCGGATCGCCGCAAGGCCGGCCAGTAAAACCACCAGGCCGCGATCCACAGCGCGCCCGTCCCGAGCGGCACCGCGACGGGCGCGCCGCGGCGGAGGAACCCGGCCGTCATCGACAGCGAGGCGACCCCCGCGATCACGAGCAGGCCGGCGGTCACCCGGCGGTCCTCCCGGCCCGTCGCCAGCCCGACGCTCGCGCTCGCGAGCGCGAGGAGGTACATGAGGAGCGCGAGGGGCCACGCCTGGAGCGACCGCGGCAGCGTCGCGTAGCCCATCCGGGGATCGGCGAAGTACTCGACGATGGTGAACACGTGGAGCGGGCGGGGGTTCACGAGCCCCCAGGGCATTACGAACGTGACGTCGCCGCCGCCGAGGACCGTCCACGGAAGAAGCGAGAGCGAGAGGATCGCGAGCACCGCCGCCGGTCCGCTCGCCGAACGCGCCGTCGTGGTCGCCATACCGACCCGTTCGTCCGCGGGGGTTTCAACCGAACGATTCGGTCGTCCGGACGATCCGGCCGGTCGCGCGACCGGTCGAACGATCCGATCCGGTCGACCCGCGCCGTCACTTCCGCGCGACGATCCGGAGGACGTCCTCGTCGGCGAGGGCGTGATCCTTGCCGACCTGCTGTTCGTCGTGCTTCGCGCTCGGACCCGTCACCCGTGCGAAGCGAAACCGCTCGTCGAGGTTCGCCCCGAGCTTCTCGCAGGCGTCGCCGACGGTGTCGCCCTCGGTGAGGATGAGCGGCTCCTCGTAGTCGACGCCGCGTCCCGGCTTGTCCATGTAGACCCGGATGAGCCCGAGCGCCTCCCAGACGCGCTCTTTGAGCCCATCCAGGCCCTTCTCCTTCTCGGCGCTGATGAACGTCACCGCCTCCGGATCGAGGCCGATCTCGCGCAGGTTCTCGTAGACGGTGGGGAGGTAGTCGCGGTCGATGAGGTCCGCCTTGTTCACGGCGACGATGGAGGGGAGGTACACCCGATTGTCCATGACGCCGTCGATGAGTTCGTCGATAGAGGGGTTCCCTCGGACGGTCACCTCGGCGTTGACGTAGCCGTACTCGCGGAGCACGTCCTTGATCGTCCCCTCGTCGAGTTCGACGTCGTCGCTCGTCGTGACGGTGATACCCCCCTTTCCTTTCTTCGTGATCGTCAGGCTCGGCGGTTCGGCGTCGAGGCGGATCTTGTTTTCGTACAGTTCCCGGCGGAGGCGCTCGTACTGATCCACCTCGAACACGGAGAGCATGAACACGACGAGGTCGGCCGTCCTGACGACCGACAGCACCTCCTTGCCGCCGCCGCGACCGCCGGCCGCCCCCTCGATGAGTCCGGGGACGTCGAGGATCTGGACGTTCGCCCCGTTGTGCTGCAGCATGCCGGGGTTGACGTTCAACGTCGTGAACTCGTACGCCCCGGTCTCGCTTTCGGCGTTGGTGAGGGCGTTGATCAGGGTCGACTTGCCGACGCTCGGGAACCCGACGAGGGCGACGGTGGCGTCGCCGGTCTTCTCGACCGCGTAGCCCTGACCGCCGCCCGCTGAGGACTGGTTTTCGAGTTTTTCCTTTTTCTCCGCGAGCTTCGCCTTCAGCCGCCCGATGTGCGCCTCCGTCGACTTGTTGTAGGGCGTGCTGGCGATCTCCTCGCGGATCTCCTCGATCTCCTCCTCCAGTCCCATCGTTCGAACGTTCGACGCGCGTTCTCGAAAAACCCTTTCTTTCGGCGCGCGTCGCGTCGTCGGACGGTGCGGTCGCCCCCGTCACGTGTCGGAGACGAACGGGAGACGTCGTACGAGGCTCGGGCGTCGCGTAGGCGAGAGCGTCTTCGTGTAGGGAAAATAATTTCTTTTATGATACGTGCGCGTCGCGCGCACGCGCCAGCGATACTGGCACTTCGATACGATTATACGTCAGGCACCTGAACAAGGAAATGAAGAATGCCGGATCCCGCCCGACTCCGTGACAGTACGGAGATCGTCCTCCCCTGTGCCGCCCTCGACGGGCTCTCCGAGGAACTCGAGGCGGAGTTCACGATCACCGTTTTCGACGCCGACGACGTCCACTGCCGGATCATCGGGAGTCCAGTCGAGATTAAGGCCGTCAGCGACTTCCTCGCGCGTCACGGCGTGAGCGTCCCCTGACCGTCCCGGCCGCCTTCCGAAGGGCTTCTTACCCTCGGGCCGATACCCCCTCCATGGACGAAAACCCCGGACTGAGCGACCAGTACCGGATGGCGAGTCCGTGGCCGCTGTTCGTCGCGCTCGGGCTCCCCATCGCCGAGATCGGCATCCTCTTCGACCTCCCGGCGCTGTCCATCGGCGGGCTGCTCCTGTTCTGCGGGAGCATCTCCGGGATGGTCCAGGAGTCGGGGTACGCCGAGACGCCCTGGCGGCCGCTCGCCGCGTGCGCCGTGCTCCTGTTCGCGTTCGGCGGGCTGTTCTTCTACGCGGACGCGCAGATCGCCGCCGAGGGGATCCGCTTCCTCGCGCGCGGCTGGGCGGTCGTCGTCGCCGGCGGAATACTGCTCCTCAGCAGCGTCGTCGGGTCGCTGCTGGTCGATCGGCCCGAGCCGATCTGATCGGTCCCGCCGAGGAACAAACCAATAACCTATTTGATCGGCGTCCGTAACGTGCACGCATGGCAGTCAAGATCTTCGACAAGGAGACGCTCCTCGATCTGACGGTGAACATCATCCCGCTCTTCATCATCGGCTTCTTCCTCGGGCTGTTTCTCCTCTACCAGGCGTGGGGCTGGAACACCCTCCCGTCGGTTCTCATGATCGGGCTTCACGTCGTTCCGTTCGTCGCCCTGGCGCTCTTGACGTACCTCTCGGGGAAGGCGATCGCCGGGTCGGAGAAGACGGACGACGTGTTCCACCAAGGTCAGGCGCTCGTTCCCGGGGTCGGCGACGAGGAGGGCGACGAGGCGCTGCTGGAGGCGGAAACCGGAGCGACGGCGGGCGCGGAAACGGAGGCGGCGTCGGACGACGGCGAGACCGACGAGGCCGAAACCGCCGAAACCGAAGCCGCCGAATCGGGCGTCGACGACGCCGAGGCCGAATCGGCGGAGAACCGCCCCGCCGAGTGAGGGTTCGCGACTCGGATCGTCACCCGATCCTCGTCGGTCGCTCTTCGAGTTCTCCGTCTGATCGCCGCGTACCGGTCGATCGGACCGTTGGAAGCGCCCGACGCGTCGCCGAATCGGTGAGACTGCCATCCCGAATCTTTCTTTACCCTGCACTCCACAGGGACTTCCATGGAGATTAACGGACAGTTAGCGCTGACGGTTCTGATGGGGGTGTTCCTCGTCGCCGTCGCCGCCTGGATCGCCCGGGTGGAGAACTGGCGCTCGTACACGCCGCTCGCGGGCGGCGGAGCTGTTGGACAGGAGTCGGGGTACGTCGCAGAGGAGAAGCCCGCCGGGATCATCCGGTGGCTCACGACCGTCGACCACAAGGACATCGGAATGCTGTACGGCGCGTTCGGCGTTCTCTCGTTCCTCGTCGGCGGTGCGATGGTGATGTTGATGCGGACGGAACTGCTCGTCCCCGAGATGGCGCTCATCTCGGAGACGTTCTACAACTCGCTGATGACCAGCCACGGCATCACGATGCTGTTCCTCTTCGGGACGCCGATCATCGCGGCCTTTTCGAACTACTTCATCCCGCTCGTCATCGGCGCGGACGACATGGCCTTCCCCCGCATCAACGCCATCGCCTTCTGGCTCCTCCCGCCCTCGGCGCTCCTCATCTGGGCCGGCTTCTTCCCCATCCCGGACGTCATCCCCGCCCAGACGGCGTGGACGCTGTACACGCCTCTCTCCGCGGGCGAAGGGCTGGGCAACCAGGCCAACGCGGGCGTCGACCTGATGCTCCTGGGATTGCACCTGTCGGGGATCAGCGCGACGATGGGCGCGATCAACTTCATCGCCACCATCTTCTCCGAGCGCGCGGAGGAGGTCACCTGGGCCAACCTCGACATCTTCTCGTGGACCATCCTCACCCAGTCCGGCCTGATCCTCTTCGCGTTCCCCCTCCTCGGCAGCGCGATCCTCATGCTGCTCATGGACCGCAACCTCGGGACGACGTTCTTCGCGGTCGACGGCGGTTCGCCACTCCTCTGGCAGCACCTCTTCTGGTTCTTCGGCCACCCCGAAGTCTACATCCTGGTGTTGCCGCCGATGGGGATCGTGAGCTACGTCCTCCCGCGTTTCGCGGGGCGGCGACTCTTCGGCTTCAAGTTCGTGGTGTACTCGACGCTGGCGATCGGGGTGCTCTCGTTCGGCGTCTGGGCCCACCACATGTTCGCCACCGGCATCGATCCCCGCCTCCGCGCCAGCTTCATGGCCGTCTCGATGGCCATCGCGATCCCGAGCGCCGTCAAGACCTTCAACTGGATCACCACGATGTGGAACGGTTCGATCCGCCTCACCGCCCCGATGCTCTTCTGTATCGGCTTCGTCTCGAACTTCATCATCGGGGGGGTGACGGGGGTGTTCCTGGCGTCGATCCCGGTCGACCTCGTGCTCCACGACACCTACTACGTCGTCGGTCACTTCCACTACATCGTCATGGGCGCGATCGCCTTCGCCGGCTTCGCGGGGCTGTACTACTGGTACCCGATCTACACCGGGCGGATGTACCAGCGCAGCCTCGCCAAGTGGCACTTCTGGCTCTGGATGATCGGCTCGAACGTCACGTTCTTCGCGATGATCCTGCTCGGCTACGACGGCATGCCCCGGCGGTACGCCACCTACCTCCCGGAGTTCATGTCGCTGCACCAGGTCGCGTCGGTCGGCGCGTTCATCATGACGCTCGGCGCGCTGCTCTTCCTGTGGAACTTCGTCGTCTCCTGGTTCGAGGGACCGGTCGTCGAGGACGGCGACCCGTGGAACCTCAAAGAGCACAACCTCTACACCGCCGAGTGGGAGTGGTTCGACCGGAAGCTCAAGACGACGGTCGCGGACGGCGGCACCGACGAGGCGGGCGACGCGGACGCGCCGCAGGTGCGGACCGACGGCGGTCGCGCGTCGGACGAGCGGTGAGCTGACGTCGGATTCCCGTTTCGGCGCACGAGTTCGACAGAACGCGGAGAGATCAGTCCGACTGCGTCTCGTACACCTGAATCCACCCGTCGCCGTCGACGGTGACCGCGTAGCCGTGGTACGAAAATCGCGCGTTACCGCGGTCGCCGCGGCCGGCGTTCGCGCGGTCGGTACCCGACGAGTCGTCGAACAGGATGTTTTCGAGGGCCGCCGTGTCGACGGAGTCGTACAGGTACGGTTCGCTCACCGACGTTATTTCGACCCCCTCGGCCTCGGCGACGGCTTTGACGATTGCCGCCGTCAGGTCGTAGGTCTCGCTCGGATCGTAGTGAAATTGGCTGACGAGGCGGTCCGATCCGAGTGGCGGTTCGTCCGCTGAATCGGTGTTCCATTCGTTGGACATGTTTTCATCTGGTCCGGTCATCGTAGTCTTTGCGTGCGTGAACTTCCTGGGCCGAGTCGAGGCTCGCGCCGGCGCGTCCCAACACCGCAAGCACCTGTTCCGCGTTCGGCCCCTTCTCGATGGTTTCCTCGTCCGAAGAGAACGTGACGATGTCGTCGGCGGCGAGTTTCGGCACGTGGAGGTGGAGCAACGACACGTACACGCGATCCCGGTCGGCGGCGGTGACCGCGTCCTCCGAAACGTCGCGCTCCCACGCGGCGATCTTCGTCGCCAACTCCGTCAGCGTCCAGGCACGCTTTTCGAGTAGCGTGTAGAGGAGGTACCGCCTTCGAGTGTGCGCGAGGGCGTCGAAGACATACTGCAAGTCGAGAACGCCGGCTTCGAGAATCGATTCCTCGTGCTCCACCGCGTCTGCGGGCGCCGCTTCGACGTCGTCCTCGCCCGGGTTCTCCCCCTCCATGGGTCGAGTACGACGTTAGACGATTTAATCATTCACGTAACCGACTGTGTATTCGAATGGAAAATATAATGGAATAATGGGCCGGAAAAGAGAAGTATCGGTCGAAAAAATCTCGGCACCTCACACGATTCGGCACCGAGGAAGATCGCACCCGCGGATCGGAGCCCAACGGTGAGGGATGCGCGGTCGCGCGGGATTCGTCTCTCGCATCGGGTCGCCGCTCTGCGGCGCGGCGCTCGCGCACCCGCCGCGGTCAGATGACGAGGATGAGACCCGTCGCGAACATCATCACGGCGATCCCGGCGAGGACGAGACCGAGGAGGTCCTTGTCGGTCATACGCGAACCACGGGGTCGACGAGCAAAGGTCCGTCGGTGTCCGCCGCGCGCCGTCTCGAAAGGCCTAATCGCCAGCGGAACGCACCCTCCTCCGTGAGCGACACTGGATTGCGGGGGCCGCGGTTCGTGCTGATCATGTACGCCTCGCTCGTGGCGGTCGCCGGGGTCGCCGGCTTCCTGATCGCGACGTTCGTCGATCGGCTGGAGCCGCCGGCGTACCTCTTTTTGATCGAGTTTCCGCCAACCCAGCTCGGCCTCGCCGCCTACGGCGCGCTGACGATCGCGACGGTGCTCGGCGTGCCGCTCGCGCTCATCGTGTTCGTGTCGAGGCGGTTCGACGACGAACGGACCGCCTAGCGGTTCGCGCCGCTTCCGCACGACGGTCTCCCGGCCGAGGGTATTATACGGTAACAAGACGCATCCGGGGCATGGACGTTCGCGAGGCCTCTCCGGATGACGCCGGGGGGATAAGGAAGGTAGCGCGCGAGTCGCTGGTCGCGTCCTACAGTCACGCGCTCGACGAGGAAGTGATCGAGGACGCCGTCGGACGCTGGTACGGCGACGATCTCGAAGCGGAGTTCGACGACCCGACCGCGCTGTTCGTGGTCGTCGTCGAAGACGGCGAGGTGCTGGCGTTCTCGCAGAGCTACCTCGGCGGCCGCGACGGCGACGTCGGCGAGATCAACTGGCTGCACGTCGACCCGGCGCACAGGGAGCGGGGTCTCGGTGTCCGCCTCCTCGAACGGACCGAAGAGGAGCTCGTCGACCGCGGTGCGACCCGGTTCCGCGGGATGGTGCTCGCCGCCAACGAGGAGGGCGCGGCGTTCTACGAGCTGAACGACTACGAGGACGCAGACGCGCGCGAGATCGAGATTGGCGGCGAGACGTACACCGAGCGGATCTTCGAGAAGTGGCCCGGGGGCGAAGCCGGCCAAGCGGAGTCGACCGCCGTCCCGCTGGACGAGCGGACGCTCGACGACGGGACGACGGTGTACGTCGCCTACGACGAGGGCGACCGCGCGTCGCTCGCGCCGATGTACGCCGTCTATCTCGACGACGGCCGCGAGGAGCGGTACGGCTACCTCTGCGGCAGCTGCGAGAGCTTCGACACCGCGATGGACGCGATGGGGCGGATCGAGTGCAACGACTGCGGGAACAGGCGCAAGGCGACCCGCTGGGACGCGGCGTATCTCTAAAGTATCTCCGAGCGTCGCCGACCGAAGACTGCCACACTTTTGCCGACCGCGACACACCGTCACGCATGAGCGACGCACTCGTCATCGGCGGCACGCGCTTCATCGGACGGCACGTGGTGAGGGAGTTCCTCGATCGCGGGTACGACGTGACGATCTTCAACCGAGGGACCCGCGAAAACCCCTTCGCGGGGGACGCCCGCGTCGACCACGTCCGCGGCGACAGGACGAACGACGGGGATCTCGACCGCGCGGCCGACGCGGTCGATCCCGACGTCGTGGTCGACTGCGTCGCGTACAAACCGGCCGAGGTCGAGGCGGCCGTTTCGATCTTCGAGGACGCGGACGCGTACGTGTTCGTCTCCAGCGGGAGCGCCTACGGCGCGGAGGTGATCCCGAAGCGCGAGGGCGCGACGGAACTGTGCGACTGCACGCCCGAGCAGGCCGTCGCCGACGACGGGGAGAGCTACGGCCCGCGGAAGGCGGCGGGCGACCGGGTCGTCTTCGACGCGGCGGAACGCGGCGTCGGCGCGATGAGCGTCCGACCCTGCGTCGTCTACGGCCCGCACGACTACACCGAGCGGCTGGACTACTGGTTGCGCCGCGTCGACGAGCACGACCGGGTCATCGTCCCCGGCGACGGGACGAACGTCTGGCACCGGGCGTACGTCGAGGACGTGGCGAGCGCCGTCCGCGTCGTCGCAGAGCGCGGGACGCCCGGCGAGGCGTACAACGTCGGGGACCGACGGCTCGTCACGCTCGAGGAGATGGTCCGCCTGATCGCGAGGGCGATGGACGCCGACGTGGAAGTCGTCCACGCCGGCGCGCGGGAACTCGCGGCGGGAGGGTTACGACCGACCGACTTCCCGCTCTACCGGGAGTACCCGCACGTCCTCGCCACCGGAAAGCTCGCGGCGCTCGGGTGGACGTCGACCCCCGTCGAGGAGGCGATGGCTCGGACGGTCGACGAACACCGCGAGAGCGGTCGGGACGGGAGCGAACACGATCCCGGACGCGACGCCGAAGAGCGGGTGCTCGGCGTCCTCGACACGCTCTGAACCGTTCGAACGGTCCGAAACGGTTCCGCGGGAGATAGGTCCGTCCCGCCAACCGTTCCGCCGCTTCGACCGTTTCGGTCCGCTACCCGTTCCGCTGCTTCAACCGTTCCATCTCCGCGACCTCCTCTTCGAGCCACTCGCGGAACCACTTGACGCGCTTGAGCCGCTGGTAGGCGATGCTCTCGCCGGTGGCGCTCTCGATGCGCTGGGCGTGGTCCCGGCCGCGTTCGAGCACCCGCTCTATCATCTCGGCGGCGTCCATGTGCGTCCGGGCCTCGTAGCCCATTCGGAGGAGCATCAGCGCGGTGCCGTTCGCGCCCACCTTGTCGAGGATGTCCCCCTCGATGAGACACCGCGTCTCCAGCGACACGTCGGTCAGCGAGCCCTGATAGGAGTGCTCCTCGATGGACTGGCACACCTCCTCGACGAACGACTGCGGGTAGTCGCCGTGGGAAGTGAGGTACTCTCGCGCGACGCGAGCGCCCTCCTCCGCGTGCGCGTCCTGGTCGGCGTCGAGCTTCGCGATGTCGTGAAACAGCGCGGCGACGCGCACCACGTCGACGTCCGCGCCCTCGCGTTCCGCGATGTGCGCCCCGAGGTCGACGACGTTGAGTATGTGGTTGTACCGGTACTCGGCGCTGTGCCAGGGGTACCACCGCATCCGCCCGCCGTCCTCTTCGTTTTCCACGCTCGCGGCGAGATAGTCGTAGACGAACCGTCGCATCGCTTCGAACTCCTCCTCGGAGACCGTGGACTCTTTTATCTCGACGCCCACGGTTCACCCCCCGGGCGGATCCCTTCGTCGGTCATTGTTATTCAAAAAGAGGGCCGTTCCGCTCTTAGGCGTTACGACAGGAGGGGTGTTCGTCGCAACAATCCGATCCGAGATCCTCCTTCGGGACGAAGATCGGAATCTCATCCCCGGACCGTCCATCGGAAACCGCCCCGTCGGTGTCCGGATCGCTCGGTCGAGTTCACGGCCGAACTCCCCGAAGGCGAACGCGTAAGTCGCTCCGACGACTCCCGTCGATCATGACGGAACCACGGTACCTCGACGACTCGACCGTCCGCGAGTTCGAGGCGACGGTGACTCGGGTCGCGGGGGGACGCGTCGTGCTCGATCGAACGCACTTTTACCCCGACGGCGGCGGCCAACCGCACGACACCGGCGCGCTGGAAGCCGATGGACGCGTCTGGGAGGTGACGGACGTGCGGAAGACCGACGAGATCTACCACGAGGTGCCGGGAGAGCCGCCGACCCCCGGGACGACGGTTACCGGCCGACTCGACTGGGATCGGCGACACGCCCACATGCGCTATCACACCGCCCAGCACCTCCTCTCGGCGCTCCTCCTCGACGGGTACGACGCCGAGACGACCGGAAACCAACTGTACCGCGACCACGCGCACCTCGACTGCGCCTACCCCCGATTTTCGGCGGACGACCTCGACCGCATCGAGTCTCGGTTGAACGACCGCGTCGCCGACGCGCTCCCGGTGCGGTGGTACGAACTCGACCGCGAAGAGGCGGAGGCGACGCTCGACCCCGAGCGCACCCGGATCCACCTCCTCCCCGACTCGATCCGGCGGGTCCGAATCGTCGAGATCGGCGGCGGAGGCTCGGGGGGAGAACGCGACGCGGCCGCCGTCGGCGACCCCTACGACCGCACCGCCTGCGCCGGAACGCACGTCTCGAACACGGCGGAGATCGGTCGAATCGAGGTGGCGGGGCGGCGGACGCAGGGCAGCGACCGCGAGCGGATCGACTTCGCGCTCGGGCCTTCCCTGGGGTGACAACGCAGATCGGCTCTCACGGGGGCAGAGCGCTCAAATCGGCTCGCAGAGCCACGCGTCGCCACGCGTCCGGACGCGGTACCCGTGCGCCGACAGGAACGCCGCGCACTCGTCATCGCGGTCGATCCCCGCCGCGATCCGGTGCGGTTCGAAGTAGACCACGGGGCGGTGCGCCCGGAGCGTCTCGCTCGCGCCGGAGAGCACTTCGTACCCGAACCCCTCCACGTCTATCTTCAGGTGATCCGGCGGCGGGATCGCCCCGTCGGACACGAGGTCGTCCAGCCGTCGGATCTCGATCGGGACGGCCGCTTCGACGCGCGCCTCCCACGCGCCGGCGTTGTACGCGTTGAACGACCCGAGTTCGCCGTAGTTCGACCGGTAGAACGTCCGCGTCGCGGATTCGTCGCCGAGCCCCAGGTTCCGAACGTCGATCCGGCTCCCGAAGCCGTTTCGACGGACGTTCGTCCGGAGTTGGTCGCACACCCGCGGGTTCGGCTCGAAGGCGACGACCGTCGCGTCGGGGGTCGCCGCGGCGACGGCCAGCGAGTACACGCCCGTGTTCGCGCCCGCGTCGACGACGACGTCGCCGGCCCGGCAGTTCGACAGCAGTCGGCGAAGCAGCACGTCCCCGCAGTGTTTGCTCGACGGCTCGTAACTCCGGAACGTCGCGGGGCCGGCCCGCTTTCTCGACGCGTACAGTTCGTGACGGTGGTTCAGGTCGGCCGCGGCGTAGTACAGGGAAAACTCGACGTACCGCAGCGCCCTGAAGGCGGACACGGGGAGGCGCACGAGCGACGAGGCGAAGCCCATGGTCCGGGTTCGGCCGTCGGCGTGTTATATGCTCGCCCGGATCGGCCGCGCGAGATAACGTGAGACGCGCGGCGCTCGTCGGCGGGCGATGTCGGCCGGATCGGGGGTACGCGGTCGCCGGAGCCACTGCGCACACCTGTCCGAAAACTTATCTATATCCGTTCGATAATAGGGCGGTATGACACTCAATCCGAGCGACTACGACCTCGCGGAGCGGCGGACGCCGGCCGGGGATCGGCCGTCCGAGCCGGATCCGAGCTGGGAGCGCCGGACGCGGGACGAGACGGGCGCCGAGGCGCAGCGAGACGGCCGACGACGGGGGCGGGAACGGAGGCGGGGGAGCGCCCCGGATCGGGAGGCGATCCGGGGGAACCGACTCCAACGGCTGTTCTTCCTGCAATCCGCGATGGGCGACGGCGCGCCGTCGCGGCCGTTTCTCTCCTCGCTCCCGGAGCGGCGGATCGTAGAGCGCGTCGTCTTCGACTGGCTGGAGTTCCTCGCGCTGAACGCCGGCACCGACCGGGCGCGGGAGGCGCTGGCGTACTACCGGGAGATCGACTGGATCTCGGCGGAGGTCGAATCGGACCTGCGGGGGTACCTCGCTGACTTCCCCGCCGACGACTCATCCGTCGCGCATTCGACGCTCGACTCCGACGACCACCGCCGCAGCCTGCTCTACGTCGCTCGGATCGCCGCATCGGCTCGATCTGAATGGGATAGCTGACCGATACACCTGCGACACCGTACCGTGCGTCCTCACGGACGGCATGGCACGCATCCCGGGCATCGTCGAGGAGTTCGAGCGCCGGCTGCCGGCGGCGAACAGCGCGACGTGACGGCCGTCGCCGCCGACCGGCCGGACTTCGGACCGTGCAGGGCGCACAGCGCACCGCAGCCCGGCTCGCGGCGGGCGCGTGACGGAATCAGGACGGAAAGAGAGACGCAAACGCAGCCTAGATACTGCCCTTTCCGAAATGGCCGAGGACTCGCTTTGCTCGTCCTCCGGGCATCGAATCCGCATGACGACAATCACCGCTCGCTGACGCTCGCAGAGTAGTCTCGCGCGGATTCGAGAGTGTCGGCGTCGAATCCGCTGTACTCTCACACCCCTCCCATGCCAGTGGGTGCAAAGAAAGAATTAACCGATAGCGCTCACAGTGTACACACGTGAGTTCCGAACGTAAGAAACGCGTTCAGTTCCGCGCGCCCCGAGGGTTAGTCGAGCGAGCAGATGCGCTCGCAACCGTCTTCGAGACCGATCGCACGGACATCCTCACCAACGCACTGCGCAAGTACCTCCGTGAAGCATCTCACGACGACGACATCAAGCAGGAAATCGCCGGGGCGTACTACGATAACGGCATCACGTTCCAGCAGTTGAAAGAACTCGTCGGACACGAGGAGGCAGCGAACTTTCGCGTCCTGAAAAACCAACTAAGCGAAGAATTCCTTGACGAGACTGCGACGGAGCTGGCAGACTCTTAGATGGTATTACTCGTCGCAGACACGTCCGCTCTCGTCAGTCTCGGAACTGTCGCCACTCGCGAGAAGTCACCCCTCGGTATTATTCTCGACGAGCATCGGGTCGGTATTCCCGAGCAAGTAGTGGCAGAGTTGGAACAATCTGCGACGTACGAAGACCGTTCGGGTGACGCTGCACAGGCCGTTCTCGACCGCCTCTCGGAGTTCAGTGTGCGAGCCGCGAAACTCGACGAGGACTTTCCACTCGACGACGGCGAGAACGCAGCGGTTTCGTTGGCCAATGATCTCGACGCGACGCAATTTCTTTGCGATGAATTCAATCAACTCGCCCTTATTCACGCATCCTTGGCAGACACCCGACTCGTGACGACACCGACACTCTTGACTGCGTTCGTTCGCAACGGGCATCTCGCCCCGATGGACGCGGAAGACGTGTTGTCGAAGATGAGTGACGCGCGAAGTTGGGAAACGAACGCCTACGTCGCGCAGGCAAAGACGACTCTCCAACGAGAGAAGCAGTGAGTAGTTCGCAAACAATATGGCTGTATTATAGCTCCGAGTGGGTTCGAACCGCGAGGACTCGCTTTGCTCGCCCTCTGGGTGTCGAATCCTCCGTCCGCAATTCGCGCTCACTGTCGTTCGCGCAGAATAGTCCCGGGCGGATTCGAACCGCCGTCAACGGCTCCAAAGGCCGTTATGATTGGCCACTACACCACGGGACTGCCGATTCAACCTACCGGACAGATCCACTAAGCCGTTCCGGAACGCCGCCGCCGCGCGCGACGAGTGGCGCACGGTCCGTCGGCACAGAAACTCGAACGTCGGCGCGAAGTCGATCAGCACCCGCGCGCGCTGCTCACCCGTCGGTCGCGTGCTCGACGCGGTACCCGCCGCAGTCGGGGCAGACGTGGTACTGCACCTCGAAGCGCGACCCGCAGCCGAGACAGACGTACGGCGGTCGTTCCCCGCCGTCGATTCCGATCAGTCGTTTGAACTGTCGAAATCGAGCTACGTTCCCATCCATACGAACGACTGCGTGCGTCCGGAGGTATCAATCCTGTGGTCCGAACGAGAGGGGTGCGCCGATCAGTCCGCGGGGCGTTCGCTCTCGACTTCGAGGTAGCGACATGCGTCCGTTTCGGGGTCGAAACAGTCGGGACACTCGGGGTGTCGGTCGATGATGGTGTCGAGGCGCTCGGCGACGGTGTCGTCGATGACGCTTTCGAGTTCGCGGGCCTCCGCGCGGAACTCTTCGACGTCGAGGACGTTCGCGAGGAACCGTTCTATGATGCAGTAGGTCCGTAGCGCGTCGCGCGCGCGAACGATCCCCTGATCGGTGAGCTGGACGCCTTTGTACTTCTCGTGCTCGGCGAGACCGCGCTGTTCGAGCTTGCCGATCATCTCGTTCGCGCTCGCCGGGCTCACGTCGAGCATGTTCGCGAGCGCACCCGTCGCTGCCGGCTCGTCCTCCATCTGCTGGAGGAGGTAGATCGCCTTGACGTATTGGTCTGCGGTGTTCATGTGATCGCCCCGATCAGTCGCGTGTTTCCATGATTTTCGTCACTTCCTCGACGCCGGCGGCCTCCTCGTCGCGGATCTCCCGGAGGACCGAGAGGAGTCGACGTCGGTCGACGGAGAACTGTGCGTCGCTCGCCTCGATGGCGACGATGAGGTCGTCGTAGAACTTATACGCGGTCTCCTCGTTGCAGAGCTGGTCGTAGAGGACGCCGTCGAAGTCGTCCGGTTTCGTCCGGCCGTACTTCGCCTCGACGAGCGTCTCGATGTCCTCGAACGGAATGCTTTCGGCGTCCAGCTCGTCGATGACGGCTTCGAGGCGCTCGCGGTGTTCGGCCGACTCCTCGGCGGCGTGTTCGAGCAACGACTCGAGTTCGGCGTCGAGTCCGCGGTCTTCCTCGGCCAACGACTGGTAGTGGTGGTACGCGCGGGCCTCGACGACCTCCTCCAGCACGACGCCGATCTGGAGCAGGCGGGCGAGCTGGTGGTCCGAGGAGACCCTGTGACCGACGCTCACCGCGGGCACCTCCGGCCGGCAGGCGATACGCCTCCGTTCGCGTTCATACCACACGTTCGGTGGGTCGGCGACTTAAGCGGTTCCCTCGCCGTCGAGACGACCGGGGATCGAACCGGCGTCCGATCGGGTAACGAACCGTTGCGCCGTGTCAAAAAAGGGACCGAACCGAAACGGACCGACGCCCCGGCCTCGCGACGATTCGAGCGGCGTGCAGCGGGTCTACCCTCGCGCAGATCAGTCGTCAGACTGGGTGCCGCTCGTCTGACTCTGCCCCGTCGCGGAGCGCGCTCGTCCCGCCCACTGATCCATGTTCTGTGAGACGTAGTCCCGACCGCCGAGACCGAAGGCGATGCCGATCGCGAGCGCGAGGCCGATCGCCAGCCCGAACGCCAGCGCGCGGGCGAACAGGTAGAGGATCTGCACCTGCACGCCCATCGTGTCGAGGCCGATGACGAGCACCGCGAAGTACAGGAAGAACCGGACGCCGTCGGCGAAGATTGCCGTCATTCGGTCGTTCGTGACGGCCTCTGTACGGGAGATGACGTCGGCGACGAAGTCGGCCAGCACGAAGCCGAAGATGATGACGAGCAGGCCGGCGACGAACGCCGGGAGGTACGACACGGCGGTCGACACCCACTGGGAGAGCAGCGGAACCGCCAACGCGTTCGCGGCGGCGAGGATCGCCAGCAGGTAGATGTAGTACGCCGTGATCTTACCCAACCCGCGCGACATCGCGTCATCGCTCCCTCCGAGCCGGCCGAGCGGCGTGTCGCGAAGTCGCCTGTCGAGGCCCGCTCGATCGGTCAAGCTCCGAACGGCCCCGCCCAGGACGCGGCCGATGATCCACCCGATGATCAGGATGACGAGCGCCCCGATCAACCGGGGGAGGAACGCGATGATGTTCGAGATGGTGCTCTGTAGGAACTCGGGCACGCCTCCTTGAAGCACGAGCCCGGATGCGGTTTTTTGTGCAAGCATTGCAAGATATCATACAGCTACGCGCCCGCATAGTTATGTGGCTGATACTGCTCGCCGTCCGAGACGCCCCCAGACGTGTAAATTTCATCAACACATGTGATAAGAAATTTGTTGGATTTAACGCTCGGTTTCCACATATGTCACTCTGGATTCACTGACGCCGAGGCGATAACGTTACATCGGCACGCCGGACGGACGGACGGCGGTCGACCGTTTCGCGGCAATCGATGCCGTAATCAGGACTTTTCGCCGAGAGTCGCCACCACCGATACGAACGGAAAAACCGCGATCGGTGCCGGTGACGTCGGTCTATTCGGCTACCCCGCGGTCAGGGGCGCAGCCGAGCGGCGATGAGTTCTTCGAGGTCGTCGCGCAGCTCGTCGACCGCGATCTCGTCGAGGACGGGGACGAAAAAGCCCTCGACGAGCATGTTGCGCGCGAGACGGTCGGGGAGCGAACGCGACGTCATGTAGAACAGGTCCTCCTTGTCGACCTGTCCGACGGTCGCCGCGTGACTCGCCTCGGTGTCGTGGTTGTTGATGATCAACTTCGGAGACGCGTCGGCCTCGCTCTCGTCCGACAGCATTAGCGTGTTCTCGCGCTGGTAGGAGTTCGTGTCCCACGCCTCGCGGCCGACGTGCTGGACGCCCTCGTAGACCGAGCGCGCCTCGTCGTCGAGGACGCCGCGGGTGACGAGGTCCGCGGTGGTGTGCTCGGCGTTGTGCCAGACGCGGGCGTTGACGTCGAAGTGCTGATCCTCGTGGCCGAAGAACGCCCCGACGATCTTCGTCTCGCTCGCGTCGCCGTTGAGCTCCGTCTCGACGTCGCTCCGCGTGAGGCGGGACCCGAGGTTCCCCTCGATCCAGTTTACCGTCGCGTACGTGCCGGCGTCGCCGCGTTTCAGCGAGTACGAGTAGGTGTTCTCGTCGACGTTCTGGAGCGACCCGTACTGGACGTAGCTGTTCTCGCCGGCGACGACCTCGACGAGGTTGCTGAAGTAGCGGTCCCCCTCGATCTCCTCGCCGGAGGTGACCCGCTCCAGCACCGTCAGCGAACTCGACTCCTCCGTCACGACGAGCGTGTGGCTGAACAGCGACCGGGAGTTCATTTCGGCGCGGATCTTCACGTCCTCGGCGTTCACGTCCGCCGGGACGTGGATGAACGTCCCCGTCGTGAACAGCGCGGTCGAAAGCGCCGTCAGGTAGTTCGTCTCGGGGTCGACGACGGAGCCGAACGCGTCGCGGATCAGCTCCTCGTGCTCCGAGAGCGCCTCGACGAACGAGAGCACGTCGGCCCCCTCCGCTGCGACGCGCTCCGTGGCGTCGGCGGCGTTGAGCGGGTCGACGAGCGCCTCGAAGTCGAGCCGTTCGAGGTTCGTCCATCGGCGACCCGGCGTCTGGATGACGTCGGGCAGTTCGAGCTCTTCGAGGGCCGCGAGCGCGTCGAGGCGCGCCTCGAGGAGCCACTCCGGTTCGTCGCGTTCCTCCGAGAGCTGTCGTACCGTCTCCTCGGAGAGGTTGGCTGGCAGTTGCGTGCTCATGTGTGTCTGTCGTCGGGGGTGGTTACCCGAGGCTTCCCTCCATTTCGAGTTCGACGAGGCGGTTGAGTTCGACCGCGTACTCGATCGGCAGTTCCTCCGTGATGGGCTCGATGAACCCGGAGACGATCATCTGCTTTGCGTCGTCGTCGTCGAGGCCGCGCGACTGCAGGTAGAACACGTCCTCGTCGCCGATCTTCCCCACCGTCGCCTCGTGTGCCACGTCCACCGTCGACTCGTTGATCTCCATGTACGGCATCGTGTCCGAGGTGGACTCGTTGTCGAACATGAGCGCGTCGCACTCGACCGAGGTCGAGGAGTTCGCCGCGCCGTCGGCGATGTGGACCAGCCCGCGGTAGTTGGTGCGGCCGCCGTCCTTCGAGATCGACTTCGACTCGATGGTCGACTTGGTCTCGGGGGCGTTGTGGTACACCTTCGCGCCCGTGTCGATGTTCTGCCCCTCGCCCGCGAAGGCGATGGTGATGTGGTTGTCCGACGCGCCGCGGCCCTTCAGGATCGACGCCGGGTAGAGCATCGTGGCCTTCGAGCCCATGGAGCCGGAGATCCACTCCATGCGGCCGCCCTTCTCGACGATCGCGCGCTTCGTGTTGAGGTTGTACGTGTTCTTCGACCAGTTTTGCACCGTCGAGTACTGCACGTGCGCGTCCTCGCCGACGAACACCTCGACGCCGCCCGAGTGCAGGTTGAAGGCGGAGTACTTCGGGGCGGAACAGCCCTCGATGTAGTGGACCTCCGATCCTTTCTCGGCGACGATGAGGGTGTGTTCGAACTGGCCCATCCCTTCCGAGTTCATCCGGAAGTACGCCTGGACCGGCATCTCGACGGTCACGTCCTCGGGGACGTAGACGAAGGAGCCGCCGGACCAGATCGCGCCGTGCAGCGCCGCGAACTTGTTGTCCGACGGCGGCACGCACTTCGTCATGAAGTACTCGCGGACGATGTCGGGGTGCTCCTGGACCGCCCGGTCCATGTCCATGAAGACGACGCCCTTTTCCTGCCACTGTTCTTGCATGTTCTGGTAGACGATCTCGGATTCGTACTGGGCGCCGACGCCCGAGAGCGCGTTGCGCTCGGCTTCGGGGATGCCCAGCTTGTCGAACGTGTCGCGGATCTCCTCCGGCAGGTCGTCCCACGACTCCGCGCCGCCGCGCGTCTCGATGTCCGGGCGGATGTACGGGACGATCTGGTTCACGTCGACCTCCGAGAGGTCGGGCTGTCCCGGCCAGTCGGTCGGCATCGGCATCTTCTGGAACTGCTTCAGCGCGCGGAGGCGGCGCTTCAGCATCCACTCCGGTTCGTCTTTGTCCTCCGAGATGAGACGGATCGTCTCCTCGGTGAGACCCTTGTCGGCCTTGAACGCGGCCTTCTGCTCCTTCTTGAACTCGAAGCGGGCCTCGGTGTCGGTTTCCTTGAGGTGGTCTTGCTCGGAACTCATTGTAACGTGTTTACGTTCGCTAACTTATGTAGGCTCTGCTAGCTGCATCCGGTTACGCGGCCTCGTACACCTGCTCGCGGACCCAGTCGTAGCCCTTCTCCTCCAGCTCCTGTGCGAGCTCCGGGCCGCCCTCCATGACGACCTCGCCGTCGAGCATGATGTGGACCACGTCGGGCTCGACGTAGTCGAGGATGCGCTGGTAGTGGGTGATCTGGAGGACGCCCGTCCCCTGCTCGTCGCGGAGGGCGTTGATCCCCTTCGAGACGTCCTGCAGGCGGTCGATGTCCAGCCCGGAGTCGATCTCGTCGAGCACCGCGATAGACGGCTCCAGAATGGCCGCCTGCAGCACCTCGTTCTGCTTCTTCTCGCCGCCGGAGAAGCCGGCGTTGAGGTAGCGCTGGGCGAACTTCTCGTCCATGTCGAGGAGCTCCATCTTCTCCTTCAGCAGCTGCTGGAACTCGGCGACGCCGACCTCGCCCTCGTCGACGGGGCCTTCCATCGGCGACGTGTCGTACCCGACGTCCTCGTCCTCGTCGACCTCGTCGCCGTCCTCCTCGAAGAGCTCCTCGCGCTCTTCGATCTTGGCGTTGAGCGCCGTGCGGAGGAAGTTCGTCATCGTGACGCCCTCGATCTCGGCGGGGTACTGGAAGCCGAGGAAGATCCCGAGCGCCGCGCGCTCGTTCGGTTCGAGGTCGAGGAGATCCCACGTGCGCATGTCCTCGGGGATCTCGAAGTCCGCGCCGAACTCGTCCCCGTCGAGGTGGAGTAGCACCTCTCCGTCCGTCACCTCGTAGGCGGGGTGGCCGGCGATGACCTTCGCTGTCGTCGACTTGCCGGACCCGTTCGGTCCCATGAGGGCGTGGATCTCGCCCGAGTTCACTTCGAGATCGACGCCCCGAAGGATCTTCTCACCGTCCTCGACCGCGACCTCGGCGTGGAGGTTCTTGATTTCGAGTGTCGCCATGGTTGGTTGGTTGCCTCGTACTCGAACGGTGGCGAGTCCGCTCCATAATGCTTACGCATTTACCCCCTACGATTTCCGCCCTGAGAAAATTTATTTTCCGTTTGTGCAATCGATCGCGGACGAACGTCGATCGACGGTCGGTGGTCGGTGATCGACGGTCGGCGGTCGGCGGACGATTCGAGCGGTCCCCGGTTCGAGACCCGGTGTGGCAGCTCAGAGGAAGCTGCCGAGGCCGGTCTGTTGCTGTCCGCTCTTCACTTCGTCCCAGGAGATGTCGAGCGCTTCGATGACCCGCGCGATGGGGCCTTTCAGCGTCTTGTCGAGCATCTTCTCCCAGTCGACTTCGAACTCGTCCGGCACCTGATCGGCGTACTCGAAGCAGATGACGTCGGGGTCGCGCTTGAACTCCGCGTACAGGGGATCGCGCTGCGGATCGAACCCTCGCTCGTCCTCCATCCGCCGGAAGAACGACGGGTGGACCTTCTTCAGGTACAGCCGTTTCGGCTTGCTGCCGCGCTGGAAGTTGGTCCCGAGGAGGAGGTTGGCGTACTTCGCACCCCGCACCTGCGCGGTGTCGGTGTCGTAGCCGTCGAGGCGCTTGCCGATCCCGCCGGGGATGCCGACGTCGTCGAAGTCCACGTTCCCCGCCTGGAAGTCGGTGATGACCTCGTGGACGTAGCGTTTGACCTCCTCGAGATCCTCCCCGGTGACGATCATCTCGATGACCCGCTTTTGCACCCGCTTCGTGATCGGGGCGATGTCGGAGCGTTTGTACTCGAAGCCCGTGATGTCGATGTCGTCGACGTCCTGCCCCTCCTTCCAGACGATGTGGCCGGCGTAGCGCTTCTTGCGGCCCGCCTGGAAGAACCGACGGTACAGTTTCTCGAACTCGATCTCGAAGCGGTGCTCCGCCGCGCCGAGCTCCTCGCGCGCGAACTCGTCGTAGGAGGCGTTGATGTGCGACTCGATTTCGAAGGACTGCTCGATGGCGTCCTCCTTCGTCACGTCGGGGCCGAGTTCGAGCATGACGCTGTCGGTGTTGTGGAGAACGATCCCGCCGACGCCGTCGACGAAGTTCTCGTTCTTTTCGACGCTGAGGTCGTACACGTAGCCGTCGTACTCGACTTCGGTGAGAGCCGGGTCGCGACCCTCGCGGTAGTAATCGCAGGTGCGAATCGTGTACGAGCCCTTCGAAGCTCGGTATTTCAGCGAGTGTTTCTGCCCGCGCTGGGTGAGCAACATCGACAGCCCGGCAGCGAGTTCTCGGCTCACCGTCTCGAAGTCGAAGTTTCGCTCGGCGTACGCGTCGGAGTATCGCGGGAACGTTCTCGATCCGTCACCCTCGACCGCGGTCCGGATGAACAGCGTCTGGAGTTCGTCGGGGAGGTGAAAGACGAACGACGGAACGCGCTTTCCTCGGCACGTTTGCCCCGCAAACTCCCGGAAGAACACCGCCGCGAGTTCGTTCATCATCTGGAGCTTGAGCGTCCGATCGTCGTACCTCAGCACCGTTCCGTCGGAGCCGGGTTCGGACGGCAGACGACGTTCGTCGCGCACGTCACTCTCGACGATGCTTGCGGTCGTATTGTCGAACAGTCGGTAGTAGTCACGCCGGAGTTGTTCGAGCCACTCCCGCCGCGACTCCGCGATGCTCGCGCCGTAGCGACTCTCCGTCGTTTCGGCCGTCGAAGAGCTTCCTTCGGCAACGTACGCCGCGAGGAGTCTGACGAGCGCGTACCCGTCCTCGCTGTCGACATCGATGTAGCGCTGGACGCGGACGGTCTTCGGTTGATCACGGTGGTGTTCGTGTCCGAACCAGACGTATTCGTCGTCGGCGCGGACGCGTTTTACCTTCGTTCGGGAGTGAGCACTACCGACGCTCCGCCCGTCCTCGTATTCGCGTTCGTACCCGCTGAGGATCTCGTACACGTCGATCGTCTCGACCGCGTCGACGTCCGGGAGTCCGTCGACCCGACGCGGTTCGTCCACGTCGTCCGGACTGGCTTCCGTCAGTTCGCCGTCCACGTCGACGACGTACGAATGGTCGCGAGTCGTCGTCGACTCTCCGAACATGTGCTGAAGTGTGACGATCGGTTTGTCCGTTTCGTGCCTGATCGCCTGCTTGATCGGTTGCCACTCTGACTCGCCGTTCTCGTTCACGGAGAGCGCTTCCCATCCGTCGACCGCTCGACGCTCCTTCCCGAGAGTCGTCGCGGCGACCGGACCGCCGTCCGCGGTGATGAGCACTTCCGAAGTCGCCTCCGGTCGGCCCTGCTCGAAGAGCTCCTCGATCGGGAGGAGCCGAACCCTGCCGGTCGGGTCACGTACGACCACGGGGCGGTCGCCGGTCACACTGTCGCCGTAGGCGACCTCGTAGTCGATCTCGTTTGCGGCGGTCTGCGTGAACGCGATGACCTCGCGCCCCGTCGCCGTCACGGCCGCGCCCATCTCCTTGTCGTAGAGGCGGAAGCGATCCCAGCCTAGCACCCCGTACAGCGAGTTCATGATCACCTTCACGGCGGCCTGCTGTCGATCGTAGATCTTGTACGCGTCGGCGTCGGGGGCGTGTTCGTCCCGGCGGTTCTTCTTGTTCTCGCGCTCGGTGAGCAGCTCGTCGACCATCGCCCGGATGATGCCGTCCGGTTCCTTTCGGAACTCGGTGCCGTTCGGCGCGAGGTACGTCTCGCCGTCGTAATCGGGGCCGACCTTCGTCTCGGGGCTGGCGTTGATCGTCACCATGCACATCGGGTACAGCGATTTCAGGTCGAGCACGGTGACGTTCTCCTTGACGCCCGTGATCGGATCGAACACCGCGCCGCCCTCGTACTCCTCGGCGTCGGCCTGCCCCTTCGACGGGAGCGCGTAGTTCCCGTGGACCTTGTGGAGCACGTAGATGTCCACCGCGTCGCCGGGGGTCGGCGCGTCTTCGAGGAGGCAGCCGACGAACGTCCGCACCTCGTCCCAGAAGGGGATCACCTCCTGTTTGCGGTCGATCTCCACGCAGAGCTCCACGTCGCGCACGTTGTACTCCAGCAGCCGCGTCGGGTTCTCCTCCCAGAGGTCGCCGATGTCGCCCGAGTAGCGCTCCTTGCCCACGTCGAGTTCGAGTTCGCCCACGGCGTCCAGCCGGTACGACTCCAGCTCCGAGAACTGCGTCCGCCGGTAGGCGTACAGCAGGTCGAACACGACCCGCCCCTTGATGTCGGGGCCGCCCCAGCCGCTTCGCCAGACCTCGTTCACGCGAGAGAGGCGGCCGGCGCTGAGATCGTGCTCGCTCCGCGGGTTGAGGACCTCCAGCCGATCGAGGAAGTACGGCGCGTCGAAGTCCTCGAAGTTCCAGCCCGTGAGGACGTCCGGATCCGTCTTCTCGATGTACGCGATGAAGGCGTCGAGCATGGCGTCCTCCGTCTCGAACGAGCGAACGTCGACGTCGGTTCCGTCCCGGTAGGGGTCGTACCCGTCGAGCGCGTCGGGAATCTCGCCGGTCCCGTCGGGGGCCTCGTAGAGCCACGCGACGTACTCGTCCCGGTACGAGTCGTGGCTCGTCAGACAGACGATCGGTTCCTCGCCGTCCTCGGGGAAGCCCGACCGGTCGTCGACCTCGATGTCGAACGTGTTCACGCGGAGGTCGGCGTCGGCCTCGACCGATTCGACCTCGGTGTGCGGCACCTGAATCGTGCCGTCGTCCAGCCGGCGGTCGGGCACGCGGACGCCGCCGCCGATGTCCTTGTCGATGAGGAACCGGTTGGGAAAGAGGATGTCCGCCTCGTAGTGGTCGAAGTCGTCCCGCATCCTCCCCACGTCGCGCGGCGTTCGACCGTAGATCTTGGTGAGGCTCTCGCCCCGGATGCTCCGGTAGCCGTCCTCGGTGCCGGTGATCGAGTCGCGGTCGAGCGCCTCGTCGGTGAGCCCGTCCGTCGGCGCGTAAAAGTACGGCCGAAAGCCGAGGACGCGGACGTGAACCGGCTCGTTGTCCGACGTGCGGCCGAAGACGTGGATGACGGGGTACTCGTCGGAACCCTGTCCTTCGATGGTGTAATCGACCTGCGCCACGGCGACGTCGACCGTTCCGTCCGCCTCCGGGAACCGCAGTTCGGAGGCGTCGATGACCTCCGCGGTCGCCCCGCCGCCGTTGCCCGCGACGGCGGCGGCCTCCTCCGTCGGGCGGTCGGCGTCACCGCCCCCGACCGCGAAGTCGTCGAACCCGCTCTGTTTCATCGTGTCGGTGCTTTGCTCCGGCGGATAAAAACCCCCGCGGTGTCGCCGCACCGACCGACGTGTCCGGGAGTTTATGCCGGTCGCGGTACTCTCTCGGATCGGATGAGCACAATAGCCGAGTTGGGGCTTCCGGCCGACGAATTCGCGCTCGTCGAAACCTTCGACCGGGTGGAAAGCGCCGAAGCAGAGGTCGAGCGCGTCGTCGCGTTCGAACGGGACCGGGTCTTCCCGTTCGTCTGGCTGACCGCCGACGGGGCCGATCGCGAGGCGGTCGACGCCGCGCTCGACGCCGACCCGAGCGTCGAGAACGTCCAGCTCCTCGCGGACCTGGACGACGAGTGGCTGTACCAGATGAACTGGGTGAGCGACGTCCGCGTCGTCGCGCACATCCTCCTCGACGAGGACGCGACGGTCCTCACCGCCGTCGGACGGGACGACCGCTGGCACCTCCGCGTGCTGTTTCCCGATCGCGCGTCCCTCTCTTCGACGTACGACTTCTGCGAGCGCGAGGGGTTTTCGCTACAGGTTGCGAGCATCTACGACCTCGACGACCGCAATCACGGCCAGTACGGTCTGACGAGCGAACAGCACGAGTCGCTCGTGACGGCCGCGGAATCGGGCTACTACGACATTCCGCGGGAGGCGACGCTGAGCGACGTCGCCGAAGAACTCGAAATCTCCCACCAGGCGCTCTCGGAGCGACTCCGTCGAGGACACGGGGGACTCGTCAAGAACACGCTGCTCGTCGGCCCGGGCCCGGACGACGACCTCATCTGAGCATTCATTCGGTGAGGGAATCCACAAAACATATATTGTGTCATGCGATACCATGTCATGCAATGGTCAACGACGCCAGCGACGAACGGTGGGACGAGATGGACACCGAATCGGCGTCGCAGGGTGAAGACCCCGACGTCGGGACGATAGAGTCGTACGAAACGGATTCCGGCGTCGTGTTTTACGACGCGGAGAACCCGCTCGCGTGGGTGCAGGCGGCGCGAGCGATCCGGCTGAAAGAGCACGCCTGAAGTCGAACGTTTTTCTTCGCTGCCGACCGACGATCCGGTCGTGTCCGCCGATCCGCCGTCCGACGAGTCGGACGATCCGTGGCCCGACGAGCCGGACGAACCGAACCCCGAAGCCAGGTGGGGCGACCCCGAACGCGAGCTGCCGAGCGTCCCGAGGGCGCCCGAACCGCGCCAACCGAGCCGGCCGCGCGCCGACGCCGCGAGCGACGTCTCCGGGGCGTTCTGGGCCAGCGTCTTCTTCGTCAACGTGGGGCTGTTCGGGCTCAGCCTCGGGGCGCTTCTCATCTACTTCCGCGGCCAGTGGACGCTCGGGCTCGCGCTGACCGGCGGGGGGCTCCTCGCGCTGCTCCGAACGGCACAGGTCTACCACGAGTTCAGACGGAGCCGCAGCGGCGAGAGCGAAGACGACGAGCGGGAATCGAGCGAGACGGAGGGCGCGGACGACGAGGAGCGCCCGACCGACGATCGCCGTCGGCGGACGAGCGAAAGCGGGCGGAACGCCTAACCGCGCGCGCCGCCAGCCTCCGCGTATGCAGACGGTCCGAGATTCGTCCGGAAAGCGGTACCTCCTCCTCAAGCGGTCCGGCTCGTCGAGTCTCGTGCGCGACCCCGGAACGGGCGAGGAGCGGTACGTGAGAAACGACGACCTCGACCCGGTCGACGGGGAGTCGCCGCTCGTCGCCGCCGCCGCCGGCGTCCCCGCGCCGGTCCGACGCGTGCTCACCGCGGTTCCGACCGACCGCGCGCTCGGCCTCCTCGTCGAACTCGTCGATCGGGGACCGCTCCCCGCGGTCGAGCTGCTCGACGCGTACGACCTCTGCGAGAGCGACCTCTACGGCCTGCTCGCGGAGTTCCGCGCCGCCGGACTCGTCGAGGAGGCTCGCGTCTACGGCGAACGCGGGTACGAGGCGACCGATCTCGCGAGCGAGGCGATCGGATCGCTCAGGGGGTGAGCGTCAGTCGTCCGCCGGGGATTCGAGCTCGGCGACGAGCGCCGCCTCCTCGCGCCTGACGGCCGAGCGGTTCGTCGTCGAGTTCTTCTCGACGGTGACGAGGTCGTCCGCCGCGCCGACGAGTTCGTCGTCGTGGCTGACGATGACGATCTGACGGACGCCGAGCGCGCGCATCTCCGAGACGAGGTCGACGAGTCGGGAGACGTGCCCCGAATCCAGAAACACCGTCGGCTCGTCGAGGATGAGCGGCGGCATGGGGGCGGCCCCGTCGATCCCCTCGGCGAGCAACCGGTAGATGGCACAGCGCAGACTGAGGTTGAAGAGCGCCCGCTCGCCGCCCGAGAGCTGCTCGGGTTCGAGCGCGGTTCCGTCCTTCTGGAACACGGTGAGTTCGTACTCCCCGTCGAGCCGGATCCGGGAGTACGCGTCGTTGCCGTAGACGAGGTCGAACGTCTCGTTCAGCATCCGTTCGAGGCTCTCCACGTTTCGACGGCGGAGCTCCGACCGGAGGTCACCGTACATCCGTTCGAGGGCCTCCGTCTCCTCGTGGAGCGACGAGAGCGCGTCGACGCGTCCCACGAGGGCGTCGCGCTGTTCGCGGAGCGTCTCCAGCTGCGCGATGTCCTGTTCGACGCCGCCGACGGCGCTCTGTAACTCGTCGCGACGGTCCGCGAGCGAGTCGAGCTCGTCCGCCACCCGCTCGATGTAGTCTTCGGCCTTCGCCTTCCGCTTTCGCGCCTGCCGTATCCGCTCGTCGTCGACGCCGTCGCGGAGTTCGGTCCGCCTCGAACGCTTTTCGTCCAGCCGGTCGCGACGCTCGTCGTTGAGTTCCGCGAGGCTCTCGCGCCGCTCGCGGAGCCGGTCGATCCGCCCCTCCGCGTCGTCGATTTCGGAGCGAAGCGCCTCGATTCGGTCGAGCCGGTCGCGCGCCGTTTCGACCTCCTCCCGGTCGGCTTCGACCGCGTCGATCGCGTCGCGAACGTCGTCGACCTCGGACGTCTTCTCCGACGCGACGTCGCGTTTCTCTTCCGCCTCGGCCGCCAGCCCGTCCGCGTCGGATTCGAGCTCGTCGATCAGATCGCGCTTTTCGTCGATCTCGCGCGTCTTCTCCTCGATCCGCTCTTCGAACATCTCCCTGCTGCTGCGGAGTTCCTCGATCCGCCGCTCCGCCTCCGCGAGCGCGGCCGCTTCGTCGACGTCGTCCTCGAGCGCCGATCGGCGTTCGCGGACGGCCTCCAGCTCCGCTTCGAGCGACTCGACGCGCTCTCTGTCCGCGTCGATCGCGTCGAGGTGTGGGGATCCGTCGACCGGCTGGCCGCACTCCGGACACTTCCCCTCGTCGAGCAGCGCCTCGGCCTCTTCGACGCGCGTCGCGGCGCTTTCGAGGTCGGCCCTCGTCTCGGCCTCCTCGTCGCGAAGGTCGGCGCGCTCGGCCCGGAGCTCCGACTCGTACGCAGCGGCCTCGCCGGGCGCGATCGGCGCGTCGTCGAAGCGTTCTTCGAGGTCGGCGCGTTCCGCGTCGAGTTCCGCGAGCGATTCGCCCCGCCGTTCGAGTTCGTCCGTCGCCGCCTCGACGGCCGTGCGCAGGTCGTCGGCTCTGTCTCGTTTTTCGTCCGCGCGCGCGTCGCACTCGTCGGCGCGTTCGGTCAGCTTCTCCGCCTGGTTCGAGAGCATCGTGACCTTCGCTCGAAGGTCCGAGAGCCGCTCGTCGAGTTCGGTCCGGCGCTCCGCGAGCGCGGCGCGTCGCGACTCGATCGCGTCCGGATCGGCGCGCTCGATCGACGAGTCCGCGAGCAACCCGTCGATCTCGTCGGCGCGCTCGTCGATCCGTTCGCGAGCCTCGCGGATCTCGTCTCGACGGTCGTCGCGTTCGGCTTCCGTCTCGGAGATCTTCTCCTCCAGCTCCTCGATCTCCTCGGCGAGGCGGGCGAGATCCTCGCGCTTTTCTTCGTACCCGTCGAGGACCCGTTTCGCCTCGTCTCGGGTTCGTTCCGCCTTCTCCCGCTGTGTCTCGTAGTGTTCGAGCTCGTCGACGACGCTTCCGAGTTCGGATTCGAGGCCGTTGAGTCGCTCGTGGAGGTTCTGGTCCTCCTTGGCTTCGATCTGGGAGTCGAGTTCGGAGAGCCGGCCACGCTTGTCCGCGAGCACGTCGTTCACGCCGAGTCGAGCGTCCGCCGCGCGCTCCCGATAGGCTTCGAGCTTGCCGAGCTGGAGGAGGTCGTCGATCATGTCCTGCCGCTGGGAGGGCGTCGCGTTGATGAGCTTGTTCACCTCCCCCTGTCGAACGTACGCGCAGTTGACGAACGCCTCCGCGTCCATCCTGAGCATGTCCGTCACGCGCCGGCGCACGTCGCGCGCGCCGTCGACGGTCGATTCCGGCCCCGTGAGAACGCACTTCGCGGTGAGCGTGCGGTCGCCCGACCGACGGAGTCGGCGCTCGATGTGGTACTCGTCGCCGTCGTGGGTGAACCACAGGTCGATCTCCGCGTCCTCCTCGCCGTTCGTGATAGCGTCGTCGAGCGTTCCGTCGAGCGATTTCGACCCGTAGAGGGCGAAAAAGCACGCTTCGAGCAGCGACGACTTCCCGCTGCCGTTCAACCCGTGGATGACCGTCACCCCGTCGCGGAGGGTGAGGTCGGTGTCCTCGTACGGTTTGAAGTTCACGAGCCGGATGCGGTCGAATCTCACAGGAAGTCCTCCATCGAGACCTGGCCGTCGTCGGACGCCGAAGCGGAAGGCCGCTCGGCGTCGACGTCCGCACCGGCGTCGGGCGCTGCCGCGCCGTCGCTCGCGCTCGCTTCGTCGGCCCCCGGCCCGTCAGCGGTGCCTTCGTCAGCAGACTCGTCGTCGGCCTCTCTCTCGTCCTCCGGACCGTCTCTCGCCGGTGGCGCGCGCGCGAAGGCGCCCGGTTCCTCGTCGACGAGCCGCTCGACCCGGGTCCGCACGTCGTCGCGGACGTTCGCGTCGGCGACCTTGCTCGCCCGGACCGTCTCGTCGACGTCGATGGCGGCCGCCGAGAGCCCCAGTTCGGCGATGCGCTCGCGGACCGCCTCGTCCGGGTCGGCGAAGGTCACGGAGAGTTCCGCCTCGGTGTCCACTTCCCGCCGGTCGGTGACGCGGACGACGAGCGCCCCCCGGTCCGTCGCGAACTCCTCGACGGCCGCGGGCGTCACCGGCTCGCCGTCGCCCGCGATCTCGACGACGACGACCGCGTCCGACAGGTCGTGCTGGCCGACCTGCTCGCGCACGCGGTCGACCCCTTCGCCCTCGGCGAGGTCGACCTCGACGAACGCGAACGGCCGCGTGTCGAGCGCCCGCCGACGGACGTCCGCGTCCCCGTCGAACTCGACGACGTTGTACCCCCGGCCGGCGCGTTCGGCCGCGCTCGCCCGCTCGGTCGAACCGCAGTAGGTGACCCACGCGCCCTTCACCTTCGCCGTGTCGGTGACGTGATTGTCCCCGAGGAGGACGGCGTCGAACGCGACGTTCGACGCGTCGAGGACGGCTTCCGTGTCCCAGTTCGCGTGCGCGAACGGCGTGAACAACCCGTGCGCGACGAGGGCCGCGTGCGAGGCGTCGTGCGGCTCGAAGCGATAGTCGAGTTCGTCGCGCCGCGACGGAGGGACGTGATCCAGTCCGTAGAAGGCCGTGTCGCCGATCACCCGCGGTTCGCGACCGAGTCGAACCGCGAGGCCGAGCCGCTCGAACAGGTCGAGCCACTGGCCCCCGCGGGTAGATTCGTGATTGCCGACGATCGCGAGGAAGGGAACGTCGGCGTCGCTCAGCGTCCTGAGCGCGGAGAGCGTTCCGAGGAGATCCTGCAGTTCGGGTCGGCGATCGTGAAAGAGGTCGCCGGCGTGAACCACCGCGTCGAAGTCGCCGTCGACGGCGTCCGCCACGACCTGCTCGAACGCCGCGAGAAAGTCCCGTCGTCGCTCCGGCGAGTGGTACTGCTGGTACCCGATGTGGGTGTCGCCGGTGTGGATCACCCGAGTCATCTGTCCCACCCTTGGCTACGACCCGGTAAAATCGTTGTGCGACCGGGGCGAAAGTGATCCGGCCGGCGTATCCCGTCGTCGTCGGCTGGTTCGACCGCCGTATCGGTGCGGGGTTCCCCGGCGACGCGTCGACACCGCTCGACGGTTCGACGGTACCGCTCGACGACGGCGAGCGCGCGCTGTCCCCGCCGGGCCGCGTCCCTGTCGCCGCGCCGCTCGGCCGCGCGGACCGCCGCCCGGAGTCGGCGGAGGCCGTCTCCGTCGCGATTCCCACCGCGACGACCACCGTCGTCGTGGCCCTCGCAGAACGCCGCCGCGTCGACGACGGCGTCCATCGCGTCGGCTCCGGCCCGGATCTCGTCCCGATAGTCCCGACCGCCGCGTCGGTCGCGCCGCTCTGCGAGCGCGCGGAGGGCCCGTTTCACCGCCGTCGGATTCGCCACGGGGCGTCTGGAGCCGCCTTCGTACTTAAACGTTCAGCGTGTAGAGACGCTTTCGCGCGTCGGAGAAGGAAAACCGCGACTCGACGACGTCCTCCTCCTCGAGTCGGGTCAGGGCGTATCTGACCGTTCGCGGCGGCAACAGCGTCTCCTCGGCGAGTTGGCTCTGCGTCAGCGTGTCGTTGTAATCGAGGACCTTCGCGACGAGTTTCGCGCTCGGCGGCATCTCACGAACGGGCCCCCACCGATCCGCGGGTTCGTCGCTCCCGACCGCCTCTGTGGTGCACGTCATCTGCCCCGGAGTGGGGGATACAAGGTAATAATATTTACCATACAGAAATATTACTTTGGTGCATTTCATCGTTCGTAGCTGTCGGGGGAGTATGCGACCCGAAGTCTCTTATCCACCACCGACCTAAGGCGAACGATGACCGATACTGTGGACGACGTCGACCTGCCGTACGACGAGGAGGCGGCGTCGCAGCAGGAGAAAATCGAGGTACTCCAGGAGCGTCTCGAGGTCCTCGAATCCCAAAACGAGGAGATGCGGGACAAGCTGCTCGACGCGAACGCCGAGAACAACAAGTATCAGCAGAAGCTCGAGCGGCTGACGCACGAAAACAAGAAGCTGAAGCAGTCCCCCCTCTTCGTCGCGACGGTCCAAGAGATCTCCGAGGAGGGCGTCGTCATCAAACAGCACGGGAACAACCAGGAGGCGCTGACGGAGGTCACGGAGGAGATGCGGTCGGATCTGGAACCCGACGCCCGCGTCGCCGTCAACAACTCGCTCTCCATCGTCAAGAAGCTCGAAAACGAGACCGACGTCCGCGCCCGCGTGATGCAGGTCGAACACAGCCCCGACGTCACGTACGAGGACATCGGCGGGCTCGAAGAACAGATGCAGGAGGTCCGCGAGACGGTCGAGATGCCGCTCGACCGCCCCGACATGTTCGAGACCGTCGGCATCGACCCGCCGTCGGGCGTGTTGCTGTACGGCCCGCCGGGCACGGGCAAGACGATGCTCGCGAAGGCCGTCGCGAACCAGACGGACGCGACGTTCATCAAGATGGCCGGCTCCGAGCTCGTCCACAAGTTCATCGGCGAGGGCGCGAAGCTCGTCCGCGACCTCTTCGAGGTCGCCCGGGAGAACGAACCGGCGGTGCTGTTCATCGACGAGATCGACGCCATCGCCTCGAAGCGGACCGATTCGAAGACCTCCGGGGACGCGGAGGTCCAGCGGACGATGATGCAACTGCTCTCGGAGATGGACGGCTTCTCCGACCGCGGGGAGATCCGCATCATCGCCGCGACCAACCGCTTCGACATGCTCGACCCCGCCATCCTCCGGCCGGGTCGGTTCGACCGCCTCATCGAGGTGCCGAAGCCCACCGACGAGGGCCGCGAGATCATCTTCAAGATCCACACGCGCAAGATGAACGTCGACGACGACGTCGACTTCGCCAGGCTCGCAGAACTCACCGACGACGCCTCCGGCGCGGACATCAAGGCGATCTGCACCGAGGCCGGCATGTTCGCCATCCGCGACGACCGCACGGAGATCTACATGCGCGACTTCCTCGGCGCGTGGGAGAAGATCCAGGCGGAATCCGACGACGACGCCGACGTGTCCCGCGCGTTCGCCTGATCGCTGCGCCCTCGACCGTCCCCCCGTCTCGACGCTCCCCGGCGTGCGCTCGCCGAAGCTGTTTTCTCCCGCTTTTCATCCCGCGGAGCGAGCGTACTCGCAAGGCACCGACGGTGACGCCTATAGCGCGACAAAGAGCAGGTAGGGGACGAGAAACAGGAGCGCGAACATCACGAGCAAAATGAGTCCGTAGCCCGCGCCGACGCCGATCGCCGTGCGCCACGATTCGTGGTCGAACTCGCCGGGGAGGTTCATGCGGGATCGGTCGGAGCGGGCCGGCTTAACTCTTCGCCGCCGGGTGCCCTCGGGGCGGCTGCCGACTTCGAATCACTCAACACGCTCGGTTTCGACGTGGTCGTATGGGCACCCCGCTGGAACCCCGAGAGGAGCAGGTTCTCGAAGTCCTCGATCGCCTGTACGACGAGTATCCGGACTCGACCATCTCGCTCGATTTCTCGAACCGGCTCGAACTTCTCGTGGCTGTCGTGCTCTCCGCGCAGTGCACCGACGAGCGGGTGAACGGGGTCACCGCGGACCTCTTCGAGAAGTATCGGACCCCCGAGGACTACGCGACCGCCGACGTGGACGAACTCTCCGACGACATCGGTTCGATCACCTACCACAACAACAAGGCGAAGTGGCTCAAGAGCGCCGCCGAGACCATCGTCGAAGAGCACGGCGGCGAGGTGCCGGACACGATGGAGGAACTGACGGAACTGACGGGCGTCGGTCGGAAGACCGCGAACGTCGTCCTCCAGCACGGCCACGACGTGGTCGAGGGCGTCGTCGTCGACACGCACGTCCGACGGCTCTCGCGTCGACTCGGAATCACGGAGGAGGAGTACCCGAAGGGGATCGAGCGCGACCTCATGTCGATCGTTCCCGAGGCGGACTGGCAGCAGTACACCCACCTCCTCATCAGCCACGGCCGGGCGACGTGTACGGCCATCAACCCCGACTGCGGGGACTGCGTGCTCGAAGACGTCTGTCCGTCGTCGAAACTCGATCACGAGGTCGATCTGGCGAGCGGCGAGCCGTGGGGGTGAGTCGGGGTCGACGGGAGCGGCCAGAATACATAACGGGCCGACCGTCGAAACCGGACCCATGACGAAAGACGAACACGGGATCGACCTCGAAGAGGACACCGACCTCCCCGTTCAGGGCGAAGACGAGGACGAGGAGGAAAAAGAGGAGGCCGAGGCGGAACGACGGGAGGCGGAAGCCGAGGCCGAAGCGGAGGAGCGCGAACGCGAGGTCGAACAGCGGTCCGAGGTTCGAGAGGAGAAAGCGGCGGAGCAGGAGAACCCCGATCGCCACCGCGACGAGGAACCGTACCAGAGCTAACCCGATCCCCGACCCGGCGAAGGCGGCGCACCGCAACCGACGACCGCGTTTTTCCCGCCGTTCAGAGCAGGTACAGGAGCACGTAGCGGTAGACGCCGATCAGATACGCGCCGATCCAAAACAGCACGTAGCCGAACACGCCGATCCTGAGCCGCCCCCGCCAGGCACCCATGTTCTCGTGGAGGTCGTCGAGGTCGACGTCCTGGTCGGGGTCGCGGTAGAGGTTCGCCCGGTGCTTCGCCTGGAAGATCCGGACGATCCCCGTGAGCGCGAACACGAGCATCGCGTACGCCTGCAGCCCCAAAATTGCGTGGAGCACCGCGAGGCCGCCGAGTTGCTGGAGCAGGCGCGGGATCATCCACGCGACGACGGGGATCGTGTTCAGCGCCAACCCGACGGCGATGAACGTGAGGTGGTACGTGAGCACGTCCCACGTCACCGTTTCCGCGTCGATCATGATCCACGCGCCGTAGAGGTAGAAGGGAAAGCTCGCGGTGACCATCAGCGCGGCCAGCGTCGCGATGGCCGTCTCGCCTACCATCGGCGTGTGTTGAACCCCCCTCGGGGTAAAGGGACCGAATTTCGTCCGGCTCGAAAGGACCCGAACCCGTTCGGGGAAAGCGCGGCGCGCCGGACGTGGTCGAGAAGCGCCCGACGCGTCGGACGAGGGTCGGAAAGCGTATACGCGTGTAGGGAGTAGTCGAGAGACGATGAGCGACCCGTCATCGACGTCGGCGGAGACGCCGGACGACGGGCCGGAAGACGCCGACGGAACGGCCACCGACGCGGACGAGTCGGCCGGCGCGGACGACGAGTTGGAAACCCTCCGGCGGCAGGTCGAAGAGAAGTACGACTTCGAGAACTTCGGCCCGAGGGACATGGCGGAGATGTCGCTCGAAGAGTGGGAGGCCGTCTTCGACCCCGACTCGTGGATCACCGGCGAGGAGCTGCTCGACCGCGTCGAGAGGGATCTGACGGCGCGTATCGCCGATCGCGACGTGTTCGCGGTGCTCGAACGGATCGAAGAGGGCGGCGAAGAACGGCTCGTCGCGTACTCCGACGAGGGGTACGCCGTCGTCTTCCCCGACGGCAGCGTCGAGGGGCGCGGGACCGTGCTCCGCGACGTGAAGCCGACGGTCGCGCTCTGTTCGATGGAGCGGTACGAGGTACCGGAGCCGCCCGAGGACGTCTCGTTGCCCTCCCCCGAAGAGGTGGCCGAAGGATCCGGCCAACTCGGCAACTGGATGCTCCAGATCGTCGCCGCGATGCAGATACTCGCCGGGTTCGGACTGTTCGCCGCGTGGCTCGGTACCGACGTGGACACCATCGTCGCCCCGGTCGCCGGGTTCCTGTTCTTCCTCGTCGGCCTCTTTCTCTTTCTCGTCGTCGCAAACGCCCGGCTGTCGGATCGATTCCGCGCGGAGGAGTACCGAAACCGGCTCCGCGCGGTCGGCCTCGAAGGCGGCGAGCGTCCCGACTTCCTTCCGCTTTCCGACGACGCGAACGCGCCCGACCGCGACCGGCGAGAACGCGAGACTGAGAACCGTTGAACCGGGGTGTGAGACGCGGTGGAGTCGGTGGGTTTAAGCGCGTCCCATCCTCAGTGTCGTTTGTATGAATAGGCGGGACTTTTTACGCACGGCCGGAGGGTCCGCCGCAGTCGCGGCGTCGGCCGGAACGGCCGCCGCACAGGAAGACGGCGGTGGCGGCGACGGCGGTGGTGGCGGCGGTGGCGGCTCCGAGGAGGTCATCGTCGGTCCCGGCGGCGACCTCTCGTTCGACCCCGAAGAGCTCGAAGTTGCGCCCGGGACGACGGTGACGTTCGTCTGGGAGTCGGACGGGCACAACGTCGTCCCGAGCGAGGGCGACTGGGGCCACGAGAACATCGAGAACTCGGGCTTCGAGTACGAACACACGTTCGAGGAGGAAGCGGAATACGAGTACGTCTGCACGCCCCACGAATCGGCCGGCATGGTCGGAACGCTCGTCGTCACGCAAAACCCGAGCACCGGCGAGGGCGGTCCCGGCGAGAAGGAACTTCACGAACTCGGCGTGCCGATCCAGGCCCACTGGGTCGGCGCGTCGACCATCCTCGGCATCGTCGTGACGATCATCTACACCTTCTACATCCTGAAGTACGGCGAGTCGCCCAACACGGGTAACACCGGAGGGAGGTCGTAATGTCCTCGTCCGAGAGTTCCTACGGCGACATCCACCGCTACGAGCCGGCGCGAGAGAGCACGGCGGCCGCGATCGCGATCGTCCTCCTGACCGCGATCGAAGTCGCCTTCGTGTTCCTGTTCGCCTACGGACTCCTGTCCGGGTGGGGCCTCACCGACATCGGAAACATGTTCCTCGGGGGCGTCCTCACGGTCGTGTTCATCGACCTCGCGTTCATCCTCGCGCTGTACCGCAAGGAGTTCCTGCCGGACGTGATGATCGTGAAAAAGCGCCGTCGCAAGTGGGAGGACCTCTACGTCCGCGAGGACCAGGTCGACGGGGCGGAGGTGGGGGCCGGCGACGCGTGGGAGCACGTAAAGCGCGCGATCTACCCCTACTACAAGAGGTAACACATGAGCCTAGAGAAAAAAGACGACTTCGACCACAAGGGTTGGATGAAGGAGAAGGACCTCACGCCGGTCGAGACGACCTTCCTCACGGCGCTCATCTGGCTCGACACGCGCTTTCGCATCGTCGACTACCTGGAGATCCTCGAAACCCTCTACTACCGGATCAACCTCCAGATGCCGAAGAGCCACACCGAACAGTACAACCTCGACAACAAGTTCTGGTACTGGTATCCCCTGTACACGCTCGGGCTGTTTTCGACGCTCGCGTACATCGTGGCCGCGATCAGCGGCGCGCTCCTCGGCTTTTACTACGCGCCGTCGACGGCCGAGTCGGGCGATGCGACCGTCGCGTACGAGGCGCTCCGGTACATCATGACCGAACTCCAGTTCGGCTTCATGCTCCGGAGCATCCACCGGTGGGCCGCGCAGGTGATGGTCGCGGCGGTGTTCCTCCACATGCTCCGCGTGTACTTCACCGGCGCGTACAAGGAGCCGCGCGAGCTCAACTGGCTCCTCGGCATCGTGCTCATCTCGCTGACGATGGTCTTCGGGTACACCGGCTACCTGCTGACGTGGGACCAGCTTGCGTTCTGGGCCGGACAGATCGGCGTCGAGATGAGCCTCTCGATCCCGCTCGCGGGCGAGTGGGTCGCACAGCTACTGTTCGGCGGCTTCACGCTGACGCAGGCGACGTTACAGCGGATGTACATCTTACACGTGTTCCTGCTCCCGTTCGTGGTGACGACGCTCATCGCGATCCACATCGGCATCGTCTGGGTGCAGGGCATCGCGGAACCACACTGATCGGAGCACACCATGACCGACACAAACGATCCAAACACGGACGACGGCACGGAGGTTCGCGCCGACGGGACCGGCATCGTCGCACCCGACGACGAGACGCCGACGTGGCGCGAGCGAAAGGAGCGGACGACGGGTCTCTCGCGGTTGACGTACGAGTACTTCGAGCGCGCCCGGCGCGAGGATCAGGACCTCAGAGGGGAGTCGACGTACATCGAGCGCGACGTGCTCGGCTTCCCGACGTGGCCCCACGAGATCATCCGGAACCTCTCGATCGCGTGCTTTTTCGTCGGGATGATCCTGTTCCTCTCGGCGACGATGCCGCCGCACCTCGGCGAACCCGCGGACCCGAGTTCGACGCCGCACATCATCCTCCCCGACTGGTACCTGTACTGGTCGTTCGGCCTGCTGAAACTCACCCCGCTCAACCCCGACCTGGCGATCCTCGGCGGCGAGAAGATCATGGCCGACCGGACGTACGGCGTGCTGGCGAACGTCGTCATCGTCGGCGCGATCGCGATCGTGCCGTTCCTGAACAAGGGGAGCGCGCGTCGGCCGGTCGAGCAGCCGTTCTGGGCGGCTGTCGGCGTCGGCGGCGTCGTCTTCGCCTTTACCATCAGCGTGCTGGCGGTGCAGAACCTCGTCCCGCTCGACGTGCCGCTGCTTTTCGACCTGACGTTCCTCCTCCCCATCGTCGCCGGGATCGTCACCTACGCGGTGTTGAAGACGATGCGCGAGGGGTACATGTACGACCTCAACCGCCGGTACTACATGCTCAGGCCGCCGAAGTAACGCGACCGATCGACCGTTTTTCACCGTATGACTGATCCGAAGAGCCGACGAGCGGATGAGAGCGAGCCGAACGCGTCCGAGACGACGGACGGAAGCGGTCGTCGGGACGTCGTCGTTCCGATGCGGCTGTACAAGACCGTCACCGTGTTCTCGACGCTCATCGCCGTCGTCTGCGTCGTCCTCGGGTTCGTACTGCTCGACGCCGCGACGCTCCAGGTGAGCCCCCTCCGCGACGCCCTGCTCGCGGTGTTCTCCGCGGTGGGCGTCGCCGTCGACGAGAGCGTGGTGAACGCGCTCGTCGCGCTCTTCGGGCTCGCGATCATCGGCTTCGGGGCCGGCGTCTACGTGCTCGGAACGAGATTCCGCGCCCGGGGAATGGGAAAGTCTCAAGAGGACTCCGGCGAAGGATCAAACAATGGCTGACGAGTTCATCAAAGGGCTCGGTATCTTCACCGGGGCAGGCCTCGCGTGGATGGTGCTGGCGGGGTGGTACCAGACGGAATCCTTCGAGAGCACGAAGCAGTTGATCGAATCGCCCCCGGAGGCGGAGACCCTCTTCGACGCGATCGCGATCCCGCTCATCGACGTGTTCCTCTGGTTCGCGCTGCTCGGCGCGTTGACCTTCTGGATCCTCATCCCCGCCGGGCGAGAGGCGCGCCGGGCGTACAACGAGCGGAAGGAATCGAGCTAACGTCGGACCGTCGAACCGGGTTCGCCCTCGTATTTGGGCGCCGGTGACCTCAGTATTCGAACCCGTTCGCGACGAGCTTTCGCAACCGGTGTTGTCGATACCGATAGAAGAGGCTGGCAAACGACCAGACCACCGGCGTGAGGACCCCCGCCTTCACCTCGACCTCGTCGACGTAAACCGTTTTTCCGTCGGACGTCTCTCGGATCGAGATCACGTGAGTCCACTCCGACGCGATTCGACCGGTTCCGTCGTCTCGAATTCGGTAGAACCGTTCGCCGGGCGTGTCGTCGACCCGCACGTTCGAGATGCGAATCGTCTGCGTTCCGAGCGGCACCGCGCCGAACAGTTTCAGACCCACGAGGTAGCCACCCTCCTCCCACGTGTCCGGCAGCGAACGCGGGTTCACGGGTTCGAAACTGACGAGGGGTGCGGCGACGTGCGCGAGCAGCGCGGGCTTTTGTACTTCCTCCCACACTCGATCGGGCGGAGCGTCCAACAGCGTCGATATCGAGGCGTCCATCGGTGGGATATACGGGTAGCGGACGATAGCGGTTTCCGGCGGTCGCGACGATGGGCGAAACCGATCGAAGACGTCGACGCTTCTCCGAGACGAGCGCCCGACGAGCGAGTTCGTGCGCGACGGCGCGTGACGGAGCTCGCCGGATACGCGAACGGAACGGCTCACCCCCGAGATCGGTGCCGTGAACCGGATGCGCGTGATCGCCTCAGACCACCGCGCCCCAGTAATCGGCGACGAGGAAAAAGAGGCTCTGGTACGCCGCGTACAGGAACGCGAACACCGAGGCGGCGATGGCGCTCTTCGGGGCCTCGAACGCGAGATCGTTTCGCGCTTCGACCTGCCGTGCCTCGAACTCGAAGAAGTCGGCCATGAACATCCCGATCACGAACATCGAGAGGATGATGCCGCCGTGGGCCTCGACGAGCACGTACGCGAACGACGTGAGTATCAAAAGCGCCGTCGTGGCGGTGTGCGGCGCGTACCGGGTGATCGGCTCGTCGTTCGCGAGTTGTTCGCGGTTCGACCGGTGGCCGAGGTACCGCGTCACGATGTTCGCGAGCACGAGCACGAGCGCCGCGAAGGGGAGCGCCGGCCCGATCGCGTCGATCTGCTCGATGGGGATCAGGAACTGCAGGGGTTGCATACTCTTCCCTCGGACCGTAACTCATTAGAGTTTTTCCAATCCGTCCGCCGCTACGTCCCGGCGGGCGGGCGAACGAGCGAGACCGCGCCGTCGATGCGGACGCGAACCCGCTGTCCGGGGTCGATCCCGCGGACCTCCCGCCCGTCGACCACGAGCGAGACCGGTCCTTCGTCCCGTTCGACCGACATCGTCGCCTCCGTCGGAACGACCCACCGCTCCGACCGCGTGGCGAACGGGGACACCGGGACGACGACGAGACCCGTCCCCGGCGCGAGGAGGGGACCGCCGGCGGCGCGCGCGTAGCCGTCGCTGCCGAGCGGCGTCGCCACGACGACGCCGTCGGCGCGAAAGGCGTCCAGTCGATCGCGCTCGGTTCGGACGGCGTACTCGGAGATGCGCGCCGGTTCGCTGGTGACGAGGAGCACGTCGAGCGCGGCTTCCGCGGCGATCGCCCCGTCGACCTCGACGGACAGGAGGGGGTGCTCGTCCGTCGTCCACTCGCCCGCGAAAAACGCCTCGACGCGGTCGCAGAACGCCTCGACGAAGCGCGAGTAGTACCCCTCGGCCGCCTCGTCGAGCGAGAGCGGAAGCACCGGCGCGTCGGGGCGGGAGAGCGCGGCGTCGGCCAGCGCGCGCTCGCCGACCGCGAGGATCACCTCGGCGTCGTCGGGTGCCACGACCTCGCCGCCGCCGGCGACGACGGCTCGTCGGACGGCGCTGTCCTCCCCCCGGAGCGCGACTCTCACCCGAACCCCTCCGGCGACCGCGCGTCGATCATCACCGGACGTTTTCCGTCCGGGGGTAAAAGGCTGCGTGATTCGGCGACGAGGCGGAGCGGAAACGCGGAGGGGATGATGGAGGGGGCGACGGAGGGGCGGATCGGCGTCGACGCCGGCTCAGAAGGGCCAGTCGCCGGTGATCTTCATCCCCTTCGCTTGATTTTCGGCTTCGAGCGCGGCGGCGATCGCCGCCGGCTCCGTGCGCTCGATCTCGACGTCGGCGTCGGCGAGTTCGACGACGAACTCGGTGAGGAGGATCGCCTGTTCGCGGAGCGTCCGGGGTTCGAGTTTGTCGAGCGTGTCGGCGAAAGTGTGCCCCCAGCCGCGGCCGCGACTCTCCGTCTCGCTCGCGACCATGCAACCCGGGACGCCGCGCCGGACGAACGGCCAGTGGTCGCTGTGCGGCAGCTGGTCGGGGACGACGGTGACCGGGTGCCGGAATCGATCGGCGACGTCGCTCGCCGCGTCGGCGAGCCCCTCGAAGCCGTGGGTGTGGAACGTCAGCGTGCGGCCAGCGGCGACGCCGTCGCCGTTTACGACCGCCTTGACGCGATCGAGGTCGGCGCGCGCCGCCTCGTGTGCGGAACCGACGAGGCCGACCTCCTCCGCCCCGTAGCAAACGAACCGGATCCGCGTGTCGAGTTCGGCCTCGCGGGCGGAAAGCGCCCGCGCGAGTTCGACGACCATCGCAGTCCCCGCGCCGTTGTCCATCGCCCCCTCCGCGATGTCGTGGGCGTCGAGGTGGCTCGTCACGAGCACCGCCTCGTCCGTGTCCGGGCCGACGTCGGCGGAGACGTTGCCGCTCGTCGCGCGAGGGGTATCGCAGTCGACCTCGACGGTCACGTCGTCGCCCTCGAACCGCCGGACGAGTCGCGCGCCGAGCTCCTTGCTCACGCCGACCGCCGGGATCTCTCCGATCGGCGACTCCGTCGTTCCGACGCTCCCCGTCGGCGGGAGACACCCCTCGACGTGGTTCGAGAAGACGAACGCCGCCGCGCCGTTTTCGACGGCGTAGTAGTACTTCTCGCGGCGGTGGATGAAGCGGTCGTAGTGGTCGGGGACCGTCGAGGAGACGACGACGACCTTCCCCTCCACGTCGGCCTCGAAATCGTCCGGCAGGCCGTAGCCCAGATCGACGAGTTCGCCCGCGACGGCCCCGCTCGGACTGCGGGGAAGGGCGACGCAGTCTCTGACGTCGTCCGCGGCGACGACACCGTCGCCGTAGACCGCGCTCGACCCGCGAACCCACCCCTGGATCTCGAACTCGTCGATCCGGGCGTCCCGAGCGCCGACCTCCGCGAGCGCGTCGCGCGTTCGCACCATCGCCTCCCGCTCGCCCGGACTCCCGGCCATGCGATCGCCGATATCGACGAGCGCTTCGAGGTGATCCCAGCCGACATCGCTCGTGAACGTGTCGCCGATCCAGTGGTTGTCCGTCATGCCACCTCCTGACGCAGGGTTGCGGGTAATCGTTTCGGTCGGCCTCGCCGACGGGGTCCAACGGGGGACCGAAGGCGGTTACACGAACCGGTCGTCACCCAGCGCGTCGGTGCGCAAAAACGGCGCGACGCGCCGGAAGTTCGCGCCCGACGCGACCGCGTCCCGTTCCTGATCGTACCGGACCAGATCGGCCTCGGACAGCTTCGGAACGTGCGTGTGATACAGCGACATGTAGAGCCGCTTGACGACGTCCGCCGGAATCTCGGTGATAACCGCGTTCCGCTCTCGAACGGCGATTTCGTCCGCGAGGTCCGCGAGCGCGAGTTCCGTCCCGTGTCGATCTAGCGTCCGGAGAACGCGACGTCGCCGCGCGTGCGCGAGCGCCTCGAACAGCGCGTCGAGCAGGCCCTCGTCGGCACCGAAGGTCGGTTCCGCGCTCTCGGGACGGCGATCGGTGTCCGAGCCGAAATCCTCCATCGTTTCGTTCGAGACCAGCGCGACGCATATACTTCCTTGCCGATTTTTCACCTTATCGGCGCGCGGGTACGTGTGACGCTCGTGAATCTCACGCGGGACGTGAGTTCGATCGGCTCAGCCCTCCGCGAGGAGCTTCCGGAGGGTGATCGCGAGATCTTCGAACCCGTCGATGTCGAGCCCGTCGGTCGTCAGGATGACGCCGTGATCGCCGACGATGACCCGGTTTACGAATCCGTCGGAGAACACCCTGATGGTGAACTCGTACTCGCCGATCTCCGGTTCGGTGTCGGGCTCCATCGAGAGTTGGCTGTACGTCTCCCGGGAGGAAAAGCCCAGGCGTTCGTTCTCGACGAACACCGATTTGACCTCGCGGGCCCGCTCCGCTCCGTCGAGGTACAGGTCGCGCCGGAGATACAGGAGATCGAACTCCTCGGGGGTGAAGTAGATGACGCTCCGGAGGGAGTCTCCGATCGCCGTCCGGCAGGTGCTCACGATACTGTCCGCGAACGCGTCGGTGGTGCTCGCGACCATGTGACGACTAGGTCGGAGCCGATATCAACGTCTCGTCCCCCCGACGGGACTGTTCGGTGCGCCGGAGCGCGGTCGGCCCGACGGAGGCCGCCGGGTCGACGGTCGATTCGATCCGCGTCGAATCGAACGCACACATTTACCGCTGGGGCGCGTTCGTTCTCCCCAGGGTGTGCCCGCCATGACAGCTAGCGACATCGATCGGTTGCAGGGAAACAGGATGACCGAGGCCGAGGCGAAGTCGTTCCTCCGCGAGCGCGGAACCGGCGTGCTCTCGCTCGCGGCCGGGGACGAGGCGTACGGCGTCCCCATCTCGGCCGGCTACGACGGCGAATCGACGCTGTATTTCGCGTTCGTCGGGTTCGGCGAGAAGAGCAGGAAAACGGCGTTCGCGGAGCGGACCGAGCGCGCCAGCTTCGTCGTCTACGAGGCGACGACCCCGGCCGACTGGCGGAGCGTCGTCGTCGAGGGTGCCGTCTCGGAGGTCGAACGGGCGAACCGGTCGGCCGCGATGGACGCGCTCGAAGACAACGCGTGGTACCCGAGCCTCTTCTCGGAGGCCGATCCGATGGAGAAACTTCGAATCTGGGCGCTGGAAATCGACTCGGTGAGCGGGCTACGAGGGGCGGATGCGCGCTGAGCGGAGCGGTCAGTCGTCGCCGGAGACCGCGCCGCCCTCGCCTTCGAGCGTCCCGTCTCCCTCCGCGGCCGTGCTCGCCGCCTGCGGGAGTTCGTCGCGAACGTCCGCTCGGCCGTCCTCCGCGATGACCGTCGCGTAGGCCTCGGGCATCACCTTCACGAAGTGCTGCGCCTCGGTCGCCCAGTCGTCGAGCAGCGCCGCCGCGCGCTCGCTTCCGGTGTAGGCGGCGTGATTTTCGACGAGGCGGCGCAGCATCGCCTCGTCGCGCTCGGACAGTTCGGGCGACAGCGACACCATGCCGGTGTTGGTCCGCGACGGGAACGCCTCGTCGGGGTCGTAGACGTAGGCGACGCCGCCGGACATCCCCGCGGCGAAGTTCCGCCCCGTCTCGCCGAGCACGGCGACGACGCCGCCGGTCATGTACTCGCAGCCGTGGTCGCCGACGCCCTCGACGACCGCCTTCACGCCGCTGTTGCGGACGGCGAAGCGCTCGCCCGCGACGCCGTTTATGTACGCCTCTCCCTGCGTCGCGCCGTAGAGCGCGACGTTGCCGATGAGGACGTTCTCGTCCGCCTCGTAGGCGGCCGTCTCGGGCGTCCGGACGATCACCTTGCCGCCGGAGAGCCCCTTGCCGACGTAGTCGTTCGCCGCGCCGGTCAGCTCCATCGTCACGCCGCGGGCGAGGAACGCGCCGAAGCTCTGGCCGGCGACGCCGTCGAACTCGCAGGTGATCGTATCGCCCGCGAGCCCCTCGCCGCCGTAGCGGTTCGAGATGCGGTTCGAGAGCATCGCGCCGACCGCGCGGTCGACGTTCGAGATCTCCCTCGCGACGTGCACCGGTTCGCCGTATTCCAGCGCCGGTTCGGCGGCGTCGATGAGTTCGTGGTCGAGCTGCGCGTCCACGTCGGCGTGGCGCTGCTCCCGCGTCTTGATCCGGCTCTCGCCGGCCGGCTCCGCGATGACGGCAGAGAGGTCGAGGTGCTTCGCCTTCGGGTGGTCCGTCTCGCGCTGGCGAAGGAGGCCGGGCCGGCCGATCATCTCGTCGAGCGACCGGAAGCCGAGTTCCGCCATGATCTCGCGCAGCTCTTGCGCCATGAACGCCATGTAGTTGATGACGTGGTCCGGCTGGCCGGGGAAGCGCTTTCTGAGGTTCTCGTCCTGCGTGGCGACGCCGACCGGACAGGTGTTCTCGTGGCACTGTCGGGCCATCACACAGCCGGAGGTGACGAGGCTCGCGGTCCCGAAGACGTACTCCTCCGCGCCGAGCAGCGCGGCGACGGCCACGTCGCGGCCGGTCATCAGCCCGCCGTCGGTCGAGACTCGGATGCGGTCGCGCAGGCCCGTCGCGCGGAGCATCTGGTTCGCCTCCGCGAGGCCGAGTTCCCACGGGAGGCCGGCGTTCTTGATCGAGGTCTTCGGCGACGCGCCCGTGCCGCCCGAGTGGCCGGAGATGTGGACCACGTCGGCCTTCGCCTTCGCGACGCCGGCGGCGATGGTGCCGATGCCGGCCTCGGAGACGAGCTTCACGTTGATGTCGGCCTCCGGGTTCGACACCTTCAGGTCGTGGATGAGCTGTTTCAGGTCCTCGATGGAGTAGATGTCGTGCAGCGGCGGCGGGGAGATGAGGCCGACGCCCGGCGTCGAGTAGCGGACGTGGGCGATCATCTCGTTCACCTTCTTGCCGGGCAGGTGGCCGCCCTCGCCGGGCTTCGACCCCTGCGCCATCTTGATCTGGAGCTCGTCGGCGGAGCTGAGGTAGTGGGAGGTGACGCCGAAGCGGCCGGAGGCGACCTGCTTTACGTTGCACTCCTTCTCCGTGCCGAACCGCTCCGGCGGCTCGCCGCCCTCGCCGGAGTTCGACTTGCCGCCGATGCGGTTCATCGCGATGGAGTTGTTCTCGTGCGCCTCGGGCGACAGCGAGCCGAGCGACATCGCCGCCGTCGAAAAGCGCGCGACGATCTCCTCGACGGGTTCGACCTCCTCGATCGGAACGGGGTCGCGGTCGCTCTCGAACGCCAGGAGGCCGCGGAGCGTCTGCAGCTCCTCGGACTGGTCGTTGACGAGTTCGGCGAACTCGCCGTACTTCTCGTAGTCGCCCGAGCGGACGGCCTGCTGGAGCGTCCCGACGGTCTTCGGGTTCCACTGGTGGTGGAGGCCGCCGGAGCGGTTCTCGTACTCGCCCTGCCGGTCGAGCGTCGGGTCGGAGCCGAAGGCGACGGCGTGGCGGGTGAGCAGGTCCTCCTCGATCTGGGACAGGCCGATCCCCTCCGTCCGGATCTCTGTGCCCTCGAAGTACTCGGCGACGAGGTCGGAGTCGAGGCCGACCGCCTCGAAGATCTGCGCGCCCTGGTAGCTCTCGACCGTCGAGATACCCATCTTCGCCATCGTCTTCAGGAGGCCGTCCTCCAGCGCCTTTTTGTACGCGGCGATGGCGGCGGACTCGTCGGCCCCGTCGGGGCCGGCGACGATGTCCTCTATGGTCTGGTAGGCGAGGTAGGGGTTCACCGCGCCCGCGCCGTAGCCGACGAGCGTCGCGAGGTGGTGGACCTCGCGCGGATCGCCGGACTCGACGACGAGGCCGGCGTGGTTGCGCAGGCCGTTTCTGACGAGCGAGTGGTGGACCGCGCCCGTCGCGAGCAGGCTCGGGATGGGCACGCGGTCGAGGCCGGCGTTCCGGTCCGAGAGGACGACGATGTCCGCGCCGTCCTCGATGGCCTCGCGCGCGTCCTCGCGGAGGCGCTCGACGGCCGCCTCCAGCGTCGCGTCCGCGTCGTCGCCGCGCTCGTACGTCACGTCGACGACGGCGGAGCGGAGGCCGTCGTCTTCGCCGTCCAATTTCTTTATCCCTTCCGTCTGCGCGTCGGTCAGGACGGGCGATTCGAGCACGAGCTGGCGGGCGTGTTCGGGCGACTCGGCGAGCATGTTGCGCTGCGCGCCGAGGCGGCTTTCGAGGCTCGTCACCAGCTCCTCGCGGATGTAGTCGATCGGCGGGTTCGACACCTGCGCGAACAGCTGCTTGAAGTACGTGAACAGCGGGCGGTTGATCTCCGAGAGGACCGAAAGCGGGGTGTCGTCGCCCATCGAGCCGACGGGGTCCTTCCCCTGCTTCGCCATCGGCTCGATGAGGTGGTTCAGCTGGTCGTGGGTGTAGCCGAACGCCGCCTGGTGGGCGCGGAGCGAGTCGACCCGTCCGATCGTGTCGTAGTCCCCGTCGTCCGCGAGCTCGTCGAGCTGGCGCTGCTCCTCCCGGATCCACTTGCCGTACTTTCGGTCGGTGAGGGACTCGAAGACCTCCTCGTCGGGGATGACGCGGCCCTCCTCCGGGTCGGCCATGAACAGCTGTCCGGGCTTGAGGCGGCCGCGCTCTTTGATCTCGGACGGGTCGGTGTCGAGCGCGCCGACCTCGCTCGCCATGATCAGCCGGCCGTCGTGGGTGACGTCGTACCGGCAGGGGCGAAGCCCGTTGCGGTCGAGCACGGCCGCGACGCGGTCGCCGTCGGTCGCCGCGACGAGCGCCGGGCCGTCCCACGGTTCGACGAGGCCCGCGTGGAAGTCGTACCAGTCGCGCTTTTCGGCGCTCATGGCGTCGTCGCTGCGGTACGCCTCGGGGATGAGCATCCGGAGGACGTGCGGGAGCCCCCGGCCGCCCTGCAACAGGAGTTCGACGACGTTGTCGACGCACGCCGTGTCGCTCTGGTCCGCGACCGTCACCGGCCTGAGCGTGTCCACCTCGTCGCCGAACGCGGGGTGCTCGATGTCCGTCTCGCGCGCGCGCATCCAGTTGACGTTGCCGCGGATGGTGTTGATCTCGCCGTTGTGGATGATGTTCCGGTAGGGGTGTGCGAGGTGCCACGCGCCGAGCGTGTTCGTCGAGAAGCGCGCGTGGACGAGCACGAGCGTCGATCGCAGCCGCTCGTCCGTGAGGTCCGGGTAGTACGTCGGGAGCTGTTCCGCCTTCAGGAGGCCCTTGTAGACGAGCGTCTTGCGGTGGAGCGAGCAGACGTAGAAGCGGCCGGAGCCCTCGACGTCAGCCACGTCGATCGCGTTCTCGGCGGCCCGTCGGCCGACGTACAGCGCGCGGTCGAAGTCGTCTACGGAGGCCGACTCGTCGGCCGGCGCGACGAAGGCCTGCCACACGTCGGGCTCGGATTCGAGCGCGGTCGCGCCGAGGTCCGCGTCGTCGGTCGGCACGTCGCGCCAGTGGAACACGTCGAGACCGTACCCGGCGAGCGCCTCCTCGAACAGGTCGGTCACGGCCTCGCGGGCCGCGCCGTCCCGCGGCATGAAGATCGACCCGACCGCGTACGTCTCGGGGAGGTCGACGTCGACCGCGGCCTCGAAGAACTCGTCGGGGCGCTGGATCAGGATGCCCGCGCCGTCGCCGGTGTTCTCCTCCGCGCCGGTCGTCCCGCGGTGTTCGAGGTTCTCGAGAAGCGACAGCCCGTCCGCGATCGTCCCGTGGGTCCGACCGCCGTCGAGATCGATGACGGCACCGACCCCGCAGTTCGATCGCTCGTCCGTCGGGTCGGCGAGCCCGAGCGGATGCTTGTCTCTCTGTGGCTTGGTCATGTGTTCGTTGTCGAACTTCCGGTTTATCAGCCTACCCCTGAAAGGATAAGTGCATACTAACACCACATTAGGCAATATAAGGTGTTCGTATCACGCGCGGTTTTCCGCCGCAGTCGCGGCGGAAGGCGCCCTCGCCGGCGTCAGTACGACTTCGCGAAGAACGCCGTCTCGGTCGCCTCGTCCCCGCAGATCGCACAGGCGCGGCCGTCGAGATCGAGCGGCTCCGCCGCGTCGGAGACGGCTTCGCCGCCTCCTCGTCGCGTCTCCGACGCGACGCCTTCCTCGAAGGGGACCAGCACGATCTCGGCGGCGATCTGGTCTTTGATCTCCGCTTCGCACGCCTCGTCACCGCACCAGGGCGCGCGGACGTAGCCGCCGTAGCGGCCGATCGTCCCGAGGATCTCCTCGCGGCTGTCGGCGTCGCGGACGTTCTCCTTCAGATTCTCCTCCGCGCGCGCGTACAGCTTCGCGTAGACGTCGTCGAAGTGCTCGGAGACGGCGTCCGCGATCCCCTCGCGCGCCTCGACGACCTGCTCGCCGTCGGGGCGGTGGACGACCGTCACCTCGCCGTCGTCGACCTCGTTGGGTCCGATCTCGAACCGGACGGGGACGCCCTTCAGCTCCCACTCGTTGAACTTGAAGCCGGGATTGCGCTCGTCGCGGTCGTCGAGCTCGACGCGGACGCCGGCCTCGCGGAGGTCGTCCGCGACGCCTGCGGCGTATTCGAGCACCTCCCCCTTCGTCTCTTCCTGCCAGATGGGGACGACGACGACCTGCTCGGGCGCGATCGCGGGCGGCAGGACGAGCCCCTGCTCGTCGCTGTGGGTCATGATGAGCGCGCCGAGCGCGCGCCACGAGAGCCCCCACGAGGTCGTGTGGGAGACGCGCTCCACCTCGTCCCTGTCGGCGTACGTGATGTCGAACGCCTCCGCGAAGCTCGTCCCGAGGTAGTGGCTCGTCGCGCCCTGGACGGACTTGCCGTCGGGCATCAGCGCCTCGACGGTCGTCGTGGTGTCCGCGCCGGGGAACTTGTCGTGCTCGGGCTTTCGTCCCCGGAGCACGGGGATGGCGAGGGCGTCCTCGTAGACCGACTCGTACTGGTCGAGCCGCGTCATCGTCTCGTCCCACGCCTCCTCGCGGGTCGCGTGGGCGGTGTGGCCCTCCTGCCAGAGGAACTCTTTCGTCCGGAAGAACGGCTTGGTGTCGGTCGCCTCCCAGCGGACGACGCTGCACCACTGGTTGACCCGGAGGGGCAGGTCGCGGTGGCTGCGGACCCACCGGCTCAGGTAGGGCGCGATGATGCTCTCGCTCGTGGGGCGGACGGCGAGGCGTTCTTCGAGCTCCTCGTGGCCGCCGTGGGTGACCCACGCGACCTCGGGGTCGAACCCCTCGACGATGTCCTTTTCGCGTTCGAGGTAGCTCTCGGGGATGAAAAGCGGGAAGTACGCGTTCTGTACGCCGGTGGCCTTGAACTTCGCGTCGAGATCGGACTGGATCGCCTCCCAGAGCGCGTACCCGCGGGGGCGGGTGACGATGAAACCGCTCATCCCCTCGGGCGCGTAGTTGGCGAGGCCGGCCTTCCGGACGACCTCGGCGTACCACTCGCCCGTGTTGTGCTCTTTGGACTCGGTGATGCCGAGTTCCTGTGCGTCGCTCATACCTGGAACTGGCCAACGGGAGTATTAAAGCCGGTGTGTTCGTCGGACGGACCGCCCGACGAGCCGGTAGTTGGTCGGATCCGACTCAGAGCGTCTCCAGACGCGCGATCTCCTCGTCGCTCCAGTCGTAGAAGTGCGCGTCCGTCGCCCGCAGCGTCTCGACGCACGCGTTGTACTTCGCCGTCGCGTCCGGCGCGTAGGGGTCGTCAGGGTTGCGCTCGACCCATCGGCGGAGGTCGGAGAGCGCCTCCGGCGAGTAGGTGTCGATCCGGTCGTTCCGGTTCGTCTCCACGAGTTCGACTTTCCGGTCCTCCTGCCGGAGCGTCCGGACGAGCGCCCACCCGGCGACGCCCCAGAAGGCGACGACGACGAACAGCATCGTCCCCCAGACTTCCGCGGGCAGCGGCATCAGTCGTCACCCCCGGCCCCGGGGACCCCGTCGGCCGACGCGGGCTCCGACCGCCCCTCCAGGTACCACATGAGCGCGTACCCGACGACCGGGAACGCCACGAGCACGACCATCCCGCCGATCATCTCGGGGGTGCCGAAGTTGTCGTAGGCGTAGTACGCCATGATGAACACCATCACCGCGGGGATGAGGTACTTCACGAGGCCGTTCCACCACGGCCCGACGTACACGCCCGCGTTCTGGTTGACGGAGAGGACGCGGAGGCGCTCGGGGCCGAGCTTCCAGCCGATGACGGTGATGATTGCGAGCGTCGCCAGCGGCAGCCCCCACGAGGCGAACACGGCGTCGACGTAGTCGAGGACGTCGGCCGACAGGGCGCTCGGGAGGCCGAGGAGCCAGATGGCGCCGCAGACGGCGAGCACCGTCCCGTTCCGGCTCAGGCGCGTCTCCTCGGCGATCGTGGTGACGCCGACCTCGGTGATGAGCACGCCGGAGGTGAACGCGGCGAGGAAGAAGCCGACGAAGAACACGATCGCGAGCAGCGCGCCGCCGGCCAGTTCGGGGAAGATCTGGACGAGCGAGACGAACGTGAGCCCCGCGCCCGCGTCCGGCTGGACGCCGAACGCGTAGACGATGGGGAAGACGGCGAACGTCGCGAGGATGCCGACGCTGGCGTCGCCGAGGGCCGTGAAGACGCCGCCGCCGAGCGGCACGTCGTCGTACTCGCGCAGGTAGCTGCCGATGGTGAGGGCGATCCCCCAGCCGAGGCCGGTCGAAAACAGCGCCTGCCCGAGCGCCTCGATCCAGGTTCCGCTCTCGAAGAGCGCGCCCCACTCGACGCTGAAGACGAACACGAGCCCCTCGGTCGCGCCGTCGAGGGTGAGCCCGCGAACCGCGATGATCGCGAGCGAGAGCACGAGCGCCGGGACGGCGTAGACGACGATCCGCTCGACGCCGCGGCGGATGCCGAGGAGGAGCACGGCGGCGACGAGCCCCATGATCACCGTGTGCATCCCGACCGTCAGCGCGGGGTTCGCGAGGAACGCGTCGAAGAACGGCTCGGCCTGGAATCCGGCGGACGTGAAGGTAAAGAGGAACGAGTGGATCGCGTAGTACAGCGTCCAGCCGATGAGCGGCGAGTAGTACGACATCAGGCCGACGTTGACGAGCACGACGACGACGCCGAGGCCGACGAGGCCGCCGGGACCGACGACGTCGCGGAACGCGCCGATCACGCCCTTTCCCGTGTAGCGCCCGAGCGCGACCTCGGCGATCAGGCCGGGGATCGCGAGCAGGAACAGGAGGACGAGGAAGGCGACGACGAACGCGCCGCCGCCGTTCTCGCCGACGACGAACGGGAAGCGCCAGATGTTGCCGACGCCGACCATCGCGCCGATCATCGCCATCAGGAATCCGAATCGGCTCCCCCACTCAGCTCGCGACGTCTTGGCTTCCGTGGATGACATGTGGAATCACAGTACATACGACGCGCCCCAGCACGTATAATTGTGCGGTACGCGACGGCGACCGGTCCCCTCGTCGGGCGGGGACCGCCGCGCGGCTCACCCCGAGTCGGTCGCGTTCTCGGCGTCGTCCGGACCGACCGCCGCGAACGGGCTGTCGCCCTCCGTCCACGGCCACCCCGGCAGGCGGGTCTGAAAGCCCGCCGCGAGCGCCGCGTCGAGGTCGTCCACGCCGGCGACCTCGTCGTCGAGGTGGTGCGTCACGTCCGCGTAGTGGAACGTCGCCTCGCCGAGCAGGCGGAGCGGCTGGTTGCCCGCGAGCATCCCGGCGAGTTCGCGGCCGAGCAGTTCGTCGACGACGAAGCCCGGGTAGTCGCCCGCGACGTCGAGGTCGCGGAGGAGGCCGACGAGTCCGGCGACGTTGACCGCGAGGTCGCCGTCGGCGAACACGTCGTCGACCGCCGAGCGGTACTGCTCCGTCGTGATCGAGTACACGTCGGTCGAGAACAGCTCGCCGAGATCCGCGCGGACGGCGTTGACGAGGGGGACGACGACGGACGCGCGCTCGTGGACCCACCGATACTCCGCGGCGACCGCCTCTGGAGTGAGTTCCATACGCGACGGACGCGCGGCACGCCCTTCGAGTTTGCGAAGGCTTTTATAATCGGGAGGTAATACAGCCGATTAAGCGGGTTTTCACTGCCTCTTCCCGCAGTTGAGCACCTGGCATTAGCAGACAGTACCTCATCGGCTATGCTCCCCGACACGACCGGTCAACAGGTGGCGACCGTCCGAGGACCCACAGCGGGTCCGACGCGTGTCCAGATGGGCAGTACACGAAGCCCGGACCGCCGCGAAGCGGCCGGGTAGCTTCGACACATGAGCTCAGTAGACAGGCAACTCGAAGAACTGCAAGCAGAGATCGAGAGCGAACTCCCCGGCGGCATCACGGTGTCCGACGTCAAGTACGAAGGGCCCGAACTCGTCGTTTACACCCGCCACCCGAAGGAGTTCGCGCGAAACGGCGACCTGATTCGACGGCTGGCGTCGAAGCTTCGCAAGCGGATCACGGTTCGACCGGATCCGGACGTCCTCTCGAACCCCGAGGAGGCGGAGGGGAGGATCATGACGGTCATCCCCGACGAGGCGGGCGTCACGGACCTCGACTTCCACGCCGACACCGGCGAGGTCGTCATCGAGGCCGAAAAACCGGGGATGGTCATCGGGCGGCACGGGTCGACCCTCCGGGAGATAACGAAGGAGGTCGGGTGGACGCCGGAGGTGGTTCGGACGCCGCCGATCGAGTCGTCGACCGTGTCGAACGTCCGGAACTTCCTCAAACAGGAGCGCGAGGACCGCCGCGACATCCTCGAGCGGGTCGGTCGACAGATCCACCGCGAGGAGCTGGGCCGCGAGCAGTGGGTCCGCATCTCGACGCTCGGCTGCTGCCGGGAGGTCGGTCGCGCGAGCTTCATCCTCTCGACCGCGGAGACGCGCGTCCTCGTCGACTGCGGCGACAAGCCGGGCGCGGAGGGGGAGGTGCCGTACCTGCAGGTCCCCGAGGCGCTCGGCTCGGGCGCGAACTCCATCGACGCCGTCGTGCTCACGCACGCGCACCTCGACCACAGCGCGCTCATCCCGCTCCTGTTCAAGTACGGCTACGACGGCCCCATCTACTGCACCGAGCCGACCCGCGATCTCATGGGTCTTCTCACCCTCGACTACCTCGACGTCGCCGCGAAGGAGGGGCGCGCGCCGCCGTACGAGTCCGAGATGGTTCGGGAGGCCATCAAACACTGCATCCCGCTCGAATACGGCGACGTGACCGACATCGCGCCGGACGTGAAGCTCACGTTCCACAACGCGGGGCACATTCTCGGCTCCGCCGTGAGCCACTTCCACATCGGCGACGGCCTCTACAACGTCGCCTTCTCCGGCGACATCCACTACAAGGACACCCGGCTTTTCAACGGCGCGGTCAACGACTTCCCGCGCGTCGAGACGCTCGTGATGGAGTCGACGTACGGCGGTCGAAACGACTACCAGACAGACCAGGAGGACTCCGAGCGGAACCTCATCGACGTGATCAACCGAACCCACGAGAAGGGCGGAAAGGTCCTCATCCCCGCGTTCGCCGTCGGGCGCTCACAGGAGATCATGCTCGTGCTGGAGGAGGCGATGCGCGAGGGGAAGATCCCGCGCATGCCGGTCCACCTCGACGGGATGATCTGGGAGGCGACCGCCATCCACACGACCTACCCCGAGTACCTCCGCGACGGCGTCCGCGACCGCATCTTCCACGAGGACGAGAACCCCTTCCTCGCCGAGGAGTTCAACCACATCGACGGCGGCGAGGAGGAGCGACAGGACGTGACCGACGGCGGCCCGGCGATCATCCTCTCGACCTCCGGGATGGTCACCGGCGGGCCGATCATGTCGTGGCTCCGCCACGTCGGCCCCGATCCGGACTCGAGGCTCGTGTTCGTCGGCTACCAGGCGCAGGGAACGCTCGGTCGGCGCATCCAGAACGGCTGGGACGAGATCCCGATCAACGACCGGGACAACGTCGGTCGCTCCAACACGTTGAAGCTGAAGATGGACGTCGAGACGGTCGACGGCTTCTCCGGCCACGCCGACCGGCAGGGGCTCATGAACTTCGTGAAGACCATGAACCCGCGCCCGGAGAAGGTGCTCTGCGTCCACGGCGACGAACGATCCGTGCAGGACCTCTCCTCGGCGCTGTACCACGAGTTCAACATGCGAACGTTCGCGCCCAAGAACCTCGAAACGTTCCGCTTCCGGTAGGTCGGACGCGCCACCGAACCGACGGACGCGATTGCTGATAAATCTCGGGCCTCGCCGTCGGTCTATCCGTCGACGCGGGCGAGTCCCCACTCGTCGTCCTCGACGCGCGCTCGCAGGAGTTCCTCGCGGTCGCCCAGCACCCGGAACACGAACCCGCCGTCGTCGCGTTCGAACTGCGCGTCGAGCGCCGTCACGTCCGCGGCCGTCTCCCGCTCGATCGGCTCCGGCGGCCCGTCGTCGCGGTCGGCTTCGAGGTCGTAGTCGGCGTAGTTCGCGCGGGTCGACGCCGCGATCGTTCCCGCCTCGTCGTACACGTCCGCTGTGATTCCCTCCCCGGACTCGGTCTCCGCGATTTCGAGCGCGTACGTTTCCATCGGCATGCGTGGCGACGTTCGGGCCGACGGCGTTTCAGCGTGCGGGCCGGTCCCGGCAACCGCGGCGGGCGGACCGGTTCCGAGGCCGCGACGGGGACGACCCGGTGGGATTCATTAGTCCGTCCGACCGAGTGGGGATATGCGACTCGCGCTCATCGCCCACGACGAGAAGAAGCCGGCGCTCATCGAGTTCGCCAGGGAGCACCGGGACGTGCTCGAAGCGTGCGACCTCATCGCCACCGGCACGACCGGAAAGCGCCTCACGGAGGAGACCGGACTGGACATCGAGCGCAAGGCGTCCGGCCCGATCGGCGGCGACCTGATGATCGGCGCGGAGGTCGCCTCCGACGACTGCGACGGGATCATCTTCCTCCGCGACCCGCTGACCGCCCAGCCGCACGAACCCGACATCTCGGCGCTGATGCGCATCTGCGACGTCCACGACGTGCCGCTGGCGACGAACCTCGCGACGGCCGACGCGCTGCTCGCCGGACTCGACGAGCTTCAGTAGGCCGGAGAGCGCGAATAGGTAAGGAATACGAAACGTTAACCGACGGCGGCGAGTGGGGCCGCCATGGCCGGGACCGTCACCCGTCGCACCGCCGTCGCGGTCGCCCTCTCGCTTCTCGTCGCGGCGGCCGCCGTTCCCGCGTCCGCGGCGGCCGAAGACGGGAGCGCGTCGCCGGGCGCGTTGGCGGCGACGCACCCGGCGGCGACGGCGTGTTTCCCCGACGGCGGCCACGAGTTCGCGATCGGGACCGAGGGGGCCCCGGATCGACCTCCGCGTCCACGCCTCGCTCCTGACGAATCTCGGCGGGCCGGGCGCGCTCGGGGTGGAGGCGAGGGGGACGACCGGGGAGCACCGGATCGTCTCGCTCGACGCCGGCGTCCTGTTCGCGGGCGTCGGCGACCCCGCGCGCTTCCTCCGGTACCCCTTCGACCGGTTCGCGCTCGCGTTTCGCTACGCGTTCGAGGTGCCGACGCTTCCGGACGTTCGCTACGAGTCCGACGAGGTGCCCGTCGTCGGCCCGGTCGGAACCGCGGCGTGCTGATCGGCCGTCGCGTCCGTCAGTCGGCCGCCTCCGCGGGATCGACGACCGTCCCGTCGAGTTCGTCGACGCCGACGCGGTCGCAGCGGTCGTACAGGGGGCACGCCTCCGGGCCGTCGAGGCAGGCGGGCTTTCGCGCCGTGCAGTACTCCCGCCCGAACTGGATCATCGCGGTGTGTCCGAAGCCGCACTTTTCGGCCGGCACGTCGCGCTCCAGGTGCTCGCGGACCGCCTCGTGGTCGGCGTCCGCCGGCGCGAGCCCCATCCGGCGGGCGATCCGGTGGACGTGCGTGTCGACCGGGAACACGCCGCCGCGGCCGCCGGCGAAAAGCAGCACGCAGTCGGCGGTCTTCGGCCCGACGCCGCGGATCTCCAGCAGTCGATCTCGGACCGCCGTCGGGTCCTCCTCGCGGACGAACGCGTCGAACCCCGCCGCGCCGCCGAACTCCTCGACGATCTCCGCCGCGGCCCCGACGATCATCTCGGACTTCTGGTTGTACAGCCCCGCGGACCGGATCGTCTCGGCGAGTACCGACCGCTCGGCGTCGGCGAGCGAGAGCGCGAGGTCGTCATCCGAACCCGCGTCGGTGCCGTCGCCGTCGCCGTAGCGCGCCATCAGACCGTCGTGCGCCGGCTGGCTCGCCACGTCGCTCGTGTTCTGGCTGAGGATCGTCCGGACGAGGCAGGTGAAGGCGTCCCGGCCGCCGTAGGCCTTCCGCCAGTACAGCTCTCCGAGTTCGTCGACGACGGCCTCCGCGCGCGTCCCGGCGGTGGCGGGGTCGAACTCCGCCTCGACGCCGCCGCCGGCGCTGCCGCCGCTTATGTTCTCGGCCGGCTCTTCGGGCATGCGCGGTGAGACGGCCGCGGTCGACAAAAGGAGCACGAAACGCGCGGCGGTTGGTCGATGGTCGATGGTCGGTCGGCGGACGGCGAACGGGCCGTCGTCCCGGCGCTTCGATCGCACTTCGCGCCGACGCGCGGGCAAGTCTCATGTCGGTTCGAAGACGACAGCTACGTATGTCCCTCAGCGCGCGGAACAGACTCGCGGGAACCGTTCGATCGATCGACTCAGAGGGCCTCGTGGCGGAGGTCGTCGTGGAAACCGAGGGCGGAGAGACCGTCGCGGCGGTCATCACCCGCGACTCGGTCGAACGCCTGGGGATCGACGAGGACGACGAGGTGAGCGCCGTCGTGAAGGCGACGGACGTGATGATCGAAGCCGAGTAGCGTAGCGCCGGTCGCGCCCGGTCCGCGTCGTCGGGCGCACCCGCGCAGACGGGACGAGAGGAGACGAGGCGGGCAAGGCAGGGTGGCGCGACCGACTGGGACGAGACGGCGCTACCGATCCTGCTCCCCCTTTCCGTCCGCCGGTTCCACGGAGAGCGTCACCGTCACCTCGGCCCCGTCCGAAAGCGCCGCGACGAACTCGCGGTCGAACCCCTCCGCGGCCTTCTCCGCGCCGACCATGATCGTCCGGTCGTCGACGTAGTCGCTCGTCCGACCGACCGCGCTGCGGTCGTCCTCGAACGAGAGCTCCGGGTGGCCGCGGCCGACGACGGTCTCGGTTCGTTCCCCCGCCTCGAAGGCGGCGACGATCCGGGCGTCGGAGTCGCGGCACGCGGCGACGAACTCGCGGTCGAAATCCGCGGGCGTCCGGTCGGCCTCGACCGCGAGGATGCAGTCCCCGGCGGGCGTGAGCCAGTCGTCGCTCGTCACCTCGAACGTGCTCGCGTGCGTCGCGGAAACGTGCTCGTGGCCGCGGGCGCGGATGATTTCCTCCATGGTGGAACGGCGACGGCGGCGACGCAAAGGGCTGGCGCTTCCGGCCTGATCGGCCGGGCCGACGGTCGACGCACTCGGCGGTCGACGCGGTCGGCGCTCACTCCCGAACGACGGTGATCGTGACCGCCCCGCAGTCGCACTCGTACGCCCGGCGCTCGCCCGCGGCGGTCCGCATGACGAGCATGAGCGACTCCTCCGAGAGCGGGCGGCCGCATCCCGCCGCCTCACAGGCGCAGGCGAGGTCGTTGAGCATGAACGAGAGGAGGGCGACGAACCGCATTAAACCGAGCCAAGGGCGGAGCGAAAGTGAAAGTGAAACCGGACGTGCACGGCCGTGATACGACGGTCCGCCGAACGGCCGCGGAGCGCCCGGCGCGGCGTATCGGTCGCGGTCCACCCCGATCGCCCGTCCGCTCTCGACGTCGCCGTCGATTTATATGCGCCGTCGACGCGGCGGGAGCGTCCAGACGCCCGAATCGGGCGGTGTGGTAGCCAGTTTCACTCACTCCTACCACCGAAGTATTTATATGTCGCACGGCTGTAGGACAGAATACCAGAACGCCTCCGGCGTTCCGGCGGCATCGCACGTAGAATGATCGGGAATTCTTATACACGGCCGGTCGCATTCCGACGAGCAGCCGCTACGGCCGGAGCGGTGATGGTATCGAGGACTGATCACGCATGGCAGTAGAAAAATTCGACATCAAGGAACTCGACGTTTCGAAGAACGTCGAACTGACGGACGACAAGCTCGAAAACGGTTCTAAAGGACAGCTCATCAAACTCGCCGGACAGCTCCGCGACCGACGGAACGATCTGAACCAGATGGCTTCCGAGCGGGCGTCGCGCCGCGACGATCTCAACGCGAAGACCCGCGAGAAGGTCGACGAGGCGCAGGAGCACCGCGAGAAACGCGACGAGCTCAACGAGCAGGTACAGGAGCACAAACAGAAGCGCAACGAGCTCAACGCGGAGGCGAACGAGCTGTTCGACGAGGTCGAGAAGATGAAGCAGGATCTCGAACTCGACGACGGCAAGGACCTCGAGGAACTCAAAGAGGAGATCGAACAGCTCGAGTTCCGCCAGCAGACCGAGGTGCTCTCGACCGAGGACGAGCGCGAACTCATCGAGAAGATCGAGAAAAAGCGCGAGCAGTACCGCGAGAAGAAGGAGAAGGTCGACGACAGCGGCGAACTCGAGGAACTCGTCGAGGAGGCCGAGGAGGTCCGCTCCGAGGCGTCGAAGCACCACCAGAAGGTGACGGAACTCGCCGACCAGGCCCAGGAACACCACAACCAGATGATCGAGGCCTACCGCGAGGCCGACGACATCCGCGACCGGGCCGACGAGATGCACGAGCTGTTCGTCGAAGCCCAGGAGGCGGCTGACCGCCACCACGAGGACTTCGTCCGCGTCCAAAAGCGCCTGCGCGAACTGGACAAAAAGGAGGAGGCGGAGCGGAAAGACGAGCGCGCGGAAAAGCGCGAGGCCGCGAAGCAGGAGGCCGAGGAGATCTACCAGAAGTTCAAGGAGGGGGAGACCCTCGACACCGAGGACCTGATGAAGCTCCAGAAGACGGGGCTGCTGTAAGTTCGACGTTTCGTTTCGACTCCGTGCGTTTTCGTGTCGGTTTTATTGTCGCCGCCCCCCGAGGGACTGGCATGTCGGGTGTATCAGCATGAACGAGGCGACGGAGCGAATCGCGCGGGCGACGGTCGTCGTAGTCGGAGCGCTCGTCGCCGCGGCGGTCGCGTGGATCCTCTTCGTCGCAGTGCCGGCCGACCTCGCCGATCTCCTCGGCGTGGTCCTCGTCGTCGCGGTGACGCTCTTCGGCGTTCGATTGGCCGGACGGATCGCGGCCGCGAAGTTCCCCGGGTACAACGTGGCCGAGGTCGCGGTCGAGGGGCCGATCACGCGCGACGGCGGGCGGCCCGGACCGCTTCCGAGGCGGGCCACGGGCCCCGGCGCGGACGAGATCGTCGCGCAGATCGAGGCGGCCGACGAGGACGACCACGCGGAGGCGCTGCTCGTGAAGCTCAACACGCCCGGCGGACAGGTCGTCCCGAGCGACGACATCCGTCGGGCGGCGATGGCGTTCGACGGCCCGACGATCGCCTACGCGACCGACGTCTGCGCGAGCGGCGGCTACTGGATCGCGAGCGGCTGCGACGAACTGTGGGCGCGCGACGCCACGCTCGTCGGCAGCATCGGCGTCATCGGCTCGTCGGTGAACGTCTCCGACCTCGCTGAGGGGCTCGGAATCTCCTACGAGCGCTTCGCCGCCGGCAAGTACAAGGACGCCGGGATCGCGCTGAAGGAGATCTCGGACGACGAGCGGGCGTACCTTCAGGGGCTCATCGACGACTTCTACGAGAACTTCGTCGAGCGCGTCGCGGCGGGCAGGGACATGGACCCCGAGGCGATCCGGCGGACCGAAGCCCGTGTCTACCTCGGGGAGAACGCGGTTAACGTCGGCCTCGTCGACGAACTCGGAACGCGCGAGGACGTCACGGAGCGCGCCGAGGCGCTGCTCGGCGAGGCGGTAACCGTCCGGGAGTTCGGACCCGAGCGGGGCCTGATGGCGCGCCTCCGCGGCGGCGCGGAGTCGGTCGCGTACGCCTTCGGCGCGGGTCTCACGGAGCGCGTGACGCCCGACGAGGGGTTCGACCTCCGGCTCTGAGGCGGCGGCGCGCGAATCCATCGAGACGGCGACGGCGACGACGGGAGAATCGCCCGACGGGGCGCACGGGACGATCGAGCGGCTCGACGAAGCGACAGGGGGGTTTTTAGCCCGCGACGTACTCGCCAAAGGTGTGATGACGCTGGTCCTCTGTGTCGATCGCTCGAACGAGATCGGCCGGAAGACGGGGATCCGGACGCCCGTGTCCGGATGGGAGGCCGTTCACTCGCTCGTGACGGACGTCGGGCTCGCCGACCCGGAGGATTCGAGCGTCAACTGCCTGCTGGAGGCGCTTCGGATCGCGCGCGACCTCCGCGACGACCGCGAGGAGGCCGTCGTCGCCGTCGCCTCCGGCGCGGGCGAGTCGCTCGTCGGGGCCGACCTGTCGTTCGCCGCGCAGCTCGACGACCTCGTCGAGCGACACGACCCGGACGCGGTGGTGGTCGTCATCGACAGCGCGCAGGACGAGCGCGTCGTCCCGATCGTCGAGAGCCGCCTGCCGGTCGCGGCGGTCGATCGGGTGGTCGTTCGGCAGGCGCGCGACATCGAGTCCACCTACTATCTGCTGAAGCAGTTTCTCGCCGACGAGGAGCTCCGATCGACCGTCCTCGTCCCCCTCGGCGTCGGGTTGCTCCTGGTGCCGCTTCTCTTGCTGCGCTTTTCGCCGACGGTCGCGCTCGCGGGCGTCGCCGCCCTGCTCGGGGCCGCCCTCCTGTACAAGGGCCTCGCGATCACGGAACGCCTCGCGCACCTCCCCGAGCGCGCCCGCGAGGCGCTGTACTCAGGACAGGTGTCGGTCGTCACCTACGTCGTCGCGGCGGGGCTCGCGCTCGTCGGCGTCTCGCTCGGCGCGCTCGCGATCTCCGACCGTCCGGACGGCGGGTCGGCGCTCGTCCGCGCGATGCTGTTCGCCTACAGCAGCGTCCCGTGGCTCGCGCTCGCGGCGCTCACCGCCAGCACGGGGCGGTTGATCGACGAGCTCATCCGCGCGGAGGGCACCCGTCGCCCGTACCTGAACCTCCCGTTCGGCGTCGTCGCGCTCGGTCTCGTGGTCCGCGGCTTCTCGGGGTACATCCTCGAACGGGAGCACGCGCTCCGACACCTCGTGCTGTTCGACTACGTCGTCGCGCCCGCCCACCGGCTCGCGCTGTTCGTCGTCACCGGCATCGTCGTCAGCGTCGTCGGCGTCAAGGTCGCCGCCAGCATGAGCGACGAGACGCTGGAGGAGGCGGCGGAGCAGTAGTACGCGCGTCGAATCCGTCGACGCCCGCGTCGCGCCGTCGGACCGCGAGGGAAAACGGGAACCGCGATCGTCTCGCTCGCGCGTCAGCGCGCCGTCCTGTACTCGCCGTGTTTGACGCCGACGTAGAGCGCGAACAGGCCGAACAGCGCGATGCCGACGCTGACGCCGAGGCTGAGGGGCTGTGGCATCGGACTCGTCAGCGTTCCGCCGACGATGATCAAAAGCGGGATGGCGAAGAGTATCGCCGTCCTCGGGAGGTCGAACTCCATATCAGAATCTAGGAGGGACGACGATTAAACCTTACTCACGCGGTTTCGACGCCGCGGAATCGTTCGAGAAGGCGGACGATCGCCGGTCCGCCCCGTCGAGACCGCCCTCACCCCGCTCCGCGCGGGCGGACGACGTCGGCGAGGGCGACGACGAGGCCGAGCAGCCAGCCCGCGGGAACCGCGATGCCGAACCACATGCCGACGTACGCGACGCCTTCGAGCGTGAAGTTCTCCCGGAGGAACGCGCTGATTCCGAACGCCGCGAGGACGTTGTCCAGCAGCCACACGGCGAGGGTGTAGCTGTTCGGGAAGACGACGCTCGCGAGTTCGGGCGAGTAGAGCGCGGCGACGACCGGCGGGAGAAACAGCGCCGTGACGCCGGCGGGGTACGCGAACAGGACGCTCGTTCCCCGTCCGCCGAGCCGGGAGAACACCACCGCGAACGCGGCGCAGACGGTGGCGACGAGGCTCGCCGCGAGGACGGCGACGAACCCGTTGAACGAAAAGCGGACGTGCGCGACCGCCGAGAGCGCGCCCCAGACGAGAAGCGACAGCGCGACGACGCCGGCGACGCCGAGGCGCGCGCCGACGCCCCCGATCCGACCGGCGTGAAAGCGCGCCGCGAAGCCGACGAGAAGCAGCGGGTAGCCGACGGCGACGAGCGGGACTCCGAGCGCCGCCCAGCCCCAGTACGACGCCCGCTGGGGGCCCGTCTTCGGTCGCCACTTGCCGACGATCCGTCCGGGGTCGAGTTGCCGCGGAAAGGCCAGTTCCATCCACGTCGCGTGCAGTCGCGCGAGGTCGATGCGGACCGCGCCGAAGAGCCCGGGTCGAGGCGTTCGTTCCATCTATGTTGAGTGTCAATTCATCTGATGTAAATGTGTGGATTTCGGTAGAGAGTCGCCACGTGCACCGTGCAGGCTGTTGCCAGTAATATCCGTCTGTCGGTACTTACCGCGGACACTCGGTGTGGTGAAAAGCGTGGACGACACGGACCCGAGCCGCAGGAGTCTACCGACGGCCCAGTCAGCGGCGAACGCGACGGCTCACCAGGGCGCGAATCCGGGATCGACCCGCCGGTCCGTCCGGCCGATGCCGTCGATCGTCTCGACGTCCTCTTCGTCGAGTTCGACCGCGAGCGACGCCCAGTTGTCCCGGATGTGCGCCGCGCTCGTCGCCTTCGGGATGGCGGTGACGCCCTTCTCGCGGAGCCACGCGAGGCTCACCTGCGCCTCGCTCGCGTCGTGTTTCTTCGCGACCCCGCTCAGTTCGGGCGCGTCGAACACCGCCCCGCGGGCGAGCGGCGAGTAGGCGACGACCTCCACGCCGTGTTCGGCGCACGCCTCGCGGATCTCCTCCTGGGGGAGCAGCGGGTGGAGTTCGACCTGGTTGGCGAAGATCGGCGCGTCGGAGACGTCGACCGCCTCCGCGACCTGTTCGGGCTCGAAGTTGCTCACGCCGATTCGGTCGACGAGCCCGTCGTCGTACAGCTCGTTGAACGCCGACAGCGTCTCCTCGGGGTCGTACTCGCGGGCCGGCCAGTGGACGTACAGCAGGTCCACGGAATCGACGCCGAGGTCGTCGAGGCTCGCCTTCGTCGTCTCGATCACGTCGTCGTGCGCGAGGTTGTCGATCCACACCTTGGTCGCGAGGAAGATCTCCTCGCGCGGGACGTCCGCGGCCGCGAGCCCTTCGCCGACGTGCTCCTCGTTGCCGTACGCCTGCGCGGTGTCGACGTGGCGGTAGCCCGTCTCCAGGGCCGTCCGAACCGACTCGGCGCACTCGTCGCCGTCGTCGTTCTGCCACGTGCCGAGACCGAGCATCGGCATCCCCTGTGCCACCGGACAGTCGTCGCTTTCGAGCGACTGCTCTTGAGACATCGTCTCCGACTACGGGCGTGAACGGAAAAGGGGTTGTGTCCGGGGAAGGGGATGCCGACAACCCGCGCCCGGCGCGGGTTCGCTCAGTACTTCGGCTCCGCGCCGGAGATCGCGTACACTTCGTCCATGATGGCGTCGCGCGCCTCGCGCCACGCGTCGAATCCGCGCGGCGAGGCCGGGTAGGCGTTGTACTGGTCGCGTATCTCGGCCGCCTTTCGCTGGATCCGGTACAGCTCGTACAGCTCGTCCCAGTAGCCGAACGTCTTCGCGAGCGTCTTGAGCTTCAGCCCGAGGCCCATAGAGGAGGTCCCGGAGCGGGCCACCGCGTCCGCGAGCTGCTGTCCCGGGAGCGACGAGACGATCTTCACGAGTTCGTCCACCTCGTGGGAGCCGCCCCAGATGTTGTAGAGGTCGATGGCGGCGAAGCTCTTGCCGAAGCTCGTCATGACCTCGCGGTTGTACTCCCACAGCGACTCCTCGCTCACGTCGCCGTCGCTTATCGCCGCGACCGCCCGCTTCGCCGCCCAGTGTGCCGACTTGGCGGCACCGGGGATGCCGCCGCCGGTGGTGGGGTTGACGTGGCCCGCCGAGTCGCCCGCGGCGATGAAGCCCGGCGCGACCGCCGAGTCGTACGGCCGTCGCGTCGGCAGCGCCGCGCCCAGCTTGTCCTTCACGGTCGCCCCCGCGAACTCCGCCCTGTCTCTGAGGTCGCGTTTGAGCGCCCCGACGAGCTTCATCGGCGGTTTGTTCATCTGGAAGCCCAGCCCCGCGTTGATCTCGGTGGAAGACCGCGGGAAGTACCAGAGGTACCCCAGTTCCTCGGTGGGCTTGAAGACGATCGCGTCGTCCCACTCGACGGGTTCGTTCACCTCGACGATCTCGCGGTACGCCGAGCAGAACTGCGAGTACGAGACGTTCGTGTCGAACGAAGCGCGCGAGAAGTCCGCCCTGTCCTGGAGGATGGAGAGCGCGCCCGCGCCGTCGATCGTCACCTCCGCCTCGTACGCGACGACCTCGCCGCCGCGTTTGCCGCGGACCCCCCGGATCCGGCCGTCGTCGTCCTGCAGCACGTCCTGAACGACGGTGTCGTAGTGAAGCTCCGCGCCCAGCCGGTCCGCCTCTTCGAGGATCACCTCGCCGTAGCGCTTGCGGTCGATCACCGCGCCCGAGATGCCGCCGAACGGGATCTCGACCGTCTCGCCGTAGGGGTTCTCGAACACCGCGCGCGTGATGTTCTGGTTGGTGAACGACTCCGATTTGAGGTAGTCGAGATCGACGACGTCGGGGAACGTGCTCTTGCCCTTGATCGCGTCGCCGCAGGCGATGTGTCCGGCCTCGGCTTCGCTCTTGCGCTCGACGAGGACGACGTCGAGCCCCTCCGACGCCGCCGTCGCCGCCGCGAAGGCCCCGGCGGTGCCCCCGCCGACGACGACGATGTCGCAGGAGCGCGTGCCTCGGCCGGGCCCGCCCGGCGCATCGCTGTCCGACGGTTCCGCTGCCATGTTACCGTTGCTTGTCAGCGCCGTCATAAAAAAGGAGCGTATCCCCGCCTCCGCCCGACGGCGGACAGCGTTTTTGCCCGGCCGGGTGGTACCCGTACACCGGGTGAGACTCACGATGGCGCTACTCACGGCCGAGAACACGAACGTCCTCGCACACCGCGTCGCCGGCGACTCGCTCGTGTACGAGTGTCCGAACTGCGAGTTCGGGGAGGTACTCCTCACGGATCTGATCGAAGCGGCGGACGCGAGGTGCTCGGACTGCGGCACCCGGTACCACCTGTACGTCGAGGAGGTGTGACGCGAGGTCGGGACGCCCGCGAGAGCGACGGCGACGCGTCGGGGGTCACAATCGCTTTTCGATCCGCCCGACCCCCTGGGCGATCGTCTCCCGCTCGAAGTAGAGCAGTTCGAGTCCGACCACCGCGGCCGCGATGCCGACGACGAGCACGAGGACGCCGAACTCGCTCGTGTAGAGGTGCCAAAGGAGGAGCGGGAGGAAGGCCGCGGAGCCGACGACTCCGACCGCGGGGACGACGCCGTTGATTTCGTCCCTGTCGCGCCGTTCGAAGGCGAGGTAGCTCATCGCCCCGAAAACGACGATGAAGGCGAGCGACGCGAACTCGGTGATCGCTTCGAGGCTCCCGTAGACGGAGAACGCGACCGTGAGCGCGCCGATGACGAGGACGGTCCGGGTCGGCACTCCCTCGGCCGACGCGTCGCCGACGCGGTCGGGGAGCAGGTCGTCCGAGAGCATCCCCTTCGAGAACAGGGCCGTGCTGAACATCGTCGCGTTGATCGCGCTCGCCGTCGAGAACAGCGCCGCGAGGCCGATGGCGACGTACCCGATCTCCCCGGCGAAGCGCCGGGCGGCGATGGCGAGCGCCACGTCCGGGTGCTGGACGACCTGCCCCCGGCTCACGAGGCTGATCGTCACGAGCGCGACGACCGCGTAGATGAGCGTCGAGACGGGGATCGAGACGTAGACCGCCTTGCGGATCGTGTCGGCGGGGTTTTCGAGCCGCTCCTGGTCGTACATGAGGAGCTGCCACCCCTCGAAGGAGACGAACGACACGGCCGCCGCGACGATCGGCCCGACGGGATCGCCGACGATTTCCGCGGTCCCGAATCGGAGCGCGCCGTGGGTGTATCCGAACCAGACGCCGAGGACGCCGAACAGGGCCACGATGCCGACCTTGAGCGCGACGAGCACGTCCTCCGCGACGCTCGACTCGCGCGCGCCGACGACGTTGAGGCCGACGAAACCGGCGACGACGAGCGCCGACATGACCGGGCGCGTCGGCAGTCCGACCACTGGCAGTCGCTCGACGCCGAACACCGATCCGAAGTACGCGCCGAAGGCGTACCCGTACATCGCCATCGTCCCGACGTAGCCGACGATGAGCGTCCAGCCGACCATCCCGGCCAGGGTCGGGTTGCCGAGGAACTCCTCGATGAACGTGACCGACCCGCCCCCCGAGTCGCTGAGTTCGTTGAGCTTCACGTAGGAGTAGCCGGTGCACATCGCGACGACGCCGGCGACGAGGTACGCGAACCACGCCGACGGTCCGGCGACCTTCGCGACCACGCCGAGCACGGCGAAGATGCCGCCGCCGATGACGCCGCCGAGGGCGAACGACACCGCCTCCGTCGGTCCGAGCGTTCCTCCCATGTTCACACGTGCCGCCTTCGCCGTGGATAAGCGGACTGGCCGGCGAGTCGGGTGTGAACGAGCTGACGCAGCGGTTCTCCGAGAAGGTAAAAAAAAGCGCGATCGAACGCGCCCCGACCGCGAGCGAGTCCCGGAGGGACGAGCGAGCGGCCGTTTTCGGTCGAGCTTTTTGCGCCGAGCGGTGCACGAGGCGCGCCCGAGGCGGAAAACGGTCGCTAGTAGAACTCGCGGACGAGATCCGTCGCGTCCTCGGGCGCGCCGTCGGGGATCTCGGCCATGTTCTCGGTGAGGCCGTGCTGCTGTTCGTAGGACACGGACTCGTCGTCCTGGTAGATGACGCCCATGTACTCCTTCGAGGAGTCGAGGATTTTCTCCTTCGCGGCGTCGAAGTCGGCCGGGTCGTGGTCCGTGTCCGCGAGGTCGACGAGGCTGTCGCGGAAGTAGTCGTAGGTGTCCACGTCGTTGAACGTCACGCAGGGGCTGAACACGTTGACGAAGCCGAAGCCGTCGTGTTCGATGGCCTTCTGGACGATCTCCTGGTGTCGGAGGGCGTCCGAGGAGAACGACTGGGCGATGAACGTCGCGCCCGCCGCGAGCGCCAGGGCCATCGGGTTCACCGGCGGCTGCTTCGGCCCTTCGGGCGTCGTCGAGGTCTGGAAGTCCTCGCGGCTCGTCGGCGAGGCCTGCCCCTTCGTGAGGCCGTAGATGCGGTTGTCCATGACGACGTACGTCATGTCGACGTTCCGGCGGACGGCGTGGACGAAGTGGCCCGCGCCGATCGAGTAGCCGTCGCCGTCGCCGCCCGCGACCATCACTTCGAGATCGGGGCGCGCCATCTTCACGCCCGCGCCGACCGGGAGCGCGCGGCCGTGGACGCCGTGGAGGGCGTACGAGTGCATGTACGTCCCGATCTTGCCGGAGCAGCCGATCCCGGCGACGACGAACGTCTCGTCGGGGTGGTTGCCCGTCTCGGCGAGCGCTTTCATCATGCCGTTCATCGTGCCGAAGTCGCCGCACCCCGGGCACCACGTCGGCTGTTTGTCGGATTTGAAGTCGGTGAATCGAACCTCGGAACTCATGCTGTGACCTCCTCCTGACGGAGGGTTTTCGCGATTTCTTCTGCGAGTTCGTCCGCCTTAAACCGCACGCCGTCGTACTTGTTCACTCGCGTGACCCGCCGGAGCGCGTCGCGCTCGAGCACGTCGGCGAACTGACCGGTGTTGTTGCACTCGACCACGATCACCCGTTCGGCGTCGGTGATCTCCGCGGAGAGGTCGGGGCGCGGGAAGACGTAGGGGACGGAGATGAAGCGCACGTCGACGTCCTCCGATTCGAGAAAGTCGATTGCCTCGACCATCGCGCCCTCGTTGGACCCCCACGAGATGACCAGGTTCTCCGAGTCGGGGTCCCCGAACTCGCGGTAGTCCCAGTCCTCGCGCTCCTGTGCGGTCCGCACCTTCCGGTTGCGCTTGTCGACCTGCTCGACCCGCATGTCGGTGTCCTCGGTCCGCCGGCCGAGTTCGTCGTGTTCGAGGCCGGTCGACATGTGCGCGCCGCCGGAGACGCCGGGGAACGCGCGGGGGCTGATCCCGTCGTCGGTGAGCGCGTGGGGCTTGAATTGGCCCTTCTCGTTTTGCCACTCGCCGACCGATCCGTCGTCGACGACCAGCCCGCGATCGATCTCGACGGCGTCCATGTCGAACGCCTCGGGCGGGAACGTCTGCTCCGTCACGGCGAGCGCGAGGTCGGCCGCGAGGTAGACCGGAACCTGGTACTTCTCCGCGAGGTTGAACGCCTCGACGGTCTTCCAGAAGCACTCCGAGATCGTCGTCGGCGCGACGACGAACCGCGGCACCTCGCCGTGGCCGCCGTAGAGCAGCTGGTTGAGATCGCCCTGCTCCTGCTTGGTCGGCATCCCCGTGGAGGGACCGGAACGCATCACGTCGACGATGACGAGCGGAGTCTCGCTCGTCGCGACGAGGCCGAACGTCTCCGTCATCAGGTCGATGCCGGGGCCGGACGTGGCCGTCATCGCGCGCGCGCCGGCGCGCGCCGCGCCGAGCGCGAGGTTGATCGCGGAGAGTTCGTCCTCCGCCTGCACGACGTGGCCCCCGTATCGCTCGATGCGTCCGGTCAGGTACTCCATCACGTTCGTCGCGGGCGTGATGGGGTACCCCGCGTAGTAGCGACAGCCGGCCGCGAGCGCGCCCATGCCGATGGCCTCGTCGCCGTTGAGGAGGACGTAGTCGTTGTCGGTGGTTTCGAGGTCGTAGTCGTAGTCGTGGTCGTACTCGTCCGCGACGTAGTCGCGACCCTTCCGGGCGGCCTCCTTGTTGTTGTCGACGAGCTTCTGACCCTTGCTGCCGAAGCGCTTCTCGAGCGCGCTGTCGAGGTTCTCGATCGGGAAGTTCGAGACCTCGCAGGCCGCGCCGAGCGCGACGACGTTGCGCATGATCGCCCCGCCCGCCTCCTCGGCGAGGCTCTTCAGGGGGACGTCCAGCCCGATCATCCCCTCCGGGATCTCGACGTCCTGCATCGTGGTGCGCTCGCCGTCGTAGACGATGACGCTACCCTCGTGCAGTTCGTCCATGTTCTCGTCGATCGTGCGCTGGGTGAGCGCGATGAGAACGTCGAGACGGTCCACGACACTTTGGACCTGGTCGACCGACGTGCGGACCTTGTACGCCGTGTATCCGCCGCGGATACGGGAGGCGAAGTCCTTCGAAGTAAACACGTGCCGTCCAGCCCTGGAAAGCGCCTGAGCGAAGATCTTCCCCGTGGAGTCGATGCCATCGCCAGCCTCTCCGCCGATGGCCCAATTGAAGTCCGCAGGCATGCTGACTTGGAGGTATCCGTGGCCCGGTCAAAAGCCTTCTGAAAGAATCGATCGACAGACGCCTCGGCGGTTTAGCGGCCCGAAGCGCCCGCGTCGACGCCCACCGATCGACGGCGTCGTCGCGGCGCTCGTCCGCGACGGACGATTATTCTAACTGATACGCGGGGGGCTAGATTTAAGTAAATATGTCGAATCGTGGGAAGCACCGAATCGGGTCGGGGGGAGGATACTGGAATGGTGTGTGTCAGTTGTGGGTTACAATCGGGGTACAACCGGGCCGTCGTCGAGCTGACGAGCGGGGTCGAACTGGGAGGGTTCTGTCGATCGTGCGAGATCAGGGAGTTCGGGCGGAGTCTCGAACGCGGCCGCTGGTCGCTGAACGACGGGTGCGCCCTGTGCAGCCGCGACGGACACTTCGCGCTTCCCGCCTGGGAGCCGACGGCGACGGAACGCGACGGCGACATCGTCGGCTCGGTCGAGTACCGCGTCACCGACCGGACGGTCGCGCTGTGCGACGAGCACTTTCACGAGGTCGTCGAGGGAATCGAAGATCGGCGGCGACGGGTTCGGACGCGCGATCCGGTGTGATCGATCACAATCGGGGCCGAAAAGGAAAGGGTCGTGCCGGCCCTCGGAACCGGACGAGATGGACGCCACCGTCACCGTCACCGCGGTCGGACAGGCCGGACCCGACACCGTCGCGATCGAACTGGAGTCGCCGAGCGAGTTCGACGCCCAGCCCGGGCAGTTCGTGAAGCTCTCCGCGACCGTCGACGGCGAGGAGTACTCGCGGTTTTACACCATCTCCTCGCCGGACGTCGAGGGGACCTTCGAACTCACCGTCGGGATCGACCCCGACGAGGGCGGGCCGTTCAGCGAGCACCTCGCGAACCTCGAAGCGGGCGACGAACTCGCGGTGGTGGGACCCTTCGGCTCCGACTACTACGAGGGCGAAGCGCGCGTGGTCGTGCTGGCCGGCGGTCCCGGCGTCGGACCGGCGATCGGCATCGGCGAGCGGGCGGTTGCAGACGGGCGCGAGGTCGCGATCGTCTACCGGGACGACGCGCCCGCCCACGAGGAGCGGCTCGACGCGCTCTCCGCGGCCGGTGCGACCGTCGTCGTCACCGACGGATCCATCGACGACGCCGTCGCCGACGCGCTGACCGGCGCGTCCGACGAGCAGGTGTTCGTCTACGGCTTCGCCGACTTCGTCGACGAGGCGACCGCCGCGGTGGAGGCCGCGGGCGTCGACGCGGGTGACGCGAAGGTGGAAAATTTCGGCTGAAGCCGCGCCCGGTCGGGGACGTTCGATTTTCACGATATTCTCAGATAAGTAAGAGTAACGACAGTGTTTTCCACGTCGCAGGTCAACGTTCGCCGAACGCAGACCGGCCGAGTCGCACGGTTCTTGCGCCGGAAGGGCCGCCACGACCGAGCCGAGACCGATCCCCGAGAACGATGAGCGAGACACCACAAGACACCGAAACCGCGGCGGAACAGTCGGCGGAACAGCGGCGAACCGGCGTCGACGCAGACGCGATCGCCTCGCTGCTCGGCGACCGCGTCGTCGGTCGCGAGGAGCACGTGAACGCGCCGGGGTACGTGATCCGCCCCGACGAGGTACAGGGCGCGCTGTTCGCGCTGCGCGACGAGGCCGGCTTCGACCACCTCTCCTGTCTGACCGCCCAGGAGTACGAGGACCGCTACGAGTCGATCTACCACCTCAAGAAGTTCGACGACCCCACCCAGGAGGTCAGCGTCGTCGTCCCCACCGACAAGGAAAATCCGGTGAGTCAGTCGGCCGAACCGGTCTACCGGACGGCTGACTGGCACGAACGCGAAGCGTACGACCTGGTGGGCATCGAGTACGAGGGCCATCCCGACCTCCGGCGCATCCTCCTGCCCGAAACCTGGCAGGGCCACCCCCTCGCGCTCGACTACGATCAGGACCGCCCTCAGATGGTCACGCTCGAAGAGCACGCCAACCCGCTCCAGGAGGACCAGCGCGCCGAGGCGGACGCGGACACGATGTTCCTCAACATCGGGCCGCACCACCCAGCCACCCACGGCGTGCTCCACCTCGAAGTGACGCTCGACGGCGAGCAGGTCGTCAACGTCGATCCGGACATCGGCTACCTGCACCGCTGCGAGGAGCAGATGGCCCAGCAGGGCACCTACCGCTACCAGATCATCCCGTACTCCGACCGTTGGGATTACACCGCCAACCTCCCGAACGAGTGGGCGGTCGCCCGCGCCATCGAGGACCTCGCGGACCTCGACGTCCCCGAGTACGCGCAGATCCTCCGGACGATGTCGGTCGAACTCGGCCGGATGCTCGGACACTTCCTCGCGGTCGGGACGTTCGCGCTGGACGTGTACGGCGACTTCACCGCGATCTTCATGTACGCGATCCGCGACCGCGAGAAGGTCCAGAACCTCCTCGAAGATCTCACGGGCCAGCGGATGATGTTCTATTACTTCCGGCTCGGCGGCGTCGTCTGGGACCTGCCCGAACCGCGCGAGGAGTTCTTCGAGAAGACCCGCGACTTCGTCGAGGAGTTGCCCGAGGCGCTCGAGGAGTACCACGACCTCATCACGGGCAACGAGATCCTCCAGGTTCGGACCGTCGGCACGGGCGTGCTCCCGCCGGACGTCGCGAAGAGCTACGGCGCGACGGGCCCCGTCGCGCGCGGGTCCGGAATCGACTACGACCTCCGGCGCGACGACCCCTACGGCTACTATCCCGAACTCGACTGGGACGTGTGCGTCGAGGACGGCTGCGACAACTTCTCGCGCCTGCTCGTGCGCATGCGCGAGGTCGAACAGTCAGCGCGGATCGTCGAGCAGTGCGTCGATCTGCTCGAAGACTGGCCCGAGGAGGAACGAACCATTCAGTCGAACGTCCCCCGGACGCTCCGGCCCGACGACGACAGAGAGATTTACCGCGCAGTCGAGGCGGCGAAGGGCGAACTCGGCGTCTACATTCGCGCCGACGGGACGCCGAAGCCCGCGCGCTTTAAGATCCGCGCCGCGTGCTTCAACAACCTCCACACGCTCGGCGAGATGTCCAACGGCGAGTTCGTCCCGGACCTGATCGCGAGCCTCGGCAGCCTCGACATCGTCCTCGGATCGGTCGACCGGTGAGGTCGGACCGGTCGATCGGCGACCGGACGAATCGTCCGCGCCCGACCCGAATCCTTAATGAATAGTCCGGCAAAAATCCGTGCATGTACGACGAGGACGAACTCGCGGCGATCCGGGCGGCGCGAACGGAGTGGGAGGCCGAGACGCGCGACCCGGTACGCGAGCGACACGGCGAGCGAAAGGACCGGTTCGCCACCGTCTCGAACCTCGAAGTGAAGGATCTGTACACGCCCGACGACGTGGCGGACCTCGACTACCTCGACGATCTCGGCTTCCCCGGCGAGGAGCCGTACGCGCGCGGGGTCTACCCGACGATGTACCGCGGGCGCACGTGGACCATGCGCCAGTTCGCGGGGTTCGGCACCGCCGAGGAGACGAACGACCGCTTTCACTACCTCATCGAGAACGGCCAGACCGGCCTCTCGACGGCGTTCGACATGCCGTCGCTGATGGGCAAAGACTCCGACGACCCGCTGTCGGACGGCGAGGTCGGCAAGGAGGGCGTCGCGGTCGACACCCTCCGGGACATGGAGATCCTCTTCGACGGCATCGACATCGGCGAGGTGACGACGAGCTTCACGATCAACCCGAGCGCGCCGGTGATCTACGCGATGTACGTCGCGCTCGCGGATCGGCGTGGCGTCCCGCGCGAGCGGATCGGCGGCACGCTCCAGAACGACATGCTCAAGGAGTTCATCGCGCAGAAGGAGTGGGTGATCCCGCCGGAGCCGTCGCTTCACCTCGTCACCGACACGATCGAGTTCGCCGCGAAGGAGACGCCGCGGTTCCGCCCCATCTCCATCTCGGGCTACCACATCCGCGAGGCAGGCTCGACCGCCGTCCAGGAGCTGGCGTTTACCCTCGCGGACGGCTTCGCCTACGTCGAGGACGCGATCGACCGCGGGCTCGACGTCGACGACTTCGCCCCGCAGCTTTCCTTCTTCTTCAACTCGCACAACTCCATCTTCGAGGAGGTCGCCAAGTTCCGCGCCGGGCGGCGGATCTACGCGCGGATCATGCGCGACTGGTACGGCGCGGAGGACGATCGCTCGAAGCAGCTGAAGTTCCACACCCAGACCGCCGGGCAGTCGCTCACGGCCCAGCAGCCGCTCAACAACGTCGTCCGCGTGACGATCCAGGCGCTCGCGGGCGTCCTCGGCGGGACGCAGAGCCTCCACACGAACAGCTTCGACGAGGCGCTGGCGCTCCCCTCGGAGGAGGCGGTCCGCGTCGCCCTCCGGACGCAGCAGATCATCGCCGAGGAGTCCGGCGCGGCCGACAGCGTCGACCCCCTCGCCGGGAGCTTCATGGTCGAGGCGCTGACGGACGAGGTCGAGGAGAAGACGATGGCGTACATCGAGGAGATCAGGGAGCTGGGCGGCGGCTCCGTCCGCGACGGGGTCCTCCGCGGCATCGAGGAGGGGTACTTCCACCGCGAGATCCAGGAGGCGTCCTACGAGTACCAAGAGCGCGTCGAAGAGGGCGAGGAGGTCGTCGTCGGCGTCAACAAGTACGACACGGACGAGGACACCCGACCGGACCTCCTGCACGTCGACGACGAGGTGCAGACGCGACAGCTCGCGCGGCTCGACGAGGTGAAGGCGGAGCGCGACGACGACGCCGTCGACGCGGCGCTCTCGGACCTCCGGGGGGCGATCGAGGGGGGCGAGAACGTCATGCCGTACCTCGTCGACGCGGTGAAGGTCTACGCGACGATGGGCGAGATCATGCGGGTGTTCGAGGAGCGGTACGGCGCGTATCAGGAGACGATCGGACTGGCGTGAACGGCGAGCGCCGCGACGGCAGACCGATCTGCTGTCGGAGACGGTTCTACTGCCCCCTCGTCGGCACGTCCGACCGTCGGTCGCCGGCGAGGTGGACGAGCCCGAGGCCCGCGAGTATCACCGCGACCGCGCCGGCCTGAACGGCGAGCACCGGCGCGAAGAGGGCGACGGCGGCGAGCGCCAGATAGCCGACGCGGAACGACGGAGCGAGGTCGTTCCGCCCGTCGTACCCGGTCGCCGCGGCGACGAGCGCGACGACGCCGACCGAGACGACGAGGGCGGCGACGGGGGTGGCCGGGAGGGACCACGAGACGAGGGCGGGGTTCGCCACAAGCGCGAAGGGGATGAGGAAGCCGGGCGCGCCGATCCGCATCGCCTGTTTGCCCGTCCGCATGAAGTTCGCGTCGGCGATCCGCGAGCCGACGGCGACCGCGACCGCGACGGGCGGCGTGATCGCCGAAAGCATCGCGAAGTAGAACACGAACAGGTGGGCGACGATGTCGGCGACGCCGACCTCGATCAATCCCGGGGCGACGAGGATGACCACGAGGATGTACGCGGCCGGCGTCGGCATCCCCAGCCCGAAGAGGATGCTCAGGAGCATCGCCATCACGAGCACCGCGACGAGCACCCCGCCGGTGAGCGCGACCATCCGCAGGCTGATCTTCTGGGCGAGCCCCGTCTGCGTGAGCATGCTGATGATGATCCCCATCGCGGCCAGCACGCCCACGAGCGGTGCCATCTCGACCGCCCCCTCGCGGAAGCCGTCGAGCGTCTGCGCTGTGGTGTCCCGCAGCGTCCCGATCGAGAGGCCGTCGACGTACAGGTTCCTGACGTACATCGTCGCGACCATCGCGGCCATGGTGTACAGTCCGGCGCTGAGCGGCGTCAGCTGAACCACGACGAGGGTGTAGACGAGCACCGCGAGCGGGACGGCGAAGTGGACCCCGCGGCGGAGGACGCGCGCGTCGAACGTTCCCGTTCGCTCCGCGGTCCAGCCGAACTTGAGGACGACGAACTGCACCGCGAGGCCGACGCTGAAGTAAAAGAGGAGGGCGGGGAGGAGCCCGGCCTTGATGACGTCGACGTAGGGGACCTGCAGCATGTCGGCCATGAGGAAGGCCGCGACGCCCATCACGGGGGGCATCATCTGGCCGCCGCTGGACGCGACCGATTCGATCGCGGCGGCGAAGTCGTCGCGGACGCCCTGTCGCTGCATCATCGGGATCGTGAAGCTCCCCGTGGTCGCGGTGTTCGCTGCCGCGCTCCCGGTGATCGACCCCATCGCCATGCTGGCGATCACCGCGACCTGCACCACCCCGGATCGGAGCTCCGTTCCGACCTCGGAGCCCGCGTCGAGGACGTAATCCAGCGCGCCGTAGCTCTTCGCCAGTCCGGCGAACATGATGAACACCGCGACCCACGTCGTCCCGACGCCGAGGACGAACCCGTACGTGCCGGTCAGGCCGATCGCGCCGTACCGGGCGACGTCGGTCCACCCCATCCCGGTGTGGCCGAGGAAGCCCGGGAGCCACGGGCCGGCCATCGCGTAGAGGATCGCGGCGAGCACCACGCCCGTGATCGCCGCCCCGTACGCGCGCCGGGTGGCGTCCGCGACGAGGACGACGATGACCGCGCCGACGAGAAAGTCGAGGTCGGAAAACCCGATCACCGGCGCTTCCGACTGGAGGCGCTGAAAGTTGACCTCGACGTACGCCGCGACGCCGATCGCCGCGACGGCGGAGAGGAGACAGACGATTCCGTCGATCGATGCGATCGAGCGGCCGGGACCGTCGCTCGATGCGGCGGGTCGGTCGGCTACGCCGGTCGACCGCTCGTCCGCGTCGATCCGCATGGCTGCGTCGGTCCGATCGTCCGCGTCGGTCCCCTCCGCTCCGTCCCGCCGCTTCAGCGCCTCCGTGAGGTAGAACAGCGCGACCCCCGCGCCGAGAAAGACGTTCGAGTGGCGGAGCTGGACGAACGGGAGATCGTAGGCGTAGTAGAGCGTGTACGCCGTGAGGGAGATCGCCAGCAGCGAGGCGGTCCCGCGGAGGATTCGATCGCCGTCGAACCGGCGCTCCGTGGTGACGGACATCGGACGCTCACTCGTTCCCGCGGGTGAGTTCGTCCTTCCACAGACCCTGCTCCTCGTAGAAGTCCGCCGCCGCCGGGTGGAACGGGACCCCCTCGTAGGCGTTTTCGAGCCAGAACTCGCCGTCCTCGAGTCCTTTCAGCAGGCTGTGATTCCCTTCGAGTTTCTCGCGGTGTTCGTACATCGTCGAGAGGAGGTCGTAGACGGCGTCGTAGCCCAGGTCGTTGCGGACGACGAAGTTGTACGCGAGGAAGGGCGTCCTGAGCGTCTCCGGCGCGTAGGCGTAGTCGTCGAACTCGGCCGTCTCGATGTCGGTGATGAGAATCGCCGGGTCCTCCCGCATCTTCGAGACGGCGTCGTCCGGAAAGTCGAGCAGTCGGAGATCGACGGTGCCCTTCATCTCCTGGAGCCACCCCGGTTCGACCGAGAGGTTCACGAACGTCCCCGCGCCGACGTCGAGACGGCCCTCGTTCATCGCGCTGGCCTGCTCGCCGTAGTCGATGCTGATGCGGTCGTAGCTCTCGGTGACGTACCCGAGCGCGTGTTCGAGCATCTCGGCGGTGCCGGATCCGCTCGGGGTGGGCGACACTCTGCTCTTTTCCTCGATGTCCGCGACGGACTCCCAGCCGTCGTTGGCCGTACAGAAGAACCACGCGAGGTCGTAGAGGTGGAACACCTGATTGGGCTGGAACGAGAAGTCGTCGAACGGCGGCTTCTTTTCGCGGAGTTTGTCCGCGGTCCAGTTTTGAATGTACGCGATCTGGATCTCCTCGCGTTCGAGTTCGCCCACGTTGACGTTCGTCCCCTCGCTCGGGCGCGCGTCGACGCGCACCGTCTCCGAGTTCTCGTTGACGACGGCGGCGATGCCCTGGCTCATCGCGTAGGCCGCCGTGGTCTCCGACGCCGTCTTCATTACGAGATCGGTCGGGCCGCCGTCGCCGCCGTCGCCGCCGCTCCCCTCGCCGAGACACCCGGCGACCGTCGCGAGACCCGCCGTCGCGCCCGCCGCTCGGAGGAAGCCCCGTCGGTTCGTCTGCCTGTGTTTGCCACACATACCGCCATCATTACCGTCAGTAGCAATAATATCTTTCCCCCTAACGCTGGTAGCGGTTGTGGCAATCGTCGAAAACGTTGGTCAGTAAGACGGTGGCGCTTCCGGTCGAACCGAACTCGCTCGTCCGGCGTCGGAGGGCGGGGTTCCACGCGCCCGTTTCCCCGATCGTTTTCCCCCTCGATCGAGGGGCGAATCGCCGCCCCGTCGTACGTTCGCACCGTGTGACAGATCCCCGGAGATTGGAATAGGTTTATCATGCAGGATTCGGTTGATTAGCACGACCTATGTCAGATGGTGACGCGGAACTGGAAGCACGGTTGGCGGAGCAGGAAGCGTTCGAGCCCTCCGAGGAGTTCGTTGCCCAGGCGAACGTCACCGACGAGGGGATCTACGAGGAGTTCGAGGAGAACTGGCCGGAGTGTTGGGAGCGCGCGGCCGACCTCCTCGACTGGTACGACGGCTACGATCGGGTGCTGGACGACGGCGACGCGCCGTTCTACGAGTGGTTCACCGGCGGGAGCCTCAACGCCTCGTACAACTGCCTCGACCGGCACGTCGAAGGGGGCGACGGCGACGGCGTCGCCATCGAGTGGATCGGCGAGCTCGGCGAGACGCGGACGTACACGTACGAGGAACTGCTGACGGAGGTGAACGAGTTCGCGGCGGCCCTGCGGGACCTCGGCGTCGAGGAGGACGACGTGGTCACGATGTACATGCCGATGGTTCCCGAACTGCCGATCGCGATGCTGGCGTGCGCGCGGATCGGCGCGCCCCACAGCGTCGTCTTCGCGGGCTTCTCCGCGGAGGCGCTGGCGACGCGGATGAAATCCGCCGACTCGTCGTACCTGGTCACCTGCGACGGCTACTACCGCCGCGGCGACGCACTCGATCACCTCCGGAAGGCGAACGCCGGCCTCGAGGACGTCGACCACGAGGTAACCACGGTGGTCGTGAACCGTCTCGGCGAGGAGGGCTTCGGCCACGACCTCGGCGAGAACCAGCACGACTACGCCGACCTCGTCGCGGAGCAGGAGGGCGCGGCTGTCGAACCGGTCGAACGGGACGCGGAGGACATGCTGTTTCTCATGTACACCTCCGGCACCACCGGCCAGCCGAAGGGCGTGAAACACACGACGGCCGGCTACCTCGCCTACGCCGCGTGGACTTCCCACGCGGTTCTCGACGTGAAGCCCGAGGACACCTACTGGTGTTCGGCCGACATCGGGTGGATCACCGGCCACTCGTACATCGTCTACGGGCCGCTCGCGCTCGGGACGACCTCCGTCATGTACGAGGGGACGCCAGACTACCCGGAGCGCGACCGCCTCTGGGAGATCATAGAGGAGTACGGCGTTGACGTCTTCTACACCGCGCCGACGGCCATCCGGGCGTTCATGAAGTGGGGCAGTCAGTTCCCCGAGGAGCACGACCTCTCCAGCCTCCGCCTGCTCGGCACCGTCGGCGAGCCGATCAACCCGCGCGCGTGGAAGTGGTACTACAAGTACATCGGCGGCGAGGAGTGTCCCGTTGTCGACACGTGGTGGCAGACCGAGACGGGCGGCATGATGGTGACCACGCTGCCCGCGATCAACACGATGAAGCCCGGCTCGGCCGGCCCGCCGTTACCCGGAATCGACGCGCGCGTCGTGAACGCCGCCGGCGAGGAGGTCGAGGCCGGGAACGCCGGCTACCTGACCGTCGACAAGCCGTGGCCGGGGATGCTCCGGACGCTGTACAACAACGACGATCGGTTCATCGACGAGTACTGGCGGGAGTACTCCGATCCCGACGCCGACGAGTGGGTGTACTTCCCCGAAGACGGCGCGAAGATCGACGGGGACGGCTACATCACCATCCTCGGTCGCGTCGACGACGTGATCAACGTCTCCGGGCACCGCCTCGGGACGATGGAGATCGAAAGCGCCATCGTCGGCGTCGAGGGCGTCGCGGAGGCCGCCGTCGTCGGCGGCACGCACGACGTGAAGGGCGAGGCCGTCTACGCCTACGTGATCCTCGAAGAGGGCTACGACGAGAGCGACGAGATGCGCGGGCGCATCGTGGAGGGCGTCGAGGACGCCATCGGCCCGATCGCCCGCCCCGAGCAGGTCGTGTTCACGCCCGAGCTGCCGAAGACGCGCTCGGGGAAGATCATGCGCCGCCTGCTGGAGGAGATCGCGAACGGGGACGACCTCGGCGACACGACGACGCTTCGGAACCCCGAGATCGTCGAGGAGATCCAGACGAAGGTGCAGGGCGACTGAACGGCGTCGTCCGGCGGTGGTGACGGTCGTCTTCGGCCGTCAGCACACGTGACCGACAAGAACCCCTTCATGTCCCGAAGGATATATAACGGATAATCAAATTAGATACGACGATGGTAGACAGAAACACGCACGACGCGGAGACGAAAACGGACGGTGGCGCGGTCGCTTCGGCCGCACAGGACCACCGAAACACGAACTACCTCGAAGAGGAGGTGAATCTGCTACACCCGAGCACGCCGTTCATGCGCGACCACCTCCGCGTGGTCTGGACCGGCTTCGCCGTCTGGGCCGTGCTCGTCTTCGGTCCGGTGACGCTGACGGCCGTCGCACCCGGTCCCATGACGACGCAGATCCCGGGCCTCGGCTTCCCGCTACATTACTTCCTGGTCGCGATCGGGGCCCCGGCCGGCGCGCTGCTACTTTCGATCTGGTACGCCCGCAAACGCGACGCGCTCGACGAGAAGTACGGCATCGACCACTCGATCGCGACGGCCGACGCCGACGGCGAGAGCGCCGTCGCGACCGACGGAGGGAGCGCGGAATGACGGCCGGATTACTCCTGCAGAGCGGACTGCTCCCGGAAGGGCTGAACGTCTCGTTCAAGCTCGTTCCGGCCATCATGGTCGCGGCGATGCTGGCGCTGTTTCTGGGCATCGGATACGTGTTCCGCGTCGCCGACACGGAGGGGATGTGGGTCGCCGGCCGATCGATCGGCAACGTCGAAAACGGGATGGCGATCGGGGCCAACTGGATGTCGGCCGCGTCGTACCTCGGGATGGCGGCGCTCATCGCGCTGTCCGGATTCTACGGGCTCGCGTTCGTCGTCGGCTGGTCGACCGGCTACTTCATCCTGCTCATCTTCCTCGCGGCGCAGATGCGCCGGTTCGGGAAGTACACGGCGCCCGACTTCGTCGGCGACCGGTTCAACTCCGATGCGGCGCGGGCCATCGCGGCGATCACGACGTTCCTCATCGGGTTCGTCTACGCCATCGGGCAGGCCCGCGGCATGGGGCTCGTCGGCCTGTACATCTTCGGCGACATCGGCATCCCCGGCATGAGCGGCTACCAGTCGATGGTCATCCTCATGATGGCGATCACCGTGGGCTACCTGACCCTCTCGGGGATGCTCGGGGCGACCAAGAACATGGCCGTGCAGTACGTCATCCTCATCGTGGCGTTCCTCGCGGGCCTGTACGCGGTCGGCTTCACGCAGGGCTACTCGACGGTCCTGCCGCAGATCCAGTACGGCCAGATGATCGGCTCGCTCAGCGCGGAGTTCAGCGAGCCGTTCGTCAACGAGAGTTACTACCTGTGGATCGCGACAGCGTTCTCGCTCGTCGTCGGGACCTGCGGGCTGCCGCACGTGCTGGTTCGGTTCTACACGGTCGAAAACGAGCGGATCGCGCGCTGGTCGACCGTCTGGGGGCTGTTTTTCATCTGCCTCCTCTACCTCTCGGCGCCGGCGTTCGCGGCGTTCGGGACCTCCCTGTACACCGAGAACATCGGCCCGACGTACGGCGACCCCGGCATGACCACCGCCGCCGGCGACGTCATCGTCGTGTTGGCGACCCAGCTGGCCAACCTCCCCCAGTGGTTCGTCGGCTTCGTCGCCGCGGGCGGCATCGCCGCGGCCATCGCGACGGTCGCCGGGCTGTTCATCGCCGGCTCCTCGGCGATCTCGCACGACATCTACGCGAACATCGTCAACGAGGACGCGACCCAGCGCCAGCAGGTGCTGGTCGGCCGCCTGAGCATCGTCGCGCTCGGCGTCATCACCACGCTGGCCGCGCTGGACCCAGCTGCGCCAATCGCCGCCCTCGTCTCCTACGCGTTCTCGCTCGCGGGGGCGGTCCTGTTCCCGATGTTCTTCCTCGGTCTGTGGTGGGAGAACACGAACCGACAGGGAGCGCTCGCCGGCATGCTGACCGGCCTCGTCATCTGGACCGTCCCGATGATAAACGAGGTCCTGCCGACGTACATCGGAGCCGGCGACCCCTACTCCGCGGCGCTGGCCGAGTGGGTGCCGGCCATCGGGTCGGCGCTGATCGCCGTCCCGGTCGTGTTCGCCGTCACCATCGCCGTCTCGCTGGCGACGGAGGAGCCGGACATGCAGACGAAGCGGCTGGTGCGACAGTGTCACAGCCCCGAACCGATGTCCAAGATGCAGTCCGCCGAGGACGTCGCGGCGACCGACGGCGGCGAAGCGCTCGGGGACGACTGACGATGTACGAACGCATCCTCGTTCCGACCGACGGAAGCGCCGTCGCGGAGCTCGCGGTCGATCACGCGGTCGACCTCGCGGAGCGGTACGGAGCCGAACTCCACGCGCTGTACGTCGTCGACATCGAAGCGGTCAACCTCAGTCTGGGTACGGAGCAGGTCGAGCGCATCCGACAGGGGAAGTTCGGCGAGATGGAGGAACTCGAAGCCAAGGCCGACGAGGCCACGGGCGCGGTCGCCGCCGCCGCGCGCGAGCGCGGGATCGAGGCCAGAGAGGAGATCCGCGTCGGCCGACCGCACAGGGTCATCTCGCGGTACGCCGACGACGAGGACGTCGACCTCGTCGTGATGGGGAGCCACGGCCGGTCGGGCGTCAGCCGCGCCCTGCTCGGAAGCGTCACGGAGCGGGTGCTGCGGTCGACCCACCGGCCCGTCCTCGTCGTCGACGAGCGAGACGGGGGATGACGCGTGAGCGCGATCGACCGCCGGGGGACGGCGAACGGGAACGCCCGACGGGGTGAACCGTGAGCCGATTCGAGGCGATCCGCGCGCACGTCCGGGAGAACCGGTCCGGCATGTTCGTCGACCTCGTGTTCGCCATGGCGTGGGTGACCGTCGTGTCGATCGTCTTCGAACTGCTCCAGGGACCGCGGTGGGCGTACTACCTCGCGATGTTCGCCGGGGTCGTCGCCTACTACGGCTTCTTCTGGTCGCTCGAAGCCGCGAAGGACGGGACGTAGGGTCGGCCCTGAGGTCGCCCCTCGAACGCGATCGAGTCCGTTTCGAGGGACGCCTCACTCGCCGTCGACCCACCGCCGAACGCAGGATTCGTCGCAGAGGTGATACCGGGCGTCGCCCGACGCCCCCTCGTCGAGCGTCACGAGCACGTGTCGTTCGTGGAGCTGTAAGCGCTCCCCGCAGTTGATGCACGGCTTCACCGCGTCGTCCTCCGGGTCCCACCGGTGGTGACGAACGATGCGAACGATCCGCGTCCGGCCGTTCGTTCCCCCCGGGCGGCGTCCAGTGTAGTCCGATAGCGCCATTATCTCGGGAACGGGCCGGCGCGACATGACATTTTTGTGGGTAGTGGTACGGAGGGATACTGTGCCACCCGGTCGGCCACGTTCCGGAGGGGAGAACCGCGACGACGGCGGCGTTCCGACGGGGATGAGTCGGAGACGCCGCGCCGTCGCGCCCGCGGCGAACGTTTCCGCGCCCGCAACGTATATCATGAACGTTGCAAAAGAATTCGCGCATGGAGAAACCACTGCTGGCGACGGACTTTCTCGACCGGGCTCGACGGCACTACGCCGACGAGGAGGCGGTGCTCGCGACCACCGGCGAGCGGTACACCTACGCCGAACTCGGCGAGCGGTCGGACGGCTTCGCCGCGGCCCTGCAGGCTCGGGGCGTGGAGAAGGGCGACCGCGTCGCGGTGCTCGACCCGAACACGCACTACCACCTCGAAGCCGCCTACGGCGCGATGCAGCTCGGCGCGATCCACACGCCGCTCAACTACCGGCTCGTCCCGAAGGACTTCGAGTACATCCTGAACGACGCCGGCGTGAAGGCGATCTACGCGGACTACGAGTACGCGGCGGCGATCGACGCGATCAGAGACGAGGTGCCGACGGAGACGTTCGTGACGAACGACCCCGGCGCGGTCGAGGGCGACCGCGAGTGGGAGTCGTTCGACGAGGTGATCGCGGAGTCGACCGACTACGACCGCCCGGAGATGAGCGAGGACGAGGTCATCACGATCAACTACACCTCCGGGACGACGGGCGACCCGAAGGGCGTCTGCCGAACCCACCGGACGGAGACGCTGCACGCCTACCTCGTCACGATGCACCAGGAACTCCGCGACGACGACGTCTACCTGTGGACGCTGCCGATGTTCCACGTCAACGGGTGGGGGCACGTCTTCGCGGTCACGGGCGTCGGCGCGAAGCACGTCTGCACCCGCGGCGTCGACGCGGCGTTCGTCTTCGACGCGATCCGGGAGGAGGGCGTCTCCTACCTCTGTGCGGCCCCGACGGTGCTGAACATGCTCATGGACTACCACCGCGAGCACGACCCGGAGACGGTCGGCGCGAACCCGGTCCGGGTGGCGACTGCCGGGGCGGCGCCGCCGGAGGCGACCATCCGGACCGTCGAGGACGAGTTCGGCTGGTACTTAAAGCACGTGTACGGGGCGACGGAGACGGGGCCGCTCATCACCACCTCCGACGCCCGCCGCTTCTTCGATCAGGACGACGACTCGCGCTTTTCGATCAAAAAGCGCCAGGGTATCGGGTACGTCGGCACCGAGGTCCGCGTCGTCGACGAGGACGGCGAGGACGTCCCCGCGGACGGACGGACCGTCGGCGAGATCGTCGTCCGGGGCAACCAGGTGATGGACGGCTACTGGGAGAAACCCGAGGAGACGGAGGAGGCGTTCAACGACCGCATCGCCGGCTACTACCACATGGGCGACCTCGCCACCGTCGACGAGCGGGGAATGATCTCGATCCAGGACAGGAAGAAGGACATCATCATCTCCGGCGGGGAGAACATCTCCAGCATCGAGCTGGAGGACACGCTGTTCGACCACGAGGCCGTCGGCGACGTGGCCGTGATCCCCGCGCCGAGCGAAAAGTGGGGGGAGACGCCGAAGGCGTTCGTCGTGCCGGCGAGCGGCGACCCGGCGAACCCGGACGCGACGACGGACGACCTCGTGCGGTTCTGCCGGGAGAACATCGCCACGTACAAAGTGCCGGGCGAGATCGAGTTCGTGGCCGAGCTGCCCAAGACCGCGACGGGGAAGATCCAAAAGTACGAGCTTCGGGAGCGCGAGTGGGAGGAGGAAGAGCGGATGGTCGGCGAGGGGTAGTCGGATCCGACCGGCCGGGTCGTTCACTACGATCGTAGGAAAAACATCGCCCGACGGCGGTCGATTCCGGCAGGCCTTTACCCGGTCCATCATCTACGTTCGTGCATGACCCGCGTACGAGTCGCCGGGGTCGGACTCACCCGGTTCGGGCGGACTCCGGACCGAACCGGCCGGGATCTCTTCGCCGAGGCGGCCCTCGCCGCGCGCGAGGACGCCGGCGTTCCACGGGAGGACATAGAACACCTGAACTACGGGAACTTCATGGGCGCGTTCGCGGAGCGACAGGGCCACCAGGGGCCGTTGATGGCCGAAGCCGCCGGGCTCTCGTGCCCGGCGACGCGCTACGAGGAGGCCTGCGCGTCGTCCGGCGTCGCCGCCCGCGAGGCGGTGAAGTCGATCCGAGCCGGCGAGTGCGACGTGATGCTCGTCGGCGGAATGGAGCGGATGAGCAACCTCGACACGGCGGGCGTGACCGAGGCGCTGGCCAGCGCCGCCGACGAACTGTACGAGGTCCGCGCCGGCATCACCTTCCCCGGGGCGTACGCGCTCATGGCGCGCGCCTACTTCGAAACGTTCGGCGGTTCCCGGGAGGATCTGGCGCACGTCGCGGTGAAGAACCACCGCCACGCCCTGAACAACGAGTTCGCGCAGTACCAGCGCGAGATCACGGTCGAAGGGGCGCTCGACGCGCCGCCCGTCGCGGAGCCGCTCCACCTGTACGACGCCTGTCCGATCACCGACGGCGCGAGCGCGCTCGTCCTCGTGAGCGACGAGTACGCCGAGGCGCACGACCTCGACGCGCCGGTGTCGATCGCGGGCACCGGACAGGGCGGCGACAAGATGGCGCTCCAGGACCGCGACCACCTGGCGCGGACGCCCGCGGCGACGGCGGCGGCGGCGGAGGCGTACGCGGACGCGGGCCGCGGCCCCGAGGACGTCGACGTCGCCGAGGTGCACGACTGCTTCACCGTCGCCGAGGTGCTGGCGCTCGAATCGCTCGGATTCTACGAGCCGGGCGAGGGGATCGGCGCGGCGAGGCGGGGCGAGACGGCGATCGGCGGCGACCGCCCCGTCAACCTCTCGGGCGGGCTGAAGGCGAAGGGCCACCCGGTCGGCGCGACGGGGGGCAGCCAGCTGGTCGAGATGACGCGGCTGCTGCGGGGCGACCACCCGAACAGCGACGCCGTCTCCGGGGCCCGGGTCGGACTCACGCACAACGCCGGCGGCACGGTCGCGAGCGCCGTCGTCCACGTGCTGGAGGTGGTCGAATGAGCGAGACGGGATACGACGAGTGGCTCGCGGCGCTCGCGTCGGGCGAGGGGTACTACCTCGAGTGCGACGAGGGGCACGGCTCGCTCCCGCCGCGTCGGTCGTGTCCGCACTGCGGCTCGCCCGACCTCCGGGAGACGGCGCTCCCCGCGTCCGGCACGGTCGAGACCTACAGCGTCGTCCACGTCGCCGCGCCGACGTTCGCCGGCGACGCGCCCTACGTCTCCGCGATCTGTGACTTCGGCGGCGTGCGCCTCACCGGCGTCCTCCGCGGCGTCGACGCCGACGACGCGACGGTCGGGATGACCGTCGAGGCGGACGCCGAAGCGCGCGGGGACGCCGAAGGCGACGGGGGCGGCTCGCTGGTCGTCTTCCGGCCGCGCTGATCGGAATCCGGATCGGGCGACCGCTCGATTCGCTACTCCCGCGTCGCCGACTGCGACAGCTCCCCGCGGAGCGTGTCGAGGAACTGTTCGGCGTGCTCGACGTGCGGGAGCAACAGCGCGTCGTCGAAGACGACGAGTCGCGCGTCCGCTTCCTCCGCGAGATCGCGGCCGTCCGAGAGCGGCGTGACGTCGGCCTCGCGACCCCAGACGAGCGTCACGGGGACGTCGAGGTCGGCGAGCGCCTCGCCCAGGCTCACGTCGGAGTTGAGGTAGCCGCTCACGAACGACGCCGGCGCGAAGCGGGCGTTCGGCTGGTGGCTCGTCCGCCACTCGTAGGTTATCCACTCGTCCGAGACCGCGTCGGCGTCGTAGTAGCCGTGGTCGGCGTTGAAGTAGCGGATGGACGGCTTCGAAGTGAGGAGGTTGAACGCGGCCGTCCCGACGAACGGCGCGCGGAGGAGTTCGCGGACCCACCGGTTCGGCTCGGGGCCGGCCTTCGTCGTCGGACAGATCAACACGAGCCGCGAGACGTCGTCCTCGTCGCCCCGAAGGGCCGCGGCGACGTAGGCGCTCGTGAGCGAGGAGGCGACGACGGCGGGGGCGTCGAACTCGGCGAGGAAGTCCGCGACGAAGTCCTCGTACAGCGGGGCCGAGTAGCGAAGCGGCGGCCGGTCCGACCGCCCGAAGCCGGGGAGGTCGGGGGCGACCACGTGGTAGTCGGCGGCGAGGTCGTCGAACGTCGCCCGGAACTCGCCGCTCGACCCGGCGGCGTTGATGCCGTGGAGCAACACGAGGTCGGGGGCCTCCGGGTCGCCGGCTTCGGTGTACGCGACGTCCATGCCGCGCCACCGGAACGTCTTCTGTTCGCCGATCAGGGCGGGTTCGAGTTCGCCCGCCCGCTGTCGGAGGGCCCGGTTCGTGAGCGCGGTCAGACCGACGCCGGCGGCGGCGACGCCGAGTGCTCGTCGAACGTTCATGGCGGGGGCAACGTCTGCCACGAACTTATAGGATGTGTAGACCGCCCGTCCCGTTCGACGATCGCGGCGGCGGATTCCGGAAATCGTTGCCCGCTTTCCGAACGGACCGGTTCGTCCGTTCCGCGGGTCCTCTCGGCCGTCAACGGGCTCGACGCCGCCCGTGCGGCGCGTTCGCTGGCGGTGACGGCGTCTCGAACGGGCGCAACCCCGTCGGCGTTCGAAAACGGTTGGGGCGGAGAGCCGGTACGGTCCCGTACGCATGCGTACGTCATTCTGGAATCTCCCGTCGAGATACCGTTCGATCCCGCTCGTCTACCGGATCACGGTCGGCTTCGCTCTCGGGTCGGCGCTGGGGCTCGTCGCCGGCGAGCGGGCGACCGCGCTGGCACCGATCGGCGACCTCTTCCTTCGCCTCCTGGAGATGCTCGTCGTCCCCATCGTCGTCGTCACGCTGTTCGCGGGGGTGCAGCGGCTCTCGCCCGAGCGGCTCGGTCGGGTCGGCGGCGTCGTCGTCGGGCTGTACGCGGCGACGACGGCGGTCGCGGCCGCGATCGGGCTCGCCTTCGCGAACCTGCTGAATCCGGGGACGGGTGTGACGCTCGACGGGGCCGAGGCGGACTCCGCGGATCCGCCGAGCCTCGTCGACGTCGCGCTCGGGATCGTCCCGGAGAACCCGATCGGCGCGATGGCGGGCGGCGACCTCCTCGCGACGATCTTCTTCACCGTCGTCTTCGGCCTCGCGCTGGCGATCGTCGCCGACTCGACCGACGACGAGGCGGTCAGGTCGGGCGCGGAGAGCCTCGTCGCGGTCGCGGAGGCCGCGAGCGAGGCGCTCTTCAAGATCGTCTGGGGCGTGATGGAGTTCGGCGTCCTCGGCGTGTTCGCGCTCATGGCCGCCTCGCTGGGCGAGGAGGGGCTCGGCGCGGTGGTTCCGCTCGCGATGCTGGTCGCGACGGTCGTGCTCGCGGTCGTCGTCCACGTGACGGTCACGTACCTGGGCGTGATCACCGTCGGACTGGTCGGTCAGTCTCCGACGGCGTTCCTCGCCGGGGCGAAGGACGCGATGATCACCGCGTTCAGCACCCGGTCGAGCAGCGGAACGCTGCCGGTGACGATGGCGAACGCCGAGGACGACCTTCGGATCGACGAGAGCGTCTACGGCTTTTCGCTGCCGCTCGGATCGACCGCCAACATGGACGGCGCGGCCATCCGGCTCGCGGTGACCGCCGTGTTCGCCGCGAACGTCGTGGGGCAGCCGCTCGCGCTCGCGGAGCAGGTGAGCGTCCTCGTCATCGCGGTGTTGATCAGCATCGGGACGGCCGGCGTGCCGGGCGCGGGGCTCGTCATGCTCACCGTCGTGCTGACTCAGCTCGGCCTCCCGCTGGAGATCGTCGGCCTCGTCGCCGGCGTCGACCCCATCCTCGGGCGGTTCGCGACGGCGAACAACGTGACCGGCGACCTCGCGGTGAGCACGCTGGCGGCGAAGTGGAACGACGCGATCGACTTCTCGTCGGGCGTCTGGACCGACGGTGGCGGGGAACGGCCGTCGGGGGACGTCTCGACGGACGACTGAGTCGAAGCCGGAAGCTACCCGTCGCCCTCGACGCACTCGCGCAGCGGTTCGACGATCTCGTCCGCGACCGCGTAGGGGTCCGTCTCGCGCTCGCTGACCGCCTCGGCGAGCGCGTCGATCCCCCCGCGGCGGTCGAGTTCGCGCTCTAAGACCGCCGCGGCGTCGGCGCGGAGTAACTGGCGGATCTCCTCCGCGTGCCGCGTCCGCGTCTTCTCGACCAGCGCGCCGGACGACTCCAGGTACTCGCGGTGGGCCGAGAGCGCCTCGGCGAACGCGTCGACGCCCTCGCCCGACGTCGCGACCGTCTCGACGACCGTCGGCGTCCAGCCGTCGCCGTCCTCCTCGTCGGCCGCCGCCTCGGCGTCGGTCCCGGCTTGGGTGTCGCCCGGTTCCGCGACGCCGTGGTGGCCGGCGTCGAGGTTCGCGCGCGGGTTCTCGCGCAGGTGGATCATCTCCTCCAGTTCGCTCACGGTCCGGTCCGCGCCGTCCATGTCTGCCTTGTTGACGACGAACACGTCGCCGATCTCCAGGATTCCCGCCTTCAGCATCTGCACGTCGTCGCCGCTGCCCGGTTGGACGAGCACCGCGACCGTGTCGGCGGTGCGGACGACGTCGACCTCGTTCTGCCCCGCGCCGACCGTCTCCACGAGGACCTTGTCCTTTCCGAACGCGTCGAGCGCCCGCACGGCGTCCGTGGTCGCGGTCGAGAGCCCGCCGAGGGTGCCGCGCGCGCTCATCGAGCGGAAGAACACGTCCATGTCGCCGACGTTCGAGGCCATCCTGATGCGGTCGCCGAGGACGGCCCCGCCGGTGAAGGGCGACGAGGGATCGACGCCGATCACGCCGACCGTGAGACCGGCGTCGCGGTACGTGCGGGCGAGTTTGTCCACGAGCGTCGACTTGCCCGCACCGGGGCTTCCGGTGATCCCGACGACGTCGGCTCCGCCGGTGTGGGGGTGCAGCGCCGAGACGAGTTCCCGGTACCCCCGCGAGCGGTTTTCGATCTTGGTGATGGCGCGGGCGAGCGCGCGGTGTTCGCCGTCGAGGAGCCGCGCTACGAGGTCGCCGTCGGCCTCCTCCGCCCGACTCATCGTCGCTCCGGGGCGTTCTTCCGGACGAACTCGATGGTCTCCTTCATCGGCGTCCCCGGTCCGAACACCTCGGCGACGCCCATCTCTTTTAATTTCTCGCGGTCGTCGTCCGGGATGATCCCGCCGACGATGATGAGCGTGTCGTCGAAGGCGTCGTACTCCTTCAGCCCCTCGACGATCTTCGGGACGAGCGTGTTGTGCGCCCCCGAGAGGATGGAGATGCCGAGCACGTCCGCGTCCTCCTGCACCGTCGCCTGCACGATCTCCTCCGGCGCCCTGTGGAGCCCGGAGTAGATGACCTCGAACCCGGCGTCGCGGAACGCCCGGGCGATGACGTGCGCACCCCTGTCGTGTCCGTCGAGTCCGACCTTCGCGACGAGACACCGGATCGATCGCGGTTCCTGGTCTGCGCTCATACGCGATGGATTCGCCGTGCGTCGGTTTGACTCTAACGGAAGTTCCTGATGGATAGCGCGGGTTGCTCCCTCAGACGTGCTCGTCGAGGAAGTCCACGATGGCGGAGTACGCCTCGATGCGGTTTTCGAGCTTCGCGAAGCCGTGACCCTCGTCCTCGAAGATCAGCTTCCGGACGGGGACGCCCTGTTCGCGGGCCCGCTCGACGATCTGCTCCGCCTCGCCGACGGGCACGCGCGGGTCGTTCTCCCCGTGGAGGACGAAGAGTGGCGCGCGGATCCGCTCGACGTTGTTGATCGGGCTGATCGATTCGAGGAACCCCCTGTCGTCGGCGAGCGACCCGTACTCGGCCTCGCGGAGTTCGCGCCGCCAGTCGCCCGTGTTTTCGAGGAACGTCACGAAGTTGGCGATGCCGACGATGTCGATCCCGGCGGCCCAGCGGTCCGGATACTCGGTCAGCGCCGAGAGGACCATGAAGCCGCCGTAGGAGCCGCCCATCGCGACGATCCGGTCGGGGTCGACGGCCGGGTGGTCGGCGAGCCACTCGACGGCGGCCTCGACGTCGGCCACCGCGTCGAGCCGCTTTTCCACGTCGTCGAGGTGGCCGTACGCCTTGCCGTAGCCCGCCGACCCGCGGACGTTCGGCTCGAACACCGCGTACCCGCGCCCGACGAAGTACTGCGTGACCGGGCCGAACGAGGGTCGACGCTGCGACTCGGGGCCTCCGTGGATGTCCACGACGACCGGGGTGGTGCCCGCCCCGTCCGCCGCGTCCGGGAGCGTGAAGAACGCCGGGATATCCCGGCCGTCGAACGTCGGGTAGTGGACGAGTTCCGGCTCGACGAACGTCTCGCGGGGGATGCCCGCGGTGGCGGCGCGCGTCCACCGCTCCGCCTCGCCCGTCCGCGCGTCGACGACGTAGACGTTCGTGTTGTCGGCGCTGCCGGTGACGGTGACCGCGAACCGGTCGCCGGCCTCGTCGAAGCTGACGCCGCCCGCGACGCCCTCGGGGAGATCCGGTGCCGGAAACGGATCGATCCGATCCGGTTCGACGAGTTCGCCGACCGTCAGTTCGGTGTACCCCTCGACGTTCCGCGAGTAGACGATCCGCCGGGTGTCGGCGTCGATCGCCACGCCGTCGAGCTCCCACTCGCCGCCGTCCTCGACCGTGGCGAAGTCGCCTGACGCGAGGTCGACGCGGGCGAGTTCGAGCGTGTCGCTGCCGCGGTCCGTGACCAGGTAGATGCTCTCGCCGTCCGGTCCCCACTCCGCGCTCTGGTGGCGGACGGTCCCCTCGTGCGGCGTGACGTGATCGAGTTCTCCCGACTCGACGTCGAGGACGTACGCGTCCTGATCGAAGTTGGAGTACGCCTCGGTGACGACGAGCCGGGTGTCGTCGGGGCTCCAGCCGCCGAGCGTGAGCCAGCCGTCGCCCTCGTGGACCAGTTCCGCCTCCTCGCCGACGGCGTCGCGGTCCTGCACGTACACGTCGAAGACGGCGTTGTCCCGGCGGTTGGAGGCGAAGGCGAACCGCTCGCCGTCGTGGCTCCAGCCGCCCCAGCGGTGCTTCGCCGCCGGCGTCCGCGTGAGGTTCGTGATCTCGCCCGTGGACGCGTCGAGGCGGAACAGCTGCGCCCGCTCGTTGCCGCCCTCGTCCATCCCGAAGATCAGCTCGGATCGCTCCGGGGACCACGAGGCGAACGTGACCCGTTCGTCGTAGAAGGTGCGCTGTTCGGGCCACCGCCCCGGCCCGTCCGCCGTCCACACCTGCGGCGTGCCGGTTGTGTCCATCAGGAACGACAGCCGCTCGCCGTCGGGGGCGAACGACGCCCCGTAGGCGCTGCGGACGTTGAGGTAGCGCTCGATGTCGTACGTCGCCATGGTGTCGGTCTCCGGCGCGCGCGGCAAAACGTTTCGCGTCGAGGCGGTCGAGGCGATCGGACGGGTCCGCCGGGGCGATCGGACGGGTCCGCCGGGGCGATCGGACGGGGACCGCCGGGGGCGCTCGACCGGCGTCCGCGACGCCGCGACTCATGTCCGAAAGGCGAGGGTTTTTGTCGAACCGCTCCGACGCGGCGCGTATGCACGTCGGGTTCGTCTCGATGATCGCGTCGCCCGCACGGGAGCGGTCGGTCCGGCGGACGCGCCGCGTCGCCGAGGCGCTCTCGGCCCGCGGTCACGAGGCGACGGTGTTGTGCGCGCGGTGGTGGGACGGCGACGACCCCGAGTTCGAACGCGAGGACGTCGTCTACCGGGCGGTGACGGGGACGCCCTCGAAGCGATCGTTCGCCTCGAAGCTCCCCTTCGCGCTCCGGAAGGTCCGCCCGGACGTGATTCAGGCGGTCAACAGCCCGCCGTCGCACGTCGTCGCGGCCGGGGCTGCCGGGCGGCTCCTCCGGACGCCCCTCGTCGTCGACTGGTGGCGCGACGTCGCGAACGATCCGTCCCGGGGATACCGCCGGGCCGCGCGGTCGGCCGACGCCGTCGTCGCCCCGTCCGAGACCGTCAAGACGCGGGTGAGAGAACACGGCGCGAGCGAGGGGGACGTCCGGGTGATCCCCGAGAGCATCGACCTCTCGCTCGTGCGGGACGTGCCCGTCGACAACCGGGCGGACGTCGTCTACGCCCGCGACCTCGACGAGGACGCGAACGTCGAGAGCTTCCTCCTCGCGCTGGCCGAACTGCGCGACAGGGACTGGCGCGCGACGGTCGTCGGCGACGGATCGGAGCGCGACCGGGCCGAGCGGACCGCTCGCGACCTCCGGATCGACGACCGGGTCGAGTTCCTCGGCGACCTCCCTCCCGAGGAGCGCGTCCCGATTCTCAAGGGCGCACACGCCTTCGCGCAGACCGCGACCCGGGAGCCCTTCCCGACGGACCTGCTTCGGGCTCTCGCGTGCGGGTGCGTCGGGATCGTCGAGTACCAGGCCGGCTCCAGCGCCCACGAACTCGTCGAGGGGTGCGAGCGAGGACGGCTGGTCACGAACCCCCAGGAACTCGCGGACGAGTTGATCGCGGCGGCAGCGGTCGAGCGCGCGACGACGAACGACGCGTTCGAGGCGTTCGATCGCGAGTCGGTGCTGGAGCGGTATCTCGACTGCTACCGCGACGCTCTCGACGGCTACGGCTTCCTTTGAGACACCAACGCGCCGCGAACGAGGCTCGGACCTACTGTGACACCGAGTAGATTCGCACGACGGCGAGGAGTCCGAACGCGAGTCCAGCCCAGGAGGCGGTAGAGAGCGCGGTGAAGGCCGTGAGTTCGAGGTACGACCCCACGACGCTGACCAACCCACCGAGGCTCATGAGGCAGAAAACCCACTCGGGGACGACGCTCTGTCCCCGCGCCGCCGCCCGCTGCCAGCGGGTGCGGTCGCCTTCGTCGCGCTCCGTGAGTTCCGCCGCGAGTTCGGAGACGTGCAACTCGCCGCCCTGTTCTTTGAGTATCCGTACGATCTCCCGCTGGTAGTCGTTCTCGAGCACCGCGGGAGCCTCTGAATCCCGCGGTGATCCCTGTTCGCCGTCGGTCGCGGCGTTGTGCGAATCGATCACCGCCGCGAACACCTCCGATGGCCGCGTGTTCGACCGTGCCTGTGCCCGCGTCGTCGCCCGGAAAGGCCCGTATGACAGTTCTCGTACATACGAATCGCCATAATTTGCGTACATCGAACGAGAGCGATCCTCGACGGCCCGATACCGCAACCGCACGCGACCGACCGTTGCCCAGACGCTCGGCCGAAGCGCGTCGAGTTCCGTCTCGTCCGCCGACGGGGCGTACTCGACGTGGCCGCAAATATGTATCGGTCAGATCAAACGTTCATGAAGGTAATATATTCGAGAAACGAGCAGTTGGATTGAGTCCGAATCACTCACTATCACAGACTGGACGAAGCGAATCAACAACGGTGAACGAGAGGAAACGTGACCGCGAAGCCGCCTGTCGCGATTTTCCGAGGAGTCGCGCTTCGCCATCGCGACGACGCGTGCGCCCGCGGACAGCTCTCCCGGTTGAAAAAAGCGGGACCGCCGATGCGGCCGGTCGCCCGAACAGTGACTGTTCTGCGACCGTCACTCGGGCACGTCGTAGTCGCCGCCGTACTTGATGAAAAAGTACGCGAGCCCGAGCGTCGTCACCATCGCGAACGTCGTGGCGACGCCCAGCGACTTCGCGCTGTTGGGGACGGTCGGAACCGCCGCTCCTCCGCCACCGCCGCCGCCTCCGGCGTCCTCGGAGACCGCGATCGTTCCGACCATGCCGGCCGATTCGTGCGGCGTACAGACGTACTCGTACTCCGCTTCCTCCTCGAACGTGTGTTCGTACTCGAAGCCCGAGTTCTCGATGTTCTCGTGGCCCCAGTCGCCCTCGTTCGGCACGACGTTGTGCCCGTCCGACTCCCAGACGAACGTCACCGTCGTCCCGGGGGTGATTTCGAGGTCCTCGGGATCGAAGACGAGGTCGCCGCCGGGACCGACGATGACCTCCTCGGAGCCGCCACCGCCGCCACCGCCGCCGCCCGACTCGTTTCCACCGGACTCGTTGCCGCCGGATTCGTTTCCTGACGACTCATTTCCGGACGACTCATTTCCGGACGACTCGTTACCCCCGGATTCGTTTCCGGCCGATTCGTTACCCCCGGACTCGTTGCCGCCGGACTCGTTCCCCTCCTGTGCGGCCGCGGTCGCAGCCGCGCCGGCCGCGGCGAGCCCCACCGTCGCCGAGCGGAGGAACGTCCGGCGGGAGAAGTCCTCGTTGCCGTCAGTCATGGACGGCGGTTGGGGGCGGGCCGTAGTGAATACTTTGGTTTCCGCTCTCCGGGTTCGGGAAGCCACGCGCGTCTCCGGGGCGTCGCACTCGACCGTCAGTCCGCTCGCGCGGCGCTCTTCGCGCCCGTCTCCGCCGGACGCGTCGGCGGATTCGCGACGAGCGGCGTCGAGCGGTCGACCCGAGATAAACGCACGCGGGGTTTTCAGCGGTTCCGGAACGTTTTTGCGCCCGTTGGGAGCATGGGTAGCCATGGCAGACGAAGCGGTCGAAGCGGAACTCCGCGAGCAGCTCCTCGAAGCGTTCGGCGGGGCGGACTACCCCGTGAAAAACCAGATGGATCTCGTCCCGGCGCTGCCGAACGGTCCGGGCACGAAGTTCGAGGCCGGCGACGGCGAGGTGAGCTTCACCGCGATGGAGATGGCCGCCAAGCTGGGCAGCCACCAGAGCTTCCCGTACGACTCCGCCGAGTCCCTCGTCGACGACGTGATGGAGGGCCTCCGAGCGGAGGGGATGCTCTAGCCGGCGAGCGATTCTTTACGCTTCGACGCCTAAGAAAGCGCGTGCTGCCGGAGTGGCTCTCTTTCGTCCCTCCGTGGCTGCTCGTCGGGCTCGGTCTCGGCGCGGCGGTCACGGCCCTGTTCGCCGGCATCTTCGTCGTCGGGGACCGCCTCTATCCGACCGCGCCGATCGACGAATCGCGGCGGATCGACGGCACCGCCCGACGGCGCGCCGAGATACGGGACTACCTCTCGTCCATCGGCGAGCCGTTCGTCGAGGATCACTCGATCCACGGGCGCACGATCGCCTTCTACCTTCCGGCGCGCGACGTCGCCATCACCTTCGACGCCCACGCGTACTTTCACATCGAGCGTAGCGGCACGTACGCCGTCCTCTGCGAGCACGAGATGCCCGGCGCGGCGATCGGGAGACGCCTCCCGTTCGAGACGCCCGAGAGAGACGCCGACTTCGTCGACGCTCCCGACGCCGTCAGGGCCGCCTTCGGTCGACTCGGCCTCCCGGCGACCGCGAGCGTCGGAGACGTTCGGAGCGCCTACCGCTCGCAGGTGAAAGACGCGCACCCCGACCACGGCGGCGACAGGGAGGAGTTCCGGCGACTCCGCGAGGCGTACGCGGTCGCGAGCGACTACGCGGACTGATTCGAGCGGTCCCCCGTCGGAACGCCTACGCTTCGATCGCGTCGTACGCGACGTCGCCGTCCCGGAGCGCGTCCGTCACTCGGCCGACGGCGTCGGACGTCGCGACGACCGTCACGGACTGCCCGCGCGCCGCCGCCTCGGTCGCGATCTCCCCCGTCGCGACGGTCGCCGCCGGCTCGACGCCCGCGCGCCGCAGCGCGACGACGGCCTCGACGCCCGATGCGACGACGAGATCCGCCCCGTCGCAGGCGGTCGAGACGTCGTCGAGGTCGACCGCGCGGCTGCCCCCCGCCCGGATCGACGGCACCTGCACGACCGTCACGCGGCCGGGGTCCATCTCGATGACGCCCTCGAAGCCGGTGACGCTCACGTCCGTCCCCGCCTCGGCGTCCGTCCGCGCGACGCCGGTCGCCGGCCCGTCGGATCCGGGGGTCGCATGAAGCAGCCCGTCCTCGATCGTCAACGTGACCGTCCGACCCGCCTCGACGTCCGCCGTCGCGATGGCCGCGTCCTCCTGGACGCTTTCGAGCACGTCCTCCGTGACGTGATCTGCGTAGCGCCTGATCGCGTTCGCCTCGCGGAACAGCCAGTCGACGCCCTCCTTCGTGACGCGGTAGCGCGAGCGACCTTCCTTCTCGACGAGCCCGTCGGCCACGAGCGCGCGGATGTACTCGCTGACCGCCTGGCTGGTGACGCCGAGCGCCTCCGCGATCTCGCCCTGACTCACCGCCGGCTGGCGGTCCGCGATCTCGACGAGGATGCGAAATCGGGTCGCGGTGCGTTTGTCCTCCAGGGCTCCGTCCATGTCCGAAGGTGGCGTGGAGCCGTTAAAAGCGTGTGGACGCGCGACGGCAGTAATTTACCGCTGTGCGTCCTCTTCGGGGACGTGAGCCGGGACGACCTGACGTTCCGCGACCGGGCGGCGTTCCTCGACGGAGCGGCGACGCTCGTGGTCGCAGACGCCCACGTCGGCCGCGACGAGGCGTCGAGCGTCGAGTTCCCCCTCGGCGAGCGCTCGGACCTCGAAGATCGCCTCTCGGCGCTTCTCCGTCACTTCTCCCCCGACGAGGTGGTGTTCGCGGGCGACGTCCTCCACAGCTTCTCCGGCCTCTCCGCCGACGCCCGAGCGAGCCTACGCGGTCTCGTCGGCGCGGTCCGCGAGGCCGACGCGCGGCCGGTGCTCGTCGCCGGGAACCACGACGCGCTCCTCCGCGAGGCGTGGGACGGGCCCGTTCGCGACGAACACCGCGTCGGCGACGCCGTCGTCTGTCACGGCCACGAGGAGCCCGACGCCGAGGCGGCGCTGTACGTCGTCGGCCACGACCACCCGGCCATCGCCATCGAGGGGCGAAAGCGCCCCTGTTACCTCTACGGCGAGGGAACGTACCGCGGCGCGGACGTGCTGATGCTCCCGGCGTTCAATCGGCTGGCTGCGGGCGCGACGGTGAACGGCATGCGGACCGCGGACTTCGGGTCGCCGCTCGTCACCGACGCGGACGCGCTTCGACCGGTCGTCTACGACCGCGAGAGCCACGAGACGCTGTGGTTTCCGCCCCTCGGGACGTTCCGGCGGCTGCTCTGAACGCCGAGTCCGAGGGCCCCGGGATCCCGCTCACTCCCCGACCGACGCGGCGCGGTCGCCGTGCCGCGCCTCGTGGAGGTACGCGCAGACGCCGCCCTGCCCGTCGAGGTTCACGTGCGCCGACCGGGCGCGGCGGTGGACGAGGTCGAACTCGTCGAGGGAAATCGGTTCGCCCTCGGGGGTTCTGAAGAGCGGCCCCTCCGACTCGGCGTTCGCCCCGTCGCGGGCCTTCGAGTCCCCACCCCCGGCGACGAGCCCCGTCGCCCGCGCCTTCTCGACGTACGCCGCGAGGGGGTCGGCCGGGAACGAGACGCCGACGGCCCCGTCGCGGACGAACACCGCGCCGACGCCCGTCTCGTCGTCCAGATCGACGTCCGACGGGACGAGGTCGACGATCTGTTCGGGCGAGAGCCCCGCGTCGAGTAACGTCGAGACCGCGCGGTACTGGCGGGCGAGGCGGGCCTTCGCGTCGAGGTCGCGCCGCACGGCCGCCACGTCCCCGTCGGCGTCCGGGAACGCCTCGGCGAACGACAGATCGCCGTTTACGCCCCGGTTGATCTCCGCGTCGTGCAGGTGGTCGCGGAGTTCGACGACGGCGACGTCGACGCCGGGGAGGGCTTCGACCGACTCGCGGGCGTCGATCGCCATCATCCACGCGAACGCGGGGGAGCACCACGCGGTCGGCAGCGAGAACGCCACCCGGACCGTCGGCGGGGCGATCTCGATCTCGTCGACGTAGTCCAGTTCGACGAGAGACCGGTCGAGTTCCGGGTCGGTCACCCGGTCGAGTCGGTCGAGGACGGCCCCGCGCGTCGGCGTTTCCGGATCCTGGTTCGCGTCGGACATGGATCAGTCCGCGGCGGCCTCGCCGTCGGCGTCGCCGAGGCCGAACTCGGCGCTGACGGCGTCGTCGCGCAGTTGCCGCTTCCGTTCCTCGAGGTCGATGTCGTACAGCTCCGCGGCGTTCTCGCCCATGACCTTCTTCTTCGTCTCGTGGTCGAACTCGACGCCGTACTCCTTCCGCTGTTCGGGCGACAGCTCCGCCTCCATCACCGCCTCGATGAGCCACTCGGGCTCCCAGATGGCGTAGTCGCTGCCGAAGAGGATCCGGTCCTCGCCGAGCCAAAAGAGCAGTTCGCCCATGATCTCGCCGAACTTCTTCGGCCGGACCTCGGCGAACGGCGCGGCGACCGCGAGGCCGCCGTAGACGTTCGGCTCCTGCGCGGCGATCCAACAGAAGTCGTCCAGCCGCGGGAGGCCGACGTGCTCGACGACGAAGTTGAGGCCCGGGAACGACGTGGCCGCGTCGTCGACGTCGCTCACGTCGAACGCGTCGCGGTTGAGCGGTCGGATCGTCGGCCCCTTGTGCGGGTGGATGTTGGTGATCCCGAGCTCCGCGCACTTTTCGAGATACTCGAAGCACTCCTCCGAATCGAGCCGCCAGCCCTTCGAGTCGCCGCGCCACTCCGCCGTGTACAGCTTCACCCCCTTGACGTCGTACCGCTCCTTCTGCCGTTCGAGTTCGCGGAGGCCCGCCTCGCCGTCGCGCGGGTCGAACCGGCCGTTCAGGACGAACCGCTCCGGGTGCTCCTCGGCGAGTTCGGCGTTGCGCTCGATCGTGTTGAACCCGTTCGCGTAGAAGTCGGAGAGGTACGTCGGCTGGAAGATCGCCACGTCGACGTAGCCCTCCCCGAACACGTCCCGGACCATCCGCTCGGGCGAGTACTTCCGGTACTCTTCGAGCGTCCACCGACGCTCTTCGGGCGTGAACCCCGTGTGGTAGTCGTGAAAACACCGGATGAACTGCTCGCCGCCGTCGTGCGTGATGTTCTCCTCGCTCGCGTCCCAGAAGTGGACGTGCGAGTCGATGACGAACACGTCCTCTCCCTCGTGTCGGTACATAGCACGGTGGGGTTCGGGCGCATACATCATTATAGTTCGTTACTATCTCGCAGTCGTTCGTTGCTATCCACTCGGGAGGAAATCGACCTCCGAGTGAGTTTTTCCGCCGAGAAACGCACGCAACACCTTTGGCGCTGAGGGTGGCACGGGTTACCGTCATGCAAGCGGCCAGGCTCCACGAGTACACGGAGGACATGAGCGAGGCGCTGACCGTCGAGGAGATCGACCGACCGGAGATCGCGCGCTCCGACGGCGTGATCGTCGAGGTCGAGGGCGCGGGGTGGTGTCAGACCGACAACCACATCATCGAGGGGATGTGGACCGATTACGTCGAACAGGACCTGCCGATGACGCTCGGCCACGAGAACGCGGGCGAGGTCGTCGAGGTCGGCGACGAGGTCGACCTCGTCTCGGAGGGCGACGCGGTGATCTGTCACCCGGTGATGACCTGCGGGCGGTGTCGCTCCTGCCGCCTCGGGGAGGACATGTACTGCGAGAACCTCGACTTCCCCGGGCTGACGACCGACGGCGGGTTCGCGGAGTACCTGCCCACCGCCGAGCGGTCCGTCATCCCGCTGCCGGCGGACGTCGACGCGACGGACATCGCCCCGCACGCCGACGCCGGCATCACGGCCTACCACGCCGTCAAGAAGGCCGACCGCGAACTCAACCCGGGCGACCACGCGGTGATCATCGGCGTCGGCGGCCTCGGACACATCGGCCTGCAGTGTCTGGAGGCGATGAGCCCCGTGACGATCACCGCGATCGACCTGAAGGAGGAGGCGCGCGACCTCGCGTCGGAACTCGGCGCGCACCACACCGTCGACCCGACCTCCGAGGACGTGGCGGACGCGATCGACGGCATCACGGACGGCGTCGGCGCGCAGCAGGTGATCGACTTCGTCGGCCGCGACGAGACGACCGCGTACGGGCCGGACATCACCGCCGCCGGCGGCGACCACCACGTCGTCGGCTACGGCGGACACGTCCACGAACCGTCGCAGACGCTCGTCAACGGCGAGTTCGCGTACCGCGGGACGCTCGTCGGGAAGTACACCGAGTTGCAGGAACTGGTCGCGCTGGTCGAACGCGGCGACGTCGACCTCCGGACCACGCGCTACGGCCTCGACAAGGTGAACACCGTCGCCGAGCGCCTCGAACACGGCGAGATCGAGGGACGGGCGGTCATCACGCCCTGAAGCGGCCTCAGCGATCCGAGAGCACCGCGTCGGCGGCCCCGTGGCCGCTCTTCATCGCGCCCTGGATCGACGACCACTGCGTGTAGTCGCCGGCGAGGTACGTCCGGCCGCCGGCCGCGCGCGGGTCGGGGAGGCGGTCGTAGATCCCCGGCGGCTGGGCGAACTGCGCGAACGGGACGCGCTCCGTGTGGACGACTTCGAGCGACTCGAAGCTCCGCTCGGGGAACCACGACGCGAGCGCCGCCTTCGTCTCCGCCGCGAGCGCCCCCTCGTCCGCCTCCTGTGCCTCCTCGCCGAGGAACGTCGCGTTCAGCAGTTCGTAGTCCGGCGGGGCGTACTCGGGCGCGACGGCGGAGAGCGGGACGACCGTGTTCGGAGAGGCGTCGGTCGCGTTGAGGACGAGCCGCTTTCCGACGCCCAGCTCCGATCCGCGCGGGAGGCTGTAGTACTGCGTGACGCAGCCCCTGGCCCTCGTCGGGACGGCCTCGACGCCCGTGAGTTCCCGCGCCGCCCGCGGATCGGTCGCGACGACCGCGACGTCCGCCTCGTCGGTGCCGGTCGCCGTCGTCACCTCGACGGACGACCCGTCGTCCTCTACGGCCTCTACGGCCTCGTCGAGTCGGATCTCGGCTCCGGCCTCGCTGGCGCGCGTCGCCAGTTGCTCGGGGACGTTCCCCATCCCCTCCGCCGGAACCGCGATCCGACCCTCGCTCAGCGCGCGGAACGTGTACTCGAAGACGTGTTTCGAGGTCGAAAGCGACCGATCGAGCGTGATCCCGCCGTAGAAGGGCGCGACGAAATTCCGGACGTACTTCGCCGAGAACCCCCAGTCGCGGAGGTACTCGCGGATCGTGGCGTCCGGGCCGTGGAAGAACTCCCGCTCTTCCCTGCTGCGGACGTGCTGGCGGAGCGCGAGCGTCCGGAGTTTGTCGGTCGTCGTGATCTCCCGGGAGGCGAGCGTCTCGGGGAGCGACCCCGGGTCGCGAAGCGGGTCGGAGATGATCGATCGAGCGTCCGGGCGGGCGATGCACGCGCCCGGGTCGAACGCGCGGAGGTCGAGCGCGTCGAGGTCGAGTTCCCGCCTGACCATCGGGTAGGCCGTGAAGAGCACCTGAAAGCCGCGGTCGAGCGCGAACCCGTCCCGCCGGAGCGTTCGCACCCGCCCCCCGACCTCCTCGCGGCGTTCGTACACCGTCACGTCCGCGCCGGCGTCGGCCAGTCGACGGGCCGCAACGAGGCCGGCCAGCCCCGCGCCCGCGACGACGACGGAAGCGTCCTCGTCCATATCGCACACTTCTCCGGGGAGATATTAAGTCCCACCGGGGTTCTCGCGCGCCGAACCGTCGCGACCGGGGAGCGCGAACGGACGCGGACGCCGCCTCGCGCTCGCGAGCACGGCGTCGCGCAGACGGGAAGGCCTTAGTCGGTCGCGCCGAACCACCGCGCATGGAGACGACGGAGGCGTTCCGCGGCCTCGCCTGCGCCGCGTGCGGCGAGACGGTCGAGGGGATCGAGTCGGGGCGGTGTCCGGCCTGCGGCGGGCCGCTCGACCCGGAGTACGATGCGGCGGTCGCCGACCGAACCGCGTTCGAGGGAGCGGGAGGGGGATCGATGTGGGATACCGTCGATCTCCTGCCCTTCGCCGCGGCCGACGCGGTCTCGATCGGGGAGGGCGGGACGCCGCTCGTCGAAGCCCCGTCGCTCGCGGCCGAACTCGGCGTCGGGCGCGTGCTCGTCAAAGACGAGGGGCGAAACCCGACCGGGACCGTCCTCGACCGCGGGCTGTCGGTCGCGACGACCGCCGCGTGGGCGCTCGGCGTCGCCGACGTGGCGCTCGCCTCGCCCGGCAACGGGGCGCAGTCGGCCGCCGCCTACGCCGGGCGCGCGGGGATGGAGTCGCGCGCGTTCGTCCCCGCCCGCGCCGCCTTCTCGAACAAGGCGATGGTGAACGTCCACGGCGGCGACATGCGGGTCGTCGGTGGGCGGTACCCCGACGCGCTCGCCGCGTTCGAAGCGGAGCGCGAGGAGGGGTGGCACTCGCTCGCGGCGTTCGACACGCCGTACCGTCACGAGGGAATAAAGACCGCGGCGTACGAGATCCTCGCGGCGCTGGACTGGGCGGTCCCGGACGCGGCGGTCGTCCCGACGGGATCCGGCGAGGTGCTCGCCGGGGTCGAGAAGGGCTTCCGAGAGTGCCGGGAGCTCGGGCTGGTCGACGACGTCCCGGCGCTGTACGCCGCCCAGCCGAGCGGGTGCGCGCCCGTCGCCGCCGCGTGGGAGCGCGGCCTCGACGCGCCGGAGCCGTGGACGACGCCCGACACCATCTGCGGCGAGCTGGAGATTCCGGCCCCCGCGGGCGGCGAACTCGCGCTCTCGGCGCTCGCCGCGACCGACGGCGGGGCCGTCGCGGTCGACGACGCCGACGTCCTCGAGAGCGCGGTCGCCGTGGCTCGCGGAGAGGGAATCGAGGTGGGCGTCGCCGGCGGCGCGGCCGCCGCGGCCGCGTGGAAGCTGGCCGGCGGATCCGACGGCGAAACCGGCGAATTCGACGAGGACGCCACGATCGTCGTCCTCAACACCGAAGCGGGCGGGAAGACCCCCGACGTGCTCCGCAGTCACTTGATGGGACAGGGGATCTAGCGCCGGCGCGGTCGGGATCCGAACCGGCGGGTCGTCCCCACCGCGCCGGAGCGATCCCGCCGCGCCCGTCCGACCGATTTGACCCAGCAGATATTTGCGTTAGACGCGTCTAGAGCGACGCATGCTCAGCGACGTGATGGAGGACTACCTGAAGGCGATCTACGTCCTCCAGGCTGAGGGCGGCCCGCCCGTCTCCACCTCCGCCATCGCCGACTACCTCGGCAAGACCCCGCCGACGGTGACGAGCATGGTCGGCAAGCTCGAAGAGCGGGGGCTCGTCGAGCGCGAGAAGTACAAGGGGGTCGAACTCACGGAGGAGGGGGAGACGGTCGCGCTCGAAGTGCTCCGGCACCACCGCCTCCTCGAGGCGTACCTGACGGAGCACCTCGACTACTCGTGGGCCGAGGTGCACGACGAGGCCGACGCGCTGGAACACCACATCAGCGAGGTGTTCGAACGACGGATGGCCGACGCCCTCGACGACCCGACGGTCGACCCGCACGGCGACCCCATCCCCGGGGCCGACCTCGAACCGCTGGAGGAGGACGACTCGACCCGGCTCAGCGACCACCGCGAGGGCGACCGGGTGACCGTCGTCCGCGTCAGCGACCGCGACGAGGAAGAACTCGCCTACCTCGAAGACGCCGGCATCACCCCCGGCACCGAGTTCGAGGTCGTCGACGTGGCCCCGTTCGGCATGCTCACCGTCCGACTCGACGACGGGCGCGAACAGAGCCTTCCGGAGTCGGTCGCCGGATCGATCCGCGTCCGGCCGCCGCTCGAAGAGGTCGCCTGAGGCGGCCGACCCGAGCGGGTCGGAGTCCGCGCGTCGCGTCTCGACTCGCATCCCTTTTCACCGCGCCGGGCGCACACCGACCATGGACGGTCTCGGCCTCGTCGGTTCGCTCGCCTCCGGCGTGATCTTCGGCCTCGCGCTCGCCGCGCCGCCGGGGCCCATGAACGCCGTCATCGCGGAGGAGAGCGTCCTCCGCGGCTGGGTCGCCGGCGCGCGCGCCGGTCTCGGCGCGATGAGCGCGGACGCCGCCTTCTTCGCGCTCGCGTTCGTCGGCGTCGTCGGGTTCGTCGAGCGCGCCCCGGCGGTGCGGACGGCGATGGTCGGCCTCGGCGGTCTCCTGATGCTATACTTCGCGTGGGGGGCGGTCAGGGACGCCGGCGCGTTCGTCGGTGACGACGAGCGCCCGCGCGTCGACGCGACGGCGGTCGGACGCGGCCCGGACGGAGACGGAACGGAACGCGTCGCCACGGGCTTCCGGAAGGCGTTCGTCCTCGCGCTGACGAACCCGTACCAACTGCTGTTCTGGCTGACGATCGGCGTGGGGTTGCTCGAACCCGGGCGCGTCGACGTGCTCGCGCAGATCCCGTACGTCGGCGGCGACCTCGCGGGCGCGCTCGTCGTCGAAACCGGTAGCCCGGCGCTCGTCGTCGGCTTCTTCCTCGGGATCGGGCTCTGGGTGACCGGCTTTCCGGCCGCGCTCGTCACCGCCGGCCGCCGGGTCGACTCGTTCGCCCCCGCGGTCGCCGGGATCAGCGGCGCGGTACTCGCCGCCTTCGGCGTCTTCTTCCTCTACGACGCGTTCCGGGCGCTCCCGCTGTGAGGGCGCGGAGCGCGAGCCCGGAGTGAGCGACCCGCGGATCCGCCGATCCGCGCCTCAGGTCATGTGCGAGACGATGAGCGGTGAGATGGACGACAGGTAGCCCGAGTGATCGTCGCCGACCTCGTCGGTCACGTCGTGGTCCGCGTAGTTCCACGGCGTCTCGCGGCCCGACTCCGCGCCCGTCTGGCCGAGCGCGCGGTCGAACTCGATGGTGCTGTAGATCCACTGGAGCACGTCGTCCTCCTCGCTGTGGTAGTTGTGCGCGCGTCCGACCTCGGTGGCGATTGCGTCGAACGTTTCGGGGTTCGCGTCCGTCGGGACCTCGTTGTCCGTCGCCGCGCCGAAGGGGTGGATCGTGTCGATCCGATAGCCCCCGTCGTTCCAGTCCGGCGTGCCGTCCAGCACGCGGAGCGCGCTGAACACCACCTGCGCGCCGAGCGAGTGGCAGACGAGCCTGAGCGAGCGATCGGGGCAGTAGTACTTGAAGTCGAGCGCGAACTGCGCGAGCTTCGGCCCGTTCGCCTGCGCGATCTGCTTCGCCTCGGACCAGCCGTAGTCGGCGCCGCCGCCCTTGTCGGAGTCCCACGTGTACCCGACGACGGACCCCCCGTAGCCGGCGGCGGTCAGCTCGCGGTTCGCCTCGTCGATCTTCTCCTCCGCCGCCGTGTCGGGGTCGTCGCTCTTTTTGTCCCAGCCGTGGACGAACACCGCGAGGTCGCCGACGCACCCGACGTCGACGCCCGGGACGTTCCCCGTCGTGTCGTAGTTCGTCGCCGTGTTGCCCGCGGTGAGGTTCGCGTCGTCGTCGAAGTGTTCCCGCGTCGAGATCAACGGCACGTCCGCGGCAGCGACCGTTTCGGTCGCCGCGAGTCCCGCGAGTCCGGTGAGCGATGCGCCGGCCGCCTTGATGAACCGCCTGCGGTGGAGCTGCATGGTCGTGTCAATCGCCGGTTGTTTCACCGACGGAAGAACGAAAGATTACTCACTTAATAAAGTTAATCTATTTGTATTATATAATGGTTCGTATGCGACTGAAGGGCAACAGGCGGGCGGCGAACCGCGGGAGCGTGCGTCGCTGTAGTAGCGTCTGCAAGTCATGACACACTCGACCCATGCTGTCATACGGTCGGATGTGCATACGGGTGCAGACGCTACTGTAGAGCGCCGTCGCGTGCGACCGGATTCGTTCGGCGATCGAAACCGCGAGACGACCGGCGGACGCAAAAGGGTTTCAAACGCGGCGCGAGAGTGTCGGGTATGTTCGACAAATCGACGTGGATCAAGCTCCCGCGAAACGTCCTCGTGGGCCACGGCGTTCTCGACGACCTCGGCGAGGCCGTCGACGAGCTCTATCTCACCGGGCGACCCCTCGTCGTCACCAGCCCCACGCCGCAGCGGCTCGCCGGCGAGCAGATCGCCGCCCAGTTCGACGATCCCGCGACGGTCGTCGTCGAGACGGCGAGCTTCGCGTCGGTCGAGCGGGTCGTCGAGGCCGCCGAAGCCGAGGAGGCCGGCTTCCTTATCGGGCTCGGCGGGGGAAAGGCGGTCGACATCGCGAAGATGGCGAGCGAGGCGGTCGACGTCGGCTTCGTCTCGGTGCCGACGGCCGCGAGCCACGACGGCATCGTCTCCGGGCGGTCGTCGATCCCCGAGGGCGACACCCGCCACAGCGTCGCGGCCGACCCGCCGCTCGCCGTCGTCGCGGACACGGAGCTCCTCGCGAAGGCCCCGTGGGAGCTCACGACCGCCGGCTGCGCGGACATCATCTCCAACTACACCGCGGTCAAGGACTGGCAGCTCGCGAACCGGCTGAAGAACGTCGAGTACTCCGAGTACGCCGGCGCGCTCTCGCAGATGACCGCGGAGATGCTCGTCGAGAGCGCCGACTCGATCAGGCCGGGACTGGAGGAGTCGACGTGGCTCGTCGTGAAGGCGCTCGTCTCCTCGGGCGTGGCGATGTCCATCGCCGGCACCTCGCGGCCCGCGAGCGGCGCGGAACACCTCTTTTCGCACCAGCTCGACCGCATCGCGCCCGGCAAGGCGCTGCACGGCCACCAGGTCGGCGTCGGCTCGATCATGACCGAGTACCTCCACAGCGGCGCGAAGGGCGAGTGGCGCGACATCCGCGACGCCCTCGCGAGCATCGACGCGCCGACGACGGCCGCCGACCTCGGCGTCTCCGACGAGGAGGTGATAGAGGCGCTGACGACCGCCCACGAGATCCGCGACCGGTACACGATCCTCGGCAACGGCGTCGAGGTGGACGCCGCGTGGGAGGTCGCCGCGGTGACGGGCGTCATCGAGGGGTGAACCTGGCGGTCGGCACCGCATCGAGGATCGCGCCGGGAACGGTCGGCGAGCGTCACTCGCATCGACGTTTCGGCGGCGGCTCGACGCGCGGCCGTCTCCGCCTGGTACGGCGCTCGAAGGGGCGTCCGAAACCCGAAAGCGCATATTCACCCTTTCCTAACGGAGTGACATGGCAACCGCCAGCGTCCGCGGCCCCGTAAAGGAGCACCCGCGGGCCGTGACCGCCCTCCTCTCGATTCTCGGGTACGGCATCGTCATCGGCACCTTCCTCGGCCTCGTTCCGGGGGACCTGTATCCGGAACTCACCCTCGGGCAGGTGAACCTCCTCGCCGACGCCATCGCCGTCATCAACACGGCCGCGACGACGCTCCTCGTCGCCGGGTGGTACTGGATCCGCAACGGAGAGGTGCGAAAGCACGCCGCCGCGATGGTCGGCTCCTTCGCGCTCATCCTCGTGTTCCTCGTGCTCTACCTGACGAAGATCGGCGGCGGGGGGACGAAGGAGTTCGTCGGGCCCGAACTCGTGTACTACGCGTACCTCCTCATGCTCGCGGTCCACATCGTCCTCTCCATCGTGGCCGTGCCCGTCGTGCTGTACGCGCTCGTGCTGGGGCTGACGCACACGCCCGAGGAACTCCGGACGGAGACGCCGCACAAGCGGATCGGCCGCGTCGCCGCCGCGTCGTGGATCCTCTCTCTGTCCCTCGGCGTCGTGACGTACCTGCTCTTGAACCACGTCTACGGCTGGGAGTTCGTGGGGGCGACGATCGCGCTGCCGGTCGCGTAGTCGCGGCCGGGGAGGAGCCGCGTCGCGCGGCTCTCTGCGGCGGGTTCTCGCCGTCGAAACGACCGCCGACTTCCGGGAGGGCCCCCGACCGGAATCCGCTACACTTCCACCTCTCTGACCCGTTCTCGTGGGTAGTACACCGTCCGACCGTGGACTTTGACCTTGACCCACCCCGCGAAGACGGACACCGGAACCCCGTCGTGCGTCGTGCCGTCGGTCAGCGTGACCGCCCCCGTCGGCGACGCGTCGATTTTCTGCATCTCGGTCATGATGTGAGCCGGCCGGCGACGGGCCGCGGTCCGCGGCCGACCGGTCGGTATCGGATCGTTGGTGCCGCAAGGAGATAGCTGGCGTCGCTCGGCGGACGCGTCGGTCCCCGCTAGCCGATGTACCGCAGGTCCTCGCTCGATATCGCGCCGGCCTGCTGGTTCTGCATCTCCTGGATCTTGCCGACGACCTCCTCCATCTCCTCCGCGCGCTCTTCGAGCGAGGCGTAGTCGACGTCGAAGCCGAGAACGTCCTGCAGCACTTCGAGCACCGCTCGGGCGCTCTTTGGGTCCACGAGGTAACCGCTCGTCTCGCCCATGAGGCAGGCGACGTCGAGGCCGCGCCGCGATCCGAGCCCGAGGAGCAGACCGCTGACGCCGACGATCCCCCCGGCGGGTTCGTCCTCGCGGAACTCGACGCCCGCAGCCTCGAGGTCGGAGATCAGGTCCGGATCCGTCACCGCGCCGAGGACGTTGTACTCCTCGATGAGTTCGCCCGTCGGGACGCCGCCGAGCGCGAACGCCCGCGAGACGCCGAACCCCTCGGCGATGTCGAGGAACGCGTCGGCGAGGTGGTAGTGGCCGGCGTTGCTCTGCGCCTGGTGGTCGCCGGTGAGCACGAGGAGGTCCGTGCCCGCGACGTCCACCGCGTGGAACTCGGCGCACGTGAGCGAGGCGACGCCCTCGTCGATGGTGACCTGCGGCGGGAACTCGTCGGCGTACACGCGACGGACGAGTTCGCTCTCGAACTCCTCCAGGAGGTGTTCGGCCGCCAGGTTCCCGACGTGTCCCACTCCCGGAAGCCCTTCGATCAGCGTCGGCTCGTCGAGTTCCGGGTCCGCGAGCGCCTCGACCTCGATCTCTTCCATGCGCCATAGTCGGGGCGTGGCCGCATAAGTAAGTCACCATCCCGACGGCCGTCGCCGCGCTGCGGTGAGCGGGGGTCGGACTCGAAGCTACCGCTCCGCCGCGCGGCGCTTCTGCGCGCGGCGGTACTCGCCGTACGGGTCGTCAGGGTTGTACGGCGCGGGGGCGCTGTTTACGGCCGTCGCTCCGCAGTCCGGACAGGTAGAAGCGAGGGTGTACACCGGGCGATCGTGACGGTCGCGCCACGCGGAGCAGACCCGGATGTCCGATTTCATGCCGTTATTCGTCTTCTTCGTTGCGCTCGCGGTGGTACGCCGCGGTGCCGCCCGCGACCTCGATGGCTTCGCTGGCGCGCGCGGCGCTGGCTTCCAGCTCGGACTCGGCGGTCTTGTAGTCGGGTGCCCGGACCTTGATCCGGTACTCCGGCGATCCGACGTAGGAGATCGTCAGTTCGATCTCCTCGGGGAGGTCGCCGTTGCCCTCGGCCGCCTGTAGCGCCTCGCGGATGGCGTCGACGCCGTCCGAGGAGGGACAGCGGAGGTCGACGTAGCCGGTGACGTTGACGTAGGGGACCGACACGTTCTCGCGGGCCGTCTCGACGATGGCGCGCTTTTCCTCCGCTTCGAGATCGAGGTCCGAAAGCGCCTCCGTGCCGTGGATCGCCGCCTGCTCGAACCCGTCGTAGAGCGTGCCGTACTCCGCGAGCAGGGCGTTCGCGACCGCGCCGTACTGCTCGTCGTCGACGTCGTCGCCGAACGCGATGGCCATCCACTTGTCGGCCTTCTGCTCGTTTTTCCACTCCTGTATCTTCTCCTTGCGCTGGTGCTCGTTGACGTCCTTGATCGAGAGGTCGATCTGCTGTGACCCCTCGTCGACGCCGAGCACCTTCGCGACGACCGTCTGCCCCTCGCGGACGTGGTCGCGGACGTTCTTGATCCACCCGCTCGCGACCTCGCTTATGTGGACCAGGCCGCGCTTGTCCTCGTACTCGTCGAGGTCGATGAACACGCCGAAGTCGGCGATCTCGTCGACCTTCCCGACGACGAGATCGCCCTTGTCGGGCCAGCCACTGTACTTCATAGGTTCTCCGGGGGGTTACCGCGCCTCGACGGTTTCTGTGACTTCGCCTTCGAAGACGGCCTTGCCGCCCGTCGGGCGGGCGAGCGTCGTGCCGCAGACGGCGCAGTTGACCACCGTCGCCGCGCGGTCGAAGACGATCTGTTCGTTCTCGCAGTCGCCGCACGTGACCTTGTAGAAGTTGCCTGCCATGGATCTACTCCTGGAACTCCAGCCGGCCGGCGCGCCATCCCTCGCGCATGTGGGCCTTGCCGCACTCGCTGCAGCGGTACTTGAGGTTCGTCTTCTTCGTCGGCTTGTCCCCGCCGGGAACCTTCGAGAACTTCCCGGCGTTCCCGACGTGCGCCATCTGCCGTCGACGCTGGCGGTGCTGGACCTTCTTCATCCCCGTCGAGCGGCCCGTGCGGACCTTCTCGACTTCGTGCTCCTCGTGGTGTTTGCAGAACGGACAGTACGTGTTGAAACGGCGTGGCATCTGCATAGATATCTACCTTGTCCCGTTTTCGCCCCCGCCGGTTAAAACCCGTTTGGTTCGTCACGACCCGCGACGCGCGTCCGAACCGCCCACAGGAGGGACCGAACCGCCTCGGCGACCGCGCCGCGAGGTCGGTTCCGCCCGACGCCGAGGTACGCGCCGAGCGGTCGGTACGGATCACCCCGACGGAGGGCGAGCGCGGCGGCGACGGCGCGGTGGTTCCCGTCGGCGACGAACGGCCGAACCCACGGGCGACGGGCGAAACAGACGAGGTCGGGGAGTTCGCTTCCGCCGCCGTCTCCGCCTCCACTCGCCTCGTCCGCGAGCCGGACGATCCGCGGCACGTCGACGCCCGTCCGCTTCGCCAGCCGTCGCGGGTCGGCCGACTCGACGCGACGCGCGGCCCCGTCGACGGTTCCGTCCGGCGAGAGCGCGCCCCAGAGCGAGCGGGGCGGACCCCCGATGACCCGGAGGCGGCGGAGCTGCCCGCCCGTCAATCGCACGCGGTACCAGTCAATGGGAGCCTCCCGCCAGAGGAACGACGCCGCTCCGGGTTTCAGCCGCAGCAGCCGATCGAGGGCGCCGTCGTCGTCGAGCGACGCCGGATCGATCGAGGCGACGCCCGGCTTTCGGCTCTCGCTCGCGAGCCAGTGGTCAACGATCGTTCGCTGGGAGACCCGTCTCACGGTTGGTACTCCGTCGAGGGACGGCTTGGGTGTTTCCCGGACGCGGAGCGGTCGACCTCATCGAAGCCGTTAAGCCCGGACTGTACGAACGGCCGACCATGAAGTGTCTCATCGTCCGCGGGGATCCAGGCATCCGCAAGGGAGCCGTCATCGACTACGACGACGAGGAGCAGATCTGCTTTTCCATCCAGCGACAGGGCGACTACCACGGTCCCGAGGAGGTCCAGCTCTGGTGCACCATCGGCACCGAGGACGAGCGCGAGGCGTTCGAAAAGCGCGAGTACGTCCCGCACTGGCTCGACGTCGAAACCATCGACGCCGACGCGCTCGACGTCGTGAAGGCGCGGAGCAAGATGGCCGTCTGAGGCCCGGCACCGCTGATCCGCCGCGCGTCACGCGCTCGAATTCCCGCTACCTTCGTTTTCTCCTTCCTCCGTCCCGTTCTCTCCCTCCGGGAGTCGCTCCGCGTCGACCTCGTACACCGTCACCGCGCCGCGCTCGAAGGCCACGTCGACGCCCGGCGTCTCGCCGATCGTGATCTCGGGGTAGCGGTCGCGCTCCGCCGGCCCGACCCAGACGTACCGGACGTCGTACGCGCGGAGGACGGCGACGCGATCGCCGGTCGAACCGGTGTAGGCGGCGTCCGCGTCGGCGACGCGGTCGTAGTACGCCTCCTCGCCGCGGTACCCGACCTCATGGCCCCACCCGGCGACCGTCGGAACGCCGGTGAGGCTCGCGGCCGGGTTCGCGTCCCACGTGTACATCCCCGGCGGGTACGGGTAGCTCCCGTGGTCGGCCCCGGGGTAGCTGCTCGTCCCCGGCGCGGAGAGCATCGTCGGCTGCCCCTCCCGTTCGTCGAGCCACCTGATCGCCGCCGCCTCGTCCGGGTGGTCCGTCTCGACGAAGGCGGTCGCGGAGAGCGTCGGTTCCGCGTCGCCGTGCTGTTCGAGGTGGTCCGAGAGCGCGAGCGCGCCGTAGGGGACTGTCGACAGCACGAGCAGCGCGACGAAGGCGGCGACGGCGGGTCGCCGCAGACCGCGAGCGGCGCGGCCGGCGGAGCGGGCGGCCGTCGGGGTGCGGCCGACGGAGCGGACCGTCGCCGAAGGGCGGAGGAGTTCCGCGAGCGCCGCGCCCGCCGCCGTCCCCCAGAGCACCCAGATCTGCATGTACGTCTTGAACACGGTGTTCATCCGCAGGGGACCGGCCTGCTCTTCGACGTAGACGAACTCGACGAGCAGCACCAGCCCCGCGCCGGCGACGAGCAGAACCGTCTCGTAGCCGACGTCGCGGTCGAGGCGGAGCGCGAGCCACCCGAAGACGAGGAACGGTCCGACGAGGGCGAGGACGGCCATCCGGTGGGCCGCGGCGACGGCGACGAGCGCGAGCAGCGCGGCGAGGACCGCCCACGGGGAGCCGCCGTCCCCCCGGAGCCGGTCGGCGAGGAACGCGCCGAAGGCGAGGAGGAACGCCCCGTGGACGAGGACGAGCGGGCCGAAGGCGCTGCGCGCGTCGGGCGCGAGGAGCGCCACCTCGCGGCTCGCCCCCGCGCCGAGGAGGAACGGCAGTCCGAGCACCAGCGCGAGGCCGCCCGCGCTCGCCGCGACCGCGAGCGCGCCGGCGACCCTGAGCGCCTCCCCGCCGAGCCACGAGTCGCCCGCGCGCGCGGAGAGCCGGTCGCCGACGCCGCCCGGTAACAGCGCGAGTGGATCGGCGTCGGCGAACGCGAGCGAGAGAAAGAGGAGCCCGAAGATCGACGGGAAGCTCCACGTGTCGATCACGACCTGCAGCCCGGCGAGGACGGGGACGGCGACGAAGACGATCGCCCACCGCCGGCGGATCTCCTCCTCCGGCGTGAGGTAGTAGCTGTACGCCAGTGCCGCCCCGAGAAGGAGGAAGGGCATCCCCATCATGTGGGCGTGGAGGTCGCCGTTCAGCCACGAAAAGAGGGGGAACTCGTTGATCGTATCGGGGATGACGCGGCTCGCAAGCCAGTAGTCGAAGTCGGCGAGTTCCGCGCGGATCGCCGTCGTGGTGTACTCGGAGGTCCGCGCGGCGACGTGGTCGACGATCGACGCCTGCGGCCCGTCGGGGAGCGCGAGATACAGAAGCTGCCCGGCCGTCACCAGGTTTCCGGCGAACCCGACGAAGAAGGCCGCGAGCGCGCCGGCGAGTCGACGCGACGCGCCGCGATGCGCCGCGACGGCCCCGGCGAGGTCGTAGGCGGCCGCGACGAGCATCGCGTAGAAGCCCGCGAGCGCGAGGTTGTACGCGTACGTCGGGGCGGTCCCGGTGAGCGTCGAGAGGACGCTCGCCACCAGGTGCCCGCCGTAGTAGTAGCGAACCGGCTCGCCCGCGAACCACACGTCCTCGGGCGGGAGCGCCTCCGCGCGGGCGAGCGATTTCAGGAGCCCGAAGTCGAGGAACTTCTCGCCGCCGCCCGCGTGGACGGCCGGGTCCATCGCGCGGATCGCGACCACGAACAGGAAGGCGAGCGCGAACACCGCCGCGACCTCGGCGAGGGCGGACCGGACGCCGACCCGGCCCGCGGGGGCGACGCCGCCGTCTCCGCGGGACTCCTCGGCATCGCCGCGGACGACGGACGACCGGAGCCCGGCGGCGAGTTCGACGCGGCGAGCTCGGAGCGCCGACAGGTCGAGTCCGGCGGCGAGCGACGCCGCGAGGAGGAGCGCGACGCCGACGCCGACGGCCAGCGGGCCGAACGAGACGTGTCCGATCCAGTAGACGACGGTCGTCACGACGACGAGAGAGAGGGGGAGCGCGAAGCCGACCCCGCGGCCCGGCAGACGGGGAAACAGCCGGGCAGCGAGGGGGAGGCCGGCGACCGCGAGCGCCGCGTAGGCGAGAAGCCAGCCCACGACGAGGACGTATTCCATCTATCCGGGGAACGTGAGGCCGGTGGTATACGTTTTTTGGGTTCCCCGACCGGGGGACGCGAGCCCGTCGGCGCACGAGACAGATGTGTGACCGGTCAGCTGCCGTAAGTCAAACGCTTTTTATCCCGTGCGTGAAACGTCGGAACATGGATCGCTCCGTCGGGATCGTGATCCCCGCCTACCGACCGGACGCGGACGTTCTCGCCGCGTACGTTCGGGAGATCGCAGAGCGGCTCCGCCCCGACGAGATTCGCGTCGAACTCGACGCGCCGACGCCGACGGAGGTCGACGAACTCGCGACCCTGCCGGCGACCGTCTCGACCGCCCCGCGGCGGCGGGGGAAGGGCGCGGCCGTCACGGCCGGATTCGAGGCGCTCGACGCCGACGTGCTCGCGTTCGTCGACGCCGACGGCAGCACGCCGGTCGACTCGATCGACGACGTGCTCGCGCCGGTCCGGGCCGGCGAGGCGGAGCTTTCGGTCGGCTCCCGACGTCACCCGGACGCGCGCGTCGCCTCCCACCAGACGTTCGCCCGCCGTTACCTCGGCGACTGTTTCGCGCGGCTCGGACGGCTGCTCCTCGACGCGAAGCTCTACGACTACCAGTGCGGCGCGAAGGCGATCGCGCGCGACGCGTGGACGACGGTCAGGCGCCACCTGTACGAGCCGGGGTTCGCGTGGGACGTCGAACTCGTCGCCGTCGCGGCCGCGCTCGACGCCCGCGTCGTCGAGGTTCCGGTGCGGTGGGAGGACAGGCCGGGCTCGACCGTCTCGCCGATCCGGTCGTCGCTGCGGTTGGGACGGGGGCTTCTCTCGGCGCGCCACCGGGCGAAGCTCCTCCGCGAGGACGGCTTTCACGCCCTTCTCGACGCCCGACGTCGGCCGCGGTCGGCCCTCGTCGAACGGTTCGCGGAGGCCGTCGATGAATAGCTGGGTCGACGAACTCGCCTCCGGCGTCAGGGTGGGCCAGTTCGCCTCCGTCGGTGCCGTCGGCGCGGTGGTGGACACGGCGACGGTCGTCGCGTTGACCTCGTGGCTCGGCGTCTACCGCGGGAGCGCGAAGCTCGTCGGCGCGGAGCTGGCGATCGTCCTGATGTTCCTGCTCAACGAGAACTGGACGTTCGCCTCGGAGGGCGGCGGCGGCCTCCGCGGTCTCCTGTGGCGCTTCGGAAAGTCGAACCTCGTCCGGGCGGGCGGCGTGCTCGTCGCGACGGTCGTCTTCGTCCACGTCTCCGGGCTCGACGTGCGCCTCCCCGTCGGCGGGGAGGGGCTGTGGCTCGTCGCCGCCAACGGCGTCGGCATCGCCGCCGGCACCCTCGTCAACTACGTCGCGGAGAGTCTCTTCACGTGGCGGGTCGCCGCGGTCGAGTGAGCGGTGAGGGTCGGTTCGAATCGCCCCGACGCCGAGCGTCGCGTTCGTCCCCCGTGTGGTACGAAAACACACGTACGGCGACGGAATCACAACCCTTAACAGGCAGTGTCCAGTTGAGAGAAGTAGCGGGATGGGATAGCCAGGAGATTCCGCCGGGCTCATAACCCGGAGATCGGTAGTTCAAATCTACCTCCCGCTATCTTCTGTGGCGCACACAGCGAACGACGAGCGAAGCGAGTCGTGAGCCGTGCGCCACAGAAGATAGATATTGAGGACTCCGTGGGATTTCTAGTAGGTTGGTATTTTAGCGAGCGAAACCGGCGTTCGATAGGTGCGCCTCAACACCCTACGAACTCTCCTCGCGACGTCTCCTCACTTCGTTAATGAGTGTCGGGATGAGGACCCCGATTGCGATGAGGACGCCCAGTTGAACGACCAAACTATCGGTTCTGTGGATTGCTGCCTGCCAGACATCGACCGCTAAAAGGATGAAGAATACGGTGACTATCGTATCCCTACTAACCATTCGAGTAGGAGTCGTCGAAGACCCACATAAGTAGAACCGCCGCGTCCTCACGAAGAACGACGGGTCGCGTCGCTCAGGTTCCGCTGAAGTCGATCCTGCTCCCCGACGAGAGGTCGTACTCGCCGGAGGGGCCGAGGCGTTCGAACTCGTACTCGTCGTCCGCGAGGTAGACGTCGCCGTCCTCGACCGCGACGGCGATGGTGTCGAGCGTCGCCCCCTCGCAGGGACCGAAGTCGCAGTAGCCGGTGTCCTGTTCGAACGTCGCGCCGTGTTTCTGACAGACGATCTCGCCGTTTCTGACGAGCGCGCCGGACCCCTTGTCGAGGCGCACGTCGGTCCAGTGCTGGCAGTAGTTCTCGAACGCGACGACGCTCCCGTCGCCGAGTCGCGTCAGGATCGCCTCCGCCGTGTCGACCCCCGATCGGACGGTGAAAAGGAGCGTCCCGTCGGTCGGGACCTCCTCGACCGAGACGATTCGCCGGCTCTCGTCCATGGTCGGGCTTCGTGCCCGCGCGCATCAACGTTTGGCATTCGCCGACGGGCGATCGCGGTCGATCGTCACCCGTTCCGAACGGTCGCACCGACGGTACACTTTTAAACGGTGACGAGAAAGGGGCGGAGAGACGCGTGCTCGGAGAGACGATAGAGGGCGTCGCATCGCGGCGCAAGACGCTGGCGCTTTTCAACTACGAGGGATCCGACCGGCTCCGCCGCCGCCTCGACCGCTTCTTCTCCTTTCACAACGTCACCGTCGAGGACGGCGGGGCCGACCCGAATCGCCCCCGGAACTGCGCCGTCCTCTACGACGCCGGCGGCGTCGTCGCCGCCTCGTCGATCGACGACCTCCGCGAGCGCGTCCACCTCGGCGACGGACTGCCGGTCGTAAAGCGCGACCGCCGCGCCGACGATCGAATGCCGGCGGTCCTGTCGAAGCTCGACGACACCCTGTTCACGGTCTCCGGCGAGGACGAGCGACTCCTGCGCCGCGTCTCCCGCGACATCGCGACGCTCGCGGTTCGGACCGGCGACGGGGCGCTCCGAACGGGCCTGCAACGGCTGTCGTCGTTCGCGGAGGGGACCGAACTCCGCCAGGTGCACGAGCGCGCGGCCGACCGCGGCGTCGACGTGCACGTCTACGGGCGACCGGACGCGACCCCGGACGGGTCCGACCGGATCACGTACCGCGCGAACGAGTCCGCGGAGGTCGCCCGGACGTGGTTCGTCGTGTACGACGGCGGCGGCCGCCGCCCGCGGATGGCCGCGCTCGTCGCCGAGGAGCGAGACGACGGGTACCACGGCTTCTGGACGCTAAAGCCGTACCTCGTCGAGAGCGTCGACGAGTACCTCGCGGGAATGTACGCCTGAGTCGATACCCCACGGCTGAAATCGCGGGCTCGTCAGCGACGGGGGCGGCGGGTGGCCGGCCGGCGATCGCCGCCCGTCACCGGGCCGGACGCTCAGTACAGCGCCTCGACGCGCTCGTCGAACAGCCGCGAGAGCAGCGCCGTCACCGGCCCGTCGCCGACCGCGATCCCGTCGACGCGCGCGACGGGTCGGAGCTCCCACGTCGTGTTCGTGAGGAACGCCTCGTCCGCGCGGCGCAGGTCGCCCGGCGCGTACGACCCCTCCTCGACCGGGATCCCCTCCTCCCGGGCGAGGTCGAGCACGACCGATCGGGTGATCCCCGGGAGGACCGGACTGTCGAGGTTCGGCGTCCTGAGGGCGTCGTCGGCGACGAAGAACACGTTGCTCGTCGCCCCCTCCGTGATCCGCCCGTCGGCGTTCAAAAGCAGCGCCTCGTCGGCGTCCGAGACCCCGAGTTCGAGACGGGCGAGCACGCCGTTCAGGTAGTTGTGCGTCTTCGCCCGCGCGGGGATCGACCGGTCGGGAACGCGCCGCGTCTTCACGGTCTGGAGCGTCGCCGGGGCGTCCCAGACGGGGCGTCCCTCCCGACCGCCGCGCGGGAGTTCGGAGACGATCACGACGACCGTGGGATCGACGTCCGGGTCGGGAGTGAGCTTCCCCGGCTGAACGCCCCGGGTGACGGACAGACGGACGTAGGCGTCCGCGAGGTCGTTCGCGTCGAGCGTCTCCTCGACGCGCGAGCGGAGGTCGGCGTCCGAGAGGCGGTGGTCGATCGCGAGCAGGTCGCACGTCGCGCGGAGGCGGTCGACGTGGGCGTCCCACTCGAACGGGGTGCTGCCGTAGACGCGGATCGTCTCGAAGGCGGCGTCGCCGTACAGAAAGCCGCGGTCGCGGACGCTGACCGTCGCCTCGGCGGCCGGGACGAGTTCGCCGTCGACGTGGTAGAGAGGGACGTCGGTCACGGTTCGAACCTCGAATCGGCGTCGGTCATCGTCCGAACCCCGAGTCGGCGGCGTTCGGGGCCGCGACGCCCTCAACGAAGTTTCGCACCATGCGTTTCCCGCCCTCGGTGAGCACGCTCTCGGGGTGGAACTGGACGCCCGCGTGGGGCCGCCCGCGTCGGCGGACGCCCATCACGAGCCGTCGTTCGTCGTCGGTCCACGCTGTCTCGACGAGTTCGGCGGGGAGGTCGCCGCGTTCGACGGCCAGCGAGTGGTACCGGCCGACATCGATCCGCTCGGGGAGGCCCGCGAAGATCCCCCGTCCGTCGTGTCTCACCGTCGAGGACTTGCCGTGGACGACCTCGGGCGCGCGACGGACGCGCGCGCCGAGCGCCGCACAGAGCGCCTGGTGGCCGAGACACACCCCGAGCGTCGGGTAGTCGAGGTCGGCGAAGATCGGGATCGAGACGCCGGCATCGTCCGGCGTCCCCGGGCCGGGCGAGACGACGATCCCGTCGGGATCGAGCGCCCGGATACCGTCGGCGTCGATCTCGTCGTTGCGCCTGACGACGACGCGATCCGAGTCGGCCGCGCCCGCCGTGCCCGCCGAGGCGACCGACTCGCCGACGTACTGGACGAGGTTGTACGCGAACGAGTCGTAGTTGTCGATCACCAGGATCACGGCCCCGCCTCCGACTCCTCCGCGGTCGCCTCCGATTCCGACCGTTCCCGCGTTTCCCCGCCCGCCCCCGCGACGGTCAGGTCGGCTCGCTCGCCGAGCGCCTCGTCGACGGCGTTCACGAGCGCCCGGCCCTTCGCGAGGGTCTCCTCGTACTCCCGGTCCGGAACGGAGTCGTGGACGATCCCCGCGCCGACGCGCAGACGGTACTCGTCGCCGCGGCGGACGAGCGTCCGGATGACGATGTTCAGCGTCGCGCGGTCGTCGAAGCCGAAGATTCCGACGCTCCCGGTGTACGGCCCCCGCCGCGTCGATTCGACCTCCTCGATGATCTCCATCGTCCGTGGCTTCGGCGCGCCGGTGACGGTGCCGCCGGGGAACGTCGCCGCGATCGCGTCGACGAGGCGCGCGTCCGGTCGGAGCCGGCCCTCGACGACCGAGACCAGGTGCATCACCTCCGAGTAGCGGTCGACCCGCCGGTACTCGCTCACCTCGACCGTGCCGTACTCGCAGACCTTGCCGAGGTCGTTGCGTTCGAGGTCGACGAGCATCGCGTGCTCGGCCCGTTCCTTTTCGTCCGCGAGCAGGTCGGCCTCCAGGTCGGCGTCCGCGTCGGGCGTCTCGCCTCGCCGTCGCGTGCCCGCGATCGGCTCGGTGACGGCCCGATTCCCCTCGCGGCGGAGGAGCAGTTCGGGGCTCGCGCTCACGAGATCGACGCCGGGAGACTCGATCAGCGCGGAGTACGGCGCGGGATTCACCCGGCGGAGGGCGGCGTAGGCGTCGACGGGGTGGACCGCCGCCGGCGCGACGAGCCGCTGTGAGACGTTGGTCTGGAAGGTGTCGCCCGCCCGGACGTACTCCTTCACCCGGCGGACCCTGTCCGCGAACGCCTCCCGCCCGCAGTCGCTCTCGAACCGCGCCGTCGAGGCCGCGGCGGGCGAGCCGACCGCGGGGTCGCCCTCGTCGATCGAGCGAGCGAGCGACAGCGCGCGGGCGAGCCCCCGGTCGTACGCCGCGTCGGCGTCCGACCCGCCTCCGACGGCGTCTGCTCGCGCGCCTCGACGGGTACCGCCGCCCGATTCGTCGCCCACCCGCGGACAGGCGGTGATTCGGAGGGTCGTCGATCCCTCCCCGCGGGGCTCGCGCCACGCGGCGACGCGGTCGTACACGCCGAGCTGGAGCCGCGGGAGGCCGGGATCGACGGCCGTCTCGTCGGGGAGGCCCTCGATCTCGCGGGCGACGTCGTAGGCGAGCCACCCAACCGCGCCGCAGGGGTACGGCACGTCGCAGTCGCCCCTGACGAGCGTCTCGCCCGAGAGGAGCCCGTCGAGCGCCGAGAGCGTCGGCGAACGGTCGGCTGGCGGCGCATCCGGGCCGGCGGCGGCGGAGCGGACGACCGCATCCGGGCCGACCCGGAGGCGCTCGATCGGATCGACCGCGAAGTACCCCCAGCCGCGCTGACCGCCGGTGGTTTCGAGGAACGCACCGTCGAGTCGCTTCGCTCCTCGACGAGCCTCCGTCTCGCTTCGCCCGCGCGCCCGGCGATACGCGTCGAACGGGTCGTCGACCGAGACGCGGACCTCCACCGGAATACGGCTGGGGCGGGGCGCGTCGCGCGCCGCGGCGCGGAACGCCGCGAGGTCGGTGACGACCGTCGGTTCGTTCATAGGCGGTAGCTGAGCGCGGGCGACGGTAACGGTTTCGCGACGGCGCGACGACCGTGCGCCGCGTCGGACGGGACGGGGACGGGCGTCCTCAGCGGTCCTTCGCGCGATCGATCCAGCGGCCGACCCGCTTTTCCGAGACGCCGATCTCGTCGGCGATCTCCGCCGCGTCGGCGCTCGCGAGGTCGTCGACCGACTCGACGCCGATGTCGGCGAGGCGCTCCGCGTACGCCGGTCCGATACCCTTGACGGTGTCGACCGACTCGCTCTCCGTCGCCGCCGTCTCGGCGGACGGCTCCGACTCGGCGTCCGCTTCGACGTCCACGTCGTCGGACTCGGGACCGGCCGCTTCCGCCGGTTCGGCCGCCTCCGAACCCTCGGCCTCCTCGTCGACCATCGAGTCGGTCGAGGCGGCCGCGTCCGTCTCCTCGGCGGCCGACTCCTCGACCGTCGGCTCCGATTCCCGCTCGTCCGGCGCTTCGGGCTCCGACTCGTCGTCCGGTTCCGCCTCGGGGATCTCCACTCCCTCGGCGGGTTCGGCGTCCGGGCCGGCGGCGTCGGGGTCGTCGGTCGACGGGCCCGCCGCCTCGCCGGGCTCGGCGGCCCGATCGGCGTCGGAGGGCGCTTCGACCATCGAGTCGGTCGAGGCGGCCGCGTCCGTCTCCTCGGCGGCCGACTCTTCCGTCGGCTCCGCACCGGACTCGTCCGGCGCGTCGGTTCCCTTGACGGCGGCCTCCGTCTCCGTCCGCGCGTCCGCCCCCGCGTCGCGTTCGACCGTGACGCCGGGTTGCCGGCGCTCCCGGTCGCCGGACGAGCCATCGAGACCGAGCAACGATTTCAGCTTGTCCAGTAGTGCCATTGTGCGACACTATGTGTGCCCGATATTTAAAAGCCGCCGCCACGGTCGTCGCGTGACGTCAGACGTTCGACCGCGACGCGGCGTTCATCTACGTCAGACGTTCGCCCGCAACGCGGCGTTCATCTCCTCGACAGGCGCGTCGACCCCCGTCCAGCGCTCGAACGCCTCGACGCCCTGATACAGCAGCATCCACGCGCCGTCGACGGTCGTCGCGCCCGCCCGCCGAGCGTCGCGGAGCAGCCGCGTGTCGAGGGGCGAGTACACCGCGTCGAGGACCGCGAGGTTCGGGTGCAACAGTTCCGCGGGGACCGGCGATCGGTCCTCCTCCATGCCGACGCTCGTCGCGTTGACGAGGAGGGACGCGTCCGGGACCGTCGGCGCGAGCGAGTCCAACCCGCCGCCGGTCGCGTCGGGGACGGCCGCCGCGAGGTCCCTCGCGGTTCTCTCGGTTCGGTTCGCCACGTGGACGGACGCGCCGGCGTCGGCGAGTCCGAACGCGGCCGCGCGACCCGCGCCGCCGGCCCCGACGACGACCGCGTCCGCCCCGTCGAGCGGGACGTCGTGGTGCTCGAAGGCACGGATCACGCCGGCGGCGTCGGTATTGTAGCCTCGCGGCAGGTCGCCGCGGGCGTCGGTATTGTAGCCTCGCGGCAGGTCGCCGCGGGCGTCGGCATCGTCGCCCCCGGGCGGCTCGTCGTCGCCGGGGGTCGCCCCCGGGAAGTCGACGGTGTTCACCGCCCCGATGCGAGCGGCGAGGTCGTCCGGTTCGACGAGGTCGAGCACGTCCCGCTTGAACGGGATCGTGACGTTCAGCCCCGAGACGCCGAGCGCCGCCGCGCCGCGCACGGCCGCGCCGAGGTCGTCCGGGTCCGGTTCGAACGTGACGTACCGGGCGTCCATCCCGAGCGCCTCGTAGGCGGCCTCGTGCATCGGCGGCGAGAGCGAGTGACCGACCGGGTTCCCGATGAGACCGAACACCTGCATGGTCCCACACGGGCCGGAGGCCGACAAAAAAGCGTCGTTCGCGTCGACGGGCGCGGCGCGGGTCCTCGTCATCGGTTCCCACGGTTCGCGCGTGTGGAAACAGAAGAGCTACTTGCGTTCTGGCGCACGGACTAGCTATGTCTTCGTTCCTTCGGCACCCCCTGGCGGCCGTCGCGGTGACGACCGCGCTGACGCTTCCGTGGCTGTTCTTCTGGGCGACCGGCACGCATCCCGCGTCGACGCTCGCGACCGTCGGCGTCAGCGGGATCGCCGTGCTCGGCTCGTCGTTCCTCCTCGCGTGGGGCGCGGAGACGGCCGAAAAGGACGTCCCGCGGGCGTTCGCAATCGCGGTGCTCGCGGTGCTCGCGGTCGCCCCGGAGTACGCCGTCGACGCGCTGTACGCGTGGCAGGCCGGGGCGTACGACGGCACCCCGCGCGGCGCGGAGGCGGCGAACCTCGCGGTCGCCAACATGACCGGCGCGAATCGGATCCTCATCGGACTCGGCTGGTCCGGGATCGCGCTGTTTACGATCTACCGGGCGAAGCAGACGCTCGACCCCGCGGTCGAGAGACGCCCCGGGTTCCTGGCCGACGCGGTTCGCCTCGACCGGGACATCGCCCTCGAAATCGCCTTCCTGCTCGTCGCGACGGCGTTCGCCTTCCTCGTGCCGCTCGGCGGCGGAATCGGCCTCGTCGACACGGTCGTCCTCGTCGGTCTCTACGCCCTCTACATCTCGATCATCATCCGCGGCGACGTCGAGGAGGTCGAAGCGCAGGTGGGCGTGCCGGCTCACTTTCACCGCTACCCGAAGGCGGCCCGCGTCGCCGTCGTCCTCCTGCTCTTTTCGTACTCCGGCTGGATGATCTACACCGCGGTCCACCCGTTCGCCCACGGGCTCGAAGAGCTGGGGCAGACCATCGGCGTCCCGGCGTTCTTCATGATCCAGTGGATCGCGCCGCTCGCGAGCGAGAGCCCCGAACTCATCGTCGTCGCCTACCTCGTGAACAAGGCGCGCTCGACCGCGGGGTTCAACGCGCTCATCTCCTCGAAGCTCAACCAGTGGACGCTGCTCATCGGGACGCTGGCCGTCGTGTACAGCATCGCGCTGGGGCAGCTCGGGACGCTCCAGTTCGACCCGAAGCAGTCCGCCGAGATCTGGATCACCGCCGCCCAGAGCTTCTTCGCCATCGCCGTGCTCGTGAACTTCTCGATCAGCGTCCGCGAGGCGGTCGCGCTGCTCGTGCTGTTCTCCTCGCAGGTCTTCGTCGAGTTCCTCATCGTCCGCGAGGTCGTCGCATTCCCCTTCACCGCGTACGACGTGCTCATCGCCTACAGCGTCGTCTACATCGTCCTCGGCCTCGCGCTGTTCGTCCAGCGCCGCGGGGATTTCCGCAAACTCATGGGCCTCACCGCCACCACCGCGCAGGACGCCATCGGACTGGGAGCGACACAGCCGGACCGGGCCGACTGAGCGGCCGCTCCCGTCGTCTCACACCCAAAGCGTATCCGGACGCTCCGCCCCCTCTGCCTCCGGACGCCCCACCCCCTCCGCCGGACACCGATCCGCTTTCCTCGGCCGGACACCGACCCGTTTTTGCGTCCGCGCGCCTACCGTCGGCCGTGATCGCGATCGTCGTCAGCCGCGCCGACCGCGCGTCGGAGCACGTCGGCGAGCACCTGCTCGACCTCGCCGACTGGAGCGAACGCGAGGACGACTCCCGGCCGGACGCCGACGGCGGCGGGACGTACTACCGGACCGAGGGCTTCGAGCTGCGCACCTTCGACGAACTCCACATCTACGTGGACGATCCCGCGCGGGCGTTCGACGAGCCCGACCTCCTGCTCTTCGTCTCCCGTCACTCCGGCGACACGGGGCCGCTCTTGACCGCGCACTTCACCGGAAACTTCGGGCCGGCCGACTACGGCGGTGAGGAGGGGCGGTTCGCCCGGGCGTGCCCGAACGCGCAGGCGACGCTCGTCGAGGCGTTCGTCGAGCACGCGCCCGAAGGATACGAGGTCGGCATCGAGTGCACCCACCACGGCCCCAGCGGCGTCGGCGTCCCGTCGATGTTCGTCGAGCTCGGGAGCGCCGAGCCGGAGTGGGAGGACCCCGAAGGGGCGCGGGCGGTCGCCCGGGCCGCGCTCGACCTCCGCGGCGTCGACCCGGACCGCGAACGGCAGCTCGTCGGCTTCGGCGGCGGTCACTACGCCCCGCGCTTTCTGCGGATCGTCCGCGAGACCCCGTGGGCCGTCGGTCACGTCGGCGCGGACTGGCCGCTGGAGGCGATGGGCGATCCGGCCGAGAACGCCGACGTGCTCCGCCGGGCGTTCGAGGCGAGCGCGGCCGAGTACGCCGTCGTCGACGGCGACCGCCCGGAACTCGAAGCGGCGGTCGAACGGCTCGGCTACCGCGTCGTGAGCGAGACGTGGGTCCGCGAGGTCGCCGACCGACCGCTCGATCTCGTCGACCGGCTGGAGCGCGACCTCGCGACGGTCGACGAAGGGCTCCGGTTCGGCGACCGCGAGGCGTCGGCGGGGGAGGTCGCGGTCGTCGACCTCCCCGGCGAGCTGCTCGCGGAGGCGCAGGGGATCGACGCGGACGCGGCGCGGGACGCCGTCGAGGCGAACGCCGTCGCCTTCGAAACGGAGCAGAGCGGAACGCGGGCCGGCGGCCGCGCCGCAGTGGTCGATTCGGTCGACCGGGACGCGATCGTGGACGACCTCGCGGCCGTGCTGGAGCGGAAGTACGACGCGGTCGAACAGGTCGACGGGGCGGTCGTCGCCCGCGAGACGGCGTTCGACCCGGCGAAGGCGCGCGAGCGCGGCGTTCCGGAAGGGCCGGCGTTCGGCCGCCTCGCGGCGGGCGAACCCGTCGACGTGGACGGCCGCGTCGTCGAACCGGCCGCGGTGCGTCGCGACCGAACACGCAGATTCCCCACGTGATCCTATATTTCTGACTGGATATACGGATAGCTGTCCAGATATCCGCGCGGAACAATCGTCAGACATCCGTCGGACCGGAGGGGAAAGATAATTACGCTTGCTCTGTAAGCGTTCGCCATAAATGGACTCTATCGTCGAGGATGCAATCGAAGAGGCCGAGAAAACGGACGACGGGCCGGGGCGGAACGGCGACGATCCCGCCGATCGGGCGAGCTCCCGACGGTCGGGGAAGATGTCCGACGAGGAGTTACAGGACATCCTCCAGGACCTCCAGACCGACATCACCGTCGTCGGCTGCGGCGGCGCGGGCGGTAACACGGTCAACCGGATGGCCGAGGAGGGCATCCACGGGGCGTCGCTCGTCGCGGCGAACACGGACGTCCAGCACCTCGTGAACATCGAGGCCGACACGAAGATCCTGATGGGCCAGCAGAAGACGCAGGGCCGCGGCGCGGGATCGCTGCCGCAGGTCGGCGAGGAGGCCGCGCTGGAGAGCCAAGAGGAGATCTACGACGCCATCGAAGGGTCCGACATGGTGTTCGTCACCGCCGGCCTCGGCGGCGGCACCGGCACCGGCTCCGCGCCCGTCGTCGCGAAGGCGGCCCGCGAGATCGGCGCGCTCACCATCGCCATCGTCACGACGCCCTTTACCGCCGAGGGCGAGGTGCGGCGGACGAACGCCGAGGCGGGCCTCGAACGCCTCCGCGACGTCGCCGACACCGTCATCGTCGTCCCCAACGACCGGCTCCTCGACGCCGTCGGCAAGCTTCCCGTCCGCCAGGCGTTCAAGGTCTCGGACGAGGTGCTGATGCGCTCGGTCAAGGGCATCACCGAACTCATCACGAAGCCCGGCCTCGTCAACCTCGACTTCGCCGACGTGCGCACGGTGATGGAGAAGGGCGGCGTCGCCATGATCGGCCTCGGCGAGAGCGACTCTGAGCAGAAGGCGCAGGACTCGGTCAAGTCGGCGCTGCGGTCGCCGCTTCTCGACGTGGACATCTCCGGTGCGAACTCGGCGCTCGTCAACGTCACCGGCGGCAGCGACATGAGCATCGAGGAGGCGGAGGGCGTCGTCGAGGAGATCTACGACCGCATCGACCCCGACGCGCGCATCATCTGGGGCACCTCGATCGACGAGGAACTCGACGGCCAGATGCGCACGATGATCGTCGTCACGGGCGTCGAGTCGCCGCAGATCTACGGCCGCAGCGAGGCGGCGCAGGCGCAGGCGGGCCGGCGGCTCGAAGACATCGACTACGTGGAGTAGCCGGCGGAGCCGGAGCGCCCGTCGGAGCGGCGACGGGTCGGATCGACGGAGGGTCGGAGCGGAGATCTCTTTTTCCAAGAAGGAAGATAGAAAAGGAGGGGCGTGTTACCTCCGCGTAACGATGGACGTCAAATACGATCTGACAAGCTACGTTCGGGTGCTGAAGATGGCGAGCACGCCGTCGTGGGAGGAGTTCTCTCAGATCGCAAAGATCGCCGCCGCCGGCATTTTTCTCGTCGGGTTGCTCGGCTTCATCATCTTCGCGGTCATGAGCCTGCTCCCCGGGGGAATGTGAGATGCCGATCTTCGCCGTCAAGACGACCGCGAGCCAGGAGCGGACGGTGGCGGACATGATCGCGAACAGGGAGGAAGAGGAGATCCACGCGGTGCTCGCGCCCGATTCGCTCACGAGCTACGTGATGGTCGAGTCGGACAACGACGCGGTGCTCGAACGCGTGCTCGACGAGATCCCCCACGCGCGGAGCATCGTGCCGGGGACGTCGAGCCTCGCCGAAGTCGAACACTTCCTCTCGCCCACCCCCGACGTGGAGGGGATCGCCGAGGGCGACATCGTCGAGCTCATCGCCGGTCCGTTCAAGGGCGAGAAGGCCCGCGTCCAGCGCATCGACGAGGGCAAGGATCAGGTGACGGTCGAACTGTACGAGGCGACGGTCCCGATCCCGGTCACCGTCCGCGGCGACCAGATCCGCGTGCTCGACAGCGAGGAGCGCTGAACGCGCTTCGCCCTCCCGCCGCTTACTCTGCGATCCCGCCGTCGACCCGTTCGACGACGCGCTGGAGGTCCGCCTCCGCCTCGATCTCCGCTTTGACCCGTTCGCGCTCGCGCACCGCCGAGGAGTCGGCGTCGTACGCGCGGACGTACTCCGCGCGGGTGTGTTCGTCGAACGCGTGACGGATCGCGAAGTACCCCTCCGGGACGACCGTTCCGCAGACCTTACACTCGTGGCGCGCGTGCTCGTTCGTCTGGTGGACGATCGCCGACTCGACGTCCTCGAACCGCGCGCCGCAGCCGTCGATGCCGCACTCCCAGCGGGACATGTTCGAACGCAGACGTTCCGGGGGCAAAAGTTTTCTCTCCCGGACAGTCCGAATGGCAACCACTAATGGCCCGTCGCGCCGATTTCCCTCCGTGAGCGCGTCTGCGACGACCCGGGTCGACATGCACGTGAAGTTGCTCGACGAGCGCGTCGTCGAGCGGGCGAAGGCGAACGACATCGACGTGCTGGTGTACGCACCGCACTTCGCGCGCCTCCCCGCGATCCGAGCGACGGCGGAGCGGTTTTCGGACGACGAGCTGCTCGTGGTGCCCGGCCGCGAGGTGTTCACCGGTTCGTGGCGCGACCGGCGGCACCTCCTCGCGGTCGGGCTCGCCGAGCCGGTGCCGGATTTCATCACGCTGGAGGGCGCGATGGCCGAGTTCGAGCGACAGGGGGCCGCCGTCCTCGTGCCGCACCCCACGCTTTTGAACGTGAGCATGAACGAGGAGGACGTCGCCTCGTACGCCGGCAGGCTCCACGCGGTCGAGACGTACAACGCGAAGTGCCCCCCGACGTACAACCGGCGCGGCCAGCGCCTCGCGGGCGACGTCGGACTTCCCGGGTTCGGATCGTCCTACGCGCACCTCCGCGGGACGGTCGGCGAGGCGTGGACGCGGTTCGGCGTCCCCGTCGAGTCGGAGTCGGACCTCGTGGAGGCGCTCGCGGAGGGCGCACCCCGCCGGGTCGTCCACCGCGGCGGCCTCGGACACCGGCTCAGGAGCCTCGCGGAGCTGTCCCACCTCGGGTACGAGAACACGTGGGGGAAGATAGACCGGCTCTTCCTCTCCGGCATGGAGCCGACGCACCCGAACCACCTCGCGTACGGGGGCCGGTTCGACGACGTGTGCGTCTACTGACCGGCGCGGGTGCGGCGCGCGACCCGCCGCGTCACGAAAACAGCGCGGCGGTCACGGTGTCGAGGCCGACGTCGAGCCGAAGCACGTAGTAGTGGACGGCCGCGAAGGCGGCGAGTTCCACCGCGGTGATGGCGACGGTGGCGACGCCGGCCCACTTGCTGCTCGTCGCGACCCCCGCCGGGAAGCTGAACTCCCGATCGAGGGGGTAACACAGCGCGAGTCCCCGCTTGCTACCGAAGTAGTCGAGGACGTAGTGCGTGAGGATGCCGACCCACACGTAGTGGAGGTTGTCGAAGTAGTAGGGGTACGCGAGAAAGAGCCCGAGCACCGGGAGGTTGTGCAACGTCTTTCGGTGTCTGCCGAACGCCGTGTCGACGTCCGGGAACAGCGCCCCGAGGGTGATCGGGACGGAAAGCTGCGCGATCGCGACGAACGTCGGGACGTCGCCGGACGGTTCGAGGACGTACCCGAGGCCGACGCTCAGGAGAACGGCGTTCAGCACGTGGCCTTTCTTGTTCATCCGGGACCGACTTTCGCCGCGGGGGGTACAAACGTTTCTCACCGCCGTCGGACGCGCGACGCACGCCTTCGCTTCGACGGGGTCTCTCCGTCCGCACCTCGGCGTCTTCACGTCCGCGCCTCGACGGCGTCGAGGAGGGCCCGGAGGGCGCGGCGGGCGATCCGCTCTTTGATCTCCCGTCGAGTGCCGTCGAACTCGTGGCGCGAGACCGCGGCGTACGATTCGCCGGTTCCCCACTCGCCGGCGTAGGCGACGCCGACGTAGACCGTGCCGACGGGTTTCTCCTCGGTGCCGCCGCCCGGTCCGGCCACGCCGGTCGTCGCCAGCCCCCACGTGACGTCGGCGGTGTCCCGCGCGCCCTGCGCCATCTGTCGGGCGACGGGCTCGCTGACCGCGCCGTGTTCGTCGAGCGCCTCCCGTTCGACCGCCAGCATCGCTCGCTTCGAGTCGTACGAGTAGGCGACGAGCGATCGGTCGAAGTAGTCGCTCGCCCCCGGAACGTCCGTGAGGAGCGAGCCGACGAGCCCGCCCGTGCACGATTCGGCGACGGCGACGGTCGCGTCGGTTCGGCGGAGCGCCTCCCCGAGGCGTTCTTCGACCGGCGGATCGGCAGCGGAGTCACGCATGGCCGTCGCTACGCGACCGCCCCCGAAAAACGGTGCGCCCGGCGCGTCCGATGACGAAAGAGCGAACACGCCGGCCGTCGACGGGCGCGTATGGAGTACGAGACGCCGCTTTTCTTCCGCGTCATGCAGTACGCGGCGCGCGCCGACCGTCACGTCATCGACATGGTGAGCGGCAGCCCCGACTGGGAGCCGCCGAGGGCGCTCCGCGACGGACTCAGGGCGTACGCCGACGCCGATCCGAGCGAGTTCCAGTACCCGCCGAGCGAAGGACTCGCCGGGCTCAGAGCGGAGATCGCCGAGCGACGAAACGTCGACCGCGAACGGATCGTCGTCACGAACGGCGCCGGCGAGGCGAACTACCTGGCGATGGCCCGGGCGCTCGAACGCGACGCGGGGAACGAGGTGATCCTCACCGACCCGGTCTACCCGTACTATCCGGGGAAAACCTCGATGCTCGGGGGGGAAGCGAGGTACGTCCCGGCCGAACGCGACGGGTCGCTCGATCCCGAGCGGGTGCGCGAGGCGGCGAGCGCGGAGACGGCGCTGATCGCGGTGAACACGCCGAACAACCCGACTGGCGCGGTGTACGACCGCGAGACGATGGGCGCGCTCGTCGACGTCGCGGAGGAGAACGACGCGTTGCTCCTCAGCGACGAGGTGTACGACCACTTCGACTTCTCGGGGCGCTTCGAGAGCGCGCTCCGGTTCGACTCCGACCGCTGCGTCGTCACGAGCGGCTTCTCGAAGTCCATGGCGATCACGGGCTTTCGCGTCGGCTACGCGGTGTTTCCGGAGGCGCTCGTCGACGCCGCGAAGACCCGTCACATGCTCGTCAACGTCGCGGGCAGCAGGCCGGCGCAGCAGGCGGTGCTGGACGCGCTCCGCAAAACGCCCCCCGAGTACTACGAGGAGACCCGGGAGATGCTCCGGACGCGCGCCGACGCGTTCACGTCCGCGCTCGACGAGGCGGGGGCGGAGTACGCGCGCCCGGACGGGGCGTTCTACGTGCTCGCGCGGTTCGACGGGTTCCCGGGCACGCTCTCGAACGTCGAGCGGCTCATCGACGAGGCGGGCGTCGCCGGCATGCCGGGGGAGGCGTTCGGCGAGTCGCGCGCCGACTGGATCCGCTTCGCGCTCGTGACGAGCGAGGTCGAGGAGGCGGCCTCGCGGCTGGCCGCGTTCTTCTGAGCCGACCGGCGTCGGCTATTCGGACTGTGGGTTCCGTCCGTCGCGGCGCGGTCGTCGGCGTATTCCGGCCGAAGCGTCGGTGACCCGGAGCGTCCGCGTCGAGGTGGTTCCGTTCTCGTATTTGAACGTTCGGACCGACGAGTACACAAGCCCGCGCGAGAGAGGGTTCGCATGGCCGAACTCGACGTCGAACCCGTCGACGCCGTCGACGAAGGAGAGGAGGACGGACCGGACGCGGGGCGACCGACCGACGGGGACGAGGAGGCGTCGGAGATTCCCGTCGAGGCGGTGACGGGACGGACCGACCTGCCGTCGGGCGTCGACGCGCCCGAGTACGTCCTCTACGGCGGGAAGGGAGGCGTCGGCAAGACGACCATGGCGGCGGCGACGGCGCTCGCGAGCGCCGCGGGCGGGACGCCGACGCTCGTCGTCTCGACCGACCCGGCGCACTCGCTGTCGGACACGCTGGAGACCGAGATCCCCGCGACGCCGACCCGGATCCGCGACGACGCGCCGCTTTTCGCCGCGGAGATCGACCCCGACGCCGCGATGGAAGATGGGTTGTTCGGCGAAGGCGAGCAGCCGCTCGGCGGAATGGGCGAGGTGGGCGAGATGTTCGACGACGAGGATCTGGGGCCGCTCCTCGGCGGGACGATGCCCGGGGCGGACGAGGCGGCGGCGATGCGGCAGTTGCTGGAGTACCTCGACGACCCGCGGTTCGAGCGCGTCGTCGTCGACACCGCCCCGACGGGGCACACCCTCCGCCTGCTTCAGCTCCCGGAGATGGTGGACTCGATGATCGGACGCGTGGTCAAACTCCGCCAGCGGTTCGGCGGCGTGATGCAGGGGGTAAAGGGGATGTTCGGCGGCGAGACCGACGCCGAAGGCGGGATGCGGGATCTCGACGCGCTTGCGGAGCGCATCGAGCGTCTCCGGGCGGTGCTGCGGGATCCCGAGAAGACCGATTTCCGGGTGGTGATGATTCCCGAGGAGATGAGCGTCGTCGAGTCCGAGCGGCTGATCCGGCGGCTCGACGGGTTCGACGTCCCCGTGGAGACCGTCGTGGTGAACCGGGTGATGGAGGACGTCTCGGCGATCGCGGACGTGGGCCCTGAGTGGATCGTCGCGCCCGATCTGGAGTCCTGCGAGTTCTGTCAGCGCCGGTGGGGGGTCCAGCAGAAGGCGCTTCGGACGGCGGCCGAGCTGTTCCGGGGACGCGACGTGAAGCGCGTGCCGCTGCTCGCCGACGAGGTGCAGGGCGAGGCGGCGCTGCGCGTCGTCGCGGCCTGTCTCGATTAGGCGAGCTTCTTTGCGAGACCGTAGAGGTTGTCGCGCACGGAGTCGGGGAGGAATCGCGCGAGCACGGACGCGCGGGCGACGGCGCCGACCGGGTAGCGCGACGCCGGCTTCGTCGCGCTGGCGGCGTTGACGATGTCCTCCGCGACGCGCTCCGGGGGAATCGCGCCGGGACCGCCGCCGCCGACGGCCTGCGTGTCCTCGAACAGGCCGTAGAACGCCTCGTACGCGCCCGAGCGCTCGACGCCGGGCACGTCGCCGTCCCCCTCGATCTCGTCCGTCGTGCGGTCGGCGAAGTTCGTCTCGACCGGCCCGGGTTCGACGAGCACCGCGTCGATCTCGTACTCGTCGACCTCGGCGCGGAGCGCGTCCGTCATCGCTTCGAGCGCGAACTTCGATCCGCAGTAGACGCCGCCGCCGGGGAAGGAGACGCGCCCGGCGACGCTGGAGACGTTGACGACGGTCCCGGACTCTTGCTCGCGCATGTGCGGGAGGACGGCCCGGGTGAGCCGGTGGGGGCCGTAGACGTTGACGTCGAACTGCCGGTGGACCTGCTCGACCGGCACGTCCTCGATGGGGCCGAGTTGCCCGTAGCCGGCGTTGTTGACGAGACAGTCGATCGACCCCTCCTCGTCGACGACGCGCGAGACGACGCGGTCGACGTCGACGTCGTCGGTCACGTCGAGCGTCGCGAGTTCGCAGCCCTCGTCGCCGAGCGTCTGGATATCCGCGGGGTTGCGCGCGGTGGCGTAGACGGTCCACTCCTCGTCGAGGAAGGCCCGCGCGGTCGCCCGGCCGATGCCGGAGGAACAGCCAGTGATGAGGACAGTCTCGGGTTTCACACCCGCACGTCGGAGGCGGGCCAGTTAAGGGTTCACTTGCCGAGCGACCGCTTTACCTCCTCGGCGTAGGCGTCGGCGAGCCGCGTCGGCTCCGGGAGCTTGTAGTCGCCGCCCAGCCGTTCGATCACGCCGACGGCGGTCTCGGCTGAGATCCGGTGGCCGGGGCTGACGTAGAGGGGGTTGATCGTCGCGTTCGAGTCGTACTGGCGGGACTGGTAGGCGTACCCGATGAGGGTTCCGTCGGGGGCGGTGACGCGGCCTGTCGCCTCGATCGGGGTGCGCCAGCCCGCGGGTCGCCCGTCCACCGACTCGCGGGGCCGGCCGCAGAGGAGTCGCTTCGCCACGCCGACGCTCGGCACGTCGAGCACGACGCCCATGTGGGTCGCGAGGCCGGCTTCCCGAAAGTGGATGCGGCCGCTGCCGTCGAAGACGACGAGATCCGGCGTCGCGGAGAGTTCCGCGAACGCGTCGAGGATGGGGCCGCCCTCGCGGAACGACAGCAGGCCGGGAACGTACGGGATCGAGAGGGTCGAGACGGCGTGGGCCCGTTCGACGACCTCGCCGCCGCGGACGACGACGATCGCGCTCACCGCCCGGTCGTCGAGGAACGCCTGATCGACCCCCGCGACGGTCGGTCGGTCTGCGTCCATCGAGAGCGTCGACGAGGCGAGCGAGACGGCCGCCGGGTCGAACGCGAGGTCGTCCTCGAAGACCGCGGCGGCGGCCACCTCACGCTGGAGCGACTCCATCTCGGCGCGCGAGAGCGCCGGATCGGGCGCGAGGTCCGGACGGGCGGGCCGCATCAGAAGGGCCCGCGCCGCCGCGGGCCGCCGGGGCCGCCGCCGCGACCGAAGCGGAGCGACTGCGGGGCGCGCTGGCGGCCCTTGATGTGCTGGCCGTACGCGAGGCCGATGAACAGCCCGGCGAGGTGGGCGAAGTGGGCGACGTTGCCCCCGAGGAACCCGCCGCCGAACGTGCCGAAGCCGGCGGTGAGGCTGAACGCGGCGAACCCGAACGTCAGCACCCAGAGCGGGAGCGGGATGAAGAAGTACAGGTACACCCGGAGGTTCGGGTTGAGGACCGTCAGCACGCCCATGATCGCCATGATCGCGCCGCTCGCGCCGAGCACGCCGGCCGCCGGGCCGCCCATCGCGAGGTTCGTGCCGATCTGCGCGAGCCCCGCGACGATCCCCGAGCCGACGAACAGGGCGGTGAACCGCTTCGAGCCGAGCTGACGCTCGACGACGGGGCCGAAGAAGTACAGCGTGATGCTGTTGACCGCGATGTGGGTGAAACCGCCGTGGGCGAAGACGGAGGTGACCCACGTCCAGACGTACGCCACGTTCTGCGGTTCGAGGACGAAGAGCGAACTCCAGAGCGGCGTTCTGAAGCCGACGCCGAGCAGCGGGAGGACGAAGTACTGGAGCGCGAACGTGATCCACATCAGCCCGAGGAACACGAACGTCATGTTGCCCCGGAAGTATCCCAGCGGACCGCCGGTGCCCGTCACCTGGTTGACTCGGTCCCTGGCGCGCGCTCGCGTCGACTGTTCGGTTCCGTCGTCGGCGCGATTGCCGAACACGCCGCCGGGGTCGTTCCAGTCCTGCAGCCCCGGGCAGTTGTGGTTCTCCGGCAACCGATGTTCGGCGCAGAAGGTGTTCCCGCAGCGCCGACACTGGTACGGCAAGTTCTCGTACCTGCCGCACTCATAACATTCCGCCATTACCTTCCCGTAGATGCTGGGTACTAAAAGGGATTTGGCTCTCGTCCGCCGCCCTCGGCCGACCGACGCGGGGTACCGTCAGTCCCCGTCGGCGGACGGACCGTCGTCAGCGCGGCCACGCCGGTCCGACCGGAAGTTCGTCGGCACGACCGTCAGGTGGTTCACTCCGAGGCGGGGTTCCTTGGCTGCCATTACGGAACCTCGTAGGATCGTCACCCACAAAAAATTACCCATGCGCATAATTCATGCGCGGCGGCTCCCCTCATGTCCGGGAGTCATGATCGCGGCGGCGAGCGACGCGGAGTCGCTCGCTCGAAATTTATCGAGAGGGCGCGTGGGCGCGAAAACGGGAGGGCCGCTCCCCCGTCAGCCGAAGTGTTCGGCGTAGAGGTCCTGCGCGTGCTCGATGGCGTCGTAAGCGGCCTGTCTGTCCTCCCAGCCGAGCGTTTCGACCTCCTTGCCGGCTTCGAGGTTCTTGTAGGTCGAGAAGAACTCGTCGATCTCGTCCTGCGTCTGCTGGGGGATGTCGTCGAGGTCCTCGATGTGGTCGAATCGGGGATCCTCGACGGGGACGGCGATGACCTTGTCGTCCTGCTCGCCGTCGTCGTCCATCCGCATGAGCGCGACGGGACGGGCCTCGATGACGCAGCCGGGGAACGTGGCGTCCTCGACCAGGACGAGCACGTCGAACGGGTCCTCGTCGTCGTAGTACGATCGCGGGATGAAACCGTAATCGCTGGGGTAGTGAACGTTGCTGTGGAGGACGCGATCGAGCACCACGCCGGGGACGTCCTTGTCGTACTCGTACTTGTTGCGCTCGCCCTTCAGACACTCGACGACGGCGTAGATGGTCTCGGGCGCGTTCGGGCCCGTTTCCAGGTCTTCCCAGAGATTCGTCATGCGTTCGTACTTCCGCGAAATCCGGGAAAGTCCTTTCGGCATCGTCGCCGGTAACCCAACCGACGCCAAAAAGTACATTCACTCCCAGGTCCAATATTCCTGTGGGAATCCCTACAGCACCCCATCCGGATACAGAGAGAAGAAGACACGAAACCGACTCCTGACAGACGGGAGAGACTCGGGCGCTCGCTCCCGGCGACGCGCGCGTTCGTCGAGATTCGGCGGAGGCGCTCGAATCCGGGCCGTACGCCGGAAACCCGACGGGAGTTGAGAAACGTTAAATAGCACGGTGACATTTCAATAGGCATGTCAGAGGCACAAACAATCAACGACATCGCAAGCATCGCACGGGACCTCACGGCGTTCCAGCAGAACATCCTGGTTATCCTCTCCGAGGAGCCGATGTACGGTCTCGCGATCAAGCGCAACCTCGAAGCGTACTACGGGACGGAAGTCAACCACGGCCGTCTCTACCCGAACCTCGACGACCTCGTCGATCTGGACCTCGTCGAAAAGAGCGAACTCGACAAGCGCACGAACCAGTACGAACTGACGGAGAGGGGCCACGCGGCGGTCATCGATCGGCTCGACTGGATGCTCTCGAAGTTCGTCACCGACGAGGAGCGCGCCGACGAGGTTCGCGACCTCGTCGACGCGCGGCTGTAAGCGGACGGAGCGAGCGGACGGAGTTACCGATCGTCGGTAAATCCGGGCACGTCCGCGTCGACGACGTCGAACAGCAGTTCGAGCGATTCGAGGACCGCCGTTTTTTGTTCGCGGCTCGGCCAGGCGTTCCGCGGAAAGTATTCTTCGAGGAATACCTCGATCTCCGCCGGGGTGGCGTCGTCCACGCGGCGAACGTGGTGGTTGCCCATGAAGTCGGCGAACGCGCGGGCGTTCGCCCCGTGGATTTCGCCGTGCGTCTCCGCGACGCGTTCGACGGCCGCGGCGTTGTGCGCCTCGACGGCCTCCCAGTCGTCCTCGTCCCCGCCCCCCGAGAGCGGCACTTCGACCGCGCGGTCGGTGTCGTCGACGCGGTCGACGCGGATCGTCCCGTCGACGACCCACTCGGCGGGGTGGAGGACGAGCGCGTCGTCCTCCGGCCTGACGCGCGCCGCGTAGCCGAAGGCGTCGAGGAGGTCGGTCCTGCGCTCCTCGTACGCCGCGGGCTCGTTCTCGTCGACCGCGTTGCGCGCGCGTCTCGTCAACCGCTCTGCCTCCCGAACGACGTCGTCGGGGAGTTCAGCCATCGTCGAGCGCCTCGTTCGCGAGGGTGTCGGCGCGTTCGTTTATCTCCCGGGGGACGTGTTCGAGCGACCACCGATCGAACGTTTCGAGCAGTTCTCTCGCGCGCACGCGCCGCTCGCGCAGCCCCGGGTCGTTCGTCCGCCACTCCCCGCGGACCTGTTTCACCACCAGCTCGGAATCCCCTCGGACGTCGATCTCGCGGAGCCCGTACTCGCTCGCGGCCTCCAGCGCGCGGACCAGCGCCTCGTACTCCGCCCGGTTGTTGGTCGTCCGGCCGATCCGCTCGGACCCCTCCGCGACGATCCCGTCTCCCGTGACGAGCGCCCAGCCGACCGCCGCGGGCCCCGGGTTGCCGCGGCTCGCGCCGTCGAAGTAGACGTGACCGCGTTCGCTCGTCCCGCCCCGCGCGCGACGCAGCGGGAGCAGCACGTCGTTCGGGTTCGACCCCTGAACGACCACCTTCCCGTCGTACGCGACGGCGATCGCCTCACCCCGCTCGGCGCGCCAGCGCTCGTGGTCGGTGTTCCCCGACCGTATCTCCGCCCCCGCCTCCCGTAGCGCCTCGCGCGCCTCGTCGGGGTCGCATTCGATCGTCGGCATGCGTCGTTCTCCCCCCGCATCGGATAAAGGCCGTTCGCTCCGTTCCCGACACGGCCGCCGTGTTCCGATTTCTACCGGTAGGTACGCCAACTATCACAAGGGTTTAAGTGTTCGGCGAATACTACTATAAAAATGCGATGACACGGCCCACCCGCCAGCGGGAGCGCGACACCGCACCGAAGCGAACGTGGCAGGGCGAGGATTCGGACGTCGAGGTCGACGACCTCGACCTCGATGACATCGACGAAGACGACCTCGTCAGAACCGCTGACGGGGAGCTCATTCACGAGGAGACCGGCCTCATCCTCGAGGAGGAGAAGATCGATCCGGGCCCCGAGTGGCGCGCGTTCAACCACTCGGAGCGACAGAGCAAGTCGCGCGTCGGTGCGCCGACGACGCAGACGATGCACGACAAGGGGCTGACGACGACGATCGACTGGAAGGACAAGGACGCGTACGGTCGATCGCTCTCGTCGGAAAAGCGCAGCCAGATGCACCGGCTGCGCAAGTGGCAGGAACGCATCCGCACGAAGGACGCCGGCGAGCGCAACCTCCAGTTCGCGCTTTCGGAGATCGACCGCATGGCCAGCGCGCTGGGCGTCCCTCGCTCCGTTCGGGAGGTCGCGTCGGTGATCTACCGCCGGGCGCTGAGCGAGGACCTGATCCGCGGGCGCTCGATCGAGGGCGTCGCCACGAGCGCGCTCTACGCCGCCTGCCGGCAGGAGGGCATCCCCCGCAGCCTCGAAGAGATCTCCGAGGTCTCGCGCGTCGATCGAAAGGAGATCGGGCGGACCTACCGCTACATCTCCCAGGAACTCGGCCTCGAACTCAAGCCCGTCGACCCCAAGCAGTTCGTCCCGCGCTTCTGTTCCGAACTCGAACTGAGCGGCGAGGTGCAGAGCAAGGCGAACGAGATCATCGAGACGACGTCCGAGAAGGGACTGTTGTCGGGGAAGTCGCCGACGGGGTTTGCGGCGGCGGCGATCTACGCGGCGTCGCTGCTCTGCAACGAGAAGAAGACCCAGCGCGAGGTCGCCGACGTCGCGCAGGTGACCGAGGTCACGATCCGAAACAGGTATCAAGAGCAGATCGAAGCGATGGGCATCCACTGACGGGCGCGGCGGGCGGGTATCCGCTGACGCGGGGATCCTCCGAAGGTTCAAGCCGTCTCGGCGGCTATTTTCGTCGGATGCGGCTGGACGACTACATCGAGATGGAGGTGAACGAACGGGCCGAGCGACGCCGACTGGCGATGGAGAAGTCCTACGCCATCGTCGATCACCTGGAGGACTTTCGCCACCGCTTCGACGACGCGGTGCAGGGTGACTCGCTGTTCGGCAGCGTCTCGCCCTCCATCTTCGTCGGCCGCTCGAACTACCCGAACGTGGCGACGGGCATCCTCTCGCCGGTCGGGTACGAAGCGGAGGCGGGGAAATTCGAAACGAGCGCCGCGTGGTACGACGAGGGCGTGAGCATCGACGACGTGTTCGAACGGCGGACGAGCCTGCTCAACTCGAACCGCCCCGTCGACGTGAAGGCGGGCGCGCGCGGCGGCGACGCGCTCGACGTCCACGACGCGTGGAACGGCTTCCTCGGCGTCCAGCGCGAGGTCGCCATCGCGGACCGGCCGGTCGGCGTCGAGATCGGCCTCGACGGCGCGCCGGAACTCGACTTCGACGTGACGCGCGACGACGTCGCGACGCCGACGGGACCGCGGGCGCGCGCCCGGTCGGCCGATCTGGCGGAGAACCCGCACGTCCCCAGACCGGTGAAGAAGACGCTCGAAGACGACGACTGGCAGGCGCAGGGGGCGATGAACTACCTCTACCGGCGCGGGTTCGACGTGTACGACATCACGCGAATCCTCTCCGCGGGGGCGCTCGGGCGGGGGCGGAACAGGCGGCTCGTCCCGACCCGCTGGTCGATCACCGCCGTGGACGACACCGTCGGGGGGTTCCTCCGCGGGACGGTCCGCGACGCGCCCGGCGTCGACGCCGTGGAGGTGTGGCGAAACGAGTACCTCGGCAACGCGTTCTGGGTCGTGCTCGCGCCCGGCAGGTGGGAGTTCGAACTCGTCGAGATGAAGGCCCCGGGGAGCATCTGGAACCCGGACCCCCAGGCCGGGATGTGGCTGGCCAGCGACCGCGAGGGGTTCGAGGGTCGGACGCGGTACGTGGAGGAGACGGCCGGGGCGTACTACGCCTCCCGCCTCGCGGTGCTCGAACACCTCCACGAGCGCGGCCGGCAGGCGAAGTGTCTCGTCATCCGGCACGTCTCCGACGACTACTGGGGTCCGGTCGGCGTCTGGCAGGTCCGCGAGGCGGTCCGCCACGCCTTCGAGGGCGAACGCGGCGAAGCGGAGACGTTCGGGGAGGCGATCCGCGAAGTGGCGAACCACCTCCCCGTGGGGATGGACGCCCTCCGCCGGAAGTCGGGGATGGTCGCCGGCCTCCAGACGAGCCTCGCCGACTTCGCGGGGAACGACGGGTAGGACGATCGCCTTACGCGGCGTCGAGGTTCGAGAACGCCTCGTCGACCATCTCGCCCGTTTCGGCGACGATCTCCCTCATCTCGTCGTCGTCCGGGGCGAGTCCGACGAGCCGACCGATGCGCATGATGCTGACGTGGTAGACGGTCTGCACGCCGGGTTCCTCCTCCCAGATGACGACGTTACAGGGGAACAGCGCGCCGAGGCGGTTGTCGGAGGCCGTGAGCACGCGGTCCGCCATCCGGGGGTTGCACGCGCCGAGCGCGTAGTACGGGTCGCGGTCGGCGTCGACCTTCTCGTTCAGGAGGTCCGAGGGGGAGAACTCCGCCGGAAACCCGAAGCCGGCGTCGGAGAACGCCTCGCGGACGTGCTCGATCGCCTCCTCGTGGGACATCCGAAGCGTCGCGCGCTCCTCGCCGACGTCGTCGCCGTCGAGCGCCGCGGGGTCGATCGGTAGCGTCATGGTCGGTGTTGGTGGTCCGAGAGGAAAAGCTACCGAGAATGAGATCGCTCGCTCGTCGGGACGGGACCGGTGCCGACGACGCCCTCGATCTCGCGGACGAACGTCTGTCTGGTGTCGAAGTACGTCACGTCGACCCGATCCAGCACGTCGGAGAGCGTCTGCGGCCCGTCGGGCGTCCGGATGACGGCGTCTCCCTCCTTCTGTCGGATGCGCTCGCGTTCCTGCGGCCAGGTGAGGCGGGATGCGATCCGCGCCAGCGGGGCACCCTCGACCGGTTCGCCCGTTCCGAGTTCGACCGCGGGACCCTCGTCTTCCGCTTCGTCGTCGGCCATGCTCCCCGGTTCGAAAGCGCCGACATTAATCCCTTCGGAGCCGTCTCGACGGGTGTGACCCGGTGCGGCACCCCGTCAGACGTCCGTCTGACGTATCGTTTTGTATAACTGTCGTGTACGCGCGGACATGACGAGTCTGGGAGACGTTTACGGGGGGCGGGCGGGGAGAGGGACGGACCTCCGGCGGCTGTACCTCGGCGTTGGGCTGTTTTCCGGCGGGTCGCTGCTCGTCGTCGCGGGCATCGTGGTCGCGACGGTCATCCCGGAGTGGCTGACGGGAGGCGACCTGTTCGTCGCGCGCAAGTACGGCGGGATGCTCGCCGGCGTCGGCGTGCCGGCCGTCCTGCTGGGCGTCTTCGCGGCGCTGCCCGCCGGCCGGACGACGCGGGCGGCGGCGGTGATCGGCGCGAGCGTCTCGGCGATGGGCCTCGCGCTGTTCTCGCACGCGTACCCCTACCGGTGGACCGGCGCGACGATCCCCGAGGGATCGATGGACCTCACGCTTCCGACCGCCGGCGTCTACTTCCTCGGAATCATCGCCGTCCTCTGGTGTCTGCTCGTCGGCGTCGCGAACTTCAAGACGCGAAACGACCCCGCGGGGACGGTCACGATGGAGGTGACGCGTCGGGGCGAGACGAGGGTCGTCGAGGTCGACAGCGATCGACGGGGACTGGGCGGCGTCGGACTCCTCGGCGAGGTGCCCGACGGCGACGTCGAGACGCGGACGGATCGGACGGGTGGTCAGCGAAGTGGACCGACGACCGCCCCGCGAGGCGCGTCCGCGACCGTCGGCGACGGCGGCGGATCGGCGTCGAGCGACATCAGATCGCCGCTCGACGACCCCGCCCCGGGCGTCCGCGGCGGCGCGGCCGGTTCGTCGCTGCCCGACGACGACGCGGAGGTGATCCCGAACGGCCCGTCCACGCCCGCGCCGACGCGGGGGGACACGTACTGCGGAAGCTGCGATCACTTTCGGTACGTCAGGACCGACGAGGGCATGGAGCCGTACTGCGGTCTCCGCAAGGAACTCATGGGGGACATGGACGCGTGCGAGGAGTGGCGGCCGCGATACTGACCGGGACGTCGCGGAAGCGAGACCGCCAAGGATGCGACGGGCCGCACCCGGTCCGCTCAGAGGTCCGCCAGACGCCGTTTGACGTCGTCCCAGTGTGATCCCTTCCAGTACCACCGTCCGCAGCGGCGACACCGCCGGGCTCGCGCCCCGTCGGGGACGTATTCGGGCCGCGTCGCGGCGCCGGCAGCCGGTTCTATCGGGCCGTTGCACCGCCCGCAGCGCGGCGGGCGCTCGTCCAGCCGGAGATCGTAGCCCGCCTCGCGCAGCTCTCGGAGCTGCTCCGCGACGTCCCGCGATTCGAGGAGGAGCCCGTCGGGCGCTCGCGCGGCGAGGTCGACGTCGCGGGTGAGGAGCCGCCGACCCTCGGCGGCGGCGAGGTCGAGGAGACGTGCGTCGTCCTCCGCTCCGCGGTCGAGCGCGTACGCCGCGTCGTAGCCGCACATCCGGAGGTACGTCGTGAGCTTGCCGAGCATCGCGTCGAGCAGGAGCCGCTCCGGTTCGCCGGGTCGGCCGGATTCCCGAGGTCGGTCGGATTCTCGGGGTCGGTCGGCGGTCATGAGTCGCTCAGTGGAGGAACGCGCGAACCCCGTCGACGTCGCGGGCGTTGAGCACGTCCGCCGTCTCGGCCCACCCTCGCCGCGCGGTGTGCACGCCGTACCGCGCGTTGTCGAGTTCGGCCGGGGCGTGCGCGTCGGTGTCGATCGCGATCGTCGCGCCCGCCTCGACGGCGATCCGGACGGCCTCCGCGCGGAGGTCGAGCCGGTGGGGGTTGGCGTTGAGTTCGAGCGCGGTGCCGTTCGCCGCGGCCGCCGCCGCGAGGCGCTCGACGTCCGGGTCGAGGCCCGGGCGCTGGTTCAACAGCCGACCGGTCGGGTGGCCGACGACGTCGACCGACGGGTGTTCGATCGCCCGGAGCAGGCGCTCCGTCGCGGCCTCGCGATCCTGGTCGAGGGCGCTGTGCGGCGAGGCGATCACGACGTCCAGTTCGGCGAGCAGGTCGTCGTCGAGGGAGAGGTCGCCGTCGGCGTCGACGTTCGTCTCGACGCCGTGGAACACCTCGATCGGGGCGTCGGCCGCGACCGCCTCGACCGCGGCCAGCTGTTCTTCGAGGTCCTCCTCCGAGAGGCCGACGCCGGCGACGATGCCGGGGCCGGTCGCGTGATCGGAGACGCAGTGGTACTCGTAGCCGCGCTCGGCCGCCGCGTCGACCATCTCCTCGACGGAGTAGCCGCCGTCGGACCAGTCGGTGTGCGTGTGGAGGTCGCCGCGTAGCTCCCCCTCCGCGACGAGATCCGGGAGCGAACCCTCCATCGCGGCTTCGATCTCGCCCGCGTCCTCGCGCAGCTCCGGCGGCATCGTCGGCATGTCCAGCGCGTCGTAGATCTCCTCCTCCGTCTCCCCGCCGATCCGAACGCCGACGCGCTGGCCGGCGTCGGGGTCGTCGACGTCGGAGACGTCGAAGATCCCGTACTCGTTGATCTTCAGCCCGCGCGCGATGGCGACGTTCCGGAGGTGGATGTTGTGCTCGCGGCCCCCCGTGAAGTACTGGAGGGCGCTGCCGAACTCGTCGGGGACGACGACGCGGAGATCGACCCGGATGCCGTTCGCGCGGACGCTCGCCTTGCTCGGGCCGGCCTCGATGACCGTCTCGGCGACCGGCCAGTCGCCGAAGGCGTCGATCACCGCCTCGCCCGCGTCGCTCGCGACGAGGACGTCCACGTCGCCGATGGTCTCGCGCCACCGACGGATGGAGCCCGCCACCTCGGCCCGTTCGACCGCGTCGAGCGCGCGGAGGTGTTGGAGCACGTCGTCCGCGAGCGGACGCGCCTGCCCGAGGAGTTGGCGCTCCTGCGCCCGCCGCGCGAAGGGGATGTTGTCGAGGATATTCCGTTCGGTTTTCTCGCCGAACCCCGACACTTCGCGGATCCGCCCCTCCTCCGCCGCCCGTTCGAGTTCGTCGAGGGTCGCGATCCCGAGCGCCTCGTAGAGGTCGCCGGCCGTCCTCGGACCGACGCCCTCGACGCTCGTCAGCGCGGCCATGTCGACGGGGATCTCCTCGCGGAGGTCCTCCAGTTCCTCGATCCGCCCCTCGTCGAAGTACTCGACGACCTTGTCGGCGATGGCGTCGCCGACGCCGTCGATGCGCTCGATCGCTTCCTTGCCGTCGGCGACGAGTTCCTCGATCGGGCGGGGGTGCCCGCGGATGTTGTCGGCCGCCCGGCGGTAGCTCCGCGGCTTGTACTCGACGCCCTTCGCGTCGAGCAGATCCGCGTACTCGTCGAAGAGCGCGGCGACCTCCCGGTTTCGGCTCACCGCCGGATCCCCCTGCCGTCGGAGTCGCGACCGAGCGCCTGCCGCAGGAAGCTCATCCAGCGCTTCTGATCCGCCGCTTTCTGCGCGTTCGCCTCCCGTTCGAGGTCGGCCGGTCGAAGCTGTTCGAGCGCGTTCAGCGCCCGGTCGATGCCGACGATGCTCCGGACCAGCCGCTCGCCCTCCTCGTAGCTCACCTCGTCGTTTTCGATCCGCTGGAGCCGCTGGAGGCGTTCTCGGCGCAGGTTCTTCTTCGCCCGGTCGACGTGCTCGCGCTCGCCGGGCGGGATCGCGTCGCGACGCTTGATCTCGAAGACGAACTTCCGCAGGTCGATCTCCTCGCCCAGGACGTCGATCGTCTCCGGGATGTCCGCGCCGACGGTCGCGCCCTCCCGGTTGACCCGCTCCAACAGTCGTTTTCGCTCGAACTCTTTCACGGCTCGGTCACGACGGCTAGTTGCCGCGGTCGACACTTTGCTCCTTCGGCGCGACCGGCGTCGTGCCCGAGACGGGCGGGCGGCGGGTCCGTCAGGCGCTCGCACCGCCATCGGGCGGCTGGGCTGGCACGCCCCCCGCAACCGCGGCGTTAGGCCGACGCGAGCGCAGCGTTCGACCGACGCGACCGCGGTCGTCCGTCGCGTCAAAGGAAGGTTCTTTATGCTTCTCCGGGGTAAGCGAAAGATATGGGCCTGTTCGACCGATTGCGCGGCAACGACAACCCGCGCGTCGCCTTCATCGGCATCGACGGCGTGCCGTTCAGCATGCTCGACGAGCATCGCGACGAGTTCCCCAACTTCGCCGCCCTCGCGGACGAGGGAAGCGCCGGCGCGATCGACAGCATCGTCCCGCCGGAGTCCAGCGCCTGTTGGCCCTCCCTCACGACGGGAGTGAATCCCGGCGAGACGGGCGTCTACGGCTTTCAGGACCGGGAGGTCGGCTCGTACGACACGTACGTCCCGATGGGCCGCGACGTGCAGGCGACCCGCCTGTGGGACCGGGTCGCCGAGGAGGGCCTCGACGCGACCGTGATGAACGTCCCCGTCACGTTCCCGCCGCAGCGCAACGTCCAGCGGATGGTCTCCGGCTTTCTCTCCCCCGGTATCGACAAGGGCGCTCGCCCCGACGAGCTTCGCGACTACCTCGACTCGATCGGCTACAAGATCGACGTCAACGCCAAGCTCGGCCACAAGGACGACAAGAGCGAATTCATCGAGGACGCCCACGAGACCCTCGACAGGCGCTTCGAGGCCTTCGAGCACTACATCCAGCAGGACGACTGGGACCTCTTCTTCGGCGTCTTCATGACGACCGACCGCGTCAACCACTTCCTCTTCGAGGACTACGAGCGCGGCGGCGAGAACGAGGAGGCGTTCATGGACTTCTACCGGAAGGTCGACGAGTACGTCGGCCGGATCCGCTCGATGCTCCCCGACGACGTGACGCTCGTCGTCGCCAGCGACCACGGCTTCACAACCCTCGACTACGAGGTCCACTTCAACGCGTGGCTCGAACAGGAAGGGTGGCTCAGCTACCGGACGGACGACCACTCGGAGCTCGGCGACATCAGCGACGACACCGTCGCGTACTCGCTCATCCCCGGTCGCTTTTATCTCAACCTCGAAGGACGCGAACCGCGCGGCACCGTCCCGCAGGACGAGTACGAGTCGACGCGCGCCGAACTCAAAGCGGCGCTCGAAACCCTCGAAGGCCCCGACGGCGAGAAGGTGTGCGCCCGCGTCGTCGAGAAGGAGGAGGCGTTCCGCGGCGACCACGACGACATCGCTCCCGACCTCGTCGCCATCCCGAACAACGGTTTCGACCTCAAGGCGGGCTTCAAGGGCCACGACGACGTGTTCGGCACCGGGCCGCGAAACGGCATGCACAGCTTCGACAACGCGACGCTGTACGTCGACGACGCGGACGCGACCATCGGCGAGGCCGATCTCTTCGACATCGCGCCGACGATCCTCGACCTGATGGAGATCGAGTACTCCCGCGCGGACTTCGACGGCGCGAGCCTCGTCTGAGGCGGCGGCTCGACGCGATCGGCTTCTTTCTCTGAGAGTTTAAATCCGAAGAGGCAGGCAACCGTCGCCATGGACGACACCGCCCTCGCAGAACGCCTCGCGGCCGTCGAACGAGCGTTGACGGAGGGGTCGACGGACCTCTCCGACGTTTCCGACGCGGCGGCGCGCGACGACCGCGTCGCCGACCTCGAAGCGACCGTCGAGCGGCTCGACGACCGCGTCGCCGACCTCGAAGCGACCGTCGAGCGGCTCGACGACCGCGTCGCCGACCTCGAAGCGGCGACGATGGCGGTCCGCGGTTACGTCGGGGGGATCCGCGCGGTGAACCGGGACGTCGAACGACGCGCCGACGCGGCGCTCGCGAAGGTCGAGGCGCTCGAAGCGGCGCGAGACGGAGACCGGAGAGGGGACGCGTTCGACGCCGTCGCCGCCGAGATCGACGAGCATTCGATCGAAGCCGCCGGCGAATCGGACCGAGACGGCGACGGCGAACCTGACGGCGACGACGAACCTGACGGCGAGGTCGGCGGCGAAGCGACGCTCGCCGCGCGACTCCGCGACGCGCTGTGATCCGCGTCGCGCTCGCGGTCGCGCTGGCGGCCGCCCTCCTCTCGGCGTCGCTCCCGGCGATCGACTCGGCCGCGTCGGAGCGCACGGACGCGCGCCTCGACGCCGACGTGGAGAACTTCGGACGAGCCGTCGACGATCTCGCGTCGCGAGAGGATCCGGTCCCCGGCGACGCGCCCGGCGCGCGTCGGATCGTCGAGATTCGAATCTCGGAGCGGTCGTGGGCGGACGCGCCCGCGTCCGCGACGATACGTCCCGTCCGGGGCGGGAGGGCGGGCGTGATCGTCGCCGTCGCGGTCGACGGTCGGTCGCCGGAGCGACGCCGTCTCGGCGGCGTCCCCGTCAGCGTTCCGAGCGGCCGGATCGACCTCCGCGGGCCGGGGCGCCACCGGCTCGTGCTGACTCTCGAACGCCGGGAGGGTTCGCCCGCCGTCGTCGTCCGCCGCGCGCGGACCTGAAGTTCAAATACCGGGAGGCGGCCACCGCGTCCCATGAACGTACTCGGACGGTTCCGGCGCGCGGACGACGACGGCTGTCGCTGCGATCCGTCGTTCGTCGAGCCGACCGGAACCGGGGTGTCGGACCGCGTCGAGTTGATCGTCGAAAGCGACGACTGTCCGGGTCGCGGCGACCTCGCTCGCGACCCCGACTGCCGCGCGACCGTGATCGACGCGCTCGCCCGCCGAGACGCGGACGCGGTGCGCACGCGCTCGAACGGTCGGGAGCGAACCTACGCCGACGACGCCGCCGCGCTGCTCCTCGCGGCCGGTCGGTTCGCGGAGCGCGTCGCGTTTCACGACGAACGGCTCGCCGAACTCGCCCGCCGCGACCCGCTCCGAGCCGCACGCGAGGCGACGGGACGGGCGGGACCGGTTTCCACCGTCGTCGCCGAGACGGGGCTCGCGGAGGGAGCCCACCGCGCGAGCGGGTACGAGGCCGCGCTCAGACCGTTCGTCGGCCCGACGATCGCTCGCTCGCGCGTGGCGATTCGACCCCCAGAAGACGCGCGTCTCGACGACCGCTGGGCGCTCGACACCGGCGCGACGGTCCGGCTCTACCGAACCGACCACGGTCGGCGAGTGTACCACATCGAACCGGTCGCCCACGCGCTCTGCGATGAGTCGATGGCGACGCTCTCGGCCGCCGCCGAGCGGCTGGCGATCGGCAGCGTCCCGGGCGGCGAGCGCGCGCCCGGACGTGCCGTCCGACGGGTGGCCGACGACGACGAGCCGGTCGAGCGCCTCTCGGCGGTGCTCCGCGCGTTCACCCGCGGACACGGCGTGCTCGACGACCTCTTCGCCGATCCGCGCGTCTCCGACGCGTTCGTCACGGCGCCGGTGACCGACAACCCCGTCCGAGCGGTCGTCGACGGCGAGCGAATGCGGACGAACGTCCGGCTGACGCCGGGCGGGGCGTCGGCGCTCGCCTCCAGGTTCAGGCGGGCGAGCGGGCGGTCGTTCTCGCGCGCGAACCCCACGATCGACGCCGTCGTCGACTCCGCGGCCGGGGAGGGGGGGGGAACGTCCGCGTCGCGGGCGTGACGACGCCCGCCAGCGACGGGCTGGCGTTCGCCTTCCGTCGACACGGCGGGGGCGCGTGGACGCTCCCGGGACTCGTAGCGAACGAAACGGTTCCGCCCGACGCGGCCGCCCTGCTCTCAGTCGCGGTCGAGCGCGCCGCCGCAGGACTGGTCGCCGGAACTCGCGGCGCTGGCAAGACCACGGCGCTCGGCGCCCTGCTCTGGGAACTCCCGGCCGCGACGCGGACCGTCGTCATCGAGGACACGCCCGAGCTACCGGTTCGCGCGCTGCAGCGGCGGGATCGGGACGTGCAAGCGCTTCGGGTCGGGACGGGCGACGAGGCGGTTCTCTCCCCGACGGCGGCGCTTCGGACCGCCCTGCGGCTCGGAGAGGGCGCGCTCGTCGTCGGCGAAGTCCGCGGCGCGGAGGCGGCGACGCTGTACGAGGCGATGCGCGTGGGCGCGCACGGCAGCGCCGTCCTCGGGACCATCCACGGCGACGGAGGCGACGCGGTGTGCGAGCGCGTCGTCTCCGACCTCGGCGTCCCGGAGTCCTCCTTCGGCGCGACGGATCTGGTTGTGACGCTCTCGGTCGAGGGCGACGGCCGCCGCGTCTCCCGCATCGAAGAGGTTCGAACGACCGGCGACGGGACGCGGTTCGAACCGCTGTACGAACTGGCCGACGGGAGGCTCGAAGGGACCGGCACCGTCGCCCGCGGCAACAGCGCGCTCGTCGCCGCACTCGCTCGCTCCGACGAGTCGTACGCCGACCTCCTGACGACGCTCGACGAGCGCGAAGCGCACCTCCGCGAACTCGCGTCGGCGGATCGCACCCGGCCGGCGGACGTCGCGGCGGCCTACGAGCGCCGAAGCGTCGATCGATGACCGCCACCGTCGCGGCGTTCGTCCGGACGCTCGCGCGGCTGTATCCGTGCGGTGTCGAGCCGAGCGCCGGCCTCGTCCGAGCCGTGGGCTACCTCGAAGCGGGCGTAGAGCCGGAGGCGGTCGTTCGGGCGGGGTACGGCGCGGGGATCGTCGGGGGTCTCGTCGCTGCGCTCGGAGCGACCGTAGCGATGCCGACGGACGGGCCGCGCGCCGCACCGACCGCCGCCGCGGCGCTGGCGGTCGGTCTGGGTCTGGCGCACGGCGTCCACGTCACGCCGCTCGCGCTCGCGCGACTGCGGCGGACGCGCGCGCTTGGGTCGACGACGAGGCTGCTCGGACGCGCGGTGCTCCGGATGCGGATCGAACCGTCGCCCGAGCGCGCCGCGACCTTCGCCGCACGGACCGGGGCAAGCCCGCTCGCGCGGAGCCTCGGCGAACACGTCCGTCGGGCGGAAGGGAGTCCGGAAACCGGCTTCTCGGGGTTCGTCGAGGAGTGGGGCGCGTGGTTCCCGCCGCTCGAACGGGCGGTGGCCCTCCTCGTCGCCGGCGCGGCGGCTCCGGCCGACGAACGGACGCGGACGCTCGACCGCTCGCTCGACGCGATCCTCGACGGGACGCGGGACCGGATGGCCGCGTTCGCGGCTCGCATCCGCGGTCCGGCGACGGGGTTGTACGCGTTCGGCGTGCTCCTTCCGCTCGCGCTCGTCGGCGTGCTTCCGGCGGCCGGCGTCGCGGGCGTCGGCGTGACGACCGCCCAGTTCGCCCTCCTCTACGACGTCGCGCTCCCGGCGACGCTCGTCGCGGTCGGCGGTCGACTGCTCGTCCGCCGACCCGTGGCGTTCCCGCCGCCGAGGATCGGCCGCGACCACCCCGACGTGCCGGATCGCGCGTGGCCCGCGGTAGCCGTCGGCCTCTGTTCGGCTGCGGTCGGATGGGTCGGGGCGGAGCCGCTCGTCGAATGGAGCGCGCCGATCGTCGCGGTGGGGGTCGGAGCGGGCGCGGCGTTCGTCGTCCGCTACCGTCCCGTCAAGGCCGTGCGCGACGACGTCCGCGCGGTCGAATCGGGACTCCCCGACGCGCTGTATCTCGTCGGGCGGCGCGTCGCGGAGGGTGCGGCGGTCGAGACGGCACTGGCGCGGGCGAGCGAGGAAATTCCGGGCGCGACGGGAACGGTGCTCGAAGACGCGGTCCGCGTCCAGCGGTCGCTCCGCGTCGACGTTCGTTCGGCGTTTCTCGGTCCCTACGGCGCGCTCGCCGACGTTCCGAGTCCACGGGCCCGCGGGGCCGCCGGGCTGCTCGCGCTCGCCGCCACGGAGGGACGCCCCGCGGGAGGCGTGCTCGTCTCGATGGCGGACCAACTGGAGGAACTCGGACGGGTCGAACGCGAGGCGCGACGCGAACTGGCGCAGGTGACTGGAACGCTCGCGAACACCGCGGCCCTGTTCGCCCCGCTCGTCGGCGGGGCCACCGTCGCGCTCGCCGCGCGGATCGAACGCGACGGGAACGGAAGCGGTGGACTGGGCGGCGGTGCGCTTCCGACCGCCGAGCTCGGGATCGCCGTCGGCGCGTACGTCCTCCTGCTCGCGGCGATCCTGACGGCGCTGTCGGTCGGGCTCGAACGAGGACTCGATCCCGCGCTCGTCGGTTACCGCGTCGGCCTCGCCCTTCTGACGGCGACGGCGACGTACCTCGCGGCGATCGTCGGGGCCGGGGCGCTACTCTGACGCGGACGCGGACCGGCCGCAGGTTTAAGTCCGAAAACGGGACCACCCCGCCCCATGTTCGACGTTCCATTCGACGCGTGGTACGCCTGGCTCGGCGTGGCTCTTGCGAGCGTCGCGGTGTTCGGTACCGCCTGGTCGCTCCCGGCGACGCCGCCCCCGGACGCCGCCGGCGTCGCCGACACGGTCGATTCGGTCGCCGCGAGCGATCACCCGACGACGGCGGAGCACCCGCTCGAGGCCGCGACGATCGAACTCGGGCCGCACCGACTCGAACTGCGAAACGACGGCGGGGCGGCGCACGCGACGTTCGCGTTCGGGCCGGTGACGCCGGTCGGGCGCGGTTCGAGACTGGAGGCGGTGCTCTACGGGACGCCGCCCGAGCGCGCGTTCGCCTCTCCGGAGGCGTTCAAACAGGCGCTGATCGAGGCGCGAACGCGCGAGCCGACGCGGACGTCGGTCGAGCGGACGCTCGTCGCGCGGCGGGTTTCGTGGGAGGGGGTCGATGCCACGCTGGTCGGCGCGTGAGACGAGAGGGCAAGCCGAACCGACGGCGGCGCTCGCGGCGGTGTTCGCCGTCTGTCTCGGCCTCGGGCTGTACGCCGGTATCCTCGGCGACGCGACGCCGACGACGGACCGTGACCTCGCGGAGCCGACGCTCGATCGCGTTCACGGTGTGCTCTCCTCGGGCGGTGTCGTCGACGCCGCCGACCGGGGATCGCTCGTGGACGGTCGGGACGTCGGCCCCGACGGCTACGAGATCAACGTCTCGGTTCGGACGGCCGAACGGGAGTGGAGCGCGGGGCCGGTGCCGCCGGGGCGCGCCGATCGCGCGTCCCGATCCGTCAGCGTCCGGCGATCGCCCGGACGGATTTCCCCGGGGGAACTCCGGGTGGCGGTGTGGCCGTGACCAGCACCGCGCTCGACGCGGCGCTCTGTCTCCTCCTCATCAGCGCCGGCGCGGTGACGCTCGCGTCGGTGCAGGACGAGACGCCGGAAGACGGCGGGGCCGACGCGACGGCCGAGACCCTCGCGACGAGCACGGCCGACGTGTCGTACGCGCTGTCGCTCGGTCCGAGGCGCACCGGCGGACCGTCCCCGTCGTCCCCGGAGACGGACAGGGCGGCGTTCGAGCGGACGGCCCACGGCACGTACGCGGAGCTTCTTTCCGACGCGACGGTTCGGCGTCCGATCGTAAACGGAACGCGAATCGGGCGGACGAACGACGGCTTCGCGCGCGAGGTTCGACGAGTGACGAGAGGCGCGACGGGTCCGCGGGTGCAGGTCGTCGCGGCGTGGCGACCGTACCGCGGCTCTCACGTGGCCGGAACACTCACCGTCGGAGACACACCGCCGTCGACCGCCGACGTCCACGCGGCGACGCTTTCGGTTCCGAGCGGGTTTCCGGCGACGCGGGAGGACACCGTCGCCGCCGCGGAAGAGGGCGGGTTCTCGGCCGTCTCGGCGCTGCTCGCCGAACGGATCGTCGGCGGGACGTTCCCGCCGACCCGGACGCGGCGCGCGCTGCGGGACGACTACCCGGTTCGGGCGCTTGCCGAGCACCGGTACCGCCGAGCGGCGCGGCGGTACGACGCGGATCTCGGGGCGACGGTCGAGCGGGGGAACGTGACCGCCGCGAACGAGCGGCTCGCGGACGCGGTCGCGCGCGCCGTCGAGCGCGATCTCCGACGGGAGTTCGAGACGCCGGAGGCGGCCGCCCGAACCGTCGAGATGCGGTCGGTCCGCATCACCGTCAGGACGTGGTCGGCGTGAGGTCGAACGCGACGTCGAGGAGGCGGCCGTGAGGTTGGCCGAAGATCGCCGCGCGCGGATCCCGTTCGCGCTCGTCGGCGTCCTCTTGCTCGTGACGAGCGCGGCGTTCGCGACGACGCTCTCGACGCGCGAACCGATCCGGGAGGACCGCGCCGTCGAGACGACGATGGACCGGACCGACGCGAACGCCGCGACCGCGCTCCGGAGCGCCGTCAGCGACGCCGCAGAGGATGCGGCGCGCGAACCGGTGATCGAACCGGCCGCGACGCCCGCGGGCCGAACGCTGAACGACACGACGCCGTTCCGCGACGCCCTGCGCGTCCGGATCTACCTCGCCGCGCGGAGCGAACTCGAAGCGGCGGGTCACCGGAGAGGGGAAGTCGTCGCGTCGGCGTCGCTCCCGCCCGTGGACGACGCGGTGGACCTCCGCGCGGCGAAGCGACGAGTCGAGGTCGAACCGGTGGCGAACGGAACCGCGCTGCGCGTCGTCGTCCGCGACGTGCGGAAAACCGCGAGGCGGGAGGGACGGCTCGTCGCAGACGAGAGCGAGACGTTCACCGTCACCGTCGCGACGCCGGTGCTGGCGCTCCACGATCGGACGGAGGCGTACGAGCGGCGGCTGAACCGCGGGCCGCTCGACGGTCCGGGACTCGGGAGACAGCTGACCGCCCGGCTGTACCCGGTCGTCTGGGCGCGCGGCTACGGCCAGTACGGCGGCGCGCCGATCGAGAACGTGCTCGCGAATCGCCACGTCGAACTGTCGACGAACGGCGGCGCGCTGTGGACTCAGCGAGCGGTGTTCGGACGGAGCGACCCGGCCGGGAGAGTCGGTCTCGACCGGGCGACCGCCCGGATCGGCGCGCAAGACCTACTCGCACCGACGCCGCTTAGAGACGAGGACGAGTGGGCCGACGCCGTCCTCGCGCGACCGAACGGACCAGTCGACGACGAGCCGATCCCGCGCTTCGACCCGGCCGATTCCGACGCTCCCGAACCCGAAGGCCACGTGTCGGTCGGCGTGAACCGGTCGGCGGACGTCGCGTTCGCCGAATTCGTCGAAGAAGGAGGGGAGAACTCGTTCGAGGGCGCACTTCGCGGGTCGTATCGGGCGGAGGTCGAACTTCGAACCGCCGTGACGCGGACGCGCGACGGTCGCGAGCCGCCGCGGCGACCGCCGGGGAAGAACTGGACGCTCGTCGACGAGCGGACGGACGAGCGCACTATCGTCTTCAGACCGGCCGACGGCGGCGGTCGAACGTCACCTGCCGACACGGAAGCCGAGACGTTCGAGACGCACACGCGGGAGGTCGTCGTCCACCACGAGGCCGTCCGAACGTGGCGCAAGGGAAACGAAACGCGGGAGCGGCGGGCAGGGTGGGACGACCGATACCGGGTGACGATGGCCTTGACGGGCGCGTACCGACCGACGGGTAACGCGCCGTCCGCACCGACCAGTCCGACGTTCGAACGAGGCGGCGCGCTGTCCGGACCGAACCTCGAAGACGTTCCGGACGGCGCCCACGAGGCGCTGGTCGACGAAAACGGCGGTCCGGACGGCGTCGCGCGCCGCGCCGTCGACGGATCGCTCGACGACGCCTCGGCGACCGTGTACGGGGATCGTCCGGACCGCCTCTCGGGGTGGGCGTACGAGGACGCGGCGAACCTCCGCGACCGCGTGCGGAACGTGTCGGTCCGGAGCCAGCGGGGCGAAATCGCTGCCGGGGAGGCGAATCCGCCCGCGGCGCTCGCGGCAACCCTCCGCGAACGCCGAGCGGAGCTGCTAGACGCCCCGGAAACGTACGACGGGGCGGCGGAGAGGGCCCGGATCGCCGCCAGAGCGGCCTACCTAGACCGCGTCATCGCCGCGCTCGACGCGCGGGCCGAACGGACGGACGAAGCGAACGGACGGATCGAACGCGCAACCGAGAGGGCGGGCGGCGGGTTGGCCAAAGACATTCGGAGGACGCTCGACGCTCGCAAAGACGCGGTTCGATCCGAGCGACGGGACGCCGGCTCGGGCGGACGGGGTGGACCGACCGGACCGACGGCGTTCGTTCCGGACGGCGGGCCCGCCTACCTCACGCTGTCGAGCGTGGAGGGCCAACAGGTCGAGTCGCTCCCGTCGGACGCCGAGTATCGGCCGTTCGCGACGCGGAACGTGAACGTCTTCACCGTCCCAACGGACGACGCGGCCGACGGCGTCGCCGAGGCCGCGTTCTCGGACGAGGATCTGGTCGATCTCGCGACGGCCGGCCGCGCGCTCACGGTCGCGAACCGAACCCTCGCTGCGACGGACGACGACGCGCTTCGGACCCGCCGGGACCGACTCCGGGGCGAGGTCGACGATTCGCTCGCCGTCGTCGGCGGTTCGGCGCGAACGAGCCTCGCGCGAGAACCGAGCCTGTCGCCGCGGGAACGGAGAGCCGCGGTGAGCGCCGGCTTCGAGCGATGGAACGACTCCGGGCACCGGGCGATCGCCGCGACGAACGGCTCGCTCGCCCGTTCGATCGCCGCGGAGGCGGCGGCCCGGGGCGACCTCTCGGAGCGGAGGGCGGATCGCCTCGGAGTTCGACTCCGGGTCGAACTCGGGCGCGCCGCCCGGAGCGACGACGCCCGCGTTCCGGCGTCGCCGACGAATCGAACCGCGACGACGACGCGCGAACTCGGTCGGAAGGCGTTGAAGAAGCTCGTCGCCGAGGGTGCCGAAAACGCGACGGAGCGGGCGAAGGATCGGTGGCTCGGCGACGCGCTCGTGTCGGTCCCCGCGGGGCTACCCGTTGCCCCTGTCCCGGGGTACTGGTACGCGACGACCAACGTCTGGACGGTGACCGTCCGCGGTGAGTACCACGAGTTCGCCGTCCGCGCGCGGGCGGGACCGCCCGACGGCGGCGGCGCGACCGCTCGATACGTCCGCGACGGATCGACCGCCGCGCTCGACGTGGACGGCGACGGCGAGGAGGAGCCGCTCGGACGGAACGAGCGGGTGTCGTTCGAGACGCGCACGACCGTCGTGGTCGCGGTTCCGGCGGGCGGCACCGGCGTCGGCGACGTCGACGGGGACGCGGACGAGCGGTCGTCGGGGTGGCCGACGCCCGGCTGCGAACCGGGAGGCGGGACCAGCGAGCGAGAGGGGTGTGACCCCGAGTGACAACGGTTTTGCCCGCGGCCCGCCCAGCGTGTGGTATGCTCTACGACGCAGCAGAGCGGCCGGGATCGCTGACGCCCGCGGAGCTACGCGCGGCGTACGAAGCCGAACTCCGGTCGGTCGTCGAAACGGTCGGCGCGGACGCCGTCGTCGCGGAGACGGGTCTGGACCGCGAAACCGTCGCGGCGCTCGCCGACGGCGAGTCGGTCGAGCTGACACTCGAAGAGGCGGCGTCGGTGCTCGCGACCGACGAGTCGTACCCCGACGACCGGAGCATCGTCATGGAGGTCCGAGACCACCTGTTGATGGGGATGACCACGGGCGTGCTCGACGTGGACACCATCGCCGCGGAGATCGAACCGGACCTGACCGGTCAGGAGGTTCAACAGGCGCTCGAGGGCCGCGTCCCGATGACCCTGGCGGAGCTCGCGGCGATCCACGGGTTCGTCGCCGAGCGCAACGATCGCTGATGCGCGTCGTCGTTCTCGGCTGCGGGTACGTCGGTCTCGAACTGGGCCGGCGGCTGGCTGACGAAGGTCACGACGTGACGGGCGTGCGCCGATCGGACGCGGGGCTATGGGCCGTAGCGGAGGCGGGCCTCGACGCCGTCCGAGCCGACGTCACGGAACCGGCATCGCTCGCGGAGGTGCCGAACGCCGACTGGCTCGTTTTCGCCGCGAGTTCCGGCGGGCGGGGAGCCGACGCGGCTCGATCGGTGTTCGTCGACGGGCTACGGACGGCGATCGACGAGTTCGCCTCGCGGGCCGATCCCCCGGACCGACTCGTTTACACGTCGAGCACCGGCGTCTACGGCGACCACGGCGGCGACTGGGTCGACGAGTCGACGCCGGTCGAGCCGACGACGGAGAAGACCGAGGTGCTCGCGGAGGCGGAGCGCGTCGCCCGCGAGGAGGCGTCGGCGCGCGGCGTCGACGGCACCGTCGCGCGCTTCGCCGGCCTCTACGGACCGGATCGGTATCGGATGGGACGGTACCTCAACGGTCCCGTCACCGAGGGGTACCTGAACATGGTTCACCGCGACGACGCGGCCGGTGCGGTCGCGTTCCTACTGGAGGAGGACCGCGGGCGCGACGCGGTCGTCCTCGTCGTCGACGACGAACCGGCCTCGAAGTGGGAGTTCGCCGACTGGTTGGCCGACCGGTGCGGCGTGGAACCCCCGCCGAAGCGAACTAAGGAAGAACGGCTGGCGGCCGGCGATCTGTCGGAGGCGGCGAGACGGCGCATCCTGACGAGCAAGCGGTGTTCGAACGCCCGACTCCGGGAACTCGGGTACGAGTTCCGCTACCCGACCTACCGAGAGGGGTATCAAGCGGCGATTACCGCCTATCGCGAGCGGAATTCGAGGTGAGCGAGGGCGCGTAACCGACCGTTTATCATTCCACGGAAGTGATACCTGGGGGAACATTCTTGCCGGTCGGAAGAGTCTGGCAACTTATGCGCCGCTGGGCCGTCGGAACGGGACTCCCCGCGCAGACCGATCCGGTCGCCGGGTCCGACCCGCAGCTAGTCGCGGTACTCGTCGTCGGCCTCCTGACGCTCCTTTTGGGCGCGTACGCGCTGCTTCGATTCCGACGACCGATGGGGGCGCGGTTCAAGGAACTGCTGGCTGACCGGGAGGAGATCACGGTGCTGATGCACCCGAACCCCGACCCCGACGCGATGGCTGCGGCGGTCGGAATCGCCTGTCTCGCCGAGCAAGTGGACACGAGAGCCGTCCTCCAGTACGCCGGGCAGATACGACACCAGGAAAACCGCGCCTTTCGAACCGTTCTCGACCTCGACCTCGACCACATCGACCACGTCTCGCAGCTCGCCACGGAGCGCGTGGTCCTGGTCGATCACAACGTCCCCCGGGGGTTCGCCGGAGCCGGCGGCGTCCTACCCTTCGCGGTCGTCGACCACCACCCCGGCGACGGGGCGGGCGAGGAGTTCACGGACGTGCGCACGGATTACGGCTCCTGCTCGAGCATCGTCGCCGAGTACTTCCGCGACGTCGGTGCGAAGCCGGTGCCGCCGGACCAGCACGCGAGCGAGATCGACGCCGACTACACGATCCCGTCCGCCGTCGCGACGGGGTTGCTCTACGGCATCCTCGCCGACACGAAACGGCTCACCGCGGGCTGTTCGGCCGCGGACTTCGAGGCGAGCGCGTACCTCTCGCCGGGCATCGACGAGGGCGTGCTCGATCGGATCGCGAACCCGCAGGTGAGCGCCGAGGTGCTGGAGGTCAAGGCTCGCGCCATCGCGGGCCGGCAGATAAGGGGGTCGTTCGCCGTGAGCGACGTCGGCCAGCTCTCGAACGTCGACGCGATCCCGCAGGCGGCGGACGAACTCATCCAGCTCGAAGGCGTCACCGCCGTCGTCGTCTGCGGCGAGCGCGACGGGACCGTCTACCTCTCCGGGCGCTCGCGGGACGACCGCGTCCACATGGGACGGACGCTCGAAACGGCCCTGTCGGAGGTGACGAACGCCAGCGCCGGGGGCCACGCCCGCATGGGCGGCGGACAGATCCGAAAGCCGGAGGTGCTTCCGAACGGCGGGGGTGGCGACCGAGGCGGTGGAGCGATCGGGTGCGGACTCTCGCGGGGGGACCTCATCGACCGGCTGTTCAAGTCGATGGCCGGGGACGTTTAGCGTCGGAGCGGCCGGGTAGCGGTTGGCGGACGACGGACGAGGGGCGGCTGACGGATGACGACAGACGGCCGACGGACGACTGACGGCGGGCGGCGGCCGAGGCGATCGGCGCCGCCTCGACGCGTTTTTTGACGGAGCGGCCGTACGCCCGCCATGGCAACGCACAGCGGAACGTGGGGGTACCGCGACCGGTTCGGCGACCGGTTCGGCCGCACCTACTTCCGACGGTTCGGTCCCGGTGTCGTCTCCAGCGTCGGCGTCGGCACGTACCTCGGCGACCCGACCGACGCGGTCGACGAGCGCTACCGCGAGGCGATCGTCGCCGCGCTGGACAACGGAGTCAACGTCGTCGACACGGCCGTCAACTACCGCTGCGGGCGGAGCGAGCGGGTCGTCGGCCACGCGCTCCGCGACGCGGACGCCGACAGGGAGTCCGTCCTCGTCGCCACGAAGGGCGGCTTCCTCCCCTTCGACGGGAGTCCGCCCGCCGATCCGAGCGCCTACGTCCGCCGGGAGTTCGTCGAGACGGGGCTGGTCGACCCCGCCGACCTCGTCCGGGGGAGCCACTGCATCGCGCCGGACTTTCTCGACGCGATGGTCGATCGTTCGCTCGAAGCACTGGGGATCGAGACGATCGACCTCTACTACGTCCACAATCCGGAGACGCAGCTTCACGCGCGGGATCGGGAGGCCGTGTACGACGCGCTGGAGGCGGCGTTCGAGCGGCTCGAAGCGCGCGTCGCCGATGGAGACGTCGGAGCGTACGGCGTCGCCACGTGGGAGGCGTTCCGCGTCCCGCCGGAGCACCCGAGCTACCTCTCGCTTCCCGCGGTGGTCGACCGGGCGCGGGCCGCGGCGGAGACGGTCGGAAACGACGAGGTCGGGCTGCGGGCGGTCCAGCTTCCGTTCAACGTCCTGATGGCCGACGCGTTCACGGTCGCCGCACATCCGACCGACGATGGCCGGGTGAGCGCTCTGGAGTTCGCCAACGAGGCCGGCCTCGGCGTCTTCGCCAGCGCGAGCATCGCGCAGGGCGACCTCGCGACGTCGCTCCCGGGGGCGATCGCCGCAGAACTCGAAGGTGACACGGCCGCCCAGCGGGCGATCAACTTCGCCCGGAGCGCCCCCGGCGTGACCTGCGCGCTCGTCGGGACGAGCCGGCGCGCGCACGTCGACGAGAACGTCGCCGCCGGGACGTTCGACCCGCTCGGGGCGGCGGCGTTCGACGCGGTGTTCGAGTGAGAGATTCGTTACAGTTCCTTCCACGACGTACCGCACTCCGGACAGATCCGAACCGCGTAGATCTCGTCCGGGTCGTTCTGCTTCTTCAACGACTCCTCGCAGTCCGCGCACGTGAGCCGCTCGTACGTGTCCTTGTACAGTTCGCCCGCGCGAAGCCCCTTGCGAGTCGATTGCATACTGTTCGTTCGAAGTGACACGTCAAAAGTGTAGAGGGTGACGGAACCCGGAAAGCGACGGCCCGTTTCGGAACGTTTGACCCGACCGACGAGAAAGACCGGCCGTGTCACGCGGACGGCTCTTCGGAACGCTCTGCTCTCTGGTCTTGCTCATCAATCTCGCGCGCGTCGTGTTCGCGCCGCTGCTCAAGGAGTTGATGGTCGAGTTCAGCATCAACGAGGGGACAGCGGGCCTGCTCGCGACGATGGTCTGGGTCGGCAGCGCGCTCCCGCGCGTCCCCGCCGGGTGGCTGTTGACGAGGGTGGCCCGTCACCGCGTCGTCCTCTGGACCGGCGTCGTGCTCTCGGGGTCGGCGCTCCTCACGGCCGGGTCGAACTCGGTCGTCACCCTCAGCGGCGGCGCGCTCCTCATGGGCACCGCGAGCGGTGTCTACTTCGTCGCCGCCAACCCGCTCGTGAGCGAACTCTACCCGCGCCGCGTCGGGTGGGCGATGGGTGTCCACGGGACCGCGAGCCAGGTCGCCGCCGTCGTCGCCGCGCCGTTCGTCACGCTGGCGCTGCTCTTCGATTGGCGGACGACGTTTCTCGCCATCGGGGTCGCCGCCGCGGTCGTCACGGTCGCGCTGTACCTGGCCGCGCGGCGGGCGTCGCTCCCGAACGGGGGCTCCCGCGACCGCGACCTCGTCGGCGCGGCGATGAGCGAGTGGCGACTCATCACCCTCGGCGTCGTCGTGCTCGGGTTCGCCGGCTTCGTCTGGCAGGGCCTTTTCACCTTCTACGAGCTGTACATGGTCCAAAAGGGGCTCTCCGACGCGGCGGCGAAGAACATGCTGACCGTCGTCTTCGCGGCCGGCGTCCCCGCGTTCTACCTGGGGGGCCGCTTCGCCGACCGCCTGCCGTACGTCCCCTACCTCCTCGGGAACCTGCTCGCGTTCGTGGCGAGCGTGCTGCTTCTCACCGTCAGCGGCGGCCTCGTCGCGCTGTTCGCCGTCACGGCCGTGCTGGGGTATCTCATCCACAGCCTCTTCATCGTCATGGACGCGTTCATCCTCGCGACGCTGCCCGGCGAGACGCGCGCGAGCGCCTACGCCGTCTACAGCGGCGGGATGATGCTCGCGCAGGCGGCGGGGTCGACGGCGGTCGGGGCGGCAGTCGCGCGCGGGGCCACCTACGACGCCGTCTTCGCCGGGCTCGCGGGCGTTCTCGGGATCGTCGCCCTCGGGCTCTGCGGGCTCAGAAGCGCCGGCAGGCTCCCCACGTAACCGCCCCGCTTTTGTTCCACTGGTCCCGAGGGGGGCGTGATGGAATACGCCCAGGAGCGGATCGCGACGCTCCACGACCTCTCGGACGCGCGGCCGGACGCGCCGACGGCCGACGCGACCGTCGTCGTGCCGATGACGGACCGGGAGTGCGCGACGCGGGCCGCGGAACGCGTGTTCGCCGAACTGGCGCTCGTCGAGCCGGCGCGCGTCGTGGTCGCCCTCCGCGCGTCGGATTCGCGCGCCGGGGCCGTCGCCGACTGGCTGGACGGGCGCGACGCGTCGACGGAGGTGCTCTGGTGCGACGGCCCCCGCGTCGCGGCGCTGCTCGAATCGGGGGGGCTCGACGGCCGACGGGGGAAGGGGAGGGACGTGTGGCTGGCGCTCGGCCGGGCGCTCGATTCGTCGTTCGTCGTCGTCCACGACGCCGACGCGCGAACCTACTCTCGGTCGTACGTTCCGCGGCTGCTCTTTCCGCTGGCGGACGGGTACGAGTTCTCGAAAGGGTACTACGCGCGCGTCGAAGCCGGACGGCTCTACGGCCGACTCTTCCGACTCTTCTACGCGCCGCTCGTCCGCGCGCTCCGCGGCGCGCACGACGCGCCGGTGCTGGAGTACCTCGGCGCGTTTCGCTACGCGTTGGCCGGGGAGTTCGCGGCGACGAGCGAACTCGCGAGTCGGCTCCGCGTCCCGCGGACGTGGGGGCTGGAGGTCGGAACGCTCGGCGACGCGTTCGCCGCGGCGGGCTTCGACGGCACCGCGCAGGTCGACCTCGGCACGTACGAGCACGATCACCGCGCCGTGGGCGGTCCGACCGGGCTGTCCGACATGAGTCGACCCGTCGGGCGGGAGATCCTCCGGGTGGCGGTCGATCACGGCGTCGAACCCGACTACGTCGCGCTTCCGGAGCGGTATCGCGAGACTGCGCTGCGGTTCGTCGAGCGGTACGCGCTCGACGCGGCGTTCAACGGCCTCGACTTCGACCGCGCGGACGAGCGCGCGCAGGTAGAGGCGTACGCCGAGGCGATCGAGGAGCCGACGACCGACGCCCGGCTGCCGCCGTGGCGGGACGCACCGTTTACGTCGGCGGAGGTACACGAGGCGGCCATGAAGGACCTCGCGGAGGTTCGGTAATGAGAGGAGAAGACGACGCGGCGAGCGAACTCCCCGACGAACTCGCGGGCGTGGTGGATCTGTTCGGGGCGCTGACCCGGACGGAACTGGAGCGTGCGCTCTCGGAACTCGCGTTCAAACAGGGAAAGGGCGCGGACGCCGAGGCGCTTTCCGCGGCCGTCGAGGAGGCGGTGGAGGGGTACTACCTCGTCGAGTACGAGGCGGGCGGATCTGCGGAAGGAGACGGAGGCGAGTCGGTGCGAGCGACGGGTGACGATGCCGACGAGCCCCTCCTGACGCCGGGGCCGGTCGCGTTCCCGACGCTCCCGGAGAACGCCGAGGACCTCCCGCACATCATGGACGTCGAGCCGCGGCGCATCGACCGGGAGGCGCTGGGTCGGCAGGTCGGCGAGCGGTTGCTCGGGGACGCCGCGCGGGCCGTCGCGGCGGGCGACGGGGAACGGATCGAACGCCTGCTGGACGTGAGCTACGACCTCGAAGCGTGGGCACCCGTGGACGTTCGGGAGGCGCGGGATCGCCTCGGCGAGGCGCTGGGGGGCGACCGTCTCGGCGAGACGCCGGAGGACGACCGTCCCGACGACGCACCGGGCGTTGTCAGGACGACCGAAGCCCTCGAAGATAAGGGCGTAGAACGATAGGGGGGACGTATGGATCTCAGGGGGGTGACGCGTCACGATCCGAAGCCGGTCGACGACGCCGGACGGCGGGCGGCGGTAATCGCGCCGGTGCTGGAGCGCGGGGGGGAGCCGCACGTGCTCTTTACGAAGCGCGCGGATCACCTCGGCGAGCACGCCGGACAGATGAGCTTCCCGGGGGGCGGCCGGGAGCCGAGCGACGCCGACCTCGAAGCGACGGCGCTCCGCGAGGCCCGAGAGGAGATCGGCTTACGGCCCGAGGAAACCGAGATCGTCGGTCGGATCGACGACATCCGGACCGTTACCGATTACTCGGTGCGCCCGTTCGTCGCCCGGATTCCCGACCGCGAGTACGCGCCGGACGAGCGGGAGGTCGCGGAGATCGCGGTGCTGTCGGTCGCCGACCTGACCGACCTCCGAAATTACGAGTCCGAGCGACGCGACCACCCCCACTACGGCGACATCCGCCTGCACTTCTTCCGAGTCGACGGCTACACCGTCTGGGGCGCGACGGCGCGCATGCTCGTGCAACTGCTCGAACTGACGACCGACTGGCGGATGCCGGCGGAGGTCGATCGAGTCGTCGATCCCGACGCGGAACTGCCGCGGTAGGCGACGACCGGCACTCCCGGCACCGTCGCCGCCGAGCCCCGGAACCCGTTCGACCGGACGAAAACCGCGGGGATCGAAAGCGTTTAACTGACTGGCCGGTTAGTCAGACGTAATTGACTGGCCGATCAGTCAGATCACGCATGACGGACGACACGACGGAGGAACTCATGGGCGCGACGTACCGCGCGCTCTGCAAGCACGGCTACGCATCGCTGCGCATGCAGGACATCGCCGACGAGTCGACGAAGAGCAAGGCGACGCTGCACTACCACTACGGGGGGAAGCACGATCTCCTGCTCGCGTTTCTCGACTACCTGTTCGAGCGGTTCGAAGCGCGGATCGCGGATCCCGCCGGCGACGGCCCGACGGACCGCCTCGTCGCGCTGATCGGCACGCTGCTCACGCCGCGGGACGAGAACACCCACCAGGAGTTCCAGACGGCCATCCTCGAGATCAAAGCGCAAGGGCCGTACGACGACGACTACCGCGAGCGGCTCGTCAAATTCGACCGCCTTCTGGAGGAGCGTCTCAGATCCCTCGTCGCCGACGGAGTCGAACGCGGGGCGTTCCGGGAAGACGTCGATCCGGAGGACGTCGCCGACTTCTTCGTCACCGCGATCAACGGCGCGCAGACGCGCCACGTCTCCGTCGGTCACCCGATCGAGCGCACGCGTCGGCACCTCGAATCGTACGTCGACGCGCACCTGCTTCGCGGCGGGTCCGGCGCGAGGGCCGCACCTGAATGAGCGTCCGCGACCGGCTCGAATCGATCCTCCAACCCAACGAGGAGATCGACCTCACCTCGGGCGAGATCGCCCGCCCGATGCTGTACCTGTCGCTGCCGATCGTCGTGACGAACCTGCTGCAGACGGCGTACAACCTCGCGGACACGTTCTGGCTCGGCCAGTACAGCACCGAGGCGCTCGCGGCCATCAGCTTCGCCTTCCCGATGGTGTACCTGCTCATCTCCCTCGCCGTCGGGCTCTCGGTCGCGGGCAGCGTGCTCGTCGCCCAGCACGTCGGGGCGGGCAACGACCGGCACGCGCGGTACGCCGCCTCGCAGACGATCGCGCTCGCCACGCTCGTCTCGGGGGCGCTCGGCGTCGTCGGCTTCCTCTTCGCCGCGGACTTCGTGGATCTGCTCGGCGCGTCGCCCGACATCGCGCCGCTCGCGACCGGGTACATGCGGGTGTACTCGCCGGGGCTGGTGTTCGTCTTCGGCTTCGCCATGTTCATCGCGCTGATGCGCGGCTACGGCGACACGGTCACGCCCATGCTCGTGATGCTCGGGTCGGTCGTGCTCAACATCGCGCTCGATCCGTTTCTCATCATGGGGTGGGGACCGTTCCCGGAACTCGGCATCGAGGGCGCGGCGGCCGCCACCATCGTCTCCCGCGCGGCGGCGTTCGTCGTCGGCCTGTGGATCATGTTCCGCGGCACCCGCGGCGTGACGATCTCGCTGCGGGAGATGCGGCCGAACCTTTCGTACTACCGGACGCTGTTTCGAATCGGCGTTCCCGCGTCGATCGAGGGGACGGGGCGGGCGCTGTCTATCAACCTGCTCCTCGTGATCGTCGCGGCCTTCCCGACGACGGTCGTCGCCGCCTACGGCATCGGCACGCGCGTGTTCTCCGTCATCTTCCTCCCCGCGATCGCGTTCTCGCAGGGCGTCGAGACGATGACCGGGCAGAACGTCGGCGCGGGGAACCTCGACCGGGTGGCGGAGACGAACGGATTCGCCTCGCGCGTGATGTTCCTCCTCCTCGCCGCGACGGGCGTCGCGATCTGGCTCGCCGCGCGGCCGATCTCCGCGGCGTTCACGACCGATCCGGCCGTCGTCGAGGCGAGCGTCACCTTCCTCGAGTACGTCGCGCCGACGTTCGGCTTCATCGGCGTCATGTACGCGTACACGGGCGGGTTCCGCGGCGTCGGCATGACGGCCGTCGCCGCCGCGATCAGCATCGCGATGCTCGGCGTCGTCCGCCTGCCGGTCGCGTGGGTCGCCACGTCGTCGCTCGGCTCCGCGGGAATCTGGATCGCCTTCGCCGTCTCGAACGTCGCCGGCGGCGTCATCGCGTATCTCTGGTTCCGCCGCGGCACCTGGCGGGACGTGGACGCGACGGGCGTACGGACGGGATCCGCGGTGGCGGGAGACGACTGAGCGGCAGTCGCCGCGAAGGTGGAACGACTGAGCGGTCAACACCGCGAAGGTGAGAAAAGCGCTCGCTACGCCAGAAAGAAGATCAGCACGCTCACCGTCATCGCGGCGAAGATGACGGCGGCGGCGAACGCGCCGCCCATCGAGATGGCGACGTTCGCGTGGCTCGCGAGCGTCTCCGTCCGGTCGTTGCCGAAGACGGTCACGTCGGCCCGTTCCGCGGCGATTCCGGCGTCGACGGGTTCGAGGTCGGCGCGCGCCTCGTCCACGAGGTCGCAGACCAGCGCGATCAGGTCGTCGTGGTCGATCGCCGCCCCGACCTGATTGTCCGCTTTCACGGTGTTGACGACGTGCGTGTCGGTCGTCATGATCTCCGCGGCGTCGACCGCGGTCGGCGCGGCCCCGTCCGTCGCGAGCGGCGCGCCGGTTCTCGCGCGCTCCGCCCGGGGTTCGTCGGCGCGACACAGCGACTCGACGATGCGATCGCGCAGCCCCGGTTCCATGTTGTTGCCGTCGACGAGGACGTAGGCGGTCGTCCGCCCCACGACTTCGGTCACGGCGACACGGATGCCGAGCGGACCGATCCCCTCGTGGGGCGTCCACGCCGTCGGGTCCCACGCGACGCCGAGCCGAAGAGGTCCGCGGTCCGCGTCGCGGATCGCCTCGCCCGCCAGCCCGGCGGTCCGGATCATGTCGAACGAGCGCCGGCTTCCGGGGGTGACATGCCCGAGGTCCGGACCGTCGAGCCCGTCGTTGCAGTTGTGCGCGTCGACGAGGAGCACGTCGTCGAGCCCGGCCGTGCGCGCCTCGGCCGCGGCGGTGAGTCCGACGGCGTACTCCACGTCGTCCGCGCAGCCCGGCGCGAACGTCGACACGAGCAGCGCGTCGTCGCCGAACCCCTGCCCCAGCATCGTCGACTCGCCCGACTCGACCTGCACCTCGCGGGTCGCCTCGGGTGAGTACTCGATGCGGTCGTGCGCGTCGTCGACCGCGTCGAGGATCGTGTCGACCTCGCGCTCTGTGACGAGGTTGAAGTCGTGGCCCGCGGTCGCGTGCGGCGGGAAGGCGAGGCCGTCGGCCCGCCGGGCGACTCGCTCGGGGAAGTTGCCGCCGCCGATCTCGCCCATCGGACCGGGGTGGATCATGGGCAGGACGAAACGCGCCTTCTCCGTCCCGTCCTCCCGGCGGAACGCAAGCACCGTGACGGGGACGACCGCGCGCTGGCCGAGCTGCTCGAAGAAGTCCTCCAGTTCGCGCGACTCCTCGGCGATGTGGCCGATGAACCCCCTGATGAAATCGAGCACGGAGACGCCGAGGCTGTTTCGCCACGGCCGGTCGATGACGGCGAGAAAGACGTACACGGCGGCCGCGTACAGGGCGCAGGTGACGGCGAGCATGACGAAGTGGGTCGGGCCGATGAAAGACAGCACCGGCGGGGCGTGGTCCGCCCGCGAGAGGTACGGGAGCAGGTGCGCGTCGATCGCCGCGCTGTCGATCCCCAGATAGCGGAGCGTGCCGCTGTAGACGAAGAGCAGCGCGGCCGAGGCGACCGTCTGAATGCTCGCCGGGACGCTCGCGACGAGCAGGGACGAGCGCGACACCGCCATGACGACGAGCAGTCGGAGCGCGAAGATGGACGCGAGCGCGACGACGAGCGCGTCGAAGACGAACCGCTGGCCGAGCGGCGTGAGCGCGGCGACGATGCCAGCGCCCGTCACGACGGCGACGACGACAACCTCGCAGGTGAGGGCGAGCAGCGACGATCGGTTGCGCGTCAGCCGTCCGCCGAGAAAGCGGTCGACGCCGGTCGTCGCGAAGCTGGCGACGATCGTGGGGATGCCGATGAAGAAGATCCCCTCCCACGCGTCCCTGCCGAGAAAGAACACGCCCTCCCACACCCACGCCCGCTCCGTGATCCCGAAGCCGAACGCGGCGACGCCGGCCATCGCGGCGATGAGGAGCGCGAAGGCGAGGCTCGCGTACCACCGCGGGGCCCGGAAGATGAACCGCGAGAGTCCCGCGAGGTTGCTTTGCGTGACGGTCACTGGTTGCACTTACTCCCCGGAGGTCGTAAAACCCGGCGGAAACCGACGGTCGCGCCGATCCGGATCCGCGACGGGGCGTCAGCCCGCCGAGAGCGCCGGGCGCGGTCGGCGGGGCACGACCGACGGCGTCCCGATCGACGGACGGTTACGACCGGCAGACGGCGAGGAAGTTCTCGAACACTTCCTGCCCCCGTTCGGTGTGCGCGACTTCGGGGTGCCACTGGACGCCGTAGAGGTCGCGTTCGGCGTCGCTCATGGCCTCGATGCCGCACACGTCGCTCGTCGCGGTGTGGGAGAACCCGTCAGGTAGCTCCTTCACCTCGTCGGCGTGGCTGGCCCAGACGCGGGTCTCCGGCGCGAGCGAGCCGACGAGCGGGTCGTCCTCGTCGAGGACTTCGACGGTCACGTCGGCGTAGCCGCCGTAGTCGCCCTCGCCGACGCGGCCGCCGAGTTCGTGCGCGATGACCTGCATGCCGAGACAGATGCCGAGGACCGGCACGTCGAGGTCGAGGTACTCGCCGGAGCGGCCGGCGCGGTCGATGTCGGGCCCGCCCGAGAGGACGAGCCCGTCGGCGTCGATCTCCTCCGGCGGCGTCGCGTTGTCGAGGATCTCGGCGTTCACGCCGGCGTCCCGGAGGGCGCGCCCCTCCAGGTGGGTGAACTGCCCGTGGTTGTCGATGACGGCGATTCGGGTCATGCCGACCGTTGCACGCCCGGGCTCAAAAGGAAATCGAACTCGGGCGAGTGTATGCGCGTTCGTGCATTGTCACCCGTCAGGGGGTTCGACGGCCGACGTCGCGGTGCACCTCGTCAGGCGGTCGGTCGCGCACCCTTGAGTCCGCGAACGAGCTTACGGAGCAGTTTGAGCGCTCGGACGACGCTGCGAACGTCGTCGAGGACGCGCACGAGTCGGACGAGTCGGCGGATCAGCGAAGCCATAGAGGGGGATGGGAGCGCGTCGCAATAAGAGTGCGGTCGGGATCGCCGACCTCGCCGTTACTCCCGTTCGTCGCCCCGCCCATCGCGCTCGTCGTCCCGTCCCTCGCGTCTGCCGTCGCCGTACCGTTCCGCGGCGGACGCGAAGCCGAACTCTGCCATCTCCTTGCCCCGGCGTTCCTCGCGCGCCGCGACCGCCTCGGGGTCGGGGCTGGCGTCGTCGTCGAGTCGCGCGAAGGAGTTGTGGATCTTGGCGTGACACCACCGACAGAGCGAGACGGTGATCTCGTGGCTCGCGCCGTCGCCGCTCGCGTAGGAGATGTGGTGTTCCTCCAGCAGGGGGCGGGCGCGCTCGTGGGCCATCCGGACCTCTTCGAGGCCGCAGCGGACGCACTCGCGGCCGTCCGTCGTCGATCGGTAGTGTGGGCAGTCGCGCCAGTCGCAGTTTTCGTCCGCGGCGACGCAGTCGTAGTCGTCCTCGGCGCGTTCGGCCGCGAAGGCGGGGTCGTGGCCGGCGTGCCGGAGCGCGTACCGGCAGCGGCCGTCGCCGGTGAGGTGGTCGCAGCGCCCCGCGAACTCGTCGGGGTCGTCCACGCCGACCGGCGTGCCGGTGGGCGTCTTCTCCATGCCCACCCCTTGGCCGAGGCGGGATTTGAACCCTCGCGTCGATCGGCTCACGTTTTTTATCCTCCCGCGTCGACAGGTCGCCGTGCGTCTCGTACACCGACACGACGGAACCGAGCGCGTCCTCGCGTCTCGGGTGGAGACGGCCGACTCGCTCCTCGCGAAGGCGCGGGGGCTGATGTTCCGCCGCTCGCTCGCCGACGACCGCGCGCTCGTCTTCCGCTTCGACGCGCCCGCGACGCGGAGCCTCCACATGGCGTTCGTCCCGTTTCCCATCGACGCCCTCTGGCTCGTCGAGGGGGAGGTCACGCGCAAGCGTCGGCTCCGCGCGTGGGCCGACCTCGCGTGGGGGACCGCGGACGCGATCGTCGAACTGCCGGCCGGCGCGGCCGACGGCGTCCGCGAAGGGGACGTGGTGGAGCTGCGGGAGTGATTTCGATCCGACGTCAAACTCCGTCGATCGGTCGGACGCCAAACGCCGTCGCTCGATCGGACGCCAAATTCTGTCGGAACCGTCCCCTTTATCCGGCGACCCGCCATGAGGTGAATCACCATGTCGGAGCACACCCCGACGTCGGAGGATAGAGTAAGCCGAGGCGACTCGGCTGGCCGCGAAATTCTCCCGCACAACTGAACACCAGGAACACGATCAGGACGTGACCGAGCTATTCGGGGGTCTCCCCGACGCATTCGCTTCTGATACCGACGTACAGCTTCTCGACACGACGCTCAGAGACGGCGAGCAAGCGCCGGGCGTCTCGCTGTCGCCGGCCGAGAAGGCCGAGATCGCCCGCAGGCTGGACCGCGCGAACGTCTCCGTGATCGAAGCCGGCAGCGCCTGCACGGGTTCCGGCGAGCGCGAGACGATCCGGCGGGTGACGGCGCTCGACCTCGACGCGACCGTCACCAGTTTCACCCGCGGCGTGCGCGGCGACGTCGACCTCGCGCTCGACTGCGACGTGGACGGCGTGAACCTCGTCGTGCCGGCGAGCGACCGCCACGTCGAGCGCAAGGTCGGCACGACCCGCGACGAGGTGATCGAAAAAACCGCGGAACTCGTGGCGTACGCCCGCGACCACGGGCTCTGGGTGGAGGTCATCGGCGAGGACGGCTCGCGCGCGGATCTGGGGTTCCTCGAACGGCTCATGGCCGCCGCGTTCGACGCCGGCGCGGACCGCGTCTGCTACGCCGACACCGTCGGTCACGCGGGACCCGAGCGAACCCACGAGGTCGTCTCGACGCTCGCGGCGCTCGGCCCGACGAGCACCCACACGCACGACGACCTCGGGCTGGCGATGACGAACGTCTACGCCAGCCTCGCCGCCGGAGCCGATCTCGTCCACGCGACGGTGAACGGCGTCGGCGAGCGCGCCGGCAACGTCGCGCTGGAGGAGGTCGCCGTCGCGCTGCACCACTGCTACGGGGTCGACACCGTGAAGCTGGACGAGCTCCACGACCTCGGTCAACTCGTCGCGCGCGCGACGGGCGTCGACCTCCCGCCGAACAAGGCCGTCGTCGGGCAGAACGCGTTCACCCACGAGAGCGGCATCCACACCGACGGGACGCTCAAGGACGACGCGATGTACGAGCCGTACCCGCCGGAGACCGTCGGGCGGGAGCGCCGTCTCGTCCTCGGCAAGCACGCCGGGCGGGCGGGGGTTCGGGCGGCGCTCGACGAGCACGGGGTCTCCGCGACGGACGAGGACCTCGCCGCCGTCGTCGAGCGCGTGAAGGCGCTCGGCGACCGCGGCAAGCGCGTCACGGACGCCGACCTGCTCGCGATCGCCGAGGACGTGCAGGGTCGCGAGCGCGACCGCCGGGTCGAGCTGATCGACCTCACGGCGGCCAGCGGCGGCGGCACCCCGACCGCGAGCGTCCGGCTGCTCGTCGACGGCGAGGAGCGGGTGGCGAGCGGCACCGGCAGCGGCCCCGTCGACGCCGCGGTCGAAGCCGTCCGGGCGGCGCTCGGGCCGAGCGCGGACGCGCAGCTCGACTCCTACCACGTCGACGCCATCACCGGCGGGACCGACGCGCTCGTCACCGTCGAGGTCCAGATGTCCCGCGGGGATCGGACCGTCACGGTCGCCTCCTCGGACGCGGACATCACCCGCGCGAGCGTCGAGGCGATGGTCGACGCGCTCGACCGCTTGTTGGCGGCGGAGCCGAAAACCGCGCCGGCGGACGACTGAGCGGCGACCGCCGCGAAGGTGGGACGACTGAGCGGTCATCACCGCGAAGGTGGGAACGACCGAACGGCGACGAACGTCCCGTCCTCCGTCGACCGCCGCGAGACGCGGGGACCGTCGGGACGATCAGAAGTCCGAGAGATCGTAGTTCTTCGCGAGGCCGGCTCTCGCGTAGATCTCGTCGTCGTAGTCGCCGGGGACGTACTGTTCGACCCCGTTCTGCTCGACCTCGAAGTGGATGTGGGGGCCGGTCGAGTTGCCGGTGCTTCCCATCTCGCCGATCTGCTCGTGGCGGCCGACGCGCTGGCCGTCGGACGCCTGAACCTCCGAGAGGTGGCAGTACAGCGTCTGGTAGCCGTTCTCGTGATCGACCTTGATGTAGTACCCGCAGCCGTCGGCCTCGTAGCCGGTGTAGGAAACGGTTCCCTCGCGGGCCGCGAGGATCGGCGTGCCGGTGTCGTTGGCGATGTCGAGGGCGTTGTGCACGTAGCTGCCGCGATCCTCGCCGTAGACGGACGTTACGATGCCCGTCGCGGGGTAAGCCATGTTCGCGGCCGCCGTGTAATCCTCGACCGACCAGCCCTCGAAGCGGCCGTTGTCGCCGTCGCCGTTCCAGCGGAACTTCCACCAGCGATAGCCGTCGTTGTCGACCGGGCCGTCGATCACGTACCCGCCCGTGTACTGTTCGACGGTCGCGATGACGCCGTAACCGGTCCCCGCGCCGGTTCGGGCGTTCACGTCGTCCGTCGAGTAAACGGGCAGTCCGACGGACCGCGCCGTCGCCGAACCCGACAGCGCCGCCGTCCCGCCGATCGCCGTAGCCGTCGCGCCCAGGAACGTCCGTCTGCTGAGGCTGTGTTTCATCGTATACCTCAGACTGAGACTATTTCTTACACTGCTTAAATTTTATCTAGAGATAAAATCATAAAAATAGAACGGTGGCGAGGTGTGATAATTATAGACGTACGTCGAGCGATGAAGTGACGGGAGAAGAAGCGTAACGTCGACGGAGTCTCGATTCGCCGCACCTCGCGTTCCGGCGTCGGGCGTTCGCATAGTTTGATAGGCGCTCGCCGCGACCGCCGATCCATGGAGACACGTCGCGCGTTGCTCGTCGACGCGTTCACCGCCGACCCGCTCGCCGGGAACGCCGCCGGAGTCGTCCCGGATGCGGACGGCCTCACGGAGTCCCAGATGGGGGCGATCGCCCGGGAACTGGGCGCGAGCGAGACCGCGTTCCTGCTCCCGTCGCACTCCGCCGACCGCCGCATCCGGTACTTCACGCCGACGCAAGAGGTCGACCTCTGCGGCCACGCCACGGTCGCCGCCCACGCGCACCTCCGCGCCGACGGGCGGATCGAGGCGGGGGCGCACACCCTTGAAACCGCCGTCGGCGACCTCGCGGTCGAGGTGACGACGGAGGGCGTCGTCTGGATGACGCAGGCGCAGCCGACGGTGACCGAGGTCGACCTCGACCTCGCCCGGACGGCCGAGGCGCTCGGCGTCGACCGAACCGCGCTCGCCGACGCGGCCGCGGAGCTCCCGCCCGCGGTGGCCTCGACCGGGCTACCCTTCCTCGTCGTCCCCGTGACCTTCCTCGAGCACCTCGGCGCGGCGGACCCCGATCTGGACGCCGTCGCCGGACTGGCCGCCGACCACGACGCGGCGGGCGTCTACGCGTTCACCTTCGACGCGCTCTCCGCCGACTCGACGCTCCACGCCCGGACGTTCGCGCCGGGCGTCGGCGTCCCCGAGGATCCCGCCACGGGCACGGCGAGCGGCGCGTGCGGCGCGTACCTGCGACACGTCGGCGCGTTCGAGGACGAGGGAGGGACGGCGCGCGGTCCCGGGGGACCGGACGCGGGGCGTCGAGCGACGACGGGAATGCCCGAGGAGCTTCGGTTCGAACAAGGACACTTCGTCGACCGTCCGAGCGTCGTTCGGGTTCGCGTCGGCGAGACGGTGCGGGTCGGCGGCCGCGCGGCGACGGCGCTCGACGGGTCGATCGCCGTCCCGACCGACGGCGACGACGAGATCATCGAGGTTCCGTAAACGGTCGAAACGGTGACAGGTGAGACAGACACTACTCGAATTCGAGTCAGTATTTTTCATCCTCGTGCCGGTCGGAAGCTTCTTTAGCGCGTTTGTCGACTCTCCGAATGCGCAATGGCTGTATTATGGCTGGATGACATTCGAGCCGCGGACCTCGAGACGGTCGGCGGCAAAGCGGCCTCGCTCGGCGAACTCACGGCGGCGGGACTCCCGGTGCCGCCGGGATTCGTCGTGACGGCCGGGACGTACCGCGCGTTCATCGAGGAGTCCGGTATCGACGACGAACTCTTCGAGGCGGTGGACATCGACTCGGAGGACTCGGCCGCGCTCGCGGCGGCGCACGAGCGCGCGCACGAACTCATCCTCGGAACGGAGATGCCCGAGGACGTTCGCGACGAGGTCGTCGAGGCGTACCGCTCCGTCGACGGGGACCCCGACTCGGATTCGGCGGCCGACGGCGGGGCGTTCGTCGCGGTGCGCTCCTCCGCGACCGCCGAGGACCTGCCCGACGCCTCCTTCGCGGGCCAGCAGGAGACGTTCCTCAACGTGACCGAGAAGGATCTCCTCCGTCGGGTCAAGGAGTGCTGGGCCTCGCTCTTCTCCCAGCGGGCCATCTACTACCGGAACCGACAGGGCTTCTCGCACGACGAGGTCGACATCGCCGTGGTCGTCCAGCGGATGGTCGACGCGGAAAAGAGCGGCGTGATGTTCACGAGCCACCCGTCGACGGGCGAGCCGCGGATCATCATCGAGGCCGCGTGGGGGCTCGGCGAGGCCGTGGTCTCCGGCGCGGTCTCCCCGGACAACTACGTCGTCGACCGCGAGACCGCGACCGCGCAGGAGGTCACCGTCGCCGACAAGAAGGTGATGCACGTCAAAGACGCCGAGACGGGCGAGACGGTGGAGCGCGACGTGCCGGCGGAACAACGCGAGGCGCGGGTGCTCTCGGCCGACGAGATCGAGCGGCTCGTCGAACTCGGCGAGCGCGTCGAGGCGCACTACGGCGACCCGCAGGACGTCGAGTGGGCCATCGCCGGTGGGGAGATCTTCATGCTCCAGTCGCGGCCGATCACGACGATCAGCGACGCGGGCGAGATCGAGGACGCGAGCGACGACGCGTCGGAGGGCGCGGTCGCGACGAACGGCGGCACGGAGATGGCCCAGTCCCCCTCCGGCGACGACGTGCTCCTGCGCGGGCTCGGAGCGAGCCCCGGCATCGTCTCGGGGGCGGTTCGGGTCGTCACGAAGCTCGACCAGCTCGACAAGGTGCAGGAGGGCGACGTCATCGTCACCGAGATGACGATGCCCGACATGGTGCCGGCGATGCGCCGCGCGGCCGGCATCATCACGGACGAGGGCGGCATGACCAGCCACGCCGCCATCGTCTCCCGGGAACTCGGCGTCCCCGCGGTCGTCGGCACCGGGAGCGCCACCCGGGAGCTTCAGGACGGGCAGGTCGTCACGCTCGACGGCGACAAGGGGACGATCCGCGAGGGCGACGAGACGACCGGGAAGGAGGAGCGCGAACCCGTCGAGGAGGTCCGCCCGAAGACGCCGGTCAAGCCGATGACCGCGACCGAGGTGAAGGTGAACGTCTCCATCCCGGAGGCCGCGGAGCGCGCGGCCGCGACGGGCGCGGACGGCGTCGGCCTGCTCCGCATCGAGCACATGGTGCTTTCCCTCGGCAAGACGCCTGAGCAGTACGTCGCCGACAACGGCGAGCGCGCCTACGTCGACGAGATCGTCGAAGGGATCCGCACCGTCGCGGAGGAGTTCTACCCCCGTCCCGTCCGCGTCCGGACGCTCGACGCCCCGACCGACGAGTTCCGCGAACTCGACGGCGGCGAGAACGAGCCGACGGAGCACAACCCGATGCTCGGGTACCGCGGCATCCGCCGCAGCCTCGACGCGCCCGACGTGTTCGCACACGAGCTGGAGGCGTTCCGCCGCCTGTACGACATGGGCTACGACAACGTCGAGATCATGCTGCCGCTCGTCAACGACGCGTCGGACGTCCTGCGCGCGAAGCGGCTCATGCGCGATGCGGGCATCGACCTCGAAAAGCGCGACTGGGGCGTGATGATCGAGACCCCCGCGAGCGCGCTCTGCATCGAGGAGCTCGCGGAGTCCGGCATCTCCTTCGCCTCCTTCGGGACGAACGACCTCACGCAGTACACCCTTGCGGTCGATCGAAACAACGAGAACGTCGCGGACCGGTTCGACGAACTCCACCCCGCGGTGCTCGAACTGATCGGCTCGACGATCGACGCCTGCCGCGAACGCGGCGTGAAGACGAGCATCTGCGGACAGGCCGGCTCGAAGCCGAAGATGGCGCAGTTCCTCGTCGACCGCGGCGTCAGCTCGATCAGCGCGAACATCGACGCCGTCCGCGACGTCCAACACGAGGTAAAACGGGTGGAACAGCGGCTGCTGCTCGACTCGGTCCGCTGAGACCGATCCCGCGTTCCGCCCCGACGCCGCGAGGCGACCGCCCGCCGGGGAACGGAACGGATAAGCGATCGGGTCGTCTACGCGGGTGACATGCAGCGTCCCGCGCCGCAGGATTTCCGCCGCGTCCTCTCTTCTATGTGCACGGAACCGCACCCCGCGGCGCGCGACGCGGCGGAGCGATTTCTCGCGACGAACCCCGGCGATCCGGCGACCTACCGGCGGGTCGCGGAACTGGAAGACCGCGCCGTCTCCCTCCTCGGCGAGGTCGCGGGGCTGTCGGACCCGCACGGCTACGTCACGAGCGGCGGCACCGAGGCGAACGTACAGGCCGTCCGCGCGGCCCGGAACCGGGCGCGCGACCGCGACGGCGCGGACCTCTCGCGGACGTACAACGTCGTCGCGCCCGAGAGCGTCCACTTCAGCGTTCACAAGGCGGCCGACGTGCTCGGCGTCGAACTCCGGACGGTGCCCGTGGACGACGAGCACCGCGCCGACGCGGACGCGGTGCGGGCGGCCGCGGACGGCGACACCGCGCTCGTCGTCGGCGTCGCCGGGACGACCGAGTACGGCCGCGTCGATCCGATCCCGGCGCTGGCCGAGGCGGCGCGCGAGGTCGGCGCGCTCGTGCACGTCGACGCCGCGTGGGGCGGGTTCGCCCTCCCCTTCACCGACTTCGCGTGGAACTTCGACCACGCCGACGTCGACACGATGACGATCGACCCCCACAAGCTCGGCCGGGCCGCGGTTCCGGCGGGGGGGTTTCTCGCCCGGGAGCGCGAGACGATGGACGCGCTGGCGGTCGACACGCCGTACCTGGAGACGACGTCGCAGGCGACGCTCACCGGGACGAGAAGCGGCGCGGGCGTCGCGAGCGCCGCGGCGGCGATGGAGGCGCTGTGGCCCGACGGCTACCGTCGGGAGTTCGAGTCTTCGATGGCCGACGCCCGGTGGCTCGCGCGGGCGTTCGAAGCGCGCGGGTTCGACGCCGCGTCGCCGGAACTGCCGCTCGTCGCGGCGCGGCTCCCCGAGGACCTCTTCGGCTCGCTCCGCGAGGCCGGGTGGCGGATCTCCCGCACCGCTGGCGGCGACCTGCGGGTCGTCTGCATGCCGCACGTCACCCGCGAGACGCTGTCGGCGTTCCTCGCGGATCTCGACGCGCCGGCGTAGGAGCCCGCGGACCTCGACGCGCCGGCGTCGCGTCTCCGCGATGCTCCTCCGATCGACGGTCGACGCGACGTTCTCGAAACCCGACCGGTGGCGAACATCAACGCTTACGTTAGCCGGGCGGAGAGTTGTGGACAGTGTCGTTCGCACCGTCCCTGCTCCTCGTCGTCGACGGCGTCTTCGGCCTCGGGTGGCTCGAAAGTGCCGTCGAGCACGCGACGGGGCCGGTCGGGCTCGTCATCATCTTCGTCTACTCGTTTCTCATCGCCTTCGCGCTCCCGGGCGTGAGCGAGATCGTCCTCGCCGCGCCGCTGAACCTCGGCCTCGGAAAGTGGGGGACGCTTTCGCTCATCATCCTCGTCAGCGGCGTCGGGAAGGCCGCGGGGAGCCTCTTCGCGTTCCACCTCGGACAGGAGGCGAAGCGGGCCGGACCGATCATCCGGGCGCTCAAGCGGCTGCCGGTCGACGTCATCGCGTGGTCGGAGAAGAAGACGGTGGGGCTCGCCCAGAAGTACGGCTACGCCGGGCTCGGACTCGCGCTGTGCGTGCCGGCGTTCCCCGACACGATCTCCATCTACGCCTTCGCGATCCTGGAGGAGGACTACGTCAAGTTCGCGCTGGCGACGTTCTTCGGCAGCGTCGGTCGATTGGTCGTGACGCTCGCCGGGATCGAGGCGATCGCCGCGCTGGCGTGAGCCGCGCCGGTCGATCGCCGGGCCGATCCGCACCGGGCCGCCCCGCGATCGCGCGTCGGTCGGCGCGCTTTTTAAGTACCTCCGACGGCTCACTTCGGACGTGACCCACGCAGCGTCCCCCGGCATGCGTCCGATGTATTCCTTTTAGCGCCGGGTGGACCCGTTCTGCACCCGCCGGCCGGTAACGCGGTCCGGCGCGGACGACGGCGGCGAAACCCCGCCGCGCACCGATTCCCGCGAGCGACGCCACGGAAAACCAGCGGGCTTTAGGCCCGCATCCGCGATGAACCACGCATACACATCCACATGAGCCACGAGGACTTTCCCACGGAGAACCACGCGGTGGTGACGTGCGGGCTGCCGTACGCGAACGGCGACCTGCACGTCGGCCACCTTCGGACGTACGTCGGGGGCGACGTGTTCGCGCGCGCCCTCCGAAAGCTCGGCCAGCGGACCGCCTTCGTCAGCGGGTCCGACATGCACGGCACGCCCGTCGCCGTCAACGCCGAGAAGGAGGGGACGGACCCCGAGACGTTCGCGCTCCGCTGGCACGAGACGTACGAGGAGACGTTCCCCCGCTTTTCAGTCGAGTTCGACAACTACGGCCACACCCACGACGAGACGAACACGGAACTGACCCGCGAGATCGTCCGGACGCTGGACGAGGAGGGGTACGTCTACGAGAAGGAGATCATGGTCGCCTACGACGCAGAGGCGGACCAGTACCTCCCGGACCGCTACGTCGAGGGGACCTGCCCGTACTGCGGGGCGAAGGCCCGCGGCGACGAGTGCGACGAGGGCTGTCAGCGCCACCTCGAACCGGGCGAGGTCGAGGATCCCGTCTCGATCGTCACCGGCAACCCCGCGGAGTACCGCGAGCGGACGCACAAGTTCTTCCGCGTCTCGGAGCTGCAGGGGTACCTGCAGGGCTTCATCGACCGCCTCGAAGGCACCGCGAACGCCCGCAACCAGCCCCGCGAGTGGATCGAAGGCGAACTGCAGGACTGGTGTATCACCCGCGACATGGAGTGGGGGATCGACTATCCTGGGGACGGCGTTGCTCCGGAGGAGCAACGAAACGGAGACGGTGATAGCGCGGAGCGTCGCTCCGCGGACAACTCGAGCGGGCGAAGCCCGCGGGAAGAAACCGTCGACGGGGAGGACGACCTCGTCCTCTACGTCTGGGTCGACGCCCCGATCGAGTACGTCTCCTCGACGAAGCAGTACACGGAGCGCGTCGGCGCCGACGTGTACGACTGGGAGGCGGCGTGGAAGGGCGAGAGCGCCTCCGGCTCCGCCGACGGTCCGGAGTCCGGCGGCGAGATCGTCCACGTCATCGGTCGGGACATCATCCAGCACCACACCGTCTTCTGGCCGGCGATGCTCCGCGCGGCCGGCTACAACGAACCCCGCGCCGTCATGGCGAGCGGGTTCGTCACGCTCGGCGGCAAGGGCTTCTCCACCAGCCGGGATCGGGCCGTCTGGGCCGACGAGTACCTCGACGAGGGGTTCGATCCGGACCTCCTCCGGTACTACATCGCCACGAACGGGGGCTTCCAGCAGGACGTGGACTTCTCGTGGGAGAAGTTCCAGGAGCGCGTCAACGGCGAACTCGTCGGCACCGTCGGCAACTTCGTCTACCGGTCGCTCCTCTTCGCCCACCGAAACTACGGGGGCGCGCCGGCGGACGTGGCGGGCGTCTCCGACGAGGTGCGCGAGCGCGTCGAGGGCGCGATCGCCGACTTCGGCGAGGCCGTGAACGACTACTCGGTCCGGAAGGTCGGCGAGGCCGCCGTCCGCCTCGCGCAGTTCGGCAACGAGTACATCCAGCGCAACGAACCGTGGAAGCTCACCGACGACGAACCCGAGCGGGCCGCGCAGGTGATCTACGACTGCGTGGGGATCGCGAAGGCGATCGCCGTGCTCTTCGAGCCGGTCGCCCCCGGGACGTGCGAGCGCCTCTGGGAGGGCCTGAACGAGGACGGCTCGGTCCACGAGGCCGGCCTCGGCGCGGCCCTCGAACCGCCGGTGGGCTCGTTCGGCGAGCCGACGGAGCCGTTCGAGAAGATCCCCGACGAGCGCGTCGACGCGCTGAACGAGAAGCTCGAAGCGCGCGTCGCGGCGGCGACGGCGGACGAGGAAGCGGAAGAACGCGAGGAAGCCGACGCGTCGGCGGACGACGGGGACTTCGAACCGCTCGCCGAGTCGCGCATCAGCTTCGACGAGTTCCAGGCGCTCGACCTGCGCGTCGGCGAGGTGCTCGCCGCCGAGGGGATCGAGGGCGCGGACAAGCTCGCAAAGCTCACGGTGGACATCGGCGTCGAGGAGCGACAGATCGTCGCGGGCATCAAACAGCTACACGACCTCGACGACCTCGTCGGCGAGCGCGTGGTCGTCGTCGCCAACCTCGAAAAGGCCGAACTGTTCGGCGTCGAGTCGAACGGGATGCTCCTCGCGGCGGGCGAGCAGGCGGACATTCTGACGACCCACGGCGACGCGACTCCCGGGACGAAGGTTCGGTAGGGGGAGGTCGCCGTGCCCGTCCGAGGGCCACGGCCTCGTAGGGGTTCTCGTAGAAGTTCATAGATTCGCTCGACAGGGTTCGAAACACGCGAGTCTCGTCGCTCGCCACGTACGGATGGCTACGACAACCCCTATCAGAAGTCGCCCGCGAGCCGGACGACGTCGTCCTCGACGGACTCGATCTGGTCCGCGTTCAGCGAGAGCCGGTCGTTCTCGTCCGGGGAGACGCTCGCCTCCATGTCCGCCGAGACGCCGGTCTCGCCCTTCAGGATGGCCCTGTCGTCCTCGACGGCGGTGATCTTCCCCACCTCGTCGCCGTCGGCGGTCACGACCCGCTTGCCGACGACCGCGTCGGTGATGTGCTCCATGGTCGTGGCGTCGCCCGCCGTTCGCCTAAACGCTGTGGCCGGCTTCGATCGCCTCCCGAGGCGCGCAGCTTCGCGGCCGTACCCCTTCCTTTAATCCGAGCGGGGCGTTCGCTCCGGAGCGCTCGGTTCGGGACCGTCTCTCACCCGCGCGGGCCCGTTACTCGAAAGCGAGTTCCATCGGCGGGCTTTTTCAAGGCGACGGCCGTAGGGTCGCGCATGAGAAACGCGAAGATCGTCTGCACGCTCGGTCCCGCCTCGGACGACCGGGCGACGATTCGCGCCCTCGCCGACGCCGGGATGTCGGTCGCGCGGCTGAACGCCAGCCACGGCAGTCCCGAACACCGCGCGGAGGTCATCGACCGCATCCGCGCCGTCGACGGGGCGACCGAGTCGCCGCTCGCCGCGATGGTCGACCTGCAGGGTCCCGAGGTCCGAACCGCCCCGCTGGACGAGCCGATCGTCCTCGAAACCGGGTCCGAAGTCAGGTTCGCCGTGGGCGACACGGCCACGCCGGAGGAGGTCGGCCTCTCCCTTCCGATCGACGCCGCTGAGGTCGGCGACACGATCCTCCTCGACGACGGGCGCATCGAGGCGACCGTCAGCGCCGTCGAGGACGACGCGGTGGTCGCGCGGGTCGACTCCGGCGGCCCCCTCGGCGGCCGCAAGGGCGTGAACGTGCCGGGCGTCGACCTCGACATCGACCTCATCACCGACAAGGACCGCGAGGAGCTGCGCATCGCCGCGGAGAAGAACGCCGACTTCGTCGCGGCGAGCTTCGTCAGAAACGGGGCCGACGTGTACGCCATCAGCGACGCGCTGGAGGAGTTCGGCGGCGACATCCCCGTCGTCGCGAAGATCGAGCGCGCGGGCGCGGTCGAGAACCTCGACGGCATCGTCGACGCCGCCTACGGCGTGATGGTCGCCCGCGGCGACCTCGGCGTCGAGTGCCCGCTGGAGGACGTGCCGATGGTCCAAAAGCGGATCATCCGCAAGTGCATCGACGCGGGCGTCCCGGTCATCACCGCGACCGAGATGCTCGACTCGATGGTCCACGCCCGCCGGCCGACCCGGGCCGAAGCCTCGGACGTCGCGAACGCCGTCCTCGACGGCACCGACGCGGTCATGCTCTCCGCGGAGACGGCCGTCGGCGACCACCCGGTTCGGGTCGTCGAGACGATGGACCGAATCGTCCGCGAAGTCGAAGCGAGCGGCGAGTACTACGAGAACCGCGAACAGCGCGTCCCCACGGCGAGCGAGGGGTCGCGGACCGAAGCGCTCGCCCGCGCGTCGCGCTATCTCGCCCGCGACATCGGGGCGGCGGCGGTCGTGGCCGCGAGCGAGTCCGGCTACACCGCCCGCAAAACCGCGAAGTTCCGACCGGGCGTCCCCGTGGTCGCGACGACGCCGAACGACCGCGTCCGCCGCCAGCTCGCGCTGTCGTGGGGCGTCAACGCCCAGTACGCCGACTACAGCAACGGCGTCGACGCCATCATCGACGGCGCGGTGAGCGCGGCGATGGACGCCGGGGTCGCCCGCAGCGGCGACACGGTGGTCGTGCTCTCCGGCATGATGACGGAGCTGGAGGGAACCAACTCGACGAACATGCTGAAGGTGCACGTCGCCGCGGAGGCGGTCGCGACCGGTCGGAAGATCGTCGGCGGCCGCGTCGCCGGTCCCGTCCACCGATCCGCCGACGGCGACCTCTCGGCGCTCCCCGAGGGCGCGCTGCTCGCGCTCTCGGCCGACTTCGAGGGCGAGTTCGCCGGCGACGCGTCCAAGCTCGCCGGAATCGTCGACGCCCGTCCGGGGATGACGGGCTACCCGGCGCTCGTCGCCCGCGAACTCGACGTGCCGATGGTGAGCGGCGCGCCCCTCCCCGACGACCTCGAAGACGGCGCGATCGTCACGCTCGACGCCGAACGCGGCGTCATCTACGAGGGCGACGTGCTCCGGGCCGCGCGGGAGTGAGTCGCCGCGCGGAGGGGGTCGCGTCGGCGCGCCGCGCGGCGACCGTCCGGCGGACGCGTCGGTAGGCCTTTGACCGTCCCGGCCCTACGTTCCGGTATGACAGATCGGTCCCCCGGCCGCGAGGACGAACCGAGCGAGGACGACGAGGGAGGCGATTGGCGGTTCAGCGTCGACGAGGTCGGCGAAGACGGGAAGGCGGACGAGCAGACCTTAGAACCCGGATCGCCCTCGATCGAAAACGCGTTCTTCGTGCTCCTCGGCGTCTTCGGGACGCTGTTCGTCCTCTTCGTGATGGCGTGAAAAGGGTTAATCGGATACGTTCCTAAGGCACGAACATGTCACTCACTCTCACGGTTCTGCAAGCGGATCTCCTCCGACCGGAGACGCTCCCCCTCCTCTTGGTCATCGCAGGCCTGGGGTTGTCGCTCGCGGAGGCGCTGGCGCCGGGCGCACACTTCATCGTCCTCGGCGTCGCGCTCCTCGCCGCGGGACTCGTCGGACTGGCGCTCGGGACGCTCGCCAGCCCGATCCTCCTCGCGGTGCTCGTGCTCGCGTTCGGCGGCCTCGCCCTGTGGGGCTACCGCGAGTTCGACATCTACGGCGGCAAGGGGAGCGGGCGGACGAGCGACTCCGACTCGCTCACGGGGAAAACCGGCCGCGTCACGGAGCGCGTGACGCCGACGGAGGGCGAGATCAAACTCGACGGCGGCGGCTTCAACCCCTACTACGCCGCGCGGACGGTCGGGAGAGAGATCCCGGCGGGCACCGAGGTGATGGTCGTCGACCCCGGCGGCGGCAACGTCGTTACCGTCGAGGCGCTCTCGTCCGTCGAGGACGACATCGACCGCGAACTCGCGCGGGGTCGACGTCCCGGAGACGAGAGCGAACGGGAACGCGAGACCGAGCGCGCATAGAGCGCGCGTCGCTCGATCCGTCGCGACCGACGGGCGGGGCGTGGGCAAACCTTATCATATCAACATCCTAAGATCGACTATGGCCCCCGTACTACAGGCCGGTCTCGGCATCGGCGCCGCAGCCGTCGGGCTGTTGTTGCTGCTGCTCGCGATCGTCGTCGTCTACTCGATGGTCGAGATCGTCAACGCGTACGAGAAGCGGGCGTTGACCGTCTTCGGCGAGTACCGCAAGCTGCTCGAACCCGGCATCAACTTCGTCCCGCCGTTCGTCAGCCGCACGTACGCATTCGACATGCGAACCCAGACGCTCGACGTGCCCCGACAGGAGGCGATCACGCGGGACAACTCGCCCGTCACCGCCGACGCCGTCGTCTACATCAAGGTGATGGACGCGAAGAAGGCGTTCCTGGAGGTCGAACACTACAAGACCGCGGTGTCGAACCTCGCGCAGACGACGCTACGCGCCGTCCTCGGCGACATGGAACTCGACGACACGCTCAACAAGCGCCAGGAGATCAACGCGCGCATCCGCCGCGAACTCGACGAACCCACCGACGAGTGGGGCATCCGCGTCGAAAGCGTCGAAGTGCGCGAGGTCAACCCCAGCGCCGACGTCCAGCAGGCGATGGAGCAACAGACGAGCGCGGAACGCCGGCGTCGGGCGATGATCCTCGAAGCGCAGGGCGAACGCCGCAGCGCCGTCGAGAAGGCCGAAGGGGAAAAGCAGTCGAACATCATCCGCGCGCAGGGCGAAAAGCAGAGCCAGATCCTCGAAGCGCAGGGCGACGCCATCTCGACGGTCCTGCGGGCGAAGTCCGCCGAGTCGATGGGCGAGCGCGCGATCATCGAAAAGGGCATGGAGACGCTCCAGCACATCGGCGAGGGCGAATCCACCACGTTCGTGCTGCCGCAGGAACTCACCTCGCTCGTCGGCCGCTACGGCAAACAGCTCTCCGGCAGCGACGTCCAGGAGGCAGAAGGGCTCGAAAGCCAGACGTTCGACGCCGAGACGCGCGAGATGCTCGGCCTCGACGACATCGAGGAGATCCTCGGCCAGATCGACGAGGCCGCGGAGATGGACGTCGAACAGCTCGAACAGGAAGCCGAGGCGATCAAGGCCGGCGAGGGCGTCGAGATAAAGAGCGCGGACGAGGTCATCGACGAGGCGGAGGAGGAACCGGCCGCCCCCGCCTCCGAACCCGCCGCTCGCGACGGAGACGACGACACCTCCGCCGCGACGTCCGGCGATTCATCGGCTGACGACGACGAAGAGGAGGCGGAACTCGACAGGGAAGTCGAATAGCTAACTCTTTTATTCCCCGGACGCATACCCTGGAACAGATGTCACGGGGAGTGGACGAGGAGAAACGGGCGACGCTCCGTCGATTCGCCGCGCTGGGTGCCGCGACCCCACTCGTCGGACTCGGCTCCGACGACAGCGACGAGGGGCGGAACAGGAGCGACGTCCGCGACGCCATCGTCGGCTACCTCGGAACGACCCCGGGCGCGCACTTTTCGAAGATCCGCGACGACCTGAAGCTCGGCACCGGCGAGACGCAACACCACCTCCGGCGCCTGCTCTCGGACGGCGTCATCGAGTCGCGGCGCGACGGCGACTACCGGCGGTTCTTCCCGGCCGATCGATTCTCCGCGTTCGAGCAGGTCGCGCTCGGGTATCTCCGGCGGAACACCCCGCGGGGGATGCTCGTCGAACTCCTCCGCGACCCCGACGCGACCGGCAGCGATCTCGCGGCGGCGCTCGACGTGTCCCGGGCGACGGTGAGCGCGTACGCGACGGAACTCGACGACGCCGGGCTACTCACCCGGGAGGACGGGTACGCGGTCGTCGCCCCCGAGTCCGTGATCACGCTCTTGATCCGCTACGCCGACTCGTTCGGACCCGACGCGGTCGAGTTCGCGGCCGACGCCGATCGGCTCATCCGGTTCGATCCGTAGCCGACGCTCGACGTCGGATCGGAGAAGCGGTCGGAACGCTTCGAATCAAACGCTGACTTTCCAGGTCGTCCCGGAGGAGTACCCCCACTTTTCGACGGTGACGTCGAAGTCGCCGTTGAGGATGGCGCGCATGTTGGCGCCGACCTCCTTCGCGGTCAGGCCGAGGTCGTCGGCGATGAGCCGGGACTTGAAGTACGTTCGCGTCCCCGCGTTCTCGCGGAGGTACCGGAGGATGCGCTCTTGTTTTTCCGTGAGGTCGGTCGCCGCGGTCGTGGTCGCGGTCGCGCTCATACCTCTCCAGTGGGAGGTTCGGGTAATAGGGGATTTGGTACGGCCGGTTAACACGCCGCAGTCTTTCGATTTTCGACCCCTCGACGCGCGTCGCCGCGCCGTCGCCGGTCGGATCGGGTACGGTCACCTAACGCTCGATCCGACCCGCGCGGACTCCGCGACGCACGGAGGAAGGACGGCTCCCCGACGCGCGGGGACGTACGACTCCCTAGCGCGTGGGAACTGCTGTCAATCGCCACCAGAGCGGCGCTCGCGGGGATCGTGGCAACGCTCGGTCAGAACCTTCATAGGTCTGCCTACCGGAACGATAGGCCATGAGTAGTTCGGCCGAGGAACGCGTCGTCGATCCGTCGAAGATCGACGTGAGCGTCGTCCTCCCCGCGTACAACGAAGAGCGGACCATCGAGGGGACGGTGCGAACGACGATCGAGACGCTCGCCGACTTCCTGCCCGAAAACGCCTTCGAGGTCATCGTCGCCGAGGACGGCTGCGACGATCGGACCCCGGAAATCGCGGATCGACTGGCGGCTTCGGATTCCCGCGTCCGCCACTTCCACAGCGACGAGCGGCTCGGACGCGGCGGCGCGCTCGAACGCGCGTTCGAGTCCGCCCTCGGCGACACCCTCGTCTACTTCGACACCGACCTCGCGACGGACATGTCGCACCTCGAAGAGCTGGTCGAGCGCGTCCGGTCGGGCGAGTACGACGTCGCCACCGGATCGCGCTGGATGCCCGGCAACGAGGCCGACCGACCGCCGAAGCGAAGCGTGCCGAGCAGGGCCTACAACGGGCTCGTCCGGCTCGTCCTCCGCTCCGACCTCCGAGACCACCAGTGCGGGTTCAAGGCGATCAGCCGCGAGGCGTTCGACCTCCTCAAACACGACGTCGAGGACGACCACTGGTTCTGGGACACGGAGCTTCTCGTCCGCGCGCAGCGCGACGGCTTCCGCGTCGCCGAGTTCCCGGTCACATGGGAGCCGAAGGGCGACACGAAGGTCGATCTCATCCGGGACGTGTTCGGGATGGGGAGCCAGATCGTCCGGGCGTGGTGGCAGCTGTCGGTGAAACCGCGGATCACCCCGACGGTGACGGCGGTCGCGGGCCTGCTCTTGACGCTCGTCGCGCTGGCGCTCATGACCGTCTACCTCGACCCGCGGGCGGTTCTCGACGAGATGAGCCGGGCGAATCCGGCGCTCGTTCTCCTCGCCGCGCTGGTCTATCTCGTCTCCTGGCCGCTCAGGGGGATTCGGTACCGGGACATCCTCACCGAGATGGGCTTCTACGAGAAGGTCGGCTTCCTCACGGGAGCGATCTTCATCAGCCAGACGGGGAACCTCGTCTTTCCGGCCCGCGCGGGCGACGCCGTCCGCGCCTACGTCGTGAAGGCGCGCCGCGGCATCCCGTACCCCTCCGGCTTCGCCTCGCTCGCGGCCGAGCGGGTGTTCGACCTGCTGTCGCTCGCCGGTCTCGCGGGGATCGTCCTCGTCGGCATCACGGCGACGGGCGGCACCGCGGACCTCATCGCCGGCATCACGGGCAGCGGCTCCGTCGGGAACGTCAGCCGGCGGGCGGGCCGCATCGCCGCGTTCGTCGCCGCGGGCGTCGGAGTGGCCGCCATCGTCGCGGTCGTGGGGATCGTCGCGAGCGCTCGGACCGACCGGAGCTTCATCCGTCCGCTCATCCGTCGGCTCAGCTCCGACTCGTACGCCGAGTACGTCGCAAAGATCATGGAGCGATTCGTGGTCGACCTCCAGCGCGCCGCGGGCACCCGCGAGGCGTTCACCCGCATCGGCGTCAGCAGCCTCCTCATCTGGGCGCTCGACGTGGTCACCGCGATCGTGATCCTGCTCGCGCTCGGCGTGCGGCTCGACCCGACGGTCCTGGTCGCGGTGAGCTTCTTCGCCGTCAGCGTCGGCAACCTCGCGAAGGTGCTGCCGCTCTCGCCCGGCGGCATCGGACTGTACGAGGCGGCGTTCACCGTGCTCGTCGTCGCGCTGACGCCGATTTCGCCGGAACTCGCCATCGGCGCGGCCGTCCTCGACCACGCGGTGAAGAACGTCGTCACCGTCATCGGCGGCGTCGGCTCGATGGGCGCGCTGAACGTCTCGCTGACGGAGGCGGTCGAGGAGAGCAAGGACGTGCGCGAGCGGCCGGAGCCGACGCAGGACTGAGCCGACGGGGTCCGTTCGGACGATCTCGTCGGCGGGTTTCCGCCCGTCGGCGCGACCCCCTCGACCCGCTTTCGACCCGCGAACCGGCGCGGATCGCCGGTTGGCGTCGATTTTTCGAGCCGCCGACGAACCGTCCGGCATGTACTCGCGCGTCACCCTCGACGAGGTGGAGGTCCGCGATCTCGACGCGACCGAGCCGTCCCTGAAGGCCGTCGGCTACGAACTGCGCCCGGAGCGGATGCGCCCGAACGTCTGGGTCTACGAGGCCGGCGAGTCGAGCAACCGGCACTATCAGCGGGAACAGGAGGAGCTGTACCACGTTCTCAGCGGCCGGTTCGAGGTGACCGTCGACGACGAGACGTTCGAGGCCGGCCCCGGCGAGGTGATCGTGGTCCCGCCCGAGGCGGAACGGAAGTTGACGGCGACGGCGGCCGGGGAGGTGTTCGTCGTCGGCGCGCCGAACGCGAAGGACGACGGCGTCGTCGTCGAGGAGTGAGGACCCGCCCTCAGTCGTACAGATCGGTCGCGAACGGCCCGAACGCGCCGGCGACGGCCGCGGCGAGCGCCGACTCCCTGTCGATCCGCCCGCCGGTGAGCGCGCCCGCCGCGCCCCGTTTTTTCGCCACGTCGGTCGTCCCGAGCGCGTCGTCCATCACCGGGCCCAGTTCCTCGCCCTCGCGGACCCGGTCGGCGATCGGCGCGGGGAGTTCGAGGCTCGGTCCCGCCCCGAGACCGACGCGTTCGCCGTCGGTGACGGCGGCCCACATGACGAGAAAGAGGCCGTCGGGGGCGTCGAAGCCGACCGCGCTCCCGAGTCCGGCCGCGGCGTCGGACGCGGGCCGATCGGCCGCCGGTTCGCGCGGAAACGCGGCGACGCCGCCCTCGACCCCGACGCCGTAGTCGTACGCGCCCGCGCCGAGGACGCGCCGGGCACGGTTCTCCGCGCCGGCGACCGTCTCGGCGTGACCGAACGGCTGCTCGCTCACGCCCGACTCGACCGGGACGGCCTCGACGGTCGCCTCGCCGAGGACCGACTCGACCGCGCGCCGCTTCACCGGGTTGCCGCTGCCGACGCCGACTCGCATACCGGCCGATCCCCGGCGGAGGACTATCGCTCTGTCGGATCGGTCCCGCCCTCGCGCGCCGCGCCGCCGTGCAGCAGTTCGGCGAGCGCGGCGACGCCGTCGACGAGCCGCGGGCTCGGCTGGTTCAGGAGGGAATCGTCGAAGACGCGCACCTCGGCGTCGAGGTCCCACCCCCGCTCTCGGACCGTTTCGGGGTCGACGCGGTCGCCGCGGCCGCAGACGTGGAGGACGACGTACGCCGGGGCCGCGGCTTCGACCTCCCCGGCGGACACTTCCCGGGATCGCTCGCCGGCCTCGACGAACGGGTACGCGCCGCCGGCGGCGGCGACGGCGTCCGGCACCCAGTTGCCGGCGGCCATCGGCGGGTCTGACCACTCCTCGCAGTAGACGGTCGGTCGCGGGCGACCGGCGACGCGCGACGCGATGCGGTCGAGCCGCTCGCGCGACTCGTCGGCCAGTCGTTCGCCCGCTTCGGCCCGTCCGACCGCGCGACCCAGCGCCGCGAACGAGTCGATCGCCTCGTCGAGCGTCGTCGGTTCGGCGTGGTGGACCCGGTAGCCCCGCGCCCGCAACTCGTCTCGGATCTCCGCCTGCAGGGCGTCGCAGGTGCAGACGACGTCGGGTTCGAGGGCCGCCAGGCGGTCGTACTCGGGGTTCAGCCACCCGCCGACGACCGGGCGATCCGCCCCGCAGTGGGCCGTCACGCCGACCAGCGCGTCCGCCGCGCCCATCGCGACCAGCGTTGCGGTCGCGCTCGGTGCCAACGACGCGATCCGGGAACTGCCGTCCATGTTCCCCGACGGACCTGCACACGCAAATACCCTCCCCGACCTGTCGTATATTTAATTTCTACCATCTCAAATCAAATTCCGACGTTTCGACGCTCGATTCGACGGAACTCGCGCAAGACACCAAACGATTTAAATACCTTTCGCCCGTCTTCCGTCCAAGGACCGCTTCCGGGTTTTTCAGGCTTTTTCGCCCCCGGCAGCACCGCCGTCCCATCTATGAGTGAAAAGACGCACACACGAACCCGACCGACGGAGCGAGAGTCCGGCCCCAGCGAGGCGCTGCGCTGTCCCGAATGCGGCGGTCACGTCATCGCCGACGAGGGGCGCGGCGAGACGGTCTGCGCCGACTGCGGGCTCGTCGTCGAGGAGGACTCGGTCGACCGCGGCCCAGAGTGGCGAGCGTTCAACGCGAGCGAAAAGGACCAGAAGTCCCGCGTGGGCGCGCCGACGACGAACACGATGCACGACAAGGGCCTGTCGACGAACATCGACTGGCGGAACAAGGACGCCTACGGCAACTCCCTCGGCTCGCGCCAGCGCCAGAAGATGCAGCGACTCCGCAAGTGGAACGAGCGGTTCCGCACGCGCGACTCGAAGGAGCGGAACTTGAAGCAGGCGCTGGGGGAGATCGACCGGATGGCGAGCGCGCTCGGGCTGCCCGAGAACGTCCGCGAGACCGCAAGCGTCATCTACCGCCGCGCGCTCAACGACGGGCTCCTGCCGGGGCGCTCGATCGAGGGCGTCGCGACCGCCTGCGTGTACGCCGCGGCGCGGATGGCCGGCGTCCCGCGCAGCCTCGACGAGATCACTGACGTCTCACGCGTCGAAAAGAGCGAGGTCGCCCGGACCTATCGCTACGTCGTCCGCGAGCTCTCGCTCGAAGTACAGCCCGCGGACCCCGAGCAGTACGTCCCCCGCTTTGCCTCCTCGCTCGGCCTCTCCGACGAGGCGGAACACCGCGCGCGCCAGCTCCTCCGCAACGCGAAACAGAAGGGCGTCCACAGCGGGAAGAGCCCGGTCGGGCTCGCCGCGGCCGCCGTCTACGCCGCGGCCCTCCTCACCAACGAGAAGACGACGCAGGCCGCCGTCAGCGAGGTCGCGGACATCAGCGAGGTCACCATCCGCAACCGGTACCACGAACTCCTCGAAGCCGAAGAGGGCCTCGGCGTCGCGTAACGACCCGCGGAGGCGAGTCTTTTTCTTCAACTCCACCAGTACGCCCGCGTGAAGAGCACTAGCACCGGGATGATCTCGATGCGGCCGATCCACATCAGGAGCGTCATGACGAGCTTCGTGCTCGCGGGGAAGTCGGTGAAGCTGGCGAACGGCCCGGCGACGCCGAACGCCGGCCCGATGTTGAGAAACGTCGCCGCGGCGGCGCTCATCGCCTCGAACTCCGTGAGCCCCAATCCGGCGCGAGCGCCGTCGGCGACGACGAATATCGTCGCGAGAAAGAAGATGACGACGCTGAGGAGGGTGTACGCGTAGATCTGGTGGATCGAGTCCTCGTCGACGACCTCGCCGCTCAGCCGGAGCGGCCGGATCGCCTGCGGGTGAACGGTGGTAAAGAGCATCCGGCGGAACGCCTTGAGCGCGACGAGCCAGCGCAGCGCCTTGATCGAGCAGGTCGTGCTCCCGGCCATCCCCCCGATGAACATACAGAGAAAGAGGACGTTCTTCGCCGCCGGCGACCACGCGTCGAAGTCGGCGCTCGCGTACCCGGTCGTCGTCACGATCGAGGTCACCTGAAACAGCGAGTGGCGGACGATCTCCTCCGCGGTCAACGCCTCCTGATTCGGGTCGGCGACGAGCAGTCCCGCCACGACGACGGTGAAGAAGCCGAGGATCCCGAGGTAAAAGCGGAACTCCTCGTTGTCGACCAGCCGCCGCCACCGCCCCTGCGTGACGTTGTACAGGAGGACGAAGTTCGTCGCGCCGACCGCCATCAGGGGGATCGTGGCCCACTGGACGGCGGGCGAGAAGGCGGCGATGCTGTCTGCGCGCGGCGAGTAACCGCTCGTCGAGACCGACGTGAACGCGTGTGCGACCGCGTCGAAGAGCGTCATCTCGGGCGCGAGGCCGACCACGCGAAGCCCGTAGAGGAACGCGATCGCGGCGAGCGTCAACCCGAGGTACAGCTTCCCGAGGAGGCGGGCCGTCTCGGCGATGCGCGGCGTCAGCTTGTGGAGATCCTTCGTCTGCGTCTCGGTCTCCATCAGCTGTGCGCCGCCGTACGAGAGCGTGCTGAGGACGGCGACGGCGAGCACGAGGATGGAGAGCCCGCCGAGCCACTGGAGCTGCGAGCGCCACAGCATGGCCGCGCGGGAGTGGGCGTCGAAGTCGAGCACGACGGTGGCGCCGGTGGTCGTCACGCCGCTCATGCTCTCGAACAGCGCGTTCACCGGGTTCGCGAGCGTGCCGTTGCCCGCGAGGACGAACGGGATCGCGCCGACGAGCGCGAGCGACAGCCACGTGAGCGACACCATCAGGAACGCCTCGCGACCGCCGAGATCCGGCTCGGGATCGAGTCGCTCCAGCGACACGCCCAGAGACACCGCGACGGCGGCGGTGGCGAGGAAGGGAGCGACGTCCTCCCCGTCGACGACCGCGACGAAAAGCGGGAGGACGAGCAGCACGGCGCTCCACTTTTGGATCGTGCCGACGGTGCTGAGGCTCGCCCGCCAGTCGACGCGCACGCCGTTCGCTCTCCCGATCACACGACGATTCTCACGTCGTCGGCGAAAGAACGCACCGGTTCGACGCGACCGACGCTCCGACGCGAGTTCGTTCGGCGGGAGAAATTTTGGACAAAAGACACTAATGGGGGGCGCACCCAGAGGCGAACGATGCAGACGCAGCACGCCCTCCGAGTCGGCGACGCCGCCGAGATGGACGCGGTCGCCGACGGCTCCGTCGATCTGGTGGTCACGTCGCCGCCGTATCCGATGATCGAGATGTGGGACGACCTGTTCGCCTCGCGGGATTCGGCGGTCGCGACGGCGCTCGCGGAGGGGGACGCCGAGGGTGCCTTCGAGCGAATGCACGCCCAGTTGGACGCGGTCTGGGACGAGGTCGTCCGGGCGCTCGCGCCCGGCGGGATCGCCTGCGTCAACGTCGGCGACGCCACGCGCTCCGTCGACGGCGAGTTCCGTCAGTTCCCGAACCACGCCCGGATCGTCGACGCCTTCCGCGAGCGCGGCCTCCGGTCGCTCCCCGACGTGCTCTGGCGGAAGCCGACCAACCGGCTCACGAAGTTCATGGGTTCGGGCATGCTCCCGCCGAGCGCCTACGTCACGCTCGAACACGAGTACGTCCTGCTCTTTCGGAAGGGGGACGCCCGCTCGTTTCCCGCCGGCGACCCGGCTCGCTACGAGAGCGCGTTCTTCTGGGAGGAGCGCAACGAGTGGTTCTCGGACCTCTGGGAGATCGGCGGCGAAGCGCAGGAGCTTTCGGATCCGGCGGTCCGCGAGCGCTCCGCCGCGTTCCCGGTCGAACTCCCGCTGCGGCTGATCAGGATGTACTCGCTGTACGACGACACCGTGCTCGATCCCTTCGCGGGCACCGGGACGACGGGGGTCGCGGCGGCGCTCGCGGCGCGCAACTCGGTGGGATACGAACTCGACGCGGAACTCGTTTCGGCGTTCGAAGCGCGCCTCGACGGGCTCCCCGCCGGCTCCCGGGAGCGGGCCGAGGCGCGGCTCGACCGCCACCGGACGTTCGTCGACGGTCGCGAGGAGCGTCCGCGTTACGACGCGGTCCACTACGACTTCCCGGTCGTCACGAAGCAGGAGCGTCGCATCCGGCTGTACGAGGTCGACTCGGTCGAGCGGGACGCGCCGACGGGTCGCGGTGATCGGGTCCGGTACCGTGCGGAGCACGTCCCCGTCGAGGATCGAAGCGGTCCGAACCGATAGACGGACGGAAACGAGCGGACGACGGCGCCGGCCGACCGCCGCGCCGTGGTTCCTCGGGGACTCCCGTCGCGCCCCACCGCCCGCCGCCGCGACGGGCAACGGTTTTCCCGTCGGGGGCGGTTGGCTCACGCATGGACTTCGACTCGTTCGTCCTCGCGGCGAGCACGGGGGACCTCGCGGAGGAGCCAGCCGCGCGCGGGCGAGCCGACGCCGTCGAGTTTCGGATGGACCTCGCGACCGACCCACTCGACGCGCTCGCGGCCTACGACGGCGAACTGCCGATCGTCGCGACGAACCGCGCGGTCTGGGAGGGCGGCGAGGCCGCCGGAGAGGGGCGGCTCGACGCGCTCTCCCGCGCCGCCGCGTTCGACGCCGTCGAGGCGATCGACGTCGAACTGGCGAGCCTCCGGGGGACCGCTCCCGACGACGTCGGTTCGGGGCCGGACCGCGCCGCCGACCTGTGCGACCGCGCCCGAGACCACGGGGCGGCGGTGATCGTCTCCGTCCACGACTTCGAGTCGACGCCGCCCGGAGGGGAACTCCGCGAGTCGCTCGCCGCGGCGGCCGCCGCGGGCGACGTCGGTAAACTCGCGGTCACCGCGACCGACCGCGCGGACGCGCTCGCGCTGCTCTCCGCGACCCACGACGCGACCGCGGCGGGCGAGCGCGTGGCGACGATGGCGATGGGCGAGGCGGGGCGGCACACGCGGGCCGTCGCGCCGATCTACGGGTCGAAGATCGGGTACGCGCCGGTCGAGCCCGCGCGGGCGACCGCGCCGGGGCAGTACGACCTCGCGACGCTCGCGTCGCTGATCGACAGGCTCTCCTGACCGTGCCGGCGAGTCAGAAAGTTCAGTAGCCGTCACCGACAAGGGTGGGATGATGGGACGCAATCGTCCGTGGCTGGCCGCCGCGCTGGCGCTTCTCGTCGCGGGAGCCGGCCACGTCTATCTCCGGCGGTGGCGACGCGCCGCGCTGTGGTTTCTCGTGATCATCGGCACCGCGATGGCGATAACGACCGCCGTCGCCGATCCGACGACGATCGAGGGCGCGGAGGATCTCCCCGTGGAGGCGATGGTCGCGACCGTCGTCGCCTTCTTCCTCAGCGCGCTCGACGCGTACACGATCGCGAGGGACGGCGCGCCCCGCGGCGACGCCGGCTCGTCGGACGGCGAGTCGTGCCCCCACTGCGGGCGCGAGGTGGATCCGGACCTGGACTTCTGTCAGTGGTGTACGGCGCGGCTCGACCGCGCCCCCTCCGAGGAGGAACCGCGCGCCGCCGAGTGATCGACCCGGCGATTCGCCGGATCGCCCCGGCTTTCGACCGCCTCGCTCGGACTTACTTTTCGATGATGCTCTCTTCGACCGCCTCGCCGAAGTGCCGGGCGGTGTCCTCGTAGTAGACGAGGAGTTCGTCGCCCACCTGGAGATCCGTCACCGCCTTTCGGCCGTCGCTCGTCGCGACCTTGATCGTCTCCGCGTTCTGGAGCAGGGTTTCGATCCGATCGCCCGACCCGTCCCCGTCGGCGCGTTCGGCCCCGCCGGCGTCGCCGTCGACCTCGGCTTCGACGCGGAACATCGGCCGCTTTTCGATCTTCACGCGACCGACAATCGCCTCGCGGGTTCGCCCCTCGGTGTCGACGACCTGAACCTCGTCGCCGCTTTTCAGCTCCGAGAGGTACTTCGTCCCGCCGCCGGGCGTGCGGACGTAGGCGTGGACCGCGCCCGCGTTCACCCGGAAGGGTCGGGAGGCGACGTACGGCGACTCCGCGGTCTCCGCGTGGACGAAAAAGAGGCCGCGGCCCAGGCTCCCGACGAGCATCCCCTCGTTGTGTTCGAGGATCGACCCGGTGTCGACGCAGACGCGGTCGGCCATGCCCGTTCGCTCGACGGCCGTCACCTCGGCCCAGCGGAGGTCGAGTTTCTCCCGCTCCGTCGCGTCGCGGACCCCGACGGTCCGTCTGATCTCGTCGGGGTCGTCGGTGTCGAGCAGAACGCCGTCCGCGCCGAGTTCGAGCGTCTCGAACGCCGTCTGCGCCTCGTCTGCGGTCGTCACCCCCGCGATCAGGTCGGTCTCCTCGCCGATGCGGGCGATGAGGTTCTCGAGCGGGATGATCTTCCAGTCCTCGCCGACCACGATCGTGTACTCGGCGTCGACGGCGGCCTCCTCGGCGAACGTCTCGTACGCCTTGCCGCGGATGCGGACGTACGATCCCTGCGCCCGGTTGTCGTAGCGCCGGAGAGTCGTGAGGTCGGCCGACCCCGAGAAGTCCGAGGGGAGGTCGATCGTCCCGTCGCCCTCGCCGTCCTTGCCGACGACGTAAGCGTCCGCGGCCTCGCCCTCCTCTTTTTCGTCCGCTTCCTCCGCGTCGATGACATGCGCGTCCGTGCCCGCGAGGAACGCGGCGACCTTCACGTCGCCCAGTTCGCGGACGCGCGCCACGTCCTCTTCGTCGACGAGCACCCAGTCGACGCCGGCTTCGAGCCCGGCGGTGATCCGCTTTTTCCGCGCGTCCCAGTCGCCGACCGCGTCGTCGGCCTTCAGCCACACGCTGCGTGTCATTATCGGTGGCACTCGGGGGGACGGCTTGAACGTGGCGGATGCGTCGGGAGTTCGAACGGGGACGACCGGTTTCGCGGGACCGGCGTCTCAGCGGTCGATTACTCGAACTGCCGGAGACACAGCAGACCACGGCGCTGCAGAGAGCGTCCGATGTCGATCGACGTCGGCTATCCGAACTCAGCGGACAACAAGACGAACTCGTTCGTTCGCTGGCCGGAGAAGATCTCGGCGGCGTCCTCAACGACCTCGATAGCGCTGCCGAAGTGACGCGAACCGCGAGCGGAGTCGTCGTCCGTGGCGAGCGCGACGGCGTCGACCTCGAATTTAACTATCCGGAAGACGGTGAGGGATTCTACGTCTCGCGGAGCGACCGGATCGACTCGGCCGACGACCTCAAAGATCGGTCCAGCAGCGAGATCGGGCGGGACGTCGTCGAGGAAGACATTGCGCCCGCGCTCATCAAAGACCGGAAGAATCAGGAGGTCGTCTTCGCCGACAAACGCGGTTCTGATCCCGGGATCGATCTCATCGCCAAGGACACGCAGACCGGCGAATACGTCATCGTCGAAGTCAAATTCACCCGATCGTCGGAACCGATCGGCAAAAACAAATTCAGTTCAGAGCGGACGCTAGACGACGGTTCGAAGGCAACGCAGATGTCAGACAGGTGGATCGAGGACGCGTTCGAAAAAGAACTACTCGAAAAGGGAGCCGATGTCCCAGACGATCTAGAGTTAGCCATCCAGAACGGTAATTATCGGAAAGAGGCGGTCGTCGTTCAAGATTCGAAATCGGATTCGACGATCACCGCAGGGCTTTCAGACCCTGATCTTGACCTAGATGGCGTAACGATAGTAAAAACGGATGAGGTGACACAATGAGATTCTCGGAAAAAAGACTGAACGACCTGATCTCGCGGTACCGCGAGAACATTGAAAAAAACCACCTCTGGCGAGAGGAGGGAAAAATCGAGGATCACGCGATATCCAGACACTGGTTCGCGCTCGCGAATCGCTACAGAACGCTCGCGGGATCTCACGCGCTCCTCGGCGACGGCAAGAAGGCCAGGGAGGCGTACGCCGAGGCGGGGCGGTACTACCTCGAAAGCGTCCGCGAGGCCCGCGCCCCGCCGGACACGCGAGACAAGGTCGACAGGGAAAGTGACCCGGCGGTGCTGCTCCGGGCGATGATCACGGCGCAACTCGCCCGCGACGACGACCTCCTCGCCGAGGCCGCGACCGAGACGCTCGCGATGGACGACGCGTACCTCGACGAGTTCGCCGGCCCGCCGTACGACGACAACCACACGCGGTACTACACCGCGACGCTCCGCGCCGCGATCGTCCTCGACGACGACCGCGCGGACGACCTGCTTTCGAACTACCGCGAGGCGCTGGCGGAGGTGAACAACCCGTACATGGAGGCGATCGCCGGCGTCTGCGCGGCGATCCTCGCCGCCGACGTGTCGGGGGTCGCGGACGGGCTCGGGACGCTCCTCGGATACCACGACGAGACCGTGACCGCCGACACCGACAGCCCGACCGACTACATCGCCGACACGCCGGCGTCCCTGTGTCTGCTCGCCCGCGACCGAGGGCTGACCGTCACCATCGACAGCCCGTACGTCCCCGAGGTGCTCCTCGCCGACGACGTCGAAGAGGGCGGGAACGTCGGCGACGTCGGAGGTGCCGGAGTCGGCGACGGCGCGGGCGGCTTCGAACTCCCCGACGTGGAGCGCGACCCGGACACCGGCGCGTACGTCCTCGTCGTGTCGATCGAACACCCCGGCGACCGCGAGGTCACGGCGGAGGACCTGCCGATGACGGCGCACGGGCGGGCGCTCTCCGACGAGTGGGTCGACGCCGTGATCGAGGCGTTCTCGGAGGCGTCGGCCGACGACGAGCGGGAGCTGGCCGCCGCCCTCGACGCCGCGCGCGACGATGGGACGCTCGAACGCAAACTCGTGGTGGCCCAGCGGCAGCGTGGCGATCACCTCTTCGACGAGTCGATTTCCGAGCTGGGCGTCGACCGGATCAAGATGATAAAAGGAGGCGGGTGAGCGCGGCGAGCCGGATCGTGGAGCCGCCGGTCGAACCGGCCGAACCGCGCCGGGTCAGCAGATCTGCCAGCCGCCGTCGACGTGCAGCAGTTCGCCCGTCACGTACCGCGCGTCGTCGCTCGCGAGAAAGAGCGCCGCGCCGGCGACGTCCTCGGGCGTCCCCGCCCGGCCGAGGGGGATGGGTTTCAGGAGTTCGCCCCGCGCGCCCTTCTCTTCCGCCTCCTCGGTCCACCCCTCGGCGAACTCGGTGGCGATCTGGCCGGGCGCGACGGCGTTGACGCGAATTTCGTGTTCGGACAGTTCGAGCGCCGACCCGCGGGTGATCATCCGCACCGCCCCCTTCGTCGAGTCGTACTGCACCTGCCCCTTCTGCGCGAGGTTCGAACTGATCGATGCGGTGTTGACGATGCACCCCGGGTCGTCGCGGTCGAGCATGTCCGTCGCGGCCGCCCGAACGCCGAAGTAGACGCCGCGGACGTTCACGGCGTGGATCCGGTCGAACTGCTCTCTCGTGATCTCGAACATCCGGCCGGGGATTTGGACGGCCGCGTTGTTCACCATCACGTCGACGCCGCCGAAGTCGCGGGCCGCCTCGACGACCGACTCGATCTCCTCGGGCACCGAGACGTCCGTCTCGACGTACTCGGCCTCGCCGCCGGCCTCGCGGATCGCCTCGTGCGTCGGGATCGTCTCGTCGAGGTCCTTCGGCGCGTCGCGGACGTCGGCGACGACGACGGTCGCGCCCGCCTCGCCGAAGCGCCGCGCCACCTCGCGCCCGATGCCGCTCGACCCGCCCGTCACGATCGCCGTCTCGTCCGTGAAGTCGTAGGTTACTGACGCCATGGCTCCCCATCGTCGCGGCGGCACAAAACTCTCGGCCCCGGTTCGATTCCGACGAGTGGCGGTTCGGTCGAGGCGCGCGCCGCGGAGTCCGTCCGGTGACGCGTACGTCCACGCCGCCGCCTACGCCTGCGCCGACAGGCCCGCGATCTCCAGCGCCTCGTCGGTCTCGCGGTCGTCGTGGATGACCGCCGATACGGCGCGGGCGATGGCCTCGGGGTGTTCGTGCTGGAAGATGCTTCGGCCCATCGAGGCGCCCGCCGCGTCGGCGTCCATCGCGCCGCGGACCATCTCGATGGTCCGCCGGTCGGTGCCGCGGCTGCCGCCCGCGATGACCACGGGGAGGCGCGTCGACTCGACGACGTGGCGGAAGCTGTCGGCGTCGCCGCTGTAGGCGGTCTTGATCACGTCCGCGCCGAGCTCTTCCCCCAGGCGGACGGCGTGGCCGAGGCTCTCGGCGTCGTGCTCGTCGACGCCGGGGCCGCGGGCGTACGTCATCGCCAGCACGGGAATCCCGAACCGGCGGGCGTCCGACGTGACGCGCGCGAGGTCCTCGATCTGCTCCGGTTCGTGGGTGCTGCCGACGTTGAGGTGGAGGGAGACGGCGTCCGCGCCCGCCCGGATCGCGTCCTCGACGGTGCCGGTCACGCGCTTGTCGTTCGAATCGGGGCCGATGACGGTCGAGGCGTTCAGGTGGACGATGTACCCCTTGTCGTTCTTGTACGGGTGGACGCGCGGGGCGATGCCCTTCTGCGTGAGCACCGCGTCCGCCCCGCCGCGCGTCACCGCGTCGATCGTCTCTTCGATGTTCTTGAGGCCCGTGACGGCTCCCAGCGTGATCCCGTGGTCCATCGGGACGATGAGGTATCGCCCGTCCGTCGAGATGCGTTCGAGTCGAGCCGCCGTTCCTGCGTCCGTGGTCATGGTATGTGAATCTGTGTCAACGCTCGGTTATGTGCGTTCCGGATGCGGCGCGCGTCGCTGAGCTCCGCGGACCGCTCCTTCCTTCAGTTCTCCGGCTTTCCCCTCCAGCTTCGCGGCGACCTCGCCCGCGTCGTCGCCGCGCTCGTGGCCGTCGGCCACGATGTCGACCAGCGCGCTGCCGACGATGATCCCGTCCGCGCCCCCGGCGACGATTCGCTCGGCGTGCTCGCCCGTCGAGATGCCGAAGCCGACCGCCTTGGGCACGTCCCACTCGGCGAGGCGGGCGAGGCTCGCGTCGGTCTGATCGGACACGTCCGTTCGCGCACCGGTGGTGCCGAGACGGGCCTGCACGTAGACGTACCCCGACACCCGCGACATGATCCGTTCGAGGCGCTCGCCGCGCGTCGTCGGCGCGACGATGAAGATCAGGTCGCGGTCGTGCGCGTCGCACGCCTCCCGGAGCGGGTCGCTCTCCTCCGCGGGGAGGTCGGGCACCACGAAGCCGTCGATGCCGACCTCGGCGGCGCGGCGGACGAACGGCTCGGGTCCCGCCTCGTCGCCGAAGCGGTAGATGAGGTTGTAGTAGGTCATGCAGACGAGCGGGACGTCGACGTCCAGCTCCTCGACGAATTCGAAGAACCGCTCGGGAGTCATTCCGGCCTCCAGGGATCGAACGACGGCGCTCTGGATCGTCGGCCCCTCGGCGACGGGTTCCGAGAAGGGGAGGCCGAGTTCGATCACGTCCGCCCCGCCGCGGGCGAGCGCCTCGACGTATTCGATCGAGGACTCGTAGTCCGGGTCGCCGACGGCGAGGTAGGGGACGAACGCCGGCCCGTCGGCGAACGCCTCCGGGATGCGGCTCATCGGCTCCCCCCCGCGCCGGCCGAGAACACGTCCATGTCGGGGGCGTGCTCGATGTCGCGCTTTGCCGTCTCCTCGACGACCGATTCGAGGTCCTTGTCGCCGCGGCCGGAGACGTTCACGATCACCGTCTCGCCGAGATCCTCGTGGGCGTCTTCGAGGTAGCCGAACGCGTGGGCCGTCTCGAGCGCCGGGATGATCCCCTCCAGCCGCGAGAGTCGGTGGAACGCCGACAGCGCCGCGTCGTCGTCGACGTTCACGGGGGTGACGCGCCCCTCGTCGACGAGGTGGGCGAGTTCGGGGCCGACGCCGGCGTAGTCGAGGCCGGAGGAGACGCTGTGGGACTCCATGATCTGCCCGTGGCGGTCCTGGAGGAGCTTCGTCCGCGCGCCGTGGAGGACGCCCTCGCTGCCGGTCGTGAGCGACGCCGAGTTGGGCGCGATTCCCGTCTCCTCGTCGACGTCGAGGCCGCTCCCGCCGGCCTCGACGGCGTAGAGGTCGACGCCGTCGTCGGGCACGAACCGCGCGAACGCGCCCATCGTGTTCGACCCCCCGCCCGCGCACGCGAGCACGCTGTCGGGGAGACCGCCCGCCGCCTCGCGGATCCCCTCGCGCGCCTCCTCGGAGATGACGGCTTGGAAGTCCCGCACCATGCTCGGGAACGGGTGCGGCCCGACGACCGAACCGATGACGTAGTGGGTGTCCTCGACGTTCTTCGCCCAGTCGCGCATCGTCTCGCTGATCGCCTCCTTGAGCGTCCCGCGGCCGGCCGAGACGGGGTTCACCTCGGCCCCGTTGAGGCGCATCCGGAACACGTTGGGTCGCTGGCGGTTGATGTCGCGCGTCCCCATGTACACCTCGCAGTCGATGCCGAGGTGCGCGCAGGCCATCGCCGTCGCGGTACCGTGCTGGCCCGCCCCCGTCTCCGCGATGATCCGCCCTTTGCCCATGTACTTCGCGAGGAGGGCCTGTCCGAGCGCGTTGTTCAGCTTGTGCGCGCCCCCGTGGACGAGGTCCTCGCGCTTCAGGTACACGTCCCGGCCGTACCGCTCCGAGAGGCGCTCCGCGCGCTGAAGCGGCGTCGGACGGCCGCCGAAGTCGCGGAGCCGCCGGCGGAACTCGTCGACGAATCCGTCCTCGTTTTCGAGCACGTACCGCTCGTAGGCGTCCGTCAGCTCCTCGATGGCCGGCATCAGCGCCTCGGGGACGTACTGGCCGCCGTAGTCGCCGAACTTCCCGTCGCTCGCGCTCATACGTCACCCTGCCGCTCCGCGGCCGTGAACCGTTCGGTGTTCGCCCGCGCGTCCCCGTCCATGATCGCGGTGCCGACGAGCAGACCGTCGGCACCCGCCTCGCGCATCCGCCGCGCGTCGGCGGGCGTCTTCACGCCGCTTTCGGCGATCAGGGTGACGTCGTCGGGGGCGTGGGGCGCGACGCGTTCGAACGTCCCCAGGTCGACGGTCAGCCGCGCCAGGTCGCGGTTGTTCACGCCGACGATGCTCGCCCCGGCCGAGAGCGCCGCGCGGAGTTCGTCCTCGTCGTGCACCTCGACGAGCGCCTGGAAGCCGCGCGCCTCGGCCGCCCGGACGAGCGCCGGGAGGTCGTCGACGAACCGCGCGATGAGCAACACGAGATCCGCCTCGACGAGATCCAGCTGGTCCTCGCGCACGAGGAAGTCCTTCCGGAGCACGGGGACGTCGACCGCCTCGCGGACGCGCCGGAGGTTCTCCGCCGACCCGCCGAAGTGGTCCGGCTCGGTCAGCACCGACAGCGCGGCCGCGCCGCCCGCGACCATCGCCCTCGCCAGTTCGACGGGGTCGTCCTCGCGCGTCCCCTCCGTCGTGGGACTCGTGGGCTTCACCTCGGCGATGACCGGTACGCGCCCCTCGGCCTCCGCCGCCGCGAACGCCGCCGACAGCGACCGCGCCTCGGCCGACAGCCGCTCGTCGCCGCCGTCGCGCTCTCTCGCGGCGGCGAGGATCGATCGGACCGCCGGAGCCATTGAGTCCTCATTAGCGTTCATCGTTGTGCACTACTGTGCTGATTTGGACATAAGGCTTGCGTCCGAGGGGCAGGTTCAAGGGCGAAAATCGACGACACTAGCGTATGGACGACACGGGAATCTACGCGCGCGAGTCGTCGGCGCTGGGTCGCGCGGTGCAGCTCGGAATCGCGAGCGGGCGCGTCATCAGCGTCTCCTTCCCCGAGGACGTTCCGGACGACGCGGAGACCGAGCACGCGCTCCTCGACCGCGTGTTCGACTACCTGGACGGCGCTTCGGACCGCTTCGACGACGTGTCCGTCGCGCTGACGGTGCCGACCGATCGCCGACGGGCACTCGACGCCCTCCGCGACGTCCCGCGCGGCGAGACCGTCTCCGTCGAGCGGCTGGCCCGCCTCGCGGGGCTCGACGCCGAGGACGACGACGATCTGGCGACCGTCCGGACGGCGCTCTCGGAGAACCCGGTGCCGATCTTCGTCCCCGACCACCGCGTTCGGGGCGCGTCGGGCGCGACGCCGTCCGACGTGCGGGCGCGGCTGCGGGAGATCGAGGGATCGGGATAGCCAAAGAGCGAGGGGGAGCGACGCGCCGTCGTCTCAGACCGGTTCGAGCGTCGCCGCGCCGAACGGGACGGCGAACCGATCGCACCAGATCGAGACGCCTTCGTACCCCTCGGGATCGGTGCCTTCGGGGAGTCGCTGGACGAACGTGCCGACCTTCGTGCTCTCGCCGCCGTCCGCACCGCCGTCGATGAGCACCTTGCGTCCCTCGGCGATCTCCTCGCTCGTGTCGGGGTCCGGCGCGGGGGTCACGTAGACGAACACGTCCGGCCCCTGCGTCTGCTCGTAGTCCTCGAAACGGAGGAAGTGACCGTCGCCGTCGCGATACAGGGTGACCGTGCCCGACACCCGATGGCCGTCCTTGCCGACGAACGATCCCTCCTTCAGCGCGTCGGCGTCCGGCGGAATCGACCCCTCCGCGGCGGCGGTCGACCGCTCGGGGAGGAACAGTTCTGCCGCGAGGGTCCCGCCGACTGCGGCCGTCCCGAGCGCGCCCGCACCGACGAGTAGCGTCCGGCGCTTCATACCTACCGGAAGACGCCCCCGGGCTTCCGCGTTCGCCGGTCGTGCGTCCGCCGCGCCCGAGTCACGACGCCCACTCGATCCCGAGCCCCTCGTGGACGACGAACTCCAGCGCGTTCACGAGGTAGTGCGCGACGACGACGACGAGGAGGCTCCCGGTGACGACGAACGCCGCCGCGAGGGCGAACCCCAGCACGCCCGTCACGACGACGCCGGCCGGCCCCTGCGCGCCGTGGCCGAGCGCGAACGCGATGGACGAGAAGAAAGCGAGGAGCCACGGCGACGCGTCGAAGCCGACGCTCAGCGCGCCGACGAGCGCGCCGCGGAACAGCAGTTCCTCGAAGCCCGCGATGACCGGCAACACGACGAACAGGAGCACGGCCCACCCGGAGAGCGTGTCCGGCGCGAGCGCGCGCCGAAGCTCCTCCGACCGTCCGAGACCCCAGCGATCCCCGGCGCTCGCGCCGACCTCGTTCAGCGCGTAAAGCGCGACGCCGAGCGCGACCCCGAGGCCGAGCGGGTTCGCTCCGACGTCGCCGGGACCCGCGCCGAGCGCCGACGCGGGGATCTCCGCGTACCACGCTCCGACGAGCAACAGCGCGCCGAACAACCCCTGCGAGAGCGCCACGTTCAGGAGCAGCGCGCCGGTCGAGAACGTCGGCGCCTCGCGGGCGAGCGGGTCGGCGTCGGTCGTCGCCCCGCCGGTGCCGACCGCCGGGTCACCGGCGCACGTCGTCGAGTCGCTGGTGTCCGTCGCCGAATCGCCGGCACCCGACGCCGAACCGTCGGCGGCGTCCGTGTCGGCCCCAACCGTGGAGCCGCCCTGAACGACGCTCTGCGACGCGCGCGCGAGGAGAAGGAGGAGTCCGAGGACGACGCCCGCGAAGCCGGCGAACGCCGCCCAGTCGGCCATCTGTGGCTACTGCGGGCTGGGACTGCCGGGGCTCTTGCTCACGCTCTTGCCGTCGAGCGCGGTGCCGGTGATGCTCTTGAGCCGGTCGACGAGCGAGTCCTTCTCGGGTTCGCCTTCGAGCGCGACGTCGAGCACCTCGCTGATGTGGCTGACGGGGACGATGTCGATCATCTCCTTGTACTCGTCCTCAATCATCACGTCCTGCATGTTCGCCTTCGGGATGATGACCGTGTTCATGCCGGCCTTCGCGGCGGCCTCGATCTTGTGCGTGACGCCCCCGACGGGGAGCACGTCGCCGCGGACCGACAGCGAGCCGGTCATGGCGATGTTCTGCGCCACCCCGACGTCTTCGAGGGCGCTTATGACCGCGGCCGCGACCGTGATGGACGCGGAGTCGCCGTCGACGCCGCCCTGTCCGGCCTGGACGAACTGGATGTGGATGTCCTTCTCCGAGATGTTCTCGTCGGAGAACTTCTTGATGATCGCGGAGACGTTGTCGACGGCCTCCTGCGCCATCTCCTTCAGCTGGCCGGTCGCGATGACCTCGCCGGGACCCTGGGAGGGGGTGACCTCCGCCATGACGGGCAGGACGATGCCGGAGTCCTGTCCCATGACGGCGAGGCCGTTGACGCGTCCGACGACGTACCCCTCGTTGACCGAGAGTTCGTAGTCCTTGCGGCGCTGGATGAAGTCGTCCGCGAGCTGCTGTTCGATGCTGCGGGAGCGACCCTTCGCCTGCAGCACGTGCTCGCGGGTGACGAGGTCAGCGCCCTCGGCGCGGGCCATGTCGCCCGCGACGCGGACGAGCCCGCCGAGGTTGCGCAGTTCGAGCGTCAGGTGACCCTTCCGCCCGGCGCGGCGGCGGGCTTCGAGGATGACCTCCTCGACGGCCGCGTCCGTGAAGTCGGGCAGGCGGCCGTCCTTCGCGACCTCCTGGGCGACGAACCGGGCGTACTTGCGGCGCATCTCCGGGGTGTCCTCGATCGTGTCGTCCATGTACACCTCGTACCCGTAGCCCTTGATACGGCTGCGGAGCGCGGGGTGCATGTTCTCCATCGCGTCGAGGTTGCCCGCCGCGATCATGATGAAGTCCGTCGGGACGGGCTCGGTCTGGACCATCGCGCCCGAGGAGCGCTCGGACTGACCGGTGATCGAGAACTCGCCCTCCTGGATCGCGGTCATCAGGTGCTGCTGGCTGCGGATGTCGAGCGTGTTGATCTCGTCGATGAAGAGCACGCCCTTGTTCGCCTTGTGGATCGCGCCGGGTTCGACGCGGTCGTGGCTGGGCGTCTCCATCCCGCCGGACTGGAACGGGTCGTGGCGGACGTCGCCGAGCAGCGCGCCCGCGTGCGCGCCCGTCGAGTCCTCGAACGGCGCGGTCGTCGTGTCCGCGTTGTTCACGAGGAGGTTCGGGATCATCGCGTCGCTGCTCCGGCTACCGTAGCGGAACGCGAGGTAGATGATACCCGCCGCGAGGATGCCGAGCAGGATCTGCCCCGCGATGATGAGCGAGTACCCGAGGACCACCGCGATGATGATCCACATGAGGAACGAGCGCATCTGGTTGCGCTTTCGGGCCTCCTCCTTGTGCGCCTCGACGATCTGCTCGCCCTTCCCCGCGGGGACGGTCCGCACCTTCGGGCGGTTGCCGTCGTCGGGGTTGTGGTAGACGAGCACGTCCTGCATCTCCTCTTTCGGGAGGAGTTCCGCCATCGCTTTCGCGAGCATCGACTTCCCCGTCCCCGGCGAGCCGATCATCATCACGTGTCGCCGCTGCTTCGCGGCCTTCATCACGACGTCGCGGGCGTGCTCCTGCCCGATGACCTGGTCGACGAGTCGGTCGGGAACCTCGATGTCGGCGGTCGAGTCGACCAGCAGTCCGCCGAGGAGATCGTCCTCGTCGACCTCGTCCGCGACATCGGCCGTGACCTCGACCTCGCTGCCGAGGTCGTCGATCGTCGGCTCGTTCGAGGTCTCCTCCTTTTCACCCTCCGCTGCGGAGTCGTCGGAGAGGGAACCGTCGTCCGCGCCTTCGTCGGCCGCGTCGTCTCCCTCGACCGTCCGCCCGCCCGCCGAATCGTCGCCCTCGGACCGCTCGTTCGACTCGGAGTCCACCCCACCCCGGTCGGACGCAGGACCCGCGCCGCCGTCGGAGCGCTCGTCAGACGCGGTGCTCTCCTCGTCTGACCGCTTCGAACGGTCGGGCGTGCCTGCCTCCTGTTCCGGGAGGCTGTCGTCGTTGTCCATGTCGTTGCTCATAGAACTATATCGCTACCTAAAGGGTGGGTCGCGCAACTGATATACTTTCTCCCATCGGACGTCCCCGTCACAATAGCACATACTGACGTGTCGACCCCTCTCGCTGCTAATTTCATCGAAAGAGTGTTCTCGTCGTTTTTATAAATGACCGCGCGGAACAGGTCCCGTATGCGGGGGTTCTACATCGGTCGGTTCCAGCCGTACCACAACGGCCACCACCACATGGTCGAGGAGATCGCCTCGGAGGTCGACGAACTCGTGTTGGGGATCGGGAGCGCGGGCGACTCGCACACGACGCGCAACCCGTTCACCGCCGGCGAGCGCATCATGATGCTCACGAAGTCGCTCTCGGAGTTCGACCTCACGACCTACGTCGTCCCCATCGAGGACCTCGAACGCAACTCCGTCTGGGTGAGCCACGTCCAGAGCATGAGCCCGACGTTCGACGTGGCGTACTCGAACAACCCGCTCGTCGTCCAGCTGTTCGCGGAGGCGGACGTCGAGGTGCGCCAGTCGCCGATGTTCCGACGGGAGGTGCTGGAGGGGACCGAGCTTCGCCAGCGGATGATCGAGGACGAGGACTGGCAGAGCCTCGTCCCCGAGGCGGTCGTGGAGGTCGTCGCGGAGATCGGCGGCGTCGAGCGCATCCAGCGGGTCGCCGACTCCGACGCCAACGGCGACGACGGCGTCGATCCGGAGTGACGACCGTGATCACGCTCGCCTCCGATTTCGGGTCGCCCTACCCCGCGGCGATGCGAGGGGTGCTCCTCCGGCGGACCGACGCCCGCCTCGTCGACGTCGCCCACGACTTCCCGCGGCAGGACGTGCGCGCGGCCGCCTTCTGGCTCCGCGAGGTCCTCCCGTGGTTCCCGCCGGCGGTCCACCTCGCCGTGGTCGACCCCGGCGTCGGAACCGACCGCGCCGCGCTCGTCGTCCGCGCGGGCGAACACGCGCTCGTCGGCCCCGACAACGGCCTGCTGCTCCCCGCCGCGCGCCGCATCGCGGCCGAGTCGCCGGCGTCCCCCTCCCCGTCGGCGGACGAAACCGGCGACGACGCCGACGGTGGGGACGACCCCGACGACGCGGTCGAGGTGTTCGCGTACGCGTACGACAACCCGGACTCGGCGACGTTCCACGGCCGGGACGTGTTCGCCCCCGCCGCCGCCGAGGTCCACGAGGCCGGCGTCGGCGCGCTGGAGACGCTTTCGGCCGCGACGCCCGCCGCCGAGTTCGTCGACCTCGCGTTCCCGGAGCCGACCGTCCGCGAGGACGACGCGACGGGCCGGGCGCTCGCCGTCGACGGCGAGGTGCTCGTCGTCGACGACTTCGGCAACGCGATCACGAACGTCCCCGGCGAGGTCGTCCGGGGGCGCGACGCCGTGGTCGTGAACGGCGAGCGCGTCCCCGTCGGGGAGTCGTTCGCGTCCGTCGACGCCGGCGAGCGGCTGGTCACGGTCGGCAGCCACGGCTCCGTCGAGTGCGACGTGAACCGCGGTCGGGGCGACGAGGCGTTCGGCCTCGCGCCGGGCGACGCGGTCGACATCGAGCTCGGGCGCTGACGCCCAGTCGCGCTCTCGAACTGACGCCGACCGAGGCGTACCGTCGGGCGGATCCGGAGCGATACGAGCACGAGGCGACCCGTCCGAACTTCCTCTGCCCTCGCCTGGTCATCCTCGCGTGAGAGCATCTCTCGCTCTACCAGTAGCTGACGGTGCGGTATCCGTATTCGGAATCGGACCGCATCACAGTCGGCTTCGCCTCACTCGGGTCGGCGTTTGGCCGGATCGTCCCGGAAGCGTTCGATCAGGTGTCCGAATTCCGTCGTTTCCTCGAACGCGTCGTAGTCGTCGTCCGCTCCCACGAGAAGGGTTACGTTCCGCTCGCCGTCCAGTTCTTTCGCGGCGGCGACGGCGTACGCGTCCCCGAGCGACGGGCTGTACGAAGCTTTCAAACCCGACGCGAGTTCCCACAGGTCGTCGATCTCGTATTCAGCCACGCCCATCTCTCGGAGGTCGTCGATGTGGGCGTCGGCTTTCTCCGCCGACGTTTCGCGGGTCGCGATATACCGAAATTCAGCGAGGTTTATGGTCGTGACGTACCCGTCCAGTTCACCGTCGTACACCCGGTCGAGCCAGTGTTCGACATCGACGGCTCCGGGTTCGTCGAACGAGAAGGCGAGGAGCGGTTCGGCATCGAAGACGACAGTCATTCATCCGGACCTGACCGACCGAACTTCTCTTCGGCTTTCTTTTCGTCCCGCTTTCGTTCCTCGCGGAGCAGTTCCGTGGCCGACTTCTCCCCCTCGTCGACCCCCGAAGCGAGCGCGCCTCGAATCTCGGACGGACGCTTGACTGGACGGATCACGACCTCTCCCCGCTCGTTTTCGATAAACTGGATTCGTCCGGGCGTGTCGATGCGGAGCCTGTCGCGGAACTTCTTGGGAATCGTCGCCTGTCCCTTGCTCGTGACGGCGACGGTGGTTCCGTCTTCGGCGTCGTTCATACGTGACGGATAGTCGACCGTACTACTTGAATCTTCGTAATACGTAAATTCTAGTAATACTTAAGCTTTCGTAATACCCCGGGATTCCACTTGAGAGGTTCCTTCGACCGGCCCTCGCGGTCGTACAGGTGAACGACGATCTCGTCGTCGTGATCCTGGGTTTCGCTGGCGCCAGCGCCGTCGAGAAAGGCGATACCAATTACTTGACCGTCGTCTATCGGCCCCACGTACGAGTTCTCTGCACGTTCCGCCCGGAGGGTTCCAGACTCTGTGTCTGCTTCCAACGTTTCGAGGGTCAGTTCCGGAGCAGTCGTGTCCTCCGAGGCGTCCGTGCCCTGGACGGCCTAACGGCCTATCAGCCCGAACGTGCCGATTCCGGCTGCACTGGCTTCCAGGAGTGTGCTGTGCGATCTCCGCCCATTTCTGAGGACTCAAACAGAACCGAAAAATATCGATTCGCTCAGCCGGTGGTTTACTCGGCGGCGATGACGTCGTCGATGCGGACGATCATCGTCGCGGCCTCGGTGGCGGACTCGACGGCCTCGCGCTTGACCGCCGCGGGGTCGATGATGCCGTGTTCGACGGGGTCGCCGATCTCGCCGGCGCGGCCGGTCGAGATGATGCCCGCGCGGCCGTCCTTCTCGTACAGGGCGCGCAGGTCGACGAGCGCGTCGATCGAGTCCATGCCGGTGTTCTCCGCGAGGGTGCGCGGGAGGCTGTCGACCGCGTCGGCGAACGCCTCGACCGCCAGCTGCTTGCGGCCCTCGATGCCCGCGGCCGCGCTGCGGACGTGGTCGGCGATGGCGATCTCGGTCGCGCCCGCGCCGGGGACGACGCCGCCCTTGTCGATCGCGGCGATGACCACGTCGACCGCGTCGTTCATCGCGCGCTCCAGCTCGTCGACGACGTGTTCGGTGCCGCCGCGGAGGAACAGCGTCACGGCCTTCGCCGCCGAGCCGCCCTCGACGAAGGTGAGTTCGTCGTCGCCGTACTTCTCGACGCGGACGCCCTCGACGTGGCCGAAGTCGCTCTCGTCGAGATCCGACAGCGAGCCGAGCCGCTTCGCGCCGGTCGCGCGGGCGATGGCCTTGGCGTCCGATTTCTTCACGTTCTTGTACGCGAGGATCCCAGCGTCCGCGAGGTAGCCCGCCACACGGTCGTCGATCTTCTTCGAGCAGAAGACGGCGTCGACGCCCGCGTCCGAGAGCGTCTTCGCGTAGCCGCGGAGCTCGCCCTCCTCAGCCTCGATGGCCGCGTTGAGCTGGTCGACGCTCGTGATGTTGTACTCCGTGTCGACCTCGCCCTTGCGGACTTCGAGCTTCATGTCGAGGATCGCGACCGTCGCGTCCTCGACCGACCGCGGCATGTTGTCGTTCGCCGGCTCCTTGTCGATGATGACGCCCTCGACGAGTTCCGTGGCGCTCGAACTCGCGCCGGTCTGCGTCTGGACGTGGATGTCGTCGCGGTCGATCGCGCCGTCGTCGTCCGCGACCTGCCGGACGGCGGTGACGACCTGCTTGGCCAGGGTGCCGGCGGCCACGTCGCCGGTTCCTTTCCCGGTCATGCTCGAATCAGCGACCTGCTCGAGGATGTCGTCGTCGAGGTCGATGTCGAGCACCTGTGCGTCGATGGCCTCCTGCGCGAGGCGGGCGGCCTCGTGGTACCCCTCGACGATGACCGTCGGGTGCAGGTCGGATTCGAGGAGCTCCTCCGCCTGCGCGAGGAGTTCGCCCGTCAGGACCGCGGCCGTCGTCGTGCCGTCGCCGACCTCGTCCTCCTGCGTCTCCGCCACCTCGACGATCATCTGGGCGGCGGGGTGCTCGATGTCCATCTCGTTGAGGATCGTCGCCCCGTCGTTCGTGATGACGACGTCGCCGGAGGAGTCGACGAGCATCTTGTCCATCCCGCGGGGCCCGAGGGTCGTCCGTACCGCGTTCGCGACGGCTTTGCCGGCTCGGATGTTCGAGTCCTGCGCCGCCTGTCCGCGCGTTCGCTGGCTACCCTCCGAGAGGATGAACAGTGGTTGCTGCATCTGTGTTGCCATGATGAGTAAACCTCACCGGATTCATGGATTGCGGTTCTATATATAGATTTCTGTTCTTTTTCGGGGAAACCCCCCGACGGGAGCGACCGAGCGTGAGCGTGACTCACTCGGCGCGCGTGTGCGGGCGTCGATCGGACGGGCGCGTCGTCCCGGGAAACGACGGATCGCGGCGGGTGCCGCCGGCGAGACTCCGGATCGGACGATCGGCGGAGGTACGCCTCAAAACTTACATATTCAGACCGAGAGTTCTCGCACGATGTTGGAGCTGGAGCACGGGTTTCGGGTGGTCGACGTGCGCGCTCGCCTCGATCCGGACGCGACCGAGGCGGCGGCCCGCGGACGGGAGATCTCGCCCGAGCGGCTGGAGCGGGAGATGCACCAGGCGGGCGTGGTGAAGGCGGTCGTCTCGCCGGGGCCGCGACCGCCCGGCGAAGGGTACCTCCGGGCGAACAACGCGGTCGCTCGGCTGAGCGTCGATCGACCGTTCCTCGCGGTCGCGCGGATCGACGGCCCGCGCGACCCGACCGGCCGGCCGGTCGCCCGACTGCGGAACCTCGCGGCCGGCCGCGAGGCGCACCACGCGGACCCGGAGGACGTGGAGCGGTTCGCCTACGACGATCGCTTTCACGGGTTCGTGCTCGATCCGGCCGTCGACGGGCTCCCCGACGCGGCGGTGCTCGACGAACTCGACGACGTCGCGCTGCCTGTGTTCGTTCGCGCGGGCGAACGCTTCCCCCCCGAGGCCGTCGCCGGACCGTTACTCGGGCGGTCCTTCCCGGTCGTGCTCACCAGCCTCGACGGATTTCCGCCGAGCCGGACGCTCGCGACCCGCGCGCTCGACATGCTCGAGACGCACGACCGACTCCACCTCGATACGAGTTTCGTCGGTTCTCGCACCCCGATGGAGCGCGGCCTGCTCGAACACCCCGATCGGATCCTGTTCGGCAGCGGCGTCCCCGAGTCGCACCCGAACGTCGGCGTCATGCAGGTGCTGACGCTCGACGTGCCGGAGGACGCGATGCGCCGCGCGTTCTCGAAAAACCCCTCGCGCGTGGTGCCCGCGCTCGCGCCGGGCGTCGAGGCGTAGGCGTAGTCCGCGGCGACCGTTCGGCCGTCGGACCGCGCCTCGGACGGATCGCCTAGCGCCAGTCGTACCGCGCTACGGCCCGGTCGGCGCGCTTCGAGAGGCCGTGCGGATTTCGCGTCGACGAGCGGTCCCGCGCCCGAGCGACGAGCCCGTCGGAGGTTCCGGTGACGATCCCGCAGACGACGTCCCGGCCGTTTCCGGCCCACGTCGTCGGGGTCGCGTTGCCGCGAACCACGTCCCGCGCCGTCGACGCCGCGTCGCCCGCCGCGTGCGAGAGCGTCCGCCGGACGACCGTGGGGCGCAGTCCGTAGTTCTTCACGAGGCGGTACGTCAGCGCCCGGTACTTCCAGTTCCACCTGTGCGCCGGAACGCCGCCGTCGGCTTCGGTCTCGTGCTCGCGGCGGACGCACATCTCTCGCTGCCACTCGACCGTCGCGTCCCGCCCCGCCAGTCGGTGGGCGGCGTCGCGCGCGCCGCCGGTTTCGAGGTACTCGTCGAAGCCGTCGATCGCGTCGAGCGTCTCCGCCCTGAACGCGACGTTGCCGCCGTTGAAGTACGTGACGCGCCGGTTCGCGATCTCCCGGCGCTCCGGGTCGTCCGTCGTCACGCCGACCCGGAGCGCCTGGTGCGTCGGCCCCGTAACCGCGTCCGCGTCCGCGATCCCCTCGGCCACGGCGTCGCGCCACGGCTCTTCGATGACGAAGTCCTGCCCGAGAAATCCGACCACGTCCCCCGACGCGACCTCGACGCCGGCGTTCCGGGCGACGTTCAGCGTCCGGGCGGAGATCTCCACGAGCACGTCGACGTCGTCGCGCTCGCGAACCATCCCCGTGGTGCCGTCCGCGGAGGGCCCGTTGACGACGACGACCTCGGCGTCCGGCGCGTGCGCCGCCAGCGAATCGAGGCTGGCCGCGAGCCGGTCCCGGCCGTTCAGGGTCGGGACGACTACCGAGAGATTCATACAGGCACGTAGACGACCGAACACTTAAACTGACGCCTCTCCGTCGCGGACGGGGGCGGGCGGCGGTCCGAGGCGAGAACGCTACGGCGGACGCGAACTACGCGTTGAGGAAGTAGACCTGCTTGCGGGCGTCCTTGAAGCTGTACCGCGAGCCCACGAGTTCGGAATCCTCCAGTCGGTTCAGGGCGTAGCGGACGGTCCGGTCAGGAAGGAGCGACTCGTCGGCGAGTTGTCCCTGCGAGAGCGGGGCTTCGCTCTCGAGGACCTTGGCGACGAGTTTCGCGCTCGGGGGGAGTTCGCGCAGGCGGTCGCGAAACTCCTGCTCCGACAGACGGTCTTCTCTGGCGGGCTCTGCGGTGGTACTGGTGCTCATACTCCGTAGTGTGAAAACCCTGCGTGGTAAAGCTTCGCTACATATGCAACAAAAGGATGGAGATTACTTAAGGTCCTTATATCTATCTGGGTGACGATCCCCTGGTGCGTTTTTACCGATTGACCCCGATAGATTACCCATGATACCCGCGTCACACCGGGAGATCTTCGAAAAGCAAGCCTTCGCGCACGTCGCGACCGTGATGCCGGACGGGACGCCCCACGTCACGCCCGTCTGGGTCGACCACGAGGACGGCGAGTACGTGCTCGTGAACACCGCGCGCGGGCGGCGAAAGGAGAAGAACATCCGACGGGAGCCGAAGGTCGGGGTGTCCGTCGTCGACCCCGACGATCCGTACCGGTTCGTCTCCGTCCGCGGCGAGGCGACGCTCTCGGAGGACGGCGCGGTCGAGCACATACACCGACTCGCGAAGCGGTACATGGGCGTGGACGAGTATCCGAACCTCGATCAGGAGTCCGGCGCGCGCGTCATCGTGCGAATCCCGACGGACGAGATCGTCGTCGGCGGGGAGTGATCGAGATCCCGACGGGCGGGCGGAGCGGTTCGCCGACGGCTCAGTGCCGCCGCGTGTCCGTCCGCGGATCGTCCCCGTGCCGGCGATACCGCCCGAGCAGGCAGTTGCAGTCGGGGCAGTGGACGAGAATCACCCCGGGGCGCTCGTGTCGGATCAGTTCCGCCGCGTCGTGTTCCGCCCCGCAGCGTTTGCACGTCGGCATGCCCGCCGGTACGCCCCCCAGTCGGATAAGCGCCGGCTCGTCCGCCGGATCGGCGATCCCATCCAACACGACTTTAGTCCCCGGGCGAACACGTTGCGGTAACGTGAAAGGGAAGGAGTGGTACCAGGCCGACGACATCGCCGAGGAGTACGAGACGAAGCGCTTCTCGAACGGCGGTCGGCTCATCGACCGTCGAGAGAAACGGGCGGTACTCGACGCACTGGGCGCGCTCGAAGACAAGCGAGTCCTCGAAATCGCCTGCGGAACCGGGCGCTTCACCGTCATGCTCGCAGAGCGCGGCGCGGACATCGTCGGACTCGACATCTCGTCGGCCATGATGGCGCAGGGTCGGCGGAAGGCCCGCGAGTTCGGCGTCGGGGAACGCATCGAGTTCATGCGCGGCGACGCCGCCCGGCTACCGTTTCCCGACGACCACTTCGACGCGGTGTTCGCGATCCGGTTCTTCCACCTCGCGGACACGCCGGCGAAGTTCCTGGCCGAGATGGCGCGCGTCTCGCGCAACCAGGTGTTCTTCGACACGTTCAACCGATTCAGCACGCGCAGCATCTACAACTGGCTCCTGCCGATGGGATCTCGGCTGTACTCCCGCGACGAGGTCGAGCGGCTGCTCGGCGACGCCGGGCTCGTCCTCGCGAACGAAGCGCACGACTTCGTCCTGCCGTACGGCTTCTACCGCGAGATCCCGAACGGCGTCGCCGGGCAGTTCAGGGAGCTCGACGCGTCGCTTCGCGACAGCGCGCTCGGGCGGAAGCTCGCGTCCGTCTCCTACTGGGACGCGCGGACCCGCTGAAAAAAGCGGCGTTCAGAAGTCGTCTTCGATGATCTCGCCGACCGCGAAGTTCGACTTCACTTCGCTGATCTCGACTTTCACGCGCTCGCCGATCTCCGCGCCGGGGACGATGATGACGTACCCGCGTTCGACGCGGGCGATGCCGTCGCCCTGCTTGCCGATGTCCTCGATCTCGACGTAGCGCAGTTCGCCGATCTCGACCGGCGGCTGCGGCTCGCTCGACGGACTACCGCTGCCGCTCGCGTTCGCACCCTCCCGCTCCTTCGCGGTCGCGTTTCTCCGAGAGATGAGCGCAACGCGGTAGACGTCGCCGGCGTCGATCGAACCCGTCTCGACCTCGCGGCGTGGGACCTCGACGACGTACCTGTCGTCTTCCGCTCGCACCTCCGCACTGAACAAACACAGGAGTTTATCTGAGATTTCCAACGTGCAGACCTCCGGTTTGTACTCGGTTTGCGTGGTTAAAGGTGTACCGCCGGGAGACGGCGCGAAGGCGGGTTCCGAGGCCCCACAGCCCGCGCCGACGACGTCGGTGCGACGTCGCGTCGACCGCGAGGTGGAAAACCGAATCCGCGAACACCGCGGCGTCGCCGACGCGGCTCGGACGCTACAGCGGCCGCCCGTCGGGACGCTTCGCCCCCTCCGCGTCGTGAACCACTACCTCGCCCGGCCCCGGATCGGCCGGTTCGTACCGATCGCGGACCGCGATGGCCTCCGCGACGTCCCTGACGGCGCGCTCTTTCAGCGAGCGCGCCAGCGCCTCGGCGTCGTCTCGGGAGATGTCGCGACCGAGCCCCTCGCACTCGTGCGCGCGGACCATCCCCTCCTCGTCGACGGCCTCGCCCGCCGGCTGGCTCGTCCCGCCGAGTCGCACGCTGAAGGGGTACGTCCGACAGATGAGCGGCCGGTCGTCGTGGACGGTGCACGTCCCCGTGCCGGCGTCGTCCTCGGCGTAGAAGGCGCAGTCGCCGCAGGCGTCGGCCCGGAGCGCCCACTCGAACGTCTCGCCTTCGAGGCCGTCGCCGTCCGACGCCTCGGCGAGACCGTAGGGCATGGGCCGGGCGACGTCGCGCCAGTCGTATCCGGTCGCCTCCCCGAGACGGCGGATCTCGTCGGGGAAGACGGTCGCCGTGTGCGGTTCGCGCTCGCCGCCGTTCGCGTCGTACCCCTTACAGCACGCCCCGCACCGGGTGCACTCGAAGCCGATCGACTCGATCGAGTCGGCGAGGTCGGACACGTCGAGGTCGCGCGCGCGTTCGAGTTCGGCTTCGAGCGATCGCATTCGTGTGGTGATCACTCGGGACCGACGCCCAAAACGGCGTCGGGTCGACTGCCGTCGGCGTCAGCATCGGCGTCGCCGGCCGTCGACGTCTCCGTCCCCCTCCGCGTCGCCGTCGATGCCCGGTTTCAGGCGGCGTCGCGCTCGGCCTCGATCCGGTCGACGTACGCGGTCGTTATCCGTTCGAGGATCGCCTCCCCCGCCTCGGCGGTCCCCTCCCGGGGATCGCCGAGGACGCCCGTCTCCGTAACCGCCTTGAATCCCCTGCTGAGAAGCCGCGAGGCGGAGACCTCGCCCTCGTACCCGACGGCGAGTTCGTCGGTTCGCACGAGCCCCTCGTTCACCGCGAGGACGATGGCCGTCTCCGCCGCGCCCGCGTGGATCACCGGTTCTTCGTACGCCACGCCGGCCTCGCGAAGCCCCTCGTTCATCAGCGCCATGTTCTCGTCGAGGTCCGCCAACGCGATCACGTTCGCGTCGATCTCGCGGGCGATCTCGGGCGCGACGGCGTTGACGGGGCCGAAGTTCCCGCCGTGGGTGGGCACGAGGACGACGTGTTCGAAGCCGTGTTCGTCGAGCGACCGGCAGTACGAGCGGATCAGTTCCATCAGCGTCTCGGGCGGGATCGTGATCGTTCCGGGGAACTCCATGTGGTGGCCGGAACAGCCGGGGCGGATCGTCGGTGCGGCTAGCGCGTCCCCGAGCCGCGCCGCGATGCGGCGCGCCAGCTCGTCGCCGCAGAGCGCGTCCATGATCAGCGGGAGGTGCGGTCCGTGCTGTTCCACCGACCCCACGGCGACGACGACCGTCCGCGTTCCCGTTTCGAGCGCGGCCTCGACCTCTCGCCACGTGAGTTCTTCAAGGAGTACCGACGTTCGCGAAGACATACGGTACTGCGACCTGCGACGCCGAGGACATAAGTCTGCGGCTGTCGGCGACGCGGAACGTGAACCGCTCGCCGACGCGTGTTTTTTCGCCCGCTCTCCCCGCTTCCACGACCCCGGTCGCGCTACCCCGGTCGCACCGTCCCGTCGACCCACCGAACCTTCCCCTCGTGCGCCAGCTTCTCGACGTGCGCGACGACCGTCGCGCGGGCCAGATCCCGAACGCCGGTCAGGTCCTTCTCGTACGCGGCGTCGACGACGCCGTCGACGTCGGACGTCCCGTCTCGGACGGCCGCGAGCACCCGCCGCTCCCGGTCGAGGCGGTGTCGGATCAGCCGCGAGAGCGTCGCCCGAGGATCGTCGACTGCGGGGCCGTGACCCGGGAGCAGGCGCGACGGGTTTCGGGCGTGCAGCCGCCGGAGCGACGTCAGGTAGGCGCGCATGTCGCCATCGGGCGCGCCGACCACGACGCTCCCCTCCGCGACGGCGAGGTCGCCGCAGAGCACGGCGGCGGGTCCGAAACCTCCGATTTCGAACGCGACGTGGTCGGCCGCGTGTCCGGGCGCGTCGAGCGCCGTCACCGCGCCGTCGCCCGTCTCGATCCGCGTCCCCTCGCCGAACGTCCGATCCGGCGCGACGCCCGTCGCGGTCTCGAACCGGCGCTCCCTGCCCCGCCGAGCCCACACCGTCGCGCCGGTCTCCGCGGCGTAGTCGGCGACCGCGCCGACGTGGTCCGGGTGGGCGTGCGTCGCGGCGACGTGCGCGACGCCGCGTTCCGCGACCGCCGCGTCCAGTTCGGCCGTCCGCGCCGCGGGGTCGACGAGCAGGGCGTCCGACCCGCCGACGAGGTACGCGTTGGTTCGCCCGCTCGGCGCGCGGGTCGCGACGGGGACGGAGACGCGGTGCACGCGGCGCTCCATCGCTTCAGTCTGCGCTCTCCGCGCCGCGCGCGGCGGTGAACTTCGCGAGGTCGACCGCGCTCGCGACCTCCTCGGGCGAGTCGTACGGTCGGTTGACGACGATGTCGCCCGCGCGCCGCTTGCCGATCCCCGGAATCGCCGTCAACTCGTCCATCGTCGCGCCGTTGAGGTCGAGGGGGTAGGGGACGCCCGTCACCGAGCGGTAGCCGTGGTCGACGACGGCGACGTCCATCGTCGCCCCCAGTTCGCGCTCGCCGGGGACCGCCACGAGGAGGGGGTACGTCCCGAGCTGTCGACCGAACGTCCGGCCGTCCCGGTGGTATTCGAGGTGAACGTCCGGGAGGACCGTCCCGGGCGGGGCGACCCGCGCCAGCATCGGGTGGTCGATCTCCTCGCGCACCCTCCGCTTGTACGTCTTGAACAGCTTCTTGTGGTCCTTCGCGATCCGCGCCCCCGTGTCGGACATCTCCGTCCCGGCGAAGGCCATCACCTGCCGGATGTTGATCCGCCTGACCATGAGACCCGCGTCGTAGACGCGCCGCAGGAAGCGCTCGTTGTGCTCGAACGTCTCCTCGCGCTCGCCCTTCAACCCGTGCAGGAGGTTGATCCCCGGCAGGAGCTTCGGCAGGCGGTTCGACGCCCCCTCCCCGCGCGTCGGCGCGGCGGACGGGTCGTTCCCCGGCCGCCACCCGGCCTCCTCGTTGACGATCCGAACCGCCTCGAAGCACTCGTCGGCGCTCACGTTGAGGTCGTTCTCCTCCTGTACCACCGGGTCGGCGGATTCGAGGCCGAACGCCGCCGTGTCGCCCGCGGTGTTGTGCTCGGCGATGATGCGGATGCACTCGCGGCTCTCCTCGGGCCACCGGGCGATCGTGATCGGGTTCATGTTGTCGAGGTGGAGCGTCCCGAGGGCCGGGGCCACCTCCCTGATCCCGCCGTAGAGCCGCCGGAGAGCGTCGGGGTTGGGGGCCTCCCCGTCGCCGCCGAACGCGAGGATGTCGGCCTGCCGACCGAGCCGGAAGTGCCGCGCGCCGCGCTCGTAGAGGCGCGCGACCTCCTTCACGACGGAGTCGGCCGCGCGGAACGCCGGGTTGCCGTACAGCGGTTCGGTGCAGAACGAACAGCGGTAGGCGCAGCCGCGGGAGGTCTCCAGCTCGCAGATGAGGTAGTCGGGGTGGTTCGGGTGCTGTTCGATCACGAACGCGCCCGCCGCGGCCCAGCGGTCCAGCTCGTCGTTGTCGCGGACGCGGTCGCCGAACCCCTCCAGCCCGCTCTCGACGAGGTCGTGCGCCGCCGCCTCCACGTCGCCCTTCGCGACGAAGTCGAAGTCGAGGTCGCGGCGCTCCGTGTCCACGCCGCCCGCGTTCTCCTCGCCGACGCCGAAGCGTATCGGCCCGCCCATCAGCGTCGTCCCCTCGGCGGTCCAGGCGAGTTCGCGCACCTCGTCGGGTTCCGCGGGCGTCCCGCCGACGTACTTGCCGGGGACGGTCATCCCGCCGAGGTAGACGAGGAGGTCGGCGTCGGCCACGTCGCGCCACGTTCGGCGCTCCTCGCGGAGTTCGTCGATCGTGCGGTAGGTGACGTTCCCCTCGGGAACGCCGGCGTCGACCAGCGCGCCGGCCGTAACGCGCGGGTACGTCGAGACGTACGGCGGCACGCCGAAGTGCGCCGGCTCGTCGACGTAGCCGTCGACGAGCGTCACCGAGAGGTCGGCCGGGTGCGTCATGTCCCGGCGTTCGGCGGCGAGGCGTAAAACGATGCGGTTCCTCGTTCCGCCACGGTCGGCGATCGGCGTGATCGTCGCGCACCGTTTTCCGTTCCGCCGGACCGGTAACCGACCGCGAGGCCCGCGCCACTTATCAAGCTCGCCGAACTAGTCCCGCGTATGCCGGCCACGCTCGAAGTCAAGTGCACGAGCCCGGACTGCGAACTCGACATGTTCGAGTTGCACTACACCTACGACATGCCCGACGACGTCGGCGTCGGCGACTTCGTCTGCCCGTACTGCGGAGAAACCGACGCGCTGGAGGAGATCGTGGTATGAACGGGCTCCGCGAGCTCGGTAAGTCGGCGACGAACGCGGTGCTCGAACGCGTCGGCCGCGGGGTGAGCCGCGTCCAGGAGCGAAAGCCCCTGCCCTACGACTTGCTGGAGAGCGACGACGCCTACCTGGTGATTTTCGACGCCCCCGGCGCGGCCGAAAGCGACGTGCAGGTCCGCTTCGTCGACGACGAGGTTCAGGTCCGGATCGACCGCTTCCGCGACTTCTACGAAGGGTTCGAGATGCGCTTTCCCGGCCGCGGTCTCGCGCTCGACGGCGTGGCGGAACTCCCCGCGGACGCCTCCGTCGAGGCGAGCGAAGCGTCCGCGACCCTGACGAAGAACGGGACGCTTCGCGTTCGAATTCCGAAGGACGACCGCGGACGGAGCGTCACGGTCGAAGCGGAGGAAGACGACGAAACGGCGGACGACGGGGACGACGAGGGGACGGAGGAGTAGTCGTCCGGTTGCCCCCTCACTCGATCGTCATCCCCTCGGCGATCTCGAACCTCTCCGTCCCGTCGAACCGAGTCGGATCGAACGCCCCGGGCGGCGCGCGCGATCGATCGCCGAGCACCGCCGCCGCGATCGCCTCGCCCGTGGCGGGTGCGCGCATGAACCCGTGGCCCTGCCACCCCGCGGCGACGTGGATCCCCGGGCGGAGTTCGCCCAACAGGGGATTCCCGTCCGGCGTCGCGGTGCAGAGGCCCGCCCACGCGCGTTCGACCCGCAGTTCGCGGCCGACGCGCTCGCGCACCCCGTCGCGGATCCCGTCGACGAACCAGTCGTCGGCGTCGCGGTTCCACTCGTCGGGATCGGCCTCGACCGGCTCCGTCCCGTCGCCGGCGAGCAGCCCCGTCGGGTGCGGCCGAAGGTACATCCCGGCGGTCGCGTCGTGGCACATCGGTCCGCCGTACTCGACGCCGGACGTGAGCGCCTGCACGCGGTACGGCTTCAGCGGGATTCGGACGGCCGCCCGCTCGAAGATCCGCTTCGTGTGCGCGCCGGCGGCGACGACGACGGCGTCGAACGCCTCCGCCTCCCCGTCCACGACGATCCCCGGCGGGTCGATCCGAAGGTCGACGGCCCGCCCCGTCCGGAACTTCGCGCCGGCGGCGGCGGCGCGATCGGCCATCATCGACGCGTAGCTCGCGGGGTCGGTCCAGCCGGCGTTCGCCGCGACCGCCGCGACCGCCACGTCGTCGACGCGGAGGGGGAACCGCCCGCCGAGTTCGTCGGGCGAGAGGAGCGACACGTCGCGGCCGTGGCGGCGCATCCGCTCGACGCCCTCTTCTATCGCCCTCGCCCGCTTTTCGTCGCCCTCGCGCGCCAGAAACACGTACGGGCACTCGACGAACTCGAACCCGCCCTCGCCCGAGCGCTCGCGGAACCGTTCGAGCGCCCTGTCGCCGATCGCGGCGTCCACGTCCCCGGCGTACGCGTCGTAGAGGACGCCCGCGGCGCGACCCGAGCTGCCGCTTCCGATCGCGCCCCGATCGAAGACGGTCACCGCCGCCCCGCCCGCGGCGAGGTCGCGGGCCGCCGTGACGCCCACGGCCCCCGCGCCGACGACCGCCACCCGGCGACCATCGCCCGCGTTCGTCCGGCGGTCGTCTCCCTCAGTTCGACCGCCGTCCGCCGTCATCGCCGACCCCGCCGCGACGGCGGTGCCGTCGACCGCGTTCGATTCGCTCGACTCGTCGGAGACGTCCGATCCGACCGATCCAACCGATCCGCCGACGACATCCACCTCGTCCGTGCCGTCCGCGCCGTCGGGGACGAGCCCGCGGCTGAAACGTTCATGCCCGCCGAACGGCCCTGAGTCACTTAGCTGTAGGTTTCGGCGAGGGCTTGGGGTCTCGCTCAGCCGAGGAACTCCTCGACGCCCCGCGCGGGGTAGCCGACGACCACGTCCGCGCCGGCGTCCTTCAGCGCCCGGACGCGCTCGCCGACCGCCTCTGGCGCGCCGACGAGCGCGTAGTCGCGGATCGCCTCCGAGAGGACGTCGCGGGCCCGACCGGTCGCGCCGCCGTCGGTTGGGCACCCGTCGGGGAGCGCCCGGGCGACCGGGCGACGGCGGGCGGCGTACCCGCCGACGGCGTCGAGGACGGCGTCCTCGTCGTCGGTCAGCACGGTCGGCGCGTAGAGCGCGAGTTCGCCCTCGAAGCCGGCGGCGCGGAGGGCGCGGAAGTCGCGCTCGGTCGTGCGCGAGAGCAGTTCGTACTGCGTGCCGCCCGCCGCGAGCGCGACCCGTTCGACGCCCTCCGTCCCGACCCACGCGTCGGGGACGCGCTCTCTGGCCGCGCCGAGGCGGGGCGCGATCGCCCGCGAGCGCTCCCCGTCCGTGAGGTAGGCGGGGTGCCCCGCCACGAGCACCTGTCCGACTCCCTCCGGCACCCACTCGTAGAGCGAATCGTCGCCGAGGGGGTCGAAGCCGTCCGCGCGAACGGGCGTCGTCAGCCACACCTCCTTCACCCGGGCGAGTTCGCGGAGGGTCGCGGCGTCGGGGAGGTGGTCGCGGCCCTCGTAGTCGATGGCGACCGAATCGAGCGGCAGGTCGAGCGCCCGGCGCACGTCGCATTCTCTGGGCTTCAGGGCGGCGGCGTCCAGCCCCGTCCTCGTCACGGCGCGCTCACCGGTCAGCATCGGAGATCACCACTGTTCAAAAGAATCGATTCACCGTCGCGGAACGCGATCCATCGTCTGTGCGACCATGTACTCACCCGTACCCGCGATCGGGACATAAGGATGTCGTTGTTCGCAAGTACTCCACCGGCCACGGGGACGCAGGCTTCTCGGTCGTTTCGTTCCCTCCGAGACGACGTGCGACGCCTCTCGGCCGTCGCTTCGTCGGCGCGGCAGGTTCTACAGGCGGAGCTCTCGCCGCTCTATCGCGCCGCAGCTCGGGCAAACGTGGCGGTACAGCACCCGACTGCCGGTCGTTTCGACCTGCCAGCCGCCCTCGTCGTCGTCGTAGCCGCACTTGCCGCAGATCCGTTCCTCGGCGTCGTAGCGCGCCCTGAGCCGGTCCAGCGCCGTCGTCCCCATGGTCCGTCGGACAGACATGTGCTAACGATAATCACGGTGGTACAAAACGTTTTTGCCGACGGATACCCGCCGCTCCGCGGAGCAGCGTCGACGCCGACAGCGCCCGTTCAGGCCCGGTCGCGAGGCGTCCGAGGGGACTCGCGACTCGATCCGGGGCGTCGCTCGCCGCCGAGCGGTTCGGCGGCTACGCGCCGTCGAAAAGGTCGTCGACCGCGTCGCGGGCCGCGCGCGCGGCCTCGTCGGCGACCGCTTCGGGGTCCGCCTCGTCGTCGGGGGCGTTGAGGTACACGTCGACCTCCAGAACGCCCTCCTCGAAGGTGACGGTCACGTCGAAGTCGCGCACGTCGGACTGGCGGTAGGTGGCGAAGATGACGCCCTCCGCCGCCTCGGCCGCCGTCTCGACGACTTCGTCGTCGCTCGGACCCGCGCCCGTTTCCTCGTCCGTCATCGACGGTTACGCGCCGCCCGCGCCGCCCGGTCCCATCGGACCGCTCGGGCCGCCGCCCGCGCCGCCCTGGAGCAGCTGCTGGAGCTCGCTCTGGAGGCTCTCGAACTGCTCCTGAACGCGGTTCTCCTGTTTTTTCAGCTGCTCGGCGCGTATCTCGAGGCTGTCGACCCTGTCCGTGAGGGTCTCGTGGGCTTCGTCGTACTCCGTCTCGACGAGGAGTTCGCCGATCTCGCGGTACATGGCGGTGTCCTCGTCGATCCCGTCGAGGGCTTCGAGCGCCGATCGCGACTCCGTGAGCGTCGATTCGGTCTGCTGTTTCTGCGCCGCGACCTTCTGCGCCGTCTCTTGGAGGTCCTGCAGCTGTTCGAGTTTCTCCTGCGCCTCGGGGGGTAGATTGCCTTGCATGAGCGGGACGACGGGTCCCGGACTGAAAAAGCCCCGTATTCCGAGGCGACCGGTCGACGACTCAGTCGGGGCGACGATCGAACCGCCGCGCGGCCAGAAAGCCGACGACGGCGCCGACCGTCGCCGCCGCGATCGTCCGTCGTCGGTCGTCGAACCTGACGAACCGGATCCGGTCCTCAGTGATCTCGAGGACGCCGAGGGGCGTGACCGAGACGCCGCCGCCGACGCCACCGCCTTCGTCCCCGGCGATCTCGTCTGCGGCGTCGCCGGCGCGCTCGTCCGCCGGTCGGTCGCGCCCGTCGGTTCCGAATCCGCCGCCGAAGCCGTAGGCGACCTTCGCGACCGGGACCGTCGTCCGCCCCTCCGAGAGGATCGGCTCGCCGAAGACCGAGCGGACGCTGCCGCGTTCGGTCAGTCGCTCGACGATCGACAGGAATCGCTCCGCTGCATTCATCGTGGTTTCACCGCATGCGGTACGACGCTCGCGGAGATAACCCTTGAGTCGGCGGGGACGCGCGGAGAGACGCCGGCGGCGAGGAGGTCGTCGACGTCGCCGGTCTCCCGTCACTCCGCGGCGTCGATCGTCCGCTCCGCGACCGACACCATCCGCGTCCACGAGTTCACGCCCGCCCGGAGCGCGACGAGGTCTGCCGCCGAGACGCGAACCGCGACGCTCCGCCCGTCGCGCTCGACCGTCGCCGCGGAGCGGGCGTCGTCGATCTCGCCCACCTCGACGCCGACGCTCCGTTCGACGATGCGGGCGCGTCGCTCGTCGTCGTACTCGAAACGAAGCAACGCGCGGTTCGGTCGGGGCCCGTCGTGCGCCACGCGCCTACTCGACCGAGACTTCCTTTACGTCCCGACTCCGCTCTTTCAGGAGCACGCGGTGGCCGCAGTACGGGCAGCGGACCCCGCCGTACTCGTCCAGTTCCACGTCCCGCTTACACCGAGAACACTTATAGCTCATCGTTTGGAGGGAATGTCGATTACTCGTCGTCTTCGTCGGTCGACAGCGCCGCGCGGATCGACCGCCGGACGGTGCGACCGCCGGGCGTCTGCGGGCGGTACGCGCCGCCCGTGAACTTCTCGCCCGTCTCCTCGTTCACCCAGATGCCCGTTCCGACGCGCTTTACCGAGTCGCCGTCGACCGAGGCGTTTCGCATGTCGCTTTCGATCTCCGAGACGCGCTTGCGCGAGACGCGCCCGTACCGCGCGCCGAACCGGCCGGCGCTCCCGGTCTTTCGTGCCTTCTTCTCGGCCATAGTACTGCGTTGTATCCGGAGCGCGCACAAAAAGGCTTTGAGTCGGACCGACTCTGACGGCGGAGAATCGTCCCGAATCGCCGGCGACGGAGGGGTTTCGTTCACGCCGATACCGGTCGTATCGGTTTCCGTGTACGTGGCCCGTAGCGTTTTACGCGGATCCGCTGAACGACGTAAGTGACGTGATCGTCGCCGACTTCAACCTCGCAACCCCGATTCTCGGTTCGGCGCTAGCGGCGGCCCCCGGCGTGTCCGTCGCGATCGATCGGGTGTACACGACGGACGGCGTGCCGCTCCGGATGCAGTTCCGCGCGCGCGGCGACGGAGCCGGCGAGTTCGACGCCGCCCTCCGCGACGATCCGACCGTCGTGGACTCCGCGCTGCTCGCCGACACGGAGAGCGCGCGCCGGTATCGCGTCGAACTGTCGGACGGCGGTCGGCGCGCCGCGACCTACGACGACTGGGCCGAACTCGACGGGGTGTTACTCAGCGGAACCGGGACGGAAAACGGCTGGGAGATGCGGATCAGGTTCCCCGATCACGACGCGCTCATCGAGTACCGGGAGCGGTGCCGCGAGCGGGACATCTCCTTTTCGCTCCGCGGGCTGTACTCGGAGGGGTCGACGGACGGGGAAGTTCCGTACGGGCTGACGGAAGCCCAGCGCGACATCCTGGTGCAGGCGATCGAGACGGGGTACTTCGACATCCCCCGGAGCGCGTCGCTCGAAGAGCTCGGCGACTCGCTCGGAATCACCGGGCAAGCCGCCTCCGAACGGCTCCGGCGGGCACTGAAGACGTTCGTGACGAACGCGCTGTACAACGAGTGTCGGGAGCGGCCCGAACAGCGGTTCACGCCGCCGCTCGGCTGAGCGCGATCGACGGGCATCGCTACCGCAGGCCGGCGTCCGAGAGCGCATCGTTCAGGTCGTCGCGCACCCACTCGCCCGTCTCGCGGTCCATCGCGGTCGTGACGACGCGGTTTTCCTGCACGCTCGACCCGTCGCGGAGCAGCAGCCGGACGTTGCCGTTGCCGTCGGCGCGGGTGGCTTTCGCCCGCAGACCCGTCCGGGACCCGGTCCCGCCCGCGTCGATCGGTCCGGGGACGATCTTCTTCACGTGCGGGTGCTCCGCGACGACGCCGATCGCCTTTCGCCCCGCGCGACCGCCGATGAGCGTGCTGTGGGTGCCGCCGAGTTTCTCCCGCGGCGGGGTCTCCACGACGTCGAGCGAGCGCTCCCCGCGGCGGTCGAGCACGGACGCGACGACGTCCTCGCCGCGAACGCGGAGGAACTCGTAATGGAGCTGCGCGCGCGTCTCGCGCAGGACCTCCCGGTCCCCCGCGGCGAACACCGCCTCGGGCCGCTTGCGCCGGATCTCGTCCGCGACGCGCCCCGCGAAGTTCCGGAGTTCGACCACGCCCGCCTCCTCGCCCGTCTCGGGGACCGTCGTCACGGTCGTCTCGCCGACGATCGCCTCGCCGTCGAGCATCGTGATCGTCGCCCGGTCGCGGTCGAAGTCGGCGACGACAGCGTCGCAGTTGGCGGTGTTGCACGTGAGACAGTAGTCGCCCGGCTTTTCGAGGGGAGTGCCACACCGCCGGCAGTTCATGGCAGGGGGTCGCCGCCGCCGGGCTATAACTCCGTTCGTTTGCGGCCGAACGGCCGAACGGTCGCCCTCGTCGGGCGAACTCGACTCGGCGAGATCGCCCCCGCCACGTCGATTCGACGCGATCGTCACGCGGATTCGACGCGGTCGGCCAGCGGCGCGTCGTCGACGGTCTCCGGAGAGAGCGCCGCGACCGCGTCGAGGAACGCGACCTTGAAGCTCGCCGGGCCGGCCGGGTCCGTCTCCGCCGCGCGCTCGGCCGCCAGTCCGAACGCGAGGACGGCGTCGAGGCCGGCCGCGAACGGATCGGCGACGGCCGCGCGGAACGTCGCCGCCGTGACGCCGAGCATGCACCCGGTTCCGACGACCTCGCCGAGCGACGGGTGGCCCCCGCGCACCTCGACCGCGCGCTCCGCGTCGGCGACGACGTCCGTCTCGCCCGACGCGACGACGACCGCGCCGGTCTCGGCCGCGAGCGCCTCCGCGCTGGCCGCGATATCGCCGTACTCGCCGACCGACTCGACGCCGCGGACCGCGCCGTCCGCGCCGGCGAGCGTGCTTACCTCGCCGTAATTCCCGTTCACGACCGCGAGGTCGAGCTCCTCGCAGACGCGCGTCGCCACCGCCGTCCGCGTCGGCGTCGCGCCCGCGCCGACCGGGTCGAAGACGACGGGAACGCCGCGCTCGTTCGCCGCCCGACCCGCCTCCAGCATCGCGCGCTCGCCGGCTTCGCTCACGGTCCCCATGTTCAGGAGCAGGGCGTCCGCGCCCGCGACCATCTCGGCCACCTCCCGGCGGTCGTCGGCCATCACCGGCAGGCCGCCCCAGTGGAGGGTAACGTTCGCGACGTCGTTCACCGTCACCTCGTTCGTGATGGACTGCACGAGCGGACTGGTCGCCGCGATCGCGGCGAGCGACTCGCTCACCGCGGGCGTCGCGTCGGTCACCGGCCGTCGCCTCGCTCGGTTCCCGTCGACGCCGCGTCGTCCGCGCCCGTCGCGCGTCCCGCATCGACCGCCTCGCGGAGCGCCCGCGTCGCCGCCGCCGGATGGTCCGCCGCCGTGATCGCGGTGATGACGGCCGCTCCGTCGGCTCCCGCGGCCGCGACCTCGTCCGCGTTCTCGGGGGTGATCCCGCCGACGCCGACGAGCGGCAGGTCGACCGCGTCGGCGACGCGCCGGACCGTCTCGACCCCGCGTTCCGCCTGCTCCGACGTCACGTTCTTCGATTCCGTCGGGAACACCGCGCCGACGCCGAGGTAGTCCGCCCCCGTCGCTTCTGCCCGCTCCGCGCCCGCGACGCTCGACACCGACCGTCCGACGATGGCGTCGTCGCCGAGGAGGTCGCGCGCCGCGGCGACGGGGAGGTCATCGTCGCCGAGGTGGACCCCGTCGGCGTCGAGCGCCAGCGCGAGGTCGACGCGGTCGTTCACGACGAACGGCACGCGCGCGTCGGCCGTCAGGGATCGAACCTCGCGGCCGACGCGGAGCCGCTCGCGGACGGTCGCGTGTTTTTCGCGCAACTGGACGACGCCGACGCCGCCCTCGATCGCGGCGGCGACGATCTCCGGCGTCGTCCGTCCCGCGGACAGATCCGCCTGCGTGATGAGGTAGGTTCGCCAGTCGATATTCATGAGTAGTACCGACGGATGGTTGCGCGAACGGAATGACGGTTTCGGTCGGAGCGGATCGGACGAGACGAGGTGGTCGATCGCGGGGAAGATCGGCCGCCGATCGTCGGCTACAGATCGAGCGGCCCCGCCTTCAGGTACTCGCGCATCACGGCCGTCGCGTAAGAGCCGCTCGGGAGCGCGAAGGAGAAGGCGAGCGGGTCGCGCCCGACCGTCAGATCGGTCCGCAGGAGGATCGCCCGCCGCGTCCCGGTCGACTCGAAGTTCCCGGGGAGGGCGAAGTCCGACGGATCGAGACCGAGGTCGGCGAGGACGTCGCATTCGATCTCGCCGGGTTCCCTCTCGCCGAGTTCGGTCTCGGTGCCGACGAGGGGTGCGGTGACGAACGCCCGGCCGCGCTCGCAGTGTTTCGCCACGACCTCGACCCGTCGCCCGGTAACGCGCTGAAGGCGGTCGGCGTCCGGCGCGACGAGTTCGTCGGGCGCGTCCCGGTCCGCGAAGCAGACCACGTCCCCCTCGACGGGGCGGTCGAACGGCAGGCCGCGGCGGAGGCGCTCGCTCAGGATGCGGTTGAACGCGTACGACTGGGCGGCGTTGACGAACAGCCGCTGGAGATTCGACGGAACCGCCTCCAGCGCGCGCTTGAAGTCGTCGGGCGTCTCCGCCCCCTCGTCGGCCAGCCGGTGGAGCATCGACCGCTCGTAGCGCAGGCGGCCGGGCATCCGACGGAGCGCGGCGCGCCAGTCGGGATCGTCGCGCGACGCCTGCTCGTCGACGAACGCCCGCGCGTCGCGGGTGTCGTCGGGTTCCGTCTCGGCGGGGTTGCCGACGTAGGCGAGCACGGCCCCGCGCCACTCCCCGCGGACGACGCGGAGGCCGACCTCGTGGGTCACCGGACGCATGCTGCCGAAGCGCTGCTGTCCGAAGTAGTTGGGGACGGCGATCGGGCCGCCCTCGTTTCCTCCTTCGCCGTCACCGCCCGCGAAGGTCCGAAGCTGCGCCGTGATCGCGTCGGCGTTTTCGGGGCGATCGGGTTCGCGAACCCGAATCTCGAAGGCGTTGCCGGCCAGGTCGCCGAAGCCGAGGTCGCGGCCGGCGCGTCCGAGGACCTCGATCTCGGCGTCGCGGACCTCGGGCAGGCGCTCCGGGTCGGCGTCGCGAACGGTGAAAAGCTGCGTCGTGACCGCGCGTTTGTCCTTCGTGCCCGCCCACGAGACCCGCTCGCGGCTGATCCCGAGCGCGTCCGAGAGCCGCGCGGCGAAGTCGTTCGTGTCCCAGCCGCGGAGGGTGACGCGCAGCACGAGGTGGCCGTACGCGCCCGGATCCGACGAGAGCGGTTCGGCGTCGAATCGCTCCAACTCGCGGACGCGGAAGTCGTCGACGTCGACGCGGAGCCTGCCGCCGACGCCGTCGACGTCGCTTACGTAGTACTCCATGCCGACCCGTCGCTCCACGGTGTGCGCCTCGCGCATCAGTCTCTCGTCCTCCGGTTTGGGGCCGCGGTGCGGGTCATCGTGGACGTGTCTCGTTCGGCCGCGAATATAACCCTGCGGCGTTTCGACAGCAAACCACCCCACGCCGTCGGACCGTTGCAACCGTTTCGTAACCTATGCACCGGTTAAGCCCGCGGCTCGACGCACTTATGGCGCGTGTAATAATACGGACGGGTCGCCTACACCCAGTCGCCTCCGCCACGCGCATTGGCTCGGTGGAGGCCCTGGGCCGCGGCGGGTGCAGCCGTCGGCACGCGGACCCCCACGCGCGGCGAGCTTTGACACACCCCCTTCCCCGGTCGCGGACGACCGGGCCCCCTTCTTCGCGCGCGCTCCCTCGGACGAGCACCGCACAGGACCCGGAGCCGATGCCGAAAGCGCGCGCGTCGGCCGCAACGCCCAACCGACTCGCGTGCGTCGTCGCGAGGGGATACGCATGACGGACGATTCGACCGCCGAGACGCGAGAGTCGTCGATCGACGCCGCCGTCGTCGACCGAGCCGCCGAAGCGGCGGCGGTCACGGCCGACGAACTGGCCGACGTCCTCGTCGTGCTCGACGCCGAGTTGCTCGGTCGCCACTCGACGTACGAGGCCGACGGGGAGTACGTCACCGCCGAGGGGAGGCGAGCCTACCTCGTCGGCGACGACGAGTGGGAGTCGCTGGCGGCCGACGTCGGGATCGACGATCCGCTCGCGGCCGCCGCCCGGCGCGCCCACGACGAGCAGGCTCGGGCGCTGTTCGAGGAGGCCGGACAGGCCGACCGCGTCGACCGCGACGAGACGGGGATCGTCGTCGGCGTCGACACGGCCGAGGAGATGATTTGAGACCCGAAGGGTCGCTCAGTACAGCGGGAGGTCGCCGGTGACGCGGTCGACGGTCTCGTCCGGTCCCGGGCCGACCGCGAGCGCCGTCACCGTCCCCGGTTCGAGCTGGGTGTGGCCGGCGTCCCTGATGATCGCGTGAGGGAGCCCCTCGTACTCCGCGGCGTCCGCGAGTTCGAACAGTTCGGTCTCGCCGTTAGCCTTCAGGACGACCTTCTTCTGCCCCTCGCCCTTCCACGCGCGGCGGGTCTTCGCGTCCGCGTCCTCGTACGCCGACAGCGAGGCGTGCGCGACCTGCGCGGCGAGCTTTCCCCGTCCCATCCCGAGGTCCGCCCGGGCGACGATTGCCTGCTTCATACCCGTCGTCCCGACCCCGCGGGTAAATCTCCTGCCATCGCGGCGCGTTCGAGCGGGCGGTCCGCCGGCTCAGGTCGAGGGACCGTCGACGCCGACCGGGAAACTTTACACCCGCGGGCGCTCCCTCACCAGTATGATACTCTCCGACGCCGACCTGCTCGCGCGGTTGCGCGACGGCGACCTCGTCGTCGAACCGCTCGACGACGTCGACATGCAGGTGCAGCCCGCGAGCATCGACCTCCGATTGGGCCCCGACTTTCTCGAATTTCGCCGGACCAACATCTCGTGTATCCACCCGAACCGCGAGGACGAGGTGAGCGAGTACATCCGGGAGACGACGGTCGCGGAGGGCGACGAGTTCATCCTCCACCCGGGCGATTTCGTTCTCGGGACGACGAAAGAGCGGGTCGAGGTGCCGCCGGACCTCGTCGCCAACGTCGAGGGGCGCTCGTCGCTCGGGCGGCTGGCGGTCGTGGTGCATGCGTCACTACCATACGACGAAGAAGTGTTCCTCTGGACGCCGAAGGATGGTTTCGGGTTCTATGAGATCGGCCACGTCGTCGAGAACGAAGTCGACGCACGCGCGGTCTCGTTCGATCCGGCCACGCTCCGGGTCCGAACACACGACGTGACCGATTACATCACTAACCCTCGAAAGCGGATCTATCGCGTCAAATTGGAGTCCGGACGCGAAGTACACGTCACGAAGGATCACAACGTGTTCACGCTCGATGCCAACGGTGGAGTGACCCGCCTCGCCAGCGAAGACGCCGTGGGAGAGCTCGTGATGGTCCCCGGCGTACTCCCCGGACCACGGGGCGAAGAGACGGAAATCGATCTGCTGTCGCTGATTGACGACGACGACGAAGACATCGTCGTTTACGCGACCGACGGTTTCGCCGAAGTAGACTGGTCGAGTGTTCCCTCGGGCTCCCGTCAGCATTACGAACGGCGTGTGAGCGCCCCGTTCCCCGCGGTGGGATGGCGTGCCGCCCCGGAAGACGCAGAGATCGCGTTCAAGCAAAGCGAAACCCGCACGCCTCGGTACCTTTCGGTGACGCCTGAACTCGGTTGGATCCTCGGATTCTATATCGCGGAGGGGTACGCTCGACGCAAGCAACTCGTATTCACAAACGAGGAGGACGCGTATTTAGACCGCGTTGCCGCGTGGTTCGGCCAGCGAGACGTGCCGCTATCTCGGCAAGAGGGTCCGGACGGTGTGAGCTACCTCACTGTTTGTTCCGCACTCTGGTCTAAGATCTTCGGAGAGTTAGCCGGTGCCGGCAGCGAGAAGAACATTCCAGAACACGCGTGGAACTGGAGCAACGACGTCCTCTCTTCGCTCCTCGACGGATTGCTCGACGGCGACGGCCATCGTCGTGACGGACGAAGCACGCTCTTTACGGCCAACGAAGACCTCGCGAACCGTGTGACGTACCTTGGAAGTCGTCTTGGAAGGTACACGTCGACGTACTGTCGCGACAGGAGCAACGGGAACGGCGAAACGAGGACCCAATGGGCGATCGACTTCTATGAAGATGCCCACAAGCGCGGACAGTGCGTTCCCAATCCATCCACCCTATTGCGTTCACTCCGGAGAGAGGCCGGGCTGACGATGGCTGACGCCGCAGCGGCGATAGGATGTTCTTCGAAATCGAGTATCTCGAACGTCGAAAACAGAGAGTACGACGCGGTCAAGCGGGACACGCTGCGCGAGTTACGGGACTGCTATGCCGAACACGGAGCGGACGTGACTCGTCTCGATGAGATATTGGCCGAATCTGTCCGATTCGAACGCGTCGTCTCTGTGGAAGCGACCGAGCGGTACGAGACCACATACGACCTGGAGGTTCAGCCGGACGGACGTCATATCGAGAACTTCCTGGGAGGATTCGGCGGCGTGTTCCTTTCGAATACCGCCGGGTACATCGACCCCGGTTACCGCGGGCAGGTGACGCTCGAACTGTCGAACCTCGGCACCGCCCCCGTGGCGCTCACCCCCGGGATGCGCATTTCCCAGCTCGTGTTCACGGAGCTGAAAAACCCCGCCGACCGTCCGTACGGGACGGAGCGCGGCTCGAAGTATCAGGACCAGCGCGGTCCGCAGGCCTCGCGCATCCAGGACGATCCGGAGTTCGGCGACCGATGAAGTTCGTCGAGGAGATCGTCGTCGAGGAGTTCCTGCCGACGTTCCGGTCGATGCTCGCGGAGGAGCTTCGCGAGCGCGGGCTCACCCAGCGCGAGGTGGCCGAGGCGCTCGGCATCAGCCAGAGCGCGGTGTCGAAGTACGCCCACGGCGAGGTGGGGAGGCGGGGGGAGTTCGTCGAGGACGACCGCGTCCGAGAGCTCACGGAGCGCGTCGGCGAGGGGCTCGCGACGGGCGAGATGAGCAGCGTACAGGCGCTCGTCGAGACCGAGGTGCTCATCCGCCGGCTGGAGGACGGCGACCTGCTCGCGACGATGCACGAGGAGGCGATGCCCGAACTCGCAGCGTTCGACGGCGACTTCGACGTGCACGACCCCGACAGCCCGATCCGGACGACGGAGCAGGTGCTGTCGTCGGTCCGGCGCGGCCTGCGCACGCTCACCAACGCCAGCGGTTTCGCGGGGTTGATCCCGAACGTCGGGTCGAACCTCGTCGAGTGCCTGCCGGACGCGACGACGATCGAAGACGTGGCCGCCGTCCCCGGCCGCATCGTCGACGTGAAGGGCCGAGCGACGGTGCCGGGCGATCCGGAGTTCGGCGTCAGCGAGCACGTCGCGGGCGTGCTGCTCGCCGCGCGCGCTGCGGGGGGCGACGCGCGGGCGACGCTCAACGTCCGCTACGACCCCGGAATCGTCGAGTCGCTCGACGACGCCGGACACGAGACGATCGAGTTCGATTCCGAGGCGGCGGACCCGATCGCCGCCGCGCTCGACGGGCGCGAACCCGGCGAGACGTTCGTCCTCTACCAGACCGGCGGCTACGGCATCGAGCCGATCACGTACGTGCTCGCCCCCGACGCGCCGACGGCCGCGTCGATCGTTCGCGACGTGCTGCTGTCTCGGGGATGACCGGGAGAGGCGGGCCGCGGCGAGGGAGCGACGACGACCCGGCGACGGTGTCCGACGACGCGGCGAGGTTGGGCGACCCGACGCCGGACGACGGCGCGGCGGTCGCGCAGGCGTTCTACTCCCGGTGGGCGCGGCTGTACGACGCGCTCGCGACGCGCGCGCCCGGCGTCGGTGCCCTCCGTTCGCGGGCCGCGGACGCGCTCGCGCTCGAACCCGGCGACCGCGTCGTCGAGATGGGCTGCGGGACGGGCGCGAACTTCCCGCACCTCCGCGACCGCGTCGGCCCCGACGGAGCCGTGGTCGGCGTCGACTTCTCGCCGGGCGTGCTCGACCGAGCGCGCGACCGAATCGAACGCCGGGGGTGGGAGAACGTCCACGTGGTGGGCGGCGACGCGACGCGACCGCCGGTGGCTCTCAACGGTGATGGACCGTCTCGTCCTCTCGATCTCGACGGCGACCTGCCGTCTCGTCCTCTCGATCTCGACGGCGACCTGCCGTCTCGTCCCGTTGACGCCGTCTTTTCGTCGTTCGTCTCCGGCATGCTCCCGGACCCCGAAACGACCGTTCGGGGGTGGGCCGACCTCGTCGACCCGGCCGGCCGGATCGCCGTGCTCGACCTCGCGCGGAGCACGCGACCGTCGGGGGCGCCGCTCAACCCCCTCTTCGAGGCGTTCGTGCTCGCCGGGTCGCCGCCGGGGACGCGGCTGCGGGGCCGCGAGGCGACGCGGACGCTCGACGCGCGGGTCGCGACGGCGCACCGGACGGTGCGGGCGGCCTGCGACGACGTTCGCTACTCGACCCACGCGCTGGGCTTCGCTCGGCTCAGCGCGGGGACCGTGCGGTGACGTCGAACGGACAACCCTCTCTTCCCCCCGTTCGATCCCCGCACTCGTCGCGGCCCTCCCGCCGGTCGCCACCGTCGTCGTCTCCTCGGGGCTCCACGGGCGAACCGCGATCCGCTTCGACGACCTGCAACTGGAGCGCGGCTACGGCGGCCTGGCCGCGTACAGCCGGTCGAAACTCGCGAACGTCCTCTTCGCGTACGAGCTCGCAGACAGGCTCCGCGGGACGGGCGTGACGGCGAACGCCGTCGATCCGGGATTCGTTCCCTCGACGGCGCTGAGCCGCGGGGCGTCCCTCCGGAGTCGGCTGACGCTGCGACTGTTCGCCCGGTTGCCGCTCCCGTTCACCAAGAGCGTCGAGGAGGGCGCGCGAACGGTGATCCGGGCTGCGACGGACCCGGAACTGGAGGACGTGACGGGCGCGTACTTCAGCGACGGCGAGCCGACGCGGTCCGCTCCGGAGTCGTACGACGAACGGATCCGAAGGCGACTCTGGGACGTGAGCGCCGGGCTCGTCGGCGTCTCGCCGGACGGCGCGTTCGAACCGAACGAGTGAGATCGTGGACGGGCCGGGCGTCGCTCGGTCGTCCCCACCTTCGCGACGACCGTCGCTTAGTCGTTTCCATCTTCGCGGCGAACGCCGCTCAGTCGTCCCATCTTCGCGGTGTCCACCGCTTAGTCGTTCGCCGGCGTCGGTCGAGTCGTCATCCGCACGGGTTCCGCGTCGACGCCGAGTTCGTCGAGCGCGACCTGCGCGGCGCGCTTGCCCGACAGGAGCATCGCGCCGAACGTCGGCCCCATCCGCGGGAGACCGTGCGCCGTGGCGGTCGCGAGCCCCGTCGCGACGAGGCCGTCGTGGATCCGCCCCGTCTCCTCGACGACGCTGTCCTCGCTCTCCGTGACCCACATCGAGTCGTGACCGGGCGAGTCGTGGCCGGGCGCGCCGTACTCGTCCTCGGCGGTCTTGTCCATCCCGGTGCCGCGCTCGCGCGCGTGGCTGATGCCGGGGGCGTCGACCACGCCCCGCTCCTGGAGCTTCGAGACGACGACCGCGTCGTGACCGGTCGCGTCGACGACCAGCTCCGACTCGACGGCGACGGGGTCGACGCAGGTGAGCTCCCGCGGCAGCGCGTGGACCGGCGTCCAGTTCATCACCACGCCCGCGACGCGGTGGTCCTCGCGGACGACCACGTCGGTGAACTCGGTCATGTTCTGGATCCGCGCGCCCGCGTCGCAGGCGGCCTTGATCAGCGCCGAGCAGGCGTGCGGACCGTCGGCCGTGTAGAGCCCCTCGGCCTCGTCGCTCTCCTCGTAGGGGACGCCCAGCTCGTCGAGCACGTCCTGTGCGGGATCGCGGACGGTGACCGTGTTCATGAGGAAGCCGCCGAGCCAGAAGCCGCCGCCGAGGTAGTTGTTCTTCTCGACGACCATCGTCTTCACGCCGCGCTCGGACAGCTCCTTGGCCGCCGTCAACCCCGACGGCCCGCCGCCGACGACGATCACGTCGCTCTCCGTGAAATCGAGGAAATCATCGCCCCACTCCTTCGCGATCGCGCGCGTGACCTGTGCCTCGTTCGCCTCGCTGAAGCCGGTGAATCGGCCCATACCACCTAGTGATAACACCAAGTTGTTAAACGCTTCGCACGCGTTGCCCCTCACCGGCGGAGTTTATTGCGCTCGTCACGGTATGTCACGACATGGGTTACGTCATCAAGATGCCGAAGTTGGGCCTGGAGATGGAGCGGGGGACGCTGTTGGAGTGGCACGTCGTCGACGGGGAGGCGGTCGAGGCGGACGACGTGGTCGCGGAGGTCGAATCGGAGAAGACGACGGCCGAAGTCACGGCGCGGGAGTCGGGTGTCCTCAGGCGGACGCTCCTCGCGGCCGGCGAAAGCGTCGAACCCGGCGCGCCCATCGCCATCGTCGCGGGAGCCGACGAGGACGTCTCGGACCTCGAAGCCGAGGCGGGCGTGGGAGCCGGCGGAGGAGGGTCGGAATCGGCGACCGCGGGGGCGACGGACGCCGGCGGGAGCGGCTCGTCCACCGGGGCGGCCGCGACGTCCGGCGACGGGGCTTCGACCGCCGACGCCGCGACCGCGGAGGCGGCCGACGGCGAGGCGGTCAAGGCGTCGCCGCGGGCCAAACGGCGGGCGGACGAGCTGGGCGTCGACCTCGCGCGCGTCGACGGGACCGGACCGCAGGGGTCGGTCACGGAGTCGGACGTCGAGGAGGCCGCGGCGGGCGACGAGGAGGAGTTGGCCGCGACGAGCGACGGGGAGAAGTCGGTCGGGGCGTCGCCGCGGGCGCGCCGGCTGGCTGACGACCTCGGCATCGATCTGGCCGTAGTCGATGGGACGGGGCCGCAGGGAGCCGTCACCGAGGCGGACGTGACGGCGGCCGCCGACGCCGCGACGGCCGAGGCGACGAGCGGCTCCGCGTCCGCCGAGGAGCGGACGGTCCGCGAGGAACGACCGCTGGACGGGATGCGACGCACGATCGCGGGGCGGTTGGGTCGGAGTTACCGAGAGGCCGTCCACGTCACGGAGCACCGCACCGCCGACGCCGAGGCGCTGTTCGCGGCCGTCGACGCCGCGAAGGGCGTCCACGAGGAGGACGTCTCCGTCAACGACGTGCTGCTCGTCGCCCTCTCGGCCGCGCTCGCCGAGCACCCAGAGTTCAACGCGACGTTCGAGGACGACGTCCACCGAATGTACGAGAGTCACGACGTCTGCGTGGCGGTCGACGTGGATGCTGGCCTCGTCGCGCCCGTCGTCCGCGGCGTCGACGCCATGTCGCTCGACGAACTGGCGGCGGAACGGCGGCGGGTGACGGAGCGCGCGCTCTCGGGCGAGTACACGAGCGACGACCTCTCGGGCGGCACCTTCACCGTCTCGAACCTCGGCGTCCTCGGCGTCGAGTCGTTCGACCCGGTGATCAACCCGCCGCAGGTCGCCATCCTCGGCGTGAACGCCGTCGAGCGCCGGGCCGTCCCGGGCGAGGGCGGGGAAGTCGTCTTCCGGCGAACCCTCCCGTTCGACCTCTCGTTCGACCACCGCGTCGTCGACGGGGCCGACGCCGCGCGCTTCCTCGGAACGCTCGTCGAGCACGTCGAGGATCCGTGGCCGCTCCTCGACGGCGTCGAGTCGGAAGCCGGCGGTCCGGCCGACGAGTTTTCCCTTCCCGAAGGTCGCGTCTCCGCGCGCGCCGAGTCCGACCTGTCGGGAACGGTCACCGCCGGCACCTTCGCGTACGACTTCGACGTCACGGAGGATCTCGGAGGCGACTCCCCCGCCGCGCCGCGGCCCGTCGACCTCTTCCTCGGATCGCTCGCTGCGTGCCTCTCGACGAGCATCGGCGTGCAGGCCGACATCCGCGACCTGCCGTTCGACGGGATCGACGTAGCGGCGGTCGCGACCGAGGACGACCGCGGGTCGGTCGAGTCGGTCGACGTGCGGGTCGCGATCGGCGTCGACCGCGACGAGGCGGACGACGACGTGCTGGAGCGGCTCGTCGAAAACGGCGAGCGAACCTGTCACGTTTCGGAACTGCTCCGGGAGGACCTGCCCGTGTCGATCGCGTGGGATCGGGCGTAGGCGAGCGGACGGAGCCGGCCGAGTCGCCGTCTTCGGTCCCCCCGTCCGAGTTCTCGCCTACGACGAGACCGTGTGCGTGTCGTCCGGCTCCGGCAGGGCGTCCACGTTCGCGGCCGTCTCGAAGATCACGCCGTTGAGGTGCTCTTGCGTGTCGAAGTACCAGTACGGCGTCTCGACGAACACGCCGCTCTGGAGGACCGAAATTCCGGCCTCCTCGAACGCCGTGACGACGCCCTCCGGATCGTCGAACGCGAAGCACGCGATGTGGTGTAACCCCTCCCCGTGGGTTTCGAGATGCTCCGTGTAGATGCTCTCGCCCGACAGCGGCTCGATGAGTTCGAACATCGTGCCGCCGACGTCCGCGAGCGCGAGGAGCATCGAGTAGTCGTGCGGTTCGCCCCTGAGCGTCGTGTCGGCGAGCCGCGGCGGTTCGAATCGGTACAGGTGCCACACGTCTACGCCGAGGACCGCGCCGAACCGATCCATGGCGTCTCCCGCGTCCTCGACCACGAACGCAACCTGCGAGATCTCGGGAATTTCGACGTCGAGCGCCGGTATCTCCGGAACCATGTTCGAAGAACGGTGGACGGTACCATACAACAATAGCACGTCGAATGGACCGTTCGCGGAACGAGCCGCTCGTGAGAGCCGTGGACCGCGCGTCGCGACCGACAGAGCCGATCAGTCTGCGGCGAATCCGCCGTCCGCGGCCGCGCGCTCGAACACGGCGTCGAAGTCGACGAGCCGCGGACCGGACTCGACGGGGCGGATTTCCACCCGCGCGTCGCGCACTTCGAGTTCGCGCTCGCCGTCGGCGCTCACGACGCCCGACGGCACGTCGAACGTCGCCGGTTCGTCGGGAGCGAGCCGCCGCCACTCCGCGACGCCGACGCGGTCGACCACTCCGGGCACGGTAATCGCGCGCACCGCCCGCGGCGTCTCCGCCGGCGGACCGAACCAGAGGCCGACGCCGCCGGGGTCGTCGGGACCGCACCGCGTCAGCATTCCCGCGACGCCCGAGAGTCCGATCTCCGAGGGCGACGCGCGGGAGACGACGCCGCCGAGGTAGTCGGCCGCGTCGAGGATCGCCCGCGTGCCGACGAACGGCCTGTCGAGCACGCCGACGGTCGCGAGCCCGCGGACGCTCCGCTCGCCCTTCTCGCCGACCACGCGAGCCTCGACCGACCCGTGCCGGACGGTCGTCTCCTCGGTCGCCACGGCGCCGGTCGCGACGAGCGCCGCGGCGGCCCCCGCGACGGTGCCGTCGACGGGAGTCGGAACGACGTTGTTCGTGCCGGTCGAGATGCCGACGACCGGCACGTCGCCGATCTCGGCGGCCACGTCGCGGGTCGTCCCGTCGCCACCGAGGACGATCACCGCGTCGGCGTTCGACCGAAACCACGCGGCTGCGCGGCGGGTGTCCGCCGCCGAACCCTCGACTGAGATGTCGAGGAGGTCGACCGCGAGGCCGTCGGACGCGTCGTCGACCAGACGACGGCCGAGTCCGCCGCGATCGGGCATCACGACGACCCCGACCGGATCGGGCGCGAGCGCCAGGCCTTCGAGGGCGCAGCCCGCGGTCCGGCGCTTCGCGTAGTTGTCGCTCACGCTCGCCCCGCCCGTGAGCCGTCGAATGTCGCGGCCGGCGGCCGGGTTGACGACGAGACCGACCGTGGCGGTCACGACCGGACCCCGGTGCGATCGTCGATCACGCCACGTTCTCGATCGCCTCGCGCACGTCGTCGGCGTCCGGGAGCACCTCTCGTTCCAATGCCGGGCTGAACGGGACGTGCGTGTCCGGCACGCCGACCCGCTGCATCGGCGCGTCCAGGCTGTAGAAGGCGTCGTCGTTGACGCGCGCCATCACCTCGGCGTGGACGCCGTACGACAGCGGACTCTCGTCGGCGACGATAAGCCGGCCCGTTTTCCCGACGCTCTCGACGATCGTGTCGGTGTCCATCGGGTACAGCGAACGGAGGTCGATCACCTCGACGCTCACGTCGCCGGCGAGGTCGTCGGCCGTCGACAGCGACTCGCCGACGAGCCGCTGCGTCGCCACGACGGTCACGTCGTCGCCCTCGCGTTCGACGCTCGCCTCGCCGATCGGGACCGTGAAATCAGGATCGGTCGGCACCTCGCCCTCCTGCTCGTAGATCATCTTGTTCTCGAAGAAGAACACCGGGTCGTCCGACCGGATCGCCGACTTCAGGAGTCCCTTCGCGGCCTCGGGCGTGCCGGGCGTCACCGCGAAGAGGCCGGGGAAGTGCGCGAACCAGGTGTGGACCGTACCGGAGTGCTGGCTCGCGGCCCCCATCCCGCCGCCTTCGGTGGTTCGGACGGTGACGGGCATGTCGGTCTTCCCGCCGAACATGTAGCGCATCTTCGCCATCTGGTTCATGATCTGTTCCATCGGTACGCCGAGGAAGTCCGAGAACATGATCTCGACCACCGGGCGGGAGCCGGTCGCGGCCGCACCGATCCCCGCGCCCATGAATCCCGCCTCGCTGATCGGCGTGTCGCGGATCCGCTCGTCGCCGAACTCGTCGAGGAGGCCGTCGCTCACGTCGAAGACGCCGCCGAAGGTGGCGACGTCCTCGCCCATGAGGAAGACGCGCTCGTCGCGCTTCATCTCCTCTCGGATCGCGGCGCGGATGGCCTCGCGGATGGTCATCGTCTCGGTCCCTCGAACCTCCTGTCCGGATCGCGCCTCGGCGCTCATCGACTCTCACCGCCGTCGGTCCGCGCCTTCCGTGCGAATCGTTCGATCTCCGGGACGCTCGCGGCGAACATGTCGTCGTACGCCTCGCTCGGCGCGGGATCCGCCGCCTCCCGCGCGGACGCGACGGCGTCCTCGACGACGCGTTCGACCTCCGATCGCAGTTCGTCGTAGTCGTCCTCCGTGAGGGTTCCGGCGTCGACGAGCCGCCGCTTGAAGCTCTCGATCGGGTCACGCTGTTCGCGCCACGCTTCCACGTCCTCCTCCTCGCGGTACGGCTGGTGGTCGCCCTCGAAGTGGCCCCGGAAGCGGTACGTGTCCGCCTCGATGAGCGTCGGGCCGTCACCGGAGATCGCGCGCTTTCGGGCCTCGGAAACCGCTTCGTACACCGCGGTGACGTCCATCCCGTCGACGGTGAATCCGGGGATGTCGTACGCTTCCGCCGTCTCGCTCAGGTTCTGGACGTTGTGTTGCATCTCGACCGGCGTCCCTTCACCGAACTTGTTGTTCTCGACGAGGAAGATCGACGGCAGGTTCCACGTGGCCGCGAGGTTGATGGCCTCGTGAACCTGTCCCTGCGCGACGGCGCCGTCCCCGCAGAACGACAGTCCGACCCGTTCTTCGCCCTGCAACTGCGCCGTCAGCGCCGCACCGGCGGCGAGCGGTGGTCCGGCCCCGACGATGCCGTTCGCCCCGAGCATCCCGGCGTCCACGTCGGCGATGTGCATCGATCCGCCTTTGCCGTTGCAGTAGCCGTCGCGCTTTCCGAACAACTCGGCCATCATTCGCTTCGGATCGAGTCCCTTCGCGATGCAGTGTCCGTGCCCGCGGTGGGTGCTCGTGATGTAGTCGTCGTCTTCCAGGGCGGCGCACGCGCCGACCGCGACCGCCTCCTCGCCGATGTAGAGGTGGACGAACCCCGGGATCTCGCCGTCGGCGAAGAGATCGCCCGCGCTGCTGTCGAACTCCCGAATCGTGAGCATCCGACGGAGGATCTCCGTTTGACCCTCCGCCGATTCCATGTCTGTTGACACCATGGTACACGGTTATATCACCATCGTCGATGATAGATGTTGTGCAACGCCTCAACGGGGCAGAATTCGGACGGGAGCCGCCGTGGGGAATTCTTTTCGGAGCGCGGCGACAAGACGGGGTATGACTTGTCCGACGCGCGCGGAGGGAGGCGGCCGGCGATGAACATGCTCGTCGACGGCGAGTGGCGGACCGACGCCTACGAGTCGACGAATGACGAGGGCGAGTTCGACCGACAGGAGACGACGTTCCGCGACCGGATCGAAGCCTCCCCGGACGCGACGTTTCCCGCCGAGGCCGGGCGGTATCACCTCTACATCTCCCGTGCGTGCCCGTGGGCTCACCGGACGGCGATGACGCGGGCGCTGAAGGGCCTCGACGACGCGGTGTCGCTCTCGCTCGTCGAACCCGTCCGCATCGACGACGGCTGGGAGTTCTCGGCGGCGTTTCCGGACCCGTTGTACGGTGCGGAGTATCTCCGCGACATCTACGTGAAGGCGGATCCATCGTTCACGGGTCGGGTGACGGTTCCGGTTCTGTGGGATAGAGAAACGGAGACGATCGTCAACAACGAGTCGGCGGAGATCATGCGGATGCTCGACACCGAATTCGGCGAGGTCGCCGAACGCGACGTCGACCTCTACCCCGAGGGGTACCGCGACGACGTCGACCGGATCATCGGGGAGATCTACGAACCGATCAACAACGGCGTCTACCGTGCCGGCTTCGCCGACACGCAGGAAGCGTACGACGACGCGGTGCGTGGGTTGTTCGACGCGCTCGATCGCTGGGAGAACGTGCTCGACGGGCGGCGGTACCTCGCGGGCGAGGTGCTCACCGAGGCGGATCTGGCGATGTTCGCCACGCTCGTCCGGTTCGACCACGTCTACCACACCCACTTCAAGTGCAACCGCCGGGCGATCCACGAGTACCCGAACCTCTGGAACTACACGAAGGAGCTGTACGGGCTCCCCGGAATCGCGGAGACGGTGAACGTAGAGCACATCGTCCGGCACTACTACGAGAGCCACGGCGACGTCAACCCGAAGCGCCTCGTGCCGATCGGCCCGGACATCGACTTCTCCGAACCGCACAACCGCGACCGACTCCCGGGAGGGCCGCCGCGATCCCTCGTCGAGTGAAGTCCGGAGGCGAAGCTGCCGAGTGGTTTGCGAACAGGCGGCGCGCGTTCGACGCGAGGCGGGCCGCCGCGCTCCCGCAAACCGCCTCGCGGTAAGTCGTCAACGCACGGGCCGTCTGGCCGCCCGATCGTATATAAACCTCAGCCCGGCTCGGGGAGGTACACGAGCGCCTCCGGGTTCTGGTACGGCTCGACTTCGAGCCGCCCGCTCTCGCGGTACTCGGTGAGCAGACTCTCCGACGATCGGCGGTCCATCCCGGCGATCGACTCCGCCGCGAGCAGCACTTCGTCGCGCCTGAGCTCGGTCCGGCCGGTCTCTTCCAGCATGACCTCCACGAGCGCCCGGAGATCGCCCTCGTCGAACCGTTCGTGCCAGGTCGGCGGGTAGGCGCTGACGTTTCCGCCGATACGGTAGTACACGTCACCCTCGCGCCACGACTCGTCGTCGACGGTCTTGCGCTCGATGTCGCGATCGGACAGCGCGACGTCGTACCCCAGCCGTTCCGCGTAGGCGTTGAGGAGTTCGAGCGGAATTCCGGGGTGATATTCCGGATGGTGTCGTTCGAGCACCCTGATCATGTGCGGCCCGTGCTGGGTCTCGTGCTCTCTGAGTTCGGTCAGCACCGCCTCGTCGACCTCGATCCCCCCGTCCGTGCAGTCGTTCGGCATGGCTCACGGTACGGCGCGGAAGTCGATAAGCCGTGGGTCGAACCTCCACGTCTGCGGGAATTTCGCACCTGCGAGACCGTCGTCGGACGACTACGCGTTTTCTGGGGGGCGATCGTCCTCGGTTTCGGGACCGCACCCTCGGATGGCGCGCTCCGCCGCGTCGAGCGCGCGCTCCGGATCGAACGCCGCCACGACGGCCTCGAGTTCCTCACGGGAGGCGTCACGGAGTTGCCGCGCGTGCCGCGTCACGTTCGGGAGGGCGCGGACGACGTTGTCGACGATCGGGATCGTCGCCGACCGCGCGGACCGCGACATGGGATTGAGGTCGATCACGATCTCCGTCTTGCCCATCGCGGAGAGCGCCTCGGCGCGGTCGCCGTCTTCGAGCGGCACGACCACGACGTCGGCGTCGCCGATGCCGTCAGCGTCGACTTTCGCGCGCTCGTGGGAGATCCCCGGGATCCGCCCGTCTGCGGTCAGTCCTTTCACGCTCGCTGCACCGTGTTCGCGGAGGTGCGTCGCGATGGCCGCCATCCGCCCGTCGGTCCGGTTGAAGAGGTTAACCTCGACGTCGGCGTCGACGGTTTCCGCGAGCGCGACTGTCTCGTCGGGGGCGAGCGCGGCCACGTTTCCGTTCACGGAGATGACGGGGTGCCGGGCGAGGAGCAACGCCGCGGCGGCGGCCCGTTCGGCCTCGTCGGCGCTCGCGATGGTGCGCTCGCCGAGGAGGTAGTCGAACGCCTCGCCGCGACCCTGCGCGATGAGCCCCTGTCTGCTCGTGATCCCCTTTTCCACCCCCGCCTCGATCCGGTGGCGCGTCACCAGCGACTCGCGCCGCGGGTGGTCGTCGGGGATCTCGACATCGCTCATACCGACTGTTGGCGGCTCGCGGGAAAAAGTCCGTCATTTCGACCGGCGGGTTCCGCGATCGGCGGTCGGGCGACGAGCCGACCCGCGGCGATCCGGAACACGACGGCCCGCTCGGACGCTGACCGTCACTCGCCGCGGGTCGTGATCGACGCGCCCGTCGAGTGCGACCGGCAGGCCGAGGCGTCGTACCCGGCGTCAGTGAGGCCGGTCCCGAGGGCGAACACCGTCCGACCCAACATCGCCATCGACGCGTCGCCGCCGGCCTCGCTCACGTCCCGAATCGTCGACTCCACCTCCGGCGTCAGCAGCGTCGCCTCCCGAGCGAATCGCCGGGAGGCAGACACGAGCCGCGGAAGCGTCGGCTCCTCGACCAGTCGAGAGAGCGCACGTCTCCCCGCGATCGAGAGACGCTCCGTGTCCCCTGAGAGAACGTCCTCGGTGGAGAGGTCGCCGAACGTGACGTATTCGATCCGCGTACGGTCCGGAATCCCGTCGAGCAGGCCGTGGTCCGGCGCGCCCGGTTCGAGGCGGATCGGGATGCCGCCACGGGCCTGCGCCACCACGTCGCCGAGCCCCGTCCCGGACTGCACCTCCGCGCCGTGGGCGACGGTCGCGAGTTCGTTCTCCGAGAGGCCGCAGTCGAACGCGGCGTTGGCCGCGAGGGCCGTTCCGAGCGCCATCGCGCCCGAGACGCCGAAGCCCGCACCGAGCGGGAGGTCGCTCGCGGCGTCGACGCGTGCGCGCACCGACAGCGCGTCCAGCACCCGCTCGACCGGCTCCATGCGCACCCGAGAGCCGTTCAGCGAGACGCGTTCGGATCCCGACGGCCGGACCGTCACCGTCACGCCGTCGGAGAGGGTTATGCCGGCACCGCGCGACCCGGCTCGGGTCGGGTCGTCCGCCGGGTGGGCGCTGAAAAAGCCCGTGACGTGGCCGGGGACGAACGCGGCTACCTCGTCGCTCATGGACGGTCAAACGGCGAGGCCCCGATTAATCGTTGTTATCTGTCCCGGCGCGCGGGGCGTTCGCGCCGACGGGGGGACCGCGCTCACCCCCGTTCGTCGAAGTACTTCTCCGTGAGCCGAATCCGCGCGTTGGGGTGCTGTTCGGCGTCCGCCACGACGTAGCCCTCGTCGCCGAGGGCTTCGAGTTCGGCCGCGGCCTCGCCACGATCTTTGTCGCCGATGACGGTCGCCGCGGTCAGCAGGACGTCCTCGGGCACACCCGCGCCGGCGCCGCCCGTCTCAAAGGCGTTCTCGCTGTCGTCGACGTCTTCGAGGATGACCTCGACGTACCGCGAGAGGTACGTCTCGTCCGCGAGCCGGTCGTACCACGACGCCGGGTAGAGCCCGACCCGGTCGTCGCCGAGCCGGTACAGCCGATCCCCGCCGGACCACGTCCCGGCGTCGACGAGGCGACTGTCGAGCGTTCCCTCGACCTGCTCTTCGCTCATCGGACCGCCGGCGGCGTCGATCGCCGCCGCGTACGCCCGAAGCCGATCGACCGGTACGCCCGGCTCCGGGTCGCGCTCGTGCCGTTCGACGAGCGCGAGGAGGTTTTCGAGGACGAACGCGTCGCCCCGGCCCGCCGCCTCGTCGATGACGTGCTCGTTCAGATCCGACATACGCCGAGTGGGGACCTGAGTCGAATAAACGGCGTGGCCGACGTTCCGAACGGACCGAGCCCCGAGGCGCGCTTTCTGGGAGCGCCAGCGGTCGTCCCCCGGTCAGGTGCTGGACCGCCGCCGCACGAGGGCGGAACGGGCGAACGGAAGGAGCAACGACGCGAGTGCGAGTACGAGGATGGCCAGGGTGATCGGCCGAGCGACGAAGATCGAGGGGGAACCGTCGGAGATCGTGAGCGCCCGGCGAAGGTTCGACTCCGCGATCGGTCCCAAGATGAGTCCGAGCACCATGGGAGCGAGCGGATAGTCGTCGATTCGCATCAGGTACCCGAGCAACCCCGCACCCAGCATGACCCAAACGTCGAAGAGGGTTCCCTGGAGCGCGAACGCCCCGACGACGCAGAGGACGAAGATCGCCGGCCAGAGGAATCGAGCGGGGAAATTTATCAGCTGTGCCCAGTAACGGGCCCCGACGAGACCGAACGCGAGGATGAAGAGGTAGACGACGAAGAACCCGACGAAGATCGCGTACACCAGCGCTGATTCGTTCTGGAACAGCCCCGGGCCGGGACGGACGTTGTGGACCATGAGCGCGCCGATCAGTATCGCCGTCACCGAGTCGCCGGGGATGCCGAGCGTGAGCGTCGGGATCAGCGCACCGCCGGTGCTCGCGTTGTTGCCCGACTCGGCGGCCGCGACGCCACGAACGTTGCCCTCGCCGAACGACGGAGCGGCGTTTTTCGCCCACCGCTTCGCCTCGTTGTACGTGACGAACGAAGCGATGTCGCCGCCCGCACCGGGTATCGCTCCGATAAACGCGCCGACGACGCTCGACCCGAGCGTCACTCCGGAGATCTCTTTCACGTCCGAAATTGACGGGAAGACCCCGCTCAGGCGCTGTCTGACGGCTTCGGTTTCGATTCCGACCTCGTAGCGATGGAGACCCTCGGCGACGCCGAACAGGCCGATCATCACGGCGATGAACTGTACGCCCGCGGTGAGTTCCGCCACGCCGAACGAAAACCGGGGATAGCCGAGCATCGGATCCAGCCCGACCGTCGCGAGTAACATACCGAGCAGTCCGGAGATGAGCCCCTTCACGAGGGAGTCGCCGCTCACGCTGGCGATGATCGTCAGCCCGAAGAACGCCAGCGCGAAGTACTCGGCGGAGCCGAATTCGAGCGCGACCGCGGCCACTTCCGGCGCGAGGAGTGTCAGGACGACGATGCTGACGGCCCCGCCGACGAACGAGGCGATCGTCGCGATCGAGATCGCGCGGTCGGCGTCGCCGCGTTTAGCCAGGGGAAAGCCGTCGAACACGGTCGCGGCGGCGCTCGGCGTCCCCGGAGTGCGGATCAGTATCGCCGGGATCGATCCGGCGTAGAGTGCGCCGCCGTAGATGCCGAGAAGGAGCATCATCCCCTCCGCCGGTTCCATTCCGAACGTGAACGAGACGAGCACCGCGACGGTCATGGTGGCGGTCATGCCCGGCAACGAGCCCATCGTGATCCCCACGAGCACGCCCACGACGATGAGCGCGAGCGCGAACGGCTGGAACACCAAAAGCGCCCCCTGAACGAGATTCGCAACGAGACTCACCTAGCCGAACACCCCCAGAATCAACGGGAGATCCGGCAGGAGCCGGGAGATGGGAAGGACACTGCTCTCCGGAAGAGGGACGTGCAGGAAGGAGACGAACACGTAGAACAGGAGCAGAGAGATTCCGAGCGCGATCGGGCCCGACGTTCGAACGGAGTCGACGCCGGAGTACCACATGAAGGAGATCAGAAAGACGATCGTCCCGACGAGGAACCCGAAGATGGGCATCGTCGCCACGTACAGCGCGACGAACGCGAGCGGAATCCCGACTCGTCGAACGTTCTCTCGGGTCACTCGATGCGTGGACGTCCGTTTTCCCGCGGTTCTCTGGGCGATTTGGACGATCGCCAGCAGCGCGATGCTCGTCGCGATGAGACGGGGGAAGAACGCTGGTCCGGGCGCGTCCGTCGGCCCCGAACGGAAGTCGCCGCTCGCTACGAACACGCCGACCGCCAACGCGAGCAGGAGGATCGCGGCGACAGTATCGCTGTGTCGAAGTTCGAAAGACATGGTCGAGACGGGATCTCACGCGGACAGGTCGAGCTGGTCGACGATCTTTCCGAACCGGTCGAATTCCGCGTCCATGAACTCGCCGAACTCCTTCGTGTTGCGGTAGACGAGCCCGAACCCGTTCTCCTCCATGAACGAGCGGAAGTCGTCGGAGTCGTACACGCTCTTGAACGCGCCGTGGAGCGCCTCGATCCGCTCCTGCGGGGTGTCCTTCGGGACCGTCAATCCGCGCCACGCGCCCATCTCGAAGTCGTACCCCAGTTCCTTGAACGTCGGAACCTCGGGGAAGATGTCGACCCGGTCGTCGCCCATCACGCCGAGGACGGTGAGCGGTCCGTCCGTAACCTGAGAGGCCACCTCCGCGGCGCTGGCCGCCGTCGCGTCGACCTCGCCGTTGACGACGGCCTTGGTCGCCGGCGAGCCGCCGTCGTAGCCGACGTGCTCGACTTCGATCCCGGCCTCCCGAGCGAATCCGGCGGCCGAGAGGTGCCAGATGGCACCGGTTCCGGAGTTCGAGACGTTGATCTCGTTCGGATTGTCCTTCGCGTAGTCGACGAACTCGTCGAGCGAGCCGTAGGGCGCGTCCTGCGGGACGGTGAGCGCCGCCGGGTCGAAGTTGTACTGCAGCACTGGAGCGAGATCGTCCGGCCCGACGCCGGCGATGTCGAGGTGGGAAATCGTACAGATTTCGACGGTGGTTATGCCGAGCGTGTGCCCGTCGGGATCGGCGTTCGCGATCGCGTTGAATCCGACGCTCCCACTCCCACCGGTCTGATTCGTGACGAAAAGCGACGTTTCGAGCCGTTCTTTCCCCAACTCAGCGAGCTTTCGTCCCGTTCGGTCCGTCCCGCCGCCGGCGGACCACGGACAGACCATCTCGATCTTCTCGCTCGGAAACTGCTGTTCGTCCGAATCGAGTTCGTCGAGGTTGTCGAGACAGCCCGCCAGCCCGACGAGTCCCGTCCCGGCCGCCGCGCCGACGAATTGCCGCCGAGTGAAGGCGTCGCGCTGTCGCCTCATGGCTTCGGACCCGCGTGATCCCCCGAGCGGCCGTTCCATGGTCTATCCGCCGCAGTTCGAGTGAGATTCACACTCATGCCGAGGGATATATAAGAACTACCATAATATAAGTTTCTGTTACAAAACCGAGAGACCAACGTTTATCGGCTCGGACGTAAGAGGCGACGCCGTCTCTCCGCCCGCTCCGCGACGAGCCCCCAGCTCGACGGCGGCGCCTTCGCCTACGGGCTCAGCCGCTGTCTGTCTCGCGGGAACAACACCGCCTCGCGGATGTTCGGCAGGTCGAGCATCGTCATGACGAGCCGTTCGACGCCGTAGGCCCACCCGGCGTGCGGCGGCATGCCGTACTTGAACATCTTCGTGTAGTACTCGAACTGGTCCGGGTCGAGCCCCTGCTGTTCGAAGCCCGCGACGAGTTTCTCGTAGCGGTGCTCGCGCTGGCCGCCCGAGACCAGTTCCATGCGCGGGTGCATCAGGTCGAACCCCTTCGACAGCTGCGGGTCCTCGTCGTAATCCTGGATGTAGAACGGCTTGATCTCGCTCGGCCAGTCCGTGATGAAGTAGTGCCCGCCGACATCCTCGCCGAGCGCCTTCTCCGCCTCCGTCGAGAGGTCGTCGCCCCAGACGAGCTGCTCGTCGAGCGCGCCGGTGGCGTTGATGCGCTCTATCGCCTCCTCGTAGGTGAGCCGCGGGAAGTCGCCCACCGGAACCTCGAAGTCCTCGTACCCGAGGATTTCGAGCTGCTCGGCGCAGTTCTCGGCGACGGCCTCGTAGGCGGCCTTCAGCGTGCCCTCGCAGACGTCCATCGCCTCCTCGTGGTCGACGAACGCCGACTCGAAGTCGATCATCGTCGCCTCGTTGAGGTGGCGGGGGGTGTTGTGCTCCTCGGCGCGGAAGATCGGACCGATCTCGAAGACGCGCTCCAGCCCCGATCCGACCATCAGCTGCTTGAACAGCTGCGGCGACTGGTTCATGAACGCTTCGCGCCCGAAGTAGGTGATCGGGAACAGCTCGGTGCCGCCCTCGGTGCCCGTGGCGACGATCTTCGGCGTGTTGATCTCCGTGGACCCGACCGAGCGGAAGTACTCGCGGACCGCCCGGAGCACCTCGGCGCGGATCTCGAACACCGCCTTCACCTCCTCCTTTCGGAGGTCGAGCGTCCGGTTGTCGAGCCGCGTGGAGAGTTCGGCGTCGACCTTCCCCGACGGGTCGAGCGGGAGGTCGGGGGCCGCCTCCGCGACGACGTCGACGGACTCGGGCACGATCTCCACGCCGGTCGGCGCGCGCGGCTCCTCCTCGACGTCGCCGGAGACCGTGATGACGCTCTCGCGGTGGACCCCGAGGCCCGTCTCGACGAGGTCGTCGTCCATCTCTTCCTTCTCGAATTTGACCTGGATCTTTCCGGTCGCGTCCCGGAGGATCAGGAAGGCGATGCCGCCGAGGTCGCGGATCTCGTGGACCCACCCGGCGACCGTGACCGTCTCGCCTGGTTCGGCGTCGGCCGTGTGCGTTCGATCCTTCATGTCCCCCGATTCTTGACGCCGCGTCTTAAACTCGGCCGTTTCGTTCCGACCCCGCCCGCGCCGTCCCCCAGTGGAGGACCGCGAATTGATATGTGCGGCCCGCGTAGGCGAACGCGATGCCAGAAGAAACCCTGTTTTCCGTCGAGCAGTCGATGGATCGCGGCGAGATCGCGGACTACCTCCGCGCCGTCGCGGACGCGGTCGAGGAGAACGGCGAACTCACGCTCGACGCGGGCGAGCAGCACCTCGACGTGGCCATCCCGTCGCGGCCGACCTTCGAGGTCAAAGCGGAGCGGGAGACGTCGAGCGGCGGCGGTCCGGCGGAGCTGAGCGTCGAGTTCGAGATCGAGTGGGACGAAGGCGACGAGGAGGGCGGCGACGGCGGCGACGGAACGCTGACGATCGGGTAGGTCGCCGCCGGGCCGTCGACCCACCTCCCGACCGTCGAACCAGAACCGCGATCGCGACGGGAGTGAGCAAGCTTCATTCCGCTGGTGCGTGAGACACCGAACATGGTCGCAGACGGACTCGACGAACTCGACCGTTACATCATCCACTCCCTCCAGTTGGACGCTCGCAACACCCCCGCCCGGGAGATCGCGGAGGCGATGGACGTCTCGCCGAGCACGGTCCGAAACCGCATCCACCGGCTCGAAGAGGAGGGGTACGTCAGGGGGTACCACCTCGATATCGACTACGAGCGGGCGGGCTTTCAGCTCTACACGCTCATCATCTGCACCGCGCCCATCCCCGACCGCGAGCGGCTCGCACAGGAGGCCGTCGAGGTTCCCGGGGTCGTGAGCGTCCGGGAGATCATGACCGGCGCGGGCAACGTCCACATCGTCGCGGTCGGAACCGACAGCGACGACCTGAGCCGCATCGGGCAGGACCTGAACGCGCTCGGGTTCGAGATCGTCGACGAGGACATCGTCCGAAACGAGTACTCCCACCCCTACCACGGCTTCGCGGGCGACGACTCGCGGTCGAACTGAAACGAGCGTTCAGGAGGTGACGCGCTCCTTGTGGGCGTCCTTGACCCCGCGAACCGTCTCGCGGACGGCGTCCGCGCCCTCGTCGTGCAGGAGGTTACCGACGACGATCGTGTCGGCGTTTTCGCCCATGGTGTGCGCCGATTCGTAGTCGTGGATGCCGCCGCCGTAGAACAGGGTCGCGTCGTCGAGCGCGTCCCTCGCGGCGGCGACCTTCTCGGGGTCGCCGAACGCGCCGGAGTACTCGATGTAGACGATCTCCTGGCCGAACATCTTCTCGGCGACCGCGGCGAACGACGCGACGTCCTCGGCGCTCTGATCGCAGTCGGCGTCGGTGTACTCCGCGACGGAGGAGTCCGGGTTGAGGACGATGTAGGCCTCGGTGTGGGTTCGTTCCCAGTCGAGGCCGCTCTCGATCCGAACCCACTCCTTGTGCGCGCCGGTGATCCAGAACGCGTCGCGCGAGTTGAACACCGTCGGGATGAGGTAACCGTCGAGCGCCTCGTCGTCGATCACCACGCCGGGGTTCGACGGCTCCTGATACAGCGGCACGTCGTACGTCGCGCAGGCGTCGATGACCGCGCGCATCTTCTCTTTCGTCATGCCGGTCGTCCCGCCGATCTCGATCGCGTCGGTGCCGGTCGCGCAGACGTCCTCGAACGTCTCGTCGTCCACGAGTTCCTTGTCGGGATCGATCTTGGTGATGTGATCCCAGCCTTCCCAGGGATAGCTCATTGCGGCACTCTACTCCGGGGAGGAATTAAAAAGCCCGCGGAACACCTGCTCGCTCGTCGCAGTCGAGCCCGCGCGCCCTCTCGAACCCCCGACGGCCGCATCCAGTCGGTCGGTTCGGGGCGGGCGGGAGCCGCGCACCGGGGCCCGGACGAATCCCGTCGACGCGGGCCGCTGACGGACAGTCGTCGATACCTGACTGTCGTCGGACCACGGCTGTGGCCGAAATGATGAAGCGTCGACGAGAACACGTTTCAGGCCAGCGATGGGCGAAACGAGGCGACGGTACGTCGAGGCGTTCCGAAGCACGGTGACCGGCGAAGGGGCGACGCGACGAGGGATCGAGTTCGCGCTCGCGCTCTGCGTCGTCTACGCGGTCGGGATCGCCGCGTTCTCGTCGGCCGGCGTCGAACTCTCGCCGTCGCAGATCGCGTTTCTCGCGACGGTCGGCGCGCTCGCGTTCGAACTCGTCCGTCCGGTCGTCTTCGCGCTCGCCGTCGCGGTCGCGGTCCACGTCCTCTCGTGGCCGTCGGCGACGAAAGGGGACTTCTCGACGACCGTCGTTCACCTCTCGTGGGGGTTCGTGCCCGTCTTCCTCCTCGGCGTCGCCGAACTCGGCTACTACCTTTCCCCGCTCCACTCGCCGGGCGACCGGGGCCTCGAAGCGATGACGCGGTACCTGCGAGCGCCCGCGGCGGAGTCGTCGCTCCTCGCGGTCGGCGCGGCCGTCGCGCTCTTTTTCGCGATCTTCGCGTGGATCTTCGGCGCGACGCGCGCCAGGGGAATCTCGGTCGCGCGCTCGGCCGTCATCGTCGGGGTCGCCGTTTCGGGGCTGTTGCTCGTCGGCTTTCCGTAGAGACCCCGGGCGTTGCGGACGACGGTTCCACCTAATCCGCCTTCGCCTGCCACTTCCGCACGGTGTCCGCGCCCACTCCCTCGACCGTCTCGGCGAGGTCGTCCGGGTCGGCGTCCTTCAGGCCGGCCACGTTCTCGATGCCCGCCTCCTTCAGTTTCTCCGCGGTCTTCTCGCCGATGCCCTGGATCGCCTCCAGTTCGGAGCCGTTCTGCCGGGCCTGGTACTCCCGGTAGTTGCAGATCGGACAGCCGAGCTCCCACGGCTCGTCGCCGTTGTGGACGAGCAGGTGCGGCAGCCCGTGTTCGTCGCACGTCTCGTCCGTCACTTCGATCTCGCCGCGGCGCGGCAGGGGTAGCGAGTACTCGCAGTCGGGATAGCGCGTGCAACCGACGAGTCGCGCCCCGGAGCGGAGGTGTTTGATCGCGAGCTCGCCGCCGTGGTCGTCGCCGCACTCCGGGCACGCGCCGATGACCTCGTCCTCCCGTTCGTCGGCCTCGTCCGCCTTACACTGCGGACAGCCGTGGGTGAACGTCTTGCGCCCGGCGAGCATCTTCACGTGCCGCAGCTCGTGCTCGTCGCACGTCTCGTCGAGGATGAGCGGCTTGCCGGTCGAGGGGAGCGGGAGCGTGTATGTGCAGTCGGGGTAGCCGTCGCAGCCGACGAAGTACGAGCCCCGCCGACTCCGCCGGACCAGGAGGTCGCTGCCGCAGTCCGGACACGGACCGAGCGTCTTGTCCGCCTTGAGCGATTTCTGGAGGTGGTCGCCGAGCTCCTCGCTCGACTCCATCAGCTCGTCGAACACCGCGTCGAGGATCTCGCGGGACTCGTCTGTCACCTCCTCCAGCGTGATCTCGCCGTCCGCGATGGCGTTCATGTCCTCCTCCAACCGGGCGGTCATCTGCTCGCTGACGATGAGGTCCGCGAACTCCTCCGCGGCCTCGACGACCGCCCGCGCGAGCCGCGTGGGCCGCGGCGGGTCGCTCTCGATGTAGCCGCGGTCGTACAGCTTCTGGATCACGTCGTGGCGCGTGGCTTTGGTCCCGATCCCCATCGACTCCATCGTCTCGATGAGCCGCGACTGGCCGTAGCGCCGCGGCGGCTGGGTCTGTTTCTCCTCCAGCCGCGTGTCCGTGACGGCGAGTTTCTCGCCCTCCTCCACGTCGGGGACGAAGCTCTCCGTGTTGTTGAAGTACGGGTACACCGCGTGGTACCCCTCTTTCACGAGCCGCTTGCCGTTCGTCTTCAGCGACAGGTCCTCCTCCCCGCCGGCGACGCCGGCGACGACGCGCAGGTGTTCCCACCTCGCCGCCTCGGCGACCGTGGCGAAAAAGCGCCGCACGACGAGTTCGTACACCTCGTACTCGTCCTCCGAGAGGTCGGCGCGGCTCGGCAGCTCGCCCGTCGGGTGGATCGGCGGGTGGTCTGTGGTCTCCTCGTCGCCCGCCATCGGCGTGATCTCCTCCTGCTCCAGGAGCGACTTCGCGTCGTCGCCGAACCGTCGGCTTCCGACGAACGCGTCGAGCAGTTCGCGCGGGTCGAGGTCTGCCGGGTAGACGGTGTTGTCGGTCCGCGGGTAGGTGACGTACCCCGCCGTGTAGAGATCCTCGGCGATGCTCATCGCCCGCTGGGCGGAGTAGCCGATGCTGCTGGCGGCGCGGATGAACTGGGTCGTGTTGAACGGCGCGGGCGGCTTGTCGGTCCGAGTTCGCCGGCGGACCGACTCGACGGACGCGCTCGTCGCCTCCCGGAGCGTCCCGTAGGCCTCCTCGGCGGCGGTTTCGTCCCAGACGCGTTCGGCCTCGTTGTCGTCCTCGTCGAGGTAGAAGTACTGCGCCTCGAACGCGTCCGCGTCGCCGTCGGACTCCTTCAGCAGGTCGGCGAAGAGCTCCCAGTAGTCCTCGGGGTCGAACGCGTCGATCTCGCGCTCGCGGTCGACGATGAGCTTCAGGGTCGGCCCCTGCACGCGCCCGACGCTGATGAAGTCGTTGCCGAGCTGTCGCGCGGAGAGCGAGAGGAAGCGGGTGAGCGCGGCCCCCCAGACGAGGTCGACGATCTGTCGGGCCTCGCCCGCGGCGGCGAGGTCGAAGTCGATCTCGTCCGGGTCGTCGAACGCCTCCGTCACCTCGCGCCCCGTGATCGACGAGAAGCGGACGCGGTCGACGGGCGCGTCCTCGTTCACGTCGCGGACGAGTTCGTAGGCCTCCTTGCCGATCAGTTCGCCCTCGCGATCGTAGTCCGTCGCGATCGTCACGCGCGAGGCGTCCCGAGCCAGCCGCCGGAGGGCGCGGACGATGTTCTCCTGGGTCGGTTGCTTCGAGATCGGCGCGTCGATGAGCTCGACCGGTTCGACGTCGCGCCAGTCGTTGTACTCCGGCGGGAAGTCGATGCCGACGACGTGCCCCGACAGCCCGATGCAGCGCTTTCCGCCCCACTTGTAGACGTTGACGCCGTTCAGCCGCTCGGCGTCGGCGGACTCGCCGCTGAGGATGTCCGCGATCCGTCGCGCGGCGTTGTCCTTCTCCGTGATGATCAGCTCGGGCCCACGACTCATTGAGGGGCCGTAGGAAAAGGGGCGGCCTAAATCTTTCGCGGTTAGACGGGAAAACCGCAAGCAGAGGCGGTCGTGCGCGCACGAGTGCGCGGGAGCGGGGTCGCCGACAGTCGCATTGGACCGCCACCGGCGGCCGCGTCGAACCCCCGCCGGCGACCGGGTCGGACGCCGAGCAGTGTCAGACATCTCGCGGTCGAAACCGGTCGCGGTGGCCGGAAGGTGCGTCCTTTTTTGTCGGTTCACCGTGATCGACGGCGTGTCCGGACAAGAGCGCAGCCGAATCGACATGACCACCGGGGCGGTGACGCCGAAGCTCGCCGCGCTCGCGTGGCCGCTCGTCGCCGGAAACCTCCTGCAGACGTTCTACAACCTCGCGGATATGTTCTGGGTCGGGCGCGTGAGCCCCGAGGCCGTCGCGGCCGTCTCGCTCATGTTCCCGCTGTCGTGGATGTTCGTCTCGACGGCGATGGGCATCACGGCGGCGACCATCGCGCTCGTCTCGCAGCACGTCGGCGCGGGACACGACCGCGAGGCGGATCGCGTCGTCGGCCAGACCGTCGTCCTCACCGCCGTCGTCGCCGCGGCGCTCGCCGCGCTCGGCCTCGCCGTCCGCCGACCGCTGCTCGGCGCGATGGGGCTCTCCGGGCGGGTGTTCGTCGAGGCGCTCGCCTACATCGAGGTCATCTTCCTCGCGCTCCCCTTCACGTTCCTGTTCTTCGCCTTCCGCGCCGCCCTCCAGGGAGCCGGCGACACCAAGACCGCCATGTGGCTGATGGTGCTCTCGGCCGGGCTGAACGTCGTGCTCGACCCCCTCCTCATCCTCGGTCCGGGACCGTTTCCGGCGTTGGGGACCCGCGGGGCCGCCGTCGCCACGTTCGTCGCTCGCGGGCTGGCGGCCGCCGTCGGCGTCTACATCCTGCTTCGAGGCGACTGGGGCGTCCGCCTCCGCGTCACCGACCTGCGTCCGGACCGCGCGGTGCTGAGGAAACTCCTCGTCATCGGCTCCCCCGCCACCATCGACGGCTGGGCGCGCAGCTTCGCCGCGGTCGCGATGGCGACCCTCGTCGCGCAGTTCACGGTCGCCGCCATCGCCGCGTACGGAATCGGCGTGCGGCTCATGTCCGTCTCGTGGACCGTCGCCGGGGCGGTCGGGCAGGCCACCGCGACGGGCGTCGGCCAGAACCTCGGCGCGGGGACCCCGGACCGCGCCGCGGCGGTGACGCGGACGGCGACCGTCGGAACCATGGGGCTCCTCTTCGCCGCGGCGGCGCTCGTCGTCGCATTCCCCGACGTCGCGATGCGCGTGTTCGTGAACGACGCCGTCGTCGTCGACGAGGGCGTCGTCTTCCTTCGGATCGTCGCCCCGTTCTGGGCGTTCTTCGGCGGCACGATGGTCGTCCAGGGCGCGTTCCGCGGCGCGGGTCAGACGAAGGTGGCGATGGCGCTGTCGTTCCTCTCGCGGTGGGTGTTTCGCGTCCCGACGGCGCTCGTGCTGTCGTTCGGGTGGACCGTGACGCTGCCGGGCGGCGCGATCGTGACGGCCCTCGGCTGGGGCGTCGACGGCCTCTGGTGGGCGTTCTCCGTCGGCGCGACGGCGGCGTTCGTCGCGGCCGCGCTGTGGTTCAAGCGCGGAGGGTGGCGAACGGCCGTCATCGACCGCGAACCGACGGGGGCGACCGGAATCGTCGAGACCGATTGATGCGGTCGCCGACGAATACGTTGGTGCCGTTCACTCGGACGACGGAGTCGAACGAGACTCGACCGGATCGTGAACCGTCAGCCAGTCGAGTCGCCGCCCGAGCCGTTTGAGACCGGCGTCGTGCGTCCAGAGCGTCGAAACGTCGGTCCGTTCCATCGCAGCCACGACTGAGGCGTCCCGTCCGCCGATTCCGAGGTTTGGGTACGCGTCGAGCAGGGTCGCGGCGGCGCGAACGTCCTCCGGCGAGAGCGCCGCGACCGTCGTGTTTTCGAGGTTCAGAAAGCGCTCGACGGCGTCGGCGCTCTCGGCCAGCTGGTTGTTCAGGTAGTGGACCACTTCCATCTGAAGCACCGTCGTCGTGAAAAGCGGCTCCGCGGAGAGCAGGCGGGTGACGGGCTCGGAGATCGCCTCGTGTTCGGAGAGCTCCGCGTCGAAGTAGTACACCCAGATGTTCGCGTCGAGACAGTACATTCGTCAGCGACCCGTCGGGAGGTCGCCCGTCCAATCCGCCTTCAGGTCGGCCGGGGAGAGTTCGGCCGCGTCGGGCCGACGCGTCGTCTCGGTGATACAGCCGCGCATCGCGTCGACGAACGACTCGCGCGAGATTCGCGGCTTGACGACGATGCGGCCGTCCTCGACGGACACTTCGACGCGTTCGCCCCGCCGCAGGTTCAGCCGATCGGGGATCGATTTCGGAATGGTGACGCGGCCCTTCTCGTCGATGTGACGCTCAGTTCCGTTCGCGCTCGTGTGGTTCCCACCGAAGTAGGAACACGAAGAACTGTTCCGGTGGCTACGCGTCCCACCGCTCTCTGAGCATCGCGTTTACGTCACCGAGATCGGTGGAACCGATCGAACGGAGTCGAAGCGACCGCAAAATAGATTCGTCGGTGAACGCGGCCACCACGCGGGTGGTGTCACTCGGTTCGCATCCCCTGGTAGGCCAGAACGACCCCGACGACGAACACGATCGTGGCCAGGTAGATCGGACCGAGGTGCGTCACCCAATCGTGGGGGAATCCGCCGACCCAGTGCATCGGCAGGGCGATCGCCAGCCCGACGACGGCCGCCACGACGGCGGTGGCCCAGGCCCACCGCAGCCGCTGGCGGACCCCGTACCATGAGAGCGCGGTGACCGCGATCCCCGTGGAGATGATGAACGCCGCCGTGGCGACGTGCAGGTGGCTGATGTAGAACGCCACGGTCGGGTTCAGATCCGCCGGGGTCATCCCGTCGAGGTGAGCGACCCCCAGTTCGAAGCCGCCGCCCACGAAGTTCAAGGCGAGAAAGACGATTCCGTACCCGATGAATCCGACGCCCGCGAGCGCCATCAGCAGGGATCCGTTCCGGAGCTTCCCGTTGAGCCCGAGCTGTTCCTCCCGTTCGCCAGTTACCGATTGTTCCGTTACTCCCATGATCACTTGTGAGCGCCGAGCGAGATGCTCTTGACGCCGTACTTCTGGCACGCGTTCGCCGCCTGATCCGAGATGAACTCGTACGTGGCGTTGTCTCGAACGTCCGTCACCTCGAACCCGGCGGCTTCGATGAGGGTCGTGTAGCGTTCGATCTGTTCGGCTCCGCCGATGCAGGCCGCCCAGAGGTCGGCGTCGGTCTTGATGCTCTCCGGCATCTGTCGTTCGCTGATGATGTCGGAGACCGCGATCCGTCCCCCCGAGGTGAGAACCCGGTTCGCTTCCTCGAACACCCGCGTCTTCTCCGGCGAGAGGTTGATGACTCCGTTGGAGATCACGACGTCGAACGTTCCGTCCTCGAACGGCAGCTCTTCGATGTATCCCGCCTCGAACGAGACGGTGTCCATTCGCGCCTCGTCTCGCAACCCCCGCGCCTTCTCGAGTTGCTCGTCGGTCATGTCCACCCCGGTGACGCTCCCCGACTCGCCGACGTGGAGCGCCGCGACGAACGCGTCCGTCCCCGACCCGCTGCCCAGATCGAGCACGTCGTCCCCCTCCTCGAGGTCGGCGAGGTCGAAGTGGTACCCGACGCCCGCGAAGGATTCGAGGGCTTCCGCGGGGATCCGGTCGAGGTCGCCCGCCGGATAGCCGAGCCGTTCGGCCAGCGGACGACCCATCTCGAAGTGGTACTCCTCGGTCGGCGCCTCCGCGACGTCCCGGTAGACGTTCTTGACCGCCCGCTCGAGTTTTTCGACGTCCAGTGAGTTCGCCATCCGTTCTCACCTTCTCAGTCGTCGGCCCGCGCCTCGGCGGGGGTGGCGACCGTGAGTTCGACGTCCTGGGCGAGCGAGACGAGCGTGTAGACCGGCGCGCGCCGCGCCCACTCGTCGATCCGATCCCCGTCGACGTCCTCGCCTTCGATCTCGATTTCGGCGGTCAGATTCTCGAAGACCCCGCCCGCTTCGTCGAGGTCCGCGAGGCTGAAGAGGACGCCCGGGTCGAAGTCGGTCCGGACGCGCGTCCGGAGACGCTCGACGTCGACGCCGTTCGCGACGGCGTTGATCGTGATGCCGACGTTGATGCACGACGCGAGCGCGGAGAGCGCGACCTCGATCGGCTCCATCCGATCCGCTGAGCCGACCCACCCGCCCGCGTCCAACACTTCCTTCCACCCCCCGTACGGGATCGTGTACTCGCGCGTCTCGCGGGCGATCGTCTCGTCGCCGAGCGTGTACGAGTCGATCCTCGCCAGACTGTGAGCGCAGGTTCCCTCGTAGGTGGAGCGGGCTCCGAGCCCGAGTTGCACTTCGTCGGGGTTCTCGCTCGCGTATTCGGCGAACCCTTCGAATTTGTCGACGTCTACGCCGTGTCTGATTCGCTGGTCGTCTGTCATGGTTTCGTTTCGCCTCCCGGCGGGAGTGGAGACGAGTGCGAGGGTTAGGTAGCTACCTGGTGGCATTTCGGCGACGGCTACCCGTCGTGCAGACGATGAAAGATGGTCACCAGCTGGAGACGGCGCGAGTGGTGGTCACTGGCCGCAGGTCGAGCGTCGTGGTAAGCGGGAAAATAGGGGGTCGAAGCCGGGTATCGTCACACGACCTGCAGGTGGTTCTCCTGCAGTTCCTCGTCCGTGTACTCCCGACCGTGGACTTCTCTCATGTGTTTCTTGGCCAGTTCGATCGCTTCCGCCTCGTTTTCCGATTGGATGATGAACCGGCAGTCGGCCGCCGCCGCCTCGCAGTCTAGTTTGTGTGCATTTGCCATCGGTGGTTCCACCTCGCCGCGAGGGACGGTACGAGTGCGAGAGGGAGGTAGCTATCTGGTGGCGTTGCGGCAGCCGCTGACCGGCGTGCAACCGATGGAGGGGAGTCACCGGTCGAACGCGGAGGCCGACCGCGGTGCGGATTCGCCGCCCCCGAGCGAGCCACCGACGCTCTCGGAGGGAGTCCGGGGCGCGAAAACAGCCGACTCGGCGCCCTCGCACACCGGGCGCCCCTAGCGTCACTCCGCGACCGTTTCGAGGGGGATCGTCGGCGCGCGTCGGTAGGACCTGTAGACGGATTCCGCCCACTCGCGGGCCTCCGACGCGTCGGTGTCGACCAGCACGCGAACCGTCACGCTGTCGGGGTCGTAGCCGCTGACCGCGATTCGGCTGTCGAGGATCCCGACTCCGTAGGGCGGTAGCGCGTCGTGCAACCGGACCGTGAGATTACCGCTCTCGAGGGTCTCGGCGAACAGCTCCGGACAGGTCGAGCGGATGTATCTGGCCACGCGCGGCGGATCGACGATCTCCGCCTCCATGCCGTCGACGATCCGCCGGCAGAGCTCGTCCTTGCACGGCTCGAACAACGCCACGTCGAATCCGACGAACCGAAATCGGTCCGTCTCCCGCAGCAGGGACGTGAATCGATTCGCCGGACGGTACGGGTCGTCGGCGTCGGCGACCGTCACGACCGCGTCGGAGCACATCTCGATCGTGAACCCGCTCTCCTCGCCGGGGAGCCAGTGCCAGACGTCCCGGAGCCGCCGCTCGGTTTCGACCCGTTCGATCACCTCGACCATCGCGGCGGCGACGAACGCGCCCAGCGGCGTCGCCTCGAACTGATACCCGTTCTTGCGGACCCAGTTGCGGTCTTCGAACTCCCGGAGCGTCCGGCGGATCGTCGACGACGAAACGCCGGTCAGCTCCCACAGTTCGGATCGACTCCGGGGACGTACCGTCAACGCGAGAAGAGTTGGAACGCGGTGTTCGGCCCGCGTGAGGTACCCGACGTCGTCGATCGGCGAATCCGTGCCATTCCGTATCGTGTTATTTGGTGGCATGAATCTAGTACATGGTCACCCGCTATAGCTATTCCTCCGCCGGACAGTCAGCGCCGAGGCCGGACGCTACCCGCGCGTCGAACGGTGCCGGGTCGGAAGGTGAACGATCGCCACGTTCGAACGTCGTTAGCACGAACACGGCCGAGCCGTCACGGAATCGTCGGGAGTACCGGTCAGGATTATCTCGAGCCGATCACGCTCGGAGAGCTCGGACGGTCACTCCACCGCCGATTCGAGCGGTCGGGCCTCGCGTCGGTACGACTCGTACGTCGCTTCCGCCCACTCGCGCACCTCCGGGGCGTCGGTGTCGATCAGCACCTGGACGGCCCCGCTGTCGAGATTGTAGCCGGTGATGCTGATCCGGTCGTCGAAGAGACAGAGCCCGTAGGCCGGTAACTTCTCGTGTACCCACACCGCGAGATTGCCGCTTCCGAGGGTCTCCGAACAGTAGTCCGGGTAGGTCGAGAGGACGTACTTCGAGACGTAGGGTGGATCGATGATCTCCGCCACCATTCCGTCGGCGATTCGCCGTCGGAACAGGTCACGACACGGTTCGAACACGGCCAGATCGGATCCGAGGAGTCGAAATCGATCGGCCGTTTCCAGCAGCGAGACGAACCGGTTCACCGGGCAGTACGGGTCGGTCGCCGAAGCGACCGTCACGACCGCATCGGCGAACGTGTCGATCCGGAGATCTTCCGCTTCGACCGAAAGCCAGTCCCAGACGTCGCGAAGCTTCCGCTCGGTCTCGATCCGTTCGATCAGCTCTGCCATCGCGGCGGCGACGAACGCGCCCAGCGGCGTCGCCTCGAACTGATACCCGTTCTTGCGGACCCAGTTGCGGTCTTCGAACTCGCCGAGCGTCCGACGGATCGTCGACGACGAAACGCCGGTCAGCTCCCACAGTTCGGACCGACTCCGGGGGCGCTCCGTGAGGGCGAGGAGCGTCGGAACGCGGTGGTCGGCCCGCGTGAGGTACGCGATATCGTCGATCGACGATCCCGTGCCACCCGGGTATTTGGAATTTGATAGCATGGATCATGTACATGGTCGGGCTGTATAGCTATTCCTCCGCCGGACAGTCAGCGCCGAAATCGGAGCGGAGTCGTTCACGCCGGAGGGGCTCGTGCAGTCACTCGACGACCGATTCGAGCGGCCGAGCCTCGGATCGGTACCGCTCGTACGTCGATTCCGCCCACTCGCGGGCGCTCGGCGCGTCAGTGTCGATCAGCGCCCGAACCGTTCCGCTGTCCTGATCGTTGCAGCTGACGGCGATGCGGTCGTCGAAGAAGCCGATCCCGTAGGGGGGCAACTCGTCGTGTGACAGGACCGAGAGATTGCCGCTTTCGAGCGGTTCGGCGCAGTGATCCGGATACGTCGAGAGGATGTACTTGGCACCGCTCGGCGGATCGACGATCTCCGTCTCCATGCCGTCGACGATCCGCTGTCGGAGCACGTCTTTGCAGGGTTCGAGCAAGGCGACGTCGAATCCGACGAACCGGAACTCGTTCGTCCTCCCGAGTAACGACGTGAATCGGTTCACCGGACGGTACGGGTCGTCGGGTTTCGCGACCGTCACGACCGCGTCGGAACACATCTCGACCGTGAACCCGCTCTCCTCGCTCGGGAACCAGTCCCAGACGTCGCGAAGCTCCCGCTCGGTCTCGATCCGTTCGATCAGTCCCTCCATCGCGTCCGTGACGAACGCCCCTAACTGCGTCGTCTCGTACCGGTAGCCGTTCCTGCGGATCCAGTTTCGGGTTTCGAACTCCCGGAGCGTCCGGCGGATCGTCGACGACGAAACGCCGGTCAGTTCCCACAGTTCAGATCGACTTCGAGGGCGAACGCTCAGCGCGACGAGCGCCAGGGCGCGGTGTTCGGACCGCGCGATGTACCCGACGTCGTCGATCGGCGAATCCGCGGCGCTGAGTGTCCCGCCCTGAGCGGTCATGCTACGTGTTGTCATGATCTGCGTGCAGACCTATAGCTCATTCTGTTGGCTCGATGATCGATCCGACCCCTGTTCGCGAAACGAGAGCGCCCGTGCGGTCCGCTACTCGTCCAGCCGCGCTCTGAGCTTCGCGTTCACGTCGCCAGGGTCTGCGCTCCCGCCGGTCTTCCGCATGACCTGCCCGACGAGGAAGTTGATCGCCCCCCCTTCGCCGTCGTAGTAGTCCTCGACGGCCCCGGGGTGCTCGTCGATCGCCTCCGCGACCGCCCTGTCGACCTCGTCCTCGTCGACGGTGCCGAGCCCCTCCGCCTCGATGATCGCGTCGGGCGTCTCGCCGTCGTCGAGCATCCGCCTGAGGACGACCTCCTCGGCGTTCTTTCGGGTGATGTCGCCGGCGTCGACGAGTTCGACGAGGCGCGAGAACTCGCCGAGCCGCCCCTCCACGTCCGCGATCTCCATGTCGCGGTAGTTGAGTTCGCCGAGGAGGTTGTCTGCGACCCACGTCGCCGCGAGGTCGGGGTCGAACGCCGCCGCGACGTCCTCGTAGAAGTCCGCGACGGCCTTCGTCGAGGTGAGCTTCGAGGCCGACTCGGCGTCGAGCCCGTACTCCTCGCGGAAGCGCTCGCGGCGGGCGTCCGGAAGCTCCGGGATCGATATCTCCTCCTTCCAGCCCGACACCCGAAGCGGCGGGAGGTCGGCCTCCCTGAAGTATCGGTAGTCCTTCTCCGCCTCCTTCGAGCGCATCGAGACGGTGATGCCGCGGGACTCGTCCCAGTGACGCGTCTCCTGTTCGATCGCGCGACCGCGCTGGATGGCGTTCTTCTGCCGGGTCACTTCGTAAGCGAGCGCCTTCTCCGCCCCCTTGTGGCTGGAGATGTTCTTCACCTCGGTCCGGTTCGCCGCCGCGAGCGCCTCCTCGTCGATCGATCCGTCGGCGTCGATCTCGTCGGCGGGCACCATCGAGATGTTCGCGTCCACGCGGAGGCTGCCGTCGCGCGTCGAGTCGAACACGCCGAGGTACTCGAGCACCTCCTCCAACTTCGCGAGGAAGCGGCGGGCCTCCTTCGGGCTGCGGAAGTCCGGTTCGGTGACGATCTCCATGAGCGGCGTCCCCGCGCGGTTGTAGTTGATCAGCGTGTAGTCGGCCGTGTCGATGCTGCCGCCCTTGTGCTGGAGGCTGCCCGGGTCCTCTTCGAGGTGGGCCCGGCTGACGTTGATCGCGCGGCGCTCACCCTCGATCTCGACCTCGATCGTCCCGTCGCGGCAGATCGGCGCGTCGTACTGGGTGATCTGGAAGTTCTTCGGGAGGTCGGGGTAGTAGTAGTTCTTCCGGTGGAAGTTCGTCTCCTCGGGGACGTCCGCGGAGATCGCCTTGCCGACCTTCACCGCCGCCTCGACCGCCGCCTCGTTGAGCACGGGGAGCGCGCCGGGCAGGCCGAGACAGACCGGACACGTGCGGGTGTTGGGCGCTTCGTCTGCCGCCGCCTCGGTCGAACAGCCGCAGAAGATCTTCGTGTTCGTCTCGAGCTGGACGTGGACCTCCAGCCCGATGACGACGGCGAGATCGCGCTGTTCGAGCGCCTGAGCAGTCATCGGTCATGGTAAACCTGCGCCGGGCTAAAGGCTAACGGGACGCTTCCCGCCGCGTCGCGGCTTCGTGGCGCGACCCACCCCCGACGTTCGCGGCACGGTGGCGCTCCCGTCCGCCACGTTCGGTCCGTCGTGACTTCCTCGCGGCCCCCACTTAACGTCTGACGTACTTTTATGCCCACGGAGCGGCGGAGTAAGGGCATGAGCAACAGGGTGGAGGAACTCGAATCGAAGGTGTCGGAGCTGCGGGCCGCCGTCGACGGGCTCACGGAGGAGCTCGTGGAGACGAAAGAGCGGGTCCGACAACTCGAAGACGAGGTGGCCGTCGACGTCGACGCGCCCGCCGAAGACCGGATCGTCGACGCGGAGTCGCCGACCGCCGAAACCGAGGTCGAAGGGGCTAAAGCCGACGACGACGAGGGAGAAGACAACGGGGCGACGGCCGAGGAGAGCGACATCATCGTCGCGTAGATCTCCGGTCCCCCTCACGCGAGCAACCCATGCACATCAAAGAGCTCGTCCTTGACGACTTCAAGAGTTTCGGGCGCAAAACCCGAATCCCGTTCTACGAGGACTTCACAGTGGTCACCGGGCCGAACGGCTCGGGGAAGAGCAACATCATCGACGGCGTCCTCTTCGCGCTGGGGCTGGCGCGGACGCGAGGGATCCGCGCCGAGAAGCTGACGGACCTCATCTACAACCCCGGCCACGATGACGGCGAGTACGCCGGCGGGACGCGGGAGGCCAGCGTCACCGTCGTGCTCGACAACGCCGACGGGGCGCTGGACCGGTCGCAGGTGGTCAACGCCGCCGGAACCGACAGCGTCGGCGACGTCGACGAGATCACGATCAAGCGCCGCGTCAAACAGACCGACGACAACTACTACTCGTACTACTACCTGAACGGGCGCTCGGTCAACCTCTCGGACATCCAGGACCTCCTCTCGCAGGCCGGCGTCACGCCCGAGGGGTACAACGTCGTCATGCAGGGCGACGTGACCGAGATCATCAACATGACGCCCTACCAGCGGCGGGGGATCGTCGACGAGATCGCGGGCGTCGCCGAGTTCGACGCGAAGAAGGAGGCCGCCTTCGAGGAGCTCGAGACGGTCGAAGACCGGATCGGCGAGGCCGACCTCCGCATCGAGGAGAAGGAGGACCGGCTCGACCAGCTCGCCGACGAGCGCGAGACGGCCCTCCAGTACAGGGACCTCCGCGAGGAAAAAGGGGAGTACGAGGGGTACCTGAAGGCGGCCGAGCTGGAAGACAAGCGGGGGGATCTCGGGCGGACGGAGTCGAAGCTCGACGCGAAGGAGGACGAGATCGAGTCGCTTCGCTCGACGCTCGACGAGAAGCAGGGCCGGGTGAGCCGCCTCGACTCCGAGCTGGACGACCTCAACCGCGAGATCGAGCGGAAGGGGGAGGACGAACAGCTCCGCATCAAAAGCGAGATCGAGGAGGTCAAAGGCGAGATCAGCCGTTTCGAGGGGAAGATCGAGACGGCCGAAGAGCGCATCGAGGAGGCCGAACGCGAACGCCGGGACGCGTTCGTGCAGATCGACCGGAAGGGAGAGCAGGTCGACGAGCTGGCGGACGAGATCCGCTCGGTGAAGGTCGAAAAGGCGTCGGTGAAGAGCGACATCCAGTCGAAGCGGGCCGACCTCGCCGAGGTGGAGGCCGAGATGGAGAGCGTCGACACCGAGTTCGACGAACTCAAGGCAGACCTGGCGGACAGGAAAGAGCGGCTGGAGGAGCTCAAGACGGAGAAGAACGACCTCCAGCGCGAGAAGGATCGCCTGCTCGACGACGCCCGACGGCGCTCGAACGAGATCAGCGAGGCGCGGGAGGAGATCGACGCCGCCCGCGAGCGGATTCCGGAGCTGAAGGCGACGCTCTCCGAACTCCACGGGGAGCTCGACAAGGCGGAAAAGAACAAATCGAAGGTCCAGAGCGTCGTCAACGACCTGCGCGACGAGCGTCGGGAGCTGAAGGACGAGCTGAGCGACGTGGAGGACGAACTCCGCGCGAAACAGAACGAGTACGCCGAACTCGAAGCGCGGGCCGGCCGCGACGGCGACAGCTCCTACCCCCGCTCGGTGACGACGGTTCTCAACGCCGACATCTCGGGGGTCCACGGCGCGGTCGGGCAGCTCGGCGGCGTCTCCGGAAAGTACGCGAAGGCCTGCGAGACGGCGGCGGGCGGGCGGCTCGCGAACGTCGTCGTCGACGACGACGGGGTCGGCTCGACCTGCATCGACTATCTGAAGTCCCGCAACGCCGGTCGGGCGACGTTCCTGCCGATCACGAAGATGCAGAACCGGAGCCTGCCCCGGCTGCCGAACAACGCCGGCGTGGTCGACTTCGCGTACAACCTCGTCGACTTCGATTCGCGGTACGCCTCGGTGTTCTCGTACGTCCTCGGCTCGACGCTGGTCGTCGAGGACATGGGGACCGCCCGGGAGCTGATGGGCGACTACCGGATGGTCACCCTCGACGGCGATCTCGTCGAGCGCTCGGGCGCGATGACCGGCGGCAGCGGCGGCGGCTCGCGCTACTCCTTCTCGAAGGCCGGCAAGGGGCGGCTGGAGCGGATCGCGGAGGAGATCTCCCGCCTCGAAGACCGCCGCCGGGAACTCCGCGAGGAGGTCCGCGAGGTCGAGGGGAAGCTCGACGACGTGCGCGACCGACAGACCGAAGCGGCCGACAAGGTCCGCTCCGTGCGGAGCGACATCGATCGGGTCGAGGACGACCGCGACGCGGCCGAAGACCGGATCGAGGAGCTCGAAGCGTCGCTGGAGGAGTTGCGCGAGGAGCGCGGGAACGTCGACGAGGAGATGTCGGCGCTCGACGCGGAGATCGCCGCGAAGGACGACGCGATCGCGGACGTCGAAGCGGAGATCGACGAGCTGGAGTCCGAACTCGCGGACTCGAAGATCCCGGAGCTGGCGAACCGCGCCGAGGAGATCCGCGCGGAGATCGACGACCTCGAAGACCGGATGGACGACCTCGACGGCCGGTTGAACGAGCGACAGCTCGAAAAGCAGTACGCGGAGGAGGCGGTCGACGACCTCCACGACGCCGTGGAGTCGGCGCAGAACCGCAAGGCAGAGGCCGAAGAGCGGATCGAGGAGTTCGAGGCCGCCGTCGAGGAGCGCGAGTCGACCCTCGACGAGAAGCGGGAGGCCGTCTCCGCGCTCGAAGCCGAACTCGCGGAGCTGAAGGAGGAGCGCCGCGGGCTTCAGGAGGAGCTGCGGGAGGCGAAAGAGGAGCGCGACGCGCAGCGGGAGCGCGTCTCGGCCGTCGAGTCGCGGATCGAGAGCCTCCGGAGCGCCGCCGAGCGGCTCGAGTGGGAGATCGAGGAGCTCGAAGCCGAGGTCGGCGACTACGACCCCGAGGAGATCCCGGACCACGCGACGGTCGAGCGGAACGTCGAGCGCCTCGAATCGGAGATGGAGGCGCTCGAACCGGTGAACATGCTCGCCATCGACGAGTACGACGGCGTGAAGGCCGATCTCGCGGAGCTCCAGGAGCGGCGCGACGTGCTCGTCGAGGAGCGCGACGCCATCGCGGAGCGCATCGAGTCGTATGAGGCCCAGAAGAAGGACACCTTCATGACCGCCTTCGAGGCCATCGACGGGCACTTTCGGGACATCTTCGAGCGGCTGTCGGCGGGGAGCGGCGAACTCCACCTGGAGAACCCCGAGGACCCGTTCGAGGAGGGGCTGACGATGAAGGCGCAGCCGGGCGACAAGCCGATCCAGCGGCTGGACGCGATGTCGGGCGGCGAGAAGTCGCTCACGGCGCTGGCGTTCATCTTCGCCATCCAGCGGCACAACCCGGCACCGTTCTACGCGCTCGACGAGATCGACGCGTTCCTCGACGCGGTCAACGCCGAGCGCGTGGGACAGATGGTCGACGACCTCGCGGGCGACGCGCAGTTCGTCGTCGTCTCGCACCGCTCCGCCCTGCTCGAACGCTCCGAGCGGGTCATCGGCGTGACGATGCAGGACAACAACGTCAGCGCGGTGACCGGGATCCAGCTCGGCGACGGCGAGGAGCGGGAGGTGCCCGCGGATGACTGACACCGGCTCCGGCGGGGCGCTCGACGGACTACTGGAAGACAGCGACGCGTCCGACGACGGAGGTGCCTCGGATCGCTCCGTCGCCGAAGCGATCGACGAGCGGTCGGATGAGGCGAGGGAGGTCAGTAAGGACGAGCCGGCGAACGCCGGCGAGGTCAGTAAGGACGAGTCGGCGGACGCCGACGAGGTCGGCAGGGACGAGTCGGCGAACGCCGGCGAGGTCGGCAGGGACGAGTCGGCGAACGCCGGCGAGGTGAGAGACGACGAGCCGGTGACCACCGACGAGGTGAGAGACGACGAGGTCGAACCGGTCGAACTCCTCGTCCAGCTCGCCGAGGACGGGGAGATCGAGCCGTGGGACATCGACATCGTCGAGGTGACGGACGCGTTCCTCGCGCGGCTCGACGCCGCCGACCTCCGGACGTCGGGGCGGGCGCTGTTCTACGCGAGCGTCCTCCTGCGCATGAAGAGCGACGCCCTCCTCGCGCCCGACGAGGCGGACGACCCCGACCCGGAGGCGGAGCCGTGGGAGCTGGCGATGGAGGGCGGAGCCGACGACGCGGTCCCCGGATTCGACCCGGTGGACGCGCTGGAGGACGAGATCGACCGCCGGTTGGACCGAAAACGCGCCCGCGGATCGCCCGAGACGCTCGACGAACTCGTCCGCGAACTCCGCGAGGCCGAGCGCGGGACGTGGTGGAAGGAGTCGCGCTCCTACGACACGAGCGGCTCCCCCCGTGGCTTCAGCCGCGGGACGCAGACGCTCGACTACCACGCCGCCGACGACCTCCGACGCGACGAGGAGCCGACCGAGGCCGACGTCACCGGGACGACCCACGCGGAGGACATCGAGACGACGATCGAGTCGGTCGAGGAGGCGCTCCGCGGGCACTACGACGCCGGCCGCGACGAGGTGCTGTTCGCCGAGATCAGGGCGGCGGGCGGACGGGCCGTCGAGACGTTTCTGGCGCTGCTGTTTCTCGCTCACCGCGGCCACGTCCACCTCCAGCAGGACGACCTGTTCGGCGACCTGTGGGTTCGAGCGTCGACGGCGGACGCGCCCGGAGAGGGAGAGAGGGAGGAAGACGAAGCCGAAGCCGTCGCGGACTGAAAGGGCGCGGCACCCGCGGTCGTCGGATTCACTCCAACAGCAGCCAGTTCGTCCGAACGTCCGCCTCGTGGAGCGTCCACCGCTGCAGTCGGCGGCCGTCCGAGACTCGCGTCTCGACGGTGGCGTCGAACAGGGGTTCGAGCCGCGTCAGGAGTCGGTCGTCGACGGACGACGACAGGTGAAAGTGACCCATCGCCCGCGACGCGCGAACGCGAGCGGCGACGACGCGGGCGAACCGGAGCAGTTCGAGCGGTTCCGCTCGCTCGACCAGCGCGTCGAGCGTGTCGAAGCAGACCCGAACCTCGCTCGGGCGCGGGTCTTCCGCGTCGAATCGAGAGAGGTGGACGCGCACGTGGTGGGCGATCGCCCACAGGCCGTCGTCGGGAGCGGTTCGGCTGTACCACTCGACCGTCGACCGGTCGCGGTCGGAGGCGGCCGCGGGACCGATCGGTTCGACGGCCGCCGGCGGGTGCGGCACGCCGGCCCGGTCGAGACACGGTTCCGAGAGCGCAGAGCGCGTCTCGTCGCCGACCACGTCCACGAAGCCGATTCGGCGCGGATCGAGCACGGGCGTCGCACGGTGATCGTCGCGCTCGTCGTGGCCGCCGTGACCGGACCCGCCCGTCGCGACCACGAGCCGACGTCGGGTCTTCGAGTCGTCGCCGAGAAGGCGGTCGCAGGCGGCGCGATCGGGCGACGACGCGAGGAGCAGTACGTTCGCGCCGCTCCGTTTGAGCGCGCGCAACTCCCGTTCCAGGGTCGCGACGTCCCCGTCCATTCGGATCGAGTTTTCTTCGGGGTGGTATATAGACTTTCGGAGCGAAATCGATTCAAGAATAACGGTCGTTCGGCGGCTATTTTTCGCGGCTACGAGTGTGCGAAAGAGAGCGTTCAGTCGTCGAGATACTCGCCGACGAGGAGGTCGACGCGCTCTCTCGTCTCCGGCGGGATCGACTCGGTCGGGGTGTTGATCGTGCCCGCGAGCGCGTCGCCGCAGGCGCAGTCGCGATCGGCCGGAAGCGTCCGGATCGCGCGCTCGACCGTCTCCTTGATCGCGCGCTCGTTCTTCTCCGCGTTTTCGAGCACTTCCTCCAGCGTGACCTCGCTGTCGTCCTTCCAGACGTCGTAGTCGGTGACGCCGGCGATCGTCGCGTAGCACAACTCCGCCTCGCGGGCGAGCTTCGCCTCCGGGATCGCGGTCATTCCGACGACGTCCCACCCCTGCGAGCGGTAGAACTCGCTCTCGGCCTTCGTCGAGAACTGCGGTCCCTCGATGCAGACGTACGTCCCGCCGGACCGGACCGTCGCGTCGACCCCCCCGGCCGCCTCCGCGAGGTGCGCCGACAGGTCGGGGCAGTACGGCTCCGCGAAGGGTTGGTGGACGACGACGCCGTCGCCGAAGAAACTCGACTCGCGGCGCTTCGTCCGGTCGAAGATCTGATCCGGGATGACGAGCGTCCCCGGTGGCAGCTCCTCCTTGAGGCTGCCGACCGCGTTGCTCGCGATGACGTGCGTGACGCCGAGTTTCTTGAGCGCGTACACGTTCGCCCGATAGGGGAGGTCGGTCGGCGCGTGCCGGTGGTCAGGTCCGTGGCGCGGGAGGAACGCGACCTCGCGGCCCGTGTCGCCGAACTCGCCGACCGTGACCGGCGCGCTCGGATCGCCGTAGGGCGTCTCGACGCGCTCTCCGCGGGTGTTCGAGAGCGGAAGCGCCTCGTAGATTCCGCTGCCGCCGATGAAGCCGATGGTCATGTGTTCCACTGGTTCGACGGATCACCTAAAGGATGCGCTTCGCGGGGCGAGCGCCGCCGCCGACCGATCGGTCGAGGGCTCTCACGGACGGTCCGGTGACCCACCGTCTCGTCCGCCAGACCGTCGGAGGGGGCGTACATTGCCGCGTTCGTCTCTGTCACGCGTTACCAATCGTCGCGAGAGTTGAAGTGCCCTCGCGGAGTGGACGGGTAGGTGAGCGACACGTCCTACGAAAGCGGGCTGACGGACGGCGACCTCGTCAGGCCGATGATCCGGCTGGCGTGGCCCATGGTGGTCATCCAGCTCCTGCAGGTCGCCTACAACGTCGCCGACACGTTCTGGCTCGGCCGGCTCTCGGCCGACGCCGTCGGCGCGCTGAGTCTCGCGTTTCCGCTGATCTTCTTTTTCATCTCCGTCGGCGGCGGTTTCACCGCGGCGGGCAGCATTCTCGTCGCCCAGTACCGCGGCGCGGACAGCGACCGGTCCGCCGGGCTGATCGCCGGGCAGACGCTGTCGTTCGTGACGCTCATCGCCGTCGCGATCGCCGTCGCCGGCTTCCTCCTGACGGGGCCGCTGCTCGCGCTGCTGCCGACCGACCCGGAGACGGGCAGACACATCGTTCCCCTCGCGGCCGATTACATGCGGATCTTCTTCCTCGGGATGCCCTTTCTGTTCGGCTTCTTCGTGTTCATCTCGCTGATGCGCGGGTACGGCGACACCCGAACGCCGATGCGCGTCATGGTCGTGAGCGTGGCCGTGAACGTCGTGCTCGACCCGCTCTTCATCTTCGGGGCCGGGCCGATCCCCGCGATGGGCATCGAGGGGGCCGCCGTCGCGACGGTCGGCTCGCGCATGATCGCGACCGCGCTCGGGTTGTACGTGCTCTTCGGCACCTCCGCCGGGCCGTCGATCCACCGAGGGGACCTCTCGCTCGTGCCGTCGCACGTCCGGGACATCGTCTCGCTCGGCGTGCCGACCGCGCTCGAACAGTCGTCGAGCGCGATGGCGATGATCCTCATGACGGGGATGGTCGCGACGTTCCCGCCCGCGGTCGTCGCCGCGTACGGGCTGGGGAACCGGCTCATCTCGCTCGTGTTCCTCCCGGCGATGGGGCTCGCGCAGGCGGTCGACACCGTCGTCGGGCAGAACCTCGGCGCGGACGAGCCCGAGCGCGCGGAGCGAGCCTCGCGGCTCGCGATGACGCTCGTGACCGTCGTGCTGTTGGTTCCGGTGGCGGTCGCGCTGCTCTTTCCCGACCCGATCGTCGGCGTCTTCCTGCCGCCCGGGACCGAACGGGCGGCCGAGACGGTCGGCTTCGCGAGCGAGTACCTCCGGATCGCGGCGAGCATGTTCGTCTTCATGGGCGTGCTCCAGATCGCGCTCGGGACGTTCCGCGGGGCGGGCAACACGAAGACCGCGCTCGCGTTCTCGATGGTCACCCTCTGGGTCGTTCGGCTCCCGGCGACGTACTACCTCGTCTTCGTCGCCGGCTGGGGTCCGACGGGCATCTGGACCGCCGTGGCGCTCGGCGACGTCGTCGGCGCGGTCGCCGCCGTCGCGTGGCTCCTGCGGGGGACGTGGAAGGAGCGCATCGTGGACGGGACGGCCGACGGGATCTCGCCGACGGGCGACGAACCGGGGGGCGGGCCGGCGCGCTCGGCGGAGCGGGTCGACGATTGAACCGCGACGGCCGTCGGGTCGCGCCCCGCGTCCTCAGAGCAGGACGCCCGCGTCGAGGAGCGCGATGAGGAGCGTGAGGAGCGGCACGCTGACGAGCGTCGTCGTGAGCACGACGGTGCTTGCGTACTCCGCGACCGAGACGCCGCCGATCCGCTCGTCGCCGCCGAACTCGACGAGGAGGATGAGCGGCGTGATGGCGGCGGGCATCGCGCATTCGAGGACGAACACCCGCGCGACGGTCTGGTCCTCGAACGAGAGCGCGAGGGCCACGCCCAGGCCGACGAACGGCGCGACGACCATCTTCAGCACGTTCGCCGTGCCGGCGCGCGTCAGCGCCGCGCCGTAGTTCGTCCGCGCGAGCTGAATGCCGAGGATCAGGAGCATCACCGGGATCGACGAGTCGCCGACCAGCTTCAGGGTGGTCATGGCCGCGGCGTCGCTCGCGGGAACGACGCCCAGCCACCGACCGGCGAGCGCGGCGACGACCGCGTAGACGAGCGGGATGCGGAACACGCGCTTTACGCCCGCGAGTCCGTCGGCTCCGACGCTGCGGGAGGCGACGTAGACGCCGACGGTGTAGATGAGGACGCTCTGGGCGGCGATGTAGAGCACGGCGGTGCTCCGGCCGGTCGGGCCGAACGCGAACTCGGAGACGGGGATGCCGTAGTTGCCGGCGTTCGGGAAGGCGCTCACGAGCACCAGCGCGCTCAGGACTGGTTCCGACTCCCCCACGAGTCTCCCGACGAGTTCCGAAACGAGGACCATCGCGACGGTGTAGGCCGCGACGCCCCCGGCGACCCGGGCGAGCGTCCCCCCCGAGAGCGTCGTCGTCGCCAGGCTGTGAAACACCAGCGCGGGCGCGAGGACGTACACCGTGACCGTGTTGAGCGGGGCCGGATCGACGTCCCGCGTCCGGCCGAGCAGAAAGCCGACGGCGGCGATGGCGACGATGGGGAGGATCGCCGTCGCGAAGATGGAGAGAAGCGACATGGGGAAGGCGAACCGTTCGCGCGATACAAACGCTTCGGTGCGGCCGCGCCCCGACGCCCGGTCGTAGTTCGCGGCGCTTAGTCCGAACCGGGTGCGGCCGCCCGATTCGCGTCCGTCTCGTCGCGCCGGAGGAACGTCCGAGACGCGAGGGCGACGAGGCCGTCGCCGGGCGTCCTGAACGCCGCGATCAACGCCCAGAGCACGCCGGTGAGGATCGATCCGACGGCGGAAAACGTCATTCCCATCGACAGAAACGTGGCGCCGTAAACGAGGCCGACGAGACAGGACGGGAGGCTCGTTCCGAGAGGAACCTTCGCCATCGAGTTCCGCAGCGTCGGCGCGAGCACGACGATCGAGAAGGCGCTCCCGGCGAGAAAGACGAAGTCCTGCCACGTCATAGTCGTGTCTCCTGTGCCCGGGGGAGCCCGTTCTGTGCGGCTGTTCCGATCATGTCACTCTCGGCTCGACGGTTGCCGTTGAAAAGATTTACTCATTATCGAGTACCTACGATCGTGATGGTTCACGGATCCGCACGAGGCGCGATCGCACGGCTCGAACGGGACGCGTGAACGCGTCGCGCCGGAAAGAACCGAGCGGTTCGCGTCCCCTCAGAGCTGCCGATCGATCCAGTCGGCGAGTTCGCCGTAGTCGCGGTCGGCCGTGAGGATCTCCCCGCCGAGTTCGAGCGTCGGCGTCACGTCGACGTCGTACCGCTGGGCGTCCTCCGGCGTCTGCGCGACGACCGACTCGTACTCGCCGTCGCTCGCCCGGTTCGGGACGAGTCCCCAGTTCGCGACGCCGCCGTCTTTGAGCCGCTCGCGCATCTCCGCGTTGCCGACGGTCCCCGAGATCAGCTCCTCGAACATGTACTCGAAGAACGACCAGTAACTGTACGGTTCGACGTCCCAGACGCCGTGGGCCGCCTCGGAGATGTACGGGTCGCTCGACGAGATGTAGTAGTCCGAGGAGCCGTGTGACGGCTCCGAGGGGTCCGGCTCGTACGCGAGCGCCCGGAACCGGAAGTTGAGTTCGCCCGAATCGACGAACTCCTCGCGGAGCGGCCCGAGGTTGTTCTGCACGAAGTTCTGCGTGTACGGACACTTGAAGTTGCCGTAGAGCGTCGCCGTCGGGTTGCTTTCCGCCGTTCCGAGCGTCGGATACGTCGCGCCCGTGAGTTCGGTGGCACCGTTCGACGAATCCGCCGCGGTCAGCCCGCTCGTCCCGAGAAGTGCTGTGCCGCCCGCCGCCGCGATGAACGCTCTGCGCGTCGTCTTCCGTTGCACAGCCGTGCGCAATGAAAGTGGTCCTATTAAAGAAATTGGGCGTATTCTTGTATAATTTCGGCGACCGGTTCCGACGGCGAGATAGTCGGATTTGCGATACCGGCGTTCGACCGGGCGGCGACGAACGCGGCGCGGCTGCAGGGTCACCGAACGCGCTCGAACGTTTCGCCTCGTCGTTACTCGTTCGAACGTTCTTTCAAACCTTACGGAATTTCCCCGAAAAATACCGCGCGTGCGTCAGCTCACGATTCCCGGCGCTCGACTCGCGAACCGAGTCGCCCGACCGCTCACTCGTCTGGACGCTTTGCCTCCTCGTACCGCGCCCGGATCGCCGCGACGAGGGTGCGACCCAGTTCGGTCCGGAGTCGCGGTTCGGCGGTCGCGAAGAACTCGTCGAGATCGTCGTACTCGCGGAACGCCTCGCTCTCGTCGGGGTCGTACCGACCCGCGCGCTCGTACGAGAGCGCCTGCAAGCACATGTCGACGAGGTCCATCTCCTTCACGAAGACCGCCTCGTCGGTCTCGCGCGCCTCGTACTCCTCCCACGGATCGAGAACGGCACTTCCCGCTCTCGGTATCTCGTCGGCGTCGAGCCCCGCGGCCAACGCCTCCATCGCCTCGCGCTCCATCCGCTCTTTCTCCCCGGGATCGACCGTTTCCGCGGTCGAATCGGCCCGCGTCGGCAGATCGCCGGTTTCCGCCTCCGCGAGGTCGTGCACGACGGCGAGTTCGAGGGCGCGCCCCGCGTCGACGCCCGCGAGATCCGCGTAGACGAGACAGAGCAGGCTCACGCCCCACGTGTGACCCGCGACGGACTCGGGATCGGCGACGCCGCGGAGCTGCCACCCCGTCCGGCGCTCGTCCTTCAATCCGTACGCGCGGACGAGCGCGTCGAGAGCGTCCCCGTTCACGTCTCCGGTCCGGTACCCTCGTCCGCGACGAGCCGCCACCCCGCGCCGCCGTCGACGGGTTCGACGCGACCGCGCCGCGTCATCTCCGCCATAACCTCGTCGAGGCGGTTCGGCTGGGCGATCTCCATCTCGATGCGGTCGATGTTGTGGTACTCCGAGAGGTAGTGGCGGACGTCATCCTTTGCGAAGACGTCCCCGTCCGCCTTCTCCATCACGCCGCCGATGAGGTCGATCATGTCCTCGATGAAGTTCCACGGGTAGACGACCCAGGCCCAGTGTTCGAGGCGCTCGCCGATGAAGTCGGGGTCGAACTCGCTCGTCTGGAGGAGTTGGAGGGTCGCCGTCCGGACTTCTCCGGGGTTGCGCTCGTGGACGTACTCGTGGGCGCGCTTGATCGAACCACCGGTGTCCGCGATGTCGTCGATGATGAGCACGTCCTTGCCCTCGACGCTCCCTTCGGGCATCGGGTAGCGAACCTCGGGTTCGCCGGTCTTCTGGGCGGTGCCGACGTAGTGTTCCATCTTCAAGCTCGTGAGGTCGTCGAGCCCGAGGAAGTCGCAGATGCACCGGCCGGCGAACCACCCGCCGCGGGCGAGCGCGACGATCACGTCCGGCTCGAATCGGGACGCTTTGACCTGATCGCTCACGTCCCGACAGAGCCCGTAGATGTAATCCCAGTTCGTGATAGTGCAGTTGAACTCGTCCGGGAGATCACCCATAGCGTGTGTTCACCAGCGTACACAGAGGACGGGACTCCCTTTAAGTGGTGTGACTCCTCGCCGACGGCCACCGGCCGGTTCGTGCAACCGTCGAGCGGACGCGCCGGGGACGCACGGCCGCGGAACGGCGGCACCGGCCGAAGGAATATTATACCAGTAGATAATTCTTGGGATTATGGCTGGGAAAATAATGCTCGACTCGCTGTTTGAGCTTCTCGCCAACCGCCGACGCCGCTACATCCTCTGTCGGCTGTTGGACGGGACGGGGAGGGCCGACCGGCGAGAGCTCGCGGGCGAGATCGCGGCGTGGGACGCGGCGGAACCGGCCAGCGCGATCCGCGAGGAGAAGATGAAGCGGGTGTTCGTCAGTCTCCTACACCACCACCTGCCGAAGATGGAGGACGCGGGCGTGATCGAACACGATGCGAACTCCGGGGTCGTGACGCTCACCGACGCGACCGAGTTCGAACCGCTGCTGGAGGCGGTCAGGGACGTGGACGAACTTCCGACGGAGCGGACGGAGTAGAACGTTCTCGGAGGACGGAATCGGAAAAGCGCCGAGGTGAGATTTGAACCGTGCGAAGACGTTCCTGCTCGTCTCGCACGGCGAGACTGCGCGGGCTGCGACTTCTCTCGTTCAAATCACGCGGTCGCACGTATCACGCCCTCGGTGTGGACGAGCGGCTCGTCCGCTCGTTCAGGGAACGCGCGAGAAAACGCCGAGGGTGAGATTTGAACTCACGTGTCCGAACGGACAGTAGATTTCGAATCTACCGCCTTGGCCGGGCTAGGCTACCTCGGCTCGTTTTACTGTGCGACGTCGTTCGTTTAATCGGTTTCGGTTTCCGCGAGGGGTACCGACACCGCTCAGTCGAGATCGCCGCCCCGGTCTCGACCTCGTTCGATCACTCGTTCGACGACGAGCGTTTCGAGGGGTTCGGGGTCGACGGTCGAACGCGCCGAGGCCGTCGAGGGGACCAGCGCGGACGGGCGGGCACCCGGAAAGCTAAGTGTCGAGGACCCGCGAGGGAGGGCATGGACGTCACCGAGGCGAGCGCGACGTGTCGCGAGGTGCTGGAGGCGGTCGGGGGCGCGGTCATCGCGGAGGAGGAGTTCTTCGAGCGGGTCATGCTCGGCGTCCTCGCGCGCGGACACGTCCTCCTCGAGGACGTGCCCGGGACGGGAAAAACCCTCACGGCGCGATCGCTCGCGTCGGCGCTCGGGCTCAGCTTCTCGCGCATCCAGTTCACGCCCGATCTCCTGCCGGCCGACGTGACCGGGACGAACGTCTTCGACGAGGAGAACCGTCGCTTCGAGTTCGCCGAGGGCCCGATCTTCGCGAACGTGGTGCTGGCCGACGAGATCAACCGCGCGCCGCCGAAGACGCAGGCCGCCCTGTTGGAGGCGATGGAGGAGCGGCAGGTGACCGTCGACGGCGAGACGCGGCCGCTGCCGGAGCCGTTTTTCGTGATCGCGACGCAGAACCCCGTCGATCAGGAGGGGACGTTTCCGCTGCCCGAGGCGCAGAAGGACCGCTTCGCGGTCAAGACGGCGCTCGGCTACCCCGATCTCGACGGCGAGGTCGAACTGCTCCGCAGGCGGGCGAGCCGCGACCGCCGGGCTCCGGCGGTCGAACCGGTGCTCACCCGCGAGAACGTGCTGGCCCTCCGTCGCACGCCGGAGGGCGTCGCGGTCGACGACGACCTCCTCGCGTACATGGCCGAGGTGGCGCGGGCGACCCGCCGCGATCGTCGCGTCGTGGTCGGCGTCTCCCCGCGCGGCACGCAGCGGCTGTTCGAGGCCGCACGCGCGCGAGCCGTCCTCGCGAACCGCACCTTCGTCACTCCCGACGACGTAAAACGGATCTGTCGACCGGTGCTGTCGCACCGACTCGTCCTCACGCCGGACGCGAAGGTGAACGCCGCGGACGAGGCGGCGGTCGTCGACGACGCGCTGGAGCGGGTCGAGGTCCCGACGGTCGACCGGGCTGCCCGATCCGGGAGGTGAGCGGAACCGCCGGACGGGGGCGGATCAGACCGGCCGGCCGCCGTCGGACAGCCCGAGGAGCACCGTCCCGATCGTGAGCGCGGCGACGCCGAGCACCGCGGCCACGAAGCTCCACGGGCTCTCGAGGACGACGAGCGCCGCGACGAGGACGATCCCGATGGCCAATAGCGCGATTCCCATCCTCGGGTTCGCGGTGCCTATTTTCATGGCGATCTCAGGCGTACTATCCGTCCCGGCGAATAATAACCGTTGTCCCGCCGCCGCGCCTAGCCTCGGGACGCGCCGGCCGCGCCGGACGACGGTTGATTCATCGCCGCGGCGGGGACGACGACGCCGCAGCACTCGAGGACCGCTTCGTCGGGGCCGTTGATGACGACGTATCCCGGCTCGCGTCGACATTCGGGGTTGTACTTACACATGATCTCGTCTCCGTTGGGTTCCGGACGCGCGGCGGTTTTCGGCGGGAATCGAGCGGCCGCATCGACCGGCGTCGACTCGTCCGCGTCGTCGAGGGGGCGCGTCGGTCCCCGACCACCTATTCCTCCCTCCCACGGTCGAAATATAACTCATCTACTCTCCCTCAAATAATAATTTGAGGGTGTAGTTTTTAAATCTATTTACCGGCGGTCGGCAGCGTCACGGGGAGTGATACGTTCGGTCGGACCTTTCACGGACGAAGTGCCGAAACGAGGGCGATCGCTCCGACGAGCAGGAACACGAGCGCGGCGACCGGTTGCCCCCCCGCGGCCGCCGCGTAGGCTCCGTAGCCGACCGTCGCCGCGAACGAGCCGACGAGGAGGCTCGCGGCGGCGTGGACGAGTTCCGCCCGCGTCGTCTCCGCCGACCGGCCGAGCTGTTCGCCGAGGCCGATCCCGTTTTCGCCGACGTCCCACGCGAGCACGGCACCGAGCGTCCCCACGAGCAGCGGCTCGGGCCCGCCTCCCTCGACGCCGGCGGCCAGCACGCCGAGGATCAGCGCGCCGCACCCGACGAGAAGCGCCCTGCGTGATCCCCGTCCGACGCCGATCGCGGTCGCGACGATGCCGAACGCGCCCGGCGCGAGCGCCGCGACCGACGCCACCCCCGAGGCGAGAACGCTGGCCAGCGCGGCCAACAGGGCCAGCGACGAGCTGAGATGCGCCGGGGCGCGATCGACGTCGACCGCCTCGGCCGCTCGATCGTTCGCGTCGGCGGTGTTCACCGACTCGTCGTTTCTCACCTCGCCGGCGATTGCCGGCTCGTCGTTTCTCATCTCGCCGGCGATTGCCGACTCGTCGTCTCTCATCTCGACCACCCGTGCGTCGCCCGAGCGACCGCGGTCGCGAGCGAAACGTCCCCCCAGTCGAGGACGCGAATCCCGCTTCGCCGGAGATCGCTGAGTCGATTCGAGCGCTCGATTCGCGCGAGGCGGTGTCCGGGCGTGTCGGCCGCGGTCGGATCGGGACTGACGACCGTCACCGAGTGGCCGTGGGCGTCGAGGCGACGCGCGGCCTCGGCCGCGGCGTCGTCGGCCAGCGGCGAGAAGAAAAGCACCTGCGCGTCGCTCGGCAGCCGCCGGCGGAGGCGCCGGAGGCGGATCGACGGGAAGAAGCGCTCGTCGGGGGGCGTCGGAGACAGCGCGGGGTGCGTCGCGAGCAGCTCTCGCGCCCTCGCGCGCTGCTCGTTTCCGGTGCTCGGCGACAGCCAGCACTCGACCGGTCCGAACGCGGCGAGGCCGACGCGATCGCCCCCGTCGAGGAGGGCGAGGAGGAGCCCGCTCGCCGCGTCGACGCTGCGCTCGACGGCGTTTTCCGCGTCGGGACCGGGCGCGAGATACGCCTCCTCGCGGGCGTCGACCACCACGACGACCGTCGCGGCGCGCTCCTCGCGGAAGTCGAGCGTGGCGAGTTCGCCGGTTCGCGCCCTGCGGTTCCAGTCGATCCGGTTTCGAGGATCCCCGCGACGGTACTCGCGCGTGGAATGAAATTCGAGCCCCGCCCCCGGGACGTCGGTCGCGAGTCGGCCGGCGTACTGGGTCGTCAGGCCGCGAAGCGGTAAGTCGCCGGACGACGCGAGCGACGGAAGACAGCGAAGGGTCGTGTCGAACGAGATCGAGGCGTCCCGCTCGCGGGTTCCGCTGGCGTTCCGCGCGATCACGCTCGTCGGCTCCCACTCGTGCTCGCCGCGGACGGCCGCGACGGCGTAGGAGAAGCTCGCGGTCGCGCCCGGCCTGAGGGCGGTCCCGTGGCGCGGCGAGCCGTCGATCACGGCGAGCGCCGGCGGGACGCCGTCAACGAGTCGGAGATCGAACAGCGTCGCCTCGCCGACGTTCGTCACCCGGACGGTGACGCGGATCTCGTCGCCCGGCGCGGCGGTCGGCTCGCTCAACTCGCGCTCGATCGCCAGGTCGGGGACCGGGGCGGTTCCGGCCTTCGCGTACGCGGCGTAGGCGACCCCGACCACGCCGGCGAGGAGGAGCGCCGGCTGTCTGCCGAAGAGAACGCTCGCCGCCGCGAGAAGGAGCGTCACCGCGCCGACGCCGATCAGCCGGCGCGTCTCGCGTTCGGTCATCGGTCGCCCTCCCCGATCCGCTCGACGGCCGCGACGGTCCGCGCCACGTCGCGCTCGAACCGCGAGCCGCGGCGGAAGAGGTCGCGGACGCGGTCGGAGAGCGGCGGCACGGGCGCGTCCGCGCCGAGAAACGCCGCCGCGAACGGGTCGTCGGTCCACGCTCCCGCCTCGACCCGCGCGTCTGCCTCCTCGGGATCGCCGAGTCCGTGCGCCACGAGCGCGTCGACGGCCGCGTCGCGGAGTCGCTCCCGTATCGTCTGCCGCTCGCGCGACCGCCGGATCGACCAGTCGTGCGCCTCGGCCAGTCGGGCGTCGACGTCGTCGCCGGGCGTCGGAACCCGGTGCCGACGCTCCGGATCGCCCGTCTCGGCCGCCTCGACCGGCGTCGACCAGCGCTCCGCGGCGTGTCGAAGCCCCTGTACGAGCGCCAGCAGGCCGACGAGGGTGACGAACGCGTAACCGAGGTCGAATCCGGCCACCGATCCGCCGGTGGCGAGGCTCGCAAGCCCCGCGAGCACGGCGGCGATCCCGACGGCGACGATCGCGCGGTTCACGCGTCGTCCCCCGCGTACGCCTCCTCGATCCGGCGCAGCGCGTCCACGGCCCGCCGCTCGCGCTCCGCGGTCGCGCTCGCGCCGCCGTAGCGGACCGACTCGAAGAGGGCGGTGAGTTCGTCCACGTCGGCGCGGGCCATCCCCGCGTCGACGGCCGCGCTCGCGAACTCCCGCGGCGTGCTCGATCGGGGGCGGGCGACGTCGAGCGAGTCGGTCATCTCCGCCCACGCGCGGTACACCTCGTTTTCGACGTCGGCGTCGCCTTCGATCCGGTCCGCGGCGGCACCGGCGGCCCGGCCGATCGCCGCCGGGTCGACGTCGGGATCGGACTCCGCCTCCGGTTCGTCGCCCCCGCCGTCGGCGTCACCGGTGGAGACGAAGAGGAGCAACACGCTCCCGAGCAGGGCGACGAGGAGGACGAGTCCGAGCGCGATCGAGGGCGTCGAGGCCACCTCGCCGGCGGGACCCAGCCCCTCTCCACCTCCCGCCGGGAGGGGAGTCTCCCCGGGTCCGTCCCCGAGCGACAGCGGCTCCGTGCCGGCGCCGGGAGCCGCGCAGGCCGTGAGGAGCGCGTACGCCAGCACGATCGGGACGCCGAAGGCGACCGCCGCGGCGGCCGGGAGGACGAACGTGCGGACGCGCCAGTAGAGCAGCGCGAGTCCGAGGCCGAAGGCGGCGACGATCCCGAGGGCGATCGCCGGGTCGGCCAGTTCGGGAATGCAGGGGAACCACAGACGGCCGTCCTCGCCGCCTGACATGGGCACGCCCGGGGGAGAGCCGCCGACCCCGCCGGATTCGGGGCCGTCGACGGGGGCCAGGCCCCCGCCACCGCCGTCCGACGAGACCGTGGCGGTGTCGAGCGTCGCGGCGGAGAGGGCGAGGGCGACGACGGCGAGCAGGGCGAGCGCCGCCGTCAGCGCGGTGTTTCGATCCACGACACGGGGTAGCGTGACACGCCGCTTAGAAGTTTCGGGGCGCGGGCGGGGTTCGGCGCGGTCGGCGGGCCGAGAGACGAGAGTGGCCTAACGGACGCTCAACGATAGAGGACGCCGGGCGCATCGGTCGCCGGCGCGGCTCCGCCGGCCGGCTCACGTTCGTCGACGAGTGGACAGTCGTCGAAGTAGCCGCCGTCGACGCACGCCACGAGCGCCCCGTCGCGTCCGGTGTCGGCGCGCGCATACTCGTACGCCTCCTCGAAGCCGGCGGCGTCGGACAGCGGCACCATCGAGACCGTCGTCCCCGTCGGCTCGACCCGGACGAGCAGGTACGCCTGCGGGAGCGAACACGCGGCCGCGGTCGTCACCTGCGTGACGCCGTGGGCGCGCGCGACCGTCGGCCAGTGGACGTGCCCGGAGACGACGAGGTCGACGTCCTTCGCGGCGAGCAGTTCGCCGACTTCCGCCGCGTTCTCCAACTGGAAGTGCGACTCGGGCCGGAACTCGGGAACGAGGTCGGACAGGTGGCTGAGCGGGTGGTGGAACACGGCGACCGTCGGCGTCTCCGGGTCGACGCGTCGGTCGAGCCACGAGAGCTGCGAGTCGGAGATCCGACCGGCGTGCGTGGCCGCCAGCGAGCCGTCGTCGGCCGCGGCGCTGTTCAGTCCGACGAGGTCGACGCCGCCGAGCGTCGTGCGGTACGGCAACGAGCCGGGCGCGTACCGCTCCGCGAACGCGTCGAGCGACGGCGTTTCGTGCGGGTCGAACTCCTTCGGCGCGTCGTGGTTGCCCGGAACGCCGGCGAGGGGGACGTCGAGATCCGCGAGGATCTCGTCGACCAGGTCGAACTCCTCGGGCGCGCCGTCCTTCGTCAGGTCGCCGGCGAAGACGAGCCCGTCCGCGCCGAGCCGGTTCGCGTCCTCGACGACGGTTCGGAGTCGCCGCTCCGTCCGGTGGAACACCTTCCACGTCTCCGCCGCGTCGGGCGTGACGTGCGCGTCCGAGACGACCGCGAACGTCGTCTCCTCCGCCCGCGGACGGGAGAGCCGTGCGAGCACGAGTTCTTCGTCGAATCTGTCCATGGTGAATCTCGTCCGGATCTTCGAACCCGAGACGGGTAAACAAATCGTATTTCTGTCACATTGTGCTATATAGACAAGGGTAAAAATACGTCCTCCGTCCGGAAACGGTACCGTTTGATACGCCCCGGGCGCTGCGTGAGCGTATGCGCGTTTTGAGTCTCACGCTCCGCCCCGACGGCGATCCGCTGTACGACGTGTACCGGGCCGTCGCCGACGGGGCGTCGGCGCGGACGCCCGTGCACGTACAGCGGTACGGGGACGGGACGGTCGTCGGGCTGTGCCGCCTCGCCGGCGGCCGGGAGTCGGTGACGGCCGCGCTCGCGGCCCACCCCGGCGTCCTCGAATACGACGTCGCCGACGACCGCGAGGGGACGGTCGGCGTCTCCCTCCGGGGCGAGCCGGCGGCGACGGCCGCGGCGCTCCACGAGGTCGTCGACCGCCGCCACCTCGTCGTCGACCTGCCGGTCTGGTTCGACGGGCCGGACGTTCGAGCGCGGGTCATCGGCGGCGCGGGGCGGCTGCGAGCCGCCCTCGACGATCTCCCGGCGGACGTCCGCACCGGTATCACCGTCGATCGGATCCGGGGGTACGTCCCGGGGACCTCGCACTTGCGATCCCTCCTGACCGACCGACAGCGGGCCGCCCTCGACGCGGCGGTCGAACTGGGGTATTACGACACCCCCCGGAGAGCCACGGCCGCCGACGTGGCGGCGGAGCTGGGCTGCGCGCGGAGCACCGCCTCCGAGCATCTCCGGAAGGCGGAAGCACGAGTGCTCTCGCGACTCGGCGGCTGAGTCAGCTGACTTAAACGCTCGACGATGGGCGGCAGAAACGCCTTGCCCGCAGGCGGCGTAGCTGCGCCGAACGATGGCCGAGAGGGACGGTCGCGATCGACCGCCGGGTCCGCCCGGCGCGCCGGTGCTCGGCAACACCCACCAGTACGCGAACGATCCGTTGAAATTCTTCGTCGAGACGGCCCGCGAGTACGGTCCGGTCGCGCGCTACGAACTCGGCGGCGAGACGTTCTACCAGCTCAACGATCCCGCGCACATAGAGCGGGTGCTCGTCCACGACAACGAGGCGTACGCGAAGGGCGAGCGCTTTCAGGCCGCGCTCGGGCCGGTGCTCGGCGAGGGCTTGCTCACGAGCGAGGGGGAGTTCTGGCGCGAGCAGCGACGCGCGATTCAGCCGGCCTTCCACCCGGAGCAACTGGCGCGGTACGCCGAGGTGATGACCGCCTACGCGGAGCGAACGGTCGACGACTGGCGGGCGGGCGAGCCGCGCGACGTGCACGCGGACATGATGGGACTGACCGTCGAGATCGCCGCGAAGACGCTCTTCGACGTCGACATCCGCGACGAGGAGGCGGCCGTCGGCGAGTCGCTCGAGGCCGTCATGGACCGCGTCGAGCGCACCGTCCGCCGCCCCGTCGAGATCCCGTCGTGGCTGCCGACGCCGGGAAACAGGCGCTACGATCGCGCGCTCTCGACGCTCGACGGAATCGCGGAGCGGATCGTCGACGCCCGTCGCGGATCGGCCCGGGTCGGACGACGGGGCGACGGCGAGCGCGTCGACGACGCGCGGGACGACGCCGCGCGCGAAGACGTCGTGTCGCGCCTCCTCGACGACGAGCGGAACGTGCCGCGCGAGCGGATCCGCGACGAGGTGGTCACGCTGCTCCTCGCGGGGCACGAGACGACCGCCCTCACGCTGACGTACGCGCTCCACCTGCTCTCGCGACACCCCGAGGCCGCGGCGACGCTCCGGGGCGAACTCGACGAGGTTCTCGGCGGTCGACCGCCGACGGTCGCGGACCTCGACGCGCTGCCGTACGCGGAGAAGGTCGTAAAGGAGACCATGCGAATCCACCCGCCGGTGTACGAACTGCTCCGCGAGCCGATCGAGGACGTCGCGATCGGCGGCTACCGCATCCCGGCCGGGAGCACGGTTTCGTTCCAGCAGTGGGTCGTCCACCGGGACCCGCGCTTCTACGATGATCCCGAGGCGTTCCGCCCGGAGCGGTGGACCGAGGCGTTCGAGCGGTCGCTGCCGCGGTTCGCGTACTTCCCGTTCGGCGGCGGCCCCCGGCGCTGCGTCGGCGACCGGTTCGCGTCGCTCGAAGCGCGGCTCGTGCTCGCGACGATCCTCCGGGAGTGGGAACTCGACGCGAGCGCCGACGCGCTGGCGTTCTCCCCGTCGATCACGCTGCGACCCGCCGGTCCCGTGGAGATGACGCCGCGGCGTCGCTGACGTCGTCCCGGCGAGTCCGGCCGGATTACGCGGCGTCGAACGCGTCGACGCCGGCCCGCGCGACCGTCACGTCCTCGTCGACGCTCCCGCCGCTGACGCCGACCGCGCCGACGACCTCGTCGCCGTCTCTCAGCGGGACGCCGCCGCCGAAGACGACGATTCGGCCGCCGTTGGTCACGTGGATGCCGTAGAGCGACTCGCCGGGCTGGGCGACCTCGCTCAGCTCCGCCGTCGAGAGTTGGAGGCTCGCGGCCGAGTACGCCTTGTTCTGCGCGATGTCGACGCTGGCGAGGAGCGCGCCGTCCATCCGGTGGAAGCCGACGAGGTTCGCGCCTCGGTCGACGACGGCGACGCACATCGGGACGCCGATCTCGGCGGCCTCCTCCTCGGCTGCGGTCAGGATCCGTCTTGCCGTTTCAAGCGTGACGTCTGGTATAGGTCATCACCCACCGTACAGACAGGCACCGCGGGTATATACCCTCTTGAACGTGCACGAAACGCGACAGTAGCGTCGAAGCGATCGTCACGTCCGACCGGCACTCGGCCTCGTCCGTTCCGCGGCGGGCCGGCGTCGACCCGTCCTCGAACAACCATATTTCCGCTGACCGGTGGATCATCCGCCCGAATCCGACGCTCCTGCCCGTCTCGGAGCGTTTCCGCGCCTCTCTCTATCGAGAGGCGCGGGATGTGCCCAAACTCGGCAATGTACACGCGTTACTTACACATGGATCGGTTTCACACGAAAAATTTTACTTTCATTGTATCTCCGAAAGAAATATCCTAAGTAACGATGATTATAGACTCCGCATGAGAGGAAACGAGCCGAGAGCGGACGGAGCCGGCGTGGCGGAGCCGGGCGGACCGAGGCGGTCGAAGCGGTTCGAGCGCCTCGACGATCGCCCGGTCAACCTCGACGGGTTCGCGAAGGAGTGGCCCGAGGTGGGGCTGGTCGTGATGGACGGACCGAACGACCCCGAGCCGAGCGTCGCCGTCGAGGAGGGGCGGATCGTCGAGATGGACGGCAAAACTCGCGACGAGTTCGACTTCATCGACCACTTCGTCGCCGATTACGCGATCGACGCGGAGCGGGCCGAGGAGGCGGTCGCGACGGACTCGCTCGACGTGGCCCGCCGGCTCGTCGACATCGACACGCCGCGGCGGGAGATCGTCGAGCTGACGACGGCGATGACGCCGGCAAAGCTCGTCGACGTGGTTTCCGAGCTGAACACGCTGGAGATGATGATGGCGCTGCAGAAGATGCGCGCGCGGCGGACGCCGGCGAACCAGGCGCACGTGACGAGCGTCAAGGATCACCCGGTGCAGATCGCCGCGGACGCCGCGGAGGCGACGCTCAGGGGATTCGACGAGATCGAGACCACCGTGGGCGTGGCGCGGTACGCGCCGTTCAACGCCCTGGCGCAGACGGTCGGCGCGCAGGCCGGTCGGGGCGGCGTCCTGACCCAGTGCGCCGTCGAGGAGGCGACGGAGCTGGAACTCGGCATGAAGGGGCTCACCGCGTACGCCGAGACGGTGTCCGTCTACGGGACGGAGTCCGTGTTCAAGGACGGCGACGACACGCCGTGGTCGAAGGCGTTTCTCGCGTCCGGGTACGCCTCCCGCGGGCTCAAGATGCGCTTTACCTCCGGCTCCGGCTCCGAGGTGAACATGGGACAGGCGGAGGGGAAGTCGATGCTCTACCTGGAGACGCGGTGCGTCCTCGTGACCAAGGGGTGCGGCGTCCAGGGGTTGCAAAACGGCGGAATCAGCTGCATCGCCATCCCCTCGTCCGTTCCGTCGGGGATCCGCTGCGTGCTCGCGGAGAACCTGATTACGACGATAGTCGACCTCGAAGTCGCCTCCGGCAACGACCAGACGTTCTCGCACTCGCACAAGCGGCAGATGGCGCGGACGATCCCGCAGTTGCTCGCCGGAACCGACTTCATCTTCTCGGGGTTCAGCGCCGTCCCGAACTACGACAACATGTTCGCGGGATCGAACTTCGACGCCTACGACTTCGACGACTACAACGTCATCCAGCGGGACCTGAAGGTCGACGGCGGGCTCAGGCCGGTCGACGAGGAGGACGTGATCGCGGCGCGCAACAGGGCCGCGAGCGCGTTGCAGGCGCTCTTTCGCGACCTCGGCTTCCCGGAGATCACGGACGAGGAGGTCGAGGCGGCGACCTACGCCGACGGCTCGAAGGACGTGCCCGACCGAAACCAGGCCGAGGACCTGAACGCGACGAAGGAGCTCATGGAGAGCGAGCTCACCGGCGCGGACGTCGCGGCGAGCCTGGCCGAGAACGGCTTCGAGGACATGGCGACGAACCTCCTGAACCTGCTCAAACAGCGCGTCTCCGGCGACTACCTCCAGACCTCCGCGATCCTCACGGAGGAGTTCGACGTCGTGAGCGCCGTCAACGACGCGAACGACTACCGCGGGCCGGGAACGGGCTACCGGCTCGAAGGCGAGCGGTGGGAGGAGATCAAGGACATCCGGCAGGCGTTCGACCCGGAGGGGGTGTGAGCCGATGAGCGCGCGCTCGCGGGGGTCGTCGACCCCGACGAGGGAGCTCGCCCTGACCGAGGTCGGCGAGGCCGAACGAGGACGGGAGACGGACGAGGTCGTGATCGCCGTCAGCCCGCAGTTCGGCGCGGAGCAGACCGAAACCATCGTCGGCGTCCCCCACGCCGACGTGCTCCGGGAGATGATGGCGGGGATCGAAGAGGAGGGCGTCTCGGCGCGCGTCGTCCGGTTTTACGACACGGCCGACCTCGGACAGATCGGCAACAGGAGCGCGAAACGCAGCGGTTCGGGGGTCTCGATCGGCGTGCAGTCGCGCGGAACGACGCTGATCCACCAGGAGGATCTCGTCCCGCTGAACAACCTCGAATTGTTCCCGCAGGCCCGCTCTTAGACGAGGCGCAGTTCAGGGCGATCGGCCGGAACGCCGCCCGGTACGCGAAGGGCGAATCGCCCGCGCCGGTCGCCGTCGAGAACGACGAGATGGCGCGGCCGAAGTACCAGGCACTCGCGGCCGTCTTGCACATAAAGGAGATGCAGTCCCTCGATCCCGACCGCCCGCCGGTCGAACTCGAGGTCGCGTTCGCGGAGAGGTGATAAAATGAGCGAAGACACGAACACGGAGGAGAACGCGGAACCGGTGGCGTACCCGCTCGCGAACGACCCGGAGGCCGTCGCCACCCCCGACGGGGTGCCCATGTCGGATATCACGCTCGACGCGCTGCTGGCTGGCGAGGTCGCCGGCGAGGACGTCAGGATCACCGCCGACACGCTCGAAAAGCAAGCTCGCGTCGCGGAGGAGAACGGCCGGCCGCAGGTCGCGCGGAACTTCAGGCGGGCCGCGGAACTCACCGCGGTCCCCGACGACCGGATTCTGGAGATCTACAACGCGCTGCGGCCGAGCGGCGCGGAGAAGGAGGCGCTCCTCGACATCGCCGACGAACTCGAATCGGAGTACGGCGCGACGATCAACGCGGCGCACGTCCGGGAGGCCGCGGAGATATACGAGACGCGGGGGCTCTACTGACGGGGCGGGCGTCTCCGCCTCGCACCCGCCGACTTCACCCATGAGACACCTCGCAGGAATCGACATCGGCAACTCGAGCACGGAGGTCGCGATCGTGCGAAAGGACGAGGACGGTCGCTGGCGGTTCGCCGCCAGCAGCCTCTTTCGAACCACGGGCCTGAAAGGGACGACGGAGAACGTGCCCGGGATCGTGAACGCCCTCGAACGGGGGGTCGAAAAAGCGGGTCTCTCGGTCGACGACCTCGACCTCCTGCTCCTCAACGAGGCCGCGCCCGTGATCGGCGACGTCGCGATGGAGACGATCACGGAGACGGTGATCACGGAGTCGACGATGATCGGCCACGATCCGTCGACGCCCGGCGGGGTCGGGATCGGAACCGGCGTCACCGTCGACGTCGAGGCGTCGGGCTGGGGGGCGATCGGGACGGTTCGGTCATCGCGCTCGTCCCGTCGAGCGTCGACTTCGCGGACGCCGCGGCGCGCATCAACGAGCGGGTCGAGCGAGGCGTCGACGTGCAGGGCGCGATCCTCCAGAAGGACGACGGGGTCCTCGTGTCGAACCGCCTCGATCGCGAGATACCGATCGTCGACGAGGTGTCGCGGATCGAGGACGTTCCGGTCGACCAGCCGGCGGCCGTCGAGGTCGCGTCCGACGGGCGGACGATACGGGAGCTTTCGAACCCCTACGGCATCGCGACGCTCTTCGACCTCTCCGCGGAGGAGACGAAGAAGGTCATCCCGGTCGCGCGGGCGCTCGTCGGCAACAAGTCCGCGGTCGTCGTCAAGACCCCCGCCGGGGACGTCGAGGAGCGGAGCATCCCTGCGGGGACGCTTCGGATCGTCGACGGCGGCGGAAACACGCGCGCGGTCGACACCGCGGACGGGGCCGACGCGATCATGGACGCCGTCGAGTCGGCGTGGCCGATCTCGGACGTCGAGGGCGAGAGCGGGACCAACATCGGCGGCATGCTGAGCAGGGCGCGCGCCGAGATGGCGGAGATCACCGGCCAGGAACCGGAGACGATCGAGATCCGCGATCTCCTCGCCGTCGACACGCTCGTCCCGACGACGATCCGCGGGGGCGTGGCCGGCGAGTTCAGCATGGAGAGCGCCGTCGGGTTGGCGTCGATGGTGAAGACGAGCAAGCTCCCGATGGAGCAGATCGCGGGGGAGCTTCGGCGGGAACTCGGCGTCGACGTTCGGATTCAGGGCGTCGAGGCGACGATGGCCGTGCTGGGGGCGCTGACGACGCCGGGAACGGACGTCCCGCTCGCGATCCTCGACATGGGCGGCGGGTCGACGGACGCGGCGTACATGGACGACGCCGGGGAGGTCGACTCGATACACCTAGCCGGAGCGGGCGACATGGTCACCATGTTGATCGACTCGGAGCTCGGTCTCGACGACGCCGAACTCGCAGAGCGGATAAAGACCAGTCCGCTCGCGAAGGTGCAGACGCTCTACAGCGTCCAGCACGAGGACGGTTCGGTGCGCTTTCTGGACGACCCGGTGTCGCCGGAGCTGTTCGGAAGGGTCGTCCTACTGGGAGACGACGGCGCGATGGAGCCCGTCGGCACGGACCACGAGCTGCGGAAGATCAGGGACGTCAGACGGGCGGCGAAGCGGAAGGTGTTCGTGACGAACGCGACGCGCGCGCTCGAACGCGTCACGCCGACGCACAACGTCCGCCACCTCCCGTTCGTGGTGATGGTCGGTCGATCGGCGCTGGACTTCGAGATCCCCGAACTGATCTCGGACTCGCTGGCGGAGTACGGCATCGTCTGCGGCCGCGGAAACGTCCGCGGCGAGCAGGGACCGAGAAACGCCGTGGCGACCGGACTCACCCTGGCGCACGTCGGCGGCGGGGACCACCTGGACGTCGATCTCCCCGGCTCGGTCACCGAGGCGACGGGGGAAACGGGATCGGGTGAACGTCCGTGACGGGCGGTCAGTCCGGCGGGAGGGAGTGCGGAAAACCCGCGGTACACGTCCGATACGCCGGCGAGTGCTCGGCGCTCGTCCGCCACGTCGAGTACGGACTGGAGGAAGAATCCGTTCCGTGGGCGCTGCGCGAATCGTCAGCCGACGCCGTGACGGCCGCGTACGAGGCGGCCGACGCCTCGCGCCTCCGCGTCGGCGTCGGCGTCTCCTCGGCCGGCGAGGTGGTCTTACACCACCGCCGTCTCCCCGAACGAGAGCCGCTCACCCGCGTCGCGGACGCCACGCCGGGCGACGCGCGCGCGATCGGCTCGAACGCGGCGCGGCTCGTAAAGCGGCTCCCGTTGAGGCCGCTCGCGGACGGCGACGCCTGATCCGTCGGTACGTCCTCGCGGTCGTGGCTCCCAGATCCCAAACCGTCCGCTACCGCTGACGCGGGGTTTATTTCTATTATCTTATAAATAATAGCTAGCTATCTTGAGAATAATTGATCTATACAAAAATTAGGAATTATATATGTCGAGGATAACCCGCTCCCGACCACTCGAACCTGTCTCGTTCACGGTCCTGTCGGTCCTCTTCGACCGAGCCGCGTCGTATCGTCGCTCGTAGCCGCTCTGCGGAAGCGATCAAAAAAAAGAGAATGATCCGTTCAGATTATTTTATTCTATTAATTTTATAATGCATTTGGATGAGATTAACAAATGCGGACAGTGTCCCATCGGTGAATGTATGCGTCACGAGAACGAGGCTGACGAAACGGGCGAAGATTCGAGCGCCAACGCACTGTCGCGTCGATCGTGGATGAAAATGCTTGGCGGTGTTGCGGCCGCGCCGCTTCTCGCAGACCAGGCGTCGGCCGCCTTGATCACGTCCGACCAGCAAGCGTCCCAGCGGGATTTCGGCAACGTCGTCAACATGGTCAACGCGGGCGCTGACCCGACGGGAGAAGAGCCGATCAATCCCGTCCTCGAGGAGGTCCGCGCGGACGACACGCTCCTCGTCTTCCCGGAGGGGCGGTACAAGATGAACACGACGTTCCGATACACGGGGTTCACCAACTTCGGAATCCGCGGCCCCAGAGCGACGATCGTTCCGACGAGCGCCGACGAGTGGATCGGAGAGGACGAGCGCTGCTTCCTCCTGGGAGTCTACTACAATCCCGGCCAGCGGATCCTGTTTCAGGGCGTGAACTTCGACTACACCGCGCCGAACACGGGCGTTCGCGCCGTCGAAGCCTACGCCACCGATCGACTCCTGGTAACGAACGTCGAAATTCAGGGTGAACACGACACGCTCTGGGACGCCGGCGGCACGTTCAACGTCACGGATCCACGAGGGGTCGGCGTCGTGAGCGGATTCCGCGTTCCCGACGGGACCGCGGCGCTCGAAGACGAAGGTGGACGGATCCAGTACGGACGGTCGGGGATCACCGTCAACCGGTACCACAAAGGGGGCATCTGGTTCCGCAACTGCGAGATAAAATCGTGCTGGGACAACGGGCTGTACGCGACCGACAGCGACGGATTCGTCTCGATTCAAGGTGGAGTGTACCAGAACAACAACGTCTCGAACCTCCGGCTCGGCGGGGTCGACAGCGTCATCCAGAGTCCGAAGGTGATCGTCGACCGCGTCCGCTTCAACGACCTCAACCAGCGCGGCATCCGGATCGAACAGGGAGCCAGAGTGTTGGTGAACAACCCCGACATCGACCTCGTGAACCCGAACGGCCACGCCATCACGGTGGAAAACGAGGTCACGTCTGCGACGATCGCGAACCCGAACATCGACATCGGATCGTCGCCGGTGCAGAACAGCCAGGGGATCGTCGTGAGCGGAAACACGGGGTCGGTTCGCGTCGTCGGCGGGCGAATCAACATCAACGGGCCGGACAACGGCGGGAACGCCATCTCGATCCGCAGCACCGAACAGACTACCGAACCGGTCATCGTCGAAAACCTGCAGATCACCGGCGACCGCGGCGGCGAACCGGGCGGCAGGGAGGCGATCTACTGTGATCGCGATGGCTGCACGTTCCGAAACCTCACGATCCGACAACCGGGACCGGCGTACCGTCAAGGAATCACGCTCGCGGGAGACAACTGTAAACTCGTGTTCAGCGACATCCAGACGACGCACCACCCCGTCATCAACACCGGGACCGGCACGCGGATCCTGAGTTCGAATCTCGACTCGTACGACGGTTACCCGGCCGCGAGGCTATACCCGTCGTCGTCCGACGTCGAGATCGTCGACACGGGCCTCGCTCACGGCATTCGAGACGACGGCGCGACGAATCTACGCCTCGTCTCGAATAGATACCCGTCGACCTGAGTCGCGGCGCGTTCCGAACCGTCCGCGACGGCGGTGACCTGTACGTCGAACTACATTATCCCTGATATTTTAATTTCGTTTATATTAACCATAGAATTATTTTACTTGGGACCCTGATTATCAGTCACGATGAAATTACATCGAAGCCGAACCCGTAGGACGGTCGTAAAAGCGCTCGGCGCTGTGGCGACGATCGGCGTCCTCGCACCGGAGTCGCCGATCGGAAGGGCGAGCGCGGAGACGGAAGACGAGGACGACGTGCCACCGGTCGAGTGGGTCGTCGGGATCGAAGAGGACGAGTACGAGTTCGTGAGGGACTCGGGGAAGAACGCGGTCGCCCGCACGGCCGACGGCGGCTACGTCGTCGCGACGACCGGGTGGCCGAGTCCGAGCGGTTCGGCGTCGGACGAACGGTACTTCGCGCTCGTGAAACTCGACGCCGACGGGGAGCGTGAGTGGGTGCGGCTCGTCGACGACGGCCTCTCGTCGTCCTCACAGATCGCGGAGGACCTCGTCGCCACGCCCGACGGCGGGACGCTCGTCGTGGGGCAGGCCCACCGGACGCACGAGGCCGAGAACGGGCGCGAGCAAACCGAAGTCGTCGCCGTGGCCGTCAAGACGGACGACGAGGGGAGAGCCGAGTGGGTGAAGACGTTCTCGGAGGACGAAACGGGCGAAGACGGCGACGACGATCCGGAAGAGGACCACGACTACGAGGCGCTCGCGTGGTTCGAGGCGGTCCAGCGGACGAGCGACGGCGGCTTCGTCCTCTGCGGGCAGAAGTCCAGCCGCGGCTGGCTGGTAAAGCTCGACGCAGAGGGGGAGACGGAGTGGGAGGAGCTTTACGAAAACGCGAGCAACGCCGACGGTGCCTCGTCGGTCAGCCAGACCGAAGACGGCGGCTACGCGTTCGTCGTCGCCGACCAGGTCGTGGTTCGGGTCGACGCCGAAGGGGACGTCGAGTGGGAGGCGGAGGCGTCGGACGCGCAGGTCTTCCGGGACGCCGCGTTGGCGTCCGATGGGAGCGTCGTCGTCGCCGGATACGAGCGGAAGGGCGACGGAACCGACGACGACAGTAGCGACTTCACGTTGTTGAACTTTGACGACTCGGGAGCCGTCGCCTGGGAGCGGACGTACAACGGTCCCCGCGAGGGAATGGACGCGGCGCAGTCGGTCCTCCGCGCCGACGACGGGGGATACGTGCTCGCCGGTTCGATGCAGGACGAGTCCGGGGACAGGCGGCTCGCCTTCCTGAAAACCGACGCCGAGGGCGAACGGGAGTGGCAGCGTCTCGTCGACGAGACCGGCGGCGCTGACAGCGGGACGTCGCTCGTCGCGGCGGGCGACGGCGGCGTCGTCGCCACGTGGTCGTACCCGGGTGCAGTGAAACTCGGATCGGTGAACGGGAGCGACGGCGGGAACGGGTCCGAGCCCGGAACCGAGACGCCGGAGGAGACGGAGAGTCCCGAAGGGACGGAAACGCCCGACGAGACGGAGACGCCCGAGGACACTGAAACGCCCCGAGAGACGGAAACGCAGACACAGACGCCCGAGAGCGAGACCACGGAGACCGACGGTCCGACCGAAACGGCCGAGACGACGCAAACCGACACCGCCGCCGCGGAATCCCCGACGAACGGGACGGAGGAGCCAGGAGACGGCGGCTCGGGCGACGGGCCGTCCGACGGCGACGGGACCGACCTGGACGGGCCGGGATTCGGCGTCGGTGCCGGGATCGCCGGGCTCGCCGGGGCGGCCGGGTACTACCTTCGTAGGGCCGGCGGGTCGGAATCGGCGGACGAGGAGTGACGGTCGGACCGAACGAGCCAGCCGTCGGCCAAACGTCGGTCGAACGGCGTCGGTCCCGTTCGCTCGTTCGCGCGACGGTCCTGGACCGATAAAGACCGTACAGGTGAAGAACCGGCACACATTATTCAACGATAGAACTACATTCCGGATATGATCCGGATTAGGAGTATTAAATAGAACGAATAATAACCTGATCCGGTAGTTTTATATATTTGCTATCTGAGCATCTCGCATGGGATATGATAACAAGAGAAAGGCGGTGAACAGACGGGAATTCATCAGGGTGACCGGCGGCGGGGTCGTCGCGGGATCGCTCGCCGGCTGTCTCAGGATCGGGGGGCCCGGAGGTGGCGACGAGGGAGGGCTCACGATCGGGTTTTACGGACCGTTCTCCGGGCCAGCCTCGAACATCGGCGAGCAGAAACGCATGGCCGCCGAACTCTCCCGCGACCTGCTCAACGAGGCGGACGGCGTCCACGGCGAAGACGTCGAACTGCGGTTCGGCGATTCCGAATCGGCCCCCGCTGCCGGCCGGAACGAGGTGAACCGGTTGATCCAGGAGGAGAACGTGGACGTCGTCGGCGGCGGGTTTCACAGCGACGTCGCGCTCGCCACCCTGGAGGTGACGAGTCAACACGAGACGCCGCAGATAATCGACGAGGCGGTTTCGAGCGAGATCGTCGAGAAGATCAACGCGGACGAGCTGTGGAACGCCTTCAAGACCGCACCCCCGTCGGAGGCGTACGCGGTGGGGTGGCGGCAACTGATCACCCAGTTCCAGGAGCGTGAGATCGGTTACTTCCCGTACGAGGATCGGACGATCGCGCTCGTCGGCGAGGACACGTCCTACGGGCTCTCCATCATGGACCTGATGGAGGCCGAACTCGACGAGATCGGGTGGGAGGTCGTCTCACAGGACGAGGTGAGCCTCGACGAGACGGAGTTCACGTCGCTCCTCGCGCGGATCGAAGAGGACGACCCGGACGTGGTGTGGGCCGTCCAGACATCCTCGACCGGCGCCGGCAACCTCGCGAGCCAATTCGCGGACACCGGCTTCGAGGAAACCCACCTATTCCACAACTACGGGCTCACGATCGACGAGGCGCGAGAGAGCGCCGGAGAGAGCGCGGACGGCGCCGTGACGCTCCTGAACGCGGGACGCGTCGACAGCCTCCTCGAAGAGCAGGGGGCCCTCGACGCGTGGACCGAACGGTACGACGCCGACATGACGGGGAGCGCCGCCCTCTCCTACCAGAACGTCAAGGTCATCGCCGAGATCGCCGGGTCGTTCGACGACCTCGACGCCTTCCGATCGGCCGGCGTCGACGAGTGGAGGCGGGCGGTAATCGAGCACGAACCGATCCCGGGCGGAACAGGCCACATCGACTTCCAGGAGAACCACCAGGCTGCGTGGGGAAGCACGGAGACGCAACCCGCGATCGGCTATCAGGTGCTCGGCGGCGAACTCTCGTTCGTCTGGCCGTTCGAGATCGCCTCCGACGAGGTCGACGAGAGCGTCTACTGAGCAGCGCCGCGGATCACCAACCGCGCGAACGTTGCGTTCGCCCTCGATCGGACCCGAATCGGCCGTCGCCGGCCGTTCCCGGACCGACCGTCGGTGGGCGACGAACCCAACGACACCACCATGGAAATTCACGACGTCGAAACCGAAGCCGACAGACGAAATGCGTTTCCCGTCCTGCGTGAGCTCCGCTCGCACCTTGATTTCGAACGGTTCGAAGCGCTGTACGCGGAGATGGCTGACGAGGGCTACCGCCTCTTCGCGGGCTACGACGGCGACGAGGTCGTCGCCGTCGCGGGCGTCAAACTGGCGACGAACTTTTACCTCGGTCGGCACGCGTACGTGTACGATCTCGTCACGACGGCCAACCGGCGCTCCGAGGGGCACGGCGAAGCGCTCCTCTCGTTCGTCCACGAGTGGGCGAAGGAGCGCGATTGCGAGGCCGTTGAACTCGAATCCGGTCTCTGGCGGGACGACGCCCACCGCTTCTACACCGATCGGATGGGGTACGAAACGTACTGCTACTCGTTCAAACATGACCTGGACTGACGCCATGCCGCCCGCGAGGGCGGCTCCGAAACCGACACGTCGTCCGAGCCGTCCGGGTGCGGTCCCGCCGGGTGGGACGGCCCGCCCGGCGATTCGGCCGCGACGCGCGGCCGACCGAAAGGAGTCGAAGTCGACGAATCCGCCACGAGCAACGAATCCGTCGCAGACGGTGGCGAAGACGAAGGCGAGGGAGCGATGACGACGGACATCTGTGACGCCTCCGCCGAGGAGCTCGCCGCGTCGATCCGCGTCGGCGAGGTGTCGCCCGTCGCGGTGGTCGACGCGTTCCTCGACCGGATCGACCGGATCGACTCCCGGATCAACGCCTACGCGACGGTCTGCGACGAGGCGGCGCGCAAAGCAGCGCGCTCCGCGGAGCGGGCCGTCGAACGCGGTGACGCGCTCGGGCCGCTCCACGGGGTGCCGGTGGCGATCAAGGACCTCACTCGCGTCCGCGGCGTGCGGACGACGTTCGGCTCCGCGGCGTTCACCGAACACGTGCCCGACCGCGACGACACGGTCGTCGCCCGCCTGCGCGAGGCGGGTGCGATCGTCCTCGGGAAGACGAACACGCCCGAGTTCGGGCGAAAGACCGTCACCGACAACCTCGTCTTCGGATCCACCGGCAACCCGTGGGACCCGACGAAGACAACCGGCGGCTCCTCCGGAGGAAGCGCCGCGGCGGTCGCCGCGGGGCTCACGCCACTCGCGCTGGGGTCGGACGCCGCCGGATCGATACGGATCCCCGCGAGCGCGTGCGGCGTCTTCGGCCTCGTGCCCGACTTCGGGCGCGTTCCGGAGGGACCCACCCGCGCGGACGCCTTCGAGACCGCCCTCCCGTGCAGCTTCCTCGGACCGATCGCGCGGAGCGTCGGCGACGCGGCGCTGATGCTCGACGTGTTGGCCGGCCCCCACCCCGCTGACCCGTACTGCCTGCCGACGCCGTCGGCGCGATACCGCGACGCGCTCGGCGCCCCGATTTCGGACCTTCGGATCGGCTACTCGGCTAACTTCGGCGGGTTCAGGGTGACCGAGGAGGTTCGCGCGGCCGTCGAGGGGGCGCTCGACAGGGTGGCCGCAGCCGGCGCGACGGTCGAGACGGCCGACCTCGACTTCGACGGCACCTGGGAGGATCGCCACGAGGCCCTCGAACGGATCCTCCAGACGCGGTACGTCGGCCTCTACGAGAACCTGCGGCGAGACGCGGGCGTCGACCTCCTCAACGACGACCTCGACGTCACCCCCGAGGTGACGTCGCGAATCCGCGCGGGGCTCTCGCTTGGCGCGCAGGAGATCGCGGCGGCCGGACGAACTCGCACCGCCGTCTTCGACGAAATCCAGCGGGCGTTCTCCGGGTACGACGTCCTCGCGACGCCGACGCTCTCCCGGACGGCGTTCGACCGCGACGAGGACGCACCGACCGTCGACGGCCGCCCCGTCCACCCGATGCACGGCTGGACGCTCACGTGGCCGCTCAACCTCAGCGGCAACCCGGCCGGTTCGATTCCGGTCGGCCTCTCGGACGACGACCTCCCGATCGGGATGCAGGTGATCGGACCGCGGCTCGACGATAGGGGCGTCGTCTCGGCGTGCGCCGCGATCGAACGGGCGCTCACCTGGGACGGGACGCGTCCGCCGGATCTCGGGGGTGGACGATGAGCGAACTGCTCGTCACGGAGGACCTCCGGAAGACCTTCGGCGGCATCCACGCGGTCGACGGTCTCGACATGGCGGTGGAAGACGGCGAACTCGTCGGGCTGATCGGACCGAACGGCTCGGGGAAGACGACGACGCTGAACCTCGTCACGGGCTTTTTATCGCCGACCGCCGGGCGGGTCGTCTTCGACGGCGAGGACGTCACCGGACGGAAGCCCTACGAGGTCTCGACGCGGGGGATCGGTCGAACCTTCCAGATATCGAAACCGTTCGGCCGAATGACCGTCTTCGAGAACTTGCTCGTCCCGAACGTCTCGTACGGGGTCAGAGAGCGCGAAGAGCGAGTCTGGCAGGTGCTGGAGGAACTCGATCTGGCGCAGGTCGCCGAGAACCGGGCCGACGCGTTGAGCGGGGGTCAAAAGAAGCTGCTGGAACTCGCCCGCGTCCTCATGCTCGATCCGAAGCTCGTCCTCCTCGACGAACCGGCCGCCGGCGTCAATCCGGCGCTGATGGACGAGATCATCGCGGACATCAAACGGATCAACGACCGCGGGACGGCGTTTCTCGTCGTCGAACACGACATGTCGGTGATAAAGGAGCTGTGCGAACGGGTCGTCGTGATGAACGCTGGCCGCTGCGTCTCCACGGGGACGTTCGCGGAGATCCGGGCGGACGAGCGCGTGCGCGAGGCGTACCTCGGAGGTGCGTGAGATGAGCGAGCCTCGAGAACCTGCGGAGAGCCCCCGGACGAACCTCGTCGAACTCGACGGCGTCGACGCCGGATACGGCGAGAATCAGGTGCTGCACCGGTTGAGACTCGCGATCGAGCCAGGCCGGGTGAACTGCGTCATCGGACCGAACGGCTCGGGAAAGTCGACGACGCTCAAGGCGATATGCGGACTCGTCGACGTGTGGCGCGGCACCGTGCGCGTCCGCGGCGAGGACGTCACGAACGCGCACCCGCGCGATGTGGTGGAGCGCGGGGTGGTCATGCTGCCTCAGGGTGGCAACGTGTTCCCCGAGATGACGGTGACGGAGAACCTTCGAATCGGCGCGTACCTCGTGGACGACGAAGACATCCTCGAACGGCGATACCGGGAGGTGTACGAGATGTTTCCCGTGCTCGAAGAGAAGCGACGACAGCGTGCGGGAGAGCTGAGCGGCGGCCAGCAGATGATGGTCGCCTTCGGGCGGGCGCTCATGCCCGATCCGGAGATCCTGCTGCTCGACGAGCCGAGCGCGGGGTTGGCACCGCAGCTCGTCGACGACGTGTTCGAACAGATCGTGCGGCTGAAAGAGCGTGGGAGAGACATGATTGTGATAGAACAGAACGTGCGGCGGGTGCTCGATGTCGCCGAGTACGTCTACGTCCTCGATCAGGGCGAACGGGTGTACGAGGGCGAAACGGAGGCGCTACGCGACGAGGACGAGATCATGGAACTGTACATCGGGGAGCGACACGGATGAGGACGAACGGACAAGTGCCGGACGGAATCACGGCGAGCTGGAACGCGCCGACGCGGCGATCGAGCCGCCGGCCATCCGACGAACGAACCTGCGACGCGACGGAGGGGTCGCATGGTTAGCACCGGCCTGCTCGCCCAGCAGCTCGTCAACGGGCTGTTCTTCGGCGGGCAGCTCGCGCTCATCGCGGTCGGTCTCACGCTCATCTGGGGCGTCGCGCGCGTGCTGAACTTCGCCCACGGCGCGATGTTCATGGTCGGCGGGTTCGCCGGCTTCTTCGCGGTTCGCGCCACCGGGAGTATCGTGCTCGCCGTCGTCGCGTCGATGCTCGTCGTGTTCGCGCTCGGGTGGATCACCGAAATCGGCCTGCTGGAACCGCTCCGGGAGCGGGAAGAGTTCGACATCGCCTCGATGGTCGTCACGCTGGGGCTCGCGTTCTTCCTGGAGAACGGGCTGCGCGTCGCGATCGGCTCCAGACGACGATCGTTCCCGTCGATCACGGACGAGGTGTGGAACGTCGCCGGCGTGGCGATCAGCGTCGAGCGGTTCGTCATCTTCGTCGTCTCGGTGTGCGCGCTGGGGGCGCTCTTCCTCTTTATTTCGCGGACGAAGCTCGGCCTCGCAATCCGGGCTGTCTCCCAGGACGACCAGACGGCGCTCCTCATGGGCGTCCGGCCCGAGCGCGTCTACGCGATTACGCTCGGACTGAGTGCCGCGCTCGCCGGCTTGGCCGGCGTCCTCCTCGCGCCGCTCTTCGCGGTGTACCCCTCCGTCGGCTGGTACCCGTTCCTGCTGGCGTTCATCGTGGTGATGGTCGGCGGATTGGGGAGCGTCCGCGGGACGCTCGTCGCCGCGCTGGGCCTCGCCGTCGTCAGGAGCGTCAGCACGATCTGGGTCGCGAGCGAGGCCGCCATGGTGCTGCTCTTCGCGATCATGATCGCGGTGTTGCTCGTCAATCCCGACGGCATCGGGGGGTGGATCGACGGATGACCGTCGAGACTGTGCGCCTCGCGCTCGAACGGACGCGCGAACGGTTCACCGGGGACGTCCGCAGTCGGAACGGCGTCGTCTTCGCGTTCGGGACGGCCGTCGCGGTGCTCGCCCCGCTCATCTTCACCTCGTACGGGCTGGAGATCGTGATGCAGTTACTCATCGTGATCCTCGCGGTGGGGAGCTGGATCTTCGTTGCCGGTTACTTCGGGATGTTCACCTTTGCCCACGCCGCGCTCTACGGCGTCGGCGCGTACGCAGCCGTCATCCTGGCCGCCGAGGCCGGCGTCCACCCGCTCGCGTCGATCCTCGCGGGCGGCGTCGTCGCCGGACTGTTCAGCCTCCCGATCGCGTACCCCGTGTTGCGTCTCAGCGGGGCGTACGTGGGAATGGTGACGCTCGCCTACGCCGAGATCGTCTACTACGGGACGATCATCTTCCGCGACGTCACCGGCGGACCGACTGGGTACACCGGGTACCCGCAGCTCTTCGGCGGCGACAGGGTCGCGATGTACTACTTCGTTCTCGCGACGGTCGGGCTGCTCATGGCGTTCCAGTACTCGTTGCTCGTGAACCGATTCGGGCTCGTCGCGCGGGCAATCCGCGAGTCGTCCGCGGCCGCAGAGATGCTCGGGAACAACGTCCCTCGCCACAAGCTGGTCGGGTTCGTCGTCGGCTCGTCGATCGCGGGGATCGCCGGCGCGTTGCAGGCGTACAACATCCTCATCATCTCGCCGCCGATGCTGGAGATCGACCAGATGGTCGAGTTCATGGCGATGGGGATCGTGGGCGGCCTGCGGAGCTTCGGCGGGGCCATCTACGGCGGCATCCTCGTTTTCGGCGTCTCAGAGGCGCTCCGCGACATCGGCGAACTCCGGCTCGTCATCTGGGGGGCGCTTCTCATCGTAGCGACGCTGTACTTCCCCGACGGCGTCGCCGCGAGCAGCTTCGACGTCCGCGAACGACTCCGGAAGTGGTTCGGCCGGTGATTTCGGAGACGGATTCAGCAGGCGGCCTCGCCGCCGCGAGACGGCGACGAACCCCCCGAACTTACGTACGCCCACGCACCCACGCACCGCACACTCACGTACTGACGGCGAATACGACGACGCGGAGACACGGAAACACGGAGACATCAACAGCAGACCCATGACCGACGCAGATAGCATTACGGAAGCGATCGAATCGAACGAAGACGAACTCGTCGACCTCGTCACGAAGCTGGTCGAGGCGCGGACCGTCACCGGGTCCGAGCGACCGGGCCAGGACGTGGTCGTCGACTACCTCGAATCCGCGGGGTACGACCCCGACGTCTGGGAACCCTCCGCGGTCGATCTCGCGGACCACGAGGGGTACTTCGAGACATCGTCCTACGAGAGGGTTGGCTACGAGGACAGACCGAACGTGGTCGCCCGCGTCGAGGGCGGCAACGGGCCGACGCTCGCCATCGGCGGCCACGTCGACGTGGTCGACGTCACCGAGAGCGAGTGGGAGCGTGACGCCTGGACCGTCACCCGGGAGGGCGACGCGCTGTACGGCCGCGGCGTCGCCGACATGAAGGGCGGCCTCGCCGCGTGCCTCGTCGCGATGAAGGCGCTCTCGGAAGCGGACGTCGAACTCGGCGGCGACCTCGTCTTCCAGAGCGTCATCGAGGAGGAAGACGGCGGCGTCGGCGGGACGCTATCCGTCCTCGAACGCGGTTACGTGCCCGACGCGGCGGTGATCGCGGAACCGTTCGGGCTCCCCAACGTCGGCGTCGCCAGCGCGGGCGTGATGTACTTTCGCGTCCGCGTCCCCGGCAAGAGCGTCCACGCCGCCTGGGGCCACCAGGGGGTCAACGCGATTGGGAACGCGATTACAGTGTACGAGGCGCTCGAAGAACTCGACCGCGAGCGGAAAGCGCGGATCGACTTCCCGCCGGCCTACCGGGGGGAACCGGACCTCGAAGGTAACGTGACGAACATCAACGTCGGGATTATCGAGGCGGGCGACTGGCCGTCAACGCTCCCCAGCGAGACGATCATGCACGGCCGCGTCGGCTGGCCGCCGGGCGAGACGCGGGCGGAAGTCCGCGCGCAGATCGAGGAGACGATCGCCGAGGCCGCCGCCACGGACGAGTGGCTCCGAGACAACCCCCCGGAGGTCGAGTGGTTCGGTTGGAACGCCTCGCCGCACGAGATCGCGCCGGACGCGGAGATCGCCGCGCTCTCGAAGCGGATCGCGGAAGACGTCACGGGCCGCTCCGGGGCGTTCGTCGGCGGGAACGCCGCGCTCGACGAGCGTTTTTATTCCCTTTACTACGACGTCGACGCCGTCTCCGTCGGCCCGACGGGCGCGAACCTCCACGGTGCGGACGAGCGTACGACGGTGACGTCGCTTCTGGAGACCGCGACGACGGTCGCCAGGGTCGCCGTCGAGTACTGCGGCGTCGAGCGGTGAGGACGTAACTGCACCGCTCACCAATCGTCGCCATCCGCGTCCTCTGCCGCACGACACATATCCTCCATCAGATAAGTTTAAAAATCAGAACGGAAGTATCACCATCAGGAGATGGAGGGATCAGTCCCCGTGATCGAGCATGAGTAGGTCGCCGACAGGGCGGGACGCCAGCGAACCGAGGAATCGCGTCCCACCGCCGGTGCCGCCGGACGACGGCGACGCGTGGTACGCCGCCGACGTCCGCGCTCAGTACGAGGTGTTTCCCGGCGTGGTCGCGACGATCAGCGAAGCCGCGACGGACTTTCGGTACGAAATCCGGGAACCGACGCTCGGGCAGGTCGGCGAGGCCGCGATGGAGCGCATCCGAGATCACTTCGCCTCGGTCCACCGTCGCCGTCCGCTCACCCGCGAGGGGACGATCGAACGCGCGAGCGTGGGGTTCGAGCCGAAGTACCGGCGCGTTCTGGACCGGCTCCTCGACGCCTCGGCGGCGGCCCGTCGGCGGATCGACTACTACGCCCTGTGTGAGCTCCGGCTCCTCGACGAGTTGACGCCGCTCGCCCTCGACGAGCGCGTCGACGTGGTGGTCGTCGACGGCGACGAACTGGCCGTTCACACCGAGGATTTCGCGCCCGCGGAGACCGCGTTCCGCGCGGAGACGGAGCTCGTAGAGCGCGTCGCGGGCGAACGGCTGAAGCGGTACTCGGTCCCGTTCTGCGGGTTCGAGATCGACGTGATCGTCTACCGCGAGCACCTGCTCGGTAACGACCAGTTCGCGAGCAAGTACGCGGTGCTCGAACCGGACCTCTTGCCCGGCGACGAGCAGCTCATCGCCGAGTGCAAGGAGCGGATCTGGGAGGTGAACGTCGACGGCGTCGTCGACGACCGCGAAGCGTTCGTCGGAGAGCGCGCCAGACAGTTCCTCTCGCGGCGACTCACGGCTCGAAACACCCGCGCGTGGCTCGACGCGACAGCCTACCGGGTCAAGAGCGCGCTCGCCGAGTACGATCTCGCGGTGCCGCCCGTCGGCGGACGGTACGCGGCCGACAGACTGGACGACCTGGTGTACTACGTTCTCCGCGACTACGTCGGCGAGGGGATTCTGACGATCCCGATCCGGGATCCGAACCTGGAGGACGTCGAGGCCAACCGCGTCGGCGAACGGGTCAAGGTCGTTCCCCGGACGGGCGTGGCGGGCGGCGGGCGCGTGCCGACGAACCTCGTCTTCGACGACGAGATCGACTTCGTCAACGTCGCCACCCAGCTCGCCGCGAGCGACGGAACGGAGCTCAACGCCAGCACGCCGAGCGCGAAGGTGAATCTCGATCCGTCGGACGTCGAGGGAACCATCCGCTGTGCCGTCGCGCTCCCGGTCATCTCGGAGGACGGACCGCACGTCTCCATCCGCAAACAGTCGACCGACGCGCTGACGCCCGTCGATCTGCTGGCTCGGGACGCGCTGTCGACGGAACTCGTCGCGCTCCTGTGGCTCCTGTACGAACACCGCGGCGTCGTCCTCTTTTCCGGACCGACGGGGGTCGGAAAGACGACGCTCATGAACGCGCACATGCCGTTCATCCCGTTCGACGACCGACCGATCAGCATCGACGAGGGCTCCCGGGAGGTCCGTCTCCCCCACGAGACGGGCGTCTCGCTCACGACGCGCGATCACGAGAACGAGTTCAAGCGCGTCACGATGGCCGACCTGATGACGGAGACCAACTACCTCAATCCGGACGTGGAGGTCATCGCCGAGATCAACACGAACGCGAGCTTTCGGACCTTCGCCGAGACGCTGAACACCGGACACGGCGTCATCGGGACGACCCACGCCGAGGACATCGAGACGCTCGTCAACCGGGTGAGAGAGCAGGGGTTGCCGTCGTATCTGCTCCGCGAGCTCGACCTCGTGGTCTTCCCGCGCTTCGTCGACGGAGAGCGGTACGTGAGTGAGGCCGTCGAGATCGTGACCGCGAGCGAGTACGACGAGCTGGACGACGAAAACGCCGCGTCGACACCGACCCACGACCGATCGAAGCACCGCGGCGTGATCGAGAAGGACGGAACGGAGACCCGCTGGAACACGATCGTCCGGCGCGACACCGACGGCGAGTTTCACGTCGCGTACGACCATCCGCAGCTCGGCGATCGGACGCGTCGAATCGGGTGTCGAACCTTCCACCGGATCGCCTCGAAGACCGACAGAACCGTCGAGGCGGTCGAAGCCGAGTTTCACCGCAAACACCGGTACGTTCGATACCTCGTCCACGACGGGATCGACGACTTCGACGAACTGTTCGAGTTTCTCGCGGATCTCCGGACGGACGAAGCCGCGACGGTCGAGCGCGTCGCGCACCGTCTCGCGGAGACGGGCGATACGTCGACCGGCGGTCGATCGGCCGACGGCACCCGGGTCGGCGACGGCCGCGGAGTCACGACCGCGGACGGAGGCGAACCCGACGGGCGTGAACCCGATCGGAGGCAACCCAGATGAACATCGCCGAGGCCAAGCGAACCGTCGGGTCTCGTTCGCTCTCCGTCCCGGACCGGGCGCTGTACGCCCTCTTCGCCAGGCACGCCGACGCCGATCGCCACGCCATCGACCGCCGTCGCTACCGCGGGACGGACCTCCGGATGAGCTTCGACGTGTATCTCGCTCGCGTGTACGGACTGTCGTGGCTCGCGTTTTTCGCCCTGCTCGGCCCGACGTTCGGCCTCGTGTTCGCGGTGCAACCAGAAACGCTCGCCGTGATCGCCGCCTTCCTCGAAGCGGGCGTTCCGGTCGTCGATCAGGTCGGCGTCCCGGCGATGCCGCGGACATACGCCGCGGTCCTCGCCGCCGGCACCGTCGCGTACGCCGGAAAGCGCGGAGTCGTCAGAGCGGGTGGCGCCTACCTCAGGTGGGTGACCGCCGCCAGAAAAGCCGACATCGAACGAACGTTACCCGGTGCCGTCCGATACCTCCACGCACTGTCGTCCGGGAGCGACGGTCAGCGGACGATGCTCCGAAAAGTCGCCGACGGCGAGGCGTACGGCGAGACGGCGGTCTCGATCCGCAAGGTGCTGAACACCGCCGCGCTGACCGGAAACGTCAGCGACGGGCTCCGTCGCGTGGCTCGCGACACCCCCTCGCGCGACGCGCTCGCACCGTTTCTCCTGAAGTTCCGTGAGCACGCGGACCAGGGGTCGGACGCGCTTTCGAACTACCTCCACATGGAGAGTCGGATGCTCGGGCACAGGCAGGCTCGCGCCCGCCAGCGCGCCGAAGGGTTTCTCGAACTGCTCGCGGAGCTTTTCATCGTCCTGCTCGTGATGCCGTCCCTGTTCGTCATCGTCCTCACCGTGATGAGCGTCCTCTCGCCGGGGCTCTCCGAGCCGATCCGGACGCCGTACGGGAGCGTCACCCTTCGAGCGGCGATCATCTACGGGAGCGCCGGGTTCGTTCTCGCCGTCGGCGCGTGCGCGAGCGCGCTCGTCGACGACCTCCGACCCGCCGACCAGACGGTGGAGTACCGGCGACCCCGTGATCTGCTCGGCGTGCTGGTCACCGCATCGACAAACCCCGCGAGCGCCGCCGTAGTGTTCGCCGGACCGGCGCTGCTCGCCGCCGCCGGACTCCGCTCGATCGGGTACGAACCGGCGAACGTCGTGCTGTTGTCGTACGTCTCCTACGCGCTCCCCGTCGGCTTCGTGTCGGTTCGCCGCGCGCGGCGGGACGACGCCAAGGACCGCGAGATCAAGGACTTCATTCACGCCGTCTCGGGCCACGTCTCGCTCGGTCGTCCGTTTCCGGAGGCGGTCGAACTCGTCGCCCGCGACGTCGACCTCGGGGCGCTCGATCCCGATGTGGCCGACCTCGCGTTCAACCTACGTCTGACTACCAAGGAAGCGACTCATCCGCAGTCGGATCTCCGGTCCGACGCGCTCGATCGCTTCGTCGAGCGCGTCGGGACCCCGCTCGCCGAGCAGACGATCGGTCTCGTCACCGGCGCGCTGGACGCCGGCAGCGACACGGAGGCGGTGTTCGAGACGTTGCAGGCCGAGATCGGTCGGCTGTACCACGAAAAGCAGGCGCTCCGCGCTGGCATGCTCGTGTACGTCGCCGTCGGGTGGACGACGGCGCTTTTGGTGATCGCCATCGCCGTCGCGGTCAACACCTACATGCTCGACGGCTTCGCGCAGCTGTCGGCGCTGTCGGGGACCTCCGGATTCGCGCTCGATCCGAACGCGGTTCAACCGGGGCGCGATCGCTTCCGGTTCTACGTCGTCACGCAGGCGACGATGCTCGCGTCCGGCTGGTTCGCCGGCATGGCGAGTCGCGGCCGCTACGAGGCGCTACTCCACTCCGGCGCGCTCGTCGCCGTCTGTTACGTCGTCTTCGCGGGGGCGAAGATGATATGAGCGGCGGGAGGCGGGGGAGCGACGAAGCCGAACGGGCGCAGGCGAACGTCGTCGGCGTCGCGATCCTCCTCGGCGTGACGATGCTCAGCCTCGGCGTCCTGACGGCGAGTATCGGAACCGTCGTCGAGAGCAACGCCGCGGCCGCGGACGCGGACCGCGTCGCCGCCGACCTGGACGCCGCGTTGGATCCGGTGGCGACGACGGGACCCGGCCGGGGTCGCGTTTCGTTCACCGACGGCCGACTCAGAACCGTCGAACGGACTGTGCGCGTGGTGAACGACTCGGGCGTCGTCGCGACGGAGGAGGTCGGCGGGCTCGTCTTCACGTCCGACCGCCAGCGCGTCGCGTTCGTCGGCGGGGCCGTCGTCAGGGGCACCGGGTCGACCGCCCGCATGTACACGGAGCCGCCGATCGCCGCCTCGCGAGGCGTCCTGCTCGTCGGCGTCGGGCGGCTCAACGCGTCCGGACCTGACGCGGTCGGCGGAAGCGGACCGACGAGCGTTGTCCTTCGAACGAACGTGACGCACGATCGACGGGCGCTCGGCGACGGGACCTACCGCGTCGCGGTCGAGACCGAGACGCCGGGCGCGTGGGAGTCGCACTTCGAGCGCCAGAACGCGACGACGGAGCGACGCACGTTCGACGGGGACGGCGTCGAGAGCGTCGTCGCCGAGTTCCCGGGGAACCGAACGACGTACTTCGTCGAACACGACCTGCGGACGGAGGTGCGCCGTGGCTGATCGGGCCGTCACCCCCGTCGTCGGGAAAGCGCTCGAAGCGAGCATCGTCGTCCTCTTCATCGGGCTCGTGACGACGGCCCTGTACGGCGGTCTCGTCCCCGAGTACCGTGACGCCGTGGGTGCGGAAGTCGGCGATCGAACGCTCGTCGCCGCGGCGGAGCGCGTCGAGGCGGCGGTTCCGCCGAACGCGACCCGCGTCGAGACCGAACACGAGGTCGACCTGCCGCGCACGATCCGCGGGGCCGCCTATCGGATCCGGGCCAACGATTCGACGCTCGCACTCGACCACCCGGATCCCGCCGTTTCTGGTCGGACGAGGCTCGTGCTCCCCTCGTCCGTCGCGTCCGTCTCGGGAGCGTGGTCCAGCGGAGGCGAGGCGATCGTCGCCGTTCGCACCGATCCCGAGGGGCTCGCGATCGAACTGGAGGAAGGCGAATGACGCGCGGAGCACGCAGCCGCGACCGGAGGCGGGCGGGACGCGCGTCGCGAGCGCAGGCGAACCTCCCCGTGCTCGCCGTCGCGCTGGTGCTCTTGACGACCGTCACAGGCGTGTGCGTCGCGTTCGCCGAGGGAGCCCTGTTGAGCGCCGACCGCGAGCCGCACGAACGCCGGGCGTCGAACGTGCTCGCGGACCGGGTCGTCGCGGCCGACGCGCCGACGACCGATCGGCCGAACGTGCTGAACGCGACGGACGTCGACGCGCTGTCGCCGGCTCGCGTCGATCGGCTCGCCCCGGTCGTCCGCGACACCGCGTTCCGCGTGCGACTCGCCGACGAAACGGTCGTCGAGCGCGGCGACCCGACCGGCGGGACGACCGTCCGTCGGGCCGTCCTCGTCGCCGAGCGCTCGTCGGAGGAGCGGACGGTCGACCTCGCGGCGTCCGAGTCCGTGACGCTTCCGCGGCGAACGTCGACGGTCGCGCTCCGTCTTCGACCGGGATCTGACACGACGATCAGAACCGTCAGGGCGAACGATCGCGTCGTCCTGCACGACGAGAACGGGTCGGGGCTTCGCGGAAACGCCACGATCCGAACGTCCCGCTACGAGACGACGACGCTCTCGTTCGAACGCGACGAACGGGAGCGTACCGGGACGAACCGGTCGGAAACCGGGACCGTCATCGTGACGTACTACCCGGAGGAGACGACGAAAGCGGTGCTGGAGGTGACCGTCGATGCGTAGCCGACGGGGACAGCTGTCGCTTTCGGTCGTCGAAGCCGCCGTCGGCGTCGTCCTCGTGCTCGCGGTGGCGGCGAGCTTCACGCTCGGGCTTCCGGATCCGGGGACGCAAGACGCCCAACTCGACGCGTACGCGACCGACGCGGCGACGGTGCTGGCGCAGGAGCCGCCCAGACACGGCGGGGCGACGCGGCTCGCCGAGATCAGCCGCTCGGCGGAGCGCTTCGACCGCGAGCGAAAGGCGCTGGAGCGGCGGGTCGGACGGATCCTCCCCGAGAACCTCATGTTCCGCGTCCGGACGCCGCACGGGTCCGTCGGCTACCCGAAGCCGGTCGGCGTTCCGGTCGGCGAGTCGACGGTGACGACGCTGCACGGCGACGTGACGATCTGGGTGTGGTACGCGTGAGCCGCCGCGACCCGCGCGGACAGCTCGTCCTCGTGGCCGCGGTGATCGTCGCGATCGCGCTCGTGCCGATGGTCGTCGCGTACGTCCAGCTCGGGTACCACGCGGACGTCGACGCGAGCGCCGAACGCCACCCGCCGGGGACGAACGCGGAGCGCGCCCTCGACCGCGCGGTGCACAACGCCTCGACCCCGGTGATCGGCGAGTACGACTGGGACGCGCGATCCGAGGCCGTCGACGCGGTGAATCGAACGCTCGATCCCGGCGTCGAGGAGATCGAAGCCGCCCGCGTGGATCGAAACGTCGCGTACGAGGTCGAACGGAACGGGACCGCCGCGGAAACGCGGGCGGCCGACGACTGCCCGAGCGGGCCGAAGCGCGACTTCGGCCCGTGCCGCGCGCGGGGAGGCGTGGTGGTACAGGAGCGCGCGGACGAGACGCACGTGCTGGCGGTCGCGCTCGACGTGCGCGTGACGACCGAGTCGCGCGAGTCGGCGTTGACGTTCGTGTTCGAGACGATCGGCGGGTGAGGCGGTCGGTGGAGGCCGCTTGGCAGATAACCCGCGTCCGCCAACGGAGAGAGAGAGTCGGCGGATCGGACGGATCGTACCGACCGATCCGGGCGAAACGTCCGGAGAGATCACGGAGGACCGACAGCGGCGACGCGTCGTCAGAGAGAGCGGAGGCGAACACCGAGTAGCCAGCCAATCCGCCGGGACGATCGACTGTAGCGGTAACGTACCCTGTTCTCGCGGCGCGGTGGCTCCGACTTCACGGATCCTCGACCGCTCGTCCGCCCGAACCGGGAAACGACTGTGTGTTAGCCGAGCGAATAGTCTCCCGTATGCCCTTCGACGGAAATCCAGTTCGGCGCCTGTTCGCGGGGAGAGAGACCGGCATCGTCCTCGCGCTCCTGATTGCGGGTTCGCTCCTCGTCTCCGGCGGGTTCGTCCCGGCGTATCTCGCCGTTCTTTTCGCGTCGGGTGCCCGGAACGCGTCCCTCGCGTCGCTCGGGAGCGGACCGGCCTTCTACGCCGTCGCGTTCGCGTTCTTCTCCCTCCAGGCGGTCGCGCTCTCGGCGCTCTATCTCTGTTCGCGCCGCGTCTACCTCGGCGTTCGAAGCCGTCGGGCGAACTCGTCGGCGTAGTCGTCGCGGTCTCGAACGGGGGTGACGCGAAGCGTGCGACGACGGAGCCTTTTTCCTCACGGCCGCGAATCGCAACCCGTGCCGACGATCCGGACGAACGACGTCGAGACCTACTACGAACGGCGCGGCGAGGGCCGACCGCTCGTCTGCGTCCACGGGGCCTGGACGGATCATCGACTCTGGAAGCCGCAGGTCGACGCGTTCGGGGACGACTACGAGGTGATCGCCTACGACGTGCGCGGACACGGCCGGACGGGACCGTCGGCCGAGCGTCGATACTCGGTGGAGCTGTTCGCGGCCGATCTGCGTGCGCTGGTGGAGGGGCTCGAACTCGATCGACCGATCGTCTGCGGGCTGTCGCTCGGCGGAATGATCGCGCAGACGTACGCCGTCCGATACGCCGACGACCTCCGCGCCCTCGTGCTCGCCGACACGGCCGTCTCGTCCGCGTTCACCCGCCGCGACAGGGCGACGCGGCTGCTGTTCCCCGGCTGGGCGATGCGGGGGATCGTCCGACTCCTCGGGCCGCCCCGGTACGTCGACGTGGCGTACTGGCTCGCGGAGCGCACCCGGGGGAAGGAGTGGTTCGGACGCGACGAGGCCGTCCGTTCGTACGTCCGCGAGACGATGTCGTCGTTCGAGGCGAGCGAGTTCAACAAGATCTTCCGGGCGATCTACGACTTCCGGCGGGTCGATCTGGCGTCGATTCGCGTCCCGACGCTCGTCCTCAACGGCGAGCACGAGAGCCGCGCCGTCTTCAGACACGCGGCGTACGTGGAGCGGACGATTCCCGACGTTCGGTCGGCGGTCGTTTCGGACGCCGGCCACGTGGCGAACCTGGAGAACCCCGAGGCGTTCAACCGCGAGGTGTCGTCGTTCCTGTCGGACGCGCTCGATCGACGATCCGTCTATCGGTAGCGTGCAGCATTTTCGCGCGTCGATCCATTCGACCGAGGACCCTCGTCCCGAGCGATCGTCGCGGGCGGTGAATCCACGAACACGATCGACGTGGGGGTGATCGATGGCCGTGGTCGCCCCCGAAACTTACACGTATACGCGTGTAAGGAAAACCGTCCGAAATCACGCCGACGTCACCGCGACAGGAGGCCGTTCTCGATCGATTTCGCGGTGCTCACGACGAGGCCGGTCACGTCCTCTTCGAGCGTCTTACCGGTCATCCTGTTCATCGGACCGGAGACGCTCACCGCGCCGACCGCGTACCCGTCGGAGCCGACGACCGGCGACGCGACGCACTGGTAGCCCTCGGCGTACTCCTCCCTGTCGAACGAGAGCCGCTGGTCGCGGATGGATCGGAGCTCCTTTTCGAGCCGCGCGCGGCTCGTGATCGTCTTTTCCGTCCGCGCGGAGAGGCCGATCCGGTCCAGCACCGCTTCGCGGTCGGCCTCGTCGAGGAACGCGAGGATCGCTTTCCCGGCGGCCGTCGCGTGGAGGGGGACCTGATCGCCCTCCCGAATCGGGTCCTCGTCGTGGCCGGGGAGGCGGCGGACGTACACCCCGTATCCGGCGTTCTTCACCATCAGGCTCGTCGTGTGTCCGGTCGCGTCCGCGAGTCGCTCCACCGCGTCGCTCCCGACCGTGAACACGGGAAGCCGATCGCGCGCGTACAGACCGAGGTGCAGGAACTTGAGCCCGACGAGGTACGTATCGCCCCGACGACGGACGTACCCGAGGCGGTGGAGCGTCGCCAGGTGTTTGTACACCGCGCTCTTGGAGATGTCGAGGTGCGTCGCGAGCTCCGTGACCCCCGCCCCGTCGAGGTCCTGCAGCGCCTCGACGATTCGGACGCTGGTGGTGGTCGTCCGCACCATCGACGGTCCGTCGGCGTTCATGTCTCTGACACCGTTCGCTCGGCGCGCACATAACGCTTGTTCTCCGTATGAGAACGTGGTCGTGACGCGTCCGACGACGGAGACGGACGGAGCGCGATCGCCGCGATGGGTCGCCGGTTCGTCCCTCCGAAACGGCTCTCTCGCGGCGCGTCCGCCGGGATGTCCCATGTGGACACGCGGACGCGTCTCTTTCGGCGTTCTTCCACGAGAAACGATCTTTCGGCCGGTCGACTCGACGCGTCGCTGTGAGGTGAAAAGGCGGGGGCGGCCCGTGACCGCCGATCCGTCCTCCGGGTCGGCGGTCACCACTCGGCGATGCTGCCGTCGTCGTGCCGCCAGACGGGGTTGCGCCAGTTGACGGTGCGTTCGGCCTGCTCGCGGACGTACTCCTCGTTCAACTCGATCCCGAGGCCGGGGGCTTCGGGGACGTTGACGTACCCGTCCTCGTAGCGGAACACGTCCGGATCGACGAGGTAATCGAGGATGTCGTTCGTCTTGTTGTAGTGGATGTCGAGGCTCTGCTCCTGGATCAGTGCGTTCGGCGAACAGATGTCGACGTGAACGCAGGCGGCGAGGGCGATCGGACCGAGCGGGCAGTGGGGCGCGAGCGCGACGTCGTAGGCTTCGGCCATCGCCGCGATCTTCTTCACCTCCGTGATCCCCCCCGCGTGCGAGAGGTCCGGCTGGATCACGTCCACCGCGCCGCCTTCGAGAACCTGCTTGAAGTCCCACCGCGAGTACAGCCGCTCGCCCGTCGCGATGGGGACGGTCGTGTGCGCGGCGACCGCGGGGAGCGCGTCGCCGTGCTCCGGGAGGAGCGGCTCCTCGAAGAACATCGGATCGCACGGTTCGAGCGCCGCGACCAACCGTTTGGCCATCGGCTTCGACGCCCGGCCGTGGAAGTCGACGCCGACGTCGATCTCGGGACCGACCGTCTCGCGGACCTCCCGAAGCCGCTCTCGCGCCTCGTCCACCGCTGCGGGGGAGTCGATCCGGCGCAGGTCGGAGGTGGCGTTCATCTTCAAGGCGGTAAAGCCCTCGTCGACTTTCTCGCGCGCGGCCGCGCCGACCTCCGAGGGCCTGTCCCCGCCGATCCACTGGTAGACGCGGACGCGGTTTCGAGCGCGACCGCCGAGGAGTTCGTAGATCGGCGCGCCGAACCGCTTGCCCTTGATATCCCAGAGCGCCTGGTCGATCCCCGCGATCGCGCTCATGAGGACGGGGCCGCCGCGGTAGAAGCCGCCGCGGTACATCGTCTGCCAGTGGTCCTCGATCCGGGACGGATCGCGGCCGAGCACGTACGCGTCCATGAGTTCTTCGACGGCCGCCTGGACGGTCTTCGCCCGACCCTCGACGACGGGTTCACCCCACCCGACGATCCCGTCGCTCGTTTCGACGCGGAGAAAGAGCCAGCGCGGCGGCACCTCGTACAGTTCGTAGTCGAGGATCCGAGCCATACTGACACACGGCCGCGAGCCGATATGTAACCACCGAAAGGGCCGATTCCGGGCGTTGGCAGGAAGTCATGGGGACGAGCCGGTGACCACCGGCGAGGTCGTGGGGATGAGTCGGTGACCACCGACGAGGTCGCGGGACGAGTCGGCGAACGCCGACGAAGTCAGGCGACGCGGGCGGGGAGTCGGAGCAAGACTTTAGCCGGGCGCGCGAATCGACCGGGACATGACAGTCGGCGTCTGCTACTTTCCGGAACACTGGCCCCGAGAGCGCTGGGAGACCGACGCGGATCGGATGGTCGAGGCCGGCATCGAGTACGTTCGGATGGCGGAGTTCTCCTGGGCGGTGGTGGAGCCGCGGCCAGGGGAGTTCGACTTCGAGTGGCTCGACGCCGCCGTCGGAATCCTCGGAGAACGGGGCGTGAAGGTCGTCCTCTGTACGCCGACGGCGACGCCGCCGAAGTGGCTCGTCGACGAGCATCCCGAAATCCTGCAGGCGGATTTCGACGGGACGCCCCGCGGGTTCGGGAGCCGCCGCCACTACTGTTTCAACTCGGCGCGGTACCGCGAGGAGACGGAGCGGCTCGTCTCGCGGATGGTCGACCGGTACGCCGACAGCCCGCACGTCGTCGGCTGGCAGATCGACAACGAGTTCGGCTGCCACGGGACGATCCGGTGTTACTGCGACGACTGCGCGGCCGCCTTTCGGGGGTGGCTCCGCGACCGATACGACGGGATCGACGACCTGAACGAGCGGTGGGGAACGACGTTCTGGAGCCAGCGGTACCCCGACTTCGGGGCGGTCGACCCGCCGCGGCCGACACCGACGGACCACCACCCCGCGCACCTCCTCGACTACTACCGATTCGCGAGCGACAGCGCGGTGACGTACAACCGGTTGCAAGCGCGGCTCGTCCGGGAGGCGAATGACGACTGGTTCGTCGCGCACAACTTCATGGGCGACTTCGAGACGCTGGACGCCCACGCGGTGAGCGACGACCTCGACCTCGTGTCGTGGGACTCGTACCCGACCGGCTTCCCCCAGGATCGGCGCGCGGCGGACGCGACGCCGGACGAACTCCGCGCGGGCGACCCGGATCAGATCGGCATGAACCACGACCTCTATCGCGGGACGAAGGCCGCGCCGTTCTGGGTGATGGAACAACAACCCGGCGACGTCAACTGGCCGCCCTACGCGCCCCAGCCGGCCGAGGGCGCGGTGAGGCTGTGGGCGCACCACGCGACGGCGCACGGCGCGGACGCGATCCTCTACTTCCGCTGGCGGCGGTGTCTGGAGGGACAGGAGCAGTACCACGCGGGACTCAGGAAAGCCGACGGATCGGCCGACAGGGGGTACGAGGAGGTTCGCCGAGTCGCGGCGGAGCTGCCGTCCCTCGCGCCGGTCGACGCGCCCGTCGCGCTCCTCCACGACTACGAGAACTGGTGGGCGCTCTCCGCCCAGCCGCACTCCCCGGACTTCGACTACTGGGCGCACGCGCGGACCTACTACCGGGCGCTCCGCGAGCGGGGCGTTCAGGTGGACGTCGTCCATCCGAGCGCCGACCTCGGCGGCTACGCCGCGGCGGTCGCGCCGGCGCTGCACATCGTCGACGACGACCTCGCGGCTCGGCTGCGCCGGTACGTCGAGTCGGGCGGCGAACTCCTCCTCACGATGCGGTCCGGGTTCAAGGACCCGTGGAACAAGCTCCGGAGCGAGCCCGCTCCCGGCCCGCTCGCGCCCCTCGTCGGCGCGACGGTCGACCGCCACGAGAGCCTCCCCGACTCGCTCGCGCCGACCGTGCGCTACCGGGGCGAGTCGTACCCGGCGCGCGCGTGGGCGGAGTGGCTCGCTCCCGCCGGGAGAGAGGCCGACGGCGACGCCGGGACGGTCGATGGCGACGAGGATCGAAGGGCGGACGGCGACGACGGAGCCGTCGTCCTCGGCGCGTACGAGAACGGCGTCGCGTCCGGACGGCCGGCGATCACGCGGAACGAACGCGGCGACGGGGCCGCGACGTACGTCGGGACGTGGCCCGGCGGGGGGCTGGCCGCGGCGCTCGCCGACGACCTGCTCGCGCGCGCCGAGGTCGAGCGCGCGGGGCGGTTCCCCCGCGGCGTCCGCGCGGCCGAACGCGACGGGCTCGTGTGGATCACCAACTTCACGTCGTCGCCCGTCGAGGTCGCGGTCCCCGACGGCGCGACGTGGGTCGTCGGCGACTCCGCCGTCGGCGCGTTCGACGTCGGCGTCGTGGAGGCGACCCTCGGCGACGTCTCCGCGTCGATCGACTGATCGACGCCATATTCCTTCGCCAGAAGAATCGAAACCGCAATCGCCGAAATTATTATAATTATCTTCCGAGAGAGTACAGTTGACAGCACATGGCACACGAACCGAGCGCGATCGGTAGACGACGGCTCCTCGTGGGCGTCGGTCTCCTCGGGGCTGCCGGGTCGGCCGGGTGCGTCGGGACGGGCGAACCGCCCGGGAGGAACGAAGCGCCCGCGGGCGGCGGCGAAGCGATGGCCGACGCCGTCACCGGCTGGGCGTGGGACGTCGCGGCGAAGTCGCTCGATCTGGTCGACGGGCCGTACGAAAAGCGAGCCGACGGAGCCGTCGACGTGACGATCCGGGAGATGGGCCACGACGCGCTGGTCGACAAGTTCAAATCGACGCTCCTGTCCGGGTCGGGCGCGCCCGACTTCGTCATCCTGGAGAGCGTGGAGGCGCAAACGTTCGTCGGCATCCGGTCGCTGCGCGACGTCTCCGACCGGATCGAGGCCGGCGGGCTCAGGCCGGAGTTCGTCTCCGGGAAGTGGGAGGCGCTCTCGGACGGCGAGGGAGGCGTCTACGCCGTGCCGTGGGACATCGGTCCCGTCGGCGTGTTCTACCGCCGCGACGTCTACGAGGAGCACGGCATCGACCCGTCCGGGATCGACACGTGGAAGCGGTACATCGAAGCCGGGAAGAAGCTCCCGGAGGGCGTGTTCATGGACAACCTCCCGCCGGACGACCTCGCCGGCGTCTGGCGGTACCAGTTCCGGCAACTCGGCGGGCAGCCGTTCACGCCCGACGGGGAGGTGAACGTCCACACCGAGGAGAGCGTCCGCGTGGCGCGGAACATGCTGGCCCAGAAGGAGGCGGGCATCGTCTCGAACGTCGAATCGTGGTCGTCGTCGTGGTTCAGCGCCTACGGCGAGGGGACGATCGCCTCCCTCCCCGCGGGCGCGTGGATGGAAGGGACGCTGCGCGATTCCCTGCCCGAGACGGCCGGCGAGTGGGGCGTCTACGCGCCGCCGGCCTTCGAACCGGGCGGCAACCGGGCGACGAACTGGGGCGGATCCAACCTCGGGATCCCGAAGCAGATCGACGCGGCGCGGACCGCCCGGGCGTGGGACTTCACGACGTTCGCCCTGACGACGCCCGAGATGCAGAACCGGATGTACGAGAACTACGGCATCTTCCCGGCCCTGAAATCCGCGTACGACGCGGACCTCTACGACGACGAGGTCGAGTTCTTCGGGGGCCAGCGGGTCCGACGGCTCTTCGCGGACCTCGCGTCGAACATCCCCGGCTACCGGTTCACCGAGGACACCCCCGAGGTGACGGAGGCCATCGGGACGCACCTCCAGCGGATGCTCGACGGGAAGTACGGGCCGGAGGAGGCGGTCACGAGGGCCGCAGAACAGGTCGCGTCGAGAATCGGCGCGGACCTCGCGTAACCATGGCGACGGATCAATCAGGGTCACGGCGGTACGACGCAACGCTACGGGACCGGCTCCGGTACGCCCGACAGGACGCGCGCGACGCGCTGCCGACGGTACCGGGCGTTCCGTACCTGTTTCTCGCACCCTTCTTCGTCCTGTTCGGCGTCTTCCTCGCGTTCCCGGTCGTCTACACGCTCTACCTCTCGTTCTTCGAGTACCGGGGGATCGGGGAGGGGACGCTCGTCTGGGTCGATCTCGGGTTCACCGTGGTCGAAGTTCAGCGGCTCGCGGCGCTGGAGTTCGTCGGCCTCTCGAACTACGCGCGCCTCTTCATGGACAGCCTGTTCCACCAGGCGCTGTTCAACACGGTGTTCATCCTCGCCGTGCAGGTGCCGATCATGATCGGCCTCGCGCTGGCGCTCGCGCTCGCGCTCAACGCCTCGTTCGTCCGGTTCAAGGGCGTCCTGCGGACGACGCTCGCGCTCCCGGTGTCGGCGAACCTCGTCGCGTACTCGACGGTCTTTTTGCTCCTCCTCAACGAGCAACTCGGCGTCGTCAACTTCGCGCTCGGCCGGATCGGCCTCGGGCCGATTCCGTGGCTCACGGACCCGTTCTGGGCGAAGATGACCATCGTCGGAGCGGTCACGTGGCGGTGGACCGGGTACAACATGATCATCCTCCTCGCGGGGCTGCAAAACATCCCGCGGCAACTGTACGAGGCCGCGGAGATCGACGGGGCGACCCGCTGGCAGAAGTTCCGGTACGTGACGCTGCCGCAGCTCCGCCCCGTCCTGCTGTTCGTGGTCGTCCTCTCGACCATCGGGACGTTCAAGCTGTTCGCGGAGCCGTACATCATCACCGGCGGCGGCCCGTCGAACGCGACGCTTACGATCGTCCAGTACGTCTACGAGGAGGCGTTCGTGAACTTCAACCTCGGCTACGCGAGCGCGCTCACCTACGCGCTGGTCGTGATCGTCGCCGCCCTGTCGATCGTGCAGATCAAGGTCGGGGGTGACGACGATGCGTGAGGAGACCCGCCGGGAGGCCGTCTGGCAGTTCCTCGCCTACACGTTCCTCCTCGTGATGGTGGCGCTCACCTTGGTTCCCATCTACTGGATGTTCGTCGCCGCGTCGCTCCCGCAGCCCGAATTCCTGCAGTACCCGCCGCGGTTCGTCCCCGGGTTGGAGTTCCTCGCCAACCTCGACGCGCTCCAGGGGCGGTTGAACTTCCTCCGAAGCGTCGGAAACAGCGTCCTCGTCGCCGTCGTCTACACGGTGCTCTCGGTGCTTCTCTGTTCGATGGCCGGCTTCGCGTTCGCGAAGTACGACTTTCGGTTCAAGGAGCCGATCTTCTACGGCATCCTCGCGACGCTCGTGCTTCCGATCCAGCTCCTCGTCATCCCGCTTTTCCTCCTCATGGTCCGGTTCGGGTGGACGAACTCGTACCAGGCGATCATCCTGCCGTGGGCGGCGAACCCGATCGGCATCTTCCTCATGCGACAGAACATGAAGAAGATCCCCGACGCGCTGCTCGAATCGGCCCGGATGGACGGGGCGACGGAGTTTCAGCTGTTCTACCGCATCGCGCTGCCGACGATGAAGTCGTCGCTGGCGGCGCTCGCGATCATCCTCTTTCTGTTCCAGTGGGACCTCTTTCTGTACCCGCTCGTGGTCCTGCAGGACGAGGCGATGTACACCATCCCGGTGGCGTTCGCACAGCTCGTGGGGTTCCAGCGCGTCTACTACGACCAGATCATGGTCGCGGCGACGCTCTCTATCGTCCCCATCTTCGCGCTGTTTCTCCTCCTGCAGAAACAGTTCGTCAGCGGCATCCTCGCCGGCTCGCTCAAGGAGTAACCCATGGCACGCATACACGTAGACGACCTGCGAAAGGAGTACAGTTCGGGCGGCGAGGCCGTCGTCGCCGTCGAAGCGTTCGACGTGACCGTCGACGACGGCGAGTTCCTCGTCCTCGTCGGCCCGTCGGGCTGCGGGAAGACGACCACGCTCCGCTGCGTCGCGGGGCTGGAGGACGTCACGGACGGACGGATCCGCTTTGGCGACCGCGACGTGACCGACCGCCGCGCGCGAAACCGGGACGTGGCGATGGTGTTCCAGAACTACGCGCTGTACCCGCACATGAACGTCCGGGAGAACATGGGGTTCGGCCTGAAGCTCTCGACCGACATGCCGGCCGCGGAGATCGACGACCGCGTCCGGGCCACCGCGGAGATGATGGGCATCGAGGACCTGCTCGACGACAAGCCGAAGGAGCTCTCCGGCGGTCAACAGCAGCGGGTGGCGCTCGGCCGGGCCATCGTCCGCGAGCCGGCCGTCTTCCTCATGGACGAACCGCTGTCGAACCTCGACGCGAAGCTCCGCTCGGAGATGCGGACCGAACTGCAGGAACTCCAGCACGACCTCGGCGTGACGACGGTGTACGTCACGCACGACCAGACCGAAGCGATGGCGATGGGCGACCGCATCGCCGTGATGAACGACGGCACGCTCCAGCAGGTCGGCGACCCGGAGGAGGTGTACCGCTCGCCCGCGAACGAGTTCGTGGCGGACTTCATCGGCAGCCCGAGCATCAACCTCTTCACCGCCGAAGCGGAAGGATCGACCCTCCGCGGCCCCGGCGGCTTCGCGTACGAACTCGACGACCCCGCCGTCGCGGCTGGGTACGACCGCCTGCGGGTCGGCGTCCGCCCGGAGGACGTCGAACTCGTCGAGGTCGGCGGGAACGAGGCGACGGTCACCGTCACGGAGCACATGGGCAACGAGAACGTCCTCTACCTCGAGATGGGCGGCGAGGAACTGACCGCCCGGATCGACAGCGCCGTCCGCCCGTCGCCCGACGAGACCGTCCGCTTCGACTTCGACGGGAGCGCGCTGTACCTGTTCGATCCCTCGACCGGCGAGGCGGTGAAGACGAAGACCGACGAGTTGGGCGTGAGCGTGACGGAGACGCGGTAACGTTTCGATCCCGCACCGCGGTTTCCGTCGGGCACGGCCACTCCCCGTCGAGTGCGGTCACTTCCCCTCGAGTGCGGCCGCTCTCCGTCGAGTGCAGCCACGTTCCGTCGGATTCGTGCGGAACGCTTTAGCCGCCCGACCGCGAGGATCCGGGCGTCAATCAATGTCACAATCGAGCGAACCGGTCCTCGACCGGATCACGGAGAGCGGCGTCGTCGCCATCGTCCGCGGGATCGACGCCGACGACGCGGTCGACGCCGTCTCCGCCCTCGCGGCCGGCGGCGTGCGGGCGATCGAGATCACGGCTGACACGGACGGCGTGCTGGGGATGCTCCGAGCGGTCGACGACGCCGTCGGCGACGGGGTCTCGATCGGCGTCGGGACCGTGCTGGACGCGGAGACGGCGCGCGCCGCGATGCTCGCCGGCGCGGAGTTCGTCATCACGCCGAGTTTCGACCCGGCGGTCGTCGAAGTCTGCAACCGGTACGGGAAACTCGTCGCTCCCGGCGTCTTCACGCCGACCGAGGCGGCGAACGCGTACGCGGCCGGCGCGGACCTCGTGAAGGTCTTCCCGGCGTCGAGCGGCGGCCCGGCCCACGTGCGGGCGCTGGGCGGGCCGCTCGGCCACGTCCCGACGATGCCCACGGGCGGCGTCGGGCTGGAGAACGTCGCGGCGTACGTCGACGCCGGCGCGGTCGCCGTCGGCGTCGGCAGTTCGCTCGTGGACCGCGAGGCGATCGCCGCGGGGGACTTCGACCGGCTCACGGAGACGGCGGAGCGGTTCAGAGCGCGAATCGACGAGGCGCGACCGGACCGCAATTATTAGTACATTCGATACAAAATAGTACACATGCCCATTAGTGCGGATCGATTCGACCGAATCGACGGCGACGAAGACGGTCCAAAGCCGGGGACGAACGCACACGAAATACTCTCGTTTCTCGAAGAGAACGCCGATCAGGCGTTTACGCAGATCGAGATCGCGGACGCAACCGGCGTCAACCGAGGATCCGTCGGACCGACCCTGGTGAGACTGCGGGAGGCGGGCCAGGTGGATCACAAGGGGACATACTGGCGGGTCAGCGATCACGTTCGAAGCCTCGACGCAGCGGCCGCTCACACGGCCGCCGTCGCCGCGAACCACGAAGAGAGGCCGTTCGACTACGACGAGTGGCAGGAACACGCGGTCGACCCGCGCAGAACGCATGAGTGATTCCTATCGGAAAGGTGATTTTTTCTGGGCACCCGACCCGTTCAGGCGGAGTTCGAATCCTCGACTCTGGCTGGTCCTCGCCGCAGAGACGCTGCCGTACGCGGGCGAGGAATACATCTGTGCGGCACTCACGACGAGCGACCTGCCGGCGAACCACGAAGTCGGTGACGCCTGGGTAGTCGGGCGGAATCCCGACAAGACGTCGTACTGCTCGCCCTGGGTGGTCGGGACGATTAAACATCGAGCGGTGGCGAGTCCACAGGGAGACGTCACGGTCGATTTTACCTGAATTGAGGCGCTAAGGCCCCTTCCTCAACGAACGAGCGAAGCGAGTGAGTAGGGAGGGGATACAGCGCCGCCCGGTTCTCACACACGTTCGACGCTCGGCCCACAGGCCAACCGTTTCTATCGGCATCTTTATGGAGTATCGTGTGTATCATACTTGTGTGGCAACGCGCAAGAACATCACCGTCCGGGACGACCAAGAGGAGTGGATTCAGGAGAACCACCTGAACCTCTCCCGATTCGTCCAAGACAAGTTGGACGAACTCATCGAAGAACGCTCGTAGATGAACTACAACTACAGGTATCGACTCCGACCGTCCGACGTTCTCGAAGAACAGTTAGCGTGGACTGTCGATACCTGTAGACAGGTCTACAACCACTTCCTCCACCGACTCAACCGCACCGACGACACGTCGGCATACAGCGAGCAGAAGCTCCTGCCGAGCCTCAAGAAGTGGTGGAACGACCTGAAAGGCGTTCACTCGAAGGTTCTTCAGAAAGTCGTTCAGCGGTTGTACGACAATCTCTCGACGCTTCGCGGTCGCAAAGAGAACGGCTACCGCGTCGGCACCCTCAAGTGGAAAGCACCGGGCGAGTACCGCAGTTTCACCTACAGTCAATCCGGCTTCAAGCTCAAGAACACGAGCGGTCGGACGCGGCTGTGGCTCTCGAAACTCGGAGAAATCCCGCTCACTCTCCACCGTGAGTTGCCCGACGACACCGAAATCAAGACTGTCACCGTCAAACAGGAACCCACCGGGAAGTGGTACGCTATCCTCGGTGTCGAAACACCCGACGACCCGCCGGAGAAACCCGAGAATCCCGAGAAGTGCGTCGGTGTCGACGTGGGGATTCTCAAGTACGCCCACGACACCGACGGAACCGCCGTCGAATCCTTCGACCTGTCCGACGAGCGCGAGCGGTTGGAACGCGCACAGCGCGACCTCTCGCGGAAAGAACACGGGTCTGCGAATTGGGAGGAACAGCGCCGCGTCGTGGCCGAACGCCACGCGGAGTTGAAGAACAAGCGCTGCGACTTCCTTCACAAGCTCTCGAACTACTACGCTCGGGAGTACGACTTCGTAGCGGTTGAGGACTTGGACGCGAAGGGGTTGGTCGAACTACCGGGTAACTCTCGGAACCGCGCAGGCGCGGCGTGGGGAACGTTCCTTCGGATGCTCGAATACAAGTGCGAACGGGAAGGAACGCACTTCGTTGCCGTGAATCCGCGTGGAACGACCAAAGAGTGTGCGTCCTGCGGTGTTTCGACGGAGAAGCCGCTGTGGGTGCGCGAACACTCCTGTCCGGTGTGTGGGTTCGAGGTGGATAGAGACGCGAATGCCGCGTGGAACATTCTTTCTCGCGGTATCAAGAAGCGGTTAGGAGCGGGACGCTCCGAATCAACGCCTGTGGAGACTGCGCTCCCTGTGTCTTCCGTTGTGGATGCAAAGCGCGTCGTGGAAACAGGAAGCCCCACCCTCAAGCGCGAGCCGTCAGGCGAGCGGTAGGGTGGGGTAGTTCACCGATCGAATGATCGAACGCTGTGAGGAGTTTCTGGACTCCTAGTCCGTCCCCGCCCGGATATCCGGACAGATATATCACTAGATATACGTCTGGAGCGCCGCGAGAGCGCCACGGACGCATCGGAAGTGCGACGACGTCGTCGCCGACGGATCCATCGGCGGCCGCGGTCGTTCGGTCGCGTCGTCGCTCCTACGACCGCCCGGCCGCCTCTCCCGCGTGGGCCTCGATCGCGTCGACGACCACGTCGAGGCCGGTCTCGGCCTGTTCGCGGGTCATGACGAGCGGCGGGAGAAGCCTGAGGACGTTCCCGTAGCGCCCGGCGCTCCACACGAGCACGCCGCGGTTGTAGCAGTACTCGCGGATCTCGTTCACGGCGGCCTCGTCGGGTCGGCCTTCGTCGTCGACGAACTCCGCGCCGATGAAGAGGCCCATCCCGCGGACCTCCGCGAGGGACGGCGACGCCTCCGCAGCCTCGCGGAGTCGCCCCCGGATGTACTCGCCGAGGTCGACCGCGTGGTCGAGGAGGTCGTGCTCCTGGACGTACTCGATCGCGCGGACGCCGCCGCGCATCGCGGGGACGTTCCCCCTGAACGTGCCGATGTGGCCGCCGGGCCCCCACGTGTCGAGGTCCTCGTGGTACATGAGCGCGCCGAGCGGCAACCCGGCCCCGCCGGCCCCCTTCGCCATCGGAATGGCGTCGGGCGTCACGTCGAACCACTCCGAGGCGAACCACTTGCCCGTGCGGCCGAAGCCGGCCTGAATCTCGTCGACGATCAGCGGGATGCCGTTGTCCTCGGCGATCTCCTTCAGTCCCGGGAGGAACCCCTCCGGCGGGACGACGACGCCCCCCTCGCCCTGGATCGGCTCGACCCAGATGCCGGCGGGGTTCGTCAGGCCGCCGTAGGGGTCCTCGACGGTGGCGCGAACCTCGTCGAGGATGCGCCCGCAGGCGTCGCCGTCGTCCCACAGCGGGTACGGGTAGGGGGCGTGGACGACGTCGGGGAGCAGCGGCGTGTACGCCTCCTTGTACTTCTTCCCGCTCGTGAGGCTGAGCGCGCCCGACGTCGCGCCGTGGTACGAGCCCTTGAACGCGATCAGCCCGCGACCGTCGGTGTTGTACTTCGCGAGTTTGATCGACGCCTCGATGGCGTCGCTGCCGCTCGGCCCGCCGAACACGACGCGGTTTCGCCCCCCGAGACCGCCCGGCGCGATCTCGTCGAGCTTCTCGATGAACTCGATCCGCGCCTCGGTCGGGAAGTCGATCGTGTGGACGAGCCGCTCGGTCTGCTCCGTGACCGCCTCCAGCACGTACGGGTTGGAGTGGCCGACGTTGAGCACGCCGATCCCGGCGAAGAAGTCGAGAAAGCAGTTGCCGTCGACGTCCCGGATGGTGGCACCCTTCGCCTCGTCGAGGGCGATCGGCACGCTCCGCGGGTACGCGACCGCACCGCTGTCGATCTCGCGCTGGCGGCGGAGCAGCTTCTGGGAGTTCGGCCCGGGGATCGGCGTCTCCACGCGGGGCGCGTCCTCGAAGTGGAGGTCCGCTATCGGTGGACTTCCGGACATGGCTTAGCTACTCCCGTGAGGGATCATATAGTTTGTCATGCGTTCAATAGAGTCCGAAGTTGTGAGATAGTATCCAAGATACGTGGGCGAAGGGGCACGTCGTGCTGAAAAGTTGCGACGATCCGGTTAGCTCGCGACCCCTCGCTACCCCATCGATCCCGCGGAGCGCGTCACTCGACCGGCCAGCGTTCGGCGTGGGCCTCCGCCGCGGCGTCGATCCACGTTTTCGCGTGCTCGACGGGTTCGTCGAGCCAGTCGAACGGGTCGCCCGTTCCGTACCGGTCGAGGTCGACGGTCGTTCCGAGAACCCCTTCCAGCACGCCGAGCGTCGCGAAGGAGAGGTGGGACGGCTGGTACCCGCCCTCCTGGACGAGGGCGAAGCGGCCGTCCGCCGCGTCGTCGGCGAGCGCCCTCGTTCGCTCCCCGAGCCGTCGGAATCCGGGTCGAGTCACGAGGTTTCGCCCGTTCGGATCGACGACGCCCGCGTCCTGTCCGGCGCTCACGAGCAGCAGATCCGGGTCGTACGCCCGGACGATCGGCTCGACGAGCCGTTCGAAGGCGTACTCGTAGCCCCGATCGCCGGTGCCGATCGCGAGCGGGACGTTGACCGTGTACCCGGCTCCCGCGCCCGATCCCACCTCGTCGAGCGACCCTTCCTGCGGGTGGTACGTCGGGTGCCACGAGCCGTGGTCGTGGTGGAGGCTCACCACGAGCGCGTCGTCGCGGTCGTCGAATATCTCCTGGGTGCCGTTGCAGTGGTGGACGTCCCAGTCGACGATCGCCACCCGGTCGACCGCCCCTTCTTCGAGCGCCGCCGCGGCGGCGATCGCCACGTTGTTGAAAAAGCAGAACCCGTCGGCGCGATCCGACTGCGCGTGGTGGCCGCTCGGCCGCGCGAGCGCGTAGGGGATCGCCTCCTCGCCGTCGGCCCCGTCGACGTCGAGCGCGGCCCGCGCGGCGGCGAGGGCGGTGCCGGCGGCGTACCGGGCGGCCTCGAACGTCGCACGGTTCGCGCCCGTGGTGGTGTCCTCGATCCTGCCGCCGCCCTTTGCGCAGAACTCCTCCAGCCACGAGACGTACGACGGGTCGTGGACGCGCTCGATTCGGTCGCGCGGGGCGGGTTCGACGGGGACGAACCGCGAGCGGTCGTCGAAAGCGTGTTCGACCGTCCGCACGATGTTCTCGATCCGTTCGGGCCGGTCGGGGTGCGGTTCGTCGCCGGCGATCGGCGTCGACGCCAGCTTGAACGCCCCCGCGGGCGCTTCGTGCCGGAGCGTCTCCTCGTGCCAGTACACGTCCAGCGCTCGGTCGGCGGCCATCTCGGCGCTCACCGCCCTCCGCCGCGTCGGCGCTCCCGATTCGGTTCCCGTGCGCGCCGTCGAACGCGACGGAGCGATACGGTGGTGCTACAGGTTGCCATGCCGATCGAACAGACAGCGTCCGCATTAACCTTTCGCGCCGGTTCGGCCGCCCGAGCGGATATAAGTCGGGCCGCCCCGTCCGCACGGATCGATGATCGAGATCGATCCGGAGCGCCTCCGGGAGGCGTTCGACCGGTACGCGGCGATCGGAGCGACGGAAAACGGCGGGTTACACCGGCTCGCGCTGTCGGCGGCGGACGGCGAAGTCAGGGACGCCTTCGTGGCCGACCTCGAAGCCCTCGGCCTCGACGTGCGCGTGGACGGGCTCGGAAACGTCTTCGGGCGGCGGGAAGGAAGGGACTCCGGCGCGGACCCCGTGCTGATCGGCTCGCACCTCGATTCGCAGCCCTACGGCGGCCGGTACGACGGCCAGCTGGGCGTGCTCGCGGCGCTCGAAACGCTGCGCGCACTGGAGGACGCGAGCGTCGAGACGGACCGGCCGATCGAGATCGTCGACTGGACGAACGAGGAGGGCGCGCGGTTCAAGCCGGCGCTCATGGGCAGCGAGGCGTACGCCGGCCTCGCCGACGCCGAGGACGCGCTCGCGGTCGAGGACGGGGACGGAACGACCGTCGAGGAGGCGCTCGAATCGATCGGTTACCGCGGCGACGCCCCGGTCGGCCCGGACGGCGACCTGCACGCGTACCTGGAGCTGCACGTCGAGCAGGGACCGGTTCTGGAGAACGAGGGGGTCGACATCGGCGTCGTCGAAGGGATCAAGGGGATGTCGTGGCTCTCGGCGACGATCCGCGGCGAGGCCGACCACGCGGGGCCGTCGCCGATGCACACGAGAGCGGACGCGCTCGTCGCCGCCGCGGACGTGGTGGGGGCGGTTCGGCGGCTCTCCGCCCGCCTCGCCGACGACGCGGTCACGACCGTCGGGGAGCTGACCGTCGAGCCGGGGTCGATCAACGTCATCCCCTCGGCGGCGACGTTCACCGTCGACCTGCGGTCGTACGACGACGCGGCCGTCGCCAGAGGCGTCGAGCGCGTCGAGGCCGAACTGGAGGCGGCGTGCGACCGCGAGGGGACGACGTACGAACTCTCCGAACTGTGGCGGATCCCGCACACCGAGTTCTCCCCGCGGGTCTGCGACGTCGCGGCGGCGGCCGCGGCGGAGCGCGGTCGAACCGTCCGTCGGCTCCGCGGCGGGGCGGGCCACGACGCCTCGTCGCTCGCGACCCTCACGGAAGCGGGTCTCGTCTTCGTCCCGAGCGTCGGCGGGAAGACGCACAACGAGCGCGAGTTCACCGAGTGGACCGACGTCGTCGCCGGCGTCGGGGTGTTCGCGGAGACCGTCCGTCGGCTCGCGGACGAGGCGAGCGAGTCGGCCTGATCGCGGTCGTCCCGCGGTCGGGCCGCGCACCTTCGGGTGCGGCCGGTCGATCCTGCGCAACCTATTTGCGTCGAACGCGCACCACTCTCTAGCATGGTCACGGTGGACGTGAACTGCGACATGGGCGAGAGCTTCGGCAACTGGACGATGGGCCGCGACGCGGCGGTCATGCCGTACGTCACCTCGGCGAACGTCGCCGGCGGGTACCACGCCGGCGACCCGCACGTGATGCGCGAGACGGTCGCGCTCGCGGTCGAACACGACGTGGGTATCGGCGTACACCCCGGATTGCCGGACAAGATGGGGTTCGGGCGGCGGAAGATGGACGCCTCGCCCGAGGAGGTGAGAGACTACGTGATCTACCAGCTCGGCGCGCTCTCGGCGTTCGCGGAGGCGCAGGGTGCGAGGGTGCAACACGTGAAGCCGCACGGGGCGATGTACTCGATGCTGTCGGAGAGCCCGGAGCACGCGCGGGCGGTCATGGAGGGGATCCTCGCGGTCGACCCCGACCTGATCTACCTCGCGACGGACATGCACATCTACGAGGTCGCGCGGGAGTTCGACGACCTCCGCGCCGTGTTCGAGGGGTACGTCGATCTCCGGTACAACCCCGACCGGAGCCTCATCGTCGAGCAGCAGATGGAGCCGAAGGATCCCGAACGGGTCGCAGAGCGATTCGTCAGCATCGCCACCGAGGGGACGGTCGAGGCGGCGAACGGCGAGACGATCGAGGTTCCGGCCGAGAGCGTCTGCATCCACGGCGACGGGCCGAACGCGGTCGAACTGCTCGAGGCGATCCACGAGGCGCGCGCCGAACACGGCGTCGACCTCGCGCCGCTTTCCGAGATCGCGTAGGCGGTCGCGGCCGGACGATCAATCGTTTTATTCCCCCCGCCGAAACGAGGCGGTATGGACGAACGCGACATCGAGATCCTCAAGGCGATGTACGAACTCGGCGATCCGAGCCCGAAGCGGATCGAAGCGGAGACGGGGATCCCGAAGTCCACCGTGCACTACCGGCTGACCAAACTCCAGGACGCCGGCGTTCTCGAAAACGACCTGTACGAACTCGACGCCGAGAAGTTCGGCCTCGGGATCACGGTCGTCACGGAGGTGATGGCCGAGTACGAGGAGGGGTACCACGAGATCGTCGGCTCGAAGCTCAGCGAGATCGAGGGCGTCTGCGACGTGTTCTTCACGATGGGGGACACCGATTTCATCCTCGTCTCCCGACTCGCCGACCATCGGGGGGTCGAGTCGCTCATCGAGGCGTTCGAGACCATAGACGAGGTCGAACGGACGAGTTCGCGGTACGTGATCACGACGATCAAGGAGGAGCCGAACCCCCTGCGGACGTACTCGCTCGACTCGCTGTTGGAACTCCACGCGCGGCAGGACGAGTGAACGGCGGGTGAGCGTTGAACGGGAGAGTGGGCGTTGGAGGAGGGATGAGCGCTGAACGAGGGGCGAGCGGGCGACGGACGGCTCAGTCCTCGGACTCGTCGAACGTCAGGTCGAGCGAGTCCTCCACGAACCGGGTCGTGTGCTCGCCGGCGAGGAAGCGTTCGTCCGAGAGGACCCGCTCGTGGAACGGGATCGTGGTCGGGATGCCGTCGATCTCGCACTCGCGAAGGGCGCGCTTCGACCGGGCGACGGCCTCGGTCCGGGTCTGCCCCGCGACGACGACCTTCCCCACCATCGAGTCGTAGAAGGGGCCGACCTCGTCGCCCTGATCGATGCCGTCGTCGACGCGGACGCCGATTCCGCGCGGCGGACGGTACACGTCGACCGTCCCGGGCCGCGGCGTGAAGTCGTTCGCCGGGTCCTCGGCGTTGATGCGGAACTCGATGGCCGCGCCGACGGGCCGAACGTCCGACTGGCCGAAGTCGATCTCCTTGCCGGCGGCCACCCGGAGCTGCCACTTCACGAGATCGAAGCCGGTGCGCGCCTCCGTCACCGGGTGTTCGACCTGGATCCGGGTGTTCACCTCGAGGAAGTAGAACTCGCCGTCCTGGTAGAGGAACTCGACGGTCCCGGCGTTTTCGTACCCCGCCTCCGCGACGCCGCGGCGAGCGGACTCACAGAGCGCCTCGCGCTCGTCGTCGTCGAGCGCCGGGCTCGGCGCTTCCTCGATGAGCTTCTGCTGTCGGCGCTGGACGGAGCAGTCTCGCTCGCCGAAGTGGCGGACGGTGCCGTGCTCGTCGGCGAGCACCTGCACCTCGACGTGTCGCGGGGCTTCGAGGTACTTCTCCACGTACACGTTCGGGTTATCGAAGTACGCCTCGCCCTCGCGGCGGGCGCTCTCGAACCGCTCGTCGACCGCCGCGGCCCTCTCGACGACGGCGAGCCCCTTCCCGCCCCCGCCGCCGTCGGCCTTGATCGCCACCGGGTAGCCGTGCTCGTCCGCGAATGACCTGACCGCGTCGGGCGATTCGACCGGCTCCGTGGTGCCGGGGACGATCGGGACGCCCGCCCCCCGCATGATCGCACGGGCCTTCGTCTTCTCGCCCAGCGACTCCATCACGTCGCTCGGGGGACCGACCCAGACGGCGTCGCTCCCCTCGATCCGCCGGGCGAACCCGGCGTTCTCCGCCAGGAAGCCGTAGCCGGGGTGAACGGCGTCGACGCCCGCCTCCGCGACGACCTCCAGCAGGCGGTCCTGATCGAGGTAGCTCTTCGAGGGAACCGGCGAGCCGACGTTGTACGCGCGGTCGGCGTGCCGGACGTGCTTTGCCTCCTCGTCCGCGTCGCTGTACACGGCGACCGCCTCGACCCCGAGTTCGCGGCAGGCCTGGACGATCCGGACGGCGATTTCGCCCCTGTTTGCGACGAGTACGCTCTCGAACACGATATCGAGTGGTTGGGTAACCCGTGGCATATACGTTAGGAATTCCTCCCGTCGTTGGACTCGATCCCACCCGTTCGCGGGAATTCGACCGAACCGGATCGACCACCGGCAACTATACGTAGCGTCGTGAGAACCGTGATCACACGACATGACCGAGGGAAGCATCGAACGGATATCGTTGCCGGAGCCACGGTACGAGTTCGGCGGGGACGACTACGTCTTCGTCGAGCTGGACGAGGCCATGAGCTTCGACGCCAACTTCCAGGCGATGGCGATCACCCAGCAGATCGAAGCGCGCGACCTCCCGGGGATCGTCGAGATCTGCCCGGCGAACGCCTCCTACATGCTCCACGTCGATCCGGACGAGATCGACCCGCGGGAGCTGGTCGAGGAGCTGCAGTCGATCGCCGCGGAGACGGACCTGACCGAGTACGAGTGGGACACGCGGATCGTCGACTTCCCGGTCCTCTACGAGGACCCGTGGACGCACGAGACGCTGATGCGCTTTCGCGAAAACCACCAGGACCCCGACGCGACCGACCTCGAATACTCCGCGCGGATCAACGGCTTCGACGGCGTCGAGGAGTTCGTCGCGGCGCACGCCGGCGCGCCGCACATGGTCACGATGGTCGGGTTCGTCCCCGGTCTCCCGTGGTGTTTCCAGATGGTCCCGCGCGACCGGCAGATCGAGGTGCCGAAGTACGTCCAGCCGCGGACCGACACCCCGTCGCGGGCGGTCGGCTTCGGCGGCGCGTTCACCGCCGTCTACCCGGTTCAGGGCGCGGGGGGCTACCAGCTCTACGGGCGGACGCCGCTCGAAGTGCTCGACGTGGAGCAGGAGTTGCCCGACTTCCGGGAGTCGATGGTGTTCCCCGAACCCGGGGACATCCTGAAGTTCCGGCGGATCGACCGCGAGGAGTACGACGCGATCCGCGAGGAGATCGAGGCGGGGACGTACGAGTACCGGACGTCGGAGGTCGCGTTCTCTCCCGAGGCGTTCTTCGAGGACCCGGCGGGGTACAACGAACGGCTCACGGAGGCGTTGTACGCGTGATCACCGTCCGCGAACCCGGCGTGCTCACGACGGTGCAGGACACGGGCCGCTTCGGGCACTACCACATCGGCATGCCCCCGTCGGGGGCCATGGACGGGTACGCCCACGCGGCCGCGAACTACCTCGTCGGCAACGACGCCGACCGCGCCGCGCTGGAGATGACGTACCAGGGCTGCACCCTCGAATTCGGCGACGACGCCGTGATCGCGCTCGCCGGCGCGGAGATGTCGCCGACGATCAACGACGAGCCGGTGGCCACGTGGGAGACCCACGCGGTCGAGGCCGGCGACGTGCTCGCCACGCAGTTCGCCACGAACGGCGCGCGGACGTACCTCGCGGTCGCCGGCGGGATCGACGTCGACCCGCTCATGGGGAGCCGGTCGACGTACACGCTGATCGGCCTCGGCGGGTACGAGGGTCGCGCGCTCGAAGCGGGCGACGAACTCGCCGTCGGCGAGCCGAAAGGCGAGAGCGAGGCGCTCGTCGGCTCGGCCGTCGATCCCGAGCGCGTCCCGGACTACGCGTCGGAATCGCGCATCCGGATCGTGCTCGGGCTCTGCGACTACCGGCTGACGGAGGAGAGCAAGGCCGAACTCTGCGATGCGGAGTGGACCGTGACGCCCGAGGCCGACCGCGTGGGGTACCGACTGGAGGGACCGGACCTCGATTTCGTCCCGCGCGAGCAGCCGTTCGGCGCGGGCACGGACCCCTCGAACGTCGTCGACCTCGGCTACCCGGTCGGCTCGATCCAGGTGCCCCAGCAGCCGATCGTCCTCATGCGCGACGCGGTGACCGGCGGCGGCTACGCGACGGTCGGAACCGTCGTCAGCGCCGACAGGGGCCTCCTCGCGCAGCGGCCAACCCACCAGTCCGTCTACTTCGACGCGGTGACGGTCGACGAGGCGCTCGACGCTCGCGCCGAACGGCGGGAGGCGCTCGACGCGATCAGGTCGTCGCTCGGGTGATCCCGGGATCCGGATTCGTTCGATCGGTCGGTGATCGATCGAACACGCGACGACCAAAGCCTAAATAGTAGGATAGAGTACGACGCGGTGTCCGGCGGCGACCCGAGCGCGCCGCCACTCACGCCACATGTCAGAAGAAACCACCATCACGGCCCCGATGCCCGGGGTGTTCTACCGGCGTCCGAATCCGGACGACGCGTCGTTCGTCGAGGAGGGAGATCGCGTGGAGGCCGGCGACGTCGTCGGCCTGATCGGGGTGATGAAGAACTTCCACGAGATCACGGCCGACGCCCCCGGCGTCGTCCGCGAGATCCTCGTCGGGAACGAGGAAGCCATCGAGGCGGGGCAGGCGCTCGTCAGGATCGACGCCGCGTAGCCGACCTCCCTCGCGGTCGCGCCCGCTCCGAGCGGTGGAACGGCTCGTTTCAGCCGTCGCTCTCCGTTTTACGCCGCGTCCGTCGGCGTTCCGGTCGTCTCCGTCGTCTCCGTCGTCTCGTTCTCCGAGGTTCCGACCGCCGGCGTCGACATTGCGTCCGATCCGTCGCCGGCGCCGTCGGACGTTCCGTCCGCGTCCTCGGACGTACTATCCGCGTCGTCGAGCGTCCCACTCGACCCGTCGGACCCGTCGTTCGCGGTCGTCGACGCGCCGTCCGGCGTCCGCGTCTCGTCCGACGATCGCGTTTCGTCCGACGTCGACGGCGAGTCGGGCGTCGGCGACGTCTGCGTTCGCGTCGAGTCGGGCGTCCGCGTTCCGTCCGGCGTCCCGGTCGTCGGAGTCCCGGTCGTCGGAGTCCCGGTCGTCGGCGTCTCCGTCGACCGCGGCGTTCGGGTCGAATCGGGCGTCGGCGTCGAGTCCGGTCCCTCCGGCGACGACGGATCGTCGGTCGTCGTCCGAGTCGGCGTCCGCGTCGGCGTTCGGGTCGGATCGGGCGTCTCAGTCGCCGTCGATCGCGGCGTCTCGGTCGGCGCGGCCGTCTCGGTCGGCGGCTGGGACGTCGTCTCCTCCGGCGGCGTTTCCGTCGTCGGGGCGTCGGTCGGGGGCGACGGCGTCGAGGGAGGCTCCGTCGTCTCGGAAGCCGTCGTCTCCGACTCCGACGGTGTCTCCGTCGGCGCGGCCGTCTCTGCGGGATCGGTCGCGTCCGTCGTCGACGGTCCCCCCTGCGCCGTCGCGCCGTCGGGGACCGGCGTCGGTCTGCCGCTCGGCGACGAGTCGAGGCCCGCACAGCCGGCGAGGAGGAGGCAGACCGCGACCGCGACGACCGCGAGACGACCGCTCGTGGGCATGGTACTGTGAACAGACGAGCGCGGCAAAACGACTGTGGCCGGGTGGGAACCGACAGAGATTCATAGGGGACCCGGCCGGTCGGCGTCGAGGCGGCGCGGTGCGACCCGCCGACGCGACGCCTCGGATCGAGCGAGCAGATCGCACGATTCGCGATCAGACCGGGCGCGAAACCGCGTTCTGCGGCGTCCCCGGGGACGGTTCGAGCGCGAGTTCGTACCCGTGGATCCGGTCCGGGTCCGCGTCGGGAAAGCGCATCTCCAGTTCGTACCGCTCGCCGGACTCGTACTCGTCGAGGAGGTCGATGTCCGACCCGCCGCCCACGTCGCGTCGGTGACGGAGGGTCGCCCTGACGAGGAGCGGACCGGGCACCCCCTCCGCGTCCGCGACCTCCACGACCGCCCGGACGAAGAGTGTCCCGTCGTCGACGACGGCCGAGTGCTCGACGACCGCGGCCGCGTCGTCGCCGAGGTCGTTCCGCAGCGAACCGTCGAGGGAGAGCTCGCGTGCGGTCGGCTCCGCGGTCGTTTCGGTCGGACCGGGATCCTGGGGCTTCGGTCCGTCGTCCCGCCCGGAGAGGGCCGAGCAGCCGGCCAGTGCGGCGACACCGCCAGCGGCGACGAGCCGGGCGACGAACGCGCGTCGCGTCGCGGTCATGGGAGGGCGAGGGGTCGGTAGTGGTTCGTGACGGGTTCGAGACCGGTCATCTGTGATCGACGGAGAGTGTTCGAGGAACCGATAAGTGCTTTCGGGTGGATGGAACGCCGTCGGCTTCGATCCGCGGCGGCCGTCAGTCGTATCCTGCCGGGCGTCGGAGGGGCGGCATGGTCGGATCGAGGCTCGCCACGGCGCTCGTCGGGGTCGCGCTGAGCCTGCTCGTCAGCTACCTCGCGTGGGCGTACTTCGACACGCTGGCGCTGTTTCTCTTCGTCCCGTTCGTCCCCTTTCTGTTCCGGTCGCGGGCGTCGCCGCGGCCGGTCAAGCGGTGCCCCGCCTGCGGGTACAGCACGTCGAACCCGGAGTTCACCCACTGCCCCCGCGACGGGACCGAGCTCTCGCGCGGGGGCGGCTGAGCGGACGACCCCCTCGGCGGCGGCGGGCGGTCGAGCAGACGCCCCACCGTCGTCGGCACCGACGTGGACGAGGCGGGCTACGGTCGGTTCGCGTCGAGGTCGCCGTCGCGCCGAACCGACCGCTGGATCGCGAGTTCGGCGATGTTGCCGCCGTACTCCGCCGTCCGCTGGACGCTGTCGAGCAGCAGCCCGAAGAAGTGCGCCCGCGGGGCGGACTCGTGGTCGTAGAGGTCGCGGTGGTGGGCGTCGAGATCGTCGACCAGCGCGTCGACCTCGGTGAGCGCGTCGTAGGCGTGCGAGATGTTCGCGCCGGAGAGGACGACGTCGGCCGCGGACTCGACGATCCGCCGCGCGCGGTCGGCCGTCGCCGAGAACGTCCCGGCGAGGTCGTCCGAAGGGGCCTCGGAGCGTTCCCGTGCGAGGGTGGCGATCTTCTCCGCGTGGTCCGCGATGCGTTCGAACTGCCGGGCGACGGCGTAGTACTCGAACAGTTCGGCGCGGTCGTCGCCGAGACGGTCGACCTCCCGGAGGTCGACGAGCGCGCGCCGGTAGTGACGGGTGATCATCGCGAAGAGTTTGTCGGCCTCCTCGTCGCGTTGGGCGACCTGCCGAGCGAGCGCGGGGTCGTCGTCGACGACCGCGCGGACGGCGTCACGGTGCATCGCGAGCATGATGAGTCGGAGTCTGAGTGCGCTCTTTCGGATGGAGACGTTGTCGGCGGTGATGAGGTTCTCCAGGACGAGCTTCGTCTCCGTGGCTTCGAGCACCTCGAAGCCGCTGAACCGGGCGGTGAGTTCTCGAACCGTCCGTCGGCGCTCCGGAGAGTGCCCCGTCGCGTCGACCAGCGTGATGCGATCGTAGCCGACCACGTACATCGCGACGACCGTCTCGCAGAGCGCGTCGACGTCGTGGTCTCGAACGTCGAGCCGGACGGTACGGCGCTCCGCGTCCCGCCGGTCGTCGGATTCGATGAGAAGCGAGCCGTCGCCCTCTGGGTGGAGGTACAGCAGGGACCCGGACTCGATGCCCTGCTCCTGCGCCCAGTGTTTCGGGAGCGAGACGGTGTACGTAGTGCCCCCCGACAGCTGCACCTTGCGCGTCTCCATAGTTGTCACACGCAGGTCGGGGTCGGAGCTTAACCGTTGATATGAGCCGACCGTACTCCTATATACGGGATCGGAGGCGACCCGACCGCTCGCCGCCGAGGCGATCGATCCGGCAGAATCGAGCGCGCCCGACCGAACGCCGAAACTATTGACCGGTACGGACTGTCCGTGGAGTAGCCATATCCCGACCGAGCGCGCAGGGCGGGGCATGATCTGGCACGCACCGACGGACGCCCACCCGGACGGGCGGACGATCACCCTCGCGCGCGTCATCGAGACGATCGACCGGTCGGCCCCGGAGACGAAAGCCGAGGCCGCGGATCGGCTCGGTATCTCACAACACTACCTCTCCGAACTGCTTCAGGAGCTGAAGTCGGAGGGGATCGTTACGAAGGCGTACGTCGTCGACGACGAGCGGGTGTACGACCGCGCCCGGTCGGTGTCTGAGCTGTGGCGACGCGCCGAGCGCGCCGGCGCGCCGGGCCGAAGCGAGCTGTTGGCGCTGCTGCGTCGGCTGGACGAGGTGACGTTCGAGCAGTACCGGGCGGCGCTCGCGACCTTCGAGGGCGACCCACCGGAGGGGACCGCGGACGCGCTCGAACCGCTGTCGAACGAGCGGTACTCGACGGTGCTCGGCGAACTCAAGTCGCTCACGATGACGGTCGACTGGCCGGGCAACCGCGTCGCGGCGGACCTGGCCTCGATCGCCAAAAACCTCGAGATCGTCGGCGACAGGGCCTGCTTCGTGTCGGACGCGATCGAGGTGACGGAGGAGACGCCGACCGGGACGGTCCACGACCGCGTCCGCGACGTCTTCGAAGCCGGCGAGCGAATCCACCGACACTTCTGCGCCGTGCTCTTCGAGTGCGACCTCGCGCGCATCGAGGAGCTGCACGCGGAGGAAAAGCGCGTCCACCGCGACCTCTCGGAGCTGTTCGAGCTCGCGACGGCGTACGATCCCGACACCTACGGCTACCTCGTGACCGTGACCCGCGCGCTCGAACGCGTGATCCACTACTGGGCGAACGCGGCCGAACTCGCCGTTCGGATCCACGCGGGCGTGGACCCGGGTCACGTCGAGATCTGACGGGTCGTCCGGCACGGACACGATGAGAGATCGGCCGACAAAAAGCGCCAACCGCCGTCAGCGACCCATCGCCTCGGTCATCCGGTCGGGGAAGCCGCGGAGGTGGTCGACGAACCCCTGCGACTCTTCGCCACGCAGAGACGCCCTGATTCGCTGACTCACGAACTCGATGAGCAGGATGAGCACGACCGAGACGAGGATCGCGGCCATCATATTCGTGTACTGGAACGTCCGTCGCTGAATGTCGAGGACGAGCCCGAGTCCGCCCGCGCCGATGATCCCGAGCGAGATGGCGATGCGGACGTTGATCTCGAAGACGTACATCGTCCACGCGATGTACTGTCTGACGACCTGGCTCAACATCCCGAAGACGACCGTCTGCTCGCCGCTCGCACCCGTACTCTGGATCCCCTCGATCGGGCCCGTCTCGATCTCCTCCAGCTCGTCCGTGAACAGCCGGCCGAGGTAGCCCATCGTGTCGACGGCGATGGCGAGCGTTCCGGTGAACGGCGTGACGCCACCGAGCGGGATGAAGATGAGCGCCCAGACCAGCGCCGGGATGGCGCGGATGACGCTCATGACCGACCGGAAGACGAAGTTGAACGGGAACGGCGTGACGCGCTCGCTCCCGAGGACGCCGAGGAGCAGCGCCCCGGGCGCGCCGAGCATCGTCCCGAGGAGTCCCATCGAGACGGTCACGATGGAGAGCCGCAGCAGTTCCTCCTCGACGATGAACTCCCAGTACCGCCCGAGGTCGACGAACGGCACGACGCCGAACAGGGTCCCCGGCGGGAAGTACTCGCGGAGCGCCTCGCGGAACTCCGGCCACGAGAGGACGAGTTCGACGACGGAGAAGCCGACGGCGACGTACGAGATCGAAAAGAGCGCGAGCAGGACCAGGGCGACGACGCCTCCCCTGATCCGTCGCTTCCGCCGTCGGCGTCGCAGATCGGCTCGCTTGCGTTCGATCGGCGCGCCGACGCCGGTCGAACCGCCGTCGGTCCGTTCCGCTTTCCGACGAGCCGACGACTCGCTTCGCTCGTCAGCAACACCGTCGGGGCTCATAGCCCACCCCGACCGGACGCCGTTCCGACGCTCCCGTCGGCTTCGAGGACTGGATCGCCGTCGATCCGAACCCGGGTTTCGCTGCCGGGGACGCCGAGGCCGACCGTCTCTACCTCGCCGTACAGCTCGTCGATCACGTCGTACGTCAGCTCGTCGCACCGCCCGTCGAAGACCAGCCGCCCGTCCCGCAGTCCGAGGAAGCGATCGCCGAAGTAGCGGGCGATGTTCACCTGGTGGAGGCTCGCGAGCGTCGCGATGCCGTGCTCGCGCGAGGCCCGCTTCAGGTACGTCATCACGGTTTCGGCGCTCGACGGGTCGAGGCTGGCGACGGGCTCGTCCGCGAGGAGCAGGCCGGGATCCTGGACGAGCGCCCGGGCGATGCCGACGCGTTGCCGCTGGCCGCCGCTCATGTTCGCGACGGGCTGGTGCGCCGCGGCGAGGAGGCCGACGGTGTCGAGCGCCGAGAGCGCCGCGAGTTCGTCGGCCTCGTCGTGCCGCTGCAGGACGCTCTCGGCCAGCGACGTCCGGTGGAGCGCGCCGGTGAGCGCGTTCGAGTAGGCGGTCATCGGCTCGATGAGGTTGTGCCGCTGGAAGATCATCGCCACGTCCGAGCGGGACTTCGAGAGCGGCTCCCCGTCGAGGCGGATTTCCCCCTCCGTCGGCTCCGTGAGGCCGTTCACGCAGCGCAGCAGCGTCGACTTCCCCGCCCCCGACTCGCCGAGGAGCACCGCGAACTCGTCGTCGTCGATCTCGAACGAGACGTCCCGCAGCGCCGTGACGTCGCCGTAGCGCTTCGTCAGGTTCCTCACGGTCAGCGTGCTCATGGGGAGAGCTACTCCTGGGTGAGGTCGATCCCGAGTTCGTCGACGACGTCGATCACCGGCTGGTAGTCCTCCTCGGTGGTGTCCTTCAGGCGTTCGAACGGGATCTCGCCGTCGTAGTCGTCCGGCGTGTACTCGTCCAGGTCGCCCGATTCGAGCGCGAGCAGGCGGTCTCGCATCTCGTCTTTGATCGGCGAGTCCCAGCTCGCGCGCGCGTACACCGGTTGGTTGGGGATCGGTTCGGAGAACGTGACGACGGTGAGCTGTTCGTCCTCCGAACCGGCCTCGTCGACGAACGCGGACTTCTCCTTCACCTCGTCCGTCAGCTGGTCCTCGGGGACGAAACGCATCCCGTTGCCGCCCCAGGTGCAACACGCGTCGGCCTCCTCGTTCAGCACCTGTTCGACGGCGTTCTGGTGGTCCGACCAGTTCCCGTCGAAGTCGGCGCCCTCGTCGCTTCCCGGCGCTTCGCCGATGTCGAGGCCAGCCCGCTTGAGTTCGTACACGGCGTAGAGCGAGCCGCTGGTCGACAGCGGGTCGGCGAACGCCATCGTCTTTCCCTCCATGTCGGCCGGCTCCTCGACGCCGGTGTCGTCCCGGGTGAGCATCATCGAGAAGTAAAACGCCGTCCCGCCGGCGACGGTCGTCCCGAGGACGTCGAGTTCCTCCGGCGCGGAGATCATCGTGATGTCGTCCATCCCGATCTCGGCCTTCTCGCTCTTCAGCGCCGGGAGGATGGCCGAGTAGTCGGTCGGGACGCGGGCTTCGAACTCCGCGCCGTCGACCTCCTCGTTCAGGTAGTTCATCATCGGCTCGTAGTCCTTCTGTACCTCCGAGGGGTTGTCCGGGGTGAGGAGGACCGTGACGGTCTCGCCGCCACCGCCGGTCATCCCGAGCGACTCGGTGCAGCCCGAAAGCGTCGCGACCGCCGCCGCGCCCGCGCCGACGAGGTACCGCCGGCGGCCGATACGTGTCGCATCGCCGGCGGAGCTGCGGTCGGCGTCGGTTCCCGTCGTCGGTCCGTCGGTGGTCGAGATGGCCTCTGTGGGGTGAGACATACAGGTGCCGCCAGGGAGGAACCCCGATTAACCCTTGTCTGGGTAGACTACGGGCGGACGCGCACCACCCTGCGGAGACCTCCGTTCGAGTCGTTCGACCGGTTCCGTCCGGACGCGTCGATTTCGGACCGGGTCAGTCACGGTCCGGTCGGGGGAGTCCGGAGTGGGCCGGAGGCGACTCGTCCAAGAGGTGATCCGCCCCGCCGTCGCGCGCAGGGCTGGAGAGTACCCAGACAGCGCTTATCTCCCCGTTTCCCGACGGTGCGGCCGTGCAAACCGCAACACACGGCGCGCGCGATCGGTCGGATCGGTTCGAACTGATCGCCGCTTGCGAGGGGGAAACGCTCGCCGAGCTCGCGGACGCCGTCCTCGCCGACGGACCCGAGCTCCGCGTGCTCCGGGAGCCGTCGGCGCAACTCGTGATGCAGCGGGTGACGGAGCCCGTCGAGAAGCGGCCGTTCAACCTCGGCGAGGTGCTGGTCACGGCCGCCGAGGTCGAACTCGACGGCGCGAGGGGCTTCGCGATGATCCCCGGAAAGGAGGAGCGCGCGGCCCTCTCCGGCGCGATCGTCGACGCCGCCGTCGCCGCCGGTCACGACTTGACCGACCGGATCGCGGCGGAGCTCCGGGCCGCCGCCGCCGCCAGGGAGCGCCGTCGCCGACGGCGGTGGGCCGAGAGCCGCGCTACGACCGTCGAGTTCGAGACGATGGAGGAGGACGGATGAGAGCGCTCGGGATGGACCCCGTCCGCGACGCGCGCGAGACGTTCCGGGCGCTCGTCGACGCGACGAGTCGACCGGGGACGGTTCGGCGGGTGCCGGTCGCGCCCGCCGACCGGGCGGTCCTGGCGACGCTCGTCGACCACGAGGTGACGTGCTTTACGCCCGACGCCGACGTGCGCGAGGCGCTCGCCGGCGAGGGACGCCTCGCGGACGCGCCGTTCGAGGCGGCGCGCGTCGTCCACGCGCCCGAGTCGACCGACGGCCGCGTCCGCGACGCGAACCGCGGCACCCGAAAGGAACCCTCGGTCGGCGCGACCGTGATTTACCGCGTCGACGCGGTGCGGACCGTTGATGACGAAAACCGTGGAAGCGGCAGGGACGCACGCGACGCCCCGCCCATCCGATCCGCCGACTCGACGCGGGTGACCGTCACCGGCCCGGGCGTTCCCGACGAACGGACGCTCGCCGTCGGCGGGCTCCCGAGGGCGGAGCTCCGGGCCGTCGCCGACGCGCAGTCGGACTACCCGCGGGGGGTCGACGTCGTGTTCGCCGCGGGCGATCGCGTCGCGGCGCTGCCGCGCTCCGTCTCGCTGGAGGTGGCGTAGATGGGCTACGTTGCGGTCAAAGCCGGCGAGGAGGTGATCCGACGCGCCGAGGAACTGTTCGAAAAGCGCCGGATCGAAGCGGGGACGGCCGACGTCGATCCCGACCAGATCGGCGGGCAGCTCGGTCGGCTCACCGCGCAGGTGATGGGCGAGGCCGGCCTGTTCGCCCCGCGGCTCGCCGCGCTCGCGGTGAAGCAGGCGCAGGGCGACGCCGCGGAGGCGACGTTCCTGCTGCGGGCGTACCGGTCGACGCTGGAGCGGTGGGGGAGCGCGGTCCCCGTCGAACCGGCCGAGATGTTCGCCACCCGGCGGGTGTCGCCCGCGTTCAAGGACGTCCCCGGCGGACAGATCCTCGGCGCGACGAAGGACTACACCCAGCGGCTGCTCGACTTCGACCTCGCCGAGGACGACGAGCCGGTGGACCCGACCGCAGACTGGGACGTCGACGAGGAGGAGCCGCGGGCGCTCCGCAACGTGATGGACCTCCTCCGCGAGGAGGGGTTGATCGGAGGGCCGGACGCGACGGACGGAGAGTCGAACGCGACGGACGGCGAACGAAACGCGGCGGACGACGGGGCGAGCGCCGCCGAGCCCTTCGACTCGACGCGGGAGCCGGTGCTCTTTCCGGCCCCGCGGTCCGCGGTGTTACAGGAACTCGCGCGGGGCGAGACGGGCGCGGTCACGGCGCTCGGCTACAGCGCGCTCCGGGGCTACGGACGGGTGCACCCGACGCTCGCGGAGGTCCGAACCGGCGAGCTGCCGGTCCGGATCGAGCACCCGTACACCGGCGACCCGGTCGAGGTGGCGAGCGTCGAGGTAACGGAGTGCGAGGGCGTCGTTCCGGCGTACGAGACGCGCGACGAGCCGCGGTTCGCCTTCGGGTACGGGCTCGTCTTCGGCCGCAACGAGCGGAAGGCGATCGGGATGACGATGCTCGACGCCTCGATCCAGCTCGGCGGCGACGAACCCGCCGAGGACGCCGAGTTCGTGCTCGACGTGATCGACGGGGTCGACTCGTTCGGCTTCGTCGAGCACCTGAAGCTCCCCCACTACGTGACCTTCGGCAGCATCCTCGACCGCATCCGCTCGATCAGGGAGCGAAAGCGGGAGCGGGGAGCGGACGCCGGCGGCGCACCGGCGGAGGCGAGCGCGGATGACTGAGGTCGGCCCCGACGGGCGGCTGGACGCGGCGTCGGTCGACGACGCGCTCGCCGCCTTCGAATCCGAGGGGCTCGACGGGTACAACGAGGCGTACCTCGACGAGCACACGAAGCGCGAGGTTCGCCGCGCGATACTCAAGGCGATCGCGATCCCCGGCCACCAGGTGCCGTTCGCCTCGCGCGAGATGCCGCTCGCGCGCGGCTGGGGGACGGGCGGCATTCAGGCGTCGCTCTCGCTTCTCGGCCCCGACGACGTCTTCAAGGTGATCGATCAGGGCAGCGACGAGAGCGTGAACGCCGCGAACATCCGCCGGCTGGCTCGGACCACGGCGAGGGTCGAGACGACGACCGACACGACGGCGGCCACGGTGATCCAGACCCGCCACCGCATCCCCGAGGAGGTCGTGACGGACGAGCAGGTGCTCGTCCTGCAGGTGCCCGTCACCGACGCCCTCCGGCGGGTCGACGGCAGCGACGACCGCAACCGGCGGCGGCACGCCCACGGCGACTACAGCAAGATGTGGGTCGCGCTGTACGAGAACGTCGTCGAGTGGGGCGAGATCGACATCGCGGCGCGCTACCCCGTGATGGTGAACGGTCGCTACCTGATGGACCCCTCGCCCGTGCCGCGGTGGGACGTGCCGAAGCTCGACGACGCGGACACGCTGTTCCTGTTCGCCGCGGGGCGGGAGGCGCGAATCTACGCGGTTCCGCCGCACACGGCCGTCGAACCGCTCGCGTTCGAGGACAGGCCGTTCCGGGTCGAGCGGTTCCCGGCGGACGGCTGCGCCGAATGCGGGAGCGCGGACACGTACCTCACCGAGATCGAGACGGACGCGGGCGAGCGGCGGTTCGTCTGCAACGACGAGAGCTTCTGCGAGAAACGGTCCCGCGACCCCGACCTGCCGAAGGATCACCACCTCGACCGGTCCGGGGTCGCGTGGGGGCCGGGGACGACGGACGGGGGTGGGCCGACGTGACGGTCCTCGGCGCGCGCGGCGTCGGGCGGATCTACGGCGAGGGCTGCCCGTCGTGCGTCGATCGAACCGGCGACCGCGCGGGTGACAACCGGTGTCCGGTCTGCGGCAGCGTCGTCGGCTGCGCCGAAGTCGACCTCGCGGTCCACGAGGGCGAGGTGCTCGGCGTCGTCGGCGAGAGCGGATCCGGTAAATCGAGCCTCGCGGAGATCCTCGCGCTCGACCTCGCGGCGACCTTCGGTGTGGTCGAGCACGTCGGTTACGACGGCAACGTACTGGAGGCGAACTACGAGGAGCGCTTCGCGCTCCGGAACCGCCACGTCGGGATGGTCCACCAGCGCGTCCGCGACGGGCTGAACCTCGACTTCTCCGGCGGCGGTAACGTCGCGGAGAAGCTGCTCGCCGCCGGCTGGCGCGACTACGGCGAGATACGCGAGCGGGTCCGCGAGCTGTTCGCGGAGACGGAGATCCCGGTCGACCGGATGGACGACCCGACGCGCACCTACAGCGGCGGCATGCAGCGCCGGGTGCAGATCGCGAAGGCGATCGCCAACGACCCTGCGCTCGTCATCCTCGACGAGCCGACGACCGGCCTCGACGTGAGCGTGCAGGCGCGCGTGCTGGACGCGTTCAGGCGCATCCAGCGCGAGAAGGGGATCGCGACGATCGTCGTCTCGCACGACCTCGGCGTCATCCGCCTGCTCGCGGACCGGACGCTCGTCATGCGACACGGCCGCGTCGTCGAGTCGGGGCTGACCGACCGCATCCTGGAGGACCCGCACCACGAGTACACCCAGACGCTCATCAACTCGGTGATCTGAAATGCTCCTGTCAGTACGAAACCTCACGAAGCGGTTCGAACTCCACGCGGCCGGCGGTACGCGCGTCGTCGGCCTCGACGGCGTCGACCTCGACATCCGCGAGGGCGAGTTCCTCGCGGTCGTCGGCGAGAGCGGGAGCGGCAAGTCGTCGCTCCTCAAGTGCATCTACCGGACGTACGACCCGACCGCGGGGTCGGTCCGATTCGCGCACGACGGCGGATCGGTCGACCTCGCGACCTGCTCCGAGCGGGAGGTGCTCGCCCTCCGCGGCGGAGAGATCGGCTACGCCTCGCAGTTCCTCCACGAGATCCCCCGGGTGCCGGCCGTCGACGTGGTCGCCCGCCCGCTGCGCGAGGGAGGAGCGCCGCGCGAGGCGGCCCGCGAGCGCGCGCACGACCTGCTCCGGCGGCTTCGACTCCCGGAAGAGCTGTTCGAGGCCTACCCGGCGACGTTCAGCGGCGGCGAGCGCCAGCGGGTGAACCTCGCCCGCGCCGTCGGCCCCCGCCCGCGGCTGCTCCTGCTCGACGAGCCGACGAGCGCGCTCGATCCCGAGACGCGGGCGGCCGCGCTCGACCTCCTCGACTCGTACCTCGACGAGGGGACCGCGATCGTCGGCGTCTTCCACGACCGCGCGGTCGTCGCGCGGATCGCGGACCGCGTGGCCGAACTTCGCGATGCGCGGGTGGATCGCGTCGTCCCGGTCGAGGAGTACCGCGAGGAGGTGGTCGCGTGAGCGAAGCGCGGACGCCGGACGCCCGGACCGACGTCCTCTGCGTCGAAAACGCGCGGATCGTCGCGCCGGAGGCGGTCGTCGAGGGACACGTCCTGATCGAAGGGGAGCGAATCGCCGCGGTCGCGGAGGGATCGCCCCCCGCGAGCGTCCGCTCGCGGCTCGACGCCGACGGCAAGTTCCTGCTCCCCGGCCTCGTCGACTTACACGGCGACGACGTCGAGTCGCACCTCTACCCGCGGAGCGGCGCGCGAGTCGGAACGCCGATGGCGCTCGCCGCGGCCGACCGGGCGAACGTCGCCGCGGGGGTGACGACGAAGTTCCACGCCGTCGCCTTCGAGGACTCCCCGGAGAAGGACCGTTCGACTGACCTCGCGACGGAGCTGGTCGACGCGATCGCCTCGACCGGTTCGCTTCTCGGCGACCACTTCGTCCACGCCCGGTGCGAACTGACGGAGCGCGAGAGCGTCGTCGCCGTCGAGCGCATCCTCGAACGGCGGGCGGCCGACCTCGTCTCGCTGATGTGCCACGTTCCCGGGAAGGGGCAGTTCCGCGATCGCGATCGGTTCCTGCGGTGGTACGTCGATCACGCCGGGCTGAGCCGCGAGGCGGCCGCGGAGATCCTCGACGAGCGGGCGGCCCTGAGCGACGGAGCGCTCTCCGACCGGATCGCGCGGATCGTCGCCGCCGCCCGGGAGGCCGGCGTGGCGGTCGCCTCCCACGACGACGAGACGCCGGTCGAGGTCGAACGGCTCGACGGCCGCGGAGTCGGGATCAGCGAGTACCCGGTCACCATCGAGGCCGCGCGCCGGGCGCACGAACTCGGACTGACGACGGCGATGGGCGCGCCCAACCTCGTCCGCGGCGGCAGCAACTGGGGTAACCTCAGCACGGCCGAGGCCATCGCCGAGGGGGTCGTCGACGCGCTCTGTGCGGACTACCACCCGCCGTCGCTGCTCGCCGCGCCGTTCGTCGAGACGGGCGAACCGCTCCCGACGCGCGTTGCGCGGGTGACGAAGAACCCGGCGCAGGCGGTCGGGCTGACGGATCGGGGGCAGATCGAACCGGGGGCACGCGCGGACCTCGTCGTGGTCGATCCCGAGCCGACGCCCGTCGTCGAACGCGCCGTCGTGGCCGGACGCGAGGTGTACCGCGCGGTCGGCGGGTGCGGGACCGTCGACCGCGGGCCCGAAGCCCCTCGAACGGAGGGCGACCGATGACGGTCGGCGCGGCGGTGGACGTCCGGTTCGACGTGCGGATCGAACCGTTCCTCGACTACGTCACGGATCTCGGGCTCGACCACGTCGAACTCAAGCGCGAGTACCTCCACGGGCACCCCGAGACGCCGTCGCCGGCGCGGGTGGGCGAGCTCGCCGAAACGTTCGGCGTCACCGTCACCTACCACGCGCCGTTTCGCGACTGGAACCTCGGGAGCTTCAACGACGCCTCCCGGGCCGCGAGCGTCGAGCAGGTCGTGCGGACGCTCGACGACGCCGCGGCGGCGGGCGCGGGTGCCGTCGTCGTCCACGGGGGGTCGGTTCCCCGTCGGTACCCCGACTACGTCCGACGAAAAGCGCGCGAGAACGCCCGTCGATCGCTCGCGGAGTGCGCCGCGCACGCGGCCGACGTGGGCGTGCCGCTCTGTCTCGAAAACCAGCCCCGTTCGGACGAGAAGGAACGGCACACGACGAGTCCGGACGACCTCGCGGCGACGCTCGACGCGGTCGACGCCGGCCCGGACGCCCTGCGCGTGACGCTCGACGTGGGCCACGCGAAGGTGAACGGTCACGATTGGCGCGCGTTCGCGGAGCGGTTCGGCGACCGGATCGAGGTCGTCCACCTCCACGACAACGACGGCACCGCGGACCAGCACCTGCCGTTTTCGGGCTACGAGGCCGTCTGCGATGCGGTCGGCGCGCCGTACAACGTGCTGGAGATGAAAACGGTTCGGGACGTGGAAACGTGCGTCCTCGGGCGTTGATGGGGAACCGGGGAAACGCGCTCACCCGTCGAGGTCTCGTCGCGCCCGCGCGAGGATCCGCTCCCAGACCCCGAACAGCGCGCTGTCGAGCCCGTACGCCTCGTCGATCCGGCGGACCCACGCGTCGTCCGCGAACAGCGCACGTTGGAACCGCCGAACGTCGGGGGAGAGGTCCGGCCGGCGGCCGGCGTAGTACGCGACGCTCTCCGCGCGGCACCGCGCGACGAGGTCGGCCGGCACGTCGATCCCCGACTCGCGGGCGACGTGGACGTACCACTCGAGGTGCAACACCGCGTCGGCGAGGACGAACCGCTCCGCGAACCCCGAAACGTGTGCGGTCGCGGGGCGACCCCCGACGAGGACGTCGCGCGGTCTGCTGAACCGCGGTGCGGTCGCGTGATCGAGCGGTCGCGCGACCGCCCGGGCGACGCGCCGGAGCCGGGCCTCCGCGGCCCTGTTGAACGCGAGGAGCGAGAGTTCGTACCACAGCGGCATCCACTCGCAGAACGGCTCGGAGAAGACGGCGTCGGCGAGGAGGTCGGCAGCGACGGAGCGGGCCAGCGCGGGCCGGAGGTCGGCGTCGCCGGCGCGGAGCGCGGCGGTCGCCTCCCGCGCGTCGGCCGCGAACGATCCGGTGTCGAAGCCCATCTCGTCGGACACGTCGAGGACGTACGCCGCGCCGATCCGGTACCACTCGGCGAAGTCCGCGGGCGAGCGCAGTCGGAGGAGCGAGAGGACGGTCACCCGCTACGATCGCGCGGGCGGGAACATAGAGGCACGGGCGGAGGACTTCGGGCACCCGTCAGTCGAGCGTCGACGAGGAGTCGACGCCGCCGAGCCACCGGTCGAGTTTGTCCCGCGCGGGCGGGCCGGTGACGACGCTCACGCCGACGAACAGGACGAAGCTAGTCGCGAGCCCGACGTAGATCGGGTAGTTCGACGCGAAGCCGAAGTGGGCGAGCGCGGCGACGACCGCGGCGGCGCTGCCGAGGATCGACGTCAGCGCGCCCTGCCACGTCGCGCCGCGCCAGAAGAACGCGCCGAACACTGGGACGAAGATACAGCCGGTGAGGAGGTCGTACGCGAGGGTGAGCGCGGTGACGACGTCGCCGATCGCGACCGCGGCGTACACCATGACGACGCCGAGGACGACGATGAACGCGCGCGAGACGGCCGTGTACCGCCGGTCGCTCGCGTCGGGGTCGACGAAGCGCTTGTACACGTCGTTCGTAAAGAGCGTGCTGGAGGCGAGGAGCGCCGAGTCCGCGGTCGACATCATCGCCGAGATGAAGCCTGCGAGGACGAGCCCCGAGAGGCCGACGGGGATCACGTCGAGGACGAGGAGGGGGAGGGCGAGTTCGGGATCGCCGAGGTCGGGCAGGAGGACGAGCGCGATCATCCCGAGGAACGCCGTCGCGAGGCCGTAGACGATGGCGTAGCCGCCGGCGACGATCGTGCCGGTGCGGGCCACCTCGGGCGATTCCGCCGTGAACACCCGTTGCCAGATGTCCTGACCGATCATGATCCCGAGGACGTACAGGAGGACGAAGCCCCAGATCGCGTCCAGTCCGATCGCGGTCGGGTCGAAGAACGACGGGTCGAGTTCGGCCGAGAGGGTGGAGAATCCGCCGATCGACTGTAATCCGAGCGGGATGGCGAGCAGGAAGATCCCGACGGTCATGATGCACCACTGGACGAAGTCGGTGAGCGTCACCGTCACCATCCCGCCGAGCGCCGTGTAGCCGATGATGATCACGCCCGCGGCGACGATCATCGTCGTCCCATTGAAGTCGAACAGGACGCTCAACACCTTTCCGACGGCGATGGTCTGCGTGGTGGCGATGGTGAGCGCGTAGACCCCGGCGATGAGCGCCCCAATGGTGCCCGAGTAGCGGTCGAACCGGCGCTCCAGCACCTCGCCGAGCGAATACGCCCGGAGGTTCGCGAGGTTCGTCGAGATGAGGACGCCGAGGACGACCGTTCCGAGGCCGAGCGAGATGACGAGCCACGCCCCCGAGATGCCGCTCTCGTAGCCGAGCCCGCCGCCGCCGACGGTCGCCGCGCCGCCGAGGATGACCGCCGACATGACCGGCACGAACATCCACATCGGGACGTTCCGCCCGGCGACGAGGTAATCGTCCAAGCTCTCCGACTTCGAGTACCCCCAGTACCCCAGTCCGACCATCGCGAGCATGTACACGACCACGACGCCCGCGTCGATGGGTGAGCTTACCATGGCAATCTATTGCCACCCTCCGTTACTTAAGCGTTGGCGTATGAACCGGCTCGCGACGGAACCGGGCCGCTACTCGGCGAATCGGCGTTCGAGCAGCGTGACGAGGAGGTAGGCGGCGAGCCGCTGGGTTCCCTCCGTGGGGTCGTACCGCGGGGCGACCTCCATCAGGTCGGCCGCGCCGACGGCGTCGTGCGCGCCGAGGATCTCCATCGTCCGCAGCGCCTGGTGGGCGCTCAGGCCGGCCGGTTCGGGCGTGCCGGTGCCGGGGGCGACGCTCGGATCGATCGAGTCGACGTCGAACGTCACGTACACCGCGTCGGCGTCGGCGGCCGCCGCCGCGATCGCGTCCGTCACGACCGCGTCGACGCCGCGCTCGTCCACGTCGCGCATCGTAAAGAGGTTGAGACCGGTCTCCTCGGCGAACTCGAAGAAGTCCGGGCTCTCGTAGCCGCGGATGCCGACCTGGCTCACGTGCTCGTAGTCCGAGTACGGCGAACGGGCGATGAGGTGCGTGCTCGATCCGTGGTAGTGGTCGCCGAGGACCGTGCTCTCGGAGGACGTGTCCGTGTGCGCGTCGATCTGGACGAGGCCGACCGTCTCCGCGCCGCACCCCTCGGCGAAGCCGAGAAACGACGGGTACGTGCAGTAGTGGTCGCCGCCGAGCAACACCGGGAAGGCCCGCTCCGCGGCGGTCGCGACGTGGGCGGTGATGCTCTCGGCGGTCAGCTCGTGGTCCATCGGGAACACCGGCACGTCGCCGCAGTCGACGATCGACAGGTCGGCGTAGTCGACCTGCGCGCCGGTGTTCATGTTGGTGAGTCCGCCCTTGTAGCCGGAGAGGTAGGCCCACCAGCCGCTGGCCTCCCGGATCGCCCCCGGGCCGTACCGCGCGCCGGGTCGGTTGCTCACCGCGCCGTCGTACGGCGCGCCGAGGACGGCGACGTCGGCGTCGTCCGCGTCCTCGACCGGGCGCGGTTCCCCCTTCAGGAACGTCTTCAACCCGGCGTACGCCATCTCCACGTCCGCGCCCGCGTGGCTCTCGCGGAACGCGACGGCGCGGGAGCGCGGCGCTCGGTCGCTCATCGGATCGCCCCCGTGCGAATCGGCGCCGGGACGGTTCTGCGCTTCCGGATCGGGATCGCGCCGACGCGACGTCGATCGGTGGACTCTCGCTTCTCAGCCGGGTGCGTGCTGTGAGGGAACATAACAAGGTATTTGATAGGTGGAATCTACTTGCCACCATGGTCTTGAGCGAAGGACGGGTTAAAGGTTCGCACGCGCCTCGGACGGGTTGGACGACGGTCGAGGTGAACGACGCGTCGGGGAGAGCGAGCGAGGCGTCGGAGGAGGCGATCGAGGCGGCAGCCGAGACGAACGACGCCGCGGCCGCGGCGGAGCCAGCGTCGGGCGGGCGGTAGACCGATGGAGGGAAAACGAACCCTCGATCGGGCGATCGGCAGCCGGCGGACGCGGGGCGTCTCCGAGTCCGTGATCCGACGGATGACGCGCGAGGCGATCGCCAACGACGCGATCAACCTCTCGCAGGGGATCCCCGACGAGGACGAGACGCCGCCCGCGGTGAAGGCGGCCGCGACGGAGGCGATCGCGGCGGACAGCCAGTACACGATCACGTGGGGGCTCCCCGAACTCAGAGCGGCGGTTTCGGAGCGCTACGAGGACTGGAAGGGCGTGCGATACGACGCCGACTCGGAGGTGACGATCACCTGCGGGACGAGCGAGGGGATCATGTCCACGCTGCTCGCGCTCTGCGACGAGGGGGATGGCGTCGTCTACTTCGAGCCGACCTACGAGAGCTACATCCCGGCGATCCGCTTCGCCGGCGGGCGACCGATTCCCCTCGACATCACGGCGGGAATGGAGGTCGACGCCGACGCGCTCGCGGACGCCGCGGGCGGGGCGTCGATCCTGCTCCTCAACACCCCCCAGAACCCGACCGGGAAGGTGTTCTCGCCGGCCGAACTCGACGTCATCGCCGACGTCGCCGCCGACGAGGACCTGATCGTGGTGACCGACGAGATCTACGAGCACATCGTCTACGACGATGCGTACCGAAGCCCGGTCGAAGTCGGCGACCTCGCGTCCCGGACGGTCGTCTGCACCGGGATGTCGAAGACGTACAGCGTCACCGGCTGGCGCGTCGGCTTCGTGCTCGCGCCGGAGCGACTCTCGGCGGAGCTCCGGAAGTTCCACGACTACACGAGCATCTGCGCGCCCACCCCCTTCCAGCGGGCGGGGGTGACGGCCCTCTCGCTCCCCGACGACTACTACGACGGCCTGCGCGAGACGTACGAGGCGCGACGCGACCGCACGCACGAAGGGCTTCTCGACGCGGGCCTCGACCCGGTCAAACCGGACGGCAGTTACTACATGATGGCTCGGTACGGGACGGACGAGGACGACACCGAGTTCGCCCTCCGGCTGGTCCGCGAGGCCGGCGTCGCGACCGTCCCAGGGAGCAGCTTCTACGCGGACGGCGAGGCGGACTGGGTTCGCTTCACCTTCTCGCGGAACGAGCCGACGATCGAGGAGGCGCTCTCCCGGCTCGACGAGAACCGCTGGTGGTGATTGCGGAGCGCCGACGCGCCGACCCGCCGTTCCGACGCTCACCCGTCCGAGGCGTCGTCCGCGGAATCGGGCTGACGCTCCGACCCGCCGGCCGTCTCGGTCCGATCGCCGTCGGAGACGTCCGCCCCTCCCCGGGAGCCGTCCGACCCTCCCTCGGCGGCCGGAAGATCGACCTTCGGATCGGACCCGAGCGAGGTCGCCCTCGACGGCCGCGGCGTGATCGGGAGGCCGTGGAGGAGTTCGGGGAACACGAGGTTGACGAACTGCACGAGCAGGACGAGCAGCAGCGGGCCGAGGAACAGCCCGTACCACCCGAAGAGCGCGGCCCCGAGGATGTACGCGAAAAGCACCAGCCCCGTGTGGAGCGTTCGACCCGCGATGTAGGGGCGGAGGAAGGTTTGCGGGAGGATGTCGAGCAGCAGGAACGCGACGGCGAGGAAGACGACGGGGAACCAGAGGCGGTTCGGCGCGGTCGAGACGGCGCGCCACGCGAGAAACAGCGCCACGGGGACGTACACGACCTTCCCGACGACGAGCGGGATGAACGTGGCGACGCCCGTGAGCACGGCGAGCAGCGTCGGGGCCGGGATGCCCACGCCGGGGGGAGAGACGAACGCGAAGGCGTTGTAGACGACGAGCGACAGCACCGTGACGAGGAGCACCGTCAGCACGTTGCCGAAGTAGACGGCTTCGAGGTCGGCGTCGACGGCGCTCAGGTACGCGTAGGCGACGCCGTCGCGGTCGCTCACGTCCGCCCGGAACCACGCCGCGAGCCGGTCGCCGTCGCGGAACAGGAAGAAGGCGAGGCCGAGCGCGACCGTCAGGTGGAACAGCCCGTTCGTCACCGCGCCGAGGGTCTGCAACCCGGCCGTGATCTCGCCCTGCAACTCCCGGAGAGTGTCCGCCTCGGCGAGCGCCCGGCGCGGCTCGCTCGTCAGCGCCGTCACGGACTCGGGATCGAACGGCAGGCGGTCGACGACGGTGCCCGTCAGGTCGGGGCCGACGGTGGCGGTAAACTCCTGGAACGCGACGCCGACCGCGTAGCCGAGGAGCGCGAGCGTCGGCAACACGATGAGAAGCAGCGTGAGCGTCGCCGTCGCCCCGGGCGAGTCGATCCGGCGCTGGAGCCGCCGGTGCATCGGCCGCGCCCCGTAGTAGATGAAAAGCGCCAGCACGAACGTCCCGACGAACGAGTACAGCACGAACGCGAACGCCGCGCCCAGCGCGACCGCCACGAGCCACCAGCCGAGTCGCGAGCGATCGACGTCGAACGGAAGGCGCGAGACCATGACGAACCCAACGCGGGGGTGGGTTTTGTATGCTGTCGCCGAGCTACCACGCCGCGCCGTCTCCCTCCCCGCGACCGCGGGACGGCTCGCGGAGTTCGTCGGCGAATCCCCACTCCTCGGCCCGCGTTTGCGCCTCCTCCCGCGCCCGTTCGCGGATGGCGTCGATCTTCGCCTCGTCCGCGAGGAACGCCTCGACGGCGCTCGCGTGGCCGTCCTCGTCGTCGGCGCGATCGTCCGGGGCGACCGCGCGCGTCCGCGCCGCGAGGTCGGCCGCGTCCGCGAGCTCCTCGGCGGGCATGCCGGGCGGCACCCGAAGCTCCGGCGTGTCGTGCGCCTCGGCGAGCGCGCGCTCCGGAAGTTCGTACAGGTCGGCGCGGTAGGGGCCGGGAACGGCGAGATCCGCGAGCGCGTCCGGGCCGCCGCGGTCGGTCGTCGTGTTGTACGCCAGCACCGGGACCCCGGCGTCGAACGTGATCACTCCCCGCGTCTCCCCGTCGAGCAGCAGCGTCCCCTGGGGTTCGAACACGACGTAGCCGGAGAGCGTCCGATCGAGGGCGAGTTCGAGCGCGTCGGCGGGGTCGGCGACGACGCGCGACCGGACGAGGTCGCCGCGAGGGAGGTTCATGGCGTGTCGGGAACGACCGCGCTTCTGAACCGCGCGGCGACGGCCTCCTCGTCGCCGGGTCGTACGTCGATTCGGGCGGCCGCCTCGCGGTACGCCGCCGCTGCGGCCGCGTCGGGGGCGTGCGCGAGGAGCGGCTCCCCCGCCCGTCGGGCCGCCCGAGCGGCGTCGCTCTCGGGCACCGTCGCCAGCGTCTCGCCGCCGAAGTAGCGCTCCGCCTGCTCCGCCACCCGGTCGATGCCGACGTCCTCGCGCACCCGGTTGAACAGGACGCCGGCCGTCTCGGTGCCGTACGAGCGGGCGTACTCTTGCACCTTCAGACCGTCGCTGAGCGAGGGGATCGTCGGCTGGAGGACGATCACGACGCGGTCGGCGAGCACGATCGGGAGGACGGCGCTCTTCGAGCCGAGGGCGGCCGGCGAGTCGAGCAGGATGACGTCCGCGTCGGCGGCCAGCTCCGCGACGACGTCCCGGAGCCTCGCGGGGTCGGCCGCCTCGAACGCCGCGAGGCTCGTTCCGCAGGGCACCACGCGCATCCCGAACCGCTCGTAGACGGCGTCGGAGACGTCCGTCCCCGTCCCCTCGACGAGCAGATCGTGCAGCGTCACCTCCACGTCGTCCAGTCCGGCGTGAAAGAGGAGGTTCGCCATCCCCGTGTCGGCGTCGACGACCGTCACGTCGTGGGACGCGGAGAGCGCCATGCCGAGCGCGAGCGTGCTCGTCGTCTTGCCGGTCCCCCCCTTGCCGCTCGCGACCGCGAACGCCTCCACCATGTTCGGAGGTTGACCTCTTTTCGCTGTTATATCTTTGGATCGAGGTCCCGTCCGAAGGCGAGCCGACGCGCTACAGCCCCAGCGGTCGGAGGTCGAGGTGGTCCTCGACGAGCGCCGCCGCGCGGTCGTACGGCGACGCCCGCTCCGGTTCGACGCCCGGACGCTCGCGTCCCGCGGCTGCGAAGACGGCGTCGACGAACGCCTCGCGGGCGATTCGGTTCTCGAACAGTCCGTGGAGGTACGTCCCGACGGCGCGACCCTCGGCGGCCCCCAGCGCCGCCGTCGGATCGGCACCCGGGCGCGCGAACGGCAGCGCGACGGGGCCGATCGCCCGCGTCTCGCCCATGTGGATCTCGTAGCCCGAGACGCGCCCGGACGCGCCGGCGAGGGGGTGATCGGAAGCGACGTCGCGGAGATCAAATTCCACCGCTTCGACGCGCTTTTCGCGCGAAAAACGCGTCACGACGGGGAGGAGGCCGAGCGCCTCGACGGCGTCGGCGTCGCCCGTCCCCTCGACGGCGGCGTTGGTAATCCGCTCGCCGAGCAGCTGGTAGCCGCCGCAGAGCCCGACGATCGGCCCCCGGAAGTCGGCGAGCGCGCGGCCGAAGCCGGCCGCGCGGAGCGCCAAGAGGTCGTCCACCGTGTTCTTCGTCCCGGGGAGGACGACCGCGTCGGCGTCGACGAGGTCGTCCGAGGGGGGGACGTAGGCGATCCTGACGCCGGGGTCGGCCGCGAGCGGTTCGAGGTCCGTGAAGTTCGAGATCCGCGGCAGGCGCGGGACGGCGACCGTCACCGATCGGTCGCCGGGGACGTCGTCGTCGCCGACGAGGGTTCGTCGGCCCTCGACCGGCAGCGAGACGCTGTCCTCCTCCGGGAGTCCGGGGTCGTCGTAGGGCAGGACGCCGAGGACCGGGACGCCCGTCCGGTCCTCGAACGCGTCGAGTCCGGGGTCGAGCAGCGAGACGTCGCCGCGGAACTTGGTGATGGCCGCGCCGACGACGCGCGCGCGGAGATCCTCGGGCAGCAGTTCGAGCGTCCCGACGAGGCTCGCGAAGACGCCGCCGCGCTCGATGTCGGCGACGAGGAGGATCTCGGCGTCGGCGGCGCGCGCCGTCTCGACGTTCGCCAGATCGCGGTGGTGGAGGTTGATCTCGGCGATCGACCCCGCACCCTCGGCGACGATCACGTCGTACGCGGCCGCGAGGCGGCGGTGCGCCGCGAGCGCCGCCCCCCGCGCGTCCGCCCAGTGATCGTCGTAGTAGCGCCCGGCCTCGACGTTGCCGACCGCCCGGCCGTCGATCACGAGCTGGGACTCGCCGTCGCCGCGCGGCTTGAGCAGGACGGGGTTCGCGTCCGTCGTCGGCCCGACCCGCGCCGCCCGCGCCTGCGCGTACTGCGAGACGCCGATCTCGCCGAACGCGTCGTCGGCCGCCGCGGATTCCGACTGTTTCCCCGCGACGGCCGACGCGCGGGGGACGGCGCGGGCGTTGTTGCTCATGTTCTGGGCCTTGAAGGGCGCGACCGCGACGCCGCGGTCCGCGAGGAGGCGACACAGCCCCGCGGCGACCGTGCTCTTGCCGACGTGGCTCGCGGTTCCGGCGACGAGTATCGTTCGGGCGTCGGGCATCGCTTCCGCGACTCGGCGCGCCCGCCGCATCAATCTGTGGTTCGCCTGCGACCGTCGGGCGCGTGGCTCGGCCGACGGCGCTCGCCTCGGATCGCCGTCCGCGTCGCCCCCGGCGAAACCCACCGCGACGCGAGCGGCTTAGTCCCCGCGACCGGAACCGCGGCCATGGACCGCCGTCGCCCGTGGCTGTTCGCGGTCTTCCTGTTCGTCTTCGGCGACGCGATCGCCCTCCAGAGCCGCGGCGCGCTGCTCGCCAGCTTCGAGTCGACGTTCGGCGTCTCCGAGGGGGTGCTCGGCCTCGTCGCCCCCGCCGGGACGGTCGGGTTCGTCCTCGCCGTGCTCGCCGTCGGCTTCCTCGCCGGACGGCTCGACGCCCGACGGACGATGCTGGTCGCGATCGCCGGAACCGTCGCCTGCCTGCTGGCGCTCGCGGGCGCGCCCGGCTACTGGCTCCTGCTTTTCGCGCTGTTCGGGCAGGGGACCGCGGGCGGCGTCTTCCGCGGGGTCGACCGCGCGGTGCTGAGCCACCTCTACCCCACCCGTCGCGGCCGGGTGTTCGCGCTCTACTCGGTCGCGTGGGCGCTCGGCGCCGTCGCCGGCCCGCTCGTCGCGACCGGCGCGGTCCGCGTCACCGACTGGCGGGCGACCTACCTGCTGCTCGCGGTCTGGTTCCTCCCGGTCGCGGCGCTCGTCGCGCGGCTGGAGGTTCCGGACGACGTCGGAGCGGAACGGGCGCTGTCGACCGCCGATCTCCGGCGACTGCTCGGCCGGCCGGCGATCCTCGGGGCCGTCGCGGCGATGGCGCTCACCGGCGGCATCGAGGGGGCGATCTTCACGTGGCTGCCGTACTACGCGGGGACGTTCTTCGACCGGACGCTTGCGAACGCGGCGCTCTCCGCCTTCCTCCTCGCGTACGTCCCCGGCCGCCTGCTCTGCACGTGGCTCATCGAGCGCGTCCCCTACCTCGCGCTGGCCGGGGCGGTCGCGCTCGTCTCGGTGCCGACGCTCGCGGTCGCGTTCGGCGGGACGACCGGCTACCCGATGCTCGCGGCCACGATCGCGGCGGGCGTCCTCGTCTCCGGGCTCTTCCCGACGCTCTCGTCGTACGGCATCGACGTCGAACCGGCGTACAGCGGCCCGGTGAACGCGCTGACCACCGGCGCGACCTACCTCGGTCTCGCGGTCGTCCCGACGGCGATGGGCGCGGTCGCCGAGGCGCGAAACATCGCGGTCGCGATGTGGACGCCGGCGATCCTCGCCGTCGCGCTCGTCGGCGTGATCGGCCTCACCCACCTCGCGGCCGAGTCGCCGGGCGTGCGAGGGCCCGCGGCGGCCGAGTGAGCGATCGCGTTCGTCGACGTCCGCCGACGAGGTCCCCTCTCGCGGCTCAGTACTCGGTCCCCTTCCGCGCCCGCTGGCCGGCGTCGATGGGGTGTTTCACCTTTCGAACCTCGGTGACGAGGTCTGCGCGGTCGAGCAGGTAGTCCGGCTCCTCGTGACTGCCCGTGAGCACCAGTTCCAGCCGCTCCGGTTTCGCGTCGATCAGGTCCAGCACGTCGTCGGGGGCGATCAAGTCCGAGTTCGCGGCGTACAGCACCTCGTCGAGGACGAGCATGTGCACGCCCTCCTCGGGCGGGCCGGCGAGGTCGAGGGGGGCGGCGAGGTCCGCATCGGCGGCCGCGTCGAGGAGTTCCGCCGCCCGGGCGAGCGCCCCCTTCGCCTTCGCGGCGTGGTCGTCGTCGTCGCTCCCGTCGCGGAAGCCGTGCCAGCCGTAGTGGCCGGTGTTCTCGTAGGAGAAGCCGGGCATCGCGGCGACGGCGTTGTACTCGCCGCGGACGGCCTCGACGCTGGACGCGCCGCCCTTCATGAACTGGAGCATGTGGACGCGGTAGCCGTGGCCCGCCGCGCGAAAGCCCATGCCCATCGCGGCCGTGGTCTTGCCCTTGCCGCCGCCCCACCACGCCTGCACGAGGCCGAACTCCTCGGGCGCGCTCGGTTCGATGGGGCGGGCCTCGGGGGTGACCCCCCTGCCCGGGGTGTTCGTCAGCCGTTCGTCTCGGTTCGGAGCGTCCGTGTCGTCGGTCATCTGTCTCGGATTCGTGGTTTCGTGAGTTCAGAGCGATTCGACGAACCGGTCGAACGCCCCGCTCTCCGCGTGGACGTGCGCGTACGTTCCGAGGGTTCGATACTCGGTCAGTCCGTCGTGCTCGCCGTCGATACCGCTGCCGCGCGCTACGTCGAACGCGAACCGCGCGTCGTCGGCGACGTCCGCGCCGGAGTAGTGGAACTCGTGGCCGCGGATCGCCTCCCCGGCCCGGGCGGTGAGGGTCCCCTCCGACCGCGCGCGGAGTTCGACGTGGTCGAGCGCCTGATACCGCTCGTGCATCCGCACCTCGGCGGGGAGGACGCCGGCCATGCCGTGCGTCTCGCCCTCGACCGTCGTGAGCGACTCGGCGAGGGCCATCAGCCCGCCGCACTCGCCGAGGACGGGAAGCCCGTCGGCGGCGCGATCCGCGAGCACGTCGAGCGCGGGACTCTTCGCGAGCGCGTCGGCGTGCAGTTCCGGGTAGCCCCCGGGGAGGTAGACGCCGTCGCAGTCGGGGAGGTCGTCGCCGAGCGTCGGGGCGAACGCGACCACCTCGGCCCGCTCTCGGAGGCGCTCGCGCGTCCCCGGGTAGACGAACCGGAACGCCGCGTCGTCCGCGACCGCGACGGTCGCGCCGGTCGACTCCGCGGGATCCTCCGCGTCGTCCGGTTTCGGCGGCGCGCGCGCGGCGTCGAAGAGCGCCGCGGCGTCGAGGCAGTCCGCGGCCGCGTCGAGCGCATCGGCGGACAGCGGCGACTCGTCGCCCATCAGGAGGCCGAGGTGGCGGTCGGGGATCTCGAGGTCGTCGCGCGGCGGGATCCGGCCGAAGTAGTCCAGCCCGTCGGGGAGCGCCTCGCGGATCCCCCGCTCGTGGCGGCCGCCGTGGGCGCGCTGGGCGACGACGCCGACCACGTCGACGTCGCGGTCCGCCCGCGCGGCGTACTCCCGGAAACCGAGCGCGGTCGCGGCGACGCTCTCCATCCCCGCCTTTGCGTCGACGACGAGCACGACGGGGAGCGAAAGCGCCTCGGCGACGGCGGCGGTGCTCGTCGTGCCGTCGTACAGGCCCATCATCCCCTCGACGACGCAGACGTCGCCGGAGCCGCGGTAGTAGTTCCGGAGGAGACCCGCCTCCCCCTGTAGCCACGGATCGAGCGTCCGAGAGGCTCGCCACGTCGCCGCGGTGTGGTGGCTCGGGTCGATGAAGTCCGGGCCGGCCTTCGCCGGTTGGACGACGCGCCCCTCGCGCTGGAAGGCGCGACAGACCGCCAGCGTCGCCACGGTCTTCCCCACGCCAGAGGCGGTTCCGGCGAGCACGAACCCCCTCATCGACGCTCCTCGCGATCGTTCCACGTCCCCTCGCGTCCGTTCCCCGGTGTCACGGGCCGACCGTCGACGCGGTCGCTCGTAAACGCCACGGTCCCGTCCGACGACCGCCGTAAGTTATAAACCTTCATGCAGCATGGCCACCACCAAGTCGATTTGGGTTAAGTAAAGTTAACTTGATCGATGGAGACCATGACGGAGGACGCACTCGTACTCATCGGCCGGGAGACGCCACACGCGCGCGAGGTGCTGGAGACGCACGCCCGACGGCTCGAACGCCGCGGGATCGTGGACGCGGTGCACGTCGCGCTGTACGAACGGGAGCCGGGGCGCGAACTGCCGGCCCACCTCGCCGGGGTGAACGCCGGGGTCGTGTACGCGGTTCCGATGGCGTTCGCGCACACCCGAGAGACGACCGAAGGCGTCCCTGCGGCGCTGTCGACGCTCTCCGGCGACGTCCGCTACTGCGAGCCGATCGGTCGGAGCCCGGCTTCGACGGCCGTCATCGCTGATCGGGCCGAGGAGGCGAGAACCGGCGAGCGCGCGCTCGTGCTCGTCGCCTTCGGGAACGGGGCCGAGGATCACCAGCGACGGGCGGCCGAGTACCACGCGGCCCGCCTCCGCGAGGAGACCGACTACGACGAGGTCGTCGCGAGCTACCTCCTCGAAAACCCGGCCGTCGAGTGCGCGCGCTACGGCTACGCCGCCGAGAGCGCGGTCGCGGTGCCGCTCTTTCTCGCCCGCAGCGCCGCGACGGACCGGGAGATCCCCGAAAAACTCGAACTCGACCGCGGCGGCGTCGCCTACGCCGAACCGCTCGGCGACCACCCCCGCCTCACGGACGCCATCGAGGCGGAAGTCGGGACGCAGCGGCTCGTCGGCGAGTCATCCGCCGCCGGGCTAACGGAGCGCGCCCGCCGGCTGGCGACGGACGGCCGCGGCGATCCCGAGCGGTACGTCTGAACGCGCTCCGGTTCTCGTTCACCCCCTTCCGCGTCTGTCCTCTCCTCGCCCCGCTACCGGGGCGCTCGACGCACCGCCAGCACCGACAGGTCCGAAAAACGGCTCTCGTCGCCGTCGACGGCGGCGTCAACGCTGTCTGCGTCGTCGATCCCGGCCGCGCCAGCCGCACCGCCCGCGAGGCCGCCGAGCGTCGTCCGCGTCGTCCGCTCGTCCTCGTGCGTCAGCCGTTCGAACACGAGCGCCGGGAGCGACGGGTCGGCCCCGGCGTCGAGCAGGCGGGCGGCCACGTCCTCCGGCATCAGGTCGAACGGCCGGGGGAGCACGAGCAGGTGGCGCTCGCCGGCGTCGCGCGCGAGGCGGTCAAGGTCGGCCGACACGTCGCCGCGCTTGTGCAGCGTGACGAACGTCGCCTCCTCCATCGGCGTCCGGGCGCGGCTCGCGGCCACCTGCAGCGACGAGATGCCGGGGATCACCCGGACCGGGCGGTCGACCGCGTCCTCGACCTTCCCGAGGAACTGGTAGCCGGAGTGGTTCGGGTCGCCCATGAGCACCGCGGTCCCGGTTTCCCCCGCGGCGACGCGCTCGCCGAACGCTGAGAGCGCTTCGTCCTCGTCCCGGTAGCCGCACGCGAGGAGGTCCGCGTCCGTCTCGCGTTCGACGAACGAGACGACCGTCTCGAAGCCGACGACGACGTCCGCCTCCCGAAGCGCGCGGACGGCGCGGCGGGTGAGGTACGCGGGATTCCCGGGACCGATGCCGACGGCGTACACCGGCTCGGCCGATCCCGACGGGTCGGCCGCGTCCGCGGGATCGACCGCCTCCGGCGACGACGCGGCGCGAACCGCCGGGTCGTCGTACACCTCGCTTCGGGATTCGTTCATCCCTCGCGCCCCCCGCCCGCGGTCCGCCCGTCGGTCGGATCGAGCGTCGCGTCGCCGGCGCGGACGTCGCTCGCGACGTGGATCAGTTCGTTCGTCAGCCCGGCGGCGAGGCCGCTGCCGCCGCGCCGTCCGACGGTCGTGATCGCCGGCACCCCGGTCGCGCGTGTCGCCTCCCGAACGCGCTCGCGGCTCTCCTCGGCCTTGACGAACCCGACGGGCGTCGCCACAACGACGGCGGGGCGGGTGCCCTGTTCGACGCAGTCGGCGAGCGCGAGCGCGGCGGTGGGCGCGTTGCCGACGACCGCGATCGCGTCGTCGTAGACGCCGCGGCGGTCGAGTTCGAGCACCGCCGCCGCGGTCCGCGTCATCCCCGTCTCCGCGGCGAGTTCCGCGCCCGCCCCGATCGCCTTGCGGACCTCGCAGTCGTGGCCGCGACCGGTGATCCCGGCTTTCACCATCGTGATGTCGGTCACGATCGGCGCGCCGTCGAGCACCGCGCGCGCGCCAGCGCGGACGGGGTCGTTTTCGAACCGCACGAGGTGCTGGAACTCGATGTCGCCGGTCGCGTGAACCGCCTTCCCGCGGATGCGGTCCGAGAGCGTCTCGTGGGGGACGAATCGCCTGACGATGTCCATGCTCGTCTCCGCGATCTCGGTCGCCTCCCGCGTCGTCGCGCCGAGGTCCGCGTACCCCTCCTTCGAGGGCTCAGTCGTCATCGCTCGACACCCCCGGGACGCCGTCGGCGTCGGCGTCGTTCGCGTCGACGGTCGCGTCCGCGCCATCGTCCGCGTCCGCGGCCGTCGGTCGCGCACCGGCGCGGGCTTCGAGGTCGCCGTCGACCCCGAGGTGCAGGTCGCGCAGGCGGTCGCGGGTCGCGTCGTCCGCGTCCCAGAGGTCGCGCTCGACGGCCTCCAGCAGCGTCCCGGTGATCGACGCGAGCGCCCACGGGTTGACGTCGCGCATCCACTCGGCGCGCTCCTCGTCGAAGGCGTACTTCTCGGCGACGTCCGCCCACAGGCGGTCGCTCACGACGCCAGTCGTCGCGTCCCACCCGAGCGCCACGTCGACCGTCGTCGAGAGGTCGCCCGCGCCCTTGTAGCCGTGCTCTTCCATGCTGTCGAGCCAGTCCGGGTTGAGCACGCGGGCGCGCATCGCCTTGCGCACCTTCTCCTCGTTCGTGTACACCGTCACGTCGTCCGGGTCCGAGGAGTCGCCGACGTAGGAGGCCGGCTCCTCGCCGGCGATCTCGCCGACCGCGGAGATGAACCCGCCGTGGAAGGCGTACCAGTCCGAGGAGTCGAACTCGTCCTGCTCCATCGTGTCCTCGATCTTCGCGGTCGCCTCGACGCTCCCGAGGCGGCGCTCGAACGCGTCGTGGGCGTCCGTGACGGTCCCGCGCTTGCCCATCGCGTACCCGCCCCACCGGACGTAGACGGCCGCGAGGTCGGACCGGTCGTCCCAGTTGCCCTCGTCGACCGCCTTGTTCGTCCCCGCGCCGTAGCCCCCCGGCTTGGTCGTGAACACGCGGTGACGGGCGGCCGTCGCCGCCTCGGCCGGCTCTGCCCCCTCGGCTTCGAGCCGCGCCTCCTCCTCCTCGACGTGCTTTTTCACGTAGTTCATCTCGTGCGGCTCGTCGAGGTCGACGACCGCTTCGACGGCGTCGTGGACGACGCTCGCGGCGGCCGGGAACGCGTCCCGGAACAGCCCGGAGACGCGCGTCGTCACGTCGATCCGGGGGCGACCGAGGTCGGAGAGCGGGATCGGTTCGACGTCGTCGACCCGGCCGGCGTCCGTCCAGACCGGCTCGACGCCCAAGAGCGCGAGCACCTGCGCGATCGTCTCTCCGCGCGTGCGCACCGTCGGCGTCCCCCACGCGACGACGCCGACCTCCTCGGGGTATTCCCCGCGCTCGTCGTAATGCCGCGTCGCGATCCCCTCCGCGACCTCGCGGCCGACGCGCCAGGCGCTCCGCGCGGGCACCTTCCGGGGGTCGAGCGTGTAGAAGTTCCGCGCCGTCGGGAGCAGGTCGACGCCGCCGCGGGTCGGCGCGCCGCTGCCGCCCGGCGGGACGTACGCGCCCGAGAGCGCGTCGGCCGTCCGCGGGGTCTCCGCGCTCGCGCCCCGGACGCGCGGGGCGACCTCCTCGCAGACGAACCGGAGCGCCCCGCGGAGGTCGTCGTGCGCGCCGCGCTTCGCCCGGGCGTCGCCGAGCGGGTCGACGTCGACGACGAGCAGGTTCAGGTTCACCTCGTCGTCCGGTCCGGCCTCCGCCTCCGACTCGGGCACGTCAAAGTCGCGCTCGGCGAGCGTCCGGACGAGGTCGAGACACGTCCCGTACACCTCGTCCGCCGCCTCCGCGTAGGTCATCGAGAGCGCCTCGTCGTACGCGCCGGGCTCCTCCAGCATCCGCCCGTAGTCGACGCCGAGCGCGCCCGCGACGGACGCCCGGAGGCTCGGCGCGCCCGCGTTTTCGAGGCGGGTGAGCGCGACGAGGTACTCGACGAGGCGCTCGCCCTCGGGCGGTTCGCCCATCGTGTGCAGCCCCATCCGGATCTGCGTGGTCTTCACGTCGGTGAGGTACTCGTGGATGCGCTCGACGAGTTCGTCCGTTTCGACTTCGGCGGTGGACACCGCCTCATCCTCGTCGACTTCGGCGGTGAGCACCGCCTCATCCTCGTCGACCTCGACGGCGTTCGCCGCCTCGTCCCCCCGGACCCCCAGTTCGACCCCGAGGTCCAGCTCCTCGACCGTCTCCCGGAGGAGCCGTTCGAGTTCCGCGCCGCCGTCGCCGCTCGCGGCCGTCTCGCCGGCCGCGCGGTAGCGGCTCGCCAGCTCTTCGAGTTCCGCCAGCTCGTCGTACGTCCCCGCGTCGCGCATCGGCGGGGTGAGGTAGTCGACGATCGCGGCGTACGAGCGCCGCTTCGCCTGCGTCCCCTCGCCGGGGTTGTTGACGATGTACGGGTAGACGTTCGGGAGGTCGTCGACGAGCGCGTCGGGGGCGCTCTCGCCGTTCAACCCGACGGTCTTTCCGGGGAGCCACTCGAGGCTACCGTGGGTGCCGAGGTGGACGACGGCGTCGGCCTCGAACGCCTTCCGGAGCCACGCGTAAAAGGCGACGTAGTCGTGCGGCGGCTGGAGGTCGGAGTCGTGGTACACCTTCGAGGGGTCCATCCCGAACCCGCGCGGCGGCTGCACCGTGACGAGGACGTTCCCGAACTCGACGCCCGGAACGGCGAAGGGTCGCTCCGGCGGCTCGCCCCACTCGTCGAGCACGCGCTCGCGGAACCGCTCGTCCGCGGCCGCGAACCACTCGCGGTATCGATCCGGGGGAACGACGTCGACGCTCAACTCGCGCACGTCCTCGGGGGCGACCCAGCGGTCGTCGAGGGTGAGCTGGGCGGTCAGCCGCTCGACGAGCGCTTGCCCGCTCTCCGGGCGCTCGCCGCCCAGATCGTAGCCGCGCGCGGCCAGTTCGTCGAGGAGGTTCGCGGCGCTCGCCGGGCTGTCCAGCCCGAACGCCGTCCCGATGCCGTCGTCGCTCGGCGGGTAGTTGTGGAGGACGACCGCGACGCGCGCGTCCTCGTTCGGCAGGTGCCGGAGACGCGCCCAGTTCACCGCCAGCCCGGCGACGTGGTCGACGCGGTCTTCGATCGGGAAGTGCGCCTTCGGCACGCTGCCGATCCCGGCCGCGTCCTCGGTGCGCTCCTTGCCGCTCACGGGGTGCGTGATGACGTTTCCGTCGAACTCCGGGAGCGCGACCGACAGCGCCAGCTCGAACCCCATCACGCCGGCGTCGCTCGCCTCGTACCGCGAGCGCGACCGCATCGTCGTGATCGCCTGGAGCACGGGGACGCCCAGCCGGTCTAGGAACACCTCCCCGGCGCGCTCGCCCTCGTCGCTCGCGTCCCGGCCGCGCTCCGCCATCGACAGCGAGAACATGAACGACGAGACGACGGCGTCGACGACCGGCTCGCCGTCGATCGAAAAGAGGTTCTCGGCGGTCCACTCGGCGTCCTTCCCCTCGCCGTCGTCGGTGACGGGGTTGCAGAACGCCGGCAGCGCGTTCGCGCCCCGCGCCTCGACGGCCCGTACCATCGCGTCGACGTACCGGACGTTCTCGTGGGTCCAGTGGGACTCGTAGAACCAGATCCCGACCGTCGGGGCGTCCGGATCGTGCGCCGCACGAAGCTCCTCGGCGCTCGCGCCGGGGTGGTCCGGGTGGTAGACGCCCTCGGTCGGGAGCGCGACCGGGTCGTCGTAGTCGGGGGACGCGTCGCCTCCCTCGGCGCGCGCCGCACCGTCGGCGTACCGGCTCGAAAGGAAGCGCACGCAGTTGGCGACGTTGGTCCTGCCGCCGCGCTCTAAGTACTCGTACACCCGGTCGCGGTCGTCGTCGGGGACGCTCGTGTCCTCGAACGCGAAGGCGTCGCCGGTCGACTTCACGACCAGCGGGACGCCCGCCTCGCGCAGGCGCGCCACGGCGCGGTCGTATCCGGGCATGCTGTCCTCGCCGCCGTGGAGCCAGAGGACGACGGCGTCGGCGTCGACGAGTTCGTCCACGAACGCCTCGGCGTCGGTCGGGTCGTCCAGGTCGGACGACGATCTGACGGTCAGGTCCGTCTCCACCGCCGACGCGGCCGCCTGCACCGCCCCCAGTTCGTTCTCGGTCGCGGTGTACAGTCCGATGAGTGGCATAACGTTGTTAAACCTCTATTGTGATTAGTGCAAGTATGGTTGATTTACGGGACGGCAAAAACCTGTCGGCGTCCTCGGCGAGCGAAGCGAGCCGAGGGCACGCTGGGGAGCAAAGCGACTCGGCGGTGCCGGTGTCGTTCGGCGACATCGTCGGACAGGAGGCGTTCAAGCGGGCGCTGCTGGCGGTCGTCGCGGACGACGGGCTGTCGGGGCTGCTCGTCCGCGGCGAGAAGGGAACGGCGAAGTCGACGGCGGTCTGGGGGCTGGTCGACCTCCTCCCCGAGCAGCGGGCGATCGCCGACTGTCCGTTCGGCTGCCCGCCGGACGACCCGGGAGGCCAGTGCGTCGACTGCCGCGGGCGGTCCGATCCTCCGATCGAGTCGCGGCCGGTTCCGCTCGTGACCCTGCCGCTCGGGGCGACCCGCGACCGCGTGGTCGGGACGCTCTCGGTCTCCGACGCGCTCGCCGGGGAGGCGAACTTCGAGCCGGGACTCCTCGCCCGGGCCAACCGCGGAATCCTCTACGTCGACGAGGTGAACCTCCTCGACGACCACCTCGTCGACGTGCTGCTCGACGCCGCGGCGGGCGGCGTCAACCGCGTCGAGCGCGACGGGGTGAGCGTCGCCCACCCCGCCGCGTTCACCCTCGTCGGGACGATGAACCCGGAGGAGGGCGATCTCCGGCCGCAGCTCCGCGACCGCTTCGACCTCCAGGCGTCCGTGACCGGCTGTCGCGACCTCGACGACCGGGTCGCCGTGATCGACCGCGCGCTCGGCCTCGACTCGGCGGGGGCGGACGGGGAGGAGACGAGGGGAACCGCCGAGTGGCGCGACCGACTGCTGGCGGCCCGCGAGCGCCGCCCGGACGTGACGATCGCGCCGGAGTTCCGCCGCGAGATCGCCGAGCTCTGCCGCGACGCCGGTGTCGAGGGCCACCGCGCCGACATCGCCGCGGCGCGCGCGGCGATGACGCTCGCCGCGCTCGCCGGCCGGACGACCGTCGTCGAGTCGGACCTCCGCGAGGCGGCGGCGTTCGCGCTCCCGCACCGCCTCCGCTCGACGCCCTTCGATGACGCACCCGACGCGGAGTCGATCGTCGACGACCACTTCGGCGAGGACGGAACGGGTGACGGGGACGACGCGGGCGGCGACGAGGGGGCGAACGCGGCCGAGCACGAGGGGAGCGCGGACGGTGAGGGCGACGACGGAGAAGGCGACGGCCGGGGCGACGGGAGCGGGGGCGACGAACCGGGGCGGGACGACGGTGTCGACGGTCGGAAGGACGGGACCGGCGGGTCGGACGGACCGGACGGGTGCGGGTCCGACGGAGGGGACGGCGCCCGCGACGAGGGCGGCGGCGTCGACGGCGACGGAGGAGTGGGAACCGGCGGAGAAGGAGAAACGGCCGACCGGAAGGAATCGATGGCCGACGGAGAGGGAGAAAGAGACGACGGCCGAGAGGGTTCAGACGACGACGCGGAGCCGGCGACGCCGATCGTTCCGGGGGAGTCGCGGGCGGGGGTCGGCGACGGGGTCGCGCCCGTGATCGCCCGCGACGCGTCGGATCGGGGCGACGGATCCGCCGCGTCGGGTCGACGGGTCCGCGCGTCACCGTCCCCGAGCGCCGACGGACCGCGCGTTCGAACGGAGCGAGCGGAGGGGTCCGATTCGGGAGCGATCGACGCCGCGGCGTCCGTGCGGGCGGCCGCGGCGCGCGGCGCGGATCGCGTCGGCGAACGCGACCTGCGGCGGTCGATCCGCGAGGGGACCGCCGAGGCGCTCGTCGTGTTCGCGGTGGACGCGAGCGCCTCCATGCGGCCGGCGATGCGGGCGGCGAAGGGGATCGCCCTCGACCTCCTCCGCGACGCCTACGAGCGTCGCGACGCGGTGTCGATGGTCGCCTTCGCCGGCGACGACGCCGCCGTGGTGCTCCCGCCGACCGGCAGCGTCGACCTCGCGGCCCGCCACCTGAAGGAGCTGCCGACCGGCGACCGGACGCCGCTGGCGGCCGGCCTCCGAACCGCCGCCGAGGTGCTCGATCGCGCCGCCCCGACGGCCGGCGTCGTCGTCCTCGTCACCGACGGACGCGCGAACGCGAGTGACAGCCCGACGGCCGAGACGCGCGCCGCCGCCCGGACGCTCGCCGAACGGGAGGCGCACGTCGTCGTCGTGGACGCCGGCAACGACGGCGCGGGTCTCGTGGCGGACGTCGTCGAACGCACCGGCGGCGAGCGCGTGCCGCTGTCCGCGCTGTCGACGGAGCGCGTGGACGCGGCCGTCGACCGGGCGCGCCGAGGAGCCGAGGGCGATCCGCGACGCGCCGCGGTCGACGAATCGCCCTCCCGATAGAGGGGTCCGGTGCCGTCCCCGATAGTTTTACAATCAAGATTGTTTTCTAATCAACTTGAGTTTCGATGACGACCACCACAGACACGGTTACGGATCGAATCGCACGCGCCGGAACGACGCTCACGCCCGTCCAGACGGCGATGGTGATCGGGCTCGCGGCCGCCCTCGGCTTCGCGCTGCTGTTCCTGCAAGCGCCGATGGCCCACGAGTCCCTGCACGACTTCAGACACGCCGCGGGCGTGGTCTGCCACTGATGTTCGCGTACCTGCGGCGGGGGCTCGCCGCCGGGACTGCGGCGGGGGCCGGCTACGGCCTGTTCGTCGCGTTCGTCGCCGGGCCCCTGATCGCGGTCGCGGAGGGGTACGAGGCCGCGAACGAGCACGGTCACGCGCACCACGCGCACGAGGGCGCGGCTACCGGACGCGCGACCGTCGACCTCGTCGCCGCCGCTCCCGACGTCGCGGGGGGGCTCCTCTGGGGCGTGCTCCTCGGCGGCGCGTTCGGGGTCGCGTACTACCTGTTCGAGCCGGCGCTTCCGAGCCGAGGGGCGACGAGGAGCTCTCTGCTGGGCGTGGCGGGCTTCGTCGTCGCCTCGGGCGCGCCGTGGCTCGCGCTGCCTCCGCGGCCGCCGGGGACGACGTGGGCGCTCGGCACCGACGCGCGGCTCGCGGTCTACGCGGGGATGATGGTCGCCGGCGCGCTCGCCTGCGCGCTCTCGCTGGCGACGTACCGTCGGCTCTCGCGCGCCGGCCGAGACGTCGGAGTGGCCGCCGTCGTGGCCGCGTGTCCGCTCGCGGCGCTCGTCGTCGGTGCGGCGCTCGCGCCGCCCGTGGGGGCGACGACGCCCGCGCCGGCGACGTTCACACTCGCGTACGCCGGCGTCGTGATCGTCGGGCAACTGGGCCTGTGGGCCGCGCTGGCCGGCGGGTTCGCCCTGCTGAGCGCCCGCGAGGGACCGGCGGACCTCGACGGAGGCACCGACGCCGACCGCGGCGCGCCGCTGTGAAGGGACGCGCGCTTTTTTGAGGGGAGAGGGTGGAAGCGACGAGTCAGTCGACCGTCGCGACGAGGAGCCGGTACGCGCCGCGTTCGACGCCCTCGTCGTGGTAGACGACGGGTTCTTCGACGGCCGCGACGCGGCCGTCCGCGAGGGCGGCGGCCGTCACGACGCCGTCCGTCGAAACCGCCTCGCCAGCTCCGTCTTCGAGAGTCGCCAGCCGGAGCCCGTGGACCTCGGGGTCGCGGGACCGGAAGTGCTGCGCGCACGGCACCGCCAGCCGGTCGCCGTCGGCCGCGAGTTCGGTCGCGAACCCGCCGACCGAGACCGACCACCGCCGCTCGCCGTCGTGATCGTACCCCGAGAGGGCGTGCTCGTCCGGGTGCCGGCGGTCGGTCTCCCGGCCCGCCGTCGAGTAGGTGTTGCCGGTGAGGAAGGCGATCCTGCCGCCCGCCGCGCGAACGTGGTTCGGGTACGCGTACAGCGTCTCGCCGTCGGTCGGCGTCTCGATCCCGAGCGGGACGCTCCACCGGATCGAATCCTCGTCGGTCGATCGGGTCCCCTCGCCGTCGGTCGCCTGGACCGGGTCGTCTACCGGGCCGCCCGCCCGACCGCGCGCCGCCTCCAGCCGGTCGGTATCGAGCGCGTAGCCGCGGTAATCGGCGTGGCTCGCGACGGCGACTCCGCCGTCGAACAGCGACGCGTCGCCGACCCGGCGCTCGCCGTCGCCCGGCGGATCCCACCGCGCGCGGACGTCGCCGGCGTCGGCGTCGAGGACGACGAGACCGTCCGCGTGCTCGCCGGGACAGCGGTTGTACGCGACCGCGACCCGCCCGTCCCCGACGTCGAGGCTCACCGGCGAGGCGTCGTTCTCGTACCGCCACGCGACCGTCCCGTCGGGCTCGAAGGCGTACACGACGCTCCGGAACGAGCGGTCGCCGCCCGAGCGGTCGTAGCGGCGCGCGGCGACGAACGCGCGACCGTCGGCGGACCGCGCGTCGGCGACGAACGGGAGTCCGAACCGGCCGCCGCCGGACGCCTCTCCCACGTCCGCGGCGGTCTCGTAGCGCCAGCGCAACGCGCCCGTCCGGGCGTCGAGCGCGCTGACGAGGCCGCGGGGGCCGCGTTCGCCGACCACGAGGGTGCCGTCGAGGGACGCGAGGGCGACGATCGCGCCGCCGGCGGCGCGGTTCGACGCGCCCCCGTCACCGCCGCGTTCGTCGTCGCCGCCGCGTTCGCGCGAGCTTCCGCCGTCGCGTTCGCGTTGCGACTCGCCCAACTCGTCCCGCCGGACCGACCACCGCGGTTCGAGCGATTCCGGGTCGAACGCCCGGACGGCCCCGTCGGCGGTGCCGACGGCGACGAGGTCCTCGGTCAGGAGGACGCTCGATCGCCGGCCGCCGTGCCGGGAGCGAGCCGGCGTCACATCGCCGAGCACGACGGTTCGAGCGTCGAGCGCGTCACGCATCGGTGAGATGTCACTCATCGGCGGGGAAGACCTCGTGGAGCGCGCCGTGCGTCTCGCCCAGTCCGTCGAGGACGCCGGCACCGTGGTCGGCGAGGCGATCCAGCGCCAGTTCCGCGTCGCGGACGGCGACGAGCCGCCCGCGGAGGTAGTCGTACTCCGGATCGGTCGGCTCCGTCCCGGCGACTTCCGATTCGAGGTCGACGAGCGCGGCGTCGAGGTGCCGCCGGAGGGCCGCGAGCGAGTCGGCCTCGGCCAACCCCTCGATCGGGCCGTCGAGGTGACCCTCCAGTTCCGATTTCGCGTGTTCGCGGGCGCTCCTGTCCTCGACGCCGAGGACGTTCATCAGTCCGAGTCGTACCGCTTCGAGTTCGTGACAGCTCATGGTTACAGTATCCCGTCGACGATGTCGCTCACGATTCGGTCCCGGTCGAGGTGGGACGAGACGATTCGATCGGCGTCCGCGGGGTCGACGCCCCCGTACCAGACGCCGTCGGGGTACACCGCGACCATCGGCCCGTCGCCGCACCGGCCGAGACACGAACTGCGGGTGATCCGGGCGTCGCAGGCGTCGGAGTCGCGGGCGGCCTGCCGGAGCCGTTCGAGCACGGCCGGCGAGCCGTCCCCGGCGCAGGTCCGGTTCGTGCACACGGCCACGTGCTTCTCCGGGGCGTCGTGGGCGTGCGGTTCGTCGTCCACGTCTGTGCGGTCGGCGTGCGCCCCCTCGTGCGTCAGCGCGCGCAGCATCGCCCGCGCGCCGCCGCGGTCGTCCTCGAAGCCGTCGAGGTCGACCTTGTACTTGCACGTGTCGCACGACATCTCGACGCTCCCGGTTCGGGCCTCCCGCCAGCGGTCCGCGAGGGCGTCGAGCAGGCGTTCGTCGGTCCCGAGCGGGTCGCCGGCGGCGGCGGCGGCGTAGGGGTACGACGCGTCGAAGTCGGCCGTCGTCTCGCGGACGCGCTCCGTCAGCACGCCGTCACCGAGCATGTACGGGAGGACGACGACCGCGTCTGGCCGCCGTTTGGCGACGCGGTGGAGCGCCCCGTCGAGACGCGGCTCCGTGACGCCGACGAACGCCGTCTCGACCGCGGCGAAGTCGCGCCCCTCGTACAGCAGGCGCGCGAGCTTGTGTGCGTCGCCGTTCGCGTCCGGGTCGCTCGACCCGCGGGCGCAGAGGACGACCGCGACCGACTCCTCCCCGCGCTCGACGTCGAGCGCGCGCTCGACTGCCACCGCGCGGTCGTCGAGGAGATCGACGATCGCCGGGTGGATCCCGAGGTGCGCCCCGTTGTACAGCGAGAGCCCCGGGTGCGCCTCGCGCGCCCGCCGCACCGCCAGCGGAACGTCCGTCTTGACGTGACTCGCGGCGAAAAGCGAGAGGTGGACGACCGTCACGGTCGACGCCGCGGGGGCGAGCCCCGCGATCGCGTCGGGGATCGACGGTTCCGCGAGTTCGAGAAAGCCCGCGTCGACCGGAAGTCCGAGCCGACCTTCGAGAGCTGCGGCGAGCGACCGAACCTGTTCGTTCGATCGCTCGCGGCGCGACCCGTGCCCGACGAGGAGGACCGCCTCGTCCGCGGGCGAGCCGGCGTCGGGCGTGTCGTTCGCGCGGCTCACCGCCGCGCCTCCGCGGCCGGGTCGCCCTCGCGGTCCGCGGTCGCCCGCTCGACGCTTCGGCGGAGCTTCCGCCGTCTGCTCGGGGCGAACAGGCCGCTCTCCTCGCTCCCCTCGTACACCCACTCGGCGAACGCCGGGGCGTCCGCGTCGGCGACGCTGAACCAGTAGCGATCGCCGGACGCCGCCGCCGGCTCCGTCGTCTCGATCGAGACGGGGCGGGCGTCGAGCAGGCCGCGAACCTTGCGGAGCAACCGCAGTTCGTGGACGAACGAGACGCCGAGGCCGCCGGTCGACTCCTTGAAGCAGACCGTCCCGCAGCCCTCCAGCAGCCCGCGGAGCAACTGCCGGTCGTGCGCGGCGAGGGCGTCCAGCCGGTAGCCACCGGGGTCGTCGTCGATCGGGAGCCCGAAAGCCGCGCTCACGCGTTCACCGAGAGCGGGGGCGATGACCTGCACGAGGTACTCGTCCTCGACGCGGGTGACGGCGGTGTCGTGCGCGAACGACCGCTCGCGGATCCGGTGGTCGACGCGCGCGCCGCCCGCGATCGCCGACAGCCGCCGGGCCGCCGTCTCGTCCCGCGCGCGGATCCGCACGGCGTCCGCCGAGACCGAGCCGTCGCCGATCGCGCGGCCCCAGAAGTACGCCGTCTCGGGGTGCCGCGAGAGCAGATCCGCCGGCGGGCTCCGGGTGCCGTCCCGCGGTTCGCCGGGACCGTCGGTGCCGCTCATCGCTCCACCTCCGCGACGGCGATCGCACCGACTGGACAGGCGGCGGCCGCCCGGCGGGCCTCGTCGAGCCGGTCGTCGTCGAAGCGGGCGACGATCCGTCGGTCGACCCCGTCGGCCGTTTCCGGTTCGGCTCCGTCCGAACCCTTCCCGCCGGCCGTTTCCCCGTTTTTCGACTCTCCCCCATCCGTTTCTCCGTCGGTCGCTTCTCCTCCGTCCGTCTCGATCGCCGCGAGGCCGTCCGCCGCCTCGACGAACCGCGGATCGCGGACGAGGCAGGCGAAGATGCCCTCGCACGCCCCCCTGTCGAGTTCGATCTCGTACATCTCAGTAGTCGTACTTGCGCTCGTACCCGCGCGGGGTGACCATCCGCCCGTCCCAGACGTAGGTCTCCTCGTTGCCCACGAGGACGGTCGTCGTCATGTCGATCAGGTCGGTCTCGCCGAGGTCCGCCAGTTCGCCGAGCGTCGTCAACTCGGCTCGCTCGTCCTCGCGGCCCGCGCCGTGGACGATCCCGACCGGCGTGTCGGGATCGCGGTGGGTGAGCAGGATCTCGCAGCACTTCTCGAAGTTCTCCCTGCGCTTTCTGCTCCAGGGGTTGTAGATGGCGACGGTGAAGCCCTCGCCCGCGACGGCGTGCAGCCGCGATTCGATCTCCGCCATCGGCGTCAGGTGATCCGAGAGGCTGACGCTCACGGTGTCGTTCACGAGCGGCGCGCCCAGCCGCGCACCGCACGACTGGGCCGCGGGGACGCCGGGGACGACCTCGAAGTCGACCATCGACGCCGTCGCGCCCTTCGATTCGAGGATCTCCAGCGCCAGCCCAGCGAGCGCGTACACGTTCGGGTCGCCGCTGCCGACGATGGCGACGTCGTTGCCCGCGAGCGCCCGGTCGACCGCCTCCTCCGTCCGGGAGACCTCGCCGCACATCGGCGTGTCGTACAGCGCCGCCGCGGCCTCCGTGATCTCGTCTGGCAGGAGATCGATGTACGTCGTGTAGCCGACGATGTGCTCGGCCGAGAGCAGGGCTGCGCGTGCGCGTGCGGTCATCCCGTCCGGTCGACCCGGTCCGAGGCCGACCGCGACCAGCCGTCCGGGGTCGCCATCGAAGTCGTCGACCGTCGAGCCGACGCGCTCCGCCGTCGTCGCCTTCTTCGCCGACGCGCCGCACTCCGGGGCCGACGTGTCCGTCGCGGAACTCGACCCGCCGCAGGTCGACGTCGACGCCGACTCGTCGCCCGCCGCGCCGCACTCAGAGTTCGTCTTCGACGCCGCGTTCGACCCGGCCGTCGAACCGTCGCGCGCCCCGCCGCAGCGGGCGCGCGGTTCCGTCTCGCGCTCCGCGTTCGGTTCGCCCGTCGTTTCGTTCGCGTTCGATTCCGCCGTCTCCGCGGTGTCTTCGGTGCTCATGGGTGTCAGAAGTCGTCGACGTCACGCCCGCCGCGCGGGGTGACGAGGTACTCGCTGTGGTCGTTTCGCCAGACGCGCGTCTCGTGGGTGCCGACGAGGATCGACGTGCCCATGCCGCCGACCTCCTCGTCGTGCGCCGTCGCCTCGCCGAGCGTCGTCAGGGTGTGGGTTTCGCCGTCGAGATTCCGGCCCGCGTCGCCCCTGCTCGCGTCGTTGAAGATGGCGACCGGGACGTCGTCGGCGCGCTCCTCGCGGAGGACCTCGATCGCGCGCTCGTAGTCCCGCCAGCAGTTGTAGAGGACGACGACGAAGCCGCTTATCGCCGCGGCGCGAAGCTTCTCTTCGATCTCGTCCCAGCCGCGCCACTTGTCCGACAGCGAGACGGTGCAGAAGTCGTTCGACAGGGGCGCGCCGAGGTTCGCGGCCCCGCCGAGCGCCGCCGTGACGCCGGGGACGACCTCGATCGGAACGTCCGTCGCCCCTTCCTCCTCCGCCATCAGAAACAGCAGGTCGGACTTGCCGTACACGTTGGGATCGCCGCCGGAGACGTGCGCGACGTCCTGCCCCGCCCGGACGCGCTCGAACGCCTCCCGGGCGAGTTCGACCTGCCGGCCCATCGACGAGCGAACGATCTCCTGCGTCCCGCCGTCCCCGCGCGTCGCGACGCCGCCGTCCGCGACCGCCTCCTTCGGCGGCAGCGTCCCGTCGCGGCGGAGGAAGCGCTGGTACAGGTTCGAGGCGATGACGCAGTCGGCGGTCCGGACGACGTCCTTCGCTCGCTGTGTCATCGCGTGCGGCAGACCGGGACCGATGCCCACGACGTACAGCGTGCCGAGATCGGCGGTGGCGCTCGCCGCGGATACCTCGTCCGCGCTCATCGTCCCACCGCCGCCGTGACGGCGTTCTCGTGGCGGCGCTTCTCGACGACGAGTTCGTGCTCGCGCCCGCCGGCGAGGGCGCTCGCCTCCGCGACGCCCGGCCAGCCGATGAGTTCCTTCGAGCGCGACGGCGTCGGGCCCTCGAAGTCGAGGAGTGTCTCGCGGTCGAAGGCGACGACGCCGACGCCGCGCGCTTCTGCCGCCGCGAGCAGCCCCTCCTCGTCGGCCTTTCGCGTCCCCGTCGCGACGAACTCCACGTCATCCCAGTCGGCGGCCGCCGCGGCGAGCGCGTCGTTCCACGCGTCGAGGAACTGCGCCTCCCCCGCGCCGGCGACGCTGCCCGTCCCGATCACCACGCCAGGCTCCCCGTTCCGTTTGAGGACCGTCACGTCGTCGCCGACGAGGACGGCGCGCGGGCCGTCGAGTCGGGCGACGGGTCCGAGTTCGTCGTTCAGCACCGCGAGGTTCGTCGCGACCGTCGACCCGCCGTTGACGACGTGCGCCGAGAGCGCCTTCGCCCGCTTTTCGACGCCCTGCTTGCCCGCCGCCTCCGAGGCGGTCGTCATCGCGGGAACCGCGCCGAGCGTGGCGAGGTCCTCCGCGACCTGGTTCGCCCCGTGGTGGCCGCCCGTGATCGGGATCGCCCACGTCAGCGCCTCGTCGATCACGACGATCGCGGGGTCCTCCCACTTGTCGTCGAGGAGGGGCGCGGTCTTCCGCATCGCGATGCCGCTCGCCATCAGCCCGACGAAGCAGTCGTACTCGCCCCAGTGCTCCTCGAACACGTCGCCGTGGTACTCGATCACGTCGATCGCCCGGTAGCGGTCGCCGATGCCGGCCACGATCTCCGCCGCGGTGTCCAGCTTCCGTTCGAAGCTCACGACCGCGATCTCCTCGGCCACCTCGCCGTCGCTGTCCGGCGCGCTGCAGTGACCGCCGCCCCCGCCGGAGCCGTCGCTTCCGGCGGTGCCGTCGCGGCCGCTCGCTTCGTCTACGTTCGCTCGGCTCGTCCCGTCCGTCGCGTCGTCGTCCGTGCTCACGTCAGTCACTCTCCGTTCTCGTCTCGTTCGCGTCGGTTCGGTCCGCGCCGCGGTTCGCCCAGTCGCCGTACAGGTACGATCGCTCGTAGCCGGCACCGGTGACCGCCTCGCCGACGATGACCATCGCCGAGGCGCGGTAGCCGGCCGCCTCGACGCGCTCGCCGATCGTCTCGATCGTCCCCTCGATCACGTCCTCGTCGGGCCACGACGCGTGGTACACCGCCGCGACCGGCGTGTCCGGGTCGTGGCCGTCCGCGAGGAGGCGGTCCATCGTCTCGGCGACGGCGTGCGTCCCGAGGTAGATGCAGGTCGTCACGTCGCCCATGCCGACGAACTCGCTCACGTGATCCTCCGCCTCGCTCAGCGTCCGCCCCCGCGGTCGAGTGAAGGCGACGTGGTTCGCCACCTCGTTGAGCGTCAGTTGCGTCCGGAGCGTCGCGCTCGCGGCGAACGCCGAGGTGACACCGGGGACGAGGTACGTCGGGACGCCCGCGTGTTCGAGCGCGTCCATCTGCTCCAGCGCCGCGCCGTAGATCGCCGGGTCGCCGCTGTGGAGCCGGACGACCGACCGGCCGTCCTCGTAGGCGTCGCGCATCAGCGGCACCAGCTCCTCCAGGTCCTTGCCGACGGAAGTGACGGTCTCGGCGTCGGCGCAGTAGGCGTCCAGGAGTTCGCTGTTGACGAGCGATCCCGCGTGGACGACGAGGTCGGCGTCCGCCAGCAGCTCCCTGCCGGCGACGGTCAGCAGGCGGGGATCGCCCGGTCCCGCGCCGACGAACGGGATGCCCTCCTGGGAATCACCGGCCGAGAGCTCGTCGACGCGCGGGTCGCGCTCGCGCGCCCGCCGCTCGCCCCGCGCGTCGATCGCCGCCTGCGGGTCCGCGTCGGCGTCGGTCATCGCTCGCCCTCCGGGTCGCCGCAGGACTCGCCCGCGGCGCGTTCCTCGGCCGCGAACCCGCCCGCGGACGCGGCCGCAGGCGAGGAGTCCGAGGTCGGACCGCGGTCGTCGGCGTCGGACGCGCCGGGTGCCCACGCGCCCCCGTCACCCTCCCCGGTCGGAGACGGCGCGACGCGGTCCGGCCGTCCCTCCCGATCCCCGTCGATCTCTTCGTCGTCGCGGAGGAACGCCGCCGTCGCCGACGACGCGTCGAGGTCGCGCTTTTCGGCGTACGCGAGGGTGTAGTAGTCGCGGTCGGCGAGCTCCGCGGGGTCGTCGGTGACGATCGTCTCGCCGTGCTCCATGAACAGCCGTCGGCCGAACGTCACGTCGTAGCCCG
>NZ_SDIC01000003.1 GCF_004116405.1 Halegenticoccus tardaugens | reverse complement strand
CGTGATCGAGCGCGACCGCCCGCGAGAGCCGCCCCGGCGAGTACACCACGTCTGCCCGCCGGAGCGCCTCCCGCCCGCGCACCGTCACGAGGCCCGCGTCGCCCGGACCGAGTCCGACGCCGTACAGGGTCACGTCGCACCCCCGTCGCCGACGCCGCCGACGAGCACGTACACCGGGTTTCCCGCGTCGAAGCTCGTCGCGCCGGCCAGCTCGTACCCGCGGCTCACCTGGAGCTGGACGACCTCGTCCAGCAGGTCGCGCTCGCGGAACGCGGCGGTCGCCGCGCCGGCGACTTCGAGCCGAGAGACGTTCATCACCACGCGCGCGACGCCCGTCTCGACCGCGTGGTCGAGCACCGCCTCGTAGTTGCGGCTCCCCCCGAGGAACAGCGCGTCGGCGTCGTCCGGCAACCCGTCCGGCGCCTCCGCCTCGCGGAGAGTGACGCCCTCGACGCCGTTCGCGTCGAGGTTCTTCTCGGTCACCGCCAGCCGCTCCGATTTGCGTTCGAGGGCGGTCACCCGCCCCGCCGACCGCGCGGCCTCGATCGTCACCGCGCCCGTGCAGGAACCCACCTCGACGAAGTGGTCATCGGGGGTGAGCGCGAGCTTTCCGAGCGTCACCGATCGCACCTCCGGTTTCGTCGGCCCCGCCTTGGCGTCGTGCGGAAGTCGGATTCGTGACATCGGGTATCACAACCGCGGTTGAGGACAAAACAATTTTGGTTGTTCTAGAGCAACCGAGGTTTCAGGGATCGCGGGGGAGGCGGCTGGAGGACAACCCTACCCGCGAAAAAGGCCAACTTACTTGTCGGGGGCTATGGAAGGAGGGCCACATGCCGCCGGAGGACCGCGAACCGGACGTGTTGCGGAGCAAGCGGGACGCGACCAGCTACCAGATCCTCGTCGAGCTCGCGGAGCGCCAGCCCGCGGTCAGCCAGCGGGAGGTCGCGGACGCCGTCGGCATCACGGCCCAGGCGGTCAGCGAGTACGTCCGCGCGCTCGTTGATCGCGGGTACGTCGAGACGAGCGGCCGCGGGCGCTACGAGGTGACGAAGGAGGGGATCGACTGGCTCATCTCGCGGACGGAGGACCTCCGGCGCTTCACCGACTACGTCTCGACGGAGGTCGTGGGCGAGGTCGAGATCGAGACCGCGCTCGCGGGCGAGTCGATCGAGGAGGGCGAGACGGTCTCGCTCTCGATGCGCGACGGCGCGCTCCACGCGACGCCGGGGGGCGGGCCGGGGGCGACCGCCGTCGCCGTCACCGACGCCGACGCGGGGCGGGACGTCGGCGTCTCGGACTTCGAGGGCCTGCTCGACTTCGATCCCGGCTCGGTCACGGTGATCGTCGTCCCGGGCGTCCGCGACGGCGGGAGCGCCGCGCTCGCGCCCGGCGCGCTCCGCGAGCAGTTAGAACGACACGACCTCCTCGCGGCCGCCGGCGTGGAGGCGCTGGCCGCCGCCCGCGCGGCCAACCGCGAACCCGACGTCCACTTTGCGACCGCCCCCGCCGTCGCGGAGGCGGCGACCCGCGGCCTCCGCGTGCTCCTTCTCGTCGCGGCCGGCGACCTCCCCGCCCACGCGGATCAGCTCCGCGAGCGCCACGTGGCGTACGAGGTGCTCGACGCCGCCGACCTCGACGGGTGAGTCGCCGGGAGCGCCGCACAGAGTCGGAGACGTTCCCCTCCCCGAGAAGTTACGTCACTCGGCCCCGACGTTCGCCCATGCGACTGGACGACAAGGCGGTGCTGGTCACGGGCGCGGCGTCGGGGATCGGCCGAGCGACCGCGGAGCGGTGCGCCGAGGGCGGCGCGAGCGTCGTCGCGGCGGACGTCGACGCGGACGGCGGCGCGGAGACGGTCGAACGGATCGAGGCCGCCGGCGGCGAGGCGTCGTTCAGCGAACTCGACGTGCGCGACCGCGAGGCGTTCGCGGCCGTCGTCGAAGCGGTCGTCGACGCCCACGGGGGGCTCGACGCGCTCGTCAACAACGCGGGCGTCGGCCACCCCCGAATCCGGTCGAGGAGGTCGACGAGTCGGCGCGCGAGACCGTCCTCGACGTGAACGTCGGCGGCGTGTGGAACGGGTGCGCGGCAGCGCTGCCGATCATGAAGGCGCAGGGGGAGGGGTCGATCGTCAACGTCGCGTCGCTCGCGGGGGTCGTCGGCTCGCCGTACCTCGGCGCGTACTCGCTGAGCAAGGGGGCGGTGGTGAACTTCACCCGGACCGTCGCGGCGGAGGCCGGTCCGCGCGGCGTCCGCGCGAACGCGGTCTGTCCCGGATTCGTCGAGGGGGGCCTCGGCGAGGACTACTTCGACTCGTTCGACGACCCGGCGGCCGCCCGCGAACGCGCGCGGGAGGGGTATCCGCTCCGCCGCCTCGGCACCGTCGAGGAGGTCGCCGACGCGATCCGGTTTCTCGCGAGCGACGCGGCCTCGTTCGTCACCGGCGAGGCGCTTCTGGTCGACGGCGGGTTCGCCGCGCAGTGAGTCGAATCAGAGCTTCGACACCGCCGCCCGCTCGTCCGTCACGACGCCGTAGGTCGCGTCGGCGACGGACGCGGGGAGGGGAACGTCGGCGTACCGCGAGTCGAGGCTCGCGGAGAGCGCGTCGCGCACGCAGGCGCGGGCCGCCGTGCCGACGTCGGTCGCGCTGCCGGAGAACGCCGCCGGCTCGCCGTCGGGGTCGCAGCCGACCACGACCGCGTCGCTCGTGGTCCCGGTGAACCCCGTCCGCGCGAGCAGCGTCGCCGCCTTCGCCTCCGCGACGACGGTGAGCAGGTTCGCCAGCGCGCCGGGCGCGAGCGCGCGGGTCGTCCCGAGGACGACGTTGACCGTCCCCGTCGGCGGGCACCGATCCACGTCGTCCCCGCCGCCATCGTCCCCCTCGTCTCCCGTCGACGATCGGGCGTCGTCGCGGCGGCGGCCGCCGGGAGCGCCGGCGGCGGGACCGCCGCAGCCGGGGCTCATCGGCAGCGTCGCCGGGTTCGACACCCCGGCGGTGACGACCGCCTCGACGGAGCCGAGGCGCGCGCGGCGGGCGTGGCGCTGCTCGACGCCGGTCAGGAGCGTCGGGCCCGGCTCGCCGAAGCCGGCGCGCGCGAGGCGGCGGCGGATATACGCGTCGAGGTCGAGAGGGCGAGACGGCCCGTCGCCGTCGAGATCGAGAGGACGAGACGGTCCATCACCGTCGAGGTCGGAAGACGAGACGGCTCCCTCGCCGCCGATAGCCTCCGCGTCCCCTCCTTCGTCTTCCGTTTCCGGCCAGCCGTCCGGGACGGTGACGTTGTAGGCGGCGGGGCCGCGCGACTCGCCGCCGGCGTAGCCGGTCGAGAGCCAGCGCGTCCCCTCGCGCCGGAGCCTGAGCGCGCCGTCCCGGAGCGTCGCGTCAAACATGCGCGAGGGCGTCGAGGAGCCGGTCGTTCTCTTCGGGGCGCTTCACCGCGACGCGGACGTGCGAGTCGAGCCCGCGGAACGTCGTCGCGTCGCGGACGGCGATGCCGCGACGGCGGGCGGCGTCGACGACGGCGTCGACCTCGCGCGCGCCGACGTCGCAGAGGAGAAACGGCGCGTCCGACGGGTGCACGTCGAACGGGTCGGCGAGCGCCGCGCGTATCCGGGCGCGCTCCGCGTCGACGCGCCGCCGCGTCTCCTCGACGAAGTCGCCCTGACGCATGCAGTGGACGCCGACGTCGGCGGCGGGGGTGCTGAGCGACCACGCGGGTCGGATCGCGTCGAGGCGGTCGCGGAGTTCCCCCGTCGCCGCGGCGAACCCCGCGCGCAGTCCCGGCAGGCCGAACATCTTCGTCAGCGACCGCGCGGCGACGACCCCCGACGTCCCCGCGAGACTCGGCCGGTCGGTGAAGTCGAGGAACGCCTCGTCGACGAGGAGCACCGTCCCCGCGTCCCGACAGCGCTCGGCGAACGCCCGGAGCGCCGCGTCGTCGTACGCGTTCCCGGTCGGGTTGTTCGGGTTGCAGACGACGGCGGCCGCGTGCGGTTCGGGGTCCGCGTCGAGCACCGCGTCGTAGGGGACGAACGACGGCTCCGCGTCGAGGAGGCGGACCTCGCGGTCGTACTCGCCGAAACTCGGCTCCGGGACGAGCACGGTGTCGCCGGCGGCGACCGCGACGCGCAGCGCGAGACGGATCGCCACGAGGCCGCCGGCGGTCGGGACGACCTGCCGCGGTTCGCAGCCGACGTAGTCGCCCGCGGCCGTCCGGTAGGCGGTGTAGCCGTCCGCGGGGTACCGCCGCGACGCCGAGAGGGCGGCGTCGTACGCCTGGACGGTGCCGGGAGGATAGACGGGGTTGGTGTTGGCGCTGAAGTCGAGCACCTCGGGGTCCGAGACGCCGCCGTGGGAGACGTGGCCGACGTCGGAGAGAAAGTCAGGAGCCATCGTCCGCTTCAAGCGTAGCGACCGTGTCAAGCGTTTCGCCTGCGACCTCCGGGAGCGCGCCGGCGCGGTCTGCGAGCGCGAGCGCGCCGCCCATGCCCGCGCCCTCCTTCGCCTCGCCGGCGACGTAGCTCGCGAGCGCCGGTTCGTCGCGCCCGTCGAATCCGGGATCGGTGACGGTCAGCCCGAGGTCGAGCGCGCCCGCCGCGAGCGGCAGGTCGGGCACGTCGTCGGCGACGAAGGAGGTCGTCGCCAGCGAGAGCGGGGCCTCGACGCCCGCGTGGCGCACGAGCGCCGCGGCGGCGAGGAGCTGGGTGCCGCCGCCGAGCGTCACCCGGATCCCCGCGTCGAGCGCGCCGACGGAGAGGCCCGCGACGACCGCGAGCACGGGATCGCCCATCCGTCGGAGCGCCCGCGCGGGATCGCCCGCGGCGTCGCCCGGCGACATGCCGCTCGCGGCCAGCCCGTCCGCGACGACCCCGGCCTTCAGGCTCCCGGGATTTTCGGGGAGCGACGAGGAGACGGACCACTCCTCGCCGAGCGCCCGGAGGATCCCGAGCGCGGTCGTCGTCCCCCCCGGGATCGTCTCGCCGACGACGATCTCGGCGTCGGGGAGCCGTTCGCCGAACCGCCGCGCCGCCTCGAACGCGCCGGGCGCGGTCGGAACGGGGTCGGCCTCGCGCACGTCGCGCCCGGGTCGCGCCCCGACGGAGACGGTCGCCGCGCCGGTCGGCTCCGCGAGGCCGCCGTCGACGACGAGCGTCTCGAAGCCGACGAGGGTCCGCGCCGCGCGGGTGATCGCCGCCGGCGTCGGACAACCCGTCGGACTGACCGGCACGACCGGTGCGCGGACGGGCCGCCCGTACTCGACGATCTCGGCGTCCGCGCTCGGCGTGTGCGCCATCAGGCGGGGGTTGGCGCCGGCGGCGCTGATCCCGTCGATCGCGGCCGTCGCCGTCGTCCCGGCGACGAGGATCAGTCGCACAGCTCCTCCGCGAGCGTCGCGTCGCTCGGTCTGTTCACGTTCACCGCGAGTCGCGCGTCGTAGCTTACGTACATCGTATCCTCCGTGTCAGCGACGACGTTCAGGCCGGCCGGGGCGAGTTCGCGCCCCCCGCGCTCGAACGTCGTATCCGCGCTCGCCCCCAGCCGCCGCTTCAGCGCCGCCGGGACGCAGACCGCGAGCGAGTCGCCGCCCGCCCGGTCGAGCGCGTCGTCGACGAGGTCGGGTGCGAGCAGCGGGAGATCGGCGGCGACGGTGATCGCGGGCGTCCCGACCGCGGAGAGCGCGCGGTCGAGGTCCTCGACGTAGCCGTCGCCGGGGGCGTCGAGGATCGACAGTCCGCGGTCGGCGAGGTGCTCCCGCGTCGCGGGCGCGTGCGGGGAGACGACCGCGAACACCGCGTCGACCCGGCTCCCGGCGAGCGCGTCCGCGACGCGGTCGACCATCGGCCGCCCGCAGACGTCGACGAGGGGTTTTTCGACCGCCGCGTCGAGCCGCGTCCCCCGGCCGCCGCACATCAGAAGGCAGTCCACGCGATCACCCCCGCGTGGACCGCGGCGACGCGGCCCAGTTCGTTCGCCGCGCCGAGCGCGTCGCCCGAAATCCCGCCGAGGTGGTTCTTCGCCCACCGACCGACGAGCAGGGCGACGACCGGACCCGCGAGCAGCGCGGCGACGAGCGCGACGCGGCTTCCGGACGGCGGCAACAGCGCCGCCGGGAGCGCCGCGAGGGCGACCGGGGGGAGCGACGCGGGGCTGACCTCGTCGACGAGTTTCGACCCCAGTCCCTCGTGCGCCGCGTCGCCGAGGCAGACGAGGAGCGCCATCCCCGCCTTGGTCCCGACCTCGGCGGCGACCGCGAGCCGGAAGGCGACGACGCCGCCCGGACCCGCCAGCCCCAGCGCGCCCAGTCCCAGCGCGACGAGCGCCAGTCCCAGCGCGAGCGCCCCGCCGACGCCGGTCGCCGAGTCCTTCAGGACCGCGCGCCTGCGCGCCGCGTCGCCGTGGACCGCCGCGGCGTCGCCGAGATCCGCGAGCCCGTCCGCGTGCGCGACGCCGGTGACGAGGTAGATCGTCGCGAGGTACAGCGCCGCGGCCGCGGTCGGTGGAACCGGAAGAACGAGCGGCAGCGCGACGATCGCGCCGACGAGGTAGCCCGCGAGCGGAAACGCCGCGGGCGTCCGCCGGAACGCCTCCCACGCGCGCTCGTCGCCGCCGACCGGCAGGCGCGTGAGGAAGGCGACCGCCCCGCGGAGCGCCGGGAGGAGGTTCAGAGCCACGCGACCACCCCCGCGAGCGCGTACGCGAGGATCCCGGCGCGGCCCACGACCCGAACCCCCCGCGCCGCCTCCGCCGCAGACGGGGCTCCCGCCGACGGGTTGAGCGCGTAGACGCCCGGCTTCGCCAGTTCGACCGACAGCGCCGCCGCGAGCGTCGCCATCGGCCACCCGGAGTTCGGCGACGGCGGCTCGCGGGCCCAGCGCGCGCCGCGCCGCAGGAGGTCGAGCGCCGCGCTCGGACGCCCGCCGGCCGCCGCGAGCGCGATCAGTGCGGCGCTCAGGCGGGCTGGGAGCCACATGACAAAGTCGTCGAGGCGGGCGCTCGCCCAGCCGACGGGCTTGCGCCGGTAGCCGAGCATCGAGTCGAGCGTGTTGACGCCCTTCACCCACGCCGCGGCGGCGGCCGCGAGGGGAAGCGACAGCGGCGCGACGAGCGCGAACGCCGCGAGCGGCGCGACCAGCCCGTCGGCGAGGTTCTCCGCTGCGCTCTCCGTCGCCGCGCTCCTGACCTCGCCCGCCGACAGCGACGAGGCGTCCCGTCCGGCCAGCGCCCGGAGGCTCCGCCGGGCCGCGTCGAGGTCCGCCTCCGAGAGCGCGGTCGCCTCGCGGGCGGCGTCGAGCAGCATCCGGAGGCTCGTCGTCGAGAACAGCACGAGGCCGGCCGCCAGCGCACCCGCCGCGGGGTGGACCCCCGTGGCGGCGAGGACGACGCCGCCCGCGACGCCGCCGGCGAGGAGCGGGAGCAGCGCGGCGGCGGCGACGGCGACGATCCGCGGGCGCCGCCACTCGCGGTCCGCCGGGGCGACGAGCCGCCCGAACCAGACGACAGGGTGGATCCGAGCCGGCGGTTCGGCGAACAGGCGGTCGAGGCCGGCCGCGAGGCCGACCGCCGCCGCGGCGGTCAGCGGCACGGGCGATCGCGCACCTCCAGCCACGCCGGAAACGCGGGTAACGGCACGTCCCGCACGTCGACGAACCGCCCGCCGAGCCGCTCGATCCCGCCGTCCGTCTCCGGGTCGTCGCCGACGTGGATCGTCTCGTCGGCCGTCGACCCGAGCGCGTCGGCGAGAACCTCGAACGCGCGTCGGTCCGGTTTTCGCCAGCCGCAGGCGACGCTCGTCGTCACCGCGTCGAAGGCGTCGCGGTCGAGGTCCGAGCGGACCAGCGTCCGTGCGACCAGTTCGGGGACGCTGCAGTTCGAGAGGAGGCCGACCGGGCCGCGTTCCGCGGCGGCCGCGACCGCCTCGGACGCCCCGTCGCGTGTTCGCACGTCCGGGTCGAAGGCGCTCACGACCGCTCGTCGCGCGGCGTTGTCGGGGGCGGCGCGGCCCCGGCTCGCGAGCGCGGCGCTCACGTGCGCCGGGAGCGGAACCTCCGCGCCCTCGGGCGCGTCGACGTGGACCTCGCGGTACGCGTCGCCCCAGTCGTCCGGGACCGCGACGCCGCGCGCGTCGAGCTCGGACGCGACGGCGGCGGCCGGATCCGCCGGATACTCGACGGCGACGAGCGTGCCGAAGAGGTCGAACGAGACTGCCACTGCGGTGTGATTAGCGAAACAGAACTTGAAGATTGCTGGTGCGGCCTCACTCGCCGCGTCGACGGGAGGTCCACACTCGAACGTAGTGCGCCCAGTACCCCCGCTGCGATCCGTATCGGTCGCTCAGGTGGCGGAGGTCCTCGTCGCTCGCCGCGCCGCGGCCGAGGTCGTACAGGTCGGCGACCGCGATCCGGAGCCGGTCGTCCGCCCGCGGGAGGAGGCGCATGCGTCCGAAGCCCCGGATCGCGACGAACTCGGCGGCCCAGTCGTCGAATCCCGGCACGTCGACGAGCGCGGCGACGAGATCCTCGTCGTCGAGCGCGGCGAGGTCCGCCGAGACGAATCTCTCGGCCGCCGAAAGGATCGTTCCCGACGTCCGCTCGTTCCCGAGCGCCGTCCGGACGTCCTCCGCGTCCGAGAGCACCATCCGCGGGGTCGGAAACAGCTGGATCGATCCGCCGTCGACCGACGCGATCCGCCCGCAGGCCTCGACGAGGTCGCGTTTCAGCTCGCGGGCGGTCGGCAGCGGCGACCGCCGGGAGAGGGCTGCCCAGCACGCCGCCTCGAACGGCGTCGGAAACCGGACGTGGTGGTAGCCGTGGAGGCCTCCGACGACCCGCGCGAACGGCGGATCGTCGGCCGCGGCCGCGTACAGCGGTCGGAGGTCGTCGTCGAGCGAGAGGTGGCCGCGCAGCCGGTCGACGACGGTCCCCTCGTCGCCCGATTCGTCGAGCCACTCCACGTCGACGGCGAGCGCTCCCGCATCGGCCGATCCGCCCGTCGCGTCGTCCGGCCTCGTCCCGTCCGCCGCGGCGACTCGCGCGACGAACGGTTCGGGGACGAAGCCGCCGACCACGAGCCGTCGGCCGGCCAGGACGACGTCGTCCGCGCAGGGCGCGAAGCCGGCGAGGAAGGCGAGCGACTCGCCGAAGTCGAACGGCCGCGTCGCCGGTGCGGAGACCGTGGCCATGGTGTCGATCGTTGGTCCCGCACCCGGATAAAGTGCCGGCGAACGGAAGAGTTCGGTGAGAGTTCGCTCGACGAACCGGTGTTCCGCGCCCTACCGGCGGCGCTCGGCGACCCCGCCGCGGACGACGTTCGACGCCAGATCGCGCGGGTAGTACGTCAGCGTCTCCGTTCCCGACTCCGTGACGGCGACGGTGTCCGAGTGGCGGTACCCCGCCTCGTCGGTGTAGAGACCCGGCTCGATCGTGTAAACGTGACCGGGGGCCATCTCCGCGTCGGATCCGCGGTCGATGTACGGCGGCTCGTGGCCGTCCATCCCGATGTTGTGGCCGACGTGGTGCCGCGCGAGGTCCGTCACCCCCTGCTCGGCGAAGTAGTCCCACACCGCCTCGTCGACGCTGCTGACGGGGACGCCCGGCCCCATCGCGTCGATGGCGATCGTCTGGGCTTCGAGCATGAGCGCGAAGTAGTGCTCGTCGTCGTCGTCCGGTTCGCCGACGAACATCGTCCGCTCGAGTTCGGCGTAGTAGCCGTCGACGTTCGCCGTCGCGCCGGTGATCAGCACGTCGCCCTCGGAGAGTCGCTCGTTCGGCGTGTGGCCGTGCGGGAGCGCCGTCTCCGAACCGCTGACGTAGCCGGCGCGGACCGGCCCGTCGCCCCGCGTTCGGACGGCGTACTCGGAGCCGAGCGCGTCCAACATGGCGCGCGAGGCGTCCGTCGAGGCGCGCTGGGAGGCGGTGACGGGGTGTGCGCCGACCGTCGTGTAGTCGGCGAGGTAGCGGTGGCCGAGGTTCGCCCACCGCGCGGACTCGCGGATCAGGTCGACCTCGGCGTCGGTCTTCGCCCAGCGCATCCGGTCGACCTACCCCTGCGTCTCCACGTCGAGGAACTCGGAGAGGGCCGGTCCCTCGTAGCCCATCACGCCCGGCGCGCCGTCGGCGTCGGCGGCGACGGACGCCGCGTCGAGTTCGCGGAGCATCTCGACGACCGTCTCGATCGGCTCCCCGCCGGGGTAGTCGAAGTAGCTGCGGACGGCGTCGATGCGGTCGTTACCCTCGACGCGCTCGACCTCCAGTCGGGGGACGGCGATCTCGACGCGGTCGGGGGTGACCGCGAGCGCGACCGGCCGCTCCGTCTGGATGTGGTGGAAGCCGGTGAGGTACTCGATGCTCGTCGCGCCGAACCAGACGGCCGCGTCGGCGTCGACGTCGGCGAGGCGGCCGCGCACCGCGTCGAGCCTGAACCGGAACTCGGTCTCGGGGAGTCGCGTTGCCATGACGCTCCCTCGGCCGAGCGCATCAAAAAGGTGGACTCCCCGGCGGACGGTTCCGGAACCGGCGTCCGGTTCGTCGCGGTGGCTTCAGCGTCCGTCCGCTCGCTGGACTCGACGGCGCTACGACGCGTCGGCGTCCTCGCGTTCGTCGGCCTCGTCGGCGAGCGCCTGCAGGTCGCGCTCCTCGTTGTACTCGGCTTGTCCCACCTCGCCGTGGCGGGACGCCTCGCCCGTGATCTCGCCGTAGATCGCCTCGCGGGCCTCCTCGGACGATTCGAACTCCTCGCCGGCGAGCCGGTCGAACACGCTGCCGAGCGACTCCGTCTCGTTCGCCAGGTCGATCTCCTGGTCGCCGTACTCCGTCGCGAGTTCCTCGCTCGTCACCGGGTACTTGGCCTCGTCCAGCAGCGATTCGAGCGACTCGGTCTCGGCGAGGACGTCCTCGACGCGCTCGGCGCGCTCGCGCTGCCGTCTGGCCGCGTCGTCCTGCACGTCGCCGGGGTCGTTCTCGGGCATGGCTCACGGTTGGTCGTCCACGAAAATGGGTCTGGCGGCCCGGGCGAGAAGCGGAGCCGAATCGCGACGGTCGACCGATCAGGCCAGTCGAGCGAAGGCGAGCGTGCCGCTCACGTTCTCAATGTACGCGTTGACGACCTGTCCCTCCTTCGCGCCGGGGACGAAGATCGTGTACTTGCCCTTCTCGGCGACGCCGTCTCCCTTCCGTCCGGTTCCGGTGATCTTCACCTCGTAGGTCTTGCCCTCCTCCACGTCGGGGCGGGCGGTGCGCTTTTGGCTCCGTTTCCGCTTCGCGACGGGCCGGAACGCCCCGCACGCCTCACAGCGGAGCATCTGCGTCCGATCTTCGATCACGAGCCGCGTGTCGGGAAGCCCGCACTCCGAACACAGGACGTACTCGTCGACGTACTGCTCGATCGCGGCGTCGAAGTCCGCGCCGGTGAACGTCCCGTTGTACCTCGCGCGCCCGTTGGCGTACTGGCCGTTCGTCCCCAGCTCGCGCTGGATCGAGCTGTGGATGTGCTCCGGGTCGCGGGAGAGGGCGTCCGCGATGGCCGAGAGGTTCGTGAGTCGCGTGAACGCGCCGTCCTTTTGCGCCTGTGCGTCGGGAATCTCCAGACGCTCGTCGGACCCTCCGAGGTCGGGCATCTCGTCGAGCGCTCGGTCGAGGCTAGACTGATAATCCATACGGTTGCCAGTGGACCTGAGCCTAAAGCACTTCTGCTGTCGCGTGCGCACGCGATCACCGAACCGTGTTCGCACGCGCCGTTCGTGTCACGTTCACGATCACCGTCGTTTCGGTCCGATCGTCGACGGGTCAGTCGAGGTCGACCTCGACCCAGTCCCCCGATCGCGCCGCCTCGTAGGCGGCCTCGGTGACGGCGGTCACGCGGAGACCGTCGCGGGCCGTCGCGGGCGGGTCCTCGCCGGTCCGGACCGCGGTGACGAACGCCTCCGCCTTCGTCCGCTGCGCTCGGTTGTCGATGTAGGGTCGGCGTTCGGTGCTCTCGCCGTCGATCGTGACGAGTTCGCGCGATTCCCACTCGCGGCCTTCCAGGTACACCGCGCCGTCGTCGTCCCACATGTGGATGTGTTCGCGCGTACAGGGCGCGTCGCCGAACGTCGACACCGTCGCCGTCGCGCCGCCGTCGAACCGGATGGTCAGACGGGCGCGGCTGTCGACACGCCGGTCGTCGTCGACGAAGTCCATGTCGGCCGAGACCGCCGTCGGCGTCAACCCCGAGGACCACAACACCGCGTCGAGGAGGTGGCTGCCGGTGTCCCACAGGTAGCCGCCGCCGTTCAGTTCCGGGTTCATCCGCCACGTCTCCTCGAACCGGTCGACCCAGTTTTGCGTGACCTCGGCGGTGATCCACCGCGGGGAGCGGTCGCTCCCCAGCCACCGCTCGCGGGCGGCGACGAACGCGGGGTTGAGGTGACGCTGGTAGCCGACCATCAGCGTCTGGTCGCCGGTTTCGGCACGTTCCGTGAGTTCGCGCGCCCGGTCGAGATCGGTCGTGAGCGGCTTGTCGCAGAGGACGTGCAGGCCGCGGTCGAGCGCCTCGGAGATCTGTTCGTAGTGGAGCGTGTGCGGCGTTCCGACGAGGACGCCGTCGAGCGCCTCGCCGTCCATCATCGCCTTGTAGTCGGCGTACCGCGACGCCGACGGGACGGAGAACAGGTCGCCCGCCTCCGCCCTCGCCTCGTCGTCGATGTCGCTCACGGCCGCGACCGTCGCGCGCGAGTGTCGGTGGAACTCGCCGCCGACGGTCGTGCCGATGTAGCCGGTTCCGATCAGCCCGATTCGAAAGGACGGGTCGTCGATGGGTTCGGCAGCCATTGTCGTCCCGCGTGGTAGGACAAGCACCGCAAAAAGGTGTTTGGCCCGGACAGTCGGACTCGTTCACGTCGTTCGCAGGGAGGGCCCGCTCTCCCCGATGTGAACTCGAAAAGACGATCGCCTCCCTCCGGTCGGCACTGCGACTTTTTTGCTCAAAACGGCTCGATCGGATTTGTAAACGAATCCGCTCTCCCCGATTTGAACGGGGGACAAGCCGATCTACAGTCGGCTGCTCTGCCAGGCTGAGCTAAGAGCGGTCCGATACATCGTACGCCCGTCGTTCGTTTAAGGGTTACCATTCGGGGTGGACGCGGAGCGACGGACGACTGTCCGACGCGATAGAATGATTCAAATACCACGGGCTGTATAAAACGGACGTATCATGAGCAAGATCACGTTCCGCGCGGACGACGACCTCGTCGACCGGCTGGAGGCGTTCGACGCCTCGAAGAGCGAGGTCATGCGCGAGGCGCTGCGGTCGTACCTCGACGAGGCCGAACGCGGGGAGCGGATCGAGCGCGACGTCACCGAGACGTCCGACGAGCCGACGACGCTCGACGGCGCGCTCGTCGAACGAGTCGACGCGCTCGTCGCGGAGCGGCTGGACGGAGTCGTCGAAGACCTCGCGCGGTCGCGGTCCGGATCGCCGCCGCGGGACGTCAACGTCAACCTCGTCGTCGAGGGCGCGGCGGCTCATCACCGAGACGGAGCCGTCGAACCCGCCGACGCGGGCGCGCGTAAGACATCCGCCGAACCGACGGCGGACGAGACCACCGCCGCAGGGGGCAGAACGTGCGGCCAGTGCGGCGAAGGGATGAACGAGGGCGACGTTTACTGCCCGAACTGCGGCGAGAAAGCGTCCCACCGCGTCTTCTGCGAGTGCGGCGACGAGGTCCGGTCCGACTGGGCCTTCTGCCCTGGCTGCGGGCGTCGGACGCCCGCGGCCGACGTGCTCGATCGATCGTAAACGCCCTCGGAGCCGCGTATACGCGACTCTCGCGGGTTTGTCTTACAATTGCCGTTAGTTTTATAACCTATCGCTATGTGCATACTGTCGCGTAAGACGGTCGTCTTACAGCGTCCGATCGGGAGGGCGGAAACGCCCGCGCGGCCCGTCGGCAGCGCGTGAGGCGGTCGCACGGACGCGGGTCCGCCGTCTTACCGGGGGAATGCAAAATATGGAGCGTGTGACACTACGAATCCCGAAGCAGCAGATCGAGGAGGTCGAACAGATGGTCGAGACCGGCGAGTTCCCGAACCGGAGCGAGGCCATCCGGTCGGCGGTCCGCGACATGCTCAACGAACAGGCCGACAAACGCGAGTCGACGAAGCCGAAGACAGCAGAGCGCAGCTGGGCGAAGGTGTGAGTATGCAGGACATCGTCCAGGACGCCCTGGAGAACGCCGAGAAGGAGCAGCAGGAGATGAACGTGGACGACGACGAGTTCGGCGATCCGCGCATCGTCATCGTCGGCTGCGGCGGGGCCGGCAACAACACGATCAACCGGCTCTACAACATCGGCGTCGACGGTGCCGACACGGTGGCGATCAACACCGACAAACAGCACCTGAAGATGATCGAGGCCGACACGAAGATCCTCGTCGGCAAGTCGCTGACCGCCGGCCTCGGCGCCGGCGGCGATCCGGAGATGGGCGAGCGCGCGACCGAGATGGCCCGGGGAACCATCAAGGACGTGCTCGACAGCGCCGATCTCGTGTTCGTCACCGCCGGCATGGGCGGCGGGACGGGGACCGGCGCGGCACCCGTCGTCGCGAAGATCGCGAAGGAGCAGGGCGCGATCGTCGTCGGCATGGTGTCGACGCCGTTCAACGTCGAGCGCGCGCGGACGGTCAAGGCCGAGGAGGGGCTCGAAAAGCTCCGCAACGAGGCCGACTCGATCATCGTCCTCGACAACAACCGGCTCCTCGATTACGTCCCGAACCTGCCCATCGGCAAGGCGTTCTCGGTGATGGACCAGATCATCGCCGAGACCGTCAAGGGCATCTCCGAGACGATCACCCAGCCCTCGCTCATCAACCTGGACTACGCGGACATGTCGACGATCATGAACCAGGGCGGCGTCGCGGTGATGCTCGTCGGCGAGACGCAGGACAAGAACAAGACCGACGAGGTGGTTCGCGACGCGATGAACCACCCCCTCCTCGACGTGGACTACCGCGGCGCTTCGGGCGGTCTCGTCCACATCACCGGCGGCCCCGACCTCACGCTCAAGGAGGCCGAGGGCATCGCCGACAACATCACGGAGCGGCTGGAGGCGAGCGCGAACGTCATCTGGGGCGCGCGCATCCAGGAGGAGTACAAGGGGAAGGTTCGGGTCATGGCGATCATGACCGGCGTCCAGAGCGCGCAGGTGCTCGGCCCGACGACGCAAAAACAGGCCGACAAGTCGCGCGAGAGCATCCAGGAGGTCGCCGACTTCGACGCCAAGGCGAACGCGAGCGCCGCCTGGCAGTCAGACGGCGGGCAGGACGAACTCGAACAGAACAACGGGCTCGACGTCATTCGCTGACGCGGTCGGTCTCGGTTCTACGCGAAACTCGATTCTACGCGGATCGACCTTCGACGCGGATCGGCTTTCGACGCGACGGAAGCGCCGCGGCCACCGAGCCGATCGGCGGTCGCGCGGTACTCTTCTCACGCGGCTTCGACGGCGTCGATCAGCCTGCACTTCCGGCAGACGTCGCGCGCCGTCTTCGACCCGCACCGCTCGCACTCGCCGAGTTCGCCGGCGTCGTCGCTTCCGTCGCTTCGGTACCGGATCGCGGCCAGCTCGGCCAGTTCCTCGTAACCGGCCATGATCGAGTGGCGGGTGCCGGGGTGGTTCTCCTCCAGCTTCAAGAGCAGCCGCTGGATCTCGCCGCGGTAGGCTTCGCTGGCGTGGGGGCACTCGGTGATGTGCGCCGGGAGCTCTTTGAGGTGGGCGTAGAGGGCGACCTCCTTTTCCGGCACGTCCCGCAAGGGCTTCGCGCGCGGGACGAAGTCGGACCCCTCCTCCCGCTCGTCGAAGCTCCCGAGGCTGGCGTCGAAGTGCTTTGCGACCTGCCTCACGTCGCCTTCGAAGACGTTCATCAGCGCGGTCTGGGCCTCGTCGTCGAGGTTGTGGCCGGTCAGGAGCTTGTCCGCGCCGAGTTCCGCCGCGTGCGATTCGAGCAGGTCGCGCCGGAAGACGCCGCAGTACGCGCAGGGGGCCATGTTCACGGGATCCTTCTCGGCCACGTCGTCCATCCGGACGCCGAGTTCCTCCTCGTAGGTGACGACCTCGTGGCGCAGGTCGAGGTCCGCGGCGAGTTCGACGCAGGCGTCGAGGCTCTCGTCGCGGTAGCCCTCGATCCCCTCGTGGATCGAGAGGGCGACGAGTTCGACGCGGGGGTCGCGGCCGAACGTCTCGTCGAGGATGGCGGTGAGGACGACGCTGTCCTTCCCGCCGGAGAGGCCGATCACCCACGTGTCGGGGTCGTCGGGCGTGGCGTCGGCGGGGAGCAGCGAGTCCTCGCGGACGCGGCGGCGGACGCGCTTCTCGACGGAGGCGCAAAAGTGAGTCTCGCAGAGGTGCGCCCCGGAGTAGGCCGCGTGCATCACCGCGTCGCGGTCGCACTTGTCGCACTCCATTGGGGGGCGTTGTCGGTCGGCGTTGATGACGGTTTCGTCTCGACCACTCGCCCGCGACCTCCCACGTCCCCCGCGTCCGACGGCCGTGACGCACTTGCCCGCGGCGAGGGAACGACCCGTATGACACGGATCGCCATCACCGGCGCGGCGGGGAACGTCGGTCGACGGGCGCTCGACGCGTTCGCGGACGCCGACCACGAGGTGACGCCGATCACGCACCGCGAGCACGACGACCTCGAAAGCGAGATCCTGAGCGTCGAGGACCGCGACGCGTTCGTCGACGCCCTCGACGGACAGGACGTCCTCGTCCACCTCGCGGCGAACCCCTCGCCGAGCGCGGACTGGGACGCCGTGTTCGAGGTGAACGTCGGCGGGACGTACAACGCCTACGAGGCCGCCGTGCGGAACGACCTCGACCGCGTCGTCTTCGCGAGCTCCAACCACGCGGTCCACATGTACAACGTCGGCGACGCCGCCGAGCCGGAGTCGCTGGCCGAAGAGTACCGGGCCGTCACGCCCGACGACCCGCCGTTTCCCGACTCCTACTACGGGGTGTCGAAGGTCGCCGGCGAGGCCCTCGGCAACTACTACGCGGAGCGGCACGGCATCGAGGTCGTCAACCTGCGCATCGGCTGGCTGCTGTCCGCGGACGACCTCGCGGGGACGCAGGAAGATCCGGAGACCGACTCGCGGTTCGCGCGGGCGATGTGGCTCAGCCCCCGCGACTGCGAGCGGGCGATCCGCGCCGCCGCGACGGCCGACCTGCGGGAATCGCCGGTGACGGTTCACGCGGTCTCGCGGAACGACGACCGGTACCTCTCGCTCACGCACGGCCAGCGGGCCATCGGCTACCGCCCGCGCGACGACGCGACGGAGGCGCTCGGGAGCGAGTAGGGCCGCACCCGACCGCGGGTCGGAAACCGTTTTGCCGCCGCGGGCCCGACTCCACTCCGATGGACCGCAGCGCCGCACTCGACCGCGTCGAGGAGCTCGTCCGGACCGTCGAGTCCGATCCGATGCCCGTCCCCGTCCGCGAGGTCTGGGTGTACGGCGACGTCGCGCTCGGACTCGACCCCGTCGACCGACTGGACGTGTACCTCACGAAGGACATCCTCCTGCGCGGCGACGGGGAGAAGGAGGCGAAGTTCGTCGAATCGCACGGCGTGAAGGGCGTCGGAAAGAGCGTCTCCGCCGAGTGGGCCGAGCGGTTCCCCGAGCGCGTCCGCGCGAACGACAACGGCCACGCCGCGCCCGAAAAGTGTCTCGCCGCCCACCTCCTCCCGGACAGCGAGGAGCCGATCCACCTCGAAGTGTGCAACGCCAGCTTCGACGAGAACGTCACCCAGCGTCTGCGAGGGGCGATGGCCCGCGAAGCGTACGATCAGATTCTCGATCCTCGCGGGGTGTGCCTGTGGATCGACGGGACGTACGGGGAGGAGTCGATGGAGAAGCTCCGCGGCGGCGAGTTGCCCTTTCCGACGCTGTCGGGCGCGCTGGAGATGCTCGGGCTCGACGCCGAGACGGCCGAGGAGGCCGCGACGGCGATACGCGAGCACCGGGCGCGGCAGACGGGCGCGACCGTCCGCGGCGACGTGGTGTGAAGGCGGCTACACCCGGCCGACCGTCACGTCGAACGGCACCACTTCCGCCCGCCTGTACGTCCCGCGTCGCATCTGCGCCGCGACCTCCCGGCCCATCTTTCGCCACTCGCCTCTGAGCTCGTCGTACGCCGCGTCCGACAGCACCCGCCGGAGTTCCGTCTCGTGGTCGGCGATGCCGGCACCGGTCGCCTTTCGCGTCGCGCCCGCCAGTTCGCGCTCGTCGTACGGCGGCTCGACGAGCTTTCGGTGGTGATATCGACGTCGTCGCACGGCCGTCAGCCCGACGGCGCGGAACAGCTCCGGCGTCGCGTCGCCGAGCGCCACGTCGGTCTCGACGCCGCGCAGGTACGCCTCGCGTACGCGCCGCTCGAGCGCCGTCTCGCGGTCGACCGTCGAGTCGACGCCCACGTCGGCGTTGTCCGGTTCGACCGCCGCGACGAGGTCGGACGAGACGCGGGCGAACTCGCGGAGCGCCCGCGCCGGCTCGGGCAGGTTCACGAGGAGCGCCTGGCAGACGACGAGGTCGAACGATCCGTCGGGGAACGGGAGGCGGGTCGCGTCGCCCGCGAGGAGGGGAAGGCCCGTCTCCCGACGGGCGACGCGGAGGAGCGACGGGTCGGCGTCGAGTCCGTACACGTCGCACCCGGGGCCGGCCTCCGCGGCGAGCACCCGGGAGAGCTCGCCGGTGCCGCAGCCGACGTCGAGGACGCGGTCGCGGTGGCGGAGGTCGAGGTCCGAGAGCGCCTCGCGGGAGCCCTCCCACATCCCCTCGCGGGTCCGGCTGAGGTACGCGGCGGAGAAGCGACGCATGGCGAACCGTTCGGCCGCCCGGGAGAAAAGCCACCGGATTCGCGCCCCGGTGCGGTCGACGGCGATCCGCTCAGTTCGCGCGCAGTTCCTTCACGCGCGCGATGTTCCAGGCGAAGCCCTTGCCGTCCTCGTTCGGGGTTTCGAGCACGAGCGGCACGTCGCGCAGGTCCGGATGGTTGACGATCGCGCGCATCCCTTCATCGCCGATCAGTCCCTCGCCGATGTGGGCGTGTTCGTCCTTGTTGGTGCCGCACTCGTGCTTGGAGTCGTTGAGGTGGACGCACTTCAGGTGCTCGAGGCCGATCACGTCGTCGAACTCGCTCACGGCGTTCGCGACGCCGACTTCGGTCGAGAGGTCGTAGCCGGCGGCGAAGGCGTGGGCGGTGTCGAGACAGACGTCGAGTTCCTGGTCGCTCTCGTCGAGGACGCGTGCGAGGTGCTCGAAGTCGCCGCCGAGTTTCGTCCCGCTGCCGGCGTCGCTCTCGACGAGGACGGTCACGCCGTCCGGTACGTCGAGTTCGTCGAGGGCGCTCGCGGCGTTCGAGATGCCCCGCTCGACGCCCGCGCCGGTGTGCGCGCCGAGGTGGACGTTCACGTACTCGACGCCGAGTTTCGCCGCCGCGTCGACCTCCTTCTGCATGCTGTCGATGGATTTCGCGCGGAGGTCGTCCTTCGGGGTGCAGAGGTTGACGAGGTACGACGAGTGGATGACCCACGGACCGTCGAGGTCGCGCGCCGTCCCCTCGCGGAACGCCTCGGCCTCCTCGTCGTCGATGTTGGGATCCTGCCAGACCTGCGGGGAGTGGGTGAAGATCTGTCCGCAGTTGCCGCCGACCTCGCGCTGTCGCCCCACGGCGTTGTCGACGCCGCCGGCGATGGATACGTGTGCTCCGACTCGCATGAGCGAGCGCAGGAAGCCGACCCTCAAAGGGACTTCGGAGTCGTCGCCGACGAGACGGGTCCGAACAATTATGTCGGTTGCTGGAAAGTCCCTGGCATGAGCGGGAGGGGAGTGAGCGGAGGAGAGAGCGGAGGCGGAATCGAAGTCGGCGCGGCGGTGCCGGACGTTTCGGGAGCGCTCGTCCGCCCGGACGGATCCGTCGAGGAGGTGCCGCTGCCGGCACTTTTCGCCGAAAAGCCGGTGCTCCTGTGCTTCTACACGGGCGACTTCACGCCGGATTGCGTCCGCGAGTGGTGTTCGCTCCGTGATTTCGGCTGGTTCGAGAGCGCGGAGGAGGTGCAGGTCGTCGGCGTCAGCAAGTCGGGAACGGGGATGCACAGGCGGTTCATCGACCGCCTGAACCTCGGTTTCCCGCTGTACTCGGATCCCGACCTCGAACTCGCCCGCGCGTTCGGCGTCGACTACCGCGCCTTCGGGCTGGTTCGGCGGTCGAAGCGCTCGTGTTTTCTCGTCGACGAGGAGGGGACGGTGCGGTACAGATGGGTCGGAAGACACTGGCTCGATCCGACGCGCGCCGCGCCCCCGATCGGCGAACTGTACGACGTGGTGCGAGAGGAGTTCGGCGCGACGGGCGGGGATCGATTCGGCTTTTGAACCGGCGCGCGCCCGAATCGGCGAGTCAGCGATCGGCCGGTCGGCGGCGCACCCACTCGTCGCTTTCGTACTTCGTCTCCGCGCGCTCGCGCGCGTCGGCGAGTTCGTCGTCGGTCCACGAGCCGACGTCGGCGTCCGCCCAGTCGCGAAGGGCGCCTTCGACGGCCGCGACGGCGTCCGTCCGCGAGACGGCCGCCTGCTCGTCGATGCCGGTGACGCGCGCCTCGAAGGCCTCGGGAGTGGTATCGGGATCGGCGAACGTTCCGAGGTGCCGCGCCGCGCGGACCGAGAAGGTGAGAGAGCCGTGCTGGATGACGGCGTCCCGCCTGCGGTACTGGGCGTTGCCGCTTATCTTTCGACCGTCGGCGGTGACGTCGTGAGCGGGGTGCAACTCGCGGAGGTAACACGCCGGCGGGTGGATCGCCGGGAGCGGATCGTCGGCGAGGCCGGCGTCGACGCCCATGCGCCCGAACGCGTCGAGTATCGGCGCGAGGAGGAGGTGATAACAGTCCATGAGCTTCCCCGGCAGTTCGTCCGCCGGCGCGACGATGGAGTAGGAGACGTCGCCGAAGCTGTCGTGGTAGATCCCGCCGCCGCCGGTCTGTCGCCGGGTGACGGCGATCCCCTCGCGGTCGCAGAAGGCCCAGTCGACGGTGTCGGGATCCTGCCGGTAGCCGAGAGAGAGGGTGCTCGGCTCCCAGCGGTACACGCGAACCGTCCGCGGGCCGCCGTTCGCGGCCGTTTCGGCGGCGATCTCGTCGAGCGCCATGTTCATCGCCCCGGACCGGGACTCCTCGCGGACGAGTCGCCAGTCCTTCCGCGCCAGATCGTCCATGGGGGCGCTACGAACGGCGGCCGCAAAGCGGTTGCGTCCCGTCGACCGGGAGACGGAGCGTTCGGTGCGCGACGACGGCCCGCCGAGCGTCGCCCCGAGAGGCGTTCTCCGCGTATCGCATCCGAATTTGTATAGCATTCAGTAATTTATCACCGACGAGGTCCCGACTCGCGGGCCTTTTACCCCACGCGAGCGTCCACCCGCCATGGTACAGAACGTCGCGAGCGTCGTGGCCGACCTCGAACCCGAGGACTTCTATCTGCTGTCGGGGATCGAGCAGGGGATGCGCTTCAGTCGCTGGGTGAACCGGGAGAAGATCCCGGAGTACTCGGGGCTGACGCCGGAGGAGGTGGCGTACCGGCTCGACCGGTGCATGCAGCGCGATCTCGTCACCCGAAAGACGATCCAGTACGAGGGGTACCAGCTGGAGTTCGAAGGCTACGACGCGCTCGCGCTCCGCGCGTTCTCCGAGCGGGATACGATCGAGGCGGTGGGCGCACCGCTCGGCGTCGGCAAGGAGAGCGACGTGTACGAGGTCCAGTCGTACAAACCGCTCGCGCTGAAGTTCCACCGGGAAGGGTACACGAACTTCAGAAAGGTGAGCAGGGGGCGCGACTACACCGCCGACCACCGACACGTCTCGTGGCTCTACACCGCCCGGAAGGCGGCCGAGCGGGAGTACGAGGCGCTCTCGGAACTCTTCCCGGTGGTGTCGGTACCCCGACCAGTCGATCACAACCGCCACGCCATCGTCATGGACAAACTCGACGGGGTCGAACTCGCGCGCGCGAAACTCGATCCGTCGCAGGCTGTCGGCGTGCTCGATCTGATCCTCCGCGAGATCGCGACCGCGTACGGGGCGGGCTTCGTCCACGCCGACATGAGCGAGTACAACGTCTCCGTCAGCGAGGGGGGCGTGACGATCTTCGATTGGCCCCAGGCGGTTTCGACGGAGCACGACAACGCCCGCGAACTGCTCGAACGCGACGTGAAGAACCTCCTCGGCTACTTCCGCCGCAAGTACCCGACGGATACGCCCGAATCGATCGACGTCGGCGACGTGACGACCGCGGTCGCCGAGTCGTCGTTCGACACCGTCCGGGCGCACGCGAAGTGATAAACCGTATGATGAGATAACAAATCCACGAACGCGCGTCGGTTCCGACGGTCGGTCCGGGGCACGGATTCACCGGCGACGCCGGACGGTCGCGGTTCGGGGCGTCCGTCGCTCTGCGACGGGTGCGCTTGGACTCCGTTTCAAAAGTAATTGTACCGACGGGCGAGATCCGGGACGACGGCGGGAATCGGTTACGTGGTGGGCAGATCCGCGTACGCCGTGCGTAGCACGCGCATGTCGGCGAGGCGATCCGTTTGCTTCGTGAGGCAGGTAGCGGCGAAGCTCGATTCGAGGGGGCTGCCGTCGACCGTCCTGTAGGGGACGTGGACGAAGTCGACGGCGTCCGGCGCGGTGAGATGCGACTCGAACGCTCGGATGCTCGCGTCCGTCGCGTTCGAGGACGCGGGGGCCGATCGGGTGGCCACTCGGTCACACCCCGATCGCGATCCGCGTCCTCGATTCCGACCGGCTCCTCCCGATGCCGGGCGCGCGTTCGGGGCTAAACACCTCGTCGTCGGATACTCGATCGTCGGTGACGTAAAGATTCCAGGTGGCGTAAATTTATTATGCGGTCGGAGAAACGGACGACGTGAACCGAACCGAACCAATCGACGACCGCCGATCAGGCGCAGCAAAACGATCGAAATGACCGACACGGACCCAGACGTCGTCGTGCTTCGACGGGACACCCACGGGCTCCCGGCCGAGGATTACCGGGACGAACTCCGACGGCGACTGCCGAACCACGACGTCAGGCTCGCCAGAACGCCGACGGAGGAACGGACGCTCGCGAGACGCGCGCGGGTCGTGACCGGCGTCGACGTCGACGAGGAGCTAGTACGAGACGCAGAGAATTTGCGGCTGTTCGCGGGCGTGGCGGCCGGCTACGATCACCTCCCGCTCGACGCCCTGGCCGAGGAGGGCGTGGCGGTGACGAACGCGTCAGGGATTCACGCCCCGAACATCGCGGAGCAGGTCCTCGGATACGTGCTCGTGTTCGCGAGGCGTCTCCACGAGGGGTGGCGAAGACAGCGACGACGCGAGTGGCGGCACTTTCAATCGCACGAACTGAAAGACGGCGTCGTGACCGTCGTCGGCCTCGGAGCCATCGGGGAGGCGATCGTCCAGCGGTTGTCGGGGTTCGAGGTCAAGACGATCGGCGTGCGGTACACGCCGGAGAAGGGCGGCCCGACCGACGAGGTGATCGGGTTCGAGGCGGAGGCGATCCACGAGGCGCTCGCGCGCACGGACTACCTGCTCGTCGCCGCCCCGCTCTCGGAGACGACGCGCGGGTTGATCGACGAGGCGGCGTTCGAGACGCTGCCGCCGCGCGCCGTCGTCGTCAACGTCGGTCGCGGACCGATCGTCGACACGTCGGCGCTCGTTCGAGCCGTAGAGAAGAACTCGATCCGGGGCGCGGCGCTCGACGTCACCGATCCCGAGCCGCTCCCCGCAGAGCATCCGCTGTGGACGTTCGAGAACGTCCTGATCACGCCGCACAACGCGGGTCACTCGCCCGAACACTGGACGCGCCTCGCGGACATCGTGAGCCGCAACGTCGAGCGGATCGACGAGACGGGCGGGTACGAGGATCTGGAAAATCAGATCGTGGTACCCGAGGGCGACTGACGGTTCGGTCCGCTCTCGGGACGCGGTTCGACGTCCGCCGTCGGGCGCGGATCGCTCGGACCCGAGCGGATTTTATCGATGGCGACGGAGGAGTCGGTCATGACCGAAGACGGAACGGCGAACGATCCCAGAGCAGGATCGCGAACGAGGATCGGCGCGAGGCGGTCGCCGACGCGGTCGTGAGGGCGGCGACGCCCGGTACGGCGCGGGAACGGCGTTCAAGATCGATGAACGAATTCGGACGGGCGTGACGGTCATATTCCTGTCACGCAGGTGCGGTCGTGTCGACGAAAAAGGAGTAGTCGGCCCGGCCGTCGGTCGGTCGAATTCCCCCGCGATCGTCGGCTACCGCGGGACCATTTGAATATAAATAATTGGATCGTCGATGTTCGATAGGGATAGATGTACCTCGTATTCAAATTTTATTGCCGAAGTTAGGCTTGAATCTGAATTTTAATTCTTAATTTTACTATATAATGCGGTATTTAATATGTTAAAGGGAGAATCGAATCGAACGTCGGATAGAGTAGTATGATTATTTATGTCTCCATGCGATGCACTCGAACGAGCGTGGGGGCGGCGTGAGACGTCGCTCCGTCGAGACGAGGTACGTCGTCCACCATCGTTGAACGCTTTACCGCGGCTGGGCCGCCAGCGCGGACGAGGCGATCCTCGACCGTCGGGTACGCGAGTTGAGAGGTGGGCGGCCTCCGAAACCGCGGACGTTTCGGCGTGTGACGGCTGATAAAAATTCTGTAGTAAAATTTCATCCGAACTTTTATTATACAGTATTTCACAACAGAACGTGAACTATGGCAAACAATAACAATAGTAGTTCTGATGGGTATCGAACGACGCGCCGGCGGTTCGTGTCCGGGGTGGGTGCGACGGGTATCGCCGCGGGCCTCGCCGGGTGCGGCGGCCAGCAAGCCGCCGAACCCGCGGATGAGGGGAACGTCGGTACGCCGCTCCCGGATGAAGCCGAGGTCCAGCACGACGGCGAACCGCAGGACGACACGCTCTCTCTCGCTCAGTGGGCCGTCCCCCGCGACTCCCAGTACAACGTGTGGAACGCGAAGAACGATGGTGAGGCACGCCGGATGCTCTTCGACCGGCTGATGGAGTACAACCTCGAAGAACAGGAGTACAAAGGGTACGCCGTCTCCGACTGGGCCTTCGAGGGACGAACGCTGACGCTCACGGTCCGCGACGGGCTGACGTGGCACGACGGCGACGCCGTCACCGGCACCGACGTCGCGATGCAACTGAAGTTCGACATGTACACCGGCGGGTCGCTCGGGAACTACGTCGACGACGTCGCCGCGGACGTCACCACCCCCGACGACCGGACGGCGAGGATCGAGTTCTCACAGGACATCAACGAGGAGGTCGTGCTCGCGCACCTCCAGCCGGTTCGGCTCCGCGCGAAGGAGAGCATCTACGGGGAGTTCCTCGACGCGATCGAGTCCGCCGAGAGCGAGGACGAAGAGGGCGACGCCGTCGCCGACCTCCAGAATTACAGCGAACCGGAGCCGATCGGCAACGGACCGTTCGCGTGGGAGAGCGCCGATAGCCAGCGGACGCTGCTCACGAAGTTCGAGGACCACCCCGACGTGGACAACGTCAACATCCCGCAGGTCGAGTATCTCTACCTGCCGGAGAACTCCCAGCGGTGGGACGCGCTCATCAACGGGAAGATCGACGGCGAAGCGACGCTGTTCATGCCCGAGAACAAGGTGAATCAGCTCCCGGACAGCGCCCGAATCGGCCTGATCCCGCGTCACTGGGGGATGGGCGTCGTCTTCAACCTTGAAGACGAGCAGTTCGGCGATGTACGGGTTCGCAAGGCCATCGCGCACGTGATCAACCGCGAGAACGTCGCGATGAACTCCGGGGCGGGAACCGACTCGAAACTGGCCGTCGAGATCCCTTCGGGGCTCACCGGCGCGTTCAACGACGAGATCAAAGATCAGTGGCTCGACGGCGTCGTCGACCAGTTCGATCGGTACGAGCCCGACGAGGAGAAAGCGACGACCCTCCTGCGCGACGCCGGCTACGAGAAGGACGGCGACTCGTGGGTCGACGGAAACGGCGACCCCCTCCGCGCGCCGGTCAAGGGCCCGCAGGGGTTCACCGACTGGATCGCGGGTGCGGAGACGCTCGTCAGCAACCTGAAGGAGTTCGGCATCCAGTCGGAACTCATCGCGAAGGACACCTCGACGTACTGGGGGAAAGACTACGACGAGGGCGACTTCGTCCTCGCGCTGCAGGGGTGGGCGAGCTACGATCAGAGCTACCCCTACTTCCACTTCGACTTCATCTACCGCAGCTACGACGCCGAAGACGTCTGGAACGTCCCCTCGGAGGTCGAGGTGCCGCCGATGGACGATCCCGACGGGTCGACCGAAACCGTCGCCCCCGCCGACCTCGTCTCGGATCTCTCGCGGGCCGACGGCGACGAGGCCGACGAACTGATCAGGGAACTCGCGTGGATCACGAACCAGACGCTGCCGGTGTTGCCGATCCAGGAGAAGCTCGCACAGACGTTCGTCACCGACGACGACTGGAACGTCCCGCCGGCGGACAGCGCGGAACTGCAGCAGTACTGGCCCACCGAGTGGCTTCCGCGCAAGGGCCGCTGGACGGCGAAGCGCGAGTGATTCTCCGCGCAGGTTTCACACCGCAATGAGCTATCTACTCAAACGGACCGCACAGGCGGTGTTCACCGTCTTTTCGGTCATCACGCTCTCGTTCGTCATCGTCAGGCTCCTGCCCGGCGGTCCCGCCGACTTCCTGCGGGCGCAGCTCATCCAGCAGAGCGGCGGTTCGCTCACGCAGGAGCAGATCAACCAGCGCATCGCGTCGCAGACGAACCTCGCGGTCGACGAACCGTTGTACGTCCAGTACGTCGACTACATGGCGGCGATACTCCGCGGTGACTTCGGCACGTCGACGTGGCACAACGAGCCGGCGGCTGCGGTGCTCGGTCCCGCCATCCCCTGGACCGTCTTCCTCATGGCGACGTCGCTTTTCATCGCGTTCGTCCTCGGTGTCGTCCTCGGCGCGTTCATGGCGTACCGCGAGGGAAGCGGCTTCGACGTCGGCTCGACCGCCGTGTCGCTCCTCACGAACTCGGTGCCGTCGTACGTCATCGCCCTGTTGCTCCTGACGTTCGCCGGATACCGGTTCGGGTGGTTCCCGACCGGCGGGCAGTACGCCTCCGGGCTCGAACCCGGACTCAGCCCCGAGTTCCTCCTCAGCGCGATGCACCACGGCGCGCTTCCCATCGTCTCGCTCGTCGTCGCGAGCTTCGGCGGTTGGGCGCTGAACATGCGCGGCAACAGCATCCGCGTGCTCGGCGAGGACTACCTCCGAGTCGCCCGGCTCCGGGGGCTGCCGGAGCGGCGCATCGCCCTGCGGTACGTCGGCCGCAACGCCATCCTGCCGATGTACACCGGTCTCCTCATCGCCATCGGCTTCATGTTCGGCGGCTCGATCATCCTAGAGGAGATCTTCGCGTACCCCGGCGTCGGGTACTACATGATTCAGGCGATCGGCCAGCGCGACTACCCGGTGATGATGGGCGCGTTCATCCTCATCGCGATCGCGGTCACGATCGGCGTATTCGTCGCGGACGTGACGTACGGCGTGATCGACCCCCGTGCCGAAGGAGGTGAGGCGCGTGAGTCATACTGAGGCAGACGTCTCCGACTTCGAGACGGTCTCGGAGACGAGCCTCACGAAGCGCGAGCGCTACCGGCAGGCGCTGGACGAGCAGGTACTCGCGCCGATGCGGATCGTCTGGAGCGACTGGCGGGCGCGAATCTCGCTTTTCATCATCGCCGTCTATCTCCTGATGGGGACGGTGGGCGTGCTCGTCGTCCCGGAACCGTCGCCGAACCAGGGCGGCCAGCTGATCGGCGCGTTCAGGACGCTCGAACACCCGCTCGGGACGACGTACTCGGGCCACAGCATCCTCTCTCAGACGGTCCACGCGACCCCGGCGATGCTGAAGATGATCACCGCTGGCGCGGTGTTCACCGTCGTCATCGGGACCGTGCTCGGCACCGTCTCCGGCTACAAGGGCGGGACGGTCGACAGCGTGCTCATGACGCTTTCGGACGTCGCGCTCACCATCCCCGGACTGCCGCTCATCATCGTCCTCGCGGGGGCGCTGTCGGGGTCGCTCAGCGGCAATCCGTACGTCATCGGCGTGCTCCTGAGCGTCAACGCGTGGGCGGGGCTCGCGCGGGCGATCCGCTCGCAGGTGCTGACGCTCCGCGACGCCAACTACGTCGAGGCGTCGCGGATCATCGGCATCCCGACGCGCGAGATCATCGGGAAGGACATCGTTCCGAACCTGATGCCGTACATCACGATGAACTTCGTCCAACAGGCGCGGGCGGTCATCTTCGGTTCTGTCGCGCTGTACTACCTCGGTATCCTGCCGTACAACAGCGTCAACTGGGGCGTGATGATGGACGACGCCCACGGACAGGCCGGGGCGGTCTCCTCGCCGGAGGCGTTCCACTGGCTCCTCATTCCGATGCTCGCGGTCGTCATCCTCGCGCTCGGACTGACACTGTTCGCCCAGGCGGCGGACCGACTGTTCAACCCCCGCGTCAGGGCACGGCACGCGAAGACGATCCCCGACGACGACGGAGACGACGAATCGGACGGACCCACGACCACCGCGGAGATGATCAACTGATGGCGACGACAGAACGACCGACGGCGGCGGAAGAACCGAACGCGGACACCGTACTCAGCGTCCGCGACGCGAGCGTCACGTTCGAGATGGATCGCGGCGCCGCCCGCGTGCTCGACGGGATCGACCTCGACGTGAGACGCCGCGAAATCCTCGGCGTGGTCGGGGAGAGCGGGTCCGGCAAGTCGATGCTCGCCTCGGCGATGCTCGACGCGGTCGAGGAGCCGGGCCGGCTCACGGGCGAGGTCATCTACTACCCCGAGAACGGCGATCCCGTCGACGTCCTGAACCTCTCGACGGCGGAGCTGAAGCGCCTCCGCTGGGAGGAGATCTCGATGGTGTTCCAGGGCGCGCTCTCCTCGTTCAACCCGACGATGAGCATCCGAGGGCACTTCGAGGAGACGCTGCGGGCGCACGACGCGAACGTGGAAGTCGGGATGGATCGCGCGCACGAACTGCTCTCCGACCTGTATCTGGATTCCGAGCGCGTGCTCGATTCGTACCCGCACGAACTCTCCGGCGGGATGAGCCAGCGGGCGCTCATCGCGCTTTCTCTCATCCTCGAACCGAACGTGCTCGTGATGGACGAGCCGACCGCGGCGCTCGACCTCCTGATGCAGCGGTCGATCCTGTCGCTGCTGTCGGAACTACAGGAGAAGTACGACCTCACGGTCGTCTTCATCACGCACGACCTGCCGCTCGTCGCAGGACTGGCGGATCGACTGGCGGTGATGTACGCGTTCGATCTGATCGAACGCGGTCCCGCGGCGGAGCTGATCCGCGACGCGGCCCACCCGTACACCCGGGCGCTTCTGAAGGCCGTTCCGAACCTCGACGCGCCGCTTTCGACGATGCGGTCCATCGACGGTTCCGCGCCGGATCCGGTCAACATCCCCGAGGGCTGCTCGTACGCTTCGCGGTGCCCGCTCGCAGACGACCGATGTCTCAGCGAGGATCCGGTCGACGACGATGTCGGCGCTGATCGCGCCGTCGCCTGCCACTACTGGGAACAGGCCGCCGAGGCGCTCCCCTTCGAGATCGAAACGGAGGGCGGGCGATGAGCGACGAACCAGTCGTCTCGCTGTCGGACGTGGCGGTCCACTTCGAGAAGGAGCAGGGCTTCGTCGAATCGCTGTTCGACGACCCTGACACGGTGGGGGCGGTCGACGGGGTGTCGCTGGATATCTACGAGAACGACGTCGTCGCGCTCGTCGGCGAATCCGGCTGCGGAAAGACCACGCTCGGGAAGACGGCCATCGGCGTCCAGCGACCCACCGGCGGATCCGTTACGTACCGCGGGCAGGACGTCTGGGAGGCGAAAGCGGGCGGGGGCGAAATCCCGTACGAGAAGATCCGCCGGTCGTTGCAGATCATCCACCAGGATCCCGGCTCGGCGCTCAACCCCAACCGGACGGTGATGCGGACGCTCACCGCGCCGCTGAAGCGGTGGCAACCGGACATGTCGACGGAGGATCGACGGGCGCGCGTGCTCAGGATGGTAGAACGCGTCGGGATGGAACCGCCGGAGGACTACGCCAACCGCTACCCACATCAGCTGTCCGGCGGGGAGAAACAGCGCGTCGCGCTCGTCCGGGCGCTGCTCATGAACCCGGATCTCATCCTCGCCGACGAGGCGGTGAGCGCCCTCGACGTGTCGCTCCGAGTCGAGATGATGGATCTGATGCTCGAACTGCAATCGCAGTTCGACACGTCCTTTCTCTTCATCTCGCACAACCTCTCGAACGCGCGCTACCTCGCGGAGAAGTCGGGCGGTCGCGTCGGCATCATGTACCTCGGCGAACTCGTCGAGATCGGTCCCGCCGAGGAGGTGCTGGGGGACCCGCAACACCCGTACACCGAGGTCCTCCGGTGGGCGACCGCGGACCTCGAACCGGAGGCGGGAGTCGAGGAGCCGCCCGTCCGGACGATCGACGTGCCCGATCCGGTGAACCCGCCGTCCGGGTGCCGGTTCCACACGCGGTGCCCGAGCGTGATTCCGCCCGCGGAAACGGATATCAGTCAGGCGCTCTACAGCGAGATCATGGACCTTCGAAACGCCGTCGCAAAGCGGACGCTGCGAATCGACGAGAGCGCCGCGCGGGACGCCGAGGTCGCGCGCCTCCGCGAGGAGTTCTTCGACGAGTCACTCACCGAGCCGCACCGCGAGCGGATCGACCGCGCGCTCGCATCCGTCGTCGACGGATCGTGGGACGCGGCGTCCGAGGCGCTGCGCGAAGACTACGAGAGCATCTGCGAGCGCCGCCACCCGGTGCTGGCGGAAGAGCGTCACCCGACCGCCTGTCACCTCTACGACGACGGCGAAAGCGCGGAGCCGTCCGTCGCGGATGACTGAGGACCGAGAGATGAAGGAGGACCTGAACGGCGACGACGAACGCCGGGATCTCAGGCGCGAGCTGAGCGTCTTCGGCCTCTCGGAGAAGGAGATCGAGACGTACCTCGCCGTGCTCGAACGCGGGGAAGCGAAGGCGAGCACGATCTCCGAGGACGCCGGCGTCTCCACGCGGTACGTCTACAGCATCGCAGAGCGGCTCGAAAGCCGCGGGCTCGTGCAGGTGAACGAACACGCCGCGCCGACGACGGTCCGGGCCCGGCCGCCGTCGGAGGCGATCAACGCGCTGTCGGAGCGGTTGAACGCCATCACCCCCGCGTTGGAGGACAGGTACGCGGAGACCGAGCCGCAGACGGCGCAGTTCGAGACGGTGAAGTCGCGGCAGACGGCGCTCAAGCGGCTGAACGCGATCCTCTCGGGGGCCGAGGCGGAGGCGTTCCTCTCCGTGCCGGAGCGGGTGTTTCCGGGCGTGCAGGCGGAACTGGCCGACGCGGTCGATCGGGGAGTGTTCGTGCTGCTCCTTCTCAGCGGGGCTGACGCCGCGGTCGACGACCGCCGGTTCGACGGGACCGCGAGCGTCGTCCGGCGCTGGCGCGAGGACGCGCCGTTCATGCTCATCGCCGACAACCGCGCCGCGATCGTCGGCGACGCGGGGTTGCTGTCGGGAACGCACGCCGACGAGACCGCCGTGGCGCTGTCCCAAGAGCACGTCGCGGGGTCCATACTCGGGACGTTCGTAAGCAGCTTCTGGCCCGTCGCGAAGGAGACGTACGTGACCGAACCGTGCCCGCTTCCGGCGACGTTCGGCGCGTTCCGCCACGCGGTGCTGCAGGCGACGTTACACGAGCGCGCCGGGACCGACTTCGGCGCGACGGTGCGGACGGAGTCCGGGCTCGAACTCGCCGGACCGGTGACTCGCGTCCGGCAGGCGATCACCGAACCGACGACGAGCGATTTCCCCGTGGAGAACGGCCTCATCGTCGAGACCGACGCGGGCGAGATCAGCGTCGGCGGGCGGGGCGCATTCATCGAAGACTACCGGGCCGAATCCGTCACGTTGCACCCCATCGAACCGGACGAAGGCGGGGCCGAAGGGAGATAACGACGGTGTGGCGGGTCCTGTTCGCGCTCAACGTGGTGCTGCTCGCGCTGCTCGCGGTGTCGGTTCCGTTCCAACGACCCGGCACGGGCGCGTGGGTCATCTCGATCGTCAGCGTCGCAATCATCGGCGCGTCGCTCCTCGGGTTGTTCGTCCTCATCCGGATCGACTGGGACCCCTTTTCGGTCTGAGGGGCCGCCGTCGCCCGGTCGCGATCGGCCGAAAGCGCACCTCCCACTCGATCGGCGAACAGCCCTAATATTCTCCGCTTCGATCGCGACGTATGGACGAGCAGAGACGGTGGGAGTACGAGACGCTCCGACCGCCGCGCGGCGTGACGAAGAAGGAAATCGAAGATCCGACGGAGGCGCTGAACGAACTCGGCGCGGAGGGCTGGGAACTGGTCTGCCCGGTCGAGTACGTCGGCGGCGGGACGAAGTTTCTGATCCTGAAGCGGCCCGTCGACGAGGAGCGGGCGGATGGCCGATCCCTCGGCGAGGGGCGAACGAATGGGTGACATCAGCACCGAGAACACGATGCGCGAGCGGGCCGGCGAGAGCCGAGCCAAGCTCTGGCTGCTGCTCGGCGCGAACAGGCTGATCGTCACGGGGGCGATCGCGGCGGTCTTCTTCGCGCTGTTCGTCCTCCTCGGGACGGTGATCTACCCGCCGTTCCGCTCGTCGGTGACCGGCACCGACACGATCGGCACGATGTTCTCGACGATGCTCAGCGCGCTCATCACCGGCGTCACGCTCGTCGTCACCATCAGCCAGCTCGTCATCTCCCAGGAGAACGGGCCGCTCGGGGACCAACACCGGCGCATGAGCGACGCGATGGACGTGCGCTCGTTCGTCTCCGAGGTCATCGGCGAGACGGTGCCGTCGAACCCGTCGGCGCTGCTCCGGAAGCTCATCGACGCGACGGAGGCGCGGGCGAACGAGCTCAGAGAGGGCGTGAGCGGGAGCGACGACGAGACGCTCGAAGCGGAGGTCGAAGAGTTCACCGACAGCCTCACGGGGAACTCCGAAGTCGTCAAGGATCAGCTCGAAGACGCCGGGTTCGGGACGTTCGACGTGCTCTTCGCGGCGCTCAACTTCAACTACTCGTGGAAGATTCAGCAGGTCGAACGCATCAGCGAGAAGTACGGCGACGACCTCGATCGAGGGACGAAAACGGCGCTGGAGGAGCTCCGCACCGCGCTGTCGATGTTCGGCCCCATCCGCGAACACATCAAGACGCTGTACTTCCAGTGGGCGCTCGTCGACCTCTCGCAGATGATCCTGTACGCCGCGATCCCGGCCCTCCTCGTCGCGGGCGGGATGCTCACGTTCGTGACCGGATCGTCGTTCGCCGGCGCGACGCTCGGCGTCGAGAACATCCTCTGGGTCGTCGGCGTCGCCTTCACGATCACGCTGATCCCCTTCTTTCTCTTCGTCTCGTACGTGCTCCGCATCGCGACCGTGGCCAAGCGGACGCTCGCCATCGGACCGCTCGTCCTGCGCGACTCGCAGGGCTGAGACGCAGGCCGGGAGAGAACGGCACGGCTTCGGGGAAGAACGAAGGCGTTCGGAGGCGTCCGGATGCGTTTCGAAGCCGTTAAACGTCGCACCGCGGAACGTTCGGTAACTCGCCGGGCGACGGGCCGCCGGCGGGCACCCGCGACCGCGCGACGCGGCACGGGACGAGATGTGACCGGCGGGGCGCGACGCGCCCTCGACGGCGGCGACGCCGCCGGAGTCCGGTTGAATCGCAAGCGCCCGTGGTGACACCATGGCACGAAGCGTCTACTCGCACATCAAGGAAGCCTGGAAGAACCCCGACGACGGGAAGCTCGGGGAACTGCAGTGGCAGCGAAAACAAGAGTGGCGGCGACAGGGCGCGATCGAGCGCATCGAGCGCCCGACGCGGCTGGACAAGGCGCGCGAGCTCGGCTACAAGGCCAAGCAGGGCGTGATTGTCGTGCGCGCCGCCGTCCGCAAGGGCACCGCGCGCAAGGAGCGCTTCACCGCGGGTCGGCGGTCGAAGCGTCAGGGCGTGAACCGCATCACGCGACGGAAGAGCATCCAGCGCATCGCCGAAGAGCGCGTCAGCCGCAAGCACCCGAACCTCCGCGTGCTCAACTCCTACTGGGTCGGCGAGGACGGGTCGCAAAAGTGGTTCGAGGTCATCCTCGTGGACCCCGAGCACCCGGCGATTCGGAACGACGACGACCTCAACTGGATCTGTTCGGACAAGCACAAGGGTCGCACCTTCCGCGGGCTGACCAACGCGGGCAAGGCGAACCGCGGCCTCAACAACCGCGGCAAGGGGACGGAACACGTCCGTCCGAGCGCGACGAGCGGCAAAGCGCGCGGAAAGTAGCGGTCACGGCCCGGAGCGGTTTTTCACGGTACGCCGGCGCGGAGCCGCGGCTCTCCGGCGTCCGCCGTCGACGGTCAAAAACTCAGGCCAGGATGCCGTCCTCTCCGAGTTTCTCCTTGTGGGAGGTGACGACCGACTCGACGAGTTCCTCCTTGGTGTGGAACGTGGCGAGGTGTCGATCGAGATCGCCGGAAACGTCGCGACGACAGAGCGGGCATTCGATCGGGAAGGCATTTGCTTTCACAGAAATCACCGGCGGGCATAGTGCGTGGGCGAATAAATACCTGTTTTCGTCTCCTCGTGACGGTCACGAATCGGAGACGGCAGACGAGAGGACGCAACGCGGTCGTGTCGCTCGCCTCACTCGCCGCGCTCTGCGACCTTCACGAGCTGTTTGCCGACGTTTTCGCCCTCGAACAGGCCGAGGAACGCCTCCGGCGCGTTCTCCAGCCCATCCGTGACCGTCTCGCGGTACCGGAGGTCGCCCCCTCGCACCCACCGCCCCAGCCGCTCCGTCGCCCGTCGGAACCGCGGTTCGAAGTCGCTCACGAGAAAGCCCTCGACGCGGGCGCGCGTCTCGATGAGCGTTCCGAGCTTCCGCGGCCCCGTCGGCACGGACTCCCGATTGTAGAGGGCGATCTGCCCGCAGACCGCGACCCGCGCGTCCACGTTCAGGTGCGAGAAGACGGCGTCCGTGATCGGCCCGCCGACGTTGTCGAAGTAGGCGTCCACGCCGTCGGGAGCCGCCTCGGAGAGCGCCGTCCGGTAGTCGTCCGTCGCGGCGTAGTTGATCGCCTCGTCGAACCCGAGTTCGTCGGTGAGAAACGAGACCTTCTCCTCGGAGCCGGCGACGCCGACGACGCGACAGCCGTTCATCCGGGCGATCTGGCCGGCGACGGAGCCGACCGCGCCCGCCCCGCCGGAGACGACGACCGTATCGCCGGGGTCCGGCTCCGCGACCTCCAGCATCCCGAAGTACGCGGTCCGTCCGGGCATCCCGAGCACGCCGAGCGCGGTCGAGATCGGCGCGAGGTCGGGGTCGACGGGGTGGAGTTCGTGGCCCTCGACGGCGACGTAGTCGGCCCACCGGAGGTTTCCGGTGACGACGTCGCCGGCTTCGAACGCGCCGTGGTTCGACTCGACCACCTCGCCGACGACGCCGCCGCGGAGTGGATCGCCGACCGCCCACGGCTCGGCGTAGGACTCGCGGTCGCGCATTCGACCGCGCATGTATGGGTCGACGGAGAGATACAGCGTCCGGACGAGCACCTCGCCGGGGCCGGCCGCCGGGACGTCCGCTTCGATCAGTTCGAACGTGTCCGGGTCGGGTTTGCCCTCGGGGCGCTTCGCGAGCAGGAACTGCCGATTGCTGTCGGCCATGATCGAACCGACGGCCGCGACCCCGACAGTCCTTGCGGTAAAAGCGGCGTCTGCCGGAACGATCGGGTCGAACGGCGGACCGGGATCCACATGACGCGCCTCGCCCGGACGAGGAACGCGCGCGACCTATCGGGGCGGGTCGAATCGACGCCTGATGGCCGCCGTGATCGAGAGCGCGCGTTCGACGCGTTCGTCCGCCTCCGCGCTGTCCGTCTCGTCGACGCGCTCCAGCAGCTCCTCGACGTGGTCGACGCGCTCGCGGATCGTCTCCGCCGTCGCCGCCGAGTCGACGAGATCCGCCGCGACGGCCTGCGCCTCGCCGATCCACAGGTTCGCCTCCCGACGGATCGGCAACTCCTCGGTCGCTTCGAGTTCGGCGTGGAGCGCCCGGAGGAGGTCGTCCGTCATCGGCGCTCCGACGGCGGGTCGCGCTCCCCGTCGTCCGTGTCCTTCCGGGCGAGCCGCTCGGCGTCGGCGCGGTTCATGGTCGGGAGGTCGTCCGTCTCGGCGTCGATGAGGCCGTACAGGAGGAGCGTCCCGCCGACGGCGAAGACGAGGAACAGGAGAAAGAGGCCCGCGGCGTCCATGTCGGGGGATCCGCGGGCCGTCGAGTTAACCGTTTCGCCGTACTGACACGACGGCGCGCGACGGCGGAGGCGGTGCCGAGCGCTGTCCGGGGCCGGTCCCAAAGAGACGCGCGCGTCGGACGTCTCACCACTCGTCGCCCAGCCGCTCGCGCGCCCGGCGGTACCCCGCGGCCGTCCGCCACGCCAGCCCGCTCGCGACGTGTCTGACCTCGTACGGCGCGCGGCACGACCCGCAGCGCCGGCGTTCGGGCTCCGTCACCGTCGCCGAGGCGCGGTGGCGCTCCGCGGTCCAGTCGCACGCCGGATCCGTGCAGACGAGTCGGAGTCGACCCGCGCTGAATCGCGGACAGCGCACCGACACGTCGAGGTCGGCGGCCTTCCGACGGAACCGCGGGCCGTGCGAGGACTCGCCGAACCGCTGGTACTCCCACGCGTGGATCAGCTCGTGGCGGATCACCTCGGCGAACCGATCCCACCCGTACGCGCGGTAGGCCGCCCGCGCGAGCCGGATCGTCGTCGTCCCCGAGCCGCGGTCGTAGAGACACGCCCCCGCGCGCCGTTTCGCGCGCGTCGAGACCTCCCACCGGACCGCCGAGAGGTCGACCGGAAGGTCGACCGTTTCGGCGTACTCGCGGGCCCGGGCGAGCAGTTCGTCGTGCGTCTCCGCCGGCGTCGAGTCCATCGTTCGGGCGTCGAACCCGTTTTCGGCGCGGGGGCTTAAACGCGCGTCAGACGCGGCGAGCGTCGTCGAGGCGACGATTACGCTGGACGGCCCTCCGGTGGAGGCGGGCCGTGGGCTTATGCGACCTCGCCCGAAAGAACGGCTATGAGCCTCTCACTCGACGCGACGCAGCTCGACCGGTACTCCCGGCACATCATCATGGACGAGGTGGGTCCGGAGGGTCAGGCGAAGCTGCTGGACGGCCGGGCGCTCGTCGTCGGCGCGGGCGGGTTGGGCGCGCCGGTCGTCCAGTACCTCGCGGCCGCGGGCGTCGGCACCCTCGGGATCGTCGACGACGACGACGTCGAGCGATCGAACCTCCAGCGGCAGGTCATCCACGCCGACGCGGACGTGGGCGTCCCGAAGGTCGAGAGCGCCGCCTCGTTCGTCGAGCGGTTGAACCCCGACGTGACGGTCGAGACCCACCGAACCCGCCTCGGTCCGGAGAACGTCGGGTCGCTCCTCGACGGGTACGACCTCGTGGTGGACGCTTCGGACAACTTCCCGACCCGCTACGTGGTCAACGACGCCGCACGGCTAGCCGGCGTGCCCGTCGCCCACGGCGCGATCTACAAGTTCGAGGGGCAGGCGACGACGCTCGTGCCCGACGGGCCGTGTTACCGCTGTCTCTTCCCCGAAGCCCCCGAGCCGGGGACGGTCCCCGACTGCGCGACGACCGGCGTGCTCGGCGTGCTCCCCGGCACCGTCGGCTGCGTCCAGGCGACGGAAGCCGTGAAACTCCTCCTCGGGGCGGGCGAGGTGCTGCGCGGACGGCTCCTCTTTTACGACGCGATGGAGATGAGCTTCGAGACGGTTCCGTACCGGCGGAACCCGGACTGTCCCGTCTGCGGTGACGACCCGATCGACTCCATCGACGGCGTCGAGTACGTCGACGGGTGCGCGATAGAACTGTAGACGACGGAGCGCGGTCAGCGGAAACCGAGCACCCAGCGGATCACCTCGGTGCCGACGAGGAGTCCGCCCTCGGGGCGCGAGAGGCGTCGGCCCGACCACAGCGCCGCGACGAGGAGGACCACGAGTCCGAGGAGCCAGAGCGCGCTGTCGAACGCCGCCGGCGAGACCGAAAGCGGCGCGATCGCCGCCGCGACGCCGAGGACGCCGAGGACGTTGAACACGTTGCTGCCGATCACGTTGCCGACCGAGACGTTCGTCTGGCCGCGCGCGAGCGCGACGAGCGACACCGCGAACTCGGGCGTCGAGGTGCCGGCGGCGACGACCGTCGCGCCGATGATCCACTCGGAGACGCCGGCGTCGCGGGCGAGCGACACGGCGCTGCCCACGAGGAGGTGGCCGCCCCCGACGACGACCGCGAGGCCGACGAGGAGCAGCGCGACGTCGAGCGGGCCCCTGCCGCCGCTCGTCCCGTCCGACGGGTTCGACGGGTTCGGCGTCGGCGACGCGGCCGACGGCCCTTCGATGGATCCGTCCGATCGATCGTCGGGCGTCGCGTTCGACGCCGCCGAATCGCCGGGCGCGAGCCGGAACAGCAGGAGGAGGTACCCGACGAACAGCGCGAGCAGCAGCGCGCCTTCGAGCCGCGACACGCGCAGATCCCACGTGATGCCGAGCAGGAGCGCGACCGTTCCGAGGAGCACGAGGCCGTCGCGGCGGACCAGCTCCCGCGAGATCGGGATCGATCGGACGAGGGTGACGACCCCGAGGATGACGGCGGTGTTGTAGATGTCGCTGCCGATCACGTTGCCGACGGCGAGGTCGCCTCGACCGAGGAGCGCCGCGTCGATCGTGACCACTAACTCGGGCAGGGAGGTGCCGACGGCGACCACCGTCAGACCGATGACGAGCTCCGAGAGGCCGAGCCGTCGGGCGAGGTCGACCGCGCCGTCGACGAACAGCCGCGAGCCGCCCCAGAGGGCGACCACGGCGACGCCGACGAGCGCGAGGTCGACGACGACGGATGCGTTCACGCGTCACCCGACGGCCGCCGGGCAAATAAATCGTGGTCGAACGGAAGCCACCGACGGGCGCGTGAGACGTCGCGAGAGGTGCACGAGCCGAGAGGTGAACGAGACGAGAAGTGCACGAGACGATAGGCGTATGGGACGCCCACGAGAAGCCGAAGTATGAGCCTTCCGGAGCTGCTGACGGCGATGCCGTACTGCGATCACCTCGGCATCGAGGTGACGGTCGCCGAGGACGGGTACGCCGAAGGGTCGCTCGACCTCGCCGCGGAGCACTCGTCCGTCCCGGGGCGGGTCGTCGCCCACGGCGGCGTGCCGTACGCCCTCGCCGACACGATCGGCGGCGCGGCGGTCATCTCGCTGCACCGCGCGCCGACGCCGACGGTCGACATGCGGATCGACTACCTCGCGCCGGCGCGGGCGAACCTCGTCGCGGAGGCGGAGGTGGTGCGCGACGGCGGCAGCGTCGCGGTCGCCGACGTGACCGTTCGAGACGACGGCGGCGCGCGCGTGGCGAACGCCCGCGGCGTCTACAAGACGGGCGGGGGCGAGGGGGAGACGGCGTGGGGCGGTCCCGTGGACGGCGAGTAGGCCGGCCGTCGGAATCGGCCCGTGGTCCGCCCGCAACTCACCGCCGGGCGCGCGCCAGGAACGAAAGCGCCGCGCCCAAGAGGCCGACGTTCTTCAGGAAGTTAATTTGCTCCCGCTGTTTCGCCTCCCCCTCCTGATTCCAGAAGTCGTGCATGACGGGCGTCACGCCGACGAGGAAGGAGGCGATGGCCCCGGCGGCGAGCGTCGGCAGCCGCCACAGCGCGACGCCGACGCTGCCGAGCACCAACATTCCGCTCGACGCGGGCACGAGAATCTCGGCGAACGGGACGCCCTTCGCCTCGGCGTAGCCGACGCTCGCCTCGACGTCGCGGAGGTTGTCGAACCCCGAGTAGGCGAGGACGCCGGCGAACAGTAGCCGTCCAAGGAGCGACGGCGGCGCGTCCGACCCGTCGTCGTCGGTTCCGTCGACCTCGATCTCGACCGCCCCGTCGGTCTCACTCATCGATCTCACCCCCGTCGGTCGCCGCGAGCGACGACCCGCCGTCAGCGACGGGTCGTCCCCGGCGCACGTCGAGCTGCGGCAGCCGGGCTTCCAGCCGCTCGCGGTCGTCCGCAAGCCACGGTGGGAGTTTGAGGCCGGTTCCGAGGTCCGCGACCGCCTCGTCGAGCGCGAAGCCCGGCGGATCGGTCGCGATCTCGAACAGCACGCCGCCCGGCTCGCGGAAGTAGATCGAGCGGAAGTACTGGCGGTCGCGGACCGGCGTGACGCCCAGCCCGCGGTCGGTCAGTTGCTCGCGCCAGGCGAGCTGCGTCTCGTCGTCGGGCGCGCGGAAGGCGACGTGGTGGACGGTGCCCGCGCCCGCGACGCCGCGCGAGGCGTCGGAGTCGACGACGAGGTCGACGACGGTTTCGGGGACCGGCGCGGTGTCGCCGTCGCCCGCCTCGGCGTCTCCGTCCGTCCCGGCGTCGCCCGCCCCGTCTTCAGCCGCGCCACCGGCGCGGTACCGGTCGCGGTCGTCCTCCTCGCCGACGGACTCGAAGCCCATCGCGCGGAGGAGATCCGCGGTCGGCCCGCCGTCGGCGACCGAGAGCGAGACGCCGAAGAGGCCGCGGACGGCGTACTCCGGCGGGGCGGGCCCGTTGGTCCACGGCTCGATGGCGTCGGCCGCGGGGTGGGCGACGAGTTCGAGTCGGAGCCCGTCGGGGTCGCGGAACGCGAGGACGCGCTCGTCGAACCGCGCCGTCGGTTCGTCGTACTCGACGCCGAACTCGTCGAACCGGTCGGCCCAGTAGTCGAGCGACGACGGCGGGGCGAGGAACGCGGTCGTCGAAACCTGCCCGGCTCCGACGCGTCCGGTGCGCGCGCCCTCGAAGGGGAAGAACGTGAGGATCGTCCCCGGAGCGCCGACCTCGTCGCCGTAGTAGAGGTGGTACGTGGTCGGGTCGTCGAAGTTCACCGTGCGCTTTACGAGTCGAAGCCCCAGCGCGTCGGTGTAGAAGTCGACGTTTTGCTGGGGATCGCCCGCGATCGCCGTGACGTGGTGGATTCCGGTCGTGGTGATGCTCATGGTGGATCGGTGAGTGTGGACCGGGCGTCCGTCCGCCCGGTGCTATCACTTCGTTACCAGGTACGGTTCCGAACCCATATATGCCCTCGCCGACGACGGTGTAACCAGGTAACAGCCATGCCAGCGGACGCACACGGGAGTCGTTCGACGGAGGGGTACTCGGAGGCGGCGTGCTTCGTCATCGACTCGCTGAAGCAGATCGGATCGCAGTGGCGACTCATCGTGCTCCACGACCTCCAGGAGGGCGAAAAGCGGTTCAACGAGCTCAAGCGCTCGACGGGCGCGAACTCGCGGACGCTCTCGCGCGTGCTCGACGACCTGCGGGAGATGGGCTTCGTCGACCGGCGGCTGGAGGAGGACGCCCCGGTGGCGACGTACTACAGCCTCACGCCGAAGGGGCGGTCGCTCTGTCCCGTCTTCGACGAAATCGAGGCGTGGGCGCAGGAGTGGCTGGACGAGCCGCTCGTCGACGGAGGGTGACGGAGCGATCGAAGAGCGAGCGCGGACGACCCGCCTCGGGTTTCAGGCGTCGTCGTCCGCGGCCCACCGCGTCGCCAGTTTGACGCTGAGCGCGGCGAGCGCGACGCCCGCGACGACGTCGGTCGCCCAGTGGATCCCCAGGTACATCGTCGAGATGACGATGCTGAGGGCGAGCACGCCCGCGAGCGCCGTCCACCGGGGGTACACCTCTCGCGAGCGCCAGGCCAGCGCCGCGACCGTAACCGACAGCGACGTGTGCAACGAGGGAAACACGTTCGTGTTAGTGTTGACCTGCGCCGTCAGGAGCTGAAACCGCGGGTACGTCGTGAAGAGGAGCGAATCGACGAGGTCGGAAAGCAGGTTCCGCGGGCCGTAGGCGATGAAGAACACGTAACAGACGAGTCCGAGCGCGTAGTTGAGGCTGTACGCGATCACGAGTTCCCGCAGCGGTCGCGCGTCGTCGAGCGCGGCGTACGCGAGCAGCGGGAACACGAGGAGGAAGACGTAGCCGTAGACGTAGACGTACGAGAAGTACGCCGTGAGCGGGGGGGTGGCGAACGACTGGACGAACGGGACGAACTCGCCTTCGAGGGCGTAGATGTAGCCGGTGATGTTCCAACCGATGAGCCAGGAGAACTCGGGAACGACGTCGCGGATGGCGCTGTTTACGAGCAGAACGACCGCGAGGATCGAAATTTGGGGGGCGACCGCGCGCAGTCGTCCGCGGAGGGTTCGTCTGAGGCGACGGAGCCGGTCGACGCCGACGATGCCGTACGCCGCGCCCGCGCCCAGAACGAGCACCACGGCGACGACCTCGGCGAGGGTCGTGAGCAGACTCATTGCACCCAGGTTGGAGTCACCGGTTGAGGAGTTTGTCGGCTTCGTTGTACTGGTAGCCGGCCTGGCGGAACACCGCCCGGGCGCGCTCGGCGTCGACCGTGCCGTCCTCGCCGAGGAACGGCGTCACGGGGTCGGTTTCGTCCCACTCGAGGTCCTCGGGGAGCCACGAGGTCTCCGCGAGGGGGCTCGCCGCCGGCGACGCGTACCGGTCGAACACGTTCTCGGCGAGGAACTCCTTGTCGATCAGCCTCGCGACCGTGTGTCGGAATCGGGGGTTCGAAAGCGGCGACTGGCGCGCGTTGAATCCGACGTAGTAGAACGCCTGCGAGCGGCGGGCGAGCAGTTCGAGGTCGGACGATCTGGCGATTCGGGAGACCGTTTCGGTGCTGAGGTTCGCGACCGTGGCGTCGGCCTCGTCGGTCGCGACGAGTTCGACCGCCGAGGAGTCGGACGCCGTGATCTGCACGCGCAGGCGGTCGAACGCGGGGCGTGCGTCGAACGAGAGCGGACCGTCGTCGGCGGCGTCGACGAGGAAGTGGTCCTCGAACAGCGAGAGGACGAGCGACTCGTCCGCGCTGCTGCGCTCGTACCGGAACGGACCGTTCCCGACCGGTTCGGGGTTGTTCCAGACGAGCGCCTCGGTGGTCTCCCCGTTGACCTCGATGCCCGCGATCCGGGCGTTGTCCGTCTTCTCCGACCAGACGTGTTCGGGGAGCAGCGGGATCGTCAGGGCACGCTCTGCGACCGCCTCGCTGCCGCGGACGAAGCGGATTTTGACCGTCCGGTCGTCGATGACGGAGACGTCTCTGACGAGCGTGCTCCGGCCGCGGAACCGCGGCGCTGGGACCGTCCCCTCGGCCTCGTCCATCGTCGTGTCGGGGAGGAAGTCGTACGTGAACGCCACGTCCTCGGCCGTGAGCGCCCTCCCGTCGTGCCAGTACAGATTCGGACGGAGTCGGACCTCGACCGCCGGGGAGGCGTCGTCGGTCCCCCAGGTGAGGTCTTCCGCGATCCAGGGGTTGACCGTGCCGTCGTACCGACGACAGAGCGGTTCGTAGAGCAGGTCGATGAACGTCCCGTGCCACCGGAACTCGGCGGCGATGGGGTTGCGGTTCTCCGTGATTCGCGGATCCGTGGTCGTGAGCCGGAGTTCGACCTCCTCGTCCTCCTCGAACTCCGCGTCGGACCGGCGTTCGAGCGCCAAGAGTTCGAGCGGCGAGTTCGGACCGAACTCGTCCCATCCGGAAAAGCGGTCGGTTCGAACCGCGCTGAGCACGTCGGGAAACGCGACCGTGACGAACGGGGCCGTCTGCGCGATCGTGTGCTGGAGATCCGCCGCGGCGTCGCGACGCGTCGATCCGGACGTGGTTCGCTGTTTCTCCAGAAGCTCGTCGACGGTGAGGTTCGCGTACCCGAACGGGTTCTGCCAGCCCTGCTCGGAGCCGAACTTCGAGTGCAACAGCGAGTAGAGCGAATCGGGGTCCAGCGACCACGCCTCGGGGTACTGACCGACGTACACCTCGAATTCGTGGTTTATCAACACCTGCCGGTAGAGTTCTTCGACGTCCATCGGGACGATCTGCGCCGCGATTCCGGCGTCCTCCAGCGTCGACGCGAGGTGGCGAGCGATGTGGATGGCGTACGGATCGCTGTCGGCCGGCACCGTCTTGATCTCGAGCGAGATTTGACGGGCGGGGTCCCGCGCGACGACGTTTCGGACGCGTTTTACGCACCCCGCGGTGCCGAGCGTCGACGCGGCCGCGATACCTCCGAGCACCGCTCGCCGCGTCCCGCGGAGTTCGCTTCGATCGTCAGTCCGAGCCATTGACTACGTCTCGGGGAGTTACTCGGCCGGTACAATAACAGTTCTGTGGCTCACGTTCGCATCCTGATCGGAAGACGTGTCAGCTCGACCGTATCGTTCGGACCACATAGCAAGAAGTTACATAGCCCTCACCGTAGGGGCACAGAAGCATGCCGTCGCGGCGAGTAACGCGGTTGGTCCTTGCGGGCGTCGTGGCTCTGTCCCTCCTGGTTCTCGTGACCGGGTACGTGACGGGCGACGTATTGGGCGGCGATCAGATACAGGGCGATCAGGCGGCCGAGGAGGCGTTCAAGAGCGGCAACGGCGCTCCGGTCGTCGGGCCGCGAGAGAACATCACCGTCGTCAGCGGCGACTCGAACGCGTTCGTTAACGACGACGGGCCGGGTCCGCGCCAGCAGGCGGAACTCGCCGCCTTCGACCGCGACGGGAGCGTCTACTACTACAACAACTCCCACACGAGGTACTGGGACGTCGATCCGGTGCCGGGAACGCGGACGACCGTGGAGTACCTCTACTCGGATCACCTGAGCGCGGACGAGTGCGCGGCCGAAACCGTCTGCACCCGCAACGGAATCGAGCGGGTGAACCTCACGACGGGCGAGGTCACCCCGATCTACGACCGGATCACGCCCGACAAGCACTCGACGCGGTGGCACGACGCCGACCGCATCGACGAGAACCGCTACCTCGTCGCGGACATCCACCAGGACCGCGTGTTCATCGTCAACACCGAGACCGAACTCATCGAGTGGGAGTGGGACGCGCAGACCGACTACGACACCGACAGCGGCGGGCCCTACCCCTCCGACTGGACGCACCTGAACGACGTCGAACACGTCGAGATCGACGGGCGCGAGGTCGTCATGGTGAGCCTCCGGAACCAGGACAGCGTCGTGTTCATCGACGTCGAGCGGGGCCTGATGGAGGACTGGACGCTCGGCGAGGACGGCGACCACGACACGCTCTACGAGCAGCACAACCCGGACTACATCCCGCCCGAAAACGGCGGCCCGGCGGTGCTCGTCGCCGACAGCGAGAACAGCCGAATCGTCGAGTACCAGCGCGTCGACGGCGGGTGGGAGAAGTCCTGGGAGTGGAGCGACCCGCGGATGCAGTGGGCCCGCGACGCCGACCGCCTGCCGAACGGCCACACCCTGATCTCCGACTCGAACGGCGACCGGGTGTTCGAGATCGACGAGAACGGCGAGGTCGTCTGGAACGCCGACGTCGGCTTCCCCTACGAGGCCGAACGCCTCGGCACCGGCGACGAGAGCGCCGGCGGTCCCAGCGCGGCGTCGATCGACCTCCCCTCGCGGACGGCGAGCGACGGGAGCGCCGACGAGGTCGGTCCCGTCGGCGCTGCGTGGCTGCAAGTCAAAGCCGCGGTCCCGTCGAAGCTCGTGAACGCCATCGCCTACGTGATCCCCCGGTGGATGGGTTCGATCGAGCTCGCCGCGCTGCTCGGCCTCCTCGTCGGCGGAGGGGTCTGGGCGGCGGCCGAGTGGCGGTGGCGCGGATTCTCCGTGAGCGTGCGATCGCCGGTACGATTCGGAAGGAAGTAACGCGTGGTTCGAAACGGAACGAGAGACGAACGATTCGACCTCGAAATGGCATTACAGATGATCGGATTGACAGGCGAGACGCGAACGATCGGCTCGACGGGTGAGACGTAGATGGGCGACTCGACGGAATCCGCGGGCCGGGAGGCGTCGACCGATTCGTCGGCGTCGGCGATCCGCGACCGGTGGGCGAAAACGGCGAAAAGGCGCGACGAGACCGCGATCTTCGAGGCGGCCGATCGGCTCTGGCTCGCCCCGGTGCTCATCGCGGGCGTCGCGGTGTACCTCGTCTATCTGGCGACCCACCAGTACCCGGGGTTCGGCGCGGGGCTGTACATGCAGATCGCCGAGGAGATCGTCGGCCACGGCTACGGCTTCCCCGAGCGGATCCCGTACTACACCGCAGACGGCGTCCCCTTCGCCTATCCGCCGCTCATGTTCTACGTGTCGGCGGTCATCCTGGATCTGACCGGCGTCGATCCGATCACGCTGAGCCGGTTCCTGCCGGGGCTCGTGACCATCGCGTACCTGGTGCCGATCTACCTGCTGGTCCGCGACGTGCGGAACTCCCGGCCGGAGGCGACGGCGGCCGCGCTGCTCGTGGCGGTCAACCCGCAGATCCTCAAGTGGCACATCTCCGCCGGTGGCGTCGTCCGCGCGCCGGCGGTGTTCTTCGCGCTGTGCGGCATCTACGCGGGCTATCACCTCTTCCGCTCGGGCGAGCGCCGGTGGCTCGTCGCCTCGCTCGTCCTTTTCACCCTGACGGTGCTGACGCACCCGACGTACACGCTCTTTTTCGTCCTGACGTTCCTGCTCCTTTGGGTCGCGTACGACCGCTCTCTCGCCGGCCTCGTCAGCGGTTCGATCGTCGGCTTCGGCGGCGCGATACTCGCAGCGCCGTGGTGGATTCAGGTCGTACAGGCGTTCGGGCCGACCGTCTTCTTCGCCGCCTCCGGAACGCACGGCGGCATCGGCGGCGGGGTCTTCGAGTTCCTGTCGGGGCTCTTCCCCTGGGCGATCGTTCCGCTCGTCGCGGCGTGCTACCTGCTCGCCGCCCGGTACGTGTTCCTCCCCCTCTGGTTCCTGATCGCCGAGTTCGCCGTCCAGCAGTCGCGGTTCGCGTACCTTGTGGGATCGATCGTCCTCGTCGTCGCCGCGGTCGAGTTCGGCCGCCGACGCCTCGCCGCGTCGCGGCTCACGCGCCCCGGCGTTCGCGCGCCGCTCTTCGTCGCCTTCATCGTGGTCACGTCGACGGCCGGCGTCGGCTACCTCGCCTACGACATGACCGACGAGACGGGCACGGAGACCCCGCCGTTCATCGACGACGACGACGTCGAGGCGATGGAGTGGGCGGCGTCGGAGACGGACCCCGAAGCGACGTTCGTCGTGATGGGCGACGCCGCGGAGTGGTTCCCGGCGAAGACCCACCGGACGATCCTCGTCGGCCCGTGGGGCGTCGAGTGGGTCAGCTCCGAGGCGTACAACCGGCAGCTCGACGCCTACGCGAACGTGTCCGCGTGCGACTCGGAGTCCTGCGTGAACCGGTGGCTGGACCGCAGCGACGCCGACCCGGACTACCTGTACGTGCCGCGCGGCGGGTACGTGATCCGCGGGAGCCACCACGTGCAGTACGGATCGCTCGAACGCGCGCTGCGACTCTCGGAGCGGTACGAACCGGCGTACGAAAACGAGGGCGTCGTGATCTTCCGGCGCGTCCGCGAGTAGCGCGTACCCTCGCCGTCCGACCCGTCCGCGACGGCGAGCGCCGCGGCCTCAGAGCACGCCGAGGAGCGGGAGCAACAGACACGCGGCCCAGCCGACGACCCCGAGCGTCGTGACCGACCGCCCCTCCTCGGTGCCGTGGCGGGCCTCGCCGGCGGCGATCAGGCCGAGCGAGACGAGCAGCGCGACGCGGTGGAGGACGAGCTGGATAGGGAGCGAGACGACGCCGAGCGCGCCGAAGTCGAGGACGATCGCCGCCCCGAGACCCGCCACCGCAACCGCGAACGCGACGCTCGAGTCCAGCGGGCGCGCGAGCCGCGCGGCGAGAAGCGGCGTCCCGAACGCGAGGATCGGATACAGCGCCCCGGCGAAGAGCTTCGGCGACACGCCGGGCAGCGCGCGTTCGAGGGCGATTCCCGCCGACCTGACGCCGAGATACAGGAGGACCAGCCCGAAGAACAGCCCGATCTCGCGGCCGTACTCGGCGACGCCGTGTGCGAACTCCTCGCGGAGGCGGGAGGGCGACGGGAGGTCCCGCCGAAGCTCGTCGACGGACGGGAGGTCCGACCGCGTCGAGAGGACGCCGGAATCGTCACGGAGGCGATCGAGTCGATCGTCCCGCCGCACCCGAAGCGCGCCGACGAGGGCGAGGGTGAGCGCGAGGTCGACGACGGTCACCCAGCCGTCGCTGCCGCCGCCGCGGTGGCCGTGGTAGACCCGCCGGACGTCCTCGACGAACGGTTCGTCGATGAAGTCGGATTCGATGACGAGCCCGGCGCTCCGGACGCCGGTGACGGTGTGCCGGAGGCGGAACCAGTCCCAGTACTCCTGGTGGGCCTGCATCGCGGTCCACTCCCGGTCGGGATCGACGTACGCGCGGACGTGGTACCGCGATCCGAGGTACGACCCCGTGTGAAGCTGGTAGCTCTCGTCGACCCACTGGCCGCGGTCGCCGGTGACGTTCGGCTCGACGTACGTGTACCGGGTCGAACCGCGCGCAGCGCCCCACTCGACGCCCTCGTCGTCGATTTCGACCGACTCGACCGAGTGCGCCTCGGCGGTCGCGTCCGTCTCGTTCTCGGTCGTCCGATTCCACTCCAGCGACGTTCGCTCCGTCATCGCGCGTCGGACCGCGGTCGGATCGCCGTGGACGACGACGTTGATCGCGAGCGTTCGCTCGTCGGGCGACCGGGCGGAACTCGTGTACGGCCAGAGGTGGCTCCCGTTCTCTCGCGGCTCGACGAGGTTCTCCTCGGAGACAGCCTCCGGGGAGGACCCCGACGCGGAACCCCCGTCGATGACGCCGGCGACCGCGAGGCTCGCCACGAGGACGACCAGCACGACCCACACGCGCGCGCTCGGCATCTGTCCGAGATTTCTGCCTCGGGACTATCAGCTTTTCTGATACTGTTGTCTCGACAAGAGGACCGGGTGGCGGCGAGGACGGCGAGCCCCGCCGGCGTCGCTCCGCGCCGGCCGATCACCGAACGGTGCCGCCGCGCGTCGCTCGTGCGCCGCCGATCCACAGCCCGATCGCCTTCTTTTAGTGGATATTAGATTCTTCGCGGTCCATCCGCTCCTGCCGGGCAGACTTAATACCGAACCAGTTGAGGACTTTTCTGGCCAGCGGGGAGGAGTTCCCGATGTATTCGTCCTCACTCTTTTGCCGAGCGGACATTGTCTTACCTGAGCCTACAAGATAGAGAGTAATAATTCTGTCCCACCTAAAAGCATTAGCCATAGAACGAGGCCAGCAGCAAATTCACCGATCCCTCTGCGGACCGAGAAATCGCTGAACAGGAACCGAAACGCCAGCGTTGTGAGGATGATTATCCCCTCTGCGACGCTTAACTCCACAGTTGGTTGTTTGAAACAGAGTACCCCACCCGGTGGCACACATGTAGGAAGGAGGTTGGGTATCGCAACTTGTAATCCTGCAATCAGCAGGAGCAAGACCCCCAAGAATATGGACGACACTGTGTAGAAGACGTACGTATTATTCTTATCTATTTCTTGAGAATTCAATTTAGTCCAACGTCGATACATTTGAATCAGTTCGTCCTTCTGAGTTCGGAACTGGCCGCTCTGGAGCCTCCTCTGTGCAAATTGACCGGGGTACTCAGTGACGAGATAGGTCGATGAGCCGATGAAGACGGTTCCTGCAAGCAGAAGGAGTCCGATACTGGAGAAGATGACCGGAATCCATCCAATAACGACGTCACCTTCGCGGGTGGTTATCCCCACTGCAGCAATGATGAACCCAGCAATGAGAATCGCGGTGCGAACGGACCGCATGGCCTTGTCATTGATGTCTCGTAATTGATCGACTTGACGGTCATATTCTCTGCGGAGCTCTTCCAGCGCGTCATCTTCAGGTTCCGTCCTGCCAGATCGACTGGGCTTCCGCATTCTCTCTCAATCGACATTCTCGCAAGGTGACTATTATTTTGACGGTGTGTCAGTAGGGGAGGTGTTCAAATCAGGTCGGCACCTTCGGAAAAGACAGTGTGTTTGTTACGTACCGAGTTCGTGACTATAACATTCCGCAGAGGGGGTTCAGACGCCTTCGATTAACCGCTCCAACTGCTTCGGTGGAACCGCCCCACGAGCCCCGTAGCCATCGTAAGCGAACGTCGGAACACCAGTCACGCCTGATTGGTGCGCCTCCGAAAACTTCTCCCGAACCTCTCGACGAAGCGTCTCGTCACTGAACGCAGAGCGGATCTCGTCGCCATCGATATCTACCTCTTCGGCGAGTGCGACGAGGAGCCCCTCGTCGCCAATGTCACTCCCCTCCTGCCAGAGCGCATCGAAAACGGCGACGTCGAACGAAAGCCACGTTTCGTATGGATAGTGTTCCTTGACGTAGTACGACGCAATCTGAGCGGGCAGAGAATCGACATCGGTCGCGATCTCGTGGATCATCTCGACGTCATACTTCTCTTGCAACCGACGAACGCTCTGCTTCGCCTGCGCGTAGTAATCGTCGTCCTTGCCATCATCAACCGAATGGTCAATCGTGCCATCGGGATTTCGCTTCTGCGAACGCAGGTCGAACGGGTGCCAATCTATCTTGAGTGGCTTGTCTCGTGCTTCCTGATACCGGCTGAGTGATTCTCTCCCCAGATAACAAAAGGGACACACATAATCCGAGTATACCGTAACCGCCTCTGTCGACGACTGGTCCATACATGTTGCGTTGCCAGTCGAGACATAAAAACGAGCGGTGAGCGTGGCCCACCAGTGCACGAGCGCAAAGTTGGGTGACGAGTCGGGAGATCGCGGCGGACATCGACTCTCTGAACGCGCAGCACCCCCGTTTTACGCCAAAGAGACGCACCCCGAACGCCGGCGCAGTTGAAACGGCTCGTCGAGGGCGTTTGAACGCACTCACCGCCGCATCCGCGTCCGCTCTTCGAGCCGCTTTTCGAACCACTGCCACTCGCGGGTGAACTGCCCCGACTCTTTCAGGTTCCAGACGTCGGCCCCGGTGACGATGTGACCGAGGCGGTACGACTGGAGCATGTTCACGAGCCAGACGATGATGCCGACGGCGAGGATCAGCGCGCCGACGGACGAGATCTGCTGGAGGGTGAGGAACTCGAACCCCCCCGGGTACGACGCGTACCGGCGCGGGAGGCCGAGCTGTCCGAGGAGGAGCTGCGGCGCGAACGTCACGAACACGCCGACGATGCTCAGGTAGGCGTGGACGCGCGCGAGCGTCTGGTCGTACATCCGGCCGGTGAGCAGCGGGAACCAGTAGTAGTTGGCGGCGAACATCGCGAAGGCGATGATGCCGACGACGATGAAGTGGAAGTGACCCACCACGTAGTAGGTGTCGTGGAGCACGAGGTCGACCGGGATCGACGCCAGAAAGATCCCCGTCACGCCCCCGACGATGAACAGCCCGATCCCGCCCACGCAGAACAAAAACGGCGCTGTCAGGCGGATTCGACCGCCCCAGAGGGTGGCCATCCAGTTGAAGGTCTTGACGGCGCTCGGGATGGCGATCGCGATCGAGATCGCCATGAAGCTGGCGCGGAGGCGGGGATCGATGCCGGTGGCGAACATGTGGTGGGCCCAGACGCCGAACGAGAGCACCCCGATCGCCAGCGTCGAGTACACCACGAACTTGAAGCCGAACAGCCGTCGTCCCGCGAACTTCGGCAGGATCAGGCTGATCAGGCCGAACGCCGGGAGGACGAGGATGTAGACTTCGGGGTGGCCAAAGAACCAGAACAGGTGCTGCCAGAGGATGGGCGAGCCGCCCTCGACCGCGAAGAACGTCGTTCCGAAATTCCGGTCCAGGAGCAGCATGAGCAGCGCGCTGCCGAGCACCGGGAACGCGAACACGATGAGGCCGCTCGTCGTGAGCATCGTCCACGTGAAGATGTCGAGGTTGGCCCAGGTGACCTCCTCGCTGCGCTCCGTGAAGACGGTCACGATGATGTTGATCGCGGCCATCAGCGTCGCCAGCCCGCTCAGGTGTAACCCGAGCAACAGGAGATCGATCTGGGGGTTCACCATCTGCGTCGACAGCGGCGTGTACATCGTCCAGCCGATGCCCGGCGGCTGGAGGGCGAACAGGACGTCCAGCTGGAGGCCGACGGCGGCGAGCACCTTCCCGACGACCTCGGTGATGAGCCCGCCCCGGACGAGGAGAAGCGACGGTGGGAGGAGCCAGAAGGCGATGGCGTTGATGCGGGGGAAGGCCATGTCGTCCGCGCCGACGAGGATCGGCACGAAGTAGTTCGCGAGCCCCGTGAACACCGGCGTCACGAGGAAGAACAGCATGATGAGTCCGTGCGTGGTGAACACGGCGTTGTACGTTTCGGCGTCCCAGATGTCCGTCGCGGGCGTGAACAGCTCCGCCCGGATCATCATCCCGTCGGTCGCGCCCCACAGCCCGGCGACGATCCCGAGGATGATGTAGAGGACGCCGATGTCCTTGTGGTCGACGGTGGTGAGCCAGCGGAAGACGCCGGCGGGTTTTTCGGTCTCGAAGATCGATCCAGGGAGGTAGCCGCCGTCGGAGGCGACGTCGTCGGCCGCGCCGCCGCGGTGGATCGCGACGGCCGCGAGGACGCAAAGCAACGCCGTGACGACGAGGAGCCCGGAGAGAAGCGTTACCACGGGAACCACGTCCTGCGTTCGGGAGTCCCGAGGACCATGCGCGGGCTAGGGATCGGAGGGGGAAATAACTACCCTCTTCGACCGGATTGTACCGATTCCCGAACCGTAACGATCGATCGCTGCGAACCTACCGGTGCGCTTCCGCCGGTTCGGCCCGGTCGTTTCTGAAGTCGCTCTCGGACGACAGCCGCGCGTACACCGCGCCGAGCGTGAAGCCGTAGGCGAGGTGGGCGACCAGCGTGAGCCCGGCGTAGACGACGAACAACGGGCCCCCGATGTCGCCGCGGCCCGCGATGACGAACGCGATCCAGAGGACGGACGCGAACGCCATCCCGCGGGTCGCGGGGTCCGGACCACCCGGGAGGTAATCCTCCAGCGCGAGGAAGAGAAGCGGCCACGCGACCGCCCCCGCGACGAGGAAGATGATCACGCCGAGGAACTGGTTCCCCGGCATGCCGACGAACCGCGCGACCGCCTCGAACAGGCCGATGGCTTCGCGGGTTTCCACCTCCAGAAGCAACAGCAAGACTGACATGACCGAGATGCCGGCGACGCCGCCGGCGATGGCGCTGAGTGGTCGGTTCATACGTACAGGTCACGGAGCCCCCCGATAAAAATGCCCGCCTCGGGGACCACTACCGCTAAGTATCACACTCTTATACCACCCGGTATGGAATCCCTCGGGAAGATCGACCGTGCGTTCTTCGACGAGCACGTCTACCCCCACCTCGGAGCCGAGCGGGACGACGTGACGCTCGGCCCGCGCCACGGCGTCGACTTCGGCGTGATGGCGGTCGGCGGTCGGGCCGTCGCGATGGCGACCGATCCCGTCTTCGTCATGCCCTCGCTGGGCTTCGAGCGGGCGGCGTGGTTCGCCTTTCACATCCTCGTGAGCGACGTCGCCGTCTCGGGACTCCCGCCGACGCACCTGAGCGTCGACTTCAACCTCCCGCCGGAGATCGCGGACGGGGAGATCCGGACGGTGCTGGAGACGTTCGACCGCGAGGCGCGGAAGCTGGACGTGGCGATCGTCACCGGCCACACGGCGCGCTACGCGGGCTGTAACTACCCGATGGTCGGCGGGGCGACGAGCGTCGCCGTCGGCGATCCCGCGGACCTCGTCCGGCCCGACGGGGCGCGCCCGGGCGACGCCGTGGTCGTCACGAAGGGGCCGGCCGTCGAGGCGACCGGCCTCATGTCGATCCAGTTCGAGTCGATGCTGCGGGAGGAGCTGGACGGCGAGGCGGTCGACGCCGCGACGGAGCGCTTCTACGACATGAGCCCCGTCCGCGACGCGCTCGTGGCCGCCGCGGCGGGTCCGGTGACGGCCATGCACGACGCCACCGAGTGCGGCGTCTACGGCGGCCTCTACGAGATGGCCCGCGCCGCCGGCGTCGGCGTCGACGTGAGCCGAGAGGCGTTCCCCGTGCTGCCGGGCGTGCGGGAGGCGTGCGACTTCTTCGGGATCGACCCGTGGAAGTCGATCAGCGAGGGGACGCTCCTCGTCGCGGTCGACCCCGACGGCGTCGACGCGGTGCTCTCGGCGCTCGAAGGCGAGGGGATCCCGGCGGCCGCGGTCGGCGAGATCCGCGAGGGATCCGGCCTCCGCGTCGACGGCGAGCCGGTCGACCACCCCGAGGTCGATCCGTTCTGGGGCGCGTTCGAGGAGTACATGGGAAAGGTACAGTCCGCGAACGAGTCGGGGGGTGCGTGATGCGCCGACCCGCCCCCGTCTCGCCCCCGATCGCGCTGACGGTCGCCGGCAGCGACTCCGGCGGCGGGGCGGGGATCCAGGCCGACCTGAAGACGATGGAGGCACACGGCGTCTTCGGCACCTCCGTCGTCACGGCGACGACGGCGCAGAACACGCGGGGCGTCCGCTCGTCGTTCGTCCTCCCCGTCGAGGAGATCCGCGCGCAGTACGAGGCGGTCGCCGACGACTTCGAGATCGGCGCGGTCAAGACGGGCATGCTCGCCACGAGCGAGGTGATCGGGGCCGTGACCGACCTCCTGTCGGATTTCGACGGCCCGATCGTCGTCGATCCGGTGATGGTGGCGGCGACGGGCGACCGCCTGCTCGACGAAGCGGCCGAAGCGGCCTACGGGGGGTTGCTCGCGGCGGCGACGCTCGCGACGCCGAACGCGGACGAGGCGGCGGCGCTGACGGGGATCGACGTGGTCGACGCCGAGTCGGCCCGGGAGGCGGGCGAGGCGCTGCTGGAGACGGGCGTCGACGCGGCGCTCGTGAAGGGCGGACACGTCGACGGCGACGTCGTCGTCGACACGCTCGTGTCGGCGGCGGGGGCGGAGCGGTTCGAACATCCCCGGATCGACACCGACGCGAACCACGGCTCGGGGTGCACGCTCGCGAGCGCGGTCGCCGCGCGACTGGCCCGCGGCGAGTCGCTCGACTCGGCCGTCGCCGCCGGCGTCGGGTTCATGGAGCGGGCGGTGCGCTACTCGCTCGACGTCGGCGAGGGTCCGGGTGCGGTCCACCACCTCGTCGCGCTGCGCGAGGAGGCCGACCGCCACCAGACGATCGAGGCGGTCGAGGGCGTCGTCCGCCGGCTCGTCGACCGCGACGCGAGCGCGCTCGTCCCGGAGGTGGGGATGAACGTCGTCGGCGCGACTCCCTACGCCGAGACGGTGTCGGAAACCGCCGCCGTCGAGGGACGGATCGCGCGAACGCTCTCGGGTGCGAGGCCGAACCGCGGCGTCCGACTTGGCGCGTCGGGCCACGTCGCCCGCTTCCTCCTCGCCTGCCGGGAGTTCGACCCGTCGCTCCGCTTCGCCGTGAACTGCCGGTTCGACGACGACGTGGAGGCGGCGCTGTCTGCGCTGTCGGGGCCCGTCGGAGAGTTCGATCGGAGCGAGGAGCCGACGGACGTGAAGGAGCGGGAGGGGGACACGGTGCGGTGGGGCGCGCGGCGGGCGTTCGAGGGGGTCGCCGAGGAAGCCGAAGACGTACCCGCCGGCCCGACGCCCGTCGCGGTGGTCGACCGCGGCGGGGTCGGCAAGGAGGCGATCGTGACGCTCCTCGCGCCGGACGCCGACGCGCTCGCGGACCGGACGCTCGCGCTGCTCGACGCCGTTGAAGGCGAGGGACGATGAGCGGGGAATACGGCCCCGGAAAACGGGTGATGGGCGTCGGGTCCGGCGGTTCTCGACGCGCCGAACCCACAGTGTTTTACCCGGCCACGACCGGAAGTGAGGTATGAGCGCGCAGGAACGGGGAATCGTCGGGCAGTTTCTCGCCCTCAAGTCGGAGACGGAGGCGGACCTCCTGGCGATGCAGTGCGGCGACTTCTACGAGTTCTTCGCCGACGACGCCGAGACGGTCGGCGAAGAACTCGACCTCAAGGTCTCCCAGAAGTCGTCGCACGGGTCGTCGTACCCGATGGCCGGCGTCCCCGTGAACGACCTCACGCCGTACCTCAAGGCGCTCGTCGAGCGCGGGTACCGCGTCGCCGTCGCGGACCAGTACGAGACCGAGGGCGGGGACCTCGCCCGGTCGGTCACCCGCGTCGTCACGCCGGGCACCCTCCTGGAGACGACCGACGCGGAGGCGCAGTACCTCGCGACCGTCGTCGGGGGGCGCGGCGGCGGCTACGGCCTCGCGTTCGTCGACGTCACGACCGGGCGGTTCCTCGTCACGGCGACGGAGAGCGAGACCGACGCGCACGCGGAGCTGTACCGGTTCGACCCGGTCGAGGTCCTGCCGGGACCGGACCTCCGCGGCGACGACGGGTTCCTCTCGCGGCTCCGCGAGGGGACCGACGCGACGCTCACGATCCACGACGCCGAGAGCTTCGCCCCCGGCCGGGCGCGACACGCCGTGACCGAGCAGTTCGGGAGCGAGACGCTCGAGAGCGTCGGCCTCGACGCCGAGCCCGCGGTGCGGGCGGCCGGGGCGGCGCTGTCGTACGTCGAGCGGACGGGTGCCGGCGTCGCCCGGTCGATGACGCGCCTGCAGGCGTACCGGCCGAGCGACCACGTCGAACTCGACGCGACGACGCAGCGCAACCTCGAGCTCACGGAGACGATGCAGGGTCGCCGCGAGGGGTCGCTGCTCGACGCGCTGGACCACACGGCCACGAACCCCGGCGGGCGGTTGCTCCGCGAGTGGCTGACCCGGCCCACCCGCGACCTGGCTGAGATCGAGCGCCGGCAGGACTGCGTGGAGGCGCTGGCCTCGGCGGCGCTCTCTCGCGAGCGCGTCCGCGACACGCTCGACGGCGGGTACGACCTCGAACGGCTGGCGAGCAAGGCGGCGAGCGGCAGCGCGGGCGCGCACGACCTGCTCTCGATCCGGGACACGCTCTCGATCCTGCCGGCGCTCGCGGAGGCGATCGAGGGGACGGAACTCGCCGACTCGCCGCTCGGGGCGGTGGTCGCCCGTCCCGACCGCGAGGCCGCGACGGGGCTCCGCGACGAACTGGCGGACGCGCTGGCGGAGGAGCCGCCGAAGACGGTGACGCAGGGCGGACTGTTCAAGCGCGGCTACGACGACGAACTCGACGACCTCGTCGGGCGTCACGAGGAGGCGAAGCGGTGGCTGGACACGCTCGAAGAGCGCGTGAAGTCGCGGTACGGCATCCACCACGTGACCGTCGACCGGAACAAGACCGACGGCTTCTACATCCAGGTCGGGCGGTCGCAGGCCGACGGCGTGCCGGAGTCGTTCCGCGAGATCAAGACGCTGAAGAACTCGAAGCGGTTCGTCACGGACGAACTGGAGGAGCGCGAGCGGGAGGTGCTGCGGCTCGAAGAGGCCCGCGGCGACCTCGAGTACGACCTCTTTTGCGACCTGCGCGAGCGGGTGGCGGAGCGCGCCGCCCTCCTGCAGGACGTCGGTCGGGCGCTCGCGGAGGTCGACGCGCTCGCCTCGCTCGCCGCCCACGCCGCCGGCAACGCGTGGGTCCGCCCGGAGCTGACGGATCCCGGACCGCTGCGCGTCGAGGCGGGTCGTCACCCGGTCGTCGAGCGGACGACGGAGTTCGTCCCGAACGACCTCGACATGGACGACGAGGAGGCGTTCCTCATCGTCACCGGCCCGAACATGAGCGGCAAGTCGACGTACATGCGGCAGGCGGCGCTCATCGCGCTGCTCGCGCAGATCGGCAGCTTCGTGCCCGCGCGGTCGGCGACGGTGGGGCTCGTGGACGGGATCTACACCCGCGTCGGCGCGCTCGACGAACTCGCGCAGGGGCGCTCGACGTTCATGGTCGAGATGCAGGAGCTTTCGAACATCCTCCACTCGGCGACGGCGGAGTCGCTCGTGATCCTCGACGAGGTCGGCCGCGGCACCTCGACGTACGACGGGATCTCGATCGCGTGGGCGGCGACGGAGTACCTCCACAACGAGATACGAGCGAAGACGCTCTTCGCGACGCACTACCACGAGCTGACGACGCTCGCGGACCACCTCGACCGTGTGCGGAACGTCCACGTGGCCGCGGACGAGCGCGACGGCGACGTCACCTTCCTCCGGACGGTTCGCGACGGGCCGACGGACCGGAGCTACGGGATCCACGTCGCCGACCTCGCGGGCGTCCCGACGCCGGTGGTCGACCGCGCGGGGGACGTACTGGAGAAGCTTCGCTCGGAGAAGGCGATCGAGGCGAAAGGTGGCGAGCGAGGCGAGCCGGTGCAGGCGGTGTTCGACCTCGGAAGCGGGGGGTTCGCGTCCGGCGACGGCGGCGCGGCGGCGAACGGAACGAGCGATCCGGCATCGGAGTCGAGGTCGGGCGCGACGTCGGGGGCGACTCGGACGACGGCGTCGAACCCGACGGCGGCGGATCGGTCGACGGAATCGGACAGGGCGGCGGCATCGAGCGGGACGACGAAGTCCTCGGACGCCATCGCGGATCGGTACGGCGAGGGCGCGGCGGACGTGCTCGCCGCGCTCGCGGGGACGGACGTGAACGAAGTGCCGCCGGTGGAGCTGATGGCGCGGGTGCAGGAGTGGCAGTCCGAGCTCCGATCGGAGGGCGACGGATGACCGACGAACCGCTCCGGGCGACCGTCACGCAGAAGGCGGCGCTGTTCGGTCCGCGGGGCGACGTCCTGTTGCTCCGAGACGGCGAGGAGACGTGGGAGTTCCCCGGCGGGCGGATCGGGTGCGACGAGACCGTCGAGGAGGGGTTGTTGCGCGAGATCCGCGAGGAGACCGGTCTCGACGTGGAGGTCGGACGACCGGTGTACACCTGCGCGTGGGTGAACGACCGCGACAGGGGTCGATTCGCCGTCGTCTACCGGTGTTCGAGCGAGGTTCGGGGCGTGACCCTGAGCGACGAGCACACCGACTGGACGTGGGCCGACCCCGAGACGGCGCTCGAAGAGCACCTGTCGGTGCGGACGCAGCGGGCCGCACTCAGGCGGGCGCTGGAGGTGGAAGGATGAGAGAGGACGAACCGGCGAGCGCCGACGAGATAGGAGACGAGCCGCAGAGCGCCGACGGTCCGAAAATCCGCGCGCTCGACGAGGCGACCGTCCAGCGGATCGCGGCGGGCGAGGTGGTCGAGCGGCCGGCCTCCGTGGTGAAGGAACTCGTCGAGAACAGCCTCGACGCCGACGCCTCGCGGGTGTCGGTGTCGGTCGAGCGCGGCGGCAAGGAGGGCGTCCGCGTCCGCGACGACGGCGTCGGGATGGCCGCCTCGGAGTTGGCGCGTGCCGTCGAGGAGCACACCACGAGCAAGATCGCGGACGTCGGGGACCTCGAAGCCGGGATCGGCACCCTCGGATTTCGCGGGGAGGCGCTGTCGACGATCAGCGCCGTCTCGCGGACGACGATCCGGAGCAAGCCCCGGGGCGAGGCGACGGCCGGGGCCGAACTCGTCGTCGAGGGCGGCGACGTCGGCGAGGTCCGGCCGGCGGGCTGCCCGGCGGGGACGACGGTCGACGTCCGGGATCTGTTTTTCAACACGCCCGCGCGTCGGAAGTTCCTGAAGACGGACGCGACGGAGTTCGACCACGTCAACACCGTCGTCTCGCAGTACGCGCTCGCCAACCCGGATGCGGCCGTCTCGCTGTCGCACGACGGCCGCGAGGTGTTCGCCACCGAGGGGAGCGGCGACCTCGAATCGGCCGTCCTGTCCGTCTACGGCCGGGAGGTCGCGGAGGCGATGGTGCCGGTCGAGACCCGCGTCCGTGGGGACGCCCCCGTCGAATCGGTGAGCGGGCTCGTGAGCCACCCGGAGACGACTCGGAGCGGCCGGGAGTACCTCTCGACGTTCGTCAACGGGCGGTACGTGACGGCCGCGACGCTGCGCGAGGCGGTGCTCGACGCCTACGGGGGGCAACTCGCGCCCGACCGCTTCCCCTTCGCGGTGCTGTTCGTCGACGTGCCGCCGGAGTCGGTCGACGTGAACGTCCACCCGCGGAAGATGGAGATCCGCTTCGACGACGAGTCGGCCGCGAAGCGCGCCGTCGAGACCGCGGTGCGGGAGGCCCTGCTGGATCACGGGTTGATCCGGTCGGGCGCGCCGCGCGGCCGCTCAGCGCCCGGCGAGACCGACGTAAAGCCGGAGGGAGCGGACGGCGAGGTCGTCGGCGGAGCCGGGACCGCCCACGAGCGCGCGAGCGGCGTCGAGGCGAACCGGAGTCGCACCGACCGGACGCCGAGCCGGGTTCGGCCGAGCGGAGACCGAGGCGAAACGACGCGGGGAGGCGACGGGCGCGAGACGGCCGATTCGACGCGGGCGGACTCGGTTCCGGAGGCGGATCCGCAACCGGCGGGGGAGACGGACGTCGAAAGCGACGCGCCGGTCGAGCCGGACGCGACCGCCGAGTCGGACGGGCCGGCCGAGTCGGGGGCACCCGCCGGCCCCGGCGCGACCGCCGAGGGCGACAGACCCTCGCCGCGGCCGTGGCAGTCGTCGGTCGAAGACGAAGGGAGAGCGAAACGGGGCGAATCGTCGGGGACGCTCGACCCGTCGACCGTCGACGCGTCGACGGTCGGGACCGACGAGGGAGGGACGAGAGACGCGGAGGTGTCGCAGGGCGGGCCGTCCGCGAGATTCGGCGCGATCGGGCCGACCACGCAGCGGACGCTCGACGGCGAAGAGGCGACGGGCGAGCGGGAGTTCGACTCGCTGCCGCCGATGCGGGTGCTCGGACAGCTACGCGACACCTACCTCGTCGCGGAGACGGCCGACGGGATGGTGCTCGTCGACCAGCACGCCGCGGACGAGCGGGTGAACTACGAGCGCCTCCGCCGGGAGGTCGCGGGGGACACGCCGACCCAGGCGCTGGCCGAGCCGGTCGAACTCGAACTGACAGCCCGCGAGGCGGCGCTGTTCGAGGAGTACGCGGAGGCGCTGGCGCGGGTCGGGTTCCACGCCGGCCGGGTCGACGAGCGGACCGTCGAGGTTCGGACCGTCCCGGCGGTGTTCGACGCCGCGCTCGATCCGGGGATCGTGCGCGACGCGCTGTCGGCCTTCGTCGCCGAGGAGCGCGACGGTGCGCGGCGAACCGTCGACGCAGTGGCGGACTCGCTGCTCGCCGATCTGGCGTGCTACCCGTCGATCACGGGGAACACCTCCCTGACGGAGGGATCGGTGGTCGACCTGCTCGAAGCGCTCGACGCCTGCGAGAACCCCTACGCCTGCCCCCACGGCCGGCCGGTGATCATCGAGATCGGCGACGACGAGATCGAAGATCGGTTCGAGCGCGACTACCCCGGCCACGCCGGTCGCCGTCGCGAGGACTGATCCCGGAATCAGTCGTCGAGGACGATCCGCAACCCGCCCTCCTCCCGCTCGAACGACGTGCCGAACGGAGCCGACAGCTCGCGCATCCGGTCGCGGCACCACCGGGCCGCCGCCGGCGTCGCCTCGTGGACCGCGCAGTCGCGGATCTCGACCGGCGAGAGCCGGAGGTCGGTCGGGGCGCCGTCGCCGTCGACGGCGACCTCGAAGAGGAAGCTCAGGTCGTTTCGTAGGTCGGGGTCGACCACGTAGTCGTCGACGAAGTCCCCGGCGTCGTAGAGGATCGGTTTGCCGTCGCGCACCTCGACCCCCTGGAAGACGTGGGCGCTGTGTCCGTGGACGACGTCGACGCCCCGGTCGACGAGTCGGCGGCCGAACGTCCGGAAGGCGGGCGGCGGTTCGGTAACCATGTTCGGTCCCCAGTGCAGCGAGGCGACGAGGAGGTCGGGATCGCGGGCGCGGGCGGCGGACAGCGCGTCGTCGACGACGCGGCGCGATCCGGACGACGCCGGATCGAACCGGACGTGGGCGGTCCCCGGCGAGTCCGGCGTCGCGGCGTACTCGGGGGTGTTGTCGGTGAACGAGACGACAGCCACGTCGAGTCCGTCGACCGAAAAACGGGCCGGCTCGCGCGCCTCCGCGACCGTTCGTCCGGCCCCCGAGCGGGCGATCCCGGCCCCGTCCAGCGCGTCGAGCGTGTCGAGGAGCGCCGGTTCCCCGTAGTCGAGCGTGTGGTTGTTGGCGAGGCTGCAGCAGTCGACGCCGGCGCTCCGCAGCGCGGGGAGCGCCCGGTCGGGGGTCGCCCGGAAGTGAAACGGCCGGTACGTCCGCGTCCACGGCCGCCCGCGCTCGGAGAGGCAGCACTCGAGGTTGATCAGCAGGCCGTCGAGCGACCGCAGTCGGGGGAGGACGTCGCCCCACACGGCGTCGAGGGGGCGCGACCGCTGGCGGGCGTCGACCTGCCGCCCCAGCATCACGTCCCCGGCGAGTCCGATTCGGGTCGAGCGGGCCATACGCGCGAGTACGCCGCGAGCGGGCAAAAACGGGAGGACGGCGCGACGACACCGAGGACGGTGCGGGTCGCCCGCGATCGCGGTCCGCGCCGGTGGACGGACAACGAACAGAACTTATACCAGCTTCGGCCTTGCTCTACACATGATACTTCGACGCACGATTCGGGGGGAGCGATGACCGACCTGCTCACGTTCGGCGAGACGATGCTCCGCCTGTCGCCGCCGGGGATGGAGCGCCTCGAGTCGGCCGACGAACTCACCGTCTACCCGGCGGGCGCGGAGAGCAACGTCGCAGTCGCGGCCTCCCAGCTCGGCGCGGACGCGACGTGGCTGTCGAAGCTTCCGGACTCGGCGCTCGGCCGGAAGATCGTCGGCGAGCTCCGCGCGAACGGCGTCGAGACGGAGATCGTCTGGAGCGACGAGGGCAGACAGGGGGTGTACTTCGTCGAGCGCGGCACCGAACCGCGCGGCACGCGCGTCATCTACGACCGGGCGGACAGCGCGGTGACGACCGCGACGACGGCGGAGCTGCCGCTCGAACGCATCCGGGACGCCGAGATCTTCTACACCAGCGGCATCACGCCCGCGCTCTCGGGCACGCTGGCGGAGACGACGGACGAGCTGCTCGGGGCGGCGAGGGAGGCCGGCACGACGACCGCGCTGGACGTGAACTATCGGTCGAAGCTGTGGTCGCCCGAGGAGGCCAGAGAGACGCTTTCGGGGCTGTTCCCGTCGATCGACGCGCTCGTGGTCGCGATCCGGGACGCCCGCGAGGTGCTGAATTTCGACGGCGATGCCGAGGGGATCGCCGCCGACCTGGCGGCGGAGTGGGGCTTCGAGACGGTGATCGTGACCCGCGGCGAGGAGGGCGCGCTCGCCCTGCACGACGGTACCGTCCACGAGCAGGGGATCTTCGAGGCTGAGACGGTCGATCCGGTCGGGACGGGCGACGCGTTCGTCGGGGCGTTCCTCGCTCGCCGCCTCGCGGGCGACGGCGTCCCCGAGGCGCTCGAATACGGGGCCGCGACCGCCGCGTTGAAGCGGACGATCCCCGGCGACGTGGTCGTCGCCACGCGCGCCGAGATCGAGGCGGTGCTCGACGCCGACGCCGTCGGGATCGCGCGGTAGCGTCGGGTCGTCGGATCGGAAAACCGGCCGAATCGGCCCGCGAACGGCGGTTCGCGTCCGGTCGTGTACACTCCACTGATACGTGGCCAGAAAACATACCCCAGAGAACGCCAACGGTCGAACGCGAATGAGAGCCCTCGCAGTAGTGATGACCGCGCTCCTGGTGACGGCGGGACTCGCGCCCCTGTCGACCGCGCAGTCCGACGCCGAGTCGGCCGCGTACGCCGGATCCACCGTCTCGTTCGACACCGACGAGACCGCGGTCACGAACTACAGCGTCGGCGACGAACGCCTCTTTTCGTCGATCAAGGTACAGGCGAGAAGCGACGCCGGCAACGGCGGGATACTCAACATCGGGCCGTCGCTCTCTTCGGTCGTCCCCCTCGACGGGAGTCGCGTGGATCTGTCGTCGGAGACGGAGACGACCGCGACGGTCGAGACGAAAAGCGGCGCGACGATCGAGGCGCACGACAACGACCGCGGGGTGCTCGTCGTGCGAACCGAGTCGCGCAGCCAGTACGTCCAACTCAACGCCAGCGACGACGCGGAGGCGTCCTACGAGGGCGGGATGGCCGTCGTTCGCGGAGAAAACGGCACCGAAGCGGCCGCGTTCGTCGTCGGCGACGGGCAGATCTCCGCCGAGGGCGACAGCGTGGTCGCGAACATCGACAAGGACGATCGGCTCGTCGTCCGCTCGTACGAGCAGGAGCGCGGGACGGCCGACACCCAACAGGAGCGCCTCATAAAACAGGAGGAAGTCGCGGCCGAGACGTACGTGATGCAGCGCGAAAACGGGACGGTCGACGACGTCGTCGCCTACGACCCGGGAACCACGGTCGACGTGACGAGCGGGGAGCGGGGATCCGTCGAGATGACCGTCGAGCGCGAGGACGACGAGGGCACGATGCTCCTCGCGACCGTCTCGTCCGACCTCCTCGACGCCGACTCGCTCGCGGTCGGCGTCGACGGCGTTCTCGCCGACGAGACCGACTCGTACAGCGCGCTCGAAAGCGCGGCGGACGGCGACGAGCCGCGCTATCTCGTCACCGAAACCGGCGCGAACGGGACGGTGAACGTCCTCGTCGCGGGCGAGGGACTCTCCGACGGGAACCTCGTCCTCAGATCCGGTCAGAACGCGACCGCGGGCCTCTCGGCGGCGGACGAAAGCGAGGATTCGTCGGGCGCCGACGAGTCGTCGGACTCCGACGAGGGGACCGGCTCGGAGGGCGAGTCGGACGGGGAGACCGGCGCGCAGGTGCCCGGATTCGGCGTCGCCGTCGCCGCCGCGGCGCTCCTCGCGACCGCGGCGCTCCTCGCGCGCCGGCGGTGAAACACGCCCGCGAGGTGCTGGATTTCGACGCCCCGGCCGAGCGGATCGAGGGTGACGGGAGGAGACGGGGTGGCCACCAGACTGATTTCCGCGTCGCCCGTCGGTAGGGTCGAGGCGGATCGACCGGTCGATCCCGACCGCGTGGCCCGAAACGAACTCGAACGCGCAGCCCGGCCTTCTCCGAACCACGACGCGAACCCGAGAGAACCATGGAAATCCACGAACCCGAACCGAACGACGCCGACCGGATACGCGAGGTCGTCGAGAGTTCGATGACGACGTCGTACGCGCTCAGCCCGCAGGAGATCGACGCCGTCGTCGAACACCAGTTCGGCGGCGAGACCGTCGAGCGGAAGCTAAACGCGACGGACGCCGTGCTCCTCGTCGCCGCGACGGAGGAGACGATCGTCGGCGTCGCGGCGGGCGATCTCGGCGAGGGGCGGGGCGACCTCAGGTGGCTCTTCGTGGACCCCGAACACCGGGGCGAGGGGATCGGCACCCGATTGTTCGAGGAGACCGTCGAGGCCCTGCGCGAACGAGGGGCGAGGCACGTGCAGGCGAGCGTCCTCGCCGAGAGCACCGACGGCGGCCAGTTCTTCGAACGGCTGGACTTCGAGCGGATCGACGACCGGGAGGTCGACTTCGGCGAGGACACCTTCGTCGAACACGTCTACGTCGAAGCCTCCGAGGCGGACGCCGGAGGGGCGGCCGAGGACGCGGAAGGGCGCGAGACGGCCGCGGACGACGGAGAGGACGCGGGCGAGGGAGTCGACGCGGACGACGGTGACGAAGCGGCCGGCGAGGGGACGATCGAACCGCCGGAGACGGCCTCGGAGGAGGACGGAACGCGGGTGTACGTCGCCGACGAGGAGACGGAGCAGGGTACCCAGGGGCCGTTCTTCGTGACGTACGCGGACGAGGACCGGACGGACCGGTACGGCTACCTGTGCGGCAACTGCGGGTCGCTCGACGTTGACATGGACGATCTCGGCCGGATGGTGTGCGGCGAGTGCGGCAACAGCCACCGGGCGGACGAGTGGGACTCGTCGTACCTGTGATCGAGCCGCGAGGGCGTCGCCGCCGTCGTCAGCGGTACCGCCGTCGACCGTGCGCCGCGGGCGGGCGCGACCGACACATTTGCGGTGGCTCCGCACGGATCGGACGCCATGCACGTCGTCATCATCGGCGCGTACGGAAGCGCCGGCGTCGCCGCCGCGGAAGCGCTGAGCGAACACGTCGGAGACTGGATCGACCGACTCACCATGATCGACGACGGCGAGCCCGGCGGTGGGCTGTGCATCCTGCGCGGCTGTATGCCGTCGAAGGAGGTCCTCTCGGCGGCGGCGCACCGGTATCAGGCGCGACACGACCCGCGGCTCGACGGCGAGCCGCCGCGGCTGAACCTCGAAACGGTCGTCGCCACGAAGGACCGTCACACGGCCGCGTTCGCGGCGCACCGCCGCGCCGCCGTCCACCAGCTGGCCGAGCTGGACGGCGTGGAGTTCGTCCACGACGCGGCGCGCTTTCTCGGCGACCGCGTCGTCGCCGTCGACGACCGGGAGGTCGAGACCGACTACGTCGTGCTCGCCACCGGGTCGACGGTGAACGTACCGGACCTCCCGGGGATCGACGAGGTGGACTACCTGACCAGCGCCGACGTGCTCGACGCGACGGAGCTCCCCGAGTCGGGCGTCGTGATGGGTTTCGGCTACGTGGGCGTCGAACTGGTGCCGTACCTCGTCGAGGCGGGCGTGGCCGACCTCACGGTGATCGAGCACGACGACCGGCCGCTGGACGAGGCGGATCCGGCGTACGGGGACGAACTGTTGGAGCTGTACCGCGAGGAGTTCGGCGTCGAGATCCTCACGAACGCGACGGAGGAGGCGGTCGAGCCGACCGACGACGGCGTCCGCCTCCGCGTCGACGTCGCGGGCGAGTCGCGGGCGATCGACGCCGAGGCGCTCTTTCTCTTCACCGGCCGCCGGCCGAACCTCGACGGACTCGAACTGGCGAACGCGTCGCTGTCGCCGGGGGAAGGGTGGGTGACGGACACGATGCAGGCGGTCGACGACGAGCGGACGTTCGTCGTCGGCGACGCGAACGGACGGGAGCCGATCCTCCACGTCGCGAAGGAGCAGGGGTACAAGGCGGCCGAGAACCTGCTGGCGCACGCCCGCGGTGAGGCGCCCGACCCGTACGAGAACGTCCACCACCACGTGATCTTCTCGGGCGCGGCCGTCTACCCGTACGTCCGGGTGGGTCACTCCGTCGAATCGGCCGAGGAGGCCGGGCTGGACTACGTCGACGTCTCCCGAAGAGCCGAGGACGACGGCGTCTTCAAGACCAAGAACGCCCCGCGGGGCCGGGCGTCGCTGGTCGTCGACGCCGAGGACGGGACCGTCCTCGGCTACCAGGGGCTGCACTACCACGCCGACGTGATGGCGAAGACGATGCAGGTCGTCGTCGAACTCGGCCTCGACGTGCGCGACCTGCCGAACCGGGCGTACCACCCGACGACGCCGGAGATACTCGACGCGCTCTTTCGGGCCGCGAGCGCGAAAGTCCGATGATATTCTATCCCTGACACGTTTTCCGCACGCGAACCGGTACCGCGTCAACCGGTAGCTAACACGCAGCGGAACCACAGATACAAATGCGCTAACAGAATAGCGCCGGCCGTATGGCGACATTATCGTTCGAACCGCTGACATACGACGACATCCCCGAATACGAGCGTCCGACGCTGCGACAGGCGCTCGTCCCGGTCGTGGGGATGCTGGCGTTTCTGAGCGTCGGGGCCATCGGGCTGGGCCTCGACGCCCAGATGCCGCTCCTGTGGGGGGTCGTCTTCACGGGGCTCGTCGGCCGGTACTGGATCGGCATCTCGTGGCGGCGGATGTACGAAGGTATCGTCGACGGGTTGCGGATGGGCATGCAGGCGATCCTCATCATCTTCGTCATCTACGTGCTCATCGCGGTGTGGACGGCCGCCGGGACGATCCCGGCGCTCGTCTACTACGGACTCGATCTGCTCACCCCGGCGGTGTTTCTCCCGGTGACGGCGCTGCTCGCGACGGGCGTCGCCTTCGCGGTCGGATCGTCGTGGACGACGGCGGGGACCCTCGGCGTCGCGTTCATCGGCATCGGCGCGGGTCTCGGCGTCCCGGAGCCGATGACGGCCGGCGCGGTGCTGACGGGCGCGTACACGGGCGACAAGATCTCGCCGCTCTCCGATACGACGAACCTCGCCGCGGCGGTGACGAACACCGACCTGCTCACGCACATCCGGACGATGCGCGTCGGGACCGGCATCGCGCTCGGGCTGTCGCTCGTCGGGTACGCGGTCCTCGGGCTGACCGCCACGGGGTCAATCCCGGCGGGACGCGTCGCGGAGATCCAGACGGCGATCACCGGGGCGTACTCGATCCACCCGGTCGTGTTCCTCCCCCTGCTCGTGACGTTCGGGCTGGCGCTCCGGGGCTACCCCGCGCTCCCGTCCCTGACCGTCGGCGTGTTCGCCGGCGTCGCGACGCAGGTGTTCGCACAGAACAGCGTCGTCGGTCCCTTCGTCGACGGCGTCGCGGCCGCCCTCGGAGCGGTCGCGGCCGCGCCCCTCTCGCCGGCGGCGTACGGAGACGCCGTCGCGGCGGTCGGCTCCGGGCTCGCGCCCTTTACGGAGTCGTTCGTCACCGCGTGGGACGTCGCCCAGAACGGCGCGGCCCCCGAGACGGGGGTCGCGATCGTGAACGACCTGCTCGCGACCGAGGGGCTGATCGGGGCGGCGTGGACCATCACCATCGTCGTCGCCGCGCTCGCGCTCGGCGGGATGCTCGAACGGACGGGCGTCCTCGCGGTCCTCGCACACCGCCTCAGCAAGTCCATCTCGAGCGTGAGCGGGCTGACGGCCGGCACGGCCGCGTCCGCGTTCGGGATGAACGTCCTCGCGGCCGAACAGTACATGAGCATCGTCGTCCCCGGGATGAGCCTCCGGGGGCTGTACGACGACTTCGACCTCGAGAGCCGCAACCTCTCGCGGGCGGTCGAGGCCGCCGGGACGACGACCAGCGCGCTCGTGCCGTGGAACGCCGGCGGCGTGTACATGGCCGGGGTCCTCGGCGTGCCGACGCTGGAGTACGCGCCGTACTACTTCCTCGGAATCCTCTCGCCGCTGATCCTGGTCGCGATGGGCGCGACCGGGTGGCGGATCACGAAGAAGAGCGAGGAGACGCAGGCGGGCATCGCGGGCGCGGTCAAGTCGCTCGGCGACGACTGAACGGCTGACGTCCGGTCGACCACTGATCGACGGACGACCGCTCAGCCGTCCGCCCCGTCTTCCCTCGCGTCGGGTTCGTCTTTTCCCCCACCCCGGTCGGTGAGCCGGCGCACCCGGACCAGCGTGATCCGGTTGCCGTCGACCGCGTCGACGCGCAGGGAGACGTCAGTGAGGGCGACTTCGTCGCCGACGTCGCCGAGGCGACCCAGCTCCGCGTTGATCAGTCCGGCGACCGTCTCGAAATCGGGGGCGATCGGGAGGTCGACGTCGAGCGCGTCGTTCACCTCGCCGACCGTCACTTCGCCCTTCACGAGCAGCCCGTCGGCCGTGGGTCGGATGAACCGCTCCTCGCCGACTTCGAAGATCTCGCCGACGATCTCCTCTAAGATGTCCTCGACGGTGATGATCCCCTCCACCTCGCCGAACTCGTCGTGGACGACGACCATCGGGACGCGTCGCTCCTGCATCTCCGCCAGCAGGCCGTCGATCTCCCGGCCGTCCGGAACGCCGATCGTCGGCAGGAGGACGTCGCGCAGCGACAGCTCCTCGCGGACGGCGCGCTCGACGTCGCGGACGTCGGCGATGCCGACGACGCGGTCGATCGTCCCCTCGTACACCGGGAGGCGGGTGAGTCGGTTCGACGAACAGACGTCGAGCACCTCGTCGAGCGGCGCCTCCGCGTCGACGCCGATCACGTCGACGCGGGGGACCATCACCTCGCGCGCCCGGGTGCTGCTGAGGTCGAAGACGCCCCGAACCATCTCGTGTTCGGTCTCCTCGATCGCCCCGACGCGCTCGCCCGTCCGCAACAGCGCCTCGATCTCCTCCCGCGTGACGTACGGGCGTTCGATGTCCCGGCCGCCCCCCGTGAGGCGGTTGATGGCGCGGGTGACGGCGTCGAAGAACACCACGAGGGGATACAGCGCCGTCTGAACGAATGCCAACGGCCGGGCGACCCGGAGCGAGAGCGACTCGGCGTGGGCGACCCCGTAGGACTTCGGCGTGATCTCGCCGAACACGAGGATCAAAAAGCTCATCGCGACCGTGGCGACCGAGACCGCGACGCCGGCGCCCAGCAGGTCGACGAGCGCGGCGGTGGCGATGCTCGCGATCGCGATGTTGACGATGTTGTTGCCGACGAGGATGGTGACGAGCAGCCGGTGGGGGTCCTCGCGGAGCCGCCGGAGCGCGTCCGTCCGGGCGTCGCGGCGCTGAAAGAGCGTGTCCAGGCGGTGTCGTTCGAGCGAGAAGAGCGCGATCTCGGAGGAGGAGAAGAACGCGCTGAACGCCAGGAGAACGACGACCGCCGCGACCGCGCCGAGGAGCGTCGCGTCCATCGCTTGGATCTGCATGCGGACACTCGGACACCCACCGTATTGTTCCTGTCCACTCGCCGACCCGGATCCGCGGCGTGCGGCCGCGATTCGGCCGGCTTATCCCGCCGGACCGACTATCGCGCCCATGGATCTTTCGACGAGCGGGCGGTTTCGCGTGCTCGGACGGCCGCGCGAGCCGACCGAGCTCCTGCTCATCGACGCGGAGGAGTGCGATCCGGTCTACGTCGGGGGCGAGGGCTACGACGGGGCGCTCGCGGAGACCGTCGCGGAACTCGAAGCCGGGTACCTCGTCGACGCGGCGCTCGCGTGGGACGACGGCACGCCGCGGTTCGAGTCGGTGGACGTCCTGCGGCGGACGAAAATCGAGTTCGTCGACGGCGTCACGGGGATGTTCGAGGCCGCGCGGGAGACGTGGGCGGCCGCCGACGCCGCGGGCGAGGCGATGAACTCCCGGGTGACGCGGAACACCGACGGCGACCCCAACGGCGTGCTGTACGTCTTCGCGGAGCAGTCCGGCGCGCGCGACGTGTTCGCGGAGTTCGAAAGCGGGCTGCTCCCGCTGGAACCGCTCATCGCGCGGGCGAACGAGGGTCTCGACGACGACGGCGACCGCGCGGTGTTCGTGATGCGGCCGACCGACGAGCCGTTCGTGGCGGTGTACATCGCGTTCGACGGGGACGGGTTGCTGGCGCGGACGGTGCGGGAGACGTACGGGGTGTAGCGTAGGCGGTTGGGCGCGACGCGGTCGAGGCGGTCGCTCGTCGACGCGGTGGTCGATCAAAAAATGGGATCGCACCGATTGGGTGCTCTATGCGTCCTCGGTCAACTCGAACGTGCCGAGGGTTCCGCTCGCGTCGCCGTCGTCGTAGACGATTCGGATTTCCTCACCCTCAGCACCGCTGGTAAGAGTCACCGTGAACGAATCACCAGTCTGAATGGTCGTGTCACTCGGGAGATCACCATCGGCTTCGCCAGCGATTCTGAGATCTCCGATATCTATGTCTCCACCCCCTTCGTGCGTGACAGTCAGGTCACTTCCATCTTGCTCGAAGCTCAACGACACCTGCGGCGTCTGATTCCCGACGCTGTCGCCGAGGCCGAGCACGAACGTTCCGATGACGGCCGCGAGGATCACGGTGATCGCGACCATGAGGATGACCCCGATGACGGGACTCACCGCTCTCTCTTCCGCGAGTAGCTTTCTCAGTTGCATTGTTTCCCTCCCACGCCGTCACCGACGGAGCGAAGCCGAGATACCTCCCATGGCACTCGTCCGGGGGCGGTCGACTCGACCGCGATCCCGACGCCCTGCCGTGGTCGACGTGTTCACGGCATCCGACGGGTCCATTACGTAAAAAATTGTCGGGTAATCAATGAAGTCTTTGGTGATTATATTACTCCCGTTGAATCCAGACGTTTCTACGGAGTAATACCGATACACCTCCCGAATTTACCGCGATATCGATCGTCGAGCTACCGTGTCAGAAAGCGCGATTGATGACCGAATTATCTACTTTCGGATTCGAACTAACACGCGCCGGACGGGGAGTCGGGCGCGCGGTCGATTTCGACCGTCGCGACGACGTACGAGCCGCGGTCACCCTCCCAGACGACGCGGTACTCCCGTCCGGCCTCGCAGATCGGATTCAGCGCGCCGTCGCTGCCCACGCCGTCGACGTGGGCCCGATCTCCCGCGCCGGCCTCCGGACCACCGAGGTAGATGTCGGCCCACGCGATCCGGTTCCCGTCGTCGTCGACGACGAACAGCCGCTCGCCGTCCCCGACGTCGCCCGCCTCGTGCGTGAGGAGGACGTACGGCCGATCGTCGTCGTTCCCCTCGCCGCTCGGGACGTACGCCGCGTCGAAGCGTATCTGCGGTTGCGGGTCGCCGACGGTCGACCCGAACCCGGTCGTTATCGCGGCGAGGACCGCCGCCAAGGCGATCACGACGGCGAGCAGGAGGACGCCGCCGACGACGGGCGAGACGGCACGGGAAGAGGAGGGGAATGACATGGCGGGACGGGGGGTGCTATCCGGAACGGGTCGCGGGAGCGGTATAAACGATTCGAATAGATCGAATATCGTACCTATCGAGATAATATTATTTTCGTCGAATTCGAAGACCGGCCGATCGGCGGTCGGGGGAAGAACAGCGAGAGCGTCCGAAAAGAGCGTATTCGAGCGTTTCGGGGGATCGGAGGCGGTTCGCTCCCACGATAAAAGTTTACAACGACGATGACCGTACCCACTCTATGAATTGGGCTTCGCGTGAGGGTAACTGACATGACCGGACGCGGAAGCCGGAGGCGATTCCTTCGGTTGGGCGCGACGGCCGTCGTCGGGACCGCGGTCGCGGGGACCGCCGGAACGGTCCTCCGATCGCAGGCGCGGGAGGTCGAGCGGTGGGACCCGGCGACCACGCGGATCCGCGGGGCGAATTACATCCCGGCGCAGGCGTACAACGTCTTCCAGATGTGGACCGACTACGCGCCGGACGTCGTCGAGCGGGACATCGGCTACGCGCGGGACCTGCGGCTGAACGCCCTCCGCGTGTTCTTGAGCTTCGAGCGGTGGCGCGAAGCCCCCGACGCGCACGAGCAGTGGTTCGAACACCTGGTCGAGTCCGCCGTCGAGGAGGACCTTCGCATCCTCCCGGTCCTGTTCGACACCGTCGGCATGGCACCGACCGAAAAGCGACTCTACGACCGAGACCCGCTCACGGCGACCGGGGTTCACTCGCCCCGCGGCACGATCGTCTCCAATCCGAACCGCTGGGGCGCGCCGCGGTCGTTCGTGAAGTGGTTCATGGAGCGCTACCGGGACGATCCCCGCCTGCTCGCCATCGACGTCGCGAACGAACCGGGCGTCCAGCGCGATCCCGTCGATCGGCTCCGGTTCGCCCGCGAGATGTTCAAAACCGCGGCCGAAGAGCGCGGCGAGACGCCGCTGACCGTCGGCAACGTCTATCTAAAGAACAGCCGATTCTTCACCGACCTCGGCGTGGATGTCTTCCAGTTCCACAACAACTTCCCGTCGTCGACGGGCGCGATCCAGCAGGCGCTGCAGGGAGGCGTCGAGATGAAGCGGGCGCTCGAAAAACCCGTCTGGATAAGCGAGTGGCAGCGCCTCCGACCGGGCGGAAGCGGGTGGAACGCCGAACTCGCCGAGGACGAGTGGCAGCCGGCGTACCGCTCCCTGGCCTCGACCGTTCGATCTGGCGGGCTGAACGGCGATTTCTTCTGGTCGCTGATGCTGAAGCCCGCCTACCTCCGACCGCAGCGCATGCGGGGGACGCTCACCGGCGTCTTCCACGAGGACGGCGCGGTCTGGAGCCTCGACGACGCGCGGGCGATCGCCGGCGGCGACTTCGAAGCCGAGGAACGACAGGAGTGGCCGGAGTGGGCGGAGCCCGTCTACACCGAGTACGTGCTCGGCGATCCCGACGACGACGAGGTCGGCGTCGGGTCGGGCGCGTCGAGCGAGGAGGAAGAGGAGACGGAAGAAAAAGAGGGGGCGTCGAACCGGATCACCGCGCCCAGATCGCGCCTGGGATTCTGAGCGCGGGTTCGATCCTCGATCCGGCCCCTCGGATCGAGCTTACTCGACCCCGTCTTCCGTCGGTTCGGCGGCGATGGCCGTGCTCGAACCGCCGACCGCGCTCTGGCGCAGGTCGGCTTCGATCTCTTCGAGGGAACGACCTTTCGTCTCCGGGACGAGAAAGTACGTGAAGACGAGCGCGGCGACGCTCAACGCGGCGTACAGCCAGAACGTTCCGTGCTCCCCGATCGCGCCCACGAGCTGCAGGAACGTCTGCGCCACGAGGAGGTTCGCGACCCAGTTGACGACCGTGACGACGCCCATCGCCGATCCGCGGACCTTGAGCGGATAGATCTCGGAGATGAGCAGCCAGAACACGGGTCCGAGACCGATGGCGAAGAACGCGACGTACAGCATCAAGCTTCCGAGCGCCGCCCAGCCGACGACGCCGGAAAGTCCGGGGAGGAAGAACGCAGCGCCGAGGCCGACGAGCGTGAGGATCATCCCGCCGAGACCGACGAGCAGCAGCGGGCGGCGACCGACGCGATCCATGAGGAGCACCGCGACGACCGTCATGACCACGTTGACGACGCCGACGCCGACCGTCGCGAGAATCGACGCCGAGTTGCCGAAGCCGGTCGACTCGAAGATCGTCGGCGCGTAGTAGATCACGGTGTTGATGCCGGTGACCTGCTGGAAGGCGGCGAGACCGATGCCGACGATGAGCGCGGGGCGGACCCACGGTTCGATCAGTTCGGACAGCCCCTCGGCTTCGATCTCCTTCGTCTCCTTGATCTCGCGGAGTTCCGCCCGGATCCGCGATTCGGACCGAGTCCGAGAGAGGACCTCCTTCGCGTCCGCCTCGCGACCCTTGTCGATGAGCCACCGCGGGCTCTCGGGCATGAAGAGCATGCCGACGAGGAGGACGAGCGCGGGCAGCATGCCGGCGCCGAGCATCCAGCGCCACTGGCCCGTGTCGGCGAAGGCGTAGTTCACGAAGTACGAGGCGAGGATGCCCGTGGTGACGGCGAGTTGGTTGAGCGAGACGAGCGATCCGCGGATCTTCGGCGGCGAGATCTCCGAGATGTACAGCGGTCCGACGATCGACGCGAAGCCGATGGCGATCCCGTCGAGAATCCGGCCGGCGATCAGGATCTCGAGGGTCGGCGCGACCGCCATCGTGAGCGAGCCGAGAAAGAAGACGAGCGCGCCGACGAGGATGAGGCGGCGGCGACCCCACCGGTCCGCGAGGTTACCGCCCACGGCCGCGCCGAAGGCGGCACCCACCAGCGCGCCGCTCACGACCAGGCCCTCTATCATCGCGCTGCTCGTGGAGATCCACAGGAGCGAGGACATGTCGAACGCGTCCTGGATGTAGAGGAACGCCCCGGAGATGACGCCGGTGTCGAACCCGAAGAGTAGCCCGTTCAACGCGGCGAGGGCGGCGGTGACGTAGACGAACCGATTGCCGCCGTCGCCGGTGTCTGCGTTTCGTGTGTGCTCCGTACTCATAGGAACTATGGTATCCGATCGTGAGTGAAGATTAACAAAGATTCTGGTACGTTGTATACGGTTTAAAATTTGGATTGTAGAATGTTAGATATTCTGGTTGATATGGATCGTCGCTCGGACAGTAGTACAGCGTTCGACCACCGACACGGCGTCGACGACGCGGGATTCGACGCGGCGCGGACGTCACGACGGAACGATCACCCGGGCGAGGCCGATCGCGGCGAGACAGAGAGAGAGGTTCGCGGCCGCGTTCGAGGCGGCCCGCGCTCTGTGGCCGTCCTCCCACAGTTGCACCGTCTCGAACGAGAACGTGGAGTACGTCGTGAACGAGCCGCACGCGCCGGTGCCCGCGAAGAGCGCGAGATCCGACTCGAACCCGCCGAACGCGACGAGTCCGAGCGCGAAGCTCCCGACGGCGTTTACGGCGAGCGTCGCGGTCGGAAATCGGTCCGAGTCGACGGCGCGATACACGGCGTGGCGGAGGAGCGCGCCGAGCGCGCCGCCGGTCCCGACGAGGTGGGCGGGGTCCATCACGACCCCCCTAGCCGGCGGACCAGCGAACGGCCGGCGCACACGGCCGCGAAGCCGAGCAGGTAACTCGCCGCGACGTAGCCGACGGCGTACTCGGGGACAGTGAACGTCTGAAGCGCGAACGTGCTGTAGGTCGTAAACGACGAGAGAAAGCCCGTTCCGAACACCGTGCTCGTTTGCACCGAGAGCACGCCGAGGTGGATCGCCTCGTAGAGCAACACGGCGAGGGCGAAGCTTCCGAGCACGTTCACGACGAGCGTCGCGGCGAACGACGACGGCGCGGCCTGTTCCGCGGCGTACCGCAGGTTCGAACCCGCGAACCCGCCGACGGCGATCAAGAGCGCGGTTTCGATCCTGACGAGCGGGTGCGTCCCTGACATGGCTGTGGCGAAAAGGAGTCATGGGCCGTTGCGGCGGTTGGGTCGGGCGGACTCCATCGCCCGCGATACTCGCCGGTGGCCGGCGGCGACGGATAACGATTGCGGTATCTCGACCGCGATCGGCGAGGATCACGGCGACGCGGGCGAGAGCGACGACGTGAGCGAGAGCGGCCGCTGGAAGGATCGAGACGCGCCGAAGAGGGTGTGTCAAAGTGCGGGACGAGCCCGGTCGAAACCGAGTTCGTTCCATTCGAGGGTACGGGCTCGGCGCACATAAATATCCGTCAGACGGGCGTCGTGCGCGCCCTCCGGCGCGTTCGCGGTCACGCGCGTCGACGGTCGCCTCCGACGCGTCGGAGCACCCGCAACGTGTCCCGCTCGCCCCGCTCGGATTCGATTTCGGTGAATCCGACCTCGGCGAAGACGCGCTTCCAGTTTCGGTAGTAGAGGGGAAAGTCGTACTCGACGTCGTTCACCGCCGGTTCGGTCTGCACAGCGCGTTCGTCACCGCCTTCGTTTTCGACCGTAATGAGGAGGTCGTCCACGATCCGAGACAGCTCCTCGAAAACCCGTTCGTCGTCGGGGTGGAGGTGCTGGAGCGTCTCCACCGAGAATATCGCGTCGAAGCGCCCGTCGTCGAAGGAGGCGACGACGTTCTCGATGGCGTCGGCGTGGAACGTTCCGCGGGCGGCGAGGTCGGGGTAGACGTCCTCCATCACCTCGAACGCGTCCTCGTTGATGTCGACGCCGTTCAGGTTCTCGAAGCCGTGCTCGTGGAGGTGCGAGAGGTGGCGACCGGAACCGCAGCCGAGTTCCAGGATCGCCGCGTCGGCTCCGACGTACCGTTCGAGAAGACCGCGAATCGACTCGCTCGTCTCGTTCGGACCGTAGTAGGCGTAGTACGCCGGCGAAAACTCTCCGGACCGTTCCGTCCACTGTCGGCGGACGTCGTCAGGATCCACGGGTATCAACCCAGCGGGGCGACGCGTAAAGCCTCATCGAACTCCCGGTGCCCGGAGTGATCGTCGAACGCACGGACCCGACGGAAATCTGGACGATCGGGGACCGCGACGTGTTTCAGCGGGCTACGAGAAGTACGTTGAAATGTTTCCTTTAGTAAAATTTATTGAATTCCAACTTTATTTCCGAGTATGGAAGCACCCGACTCCCCGACGGCCGACGGCATCGGCGAGAGAGACGACGCGACGCGGCGCGATTTCCTCCGCATCTCGGCCGGGATCGGGGGCGCGGTCGCGACCGCGGCGCTCGCCTCGCGGGAGACGCTCGCGCGGGAGGAAAGCGGGGAGCGACTCACCGACCTGTACGAGTTCATCTACCGGCACACCCCCGGCGATCGGACGATTCCGACGCTCCTGCGCGTCGAGGACGAGTCGGCGTTCGACGCGCTCTCTGACGTTTCGGGGACGGTCCGGACGACGACCGACCCCCGGCCGGCCGCCTTCGCGGAGCTCCTCCCCGAGGAGTTCGAGGAGCTCTACGAGAACGCCCCTGAGCTGACGGCGTTTCGCTACTCGCCGGGGTCGAACCCGTTCTGGCTGCTCGGCGACTACGACGACGGCGTGTTCCTTCCGACGACCGAGAGCGTCGATTACATCGACTACGAGGAACTCCTCGCCGGCATGGGGCATCTCGCGGAGGAGAACGGCGACGAGCTTCGGTTCTACTCCGTGGGAGAGAGTCCGGGGTGGTACAACGTCTACGAGGACCGCAGCGACCCCAAACCGATCTACGTCGCCGAACTGACGAACGACGTCGGCGACGAGACCGCCTTCGCCGAGAAGGAGAAAGTGCTGTTCTCGCTGTCGATTCACGGCGACGAGCGCTCCGGCGTCGAGACCGGCGCGCGCGTCATCGAGCGAACGCTCGCCGGCGATCGACCCGAGCTGGCGAGCCGACTCGACGACGTCGCGCTCCTCTTTTTGTTTCCCAACCCGGACGGCTGGGTGGCGAAGTCGCCCGAGTACTACAGCGGGAGCGAGGCGACCGACGAGGACCTGGTTCGAATCGACGCCCACCGGCGGCCGACCGCGAACGAGTACGACATGAACCGCCAGTGGCCGACCGTCGGCTACATCGACCCCATGCACAACCCCGCCGAGCCCGACGGGGCGAACCTCGCGGACGACGACCCCGGCGTCGACGACGACGTCCCGACGGAGCCGCGCGACTACGCGGAGCGCGTCCCCGGCGCGCTGGCGATCGTCGAGCACCTCCGGGGGTACGAGAACCTCGCCTACGGCTCGGACCTCCACGGCATGTTCGGCTCCGAGGAGCACATCCTGGGGCTCATCATGAACACGGAGTACACCTACGGTGAGCTCCACGACCTCTACGAGCTGAACCGCCGGCTCGACGGCACCCTCGAAGCGCGCACCGGCCCGCTTCTGGAGGACCTTCCGAACCGGGAGTCCTACGACGATCTCCGGGACCTCTACTCGCCGCTTCCGACCGAGCCGTTCAGCTACGGGACCGTCTTCGACACCATCGACTACACGACGACGGGGACGTTCGCGAGTTGGTTCGCCACGCCGGAGGAGTTGGGCGGCCTCGACCTCGTCGCGATCTCCCCGGAGATGGCGCTGGACAACCGCGCCGGCGACACGCAGGAGTTCTTCCCCGCGAACGTCGAACTCCACGTCGAGGGCTACGAGACCTTCGTCGAGACGTTCACGGAGCAGGCCGCGACGACCGTCTCCGCGACCGTCGACCCGCGCGGGCGGTCCACCGCCTACGTCGTCTCCGACGCCGTCGCCCGGTCGTCGTCCGACCTCCCCTTCGCCGGAGCGGCCGCTGTCGCGAGCGACGACGGCTCCGCGAAGGGCGCCGCCTTCGACCGCTCCGACGAACGCGTCAGCACCGGGGGCGGCGGACGGGCGGCGGCCGAGGCGAGCGTCCCGGAGGACGCCCACAGCCTCCACGTCGGCGTCGAACTGGAGTCGCCGCTCCGGGCGGGAACGGTCACGCTCCGCGACGGCGACGGGACCGCGGTCAGGCAAACCGAGATCGAGGGGCACCGACACCGAACCGTCGAGTGGGCGGTGCCGAGCGTCGACGCCGGCGACTGGACCGTCGAGGTCGAAAGCGACGGCGACGACGAGGTCGAGGCCGTCGTCAGAACGGGGACGCTCAGGCTCGACGGGGCGGACGCGAGCGCGAGCACGGCGGCCGAGGCCGTCGACGCGCCGAACCCCGAGACGGTGCTCGGGTACCGACAGCGCGAGTACGACGTCACGCCGTTCGAGTTCTTCGAGCGCTACCGCGACGCCCTCCCGGAGGGGGAACGGGACCGCCTGCGGGCCGTCTCGGTGACGGACGTCGCAGAGGGCGCGCTCGCCGACGGCGACGACGACACCGTCGTCGTCATCCACGACGACGGGTTCGACGACGCGGCGTACGTCGACGCGCTCGACGCGTTCGTCGACGGCGGCGGAACGCTCGTGGTGACCGACAGCGGCGTGGCCGGACTGGGCGCGATGAGCGCCGCCGGCACCGGCGACCTCGACGCCGACGACGTCGAGCGGGTCGAGACCTACGTCGCCTACCTCGGCGAGAAGCGCGACGACCACCCCCTGTTGAGCGACGTCCGGTCGATCCAGCGCGAACTGTGGAAGGCGACGCCGATGGGGTACATCCCCGGCGAGACGCCGATGCACACGGTCGGGACCGACGCGTTCGAGGCCGCCGGCGGATCCATCGCCGCGACGACCGAGGGGGGCGTCACCCTCGGATCGCTCGGCGGGGAGGGGGAGGGGACCGTCCACGTCGTCGGAAGCCTCCTGCCGCCGGCGAACCAGTCGAACCTCCATCCGTTCGGCGTCCACGACTACGCGGTGTCGTTCCTCGGGCAGACGGTGCTCACGAACGCGCTCGGCTACCTGCAGGAGCGGTACGTCGACGGCGAGCTCGTTCGGACGTTCGGCCCCGAGGACTCCGACGACGGCGAGGCTCCGGTGCCGGAACCCGAGTTGACCGTCGCCTTCGACTGCGAGGCGGGGACGGTGACGCTGGAGAACGTGGCGGCCGCCGACGCGTCGGAGGTGACCGCGACGTACCGCATCGGCCGAGCGGGACGGGCGGAGCGGGAGGCGTCGATCGCCGATCCGACTGCGACCGGACGGCAGCGCGACGGCTTCGTCGCCTACGAGTACGATCCGGACGAGGACGTCGGGACGATGTCGGCGCGGCCGCCGGTCGCGCGGCCGTCGCGCGTCGAGGCGGTGGTGGACCGGGAGTCCGTCGTCCGCGAGAGCGACTGCGGAGCCGAGTGAGACCGCCGGACGTCGTCCGCGGCCTCGAAGACGAGTTCGCGCGGATACGCGGTCAGAGCACCTGGTTCGCGAGCGACTCGCCCGCTCCGACGCGTCGGACGTTTTCGCGGACCAGCGCGGCGACCCGCTCGCAGTATTCGCGATTCGCAGCCGCCGCGTGAGACGTGACGATCACGTTCTCCATCTTCCAGAAGGACGAGCCCGCCGGGAGCGGTTCGGTCTCGAAGACGTCGAGGGCCGCCCCGGCGAGCTCGTCGTTCCGGAGCGCGTCGAGCAGCGCCGCGTCGTCGACCACTCCCCCGCGCGAGACGTTCAGGAGGTAGGCGTCGTCGCGCATCGCCGCCAGTTCGTCGGCTCCGATCAGCCCCCGCGTCCCCTCGGTGAGCGGGGTGGCCACCGCGACGAACCGCGCATCGGCGATCGCGGTCTCGATCTCGTCCGGCGTGTAGACGGTTCGAACGTGTTCGACGGGCGTCGGGGTTCGTCTGACCCCGACGACGTCGACGCCGAGGACGTCCGCGCGCGTCGCGATGCCCTGCCCGAGCGTACCGAGACCGACCACGCAGAGCGATTCGCCCGACAGGGTGAACGCCTCGTCCCACTCCGGGTAGCGCCACTCTCGACGGTGCTCTCTATCCCGGTGGCGGTGCAGCCGTCGAGCGAACTGGAGCATGTATCCGACGACCGTCTCGCCGACGCCGTCGCCGTGGATGCCCGTGCTGTTCGTCAGGCGGATCCCCCGCCGTTCGAACTCGTCGAAGGGGAACCGATCGACGCCGGCCTGAATCGAGTGGATCCACGAGAGGCCCGACGCGAGGAACGATTCGTCGTACGCGAACGTCACGAGCGCGTCACACTCCGCGAGTTCGTCCGGGGACTCGACCACCCGGACGGTGGTGAGTGCGCGCTCGTACTCCGGGTCGTCCTCGGAAGAAGGGCGGAGCGCGTCGCGCAGCACGCCCGGAGGGAACAGTTCGTCGACCGAGTGATGGACGCCGATGGTGAGCGCCATGGTGGGACACACCAACAGTCGAAGAATAAACATTGGTGTCGCCGATGGTCGTGTTTTACACCGATCGGATTCGACCCTCGGTCGTTCCGCTCGCTTCCCTCCTCGCTTCGAATCGACGGGGCGAACCGTTCCTCCGTTCGCCGTCGCTCAGGTACTCGGATGGGCCCTGTCGGATTCGAACCAACGACCACTCGGTTATGAGCCGAGCGCTCTAACCGGACTGAGCTAAGGGCCCGACGGAACGGACTACCGCGCCGGCCCCCTTGAGCGTTACTTTCCGACCGGCTGACGGCGACGACCGGGCGACGCTACAGGAGCCGTCGCAGGATCCGAAGCGGCAGCGTGACTATCGCGATGACGAGACCGACGATCGAACGGAGTACCGACCGAACGGTGCCGACGAGCGAACTCATACCCGGTACGTGAGCTCGAACGGGAGTATCCGTTGGGGCTGTGAGTACAGGCTCCTTATATGGACAGCGGATTCGGCGTCGACGGGTCGCGCGACGAAAACGAAGGAGCGCCGTCGCCAGGGCTCGAACCTGGGACCACCTCGTTAACAGCGAGGTGCTCTACCAACTGAGCTACGACGGCTCGCACTATTTCGTATTCGAGGTTATCTGATAGGGCTTTCGTTTTTCGCCCGGTCACACCGACACCCTTTCGCCGCCGCACCCGAAAGTCGCGGCCATGACCGACCCCGACGGAAACGGGTCAGACGGAGACGGCGGCGCTCGATCCGCCGACTTCGAGCGCGTCGCGTCGCGCGTCCGCGAGCGCGTCACGCCCGACTCCGACGAGCGGACCCGTCTCGACGCGGCCGCCGACGCGCTCGAAGCACGCGTCGAGGATGCGCTCTCCGACCTCCCGATCGAAGCCGACGTGCTCCGGGTGGGAAGCACCGCCCGCGGGACGTGGCTCGCCGGCGACCGCGACATCGACCTCTTCGTCCGCTTTCCGCCGTCGCTCTCGCGGGAGAAACTGGAGCGGTACGGCTTGAAGGTCGGCCGCGCCGTCCTCCCCGACGGCCGCGAGGAGTTCGCGGAGCACCCCTACGTGACCGGGGCGTTCGACGGCTTCGACGTCGATCTCGTCCCGTGTTACGACGTCCCGACGGCGTCCGACATCCGCTCCGCCGTCGACCGGACGCCGTTTCACAACGCCTACCTGCAGGCGCGCCTCGACGACGACATCGCGGGCGACGTGCGGACGTTCAAGCGGTTTCTCAAGGGTATCGGCGCGTACGGAAGCGACCTTCGAACCCGGGGGTTCTCGGGCTACCTCGCGGAACTGCTCGTCCTCGAACACGGCGGCTTCGAGCCGCTCGTCGCGGCCGCGGCCGACTGGCGACCCCCGGTCGAACTCGATCCGGAGGACCACGGCCGGAAGTCGTTCGACGATCCGCTCGTCGTCGTCGACCCGACCGACCCCGAGCGCAACGTCGCGGCGGTCCTCTCGGCCGAGAACGTCGCTCGGCTCCAGCACTACGCCCGTGAACTCCTCGCCGATCCGCGCGAGGAGCTGTTCTTCCCGCCGGAACGACCGCCGCTCACGGAGGCGGCGGTCGGAGATCGCATCGCGGAGCGAGGGACCGCCCCCGTCGCGGTCGTCCTCGACGCCCCGGACATCGTCGAGGACCAGCTCTATCCGCAGCTCCGCAAGTCGCTCGACGGGATCGCGTCCGAACTCGACCGACGCGGTTTCGCGCCCCTGCGCGCGGCGGCGTTCGCCGACGGGCGGGCGGTGCTGTTCGTCGAACTGACGGTCGGCTCGCTCCCGGCCGTCGAACGCCACAGGGGGCCGCCGGTGGCCGTCCGGCGGCACGCGAGCGGTTTCTTCGCGAAGTACGAAGACGCGGACGTGTACGGCCCGTTCCTCGACGGCGACCGCTACGCGGTCGAACGCGAGCGGGAGTTTCGGACCGCGGCCGACTTCCTGCGGAGCGACGCCCTGTTCGACGTGGCGCTCGGGGCGCGGGTCGAAACGCGGTTGCGCGACGGCTACCGCGTACTCGTCGGGGCGGAGGTGGCGACGCTCGCCGACGAGTTCGGCGACGAACTCGCCGACTACTTCGATCCGAGACCCTGAACCGCGCGGATCTCGTCGACGAGATCCCGGGTGTCGTCGGCCGGATCGTCGTCGGGCTCTATCGGCTCGCGACCGTCGAACGTCTCGTGGACCATCGCGACGCCCTCGGAGAGCGTGTCGAGCCCGTAGCCCCCTTCGAGGACGAACGCGAGCGCGGCGTCGACCGCGTCCGCGACCCGCCGAACCCGATCGGTCAGGAGGGCGTATCCTTCGGTCGACACGCGCATCCGGGAGATCGGATCGTGTCGGTGGGCGTCGAAGCCGGCGCTGATCAGGAGCAGGTCCGGGGAGAACCGTTCGAGCGCCGGTTCGAGCGCCTCGTCGACGACGAGGAGGTAATCCTCGTCGCCGCGGCCGGCCGGCAGCGGAACGTTCAGGGTCGTCCCCTCGGCCGCGCCCTCGCCGGCCTCCTCGACCCGACCGGTGCCGGGGTAGAGGCCGTCCTCGTGGATCGAGGCGTAGAACACGTCGTCGCGGTCGTAGAAGATGTCCTGCGTGCCGTTGCCGTGGTGGACGTCCCAGTCGAAGATCGCGACGCGCTCGGCCGCGTCGGCGTCGAGCGCCCCCTGCGCGGCGACGGCCGCGTTGTTGAAAAAGCAAAAGCCCATCGCGTCGTCGAAGACGGCGTGGTGGCCCGGCGGGCGGCCGAGCGAGAAGGGGGTTTCGCGCCCGGAGTCGCCGTCGAGGGCGGTTTCGGCGGCCCACTGCGCCAGCCCGGCGCTCATGAGCGCGGCGTCCCACGTCTCCTCGCAGGCGACGGTGTCGGGGTCCCAGTTGCCGCCGCCGGCGGCGCAAAACTCGCGAACTTCCTCGACGTAGTCGTCGTCGTGGACGGCGGCTACAGCGGCCTCGGTCGCCGGGTCCGGCTCGACGTACTCGACGTCGTGTCGCTTCGCCAGGCCGCGTCGGATCGCCCGGAGACGGTCCGGCGACTCCGGGTGTCGGCCGCCGGTATCGTGCTCGAGGCAGACGTCGCTGTAGCCGAATTTCATCCTATTCGAAGAGGGAGAAGTACGTCTCGATGTCTTCCGCCTGGATCGTTCGACGGTCGGCGTGGTGTGCGAGCGTCGCGGCCGCGCCCGCGACGTTGTCGGCGTAGTCTTCGAGGATGTCCGCGAGGGCGATGCGGGCGTCCATGGCCACGCGGTAGCGGCCGTCGATGTCGAGGCGAGCGATGCGGTCGACGGGGGCGATGGGGAGTTCGAGTTGCGAGCGGTCGACGACCTGCTCGACGCCGAAGTCCGCCGCCATCAGCGTCTTTCGACCGTCGGCCGTCGCCCGCTCGGCGGCGTCCTTCGCGAGCGCCGCGCCGTGCTCCTGGATGCGGCGGGCGAGTTCCTCGGCCGCGTCGGCGCTCACCCGGAGGTCGCCGGAGTTGCGCCGGATGATGGCGTCCACCGGGGCGAACGGCAGCTCAACACTCATATCCACATATCCGGCGCGTGCCGTGTATAATCCTTTCCGTTAAGGCGTTCTCCGCAATTGAACTGTCGCGGGAAACGAGACGGTCGCACGCCGGCTCAAAAGATCTCTTCGGCCTCGATACGGCCGTCTCGGAGCCGACCGCGAACGGTCACCTCCTGTCCCAGCCGCAGGTCGGCGTCGGCGTCGACGCTCCGCGTCTCGCTCCCGTTGTCCAGCACGACGGGCGATCCGGCCTGGACGACGGTTCCGGTGAACTCGATCGCGTCATCGTCCCCAGCGTCGGACGGGGACGACGGCTCGGCGTCGGTCGCCTCGTCTGTCGCCGCTCCGGCGGCGGTGGCTCCGCTTTCGACTGTTCCGCCGCCTTCCGCCGCGTCCGCCCCACCGCCGGCGAACGCGCCGAGTCCCTCCGAACTCGCGCCGGCGGCGTCCGCGTCGGCGGCGTCGCTCGCCGGGCCGGCGCTCTCCCCCGTCACGGTGATCGTCGAGCGCCAGCCGGCGGACGCCTCGAGGTCCTCCTGCCAGCCGTCCTTGATCTCGACGTCGGTGAGGACGACGTGGTCCGCGAGTTCCACGTCGGCGTCGGCCTTCTCGCCCCAGAGCGCGACCCGTATCTCCCCCGTGTCGTCCTTGACGCGGACGTTTCGGACCTGCCCCTCCGAGCCGTCCTTGCGCTCGAACGTCCGCTTGGGGTCGGTCTCGATCACGCCGCCGGCGATGTCGACGGTCTGGCCGATCTCCAACGAGTCGATGTCCGCCGTGTCCGGGACGTACTCGATCTCCTCGTCGATCTCGTCGACCGCGCCGCGGGAGCCGACGTGGAGTTCGAGGTCGCCGTCGCGCTCGCGAACGTAGCCGTCGACGACCTCGACGGAGTCGCCCGGGTCGAACGCCGTCGCGAGGTCGGCCTTGTCGTCCCACAGCGTCACGCGCACGCGACCCGTCCCGTCGCCGAGCGTGAGGTTCGCGACGCGACCCTCGGAGCCGTCGTCGCGCTGGAACGTTCGGACGGCGTCCGCGTCGAGCACCTTTCCGCGGAGGTTGACGTCCGAGAGGCCGAGCGAGAGGTCCTCGACGCGGTACACGTCGAGCACCTGCACGTCGATCTCCGCGTCCTCGTCGGGTTCGGCCTTGTCGACCGCGACCTCGACGCCGTTGAAGCCGTCCTTCGGCCGGCCCTTGATCCGGAGCACCTGGCCCACTTCGAGCTCGCCCTCGTGGACGGCTTGCGCCATCGAGTCCCAGAAGGAGACGCGGATCCGGCCGGTGGCGTCCGCCACTTCGACGTTGACGACGCGTCCCTCCTCGTCGTCGCCGTCGCGCTCGAAGGTCCGCATCTCGCCGACGCTGACGACCTTCGCCATGAACTTCACCTCGTCCATGCCCGGTTCGATGTCGGCGACGCCGTTTACCTCCTCGTCCTTCAACTCGTGGGCGATGAGCATCGCCGCCGTCTCCTCGTCCGCGAGCCCCCCCATCTGCTCGACTTTGTCCGCGACCGCGGCCTCGAACTCTTCGAGGGGGACCTCGGTGTCGAGGTCCTCGTACACGTCCTCAATCACACCCATAATCGTGTGGCGAAACAGGAAAGGACCGCGCTTAAGCGTTGTCCTTGCGCCGATACGGCCGTGCCGTCCGGCGGTTTTTCGGCTCGTCGGTTCCGATCGATCACGGGGGACGTTGGTCCCCTCCTCAGATATAAATATACGTTCGGGCCGCGCTACGCGTCGCGCTTTTCGGTCGCGACCGTCTCGCGCTCGTCGACGTCCTCGTGTACCACGGCGGTCTCCTTCGGGAGGCCGCGCTCGAATTCGACGACGGCCTCGTACCCGAGGTCAACCATGACCGCCGTGCACGCCTCGTCTTCGTCCCGCGCCTCCTCCGCGGCGACGACGATTTCGAGCCGATCGCCGTCGAGCGTCGCGCGCTTCAGCGTCGCCCTCGCGCACCCGCTACGGCCGCGGATACAGCCCGTCGCGGTCACGTCGGCCTCGCCGTACTCGATCTCGGCGGATTCGGGTTCCGAGCACTCGTCGGTTCGGGCGAACGATCGGTCCGCGATCGCCGGTCGCGTCGGGGCGTCGGTCCCGTCGCCCTCGTTCCCCTCGGAGTCGTTTCCGCCCCCGTTCCCGCCCTCGTCGCCGCCGTTCGGGGACTCGCCGTTCGCGAGACAGCCGGCGAACCCGGCGCTCGTCGCCGCCACCGCCGCGTTCGCGAGGAGCGTTCGTCGCTTCATGCGTGCCCATGCGCCGGCTCTTTTCAAAGCACTTGCGTACGGTCAAAAATCTCTTTGTGCCTTCGGGGCACGGGACGGCGATACCGTAACCGTCTTATGCTGATCGCGTGTATCCGAGTATGAGTCCTGATAGGGTAGTGGACTATCCTCTTGGCTTGCGGAGCCAGGGACCGGAGTTCAAATCTCCGTCAGGACGCTACACTTTCCCGATGCAACGCCACGAGAGACCTCCGCGTCTCTCGTATAACACGTCGGGTTGTGCGGCTCTACGGAGGGTTGAGCAGCGAGCGCGTGAACGGATGAGCGTGCGAGCGAGTTCAAATCTCCGGCGGGACGTTTTCGCGACGCGGGGTGACCAGCGGAGGTTAATCTACGTCGTGGGACGGCCACGTGGGGGTCGAAGCCGCGTACTCTACCCCTGTTCGCCGTTGCCGTTCATCCCACCGTTGCCACCGTTACCGCCGCCGTGCATCCCGCCGTTACCGCCGTTGCCGTTCATCCCGCCATTTCCGTTACCACCGTTTCCACCGTTACCATTCATCCCACCGTTGCCACCGTTGCCGTCCTTCGGCGGGGAGGTGATGGTCACGTAGTCGAAGTACGCGGTGCCGCCGGATTCGAGGTAGGCGTCGTAGCCGATCCCGCCCCGCTTCCAGGTGTTGTCGCGGCCGGCGAACTGGGTGAGCTTGTTTCCGCCCTCGTCGTAGAGCCGAACTATCTGTCGGCCGTCCTCGTGCCACGTGATCACGAGGCCGTACCACCGATCCTTGGCGAGCGTGAAGCCCCGGTTGGCCGCGCCGTACCGCGTCGGCGATCCGGTGTTCCGCACCCGGTAGAGCTGGATCGCCTCGTTCGGGTAGTTCACCTTGACGTAGTAGCGGTCCCCCGGACTCTGCACCCCGTACGAGAACTGGAGGGTGTCCGCGCCGCCCGACGCGCGGAACCAGCAGGTGAACGTGTCCCCCGCCCGCGGATAGGGGTCCAGCCCGGTAGTCGAAGTGAGTTCCGTGTCCGTGCCGGTGATCGCCAGGGCGTTCGATCCCCGGTACGCCTGGTCGGTGACGACCTCGGCCCCGGATCGACCCCTGTCGAACTCGTACTCGTTCAGGTCGCCGTCCTCGAAGTCGTCGACGATCACCGGCTGCGAGTCGTCGCCCGTCTGCGAGCCGTTGCCGGACTGCGCCGAGACGGCCGAAGAGCCGACGCCCACGGCTGTGAGTCCGCCCAACGCGATACCTTTCAGCGCCTCTCGGCGGGTCTGTCTGGGTTCGAACATCGGGCGTGAGTGCCACGAGGAGACGTATAACTTCTGTTCAGTAACCTCTTACTTACCATTATTCCAAGGCTAACGTATTTATTTGGGGGCATTACAGCCGCGTTCGTCTGACTGGCATCCGAGCGAAACGGTCGCCTCGGCGGTAGTGTCGGCGGTCGCGGGCACGCGTTCGCCTCGACGAGCGCGCGTCACCGTTTTCCGGCCCCGGGGGATAGCGTCGGCATGGACGACGCGCTCCGCGCCGGCGTCGCGATATACAACGCGGGCGAACACCACGCCGCCCACGACGCCTGGGAGGACCGCTGGCTCGAACTCGAACGCGGAACCGACGACGAGCGGTTCCTCCACGGACTGATCCAGTTCACGGCCGCGATCCACCACGCCCGGCGGAGGAACTGGCGGGGAGCGACGGGGCTCGCCGCGAGCGCGGGCGAGTATCTCGGCGGGTTGCCGCCGACGTACCGCGGCGTCGACCTCGCGCCGATACGGGGGTACCTCGCCGCGCTCGCGCGCGATCCCGAGATCGCGGAGCGACGCCGACCGCCCGCGCTGACGGTCGACGGGCACGCGCTGCGGCCTTCGGACCTCGATTTCGAAGCCGCGGCCGTCGCGGCGCGGGTGCTGGCCGAGGACGACGACCGATTCGACGGCGACGTGCTCGCCCGCGCGATCGAATTCGCCCGAGAGGAACTCGAAGAGGGGACGCGAACGCGGTTCATCGCGCTCGTCGCCGACTTCGCCGCGAAGGCCGAGCGGCGGGAATTGGTGTACCGACGGCTCCGAGAGCACGTCGAACGTCGGACGCAGCGCGAGGAGGACGTCGACGGACTGTTCGACTGATCGGCTCCGTCGGAACGCCGGTTCCGAGCCGTTCAGGCGTCCGCGGGGTCGAATCCGACCCTAGCCCGCTCGCGCATCGAGACGTACGACCACCGACCGTCCGACGTGCGCGACACGAACGGCACGGCCGCGAGCAAATCGGGCAGTTCGCGGTTCAGCCACGCGTCGTCCGGACCTTCGACGCGTCCGGCGGCTTCGCGGATCTCGTCGTCGTCCGCCTCGCCGCGCTCGCGGAGTCGTTCGAAGGCCGCGACGACCGCCGACCGTTCGTTTCCGGTCACCGATTCGTCGGTCAGGACGTGCGTCAGGCTCGTGTACGGCTCGTGCGCCGCCGTCCGGTCGAGCATCTTCCACCCCTCCGCGGCCGGATCGGCGCGCTCCGGATCCCCGGAGTACCGCCACAGTCCGCCATCTTCGGAGGGCGGTTCGATGTCGGGGAGCGCGGCCAGCGCGCCGCGTACGCCGTCGCGCCACCACTCGTCAGGGGAGCCGTACCCCGACGGGGCTTCGGTGTACACCCCCTCGCGGAGTTCGGCGGCGGTCGCCTCGCCCCAATAGGCGAGAAAGGCGAACGCGTGGCGAACCGCGTCGAGCAGGTCCGCCCGGAGGCCGAGCGCCGCGAGCGTCCGCCTGACGCGATCGGGCAGGTCGATGTCGTCGTCGGCGCTCCCGTCCCCCGGAGCCAGCACGATCCGTCGGCCGCTGTCGGTGAGTTCGAACCGCCCGTCGTCGCGTTCGCGCACGAGCCCGTTGTCCTCGAAGAACGCCAGCCGTTCGGCGAGGTCGTCGGGGACGGAGTCGGTTCGACTCGCGAGCGCGGAAGCGTCCGCCGGACCGTCGAGGAGCGCCGCGAGCGCGTCCCGGTCCGCCTCGGTGAGCGTGTCCGTGGCCATACCCGCCCTTCGGCCGCGACGACCTTGAGTCGTGGCCCGGGTCGGCCCGCGTCGCGGCCCGCGCCGGCCCGTGGACTCAACCGGCTTCGGACGCAACCGCCGTGTATGTCCGATCCGCTTCGAAGCGCCCGCGAGTCGCTCCAGCGAGCGGCCGACGGTGGGACGGGGAAACGCAGGAACAACTCCGGTCGCTCGACGAGGGACTGATGGAGGTCGCGGAGGGCGACAAGACCGCCGACGAAGGGGAGGGGAAGGGGAGACGGACCTCTCACCGCACCCGGATCGGCTCCGGGAGCTCGTCGAGAAGACAAGCGCGCTCGAAACCGAGGTCGACGAGGGGACGCGGACGCACCTCGACCGGGCGCGCGAGCGCCTCACCGAGTACCTCGAAGCCCACGGGGAGATAGACGAGGGGAACGGGCGCTGAGCGCGCTCCGCGCCCCGCCTACTCGAACTCGGCGGAGTTGTCCTGCGGATCGTACCCGAGGACGTCGCGCGCGCGATCGATCAAGTAGTACTTGCGGTCGTTGTCGCTGATGCCGTAGACGATCTCGAAGTCGTAGGTCGCCCTGAGACAGCAGTCGAACAGGTGCGCGCAGTCGCGGTACGAGAGCCACATCGACTGGCCGCGCTCGTAGTCCCACGGCGGATGACCGCGCGTGAGGTTGCCGATGCGGACGCAGACGACGGAGAGGCCGTGTTCGTCGTGGTAGTACCGGCCCAGCACCTCGCCGGCCGCCTTGCTCACGCCGTAGAGGTTGCTCGGACGGGGGAGTTCCGCGCCGTTCAGCCGGAAGTCGTCCTCGGGGCGGTACAGGTCGGGCGTCCGCTCGTCAGTCTCGTACGCGCCGACGGCGTGGTTCGACGAGGCGAACGCCACTTTCTCGACTCCCGCGTCCACCGCCGCCTCGAAGATCGTCTGCGTCCCGTCGATGTTGTTTCGCAGCACGCTGTCCCAGGGGGCCTGCGGCCGCGGATCGCCGGCCAGGTGGACGACCGCGCCGACGCCCTCCATCGCCTCGCGGACCGCCTCGTCGTCGGTCACGTCGGCGACGGACACCGCCTCCCGCTCGATGCCCTCGGGGAGCTTCTCTTTCGGCAGCGGTTCGCGGTCGAGCAGCCGCCACTCGTACTCGTCCGCCAGATCGCGGAGGATCGCCTGCCCGACGCGTCCGGCGGCACCCGTTAACAGAACCGGGTCGTCCATTCGGGTAGATATTGGAAAACAGGAGGCTAAGTAAGGACCGGTTTTGCCGACGATTCCCCACGACAGTACCTTATATACCACGTCGGAGGCGCGCGACGACAGAACTTAGCCGTCCCGCCGGGTCGGTTCGAACATGCCGACGGACGCTCAGCGGGCGTGCTTCGAGGCGGGGATCAAGTTCGGGTCGCTGTACCACCAGTTCGCGGGGACGCCCGTGAGCCCGGACAGCGCGCGCAGCCTCGAACGGGCGATAGCGGAGGCCATCGAGAACCAGCCGTACTGCGAGTCCGTGACGGTGGACGTCCTCGACGACGCGATCGCGGATGCGATCGAGCACGAACACGGCTACGCGGAGCTCACGGGCCGGTTCATGGAAGTCGAGATGCGGATCAGGTACGAGGGGGTGCTCGTCCGGACGCGGATGGAGATGGAGGGAGGGTACCCGCTCATGCGGCTGGTCGCGGTCGAGGGCGAGTGACGGACAGGCACTCTCCGGCGAGCGACGAATCGGCTCGACGCGCGAGTCGCGAAATCCGCGCGACGGTCGCCCAGCGGACGGGATTTCACTTTCACTTTCGGGCACGCGTTTAAATCGGGAGGCGTTCAAACGTCCCGTATGAGTCAATCGACGCTCGGCGACGACGAACTGTTCGGCGAAGCGGCGGCGGAGATGCGCGAGGACGTGGAGTCGCACCTCGAAGGGGCGTGGGAGGCGCTCCCGGCCGGCGACGACGTGTGGGAGACCGAGGCCGAGAACGTCCTCGGCGTGTTGAACGGGCTCCGCTCCGCGCTTTCCGCGGGCGACGCCGAGGAGCACCTGCGGCAGGCGAAAAAGTGGTACACGCTGGGCGAGCGCGCCGACGCGTTCGAGGACGCCGACGACCTCGAAGCGGAGATCGAGGCGGTCGAGGAGGTCGTCGGGATGCTCGAAGACGCTCGCGAACAGGTCGGAGCGCTGACGAGCACCGTCCCGGAGCTTCGAAACGCGCTGGACGAGGCGCACGAGTCGGGGACGGACGAGGAAGAAGCGGAAGAAGCGGAAGCGGAAGAAGAATCCGAAGAGTAGCGTCGCGGTTCCGGCGCGGATCGGCTACCGATCCGCCGGACGCGAGACGTCGCGACCTTCGACCGCCGCGAGAAGCGTACACAACGCTTCCACCGCGAGGTCGAGCAGTTCGGCGCCGAGCTCGGCTTCACCTTCGCTCGGGTCCCCGACGACGCCGTTTTCGGTGAACTCCGCGGAGTCGTGTGCGAGGTTGACGCCCGAAACCCACTCGCCCCAGCGGTCGCTCGCGCCCTCGCGGGCCTCCTCGATCCGATCCTCGCGGACGAGTTCCGGCGCGGCGTGTCTGAGCATCGCCGTCTCGATCGCGCCGCCGTGGCCCATCCGCGCGGCGTGCTCGCCGACGGTCTCGAACCACGTGAACGACACCGCGTACGCCCCGTCCCGGCGGGTGATCGTTCCGGTGACCTCCCGGAGCGCGTCGACGTTGCCGCCGTGGCCGTTCACGATCACGATTCGATCGAGGCCGTGGGCGGCGAGGCTTCCGACCGTCTCGCGGACGTAGGCGCGGAACGTGTCCGGGGTCACCCAGAGCGTGCCGGGAAAGTGGCGGTGTTCCTCCGCGACGCCGACCGGAATCGTCGGGGCGACGACGACCTCGCCGTCGTACGCCTCCGCGGTCGCGTCGGCGACGGCGGCCGCGTTCAGCGCGTCCGTGCCGAGCGGGGCGTGGGGGCCGTGCTGTTCGGTGCTGCCGACGGGCAGGAGCGCGAGGTCCGCGTCGAGGTCGGCGACGTCGGTCCAGGCGACTTCCGAGAGGTGCATGGGTGGCTCTCCGCGGGGGAGCCACCTAAAGGGGGACGAAAGGGGAGGACGGCCGCGACGGCGACCGACGCGAGGATCGGACGACCGCTCGCCGAGACGGGCGGCCCAAAGGCGTTAGTGTCGTCGCGGCGACGATGCGATCGAGAACGATCATGAGCGACGAGGAAGACTCCCGCGAGCAGGGGATCGAGTTCGGCGACCTGGAGGAGAAGCTCGACGACCACGAGTACCCGGCCACCGCGGAGGAGCTGGTCGACGAGTACGGCGACCACGAGCTCGAACTCCCGTCCGGGGCGCGGACGTTCGGCGAGATCCTCGAACCGTACCAGGAGGAAAGCGGCGAGGAGTTCGAACGGGCCGAGGAGGTCAGACAGGCGGTGTTCAACATGGTCGGGAGCGAGGCCGTCGGTCGCGAGGGGTACAGCGACCGCGGGCTCGAAACCGAGGGCGAAGGCGGGGAGAACGAGTCGTTCTGACCGACCCGCTCAGTCGTTTCCGGCCTCGGTTCGGGCCTGCCGGCGGCTCGCCCGCTCGATGAACTCCTCCGGGAGTTCGTCGATCTCGCCGGCCTGAACGCCCCAGAGGTGTGCGTACAGACCGTCCGCTTTCAAAAGCTCCTCGTGCGCGCCGCGTTCTTTGATTCGGCCGTCTTCGAGGACGACGATCTGATCCGCGTCCTTGATCGTCGAGAGGCGGTGGGCGATGGCGAACGTCGTCCGATCGGCCGTCAGGCGGTCGAGGCTCCGCTGGATCAGCATCTCCGTCTCGGTGTCCACGTCGGAGGTCGCCTCGTCGAGCACGAGGATCTCGGGGTCCTTGAGCACGGCGCGGGCGATGGAGAGCCGCTGGCGCTGGCCGCCAGAGAGCTTCACGCCGCGCTCGCCGACCATCGTGTCGTACCCGTCCGGGAGGTTCGAGATGAACTCGTGCGCCTCCGCCGCCGTCGCCGCCTCGACGATCGCCTCGTCGGACGCGTCGAACGCGCCGTAGGCGATGTTCTCCTTCACCGTCCCGTAGAACATGAACGTCTCCTGGCTCACGTAGCCGATCGACCGCCGCAGGCTCGATAGGTTCACGTCGCGGACGTCCTGCCCGTCGATCCGGACAGCTCCCTCTTCCACGTCGTACATCCGAAGCAGCAGCTTGAGAACCGTGGACTTGCCCGCGCCGGTCGGCCCGACGAGCGCGAGGGTGTCGCCGCCCTCGACGGTGAAGGAGACGTCCTCGACGATCGTCTCGCCCTCGTCGTAGCCGAACGTGACGTCGTCGTACTCGACGCGACCGTCGCCGACGACCAGGTCGTCCGCGTTCCCGTCGTCGTCGATCCGCCCGCGCTCGTCCATGAGGCCGAAGATGCGCTCGGCGGAGGCCTCGGCGCGCTGGTACATGTTGATGATCTGCCCGAACTGCGCCATCGGCCAGACGAGCTGTTGGGTGAAGAGGATGAAGACGACGAAGTCCCCCGTGGAGAGCGTTCCGCTGAACGGACCCGGCGCGCTCCCCGTGAAGACCCAGTAGCCGCCGACGAGGAAGGTGAGCACGAAGCCGATCCCCGAGATGAGCTGGAGGCCGGGGAAGAACTTGATTCGGATGCGGATCGCCCCCCAGTTCGTGTCGTAGTACTTCCGCGAGACGTCGTCCACCCGGTCCGATTCGAAGTTCTCGGTGTTGCTCGATTTGATCACCTGGATCCCGCCGAGGTTGTTCTCCAGCCGGGAGTTCACCTTGCCGACGCTCGATCGGACCGCGGCGTACTTCGGCTGGATCCGCTTGACGAAGATGTACGTGAAGACGGCGATGAGCGGCACCGGCGAGAGGGCGACGAGCGCGAGCTGCGGGTTGAGATACAGGAGGTACACCGCGATGCCGACGACCATGACGACCAGTCGGAACGCCGAGTTCAACCCGTCGTTGAGAAAGCGTTCGAGCTGGTTGACGTCGTTCGAGAGGACGGACATCATCTCGCCGGTCTGCTTGTCGGCGAAGAAGTCCAGGTTCAGCCGCTGCATCCGGTCGTACGCGTCGGTTCGGACCTCGTGTTGGATGTCCTGCGCGAAGGCGTTGAACCCCCAGTTTCGGATCCAGTGAAACGCCGCCCCGACGAGAAAGGAGCCGGCGATGAGCCCGATGACGAGCGCGAACTGTCCGGTGCCGTCGGCGGGGAGCCACGCGTCGGGGACGACGGGTAAGCTGAACGGCGCGGTCTTCTCGAAGAGGGAGTCGATCGCGACGCCGAGGAGGATCGGCGGCAAGAGGTCGAGGATCCGCGCGAGGACGCTGGCGACGATTCCGACCGTCGCCGAGAACCAGTGGGGACGACCGTACGCGAAGAGCAACCGACGCATCGGCTCTTCGATGCCGTCGCGCTGCGCTTCGAACGGGTCGTCTTTTTCCCAGTCGATGCTACTCATGGGAGAAACCTTCTCGGCGAAGTGTCAAAGGGGTTCTCATTCGAACCGGAATACGCCGGATCGCCCCGCGGTGTGGGCGCGCGTCGGCGCTCAGTCCCAGTCCCGGATAGTGACCCGATCGCCGGCGTCGACGCCCGTTCGGTTCGTGTAGCCGTACGGCACTTCGAGGACGTACTTGCCGCGGCCCTCGTACCGTTTCAGATCGGACTCGTCCGTCCCCTCCGACGGGAGCGGGGCGTGGTGGATCCGCGTGATCGTCCCGTCGGCGTCGACGAAGACGATGTCCAGCGGGAAGGCCATATCGCGCATGACGTAGGCGTGATCGCCCTCGGCGGGGTGGACGAACAGCATCCCCTCGCCGTCGTCGAGGGAGGCCGTGTCGCTCAGGCCCGTGTACCGCTTTTGCGGCGTGTCGGCGACGCGGACCTCAACGGTGGCGAGTTTCGTTCCGTCCTCGTCGTCCACGACGGTGACGGTCGTCCGGTCGTACTCGCCGGCGGAGAAGAGTCCGGCCGCGTAGGCGGCCCCGACGCCGGCGACCGCGAGGAGGGCGACCGCGGCGAGGACGGCGAGGGTGCGTCGAGAGACCACACGGGAAGGTAGGAAAGCGCGGGGGTAAACGTTCCGGGGCAGAAAGCAACAGTTATTCGCGCCGAGTCGAGTATCCACGTACGGGCTCGTGGTCTAGCTGGTCATGACGCGGCCTTTACAAGGCCGAAATCGGTGGTTCGAATCCGCCCGAGCCCACGTTTCTGCGGCGAACGCGTCGGCAACCGGCCGAACGTTCACGACTCGACGCCGTACGTCTGGATCAGCTTCGCGGACGCGCGGCGAAGCCGCTCCGAGCAGGCCTGACCGGAGATGCCGAGTTCGGCCGCGACCTCGCCCAGCGTGGCTCGACGGGGGATGTCGTAGTATCCGAGTTCGTACGCGAGCGACAGCGCCTCGCGCTGGGTGTCGGTGAGGTGGGCGACGCCGTTTCGGACCGACCGAATCCGGCTGACGCTACGGAGGCGGAACCGCACCCCCCGCTCGTCCAGCCAGTGGCAGAGTTCGCGGAAGGATCGGTGGTCGACGAACCGAATCTGGGTCAACCATCCGTTTTCGGTTCCGACGCCGTCGACGATCGTCGCGTCCAGTTCGACGCACCGCTCGTGGAACTCGCGTCCGAACCACTCTTCCGTGTAGCGAATCCTGTACAGCCGAACCCCGCGTTCGTCGACCAGAAGCGACCACCCCCTGACCACGGGCTCGGCCGCGAGGTGGGACTCGAACGCGTCGAATCCCTCCCCCGAAACCCACATCAGAACGATGATCCCGCCGGACGGGCTGGTCCGCTTGGCATCGAGTTCGACGACCAGATCGGGAAGGCAGATCGCCTCGTGGCCGTCGACCGTCGGGGTGAGTTCGAGTTCCGCGGAGATCATTGTGTACCCGAGCGGGCGGACGAGTAAGACGGTTCTCATCGGCTCGAGGAGCGGTTACGAAGAGCAGAATGCTGTAAATAACAGAATTAGATAATTTATTTTGATCTATCCTCCCACAATTTAGAAATTGGAGAGTATAGCGGATATACGCCGTGTGTCGACTGTACAGAAAGAATATATGTGCGAAAAACTACGCACGTTCGGGGAGAAACAACGTTCGATGGAGGGGAGATACGTACTACTGGGTGTCGTCGGATTCGTCGCCGTCGCGGCCGCGGCGGGGACGTTCGCCCTCGGAGATCCGGGGGAGTTAATCGGCGAGCCCGCGACGGACGACGGGACGGAGCAGACGACAGCGATGCAGGAGAACACAGCCTCGAAATCGGACGGCGATAGCGCGGCGGGCGGTCAAAACGCGACCGGGTCCGGCGAGACGGCCGACGGAGACGATAAGCGGTTTCGTTTCGCGGTAGAGCGGATCGAAGAGTGCGGAACGACCTGCCGCGACGTGACGGTCGTCGTGACGAACACGGGCGATCGCGTGGACAGTGAGGTCGTCGTCGTCTCGCGCATCTCGGCCGACGGCGACGAGCTCTGGCGGGGTCAAGAGACCGTCGACTCGATGGATCGCGACGAGCGGGTGACCCGGACGGAACGCGTCGATCTCGGGTACGCGGACGCGTACAAGGTGCAGCGAAACGACGGGTACGTGACGATCGACACGACGATCAGGTGGGCCGGCGGCGAGGAGACGTTCACGGAGCGGCGGAAAGTCACGTAGGGCGTGGGTCCGTTTCGAAATCCTTTTTGCCCTCTTCGACCTCGGTGCGAGTGCGCCGCCTTAGCTCAGACTGGGAGAGCACTCGACTGAAGATCGAGCTGTCCCCGGTTCAAATCCGGGAGGCGGCATACGTTTTCGCGAGGCAACTTCGCCGAGCGAAACGTATCCATCCGAGCGGATTCTGGACCCTGCCGTGGAGTGAGCGGAGCGAACGGAACGGCTCCGGTTCAAATCCGGGAGGCGGCATTTTCCTGCGAACGAAGCGAGCAGTGAAAATGTTCTCGACCGCGATTTGAACCCTGCAAGTCGCGCGCAGCGAACGACGTGAGCGAGCACGTCTTGCTCCGGTTCAAATCCGGGAGGCGATGCGTCTACGCGGTAACGGACGCAGATGGATCGAGGCCGACGGGTCGCCCGTCGTCCCACCTGGGTACTCGTCGTCGCCTCGGACGGACCGACGTCGGCGATCACCCCCACTCGTCGGGACGCGGACTGGATTCCCGTTGCCGTCCGATGGGCCGCGACGAATCGCTCCCCGCCGATAACTCAATCGTCGCCGTTGTCTCCATCCCGCGGCCCGGCGTCGACGATCTCGATCCCGGAGACGGTGGGGTTCTCCACCTCGCGGAGGAACCGGACCTCGATCACGCCGTCGTCGTCGGTCGCCTTGAAGGACTGCACGGCGCCCACGTCGTGGCCGTGCTCGCGGAACGGTTCGTAGTTCTCCATGGCGGTTTCGCCGCCGATCTCGACGCCGAACGAGCGCGGGCCGCCCTCGTCGTAGGGTCGCTCGTAGTCCCGGCCCGACTCGCCGTCGGTGAAGAACGGCTCGACGACGTAGAGTCGGACCTCGTACGCGCGGTTCGGATCGACCGGGAAGCGCCAGACCATCTCCTCGTCGCCCTCGTCGTCGGAGCCGCGGTCGAACCGGTACGTCTGGAACATCGCGTCGGGCGCGGTCGACGGGACGTCGTCCTCCGTGGTGATCTCGTCCGGCGTGCGGTGAGCGACCGTATCGGTTCGGCCCGAATTGAAGTGCGACGAGGGGGCGTCCGCGGTGTCGGGCGACCAGTCGAGGCCGCCGTCGACGGCGATTCGCGGACCGCCGACGTTGATGCGGTACACAGGCTCTGCGCCGCCGCCGGGCGACGGCGATGGGGTAGGGGTAGCGGTAGCGGTCTCGGTCGGCTCGGTCGTCTCCGGCGCGTCCGGCGGATCGGACTGTCGGGCGTCGGTCCCGGAGTCCCGCTTCCCGCCGTCGTTCGTCGCGGCGGATTCGCCGCCGGCGTTCGCGTCCTCGGCGGTGGAGTCGTCCTCCGGGACCGGCGTCGGGTACGACTCGTCGCCGTCGTCCGCGGCCAACGCGTCGAGCGGCGCGTCGGGAACGCCGACGGCGAGCAGGATCCCGCTGAGAAAGAAGAGCCCGCCGATACCGAGCAGCGCCCACTGCACCCAACTCGCGTACCGCTGGGAACCGGATGAGGAATCGTTCGGCGACGAGCGCGACGAGGCGAACATGGGTGACCGATTTCCCGTGGGGCTAATTATACGTCACGGTGGACGACGGTGGTGATTTCGAGAGAGTCACCTGTCGATGCGAATTCGAAGGCGGTGGCCGAGTCCGACGAGAATCGAATCGACCGCGTTCGCAAGTGTGGATGACGGTAGTCGTAGTTCGAATAGATGACCGGTTCGGGAACGACCGAGACTGGGACCACGAGAATCGGACATTCGTCTACTGAATTCGTCCGAATCGGAACGATGTCAACGAGATTCGCCCTTGGTACCACGACCCTCGAAAGTCTTATGCGGCGGGGGGCGCACCGTCCAAAGGCAATGGCGAAAGGAAACGTTGATTTCTTCAACGACACTGGCGGCTACGGTTTCATCTCGAGCGACGACGCGGACGACGACGTGTTCTTCCACATGGAGGACGTTGGCGGTCCGGATCTCGAAGAGGGACAGGAAGTGGAGTTCAGCATCGAACAGGCCCCGAAGGGCCCGCGCGCGACGAACGTCACGCGCCTCTGAATCGGCGCAGACTCGTCGCCGCGCGGCGACGACGCGACGCCGTATTTTTACTTCGGAACACCGCTCTCGGAGCGACCGCGTCGGTCTTCGTGGCGTTCGATCGTCGCCGTCGCGAACGGGGACGGCGGTCGGTCCGGGTGAGTCTTACCGGCTGGCGGCGGGCCGTCGCGGCAGTTTACCGAGCGCGAAGAGGAGGATGAGGAGTCCCTCGATCCGGGCGGCGGTCACCGTCCACGGCTTCGGCTCGGACTCGACGGGCTGGTCGAACGCGAGCGTCATCGAGTAGTCGATGACGCTCCGGGGGAACAGGAGTTCGAGCAGTCCGAAGAGGGCGAGGATCGCTCTGAGCATACGAGAAGGTAGGGCGAGGGGGACGATAACGATAGCTCTTTTCCGCCATCGGGTCGGAGCTCGGACGGATCGCCCGCACGCCGCCGTCGGGTCGTTCGATCCGATCGAATCGAGACGTCTCGCTCGGGGTGGTCCGTCGCCCTCGACGGAGAGGGAGCCGACGGTTTCCGTCGCGGAGGCACGTCCCGACGCGGAGGCCAGCGACGACACGACCGAGCGCGCGAAACGAACAAGCGCCGTTCCGGGTCGAGGTGACGCGAGTGAGTCAAAAAAGCGGCGAGCGTCGTATCTTACGCCGCGTTTTCCTCGTCGGGTTCGTCGACGGACGCCGCCTGGTCGTCTGCGGCGGCTTCGTCCTCATCGACGGTCTCGTCGAATCGGCCCTCGTTCGTCTCGCCGTCGTCCGGTGCCTCCGTCGGTTCGCCGACCTCGCGGACCTCCGAGACGACGTCGTCGGCGAGGTCGCTCGTCTCGTCGATTTCGCCGCCGCGCTTCTTCCGGAGGAGGTAGCCGCCGACGGCGATCGACGCGAGAAGGAAGAGGAGCCGGGGAAGGGTGCGCTTCGAGTTCGACTCGTCCGCCGCGTCTTCGACCGCCTCGACCTCGATGTCCGTCATCGGGTCTTCGCCTTCGAACTCGTCGTCTTCGAATTCGGAGGCAGCCAGCCGCCGGTTCGCGAGGACGTAGCCGGCGGCGACGCCGACCCCGAGGAGTAAGAATCCGGGACAGCGGCGGCCTGACGACGACTCCTCGTTCGCCTCGCGGACCGCTTCTTTCACGAGATCTTTCGCCGACTCGCGAGCCGCGCCCTGCATCGCCTCGGAGAGGTTCGCCTTCGCCTTGGAGGTGAATGATTCGTTCATGATTGTGGGTTCGCCGTGTGGAAGGGATTCGATCCGCCGGGTGGAAAACGTTGTGTCCGATGGGTCGGAATGTTGATGGGACGTGGGTGGATCGAGGGATCGATGCGGCGCAGGGAGACCACGGCGTCGGTGCGCCGCGGAGGAGGACGGAGCTACCCGACGCGCGCCGCCGCCCGCGATTCGAGCCGGACGGACGTCGGTGCCGGTCGGAGGTCGTCGTTCCGCAGGACGCGGTCGCGCCAGATCACGTAGGTGATGAGGTTCCACGCCTGCCGGCCGCTGTTTTCGATCGCCGCGTCGCCCGTCGCCTCCGCGACGAACGCCGGTGCGGGGTAGCGGTCGAAGACGTGCGCGAGCGCCCCCTCAGAGAGATACCGCCCGAACGGGAGCACCCCGGAGCCCTTCGGCTGCGCCGTCGGATACGACGGGAGGCGACGGGCGAGCAGTCGCTTGAGGAGGTGCTTCGTGGACAGTCGCCGGGAGCGAGGCGGGCCGGTGACGTACCGTCGCGGCGAGGGGACCGCGAGGGCGCTCTCGGTCGCGCTCCGCGTTTCGAACGGCGTCACGAGCGAGTGGCCGTGCGAGGCCGCGAGCTGTCGCCATCGACAGCCCGTCTGGTGGCTGTAGATCGAGAGGAGGTGCGCCATCTCGATCCGGCGGCCGAACGAGTCGCCGGCACCGACGTCGACCCTGTCGTGGACGTACCGAACCCCCTCGCGGCACCGGCGCGCCACCACGTCCTCGCCGAGAAGGTCGGCGACGAGGGCCGGCTTCGTGTACGCGGCGAAGTGCTGCGGGAACGACCGCGGGTCGGCCGAGTCGAACCGCAACTGCTCGGCGATCGTTCGAAACCAGTCGAGTTGCGCGCCGACGCTCCCGGGAGCGAGCCTTCGAAGCGGTGCGCTGACCGACGACGTCAACGCCGGTCCCAGCCACGACGCCACGCGCGCGCTCTTCGTCCCGGTCGAACCGCAGAGCGCGTCCGCGCCGATCGCCATCACGTACCGTCGGCCGGCGCAGCGGTCGAACGCGGCGTCGATCAGCCCCGACATGAGGGGGAGGGAAGGGGACCCGAGCGCGTCGACGCACGATTCGAGCCGGGCGAGGACGCCGCGTTCGTCGAGGATCTCCTGTCGAAACTCGGCGTCGAATCGCGCGGCTCCGTCCCGGGCGTACTCGATCTCGAAGGCGTACTCCGGCGAGTCGACGCCGACGTGCAGCATGGGCGCGTCGTCGAGGTACGTCTGCACCAGCGTCGAGTCGACGCCGCCGGAGTAGAGGTTGAGCGCGTCTTCGTCCCCGTCCAGGTCGAGCAGTCCCGCGAGCGTTTCGTCGAGCCGAGCACGCGCCGTCGCCGGACGCAGCGGCCGTTTCGGGGAGAGTCGATCGACCGCCGTCGTCGTCCGCTCCTCGGTCGCGAGGTCCCACGCGAGCCACGCTCCCTGCGGGACGGACTCGATTTCGGACACGACCGTGTACGGGGGGAGTGGCGTCCGATACAGGAGGTGATCGGCGATCGCGGCGCGCGTGACGGTTCGGTCCTCGACGGCGAGGCGGGCGAGCGCGCTCTTGAAGTGGTCGGTGACCACGGCCCCGCCGTCGGACCCACGGAGGTAAAACAGCGATCGGCTCCCGACGACGGTGCGGTAGGCGTGGACCGCGCGTCTGTCGTCGGGGACGTACACCAGCGCCGCGTCCTCGGTCGCGGAGCCGACGCGCCGTCGAACCTCGGAGATCGATTCGGCTCGGCGAAGCAGCCCCTCGACGGCGTCGGCGTCGAGCGCGGAGACGACCCACGTCCCCGCTTCGGTCTCGATCGCGCGGGCGTCGGGGTCGGAGACGAGCACGGTCAGGCGACCATCCATGGGGATATCGTCTACTAACTGTCTTATCAGTATGATTTGGTTAACGGACGGAGGCGATCGGTAAACCGGCGCGTAACGAACGCTAGGGCCCGCTAAACAGGAAGTTATACGACGGATTGACGTCGAGCCGACGCCGATTCGACGTCGGATGGACGCCGATCCGTCGGCCAAACGCGCGCCCCTTTTACGGGGTGAACGCCAAGGGAGGGCGGACCCGACGACCCCATGCGCGCGACGACACTGTACCAGCCGACGCACAGAGAGGTGCTCTGGGAGCTAGAGGAGGCGTTCGAGCGCGGCGAGCTGATCACGCTGTTCGGTCGCTGCACGGTTGAGTACGACGGGCGGGCGGCGAGCACGCTCGGAGCGGGCGATCGGCTCGTCATCCTCAAGCCCGACGGGACGGCGCTCGTCCACACGGACGAGAAACGAACGCCGGTCAACTGGCAGCCGCCGGGCAGCGAACACCACGCCAGCGTCCGCGACGGCGAGCTGCGGGTTCGGAGCACGCGCTCGAACCCCGACGAGACGCTCGACGTTCGCTTCGAGCGGGTACACCAGTTCTCGGCGCTCGCCGTGACCGGCGGACGGGCGCTCGATCTGCGCGGCAGCGAGGAGGACCTCCGACAGCACATCCTCGACTCGCCGTCGGTCGTCGAGCCGGGGTTCGTCCCGCTCGAAACCGAGCGGCAGAGCGCCGCCGGCCCGATGGACATCTACGGCGAGGACGAAGCGGGCGCGCCGGTCGTCGTCGAACTCAAGCGGCGGCGCGTCGGCCCCTCGGCGGCGAGCCAGCTTCGCCGCTACGTCGACGCGCTCGAACGCGAGTTCGGCGAGGGGGTTCCGGTCCGGGGAATTCTCGTCGCACCCTCGATCACGGACCGGACGGCGGCGATGCTCGACAGGGAGGGGCTCGAGCTCGTCGCGATCGACCTCGACACCGGGCGACCGTCCGGGGGGAGGAGCGGAGATGGCGGCGAGAAAGAGGGTGGATCGCCGTAGCCGGTCGTCCCGTCGGCGCGTGCCCTCGTCTCGCACGGCGGTTAGGAGACGCATCGAAGGCTTTATTCGCGGCGTCGGCCTTGTTCAGCGCAAGTAACCATGGCAGACAAACCGGCCTCCATGTACCGGGAGATCTCCAACCCCCCGTACACGCGCCGCGAGTACATCACGGGGATCCCTGGCTCGAAGATCGCACAGCACAACATGGGCAATCTCCAGACGGGCCCCCACGACTACCCGGTACACATCAGTCTCAGGGTCGAAGAGGAGTGTCAGATCCGCCACGGCGCGCTCGAATCGGCGCGCCTGTCGGCGAACCGGCTCATGCTGAAGCACGTCGGACAGGAGAACTACAAGATGGTCCTGCGGAAGTTCCCCCACCACGTCATCCGCGAGAACAAGCAGGCGACGGGTGCGGGAGCGGACCGCGTCTCCGACGGGATGCGGCAGTCGTTCGGGAAGCCGGTCGGCACCGCGGCGCGCGTCGGGCGCGGCGAGACGGTCTTTACGATCTACTGCAACCCCGAGGACGCGGACGTCGCGAAGGACGCCCTCAGGCGCGCGTACAACAAGATGTCGCCGCCGTGTCGCATCGTCGTCGAAGAGGGCGAGAATCTGCTCGTCTCTTAAGCGGAACGCACTTTTTTGGCCCCTCACGCCTCCGATAGCGTATGCTCAGGCTCGCGGTCGCCACCCGCGCCGAAACGTTCGAGCGCGTGCGCGGCCCCCTCTCGGAACGCGGCATCGAGGTTCGCCACCTCGGGACGGACGAGCGGATGGTCCCCCTCACGGAGCCGTGGCCCGAGTCGTTCGACGTCGGGTTCGTCTTCCCGCCGCGACCGATGGAAGGCGGCGTCGCGGACGCGCTGCTCGGGATCCCGTGGGTCAACGACCGCGAGGCGGTGCTCACCTCGCGGAACAAGGCGGGCGCGATCGCCGCGCTCTGGCGGGCGGGCGTGCCGGTGCCGGAGACGACGATGGTGTCGAACCCGGCGGACGAGGACGCCGTCGTCGAGGCGCTCTCGTCGCTCGATTTTCCGGTCGTCGTGAAGCCGAACTCGACGACCCACGGGGTCGGCGTCGCGAAGGCGTCCGACCTCGACGCGGCGCTCGGCGTCGCGGACTACCTGAACCTGCTCCACGAGTATCCGGCCACGGGTGATCGCTCGTACCTGCTCCAGGAGTTCCTCCCCGACGCCCGCGACTACCGGGCGATGGTGATAGACGGCGAGTGCGTCGGCGCGGTGGAGCGACGCCTGCCGGCGGACGCGCTCGCCGAGGGACGCTGGAAGCACAACGTCCACCGCGGGGCGGCGGCGACGCCCGTCGACCTCCCCGAAGAGCACCGACGGCTGGCCGAACGCGCGGCCGAGGTACTCGACGTGCCGTACCTCGGCGTCGACCTCCTCGAATCGGACGGGCGGATCGTGGTCAACGAGACGAACGCTCGCCCGACGGTCGACGCGGCGGCGAAGTACGACGCCGACTTCTACGAGCGGCTCGCGGCGCTCGTCGAACGGACGGCTCGACGGGGCGACGAGCGAACGGGGTGACGGAGCGACTATCGGCAGGAAAGCTCGCCTACTCGACGTCGATCGCGGCCGAGTCCTCGGCGCGCACGAACGTCACTTCGAGGACGCCGTTGTTGAACGACGCCTCCGCGGAGTGTTCGTCGACGCGCGCGGGGAGACGAACTCGCTCGTCGAACTCGCGGCGCGCGCTGGCGGCGCTGATGGTGAGCACCTCGCCGTCGCACTTGAGTTCGATCGCGTCTTTCTCGACGCCCGGAAGGTCCGCGACGAGTCGGATGCGGTCGCCCTCGTCGTACACGTCGACGTGGGTTTCCGTGGCGAATCCCGTCCGGTCCTCGGGTCCGCCGGTCATTTCGTTCATCATCCGTTCGATCTCGTTGAAGATGTTATCGAACGGATCGTCGCGGTCGTCTCTGTCCATGTACGCCGGTAGGCCGTTCTCGCTCAAAAGCTTTCTGACGTGTGTGCGACGATATCGCGTGACGTGCCAGCAGCGAGGGACGATCTCCGAGGAAAACGGTGAACGTCTACCACCGAAGAGAGACGAGAAGGGGACGATTCGGCCGCGAAGACGAGTTCCACCCGGGTTTAAGTAGTTGAGGCCGCTACTAACTCGTATATGAGTGAACGATCGTACCTGAGCGCCGGGGACGGGGTAGACGAATCGGAGGTCGTGCGCGTCGGGCTCAACGGGTTCGGACGCATCGGTCGGAACGTCTTCCGCGCCGTCCTCAACGACCCGCGGATCGAACTGGTCGGAATCAACGACGTGATGGACCCCAACGACATGGCGTACCTCGCGAAGTACGACTCCGTGATGGGGCGACTCGACGGGATCGAACTGGAAGACAACGTGCTGACCCTCGGCGGGACCTCGGTTCCGATCTACAACGAACAGAGTCCGGCAGAACTGCCGTGGGCCGACCTCGACGTCGACGTGGCGCTCGAGTGCACCGGCATCTTCCGGACGCGCGAGGACGCGAGCGCCCACCTCGCCGGCGGCGCTGACAAGGTGCTCATCTCCGCCCCGCCGAAGGGCGACGAGCCGGTGAAGCAGATCGTCTACGGCGTCAACCACGGCGAGTACGACGGCGAGGAGGTCGTCTCGAACGCCTCCTGCACGACGAACAGCGTCACGCCGGTCGCGAAGGTTCTCGACGACGAGTTCGGCATCGAATCGGGGCTTTTGACGACGGTCCACGCCTACACCGGGACGCAGAACCTCATCGACGGGCCGAAGGGCAAGACGCGTCGCGGTCGCGCCGCCGCGGAGAACATCATCCCGACGACGACGGGCGCGGCGCAGGCGACGACGGAGATCCTGCCGCAGCTCGAAGGCAAGCTCGACGGCATGGCGATGCGAGTCCCCGTCCCGAACGGGTCGATCACGGACCTGACGGTCGACCTCGACGGGAACCCCGGCGCGGAGGAGATCAACGACGCGTTCCGACGGGCCGCCGACGGGGAGCTCGCGGGCGTGCTCGGTTACACGGACGAAGAGATCGTCTCCCGGGACATCCTCGGCCTGCCGTTCTCCTCGACGGTCGACCTCAACTCGACGCGCGTCCTCGACAACGGCGACCTCGCGAAGGTGCTGACGTGGTACGACAACGAGTACGGCTTCTCGAACCGGATGCTCGACGTCGCGGCGTACGTCTCGGGTAAGGCCGAGTAGGTCGGCCGCCGCTCGATCGCGTTTTTTCAGCCGTCGGTCCCGCTCGTCCAGTCGATCCCACCCGTCGATCGATCCCACCGACGTCGTCGGCGTTCTCCCCCGAGATAGCACCCGCACCGGGAAAGCTTATGGTTCGTTGACCTGTCCGGACTGGCATGCGACGCCGCCAGTTCCTCCCCGCCGTGGCGCTCGGGACCGCCGCGCTCTCGGGTTGCGGTCGGTTCGCCGCCACCGCGTCGGACCCCCTCACCCTCTCGTCCGCCGAAACGGAGGTCGAGGACGACGAGACGCACCTCTCGTTTCGCCGCGATGGTGATCGCCTCCTCGTCGCCTCGATACGTCACGACGTCGACGACGACGGTCGGTTTCATCCCTTCCGCGTCAGCGCGTGGCACGCCGAGGGGACGACCCTCGACCGCGTCCGGTACCGCTTCGCGACGCTCCCGGGCGATCCGGATCACGCGAGCGAGGTGTACCTGAACGCCCCCGGCGGTCGCGAGTTCCCCGAGATGCGCTTTCGAACCGACCGGAGCGGCCGGACGATCGTCGAGGTCGACGACCTCGGCTCGCAGGGCCGTGGGACGCTCACGACGGAGTTCGTCCTCCAAACGAGTGACAGACCACCCCGAGAACTCGCGGTCGACGTCGAGTTCGAACTGTCGGATGCCGACGGCGAGCGCGCGTACGAGGCCGCCGACTCGGTGCTCGTCGAACTCTGAACCGGAGCCGTGTCGGCTCGGGCCGCTCTCGAACATTGGGATCGCCGGCGCGCGGCGCGAGCGCCTCCGCGCGCGAGCACGTCGCGCGAGGGAGCGGTCGGCTCCCGTGCCGACCGCGAGGCTGGGGAGGGCAGAGGCCGTGGGTGGGACAGAAAGGGGCCGTCCCGCGGACTCGCGCGACTCGCTGCGGTCCTCGTCTCGCTCGCTTCGCTCGCTCGACTGCGGTCCTTGCGTCGCCGTGCGTCGTCCGCGGGGCGGGGGCTTTCGAGGGCTGTCGCGTTTGTCGACGTCGGATTCCGTCGGATTCGACATCTCGTTCGGAACCCATCCGCCGGACGATGAGCGGATGAAACGCGTCGCCCGCCGGGCTCAGACGCCTCACCCCCGCGCTCTCGACGCATAAAGAAAATTCACGCCGAACCGACCGCCTCCCCCGACGACGAACCCCACGCACACAAACGAACCCCACCACACAAACGAACCGCGGGCGGATCGACGATCGAATTTCGCCCACCTCTAAGTCGGCGACCGACGACACTCCGAACGGGATGGCATCATTCAAAACGCTCGACGACCTCGAACCCGGACGGCGCGTCCTCGTCCGCCTCGACCTCAACTCCCCGGTCGAGGACGGCGCGGTGCAGGACAACCGCCGCTTCTCCCGGCACGCGGCGACGGTGCGGGAACTCCTCGACGACGACCACCGGGTCGTCCTGCTGGCCCACCAGAGCCGACCGGGCCGCGACGACTTCGTCTCGCTCGACCAGCACGCCGAGATCCTCGGCGAACACGTCGGCCGGGAGATCGGTTTCGCCGACGACGTCTACGGCGAGAAAGCCGTCGACGCGATCCGCGATCTCGACGCGGGCGAGGCGCTGCTGCTCGACAACGTCCGGATGGCCGACAACGAACTCCCCGAGAAGGAGCCCGAAGAACACGCCGAAAGCGACTTCGTGCAAACCCTCGCGCCGGAGTTCGACGCGTACGTCAACGACGCGTACTCCGCGGCCCACCGGGCGCACGCATCGCTCGTCGGCTTCCCGCTCGTGCTCCCCGCCTACGCCGGGCGCGTGATGGAAACCGAGTACGAGGCGAACACGAGCATCTCGGGGCGGGAGTTCGACGGCGACGTGACGATGGTCGTCGGCGGGACGAAGGCGACGGACGTGATCGACGTGATGAACAACCTCGGCGACACGGTCGACACGTTCTGTCTCGGCGGCGTCGCCGGCGAGTTGTTCCTCCGCGCCGCGGGCCGCGAGGTCGGGTACGACGTCGACGACATGGACCTCTTCGACGAGCAGTGGGAGAAGAACCACGGGACGATCGAGTCGCTCCTCGACGAGCGCGGCGACGAGATCCGCCTCGCGGTCGACCTCGCCTACGAGGACGACGCCGGCGAGCGCGCCGAGCGCGAGGTGGCGGAGATCGACGAGAAGACCGAAGCGTACCTCGACGTGGGCACCGGAACCGTCGAGGCGTACGAGTCGATCGTCCGCGACTCGGCCGCCGTGTTCGTCAAGGGCGCGCTCGGCGTCTTCGAGGACGAGCGGTTCAAGGAGGGCACCGTCGGCGTGCTCGAAGCGATCGCCGAGACCGACTGCTTCTCCGTCGTCGGCGGCGGCGACACCTCGCGCGCGATCGAACTGTACGGACTCGACGAGGACGACTTCTCGCACGTCTCGATCGCCGGCGGGGCGTACATCCGGGCGCTGACGGGCGAGCCGCTGGTGGGGGTGGAGGTGCTCGAACGCGCCGCCGAGAGCGCGTGACGAATCCGACGCTCGGTCCGACGTAGCTTTATCGCGTCTGCGGGCGTCGACCGTCCCGATGACGGACGAAACCCCGCTCTCGCCGCGTATCGACACCGTCTTCCTGCCGGTCGCCCGCTTCGGAACTGCCGTCGACTGGTACGTCGAGGTCTTCGGCTTCGACGTGCGGTGGCGCGATGACGACGCCGGCTACGCGGCCATCGAGGTCGGGGAGACGCCGCTGACGCTCGTTCGCGATGACGACCCGTCGGACGACCGCGACGGTCACCAGCGGTTCAACTTCTTCACCGACGACATCGAGGCGACACACGAGACGCTGACGTCGCGGGGCGTCGAGGTCTCGCCAGTCGAGGCAGCCCCCGGAATTCGGTTTTTCACCTTCCAGGACGTCGACGGCAACCGACTCGGCTTCTGCGAGTACGAGGCCTGATCGAGCGTTCGGTTTCAGCCCATTCGGCCCTCTCCGGTCGACCGCCGCTCCGCTCGCCGACCACCTTCTTGTCGCGGGCGACCGAACGGGACGTATGCAACTCGGCGTCGTTTCCGACACCCACGACAACCTCGACCTGGTCGAGGCGGCGGTGGAGTTCTTCGAAGACGAGGGCGTGGAAGCGGTGATCCACTGCGGCGACGCGGTCGCGCCCTTCTCTGTGGGGCCGTTCGACTCGTCGTTCGACTTCTACTACGTCCGTGGCAACAACGACGGGGAGTGGGCGCTCCGGTCGACGGTCGAGTCGTTCGGCACCTACCTCGGACAGTGCGGGGCGCTCGACTTCGGCGGCGTCTCGGTGGCAGCCTACCACGGGACGAACGCCGTCCTGCGGAACGCCCTGGCGGACTGCGGCGACTACGACTACGTCCTGCACGGCCACACCCACGAGCGCGCGGTCGAAAAACGCGGGGAGACGATCCGCGTCAACCCCGGCGGGTTGCCGATCCCGGACGCCGACGACGCGTTCCACGTCGCGACGATCGACACCGAACGCGCGGGAACCGACGCGGTGACGCACCGCAGGCTAGGCTAGCCGACGCGACGGGGGATCAGTCGTCGGCCGGAACGACCCGCTGGCGCGGGCCGCGGAACAGGCTTTCGAGGCCGACGCCGAGGCGCTCGTCGGTCGTCGCCATGCTGTCGGCCCGCGACTCCCGACCGGCGATGGCGCGGATCGCGTCGACGTTCTCCGGGATGACGTCGCTCTCCTGGTGGATCGACTGGAAGAGGTACAGATCGTCGCCCACCGTCGAGATCGACTCCTCCCAGATGCAGTTCTCCCAGAGGTCGCCGCGCGGGCGACCGGTGTCCATCGCGAACTCCTTGAGCTTCCCCGTTCCGTCGATCCGCGCCTCGTCGGGGACGAGAAACAGCCGCGACTCGGCGTCGAGCAGCGCCTTCACGTCGTCGGCGTCGGGCGACTCCCCGAGCGTGACGTTGACGCTGTGGAGGTGCATGAGCGTCGCCGGCACCTTCACGCCCACGGTGTCGATGTCGAGGTCGGGAAAGATCGTGTTCACGTCGGGGCCGTGGTGCGAGGGAACCGTCACCGGGTCCGGGAGGATGTCGTTGATCGGACCGCGGTCGACCTGTCCGGGGTCACCGCCGCGCCGGATTAGGGTGACGCGCGCCTTCTCGACGCCGTACTCCTCGCGGAGCGGGGCGAGGAGCCGGGAGAGACCGGTCGTGTTGCAGGAGACGACGCGGACGAAGTCCGCGCCCTCGGCCGCCTCGTAGCTGGCCCGCGCGTTGAAGCTCACGTCGGCGACGTCCGCGGACTCGCCGCCCTGGAAGATCGCGGGCGTGTCGTACTGCTCGTACAGCGCGCGGTTCTCCGCGCCGATCCCGGACGGGGTGGTGTCGACGATCACGTCGCTCCCGATGACGAGGTCGTCCACCTCGCCGGCGAGGTCGATACCGGCCCGACGGAACCTGTCCGACCGCTCGGGGATGGCCGCGTAGAGCGGGTACCCCTTCCGTACCGCCGCCTCCGCCTCGTAGTTCGGTCGGGTTTTCGCGACGCCGACCAGCGTCATGTCGGGCTGGGCTCGGACCGCGTCCGCGACGCGTTTGCCGATCGTTCCGTATCCGTTGACGCCCACCTTTATCATTTGCACTCGTTCTGTCCTCCCGCACCGAGACAGATAGTTATTCCGGGTCTAATCAATAAGAAATTAACTCCGCACCGAGTATCCGCGGGTATTTTTCCAAAAACGGGTAAGTCCCCGGCTGCGGGTCGAAAACCGCGTCGCGGTGGCCCGTCGGCGTCCCTCAAGACCCCTCGGCGTCGCTCGACGGCCTCCGACGACGGCGACCCCGAACTCGGCGCCGGCGACGCCGTCCGATGCCGACGACGTCGATTGGGCAAAACATAATCCCCCGCCGGCCCGTTCGTCCCGCATGAGCAACGGGATCGACGAGACGGCCCTCCGCGACGCCGCCGAGACGGCCGTGAGCCAGTGTTTGAATCTGGGATCCGACGAGTCGTGCGTCGTGGTCACGGACGACGAGCGCCGGCGCATCGGCGAGGCGCTCTACGACGCGGCGAGCGAGATCACGGACGACGTCGTCGTCGCCCGGTATCCGCCGGGGGCGCAACACGGGGAAGAGCCGCCCGCGTCCGTGTCGGCGGCGATGAGGGCGGCGGACGCCTTCCTCGCGCCGACGACGAAGAGCCTGAGTCACACCCGCGCGCGCGGGGCGGCGAACGAGGCGGGCGCTCGTGGCGCGACGCTCCCCGGGATCACGGAGGAGGTAATGGTCGTCGGTCTCGACGCCGACTACCGCAGCATCGCGGAGCACTGCGCGGCGGTGCTCGAACGCGTCGGGGACGCGGAGGAGGTTCGCGTCACCTCGCCGCGAGGGACGGACATCACGTTCGAGCCGGGCGACCGCGAGTGGCTCGCGGACACGGGGATGGTCCACGATCCCGGCGCGTTCTCGAACCTGCCGGCGGGCGAGGTGTTCGTCAGTCCCGAGACGGCGAACGGGACGTACGTCGTCGACGGGACGATGATGCCGTACGGTCTGCTCGACGAGGGGCAGGAGCTCAGGTTCGAGGTGGAGGACGGGTACGTGATCGACATCGACGACGACGCCGTGCGCGAGCAGGTCGAAGCCGGCGCGGAACAGGTCGGCCGCGACGCGTACAACCTCGCCGAACTCGGCATCGGGACCAACGTCGGCGTCGAGGAACTCGTGGGGTCGGTGCTGCTCGACGAGAAGGCCGCGGGAACCGTCCACGTCGCCATCGGGGACGATGCGGGCATCGGCGGCGACGTCGACGCGCCGTTGCATCTCGACGGCATCCTCCGGGAGCCGACCGTGTGGGCGGACAGCGTGGAAGTGGAGCTTCCACGGTAGCGAGCGACACGGGTCGCGAGCAGGGGAGGTCGTAGACCTCCCGGGTGTCGAGCGGTGAAGCCGCGAGCGTAAGACGTGCGTCGGGGGTGCCGACGGAAGCGCGGACTTTTACGCCCGGACGGGCTACGCCGAGGCATGAGCGAACCCGCAGAGCAGGTCGCAGTCGTCTGCCCGTCCTGCTCGCCGCAGACGGAGACGGTCCACGAGGTACTCAAGGAGGGAGGCGGCGGCCACGCGACGGTCAGATGCACCGAGTGCGGCCACGTCCACAAGGTGTCGGTCGAGCGCGAGACGACGGTAGAGCGGGACGTCGTGGTCTCGCAGGGCGACGAGTCGGTCTCGACGACCGTCGACGCGCCCGCCGAGGAGGTCATCGCGGTGGGCGAGGAGTTCATCGTCGACACGCCCGAGGCGATCATGCTCGCCCGGATCACGTCGCTCGACCTCGGCGAGGACCGCCGGGTCGACGAGGCGACGGTCGAGGACGTGCGGACCATCTGGACGCGCGCGGTCGACAACGTGAGCGTCAACGTCACCGTCCACCCGAAGGACGGCCGCCGAGACGAGACGCGCAGCCTCACGGTGCAGGTGCCCGGCGACTACGAGTTCACCGTCGGCGAAGTCGAGGCGTTCGGCGACGAGAAATTCGAGGTGGAGGGGATCCACGTTCGCGACGATTCGAGCGGGTACCGGTTCGACAAGTTCGACCACGAGGGGGACGTGGTGTTCGCGAAGGACGCAAAGCGGGTGTACGCCCGCGACGAGACGAGCACCGCGTGGTCCGCCTGGTGAGACGCTCCGTCGAACGTCGCGGAAGGTGACCGAAGCGATCCGATCCCGGTGGAACCCGGGCGATCCGACCCATCCATGGACTTCGAGACCGCGCGCGACCGACTGATCGACCGCCTCCGAGAGCGGGGCGTCGTCGAGCGAGACGCGACGACCGCGGCCCTCCGAGCGGTCCCGCGACACGAGTTCGTCCCCTCGGAGGGGCGCGAGACCGCGTACAGGGACCGACCGCTCCCCATCGGCGGGGGTCAGACGATCAGCGCGCCCCACATGGTCGGAATGATGACCGACTTGCTCGCCCCCGACCCCGGGGAGCGAGTGCTGGAGATCGGCACGGGGTGCGGCTACCACGCGGCCGTGACGGCCGAGATCGTCGGCGACGATAACCTCTTCAGCGTCGAGTACGACCCGAAGCTGGCCGCGGACGCGCGGGACCGACTCGGCGACCTCGGATACGACGTCTCGATCCGCGTCGGCGACGGCCACGAGGGGTGGGTCGAGCGCGCGCCGTTCGACGCGGCGTACCTGACCTGCGCTCCGCCCGAGATACCCGACCCCCTCGTCGAGCAGCTCCGCCCCGGCGGGACGCTCGTCGGACCGGTCGGGCGAAGCCGGCAGCGGCTCGTCCGACTCCGTCGCCGCGCCGACGGGGGCGTCGAGCGCGAAACGCACGGCGACGTTCGGTTCGTCCCCATGCGACGCGACGACTGACGCGCTCTGGTCGGAGGCGGGAGAACGGGGAGCGGAAGACGGCGACGGGCAGTTCCAAGCACACAGTTGATTACGGTCGGGCACAGACCCCGAAACATGGACCCCGCGGTGCTTCGCGAGGACATGGTCGACGGCCTCGAACGCGCGTTCGGGGGTCGTCGGCTCGACGAGCGCGTCGACGTCGCGATGCGCACCGTCCCGCGACACGAGTTCGTCGACGATCGCGCCTACGACAACCGCGACGACGAGCACGCCGGCACGCGCGTCCTCGCACCAGTCACGGTCGCTCGTCTCCTCGACGCGCTCGCCGCCGAGCCGGGCGAGCAGGTGCTCGTCGTCGGCGCGGGCGTCGGCTACACGTCGGCCGTACTCGCCGAAATCGCCGGAGAGCGGAACGTCCACGCGGTGGACATCGCCCGCCGGGTGGTGGTCGAAGCGCGGCGAAACCTCCGAAGCGCGGGGTACGACGCCGTGCTGGTCGACCGTCGGGACGGGGCGAACGGCCTCCCCGAGTACGCGCCGTTCGACCGCATCCTCGTCGAGGCGGCCGCGGTTCGTCCCCCGCGCGCGCTGCTCGACCAGCTCGCAGACGCGGGGCGACTCGTGATGCCGAAGGGCGGCCCGAAGCAGACACTCGTCGCCATCGAAGCGCAGACGGCGGCCGGATCGTCCTCCGACCGACCACCGGCGTTCGACGTGGTCGAGACGTTCGGACCGGTCGCGTTCGATCCGATGCTCGTCGAGGGCGAGCAGGCGGACGGCGTCGCCCGGAATCGCACCGAACGGGAGGACCGCGAGTACGCGGAGATGGGGTGGCACGCCCGAACGGGCTGGGAATACGACTGGGTCGACTGGGACGACCACCTCTGAGCGCGCTCACTCCCGGATCACCAGCACCTCCGCGTTCTCACGTCGATCGGCGTACTCGCTCCCGGCCGGTGGCTTGATCTCGACAGAGAGGGTCCCTTCGTCCTGGTTCGGCCCGAGGGAGGGATCGACGCGAACCGTCGCGACGCCGTCCGAACCGGTCGTCGCCGTCTCGATCCCGTCGATCCGCGCCGAACCGCTCTTCACGACGACGGTCGCGTCGGCCACGCGCTCGCCGTCCGCGCCGACGGCCGCGATGTCGAGCGTTTGCTCGCCGGGCGAGACGACCTCCGGTTCGGGATCGGCGTCGAGTTCCGTGACGGACAGGCCCTCCAGTCCGGTGATCATGTTCATCATGACGCTCAGGCTCGCGACGCCGACGACGAGCGCGATGACGAGACGGATCGGCAGCCCTTCGATGGCCCGTTCGTCGCTGCGAAACGTATCGAACATGGCGGGAGGTGGTCCCGTTTTCGTACTTGAACGTACGGGCGAAGCGTTATGACGGATCACGCGTCCAGGCCGGAGCGTGCACGTACTCGGGCGGCCGCCGGAGGAGACGGGGCTGGGGAAGACGGAAACGAGGCACAGAGAGGAGGAAACGGGACGAGGGGAGAAGAAAACGGAGAGGGGAGAAAAGGAGAGCGAGTTCGGAGCGGAACTGCCGACCGGCCGGCTGGGGACGTACCGGGCGCGGGACGGGAGCGACGGGGCGGCGGTCGGGATCGACCTCGACCGGCCGCACGCGGGACTCGTCGTCGGCAAGCGCGGCTCGGGCAAGTCGCACACGCTGGGCGTGCTCGCAGAGGCGACGGCGCGGGCGTCGGGGATCGCGCCGGTCGTCGTCGATCCGATGGGCGCGTTCCGCGGTCTCGCCGATTCGGCGAGCGACGCGGTGCCGGCGACGGTCGTCGAACGGCCGACGGTTCGGGCCTCGGCGCTGTCGCCGCCGGCCTGGCCGCCGTTGCTCAGCCTCGATCCGGAAGGGGCCGCCGGCGCGCTCGTCTGGCGGGCGGCGACCGAACGGGAGACGCTCGCGGGGATGCGCGAGTACGCCGCGGAGTCGGCTGCCGACGGCACCGCCCGGGGAGTGGTCGAGAACCACCTCCGCCTCGCGGCGTCGTGGGGGGCGTTCGCGCCCGACGGGCTCGGCGCCGCCGATCTCGCCGGCACCGAGGCGACGGTGCTCGACCTCGCCGGCGCGCCGCCCGCCGCGATGAACGCCGTCTGCGCGGCCGTCGCGAGCGGGTTGTACGAGGCCCGCGTCGCCGACGCGATCGAACGGCTCCCGTGGGTGTTCGTCGACGAGGCGCACGCGTTCTTCGGAGGCGTCGCCGACGGCGCGCTCCGGACGGTGCTCACGCGGGGGCGCGCGCCGGGGGTGAGCCTCGTCGCCGCGACGCAGCGACCGAGCGCGCTCCCCGACGTCGCGACCTCGCAGGCGGACCTCGTGATCGTCCACCGGCTCACCGCCGGCGCGGACGTCGAGGCTCTCGGAACCGCACGGCCGGTCTATTTCGACGGCTCGATCGCGGAACGCCTTCCCCGGCGCGTCGGAGACGCGCTCGTCGTCGACGACGCGACCGAAACGGTTCACGCGGTGCGCATCCGCGAGCGGGAGACGCCGCACGGCGGATCGAGCGCGCGGGCGAGCGATCGTCAGGAGTCGTCGTAGACGACGATGCCGCCGTCGCCGCGGACGGAGACTTCGCACCCCGCCAGTTCGAACGAGACGGTTCCCTCCGTGTCGGCCATAGAGCGGATCAGTTCGTCCAGCGCGTCCGGATCGAGGACGTCGCGTAACGGTTTCATTTCCAGTGGATCGTCGCCGATCACCTCCGCGACCGCGGTGACGACGTCGACGCTCACCTCCCCCTCCTCGGCGTACGAAAAGTGGTGTGCTTCGGTGTCCGACTTCGCGGGCGGCATGGTGGAATGATACGGCAGTTGATGAATAAAGGTTGTCCAGGATTCCGGCCGACGCCGGAATCTCCGCTCGATTCATCCGCCGCGAACCCTCATATATCAGAAGGGTACGAGGTACGTGACAGTGAGCCGCTCAGGGGGGAGCTAAACGTGGCGCGGGAGTGGGACCCCGACGGCGTATTCGACATGCTCGCGGATCCCTACGTCCGCCAGATTCTCGTCGAGACGTGCGTGAAGCGTCGATCGGTGAAGGATCTGAGCCGAATCTGCGACGGCAGTCAGTCGTCCATCTACCGGCGGGTCGGCGTCATGACCGCCCGCGGGTTGCTCCGCGAGGAGACGAAGATGGACAGCGAAGGACACCACTACGGCGTCTACGAACCCGACTTCGAGCGGATCGAGATCGAATTACGCGCGAACCGGATCGTCGTGACGCTCCAGCGGCTCGACGGGTCGACCTCCGCGTACGCGGAGTATCGCGAACCGTCGATCGAGTAGGTGTTCGCCGAGTCTCCTCGCTCACGAGGTGGTTTCGGCAGAAACACGGCCGGGGCGGGATTTGAACCGCGGTCGGACGCTTCCTCGCTCGCTTCGCTCGCGAGACTGCGACCTCCCTGATTCAACTCCCGCGACCCGGTTTCCTCTCGGAACCGAGAGTACGCTCGGCGATAAAACGCCTCGCTAGGTGGTAGGTTCCGAGGAAAACGCCCGAGGCGGGATTTGAACCCGCGTCACGACCGTGACAGGGTCGTATGATGGGCCACTACACCACCCGGGCTTGCGGCGTTCACTCGTAGCCCCGACTGTTAAATAAGGTTTGCCATCTCCGGTCGGTGTGCACGACGGTACCGCGACGAAATCGCCGCAATACCTATACTTCGGTAGACCTTGCGTGGAGACAACACGAGCCCGACCGGCCGCCGCTCGACCGGCGGTCGGATAGCGGCGCGTCCCACACGACTTGGTAAGTATTAAATGCATGGGGCCATTAGCCCGCTGTAGTATCTCGTGACAGCAGCTTCTCCCCACAGGCAAACCCATCCATGGTAGACGTAAGCCAACACACACTGGTTCCGGAGCACACGGTCCTCGACGACCCGGCGCGCGTCGAGGAGGTGCTGGAAGAGTACAACGTCAGTAAGACAAACTTGCCAAAAATAAAGAAAAGCGATCCGGCGCTCCGCGACACGGACGCGGAGCCCGGTGACATCGTCAAAATCGTCAGAGACTCCCGAACGACCGACAGAGCAGTCGTGTACCGACTGGTGGTCGAGTGATGGACCGAACAGCGCGACGCAGCATCTCCCGGGAGTACTTCTCGCAGGACAGACTCGCCGAACACCACTTCCGCTCGTTCAACGCGTTTCTCGGCCGCGGGATGCAGGAGGTCGTCGACGAGAAGGGCACCATCGACACCGACATCGGCGACAAGGAGGGCGAGGAGCCGGTGTGGGTCGAACTCGGCGACGTCCGCGTCGTGACTCCCCGCGTGCGCGAGGCCGACGGGAGCGAGGAGCTTCTCTACCCGCAGGAGGCGCGCCTGCGGAACATCACCTACGCCGCCCCGGTGTTCATGGAGATGTCGATCGTCCGCGGCGGCGAGGAGGAAGAGGAGGTCGTCGTCGACTCCGCCGAGACGAAGGTCGGCCGCATGCCCATCATGGTCGGCTCCGACAAGTGCAACATCGCCGGCTTCTCCGAGCAGGAGCTCGTCGAGATCGGCGAGGACCCCGTCGACCCCGGCGGCTACTTCATCGTCAACGGCTCCGAGCGCGTGCTCATGACGAGCGAGGACCTCGCGCCGAACAAGATCCTCGCCGAGTACGACACGAAGTACGGCGACGAGATCCAGGTCGCGAAGACGTTCAGCCAGCGCCGCGGGTACCGCGCGCTGGTCCTCTGTGAGCGCAACCGCGAGGGCATCCTCGAAGTGTCCTTCCCGTCGGTGTCGGGCAGCGTGAACTTCATCACGCTCGTGCGCGCGCTCGGGCTGGAGTCGGACGAGGAGATCGTCCACCGCGTCTCCGACGACCCCGAGATCGTGAAGTTCATGCTCGAGAACCTGGAGATGGCCGAGGTCCAGACGCAGGAGGAGGCCATCGAGACGCTCGGCAAGCGCGTCGCGAGCGGGCAGGGGAAGAACTACCAGCTCAAGCGGGCCAACTACGTCATCGACCGGTACCTCCTGCCGCACCTCCACGAGGAGGGCATAGAGGAGGAGGAGGTCCGGACCAACAAGGCGTTCTACCTCTGTCGGATGGCGGAGGCGTGCTTCGAACTCGCGCTCGGGCGGCGCGACGCCGACGACAAGGACCACTACGCGAACAAGCGCCTCAAGGTCAGCGGCGACCTGATGAAGGACCTATTCCGAACGGCGCTGAACAAGCTCGCGCGCGACGTGAAGTACCAGCTCGAACGCGCGAACATGCGCAACCGGAACCTCACGGTCAACACCGTCGTCCGATCCGACGTGCTGACCGAGCGGCTCGAACACCCGATCGCCACCGGGAACTGGGTGGGCGGTCGCTCCGGCGTCTCCCAGCTCGTCGACCGCACCGACTACATGGGCGTGCTGTCGCACCTGCGACGGCTCCGCAGCCCGCTGTCGCGCAGCCAGCCGCACTTCGAGGCGCGCGACCTGCACGCGACCCAGTGGGGTCGGATCGGCCCCTCCGAGACTCCCGAGGGACCGAACTGCGGGCTGGTGAAGAACTTCGCGCAGGCGATGGAGCTGTCGCAGAACATCGAGGACGAACAGGCGCTGAAGCGCGAACTGGCGTCGATGGGCGTCGAAGGTATGCCCGGCATCGACGGCGTTGAACGCACGACGACGACCGCGGACGACTGATCACACATGGCACAGGCACGAGACGCGAAGGTGTACGTCAACGGCAGCCTGGTCGGGACCCACCCGGACCCGCACCAGCTCGCAGAACAGATTCGAGAAGCGCGACGACGCGGCGACGTCAGCGGCATGGTGAACGTGAGCGTCAAAGAGCGCACCCGCGAGGTCATCGTCAACGCCGACGCGGGGCGCGCGCGACGCCCGCTCATCGTCATGGAGAACGGCGAATCGATCCTCGGCGACGAGGAGATCGAGGCGGTCGAAAGCGGCGACCTGACGTTCGAGGACCTCGTCGACCGCGGCTACGTCGAGTTCATCGACGCCGAGGAGGAAGAGGACATCTACGTCGCCGTCGACGAGGAGGACATCACGCCCGAGCACACCCACCTCGAGATCGACCCCTCGCTCATCTTCAGCGTCGGGTCGGGGATGATCCCCTACCCGGAACACAACGCGTCACCCCGCATCACCATGGGCGCGGGGATGATGAAGCAGTCGCTCGGGATCCCCTCGGCCAACTACCGCATTCGCCCCGACACCCGCCAGCACCTCCTGCACTACCCGCAGGTGGCGATGGTCAAGACGCAGACGACGGAGCAGATCGACTTCGACGAGCGGCCGGCGGCGCAGAACTTCGTCGTCGCCGTCATGAGCTACGAGGGGTTCAACATCGAGGACGCGCTCGTCATGAACAAAGGGTCCGTAGAGCGCGCGCTCGCCCGTTCGCACTTCTTCCGGACCTACGAGGGCGAAGAGCGCCGCTACCCTGGCGGTCAGGAGGATCGCTTCGAGATCCCCTCGCAGGACGTACGCGGCGCCCGCGGCGAGGACGCCTACACGCACCTCGACGAGGACGGCCTCGTGAACCCCGAGACGGTCGTCGACGAGAACTCCGTGCTCCTCGGGAAGACGAGCCCGCCGCGGTTCCTCGAGGAACCGGACGACATGGGCGGGCTGTCGCCGCAGAAGCGCCGCGAAACCTCCGTGACGATGCGCTCCGGCGAGGACGGCGTCGTCGACACCGTCACGCTGATGGAGGGCGAGGACGGCTCGAAGCTCTCGAAGGTGTCGGTGCGCGACGAGCGCATCCCCGAACTCGGCGACAAGTTCGCCTCGCGCCACGGGCAAAAGGGCGTCGTCGGCCACCTCGCGCCGCAGGAGGACATGCCCTTCACGGACGAGGGGGTCGTCCCCGACCTCGTGATCAATCCGCACGCGCTGCCGTCGCGGATGACGGTCGGTCACGTGCTGGAGATGCTCGGCGGCAAGGTCGGCTCGCTCGAAGGGAGGCGCGTCGACGGCACCGCGTTCCAGGGCGAAAGCGAGGAGCGCCTCCGCTCGTCCCTGGAGGAGAAGGGGTTCAAGTCCTCCGGCAAGGAGGTCATGTACTCCGGCGTCACCGGCGAGAAGATCGAGGCCGAGATCTTCGTGGGCGTGATTCTGTATCACAAGCTGTACCACATGGTGAGCAACAAGCTGCACGCCCGTTCGCGCGGGCCGGTGCAGGTGCTCACCCGCCAGCCCACGGAGGGGCGCGCCCGCGAGGGCGGCCTGCGCGTGGGCGAGATGGAGCGCGAGGTGCTCATCGGACACGGGGCGGCGATGGCGCTCAAGGAGCGACTGCTGGACTCGTCGGACCGCGAACTCGTGTACGTGAGCGCGGAAACCGGGATGGTCGCCGTCGAGGACAGAGAACAGCGCCGGATCTACGATCCGATCACGAAAGACGAGGACGACATCCACCAGATCGAGGTCAGCTACGCGTTCAAACTCCTGCTCGACGAGATGATCGCGCTCGGCATCCGACCGCGGCTGGAACTCGAGGACGCAGTTTAGAGGGTACGACAAATGTCAATGCAAACACCGAAGGAACTCGGCGGGCTCCAGTTCGGGCTGATGGACCCGGAGACGTACCGGGACATGTCCGCGACGAAGGTCATCACGGCGGACACGTACGACGACGACGGCTACCCCATCGACATGGGGCTCATGGACCCGCGGCTGGGCGTCATCGACCCCGGGCTGGAGTGCCGCACGTGCGGGCAGCACTCGGGGTCGTGTAACGGCCACTTCGGCCACATCGAGCTCGCCGCGCCGGTCATCCACGTCGGCTTCACGAAGCTCATCCGCCGATTGCTCCGCTCTACGTGCCGCGAGTGCGGACGGCTCGCGCTCACGGAGGAGGAGCAGGCCGAGTTCCGCGACCGGCTCGAACGGACGAAGGAACTGGGCGAGGATCCGAACGACGTGCTGAAGGCGGCGGTTCGGCAGGCGCGGAAGGCGAACCAGTGTCCGTACTGCGGCGCTCGCCAGCACGACATCAAACACGAGAAGCCGACCACGTACTACGAGGTGCAGGACGTCCTCTCGGGCGACTACTCCGAGCGGATCGCGTCGGCGATGCAGCCCGATCCGGACGACGAGGACGACGTCGGAACGTCCCCGCAGGGGCTGGCCGAGGAGACCGGGATCGACCTCCAGCGGGTCAACGAGATCCTCTCGGGCGAGTTCCGCCCGCGAAAGGAGGACAGGAAGGCCCTCGAGAAGGCGCTCGACGTGGATCTGACCGAGGAGGACATGAACAAGCTGATGCCCTCGGACATCCGCGACTGGTTCGAGGACATCCCCGAGGAGGACATCGAGACGCTCGGGATCGACCCCGAGCGATCGCGCCCCGAGTGGATGATCCTGACGGTCCTCCCCGTGCCGCCGGTGACGGCCCGGCCGTCGATCACGCTCGACAACGGCCAGCGCTCGGAGGACGATCTCACCCACAAGCTGGTGGACATCATCCGCATCAACCAGCGGTTCATGGAGAACCGCGAGGCCGGCGCGCCGCAGCTCATCATCGAGGACCTGTGGGAGCTGCTCCAGTACCACGTCACCACGTTCATCGACAACGAGATCAGCGGCACGCCGCCGGCGCGGCACCGCTCCGGCCGGCCGCTGAAGACGCTCAGCCAGCGCCTCAAGGGGAAGGAAGGTCGCTTCCGCGGCTCGCTCTCCGGCAAGCGCGTGAACTTCTCCGCGCGGACCGTCATCAGCCCCGACCCGACGCTGTCGCTCAACGAGGTCGGCGTGCCCGAGCGCGTGGCGCGCGAGATGACGCAGACGATGAACGTCACCGAGCGAAACGCCGCGGAGGCCCGCCAGTACGTGGCGAACGGTCCCGAGGGGCACCCGGGCGCGAACTACGTGAAGCGCCCCGACGGCCGCCGACTCAAGGTGACCGAGAAGAACTGCGAGGAACTCGCGGAGAAGGTCGAACTTGGCTGGGAGGTCAACCGCCACCTCGTCGACGGCGACATCGTCATCTTCAACCGGCAGCCGTCGCTGCACCGGATGTCGATCATGGCCCACGAGGTCGTGGTGATGCCGTACAAGACGTTCCGGCTGAACACGACCGTCTGCCCGCCGTACAACGCCGACTTCGACGGCGACGAGATGAACATGCACGCGCTGCAGAACGAGGAAGCCCGCGCCGAGGCGCGCGTCCTCATGCGCGTGCAGGAGCAGATCCTCAGCCCGCGCTTCGGCGAGAACATCATCGGGGCGATCCAGGACCACATCTCGGGCACCTACCTCCTCACCCACGAGAACCCGCGCTTCAGCGAGACGCAGGCGCTCGACCTGCTGCGGGCGACGAGCGTCGACGAGCTACCGCAGCCCGATGGTCAAGACGACGGCGAGCCGTACTGGACCGGCCGGACGATCTTCTCGGAGCTCCTTCCCGACGACCTCTCGCTCGAATTCGTGAGTTCGACCGGCGACACGGTCGTCATCGAGGACGGACAGCTGGTCGAAGGCACCGTCGACGAGGACGCGGTCGGCGCGTTCGGCGGCGAGATCGTCGACACCATAACGAAGGTGTACTCCGAGACGCGCGCGCGGATCTTCATCAACGAGATCTCCGCGCTGGCGATGCGCGCCATCATGCACTTCGGGTTCTCGCTCGGCATCGACGACGAGTCGATTCCGGACGAGGCGAACGAGATGGTCGACGAGGCCATCGAAAACGCCTACGAGCGCATCGAGGAGCTCATCGCGACGTACGAGGCTGGCGAACTCGAGTCGCTGCCGGGGCGGACCGTGGACGAGACGCTGGAGATGAAGATCATGCAGACGCTCGGGAAGGCCCGCGACAGCGCCGGCGAGATCGCGGAGGACCACTTCGGCGACGACAACCCGGCGGTCATCATGGCCCGCTCGGGCGCTCGCGGATCGATGCTCAACCTGACGCAGATGGCCGGCTGCGTCGGCCAGCAGGCGGTTCGGGGCGAACGGATCAACCGCGGGTACGAGGACCGCACCCTCAGCCACTACGAGAAGAACGACCTCTCCGCCGACGCGCACGGCTTCGTGGAGAACTCCTACCGCGGCGGGCTGACCCCGCGGGAGTTCTTCTTCCACGCGATGGGCGGCCGCGAGGGGCTCGTCGACACGGCGGTCCGGACCTCCAAGTCCGGCTACCTCCAGCGCCGGCTCATCAACGCGCTGTCCGAACTCGAGACGCAGTACGACGGGACGGTGCGCGACACCAGCGGCACCATCGTCCAGTTCGAGTTCGGCGAGGACGGCACCAGCCCGGTGCGCGTCTCCTCCGGCGCGGGCAACGACATCGACGTCGACAGCATCGCGGATCGGATCGTCGAGGCGGAGTTCGACAGCGAGGCGGACAAAGAGCGGTTCCTCGGCACGAGGGAACCGCCGACGAACCTCTCGGAGCACGCGGAGCCGCGCGTCGGCAGCCGCGGACAGGAGGTGGAATCGGATGACTGAGTACGAGCACGTGGACGACGACGTCGAGCTCGTCGTGGAGGACACGCAACTCCCGCGGCGGCTCAAAGACCGGGTGTACGAGACGATCGACACCCGCGCGGGCGTCAGCGTCGAGCAGGCCGACGAGATCGCGAAGGCGGTCGAGGCGCGCTACCTCGACACCCGGGTCGATCCGCTCGACCCCGTCGGGACGGTGAGCGCCCAGAGCATCGGTGAGCCAGGTACACAGATGACGATGAACACGTTCCACTACGCTGGCGTTGCAGAAATCGACGTCACGCAGGGGCTCCCGCGGCTCATCGAACTGGTGGACGCCCGGAAGACGCCGGACACGCCGATGATGACCGTCCACCTCGAAAGCGAGGAGCAGAACGACGAGGGCATTCCGTACGCGACCGACCGCGAGCGCGCCCACGAGGTCGTCTGGGCGATCGAGTCGACGAAGATCCTCGCGCTTGGCGACGTGAGCACGAACGTCGCGGACATGCTCGTCCGCGTCGACCTCAACGAGGAGACGCTGATGGAGCGGTGGCCCCGCGCGGACACCGTCGACGAGGTCGCAACGGAGATCGCAGAACGGATCGAGGACGCCCTCGGCGTGACGACGCGCCGGAGCGGCACCGTCGTGGAGTTCGGTCCGGAGCAGCCGAGCTACCGCGAACTGCTGCAGCTCGTCGAGCGCCTCCGCGAGATCGTCTTCAAGGGGATCGAGGACGTCACCCGCGTCGTCATCCGCAAGGAGAAGCTCGGCGACGGAAACGAGGAGTTCGTCCTCTACACCGAGGGGTCCGCCTTCGGCGACGTGCTCGCCATCGACGGCGTCGACGCCACCAGGACGACGACGAACAACATCCACGAGGTGTACCGCGAACTCGGCGTCGAGGCGGCCCGCGAGTCGATCATCGAAGAGACGATGGAGACGCTCGAAGAGCAGGGGCTCGACGACGTGAACGTCCGCCACCTGATGCTCGTCTCCGACATCATGACCAACCGGGGCACGATCGAGTCCATCGGCCGGCACGGCATCTCCGGGAGCAAGGAGTCCGTCCTCGCGCGCGCGGCCTTCGAGGTCACGGTCAACCACCTGCTCGACGCGGCGATCCACGGCGAGGAGGACGACCTCGACGGCGTCATCGAGAACGTGATCGTCGGCAAGCCGGTCGCCATCGGCACCGGCGACGTCGACCTCCGGATGGGCTCGTTCAGCGCGTCCGACGGCGGTTCGTCCGAACAGCCCTCGGACGACTGACCCGGGGGTGATCGGATGAAGGTCACGCTGTCGGACGCGGCTCGGCGGTACATCGGTCTCTTCGACGAGATCGCGGCGGTGAGCGCGAAGGACTGTCTCGTCGAGGAGGATCGGCTCGTCGTGCTCGTGCCCGCGGGGAAGATGGGCAGGGCGATCGGTCCCGACGGGCGGACCGTCCGTCGGTTCGAGGAGAAGGTCGACCGTCCGGTCGAACTGGTCGAGGACGCGGACACGCCGGAGGCGTTCGTCGCGAACGCGCTCGCGCCCGCGGCCGTCCGACACGTGACCGTGAGCGAGCAGAACGACCGGGTGGCGTACGTCGAAGTCGCCGAGGCCGACCGCGGCGTCGCCATCGGCAAGGGCGGCAGCAACATCGAAACCGCCCGGGCGCTGGCGCGCCGGCACCACGACATCGACGACGTCCAGTTGACGTGACGGTCCGGCCGTCGCGCGTCGAAATGGAGCCGGCGCTTTCGGACGGAGCGACGAATTCTGCACGCCGCTCGTCCGCTCTCCCGCCCTGAGCGCCGTTCGTTCGGTGCCGAAACCGCCTCAGATTCCTTCTTACACCCCGCTAACCGAACCTGCGGGCGTTTCGCCGGATCCGAAAAGGGAGGCTTAAGTAGCTCCGTCGGGAAGCTTTCGTCACTATGGCGAACGGCAAGTACGCGGCCCGCAAACTCAAACAGGACCGCCAGAGCCACCGGTGGTCCGACTCGAAGTACGCACGACGGGAGCGCGGGCTCCGAAAGAAGTCCGACCCGCTCGAAGGCGCGCCGCAGGCCCGCGGCATCGTCCTCGAGAAGGTCGGCATCGAGGCGAAGCAACCGAACTCCGCGATCCGCAAGTGCGTCCGCGTCCAGCTGATCAAAAACGGCAAGCAGGTCACGGCCTTCTGCCCCGGCGACGGCGCGATCTCCTTCATCGACGAGCACGACGAGGTCACGATCGCCGGCATCGGCGGCGCGAAGGGCCGCGCGATGGGCGACCTCTCCGGCGTCAACTACAAAGTCGAGAAGGTCAACGGCGTGTCGATGATCGAACTGGTGCGCGGTAACGCGGAGAAGCCGGTTCGATAACCATGTCGGAGAGCGAAACACCCGAGTCCGACGCGCCGGCCGAGAGCGAGGAGACGTCCCCGAACGCGCTGCTGTTCGGCGTCTGGGACGTGAGCGAGATGGAGTACCGCGACCCGAGCACCCAGCGCTACCTCTCCGTGACGCCCGTCGCCCACACGATGGGCCGCCACGCCGGAAAGCAGTTCCAGAAGAGCGAGATCAGCGTCGTCGAGCGGCTCGTCAACCGCCTGATGCAGTCGGAGGACAACACGGGCCACAAGCAGAAGGCGCTCAACATCGTCCGCGACGCCTTCGAACTCGTCGAGGAGCGAACCGACGAGAACCCGGTTCAGGTGCTCATCCGCGCGGTCGAGAACGCCGCCCCCCGCGAGGAGACGGTCCGCCTGAAGTACGGCGGCATCTCCGTCCCCAAGGCGGTCGACGTCGCGCCCCAGCGCCGCGTCGATCAGGCGCTGAAGTTCCTCGCCGACGGCGCGTACAACGCCTCACACAAGTCGAAGACGAGCGCGGCGGAGGCGCTCGCCCAGCAGCTCGTCGGGGCGTCGAACTACGACGTGCAGACGTACGCCATCTCGCAGAAAGAAGAAAAAGAGCGCGTCGCGGCCGCCGCTCGCTGAGCGATCCGTTCTCTCCTCTCCTCTGCTCTCCTCTCTCGTCGTTTCCCGAACGTCCGACGGCGCGAGCGCGCGCTCGTCGATCCGGCGACGACGGTCGTCGCGCGCTTCAGCGTCCGCGTGGGTCCACGACGGGTGACGAATCGTCGGACGGAGATTCGATCGATCAGTCGGCGGCCGGTTCGCCGGTGCCGACCGCGTACGCCCGGGTGACGTCGACAAGCGCCTTCCGGTAGTCGCTCTCCGTCGGATCGTCGACGAGCGAGCGGAAGCGACGCTTGAACGAGTCGAAGGGGACGGTGGGCGCGTCGTCCGCCGCCGCGTGCGCGAGGTCGTACAGTCGGTGGTTCCCGTCGACGAGGCCGTGGCGCTCGACGAGCGCGAGCGCGAAGGCGGCGTTGACGGCGGTGATCTCGGGGTCGGCCGCGGTGGTCAGCCGCCGCGAATCGGGCCGCGGCGGCGGCGTCGGGCGATCCGCCAGCGCCGCGGCGAGCTGCGATTCGAGGAAGTAGACGAGCTTGTCGGCCGGGGCGACGGAGAGGGTGATGTCGTCGGCGTAGATGTCCTTCATGTGGTTCGCGATCTGATAGCAGTGGACGAGCTTCCGGCGCTCGACGGAGCGACCCGTGAGCGCGAGGTAGAGCGCCTCCTCGGTCGACTGCGTGTGCGACGGGTGCGCCTCCTCGCTGCGGGCCATGTGCGAGAGCTCGTGGAGGGCGAGCTCGCGGGCCATCGCGCTCGTCGCCGCCTGCCTGGAGATGTTCAACACGTGGTGGTCGGCGTAGTGGGCGGCCCACGTCCGCTCGTCCGGGTCGGTGCGGACGTAGACGCGGACCGGCCACTCCAGGTCGTACTCCGTCTCGAACAGATCCGCCGCGCTCAAAAACGGATCGGGGGCGGCGGGCCCCTGCACGCGAAGGTCCATGCGTGATAGTACCACGGACCGGACGGGTATGACTCTTGTGCCGGAGACAGATCGGCTCGTGTTAAAGTTACGCACGGTCAGGAGACGGCCCGCCGCGCGCCCGCCCGGCCGAAACACTACCCTTTTCACCCTCCTACCGGTAGGAGCCAGTATAATGGGCCGACGAAAGAAGATCGTACAGGAATGTGAACGACTGATGGACAAGCCGGAGAACATCCGGAACATCGCCATCGCCGCTCACATCGATCACGGGAAGACGACGCTCACGGACAACCTGCTCGCCGGGGCGGGGATGATCTCGAAGGACCTCGCCGGCCAGCAGCTGGCGATGGACACGGAGGAGGACGAACAGGAGCGCGGGATCACCATCGACGCGGCGAACGTCTCGATGACCCACGAGTGGAACGACACGAACCACCTCATCAACCTCATCGACACGCCCGGCCACGTCGACTTCGGGGGCGACGTGACGCGCGCGATGCGCGCCGTCGACGGGGCGCTCGTGGTCGTCGACGCCGTCGAGGGGACGATGCCCCAGACCGAGACGGTCGTCCGACAGGCGCTCCGCGAGGGCGTCAAGCCGGCGCTCTTCATCAACAAGGTCGACCGCCTCATCAACGAGTTGCAGGAGGGCCCCCAGGAGATGCAAGAGCGCCTCCAGGCGGTCATCGCCGACGTGAACGAGCTGATCCGCGGCATGGCCGAGGAGAAGTACGAGGAGGACAACTGGAAGGTCTCCGTCCAGGACGGCACCGTCGCCTTCGGCTCCGCGCTGTACAACTGGGCCGTGAGCCTGCCGTCGATGCAGGAGACAGGCATCGACTTCGGCGACATCATCGAGTACAACCAGAACGAAAACGTCGAGGCGCTCAGGGACCAGTCGCCGCTCTCGGACGTCGTGCTCGACATGGTCGCGGAGCACTTCCCGAACCCCATCGAGGCGCAGCCCGAACGCATCCCGACCGTCTGGCGCGGCGACGACGAAAGCGAAATCGCCCGGCAGATGCGCGAGGTCGACGACGAGGGCGAGGTCGTCTTCATGGTGACGGACATCTCGATGGACCCCCACGCGGGGGAGATCGCCACCGGGCGGCTGTTCTCCGGGACGATAGAACGCGGGCAGGACCTCTACGTCTCGGGCACCGCCGGGACGAACCGGATCCAGTCCGTCGGGATCTTCATGGGCGGCGAGCGCGAGGAGGTCGAGCACGTCCCCGCCGGGAACATCGCCTCCGTCACGGGCCTGCGGGACGCCATCGCCGGATCGACGGCCTCGTCGGTCGAGATGACGCCGTTCGAGTCGATCGAGCACATCTCCGAGCCCGTCATCACGAAGTCCGTCGAGGCGAAGAACATGGACGACCTGCCGAAGCTCATCGAGACGCTCCAGCAGGTGTCCAAGGAGGACCCGACGATCAAGATCGAGATCAACGAGGACACCGGCGAGCACCTCATCTCCGGACAGGGTGAACTCCACCTCGAAGTCATCACCCAGCGCATCGAGCGCAAGCGGGGCATCCCGGTGACGACCGGGGAGCCGATCGTCGTCTACCGCGAGGCGCCGACCCGGGCCTCCGATCAGGTCGAGGGGCGGTCGCCGAACCGGCACAACCGCTTTTACCTCACCGCGGAACCGATGTCAGAGGAGATCGTCGAGGCGATCAAGCTGGGCGAGGTTTCGATGGACGTGCCGGAGCTGGAGCGCCGCGAAGCGCTCCAGGAAGCCGGCATGGACAAGGACACCTCCCAGAACGTCGAGCACATCCACGGCACGAACATCCTCATCGACGACACGAAAGGTATCCAGCACCTCAACGAGACGATGGAGCTCGTCATCGAGGGGCTGGAGGAGGCGCTCGACGACGGTCCGCTCGCCGCCGAGCCGGTGCAGGGCGCGCTCATCCGCCTCCACGACGCGCGGCTCCACGAGGACACGATCCACCGCGGTCCGGCGCAGGTCATCCCCGCCGTCCGCGAGGCCGTCCACCGGTCGCTCATCGACGCGCACGTTCGGCTCCTCGAACCGATCCAGAACGTTCGCATCGACGTGCCGTCGGAGCACATGGGTGCCGCCTCCGGCGAGATCCAGGGCCGCCGCGGCCGCGTCGACGACATGTACCAGGAGGGCGACCTCATGGTCGTCGAGGGCGTCGCGCCCGTCGACGAGATGATCGGGTTCGCGAGCGACATCCGCTCCGCGACCGAGGGGCGCGCCTCCTGGAACACGGAGAACGCCGGCTTCCGCGTCATGGCGGACAACCTCCAGCGCGAGACGATCATGGAGATCCGCGAGCGCAAGGGCATGAAGCTCGAACTCCCGGCGTCGATCGACTACATCTGAGTCGGCCCGAGACGAACCGCCGGTTTTCTTTTCGTCGTCTGCGAGCGACCGGCGCGTCGGCGTCGATGCGAAGCGGCTCGCGGCGCGCATCCGGCCAGTCTTGCTATCGACGAAGGCTTATAGCGGGCGCGACGAGAGAAGCGTAGTATGGCGACGGGTACGCAGATCCCGAGTTGCGTCGACACGGAGCTACGGCACGGTCGCTCCGCGACGACGACAGGGGCGGCGCGTGCCCCGGGGGTGAGCCGATGAACGGGACCGACGAGGCCTCGACGGACCGCGGGGAGCCCGAGGCGACGTACGGAGAGGCGGAGACGGACGGCGGCGAGCGATCGCAGGCGCACACGATCAGGCTCGAACTGATCGACGAGCCCGGCCAACTGCTCGCCACGCTCGGGCCGATCGCCGAGAACGGGGGGAACCTCCTCTCGATCTTCCACGAGCGCGGCAACCTCACGCCGCGCGGGCGGATCCCCGTCGAGGTGGATCTCGAATGCCCGCCGGAGCGCTTCGACGCCATCGTCGACGCGCTGCGCGACCGCGGCGTGAACGTCATTCAGGCCGGCGCGGAGCGGTACGGCGAGGAGATCACGATCCTTCTGACGGGCCACCTCATCGACTCGGACCTGTCGGACACGCTCCGTCGGGTCGAACGCTGCACGGACGCCTCCGTCGTCGACTTCTCGCTGTCCGCGCCGCGCGGGACCGACGACGCGTCGAGCGCGCGGCTCCGCCTCGCGGCCCGCTCCGGCAGGACCGAGACGGCGCTCGCGACGGTTCGCGAGGTGGCCGGGGAGAAGGACCTGCACGTGATCGAACCGCTCACGGAGGGGTCGGCGTGAGGCTCGCGGTGTTCGGCGCGGGCGCGGTCGGCCGGTCGGTCGTCGAACTCGCGAGCGAGTACGGCCACGTCGTGACCGCCGTCGCCGACTCGACGAGCGCGGCGGTCGATCCCGAGGGGGTCGACCCGGCGGCCGTCCTCGACAGAAAAGAGCGCGAGGGGAGCGTCGGCGACGCGGCACCCGGCGACGCGCTGGCGGCGTCGTACGACGCGCTGGTCGAGGCGACGCCGACGACGCTCGGCGACGCCGAGCCGGGCTTCTCGCACGTCCGGGCGGCGCTCGAAGCGGATCGACACGTCGTGCTGGCGAACAAGGGACCGGTCGCGGAACGGTACGACGACCTCCGGGCGCTCGAACGCGACAGCGCCGGGTCGGTGCTGTTCGAGGCGACCGTCGGCGGGGCGATCCCGGTCCTTTCGACGATCAGGGATTTCGGTCCCGCGCACATCGCCGCCGCCCGGGGCGTCCTCAACGGCACGGCGAACTTCATCCTCTCGCGGATGGCCGCGGAGGGGCTCGGGTATGAGCACGTCCTCGCGGAGGCGCAGGACCTCGGCGTCGCCGAGGCGGACCCCACGTTCGACGTGGACGGGACCGACGCCGCGCTGAAGTGCGTCATCCTCGCGAACGTCCTCGGCGACGGGGGCTACGCCCTCGAGGACGCCGAGGTGACCGGCATCCGCGACATCCCCGGGAGCGCGCTCGAACTCGCCGCCGAGGACGGCCAGACGGTCAGGCTCATCGGCGAGGCGTCGCCGGACCGCGTTCGGGTCGGTCCCCGGCTCGTCCCCCAGAACGGCACGCTCGCCGTCACGGGGACGCGAAACATCGTGCAGCTCGAAACCGAGAACGCCGGCAGCCTGAACATCAGCGGCCGCGGCGCGGGCGGCCCGGAGACGGCGACCGCGGTGCTGTCGGACGTGAGCCGCCTGCGGTGAGCGCGGACGCGAGCCGGGTCACTCGAACTCGCTTCCGTCGGACGCGACCGCGTCGAGGTCGCGGTCGTCGGCGTTGGCGGCCCGGTAGGCCGTCGTGTACCGGTGGATCTTCCGGAGGAGCAGGAAGCCGAAGAGGCCGTCGTAGAGGACGACGTACGTGAGGTACGCCGCGAGCTGGGGCAGCCCGACGAAGACGACGAGCAGGCCGGTGCCGAGCCCGACGGTCGTGTTGTACGTCGCGTGGATGAACGCGGCGATGAGGAGGCCCTTTATCACGATGGGACCGGCGTCGTCCTCGTTGAACTTCGCCAGCCCGAGGTAGTAGCCGGCGAACGCCGAGTAGATGACGTGGCCCGGGCCGGCGAGCGCGCGGACCGCCGTGATCCCCCCGCCGGCCCCGATGAGTTCGAGGCCGAAGTCGAGGTTCATCCCGCCGATGTTCCGCGTGATGTAGAGGGCGTTCTCGATGGTCGCGAAACCGAGACCGGCCATCGCGCCGTACACCGCGCCGTCGACGACCGCGTCGAAGCGGTCGCTCCGGAAGGCGTACAGGCGGACCGCGAGCAGCTTCACCGTCTCCTCGCCCGGGCCGACGACGACGTAAAAGAAGATCACGGTGCCGATCACGCCGAGCGAGCGGAATCCCGGCTGGAGCAGACCGTTGAGCACGGCAGCGAATCCGGCCGTCAGCACCCCGAGGAGGAACGTCGCCACGAGCAGCGACAGCGGCTCGTTCGTCGTCACGTCGCTGTGCCAGACGTACGCCGCGAGGCCGAGCGCGGGCAGCACGGACAGGATCGTGAGCGCGCCGGTCTGGGGGTCGGTCAGCGCGCTCAACCCGCCGATGCCGATCAGGATGAGCAGGGCGAGGAGCACGACGCCGACGCGCGTCGACGCGACGAGAAAGCGGTAGATCGCGACCGACAGGCCGTCGAGGGAGGTTCGCTCCTCCCAGGTCGAGATGTCGTACAGGTCGACAGACCCCTCCGAGGCCTCCTCGACCGGATCGCGTCGCCGTTGCATACGGGGTACGTCTTGCCGGAGGGATATAACGACACGGACCGCGGCGGACCGCTCGTCGACGTCGAAATCCGTGACTCTCCGAGGGGTTCACGGAGCCGTAAGCTGAAAACCCCCGCCGACCAACGGTCGGTATGCACTTCGATCCACGGACGCAGCGGGCGCTTCGGGACGTCGGACTCGATCAGGACGACCTCCGGGAGGCCTCCGATGCGGTCGCAGAGGCGGTTCGACGGGACGCGGAGGCGCTGGAGTCGCTCTTCGGCGACGGCGGGACGTTCTACTCCGACATGGAGATGGCCCACAGCGAAAGCGAGATTCAAGAGCACGAGGTCCGGTACCTCGACCTCTACACCCACGGCGCGAGCCTGCGGGGGTACCTCCGGTTCGACTCGTGGGGCGCGTACGTGGAGGACGGCCGCACGCTGACGGACGGGACGGTCGAACTCACCCTCGGGCCGACCGTCCACGACCGCGTGCGGTTCGCGCGCGACCGCGACGACCTATGAGGGTTCGCGTTCGCGGCATCTACGCGACGGCGCTGACGCGCCTGTTCCTCGACGCGGGCCACGAGGTCGTTCAGGCGTCGCCGTCCATCCGGCGGCGGTTCGACGCCGACCTCCCCGCGGCGAACCACGACGTCGCCGTCGAGACGACCCGCGATCGACAGGGCGTCGGCGTCGAAGGGCGACCCGACGCCGTCGAGACCGCGACCGACCTCCTGGGAGACGTCGGAATCGACGCGTTCGTCTGGACGGATTCGACCCCGACGGGTGCCGTGTTCGACGGCCGGGTGACGGAGACGTTCGGCGGCGGGGCGGCGGTCGACCTGGGCGAAGAGAGCGGGTACATCCCGTACGACAACGCCGACGACTACGTCGAGACGGGCGACTCGGTGCGCGTGCAGGTCGCCGAGGCGACCTCGCCGTGGGACGACGACCGTCCGCTGCTCGACGGCGAGATTCGGGCGACCGACGGCCTCGCGACCCTCGTGCGCGGTCGGGAGGGGACCACCGTCGAGACGCGCGACGACGCGGCCGGCCGCGAACTCGTCGGCATGACGGAACTCCTCGGCGCGGACGCGCCGGACGGGTGGGGGGTCCGCTGGCACCGCGCGGCGACGGAGGCGGGGATGGACGCGCTCTCCGACGCGCTGGCGCGGGCAAGCGACCGAGCGAAGGAGATCGACGCGGCCCTCGAATCGAAACGGGGGGGAGCGGACGGGCCGACGAGACTCGTCTCGGGGACGGCGACGGCGTGGGCGTGGTTCGGACGCGAGTCGCGGTTCTCGCTCGACGCGCGCCGGCGGGACGTGACGACGACGATCCACGGCCACCACCGGATCAAAGCCGCGCACGAGGCCGCGAGCGCCGGCGTCGATCTGGCCGAGGCGCTGTGCGAGACGGCGTCGGGAAGCGAGAAAGGGAGCGACTTCCCGTTCGGAGTCGCGACGGACCAGTTCGGGCCGGCCGAGGGCGACGCGGTTCGGATCGGCCACGGAAAGCCGGACGGACGGCTCGTCGTCCTCGGCGAGGGTTCGGTCGTCGGGCGGAATCCCGACGGGACGATCTCGGTCCGCCGGGAGATGTCGCCGGGAGGGACGTACGACGCGCTCGGCGTTGAGCGCGAGGCCGGCGACGTCGCCCTCACGAAGTTCCGCGAGGGGCGGTGGTGGTACCCGACGGTCTACCGCGACGCCGAGGGGGAGAGAAAGGGGACGTACGTCAACGTCTGTACGCCCGTCGAGTGTTTCCCCGACGAGATCAGGTACGTCGACCTCCACGTAGACGTGGTGAAACACGCCGACGGAACGGTCGAACGCGTCGACGACGACGAACTGGACGATGCGGTCGAGGACGGAGACGTCTCCGAGCCGCTGGCGGAGAAGGCGCGAGCCGTCGCGGGCGCGGTCGAACGGGCGCTCTGACCGACGTTCGAAGCAGATCGTGTAGAGCAATTATCAGAAAAGGGAGGATTTAGATGCGTCACGGTCAAAGGGGAGTGTAAATATGTCTCTCCCCGCATCGCCATCCGGGTGTCGGTCGAGCGCGGTCCGCGGCGACGGTGTCGCGACGAGGAACCGAGCGAGGCCGCCCGTCACGGCGAGATGAACGTCAGCTACCAGCACGCGAATCCGGATTCCGGAAACGAATCGACGCTCCTCAGGTTTCGAGACGGTCTCGGCGAGCAGGCGGCGTGCGTGCTCGTCGACGCGGGTCGCGGCGTCGACCTCGACGCGCTGCTCGAAGAGGACGAGTACCTGACCGCGGTCCTGCTCACCCACGCGCACCTCGACCACTACCGGTCGCTTCCGGAGGTCGTCCGCGACGGCGCGCCCGTGTACGCGTCGCGGCCGACCGCGGACGTGCTCGAAACCGTGCTCCGGGAGAACGCGAAGCGACACGATCTCGGCGGCGTCGAGGACGCGCTCTCGGCCGTCTCGCCGCTGTCGGGGTGGGAGTCGATCACCGGCGAGGTCGACGTTCGTCCGGTACCCGCGGGGCACGCGCCGGGCGCGTCGGGTTTTCTGCTCCGGTTCTCCGACGGATCCGAAACTCGCCACGTGCTGGCGACCGGCGACTTCGCGCCGCGCCGCGCGGCCGGCTACCCGGGGTTCCCCGCCGACCTTCCGGTGGGCGTCGACGCGCTCTTCGTCAACGTGGCGACGAACGAGCGGTTCGAGGAGACGCTCACCGCGTCGCTCGAAACCGTCTGGGAGCGCGCGCAGGCGGGGTCGTCGGTGCTCGTGACCGCCGGCGGGCTGACCGGCGTCCGATACGCCTACCTCCTGTCCCACCTCGCCGACCGATTCGAGAGGCGGGTTCCGATCACGCTCGTCGGACAGGCGGCGAAGCTCTACGCGGACCTCGGCTACGACCTCGACTGCGTCGACCCGGTCCCCGTATTCGACGCCCCGTCGGAGCTTCTCGCGCCCGGGTCGGTGACCATCGCCGGACCGGAGGTGCCGACCGACGGGAGCGCCGGACGGCTGTTCGCGGCGATCGAGGACGACTCGGCCGCGACGCTGGTGCAGCTCGGGAACGGCGGCGTCGATCCGATCGAATCGGCGGGGTGTACGGTCCACTCGTACGAGCTGATCGATCACCCGTCGGTCGAGACGGTCGACGCGGTCGTCGAGCGACTCCGACCGACGCACGTCGTCGTCAAACACGGCGGCCGGCGGACGACCGCGGAGTACCGGGGAAAGTACGACGACAGTTTCGTGTGGGCGAACGACGACGCGGCCGAGTACGGGCTGTACGACGGCGGTCAGTGCTGTCCGCCGCCGTGGCTGAGCGAGCGCGCAGTGCGAGCGATCCGGTCGCGCGAGTGGATCGACGCCGGCGGACGGCTCGGGTCGTACCTCGACGACGAGGACGTGCCGCTTCCGTCCGTCGGGCGCGAGGCCGACGCGTCGCTCGAAGACGAGGGCGTCCTCGTGGGGGAACTGGAGCGACGGTTCGCCCCCGCGCAGGAGACGGGACCGCCGCGCCGGTCGGAGGTGCCGAGGGCGTCGGAAGGCGCGTCCGGTTCGCGGACGGACGACGCCGAGAACGCCGCCCCGCGAGGTGGGGACGAAGAGCCGACGCGCCCGCCGGAGTTCGGCGGGCGATCGTCGCTCCCGCCCGCCGACGCCGACTTCCGCGAGACCGTGCTCGCTCGGCTCGACGCGATCGAAGCGGCCGTCTCGGGGGCGACTGTGTCGGCGCGCGTCGCGGACGCCGGCGACGGGACGCTCCTCCTCAAACTGCTCGGCGACGCGCCGGTCGAACACGGTCAGGAGATCGAGGTTCGCCTCCTCGCGGGAGGTGAGAGCGGGGATGGGAGTGCGCCGGAGGCGAGCGTCGGGAGTGAAAGGGTCGACGGAGAGGGCGCCGGCGGAGAGCGCGGCGACGAGAAAAACGGAGGAGGGCGCGTTGACGGGGACGACTAGCCGACTCGGGTCAGAAGTGTTCCGCCGACTCGTTCGAGAACTGTAGCTCGCCGCCGCGGCCGCCCTCGACCGTCTCCGAGCCGACGTCGCCGGTGCTCGGGACGCGGACGGTCACGTCCTCGACCTCGTCGAAGTCCATGATGAGGTCGCGTTTTATGTTCTGGGCGGTGATGTTGCTGATTCCGCACCCCGAGCAGGTGCCGCCGAGTTCGACGACGACCTCGCCCGACTCCGGGTCGGCCTCGCGGACGACGCTCGTACCGCCGTGCATCTGGATGATGGGCATCTGCCCCACCATCCACGTCTCGATGCGGTCTCTGAGGCTCTCGTCGCTCATTGTTCGTCGTTCGTTCCCCAGCTATGGGTATGTTGTGGTTTGCGCGGTCGTCCGTTCACGAACAAAAATGTGTGTCACGATCTACCGTGATCCGCGTCGCGGCCGCCGCGCCGTTCGGCTCGGACGAGAACGAGGCCTACGGCTCTCGCACGAACCGGCGAGGAAGACGCTACAGCCGCGATCGGTCGCCCGTGCCGCCGGTCAGCGCGCTCGCGACAGCGCCCTGCACGACCACCTCGTCGCCGAGGGTGGTCAACTGGATGTCCGGGACGTTGATGAACACCATGTCGTCCATCCGTCGACGAATCGGCTCCAAAGTGAGTTCGGGGTTGTTGAGCGCGACCGCGCCGCCGACGAAGACGACGAGCGGCGCGTAGGCGTGGATGATGTTGGCGAGTCCCATCGCGTTCCAGTGGGCGACCTGGTCGACGACGAAGTCGGCGAAGTCGTCGTCGCCGGCGTGTTCGAACACGTCGACCGCGGAGAAGTCGGGGTCGTCGACGGAGAGGGCGGTGTCGACGGGGTCCTCCTCGTAGAGTTCCTCGGCGTACCGCGGGATGTTGTTTCCGGAGCAGTACGCCTCCCAGTGGCCGTCGTGGCCGCACCCGCAGGTCCGGAGGCCGTTCGGATCGATCGTCATGTGGCCCACTTCGCCCGCGTTGCCGTCCCACCCGGAGAGGACGTTGCCGTCGACGCAGACGCCCGCGCCGATGCCCGAGGAGATCGTGAGATAGACCATGTCGTCGGGGTTTCTGTCGCTGTAAAACCGCTCGCCGATGACGCCGGCGTTGGTGTCGTTGTGGAGGTAGACCCGGTCCGTGTCGAGGAGCTTCGAGAGGGGACCGGTGAGCGGGATGCGGTCGATCGTGTCGGGGAGGTTCGCCGGGTTCTCGATCACGCCCTCGGCGAGATCCAGCGGGCCGATGGAACCGATGCCGGCGGCCACGACGTCTTCGGGATCGACGGACGCGTCGTCGCACGCCTCGCGGACGACACCCAGCACCGCTTCGGTGACCGCGATTCCGGTCGGCCCGCGCGGAGTTCCCCGATCGCTCTGTCCGATAATCTCTCCGTCGCCGTCGGCGACGACCGCCCGGACGTTCGTCGCCCCGAGATCGACGCCCACGTAGTAGGCCATCGTTTCAGTAGCCACGGCGACGGCACTTAACTACACACATTCCGAACGAGTCACCGATCGTGAATACTACCGCGTGTGACCTCGAAACGGGCGCGCGTTCGGTTCGGCGTCGAATCGCTCAGTTCGAATCCCCGCTCGGCAACTGCGGGACGAGCCACGAGAGGAACGCGTCGGGGCTCCGCGACTGAAGCCACAGCCTCCCGGGTCCGGTGAACTCGCAGACCAGTCCCTCGCCGCTGAACAGGGTCGACTTCAGACCGCCGACCCGCCGGACGTCGAACGAGGTCCGCTCCTCGAACGCGACGACGTGGCCGGTGTCGACGGCGTAGCGTTCACCAGCGTCGAGGTCGACCTCGTGGACCGCACCGTAACTCGACAGGAACGTCGGCCCGGTTCCGCTGAGCTTCAGGAGGAACAGCCCTTCCCCCCCGAAGAAGGTGCGCCCGCCGCCGAACTTCGTGTCCACGTCGATCCGCGGATCAGCCGCGAGGTACGACCCCGACTGGACGAACAGCGTCTCGTCGTCGAGGCGGTGGTGGACGATGTCCCCGGGCAGCGCCGGCGCGAGCGTCACGTGCCCCGGTTCGCGGGCCGAGAAGGTGTTCTGGAAGAAGCTCTCCCCGCCGAGGACGTTTCGTTTGAGCGAACCGAGGAGACCGCCGCTGGCGTTCGTCTCGATCTCGATGCCGTCGCTGTGGCTGACCATCGCCCCCGCTTCGGACCGGATCGCCTCGTCGGCGTCGAGGGAGACCGTCAACAGCGCGTAGGACGGACGATAGTCGATCTCGTGCTCCATGGACGACGCTCGCGTTACCCGCATATGATCGTTTTGCCATGGCGACAGAAACTTACGCCGATCCGTGCTATGTCATGGCATGACTGTAGAAAACGAGACGAGCGATTTGACCGAGACGGAGTGCGACGCCCTCCACGAGGTCGAAATCGGCGTCGAGTGGTTCCATCGGGCGCACGGTCACCTCGTCGCCTTCCACCACGCGATCGGACACGGGATGGACCACCTCGCCGACGCCGAGACGTTGCTCCGCGAATCGGACCACGACGCACTGGCGGATCGCCTCCGGGACGACGTCCTGCCGCGCGGCGTCACCGCCGACGATCGGTGGACGTACGCCCTCATCGAGGAGTTTCGATCGGAGTTTCTGGAGGACGTCGCCGCCTTCGAGCGCGACGCGCTCGACGCGGTCGCGGAGGGGATGCGCCACGTCGCGGAGCGAGAACAGGAGCGGACGTGGCGCGAGCGCGCTCGGCGGGAGCGTCGGTAACGCGCGAAGTCGGTGGTCGCCGGCGCGGAGCGGTCGAAGTCGCGCGCCGTCACTTCGTGTCCGAACGGACGAACGTCACCGGACACGGCGCGGAGAGCATGACCTCCTGTGCGACGCTGCCGAAGACGGCCTTGCCGGTCGGCGAGCGTCGACGTCCGCCGACGATGACGCGGTCGGCGTCGACCGTGGTCGCGAGGTCCACGATGGCCGTGCCGTGCTTGCCGACCGCGCCGCGCACCTCGTACTCGACGCCGGCCTCGTCGAGCAGCGTCGCGAGCCGTCGGATCGTCGCGTGCCGACCCGCGACGTCGTCAGGGGACACCTCGGCGGACGTATCGAACTCCAGCTTGTCGAGCGTGTCCTCGTACTCCGACGTCGTGAACACGTGCGCCAGGACGACGCTCGCGCCGGCCGGCGCGGCGACGTCGATCGTCTCCTCCGCCAGTCGATCGATGCGGTCGGCGTCGCTCGGTCCGACCGCTAGCAGGACGGTTTCGAGAGCCATGTGCTTGGGTTCTCGGGGGATATATTTAAACGTAGCGGTAGTTTACTCGAAATTGAATAAATATTCATTCGGAGTAGCGCGGCCGCTTTCCGTACGCGTGCATCGATAGCATATCACTTGAAAGTTCCCCCGGCCGCGTCGGTTGAAGCGACGTCCGACCGCGACGCCTTTGATTCCGGGAGCCGAGGACGTTCGTATGATACGTCCAGATCTGTCGGGACGGACCGCGCTGGTCACCGGGAGTTCGAGGGGGATCGGGCGCGCGCTGCTCCTCGCGCTCGCCGAGGCCGGCGCGTCCGTCGCGGTCCACTACCACACGAGTTCTGACGCGGCGGTCCGGACGGCGGAAACGGCTCGCGATCGGGGCGCACCCGAGGCGACGACGGTCCGCGGGAACGTTCGGGAGCCGGACGCGGTCGATCACCTGTTCGACGCCGTCGAGAAGGACCTCGGGAGCGTCGACGTGTTGGTCAACAACGTCGGCGACTTCGCGCCGCGACACTGGGAGGAGATCGACTTCGAAACGTGGAACCGCGTGCTGGAGACGAACCTGAACGGGACGTACCTCTGTTCGAAGCGGGCGCTCCCGTCGATGCGGGAGGAGGGGTACGGTCGGATCGTCAACGTCGGGTACGCGGGCAGCGAGAAGGCGCTCGTCTACCCGAAGAACTTCCCGTACTTCGTGGCGAAGACCGGCGTGATCATGTTCACCCGGATGCTCGCGAACGACACCCAAAACGACGGCGTCACGGTCAACGCGGTGTCGCCGTACGTCGTCGAGAACTCCGACGAGTTTCCCGACGAACTGCCGCGGGGACGGCCCGCGTCGTTCGACGACGCGCGGCAGGCGGTGCTGTTTTTCGTTGACGAGGACAGCGACTACGTGAGCGGCGAGAACGTCGAGATCGACGGCGGGTGGCTCCCGGAGCGGCTCTAACCCGACCTTTTGCGCTGCGCTCGCTACGCTCGCTCGGCAAAAGGTCGATCAAAATCCTCGTCGCTCCCTCCGGTCGCTCCTCGGTCCGCTCGCTCACTCCCTTCGGTCGTTCACTCGCGGTACGACCCGCTCGACGCTATCAGAAGTCGAGAATGCGATTCGGCACAGGTGAGCGCTCGCGGGCCAACGACCGAACGGAGGCGTGCTCCACGTGCCGAAGTGAGAGAGGAGCGTCTTCGTGAGCGAAGCGATCGAAGGCTCGTCGGAGCGTTACTTCGACGGTGCTTTTGATCGATCTGTTGCCGAGTGAGGCCGCTTCGCGGTCGAACGTGGTTCGAGACGCCTCCGGCGTCTCGTCGTCCCGAAAGGCGCACCGCGGTGCGTCTTTCGGGCGATAGCGCAAAAGGTCGTTAGTAGTCGGGAGCGTCGTCCTCGACGGTGCGCTTCATCGACTCGCGGCGCGACTTGGCGTCGCGGCCGGTGACTTCGAGCAGGAAGTCGTTCTTGGCGGCCACCGCGTCCTGAGCGGCGTCTGCGTGGCCTTCGGCGATGATCTCGGCGGCGTCGCGTTCCTCGAAGTGGACGGCGAGCTGGTCCTTCTTGCCGCTGTACGTCGCCGCACCGGCGATGATTCGAAGGAAGACGGGGTTGTCCGGCTCTTCGACAACGTACAGCTCGTGCCCGTTCATCTCCTCGGTACCCGAGACCGGACCGAAGTACTCCTCGATCAACCCCTTCAGATCCGGCACGCGTTCCTCCAGCGTTTCGCCGCGACGCATCTTGTACTCCTTCATGGCGGGGCGTTCGGCAGGGTATGGTTTACCTGTTTCGTCACCGCCCGGGAGTGGGTCTCCGTACCACTCCTCGCGGTGACGAAATAGCGTGGAGTCACCGCCCGAGAGTGGGTCTCCGTACCACTCCTAGCGGTGACGAAGCAACGGGGAGCCACTGCCCGGGAGAGAGTTTCCGCGCCATCCTCGACGGGGGCGAAAGCGCCGACGGCGTCGCTCTCGACGGAGGTCGGCGGAGAGGAGAGCGTCGCGCCGAATCGTCCGTCGGCTACAGTTCTCGTTCGGTGACGTAGCCGCGGCGGCACTCGGGACAGATGTCGCCGGCGCGGGTCGAACTGTGGCCGGCGGGGCGGGTCATCCCGCACTCGGGGCAGTAGTACTCGGTCGGAACCTCCGGCGACGCGAGCGGCTCGTCGATCGACGGGCTGTCGACGCGAGTGAACCCGTCGCCGAAGCCGTCGTCACGCTGATCCGGGTCGGGGTCGTTGCCGATGAACTCCGCGTCGTATCCCTTCTCCGGACCGCCCTCGTCGTCGCGCGCCAGTTCCGGCGCCAACCCGCCGAAGGAGACGTCCGTCGGCGTCCCGTCGGAGAGTTCGGCCGAGTAGCCCTCGTCCTCGTCCGCCGAATCGGGCCACGGGGTGAAGCCCTCGTCGGCTGACCCCGCGTCGACGGATCCCGCGTCCCCGGCGACGGCGTCCGCGTCGTCGACGGTACCGTCGACGTCCTCGTTGTCTCGCGCGCCTTCGTCCATCTCCGCTTCGACCTCCTCCAGCGTGGGAAGCCCGTCGTCGCGGCGGTCGACACCGTCGGCGTCGGGCCACTCCCCCGGTCGGCGCGACCGTTCGTCCGCTCCCTCGTCGTCGTCCAGAATGACGGCGTCGTCCTCCGTCGACGGGAGCGCCGCCTCGTCGGCGGACGAAGATTCGTCCGCCAGCGACGCCCGCACCGCGGGGTGGGTCGGCATGTCGTCCGCCGGAGCGGCAGCACCGGCGTCGGTCGCCGCGTCGACGCGGGCGTCGGCGTCGTCGGACAGCGGTTCCTCGTTCGGAGCGTCGTCGGACGTCGGCTGAGCGGCGGTGACTTCCTTGTTCTCGCTCACGACGCGGCGCGCCCCGCAGCGGACGCACGTCTTCACCTCCCGGACGGTGACGACCATCTCGTTGCCGTCCTCCTCTCGTTCGCGTTCGAGTTCGGGTTCGCCGAACTCGTGACCGAGCAGGCACCTGAGTCCCATTGGGAGACCTTCCGAGTTCGGTGACTAAAAGGTACCCCCTCCGCGTCCGCCGGGCGTCAGACGGCCGCTCCCCGCCGCTCCGCGCGCCGTCTGAGTTAAAGGTAAATCGGCGGCCGCCAAAGGGAGGGTATGAGAGCGAAGCGGGAGTATCGAAACAGGGGGGAGACGGAAGTCGAGGTGCTCGACGCGCTCGTCGACCGCGCCGAGGAGGGGATGACCGTCTTCGAACTCCGCGCGGCGGTCGACGCCGACATCGATGCCCTCGAATCCGCGCTCGCGGACCTGAAATCCGACGACCTCATCACCGTCGAGGAGACGGGCGGACGCGTCGTCATCATCCCCGACGATCGCGTCGTCCCCGATCCGGACGAGGTCGGTCAAGACGAGGGGAGCCTCCTCGACGCGGTACGAAAGCGGTTCGGACTGTGACCGCCGACCCACGGTCCCGCGTCCGCGCGGCCGATCGATCGTTCGGGAAGAGAGCACGTTTTACGGCTCGACGCCTACGTGGCGGGCGATGACAGTCATCGACGACCTCCACGCCGACCACGGGGCGACGTTCGAAGAGCGCGGCGGTAGACGCGTCGTGCGCCACTACGGCCGCCCCGAGCGGACGCACAAGGCGGTCCGCAACGCCGCCGGCGCGGTCGAGATGGGCTACGGCGTCGTCGTCGTCGAGGGGGACGACCGCGTCGAGTACGTCGACAACGTCGTCACGAACCGCGTCCCGTCCGGGGACGGCGAGGGCCGATACGCCCTGCTGCTCGACCCCCAGGGGCGGATCGAGTCCGACATGTACGTCTACAACGCCGGCGAACGGCTGCTGCTCTTCACGCCGCCGTCGGTCGTCGACTCCCTCGTCGCGGACTGGTCGGAGAAAGTGTTCATCCAGGACGTGCGGATCCGCGACGCGTCCGACGACTTCGGCGTCTTCGGCGTTCACGGCCCGAAGGCCACCGAGAAGGTCGCGAGCGTCCTCACCGGCCCGGGCGCGCCGGAGCCGGCGCTGACGTTCGTCCGCGGATCGATCGGCGACGCCGGCGTGACGGTCGTCGCGACCGACGCCCCGACGGGCGAGGAGGGGTACGAGGTCGTCTGCGCCGCCGCCGACGCGGCGGACGTCTTCGACGCGCTGCTCAACTACGGCCTGAACGCGGTTCCGTTCGGCTACCGGACGTGGGACACGCTCACGACCGAGGCGGGCACGCCCCTGTTCGAAACCGAGCTCCGGGGGCGGATCCCGAACGCGCTCGGTCTTCGGACGGCACTGGACTTCGAGAAGGGGTGTTACGTCGGACAGGAGGTCGTCTCGAAGGTCGAAAACCGTGGGCGACCGAGCCGGCGGCTCGTCGGCCTCGCCCCCGACGCGCTGCCAGAGTCGGGCGCGGCGGTGTCCGCCGCCGAGTCGACGGTCGGCGAGGTCACCCGCGCCGTCGACGGCCCGAGCGTCGGCGGGCCGATCGCGCTGGCGCTCGTCGAGTTCGATCTGGCAGACGACGTCGCCCTGACGGTCGATGTGGAGGGGAACGAAGCACCCGCGGAGCGGCGGACGCTGCCGTTCGTCGAGGGGAGCGCCCGAACCGCGAGACTCCCTCGCTACGGGTGACGAGAGGACTCAACGTCGCTCGCGGGGCGCGAGCGTCCGGCACGCGTCGACGAGCTCGTCGACGACCGGAAGCGCCGCCCGTTCGATCCCGAAGGCGAACCCCGTCGAGTCCGACGTCGGAACCTGGATCGCGAGCCCGCGATCGAACAGCCGAACGGTCGCGTTCAGCTCCCCGAAGTCGTACAGGAGGGTCTTCTGGTACTCGTTCGAGAGGTGTTCGAGGTACATGTCGCGCGCGATCTCTTCGAGGCGGTCTTCTGGGTATCGCTCCGCGAAGCCGTCGCTGATGTAGAGCACCTCGTACGAGCCGCCGTCGTATCGGCCGACGCCGAGCAGCGCGTCGCCGACGACCTCCTCGACCCGCTCGACGAGCGGAGCGAAGTCGGAACACATACCAGCAATCGGACGTGTCAGTTCATATAGTTGGTGGGGCGGAAGCGCCGTCCCGGCTCCGGGTCGAGCGGTGAGACCGGAGGATCCGCTCGTAGTACGGGGTCATGACGTCGACGGCCTGCGCCCAGTGTCTCGGGGTGTGCATGTCGTGGAGTTCGACGCCGAGCGCGTACCGCGCCGCCTCGGGGCCGAACCCGGATCGCCCGTCGTTCGGCTTCGTCGGATAGCGGTCGTCGCCGAGCGCCGCGCGGAGTTCGTACACCTGCGCCTCCTGCATGGGCGTCCAGTAGTCGCCGCCCACCTTGTGGCGCCGCCAGGCGAGCGTGCTCTTCGACGCGTACGCCGGGTCGATCCCGAGCGCGTCCGCTCGACGGCGGAAGCACCCGCGGACGACGCTCCAGTCGGCGTCGGCCAGCCCCTCGACCGCGATCGACCCAGTTTCGTCTCGGAACGCCGCCTCGACCTCGTCTTTCGCCCACAGCGCGTCGACGTACGCCGCCGCACCGTCGCGGACGAGGCGGTCGTCCGTGCGCGGAAACTGCCCGCGATCGACCTCGGCGAACGCCTCGATCGCGTCGGCGTAGCGTCCGTCGTCGTGCGCTCTGAACCCTTCGCAGAGGGATTCGGCCATCCGTCTGGCGGCCGTCGCGAGGGACTCGGCCGCCTGCTCGTTCGCCACCATCGTTCGTGGCCGTATCATCACTTCGAAGACATAGCGGTATCCCCGAACCGACCGTCGAAAGCTATCGGATGAACGACGAGAGGACGGTCCGGAGGTGTTCCTTCGAAAAGAGCGACGACGGTCGGTCCATGTGGACGCCGATCTCCCCCGAGAGCGCCCGCAGGCCGGCGCGCTGGACGGGTTTCGGGAGGGAGTACGCGCGACGGACGAGGTGGCCGAGGCGGATCTCGGTTTCGAGTTCCGCGCGCCACGCGCGCTCGTACGCGGCGAGCGTCCGCGGGCGGGCCGGATCGATCGTCCGGACCGCGCAGTCGGCGGCGGTCATCCCGTAGAGGATCCCGCCGCCGGTGAACGGCTTCGTCTGTGCGGCGGCGTCCCCGACGAGAAATGCGCGGCGCGTCGTCACCGTCTCCGGCGGCCCGATGGGGATCGCGCCCGAGCAGAACCGATCCGTCTCGACCCCGTACGTCGCCGTCAGCCGATCGAACAGGGCGGTCACTTCCTTCCCCGGCGGGGCCGCGAGGCCGTACTCGACGCCCGCGTCGCCGCGGGGGATCCGCCACGCGAAAAAGCGCGGCACCGTCAGGTGCACGTCGACGTGGTCTCCGAAGTCGGCGTCGTCGTCGAACGCGAGTACGCCGTGGAGCGTCTCGGCTGGCTCCGGCAGGCCGACCTCGCGGCGGACGCGCGAGACGGGACCGTCGCACCCGGCGACCATCTTCGCCTCGAACTCCCGGCGCTCGCCGCCGGCGCTCGCCGCGACGGTCACCCGGTCCGCGTGCTCTTCGACCGCCGTCACGGCGTGTCCCTCGCGCACGTCCGCGCCCGCCTCGCGGGCCGCCTCGGCGAGCGTCCGGTCGAGTTCGACCCGGTCGATGACGTTCGAGATCTCCTCGGTCTTGTAGAACAGGTTCGGATCGCTGTCGGGGCCGCCGACGCGGAAGTTCGCGCCGTAGACGCGATTTTGCAGGAGGCGCGCTTTCGCCCCGGCGGGAACGTACTCCCAGATGTCGGTGCTCACGTGGCCGGAACAGGCGAGCGGCGTTCCGACCTCCCCCTTCTCCAGGGCGAGCACGTCGTATCCGGCCTCGGCGGCGCGGCGCGAAAAGCGCGCGCCCGCTGGCCCGACGCCGACCACGACGAAGTCGTACATGGGCGTTCGTCCTCCCGCTCGGAGTAAATACCTTCCCGGTTCGCTCCGACGACGGGGCGACGAGGGGTACCCACAAAAAGCGTCGAGAGCGGACAGTCAGGCGACGACGGCCAGTCCGCTCGGCGTCTGCGTTCCGAACTCCTCGGGCCACTCGACGTTGACCGCCTCCCACGTCTCGCCGGCGTCGGTCGTGAAAAAGAGCCCGCGATTGGAGAGCGCGTAGAACGCGCCGCTCGCCGAACCGCGCGCCAGCGCTGCTCGCACGGTTCCCTTCCCCGTCGGGAGCCCGTCACCGACGCGTTCCCACGGCTCGTCGCCGCGTCTCCTGTAGACGTAGGATTCGGCGCTCGCCGCGTTGTGCGCCGACCGGGGTCCGCTCGCAGCGGAGAGAAGCACCGTCCGGGGATCCGCGGCGTCGACGGCGACGCTCCAGCAGTACCGGTGATCCAACCCCTCCTGCGGGTGAGTCCACGTCCGCCCGCCGTCGTCCGTCTCCGCGTAGCCGTCGCCCGCGGCGGCCCACGCGCGCCCCGGCGCGTCCGGGTGGGTCGTCAGGCTGTGGTTGTCTCGCCGGGAGTCCGGCGCGCGGTCCTCCCACGTCTCGCCGCGGTCGGACGTCTGCACGAGCGCCCCGGCCTCGATGCTGACGTAGAGGTGGGCCGGATCGTCGGGGTCGACCTCGATCCACCGGACGTGATGGGTGTAGGGGCGCGGCGGGAACGACCAGCCGGATGCGGAGGGGAGGTCGGTGAGTCCCTCCCGCTCGGTCCACGTCGCGCCCCCGTCGGTCGAGCGATAGACCGCGCTCGGCTCCGTCCCCGCCCACGCTTCGTCCGGATCGTCGGGGTCGATCGCGACGGCCATCACCTTGTTTCCCACCGCGTTCTCGCCGACGCGTTCCCACGAGTCGCCGCCGTCCTCGCTGCGCCACAGGCCGGCGTCGTAGGTGCCGCAGAAGACGCGGTCGGTACCACTCTCGCCTGCCTCGGGCGCGACGGCGAGACAGGCGAGTTCGTGCCCGTCGAGGCGAACGCGCGCCGTCGGGTCGTCGGGCGCGCCGTCGACGACGAGGAGGGCGTTTCTCATGGCCGCGTACGTTCGTGCCATGGGTGAACGTTCGTTTTTCCCGCGAAAAAGGGTGCCGCCCGGCGGTTCGCGCCCGTGAAGGCGGCCGGCGAGGGAAGGGGCGGTTCCGAACCGGACGAAGGTTTATCACTGCGAAGGCGCCCAACTCGCCCCGCATGTGACGTTCCGCCGCGGGCCGGTCGAGGCGGGAGTACGGTACGCCGCCCGCGGATCATCGAGGTTCCGTCTGTTCGCCCCCTTCAGTGTGCTTTCACGGTGAGCGCCGTTCGGTCGTTCCACCTCCGCGGTGATGATCGCTCAATCGTTCCACCTTCGCGGTGACGACCGCTCAGTCGTCGCTCGCCACCTTCGCGGGCTTCCGCCGATCCGAGCGCGGCCCCTCGATCTCGACGTCGGGCAGCAGGTCGCGGAGGTACCGGCCGGTGTGCGAATCGTCGGTGCGGGCGACCTCCTCGGGCGTCCCCGCGGCGACGACCTCGCCGCCTCCTTCCCCGCCCTCGGGTCCGAGATCGACGATGTGATCGGCGTTCTTCACGAGGTCGAGTTCGTGCTCGACGACGACGACCGTGTTGCCGTTGTCGACGAGTCGCTGGAGCACGTCGATGAGCTTCCACTCGTCTTCCTTGTGAAGGCCGGTCGTCGGTTCGTCGAGGAGGTAGAGCGTGTCGCCGGTCTGCTTCTTGCCGAGTTCTTCGGCGAGTTTGACGCGCTGGGCCTCGCCGCCCGAGAGCGTTGTCGAGGGCTGTCCGAGCTGCATGTAATCGAGACCGACGTCCTTCAGGAGCTTGAGCCGACGGCGGATCTGCGAGTTCGCCTCGAAGAAGTCGTAGGCTTCGTCGACTTCCATCCCCAGCACGTCCGCGATGGTCTTGCCCTTGTAGGTGACGTCGAGCGTCTCGTCGTTGTAGCGCGCGCCGCCGCACTCCTCGCAGGGGACGTACACGTCCGAGAGGAAGTTCATCTCGATCTTCACCGTCCCCTGTCCGCCGCACTCCTCACAACGGCCGCCCTTGACGTTGAACGAGAAGCGCCCCTTCTCGTAGCCGCGCTGTTTCGCGAGCTTCGTCTGGGCGAAGAGTTCGCGGACGTAGTCGAAGACGCCGGTGTACGTCGCCGGGTTGGATCGCGGCGTCCTGCCGATCGGGCTCTGGTCGATGAGCCGAACCGTCTCGATCTCCTCGATTCCATCGATGGCGTCGTGGTCGCCGGGATCGACGGAGGTGTTGTCGTTCATCTCCCGGACGAGCGCCTTGTAGAGCACTTCGTGCATCAGAGTGGACTTTCCGGAGCCCGAGACGCCCGTGATCGCCGTGAACGTCCCGAGCGGGATCGGGACGTCGAGATCCTTCAGGTTGTGCTGGCGTGCTCCGCGAACCATCAGGCCACCGTCACCGTCGCGGCGCTCTTCCGGGACGGGGATCTCTTTCCGCCCGGCGAGGTAGTCGCCGGTCGCCGAGTTCTCCGCGGCGCACACCTCGTCGAAGTCGCCCTGCACGACGATCTCGCCGCCGCGCTTGCCCGGACCTGGGCCCATGTCGATGACGTTGTCCGCCCGGCGCATCGTCTCCTCGTCGTGTTCGACGACGAGCAGCGTGTTCCCGAGGTCGCGGAGACCCTCCAGCGTATCGAGCAGTTTGTCGTTGTCGCGCTGGTGGAGCCCGATCGATGGCTCGTCGAGGACGTACAGCACGCCCACGAGTCCGGAACCGACCTGCGTCGCGAGGCGGATCCGCTGGCTCTCGCCGCCCGAGAGCGTCGAGGCTTCCCGGTCGAGCGTGAGGTATTCGAGCCCGACCTCGGTCATGAAGCCGAGGCGGGCGCGGATTTCCTTTAAGATCTCCTCCGCGATCGTCCGCTCTCGCTCCGTGAGGTCCGCCTCCATCCGATCAAAGTGCGCGAGCGCGTCTCCGATGCTCATACGGTTGATCTCGGTGATCGCCGTGCCGTCGACGTACACGGAGCGGCTCTGCGGCTTCAGGCGCGTGCCGTCGCAGGCCGGGCAGGTCGTCACCGCCATGTAGTCTTCGATGTGCTCTCTCGTCCCCTTGCTCTCTGTCTCGACGTACCGGCGTTCGAGGTTCGGGATGACGCCCTCGAATCGTTTCTCTTTTCGACGGATTCCGTTCCGCGTCGTCCGCTTGAAGACGACCTGTCGATCAGTGCCGTAGAGGAACTGTCGCTGGACGTCGTCGGCGAGATCCTCCCACGGGGCGTCGACGCTCACGCCGAAGTGATCGGCGACGGAGTCGATTCGCGTGCGGTAGTACGACCGCTTGTAGCTCCACGGCTCGAAGACGTGTTTTAACGGTTGTGAGGGGTCCTGAACGACGAGGTCCTCGTCGATCTCCTTCGTGTTGCCGATCCCCTCGCACTCCGGACACGCGCCGTGGGGACTGTTGAACGAGAAACTCCGCGTCTCGATCTCCGAGAAGTCGATGCCGCAGTGGGTGCAGGCCAACTCCTCGGAGAACTCGACGACGAGGCGATCGTCGCCGGTTCCGGCGAGGTCGCCCGTCGCGCGCGCCTCGGTGCCGAGGCGGAAGTCCTCGTCCGCGGGCGGGTCCGGGACGATGACCTTGAGGACGCCGTCGGCCGCATCGAGCGCTGTTTCGACGCTGTCGGTGATGCGCGAGCGGGCGTCCGCCGTCACCTTCACGCGGTCGACGATCACGTCGACCGTGTGATCGTAATTTTCGTCCAGTTCGGGCCGTTCCAGAGTGAGGTCGTACCCGTCGCCATCGACCTCGACGCGGGCGTAGCCTTCGCTCACGAGGTCGTCGAACAGGTCCTCGAACGCGCCCTTCTGGTCGCGGACGACCGGTGCGGCGATCATCGCGCGCGTTCCCGCCGGCAGTTCGAGTAGCCGCCGGACCATCTGCTGGGCGCTCTGCTCGCCCACTTCGCGGCCGCACTCCGGACAGTGCGGCGTGCCGACGCGGGCGTACAGCAGTCGGAGGTAGTCGTGGAGTTCGGTGACGGTGCCGACCGTCGATCGGGGGTTGTTGGCGGCGTTCTTCTGGTCGATCGAGATCGCGGGTGAGAGCCCCTCGACGGATTCGACCTGCGGTTTATCCATCTGCCCGAGGAAGTTTCGGGCGTACGCGCTCAGGCTCTCGATGTAGCGGCGCTGTCCCTCGGCGTAGATCGTCTCGAAGGCGAGGGACGACTTGCCGGACCCCGACAGGCCGGTGACGACGGTGAACGTCTCCCGCGGAATCGTGACGTCGAGGTCCTTCAGGTTGTGCTCCTCCGCGCCGCGGACCTCGATGTACTCCTTGCTCATGGCCGCGAAACCCTCGCCTCCGTCCCCGTCCGTCCGTCTCGCGACACCGGATGCTCACACCCTATCATCTGTCCTCCCCTCGGGGATGGACGCACTTAACCTGATTGTGATGGATCCGAACCGATCGGCCGAGCGGCCGCGGTTCCATCACGGACGTTAATTTCCATCCTTCATTACTCGGGTAACATTCATTGCTACTCGCATCCGAGTAAGTAGCAAATCATGGATCGACAGACCGCTCATCTCTTCGCCGACGACGCCCGCCGATGGTTCTTCGAAAAAGTGACCGGCCGGCGGTACGAGCCGACGGGGTGTTTCGACATACTCCATCGGAAATAGAACGGGGTAACTCCCGGTTCGGGCGGCGAGACGACCGAAGGAGGAAGGGACCGGAAGAACGAGGCGTTTTTCAGCTCAGCTTCTGCCGCGCGATCGTCACGCCGGTCGGCGCGACGATGATCTGGTCGTCGCCCTTCTGGACGATGTCGCCGTCGACCTCGCTCGCGACCTGCCGGAGTTCGTCGATGATGTGTTCGACCGTTCGGTCTTTGACGCGGAGGCGGGTGATGTCGGCGATGACGAAGTCGCCGTCGTACACGGCGTCTTTGATCGCGACCACGTCCTGTTGGCCCGCGATCTCGGCGATGTGAACCGTCATCCCGGCTTCGCCGCGCGCGGTGTCGAAGTCGTCGAGATTCAGCTCGACGTAGTCCTCGGTGCTTCGGGCGCCACCCCCGCCGAGGATCTTGCTCATAATACCCATGATCTCTACACTGGCGGGGGTTCCATTAGTTCTTACGTCAGACGGTCCGGCGACGAAGACGGTCGCGCGAGCGCCGCCAAAGCGGCTAACCCCCGACCCGTCGAACTACGGCGCACCGATGTTCCGAGCCACGCTTCGACGCTCCGTCGAGCGGACCGATCGGCGAGCGCTCCGGGAAGGATTCGCGGGCGGCCTCCTCGCGACGATCGTCATGACCGCCTACCGACTGCCCGTCGCGCGCTCGCTCCCGCCGACCGCGACGTTCTGGGCGAAGTACGTCGGCGGCGGCGACCCGTCGGACTATCCCGTCGTCGCGCTGGTCCTCCACCTGTTGTACGGCGCGGGGGGCGGCGTCGCCTTCGCCTCGGCGTTTCGGGCGAGCGAGCGAACGCCAACCGAGTGGGAGGGCGTCGCGGCGGGGACGATCTTCGGCGTCGTCCTCTCCGTCTTCGGCAGCCGCGTCGTCCTCGGGGAACTCCTCGACCGGTCGCTCGATCCCGACGAGGCGCTCGTCTTCCACGTCGGCCACCTCGTCTACGGGCTCACCCTCGGGACGTGGATCGGGTCTCGACTGCGCGACGACGGCGGGTAACCTCGATGGAGGTTCGAACGCCGTCCGAAGCCCGGAGCGACGTCTCGGTCGCCGCCGGCACCGCGGCTGTCGCCGCGCTTCTCTGCGGCGCGCTCGTCGTCCCGGCGCTTTTGATTCCGGCGTACGCCGGGCTGCTCGCCGCGTCGGTCCTCGCCGCGTCGACGGGGATCGCGTTCCGGATGATCCTCTCGACGCTCCTCTCGGTCGGCGATCCCGCGCCGGAGCCACCGTCGCTTCCCGCGGATCCGCCGACGGTGTCGGTCGTCGTCACCGCGTACAACGAAGCCGACGCGCTCGAAGGGACCGTCGCGTCGTGTCTCCGGCAGTCGTACCCGACGGATCGGCTGGAGGTCGTCGTCGGCTACGAGGCGGCGTCCGACGACGGAACCGCAGACGTGGCCGAACGGATCGCGGCCCGGAACCGCCGGGTCGCGGCGGTCCGCCGCGAGGTATCGCCCGGCGGCAAGGCGGCGGCCGTGAATCACGCGCTCCCGCGCGCCGAGGGGGACGTGATCGCGAGCGTCGACGCTGGGCAGCGATTCGAGCCGACGGCCGTCCGCCGGGCGGTTCGGCGACTCCTCGAAGGCGACGACGTCTGGTGCGTCAAGGGCCGCTGCTTCGGGACGAACGCGGCCGCCTCGCTCGTCGCGCTGCACGCGACCGTCGAGCGGCACCTGATCGAGCGGACGGAGTTCGTCGCCCGCGACGTGGCGGGCGGGTTCACCCTCTTCACCGGCGGGCAGGCGTTCTTCCGGCGGGAGGCACTCTCCGCGCTCGGCGGATTCGACGAGACGGTGCTCCTGGAGGACCTCGACGCGGCGTCGCGGATCCACGCGCGCGGCAAGCGGATCCGCGTCGATCCGACCGTCGTCTCCGCGGAGCGGAACCCCGAGACGCTCGCCGCCTGGTGGAGCCAGCGAAAGCGGTGGGTCCGCGGGGGGATGCAGGTCGCTCGCCGGCACCTCCGTCGGCTCTCGGACGACCCGAATCTCTCGCCGATCGTCAGGCTCGACGCCCTCTACACCTTCTGCGTCGTTCTGACCCTGCCGATCCTCCTGCTCGCGTCGCCGGTCGCGACCCTATCGGCGCTCGGCGTCGGGCCGCCGTTCCCCGGCGCGGCGCTGTCGACCGCGGCGGCGGCCGTCTCGTCGACGTTCGCGCTGCCGTACGCCGTCTTTTTGCAGGACGAACTCGCCGGGCGCGCCCACGACCCCCGCGAGTACGTCGCGCCGCTCACGCTGCCGGCGTACCTCGCGCTGCAGGCCGCCGTCGTCGTCGCGGCGTTCGTCGACGAGTTCGTCCGACGGCGGCCGGCCGTGTACGTCACGAGCAGCGAGGCGAGCTCGAGGGGCGGAGCGGGTGAGCGAAGCGACGAAGACCGAGAATAAGGAGTTAGACGCCGAATCCGTACAGATCGTCGCCGACGTGGTGGACCGACTCCACGACTTTGCCCGCGTCGCCGACGAGGTCGGAGCCGTCCTCCAGCGACCGGCCGATGGCGAGCACCTTGCCGTGGGCCTCTTCGGCGATCGCGACGAGGTCGCCGGCTTCGATGGCGTCGTCGGCCTCGACGATGCCGGGGCGCATGACGTCCGCACCGTTGCTGACGAACGACACCGCCCCGGAGTCGACGGTGACGACGCGCCGATCGGGCGGGTGCTCGTTCGCGCCGCGGACGGTGAGAAACGGCTCGTCGTCGACGTAGAACACGAGCGGTTGGCCGTCGACGAGCACCACGTCGAACGCCGAATCCCGGAGTTCGACGAACTCGTACGAGTCGCCGTCGAGGTCGACGCCGAGCTGCGACGCCACCGCGTCTTCGATCGCTCCGATCTCGTCGCTGCGGAGGTGGTGTCGGGATTTGACCCTCATGGCTGCCCGTGCGACGGCGCTGCGGTTAAATCACCCGCTCCGCCGCCGATCCCGGAAACCGGACTCGGGTTTCGTCGCGAGTCCCGCGTCGGTCGCGGCGACTGTCGATCTCCTCTGAATGTCCGAAATCGCTGGCGTTTCCGGGCGTACACCGGGTACCGTGACAAACGCTAAGTGAACCGCGATCGACCTTCCTCGCATGTGGCGCCCCCGGACGAATCGGGACCGGAAGACGGTCGTCTGCATCGCCTGCGGCACGTCCGTCCTCCGCTCCGAGGCGCGCGAGTACGACAAGGAGGGCAACCGCTGGGACCGCTACGGCAAGGAGTTCGAACACCTCTGTAAGGACTGCTACCGCGAGCTCTGTCACCAACCCCGGAACGAACTCGAATCGCTGCTGCTCGAAATAGAAGCGGACGGAATAAGCCAGTCGGAGTTCCTCAGGCGGTACCTGGGCGCCGTCGAGGAACGCTACGGGCCGGCTGAGGAACGGTAGACGGGCGTTCGGGACGGCCGGCTCTTCCATCCCGACGCCCTCCGGACGCCGGCTACGACCCACGCTCTATCACTCTTCGACAGAGATTCCCCGGGCGATGGTTTAAGTATCAGAACGGGACACAGTTTACCCACGGAGGGTATCGATGAGGGGTACGCGCGCGCTCTCGCGCCGGTCGTTTCTGGTCGCCGTCGGCGCGACGGCCGCCAGCACGTCGATCGCCGCATCCTCGCGACTCGACTCGGAGACGCGGGCGCCGATCGCCGCCCCGGACGTGATCGGCCACCGCGGCTGCGCCGGCATCGAACCGCCGAACACGATCCGCGGAATCCGAACGGCGATCGACCTCGGCGTCGACGGGGTCGAACTCGACGTGCGACGGACGGCCGACGGCGAACTCGTCCTCTTTCACGATCCGATCTTGGACTGGTCGACGGACCACCACGGCATCGTCCACGAAACGCCGGCCGAGACGATAGAAGACGCGCGCGTTCACGGCGAGCCGATCCCGACGCTCGCGGAGGGCCTCGACGTCGTGTCGGAGTCGGACGTGCGACTGTACCTCGAACTCAAGCGCGACGGCTATGCGGCGGCGGTGCTCGACGCGCTCGACGCGTTCGACCTTCGCCGGCGGACGACGCTCGTGTCCTTCAGGAGCGAGTCGCTCGCTGCCGCCGCGGACGCGACCGTCGACGTCGGCGCGCTGGGAAACACCCCGAACCCGACGGTGCTCGACGTCGCGTCCGACGTGGAGGCCGAATACGCCATCAGCCACTACGTTCCCCGCGCGCTCCCGTGGTTCATCAACGAGACGCGCGAGCGGGGCGTGAGAGCCGGGATCTGGTCGCTCGTGGACGTCGAGAACAACGTCGTGGACGCGATCGACCACGGGCCGGACCTGATCACGACGGACAGGCCCGACATCGCGCTCGAATATCGGCGCAGCCGCGCGAGACGGATCGACTCGAGCGACGAACCCCGACACGACTAACTACCTCTCACCCGTCATTCGAACCATGTCGAACGACGCGCAGGCGCAGGCGGGGACGGCGGAGGGACAGGGCCCCGTCGAGGTCACGCCGGAGGTGGCGCGCCACCTGGAGAACAAACGGGAGGAGCTGTTCGAGGAGTTCGAGATCCGCGACAAATTCCCCCACGAGGTGCTTCGAGAGGCGAAAGAGCGGACCGACGGCGTCCAAGAGGAGATCCAGGCCGAGATCGAACGTCGGCAGGACCTCCGCGACCTGCCGACGTGGACGACCGACCCCGTGGACGCGCAGGACTTCGACGACGCGATCAGCGTCGAGGAGAGCGACGACGCGTACACGCTCTGGGTCCACATCGCCGACGTGACGCACTACGTCCACCCCGGCTCGGAGATGTGGGCCGAGGCGGTCAAACGCGGCAATACGGTGTACCTGCCCGCGTACACCATCCACATGCTCCCGCCGGCGCTCGCCGAGACGGTCTGCTCGCTCGTGCCGCGGGAGGATCGGCTGGCCCACACCGTCGAGATGCGCATCAAGAAGGACACCCTCTCGTTCGACACCATCGACATCTACAAGTCGGTCATCCGCAGCGACGAACGGCTCACCTACGGCCAGTGCGAGTCGCGTCTCGACGACCCGGACGCGCCGCTGCACGACGAGTGCGCGCTCGTGTTCGACCTCGCGGACCGCATGCACGAACAGCGCAAAGAGGACGGGTCGCTCGTGCTCAACCCCCGTCGCGACCGCGCGCACACCATCGTCGAGGAGTGCATGCTCAAGGCGAACAAGGCCGTCACGCACGAGCTGATGTGGAACCGCGGCGTCGAGGCGATGTACCGCGTCCACCCGCAGCCGACCCCCGATCAGTGGGACAAGGCGCTGCGGGAGATCATGGAACTCGACGGCGTCAAGATTCCGAGCGGAACGCTCGACGATCCTCGAAAGGCCGTCAACGCGGCGCTGGAGGAGGCACCGCCGCGCGCGCTCAACAAGATCCAGCGCGCCGTGTTGAAGGTGATGCCCCGGGCGAAGTACATGAACGATCCGTTCGGCGGCCACCACGCGCTGAACTTCGACATCTACGGCCACTTCACCAGCCCCATCCGCCGGCTGTCGGACCTCATCAACCACTGGATCGTCCACGAGAACGACGTGCCGGAGGACCTCATCGAACTCTGCGACCGCGCCTCCGACAAGCAGAAGGACGCGGAGACGGCCGAGCGACTCTACAAGCAGTTCATGGAGGAGATCGGGCTCGACCCGTACGCGGTGAACAGCCGCGGCCTCGAAGTCGTCGAAGAGGACGAAGGAGACGAAGCGGCGGCCTAGCGCGTCGTCGACTCGCCCCCGTCCCGCGTCGTCACACCTCCGCGTGCGTCGCCGCGTCGGTACCGATTCACTCGCGTTCGAGGTCGGCGAGCGTCTCGTTGATCTCGCCGATCCGAGCCGTCTGCTCTTCGACCGCGGCGGCGATGTCGCTCGACTCGTCCGTGATCTCGTCGGCGTTTCTGGCCGTCTGTTCGACCATGGTCGCGACCTCCTCGGCCGCGGCGGCCTGTTCGTCGGTCGCGCCGGCGACTTCCGAGATCCCGTCCGACACCTCCGAAACCGTCTCCGAGATCTCTTCGAGACTCTCCATCGCCGCGTCGACCCGTTCGATGCCGCTTTCGATCGTCCGGTTGCTCTCCTCCAAATTTTCGACCGCGTTGTCGGCGTCGACCTGAATCGATCCGACGGTGTCTTCGATCTCGCCCGCCTGCTCCTGCGACTCCGCCGCGAGCGATTTGATCTCGTCGGCGACGACGGCGAACCCGCTGCCGGCGTCGCCCGCCCGGGCGGCCTCGATCGACGCGTTCAGCGCCAGCAGATTCGTCTGGTCCGCGATGCCGTTTATGACCTCGGTGATGGAGTCGATGTCCTGGACGCTCCGGCGGATCGTCCGCACGTCCCGGGCGACGCTCTCGGCCGCGGCCTGAATCCCGCTCATCGCCTCGACGACGTCCGCGGCGGCCTCCTGTCCCTCCGTCGCGCTCAGCTTCGCCTCCCGGCTCGCCGAGGAGACTTCCTCGGCGGACGAGGCTACCTCCTCGACCGCGGCGCTCAAGTTCGACACCTCCGAGCTCACCGTCCGCATTCCCGTCGACTGCTCTTCGGCCAGTTCGGTTATCTCCTGCGTGCTCGAAGAGATGTCCTCCGACGACTCGTACAGCTCAGCGAGCGCGTGCGTCACGTCCGCGACCGCGTCGCTTTCGTTCTCCCCCGCACGGATTGCTCCCTCCCCGCCGTTCCCCAGCCCGTTCCCTCCGTGCCGCGTCTCTCGAGACATATAGCGAACCATTCCAAGAATTTATCCGGCTTAAAATCGAGGTTCGAATTATCTCATTTGATACCATATTAAAACTCTGATAAACATCTAGAAGGTTTATCGGAGGAAATCGGCCGACAGCACGATGGTGAATAAATTCCTGGAATCGAAAGCGGGAGATGACGGAATCCGGGGAAACGATGATTTATCCGAAGTCGTGTTCGTTATCGAGGGTGTCGACGAGCGCATCGTCGCGAACGCGACGCCACGGCTCCGTCCCGGAGATCGCGCCGCCTCGGCGAGAAGATACCGCGGGGCGGCGATCGGTTCGCGGTCGCGATTTTTCGCAGTTTGAGAATGAAGTTTAAATTTAACTTACTGTTCGTTGGACCGGTACCGTACGGAGTCGACAGATGAACGCGAGCGAGGTCGCAGAGAGGGCGTATCGGACGGCGAAGAACGAGGTTTTCTCGTCGGTAGCGCGGCGGCTGACCGAGGTTACGAACGTGGTCGAGGGGGAGGCGGCGACGATGTCGGACTACCCGATGTCCCGGCGTCGTCGGCTCTGGCTCTGGCGGCACGGCTTTCAGAGCCGAACCGACGCCTTCTACGACTTCGACGCGCACGATCCGGACCGATATCTCTCGGACTTGCAGGTGCAGCGGACCGCGCTGATCAACGGCCGTTGGAAGGCGGTGTTCGAGAACAAGCTGGTCTTCCACTGGCTGATGGGGGCGTTTCCGTCGCATCGATCGACGGTGTACGGTCTTCTCGCCGACGGGAAGCTCGTCCCGGTCGACGCACCCGCAGCGAGCGGACGGACGGCGGCGTCTGCGCTCTCCGCGCCGATTTCGGGGGGAACAGTGGGTGAAACGGCGAAGACGAGGGTCGAAGCGACGTCGACGGATGCGATGGGCGCGCTGGATGCCACGGAGGCGACGGACGCGTCCGCGTGGTTCGACGACCACCTCGCGCCGGGCGACCGATTCGTCCTCAAGCCGGTTTTCGGCGGCTTCGGGAACGACGTCCACATCTGTTCGAAGACGAACGACGGGTACGTCCTCGACGGCGAGCGGACGACGGCCGCCGAGTTCGACGCGTTCGTCGCCGGGCTCGACGACTACCTCGTCTCCGAGTTCGCGCGGCAGGCGGCGTACGCCGACGCCTTCTACCCGGAGACGCCGAACACGCTCCGAATCATGACGATGTGGGACGTCGACCGGGAGGAGCCGTTCGTCCCCATCGCAACCCAGCGGATCGGAACGTCGAAGTCGGCGCCGCTCGACAACTGGTCGCAGGGCGCCGTCATGTCGGAGATCGACGTCGAAACCGGCGAACTGGGGCCAGCGGCGACGAAACCGGCGTACGGCACCGACTGGCACCCGACGCACCCGGAGACGGGCGCGCAGATCGAAGGCGTGACGATCCCCGGCTGGGAGGAGATCCGCGACGGCATGCTCGAAATCGCCGCGGGATTCGATCGGACGCCGTACGCCGGCTGGGACGTCGTCGTCACCGGCGAGGGGGAGTTTACGATCATCGAGGGGAACAACAAACCGAGCATCCAGGCGATGCAGACGTACCGACCGCTGCTCGCTGATCCGCGCGTTCGACGCTTCTACGAGCACTACGACGTGATCTGAGCCGAAGAACGACCTCGCGCGACGCCGCTCACGGAAGCTGCACGAGCCCCGCACCGACGAAGAGCGCACAGATCCCGAACAGCGCCAGGAAGATGAACGCTAGGTAGTAGTCGTACGCTCCCTTGGGGGTGTAGATCGACGGCGGGTGGAAGTTCATACTCGTAGTACGCCTCCAGAGAGCATAATCTAGTCTCCCAAACAGATATCGGATGCGACAGTCAGTCGTTCTGGCGACGGGCGCGACGGCGCTCGTCGCGGGAGATGAACGGACCGAACGCGGCGGTCCGTTTGGCGATCGTCGCGACGCGGAGCGTGTGGGCCACGAGAACCGCGAGCGGGAGCAGCGAGAACGCGAACGCTCCGCCAGCGAAGGGAGAGGACGACGGACTCGCCGGGACCGAGCGAACGCTTCGCGTTCGCGAGGGTCGGCGAGGCCACGACTGACCGAACGCAGTGAGGGAAGGAAGTGGACTCGCCGGGATTTGAACCCGGGGCCTCTTCCTTGCGAAGGAAGCGATCTGCCGCTGATCTACGAGCCCGCATCTCAACCAAGTCGGCCGCTTTACTTGTAGCTTCTGTTTCGCCGTCGGCCGGTACGAAGCACCCGCGTTCGTCCGGCGATCAGCCCGAGCAACAGTCCCGTGAAGTGCGCAACGAGCGCCACCCCGGGGGCGCTCGTCGACAGCGTGACGACGACGGCCACGAGGCCGAAGGCGAGAAGCTGCGCCCGCCGGCTCAGGTTCAGCCGGTCGAGGAGGGATCCGGACACCGGGTTGCCGCCGAGGAGGTAGCCGAGCAGGGCGAAGATCGCGCCGCTCGCGCCGAGGACGCCGACGGGACGGGCGACGACGAGACCGGCGACGACGACCTCCGCGACGGCGGCGAGCGCCCCCGTCGCGAGGAAGAACGCGTGAAACCGAAGGCGCGTCGTCCCGCGTTCGACCGGCAGCCCGAGCAGCACGAGCGCGACCGCGTTCGCGACGAGGTGCGTCACCCCCGCGTGTGCGTAGACGCTCAGCGCGAGCGCGGCCAGCCCCTCGTCGATCGGCGCGCGAAAGACGAACAGCCCGCCGAGTCCGAGGAGGCCGGCGACCGCTTGCAGGACGAACACGACGGCGAAGGCGACGAGCGTGTCGATCGTCGGCCTTCCAGCGAGGCCGCGATCGGCCGACCGACGCGAGGGACGGGACGGTTTCGCCATTGCGATACGTCGGCGCTTCGGAACCAAAAGCTGCGCTGTCCGTCCCGGCGAAGAGAAGATACAGAACGGCGGCGCAAACGCCTTAGCGCCGTGGTTCGGGTTCGAGATCGGGATCGTCGAAGATCCGGCCCTCGACTCAGTCCTCGAGGACGATCTCGATGCTGACGTCGTTGGGCACCTGAATGCGCATGAGCTGGCGCAGCGCGCGTTCGTCGGCGTCGATGTCGATGAGACGCTTGTGGACGCGCATCTCCCAGTGTTCCCAGGTCGCCGTGCCCTCGCCGTCCGGGGACTTCCGCGTCGGGACCTCGAGCGTCTTCGTCGGCAGCGGGATCGGCCCGCTGAGGTTGACGCCCGTCTTGTTCGCGATCTCGCGGACGTCGTCGCAGATGTCGTCGAGGTCCTTCGGCCTCGTGCCGGCGAGCCGAACGCGTGCTTGCTGCATTTATCGCTCGTTGACCTCGAGCACCTTGCCGGCGGCGATGGTCTGGCCCATGTCGCGGATGGCGAACGAGCCGAGCTCGGGGATCTCGCCGGACGGCTCGATGCTCAGCGGCTTCTGCGGTCGGACGGTGACGATGGCGGCGTCGCCGGACTTGATGAAGTCCGGGTTCTCCTCCGCGACCTCGCCCGTCTTCGGGTCCAGCTTCTGGTCGATCTGCTCGACCGTGCAGGCGACCTGCGCCGTGTGCGCGTGGAAGACCGGCGTGTAGCCGGCGGTGATGACAGAGGGGTGCTGCATGACGACGATCTGCGCCTTGAACGTCTCGGCGACCTTCGGCGGGTCGTCGGCCGGGCCGCACACGTCGCCGCGGCGGATGTCGTCCTTGCCGACGCCGCGGACGTTGAACCCGACGTTGTCGCCGGGGCCGGCCTGCGGCACCTCCTCGTGGTGCATCTCGACCGTCTTGACCTCGCCGGAGACGTCCGAGGGCTGGAACGAGACGTTCATGCCGGGTTCGAGCGTCCCGGTCTCGACGCGGCCGACGGGGACGGTGCCGATGCCGGAGATGGTGTAGACGTCCTGGATCGGCAGCCGCAGCGGCGCGTCCGTCGGCGGCTCGACCTCGGGGAGGTCGTTGAGCGCGTCGAGGAGCGTCGGGCCGTCGTACCAGGAGGTGTTGTCCGAGCGGTCGGCGATGTTGTCGCCCTCGAACGCCGAGATCGGCACGAACGTCGCGTCGTCGGCCTTGAAGCGAACCTGCTGGAGCAGCTTCTGGACCTGCTCCTTGACGTCGTCGTACTTGCTCTGGTCGTAGTCGACGACGTCCATCTTGTTGACCGCGATGATCAGTTCGTTGATGCCGAGGGTGCGGGCGAGAAAGACGTGCTCGCGGGTCTGGGGAGCGACGCCGTCGTCCGCGGCGACCACGAGGACGGCGTTGTCGGCCTGCGACGCGCCCGTGATCATGTTCTTCACGAAGTCACGGTGGCCCGGACAGTCGACGATGGTGAAGTAGTACTCGTCGGTGTCGAACTCCTGGTGGGCGATGTCGATGGTGACGCCGCGCTCGCGCTCCTCGGCGAGGTTGTCCATCACGTAGGCGAACTCGAAGCCGCCCTTGCCCTTCTCTTCGGCTTCCTCGCGGTACTGCTCGATTACGTGCTCGGGGACCGACCCCGTCTCGAAGAGGAGTCGGCCCACGAGCGTGCTCTTGCCGTGGTCGACGTGGCCGATGATGGCCAGGTTCTGGTGCGGTTTGTCTTCGCTCATGGTAAGTTCACGCGCTAAGGCGCTCTGTGGGACTTCTTTCGAACGATTCCCCTAAAACCATTTCGATACGCGGTATGGGTCAACTCGACGCCGTCTTGCGGTTTGTGGGATCGACTGTCATGGTCCGGAGGAGCACGGTCGGCGTCGCCGGCGACGGGTCGAAACTACTGCTCCGACGGCGACACGTCGGTCGGTCGGGTCCGGTATCCGTCGAGCATGGACTCCACGTACTTCGCGACCACGTCGACCTCGACGTGGACCGGATCGCCGACCGTCTTCTCCGACAGCGTCGTCAGGTCGCGCGTCGTCGGGATGATCGCCGCGGCGAACGTCTCGTCGGCCCGCTCGGCGACCGTGAGGCTGATTCCGTCGAGCGCGACCGAGCCCTTGTCGACGATGTACCGACCGTACGCGGCCGGGACTTCGAACTCGTACCGCCAGTCGTCGCCGACCCGTTCGATCCCCGTCACGGTCGTCGTCGTGTCGACGTGCCCCTGCACGAGGTGGCCGTCGAACCGTCCGTCCGCGGGCAGGGCGCGCTCGACGTTGACGGCGTCGCCCTTCCCGACGGCTCCGAGGTAGGTCTTCTCGACGGTTTCGGCCGCGAGGAACACCTCGAACCAGCGGGCTTCGTCAGCTTCGTCGGTCGGAGGGGGTCCAGCCGTCTCGCCGTCGAACGCCTCGACCGTGAGACACACGCCGCTGACGCAGATCGATTGCCCGTGGTGCAGATCGTCCAGCCCGGACGCGCTGATCCGGAGGCGACGGCCGCCCTCCGCGTCCGCGACGCCGACGACCTCCCCGGTCCCTTCGACGATGCCGGTGAACATACCCGACGTTCGAACGGGCGGGTCGAAAGGGTTCCGCTGTCGCGGCGGATCGAAGGATATCCCCGAGTCGGAAGGGGTATCAGCGACGCCGGAGTACCGGACGGCGATGAGGGCGAACCTTGGGATCCTCGAGATGATCGGGCTCGGCGCGGCGCTGATCTTCGCGATCCCGGTCGGCGTCTACGGGCTCACCGCGCTGCTCGACGGGCGGGCGCTCCTCGGCGGGACGCTCGTCGCGGTCGCGGTGCTGATGGTGCTCCTCCCGTCGCGGCTGACGACGCCGAGCGACCTGCCGACGAAGCTCGCCGGGGCCGCGATCGGAAAGGCCGTGAAAGATCCCGACGACGCAGAACGATCCGAGGCGGGAAACCGGAAGTGAGGGGACAGGAGGGAGGTCGAGAGCGGACGCGATCGACGGGGTACCGACGCGATCGGTCACGACGACCGAGAGCACGGAACGATCGACCGGGAGCGCTCGCCGAGGAGTTCGAACCCGTCGTCGGTGACGACCGCGAGGTCTGCGAGCGCGACCGTCCCCTCGCCTGAATCGCCGATCGTGGGGGTGACGGCGAGAACCGCGCCGGCTTCGATCGGCGTCTCGTCCGCGAGCGCCGGGGGCTCGCGGCGGGCCAACCCGACGCCGTGTCCCGCGTCGCCGACGACGACCGAGGTCGGCCCGCCGACGTCGAATCCGTACGCGGCGACCTCCGCGAGCACCTCCTCGCGCACGTCGCACGCCGGCGCGCCGGCTTCGAGGGCGGCGAGTCCCGCGTTCAGCGCGGCCTCGGCGGCGACGTGCGCCCGCCGCTCCCAGCCGCCGTCGCCGGCGACGACGAACGTCCGCGCGAGAAAGCCGTGGTAACCGCGCGGCCCGCGGGGCGCGAGGCGGACGGTCACCGTCTCGCCCGGCCGGAGTTCGACGGCGTCCGGCGGCCGTTCGACTGCGGCCGGCGTCCGCTCGACGGCGGCTGGCGGGCCGCCGTCCCCCCGGGGTCCGACGGAGACGACGGTGTTTCCCGCGCCGCCCGCGCCGTGCGCGGCGAGCACCGCGTTCGCCCGCCGGCGCAACCGTTCCGTCGAGAGCGGTCCGCCGTCCCAGACGAGCGCGCCGTCCCGCGGCGTCGACGCCGCGAGCGTCTCCTCCGCCCGCGCCATCGCCCGGATCGCGACGCGCTGGACGCGGCGGATTCGGTCGCGCTCGGCGTCCGTCTTCGTCGTCCGGGCGGCGGCGAGCGCCGAGGTCGAGGCGACGTCGTACCCCGCGCGTTCGAGGTAGACGGCCGCGTCGTGGGGAATACGTCGGGGAACGAGCACCGTTCCTCCCGGCGGACGGCCGAGCGCCTCCGACAGGATCTCCGCCGCCCGTCTTCCCGCCGGCGCGTCGGCGTCGTGTGCTCGGACGGAACCGCCGACGACGCGTTCCGCCTCGACGCGCGCACGCGCCGGGACCGACACGACGCGTCGGCCGTCGGCGAAGACGACCGCACACTCGCCGTCGAATCCCGAGAGGCTGGTCAGATAGCGGACGTCGGCGTCGAACCGGTCGCCGACGTGGACGAACGCGGTCGCACCGCGCGCCGCGAGTTCGTCGGCGAGCGCGTCGTAGCCGGGCGGGAGATCGGCGGAGCGCTCGTCGGTCACGGCTCCGGCGCGGGCGGCTCCTGCGCCTCGGCGAGCATGTCCTCCGCCGGCGTGTCGCGGAGTTCGTTGTGGAGGAGGACGCTGATCGGGAGCGTCGGCGCGCCGTCGACGAGGTTTTCGAGGAGCACGAGCCGTTCTCGCGCGCGACTCATCCCGACGTAGAAGACGCGGCGCTCGTTGTCGGTCAGGACCGGAACCGGGTCGGTCGCCTTCGTGAACTCCTCCACGCCGTCGACGTCACCCTGATCCTCGACGGTCGCGGCCATCTGTTCGACGACCTTCTCCGTGAGGTCGGTCGCCACGAAGACGTGGTCGGCCTCGCGGCCCTTCGCGCTGTGGATGGTGCCGACGCGGACCCGGTTCGGATCCATCCCGCGGTATTCGCCCGCGAAGTACGCCGCGATGGTCTTCCGCTGAAAACTCGTCACCTTCCGGACCATGTCGCTCGCGGACGCGGCGTCGGGCATGAACGGCACGAGGTTCCGGATCTCGTCCGCCGACACCTCGATCGCCGCGAGGTCGTCGGCGTCTGCCGCCTCCTCGTAATCGTCGACGAGGGTGAACAGGTCGTCGCGGTCGTTCGTCCCGAAGGCCGACTCCTGGAGCATGTCGGCGAGACGGCGCGCCTGCAGCGCCGTGATGGGGTCGTCCTCGGCGAGCGCCTCGACCGCCCGGACGTACTGGACGAGCCGGTCCGTCCACATCCGCTGGTCGGTGAGGACCTTGAACGGGACGCCCTCGCCGATGAACTCGTCGATGAACTGGAACATCTGGTAGCGCGCCCGGAACAGCAGCATGATGCTTCCCTCGTCCTGCTGGATCGTGTACCGGACGTTGCGGACGAGGTTGAGCATCGACGGGCTCTCGACCGTCTCGACCGTACCGCCCTCCTTCCGGGGTTTCAGGTCCTTCTCCTGGCGCTTCGAGATGTGTCTGATCTCCCGGTTGACGACGTTCAGGATGCGGGAGGGGAGCCGGTAGGAGTTCGGAAGGACGATGTCCTCGTCGCGGTCGGCGTCGAGGAGCAGGTTCGGATCGGCACCCTGCCAGGCGTAGACGACCTGGTCGTCGTCGCCGGCGATGAGAACCCCGGTCATGTGGGGCTTCCACTCCTCGTACACCTCGTACTGGAGGGAGGTGATGTCCTGAAACTCGTCGATGACGAGGTAGTCCACGTTCGGGAGCAGCGAGCGCTGCTTGACGCGTTCGAGCATGTCCGCGAAGCCGACGAGACCGTTGTCGCCCTTGTAGGCGCGCCACGCCCGGATCGACTCGGGCACGTCCACGCGGTCGTCGTCGCTCGGCCACGTCGGGGTGTACTTGTTCCCCTCCTGGGCGTTCGGGTCGATCTCGGGCGGGAGGCGGACCTTCTCGACGTTCCACTGGAAGGGGACGTCGTGCCAGTCTTTGACCTCCCGCCGGGTGCGCTGGAGCCACTGGCTCGTGGCGATGATCTTGTTCCCGATCGTCGTCGAGCGCGCCGTCCGGCGGCCCGCACCCCCGTACTCGTCCTCGTACTCGATGCCGTACTCCTCGCAAAACTCCTTTTTGTCCTTCTCGCTCACGACGTCGCCGCGCGAGAGATTCAAGAGCTCGTACGCCTTCGCGTGCATCGTGCAGACGTTTCCCTGAAGCGATCGCGGCGACACGTCGAGTCGTTCGGCGAGGCGTTCTCTGACTTCCGCGGCGGCGGCGCGGGTGTAGGAGACGACGAGCACGTCACCGATTTCGACGTCGTCGCGCTCGAGGATCTCCTCGACGCGATCGAGCAGGGCGGTCGTCTTCCCACTGCCCGGCCCGCCGAACAGGCGGGTGATGTGGGCGTCGGATTCGGTCATTGTCCCCGTTCACGATCCGACCCTTTATAAACGGCGTGGCTTCTGACCGCCCGTGGGCCCCGCCGTGAGAGGAAAACAACCGCCGGGAACCAACGTTCGAAGCGCACGGGAGACGACCGCCGTGAGGTCACGACCGGCGCGTCGATCGTGCCTCTCTGACGACGGAACCGTCTCGGATCTTGTCCTTACAGCGGGGGCAAACGCGGGGATCGTCGAGGTCGTTCGGCGAGAAGACGCGGACGTAAGTCGCGGTGACGAAGGAGCCGCAGTTCTGACATTCAGGCATATTTCCCCGGAGGTAACTCCGGAAATAATAGGATATAATTCTATCGGAACGGGAGTCGACGGGGGTTAGCCGTCGGGCCCCCACCCGCAGACCGAGCACTCCGTCGCCGACCGGTCGTGGAGACCGCCGCACTCGGGACACTGTTTTTTGTTATAGGAGCGATCCCAGCGTACCGGCTCCGTCGGGTGTCCGCGTTCTGAGAGGAACTGGTCGAACAGTTCGTCGTGGTCGCTCGGTGCTGAGGCCATACGTGTCGTGCTATGTCATCACAGTACTTAGGAGTACTGGGTGTGACACATATTGGCACAATACGCGGCGGCGCGAAATCCGGTTCGACGGGGGACGATCGGCGGCGACTACGCCGAGTCGAGGTCGTAGAGGTCGCCGTACTTCTCGGTGACGTACTCGACGAAGTAGTCCGCCGTGAAGTCCTCGCCGGTCGCCTGCCTCACGAGGCCGTTCGTCTCGTATCGCCGGCCGTGGCTGTGGACGTGCTCGACCAGCCACTCGCGGAGGGGATCGAAGTCGCCCTCGCAGATCGACCCGTCGAGGTCCGCGAGATCGTCCGCCGCGGCGGCGAAAAGCTGGGCCGCCATGATGCTGCCGAGCGAGTACGTCGGGAAGTACCCGAAGTTGCCGTGGCTCCAGTGGATGTCCTGCAAGCACCCCTCGGAGTCGGTTTCCGGTCGAATGCCGAGGTACTCCTCGTAGGCGTCGTTCCACGCCTCGGGTACGTCCTCCACGTCGAGGTCGCCCGAGACGAGCGCCCGTTCGATCTCGAAGCGAACGAGGATGTGCAGGTGGTACGTGAGTTCGTCCGCCTCGACGCGGATCAGGTTGTCCTCGTACACCTGGTTCGCGGCCTCGTACGCCTCCTCGACGGTCACGTCCTCGCTTCCCGGGAAACGCGACTTGAACGTCGGGAGGAAGAGCTCCCAGAACGCCCGCGATCTGCCGACGTGGTTCTCCCAGAGCCGCGACTGCGACTCGTGGACCGAGAGGTCGCGCGACTGTCCGAGCGGCGTGCCGTAGTGCTCGTCCGGGAGGCCGAGCGTGTAGGTCGCGTGGCCGAACTCGTGGATGGTGGAGAACACCGCGCCGAGCGGGTCGGACTCGTCGAAGCGCGTCGTCACGCGGGCGTCGAACTGCGTCCCGGTCGAGAAGGGATGCGGCGCGACGTCGAGGCGACCGCGCTCCCACGGATAGCCGAGCGCGTCCAGCGCGTCGCGGCAGAGGTCCATCTGCTCGTCCTCGTCGAACGTTCCGTCGAAGGCGTCGGTCGCGAGATCCGTCTCCGAGTCGCGGATCTCCGCGATCATCGGCACGAGCGTCTCGCGGACCTCCTCCAGAATCTCCTCGGCCTGGTCGAGCGGGAGGTACGGCTCGAAGTCGGCGAACAGCACCTCGTAGGGATCGGCGTCGGGGTCGACGTGCTCGGCGTACTCGCGCTTCAGCTCGACGTGCGTTTCGAGGTAGGGCGCGAACGTCGAGAAGTCGTTCTCGGCTTTCGCTTCCTTCCACGCGGGCAGCGCCTCGGAGGAGGTCTCCGAAATCTGCTGGACGAGGTCGGTCGGGACGCGGGCGGCGCGCTCGTACTCGCGGCGCACCTCGCGGACGACCGCCGCCTGCTCGTCCGCGAGTTCCTCGCCGTCGAGTTCGTCGAGCAGGTCGCCGATGCCGTCCTCGACGAGCAGTTCGTGGCTGATAGCCGAGAGCGTCGACAGCTGCTGGGAGCGCGCGGGCGTCCCCTCGTCGGGCATCATCACCTGCTGGTCCCACCCGAGGACGCCGGCGGCGTTCTGGACGTTGGTGATTCGCTGGATCTTCTCGATCAGACGGCCGTAGGCGTCCGGGACCGCCTCCGAACTCGCTTCGGTTGCCATACGCTGCCAGTGCGCGGGCGTCCGTTATCAAATCGGTGCTTCCGGAACTCGGGGTCGGCGTCAGTTTCGAGGTGCGTCGGTCGGGTCGTCGCGGAGATCGACGAGAGGGCGCTTCGACGATCGCCCGGAGATACGACACTCCGTGTGGATATTCAGGCGGAAGAGATATTCTCTCTGACGACCTGTACTAGGCGTGAGTTACGGGACCGAGTTTGGACAGGTGAGCCGAGCGGAAAGCGAAAGCGGCGTCAACCGCCGAAGCGTCGTGCGCGGCGTCGGTACTGCCCTCGCTGGTGCCGCGCTCCTTCCGACGCTCGTCGGCCGGGCCGCGGCGACCGAGTGCTGTCGCGTCTGCTGGGTCGACGTCAAACCGGACAGCTGTCCGAACGCGATCAATCCCGCGAGCAGGGGGGTCGTGAGCGTCGCCGCCGGCTGGCCGCGGTTCGTAGCCGGGTCGGTCAAACTCTATCCGGTTAAGGGGGAATACGGCGCCGCGTTCGACGGGTGTCAAGACTACCGAGATCCGGCGTACGACCGTGACTGTCGGAAGATCAGGGAGTTGCTGGAGACGTCGGACGGCCGATACGCCGAGCCCGTCCGCCAAGCCGTCGAGGACGTGAACGAGAGCGGCACGGACGACACCGTGTTCAAATTCCGCGTCCGCGACCTCGAACTCGAACCGGACGACGCGTACCTGGTCCTCGTCGGCACGTCCACCCGCGACGGGTGCACGGTCGTCGGCGTCGACAGCGTTCGCGTGGTCGGCGGCGGCCGACGCTGACGGCGCGTCCGGCCTCTGATCCCGCGCGGTAGCCGGGCGACGCGGAATAAGTCGCCCGGACCGGCGGCCGCTACGCGCGCTCCGCGATCGTTTTGTAGATCCGGTAGCACCGGTCGAGCACGTCGAGGCCCACGCTCTCGGTCTTCGTGTGCGCCTCGCCCGGCTCCGACGCCCCGCACACGACGCAGGTCGTGCCCGCCCCCGCGAGCCACCCGGCGTCGGTCGCGTGCGGCTTCGTCACGAGCTTCGGATCGCCCTCCTGCGCGTCGCGCGCGGCGGCGAGCGTCGTCTCGGCGAACGCCTCGTCGTCGCAGGCCATCGGCGGGAGGTCCTGATCGACCGTCCACGAGACGCCCGCGACCTCCTCGACGCGCTCCAGCGGGGCGCGCTCGCCGGGAACCGTCCGCTCGTCGACTGTCACGGTGCACGTCTCCGGGATGACGTTCCACGCGGCTCCGCCGTCGATCTCGGTGACCGCGACGCTCCCGCGGACGCGCTCGCCGAGCACGTCGACGGTCGGAAACGTCAGTTCGCGGACGACGTCGACCGCGTCGCACGCCCGATAGACGGCGTTCTCGCCCGCTTCGGGTTCGCTCGCGTGCGCGGCCTCGCCGACGGCGGTGATCGTGCTCCCGCGCCGGCCCTTGTGGGCGACCACCACGTCGGTCACCCCCTCGGCGGAGTAGTTCGTCGAGCCTTCGGCGACGACGGCGTAGTCGGGCGCGAATCCCCCCTTGATCGCCGCTCGCGCGCCCACGCCGCCGGTCTCCTCGCCGACGAAGCTGGCGAAGATGAGTTCGCAGTCGGGGGCCGCGTCCCGGAAGGCGACCATCGCGGCCGCGACCGCGCCCTTCATGTCCGCCGACCCGCGGCCGTACAGCCGACCGTCGCGCTCCTCGACGACGTACTCGCCGTTCTCCACCTGCTCGGCGGCCGGCGGGACGACGTCGTGGTGGCCGACGAGCGCGAGCGAAACGTCGCCGGAGCCTTTGCGAGCGACGACGTTGCCGGCGGCGTCGCGGACGACGTCGGCGTCCGCGTGCTCGCGGAGCCATCCTTCGATCGCGTCGCCCGCGGCGGTTTCGTCCGCGTGGCTGGGTATCGAAACGAGTCGCGCCGCGAGTTCCCGAACGTCCTTCATGCGTCGATCACTGAGGCCGCACACATTATAGTAGCGTCTGCAACCGTACGCACGTCCGACCGACCTTGTGTCTGCGTGCACACGGACTAACCCGCTGCGTCCCCCACGTTCCCCCGGAGGAACGAACGATGACGGACGATCGAAACGAGAACGCGGGGAACGACGGGGACGACGACCAGTACGGCGGCGACGAGGGCGACGTCGACGCGGTCGAACAGACGCGACGCCGGGAGGGGGACGAAGAGGAGGAAGCGGAGAATAAAGAAGAAGAGGAGGAGGAAGAAGAAGAGGACGGAGAGAAGGAAGGGGAAAAACGGGTCGACGAGGAGGAAGTCGACGAAGAAGAGTGGCTGGAGGCGGAAGAGGGCTCGCCGGACGACGCCGAGGGGGGCTGATACGGACGGTCGTCGTCTCTCGTCGGTGATCGCCGACCTGTACGGTCGATCACCGCGGTGAACAGTTGCGACCGCCTTTGTGAGGGACGATAAACCGACGAGGCGGGCAGATCGGGCGAACGACCCGTCGACGGGCAGAACGCGACGCGAACCGCGGATCGCCGTACAGGCCGTTATATACTCTTATCAGGCTCCGCTACGCAGTACACGTATGAATATAGTGCCGGACACGAGCGCGATCATCGACGGTCGCGTGTCCGAGCGGATCGAGTCGGGGGCGTACGACGGCGCGACCGTCTTCGTCCCGGAGGCGGTCGTCGGCGAACTCGAATCGCAGGCGAACGCCGGGCGCGACAGCGGCTGGGAGGGGCTCGAGGAGCTGCAGCGACTCGCGGGGTTCGCCGACGACGGCGGAGTGACGGTCGAGTACGTCGGCCGCCGCCCGAGCGCCGACGAGCAGGACGCCGCCCACGAGGGCGACGTCGACGCCCTCATTCGGGATCTCGCGGCCGAGCGCGACGCGACGCTCCTGACGAGCGACGTCGTCCAGTCGGAGGTGGCGAAGGCGAAGGGTCTCCCGGTCGAGTACGTGGAGCCGCGCGGCCGCGACGTCGAGCACCTCGCGATCGAGGAGTTCTTCGACGAGACGACGATGAGCGTTCACCTGAAGGTGGGGACGCAGCCGAAGGCCAAGCGTGGCGAGATCGGCGACATGCACTACCAGCGCATCCGCGACGAGGTCACCACCGAGGAACAGCTGCGCGCGTGGGCGCACGACGTGGAGGAGAGCGCCCGCGCCAGCCCCGAGGGGTTCATCGAACTCGAAGAGCCCGGGATGACCATCGTCCAGTTCCACGACTTCCGGATCGCGGTCGCCCGCCCGCCGTTCGCGGACGCCCTCGAAATCACGGCGGTCCGCCCGATCGTCAAGACGGACCTCGAAGACTACGAGTTCGCGGACGAACTCAAGGATCGGCTCGCGGAGCGACAGCGGGGCGTGCTCATCTCGGGCGCGCCCGGCGCCGGGAAGTCGACGTTCGCGCAGGCGGTCGCGGAGTTCCTGAACGACAACGACTACGCGGTGAAGACGATGGAAAAGCCACGGGACCTGCAGGTCGGCCCCGAGGTGACCCAGTACACCGCCCTCGGCGGGCGGATGGAGAAGACGGCCGACTCGCTGCTCCTCGTGCGCCCCGACTACACCATCTACGACGAGGTGCGCAAGACGGAGGACTTCGGCGTCTTCTCCGACATGCGCCTCGCCGGGGTCGGCATGGTCGGCGTCGTCCACGCCACCCGCGCCATCGACGCGCTCCAGCGGCTCGTCGGCCGCGTCGAACTCGGGATGATCCCCCAGATCGTCGACACCGTCGTGTACATCGACGCGGGGCAGGTCCACACGGTGTACGACGTGACGACCGAGGTGAAGGTGCCCGAGGGGCTCACCGCCGAGGATCTCGCGCGCCCGGTCATCCAGGTCCGCGACTTCGAGACCGGCCGGCCGGCGTACGAGATCTATTCGTTCAACCGGCAGGTCGTCACGGTGCCGCTCGGCGAGGAGGACGGCGACGAGACCGGCGTCAACCGCATCGCGCGCCAGGAGATCGAGCGGGAGATCCGCTCCGTCGCCCGCGGCCACGTCGACGTCCAGTTGCAGGGGGGGAACAAGGCGGTCGTGTACGTCGAGGAGGACGACATCTCCTACGTCATCGGCAAGGGCGGCGGGCGGATCAGCGACATCGAGGACCGCCTCGGCATCGACATCGACGTGCGGACCCACGAGGACAAGCCGAGTTTCGGACGCGACGGCGACGGTGGCGGCGGCTCGTACGCCGGCGCGGCGGTCGGCGAGCCCGAGGGCGAGGTGGTCACGCCCGAGATCACGTCCAGACACGTCGTCATCAGGATGGACGAACACGTGGGTGAGACCGTCGAGGTCCGCGCCGGCGACGACTACCTCTTCACGGCGACCGTCGGCCGCGGCGGCGACATTCAGGTGTCGCGTGGCAGCGCCATCGCCGACGAACTGGAGAACGCGATCGACCGAAAGCGGCGGATCACCGTGGTGCCGGCCTGACGCGGTCCTCACGGCTACCGCCGTCGACTTCGAAGCGCTGAACGTTCCGGTCGAGGCCTACTGATCTCGGAGCGTCGTCGATCGCCTCACAAAAATCGCGGTGCGGTGCCCGGATGTGCCACGTTCGACCGCACGTCCTTAGCGATTCGTACCCGGCGAGTCTACGACACGCAGGAAAGAGCTATTCGGCGCAGCACGCCTCGGTGCCACCGTCGACTTTCGCGCCGAGTTCGTTCAACTGGTAGAGGTTCTGGCGCGCGTCGGCGAAATACACGTCTTCGTCGACGACCCCGATGCCCTCCAGCCGTTCGAGGGCGTAGCGAACCGTCCGTGCCGACAGCATCGATTCCTCGACAATCCCCTTCTGGGTGAGCGGCCCGTTGTATTCGAGTACCTTGAACACCAGCTTCGCGCTCGGAGGGAGATCGTCGAGGCTCTCTTTGTCTGTTCCAGCCATCGTTACGATTCGAAACGCGCCAGCGTCATAAAGATTGGTAAGCGCCGACGCCGGACGCTGACGCGCGTCCAGAACCGACGCGCGAAATCCGACAGAAACGAGGCCGACGGCGCGGGCGGCGGCGATCGAACTGGACGATCCGCGGGGCTCGCCGCACGGATTTCGGCCCAATCGAACGCCTTTTGACGCCGGATGGCGCACCTTCGACCATGGCTACGCAAACGGCGACCGGTCTCTCCGATCACATGCGGGGGGTGACGGTCACGACGCTCGCCTGCCTCGCGGGGGTGACGGCGGGCGTCCTGTCGGGGTACCTCTTCGGCACGACGGCGGCGGCGGCTCAGAACGTGCAGTCGGTGTTCGTGGTGGCCGCGTTCGTGCTCGCGCAGTTCCCGCTGCTTCGACTGCTCGGCGTGGACGTCGAGGACTTCGGTCCGAAGGACTACATCTACGTCGTCTTCATGACGTTCACGCTCTGGTTCATCACGTTCGCGATCCTCCTGTCCGCCGGCGTCGCGTTCTGATCATGGCGGAGGACAGCATCGCCGTCGTCGACCTCGACCGGTGTCAACCCGACCGGTGCAACTACGAGTGCAGCAACTACTGCCCGCCGAACCGCACCGGCAAGGAGTGCATCACGCTCCGCGGGGAGGACGCGGAGGAGGGCGACCCCGATCAGATCCGCATCAGCGAGGAGATCTGTCTCGGCGAGACGTGCGGCATCTGCGTCGAGAAGTGCCCGTTCGACGCCATCGAGATCATCAACCTGCCGCAGGAGCTCACCGAGGATCCGACCCACCGCTACGGCGAGAACGCCTTCGCCCTCTACGGGCTTCCGGTCCCCGAGGGCGGCAAGGTGACGGGCATCCTCGGGCCGAACGGCATCGGGAAGTCCACGGCGGTTCGCATCCTCGCCCGCGAGATCACGCCGAACCTCGGCGAGTACGGCGCGGAGCCGGACTGGGACGCCGCGCTCGACCGCTACCGCGGGACGGCGCTGCAGAACTACGTCGAGCGCCTGATGGCGGGCGAGATCACGGTTGCCCGCAAGCCGCAGTACGTGGATCAGATCCCGAAGCGCTTCTCCGGCAACACCCGCGACCTGCTGGAGCGCACCGACGAGCGCGGCGTGCTCTCCGACCTCGTCGCGCGGCTCGAAATCGAGCCGGTGATGGACCAGTCGATCGACTCCGTCTCGGGCGGAGAGCTCCAGCGGGTGGCGCTCGCGGCGACGCTCGCCCGCGACGTCGACTTCTACTTCCTCGACGAGATCACCCCCTACCTCGACATCGGCCAGCGCGTCACCGCGGCGCGGCTGATCCAGGAACTGGCCGAGGACGAGGATCGATCGATGCTCGTCGTCGAACACGACCTCGCGGTGCTCGACCTCCTCGCGGGCTCGCTTCACGTCGCGTACGGCGAGCCGGGGGCGTTCGGCGTCGTCACGCCGCCCAAGTCGGTCCGAAACGGCATCAACGAGTACCTGAAAGGCTACCTGACGAACGAGAACATGCGGATCCGACCGGAGGCGATCACCTTCGAGGAGCACGCGCCCCGCCGGACCGCGAAGGACGACGTGCTCGTCGAGTACCCGGACCTGACGAAGTCCTACGGAGAAGGTGAGTTCTCGCTGACGGTCGAAGGCGGCGCGATCCACCACGGCGAGGTGCTCGGCGTCGTCGGGCCGAACGGGATCGGCAAGTCGACGCTCGCGAAGCTGTTCGCGGGGGCGCTCGAACCCGACGAGGGAGAACTCGACTTCCACCTCGACATCTCCTACAAGCCGCAGTACATCGAGATCGACCAGCCGATGCGCGTCGACGCGTTCCTCTCGTCGATCACCGACGACTTCGGCACGTCCTTTTGGAACACGGAGGTGGCGAACCCCCTCCAGCTCACCCGCATCATGGAGCAGAACCTCACGGACCTCTCCGGCGGCGAGCGCCAGCGCGTCGCCATCGCCGCCTGCCTGTCGAAGGACGCCGACCTCTACCTCCTCGACGAGCCGAGCGCCCACCTCGACGTCGAACAGCGCGTGCAGGCGACGAGCGCCATCCGGCGGTACGCGGAGAATCACGACGCGACGGCGATGGTCATCGACCACGACATCTACATGATCGACCTCCTCGCCGACCGGCTGATGGTGTTCGACGGCGAACCGGCCCGGCGCGGCCACGCGTCGCGGCCGCAGGGGATGCGCGACGGCATGAACGACTTCCTCGCCGACCTCGACATCACGTTCCGGCGCGACGAGCGGACGGGACGGCCGCGCATCAACAAGCCCGGCAGCCGGCTGGACCGCCAGCAGAAAAAGCAGGGCGAGTACTACTACGCGCCCTGAGCGTCGGCGCTTCGACGCCCAGAGATACCGACGCCCCGTCGCCCTCGCAGCCGTTGTACTTATCCGCCAGTCGCGGGTTCGTTCGAGTAGATCGGACGATGGACGAAGGAAAGACGCGTCGCGGTCGGCGGTCGAGCGAACGTTCGGCGACGGCGCGCCGTGGGTGCCGACGATGAGCGGATCGGACGAACGAAGGCGACACGGCACGATCGGCCACTGGTACCTCCTGAGCGGGAGCCGCGCGGTCCTCGCCGCCGTGATCGTGCTCGGCGTCTTCGTGCTCACGCTGACGCTCAGCGAGACCACGCTGATCGACGTTGGGCCGAGCAGCAGGGTCGCGCCGATGCTCCGGAGCGGCGTCCTCGCGGGGCTGCTCACGCTCATCACGGTGGCGCTGTCGCTCAACCAGCTCGTCCTCTCGCGGGTGCTCGGCGCGCCGGCCGAGTTGACGGGGAAGCTGGACGAGAATCTCGAATTTCGCCGACGGGTCGAAGACCTCGCCGGCGAGCCGTCCAGCCCGAACGACCCGGCCGCCTTCCTGGTCCTCATCGCGGAAACGCTCCAAGAGCGCGTCGCGGCGCTCCGGCGCGCCGTCGAGGAGGCGAGCGGCGACGCGGAGGAGTCCGACCTCGCGGCGGAGATCGAGTCGTACGCCGACGATCTCGCCTCGTACGCGGAGCACCTCCGGGAGGCGGAGGGAACCGACAACACCGTCGACACGCTGCTCGTCATCTTCGGATCGGAGTACGCGACGCACATCACCGAGACGAGGCGGCTCGAACGCGCGCACGGCGACCGCCTCGCCGAGGAGGCGCTGGAGGAACTGGACGCGATCCTGGAGCTGCTCAAGGCGGTCGCGACCGTCAGGCAGTTCTTCAAGACGCTCGCCATCCAACAGGACCTCGCCCGGCTGTCGCGCAGGCTCATCTACCTCGGCCTCCTCGCGGTCCTCGCCGCCTACTACCTGACGCTCGTGTACCGCGAGGTTCCCTCGACGACGATCCCGGTGTCGTCGCTCTCGCTCGTGGCCAGCGCCGGAACGGCGATCGTCTTCTCCCCCATCGCCCTCCTGCTTTCGTACCTCCTCCGCGTCGGGACCGTCTCGCTGTACACGGTCTCCGTCGGGACGTTCGTCCCGCCCGAAGAACAGGCGGGCGGGCCGTAGCCTCCGCGGTCGACTCCCGCGGCCGCGGCGTTCGCCGCGGCTCTCGGGCCGCCCGTGGCACACACCCACAAAGGTATTCGACGTCGGCGTCGAACCTCGGCGTACGGCATGCAACTCAGCAGTCCAGCGTTCGCCGACGGGGAGGCGATCCCGCGGCGACACGGCTATCGGGAGGAGAACGTGAACCCGCCGCTGCGCATCGAGGGGGTCCCCGACGGGACCGCGTCGCTCGTCCTCGTGGTCGACGACCCGGACGCGAAGGACCCGGCGGGGAAGGTGTGGGACCACTGGGTGGTCTGGAACGTCGACCCGGACGTGGAGGAGATCCCCGAAGCGTGGGCGGTCGAGGCGGCCGTCGAGGGGCGCACGGATTACGGCGAGACGGGCTACGGCGGACCGAATCCGCCGGACAGAGAGCACGCGTACCGGTTCCGGCTGTACGCGCTCGACACCCGGCTCCCGCTCGAAACGGGGTCGACGAAGGCCGAGGTTCAGGCGGCGATGGACGGCCACGTGCTCGCGGAGGCGGCGCTGACGGGGACGTACGCGCCGGGGTGAGCGATCGCAGTGGAGCGCCGCCGCCGTGAACCGCCGGCGAGGATCGGACGGAGCGGCCGCCGTCGGGCGGCCACAGCGCCTACTTGCGTCGAAGGCGATCGTGGCGGTATGGTGGAAAAAGACCTCGGACGGGCGACCATCGCGTACGAAGATCCGGACGACGGCACCGTCGAGCGAACGGTGCAGAACGAGCACGTCGCCTACTTCCAGGAGCACTGGATCGTCAAGGCCGGCGAGGACGAGCGGGGCCGCGACCTCGTCCGTCGAATCCCTCACCAGCGAGTCTACTACGTCGAGCGATCCGTCGAGGCGTTCGAGGAGGAGGTCAAAACGCTCCGGGACCAGGTCCAGTCGGTCGCCGACGGACTGCGGTCGAAGCTGCTCGGCGGCGAGAGCCGAGAGGAGAGGGACGTCCAACGCATCGACGTGGAGAGCGGCGACCCCGCCGACGGCGGGAGTCGAAACGCCTGACGCGACGCTGCGGGCCGCCTTCGAAAGGCCGCGTCGAGCCGACCGTTCACGCGACCAACAGCACCGAGCCGTCGTCACGGCGGTCCAGATCGAGGTCGTAGCCGAAGGCTTCGACGACCTCGCGGTTCGTTCGGACGTGGTCCGTCACCTCCGGAATCCGGACCGCGCCGCCGCCGAGCGCGAGGAACGCCAGCAACTGGTCCGCGAGGTGGACGTCGACGGCGCCGGGTCCGGCGTCGAACGTCAGAAACCGTTTGACGGCCCGATCCGCGACGGTCTCCGAGGGAACGCCGCGCTCGCCGAGCGCGTCGAATCCGGCGAGCGAGTTCCCGTAGACCCCGACGAGGAGGAGCGACGATCCGGGCGACCGCGTTTCGACGTACCGCGTTTCGCCGATCTCAACCGGAACGCCCCGCTCCCCGAGCCGCTCGCGGGCGCGCTCGGCCTGTCGCGTCGCGACGTCCGCTCCTTCGAGTGATTTACTCGATTTCGAGTAAATTACGACGCGGGAGAGATCCCCCCGCTCCGTCAGATCGACTCGACCGAGCGTCGACGGTTCGAGCCGGAGCGTCGCGCGTCCGCCGCCGACCGGGTAGAAGCCGACGCGATCGAGGTCGACCCCGGCGTCGAGCCCGAAACGGGAGAGGAGCGGCAGCTTGACCCGTCGGACGTACTCGACCGGCGGCGACCACTTCACGTCGGTTCCGCCGGTCGCGCGCACCCGCAGCGGCGCGGTCAGTTCGCCCGCCACCGGGAGCAGCGCGTCGAACAGCAGCGCGACGCTACCGGCGGTTCCGATGGCGACGTCGACGTCGCCGCCCCGGACCTCGCCCGGGCGGAACGTCACCTCGTCGGCCCCGAGTTCGTCGCCCTCGACCTCGGCGTCGCAGACGCGCGCGGCCGCCTCGACCGACGCGAGGTGCTGCGGCGCGAGGCCCGGATTCGGACGGGCGGCCCGTACGCCGGTCATCCGAAACGGCTCGCCCGTCGCCGCCGAGAGGCCGAGCGCCGTCCGGACCTGCTGGCCGCCGCCCGCCGAGCCGTCGAGTTCGATCATCCCGGTCGAACCGTCGACGGCGGCGGGCAAACGTCCTCCGGAGCGGCCGCCGTCGACGTCGAGGCGGCGACCGACGCTCCGCGCGCGAGGCTACCAACCATCGCCGCCCGCAGGGGACCGTCCTTCCGACCGTTCGCCGTTCTCGCGGTGCTTCTTGCGCGCCGTGAGCTGACGTTCGAGGGCGTCGCGGGCGGCGTGCAGCGCGGACCGCGCGCCGAACCCCTCGCCGGAGGCGACGAAGAGTCCGTCGTCAGTGAAGAGCCGGACGCGGACGAAGAGCAGGGGCGTCCCCCTTCGCGTCTCGTCGTGCTCGTGTAAGTGGACCTTCGCCTCGATGAGCGTCAGGTCGCCGCCCTTCCCGACGAGGCCGGCGACGAGGTCGGAAACCTCGTCGTAGTCGACGTCGCCGAGGAGACCGACGCCGACGATCTGGACGGATCGCCGGTCGGGCGATTCCATCGTGAGCGACCCGAGGAGGTCCGTCTTCGTGACGATGCCCGCGGGAGCGCCGTCGTCGGTCGTCACCACGAGCGATGACGCCTCGCGGTCGAACATCCGGTCGAGGGCGGCGTCGAGCGGTCGGTCGGTCGACACCGTCCCCACCGGGGCGGTCATCACGTCGCGCACGGGGAGGTCGAGCAGGCGGTCGGTTTCGCCCTCGCGCGCGCCGGAGCCGCCGAGCGGGCCGCCGGCGAACGGGCCCGCAGAGCCGCCGCGACTCCGGCGGACGTCGCGCGTCGCGAAGTCGACGACGTCGGTCAGGCTGACGATGCCGACGAGGGCCGAGTGCGAGCCGGCGTCGTCGTCGACGACGGGGAGGTGGGCGATCCGGTGCTCGCGGAACAGGTGGAGCGCCCGCCCGAGCGTCGCGTCGGGGGCGAGCGTCCGCAGGTCGTCGGAGTACACGTCCTCGACGGCGAGCGCGGAGAGCGACGGCTGGACCTCCCGAAGCAGGCCGTCCGCCTCGACGACGCCGCGAAGTCGGTCGCCGTCGAACGCGGGGAGCGCCATCGAGCCCGACTCGACCATCAGGCGCGCGGCCTCCCTGACGCCGGTCGTCGCCGTCGTCCGGGGGACGCGCTCGACGAGCGAGCGCACCTTGGCGTCGGGGTGACGGTGCGACGCCGCGAGCTGGCGGCGGGTGACGACCCCCTCGTAGTCGCCGTCGTCGGTGACGACGACGGCTTTGCGCGTCGGGTCCTCGAACGCACCCGCGAGCTTCGAGACGGGGGCGGCCGCGTCGAGCGTCGAAAATTCCGGTGAAACGCAGTCGGTCACGTTCATCTTACTCCACGACCGGGGGTACGAACGAGCGGGGGATCAATCGACGGCGTCGTTCCCGGGAGACGGGAACCGGCCGGCGCGGGTAAGTCGGGCGCGAGACGAGAAAGCGAGGGGAGCGAGACGGAGGTGGCGAGAGTCGAGGCGGAGGCGGCGGGAGGCGAGGCGAAGGCGGCGTACGGATCAGCCGAGGTGACGGCTGCAGGTCCCGCAGAGGTTCTCCTCCTTGACGTCGACCTCGCGCACCGTGGGGGAGAAGCTCATCACGCACTTCGAGTTGTCGCAGTGTTCGAGGCCGAACGTGTGACCGATCTCGTGGACGACCTCCTTTCGGACGCGGTCGGAGAACACCTCACGGGCGGGCTTGGTCGAGATGCCGCCGTCGGAGGAGGTCTGGAGCCGATACGTGGAGATGACGGAGCCGTTGCCGTTGAGGTACGCCAGCCCGAAGACGTAGTTGCGGCGGCGGTAGTAGAGGTCCTGCGCCGTGATGCCGATGTTCTTGTCCCCGGTGCCGGTGCGACTCGCGAGTTCGATGAACTCCTCAGCCCGGTATTGGTTGCGACCGCGATCGAACGCGCCCTCGGGGATGCTCTGCTCGTCGTGGACCGTCACGTCGACGTCGTACACGGAGCGCAGCGCCGCCGACGCCTCGCGCTTTACCTGCGCGGGGACGTCCCCGATGGGCACGATATCGACAAGCATGGAAGGCGTTAAGCGGGCGCGGCCAATAAATATCCCGACGTGGGGCGTGACACTGCGACCCGCGACGCCCTCGCGGCTCGGCTCGCGCGGTACGATCGGCTCGTCGAAGTCGGCGTCGGCCGCCGACCGGACGTCGCGGCGGCGCTCGCGGCGGCCGGGAAGTCGGTGACGGCGACGGACGTGTACGACCGACCGGTCCCCGACGGCGTTCGGTTCGTCCGCGACGACGTCGTCGCCCGAAGCGAGCGGGAAGATCCGGGGGAACGCTACCGCGTCGACGCCGTGTACGCGCTGAACCTCCCGCCCGAACTCCACCGGCCGACTCGGCGAGTCGCGCGCGCCGCCGGAGCCGACTTTCTCTTCACCACGCTCGGCCACGACGAACCGACGGTTCCCGTCCGGCGCGAGGCGGTCGGTCGCGAGACGCTGTTCGTCGCGCTCGACGGTCGATCGGGAAACCGTCGACGCCGGTGATCGGCGTCGGCGCATCGAGAGCGACGGCCGAGCCTCGCGAATCGACATCGACGACCGGCGTCGGCACATTGATATCGCCGGAGCGGTCAGCTACGGGCGTCTACCGTATGCACTCACTTCGCGCAGACGCGGTCGTCCTCGACGTCGACGGCGTCCTCGTCGACGTCGCCGACTCCTACCGCCGGGCGATCGTCGAGTCGGTCGAACGGCTCCACGGGGAGACCATCGACAGGGGGGACGTGCAGTCGTTCAAGGACGCCGGGGGGTTCAACAACGACTGGGAGCTGACGGACGCGGCGGCGCTCTTCGTCCTCGCGACCCGCGAGGGGCTGGAGCCGTCGGTCGAGGCGTTCACCGACGCGATCGCGGCGCGCGGCGGCGGCCTCGACGCCGCCCGCTCCGTCGTCGAGGAACTCCCCGAGGCCGCCCGGGCGCGCGCGTTCGACGCGTGGGACCGCGAGGCGCTCCGGGAGACGTTTCAGGCGCTCTACCTCGGCGGGGATCTCTACCGCGAACTCGAAGGCGACGAGCCGCCGTTCGAGGTCCCGGGGTACGTCCACGACGAGCCGGTGCTGGCGACGCCCGGGACGATCCGGGCGCTGACCGACCGGTTCCCCGTCGGCGTGCTCACGGGGCGGCCGGCGGCGGAGGCCGAGATCGCGCTCTCGCGCGTCGGCCTCGACGTGCCCGACGAGCGCCGGTTCACGATGGACGACTGGGACGAGGGTAAACCTCACCCGCGGGCGCTCACGACGCTCGCGGACCGGCTCGACGCCGACGCCGTCGCCTTCGTCGGCGACACGCTCGACGACGTCAGGACCGCGACGAACGCCGCAGACGCCGACCCCGATCGCGAGTACTACGGCGTCGGCGTGCTCACGGGCGGGCTCACCGGCGAGGAGGGGCGGCGCAAGTACGAGGCCGAGGGCGCGGCGGCCGTGATCGACTCCGTGAACGACCTGCCCCGCCTGCTCGAATGATCCGAAAGGGGATTCCGACGTACATCTTCACGATCCTCGCGCTGGACGCGATCGGGCTCGGGCTGGCGTCGGTGCTCGTGCCGGACGCGACCGCGCGGATGTTCGTCGTCGTCGGGGTGCTGTTCCTCGTGCCCGTGATCGCCTACTGGCTGGTCTACTTCGGCGGGTACGAGCGCCTCGGCGTCGGCGTCGGCGGCGACGACCGAAACGAAGGAGAGTGACGGGGGCAGAAGCCTCCGGTCGCGCAAAGCTTACCTCCCGACCGGCCACAGTCGAAGTATGCGAATCGCGTTGCTCGGCGGCACCGGGGACATCGGCGAGGGGCTCGCGCTCCGGTGGGCGTTCCACACGGACCACGAGGTGCTCATCGGCTCTCGCGACCCGGAGCGGGCGCGGACGAAAGCCGAGGAGTACGAGACCGAACTCGACAGCCGCGGCGTCGAGGTGTCGATCAAGGGGTTCGAAAACGGGATGGCGGCCGACCGCGCGGACGTGATCGTCCTCGCGGTGCCGCCGTACCACGTCGCCGACACGGTCGAGGCCATCGCCGACAGGCTCGACGGCGCGGACGTGCTCGTCAGCCCGGCGACGGGGATACGGCGGGACGACGCGGGCTTTCACTACCACGCGCCGAGCGCCGGCAGCGTGACGAAGCTCGCCGCGGACGCCGCCCCGGCCGACGTTCCGGTCGTCGGCGCGTTCCACAACCTCGCGGCGGGGCGGCTGGCCGACCTCGACGCGGACCTCGGGATCGACACGCTGCTCGTCGCCGACGACGAGGACGCGAAGGAGACGGTCCGGCTGCTCGCCGAGGGCATCGAGGGGCTGCGCGCGCTCGACGCGGGCGGGATCGCCAACGCGCCGGAGGTGGAGGGAATCACGCCGCTTTTGATCAACGTCGCGTCGAACAACGACGGGATGCACGACCTCGGCGTTCGATTCGAGTAACCCACGCAGAGCCGCGCCAAAAGCTGCTTTCGGTGTCGGATTGTGCGCTCAAGCGCCGGCGTCGGCGAGCGCGGCTTCGAGGTCCTCGCGCTGGGTGACGCCGACGAAGCGGTCGACGACGCCCTCCTCGTTCTCGACGATGAGCGTCGGGAGCGACCGCACCTGATACTGATTGGCGATGTCCTGCTCCTCGTCGACGTTCACCTTCTCGAAGGAGACCTCGGGGTAATCGCCCTCCAGCTCCTCCAGAATCGGGTCCTGCGTCTTGCACGGCCCGCACCAGTCCGCGTAAAAGTCTTTGAGTCGAACGGTCATTGTACCCTCTTCGGCATTGCTTACGGGCGCGCATAAGGGTTTCCCACCGGCGAGGCGGGGGGTCGACGGCGGTCGGAGCGAAACGTTTAGGAGCGAGACGGGTGGAGGGACGTGTATGAGCCGCGGACAGAACACCGGGGGCCTGATGTCGAGCGCGGGGCTCGTCCGGTACTTCGACGCCGAGGACCGAAACGCCATCCGAATCGATCCGAAGACCGTGGTCGCGTCCGGCGTCCTCTTCGGCATCGGGATCGAGATCCTGAACATCCTCGCGTTCTAGGTCGGTCTCTTTTTGTCCGGGCGGTGCCGACGGTCGGGCATGACACGCGTCGGCGTCGTCGCCGTGCAGGGGAACGTGAGCGAGCACGCCGGAGCCGTCGAGCGCGCCGCGCGCGCCGCCGACACGGAGGCCGAGGTCGTCGAGATCCGTCGGTCCGGACTCGTCCCCGACTGCGACGCGCTCGTCCTGCCCGGCGGGGAGTCGACGACGATCTCCAGGCTCCTGCGGAGCGAAGGGATGGACGACGAGATCCGCGCGCACGCCGCGGCCGAAAAGCCCGTCCTCGCGACCTGCGCCGGCCTCATCGTCGCCTCGCGCGACGCGAAGGACGAGCGCGTCGCGACGCTCGACCTCGTCGACGCGACCGTCGACCGCAACGCGTTCGGCAGGCAGAAGGACAGCTTCGAGGCGGTCGTCGACGTGACGGGGCTCGACGAGCCGTTTCCGGCGGTGTTCATCCGAGCGCCGCTCGTCGACGAGGTCGGCGACGCGACGGTGCTCGCGCGGTGGGGGGACGCGCCCGTCGTCGTCCGCGACGGCCCCGTCGTCGGCACGTCCTTCCACCCGGAGCTGACGCCCGACGACCGCATCCACCGGCTGGCCCTCTTCGAGTAGCCGCCGAAGGTCCGAAGCCCGTGGGGGACGAAACCCGCGGGAACAGAAGGCCCGTGGGAACCGCAGGCGCGAGCGCGATCCTCGGCCGCGGACGGAGACGTTTTTCCGTCCGCCCTTCGACGGAGGAGGTATGAGCGACCGAGAGCCGCCCGCGGACGGCGAGGCGACGGACGGCGGGGGGACGAACGGCGGATCGGCGGACGACGTTCTCGACGAGCTGTTCGCGCTCGTCGAATCGCGCAGGGCGGAACTACCCGAGGGTTCGTACACGACCTCGCTTTTCACCCACGAGAAGGGCGAGAACGCCGTCCTGGAGAAGCTCGGAGAGGAGACGACGGAGCTGATTTTGGCCGCGAAGGACGACGACGACGCCGAGATCAGAGCCGAGAGCGCGGACCTCGTCTACCACCTGTTCGTCCTGCTCGCGGCGAAGGGCGTGACCCTCGACGACCTCCGGGGAGAACTCGACGCGCGCTTCGGCGGGCGCTGAGGATCGCCATTCGGGCGGCGCGTCGCGTCGCCGCACCGTCTCGCAACCGTTATACCGGCGGCCGGGCAAATCCGCCGTATGCCGAGTTTCGATCCCGCGGTCGACCGGACGCTCGAAAAGCAGATCTGCATGCGCTGTAACGCCCGCAATCCGAAGCGGGCGACCAGCTGCCGCAAGTGCGGGTACAAGCACCTCCGCCCGAAGTCCAAGGAGCCGCGCAACGCCTAACTCGGTTCTCCGTTCTTCTCGCGGCGCAACGACGCGACGAGCACGGCCAAGAGCCCGAGCTGGACCAGCTTGTCCGCGATACCGACCGGCGAGAGCACGTTCGGCCAGTTCAGCGCGACGTACGCGACGATCTGGACGCCGACGAAGGGGATGCCGGCGAGGAGGAGACGGCGACGGTCGTACCCCGCCGCCAGCAGGGCGATTCCGCCGAAGAAGCCCAGTCCGGCGAGGACGAAGCTGATCGCCAGCGGACTGGGAAGGTTTGCGACGCCCAGCGCGAGGTGGACGATCCCCGTCACCGCGGCGAGCGCGACGCCGACGTAGTCGAGTCGGGTGAGCGATCCCGTACCGAATCCGCGCTTTCGTGCGTTCACGTTCGACCTCGTCGCATCCGAACCGGTTGCCATGCGAACGGTACGGCCCGCGAGGGCATAACCCTCGCCGCGTTCACCCCTCGTCGGGGTACTTCGGCTCGCGGCGCTCCGCGCGCGCCAGCGCCCGCTCGACGACGTCGCGGACGGATTCGTCCTCGGTCGCGCGGTAGACGTCGCCGTGGCCGGCGTACATCGCGGTCACCGAATCGGGGAGCCGGTCGAGGAGCGCGGCGATGCTCTCGATGAGCCGCTCGCGGGACTGTCCCGGCATGTCCGTCCGACCGAAGCTTCCGTCGGAGAACGCGGCGTCGTTGTAGACGACGACGTCGCCGCTGAACAGCGCCTCGTCGCTCACGAGCGAGACGTGGTCGGCGGCGTGCCCCGGCGTGTAGACGACCTCGTAGTCGTCGTCGCCCATCCGAACCGTATCGCCGTCCATCAGTTCGTGCGTCCGACGAGGACGGTCGCCGTACGCGTACAGGTCGGGGTCGAACGCGTCGAGGACGGCGTCGAGTTCGCCGACGTGGTCGGCGTGCTGGTGGGTGAGAACGACCGCGTCGAGCTCCTCCGTGTGCTCCGCGACGACGTCCGCGACGCCGGGCATCGTCCCGGCGTCGACCAGCGTCGGTCGCTCGCCGGGGACGAGGTACGCGTTGCAGGTGAACTGCTCCGCGTCCGCGGTCACGACAATGGGGTCCATAGCCGTAGCGAGGGGGCGAGCGGTGAAAAAATCGCGGACGCCGGAGGATATCACCGAGCAAGTGACACCGTGATGACACTGCGTCGGATTTTTCAGTCCCGGTCCACAACGTACACGCGTATGGGATTCGGGAGCTACGACGAGTCCGAACAGGAGCGCCAGGAGTACAGCGCGGATCTCGACGAGAACGACGGCGTCGCGACCGGCGAGAGCGAGCATCGGGGGAGCGTCGAGTTCGAGATCGGTGCGTCGAACGACGAACTCCTCGACCGCCTCAAGGACATAAAGGAGCGGTGAGGTGAAGCCCGGGGCCAGGGCGCTGGGCGTGGCCGCGTCCGACGCGACGGACCGGAGCGCGCTGGCCGGGGCGCTCGTCCGGGCCGACCGGGTCGTCGACGGCTTCGCCTTCGGGTCCTGCACCGTCGGCGGAACCGACGCGACCGAGTCGATCCGAACGCTTTTTCAGGAGTTGGATCGCGAGGACGTACGCTACCTCTTCGTGTCCGGCGTCGCCCCGGCGTGGTTCAACGTCGTCGACCTCCGCGCGATCGCCGCGGCCGCGGCGCGCCCCGTCCTGTCCGTCTCGTTCGAACCGAGTTCCGGGCTCGAACCGGCGCTGCGCGAGCACTTTTCCGGCGACGAACTCGATCGGCGGCTGGAGACGTATCTGGCACAGCCGCCGCGCCGGCGGATCGACGTGAACGGCGAGGTGCGCTTCGTCCGCGCCGTCGGTCTCGACGAGGACGATGCGGCGCGTGTCGTGCGGGCGTTCACCCCCGAGGGAGGTCGACCGGAGCCGCTGCGCGTGGCGCGGCTCGCGGCGCGGGCGGCGCGGGGATGGGTCGCCGACGAACCGAGGGCGGAACGTTAAGCCGCTGCCGCCCGGACGCCCCCACATGGGAACCATGGAGGGCCTCCGCGTGCTGGAGTGCGAGCGCTGTCCGGCGCTGGTCGACGGCCGGAGCCAAATTGTCAACGGAACGGGCCCCGAAGACGCCGACTTGCTGTTCGTCGGCGAGGGGCCGGGCGAGAGCGAGGACAGGCAGGGCGAGCCGTTCGTCGGCCGCTCGGGGTCCGTGCTCGACGACGCGCTGCGCGACGTCGGACTCTCTCGGGCGGACGTTCGCATCACCAACTGCGTTCGCTGTCGGCCGCCGGGGAACCGCGATCCGACGAAGGAGGAGCTGAACAACTGCCGCGGCTACCTCGAACGCGAGATCGACCTCGTCGAGCCCGACCTGATCGTCACGCTCGGAAAGGTGCCGGGCGAACACCTCCTCGACCGATCCGTCGCGGTGACGAAGGAGGCGGGCGACGTGGTCGACGCCCGCCTCGGCGGCGCGTCCCGGCGGGTGCTCATTTCGGTCCACCCGGCGGCGACGCTGTACGACCGGAGCCAGGCCGAGACGTTCGAGGACGCGATCCGCCGCGCGGCGGAGATCGCGGGAGCGACCGAGGGCGACGGCGGCCAGTCGTCGCTCGGCGACTACTGATGAGGCGACTCGCGGTTCCCGCTGCCCGAACGGAAAGCGACTTGCCCGGTCGTCCCCCAGTGTCGGTATGAGCACGACCACGCCGCCAGAGCGGGCGCTCGCCGAGGTCGTCGTCGTCGACTACGGACTCGGCAACCTTCGGAGCGCCACGCGCGGACTCGAACGCGCCGGCGCGAACGTGACGATCACGGACGACCCCGAGACGTTCGCCGAGGCCGACGGCATCGTCCTCCCCGGCGTCGGGGCGTTCAGCGAGGGGATGGAGAACGCCGGCCCGTTCCGCGACGCGCTCCGCGACGCCCGAGAGCGCGGCCAGCCGATCTTCGGGATCTGCCTCGGCATGCAGATGCTCCTCGCGTCGAGCGAGGAGGCGGAGCGCGCCGGCGAGGGTGAGGTCGAGGGGCTGAACTTCGTCCCCGGGCGAAACGTCCGGTTCGCGCAGGGACAGAAGGTTCCGCACATGGGCTGGAACCGGCTGCACGTCGAGCGCGAGCACCCGCTCGTCGAGGGGGTCGACGGCGAGTACGCCTACTTCGTCCACTCGTACTACGCGGTTCCGGAGGACCGGGAAGCCGTCGTCGCCACCGCGGACTACGGGATCGACTTTCCCGCCGTGGTCGCCGACGGAACGGGTACGGTCTTCGGGACGCAGTTCCACCCGGAAAAGAGCGGCGAGACGGGGCTTCGCATCCTGCGGAACTTCGTCGAGCTGTGCGCCGACGGGTGAGCGCCGACGAGTGAGCGGCGAGGCCGGCTCAGCATTTACCCCACCGACGTTGGCCGGCTCAGCGTCTACTTCGCCGGCGACCAAGGCCGGCTCAGCGTACGCCCCGCCGCACCCGACGCCCTTTTCACACCGACGGGTAAAGACGAACCCATGAGAGCGGTCACACTCGGCCCCGCGGGCACGTACTCACACCGCGCCGCCCGCGCGGTGGCGGACGAGGTGTCGTTCCGCGAGTCGGTCACGGGGATCGTCGACGCCGTCGCGGACGGGGAGTTCGAGCGCGGCGTCGTCCCTATCGAAAACAGCATCGAGGGGAGCGTCACGGAGAGCCTCGACGCGCTGGCCGGCCGCGACGTCGCCGTCGTCGCGGAGATCGTCACGCCGATCCGCCACGCGCTGCTCGCCCAGAGCGAGGATTTTTCCGTCGTCGCGAGCCACTCGCAGGCGCTCGCGCAGTGCCGGACGTACCTCGAATCGGAGTACCCGAACGTGCGCCTCGAAGCCGTCACCAGCACGGCTCGCGGGGTCGAGCGCGCCCGACAGGACCCGTCGGTGGCGGGGATCGGACATCCGGATAACGCCGAACCGGCCTCGGTCGCCGGTGAGGTAAACGCCGAACCGGCCAACGCCGGCGAAGTAAACGCCGACTCCGCGTCGGCCGACGGCGAGTTGACCATCCTCGCCGAGGACATCCAGGATCGCAGTTCGAACGCCACGCGATTTCTCGTCGTCGCGCCCGCGTCGGAGCGGTCGGAGGCGGGCGGCAAGACCTCCCTCGTCGTCTATCCGAACGCGAACTACCCCGGGCTCCTCCTCGAACTCCTGGAGGCGTTCGCCGACCGCGACATCAACCTCTCGCGGATCGAGTCGCGCCCGAGCGGCGACCGCCTCGGCGACTACCTCTTCCACATCGACTTCGAGGCGGGCCTGTACGAACCGCGCGCGAAGGAGGCCCTCGCGGACGTCGAGGAGATCGCCCGAAACGGGTGGGTCCGCCGGCTCGGCTCGTACGACACGCGCCACGTCCTCTACTGAGGCGGACCGGTTCGGGAGAGATCGGGAGAGACGACGAGGGGCATCGATCCGAACGGAAACCCGACGCAGTCGCGGAGTCTCTCGTCGGCACCAATCTTCAAGTAGCTCACGCGAGCACGGGAACGTGATGTCGGATCGCTACAACCCATTCAGGGAGATCGACGAGCTGTTCGAGCGCATGAACCGGGGGCTCGGCGAGGCCGGCCTCGGCTCGCACGACGTCTCCGTGGACGTGAGCGAGACCGACGACGCGATCGTCGTCGCGGCGGATCTCCCGGGCTACGACAAGGAGGACATCGACGTCACGATCGACGACGGGCGGCTCCGGCTCCGCGCCGAACGGGATCGCTCGGGGGAGGCGGGCGACGGTCGGTTCCTCCGCCGCGAGCGGACGCACCGAAGCGTGGCGCGGACGGTGTACGTGCCCGAGACCGTCGAGGAAGGGGAGGCGAACGCGACCTACAGGAACGGCGTGCTCACCGTCACCCTCCCGAAGCGCGACGGCTCCGACGCGGGCCGCCGCATCGACGTCGAGTGAGCGCCTGTCGAAGGGTACCGGCTGGAGAGCCTCTCGCGAGATCTGACCGCGACCGCACACCACACCGAAACGTCCATATCGGGCAGTACGAGCGCCACAGCGTGCGATTGGCTATCCAGCGTTCAAGAATATTTAATACCTCGGAAGTCGAAATAAGTTGCGGTGAACACGAGATGATGAGACGTTCCAACCCCTTCGAAGAGATCGAGCGGATGTTCGAGCGGATGAGTAAGCAGTTCGACGACATGGGTCGCGGGTGGGAGGGCGGTCCGATGGGCTCGGTGGGTTCGATGGGCGCGCACGGCGTGACCGTCGACGTCGCCGACCACGACGACGAGATCGTCGTCACGGCCGACCTCCCGGGCTTCGAGAAGGAGGACATCGACCTCACCGTCTCCGAGCGGACCCTGACCGTCCGGGCCGACCGCGAGGCGGAGGACGAGCGCGAGACCGGCGAGTTCATCCGACGCGAGCGCCGCAGTTCGTCGATGAGCCGATCCATCCGACTCCCGGAGGAGGTCGACGAGGACGGCGCGAGCGCCTCGTACAGAAACGGCGTGCTGACCGTTACGCTCCCGAAGCTCCACGCCGGCGAGGACGAAGATTCGCACCGCATCGACATCGAGTGAGGCGGGTCGGACCGATCCGAGCGCGGCGTCGACCGTCCACACCCCGGATTTTTGTGATTTCTGACCGTCGAGGGATACTCCGCGATCGCGTTTCGGAGCGCGAGAACGCCCTACGGCCGCGTGTCGGGCCGTGAGAGGGGGGAAGAATCGAAGAGCGACGCCGCCGTGTCGGCGACGACGGTTCGCCACCCACCCGGGAGGTCGCCGCCGCGCTTCGGCGGGTCGATCGGCAGCGTCACGCCCACGTACTCGACGTGGTCGAAGGTCCGCGCGACGCGCTCGCCGACGAACTCCGCGTTCTTTCCGCTTCGCGGACGCGCCGCCCGACGCGAGGGCGTAGTAGTCGGTGAAGAGGTGGCGGACGACGACCCGGCGGGCGTCGATCGCGCCTTCGGTCAGGTGGCGAAACAGCTTCGCGGCGTGCTACCGCGTGTCGCAATTTTTGCCGCGATCGAACAGACGCCGAAGTCAAGTATTGATGTATTTTAAGGCAGGACCCGCATGGGAGAGTATGGATTACGACCCGCAGGAACTGGAGCGGCGCTGGCGGGAGCGCTGGGACGAGGAGGGTCGGTACGAGGCCGATCCGGATCCTCGCGCCGGCGACGACGCCGGTGAAACCGAGCCCACGTTCATCACCGTCCCCTACCCGTACCCCAGCGGCGGGATGCACATCGGCCACGCCCGCACGTACACCGTGCCGGACGTGTACGCCCGGTATCGCCGCCAGCGGGGCGACACCGTGCTGTTCCCGATGGCGTGGCACGTCACCGGCACGCCGATCATCGGGGCCGTGGAGCGACTGAAGAAGGGCGACGCGAAGCAGCTGGAGTCGCTGAAGAGCGCGTTCAACGTCCCGGAGTCCGACCTGAAGGAGCTGGAGACGCCGATGGGGTACGCCCGGTACTTCATCGAGGAAGCGGAGTGCAGCTACAAGAAGGGGATGAAGTCCCTGGGACTGTCGATCGACTGGCGCAGGGAGTTCACCACGAACGACGAGCGCTACTCGAAGTTCATCACCTGGCAGTACGAGACGCTGAAGGAGCGCGGCCTGCTGGAGAAGGGCCTACACCCCGTCAAGTACTGCACGAACGAACGCCAGCCCGTCACGACGCACGACCTCCTGGAGGGCGAGGAGGCGGAGTTCCAGGAGTACACGCTGGTGCGGTTCACCTTCGAGCGCGACGGCGAGACGATAGTCGCGCCGATGGCGACGCTGCGCCCCGAGACCGTCTACGGCGTCACGAACGCGTACGTCGACCCCGAGGCCGAGTACGCCGTCGCGACGGTCGACGGCGAGCCGTGGTTCGTCTCCGTCGACGCGACGGAGAAGTTGCGCCTGCAGGCCCGCGAGGTCGAGATTCTGGAGGAGTTCACCGGCGAACGGCTCGTCGGCGAGCGCGTGCGGAATCCGGTCACCGGCGACGAGGTGCCGGTCCTGCCCGCCTCGTTCGTCGACCCCGACAACGCGACCGGGGTCGTGATGTCCGTGCCGGCGCACAGCCCGGACGACTACGTCGCGCTGCGGGAGGCGAAGGCGGACGCGGCGCGGATGGAGCGGTACGGCGTCGATCCGGCCGACGTGGAGGCCATCGAGCCGGTGCCGATCCTGGAGATCGACGACTACGGCGAGGTCCCCGCCCGCGACGCCGTCGAGGAGCGGGAAATCGACTCGTCGGACGATCCGCGGCTGAAGGAGGCGACGAAGGAGGTGTACAACCGCGAGTTCCACGCCGGTCGCTTGCTCGACGCGTACGGCGAGTACGCCGGCGAGGTCGTCGAGGACGTCCGGGACCGATTCCGCGAGGACCACCGCGAATCGGGCGCGTTCGACTCGATGTACGAGTTCTCGGAGGAGGTCGTCTGCCGGTGCGGCGGCGACGTCGAGGTCGCGGAGCAGGACACGTGGTTCCTGCGGTACGACGACGAGGCGTGGAAGGCGAAGGCCCACGAGGTCGTGAGCCGGATGGACGCGATCCCGGAGAACACCCGCGGCGAGTACGACCACACCGTCGACTGGCTGAACGAGTGGCCCTGCATCCGAAACTACGGGCTGGGGACTCGCCTGCCGTGGGACCCGGACTTCGTCATCGAGCCGCTGTCGGATTCGACGATCTACATGGCGTACTACACGATCGCCCACCGGCTGCGCGACGTTCCGGTCGAGGGACTGACCCGCGAGTTCTTCGACACGCTGTTCTACGGGCCCGAGGCGGTCGACGACCCCGACGAAACCGCGCTGGAGTTGCGCGAGGAGTGGGACTACTGGTACCCCGTCGACTATCGGTTCTCCGGGAACGACCTGATCTCGAACCACCTGACGTTCTACCTGTTCCACCACGCGGAACTGTTCGCCGAGCCGGAGTGGCCGCAGGGAGTCGTCATCATGGGGATGGGCCTCCTCGAGGGCCGGAAGATGTCCTCCTCGAAGGGGCACGTCGTCCTGCCGGGCGAGGCCATAGAGCGGTACGGAGCCGACACGGTCCGCTTTTTCCTCCTGAACTCGGCGGAGCCGTGGCAGGATTACGACTGGCGAACCGAGCAGGTGGGCAGCGTCCGCGACCAGCTGGAGCGCTTCTGGAACCGCGCGCAGGAACTGATCGTCGGCGATGAAGGCGAGCGGAATCTGGAGCACGTCGACCGCTGGCTGCTCTCGAAGCTCCAGTCGACCGTTCGCGAGGTCACGCAGGCGATGGAGCGCTCTGAAACCCGATCGGCGAGTCAGGCGGCCTTCTACGGCTTCGAAGAGCACCTGCGGTGGTACCGCCGCCGGGCGAATCTGGACCGGCCGGGCGCGCGGTGGACGATGCGAACGGTGCTGGAGACGCGGTTGCGCTTGCTCGCCCCGTTCGTCCCGTTCATCGCGAACGAGCTGCACGAACGGCTGACCGGCACGCCGGCGGAGGACGCGCCGTGGCCCGAGCCCGATCCCGCGTTCGAGAGCGTCCGCGTGGAGGTCGAAGAGCGGCAGGTCGAGCGGCTGACCGACGACGTCCGCGACATCGTGGGCGTCACCGACACCGATCCCGAAGTGATCCGGGTGTACGTCGCCGCCGACTGGAAGCGCGAGGTGTTCGACGCGGTCGTCGACGAGGGACCCGACGTCGGCGCGGTCATGGGGACCGTGATGGGGAACCCCGACCTGCGCGAGCGGGGCGACGAGGTGAACCGGTTGGTGCAGGATCTGGTCGACGTGGTCCGCGGGCGCGACGAGGACGCGCTGGCCGCGATGGCGAGCGTGGACGAATCTGCGGTGTACGACGAGGCGGCGGCGTTCCTCGAACGCGAGTTCGACGCCGACGTCGAACTGTACGTCGAGGGCGACGACGCGTACGACCCCGCCGACCGCGCGAAGAACGCCGTCCCGTTCCGTCCGGCGATCCACATCGAGTGAGCGGAGGGCCGCGAAGGCATCGACCCGCGGCGAGAGCCTCCCCCGAAGACGGATTTCACCCGGTAGGGTGAGTCACAGATTCCGTAAGATACTGATAACTATGTATCGGGGCGTCGGACCGTCGTCCATGAGCCTCTTCGACCTCAGTGGATTTCAGCGGGATCTACTGTTCGTGATCGCGGGACACGGCAACCCCTCCGGGCAGGAGATCAAAGAGGACCTCGAAGGAAGTCTCGGCGAGGAGATCAACCACGGACGGCTGTACCCGAACCTCGACACGCTCGTCCAGAACGACTACGTCGAGAAGGGGACCATCGACCGGCGGACGAACTCGTACACGATCACGGATCAGGGTCGAGAACTCCTGCGCGAGCGCCACGAGTGGGAGAACCAGTACCTCGAAGAGGCGGCGCAGATCGACGCGTAGCGCGCGTCGCGAATCCGTTCGGATCACGTTTATCCCCGCTGCGGGCCTACGAAAGCGTATGAGCGCGAACGGAGACCAGGACCCCGGGGTGTTAGGGCGAGCGTACCGGACGGTCACGCCGCCGTACCGGAGCCGTCCCGACAGCGAGATGAACGCCATCGGCATCGCCTACGCGCTGTTGCTCGTGATCCTGATCGTGCCGCTTTTGCCGTTCATGATCATCGTCTGGCTCCTCGGAAAACTGTTCGACGCCGTCTCCGGTCGGCGGGGCGGCGAGGAGTCGTCGCCGTAGCGAAAGCGGGGGGCGAAAATCGAAGCGGGGAGGCGATCAGCCGTCCAGGCCGAGCAGATCGAAGGGATACCCGTTGTCGTTCTCGTCGGCGTGTTCGTAGACGACGTGCGCCGCCGCGACGTCCTGGATCGCGAGCCCCGTCGAGTCGAACACCGTGATCCCGTCGTCTGCGGTCCGCCCCTCTTTCTTGCCGACGACGATCTCGCCGATCGCGCCGTAGATGTCCTCGTCCCCGAGCGTCCCCTGGCGGTACGGGACGTTGATCTCGCCCGAGTGGGTCGTCTGGTCGTAGTCGTCGATGACGAGCTTGGCGTCGAGGAGAACCTCGTCTCCGAGTTCGTGTTTGCCCTCGGCGTCGGCGCCCATCGCGTTGACGTGGGTGTGGTCGCCGACGGCATCGCGCGGGACGATCGGCTCCTCCACGGGGGTTACGGTCGAAAGCACGTCGCAGGAGGCGGCCTCCTCGATCGAACCGCCGCGCACGTCGAATCGGTCCCCGAAGCGGTCGACGAACGCGGCGACGCGCGCCTCGTCGAGATCGGATATCACGACCTCCTCGATCGGTCGGATGGCGGAGATCGCCTCCAGTTGCGTGTACGACTGGACGCCCGCGCCGACGATCCCCATGCTCGTCGCGTCCTCGACGGCGAGGTGGTCCGTGGCGACCGCGGCGGCCGCGCCGGTGCGCTGCATCGTCAGCTCCGTCCCGTCGAGGATCGCGAGCGGGAAGGCGTTCTTGGGGTCGGAGTAGATCATCGTCCCCATCACGGTGGGAAGGTCGTAGGCGGCGCGGTTGTCGGTGTGGACGTTCACCCACTTGATCCCGGCGGCGTCCCAGCCGTCGGCCTCCAGGTAGGCGGGCATCGAGCGGAAGTCGCCGTTGTACTGCGGCAGGTCGATGTAGGACTTCGGCGGCATCTGCGCGTCGCCGCGTTCGTAGGCGGCGAACGCATCCTCGATCGCGGGGATCAACTCCGCCATCGGTGCGTTCTCGCGGACGGCCGCGCTGTTCAACAACAGGGTCTGCATGGCCGCAAATTTTGCTGGCGCGTATTTAGTTCATGCTGATCGGACGGCCCCGTCGCTCGCGGTCGGCTGCGCGGGGCGTACGCTCTCGCTACGTGCGGTACGCTCCGAAAAAACCGCCGGGCTGTGACGGAACGGGAGAGCGCGTGCGCCCGTTCGCGTCGCGTCATGCCGGCGTCGCGTTCAGTTGTTAGCGGCCAGCGCGTCCTGGATCTGCTCCAGGGCGTCGATGAGCTGGTCGATCAGCGAGACCGCCCTGTCACCGGACAGGAAGTCCCGCAGGTCCTCGAGGAGGTTGATGAGCCGGTCGAGGAGCGAGATCGCTTCCTCGCGGTCCTCGGGGTCTTCCGGCATGTCGTCCTCGTCGGGCATCTCATCTTCGTCCGGCATCTCGTCCTCGTCCGGCATGTCGTCCTCGTCGGGCATCTCGTCCTCATCAGGCATCTCACCGTCGCCGGCTATCGCGTCCTGAATCTGCTCGAGAAGCGCGATGAACTGGTCGATGAGGTCGGCGAGTTCACCGGACGAGACGAACTCTCGGAGATCCTCGAGGAGGTCGATGAGCCGGTCAAGGAGGTTGACGAGTTCCTCACGGTCCTCGGGGTCCTCCGGCACTTCGGGTTCCTCGGGCTCTTCAGGCTCCTCGGGCTCTTCAGGCTCCTCGGGCTCCTCCGGCGGGCACGGCTCCTCGGGCTCCTCCGGTTCCTCTTCCTGCTCCTCTGTCACCTCGAACGACTTCTCGTTGGAGGAGAACGCGACGTCGTCGCCGGTGTCGACGCCGAGCTGGGCGGAGTAGGCGCCCTCGTCGAACGCATCAGCCGACGCGGTGATCGCGTACTCGAAGGCGGGGCCGTCCTCGACGTACTCGCCGTAGGTGAACTCGTAGCTCTCGTCCGTCCGCTCGTCGGTGGCGGAGTCGGTGGCGAGTCCGTCAGTGCTGACGGGCTCGATCTCCAGCGTCTCTTCGAGGCGGTCGACGTCGATCGAGTCGCTGTCGCCCTCCGTGTCGAGCACGCTTCCGTCAGGTGCGAAGTACACCGTCACCTGGTCGTCTTCGTCACCGTCGTCGGGGGTGAACGTGATCGCGAACCGCTCGATCGGGATCCGTTCACCGTCTTGGAACTCCACCGTCGAGTTCAACTCGACGGATTCGGACTGTTGTACCTCGTCGGGGCCGTCGACCGTGGTCAGAACGGCCGCCGCGGGCTGTGCCATCACGAACACGCTGAGCACGACGCAGATCGTGAGTAGGACGCTCGTAATACGCTTCTTATTTCCCATTATTCGTTTAAGTATTTAATATCTTATCGGGCGATACAATGTGTGAAATGAAACTCAGGAATAAAATACTTTCTTCAAGAATAATTAAAAATATTCTAAAGCAGTTATTGCAATAGTTATTTCTGATTATAGAAAAGAACGGTCCGGGACGATCGAGTGCCGGCCCTTATCGCCCCGCTCCGACGACGTTCGGGGATTCTCGGGTGGAGTCGGTCCGTCGGGGACACTGTGTATGTCGTGACTCGACGAGAGGAATGCTGGACGTTAGCAGTGGTGGGGCGAAGAGCGGCCGAGCGCCGCCGCGGACGGTCGCGTCCGTGCCGGGGAGCGCGCGGCCCAATGAGAGCGGCCGCTGATTCGGCGAGCGCGAAAAAAAAAACGGAACCGATTCGATCGAACTCGATGCGGTGGGGTGGACGGGTTCTGCGTGTGGCTTCGTCCGACCGCGTTTACATCGCGCCGCCCATGCCGCCCATGCCGCCCATGCCGCCCATGCCGCCGGCGCCGCCCATCTCCTCGTCGTCGTCGCCCGCGGTGGAGAGGTCGCCGGCCGCGATGATGTCGTCGATCTTGAGGACGAGGTTCGCGGCCTCGGTGGCGGAGGCGATCGCCTGCTCCTTGGCGTGGGCCGGTTCGACGACGCCCGCGTCGAAGGTGTCGACGACGTCGCCCGTGAAGACGTTCAGGCCGGCGCGAACCTCGCCGTCCTCGTGAGCGGCGCGGAGGTCGACGAGCGTGTCGATGCTATCGAGCCCGGCGTTCTCCGCGAGCACGCGCGGGACGAGTTCGAGCGCGTCGGCGAACGCCTCGACCGCGAGCTGCTCGCGGCCGGAGACGGAGTCGGCGTAGTCGCGGAGCCGGGAGGCGAGTTCGACCTCGATCGCGCCGCCGCCGGCGAGGACGCGGCCGTCGGAGACCGTCGTCGCGACGACGTCGAGCGCGTCGTGGATGCCGCGCTCAAGTTCGTCGACGACGTGGTCGGTCGAGCCGCGCAGCAGGAGCGTGACGCCGTGGGCGTCGTCGCCCTCGACGTAGAACAACTCGTCGTCGTCGTCGCGCGAGATCGTGCCGTGGCCGAGGTCGTCGGCCTCGACGCTGTCGAGGTCGGTGACGATGGAGCCGCCGATGACGTTCTTCAGGAACTTCATGTCCGACTTCTTCACCCGGCGCACCGCGAGGATGCCCTCCTTCGCGAGGTAGTGCTGGGCGAGGTCGTCGATGCCCTTCTGACAGAAGACGACGTCGGCGCCGACTTCCTTGATCTGCTCGACCTTCTTTTTCAGCTGTTCTTCCTCCTGGTCGAGGAACTTCTGGAGCTGGTCGGGGCTCTCGATGTTGACCTGCGTGTCCGCGCTCGCCTCCTCGACTTCGATCGACTCGTTGAGGAGGAGGACGTCCGCGTCCTCCGCGTCGAGGGGCATGTTGTCGTGGACCGGGTCCTTGTCGATGACCGCGCCCGCGAGGAGTTCGGACTCGCCGGCGGAGCGGCCGGTCTGCGTCTCGATGTTGACGTTCTCGAGGTCGACGACGTACGAACCGTCGTCGGCTTCGACGGTGACCTGCTGAACCGCGCCGACGACGAGGCTGGCGAGCACGTCCTTGTTGAGTTCCGCGCCCTTGCCGGTCATCGACGTCTCGGCGACCTTCTGCAGGAGCTCCTCGTCCTCGGGGTCGACCTCCTCGGCGATGTCGTCGACCTCCTCGCGCGCCTTCTCGCTCGCGAGGTGGAAGCCCTTGATCACCGCCGTCGGGTGGATGTCCTGTTCGAGGAGGTCCTCGGCGTTCTTCAGGAGCTCGCCCGCGATCGCGACGGCCGTCGTCGTGCCGTCGCCGGCCTCGTCCTCCTGCGTCTCCGCCACCTCGACGATCATCTCGGCCGTCGGGTTGTCGATGTCCATCTCCTTCAGGATGGTGACGCCGTCGTTCGTGATGGTGACGTCGCCCATCGAGTCGACGAGCATCTTGTCCATCCCTTTCGGGCCGAGCGTCGAGCGTACGGCCTCCGCGACGGCGCGGGCAGCGCGGATGTTGTACTCCTGCGCGTCGCGGTCCTTGACGCGCTGGGAATCCTCTCCGAGAATGATCATCGGCTGACCCTGTTGCATTCGCTGGCTCATAGTACACCGGCTGATTGTTTGTGATTCTATATAAATTATTCGGATTCGAACTCGTCTCGCGAACGGCGGCTCGTCGAAAGGGAACGAAGAAAACGGCAGACAGAAGCGGTTCAATCGGACATACGTGGGAATAGTTGGCACGGGGATCCGCGGGTCGAAAGTCGGTTAGCGATCCGCGTTTATATACGACGAGGAATTCGCCGACGCGCACGCTCGTTCCGATCGGCGGAGACGGGTCGGGGGGTCGGGTCGAAGATCGACCGTCGAGCGGGCCGCACGGAACCGCACGCGATGCGCGCCGCCGAACGGCCCCGCGGAGAATCAGTCGTCGAGTTCGTCCGGTTCGACGAGCAACTCCTCGTCGAATTCGTCGAGCCGCGGCGGCTCTTCGTTCCCGTTCAGTGCCCGAACGTCACGCCGAGCGAGGCGGGCTTCGAGTTGCGCTTGCTTGTTGCGGCCCTTCTTCTCTCGGCCAGTTTTCGTGTCAGGCATTGTCACCCAATCGTTGGGCAGCGCCGGTCATGAACGTTTTTGATAGATATACAACAATATCGGCGGCCGCCGCTCGTCGTTCGCGGAGATCGCGGGCGTGGGCGACGCACGGGGTCCTCTGCGGGTCCGTCGACCGCGAGAGAAACGCCGGGACAGGGATTTGAACCCTGGATCCCAGAGGGAACACGCTTTCCAGGCGTGCGCTTTACCACTCAGCCATCCCGGCCCGCCCGGATGTAACCCGGACGGGCGTTTAACTCCTTCCCTTTTCCGCCAGACGGTGCTCCGTCGCGTACGTGAGGCCCGCCGCGATCGCCCCGACGAGCGCGGCGACGCCGAGGCGCGCGAGAAAACCCACGGGAAGGTCGCCGCCGAGGAGGACGTACCCCTGCGCGAACACGAGGAAGGCGAGCGCCCCGACGAGACCCCACAGGAGGCTCGATCGAAGTCGCGGCCGCACTACTCCAGCGACGCGACCGCCTCGATCTCGACGGCGACGCCCTTCGGGAGGTTCGCCACCTCCACCGCGCTGCGGGCCGGCGGTTCCTCGTCGAAGTACGCCGCGTACGTCTCGTTCATCTCCTCGAAGTCCTCGATGTCCCCGAGGAACACCGTGACCTTCAGCACGTCCGCCGCAGACGCGTCCTCCGATTCGAGGATCGCCACCAGGTTGTCGAGCGCCTGCTCGGTCTGGGTCGCGACGCCCGCGTCGGCGAGGAGATCGCCGTCTGGCGTCAGGGGGATCTGCCCCGCGGTGAAGAGGAGCGAGCCGTTCGTCGTCGCCTGGCTGTACGCGCCGACCGCCGCCGGCGCGTCGTCCGTGCTGACGATTCGCTTCATGGGGGCCGATCGAAGGCGGGCGGCTTAAAACCGTCCGTCGACCGCGGGGGCGGACGCGGGGTGCCGCCGCCCACCCCGAGGCGGGCGCGAGCGCCCTCACTTTGATACCCGCGGTTCGCGTTCCCTCACGGCATGGGAGAACGCGACCCCACGGAGACGGCGACTCCGACGGCGGACGAGATCCTGCGACTCGACGACGACCGCTTCGGACCGGAGAGCGTCGCGATCGTCACCGGCGCGGCGTCCGGCATCGGCAGGGCGACCGCGGCCGCGCTCGCGGCCAACGGGCTGACCGTCGTCGGCACCGACGTGGACGAAGCGGGACTGTCGGAGACCGCGGCCCTCGCCGACGACCTCGCGGACGCGCTCGACGCCGGCGGAGCGGTTCGGACGGCGGTCGCGGACCTGACCGACGACGACGCGGTCGAACGGGTCGTCGAGACGGCCGCCGGCGCTGGCGACCTCCGGTACGTGGCGAACATCGCCGGCGTGCAGCACATCGACCCCATCGAGTCGTTCCCGATGGAGACGTACGATACGATGCAGGACGTGATGGTCCGCGCGCCGCTGTTGCTCACGAAACTCGCCCTGCCGCACGTCCGCGCGACGGACGACGGCGTCGGCTGCGTCGGGAACATGTGCTCCATCCACGGGCACGTCGCGACGCAGGACAAGGTCGGGTACATCACCGCCAAGTTCGGCCTCCGCGGGCTCACGCAGTCCATCGCCGCCGAGGGCGAAGGGAAGATCCGCGCGTTCACCGTCTCGACGAGTTACGTGAGCACGCCGCTCGTGACCGGTCAGATCCCGGATACGGCGCGCGAGCGCGACATCACCGAGGAGGCGGTCGTCGAGGACGTGATGCTCGGCGGCTCGCGCGTGAAGGAGATGATGAGACCGATCGAGGTGGCGAACCTCTTCGCGTTCGGCTTCTCGAAGCACGCCCGCCACCTCAACGGCGGCGACCTGCTCTTCGACGGCGGGCACGTCCCGACGTACGAGTGAGCCGTCGGCCGGTCAACGCAGCGACTGCGTGCCTTCGCCGTCGAACAGGGCTATCCAAGGGGCGGAGGGAGAGCGCGGTCGTGAATAGGTCGAGAAATTAGATCCATCCATCGGGCACGTAACAAGGCGCGCAGCGTGGTCTTCGTGAGCCCAGCGAACGAAGGCAGAGATGTCGCAGCCCGCGCAACCGAGCGAGCAGGACCGGCTTCCCGTGGTCGCGGGATATCGAGTGTTCGAGGGCTTTCTTCCCTCTTACTCTGCGTGGAAATGCTGTTGCAATCCTACGAACTAACGTATAAATCACTTCGTGATTCTGCAACAGAACGGTCAGTGTATCAATTCGTGGGCATACATCCCAGCAATTACTAGCGGTCCCAGTGGTGTCGACGAGGCCGTCCGCTGATCGAGTCGCTTCGCCGACGAAGTCAGTCGTCGAGCGCACCGATGTCGATCGAGGCTTCAGTCATCTTCACGAACCGACGCTCGACGATATCACGAGTATCTGAATCGGACTTGTATTCGTCTCGACTGAGACGCTGCTTCCGAGCGAGCACACCGAGGCTCTCCTCGATGGTCTCGACAGCAGTCAGAATCCTGTTGAGGCGGTCCGCTGGAAAGCCGTCAGTCGTCATCCGTCATTCTCCGATTCGCCGGATACAGGCACCCTCGCCTCACCGCTATCAAGATGGGCGTCGATCCTGGCCAGCGCCGCGTCGAGCCGTTCGCGCGGTGACTGCGTCTCGGTGTCAGTCGCCGTTACCTGCTGGCGAAGCTCGGCGGCGTGCTCTTGATCGCCGATGAGAAGCACACCATTCTCGAAGATCGCCTCCGCGAGTGCTGGCGAGGCTGCGTGAAGATCGACGAGATCCACGTCATCCGTCCCGAGTGTGTCACTCAGATCAGCACTCAATCCGAGGAAGGTATCGTTGTAGCTCGGATCAGACGGGCGTTGAGCGTCGAATTCGACCGCGAGATCGATATCGCTTGTTGAATGGGTCGTCTCGGTCGCGTGTGAGCCGAAGAGAATCGCAAGTTGGACCGGATGCTCCCGAAGAACGCCTAGGAGGGCGTCGAGATCAAGGGACGCGTCGACAGCGGTCGACTCAACGGTTCTCATTGCCCGAAATCAGGGTCTCCGGCCATATAAAAACGCAGGTGCTCTTTGTACACTGTTCCTTGTAGATCTCTCATGGATCCTCGCTGGCGTCGACCACGCGTTCTTTGACGTGAATAACCCCGATACGGGTCTCTTCGATCCGGGGAGCGCCGCCGAGAACGCCCTCGGTTTGGACGATACGTCGCATATGCTCACGTTGTGCGCTCGTACGTATTGAGCTACGGACTGCTCCGACGGTTCGCAGGAGAAAAGCTTGCCCGCTTTCCCGGTCATCCCCTCACGTTTCTCGGTATTCTCGCGAGCGGATTCAGACCAGCACGTCGACCTCGTAGCCGTGCTCCCGCAGGGCGGAGAGGAGCTGCTCGACGTGCTCTTCGCCCCGCGTTTCGAGGTCGAGGACGACCTCGGTGTCGCTCATCGCGATGTCCCGCGAGGTTCGGTCGTGCTGGATCGCGTAGATGTTCGCCTGCAGGTCGGCGACGATTTCGAGGAGGTTCTCGAGCGCCCCCGGGCGGTCCCTGAGGATGGTCCGGATCTTCAGGTACCGGCCCGTCTCGACCAGCCCGCGCATGACGACGGTCGTGAGCGTGTTGAGGTCGATGTTGCCGCCGCTGAGCACCGGCACGACGACCTCGCCCTCGTCGTGGTCGAACTTCCGGAAGAGCAGCGCCGCCAGCGCGACGGCGGCCGCGCCCTCGACGAGCGTCTTGCTCCGTTCGAGCAGGTACGTGAGCGCGACGGCCGTCTCCTCGTCGGAGACGGTGACGGCCTCGTCGACCCGCTCGCGGATCACCTCGAACGGCCGCTCGCCGACGCACCGCGTCGCGATCCCGTCGGCGATGGTGTCGACGCTGTCGAGTTCCTGGATCGAACCCTTGTTGAGGGAGTCCGCGACGCTCGACGCGCCCTCGGCCTGAACGCCGACCACCCGGACGCCGTCGTCCCGTTCTTTCAGCGCCGTGGCGATACCCGAGATAAGTCCGCCGCCGCCGATCGGAACGATCACCGTCTCCACCTCCGGACAGTCCTCCAGGATTTCGAGGCCGATCGTCCCCTGTCCGGCCATGACGCGTTCGTCGTCGAACGCGTGGACGTACGTTCGCCCCTCCTCGCGTTCGATCTCGCGGGCTTTCGACTGCGCCTCGTTGTAGTCGATCCCGTGGAGGACCACCTCGCCGCCGTACCGCCGGGTCGCCTTGATTTTCGAGGTCGGAGCGTACTTCGGCATCACGATCTTTGACTCCACGCCGGCGCGCGTGGCCGCGAGCGCGACGCCCTGCGCGTGGTTGCCGGCGCTGGCCGTCACGACCCCGGCTTCCTTCTCCGCCGCCGAGAGCGTGGTGATGCGATTCATCGCGCCGCGGATCTTGAACGACCCCGTGCGCTGAAAGTTCTCTAGTTTGAGGTGGACCGACGCCCCCGACAACTCCGAGAAGGTGTGCGAGTACTCCAACGGCGTCCGCCGCGCCACCTCCTCGACGCGATCCCGCGCGTCCAGAACGTCCGAAAGCGAGAGCATACGTGAGATACCTGTCGGTGATTGTTAATCGTTGTTTTCCGAGGTTCTCAGGAAAGGGGGGAATGCACGCGCGTGACGCGCACTCGAACCTATGCACCCCCGCATATATAAACATCTGGCACGCGGAGTGAAAGTGAAACCGCGAGACAGCGGCCCGGTGATTCGCGCGTCAGACGCACGTCGGCCGTCCGTCGTCCATATCAATCTATCGGCTGTACGGTCGCGCCGGCGTCGGCGACGTGTCGCTCGACCCGCTCGGCGAGCGGTCCGGAGCCGGGCCACTCGACCGAGGCGGCGACGCCGAGCCGTTCCGGGTCGCCGACGTACGCGGCGACCGCGTCCGGCGCTCCCTCGTCGGGCGCCCCGCCGTCGGCCCACGGGATCTCGACGCGCGCGTACAGGCCGCGGTCGACGCCCTCGTAGGCGTCGATCGCGTCGATCTCCTCGGTTCTGAGGATCCGTCCCGCGACCTCGCCGCCGGGCGCGAGCGTCGGATACCGTCCCTCGACGGGGTGGAAACCCCGGAGGAGGGCGGGGCCGACGAACACGTACGAGTCGACGAGCGCGGCGACTCGCGTCGGGTCCGTCAGCGTACCGTAGACGAACACGTCCATGGTCCGAGGACGGGCGCGAGCGACAAGACCCTCTCGGCGGTGCGGCCCATCGCGCCGTCGCGATCGTTTCGTCGGGCGATCAGCGTTCGACGGGGACCGCGACCGTCGACTGGACCCACGCCCGGTCGTTGTCCGCGTCGACGATGAACGCGATGACGTCGTTTCCGCTCACATACTCCGTGTACGTGGCCGTGATGTTCGGTGAACTTCCCTTCCGTGTGTCTTCCATTTCGTGTGCCTCTGAGTTGTCGGTTCGGCGGCGCGTCGCCGCCGTTCGATTCACGGCGCGTTCCAGCGATCCCTACAGGCCTGCGAGCAGAACAGGCGGATCCTGATTTCGCCGTCGGCTCCGAAGTCGGCCGCGATCGGGTGCCGATTCGACGCGTCTATCGCCGCCCCGCACGTCGCACACCCGTCGTCCGCGTCGGTGTCGTCCGTCTTCGAGGGCGTCACGTCTTTCACCGTTTCGATCGCCGTTTCTCGGTCGGTACCTGTATCGGCGGCCGGCGGTCATTCGCGCGTCGGTTCCCCGGTGGTGCGCGCGGACTCGTCGTCCCTGCGGCGGACTGCGACGGAGCCCCACCCGAAGACGGTCACGTCGTACTCGGCGACGGAGAACTCCAGACGGCCGTCGAGCAGCGTCGATCCACGGTCCGACGCGCGGAAGAGCCGATCCAGCGCGTCGGCGTCGACGGCGTCGTAGAGCAGGGGGTCGAGAGCGGTCGGATCGACCCCTTCCACCTCGGCGATCGCCGCGATCACCGCGAAGCTCGCCGAATCGCCCGGAACGCCCCACTCGGTGGTCGCACGCTTCGAAGCCATGCCACTCGATGCGCGATACGCGGTACGGGGCCATGAGCGTGCCAGCTAGCATGAGAGCCGCCGGGGTAGCCGGGGGGCTACGATGGAAGGGATCGACGGCGCGGCCGTCGATCAGTCCTCGTCGTACAGTAGGTCGAGGAGCTTCCGCAACGCCGCGCGGAGGTGACCGTTGAACGTGGGCTGTGCGATGCCGAGTCGCCCGGCGAGGTCCCCGCCGGTAACCAGTCGCGGCGTCTCGAAGAACCCGCTGAAGTACGCCGTTCGCAGCACCTCCCGCTGTCGGTCGGTGAGTCGCTCGTCGAACCGCGTTTCGAACCCGCGGGAAGCGTGGCCCGACGCGGAGCGCTCGCGGCGGGCGAGGAGTTCCGACTCGGCGTACCTCGACCGAAGCTCACCGGCGAGCAGGCGGACGTCGGCGTCCCGCGGCAGCGTGACGGTGACCCGACCCTCGCCGTCGGCCGCGGAGAACGCCTCGGGCACCGTCCCCCGATCGAGCAGCACGGCGAGCAGGTTCGACTCGTCGAGGAGACACTCGAAGAGGCCTTCGTCGCCGCGCTCGGAGACGAGGGCGACGTCTCTCACGTCGAGCGTCCCGCGGGCGAACGAGACGACGTCGGCCGAGGACGCGCCGACGACGGTGAAGAACGCCCGAACGCGCCCGTCGGCAGCCGGGACGAGGCTCACGAGATCGAAGTCGGCGTCCAGTTCCGACGTCAGCCCGAGAAACGACACGGCCGGATCGCGGATACGAAACTCGATCTCGACGACGCTGTCGCGGATCAGCGCCCGCTTACTCTCCAGCGCGTCGATCGAGTGGGCGATCGTCTCGCTCAGTTCGTGGAGCACCTCGCGCTCCAGGTCGTCGAAGCCGCCGGGGCGGTCCGCGTACACCGCCAACACGCCGTAGAGCGTGTCGCGGTACAGGATCGGCAGCGCGATCATCGATCGGTACCCGCGCCGGAGCGCCTCGCGTCGCCACGGCTCGAACGGCGGGTCGGCGAGCACGTCGTCGACGACCTGCGGCCGACGCGAATCGATCGCGGCCGCGACCGGATCCCCCCGCGGGTCGTCGTCGGCCGTCGGCCGGATCCGATCCAGATACCCCCCTTCAGCGCCGGCCCAGTGCGTCGGCGTGACGGCGTCCGAGACGGGATCGAACTCGCCGATCCACGCGAAGACGTACGGTCCAGCGGTCGAAAGGCGGGTGCAGACCGCGCGTTCGATCTCGCGGCGGGACGCGGCGTCCACGAGCGACTCGTGAATCTGTCGGATGACGGTGTTGACGCGGTTCAGCCGTTCGAGCGACCGGTTCTGTCGCTGCAACAGCGCCTCGCGTTCGACGAGCTGCTGCTCTCTCGTCGTCCGGTCGAGCGCGGCCTCGGCGTTCGCCGCGAGGATCTTCGCGAAGGCCGGCTCGGTGTGGGCGGCGAGCAGGTCGGCGAGCGTCGCGTCGTCGCTCGGCGCGTCGTCGCTCCCGACGACGAAGACGCCGTGTCTGCCGAGCGGCAGGATCGCCACGCCGGACGCCGGACGGTCGGACGGGTCCGACGTCGGAAGTTCCGAGAAGACGCACAGTCGGTCTTCGACGTACGCACGCCAGGCGAGATCGGCCTCGGGGTCGAAGAGGAGCGCGTCGTCGAGCGCCGCGTCCGCCCCCGGCGAACGGGCGCGCGTCCGGAGCGCCCCGCTCGATTCGTCGTACAGCGCGATCGCGGCGATCGGGAGGCCGAGCGCCGTTCGGGAGGTTTCGACCGCGAGATCGCAGACGTTCTGCGGGCGCTGGGCGTCCAAGAGCGCGCCGGACGTCTCCGACAGCGCCTCCAGTTGCTCCTCGCGGCGGCGGCGGCGCGCGTCCCGATCGACGCGGTCCAGCGCCGTCTCGATCGTCGCCGCGAGAAGTTCCACGAGCCGCCGACGTCGACGGTCGAACGCCTCCCGCTCCTCGGAGACGACGACGAACACGCCGCGATCGCCCAGCGGGTGCCAGATACCGCTTCTGACCGGCGTGTCGCGGCGGTACGCACGAGTGGACTCCCGAACGTCGTCGACGGTCACGGTCCGCCCCCGACGAAGCGCCTCCCAGGATATCGCGGGGTCGTCGGGTCCGATCACCGGCTCCTCCCCGAGGAGGTCGACCACGTAGGTCGAGCACGCGCCGGGACGCAGCGATCCGTCGTCGTCGAGAAGGAGGACCGCGGCACCGGGAAGGTCGAGGAGCGCCACGGCGGTGTCGACGGCGCGTTCGCACACGTCGTCCGCCGAGTCCGTCTGAAGCAGATCGCGGGTCGCCCCGTTGAGGGCGGCGAGCGTCCCCTCGAACCATCGGCGTTCGGTGACGTCTCTCACGACGCCGACCCGTCCGTACCGGTCACCTCCGAGCGAGAACGACGCCAGGCGCGCCTCGATCGGGACGGTCGTTCCCTCGACGGTGGGGAGGTCCGCCTCGAACGTCACGACCTCGCGGTCGGTTCCCAACCGTTCCCGGATGCGCTCGGCTTCGACGCCGACTTCCGCGCCCGTCACGTCGGCCGCGGCCTTTCCGATCAGCTCCTCGCGATCGTAACCCGTCATCGAGGCGTACGCGTCGTTGACGAGCACGAACCGAGACGCGTCGTCCAGCGCGTAGATCCCGTCTGAGACCGCGTTGACCGTCGTCTCGTACCGTTCGAGCTCCCGCTCGCGTCGACGCTCGAGCTCTCGTTGGTACCGCTTGTGTCGGGTGATCTCCTCCCCCGCGACGACGATGCGTTCGAGGTTCCCGTCGGCGTCCCGCACGCCCGCGGCGTCGACAAGGAACCACAGTCGGTCCCCGTCGGGCGACTCGAACGCGATCTCCTGACCGAACACCGGCTCGCCGGTCGCGCGGACCCGTTCGACGGGGAACTCGTTCGGCGAGAGCGGCTCGCCGTCTCGGTCGAACACCCGCCAGTACTCGATCGGAGGGCGTTCGACGAACTCCGCTTCCGTGAGTCCGAACAGTTCCTGCACGCGTCGGTTCGCCCGCACGATCGCGCCGTCAGCGTCGTGGACGGTCAGCGGAACCGGCACCGTCTCCAGCAGGCGGTCCGTGAGCTCGCGTTCGCGGCGGATCTCGCGCTCCCGGCGACGTCGGTGGGAGACGTCGCGGACCACGCCGACGCTCCCCTCGAACCCCTCGTCGGACAGGAGCAGACGAAGCCTGAGTTCGCACGGGATCGTCTCCCCGGACGCCGTCCGAACGTCGAGTTCGATCGGCCCGGACGCCGTCTCCCCGGCCGCGAGCAGTTCGCGGATCGTGCCTCGCACGCGATCGACGTCCGCGGCGTCGATGAGCACCGAGGCGGGCGCGCCGATGAGCTCGTCCCGATCGTAGCCGGTGATCGCGGCGATGACGTCGTTCACCACGACGAACCGCCCGTCAGAGTCCAACTGGTAGATCCCGTCGCTCGCGGCGTCGACGAGCGCGCGGTACCGTTCGAGTTCCCGCGCCTCGTCCGACCGCCGGGTGACGTCCCTGACGAGCACGACGCATCCGAGCGACGAGCCGTCGTCGTCGCGCTCCGCGCGAAGCGCGACGCGCGCTCGGAACCGCGTTCCGTCCTTCCGGTGCAACCAGACCTCCCGTTCGAGCGGTTCCTCGGCCGCGTCGCGGTCGAGATCCGCCAGAATCGCGTCCCGTTCGGCGTCCGACGGGAAGAGCGACGGGAGCTGATCGCCGACCACCTCCTCGTCGCGGTAGCCGACGAGCAACTCTGCGCTCGGGTTCCACGACGCGACGTTCCCCTCCCGGTCGAGCGTGAAGACGGCGTATCCGTCGGCGCTCTCGACGAGCGCGCGGAACTGGTTTTCGACCGACCGCGGGGACGAATACATAAACGATCCGAGATTGGACCCCGACGGGGATAGCCTCGGCGGTTGTTAAATTTTATACGCTAAATAATACGAAAATCCGCGAAAATCGCGCGGACGAGACGTGCGTCCGGCGTCTCACGTGGGAGACCGCCGCCCGAGGATCGACTCGGCGGTCGCGAGGACGAGATACGCACCCGTCGCGCCGACGACGAGCGAGACGCCGCCCCGGACCAGCGCCGCGGGGAGTAGCCGATACGCGAGCAGCGCGACGGCGTTGAAGCCGACGATTCGACCGAGCGTCGGTCCGAGGGGGACCGACCAGATCTCGGGGTCGGTCGCTTCGATCGCGGAGAAGGCGCGTCGGAGTGCCGAGACGACGAGCAGCAGCACGGCTCCGCCGAGGACGAGCGGATCGACGTCCAGCGCAATCGACGCCGCGTAGGCGAACCACGCGTGCGCGGCGAGCGACACCGCCGCCGCGAGGACGGCGAACGCTCCGAGAGCGATGCGCCCCATGATCGAAGGGACGCCCTCGGTGGACGTAAATGTGCGAACGCGTCGCAAGCGGTGAGAGATCTCTCGGGAGAGAACGGCAGACGATACGATCCTTACCGGTCGTCGATCGGAACGAACGTTCGATCCTCGTCGCCGACGTACCGCGCCCGCGGGCGGATCAACCGGTTGTCCTCGTACTGTTCGAGCGCGTGGGCGATCCAGCCGCCGACCCGGGAGAGTGCGAAGATGGGCGTGTAGACGTCGACGGGGATCCCCATCTGGTAGTACGTGGAGGCGGAGTAGAAGTCGACGTTCGGCGCGAGTCCCTTCTCCTCGCCGATGTACTTCTCGATGGCGACGGAGTAGTCGTACCACTTCATGTCGCCCGCGGCCTCGCCGAGCTCCTCCGACTTCTCGCCGAGGATCTTCGCGCGGGGATCCTTGACGTTGTAGACGCGGTGACCGAATCCGGGGACGCGACGGCCCTCCGAGAGCGCGTCAGTCACCCACTCGACGGCCTCCTTGTCGCTCTCGTCGATTTCCTTCAACATCCGCATGACGTTCTGGTTCGCGCCGCCGTGGAGCGAGCCGCCGAGGGTACCGACCGCGCTCGTGACGGCGCTGTGGAGGTCGGAGAGCGTGGAGGCGGTGACCATCGCGGAGAACGTCGAGGCGTTCAGCCCGTGGTCGGCGTGGAGCACGAGCGCCATGTCGAATGTCTCGGCGAGCACGTCGTCCGGCTCCTCGCCGTTGAGCATGTAGAGGAAGTTCGCGGCGTGGCCCAGGTCGTCCCGCGGGGAGACCGGCTCCTCGCCGTTCCGGACGCGGTTGAACGCGGCCAGCGCGGTGGGGATCTTAGCGGTGATGCGGCGGCCCTTGCGGACGTTCGCCTCGCGGTCCGCGACGCGGTCCGCGTCGAAACCGGACTCGTCGTCGTACGCGGACATGTTGGAGACGACCGTTCGCAGCGCGGCCATCGGGTTCTCGCCGGCCTCGGCGAGTTCGCGGACGACGTCGAGGAGGCGGTCGTCGAGCGCGCGCTCCGGGACCATCGACGCCTCGAACTCGTCGAGTTCGTCGCGGGTGGGCAACTCGCCGTGCCACAGCAGGTACAACACCTCCTCGTAGCTCGCCCCGCGCGCGAGGTCCTCGATGGCGTACCCGCGGTAGATCAGCCGGCCCGCGTCGCCGTCGATGTGGCTGAGTTCGGACTCGGTGACAAGCACGCCTTCCAGCCCCCGCTTAACGTCGTCTGCCATACGTGGTCAGTTCCAGACCCTCTCAAAAAAGCGTTATCGTTCGACCTTTTGCGCTGCGGGGTGGCTTCGCCACCCCTCGGCAAAAGCTCGACCAAAAGCCTCCTCCTTCACTCCGGGGCGGCGGAGCCGTCCCTCCGTTCAGTCGTCGGCCGAAAATCGCGAAGCGATTTTCGTACAGTAGAATCCCGCTACGAGGGTGGCTTGCAAGCGCCGGGAGAGATCGCCGTAAAGGAGAGGTCACGGACTCCAGCCGGCTGCTGCTGTGTGCGAGTTTTTGTACCGCGAGTGAACGACCGAAGGGAGTGAACGAGCGGACCGAGGAGCGACCGGAGGGAGCGACGAGGATTTTGATCGACCTTTTGCCGAGGGGTGGCTTCGCCACCCCGCAGCGCAAAAGGTCGGTGGGAAGCGCTTTTCCCATCCCGGGCGAAACTGCGCGGTATGGACCCCGGGGACGTGGCGTACGAGCCGGTCAGCGTCAAGGAGGTTCTCGCGGAGATGAAAGACACCGCCGAACTCCTCATCGACCTCTCCTACTCGGCCGTGCTGCACGGCAGCGACGACATCGCCGAAGAGGTGCTGGCGCTCGAAGAACGGATGGAGATCCTCCAGCTCCGCGCGCGGATGAGCCTCCTCATGGCCGCGCGGACGCCCGACGACGCGGAGGCGCTCGCGCCGGTCCTCGGCGTCGTCGGGGCCGCCCAGAAGATCAGCGACGCCGCCGGCGACATCGCGAAGATCGTCCTCGAAGACATCGGCCTCCCCGACGCGATGCGCGCGGCGCTCCCGGAGGCCGTCGAGACGCTCGTCCGCGGGGCGGTCGATCCGGCGTCGCCGTACGCCGGCCGATCCCTCGAAGAGATCAACATGGAGACGGAGACGGGCGTCCGCGTCATCGCCATCCGACGGGCGGGCGATTGGATCACGAACCCGGACCACGAGACGACGCTGGAGGCGAACGACGTCGTCCTCCTGCGCGGCCTCGAAGAGGGGCTCGCGACCGTGTACGAGACCGCGACCGGCGCGCCGTACGAGCCGCCGAGGGCACCCGAGCCGGCCATCGACGACCTCGAACGCGCCGTCGACTCCATCGTGCTGATGAAGAACATCAGCGAACTCGCGGTCGACCTCGCCTACGGCGCGGTGCTGTTCGACAGCGAAGGCGTCGCCGAGGAGGTGAGCGAACTCGAAGCGGAGATGGACGCGCTCGAATCGCGGTTCGAGGCGTGGACGCTCCGCGCGGCGAGCCGCGTCGAGGATCCGATCTCGCTCCGCGGGCTGATGCACCTCGCGCACGCGACGGAGGTGATAAGCGACGCGGCGCTCGAGATCAGCGAGGGCGTCCTCCGGGGGCTGGACACCCACCCCGTCGTCGCCGCCGCGGTCGAGGAGAGCGACGAGATCATCGTCCGGCTGACCGTCGCGCCGGGGAGCGCGCTGGCGGACGCGACGCTCGGCGACCGGATGGTGAAGACGGAAACCGGCATGCGGGTCATCGCGGTCCGTCGGCCCGAGGGGGCGACGGAAGGCGGCGGCGAGTGGGTCGTTTCGCCCGGCCCGCGGACGGAGCTTCACGCGGGAGACGTCCTCCTCGCGAAGGGGACGCGCGCCGCGGCCGAGCGGCTCGGCGATCTGGCCGGCGACCCCCAGGAGTACGACGAGTAGGGGACGCCGCGGGTCGGCGTGGCGAGTCGCCTCCCCCCGCGACGATCGACCGCGCTCACAACTCCCGAGCGAGTCGATAGATCGAGACGACCGTCAGCGCCGCCGCGACGAGCATCGCGCTCGTCGTCGCGAGGACGAACGCGAGGAGGAGGAACCACACGCCGGGACCGAAGAAGAAGAACTCCTGCGTGCCCGGAAACGGACCGATCACCTCGAACACCCGGAAGAGGTACGCCGAGACGGCCACGAGGAGACCGACCGCCGCGCCGATCTTCGCGTTTCGGCGGACGGACAGCGCGTCGAGCAGTCCTCGGGCCGGCGGGCGCTCCGGAACGTCGTCGCTCACGGGTGGAGATCGGAGCGGGGGATCAAATTTTCATCGTTGTCGCGCGCGCGTCACGCCGAAGGCGACGGGCGTCACGCGTACGCGTCGAACTCCTCGCCGAAGACGAGGAAGTAGGCCGTGCCGATCACCCCGACGGCGGTCGCGACGCCGAACGCGAGCGTCGGCGAGGCGTCGTAGAGGAGACCGCCGACGGCCGCGCTCGGGATGACGATCGCGTTCCGCACGAGGTAGTACGAGCCGACGACCCGACCGCCCTCGTTTCGCTCGGCCGGTCCGACGATGAGCGCCTTGTGCGCCGGCAGGCCCGCGAACCGGAGGCCGGAGAAGGCGAACAGCGCCGCGAGGACGGCGGCGTTCGGCGGTGACGCGATGAGCAGCGCCGGAAACGCGGCGTAGACGGCGAACCCGAGCGCGACGACGGGTTTCAGGCCGACGCGCTCGGCGAGCTTCGCCACCGGAACCATCACTAAAAGCGCGACGGCCATCTCCAGCGCGAGCAGGACGCCGAAGTACGAGTCCGGATTGAGATTCCCGACGGCCGGGAGTGCGACGCCGACGGAGAGGAAGTCGACGACGACGATGACGAAGAAGGCGTACACCATCCCGTTGGCGAAGCGGACGAGCGTGTCGCCGACGAGCAGCGGGCGCAGCGGCCGCGGCAGTTCGCGGAGGTCGGAGAGGAGCGCCCCGACGCCGGCGAACGACTTCCCAAGCGAGTCCTCCGACGCGTCGTAGAGGACGTGCTGTGCGACGGTAGCGACGAGACCGAAGCCGGCGGCCGCGAGCAGGACGTACCTGAATCCCGTCTCGAAGGCGAACGACGCCAAGAGCGCCGCCGCGAGGAGCGGGCCGAGGAGGAACGCCGTCCGGCGGAACGTCTCGGTACTGGCGAAGCCGGTCGCGAGGCGCTCCGGCGGGACGCTCTGTTTTACGATCGCGAACGTCGCGCCGAGCCCGAACGACTTCCACGCCTGCGAGAGGAACAGTCCGAGGAAGACGCCGACGGGGAGGACGATCGGGTCGAGGCGGAGCGGACCGGCCGACGGCGCCGGAACGGTGAGGATTCCGAACGCCTCGGCGAAGAACCAGAGCACGAACCCGAGCGTGGAGGCGAGGCCGAACAGCGTGAGCGCGACGCGCGAACCGATCCGATCCGACAGCGCGCCGCCGGGGTACGGGTAGACGGCGCTGATGAGGTTCCCCACGGTCCCGTAGAGCCCGATGGCGACCGGCCCCGCCCCGAGCACGCTCATGTACCGCGGCATGTAGCGGCCGGTCATCTGAAAGCCGAGGCTGAACGCGAACATCGCAACCGACAGGACGAGCACGTCGCCGCGGAGCGCGAAGAACTGTCGGAACGCCGTCAACGCACCGACGTCCCGTTTCTGCATGTGAGTGGTGTTTCAGCCGTCGATCAAAACAGTTCGGGTACGGAGATGTTATGTTGTCCAATATTTATTGTATTCGATTAAATTCTGTATTGAATGATTTATTTAAATAAATTAATTTTCACCTGCGGAGAGTATCCGGACGTACCATGAGTCAGAAATTGCGGGCGTACCTGCGCGAGCACCCACGAATGATCGGCGTCCTGTTCGCGATGACGTTGTTAGTGTCGCAGGCGGGGACGACGGTGGCGAATCACGCTGGCGCAATCAACGGACCCTAAACGAAATCGTCTTTGCATACTTCGTTTGACCAGTATAGAGAGTTTTTAATCTTCAGTGGTAATATCTCTAGATCAAGGAACTCTATTAACTGTTCAGTTGATATTTCAAATTCCTCGGTATCTCCTGTTCCTATGTAATACACAGAAGAGTCATTAATATAGGGGATCATAAGCGAACCAATACCAAAGTGTTGCGACGGGTAGTATCGAATATGAACTGAGTGTTGTTCGTTCTCTTCGTCAGTGCTTACATGAACAACGGCGGGGACACCACTCTCGCTCTGACACAACACCGTCCCCCCGTCCCCCAGAACCATGTACTGGTGTCCGACCAGCACCTCTTCTTTGGCGACCGACATGGCGGAGCGCAGGCTGAACCCGCAGTTCAGCAGCCGCGCCAGTAGCTGTCCCAGCTTCGTCGCCGGGAGGTTCGCCACCTCGACGAGCGTCACGACGCCGCCGTAGCTGCCGCGCTCGATGAGGGCGTGGCCCTGTTGGTACGACCGGCAGGCGTTCAGGAGGAACGACTCGACGGCGACCTCGCCCTCCATCGAGCGGACGTCGAGGAAGCCGTCCGAGCACTTGATCCCGTCGTCGTCGACGTGGCCGATGTAGTGGAGGAAGTTCGTCGGCTCGCGCAGCAGGGCCTCCATCTCGGCCACGGAGAGGTCGTGGTGGATCTCCACGTCGAACTGGAGGAGGTCGCGCTGTCCGTACAGGTCCGCGACGACGCCCTCGTCGCGCATCTCCTCGTCGTTGCAGACGATGGTGATCTCGATGCTCGTCCGCTCCGTCACGTCGCGGGTGAGCCGCCGCCGGTACGACTCGGGGGTCGCCTTGCTCGTCCCGAGGGGGTACCCGTCGCCGACCCACGCGTGTTCCATCGTCTCCGTCGACCGCGGCTGGACGATGCTGTCGGGGTCGATCCGGGCCGCCTCCCCCTCGCTCCGGAGGAAGTCGCCCGCGGCGGCCGCTGCCGGCCCGTCGCGGAGGAAGTCCGTCACCGCCTGCGGTTCGGGCTTCGGCGGCTCCGCCGCCTCCGACGGGCACCGGATGAGCGAGAGGTCGTTGGCGAGAAACGGCAGCATCTCGACGTTCTCCGGGGTGGGCCGAACGTCGGTCGTCAGGCTCCACTCCGGCAGGTGCGGTTCGAGGTCGTCGAACGGGACGGAGAAGTACTCCCCGAGCCGCTCGTCGAGCGCCAGCTCGTACAGCGCGGGGAAGTCGAGGTCGAAGGCGCGCTCGACGACCGACCGCTCGTGGAGATCGACGGGGTAGTACCCCTCGGTCCGGGCGAGACAGTCGAGGAAGAACGCCTGCCGGAGCGCCCGCCCGATGCCCGTTTCGAGGTCGACCCCGTCCGCCAACGGGTGCTGCCACCCGTCGCCCCGAAGCCGGGGTTCTGTTCCGGGGACGACCGCCGCGCCGAGGTAGTACGCCAGCGACGCCGACGCGAAGACCGCGTCGCGTCGCCGTGGGAGGACGATCTCGACGCCCGTGTCCGGCGGTCGAACGCGATCGGGCACCTCGAAGCGGTCGCCGAGTTCGAAGAGCGGCGGGTGCCCGCGAAGGGTCGGGAACGAGCGCTCCGGCGAGGTGGTCTGCAGGGCCGATCCGAGCAAGGACACCGCGTCCATCAGCGACTCCGGATCTGCCGGGGTCGTCACCGTCCCCGCCGGCTTCTCGTGGAACGACCGCGCGCCGATCGTCACCGGCGTGGGACCGGCGAACGCGAGAACCGTCCGGCCGTCGTCGTACCGGACGGCGACGGAGCTTTCGACCGCGACGTACAGCTTCACCGGCGCGGTGGTGATCTCGACGCAGTACGAACCCGGTTCCAGCGCGACCTCCTCGCGATTCGACGACTGCGACACCGTCCGTCCGTCAGCGTCGCGGACGACGACGGTGGACAGTTTCGGAATCGTCAGCGTCGCGGTCGAGAAGGAGACCGCGAGGTCGATCGGGAAGAGAAAGTCGTCGGACGGCGTCTCCGTCGGGTCGATCGGATCCGCCGCGTACACCTCGAAGCGCGCGTTCTCGATGTCGTCGACGAGGCGGATTCCCGGCCGATCGGAGAGCGCCTCGAACCGCACCGCCGCGAAGGTGGCGTCGTCCGACGTCATATTCCTACCCACTCGGTGACGCCGTACTCGGGGACGTGCCAACGCTGTTCGGGTTGCATCGACCCGCGCCGACGGAGTTCGACGCGCGCGTCGAAGAGCGGTGCCAGCGACCGAACCTGCGGGTCGTCGTCCGGGAGCGGAAGGTGAAAGTGTCCCATCCCGCGCGCGCCGCGAACCAGCGCGGTGACGACGCGGAGGAACCGCACGACGGTCTCCTCGTCGTACCGTTCGAGGACGGCGCTGAGGGAGTCGAGCGACAGCCGGAGCGTCGCCGGCGACAGAGACTCGTGGTCCAGTTCGCCGACGAACCGAACGAGCTGACGCTGGAGATGAGCCAGCGAATCGTCTCCCGCGGCGGGGTCGGCACCCGATCCCTTTCTGACGCACGATCGCTCCCCGCCGCGCCGGTCGACGAGTCGAACGTGCGGGTGATCGAGCGTCACGCCGGCGGGGAGCCGTTCGTCGAGCAGGTCTCTCGACGAGTCCGTGAGAACGATGATCCGTTCGCGGTGCTCGGTCGGCGAGCCGAGCAAGCGCCGAGTCGCCCGGGCGGAGGCCGTCTCGGCGACCGCGCCGGTCACGAGCAGGTTGCACCCGTTCCGCTTGAGCCGCGAGAGCACCGCGCCGAGCGTGACCCCCTCCTCGGCGTCACGGAACGTCGACTCGGTCCACATTTGTGACGAAATATAAGCACAATATCATAAATCTTTCGCAGGCTCGACCGGAACCGCACGACTGCGAGCGGGGACCGAACCCCTAAAGGCGGCCGCGTTCGTCAATCGGGTAATGACGACGCTCGGAAGCGCGAGCGCGGCCCCAGGCGAGGTCGATACGGGCCGATTAGAGGTGGGCGAATCCCGGGACGGCAGCCCGATCGGGTTGCCGGTCGCCGTCATCAACGGCGAGCGAGAGGGCAAGACGCTGTACGTGCAGGCGGCGAGCGACGGCGACGAACTCAACGGCGTCGGCGTCGTCCGACGGGTCGTCCCGCGGCTCGATCCGACGGAGGTGGCGGGGACGGTGCTGGTCGTCGGGATCGTCAACTACCACGCGTTTCAGGTGGCCGAGCACCGCAACCCCGTCGACGACACGAAGATGAATCGGACGTACCCGGGCGACGAGAACGGGACGTCGAGCGAGCGCATCGCGGCCGCGACCTTCGACGTCGCGACGCGGGCGGATCTCGTCTTGGACCTCCACCAGGGCTCGACGAGCCGGATGATAAACGAGGTGCGGGTGCGCTGCGGACGGCGACACCGACTGCACCGCGAGTGTCTCGAACTGGCGAAGACGTTCGGCTGCGGGTACGTCCTCGACCAGAAGGGGCCCGAGGGGCAGCTCGCCCGCGTCGGCCCCGATCAGGGCATCCCGACGATCGATCCGGAGCTCGGCGGCTGCGTCGGCTGGGACGACGAGAGCATCCGGCTGGGCGTCCGCGGCGTGTTCAACGTCCTCAGACGCTACGGCTTCCTCGACGGCGACGTCGAGCGGGAGCGCCAGACGCGCGCGAAGGGGTTCGACCAGTACGGTTCGCCGACGGGCGGCCTCGTCGACTTTCGGAAGGATCTCGGCGACAGCGTGCGGGCCGGGGAGACGCTGTTCGAGGTCACGGACGTGTTTGGCCGGCTGAAGGGACGCGTGACGGCCGACAACGACGGCGTGTTCTGGCGCACCCGTCGGCTGCCGCAGGTTGCGACCGGCGAGTACGTCTGTTCCGTCGGCACCGAGGTCGACACCTACTGATCGTCCGACGCCGACTCCCCCTGATCGATCGAGAACCGCCAGCTTCTGGTCCACCGCCCGCCTCCGTCCGCTCGTGCCAACAGCGCTCGCGTGTCCCGACTGCGGACGGAGCTACGAGGATCGCTGGCGGTGCGAGTGCGGCGCGCCGCTCGAATTCGCCGACGAACCCCGGCCCGACGGCCCCGCGCCCGACCCCGCGTCGGTCGACGGTCGCCGCGGCCTCTGGGCGTTCGAGGACTTCGTCCCGATCGCGCCGCGCGTCACCCTCGGCGAGGGGATGACGCCACTCGTCGACGCGCCCGCGTGGGACGCCTCGTTCAAGCTGGAGTACGTCTTCCCCACCGGGAGCTTCAAGGACCGCGGCGCGACGACGACGCTCTCCCGGGCGGTCGAACTCGGCGCGGAGAAGGTGATCGAGGACTCCTCGGGCAACGCCGGGGCCGCGATCGCCGCCTACGCGGCGCGGGCGGGGCTCGACGCCGACGTGTACGTCCCCGCGTCGGCGAAGGCGTCGAAGCTCCGCGCCATAGAGCGCGCCGGCGCGACGCCCGTCCGCGTCGACGGATCGCGCGAGGACGTGACGGACGCCTGCGTCGAGGCCGTCCGGGCCGGCGACGGGTGGTACGCCAGCCACGCGTGGAACCCGGCGTTCCTCGCCGGCACCGCGACCGTCGCCCACGAGATCGCACGGGAGCGCGACTGGTCCGTCCCCGACGCGGTCGTCGCGCCGCTCGGGCACGGGACGCTCTTTCTCGGGGCCTACCGCGGGTTCCGCGCGCTCCTCGACGCGGGGTGGACGGACGGGATGCCCCGACTCCTGGGCGCGCAGGCGGCGGGGTACGCGCCGATCGCCGCCGAGTTGCACGGCTCCGAGGACGCCGCCGGGAACAACGACGTCGCCGACGGGGTTCGGATTCGAGCGCCCGTCCGCGAGGCGGAGATCAGAGAGGCGATAACGGCGACCGACGGGGACGCGATCGCGGTCGGCTCGGACGCGACGAAGCGCGAGTTGGACCGGCTTCACCACCGCGGCTTCTACGTCGAACCGACCTGCGCGGTCGCGCCCGCGGCGTTGCGCGAGTACCGCGAACGCGGCGTCGTCGACGCCGACGACGACGTGGTCGTGCCGCTCACCGGGAGCGGGCTCAAAGGGTAAGGGAAAGGGGAATGGTCGCGCGGCTTCGATCGCCGAAGCGCGCGACCGGGGGAATGCAACTGTTCCGTGCGGGTCGCGGTTATCGGACGTCGACGAGGCTGACAAACGATCCCTCGTCGGCGGAGATCCAGCTCGTGAGGATCTCCTCCTCCGAGGCTTCGCGCGGATACAGCGTGCACTGGTCGCGGCCGTGGTCGTCCGATTCGAGCACGAACTCGACGTCGAACACCGGCCAGCGGTCGAGTGCATCGCGGTACGCGCCAGTCGCTTCGACTTCGCTTGTGTTGTCAGGGGCACTCATGTGGATTAGCTCCCGGCCGCTCCGACGCCGACCGCCGAAGCCCGCACTTCACGACGAGACAACCGCTCGGGAGTCCCTTAGGTATAGAGAGCCTAAGCGGCGGCGCGCGGCGCAACGTTCCGGTTAACGGACCCGTTATGACGCCGTAAACGGAGGCTAACGGGGCGAAAGCGTCCGACATGCCGACCCTACCGCTCCGGGTGGACGGGCGCGTCGAAGCCGCCGCGGACGAGCGGCTTCGCGATGTGTCTACGGGCACACGGCGGGACCTCGTACCACCCGAGGTCGAGGTCGCGATCGAGCGGGGCCTCGACCCGATCGGGCGCGCGCGTTCCGCACTCGCGGCAGCGGTACCCCTGCCCCCGGCCAGCGCTCTTCATCGTTCGCCCGCAGTCCGGACAGTCCGGCGTGACCAGTTTCGTCCGCACGAGCGCGCGCGCGGCGAATTTCTCCAGCTTGAGCGTCCCGTCGCGGACTTCGCCGCAGACGGTCACCCGGTCGCCGGAGCGGAGCGCCCGGACGCGGTCGCGAAACCGCTTCGTCGGCTCGAACGCCACGCAGGGGAGGTCTCCCCCGTCGACGACGAGCGTCAGGAACACGTGTCCGCCGGGCCGCGTTTTAGGCGCGTCCGAAACGGTCCCCGTGAGCCGGTAGGCGCGACCGTCCTCGACCGGTTCGGGGGAGGCTGGGCCGCGTTTCCCGCGTTTCGCCGACGATCCGACTCCGTCGAGCGTTCCGGGGCGGAGGTGGGCGTCCGTCCCCTGATTCGTCCGGAACAGCGCCGTCCGCTCCGCGGGTTCGCCGTCGATGGCTTCGGCGACGGCGCGGACGGCGTCCGGGTCGTCCCCGCGGACGCCGTGGAGGATGGGACACGGCGTGTGCGGGACGCAGACGAGTTCCCCTTCGACCCGATCGACCGTGTCCCAGACCGCCGGGTACCCGTCCGCCGCGGCCGAGAACGCGGACGCGTCGTCGACGTCGCGGGGGGTGCCCCAGCGGCCGGGCTCGCGGTAGGAGATGCGCTCGTACGTCCACTCGTCGAACGCCGCGTCCGCCCCGACGGCGGCGAGCGCGCCGATCCGACCGCGGCCCCCCTTCCAACCGCGGTGGCGGTAGCCGGCGGCGTCGAGCAGCGAAACGGCGTCGTCGACGGCGTGCAGTTCGCGAACCGCGCGGCGCGCGAAGTCGGAGACGGCGTCGGGGACTGCCGCGGGATCGCCGTCGGCGACGACGACGCCCGGACTCGTTCGGGCGTCGTCCGTCTCCGCGAGGCGGTCGAGCTCGCGGGCGGCGAGCGCGAACGCCTCGTCGGGGTCGATGTCGGCGTGGATCGCGAGCGCGGCGTTCCCGCGGGTCTTGTGCTCCACCGCCGGGTTGAGCCGGACGAGGAGCAGTTCGCGCACCCGGCCGCCGGCCCCGCGGACGGCCTCGGCGACGCGCGTCGCGACGTACGTCGTGCACATCCCCCGCTCGCGGGAGTCCGTGTCGTCGAGACCGATGACCGTCATGGCGTGGTGTAGCCTGTCGGGCGAAAAGGCGCTTTCGCGTTCGACTCCGGTATTTAACTCTATTCCCGCTCGCGGAACGAATCGGGAGACGGGGCTCCGAACGGCCGACACAACACATATATGCGCGGAACGGCTTATTATCCGGTATGTCCCGGTCCGCTCTCGTCGGAAACGTCGCAGCCATGCTGCGCGACGCCGGCTTCGCGGTGAGCGACCGCTGTGCGATCAGACCGAAGAGCTTCGACCTCGCCGCCCGACGCGGCGAGGACCTCGTCCTCGTGAAGATCCTCGGAAACATCGACGCGTTCGACGGCGAGACGGGCGCGGAGATGCGCCGGCTCGGGCTGTACCTGTCGGCGACGCCGATGGTCGTCGGGCTCAGAACCCGCGACGAGGACCTCAAGCCGGGCGTCGTCTACTTCCGCCACGGCGTGCCGGTACTCAACCCCGACACCGCCATGGACCTCTTCGTCGAGGGCGTCCCGCCGCTCATCTACGCGGCACCCGGCGGACTCTACGTCAACATCGACGGCGACCTGCTCGCCGACGAGCGCGAGCGTCGCGGCTGGAGCCTGGGGCGGTTGGCGACCGAACTCGGCGTCTCCCGCCGGACCGTCTCAAAGTACGAGGACGGCATGAACGCCAGCATCGAGGTCGCAATCCACCTCGAAGAGCTGTTCGAGCGTCCGTTCAGCAGTCCGGTCGACGTGATGGAGGGCGCGGAGGAGGTCCGCGACGCGGAGCCGACGCCCGAAGCGCCCGCCGCGGACCCCGACGACGAACACGTCGTCTCCGTGCTGACGCGGGCGGGCTTTACCGTCCACCCGACCGCCCGCGCGCCCTTCAAGGCGGTCGGCGAGGACAGCGACCGCAAGGAGGAGAACCTGCTGACGGGCCACTCGGCGTTCACGCGGAGCGCCGAAAAGCGCGCGCGGATCATGTCCTCGATCAGCCGCGTCGCGCGGACCCGCTCCGTCTACTTCACCGAGGAGCGTTCGAAGCGCGAGGCGGTCGAGGGAACCGCCCTCGTCAGCTGCGAGGAACTCGCCGGGATCGACGACCCCGACGAGATCCGCGATCTCATCCGCGAGCGGGCGCGGGAACCGGTCGAGGGGTAGGCGTTACGCCGCGTTTTCGACGCCCGACCCGTACGTCTCTTCGAGGTACGAGACGATGTCGTCGCTCTCCGGCATCCCCTCGACGCCGTGTTCCTCGTCGACGAGCACCGGGACGCCCGTCTGTCCGCTGATCTCCTTCACCTCGGTCCGCTCCGAGCGGGCGCGGGGGACGGTTCGGGAGTCGTATTCGAGTCCGAGTTCCGCCAGCTTGTTCCTCACCTTCGCGCAGAAGGGGCAGCCGTCGAGTTCGTACAGGACGAGTTGCGACATCGGCGGCACGTAAGGGTGTGCGCGTTAAGAATGCGACGGTAGTGTGCGCCCCGAGCGCGCCGCTCGCGCCCCTCGGCGTCCCGACGCGCCCCCGAACGCCCGCGCCTCACGCTCGGATTCGCGCGGCGACGGTCCGGGCGCGGTCGAGGAGCCGACGCCGCTGGTAGACGACCTCGACCGCGCCCCAGCCGAGCGCGGTCAGGAGGCCGAAGACGGCGAACGCGAAGTCCCAACTGGTCATCCACGTCGGCTGGATCCACGGGGTGACGTGCGACCACGTCCGGGCGAACTCGACCATCGGCCCTTCGAGCGGCGTCTCCGAGAACGTCGCTTCCACCCGCACGGCGAAGGGCAGCCTGTCGCCGGTTCCGGGCCGGAGTCCGGCGCTGCCGCGCACGTCGTAGGTGCCCTGCGCCTCCATGTCGGCGATCGTCGGCCCGTTCGACTCGGGGCCGTGTTCGACGCGTTCGGCGTCGTACGGCCCCCACGTCGCGTAGTACTCCCAGACGATCTCGCCCTCCGGCGTCACCTCGATGACGCGGTGGTTGAGCGTGTCCGTGATGAGCGTGTTACCGTTCGGCAGGCGGTCGGCGTCGCGCGGCCAGTTCAGCTGACCCGGCCCGCCGACCTCCCACGTCTTCGTCCACTCCCCGTCCTCTTTCGCGTACTCGACGACGCGGTCGTTTTCGGAGTCGGCGACGAGCATCGTCGGCGCGCCGTCCTCGCTTTCGAGGTAGTCGGGGTTGTGCTGTTCGTTCAGCACGTCGTGGTCGTCGTCCTCGCCGAGCCGCTCTTCGATCTCACCCGTCTCGCGGTCGACGATGATCGCCTGATCGAAGTTCCGCGGCGAGAGCAGCAGGCGCTCGTCGTCGAGCACGTCGACGTCGTTGACATGGCTCCAGTCCTCGTTCATCCCGCCGTCGGTCGACTCGGGGTAGTGATCCTTGAAGTACCACTCCCACGTGATCTCCCCCGTCGTCCGGTTGTAGACGAAGACCCGATCGTTGCTCGTGTCGTACCCCTCGTCCCACTGGCGCATGTTGGCGACGACGAGTTCGTCCTCGCTCAGCCGCGCCACGTCGTGGGTGTCTTCGAGGTCGAACTCCTCCTCCCACTCGCGCTCTTTCGTCTCGGGGTCCAACTCGTACACGAGCGTTGTTCCGGGCTTCGTGGAGGTGACGAGCAGGTTGCCGTTCGGCATCGGATCCACGTCGTAGAACCACGTCGCGCCGCGCTTCGAGCCGTTGTACACCCACTCCGTCTCCCCCCGTTCGCCGACGGAGACGAGGCGAGCCGGCTTCTTCTCGGAGTCTCGGCCCTCGAAGTGGAAACCCTGGACGGAGACGACGGTCTCGCCGTCGGCGGGGCTCTGTATCGTCCCGCGCTGGAGGTCGGCGTGGTCTGACGACGAGTCGGTGACGGCGGCGACGCCGGCCGGCGAGAGGAGGGCGAGGACGGCCAGGAGCGCCAGCCCGCGAAGGAGCCAGCGCCGCGGTGGCAGCGAGGAGTTCACGGGCGGAGAAGATAGTCCAGTTGTTGAAACTTTTGTGGTACGCTCCGGCGACCGGTGAGAGAAAGCGCCTCGATCGTCGGCGGGGCCGCACAGCGGACGGAATCGGCGCGGCTCAGACCGCGCCGGCGAGCATGCCGCTCGTCTGGACGTAGAAGTACCCGACGAGCGCCGCGGCGATCACCCACTGGCCGAGGCGGACGTCGCCCGCATCGCCGTTCGCCGCCATGACGACCGGGTAGCTGATGATCCCAGCGGCGAGCCCCTCGGCGATGGAGTACGTGAGGGGCATGACGGTGATCGTGAGCGCCGCGGAGACCGACCACGCCGGGTCGTGCCAGTCGATGTCGACGACGCCCTGAAACATGATGACGCCGACGACGACGAGCGCGATGAACGAGGCGTAGGTCGGAATCGCGGAGATGAGGGGAACGACGGGCAAAGAGAGGAGAAACAACCCGGCGACGACGAGCGCGGTGAAGCCGGTCCGGCCGCCTTCCTCGACGCCGGTCGAGGACTCGATGTACGTCGTCACGGTCGACGTGCCGAGGATCGCGCCGGCGGTGGTGCCGACCGCGTCGGCCATGAGCGGCTTTTCGATCTCGGGGAGGTCGCCGTCCTCGTCGAGGAAGCCGCCGAACTGCGCGACGCCGATCAGCGTCCCGGCGGTGTCGAAGAAGTCGACGAAGAAGAACGTGAACACGACGAGCGCGAACGTCAGCGGATCGACGTCGCGGAGGCCCTCGACGAACGCCCCGGCCAGCGGCGAGATGTCGAACTGGGCGTCGGAGACGAAGCCCGCAGCGCCGCCGGATCGAACGGCCGCGGCGGCGTCCTCGGGGACGAGCGTCCCGGCAGAAACGGCGTTCGCGAGCGTGAGCGCCCACGCGACGACCGTCGTCGAGAGGATGCCGAAGACGATCGCGCCGGTCACCCCGCGCGTCCACAGGACGAGCGTCAGCGCGAGGCCGGCGACGCCGAGGACGGCGGAGGGGTTCGAGGCCACGCTGCCGAGCGTGACGAGCGTGGAGTCGTCGGCGACGACGATCCCGATCTCCTGGAGCCCGATGAAGAGCAGGAAGACGCCGATGCCGGCCCCGACGGCGAACTTGACCGGTTCGGGAAACAGTTCGATGATGCGCTTTCGCGCGCCGACCGCGGTGATGACGATGAAGAGTATTCCCTCGACGAACACCGCGGCGAGCGCAGTCTGCCACGGAATGCCGAGCGAGATGACGACCGTGAACGCGAAGAAGGCGTTCAACCCCATCCCCGGCGCGAGGCCGAACGGCCGGTTCGCGTACAGCGCCATCACGAGCGTCCCGATGGCCGACGCGAGGATCGTCGCGATGGCGATCATCTGAAACACCTCGCCCTGTTCGTATCCGGGGATCTCGATCGCTTCCGCGAGGATGGCGGGGTTCACGACGACGATGTACGACATCGCGAGAAACGTCGTCACGCCCGCGACGAGTTCGGTCCGCAGGTCGGTGTCGTGCCCCTCGAAGTCGAAGCGTCGTTCGAGGGCTTCCGTGATCGCCATGTTGGTCATACCTGCATTGCTTATTTAAGTATTTTCATCCAGAAGCACGGAGATGTACACCGGGCTGCGCATAATCGTCGAAGCGGGCGCGGTCGGCGAGGGGCTCACTCGAAGGACGTGAGCGCCGCCACGGGGGCGTCGGTGAGTTCCGCCGCGCGTTCGAGCCCCTCGTCGCCGACGCCGATGAGCGTGAACACGCCGACGACGCGGGCGTCGGCTTGCAGGGCGATGTCGAGGAGCAGTTCCTGCGTCTCGCCGGAGCGGATGAGGTCGTCGACGACGAGCACCCGCTGGCCGGACGAGAGCGCGCGCGACGGGAGGTAGTAGGTGAGTTCGATGCCGGAGGCGAGCCGCTGGCGGGACTCGATGAACTCCTCGACCGCGGTCTCCTTCGACTTCTTCGCGTACGCCAGCCGGGCGTCGAAGTAGCTCGCCATCGCCGCCCCGAGCGAGATGCCGTCGGTCGCCGCCGTCAGCACCACGTCCGGACGCTCGAAGCCGAACGCGTCGGCCGCGACGGGCGCGACGAGGTCGAGGAACGGCTGGTCGAACACCACGCCGGAGTTGTCGACGTACCCCTCCTCGTCGAACGCCACGCGCGCCTCGAGTTCGCCCGCGAGCGCCTCGCGGCCGATCCCCTCGACCACCTCGCGGGCGCGCTCCGTCCCCGGGAGGACGTGGCCGTTCACGTATCGGTTCAGGTCGCCGGCCGGAAGGCCGGTGAGAGCCGAGAGTTCGTCGTACGTCCGCGTCTCCTTTAGCATCCGAAGGACGGCGACCGCTTGCAGTTGGAGGGCCGCCTTCTCCGCCCTGTTCATGCCGCGGACCTCGCGTTCGCACAATTATGAATACTTCGATATATGAACGAGGGAATTTGGGCACGTCCGTGGCGTTCCCGGCGTTCCCGGCGCGTCGACGGGACGGGTGCGGGCGCGCACCGTGAGGATCGGCGGACGATCCCTACGCCTCCGCGAGGAGGTCCGACGCCGTGAGGAGGGCCTCCAGCTCCACGTCGTGATCCGCGAGCAGGTCGCGCGCGCCCTCCTCGCGGTCGACGACGACGAGCGCCCGGTTCACCGTCGCGCCCGCCTCGCGCAGCGCCTCGACCGCGTCGAGGGCGCTCTTTCCGGTGGTCGCGATGTCCTCCAGCACGACGACGGTCTCGCCGTCGTCGAGTCGCCCCTCGATCCGTTTGGCCGTGCCGTACTCCTTCGCCTTCTTTCGGGCGATGACGTACGGGAGGCCCGTTTCGACGCTCGTGACCGCGACGAGCGGGACGCCCCCGAGCGCGACTCCGGCGAGCTTCGTCCCCTCGACGCGCGCCGCGAACGCCTCCGCGACGAGCCGCAGACACCGCGGGTCCGTCTCGAAGAGGTACTTGTCGACGTAGTAGTCGCTCGTGCCGCCGTGGGAGAGTTCGAACTCGCCGTACCGCACGGCGTCGGCGTCGCGCAGCGCCTCGATGAGATCCTGATTCGCCATTGCAGGGTGTGGGTCCGTGGAGGGGTATAAGCGGGCCGGTTGCAGGGCGCGGCGATGCGGTCGCGGTGACGCCGCCGCGGAACGAAAGCGGCGTGGACGGGGTCGGCGCGCCCACGCCGATGACGCCGACGCGGAGCGCGAAGGCCGCTCACCACGGTTCGTCCTTCAGCCCGAGGGCGTAGGCGATCACGTTCGTCCCGACGTGCAGGGCGGGCGTGATCACGACCACGGCGGCGAGGACCGGACGCGAGAACGTGCCGGCGAACCAGCGGGGCGCGACGAGTCGCGCGAGGCCGAGCGCGCCGGCGACGAAGTCGAGTTGGTCGAGCACCGGGAACGACGCGCCGCGCCGGCGGCCGGTTCGGCGCTTGAGGAACGACGCGCCGACGTCGCCGACCATCGCGCCGAGCGCGAGCGCGAGGCCGGCCCGGGGGGGAAATTCGGGGAGCGAGACGTCGAGCCGCTCGGACGCCCGCCGGTTGACGGCGTTCAGCCCGAGCGCCAGAAGGAAGCCCGCGAGCGTCCCGACGGCGGTGCCGCGCCAGGTCTTCCCGTCGCCGAGGAGCCGCCTGCCGCCGAGCGTCCGGCCGCCGTCCATGGGGCGGCCGCCGCCGGCGAGAACCGCGACGTTGTTGGGGACGTACGCGGGCAACATCGCCCAGAGCGCCTTCAGTACGAGAGAGACGACCATGCGCCGGAATCGGACCGCTCGGGTCTAAGTTCCGACGGTTTCTGGCGACGAAACGGCGCGGAGGGCGCAAAAGAGCGACGGACGGGAACGGCGGAACGCGTCCTCGAAGAGCGATACGCTTAATCGGCGGGTGGAACCATCTCCGCTATGATCCCGCCGATCGCGAGCCGATTCGTCGCCGGAGAGGTTCCGGCGGTGGCGCTCGACCACGCGCGTCGGACGAACGAAGACGGCGTGAAGGTCATCCTGAACCTCCTCGGCGAACACTACCGCGAACAACGACCCGCCGACGAGGACGCCGCCGCGTACCGCGGGCTCGTCGAGGACATCGCCGGTTCCGGACTCGACGCGTGCATCTCGGTCAAACCGTCGCAGATCGGCCTCGACGTGGGCGAGGACGTGTTTCGCAGGAACTTCGGCGAGATCGTGGCGCACGCGAGCGAGCGGGACGTGTTCGTCTGGTGTGACATGGAGGATCACACGACGACGGACGCGACGCTGAACGCCTACGAGGAGTTCGCCCGCGAGTTCGACGGCGGCGTCGGCGTCTGCGTGCAGGCGAACCTCCGGCGAACCCGCGAGGATCTAGACCGGCTGGCGGACGTTCCGGGGAAGGTTCGGCTCGTCAAGGGCGCGTACGACGAGCCGTCGAACATCGCCTACACGAAGAAAGGGGAGGTCGACGAGGCGTACCGCGAGGATCTGGAGTTCGTGTTCGACCGATTCGACGGCGGCGTCGCGGTCGGGAGCCACGATCCGGCGATGATCCGGCACGCCATCGACCTCCACGAGGAACACGGCACGCCCTTCGAGATTCAGATGCTCATGGGCGTGCGCGAGGACGCCCAGCGCGACCTCGCCGCGCAGGGGTACGAGGTGTGGCAGTACGCCCCCTACGGCGCGAAGTGGTTCTCGTACTTCTACCGGCGCGTCAGGGAGCGAAAGGAGAACCTGGCGTTCGCGCTCCGGGCGGTCGCCGGGCGGTGAGCGCCGCCGCGAACCGGTTCGCGATCGTCGGGCGGTGGGCGCGCCGCGGACGGCGGGCGGTGAGCGCGCGACGGTCCGGCGCGGTCGGCGGTAGAAGACCTCATTAGTCCCCCACGCACATATCGGTCACAGATGTCCACGTGGAAACGAGACGCCGCAAGCGGCCTCATCGTTCTCGTCCCGATCATCGTCATCGTCCTCGTTCTCAACTGGCTGTACGGGCAGATCGCGGATCTGCCGCTCATAGACCAGGTGCAGCCGCCGGGAGCGCGCGTGTTCGTCGCCATCGTGGTGTTCGTGATGCTCGTCTTCTCGGTCGGCTACCTGATGCGAACGACCGTCGGCCGGCTCCTCGAAGAGGCGATCGACAACGCGATGAACCGCGTGCCGCTCATCCGCGTGGTGTACAACGCGTCGAAGCTGGCCGTCGAGACGGCGCTCACCGGCACGGACGACCTCCAAAAGCCCGTCCGGATCGAGACGTGGAACGGCATCAAGATGACCGCCTTCAAGACCGGAAAGCAGACGGACGACGGCAAGGAGGTGCTCTTCATGCCGACGGCCCCGAACATCACGACCGGGTTCGTCATCGAGGTCGAACCGGCGCGGCTCGAAGAGACCGGCGAGAAGGTCGAGGAGGCGCTGACGCGCATCCTGAGCGCCGGGTTCGCGGAGACGGACGAGGGCGTCGCGATCAACGTCACCGAAGAAGGGGTCGAAGATCTCGGCCGCCGGCCGCGGGCCGACGGCGACGGTTCCTAGACGTAGGTGAACCACTCCTCGTGGTCGTCGGTCCGACGCTCCACGAGGTCGAAGAAGGCCGACTGCAACTCCTCCGTCACCGGCCCGCGGCTCCCGCCGCCGATCTCCACGTTGTCGACCTGCCGGATCGGCGTCACCTCGGCGGCGCTGCCGGTGAAGAACAGTTCGTCGGCGGTGTGAAGCTCGCCGCGGCTGATGACGGCGGTGTCGTCGACCTCGTAGCCGCGTTCGCGGGCGAGTTCGATCACCGTGTCGCGGGTGATGCCGTCGAGGATGCTCTGGGAGAGACCGGGCGTGTAGATCGTTCCGTCGCGGACGAGGAAGATGTTCTCGCCGGGGCCCTCGGCGACGTTCCCCTCCTTGTTGAGGACGATCGCCTCGCGGTAGCCGTGCCTGCGCGCCTCCTCGCCCGCGAGCAGGCTGTTGACGTAGAGGCCCGTCGTCTTCGCGTTCGTCGGAATCTGGCTGGAGGCGTGCTTGCGCCACGAGGAGACCATCACCTTGATCCCCTCCTCCAGCGCGTCCTCGCCGAGGTACGTCCCCCACGGCCAGGCGGCGATGACGACCTGCACCGGGCAGTCGCCGGGGCTGACACCGAGGCTGTCGTAGCCGTAGAAGGCGATGGGGCGGATGTAACAGCTTTCGAGATCCTGCCGCCGGAGGAGTTCGAGCGTCGCCTCGGTCAGCTCCTCGCGGTCGAAGGGGATCTCCATGTCGTACGGCTTTCCGGAGGCGTAGAACCGGTCGAGGTGCTCGTCCCAGCGGAAGATCGCCGGACCCTCCTCGGTGTCGTAACACCGGACGCCCTCGAAGATGCCGGTCCCGTAGTGGAGGCCGTGGCTAAGCACGTGGATCTGCGCGTCGTCCCAGTCCACGAACTCGCCGTCCATCCAGATGGTGTCCACGTCCATGTCGTCGAAGCCCATACGCTGGCCATTCGCGGCCGAGAGCATAAATCATGAGAAACAGCCGCGAAGGCAGGATTTTCGTCCACCCGGCGAGAGGACGAACGCATGGACTCGGAACGCCCCGCGGGCGCGCCGAGCGCCGACCTCGCGCGCGAGGCGTACCCCGGGGTCGAGGTTCGGGGAGAACTCGACGGCCACGAGAGCCTCGTGAGCGTCGAGAAGGCGGAGCGGGTGCTTGGATGGACGCCGACGCGAAGTTGGCGCGATCTGTGAGCGGGACCGGAGGGAGGGACCGTGACCGCGAGTCGGGAGGCCGCGCTCAGGCCAGCGCTTCGACGAGCCTGTCCCCTTCGAGGTAGCGCAGCCCGTACCGTTCGGCGTACTCGCGCGCGGACGCCTTCGAGAGCGCCGCGCCGGTCTCGTCGTCGAGCATCTCGCAGACGACGACCGCGGGCGGGAGGTCGGCCTCGTCGGCGAGCGCGAGGCCGAGTTCGGTGTGACCGCGGCGGTCCGCCAGAAGGCCGGGCGCAGCGCGCAGGAGGTTGACGTGTCCCGGCGACCGGAACTCGGCGGCGAAGTCGTCCGCGTCGTACCCGTCGCGGGCGTCGACCGCGTCCGCGGCGGCGGCGAGTTCCGCGATGGTGAGCGCGCGGTCCTCGTCGGTGACGCCCGTGAACGTCTCGCGGTGGTTCACGGGCAGGGAGAACGACGAGCGGCTGTCGTAGGCGAGGTCGTGGTTCGCGGCGCTCGGGTGGTCGATCGTCTCGTCGAGAAAGGGGAGGCCGAACGCCTCCGCGACCTCGTGCGACAAGGCGACGCAGACCAGCCCCCCGGCGTCGTTGCGGAGCCGGGCGACGTCCCGGGGCGTCACCGCGTCGGCCGGGTAGACGAGGTCCGTCTCGCCCTCGCGGTCGTCGAAGTCGTGGATCAAAACGGGGTCGCCCGCGCGGAACGCCGCCGCGGCGGCGGACACGCCGTCCCGTCGGGGTGGGGAGGCGTCGACCGAGCCGGCCTCGGTCTCGTCGTCAGAGTCGATCCCGGTTGGGCCCTCCGCGTCCGTGTGCTGGGTCATCTCACGCCCCCTCGACGAGGATCTCGATCGCGTCGCCGTCCGCGAGGCCGAGTTCGTCGCGGAGCTTGATCGGGGCGATGAGTTCGAGTTGGCTCTCGTCGTGGTGGGTGCGCTCGGGAACGATGATGTGGGCGCGGTCGTACGCCTTCCCGTCGAACTCGACGGTCGCCGCGTAGCACGTCGCCGGGCCGAAGGTCCGCTCGTCGTCCTCCCAGCCGTCGATGGGGACGGCGTCGAGCGACGCCATCCCGGCGCGGGCGCGGACGCTCTCGGCGGAGAGCGACACGTTGAGCGTCCCGGGGAACGGCGCGTAGCCGAGGCGTTCCTCGAACTGCTCCATGTACCCCGGCAGGGAGATGTAGTGACGCCCCTCGCCCATGCCGCCGGTGACGGTCCCCGCGAGCGAGATCGTCGCCTCCTCTTCGAAGATACGGCGGTAGTCCTCGTACTCCCGCCGGAGCGTCGACTCGCCGGCGTCCGTGACGGTGATCCACTGGCCGTCGCTCACGATGTCGCGCTCGACGAACCCGGCCTCGTCGAGGCGCTGGAGCCGTCGAGAAGCCGTCTGGCTCGAGGCGTCGAGCCGATCCGCGAGCCCCGCGCAGGAGACTTTCACGGGCCCGGCCAGCCCGCCGTCGAGGGCGACGAGCTTCAGCGCGGCGAGTTCGTCGTGTCCGACGACCCTCGCCGTTACAGTTTCTGACATGTGAGTATCATGGGACGGGCGCGGTATAAGCGTGGCGGAAATGAGATGCATCCCAAATATGGGATGGTGGTGTGTCGGCCGCGTCGTGGACGAAGGAGACGTGCCGTCGGTACGCCCACCGCCGGCCTAAGTCCGTCGGTCGCGGCGGCGGGTTAGAAATCCCTTTACCCGCCGCTCGAAAACCACCTCTCATGTTCAGAGAGTTCCGGGCGGAGGTCGAAGCGGCCCTCGCCGACGCGCTGTCGGCGGCGGGGCTGCCGACCGACGACCTCGGGATCGAGGAGCCGCCGGAGGACGTGCCCGCGACGCTCGCGTCGAGCGTCGCCTTCCGACTGGCCGGCGAAGTCGGCGCGCCGCCGCCAGGGATCGCCGCCGACCTCGCGTCGAAGATCGACACTGAGGGGTACGAGTACCTGTCGCGGGTCGACTCGCAGGGACCCTACGTCAACTTCCACCCCTCGGAGGCGTACCTCGCGGACACGCTCGACGCCGCGCAGGACGACGAATACGGCCGCCTGCCCGACACGGACACGAGCGTCGTCGTCGAGCACACGAGCGCGAACCCGACCGGGCCGGTCCACGTCGGGCGCGCGCGGAACCCGATCCTCGGGGACGCCGTCGCCCGCGTCCTCGACTTCGCCGGCTACGACGTCGAGCGCCACTACTACGTCAACGACGCCGGCCGGCAGGTCGCCGTGTTCACGTGGGCGTACGAGACCTTCGACGAGTCGGACCTCCCCGACCCGGACCGCCGACGCGCGGACTACGACCTCGTGCGCTACTACCGCAAGGGCAACCAGTACCTCGAATCGGCCGACCCGGAGGACGTCGAGGCCGCTGAAGCCGAGATCGAGTCGATCATGCGGGGGCTGGAGGCGGGCGACGACGAGACCTACGACCGAGTCGAGCGCGTGGTCGATCAGGTGCTCTCGGGGATGCGCGAGTCGCTCGAACGCCTGCCCGCCGAGTTCGACGCGTTCGTGAAGGAGACGGAGTTCATCCGCGACGGCAGCGCCGACGAAGTGGTCGACCGGCTCAAGGGATCGGAGCACGCCGTCTACGAGGAGGACGCCTGGCAGCTGGGCCTCGACGCGTTCGGCATCGACAAGAAGCTCGTGTTCCTCCGGTCGGACGGGACGACGCTCTACACGACCCGCGACCTCGCCCACCACGAGTGGAAGTTCGCGAACTACGACCGCGCCGTGACGGTGCTGGGCGAGGACCACAAGCTGCAGGCCGAGCAGCTGAAGGCCGCCCTCGAGATCCTCGGCAACGACACGGGCCAGCTCTCGCACGCGATCTACTCGTACGTGAACCTCCCGGACGGGAAGATGAGCACGCGGCGGGGGACCGGCATCGACCTCGACAACCTGCTCGACGAGGCCGTCGTCCGCGCCCGCGACGAGGTGGAGGCGCGCCTCGACTCGCGCATCCGCGACGACGACCTCGCGGAGGAGGACATCGAGCGGATCGCCCGGCAGGTCGGCATCGGGGCCGTCAGGTACGACATCGTCTCGAAGCAGCCCACGAAGGCGATCACCTTCGAGTGGGAGCGCGCGCTCGACTTCGAGGCGCAGAGCGCGCCCTACGTGCAGTACGTCCACGCCCGCTGCTGCGGAATCCTGGCGGAGGCCGAAAAGCAGGGGTTCGAGGCGGGCAGGGACGTCGACCCGTCAGTTCTCGACACCGCGGAGGAGGTCGCGCTCCTCCGGACGATCGCCCGGTTCCCGGCCGTGGTCGAGGAGGCCGCGGCGGACCTCGAACCGCACGTCGTCGCGACGTACACCCGCGAGTTCGCGGAGACGTTCAACGCCTTCTACCGCGAGTGTTCGGTGCTCGGGTCCGACGGCGACCGCCGCGACGCGCGATTGGCGCTCGTCAACGCGTCGCGGGCGACGGTGGCCAACGCGCTGGGCGCCCTGGGCGTCGAAGCGCCGACCTCAATGTAACGAGACCGGCAGGGCGACCGCGGTGGGATCGATGATGCTGCCGCCGACCGCGTACAGCGTCGCCACGCCGAACCCGAGGGCCAACAGCAGAAACAGCACGATCCACCAGAACGGGATTGCGGTGTCGTCGTTCGCCATACCGGGTGTCCGAACAGGCGGGTAAAAGAGCTTCCCGTTTCACCCGAACAGTCGTCCGAGGAAACCTTTTCTGCGGCCGTCGTTCGCGTCGTCCTCTCCGTTCGCGTCGGCTTCGTGATCTCCGCCGACGCCCGCGTCGTCCGCGCCGTCGGCCGCTCCGGCGTCCGAGTCGTCGACGTCGCCTGCGCCGTCGCCCGCATCGTCCCTGTCGTTCGGACCGCCGCCTCCGTCGTCCCCGACCGCCGATCGTCTCGACGCGCCGTCCGTCGGCGACCCCGCCTCTTCGACCGGCGCGGTCTCGGCGGTCCCGGCGGAAGGCGAGCCGTCGGAAGGCGGCTCCCCGGGGGCCGAGTCGTCGTCGGACGGGGCGGCTACGGACGGCCCGTCGCCGCCGTCGGAGCGGGGCGTCTCGCCCGCGTCGGTGAGAACCGTCGCGGGGACGGCCTCGCCGACGAGTTCGCTCGCGAGGGTTCGGTACGCCTCGGCCGCCGGGGAGTCCGGCGCGTACGAGGGGAGCGGCTCACTCGCGTCCGCGGCGGCGGCGACGGACGGGTCCTCCGGGATCGACGCGAGCAGGGGGACGTCGAGGTGCTCGCCGACCGCGACGGCGTCGAACCCCTCCGGATCGACGCGGGTGAGCGCGACGCCCGCGATCCGACCGCCGAGCCGCTCCGCGACGTCCCGGGTCTTGGCCGTGTCGCGGAGCGCGGTCCGGTCCGGCGTCGAGACGAGGAGCACCCCGTCCGCGAGCCCGAGCGGGAGCGCCGCGTCGTGGCTCAACCCCGCGCCGGTGTCGACGAGGACGAAGTCGTGGTCCGCGAGCGCGTCGATGAGCTCGCCGAGGCGGGCCGGATCGGCGTCGGGAAACGCCGCCAGATCGGTGTCGCCCGGCAGGACCGACAGACCGGCCGGTCCCTCGTACGTCGCCTCCCCGGGCGTCGCCAGCCCCGCGAGCACGTCGTGAACGGTCGCCGCGTCGGCGTCGGCGCCGAGCGTCCCCCCGAGGTTGGCCATCCCGACGTCCGCGTCGACGACGGCGGTCCGGCGTCCCCCGGCGGCGAGGACCGCACCCAGCGCCGCCGCCGTCGTCGTCTTCCCGACGCCGCCTTTCGCACTCGCGACCGCGTACACGCGAACCATGGGTGATTGGTCACAGTGTTGGTCATTACTACATAAATATATTTCCTCGATCCCGAGGCGCGCGCGATCGGTTCGAATCTTCGGGAGGGTCGTCGCGGTCCGAAACGGCGTCGAACGGCCGCGTTTCCGGCTCGCGGCGACAGTCAAAGGTTACTTACCCGCCGGCCGGGCTAGTAGGAGCAATGAGTACGGACGCCGAAGATGCGGGTGAGGACCGACGGAAGTACGAGTTCCGGAAGGTCATAGAGGAGCTCCAGGAGTACGAGGGCTCCGGAACCCAGCTCGTCACGATCTACATCCCTCCCGACAAGCAGATCTCCGACGTCGTCGACCACGTGATCCAAGAACACAGCGAAGCGAGCAACATCAAATCGAAGCAGACCCGAACGAACGTCCAGGACGCGCTCACGAGCATCAAAGATCGCCTGCGCTACTACGACACGTTCCCGCCGGACAACGGGATCGTCCTCTTCAGCGGCGCGGTCAACTCGGGCGGCGGACAGACGACCATGGTGACGAAGGCGCTCGAAAGCCCGCCGCAGCCGGTCGAGTCGTTCCGCTACCACTGCGACTCGGCGTTCCTCACGGAGCCGCTGGAGGAGATGCTCGCCGACAAGGGCCTCTTCGGGCTGGTCGTCCTCGACCGGCGCGAGGCGAACGTCGGCTGGTTGAAGGGCAAGCGGGTCGAGCCGGTCAAGTCGACCTCGTCGCTCGTCCCCGGCAAACAGCGGAAAGGTGGCCAGTCCGCCCAGCGGTTCGCCCGCCTGCGGCTCGAAGCGATCGACAACTTCTACCAGGAGGTCGCGGAGATGGCGAACGATCTCTTCGTCCCGAAGCGCCACGAACTCGACGGGATACTCGTCGGCGGCCCCTCGCCCACGAAGGACGAGTTCCTCGAGGGCGGGTACCTCCACCACGAGATTCAGGACAACGTCGTCGGGAAGTTCGACGTCGCCTACACCGACGAATCCGGCCTGTACGACCTCGTCGACGCCGCGCAGGACGTGCTGGCGGACCAGGAGATCATGCAGGACAAGGCCCAGATGGAGGAGTTCTTCGAGAAGCTCCACACGGGCGAGGAGGCCACCTACGGGTTCGAGGCGACCCGGAAGAACCTCGTCATGGGCTCCGTGGACCGGCTTCTCCTCAGCGAGGATCTCCGACGCGACGTGGTCGTCTACGAGTGCGACGGAGAGGAGGAGTTCGAAGTGGTCGACCGCCGGCACTCGACGCCGGAGCACGAGTGCTCGAACGGGGCGACCGCGGAGGTCGTAGAGCGCGAGGACCTGATCGAACACCTCATGGGGATCGCCGAACAGCGCGGCACGGAGACGAAGTTCATCAGCACCGACTTCGAGAAGGGAGAACAGCTCTACGACGCGTTCGGCGGCGTCGCGGGGATTCTGCGGTACTCGACGGGCGTATAAGCCGAGCCACCCCGACCGTCACCGACGAACGCTCCGGCGACGGCCGCAGTGGTACGCCGCCGAGACCGCGAGCACGCTCAGGACGATCCCCTGCCAGTGGTGGGTGGCGAGGAACGTCGGCGTCGACACGCCCGCGACGTGAGCCAGAAACGAGAGGAGGGCGAGGACGCTGAGGGCGAGGTAGGACCACGCCCAGCGGTCGACGGTGCCCGTCGACTCGACGGCGTCCATGGCAGCGATCACCCGCTCCGCGCCCGGTTCGTAGCGAACGACCTTCGCGTCAGCGTCGTACGCGACGACGCCCATCGAATCGAGCTTCGGCAGGTGGGTCTGGTGCAGCGACGCGTACACGCTCCGCCGAACGCGGCGCGGCGGCGGCGACTCACCCGCCTCGGCCGCGGCGATCGCCGCCGAGAGGTCCGAAAGCGCGAGGAAGTCGTCCCGACGAAGCCGCTCCATCACGCGACGACGGCGGTCGTTCCCGAGTATCTCGTGGATGTCCGTCCGCGCCAGCCGCCGGGCTTCGTCCCGCCGGTATCGAACCCGTTCGGCTCGGACGGTTTCCATCGTCGTCGTATTAGATATTCGATCAGTATTAACCCATTTTATGCGGCAATATTTTCTATTAATTAAATACGTTTTTTAGAATGATTCTTCGCCTCGCGAGACGCACTCCCCCTCCGATCACTCGAGCGATCCTTCGAGCTGGACCCGCCGCCGTTCGAGGTCGAAGTGGGGATCGACGTCGGCCGCGGTCAGCCGATCGAGGAGTAACAGCGGATCGGCTCCCGCGCGTTCCGCGCGCGCACAGAGCGTTTCGATGGCGGCGCGGTTGAGCGCGAGCGAATCGAGCAGGCCGAGGAGCAGCGCCGCCGTCGCCCCCGCCTCCCCGCCGGGGAAAAAGTCGCCGATCCGTGAAAAATCGGGATTCGAGGCGTCCTCGTCGGTCGGATAGACGCGGAGACAGGTCGGGCAGATCGCCGCGCGATCGGAGCCGTCGGGCGCGTGCGCTCGGACGTCCGCCGGGACCGCGAACGGGACCGCCGTCGTCTCGCAGTGCGGGCAATCCATGACGAAGAGAGGAGCCGGCGTCGCAAAGTGATTGTCGGGTGGCCGGCGGCGGACGGCCGCTCAGTCGTCGGCGGTGACCGTTCCCGGCTCTTTCGCGGCGGCCTCGTCCGCTTCCTTCTGCGCCTTCTCCTCTTCTTCCTTCTTCGCCTTGATCTTCTTGAGCCGGAAGATCTCCTCGCGCTCCTGCTCTTCGAGCTTCTGCTCGATGTAGTCCTGGCTGTCGTACAGGTCCGGCAGGAGCTTGAACTCCAGCGCGTTCACGCGGCGCTTCGTTGTCTCGATCTCCTCCAGCATCTTCTTCATCGCCGTCTCGACCTCCGCGGCGAGGATGATGGATTCGAGGAGGTCCTCGTACGCCTCCGCCGCCTCGTCGATGCGCGCGCTCGTGCCGAGCAGGCCGTACCCGCGCTGGTCGAGGCTCTTTTTCACCCGGCTGGACTCGATCTGGGGGACGACGACCCCCATGATGTTCTTCGACTGGGTCGTGATTTCGGGGTGCTCCTTGAGCGCGGCGGCCGCGCCGCGGACCGCGACGTCGCCTTCCATCGCGCGGGCCATGTTGATCGTGCGCTGGGCGCGCTCGTAGTCGTCGTTGAGGCCGCCCCGCACCTCCTGAGCCTGATCGAGGATGTCCATGAACTCCATGATGAGGCCGTCACGCTTCTGCTCCAGCGTGTCGTGACCCCGCTCGGAGAGCTCGATCCGGTCCTCGATCTCCATGAGGTTCTTGCGGGTCGGTTTGACGTCTTCGGCCATTATTACGGTGGGTTTGTCGACGTGGACAGATAATCTTTTACAGTCCGAGACGGCGACGACGGTTCGGGCGGGCGGCCGGTTTCGACGCCCGCGAGCGAACCGTTCGCGAACCGTCGTCGCGGTTTCTTTACTCGACGCATAATAATGGCCTCCGTCCGTCACGGGGTACACATGGCTGACGAACTCATCGTCTCGTTCTCCGATCCGCGGGTCCGCGTCGTCGAGACGGACGACGGCCCGTGGTTCGTCTCGGCGCTCGATCTCGACGCGCTGGAGCGGTTCGTTCGGACCGTCGACTCGGTCGCCGAGGCCCAGGAGCGGATCGGCCGCGTCGCCGAGAACGCGGTCGTCGCGCACGTCGCGGTCGACGGGGACCACGCCGAGGCGGTGTACGCGTACCGAAGCCCGACGACGACGCGGGAACTCTACTACCTCCAAGGTTCCGACGGAACCGCGGTCGTCACGGACCACTTCCGGACGGCGCTCTCTCACCTCTCGGTCGAGGATCGGACCGTCCCCCGCCGGGCCATCGCGGATCACCTGCTCTACCGGGGGCCGCTCGGACCGGGCTCGCTCGTCACCGGCATCCGCCTGCTCGGGCAGAGCGAGTGGCTCCGGTGGAGCGGCGAGCCGAACGAGTGGGAGACGACGCTCACCGACCGCCTTCGGGTCGACGAGACGGTCCCGCCGTCGGAGGCCGAGGAGGTGGTAGACGAGACGCTCGCGGGCGTGCTCGCGTCGGCGACGGGCGACGAACGCGTCGTGAACCTCTTTTCGGGCGGCGTGGACTCGACGCTCACGCACACCTACTTCGACGAGTCGGTCCCGGCGCTCTCGGTCGGAATCGACTCGCCCGAGTACGCCTACGAGATCGAGTACGCGGAGGAGGCGGCCGACCTGCTCGGGGCGAACTTCCGACAGCTCATGCTCGACGAGGACGACGTGCTCGCGCACACCGAAGCCGGGATCGAAGCGCACGGCTCGCCGTCATACGCGTTCCCGTCGGTCCTCGTCGAGCAGGGGATCCGCCACGGCGAGGCGGGGACGTACGTCTCCTCCATCGGCGCGGACACGTTGTTCGGGATGGATATAAAGAGCGCGCGGATCGCCTCGTGGCTCGAACCGGCGCTGTCGCTGCCCGGCGTCGGAATCGCCGCCGCCCGGGGGCCGAAGCCGATCAGCGACCGCCTTCGAACCCTCCTGACGCTGTCCGACCAGCTCAACCGAAGTCCGTCCGACCCCGAGTCGTACTACCAGCAGATCGTAAAGTACGTCGAACCCGAGCTCGTCGCGGCGTTCGTGGGCGAGGACCTCGTCGCCCAGCGCTGTCGGCGGCTCGCCGACTACACGCAGAACCGGATCGTCAGCGCGCGCATGGACGCGCGGTCGTTCGGAAAGCGGATGGAGTTCGCCCACCTCTTCAGCCTCTACAGCCACGGCAACGGCGGGCGGTACCGGCAGCTCGCCCACGCCCACGGGAAGCCCCTCGTCTCGCCGTACGAGACGGAAACGATGGTGCGCTGTTCGCTGTCGGTGCCGGCCGACCGTCGGTACATCCAGGGGCTCCGGGGCATCCGCGACCTGACGCCGAAGTACCTCCTGAAGAACCTCGTCGAGAAGCGCCTCCCGGGCTACGACGCGCACAAGGAGAAGGGAGCCGGCGTCCTCCCGTACCGGCGCTACCGCGAGGGCGGCGCGCTCGCGGACGCCTTCGAGAAGTACGAACTGCCCGAGTTCGTACCCGACCGGCTTCGAAAGGAGGCCACCGAGGAGGCCGGCCGCCAGTCGTGGAACCTCCTGACGTACGCCATCTGGCGCGACCGCGTGCTCGCCGACACGAACCTCGAACCCGTGCCGGCCGGCGAAGAGCGCGTATTCGGGTTCTGAGGGACGGCGCGTCGGCGGGCGAACGACCGCCCAAGCGAAAAAGTGACCGTTCAGGCCTCGGCCTCGACGGCCTCCGCCTCGTCCTCGCTCTCGGCCTCGTCTTCGAGGTAGTACTTCTCGATGAGGTCCTCGTCGACGCGGTTCAGCTCCGTCTTCGGGAACATCGAGAGGAGCTCCCACCCGATGTCCAGCGTCTCGTCGATGGAGCGGTTGGTGTCGAAGCCCTGATCGACGAACTCCGTCTCGAAGCGGTCCGCGAAGTCGAGGTACTTGTTGTCGCGCTCCGACAGCGCCTCGCGGCCGACGATGTTCACGAGGTCGCGCAGGTCCTCGCCCTCGGCGTAGGCGGCGTACATCTGGTCGGAGACGTCGGCGTGATCCTCGCGGGTGAGGCCCTCGCCGATGCCGTCGTCCATCAGCCGCGAGAGGCTCGGCAGCGGGTTGATCGGCGGCTGGATGCCCTGGCTGTTGAGCCCGCGGTCGACGTAGATCTGCCCCTCCGTGATGTAGCCGGTGAGGTCCGGGATCGGGTGGGTGTCGTCGTCGCCGGGCATCGTGAGGATCGGGATCTGCGTGACCGACCCGTCGCGGCCCTCGATGCGGCCCGCGCGCTCGTACAGTTGCGCCAGGTCGGTGTACATGTACCCGGGGTACCCCCGCCGGCCCGGCACCTCCTCGCGCGCCGCGCCGATCTCGCGCAGCGCCTCGCAGTAGTTGGTCATGTCCGTGAGGATGACCAGCACGTGGTAGTCCTTCTCGAAGGCGAGGTACTCGGCGGTCGTCAGCGCCATCCGCGGGGTGACCGTCCGCTCGACGGCGGGGTCGTCCGCGAGGTTCATGAAGACCACGGAGCGCTCCAGCGCGCCGGTGCGTTCGAAGTCCTCCATGAACTCGTTCGCCTCCTCGGCCGTGATCCCCATCGCGCCGAAGATCACCGCGAACTCCGACCCGCCCTCGCCCTCATCTTCGGCCCGCGGCGCTTCGCCGCTCGCTTCGTCCGAGGAGCCCGCCTCGCTGGCCTCCTCCGGCACGGTCGCCTGTCGGGCGATCTGGAGCGCGAGGTCGTTGTGCGGCAGGCCTGAGCCGGAGAAGATTGGCAGCTTCTGCCCGCGGACGAGCGTGTTCATCCCGTCGATGGCGGAGACGCCGGTCTGGATGAACTCCTCGGGGTACTCCCGCGAGAAGGGGTTGATGGCCGCCCCGACGATGTCGTGGCGGTCGTCCGGGACGATCTCCGGCCCGCCGTCGATGGGCTGGCCGGAGCCGTCGAGCACCCGCCCGAGGAGGTCCTCGGTGACGGGCATCTTCAGCGTCTCGCCGACGAAGCGGACGGACGCGTTCTTGTCGATGCCGGTGGTCCCCTCGAACACCTGGATGGCGACGATCCCTTCCGAGGATTCGAGGATCTGTCCGCGCTTGGTCTCGCCGTTCGGCGTCTCGATCTCGACGATCTCGTCGTAGCCGATCGGCTCGTCCACCTCGGCGAACACCAGCGGACCGCTGATCTCGGTTATTGTCTGGTACTCTTTCATTAGTACAGCTCCCGGAGTTGCTCCGCGATCTCCTCTTTGAGCTCCGCCACGTACTCCTCGTAGTTCTCCTGGACGCCGATGCGGTTGATGCGCGGCGCGGCGTCGATGGCCGTGATCTCCTCGACGGGGACGCCGGCCTCGAGCGCCTTGAACGCCTCGTCGTAGTACGCGTGGATGGTGGTGAGGATGAGGTACGTCTTCTTCGGCGGGCAGTAGGTGTCGACGTCGTGGAACGCGTTCTGCTGGAGGTACGCCTCGCGGAGGTACCGCGCGGCGTCGAGCGTCAGCTGCTGGTCCTCCGGCAGGGCGTCCTTGCCGACGAGCTGGACGATCTCCTGCAGTTCGTCCTCCTCGTCGAGCACGTCGACCGCCCACTGGCGCTCCTCGGCCCAGTCGTCGGAGACGTTCTCGATGAACCACGGGTCGAGCTGGTCTTTGTACAGCGAGTAGGACTCGTTCCAGTTGATCGCCGGGAAGTGACGCCGCTCCGCGAGGTCGGCGTCGAGCGCCCAGAACGTCTTCACGATGCGGAGGGTGTTCTGGGTGACCGGCTCGGAGAAGTCGCCGCCCGGCGGCGACACCGCGCCGATCGCCGAGACGGAGCCCTCCGTGCCGTTGATGTTCTCGAAGTAGCCGGCGCGCTCGTAGAACTCCGAGAGCCGCGCGGCGAGGTACGCCGGGTACCCCTCCTCGCCGGGCATCTCCTCGAGCCGGGAGGAGATCTCGCGCATCGCCTCGGCCCACCGCGAGGTGGAGTCGGCCATGAGCGCCACGTCGTACCCCATGTCGCGGTAGAACTCCGCGATGGTGATCCCCGTGTAGATGCACGACTCGCGCGCCGCCACGGGCATGTTCGACGTGTTGGCGATGAGCGACGTCCGGGCCATGAGCGGGTTGCCGGTCGTCGGGTCCTCCAGCTCGGGGAAGTCCTCGATCACCTCGGTCATCTCGTTGCCGCGCTCGCCGCAGCCGACGTAGACGATGATGTCCGCGTCCGCGTACTTCGCGAGCTGGTGCTGGGTGACCGTCTTCCCGGACCCGAACGGACCCGGGATGGCGGCCGTCCCGCCCTTGGCGATGGGGAAGAGGCCGTCGAGGATGCGTTGTCCGGAGACGAGCGGCGTCCGCGGCGTCTTCTTCTCCGCCGACGGGCGCGCCTCGCGCACCGGCCACTCCTGGTGCATCGTGATCTCCTCGCCGTTGTCGAGTTCGACGACCGTCTCGGTGACGGTGAACGCGCCCTCCTCGACGCTCGCGACCTCGCCGCCCTCGAAGTTCGGGGGGACGAGCACCTTGTGGTCGATCGTGACCGTCTCCTCGACGACGCCGACGACGTCGCCGGGTTCGACCGCGTCGCCGACCGAGACCTCGGGGGAGAACTCCCACTCTTTGTCCATCTCGATGCCGGGCGCGTCGACGCCGCGGTCGAGGAAGGCGCTCTGCATCTTGCTCTCCAGTACGTCCAGCGGCCGCTGGACACCGTCGTAGATCGTGTCCAGGAGGCCGGGACCGAGGTCGACCGTCAACGGCTCGCCCGTGTTCTCGACGGGTTCGCCGGGGCCGACGCCGGAGGTCTCCTCGTACACCTGAACCGTCGTGAGGTCGCCCTCGATCTCGATCACTTCGCCCATCAGCCCTTCGTCGCCGACGTAGACGACGTCGTTCATCCGGGCGTCGAGATCGCGGGCGGTCACGACCGGACCACTCACGCTCTGAATGACACCGTCCTCGCGGACGGTCTCCTGTGTTGCCTGACTCATTCGTTAATCTTCCTCCATGAGGTCGATGCCGATAGCTCGTTTGATCTGTTCGCGCAGTCCGCCGCTGCCCGCGCCGCCGCCGAGGGTCACGAGCGTCGGCTCGATGCTCGTCTCGACCGCCCGCCGGGCGTTCCGGGAGAGGGAGTCGAGGTCGTCGGCGTGCATCACCACGATGCCCACGTCGTCGTCGGACAGCGTCCGCTCGACGGCGTCGTCGAGCCGTTCGTCCTTCTCCTCGTCGGGGACGTTCTCGAACTTGCGGACGCCGGCGAGGCGGAACCCGGTGGTGAAATCCGGACTGCCGATGACGGCGATCTCCTGACTCATAGTATCACGAGCTCCTCTTCGATCTCCTCCGCGTCGAGGCCGGCCTCGCGGCCGCGGGCGATCGCCCTGATGTTCTCCACTTCGCGCTCCTTCGCAAGGATGTACGAGATGATCGGCGTCACCGACAGCGGGAACACGTACCCGAGGCTGTCGGAGTATTCGAGCAGCGCCGCCTCCAGCGCGCGCTCGAATCCGATCAGGCTCTCGGCCTGCTCCAACTCGTCGACCGCCGCCGAGAGGTCGTCGCCGTACGCGCTGTCGCGGATGCGCGAGACCAGTTCGTCCGTGTTCTGTGCCAGCGCCGAAAGCTCCGACGCGTTGAAGAGCCGCCCGCCGTCGATGTAGTACTCCGAGGGATCGATCTCCGCGCCGCTTCGGGCGAGCCGCAGGGCGTTCCGAGCGTTTCGGAAGTCGATCTCCGCTCGCAGGAACTCGTGGTACTGCTGGGTCGCCTCGTCGACGACGAGCCCGTCGAGGAGGTTCTCGTAGAACGCGCGGTCGACCGCGTTTTCGAGGGGGACGAGAACGCCGGTCTCCTCGTAGTCCTCGTACGCGTCGGCGAGCGCGTCGCCGAAGATGGTGCGGTCCAGCAGCTCGACGGCCTCCTCGATGGAGCCCGCGTCGAGCAACCGGTTCACGAGCCGCTCGTCGAACTCGCCGGCGCGGATGAGGTCGTCCTCGATCGCCTGCCGGTCGAGCTCCGAGTACAGCCCCCGGAGCACCGTCTTGACGTTCCACGCGTCGAACTTCCGCAGGTAGCGGGCGATGAGACCGTACAGCCGGCCGTTCGCCCAGTCGAGGATGTCGTCGAACTGCTTCGCGAGGTTGCGGTTCAACGCGTACTCGATGAGGTCGACGCCGGAGTACCGCGCCCCGAGCGCGTTTATCTCCGCCTCGTACTCCGACTCCTCCATGAAGCGGGCGATCTCGGCCGGTCCCATCCGAACCAGCTTGCGGTAGTCCTCGTCGCTGTACAGGGCACCGCGTCGAGCCCTGACGCGGGCGTTGACGTACTCCGGATTCGAACTCCCGGCGGCGCTCATTGCTCGAAGAGTCGGGCGCTCAGTTCCTTCAAGTTGTCCTCCCAGACCGCTTCGAGGACCGAGTCGAAGGTGTTGTTCACCCGGACCCGCGAGGCCGTGCTCTCGACGACGACGCCCCCGAGGCAGTCGTACTCGCCGGCGACGTCGAACCCGTCGTAGTCGTCGGCGATCGCCGCGAGCAGCGCCTCGTCGTCCGCGCGGCCGTAGACGCGAACGTCGTCGTCCGCGTCGAACTCCTCGGCCGCCGCGTCGAGCAGCTCGCGGGTGAGCGTCTCGCGCTTCGTCCCGTCGAGTTCGACGAGCGACCGCTCGACCTCCGCGCGGACCTGCTGCAGCACGTCGCGGCGGGCTTCGAGCCGCTCCTGCTTCGCTTCGAGCTTCGCGCTGGAGAGGGTCTGTTCGCGCTCCTGGTCGATCCGGCGCTCGACGGCCGCTTCGCGCTCTTCGAGGATGCGCGCCGCGTCCGCCTCCGCGTCGGCGATGATCTCCTCCGCGCGCCGGTCGCCCTCGGCGCGGATCTCCTCCGCACGCGCGCGGGCCTCGTCTCGAATGTCCTCGACGACTGTTTCCAAACTCATTGTGAGAGGGGAGAAAGGCGGTTTAGCCGACCAGGAACACGACGACCAGCGCGAGGATGACGAGCGTCTCCGGCAGGACCGTGAGGATCAGGCCCCGGACGAAGAGGTCCTCGTTCTCGGCGACCGCGCCGACCGCCGCGGCGCCGATGCCGCGCTCCGCGTACCCCGCGCCGAACGCGGCGAGACCGACCGCGAGGGCGGCCGCGGCGCTCGCGTCGATGGCTGGACCGCCGCCTTGCTGTGCAACGTTGGCGAACTCTGTGGCGATTTCAAACATGTGTGGGTGGAAGTCCTTTTAATACGGGTTTTGTCGTCTCCGAACGTTCGTAGTTCACCTCAGGTCGCTCATAAAGCTTCCCAAAGAAGGCGAGCGAAACTACTGGAAGGGGGACGAACGAGGCGATGGCTACCGGTTACGCGAAGAAGATTAAAACGTGAAGACCCGATCCGAGAGGGTCGTTAGTCCTGCGTGGTGTACCGCCGCTCGTAGCCGAACGGCTTGTACTCGTCGCCGCCGCCCTCGTAGAACTTGCCGAAGAACTCGACGTACTCGAGACGGACGGCCTGCAGGCCGGCGCTGGTTACGCCGAGCGCGAGCACCAGCAGGTGCCCGACGACGAGGACGATAATGCCGAGCAGGATGGTGGCCGCACCACCGTGGACGAGGCCGGGGAACATGATCGCCTCCGCCCCGTACTCGCCGATGACGTACTCCGGACCGTAGCTGGTCATGAAGTGGAACTCGCCGTCGGACTCGTACGCCCCGAAGAACAGGAGGTTGACCGTGAAGGCCATCCCCGCCTTCGCCAGCAGCACCGCGGCGATCCGGGTGTACGACAGCACGTTCACGAGCACGTTCAGGAATTCGATGGACTCCGCGGGCTCGCCCACGACGAGCAGTCCGAGCCCGAGCAGGAAGACGAGCAGTGGCACGGTGATCGGTCCGACGCCGGGGATGGAAAACACTTCCATCGCTGGGAAGCCGTTGAACCCGATCGGAATCACGCCGTCGGTCGAGAACGTCGTGTAGAGGAACGCCGGCGACGTCCCGCGAAGGGCGTCGCTGAAGATCCAGATCCACAGGCCGTTCAGCATCAGGAGCCACGACCCGCTCTCGTAAAGGGCGTGTTTGAAGTCGTGCAGTTCGAGCGTCTCGACGAAGTCGAGGATCCACCCGATGTTGAGGTGGGCGATGCCGATGAGCACGCTGACGGCGAGCCACCCGAGCGCCCAGTCGACCTGACCCGGCGAGAGACCCTTCTCGATCGGCGGGTGGCTGAGGCCGAGCGCGCCCTCCCAGAGGTACTCGGAGATGAGGTGCAGCCCGAAGAACTCGCCGTAGAGGACGCCGAACAGCATCGTGAAGAGGCCGGCCCAGATGGTGATTCCGCCCATGCTCTTGAAGCCGGGACTGTCGAAGTTCGTGTAGAGGTAGTAGCCGATGAGCGAGTAGACGATCCCGTAGCCGAGGTCGCCGATCATGAAGCCGAAGAAGGCCGGGAACGTAAGGAAGACGAAGACGGAGGGGTCGAACTCGTTGTACTTCGGGCGGCTGACCGCGTTCGTCAGGACCTCGAACGGCTTGACCGCGCCGGGGTTGTTCTGGACGACCGGCGGCGAGTCGTCCTTCGTGACGACCGCGCTGCCGCCGTCGGCGCGGGCCTCCTTTTCGCCGCCGTCGGATTCGGCGGGCCGCGCCCGCGACTCGTCGGGTCCGCGACCGCTCGTTGCGGCCGGTTCGCCCGGGCTCTCCGAGATCTGTTCGATCCACGGCTCGTGACTGCCGCTCTTGAAGCTCGCGCGCTGGAGCTCTTCGACCTCGACGTGGTCGCCGACCTCCGTCTGGAGCGCGTTCGAAAGCTGCGAGTACCGCTTCGTCGGGATCCACCCCTCGGCGACGAACGCGTTCTCGGTCGTCGCGAACGAGAGCGGCGCTTCGGTCTTCTGCACCTCGATCGTGAGCTTCTCCTCGGCGGCGAGGAGGAACCCCGCGACGTCGAGTTTCAGCTCCTCCAGATCGTCCTCGACGGTGGCGAGCCGCGATCGAAGCTGCTGTGCGCGGTGGCGCAGTTCCCCGACGTACTCCTCCGGACTCCCCTCGGCGTCTGGGATCTCGAAGGCGGCGAAGTCGGTGCCGACGAGCGCGTCCGCGAGCGCGTCTTCGTCCGCGTCGGGAGCGGGTCGAGCGAACGCGGCGAGCACGCCCTCGGACTCGAAGATCTCGTACTCGGCGAGGTCGTCCGCGTCGGCGATCGCGCCCTCGACGGCGGGACGCTTACCGCGGCCGACGACGACCTGCAGCGAATCGTACCCGGAGAGCAGGTCGAGGTCGATCCCGAGCGCCGCGAAGGGCTTCATCGCGTCGATCTCCTCTTCGACCTCGCGGAGTTCCGATCGGAGCTCGTCGCGGCGGTCGTCGAGTTCGTTCACCTGCGCGCGGACCGACGCGAGTTCCGCTTCGAGCGCGTCGTCCGTGACGATTCGGGCCGGGCCGGCGTCGTCGTCGTCGACGTCGAGGATGCTCTCGATCGATCGGACGGTGACGAGCCTGTCGGACGCCGTCTCCGCGCCCGCGACCGGATCGCCGGGGGAGAACCCGTCCCAGGAGCCGTCGTAGTCGGAGACGTGCAGGAGGTTGAGTTGGTGGACGGTCTCGATGACGTCGGCCATGACGGCCTTCGACCCCGTCACCGAGACCTTGCTCATCTGCTCAGGTCTGAGCATGCACCGCCTCCTCGAACCGTGTCAGGGCGTACTCGACGGCGTCGGGGACGTTGTCCTCGGCGGCCGCCGCCAGCCGTTCGCGGGCCGCCTCGCCCTCGCTGAGGATCTCCTCGCGGCGGGCGTCGATGTCCGTTCTGGCCTCAGCGAGGCGGGTTTCCTCCAACTCGTCGGCCTCCCGTCTGGCCTCCGCGCGGATCTCGTCAGCGCGCTCGCGGGCCTCGGCGATCCGTTCTTCGCGGTCCGCTTCGGCCTCCTCGACGATCTCGTCGGCCTCTCTCTCGGCCGTTTTAATCCGTTCGAGAACCTCTGGTCTCGGCATACTCACTAATCGTTCGAACGTTGCACGAGCGGCGTATAAGGTGTTTGCGGAACCGCTTCGGGGAAGCGAAAGAATCGCGCGGCGCGGAGGGAGGCGATCGAGGACGGCCCCGTACGGAGCCGTCCGGCCCGCCGGGAATCCTCACCGTTATGGCCCCCGCCTCCCAAGCCGGCGACGATGGGAGTCCTCGAAGACAAATCGCGGGCGCGGCTGTTCTACAAGTACCTCTCGAAGGTGTACGATCAGGTCAACCCCTTCGTCTGGAACGAGGAGATGCGCGCGGAGGCGCTCTCGCTTCTCGACATCCAGCCGGGCGACCGCGCGCTCGACGTCGGCTGCGGGACCGGGTTCGGCACCGAGGGACTCCTCCAGCACACCGACGACGTCCACGGCCTCGACCAGAGCGTCCACCAGATGGAGAAGGCCTTCCGGAAGTTCGGAAAGCACGACAGGGTGAAGTTCTACCGCGGCGACGCCGAGCGGCTCCCCTTCGGGGACGGCTCCTTCGACGTGATCTGGTCGTCCGGATCGATCGAGTACTGGCCGAACCCCGTCGCGGCGCTGCGGGAGTTCCGCCGCGTCGTCAAGCCCGGAAAGCGGGTGCTCGTCGTCGGCCCCGACTACCCGAAGTCGACGGTGATGCAGAAGCTCGCGGACGCGATCATGCTGTTCTACGACGAGGGGGAGGCCGACCGAATGTTCGACGAGGCGGGTTTCGTCGACGTCGAACACCACATCCAGCAGGCGCGCCCCGGCAGCCCCCGAGCCATCACCACGGTCGCCCGCGCGCCGGAGGAGTAGACCGACTCGCCGCGACCGTCTCCTCTTCGCTCGACTCGTCTCGTCCCGTTTCGACCCGTCTCATCCCGTTTCGGCTTATCTCGCCACGTTTCTCAGCGCCGCTCGACGTCGCCGAGAGCCTCGCTATCGGCGCGTCGCGGTGGGAAATCCGAACGACGACGCGCGATCCCGGCCGAATCGGCGGTTCGTTGGTTCCCGCGACCCGCAGCGTCGCCGTTTCGCCCGCCGTCCACTCCGGGTCGGCGGCCGGGTTGAACGGCCCGCTCGGGCCGGACTCGAATCCCCGCGCCGAGAAGAACGGCACTGACGGCTGGTGAGAGAGTTCCTCGCCGTCGACGCGGACGCGGAGGCGCAGTTCCCGTACGTCGAGGTCGTCGCCCCCGGCGTGAGCGATGGTCAGCCGGTCGTCGGAGACCGAGAGCGTGAGCGCGGCCGACGGCGGCGAGTCGACGGACGCGACGGTCAGCGCCGCGCCGGCCACGGCCGCCCCGAGGAGCACCGTCAGTCCCAACAGCGCCGCGACGCCGACGGCCGGAACGGTCGCTCGATCGGACACGGGTCGACTTCGATCCGTCTTCGGATAAAAAGCTCAGCGCCGCCGGATCGTCGACGGGGAGACGCGGACGGCCTCCTCGGCATCGTCGCTCCCGTTTTCGCTCTCGTTCGTGGCCTCTCGCGGCACCGCCGGCGTCACTTCCGCGCTGACGACGGAGTTGATTCCGGGCGCGATCTTTATCGCCCTGATCGTCACGTTCTCACGCGGGGCGACCACCCAGAGCGATCCCGCCTCGTTCGTGCGGCCGATGACGTCGGCGCTGGAGGCGGTGACGTTCGCCCGGACGGGATCGCCGGTTTCGCTGTCGTTCAGTTGGATCTTCATCGGTCCCCCGGGGTACGACGGATACACCTCGAGGTCAAGGCCATCCTGCGTTTCGCTGACCGGCTCGGCCTCCGGCGTCCTGTTCAACGCGACCCGCTGTTCTTCCTTGAACACGGTACCGGAGTCGCCCCGGTCGACGAACGCCGTCAGGTGCGTCCGTCTGGACGAAACCTCGCCGATGAACACGTCGCTCGACTGCGACTGCGGCGAGGAAGTTCGAAAGCTCCCTCGGTCCATGAACGAGGGGTAGTGCTCCTCCATCACCGCCTCGAGTTCGTCGATGTCGATCCGGCGGTTCGGATCGTCGGGTCGCCGCGTGCCGTCGTACGCCTCGCGAACGTACTCGTCGTCGGTGATCGTCGAGATGACGAACCCGTCGTCGGCGGTCTCGACGTAGATCCGCGTCGCCGGCGCGTCGCCCCGGATCACGTCGCCGACTTCGTCGCGGACCGGACCCCGAAGCGTCCGGAGTTCGATCCGCGCCACCTTCGACCGCCGGTCGACGTCGAAGTCTTCGATGTCGGCACCCGCCCGCTGCAGCGACGTCACGTTGGCGGCGAGCTGGTCGGCCGCGGCGTCGATGCGCGCGAGCCGAATGAGCAGTTCGGTGGTTCCGATCTCGCCCTCGCCGTGCCGTCGGAGCGCCTCCCGTTCGGCGGATCGAAGCTCGTCGGTTCGGATTTCGACCTCCGTCATGGTTCGCTGGATGTGCGCCTTTCGCCGCTGTTCGTCGTCGATTTCCCCGAGTTCCTCCTCCGTACGTAGCGTTCCGAATCGGTTGTCCAGGCGCTCGTTCCGAAGCACGAGCGCGGCGCTGAGGTTCGCTCGCGGCTGGCTGTAGTTCGTTCGGTTGACCGCGTCCGCGTCGAGCATGAGAACGTTCGTCTCGTTCGGCGGCGTCGAGATCGACCGCGGCGGCGAGTCGGGTGCGCCGTCGACCCGATGAACCGCGCCGCCGTCAGCGGGTACCGCCGCGCCCGCCACCGAAGAGAGGACGAGAGTGACGGTTAAAAACCCGACGAGGAGTTTCATGAGGGCGTGGTATATCCTCTTGCTACAAAAACTAGTCGCTGTTCGTGAATGAATAGTGTTTGATATATTTGAATTCCGCGGCGACGGTGACGTCCCTCCCCGGCGCAGGCGTCCGATTTCCGTCCGGTATTCCGTCGAAGTGGATTACTCTTTGATGGAAAACGTTTTCATCCTCTACTGAGAGTTCCTGAAACGTATGCGGCGTGCCGCCCTCGTATTCGCTCTCCTCGTCCTCACAATCGGCGGTGTCGCCGCTCCCACCGCCGGTGCTCTCGGAACGTCCGCGGGGGCGACCCACGTCGAGGTCGGTGAAGAGTCGACCCCGAAAATCAATCCGTCCGAGCACGGGGAGGAAACCGCCCAGATGTCCCCGGACGAATCCGACGGAACCGACCTCGTTATCGCGATCACGAAGAACGGCGACGCCCGCTGGAAGGTCGTCACCCGGTACACGTTGGAGAGCAAAAACGACACGGCGGCGTTCGAGCAGTTGGTCTCTGACCTCCGCGCCGGAGAGGCGAACGCCACGATGGACGAGCGGACGTTCCGAAGCGTCGCCCAGCAGTCGTCTACCGCGACCGACCGAGAGATGGCGATCCGGAACGTCACCTACACCGGGAGCGTGGACGAGGACAACGAGACGGGGACGTTGACGATGGCGTTCACGTGGAAGAACTTCGCCGAAGAGCGCGACGGGCAGCTTCACGTCGGCGATGCGTTCCGATCGCCCGGCGGCGGAACGTGGCTTCCCCGGATTGTGGCCGATCAGACGCTCACGATTCGGATGCCTCCCGGGTACCACATCGACGAGAGCGACTTCCGCGCGAGACAGGAAAACCGGTCGCTCATCGTCGACGGACCCCGCGAGTTCGAGTCGGGAACGATCCGCGTCACGTACGCGGAGTCGAACTTGCCCGAAATCAGAGGCGGCGTCGCGCCCGAGCTTCTCGCCGGAATCGGCCTCGTCGTGGCGCTCATCGTCGCCGGCGTCTGGCTGCTCCAGAGACAGGACGGCGACGAGCCGTGGAGTCGCGACGGCGATGCGCTCGCGGTTCGATCGTCGGAGGCGGACGATCGGGACGAGACGGGCGGCGACGAGCGCGAATCGATGGACGAGGTGCCGTCGAACGACGAGGACGCGGTCGATCTCTCGCTCCTCTCCGACGAGGAGCGCGTCGAGCACATCCTCGAACGGAACGGCGGCCGGATGCGCCAGGCGAACATCGTCGCGGAGACCGGGTGGTCCGACGCGAAGGTGTCGCAGCTCCTGTCCTCGATGGCCGACGACGGCCGCGTCGAAAAGCTTCGACTCGGGCGTGAGAATCTCATTTCGTTCCCCGACTGGGAGGACGACTCGGACGACGAGGGCGACTGATCGGCGAACGCGGGAGGCGTCGTCGGGTCGCCCCTTCCGAAAGCATTTACCCGCAGCTAGAGGTAGTGGTCGATGATGAAGGTTCTCGTGACCGTCAAAGAGGTCGCCGAAGTGGAGGAGGACTTCGAGATCGAGGGCGTCGGCATCTCGGAGCGCTACCTCGAGTACGACCTGAACGAGTGGGACGACTACGCGGTCGAGGAAGCCGTCCAGATCGCCGAGGCGGACGAAGACGTCGAGGTCGTGAGCGTCACCATCGGGCCGGAGCGCAGCGAGGAGACCGTCCGGATGGCCCTCGCGAAGGGCGTCGATCGAGCGATTCGGGTGTGGGACGACGCGCTCGAAGCGACGGATCTGCTCGACGTGTCGGCGAAGACCCGCATCCTCGCGGCCGTGGTCGAGGAAGAACGGCCGGATCTCGTGCTCACCGGCGTCCAGGCTGGAGACGACAGTTTCGGCGCGACGGGCGTCTCGTTGGCCGACGCGATCGGATTCGAGTGGGCCGCGGTCGTGAACGCCCTCGACCTCGACTCGGAGGGGGGCGTCGCGAGCGTCCACCGCGAACTCGAAGGCGGCGTCGACGAGGTCACCGACGTGGATCTCCCGGCGGTGCTCACCATCCAGACGGGGATCAACGAGCCGCGGTACGCGAGTCTCCGCGGGATCCGGCAGGCCCAGCGCAAGGAGATCGCCGGGAAGAGCCTCGTCGACCTCGGACTCGACGCCGAGGCGGTCGAAACCGACGTCGCCCTGACCGACATGTACGAACCCGAGAGCGAATCCGACGCGACGATCTTCGAAGGGAGCGCCGAGGAGACGGCCACGCAACTCGCGGAAGTGCTCCGGGAGAAGGGGGTGAGCGCGGAATGAGCAGCGCCGAGGTGAGCGACGTTCTCGCCGTCGCCGAGCACCGCCGCGGCGACCTTCGCGACGTGAGTTACGAAGTCATCACCGCCGGGCGGCAGCTCGCGGACGCGACGGGCGGTGATCTCCACCTGGCGGTCATCAGCGGCGACGTGGACGGTTTCGCCGAGAAGCTGAACCGCGAAGGAGTGGACGAGATCCACACCGTCGACTACGGCGAGGAGTTCAACCACGACGTGTACGTACAGGCGATCGAGGCGCTGTGCGACGACCTCGATCCGGCCGTGCTCCTGATGCCGAACAGCGTCAACGGCCTCGACTACGCCCCGGCGGTCGCGAACGCCCTTTCGCTGCCGCTCGTGACGGATGCGATCGGTTTCGAGTGGAACGGGAGACTGACGGCGACCCGCGAGATGTACAACTCGAAGGTGGAGACGACCATCGAAGTGGACGCCGGGCGCGTCGCGGTCACGATCCGCGGCGGGGAGTGGCCGGGCGCGGAGGGAACCGGCGACGCAGACGTGTCGGCGTTCGACGTCGAGATCGACGAGGACGCCCTCGGTTCGCGCGTCACCGGCTTCGAGGAGGCCAGCCTCGGCGACGTGGACATCTCGGAGGCGGACGTGCTCGTGAGCGTCGGACGCGGCATCGAGGAGGAGGAGAACATCGACCTCGTGCGCGAACTCGCCGACGCGCTCGACGCGACGCTGTCGGCGTCTCGCCCGATCGTCGACAACGGCTGGTTGCCGAAGAACCGACAGGTCGGCCAGTCCGGGAAGGTCGTCACGCCGAAGGTGTACCTCGCGATCGGAATCTCCGGGGCGGTCCAGCACGTCGCCGGAATGAAGGGGGCCGAGACGATCGTCGCGATCAACACGGATCCGAACGCACCGATCTTCGACATCGCGGACTACGGGATCGTCGGCGACCTGTTCGACGTCGTGCCGGAGCTGATCGACGAGTTCGAAGGCTAGGGCTCACGCTCGCACGGCGCGATCGACCGACCGATCACGGACGGATGGCTCACCGAAGGGCGGGCAGGCGGCGCGAGGGCGCGCGGGAGACGGCGCGAGAGACGTGAGATGGCGCGCCGCGCGCCCGCTGACCACCTCGCGGTCGATCGTCAGATCACAGCGGTGATGGTCCCGTCTTCGTATATAAACCGTCGCGCCGTTTCTGCGCGCTAACGAAACGCGGAGAGCCGTCGTGTTCGAGGCGAACCGGCGCGTTTCGTCACGTACTTGCGTCACGATCACCAGCGCGTAACTAATGGAGTATCTGGAGCGGCGTGTCGCGCTGGTAAACGACCGACTCGCGGCGGTCGTCGACGGAGTCGAGCCCGACGAACTGTCGGACGAGCTCGACCACGTCGCGCTCGCGGGCGGCAAGCGCGTCCGGCCGGCGGTGACGGTGCTGGCCTGCGAGGCCAACGGCGGCGCGCCCGAGGACGCCGTCGACTTCGCCGTCGGCGTCGAACTCGTTCACAACGCGTCGCTCGTCATCGACGACATCATCGACCGCTCGGACGTCCGGCGGGGCGCACGGAGCGCGTGGCGGGAGTTCGGGTACGGCCCCGCGATCGTCGCGAGCGACGGCCTGCTCGGCGAGGCGTTCGCGCTCTTTTCGACCGACGAGCAGGCGATGCAGATCGTCGCGGAGTCGATGGTCGAACTCGGCGAGGGTGAGGCGACGGAGCTCGCCGCCCGTCCGACGAACGAACGCGAGTACATGGAGCTTGCGCGCCGGAAGACGGGGGCGCTGTTCCGCGCGGCGGCCGAGCTCGGCGCGGTCGCGGCCGGGGTCGACGGGTTCACGGTCGAGGCGTTCGGCGAGTACGCCGAGCGGGTCGGCGTCGCCTTCCAGATCCGAGACGACGTGCTCGACGCGACGGCGGACGCCGCGGAGCTGGGCAAACCGACCGGACAGGACGAGGAGATGGGCCGTCCGTCCGTGGTACGGGTGACCGATCTCACGCCCGAGGAGGCGAACGAGCGCGCCCGCGCGGAAGCCGATCGGGCGCTGCGGGCGCTCGAAACGGCGGACCTGGAGGAGACGGCGGCGCGGGGGTACCTCCGCGACCTCGCGGAGTTCGTCGTCGTCCGCGAGCGGTGACGAGGACGGTATCGGCGATGCCGACGGTGACGACGGCGGCACGGGCGGCGGCGGCGACCCGACGGGAGGCTCAGACGGCGTTCACGCCGGTTCCGCGCCGGTCGGGTACCGCGACTCGGCGATGGCGAACGCGAGCGTGCTGAGCACGCCGAGCAAGGTTCCAACCGTCAGCGCGACGGCGAGGCCGGTCAGCGAGAACGCCCGGACGCTCGGCACGTTGACGGTCGGCGGGAGCACGACGTCCGACAGGAAGAAGCCGGAGACGGCGTAGAGCACCACCGCGATGGCGACGACGTAGAATGGGGCGTTGAGGTACCGCCACTTGAACCGGTCGGCGAGGTACTCGTCGGTCACCTGCCCGAGGCTGCTCGTCACGCCGGCGGCGGCGAACCACTGGACGGCGCCGTGGACGAGCGCCGCGAGGATGACGCCCGGCGGGAGTTCGCCCGGGTAGCTCGCCCGGACCGCGTCGAGCGTCTCGACGCCCTGGATGCCGCCGACGACCATCAGCGCGGCCGCGACGATGTAGGTGATGAGCGTCACCCGGCCGGCGTACAGCACGTTCCGGGCGTGCTCGGCCGCGTCGTCGACGACGCGTTCGAGCCCCAGCCCGCGAAAGAGGACGTACAGCCCGAGCAGCGCCGAGATGAGGCCGAGAACCGCCGCGCCCTGCACGTCGAAGTAGCTGGCGATGACGACGAGTGGATAGATGAGAAGCAGGATGCCGAGCGGGACGAGGATCGTCCCGCGCGTTTCCGGGTCGGCGAGCACCTGCTTCATCGTGTAGTACATAGATTCGAGGTCCTGCGCCTGCCGGACGACGACCCGGCGAACGCCGTCGATTGGGACGCGCGAGCGGATGACCGGCAGGACGGACTCGTCCTGCGCGCCGTCGGTGATGACGACCGCCCGGACGTTCTCGCCGGTCCGCAGGTTCGCGAGCACGGTGTCGATCTCCTCGCCGACCGCGCGGTTCGCCTTCACGTCGCTCCCCTGCACGCCCGTGACGGCGACGACCTCCACCTCCTCGTCGCCGTCGGCGGCCAGCTCGTCGTGGACGTGGATCCCCTGGAACAGCACGTTCAGATCCGAATCCTCGGGGTCGACGGTGGCGAGCGCGACCGCCGCCTCCTCGACGGCCTCGCGGCCGATGACGGGCGTCCGGAGGCCCGTCTTGCGGCCGAGGTCGTCGTCGAGGTCGACACAGAGGACGAGCAGCATCGGGCGGAGGTATGTCGTCGGGCTATATCTGTTTTCGGGAGCAGGGAGCGACGGCGGGGGTTCGAACGGCGGTGGCGCGGTCGATCGGGCGGGCGACCGGAAACCGCTCGGCGGACCGGACGGCGGTGCGAACTCGCCGGTTGATCGACGTCACTCGCTCGCCCCGCGGTGTTCGACGGCGGCGAGCAGGTCGCGGACGGCGTCCCCCTCGCGGTACATGACGCGCGGGTGCGCCGCCAGGCAGACGACGAAGTCGCCGCCGGCGGCGACCGCCTCGGAGACGTAGAGGTAGATTTCGACCGACGCGTTCGCGTCGAGGAGGCGCGCGTCGGCGGTGAACCGCGTCACGGTCGCCTCCGTCCCGAGCACCGACGCGTCGAACTCGCTCTCGGGGCTGACGTTCCGGACCGCCTCGTAGCGCTCCTGCACCGTGTGGGCGATCTCCGCCGTCGACATGTCCGCGACGGGGTTGAACGCTCGGCCGAGCACCTCCACCTTCGGGGTGCTGAGCGTCGCGAACACGGCCCCTTGCAGGCGGCCGAAGGCGCCGAGGTCGATCGCGCGGTCGTACTCGCAGATGACGTTCGTCACGTCCACCTCGCGGCCGACGCCGAAGACCTCGTACCGCCGCGTGACGACGTCCTCCGTGACGCGGTGCTCCGCGTACCCGGACGCGGAGAGCGCGGCGTCCGGAAGCGGCGCGCCCGAGGCGGCGAATTCGACCGATCCGTCGCCCGTGATGCTCCCCGCACACCCGGCGAGCCCCGCGCTCAACGCGGCCGCGGTTCCGGCGAGCACTCGACGACGCGTCGTCCGGCGATTCGATACAGACATGGAAACTGATATGACTTCGATAATATATAAACTGATCAGTGTTCGGGTTCGAGGTGCCGCGCAACTGGTCGAGCGCGCGGGCGTCGACGTCGGCGGTGGAGCGGGAAAACGGTGCACGCCGGATCGGAACGCACGCTTTTTCCCGCTCCGCGGAGAAGGACGGGCAACGAATGATCTCGAAGGGCTGCGAACAGTGCGCCGTGGGCGGGAAGATGGTGCTCTTCGTCTACGGCTACTGCGACGAGCGGGACTGTTTCTACTGTCCGCTCGGCGAGAACCGCAAGAACGTCACCGACGTGTACGCCAACGAGCGGCTGGTCGAGTCCGACGAGGACGTGATCCGGGAGGCGAAGCGCATGGACGCCCTCGGCTCGTCGATCACCGGCGGCGAACCGCAGGAGGCGCTCGACCGGACCTGCCACTACGTCTCGCTTCTGAAGGAGGAGTTCGGGGAGGACCACCACACGCACCTCTACACCGGGATCACGGGCGGCAGGGAGAACATGCGCCGCCTCGCCGACGCCGGCCTCGACGAGATCCGCTTTCACCCGCCGTATGAGCTGTGGGGCGACCTCCACGGCACCGAGTGGGAGGACATCCTGTACGTCGCGCGCGAGGAGGGCCTCACCCCCGCCTTCGAGATCCCCGGCATCCGCGCAGAACCCGAGTTCCTGACGTTCCTCGACGAGGGCGCGGCGGAGTTTTGCAACGTCAACGAGTTCGAGATGAGCGACGGGAACTACCGCCGGATGAAGGAGGAGGGCTACGAACTGCAGGAGGGACACATGAGCGCCGTCGACGGCTCGAAGGAGGCCATCCTGGAGGAGATGGGCAAGCACCCCCGCGTCTACTTCTGCACGAGCGTCTTCAAGGACGCCGCCCAGCACCGAAACCGGCTGAAGCGGATGGCGCGGATGATCCGCCGGGAGTTCGACGACGTCACGGACGACGGCACCCTCGTCTACGGGAAGACCTGGGAGACAGAAGAGCGCCTGCGCGAACTCGGCGTTCCGGAGGAGTTCTACGCCGTGAAGACCGACCACGTCGAACTCGCCTGGTGGCTGCTGGAGGAGATGGTCGAGGAGGGCGACGTGCGGAAGGGGGAGATCGTCGAGCAGTACCCGACCGTCAACGGGACCGTGGTCGAGCGGACGCCGCTGGCGTGACGCGTCGAGCGTCGCTCCGCCGACGGTCGCGCGCGCACGGGAAACGCGAAACCGAAGCCGTTTATTGGTCGAGACGGCGAGCGTAGCGTATGGACCGACGCTCCCTGCTCGCGGCCGCGGCCTTCGCGATCGCCGGATCGTCAGCCGGGTGTCTGGAGAAGGGGTACGACTACCACCCGCTCCCGCCGATCGCGGGGCGCGTCGTCCGGCGAGGGATGACGGCGGAGACGGAGGGGTCGGATTCGTCGACGTCGATCCTCACGGTCGAGCCGGAGGCGATCGGCGTCGATCCGGCGCTCCGGTCGGCGCTGCCGCGGGAGGACGAGGCGGGGAACGTCACGATCACGCCGGAGGTGGAGGAGCCGCTCGCCGACGAGTACGGCGAGGTGTTCTACCACGTCGAGGTCGAACACGAGAACGCGAACCCGATGGACGGCGTCGAACGGGGCGACAGGAACTGGTACACCACCACGCGGAACACGTTCAACCGGCTCATGGTGGGCGACGACGTGCGGTTCCAGGTCGAGTTCGTGAACCGCCCGTCGATGGCGGGGGTGAGCGAGGTCGTCCGCCGCGGCGACGTGGCGAGCGCGGAGGCCGAGGGAGACGGCGGCGGCGAGACGTACCGCGTCGTCGTCGACCACGGCGCGTGGGGGGAGACCCGACGGACGAGAGCGTACACCGCGACGCGGGCGACGTTCGATCGCATCGAGACGGGGCAGTCGATCCGGTTCGCCGTCGAGGGGGAGATGGGGGACAGGATCGACGAGCTGCTGGGGGCGTGAGTCGAGGGGAGGCGGCCGGAGGATTCGGAAGTCCGCGGAACGGGCGCGAGAAGCGACGGACCGGCGCGTTTCACGTTCACTCCACCCGTGGCAAACGATTAAGTAGCCGCCGGAGCGTGGTGAAAGTGATGCCAGACGACCCCGAGGGGGGGATGCTCTCGTGGGACGAGTCGGTCTTTCGCGACGAACACGTCTTCGAGATCGACTACGTTCCGGAGACGTTCAAACACCGCGAAAGCCAGATGCAGAGCCTGCAGTACGCGCTGCGTCCGGCGGTTCGCGGGTCGCGTCCCCTCAACACGATGGTCCGCGGCCCGCCGGGGACGGGCAAGACGACCGCGGTCCAGAAGCTCTTCGGGGAGCTCCGCGCGCAGACGGAAGTGCGGACGGTCCACATCAACTGCCAGGTCGACTCGACGCGCTACGCCGTCTTCTCGCGCATCTTCGAGAGGATCTTCGAGTACGAGCCCCCCTCCTCGGGCATCTCCTTCAAGAAGCTGTTCGGCCAGATCACGGACCGCCTCGTCGAGGACGACGAGGTGCTCGTCGTCGCGCTCGACGACGTGAACTACCTCTTCTACGAGAACGAGGCGTCTGACACCCTGTACTCGTTGCTCAGAGCGCACGAGGCGCACTCGGGCGCGCGGATCGGCGTGATCATCATCTCTTCCGACCTCTCGCTCGACGTCGTCGACGAACTCGACAGTCGGGTCCAGAGCGTCTTTCGGCCCGAGGAGGTGTACTTTCCCGTGTACGACGCCCCGGAGATCGTCGACATCCTCCGAGAGCGGGTCGACCGCGGCTTCCACGACGGGGTGCTCGACGCGCCGAAGCTGGAGCGCGTCGCCGAGCTGACGGCCGAAAACGGCGACCTGCGGGTGGGGATCGACCTGCTCCGGCGGTCGGGGCTCAACGCGGAGATGCGCGCCAGCCGCAGGATCAGCGACGAGGACGTCGACGTCGCGTACGAGAAGTCGAAGTACGTCCACCTGTCGCGGAGCCTCCGCGGGCTCAGCGATCCCGAGCGAGCGCTCGTGAAAGCGATCGCCGAGCACAACGGCGAGAAAGCCGGAGCGGTCTACGAGGCGTTCCGCGAGGAGACGGATCTCGGGTACACCCGCTACTCGGAGATCGTCAACAAACTCGACCAGCTCGGGATCGTCGAGACGACGTACGCGGAGATGGAAGGTCGGGGGCGTTCGCGGTCGCTGTCGCTCACGTACGATCCCGAAACGGTGCTCGACCGGCTGTGAGTGGTACGAGGGCCCGCGCCCTCGACCGGTCGAACGTCACGCACTGCTCGATTCCGTGCCCACGGCGTTTCGTCGCGCCGGTGCGGTCGCGACGACGTGCGTGACAGGGATAGGCACGGGGCGGGCGGACAAAAGCGTTCGCTGAACGTCGTTTCAGTCGGGGCGGGGGAACGTTCCGACCGGTCACAGGAACCCGGAGCGCGCCTCAGAGGAACTCGGCGAGCGCGCCGACGTCGGACGCGACGAGCGACGGCGAGACCGGGCTCTCTTCGACGGCCGCGCGGTCCGCGTCGCCGGTGAGGACGCAGACCGAATCGCAGCCGAGCCGCTCGGCCATCCGGATCTCCGTTTCGAGCCTGTCGCCGACGACGACGACGTCCGACGGGGAGACGCCGCGCTCTTCGACGACGTGGGCGATCATCTCGGGGTTCGGCTTGCCGAAGACGCGCGCCGGCTCCCTCCCCGTCGCGGTTTCGACGAGCGCGCCGATCGAGCCGCAGTCGGGGACGAGCCCCGCCGTCGTCGGACAGACCAGGTCCGGGTGCGCGAGCAGGAACTCAGCGCCGTCGCGGATGGCGAGCGTCGCCCGTCGCACCTTCTCGTAGGTGAGTTCGGTGTCGAAACCGACGACGACGTGCGAGGGCTCCTCGGCGTCGACCGCGACGCCGTGGTCGGCGAGCGCCCGCCGCATCGCCTCCGTCCCGACGACGTGGACCGCCTCGGCGTCGTTCGCGCGGAGGTACTCGATGACGCCGTCGGTCGAGAGGATGACGTCCTCGGGCTCCGCCGCGATGCCGAGCGCGGAGAGCTTCGCCGCGTAGTCGGTCTTCCACTTCGCGGAGTTGTTCGAGAGGAAGTAGACGGCCGTCCCCTGCTCGCGGAACGCCGAGACGATCGACGCCGCCCCGTCTATCGGCTCGTCGTCGAGGTAGATCGTCCCGTCGAGGTCGAAGAAGGCGAGCTCCTTCGAGCGCAGGTCGCCGATCGAGGCGAACCGCCCGTCCGCGACGAGGAGGTCGCGCCCGTCGTCGATCTCGACCCACGGAAGCCCCGCCACGTCGACCGGACGGACGTCGTGTCTGCCCGTTCGGAGCAGCCGATCGATGGCGATCTCTGACCACCCGGTGTACTCCCCCCGGCACTCGATGATCCGTTCGAGTTCGTCGAAGAGCGCCGCCGAGAACGACGGGGAGAACCGATACAGGTCGATGGAGGAGGCGTACGCTTCCTCGCGGGGTATCTCCTTGCTGATGTGGGTGAGTCGGCCCTTCTCGTCCGCCGTGACCTTCATCGCCTCCTCGGAGTACGCGCCCGTGTCGCAGGCGATGGCGCTCTCGCCCTCGTCGGCGAGGAGGCGCGTCGGGATCTCGGGGTCGAAGACGACGTCGCCGTTCGCGAGCACGAACGCCTCCCCGTCGACCGCCTCCCGCGCGAGCGAAAGCGAGTACAGGTTGTCCGTGTTCGCGAACACTTCGTTTTCGATCACCGACACGTCGAAATCGTCGTAGTCGGCGGCGACGCGCTCGCACAGCCGCGCCGTCCGATCGTGGAGGTACCCGGAGACGACGTGGACTTCGGAGAGGCCGGCGTCGGCGTACGCTCGAAGCTGATGGGCCAAGATAGGGGTCGAATCAACCGAAACGCAGCACTTCGGCTTTCGGAGCGTGATCGGCCTGAGTCGAGAACCGATACCCGCAGCTAAGACGACAGCCTGTGAACAGCGAGCCATTGTACAGGATCTACCACGGACAGAATAATAAACACATGTCTGATTTTATGAGAATTACGTGCGGAGGAGAGTGTCAGCGGCGATCGACTGTCGTCGGCCGAGGGGGTACTCGTCGACCGTCAGGAAAGCTGGATCGGTTCGAGAGCCGCCGCGTCGGAAGCGGCGTCGTCGAGCGCGCCCTCGGGAGCGAGAAGTCCCGGGTAGTCCGCGATGAGGCCGTCGACGCCGGCTCGGCTGAGCTGGCCGGCCTGTCGTGGGCTGTCGACGGTCCAGACGTTGACCGCCCGGCCCTCGTCGTGGGCGATCTCGACGAGATCGATCGGTTCGAACGGTCCCGAGCAGTACTCCTCGTTGAAGAGCGACGTCCCGTACACCATGTTCCACGGCGCGTGGATCACCTCGCAGTCGTGGCGGCGCGCGACGCGGAAGCCGTCGGCGATGGAGTCGAAGAAGACGGTCGCGATCGGGACCGACGGATCGACGTCGCGGACGGCGGCGATGGCGGCCTCGTGGAACGAGGAGACGAGCACGTCGTGCGGATACGCGGAGAGCACGGAGAGCACGTCGGCGGCGAAGTCGCGCCAGCGCTCGCGCCCCCTCGAAAGCGTCTCGGCGTCGAGCGCGCCGTACTCGACGGCCGACGTGCCGGGGTTCTTGAACTCGACGTTCACGCCGACGTCCGGCGGAACGAGGTCGAGGACGTCCGAGAGCGACGGGACGGGGTCGCCGCTTTCGAGCACGTCGAAGCGGCGGAGCGTCTCGAACGGGATCTCCCAGATCGGCCGGTCGCGCAGCCGCGGGGGCGCGTCGGTGACTCTGCCGAGGGTCGCGTCGTGGAATACGACGATCTCGCCGTCGGCGGTCGGCACGACGTCGAGTTCGACGGCGTCAGCCCGGCCGTGCGGGGTCGCGTCGTCGACGGCGCGTTCGAAGGCGGTGCGAGTGTTCTCGGGTGAAACCCCCGCGAAACCGCGGTGGGCGATGCAGGCGACGTCGCCGGTTCGTGGAAGAAGATCGGGCCGGTCGGTGGATCCCGGTTGACACGCCATACTGAGTTTCGTCAGCGGATCGTTGGATCATCCGCTATATCAAACTGTCTGTTGGTGATACATACCGATGGTAGTGTGACAGTACACCTCCCGTGTTCTATATTGGCACGAATCGAAAGTGATGGGCAACCCGTCGACCGAGACGGAGGTCACTCCATCAGCGCCGCCACGGCGTCGAACACGGCGGCCGCCCGTCCGCCGGCGGGGTGGTCGAAGAATCGACGTCGGACCGCGCACCGTTCGGTCTCGTAGGGGTCGTCGCCCGCGAGCGTGCGCTCGATCGCCGCGAGGAGGCCGTCGAAGTCCGAGGCGACCGGGCCCGGCGTGACCTCGTCGTACGCGTAGTAGAACCCGCGCTCCGAGCGGTACGACGGGAGGTCGTACGGGTAGAAGACGACCGGTCGGTCGAGGAGCAGGTACTCGAAGTAGATCGACGAGTAATCGGTGACGAGCGCGTCCGCGTGCGGCAGCATCGGGTAGACGTCGGACCACGACGGGATCCGCAGGATCCGCGGATACTCGTCGAGGTCGCGTTCGAGTCGCTCGTCCGGGTGGAGCTTCACGGCGAGGTACGCGTCGTGCGCGTCGAGCAGGCGGTCGAGCGCGTCGAGGTCGATGCGCTCCGACGCGCGCTCCGCGGGATTCTCGCGGAACGTCGGCAGGTACAGGAGGACGTCGTGTTCCGCGGAGAGGCGACGGAGGTCGGCGAGCGTCCCAGTCGCGACGCCGACGTCGGCGTCCGGAACCGAGTCGAACAGCGCGTCCGTCCGGGGATAACCCGTGACAACGAACCGCGACGGCGGGAGGCGAAAGCCCGAGACGAAGGAGTCGAGCGTCCCCCGACCCGTCAGCGTGACGCGGTCGTACCGCCGGTAGAGGTAGCGCGAGGCGGATCGGACGATCGGCGGGAGTTCGGCGAGTTCCGCGTCCCAGGAGATGCGCTTCAGCGCGATCCCGTGCCAGAGCACGACCGTCGTCGCGCCGCCGACGGCCCAGCGGTTGACGTCCTTGAAGTTGTGCGTGAGGAAGACGACGCCGGCGCGAAACTGCAGCAGGACTCCGCGCGGCGAAAAGAGGTGGTACGCCTCGTACCCCCGGGTTCGGAGCGCGCGGACCGCGTCCCGGTCGCGCGAGACCCAGACGACCCGGATGCCGGGTCGCGTCGCGGCGACGTGGAGGAACAGGTACTTGGCGTTGTCGCCGAACGCCTCGCCCTCGCGCGCGCCGAAGACCCAGAGGTCGGCGTCGCGTCCGACGATCCCCGAGAGGAACGCGACGAGCGCGTGCGCGGCCGCTTCGAGGAGGAGCGAGGCGTACCGCCGGAACCGCCAGCGGAGACGTCGGTCACTCGCCGGCACGGACGCACCCCCGACGGACCGTCTTTCCGCCGCCGGCCGGCGTCGCCCCCCGCGATCCTCCATCGGATCGCCGAGCGGTGTCACGCGAGCAGCGCATCGAGTTTTCGCTTCGAGAGTTCGAGGTAATCGGCGTCGAACGTGTACGCCTCGATCGAGGCGGTCCCGTCCCAGTCGGCGTCGAGGAGCGGCGCGAGCACCGCCTCGAAGTCGAGCGTCCCGGAGCCGAAGGGGAGGTGTTCGTCCCGCGGGCCCCGCGTCTCGTTGAGGTGGAGGTGCGAGACGCGGTCGAGGTGGGAGTCCAGAAACGCGGCGATCTCCGACTCGTCCAGCCCGTCGACGCGCGCGTGGCCGGTGTCGAGCGTCATCGACGCCTCGGTGCCGTCGAAGAGTCGGTCGAAGTCGTGGATCGAAAGCTGGACGCCCGGGAGGTTCTCGGCGCAGAGTTCGACGTCGAGATCCCGGGCGAACCCGTCGAGTTCGGCCACCGAGTCGACGATGATCGGGTGGACCTCCGCGGGGCGGTACTCGGGCGGGGTCGCGTTCGAGTACGGGTGGAGCACCGCCTTCTCGGCGCCCATCTCCGCGGCGTCGCGGACGCACGCGCGGAGTTCGTCGAGCGCCCCCCGTCGGACCGCCTCGCGGGGCGTGCCGAGGTCCAGGTCGAGGAAGGGGAGGTGGACGAGCAGATCGAGCCCGCGATCGTCGAGGAGCGAGACGAACCGGTCGTGGTCGAACCGCGTCCGCTCCGTCGCCCCGTCCATGTACAGTTCGACGTACTCGAAGCCGAACGCGGCCGCCTGCGCTACGGCCTCGGCGTACCCCACGTCGCCCGTGTGCGTCTGCGTGACGAACCCGACTCTCATTGACGTTCGTCAGTCCGTCGTCCGTCGAAATAAAACCCGGCTGACAATACGTTCGATTCCGAGAAAGACGGGATTCGGTGACAGTCCGGCGAGGGAGGGATTCGGAGCGCGAATCACCTCGGAGCGCTTTTGTCCCGCGGCGGGCACAGCGCGCACATGAAGACGGACGGCGGAAGCGACGGGGCGAAGCGCCGCGCGGGCGAGAGCGCGGCCGCCCTCGTCGGCGACGGGATGACGGTCGGACTGGGCACCGGGAGCACCGCGGCGCACGCGATCCGCGCGCTCGGTCGCGCGGTCGACGACGGACTCGACGTTCGCGGCGTCCCCACGTCCTTCGCCGCGCGCGAACTCGCCCGCGAGGTCGGGGTGCCGCTCGTCGCGCTCGACGAGATCGAGGCGCTGGATCTCGCCATCGACGGCGCGGATCAGATCGCGGGCGGCGACCTCATCAAGGGCGGCGGGGCGGCACACGCGCGCGAGAAGGTCGTCGACGCGGCCGCGGAGCGGTTCGTCGTCGTCGCCGACCCCACGAAGGAGGCCGACGCGCTCTCTCGACCCGTGCCGGTCGAGGTGCTCCCCGCCGCGCGGACGACGGTCGCGCGCGCGGTCGAAATCGCGGGCGGCGAACCGACGCTCCGGGCGGGGGAGCGGAAGGACGGACCGGTCGTCACCGACAACGGAAACCTCGTGCTCGACTGCGCGTTCGGCGAGATCGAAGCGCCGGCCGCGCTGGCGCGGACGCTCGCCGAGACGCCCGGGGTCGTCGAGCACGGGCTGTTCGTCGGCCTCGCGGACGAGGCGCACGTCGGACGGGACGACGGCGTCTCAGTCCGGCGATTCGACGGGGAGTAGCGCCGCCGCTGGGCGGCGAAAAATATGGAAAAGTGATTGGAGTCGACCTTACAGGTCGCGCGGCTGGACCGTCTTCCGGTCGTTCTCTTCGGCGCGGCGAGCGGCGTCGTCGAGCAGGTCCTGCACCTGCTCGTCCAGCGCGTCGTAAAAGTCCGAAGCGACGTTCTTGTCCTGCAGCGCTTCCTTCACGGCGGCTTTGACAATGAGGTCTGCCATGCATGCCGGGGTACTGTCCCCTTATTAATAAGATTTCCCAAATTGCCCCGTCAGCCCTCCTACTGTGGGTCTGTGGCTGATCGTGGCCGACGGATTCATATACCCTCGCGTTGTTTGCGGGAGGACCGCGTACGCCCGCGTCGACGGCCGAGAGCGACATCTACGAGTAGGCCACCGTCGTAGGTGACGGCATGCGAGACATTCTGAACGCGGTCGCGGCCGGCGATCTCTCGCCCGCGGCCGCCGAGGCGCGGCTGCGTGGGTACGCGACGACGGGCGCTGGACGGTTCGACGCCGCGCGCGAGACGCGCCGGGGCGTCCCCGAAGCGATCCTCGCGGAGGGGAAGACTCCGGACGAGGTCGCGACGCTCGCGGCGGCGGCCGTCGAGACGACGGGCCGGGCGCTCGTCACGCGCGCCGACGCCGAGACCGTCGCGGCCGTCGAGGCGGCGCTACCGGGCGAAGAGACGATTCGCGAGGAGCGCGCGCGGACGCTCGTCGTCCGCGAGCCGGGATTCGAGCCGCCGGACGTGAACGGGACCGTCTGCGTCGTCACCGGCGGCACGTCCGACGCCGCCGCGGCCGGCGAGGCGGCCGTCGTCGCGCGAGAGATGGGCGCGGCGGTGGAGTTCATCGGGGACGTCGGCGTGGCGCACCTCGGGCGCGTCGTCGACCACCTCGACGCGCTCAGGGCGGCCGACGCGCTCGTCGTCGCCGCCGGCCGGGAGGGCGCGCTGCCGACCGTCGTCGCGGGCCTCGTCGACGCCCCGGTCGTCGGCCTCCCCGTCCCGACGGGGTACGGCGCGGGCGGCGAGGGCGAGGCCGCGCTGTACGGGATGTTGCAGTCCTGTACGGTGCTCTCGGTCGTGAACGTCGGCGCGGGCTTCGTCGCCGGAGCGCAAGCGGGGTTGATCGCCCGCGCCGTCGCGGCCGCGCGAGACGGTGAGGACGGCGGGGCGGGCGACGTCGCGGAGGGGTAGTTCCGGCGGTACTGCGGGTGGTTCGAGCGACACCGCGAGAATCGTTTTCGTTTACGAAAAGATTCTTTCGATTATCGGTTCCCGTGAGTGCGCGCGAGGGAAGAAGTATTTGGTGCTGGAACACATACCACATAGCACCGGCAGTGGTGGATGCCGGAAAACCATGCCAAGTTGCGACCACTGCGGGTCGCACGTGTCCGAGCGCTTCGCTCGCGTGTTCGCGGACGAATCCGGGCGTATTCACGCCTGTCCAAACTGTTCTGCGAACGCGGGAATCGCCGAGGCCGCCCGACAACGGACCCGCAACGTCTGACCGCTGACTGGGTACCGCGACAATACCACCACGCGAAGCTGTTCTCTCGGCCGTCCCCGCGGAGCGACCGCGACCCTTATGCACGGCGGACCGCACGCCTCGGGTAGACGGACCGTGCACCACGTCTACATCGTCGAGTGCGCCGACGGCAGCTACTACACCGGCTACACGACCGACCCTGACCGGCGGGTCGAAGCGCACAACGCCGGCGCGGGGGCGAAGTACACCCGCGGTCGCACGCCGGTCGAGTTGATCCACGTCGAGTCGTACCGCTCGAAGTCGGCGGCGATGAGCCGCGAGTACGAGATCAAGGCGCTCTCGCGCCGGGAGAAAGAGCGGCTGGTCGGCGACCGGTGAGCGCATCGCCGATGAACGCGTCGCCGGCGACGGGGCGCGAGAGCGCCGGGGTCGGCGGAGCGCGATTCGACCGTCGGCTTCGACCGATCGATCAGTCGTCGGCCTCGACCGCCGCTTCCTTCCCGCGGAGGAGCGCGGCGTGCTCTGCGACCTTCCGGCCCAGCTTTTCGGTGCGCTCTCGCAGGGGTTCGTCGACGAACTCGTACTCGACTCCGTCGCCGTTTCGGTCGGTCGACGGGATCTCCTCGAACTTCTCGTACGCGCTGCGGATGCCGACCTGGTGGGGTACCACGAGGCCGTGGACCCCGCGGATCGTGATGCGCATGTGGTCGAGGGTGCTGCCGTAGGAACCGCCGCCGGCGACGGCGAGCAGACCCGCGACGGTGTTCTCGTACTCGTCGAACGAACAGTAGTCGTGGAAGTTCTTGAACGTCGAGGAGTACGAGCCGTGGTAGACGGGCGAGCCGACGACGACGCCGTCGGCCTCGCGCATCCGCCGCATGAGCTCGGGCGAGTCGCCCTGTTCGTCGATATCGGGGTGGTACAGCGGGAGGTCCACCGCACCGAGGTCGATGAAGTCGGTGTCGGCGCCCGCCTCCGCGGCGGCGTCGAGTGCGTACCTGAGGGCGGCTCGGGTGTAGCTTCCGTCGCGGCGGCTGCCGCAGACGGCGACGACGGTTGTCATTGCCGAACGTCGGGCGCGCAGGGATAAAAGCGACGCGAGACCGGCCGGTGCCTCCCGACCGGGGGGCGGGACGCGACCGTCGGGGGGTGGTTTTTTTACGGGCTGGCGGGAGTGATCCCGTATGGACGCGATTTCCTTCGGCACGGACGGGTGGCGCGCGACGCTCGACACCTTCACGGACGACCGCGTGCGGACCGTCGGACAGGCGGTCGCGGACTACCTCCGCGAGGAGGGACACGACGCCCCCGTGCTCGTCGGGTACGACGCCCGGGAGACGTCGGAAGGGTTCGCGGAGAGTCTCGCCGAGGTGCTCGCGGGCAACGGCTTCGACGTGCTGCTCCCCGAGCGCGACCGCCCGACGCCGGTCGTCGCCTGGGGCATCGTCTCCCGCGGGCTTTCCGGCGCGCTGATGGTCACGGCCTCGCACAACCCGCCGGAGTACAACGGCGTGAAGTTCATCCCCGAGGACGGCGCGCCGGCGCTGCCCGACGTGACGGAGCGGATCGAGGCCAACCTCCGCGAGCCGGCGCTCCTGCCGGCCGACGAACGCGGCTCCGTCGAGCGCGTCGACCTCGTCTCGGACCACGCCGCCCACGTCCGCGACCTCGTCGACGCGGACCTCTCGGGGGTCACCGTCGTCTACGACGCGATGCACGGCAGCGGCCGCGGCGTCACCGACGCGCTGCTCGAATCCGCGGGTGCCGAGGTGATCCCCCGGCGGACGAACCGCGACCCCACCTTCGGCGGGGAGTCTCCGGAGCCGAGCCCCGAGCACCTGACCGGTCTCGTGGAATCGGTCCGCGAGCACGACGCCGACCTCGGCGTGGCGAACGACGGCGACGCCGACCGCCTCGCGGTCGTCACGCCCGGCCGGGGCTACCTCGACGAGAACCTCTTTTTCGCCGCCGTCTACGACTACCTCCTCGAATCCGACGCCGGCCCCGCGGTGCGGAGCGTCCCGACGACTTTCCTCGTCGATCGCATCGCCGAGGCCCACGGCGAGGACGTGATAGAGACCCCCGTCGGCTTCAAGTGGATCGCAAAGGCGATGGGCGAGCACGACGCGCTCGTCGGCGGTGAGGAGTCCGGCGGCTTCAGCGTCCGCGGCCACATCCGCGAGAAGGACGGCGTCCTGATGTCGCTCGTCGCCGCCGCGGCGGCCGACGAGGAACCGCTCGACGCGCGCGTCGACCGCCTGACGGACGAGTTCGGCGGGATCGCCGCCGACAAGATCAGCCTCGACTGCCCCGACGACGAGAAGGGGCGCGTGCTCTCGGCCCTCGAATCCGCGATTCCCGAGACGGTCGCCGGCCGCGAGGTGGCGAAAGTCGTCACGCTCGACGGGTTCAAACTCCTCCTCGACGACGGGTCGTGGCTGCTCGTCCGTCCGTCCGGCACCGAGCCGAAGATGCGCGTCTACGCCGAGGCGACGAGCGAGGAGCGCGTCGGCGAACTGCTGGCCGACGGGCGCGCGCTCGTCGCCTCGGCGCTCTGAGGGACCGAGGAGCGTATGGGAGCGACGATGACGGTTCGTCGGGCGACGGGGTCGGATCTGGAGGCCGCCGTCTCGCTCCTCGAACGGAACGATCTCCCGACGGACGACGCGCGTGACGCGGGCGTCGAACTGTTCGTCGGTACGGCCGGTCCCGAACGCCGCGTCGTCGCCGTCGGCGGCCTCGAACGGTACGGCTCGGACGCGCTGCTCCGCTCCGTCGCCGTCGACCAACGGCGGCGAGGGTCGGGGTACGGCCGGGAGATGTGCGAAGTGCTCCGAGAGTATGCGAGGTCGCGGGACGTCGAGACACTGTTCCACCTCGCGACGACGGCCACGGACTTCTTCGAACGCCTCGGCTTCGAGCGGATCGAGCGCGACGCCGCGCCCGAGCCGATCCGGAGCACGGCGCAGTTCGCGTCGCTCTGCCCGGCGTCGGCGACGTGCATGCGGGCGAGAATCGGATCCGGTTCGGTAGACTCGGGAGCACCGACGGACTTCGGCTGACTCAGCGCCCGCGACGCAGCCGACCGTACAGCCGCCCGGCCCGCCGTTCGACGTCGAAGCCCAGCGACTCGTAGAACGGGCGGACGCGCGGGTCGAAGTCGACGGTCAGTTCGTCCGCGCGATCGGCGGCCGCCTCGACGAGCGCCGTTCCGATCCCGCGGCCCCGACGGGAGGATCGGACGGCGACCGCCTCGACGTGCGTCCCGTCGAGCACGAGCGTCCCGACGGCGTGTCCGTCCGTCTCGGCGAGCATCACCGCTCCGTCGGCGACGCGCCCCCGGACCGTCTCCGCGTCGGCCTCCAGCAACGCGCCGTCGAGGATCCGCATCACGGTGAGGAGGTCGTCGGCGTCGGCCTCGCGGATCGCGGGGGGCGGGTCGTCGACGGGCGACCCGTCGCTCACGGCCTCACCTCCGATCACCCGCCCTTTATGAGCCGGAGCACCTTCACGCGGTTCGCCTCGATCGGTTGATCCTCGGGGACGGGTCGACCGTCGACGAGCACGCTCACCTCGTGCGGGCTAAGGTCGAAGGGGGAGAGCAGCTCGGCGTAGGTCGCGCCGGCGGCGACGCTGACCTCCCTCGTCTCCTCGCCGACGACCTCGACCGTGACGTCCATACCGGACCGTCCGGCGGGGAGCGGTTTCAGCGTTGTCCTCGGCGGCCGTCGGACGACGCATCTCGGGGACTTTATCAGTCGACCGCGCCCTACATGGCCCATGAGCGAGGCCGACGCGGAGGGGTCGTCGCCGGGGCGGGAGATCTGGATCGAGAAGTACCGGCCGCAGACCCTCGACGACGTGCACGGACAGGAGGATATCGTCGAGCGGCTGGAAAGCTACATCGCACAGCGCGACCTGCCGCACCTCCTCTTTGCGGGGCCGGCCGGCGTCGGGAAGACGACCTGCGCAAGCGCCATCGCGCGCGAGGTGTACGGCGACGACTGGCGCGGGAACTTCCTCGAACTCAACGCCTCCGACGAGCGCGGCATCGACGTGGTGCGCGATCGCATCAAGAACTTCGCGCGCTCGTCGTTCGGCGGCTTCGACTACCGGATCATCTTCCTCGACGAGGCGGATTCGCTCACGAGCGACGCCCAGTCGGCGCTTCGCCGGACGATGGAGCAGTTCTCCGACAACACCCGCTTCATCCTCTCGTGTAACTACTCCTCGAAGATCATCGACCCGATCCAGTCGCGCTGTGCCGTGTTCCGTTTCTCGCCGCTGTCGGACGCGGCGGTCGAAGCGCAGGTCCGCGAGATCGCCGACGCGGAGGGGATCGAGATGACCGACGAGGGGCTCGACGCGCTGGTGTACGCCGCCGACGGCGACATGCGCCGCGCGATCAACTCCCTGCAGGCCGCCGCGACCACCGGCGACGTCGTCGACGCCGAGGCCGTCTACACGATCACGAGCACCGCCCGCCCCGAGGAGATCGAATCGATGGTGACCGCGGCCATCGACGGCGACTTCGCGCGGGCGCGGTCGCAACTCGACCGCCTCCTGACCGACACCGGGATGGCCGGCGGCGACATCGTCGACCAGCTTCACCGCTCCGCGTGGGAGTTCGACCTCGACGATCGGGCGACCGTCCGACTGATGGAGCGCATCGGCGAGGCCGACTACCGGATCACCGAAGGAGCGAACGAGAAGGTTCAGCTGGAGGCGCTCCTGGCGTCGCTCGCGCTCGACGAGTCGTAGTCGAGGCCGGCGACGCAGATCAGATCAGATCTCGGGTTCGACGTAGACGATCCGCACGCGGTCGTCCGCCTCGCGGAGCTTGCGTTTGATCTCCGTGATGTCCTCGTCGAGGTCGCCGGTGACGAGGTCCGAGTCGAAGCTCACCTCGGCGGCGACGAGCACCTGATTCGCCCCGATGAACATCGTCCGGAAGGCGTCGACGTGGTCGACCGATTCGTGGGCGTCGATGACGTCCCGGAGGTCGCGCTCGACGGTTCTCGGGAGGCTCTCGCCGAGGATGAGCCGCTTGTTCTCCCACGCGAGCGCGACCGCGAATCCCATGAGCAACAGCCCGATGAGGACCGCGGCGGCCGCGTCGTACGCCTCGTTGCCCGTGAACTCCGACAGCAGGATGCCGACGAGCGCCAGCGTCGCGCCGCCGAGCGCGATGGCGTCCTCCGTGTACGCCGTGAGCGTCGTCACGTCGCTGGTCTTCCGGAAGGCGTCGACGAGGCCGGTCCATCCGTACTCCGCGATCTGCCGGCGGAGTTCCTCGTCCGCCTTCTTGAACGCGTAGGTCTCGAAGGCGATCGCGCCGAGGAGGACGACGACGTTCACGTAGATGGGATCGAAGGGACCGATTCCGAGGAACTCGACCGGCTGGCCGCCCCCGCCGTGGCCGCCGTGCGTGAGCGCCTCGTACCCGTGTTTGAGGCTCTCCCAGCCGGCGACGCCGAAGAGCAGCACGGAGACGAGGAAGCTGTAGAAGAACTGCGCCTTGCCGTAGCCGAACGGGTGCGACGGCGAGGGGGTTCGACCGCTGTACCGAATGCCGAAAAGGAGGAAGACCTGGTTTCCGGTGTCGGAGATCGAGTGGTACGTCTCCGAGAGCATGGAGGGGCTGCCCGTGAGGAGAAACCCGAAGAACTTCAGGACCGCGATCGCGCCGTTCGCGAAGAGCGCGGCGAGGACGACCGACGTGCTTGCGCCTGCCATGTCGCCCCCCACACGAGCGCGGCGGATAGCCCTTCCGCCCGGGCGATGCGTCCCGTGCCGGATGAGTGAGCGGTTTATTGCAGGGCAGCGTACCGTCGCACGATGCTCACCGTCGTCTCGGACACCCACGGGAAAGAAAGCCACCGACTCACCGGACGGACCCTCGACGCGGTTCGGGACGCCGAACTCGTGATACACGCCGGCGATTTCACGACCGAGACGGTCCTCGACGCGTTCTACGAGGAGGCCGCGGCGCTGCGGGCGGTGTACGGCAACAACGACGACGCCGCGACGCGCCGGCGCGTCCCGGAGAGCAGGACGGTCGAGTACGGCGGCGTCCGGTTCGCGGTGACGCACACCCGCCACGGCGGTCCGACGGCGCTGTCGCTCTTCGGGCGGGAGCGCGACGCCGACGTCGTCGTCTTCGGGCACAGTCACCGTCCGGCGTTCGACGCGACCGGACCGATCCCGCTCGTCAACCCGGGAAGCCACGCCGAACCGCGCGGCTACCGCGCGGCCCACGTCGAGATCGAGCAGATCGAAGGCGGCGTCGGGGGGCGGTTCTGCACGCCCGGCGGGGAGGTGTTCGAACGGTTCGAGCTCCCCGCGGACGGGTGACGCCACCGGCTGTCGAGGGGACGCGTATCGTGAGAACCGCGAGCGCCGAAAGAGGCCGCGTCGCCCGCGACGGCCGCCAACACGACGGGGAAGGGGGCGTCGGGCGTGAGTGCGACGCGCTGGGACGGTGCCAGAGGCGCGCACCGTCGACGCGGAGGGGCGGCACGGGTCGGATGCGGGGGTGGGATTCGAGGGCGGAGGGCCGAAGCGGGCGTCGCGAATGGGCATACGGCGTGACGTATCAAATACGCTCGGTAAGCTCAAAGAGTCGTTTCACTTACCGGCGGCCCGGCGGCGGAAGGCCACGAAGAGGAGGATCACGACCGTCAGTCCGCCGAGAAAGAACAGCAGGCCGGGCGACGCCGCGAGCGCGTCGGCGACGGCCGACGGGTCGGCGTCGAACAGCCCCGTGACGGCGTCGGCGGACTCGGCCGGTTCGGGGGTCGGCGTTCCGCCGCCCGACGCGTCGGTCGACGCGCCGCCGTCGGAGAGCGCTCCCCCGTCGGCCGTCCCCCCGTCGGCCGTCCCCCCGTCGGTCGTCGTCGCGGTGACCGCCTCCTCGGTTTCGGACGCGTCGCCGGCGGTCGCCGACGCGTCAGCGGCGTCGGCGTCGTCCGCAGCGCCCTCGTCGGTCGCGGCGTCGTCCCGCGCCGTCGTCCGATCGCTTCCGGTCGTCTCGTCGGCGGTGGCGGGTCCGCCGCCTCCGTCGGGTCCGAGCTGGGGGTCGCCCCCGTCACCGCCCGCGCTCGTCCGCGACCCGAACGACGGGATCGGTCCGGTCGCGTCGGCCGTCGGGCCGCCCAGCAGGCGATCGACGAGCAGGCTGGCGAGACCGAGGACGCCGACGCCGCCGAGCAGGCGCGAGAGCGTCGCTTTCAGCCCGGTCGTCTCCTCCTCGCGGCCGGCGACGACGACGAGCGCGCGGTCGGCGGGAGCGTAGACGTTCATCTCGCGGCCCTTCTCGGAGTAGACGGTGTCCGCGACCTCGACGAGGCCCGCGTCGGTCAGCTTTTCGAGGTGATACTGGACGTTCTGCAGCGACGTGTCGACCCGCTCCGCGAGCGCCGCGGGGGAGGCGGGCTCCTCGTGGAGCTCGGCGAGGGCGCGCCGGGCGGTTCGCGACGAGAGCGCGGCCAGCAGGTCGTCCGCCGCGTCGCTGTCGACCCCGACGACGCGCGGTTCGCCGCTGCCCGCGTCCGACGCGTCAGGCGAGGAGGGCAGGAGACCGGCCATTTACCCCCGATACCGACGCCCGCGGCATGAGCTTTCCCCTCCGTCGAAACGGCTTTCACGTCGCCGCAAATACGAACGGGCATGCTCGGCCCCCTCGTGCTGGAGAACGTCGACCCGGTCTTTCTCGGCCTCGTGGTCGTGATGCTCCTGTTCGTGTTCTTTTCGTACCTGTTCCTTCGGCGGACGCTCCTGGGACTGCGGGAGGGGTACGAGGAGGGGCGGCGAGGCCGGTGATCGACCCGAATCGAGCGATGGAGACCGCAGCGCGCCGTTCGGAGCGAGGTGGGCCCCGGTGGTGACGATCGAGGTAGTGCTGACGTTCGCCGTCGCGGCGGTGGCGAGCCTGTTCATGGCGTGGGCCATCGGCGCGGGGTCGTCCGGCGCGACGCCCTTCGCGCCCGCGGTCGGGGCGAACGCGATCTCGGTGATGCGCGCGGGGTTCGTCGTCGGCCTCCTCGGCCTCGCGGGCGCGGTGTTGCAGGGACAAAACGTCACGGAGGCGGTCGGGACGGAGCTCGTCGTCGGCCAGCCGCTCACGGCGACCGCGGCGACGATCGGCCTGCTGACGGCCGCGGGGCTCGTTGCGATCGGCGTCTTCACCGGATATCCGATCGCGACGGCCTTCACCGCCACCGGCGCGGTCATCGGCGTCGGCATCGCGCTCGGCGGCGGTCCCGCGTGGGCGAAGTACCAGGAGATCGCCGCGCTGTGGGTGCTCACGCCGTTCGTCGGCGGGGGGACGGCGTACGCGACCGCCCGGCTCCTCCGGGACGAGCGGTACCCGGAGCGGGTCGTCGTGCCGCTTCTCGCCGCCGTCGTCGGCGTCATCGTCGCCAACATCGAGTTCGCGCTGCTCGGATCGGCCGACGGGAGCGCGAGCGTCGCGGCGACCGTCGGCGAGGCGACCGACCTCGACGCCGTCGCGGGCGATCTCGTCGGCGTCGCCCTCGTCAGCCTCGCGATCGGCGTCGCCTCCGCCGCCGTGCTGGCGCGGGAGATGCGGGAGGACGCGGACGCCGCCCAGCGCCACTTCCTGCTCGCGCTCGGGGTGCTCGTCGCCTTTTCCGCCGGGGGCAGCCAGGTCGGCCTCGCGATCGGTCCGCTCGTTCCCCTGCTCGACGATGTCTCGCTCCCGCTGTGGGCGCTGCTCGTCGGCGGCGGCGTCGGCCTGCTCGTCGGCTCGTGGACCGGCGCGCCGCGGATGATCAAAGCGCTCGCGCAGGACTACTCCTCGCTCGGCCCCCGCCGCTCCATCGCGGCGCTGATCCCCTCGTTCGCCATCGCGCAGGTCGCCGTCGCCTTCGGCGTTCCCGTCTCGTTCAACGAGATCATCGTCAGCGCCATCGTCGGCAGCGGCTACGCCGCGGGCGGAAGCGGAGTGAGCCGGCGGAAGATGGGATACACCGTGTTCGCGTGGGCCGGGTCGCTGACGCTCGCGTTCGCCGTGAGCTACGGCGTGTTTCTCGCCGTGCAGGCCGTCCTATGACATCCTCCCCGCCGTAAACGGCGGGACTCTCTCCTCGATTCAGGTAGCGCGGCCGCCCTCAGGGCACGCTGTCGTTCGGTTCCGGCTCACGTTCTCGCTGAGAGTAGCCACTTCATTTTTTACTGTTCGCGGCTTCATTCCATTTGGGGTATAGAAAATAGATGGTAGACAGACGTGATCAAAGTGTCGACGCGGGCGATTCGAGCGGGTTAACCCGCCGAACGTACTTACAGGCGATCGGCGTCACGGCCGGCGTCGCCGGCGTCGCCTCGTCGAACGGACTCGCAGCCGACGAAGCCGAAAACGGACAGATGACCTACGAACTTCCCGATCTTCCGTACGACTACGACGCGCTCGAACCGCACATCGACGCGCGCATCATGGAACTGCACCACGACAAACACCACCAGGGGTACGTCGACGGCGCGAACGACGCCCTTGCGGCGCTCTCGGAGATGCGCGAGTCCGGGGACTTTGGCGACGTGAAGGCGGTAAAGCGCGACCTGTCGTTCAACGTCTCCGGCCACGTCAACCACAGCGTGTTCTGGCGGAACATGAGCCCGGACGGCGGCGGGAAGCCGGACGGCGAGTTGGCCGACGCGCTCGAAGCGTCGTTCGGGTCGGTCGACCGGTTCGAGGAGGAGTTCTCCGAAGCCGCGGCGGCCGTCGAAGGCTCCGGCTGGGGGATGCTCGTCTACGATCACCTCGCCGACGGCCTCCTCGTGATCCAGGCCGAGAGCCACAACGACATCGCGATTCAGGGGTCGACGCCCCTCCTCGTGCTCGACGTGTGGGAGCACGCGTACTACCTCCAGTACGAGAACGACCGCGAGGCGTACGTCGACGCGTTCTGGAACGTCGTGAACTGGGACGACGTCGCGGAGCGCTACGAGGCCGCGGCCGGTGCCGACCTCCTCGACGACGCCTGTCGGGGCTAGCGAGACGAGCCGGCGCGCGATCGCCGTCGCTTTTTATCGGTCGCCGCCACCGCCCGAGGACTCGTTCGAGTTCACTTCGTCGACGTTCGCCGGTTCAGCACTACCCGCCGCTTTCGACTTCCGCCTCCTCGCCGCCCTCGCTCGGTTCCTCTTCGAACGCCTCGGGCTTCGTTACCCGGGCTTTCATGATCCGGGTGTTGTCCACCTGTTCGATGAGGATGCTGACGCCGTCGTACTCGATCTCCTCGCCCTCCTCCACGAGTCGGCCGGCGCGGTTGAAGATGAAGCCGGCGAGCGTCTCGAACTCCTCGCCCTCCGGGAGTTCGAGGTCGAGCACCTCGTTCACCTCGTCGATGTTGACCTCGCCGCGGACGAGACAGGTGCGATCGTCGATCACCTCGAACGGCTCCTCCTCGTCGCCTTCGAGGATGTCGCCGACGATCTCCTCGACCATGTCCTCCATGGTGAGCAGCCCTTCGGTGGTCCCGAACTCGTCGATGACGATCACCATCTGCATCCGGTTGTCCTGGATCTCCGTGAGGAGTTCGTCGACGTTCTTGCTCTCGGGGACGTGGAGCGTGGGCTGGACGAGGTCGGTCAGTCGCGCCTCGCCCTCGCCGTAGTACTTCTCGCGGACGAGATCGCGGATGTTGACGATCCCGATGACGTTGTCGAGGTTGCCGTCGTACACCGGCACGCGCTCGTGGTCGCTCTGGATGCACGTCTCGATCGCCTCGTCGACGCTCGCGTCCTTCGAAACCGCGGTCACGTCGAGCCGCGGCGTCATGACCTCCTTCGCGATGGTGTTGTTGAACCGGAAGATTCGGTCGAGCATCTCGCGCTCTTCCTCCTCGATGACGCCCTCGCGCTCCCCGGACTGGATCATGTCCTGGATCTCGTCGCGGGTGACGTAGGAGGTCTCGATCGCCGAGCGCCCGCCGGTTACCTTGTTCACCATCCGGGTGAGGTGGTCGAACGTGATGACGAGCGGGTAGAGGACGTACTCCGAGAGTTTCAACGGGCGAGCGACCGTGAGCGCCCACGACTCCGTGTTCTCGACGGCGTACGACTTCGGCGCGCTCTCGCCGAAGAGGAGGACGAGCGACGTGATGCCGAACGTGGAGATGAGCACGGCCGGCCCGGGTTCGAAGTAGAACCCCACGATCGCCGTCGCGATCGAGGACATCGCGATGTTGACGATGTTGTTGCCGACGAGGATGGTGACGAGCAGGCGGTGGGGGTTCTCCTTCAGGTCGCTTACCGTCTTCGCCCCGGGGACGCCGTCGTTCAGGAGCGCTTCGACGCGGTGTTTCGCGAGCGAGAACATCGCGATCTCGGAGGAGGAAAAGAACGCCGAGAGTCCGATGAGCACGACGATCGCGACGACCCCCGCGACGGTGACGGTCGTCTGGTCGAGCGGGACGAACTGCGAGAGCTGTCCGGGCGGAGCGGACGGACTGATGGTCGGAAATGACGGCGGCAAGCCCATGTGACACGGAGTCTTAATCGGGCCGAGAATTAAGAGTTGCCCTCCTCCCGCCGCGCACGAAACCGCCCCAAATCCTCCGGAAACGAAGGCCTTAGACCGGGAAGGCCGCTAGCGTTCGGTATGTCCGCCGACCATCCGGCCATCACGCTGTACCGGCTCCAGGCGTGCCCGTACTGCGAGCGCGTCGTCCGCAGACTCCGGGAGTACGATCTCGACTACCGCTCGCGGTTCGTCGAGCCGATGCACTCCGATCGAACCGTCGTAAAGCGCGTGAGCGGCAAGCGGACCGTCCCCGCCATCGTGGACGAGAACACGGGCGTCACGATGTCCGAGAGCGCGAACATCGTCGAGTACCTGGACGCGATCTACGGCGACGAAACGGAGGGGACGGCCTGATGGTCGACTTCGACGTGGTCGACCTCGGCGACGCGGCTCACGTCGCGGAGGGCGAGACGGCACCCGACTTCACGCGGCCACTCGTCGACGACGAGTACTGGGAGGACGTCGCGCTGTCGGAGTTGACCGCGGAGGGCCCCGTGCTTCTCGTCTTCTACACGATGGACGGCGCGTTTCCGGCGACGTACGTGTGGAACGAGATCCGCGACCGCGGGTGGGGCGAACGCCTCACCGTCGTCGGCGTCTCCATCTCGACGCCGTACGAGCACGGGACGCTCATCGAGGAGCGCGGGATGGACTATCGGCTCTTTTCGGACCCGGCGAACGGGGTGGCCCGCGAGTACGGCATCGGCCACGAACTCGACGGCATGACCGGCGTCAGCGAACCGAGGCCGGCCGTGTTCCTGCTGGACGAGGACCGAACCGTGCGGTACGCGTGGGTCGCCCGCGAGTGGCCGGAGTTCCCGGACTACGACGAGGTCGAGGAGGCGATCGAGCGCGAGGTCTGACGTCGCCGCCGAACGGTGGCCTTTTTTCGACGCGTCGCTCACGTCTCCGCATGCGAGCGGACGTCGCGGACGCGGCCGACGCGATCCGGCGCGGCGAGGCGGCGGTGTACCCGACCGAAACCGTGTACGGGCTCGGAGCGGACGCCCTCTCCGAGCCGGCCGTCGAGCGCGTCTTCGAGCTGAAGGACCGTCCCCGGGAGAAACCCCTGTCGCTCGCGGTTCCGGACGTGGACGCCGCGCTCGACTACACCCGTCCGACCGACCGGGAAGAACGGTTCATGCGCGCGTTCCTCCCCGGGCCGGTCACCGTCGTCGTCGAGCGCCGCGAGGCGGTCCCCGACGCGCTGACCGCCGGGCGCGACCGGGTCGGCGTCCGGGTCCCCGACCACGATCTCGCTCGCTCGCTCCTGCGGGCGGTCGAACCGACGCCGATCACCGCGACGAGCGCGAACCGGAGCGGGTCGCCGAGCGTCGTCCGCGCGTCCGACCTCGACGAGCGGATCCGCGAGGGGGCGGGCGCGGTCGTCGACGGCGGCGAGACGCCCGGAACCGAGAGCACCGTCGTCGATCCCGGCGAGCGCGTGATCCACCGCCGCGGATCGCTGGCGGACGACATCGAAGCGTGGCTGGCCGACGACGGCGGGCGCTGACGGCGCGGGTCGAGTGAGACGCGCAGTGTGTGACTGCGCGGCCGCGCGACGCGCTCACAGCCCCAGCAGCGACCGCAACGAGCGCGTCCGGACGCCGCACCGCTCGCGGTAGTCGCAGGCGCCGCACTTGTCGCCCTCGCGCAGGCGCGGGGGCGGCCCGTCGAGCGCGCGGACCGCCGAGAGCGCCGACCGGTACGCGGCCTTCTTCCGCGTCGTCAGTCGAACGTCGCGGACGACGGCGTGGGCGGGGTACTCGACGAGGGCGAGGGGTATCTCCTCGCCGCGCTCCCACGCGAGCGCCTTCGCGGCGGCGACGGCGCGGACGGCCTGTGGCGTCCAGACGCCCCGTTCGGGGGGCGACCCGGGCGAGACGAGCGTCGGAACGGGCGGATCGCCGTCGAGAAGTTTGTCGGCGACGCCGCGACAGTCCTTCCCCGAGAGGAGCACGTCGACGTCGAGCGGATCGATCAGTTCGTCCCAGTCGTCGCGCGCGGCGAGGCGTTCGAGCGCGTCGCGGTACGCCCCCGGCGGCCGCTCGACGGGGAGCGACCGGAGCGTCGCGTCGGGCGCGGTCAGGAGTTCGGGATAGCGGTGGGCGAGCCGCTTTCGCGCGCGAACCTCGGGCGGAAGCGTCCTGTCCTCTCCGCGGGCGTAGTACAACTGTCGCGGGCAGTAGGCGGCGCGCGCGAGGTCACCGAACGAGGGCATGGGCGGGTTGGCCGCGGCTTCGGATATAAACGTCCGGAGCGGTCGGCTGCGGCCGTCGCGTCTCGGAAAGAAAACTCAGAAGGAGACGTCGGTTTCGATGTCTTCGGTCGCGTCCTTCAGCCCGTCCTCGCGGGCGTTCGTCGCCAGCTGCGTGGAGAGGTCCGAGTCGGTGAGGAGCTCTTCGAACTCGTCTCGGAAGCGGTCGTTCGCCCGCGTCGACTCGATGTCGGCCTCGGCGACCTCGCTGTAGCGAGCGACGACCGTCTCGTCCGCGCCGAGCGCCTCGGCGCGCGCTTCGAGCGGGTCGTTCTCGACCACCATCGGGCGGAGTTCGTCGAGTTCGAACGGCGCGTCGCGGTCCTCCTCCCGGACGAGGTGGAGGTCCATCCGGGCGTCGAACACCTCGCTCTCGTCGACGCCGAGTTCGTCCGCGAGGGTGGCGTCGCTCTCGTCGTCGAAGAAGCCGCGGACCACCCGGCGAAGCCCGTCGTCGTCGAGCGAGGAGTCGAACGTGTACCGCTCGCGCATCGTCGCGATGATCTGTGCGACCCGCTCGTTCGCCCCCTCCTCGTCGTCCGTGAGCGAGCCGCGCGCCTCCTCCTGGCTCTCGGTCACCGTTTCCGAACCCGTCGCATCGATGAAGATGTCCCGGAGTTCGGCCGTCTTTTCGTCCATTGGCAGGGACTAGACTCGGCCGCCGTACAAAAGCCTACTGGCGATGTGCGCGTCGCCGCGCAGTCGGCGACTTTCGGAGCCGTTCGACGCGGCCACGGCTCCGCCGACGGGCCGGCCGTCCGCGGGGCGTCAACCGAAGCATACAAGCTGGTTTACGGGGTTGGTCGGAGCATGGCTGCACCCACCGATTCGGTCGAACTGGTCGGCGACGAGGTCGCCGGAAACGTCGCCCGGGCGGCGCTTTTCGCCGCGGTCATGGGCGCGTTCGCGTACGTCTCGTTTCCGAATCCCGTCTCGCCGAACCCGGTGACGCTTCAGGTGCTCGGCGTGTTCCTCGCGGGCATCATGCTCGGACCGGCCTGGGGCGCGGCCGCGATGGCGCTCTACCTCGTCGCCGGCGCGGTCGGCGCGCCCGTGTTCTCCGGCGGCGGGGCCGGCCTCGCGTACCTCATCGGCCACTTCACGCTCGGCTACCTCTGGTCGTACCCGATCGCCGCGTTCGTCGTCGGCGCGGTCGTCCACGGCGGCCTCGAACTGCGCGACTACGGACGGGCGAGCGTCGGTCGCCTCGTCGGCGCGATGGCCCTGGGGACGGTCGTCATCTACGCCCTCGGCACGGTCGGATTCGCCGTCGTCCAGGACGTCGGCCTCGTCGAGGCGTTTCTCGTCTCGGCGGTCGCGTTCATCCCCGCCGAGGCGCTGAAGATCGCCGCCGCGGTCGGCATCGTCCGGAGCGACGCCGTCGCCGCCGCGTGACGACGCACCCGTGATCGAAACCCGCGGGCTGGTCCACCGCTACGGCGGCGCGACCGCCCTCGACGGCGTCTCGCTTTCGATCCCCGACGGCGAGTTCGTCGTCCTCGCCGGCGCGAACGGCTCCGGCAAGACGACGCTCGTCCGCCACTTCAACGGCCTGCTCGAACCCGACGCGGGCGAGGTGCTGGTGAACGACGCGCCCGTCGCCGACAACCTCGCTGCCGCCCGGACGGCCGTCGGGATGGTCTTTCAGGAGCCGCGGGACCAGCTCGTCGCCGCGACCGTCGGCGCGGACGTGGCGTTCGGCCCCGAGAACCTCGGCCTGCCGCGCGAGGAGATCGACCGTCGGGTCGCGGACGCGCTGGCGGCGGTGAACATGGGCGGACGCGGGGACGAGCGCGTCGACGCGCTCTCCGGCGGGGAGCGAGAGCGCGTCGCCGTCGCCGGCGCGCTCGCGATGGAGCCGGACCACCTCGTCCTCGACGAACCGTTCACCGGTCTCGACGATCCCGCCAGGCGATCGGTCGCGGAACGCCTCCGCGAACTACGCGACGCCGGGACGGGAATCGTCGTCGTCACGCACGACCTCCGGGACGTGGTCGGACTGGCCCACCGCGTCGTGGCGCTCGCCGACGGTCAGGTTGCGCTGGACGCCCCGCCGGACGAGGCGATCGGGTCCCTGCCGGAACTGGGCGTCCGCGTCCCGTCGAAGAGGGGAAGCGGTCGACGAGATCCCGGACACGATCGCACGGATCCCGGGTCGTCCGACCCGTGCTGACCTACGCGCCCGGCGAAACGCTCGCCCACCGCCTCGATCCGCGGTCGAAGCTCCTGTTCCAGTTCGCGTTCGCCGCCGCGGCCTTCGCCCACACGAACCCGCGGGGACTCGCGGCGCTCACCGCACTGGCGGGCGTCGTCCTGCTCGCGTCCGGCCTGCCCCCGACGACCGCGCTGTGGGAGTTCCGGTTCGCCCTCCCGTTTCTCGTCGCCGCCCCGCTCGTCGAGGCGCTGACGCTCGGACCGCCGTGGTTCGTTCCGGCCGACGCCGCGTCGCCCGCGCTCGCGAGCTACCGGGTCCTCCTCGTTCTCCTCGTGAGCGCCGCGTACGTTCGAACGACGCCCGTCCGCGACTCCCGGGCGGCGATCCAGCGGACGGTTCCGGGGAAGCCGGGGCAGTTCCTCGGCGTCGGCGTCGCGCTCGTCTTCCGCTTTCTCCCCGCCCTGCAGGCCGACCTCGCCCGGGTGCGCGAGGCGATGGCCGCGCGGCTCGGCGACGAGCGTCCGCTCCGAGAGCGGATGTGGTTGGTCGCGGCCGCCGGACTGAACCGCGCGTTCGGTCGCGCGGATCGGCTGGCGCTCGCGCTCCGCGCCCGGTGTTTCGCCTGGAACCCCACGCTTCCGGAGCTACGCTTTTCGCGCCTCGACGTGCCCGCCGTCGCGCTTTCGGCGATCCTCGCGGCGGCTGCGCTCGTCTGACCCCGCCGCGTCGCGGCCTTTCGGGGTCGTTCCGGGATGCGATGGTGGCAAGATTTAACAGCGCGCTACTCCGGTGATTGAGTATGATAGTTCTGCAGTCGTCGGGTGAGATCACCCGGGAGACGTTCTGGACCATCGGTCCGGTGGGGGAGGCCGCGTTCTACTATTTCGCGGCGGTCGCCATTCTCGTGTTTCTCTACGGGACGTACGCCCGGTTCGCGCGGTACGCCCGCGGGACCTACGATCCGTTCGACCGGCTCGACGACCTCCCCGGCCGGATCGCCTCCGCGGCGCGGATCGTCGGCTCCAACGAGAAGCAGTTCGACCGCGACCTCTACGGCGGGCTGATGCACGCCTTCATCCTCTGGGGCTTTCTCACGCTTCTCATCGGAACGACGATCCTCGCGGTGGACATGGACATCTGGACGAAGGCGCTCGGGCAGGAGTCGTTCTTCGTCGGCGACTTCTACCTCGCGTACTCGCTCGTGATGGACGCGCTCGGACTGTTGTTCGTCGTCGGCGTCGGCATGGCGCTCTACCGGCGGTACGCGGTCAGAAACGGCCGACTCTGGGGCAAGCACACGAGCCTCGAGGACGACGCGTTCGTCTGGACGCTGTTTCTGCTCGGCGTCGGGGGGTACGTCATCGAGGGACTCCGCATCGTCGGCACGGACTTCCCGGCGTTCGAGACGGTGAGCTTCGTCGGCTTCTTCCTCGCGCTCGTCTTCGACGCCGGCGGCGTGACGCCCGCGGCCGCCGCGTCGCTCTACTGGTGGGGGTGGTGGTCGCACGCCCTGCTCGCGCTCGCGTTCATCGCGTGGATCCCGTACGCCAAGCCGTTCCACATGATCTCCTCGTTCGCCAACGTCGTCGCGCGCGACGAGCGCGCCGGACGACGACTGCCCGGCGTCCCGGCGGACCTCGACCACGTCAACGCGGAGTCCATCGACGACTTCTCGTGGAAGGAGCTGCTCGACCAGGACGCCTGCACGAAGTGCGGCCGCTGTTCGGCCGTCTGCCCCGCGAAGGCGTCCGATCGGCCGCTGGATCCGCGGGACGTCATCCTCGACCTGAAGGCGTACCGAACCGATCTCGACGCCGGCGAGACCGAGCCGAAGCCGATCGTCGCGGACGGCGGCGAGGGCGTCGTCGCGACCGAGACGATGGAGTCGTGCATGGCCTGCATGGCCTGCATGGACGCCTGCCCGGTCGAGATCGAACACCTCAACTCCTTCACCCGGTTGAACCGACAGATGACGGACCAGGGCGACGTGCGGCCGAGCATGCAGGACGTGTTCGGCAACCTCATGCAGCGGGGCAACACGTTCGGCGAGCAACCGCGCACGCGCGCCGACTGGGCCGACGACCTCGACTTCGACCTCGTCGACGCCCGCGAGGAGACGGTGGAGTACCTCTGGTACGTCGGGGACTACCCGAGCTACGACGAGCGGAACAAGAAGGTCGCCCGCTCGCTCGCGACGCTGTTCGAGCGCGCCGACATCTCCTTCGGCATCCTCTTCGACGACGAGAAGTACGACGGCAACGACATCCGCCGCGTCGGCGAGGAGTTCCTCTACCTCGAACTGGCGGGCCACCACGTCGAGTCGTTCGAGGAGTGCGACTTCAGCAAGATCGTCTGCACCGATCCGCACTCGTACAACACGATGAAGAACGAGTACCCGGAGATAGACTTCGGCGAGTTCGCCGACGACCCCGTGATGCCGTTCGAGTACGACGGCCGCTGGAACGACGACGGCGCGATCGAGGTGCTCCACTGGACGCAGGCCATCGAGGAACTCGTTCGCGCCGGGCGACTCGGCCTCGACGGGACCGAACTCGACTACACCGTCACCTACCACGACCCCTGTCACCTCGGCCGGTACAACGACGAGTACGAGGCCCCCCGCGAACTCGTCCGCGCGACCGGCTGCGAGCTGTACGAGATGCCGCGCAACCGCAACGACAGCTTCTGCTGCGGCGGGGGCGGCGGCGGCCTCTGGATGGACTTCGAGGAGGAACCGAAGCCGAGCGAGGAGCGCCTGCGCGAGGCGCTCGAAGACACCGCCGCCGGCGACGCGGTCGAGAAGTTCGTCGTCGCCTGTCCGATGTGCATGACGATGTACGAGGACGGCCGGAAGACCGGGGACTTCGAGGAGGAGATCGAGATCGTCGACGTGGCCGAACTCCTGATCGAGGCGCTGGAAGCGAAGGAGTCGGCCGCCGCGACGCGGACGGGGTCGGCGGCGGAGGGGGACGGCCCGACGCTGGCGGAGACCGACGCGGCGGCGGCGGACGACGCCGACCCCGCCGCGGGCGTCACGGACGACTGATTCGAACCGGCGATCACCTCGATTCGAAGCGCGACCGGAGGTCGTCGGCGTCGACGCGGTACTTGTACGCCGGACGGCCGTCGATCGTGACGTACGGGACGCGCTCGCCGTATCGCTCACAGAGCGCCGCGTCCCCGTCCACGTCCACCGGTTCGAGGTCGACCGGCGTCCCCGTCGCCGACGCGACCCGCCGGATCGTCTCGATCGCCTCCTCGCAGAGGTGGCAGTGCTCGCGGGTGTAGACCGTGACCTCGACGGCGTCGGACATTCGCCTCGGGTACGGGGCCGATCGCAAGGAGCGTTCCGATCCCGGCGCGGCGAGCTACGCGAGTTCAGATGTAGATCGGTCCTTCCGACCGGAACGGCTATGAACCGAGGCCTCCCGACGTGGCATCCATGACGGACGACGGCCGGACCGACCGAGACGGCGACCCCGACCGGAAACTCGATGCCGATCTCGACCTCGACCTCGACCTCGGATTCACCGTCGGCCTCGGGATGGCGTTCGACGAGGCCGTCCGGTGGGCGGCGGACGAGGGGTTCGACTTCGTGGAACTGCTGCTCGACGGCCCCTACGCCCGCGAGCGCATCGCCGACCGCCGCGGGACCATGCGGGCAACCCTCGCCGACGCGGGGAGAGACATCGTCGTGCACCTCCCGTTCGCCGTCGATCCGGGCTCGCCGTTCACGCCCGTCCGGGAGGGCGCGGTGGCCGAACTCGTCGCCGGGATGGACCTCGCGGTCGACCTCGGCGCGGAGACCGTCGTGTTCCACCCCTCCTCGGACGCGTGGGATCTCGGCTGGACCGCGGCGGAGCGCCGCGAGTTCGTCCACGCGGGCCTCGACGACCTGATCCCGGCCGCCCGCGCTCGCGGGCTCGACCCCTGCGTCGAGAACGTCGTCTCCAGCTACTACGACGTGACGACCTTCCCGGAACTGCTGGAGCGGTACCCCGACGCGTCGATGACGTTCGACACCAGCCACGCGCTGCTCGCCGGCGCGGACGAGACCGCGACGGCCGCGTTCCTCCGCGAGCACGCGGATCGAATCGGCCACCTCCACCTCGTCGACACGCGCGGCGGCGGCGACGAGCACCTGCCGGTCGGGATGGGCCGGATCGACTTCGCCGCGGCGCTCGCGGGGCTCTCGGACGCCGGCTGGTCGGGGACCGCGACGCTGGAGATCGGAACTGAGGATTACGACACGATCGCCCTCGGGAAGCGCCACGTCGACGAGCTGCTGACGGGCGGCTGACGCGGGACGCGACCGCGAATCGATGACGACCGCGAGGCGTCGACTCGCGGTCGGCGTCAGTCTCGAAGCGGCGGCGTGTCGAACTCGGCGTCGCAGCCTTGACAGACGACGACGGGCCGGGCGTCCTCGCCGAGGGCGACGCGCAGGTCGTCGTGGCCGCACGCCGGACACGCGTTCGGGACGCGCTCGGCACCGCAGTCGGGGCAGACGAGCGTTTGACCGCCCCCGCCGGAGTTCAGGCGCAGGGTATCGTGGCCGCAGTCGGGACACGCGAGCGGAAGCCGCACGTCCTCGCTGTCGCGCGGCGCGCCGATCGCGAACGCCGCGAGGTCGTCGGCGGACGCGTTCCTCCCCGACTGGAACTCGCCGGGGGCGAACCTGATCGCCTCGCCCTCGCCGACCGTTATCTCGCCGTCCAGCGTCTCGAACGTCGCCTCCCCCTCCACGACGACGAACACCTCCTCCTGATCCGCGTGGGCGTGGAGACCGCTCGGGAATCCCTCGCCGGGGGCGAGCCGGTAGTGATTGATCGCGACGTGGGTCGTTCCGAGCGGCTCGGACAGCCGGCGGTAGCCGATTTCGGTGGCGGCCGGTTCGACTCCGCGGATCGAAATCCGCTTCATGGGACCGGGTGTGTCTCCGCCGGTGATACGTGTGCCGCCGAGGCGCGACGAGATGGGGACGCCGTGCGAGGTCGTCTCGTTCGACGGTCCCCGTCCACGGCGGACGACGGAGGCGACCGACCTGATCGTTTTTCGAACTATATAGCCCCAGATCGTTCGACCTCGAACAGAGGTGCCGTCAAACGTCACAGATGTTGTATGTCGGCGCTGGATCTCGGCGTTCGAGTGCGCGGAGCGTGCCGCTTTCTGCCCCGTCCGGGAGCCCCAAGAGCCATACCGCCCGCAGAACGATCCGAATTAGAACACGTTCGAATCACTGTTCGATGAGACGCGGACCGGTGTCGGACATTCGACTTACTATTCTCCGGATCGACCGGTACCGATCGTGATTCATCCATTCTTATCGGATATCTCCTCGTAGATCAGTATCAATATCGGTTAATTAATAAAAATATTATAAAATTTTATTGGGTGGTGAAACAGCGCGTCAACCGCGTCATGGAATTTACGAGACGGAACCTGATGGAGACGTCGATAGCCGCCGCGCTCGGCGCGAGCGTGATCGGCGTGGCGACCGCGGAGCACTCGGAGGAGGTCGAGGAGTCGGATACACCCGGCGCGCCGAGCGTCAAGGGGGATCTCAAACGATTCTCGACGACGGCGTTCGGCGCCGAGGTGACCGGCCCGTTCGTCTTCGAAGACGGGGGATTGCTGTACAGCCTGCAGCACCCGAGCGAGGAAAACCCCGAACCGTTCAACCGGGCTGGCGTCGGCTACTTCAGCGGCTTTCAGTTCGACTTCGATGGTGACAACGACGACTTCACGGAAGTGTCGACGCCCCAGACGAAGGACGAGCAGAGCGTCGTCCGCTCCGGCAACGGCGAGTACGTGCTCCTCGGCCAGGGGAGAGAATCGATAAACGGCGGAACGGAGCGGCTCGGCGTCACCCAGACGCCGGACGGCACCGACATCACGACGGACGAGTTCGCGGGCACGCAGTACGGCGACGCGGCGACCAACCCCGACTGCAACCAGTTCGTGGCGACGAACGACGAGGGAACCGAGGGCTACCTCTTTACGAACTGGGAGAACAGTCCCGGGAACGTCTCCCGAATCCCGATCACCCAGTCCGAGGACGGCGAGTGGGAGGCCGACCTCGACAACGCGATCAACCTCGCGAACACAGAGCCGCTCCGCGACCTCGGCGGGATGCGGATCAACTGCTACGGCAACCTCACGCCGTGGAACACGATGGTCTCCTCGGAGGAGAACTACGCGCACCCCCGGGTCTCCTTTACGCACACGGTGGGCGACATCGTCGAAGCCGGTTCCGGCGAAGGGATGATCGGCGCGTGTCAGTTCTGGAATCGCCCCAACCCATCGGAGATTCAGGACACGATCGACGAGTACTACGGCGATGACTCCTGGTCCGTCCAGGGCTACTGGGCGCTGACGGGCGTCGAGTTCCTCGCGTACTACCTCGGCGCCGAGCCGGTCGACCAGGCCGACGACGAGACGAACGACGTGACCCCGATCGGCGGCGTCTACCCGAACCCGTACCGCTACGGCTACCACGTCGACTTCCGCGAGCCGGCCGCGGACGTCCCCGAGCCGATCAAGTACTACGTGATGGGCCGCGCCTCGTGGGAAGCGCCGGACTTCCTGGGCGACGAACGAACCGTCTACGGTTGCTCGGACGGCGACAGCAAGGGCATCTACAAGTTCGTCGCCGACGAGTCGATCCCGAGCTACGACGATCCGATGGACCTCGAAGGCACCCTCTACGCGCCCAAGATCACCAACGACGAGGCGTCCGTCGCGGATTCGGGCGAGCGAAACTCCCCGGCGGACGTGAACCTCGAAATCGAGTGGATCGAGCTCGGTCACGCGAGCAACGCGGAGATCGAGCGGTGGATCGCCACCTACGACGACGTCACCCAGGTGCACTACCTCGAAACCCACGCCGAAACCGACTGGCGGGACGACCTCGAAGCCGCGCTCGAAGAGGCCGACCGGGCCGTCGTCGAGAACGGCAACCAGAGCTACGTCACCAACGAGGAGATCGTCGAGTGGGCCGAGCAGTGGGAAGAAAGCGGCCCGCGGGGCGTCGACGAGGACCTCCGCAAGGTGCCGTTCCTCGAAACCCGTGCGGCGGCGAAGGAGATCGGCGCGTCGATCGAGTTCAACAAGGCCGAGGGCGTCGACAGCGTCGACGGAGCCGGCCCCGGCGACTTCGTCTACTTCGGCATCTCCGAGTTCAACGACGACATGGCCGACGACACGGGCGACATTCAGATGGATCGCGTCGACGGCGGCGTCGTCTACCGCGGCGAACTCGAACTGGACTACAACGTCTCGACGCTCGAACCGGTCATCGTCGGCCCCGACTTCACCGACTCGCCCGCGGACGCGGACGACGCGCTCCGCAACGTGGACAACGTCTACGTGATGGACGACGGCCGCGTGCTCTGCTGCGAGGACGGCTTCGGCGGTCCCGCACGATCGTATCCCAACGACGGCCTGTACGTCTACCAGCCGAACGTCTTGGTCGACGTCGAGTGGGTGACCGTCGGGCTCGACGACACCGCGAGCGCGGACCTGACGGCGTCGTTCCTGCCGGCCGGCGTCTCCGGCGGCGAGGTTTCAGTCACCGTCTCCGACACCGAGGTGGCGTCGATCGCCGACGTCTCCTTCTCGGACGAGCTGACGGTCACGGAGAGCTCAGTCGCCGAGGACGGCTCGGCCGCGACGCTCCGGTTCGCCGACGTGGGGCAGAACCTCCAGCCCGGCGCGACGAACGTCGTCCTCGCGTCGCTCGAACTGGCGGCCGAGGCCACGGGAACGACCGAACTCGCGGTGGAAATCCACAGCATGGACGACGAGGACGGCGACGCGATCGACGCCGAGGCACGATCGGGAACGATCGTGACCGGCCCGCCCGCGATCGACTGTGAAGGCACGCCCACCGACCCCGACGGCGACGGCCGCTACGAGGACGTAAACGGGGACGGCGAGGTGGACGGCGAGGACGTCGACGCGCTGTTCGAGAACCTCGACTCGGAGAACGTCCGCGAGAACGAGGAGGCGTACGACTTCAACGAGAACGGTCGCGTCGACTACGACGACGTCGTGAGCCTCTCCGAAGAGAGCGACTGAGACGGTCGGTCACCCCGTCCGCATCGCCCCGGAACCACCCACCGATCCGATTCGACACATGTCACGATCCGACGATCCGATCCCGCGTTTCGACGACTCGACCGCCCACCACGACGCTCCGACCGCGAACGAGCGGAGCGAATCGACGGTCCGCGAGTACATCCTCGGCGTCCGAATCGTCGAGCGCGAGTCGCCCGACGGCGACGCACTCTACCGGTTCGACGCGCCACAGCACTGCGGCCGCACGTTCGACGATCTCCGTCGCGCGGAGCTGTACGCCGACGTCTATTTCGACGTCAACGGCTTCGAGGAGGCCGGGACGGGCGAGCGGGGCGTCCCTCCGACGATCATCCAGGCCGGCCGGGACACGCTCGTCGCGTACTTCCTGACGCAGCCGAACACGGACGTCTACTGGGTCGCCTCGTTCTACGGGGAGAAACCCGAGAAGATTCACCGGTACGTCTCGCGCGTCCGAAAGCGCGCGCAGGCGATCCGGGACGGAGCCAGTGATCTCGGCATGGAGTAGTCGACCCCGTCGGGATCGGAGCCCTCGGCATTCAGTCCGACCTGTACTCCTTCCGGAATCCGCGGAACTCCGTCCGGTGGGCCTCCTCGTCGGCGAGGATCGTCACCGCGAAGTCCTCCGTCACGGGGTCGTCGGCCTCCCGTGCGGCGTTCACGAGCGACCGGTACGTCTCGATGGCGTCGTTTTCGGCGTCGAGCACGCCCTCGATGACTTCGAGGACGTTCGTCGTGTCCGCCGGCGGCTGGAGCGTGTCCTGCCGCGCCTCGAACTCCGCGGAGCCGGGCGGTCGCTCGTCCAGCTGCTTCAGACGCTGGCCGAGCATCTCGGCGTGACCCAGTTCCTCCTGAATGTCCAGGTTCAGCGACTCCTTTACCTCCTCCGCGCTGACCCCGTCGAGGACGATGGAGTTCGTCAGGTAGTTCATGACGGTCTCGATCTCGTCGTTGTACGCCTTGCGGAGCAGCTCCGTTACCTCCTGGGACGACATGGTCGTTCGGTGGTCGGGTCGCCAGGCGCTTATAGTATCTGGCGGTCGAGAGCGGCGGCGCAGAAGACGAGCGACGATCCGACTACGCCCTGCTCGCGTCGACGTCGATGGCGTCGACGGGGCAGATGTCGACGCAGAGCATGCAGTCGATGCACTGGTCCTCGCGCGTCGGCTCGACCTTCCGATCGCTCGCGGGGTGACCCGGCGTGTCGACCCACGTGAACACGTCGACCGGGCAGTCCTCCAGACAGGCACCGTCCGCGACGCAGGCGTCGTAGTCGACGGCGACGTGCGCGCCGTGGATTCCCAGCCGTTCCGGCGGCTCCACCGGCCCCCACACGTCGATGCCGTTCTCCTCGCCCACCTTCTCGCGTGTCGCGTCGAAGTTCGGGTCGATCCCCATGGGCGTCACTCGGACGGTCGGCTATTTAAGCCCACATTTCCGTCGACGACGGCCGTCGCCACGGCGGGGGATTGATTGCGCCCCGTCGCCATTCCCCGCCATGCCTCGCGCCGACGAGCGACGGTCCGCGGCCCCGCCGCGGCTCGTCTACGACGACGACTGCGGGTTCTGCGCGTGGAGCGCGGCGCTGGCCGACCGGTACGGGACGTTCGAACTCGTCGGCTTCGGCGAACTCACGCCGGACCAGCGCGCGCGGCTCCCCGACGGCTACGAGTCCTGCGTCCACCTGCTCACCGACGACGCGGTGTACTCGTGCGGGGAGGCGACGGAGCAGACGCTCGTCCGGATGGGCGTCGCGGTCCGGCTCCTCGTTTCGGCGCTGCGGCGCGTCCCGGGCTACCCGAAGGCCCGCGAGGCGGCGTACCGGTGGCTGGCGGACCGACGGGCGATCTGGGGGCGGTTCCTCGGTCGGAAATCCGCGTGAGTCGCCCGCGGAGTGAGGGTCGAACGCGAAGGAGAGGGGTCCGGTTCGCTACGCGAGCGCGAGTTCGATGTCGCGCAGGGCGGCCCGTCCGGGTCGACCGTCGCGGCTGGGCGCGTCGTCGAGATAGGTCGAGACGATCCGGCGGAGCAGCCGGAGCTGTTCGTGGTCGAAGTCGTCGCCGGTTTCGAGCGCCCGAAGGAGGGTGCGCTCTTCCGACGCGTCGTCGTCGTCCGACTCCCGCTCGATGGCGTCGAGGACTGCGGCGTGCACAACCCACGCCTCTTCGCGGGAAAGATCCAGCGCGGTGGATCGATCGTGGGCCGAAGCGGTCATGTGTGGTTCACTTCGGGCTACGGTAGGGGAGCGGGCGTATATAGGCGTGTTCATTGTTGGCACACGTCTCGCACGACCGGAACGGCGGCGGAAATTCCCGGTTCTCCCTCTCACTCGAATGCGGCTATCCCGGTGAGATCCTGCCCCAACACGAGCGAGTGGATGTCGTGGGTCCCCTCGTAGGTGTACACCGTCTCCATGTTCGCCAGGTGGCGCATCGGCGAGTAGTCGACCGTGATCCCGTTGCCGCCGAGCATCTCCCTCGCCACCCTGGCCTGATCGCGCGCCATCCGCACGTTGTTTCGCTTCGCCATCGACACCTGCTGGGGGCGGAGGTCGCCCCGCTGTTTGAGGGCGGCGAGACGGTGGGCGAGCAACTGCGCGGTCGTGATTTGCGTCGCCATCTCCGCGAGCTTCTCCTGCTGGAGCTGAAAGCGCGCGATCGGTCCGCCGAACTGCTCGCGCTCCGTCGCGTACTCCCGGGCGGTCTCGAAGCAGTCGCGGGCCGCGCCGACGGCACCCCACGCGATGCCGTAGCGTGCCTGCGTGAGACACGACAGCGGTCCCTTCATCCCCTCGACGCCCGGCAGGACGTTCTCCTCGGGGACGCGGACGTTGCTCAGGCCGATCTCGCCCGTGATCGACGCCCGGAGCGACAGCTTCTCGTGGATCTCGTTCGTCGTCACGCCGTCGCGGTCGGTCTCGACGAGGAACCCGCGAACCGGCCGGTCGTCGGTGGACGTGTCCCGCGCCCAGACCACCGCAACGTCCGCGATCGGCGAGTTCGTGATCCACGTCTTCGATCCCTGGAGGACGTACTCGTCTCCGTCCTTCTCGGCGCGCGTCTCCATCCCCGCCGGATCGGAGCCGTGCTCCGGTTCCGTCAGCCCGAAACAGCCCACGGCCTCGCCTTCGCCGAGCTTCGGCAGCCACCGCTCCTTCTGTTCGTCGGAGCCGAAGGCGTGAATGGGGTACATGACGAGCGCGCCCTGCACGCTGGCCATCGACCGCAGGCCGCTGTCGCAGGCTTCGAGTTCCTGCATGAGCAACCCGTAAGCCGTCTCGCTCACGCCCGGCAGGCCGTAGCCGTCGAGGTTCGGCGCGTAGAAGCCGAGTTCGCCCATCTCGGGGACGAGATCGGTCGGAAACGTCCCCTCGATGTAGTGGTCGCCGACGTCGGGTCGCACCCGCTCGTCGACGAACCGGCGGGCTGTGTCGCGGATCAGCCGCTCCTCCTGGCTCAGATCCGCCTCCAATTCCACGTAATCGAGCATGTAGAACCGTGCGGAGCGCCGACGCAAAAGCGATTCGTTCGGACGCCCCGTTCGCCGGAACTTTCGACCGCGTGACGACGTCGGACGACCGCGGAATCGACCTCGAAATCGAGCTTCCGAGCCGATCAGGCGGTCGCCTCGGCCCGAACGCGCTCCGCGTAGGCGACGAAGTTGTCGAACAGCGCCTTCGCCTCGCAGGCGGCGGCGTAGTTCTCCTCGTCGATGCCGTCGAGCACCCGGCGGATCCGTTCCTCGCCGAGGAACTCCTTGCTCCGGGTGACGCGCTCCGCCGTCTCCGCGTCGTACTCCGGGTGGAACTGGACGCCGAAGGCGTGCCCCTTCCGGAAGGCGTGGACGCCGTGTTCGTTGTCGGCGAGCAGCTCCGCGCCCGGCGGAAGCTGGGCGACCGTGTCGCCGTGGGTCGTGAAGACGGTGAACGTCTCGTCGATTCCCTCGAACAGCTCGCCGCCGCGGTGGCGCACCTCCCGGTACCCGATCTCGAAGTCGTCCATGCCCGCGACGCGGCCGCCGAGCGCCTCGGCGACCACCTGGTGACCGTAGCAGACGCCGAGGATCGGCAGCCCGCGCGCCGCCGCCTCGGCGATCCAGTCGACGAGCGGCGGGATCCACGCCTCGTCCCAGTAGACCGAAGCACGGGAGCCGGTGACGACCACGCCGTCGAAATCGAACGACGACGGGAGGTCGCCGCCGCTCGCGTCGAACTCCGCGAGGTCGGCGTCGAGTTCCCGCCGGAAGTTCCGCCTGGTGCTTTCGTCGTTGTGCGATGCGTCGAGGAGGGCGAACCGAAGTCGACTCACTGTGCGTCCGTAGACGGTCCGAGGGCAAGTTCGTTACGCTGTCGACGCGGATTGCCGGCGACTTCGGCGGGGTTCGATGCCCACGACCAGGCCGTAGGTATAACTCGCCCGCCACGATACCGTGATTCATGTCCGGAGTTTTCTCGACCGACGGTCCCGGCAAGATCGAACAACTGTTCGACCTCCACCTCGACGCCGGGCTCCACCACGGCGCGCAACTCGCCGTGTACCGCGCGGACGACCCCGTCGTCGACCTGGCCGGCGGCGTGACCGGCCCGGACGGCGAGGAAACGACACCCGACTGGAAGCACGTCCTCTTTTCGTGCTCGAAGCCGTACGCGGGCGTCTGCCTGCACGCGCTGGTCGAGGAGGGCGCGCTCGACTACGACGACCCCGTCCGCGACCACTGGCCGGAGTTCGCCGAGCCGGGGACGGCGAAGGCGGAGGCGACCGTCCGACACGTGCTCAGCCACCAGAGCGGGATTCCGCACGGTCCCTTCGACGAAGAGCCGACGGAGTGGATCGACTGGGACGCCGCCGTCGCGGCGATGGAGGAGATAGAACCGACGTTCGAGCCGGGCGAAACGGCGGCGTACCACGCCCTGAACTACGGCTTCGTCGTCGGCGAACTCGTCCGCCGCGCGAGCGGGACGCCGATCGACGAGTTCGCCCGCGAGCGAATCTTCGAGCCGCTGGGGATGGACGACACCCACCTCGGCCTCCCGGACGACGAGCCCGACGCGGTCGCGACGCTCGTCGGCTTCGAGCCGTTCGACCGCTGCCGCGAGCCGGACGTCGGGCTCGGAACCGTCGACAACCACGGCGCGGCGGCGCTTTTCAACCGGGAGGCGTTCCACCGGGCGGTGATCCCCGCGGCGAGCGCGACCGGCACCGCGCGCGACATGGCCCGATTTTACGCCTGTCTGGCGAACGGCGGCGAACTCGACGGGGCGCGGATTCTCTCCGCCGAGACGGTCGAGGCCGCGACCGACCTCCAGGTCGAGGTCGAACGCGACGGCACGCTCGGCGTCCCCCGCCGGTACGCGATGGGCTTCGAGCGCGGCGGGACGCCGTGGGACAAGTACGGCACCCTGCCGCCGGAGCGCGTCTTCGGCCACGGCGGCCTCGGGAGCATCGTCGGCTGGGCCGACCCCGAGGCCGACCTCTCGATGGCCTACGTCACGAACGGCATCCGGGACGAGTTCGAACACGCCTCGCGGGTGAACGCGATGGCCGACGCGGTGCGGACGGTGTTCGGCTGAGCCGTCGGACCCGACGGCGTTCGGCTGTGCCGTCGGTGCCGACGGTCCGTTCGACTCAGTCGAGCGCGGGTTCGCCCAGAAAGTCCAGGAGGAGGTCGTTGACGGTCCGCGAGTGTTCGACGTGCGCGAGGTGCCCCGCGCCCTCGATCGGGACGAACTCGCCCCGCGGCAGCCCGTCGGCGAGGGCTCGACCGCGCTCGACCGGCCACGCCGCGTCCGCCGCCCCGTGAGCGACGAGCGCGGGGATCGTCACCTCGTGGAGGCGGTCGCGCGCGTCGAACCGCTCGATCGCCGCGGCCTGCGACTCCCACGCCTCGCGGGACGCGTCCTCGTCGGCGCGCCACTCCACGATCTGCGCGACGACGTCCGGCTGTTCGTCGAAGAACGCGTCCGAGAACGCGGCGGCGAGCGATCGCCGGAGGGCGTCGCTGTCGGACGGCGGGGCGAACAGTGGATCGAGGTCGAGGTCGGCCCCGCGCGCGGCCGTGCCGAGGAGCGTGAGACTCGCCGGTCGCGACGACGACAGCGCCGCCTGCAGCGCGACCGCGCCGCCGAGCCCCGCACCGACGAGGTGCGCGCTCCGAACGCCCGCGTCGGCGAGCACGACGTCGAGATCCTGCGCCAGTTCGCCGATCGTGTACGGACCCGGCGGCGCGTCCGACCGGCCGACGCCGCGGAGGTCCATCACGAGGCTTTCGTAGGGACCGGCCACGGCCGCGTGCTGCCAGCCCCACTGCCACGCGCCGTACCCGAGGTCGCCGACGAACGCGACCGTCTCGCCCGATCCGTCCGCGTCGTAGTACAGCGAGACGTCGCCGTTTCGCGCGGTTGGCATGGCCGACGCTACGTCCCCGATCCCGATAGAGAGTTGCGGTCCCGCCCGCGGCTCAACGTTCGCAGGGCGTTTCCCTGAACTGCGAGAGGCAGTCGAAGTCCGCGCCGCAGACCTCACAGACCCACCGGTCGGTCACGCGGTGGTCGCCGACGGTCCGCGGCCAGTCGTTCGGGCTCATGGACGACCCGTCGTCGTCGGAAGGTGTTGAATCCGTCGCCGGGGAGTTCGAACGCGGCGCTACCCGAGGAGGTAGCGCAGCCACGGGCGGTTCCGGACGAACTCCGTCCGTTCGAGGTAGGCGTCCACGCCGAGGAACCGGCCCGCGGCGAACACGCCGACGAACGCGAACATCAGGAGCCCGAACAGGTCCCCGTTGACGAGGCCGTTCTCCCAGTCGGCGTTCCCCAGGTAGAAGAACACCATCAGGAGCCCGCCGAACAGGGCCGCGAGGCGGACCAGCGCCCCGACGATCAGCCCGAGTCCGATGAGGAACTCGCCCGCCGGGATCATGAAGTTCGTAACCTCCAGCAGCCAGGGAGTTCCGCCCGCCCAGGCGAAAAAGCCCTGCAGTGGCGACGCTCCCGGCGCGTTGAGCAGGTAGCCCGACGCGTCGAACGGCTCCCCCGCGACGAAGGCGAACTTCGTGTAGCCGGCGTGGAGGAACCAGTAGCCGGTGATGAGTCTGAGCAGCACCGTCAGGTACCCCGCCGCCGACTCGGAGTACTCGAACGGCTTCTCCGCGCCGAGCCAGTTGATCGAAGCGTTGTTGGTAGTCATTGTGCTCACCTTACGGTTGAACGTACGACGGGCCGTCTCTTCAAGCGTCGATACAATTCCCAATCGACGGGAATCGGTGATGTGTGCGGTTATCCGGCGGATCCGGTCGGTCGGTGTGGGAAACGTTTCATTTTTCGAGACGTCGGGACGAGGAAACGTCGGCCGGAGTTACGCGTTCAGAACCGTCCGAAGCACGTCGTCGGCGTCTCCCAACGCCTCGTCCAGCGCTTCGACGTCCGGGCCGCCACCCTGCGCGAAGTCGGCCGGGCCGCCGCCGCCGCCGCCGACCTTGGCCGCGAGCTGGCCGACCACCTCGCCGGCGTTGACGCCGACGCCGTCGGGGACGCCGACGACGAACTGGGCGCTGTCGCCGCTGCCGCTGCCGAGCACCGCGACCTTTCCCTCGCCGACGAGCGCGTTGGCCGTCGCGCGGAGTTCGTCCGAGTCGGCGTCGAGCCGCTGGATGACGACCGGCGTCCCGTCGATGTCGATCTCGTCCGCGCCCGCGGCCGCGCGGGCCTCGGCGAGTTCGCGCTTGAGGCGGTCGATCTGCTTGCCGCGCTCTTTCCACTCGCTGAAAAAGCGCGCCGCGGTGTCGGGGACCTCCTGCGGGTTCACGTCGAGCACCCCCGCCGCCTCGTACAGCGCGTCCTCCGTGCGCTGGGTCGCCTCGATCGCGGCCTCGCCCGCGGCGAAGACGATCCGCTCGACGCCGTCCTGCACCGGCTCCGTGTTCAGTACCTTGATCGCGCCGATGTCGCCCGTCCGCCGGACGTGCGTCCCGCCGCACGCCTGCACGTCCCGCGCGACCTTGATGAGGCGGATCTTCTCGCCCGGCGGGATGCCGCCCTGGTAGAGGTCGAAGCCGTGGCGCTCCTCCGCCTCGTGGCGGTCCGGCCACTCCTGTTTGACGGGCACGTTGTCCATCACCAGTTCGTTGGCGACGCGCTCGATCTCCCTTACTTCCTCGCGGGTGATGCGCTCGTAGTGGGTGACGTCGAAGCGGGAGCTTTCGAGGCCCTTCTGCGCGCCCGCCTGGCGAACGTGATCGCCGAGCACCTGCCGGGCGGCGTGTCCCACGATGTGGGTCGCCGTGTGGTGGCGCATCAGCCGGCGCCGACGGGTCGCGTCGACCTGCCCGCGGACGAACTCGCCCTTGCCGGGGTCGCGGTCCGTCCGGTGGAGGATGACGCCGTCGGCGCTCTGGACGTCCTCGACCTGCGCGGTGACGTCGCCGGTCGAGATCGTCCCCCGGTCGGCCGGCTGCCCGCCGCCCTCGGGGTAGAACATCGTCTGATCGAGCACCACGTCGTACCCCTCCTCGCGCTCGAACACGTCGAGGACGACCGCTTCGAACTCGAACCGGTTCTGGTCCTCGTAGTAGAGCTTCTCCGTCCCCGGCAGGTCGGAGAGCCGATCGTCGCCCGCGTCGGTCTCGCTGAACGCCGCCTCCGAGTCGTGACGGGCGGCGACGAGCGAGTAGAAGTCGTCCGGCACCCGAACCGTCGCGCCGCGGTCCTCGGCGATCTCGCCCACCATGTCGGGCTGGATGCCGTGGCTGTCGTACAGCTCGATCAGCGTCTCCGTCGGGATCGGTTCGTCCGTGCCGGCGTACTCGTCTGCGATCTGTCTGACCCGCCGGCCGCCGCGTTCGAGCGTCTTTCGGTACTTGCGCTCCTCGGTGCGGACGATGTCGCGGATCGTGTCGCGGTTCTCGTAGCCGAGCCGGCGCGCCTGCATGTCCACGAGCTCGTCGAGCGGGGCGTCGACGCCGACGTTGTCGACGAGGCGCTTCGTCCGCCGGAGCACCATCCGAGCGAGGTAGCCGGTGCCGACGTTGCTCGGGACGATGCCGTCACCGAACATGTACGCCAGCGCGCGGCAGTGGTCGGCGATCGCGTAGATGTCCTCCAGCGGCCGCGTCAGCGTCTCCAGCTCGCGCTTGTTCACGTCGAGCTTCCGGGCGATGTTGTCGCGGGCGGCGTCCATGTCGTCGGCCTCGTCGATGTCCATGTGGCCCGCGAGCTTCGCCGCGCGGTGGATGAGCCGCTCCTCCTCGTCCGTGTGCTCGATCCCCGCGTTCTCCTTCAGGAAGTCGATCATCTCGGGGTAGACCGCCTCGTACACTGTTGGCGTCCCCTGGCTCATCCAGGTCCACCGTTCGAGGCCGTAACCCGTGTCGACGATGTACGTGTCCATCGGCGAGTAGCGGTTGCCGTCCTTCAGTTCGTACTCGCCCTCCGGGTCCTGTTCCATCGACATGAAGACCAGCGTCGCGAGCTCCGCGCCCCGGTAAATCACCTCGATGGCGGGGCCGGCGTTGCCGCCGCCGACCCACGGGTCCTCGATGTACGTGATCTCCTCGACGTCCGCGCCGAGCGACTCGAACAGCTCGTCGCAGAGTTCGACCGTGCGGTCCTTCCAGTACACCTCGCCCGAGTAGGCGTACTCGTCGCCGACCTCCTCGCGGGCGTTGAAGGCGTGGTGGGCCATCATCTCGAACGCCATCGTGTGTCGCCCCGTCTTGCCGACGTTGTCGATGTCCTGCATCCGGATGCAGGGCTGGGAGATGCAGAGGGGGTTCGCCGGCGGCGGCGTCTGGCCGCTGGTCACGAGCGGCTGAAAGTCGTAGATAGACGCCTGCGTCAGGAGCACGTCGTCGCGCCAGCGGTTCGCCGCGACCGGGTAGGGGTCGATGCGGGTGTGGCCGTGCGCTTCGAAGAAAGAGAGGAACGCCTCCCGCATCTCCTCCATCGTGTACGCCTCGTCGAACCCGGGGTTGTCGATGAAGCTGTACTCCTCGCACGGGGGCTCGCCGCACGTCGTGCGGTCGTGGTCCCGCGTCCAGAAGTGCGCCCCGCACTCGGAGCACTCCTTTCGAACGAAGTCGTTCTCCTCGAAGTACTCGAGGCGGTATTCGGACTCGAGTTCGCTCATTGTCTTTCATGTGGCCGACGACGGGGTAAAACAGTTCCGCAAGGACCCGTTCCGGCCCTTCTCTACGGCTTCGACGGACGCACAGTCGGCCGATTCGAGCGCGGCGGAGCGCGGCGAAGCGACCCGCGCCGGCCCGCGCCGAAACCCTCACGGCGATTCCACCCGTCAGAGAGCGCATGGAAACGACTCGCCGCGTCCCCGCCGTAGGGGGGCGCGAACTGCTCGCCGCCCTCGCGTTCGTCGCGATCGTCAACGCCGTCGGCGCGAGCCCGGCGCTCCTCGGCGGTCCGAACAGCGCCTGGTTCGCGGCGCTGGAGAAACCGTGGTTTTACCCGCCGGCGGCGACGTTCGGAATCGTCTGGACGCTCCTTTTCACGCTGCAGGGGATCGCGCTGTGGCTCGTCTGGCGACGCGGAACGTCGCGCCCGGACGTCCGAGCGGCGCTCGCCGCGTTCGTCGTCCAGTTCCTGGTCAACCTCGCGTGGACGCCGGCGTTCTTCACCCTGCAGAACCCGCCGCTCGGCCTCGCGATCATCGCCGCCCTCTTCGTCGCCGTCATCGCGACGCTCGCCGCCTTCGCCCGCGTCGACCGCCGGGCGGCGGCGCTCCTCGTCCCGTACCTGCTCTGGGTCGGCTTCGCCGCGGTGCTGAACTACGAGCTCTGGCGGCTGAACGGCTGATTCGGTGACGGCCGATCCTCGTCAGACCACGCCGACCGCCGCCTCGATCCGATCGAGGGCCTCGTCCACGTCCTCGCGGGTCACGTCCCAGTTGGTACAAAAGCGCGTGACGTACTCGCCGAACGCGCCGCAGCCCACCCGTCGCTCCTCGCAGGCGGCGACCAACTCCGCCGCGGTCATTCCCGCGGCCGAGGAGTCGACGACGACGATGTTCGTGTCCGGCTCGGGGGCGGAGAGGCCCGGAATCTCGTTCAGCCCGGCGGCGAGCGCGCGGGCGTTCTCGTGATCCTCCGCGAGGCGGTCGACGTTCGAGAGCGCGAGGAGGCCGGGGGCGGCGACGATCCCCGCCTGTCGCATCCCGCCGCCGAACAGCTTGCGGACCCGCCGCGCGCGCGAGACGAACTCCTCCGACCCGGCGAGCACGGAGCCGACTGGCGCGCCGAGCCCCTTCGAGAGGCAGAACATGACCGAGTCGACGTTCTCGACCGCCCGCGTCGGATCCTCGCCGAGGGCGACGCAGGCGTTGAACAGTCGCGCGCCGTCGAGGTGGACCGGGACGCCGAGCGCGTGCGCCGCGTCGGCCGCGGCGTCGATCCGCTCGGTCGGAATCGCCACGCCGCCGCGGCTGTTGTGCGTGTTTTCGAGTTCGAGGAGGCCCGTGCCGGGGCGGTGGAGGTCCTCCGCGACGACGCCGGCGCGGACCTGCTCGGGCGTCGGGACCGCGCGCGCGCCGCAGTCGACGGTGCGGACCTGTAACCCCGAGAGCTGCGCGAGGCCGCCCAGTTCCCACTTCACGACGTGCGCCTCCTCGTCGACGAGGATCTCCTGACCGCAGTCGGTGTGAACCCGCGCGGCGATCTGGTTGCCCATCGTTCCCGAGGGGACGTAGAGCGCGGCTTCCTTGCCCACCTTCTCCGCCGCGCGCGCTTCGAGTTCGTTGACGGTCGGATCCTCGCCGTACACGTCGTCGCCGACGTCGGCGTCGCGCGCGGCCTCGCGCATCGCGTCGCTCGGCCGCGTGACGGTGTCGCTACGGAGGTCGATCATAGGAAACCGATGCCCGTGGACGCCCATATAGTCGGTGGTCGGTCGTGCGGCGCGCGAAATAGCCGACGGTCTGCGAGTACGGGCGTGCGGAAACCGACTCCGAAAGCGGTATTCTCCCCCCGTCGAAAGGCCGGGTATGGACCCGCGCATCCGGGAACACGCACAGGTCATCGCCGACCACTCGACCGACGTCCAGCCGGGCGACAACGTCGTTATCAGCATGCCCAGCGAGGCCGAGGATCTGGCCGTCGCGCTCCACGAGCTCGCGGGCGACCGCGGCGCGAATCCGGTCTACCTCTGCAACTCCGAGCGCGCCGACCGGGCGTACTACCTCGCCGCCGACGGGTTCGAGACGCCGAGCCACAAGCTCGCGCTCTACGAGGAGATGGACGTGTACATCGTCGCGCGCGGCGGGGCGAACGTCACCGAAAAGAGCGACGTGCCGCCGGAGACGACCGCCGCGTTCCGGCGGGCGGACAAGCCCCTCCTGCACGAGCGGCTCTCGAAGCGCTGGTGTCTCACGCAGTTTCCGACCAGCGGCCACGCCCAGCTCGCGGGGATGAGCACCGAGGCGTACGAGAACTTCGTCTGGGACGCCGTCAACAAGGACTGGGACGAACAGCGGGACTTCCAGGCGCAGATGGTCGACGTGATGGACGGCGCGGACGAGGTCCACATCACGAGCGGCGGGGGGACCGACCTGACGCTCTCGGTCGCGGGCAACGAGACGATCAACGACTACGGGGAGAACAACCTCCCGGGCGGCGAGGTGTTCACCGCGCCCGTAAAGGAGAGCGTCGAGGGCGAGGTCCACTTCGACCTGCCGCTGTACCGCTACGGCCGCGAGATCGAGGGCGTGCGCCTCCGCTTCGAGGAGGGAAAGGTCGTCTCCCACAGCGCCGAACGAAACGAGGACCTGCTCGCGAGCATCCTCGACACCGACGAGGGCTCGCGATACCTCGGCGAACTCGGCATCGGGATGAACCGCGACATCGACCGGTTCACGTACAACATGCTGTTCGACGAGAAGATGGGCGACACGGTCCACATGGCCGTCGGCAGCGCCTACGCCGACACCGTCGGCGAGGAAAACGAGGTGAACGAGAGCGCAGAGCACGTCGACATGATCGTCGACATGAGCGAGGAGTCGACGATCGAAGTCGACGGCGAGGTGGTCCAGCGCAACGGGACGTTCGTCTTCGAAGACGGCTTCGAGTAGGGCTTCGGGCAGAAATGTCCGGCGGTGCGGCCGGCAGGCGGCGTTTTTCGGCGCGGATTCGCCGCGATTCCGCGGGTCGGTTCCGACCCGAGTCCCCCCGACGAGCCGACAGGAACTTATTCGATCGTGCCAATTAGTAACGTGCCTCGATGGCGTCCGTGGAGCGGAGAGTTCTGGCCGGGGCACTCGGGGCGAAGGGGGAACCAATGTCAAAGTACATCACGCTGTTCGAATACACGCAACGGGGCATCGAGAACGTCGAGGAAAGCCCGAACCGCCTCGACAGCTTCAGGGAAGTCGTCGAGGAGCGGGGCGGCGAGATCGCGGACTTTTATCTCACCATGGGCGCGTACGATCTCGTGGCGGTCCTGGAGTTTCCGGACGACGAGACGGCCGCGAAGGTGCTACTCGGGCTCGGACGTCTGGGGAACGTGACGACGGAGACGCTGAAGGCGTTCACCGAAGACGAGTTCGAATCGATCGTCGCCGACCTGCCCTGACCGCGCGTCGTCGGGGACGCGTTTCGGCGACGGACCGGTGATCGGGTCGCCGTTTCGAACCCGGTCGCGACGGATTCGCCCGCGCGTCACTCGTCGACGTCGAGTTCGAACTGCTCGTTCTCGACGACGGCGTTGAGCACGACGCTGGTGTTGGACTCGCGGATGTCCGCGTCCGTGAGCAGCGCCTTGATCTGGCGATTCATGCCGTCGGTGTCCTGGAACTTCCCGATGGCGATCACGTCGTAGTCGCCGGTCACCTCGTAGACGCTGATCATCTGCTTTTCGTCCTGCAGGCGCTCCGTGATGTCGGGGAGCTTGCTCCCTTCGACCTTGAGCTGGATGACCGCCGTCACGTCGTAGCCGAGCGCGTCGTAGTTCACGCGCGGGGTGTACCCCTCGATGACGCCCTCGTCTTCGAGGTCGCGGAGGTGGTTCGAGACGGTCGTCACCGACACGTCGAGCTTCTCGCCGAGGCTCCGCAGGCTCGCGCGTCCGTCGCCCAACAGCGCATTGATCAGCTTTGCGTCGAGGTTTTCGTACGTCATTACACTCGACCACTCACTGGGGGGATTAGAATTTTACGAATATCCAATTCTCGGGAGGGGCGGACGAGTTTGCACCAGTCGATAAAATCTTTATACTGGCTGTATTTGCATAGTCTGTTCAGAAGATGACGGACGAAAACATAGCAACTGACGGCGGGTTGAGCAGCGAGGCGCAGGCGGTCATCGACGAGATCGAACGCGAGGACGTCGACTTCCTCCGCCTCCAGTTCACCGACATTCTCGGAACGGTGAAGAACGTTGCCGTCCCGGCCAGTCAGGCAAAGAAAGCGTTCACCGAGGGGATCTACTTCGACGGCTCCAGCATCGAGGGCTTCGTCCGGATCCAGGAGTCCGACATGCGGCTCAAGCCCGACCCCGAGACGTTCGCGGTTCTCCCGTGGCGAAAGCGCGAGGGCGGCGCGTCGGCCCGCCTCATCTGCGACGTCATCGACACCTCGACCGGCGAACCGTTCGAGGGCGATCCGCGCTACGCCCTCAAGCAGGCGCTCGCCCGCGCCGAGGAGATGGGGTACAGGGTCAACGCCGCGCCGGAGCCGGAGTTCTTCCTGTTCGAGGAGGACGAGGAGGGGCGCGCGACGACGAAGACGAACGACGCCGGCGGCTACTTCGACCTCGCGCCGAAGGACCTCGCGTCGGACGTCCGCCGCGACATCATCTACGGCCTCGAGAGCATGGGCTTCGAGATCGAGGCCAGCCACCACGAGGTCGCCGAAGGTCAACACGAGATCAACTTCGAGTACGACGACGCGCTCTCGACGGCCGACAACGTCGCGACCTTCCGGACGGTCGTTCGCGCCATCGCCGCGGAGCACGGCCTCCACGCGACCTTCATGCCCAAACCCATCGCGCGCATCAACGGGTCCGGCATGCACACCCACCTGTCGCTCTTCACCGAGAGCGGCGAGAACGCCTTCCACGACGAGGGCGACGAGTTCAACCTCTCGGAGACGGCGAAACAGTTCCTCGCCGGCATCCTCGAACACGCGCCGGCCATCACGGCCGTCTGCAACCCGACCGTGAACAGCTACAAGCGCCTGGTGCCGGGCTACGAAGCGCCCGTCTACGTCGCCTGGTCCGACCGCAACCGCTCGGCGCTCATCCGCAAGCCGGCCGCCCGCGTCCCGGCCGCCTCGCGCGTCGAACTCCGCTCGCCGGATCCGTCCTGTAACCCCTACCTGGCGCTCGCGTCGATGATCCACGCGGGTCTCGATGGCATCGAGCAGGGGCTCGAAGCGCCCGAACCGGTCCGCGAGAACATCTACGAGTTCGACGAGTCGAAGCGCGAGGAGTACGGCATCGACACGCTGCCGGCCAACCTCGGCGAGGCGCTCGCCGCCCTGCAGTCGGACGAGACCGTCCAGAGCGCGCTCGGCGGGCACATCTACGAGAAGTTCGTCGAGGCGAAGACGCAGGAGTTCGACGACTACCGCGTCTCGGTCTCCGAGTGGGAACTCGACCGCTACCTCGAAACGTTCTGAGCCGGTCGGGCCGCCGAATGCGTTTTCCGTTTTTTTTTACGCGGTGAGCGTCGGCAGCGCGAGGACGCCGGCGACGACGAGCGCGTTCGCGCCGACCGTCACCGGCAGCGGCGGGGAGAGAGCGTAGGCAGCGAACGCGAGGCCGCCGACGGCGGCGAGACCGACGATCGCGACCGGTCCGCCGAGCGAACCGGTCCGAGCGCGGTGAGATCGGGAGCGCCACAGCGCCAGTCCGCCGAGGGCGCCGCCGAGCGCCGCCGCCACCTCCCGCATCTCGCCCGCGTGGCCGCCGAACGCCGCGGCCGCAAGCGCGAGGAGGCTCACGGCCGCCGCGACGGCGAACGCCCGGTCGGGGCGGCGACCGGCGACGGAAACGACGAGCGCGAGGAACGCGCCGCCGACGAGGACGCCGACGACGACGTCGAGCGCGTAGTGGACGCCGAGCACGAGTCGGGAGAGCCCGACGAGCGCGACGATCGCACCGGCGGCGAGCCAGCGGCCGACCCGCGTCCCCCGGCGCAGGAGGACCGCACAGCCGCCGTAGACGACGGTCGTGCCGACCGCGTGGCCGCTCGGGAAGCCGAAACCGTCGCCCGTCGCGATCTCCGCGTAGAGGGGGCCGACCGACATCGGGAGCCACGGCGGGAGGATCGCCTCGCCCGCGCCGGGGGGGCGGGGGGCGGCGAAGAGGCTCTTGAGTCCGACGGTCAGCGCGAGCGCGCCGAGTCCGAGCGCGATGAGGGTCGCGCCCGTCCGTCGGGGGACGCCGAGTCGGTCCGGGCCGAACCAGTACAGAACCGCGAGCGCGAGGAACAGAAACCACGGGTCGCCGAGCTGGGTGACGACGGCGAATAGGAACACGACGGGATCGGAGAGGGTCGCGAGGTGTTCGAGCTCGCCGACCGTCCGAATCGTCAGTATCGGAAGCATCGTTCTCCGGTGTCGATCACGGCCGCGACGGTGTTAGCTTCGGCGATCCCTGACCGCGTCGACGGCCCGGCCGGGGACGTCGAGCAGGTTCAGGCCGAGCCCGACCAGGACGAAGAGCACGTACAGCCCGAGCGTCGAAAGGAAGAGGACGATCATGGCGGCGATGGCGTAGACGCCGTCGAGGTAGAAGAACGCGCCGAGCGTCATGACCGTCCCGTAGAGGAGGACCAGGTAGGGTCCCCAGCCGCGGGCTTTGCCCCGTCGCATTCGCGAGCGGACGTACCGCTTCAGTTCCGATTCGAGCTCCGGTTTCTTCACCGTCCGCGCGTCCACGTCGGTCTCGAAGGCGGCGAAGTCGGCGCGCAGTTCCTCGACTCGACGTTCGAGTTCGTTGATGTCCGGCGCTCCGGTCGGTTCGACGTCCCGGTCCCGTTCCGTCGCGCCCTCGCTTTCCTCGCTCATCTCCGTCAGACTGTCACGTCGGCCCGGACCTTGTTGTAGCTGCCGGTCCGCCAGCCGGTCGCCGGACACCGCGTTGATGACGGCGCCGACGAGGAGCAGCGTCCCGCCGAAGTAAAACCACGTCAGAAGGAGCAACACCGCGCCGAGCGCGCCGGCGACGCTGCCGCCGGCGAGGTCCGCGTAGACGCCGAACAGCCCCGCGAGCACGGCCCACCCGACCGCCGTGAAGACGGTCCCCGGAAGGACCTCGCGCGGCGTGACGTCGACGTCGGGGAAGACGTAGTAGAGCGGAAAGAACGCGGCGATCAGCGTCGCGAGGAGGAGCAGGGAGCTCACGACCCCGATGAACGGAACCTCGACGAGGGAGATCGCCGCGCTGACGACGAACACGCCCAGGACACCGACGGCGATGGAGGTGATGACGAGGAGGCCGTCTTTCACCTGATCGGCGATTCCGCCCGTGTCGGAGCCGTACACCCGCGAGAACGCGGTGTCGACCCCGCGGAAGAGCTTCAGCGCGCCCCACGTGGTCAGGAGGAAGCTGACGAGTCCCACGCTCCCCTGGCCGGTCTGGTTGTCCACCGCCGATCGGACCAGTTGCTCGCCCTCCGGGAGCAGGTACCGACCGGCGAGGGTCGCGATCTCGCGCTGGAGGGATTCGCCGCCGACGAACAGGGCGACGACGAACGCCAGCACCAGGAGGGGGATGAGGGAGATGAAGGCGTAATAGGAGATGCTCGCCGCCAGAAACGTCACTTCGCGCTCTTGCACCTCGCGGACGACGGCCTTCGCCGTGTCCACGACGGCCGACCGGTTGGCAACTGTGGCAGACACGCGTTTCCGTTCGGCGAACAGCTACAAGTAACCGTTGGCGGGCTGAACTCTCGGATACGACGGTACGTGGCCGTGTCACCCGCCGAGAACGCCGGAGGATCTCGTCCCAGAGCACCCGCGACGACGTTTCAAGGGGAGCTACCGCGTCGCGTCCCTGATCTCGCTTACGGTCGCGTCCGTCTTGAACGCGGTCCCGTGGTAGTGCGCGCGCGTCGCCTCGTAGCCCGCCTCGCGGAGCTTCCCGAGGAACTCGTCCATCGCCGATGCCGACCGCCCCCACTCCTTGCAGAGGCGGTGCTGGTCGTAGTGCGTCGGCGCGTCGAATTCGGTCGCCACCGTATCGAGGAGCCGTCGGGCGCGCTTCGCCTCGCCCATGTCGTCCGTGACGCGCTCGCGAACCGCCCTCGCGAAGTCGCGATCGGCCGTCGGGCCGAGCCACACCGGGCCGGCGGTCAGGACCCGGTCGCCGTCGCACTCGGGGCACGACTCGGGCGGGTGGGCGACGAGTCCGAACTCGTGTTCGCGCGCGAGGCAGTCGTCGCAGTGGTGGAGGTGACCGAGTCGCTCGATGGCGGCGTCCGCGGCGGTCGCCCGGCGGTCGAGTTCGAGGTACGTCCGGACGTAGTGCCGCGACACGTGCGAGAGCACGGGGACGGCGGCGACGTCGCGGCGGGCGGCGGTCCTGACGAGCGCGGAGATGAGGATCCGCAGGCCCATCTCGGGGTGGTAGTCGGTGTTCCGCGGGACGGCGCTGTACTTTCGGACGCCGCTCGCGAGGTGCGCGCCGCAGAGCGGCGCGGTGTCGGTCGCGGTGACGCAGACGAGGTCGCGGGCGCGGGCGAACGCGGCGTCGGCGAACGGCATCGGCGTGCCGAACGGGTCCACGTCGACCACGTCGAACGCCTCCTCGTGCATGAGGACGTTCGCGTCGCGCAGGAGGGCTCGCCCGTCGAACCCGTTTCGCGCGAGGTTCGCCTCGGCCAGTTCGACCGCGTCGGGATCGACGTCGGCGCAGGTCGCGTCGAACCCCTCGGCGGCGGCGCGGACGCCCCGGATCCCGCTCGCGGCGGTCGCGTCGAGGTACGACTCGGCGCGCGGTTCGCGCTCGCGGTAGGCGCGCAGCGTCGCGACGGTCACGTCGCGGTTCAGCTCCTGCGTCGGGTTGAAGAACACGCCGTCTCCGGCCCCCTCGTTCATGCCGTCGCGCGCCGACGGGACCTCGACCTCGACGCCTCCCTCGCGGATCTCCATGCGAATCGCTCGGTCGTGGAAGCCGAAAAATCGCCCGGTACGGCGGCGTCGCGCTCCGATCGAACCTGTTTTGGTGCCGACGGTGCTAGGGAGAACCGACTGTGAGCGAGGTGGCAAACTGGCGCGCGGCGCTCGCGGAGACCGGGGAGCTCACGCCCCCCGTCGTGGACGCCATCGTCTCGGCCCACGGCTCCAGAGGCGTCCGAGCCATCGAGGCCGTCTCGGAAGGGCGGGTGAAGCAGTACCGCGACTTCACCGTCGTCGTCGGGTACGACGACGAGTACGTCGTCGAGGCGGGGCGGTGCACCTGCAAGGACAGCGAGTACAACCTCGACCAGACGGATCCCGAGCAGGCGTGCTGGCACGCCCTCGCGGTGGCGATCGCGGAGCGGGTCGGCGAGGTCGACCACCACGACATGTGGTACTCGGACGTTCGCGAGTTCCTGTAGGAGGACGCCCCGGATTCGCGCGATTCCGCTGAGCGCGCGCGGGACGGAAGATTTTCGCCGGCTCGGGGAGATCGATCACGCGATGAGTACGATCGACGAGAAGCGGGTCTACGGCGACAAAGCCGGAAAGGTGGAGGCGTTCGTCGCGACGGCCATCGGCGTCGTCGTCGTGGAGGTGTCCGGCGATCAGATCGGAGGCTTCGGCGTCGAGCGCCGCTGTGACGCCCGCGACGTCGCGGCCGCCGGGGGCGAGGTCGCCGTCGCGACCGACGAGGACGTGTTCGTCGACGGGAGGGGGGACGAGAACGACGGCGACGGCGCTGACCGCGATGACGACCCCGAGGACGCCGACGCCTTCGAGGAGACCGGGTTCGGCCCGGCGGTCGCCGTCGGGTACGACGGGCGGTCGCTCCTCGCGGCGGGCGAGGACGGTCGGGTCTCGCGGCGCGCGAGGGCGACCGGGACCGCCGGAGACGGCGAATCCGGCGGCGGCGACTGGATCGACCTCGGCGTCGTCGAGGACGTCCGCGCGATCGACGGTCCGCTCGTCGCGGCGGCAGAGGGCGTCCACCGGATCGGCGGCGACGGACTCGAACGCGCCGGCCTGCGCGACGTCCGCGACGTGGCCGGCCGGGGCGTCCCCCTCGCGGCGACCGCCGAGGGGCTGTACGCGCTCGGCAACGGGTGGATGAAGGAGCTGGACGGCGACGTTCGCGTCGTGAGCTCCGACGGCCGGGCGCGCGCTCACGCCGTCGCCGACGGGTCCGTCCACGCCCGCGCGGACGGCGGGTGGGAGGCGATCGACCCGCCGATCGACGAGCCGGTGGCGGCCATCGACTACGCGGCTGACGCGACGATCGCCGTCACGGCGACCGGGACGTTCCTGGTCGACGCCGGCGACGGGTGGCGATCGCAGGCGCTCGGATTGGGCGAAATCGCGGGACTGGCAGTCCGGTGAGGCGGTGGGACGCTGCGCCCTCTCCCGCGACCGCCGTCGACGCCGACGCGGCGAGCGACGTCGGTGCCAACGAAAACGGGTTTAACGCGCGGCGCGGTTCCCCCACGTATGATACTGCCCGGCTCCTCCTCGCAGGCACTGGCCGCGGCGCTCGCCGACGCGCTCGACGAACCGCTGGCCGTCCCCGAGTTCCGACGGTTTCCCGACGGGGAACTCCTCGTCTCCGCGCCCGCGCTGGTCGGCGAGGGCGACGCGGCGGGGAGGGCCGGGTCGACGGGAACCGACGCCGACGCCGCCGGCGTCGACGTCGACGGCGGCCGAGCGGTCGTCGTGGCGTCGACGCTCACGAGCGACGCGCACGTCGAACTCCTGCAGCTGCAGGACGCCGCGCGGGAGGCCGGCGCGGACGAGGTCGTGGCCGTCGTTCCCTACATGGGGTACGCGCGACAGGACAAGGCGTTCAAACCCGGGCAACCGATCTCCGCGCGCGCCGTCGCCCGCGCGATCGGCGCCGAGGCCGACCGCGCCGTGCTCGTGAACCCCCACGAGCCGTCGATCGCGGACTTCTTCGACGTCCCGTGCGAGGCGGTCGACGCCGGCGGGACGCTCGCCGAACCGCTCCCCGGGGACCTCTCCGAGCCGCTCTTCCTGTCGCCGGACGCGGGGGCGATCGACCTCGCAGAAACCGTCCGCGGGGCGTACGGTCGCGGCGACGCCGACTACTTCGAAAAGAGCCGCGACTACGACACCGGCGAGGTCGAGATCAGCCCGAGCGGCGCGCCGGTGGAGGGACGGGACGTGGTGCTCGTCGACGACATCGTCGCGACCGGGTCGACGATGAGCGAGGCCGTCGCCGTGCTCGGCGAGCGCGACGCTGCGCGCGTCTTCGTCGCGTGCGTCCACCCGCTCCTCGCGAGCAACGCCAGAACGAAGCTCGAAGCGGCCGGCGTCGAGGCCATCTACGGCACGGACACGATCGAGCGGGACGTGAGCGCCGTGAGCGTCGCCGACGACGTGGCGGCCGCGTTGTGAATCCGAGCTGAGATCGAACGCGCTACGCCGTGCGCGTTTCGAGAAGCGAGCGCAGGCGCGGGAGGAGTTCGGTGTAGCCCATCAGGTACGGGCCGAAGTAGAGCGCGAGCGCGCCCATCCCGCCGATCCAGAGCGCGAAGGAGAACCGGCCGGCGGCGAGCGCTTCGAGGCTGAGCCGTTCGAAGTACAGCCCGACGGTCGTCAGGGCCCCCGCCCCGACGGCGAAAAATCCCACCGCGAGGAGTTCTGCGAACAGTTCGGCGACGAGTTCGTACATGGGGACGGGAAAACGGCGGGCGACCGTGAGCCTTTCGGATCGCGGGGCGTCGCGCCGGACGGCCGAAGTCGCTCGCGCAACGATTTTATCCGTGAGCGAACTACGACGGCTCATGACCAGCCGTTACGGTACCCTCGACTACCCGTTCTTGACCAAAGCAGGATTCGGGCTCGGCGTCGCGCTCTTCGTCGTCGGCGCGCTCGGACAGCTCGTCGGGCACGCGGTGCTCCACCCTATGCCCGGCTGGGAGGAGGCGCTGTTCTTCGACCTCGAACTCCTCGGCATCGTCCTCGGACTCCTGTCGCCGTTCGTCTTCGGGATCTTCCTCCCGCTCACCGAGTGACGTGACGCCGACGCACCCGGACGCAGACGACCGTCGCGTCCTCGAACCCGGCTGCGCGCGCTGCCCCGCGCTGGTCGAGTCGCGCACCCGCATCTCGTGGGGGAACGGGCCGACGGACGCCGACGTGATGGTCGTCGGCGAAGCGCCCGGCTCGGGGAACCCGGACGCGGAGACGTGGAAAGGGGGTAACCACACCGGCTTCGCGTACACCTCCCGACACTCCGGCCGACGGATCCGCGCGCTGTTCGACGAACTCGGGTACGGCGAGCGGACGTACTACACGAACGCGGTGAAGTGCTTCCCGCGGGGCGATGACGGGTCGAACCGCGAACCGGCGGGCGAGGAACTCGCGAACTGCCGGACGCACCTCGAAACCGAACTCGAACTGATCGACCCGACGATCGTCGTCGCGACGGGCAAGCACGCGACGCGAACGGTGCTCGCCTTCGAGGGGCGAACGCTCGGCGGCTTTCTCGACGCGGTCCTCGAACCCGTCGACTGTGCCGCCCTCGGGGTGCGCCTGCTGCCGATCCTGCACCCGTCGTACCAGGAGGTGTGGCTGTCGCGGCTCGGCTACACGGGCGAGGAGTACCGCGAGGAGATCGCCGCGAAGCTCCCGTAACCCAGCGGTCGACGAACCCGCCCCGCGCCGGGAAATCTTCTTACCGCGGGCGGCCGACGGTTCGTCCATGTCCGACGACTGCATCTTCTGTCAGATCGTCGCGGGGGAGATCCCCGCGCACGTCGTCCGCGAAACCGACACGACGCTCGCGTTCCTCGACGTGAACCCCCTCGCGCCGGGGCACACGCTCGTCGTCCCGAAAGACCACTACGAACGGCTGAGCGACGCGCCGAGCGACGTCGCCGCGGACGTGTTCCACGAGGTGTACGAACTCGTCCCGCGCGTCGAAAGCGTCGTCGACGCCGACGCCACGACCGTCGGGATCAACGACGGCGCGGCCGCCGGTCAGGAGGTCCCGCACGTGCACGCGCACGTGGTTCCGCGCTTCGAGGGCGACGGCGGCGGGCCCATCCACGCGGTCGCGGGCGAGCGCCCCGACCTCTCCGACGAGGAGTTCGAAGAGATCGCGGAGGGGATCTCGGCGTCCCACCGCACGTAGACCCACCGGCGGGCCGGACGGGCGTCGGGTCGGTCGATCCGGCCGAAGCGCCGTCGAATCGCGACCTTTTAATCAGAAGAGGTGACCAGTCCGAATCATGTCAGGAACGGCGACGGCGCTGGTCGGCGCGACCGGCGGGGCGGGGACGACGCGGACCGCGGTGGAACTGGCGGCGACGCTCGCGCGCGACGGACGGAACGTCGCGATCCTCGACGCGGCATTCGCGACGCAGGGGCTCGCGGGGTACGTCGAGGGACGGATCGACCCGGATCTGACCGCGCTGCTCACGGACCGCGCGGACGCGCCGCTCGACGAGGCGTTACGGGTGCTCGCCCTCTCGGCGGCGGTCGAGGGGCGGGTCGCGTGTTGTCCGGTTCGCGCGCCGTTCGAGCGGCTCGCCCGCGCGAAGACGGTCGCCGCGGCGCGGCGGTTCGAGGAGCGACTCGCCGAGGCGGCCGAGACGTTCGACCACGTGCTCGTCGACGTACCGCCGGTGGCGGCTAACCAGGCGATCGCCGCCGTCGCCGGGGCCGACCGCGTCGTCCTCGTCGCGCCGGCGACGACGCGCGGGGCGGATGCGATCGATCGAATGCGGGATCGGTTGCTCGACGTCGGGACGACCGTCGACGGAGTCCTCGCGACGCGCGGCGACCTCGACGCGGCCGACGCGTCCCTCCCCGCGTGCGAGGCGACCGCCGCGGCCGATGCGCCTGCCTGTCTGGACCCGGGCGCACCGATCGCGCGCGCGGCGGCCGACGCGGCAGAGGAACTCCTCGGCGAGTCGCTCGATCTCGCGTTCGAAGAACCGGGACTGCTGGAGACCGTCGAAGGGTTCGTGACGCGGCGCTGAACGCCCTCGTTAGCGCAGCTCCGTCGCGTCGCTCATCGTCTCGCCGAGAGCGTCTCGTTTGGCGACGGCCGCGTTCGTGGCCGGCGCGCGCGCCCGCTCCGCCGCCTCGACGAGCGCCGGAACCGGATCGTGCGTCTCGACGTAGGCGGCGAGCGCGAACGTCGTCTCCCCCGCGTCCGCGAGCGTCAAGGCCTCGGATCGCGAGAGCCGTCCGGCGATCCAGTCGCGCACCACCCGGCGACCGATCGGAGAGAGCGGCGAAACGCCGACGACGCCACACCGGTGGAGCGCCTTCGCGGCCGTCACCGGCGCGACACCGGCCGCGAGGGCGCTGTCGCCCACGCTCGCCCCGTCGACGTACGCGTTCAGCAGCGTCGCCGCCGCCTCGGGCGCGCAGGGCAGCGAGTCGGCGTGCTCCTCGAAGCGCTCGGCGAGGCTCGCTCCCGTGTCGTCGACGGTCGAAACTCCCCTGTCGCGCTGCTTCGTCGTCACCTCGATCCCCGCCGCGATGTCGGCCAGCCCCATGAGTGAAGTCTGATACTTCAACCGACTAAAAATTACGGATCGGTGTGAGGACGGCCGCCGACCGAGCGCGCGGAACGTACCGGTCACCGGTACGTTCCTCGGTCGAAATCGGGGTCGTTCCCGTCCGATCGTCCCGTCTTTAAATACCCGATCGGGGCGAAGCTTCGAGTGTGATGAGTCAGGCACGCGCGGGCGGTTGTCCGGAGTGCGACGGGCGATTGAACGCGAGCGGAGACGAGACGGTCTGTTCGAACTGCGGGCTGATCGTCGCGGAGGACCGCATCGACCGGGGACCGGAGTGGCGGTCGTTCGCGGACGACGACGCGAACCCGGAGCGCACGGGCGCGCCGCTGACGCGGTCCCGGCACGATCGCGGACTGTCGACCGAGATCGGTCGATCCACGCGGCTCAAGGGGCGAAAGCGGCGGCAGATGGCTCGACTGCGCCGTCAACACAATCGCGCGCGCATCGCAACGAAGCGCGACCGCAACCAGGTGTACGCGTTCACGGAGATCCGGCGGCTCACGGGCGCGCTGTCGCTGCCGGAGCGGGTGCGCGACCACGCGTGTTCGCTGTTTCGCTCCGCCCAGAACGAGGACCTGCTGCGGGGCCGTTCGATCGAGGGGTTCGCGTCCGCGACGGTGTACGCGGCCTGCCGCGTCGCCGCCGTCTCGCGGACCGTCGACGAGGTCGTCTCGGCGGCTCGCGCGACGGAGTCCGAACACCGCGCCGCCTACGACGCGCTCAATCGCGAACTGGGGCTGCCGGTCGGTCCGATCGACCCCGTGGAGTACCTCCCCCGGTTCGCGAGCAAACTCGATCTCGACGCGACGGTGGAGCGGCGGGCGCGCGAACTCGCCTGCGAGGCGCACGAGTCGGGCCTCGCGACGGGGCGTAATCCGAGCGGCGTGGCCGCGGCGTGTCTCTACGCCGCCGCACGACAGCTAGACCGGCCGGTGACGCAGCGGGAAGCGGCGTCGGTCGCAGGCGTGACCCCCGTCACGCTCAGGAGCACGTACGCGAACCTGCGGGACTGACGGACGCCGTTTTCCGATCGAATCCGCTATGCGGACGCGCAGCGCCGAACCGCCGCCGCCAGCGCGTCGATCGCGCGCGCCGCGCGGCTGTCGGGGGCGGCGGTCACGACCGGCGCGCGGTCGGCGACGGACGCCGCAACGCGCGGGTCGGCGGGGATCGCGACGGCGGGCGCGCCGAGGGCCCGTTCGATCGTCCGCGTCGGCGGATCGTCGACGATTCTGTTCAGGGCGACGCCGACGAGTCCCGCGTCGAGTTCTCGCGCGAGCGCCCGCGTCCGGACCGCGTCGGCGAGCGCGAACGGGCGCGGCGAAGCGACGACGACGCAGCGGTCCGCGACGGCGAGGGGGACGCCCACGTCCGCGCGCATGCCCGCCGGGCAGTCGACGATCACGTCGCCGCGCTCGCGCTCGACGGTCCGAAGCGCGTCCGCGAGCGCGGTCACGTCCGCGGCCCGCGCGCCGGCGAGCGAGCGGCCGCACGGGAGCAGCGCGACCGGCGACCCGCGAACCGCTTCGATCGGATCCGCGCGACCGGCGAGCACGTCGTGCAGGTCCGGGCCCCGCCCCCGCGGGAGGTCGGCCATCCCCAGATCGGCGTCGACGACGACCGCGTCGATGCGAGCGCCGAGGTTGTACGCCACCGTCGACTTGCCGACGCCGCCCTTGCCGCCGACGACCGCGAGGATCACGCGAGCCTCCTGAGCGCCGCGACGGGGACGTCCGTCGCCTCCGCGCGCTCCGCGAGCGCCGTCGCGCGATCGGCCAGCGTCCGCAGACGGGCTGCGTCCGCCGAAACCCGCGCCTCGAGCCGGTCGACGCCGTCGAGGCCGCCGACCGCCGCGACCTCCCTCGTCGCCGCCGACACCGACGGGTTCGTGAGCCGCTCCGCGCGCTCGATCCGCGAGGTCGCGTCCGCGAGCCACGTCTCGACCGCCCCGGGGAGCGTCGCTCCGTCCACGCCTTCGAAATCGTTCGAGTTCTCGACGCCGTACTCGCCCTCGACGCCGTCCGGGGTTCCGTCGGCGCGATTCGATCCGCCCGCCGATTCGGCGCGATCGGAGGAGGTCGCCCGGCGGAGAGGCACGTCCGTCCCGGTCGGCGGCTCGGGGACCGTCGGCGGAGGTGGAGAAACGGCCTCCCGCGGCGGTTCGGGGCGACCGAGGCGGCGAACCGCGTCGGCGACGGTCGGCGAGGAGTCGCCCTCGGTCCGATCGTCGCGGACGACTTCGACCGGGGGGCCGCGCGCGGGGGCTGGACAGGCGTACCCCGCGACGACGAACCCGCCTGCGGGAACGACCGTCTCGAATCCCGCGTCGTCCCAGCCCTCCTCCGGAACGCCCTCCGTCCGCGGCGGGAGGACCGGCCCGTCGAGCCGGTTACGGAGCCGTACGAGGCGGTCGACGGGCGTCGGATTGCGCAGGCGCACGGAAACGAGCGAGACGCGGTCCGCCGAATCGACCGTCCAATCCAGCGCGACGACGCCGACGCCGGCGTCGTCCTCGTCGCTGTCGGAGTCCATGGGCACCGTGGTTCCGTCACCGGATTTAAACTCACAGGAGGACGACGGCGGCGTCGAGCCGCGCGGCCGCCTCGTCAGCGTCGTCGAATCGATCGACCGAGAGCACGACCGGCGCGGCGAGGTCGGCGATCCTGACGGCGGCCAGGTGGGCGGTCACCGCGTCGCCGTCGAACGCGCCCGGATCGCCGCCGGGATCGACCTCGCCCGGAAGCTCGCGCGCCGCGGCCGCGAAGTCGCCGTACACGGCCGCCGCGAGGTGCGCCCGGGCCGCGCGTTCGAGGTTGGCGACGCGGTCTTCGAGTTCGAGCCGTCGCTCCCGCTTCGTGCGGGCCTCACGGGCGCGACGTTCTGCCGCCGAGAGCGCCTGCACCGCGGCGATCCGCTCGGTTTCGACTTCCGAGAGCCGCCCGACCGTCGTTCGGAGGTCGCGTTCGACCGGCGCGGTCTCCGCGTCGATTTCCTCGAACGCACGGAGCCGACCGCGCAACTCGGCGACGCGCTCGCGGAGCGCCGCCGCATCCCGACCCGCGGACGCGGCTCGTCGCCGCAGATCGGTCAGGTCGAAGTCGGGAACGCGGCGATCGGCGAGTTCGGCCCTCGCCTCGCACAGCTCCGATCGCTGCGGCGCGCGGCGACCGCGCGACCGGGCCGCCGCGGCGAGCAGCGCGCGCAGCGATCGATCCGCCGCGCCGTCGACGTGGCCGAGTCGGTCGTGGGCCCGGGTCGGGTCGGGGCAGTCGACGCGCACGGGACCGGACGACGCTTCCGGCGCGCGGATCGCCTCGAGGATCGTCGCCCCGTCGAGGGGTTCGCCGTCGACCGTCACCGATCGAAGGTCGATCGCGCGTCCCCGGTAGACGGTTCCGTCCGCGACGAGCCTCACAGCTCGCGTCGCCGAAGCCGTTCCGGATCCGGGTGATCGGTGCCGGCCGCGAACTTCGCGTACGGCGTGCTTGCGTGTTCGCGCGCTTCGTACGCGACGGCCGCGTTTCGGACCCGCTCCGGGACGGTTTCGAACTCGTTCAGCGGCTCGGTCCGTTCGAGTTGTACGTCGGAGCCGTGTTTTTCGCGGAGGCGGAGCGCGAGAAACGCGCCGAGTTCGGTCTCTTCGAACAGGGCCGCGCGTCCGAACCGCCGGACGACGCACGCGTCGTGCGTCCGGCAGACGTTGCGCAGCGAACCCCGCGCCGCCCGAGAGTACGTGACGACCAGCAACACGGGTTCCGCTGCGAAACGAATCGGGGTAAAGATATCGGATTTTCGACACGGGATGACGGGTATAGACATCGGATCGGGAATCGCCGACATCCCGTGTCGAAAATCACCGACTCCGGACCGAGGGCTCGGCTCCACGGAGGTCGACGACGGCGTCGCAGAGCGACGCGACGCTTTCGACCGCGCGGGATTCGTGGGCGTTGGGATCCATGTGAAAGTGTGCGACCGCGTCGGCGGCGTACAGGTGTCCGGTGAGCACGTGGAGGAACTCGTAGGCGGTTTCCAGTTCGACGTACTGCAAGAGCGCGGTCAGCGAGTCGAAACAGGCGATCGTCCGGTTTCCGTTCCCCTCCCAGCGGAGGAGGTACTCGTTTATCGCGATGCCGAGTCCGGTGAGGTCGTTCGGGTTCGCGACGGTCTCGATCGGCCCGGCGGCGGAGCCGACCGCTCCCGCGTCGCTTCCGACCGCGCCGACGGCCCGCATCGACTCGCCGACGCTGACGATGCCGATCGCGGCCGGTCGCGCGTCCGCGTGCGTTCGCCACCGACGGAGTTGGGCGTCCGGCGAGCGCGTGTACGACACCCAGAGGACGTTCTCGTTCGCGGCGTCGTGCGGGCGGAGGAGGTCGGTGCAAACGTCGCATTCGGTCTCCGAAAGGGACGGGGCGAGAAGCAGGACGCTCGACGCGTCGACGAGGCGCTCTTCGACCCCCGAATGAGTACGTACCACTGTCACACCCACCTCACCCGAACGGGTAAGTGTACCCGACTATGCGGGTAGTTGACTAAAGTGTTTACATATATTTCATCCAACAGCTAGTCGAGCCGTTCGACGTCGAGTTTCAGCGGAGCGTCCGCGTCGAGGAGGTCGCGAACGCGCCGTTCGGCCTCCGCCCTGGAGTCGGCGACGACGACGAGTCCGTCGACGCGATCTTCGCCGGTCGCTCGGTACGCGGCGAGGCCGTCGGCGTCGAACTCGGTGGCGTACGTTCGAAGCACGGCCGCGACCCGGCGCTCCGTGGCCGCGAGGTCAGCCTCGCCCGACTCGAACGCGCGCAACGCCTCCTCGACGTTCCGGAGCGCGGAGATTCGGTCCATCTACGTCGTCCTGAGGTGGTTCTGGCGGGGTTCGTACACCTCGCCCTTCCGGCGGAGCTTTTCGATCTCCCCCTCGGCCTTGGACCGGTCGAGCCCGATCTCGCCGGCGCGTTCGAGCACCTCCTCGACCGGCGCGCCCTCCTCGTACTCGCCCTCGATGTCGGCGATGAGCTGTTTGAGGTTCTTGATGCGATCGCGCTGGGTCTTCGACCGCCCCGTCTCGACCACGTCGGCGTCGAACTGACCGGTCTCGGGGTCGACCCCGATGTCCTGCAGACAGGAGCGCACGATCTCGATGACGCGGTCCGCGTCCTCCGGTTCGACCGTGTCGGAGAGCCTGACGCGGGCGCTCGCTTCGGAGAGGCGGACGAGCGCTTCGAGCTTTCTGGCCGTGACGGGCACGGGCGCGTCCTCGTCCGCACCCTTCGACCGGAGGTTCACGTAGAAGTCGCGGATCGCCTCGCGAGCCTCGGGGGTCATCGTCGGGAAGACGTTCCGCTTCGCGTAGGCGATGTACTTCCGGAGGAGATCCGGATCGATGGACGGCGCGACCGTCTCCGTCACCTCCTCGACTTCCTCTGCGGTGAAGTTCGACCGCGGCATCCGCGTCCGCTGCGTGTGTAACTCGCCCGCGTAGTTCGTCCGGAGGATGTGCTCGGCCAGCCGGCTGTCGTGCTCGGGGTCGGGCTGGTCGGTGACGGTGAAGATCAGATCGAACCGCGAGATGAGCGCGGGTTCGAGGTCGATCTGCTCGCCGATCGATTCGTACTGGTCGAACCGGCCGTACTTCGGGTTCGCCGCCCCGAGCAGCGAACACCGCGATTTGAGCGTCGCGTTGATGCCCGCCTTGCTGATGCTGATCTGCTGTTGTTCGAGCCCCTCGTGCATGGCCGAGCGGTCTTCGGAGTTGTGAACGACCATGCCGTTGGCGACGAAGTTGTGCGTCCCCTCGACGGTCATATCGTACACCTTCGGCTCCGAGCGCGACTCGATCGCGTCGAGAAGCCGTCGAATCTCCTCGCGGACGTCCGCGATGCGGGCGAGCGCGACGTCGACCACCTCGTCGAACCGATCCGTCCGAACGACGCCGTCGAACCAGCGCGAAACGGTCGACCCGTCGACCCCGAGGTCGGTCGCGACGTCGGCGAACGAGACGCCGTACCGGTCGAGTTCCCGTCGGAGCTCCGACCAATCGTCCACGGTCGGTTCCGCGGCCAACAGCGCTCGGGCCCGCTCGGCGCAGTTCGTCGCGTCGCCACCGACGACGTCGGCCAGTTCGTTCCGCAGCAACCGAATCCGGTCGTCGACCCGATCCGCAGCGACGGTTTCGACCGTCTTCACCCGTCGCCACATCACGTCGCCGCGAACCAGTTCGCGGAACGTGCTGAGGTCGGTTTCGGCGACGGACTCGACGATCTCCCCGAGACGTCCCGTCACGACCGCCTGAAGGTCGTCGTCCTCGCCCCAGTCGTTCGAAATCTGCTGCTGGCTGAAGGCAGTTCCGTCCGCGAGTTCGGACTGGGAGACGTGGTAGCGTTCCTTGAGTCGAGTCAGGGTGCGCCAGTCACACGAATCGGAAAGCGTCGCCGCGTCCTCGCGTGCGGCGGCCTTGCGCGCTTCGAACGCGTCGAGGATCGTTCGGGCGCGGGAAATCGACGCGTTCGCGTCTCCGTTCTCGAAATTGCAGTAGGTTGCGTCGACGAGACCGCACTCCGAAACGTAGAGCCGAAGCGAATCGCGGAGCGATCGTAGCCGCTCGCCACAGTTGGGAATGACGTCGAGGATCGTCCCGTCGCCGGAGGCGGACGCGCAAACCTCGTCGAGGAGCGACTGCTTGCGGGCGAGGGTAAAGCCGACGTGCCGATTGAACCGTCGGAGCGAGTCGGCGGCGGTGATCGCGAGCGCGTACAGATCGCGCTTCTCCGGGTGCTCACGGTGTCGTATCTGACACGTCACCCCGAATTCGAGCAGGAGGCTCTTGACGCCGAGCAGCAGTTCGTAGCTCGACGAACTGATTTTGACGTTCCCGGTGGCGGCGTCCACGCACCCTTCGCTGTCGGCTACCGCGCGGACGAAGGCGGCCTTCGTCGACGGCGATGCGTCCGACACCGCCGTCGGGAACGCCCTCTCGTCGTACGCGCCGAGGCACATGCCGGCATCCAGCACCGACTCCGCGTACTCGCGGCCCGAAAGTCGGACGGTCTCGACGCCGTCGTCCCGCCGTTCGCTCGGGTGGCGAATGGGGGTGGTTCCGAAGGCGGCTCGACAGGCGTCTTCGAAATCCGAGAGAAGCTCTTCCTCCGTGTTGGTGAACCGGATCCCGTAGACGCCCTCGTCGCGGTCGTAGTAGACGTTCCCGTCGCCGGAGAGGTATCCGAGCACCGCGCCGAACGCCGGCGGAGGGTCGTCCGGCCCCGAACCGTCCTCCGTTCTCGAACCGTCGTCCGCCGACGGAGCCGTCGGCTGCTCGGCGGCGGTGACGCCGCCGTCTCCCGTCGGCCGTGGGAGGTGCCGGGGCACGTACACCCAGTCGTCGGGGTCGAGCGCCTCGGCGGGTTTCTCCACGCGCTCGCCGTCGTCGAGGACGAAAAACGGGTGGTCGTCGACCGCGGTTAGCTTCTCGCCGGACTCCAACGTCACCCGCGTCAGTTCGTCCGGCGCGTCGTACTCGTGAATCGCGGCGATCGGTCGGGTGACGAGTCGGTCGTCGTCCGTCATCGTCCACGCGTCGACGCCGACGTCTCTTATGGTACGTCCGTTCGATAGGGTCTCGATCTCGCCGTCTTCGCCGGCTTCGTGCGCGAGCTCGGCGATACGCGTCACGCGACCGTCTCCGAGGTGGACGAGCGTGTCGCCCGTCACGCAGCGCATCTTATCGAGTTCGTCGACGGCCGCGATCCCCTTGTCCGCGAGGACGAGCGCGCCGGCCTCGAGCGACCACTGCTGGCCGTCGCCGAAGTCGTCGCGGACGGCCGCCGCCGTCAACCCGGCCGAGGACGACCCCTTGCCGGACGTGTAGACCGACCGCGGGGCGATGTTTTGGATATATGATAGGAGCTGGCTCTTACCCGTACCGGGATCGCCGATCAGGAGCATGTGGAGGTCGCCGCGGATCCGGGAGCCGTCGGGGAGGTGTTTGGTGACGCCGGAGAAAAGTTGCAGGATCATCGCCAGCTTCTGCTCGTCGTAGCCGTAGATGGAGGGCGCGACCGAGGCGACCATCTCCTCGTAGATGTCGGGGTCGTTCGAGAGTTCGACGATCTCGCGTTTGTCCTCGTCGGTGATGTCCATGTCCTCGAACTCCTCGTCCTCGATGACGATCGAGATGCCGTCCATGTAGAGGTCGAAGATGGCCGACTTCTCCTGGCCGTTCTGCATCTGCTCGATGTGGAGGACGCCCGTGACGGAGACGTGGTCGCCCGCGGTCACCCGACCGGTGATGTCGTCTTCGATGTTGACGTCGATGCTCTGGGGCGTCTCGCCGCCGCGAAGGCCCTCGGGGCTCTCCTGGATGCGGAGCTTCTGCGAGTCGATGAACTCGGATTGATCGAAGTTGACCCGGAACGGGCCCTGTCGCTCGCAGCCCTGACACTCGTGCGGCTCCTGAAATCCGCCTTCGGCCTGCGGGATGTACGTCATCGTCCCGCAGCGTTGGCACTCGAAGGCGGCTTCGGTGATCTTCGGCCGCACGTCGGTCGCCTTGCGGACGATCCCCTGCACGCTCACGAGTTTTCCGACGTGATTGTCGTGCACCCGGATACCGCGGATGTCGATGCTCTCGGGGATGTTCTGGAGCCTGACGTGCGCCTGTCCGAGGCTCACGTCCGCGGGGAGGTCGTAGAGCCGGAGGGCCTCCTCCGCGTACTCTTGGAGCTGTTCGGGCTGGCTGAGGTAGTCTTCGGCGAGATCCGGATCGAAGGTGTAGAGGTCGTCGTAATCGACGTACAGCGAACGCTGTTCGTTCGGATACTTCTGCGCGAGCTGACCGATGGCCTCCCGGTAGTAGTTGCGGTAGAACTGAATGAACCGCTCGGTCAGCTCCTGGTTCTGCGCCTGAGCCATTGACGGGGTGTTAGGACCTCATCGTGTAAGAACTGTCGCCTCGGACCGAAAGTGATCGGCGCTCGCGGCGATCCGACCGCGTCCGCGACGGTCGTCCGACCGGGACGTTCCGGACGATCGCCTACTAGGACGCCGAATCGCAGTCGTCGTGTCCATATTCAAACCCCAGGGTTCCGCATACATGTTTTATTCGTCGTGAGCGCGATCGACTTCGTAGCGCGGTACCGGCGGCGGCCGGCCCCGACCGACGTCGCGCACGCTCAGCGGGCAGACGAATGATACGAGCCAGGTTCACCACCGACGCGCCCCTTCTTCGAGAGGCGTTACACCGAACGTCGGACGTGAGCGTCGAACTCGACGCCGCGTTCGTGACGACCGCGGGCGCGCTCCGTCTCCTGTTCTGGGCGACGTGCGGCGACCGCGACGCCTTCGAGGCGGCCCTCGACGAGGATCCGACCGTCTCGAACGTCGCGCCGCTCGTCGACGAGGAAGAGTACCGACTCTACCGAGCGGACAACGGGGCGTCGGGATTCGTCCGATCCGCGTACGACGAACTCGTCGCCGTCGACGCGACGTTCGTGAGCGCGGTGGGTACGAAACGCGGCTGGGTGGTCGAGGTCCATATTCCCGAGCGGCGCGCGCTTCGCGACCTCTGGGAGTGGTTCGCCGAGCGCAAGATCGGGTTTCGAGTCGAAAGCGTCGGGTCGGTTCGCCGGGCGGAGACGCCGCTGACCTACGATCTCACGCCGGCGCAGCGCGAGGCGCTCGTGCTCGCGTACCAGCGCGGCTACTTCGACATCCCGCGCGGGGTCGCGCTCGCCGACCTGGCGTCCGAACTCGGTATCTCCGAACAGGCGTTCTCCGAGCGACTCCGTCGGGGCTGTTCGCGGGTGGTCGGGAACGCCGTCGAGGGCGAATCTCGGTGATCCGTCGATCGTCACCCAGACACGGACCTGTCAGATCAAACCGTTAGGAAGTCACAGCCACTTCTTTTCTCGACGAAGTCCTGCATGTGTTCGAGGCGTTCACAGCTTCGCTTCGATTCTGGCCGAGCTTCGACGACACGTCGTCAGCTACCCGGTCGATCGGCTCATACCCGTCGTCCGTCAGCCGGTAGGGGGTCACGCTCATCGGCCCGTGTCCGCGTAGTCCTCGACGTCGATCACGGCCGCGGTCTCCGGGTGCGTGAGATCCCGGTCGGCGCTTACGACCGCCGCGTCGAGCTCACGACCGACCGCCGCGATCACGCCGTCCATCCCGGTGAGGTACGGGCCCTGCGGGCCGACCTCGTCGGCGATCTCCGCTGCGGTGATGGCCGTCCGCCCGTCAACGGGATACACCTCGGCCCACGACAGGGCGTCGCGAGCGCCCTCGATGTCACTCTCGCCCGGGCCGTTTCCCTCTCCGACGAGGACCTCCGCGAACGCCGGCGCCGGGACGACGAACCGCTCGGTCGAGTGCTCCTGGAGGTACCGGGTTGCGGCGTCGACGTCCTCGAGGTAGTCAGCCAAGAACGTCGCGTCCAGGACCTTCATCCGTCAGCGCCCGCCCCGCTGCTCGATCCGTTCCTTCGACTTCTCTTTGTACTTCCGGCGGGTCTCGCGGACCCGGTCGGCCTTCTCGGACGACCAGAAACCCGCTCCGGCCAGAAGGTCACGTCCCCGGTCACGGTCGGTGCCGAATAGCCGCTCGAGGACGTCGTTGTAACTTTCGCCCTCGCGCCGGCGCCGTTTGATCTCGCGCTTCACGGCTTCGCTGACGCGGATCTGTTCATCTGCAGCGCCCATCACACGTTGACGTTGTACGTCGACGTACCTGTATCTTCGGTTGCGTCGTGATCGGCCCTTGTGGGGTTGAAGCCGCGATGCCGACGCCTACCCCGCGCGGACCGGCGTCAAGGACACCAGTGACGTGCTCTCGCATCGTTTGCCCCTCCCGGATTCGAACCTCAGTCGTTCCACTCGCTCCGCTCGTCCTCGTGCTCCCACTTTTGCTCCCCAAAAGATGGGACCGCCCGGATTCGAACCGGGGTCACGAGCACCCAAGGCTCGAAGTATACCAGGCTAACCCACGGTCCCGCACCTACAGGTAGCGCGGCACCGCGTGTAAAGCGTTTCGTTCCTTACGAAAGCGGGAAGAACACCGCGATGCCGAGCGTCGTCACCAGCGCGAAGAGCAGTTGCAGCGGCGCGCCGACGCGAACGTAGTCGGTGAACCGGTAGCCCCCCGGCCCGTAGACGAAGAGGTTCGTCTGGTAGCCGACGGGGGTCATGAAGGCCGTACTCGCCGCGAACGTCACCGCGATCACGAACGAAAAGGGGTTCGCGCCGAGGGCACCCGCGGCCTCGATGGCGACCGGCACCATGAGCACCACGCTGGCGTTGTTGCTGATGACGTTCGTCAGGAGAGCGGTCAGGAGGTAGAACACCGCGAGGACGCCCAGCATCGGGAAGACGTCCGCGGTCAGCACGACGAAGTCGGCGATCAGCTCCGCCGCGCCCGTTCGCTCCAGCGCGATCCCGAGCGGGATGACGCCCGCGAGCAGGAAGATGACGTCCCACTGGACCGAGTCGTACACCTCGCCGGGCCTGAGACAGCCGGTCAGCACCATCGCGAGCGCCCCCGCGAGCGCCGACACGACGATCGGGACGACGTCGACCGCCGCGACCGCGACCACCAGCGCGACGATTCCGATGGCGATCGGGATCTTCGACTCGCGGTAATCGTGGCGCTCGATCTCCTGTGCGACGATGAAGTCGCGGTTGGTGTCGAGGCGCTCGACGCTGTCGGTCGTCGCCTGCACGAGCAGGGTGTCGCCGACGCGAAGGGGAACGTTGTCCATCCGCCGCCTGATGAGCTCGCCGCCGCGGCGCAGCGCGAGCACCGTCGCGTCGTACCGCTGTCGGAAGCTCGCGGACGCGAGCGACTCGTCGACCAGCGACGAGCCGGGCGCGACGACGACCTCGACGAGGTTCTGCCCGCGGCCGCCCGCCTCCAGCTCCTCCTCCGTGACCCTCGCCGGGACGATGTCGAGCCCCTCGGCGTCGAGGAGGTCGACGAGCGTCGCCCGGTCGGTCCGGACGGTGAACACGTCCCCCGCACGGATCTGCTTCGGACCGAGCGGTTCGAGGAACACCTCGCCGTCGCGGATGAGCTGCAGGAGGTCCACGTCGAACCGCGACTCCGCGAGCGCGTCCGCCACCCGTTCGCCGACGAGCGGGGAGTCCTGCCGGACGAAAACCTCCGTCAGGTACTCGGCCATCTGGAACTCCTCCGTCAGATCGGTCCGGGGCTTGATCCGCGCCGGGGTAAGCGTCCGACCGACCGTCAGGAGGTACGCCGTCCCGACGACGGCGACGACGGCCCCGAGGGCGGTGAACTCGAACATCCCGAACGGCGGCTGACCCGTGAGGCGCGCGTAGAGGTCGCTCGCGAGGATGTTCGTCGAGGTGCCGATGAGCGTCAGGGTGCCGCCGAACATCGACGCGTACGAGAGGGGTAAGAGGAGCTTCGACGGGGACGTCCGCCCCCGCTCCGCGAGATCCGTCACCATCGGGAGCAGGATGGCCACCGCCGCGGTGTTGTTGATGAACCCCGAGATGGGGGCCACGACGCCGATCGTCGCGCCGAGCTGGCGCGTCTCGCTCTCTCTCGTCACCGCCGCGATCTTCGCCCCGAGGAGCTGGATGACGCCCGTCCGCTGGACGCCCTCGCTGAGGACGAACATCGCGAGGACCGTGATCGTCGCGGCGTTGGCGAAGCCGGAAAGCCCCTCGTCGTAGGAGATCAGCTCGATCGGCGCGTCGAGCAGCCCGACTGCGACGAGCGCCTCGGAGGCGGGCGCGACGAGCATCAGCGTCACCATCACGCCGATCGCGGTGATGTCGACCGGCACGGGCTCGGTGACGAAGAGGACGAGCGCGGCGAGGACGACGGCGAAGACGACGGCGATGCCCGGCGTGATCGCGACCACGGAATCGAGGACGTCGCCGCGAGGCAAAAGCGTAGGGGATTCGAACAGTCACGGAGAGCGGCCGTGCGACCACGGTCGCGCGCCGATTCGACCACGTTACAGGTCGTCCTCGGCCAGTTCCATCTCGGCGACGATGTCGTACGGGTCCAGCCCGTTTCTGATCCCGTCGAGGATGCGGAAGGCGTCGTCCGGCGCGAGGAAGTGCCGCGTCACGGCCCGACCGAGCGGGGTCGGCTCGAAGCCGTCGATGAACCGCCACTCCAGGAGCTTCCCGACGGCGTGCGTCGTCGGGATCTCCCCGAGCATCCGGTCGTTCAACCGCTTCGCCTTCTTGCCGGCAACGACGACGTTCGCGAGCGTCTCCTCGGCCGCCGCCGATTCGTCGTAGACGGTCGAGACGTCCTCCATCTCGCCTTTGAGGAGCTTGAACGCCACCTCGTCCTCGGTCATCTCCATCGAGTTGTGGTAGGAGCAGTCGGGTTCGACCAGCATGTAGACGACGCCGCGGTCGTGGTAGTCCGGCCGCCCCGCGCGCCCGAGCATCTGGCTGAACTCCTGCACCGAGAGCCACTCGATGCCCATCGCGAGCGAGTCGAAGACGACCTGCGAAGCCGGGAAGTCGACGCCCGCCGCCAGCGCCGCCGTGGTCACGACCGCCGCGAGCTCCTGGTCGCCGAACAGCCGTTCGACCTTCTTCCGGCGGCGGTAGTCGAGCCCGGCGTGGTACGGCGCGGCGTCGTAGTCCAGCTTCCTGCTGATCTCGTGACACCGTCTCCGGGAGTTCGTGAAGACGATGGTCTGCCCCCGATACCCCTTCGAGGACTTCCGGTCGAACTCGCGCCTGACGAGGCGATTTATGATCCGCGGCTTCTCTCGACCGTCGGCGAAGGTGACGTGCCGTTCGATCGGGACGGGTCGCTCCTCGAACTCGATCAGCGTCGCATTCAGGCGCGCCGCGAGCCACTCCGGGTTGCCGACGGTCGCGGAGAGGTAGATCCACTGTGCGCCGTCGTACTCGCTCCGCCCCCGCGCCCGCACCTCGCAGTAGTGCTTCAGCCGAGAGATCATCCCGTCGAGGCGGTGGCCGCGTTCGTCCTCCTTCAGCGTGTGGACCTCGTCGATGACGACCGTGCCGACGTCGCCGAGGTCCCGGCCGGTCCGGAGCGCGTGGTCGACGCCCTCGTAGGTGCCGACGATCACGTCCGCACCCGGGTCGAACCGCTCGCCGTCGTCGTTGATGCGGCTCGCGCCGACGCGGATCGTCACGTCCACGAGGTGGCCGTACCGGTCGCGGAAGTCGTCGTACTTCTGGTTCGCCAGCGCGACGAGCGGGACCAGAAAGAGCAGCTTTCCCTCGCCCTGCAGCGCGCGGTCGAGGCCGGCGAGTTCGCCGACGAGCGTCTTGCCGGTCGCCGTCGCGCTCACGACGAGCTGATCCCGCCCCTCGAAGAGGCCGTTGCGGACGGAGAGGCTCTGGACCGGGAGGAGTTCGTCGAACCGGTCTTCGGTCAACGCTCGCAGTTTCGGGTGGAGGTCGAGGTCGGAGACGGGGACGGGATCCACGTCGTCGACGGTCGCGCCGATCTCGTCGAACTTCGTGAGGTCGGGGTCGAGTTCGCCCTGCAGGAGGTTGGTGATGCGGTCGAGGTCCTGCACGTCGAAGAGCAGTTCTTCGAGCCGTTCCTGCGCCGCACCCGTGAGCCCGCCCGCGAACGAGAGTTCGCGTTCGAGTTCGCGGATCGCGCAGTCGGGGCAGATGAACTCGCCGTTGGTCCGGACGGCAGTGTCCTCGGTGATGGGCGAGTACCGGCCGGTCGAGGCGCAGTACCGACAGGTTCGGACGACGAGGGCTTCGAGCTGGTAGCCGTCGAGCATCTCCCGGACCTCGCGTCGGCCCTCCCTCGACGTCTGCTCGGAGATCCGGATCCGCTTCGCTCTGCGGGCCAGTTCGACGAACTGGTCGGGGCTGCGCGGCTCCTCGCTCGACCCGCGCTTGACCCGGAACTTCCCGGGCCGCGGACCGGCGCTCGTCTCCGTCAGTTCGAGCACGCCCCGGAGCACCCGGTCGCCGTCGCGGGTGACGACGACCAGGTAGTTCCCGTTCGCCTCGTGGAGGAACAGCGTGTCGACCTGCGCGACCTGCTGTGACACGTTGCTGGGTACGAGGACCGGGTATTTCAGCGGCACGGTAGCGTCACGTCCGTGACGGACACGCACGGGGCGACTCGCGTACGCGTGTCCCGACTGCGGGAACGCGAATCGCGCGCCGGCCGCTCGCGGGCGATCCGCGATCGGGTCGTCTCGTCGCCGACGGCGGTCGCGAAGCGGCGTTCGGACGGCGTTCCTGACCGCCTCCGGTGGCGGGCGGTTCCGTCAATCGTCCGCGTCGACCAGTTCGATCGCGTCGTCCCCGTTCGGCACGGCGCAGAGGAACGCCCCCTCCTCGTCGCCCCCGTTTCGGTACCAGTGGACGACCCCGGCCGGGATGAAAAGCGAGTCCCCCGCGGAGACCACGCGCTCTTCGTCGCCCAGTCCGACGACGTACTCCCCCTCCAGCACGTACTGTTCGTGTTCGACCTCGTTCGTGTGCTTCGGCACCGACGCGCCGGGGGCGAGCGTGAACCGCCGGATCGCAAAGTGGGGTGCGCCGTCGGTCTCGTCGACGAGAACGCCCTTTCGAAGCCCCTCCGCGGCGTCGACGGACGCGTATTCGATCTCTGCCGCGCGCTTCACCACGGGTGTGGTCTGCTCGCTCATGGGCGCGGATACGACCCCCTCCTCGTTAAGTTGAGCGTCGGCGCGCGCGCGTGGAGCCTCCAGAACGTGCTCGTCTCTCCAGAACGCGTTCGTCTCGCGAGACGGCGGCGCGTCGCGGACGGGACGGCCGCCCCCGGCGCTCGGGCCCGAGTTTAAGACCCCTCCGCGACTAGGTACCGGTATGCGTGGTATTCGGATCGGGAGCGCGTTCGGGATCCCCGTCAGGCTGGATTTCACCTTCCTGCTCGTCCTGCCGCTCTTCGCGTGGCTCATCGGGGCGGACGTGGGGAACCTCACGAACGCCATCAACGGCCTCTTCGGCTCGAACATCGCGGTCGGGCCGCTCACCGGCGGGTCCATGCCGTGGATCCTCGGCGCGGCGGCCGCGGTCGGTCTCTTCCTCTGCGTCCTCCTCCACGAGTTCGGCCACTCGCTCGTCGCGATGCGGTTCGGCTACGAGATCGACTCGATCACGCTCTGGCTGTTCGGCGGCGTCGCGCGGTTCACGGAGATGCCGGAGGACTGGAAGCAGGAGTTCGCCATCGCCGTCGCCGGGCCGATCGTGAGCGTGCTCCTCGGCGTCGTCTCCTACCTCGGATTTCTCGCGTTTCCGGACAGTCAGGCCGCCGCGAAGTTCGTCCTCGGCTACCTCGCGCTGACGAACGTCCTGCTCGCCGTGTTCAACATGCTTCCGGGCTTCCCGATGGACGGCGGTCGCGTCCTCCGTGCGCTCCTCGCCCGAAACCGACCGCACGCGAGGGCGACGCAGATCGCCGCGGAGGTCGGGAAGGTGTTCGCGTTCCTGCTCGGGATCTTCGGGCTGTTTCAGAACCTGTTTCTCGTCGCGCTCGCCTTTTTCATCTACATCGGCGCGTCGAGCGAGGCCCAGCAGACGGTCATGAAAGCCGCCTTCCAGGACGTGACCGTCCGCGACATCATGACCACCCGCGAGGACCTGCACACCGTCGAGGAGAACACGAGCATCGCGGAGCTGATGGACCGGATGTTCCGCGAGCGCCACACCGGCTACCCCGTCATGCGCGACGGCCAGCTCGTCGGGATGGTCACGCTGAACGACGCGCGGACGGTCAACGAGATAGAGCGCGACGCCTACCGGGTCGAGGACGTGATGTCCCGAGACATCGCCAGCGTCACGCCCGACGCCGGCGCGATGGACGCGCTCGAAGTCATGCAGGAGAACAACGTCGGTCGGCTCCCGGTCATCGACGTCGACGGCGAGGTGGCGGGGATCGTCTCGCGGTCGGATCTGATGACGGCGTTCAACATCATCCAGACGAGCGGCTCCGAGGCGATCCGACGCCGCGGGCGCGAGCCGACCCTCGAACCGCGGTGAGCCGCTCGCGTCCGTCCGACCGTCGGGTGTGACAGAGCGTTTAAGCCGCCGCCCGGCCGTCGTCGTACCGATGGCGCTCTCGAACCCGTCAACGGTCGTCTCGTTCGACGCGGAGGCGGCGCTCGCGGCGATAGCGGAAACGGTCGACGGATCGCTCTGGGCGCTCGTCGAGTACGACGCCGAGTCGTTCAACCCCCTGTACGTCGACGACGCGGCCCTCGCGCTGTACGACGACGAAGCGCAGATGTCGGCGCACTTCGAACGGATCCACTCGTACGTCTACCTCGATTTCTCGGAGATGGAGCTGTTCGCCGACTTCTTCCCGGTCGCGGAGCGCGTCGAGTACATGGTCACCGGGATGGACGCGTTCACCCTCGTTCGCGTGTACGTCGCCGACCGCGAGGGGCTGTTCATGACGCTGGATCCGGCCGAACCGGTGCGACCCGTCGTCGAGGCGGTGCGAGAGAGCGTCGACGGAAGCCGGTGATCGAGGGAAAAATCCGCGTCTCGGGCCGATTACGCTGGCGTCGAACGACGGACGAAAACGGGATTGGTCAGCGCGACCATCGCTCCCTCGGAATCGCGGACCTCGGCCCTGACGTAGTCCACTTCGTCCGCCCGTGTCGAAACCGTCACCGTCTCGCGGTCTTCGGAGAGTGGCTTCGTCTTCACGGTTCCCTCCTGGGTGTGGAGCGTCGCGACGGCGGACGCAGCGCCGACGACTCGAAGGCGAGTCACGAGGCGAGCATCCGGCGCGGCTTCGACGGTCTCTCCGATCTCGGCCCGGTCGCGGCCCGCTCGGACCGACATGCGCAGGGCGACGTCGGTCGACGCGGCGACGTAGGATCGGCCGGCCTTCAGCTCCGGCAGGATCGCGTCGACGGCCAACCGCGGCGCGCGAACGACCATCTGCGGGTGGCCGAGGTCGCGATCGGGGCCGTGCGAGTCGCTCCCGCCGACCGCCGGGATCGCCAGCCCGTCACGGAGCAGTTCGTCCCACAGTTCGACGGATCGATCGTCGTCCGCGGTCCACGGGCCGTTCCACACCTCGATCGTGTCGACGTGCTCGTAGCCGAACCGCCAGTCGCACCCCTTGTACGGACAGAACGGGTGCTGCGCGACGGTGAAGCCGCCGACGTCGCGAACCTCCTCGACGAATCGGGGAAGCTGATCGTCCTCGGGGAGGTATCGCCAGTCGATCCACTGACCGGGTTCGAGGCCGATCGCGCTGTAGTGACCGGCGCGCGTGGTGGGTTCTTCGCCGTTGATCACGAGGAGGTCCGACCGGGCGTGTTCCCCCCAGACGAGGTTCGCCGTGGGGGTGTTGTGATCGGTCGGGACGACGAAATCGAGGTCGGCGTCGGCCGCGCGGGAGACGACCTCCGACGGGGTGTACTGGCCGTCCGAGTGGACCGTGTGGAGGTGGATGTCCCCCCGGTACCAACCCGCCTCGTCGTTCAGCGCCGTCGGCGCGGGGTCCGGTTCGAACGCCGGGCCCGGATCGACGGAGCGCATCGTGATCGTGAGCTCGTAGTCGATGCCGGTCGACGAGACTTTGTACGGCCCGAGGATGACGTGCCACGTCCCGCTCTCGATCGGTCCCGGGACGTAGCCGGGCGTCGCCGCCGCTCGCGAGATGGAAAACTCCGACCGCGCGCCGCCGGACCAGCCGCGGAAGCCGTCGACGTTGCCGAGATCGTAGCCGTCGGGATCGAAAACGCCGATGTCGAGGACGTTCTCCTCGCTCTCGTTGTACTCGTACTCGACGTGCAGTTCCGTCACGCCCGCCGGCACCTCGAACGGAACGTACACCCAGTCCGGCGCGTCGTCCTCGATGCGCCCGGTGATCGTCTTCGTTCGCTCGTCGTCCGAAGACGACCCGGCCGCCGAAAGACCGGAAGCCGCGCCGAGCGCCGCCGTCGCGGCCGCCGCGCGAAGGACGGAGCGTCGTCGAAGGGGTCGCTGCGTGGGGTTCGTCATTGTGGATTCATCTATTCGACTTTATCTGAAGATGTTAAAAGTTTCTTAGATGTTTAATATTCAACAGAGTTGGACTATTTAGAAGTACGGACGCGAGCGACCACGTCGAGTGGTCGAGGTGAACCGGGCGCGAGAATCGATCCCGACCGCGAGACTCGCCCCGCTCGTCTCGCGTGATTCGATCTCGCCTTCCGGCTTTTCCACTCCTCCCTTCGGTCGTCGTGAAAAAGTCCGGGTGCGAGAATCGAACCCGCGTCTCAGCCTCCACAAGGCTGAAGGATAACCACTACCCCAACCCGGACACACGTCGGCATACAGCGGTCCGACGGAAATACGTTACGACTTTCTGCGGTGGTACGGACGCCGCGTGCCGCGATTCCGCCGAAAACCGGGCGCGCGGCCCTCGGCGTTCGCCGACATATCCCGGCCGGTCACTTACGCCGCTGGACGTGGAACGTCAGACCATGGCCGACATCCCCGACGTGCAGATGGTGGACGAGGAGGACGAGTACATCCACGTCCGGTTCCGTGACCCCGACCGGTTCGACACGATCCGGACGCCCGACTGGGCCGCGAACGTCGCGAACTCGGTGTCGGAAGGGAGCGAGGTCCGGACGGGCAAGAAGGAAGACGGAGACGAGTGGCAGGTCGAGAGCGTCCTCATCCGAAAGGAGAACGCGGACGAGGACGAGGCGAGAGAGCAGGCGAAGCAGATCGTCGAGAAGATCGAATCCTGAGCCGATCGGCGGCCGTCGCCTCCGATCGGCGAGGAACGGCGTTCGACGACCGACGACGGTCGAACACCCGAGGTCCGTCGACCGTCGAGCGGCGGCGGCGGTCCTTCCGGGAGCCTTTTGCCGCTCGCGCCCCTACGCGGGTCCAACAGTGGCTATCACGGACAAGATATACGTCAAAAACCACCGGCAGATCGTCTCGCAGCTCGACGTGAACGTCCCGAAGCGGGCGTTCGCGGGGGCGACGCTGGACGTCCTCTTCACCGGGGAGGGGCTGTCGAAACTCGACGAGGCGACGAGGGAGCGCGCGCTCGACTTCGCCGAGGACTTTCTCGACTGCGGCTGCAAGAACAACCCCTACTGCGGCCACCCGGAGCGGAAGTTCGTCCGCTACCTGCTCGAACTCCGGGCGCAGGGGCTCGGCCCCGACGCCATCGTCGACGTGATGTCCGACGAGTACATGCTGTACGCCTACCCCGGCGACGTCCTCTCGTTTCTCGACCAGTCCGTGCGGACGCTGGAGGCGGTCGAGGCGCTCGCCGGCGTCGAGGGCGACGAGGAGACGAAACGACGTGCGGCGCGGGCCGCGAGGGAACTCTCCGGGTAGGAAGTCCGGTCGGGGAGCGGGTCGGAAGCGTTAGCCCAGCCGGAACGGCTGTTCGTCCGCGTCGGCGTCGAGATCTTCCAGGTGGATGACCTCCTCCTCGTCCGACTCGTCGAGCTGCTCGCGGAGGTGCGTCACGTACTGTTTGTACTCCTCCAACTGCTCGCGGAGGTGGTCGGCTTCGAGTTCCAGGCGCTCGTGCTCGCGGATGAAGCTCTTCGGCACCTCGACCTTCGGCGGGAAGCTCTCGTCGCCCCGCTTTATCTCCAGTTCGTGCTCGGGGACGACGCGGACCTGACCGTCGTGGGCAACGAGGGTGTCCACGTAATCCCGGAACACGGCCGACAGGGAGATGTCGCGCTCCTCGGCGATCTCCCGGAGGGTCTCGAACGCGTCCTCGTTGACGCGGAACGAGATCGTCTTGTTCTTGTTGCCCATCTCGGTTGCACTACGCGGCGCACCCCACTTAATCGTTCGTCAGACGATCCCACTCGTTCGTCAGACGACACAACGAGCCGTTTGTCATCCGAAACCGCGGTCTGCCCGGGCGCACGGACATAAACCCCACCGCGTGCGGCGGGTGAGGGTACATCGACGCCGCCGACCGTATCACGAACATGGCTACCGAACCGCACGATGAGGTGTGGACGATCGAAGCGGAACCGGCCGCGCGAAGCATCGACGACGTGCGCCTCAACGGGTACGACGCCCGGCCGGTCGCGAAGTTCGTCGTCGCGTTTCTCCTCGGGGCCGCCTTCTTTCTCGTTCCGGTGCCGTGGGAGGGCGAACTCACCGTCCCGTTCGACGTCGCCGTGAGCTGGATCACCGAATCGTTCCCGACCGCCGTCGGGGCGTACTGCCTCGCCATCGTCGTCGCGGGGGGCCTGCTGACGACCGCCGCGGAGTTCGACCGTCGCGGAATCGCCTCGGTCGAGACACCGCTCGACCTCTCGTACTTCGAGAGTTCGACCGTCTTCTGGCTCTTTCGCGTCGCGGGCGCGCTCCTCGCGCCGGTGATGTTCTTCGAACTCGGCCCGGGGTGGCTGCACGCGCCCGAGACGGGCGGGTTCATGTGGGAGACGCTGATCTACAGCGTGGGCGTGATCATCCCCGTGGGGGCGGTGTTCATCACGATCTTCGTCGAACTCGGCGGACTGGAGTTCGTCGGCACGCTCGCGCGGCCGGTGATGCGGCCGCTGTTCCGCCTGCCCGGTCGGGCCGCCCTCGACAGCGTCGCCTCGTGGGTCGGCTCCTACAGCGTCGGGCTGTACGTGACCCGGAACGTCTTCGAGCGCGGGGGGTACGACAAGCGCGACGTGTTCACCATCGCGACCTGCTTTTCGACGGTGAGCATCGGCTTCGTCGGCGTCGTCGCCGCGACCGTCGACATGCTCGCGCTCTTTCCGCTCATCTTCCTCGCGTACTTCGTCTGCGTCGTCGTCTGCGCGGTCGTGCTCGTCCGGCTCCCGCCGATCAGCACCGTCCCCGAGGAGTACGTCGCCGAACCCGACCCCGAGGTGCCGTTCGACGGCTCCGTCCGCGACTACCTCCGGTTCGCGCTGAGCGAGGCGGTCGGCAAGGCGGAGGAGGGAGAAACGTTCCTCGAAGCCGCCCGGCGGGGGTTCGTGGACGGTCTGAAGCTGACGAGCCTCGTCCTCGGAACCATCCTCGCGGTCGGCCTCGCGGCCGTGCTGCTTTCCGCGTACACGCCGACCTTCCGAATCCTCGGCGCGCCGCTCGTCCCCCTGATCGAGTTGCTCGGAATCCCGAACGCCGAGACCGTCGCGCCCGCGACGATCGTCGGCGTCACCGAGATGTACGTCCCCGTCCTCCTCGTCGCCGAGGCGGAGCCGATGGCCCGCTTTTTCGTCGCGGTGCTCGCGGTGTCCCAGCTCATCTTCTTCTCCAGCGTCGGGCCGATGATGATGGACATGTTCTCCGACGTGCCGATCCGGTTTCGCGACCTCGTCGCGCTGTTCGTCATGCGCACGGCGATCCTCGTGCCGCTCGTCGCCGCGATGACGCACCTCGTTGCCGCGCTGGGGTTGCTCTGAGTCGCGATCAGAGGTACGGAACCAACGCCCCGACCAGCTTGTTCTCGGCGCGCCGGAGGTGCTCCTCCGCGGTTCGGCGCTCGACGCCGACGGCGTCGGCGATGGACGCGGTCGAAACCTCCCGCGGAATCCGGTAGTACCCCCGCTCGTAGGCGACCGCGAAGACCTCGCGCTGGCGCGAGGTGAGCGCCGGCAGCACGTCGTCGAGCGTGAGCAGCGGGCCGTCCTGAGCCACGGCGCTCACCTCCCGCTTCGTCTCGACGCCCACCGCGTACCCGTCGGCGACGAGGTCGCGGTAGCACGCGGTCAGCGCCGACGGATCGAGCGCGAGCAGCCGACAGAACTTCGCGCCCTCGGCGTACCGCAGCGGCGGCAGGAGCAGACAGCCGTGCGCGCGGAGGTACCGCTCGACGTGGTCCGCCGTGCGGTCTTTCAGACACGCGGCGGTGACGACGACGAGTTCGTTCTCGTTCGCCAGCCGGTCCCGGACGCCCACCGACGCCTCGACGTGTTCGATCACCTCCTCGGCCGCCCCGTCGGTGACGTGCAAGAGGTCGCAGTGGTCGTTGCACCACAGTTCGATTCGCGCGTCAGTTCCCGCCGTCGCCGTCGCGTACGGCCCGCCGTCGTCGATCCGGAACGTCGCCTCGTACATATCCGCAGTCGACCGCACCCCCATATAAATATAGCTCCGTAAGGAGGGTCGAAGGTATTCGACGCTCGTCGACAACGGATAGGACGAGATGAGCGAACGGACGCCCGCGGAGACGGCGGATCGGATCGGAGCCCCGAGCGACGAGTGGCGGCGGTACCGCGGCTCGCCGACCGGCACCGACATCGAGTGCAAGGGATGGCGGCAGGAGGCAGCCCTCCGGCTGTTGAACAACAACCTCGACCCCGAGGTCGGCGAGGCTCCGGAGCGGCTCGTCGTCTACGGCGGCACCGGCCGCGCCGCCCGGAGCTGGGACGCGTACGACGCGATCCTGGCCGAGCTCAGGGAACTGGAGAACGACGAGACGCTCCTCGTCCAGTCGGGAAAGCCCGTCGGCAGGTTCCGGACCCACGAAACGGCCCCCCGGGTGCTCATCGCCAACTCCAACCTCGTCGGCAAGTGGGACGGGTGGGAGCACTTTCACGAGCTGGAGGCCGAGGGGAAGATCATGTACGGCCAGATGACCGCCGGGTCGTGGGCGTACATCGGCACGCAGGGCATCGTGCAGGGGACGTACGAGACGCTCGCGGAACTGGCGCGGCGGCACTTCTCCGACGCGGCGGGCGAGACGGTCGGGGCGGACGCGACGGACGCGACGGGGAACGTGGACGCGGCGGGTGACGCGGACGCGACGGCCGACCTCCGCGGTCGGATCGTCGTCACCGGCGGCCTCGGCGGAATGGGCGGCGCGCAGCCCCTCGCGGTGACGATGAACCGCGGCGTCTGCATCGCCGCCGAGGTGGACGAATCGCGGATCGACCGCCGCATCGAGACCGGCTACTGCGTGGAGAAGACGGCCGATCTCGACGAGGCGATCCGGAAGGCCGAGGAAGCCGCCGAGGCGGGCCAACCGTACAGCGTCGGCGTCCACGCCAACGCCGCGGACGTGCTGGAGGCGATGCTCGAACGCGACTTCGTCCCGGACGTGGTCACGGATCAGACGAGCGCCCACGACGAGCTGTCGGGGTACGTCCCGAGCGGCTACGCCGTCGAGGAGGCCGACGAACTGCGCGGGTCGGACCCCGAGCGGTACGTCGAAGAGAGCCTCGACACGATGGCGCGACACGTCGACGCCATTCTGGGGCTGCAAGAACGCGGCGCGATCGCCTTCGAGTACGGCAACAACATCCGCGGACAGGTGCGGGAGCACCGGGGGATGGAGGAGGCGTTCGACTTCCCCGGCTTCGTCCCGGCGTACGTCCGGCCGCTCTTTTGCCGCGGAAAGGGGCCCTTCCGCTGGGTCGCGCTCTCCGGCGATCCCGAGGACATCCGCCGGACGGACGAGGCGGTGACGGAGCTGTTTCCCGACAAATCGCACCTCCGGCGGTGGATCGATCTCGCGCGGGAACACGTGTCCTTTCAGGGCTTGCCCGCGCGGGTGTGCTGGCTGGGGTGCGCCGCGGGCGACGACGGGCTCACGGAGCGCGCGGCGTTCGCGCTCCGCGTCAACGACCTCGTCCGCGAGGGGGAGATCTCCGCGCCGATCGTCGTCACCCGCGACCACCTCGACGCGGGGAGCGTCGCCAGCCCCCACCGCGAGACGGAGGCCATGAAGGACGGCACCGACGCCGTGGCTGACTGGCCGATCCTCAACGCGCTCATAAACTGCGCGGCCGGCGCGGACATCGTCTCCGTCCACGACGGCGGCGGCGTCGGCATCGGCAACGCGCTCCACTCGAACAACCACGTCGTCCTCGACGGGTCGGATCTCGCCGCCGAGAAGGCGCGCCGGGTGTTCACCACCGATCCCGGCACGGGCGTGATCCGCCACGCCGACGCCGGGTACGACGAGGCGCTGGACGAGGCGTCGGCGTCGAACGTCCCGATCCCGATGCGTGATCGACGATGACGCGCCTCCGCGATCCGCCGGCGTGGTCGGGACCGTCCGGAGACCCGAACGACGAGCAGTTCGGAGACGTGGTCGAGCCGTGCTCGATGGCACGTCTGACGGGGTCAGATGACGCCGTCGGCGAGGGGTCGTCCGACGCGGTGCTCGTCGGCGAACCCTACGACGGCGGGGTCATCGGACGGACGGGAGCCCGGGAAGGACCGGCCGCGCTCCGCGAGGCGCTCGCGTCGGTCAAGACGCACCACTTCGACGGGGGTCCGATCGGGGCCCTCTGCGACCTCGGCGACGTGGAGATCCCGGACGGGAGCGTCCGCGCGGTGCAGGAGGCGGTGGGCGACGTCGCCCGCCGGATCCACGCGACTGACGCCCTCCCCGTGTTCCTCGGCGGCGACAACTCGCTCACGTACCCGAACGCCGCGCCGCTTCTCGACCGCTCGCTCGGCGTCGTCAACGTCGACGCCCACCTCGACGTGCGCGAGGTCCGAGACGACGCGACCAGCGGCACGCCGTACAGACAGCTGTTCGAATCGGGCCTCGACGCGTACGCCTGCGTCGGCGCGCGCCACTTCGAGACCTCGACGGCCTACGCCGAGTACGTCCGCGAGAGGGACGGGGAGATCGTCACCGCCGACGCGGCGGGGAGCGATCCGATCGGGGCGGCCGAATGGGCGCTGGCCGCGATGACCGGGGTCGACGCGATCTACGTCAGCGTCGACCTCGACGCGCTCGACGCGACCGCCGCGCCGGGGGTGAGCGCGCCGACGCCCGGCGGCCTGTCGACGCGGGAGCTGTTCGCGGTGCTCCGTCGGGTCGCCGACGACGAGCGCGTCGCCGGCTTCGAGGTCGTCGAGTGCGCCCCGCGGCTGGATCGGGACGGACGCACCGCCGCGGCGGGCGCGCGGGCCGTCGCTCACTTTCTAAGTGGCTACGGCGCGAAGGGGGAACGCCATGGCTGAACTCACCGCCGTCGTCCGCGACGCCGCCGAGGTCGTGGTCGGACCCGAGGAGGCCGAGAGGGGGGACGACGCGAGCGCGCCGCTCGTCCGCCGCGAGGACGCCGCCGTCGCGGTCGTCGACGGGCGCGTCGCCGCCGTCGGCCCCTCCGACGAGGTGACGCGCGAGCATCCCCCGGAGAACGCCGCGGTCGCCGTCGACGCGGCGGGAAAGAGCGTGATTCCCGGGTTCGTCGACGCGCACACGCACGCCCTCTTCGCTGGCGACCGCTCCGACGAGTTCGAGGCGAAACTTCGGGGAAAGACCTATCAGGAGATCATGGCCGAGGGCGGCGGCATCCTCCGGACCGTCGGAGCCACGCGCGCGGCGAGCGACGACGACCTGCTCGAGATCCTGCTGTCGCACCTCGACACGATGCTCGCCCACGGGACGACGACCGCCGAGGTGAAGTCCGGATACGGGCTCGACGTCGAGACGGAACTCCGGATGCTGGAGGTCGTCGCGCGCGCCGACGAGCGGCACCCGATCGACGTGGTGCCGACGTTCATGGGCGCGCACGCGGTCCCGCCCGGGGTCGACGCGGACGACTACGTCGACGAGGTCGTCTCCGAACAGCTCCCCGCGGTCGAAGCGCAGGGGATCGCGGAGTTCTGCGACGTCTTCTGCGACGAGGGGGCGTTCACGGTCGAAGCGTCGCGGCGCGTCCTCGAAGCCGGGAGGGAGGCGGGGCTCGCCCCGAAGATCCACGCCGACGAGTTCGCCACCCTCGGCGGATCGAGGCTGGCGGCGGATCTCGGGGCTACGAGCGCCGATCACCTGCTGCGCTCGACCGACGAGGACGTCGAGGCGCTCGTCGAGGCCGGCGTCGTCCCGGTGCTCCTCCCCGGGACGGCGTTCGCGCTCGGCGCGGGGTACGCGGACGCGGGCGCGTTCCTCGACCGCGGCGCGCCCGTCGCCGTCGCGACCGACTTCAACCCGAACTGCTACTCGCAGAGCCTCGGGTTCGCGGCGTCGCTCGCCTGCGTCGGCATGCGGATGACGCCCGCGCAGGCGCTCGTCTCGGTGACGCGAAACGGCGCGCTGGCGCTCGACAGGACGGACGGGCTGGGAACCCTCCGAGAGGGCGCGCCGGCGGACCTCGTGGTCCTCGACGCGCCGTCGCACGTCCACCTTCCCTACAACTTCGCGGTCAACGCGGTCGAAACCGTGCTCAAGGGCGGCGAGGTCGCCCACGCGAGAAACGGGTCGGGGGCGGCGCATGAGTGAAGCCGATTCGGACGCCGACAGGGTCGTCCTCGACGGCGAGTCGCTGACCGTCGAGGAGGTCGTCGCCGTCGCCCGCGAGGGCGCGCCCGTCGAGATCGACGAGGGGACGCGCGGGGCGATCCGCGAGTCGCGGGCGCGGATCGAGGAGATCGTCGGGAGCGACGAGGCGGTGTACGGCGTCAACACGGGCTTCGGCGAACTCGTCGACGTTCGCATCCCGCGGGAGCGAATCAACGACCTGCAGGAGAACCTGCTGCGGAGCCACGCCGCCGGCGCGGGGCGCGAGCTCTCGACCGAGGAGGTTCGCGCGCTCGTGCTCACTCGGATCAACGCGCTCGCGAAGGGCTATTCGGGCGTCCGCGAGGTCGTCGTCGACCACCTCGTGGCGATGCTCAACGAGGGGATCCACCCCGTCGTCAGGTCCCGCGGGAGCCTCGGCGCGAGCGGCGACCTCGCCCCGCTCGCGCACCTGTCGCTCGTCCTGATCGGCGAGGGCGAAGCCCGCGTGGAAAAGGGGGAAGGGGCGAAGAGCACCACCGACGATGGGCCTCGGTGCCGAGAACGCGACGGCGGCGACGATGGGCACGACCGCCTTCCGGGCGACGAGGCGCTTGCGACGGCGGGGCTCGAACCCCTCTCGCTCGCCGCCAAGGAGGGGCTCGCGCTCATCAACGGGACGCAGCTCACCGTGGGGCTGGCGGCGCTCGCGGTCCACGACGCGGAGCGCGCGCTCCGCGCGGCCGACGCCGCCGGCGCGCTCACGACCGAGGTGACGATGGGGACGACCGCCTCGTGCGACCCGGCGATCCAGGCGGTCCGCCCCCACCCCGGGCAGGCCGCGAGCGCCCGGAACGTGAAGCGGCTGACCGAGGGCTCGGAGATCGTCGAGTCGCACAGGAACTGCGACCGCGTGCAGGACGCCTACTCCATCAGGTGTCTGCCGCAGGTCCACGGCGCGGTGCGCGACGCCGTGGCGCACCTCCGCGGCGCGGTCGAGGTCGAGTTGAACAGCGCGACCGACAATCCGCTCGTGTTTCCGCGCGACGCCGTTTCCGACCGTGCGAGCGGGACGGCGTCGGCGGCGGTTCTCTCGGGCGGCAACTTCCACGGCGAACCGCTCGCGCTCCGGCTCGATTACGTCGCGGGCGCGCTCACCGACCTCGCGGCCATCGCCGAACGGCGGGTCGACCGGATGCTCAACCCGAACCTCCAGGAGCCGCACCTCCCGCCGTTTTTGACGGCCGAAAGCGGCCTCCGGTCGGGCTACATGATCCCGCAGTACACTGCCGCGGCGCTGCTCAACGAGTGCCGGTCGGAGGGGCGACCGTCGACGGACAACGCGCCCGTCAGCGGCGGGCAGGAGGACCACGTCAGCATGAGCGCGACCTCGGCGTTCACCGTCCGTCGCGTGGTCGAGCGCGTCCGAACCGTCGTCGCCGTCGAACTGCTCTGCGCCGCGCAGGCCGCGGAGTTCGTCGACCCCGCGCTCTCGCACGCCGCCGGCACGGGGGCGACCTACGAGGCCGTCCGCGAGATCGTTCCGCCCCTCGACGAGGACCGATCGAGCCACGGTGAGATCGAGGCGGTCGCGGCGCTCGTCGCCTCCGACGCGCTCGACCGGCGAGTGACGGAGGCGATCGGCGAAGCGCTGGAGTGACGGAGGTGGTGAGGACTCAGTCGGCGGGGTTCCCGTCGGGTCGGCCGACGAGATCGCGGCGACGCGAGCCGAGCCGATCCTCCGACGTCCGGTCCGTTTCGTCCGCTTCGCTCGCCTCCCCCCCTTCGTCCGCTTCGTCGGCGTCCTCCGCGTCTTCTTCGAACCAGGCCTCCGGCTCGACGCCCATCGCCTCGGCGACCTCGCGCCAGTCGCCGCTCGGGGAGGCTCGGTCACCTGGCATCGTCGATGTCGTCGACGTCGTCGGCATCGTCGGTGTCGTCGGTGTCGTCAGCGTCGCCGACGTCTGCGGCGTCGGCGGGGCGGGTGGAGTCGGCCCGACTCCCGGCCGGAGCCGGCGGGGAATCGCACCGAAAACAGCCGTCGCGCAGCCGAGGGTCGGCGCTTTCGAACCCGCAACGCTCGCACCGCCAGTAGCGGTGGTCGAGGCGACCGTCGCCGTCGCGGCCGTCGTGGGGACCGGTGACGGCGGTCGCGCTCCGACGGGGATCGGCGGCCGCGTCCGGCGCGTTCTCGTCGGAGCGGTCGGCTACGTTTCCGTTTCGGCGGGCGATCGCGTCGTTCGTCTTTTCGGTACGTTCTTGTCCGAGAGCGTAATCAACGTTCACTGGGCTGCTTGTGGTTCAGGTATGCCCGACGTCCGGGTGCTGGTGACACCCGGGCGCGCTTTCGATCGCGCGCCCGCGACGCGGGCCGGCGGTCTGTGGGCTGTTCGCCGTTCTCTACGCGTCAGCCGTCGCTATCGGCGTCGGAACGACTCCGTCTTCGGCCGTGCGCCACGCGAAAAACGGTGGCGCGCGTCGATCGCCCGCCTCAGGCGTTCGCCGCGAGTTCGTCCGTCTCTTCGAGGCTTTCGAGCGCCGCGGCGGCCGCGCGCTTGTACTCGTCGACCGGGAGGTCGTACTGCTCGCGGGCCATCCGCGCGTACTCGTTGCCCTCGTCCTCGAACGCCTCGACGCGTTCGAGCGTTCGACGGGCGGTTTCGACGACCCAGCGGTCGCGCGTCGCGGCGTCGACCGTCGTGATCGACTCGGGTCGGACGGAGACGTTGATCCCGCCCTCGTCCGTCTCGAAGGTGCGCGGCTTGCCGACGATGGCGACGTAGGCCGGGGGTTCGAGGTCCCGCAGGGCGCTCGCGGCCTCGGGCTGGTACTGGCCGGCGTAGACGAAGAACGTCCCCGTCGGATCGACGATCCGGCCGCGCCAGTACTCGCTGTCCTCGCCGACGTCCTCCTTCTCGGTGAGGGTTCCGACGAGGAACACCCGGTTCGCCCGCTCCCCCGACGGGAGGAGCAGGTAGACGGGCGCGCGCTCGTCGTCGGACTCTTTGAACGTGTAACCGGCGTCGTTGAACTCCTGTGCGAAGACGCGCCGGGCGACCTCTCGGGTGGGAACCGCGTTGCTCTGGCTCATTTACATCGACCTCGCTTTGATGAGGACGTCCTCCGCGTCCGTCGGCCCGGTCAGCTGTTCGAACTCGTTCGCGAGGACGTACCGCCCGAGGGTCGGGCCGGTGACGCCGTAGTAGCGACCGAGGGTGGTCTCGCGCATCTCGTCGGCGACGACCGTGGTGTCGAGCGCGTCCATCGCCCGCTGTTTGGCCTCCTCCAGCGTGACGCCGGTCAGTTCCTCCGTCATCTCGCGGTTGAAGATGACCTCCTGGATCTCGGTGCCGTCGTCGAGGACGCCCTTGATCCGCAGGTCGAACTCGCCCTCGACGCTGCCGTGCTCGGAGCACCGGCCGTTCTGGAGGACGCGCGTACAGCCCTCCTCGGGGCAGCGCTTGATCAACCCGCTGCCGCTCTGGATGTCGACGAGCGCGCCCTCGACGGTGACGCTGTCGTCGCCGACCTCGATGTCCTCGTCGAGTTCGGTGATCGTCGTCGTCCGGTTGAGCTTCACCGAGTACCGACCCTGGTACTCGTCGGTGACGACGTTCTCGAGGCGGTACACCGCCCCCTCGTCCAGTTCGGGGAGTTCCGAGGTCTTGAACGAGACGAACTTGATGGTGCCCGACTCGTCGCCGAGCAGACCGACCTGCGAGATGGAGTCGCTCCGGGGCTCCCAGAGGTCGACGACCTTCGCCGTCAGGTCGACCCACTGTTCGTCCTCGTCGATGTCGCTCACCTTCGCGGCCTGGCCGCCACCGCTCCGGATGGCGTCTCGCTCCAGCCCGGCCTCGTCGAGGTAGCTGTTGACGACGCTCCGGCGCGCCTCCTCGGCGGGGACCTTGTACTCGTTGACGAGGTTGTCCAGCCGCTCTTCGACCTCGTCGGCGTCGACGTTCAGGTGGTCCGAGAACTGTTCCGCAATCTCCTCTGCGTGGGTTCGCAACGCTGTCATGTGGTCTCACTGCCTCCGCTTCGTTTTTCTACGAGAGGCATGCGTCGGTTGGGGCCTGATGGTATAAAAGGTTACCCGTGCGGAGAAAGTGTAATCGGTGGCTACGAGCCCCCACTCACACGTTCGCGGACGTTTGGAGCCGCTGGATTTCGCGGCGCTGGAGCCGCCAGCGGACGAGGCCGCCGAGGGTCGGCGGACGGTGCGGGAGGCGACGGGCCTTTGTCCGCGGATCGAGAACGGTCGGTATGGACGACCGGATCGATCGCTTCATTCGAACCACGTTTCGCGGCGCGGGCCGGCGGTACGCCGAGGCGCGAAAGGCGTACCGCGAGGGTCGGGGCGAGACGGACGGCGGGGAGGGGGCGAACCGGTTCGATCTGCCGCGCGACGAGGAGGGGCGGGCGCGCCTCGTGTGTCGTCGCTACGCCGAACAGCGCGCGGTCACGGTCGACGGCGACGGGCGACCGTCGTGCTTCGACCCGGATCACGCCGACTGCCGGGGCTGCGCGGAGGACGTGCGCGAGGGCGTCGTCGAGACGTGGTAGGGAGGGAAAGAGGAGCGTTCGAGGCGCGAGGGCGGGCGAGAGCGCCTTTTTTGAGGGTCGGCCGGGAAGACCCGCCATGGACCGACCCCTCGTCGCGCTCGTGCTCGCCGGCGGCACCGGCACCCGACTCTACCCGGCAAGTCGAAGCGATCGACCGAAGCAGTTCCTGCCGCTGGTCGGCGATCGGTCCCTGCTCTCGCGGACCGTAGCGCGCGCGTCGTTCGCCGACGAAGTGTTCGTCTGCACGCGCGAGGCGTTCGCGTCCGAAATTCCGGACCACGCGCCCGAGGCGACCGTGATCGTCGAACCCGACGGGAAGGACACGGGACCGGCGCTCGTCTACGCGACCCACCGGATCGGGGAGGTCGTCGGCGACTGCGTCGTGCTCGCGCTGCCGAGCGACCACCACGTCGGCGACGGCGGCGCGTTCGAGGCGACGATGCGAACCGGCGCGCGCGTCGCGGCCGAGACCGGTTCGCTCGTCGCCTTCGGCGTCGAGCCGACGCGACCGGACACGGGATACGGCTACGTCGAGCCGGGGGCCGACCGCGGCGACCACTTCGATCTCGCCGCGTTCCGCGAGAAGCCGGACGCCGAAACCGCCGCCCGGTACATCGAGTCCGGCTGCCTCTGGAACGCCGGCATCTTCGCGTGGACGCCCGACGCGCTCCGCCGCGCCGCCCTCGGCTCCCCCCTCGCCCCGCTCGTCGAGGCGCTCGACGCGGGCGACCCGGAGACGGGATTCGAAGCGGTCGAGGCGGTCAGCGTCGACTACGCCGTCATGGAGCGCGCGGAGGACGCGGCCGTCGTTCCGGCCGCCTTCGAGTGGGACGACCTGGGGTCGTGGGACGCGCTGGAGCGGGTGCTCGACGCCGACGCGGCGGACAACGTCGCGCTCGGGGAGGCGCTCTCCGTCGACGCCGCCGGCAACGTGGTCGCGAGCGACGGCAAGCACGTCTCGCTCGTCGGCGTGGACGACCTCGCCGTGGTCGCGTGGGACGACCGCGTGCTCGTCGCGCCGAAGGCGGAGGCCCAGCGGGTGCGGGAAGTCGTCGCGGCGTTGAAGGAGGAGGGGCGGTTCTGATGACGGCGTACTACGCGCCGCCGCTCCCGTAATCGTACTTCATCGGTACGAGATCCTCCTCGCGGTCTTCCAGCCGCGCGGTCAGCTCGTGTCGTCTGAAACCGCACCGCTCGTAGAAGGGGATCAATCCTTCACGGCAATCCAGAGTCAGCACGTCGAGCGATTCGAGGGCGGGGTGACGGACGAGTTCGCGCATCAGGTCGCGTCCGATTCCCCGCCCTCGAAGCGACTCCTCGACGATGACGTCGTATATCTTGCCGTAGTAGACGGAGTCGGTGAACGCGCGTCCGGCGGCGACGAGTTCGCCCGAATCCTCGTCGGCGAGACCGACCACGACGTCGGTGTTCGCGATCGCCGTGCGGACGTCCTCGAGGGTTCGATCTTGCCACCACAGGTACGACTGGTAGAGGGAACAGTAGTCCTCGATCTGGCCGTCGGAGAGGTCGGTTACCGCGTCGAGCTGCATAGATACGCATCAATTCCCGCGCTAATAAACCTGAAACGGCTCGTTCGCGTCTCGAAAGGGGCGTCTTAACTCCGCAGCCGGCCCCCGTCGACCGGCAGCGAGACGCCGGTGACGAAGCTCGCGCGGTCGCTGGCGAGGAACGCCACGGCGTCGCCGAGTTCGCGCGGGTCGCCGATGCGGTCGAGCGGAATGCCGTCGGACCAGCTCGCGAGCCCCTCGTCGTAGGTGTCGAACTCGCCGCGGTCGAGCGCGGCCTCGATCAGTTCCTCGACTCGGGAGGTCTCGTGCGCGCCGGGGAGCACCGCGTTCACCCGCACGTCTGGGGCGAACTCCCGCGAGAGCGACTTCACGAGTCCGATGACGCCCCGTCGCACCGCGTTCGACAGGAGCAGGTCGTCGATCACCTCCCGCACGCTCGTCGAGGTGATGCAGGTGATCGTCCCGGCGTCGCTCGCTTCGAGGTGCGGACGGGCCGCCCTGATCGTCCGGACGGCGCTCATCACGAGCGTGTCGTAGGCGGCGTACCAGTCCTCGTCGGTCATGTCGACGAATCCGCCCGGCGGGACGCCCCCGGCTGAGGTGACGAGGTGGTCGAGGCCGCCGAACTCCTCGACCGTCGCCTCGACGAGCGCCTCGACGTCGTCGGCCTCCGTGATGTCCGCCTCGACCGCGAGCGCGTCGCCGGCGAGAGGTTCGATCGCCGCCTCCGCCGCCGACAGGCGCTCTTCGCTCCGCCCGCAGATCACCACGTTCGCGCCCTCCGCGGCCAGCGACTCCGCGCTCGCGCGGCCGAGACCCGCCGAACTCGCCGTCACCAGCGCCACGTCGCCGTCGATTCCGAGATCCATACCCGACGCTCTGCGGGACGATCGAAAAAGGTGTTCCTCGCGTTCGGAATGGCCGGTTCCCGCGGCGAGTGCGGGCGCTAGCCCGACCGTCGAACCCGCATCCGCCCCTCGCTCGTGACGCCGATGAAGAGCGGCTGGCGGACCTCCCGTCCCTGAACCGCGCCGCCCGCGGCGTCGCTCACGAGCTTCATCAGATCGGGGGCGGTGTGGCTGACCTTCACGCCGGCCGCGTCGCAGGCGTCGTAGACGAGTTTCGGCACGTCGTAGAGGTCGGTTCCGGCCGCTATCTCGACGCGGACGGGTGCGGAAAGCGCCTCGGCGAAGGCGATCGTCTCGCGCGCCTTCTCGACGTTCGAGCGCGCGCTGGCCTCGACGCTGGAGACGTTCGCGCGGGACGTGCCGAGGAGGTCCGCGATGACGGCCTGTCTGACCCCGCGCTCGCGAAGCGCCAGCACCTCCGCCTGTCGGCGGGTCAAGACGCTCCGCTCGGGATCGAACCCCGCACCTTCGAGCAGCGCCTCCACGTCCACGTCCGGAGCGTCGTCCATACGCGGTGTAACGTCCCCGTTCGCAAAAAACTACAGAAACCACTGTCCACGGCCGGTTCCGGAACGGGCGTCGCGCGGCTCAGGAACCCCAGAAGTTGTCGCGGCTGCCGAGCGCCGTGCGACGCTTGGGTCCGGCTCTGTCGTCTTCGGCGCGCTCGCCGCTCTCGGCTCCGTCGCCGTCGGCGTCGTTTTCGTCGCCTTCGTCGGCGGATTCGGCCTCCGCTTCGTCCATCGGCAGGCGCTCGACCTCCTCGGCGCGGGCGTGGTTCGACATCACCTGGGTGATCTTCACGCGCGCTCGCGCGTCCGGAAGGATTCCGTCGACCATCACGATGAACCCGTCCTCCGTGCGGCCGACGCCGGCACCGCTCTCGTGGATGTCGGTCACCTCCACGGTCACTTCCTCGCCGGGGGTGACGGGCTGCTGTTTCAGCTCGCGGATGGGCATGTTGTAGTGGTTACACCACTCCGCGCCGCCGCGGTCGCCGTAGTGGCGACACCCCATCCCCGAGATCCGCTCGGAGAAGCTCGGGCATTCATCGGCCAGTGGACAGTCGGGCATACCCGCGAGTAATTCGGGCGGCGTCTAAACGCTTGCGCCTTGGCGAGCGTCGACAGCGGGGCTGACGCGGCGTCCGTCGTGTGAGTCGGAAGCGGAGAAAGTGGCGGCCGTTGGAGATCGGAGCCGGTGACGGCGGCCATCGGCGGTCCGAGCCACCGTGCGCCGGCTCAGAACTTCTCCAGCAATCGGTCGTAGAACCCGAGGTCGCTCTCGCCCGCCAGCTTCTCGACGATGAGTTCGGGCGTCGATCGCGCGAGCGTCCCCTTGACCGGCGAGCGGTTCACCGCGAGTTCGCCGTCGACGAGGCCGACCGCCTCGATCCCGTCGACGGCGACGTCGAACCCCGCCGTCTCCCTGATCTCGCCCGCGAGGTGGGAGACGAACACCGCCGTCGATCCCTTTCCGTCGAGTTCCTCCAGGATACCGGCGATGATCTTCGCGCTCGCGCCGGGTTCCGTGATGCTCTCGAGTTCGTCGACGAGCACGAGCCGTCGCTCGCCGCCCGCCGTCAGGTCGGCGAAGTCGCGGAGGGTGCTCTCGAACGCCCCGGCGTCGAGCGTCCCCTGACTCTTCGCGTAGTAGTGTAACTCCTCGAAGACGCCCAGTTCGAACCGCTCGGCCGGGACGGGCAGCCCCATCTGCGCGAGGACGACGAGCGTCGCCACGAGGTCGAGCGTCGAGGTTTTCCCGCCGCTGTTGACCCCCGAGAGCAACGTCGCCCCCGAGACGGCGTAGTCGACCGGCTCGACCGCCTCGAAGTCCACGTCGAGGAGCGGCGAGCGGCCGCCCTCGATCGAGAAGCCGGGTGCGCGCCCGGTGAGGACGTCACTGTCGGCGTCGTCGCCCTCCTCGTCCCCCCGGTCTCCGTCGTCGCCCTCCTCGCCGCCGACGAAGGTCGGCACGACGCAGTCGAAGTCGCGGGCGAACCGCGAGACGGCGAGTTCGACGTCGAGTTCGAGCGCGTCGCGGACGAGTTCCTCGACCGGTTCGCGCAGGGCGGCGAGGTCCGACGCGAGGTCGGCCTTCAGCCGCGACGCGCGTCGGTCGCGGGCGGCCGAAAGCTCCGTCCGGAGGCGGGCGACGACCTCGCCGTTGCGCTCGACCGGGAACGTCGGTTCGTCGTCGAACAGCCGATCGATGAGGCTCGCCTCCTCGGGGCGCAGGTCGAGGCTGTCGACGAGGTGCTCGCGGGCGCGCGCCGTCGCCTCGTCGTACTGGTCCGCGAGTTCGCGAGAGAGGAGCGAGTCGACTCGCGCGCCCTGCTCGACGAGGGAGAGGAAGTCCGTCCCCTCGATGGTCACGTCCTGCTCGCGGATGGCGTCGCGCAGGCGGTCGTTCGCGACGGACTCGGCGGTCGAGACGGCCGCGTCGAGGTCGTCCACGGCGACGACGAGCCGGTCCAGCTCCCCGTCGCCGACGATCGTCCCGTCGTCGTCGAGCCGCGAGAGCGCGTCGCGGAGCGCCGCGGGCGAACAGGCCGGGTCCATCTCGGCCGCCTCGTGGACCGCGAGGGCCGCCTCCAGCCGCGAGCGGTTCTCCGCGAAAAATTCGAGAAGCCGCTCGGGGACGGTCTCCTCGGGTCGGGAGAGCGCGTCGGGGAGGACGCGCACGTCGCCCGCGACGTCGATGCCGGCGAACTCCTCGTCGAGGACGATCACCGTCGCGTAGGACCGCGCGAGTTCGGCCACGCCGCGGCCGTCCTCGACGATCTCGACGGACAGCTCCGGGAGGGCCTCGTCGGCCTCGGCGTAGCGCTCGGCGTCGGCGGTCGCGAGACAGCGGTCGCGCACGCGCCGCGGCGGCGGCGAGCGAAGCGGTTCGACCCCCGAGAGCGCGTCGAGCACGGCGGGGTCGGGGTCGCGCTCCGTCGCCCGCGCCGCGAACGCGCGCACCTCGTCGATCCGCGAGCGCGACGCGGTGGGAAACAGCGTCTCCAGCCGCTTTTCGGCGTAGTCCGTCACCGTCCGCCGCTGGAGCAGCGCGAGGACGTCGCGGTACACCTCCCGCGCGCGGTCGGTCGCCAGAAAATCGCCGGATTCGCCGTGTTCCTGCTTGATGGCGGCCCGGGCGATGGCCGCCGCGCGCCCCTCGGAGATCCCCGGCGCGCGGGCCAACGCGGCGACGTCGCCCCCGCGGAGCGCCGCCTCCGCCCCGTCGAGTTCGGCGAGCGCCGACGCCGTCTTCTCCCCGACGCCCGGGATGGCCTCGAACTCCATTCACCCCGGGGTATCCCCGGCTGACACAAAACGTTGCGGGTCGTCGCGTCGTGGGGGCCATCCGGCGACGAGTCCGGGGATCGGACGCGGCTGCCGGGTGCAACGGGCTTTTTAGCGCCGACGAGAAACCGCGACCATGACCACGAGCGTCGAGGAGAAGCTCTCGGCCGTCCGCGACGACCTCGCGACGCGCGACGGCGCGCTGATCGCGTTCTCGGGCGGCGTCGATTCGAGCGTCGTCGCCGCGATCGCGCGGGACGCGCTCGGCGAGCGCGCGGTCGCCTGCACCGCCAAGAGCGAGACCCTCCCCGAGGAGGAGCTGGCGGACGCGAAGCGCGTCGCCGACGAGATCGGCGTCCGCCACGAGGTCGTCGAGTTCTCGGAGCTGGACAACCCCGACTTCGTCCGAAACGACGGCGAGCGCTGCTATCACTGCCGGACGATGCGCCTCGGGAAGATGTACGAGCGGGCGCGCGAACTCGGGATCGGGACGGTCTGCGACGGGACGAACGCCTCGGACCCGGGCGAGGGCCACCGCCCCGGTCTGCGCGCCGTCGAGGAGCTGGAGGTGTTCTCGCCGCTCCTCGCCCACGACGTGTCGAAGGAGGAGGTCCGTGAGATCGCCGCGCGGTACGACCTCTCCGTCGCCGACAAGCCCTCGATGGCCTGTCTCTCCTCGCGCATCCCGACCGGTCTCGAAGTCACGGAGGAGCGCCTCTCTCGCGTCGAGAAGGCGGAGCGCCTGCTCCGGACGTGGGGCTTCTCGCAGTTCCGGGTGCGCGACCACGACGGCCTCGCGCGGATCGAGGTCGCACCCGAGGAGATGGCGGCGGCGCTCGACGTGGACTTCGTCCGCGCCGCGCGCGAACACCTCGCCGACGTCGGGTTCGACCACGTGACTCTCGACCTCCACGGCTACCGGACCGGGAGCGTGAGCCCCGCCGGGGAGGACGACGCGGAACCGCTCGTCGAGGACGTGTTCGCGGCGGAGTACCCGATCGGGGAGTGACGGGACGGACGGTCGAGCCGCCCGCACTCAGTTTCCGGTCCAGCGCAGGAGCGCGAGCGTCCCCTCGAACAGCACGATCATCGTCGCGGCGACGATGATCGGGGCCATGCCGGTCGGGTCGGGGCTGACGAGGAACGAGAGGCCGAAGAACGACCCCCAGAAGATGAGGCGCTTGTCCTCCAGCCACCGGCGGGTGACGAGGTTCATCATGATCGCGAGCATGACGAAGAGCGGGATCTGGAAGACGATCGCCATGTACCCCATGAGCAGGAGGATGAGGTTGAACGTCTCCGCGAGCCCGAACGCGATGTCGGCCGCGCGCTCCGTGTAGACGGTGAAGTACGAGAAAATGGCCGGCAGGACGATAAAGTGCGCGAAGGCGATGCCGACGAGCGCGAGGATGAGGCTCGTGGGCACCGCCGCGAGGTAGTAGCGCCGCTCTTTCGGGTACAGCCCCGGGCGCATGAAGAGGTACGTCTCGTAGACGAACGCCGGGAGGCCGATGACGAGCCCGGCGAGGCCGGCGACCTTCAGCTTGGTGAGGATGAACTCCAGCGGGCTGTAGAGCCGGGGACGAAGCGCCGCGTTCGTGACCGCGCCGGGAATGTGGGTGTTCCACATGTAGTTGATGAGCCGATCAGCGGTGGGAAAGGCCACGAGCGTCACGATCGCGCCGATGACGAAGACGACGCCGAGCCGCTTGACCATCTCCTCGATGTGGTCCGCGAGCGGCATCTCCTCGTCGTACTCCGGCCCGTCGCCGACGATCCCCCGGTCGAGGAACTCGTCGTCCTCGTCGCCTTCGTCCTCGTCTGCGTCGACGGCGGCCGCGTCCGCCTCGATTTCGGGTTCGTCCTCGGCGTCGAAGCCGTCCTCCGACTCCGCGACCGGCGGCTCGACGGGTTCGAGCTGTGAGTCGAGCGCCGCGTCCGCCTCCTCCGAACCCGCGTCCGCGTCCGCCGTCGTCCCCTTCACGTCGGCCATCTCGGCGCCGTCGAGGTCACTCCCTTCGAGTTCGCCGGATCCGTCGAGTTCGTCGGCGTCGACGTCCGCGCGAGCGCCCGCCTCGTCGACGACGGTCGCGTCCGCCGCGTCCCCGTCGACCTCGTCCGTCTCGTCGCGCTCGTCGGGAGGCCCGTCGTCGAGGAGGGGGTCGGCGGCGATCAGCTCCTCCTCCCGCCGGTCGAGGTACTCCCGTTCCGCTTCGAGGTACTCCTCCTCGGAGTCGAACTCCTCGGGCGGCGGCAGGTCGCTCGCGCCGGCGTCGTCACCGTGGGCGGATTCTGCGCCCGGGTCGTCGGCGCGTTCGCCTCCGGTTTCGGTCCCGGCGTCCACTTCGCCGCCGGATTCGTCGGCGTCGGACGGGCTGGCGTCCGCCGAGTCGTCGGGCGAGTCCGCCGAGTCGCCGGTCGAATCCGCCGAGTCGCCGGTCGAATCCGCCGAGTCGGACGCGTCGCTGTCCCCCTCCGACGCCGACCCGTCGCGTTCCCCCGCGTCGACGGACTCCGCGGACTCGTCTTCCTCCGCGTCGGAAAGCTCAGTAACGCCCGAACGCGCGCCCGACTCCGATTCGTCGCCCATTCAGTTTCCCTACGCCGCCGGTTCGTTATAGGCCTTTTTCCATGGCCGGCGGGCGATCCGGTCGAAAAGATTGATAACCGCGAGACGGTTTTCGATCACTATGTCTAGCGCGCTCGACGAGGATACGCGCCGCGCACTCGACGAGGGCCGGCAGACCGCCGGCGCGATGTTGCGAGCCGCGCAGAAGGACCTCCAGAAGGTGTTCATCGTCTTCCTGCTCGGCTTCTTCGGCGCGTTCTACGCGCTTCAGCTCTACGTCTGGGACTTTCTCAAGCGCGTGACGATGGCCCGGATGGAACCCGCGGTGCGGGACGGCGTGAACATCATCGCGCAGACGCCGTTCGACGTCATCCTCCTGCAGGCGAAGATCAGCCTCGCCGTCGGGATCATCGTCGCGCTCCCCGCGTTCGTCTACTTCGCCCGCGACGCGCTGAAGGACCGCGGCAGGTGGCCGGACGCCCCGATCAAGCTCTGGAAGGTCTTTCTCGTCGGATCGCTCTCTCTCGTGCTCTTCGTCGGCGGGCTGTTCTACGGCTACTACCTCTTCTTTCCGCTCATGTTCGAGTTCCTCGCGCAGAACGCGCTCTCGGCGGGCTTCGAGGCCTCGTACTCCATCGTGATGTGGGCGGAGTTCATCTTCTTTCTCACCCTCTCGTTCGGGCTGGCCGCGCAGATGCCGCTCGCCATCACGGGGCTGTCCTACAGCGGCGTCGTCCGGTACGAGACGTTCCGGGACAAGTGGCGGCACGCGGTCCTCGCCATCTTCGTCTTCGGGGCGGTGTTCTCCCCGCCGGATCCGTTCACGCAGATCATGTGGGCGGTTCCGCTGCTCGTGCTCTACGGGTTCAGCCTCTATCTCGCGAAGGTCGTCGTGACGGCCAAGCGGGGGAGCGAGCGGGTGAGCCTCGCCCGGACCGCCCGCCGACGCTGGAACGTCCTCGCGGGCGGCGTCGGCGTCGGCGCGGCCGCCGTCTACCTCTTCTACGAGCGCGGCGGCGTCGAGGCCGCGAACGGACTCCTCGCCCGGTTCGGCGACTACCGCGTCCTGCCGGTCGAGGCCGTCCTCCCGCTGCCGTCCGACGCGACGCTCGCCCTCCTCTGCGGGGTGGCCGGCCTCCTCGTCGCCGTCGTCGCCCTGCTGTACTTCGTCGCCGTCGAGCTGGGTGAGGATGGGGCGGCGAGCGGCGGTGACGACGGCGGGCGCGTGGGCGATCCGACCGCGATCGACGTCGGCGGCCTCGACGCCGACGGGGTCCGAGCGGCCCCGTCGGAGCCGTTCGCAGCGATGACGGAGGAGGAGGCGCTCCGCCTCGCGAGCGCCGCCATCGACGAGGGCGATCACGCGAAGGCGCAGGCGATTCTCGACCGCTACGACGGGGCGCACGAGGGCGAGGCACACGAAGGCGACGCGGCCGCCGAAGGCGAGGGAGCGGGATCGCCCGCGGCTGCCGCCGGCGCGTCGGCGACGACGAGCGCCGGAACCGCCGCGTCGGCCGGGATGCGCGAGCCGACCGGCGTCCTCGACTCGGTACGCCGCGGCTTCGGCTGGGTGAGCTGGCGCGACCGCTTCCGCGCGACGTGGAACGTGCTCGCCGGGGTCGGCGCGCTGGTCGGCGTCGGCGCGTACTACGTCCTCTCGACGCCTTACGCCCGGTACGTCCAGCAGTACGGGAACGAGGCCGTCCCGTACGTTCCGGCGGCGTACCGGGGGCGCGCGGTCGCGGCGCTCGCGGATCTGCAAGGCGGCCTCGGCGACGAATCGGCGGCCCTCGTCGCCGTCGGCCTCGCGCTCGCGGTCGTCGCGCTCTTCGCCGCGGTGCTCGCGCTGTCCGCGGCGTGGCAGGCCGGCCGCGACCCGGCGGCGCGCGACGTGCGCGCGCTGACGACGGCGGAGGTACGCGGCGCGCCGCCCCGCCTGTTCGCCGAGACGAGCGAGAGCGAGGCGCTCGGACACGCCGACCGCGAGCTGCGGGCCGGCAACGAGGAGAAGGCGCAGGCGATCCTCGACCGCTACGACGAGGTGCAGGCGGCGATGGAGGCGCGCGCGGAACCGGAGCCGGGCAGCGTCGGCGACCGCGCCTCGCGGGCGGGGGGGACGTTCCTCGACGAACTGACCGACGGCGAGACGGACGAGGACGACATCGGCGGCTACTACAAGGACATCACCTTCATCCTCGACAGCATCACCTCGCGGACGTTCCGCCTGATCGCGGTCTTCATGCTCGTACTCGGCGGCACGTTCACGTGGCTGTACGCCGGCGGACTCGGGGCCGTGTTCGCGAACTTCCTCAGCCGGTTGCCGGCGGACGTCCGGCCCGAATCGCTCCGGGTCGTCGCGCTCCACCCTGTCGAGGCGCTCATCTTCGAGGTGAAGTTCTCGACGCTCGTCGCGGTGCTCGTCACGCTCCCCATCGTCGGGTACTACGCGTGGCCGGCGCTCCGCGAGCGCGGCTTCGTCCGCGGGCACCAGCGGGTCATCTTCGGGTGGGTCGCCGCGCTCGGACTCGGCCTCTTCGGCGGATTCGCCCTCGGCTACGCGTACGTCGCGCCGGCGGTCATCTCCTACCTCGTCGCCGACGCCGCCCGCGCGGACATGGTCATCAGCTACCGCATCACCAAGTTCTTCTGGCTCATCTTCTACACCACCGCCGGGATCGGCCTTCTCGCGGACGTGCCGGTTCTCATGGTGCTCTTCAACACCGCCGGCGTGCCGTACCGCGCGATGCGCGACCGCTGGCGCGAGGTGACCGTCGCCATCCTGACGTTCGCCGCGGTGTTCACCCCCGCCGGCATCATCACGATGTTCCTCGTGACGATCCCGCTCATGGTCGCCTACGGCGTCGGCCTCGCGGTCCTGTTCGTGCTCACGCTCGGCGGCCGGCGCGACCTCGCGCCCTCCCGCGGAGCCGAGGTGTGAAGCGACATCGTCAGGGGACCGACTTCGCCCGGCGAGATGCGCCCATTCCCCCGAGTCATCGGGCGAGAGAGGAGGAAACCCTAATGGGTAAGTATTCCCTCCAGAATACCCGGATATGGCCAAGATAAGCGTCGAGATCCCGGACGAGCTGCTAGCGGACCTGGACGAACACGTCGGCGACGACGGGAAGTTCGTCAACCGGAGCGACGCGATCAGGGCGTCGATCAGGAAGACCCTCGACGTCCTCGACGAGATCGACGCCCGCCACGGGAGACGAGGGGATGAGTGAGGCGAGGGACCCGCCGTCCGTCGCCCCGATCGCCCTCGTCGGGCTGTTCGTCACCGCCCTCGTCACCGCACAACTCGTCTCCGCGAAGCTCATCTCGATCACGCTGCCGCTCGTCGGCGTCGCGCTCTCGATGCCGGGCGGGACGCTCGCGTACGCCGCGACGTACTTCGCGTCGGACTGTATATCCGAGCTGTACGGTCGTCGGTTCGCACGGCGCGTCGTCAACGTCGGCTTCGCGATGAACCTCGTGATGCTCGGGCTGGTGTGGCTGACGATCCGGTCGCCCGCCGCCGCGGGGTCGATCGATCCCGGGACGTTCGCGACCGTCCTCGGGGCCGGGACGAACATCGTCCTCGGGTCGCTCTGCGCCTACCTCGTGAGTCAGAACTGGGACGTGATCGCCTTCCACCGCATCCGCGAGTGGACCGACGGCGAGGCGCTCTGGCTCCGAAACGTCGGATCGACCGCCACGAGCCAGCTCATCGACACGGTCATCTTCACCGTCGTCGCGTTCGCGCTCGCACCCGCCCTCCTCGACATCGGAGCGGGTCTGGGAGCGGAGGTCATCGTCGGGCTCGTCGTCGGCCAGTACGTCGCGAAACTCTCCATCGCGGTGCTCGATACCCCGCTCGTGTACGCGGCCGTGGGGTGGCTTCGGGCGCGGGAGCGCGGCGAAAGCGCGGGATCGCCGTCGGTCGACTGATCGCGGCGCGGAAGGGGGAAGAAGGAGGGATCGCGGTCCAGAGCGTCCTATTTTATGACTCTTGCTACCGAACGGCACGCATGGTCGGGCAGCGACGCATACGCATCACGGAGCGAGACGGGATGGAGGGCGGGGTACGGTGCCCGAAGTGCGGGAGCTACACCTCCTTCGGGGACATCATCGCCGCGGGGGGGTGCGGGCGGGGGGCGTGGCGCGGCGGCCCGTGCGACGCGCGGCTGGCGCTGGACCTGGTCGTCGGGGCCGAGTGAACGTCGCTACTCGACGACCTCCGCGAACGCGAACCGCGGCTTCACGTCCGTGACGCGGACGGTGACCGAGTCGCCCTCCTCCGCCCCCGCGACGAACACCGTAAAGCCCTCCACCACGGCGATGCCGTCGCCCTCGCGGCCCGTCTCGGTGATCTCGACCGGGAGCTCGTCGCCCGACGAGACGGGCGCGATCGTCCGACCCTTCCCGACGAGGTACACCTCCGAGGACGACGCCCGCGAGGCGTCGGGGTGGATCGCGCGGACGTACTGGAACGCCCGCTCCACCTCCTCGCGGAACGCGGCGAGGTCGGGGCCGTCGAACACCTTGACGACGAGGTCGCCGCCGGGCGCGAGGAGGTCGGTCGCGACCTCGAACGCCTGCCGGGCGAGGTGGACCGACCGGGCGTGGTCCAGCGAGTACTCGCCGGTCATGTTCGGGGCCATGTCGGAGACGACGAGGTCCACGGGGCGGGACGCCACGTCGTCCGGGTCCGTCGCCCCCCCGCCGAGCCGCTCGCGGAGTTCCTCCTTCGTCTCTTCTGCGGTCATGTCCCCGCGGATCGTCTCGACGTTGTCCGCGTCGATCGATTTGATCCGCTGGAGGTCGACGCCGACGACCGTCCCCTCGGAGCCGACGGCTTCGGCGGCGACCTGGAGCCACCCGCCCGGGGCCGCACCGAGGTCGACCACGGTGTCGCCGCGGTTCATCAATCCGGCCTCCTCGTCCAGCTGCTTGAGCTTGTAGGCCGCGCGGGAGCGGTAGCCCTCCTGTTTCGCCTTGTTGTAGTAGTGATCCTTGCGCGTCATGGGTACATCACCGAGTGGCGTGATACGGCCGACCCGCGAGTCGCCGACGAATTCGCGTTCATACTCGTCGTGAGACGGTCGACCCGGAAAGGCACATCGAAGCATCGGTCACTCGTCGGGCTCTGCAAGAGGCGTCTCCTCGCCGAGTGAGAGCAACGATCCTGCGAACTCGCCTCTTACCGCCAGCAAATTTCGGACGATGTGCCCGCCCGGTGCACCGATAGATCACTCGAAGCGGGGACGACCTCCGTTACATCTATTGCGTATCGTAACGTAGTAGATCGTAACGATGAAAGCAGTCACCACGCGCATCCCGGAGGACGACGAGGAGGCGCTCGCCGAACTCGAGACAGAGTTGAGCGCGGATCGGTCGGAGGTACTTCGCCGCCTGATCCGACAGGGCCTCTCCGATTGGCGCAAGGAGCGGGCACTCGACCAGCTCCGTGACCACAGTATTACGCTGCGAAAGGCGGCGGAGTTCGCGGACGTGTCATACGTCGAGATGTTGACTCTCGCCGCGAAAGAAGGGATCGACGTCGGGTACACGACGGACGACCTCGAACGCGATCTCGGTCGCATCTAATGGTCGTCGTCGATTCCTCCGCGCTGATTCCGCTCGCGTGGGTCGGGCGACTCACCCTCGTCTCGACCGCCTTTGACGATATTCGCACGACAGAAGCTGTTCGGGAGGAAGTCCTCACTGCGGGTAAGCGCGGTACCGCGATGCTCGACGAGTTTCTGGCCGACGTAGCTGTTCACGGAACGCCGGACGCAGCCGACGAAGTGGCGTCGATGGAGGGAATTGCGGTGGCCGACGCGTCAGTGATCCTGCTGGCAGAGGCTAACGAGGAGATCCTTCTCGCTAACGACAAGGGGCTGATCGAGGTCGCCCGGAGTCACGGCGTCGAGTGCTGGTGGGTGACGACGCTGTTGCTCAGGTGTACGAAAGCGGGGGATGTAACGTCGGATGATGCAACCGAAATCCTCTACGACCTCGTGGATGAAGGAATGAATCTCCACCCAAAGGTCTACGCGCACGTGCAAAAGAAGCTCCAAGAACTGGGGGATTGATTTTCGGTATTCGGCCGGCTACGGGGCGCATTCAATTAGTAGGTCGAGCAAATTCGAGAGTAACGACGCTGTTGCTCAGGTGTACGAAAGAAGGTGACTCGACGGCGGACGGGGCGACCGATATCCTGCAGGACGACCGCGCCGTCCGGACGCTCACTGAACCCGGAGTTCGTCGTCCTCGGGTTCGTCGGCCGCGTCCCACGACAGCGAGAACGTCACCCGGCGGCGGGTGCTCGCCCGCAGCAGCGACGACGTGGCGTCGACCGCCACCTCGAACGTCACCGCCTCCGGGGGGTTGATCGTCGCGCCGTCGGTGCCCGAGAGCAGCGTCACCTTCCCGGTGGACGCGGAGACGGGACGGTCGTCGTTCGACGCCGCCGCGTGCGGCCGCTCCTCCTCGCCGGCGACGGCGATGGAGGTCTCCTCGGGGACGGCGATCGCCGTTTCGTCGGCCGCGTTCGAGGCGCCCGCATCGTCGGCGGCGTCGGAAACAGGAGGTGCGCCGTCGCCCGACTCGTCGGGCGGTTCGGCGGTCGATTCCGGTCCGCCCGCATCGCTCGGCGTCGCGCGGGGGACGCCGGTGCCGTGCGGTCCGCCGTCGGTGCCGTCGAGTCGGTCCGCGAACGCCCGCAGGTACGCTGCGACCTCCGCTCGCGTCAGCTCTCGGGTGGCGTCTAGCGTCGACATGGGTTCGTCCGATACGACGAGGACGACGATAGAAGGTGCGGCCGAGACGAGAGAAGGCGTGGCCGGAGACGGACGGCACGACCGAGAACGGAACGCCCGGCAGGGACCGCGACGGGCCGCACGCGCGCCGTGTGCGCACGCGAGACACTTACGAATCATCGGGCTTTTTAACGCCCCTGTCGTACGAGCGCACATATGTTCAAGGCGATCGTGAGCGCGTCGACCCTGCGAGACGCGCTCGACTCCGTGAGCGTGTTGGTCGACGAGTGCAAGATCCGACTCAACGAGGACGAACTCGCCATCCGGGCCGTCGATCCCGCGAACGTCGGGATGGTCGACCTCTCGCTCGACGCCGCCGCCTTCGAGTCCTACGAGGCCGACGGCGGCGTCATCGGCGTCAACCTCTCGCGGCTCGAAGACATCGCGGGCATGGCCAACGCCGGCGACCTCGTCCACCTCGAACTCGATGAGGAGACGCGCAAGCTCCACATCCGAATCGACGGCCTCTCGTACACCCTCGCGCTCATCGATCCCGATTCGATCCGCCAGGAGCCGGACATCCCGGATCTCGACCTGCCGGCGACCATCGTCCTCGAAGGGAACCAGCTCGACCGCGGGATCAAGGCCGCCGACATGGTGTCCGACCACATCGGCCTCCGCGTCGACGAAGAGGAGGAGGCGTTCTTCATCGAAGCCGAGGGCGACACCGACGACGTCGACCTCGAACTCGGCCGCGACGACCTCATCGACCTCGCCGCCGGTCCCGCCGACTCCCTCTTCTCGCTCGACTACCTGAAGGACATGAACAAGGCGATCCCCTCCGACGCGGAGGTGACCGTCGAACTCGGCGAGGAGTTCCCGGTGAAGCTCCACTACGAGCTCGCGGAGGGGATGGGGAACGTCACGTACATGCTCGCACCGCGCATCCAGAGCGATTAGCGGCCGTCCGGCCGCCCGCTCGTCGCGCCTCTCACCGCCCCGTCTTCCGGCTCGTCCGAATCGCGCCGTACGGTACCGTTCTCTACCGCATCGTACCTTCACGAACCACTATCAGCCACCACTTACCGCGCCGCTCGCCGAAGCGCCGGCTCCGAGAGGGAACCTATCACATTCGTTTGAGGTGGCTAAAATGGATATAAACCCGGCGCGAGTACGTTCGGGTGCATGGCACACAACTTCACCGAGGACGACGAGGGCAAGCGCGTGGTAGACGCGGAGGGCGACGAGATCGGACGAGTCGTCGAAGTGAGCCACGGTACCGCCTACGTCGACCCCGACCCGGGGCTGACGGACGCCATCATGTCGAAACTCGGCTGGAGCGACGCCGACGAGGATAGCTACCCGCTGCAGGAGAACGCCGTCGGCGAGGTCGCCGACGACGAGATCCGGCTGTCGCGGTTCTGAGCGACCGGCCGCATCGCCGTCGGAACCCGCGATCGATATTTTTCGGCTCCGCTCCATCGGAGAGGGGAGACCGCGGACAGTCACCCGACCGTCGGAGCGCGCCGTCGTCCCGCGAGGCCGACGAGGAGGGCGACGATGGGCGCGATGAGCAGCGCGCCGGAGACGAACGGTGACCAGTAGACGAGGACGTACAGCGCCGCCATGACCGGCGGACCGATCGTCCGACCGAGGCTCCCCGCCCCCTGCGTGACGCCGAAGGCGCTCCCCTGCGTCTCCGCGCTCGCGGCCGTCGAGACGAGCGTCGAGAGCGCGACGTTCAGCAGTCCGTTGCCGAACGAGAGGAGACCGAGCGCGACGAGCAGCGCCAGCAGTTCCCGGGAGAGGGTCGCGGCGAGCGCGTCGGGGAGCGCCGGAAGGAGCCGACCGAGAGCGGGCGAGAAGGGGAGCACGGCGAGGGAGACGAGCAGAGCGACCGCGCCGACGACGGCGATGCGCGCGGCGTCGTACCGCTTCGAAAGCTGACCGACTAGCACGCCCTGGTTGACGACGCCGAGGACGCCGACGTACGTCAGGAGGAAGGCCGTCTGCGTCGCGTCGTAGCCGTACACGTCCGCCGCGTAGGGGATGAACATCACCTGAACGCCCGAGAAGGCGACCGAGGCGAGGAAGAAGGCGACGACGAGCCCGCGGAGGTCGGCGTCGCGGAGGGCCGACGCGAACTGCCCGACGAGCGTCCCGCGCCCCGCCGGACCGCGCGTTCGATCGGGCTCCGACAGGAACAACGCGGCGAGACAGAGGCTCAGGAGGCTGAGGAGCGCCGCGGCGAAGCTGGGGAGCGAAAACGGGGTGGCGGGAACGATCGCCGGGAGCGAGCGATCCGCGGCCGCGACGACGGGATCGCTGGCGAGCAACCCGCCGATCGCCGGTCCGAAGATGAATCCGAGGCCGAACGACGCGCCGATGAGTCCCAGCGCACCCGCGCGACGCTCCGGCGGCGTGATGTCTGCCACGTACGCCTGCGCCGCGGCGAGGTTGCCGCCCATCGCGCCGGCGACCATCCGGGAGAGAAAGAGCGTGGCGACCCCAGCCGTGACGCCGACGAACGAGGAGGCCTCGCCGGCAAGGCCGAAGACGACCCACGCGATCGCGCTCCCCAAGAGCGAAAGCATCAGCACGGGGCGGCGGCCGCGCTCATCGGAGAGCCGGCCGAGGAAGGGGGCGAAGAGAAACTGCATGAACGAGTACGACGCCGCGAGCAGGCCGATAAACACGTCGCTCACGCCGAAACTGCGGACGTAGAAGGGGAGGATCGGGATGACGACGCCGAAGCCGAGTAGGTCGACGAAGACGACCGCGACGACGACCGCGAGCGCCCGGCGCGGGTTCCGAATCCCGGCCGTTGCGGTCGCCGCCTCGGGAACGCTCATGCCGACCGAAGGGTCGCGGCGAGCCTAACGTTTGTGTCGGACGGTTGCCCGCATCACGCGCGCCGGTCGATGAGGCTCTTTGCGGCCTGCGCCTTCTCCTTCCACCCGTAGCCGGCCTCGTAGACGTGGCGCTTGGACTCGACGAGCTGTTCGGGCGAGGCCTCCTCGAAGCCGCCGCGGGCCCACGAGCCGCTCTCTTCGAGCCACGAAACGACGTTCTCCTTCGTCTCGGCCCACGAGAGACCGACCATCTCGTACCACGCGATCATCGCGAAGACGGCGTTGTCGTGACAGCCGGGCACGCTCCCCTTCAGGTAGATCGTCCGCATCGGCTCCCGCGTCGGCTCCGAGACGTGTTCTTTGTACTCGGCCGCGGTGAGAAGCCGGAGCGAGCCGTCCTCCTCCGTGACCCGCTGTTCCGTCCTGAGCCGATCGAGCGCCGCGGCGTGAAGCGCCCCCCACTCGCCGTGGACGCCGCGCCGGAGGTCGCGCTCGCTCCGCGGCCCGGCGGAGAGGAGCGCGACGACATCGGTGTACGCCTTCTCGATCTCCGGCCAGGGCGTCCCCTCGAAGCGGCAGTCCGCGCCGTGGAGGTCGTTCGTCGTTCGACAGCCCGGGCACGGGTACGCGAAGTGCGGCACTGTCCCGTCGGTTGAGCGGTCACGAATATAGATTGTGCGGTCTGCGAGTGAGTCGCCGGAAACGTGACGTTTCCCGGGGGACACGTTCCGTTTCTCTCGACGGTCGCGTCGATCGTCGAGTTTATCCTCGCCCGACGGAATACGGAGAGGCATGAGCCCGCTCCACGCCCGGTACCCCTTCTTCGAGGCGGCCCGGGAGGCGGTCGAGGCCTCGGGAGTCGCGCTGTCGGCGCTCGTCGCGGAGGACGCGCCGGCGGTCGCCCGCGGGCGCGAGCGGGTCGAGCGCGCGCTCCTCTCGGGAACGACGGCCCCCGACGACCCCGGCGAGTGGAGCCTGCGCGACGAGCTGCTGTCGTACCCCGTCGCGCGCATCCTCGTCTCGCTCGTCGACTCGCGCGCGGCGGTCCGCAAGTACGCCGCCGCGGAGGCGGCGACCGCCCACGAGCGGTTCGTCGCCGACTTCGAGGCCGGCGACGACGGCCTCCGAAGCACCGATCGACGGACGGCGTCGATCGACGACTGCCTCCGCGAGTTCGACCTGGCGGCCGACGTACGGACGGAGCCGCCGGAGCACGGGCGGGAGCCGGACGCCTTCAGGATCGCTCTCGGGGCGTACCTCCGCCTTTCGGACCCCGGGTGGGGCGACGAGTGGCGGCTGGTCAACCGCGAAGTCGCCGCGGGAGCGGTCCGCGTCCGACGGGAAGAGCTGTACCGGCTGCTCCGAAAGGCGGTCCGCCGACGCGTCGCCGAGGGACTCCCGTTCGACGTCCGCGCGAGCGCGGAGGGCGAGCGCATCGCCGACGCGCTGGAGCCGGAGGTCGAGGCGCTTCGGGAACTGCTCGCCGACCGACAGGGCGCGTGGCGGATCGACACGGTCGCGCCGGAGCTGTTTCCGCCCTGCATGAAACGCCTCCTCGAACGGGCCCGCCGCGAGGCGGATCTCGAACCGCACTCGGCGTTCTCGCTCACCGCCTTTCTTACCGGGATCGGCATGGACACGGACGAGATCATCGACCTCTACCGGGACACCCCGCTCGACGAGGAGGCGATCCGCTATCAGACCGAGTACCTCCGTGACGAGGCTGGCGCACAGTACCCGCCGCCCTCCTGCGCGACGATGCGGGCGTACGACGACTGCGTGAACCCCGACGCCCGGTGCGAGACGATCTCGCACCCGATGGGCTACTACGAGGCGGCGCTCTCCGACGCCGGGGAGGTCACCGACTGGCGCGACCGCGAAAGCGAGGTCGAATCGTAGCCGCCGGCGCTCACCGCGAGAGGAAGAAGCCGACGAGCGCCATCACGACGATGAAGAGCACGATGCTCCCGACGAGCGCGAGCCCGCCGGACTGCCCCAGGCTGGTGCCGAACGTCATCCCGATGGCGAGAATGAGCGCGATGAAAAACCCGACCGCGACGACGGAGACGACGATCTGCTGGAGCGCCCCCTCTTCGAGATCCATGCCCGGCGTTTCCGCCGGGCGTATCAAAAGGACTTCGATAGTCGGTACGGCGGACTTCGGCGATCGGTGGGGCTTACTTCGGTGGTCGGCGTGGGGGACTGCGGTGGTCGGTGTGACGGCCTTAGGCGGTCGGCGCGGGAGTCCGCAGAATCGGTCGGAAAAGACGAATTCGAAGGTTTTCGGGGCTGAGCCGAAGGTTTAGGTGGCTCCGGAACCTATATTGGTTGCTCCGGGGCGGCGGCTCGCCCCGACGTACAGAACCATGACGCAAACCAGAAATCCACCAGCGTCACCGATCCCCGTCCGCACGAAAACCACCCTCCCGGGCGGCGGGTACACCGGCCGGTCCCGCCGGGCGCGGACCGAGCCGATGCTCGTTCGCCCGCTCCGCGACGACCGCTACGTCGTCGAGACCGATCACGGCACCTACGTGGTCGACCTCGACGGGCGGACCTGCACCTGCCCCGACCACGCGATCCGCGGATCGCGGTGTAAACACCTCCGCCGGGTCGCGATCGAGGTCAACGAGGGTCGCGTCCCGCCGCCGGGCAAGCGCGCCGCCGCCTGCGCCGTCTGCGGCCGCCGGCTGTTCGTGCCGACGACCGACGTCGGCCCGCGGCTGTGCGACCGCCACGAGATCGCGGTCGGCGACCTCGTCCGCGACCGCGAGACCGGCCGCAGGCTGGTCGTCACCCGGGTGACGGCCGACCGCGCCGACGAGACGACGACCGAGGACGGCATCGCCGTCTCCGAGTACGAGACGAACGCCGACTACGGCGGTCACGAACCGGTCGTCGAAGCGGTGTACCTCGACTCCGTGCGCGCCGGCGACTCGCTCGACGCGACCGAACTGAAGCGGTACAGCTTCCCGGCCTCGCGGCTTCGCCGCGTCGGGCCCGATCGGTCGCCCGAGTCGCAGGCGCAACTGGACGCGTTCGCGAGCGCCTGAGCGCGATGGCGACCGCCTGAGGCCGACGAAGAGCCGCCTGCGGTCGACGACGATCGGTGACCGTAACGAGACCGAAGCGTGCGACGAGCGACGGCTCTCGCGCGGAACCGAACCGCCGCGGTCACCCCCGGTTGTGGTTGCGACCGAGGAGCAGCGCGACCGCGTGAACGCAAACGAGGAGCACGAACCGGGGCCAAAAGCCGTGATAGAGGGCGTGAAAATAAAACGCCGGGACGACGACGGCCGTCCAGAAGGCGAAAACGCGCAGCGGGAGGACGAGCGGCCGAGCGACCCGCAGTAGCGCGGCGCGCGCGTCGACGATGAGCCGTGACGAACGGTCCTCGACGGACGACGGAGCGTTCGACATCGCGCTCAGCGGACCTCGTCGACCGCGACGTACGAGCCGCGCTCCGCCGCGATCCACCGCGTCGCGCTGACGCCGACGCGCCGGTCGTAGACGACGACCTCGTCCGGGTCGAACTCCCTCCCCGCGAGCTTCGGGTTGAAGGTGAATTCGAGTTCGAAACGCGGCCACTCCGTCTCGATGTCGGTCGTTCTGGCCGGCGGGTTCGGGGTCGTGCTCATGGTTTCGCTCCTGTCTACACCGAATATTCCTTTCCCATATATAGTTAAGACAACCCCTTAGTAACTATGATCGATTACTGAACGGTTACCGCGCGTCCGTCCCGCGGTCGTGTCGGAAAGCCGTCGAGAACGGGACCGGGTCGCGTCACTCCAACATCGTCGCGGCCTCGTCCGGCGAGAGGAGCCCCTGTTCGACCGCGAGGAGCACGTCGAGAACGCCGTGGCCGTCGGTCGCGCCGCCGGCGCTCGTCAGATCGGCGAGGGTCGCGCCGTCGGCGAGCGCGGCCTCCTTTTTGACGCGGTAGTTGCCGCCGTCGGTCCGGTAGAGGTCCGCCGGATGGAAGAAGTACCAGTCCTCGCGGTCGAACCGGACCGCCACCTTCGGCTTCGCGCCGAAGTTCTCGCTGAAGTAGACCAGCGCCTCGATCTCCTCGCCGGTGAGGTAGATCGGGTTGCCGGCGCTCGATTTCGCCTCGATGGCGTAGAAGACCTCGCCGTCGCCGGCGAGGACGTCGGGGAGTTCGCGGGTCGTCGCGCTCCCGCTGGCGGGGGCGCGCATGACGGCGAATCCGGCCTCGTCGAGCAGATTGACGAGTTCTCGCTCGCGGCGGTCGCCTTTCGCGTTCGACATCGCGGGAACTCTTACGTCCGCCGGCATAAAGAAGTCGACTGCGACCGAGTCCCGCGGTTTCGGGGATCGATTCGTCGCCGGTCGTCGCCGGGAGTCGTCACTGGGAGTCGTCCCGATCGTCGCCTTCGACGGCCGCGCCCGACGCTAGGTGCCGTGCTGCCAGCTCCCCATGTACTCCTCCTGCGCCGCGGAGAGGCCGTCGATCTCGACGCCCTCGGCGGCGAGTTTGACCTCAGCGACCTCGCGGTCGAGTTCGTCCGGCACCTCGTGGACGCCCGGGCCGTACGCCTCGCCGTTCTCGATCATCTCGCGGACGCAGACCGCCTGCACGCCGAAGCTCTGGTCCATCACCTCGACCGGGTGGCCGAGGGCGATGGGGCTCGCGAGGTTGACGAGGCGGCCCTCCGCGAGGACGTTCAGCCGGCGGCCGTCGGCCAGTTCGTACGCCTCGACGCCGTCGCGCGCCTCGTAGCGGTCGGCCGCGAGGTCCGAGAGCGCGTCGAGGTCGATCTCGATGTCGAAGTGGCCGGCGTTGGCGAGGAGGACGCCGTCTTTCATCCGCTCGAAGTGCTCGCGGGTGATCACGTCGCGGTTGCCCGTCGTCGTGACGAACACGTCGCCGACCTCGGCCGCGTCAGCCATGGGCATCACGTCGTAGCCCTCCATGTGCGCCTCCAGCGCGCGGCGCGGTTCGACCTCGGTGACGACGACGTTCGCGTTCTGGCCGGCGGCCTTCTTCGCGACGCCCTTCCCGCAGTAACCGTAGCCCGCGACGACGACGGTCTTCCCGGCGTACGAGAGGTTCGTCGTCATCGCGATGGTCGCGAGCGACGACTCGCCCGTCCCGTGGACGTTGTCGAACAACCGCTTCATCGGCGTGTCGTTGACGGCGAAGACGGGGTACCGCAGCGCCCCGTCCGCGGCCATCGCCCGCAGGCGGTGGATGCCGGTGGTCGTCTCCTCGCAGCCGCCGACGATGGAGTCGATGAGGTCGGGGCGGTCCTCGTGGATCGCCGCCACCATGTCCATCCCGTCGTCGACCGTCACGGTCGGTTCGTGGGCGATGACGGCCTCGATGGCGTCGTAGTACCCCTCCTCGTCGACGCCGCGGACGGCGTAGGAGGTGACGTCCTCGTTCGCGTCGAGCGCCGCGCTCACGTCGTCGTGCGTCGACAGCGGGTTGCAGCCCGTGATGGCGACCTCCGCGCCGCCGAGCGCGAGCAGTTCGACGAGGTTCGCCGTCTTCGCCTCGACGTGCATCGCCATCCCGATCGTCTGCCCGGCGAACGGTTGCGCCGCCTCGAACTCCTCGCGCAGCGCCCGCAGGATCGGCATGTGCTGTAGCGCCCAGTCCATCTTGCGTCGACCCTCCGCGCGCGCCGCCTCGACGTCGTCGAGGTGCTCGCTGACGGGGGGGTACGCCGTCGTGCTCATGACCGCTGGTTCGGCGACGCCGCTCAAAACCCTACCGGAGCGTCGAGCCGCGCGCGAAAACGGCGGTCGAAAACGCGTATCGGGTGCCTCTCTGCCCGAGTCGCGCCCGGATCGTTCGATCGCTACGCCTTCGCGTGCGCGGGCGGTCCGCCGCGGTCGTCCGCGCCGGAGCCGTTCCCGCGCTCGTCGCTCTCGTCCTCGTCGGCGTCGGACGATCCGTCGGCTGCCCGGTCCGGCGTCGCGTCGGAGCCGTTCTCCGGCGCGTCTTCGCCGGACTTCGAGGCGTTCTCGCCGCGTTTCTCGTCCGAGGCGTTCTCCGCATCCGTCTCGTTCGACGGACCGGCGTGATCGGGCCGCTCGTCGTTGCTCGGGTTCTCCTCGCGGGCGAACTCCGAGACCGACTGGCCGATGCCGCCCTCCGCGTCGTCGTCGCCGCTACCGAGCAGTCCCGCGACGAATCCGGAGACGCGCTGACCGAACGCCATCGACTCCTCCTCGCGCGTCGAGCGTGGCGGTCGTCTCGACCGTCTCGTTGCCCTCCGACGCCTCGATCTCGACGTCCGTCGTCTCGTTCGGCGCGGGCAGTTCGACGGTGCCCTCGTCGTTCGTCGCGTAGTCACCCGCACCCGAGTAGTCGCCGTCGGCGGCGACCGACACCGACGCGTTCGGGACGCCGGCACCGTAGCGCGTGACCGAGACGACGGCCGTTCCGTCAGCCGCGCTCTCGGCGTCGACCGCGAGTTCGGGCCCCGCGAGTTCGATCGTCGTCTCCGTCTCCTCGTCGACGACGACGGTCACGTTCACGTCGGTCGTCTCGTTCGGCGCGGGGAGCTCGACGGTGCCGTTCTCGTCCGTCTCGTAGTCGCCCGCGCCCGAGTAGTTACCGTCGGCTTCGACCTCGACGGTCGCGCCCTCGACGGCGGTGTCGTTTTCGGTCGCGGAGACGGTCGCCGTCCCCGCTTCGCCCTCCTGTTCTACGTCGATCGTCTGTGCGTCGTCGGCCGCGGCGGTTCCGGCGAACGCCGAAGCCCCGGCGACGACGAGCATCGCGGCGAACGCCGCCGCGAACCATTGCCTCCCTCTCATGGCGCTCGATCGGACGGCGACACAGGTCATAAATAGAGACATTCGTTTTTGACTGTTCTTTCAGTTTTTCGATACAGTAAATAACTGACGACGTCCGTCTTCACACCCGCACAGTCTCTCGAAAGCGCCGTTCAAGAAAGTTTACCTGTCAGATATTTTTCCTTCGCGGATGGGAGCGGGGCATCTCACCGACCGAGTCGGTCGAGGAGCGACGCCGTTCGATCGCGCGCCCGTCGCTTGACCGCGTCGGCGTCGAGCGTCAGCACCTCGCGGTCGCGCATGAGCGTCCGGCCGTCGCAGACGGTGTGCCGCACGTCGCAGCCGCGGGCGGCGTACGCGAGGTGGCTCACCGGGTCGTGCGCGGGCGTCAGGTGCGCCGCGTCGAGGTCCACGACGGCGAGGTCGGCCTTCGCGCCGGGTTCGATCCGGCCGACGTCGAGTCCGAGCGCGTCGGCGCTCCCCGCCGTCGCCATGCTGACGACGCTCTCCGCCGCGACGGCGCTCGGATCGTCCGCCGCGAGCTTGCCGACCATCGCCGCGTCGCGCATCTCGTCGAAGACGGAGAGGTCGTTGTTGGACGCCGCGCCGTCGGTGCCGAGACCGACCGTCACGCCCGCGTCGAGCATGCGCTGGACGGGGGCCATCCCGCTCGCGAGCTTCATGTTCGAGGCCGGACAGTGAATCACGCCCGTCCCGCGCTCGGCGAGGAGGGAGATCTCCTCGTCGTCGACGTGGACGGCGTGGGCGAGAAAGTCGTCCGCGGTCAGCATTCCGAGGTCGTCAGCGTAGACGAGGGGGCGGACGCCGCGCTCGTCGACGATCGGGTCGACCTCGTTCGTCGTCTCGTTCGCGTGGAAGTGGATCGGGATCCCGTCCTCGCGGGCTCGCGCGACGCTCTCGCGGAGGAACGTCTCGTCGACCGTGGTGAGGCTGTGGGGCATGAAGGCGGTCGAGACGCGGCCGTCCGCCGCGCCGTCGAACTCGCGGGCCACGTCGAGGCTCTCTTCGACGTCGGCTTGTGCGTCCCCGTCGTCCTTCCCGACCGTGACCGCGCCGTGGCCGACCCGCGCGCGCACCCCGGCCGCGTCGACCGCCTCGACGACCTCGGGGACGTGAAAGTACATGTCCGCGAAGGCGGTCGCTCCGGAGCGGATCAGCTCGAGCAGGGCGAGTTCCGTCCCCGCCCGGACATCCCCGGGGGAGAGTTCGGCCTCCGCGGGCCAGATGTCCTCCCTGAGCCACTCGTCGAGCGGTTTGTCGTCGGCGTAGCCCCGCAGGAGCGTCATCGCGGCGTGGGTGTGCGCGTTGACGAGCCCGGGGGTCACGAGCGACCCCGAGGCGTCGAGCGTCTCGTCGGCCTCTCGGGGGGAGACGCCGACTTCGTCGCCGAGCTCGGCGACGGTTCCCGCCTCGCGGTCGACCAGAACGTCGGCCTCGACGACCCCGAGATCCGGAAGCAACACCCGTCCGCCGGCGATCAGCAGCGCGTCCATACGCGAGCTACCGAGGGCACGCGGCGTTAATCCACCGTCTTCGGCCGGGATCGAAGTCGGGTCGACGCGGATCGGCGCGGATCGGCGCGGATCGAGGCCGGATTAACGCCGATCGTCGACTCACTCCCCGCCCCGGACCGCCGCGTCGAGCGCCCGCCGGGTCTCCTTGAAGTCGACGGTCGGCGCGTAGACCTCGTCAGCGACGACGAGCCGCGGCACGGCCGCGACGGGGATCTCGTCGACCCGCTTCATCGTCGCGTCGATCCGCTCTTCGTACGCGTCACCGTCGACCGCGGCCTCGATGTTCACCGCGTCCGACACCCCCGCGGCGTCTGCGACGGCGCGGATCCGCTCGGCCGAGTACCAGTCGTTCGTCGTCCGCTGGTTCTCGAAGAGGTACGCGAAGTACGGCCAGAAGGACTCGGGATCCTCGTTCCAGACGGCCTGTCCGGCGCGGGCGACGCCGGGCTCGTCGTCGCCGTGAAACGGCTCGCCGTTGTCGTAGGGGACGGCCCGGAACTCCAGGTCCACGTCCCCCGGCTCGACGTACGTCCCGATCAGGTCGTTCAGCTCGCCTTTGACGAACGAGGCCGTGTACGAACACTTCCAGCCGCCGTAGAGGGTGGCCTCGACACCGGCCGACCCCGTTCCGGCGATCGGATAGTCGCGGTCGGCCGCGTTCTCCGGAATCGCGGCGGATCGGACCGCGCCGGTCGGTTCCGAGAGTTCACCCGGGTCGGAGCCGCCCGATTCGGGCGTCTCGGTCCCGTCGGGCGTGGCCGGTTCCCCCGAGCCGTCGGCGCGTTCGTTCGTCTCGGCCGAACCGTCCGACGTCAACCCCGAACAGCCGGCGAGCCCGACCGCGATCGTCGTTCCCGCGAGACCGAGCACGGCCCGCCGCGTCGATTCGTCTCTCATACTAGACGGAGGTGGTTCGGGGGGCCCTTTGTTATAGCCTCCAAAACGGGAAATTAGCGTGAGGATAACGTACCACTTGGTCGATGTTTCCTCCGAGAACCGCTGAGTCGCGGTCGAAACACAGTTCTCCCGTCGGCGTGAGGGGTGGGTATGCGCATCGCCGTGCCCAACAAGGGGCGCTTGCACGAACCGACGATGGAGCTTCTGGAGCGCGCGGGACTGCACATCGAGAACGGGGCCGATCGGAAGCTGTACGCCGAGACGGTCGACCCGGACGTGACCGTGCTCTTCGTCCGCGCGGCGGACATCCCCGAGTACGTCCGCGACGGGGCCGCCGAAGTCGGAGTCACCGGGCTCGATCAGGTCCGCGAGTCCGGTCACGACCTCGTCGACCTCCTCGACCTCGGGTTCGGTCGGTGCAGGCTCGTCCTCGCGGCCCCCGAGGACGGCGACATCGAGACCGTGGAAGACGTGGCGGGCCGAACCGTCGCCACGGAGTTTCCGACGGTCGCCCGCGACTTCTTCGCGGAGCGGGGGATCGATCCGGAGATCGTGCGGGTGACGGGCGCGACGGAACTGACCCCGCACGTCGAGATGGCCGACGCGATCGTCGACATCACGAGCACCGGGACGACGCTCGCCGTGAACCGCCTCTCGATCGTCGCCGAGGTGCTGCAAAGCTCGGTTCGGCTGTTCGCCCGGCCGGACGTCGCGGACGACGGCAAGGTCCGCGAGGTCGCGATGGCGCTCGAATCGGTGCTGGCGGCGGAGGGCAAGCGCTACCTGATGATGAACGCCCCGAAGGATCGGCTGGCGGAGGTCCGCGAGGTCATCCCGGGCATGGGCGGCCCGACGGTGATGGACATCGCGGGGGACTCGAAGGTCGCGGTCCACGTCGTCGTCGACGAGCGCGAGGTGTTCGGCGTCATCTCCGACCTCCGGTCGGTCGGGGCGACCGACATCCTCGTCACCGAGATCGAACGGCTCGTCGAGTGACTCCGCTCACTCCCGCCAGCGCAGGTCGGGCAGGGTCAATCCGGGGTGGATCGCGACGTGACCGTACCGGTACTCGCACCAGCCGGCGATCGCCAGACAGCCGAGGAGGATCGCCGCGACGCCGACGAGACCCGCTTCGGGCCCGAACGAGCCGCCGGTCGCCGCCGGCGGCCCCCGCTGTTCGACCGCGACGACCGTCGCCGTGCGACCGAGTCCGCTCACCGGGAAGCCGTACACCGCGCCCTGAAAGAAGTTCCAGGTGATGTGCACGCCGATCGGGATGCTGAGTTCGTTCGTCAGCACGTAGCCGAGCGCGAGGAACACCCCCGCGAGGGAGATGTTGAACGTGCTCAGCGTCGTCGCGCTCGGGTTTTCAGCGTGCAGGAGGCCGAACGCCACCGAGGAGACGAGGACGGCGACGGCGACCGCCGCGCGCTCGCCGAGCGGGCCGAACCCGCGGAGCCCCTCCGCGACGTTCGTCAGGAGGTACCCGCGGGCGAACAGCTCCTCGTACACGCCGACGAACAGAAAGAGGGCGAGGACGAACAGGAACGACGGGGCGAACGGGCCGCCGGCGGTCTCGAAGGTGCCGGTGACGCGAACCCAGCCGACCGCGAGTTCGAACAGGAAGACGAGCGTCATGAGCGCCGCGCCGAGCGCCAGCCCGAAGGCGAGGTCGAGCCACCAGTCGCGGTCGAAGCGGAAGCCGAAGTCCGCGAGACGGCGGCGATCGAGGAAGATCCCCGCGAGGAGAACGGTCGCCGTGATGACGCCGCCGAGCGCCCACTGCGAGAGCGCCAAAAGCGCGACGTCGGCGGTCGCGCTTCCCAGCGTCGAGACGAGCACGATCTCCGCGCTCCGGAGCGCCGGCACGAGAACGAACCCGGCGGCGACGATCAGCACGGCGACGAAAACGAGCGTCAGGACGAGTCGCCAGAGCGCGCGGAGGCGGCGTTCGCGGCGATTCCAGACGAGCGCCAGCGGGAGAAAGCGCATAGCTATCCGATCTGTGACGGGCGGCCGCTTGAGTCCTGCGCTCTCCGCCGCTACGTCGGCGCGGTCGAGGCGAGAAAGAAGAGTCCGAAGAGGACGGTTCCGAGGATGACGGTGACGACGGCGTGGATGAACGTGACGTAGGCGGTGAGACTCAGAGAGCGGCCGTAGAGGTAGCGAATCATCCCCGCGTCCGCGACGAGCGCGACGGCGATCGACAGGAGGGAGTTCACGCCGAGCGCCGTGAACGCGACGCCGACGGCCGCGGGGACCGGCCCGACGGCGAAGGCCTTCTTCACCTCGACGTCGCCGAGGACGTTCCGGGCGGCGATGTGGGCGGTGAGGGTCAAAAACAGGGCGAACAGCCCGAACGTCCCGGCGATCGCCAGCGGGCTTCCGACCGCTTCGGTTTGCAATCCGACCGGTCCGAGGGGCGACGTGACGACCATGCCGGCGGTTCGATCCCGGGGGCTTTGGTCCTGACGCTCGACGGCTCGGGGGCGAAAGCGAAAACGAGGAGGAAGTCGGTCGGCGGATCGAGGGCTACTCGAGCAGACCAAGCTCTTCGAGGCGAACGGTGATCTCTTCGACCGCGTGTTCCGCGTCCACGGGCTTTTTGCCGCCGGTGATGACGAGTTTCCCCGACCCGAAGAGCAGGGCGACGACCTCGGGTTCGTCGAGGCGGTAGACGAGCCCCGGGAACTGCTCGGGTTCGTACTCGATGTTTTCGAGGCCGAGGCCGATGGCGATGGCGTTGAGGTTCAGGTTCCGGCCGAGGTCGGCGCTGGTGACGATGTTCTGGACGGTGATCTCCGGGTTCTCGTCGACCTGGATGTTCAGGTCGCGGAGCTTGTCGAAGACGATTTCGAGGCTCTCGTGGACGTCGTCGGTGGATTTCGCGCCGGTGCAGACGATCTTGCCGGACCGGAAGATGAGCGCCGCAGATTTCGGGTTCTGGGTTCGGTAGACGAGTCCCGGGAACTGCTCGGGGTCGTAGTCCGCCCCCTCCAGGTCCATTGCCACGCTCTGGAGGTCGAGTTCCTGGCCGATTCCCGTAGAAGCGACGACGTTTTCGATATTGATGGTGTCCTTGGGGTCGGTCATGCAACGATTTAAGTGTCGTATTTAAGCCTTAAAAAGCTTGGTACCGGTCGTTGATACGTTCGCGGGCGGCGGCGGATCCGACACGCTCATGGCCGGACGCCCGCAGGTTCGACCGTGTACTGTCTCGAACTCGCCGGCACCGACGACGCGTTCGCGGGCCGCGAGGCGGAGAGCGCCGCGACCGGCGTCGAGGTCGTCGCGCCCGGGGTCGCCGTCGCCCGGGGGATCGAGCCCGAGCGCGTTCGGACCCTCGCGTACGTCAGGCGGGCGAGCGATCTCGTCGGACGGACGGACGCGAGCGTCGCGAACGCCCGCGCGCTCCTCGACGCCGCCGAGATCGGCCGCGAGGGAACCGTCGCGGTCCGGGCGCGCGACGTCCGCGCCACGACCGGCGCGAGCACGAGGGAGGCGGAGCGCGAACTCGGCCGCGTCCTCGTCGACCGCGGGTTCTCGGTCGACCTCGACGATCCCGACCACGAGCTGCGCGCGCTCTTTTCGGACGGCGTCTGTTTCCTCGGGTGGCTCGACGTCGAGAGCGTCCGGGACTTCGGCGGTCGAAAGCCGACCGACCGCCCGTTCTTCCAGCCCGGGAGCATGGATCCGCTCGACGCCCGCGCGCTGGCCAACATCGCCGGCGCGAGGCCGGGCGCGACGGTGCTCGACCCGATGTGCGGGACGGGCGGCGTGCTCATCGAGGCGGGCCTCGTCGGCGCGCGGGTCGTCGGGAGCGACGCGCAGCGCAAGATGGTCCGCGGGGCGCGACGGAACCTGGGCGAGTATCTCGACGGCGCGGCGGCGCGGCGGACCGATCGCGCGCCGTGGGACGTGCTCCGCGGCGACGCGACCGCGCTCCCGCTGTGCGACGACGCGGTCGACGGCGTCGCGTTCGACGCGCCGTACGGCCGCCAGTCGAAGATCGCCCGCCACGACCTGCGCGACCTCGTCGCGGGCGCGCTCTCGGAGGCCGCCCGGGTCGCCCCGCGGGCGGTCGTGGTGGCGGATCGGTCGTGGCGGCCCGAGGCGGTCGACGCGGGCTGGCGCGTCGAGGAGGTCTTCGAGCGACGGGTGCACCGGTCGCTGGTGCGGCACGTGCACGTGCTGGAACGGGCGTGAGGTGGCCGTTTCGAACTCTCGGCTCGAAGCACGGGGCGGGAATCGTGGGATAGTCGAAAGCGTAACTCGGGTGAAGGGAAATATGGTGCATTCGTACGTTCACGGCACGGGTGGAAGCAGCTCCGTGAACTCGTTGTCGACTGTCTCACTCACAACATCGACAAAGCACTCTGAACGTTAGATATAGCGGATGCGCCTATCATACAACCGAGTCCTGCTCTTGTCGCACATGATTTCGTCTTCGACTCCGCACCACCATCAGAAATACCGGCATTTGTGGGACGCCTCGAAACGAACCGACACCCACTGCCATGACACCGTCTCATTTTGCCTAGAATCGTCCACCGATTCCCCAGCGGATGAAATTTAATTAGAAACAGAAATATTGGATCTAATCTGGATATATTAATTCTGGCGAATGATTATCTATGTGTAGTGTGTTGTATAGAACGATGGCCGAGGACTTCCCCCTGCCGGACGACCTACCAGCACCGGAAGACGACGGAGCGGCCGACCACCTCCAGGGAATGGAGATGCCCGACGTATCGCTCCCGGCGACCGACGGCACGACGGTCAACCTACAAGACCTCCCCCCTCGCACAGTGATCTACGTTTACCCCTTGACGGGGCGGCCCGACAAGGACGTGATTCCGGAGGGATGGGAGGACGTGCCGGGTGCCCGCGGCTGCACTCCCGAATCACGCGGCTTTCGCAGCCACTACGACGAACTCGTCGACAACGGCGTCGGGGAGGTGTTTGGCCTGTCCACGCAGACGACCGGGTACCAGCGTGAGGCTCGTGACCGGCTGCACCTCCCCTTCGAGATGCTCAGCGATGCCGAATGGGAGCTGGCGAGCGAACTCGAATTGCCGGCTTTCACTATCCAGGGGGACGAATACCTGAAGCGGTTAACGCTGGTCGTCTCTGATGGACGTATTGAGCACGTCTTCTACCCGATCTTTCCACCGGACGAACACGCGAGTGAAGTCCTCGAATGGGTGAGAGAAAATCCCCGATAGATGAAACACCGAGTTGTACTCTGCCGGCGGACCCGTTCTATTGTCCGAGGATTTTCGTGATGGCTCGGGACGCTATACGGGTGGATCGGCGTCGTCACCAAACCCACTCCCGTACGACTCGACGACTTCTGTAACCGTGACTTCGTACGCATCGTACCACTCTGTCCACCGCTGTTTCGCCTCTTTGTGGTCAGAATCTGCGCCAAACGACTCGATTGCGTCCAACGACTCCCAGTAGTAAACGACGAGAGCCTCTTCACTCTCAGGGGCATGCCACGTCCGCTTGCCCAGATACCCCTCAGTGTCCTCGGCAGCCACTTGTATCGCGTCATTCAACTCGTGAAACTCCGCATCGTACTCCCCCGGATCGAGACGGAACGTGACAAGATACACGATGATCAATTCACTCCCCCGCGCAGATAAGACTCTTCCCGTCCGTGGATACACGCCCTCAACGAGAGACTCTGTTCTCTCGGAATTCTCACATTTTCGGCTTTGGCCACTCTCGCCTCGAACTCCATTCCTATGCAACACGACCATAATGGTCGAGTATCACGATACCGACTCGGTACTGAGCTTCGACGGCTGACCCGTGCCGAACCTCACTACCGCCGCTCCGCGAGCACCGTCTCGCCCGCGATCACTTTCTGTCCGCGGACGACGTGCACGTCGTCCGCGTCGACCCACTCGGGCAGCAGCACGTCCGCGCGGCTCCCGAACGCGACGTGCCCGATGCGCTCGCCGCGCGCGACGGTGTCGCCGGCTTCGAGGTACGGGTGGATCCGCCGGGCGAACCACCCGGCGACGAGCGACACCTCGTGCGCGCCGAAGTCGACGTCCACCCGTTCGTTGCGCTCCGAATCCTTCGAGAACGCCGGCCGGTGCGCACCGGGGCGGTGCTCGACGGACTCGACGTAGCCGTCCAGCGGGGCGCGGTTGACGTGCACGTCCGTTACGTTCATGAACACGCCGACGCGGACGCGGTCGCCCTCCTCGCGGACGACGGAGACGGTCCCGTCCGCCGGCGAGACGATCCCCGACGGCGGCGGCGTCCGCTCCGGATCGCGGAAGAACGCGAGGACGGCAGCGCCGACGAGGAGCACGAGGACGCCGAAAAGCGGCGACGCGAGGAGGAGCGGAAGCCCGAGGAGAAGCGGCGGAGCGGCGAACCGCCACGCGCCGGGGGCGAAGCGGAGGCGGGGCGGCGTGATCACGCGACCGTCCCGCTCTCGTCGCCCGCCCCGGTCTCCCACGCGACGAGGAGGTGCGTGAGGTGGAGCCTGTCGTCCGTGCCGACGGCGAGGTCGAGGTCGACGGCGCCCGCGAGTCGATGGAGGCGGGCGAGGTCGTCGCCGCCGTAGTTCGCCCGCGCGACGCGAAGGAGTTCGCCGAGGAGTTCCCCCCCGTCGTACCCCTCCTCGTCGAGGAGCGTCCCGATCGTCTTTCGCGCGGCGGCGACGTCGCCCGACTCGGCGGCCGCGAGCGCGCCGCGGAGGTCGTCGTCGCGTCCGATCTCGCCGAGCGTCTCGTAGGCGGCGGCCATAGTGATCTCGCCCGCGGCGCTCGCGGTGGTTTGCGCGCCCAGAATCGACCGTCTGAGGTTCCCGTTCGCGTACCCGGCGACGTATTCGAGGCCGTCGTCGTCGTAGGCGACGCCCTCCTCGTCGGCGATGCGTTCGAGCACCGCGACGGTCTCGTCCGTCGTGGGGGCGCGCACGGGTACCGGGAAGCAACGCGAGCGGATCGGCGGGATGAGCTTCGAGGGTTGTCGCGTCGTGACGACGAACTGGGTCGTCCGGTGGTGTCGCTCCATCACCCGCCGCAGCGCCTGCTGGAAGTCCTCGCGGATCGCCTCGGCGTTGTCGAGGACGAGCGTCCTGAAGTCGCCCGAAACCGGTGCGTAGCTCGCGGACTCCTTGAGCACGTGGTTGATCATGTCGCGCTTCGCCATGCGACTCCGACCGGCGAGGAAGGATTCGAAGCGCGGATCCTCGCGGATCTCCTTTTTGGTCCGGTTGAAGAAGTCCGCGACGTTGAGCTCGACGAGGTCGTTCGCCACGTCCTCGTGCGTCTCGCGGGCGAGCGCGCGGACCGCCGCGGTCTTGCCGACGCCCGGCGGCCCCTGGAGGACGAGGTTCATCGGCTCGTCGACAGTCCGTTCCAGCCGCTCTCGCACCTCGGACTGCGGAAGCTCGTCGAGCGTCGGCGCGTGCGTCTCCGTCCAAAGCGGCGGGTCCATCGGAACGGCGTAGACGGCCACGAGGTAAGAATCGGTCGATTCGGGGGTCGCGACCCGAGCCTCGCGGGCTCCGGCGACGGCGGCATTCGACACGCGTAAACCCCTGCCGCCGTAGGTTCCGAGTATGTCGATGCGCGTGACGTTTCTCGGAACCAGCGGGGCGGTCCCGACGACCGAGCGGGCCCCGAGCGCGATCCTCGTCAACCGCGAGGGCGAGCGGTTGCTCTTCGACTGCGGCGAGGGGACCCAGCGGCAGATGATGCGCTTCGGCACCGGCTTCGCCGTCTCTCACATCTTCGTCACGCACCTCCACGGCGACCACATCCTCGGCATCCCGGGGTTGATACAGAGCTTGGGCTTCAACGACCGCGAGGAGCCGCTCGCGATCCACGTTCCCTCCGGCGCTCGAACGCACATCGAACGGCTCGTCCACGCCGGCGGCCACCAGCCGGGCTTTCCGGTCCGGATCAACGAGGTCCGACCGGGAACGACTGCGCTCCACGCGGACGACTACGAGGTCAGAACGTACCGCACCGAACACCGAACGCGCTCCGTGGGCTACGCGCTGGTCGAGGACGACCGCCCCGGTCGGTTCGACCGCGAGCGGGCCGAGGAACTCGGCATCCCGGTCGGCCCGAAGTTCGGCAGGCTCCACCGCGGCGAGCCCGTCGAACTGGACGACGGGCGCACGATCCGCCCCGAGCAGGTCGTCGGCGAACCCCGCCCCGGCCGGACGTTCGTCTACACCGGCGACACGCGCCCGATCGACGGGACGGTCGAAATCGCCGCCGCCGCCGACCTGCTCGTCCACGACGCGACGTTCGCGAGCGACGACGCCGACCGCGCGCGGCAGACGGCCCACTCGACCGCTCGAGAGGCCGCGGAAATCGCCTCGCGGGCGAACGCGAAGCGACTCGCGCTGACGCACGTCTCCTCGCGCTACGCCGGCGACGCTTCGAAATTGGCCGAGGAAGCCGCCGCCGCGTTCGGCGGCGAGTCGTTCGTCGCCGCCGACGGCCAGAAGGTCGAGATCCCGTACCCGGACGCCGAGTAGCCGCCGACGAGGCGGTGATTCGGGACGAAGAGTGACGGCTCGCCGCATCTCCGGGGAACGCTCCGCTGATCGCTCCGATCGGCTCGCGGCCCCGTTCACGCCGCGGAGAGTTACACCGTCGGCGTGGGGTATTTATCCGCAGCCGTCCTACGCGCGGCCGTGAACGCCCGGACGAGTGCGCTCGACTCGTTGGTGTTCGGCGTCGACGTTCAGAGCGGCGACGTCCGCGGCGATGCGCCGTCCTACGCGCTCGTCGCCCTCGAAGACGAACACCTCGATCGTGACGTCGTCTCCTTTCGAAAGCTGCAACGTCTCATCTCGCGCGAAGAGCCGGCCATCGTCGCGACGGACAACATGTACGAGTTGGCGGCCGACAAGAACGCACTCGTCCGGTTTCTCCGCTCGCTCCCCGACCGGACGAGGCTGGTGCAGGTGACCGGCGCGGAGCGGCCGGAACCCCTCTCGCGGGTCGCCTCCAGACACGGCGTCCCTTACGGCAAAAAGCCGATGAAGGAGGCCGAGGCGGCCGCCAGACTCGCCGCCGCGAACGTCGGCTACGAGGTGTCCGCCTTCACCGACACGACGATGGTGAAAGTCTCCCGCGGGCGCTCGACCGGCAAGGGCGGCTGGAGTCAGGACCGCTACACCCGGCGAATCCACGGCAACGTGAAGAGCGCCGCCCGCGAGGTCGAATCGAAGCTGAAGGAGGCCGGACTGTCGTACGAGCGCGACGTGACCGAGAAGTACGGCGGCTACGCGAACGCGACGTTCGCGGTCGAAGCCCCGCCCGAGGAGATCCCGGCGTCCGATCGCCGGTCGGGCGACATCCGGATCGAAATCGAGCGCGAGCGACGCGACGGCATCGAGTTCGAGCCGCTGGTGAAGCGCCGCGATCACGTCGTCGTCGGAATCGACCCCGGGACGACGACCGCAGCCGCGGTCGTGGATCTGGAGGGGACGGTCCTCGACGTGTACTCGTCGCGGACGGCCGACACGGCGGACGTGATCGAGTGGCTCATCGAGCGCGGCCGCCCGATCGTCGTCGCCGCCGACGTGACCCCGATGCCGGAGACGGTCGAGAAGTTTCGGCGGAGCTTCGACGCCGCCGGTTGGAAGCCGTCGTCCGACCTCCCGATCGACGAGAAGCTCCACCGGACGCGAAACGAGGCGTACGACAACGATCACGAACGCGACGCGATGGCGGCCGCGCTGTTCGCGTACGACGCGCACGAGGATCAGTTCGAGCGCGTCTCGCGGAAGGTCCCGCCGCAGTTCGACCGCGGCGAGGTGATCGCCCGCGTCGTCGCCGGCGGCGAGTCCGTCGAGGCGGTGCTCCGCGACCTGACCGAGGACGAAGAGTCAGAGGCGGAGGAGACCGAGCACGAGCCGCGCGAACTCACCGAGGAGGAAAAGCGAATAAAGCGGCTCGAAGCCCAGGTCGGCCGGTTAGAGGGACACGTCGAGGACCTGAAGGAGACGCTCGGAGATCGGGACGATCGCATCGAGGAGTTCAAACGCGAACTGTCGGACGCTCGCCGCGAGGAGCGACGGAAGGCCCGCGAGCGGCGCGAGGTGAACCGCCTCGAACGCGAGAACGGCCGACTGAAGCGCGAACTGGAGGCCGAGCGCGAGCAGGTGGACGAGCTGGAGACGAAGTTCGCGCGCCTCAAGACGCTGTGGAAGCTCGACCACTCGAACTTCGCCGACGTGGCCGAGGGGCGCGATCTCGTCCCGGTCAAGGTCGTCGATCAGTTCACGAAGGGCGCGATCGAATCCGCCGACGAGCGGTACGGACTCGCGTCGGGCGACGTGGTCTACCTCCGGGACGCGAGCGGCGCGGGCTGGCGGACGGCGGAACTCCTCGCCGAGACCGAGCCGCGGATCGTGCTTCGCGATGGCGGCCTCTCGGAGGCGGCGGACGAGGTCCTGTTCGACCGCGAGATCCCCGTCGGTCCGGCCGCGGACGTGACGATTCAGGAGGTCGACGAGCTCGCCGTCGCCCGCGAATCCGAGGTCGAAGCCGCGATCGAGGACTGGGAGGCTCGCGCCGAGGAGCGACGTCGCGAGCAGAAGACGGCGATGGTCGACCAGATCATCAGCGAACACCGCGCGGGGGAGGGGCAGAGCGACTGATCGGCCCTCGGCGTCGTATCGCGTCGTCGCTGCGGGAGAGTTCGTCGGCGAGGACGGACCGCAAAGGGGGCGAACAGGCGGCACGGGCGTCCGCGAAGCGGCGTGCCGCGCACCCGCCTCGACTCGCTTCGCGGCGACTCACTCGATCACGGACGTCGGTGGTCCCGTTCTCGTACTTCAACTCTCGGGAAGCCCGTCGTCGCCGGGTCTGGTCCGGCGGCGGTGGGTCCGCGGACCTGCGGGTCGCGCGCCGCGCTTTCAGAAGTCATATCCCGACCCCCGAAGACCACACGGGTATGGACGCCTACGAGCGGATCACCCGGAACGTCTCCGAGGTGGTCACGGAGGACGAGGTGCGCGCGCTAGCCGAATCGCCGGAGGGCAAGCGAGCGTACGTCGGCTACGAGCCCTCGGGCGTCCTCCACGTCGGGCACATGCTCACGGCGACGAAGCTCATCGACTTACAGGAGGCGGGCTTCGACGTGACCGTCCTCCTCGCGGACGTACACGCGTACCTCAACGACAAGGGAACCTTCGAGGAGATCGCCGAGACGGCGGCGCGGATGAAGGAGCAGTTCGTCGCGTACGGGCTCGACGAGGAGAGGACCGAGTTCGTCCTCGGTTCCGAGTTCCAGTTCGATCGCGAGTACGTGCTCGACCTGCACGCGCTCGAACTGGAGACGTCGATGGCGCGCGCCGAGCGCGCGATGGCCGAGATCAAAAGCGGCGAGACGGTGAAGGTGTCGCAGGCGGTGTACCCGCTGATGCAGGCGCTGGACATCGTCTACCTCGACGTGGACCTCGCGATCGGCGGGATGGAGCAGCGGAAGGTTCACATGCTCGCCCGCGACACGCTGCCGAGCGTCGGCGCGACCTCACCGACGTGCCTGCACACGCCGCTGATCGCGGACCTCTCGACCGGCGTCGGCAAGATGTCCTCGTCGGAGGGGATCACCATCTCCATGGAGGACTCGACCGACGACATACGCGAGAAGGTGAACAAGGCGTACTGCCCGCCGACGCGCGACCCCGAGCCGGACGACGAGGGCAACGACCGGGAGAACCCGGTGCTCCAGCTCTTCGAGTACCACGTCTTCCCCCGGCTCGACCGGGTCGTCGTCGAGCGCCCGGAGAAGTACGGCGGCGACCTCGTCTACGAGGACTACGAGTCGCTGGCGGCGGATCTCGAATCGGGCGAACTCCACCCGGCGGACGCGAAGAGCGCGCTCGCGGAGTACCTCGACGAGTTGATCGCCCCCGGCCGCGAGAAGGTTCGATCGACGGACTAGGGGTCGAAAAACGTTAAACGTCGCGAGGTCGAATCCCACGCACATGAGCGAGAACGAAGGCAGGCGGGACCTCCGAATGCCCGACGACGACGAGGTGTTCGCGACGGTGACGAACATGCTCGGCGCGAACCGCGTGAAAGTGCGCTGTGCGGACGGGACGGAGCGAACCGCCCGAATCCCGGGACGAATGCAAAAGCGCATCTGGATCCGCGAGGGCGACGTGGTGCTCGTCGAGCCGTGGGACTGGCAGGACGAAAAGGCCGACATCACCTGGCGCTACGAGAAGGCCGACGCCGACCAACTCCGCCGCGAAGGCCACATCCAGTAACCGCCGTGTTCACCGCCACGCGTCGCGCCGCGCCGTCGTCGATCGATTGCGAACGACCGAGCGAACGCTCGCCTGCCCCTCTCTTATCCCGGGCGTTCGGACGGGCGAACGGATGACCGACGAGTTCGGCCTGGTCGACCCCGAAGCGGGCGAGGGGTTCGGCGACGAGTGGGAGGAGATCGACGTCTCCGACACGGAGGCCGACCGCATCGCCCGACGACGGGATCGCGAGTTCGACGAGTTCAGAAAGCGCATCAAGGACGCCGATCAGTTCAAGGTCGAACAGTCGGTCTTCGACGACGCCACCTTCGCGGCCATCTACAAACTCGTCCAGGACGGCCACATCGAGGCGTTCGGCGGCCCGATCTCGACGGGCAAGGAGGCCAACGTCTACGAGGCGCTCGGGGACGAGGGGCGCGACGTCGCGGTCAAGATCTACCGCATCAACGCCTCGAACTTCCGGCACATGCGCGACTACCTCGAAGGCGACCCCCGATTCGAGGGGATCGCCTCCGACAAGAAGGAAGTCGTCCTCGCGTGGACGCAAAAGGAGTTCGCGAACCTCGACCGCGCCCGACGGGCGGGCGTGCGCGTTCCCGAGCCCGTCGCGGTCGAGCGGAACGTCCTCGTGATGGAGCTCGTGGGGCTGGTCGAAGAGCGCGCCCGCCGCCTCACCGAAGTGCGAGTCGAAAACCCCGAGACGGCGCACGAAGTCGTCAGGGAGTACATGCGGCGGCTGCACGGCGCGGGGCTGGTCCACGGCGATCTCTCGGAGTACAACATGATCGTCCACGACGGGGAACTCGTGATCATCGACCTCGGACAGGCCGTCACGGTCCACCACCCGAACGCCGACGAGTTTCTGCGACGGGACTGTACGAACGTGGCGAACTTCTTCTCGCGACAGGGCGTCGACGTCACCGACGACACGCTGTACGAGTACGTGACCGACGCGGAGCCGGATCCCGAAGCAGACCTCGACGGGTCGGAGAAATCGGAACGCTAGAGCGGCTTCGTGAACACGTAGCTCGCCCGGTCCATCTCCGCTCGCTCCTCGTAGAACCGGTGCGCGTCGGCGCGTTGCAGCCCGGACGAGAGCGCGAGTCGCTCGCACCCCTCCTTCGCGGCCCACTCCTCGACGAACGAGAGCAAGCGCCCCCCGTATCCCTTCGATCGGTGGTCCGCGTCGGTGACGAGTTCGTACACCCAGGCGTGCCTGCCGTGGTACATGTTCGTCGAGATTCCGACCCCGACGAGGGCGACGACCTCCCGGTCGCCGGCGTCGTCGCCTTCGGCGGCCAGCGCGAAGAGTCGGTACCCGTCGCCGCGCATCCCGCGGACGAGCGAGACGAACTCGTCCGCGTCGAGATGGGTTCGGAGCTGTCTCATCACGGGGAACGCGGCGCGCCACTCCGGTTCCGTCTTCAGTTCGCGGATCTCGGTTTCGGTCATTCGGCGGTGCCGACGAGCCGTCGGAGGTAGTTCGTGTCGGTGGCGACGAAACCCGCCGCGACGGGGCGCGGTCGGCGAAACCCTCATATCGACCGGCCGGGTACCTCGAGGTGACTATGCCCGTCCGCGGCACGCGCTGGCGCTGGTGGCGCTCCCCTCCGGGAGCGGAGGGTGCCGCCCTCGCCCGCGTCGCGGCGTAACCCGGCGCGGTCGGGTCGGACGCTCGCTCCGTTCTTCTGTGGCTCCGTCGTGTTCGACGGCTATTCGACCGGTTCGGCCCACCAGATCCGCCTACCAGTCCAACCCACCAGATCCGCCCACCAGTCCAACCCACCAGATCCGCCCACCAGTCCAACCCACCAGATCAACCGATGCCAGATTTCACCGTCACGCCCTACGCGGTCGAAGGCGAGGTCGACTACGACCGCCTCCTCGATCGCTTCGGCGCGGACGCGCTGACCGACGAACAGCTCTCGAAGTTCCCCCGGCCCCCGCACCCGCTGCTCCGCCGACGGGTGTTCTACGCCGGCCGCGACGTCGACCGCTTCGCGGAGGCCGCGGCGGCCGGCCGGCCGACGTCGATCGTGACCGGTCGCGGGCCCTCCGGGCCGATGCACCTCGGGCACATCCTGCCCTTTTACTTCGCGAAGTGGCTCCAGGAGGAGACGGGCGCGCACGTCTACGTGCCGCTTTCGGACGACGAGAAGTACTTCGCGAAGGACCTCACGTTCGACGAGATACGCGAACACACCCGCGAGAACGTCCGCGACCTCGTCGCGGTCGGGTTCGATCCGGCGCGGACGCGCATCGTCGTCGACACCGCGGACGCGGACGTGATCTACCCGCTCGCGGCGACGTTCGCGAAGGAGATCACGCAGGCGACGGTGAACGCGACCTACGGCGAGCCGCCGAACGTCGGGCTCTCGTTCTACCCGGCGGTCCAGACCGCGCACCTCCTCCTGCCGCAGCTCGTCCGCGGGCGGCACCCGACGCTCGTCCCCATCGCCGTCGATCAGGACCCGCACGTTCGCGTCTCGCGCGACGTCGCCGCCAAACGGCGGTACGGCGTCGACAAACCCGGCGCGCTCCTGTCGAAGTTCCTCCCCCGGCTGAGCGGCGGCGGGGGGAAGATGAGCACCAGCGACGAGGAGCCGAGCATCCTCCTCACTGACGACCGCGAGACGGTGCGCGAGAAGGTGATGCGGTACGCCCGCTCCGGCGGTCGCGCGGACGTGGCCGAACACCGCGAGAAGGGCGGCGATCCGGCGGTCGACGTGGCGTACCAGCTCCTGTTTTACTTCTTCGAGGACGACGACGCGACCGTCGAGCGCCTCGCGCGGGAGTACCGCGAGGGGACGTTGCTGACGGGGGAGCTGAAAGAGTACGCCGCGGAGCGGATCGCGGACTTCCTCGACGCGCACCAGTCCCGTCGACCGGAGGGAAGCGTCGCGGAGGCGGTCGCGCCGTACCGGTTGACCGCGGCCGAGCGAGAGCGGCTTCGACCGCGTGCCCTGTGAGCGCTGCCGCCGAGAGCGATTCGCAGCCGCTGAAGGGAACCGGTGGCGTTAACCGGCGTGAGCGGCTAGAGGTGCGGCGGTATGGATACTCTCAGAGTCGGCCTGTCGTACGGCGACGTACTGCTGGTCCCGCAGCGATCGCCGGTGGACAGCCGGAGCGACGTCGACCTCTCGACCGATCTCACCCCGAACGTCCGGCTCGACACGCCGCTTTTGAGCGCGCCGATGGACACGGTGACGGAGTCAGATCTCGCGACCGCGCTCTCGCGCGTCGGCGGGTTCGGCACGATCCACCGATTTCTGACCATCGACGAGCAGGCCGAAGAGGTTCGCGCGGTGAAGGCCGCGGGCGAGAAGGTCGGCGCGGCCGTCGGCGTCAACGAGGACTACCTCGACCGCACCGAGGCCGTCGTCGATGCGGGGACGGACGCGGTGGTGGTGGACGTGGCGCACGGCCACCTCGAAAAGTGCCTCGACGCCGTCGAGCGGATCCGCGCGGAGTTCCCCGCGGCGGACCTCGTCGTCGGCAACGTGGCGACGGCGGCGGGCGTCGAAGACCTGTACGCCGCCGGTGCCGACTGCGTGAAGGTCGGCATCGGTCCCGGGTCGCACTGTACGACCCGAAAGGTGGCGGGTGCCGGCGTCCCGCAACTCACGGCGGTGGACGACTGCGCGGCGGTCGCCCGCGACCTCGGCGTCACCGTCGTCGCCGACGGGGGGATCCGCACGTCCGGCGACGCGGTGAAGGCGCTGATGGCCGGCGCGGACACGGTGATGATGGGGAGCCTGTTCGCCGGGGCGGAGGAGTCGCCGGGCGCAGTCATTGAGCGGGACGGCATCCGGTACAAGCGCTCGCGCGGCATGGCCACGACGGCGGCGGCGGAGGAGCGGACGGACAAGGAGAACGAGGTTCGCGCCGACGAGGGCGTCGAGGGCCTCACGCCCTACAAGGGTCCGGTGGCGGAGGTCGTCGCCGAGTTCGCCGCGGGCATCCAGTCGGGGCTGAGCTACTGCGGCGGACGGACGATTCCGCAGGCGCGCGAGAAGGCCGAGTTCCTCCGCGTCGCGCCGAGCGCACAGGAGCGCGAGGGCGCACACTACGACCACGAGTGGGAGAACGTCGGTGTCGACACCATCGCGAAGGCGATCGCGGAGCACTCCGATTGAACCCCGAGGAGATCACCTCCGGCGAGCGCCGACGAAAAAACGCTTAAACGGCTCGGAGGGGTAGCGGGCGTATGCAACACGTGAAGGTTCCGCAGGACCGCATCGGTGCCCTCATCGGTGACGGCGGCGAGACCATGCGCGAGATCGAACGTCGCGCCGAGGTCCGCCTCGACATCGACTCGGAGAACGGGGCGGTCGCGATCGACTCGGTCGGCGATCCGGTGACCGGAATGATCGCGCCGGACATCGTCCGGGCCATCGGCCGCGGCTTCGCGCCCGGGTCCGCCCTCTCGCTGCTCGACGACGAGATGCGGATGTTCGACCTCATCGACCTCGCCGATCAGACGCGAAACAAGAACGACCTCCACCGCCAGAAGGGCCGACTCATCGGCGAGAACGGCAGAACGCGCGAACTGATGGAGGAACTCACGGGCGCGGAGGTCGTCATTTACGGGGCGACGCTCGGCATCATCGGCCAGCCGGAGGAGGTCGAGGCGGTCCGACGAGCCGCCGGAATGATCCTCGACGGCGCACCGCACGGTGCGGTGTACTCGTTCCTCGAACGAAAACACAACGACCTCACCGGCGGGTTCGACATCCGGCCGTCGGGGTAACCGTTTTCCGGATTCGTTTCGAGAAGACAGTCATTTCTTCCTGAAATTCGCTAATTCGTGCCTAAACGTCCGGTTAACGGCAGTTTTAGATGGGTAACTATTTATTACTGAAACAGAACCACACTGCCAGCGGCTCGAAATTGAGTCGAGATCGAGTACTTCGTATGACACGACACGACACGCCATCGATTCGACGGTCGTCGTTCGAATCGACGTTGACGCGAAGAGCGGGACTCGCGGCGATCCTCGGGGGGGCGCTGTTCGCGCTCCTGCCCGTCGTCGAAGACGCCGTCGGGTCCCTGCTCCCCGTTGCACCGGCCGCCATGACAACGTCGCTCCCGGAAGTCACCAGTTTCCTCCTGCTCTTGGGGGGGTTGTACGGCGTCTTCCTCCGGTACACCGACGGAACCGCCGGGCCCGCGACCGCGGGTATCCTCGCCGTCGCGATCGGACTGCTCGCCCTCGCGGCGGGGTCGGTCGCCGAACCGTTCACCGGGGGTGCCCGGACGCCGACGTCCCCCGACGGCCTCGCGATCCTGATCGGGTACTTCGCCGTACTCGGCGGCGGCATCCCGCTGGGAATAACGCTCCCGCGCGCGAGCACCGTCACGCGACTCGCATCCGTGCTCCTCGTCGCCGCGCTCCCGGTCGCGCTCGTCGGCTCGTGGATCCTGGAGGTGACCGTGGGCTCGGGCGTCAGCACCGAACTGTCGTGGGCGGTCCTCGGGACGCCTCTCGGGGTCGCGTTCGTCCTGCTCGGCGTGCAACTGGTGAACGGCCGGCCGAAGCCACGGAACCGCTCGTCGAACGCCTGAAACCCCGCCGCGGGCGTCGCGTCTGCGGCGTGACTGGTTTCCACCTCGCCTCCGTGCCCCGATTTCGCACGCCGTATACCGAAGGTTTTTTATAGAATCACAAACAATCCCGGAGTGACTATGGCTCAGCGACGAATGGGTAACCAGCCCATGATCGTACTCTCGGAGGAAAGCCAGCGCACCTCCGGGCGGGACGCACAGTCGATGAACATCACGGCCGGGAAGGCCGTCGCCGAGGCCGTTCGGACGACGCTCGGTCCGAAAGGGATGGACAAGATGCTCGTCGATTCCTCGGGCGGGGTCGTCGTCACGAACGACGGCGTCACCATCCTGAAGGAGATGGACATCGACCACCCGGCGGCGAACATGATCGTCGAGGTGAGCGAGACCCAGGAGAACGAGGTCGGCGACGGCACGACGACCGCGGTCGTCATCGCCGGTGAACTCCTCGATCAGGCGGAGGAGCTCCTCGAATCGGAGATCCACGCGACGACCGTCGCGCAGGGGTACCGACAGGCCGCCGAGAAGGCGAAGGAGATCCTCGACGAGCAGGCCATCGACGTGAGCGAGGACGACCGCGAGACGCTCGTCGAGATCGCCTCGACGGCGATGACGGGCAAGGGCGCGGAGAGCGCCAAGGATCAGCTCGCCGAGCTCGTCGTCGACGCCGTGGTGGCCGTGGCCGACGACGACGGGATCGACACCGAGAACGTGAGCGTCGAGAAGGTCGTCGGCGGTTCGATCGACAACTCCGAGCTCATCGAGGGCGTCATCGTCGACAAGGAGCGCGTCGACGAGAACATGCCCTACATGGTGGAGGACGCGAACGTCGTGGCCTTCGACGGCGCGCTCGAGATCAAGGAGACGGAGATCGACGCCGAAGTCAACGTCACCGACCCCGACCAGCTCCAGCAGTTCCTCGACCAAGAGGAAAAGCAGCTGAAGGAACTGGTCGACAAGCTCGTCGACGTCGGCGCGGACGCCGTCTTCGTCGGCGACGGCATCGACGACATGGCCCAGCACTACCTCGCGAAGGCGGGCGTCCTCGCGGTGCGCCGGGCGAAGGACAGCGACCTGAAGCGCGTCGCCCGATCGACCGGCGGCCGCGTCGTTTCGAGCCTCGACGATCTCTCCGAGGACGACCTCGGCTTCGCCGGCTCCGTCGCCCAGAAGGACATCGGCGGCGACGAGCGCATCTTCGTCGAGGACGTCGAGGAGGCGAAGTCCGTCACGCTCGTCCTCCGCGGCGGGACGGAGCACGTCGTCGACGAGGTCGAACGCGCCATCGAGGACTCCCTCGGCGTGGTCCGCACGACGCTGCAGGACGGTAAGGTGCTGCCCGGCGGCGGCGCGCCCGAGACCGAACTCGCGCTGCAGCTCCGCGACTTCGCCGACTCCGTCGGCGGCCGCGAGCAACTGGCCGTCGAGGCGTTCGCCGACGCGCTCGAAGTCATCCCGCGCACGCTCGCCGAGAACGCCGGCCTCGACCCCATCGACTCGCTGGTCGACCTCCGCGCGCGCCACGACGGCGGCGAGTTCGACGCCGGTCTCGACGCCTACACGGGCGACGTGATCAACATGGAAGCGGAGGGCGTCGTCGAGCCGCTCCGCGTGAAGACGCAGGCCATCGAGTCGGCCACCGAGGCCGCCGTCATGATCCTCCGGATCGACGACGTGATCGCCGCGGGCGACCTCTCGGGCGGTCAGGTCGGCGACGACGACGACGGCGACGACATGCCCGCCGGCGGAATGGGCGGCGGCATGGGTGGCATGGGCGGCATGGGCGGCATGGGCGGCGCGATGTGAAAACGGTCGGGACCGACCACACCTGAGCCCCCGCCCGCGGCCGACGCCGCAGGACCCGCACGCCGAACCGACGATTCGCTTTCTTTCCGCCGCTCGCGCCGCGAGCGACGGCGGTATCCTCCGATTCGTTACGGGATTTCGAGACGGCGTCCGACGTCCGCAACATATATCGGACTCCGTTCGGAGCGTGTGAGTATACCACCCATGGAATCGGAACACGGACTCAAGCGGGTGCTCTCGAAACGGGACGTCTTCGTGCTCGCGTTCGGGGCGATGATCGGCTGGGGATGGATCATTCAGACCGGCTACTGGATAGACGAGGCGGGCGCGCTCGGCTCGATACTCGCGTTCGTCCTCGGCGGAGTGCTCGTCGGAACGGTCGGCATCATCTACGGGGAACTCGCCTCGGCGATGCCCTACGTGGGCGGCGAGCACGCCTACAGCCTGCGGGCGCTCGGGCCCGTCGGCTCGTTCGTCTGCACGTGGGCGATCGTCCTCGGCTACGTGAGCGTCGTCGCCTTCGAGGCGGTGGCGCTGCCGTCGGCGCTCGCGTACCTCGTTCCGGGGTTCGACAGCCTCGAACTGTGGCGGGTCGCGGGCGAGCCCGTCTACGGAACCTGGGTCGCCGTCGGCCTCCTCGCGTCGATCGCCATGACGTACATGAACTACGTCGGCGTCCGCCCGGCGGCGCAGGTGCAGGCGGTTCTCACGGTCGTCATCGCGCTCGCGGGCGTCACGCTCGTCGCCGGCGGGGCGGCGAACGGCGCACCGACGGGCGACGCGTCGTTCGCCGACGCGGGGCTGGCCGGCGTGTTCACCGTCGCGCTCATGACGCCGTTCATGTTCGTCGGGTTCGACGTCATCCCCCAGGCGGCCGAGGAGGCCGACATGTCCTCGAAGTACCTCGCGTACCTGCTCCTCGCCGCGGTCGCCTGCGCGGCGCTGTTCTACATCGCGGTCATCTGGGCCGCCGGGCGGGCGCTGCCCGGCGCGGCGCTCGTCGAGAGTCCGCTCCCCGCCGCGGCCGCCATGTCGGCGCTCTTCGGGAGCGTCACGGTCGGCCGGATCATGGCGCTGGCGGGCGTCGCGGGCATCCTCACGAGCTGGAACGCGTTCATCATCGGCGGGAGCCGCGCGGTCTTCGCGCTGGCGGAGTCGGGAATGCTCCCGAGCAGGCTGGCGCGGCTGCACCCCGAACACGGCACGCCCACGAACGCGGTGCTCCTCGTCGGCGGCACCGCCGCGTTCGCCCCCCTGTTCGGCGAGGAGATGCTCGTCTGGGTCGTCAACGCCGGCGGGCTCGGCATCGTGGTCGCGTGGCTGTTCGTCGTGATCTCGTTTCTCGTGCTGCGGTACCGCGAGCCGGAGATGGAGCGGCCCCTTCGAATCCCCGGCGGGTACGCCGTCGGGGCGTTCGGCCTCCTCATTACCCTCTTTTTCGTCACGCTGTACCTGCCGGGCGGCGAGTCGGCGCTCGCGTGGCCCTACGAGTGGCTGATCATCGGCGCCTGGACGGTCCTCGGCGTCGTCCTGTTCGCGATCTCCGACGGCGCGTCCGCGGAGGTCGAACCGTCGGTGACGCCGACTGACGAGGGGTGAACCGGCGTCGGGCCGGAACCCGTCATCCGTCGATCGCGGGCGACCGGATCCCTCCCGTTAGCCGTCGTCGCCGAGTTTGAGGTCGTCGAACTCCCCGGCCAGATCCTCCAGCACGGACTTCGCCCGATCCTTCGCGTCGTCGTCGATGCCGTCGATCCGCTCGACGCTGTGGCCGCCGCTGTAGGCCGTCTTCAGCGCGTGGGCGTTGAGGTCGCCGCCGGGGTCGACGACGGGGAGCTTCAGAACCTCGAACTTTGCCGGATCGTCGAACCCCGACGACGAGAGGACGAAGTGCGTCGCGATCTCCGAGAGGTCGTCCGTCTCGAAGTCGTGCTCGCGCGGCGCGCTCCACTCCTCTTCGGTCGTTCCCGAGAAGTCGGGTTCGTGGACGCTGTACTCGGGCATCGGAAGGAGATGTCGTCGGGGGCGCTGTTCAACGTTCGGGCCGAAGGAGCTTAGAATGAATGCTCCAGGTCCCTCCCTTCGCCCAGCGTGGGCGGATCCCGATCGCTGTACCGCGGGCGGCCCACCGCGTTCCGCCGCACGCCGTTCAGCACCGCGAGCTGGAGATCGTCGACCGTTCGATACGTTTCGTCCCCGGAGGCGTCGAACACGGCACCGAGGGATTCGGAGCCGCCGCCGGGGTACGAAACCTCCACGTCGCCGAACGCCGAGCGGATCTCGTCGGTGGTCGCCGGCAGCTCCTCGCCGTCGAAGAGGTCGAGGACGCGGTTTATGTCGAGCGGCCGAGTGTCACCCGCGGAGTCCGGTGTGTCCTCCATGGCGGATTCGGATTCACCGCGACGACGGATAACTATTCGTACGGTTGACATTTGAGAGAGTCGCTCCGATAGTACGATCGATAGGGCCGCGACGGGACGGTTTCCGGCTCGAGCGGTCCAGCCCGCGAGGATCGGCGTTCGACGGCCGCGGGAGCACCCCGTGAAACAATAGTTCACAGTAGGTTCCGAGCGCAAACCATTTCCCGGTACTCGCCAGTCTGCAGGTATGAAGGTCGCATTCGTCTGCGTTCAGAACGCGGGACGGAGTCAGATGGCGACGGCGTTCGCCGAGCGGGAGCGGGCCGATCGGGACGCCGAGGAACGGATCGAGATCGTGAGCGGGGGGACGCAGCCCGCAGAGCACGTCCACGAGGAGGTGGTCGAGGTCATGCGAGAGGAGGGGTTCGACCTCTCGGAACGGACGCCGCGCGAGGTCACGCCCGAGGAACTGCGGGCGGTGGACCTCGTGATCACGATGGGGTGTTCCGCGGAGAACGTCTGCCCGGCGGCGTGGAACGGCGAGAACCGCGACTGGGGTCTCGACGACCCCGACGGTCGGGAGCCGGCTGGCGTCCGCGAGATCCGCGACGAGATCGAGCGGCGCGTCGAGTCGCTGTTCGACGAACTCCTCGCCGAGGACGGTCGGAATGGCTGAGGCGGCGGGCCGCGCCTGCGTCGCGCGGCAGTCCGTGAGCGCGCGGCTCGTGTACACCGTCCTGAAACACGAACGCGCGCTCTCGCAATCGGCCCTGATCGAGGAGAGCGGGCTCTCGCGCGACAGCGTGAGGCGCGCCGTCGACGAGTTGCGCGCGTGCGACGTGGTCGAGGAACGCCCGTGCCTCACCGACGCGCGCCGGCGGACGTACCGCTTCGCGGAAGTCGAATCCGCCTGAGCGAAGCGGGGGCGGGTTCACCGAGAGCGCGGAGGTCGAACCGCGAGCGACCGCAGGGAGCGAGCGGCATTTTTCGGTCCAGATTTTTTGCCCGAGTGGTTCGCAAAGCGCATCCGAGGGGAAAGTCCGTTTTAGATATCACAAGCGGATCGAACCGCGAGCGACCGCAGGGAGCGAGCGGCCTTTTTTGGTCCAGATTTTTTGCCCGAGCGGTGCGCGAAGCGCACCCGAGGGGAAAAAAGGTGGACGAGCACGATGGGATTTGAACCCACGACCGTCGGATGTCTCCCCCCGACAGCGGCGCTGCCGAGGATAGAAGTCCGACGCTCTATCCAGACTGAGCTACGTGCCCTCTATCGGTCAGAGACGATCCGACCTAAAAAGCGATTTGGGTTCGATCAGCCGTCGAATCGGTACAGCGAGGTCACGTACGGCAGGCGGTTGAACAGCCAGTACGCGATCGGCAGGCCGACGATCGTCACCGCGAGGAAGGCGGCCGCGTTCGCCCAGAGCCAACTCAGCCACCAGCCGACGAGGACGAAGTAGATCGCCCGGACGAGGAGGGGGTGCTGTCGCCGCGCCGCCTCCGGCGCGGCCGTCGCCCGCGGCTCTCTCAGCGACAACACGGTCGGAACGAGGTTCGTGAGTTTGATCCCGAGGGGGATGAGCACGACCGTCGCGTTCAGGAACCAGACGACGTTGACCACCGCCGGGGTCGCCCACCAGCCGACGAGGACGAACCACAGCGCGCGCACCAGCAGGGACCGCTCGCTCATGCCGTCCGGAAGGTCGCGCGGGGGGAAAAGCGTCGCGAACGAACAGCAGACCTAAGTTCGCGACCCCAGTAGCGGAGAGCGATGAGAGTCATCGGAACCGTCGGCCTGCCCGGGAGCGGGAAGGGCGAAGCCGCCGCGGTCGCCCGCGAGCTGGGGATCCCCGTGGTGACGATGGGCGACGTCATCCGCCGGGCGTGCCGCGAGCGCGGTCTGGACCCCGCCGAGGACCACGGCCGCGTCGCGAAGGCCCTCCGCGAGGAAGACGGTCCCGACGCCATCGCCGCGCGGTCGCTCCCGCTCGTCGAGGAGCGACTGACGGCGAACGACGCCGTGCTCGTCGACGGGATCCGCTCCGACGTCGAGGTCGACCGCTTCGAAGAGGCGTTCGCCGACGCGTTCCTGCTCGTGAGCGTCGAAGCGCCGTTCGAACTCCGTCGCGAGCGCGTCGCGGATCGCGGACGGGACAGATCGGAGGACGACGGCGGCGAGAGCCTCCGCGAGCGCGACGAGCGCGAACTCGGCTTCGGGATGGCGGCGGCGATGGAGCGCGCGGACGTGGTCGTCGAGAACACGGACACGCTGGAGGCGTTCCGCGCGCGGATCCGGGAGATCCTCCGACCGGCGGCCGCGTCGGCGTCGAAAGAGGAGTCGGAGACCGCGGAGGTGGAGCGGCGGTGATCTACAGCGTCGACGTCCGGATCGTCGCGCCGGTCCGCGACACCGAGGTGACGGACCGCGTCGCCGACGCCGTCCGGAACCTCTTTCCCAACGCCGAGGTGGCGCACGAGTCGGGGCGCATCGTCGCGGAGGCTCACTCGCTGGACCACTTCTCCGACCTGCTGCACGAGCAGGCGATCCTCGACACCGCCCGCCGGGAGTTCGGGAAGCGCCGGACCGAGGACGGCTTTTCGTTCGCGCTGAAAAAGCAGGCCGCCTTCCGCGGCGTCGTCAACTTCGCCGTCGGCAATCCCGACGAACTCGGCGACGTGGAGGTACACGTCGCGGTCCGCGAGCCGACGGTCGAGGAGTTCGTCGACCACATCGCCCCGCCGACCGAGGACGGCCGGCCCGTCGATCCCGACCGACGGCGCGAGTGACGCGCCGGCAGACTGACGACTGGCGGAGTCGCGTCGACGAAGAGCCGGCGGTCGGTGGCGACAGTCGGTGGTAGACGGTGATAGGCGGTTGTAGATGGTGATAGCCGGTGACGAGTGGTGACTGCCGGTGACGGGCGGCGGCAGTCGGTACCGAACGACGGCTACGGCGCGAGCAGCACGGCGACGGCGCCGCCGATGAAGACGACTTTCAGCGCGGTGTTGACCGCGACGACCTTCGATCCGAAGCTGGCGCCCCAGATGCCGTACTGGAACGGCACGGAGCGTTTGAACGTCGAGACGGCGAAGGAGACGATGCCGCCGATGAGCATCGTCGCCACCGCCTGCCGCGGCGTGAACGCCTCGCCGACGAGCGGCGCGATGGCGACCGCGCCTGCCGTCGTGTCGAACGCGAAGACGGCGACGACGGGGACGGCCGCGCCCGGCAGGCCGAGCAGCGTCGTCAGCGGTTCGGCCGCGGCGGTCAGCGCCGCGAGGTCGTACGTCTCCACGAGCAGCGTCACGAGAGCGTAGACGACGGCGAGTCGGGGGACGATGCGACGCAGCGTCTTCGACGTGCTCGTCGCCGCCCCGCGGATCTTCTCGCGCGTCGGCCGCGACTCGCGGTCCGGCGCGTCCAGTTCCTCGGGGACGGCGTCCGGGTTCACGTTGCGCTCGGAGAGAAAGAGCGCGCCGGCGAGGATGCCGGCGAGGGTGATGCCGAGCGCGATGGCCGCCCGCGCGCCGACGTACATGAGCCCCACGCGGAGGCCGAGGATCGGGATCAGGACGGGCCCGTAGAAGGTGAAGATGTGCTGGGCGAAGCCGAAGAACGTGTTGATGGTGACGGCGACGAGCGTCGCGCGGTCGTCCAGCATGCCCGAGTCGCGGAACTCCGCGAGCATCCCGTAGCCCGCCGTCGTCGACGCGGTCGTGGTCAGGATCGCCGTCCCGACCTCCCGCGGGAGGTTCGCGGGCCTCGTCAGCGGGTACGCGAGCCACGTGACGTACCGCACCGCGCCGAAGGCGACGGCGACGTTCGCGAGAAAGACGCCGACGCCGATGGCGACGGCGATTTTGACGACGCGCAGGGCGACCTCCGCGGCGAGCGACCAGTCGAGCGCCTGCGCGACGGACTGCACGGGGGATGCTCGGGAACGGACTGACAAATGGGCGTCGATCGGGAGGGGCTAGACGAAAAGCCGCACCGCGCCGAACAGCACGAGCACCCCCAGCACGTCGCAGGTGTTCGTGACGACCGGGATCACCACGTCGTCGGGATCGAGTTCGAGGCGGTAGGCGGCGTACGTGGTGACGAACGTGACGACGATGGCCAGGATCGCCAACACCGCCCCGCTCGTGAAGGCGACGAGGACGACGGTCCCGAGGCCGAGTTCCGAGCCGCCGACGATCGTCTGGACGATCCACGCGCCAGCGCCGACCAGCGGAAAGATCGTGAGCGACAGGGCCACGGTGGCGAGGGCGTTGCCGACGAGCGCGTCGTTCTCCGGGCCGAACTGCAGCAGGCCGAGGTGGAGCGCGGTCGAGAGCCGCGCCGCGAGGATGCTCCCGAGGTTGCCGGCCATTCCGATGGTGACCGGCACGAGCACCAAGAGCGAGGGGTACTGAAGCAGCGTCCCCTCGAACGTGTCGAGCACGAGCCCGCTCGCGAGTTCGACGACGGTCAGCACCGTCAACACGGGGAGCATCGTCTCCATGATGGTTCGAACCTCCCAGTTCGCGTCGGCGGTGCCCGCGGCCCCCATCTCAGCCACCACCCAGCGCGAGGACGACGCGCGCCGCGAACAGCATCGTCGCGATACCGACGAGGTCGCCGGTCGTGGTGACGACGGGTCCCGCGAGCGTGTCGGGGTTCAGCCCCCGACGGTAGCCGTAGAAGACGACGCTCAACACGGCGGCGGTGAGCAGAACCCCCGAGACGACGCCGGCGATGAGAGCGATCCCGACGAGCGTGAGCATCGACGCCGCCGGCCGCGACAGCGCGACGAGAAACAGGTGCGTCAGCACCGCCGCGAAGACGCTGACGAGGACGCCGTTCGCCAGGGCGGCCGCGACGGCGTTGCGGATCCGCCTGTCATCCAGCGACAGGTGCGGATCGACGAGTCCCTGGTGAAGCCCGGTGGCGAGCCGCGCGCCGAGCGACCCGTAGACGTTTCCGCGCGTGGCGAGGAGCGCCGGGACGAGCACCAGGAGACCGGGAACGACGCGGAGTTCCTCCTCCATCCCGCCGAGCACCGCGCCGGCGAACAGCCCGCCGACCGCGCTGAGCGCGAGCACGGGGAGCGCCTCCCGGTAGGCGGCGACGGCGACCTCGCGAATCGTCATACCGAGTGGGACGTGCGCGAGCGTTAAAAGTCAGGCGTGTACGAACGTGTGACGAGGGCGCGAGGGGGTCACCCTCGACCGTCGGCCTCCGACGAAACGGAGCCGGCGGGCTCGCGCAGCATCCGATCCGCGAGCAGGACGGCGACGCCCGCCACCGAGAGGCACGCGGCGACGAGGAGCGCGGCGAACGCGGCGCCGAAGCCCGCCAGATCGGAGAGCAGGCCGACGACCGCCGGCGAGATCGCCCCGACGACCATGAGCGCGGTCCGGACGATTCCCAGCGTCCCGCCCGTGTCCGCTCTCGGGATGACGGCGACGAGGTACGACCCGCGAACGGGGCGGTAGCCGTGACCTCCGACTCCGAACAGGAGGACGCCGGCGGCGATGAAAAGCGGCGTCGTGGCGACGAGCAGGAGGCCGAGTCCGACGGTCGCGAGCGCGAGCATCGCGGCCATCACCGGAAGCCGTCCGAGCCGGTCGCTGAGGTCGCCGGTCCCCAACTGGACGACGCTGACGGCGAACAGGCCGCTGTACAGCATCCCGGCGAAGCCCTCCGAGAGGCCGGCACCGTCGGTCAGAAAGAGCGGGAGGAAGGCCACGACGCCGTTGTAGGCGACGGAGAAGAACACGGTCGCGGCGACGAACGCGGCGAACCGTCGGTCGGCGAACCGCGCCGCGTATTCGCGCCACGGTCGATCCGCCGCCCCGTCCGTGGCGTCGTTTCCGGCCGGCAGCCGTCGCGGGACGCGGCGGGCGAACAGGCCGATCAGCAGGAGGCCGACGACGCCGCTCGCGAGAAAGAGCGCCCGCCAGTCGGCCGCGCCCGAGAGCGCGACGACCGCGGCGGGGGCGACGACGCCGCCGAACGTCCCGACGGTGTCGAGCACGCCGAGCGCCCGGCCGGTCCGCTCGGGGTGGATCGCCGACAGGAGGCGGACGGCGACGGTCTTGTGGACGCCGGTTCCGAGGCCGATGAGGACGACGCCGAGGACGAGCGCGACGAACGCCGGGGAGGGGACGAGCGGGAGCGACTCGAACGCGGCGAACGAGGGCGCGAGGGCGACCCAGAGCGACCCGAACGCGGCGACGAGCGTGCCCGCAACGATCACGCGAACCGAACCGAGGCGGTCGGCGAACGCCCCCGCGGGAAACTGCATCGCGGCGTACGCGAGCATCAGCGCCGAAAAGGTCGCCCCGAGCGCGGCGTTCGAGACGCCGAACGTGCCGCGGAAGGTGCCGAAGAGCGGCGGAAAGGCGTACCGGAGCACCTTGGCGAGAAACCAAAGCAGCGCCGTCAGCACCAGCGCGTCGGCGCTTCGGAGGCGGGCCAACCGAGTCGTCGTGGCCACGGCTCAGCCGAAGGGGCCCATGCCGCCCATGCCGCCGCCACCGCCGCCCTGGTTCTCGAGCTTCTTCATCATCCGCTTCATGTCGCCGTCGCCCATGCCCTGGAACTGCTTGAGCGTCTGATCCATCATCTTGTGCTGTTGGAGCAGTTCGCGGACCGTCTCCTCGTCCTTGCCGCTGCCGCGGGCGATGCGCCGGATCCGGCTCGCGCCGACCGATCGGGGGTTTTCGAGTTCGTCGTCCGTCATCGAGTCCATCACGACCTCGAACGAGCGCATCCGGTCCTGCGTGACGTCCATGGCGTCGTCGGGGAGCTGATCCATCAGGCCGCCGCCGAGACCGGGGATCATGTCGAGGACCTGATCGAGGGGACCCATCCGGTTCATCGCCTCCATCTGTTTTTGCATGTCCTTCAGCGTGAACTTCCCCCGCATGATGTCCTCGGGGTCCCAGTCCTCGTCGGCGTCCTGCGTCTCGACCATCGCGCGCTCGACGCGCTCGGACAGCTGTTTGAGATCCCCCATCCCGAGCAGTCGGGAGATGAAGCCGCTCGGCTCGAAGCGCTCGATGTCCTGCACCGTCTCACCGGTCCCGAGGAAGGCGATCGACGAATCGGTCTCGTTGACGGCGGTGAGCGCGCCGCCACCCTTCGCGGTCCCGTCGAGCTTCGTGATGACGACGCCGCCGATGCCGATGGAGCCGTCGAACTCGCGGGCTTGATCCTTCGCGCCCTGCCCGATCGCCGCGTCGAGCACGAGCAGGTTCAGGTCGGGGTCGACGACGCGTTCGATCTCCTCGATCTCGTCTATGAGATCGGCTTCGAGCGCGTGGCGGCCGGCGGTGTCGACGATGTGCACCTCGGCGTGCTTCGTCGCCTCCAGCCCCTCGCGGGCGATCGTCACCGGATCCTCCTCGTCGGGGTCGCCGTAGAACTCCACCTCGGCGCGCTCGCACATCTGCTTCGCCTGGTCGTACGCGCCGGGGCGGAAGGTGTCGGTCTGGATGACCGCGGGGCGGAGCCCCTTCTTCGAGAACCACCACGCCATCTTGGCCGCGGAGGTGGTCTTCCCCGATCCCTGCAGGCCGGCGAGCATGATCGTCTGCGGTTCCAGCGGGATCTCCGTCGAGTCGCCGACGACGGCGACCATCTCCTCGTAGACGATCTTGAGGATGTGATCGCGCGCGCTGGTGCCGGCCGGGGGCTCCTCTTCGAGGGCGCGGGTTTTGATGGAGTTCGAAAGCTCCATCACGAGCCCGACGTCGACGTCGGCCTGGAGGAGCGACCGCTGGATCTCCTTTACGATTTCCTCGACGTCCTCCCTGTCGAGGCGGGTCTTCCCCCGCAGCTTGTTCATCGTGCCGCGGAGGGAGGTCCCGAGATCGTTGAGTACCATTGTCTCGGAGTACGATTCCGAGCCGGTAAAGCCTTTATTCGTCCGCCCGCTCGGGCGGTCGGCGCGAGAACGGGCGCGTTCGGGCGTGAGAGCGTCGAGCTGACGAGGTCGACGCTACTCGACGAGGCCGGCGAGCGAGAGGAGTTCCTCGACGACGAGCCAGTGCATGTTCACGCGCACCGGGAGCGGGAGGTCGTCGTACGTCTCGACGAGGAAGCTCGGAACGGCGAGGTCCTCGGCCGTCTTGGTGACGAACAGCCCGCTCGGGTCGGAGACGAGTTCGGTGCTGACGTCGGTTCGAAATTCGTGCTGGGAGGCGGGTTCGGGGACGAAAAAGTCGTTCACGGGCTCGACGGCCCGCTCCGCCGTCTCGGCCTCCTCCAAGCTCTCGTCCTCGCCTGTGTAGAAAACGGCCTGTCCGACGCCCGACGGCTCGCGCTCGTAGAGGCCGACCGTTTCGTGCAGGTCGACGACGATCTCGGGTTCGATCGCGCGCACCTCCTCCCAGAGCGTGCGGGCCGGCTCCGTCGACGGCGTCTCCCCGACGGGGAACTGCCGGTTCAGGTCGCCGTTCGGCCCCTCCCGGGAGCCCGCTTCGACCGCGGGCGCGTTCGCCTTCGGGATCACGACGACCCGCCCGGCGTCGACGGCGAGGTGCGCCGCCATCGCGTCGGCCGCGGCGTATCCGGCCCGCTCGTCGCCGTGGATTCCGCCGACGACGAGCGCCGTCGGCCCGGGTTTTACCGAGTCGACGTAGCGAAGCGTCGTCTCGTACTCGGTGTCCTCGAGGACCGCGAAGCTCCCCCGCCTGAGGGATGAAGCGCCGTCCTCCGTCGATCGCGCCGCCGACGCCGACCCGACGCCGAGGGTCGCGATCGTCGCGCCGGCCGCGGCGGCGTTCAGAAACGTTCGTCTGGAGGGACCGTTTCGGGGCATTACCTCAGTTGAATACATGTTATTATTTTAAACTTTTGTTAGATCCAATATTATTGAATTTTTGTAATAATCCGATTTCGATATATTGATCTTTGGGTGAATTTCAACGAATCTGGTAAATACGCCGTCTGCACGGCCGGACGCTGCCGTGACAATTATGACAGCGGGCGCGAACGGACGTTCGATGGCGCGCTTTCGGAACACCGGACAGCCGGACTGGGACTGGTGGCGGGAGCTGTGGGGCGATCCCGGAGAGACGCTTCGAGCCGTGGGCGCGGACGAAGCCGGTTCGCTGGTCGACGTCGGGTGCGGCGACGGATACTTCACGATCCGAGCGGCCGAGCGTTGCGACGGGCCGGTGTACGGCGTGGATCTGGACGGTGATCTGTTGGCCGACCTCCGGGCCCGCGCGGCGGACGCCGGCGTCGACGTGATCGCGATCCGCGGCGACGCGCGCGACCTGCCGGATCTGCTCCCGACGACCGTCGACGTCGCGCTGTTCGCGAACGCCTTCCACGGCGTCGACGACAAGGTCGAGTTCGCGGGCGGCGTACGCGACGCGCTCGTCGACGGCGGGCGGTTCGCCGTCGTCAACTGGCGGCCGCTACCGCGGGAGGAGACGGTCGTCGGCGGAGAACCCCGCGGACCGCCGACTGAGCTGCGCCTGACGCCGACGGAGACCCGCGAGGCGGTCGAAGCCGCGGGCTTCGATCACGTCGAGATCGTGGACCTCCCGCCGTACCACTACGGGGCGGTGTTCGAGCGAACGTAGGCGAACGCGAACTCGATTGCGGCAGCGTCGACGTCGGAAGCCGCGTTTTCGCGTCCGACGCGCGCATCGACGCGATCGACTCGCTTCGCGCCCCGAGAACCGGCGTCAGCGATGTATACGAGCCGGACCTATACGGACTATGGACGAAGGCGACAGCACCGTCGACATCGATCGCGAGGAGGCCGCCTCCATGTTCGTCGGGCCGGACGAACTGCGCGAGGAGGACGAGGGGTACGTCCTCGAATGTCCTGCGTGCGGGACGACGACGCGGCTCGTCCGGATCGTCGAGACCGGTCGGTGTGCGGGGTACGAAACCGAGATGGACTGCACGGCGAGGCTCGCCGTCGAACTGCTCTGGACGTCCTGAGTCGAGTTCGGCGACGCTCGCCGAGGGGTGCCGAGGGGCCGGACGCCGAGTGGTACGAGCGCGCGGCCGCGGCCTCGTCACCAGACGCGTCCGAGGTACTCCTCGAGGCGCGTGAACGCCACGTCGTGCTCGCGTCGCAACCCGACGAGGTCGACGTCGTACCCCTCCTCGTTGAACCACTCGAACATGGTCGCCATCTCCTCGCCGCGGCTCTCGCGCAGGTCGTCGATCGGAACGTGGACGACCTCCATCTCCGCGTCGAGCAGGTCCGCGAAGCGGGCGGCCGTCGCCTGCAGCGTGAGTTCGTCGCTCGCGAGTTCGAACGTCTCGCCGACGTACTCCTCGGGCGCTCCGAACGCCTCCGCGACGATCGCACCGATGTTGTCCGCGTCGACCATCTGCAGCGGGACGCGCGGTTCGAGCGCCATCGCCAACCGGCCGTCTTCGATCCCCTCGCGCATCCCCTCGAAGTTCTGCACGAAGAACACCGGGCGGACGACCGTCGCCGGGAGACCGAGGTCGTCGATGCGCCGCTCGATCTCGCGCTTCGACTCGAAGTGCGGGATGCCCGTGTCGCGGTCCGCGCCGGCGACGGAACTGAACACGAAGTGGTCGACGCCGGCGTCCGCGGCGGCTTCCGCCGTGGTGACGCCCTGCTCGACCTCCGCCTCGACGCCGCCCGCGGCGAACGTCGTGACGCAGTAGACGCCGTCCACGTCGGCCACGAGCGGGTCGAGCGCGTCCCGGTCGGTCATGTCCCCTTCGACGACCTCCGCACCCCGTCGCGAGAGGAGTCGCGCGTCGTCGCTCTCGGCGTCGCGCGTCAGCGCGTGGACCTCGATTCCCCGCTCCAGAAGGTGGTCCGCGACCGCGCCGCCTTGCGTTCCCGTCGCGCCCGCGACGAGTACGGTTTGCGCTGTCATAGCAACGTTCGTGCCACGGCCACGGGGATAAACCTTGGACGCCCGGCCGGGCGCGACCGAGGGAAAGAAGAACCGGAACGCTACTCGTCCGCCTCGCCCAGCAGCCGATCGACGAGCAGTTCGGGGTCGAATCGCTCGACGTCGTCGTAGCCCTGTCCGGTGCCGAGAAAGAGGATCGGCTTGCCCGTGACGTAGGCGATGGAGATGGCCGCGCCGCCGTTCGAGTCGGCGTCGGCCTTCGTGAGGATCGTGCCGTCTATCTCGGCCGCCTCGTCGAACTTCTTCGCCCGCTGGACGGCGTCCTGTCCGGCGACCGCCTCGTCGACGAACAGCGTCATGTCCGGGCCGACGACGCGGTCGATCTTCTCCAGTTGCGACATCAGGTCGTTGCTCGTGTGCAGCCGACCCGCCGTGTCGCCGAGCACCACGTCGATGCCGTGGGCGTCGGCGTACTCGACCGCGTCGTAGATGACCGCCGCCGGGTCGCCGCCCTGCTCGTGGGCGATGAGCTTCCGGTCGAGGTTGTCGGCGTGCTTTCGGATCTGTTCGTTCGCGCCCGCACGGTAGGTGTCGCCGTTCGCCAGCACCGTCGAGAGCCCGCGCTCCTCGAAGTACTCCGAGAGCTTCGCGATGCTCGTCGTCTTGCCGACGCCGTTGACGCCGGTGAAGATGATCGTGACGGGTTTTTCGGCCTCCCGGACGCGCTCGTCGAAGTCGAACTGCCCGACGCTTATCACGTCGAGGAGCGCGTCGTGCAGCGCCACCTCGACGAGCTCGGCCGTCGTCTCGACCTGCGCGCGCGTCTCGCCGATCATCTTCTCCCGGAGGGTTTCGAGGATCTCCTCCGCGACGTTCAGCTCCACGTCGCTTTCGAGGAGCGCCATCTCGAGGCTCCACAGCGGCTCTTCGAGGTCCTCCTCCTCGATGATGATCTTCCCGGTTGCGAACGCCTTCGCGCGCTGGAACCGGCTGATCGTCGAGTCGGAGTCGTCGGGCTCCGCCGGCGACGGCGCGGGTTCCGAACCGCGTGCCGATTCCGATTCAGTCTCCCCCGGTTCCGGTTCCGCCGCGTTCGTACCGCCGACCGTGTTGGCCGTTGGCTCGGCCGATGCGGCGTCGGATCTCGCCGCCCCGAGTGCTTCGTCGGTTCCGGCGGCGGCGGGGGCGTCCGTTTCCCCGCGGTCCGTTTCGACGTCGGGTTCGTCCTCGACCGTGGCGGCCTCGGGGGTCCTGTCTTCGGTTTCTGCCCCTTCTGCGTCGGCCGCTTCGACCGCTTCGGTCTCGACACCCTCGGCCTTCTCCTCGGCCGTGTCCTCGACGTCCTGGCGGAACCGGTTGAGCTTCTCTTTCAGTCCGTCGAACATCGCGGTTACTCGTCCTCGCCTTCCCCTTGTAGTTGCTGCATCTGCTGCATCTGCTGTTGCTGGAGCTGCTGTTGCATCTCCTGGGCCTGCTGTTCGATCTCGTCGCCCTCGTCTTCGAGCTCTTCGATCTCCCCGCGCACCTCGGCGATGCGCTGGTCCAGCAGGTCCCGCTTTCGGTGCAGCACCTCGATCGCGTCGTTTTGCTCCTGTTCCGCCGCGTAGCCGCCGCCGAGACCGACGATGACCTCGTCGATGTCGCGGACCTCGGCGCGGACGTACGCGCCGCCGCCGAGCGGCACCTGCACCGTCGAGCCGGTCTCCAGCGTCTCGATGGCCTCGACCGCCTCGTCGATCTCCGACTGTTCCGACTGGATCCTCTCGATGTCGGCTTCGAGCGCCTCGATCTCCTGATCGATCGCCTGGAGCTCCTGCGAGAGCTGCTGCAACTGCTGCTGTCCGCCGCCCATCATGCGGCGATCACGCTCGTTGTGGCCGTCGACGTCGTCTCTCGCGATCGGAAGCGGTCGCTAATGCGCTGACTCATGAGAGGACGTGCGGCAGCGAGGGGGAAGTATCTTCCTACTCGGAGAGGACGCCGCGCTACTCGAGGTACCCGAGGGCGTCCTCGATTCGACCGAGTTCCGGGCCGGTCGTATCCGCGCCGACGACGTAGCCGGCTCCGTTGGCGACGAGCCCCGAACCGACGAGCGGCCCGCCGTAGTTGATCGTGCCGATGTCGGCTCGAACGTCGAGATGCGCCTCCAGCGCCTGCAACTCCGGCTCTCGGGACTTCGGATGACAGAGCGCGCCGTCGTTCGTGACGACGGCGGCGGTTCCGACGGTCCGGACGCCGCCGAGTTCGCCCCGCTCGACCGGCACCGAGAGCGCGGTTTCGACCGCCTCGACGGCCTCGTCGCTCAGTTCGGGGTGAACCCACGCGCCGTAGTCGTTGGCGAGAACGACGTTCCCCGCCGCGTTGATACGGCCGGGGAGTTCGACCACCGGCAGGCCGACGGCGTCGCCGATGGCGTCCCGTTCGCGGTCGGTCGTTCGACTGGAGACGAGGATGCCGTTCTCGTTGCCGGTCGCGAGCGCGCCGACGGTCCCCGAGCCGTCGACCGTGATCGGCAGCGCGTCAACGGCGAGTTCGTCGGCCATGTCGGCGACGAGTTCGTCGTCGGCGTCGGGCCGAACGAGGAGGACGTCGTCGGTGGCGCGGGCGAAGACCCCGACGTACGACGATCCGGCGAAAGAGGCGCGGAGCACCGTTACTCGGCCGGTTCGGCCTCGACGACGACGTCGCCTTCCTCGTCGAAGCGCGCGGCGCGGACCCGGAGCTTCCGCGGGGGTTTACGCCGGCTCCGCGACCAGACCGCCTCGTTGAGCGAGGGGTCGAGTCGGACGTCGCCCTCGTCCACCTTGAAGTGCTTCGCGAGGTGCTCGCGGATGAGCTTCATCGCCTTGTCGGCGCGCTTTTGGATCGGTTCGCTCTTGACGCCGCGGAGCGGGACGGTGACGACGCGCTCCTCGAAATCGTTCGCGCTCATCACTCGTCGGTGTCGCTGCGCCGCCAGCTACGGCGCTTGGGGTTTCGCGTGACCTGCATGTCGGTCTTGAGCATGACCCACGCGGGGACGCGGCTGTTCTGGCGTTCGAGCTTCGCCAGCCGTTTCTTCTTGGCCTTCGATTTCTTGCCCATAGTAGCAGGGACTTCCCCTGCGCGGCATAAAATCTTGTTCCTTCGCGTCGGAGCCGAATCGGGGAATCGCACGTCTCGTCGGACGATTCGTCGGAGGGTACTCGCTTCGCGTCGCTCGTCGCCCGACGCGCGGTCGCCAAAACGGACGTCGAAAACGGATCGATGCTCCGAGATTCACAACCCGAACCGCGCGACCGTCGAGTACTCGGGACCGTCAGACGCGAGGACGCTCTCCTTCAGCCGGATCTCCTCGACCCGGAACGTTTCGAGCGTCGGCCCCCCCTCGCGGACCACGCGCCGGACGAGGTCCTTCCCGCGGGCGTCGTCCATCCGCGCGATCGTGACGTGCGGCGTGAAGTCGTGGGGTTCGGCGTCGAACCCGACGGCGGTCGTCTCGCGCTCGATCGCCTCGTGGAGCCGGGTCATCTCGTCGGCCCCCTCCTCGATCCCGGCCCAGACGACGCTTATGTACTCCTCGTTCGGGAAGACGCCGAGACCGCCGATCGTCGCCTCGAACGGCCCGACGCCGGCGTCGTCGATCGCCCGCTCGACCGCCGCCTCGATCGCGGGAACGCGCCCCTCCGACGCGTCGCCGAGGAACTTCAGCGTGACGTGGGCCCGACCCGGATCGACGAACCGGAGCCCGTCGGCGTCGCGCAGGCGATCCTGCACGTCGACGAGCGCCGACGCGACGGCGTCGGGGAGGTCGATGCTCAAGAACAGACGCATGGCGGGGTATCGGACGACGGGGCGGTTAATCTTCCGGGTCCGCCGCCGAGAGTTTATATACCAGAACGAGGCAGACCCCCCGTGCGTTGACGATTCGACGCGACGGGATCCGCGACAGCACGGCACGTCCCTTCGCGCTCCGCCGAGGGTGCCGTCTGTCCGCAACCGACGCCTCGAATCCTTATTCGGCGACGAGTCCAGCGCCTTCGACGCGCATGACCGCCTCGCCGTCGGGGAGGTTCGGCGCGTCCACGAGTCGGACGATCCGCTTCGTGCCCTTCGAGTTCCGCAGGTAGAGGCGGAAGCTCGACGCGTGGCCGAGAATGTGCCCGCCGACGGGACGGGTCGGGTCGCCGAAGTACGAGTCGGGATTGCTCTGGACCTGGTTCGTGACGACGACGGCCGCGTTGTGCAGGGCGGCGATCCGGAGGAGGTCGTGGAGGTGCTTGTTGAGCTTCTGCTGGCGCTCGGCAAGCGTCCCGCGACCGACGTACTCCGCGCGGAAGTGCGCCGTGAGCGAGTCCACGCAGAGCAGCCGGACTGGACGCTCGGTTCCCTCGTACTCGCCGGCGAGTTCCTTGGCCTTCTCGGCGAGGAGGATCTGGTGGTTCGAGTTGAACGCCTTTGCCACGTGGATCGTATCGAGGAAATCGCCCACGAGGTCCTCCATCGCCCCCTCGTCGTCCGGCGACCCGTCGATCCCGCGGCGGTCGAACTCGCCCGCGAGGACCTCTTCGCTCAAACCGCGGACCATGTCGTCGATTCGCTCGGGTCGGAAGGTGTCCTCGCCATCGACGAACACCGCCCTTCCGCCGAGGCCGCCGTGCTTCGGCGGGAGTTGCACGTTCACCGCGAGTTGGTGCGTGACCTGCGACTTGCCGACGCCGAACTGCCCGTACACCTCGGTGATCGAACCGGTTTCGACGCCGCCGCCGAGCATCTCGTCCACGGCTGGGACGCCCCACCGTAGCTTGCCGACCGTCTCGCGCCGACGGAGGATCGCCGTGCCCGTCTCGAAGCCGCCGACATCAGCCGCCTTGCGAGCCGCGCGGATGATCTCCGCCGCGCTACGTTCGCCGACGTCGGCGGCGGTGGAGAGTTCGCCCGGACTGGCGACCGCCAATCCCCTGTACGAGTCGTAGCCCGCCTCCGCGAGCTTCTCCGCGGTCGCCGGACCGACGCCGGGGAGGCTTTCGAGGTCAGCCGTTGCTGCCATGTCAACGCTACTCGCCGGACGGAGATAAACCGTCGTCAACAGCGGGGTGGAAGTGAAATCACCGTCCCCGACGTTCGCGTTAGCGGGTCGATGAACGTGGAATTCGGCGCTCTCCGATCACTTCCGGAGATGGGCGAAAGTGAACGTGCTCGCCCCATCGTCGATCATCACCGCGCTTCCCAAGCGCGCTCGACGCCGACCAGTTCCGAGCCCTCGAACGTCAGGCGGTACACGTCGGGCACCGAGAGGCTCCTCCGAAACGTTTCGCCATACTCGTCGTCGTAGGCGTTCAGAACGAGCGTCAGGAGCGTTCCGTGCGTGCCGACGGCGACGTGTCGATCCGCGTACCGATCGAGAAGGCGGTCCAGCGCCGCGGTTCCGCGGCGTTGTGCCTCTCGATTCGATTCGCCGCCGGGTAACGACGCGTCGAAGTCGTTCCATAGCCTCCCGGTCGCGTCCGCGAACTCGTCGACGTGGCGGCCGGCGAGCCGTCGCTCCTTGAAGTCCGAATCGACGACGATGGGAGTTTCCAGCGCATCGGCGAGCGGCTCGACGGTCTGGACGGCCCGCACGGAGGGGCTGGAGACGACGGCGTCGACCGCGCCGCGGAGCCGCTCGGCGACGCGAACCGCGTCCCGGTGGCCGCGCTCGGACAGTTCCCGCGTCGCTTCGAGGTCCGGAACGTACGACGCGTGAGCGTGGCGGACGAGCGAGACGGTCGTCTGCATCGGGTTTCCGCGAACGGAGGTAAGAGAAATGATAGTTTCGCTTCGAGGCCGGTGACGCAGCCCTTAACCGCGACGGCCGCCAAAGCGGCGACATGACCGAAAAAGACGACGATCGACCGCATCGCTACTCGGAGGGGCAGGGCTTCGACGATGCGTACGACGAGTTCTCGCTGGACCCGCCCGAACTCAAGGTCGATCCGACGAAGGTCGATCCGGTCGACTCGCACGTCCTGACCGACGTTCTCGACCGGCGGAACGTGGCGCGCGACGACGTGGACGTGCACGGGCTCGTCGAAGTGGGGCTCGCCTACATGCAGATCCACCGCTTCGAGGAGGCCACCGAGACGTTCGAACGCGCGGCTCGCTTCGCCGAGGAGGACAGCCTCGACGCGCAGGAGGCGTGGGTCAACAAGGGCGTCGCCCACGCCGAACTGGAGGAGTACGACGAGGCCATCGGCGCGTATCGGGAGGCGCTCCGCATCGACGACGACTCGGAGCACGCCGCCACGGCGGAGACCAACCTCGCGTACGCGCTCTGGGAGTCCGGCTACACTGAGCAGGCGCTCGAACACGCCGAGCGCGCGGTCGAGATCGACCCGCGGTTCGCGCAGGCGTGGTACAACCGCGGATTCCTCCTCTCCGAGCGCGGGTTACACGAGGACGCGGTCGCCGCCTTCGACAACGCCATCCGCCTCGGCATGCGCGACGCCGAGGTGCTGGAGGAGAAGGCCATCGCGCTGGAGGAACTCGGCGAGGACGAGGCGGCCGAACGGGCGCAGGAACGGGCCGACGAGTTGCGCGAGGAGGCGGAACAGCGGCTCGTCGAGGAGTACTGACCGATGTTGGTCCGCGAGCGACAGACGCCCGAGGGGCTTCTCGTCTCCGTCTGCGACCCCGAGTGTCTCGGTGAGACGTACGAGAACGGCGCGGTGACGCTCACCGTCACCGAGGAGTTCTACGGCGGTGAGGAGGCCGACGAGGCTGACGCCGAAGCGGTCGTCGACAGCCTCACTCGGGCGACGGTGGCGAACATCGTCGGCGAACGAGCCGTCGGCGTCGCGGTCGAGGCGGGCATCATCGACGAGGAGACGGTGCTCGACGTCGGCGAGACGCGACACGCGCAGTTGCTGTGGATGCGTTGATCGTTCGATCCGCGGCGACGGCCGTCCGCCCGCTGCGGCGATGACCGCCGCGTTCGTAACCGGTTTCGGTTTCTCCGCCACCGGCGGACCGAAGGGATGTTGATGGTAGAGTCCCTGCTAGCCGGTAATGAGTACGCAGGAGCAGTACCCGCTCGACGTCGAGTCGATCCGCGAGGACTTCCCCATCCTCGGACGGAAGGTCGGCGGCGACGTCACCGCGCCGGGCGAAGGCCCCGACCACTCGACGCCGCTCGTGTACCTCGACAACGCGGCGACGAGCCAGACGCCGACGCAGGTCGTCGACGCCATCGTCGACTACTACTACGGCTACAACTCAAACGTCCACCGCGGCATCCACCACCTGAGCCAGGAAGCCTCCGTGGCCTACGAGGAGGCCCACGATCGGGTGGCGGAGTTCGTCGGCGCGTCCGGCGGCCGCGAGGAGATCGTCTTCACGAAGAACACCACCGAGGCGATGAACCTCGTCGCCTACGCCTGGGGCCTCTCGGAACTCGGGCCGGGCGACCGCGTCGTCCTCACCGAGATGGAGCACCACGCGTCGCTCGTGACGTGGCAGCAGATCGGCAAGCGGACCGGCGCGGAGGTACGGTACGTCCGCGTCGACGACGAGGGACGCCTGGACATGGACCACGCGCGGGAGCTGATCGACGAGTCGACGAGGCTCGTGAGCGCGGTCCACATCTCGAACACCCTCGGAACCGTGAACCCCGTCGCCGAACTCGCGGACGTGGCCCACGACGCCGGCGCGTTCATCTTCGTCGACGGGGCGCAGGCGGTGCCGACGCGACCGGTCGACGTGGAGGCGCTCGACGCCGACTTCTACGCCTTCTCGGGGCACAAGATGTGCGGACCGACCGGAATCGGCGTGCTCTACGCGAAACGGCACATACTCGAAGCGATGGGGCCGTACCTCTACGGCGGCGAGATGATCCGGAAGGTCACCTACGAGGAGTCGACGTGGGAGGACCTCCCGTGGAAGTTCGAGGCCGGCACGCCGCCGATCGCGCAGGGCGTCGGCCTCCGCGCCGCCGTCGACTACCTCGACGAGATCGGCATGGAGAACGTCCGGAAGCACGAGGAACTGTTGGCCGAGTACGCCTACGACCGCCTCGCGGAGTACGACGACGTGGAGATCTACGGCCCGCCGGGCGACGACCGCGGCGGCCTCGTCGCGTTCAACCTCGACGGCGTCCACGCCCACGACCTCTCCAGCATCCTCAACGACCACGGCGTCGCCATCCGCGCCGGCGACCACTGCACCCAGCCGCTGCACGACAAGCTCGGCGTCGCGGCCTCGACGCGGGCGTCGTTCTACATCTACAACGAGCGCGAGGAGATCGACGCGCTGATCGACGCCGTCGACGACGCCCGGGCGCTGTTCGGGTAGCGACTCCCGAACGCCGTTCGAGTAGTCGCCCCCGTCAGCCGTTCCGATAGCCCGCCCCCGACCGCCGGTTCCGTCGGCTACTTGTCCGCCCCGCGACGTCTTGTGATCAGCCGATGACCCTCGAACTCGCGTGCGACGCCTGCGACGCGACCGCCCGCGCTAGCTACCGCTGTGAGTGCGGCGAAAGCCTGTGGGTGGAGACCGACCCCCATGGTTTCGACTGGAACTCGACGGTCGACGCGCCGGGCGTGTGGCGGTACGCGGCGCTACTGCCCGATTCGTCGCCCGGCGGCGTCGCCGACGCGGCGGGCGGCACGCCGCTCGTCAGGACGCGGGGCCTCGACGAGTACGCCGGCGTCCGCGTCCACGTGAAAGACGAGGGCGAGAACCCGACGGGGAGTTTCAAAGACCGAGGGAGCGCGCTCGGCGTCGCTCGCGCGCTGTCGTCGGGGACGGAAACCGTCGGTACCGTCTCGCACGGGAACATGGCGATGAGCACAGCCGCGCACGCCGCGAGCGCCGGGCTGGATTGCGTCGTGCTCGTCCCGGACGACATCCCGCCGGAGCGCCTCGGCGTCATCGCGCAGTACGGCCCGACCGTCCTCCGCGTCGAGGGCGACTACGGTCGGCTCTACGAGGAGTCGCTCCGACTCGGCGAGGAGCGTGGCGTCGCGTTTCTCAACTCCGACGCGCCGCTCCGCGTCGAGGGGCAGAAGACCACGGCGCTGGAGATCTGCGAGGTGTTCGCCCCGGACGCGCCCGACGCGATCGTCGCGCCGGTGAGCAGCGGCGGCCACGCGAGCGCGATCTGGAAGGCGGTCCGCGAACTCGCCGCCGCCGGAGCGATAGCTCGGGTGCCGCGCCTCTACTTCGCGCAGGCCGCCGCGTGCGCGCCGATCGCCGACGCGTTCGAGGCGGGCGCAGAGGGAGTCGAGCCCGTCGACGCGGGGAAGACGGTCGCGTACTCCATCGCCAACGCCGATCCGCCGAGCGGTCGACGGGCGCTCGCCGCCGCGCGGGAGACGGGTGGCGCGGTCGCGGCCGTGACGGACGAGGAGATCGTGACGGCGAAGGAGCGATTCGCCCGCGAGGCGGGCTTTTGCGTCGAGACGTCGTCCGCGACGACGCTGGCGGCGGCGCGAAAGCTGTCCGAGGTGGGAGAACTCGCCGACGACGAGGACGTAGTGCTCGTAGCGACCGGCAGCGGATTCAAGGAGGCGCGGACCGGAGCGGACGCGTCGACCGATGCGGCGACGGTCGGGCTGGAGGACCTCGGCGGCCGGCTGGCGACGCTGTGAGCCGGTCGCGCGAGTGTGAGGCTCGTCGGCGGGGCTGCGCGAACCGGGAACGTTGCACCGCTCACCTCCCCGGAATCCTTTTACAGCGCACTCGCCTAGCGGGATTCAACTATGGGTATGGGCTCGGACATGTACCGACAGCAGATTCTGGATCACTACAAGAACCCCCGGAACTACGGGGAGCTGGAGGACGCGACGTTCACGCACGTCGGCGAGAACCCCTCCTGCGGCGACACGATCCGGATCGACGTGCGCCTCGAAGACGACGACGAAACCATCGACTTCGTCGCCTTCTCCGGGGACGGATGCGCGATCAGCCAGGCCAGCGCCAGCATGCTCTCCCAGCGCCTGCCGGGCACGACGCTGTCGGAGCTGAAGGAGATGGACCGCGACGACGTGATCGACATGCTCGGCGTCGACATCAGCCCGATGCGGATCAAGTGCGCCGTGCTCGCGGAGAAGGTGGCCCAGGACGGCGCGATGATCTACGAAGGCGAGATCGAGATCGAGGAGACGACGACCGAAGACGACCTCTGACCGCTCTCTTCTCTGATTTCTCCCGACGCGAGGATCGCGGAGAGATCGACGATCACGCCGGGTGGGGTGCAGCCGAGGCGGAGAGCATTCTCGAAGATCTCGGGGTGAGCGACGGTGCGATCGCCCACGTGCAGCAGTGTATTCACAGCCACCGCTACTCGAACGAGGTCGAGCCCGCGAGCATCGAGGCCGAACTGCTGTGCGACGCGGACAACCTCGACGCCCTCGGCGCGGTCGGACTCGCCCGGTGTTTCTGCTACGGCGGCGAACTCGGTCAGCCGATTTACGATCCAGAGACCCCGGTCTCGGTCGACGATTCGCCCGCGGGACGCACGCAAACGAATCACCTCCGCAAGAAGATCCTCTCGCTGCCGGAGCGGATGTACACGGGCGAGGGTCGCCGTCTCGCGGAGGAACGCCGAGAGTTCGTCGCCGACTTCGTCGATCGAGTCGAACGCGAAGCCGCCGGAGACGCCTGAACCCCTTGTGCCGAGATGACGACCCCGATCGTCGTGAGCGATAAACGTGATACCCTGTAAGAGAAACCGTCTGCGAGCCGTTCTCACTCCCAGACGGTTTCGACGCCGGCGCCCCGAACGGCGCCGTCGGTCGTGATGATCGCGTCCGTTCCTCGCGCCCGGTGGCTGGCGACGACGAACGCGTCGTGAATGCTGAATTCGTGGACGATACCGGCGAGTTCGGCGAGTTCCTCGTCGCCGACGGGCGTCAGCGAAACGGGGCCGTCAGCGACGAGCGCCCGTCGGGCGGCCGCCGGCGTACCGGTCAGCGTGACTCCGCAGAGGTCCTTGTCCCGCGAAACCGAGTAGAGAACTTCGGCGAGAACCGTGGCCGGCGCTTGGATGACCGTCTCCCCGGCTTCGGCCTCGGCGAACGCGCGATCGGCCCCTCGCGGGAGTGCGTCGACGAGATAGACGAGGAGGGCGACCGCGTCGGCCGTGTACGTCGCCACGGTCACGCCTCGCCGTAGTTACGGTCGCGGCGCTCGCGGATGCGCCGATCGAGCTCCTCGGCCACCTCTTCGCGTTTTTCCGCCGACGTGTCGTCGGGGAGGAGCATCCCGCGGAAGCGCGGAGAGTTCGTTGCCACTTCGTCGACCGGGTCGGACGCGAAGACACCCGACGAGGGAAAACGGTCCTATTCGGGCTTCAGACCGGCACCCTGCACGCGCATGACCGCCTCGCCGTCGGCGAGGTTCGGCGCGTCGACGAGCCGGACGATCCGCTTGTCGCCCTTGGACTTGCGGAGGTAGATGCGGAACGTCGAGGTGTGGCCGAGGATGTTCCCGCCGATGGGCTGGGTCGGGTCGCCGAAGTACGAGTCGGGGTTCGACGCGACCTGGTTGGTCACGAGGATCGCGGTGTTGTACAGGTCGCCGATGCGCATCAGGTCGTGGAGGTGCTTGTTGAGCTTCTGCTGGCGCTCGGCGAGGTTGCCCCGGCCGACGTACTCCGCGCGGAAGTGCGCCGTGAGCGAGTCCACGCAGAGCAGCCGAACCGGCCACTCGCTCTCTTCGTGCTTGCCGGCCAGTTCCTTCGCCTTCTCGGCGAGGAGGATCTGGTGGTTCGAGTTGAACGCCTTTGCCACGTGGATCCTGTCGAGGACGTCGGCGAGGAGTTCCTCCATCGCGTCCTCGTCGCCGGGGGAGCCCTCGATCTCGCGGTCGTCCATGGTCGCCTGGATGATCTCGTCGTCGAGACCGCGGACCATGTCGTCGATCCGCTCGGGCCGGAAGGTGTCCTCGCTGTCGATGAAGATGCAGCTTCCGCGCAGGCCGCCGTACTCCCGCGGAAGCTGCACGTTCACGGCCATCTGGTGGGTGACCTGCGACTTGCCCGCCCCGAACTCGCCGTACACCTCGGTGATCGACTGCGTTTCGAGCCCGCCGCCGAGCAGGTCGTCCACTTCGTCGATCTGCCAGCTCAGCTTGCCGATCGTCTCGCGGCGCTGGAGCACCGCCGCGCCGGTCTCGAAGCCGCCGATGTCCGCGGCCTTCCGGGCGGCGCGGATGATGTCGCCGGACGTGCTCTCGCCGATGTCCGCCGTGTTCGAGAGCTCCGAGGGGCTGGCGACCGCGATGCTCTGGTAGCTGTCGAAGCCCGCTTCGACGAGTTTGTCCGCGGTCGCGGGACCGACGCCGGGGAGGTTTTCGAGATCGTCGTCTGCCATGTACCTCGGGCTTGTGCCCCTCGGTACATAAACCCTCGTTAACAGCGTGGTGGAAGTGAAAATGGACGACAGCGCGGGGGGAGACTGGAAAGCGTTCGTGAACGTTAAGCGAGAGGAGAGATCGCTGCGGCGGCGCACCCGGTTCGATCGGAACGGACGGCGAATCGGGGGAGGGGTGGCGGGGTCACTCCCACGGGTGGCCGCCGGACCGGTCGGGCCACAGGGGGTACCAGTACCCTTCGTCCCCCTCGATCGCGAGTTCGCCGTCGAGGACGGACTGGAGTTTGAACTCCGCGCGCTGATCGCGCTCGTGGCCGCCCTTCGGCACGAAGGGGTAGTAGGCCCCGCGGCGGAACGAGTAGATCCAGTAGGCGCGGGCGTCGCCCTTCTCGAAGGCGAAGACGGCGGCGAGCAGCCTCGAACCGTACCCCTGTTCGACGAACTCGTCGGCCGCGAAGTGGACGCTCGTGAGGAGGTCCTCGGGGTCGGAGTCCTCCAGCACGACCCACTGGTAGCCGTGGGAGTCCTCGTTTCGCCGGAACGTCGTCCCGGTCTCCTCCTCGCCGGCTTCGAGGATGGCCTCCACCTCGTCGAGGGTGGCGGCGAAGTCGGTGCTGTCGACCGACGAGAAACAGAGCGCGGCCGCGCCGCCCGGGTCGTAGCCGAGATCCGCCTCCATCGTCAGGTAGGCGGTGCTCATCCCGAAGAGGTCCTCGGGGTCGGCCTTCCGCGTAGCGTCCGCTTCCGCGCTCATGCCGAGCGCGGAGCGGATGGAGTCGAAGAGGCCCATCGACGCTCAGGCCGTCTCCATCTCGCGTTCGAGCTGGCGGAGCCGCTCGACGCGCTTCTCGGTCGAGGGGTGGGTGCTGGCGATCTTCCCGATGAACCCGCTCTTGATCGGGATGATGAAGAACGCGTTCATCTCGGCCTGCTCGCGCATGTCGCGCTTCGGCACCCGATCCATCGTCCCGTCGATGGTGAGGAGCGCCGAGGCGAGCGCGCCCGGCTTCCCCGTGATGACCGCCCCGCCGCGGTCGGCCGCGAACTCGCGGTAGCGCGACAGCGCGCGGATGAGGAGGAACGAGACGATCCACACGACGAGCGACGCGAAGATCGCGACGATGACGGGCGCGCCCTGTCGGTCGCGGCCGCCGCCGAACCACCAGCCCCAGCGGACGATCATGAAGGCGATCGTCGAGAGGAACGACGCGATCGTCATCACCATCACGTCGCGGTTCTTCACGTGCGCGAGCTCGTGCGCGAGCACGCCTTCGAGTTCGTCGCGGTCGAGCGTCCGCAGCAGCCCCGTCGTCACCGCGACGGCCGAGTTCTTCTGCGAGCGACCCGTGGCGAACGCGTTCGGGACGCGCGTGTCGGCGACCGCGACCGTCGGCTTCGGCAGGTCAGCCTGCTGGGAGAGCCGTCCGATCATCGCGTGGAGCTCGGGGTACTCCTCCTCGCTGACCTTCTTCGCGCCCATGCTGTAGAGGGCGAGCTTGTCGCTGAAGAAGAACTGCGCGAGGAGGAACACGATCATGAGCGGGAGGAACGTCGCGTACCCGGTTCGCAGGAGCGCGCCCACGAACACGACGTAGAGGGCGAACAACAGGAACATCGTGAGCGCCATGCGCCCGCGGAGTCCCCAGTCCGGTTTCCATTGCATGTTCCAATCTACCGTCTCAGCGGCATAAACTCTATCGACGGCAGACGGTCACGACGAGGGGGGAGTCACCGACGTCGCGTCGATTCGATCGCCGATCGCGCGGCTGCACGAGTCGGCGGTCACCGCTGTCTCGCCTCGCGCTCGCCGGAGGGCGGCACGTAGGAGCGGCCCGCGAAGTCGCCGAGCAGCCACTCTCTGGCGCTCAGCTGCGGCTGCGAGGCTTCGTCGACGTCCGGGCCCGTCTCGAACCGGCGCTGGCTCGTCTGCCCGTAGTTCACGAGCGTCACCAGCACGACCCCGCCGAGGGTGTTGCCGAGGAACACCGGGAGGAAGAACTCCCAGAGGCCCGTGACGAGGGCGAGTTCGCCCCGGAAGACGAGGAAGAACATGTCGCAGACGGAGACGACCACGTGGTAGAGTCCGCCGGTGGGGATGGTGAGGAACGCCAGGTACACGAGCAGGAAGCGCGACACCGTATCGCGCGCGGCGTAGTCGAGCCACACCACGCCGGCGACGATCAACCCGGCGAAGATGGCCTTGAAGAAGAGGTCCCACCAGTCGGTTTCGAGCCCCTCGGTGCCGAACGAGGTCGCGACCGCGATCCCCTCCGGCGAGAGAACGCCCGTGTTCGCCAGCACGAACGCGCCGACGGCCGCTCCGAGGACGTTCGCGAGCAACACGATGCCCCAGATGCGGAGCAGCGACGGGACGCTCGCGATGCGTTCCAATACCAGCGCGACCGGCGGGAGCGTGTTCTCCGTGTACAGCTGGTACCCGCCGAGGATGATGTAGATGAACCCCAGCGGGTACAGGAGCCCGCCGACGAGGCCCGTCTCGTCGCCCGTCGCGGCCGTCACGGCCGCGTGCAGGAAGAACGTCAGCGTGATCGCGAAACCGGCCGCGAGCCCGCTGAAGAACAGCTCGCGCGTTCCGGCCGTGATCTCCTCGTCGGCCGCGGCGACGACGCGCTGGAAGATCTCGTCGGAGGAAAATCGGTCCCTGATCGCCTTTCCCGCGGCCGGCGCGCCGCTCCGCGAGCGGTCGACCGCCTCTCGTACGTCGTTCTCCGAAATGGAATCGTCCTCGCTCACTGTGGTGTCTCTCCCGTGAAGGTAGCCGGACCGAGGGGATGAAGCGGTATAACGGTACGCTCCGCGGTAGAAAGGGGGCACCCTTTTGCCCCGACCGTCCGTCAGGCGAGCCATGGACACCGTGCTCGTCACCGGCGGCCTCGGTCGCTCCGGACGCTGGATCGTGGATCGACTCGCCGCGTCGCACGACGTGGTCTGCGCCGACCTCGACCAGCCGGGATTCGAAGTTCCGGAGCGCGACCGGATCGACTTCCGCGCCGTCGACCTCGCGGACCGAGGGCAGACCTTCGACCTCGTGGCCGACCTCGACCCGGACGCGGTCGTCCACTGGGCCGCGATTCCCGCGCCGACGCGGCACCCAGGCGGGCGCGTCTTCGAGACGAACGCCCTCGCGACGTACAACGCGCTCGTCGCCGCGGGCCGCGCGGACGCCCGGGTCGTCTGGGCGTCCAGCGAGAGCGCCTACGGCTTCCCGTTCGCGCGCGAGAAGACGCTGCCGGACGAGCTGCCGATCGCGGAGGACCACCCGATGCGCCCGGAGGACCCGTACGGGACGTCGAAGGTCGTCGGCGAGGAGATCGCGAAGATGGTGACCCGCCGGTACGGCGTCCCCGTCGCCTCGATCCGCCCGTCGTGGATCCAACACCCCGGCGAGTACGGGTGCCGGAGCGACGGGGTGCTCGGCGACCTCGCGGCCGGGGCGGGCAACTTCTGGTCCTACGTGGACGTGCGCGACGTCGCGGGGATCGTAGACGCCGCGCTCGACGCCGACTTCACGGGCCACGAGCCGTTCCACGCGGCCGCGGCGGAGAACTACCTCGACCGGCCGACCGCAGGGATCGTCGAGGAATTCTTCGGGGACGTTCCCGACGCGTGTCGCGTCGAGGGCGACGAGTCCGCGCTCGCGACGGCGAAGGCGGAGCGGCTGCTCGGGTGGGAGCCCGCGCACTCGTGGCGCGAGGCCGCCGACGAGGCGGTCGACCCGCCCGCGCTCCTCGACGAGTGAGTTCGCGACCGATCGGCGACGAGTGTGTTCGCTGGTGGACGTGACAGTTCACCGACGTTCGTTAGTCCTTAACACCGTCGCGGTGGTACTTTCGGTATGTTCGAAAACAGGACCGACGCGGGGGGGCGGCTGGGGGACCGCCTCGTCGAAGAGGGCGTCGACGCCGACGTCGTGCTCGCGATCCCGCGCGGCGGGCTCCCCGTCGGGCGCGCCGTCGCGGACCGGCTCGGCGCGCCGCTGGACGTCGTCGTCGCGTCGAAGCTCGGCGCGCCGCACAACCCGGAGCTGGCGATCGGAGCCGTCGCCGGCGACGTCAGCGTCTGGCTCAACGACGACCTCGTCGAACACCTCGGCGTCCGGTCGTCCTACGTCGAGGACGCGCGCGAGAAGGAGGCCGAAGCGGCGCGCCGCAAGGTCGAGCAGTACCGCGGCGGCGAGGCGCTCCCGGACCTCGCGGGCGAGCGCGTCGTCCTCGTCGACGACGGCCTCGCGACGGGCGCGACGGCCATCGCCTGCCTTCGACAGATCCGAAAAGCGGACGCTGCGCGGACGGTGCTCGCGGTTCCGGTCGCGCCGGCCGACGCGGCCGAGGGGCTTCGCGACGAGGCGGACGAGGTCGTCTGTCTGGAGACGCCGGCGCGCTTCGGCGCGGTCGGCGCGTACTACCGCGACTTCTCGCAGGTGTCGGACGCGGAGGCGCTCGAATACCTCGATCGGGAGTGAGCGCTCTCCGCCCGCCGGACGAGCGCGATCGTTCTCCGCCCCGCTGCGGGCCGGATCGAGCGGGGGGCGTGGCGGGGGACTTAACCGTCGCAGCGGCATAGCGAGGTCGATGACCGAATCTCGCGAGTTCTGCCCACGCTGCGGGAACCCGGTGCCGGAGCGAGCGGAGCCGCTGCCCGGGTCGCCGCGCGAGCGCGACGAGGTTCTCTGCGACGCCTGCTACTTCGAGGACTTCGACCTCGTGGACGCGCCCGAGCGCGTCGAGGTGCTCGTCTGTTCCGGCTGCGGCGCGGTCCACCGGGGGAACCGCTGGGTCGACGTCGGCGCGCGCGACTACACCGACGTCGCCGTCGAGTCGGTGTCCGAGGCGCTCGGCGTCCACGTCCGGGCCGAGGACGTGAGCTGGGCCGTCGAGCCCGAGCAGGTCGACGAGAACACGATCCGGATGCACTGTCACTTCTCGGGCGTCGTCCGCGGGACGCCCCTCGAAGAGACGGCGGTCGTGCCGGTGAAGATCTCCCGGGGAACGTGCCAGCGCTGCGGGCGCATCGCCGGCGGCTACTACGCCGGAATCGTGCAGGTCCGCGCCGACGAGCGGACGCCGACGCTCGACGAACGGCGGCGCGCGATCGAGATCGCCGAGGGCCTCGTCGCGGATCGAGAGGCGGCCGGCGACCGCGACGCGTTCGTCACGGAGGCGAAGGAGACGACCGACGGCGCGGACATCAAACTTTCGACCAACCAGCTCGGACGGACGGTCGCAAATCGGATCGTCCGAGAACTCGGCGGGGACGTGGACACCCACCCGACGCTCGTCACGGAGGACGGCGACGGCAACGAGGTGTACCGGGTCACGTACGTCGCACGGCTCCCGCGCTTTACGGGCGGTGACGTCATCGACCCCGAGGACGGCGAGGGGCCGGTGCTCGTCCGAAGCGCCCGCGGGAACCTGAAGGGCGTCCGCCTCGCCACCGGCGAGCGGTACGAGTCGAGCTTCGAGGAGGGCGACTCGCCGGACGCGCGGCGGCTCGGCGACGCCGCGGACGCAGAAGAGACGACCGTCGTGACGGTCGAGGACGAACGCGCCGTACAGGTGCTCGACCCGGAGACGTTCGAGGCGAAGACGATCCCGCGGCCCGACTTCTTCGATCCCGACGCGGAGACGGTGCCAGTGCTCAAGAGCCGCGCCGGGCTGCACGTCCTCCCCGACGACGCCGGCGACGAGAGAGACGGGGTCGACGAGGGCGACGAGTAACGGCGTAGGCGGCGCATAATTAGGTCGGTGGGGGAGAAATACGGATCGATACCTGATGGTCGAACGCGCGTCGCGCGAGCGGTTTCGCTCCGAGGTCGACGACCGCCGCGGCGGGTTCGAGGGGGAAGACGCCCGCAGCGGGATACGGACGACGTTCGGCGTCGTTCGGACGGTCGTCCGCCTCGTCCTGATCGTCGCCCTCGTCGTCGGCGCGGCGCTCGTCGCCCCGCAGCTCGCACCCATCGTCGGCGATCCGCTCGACGCCGGGTTGCCGGGCGCGGACGACTCGGAGGACGAGCCGGCGGCCGGATCGAACGCGACCGGCGGGGACGTCCAGCACGGCGTCAACCGCACGGCGGTCGAGTACGCGATCCACGCCGAGGTCAACGACCGGCGCGAGGCCCGCGGCCTCGATCCGCTGGCGTTCGACCCGGAGATTCGCGAGGTCGCGCGGTACCACTCGGCGGACATGGCCGAGCGCGGGTACTTCGCGCACAGCTCGCCCGAGGGCGAGACGGTCGAGGACCGGTACGACCGCTTCGGATACCGGTGTCGGGTCCACGTGTCCGGGCTCCGGTACGCGACCGGGGGCGAGAACCTCGCGAAGAACTACTACCGGGAACCCGTTTCGAACGGTACGTCGACCGAGTACTACGAGACCGAATCGGAACTCGCCGCGTCCATCGTCGACGGGTGGATGAACTCGCCGGGCCACCGGGAGAACCTCCTCAGGCCGTACTGGGAGAACGAGGGAATCGGCGTCGCGGTGACGATCGAGGGCGGACGAACGACGGTGTACGCGACGCAGAACTTCTGCTGAGGCGGCGAGGGATCGGACCGGACGACGGGTGCGTCAGTCTGCGCCGACTCGACGCCGACCGGCGTCGACCGAAACCGGCTCCGGGCGGACCGAGACGCCGTACCGCCGGAGCGTTTTGGCGAACTCCGCCTCTGAGCGTCCGGCGCGGGCGGCCGCCTGGCTGAACGTGAGCGTTCCGCTCTGGTACAGCGTCAGGGCCTGAGTGAGGGCGTGGGTGTGCATCTGGCTTCGATATCACCTACAGAAACAAAGCATGTAAAGCTATCGTGAGATAGAGTGCCACAACATCCGTTGGGAGAGGATAAAATAGAACTAATGACCAATAGTAAGCACAGGAATGGAACGTCTGGTTAACATCGTCAAAAATCGTGTTATACACGGCGGTGATCGCGACCGATCGAGCAATATTTGCCAATCCGCGGTCGGCGAGGCGGATGAATTAAACCGATTCGGGCCGAGCGGGGGCACATGGACCGCCAACAGTGGCTCGCGATCGTCCTCGTCGCGCTCATGATCGGCTCGTCGATCGTCTACAGCGCGAGCGCCTTCCTCTAGCCGTCGCCCCACACGTCCGAGAGGGGGTGATTCTTCCGCTGCTCCGCGCTGGATCGCGTGGGTCGCGGCGCGGCGTCCCGCCGGTTCGACCGTCCGCGCCCGCCGCATCGACCGCTCGACACCTCGCCGAGCGCCGCGCTCGGGTCGAACGCCGGGAGCGACGGCGCGTCCATCGCGTCGACCCCCTCGCGGAACCAGTCCGGCATGTCGCCGCGGGCCCGCTCGAAGAGGTCGAGGAGGCTCGAATCGGCGAGGTACGTCGCGCCGTAGTCGTCGGGAGCCCGGACCACGCGGCCGCACGCCTGGATGACCGTCCGCAGCGCGGCGCGGTGGTACCACGCCCACTGTCCCTCCTCCAGCCGTCGCGCCACGCGCGAATCGCCGGTGTTCAGGTACGGCGCCTTGCAGATCACCTGCCAGCGGGCGAGGTCGCCCTTCAGGTCGAGCGCCTCCTCCATCTTCACGGAGAGGAACAACTCCGGATCCGAACTCGCCTTCCACGCCTCCAGTTCGGCGTCGCGCTCGTCCCGGCCGTGCGCCCGCACCCGCTCGCCGATCCCGAAGTCCACGAGCAGGTCCGCGAGTCGTTCCTGGATCGCGTACGAGTGGGCGTGGACGAGCCCCTTTTCGTCCGGGTGTTTCGCCATGAGGCGGACGAGCAGTCGGGCGATCTTCGGGAGCGTCTCGTCGCGGTGGTCGTACGTCATCTTCCCGCGCGTCACGTCGTAGAGGGGGCGGTTTTCGAGGGGGAAGGTGTGGCCGACGTCGACGAGCGCGACGTTTTCGGGGTTCAGGCCGACCTGCCGGCAGAACGCCTCCTTGTTGAGGATCGTCGCCGAGAGGAGGGCGAACGCGTTGCCGCGGTCCCAGACCGTGTGGTGGAGGTAGCGCTCGGGGTTCAGCGGTTTGATCGTGATGCCGTCGGCCTGATCGACGACCCACGTCGTCGGACTCTCGGGGTCGCGGTAGTCGTCGACGAACCACGAGAGCTCCGATATGAGTTCCTGCAGGCGGTCCCGACGGGCCGCCTCCTCGGGCGCGAGTTCGGGTTTCGAGAGGAGGTCGTCCTTCTCTCGGGAGCAGACGCCGGCGAGCGTCTCGGCGAAGCGGATCGCGCGTTCGACGGGGTCGTCGGCCGCCGCGAGGTCGGGGACCCCGATCTCGTCCCAGACGGGCACCGTCCGCGGGTTCAGATCGATGGTCGCGTACATCTCCGCCCACTCGGCGAGCCCGTGGGCCTCGTCGATGACGACCACGTCGCGCGTTCTGAACACCTCCGACCCGGCGGTCTGCATGAAGTACGCGAGCGTCATCGCGGCGATCCCGCTCCCCGACGCGATCGCCCGATCGGAGAAGTACGGACAGCGGTGCATCACGGAGCAGTCGAAGCCCTTCTGTCGGGCGCAGGGGGCGCGGTTCACCGGCGTGTCGTGCTCGCCGGGGAGGATGCACGAGTAGTTGCGCTTGCCGCGGATGACCTTGAGATCCGAGAGCAGGTCGTCGCCGGCGACGTCGTCGAGCTGCGACACCTGCGGCGTCGTGTAGTAGGCGTCCGTCGCCTGCTTCGGCTCGACCTCGTCCACGCCCCGCGCGGCCCCGGCGACGGCGCGCGCGAGGAGCGACTTGCCGCTGCCGGTCGGCGCGCGGACCAGCACGACGTCGTTGCCGGCGGCGAAGGCGTCCCGGATGTCGCGGAGCGCCCGCTCCTGGTTGCCGCGAAAGCTCGGGGCGGGAAACTCGTCGACGACGCGCTCCGGGTTCACGATCGAGGGTGGCCGCCCGCCGGCCTAAAACCACCGGCTTTTCGCACGCGGCTCGACCGCCCACAGGCCGGATCGTCCGGCGGTTTTTCCAGCGATGGCCGATCCCGACGGCGTGTCACAGCGCGCGGACGTCCGCGGCCGTGACCTCCCTGTCGTCCGGCAGCCGCTCGACGCAGTCGAAACAGAGGAAGTGGTCGCTCCCGTCCGCGAGTTCGAGGTCGATCCCGCCGGACGACTCGCCCGCGAACGACCAGAAGTCGCCGATCCCGCCCGCGATTCGCACCCGACGGCCACAGCCGTCGCACGGTTGGCTGCTCATTGCCCGACGAACGCGCTCGGGGGAAAAGAACGCTCCGACGAGGAGGCGTCGCGGTCGGAGGACGGAGTCGCCCGTGAGAGCTATTACGCCGCGTCGCCGAACCACGGGGCATGGAGGTGAACTGCGAGGGCTGCGCCGGATGCTGCGTCGACTGGCGGCCGGTGCGTCCGGAGGGGAACGACCACGAGCGGCGGGGACCGCGCCGGCCGCTCGACGACGCGTACAACCTCGTGCCGCTGACGCGCGACGAGGTCCGGGACTTCCTCGACGCCGGCTACGGCGACGCGCTGGTCCCGCGGCTGTTCACCGCCGACGGGGACGAAACGGTGGCGATCGACGGGCGCGACCTCGCGGCGCTCGACGGTCGACCGGTCTTCTCGGTCGGCCTGCGGAAACCGCCGAAGCCGATCGGACCGTTCGGCCTGCCGGCCCGGTGGCTCGACGCGTGCGCCTTCCTCGATCCGCGGACGCTCCAGTGCCGCATTCACGGCGACGACCTGTACCCCGAGGCGTGCGCCGACTACCCGGGTCGGAACCTCGCGCTCGGCAGGGAGACCGAGTGCGAGCGCGTCGAGGCGGCGTTCGGCGGCGAACGGCTCGCGGAGCGGTCCGTCCCCGGGGACCTGCACGGCCCGCGATTCGGACCGCAGGCGGTCGGTTCGGTGCTGTTCGTCCACCCGACGCCGGACCGTCTCCGCGGGGTCGTCGCCCGCGCGGCCGAGGGCGCGCTCACCGCCGCGGACCGAGCGGAGTTCGTCGGCGCGGCCGTCGGCTCCAGCCCGGGAACGAGCGACGTGAACGAAGCGCGCGCGGCGTCGGCCCGCGAACGCGTCCTCGACGCGGATTCGTGGGTCGGGCGGGCGATCGGGGAGTGGAAGACTCGGGCGGGGCGCGACGCCGACCGGAGAGCCGATCCCGACGCCGCGAGCGACGTCGAAGACGCCCGCGGCGCGCCGGGAACGCCGGGGTGGTGAGCGCGGATGCGGTCGTGGTGGGTCGTCGAGGGGCCGGTCGTCCGAACCGGTGCTGCCGCTCGCCGTCGGCGGTCACGTCGCCGCGATGATCCTCGCGTCGGCGCTCGCGATTATCCCGCTCGGGAGGATGAGTCGTTACTCGGCCCGGTCGGATTTGATGCGCCGGAACTGGTCGAGGAGCGCTTCGGCGGACTCCCCCGAATCGAATTCGACCGACCCGTGAAAGTCCGTGCGACGGTCGTCGAACTCGATGTCGATCTGGCCGGTCTTCTGCTCTCGACGCTCGTGTTCGGTTTCGTCGTAGGCACCCATTGACATGCTACGACATAACGTAACAATTTCGCGCACATATATGTAACGGTCGTACACGAACGATGCGGAGAAACCGCGGGCGACCGGCGACGAGAAGGGGGAGACTTTAATCTCGAAGCCCGTATAGCTGGTGTGGCCCGACCCCTTCGCCCACGGTACGCCCCCGGTCGATGGACGCTCGACCGGATCCGCCGCGACCTGTTGACCCCGCTCGATTCGAATCTCGGCGCGACGATGCGACGCTCGTGGTTCAGACCGCCCGCCGGGTACGACGCTCGGCGGTTCGAGATGGACAACGGCGACGTCGCGCTGTTCTGCTGGACGGTCGACGGCGACGAGGGGCCGGACGGGACCGGCGGAGGGCCGACGCCGGGGGGGTACTGGGTCGGAAACACCGAGACGCCGAGCGAGCTGTGGCGGACGACGAAGTACAGGTTCGAGGCGGTGCCGTACCCCGTCGCGCGCTGGGTGCAGCGCGAGCTGCTCGCGCAGCTGTACGAGGAGACGCCGTGGCTGGAGCCGTACCCGCACGTCTCGTGGTTCTTCCTTCCCGTCTTCCTCTCGAAGGACGGTCGGGACTCCACCCGACGGTTCTTCGACGAGCACGCCGCCGGGTTCCCGGACGCGACCCGGGACGAGGCGCTCGCGTTCTACGACGACTTCCTCGCGACGGGGACGCTCGACGGGTACCGCGAGGAGATGGCCGGAAAGCTCGGCACGTCGAAGCACCTCGACCCCGTGCGGATGAGCGCCGCGATGGGCGAATTCACCGCCGCGAAGGTGCTCTACGACGCCGGCTACGACGTGACGCCCGAGATCGAGGTGACCACCGGTCACTCGCTCGACTTTCGCGCGGACGGGCCCGACGGGACCGGAACGCTCGTCGAGGTGACGCGCCCCCTGCCGCCGAACCGGCGGAGCGCGAACACGCCCGTCGCCGCCGTCCGCGACACGGCCGAGACGAAGACCAACGGTCAGCTCGAACGCCACGGCGGCGGGGTCGTCCTGTTCGTCGACTGCTCGTCCTTTCCCGACGACGACTGGCTGGCCGTGTGCGGGGAGAAACCGGAGGTCCGCCACCGGCCGGCGGTCGTGCTCCGGGCGCGACCCTCCGGCCGGATCGAAGCGTACAGCAAGGGATCGCTGCCGCTGAACCTGGACGGGGCGCTCGAATGGGTGTAGCGCAGAGTGGCGCGGAGCCGTCTCCTGATTGCGTCGCGACTTCCGAGCCGCCGACTTCGGTGCCGCGAAAAACGTGGAGGGTGACCCCCCGGGTTCGAGACCGAGGGCGGTCAGAACGACAGCGGTTCGGGACCGTACTCGCCGAATGAGAACGGGTCGCGGTCGCTGTAGAACCGCCGACCGATCGCGCGGTGGCTCACGCACGTAAAGAGCGCGTCGCGGACGTCCTCGGGGTTCTCGTACGTCTGCGAACCGAGGCGTTCGAGCACCGCGCCGAACCGTTCCTCGCCGTTCTGGAGTTCGATGACCCGGTCGCCGTACGCTTCGATGAGCTCCTCGCTCGTCATCGGGTACTCGTGGCCGTCGAACGCGTCGGCAGTGCGGTTGAGTCGCATCGCCAGATCCTACCCGGACGATAATTATAACGATTTTCCATGCATATCCTTAGAGCCTCCGGATTCCTTAATAGTCCTTAATGTCGCAAGCGCTTTGCGCGAAACGCGCCGAGGGAGGCGCATGGACGACACCGATCCCCCGCCGGTCGCGGACCTCCACGTCCACACGACGGCCTCCGACGGACGATTGACGCTCTCGGAGGTTCCCGCGGCGGCGCGGACGGCCGGCATCGACTCCGTCGCGATCACCGACCACGACCGCGTCCATCCCGGTCTCGACGCGCCGGTCCGACGTCTCGACGGGGTGACCGTCGTCCGGGGGATCGAACTCCGCGTCGACGCCGGCGAAAGGGGCGCTGGAGAGGTGGACCTCCTCGGCTACGGCGTCCGGCGAACGGCGGCGCTCGCGACCGAGTTGGATCGAATCCAACGAAACCGCGTCGAGCGCGGGCGGGAGATCGTCGCGCGCGTCGAGGCGCACCTGGGGGTCGACCTCGACGTCGAAGCGCGGGAGGGGATCGGCCGGCCGCACGTCGCCCGCGCCGTCGAGGCGAGCGACGCGCCGTACGACTACCAGGACGCGTTCGACGACCTCATCGGCGACGACGGTCCGTGTTACGTCCCCCGTCGGATCCCGTCCTTCGAGCGCGGGGTGAAACTGCTCTCGGAGGCCTGTTCGGTGGTGAGCCTCGCGCACCCGTTCCGCTACGCCGATCCCGACGCCGCGCTGGCGTTGACGGCGCACCTCGACGCAGTCGAGCGGTACTATCCGTACGAGCGGCCGGTCGACCCCGGACCGATCGACGCGATCATCGAGGAGCACGGGCTGCTGGCGACCGGCGGGAGCGACGCTCACGGACGGACGCTCGGACTGGCCGGACCCCCCGCGGACGCGTTCGAGGCGTTCGAGGCGCGGCTCCCCCGGCCGTAGTCACTCGCGGCGCGACTGCGGTTCTCTCGCACCGTTTCCGACAGCGCAGGCTTCAACCCCCTCGGGCGCGAAGGCCGCGTATGTACTGTCACTACTGCGACCGCGAGGCCGCCTACGCCGCCGAGAAGGACGGCGTCAGGGTCGGCCTCTGCGACGAGCACTTCCGCGAGCGCCTCGAAGCGCTCGCCGACTCGGACGGCCTCGCCGCGCTCCGGGAGCGGCTCGACGTGGATCGAACCGACTGACGCGGCGTCGCTCCGCGCGCTCTCGACGCGGTGCCCGGGTTTTCCGCGTTCTCGGACGGTCGGAGGCGCTCGGCGCGTTCGTCCTCGCGGCGCTCCTCCTCGTCCGTCGCATCGCGCACCCTCTCCAGCACGTCACCGGGGTCGTGGTCGCCGGCGCGGACGCCGTGGAGTTCGCCGAGCGAGGCGGGATCGCGCGCCGCGAAACGGTCGGGCGGGATTCCCCGAGGGGAACGAAGACGGTCAGAGCAGGCGACCGAGGAAGACGAAGAGGCCGGCGAGGATCACCTCGAACGAGAGCGTCCCGAGCGCCGAGTAGGCGACGAACTTCCGGTCGGAGAGTTCCGAGAAGCCGGCGGGGACGGTCAACATACCTCGGGTAAAGAGCATCGTGTTGCTCAGGAGGACGACGATCGGTCCCCACCGGTCGAACCAGCCGTCGAAGCGGTCGAGCTTCTCCTCGCTGATTCGGAACCACCGCTTTTCGAGGAGGTACTCCCGGCCGCCGCGGCGGGCGACTTTGAACAGCGCGTACTGGCCGATCGTGGCCCCGACGACCGCGACGCTGATGATGGCGAAGTTCTGCGGCGACAGGAAGCTGGACGTGTCGCCGATCAGCACGATCGCGCCGGGAACGATCAGCTCGCTCGGCATGACGTACATCAGCATCGCGCCTTCGAGGACGAAGATCCCGAGCAGGACGAGGAAGGCGTACTCCGACTCCAAGAGCGCCTGCAGTTCGGCTGGCATCTCCTGAAGCTGGAGGACCGGTGTGACCATCGGAGATACCTTCCGCGTTCTCCGCTAAATGAGTTGTGACCCGCGGTTGACGGTCCGGCGGCCGGGAACGCCCCGATCCGGTGGAGTTCGCGCCGCGCTCCCGATCGTCGAGCCGTCGCCCGCGAGCGCGCCCTCGTGCTCGAGGAGTTCGATCGCGAGCGATGCGGTTTTGGGCCGAGCGCCACAAGTGCGGGCATGGATCTCAGAGACCGACCGCGACGCCTCCGTGCCGACGGCATCCGCCCGCTGGTCGCGGAGACGCGGCTCTCGGCGACCGACCTCGTCGCTCCCGTGTTCGTCGACGCGACGGCAGACGAGCGGCTCCCGATCGACTCGATGCCGGGTCACGAGCGCGTGCCCGTCGACGAGGCGGTCGAGCGCGTCGAGGAGGTGCGCGAGACGGGCGTCGAGGCGGTGATGCTGTTCGGCGTCCCGCGGTCGAAGGACGGGCGCGGAACCCGCGCGTGGGCCGAGGACGGCGTCGTTCAGGAGGCGACCCGCCGGATCGTCGCCGAGACCGACGCGTACGTGATCACCGACGTCTGCCTCTGCGAGTACACCGATCACGGTCACTGCGGGGTGACCGAACGCGACGCCGAGACGGATCCCCGCCTCACCGTTCGCAACGACGAGACGCTCGACCTCCTCTCGAAGGTCGCCGTCTCGCACGCGGCGGCGGGCGCGCACATGGTCGCCCCGAGCAGCATGACCGACGGCATGGTCGGCGCGATCCGCGACGGACTCGACGAGGCCGGGTTCGCGGACGTGCCGATCACGAGCTACGCCGCGAAGTTCGAGAGCGCCTTCTACGGCCCGTTCCGCGACGCCGCCGACGGCGCGCCCGCCTTCGGGGACCGCAGACACTACCAGATGGACCCGGCGAACGCGCGCGAGGCCGTGCGGGAGGTGCGCCTCGACGTCGAGCAAGGCGCGGACGTGCTGATGGTCAAGCCGGCCCTGCCGTACCTCGACGTCGTCCGCGACGTGCGCCGGGAGTTCGACCGGCCGGTCGCCGCCTACAACGTCAGCGGCGAGTACGCGATGCTCCACGCCGCCGCGGAGAAGGGGTGGCTCGACCTCGAAGCGACGGCGCGCGAGTCGCTCCTGTCGATCAAGCGCGCGGGCGCGGACCTCATCGTGACGTACTTCGCCGAGGACGTGGCGTCCGGTCTGTGATCGCGCGCTCGCCGTCCGTCGCGCGGGTCGGACGGAACGCCCCGTAAAAGACAGCGGATCGACACTACGTTCGTCAAATACTCCGGCAACATTTGTCCAGCCGGTGGTGGGAGTATGACCTTATACAACCCTTATTCGATCTTAAATAGAACGTTCGTCTATCGAGAGGGCAGAAAAATTCCCATATTCAACACCAACCCTTATATGCCGCCGTTCCATGATCTTCTACCGTGATTTGGAAGAAGTATGCGGTTGATTTCGTCTCAACCGTGAACATCTGTCCACGTATCGTCCGTAAAATAGTACCCGAGGGGGTGTCGTCGTGATGGAACCGCTCCTGCAGACTGACGCCGCCGCGATCGTCGAGGGCGTCAACATGGTGTGGGTGCTCGTCGTCACCTTCCTCATCTTCTTCATGCACGCGGGCTTCGCGATGCTGGAGGCGGGGCAGGTGCGCGCGAAGAACGTGGCGAACCAGTTGACGAAGAACCTCCTGACGTGGAGCGTCGGCGTGATCGTCTTCTTCCTCGCGGGGGCGGCGATCTCGGCCGTCGTCGGCGGGATCACCGGCGGCGGCGACTACTCCGTCGCCGGCGCGTTCGCCGACGTGTACGAGCCCTCGTCGTCGGTCGACTGGGTCGGGTGGCTGTTCGGCGCGGTGTTCGCCATGACCGCCGCGACGATCGTCTCCGGGGCCGTCGCCGGCCGCGCGAAGCTCCGCGCGTACGTCGCCTACACCGTCCTCCTCGCCGCGGTCATCTACCCGGTCGTCACCGGCTTCACGTGGGACGGCGGCTTCCTCGACGCGCTCGGCTTTCACGACTTCGCCGGCGGCATGATCGTCCACGGGATGGGCGGCATCGCCGGCCTCACCGCGGCGTGGGTCATCGGCCCGCGGATGGACCGTTTCAACGACGACGGGACGGTCAACGTCATCCCCGGCCACTCGCTGACGTTCGCGGCCCTCGGGACGCTCGTCCTCGCATTCGGCTGGTACGGCTTCAACGTCGGGACGGCCGCCGCCCCCCTCGCGGTCGAGGGCGGCGAGGTCGTCCTCGGCGACTTCAGCTACGTCGGCCGCGTCGCGCTGACGACGACCCTCGGCATGGCCGCGGGCGCGATCGGCGCGGCCGCGATGGCGCTGTACAAGACCGGCAAGGTCGACACCCTGTACGTCGCGAACGGCCTGCTCGCCGGCCTCGTCGGCATCACGAGCAACACCGACGCCATCGTCTGGCCCGGCGCGCTCGCCATCGGCCTGCTCGCCGGCGCGCAGCTTCCCATCGTCTTCGAGTTCGTCGAGAAGCGGCTGAAGATCGACGACGTGTGCGCCGTCTTCCCAGTTCACGGGTCGGCCGGCATCCTCGGGGCGCTCGTCTTCCCCGCCTTCGCCGTCGACGTGTGGGCGGGCGGCGGCGTCGCCGAGGCGGTGAGCCTGTTCGTCCCGCAGGCGATCGGGGTCACCGTCATCGCCCTGTGGACGTTCGCCGCGACCGCCGCCGTCTTCGGCGGCATCAAGGCGCTGGGCGAGGCGCGCGTCACGCCCGAGCACGAGCGCGAGGGGCTCGACAGCTCCGAGCACGGGGTCGACACCTACCCCGAGTTCGGTAAGCCCGACGCCGTCGCCGACGGCGCGGGCGCGCCGATCCGCCCCGACGGCGGAATCCGCGTCGAGGGGGGTGACGAGCGATGAGCGACGACGTCCCGAACGACGGGGAAATCAAGATGGTCGTCGCGATCGTCCGACCGGACAAGCTCGGCGACGTGAAGAAGGGGCTCGCCGAGGTCGGCGCGCCCTCGCTCACGGTCACGAACGTCTCCGGCCGCGGCAGCCAGCCCGCGAAGAAGGGCCAGTGGCGCGGCGAGGAGTACACGGTCGACCTCCACCAGAAGGTGAAGATCGAGTGCGTCGTCGCCGACATCTCGGCCGACGACGTGGTGGACGCCGTCCGCGAGGCCGCCAACACCGGCGAGCCGGGCGACGGCAAGATCTTCGTCATCGACGTCGCCGACGCCGTGCAGGTCCGCACCGGCAAGCGCGGACCGGACGCCGTCTGAGGCGACGCGACGCGGTCCGAGGCGGCGCGCGGCTCAGAAACTACTTTGGAGCCCGCATTCCAACGGCGGCGCATGAACGCGTCGAGATCGCGGCACCGGGACCGGGCGGAACGAGCGTCGCCTTCGGCGACCTGCGAACGCGCGTCCGGAGGTGCCCCCGCGTGAACCACGATCGCTCCCGCGACCTGTACGACCGGGCGCTGTCGGTCATGCCCGGCGGCGTGAACTCGTCGGTGCGGGCGACGAGACCGTACCCCTTCTTCGTCGAGCGCGGCGACGGCGGCCACGTCATCGACGCCGACGGCAACCGGTACGTGGACTACGTGCTCGGCTACGGACCGCTGCTGTACGGCCACGACATGCCCGACCCCGTCCGCGCGGCGGTCCAAAAGTACGCCAGCGACGGCCCGATGTACGGCGCGCCGACGGAGATCGAGGTCGAGCACGCGGAGTTCGTCGCCAGGCACGTCCCGAGCGTCGAGATGATCCGGTTCGTCAACTCCGGCACCGAGGCGACCGTCTCGGCCGTCCGCCTCGCGCGCGGCTACACCGGCCGCGACAAGATCGTCGTCATGCGGGGGGGCTATCACGGCGCGCAGGAGTCGACGCTCGTCGAGGGCGACCCGGAGAGCCCGCGGCCGAGCACGGCGGGCATCCCCGAGGCGTTCGCGGCGCACACCCTCCCGGTCCCGTTCAACGACGAGGGGGCCGTCCGCGACGCGTTCGAGGCGCACGGCGACGAGATCGCGGCCGTCCTCGTCGAGCCGATCCTCGCCAACACGGGCATCGTGATGCCCGTCGACGGGTACCACGAGACGCTCCGCCGGCTCACCGACGAACACGGCGCGCTCTTGATCTTCGACGAGGTGATCACGGGCTTCCGCGTCGGCGGCCTCGGGTGCGCGCAGGGGAAGTTCGGCGTTACGCCGGACCTGACGACGTTCGGGAAGATCGTCGGCGGCGGGTTCCCCGTGGGCGCGATCGGCGGCAGGGCGGAGGTCGTCGAGCACTTCAGCCCCGCGGGCGACGTGTTCCAGTCCGGCACGTTCTCCGGCCACCCTGTGACGATGGCCGCGGGTCACGCGTACCTGACGTACGCCGCCGAGAACGACGTGTACGAGCACGTCGACCGCCTCGGCGAGAAGCTCCGACGGGGGATCACGGAGATCTGCGAGGAGCAGGCCCCCGAGTACACCGTCGTCGGCACCGACAGCATGTTCAAGACGATCTTCACCCGCGAGGGCCCCTCCGACCTCGACGGCCAGTGCGCGGCGGGCTGTCGCCAGCGTCCGGACTGCCCGCGGTACGACTACTGCCCGAAGACCGGCGCGGACGTGTCGAACGCCGAGACGGAGCGCTGGGAGCGCATCTTCTGGCAGGAGATGAAGGATCGCGGGGTCTTCCTCACGGCCAACCAGTTCGAGTCGCAGTTCGTCTGTTACGCGCACACGGACGAGGACGTGGAGCGGACGCTGGAGGCGTACAAGGAGGCGCTCTGAGGCGCGCTAATTTATACGCCGGCGACGACTACCCGGGGATATGAACGATCAGCCGCCGGACGACCGGGACGAACGGACGAGTCGATCCGACCGATCGGACCGAGCCGTCGACCGCGGGGGTGATCGCGCGACGAGACGCGAGCCCGGCGCGCCGACCGCGGTCGGCACGGCGACGGATCGCGACAGCGGGCTCGACCGGTACCTCCCCGACGCGGACGTCGACTCGCGGTGGTGGTACTGGATCGCGGCCGTCCCGGTCTACTTCGTCCTGCTCGTCGTCGCCGCCGTCGTCGCGTTCGTCGCGTTCGCCTTCGGGTTCGCGCTCGACGTCGCCGGACTGGGCGGCCTCGCGAGCCTGACGAACGTCCTCCTGTTCTCCGTCGCGGCGTTCGTCCTCGCGCTCCCCGGCCTCGTCCTCGCGGTGCTCTTTCCCCTCGCGATCTACGTCGACGCGAAGGCGGTCGCGCGGTCCGGGTCCGAGTGGAGCCCCGACGCGGTGCTGTACGGGCTGGTCGCGCTCGCGGGCGTGATCGTGACGAACTTCGTCGTGAGCGTCCCGCTCGCGGTGTACTACCTCTACCTCCGGCACGAGCACGTCGGAACGCCGTAGGGGAGGTGCCGGCGCACCGGCCGCCGGAACGTGGGGGCACGGGCGCGTCGGACCGCCGGAGGGTCGGAACTGGTGTCCTTTTCAACGTCGGGCGCACATCACCGACCATGAGCACACGCGGGACCCTGCGGCTCGCGACGCGAGGCTCCGACCTCGCGTTGCGACAGGCGGCGAGCGTCGGCGAGGCGCTCTCGGACCGCCGCTACGACGTGGAGCTGGTCGAGGTCGAGACGCGCGGCGACAGGCTGCGGGACGAACTCATCCACCGCCTCGGGCGGACCGGCGCGTTCGTCCGCGCGCTCGACGAGAAGGTCCTCGCGGGCGAGGTCGACGCCGCGGTCCACTCGATGAAGGACATGCCGACGGAGTCGCCGCCGGAGCTGTTCGTCGCGGGCGTCCCCGAGCGCGCGTCGGCCGGCGACGCGCTCCTCACGCCCGACGGGAGCGATCTGGACGACCTGCCGTCGGGGGCCGTCGTCGGGACGTCGTCGCTCCGGCGGAAGGCGCAGCTCCTCAACGCCCGGCCGGATCTCTCCGTCGTCCCCCTCCGCGGAAACGTGGACACGCGCGTGGAGAAACTCCTCGCGCCGAGCCTCCAGCGCGAGCACGAAGCGCGCGTCGAGGCCGACGCCGACCGGAAGGGGAACCTCGGAGACGACGACTACGAACCGGCGTACGACCGACGGCCCGAGGAGTGGTTCGACGACCTCTCGGAGCTCGAACGGCGGGCGCTCGGCCGCGACGCAGACGCTGAGTTCGACGCCATCGTCCTCGCGGAGGCCGGACTGCGCCGGAGCGGCCTCGACCGCCACGTCGCGTCCTCGCGCCTCCCGATGGGCGCGTTCGTCCCAGCGCCGGGACAGGGGGCCATCGCGGTCACGGGCGCGGCCGGCGAGGCGTCGGAGGCGATACAACGCGCCGTCGACCACCCGCGGTCGCGCGTCGAGACGACCGTCGAGCGGACGGTGCTCGCGGAACTCGGCGGCGGCTGCGTGGCGCCCATCGGCGTCAACGCCGTGGTGCAGGGGAGCTACGTCCGAGTCCGCGCGCAGGTGCTGAGCGCGGACGGCGAGGAGGTCGTCGAAACCTCCCGGGACCTCCCCGTCGAGAACCACGCGCACGCCGCCGCGGACCTCGCGGACGACCTGCGCGACCGCGGCGCGGCGGAGCTGATCGAGCGCGCGGCGCGCGAGGCGGAAGCGGACGAGGAGACGGAAGGAAAGCGGGGTGAGTGAGATGGGGGAGCGCGAGAAATCGGCGTCGGACGCCCCTGGTACCGTCTACCTCGTCGGGAGCGGCCCCGGCGACCCGGACCTCATGACGGTGAAAGCGAGACGCCTGCTGGAGGAGGCGGACGTCGTCCTCCACGACAAGCTCCCCGGGCCGGAGATCCTCGGGACGATCCCCGAGGGGAAGCGCGAGGACGTGGGCAAGCGCGCGGGCGGCGACTGGACCCCGCAGGAGTACACGAACCGTCGGATGGTCGAACTCGCCCGCCGGGGGAAGACCGTCGTCCGACTGAAGGGTGGCGACCCCTTCGTCTTCGGCCGCGGCGGCGAGGAGATGGAGCACCTCGCGCGGGAGGGAATCCCGGTAGAGGTCGTCCCCGGCGTCACCTCGGCCGTCGCCGGCCCGGGCGTCGCCGGCGTCCCGCTCACCCACCGCGACCACGCCTCGTCGGTGTCGTTCGTCACGGGCCACGAGGACCCGACGAAGGAGGAGTCGGCGGTCGACTGGCGGGCGCTCGCGGAGACCGGCGGGACGATCGTCGTCCTCATGGGCGTCGGAAAGCTCCCCGAGTACGCCCGTGCGCTGGTCGAGGCGGGGAAGCGCCCCGACACGCCGGTCGCGCTCGTCGAGCGGGCGACGTGGCCCGACATGCGCGTCGCGACCGGGACGCTCGAAACCATCGTCGCGGTGCGCGACCGCGAGGGGATCGAACCGCCCGCGATCGCGGTGATCGGCGAGGTGGCGGCGACCCGCGAGCGCGTCCTCGATCTGCTGGAGAACGCGGGGGGCGAGCCGTGACGCGCGAGGTCACCGTCGCCGTCTTCCGCCCGGCCGACGAGCGACTGCGCGAGGCGGTCGAGCTGCTCGACTCGCTCGGCGCGACGCCCGTCCCCGATCCGATGCTCGCGGTCGAACCGACGGGCGAGGTACCGCGGACCGACGACGCCGACTACGCGATCTTCACGAGCAAGACGGGCGTCGAACTCGCGGCCGAGGCGGGGTGGGTGCCCGACGAGAGGACGGTCGTCTGCGCGATCGGCGAGGCGACCGCCGACGCGCTCCGCGACGCCGGATACCGGGTCGATCGAATCCCCGAAGAGTTCACCTCGACCGGACTCGTCGCCGCGCTCGACGGCGACGTCGCGGGCGCGCGCGTCGAGGTCGCCCGGAGCGACCACGGCAGCGACGTGCTGCTCGACGGGCTGCGCGAGGCCGGGGCGGACGTGCGCGAAACCGTCCTCTACCGGCTCGTTCGACCCGAGGGTTCGGGCGAGTCGGTGGAACTGGCCGCCGACGGGGATCTGCGCGCGGCGGTCTTCACCTCGTCCCTGACCGTCGAGAACTTCCTCGCGGCGGCCGAGGATCGCGGGGTTCGTCAGGACGCGCTCCGGGGGCTGAACGAGGCGGTCGTCGGGGCCATCGGCGAACCGACGCGGCGGACCGCGGAACGGCTCGGGGTCGACGTCGACGTGGTCCCGGAGCGCGCCGACTTCGAGGAACTGGCCTGCGCGGTCGTCGAGGCCGCGGCTCCGACGTACAACGAGTGAGACGGGACGACGTGGCGGGACGCGGCGGCCGATCGGCCGCCGCGTCCCACGATCGGCCGATGTCGGTGTCCGGCGGCGGTTATAAGCGACGCGGGAGAGACACGCACACCCATGCTCTCGTACGACCGTCGCGGCGACGCCGCGTGGATCACGATCGACAGGCCCGAAAAGCGCAACGCGATCCACGTCGAGGGGTGGCGCGAGCTCGCGCGCCTGCTGGAGCGAGCGGAAGCGGAGGCGCGCGCGGCGGTGCTCACCGGCGTCGGCGACGCGTTCTGCGCCGGCGACGACATCGAAGTCATCGACGGGGCGGAGACCGCCGCCGAGGTGGAGGAGCTCGGCGACTGCCTCCACGAGGCGCTGTTCGGCGTCGAGAAACTCGACGTGCCCGTGATCGCGGCGGTCAACGGGCTCGCCTACGGCGGCGGGATGGAACTCGTCGTCGGCTGCGACCTCGCGGTCGCCGTCGAGGGGGCGACGTTCGCGCTGCCGGAGACGCGGATCGGCGCGTACCCGCCGTACGCGGTCGAGCGGGTCGCCGCCGTCGGCGGCCGAAAGCGCCTGATGGAGCTTTCGCTCACGGGCGAGCCGATAGACGCGGATCGGGCGCTCGACTGGGGACTGGTGAACCGGGTCGTTCCCGAGTGGGAACTGGAGCCGACGGTCGAAACGTTCGTCGAGCGGATCGCCGAGTCGCCGGCCGCATCGATCGCGACGGCGAAGCGGCACGCCGCCCGGAGCGCGTCGGACGCGGGCGCGCGCGATCGCGTCGTGGGTGCGCTCTCGCAGCTCCGGCGCGACGACGACTGCAGGGACGCGACGCGGGCGTTTCTCGAACGGTAGCGCGAGCCGGGAGCCGGAAGTTTATATTCCAAACCGCGCCTACCGTCGGGTAATGGACGGTCCGGTTCCCGAACTGGCGGAGTGCGCGTCGGCGTGCGCGGAGCGACTCGGAGACGCCGACAGCGTGCTCCTCGCGTCGCACATCGACGCCGACGGCCTCACGAGCGCCGCGGTCGCCGCGAGCGCGCTCGAACGGGCGTCGATCCCCTTCGACACCGTGTTCTCGAAGCAGCTCGACGAGTCCGAGATCGCGGCGATCGCGGCGACCGACCACGACACGGTGCTCTTTACCGACTTCGGGAGCGGGCAACTGGATCTCATCGCCGAACGCGAGGCGGCGGGGGCCTTCACGCCGGTCGTCGCGGACCACCACCGACCGGCGGACGCGGAGACCGAGTTCCACCTCAACCCCCTCCTCTTCGGCGTCGACGGCGCGTCCGAACTCTCCGGGGCGGGCGCGAGCTACGCGCTCGCGCGGGCGCTGGAGACCGACGGGGTCGACAACCGCGACCTCGCGGCGCTCGCCGTCGTCGGAGCCGTCGGCGACATGCAAGGCTCGAACGGCGGGTTGACCGGGGCGAACGAGCGGATCGTCGAGGAGGGCGTCGAGGCCGGCGTCCTCGAAGCCGCGCGGGACCTCGCGCTGTACGGCAGACAAACCAGGCCGCTCCCGAAGCTCCTCGAATACGCGAGCGACGTCCGGATTCCCGGGATCTCGAACGACGAGGCGGGGACGATCGCCTTCCTCTCTGATCTCGATCTCGACCTGAAGGAGGGGGGCGAGTGGCGACGGTGGATCGACCTCTCCGGCGAGGAGCGGCGGACGGTCGTCAGCGCGCTGGTACAGCGGGCTGTGGCGTCGGGCGTGCCGGCGAGCCGCATCGACTCGCTCGTCGGGACGACCTACACGCTCACGACGGAGGAGGAGGGGACGGAGCTGCGCGACGTGAGCGAGTTCTCGACGCTCCTGAACGCGACGGCGCGCTACGAGCGCGCCGACGTGGGACTGGCCGTCTGTCTCGGGAACCGGGACGGCGCGCTGGACGCCGCTCGCGCGTTGCTCAGAAACCACCGACGGAACCTCTCGGAGGGGTTACGGTGGGTCAAGACGGAAGGCGTGACGGTCGAAGAGCACGTCCAGTGGTTCGACGCCGGCACCCGCATCCGCGAGACCATCGTGGGGATCATCGCCGGCATGGCCGTGGGCGCGAACGGGATCAGCCCGCGACTTCCCATCGTCGCCTTCGCCGAGAAGAGCGACGAGGAGGTGAAAGTCTCCGCGCGCGGCAGCCGCGTCCTGACCCGTCAGGGGCTCGACCTCTCGGCGGTGATGCGCGAGGCGTCCCGCGCGGTTGGCGGCGACGGCGGCGGCCACGACGTCGCCGCCGGGGCGACGATCTCGAACGGCGAGCAGCGGGCGTTCGTCGAGCACGCGGACCGACTCGTCGGCGAACAGCTCGACGGGTGATCGGCGACCGGGCCGGCGGAAGCGACGAGAGGGTCGAACGGCGACGAGAGGATCGGACGGCGTCGAGAGGACCGGACGGCGTCGACGAAGAGCCGCGTGGAGGCGGGGGGTCCGGATCGATCGCGGCCGAACCACTGATACAGCGGTGCGGCGTACGGCCGGTCGCATGATCGATCGGGCGCAGTCGGGCGCGGATCGCGAAGACTCCGCCGCGCGGGCGAGAGAGGACGACCGCCGCCGAGCGTCGCGGCGCCGGATCCTCGCCGGCGTCGGCACCGTCGCGACCGTCGGCCTGGGCGGTTGTCTCCGGACGGGGCTGCGCGCGTCGGTCGACGGACTGGCCGACTCGAACGTCTTCGAGGACGTGTCGCCGTCCGGGTCGGTGGCGACGGCTCGCACGACGGCGAAGGTGACGCTGACGTCGGCCGCCGCGACGCGAGTGGGCGTCCGCGAACTGAGCGTGACCTCGACGGGCGGGAGCGAGATCTGGACGGGGTCGGTCGCGCCGGGCCAGACGAGCGTCGGCGGTGTCGTCTTTCCCGTCGGGAAACCCGCGAGGCTCTCGGCCGCGAACTACGACGGCGCGTTCGTCGAGGGCGTGACCGTCACGATCGGTGGCCGGGCGGTGCCGTAGCGCGGGGACGAAACCTGGCGCGCCGTCGGTCGACGAGTCCGTTCGTCGCGGACCGACGAGTACGTCCGTCGCGGACCAACGATTATGTCCGCCGCGAGAGAAGGCGAATCGTGTCGGTCGAAATCAGGTTCGCCACGGAAGCGGACGCCGACCGCGTCCGCGAGATATACGCCCCCCACGTCGGTGAGTCGGCGGCGTCGTTCGAACTGACCCCCCCGTCAACGGCGGAGGTGCGGCGACGGGTCGCGAAGACGGTCGACGAACGGCCGTGGCTCGTCTGCGAGGTCGACGGGACGGTCGCCGGCTACGCCTACGCGAGCCCCTTCAGCGACCGCGGGGCGTACCGGTGGTCCGTCGAGAGTTCGGTGTACGTCCACCGCGCGCGGCGGCGAAACGGGATCGCGCGCGGACTGTACGCGTCGCTGTTCGAACTGCTCCGGTTGCAGGGCTTCTACAACGTCTACGCTGGAGTGACGCTGCCGAATCCGGCGAGCGTCTCCCTCCACGAGTCGATGGGGTTCGAGCCGGTCGGGACGTACGAGAACGTCGGGTACAAGCGCGGGGAGTGGCGCGACGTGGGGCGGTGGCACCTGCCGCTCCGCGAGCACTCGTCCGGGCCCGAGCCGCCGGCGTCGGTGTCGGCGACGCGCCGCCTCGACGGGTGGGACGAAGCGCTCGCGGCGGGGCTGTCGTCGATTCGGCTGTGATCGTCACTCCGAAAGACGAATCGAGCCGTACTCGTCCGCGTACAGTTCGACGAGGGTCTTCAGGAGGCCCAGCACGATCGGCCCGAAGAAGAGTCCGACGAAGCCGAACAGGTACAGTCCGCCGAAGATGCCGACGATGACGATCGCCGGGTTGAGGTTCGCGCCGCGGCCGCTGACGACCGGTCGGACGTAGTTGTCCGAGAGGCTGACGACGACGCTCCCGTAGACGAAAAGCAACGCTGCCGCGCCGGCGCGACCGACGACGAGGAGATAGATCGACGCCGGAACCCAGACGATGGACGCGCCGATGAGCGGGAGAAAGGAGAGCACCGTCGTCATGACGGTCCAGAAGACGACGTTGGAGACGCCGACGACCGCGAGGCCGACGCCGGTCAAGACGCCCTGGACGACCGCGACCACGGCGTTTCCGACGAGCACCGCCCACATGATCCGGTCGGTCGCGGCGTACAGTTCCTCTCGAACGCGGCGGGACAGCGGAGACGCGTCGCCGAGCCAGCGAAGCAACCGATCGCCGTCCGCGAGGAAGTAGTAGAGCAGAAAGACGAACACGGTGACGCCGATGAGCGCGTTCGATATGCCGCCGAACACGCCGAAGAGACCGCCGAGCAGGTCGGTCGTTCGCCCGCCCATCTGGCGTAAGAGTTCTTCTGCGATCCGGTTGGGATCGATCACCACCGTCGGAACGTCGACCGCGACGCCGGTCACGGACTGGATCCCCGCCTCGACGGCGGACTCGTCGAACTCCACCGCACCGGACCGGAGGATGTCGACCGCCTGGTCGATCGCGACGCCGACGACGACGGCGAACGGGACGAGCAGGGCGACCGCCGAGAGGAGGATGAGGACGACGGCCGAGAACCGAGAGCCGACGTGCGGCGCAAGCCGTCGCTGCAGCGGATAGAGGAGGTACGCGAGCAGGACGGCCGACAGGGCGTACTGGAGAAACGGAAAGAACAGGAGGGCCGAGAGGACGACGGCGAGCCCGACGAGCAGCAGGTGAAACCGCGCGCTCCGTCTCACACCATCCATCGAGACCGCGACGGGTTAAATATGTACGCCGACGGACGCAATCCGCGTCGGCATCGGCCGACTTTTGAGGGTTCCGGCGAATCCACGGATATGACCGAGTTCGATCCCGAGAAGTTCGAGGACAAGTACGTCCACTACTTCCCGCAGCTCCAGCGGGCGTACAAGAATGCGTTCGATACGATGAACGAGGCGTACGACTCCGAGTTGATCCACGCGATCGATCAGGGGATCCTGAACGAGTCCGAGCCGTTCTACGCCGACGGCGAGTTTCACGTCGAACTGCCGGAGGACCCGGCCGACCGACTCGGCGGCGTCCTCGTCGACGACGAGAAGCTGGAGGCGACGCTCGCGCGCTACGTCGAGGAGATCGAATCGGAACTGCACCGCGTGTTCGGCGTCGAGCGATCGTAACGCGTGGTCGGCGTCGGGCGAACGCAAAGCGCGAGCGACGCCGTGCGGACGTGAAATCGCGGCGCACGGCGGCCGTACGCCGGCGTTCGTCGGTGCGCGGCGTGCGCGTGAACCAAAAGCCTAAGAACGCCGACCACCAAGGCCGGGACATGAGCACGGAGAGTCAGGAGTCGGACGACGACCTGAAAGAGCGCGTGGCGAACTTTCTGCGCCGAAACTTCCCGCAGATCCAGATGCACGGCGGCACCGCGGCGATCCGCGACCTCGATCGCGAGACGGGCGAGGTGACCGTCGCGCTCGGCGGCGCGTGTTCCGGGTGCGGCATCTCCCCGATGACGATCCAGGCGATCAAGACCCGGATGGTAAAGGAGATCCCCGAGATCGAGACGGTCCACGCGGACACCGGGATGGGCGGCGGCATGGGTGGCGGCACGAGCCCGTCGTTCCCCGGCGAGACCCGCGAGAACGACAGCGACGAGGGACCGCAGGCCCCGTTCTGAGGCCCGCGTAGCGCCCTTTTCGATCTCCGCGGGTCGCGCGTCGTTCTCGTTCGGTGACGGGACGACGCGTCAATACCGGAGATTTATCCGTCCCTCCGGCAGAGGGTGACGTATGAGTCGCGAGTCGCCCCGGAACGTCCTGTTCGTCGTGATGGACACCGTCCGGAAGGACCACCTGACCCCGTACGGGTACGAGCGTCCGACCACCCCCGGATTGGCGTCCTTCGCCGAGGAAGCGACCGTGTTCGAGGGGGCGGTCGCGCCCGCGCCGTGGACGCTCCCCGTCCACGCCTCGCTCTTCACCGGGATGTACCCGCACCAGCACGGGGCAGATCAGGAGAACCCCTACCTCGACGGGGCGACCACGCTCGCGCAGACGCTGTCCGCGGCGGGCTACGACACCGCGTGTTACTCCTCGAACGCCTGGATCACGCCGTACACCCACCTGACCGACGGCTTCGACGACCAGGACAACTTCTTCGAGGTGATGCCCGGCGACTTCCTGTCGGGGCCGCTCGCGAAGGCGTGGAAGACGCTGAACGACAACGAGTCGCTCCGCGCCGTCGCCGACAAGCTCGTCAGCCTCGGCAACACCGCCCACGAGATGCTCGCCGGCGGCGGCTCCGCGGACTCGAAGACGCCCGCCGTGATCGACCGGACGATGGAGTTCGTCGAAGGGTCGGACGAGTGGTTCGCGTTCATCAACCTCATGGACGCGCACCTCCCGTACCACCCGCCGGAGGAGTACGCGGAGCGGTTCGCGCCAGGCGTCGACTCGGCCGAAGTGTGCCAGAACTCGAAGGAGTACAACTCGGGTGCGCGCGACATCGACGACGACGAGTGGGAGGCGATCCGGGGGCTGTACGACGCCGAGATCGCCCACATCGACGACCAGCTCACCCGCCTCTTCGACTGGCTGAAGGAGACGGACCGGTGGGACGACACGATGGTCGTCGTCTGCGCCGATCACGGCGAGCTCCACGGCGAACACGGCATCTACGGCCACGAGTTCTGCCTGTACGATCCGCTCGTGAACGTCCCGCTGCTGGTGAAACACCCCAAACTCGACGGCGGCCGCCGGGAGGATCAGGTCGAGCTGCTCGACCTCTACCACACGGTGCTCGACGCGCTGGACGTCGAAGGCGGCGCTCCGGCCGCTTCGGGCGACGACGTCGTCTCCCTCGACCGGACGCGGTCGCTCCTCTCCGAGGGGTACCGCTCGTTCGCGTCGGTTCCCGCGGCCGACCGCGACCCCGGTCAGCGCGGCGAGGGGGAGTACGCGTTCGTCGAGTACTCCCGTCCCGTCGTCGAGCTGAAACAGCTCGAAGAGAAGGCGAAGAAGGCCGGAATCACGATCTCCGAGGACTCGCGCTTCTACTCGCGGATGCGCGCGGCGCGGCGGCGGGAGGCGAAGTACGTCCGCATCGACCGCATCCCCGACGAGGCCTACCGGCTCGACGCCGACCCCGAAGAAGCGGAGAACCTCGCCGGATCGGGCGACGAACTGATCGCGGCGACCGAGTCGACGCTCGCGGCGTTCGAGGAGGCCGCGGGCGGCGCGTGGGCCGAGGCGGACGACGTCGAGGTGACCGACGAGTCGCTCGACGAGATGGACGACGAGGCCCAACAGCGCCTCCGCGACCTCGGTTACATGGAGTGATCGGCCGCGCCCCCCTCGACCGGTCGAAGTTCCCGCTCGGACTCCCACGCCCGTAGCAGTCCCGCGAGCGTTCGGTTCGTCGGCGCGTCGAGTCCGTGTCGCCGCGCCCGCTCGACGACGACGCCGTTTATCGCGTCCACCTCCGTCCGCGCGCCGGCGTCGACGTCCTGGAGCATCGACGACCGGTTCGCGGCGGTCGCGTCGACCACCTCACAGAGCGCATCGCGCGCCCGCCGATTCGTCAGGTGGACGCCCTCGGCGCGGGCGACGCGGGCGGTCTCGCGGGCGGCCGTCCGCGCGAGCGTCGCCGCCTCGCCGTCGGCGAGCGCCCCGTTTTCGACCCGTGCGAGGGCGGTCACGGCGTTGATCCCGGCGTTGACGGCGAGTTTCTCCCAGCGCCGCAGCGGCATGTCCGTCGCCGCGGTCGCTTCGAGGTCGGCCGCGCGGAGCGCGGCTGCGACGCGCTCTGCCACGGGGGAGCGGCCGCCGCCGTGCGCGCCGAGGGCGATCCCCCCGACGCCCGTGCACTCGACGCGTCCCGGGCCGAGCAGCCTCGCGCCGTACGTCGCGGTTCCCGAGAGCACGGGCGCGTCGATGCGATCCGCGAGGATCTCCTCCGTGAGCCCGTTCTGCAGCGAGAGGACGGCCCCGGCGTCCGCGTCGGCCAGCGCGTCCGCCGCCGCGGCGGTGTCGTACGACTTCACGGTCACGATCGCGAGGTCGGCGGAACGGTCGGGAAGGGTGGTTCGGGCGTCCGGACGGACCTCGGCGTCGATCGCGCCGGAGACGCGCAGTCCGGCCTCGCGGACGCGGGCGACGTGCGGATCGCGCCCGACGAGGGTTACCAGGTGTCGGCGGGCGAGCAGGCCGCCGACGAGGCTTCCGAGGCTCCCCACGCCGAAGACGACGATCTCCATGCCCGACCGGTGGCGGGCCGGCGAGAAAAGCGAACGGTTCGACCGCGGTCGTCAGTCCTCGGTCCAGTAGTAGAGGTCCTCCTTGGGCGCGCCGCAGTTGGGGCACCGCTCCGGGAGGCCCTCGTCGATCTCGCCCATCTCGCCGCACTCGGTGCAGCGCCACATCAGGTAGCCCTCGCCGAACTCGTGGCCAGTGCGGGCGTGCTCGACGCTCAGCGCCTCCATCCCCTCGCGCATCGTCACGTAGAAGCCGCCCTCGTCGAACCCGCGGACAGTCCCGAGTTCGTTGCCCTCCTCGTCGTAGACGGACTGGCCCAGATTCAGCTGTTCGATCTCCGATTCGGACACGTCGTCGGGTTCTTCGCCGCCATCGCCGACCATGTGTACGCGTTCGACGGCGAGTATGTTAAATGCCAACGGCCGCGGCGGTGAAAGCGCGGAGCGGCCCGCGGAGATCGAACGACGGTTGTACCGCGAGCGAACGACCGAAGGGAGTAAGCGAGCGGATCGAGGAGCGACCGGAGGGAGCGACGAGGATTTTGATCGACCGTTTGCCGAGCGAGCGAAGCGAGCGGAGCGCAAACGGTCGTGTTACATGAAGTCGGCGATGCCGCTCTGTTTGTTCTTGTCGTTCTCGAAGACGCTTTCGAGGCTCCGTTCGAGGATCCGGAGGCGCTGTTTCGTGTACTCGCGGCAGCCGAACTCCTCCGCGACCTGGATCGCCGCGTCCATGTACTTGTTCACGGAGCCGCGGTGGACCGTGAGGTTCACCCGACCGCCGCACTCGCGGCAGTCGCCGGTCAGCGGCATCCGCCGGTACTTCTCGCCGCAGTCCAGACAGCGCGTCTCCTGCCGCGAGAAGGCGCGGAGGTTCCCGATCAGGTCCGGCAGGAAGTGGTACTCGATGACGCGCTCCGCCACGTCGGTCTCGTCGACGGCGCGGAGTTTCCGCGCGAGTTCGAGCTGGGCGTCCATCTTGTCCATCATCGATCCGAGCGTCTTGTACGCCGACAGGTCCGGACCGAGCGCGATGTTCGAGGTGTCGTGGGTGTGATCGAACCCGGCGTACTCGCGGTCGGTGCCGACGGTCTCCTCGGCGATGGTGATGAGGTGCTCCACGTCGCCGGGATCGGCCATCTCGCGGGTCGCCTCGTAGAACTCGAGGGGATACCGCCGGACGACGTCCATGTTGTGCGCCTCGTCGTCGATCTCCGCGGGGTCGATGCGGGAGGACATGACGAGCGGCGCGTCCATTTTTCCACCTCGTTTGTCAGGTAAATAACTCTTGCTGAAGTTTAATAGCCCATCGAGGAGTAGCATAACACAATCTTCATCTCCATCGCAATTACGGCGTTTCGATGCGTGAAAATATGGGTGGGCGTAGCCGACGGCTGCGCTCGTGAAGCCGACGACGCGGCCGACGACCGCGGCGCTCGTGTGCGGGGCCATCCCGAACACGAGTTCGCCGATGAGGTCGTCGCGCTCGTTCACCTCGTAGAAGCGTGGGAGGTCGTAGAACTTCTCCAGCAGGTCGTCGACGAAGTTCGCGGTCTTGAGCATGTGCCGGGCCGCGCCGTCGGAGAGGACGACGTCCTGGACGTTCAGTTCGACGAGCTGGTCGTCGTGGCGGAGCGGTTCGCCGTCGACGTCGACCTCGTATCCCAGCTGGCGGAAGTGGTCGGCGGTGACGTCGAGTTCCTCCGGGCGCACGGCCGTCACCGGGAGGTCGGTCATGTCGTAGCGGACCGTCCCGTCCTTGAAGCTCGTGACGCCGTGTTTCGCGCGGAGGACCCCCTTTTCGATGGGTTCCGGCGTCTTGTGGGCCGATGTGAGTCCCTTGACCCCTTTCAGGATCTCGAAGGCGGCCTCGCGCTCGCCGACGTTCTCCAGCGCGCCGCGGTACTCCGCCCTGAGGTCGACGGTGTGCCAGTCCGGGCTTTCGACCTCGCGCTCGCAGCGCGGGCACTCGACGCGCCCGCCCTCGTCCGGTTCGACCTCGATGTCGCACTCCTCGCACTCGTAGTACGGTTCCGTGTGGCCGCCGCACTCGGGGCACTGCGCCTTGTACGTTCGCTCGCCGCAGTCGCCGCAGCGCCGCCGACCGAGCCTCGTGCTGATGACGCCGCGCTGCCCCCGGTCGTTCATCTTCCGGGCCGCCGCGGCCACGTCCCGCTGGCTGCCGCCGTCGCTGTTGATGGGAAAGAGGGTGTGCACCGCCGGGCTGAGGTCGCGGCTCTCGGACTTCTCGGGCCGCCCCATCCGGTTGCCGATGCGGGTCGGCGCGCGCTCTCGGACCTCGAAGGGAGCCACCTCGTTGACCGCCTCGATCGCGTTGTCGCCGTCGCCCCAGGTGCGCGCCGCCTCGGAGGGGTCGTCCCACTCCCGCCGGAGGCCGTCGGTCAGCCCGAGGCTCCTGACGAGCGGTCGCCAGACGGGAATCCGGAGCGAATCGGGGGTCTGCGAGTGCTCGACGAGCAGGCGTTCGAGCGCCCGGCGGGTGGTGTCGGTGCGTTCGACGACGAGGGTGCCCTCGGTGATCTCGCCGTCCGCGGCCGCGTCGGCCAGCGCCTCGAACTCCGCGACGGAGATGTCGTGCCAGAGGTACGTGTACGCCGGGTGTAGCGGGGCGTCGTACTCGGTCGCCCACTCCAGCGCCTCGTCGACCGTCGGGTCCTCCAGGTCGACCCGGTGGGAGTCCCGCAGCGCCTGCACGTCCGCGCCGGCGCGCTCGAAGTCCTGCACCCACCACTCGAACACGTAGGAGGCGGGCGCGAGCGGGTGATTGTTCTCGACGAACTCACCGTAGTTGACGAGGTACTCGCCCAGGTCGAGGATCTTCTCGACGCCGTTTCTGATCTCCAGCGCCTCCGCCGGATCGTCGACGCGCCGAACGTCGCCGTTGGCGAGGCGGACCGTCGGCCCCTCGATGGAGTCGACGGGGACGACCCCGCCCGCTTTTCCGGGGCGTTCGGTCTTGATCTGCGTCCCCGTCGCGAGGAAGTCGTCGACGAGGTGCATCGTCGCCGGGTGGACGCCGGCGGTCGCGAAGCCGTGGTTTCGAGCCCGGCCGTACCGCAGGCGGAAGCCCCCGGCGCGACACGGGTGGCCGAACACCGGGCGGCCGGCGATGAGGTCCCGGAGGTACTTGGTCGCCGGTTCGACCCGCGGCGGGCCGGCCGGTTCCACGCCCTCGACTTCGCCGCCGTCCTCGGTTTCGGCGATACCGTCCGACTCGTCGACGTCGTCGTCCGATTCCGCCGCGGCGTGGGAACCCTCACCGGCGTCGTCGCTCGCCGCCCCGCCTTCGCCATCGTCGGCGGCTTCGGCGGCTTCGGCGGTTTCGGTGACTTCGGCGGTGGTCACCGACTCGTCCTCACTTACCGTCCCGTCGATCAAATCCTGCAGCCACGGCCAGTCGACCTCGTCGAGCTGGCGGGTGTACCGCTGGATCTTCGGGGCCTTCAGGGCGATTCCCTCGGCCATGACGAGACACATCCCGCCGCGGGCGGAGTTGGTGTCGACGCGTTCGAGGTCGCGGAAGCCGGACACCTCTTCGTCGCCCGTCGCCTCGCCGTCGAGCATGATCGGCATGTGCTGCGCGATGAAACGGGTCTCCTTGTCCTTCGGCGAGTACTGGAGGCCGGTTTCCTTGTCGTAGAGGTTGACCTCCTCGACGTAGCGTTCGACCTCGTCGGTGCGCGCGCGGTACTCGTCGAGGCCGATGAGGGTCCGGGTGTAGTCGGCGACGAGCACCGACAGCGCCTGTGCGGTCCCGCCCGCGGAGCGGATCGGCCCGGCGTAGTACACGTTGACGAACTCTGACCCGTCGTCGTTCTCGATGATTTCGACGCGGTCGATCCCCTCGATGGGCGCGGCGACCACGCCCTCCGTGAGGAGCGCGACCGCCGTCCGAACCGCGCCCTCGACCTTCCCCGCGCGCGTCTCGTAGTCGCCGACGCGTCCCGCGGCGAAGTCCGCCGCGAGTTCGAGGGCGGCCTCCTCGCGGGACATCCGCCCTTCGAGTTCGCGGACGCGCTCCGCGACGCCGTCGATGCCGAGGATGTTCTCGACGCGGTCGGCCATGTCCTGCGCGACGGGTATCTCGACCGCCGTCGCGGGATCTTTGCCCTTCGCCTTGGCCGCCTCCGCGAGTTCGAACGCCTCGTCCAGCCGATCCTCGATGCGGGCGAAGTAGCGTTCGTCGTCCGGTTTCACGCGAGCACCCCCGCCTTCGGCGATTTCGGGACCTCCGTCGCGACGGTCGCGGTCGGCGTCACAGCCAGAGGTCGAGGTCGGTCACGTCTTCGCGCTCGCGCTCCAGCGGCTCGTCGAAGCTCCGGAGGTGCACCTCGCCGGCGAAGACGGTCGCCGCGTTGAGGTGGCCGGCGAGCGCCTGCCCGCTCCGCCGGGAGAGCACGACGTGCGTGTGGGCGAACGGCTCGCCGTCGAGCAGCGCCACGTTACCGACGCACGAGGCGACTTCGAGGGGCTCGTCGAACGAGACCGATCGGTACTCCGTGTCGTCCTGATCGTAGTACCACAGTTCGGCGTCCTGCACCGCGCCCATCGCGGTGAACCAGGCCGACTCGATCCCCTCGCGCGCGGCGAACTCCTCGATCTCCTCGCGCCAGTCCGCGCCGTGTTCGAGGCGAGCGAGGAACTCGCGGCTCGGCGTGACCTCGCGGTAGTTCATGTGGCGGTGAACGATCGAGGTGAACAAAAAAGCTCGCCATCCGTTTCAAAGCGCGAATACCCCGCAGAGGCGGGAGAGGTCGTCACCGCCAGTCCGGGAGAACCGGGGCGTCGTCCGCACGGAGGGACAGCCACGCGTCGTCGCACGAGATGTCCGCGATGACGAGCTCGTCCCCGCAGGGAGAGGGGTTCACCGACGCCATGACTTCGGGGCTCGACGCATCCGTGACCGTCGCGTCCGTCACCATGTATGGGACTTTCTGTCACAGCCACATAAGGGCGTCGAAACGACAGCGAAAGCGCCGGATCGAAGCGTGAGAGGGTGAAATTCGGATTTCAGCCTCCGATGGATATTTGCGGTGGACTCCCGGAATGGATTTCATGGCGCGCTGTATCAGGAGTCGACTGATCGCCCGTCGGGCATCAGTGAAGTGGTATTCGAATGCGGTACGTTTATCAAATCCGATTAAAAATGGAGCGTCGGATGACAGACGATAACAGTATTTCGCGCCGGCGATTCGTGCGAGCGACGGGCGGCGCGGCGGCCGCGGTGGCGATCGCCGGATGCGCCGGTAACGGGGGAGACGGCGGGGATGGCGGCGACGGCGGCGACGACGAGGGTGAGCGGGAAGGCACCGAAGTCGGTGAGAACTACCTTCAGGGCATCAACTCGACGATGGACACGCTCGACCCCGTCAAGGCCAGCGACACGGCGTCGGGGGGGGTCATCCAGCAGCTGTTCGACGGGTTGACGTACTACCCGAACGGCGACATCAACGCCGAGGCGCTTCTCGCCGAGGACTACCAGACCTCGGAGGACTTCACCACCTACACGTTCACCCTGAAGGAGGGCGTGACGTTCCACGACGGGAGCGACGTCACCGCGCAGGACGTCGTCTACTCGTGGGAGCGGCTCGCGCAGTCGCCGAACTCCCGGCGGGACTACTTCGTCCTCGACTCGCTCGGCGTCGTCCACGAGACGGAGATGGCCGAGAACGACGACGGCGAGGAGGAAGAACGGTACGTCCCCGACTCGCTCGCGCTGGAGGCGGAGGACGACTACACGCTCACGATGGAACTCGAAGAGCCGTTCGCCTCGACGATCGGAATCTTGGCGTACTCGGCGTTCGCGGTGGTCCCCGAGGGGATCGTCGGCGACATCGAGGGGTACGACGGCGAGATGGAACACGGCGAGTTCGCCACGAAGAACCCGATCGGCTGCGGCCCGTTCCAGTTCCAGAAGTGGACGCCGAACACGGAGGCGATCGTCGAACGCTTCGACGACTACCACGGCGACGTCGCGGATCTCGACGGGGTCCGCTGGCAGATCATCGAGGACGACGACGCACACTACTCGTACGTCCAGAACGAGCAAGCGGACTATTTCGGCATCCCGACGTCGAAGTACAATCCGAACAAGCTGAGCGTCGACGAGACGGACGAGGAGGGCCGCGAGATCGGGACGTACGACCTCGACGGGACGACCGTCGACTACGTCGGCGTCGCGACGGTCAGCTGTTACTACATCGGCATCAACCAGGAGAACGTCGACGAGCCGGCGGTGCGCAAGGCGATGGCCTACGCGCTCAACCAGCAGACGGCCGTCGAGCAGGTGTTCAAGGGCCGCGGGAAGGGCGCGTACCACTTCACGCCGCCGAACATCTTCCCGGGCGGCGTTGACGAGTACGACGGGCACGCGGAGGAGAACTACCCGTACGGGTACAACGAGAGCAGGCTCGAAGAGGCCCGTCGGGTGATGGAGGAGGCCGGGTACGACGACGGGAACCGGTACGAACTGACGTTCACGACCTACGAGGACGCCGGGTGGCAGCAGATCGCCTCGCTGCTCCGCGACCAGCTCACGAGCGCCTACGTCGACGTGACGCTGGAGGAAGCGCCCTTCTCGACGCTGCTCACGCGGGGGCGCGAGGGGAACCTCGAAGCGTACTCGCTGGGCTGGGTGATGGACTGGCCCGCGCCGGACAACTTCCTGCAGAACCTCGTGCCCGATCTGACCGTCACGTCGCAGGAGGGCGGCGCGAAGGGCGCGTACGTCGACTGGCAGGACACCGACGCGTCCCGGCGGGCACAGGAGGCGTGGAATCGCATCGAGTCGAACCCCGCGCCGACCGACGAGGCGGAGTCGACCCGCAACGAGGCGTACCTCGAGATGGAGAGGGCCAACTGGGAGGACGTGGTCCTCCTGCCCGTCTACCACCAGACCGATCAGCGGTTCAACTACCAGTGGGTCGACATCCCGGCGTTCGGCGGCGCGGACACCAGCCGGATGAAACACAACAACACCTCGCTCGGCGAGCGGAACTGAACCCCCGGGAACCGCCCCGCGCGACGCCGATCCCGAGTTCGGGCTTCGTCGGTGATATCGCCGAATTTCGGGTTTCTGTTGACGAAAAATTCGCATGAACCGTAACGCAAGATATAACCACGGTAATTCAGAACACAGCGTAACGATGGTAACAGAATCGCCGACGCGGCGAAGGCACCCATGAGCCGGTGGGGATACTTCCTCCGGCGGGTGTTGCTCGCCGTTCCGGTCGTCGTCTTCGGGACGACGATCACGTTCCTCATCCTCCGGGTCGGCCCGCTCGACCCCGTCTCAGCGATTCTCGGGCCGACCGGCTCGCCGCAGGCGTACGACCAGATCCAGGAGAACCTCGGGCTGGACGAACCGCTCTGGATCCAGTACATCCAGTTCATGACCGACCTGTTCACCTTCAACCTCGGTCAGTCGTGGGTGATAAACCCCGACACCGACGCGTACGACCTCATCCTGCTCTTCGCGCCGCGGACGATCTGGCTCGGCTTCTGGTCGGTGCTCATCGCCCTGTTCGTCGGCATTCCGCTGGGCTTTTACGCCGGCCTGCACCCGAACACCCTCCCCGACTACGCCGCCTCGTTCGGCGGCATCGTCTGGCGGGCGATGCCGAACTTCTGGCTCGCGATCATCCTCGTCGGGATGCTCGGTATCTCCGGACCGTTCGGCGACGCGTGGGTGAACCTCGGCAGACAGACGTCGATCATCGGTCCGCCGAACATCGCCTTTCTCTCGCAACCGCTCCGGCTCGTGACCGCGCCGGGAGACACGTGGCCGAACCTGCTGATCGCGATCAAGCAGATCGCCCCCGCGGCGATCGTGCTCGGATCGGCGTCGATGGGCAACGAGATGCGAATCGGCCGGACCGCGGTGCTCGAAACGATCAACTCGAACTACGTCGAAACCGCCCGCGCGAAGGGCGTTCCGCGCCGGAGCATCGTCTGGAAACACGTCTTCAGGAACGCGCTCATTCCGCTCGTGCCGGTCATCACGGGCGAGGCGTTCCTGCTCATCGGCGGATCGGTCATCGTCGAGACGATCTTCGGCATCAACGGCATCGGCTACCTGTTCTTCCAGGCGGCGGTGCAGAGCGATCTCCCCCTGGTCGGGTCGCTGATGTTCATCTTCATCCTCCTGCTCGTCGTCGTCAACATCCTGCAGGACTTCCTGTACACGATCATCGATCCGCGAGTGGGGTACGAGAGGTGATCCGATGAGCCGGACATCGCTCTCCGAGGACGCACCGCTCACGGATCGCATCGCCGCGAACCCCCGCCCCGCGCTCGTCTGGGTCGCCGGGTTCGCGCTCCTGCTCGCGCTGGAGTTCGGCGCGTTCGCGCAGTCGGTCACGGAGCCGATCCCGTGGAACGCCCTCTACGAGCGCCCGGCCGGCGCGCTCGGCGCGCCGCCGGACGCGGTCGGCGTCGTCCTGCTCGTTTCGACCGCCGTCGTCGCGGGCGTCGGGTTCTCGAATTACGTCCGCGGCGGGTCGCTCCGGGGGGCCGGCGTCGGGACGCTGTCGCTTCTGATCGCCGTCGAGACCGCCATCGCCCTCGGCGGGACGGCGACGCTCGCCGTCGTCGCGCTCGCGCTGCTCGCGGCGGTCGCGCTCGTGGGCGGCGGCGTCGCTCGGGGCGAGCCGCGCGGGGTGGTCGTCGGCGGACTCGTGCTGCTCGTCGGCCTCGTCGGCGTGCACGCGATCCAGCCGCTGCCGACCCTCCTCACCCGCGAACTCGTCCCCAACGAGGGGTACGAACACCCCGAAGACGGGTGGCGAAACACGTTCCTCGGCCTCTCGCCGGCGGTCGCGTGGGCGATCCGGGTCGTCCTCGTGTACGCCTACTCGTTCGCGTTCCTCGCGTGGTGCTGGCGGGGCTACGAGGTCTTCCGCCGGCACTACCGGTACGCCGACTGGACCCCCCAAGACGACATGATCGACCGCTTTCGGACCCACTACTGGGGCCTTTTCGGCTTCGTCGTCGTCTTCGCGTTCGTCGTGTTCGCGGTGTTCGCGCCGCCGCTCGGCCCGACCACCCTCGAACACAACATCATCGACCCGTACTCGAACGAGATCACGCACTGGAGCGACGCCGGCGGCGAGGCGACGATCACCCACGGCGAGGCGAACCTCGCCGCGTCCTCGACCGGAACCTCCGACAGGAACGTGGGCGTCATGCAGTACGACGAGTACGACCGGTTCCACCCGTTCGGGACGCTGGACTCCGGGAAAGACCTCTTCACCTTCATGGCCGCCGGTGCCCGCGTGTCGCTCTTTATCGGCGTGCTCTCGATCGGGATGAGCGGCCTCGTCGCCACGGCGCTCGCGCTCGTCACGGCGTACTACAAGGGGGTCGCGGACCTCCTCACCGTGATCGTCAGCGACTCGATCCAGTCGCTCCCGCGCTTTCTCCTCATCCTCCTCCTGTCCGTGGTCTTCTCCGGAACGTGGATCGCGGGCGTCTACAGCGGCGGGTTGCTGCTCGCGCTCATCTTCGGGGCGACCACGTGGCCGTTCCTCTGGCGCGCGGTTCGCGGCCCCGCGCTCCAGGTGTCCGAACAGGAGTGGATCGACGCGGCGCGCAGCTTCGGCCAGCGGCCGCGGATCACGATGCAGAAACACATGGCCCCGTACATCGTCGGCTACCTGCTCGTGTACGCGTCGCTCACCCTCGGCGGCATCATCATCGCGACGGCCGCGCTGTCGTTCCTCGGCGTCGGCGTGACCGAACCGACGCCGGAGTGGGGCCGCGCGGTCAACCTCGGACGGTCGTACATCTCGACCGTCTCGTGGCACATCTCGACCATCCCCGGCGTCATGGTCGTCGTCGTCGTGACGGGGTTCAACGCGCTCGGCGACGGCATCCGCGACGCCATCGATCCCCAGAGCATGGGCGGGGGCGACGCCGCCGACGAGGCGGCCGTGGCTTCGGGAGGTGGCGGGTGATGACCGTCGACGACTCCGCCGACGAGGCGGCGGTCGGCGAGTCCGAACCGCTCCTCGAGGTGGACGGCGTTCGGACGGCCTTCTTCACCGACAAGGAGGTCATCCGCGCCGTCGACGGCGTCAGCTTCGACATCCGTCGCGGCGAGACGGTCGGCGTCGTCGGCGAGTCCGGGTCCGGAAAGAGCGTCACCGCCCGGACCATCATGGGTCTCGTCGATTCGCCGGGGCGCGTCCTCCGAGGGAGCGTGCGGTTCCGGGACCTCGACGCGGTGCGGCGTTTCGCCTCCGCGTTCGGCAAACGGACGGCGGACGTGAGCGATCTCGATCCGAGCGAGCGCGCGGGCGCGATCGGCGAGGACGACTTCGTCGTGATCGAAGCGCGACGGGGCGGCGAGATCGAGGAGGGGTACGTCGACGTCGTCCGCGCCCCCGAGAAGGCGCTCCGGAAGCTCCGCGGCGGCGACGTCGCCATGGTGTTTCAGGACCCCCTCACGAGCCTCAACCCCGTCTACACCGTGGGCAACCAGATCAAGGAGGCGCTCTCCCTTCACCGGGGGCTGTCGGGACGGGCGGCGACCCGCGAGGCGATCGATCTCCTCGAAGCCGTCGGGATCCCCGACGCCGGACGGCGGGTGCGCGAGTACCCCCACGAGTTCTCCGGCGGCATGCGACAGCGAGCGGTCATCGCGATGGCGCTGGCCTGCGATCCCGAGGTGCTCATCTGCGACGAGCCGACGACGGCGCTCGACGTGACCATCCAGGCGCAGATCCTCGAACTGCTCGCCGAGTTGCAGCGCGAGCGCGACCTGGCGATCATGTTCATCACCCACGACATGGGCGTCATCGCGGAGGTCGCGGATCGGGTGAACGTGATGTACGCGGGCGAGATCGTCGAAAGCGCCCCCGTCGTCGAACTCTTCGAGAACCCGAAGCACCCGTACACGGAGGGGCTGCTTCGGTCGATCCCCGGAGTGCAGGGACGCGGCGACCGCCTGCGGACCATCGAGGGGGAGGTGCCGACGCCCGACGGGGAACCGACGTACTGCCGCTTCGCCCCCCGGTGCCCGAAGGCGTTCGACGAGTGCGAGCGCGTCCATCCGGTCTCGGTCGACGTGGCGGCCGACGCCGAGAACCACCGGGCGGCCTGCCTGCTCTATCCCGAGGACGAAAACAGGAGTGCGGCCGTGGCGCGCCACGAGTCGCGGAACGGCGAGCGGGGTGATTCGGCGTGAGCGAGCAGACGCCGGTGCGGGACGAACCGACCGCTCGACGGGGCGAGACGCTCGTCGAAGTCCGGAACCTGAAGAAGTACTACGACGACGGCGGCCTATTCGGCGGCGACCCGGTGAAGGCGGTCGACGGCGTCAGCTTCGAGATACGTCGGGGCGAGACGGTCGGGCTCGTCGGCGAGTCGGGCTGCGGGAAGACGACGCTCGGTCGGACGCTGGTGCAACTCGAAAAAGCGACCGCGGGCGAGGTGCTGTTCGACGGCCGCGACGCCACGACGCTCTCCGGCGACGAGCTGAAATCCTGGCGTCGGAACACGCAGATGGTGTTTCAGGACCCGCAGTCGAGCCTCAACGACCGGCTGACGGTCGGCCAGATAATCCGCGAACCGCTCGACGTCCACGAGTGGAAGACGCCGCCGGAGCGCCGCGAACGCGTCCGCGACCTGCTGGAGACGGTCGGCCTGCGCCCGGAGCACTACTACCGCTACCCGCACCAGTTCTCCGGGGGGCAGCGCCAGCGGGTCGGCATCGCCCGCGCGCTCGCGCTCGAGCCCGACTTCATCGTCCTCGACGAGCCCGTCTCCGCGCTCGACGTGAGCGTGCAAGCGAAGATACTGAACCTCCTCGACGATCTGCAGGCGGAGTTCGGGCTGACGTACCTCTTCATCGCGCACGACCTCTCCGTCGTCCGCCACATCTGCGACCGCGTCGCCGTGATGTACCTCGGCAACGTCATGGAACTGGGGCCGACGGAGGAGCTGTTCGACGATCCGTCGAATCCGTACACGCACGCGTTGCTGTCGGCGATTCCGGAGCCGGACCCGACGAGCGACCGCGAGCGGATCACGCTCCGCGGCACCCCGCCGAGTCCGCGCGATCCGCCGTCGGGCTGTCCGTTCAGCACGCGCTGTCCCGCGAAGATCCGCCCCGAGAAGTACCGCGATCTGGACGCCGACCTCTGGGAACGGATCGAGGTGTTCCGCGAGGTGCTCAGGGAGCGTTCGCGCGCCGAGCGGTCGCTCACCGACAGGGCGCGGGAGCTGCTCGGAAGGGATGTCCGATACACCGACATCGACGAGGTCAGAGTGGAGCTGTTCGACGACGTCGACATCCCCCCGGGGATTCGGGCGCACGTCGACGAGGCCGCGATGTACGTGCGGGAAAACCGCGAAGAAGAGGCCCGACGGTACCTCTCCGAGGAGTTCGGGAGCGTCTGCGACGCCGATCGTCCGGAGCAGCACCCGGTCGGCGACGCGGGGCGGACGAGCCTCTGCCACCGGCACGCGGACGAGCACGACGAGCCGGCGACCGTCTTCCGACGTCGGCTGACCCGTCCCGAATGAACGCGAGCCGGGCCGGCCGCCGGATCGCTGACGCGCTTTCGTACGTCGCCGTCCTGACCGGCCTGCTCTTCGCCGCGGCGACCGCGGCGAGCTTCGCGCTCGGGGCGGGGTTCGTCGGCGCGAAGCACCTGTTGTTCTACGCCGGCTTCGCGCTGTTCGGGTACTCGACGCTGCGGCTGCGCCCGAAGCCGAGCTGGAAGCGGGAGCGGGACGGGGCGGAGTCGTCGCCGCGCGAGGAGACGCGCTTTCAGCGACTCGCGCGGGTGCCGCTCCCGGAGAGCTGGGTACTCCCGCCGGAGGAGCGGGTTCCGCCGCCGGCGAAGCTCTTCGTCGGGAGTCTGGCGGTGCTCGCGACCTCGGCGGCCATGGAGTTCGTCTTCGGCGTCGGGGTGCCGCCGTAGCGACGTCGAGGACGGCGTCGACCCCGCCTCGCCACCGCGGCGCTTCCCGGCGCTCCGGTAGGCTTTACCGCCGCGAGGGAGCAATCGAGGGTATGCCAGAGATCGGGGACGATCGGACGGCCGACGCCGAGCGCATCGGCGCGAACGCCGACGTGGAAAAGAGCGCCTGGGAGGCGACGCTGTCGGACATGAAAGCGATTGCTGCGGACCTCGAAGCCGAGGGGTGGACGACCCTCGCCGTCGCGGCGGGCGACACCGCGCCCGAGAACCCGGATTCGGGGGCGAGCGACCGGTTCGGTCTCTCGCACGTGATCCCCGGGAACGACGCCGAGGAGTTCGTCCGCCTGTTCGAGGCCGGCGGCTTCCCGCGGTACGAAGTCCACCGCGCAGAGGCCTCCTCTCGCGTCTTTCTCGTCACGACGCTCCTCGACCCGGATCGGAAGGTGGCGATCCTCGTCGCCGGAACGTTCGAGCGCCGTCACGCGACGGGATGCATCCGGGCGGCGAAAGAGGCGGGCAAGATGTACACCCACGTGCAGAAACTCGACGGGACGCACCTCGGGTCGTTCGAACACGACGACTACGAGAAGTTCTTCCCGGAGGCGGATCGGATCGAAGGCTGAATCGGCGGATAGAACGGCGGATCGGTGGGGTCGACGAAAAAGAGCGAGCCGGGTTCGGACGCGCTCAGCCCTCTCGCATCTCCTCGCGGACGGGGAACGCGATCTCGACGGTCGCCTTGTACTCCGTGATCCGCCCGTCTTCGACGTCGGCGGTCCAGTCTTCGATCTCGATGCCGCTTATGTCGTCTATCGTCTCGCTGGCTTTGCCGACGGCCTCTTCGGCCGCGTCTTCCCACGATTCCGAGGACGTACCGAGCACCTTGACGATTTTTACAGCGGTCATGCGGGAGCGAGTGCGACGCCCACGCGGAAATACGTGTGTTATGGCATGACATAAATTCGGTCGCGGCTGAACGTCGAAGCGGGCGAAGAGCGCGTCGCACGCTGGTGGTTCGCAGAGTACAAGAGGCGGCAGCATGTAAGCAGGGCATATGAACGTAGCCGACGTGATGACGCCCCGCTCGGAGGTCGTGACGGTCGCGCTTCCGGGGACGCGGGACGACGTCCTCGAATATCTCCAGGAGCGCGGCTTTTCCTCCGTCCCGGTCGTAAAAGAGACGGACGAGGGTGAGGAGTACCGCGGTCTCATCTCCCGCGACGACCTCATCGAGAGCCCCGACGAGGATCAACTCGCGCTCTTGATGCGTGAGGTACCGACGACGACGGCGGACGCGGACCTCGACGAGGTCGCCCGGCGCATGGTCGAAGAGAGCGCGCGACGCGTGCCGGTCGTGAGCGACGACGGGTCGGTGACGACGCTCGAAGGGATCGTCACCGTGACCGACGTCGTTCGGGCGATCGCCCGCGGCGAGACCGACGGCGACACGGAGATCGACCTGATCGCCACCCGCGACGTGAACGCGACCTACGTCGGCGCGCCGCTGACCGTCGCCGAGCGCGAGATCTACTTCGCGAACGTCCCCTACGCCGTCGTCCTCGACGACGAGGGGGGGATGGCGGGCATCCTCACCGAGGTCGACATCATCGAGGTCGCCCGCGTCGTCGAGGGCGAGGACGAGACCGGCGACAGCATCGCCAACCAGGACGACGAGTGGATGTGGGAGGGGATCAAGGCCGTCGGAAACCGCTACCTCCCGACGCGAAACGTCGAGATTCCCGCGGAGCCGGTCGAGCGGTTCATGACCGAGGACGTCGTCACCGTCTCGCGAAAGCGCACGGCGCAAAAGGCCGCACAGCTCATGATATCCGAGGACATAGAGCAGATCCCTCTCGTGAACGGCGGCGACCTCGTCGGCATCGTCCGCGACGTCGATCTGCTGGAGGCACTTTGAAGATGGCGAACGATGAGCCGGTGAACACCGGCGAAGTGAATGACGAGCAGGTGACTCCCGAAGCCATCTCCGAACTCGCGAAGCGTCGCGGCTTCTTCTTCGGCTCCTCGGAGGCGTACGGCGGGGTGGCCGGCTTTTACACCATGGGCCCGCAGGGCGCGGCGCTGAAGGGGAACGTCGAGTCGGCGTGGCGCGATCGGTTCGCCGTCAAGGAGGGCAACCAGGAGATCGAAGCGCCGACGATCATGCCCGAGCCGGTGTTCGAGGCCTCGGGGCACCTCGACGGGTTCGACGACATGCTCGTCGAGTGCGGCGAGTGCGGTGAGAGCCACCGCGCCGATCACCTGATCGAGGACGAAACCGGCATCGAAGAGGCCGAGACCCTCCCGATCCCCGAGGTCGAGGCGCTCATCGAGGAGCACGACCTTCGCTGTCCGAACTGCGGCGCGTCGCTCGCCGGCCGGCCCGTCGAGGACTTCAACCTCATGTTCGAGACCTCGATCGGGCCCGGCTCCGGCCAGACGGGTTATCTCCGGCCGGAGACGGCGCAGGGCATCTTCGTCGAGTTCGGCCGGCTGAAGGAGTACGCCCGGAACCAGCTGCCGTTCGGCGTCGCGCAGATCGGCCGCGCGTACCGGAACGAGATCAGCCCCCGCCGCGGGCTGATCCGAACCCGCGAGTTCACGCAGGCCGAACTGGAGCAGTTCGTCGACCCCGAGCGCGACGAGCCGTCGCTCGACGACGTTCGGGACGTCGAGGTTCGGCTGTACCCCGCGACGGAGCAGGAGAAAGAGGGCGGCGACTACCTGGAGACGACGATCGGCGAGGCGGTCGAAACCGGCGTCGTCGCCAACGAGTGGATCGCCTACTACCTCGGGATCGCGAAGCGGTGGTTCGAGCGCGTCGGCGTCGACGCGGACCGATTCAGGTACCGCCAGCACCTCCCCGGCGAGCGCGCCCACTACGCGAGCGACTGCTGGGACGCGGAGGCCGAGTTGGGGAGCGTCTCGGCGTCGGGCGATGCGGCCGATCGACTGGCGACGGACCCGTCCGCCGGCGACTGGGTCGAGATCGCCGGCTTCTCGTACCGCACCGACTACGACCTCTCGAAGCACGGCGAGCACGCCGACGAGTCGTTCACCGTCTTCGAGCAGTACGACGAGCCGAAGACGGTCGAGCGCGCCGTGGTCGACCCGGACATGAGCGCGCTCGGGCCCGAGTTCGGGGCGGAGGCGACCGACGTCGCCGACGCCCTGCGCGATCTGGCCGCGCTCGATCCCGACGCCTTCGGCGGCGACGAGGTGGTCGTCGAGATCGACGGCGAGGAGTACGCGGTCCCGACCGACGTGGCGAACTTCCGGGTCGAAGAACAGACGGAGTCGGGCGAACACGTCACGCCGCACGTGATCGAGCCCTCGTTCGGCGTCGATCGAACCGTCTACACGGTCATCGCGCACGCGTACGCGAGGGACGAAGTCGACGGCGAAACGCGGACCTACCTCCGGTTCGTGCCGGAGATCGCGCCGACCTCGGTCGCGGTCTTCCCCCTCCTGAGCAACGACGAGTCGCTCACGGCGCTCGCGGGCGAGATCGCGGACGACCTCCGGGAGGCGGGGCTGTCGGTCGCGTACGACGACTCGGGCAACATCGGCCGCCGCTACCGGCGGCAGGACGAGATCGGGACGCCGTTCTGCGTCACGGTCGACCCCGAGGGCGTCGAGGGGACCGGCCCGGAGACGGCGACCGTCCGCGAGCGCGACTCGACCGCCCAGATCCGGGTTCCGGTCGACGAGTTAGCCGACGAACTCGCCGCGGTGCGGCGCGGGCGGAAGACGTTCGACGACCTCCGCGCGGCCTACGGGGCGGTCGAGACGGCGGACGCGTAAACGTGAGCGAACTCGGACGGCGGCTCGTCCACGTCAGCGGCACCGGCATCCCGGCGCTGTACCTCCTCGGACTCGTGACGTGGGCGCAGCTCGGGTACCTGCTCGTCGGCCTGTCGGTCGCCGCCGCCGTCCTCGAAGTGTTGCGGCTGTACGGGGGATTGGACTGGTGGATCTACGACGAACTGACTCGCGAGTACGAACGGGACAACCCCGCGGGGTACGCGCTGTACATGTTCAGCATGACCGCCGTCGCGCTCGCGTTCGAGTGGTACGTCGCGGTTCCGGGGATGTTGATGCTCTCCGTCGGCGACCCGATAAGCGGCGTGCTGGGGTCGAACAGCGCCGGACAGGCGAAGAAGGCGGGCGTGCTCGTCGCGATGTTCGGCGTCTGCTTCGCGCTCGCGTGGCCGTTCGTGACGAACGCCGACGCGGGAACGACGTTTCCCGTCGCGGTGGCCGCCTCGGCCGTCGGCGCGGCTGGCGCGACCTTCGCCGACGGCGTGAAACCGGTGATCGCGGGGTACGTCGTCGACGACAACCTCTCGATCCCGATCGTCGCGTGCGTCGGTATCTTCGTCGTGTTGCGGCTCGCGGGCGGGTGACAGCGTCGGGCCACCCTTATTAGCCGCCTCCGAGTAGAGAAACCGTGACAGTTTACGAGAGCGACTTGCCGGGCGTGGGCAAGAAGTTCGAGGTGGACCTGAACGACGGGTCCCGCCTCGTCATCGTCATCCACAACACGGGCAAGCGGGAGCTGTTCCGCCGCCCCGGCCCCGACGCCGACTCGGAGAAGCTGTTCGAGCTGTCGGACAAGCTCGCCCGGCAGGTCGGCACCATCATGGAGGGCGCGTACTTCCAGCCGATCCGGACGGGGACGATAGAGACCGTCCTCGACGAGAACTCGCTCATCGAGTGGGTGAAGCTCACGGAGGACTCGCCGCTTTCGGGGCGGACGCTCGCCGACGCGCACGTCCGCCAGCGGACCGGGGCGTCCGTCATCGCCATCAGGCGCGGCGACGAGACCATCACCAACCCCGGCGGCGAGACGAAGCTCCGCCCGGAGGACACGCTCATCGTCCTCGGAACCCGCGAGGAGTGTCAGGACTTCGCGGCGCTCGTCGGCGACTCCGGATAGATGGCGGAGGTATCGCTGCTGCAGTTCGGCGGCGCGTTAGCGGCCATTGCCGCCGCCGGCGCGCTGGCGTCGCGAGTCGGCTTGTCGGTCATTCCGCTGTACGTCCTCGTCGGCGCGGCCGTCGGTCCGTCGGTGCTGGGCGAGACCGGCCTGCCCCACGTCACGGTCGCCGCGAGCGACTACGTCACGCTGCTGGCGGAGATCGGCATCGTCCTCCTGTTGTTCTTTCTCGGGCTGGAGTTCAGCATCGAACGGTTGCTCGAGAACAGACGGAAGCTCACGGCCGTCGGACTCCTGGACGTCGCGGTGAACTTCCCGGTTGGCGTCGCCATCGGCCTCGTCCTCGGCTGGTCGCTCCTCGAAGCGCTGCTGCTCGGCGGGATCGTCTACATCTCCTCCAGCGCGGTGATCACGAAGTCGCTCATCGACCTCGGCTGGATCGCCGACGCGGAGAGCGAGCCCATCCTCGGAACGCTCGTCTTCGAGGACCTCTTCATCGCAGTGTACCTCGCCGTGGTCTCGTCGCTCGTGCGCGGCGGGGGGAGCCTCGCCGAGACGGGACGGGACGTCGCCGTCGCCGTCGGCTTCCTCCTCGCGCTGGTCGTCGCGGCGCACTACGGGTCGGCGTGGCTCGAACGCGCCCTCGACGTCGGGTCGAACGAGCTGTTCGTCCTCCGGGCGCTCGGGATCACGGTGCCGGTCGCCGGCGCGGCGCTTTCGCTCGGGGTGAGCGAGGCGGTCGCCGCCTTCTTCGTCGGGATGGGCTTTTCGAGCACCGTCCACGTCGAACGGATCGAACGCCTGCTTTCGCCGGTTCGGGACGTGTTCGCCGCGATCTTCTTCTTCTGGATCGGGCTGAACACCGACCCGGAACTCGTCGCCGCGACAGCGGGCCTCCTGGCCGTCGCGGTCGTGCTGACGACGCCGACGAAGCTCGTTTCGGGCTTTTTCGGCGGGCGGATGTACGGCCTCGACGACCGGCGGGCGGTCCGCGTCGGGGCGAGCATGGTCACCCGCGGGGAGTTCTCGCTCATCATCGCGACCACGGCGGCGGCGGGGGCGGGGCCGGTGATGACGGGGACGATCCCGGCGTTCGCCGTCGGCTACGTGCTCGTGATGAGCATCCTCGGAACCGTGTTGATGCAGTACTCGGGGGCGCTGGAGGGGCTCGTCCTGCGGGAGCCATCGGAAACGACCGGGTAGCCCGGGCGATCCGGGGCGGTCGGGCGAGGCGAACGCTCCCTCGCGAACGGGCCGTCCCCGACAGGTAAACGTTGCCTCGCCGAAAGCGTTTAATAGCCCGTACACGCAAGGAATTCGCAATGGTATCGGCTCGCGACGCGGCGCACGCGCTCGACGCCCAGTCGAGCGTCCGCGCTCTCCTTCTTCCCCCGCGAGCCCGACGACCGCGACGACCGGGCCGTTAGGCCCACTCACACTCTCACCCCCGATCCCGTAGCATTCGACTACAAGCTCAGAAGCTCTTTCTCCGCCTATAGGCATCCCTGCGTCTTTATTTCACTAAATAGAAACGTAGAACTTAAGTCCGAGAACTCCGGAGGGGAAGGTACATGACACGCGTGGCACTCGCGTTCAGCGGCGGACTCGACACGACAGTATGCGTGCCGCTTCTCGAAGAGGAGTACGGGTACGACGAAGTAATCGGCGTCACGGTGGACGTCGGCCAGCCCGCGGCGGAGTTCGCGGAGGCCGAAGAGACCGCCGAGGCGCTGGACCTCGAACACCACGTCGTGGACGCGCGAGACGAGTTCGCCCACCAGTGCCTCCTGTCCGTGCGCGCGAACGCGACCTACCAGGGCTACCCGCTCGGGACGGCCCTCGCGCGCCCGGTCATCGCCGAAGCCATCCTGGACGTCGCAAAGGAACGCGACTGCGACGCGGTCGCCCACGGCTGCACCGGCAAGGGAAACGATCAGCTCCGCTTCGAGGCGGTCTGGCGCGCCTCCGACCTGGAGGTCGTCGCCCCGGTGCGCGAACTCGGCCTCACCCGCGAGTGGGAGATGGAGTACGCCGCGGAGCGCGACCTCCCCGTCGAGGGCGGCAACGAGGGCGTCTGGTCCATCGACACCAACCTCTGGAGCCGCTCGATCGAGGGCGGCAAGCTGGAGGACCCCGGCCACGTCCCCTCGGAGGAGATCTACGAGTGGACGAGCGCGCCCTCGGGTGAGACCGAGCTGGTGGAGATCGAGTTCGACGAGGGCTACCCCGTCGCCGTCGGCGCCGTCGGAGAGACCTCGACGAACACCCAGCCGTCGGCTGGGGACGGTGAGGCGATGGAGCCGGTCGAGCTGATCGAGCACCTGAACGAGCTCGCCGGGTCGTACGGCGTCGGTCGCACCGACATGATGGAGGACCGCATGCTCGGGCTGAAGGTGCGCGAGAACTACGAGCACCCGGCGGCGACGACCCTCCTCGCCGCGCACGAGGCGCTGGAGCAGCTCGTCCTGACGAAGGAGGAACGCGACTTCAAGCGGCTCGTGGACGACGAGTGGGCGCAGAAGGGTTACGAGGGCCTCGTCGACGCGCCGCTCGTGGCGGCGCTGGAGGGCTTCATCGACGAGACGCAGACGAAGGTCACCGGCACGGTGACGGTGAAGTTCGAGGGCGGACAGGCCCGCCCGGTCGCCCGCGAGAGCGACTACGCGGTGTACTCCGAGTCGGCGGCGTCGTTCAACACGGAAACCGTCGACGGCATCACGCAGGGCGACGCGACCGGCGTCGCGAAGTACCACGGCTTCCAGTCGCGCCTCGCCAACTCGGTGGCGGAGAAGGCCGAGAAGCCCGAACTCGCCGCCGACGGCGGAACGGGTGGATCGGCCGACGCGAACGAGGAGTGATCAGATGACGAGCGAGGAGCCCGGCGATTCGAGCGTCGTCCGCCGCGATCGGTTCAGCGGCGGCCCCGCCCGCGGGTTCCTCTCCAGCCTCGCTGCGGACGAGCGCATCTTCGAGGCGGATCTGGCGGTCGACCGCGCGCACGTCGTGATGCTCGCGGAGCGGGGGATCGTCGACGGCGAGACGGCCGGCGCGATCCTCGCGGCGCTCGACGACGTGGAGGCTGCCGGTCACGGGGCGCTCCCCGACGGGGAGGACGTGCACGAGGCCGTCGAGTCGGCGGTCATCGCGCGCGTCGGGCCCGACGGCGGGAGGATGCACACCGCCCGCTCGCGCAACGACGAGGTGGCCGCCTGCATCCGCTACCGCCTCCGCGAGGACGCGCTCTCGGTCGTCGAGGCGACGCTCGCGCTGCGCGAGGCGCTCGCGGAGACGGCCGCGGCGCACGTCGAGACGACCATGCCCGGCTACACGCACCTCCAGCCGGCCCAGCCGACCACCGTCGCGCACCACCTCCTCTCCTACGAGGCGGCGGTCGCGCGCGACACGGCCCGCCTCCTCGACGCGTACGGGCGGATCAACCGGTCGCCGCTCGGCGCGGCGGCCTTCGCGGGCACGCCGTTCGACGTCGACCGCGAGCGCACCGCCGAACTCCTCGGGTTCGAGGGCGTGCTCGGCAACTCGATGGACGCCTCCTCGGCGCGGGACTTCCTCGCCGAGACGCTCTCGGCGCTCGCGACCCACGCCGTGACGCTGTCGGGGCTGGCGGAGGACCTCGTCGTCTTCTCGAACCGGGGGTACGTCGACCTCTCGGACGACTACTCGTCGACCTCGTCGATCATGCCCCAGAAGAAGAATCCCGACACGCTGGAGCTCGTCCGCGCCTGCGCGGGCGACGCCGTCGGCGACCTCGCGGCCCTCCTCACGACGCTGAAGGGCCTCCCCCGCGCGTACAACCGCGATCTGCAGCGCGCACACCGGCACGCCTTCGACGCCGCGGACGTCGTCGGGGAGGCGACGGCCGTCGCCGCGGGCGCGGTGCGCACCGCGACGTGGAACGAGGGGGCGCTCGCCGCGGCGGCGGGCGAGGGCTTCTCGACCGCGACCGGCGTGGCGGACCTGCTCGCGATGGCGGGGGTGCCGTTCCGGACGGCTCACGAGATCGTCGCCGCGGCGGCCCCCGACGTGGAGGACGGCGACGATCCGGCGACCGTTGCCGCAAAACTTGACGCGGCCGCAGAAGGCGTCCTGGGCGAGAACCTCCGGACGCACGTGAACCGCGACGATCTGGAGGCCGCGCTGGACCCCGCCCGGAGCGCTGAGAGCCGCGACTCCGCCGGCGGACCGGCCTCGCCCGCCGTCGCCGCTCAACTGGACGCGGCGGCGGACCGCATCGACGCCGACGCCGAGGCGCTGACCGCCGGGCGCGACGCGCTCGCGGCGGCGGCCGACCGCCTCGAAACGGAGGTCGATCGCCGTGTCTGAGCGCACCGCGGCGTCCGCCCGCGTCGCCGCGTTCGAGCGAGCGCGCGCGGCGTGGACCCGCCACCCCCCGGCGGTCGCGCCGCGAGGATCGCCGCGGCGGCCGCCGCGACGACCGCCGTCCCCCCTCGGGGACGACTAACTACACACCAGATGACAGACAGCCGATCTCGAAACGGATCGAAACCGCCCGCCTCGGACGCGTAGACGGGGGTCCGAGTAATTTTTCTTTTCTGACATTTTCGACGCCTTTATATGGGTGAGCGGGGTACGAACGGGTACAGCATGACCGAAGCAGACTGTCCCGAGTGCGGGGCCGACGTGTCCCTGTACGACGACCTCGAAACCGGAGAGATCATCGACTGCGGAACCTGCGGCGCGGAACTGGAAGTCATCGACGTCAACCCGCCGGTCCTCGAGCGAGCCCCGGAGCTCGAAGAGGACTGGGGGGAGTAAATTGCACGTCGGAATCCTCTACTCCCGGATCCGCAGGGACGAGAAGCTGCTCCTGTCGGAGCTGCGCGACCGCGGCCACGACGTGACGAAGATCGACGTGCGCAAACAGCGGTTCGGGCTCGACGGGACGACCGCGCCCGTGGAGGGCGTGGACCTCGTCGTCGACCGCTGTCTGGCGACGAGCCGGAGCCTCTACGCGACGCGATTCCTCGAATCGTACGGCGTTTCGGTGATCAACTCCTCGGAGACGGCCGAGGTCTGCGCCGACAAGGCGAAAAACAGCCTGGCGCTCGCCGAGGCCGGCGTGCCCACGCCGCGGACCGAGGTGGGGTTCACGAAAGAGGCGGCGCTGGAGGCCATCGAGTCGTTCGGCTACCCCTGCGTGCTCAAGCCCGTCGTCGGCTCGTGGGGGCGGCTGATGGCGAAGATCGACGGCCGGAACGCGGCGGAGGCGATCCTCGAACACAAGGCCACCCTCGGCCACTACGAGCACAAGGTGTTCTACGTGCAGGAGTTCGTCGAGAAGCCCGGCCGCGACGTCCGCGTGGTCGCTGCCGACGGCGAACCCGTCGCCGCCATGACCCGCAGCTCCGACCACTGGCTGACGAACGCGGCGAAGGGAGGCGAGACGGACGCGTTCGAACTCGACGACGAGGCGCGCGACCTCGTCGAACGGGCGAGCGACGCGGTCGGCGGGGGACTCCTCGGCGTCGACCTCATGGAGACCGGCGAGAGCTACACCGTCCACGAGGTGAACCACACCGTGGAGTTCAAGGCGCTGTCGGAGGCGTCGGACGTGGACGTGCCGGCCGCGGTCGTCGACTGGCTCGAAGCGAAGGCCGCGAGCGCGGGCGACGAGGTGGCGGAGGTGGCGCAGTGACGCTCTCGGCGGCCGTCGTCGGCGGCAGCGGCTTCACGGGCGGGGAACTGCTCCGCCTCCTCGCCGGCCACCCCGACTTCGAGGTGGCGCAGGCGACGAGCCGCGAGTACGACCGCAAGACGGTCGGCTCCGTCCACCCCAACCTCCGCGGCCTTGATCTCCGCTTTTCCTCGCCGGAGGACCTCGACTCGGTCGACGTGCTGTTCGCCGCGACGCCCCACGGCGTCTCGATGCGGCACGTGGACGCGTTCTTCGACGCCGCGGACACGGTCGTCGACCTCTCGGCGGACTTCCGGCTCTCGACCGAGGAACAGTACGACGAGTGGTACGACGGGCACGCGTGCCCCGAGTACCTCGAAAAGGCCGAGTACGCGCTGCCCGAACTCAACCGCGAGAACCTCCCGGGCGCGGAGTTGATCGCGGCCGGCGGCTGCAACGCGACCGCGACGATCCTCGGGCTGAGGCCGCTTTTCGACGCGGAGATCCTCGACGGCGACGAGCGAGTCGTCGTCGACGTGAAGGTCGGCTCCTCGGAGGGTGGCGCAAGCGCCGGCAAGGCCTCGTCGCACGCCGAGCGTTCGGGCATCGTCCGCCCCTACGCCCCGACGAGCCACCGCCACGAAGCGGAGATCGAGGAGTACCTCGGCCTCTCCGTCTCCTTCACCGTACACGCGGTGGACATGATCCGCGGGGCGTCGGCGACCTGCCACGTCTTCCCGGACGGCCCCGTCACGAAGGGCGACCTCTGGGGAGCCTACCGCGGGAGCTACGAGGCGGAGCCGTTCGTGCGGATCGTCTCGGGCGGGGGCGGCGTCTACCGGTACCCCGAACCGAAGGTCGTCGCCGGCACGAACTACGCCGAGGTCGGCTTCGAGGTCGACCCGCCGAACCGGCGGCTGGTCGTCTTCTCGGCCATCGACAACATGATGAAGGGCTCGGCCGGGCAGGCCGTCCACGCGGCCAACGTCGCGCTCGGCCTCGAAGAGACCGCCGGCCTGGAGTTCGGCGGACTGCACCCCGTGGGGGCACCCTGACTATGACGAAACGCGACGCCTACACCCACGAGGAACTGCTCGCGGCGCACGAAGAACTGCTCGACGGCGATTCGAAAAGACGGTTGCGGACCGACGGCGGGACGGCCGAGGAGCCCCCGGTCGTCGTCAAGATCGGCGGCGCGCGGGCGGTCGACCCGGCCGGCGCGGTCGGCGACGTCGCACACCTCGTCGCCAACGGCCGGAAGGTCGTCGTCGTCCACGGCGGCTCGACCGCGGTGGACGAGACGCTCGAAGAGCTCGGCGAGGAGCCGACCTACGTCGAGACGCCCGCCGGAATCACGGGACGGTTCACCGACGAGCGCGCGATGGAGGTGTTCTCGATGGTGATGCCCGGGAGGCTCAACACCGACCTGACGGCCACCCTCCGCGGGGCGGGCGTCGACGCGGTCGGCCTGTCGGGCGTCGACGGCGGCCTCCTCACCGGCCCCCGGAAGTCGGCGGTCCGCGTGGTCGAGGACGGCAAGAAGAAGATAAAGCGCGGCGACCACTCCGGGAAGATCACCGACGTCAACGTCGACCTGCTGGAGACGCTGCTCGACGGGGGGTACACGCCCGTCGTGACGGTGCCGATGCTGGCCGACGACGGGGTTCCCGTCAACGCCGACGCGGACCGGGCCGCCGCGGCCGTCGCGGGCGCGCTCGGCGCGACGCTCGTCGTGCTGACGGACGTGGCGGGCGTCTACGCCGACCCCGAGGACCCGGAGACGCTCGTCGAGTCCGTTTCGACGCCCGACGAACTGGACGCGCTGAAGGGGGCCGCGGAGGGCTTCATGACGAAGAAGGTCATGGCGGCGACCGAGGCGCTCTCCGGCGGCGCGCCCGAGGTGATCGTCGCGGACGCGAACGTGCGCGACCCGATCGTCGCGGCGCTCAACGGCGGCGGAACGCGCGTGAGCCGGAGCGCCCTCGCCGACGAAACGGAGGCGGCGCGATGAGCGGCTTCGTCTTCTCCGAGAAGCCCATCGCGATCGAGTCGGGCGAAGGGCCGCACCTGTACGCCGACGACGGGACCGAGTACCTCGACCTCGGCGCGAGCTACGCCGTCGCGCCCGTCGGCCACTGCCACCCCAGAGTGGTCGAAGCCGTACAAGAGCAGGCCGAGGATCTCATGTACGTGCAGGCGTCGTACCCCGTCACGGCCCGGACGGAGCTGTACGAAAAACTCGCGGCGCTCGCGCCCGGCGGGATCGACAACGTCTGGCTCTGCAACTCCGGGACCGAGGCCAACGAGGCGGCGATGAAGTTCGCCCGGAGCGCGACCGGGAACTCGAAGATAATCGCGACGAAGCGCGGGTTCCACGGCCGGACGCTGGGCGCGCTGGCGATGACGTGGAAGAAGAAGTACAAAGCGCCGTTCGAACCGCTCGCGGGCGACGTCGAGTTCGTGAGCTACGGCGACGAGGAGGAACTCGCCGAGGCGATCGACGACGAGACCGCCGCGGTGTTCCTCGAACCCGTCCAGGGCGAGGGGGGCGTTCACCCGGCCTCGGCCGAGTACCTGCGGGCCGCCCGCGACCTGACGGCGGAGGCGGGCGCGGCGCTCGTCTTCGACGAGATCCAGACCGGCCTCGGCCGGACCGGGGCGCTGTGGGCGTGCGAGGCGGCGGGCGTCACGCCCGACGTCCTCACGACGGCGAAGGGGATCGCGAGCGGTCTCCCGCTCGGCGCGACGCTCTGCGCCGACTGGATCGCCGAGAAGCCGGGCGACCACGGCTCGACGTTCAGCGGCGGCCCGGTCGTCTGCGCGGCGGCGAACGCCACGCTCGACGCGGTCGTGGAGGAGGACCTGCCGACCCGCGCCGGCGACCTCGGCTCGTACCTGACGGAGCGCGTCGAGGAGGCGACCGAAACGCACGACCTGCCCGTCCGCGACGTGCGCGGGCGGGGGCTCATGATCGGGATCGAGGTGAGGCGCGGCGCGAACCGCGTGCTGCGCGACCTCGCGCTGGATCGGCAGGTGCTCGCCCTGCCCGCGGGCCGGTCGGTCGTCCGCCTGCTGCCCCCGCTCGTCATCGAAGAGGAACACGCGGACAGCGCCGTCGACGCGCTGACGGAGGTGCTCGGATGAGCGCGACGGACGGCGAAAGCGCGGCCGCGAGCGCCGACCGGGACGCCGCCGCGCGGGACCTGCTCGTCGACCTCGTCTCCATCCCCTCGCCGTCGGGCGAGGAGGAGGCGGCGGCGGAGCGGCTCGCCGCGTTCTTCGAGGCGCACGGCCGCGAGGCGTGGATTGACGAGGTCGGCAACGTCCGCGCGCCGGCCGACGACGCCGTCCTCTTGACCTCCCACGTCGACACCGTCCCCGGGGACATCCCCGTCGAGGTGAAGGAGGGCGACGACGGCCCCGAGCTGTGGGGTCGGGGGAGCGTCGACGCGACCGGGCCGCTGGCGGCGATGGCCGCGGCGGCGGTCGAGACGGGCGTGAGCTTCGTCGGCGTCGTCGGCGAGGAGGTGAATTCGCGCGGCGCTCGCCACCTCGTCGAGGACCGCGAGGACGCGCCGGACGCCGTCGTCAACGGCGAACCGAGCGGCTGGGACGGCATCACGCTCGGGTACCGCGGCCTGCTCGCCGGGACGTACGTCGCCACGAGCGAGTCGGGCCACACCTCCCGCCCGGAGAACAACGCCATCCAGGACGCGATGGACTGGTGGAACCGCGTCGAGGCGGCGTTCGAGGAGGACGAGTGGACGCCCGTCTTCGAGCGGGTGACGTGCAAGCCGGTCGACGTGCGCGGTGGGACGACCGAGGACGGCCTCTCGGTGGAGGCGACGATGGACGTGCAGCTCCGCGTACCCCCGAAGTACGCGGTCGAGGAGGTGCGCGAGATCGCCGACGGCGAGCTGAACGGCGGCACCGTCCACTGGTACGACGACGTGCCGCCCGTCATGCAGAGCCCCCGAACCGAGGTCGCCCGCGCGTTCCGCGTGGCGATCCGGAACGCCGGTGGGGATCCCCGGCTCCTCCGGAAGACCGGAACGAGCGACATGAACATCTTCGCCGGCGAGTGGGACTGCCCGATGGCGACCTACGGACCCGGCGACTCCGACCTCGATCACGCGCCCGACGAGCACCTGTCGCTCGCCGAGTTCGACCGCTCGGTCGCCGTGTTGATCGACGTCTGCGAGCGCCTCGCGGAGGACGGATGACGATCGAGACGACGCACCTGACCGACGTGGACGACCTCTCGGCCGACGATCTCGCGGCCGTGCTCGACCGCGCGGCGGCGCTGAAATCCGGCGCGGACGACGCGCGGTTCCCGCGGGCGACGCTCGGGATGCTGTTCGAGAAGCCGAGCACCCGGACGCGCATCTCCTTCGAGACGGGGATGACGCAGCTCGGCGGCCACGCAATCTTCCTCGGGCCGGACGACATCCAGCTCGGTCACGGCGAGCCGCTGCGGGACACCTCGCGCGTGCTCTCGCGGTACGTCGACGCCGTCATGGCGCGCCTGTTCGACCACGCCGACCTGCTCGAACTGGTCGAGCACGCAGACGTGCCGATCGTGAACGGCCTGACCGACGACGCCCACCCCTGTCAGACGCTCGCGGACCTGCTGACGATCAGGGAGGCGTTCGGGGGATTCGACGCGCGCGCGGCGTGGGTCGGCGACGGCAACAACGTCGGCCAGTCGTTCGCGCTCGGGTGCGCCCTCGCCGGGATCGACCTGACGGTCTCGACGCCGCCCGCGTACGCGATGGCCGACGACGTGCTGGACCGCGCGGCCGAACTCGGTAGCGCGCCGACGGTCGTCGACGACCCGAAGGAGGCGGTCGCGGACGCCGACGTGGTCTACACGGACGTGTGGATCAGCATGGGACAGGAGGACCAGCGCGCGCAGAAGCTCGCCGCCTTCGACGGGTACCAGGTGAACGACGACCTCCTCCGCGGGACGGACGCGAAGGTGATGCACTGTCTGCCCGCCCACCGCGGCGAGGAGATCACGGACGCCGTGCTCGAAAGCGATCGCGCGCTCGTCTGGGACCAGGCGGAGAACCGGTTGCACGCGCAGAAGGGGTTGCTGGCGGAACTCCTCGAGTGATCGATCCGCGAGCGAGGTCGGCGGCCGAGCGAGCGGCCTTTTTGGTCCAGCTTTTTCGAGGAGCGGCGCGCTCGCGCCCGACGATGAAAAGGTGGGTGAAACGGTCGTTTGTGTCAACGTATCACTTTTTCTCCCGCGGGTGGGAGAGGTTCGTATGAACCTGAACCGACGCGATCTCCTCGCGTGCGGCACCGCCCTCGCCGCGTCGACGCTCGCCGGATGCACCGGGCCGGGGAGTTCCGAACTCGGAAGTTCCGGCTTCGGAAACGGCGAGGCGGCCGTCGGCAGGATGCCCTCTGCGACCGTCGAGATGGACGCCGTCACGGACGCGGAGATCGCGACGCGCGTGATCCCGGACCCGAGCCTCGAATGGCCGAAAGAGGAGCAGGAGCTGATCGCCGAGGCGGTCGCGGGCGAATCGCCGCGAGCCGAGGGGACCGAGCCGCCGCTGCCCGAGTACGGGGCGTTCGTCCACGAGGGGGCGGTCTACGAACTCTCGCACGCGGTGGTCGATTCGGAACCGGCGACCACGTTCTTCATCACGCTGGATCCGGCGGACGGCGAGGTCGACGACGACGAGGCGATCGCGTACGCCGACCTCCCGGCGGTCGACAGGGAGACGTTCGAGGAGCGGGGCTGGGACGACATCGAGTTCCTCGGTTTCGGCACGTCGCTTCTGTACCTCGACGACGAGGTCGGGGAGTCCGCGCTGGTTCCGGAGCCGGAGTACTCGGTGATCGTCTGGGACGAGGAGACGCGCGGACGCTTCGCCGTCGACGGATCGCACGACGCGCCGCTGGAGACCTACGAGTACGACGCGGCGCGGATCTCCGAGTCGACGGAGTCGTTCGGCGCGGACGTCCGGGAACGGTGCGAGTTCGCGCTGGAGGGGCTGTCGTCCGACGAGGAGGAAGTCGTCTCGCGGGCGATCGACGGGAAGGAGGGGTACGTCGTCCCGCACGACGAGTCGGTGCCCGAGGCGGTCGAAGAACTCGCAGAGCGGTTCCACGAGGGGGAGGACGTCCACTCGGCGGTTGACGAGTTGACGGGCGAGGGGAGCGACGAGAACGGAAAGAGCGAGGAGGGTGGAAAGAGCGAAGAGGACGGAGAGAGCGAAGAGAAGCGATCCGTCAGCGGGGAGTACCTCGTCCGCTACAAGGAACGGACGTACTGGACGGGCCTCTACGTGGCCGAGGGGTGAGAGTCGCGCGGAAAATCGCGGGGTGCGAGGCCGATCGGTCGCCTTACGCCGCCGGAGACGCCGTCTCCTTGGGCGACAGCCAGCGGCTGAACGCCGGGTACGTCGCGCCCAGGACGAGGCCGTAGGCGACGTGGAACACGAGCCCCATGAGGTCGACGTTCGGCAGCGGCGGCACGGCCGGGAAGTCGACCGCGGCGAGCCAGATCGGCATGACGACCGCCGCGAGGGCGATCCAGAGGACGGCGCCGTAGACGGCTCCGAGGCCGGTGCTCTTCATCGTCGTGTCGCTGTACTTCGGGAGCGCCCGGGCGATCGCCGCGAAGACGACGCCGAGGATCGCGCTGTTGGCCATGTGGATCGTCCAGCCGGCGAGGCCGCCCGAGAGCCCGTACAGCGCCGGGATCGCGTCGGTGAGAAGCGGAGGCGCGAAGATCGCGAACAGCGCGCCCATCACGAGTCCGCCGGCGAGGCCGGCGACGACGCCGCCCTGCCAGGAGGTCGGCGTCGCGGTTTCGGGAACGGTCGTAGTCGGTGTAGCGGATGCCATGCTGAGAAGACGCCGTTCCGGGCCAAAACCTCGCGTCGCGAGGGCGCGAGCGGCGCACACCGGAAAAACCGTGATAGACGTGAGCGCGTGTCATATCGGGATCGGTGAGGTGATATAGTAGCGTCTGCAACCGTATGCACATCCGACCGCATGACGGCATGGGGTCGAGTGTGTAATGACCTGCAGACGCTACTATAGTTCGGTTCGGATCGTCGCCCACGTCTGGCCGACGCCGGGGATCGACCGAGACCGGCGGAGTCGAACGCCGTCGACGGAACCTACATCCGGCCGACGAGAGTCGGGTAGGTCGCCCCGAGAATCGCGCCGTAGACGACGTGGCCGACGAGGCTCATCGGGTCGAGGTTGGGGATCGGCGGCGCCATCGGAAAGCCGACCGCGGCGAGCCAGATCGGCATGACGAACCCGGCGAGGACGACCCAGAGGACGACGCCGTAGACGGCGCCGAGACCGGCGCTTTCGAGCGGCGTCTCGGCGTACCGCGGCAGCGCGCCGGCGAGCGCGGCGAAGACGACGCCGAGGATCGCGCTATTGGCCATGTGGATCGTCCAGCCGGCGATGCCGCCCGAGAGACCGTACAGCGCCGGGATCGCGGCCTCTATGACCGGCGTCATCAGCAGCGAGAGCATCGCGCCCATCACGAGTCCGCCGGCGAGGCCGGCGACGACGCCGGCCTTCCAGTTTCCGTGCTCGGTTCGTTCCACCGTCGCGGTCGGAGTTGCGGTTTCGGAAGCCATCGGAATGGAATTTCGGACGTTCGACCAAGGTCCTGTCCCGGCGAGGCGCGTGCCGCGCAGAAGGGGGGAAGGTTGATGTATGCGAACCCGTGCCATCCGACCGGCTCCGTCCCCCGAGCGTTTTAATCCGATGACGAACAAGGGGACCTCAGTGGCCGAAACGAACGGACATCTGCGGTTCTTCCCGTACGAGGAGCCGTATCCGAACCAGCGGGAGGCGATGGATCGGGTCGCCAACGCGCTGGCCCGCGGACAGGACGTGCTCATGGAGGGCGCGCCGGGGACGGGAAAGACCCTCTCGGCGCTCGTCCCGGCGCTGGAGCACGCCCGCGAACACGACAAGACGGTCGTCATCACGACGAACGTCCACCAGCAGATGCGCCAGTTCGTCGAGGACGCTCGAGCGATCACCCGCAAGGAGCCGATCCGGGCGGTCGTGTTCCGGGGCAAGGCGTCGATGTGCCACATCGACGTGGGGTACCAGGAGTGCCAGAGCCTCCGAGACGCGACGAGGGCGGTCGTGGAGAAGGAGGCGGACAAGCGGCAGCTGGAGGAACGCCAGCGCGCCCTCCTCGGGGAGAGTCGGGACGGTGATTCGGGGGCGGCCGAGGCTCGAAGCGCCGTCATGGACGAACTCGGGTCGGTCGAAGAGGAGTTGGAGACGCTGCGCGAGGGCAACGTCTGCGAGCACTACTACGAGAATCTCGTCAGCGACACCGACGACTTCTTCGCGTGGCTGTTCGAGGACGTGCGAACGCCGGACGACGTGTACGAGTACGCCGACGAGCGGGGGCTGTGCGGCTACGAGCTGCTGAAGGAGGGGATGGAGGGCGTCGACCTCGTCGTCTGCAACTACCACCACCTGCTCGACCCGACGATCCGCGAGCAGTTCTTCCGGTGGCTCGACCGCGACCCCGAGGACGTGATCACCGTCTTCGACGAGGCGCACAACGTCGAGTCGGCGGCGCGCGATCACGCCACCCGAACCCTCACCGAGAACACCCTCGAAAGCGCGCTGAACGAACTCGACGGCGCGGACGACTCGCGGGCGGAGCCTGCCGAGAACGTCGTCGGCGCGTTCCACCGGGCGCTGCGCGAGACGTACGAGGACGCCCTCGAGTTCGGGGAGCGAGAGCAGGTGGGGGAAAACTGGCACGACCTCGCCGTCGCGAACGAGGACCGGCGGGACGATCTGACGCTCGTCTTCCTGGAGGAGTACGAGGGGCGGGGGATCGAGACCGAACTGGAGCTGGCCCTCCAGTTGGGGCAGGCGCTCGACGACGAGTACGAGCGGGCGTACAGGGACGGCGAGGCGACGACGCACGCGGAGTGTCAGACCCTGCAGGCGGCGGCGTTCATCGGCGCGTGGATGGACGACGGCGCGTCGCTCGGCCAGCACCCGATGGTGTCGGTTCGGCGGGACTCGGGTACCGACGAGATCTACGGACGCGCCGAGTTGTACACCTGCATCCCCCAAGAGGTGACGCGCGAGCTGTTCGAGGAGGTGTCGGCCAGCGTGCTGATGAGCGCGACGTTGCGGCCGTTCGACGTGACGGAGGACGTACTCGGGATACAGAACCCGGCGACGCTCGCGTACGGGCTGGCCTATCCGGAGGAGAACCGGCGGACGTACGCGGTCGGGACGCCGCCGCTTTTCGCCAGCGAGCGCAACGACGCGGAGACGCAGGCGACCGTCGCGGGCGTGCTGGAGGACGCGATCCGCTTTACGCCGGGCAACGCGCTGCTCTTTTTCCCCTCGTACGCCGAGGCCGAGCGCTACTACGAGCGACTGGGGGGCGGCGCGGGCGGCCGAATCGGGTCGGACGGTGCCGTGAAACCGAGCGATGGCGGATCGGCCGACGGATTTCGCGGATCGGACGCCGACGGGGCCCCCCCGGATGGAACGCTCGCGGCGACCGCCCGGGGAACGAAGCTGCTGCTCGACGAACCCGGCACGCGGGCCGAGGACCTCCGCGGACGGTTCGTCGCCTCCGAAGACGCGGCGCTCTTTACGTCGCTGTGGGGGACGCTCGCGGAGGGCGTGAGCTTCGACGGCGACGACGCGCGGACGGTGGTCGTCGTCGGGGTCCCCTACCCGCACCTGTCGGACAGGATGGAGGCGGTGCAGGGCGCGTACGATCGGGCGTACTCGGATCGGACGCGCGACGCCGGGTGGACGTACGCGGTGGAGATTCCGACGATCCGCAAGACGCGGCAGGCGCTCGGACGGGTGATCCGCTCGCCGGACGACTTCGGCGTTCGGGTGCTCGTCGACAAGCGGTACACCGAGGCGGACATGGGGAAGTACGGCGTTCGCGATTCGTTCCCGGTCGAGGAACGCGAGGAGCTCATCGACGTCGGACCGGAGAAGCTGAAGTTCGCGATGTTGAACTTCTACGCCGACCACGACGCCTACGACGGCGCGCCGCCGCAGCCGTAGCGCGGTGCGGGTGGAGACCGCGAGCAGAACGTGAACGCTTCGGCGACGAAGAGGGTCCAGCGCATCCGACGCGAACGAATCCTTATGCGACGACCGTCCCTAGGGACGGAGGATGAGCACGCAACCGCCGGGTCCGAGGGGACTCCCGGTCATCGGGAACACGCGGCAGTACGCGCGTGATCCGTTTTCGTTCATCACCGCGTGCGCCGAGGCGTACGGCGACGTCGCTCGGTTCCAACTCGGTCCGATGGAGACGTACATGCTCGCGGATCCCGACGATATCGAGCGGGTGCTGGTGACGGAAGAGGAGAGGTTCAGAAAGCCGCGGTTCCAGGACGAGGCGCTGGCCGAACTGCTCGGAAACGGCCTCCTGCTGAGCGAGGGCGACGAGTGGCGCAGACAGCGCGACCTCGCCCAGCCGGCCTTCCACATGCAACGACTCGCGGGTCTCGCGGGGACGATGACCGACTACACCGAGGCGATGGCGGGGGGGTGGGCGGACGGCGACGCCGTCGACGTGGGAATCGAGATGGCGCGGCTGACGGTGAAGATCATCGTCGACGCGATGCTCGGGACGGAGCTCACGGACGAGCGCGTCCGTCTCGTCCAGGAAAACCTCGAACCGCTCGGGGCGCGCTTCGAGCCGGATCCGATTCGGTTCCTGGTTCCCGAGTGGGCCCCGACCCGGGAGAACCGAGACTACAGAACGGCGATCGAGACGCTGGAGGGCGTCATCGACGAGATCGTCGAGGAGCGACGCGGGACGGAGACGGAGGAGGGGCGGACGGAGACGGGGAAGACGGATCTCCTGTCGCTCCTGCTTCGGGCGCAGGCGCGCGGCGAGCAGACGGACGAGCAGATCCGCGACGAGGTGATGACGATGCTCCTCGCGGGCCACGACACGACCGCGCTGACGCTCACCTACGCGTGGTACCTGCTCTCACAACACCCCGAAACGGAGGCGCGGGTTCACCGAGAGCTGAACGAGGTGCTCGGCGGCGACGCGCCGACGATGGCCGATCTCCGACGCCTGCGGTACACCGAGCGCGTGCTGCTGGAGACGATGCGGCTGTACCCGCCGGTGTACGTCATGTTCCGCCAGCCGAAGGTCGACGTGAAGCTCGGCGGGTACCGCGTCCCGGCGGGGGCCGCCGTGATGCTTCCGCAGTGGGCCGTCCACCGCTCGCCGCGGTACTACGACGATCCCGAGGCCTTCGATCCCGACCGCTGGACGCCGGAGCGCCGATCCGCCCGACCGCGGTTTTCGTACTTCCCGTTCGGCGGCGGCTCGCGCCACTGTATCGGAAAGCAGTTCTCGATGATGGAGGCGAAGCTGATCCTCGGCACCGTCGCCCAGCGGTTCGAACTCGATTACGCGGGCGAGCCGCCGATCGAGCTCCGCGGATCGCTGACGATGCACCCACGCGAGCCGGTGACGATGACGCTCCGGGCGCGCAGAGCCGATTGACGTGAGAGCGGCAACGAAGAATCGCTCACCGCGGGAGTCGGATCGATTCCGCGACTTCGCGGTACTCGGCGCTCCAGAGGTCGAGCCGCGAGACGGTCCACGAGATCGGCTCGATCGTCGTCGCCGACAGGTCCGCCGCCGTCTCGACCGAGCCGCCGCGCGCGAGCGTGACGTGCGGGACGTACGCGGATCCCTCGATCCCCGCTATGGCGTCGAACGATTCGGTCAGCCGGTCGTGGAGGGCGCGGAGGCCGGGACTCTCGACGGCGAGGTAGACGACCGGACCCCGCCCGCGGGTCGGCGTCTCGAAGTAGTCGACGCCGACGACTCGAGCCTCGAACGGGTCGGTCCCGCGGAGGAGATCTCGCAACCGCTCCCGGAGACGGTGCGGCGGGCCCTCCCCCAACCGCTTCGCGACGAGCGTGTGACGCTCGCGGATCCGATCGAAGGCGGTCAAGCGAGGGTGGAGGTCGGCCGTCAGCCGCTCGACCGCGCCGGGGACGGGGACGTTCAGGCTGTACACACCGGGCAACGGCGGGCAGCGGGTATCAGAATGTCGATCGGGAGACCGAGCGTCGCCCGCAGTCTCGCGGATTGCGAGTCGAACCAACGCCTATCGCGGCAGCCGATCGTCGCACGACCGTGAGACGATGAGCGAACGGACCTCGAACGCCGAGCTCGCCTGGGAAGCGCACGCCAGCCTCGAAGAGATCGACGACGCGGCGCTGTCGAACGACGTCGCAGGCTTCCTCGACGACTGTCTCGATTTGGTCGGAGACCTCGCGGTCGAACTGGAAGCCGAGGAGAAGTAGGAACGACGCTGGGCAGTACTCGATCCCTTCGATCCGGAGAAAAAGGTATTTCGGAGGACCCCGACTCGAAGACATGGCAAACATCTTTCGAGAACTCGGCCGCCTCAGCGCGGGAGGCGTTCCGAAGGGCCCCCTCCGAAAGGCGTTCGTCGGCGCGATCGTCCTGCTCGCTCTCCTCGTGACACCGAAAGATCCGGTCGCGCTCGGTGGCGGCGCGGCGCTCCTTCTCGCGGGCGCGACCGTCTACAGCGCCGTCGAGATCGTCAACGCGTACGAAAAGCGGGCGTTGACCGTCTTCGGCGAGTACCGCGAGCTGCTCGAACCCGGCATCAACGTCGTCCCGCCGTTCGTCAGCCGCACGTACGCATTCGACCTTCGGACGCAGACGCTCGACGTACCCCGTCAGGAGGCGATCACCGAGGATAACTCGCCCGTCGCCGCCGACGCCGTCGTCTACATCCGCGTCGTGGACGCGAAGCGCGCGTTCCTCGAAGTCGACGACTACGAGATCGCGGTGTCGAACCTCGCGCAGACGACGCTACGCGCCGTCCTCGGCGACATGGAGCTCGACGACACGCTGAGCCGCCGCGACGAGATCAACGCGCGCATCCGCCGCGAACTCGACGAACCCACCGACGCGTGGGGCATCCGCGTCGAAAGCGTCGAAGTGCGCGAAGTGAGGCCCAGCCCGGAGGTCGAAAACGCGATGGAGCAACAGACGAGCGCGGAACGCCGGCGTCGGGCGATGATCCTCGAAGCGCAGGGCGAACGCCGCAGCGCCGTCGAGAAGGCCGAAGGGGAAAAGCAGTCGAACGTCATCCGCGCGCAGGGCGAAAAGCAGAGCCAGATCCTCGAAGCGCAGGGCGACGCCATCTCGACGGTCCTGCGGGCGAAGTCCGCCGAGTCGATGGGCGAGCGCGCGATCATCGAAAAGGGCATGGAGACGCTCCAGCACATCGGCGAGGGCGAATCCACCACGTTCGTGCTGCCGCAGGAACTCACCTCGCTCGTCGGCCGCTACGGCAAACAGCTCTCCGGCAGCGACGTCCAGGAGGCAGAAGGGCTCGAAAGCCAGACGTTCGACGCCGAGACGCGCGAGATGCTCGGCCTCGACGCCATCGAGGAGATCGCGAACGCGACGGCGACGGAGGCAGAAGGGATCGCGAGCGGGACGTCGGCGAACCGCGACGGGCCGGACGTCGAACGACAGCGCGAGGGGACGGACGCAGAGTGGCGGCACGGGAGCGACGGATACCGAGCGTGAAACCGCGCTGTCGCTACCGCAAGTGAGCTGAAATTTCGCAACCACTACTTCCGTCGGGGTGGTACTGAGTGGCATGGACATTCGACCGGCGCGGAGTGACGACGTCGACGCGATCCAGCGCGTCGCAAAGCGGGCGTGGGACGCGACGTACGACGAGATTCTGGGGGCGGAGACCATAGACGAGACGCTCGCCGAGTGGTACTCGGAGACGACGCTGCGAGGGGCGATGGACACGCCGGGCACCGCCTTCCTCGTCGCGGACGAGGGGGGCGAGGTGACCGGGTTCTGCCACGGCGTCGTCGAGCAAGAGCGGGGCGACATCCTCCGGATGTACGTCGATCCGGACCGCTGGGGCGAGGGGATCGGCACGGCGCTCCACGAACGCGTGCGGAACGACCTGCTCGATTTCAACATGAAAGAGCTCCAGGCGATCGTGCTCGCCGACAACGACATCGGAAACGAGTTCTACCGGAAACTCGGGTTCGAGAAGGTCGGGGAGGGCGAGGTGACGATGGGCGACGAGACCTATACCGAGAACGTCTACACGAAGCGGCTCGCGGAATCAGAGGAGCGGTAGCGGGGGACGGACGTGAATGGAAGCGGCGAATCAAGCGCGTCGAAGATGGCCCGGTCCGCTCTGAGGGGCTCAGTCACCGCCGCCGTCCGGTGCTCTCGCGCGTCCCGAGCAGCGGCGAGTCCGCGTCCTCCTCGGGCACGTGGAGGTGCTCGTTCCGCTTTTCGATTCTGGTCACGATCGCGTTCAGCGACGGCAACACCTCCCGATCGGATTCGGAGAGCGCGTCGTTTACGATCTCCATGGACGCGACGAGGGCTTTCTCGGCCGCCTCGTCGGTTATCGCGTACCCGAGCGGTCGACCCGCCGTGTAGTCGTTTTCGAGCCGATGAACGAGTTGAATTTTCCACCGCGGTTCGCTGACCCCCGTCAACGACGGAGAGCGGACCTTTTCGGCGAGGAGCGTTATCCGATCGCTCTCGTGCCGAGCCGCGACTTCGTCCCCTCGAAGCGGGGTCTGCGTCCAGCCGACGGGGAGGGCGTCCGTTTCCATCGAGTGACTGTACGTGGCGGTCTGATTCTATTTCTCGCCTGTTTTTACAAGGGGTTTATTAGAGAACAGGTCCGATGGCGGTCAGAACTCCTCGGGTTCGGGCGCGATGCCCTCGTCGCGGTCGGTCCCGCCGAGGTCGAACTCCCGACGGAGGTCGCGGATGCGGTCGCGGATGTCCGCCGCGAGTTCGAACTCCAGGTTGTTCGCGGCCTCTTGCATCCGCTCTTCGAGCAGTTCGACCTGCCGGGCGGCTTCCTCGTCGGTCTCAGGCGTCTCGCGCACCGACCCGGCGGTGTCGGTCTTGCTGCCGGGGAGGTTCGTCTCGCCGACCGCCTTCTGGATCGTCTGCGGTTCGTACCCGTGTTGCTCGTTGAACTCCCGCTGAATCCGGCGGCGGCGCTGGGTTTCGTCGATGGCCGACGCCATCGAGTCGGTCGTGTCGTCGGCGTAGAGCACCACCTCGCCCTCGACGTTCCGCGCGGCGCGGCCCATCGTCTGGATGAGGGTGGTTTCCGAGCGGAGAAAGCCCTCCTGATCGGCGTCGAGGATGCCGACCAGCGACACCTCGGGGATGTCCAGTCCCTCCCTGAGGAGGTTGATGCCGACGAGCACGTCGATCTCGCCCAGCCTGAGGTCGCGGATGAGTTCGTGACGTTCGAGCGTGTCCGTCTCGTCGTGCATGTACGCCACGTCGACGCCCGCCTCCTCCAAGTACTCGGTGAGGTCCTCCGCCATCCGCTTCGTGAGCGTCGTGACGAGGGTTCGCTCGTCGCGGTCGATCCGCTCGTCGATGCGGTCCATCAGGTCGTCGACCTGCCCGGTCGCGTCGGCGACCTCCACCTTCGGGTCCACGAGGTGCGTCGGGCGGACGATCTGTTCTGCGATTCGCTCGGAGCGCTCGCGCTCGTAGTCGCTCGGCGTCGCGCTCACGTAGAGCGTCTTTTCGGTCTTCTCCTCGAACTCCTCGAACGTCAGGGGACGGTTGTCGTACGCCGTCGGGAGGCGGAAGCCGTTGCCGACGAGCGAGTCCTTCCTCGATTTGTCGCCCGCGAACTGCCCCTTGATCTGCGGGATGGTCTGGTGGGACTCGTCGATGACGCAGAGGAAGTCGTCCGGGAAGTAATCGAGGAGCGTGTACGGCGGATCGCCGGGCTCGCGGTCGGAAAGGTGGACGGAGTAGTTTTCGATGCCCGAACAGTAGCCCGTCTCGCGCAGCATCTCCAGGTCGAACGTCGTCCGCTCTTCGATCCGCTGGGCGGCGACGAGGTCGCCCTGCCGCTGGAAGTAGCGGACGCGTTCTTCCATCAGTTCCTCGATCTCCGTCGCCGCCCGTTCGATGCGTCCCTCGGGGATCGAGTAGTGCTCCGCCGGGTGGATCAGGACGGCGGGCTCGGTCGACTTCGCCTCGCCTTCGAGGGTGTCGATCTTCTGCATTCGGTCGATCTCGTCGCCCCAGAACTCGACGCGGACGGCGTAGCGGCCGTACATCGGGAACACCTCGACGGTGTCGCCGCGGACGCGGAAGGTGCCCTGCGCGAAGTCCACGTCGTTGCGCTCGTAGTTGAGGTCGACCAGCCGGCGGAGCAGTTCGTCCCGGTCGATCTCCTGGCCGACTTCCAACTCCAGCGCCATCCCCTTGTAATCGCGCGGGTCGCCCAGCCCGTAGATTGCGGAGACGCTCGCGACGACGATCACGTCGTCGCGGGTGAGGAGCGACCGGGTGGCGGAGTGGCGCAGCCGGTCTATCTCCTCGTTTATCGACATGTCCTTGTCGATGTACGTGTCCGTCTGTTCGATGTACGCCTCGGGCTGGTAGTAGTCGTAGTAGGAGACGAAGTACTCGACGGCGTTGTCCGGAAAGAGGTTCCGGAACTCCTCGTACAACTGTGCGGCGAGCGTCTTGTTGTGGGCGATGACGAGGGTCGGTTTCTGGACCTCCTCGACCACCCACGAGACGGTGTTGGTCTTGCCGGAACCGGTCACGCCGAGCAGCGTCTGCTTCTCCATGCCCTCGCGGAACCCCTCGGCCAGCTGCGCGATGGCCTCGGGCTGGTCGCCCGCGGGGTCGAAGGGCGCGTCGACGCGGAACGGTCGTTCGGCGTCCGGGCGGTCCGGCGAGAGCGGACCCTCAGTCTCAGTCACGGTACGTCCGCTTGGGGGCGGACGTACTTGGGTCGCTCGCTCGCGGCGTCTCGCGTTCGGGGTGCTCGCTCGCGGGAACTCGCCTCCGGGTCGCCCGCCGACCGACAAACACTTTTCGCGGGGGCGAGCGTATCCACGCGTTGCCATGACGCGCGAGGAACTCCAAACGGCGAGCGAAGAACTCCGACAGGCGAGCGAGCGGGTCGACGGGGAGATGCGAGAGCGGCTGTACGACCAGTCGAACCAGTTGGCCGAACTCGCGACGGCGGAGCGCGGACCGGACCACGGTCGGCTCGACCGGCACATGAACGTCCTGCACGAACTCGCGGGCGAACTCGACGGGGAAGCGAAAGCGCACGTCGAATCCGCGCGCGAGCACGTGACTGAGTACCGGAAGACGGTCGAAGGAGTGTAGGAAACGGGCGTCCGGACCGCGCCGCGCACCCCTTCGTTTCCGGTGGAAATCGAGAGAAGGAGACACGGAGCTTCGGTTCTGGCGAGATCGGGGACGAACGGCGGATTCGGACAAGCGGTGGATTCGGACGAGCGGCGGGCGTCTAACAGACGTTCTTCGGCTTCACGCCCATCGACTCGAGCGTCTCGACGTAGTCGTCGTAGGCGGCCTGAACGACCGCGTTCGCGGCGCTCTCGGCGCGCTCCCAGTCCTCGTCGCGCTCGCAGATTTCGTCGAGGGCGCGGGCGGCCTCCCCGGTCTGATCGTCGAAGTCGCCGCGGATACCGCGGAACGTGTCCGCGGAGGAGGTCTTGGCGCTGCCGACGAAGAAGCCGACCATCTGCGCCGCGGTCTCCTTCGCGACCACGGATCGGGCGAGCAGGCCGGCCACGCGTTCGACCGCGTCGTCGAAGCCGGCGAGCGTCTCGTACATCGGACGATCGGTGTCCGGATCGCCTCCCTCAGACTCGATCTCGTCGCGGTGGCGTTCCTCGGTCTCGGCGACCGCGGCGAAGAGCGCCGCCGCCTCGTCGCGGGACTCGGTTTCGGCCCACTCCTCGAAGATGACGTACGCGCTCTCGGCCTCGTCGCGGGCCGCCGCGCGGACGCTCGGCGCGTCCATCTCGCCCCCGGTGAGCGCGTACAGCGACTTCGACGAGCCGAGTCTGGAGAGCGCGGTTTCGTTGTCCGCTCGAAGCGTCTCGACGAAGGTAGGTCCGTCCATGCGCCGGGCTACGACCGCGTCACGCTTGTAAGCATCGACAGGTCGCGGCGTTCCGTCGGCGGACGGAAGATCTCCGCGGCCGAACCCGACCGCGCCCGTCGGGGCAAGACATACACTCACTCGGATCAACGCCTTCGCGTGAACGTTTCGACAGCCCTCCGTTCGGGAGTCCGCCTGCCCGTCGACCGCGCGGGGAGCGTCCTCCCGTTTTACCTCCTCGCCACGGGCGCGCTCGTCGCCGCCCGCGTCCCGCTCCTCGTCGGCCTCGGAACCGTCGTCTTCCTGCTCGACGCGCAGGGACGGATCGGCGCCGTCGCTCGCGAATTCGACCGCCTCGACGCCTCGGAGGTCGATCCGGAGAACCCCGACACGATCCCGCCGGAACTCGTCGACGCGACGAGCGGGCTGCTCACGCCGACGGTGCTTTCGATCGTCGCCGTCTCGCTCGTCGCGTTCGTCGTGCTATCTCTCGTGGCCCGAGCGGTCGCGGCGGCCGCGACGCTAGGGTCCGTGTACGCGGCGCTGCTCGGCGACGACCCGCTCGCGGGCGGCGTCGGCGGGATCGCGCGGCACTGGCGCGCGTTCGTCGCGCTCGGGATCCTCCGAGCGGCGCTCTTCGCCGCCGCGGTCGCGCCGCTCGCGATCGGGATCGCGGTCGCGGCGACGCTCGGTCCGGTGGAAATCGCCGTCGCGCTGCTCTCCGGCCTCGTTTCGCTCCTCTTTCTCGTGGCCGTCTACCTCGCGCTGGCGTTCGCCGGGCAGGCCGTCGTGGTCGACGGCGCGGGAGCGCTCGGCGCGGTTCGACGGAGCGCGGGGGTCCCCCTTCGTCACCCGGTCGCGTTCCTCTTCTACGTCGTCGTGGCGAGCGCGGCGCTCGTCGCGACCGGGATTCTCGCCGCCGCGCTGAACCTGGCCGGCGCGCCGCAACTCCTCGGCGTCGTCTCGACGCTCGCCGTGCTCCCCGCGCTCGACGGGTTCAAGACCTCTCTGTACGCGGAGACGGCGCTGCCGCGGCGAGGGGGACCGCCCGTCAGCGCGCGGTTCGTCGCCGCGTTCCGTCGGGGAGCGCGGCGGCTGGGATCGTTCGTCCGATCGCACCCGGCCGCGAACCTCGCTGGCCTCGCCTCCCTCGGCCTCGGGATGGTCGGCGGGTGGCTCCTGACGTCGCCCTACGGGGTTCGGATCGCCCCGCCGGGGAACGTCGCGGACGTGTTCGGTGCGGTGCCGGTGGGGACGTTCGTCAACCTCGCGGCGAACAACTGGCTCGTCGGCGCGGGCGCGGCGTACGGCGGGCTCGCGCTCGGGGTGCCGACGGCGGCGAGCCTGCTCTTCAACGGGGTGCTCATCGGCGCGCTCGCCGGCGTGTTCGATCCGACCGCGTTCCTGGCGCTGGTCGCGCCGCACGGGGTCATAGAACTCCCCGCCATCGCCGTCGCCGGCGGGCTCGGGTTCCACCTCGGCAGGGTGGGCTGGGAGGCGCTCCGCGGCCGGCGGGACGCGGCGAACGTCGGCGAGGAGATCGGACGGGCGTTCGAGGCGCTCCTGGGACTCGCGCTCGTGCTCGTCGTCGCCGCCTTCGTCGAGGCGTTCCTGACGCCGCGGGTGGCGGCGCTCGTGCTCGGCGGATAGGCGTCGAAAAAACGGTCGGAACGGTTCGAGCGGTCTACTGCCCGTCGCCCTTCTCGATCGGCGCGCCGACGAGGTTGCCCCACTCGGTCCACGAGCCGTCGTAGTTGGTGACGTTGTCGTAGCCGAGCAGCTCGTGGAGCGCGAACCACGCGATCGAGGAGCGCTCGCCGATGCGGCAGTAGGCGATGACGTCCTGGTCGTCGTCGACGCCTTGCGACTCGTACAGTTCGCGGAGCTCGTCGACCGATTTGAACGTGCCGTCGTCGTTCACCGTGGCGGCCCACGAGATGTTGCGCGCGCCGGGAACGTGGCCGCCGCGCTGGGCGGTCTCCTGCAGTCCCGGCGGGGCGAGGATCTCGCCGCTGAACTCCTCGGGCGAGCGGACGTCGACGAGCGGCAGGCCCTTGTCGATCGCCTTCTCCACGTCGTCGCGGTACGCGCGGATCGACTCGTACGGGCCGCGGGCGGTGTACTCCTGCTCCGGGAAGTCCGGGGCCTCCTCGGTGAGCGGGTAGTCGTTGTCCAGCCAGTAGTCGCGGCCACCGTTCATCAGGCGGACGTCCTCGTGACCGTAGTACTTGAGCTGCCAGTAGGTGTAGGCCGCGAACCAGTTCGAGTTGTCGCCGTAGAGGACGATCGTCGAGTCCTCGCTGATCCCGTGGCCGCCGAGCAGGTCCTCCAGCTCGTCCTTCTCGAGGATGTCCCGCGTCGTCTGGTCCTGAAGCTGCGTCTCCCAGTTGAAGCCGATCGCGCCGGGGGCGTGGCCCTCGTCGTAGGCTTCGGTGTCGACGTCGACCTCGACCAGTCGATAGTCGGGATCGTCGCTCTGGAAGTCGTCGAGGCGCTCTTCGACCCAGTCCGCCGAAACGAGAACGTCCTTCGCGTAATCTGACATTGCGCGTGGCCCTACGCGTTCCCCCGGCATAATACCAATACACCCGGCATGTACGGCCATTCGTCTGACATTCCGGAGAATGTATCCGCATTATTTCTCATTGACACGACTGCGCGCAGACCGGGCACCGACGTCTCCGAGCGGAGACGGAATCGACGGGGAAAATGCGGAACGTTTTGCCAGTAAGCCGGACGGGGACGAAAGACCGGAAGCTAAATCGGTCGGCCGTCTACGGCGGGCATGGACGAGAACGCGATCGCGTCAGGCATGGACGAGAACGCGGTCGTGTCGGCGGCGTGGCTCGCCGACCGACTGGACGAAGTGCGCGTCGTCGACGTGCGCGACGAGTGGGAGTACGAAGGTATCGGACACGTTCCGGGGGCGGTAAACGTCCCCTTCGACGAGTTTCGGAGCGGCGATTCGGGCGACGAGGGGATGCTTCCGGGCGCGGGCGTGTGGGAGCGGCTCATGAGGGAGGCCGGGATCGCGGCCGACGACGCGATCGTCGCCTACGACGACACCCACGGCGTCTTCGCGGCGCGCTTTCTCGTGACGGCCGAGCTGTACGGCCACCGCGATCTGCACCTGCTCGACGGCGACTACAGCGCGTGGAGCCGCGAGCGCGAGACGACGACCGAACCGCCCGAGATCGAGCCGACGACCTACGAGGTGCGCGACCCCGAGCGGTCGCCGCTCGTCGGCTACGACGAGGTGCTGTCGGCGATCGACTCGGACGACGCGATCGTCGACACCCGCGAGCCGTGGGAGTACGAGGAGGCGCACGTTCCCGGCGCGGTGCAACTCGACTGGCGCGAACTCGTCGACGACGAGACGCGCGGGCTGAAACCGCGCGAGGAGCTGGCGGAGATCCTCGACGCGCACGGGATAACCCCGGATCGGCGGATCGTGCTGTACTGCAACACCGCCCGCCGGATCAGCCACACCTACGTCGTCCTCCGGCACCTCGGGTACGAGGACGTCGCGTTCTACGAGGGGAGCCTCACCGAGTGGGAGGCGCGCGGCGGGCCGACAGAAGCGGGCGCGGAGAACGCCCGAGACGGGGCCGACGCGACGGGCGGACCGTGACCGACGGCCGACACCACGCCCGTTAAGTAACACCGGGTGAGATCACCAGGTAATGAAGCGACGCGACTTTCTGGCCGCGGCCGGCGTCGGGAGCGCCGCCCTGCTCGCGGGCTGTACGGTCCAGCGCGACGACGCGGGGGGCGCGGGCGGCGACGGCGGGCGGGGAACGACGACCGGATCGAGCGACGGCGACGGGGACGAACTCGTCGTGGCCACGTACGGGGCCTTCGTCGACGCGCCGAGTTCGAGCCCCGGTCCGTGGCTCAAGCGTCGGTTCGAGTCGGAGTTCGACGCGACGCTCACGTGGGAGACGCCCGAGGACGGCGTCAATTACTACATCGAGCGCGCGTCGCGGGGCGTCGAGATCGACGCGGACGCGTACGTCGGCCTCGACACCGACATGCTCCTCCGCATCGACGAGAACCTCGACGACGACCTCTTCGCCCCCGTCGAGGACGGGACGCTCGACCGCAGAGGGGACGTGAAGGAGGGGCTGGAGTTCGATCCGCGCGGACGGGTCGTCCCCTACGACACGGGGTACATCAGCCTCGTGTACGACGAGACCGACGAAGTCGCGCCGGAGACGTTCGACGGCCTCCTGCGGCCGGAGTTCGAGGGCGACCTCCTCACGCAGAACCCGACCACCAGCAGCACCGGGAAGGCGTTCCTGCTGCACACGATCAAGGCGAAGGGCGGTGACGGCTACCTCGACTACTGGCGGGGGTTGAAGGAGAATGACGTGCGCGTGCTCGGGACGTGGGAGGACTCCTACGCCGCGTACTCGAACGACGAAGCGCCGATGGTCGTCTCCTACTCGACCGATCAGGTGTACGCGAACGAGGAGGGCGAAGACCTCGCCGAGCACCGAATTCGATTCCTGAGCGGACAGGGGTACGCGAACCCAGAGGGGATGGCGCGGTTCGCCGCGTCCGGCAACGTCGAACTCGCGAACCGCTTCATGGACTTCGTGCTCCGCCCCGACGTCCAGGCGGAGATCGCGGTCCGGAACGTCCAGTTCCCGGCGACCGACGCGGCCGAACTCCCCGAAGACTTCGAAAGGTACGCCAAGGAGCCCGACGAACCCGTCACGTTCACCTACGAGGAGCTACGGGGGAACGTCGACGGCTGGACCGAGGGGTGGGCGCGGGAGTTCGCGAGCAAGTGATTCGGGACGCGCTTCGCCGGTGGGTCGGAACGCGGACGAGCGCGCTCCGCCGATGGATCGACCCGCGGGCGATCGCGCTCCGCCGGTGGCTCGGAACGCGGGCGGCCGCGCTCGGCCGGCGGGTCGAACCGCGGGCGCTCTCGCTCGTCGCGGCGGCGACGGCCGCCGCGTTGCTCGGTTTCTTCTACTACCCCGTGGCGACCGTGTTCGTCGACGCCGTCGTCGTGAACGGCGAGCCGACGATCCGGCCGCTCGTCTCCGTGCTCACCTCGCGCTTTTACCTCGTCGACATCTTCTGGTTCACCGCGAAGCAGGCGCTCCTGTCGACGCTCGCGAGCGTCGCGCTCGGCCTCCCGGGCGCGTGGGTCCTCTCGCGCTTCGAGTTCCGCGGGCGGCGGACGCTTCGCTCCCTCACGATCCTGCCGTTCGTGCTGCCCGCGATCATGGTCGCCATCGGGTTCGTCGCCACCTTCGGGGAGGCCGGGACGCTCAACCGCGCGCTCGCTCTCGTCGGCCTCGGACCCGTCACCCTCCTGTACACGCTCGAAGCGATCGTGATCGCCCACGCGTTCTACAACGCGCCGCTCGTCGCGCGCGTCGCCACCGCGGCGTGGGAGAGCGTCGACGCCCGGGCGATCGAGACCGCCCGGAGCCTCGGGGCGGGCCCGCGACGGGCGTTTCTGGACGTGACGCTCCCGCAGCTCCTGCCGGCGGTGCTCGTCGGAGCGACGCTGACGTTCGTCTTCACCTTCCGGTCGTTCCCCATCGTCCTCGCGCTCGGCGGGTTCCAGCTCGCGACGGTCGAGGTGTTCATCTACGACAGGGTGCTGAACCTGGCGTATACGGAGGCGGCAGCCCTCGCAATCGTCGAGACCGTCGTCACCCTCGGATTGACGTACGCCTACCTCCGGTACGAGGCGCGTCAGCAGACGGCCGACCGGGGCGCGCGTCCGCAGGCGAGACGGCCGCTGTGGCCCGCGTCGTGGACGCCGTGGGGAGCGCTGACCCGGGTCGGAATCGGGGCGTACGCGCTCGTCGTCGGCGTCGTCTTCGTCGGGCCCGTCGCCAGCATGCTGTTCGCGAGCGTCGCCGGCCCCGACGGCGGTGTCACGCTCCGACACTACGCGTTCCTCGTGGAACGGCAGGCGACCGGCGCGAGCTATCAGGTGAAGCCCCTGCCGGCGATCCGGAACTCGCTCGTCTTCGGCGTCGGGACGCTGCTCCTCGCGCTCCCGATGGGCACGGTGCTGGCCGTGCTCTCGACGCGGCGGTTCCGCGGGCGGAAGGTCGTGGACGCGCTGGCGATGGCACCGCTCGCCGTGAGCGGCATCGTCGTCGGTCTCGGTCTGCTCCGGGGGCTCGTCTTCGGCGTCGACGTCGGCGAATATCGGATCCAGGCGACCGGGGCGCTCGCCATCGTCGCCGCCCACGCCGTCGCGGCGTACCCGTTCGTGACGCGCACCGTCGCGCCGCTCTTGGGCGGGCTGGACCCGCGGATGGTGGAGTCGGCGCGGAGCCTCGGAGCGACCCGGGCGCGGGCGCTTCTGGACGTCGAACTGCCGCTCGTGGCCGCGGGGGTCGTCGCGGGCGCGGCGTTCGCCTTCGCCATCAGCATCGGCGAGTTCGACTCGACGGTGCTATTGGCTTCGGGGTCCGGGAGCTACACGATGCCCGTCGCCGTCGAGCGGTACCTCGGCCGCCGCCTGGGTCCGGCGACCGCCATGGGCTGCGTGCTGCTGGTCGCGACGAGCCTGAGCTTCGTCGTGATCGACCGGTTCGGGGGGAGGTGGGGCGGCGCGTGACCGAGGTCCGACTCGACGGCGTCCGGAAGGAGTACGGCGAGACGGCGGCACTCTCGAGGGTCGACCTGCGGATACGCGACGGCGAGTTCTTCACGCTCGTCGGCCCGTCGGGGTGCGGGAAGACGACGACGCTGCGGCTGATCGCCGGCTTCGAGACGCCGACGGCGGGTCGCGTCCTGTTCGACGGCGCGGACGCGACGGGCGTCCCGCCCGAGTCGCGCGGCGTCGGCGTCGTCTTCCAGAACTACGCGCTCTTCCCGCACATGACCGTCGCGGAGAACGTCGGCTACGGCCTCCGCTTTTCGGATCCGCCGGACGGTTCGGATCGACGCGAACGGGTCGCGGGGTTGCTCTCGCTCGTGAACCTCGACGGACTGGGGGACAGACGACCGGAGGCGCTGTCGGGCGGGCAGCAACAGCGCGTCGCCCTCGCACGGGCGCTCGCGCCCGGCCCGCGGCTGCTCCTCCTCGACGAGCCGATGAGCGCGCTGGACGCCCGCCTCCGCGAGCGCCTTCGACTGCAAGTGAAGGAGATCCAGTCGGCGCTCGGCGTCACCACCGTCTACGTCACTCACGATCAGGAGGAGGCGCTGGCCGTGTCGGACCGCGTGGCTGTCATGAACGACGGCGGGATCGAACAGGTCGGCGCGCCGCGGGCGGTGTACCGCCGACCGGGGTCGCGGTTCGTCGCGGCGTTCGTCGGTCACAACAACGTTCTCGACGGAGAGATAGTCGCCGACCGAGACCGGTTCGACTCTGGAGACGAAATGGAGGGGTTCGACCTGGGCCGAGAAACGGGGGAACTCGACGCGGATCGAATGCGAGTCGCCGTCGGCGACGAGACGTTCGCGATCCCGTCGCCGGACGTGGCAGAACGAGGAGCGGCGTCCGGGACGCCGGAATCGCCGTCGGTCGGCGACCGGATCACATTCTGCGTGCGGCCGGAGCACCTCCGTCTCGGTGCGGGCGAGAACCGCCTCCGCGCGACCGTCGAGAGCGCGGAGTTTCTCGGCGACTCGACGCGCGTTCACCTCGACTGGAAGGGACGGCGGCTGACGCTCCGCGCCGACGACGCGGGGATGTATGTAGAAGAGGGCACGGGGATGCACGGGGAGAACGACGTGTCGACGGGTGAGGTCGAGGTCGGGTTCGACCCGGACGACGCGCACGTCGTCGAGGTGCGGTGAACCCATCGGCTCCGGACGCGTCCCGCGCGCCGCCACGAAACCTTTGTGGATCGAACCCGAACCGTCAGACGTTCCTCTTCGATTCGAGCGTCGCTTCGTCGGAAGCTGACGTTCTCTCGCCGGAATCGGACGTTCTCTCGCCGGTGGTCGACGGCTTCCCGCCCCTCTGTGGCGCTCTCGTCGGCCTTCGAGGTCGTCTTCGAACTTCCTTCGAACGCGGCGACGCGGTCGGCGCGCCCTCGCGCGCACGGTGATCAGACATGGACACGGACGACACCAAACCGAACGTCGACACGAACGACGCTAAACCGAACGTCGACACAAACGACGCCAAACCGGACACCGACACGGACGACGCACGATCGAACGCCGACGAGTCGACCCTGCCGGGAAAACCGACCTCGGTGTGGCTCGACACGACGCCGACGACGGACTTCGGCTCCCTCGACCGGGAGGTGAGCGTCGACGCCGCCGTCGTCGGCGGCGGGATCGTCGGACTCACGACCGCCGTCGAACTCGCCGAGGCCGGTCAGACGGTCGCCGTGATCGAACGCGATCGGCTGATCTCCGGCGTCACCGGCCGGACGACGGCGAAGGTCACCTCCCAGCACGGCCTCGTGTACGACTCGATCGCCTCGTCGTTCGGACGGGGGAAGGCTCGCCAGTACGCCGCGGCCAACCAGGCCGCCGTCGAACGCGTCGCGGACCGCGTCGAGGAGTGGGAGATCGACTGCGCGTTTCGGCGACTCCCCGCCTACGTCTACACCGAGTCCGACGACGAGGCCGAGACGTACCGCGAGGAGGCGCGGGTCGCGCGGGGCCTCGGACTTCCGGCCGAGTACGTCGAGGACTTGCCGCGGTTCGGGGCGGCGGCGGGGGTTCGATTCGACCGACAGGCGCAGTTTCACCCGCGCGAGTACCTGCTCGCGCTGGTCCAGCGGCTGGAAGAACACGGCGCGCACGTCTTCGAGGGGACGCGGGCGACGGACGTCGACGGCGGATCGCCCTGTCGCGTCGAGACGGACCGGACGGGGCTCGACGTCGTCGCAGACGCCGTCGTCGTCGCGACCCACTTTCCCATGCTCGACCGGGCCGGGTACTTCGCGCGGACGTACCCGAAGCGGTCGTACGTGCTCGCCGTGCGGGCGTCCGACCCGCCGACCGAAGGGATGTACTACAGGCCGGGGACGCCGTACTTTTCCGTCCGAACGCACGACACGGGCGACGAGGTTCTCACGCTCGTCGGCGGGCAGAACCACAAGACCGGGCAGGGAGGAAACACCGCCGAGCGGTACCGCCGGCTGGAGCGGATCGCCCGCGAGCGGTTCGACGTGCGATCCGTCGAGTACCGGTGGTCGACGCAGGACTACACCTCCGTCGACAAGGTGCCCTACGTCGGCGAGGTCGGCCCCCTCGCGGGGAACGTCTACGCCGCCACCGGCTTCGGCGGCTGGGGGATGTCCAACGGCACCGCGGCCGGGCTGATGCTCTCCGACGCGGTGCTCGGGGAGTCGAACCCGTGGGCGGACGTGTTCGATCCCGAACGGCTCTCGATCCGAGCGTCCGGGAAGAAACTCCTCTCCGAGAACGTCGACGCCGCCTCGCGGTTCGTCGAGGATTGGGCCACGAAGCCGCGGAAGCAGGACGTGCGCGAGCTTCGACGGGACGAAGCGACGGTGACGCGCTCCGGAACGGACGTGATCGGCGCGTACCGCGACGAGGAGGGCCGGACGGACGCGGTGTCGGTCGTCTGCCCGCACATGGGCTGTCTCCTGGAGTGGAACGACGCGGAGCGGACGTGGGACTGCCCGTGTCACGGCTCGCGGTTCGAGCGCGACGGGAGCGTGATAGACGGCCCGGCCGTCTCGGACCTGCCGACGCGGAACCTCGACGCCGACCACCGGTAGCCGATCGATACGATATCGGTCGCGACGATCGCTCAGGGAACGACGCCAACCGTCAGGAGCGTCCCCCACGTCCGGTAGCGATCGATCATGTCTTCGCGGGTCTCCCAGTCGTCCGTCGGGAACTCATCCGCCGGCGGGATGTCGATCTCCAGGTCCGGGATGGTGTCCTGCGCCGCGACGTGAAAGCCGGCCGCGCGGAACGCGTCGCGGTACCGCGCGCGGTCCCAGCGGGTCATCTCCACGTCGATGGACTCCTGCCAGCCGTGCGAGTGGACGTTCTCCTCGTAGTAGTTGACGGCGCAGAAGAAGGTGCCGCCGGGGCGGACGACGCGCGCGAGCTCTTCGAGGGTGCGCTCCGGGTCGGCGGCGTAGTAGAACGCCTCCATCGAGAAGGCGTGATCGACGCCGTCGTCGCGGAAGGGGAGTTCGTCGAAGTCGCCGACGACGAAGCCGACGTCGCCCGCGGTGTCGACGGGGTCCGCAACGTCCGCGGCGTCCGCGCCCCGACCGGCGTTCCGGTCGTCGACGGGATACTCGCGGGCGTCGAGTGTGTACTCGCGGGCGTTCCGGGCCATCTCGGGGGACCCGTCCAACCCGTACGCCCGGCCGGCACCCTTCGCGTCGCGGAGCGCCCGAGCCGCGTAGCCGCTTCCCGTCCCGAGGTCGAGGACGACGTCACCCTCCTCGACCGGCATCCGGGCGAGCGCGTGTTTCGCCGTGTGCCAGTGTCGCTCCTCCATCCCCCTGTCGCGGCCGTCGGCCGCCCAGGCGTCGAACTCCTCGCGAACGCTCATGTGCGCCCGTCACCGCGGACGGGCAAAACGAATTCGGAGTCGGTCGAGAGTCAATCGAACGAGAGGGGGCGGTGATCGGGCGATGGCGGATGAGCGGTGATCGGGCGATGGCGGATGAGCGACGATCGGGCGATGGTGGACGAGCGGTGATCGGGCAACTGAGCGCTTTTGCTCGTCGGCGTCGCCAAGGAGGGTATATGTCGACAGAGTATCGATCCGAAGGCGACGCCGACCGGCGCGCGGCGCACGGTATCGGTCGCGCGGAGGACGCCGTCGGTCGCACAGCGGGCGCGACGCGCCGTCGGATTCGGCCGGGGACGGCGCTGGCGGTCTCGTCCGTCCTCCTGTTTCTCGGGACGCTCGTCGTCGGTGCCGCGCTCGCCCCGCCGGTCGATACGGTCGGCGAGGGGGCGATCGGAACGAACGAGACCGTCGTGGGGGTGCAGGGCGACCCAAACGGCCGCGTCGAGGTGCTCAACGCGAACGGGACGACGACGTGGACGAGCGAGTCCGCGAAATCGTACCACGACGTGTCGGTGCTGCCCGACGGGACGATACTCGCGTCGTACGTGCAGGGCGGCAGAGACGCCTGCGGACCGTACGAATCGCCGTGTTCGCGGACGGGATTCAGGATTCTCGACCGAAACGCGAGCGACGAGGTCGTACACGAGTGGAGCTACCCGGTCAGAACCGGCCGCGACAGCGAGGTCCACGACGCCGAGCGCCTGCCGACCGGGGAGTTCGTCGTCGCCGACATGGAGTACGAGAGCGTGTTCACGGTCGACCCCGAGACGGGCGAGCGAACGTGGACGTGGAACGCGAGCGACCACTACGACGCGCCGGCGGACCCCACGACGGCGGACTGGCTCCACATCAACGACGTGGACCGCATCGGCGAGGATCGCTACCTCGTCTCCGTGCGGAACGCGAACCAGCTCCTCGTCGTCGAACGAGGTGAAGGCGAGAACGACGCGCGGGTCGTCGAGGTGATAAACGAGGACGACGCAGACGGGGACGACGACAACTGCGTCCGCCCCGGTCAGGTGGCCGACTACGACGACGACGGCGACGTCGCGTGCGGCGACCCGGAGGTGCTGAACCACCAGCACAACCCGCAGTGGCTCGGTCCGGGGAAGGTGCTCGTGGCCGACTCGGAGAACGACCGCGTGGTCGAACTCCACCGGATCGAGGGCGAGTGGCGCATCGTTTGGGAGGTTCGAGAGGCTGGCGGGATCGGGTTCGACTGGCCGCGCGACGCCGATCGCCTGCCGAACGGCAACACGCTCGTCACCGACACCCGGAACAACCGCGTCGTGGAGATCGACGAATCCGGGGCCGTCGTCTGGAGCGCGGGCGTTCCCGGGTTGCCCTACGAAGCCGACCGCGGTGGCGACGAGTACCCCGCAGGACCGCCGTACGACGGGGACGGCGACGGGGAGCGTCGATCGATCGGACGAACGTCGGTCGAACTGCCCGTGTTCGACTACGCGCTGTCCAGCCTGCGCCACGTCGCGCCCGTGCCGTACTGGGTCTCCCAGTGGCATCTGCTCGCGTTCGTGCTGGCGCTCGTCGGCGTGGCGAGCGGAGTCGGACTGAATCGGTACCAACGCCGACAAAAGCGGTGAAATGCGCGGGGTTTTACGGTTGCGTCTCCGTAGCGGGGTCGTATGGTGGGAAGACATCGCCGGTTCGCGCTCGCCGACACGGCCCAGCAGGTCGTCGGCGGCTTTCTGCTCGCCGGACCGTTCGTCGTGACGGAAGAGGTGTGGAACCTCGCGATCGGGATGTCCGCGCTTCAGACCTTGCTGACCGTCTGTATCGTCTTCGCCATCGGCTACGGCGCGCTGTACAAAGCCGACGCGCGCGACCCTGACCGCGAGGCCGACGTCGCGGGGATTCCGCTCCGATTCATCTCGCTCATCGTGGTCTCGTACCTCTCGGTGGTGATCCTCGCGCTCGCCTTCGACGCGCCGGACACGTTTCTGTCCGAGGAGACTGGCGGCGCGCTGGTTCCGACGGCGGTGATAACCCTCAAGGCCGTGACCGTCGGTGCCGTGTTCAGCGTGGTTGGCGCGGCGACGGCCGACAGCGTGTTCTGAGTCGGATCGATCGTCGTTCTTCGACCGTCGAAGCGCTCGCCATTCCCCGCTCCCTTCGAAGCGCTCGTCGCCCCCGCGCTCGCACCCGAATTTGTCGCCGATCCGCACCGCGAAAGCCCTCAGTCTTAAGTCGGTTCACTCGCTCTGTCACGTATGGATTACGCCCTCGCCATCGAGAACGCGCCGGACACCATCCCCGGTGGGACGTGCGTACTTCTCCTCCATCCGAGCATCGGCGAGACGGACAGGATCGACACCGACTTTTTCAAGACCGACACGGACGCATTCCTCGTCATCTCCACGCGAACGACCGCCCGCGAAGTGGAACAGAAACTCGAATACTACGAGGTCGACGAGTCCCGCGCCGTCATCCTCGACGCGCTCTCCGTCGAGCGCGGGTACTCCCGACGACGGTCGGATCACGTTCACTACGTCTCCTCGCCGAACGACCTCGACGGCATCGTCGAGCAGACGCGAAGTTTCCTCAAAAACCACCCCGGAAAGCGCCGAATCAGCGTCGATTCGCTGACCGAGATGGCCTACTACGCCGACGACGAGAGCGTGTACGAGGCGGCGAAGCGACTCTGCTCGCTGCTGAAAGAACACGACGCTGTCGGGCTGTTCCACCTCTCGAAGGAGGTTCACGACGAGGAGACGCAGGACCGCTTCCGTGCGCTCTTCGACGGCGTCGTCGACCTCCGCGAGGACGGGAGCGTGACGAGCGAGTTCTGATTCTGTGGTTCTCGTGCCACGTTGGGGGCTGTCGGTCCACTTTTCGCGTCGCGTTGGCGGCCGTCGATCCGCTTTCGTGTCGCGTTGGCGGCCGTCGATCCGCTTTTCGCGCTACGGTGGTGGCCGCCGTTCTGCGTTTCACGCCGCGCTAGCCGTCGTCCAGCTTCTCGAACGTTTTTTCGGCCCACCTGACCGCGTAGTCCGCGCCGTACTCCAGGTACGCCTCGGTGTCGAGCGCCGCGAAGGGGGCGGGAATGTCGAGCCCGTGTTTGATCGCGGCGCAGGCGAACTCCGCCGCGTCGGCGAAGTCAGTTCGGCCGGTCGCCACGGCGCTCGGGAGGTCCGCGAGGCGACCTTCGAGACGCGTTCCAGCGTCCGTCCACGCGCCGTACAGGCGGGGAAGGTCGCTCTCCCACGATCCGAACACCGGGCGGGTCTGCAGGCCGAGCCACGCCTCGTACAGCGCGACGGCGATCTGGTACACCGCGTTCGGGCCGAGCGGAACGGCGTCGTCGAGCGCGCGGTATCGCTCCCCGAAGAAGGGAAGGAAGTGTTCGGGAACGTCGAGACCGATCTGAACGAACGCTTCCGCGAGGAGGAAATCGAGGAAGTCGCCGGGCGTCCCGGCCGCTCGGGCCTTCACGAGCACCGCCGGCGGAACGGTCTGCCGGGTCCAGGCGACCGTGCCGTCACCGGGCATGCCGACCGTGAAATCGCCGCTCGCGTACCGTACCAGCGTTGGAGGGGCGTCGTCAGGCAGCCACTCCGTCGGATACGTCGCCGGCTCCAGCGCGTCGGCGAGCAACCCGAGATCCTCGGCGGCCGCGGACGGAATCGTCTCGAAGTCGGCGTCGACGTCGAGGACGAGACAGCCGGGCGCGTGTGTCGCGCGAACCGACGCGAGATCCGTCGGACGCTCCGGTGACGCCTCGCCGGAACGGTCGTCGGGAATCTCGCTGGAACGATCGTCTGGGAGCGCTCGTTCCGTGAACATCAGGCGAACGCGATGCTGAACAGGATCGCGACCGCCAGAACCGTCGAGACGCCGAGCGTTCCGAGTACGATTTTCGTCGCTTGACTCATGTTCACACGCTGTAGCCCCGAGCGCATAAAGGCTTCAATCCGCGTCGGCGGTCCGGCTTCGGCGCACTACGATCTTCGGATCTGGCGCCGGTGCGCTACGATCCATGAGTCCGGCACCAGTGCGCTACGATCTACGGGTCCGGCTCCTGCGCGCCGCGATCTACGCCTCGAACGAACTGAGCCGATCTCGGAATCGATGACCCCTTTATTTCGACTGGAACGACCCAGGTCCGGTTCGTTCGCCTACCCGGTACGCCGACGGTCCGGACGGCGAATCAGATCCATCGTTGAATTTCTCGTCGTTGAAGACCTCTATGGGCCAGCACGCCGAGTTTCGGCATCTATCTCGACGTCGTTTTGTCGGATGCTCGACGATCTACTCGATCGCGTCTACGATGATCGGTTCCAGTCGAAACGGAGGGGTCGAAGCGCCGGCGATGAAACCTCGGTTCACGGCGGTCGGCGTCGAGTTGAGAATCGACGTCGAGCTGGGGTTCGGCGTCGAGTTGAGGATCGAAGCCGAGCTGGGGAGCGACGTCAGTCTTCGTCGGGATCTCGCCACGCGTCCGGAACTTCGATGACGTATCGACCGTCCTCCTGCAGCGAAATGATGTACTCCTCGCGGTCGTACAGTTCCATGAGGTTTAGCTCGTACGTTCCCGGGCTCAGGATTTTGATGCTCTCGAACTGGTCGTTGAGCTCCTCGCGAAGTTGCGCGAGACCCGGCCGCTCGTCGCTCTTCGGCTCGATGACCTCACCGTCCGCATTCGGCGGGCGGTCCGACCGGTCCGCGGCTTCGACATCGGCGTTCGCCGACGCCGCGGAGAGCTCCTCCGGCGAAACGACGTCGCTCCGCGCGCTCGCCTGTGCGCGGTCTTCAGGACCCGATGGTCCGATTGTCTCCGCCTCCGATCCGGACACTCGGTCTTCGGCCTCCGAACTTCGTTCCTCGATTTTCGACGCTCGTCCGTCACCCTTCGACCCGCTCCCCCCGATACTCGATTCGCGGTGGTCGGATTCGGATTCGGATTGGGACTCGGACTCGGAACTGGACGCCGGCGACGACGGATTCGAGATCTCGGGGTCCCCGTCGGAGCTTCGGGACTCGGGGGGGGCCGTTTCGGATGCGGAATCGCGCGAAGAGGGTGGAGAGGAAGAAGAGGAGGGGGAGGAAGGTGAAGAGGAGGCAGAGGAAGGACTGGAAACGGCGTCCGAGGGTGTTGAAGACGTCGAAGGTGTCGAGGACGTCGAAGGTGTCGAGGACGTCGAAGGTGTCGAGGGTGCCGAAGGGGTCGCGTCGGCGTCGGTCTCTTCGTCCCTCGACGGACGAAACTGAAACTTGTTTCCGCCACACTGCGGGCAGCCGGACAGCATCTCTTTCGACCCGTCGGCGAACGTCTTCCCGCAGTTAGTACACTGGTGTGGCATGAGCGGGCGTCACTTCCGGGAGATGAGCGCGCTGATGAGGTTTTCGTCCTTGTGGAGCGTCTCGATCTGGTTGGCCGGTCCGATGACGGTCAGCTTCTTCGTCGACTCGCGGCCCATCAACCGTCCGAGGAAACTCTTGTCGCCGGTTTGCGACCGGGGGTACGTCTCGATCTCGATGCCGTTGAACTCGTCGGGGCTGATCTCGCTCATCGTCACCTCGATCAGCTTCGACTCTTCGTCCGGGGAGAGCCCCTCCTCTAAGATCACGATGTTTCCCTCGCGGACGGCGTCGAGGATGAGACGGATCTTCTCCATGCTCCGGAGGCTGTCCATCCGCGCGCCGCTTATCAGGTCGATCTGGACCCCGTCGTCCGCTCCGTCGGTTGGGGTTGCTTCAGGCACCGTGGATCACCCGAAGTACTCCGCGATCTTGTCGTACACTTCGTCCATGTTCTCGCCTTCGAGCGCCGAGAGGGGAACGGTCTCGTGCTGCGGGAAGGCGTTGGAGATGCGCTGGATGTTCGACTCCTCGAGGTCGATCTTGTTCGCGAAGATGAGCACCGGCAGATCCCGGCTCTCGATGATACCGATGAGCATCGTGTTCACCTGCGTGAAGGGGTCCGTCGTGCTGTCCAACACGTAGATGACGCCGTCGACGTCCTCGCGGAGCCAGTGCATGGCCTCGGCGACGCCCTCGGTCGCCTCGCGCGAACGACGGACGGCGTCGTCTTTCTCCATGTCGTGGTCGAGAAATTCCTTGTAGTCGACCTTGGTCGTGACGCCGGGCGTGTCGACGATGTCGATGGTCACCGTCTGTCCGTTGCGCTCGATGGAGACGTTCTCCTTTCTACGCGCGCGTCGCGTTTCGTGCGGGACGTGACTTTCCGGCCCGATGGCGTCGCCGGTCCAGTCGCGGGCGATGCGGTTCGCGAGGGTCGTCTTTCCGGCGTTCGGCGGCCCGTAGATTCCGATTCGCTTGGGTTCACTGGCCGAAAACAGCCGTTCCGTGACCCGCGTAATGCTATCTTTGATGTTTGTTAGCAGTCCCATCCATAGCCTCCTGCACCTCCCGAACGGCGTTCGCGGAGGGGCGTATGCGGGTATAGCGTCCCCCCGCTCACTTAAGCACTACGTCAGACGATTGTCAGATTTAATACAAGATTACGGCTTTCTCCGACGTGGTACGCGGCCATTACTCCATCCACTCGGCTTCGTTCGGGAGAACCTGCCCCGGGGTCGAGTGACTCAAAATCGTCCACGGCCATCCCGCCGATCGGCCGAGAGCGGTTCGAGCGGTTCGGCATCACGAGAGCTTCGCTCTCTCGAACGACCGAGGCTTCCGCGTGGACTCCCGTTCCGTACTTCAGCAGAAACAGAGAGTACGTGCTCCCGCTCACGTTCAGCGTCCCACGATTCGAGGGACGCCCACGGGCACGCCTCCCTCGCTCGCATTTTGCCGACGACGTACCGCCCGAGACAGCTCGGAAAAAGTGAGGAGTACGAGAACGATCACGGGGGCGCGATCCAGAGCAACTGTTGTCGGGGTTCAGATCGACAAAACCCCGCCGTTTCGTGTGGAGCACGAGAAATCCGCTCCGGCGTGACGTTCGATGAGGACGTCACTGAGGAGGTTCGATGAGGACGTCACCGAGAGGATATTTATCGCCTTCGCTACGTCGGTGTAGTCGCGGTAACGCCGTCAGACGTCGAGCCCCCCACCCCTTCGTTTCCGGTGGAGACGCCGGGAGGTGGAGAGGGGGAGTGTCGCCGGTGCGAAATCATCTGCCAAAACTAGACAACAACTATACATATACACCTCTTCATTCAACGCTCTTTACTCAGTACGGGTATGATTATATCCGATGTGGTATAAGCTTTTCCCTACCCCGAGCATCCGACGTCTCACCCCCACCGTCTTTTTCGCCGTTCCACTCGAAACGAAGGGGTGGGGGGGTCCCGACGAACAGGGAACGATGCGAACGCGACGGTCGGTGAGCGTTCGAGTGGAAACGAAGGGGAGAACGACGCCGATCGGCGAAGATCGATTGGACAAAGCGGATGGACCGAACGTTCGACCCGAAACGATCCCGTTTCCGGTTCAGTCCCCGCACGGAGCTTCGTGATTCGTTCCGATCCGCGTCCAGTCGTTCATCGAACTGAAGCGCAGTATCCTGGATCTCTCTCCGAGAGCGAGCCGAATCCGAACAGAACGAACCGAATTCGGAAACGCCCACGGCGGCGGGAAATACTTCGAATGGATAATCTTTTTGTACCTCGTCTTCTATTGTTTCGTCTGCATCATCTGGACCCCCTGCGCGTGCCGACTGCGTACAGACGACCTTTAGATGGTCGAATACGTCGGATATCGGCATCGTGCGGTGTGGTTTCCACATGAAATAGTGGGGTTGACGAATGACCGAGGATGACACAGAACCAGACGGTGATCAGCGGTCCGCCGATGGGCCGGAATCCGCCGACCGGACGAACGACACTCCGCGCGCGAGCGCGAGCCGAGGCGTCGATCACGAGCGCTCGCAGAACCAGCGCTCGGACGGACGGGATAGCGATAACCCATCGACAACTACGTCCTCGGCGGACGACAGTTCGTCGAGGGAGACCCCGTCAGAGAGGATTCCGCCAGAGAAGACTCCGTCGGAGGTGAATTCGTCGGGCGAGGGATCGGAAGGTGACGAATCAACGGACGGCCGCTCATCGGACGGTCACTCGTCGGATGGTCACCCGATAACCGGTGACTTGACCGCCAGCGATGCGACAGGCGACGAGGAAGCGACTAGCGGGTCGACGGACGAAACGCAGACCACTTCGATCCCGCTCCGCGCCGCAGACGGCGAAAACGACACTGACAGCGGCAACGACGCTGACAACGACAACGGTACTGATAGCGGCAACGGTACTGACAGCAGAAACGTCGCCGATCACGGAAACGTCGCCGATCACGGAAACGTCGCCGATCACGAAAACGACGCCGATCGCGGAGATGGCGACGCATCCGACCGCGACGACCGCGACGACCGCGACGACCGCGGGGTCGGCCTCGACGAGGTCGTCCTCGATGATTCCGTCATCGACGACGCTGTTATTGACGACGCCGGAGGGAACAACCGGGGGCTGTTCGACGACCTGCTCTCCGGCGAGCCCATCTTCGAGAACAAAGAGGTGCTGCGTCCGTCTTACACGCCGCACGAACTCCCCCACCGAACCGAGCAGATAAACCAGATGGCGACGATTCTCGTCTCGGCGCTCCGGGGAGAGACGCCGTCGAACATCCTGATCTACGGGAAGACGGGCACCGGAAAGACCGCGAGCGCAAAGTTCGTGAGCCAAGAACTCGAATCGACGTCCCAGAAGTACGACGTTCCCTGTGAGGTCGAGTACATCAACTGCGAGGTGACGGACACGCAGTACCGCGTGCTCGCGCAGCTCGCGAACAAGTTCATCGAGAAGAACCGGGACGGAATCGACGCCCGACTCGCCGACCTGCGAGATCTCCGGGACGCAGCGACCGATGACCCTTCCCGCCTCGATGCGACCGAGTTCGACACCGTCGCCGAAGTCGACGCTCGGACCGACGCGCTCGAACGGGACAGAGAGGGGATGGAGACCGTCCCGATGACCGGCTGGCCGACCGACCGCGTCTACTCGACCTTCTTCGACGCCGTCGACTACAACGAGCGGGTCGTCGTCATCATGCTCGACGAGATCGACAAACTCGTCGAGAAGTCGGGCGACGACACGCTGTACAACCTCTCGCGGATGAACTCCGAACTCGACAACTCCCGCATCTCCATCATGGGAATCTCGAACGACCTGAAGTTCACCGACTTCCTCGATCCGCGGGTCAAATCGTCGCTCGGCGAAGAGGAGATCGTCTTCCCCCCCTACGACGCGAATCAACTTCGAGACATCCTCCAGCACCGCGCCGACATCTCGTTCAAGGCCGACGCGCTCACGGAGGACGTGATCCCCCTCTGCGCCGCCTTCGCCGCCCAGGAACACGGCGACGCCCGACGCGCGCTCGACCTCCTCCGCACCGCCGGCGAACTCGCGGAACGAAGCCAGGCCGACACGGTCGAGGAGACGCACGTCAGGCAGGCGCAGGACAAGATCGAACTCGACCGCGTGGTCGAGGTGGTCCGAACGCTGCCGACCCAGTCGAAGATCGTCCTCTTTTCCATCATCCTCCTCGAAAAGAACGGCGTCCGGAACATCAACACCGGCGAGGTGTTCAACATCTACAAGCGCCTCTGCCAGGAGATCGACGCCGACGTGCTCACCCAGCGGCGCGTGACCGACCTCATCAGCGAACTCGACATGCTCGGCATCGTCAACGCCGTCGTCGTCAGCAAGGGTCGGTACGGCCGGACGAAGGAGATCAGCCTCTCGGTTCCGATCGACGAGACCGAAGCCGTCCTCCTGTCGGATTCGCGGCTCGGCGACATCGAGAACGCCCAGCCGTTCGTTCAAGCCCGCTTCGATAACTGATCGGCTTCGATCCTCGATAACTAATCGGCTTCCGTCGTCGTTCGGAACCCCCTATCCGCGCGCTACCCCTCTGTTTCCACTCGAAAACACCGACACGCCCGAATTCCGGGATTACGAAGCGGTTGATGGCCATTCTCCACTCGAAATGAAGGGGTCAGTAACTCAGACGGACGCGGCTGACCGTCCGTCCGGTCTGACGTGGACCGACTCGACTCGCGATGTGTTCGTCGGTTCTGACGCAGCCGCAGTCCCGTTCTCAAATTCGATCACCAACGGCACGTCTCCCGCGTCGATCGCTCCCGGCGACGACGAGAACGCCGCGCCGGAGAAGCCCAGCCGCACCCAGCCGAGGTACGGGATTCGGACGCGAGCGACGCCGGTGATCCACTCCGGCTTCACCGGCTCGCTGATGTCGTTGGCCTGATCGTACTGCGGGTTCGCGTCACCCTTCGTGATGAATCCGGAGTTCGGGGCGGGACAGTTGCGAAGCTCGGCGCAGCTGTCGGCGTTCACGTACTCCTTGTCGGCCCGAGGGTACCAGTTCTCGCCCTCGTCCACCCAGAACCGGGCCCGGTGGATGATCGGCGGACCGGGTTTGTCGGGGTTGTCGTAGATGACGACGGATCCGTAGTCGCCGAGAGATCGGTAGCCGACCTCCTCCCCCTGTTCGTACGTCACGACGCCGGTTCCGGCGTGCGCCGCGTCGGGCGCGAACCTGGTGGGTTCGGTGATGAATATCAGGTCGCCCCTGAACATGTGCGGTTCCATGCTGCCGCTTTCGACGGCGACCATCGGCGGCCACACCCCGCTCACCGCGAACAGGAGAAACCCGATCAACGCCACGGTGGCGACGCTCGTCAGCACCTCGCGGGCGAACATCCACGGTCCGCTCTGGGCTGTCCGAAAGCGTGTGATAATTCCGTCGTCGGAGTCGGCCGCGCGCGAACCGGTCTTCGAAGCGTCCTTCGAAGAGTCGTCGGAGGGCGGACGGCGCTCGCCGGGGCTCATCGGAAACCCGTTCGGCTCCTCCGGGTTTGAACTTTCTGGGTTCCGGCACGCTTTTCTTTCCGGCCGCCCCTCTCGTCGGTGTGCCCCTCGAGACGCCGTCTCGCATCGTTCAGGAGCTTGTTCGCCGCGGGTACAACGCGGAGCGGGAGGCGGTCACGCTTCTCGCCGGTGCCGCGAACCCCTCGCTCGCGCTCGAACGAGCCGTCGAACGCGCTCCCGACGACGCGCTGCGTCTCACCACCGAACACGTCCGCGCCGCCCTCGACGACGGCGCGCTCGCGACTGACGCGGACCCCCCCGTTTCCACTGGAACCCCCCCGGTGCAGTCATCCGAATCCGAGGATTCGTCTCCAGTCGAAACGAAGGGGTCGAACGAGCCGTCGCCGATGGCGAACGCGCCGTCCGCGACAGGTGCGCCAGCGACGACGGACACATCGACGACGACGGACACGCCAGCAACGACGGACGCATCAACGACGACGGACACGCCAGCGACGACGGACGCATCAACGACAAGGGACACGCAGACCGCGACGGACGCGTCGCCCGCGGCGGCGACACGGCGTTCTCGCGACCCGGGCCGGCGCTCCGTCGAGATCGACGGCGACGTCACCGGACGAAGCACCGGGACGGGCGAGTACGGCCAGTTCGTGACGACGTTTCGCGATCGCTACGAACGGCTCTCGAAGTTGCTCCGCGGGCGGGTGAACCACAGACCGGCCGAGGCGATCGCGAAGATGTCGGGCGGGAGCGACGCCGAGATGATCGGGCTCGTGAACGACGTTCGCTCGACGGCGAGCGGCCACTGGCTCGTCGAACTGGAGGACACGACCGGCACGTTCCCCTGTCTCGTCATGAAGAACAAAGGAATCGCCGATCTCGTCGACGAGCTCCTGATGGACGAGTGCGTCGCGGTGCAGGGGACGCTCTCGGACGACGCCGGCATCCTGTTCGTCGACTCGCTGCACTTTCCGGACGTCCCCCGGACGTACCGTCCCTCGACGGCCGACCGGCACGTGCAGGCGGCGCTCGTCTCGGACGTCCACGTCGGCAGTCAGGAGTTCATGCTCGACGCGTGGCAGCGGTTTACGAGCTGGCTCCACACCGAGGAGGCCGAGGCGGTCGAGTACCTGCTGCTGGCCGGCGACATGGTCGAGGGCGTCGGCATCTACCCGAATCAGGACGAGGAGTTGTCGATCGTCGACATCTACGACCAGTACGAGGCGTTCTCGGAGCACCTGAAGGAGGTGCCGGGCGACGTGGAGATCGTCATGATCCCCGGAAACCACGACGCGGTTCGGCTGGCGGAGCCCCAGCCCGGCTTCGACGAGGAGCTCCGGGGGATCATGTCCGCCCACGACGCGCGCGTCACGGGCAATCCGTCCACCGTCACGGTCGAAGGCGTCTCGGTGCTCATGTACCACGGCGTCTCGCTCGACGAGGTGATCGCCGAACTCCCGTCGGAGAAGGCGAGCTACGACGAGCCGCACAGGGCGATGTACCAGCTCCTGAAGAAACGGCACGTCGCGCCGCAGTACGGCGGCCACATGCGGCTCGCCCCCGAGGAGAAGGACTACCTCGTCATCGAGGACGTCCCGGACGTGTTCCACACCGGCCACGTCCACAAACTCGGCTGGGGGAAGTACCACAACGTCCTCGCGGTGAACTCCGGCTGCTGGCAGGCGCAGACGGCCTTCCAAAAGAGCGTGAACATCGACCCCGACTCGGGGTACGCGCCGATTTTGGACCTGGACACGCTCGACATGACGGTCCGGAAGTTCTCCTGACGACCGGTTCGACGCGGACGAGACGACGAAGTCCCGCCGCGCGCGGTACCGGGGTGTCTACGGCGAAAACCGGTAGCGGACGGTCGGCTCCCCGCCGAACGTCGGGCCGTCCGCCGCTTTCCCGAATCCGACGGCCTCGACCGCCGCGCGCATCTCGTCTTCCGCCGCGGGGACGACCACCTCGACGGCCATCCCCTCCTTTCGCGCGAAGCGGATCGGCTCCCCGAGGAGCAGTTCGCACGCGTCCTCGGTGCCGCCGAACCCAGTGACGTCGACGACGTCCTCGCGGGCGTCGAAGCTCACGAATCCGAGGACCTCGGCGTCGATCGCGTCGGCGTCGAGGTTCGGCCCGTCACCCGACTGCCGTCGCTCGGCGACGCGCACCGTCCGATCGTGAATGAGGTCGCACATTACGTCCGGCGGCGCGTCCGCGATGGCCGCGAGCGCTCCTGCGTCCTCCTCGACCGCGTCGCGGACCTCCATGCTCGGACTATCGCGTTCCTGCGTAAAAAACCTCGGCGGACGTTCGGGGCGACCTCATCGATGCCTCTCGACCGCCTCACCGGGCTCTCACAGCCACTCAACGTCCGGATCGACCGCACCTTCCGGCGTCTCGCCGCCGAGAGCCCGACGAACGTCGGTCGCGATCGACTCGTTCAGCCGATCGCGCGCCTCCTCCGAGTACCACCCCGCGTGGGGGGTCACGATCACGTCCTCGCGACCGAGGAGCGGGGAGTCGTCCGGGGGTTCGGCGTCGAGCACGTCGAGCGCGGCCGTCCTGACGATCCCGTCGTCGAGCGCGGCTGCGAGCGCCGCTTCGTCGACCACGCCGCCGCGGCCGGTGTTGACGAGGATCGTCCCCTCGGTCATCGCGTCGAACGCCTCCCGATCGAACATGTCGCGCGTCCCGTCGGTCAACGGCGCGTGCACCGAGACGCAGTCGGCGCGTTCGAGCAGTTCCTCGAATCCGACCTTCTCGGCTCCGTGATCGGCGATCTCAGCCGCGTCGACGTACGGATCGTGCGCGAGGATCGTCGCGTCGAACCCCGACAGGAGTTCGACGAACCGCCGCGCGATCGGCCCGAACGAGACGACGCCGACGGTCGTCCCGGGGAGTTCGTGGATCGGCCCGCCGACCTCCCACGTCCACCCGCCCTCGCGGGTGTCGCGGTCGTACTGCGGCACCGACCTGACGGCGGAGAGCAGGAGCGAGACCGCGTGGTTGGCGACTTCGTCCGTGCAGTAGTCGGGGACGCGCACGACGGTCACGCCCCGTTCTGCGGCGGCGACGACGTCGACGTTGTCGATCCCGTCGCCCGCCCGCCCGATCACGGAGAGCGAGTCCAATCGCTCTATCGCCTCCGGCGGAACGGCCGTGGTCACGTCGGTCACGATCGCGTCCGCGCCGTCGGCCGCCGAGACGAGCGCGTCGGTCGACCCCATCTCCGCCGTCTCGACGGTCGCGCCGATCGGTTCGAGCACCCGCCGATGGTGCGCCGCGTCGATCATCGGATCGTCGCAGAGGACGACCCGAAAGCCGTCGCTCACGATACGTCGACCCCCGGCGTCCGTCGTCGCGACGGTTCCGTCCGCCGCGCTTTCCAGTCCGCTCGTGGCTCTCGTGTCCGGTTCATCGCCCGAGGGTTGCGAGCGCGCGGTAAAAAACCCCGGCCGCGATTTTCGCGATCCGGGATCGGCGGCGACCGCGGCAACCGTTGAACAAGTGGACACAGTTATGCGTGAGCCAGCGCTACGGCACCCCATGATTGAGCACCAGCGTGGAGACGCGCAGCGCACGGAGGGACGCGCGTGCGCGTAGTCGCGAAGTTCGGCGGCACGAGTCTGGGCAGCGGCGACCGGATCAACCGCGCCGCCGACTCCATCGCGGCGGCGGTCGCGCAGGGTCACGAGATCGCCGTCGTCGCCAGCGCCATGGGTAGCACGACCGACGAACTGCTCGACGAGATCAAGTTCGACGCGACCGACCGCGACCGCGCCGAGATCGTCAGCATGGGCGAACGCACCAGCGTCCGCATGCTCAAGGCGGCGCTCGGCGCTCGCGGCGTCGACGCGGTGTTCCTCGAACCGGGGAGCGACGAGTGGCCCGTCGTCACGAACGACCTCGGCGAGATCGAGGTCGAAGAGACCGCCAGCCGGGCGGCGGCGCTCGCCGACCGGCTCGACGGCGTCGTTCCGGTCGTCACGGGCTTTCTGGCGCAGAACGCCGAGGGCGAGATCACGACGCTCGGACGCGGCGGCAGCGACACGACCGCCGTGATGCTCGGCAGGTACATGGACGCGGACGAGGTCGTCATCGTCACCGACGTCGAGGGCGTCATGACCGGCGACCCCCACGTCGTCGAGGGCGCGCGAAACGTCGCCCGGATCACGGTCGACGAGCTCCGGAACCTCTCGTTCCGCGGCGCGGAGGTGGTCGCGCCGTCGGCGCTCTCCTACAAGGACGACGGCTTGGCGGTCCGCGTCGTCCACTACCAGCACGGCGATCTCCTGACCGGCGGCACGCGGATCGAAGGCCAGTTCGAGAACCTCATCGACATGCAGGAGGAGCCGCTCGCCTGCCTCACCGTGGCCGGCCGCGCCATCCGAAACCGACCCGGCATCCTCGCGGACCTCTCGCAGGCGCTGCGGCAATCCGACATCAACATCGACTCGGTCGCGAGCGGCATGGACTCGATCACCTTCTACGTCGCCGAGGACGTCGCCGAGGAGGCCGAGAACGTCCTCCACGGCGAGGTCGTCGCCGACGAGTCGCTGTCGAGCATCACCGTCGAGGACCCCATCGCCGTCGTCCGGGTCACCGGCGGTGAACTGCCGAACCAGCCCGGGGTCATCCAGGGCATCCTCTCCCCGATCGCGGAGGCGGGCATCAACATCCACGACGTGATCACGAGCGCCACCTCGGTCGCCATATTCGTCGCCTGGGACGACCGCGAACGGACGCTCGAAATCGTGCAGGGCGAACTCTGAGCGGACGGTCGGTCCGTTTTCCGATCGATCGTGTCCAGAATCGAACGCTCTCCACCGACTCTGTCGGGTAACGAGCGAGTGATAGCAGCGTGAAATTATGTGGGCGGGCTTCGAGACGCCACCATGCGCTCGTACAAGGCCAAGATGGTCGAGCCGATCACGCTCCCGTCCCGGGAGCGACGCGAGGAGGTTCTCGCGGAGGCCGGCTACAACGCGTTCAACATCCCCGCCGAGAACGTCTACGTCGATCTCCTGACCGACAGCGGCACGGGGACGATGAGCGACGCGCAATGGGCCGCGCTCTTTCGCGGCGACGAGTCCTACGCCGGCAGCGAGAGCTTCCACCGGCTTCGGGAGGCCGTCGAGGACGTCACGGGCTTTTCGCGCGTGATCCCCACGCACCAGGGTCGCGGCGCGGAGAACGTCCTCTACGGCTGTCTGGTCGAGGAGGGGGACGTCGTCCTCAACAACGCCCACTTCGACACGACCAGGGCGCACATCGCGAATCAGGGCGGCGATCCTGTCGACTGTCCGGTCGAGGGCGCGCGCGACCCGGTGCGGGACGCGCCGTTCAAGGGGAACTTCTCCGCCGACCGCGCCCGGGACGTCGTCGACGACGTCGGCGCGGAGCGCGTCCCGGTCGTCGTGCTCACGATCACGAACAACTCGACCGCCGGTCAGCCGGTGAGCGCGGCGAACGTCCGCGAGACGGCCGCCTTCGCCGAGGAGATCGACGCGACGTTCGTGATCGACGCCTGCCGGTTCGCGGAGAACGCCCACTTCGTGCGCCGGCGCGAGGAGGGGTACGAGGACAGAACCGTCGCCGACATCGCCCGCGAACAGCTCTCGCACGCGGACGCGATCGTGATGAGCGGCAAGAAGGAGGCACTCGTCAACATCGGCGGGTTCGTCGCGGTCCGCGACGCGGATCTCTTCGAACGGGCGAAACAGCGCGCGATCCTCTACGAGGGCTTTCCGACGTACGGCGGGATGTCGGGCCGGGACATCGAGGCCATGGCGGTCGGCCTGCGCGAGGCCGTCGAACCCCCCTACGTCGAAGACCGCGTCGAACAGGTCGAAGAACTGGGTCGCATGCTCGAAGAGCGGGGCGTCCCCATCTACCGCCCCGTCGGCGGGCACGCCGTGTACGTCGACGCCGGCGAGCTCCTCTCGCACCTCCCGAGCGAGCAGTTCCCGGGGCAGGCGCTCGTCTGCGAACTGTACCGCGAGGGCGGCGTTCGGGGGGTCGAACTCGGGAGCTTCGCGTTCCCCGGTGCCGATCGCCTCGAACTCGTCCGGCTCGCGATCCCCCGCCGGACCTACGGCCGCGAGCACCTCGAGCACGTCGCGGACGCGGCCGCCGCGGTCGGCGAGCGCGCCCCGGAGGTGACGGGGCTGGAGGTCGTCTCCGAGCCGCCGACGCCGGAGCTTCGACACTTCTCGGCGGAACTCGCGCCGGTTTGACGGGCGCACCTCGCCGCACCTCACCGCCCCTCGTACAGTCGCGTTCCGATGCGCTCCGGAAGGCCGGCCGCCTCGACCGCCTCGACGACCCGCTTCACGTCGTACTCGACCCGCCGCTTCTCGACCGTCATCGCGTCCAGATCGAGCACCGCGTAGGCCGCGCGGGGGTCGCCGTCTCGCGGCTGGCCGACGCTCCCGGGGTTCATCACGACCCCCTCGTCGAACCGCCGGACAGCCTGCACGTGCGTGTGACCGAGCACCAGCACGTCCTCGTCTCCGAGCAGGTCCGGCCCGAACTGCTCCGGATAGGTGTAGCGGTCGGGATCGGCGGGGTGGCCGTGGACGAGTTTCACGCGCCCGTCGGCGACGACCCGATCGTCGGGGAGCGACGCGAGCCACTCGACGGCGTCGGCCGACAGTTCGGCCCGGGCGTACTCGACGCCCGCGCCGGCCATCGAGTTGAACCCGAACGACGTCCCGCCGGCGACCGCGCGGTCGTGGTTGCCCATCACCGTCGGGACCGCCCGTTCGCGGAGCGCGACGACGCACTCCGCGGGCCAGGGGTTGTAGCCGACGACGTCGCCGGCGCAGACGAGACCGTCGACCGGCGGCATGTCGCGCAGGACGGCCTCGAGCGCGACGCGGTTCGCGTGGACGTCGGAGAGTACGCCGAGTCGCATGGACGTCGCTACGGCCTCCCGAAATTTGTGCCCTGCGGCGGACCTTCGCTCGATCCCTCGCGGAGCGATCGATCTCCCCGTCTACGATCCGTTTTCGATCGCCGTCTCGATTCCACCGCCGTCGACCCGGACGCCCGCGGCGCAGACCGCGTGTTCGAAGTCGAGATCGTAGGCGGTTTTCGCCGCCGTCGCGGCCGTGTCGGCGTCGAGCGCGAACGCGCGCGGTCGATCCTCCTCGTAGGTCGCGACGAGCGTCGGCTCGTCGACCCGCTCGACGAGCAGCGCGTCGCGGCGGACGATGCCGACGAACGCCTCGTCGGGACCGACGACGCCGGCGATGCGCGGCGTGTCGTAGTCGTCCTTCTCGTAATCGAGCGCGAGGAGGCTCTCGGCGAGCGCGTCGCGGGTGGGGTAGCCGAGCGCCAGCTTCTCGGCGACGGGGTCGACGTGCGATCCGTTTCCGAGGACGGCGCTGCCGCTCGCTTCCCGCACGCAGTTGTACGAAACGTACGGGTTATCGGTCTCCGCGGCGTCCGGGGTCGGCCCGACGGTCAGCGTCCCGTCTCGGTCGACGATGCGGCGGTTCGGGAACGACCGCGACGAGACGCGGTACGCGCCCACGCCCGGTCCGACGACGACGAAGCGTCCGACGTACATGCACGGAAATGCATATTTCGTCGCCAAATACGTGACGATTTATGCACGGTGGAGCCAGCTAATCCGACCGCGCGCCGTCAGTCCTGTTCGATCCGCCTGTCGACGATCGTCCTCCCCCTCCCGGCCGGCTTGAGCTCGACCCACTCGGGGAGCTCGTTCTCGTTGACCGGCGTGAGCATCATCAGTTCGGCCGACTCCGTCTCGACCAGCTCCTTGCCGGTTGTTTCGTCCCACATGCACAGCCGCCACACGTTGGTGTCGAGCTGCCTGCAGACGTCGCGTTCCGTGTAGAACCTCCCATTCGTACCTTCATACACGGGCATCATCGCCGGATCAGGTGTCCTAGATCATAATTCTATTTTCAGAAATCCCACACAAAATCGGCTCGTCCGGTCTCCCCGCCGACTGTCGTGTGACCCCCATTACCACGGCGGGGAAAACGCGCAACGCTTACATGGGCGTGGGCTGTAGCCGTGGATGCAGTCCCATGGGGTAGTGGCCAATCCTGTCGGCTTCTGGGGCCGACGACACAGGTTCGAATCCTGTTGGGACTACTGATATTTTCGCGCGAGTTCCGTACTCCGACGAGTCCTATCCGTCGGATTCTGGAGTCGAAACGAAGGGGTTCTCGATCCGGACGCGGTTTCGAACCGACTCGAACTCGAACGCAGGCGCGTCCGCTGGGCGAGATCGTCCGCTCGCTTCGCGGTCGGTTCGAGCGATCGACGCGAGAGCCCGGCCTATCGTTGAACGCCCGCGCCGCGGAGGTGCTTGACGCCGAGACCGACCGTGATGAACGCGAACATGCCCGTGATGAGCGGTCCGAGGTACGACGTCAGGACCGCCGGTGCCATCCCGAGCATCGACGCGAGCGTCAAAAGAGCCCCGACGACCGTCGCCCCGCCGTAGTACCCGGTCGATCCGTTCGCGGCCGGTTCCTCGTGCTCGTCGTCGCTCACCGTCGGCGTCTCGGTCTCGGATCCCTCGCCGACGTCGACTCCGAGATCGAGGTATGGATCGAATCGATCGGCGAGCGGCGTGCGCTCGACGATGCCGCGGCTCTGGTTGTACTTCAGAACGCCCTTCTCGTCGAGTTTCGGCAGGTGCGACTGGTAGAGCGCGATGTAGACGCGCTGGCGCTCGTCCGAGGTGAGCGCCTGTACCGTCGTGTCGTGCTCCCACGCGGCCACCTGCTCGGCCACGTCGCGCATGTCGACCCGATCGTCGCGCCCCTGCATGTACTGGAGTACGTACCGGCGTCGCTGGTTCTGCAGGATGTGGAACAGGTCGTCGGTCGACAGCTCGGCTCTCTTTTCGGTCGGTTCATCTCCCTCCTCGTGGCGTCGTTTCTGTGTGCTCATCTCCGATACCCTCCCTCGGGATCGATCGCGTCCTCCGTTTGCACTTGCTGCTCACCCGTTACCGATAGGAGTTACGGGTTGGTATTCAACGCTACTCCTAATCAGTTTGGACTGTGTGCGATTCTATATCGTGTCCGGCAGAGATATATACGTTTCGCTGAGTAATAGAAACAGTCGACACATCTTCTCAAAAAACAGCCAAAACCGCGAGACTCCGGTCAGACGACCGAACTGGTTCGGCCGCATCACTACTCCTCGGTCGAAGCCGACGCGGACGCTCCGGGCACCGACCCGACCGCTCGACGGTTCGTCTACCTTCGGAATGTGACGTATCCACTTTCAGTTAGCTCTGAGAAAAGAATCGAAATCCAACCGTCTCTCGTCCGTCGATTTCCAGTCGAAATGAAGGGGTTGGTGAAAATCGGAGTATTTTTATATCATTTCTCAACGTCAAGCAACGCGACACGTTCGAGGACGACGTCGGCGAGGTCGCCGTCGACGGCCGCGAGTTCGGCGTCGACGACGCCGAAGAACTCGCGAACGCGGGCGCGATCGAATTCGCCGAGCGTCGCCGCCGGTTCGAGGAGATCTGCGACCGCACCGGCGGCATTCGACTCGTTCACGCCTTCTCCGTTCGCGCCTTCCCCATCCGCGCCCTCTCCGTCGACGAGCGCGACGATCGGCCGACGGCCCTCGCCGACGCCCATCTCCAGCGACTGGTCGATCTGCCGCCGACCGGCCGCGTAAAGTAGGATTTCGACCGCGCGTTCGCGGGCGACGTTCTCGTCGCGCTCGATCGCACGATCCGCCAGCTCTGCCGCGCGTTCGAGGTGTCCGCGCCCGACGACGTACCGCGCGTCGAACGCCTGCACCGTGACGCCGTACTCGTCTGCGATCTCGTCGACCCGGGCGAGGAACGCGTCGAGGTCGTCGATCTCGGCGATCCCCTCGACGAACCTCACTGGAAATCACCCAGGTTCGCCTGTCCGTCGCCGTCGGCGCTCGCCCCCGGTCGTGCACCGGTACCGGCGACGGCCGCGCCGGTCGCCTCGTCGGCGTCGACGTCGTCCATCGACGGGTCGCGCCGCCCGACGTTTTCGAGGATCCGCTCCGCCGTCTTCCGCCGGCCGCGGAGCGCGGCGAGGACCACGGATTTGTCCGCCTCGCGGAGGTCTGCGCGGCTCTCGACGCCGGCCTCGTACAGCCGTCTGGCGCGCTTGCGGCCGACGCCGCGAACGCCCGCCAGATCGAGCAGTTCCTCGCGGACGCCGTACTGGACGCGCTTTTTGGCCTCGCGGACCGCGACGTTCGTCCCGAGGTCGAGTTCGCCCGCGAGCTGTTCGGCCGCGCCGAGGAGCCACTCGGCCGTCTCGACCTTCCCGCGGACGTCCCCCGGTCCGACGCCGTACCGCTCGGTGATGCGATCCTCGTCGACCTCGCTCGCCCAGTCTTCGAGCAGCTTGGCCGTCTTGAGGGCCGCGAGCCAGTCCTCGAAAGCGACGTCGTCGTACTCCGACGGCGTCCGACCGAGGAGTTCGCCCTCCCGCTCGTAACACTCCTCCGTGTACGTCTCCCTGTCGCCCGACTTCAGGTACAGCTCGTACATGTCCGGGGTTCGGCAGACGAGGTGGTACAGCCCGAGCGGGGTCGGCTTCGGCGGTTCGGCGTCCTCTGCCTCGTCGGGGACGAGGTCGCTCGCGGGCGTGAACCCGTCCGCCGCGTCCGCGTCCGTCACGTCCGCCGCATCCGCACCCGAATCCGCCTCGGCCGCGGCGGGTCGGGATCGAGCGCGTCCGGCTCGCGCCCGAGATTTCGGGTCCGCGGCGCGCTCCGCCCCGTCGCGGAGGCCGTCGATGATCTCCGCGGCGCTCATCGGGTCGAGGTAGAGCCGCGAGACGGTGTGGCCGATCCCCGTCGCCGAGATCGCGTCGCCGTCGCGCTCGACGAAGTCGTTGACTTCGAGGTAGTCGAGCACCGAGTCCGTCACCGATTCGAGCCGCCCGCGGCCGTCGGTCTGCGTCGCGTACAGCGTCCGATCGAGGAACTCCAGGATGGCCTCCCGGGAGTTCGCGAACCCCGACGCGACGGTCGCGAGGAGGTGCGTCCGGAGGGCGGGTTCGGCCGCGAGCTTCGAGTGGACGTCCTCGGGGTCGGCCCAGACGTACCGCTCGAACAACTCGTCCATCGTGTCGGCGTCCGTCGCGAGCAGCACGGCCTCGCCGTAGGGGTCGAGGCCCGGTCGGCCCGCGCGCCCGCACATCTGGTGGATCTCCAGCACGTCCAGCGGTTTCATGCCGCCGAACTCGCCGTCGTAGCGCCGCCAGTCGCGGACGATCACCCGCCGGCTCGGGGTGTTCACGCCCGCCGCCAGCGTCGGCGTCGCGCAGACGATCTTGACGAGCCTGTCGCGGAAGGCGTCCTCGACGAGGCGGCGGTGCTCGGCCGCGAGGCCGGCGTGGTGGAACGCCGCGCCCTTCGCGACGACCCGCGCGAGCGTCTCGCTCGTCTCTGTGTCCGAGACGCCGCGGATCTCCTCGGCCAGTTCGACGAGGTCGTTGCGCTCGCCGGTCGTGATCCGTTCGCCCGCGACGCCCGCGAGGCGCTTCGCCGCGGCCTCGGCGTTCCGCCGGGAGTTGACGAACACGAGCGTCGAGCCCCCCTCGTCGAGGGTGTCGGCGGCGAGCGCCGCGGTCTTCCGTTCCCCGGAGGCGACGGGCACCTCCCGCTGGCTCCCGTCGTCGAAGTTGATCGCGTTGCCGTAGTGGACGCCCGTCTTCAGGTCGATGGGCCGCCAGTCCGACTGGACGAGTTCGGCGTCGAGCCACGCGGCGACCTCGCCGGCGTTGCCGACCGTCGCGGACAGCGCGACCACCTGCAGTCCGGGGTTGATCCGGCGGAGCTTCGCGAGGGTGACTTCGAGCGTCGGGCCGCGGTGGCGGTCGTCCACGAGGTGGACCTCGTCGGCGACGACGCAGGAGAGCTCGGAGATCCACGGCGCGCCGTTGCGGACGAGCGAGTCCACCTTCTCGCTCGTCGCGACGATGAGGTCGCGGGTGGCGAGCCACTCGCCGCTCGACTCGTAATTGCCGGTCGAGACGCCGACGCTCACCCCGTGCTCCTCCCACCGTTCGAACTCGGCCTTCTTCTCCGACGCTAGCGCGCGGAGCGGGACGATGTAGAGGGCCTTCCCGCCGCGTTCGCGCTGGACGGACGAGAGCATCGCCAGCTCGGCGATGAGCGTCTTCCCGCTCGCCGTCGGGACCGACGCGACGAGGCTCTCGCCCTCCATGATCCCCGCCTCGACGGCCTCGGCCTGCGGCGGGTAGAGCTCCTCGACGCCCTCCGATTCGAGCCGCTCCGCGACGCCCGGCGGCAGACCGGTCAGGTCCGCTGTCTTCATTGGCCTCCTTTGGATCGTGTTCCGGTTTAAATTGTCGGAGGCGGGGCGGAAGTGGAGCGGGGAAGGGCCGCGTCCGGCCAGTAGACCGATCATCGACCCCTTCGGGTCCATCGACGCCGGGGTTTTCACCCTCCCACCCGTACCGTGCTCTGTTCGGTGGGTCGTTCACCTCTATCGCTCGGCGACGGACTGGGCGTACCTCCGACAACGGTTGCGAGCGTTTCGAGGTACGCTGAGTGATCCCTTCTTCAAACGCATCAAATATTTATAACCTAACCCCGCCAAGCCGAAAGTAGCGATGAATTGGATCTTACCGCTGGCCTCTCTGGGTTGTCTTCTTATGGGGGTCGGAAGTTACGCCGTCTGGTACGCGTTCGCGCACCCTCTCTGCACGTTAACTGGCGAGTGCGGACCGAACGTCCCGATCGCTCTACCGGGTCTCTCAGCCGCCCTCATCGGACTTTCGCTGCTCCTCTACGTTCGGCGACGAACCTAAACGCCGGCCGGCGGCATCCACACCCACCACGGGACCGATAGTTGTCGCACCGAGGCAGGGACACGCGCCCATCTCCCTCGGAGAAACCCGCCGCCGCGTCGCCACCCCTATGTAACCCACCCGCCAACCCACTCGTATGAGGATCGAGTACGACCGCGACACGTGCATCGGGATGTTCCAGTGCGTGGACGAGTGGGAGCGGTTCGAGAAGAACCTCGACGAGGGGAAGGCCGACCTCGATGGCTCGGAGGAGGTCGACGAGGACCTGTACGTCGTCGAGGTGCCCGAGGGCGAGGAACTCGACGCGGAGTTCGCCGCGCGGGTCTGCCCCGTCGACGCGATCGCGCTCTACGACGACGACGGCGAGCGCATCGTCCCCTGATCGTCCGCCCACCGCCCGGATCGCAGACGTCCGTTTCGTTCAACCGAATCCGACGCAACTGTTATCTTCCTCACCCGTGATAGCTCCCCTGAGCACGAGCCATGAGCCGACGTTCCCACGATCGCCGCGGTTCGCGCGACCGGCTGTCGGAGTGGGCCGCCCTCGTCGGCGCGGAACTGCCGGGGGAGAGCGAGGCGTCGAGCCCGGCCGACGACGAGGCGTCGCGGTCGGCGGAGGCGGACGCCGACCGCCGTAGCTGACGATTCGGTCCCGCCCGCCGCGCCGGCTTCACTTTCACCCCGGTTCGGGAACGCTTAACCGCGCGGCCCCGTAACCGGACGGACGATGGCGGCAACGGACGACGTGGCCTACGTCGAACACCCACTGCTGACTCCGTCGTTCATCCAGCGCCGGCTCTACCAGATCCGGCTCGCCGGCGCGGCGCGAGACGCGCACACGCTCGTCTGCCTGCCGACGGGGCTCGGAAAGACGACCGTGAGCCTCCTCGTGACGGCCGAACGGCTCGACGAGGTCGGCGGGAAGTCGCTCTTTCTCGCGCCGACGAAGCCGCTCGTCCAGCAGCACGCCGACTTCTACCGCGAGGCGCTCTCGACCCCCGACGACGAGGTCGTCGTCTTCACCGGCGACGTCCGCCCGGACGACCGCGCGGCGCTGTGGGACGACGCCCGGATCGTCGTCGCCACGCCGCAGGTCGTCGAGAACGACCTCGTCGGCAACCGGATCAGCCTGCGCGACGTCACCCACCTCACCTTCGACGAGTGCCACCGCGCGACCGGCGACTACGCCTACGTCTACATCGCGGAGCGGTACCACGACGACGCCGCGAACCCGCTCGTGACCGGCATGAGCGCGTCGCCCGGCGGCGACAAGGAGGCCATCCTGGAGGTGTGCGAGAACCTCGGCATCTCGGAGGTCGAGGTGATGACCGAGGACGACGCCGACGTGTCGGAGTACACGTACGACACGGAGGTCGAGTGGGAGCGCATCCAGCTTCCGCCCGAGATCCTGGCGATGCGCGACGCGCTCAACGAGGTGATCCGAGACCGCCTCCGGAAGCTCAAGTCGCTCGGCGTGACGAACACCACGCAGCCGGACGTCTCTCAGAAGGAGCTGAACAAGATCGGCGCGCAGCTGCGGACGATGATGAACAACGACCAGTCGGCGGGCTACAAGGGGATGTCCACGCACGCGGAGGTGATGAAGCTCCGACGCGCCGTCGAGCTGGTCGAGACCCAGAGCGTCGAGTCTGTCCGGCGGTACTTCGAACGGCAGCGAAACGCCGCGCGCTCGTCGGGGGCGTCGAAGGCGAGCCAGCGGCTCGTCACGGAGCCGAAGGTGCGCGAGGCGATGCGGAAGGCCGAGTCGTTCTCCGACCTGCACCCGAAGTTCTCGAAGACGCGCATCCTGCTCGCGGAGACGCTCGGCATCCGCGGCGGCCGGCGCGTCATCGTCTTCACCGAGTCCCGCGACACCGCCGAGGCGCTCACGGATTTCCTCTCCGAGAGCTTCGACACCCGGCGGTTCGTCGGACAGGGCGACAAGGAGGGGAGCGACGGGATGACGCAGAAAGAACAGCAGGAGACGCTGGACGCGTTTCGCGCCGGGGAGTTCGAGGTGCTCGTCTCGACCTCCGTCGCCGAGGAGGGGCTGGACGTGCCGGAGGTCGACCTCGTGCTCTTTTACGAGCCGGTCCCGACGGCGATCCGCTCGATTCAACGGAAGGGCCGAACCGGGCGGCAGACGGAGGGTCGGGTCGTCGTCCTGATGGCGGAGGACACCCGCGACGAGGCGTACTTCTGGATCTCCCGCCGGAAGGAGAGCCAGATGGAGGACGAACTCCGGAAGCTCAAGGGCGTCGCCGCGGAGGTCGAAAAGGAGCTCGACGACAGCCAGCGGTCGCTGTCGGCGTTCGGCGGGGCGAGCGGTGCGGGGACGGGCGACGACGCGGCGGCGGAAGGCGAACCGGCGGACCCGCCGGGCGACGAGCCGTCGTCCGCGGGCGCGGGTCGGCGCGAGCGCCTCCAGCCCGGACTGGGCGATTTCGGCGAGACCGGAGGCGGTGGGAACGGAGAGGAAAAACGCGAAGACGGCGACGCGGTCGACGACGAAGCGGAACCGGACCGAGACGGCGTCGTCGCGGCCGCCGGCACCGACGCGGCGGAGGCGGTCGAGATCGTCGCGGACCAGCGGGAACTCGACTCGACCATCGCCCGCGACCTCTCGACGCGCGAGGGGATCGAGACGCGCCTCGAAACGCTCGCCGTCGGCGACTACGTCCTCTCGGACCGGGTGGCCGTCGAGCGCAAGTCGGTGTCGGACTTCCTCGACACGCTCACCGGCGGCGATCGGTCGCTGTTCGACCAGATCCGCGACCTCTCGCGTCACTACGCCCGGCCGGTCGTGGTGATCGAGGGCGACGGTCTCTACGAGGAGCGCAACGTCCACCCGAACGCCATCCGCGGCGCGCTCGCCAGCCTCGCGGTCGATTACGGCGTGAGCGTCCTCCGGACGGAGGACGAGCGCGACACCGCAGACCTGCTCGAGGTGATCGCCTCGCGCGAGCAGACGAAGCGCGACCGCGCGGTGAGCGTCCACGGCGAGAAGGGCGCGAAGACGCTGGCCGAACAGCAGGAGTACGTCGTCGGCGCCATCGCCGACATCGGCCCCGTCACCGCCCGATCGCTGCTCGATCACTTCGGCAGCGTCGAGGCCGTGATGACCGCCGACGAGGACGACCTGCTCGAAGTCGACGGCGTCGGCCCGGTCACGGCGGAGCGCATCCGAGAAATCGTCGGCGTCGAGTATTAGGTGATATTATCGAGACTGTATGCTACAGCTAGCTTGCAGGAAACCTTTATATGCCTTGCTGACGATTAACTCAAACATGAGTAATAAATTCGAAACCGACGTCGCCCCGGCCGACGTCGCGTTCTACGGTCGACCGCAGCACGAGAGAGCGACGGCGTCCGAGCGGGAGTGGTACGGGGGTGAGGACGACGTCTCGGTCGCGGAGTACGAACGCCGCGCTGCGCTCGCTCACTACCACGAGATTCCCGCGGCGATCGCCGCCCCGTCGGTCGAAAGAGCCGGTGCGACCACGTAATAACCGGCAGAACGCTTTTGGGTGACGCTCGTGTCACGTACATCCACACCCATCATGTCGCCACCACAGGCGGACTCTCTCGACGGGAGGTCGGAGATGTCCCTGTACGGCGCTCCGCAGCACGAACGCGCGTCCGTCGACGAACGGCGGCTGTACGGCCCGCCGCAACACGAGACGGACGTCCCCGAGGAACCCCCGTTCCTCTTCCCGCGGTGGCGGTCCGATTCGGACGACGGATCAGCGAACGGTTCCTCGTCCGGCCCGTCGCCGACGGTCGTGACGGGCGGCTACCCCGCGACCGTCCTCGACGACTGACGCCGCGGATTTCGACCCCGCGAAACGCGTATTTTCGCCGCACGATCTCCGACGAGAGCCGCGGTTACTGGCGCAGCGCGGCGAGCGCCTCGGCCGCCTCGCGCGACGCTGCGAGCCACTCGGTCGCGCTCCTCGGGTCGTCCGCCGCCTCCGCCTCTCGGGCGCATCGCGTCAGCGCATCGACCAGCGCCGCCCGGGCTTCGCTCGGACCCGCGCCCGCGCTCTCGCCCGTCGCGACGACCCGACGGGATGCGGCCCCGTCCGCCGGTGACGACCGGCCCGCCGGCTCGTCGACGTTTCGGCTCGCTCCCCCGGGCGCTTCCGGGTTCTGACCGTCGACGCTCTCCCCCGCTGCAGCGGCCGGTCCGCCCGACGGTTCGTCGGCCGGTCGATCTTCGCCGGCCTCGGCGTCGCCGGCCTCGCTCGCGCCCGGAACGGCTTCCGTCGCCCCCGTCGCCCCGGTCGCCTCCTCGCCGTCGTCGACCCGTGCCGCCTCCGCGCCGGCTTCGCGGCAGATGGGGCAGAACTCCTCGCCGCCCTGGCGAAAGAGGGGGTTGCCGCACGCGTCGCAGTGTTTGTTCGTCATCGTCGCGCCCTGGAGCAGGAGTTCGCTCATCACCTGCGTCGATTTCCGCTTTTCCCTGTCCTTCTCGAACTTCTTGCGGAGTTTCTCCCGCTCGGCCTCCTTGTCGAAGTCGCTCATGTCGTCTACGTGGTTCCTCGGGTCGAAAAAGTCAACGGGACGGCGGGCGGAGAACGACGCCCTCCCGCCGGCGACGCGCTCGTCGTCGACGCCTTCGCCGGGACGGAATTCGACGTTCGACGAACATAATTTTCGTCAGGCCCTCCTTTTCCGCGTCTTTCGAAGCGTTTAATCGGAACCGCGGGGCAGATTCACGTGGTATGTCGAAAGTTAGCGTGGTCGGCGCCGCGGGCACGGTGGGCGCTGCCGCAGGATACAATCTCGCACTCCGCGACGTCGTGGACGAGCTCGTGTTCGTGGATATTCCGGACATGGAGGACAAGACGGTCGGACAGGCCGCGGACACGAACCACGGCATCGCCTACGACTCGAACACGCGGGTCAGACAGGGCACCTACGAGGACACCGCCGGCTCGGACGTGGTCGTCATCACGGCCGGCATCCCGCGCAAGCCGGGGCAGACCCGGATCGACCTCGCGGGCGACAACGCGCCCATCATGGACGACATCGGTTCCTCGCTCGCCGAGCACAACGACGACTTCGTCTCCGTCACCACGTCGAACCCCGTCGACCTCCTGAACCGCCACCTCTACGAGACGGGCGACCGCGATCGCCACGCCGTGATCGGCTTCGGCGGTCGCCTCGACAGCGCCCGCTTCCGCTACGTCCTCTCGCAGCGCTTCGGCGTGCCGGTGAAGAACGTCGAGGCGACCATCCTCGGCGAGCACGGCGACGCGCAGGTCCCCGTCTTCTCGAAGGTCCGCGTCGACGGCCGCGACCCCGAGTTCACGGACGACGAAAAGGAGGAGATTCTGGGCGACTTACAGGAGTCGGCCATGGACGTCATCGAACGCAAGGGCGCGACCCAGTGGGGTCCCGCGACGGGCGTCGCCCACATGGTCGAGGCGATTCTGCGCGACACGGGCGCGGTGCTGCCCGGATCGCTCGTCCTCGACGGCGAGTTCGGCTACGACGACACCGCCTTCGGCGTGCCGGTCAAACTCGGCTCCGACGGCGTCGAGGAGGTCGTCGAGTGGGAACTCGACGAGTATGAGCGCGAACTGATGGACGGCGCGGCCGAGAAACTCCGCGAGCAGTACGAGAAGATCTCCTGAACGGTCGGTCGACGGACCTCGCCGGCGTCGAACGCGAGGATCGACGGGATGACCGAACGCGACGATCAGAACCGAACGCGACGATCGAACGCGGACCCCGATCGGCGTCTCACCCGGACGACCGCGCGAACTACCGGCCGTCGGTCGCGAGCCGGTAGAGGCCCGAAGCGACCAGCAGGCCGAACGCGGCCGCGGCCCACGTCTCGACCGAGAACGCGTCGAACGGCGGCGTGCCGGCGTTCGCGCCGACGACCGCGACGACGCCGCCGACGCCGACGAAGAACTCGACCGGCGGCGATGCGGACGTCCTCTCGTCGCGGCGTTCGGCCGCTTGTTCGGTCTCCACGATCTCCTCCGCGAGTTCCGCGACGGTCATCCGTCCGCCGTTCGCCGCCAAACACCGCACGATCGTCCGCTGTCGATCGTCTTCCAGCGCGATCTCCGCGGCGTCGTTTTCCGACTCCGACGAGCGTGCGGACGACGCGTCCGCTCGGCTCCGCTGTGATTTGCGAGGGGCCTTCCTTCGACGATCGGGTGCCTCCGACTTCGGATTCGAAGCGCCGAGGCGCGGATTCGCCGCCTTCGCCAACATCACCGCCATAGCCGCCCAATCGGAACGATCGCCGCCCGTGCTACGCTCGTCGGCCTCTTCGACAGAGCCGTCTCCTTCGGTGGGATGCCTCTTACTCCGTGCGTCTCCCGCTTCGGCGCGCGACCGATCAGTTCTCGACGAACGCATGCGTTAACAGTCCGTTTCGAAGACTGCCATCCGAGGATGACAGCCCGGCGTGCGCCGTGAGTGGTTGGGCTCTCTTAGCACGCCAACCCCTAGGTTTTCCCTTCCCGTTATAACCGTTTTGTGATTAAACGAGTTAAAAAAGATGTGCACGCGCGAGCGGGTCACGCCGGGCTGTGAGGGACCGTACGCGTTCATTTTAGTTTCTAGTGACAACGACGGTGGACCCGATCCACGGCGTGCGTAAGGGCTATTCCTTTCGGTGACGTCATAACTCACCTGCGGTCGATCAATCTGCTTTCGGCTCGTCTCGATTTCGAAAACGGGATTCCGATAGGATATTTTGGGCCGACTATCAAGTGGGGGCAGGCCTGAAAGCAGGAGGCCGTGGTTGGGCTCATGACGAACACATCACCCGAACGGGAATCGATCGATCTGTTACAGCAGTTGGGAATGAAACAGTACGAGGCGGAGTGCTTCGTCGCGCTGACGCGCCTTTCGAAGGGCGGCACCGCAAAGGAGATCAGCGACGTCACGGACGTTCCGCGGACCCGCGTGTACGACGCGATTCGAACGCTGGAGGCGCAGGGGCTCGTCGAGGTCCAGCACAGCAGCCCGCAGCGCTTCCGGGCGCTGTCGATCGACGAGGCCACGCACACCCTTCGCCGGCGGTACGACTCGAAGGTCGACAGCCTCCGAGAGACGCTGGCTCGGCTCGAACCCGAGGAAGTCGCCGGCGACGAACGTCCCGTCCACGAGGTCTGGTCCCTCTCCGGCGAAACCTCGATCGAATCACGGACGCGACAACTCGTCGACGACGCCGACGAGGAGATCCTCTTTCTCGCTTCCGACGACGCCGCGATCTCCGGACCGTTGCTGGACGCGTTCGCCGACGCGACGGAGCGCGGCGTCTCCGTGGCGGTCGGAACGCTCTCCGACGCCTCCCGGCGCCGCGTTCGCGACTTCGTCCCCGAGGTCCGGACGCTCGGCTCGGGGTTGAAGTGGCTTCGGAACGACGCCGACGACGCCGCGCTGGTTCGGGTGCTCCTCGTCGATTGGGACGCGCTACTCGTGAGTTCGCGCGCGACCGGAGCCGACGGCCCGGCCGGAACCGAGACCGCCATCTACGGCAGCGGGCTCGACAACGGGGTCGTCGTGCTCGTTCGTCGGCTGCTGTCGACCGAGGCGTCCGGCGTCGTCGACCTCGCGCGCGAGACGACCTGACGGCGCGCCGTCGCCCCCAGTCGTTCACAACCGCTCTCTCAGCGCGCGCGCCGTCTTCTCGCCCACGCCCGGCACGTCCAGCAGGTCGGCGACCGACGCTCGCCTGACGTTCTCGACGCTGCCGAACCGTCGCAGGAGCCGCCGTCGCGTCGCCGGGCCGATCCCGGGCACGTCGTCCAGCACCGTCTTCACCTCGTCGCGAACGGTCTGGTGGTACTGGACGGCGAAGCGGTGCGCCTCGTCTCGGACGCGCTGGAGGACGTGTAACTGCGGCGCGTCGCTCGGCCACCGGCGGACGCCGTCGGGCGCGATCACGAGCTCCTCTTCCTTCGCCAGCGCGACCGCGGGCACGTCCCAGCCGACCTCGTCGAGGGCGTCCAGCGCGGCGGCGAGCTGTCCCTCGCCGCCGTCGATGAGCAGCAGGTCGGGATCCGGGCGGTCGTCGCGCCCCTCGACCGCCCGCTTCGCCCGCCACCGGATCAGCTCCCGCATGTTCGCGTAGTCGTCGTTCCGCTCGGGGAGCTTCTTTCGGCGGTAGTCGGCCTTCTCCGCCACCGCCCTGTGGGAGCGTCCCCCCACCCCCTCGTCCACGAAGCAGACGTCGCTTCCGACGACGGCCCGACCCTGCGCGTGGCTCACGTCGAACCCCTCGATGCGGGTCGGCCGGGGGAGCGAAAGCGCCTCGCCCAGCGCGCCGAGTTCGTCCTCGCCTCCCGCCCCCCGTCGCGCGTTCTTCAGGGCGAGCTCGACGAGCTTCGCCTCCCGCCCCGTCCCCGGAACGCGGACGGCGACGCCCTCGGCGTCGAGCCAGGCGAGCAGCTCGTCGTCGTCGGGGCGCTCGGACAGAAACAGCGCGTCCGGCAGCTCGCGCTCCGCGTAGTACTGCGGGATGAACGCCGCGAGGAGCGTCGCGATCCGATCCTCGCCGTCCGGCGCGTCGAGGCGGTGGCGCGAGCGGTCGACGAGCTGGCCGCGCTCGCTGTGGAGGCGCGCGACGGTCGCCGCGTCCCCCTCGATGGCGACGCCGAGCACGTCGACGGCGCGCTCGTCGCGCCGCGCCGACACCGCCTCGCCGCCCTCGCCGTGGAACGACTCGACCGCGTCGAGCCTGTCGCGGAGGTTCGCCGCGCGCTCGAACTCCCTCCCCTGGGCGGCCGCCTCCATCGCCCGCCGGAGCGGATCCGAGAGCACGCCGGTCTCGCCCTCGAAGAAGCGGACGACGGATTCCACGTCCTCGTTGTACGCGGCCTCGCCGATCTCGCCGGTGCACGGTGCGGTGCAGAGGCCCATCTCGTAGTCGAGACAGGGTCGGTCGCGCCCGGCGTACTTGTGATCCGAGCAGCCGCGGAGGCCGTACGTCTCCCTGAGCGCCTTGACGACGGTCTCGACCCGACCCTTGTCGGTGAACGGACCGAAGACGGTCGCGGCCTCGTCCGGGTCGCGGGTGACCTCGATGCGCGGGATCGGGTGCGCCGTGAGCTGGACGAGCGGGTAGGACTTGTCGTCCTTCAGCCGGACGTTGTAGCGCGGCTGGTAGCGTTTGATCAGGTTCGCTTCGAGCAACAGCGCCTGCGTCTCGGTGTCGGTGACGGAGAAGTCGATCCCGTCCGCGCGCGCGACCATCCGTCGGATGCGGTCGCTCCGGGGATCGGCGTACGACCGAACCCGACTCCGGAGGTCGACGGCCTTCCCGACGTACAGCACCGTCTCGTCCTCGTGAAACTGGTACACGCCCGGCTCGCGCGGAAGGTCGCTCGCGCGCTCGCCGACGCCGCTCGCATCCATCGGTTTCGGTAGCGTCCGGACGGCCTTGAGGGTGACGCGTTCGGCGTCGAACCCGCCCGCTCGGTCCCGACCAGTGCGTTTAACACGTCCGACCCGTCGTAGTGGGCGTATGGACTCTCGATCGACCGAGAACGTCGACGATCGGACGGAAGCCATCGACACGCTCGAAGACCTCTCCAGCGCCCTGAGCACGGCGTCGCACGAGGTCGGCGAGGTCGAAAAGACGCTGCGAACGCCGAAAGTCCCCGACGACCTCGTGTCCGACTCGGACGTCGAGGACCTCCGGGTCGCCGTCGAGAACGTCGACGCCGTCAAGTCGCGGCTCGACGAGCTCACGGCGCAGCTCCGCGACGCGTAGGCGCGACGTCGGGGAACCCCCCGCGAATCCGACGACTCGCGGCGCGCATCCCGAGGTTTACGTCGCCGACGCACCTACCGGCGAGCGACATGACCGCCGACTCGGACCCTGACCCAGACGCCGTCCGTCTGTGGCTCGTCGAGCGCTCGTACGACGACCGGAACCTCATCACCCTCGTCTACGCGACGCCGGACGGCGAGCGGATGCTCCGCAAGGAACAGGCGGCGACGATCATGCGCCAGCGCGGGGCGTCCGTCACCGCCGCCGTCGACGCCGAACCGGCGGCGCTCGACGCAGTTCCGGAGGAGGATCGCGACCGATACGCCGAGGAGGCGGCGCGAACCGCAGCGGGGTACGAACCGGGCGAGGAGGTTTGAGCCCGACGCCGAATCCGCCCCCTCAAATCGCCCGACGCGTCCGGCCAGAGCCGGTCTGAACAAGAATCTGTCGGCTGCGGCGAGACCTAAACTCTTTATCGGATGCTGAGACAAAAGCAACGCATGGCCGCTATCGAACTGGCTGGCGTGACGAAGCGCTTCGGCGGCGTCACCGCCGTGGAGGACCTCGACCTCACGGTCCCCGAGGGAGAGGTGTTCGGTTTTCTCGGCCCGAACGGCGCGGGAAAGTCGACGACGATCAACATGCTGTTGGACTTCGTCAGGCCGACGGCCGGCACGGTTCGCGTGCTCGGGCTCGACGCGCAGCGCGAGAGCGTGACGGTCCGCCGGCGGACGGGCGTGCTCCCCGAGGGATTCGGCGTGTACAATCGCCTCACCGGGCGCAAACACGTCGAGTTCGCGATGCGCTCGAAGGAGGTCGAGGGCGACCCCGACGCGATCCTCGAACGGGTCGGCATCGCCGACGCGGCCGATCGGAAGGCCGGCGGGTACTCGAAGGGGATGCGCCAGCGCCTCGCGCTGGGGATGGCGCTCGTCGGCGAGCCGGACCTCCTCATCCTCGACGAGCCGTCCTCGGGTCTCGATCCCGCCGGCGCGAAGGAGATGCGCGACATCGTCCGCACGGAGGCGGGACGCGGGGCGACCGTGTTCTTCTCCAGTCACGTGCTCGGACAGGTCGAGGCGGTCTGCGACCGCGTCGGCATCATGCGGGCGGGCGAACTGGTCGCCGAAGACAGCATCGCCGGCCTCCGCGAGGCGGCCGGCGGCGAGTCGACGCTGGTCGTCACCGTCGATAGCGCGACCGACGACGACCTCGCCGCCGTGCGCGCGCTCCCCGGCGTCTCCGGCGCGTCGACCGACGGCGGGACCGTCACCGTCGCCTGCGACTCGGACGCGAAGACGCGGGCCATCGCCGCCCTCGAAGAGGAGGGCATGACCGTCAGGGACTTCAAGACGGAGGAGGCCTCGCTGGAGGACCTGTTCCTCGCGTACACCGAGGACGGTCGGCAGGAGGTGCGCGCATGAGCTGGCAGGCGGTCGCGCGAAAGGACTTCCAGGACGCCGTCCGCTCGCGGTGGCTGCTCGCGCTGACGGCGCTCTTCGTCCTGCTCGTCTCCGCGCTGGCGTACATCGTCCGCCCCCAGCAGGGCCAGACGTTCAGCTCGAACGAGATCCTCAACCTCGCGAACGGAACGCTCGTCACGACGCTCGTGCCGCTCATCGCGCTCGTCATCGCGTACAACGCCATCGTGGGCGAGCGCGAGACCGGCTCGCTGAAGCTCCTCCTGTCGCTGCCGCACTCGCGCGCCGACGTGGTCCTCGGGAAGGTGCTTGGCCGGTCGGGCGCGATCGCCGCGCCGATCGTCGTCGGCTTCGTCGTGCCGGCGCTGCTGCTCGCGATCGGACCGCTGCAGTTCGACGCGGGCTCCTACCTCGGCTACACGCTCCTCACCGCGTTCCTCGGATCCGTCTTCGTCGCCATCGCGGTCGGATTCTCGGCGGCGACGGCCTCCCAGCGGCTCGCGATGGCCGGCGCGGTCGGGCTGTACTTCCTGTTCGTCCCGCTGTGGGGCGCCGTCCGATTCCCGCTTCAGATGTACTTCGGACTCGGCGGCGGCCCCGACTGGCTCCCCATCGAGGGGTCGCAGGTGATCGAGATACTCACGCTGCTCAACCCCACCGGATCGTTCAAGATCGTCTCGGGGGCGTTCCTCGGCGGCGACCTCTTCACGGCCGGCGACGTCTCGACGCAGGCGGCCGCGGCCGCGATGCTCCTCGGCTGGCTCGCGCTCCCGCCGCTGCTCGGCCTCTGGAAGTTCGAAAGCGACGACCTCTGAGGTCGTCGTCCGGTCCGACCGTCATCGCCCGTCCGACGGCGTCCGCTACCGATCCGGCGACGGCGAGTAGTCGACGCCCCGTTCTTCGAGCAGGTCGGCGAACCCTTCCTCGTCGAGGACCGGCACGCCGTGCTCCTCGGCGTCGTCGAGCTTTCGCCGTCCCCCCCCTTCGCCGACGACGAGGTAATCTGTGTTCCCGGAGACGCTGCTCGTCGCGGTCGCGCCACGGGCCTCCACCAGCTCCTGCGCCTCGTCCCGCGTGATCGAGAGCGCCCCGGTGAACACGAACGTCAGCCCGTCGAGTTCGTCGCCGCCCTCGACCGCCTCGGCTCGCGGCGTCACGTACTGTAGAAGATCGTCGATGACCGCCTCGTTCTCCTCGTTCTCGAAGAAGTCGCGAACGTGCGCCGCGACCGTCGGGCCGACGTCGTCGACGGCGCGAAGCTCCTCCGCGGAGGCGCTCCGGACGGCGTCGAAGGTGCCGAACTCGCGGGCGAGGCCGCGGGCGGTCGCGTCGCCGACCGTCGGAATCCCGAGCGCCGCGAGGAAGTCGCCGAGCGGCGGCTCGCGGGACGCCTCGATCTCGCGGACGAGGTTGTCGGCGCTCGTCTCGCCCCACCCCTCCAGTTCGGCGAGGTCGTCGCGGTCGAGCCGGTAGAGGTCGGGGAGCGATTCGAGCAGTCCCGCCTCCCGCAGCCGTTCGATCCGCTCCGCGCCGAGCCCCTCGATGTCGAGTCCGCCCCGGCTGGCGTAGTGCTGGATCGTCCGTTCGAGTTGGGCCTTGCAGGCCAGCCCGCCCGTGCAGTAGGCGATCGGGCCGTCGCGTTCGACCTCGCTGCCGCAGACGGGGCACTCGTCGGGGTACTCGAAGTGCCCCTCGGCGTTCTTCTCGACGACCTCATCGACGTAAGGGATCACGTCGCCCGCGCGCTGGACGCGCACGCTGTCGCCGACGTTCACCCCGAGCGACTCGATCTCTTCGGGGTTGTGCAGCGTCGCCCGCGAGACCGTGACGCCGCCGACGTCGACGGGATCGAGCAGCGCGACGGGCGTGAGCCGGCCGGTTCGGCCAACCTGGATCACGACGTCGGTCAGGGTCGTCACCTCCGAGCGGGCGGGGAACTTGTACGCGAACGCCCAGCGGGTCGCCCGCGCCGTCGCGCCCAGCCGCTCGCACTGCTCGCGGTCGTTCACCTTGACGACGACGCCGTCGATCTCGTAGTTCAACTCGTCGCGCTCGACCAGGAGGCGGTCGCGGTATTCGATCGCGCCCTCGACGCCGCCGACGAGCGCCGCGCGGTCGTTCGTCCGCAGCCCCCACTCTGCGAGCCGCTCGTACTCCCCGAGGTTGGTCTCGACGCCGTCCCAGTCGTCGCCGTCGGCCGTCGTCGCGGCCATCACGTCGTAGAAGAAGCAATCGAGCGGACGCTCGGCGACGACCGCCGGGTCGAGCTGACGGAGCGTCCCGGCCGCGGCGTTTCGCGGGTTGGCGAACGGGTCCTCCCCGGCTTCGACCCGCTCTCGGTTGTGCGCCCGGAAGGCGTCCTTCGGCACGTACACCTCGCCTCGGACGGCGAGTCGGTCGGGGAAGTCACCGCGGAGGCGCGTCGGCACCGTGCGGATCGTCCGGACCTGCGCGGTCACGTCGTCGCCCTCGCGGCCGTTGCCGCGGGTCGCCGCGCGCTCGTACCGGCCGTCCTCGTAGATCACCTCGACGGAGAGGCCGTCGAACTTCGGCTCGCAGACGTACTCGACCTCGCCGACCGCTCGACGGACGCGCTCGTCGAACGCCCGTACGTCGTCGGCGTCGCCGCTCCCTTCGATCGACAACATGGGCGCGACGTGCTCGACCGTCTCGAGTTCGTCCATCGGCTCGCCGCCGATGCGCCGGGTGGGGCTGTCGGCCGTCTGCAGGCCGAACTCGTCCTCCAACTCCTGCAAGCGGGCGAACAGCGCGTCGTACGTTCGGTCCGCGATGACCGGGTCGTTCTCGACGTAGTAGCGGTGGTCGTGCTCGCGGACGGCCTCGCGCAGCAGCGTCACCTGCTCTTCGGCTCGCTCCTCGTCCATCTCCTCCAGCGGTTCGAAGTCCGTCGGCGGATTTCGCAGGTAGGGGTTCGACGCCTGCTCGCTCATTGACGCGGGTTGGTGCGTCTTCGAAGTAAAGCCTCTGGAGACCGAGCGCGCAGCCTCGGAACGCGGATTCGGCTCGCGCCCGGGTCCGCAGTCGCCGACACGGCGAGGTCGCCCAGTGGCGACGTTTGCAGTCACCCGCGACGCTTATCCCGCGCGAGCGTGGACGACCACGTATGCCAGAGGACTCGGAGGACTTTCTGCTCCTCAATCCCGGCCCGGTACCCGTGACGGACGAGGTGCTGCGGGCGATGGCCGAACCGATGGTCTCGCACCGATCGACCGAGTTCGAAGCCGTCTACGAGCGCGCGCAGGACGGACTCGACTACGTCTTCACGCGCTCGACGCCCGACGGCGAGACGACGAGCGAGGGCGGCACCTCGCTGATCCTGAACGGGACGGCGACGATGGGGATGGAAGCCGCCGTCGCGAACCTCGTCGGAGGCGGCGGCAACGTGGTGTCGCTCGTCAACGGCAAGTTCGGGCGGCGCTTCGCCCGCATCGCCGACCGCTACGCCTCCGTCACCCGCGTCGAAGCCGACTGGGGCGCGTCGATCCCGGTAGAGGCGGTCGCCGAGGCGGTCACGGACGACACCGACCTCGTCACGATGGTCCACAACGAGACCAGCACGGGCCTGCTCAATCCCGTCGCCGAGGTGGGCGAGATCGCGGCCGAACACGGCGCGCGCTTCGTCGTCGACGGCGTCACCAGCCTCGGCGGCGACGAGTTCCGAATCGACGACTGGAACGTCGACGTGGCGATCACGGACGCCCAGAAGGCGCTGGCCGCGCCCCCGGGGACGAGCGCGATGTACGTCACCGAGGGCGCGGAAGACGCGCTCGACGGGGAGTCCGCCCCGTTCTACGAGGACCTCGACTGGCACCTCCGCAAGGCGGCGCAGCACCAGACGCCATTCACGAGCGCCGTGCCGCTCTTCCGCGCGCTCGCCGTCGCCGTCGAGGACATCGTCGAGGAGACGATGCCCGCCCGCATCGAGCGTCACCGCGCGCAGGCGCGCGCGTTCCGCGAAGGTTTCGCCGCGATGGGGCTCGATTCCTTCCCGGCCCCCGAGGGGCCGACCGCCTTCTCGAACACCGTCACGGCGATCTCGCTACCCGAGTCGATCCGCGGCGACGACTCGGCCGCGTTCTTCGACGCCGTGGCGGACCGAAACGTCAGCATCTCCGGCGGCCAGGCCCACCTCGGCGGGCGGATCTTCCGCGTCAGCAACATGGGTCGGCTGTCTGCGGCGCAGATCCTCCGCGGGGTCCGAGCGGTCGGCGAGGCGATGGACGAGGTCGGCATCGACGTCGACGTGGACGCCGGCGCGGACGCCGCCGAGGCTGAACTTCCAGCCGAGGCGGACGCGGTCGAGGCGTAGGCGGGTTCGCGTCGAATTCTGCAACGTCTTTTTCCTCTCTCAACACTGGTAATTGGTTCTGAGCCTGCGGCCGATCCGCCTCTTGTGCGGTACTACGTGCCGCCCGTTCACGTCTCGGGCGTGCCCCGCGCCCCACGTTCTATATCGTAGCATAACATTCATCGATTCCTCTTACGGGCTAAAAGCGCGGTCGTTCGGAGTCGGCGCGCTGTCCGTTTCGATCTTCACTTGAGCCCTATCGTCTACCTTCGGCGACCCATGGAACTTACGCTCCTCGCTCCCGGCGACTCGGCCGGCTTCCCGATGCTCGATGCGGCTGCGAGACCTGCCGGTCCGCCCGCGAGTGCTGTATCGAGCGGTCGTACTTTTCGGTTCACGACGATCGAACCGACGAGGCGTTGCTCGCCGTCGCCGGACCCGAGTTCCGGACGCGGGAGGCGACGCTCCCCGACGAGCGCGCCGTCACCCACGACTTCGACCGCGCCGTCGGCCTCGGCAACGCCGGAATCACCTCGAACGGGGCGATGAGCCCCACGGTCGGTTTCCGTTGCAGCCGACGACGCGGGGACGGCCGTCCCCCATCCGAACGCGAAGACGACCGCCGCCCTCGCCGACGGGCTGGACGCCGAGCGGACTCGAATCGTCCACGTCCGCCACCACTGCCCGCCGATGTGCCGTTCGACGAATCGATCGCGAACGACGGCGGCGACGCGTTCTCCGAGTCGTATCCGGCGTCCGCTTATAACTGTAAACCGACCATCGCGATACGAAAGCCGACTCGTTCCAATTCGTCGGTCCGTTCGTCGGCCGGGTAGACGACCACCGGAACTTCGTCGGCCTCCGTCGCCGCGAGCGTCGACCCCACGGCGTCGAGCGCCTCCGAGGCGGTCTCGGCGACAGCGATGCGGAGCGTCGACGGCCACGCGTCGACGCGGAAATCGACCGCCTCGTCGGTCGTCACGCCCTCGCCGTAGTGCTCGGCGAGTCGCCGTTCGACCCGGTCACGAAACGACGTGCGCGTCTCGTCCGCCGAGACCGGCGTCAGTTCGCCGTGCTCCTCCTGAACCGTCTCCATCGGGATCCCCAGCGTCGTTCGGTCGCTCCCGGCGAAGAGGAGGCTGACGCCGTAGAAGCCGTCCTCCCGCTCGATCCCGATGACGCTCCCGCTGTCGCCCCCGGCGCTCATCGGGCCGAACACGTCCACGCCCTCGAAGACGACCGGCTCGTCGTAGTAGCCGCCGACCCTGATTCGCGCGTCCCGGCTCCGCAGGTCGCCCGCGGTGACGCCGGTCGTCCGGCCGCTTTTCACGTACTCCTCGCCGAATTCGGCGTCGGTCCACCCGCGGAACGGGCCGATCCCCAGCACGTCGTCGCGAAGGCCCGCCTCGTCGACCGCGACGAGCGCGCTGTCGGTCCGGTTCGGCTCGTCGGGATGGATCTCGCCCCACTCGCGTAGCTCTCCGATGCGGTCCTCGGCGTCGCCGCCGTCCGCCGGGCCGGGCTGGAGGACCGGGTCGTCCCGCTCCGCGCTTCCCACCGGCGCGGCGACGTGGGCGTTCGTGAGCGCGACGGTTTCTCCGCTTTCGGTTCGGAGCGCGGGCGTTCCGAGCGTTCCGGCGCTCACCTCCGGATGGCCGCACGACACGCCCGCCGGCGCGGGTCGCCATCGACGCTTTCGGTTCCGATCGGTTCGTTCGACCGGCCGAACCGCCGCCTGCGTGCGAACGTCGCCGACCTCCTGTACGTCGGTCTGCACCTCCTCGCCGTCGATCGTCACCGTTCGCGGCAGGCGGTCGGACTCCGAGAGTTGCGCCTCGGGCACTTTCCTGCTGACGAACACGACGACCGCGTCCTCGCCGGTCTCCCGTTCTCCGACGCGCTTCGGCCCGATGCCGGTCCCGACGACGTTCGCGCACGATTCTAACTCGTTCCGTACGTCCGCTGGAATGTGATCCATGGGAATAATTCCACATCAAAAAACATAGTTGTTGTCTATACTGTACTCGGATAAACCGCCGAGGTGGAGCCACCGTCTCCGCCCGATCGCGTCCCCGCCGGCGTCTCCGCCAGCAGCTCTTGCCGTAACTGCTGGTTATAAGACTCTGAGGTAATATGCGTAGTACACATGACCCGCGGCTTCCACACCCGAAGTCTCCACGCCGGGCAGGAGCCCGACCCGGCGACGGGTGCGCGCGCTCCGCCCATCTATCAGACCACGTCGTACCTGTTCGAGGGCGCGAATCACGCCGCCGACCTCTACGCGCTCGACAGGGAGGGGGACGTGTACTCGCGGATCTCCAACCCGACGACGCGCCTGCTCGAAGACCGTCTCACGGACCTCGAAGGCGGCGTCGGCGCCGTCGCCACCGCCGCCGGGATGGCCGCCATCGACGCGGCGACGAGCGTCCTCGCCGAAGCGGGGGACAACATCGTCGCCTCCGCCGACATGTACGGCGGCACCTCGACGTACTTCACGAAGATGGCGAGTCGACGGGGCGTCGAGACGCGCGTCGTCGAAACGCTCGATTACGACGCCTACGAGGAGGCGATCGACGCGAACACCGCGTTCGTCCACGTCGAGACGATCGCCAACCCTTCCCTCGTCACGCCGGACTTCGAACGGATCGCCGAGATCGCCCACGACCGCGCCGCGCCGCTGGTAGTCGACAACACGTTCGCCACCCCCGCCCTCTGCCGGCCGATCGAACACGGCGCGGACGTCGTCTGGGAGTCGACGACGAAGTGGATCCACGGCTCCGGGACGACCGTCGGGGGCATCCTCGTCGACGGCGGGACGTTCCCGTGGGACCACCCGGACGCCGAGTACCCGGAACTCGCGGGCGAAAACCCCGCGTTCGGGATCGACTTCTCCGAACGCTTCGGCGAGCGGGCGTTCGCCGCGGCCGCCCGCCAGCGCGCCGTCCGAAGCCTCGGCAACCAGCAGTCGCCGTTCGACGCCTGGCAGACGCTGCAGGGGCTCGAAACCCTCCCGCTTCGGATGGAGAAACACTGCGAGAACGCCCGCGCCGTCGCCGAGTTCCTCCGCGATCACGACGAGGTCGGGTGGGTCACCTACAACGGGCTCGAGGAGCACCCCACCCACGACAACGCGACCCGGTACCTGTCGGGGTACGGCGGGATGATCACCTTCGGCCTCGCGGCGGGTTTCGACGCGAGCAAGCGACTCTGCGAGGAGGTCGAACTCGCTTCGTTCCTCGCGAACATCGGCGACGCGAAGACGCTCGTCATCCACCCCGCGAGCACGACGCACGCGCAGTTGACCGAGGAGGAACAGCGGGCGGGCGGCGTGACGCCCGACATGCTCCGCCTTTCGGTCGGGATCGAAGACGCCGAGGACGTGATCGACGACCTCGACCGCGCCATCGAGCGCGCGACGGGGGGGTGACGCCGTGGCCGTACCGATCGACCGCGGAACGCGCTCTCTCGGGGAGTTCCGCTTCGAGTGCGGCGAGACGATCGACGACCTCGACGTCGCCTACGAGGCGTACGGCGAGTTCGATGGCTCCAACGCGGTGCTGATCTGCCACGCGCTCACCGGCAGCCAGAACGTCGCGGGCGGTCGATTCGGCTCGCGGGCGTCCGACGGCGATCCCGGCACCGCGGGTCAAGCGCGCGCGTGGTGGAACGACATCGTCGGCCCCGGAAAGGCGATCGGCGCGACCGAGTACTACGTCGTCTGCGCGAACGTTCCGGGATCCTGCTACGGAAGCTCCGGACCGTCGAGCGAGAGGCCGGACGGCGAGCCGTACGGGACGGACTTCCCGCCGGTGACGGTCGGCGACTGGACGCGCGCGCAGCGGCGGCTGCTCGACGACCTCGGCGTCGGCCGACTCCACGCCGTCGTCGGCGGCAGCGTCGGCGGGATGAACGTCCTTGACTGGGCGAAGCGCTACCCGGACGACGTTCGGCGGATCGTCCCCGTCGCGGCGGCCGCGAGGCTCGACCCGCAGTGTCTCGCGCTGGACGCCATCGCGCGCCGGGCGATCACGACCGATCCGAACTGGAACGGCGGCGATTACTACGGCGGCGAACCTCCGAGGCACGGTCTCGGACTGGCGCGGCAGATCGGCCACGTGATGTACCTCTCGAAGAATTCGATGGAGCGGAAGTTCGGCCGCCGCGCGGCCGGTCGGGACTTCGCGGGCGACGCGTTCCCCGCCGACCCCGCGGCCGCGTTCTTCCCCTACCGCGACGTGGAGTCGTACCTCGACTACCAGGCCGAGAAGTTCGTCGAGCGGTTCGACGCCAACTCGTACCTCTATCTGACGCACGCGATGGACGACTACGACCTCGCGGAGGGGTACGAGTCCGACGCCGCCGCTCTCGGCGCGTTCGAGGGCGAGGCGCTGGTGATGTCGTTCACCGGCGACTGGCACTTCACGACGGAACAGGCGGAATCGCTCGCGGCGGCGTTCCGCGAGGCGGACGCGCCGGTCGCCCACCACGTCGTCGACTCCGACCACGGCCACGACGCGTTCCTCGTCGAGCCGGAGAGCGTCGGTCCGCCGCTCTCCGACTTCCTCGCCGACGGCGTTCGCGGTCGGGCGGTCACGGACACGGCCGAACGGGGCGGGGAACCCGAGTTCGCCCCCGTCCACAACAGCCTCTTTTCCGGGTGAGCGAGATCGAATCGCGAGGGGTGCGACGCGCGATCCTTGGCGAACGGACGGCACGACCGGCGGCGCGAAGGGAGCGTGCCGTGCGACCGCGGCACCCCTCGCGGCGATTCGTCAGGACATAGCACGGGGTGGTGCCGTTTTGGTACGTGAACCTTCGGTCGAAATCGGAACCGCGCGACTTTACCGTCGACCGGGCGAGAAGCCGACCATGACGCACTTCCCGGAGTTCGAGGTCGTCCCCGCGGTCGACGTGCAGGGCGGCGAGGTCGTCCAGCTGGTGCAGGGCGAGCGCGGCACGGAGAAGCGGTACGGCGATCCGGTCGAGGCGGCGCGGCGCTGGGTGGACGAGGGCGCGCGGACGCTCCACCTCGTCGACCTCGACGGCGCGTTCGAGGGAGAACGGAAGAACGCTCCGGCGGTCGAGTCCATCCTCGGCGCGGTCGACGTGGACGTCCAACTCGGCGGCGGCATCCGGACGGCCGCGGACGCGATCTCGCTCCTCGACCGCGGCGTCGATCGGGTCATCCTCGGCACCGCGGCGGTCGAGACGCCCGAGATCGTCGAGGAGATCGGCGCCGAGCACCCGGGCGCGGTGATGGTGAGCCTCGACGCGAAGGCCGGCGAGGTCGTCGTCTCCGGGTGGACGGAGGGGACCGGACTCGATCCCGTCGAGGCGGCGGCGCGCTACGAGGACCTCGGCGCTGGCGCGATCCTCTTCACCGACGTCGACGTCGAGGGACGGTTGGCGGGCGTTCGGACGGAGGGGGTTCGGCGGCTCGTCGGGGCGGTCGACATCCCCGTCGTCGCCAGCGGGGGGGTGGCGACGCTCGACGACGTGCGCGCGCTCCGGGAGGCGGGCGCGTCGGCGGTCGTCGTCGGCACCGCGCTCTACGAGGGCGAGTTCACCCTCCGCGAGGCGCGCTCGGCGTAGCGGAGCCGATCAGGGTCGTATCGGGACGCCCCGGCCGAACCCCCGGGCGACGCCGTCGACGGTCGAGTACGCGCCGAGGAGCACCAGCGGGACCCCGAGCGCAACGCCGATCGGCGTGAGCGAGCTGAGAAACAGCCCGCCGATCGCGAGCGTGAGGAACGTGAGTACGATCCGTTTCATAGGGGTGCGTTCGGGCGAGTCCACATCAATATCCGGCAGACGGCCGTCAGACTCGTGTTCCGAGGGTTACAGGAGCGCTGCGGGAGTCAGACGTTCTCCGAGGGTCTCGACGCGCGTGGGTCTCGCGTCACCGCCGGCCGGCGGCAACGCAACTGTCATAGGTTCGGCGGACGAGGCTCGACCATGAACGAGCGGACCGCCGCCGCCTCCCGGGAGACGGCGGAGACGGCCATCGACCTCACGCTCACCGTCGACGGCGGCGGCGAGGCGGCGGTCGACACCGGCATCGGCTTCTTCGACCACATGCTCGAAGCGTTCGCGAAGCACGGGCTGTTCGACCTCACGGTCAGCTGCGACGGCGACCTGCACGTCGACGACCACCACACCGTCGAGGACGTGGCGATCGTCCTCGGGGAGGCGCTCGACGAGGCGCTCGGCGAGCGGCGCGGCATCGTGCGGTACGCCGACCGGCGGGTGCCGCTGGACGAAGCCGTCGCGGGCGTCGTCGTCGACGTGAGCGGTCGCCCCTTCTTCGACTTCTCGGGGGAGTTCTCCCAGCAGTCGGTCGGCGAGTTCACGAGCGTCATGGCGGAGCACTTCGCCATGTCGCTCGCGATGAACGCCGGGTTGACGCTGCACGTCGACGTCGAGGGGGAGAACGCCCACCACGAGGTCGAGGCGCTCTTCAAGGCGCTGGCGCGGGCGCTCGACGACGCGACGCGCGTCGACGAGCGTCGAGGGGGCGAGACGCCGAGCACGAAGGGCGAACTGTAGTCCCCGCCCCAGCCGATCCGCACGATTATATTCGAACCGCGTCAATTCACGGTAAGGAATGTTCGACGAGATCATGGGGAAGTTCGAGGGGAGCCCGAGCCAGCAGGCGGTCATCCGCCTCCTGCTCGAACGCGGCTTCTCCGTCAACGACGAGGGCCGGGTCGTCTCCGGGGGGATCGAGATCCCGAACACGGGGATCGCCCGCGAGATCGGCGTCGACCGCCGCGTCGTCGACTCGACGACCGACGCCATCCTCGCGGACCCCGAACTGCGGCGCATCTTCCAGAACATCTCGGCCATCCCGAGCCTGATGGACCTCGCGCCCGTCCTCGACCTCGCCGTGCTGACGGTCGAGGTCGAGGACGCGGACGAACCCGGCATCGTCGCCACGATCACCTCGCTCATCGCCGACGCCGACATCAGCATCCGCCAGACGATTAGCGAAGACCCCGAGTTCACGGACGAACCGAAGCTGTACGTCATCACCGACGACCCCCTCCCCGGCGACCTGCTCGTCGAAATCCGAAACCTCCAGTTCGTCCGCAAGGTCGAGTTCTGACCCGATTCGGCTTTCGAAGCGCGTACTAGCCCGCTCTCGCGCCCGAATGGACACGCTCTTTTGACCTCGCGTCCGAGTCGCCGCCATGGACGACACCACCGAAGGCGCGCTGACGTTCTTCGCCGTACAGGGCGCGCTGGTCGCCGCGCTCATCCACCTCTGGGAGGGGCTGCCGAACCTCCTCGTGTACCTCCCGCGGGGCTCGTTCGTCGACCCTCGCCCCTACCTGTTCGTCCCGTCCGCGCTGCTCCTCCTCGGCATTCTCGCGGCGCTGTACCTCGGAAAAGGGAGCGACGCGCTGTACGCCCTCGGGGCGGGTATCCTGCTCGGATACCTGGCCGGGTACGTCTGGTGGCACCTCGGCGATCACGGCGGGTTCGTCCCGGGCGGTCACACGAACGCGTCGCCGGTCGCGGTTCTCGCGCAACACCTTCTGAACGATCCCGTGGAGTTCATCTCGAAGGTCGCAGAGCTCGTCGGGGCCGCCGCGTTCCTCGGCCTGCTGGTCGGCGACACGTCGGAGTCGACCGCGGATCGGGAGGAACGAGGGACGACCGCGGAGTGAGAAGAAAGAGGGACGGCCGCGGTGAAACCGGCGAACGACGGCCGCGCGGGGCGAGACGAACGACAGGACTTACGCCTCGTCGGCCGTACCGCCCGACATGACCGATCCCTACCGGACCGTCGCCGGCCGCGGGGAGGCGCGCTTCGAGGTCCGGGGCTCCGAGTTCATCGGCCACGTCGCCCCCGCCGACACCGTCGAGGGGGCGGAGGCGTTCGCCGAGGAGATCGAAGCGCGACACCCGGACGCGACGCACAACGTCCCGGCCTACCGCGTCCCGGCCGGCGAGGCGTCGAGTTCGCGGCCGGGCGGGAGCGCGATGCTCCGCGAGTGGTCGAGCGACGACGGCGAACCGTCCGGCTCGTCGGGGAAACCCGCCCTGAACGTGCTCGTCCAGCGCGATCTCCGGAACGTCGCCGCGGTGGTCACGCGCTACTACGGCGGGACGAACCTCGGCGTCGGCGGGCTGGCCCGGGCGTACTCGCGGGGGGTGAAGGAGGCGGTCGACGCCGCGGGCGTCGCGAGGGAGGTCCCCCACGAGCGCCTGTCGGTCGTCGCCGAGTACGACGACTCCGGCACGGTTCGGGGGATCATCGAGAGCGCCGGCGTCGAGTTCGAGGCCGACTACGGCGCGGACGCGCGCTTTTCCCTCCGGGTCCCCGTCGACGAGGCCGAGGCGCTCCGCGATCGACTGCGGAGCGCGACGAGCGGCCGGGTCGGGATCGAGTGATCCCCGTCGTCCCGCCGGCCCCGTCGGATTGAATACCCCGGCCGCCCCACGCGAGCCATGACCCAACGCGAGTACGACGCCGTCGTCGTCGGCGGTGGCATCGTCGGCAGCGCGGCCGCCTACCACCTCGCCCGCGGCGGGACGGAGACGCTGCTTCTCGACCGCGAGGACGCCGGCCGCGCGACCGACGCCGGCGCGGGGATCGTCACGACCGGCACGGAGCAGCGGGACGGTCCCGACGACTGGTACCGCTTCGCCGCCGACGCGATGGCGTACTACCCGGCGCTCGCGGACCGGCTGGAGGCGGACGGCTGCGCGGATCACAGCTACCGACGGCGCGGGATGTTGCAGGTCGCCGTGACGCCAGACGAGCGGGACGCGCTCGCGGCGGCGAGGGAGCGGGCCGAGCGCCGGACCGATCGCTTCGGCCACCCGCCCGACGGGAGCGTCGACCGGCTCGACCCGGACGAGGCGACGGAACTGTTTCCGCCGCTCTCCGACGTCGAGGCGGCGCTCCACTACCGCGACGCCGCGCAGGTCGACGGCCGGCGGTTCGAGCGCGCGCTCCGGACGGCCGGCGAGCGACGCGGCCTCGACGTTCGAAACGAGGCGGCGACCGGCGTCCGACTCGCGGACGACGGGGCGGTCGTCGGCGTCGAGACGGAGCGCGGCGGCCACGACGCCCCGTCGGTCGTGATCGCCGGCGGCGCGTGGTCGCCCGCCTTCGCCGCGGATCTCGGCGTCGACCTCCCCGTCGAGCCCCTGCGCGGGCAGATCGTCCACCTCGACTGCGCCGACTTCGACGCCGACCCGGACGCGTGGCCGATCGTCGGCGGCTTCCGACACCACTACGTCGCCCCGTGGGCGGAGGGCCGAGTCGCCGTCGGCGCGACCCGCGAGCGCGGCGTCGGGTTCTCGGCGACCCCGACGCTCGGCGGCCTCGACGAGGTGACGGCGGAGGCGCTGCGGCTCGCGCCGGGGCTCGCCGACGCGACGTACCTCGAAACCCGGGTCGGCCTCCGCCCCGCCACGCCGGACGACCTGCCGATCGTGGGCCCCGTCCCCGGCGTCCCCGGCGCGTACGTCGCGACCGGCCACGGGGCGACCGGCCTCCAGCTCGGCCCCTACAGCGGGAAGGCCGTCGCGGACCTGATCGCCGGCGGGAACCCGGTCGACGGGCTCGCCGCGTTCGCCGTCGATCGGTTCGATTGATCGTCGCGGGAGGGAGACGGCGAAGCGTCGACCGGCCGCGGGTCGATCGAAAACTACCAAAAATACGAAGTTTACATAAAATAATCTAGTCGAATCAGATTTAATAATTCGGTTACTGTACGGATGTTCGTAATGTCGGGTGACAGCGAACGACGCGGCGATCGGACGGACGAATCGCGACGCGGCGACCGATCGGGCGAATCGCGATACGGTGGCCGATCGGACGAATCGACGGACGAACGCGCGGCCGGGGGTGCACCCCGGACGAAGCGTCGGGGCTTTCTCAAGGGATCGGCCGCCGCGCTGGGCGGCGGCGCGTTGATCGGGGGTCGGGCGCGGGGCGCACCGGGGGGCGCGTCGTTCGACGCCGGGGGCGCGGACGGAACCGGCGTCGGGGGGACGTCGACCGCCCGGGGCCGAAACGGGATGGTGTCGACCGTCCACCCGCTTTCGACCGAGATCGGCGCGGACGTGTTGGAGGCGGGCGGCAACGCGGTCGACGCGGCCGTCGCCGTCCAGTTCGCGCTGAACGTCGTCCAGCCGCACAGCTCCGGTATCGGCGGCGGCGGGTTCATGCTCGTCTACGCCGCCGAGGAGGACGAGCTGTACGCGATCGACAACCGCGAGGAGGCCCCGCTCGGGGCCGACCCGGAGATGTTCCTCGGCGACGACGGGGAACCGGTGCCGTTCCGCGGGCGGCACACCAACGGAAAGGCCGTCGGCGTCCCCGGCACGCTCCGCTGTTGCGACGTCGCGCTCAAGCGGTTCGGGACGATGGAACTCGGCGAGCTGATCGACCCGTCGATCGACCTCGCGGACGGCTGCCGTCGGGTCGCGGTCGACGAACCGCTCGCGGAGGCCATCGCGGACAACGTCGAGGCGGGCGAACTCGGCGAGACGGCGCGGGAGGTGTTCGCGCCGGGCGGCGACCCGCTCGAAGCGGGCGACCCCCTCGTTCAGCCGGATCTCGCGGACACCTTCCGACTCATCCGGTCGGAGGGGATCGAGCCGTTCTACCGGGGCGAGATCGCGGCGGACATCGCCGAAACCGTCCAGAACGCCGAGGGGTACCGCGACGAGGGAGGCAGCATGACCGTCGACGACCTCGCGCGCTACAACGTCGAGGTCACGATCCCCGAGCGCGCCACCTACGACGGCGCGGCCGGGGAGCTTACGGTCCGGACGATGTCCCTGCCGAGTTCCGGCGGGCTCACCATTGGCCAGATTCTCGGCCTCCTCGAACCGTTCGACCTCGCGGACGAGGGCCGACGGTCGGTCGAGACGTACCACGCGATGATCGAGGCGTTCCGGCTCGCCTTCGCGGACCGCGGCGAGTACCTCGGCGACGACGCGTTCGTCGACGTGCCGTGGCAGGGTTACCTCGACGGCGAGTACCTCGACGAGCGGCGGTCGCTCGTCGATCCCGACGAGACCGCCGAGACGCCGGTCGAGGCGGGCGATCCGTGGGCCTACCAGCCGGGCGAGCCGTACCGGGTCGGTGCCGCCGGCTCGCCGGGCGACGACGGCCGCAACGTCCACAACCGCGGACAGACGACGCACTTCACCGTCGCCGACGGCGAGGGGAACCTCGTCTCGTGGACGACCACCATCGAGCAGCTGTTCGGCTCGGGCATCATGGTGCCCGGCCGGGGCTTCATGCTCAACAACGAGCTGACGGACTTCGACGCCGAACCCGGCGGACCGAACGAGGTCCAGCCCGGCAAGCGGCCGCTCAGCAGCACGAGCCCGACCGTCGTCTTCCGCGACGGCGAGCCGTACCTGACCGTCGGATCGCCCGGCGGGCCGACGATCATCACGACCGTCTCGCAGGTGCTCCTCGGCGTCGCCGAGTTCGGGATGTCGCTCGACGCCGCCGTCGCGGAGCCGCGGCTCTACGCCGACGCCGAGTCGGACGTGCTCTACGAGGAGACGCTTCCAGAGGGGATCCGGCGGGCGCTCGAAGAACGGGGGCACGGCCTGAGCGAGGAGTCGTCGATCGGCAGCGTGCAGGCGCTCGAAGTCACCGACGACGGCTACTTTGGCGTCGGCGACTACCGGCGGGATAGCGCGGTCGAAGGGTTGTAGGGCGGAACGACGGGGAAGAGTGGGGTCAGGCGACGTCAGGCGTCACGTCCGTCCCCGGCTCCGTCTCCGCGGCCCGCCGGTTCTTCGCGGCGAGCGTCACGAAGACGACGCCGCCGACGAACCGGAGCGCGAGGTCGAGGACCAGCGTCTCGACCCCGACGTTCACGCCGCCGAGCGACAGCAGCGCCAGCGTCGGATCGATCAGCATCCGGGGGGCCATGAGGAGGATCGAGGAGACGGCGAACAGCGCCCGGTCGGTCCGACTCACCGTCGTGTAGAGGTAGCCGATGATCGTCGGCCCGAGCGCGACGACGCCGACGAACACACCGACGATGGGGATCACGACCTCCGGGACGAAGTAGCCGAGATCGGCGACGTCGGCCGCGTTGACGATGTGGTAGTTCTCGGTGCTCTCCCCGCGGATCAGCAGGATGCCGGGCGAGAGGACGAACGCGAACGGCACGATCGCCTTGTTGAGCGACAACGAGAACGCCTCGATGCCCGTCTGGAACGGCTCGGACTTCGCCACCCCGGAGGCGGCGTACGCCGCGACCGCCACCGGCGGCGTGATGTCCGCGATGACGCCGAAGTAGAGGATGAAAAGGTGCGCCGCGAGCTCCGGCGCGTTCGACAGCGTCGCGATCGGCTCGCCGAGGAGCGCGATGAGGATGATGTACGTCACGGTCGTCGGCATGCCCATCCCGAGGATGATGGAGGCGACGGCGGTGATGACGAGCAGGGCGATGAGGGAGTTGCCGGCGACCGCCTCGATGAAGCTGAGGAGGTTCGGCCCGAGGCCGGTGACGCTGATCACGCCCGGGATGATCCCGGCGGCGGCGACCGCCACGACGACCATCGTCGCCGTCCGCGCGCCGGCGTCCATCGACTTCAGCACGAACGTCCCGAACCGGTACGCGCCGTTCTCCGCCATCTCCGGCCGGCCGACGGCGGACGCGGTTCGCTCCGCCGCTCCGTCCACGGCGTCGTCGTAGTCGAGAAGCGGCGTCCGGCCGCGTGGCCGGAGCAGGAGCGTCGCGCCGCTCACGAGGACGACGATCGTGCCGAGCTTTCCGGCCGCCGCGCCGAGCGCGGCTCCGACGGGGAGACCCGCGCCGCCCGCACCCGTCAGCGCGCCGACGAGGCCCGCCCCGGTCGCGGCGTACGCCCCCACTTCGAGCGCGAACAGGCCGGCGATCCCCGCGAACAGCGTACCGCGCGTTCGCTCGTTGTACGCGGCGACGAGGGCGATGAGCGCCACGACGGCGACGATGGTGTACCACGCCGACCGTGCGACGGAGAGGCGCTCGACGAGGAGGTAGTACAGGAGCAGCGCGAGCGGGACGAGGTAGAACCACCCCCGCTTCAGGTGCGGCCGGACGGAGACGAGCTCCGACGGATCCACGCCGCCGATGCTCTCCTTGGACGCTTCGAGGTGGACCATCACCCAGACGCCGAAGAAGAAGACGATCGCCGGGACGGTCGCGGCGACGATCACGTCGGGATAGGGAACGCCGATGAACTCGACGATGAGGAACGCCGCCGCGCCCATCACCGGCGGGAGGATCTGTCCGCCGGAGGAGGCGGAGGCTTCGACCCCGCCGGCGAACTCCGGCCGGTAGCCGGAGCGCTTCATGAGCGGGATGGTGAAGGCTCCGGTCGTGACGGTGTTCGCGATCGACGAGCCGCTTATCGTCCCCATGAAGCCGCTGGAGAGGATGCTCGCCTTCGCCGGGCCGCCCTTGCGGGTGCCGGTCAGGCCGTACGCGAGGTCGATGAACCACTGACCCGCGCCGCTCATCTCCAGGAACGCCCCGAAGAGGATGAAGATGTAGATCAGGTCGACGCTCACCTCGACCGGGATGCCGAACACGCCGTTCGATGTGTTGTACCACATGTTCTGGACGACCGAGTCCCACTCGGCCGAACTCGTCGAGAGGATCCCGAGGTAGGGGAGGTCCTGCGGGATCTGCGATGCGTACCGGGCGTACACGAGGAAGGCGGCGACGAGCAGCATCAGCAGGGTGCTGAGCGCCCGCCGCGTCGCTTCCAGCACCAGGAGCACGCCGATCGCCCCGAGGACGAACGCGTAGGACAGCTCGTCCAGCGGGAACCCGAGCGCCGAGACGACGTCGACGACGGGGGCGAGGACGGGAATCGCCTCCTGCGTCGGCTCCCCGTAGTCCAATCCGAGCGCGCGCATGCTCCGGACCTCGTCGAAGCTGGTGAGCATGTACTCCGCCGTCGCCAGCGCCAGCACGGCGAGGACGACGTCGACCGGCGTGACGCGGTTCCGATCGGGATCGACGATCGCCCAGCGGACGGCGGAGCGGACGCCGCGGCCCGCCCTCGTCGCCGGGTGATCGGGTCCGAACCGGCGTTCGAGTCCGGGGACGACTCGCGCGAACCGGCGCGTGAAGAAGCCGTCGTCGCTCGTCGCCGGGAAGAGCAAGAACGCGAGGACGAGCGCGAAGGCGACGTGGACGGATCGGACCTGCAGCGGCTGGAGCGACCCGAAGCCGACCTCGCCGACCGCCGGCAGCACCACGTCGAAGGTGTACCCCTCGGCGGCGAGCCACAGCTGGTACGCCGAAAAGAGGATCCCGACGAGCGAGACGACGACCGCGGCAATCCCGCGGAGGCTCCGCTTGCGCTCCAGTTCGTCGAGCAGTTCCTGTTTCTCCTCCTCGGAGAGTTCCTCGTCCGGGTTCGCGTCGTCGACTGTCATGGCATGATCCTTTCGAATATGGTTCGTCGTTCGATGTGCACGCGGACCGTCTCGCCGTCCGAGAGTTCGACGAGATCGTGCGTCCGGCCGTCGACTTCGAGTCGGTGCTCCGCGACCTCGCCCGGCGAGACGTACACCTCCTCCGTGACCACGTCGGGATCGTAGACGAACGTCCCGTTCTCGCGCGTCACGTTCGCGTCGGCCGGGAAGCCCCAGCCGTAGGACGAAAACTCCGCGCGGGTCAGGTCGAGCCGATCGCCGCGGACGACGTACACGTCCCGAACCGGGGTCTTCTCGACGCTGTGGGTGTACGTCAGCGCGACCGTCGCGCCGTTTTCGACCGGCGCTTCGAGCAGCCGCTCGCCGCTCTCCGCGTCCTCGACGACGAGCGCGCGGTCGGGCGTCTCCGCCGCCACGACGACGCCGGCGATCGCCAGCGACGCGACGACGACGATCAGGGTCGCGATCCGCCCGAAGCGGCCGCTCATGACCGTTCCTGACGACGCGTGCGCGCTCGGGTGGTCATCGGTTCAATCGGAGAGTGGCGGTCGGGTGTGGTTCAGTTGCCGCTCTCGTTGCCGCCGCTTTCGTTCCCGTCGCTCTCGTTGCCGCCGGAACCGCTCCCCTCGAAGTACGCCTGCGCGCCGGGGTGCAGTTCGATCGACATGCCGTCCTGCGCGGACTCCTTGGTGATGAACTCCTGTTTGATGTTGATCTGGTCCGTGTTCTCGAAGATAGCCTCCGTGACCGTCTGGACGACCTCCTCGGACTGATCGGCGTGCGTCCCGATCATCGCCTGCACCGCGACCGTCGGGACCGCCTCGTCGACGCCGTTGTACGTGCCGGCGGGGATCTCGTCGTCCGAGAAGTACGACCCCGTCTGCTTGACCTGTTCGCGCGCGTCGCCGGAGATCTCGACGATCCGGATGTCGGCGGAGTTCGACAGGTCGGAGATCGCGCCGACCGGCCACCCGCCGACGACGAACGCCGCGTCGACGTCGCCGTTCTGGATCTGCTCCGCGGCCTGCGAGAAGTCCGAGTTCTGCTCGTCGTAGTCGTTCACGCCGACCGCTTCAAGGATCTGTCGCGCGTCGACCTGCGTCCCGCTGCCGAGGTCGCCGGTGTTGATCGTCCTCCCCTGCAGGTCGCTGACGCTCTCGACGTCCGAGTCCGCCGGCGTGATGACGTGGATCGTCTCGGGGTACAGCGTCGCGACCCCGCGGATCTTGTCGAGTTCCTGCCCCTGGAACTCCTCGATCCCCTCGCCGTTGACGGCGAAGTAGGCGACGTCGTTCTGCAGGAGCGCGAAGTCCGCGTCGCCGCTCTGGAGGCTGCCGGCGTTCTCGACGCTCGCGCCGGTGGATTGCACCTGTAGCTTGTAATCCGTGTTCTCCTCGACGATCCCCTTGAACTGCGTGGAGAGCGGGTAGTACGTCCCGCTCTGGCTGCCGGCGTGCCACGTGAGCTGGTTATCGCCGCCGCCGTTTCCACCATCTCCGCCGTCGCCACCGTCGCCGTTCCCATCGCCGCCGTCGCCGGTACAGCCGGCCAGACCGACGATGCCTGCCGCGCCAGTCGCTGCGATAAAGTCACGTCGCTTGAGATTCCGAACCATGATCCCTGATACTTTACAACCGGATATATATTTGTCCATAGATCATCGTGAGTACGCTTATCCTACGATTCGGTAGCCGAATGTAATTTTTCTGTGGTGTACGGCTCGAATACTCGCGGTCGCGCTCCCGGAGCGGCCGACTGCGGTCTGCCGGCATCCGGAGAGCTATACCTCCGAAGAACCCGCTTCGGAGGTATGGCACGCGTCGCCGCCCGCGACTACCACGACCTTGCGAAACCGAGCGATCCCCGACTCTCGCCCGACGGGGGAACGGTCGCGTTCGTCCGCAGCGTCCCGAAGGACGGAGAATCGTACGAGTCGACCGTCCACCTCGTCCCCGCCGAGGGCGGCCGTCCCCGGCGGTTCACCGCCGACGAGGGCGTCGACTCCGCGCCGCGCTGGAGCCCCGCCGGCGACCGCCTCGCGTTCGTCTCGACGCGCGGCGAGAACGACGGACAACAACTCTGGGTGATGCCGACCGACGGCGGCGAGGCCCGGCGGGTGACGAACGTTCCCGGCGGCGTCCGCGATCCCGTCTGGAGTCCCGACGGCACCCGAATCGCGTTCGTGCAGGCCACCACCGAACGCGAGCGCGAGGAAGGGCTCGACCTCGGTCTCGACGACTACGAGGCCGACGGCGAGGCGTACGAGCGCGAGACGCCCGACCCCCGCGTGATCGACCGGCTGATCTACCGGCAGGCCGCGCGCTACGTCGACGGGGCGAGGAGCCACGTGTACGTGGTCGACCTCCCCGGCGACGGAGCCGGCTCGTCCTCCGACCTCGGCGGCGATAATGCCGCCTCGTCCTCAACCGACCCCGAGGCCGTCACGCGCCTCACCGACGGCGACTACGACTTCCACGCCCCGGCGTGGGGCGACGACTCGACGCTCTTCTACGGCGTCAAGCGGACCGACGACCCCGACGACAACGCCGCCGTCGACGTGGTGGCCCACGACCTCGACGCCGACGAGGCGGAGACGATCGTGCGGACCACCGCGTGGGCGGTCGCGCTCGCGGCGACCGACGACGGGCGGGTCGCCTACCCACGAACGCCCGAGGACCGCCTTTCGATGCGCCAGACCGACGTCGAGGTGTACGACCGCCGGACGGACGAGACGACCGTCCTCACGGCCGACCTCGACCGCACCGTCGAGTACGCGGCCGGCCTCAGGTGGGACTCCGAGTGCGAACACCTCTACTTTCTCACGCCCGACGAGGGCGACGTCGTCGTCCGCCGGGCCGCCGCCGATGGGAGCGGCGTTTCGACCGCCACCGTCGGCGGGCACGCGACCGGGTTCGACGTGGCGTCCGACGGCGGGGGCGAGACGGTCGCGCTCGTAAAGAGCGAGTGGGACCACCCCGGCGACGTCTTCCTCGTCCGCGCCGACGCGGAGACGCGGCTGACGGAGCTGAACGCCGACTACCTCGCGGAGCGCCGCGTGGCGGAACCCGAGGAGATCCGGTTCGAGTCCGACGGGCGCGAAATCCAGGGGTGGGTGCTGACCCCGCCCGAGTTCGACGAGGACGGCTCGTACCCTCTCGCCGTGGAGATCCACGGCGGTCCGCACGCGATGTGGTCGACGTCGGGGACGATGTGGCACGAGTTCCAGACGCTCGCGGCGCAGGGGTACGTCGTCTTCTGGTGCAACCCGCGCGGGTCGACCGGGTACGGCGAGGCGTTCTCGATGTCCATCGAGCGCGACTGGGGCGCGGTCACGATGCGGGACGTGCTGGCCGGCGCCGATCTGGTCTGCGAGCGGGGGTACGTCGACGAGTCGAACCAGTTCGTCACCGGCGGCTCCTTCGGCGGCTTCATGACCGGTTGGATCGTCGGCCACACGGACCGCTTCCGGGGGGCGGTCGCCCAGCGCGGCGTCTACGACCTCTCGTCGTTCTACGGCTCCACGGACGCGTTCAAGCTGATCGAGTGGGACTTCGGCGCGACGCCGTGGGAGGAACCGGACTTCCTCTGGGAGCGCTCGCCGGTCGCCTTCGCCGACGCGGTCGCGACGCCGACGCTCGTGATCCACGCGGACGACGACTTCCGCGTCCCGGTCAACAACGGCGAGATGTTCTACCTCTTCCTGAAGAAGAACGGCGTCGACACCAGACTCGTTCGCTACCCCCGGGAGGGGCACGAACTCTCCCGGAGCGGCGAGCCGGGGCACGTGGTCGACCGCATCGAGCGGATCGTCCGGTGGTTCGACGGCTACTCAGACCACCACGACGCCCCGCGCGCGCTCGACCGCGGCGACGACGGCCTTTCTGCCGGTACGGACGTGGACGAGGGTCGGTCGGGGGGCCAGTGACGCTCGGCGCTCCGAAGCGCCCCGAGCGCTCGTGTGAACAACGGTCGACTATCGAGCGCTCAGGGGGTCGGCTTCGGCAGCGATTTAGCGCCGAGAAATTCGGCCTCGGTGGTGCGGTTTTCGAGTCGAAAGAAGGGGGTTCGCGCCGTCGGCGCACGAGCGCGCCACGAACATGCGAACCCCGGTCGTATCGGGCGTATGCCATCGCCGGACGACACACGAGGCGCGTCGACCGACTGCGACTACTGCGGCTGCGACGTCGCCGCACACTCGCCCGTCTCCGTGGCGGAGGGGGTCGACCGCGACCCGGCCGGGACGTTCTGCAACTACGGCTGCCTCGTCGCGTACGTCGAACGGGAGGGACTCGCGACCGGAACCACCTGTTGAATCGACTGAACGCGACCGCTCACGCCGTCCGGAACGCCCGGTCGCCCGCGTCGCCGAGGCCGGGGACGATGAAGCCGTCGTCGTTGAGGTGGTCGTCGATGGCGACGGTGAGCAGATCCGCCTCGGAGAACTCGCCGCCGACGCGGAGCAGCCCCGCCGGGGCGCTGACCGCAGAGAGGACGAACAGGTTCTCGTAGCCCGGGGCTTCGTCGAGCACGTGTTCGAGCACGGCGCACATCGTGCTCCCGGTGGCGAGCATCGGGTCGGCGACGATGACGGTGTCCGTCTCCGTGATCTCGGGGAGTTTCACGTAGTCGATGGTGATCGGGAACTCGCCCGCCTCGTTCATTCCGGCCTCCTCGTCGCGGCCGGCGCTGATGACGCCCTGCTTCGCCCGCGGAAACGCCTTCAGGAGCCCCTCCACGAACGGCGTCGCCGCCCGGAGGACGTTGATGATGACCACGTCGTCGAGTCCCTTCACGCGCTCGCCGGTCGTCTCCGCGAGCGGCGTCGTGACGGGGACGTACTCCGTGTCCATCGCGCCGTCGATGATTTCGTAGCCGCAGATGCGTCCGAGCTTGACCAGCCCTTTTCGAAAGGCCACCTGTTCGGTCTCGACGTCGCGGAGCCGCGACAGCGTGTCCTTCGCGAGCGCGTGGGTGATGAGATACGCGTCGTCTCGGTCTTCGATGGTCATGCTACCCGTAGGCGGAACGCGAAGCGACATAACGCCTGCCATCGGCCGCGACCGCGCGACTGGAGGGGGTCATCGACGATCCGATCCACCGGACCGTCGCCGATCGATTCGATCCCCCCGGTCGCCCAACCCACTCCGGTCAGCGGGTGACGAGGTGCGTGACGACGAAAAGCAGCGCCGCGAGGACGGCGACGCGTTCGAGCGTGAACGGGACGACGTCGATGAAGGAGAGCCCCCAGACGACGACCGCGGCGAAGGCCGACGAGAGGGCGAGATTCATCGTCAACAGCACGCGAGGGTCGCCCCGTGATCGAGCCATACCGCCCGTGGTTCGGCCGGCGACTTAGCTTCTTGTACTCTCCAGCGATAGCCTCCCTATGGCCTTGAGGCTCAGGAACCGCCGCGGCGCGCCCGTCGATCCGGTGCCGTTTTTCGTCGTCGCCTCGCTGGCGTTCCTCCTGACGCTGTCGTTCGGTCCCGCGTACGGTCGGGCGCTGGGGCTGTCGTATTCGGCGGCGTTCGGCGGATCCGTCGTCGCGTTCGTCCTCCTGTCGACGCTCGCGTACTACCGGATGATCTGGACGGCCCGCCCGGACCTCCGGGCCGAGATCCCGGCGCCACAGCGGCTTCTCCGCCTGATATACGCGATGATCGCGCTCTTTTTCCTCATGCTCCTCCTCGCGTTACCCCTGTTGTGACGATCACGTTCTCCGACCGTTTCACGCCGGAAACCGTCCCTTGCGCGCTCGTCCCGTCGTCCGGCGCGCGACCCCCCGGGTTCAATGGCGCGTTGGCCGACCGAAACGATCCGTCGAGCCGAGGAAACCAACCGCTGCCTTCCGAAACGGATCGTACGCCGACGAATAACAAAACGGCGATCCCCGCAAGGAACGTCGATGACGCGCACGAAGGGCGAGCGCGGCGATCGCGAGGCTGACGACGCCTACGAGGTTCGGAGATACGCTCCGGGCGACCGCAACGGCGTCCTCGCTCTCGATCAGATCGTCTGGGGGCGGCCGCGCGGCGCCGACTGGTTCGTCTGGAAGTACGTCGACAACCCCTACGTCGACCACGTGCCGATCTTCGTCGCCGAGCGCGACGGCGAGATCGTCGGCGCGCGACCGTTCATGGCCTTCCGTATCCGATCGGGCGACCGGACGGCTCTCGCGTTACAGCCGTCCGACACGATGGTTCACCCCGATCACCGACGGCGAGGGCTCTTCTCGCGGATGACGGCCCGGGCGGTCGACTACTACGCCGAGCGCGACGCGGCGTTCTTCTTCAACTTTCCGAACGAGCTGTCGCGCGCGGGCTACCTCAAACTCGGGTGGCGCGACGCCGGGCTCAGGACGACGTTCTACCGCGTGCAGGATCCCGAATCGCTCGCACCCTCACGGGCCGGCGGTGCGGGCCGCGCCGTCGCCCGCCTCGCGACGCCGCTCGCGCGCGGGTACTGTCTCGCCCGCGATCGACGCTCCGATTCGTCGGACGGGATCGCGATCGAACGGCACGCGGACGTTCCGGCCGACCTGCTCGCGTCGTTGTACGAACGGCGGGTCCCCGACCGACTCCACGCGCTTCGCGAACCGCGATTTTACCGCTGGCGCTTCGCCAGCCCCGTGTGGAATCGGACGACGTACGTCGCCAGGCGGGACGGGACGCCGGTCGCCGGACTCGTCGCCCGGACTCGGACGACGACCGACGGCGTGACCGTCTCCCAGTTCGCCGAGATCGTCCCGCTCGTCGGCGACCGCGACTGGCTCGCCGCCCTCTCGCGACTCTTCGACGTCGCCCTCGCGGGCCACGCGGCGTCCGATCTCGTCGCGGTCGCCGCCGGCGGCGTCCCCCGAAATTTCCTCGTCCGACGGGGCTTCCTCCCGGACGACGCCCCCCCGCTGTCCGTCCTGAAGCGCAGCAGGTGTACGATCGTCGCCAGACCGCTTCGCGACGACCTGGAGGAGGACGACGCGTGGACGCTCAACGGCCGATCGCTGGTCGAACGGGACAGTTGGCTCCTGTCGTTCGGCGAGCGGGACACGACGTGAGTCCGTACGGTCAACCTGATTGGTTTCTCGGATTCCCGTTTTCCCGGTGTAGGGTAACGCTACCCGGGTGAAACGCTCGTCGGTGAGAGGTAGCGAATGGATAACAAAACCCGGCGCAACCGAGCGACTCCGGTATGGAACGCAGTGGACGGAACGCGGTCGCGACGCTCGCCAAGCTGTACCGGCTGGCGTTGCTCGTGCTGAGCACGCCAGTCGTTCTCGGCGAGTACTTCGCCCGCGAGACCGGAGCGGCGTACGGCGTCGGATTCACGAAGAAGTGCGAACTGGCCGGCCGGATGCTCCTGAACAACACCCGGATCCCGACCGGATCGTCGTTCGTCGAGCACCTGATCATCGCCACGCAGATCCTAAACCTCCCGCCCGAGCGCGACGGCGTCGTCGTCGAGTGCGGCTGTTACATGGGCGGGAGCACGGCGAACCTGTCACTCGCGGCGGGCGCGTGCGACCGCAAACTCGTGGTGTTCGACTCGTTCGAGGGGATGCCGGAACCGACCGACGTCGACCGCGCGCACGTCCTCATCGGATCGAAGGAGGTCCACACCTACGACGAGGGGTCGTGGCGGGGCTCGCTCGGGACGGTTCGGCGCAACGTCACCGCCTACGGCGACGTCTCGGCGTGCGAGTTCCGCAAGGGGTACTTCGAGGAGACGATGGCGGATTTCGACGAGCCGGTCGCGCTCGCCTTCCTCGACGTCGGCCTCCGCCGGTCCGCGGAGACCTGTCTCGAACACCTCTGGCCGCTGCTCGACCGCGAGGGGTACCTGTTCACGCACGACGTGAAGCACATGGAGATCGCGAGCCTCTTTTTCGACGCCGAGTGGTGGCGCGAGCACCTCGACTGCGACGCGCCCGGCGTCGTCGGCGCGGGCAGCGGCGTCGGCCTCCACCCGAAGACCAACGGGTTCGGCAGCCTCCTCGGCTACACGGTGAAGGAGCCGGAGCTCCGGTCGTTCACGCGCGTCGAAGAGGACGGCGCGGAAACGTACCGCGTCGGCGCGTCGGACGACGACTGACGGACTATTCGATCGGTCGCCCGACCGCGATTCGATCGGCCGTCCGACCGCCGATCGATCGACCGGCTCGTTCGGTACGTCCGGACGGTCGAGGCCCGATCGGCGGACTCGCGGCGTTTTTGTACCGTCGGCCGAAAGCGCGAGCGATGCGCGAGGTGCGCGCGACGCGGTTCGTGAGAGCCCCGCCGACGGTCGTCGAGCGGACGCTCTCTCCGGCCGCGGTCGTCGAGTCCGAGGGGAGCTTCGACGTGCGCGCCGTCGACGAGCGCGACGACGGGACGACGCTCGTGACGGCCGGCGCTCGCGGCCTCGAACTGACGTTCCGGTTCGAGGCGCGCGAAGAGGGACTCTCCTACGCGCAGGAGGGCGGCCCGTTCGACGCGATGGAGACGCGGCTCTCGGTCGCGCCGGAGAACGAGGGGTCGAGCGTGACGATGCGCTCGACCGTGAGCCTGGGGTTGCCCGCGGCGGCGGTGACGGACCGTATCGCCGCGTGGAAGCGCCGGGGGGAGATCGAGCGGGCGCTCGACGCGCTCGCGGCCGACGTGGAGTGAGCGCGGAGCGCGATCGAAATCCCGCTACGGCTCGACGAGCGCGCGTTCCTCGCCCTGCTCGGCCGGGAAGCGGTTCTCGAAATCGCCCCAGTCGGCGTCCATCTCGTCGTCGGAGAGGAGGCAGTCGTCGAGCGCCGCGACGAGCGCGTCCTCGTCCATCTCGCGACCGATGACGACCAGCTCGGTGCGCCTGTCGCCCCACTCGTCGTCCCACTCGACGGTGCGCCGGTTCGACCGGTACAGCTCCCGATCCAGTTCGGGGAGCGACGCGATCCACGGTCCGGCGGCCTCGACCCTGACCGACGGCCCGGCCTGCCCGAGCAGCACCTGCTGTTCGCGGCCCGCGATCCAGCACGTCCCCTTCGAGCGAACGACCGACTCGGGGAGCGCGGTCAGGAACGAGGCGAACCGATCGGGATGGAACGGTCGACGCCGCCGGTAGACGAACGACGTGACCCCGTACACCTCGTCCGGGTGCGCGTGGTCGTGATGTTCGTGGCCCGGGTGGCCGTGATCATCGTACTCATCGTGCTCACCGTGAGCGGCGCGATCGTCGCGGTTCGCGCCGTCCGACTCGGCAAGCGCCCGCTTCCACCCCGCGGCCTCGGCGGCGGTCGCGGGGTCGTACAGGTTCCGCCCGAGCAGCCGGTCGACCCCCACCTCGGCGAACGTGGCCGGGACGATCTCGGCGTCGGGTCGGAGCGTCGCGACGATCTCCTCGACCGTCCGCAGCTCCGCCTCCGAGACGAGGTCGCGCTTGTTCAGGACGACGACGTTCGAGAACTCCACCTGCTCGACGAGGAGGTCCGAGAGCGGCCGCGTCTCGTCGCCGTCGCGCTCGACGCTCCGCTCGGCGCGGCCTTCCTCCCCGAAGGCGTCGTAGAACAGGCGGGCGTCGACGACCGTCACGAGCGAGTCGATCGCGTAGAGCGCCGCGGCTTGCGACCCGGTCGTGAAGAGGCGGGCGACCGGTCCGGGCTCGCTGATGCCCGACGACTCGACGACGAGGTGGTCGAAGTCGCGATCGCGGGCGAGGCGGACGACCGCCGCGTTCAGGTCGTCCCGGAGCTCACAGCAGATGCAGCCGTTCGACAGCTCCGTGATTCCGTCGTCGACCGACAGATCCGACCCCTCGGACACCAGTTCGGCGTCGACGTTGATCTCGCCCATGTCGTTCACGAGCACTGCAACGTTCGTCCCGCCCGCGTTCCGAAGCAGGTGGTTGAGGAGCGTCGTCTTCCCGGCCCCGAGGCTCCCGCTGAGGATCGTCACCGGGATCGAATCGCGGCTCATGTGCCGTCCGAGGCGGCCGGCGGTAATGAATCCCTGTCGAACGATCCTGAGCGACACCCTTTTACCCGCCAGACGGGGAGTGCGAACGCATGACGCTCGAAGCGCGCATCGCGGCGTTCAGGGAGGTGGTGGAAGAGTGGCTGCGCGGGCTGTACCACGGGATGATCGCCCATCCGGCCTACGAGAAGATCGAATCGGAGGCCGAGGACGTGGAGGACACGTTCATGCTCGCGTGCTTCCCCGACGCGTTCGGGATCCCGAGCCCCGTCTCCTACTACACCGCCGAACTGCTCCCGTACCTCGAAGACGAGTTCGAGGCGTGGGAGCGGCGGATGTGGGATCGCGGGTCGCTCCTCGAGCGCAAGGGCCACCAGTACCACTTCTGACGATGCGCAAGTTCGTCTTCTTCGGCGGGAAGGGCGGCGTCGGCAAGACGACCGTCTCCTGCGCGTACGCGCTCAAGTGCGCCCACGCGGGGCTGGAAACACTCGTCGTCTCGACCGACCCGGCCCACAGCACCGCCGACGTGTTCGACCAGCGGTTCGACGACGCGCCCCGACCCGTCGAGGGCGAGAGGAACCTGCACGCGATGGAGATAGACCCCGACGATGAACTCGAACGCCACCTGATGGAGACGAAGCGCGCCCTCTCGGATCAGGTCAGCCCGGCGATGGTGAACGAGATCGACCGACAGATCGAGATGGCGCACCAGACGCCCGGCGCGTACGAGGCGGCGCTCTTCGACCGCTTCGTCGAGGTGATGCGCGACGCCGACGACTACGACAGGGTCGTCTTCGACACGTCGCCGACGGGCGGGACGCTCCGGCTCTTGGCCCTTCCGTCGTTTCTCGAAGGGTGGGTGACGCGCCTCGCGGCCAAGCGGAAACAGAGCGTCAAACTGTTCGAGCGGGCGGCGATCGGCAACAACCAGCCCCGGCGGATGATGGAGGGCGACCCGATCATCGCCCGCCTCGAAGCGCGAAAGGAGTTCTTCGAGTTCGCGGGCGAGACGCTCCGCGAGGAGGCGTCGTTCTTCCTCGTGTTCAACCCCGACGAGCTGTCGGTGCGGGAGACGCGCCGGGCGATCGACGGGTTGGCCGACCGCGGGCTCTCGGTCGACGGACTGGTCGCAAATCGGCTCACGCCCGCGCCCGACCCGGACGAGAACGGTCGGGGCGCGCGCTACCTCCGGGAACGGCGCGCGACGGAGCGCGACCGCCTCGACGGGGTCCGCGAGGGGTTCGACGAACCGCTCGTCGCGGCCATCGAGACGCGCGTCTCGGAGGTCAAAGGCGAGCTACTCGCGGAGGTCGCGTCGGAACTCGACGTCGAAACCGCCGTCGAGGCGGCGTGAGCACCACAAAGTATTCAAGCCACCTCTGATCTATTTTCTACTAATATAACTAAGAAAACAATCGTTTTAGTCCGTTTCACTATCTATATCGGGCGTTGACGGAGTGTCAACGGCCGCGCACAGAGGCCGAAGCTTTAAGTGGCCTATTTTCATGGATTGTAGTGAGGTTTGCACACATGGTACAGGTAATCTGGCTGGTCGTGACGGTGCTGGCGCTTTTCAGCGTCGGATATCTGGGGTACTCCCGATACCTGACGCAGTTCGTCGAACTCGACGACGATCGGGCCACACCGGCGCACAAGTACGAGGACGGGCAGGAGTACGTTCCTGCGACGAAACCCGTCCTCCTGGGGCACCACTATTCGAGCATCGCGGGCGGCGCGCCGATCGTCGGTCCCATCACCGCGGGGGTGGTGTGGGGCTGGGTTCCGGCGCTCCTCTGGATCGCCATCGGCAACCCGCTTATGGGCGCGGTCCACGACTTCACCTCGCTGTCGAGCAGTCTCCGGCACGACGGGAAGTCGGTCGGCTACATCATCGGCGAGTACGTCGGCGAGCGCGGCAAGAACATGCTGCTCTGGTTCGCGTTCTTGACGATCATCCTCGTCGTCGCGGTGTTCGCCCTGGTGGTCGGCGTCGTCTTCAACGCCTACCCGCAGGCGGCGACCGCGAGCCTCGTGTACATCGCGCTGGCGTTCGTCTTCGGGATCTACCTCTATCAACTCGATCTCCCGTTCGTGCTGGGGACGGTCGTGTTCGTGACCGCCGTGTTCGGCGGCGTGTGGCTCGGCATTCTGTACCCACTCGCGCTGTTCCAGCCGACCGCGGACACCGCGCCGGCGAGCACGATCGTGCTGTTCTCCGGCGAAGGGCTGTGGATCCCCGGAGCCGCGGCGCTCGGCGCGAACACCGCCGCGTGGATTCCGGTTATCATGATCTACGGGGCGCTCGCCAGCGCGCTTCCGGTGTGGATGCTGCTCCAGCCGCGCGACTACCTGTCGTCGTTCCTGCTGTACGCGGGCGTCGGCGGGGCGCTCCTCGCGATCATCGTCGGCACGCTCCTCGGCACGTCGGCGCAGCCGCTCGAGATCACCCTCGAACCGTACTACGGATTCATGGGTACCGCGGGCTTGCCGCTGTTCCCGCTCCTCTTCATCACCATCGCCTGCGGGACGATAAGCGGCTTCCACTCGCTGGTCTCCTCGGGGACGACCTCGAAACAGCTCAACAAGGAGTCCGACGCGAGGCTCATCGGCTACGGCGGCATGCTCGGCGAGGGCCTCCTCGCCGCCGTCGCGCTCGCGGCCGTCTCCATCGTCGGCTTCGCGCAGGGCGACGGCATCGCGCTGGCACTGCCGAACTTCGCCGCCGGCGGCGGCGTCATGCTCACGAGCTTCGGCATCCCGGCCGCGTACGGCGCGCCGTTCATGGCGCTCGTGCTCGTGAGCTTCCTCCTGACCAGCACCGACACGGCGGTGCGCCTCGGCCGGTACATGATGGAGGAGATCGTCGGGCCACCCGAGTCGTCGGTCGAGAAGGCCGCGACGAACCGGTACGGGAACGCGCTGGTGCAGATCGCCATCGCCTACGTCCTCGTCTCCAGCGGCACGTGGGAGGACCTCTGGCCGCTGTTCGGCGGCGCGAACCAGCTCCTCGCGGCGCTGGCGCTCCTGACCGTGACGGTGTGGCTCGCCAACTGGGACGACTCGAAACAGCTCATCAGCACCGGCGTCCCGATGGCGCTCATGACGATCATCACCGTGTGCGGGCTCCTGTACCTCGCGCTGTATCAGAACCTCTACCAGAAGTTCATCCTCACCGGCGGGGAAGGAACGCTCGCCTCGCAGGCGTCCGTGGCGGTTCAGATCGTCATCGCGCTCGTCCTCGTCTATCTGGCGCTCTCGCTCGTTCGACTCGGCTACGACAACATCAGACGCGCGCGTGCCGCCGGCGGTCAGGTCGCCGCCGACGGCGGCACCGAGTCGGACGACTGACCGTCCGCCGCCTCGACCTCGCCCCCCTCTCGACGCTTTCTCGCCTTCTCTCCGAGTCACCCCCGCCCTGCGAGCGTCAGGACCGACCGAACCGCCGGAACACGCGCGCGAAAAGGCCCGGCGACTCGGCGGGCACGTCTCGCCACAGCCGAAAGGCGCGGATCACGTCGGCGTTGCGGCTGCCGACCGCCGCTTCCTCCTCGGGGGCGACCACCAGCAGGTTGATCTCGTAGTGACCGTAGTAGCCGTACTTCAGGAGCGTCCGATCCGAAAATCCGGAGACGAACTCCCGCACGTCCGCCGGGATCCGCGGGACGACGAGCGCGAACGTGAAGTCCGTGCTGAAGTGCTCCTCGCTCGGCTCGATCCACTCGTCTCCGAGCCGGTGGCCGAGGTCGACGAGCGATTCGAGTTCTCTCGCCGTCGCGCGTCCAGCCCGTCGGGCGAAGAGGTGTTCCTCGGAGCCGTGGTTCGCGTAGTTGAGCACCGGGTGAAACAGGTGCTTTTGGCTCTCGATCCGCATCCGCCCGTAGAGGTCGAACCGCTCGCCGTCGATCACCTCGTCCCGCGTCAGGTCGTAGTTGTGCATCAGCCGGTCGGAGACGCGGTCGAGGTACGGATCCTCCCACGTGGGGACGTCGTCACCCGTCGCGCCGCCGGTCTTTCCTCCCGTCGCCCGGCCGTCGTCCACCTCCCGCCCGTTCATGCGTCCGGATCGTACCGGTGAGCGTCGCCGCTCGTCGGCGGCGCGCCGATCGCGATCACGTCGACCGGGCTGTCAGCCCCCCCGGGGTTGTACGCCCGGTGGGGGCTTCCGGGATCGACGGCGAACAGGTCGTTCGGCCCGAGTTCGTACGTCTCGTCGGGCGTCTCGACGCGCAGCGTCCCGGAGAGGACGTAGAACGCCTCCTCCTGTTCGCCGTGGTAGTGGTACGCGAGCGGTATCTGCTCTCCCGGTTCGGCGACGAACCGGTTCATCGCCATCCGTTCGAGCCCCGCCGGATCGGAGAGCCGCCGCAGATCGCACGGTCGATCCGGGACGGCGTCGACCTCGTCGGTCCGAACGACACGGTATCCCATGGACGGATAGACGCCGGTCCCCGTAGAAAAGTCCGTCGGGCCGCGCGGCGGCAACGTTTAATCGTGTGGTTCCCCTACGCCGACCCGAGAACACCCATGGCCAAACGAACCGAGGCGTGCGGACGCTGTGCGATGAGTTCCGTCGTCGACGCGTCGGTCTCCGACGCCGACGAGGACGACCGCGACCGGCGAGATCCGTACCGCGGCGATCGCATCGAGGTCGACGAGTCGGCGCTTCGGGCCGTCTCGCCGGCGGCGTGGATCGAGGGGACCGTGCGGCGGCTCGACGCGTTCGCGACGCGACTCGTCCGGGGCCGGTGAGCCGTCGGGAGGCGGTGAGTCGTGGTACCATTCGGCCGGAGACGTTTATATTCGTGACTCGCGTACCCCACGCAAGGGATGGAAGAGAGTATATCGGGCTTCAAACAGCGCGGTTCGTGGGGCGACATCGTCGAACACGGCGAACGCATCACCAGCGCGCTTCAGGAGGTGGACGCCGACGACGAGGCGTTCGAGGAGTGGAACGAGTGGCGACCGAAGACCCACGAGCGGCTCAGCGAGGACGTGAACGAAAAGACCGCAGACCAGGCGAGCGTCGACGAGGGGGAGGGCGAGAGGGCGGGAAAGGATCCGGACGAGGATCTGAAGACGGCGGGCGACAAGCTCTCCGAGTCGTACGAGCGCGTCGAAGCCGGTGACAACGAGGGCGCGATAGAGCGCTGGCAGGACTCCATCGACTACGTCGCCCGCGCGGCCGATTCGGCCGGTCGGAAGGCCATCCGCGCCGTCGAGGGGACGGTGTACCGGAAGGTGATGACGCAGCTCGCGCCGTACTACTTCGACAACGAACTCGTCAGCGCGAACATCCAGAAGACGACCCGCGGCGAGGACGAGGAGACGTTCATCTTCGAGGTGAACGTCAACGACGACGACCTGAAAGAGGAGGTCAGCCGTCGCCTCGGCGAGTACGAGGACGAGATCGACCGCTGGCACGTCGACACGGAAAAGGACACGGAGATCGTCGAGGTCGTCGAGGGCGTCGAACCGCCGAAACCGCCGACCGACACGAAGAGCACGACGAACTGACCTGCCGACGTTTCGCCTTCCGTTCCGTCCGACGCCGTCCTCCTTCGGCCGTACCGCCCTCCGTTCCCGCCAAACAGTGATTACGGCGGAGCGAGAGGGGACGGTCGATGCAGGAACCGCTTCGCGCGAGAGCGGGAGAACTGACGGCCGAGGAGATTCTGGCGGCGCTGGACGAGGGTCGCCGGGTCGTCATCGAGACGGAGATGCTCGGAGCCTCCCACGAGGTGACGCTGCGCCACGACGGCGAGACGTACTACTGCGACACGCCCACGACGCTCCACAAACACGAGAGCGAGGCGGAGATGCGCTCGTGCATCGACAAGATGGGCTACGGCCGTTCGGACTGACGATCGTCGGAGGAACCAGCAAACGGGGGCGCAGACAGAAGGTTAATCGCCGCGATGGCCGAACAGGGCGTATGGCTGACGCGCCAGACATGGAGGATCTGATCGGATCGGACGATCCGACCTTCCAACACGTCCTCGCCTGCGTCTTCGGTATTCAGGACCACGAGAGTCGAACGTATCTCGTTTTGCTCGGCAATCCCGGGAGCACGGTCGCCGAACTGGCGGATCTCCTCGACCGCGACCGGAGCAACGTCAACCGATCGCTGACGACGCTGCTGGACAAGGGGCTCGTCGAGCGCCAGCGACGGCTCTTGGACCCCGGCGGGTACGTCTACCAGTACACGGCGACGCCGCTTCCCGAGGCGAAGACGATGCTCCACGAGGCGCTCGACGAGTGGGCCGAGACCGTCCACGAACGGATCGACGAGTTCGGGACGACCTGAGGAGTTACTCTTTTCGACGAGTCGGACGGAGCCGAACTATCGTAGCGTCTGCAAGTCATCACACGCTCGACCCCACGCTGTCGTGCGGTCGGATGTGCACACGGTTGCAGACGCTACTATCGAATCGTCGAGACGGTAGAGGCGCCGTGAGGGTGACGAACCGAACGTGGCATGGCCGTCAACGCACTTCGACCGCCCGGCGGGATTCCCGCCGAACCAGCCCACTTTTCTCCGCGGACGCCCACCCCCCGGTAATGAGCCTGGAACTCTCCGCGCCGGCCCCGTCGGAGCCGGAGGTCGCGGACGACGGCGTCTGGTTGGAGTGCATCGAGTGCGGCGAGGCGTTTGCCCCGTTCGAGACGGTCCGGTACACCTGCGACGAGTGCGACGGACTGCTCGAAGCCCGCTACGCGGAACTCCCGACGTGGGAGGACTTCGAGGGCCTCGGCGTCTGGCGGTACGCCGCGACCCTCCCGTTCGACGAGGGCGTGAGCCTCCCCGAGGGAGACACGCCGCTCCACCGCGTGCCCCGGCTGGAGGAGTCGGTCGGCGTGCACCGACTCAGGATCAAACACGAGGGGATGAACCCGACGGGGAGCTTCAAGGACCGGGGGATGACCGTCGGCGTCACCGTCGCGGAGCGCCTCGGCGCTGAACGCCTCGCGTGCGCGAGCACCGGCAACACGAGCGCCGCGCTCGCCGCCTACGGGTCGCGCGCGGGGCTGGAGACGCTCGTGCTCCTCCCCACGGGGAAGGTCGCCGCGGGGAAGGTCGCGCAGGCCGCCCTGCACGGCGCGCGCATCCTCGAAGTCGAGGGCAACTTCGACGACTGCCTCGACATCGTCCAGGACCTCGCCGCCCGCGACGAGGCGTACCTGCTCAACTCCCTCAACCCCTTCCGGCTGGAGGGCCAGAAGACCATCGGACTGGAGATACTGGAGGAGTTCTACGCCGCGGAGGGGCGCTACCCCGACCGCATCGTCCTCCCCGTCGGCAACGCGGGCAACACCGCCGCGCTGTACAAGGCGTTCCGTGAACTCGTCCAGAGCGGCGCGCTGCACCCCCGGGACGTGCCGAAGCTGACCGGCGTGCAAGCGGAGGGGGCCGCCCCGATGGTCGAGGCCATCGAGAACGGCGAGGACTCGGTGCGCCGCTGGGACACGGTGGAGACGAAGGCGACGGCGATCCGCATCGGCAATCCGGTCAACGCGCCGAAGGCGCTCCCCGGCATCCGCGAGACCGGCGGCACGGCTGTCTCCGTCACCGACGAGGAGATCACCGCGGCCCAGCGCGCGCTCGCCGCGGAGGGAATCGGCGTCGAGCCCGCGTCCGCCGCCTCGGTCGCCGGCCTCGAAGCGCTCCGCGCGGAGGGGATCGTCGAGGACGACGAGGACGTGGTCTGCCTCACGACCGGCCACCTGCTGAAGGACCCCGACGCCGCATTCGAGGCCGGCGGCGAGCCGGAACCGGTGCCGAACTCGACCGACGGCGTCCTCCGGCACCTCTCCGGGGAATCTGACGGCTCGTCGTCGGGGGTGCTTGGTCGACTTTTCGGCGCGTTCCGTCGCTGACACGGGTCGCGACCGGGGCCGAATCACGGTTCGAACCAACGTCCCGGCGTCAGACGCGCGCACGACGGCGTCTGACGCACGTTTTTACGGGCCCCTTCCGTACGTGAGGACGTGCCTCGAGACGGGTTCCTGACAGAAACCGGCGCGGACGGATGCGATGGCGACTCGACGCCGCGCTCGCCGATCGACCGGCGCTCCGAAACCGCGCCCTTCACCGACGGCGGTCCGATCGACGATTCGACCGCCGGTCCGGGTTCCGACTCCGACCGGATCGCGGAACTCGAAGCGGAGGTCCGATCGCTCGAACGACGGCTCGCCCGCAGCGAAGCCGCCCGCCAGAACGTCATCGACCGCTACGAACGCCTCCTGTCGGCTCACGACCCCGCGACGTTCGCGAATCGGCCCGGGACGGACCCGGACGCGGTCTCGGACCCGTCGCTTCTCGCCCGCCTCCGCCGCCTCGTCCTGCGAATCTGACCGCGCTTTCGTCCTCGTTCGCCGATCGAAGCGCCGGAGAGGTATCGTTTCAAATTCCTCCGTCGAGGGTCGAAATCTACGATCGCGTGAGTGTGAGACGCATCAGCTAAGTGGGTGTACGCCTAAACGTACATGCATGGGAACGAAGAGCCTCACGATTACGGACGAAGCGTACGAACGGCTCAAGAACCACAAACAGTCGGGTGAAAGTTTCACAGACACGATCCTTCGACTCACGGGAAGTGACCGTGACGTGCTGAAGGGTTTCGGCGCGATGCGCGACGTCGAGGACTTCCGAGAAACGGTGGAGGAGACCCGAAACGAGTTAGACGCCGATCTTCGAGAGCGGTCCGACCGATGATCGCTTTCGACACGAGTTTCCTCTTGGACTATCTCGACGGTGTGGACACCGCTGCGGCCTATCTCGAAGCGAACGAGAGAAAGCCGTTCTTCGCACCGTCGCTGGCGCTCTTCGAAGTATACCGGGGTGTCGCCCGCGTCGGCGGTCACGACGGGATCGAGTGCGTCGCGTCCGGCCTCGATTGGATCGAACCCCTTCCGCTAACCGACTCGGCGGTTCGCGAAGCCGCCCTCATCGAGACCGAACTCCTCGATGCGGGTAACCGAATCAGCCTCGGTGACACGCTCATCGCCGGTATCTGCCGCCACAACGACGCGCGCGTCGTCACGCGCGACAGTCACTTCGAACGCGTCGACGGGCTCACCGTGGAAAATTATTGAGAACAGTGCGGGCCGCGCGACCGACTATTCGCCGGTGCCGTTCAGCACGATCGTCCGGACGCCGATGATGCGCTCGTCGGATTCGAGCGTCTCGATCACGTCCTCCGGGACCGAGGTGTCGAGGTTGTAGACGGTGAGCGCCTCGCCGCCGAACGTCTCGCGGGCGTTGAACATCCCCGCGATGTTGACGTCGTGGTCGCCGAGCACCGTCCCGATGAAGCCGATGACGCCGGGGCGGTCGTAGTTGCGCGCGACGAGCATGTGCCCGTGGGGGATGGCGTCGACGCGGTAGCCGTCGATGCGGACGATCCGCGGGTCGTCGCCGGCGAAGAGCGTCCCGCAGACCGACACCGACTCGTCGCCGTCGCCGACCGTGACGGTGACGAGGCTCTGGAAGTCCTCCGCCTGCCGGGTCTTCGTCTCCGCGACCTCGATGCCGCGCTCTTCGGCCATCGTCGGCGCGTTCACCGCGTTGACCTGCCATTCGAGGGGGGTGAACACGCCCTTCAGCGCGCTCGCGGTCACGAGGTCGACCTCCTCCGCGGCGATGTCACCCTCGTAGCGCACGTCGATCTCGGCGACGCGGCCGTCGAACACCTGCGCCGCGACCTTCCCCGCAGTCTCCGCGAGGCCGATGTACGGCCGGATGCGCGGGAAGGCGCTCTCGTCCACCGAGGGGGCGTTGAGCGCGTTCATCACCGGCTCCTCGCGGAGCGCCGCGATCACCTGCTCCGCGGTGCTCGTGGCGACGTTCTCCTGCGCCGCCTCGGTGCTCGCGCCGAGGTGCGGCGTGACGACGACGTCCTCGACGGCGAGGAGCGGGTTGTCCGCGTCGATCGGTTCGTCGGCGAACACGTCGACGGCGGCCCCGTCGATCGTTCCGCTCTCGACGGCCGCGGCGAGCGCCGCCTCGTCGACGACGCCGCCGCGGGCGCAGTTGACGAGGTACCCCCCGTCCATGCGCTCGAACTCCTCGGTCGAGACTAGTCCCTCGGTCTCGGGGGTGAGCGGCGTGTGGACGGTGAGGAAGTCGGCGCGTTCGAGACACTCATCGAACTCGACGAGCTCCGCGCCGAGCTGCTCCGCGCGCTCCTCGCCGATGTAGGGGTCGTAGGCGACGAGATCCATCCCGAGCGAGCCGAGCCGCTTTGCGACCTCCTGGCCGACGCGGCCGAGTCCGACGATGCCGAGCGTCTTGCCGTTGACCTCGGCCCCGAGGTAGTCCTTCTTCGCCCACTCGCCCGCCTTGAGCCGGACGTGCGCCTGGGGAATCGACCGCGCGGCCGCAAACGCCATCGCGACGGTGTGCTCCGCGGCGGCGCGGACGTTGCCCTCCGGCGCGTTGGCGACGATCACGCCGTGGTCGGTCGCGGCGTCGATGTCGATGTTGTCGACGCCGATGCCGGCCCGCCCGACGATGACGAGTTCGGGCGCGGCCTCGAACACCTCGCGCGTGACGTCCGTTCCGGAGCGAACGATCAGCGCGTTCGCGTCGGCGATCGCCTCTAGCAGTGCTTCGCCCTCTACGTCGTACGCGGTTTCGACTTCGTGGCCCGCCTCGCGTAACGTTTCGAGGCCGGCGTCCGCGATGGGATCCGTGACGAGTACCCGCATGTGGATAGGGACCGTTGGCCCGCGGTTAAGGGTTTCTCCAACGGCGGATAGTGCGTGCGACAGCGTGTCGCGCGAGGTGCTGACGCGCGCCTCGCCCCCGTCCGTCTCGGCTACCGATCTTCCGCGCGCGGCAGCGTCACGCGGAACACCGTTCCTCTGGGCTCGTTCTCGTCGACGCGGAGCGACCCGCCGTACCGCCGCGCGAGCGTCGCGACGAGGTGGAGTCCGAACCCGAACACGTCGGCGTCCGCCTCGCCGGCGTTGAGCGCGGCCGAAAGCGCCGCCGGGAGGCCCGGACCGTCGTCGGCGAGACAGACCGTCACGTCGTCGGCCGTCGTCTCGGCCCACAGTTCGATCTTCGGGTCGAGGTCGGCGTGGTCGACGGCGTTCGAAAACAGCGTCTCGAAGAGCGCGCTCACGCCCTCGTCGGCCACCACGACCAGCCGTTGGGGCAGTTCGGCGGTCACGTCGACGCCCTCTCGGTCCGCGGCCTTCGACGCCTCCCGCCGCAACACGGTCGCGAGGTCGATCCGGCGGATTCGCTCGGTCTCGCCCGTGAGAAGGCGCATGCGCTGGACCTGTCGGGCGACCGTCCGCGCCCACCGGAGGACGGCGTCGGCGTCGTCGCGGTTCGGTCGCTCGCGCAACCGCTCCGCCCTGCCGATCACCACCTGCATCGCGTTCAGCACGTTGTGTCTGAGCAGGTCGTTGAGAAAGTCGAGCCGATCCCGTTCCTCGGCGAGCGCCCGTTCGTGCTGCTCGCGCCGTACGTCGGCCGCCCCGAGGTACAACCCGGCCACCGCGCCGGCGGCGAGGTACATCCCCGTCACTCCCGCCGGGTCGGCGGCGTCTCCCCCGCGCGCGACGGTGACCGTCATCGTCCACAGGTTCAGCACCTGCACCCCGGCGACGGTCGCGAGCATCCTGCCGGTCACCGCGCCGACGAACGCCGCCGATTCTGCCCGCGCGTACTGGCGGCCGACGTGCGCGACGCCGGCGAGAAGGCCGATCGGAAGCGCGCCCTCCAGCACGACCGCCAGGGGCGGGTGGGCGACCGCGCGGAGGTGCGCGAGGGGAACGAGCGCGAACAGAACGGCCGCCGTCGTCAGCGACCACCGACGTACTGCCCCTCCCCCGTCCATCGCTACGAACGACCGACCCGACCGTTTAATACCTTTCTTTCTACAATTGTTCGCGTGTACGATGATCGCCGATCCCGCCGGACGGTTCAGGAGGTTTCAAACCGGAGCACGCCGACGGTACGCGCATGAAGCTGATCGCGTTCGACTTCGACGGGACGCTGTCGGACTCGGAGATGACGGTCCTTCTCGGTCGACGGAAGGGAGTCGCGGCCGAGATGGCCGAGATCACGGAGCGGGCGATGAACGACGAGATCGGCTACGCGGAGAGCCTGCGGCGGCGGGCGCGGCTGCTCGAAGGACTGGAGGAGGAAACGGCCGAGGCGGCGTACGGCGAGGTCGAACTCCGACCGGGCGCGGCGGATCTCATCGGCCGGCTGAACGACTACGGTCACCGCACGGCGATCCTCACGGGCGGGTTCGAACGCGGCGTCGAACGCGCGCTGGAGAAGGAGGGCGCGTCGGTCGACGCGATCGTCTCGAACCGACTGCCCGTGGCCGGCGGGCGACTCACCGGCGAGGTCGAGGGTCCGCTCGTCGAAGGGACGAAGGACCGCGAGCTCGAACGACTCGCCGACGAACTGGGCGTGCGGATGGAGCACACCGCCGCCGTCGGGGACGGCGCGAACGACCTTCCGATGCTCGAAGTCGCCGGCCTCGCGGTCGGATTCGCCCCGAAAGACGCGGTTCGGCCGGTTTGCGACGTGGTCGTCTCGTCGATGCACCGGCTCGAAGCGGAGTTCGAGGAGCGCGGGCTGCTGCGCGCGGAGTAACCGACGCGGCGACCTCCCTCGCCCCCGCGTCGCGCCTCCCGCTCGCGTCGCGTTCGAGGCGCGTTCGGAACGGCTTTGACGAGGGAACGATCACATTCCGATAATGAAGCTATTCGGGTCAAGCGGCACGCGCGGGGTGGCGGGCGATCAGCTCACCCCCGAGTTCGTCCTCCGCGTCGCCAAGGCCGCCGGCACGGTCTGGGACGCCGACCGGGCTGTCGTCGCCCGCGACACCCGGACCACGGGCGGCATGTTCACGAACGCCGCGACGAGCGGCCTCGCGAGCGTCGGCGTCGACGTCGACCGGCTCGGGGTCGTTCCGACGCCCGGCGTGGTCCGCTACTGCGAGGTCGAAGGCGTTCCCGCCGTTCTCATCACCGCCTCGCACAACCCGCCCGAGTACAACGGCGTGAAGCTCGTCGGTTCCGACGGCGTCGAGCTCCCGGTCCACCGGCTCGAACGCATCGAAGAGCACATCCTCGCGGAGGACTTCGACGTCGCCCCGTGGGACGGGGTCGGATCGACCGTGCGGGTCGACTCCGCGAACCGCGACTACGTCGACGAGATGCTCGCGACCGTCGACCGCGGGAGGATCGCCGACGCCGACCTCACCGTCGCGCTCGACCCCGGCCACGGTGCCGGGGCGCTCACCAGCCCCGACTTCTACCGAGAACTCGGCTGTCGGGTCGTGACGATCAACGCCCAGCCCGACGGACACTTCCCGGGCCGCGACCCGGAACCGGTTCCGGGGAACCTCGCGGACCTCGGTCGGCTCGTCCGCACCGCCGACGCCGACGTGGGAATCGCCCACGACGGCGACGCCGACCGCGCCATCTTCTTCGACGAACGCGGCGAGTACGTCGAGGGCGACGCCTCCCTCGCGGCGCTCGCGGCGGCGACGCTCGGCGCGGGCGACACGACCGTCGCCGCGGTGAACGTCTCCCAGCGGCTCGTCGACGTGGTCGACTCGGCCGGCGCGGCCCTCGAACTCACGCCCATCGGGTCGACGAACATCATCACCCGCATCCGCGAGCTGTGGGCCGAGGGCGAGTCGGTCCCGATCGCGGGCGAGGGCAACGGCGGCGTCTTCTTCCCGAACTACCGGCTCGTCCGCGACGGTGCGTTCGTCGGCGCGAAGTTCCTCGAACTCGTCGCCGAGCGGCCGGCCAGCGAGGTCGCCGTCCCGTACGCCGACTACCACAACGTCCGCGTGAACCTCACGTACCGGTCGGAGCGCGAACTCGACGCGATGCTCGCGGCCGCCGACGAGTACGCGGCGACGGCCGACGCGACGCCGAACACCACCGACGGCTACCGCCTCGACTACGGGGACGCCTGGGTGCTCGTCCGACCCAGCGGGACGGAGCCGAAGGTTCGGATCTACTCGGAGGCCCGCGACGCCGACCGGGCGCGGGAACTCGCCGACGGCGCGCGCGACGCGCTCGAATCCGCGCTGCGGACGGAGTGAACGACTCGCGGTGAGATGTAGACCGGGCGAAACGGTGCTTGGCCGATGGCGACTGCCAGCGGGTCATCGTACTCCTCTTCCGATTCGTCCACAGACTGGAGAGCCTCGAAGAGCGTCTCGTTGAGTGGTGGGTAGGCGAATCGTACCTCAGACGGGCCGTGGCCCCCGCTTGCGTGCTGGTGGCGGAGGAAGCCCCGGTGGATGACAAGCATGTCCTCCGGGTCGATTCGATTCAGTAACTGGGCGACCTCTTCCCAGTCTTCTTCGGGGATCTCGTCGTACGGGGGAGACGTTCGACCCCGTTCCCGCCGCTCTTCTCGACGCACTCCCTCGCCGCTTCGAGAAACTGTTCTGTCCTTTCAGTCGGGTCCGTCATTCGTCGTCGCGCCAGGACCCCCAGACCTCGCGGTATTTTCCGAGTTCGCGGTATTCCTTCTTCCGCTCGAAGACGTCGATGGCGTAGATAGTCTCGTTGTCCTTGTCCCAGTCGATCAGCACGCGGAAGTCACCGACTCGGAGCTTGTACCCCGGGTGGTTCTTCAGCCGATCGAGGAAGTGCTCCGGGAAGTCGCCGATGTCTTCGAGTTTGTTGATGACACGCTTCGCGTCTTCCGTCTCGAACTGCTCAACCGTCAAAAAGAACGCCTCTGTCAGAACGATGTCGTTCACCACTCGTCAGCCCTCACTCCTCGCTTTCGTCCTCGATGCCGAGTCGGTCCTTCGCTTCCGAAATCGACATCGTCCGTCCCGCTGCCACGTCCGCGTACCCCTGGGAGACGCCCTCCTGCGCCCCGGGCGTCAGAATCGGCTCCGTCGTGTCGCGCAGCACCTCACGGACAAACTCCGACCGATTGGTGTAATTCAACTCCTCGGCGAGTTCGTCGAGTTCTTCCAGAAGCCGCTTGGGGACTTTGACGTTGAGCTTCACCATCTCGCCGTTGTTCTCGCCCGCGTCCGTGCTCATGTATCGTGGTACTCGCGTGGTACACATAGAACTATCGCTCACTCGTTCTGACGCGGGCCGAAGCTATCGATTCAGAGGTCAGATTGAATAAAGAAACCGTACTACCAACTACTGTTCCCTACCGTCCCGGCGACGGGTGCGCTTCCAGCGCCGCCGTGAGGCGTTCGCGGCGTTCGCGGAGCGTTTCGCGCTCCGATTCGACCGCCCCCGACTCGATCCGCCGCCGCTCGTCGTCGTCCACTTCGGCCCTCGCGACGGCCGCGGTTCGCAGCCGCTCGTACCGGTCGGCGTCGGCGGTCAGATCGCGGACGGTCCGCGCCTTTGCGACCGCCTCGTCGGGCGCGAACCGCCCGACGACGGCGACCAGCTCGCGCGCGCGGTACCGCAGGTGATCGGCCGACGGCGGCGGCCACGACACCGTCAGCGGCTCCGCGCTCAGGCGCTGGAGGTACGTTCGGTTGACCGCGACGCAACGCTTGAGCGCGGCGGGATCGTCGACGTAGTGATCGAGCTTCGAGTTCGAGTACTCGGCGAACGAGAGCAGCTTCGGAATCGGCTTTTCGCCCGCCGGATTCGACTCGACGTACTCCCGGAGGTCCGCGGGCGGGCGGTCGTAGTCGACGAGCGGATACGCCTCGGTCGACGTGACGAAGTCGAGCAGGTCGCGCGCGCTCGCCCCCGACTCGAACGCGCCGAACGCCTCCCGAACCGCCTCGTTGTACGCCTCGATGGGGTCGCGGAGCACCTCGACGGGTGCGTCGAGATCGACCTCGCCGAGCGTCAGGAGCCGTTCGAGGCGGTCGATTCGCTCGTCGATCGCACCGAGACGCTCCTCCGCGGCGTGTCGCGCGCGCCGGAACCGCTTGCGAGCGTCCGCGCGGTCGTCGAGAAGACCGGCCACCTCGGCCGCGGCCGACAGCGTCTCCCGCGCCCGGTCGAAGTCGCGCTCGCGAAGCCGGCGGCGGTCGAGCGCCTCGTTCGCCTCCTCGAACGCGTCACGCGCCGGCAGGTCGTCGTCGAGATCGTCGACGAGGTCGACGAACGACTCCTGAAACCGAACGTACGCCCCGAAGTCGCCGGTGCCGGTCGCAGAGCCCTCGTATCGACGGAGCAGGTCTATCGCCCCGTCGTGCGCCGCCGCGACGGCCTCGACGCGCGCCTCGCCGACCGCTTCGATCTCGTTCTCGACGGTGCGCAGGTTCTCCGCCGCGGATTCGAGTTCCTCGATCTCCGGGATCGCCCCCTCCGCGTCCCCGAGCGATCTGGACATGGTCGCGGGCTACTCCGATTCGTACACGCGTTCGGGATCGAACACGCGCTCCCCGACGCGTTCGCCCTCGACGGTGCGATAGAAGCAGGAGCGGTGGCCGGTGTGGCAGGCCCCGCCCGCCTGTTCGACGACGTACACCAGCGCGTCGGCGTCGCAGTCGACCCGCACCTCGCGGACGGTCTGGACGTGGCCGCTGGTCGCGCCCTTCTCCCAGAGTTCGTCCCGGCTGCGGGAGTAGTAGTGCGCGCGCCCGGTCTCGCGGGTTCGTTCGAGCGCCTCCGAGGAGACGTACGCGAGCATCAACACCTCGCCGGAGTCGGCGTCCTGTGCGACGGCGGGGACCAGGCCGTCGTCGCCGAAGTCCACCTCGACGGTCATGCCTCGAAAAAAGTGGTTGCTCCCGATATGCTTTGTGACTAGCGGGCGGCGTCCGAGGAACGGTCGGGGGAACGGAGGTTGGTTGGAGCCAACGGCGTCCGCTCTTGGATCACACGACTCCGATCGCCGTGAGCGACCAGAACAGCAGGTCGCCGAACGTGAAGGCGCAGAGCAGGCCGACGAACATCGGAACGACGAACGGGAGGCCGGGCGACACCCACACGTCGTCCTGGGCCGTCACGGCTTCGAGCCCCTCGCGGAGCGAGTCGGGCGTCGTCCCGTACGCCGATCCCTCGACCGACGAGAGAAACGCCGCGGCCGCCCACGGATCTTCGACGTCGCGGCCGTCGGATCCGTCGGAGCCGATCGCCCCCGGTTCGGCCGGGCCGACGCCGCCGTCCGTCGCCGGCGCGGCGTGAACCGCCCCGTCGGTGGGGTCGTGCGTTTCGCCGACGCTCGCCGGATCGCGGTGACCCGTCGGGTCCGCGCGCAGGTCGGCGAGCGTCGCGCCGCGCCAGCGAAGGTACATCCGGAGCGCGTCGAGGTCGAGCCCGCTGCGGGTGATCCCCCGGCGCGTCTCGAAGAGGCGGCCGTGCGCCGTCGGGAGGGCGTCGGCGGGAAGTCGCCGCGCGAGGAACATCGCCGGCCGAATCTCGCCCGCGCGGGCGTTTCGGAGCGCGAGCGCGAGCGGATACGCGAGGCCGACGAGCACCGTGTTCGAGAGCACCGTCAACGAGAACACGCCGAGCGGCGCGTGGACGAGCGGGAACGCGACGGCCCCGAGGTCGTAGGTCGGGACGGTCGGCAACAGGACGGCGAGCGTCATGAGCGCCTTCGCGTCGGCCCCGCCGAAGCCGCCGAGCCGCTAGAAGGCGTAACTGAGCGAGACCACCAGCCCCACGCTGACGGCGACGCGGACGAGAAAGAGCCGGTCCGCGAAGCCGACGAAGGGGGCGTGAACCCACAACTCCCAGCCGAGCAGAACCGTGCCGAGCGCACAGAGTGGGTACCAGAGGCGGTTCGGAAGCCGACGGGTGCGATGGTCCCGCAGGGCCGCCCACGCGAACGCGGGGAGCGCGAGCAAACGCAGGAGGTCGGGCACGCTACCGAGCACGGGAGTTCAGGCGAGGAGCGAGGTGTTAAATGTTCGCTTCCGGACTGGTCAGGGAACGTGATAAACGTCCCCGGCGGGCGTCAGGCCAGCGGGAGAACCGTCGAGAGGACCAGCGCGTTGAGGAGGCCTGTTATTCCGATCAGGATGGTCGCGACGGTCCACGTTTTGAGCGTCTCCGTCTGCGTGAGGCCGCCGATCTCCTTTACGATCCAGAAGCCGCTGTCGTTGTACCACGAGCAGAAGGTGGCGCCGGCACCGATCACCATCACGAGATAGGCCAGGTTGACCGAGAGGTCGCCGGCCAGCGGAGCCGTGATCCCGGCGGTGGTGACGATGGCGACCGTCGCCGATCCCTGGACGACGCGAACCGCGGCGGCGATAACCCACGCCGTCACGAGCAGCCCCAGACCGACGCCTTCCAGCGCGTTCGCGATGTACTCCCCGGCGCCGGCCGTTTCGAGCATGACGCCGAACGCGCCGCCGGCGGCGGTGATCGCGGCGATGTTGCCGCCGCTTTTGAGCGCTTCCGTCAGTTCGTCGGCGAACGTCTCCCTGTCGACGGCGCTGATGCGGAAGTACGTGAGCGCCGCCGCGATCGCGGCGGCCGTCAGCGCGAAGTTCGGGTCGCCGACGAAGCTGGTCACGGCCGCCGGGGCCGAATCCTCCCCGACGAACGTGTCGACGGTGGTGTCCGCGCCCACGAGCACGACGGCGAGGAGGATCGGGAGGAGCGATTCGAACACGCCGGGTAGCTGACCGACGGGCGTCTGGGCGACGTCTTCGAGCTCGTCGACCGTGGTTCCCATCGCGTCCCGAAGCGGGATCGTCATCCGCCTGTTGATCCAGTACCCGTAGCCCAGCCCCGCCATGATCGCGGTCGGGATTCCGACGAGCAAGCCGACGAGGATCGTCTGCCCGAGGTTGGCGTCGAACTCCTCCACCGCGAGCAGCGGTCCCGGCGTCGGCGGAACGAATCCGTGCGTCACCGCGCCGGCCGCGCCCACGGCGACGATGTACAGCGCGTAGTTTCCGCCGGTACGCGAACGGGCCGATCGCGCCAACGGCGCGAGCAGGTAGAAGACGTTGTCGAAGAACACCGGCACCGCCAGCACGAAACTGCTCCCGAACAGCGAGATCTCGGTGTTCCCCTCGCCGAACAGCGACGTGAACGCGCGAACGATGCGATCCGCCGCCCCGCTTTCGACCATCGACTTCCCGATGACCGCCGCCATCAGGATGGGGATCCCGATGCCGGCCATTCCGTCGCCGAAGAAGGCGGCGGTCTCGGCGGCGACGTCTCCCAGCGGGACTGCCGGGGTCACGAGCCCGACGGCGAACGTCGCGAGGATGAGTCCGATGAACGCCGGAACGTCCAGCACGACTAATAGCAACACGACGGTGATCACGCCCACCAGCAGGGCGGCGACCGGTGCTTGTCCTCCGAGCTGGAGTACCGTGTTCGCAAATGGCATGTCGGCGAAAATTTCCCCCAATCCCCTTATTGGTTTCGGTATTAATAATTATATTCGTCGTTAATAAATCTGAGTGGATTCAGGGAGGGGGTCACGACGCGGCCATCTCGCCGTATATATCAGAAATTTTACATATGATCGAGTGACGTCGTCCCTCGAATTCTCGTCGAACGCGGCGGGGTTTCGGGCGCACGCCGACGACCTCGGTCGGGACGTCGCGGGTCGCGGCCGCACCGACGTTCTCGCGAAGACGACCTTCCCGAAGCGAACATGTTCTCGCGGTTTACCGTCTCGTGGGAATCTGAGACAGCACTTTACGGATCCTGCGCCGACGGCCGATCGTGGCGGGGACGTCGTCGGCCGGTTCGGTCGCAGATCTCCGCCGGTGAATCCGATGTCAGACGCGAACACTGCAAACGAGCGGCGCTCGAACGACGGCCCGGCCGACGATCGCGAACCCCTCTTCCCCCGCCTTCCGCGTCGGGACTTCGTGAAAGCGGGGATGGCGGCCGGCGCGATCGGGTCGCTCGCCGGCTGTACGAGCGTTCTCGACCGGGGAAGCGACGACGACGTGAACAGTTCGCGCGGGGACGTCCCGCCGGGGGAACACGACGAGTACTACGCGTTCCTCGGCGGGGGCCACTCGGGCGAGGTGCGGGTGTACGGCCTCCCCTCGATGCGTCAGCTCATGCGCATCCCGGTGTTCGGCCGGGAGAGCGCGCGGGGGTACGGCTACGACGACGAGACGCGGACGATGCTCGAAGAGGCCGGCGGCTACTCCTGGGGCGACGTCCACCACCCGCGGTTGAGCCAGACGGACAACGACTACGACGGCCGCTTCGCATACGTCAACGACAAGGCCAACGGCCGAATGGCCCGGATCGACCTCACGTACTTCGAGACGGACGCGATCGTCGACATTCCGAACACGCAGGGCGTCCACGGGGCGTGCGCTCGGCTTCCCGACACGGACCTCGTGTTCGGCGTCGGCGAGTTCCGCGTCCCGATGCCGAACGACGGCCGAGACCTCGACGATCCGGGGTCGTACACCTCGGTGTTGACGGCGATCGACCCCGACTCGTGGGACGTCGCCTGGCAGGTGCTCGTCGACGGCAACATGGACAACGGCGACGGCGGGAAGAACGGCCGCTGGTTCTTCGCGACCGGCTACAACAGCGAGGAGGCGGTCTCTCCGAGCGAGATGACGGGTTCGGACACGGACTACCTGAAGGCGTTCGACACCCTCCTGATCGAGGACGCCGTCGAAAACGGCGACTACGAGGAGATCGGGGGCGTCCCGGTCGTCGACGGTCGCCGGGACAGCCCGCTCAACCGCGGCGACGAGCCGATCGTCCACTACGTCGACGTCTCGAAGAGTCCCCACGGCGTGAGCGTCACGCCTGACGGAAAGTACGCCATCGCGAGCGGCAAGCTCGACCCGACGTGTTCCGTCGTCGACATCGAACGGCTCGACGAGGTCGACGATCCGACCGAGGCGATCGTCGGCCGTCCGAGCGTCGGGAACGGACCGCTACACACGGCCTACGACGGCCGAGGGCACGCGTACACGACGCTTTTCATCGACTCGCAGGTCGTCAAGTGGGACATCGAAGCGGCCGTCGAGGCCGAGGAGGGGTCCGAGGACCCCGTGATCGAGAAAATCGACGTCCACTACAACCCCGGACACCTGATCGCCTCCGAGTCGTACACGGCCGAACCGCAGGGCGACTGGCTGATCTCTTTGAACAAGCTCTCGAAGGATCGGTTCCTCCCGGTCGGGCCGATGCACCCGGAAAACGACCAGCTGATCTACATCGGCGACGACGAGGAGGGGATGCAGCTGGTGAAAGACACTCCGGCGTACGCGGAGCCGCACGACGCCTCGATCGTGAAGGCGGACAAGCTCGATCCCGCGGCGGTCTACGATCCGGCCGATTCCGACGCCGAGTTCGTCGCGGCCGGCGAGGACGATATCACCCGCGAGGACGGGCGCGTCCACGTCCGGATGACCTCCGTGCGAAACGAGTTCGGCTATCCGGACGTCACGGTGACCGAGGGCGACGAGGTGACGTTCACCGTCTCGAACATCGAGGAGACCTCCGATATGCTGCACTCGCTCGCGATCCCGGAGTACGACATCAACATCAAGATGGCACCGCAGGAGACGTCGGAGGTGACGTTCACCGCCGACCGGCCGGGCGTCTACTGGATGTACTGCGCGTACTTCTGCAGCGCGCTGCACCTCGAAATGCGGGCGCGGCTGCTGGTCGAACCGAGCGGGTGATCGCCGATGCTCCGCCTCTCACGGATGCTGGAACTGCGTCGGGCGCTCGCAGTCGTCACGGCCGGGTTGCTGGTGGCCGCCCTCTCGGTTCCGGTGTGGAAGATCACGCTCAGCGCGCCCCAGTACGTCGATCCGCTCACGGTCGAACTGTACGCCTATCCGCGACTGGCGGGGGATTTCGAGGAGGTGAGCGCGCTCAACAAGTACGTCGGGTTCTACTACCCGGACCCGGTGTACGTCGAGCCGAACTACGAGGTACACGACGCGGCCGTCGACGTCCCCGAGTGGGTGCTCGCTCCGGTGGCGTTCGTCGGCGGCGCCGTCGCCGCCGCGGTCGTCGCAGTCCTGCCGTCGGACAGGATCTCTCGGGGACTGACCGTCCTCTTCGTCTCGACGGTCGCGGTCTTCGGGACGATGCTCGCGGGCGTCCAGTACCGGCTCCACCAGGCGGGCCACGCCCTCGATCCCGACGCGCCGCTCGAAGGGATCGACGGGTTCACGCCGCCGGTCCTCGGCAGCTACGAGGTCGCGAACATCAGCGGCAGCGCCGGCTTCGGTCCCGGCGGCTACGTGGCGGTCGGCGCGCTCGCCCTGCTCGCCGTCGCGTTCTCCCTCCGCGACTCGACGGCCACCGTCGCAGACGTTCCGACGCTCCTTCGCGCTGGGCGACGCCGGCTCCGGGATCGCATTTCGCGCCGCGGCGCCGGCGACCGGGACGGCTCCGCGGCCAACGGGGACGGGTCGGCCGCGACCCGGATCGGCGACGCGCCTCCGGACGGTGAGCCGCCGTGAGAGAACGGTACTTCGCCGTCGTCGCCGCGGCGGTGCTGGTATGTTCGGTCGCGGGCTCGGCCGTCGCGGGGACGGACGGTCCCGCGTGGGACGAGACGACCGAGAACTGGCGGCCGGACGCGCCGGACGTGACCGACGCCCACGAACCCGACGCGCCGGGCGTCGCGACCGTCGACGGCGAGGAGTACGACTCCGTCCAGGCGGCCGTCGACGCCGCCGACCGGGGCGAGACGGTCGTCCTCGACGGGCGGTTCGACGAGACCGTGACCGTCGAGACGCCGGGGGTGACCGTCGAGGCGGCCGAACGCGACGGCGCGCTGATCGACGGCGGCGGCGACGGCTCGGTCCTCGCGGTCGAGGCCGCGAACGTCACCGTGAAAAACGTCTGGCTCCGCAACTCGGGGACGGACCGCAGCGACGAGGACGCCGGCGTCTTCGTCAACGACTCGGACGCGACCCTGTCGGCGATCAGACTCACCGAGGTCACCTTCGGGATCTGGGTCGACGGCGTCGACGGAGCGACCGTCGAGGGCGCGGAGATCGCCGGCGACGAGGAGCTGTCCGCCAACGAGCGGGGCAACGGCATCCACCTCTGGGAGGTCGACGACGCCGTCGTCGAGGACAACGCCATCACACGGACGCGAGACGGGATCTACTACTCGTGGTCCGAGGGCGTCCGCGCGGAGGACAACGTCGTGTGGGACCTCCGCTACGGCGTCCACTACATGTACTCGAACGACAACCACCTCGAGAACAACACCGCCTTCGACAACCACATCGGCTTCGCGTTGATGGTCTCCGAGGAGCTTTCGCTCGTGAACAATACGGCCGTCGGGAACGACGAGGGGAGCGGCCACGGGATTCAACTGAAGGACGTCGAGGACAGCGAGATCAGCGGCAACGACCTCGTCGCCAACGGCGACGGTTTCTACGTCCACAACGCGCAAGACAACGACCTCGCCGACAACCTCGTCCTCGAAAACGACGTCGGGATCCACATCGCGGCCGGCAGCAGGGGCCAACGCGTCGCGGGCAACAGCTTCATCGCGAACGACGTGTCGGCGTTCGCCGAGACGACGGAACAGGAACGCTGGAACGGCACCGACGCCGGCAACTACTGGTCCGACGCGAGCGCGGTCGACCTCGACGACGACGGGACGAGCGAGGTCCGCCACCAGCCCGCCGGTGCCGTCGAGCGGCTCGTCCGAGACCGGCCCCGGGCGGCGGCGTTCGCCGACAGCCCCGCGTTCGACGCGATCCGGCTCGCGGAGAGTTCGTTCCCGGTCGTCGAATCGCCCGGCATCGTCGACCACCGACCGCTCGCCGAACCGAACCACGACGACTGGGAGTCCTACTATGAAACTCACGATCACTGACGTTCGAAAGCGATACGGCGACGTGGTCGCCCTCGACGGCGTCTCCTTCGAGGTGCCGTCCGGGTCGACCTTCGGCGTTCTCGGGACGAACGGGGCGGGCAAGACCACCCTGTTCGGGTTGCTGGTCGGCCACGACGATCCCGACGAGGGGCGGCTCGAAGTCGGCGGCCTCGACGTCTCCCGCGCGGGGAACCGCGTCCGAGAGCGGATCGGATTCCTGCCCGACCGCGCCGGCTTTCCGGGATCGATGACCGGCCGCGAGGTGCTCGACGTCCACGCCCGCCTCCGCGGGATCGACGGCCGTCGAGAGCGGATCGCGGAGTCGCTCGCGGTCGTCGGCCTCGCGAACGCGGCAGATCGCGCCGTCTCGGGCTACTCGAACGGGATGGGCCGCCGGCTCGGTCTCGCCGCGGCGCTGCTCGCGCGGCCGCCGGTGCTCGTCCTCGACGAACCGACCGCCGGACTCGACCCCCGCGGGGTCGCGACGTTCCACGGGATCGTAGAGCGGATCGACCGCGAGACCGACGCGACCGTCGTCGTCGCCTCGCACGCCCTCTCGGAGGTCGAACGCCTCTGCGACGGGATCGCCGTCCTGCGGGACGGCCGACTGTGCGCGACCGGTTCGATCGACGAGATCCGCGGTGCCGGCGGGGATTCGATCACCGTCCGCGTTCGGCCTGCCGGCGATCCCGCGGCGCTTCGCGAGTCGATCCGGCGGTACGGTCCGACCGCGACCGCCGGCGACTGGCTCGAAGCGACCTGCGACCGCGCGGACGCGTTCGACCTCCTCGGCTCGCTCGACCGCGAGCGCGTCGAGCGATTCGAGATCCGGGAGCCGGGGCTCGAAGCGGCGTTCCACGAGATCGTCGCGCGCGGGGACGTCGGAGGCGACGCACACGTCGAAACCGGCGCGCGTGACGGATCCGACGAACGCCGCGGAACCGACGCAGCCGCCGGGACGGCCTCGGAGGGGGCGGAGCCGTGACGTCCGACGACGCGGCCCAGCGCCCGGACGGGGGGTACGAGACCGCCCTCGGATCGACCAGCGTCGGCGCAGCCCGGGGCTGGTGCCGCCAGGTTCTGGTCGTCGCCGAGACCGAGTACCGCCTCGCCGTTCGGGGCCGCTGGGCGCTCGCGATGACCGCGATCTTCGCCACGTTCTCCCTCGGACTCGCGACCTTCAGCGGCGCGAGCGTCGCCCCCGAGGGGTTCGACCGAACCGTCGCCAGTCTCGCCGTGATCGCCGTCTACCTCGTGCCGCTGGTGGCGCTCGCGTTCGGCTACGACGCGGTCGTGGGTCGCGAGGAGAGCGGCTGGCTCCAGGCGCTGTTCGCGCTGCCGGTCGATCGGTCCCGGATCGTCGTCGGGACCGTCCTCGGGCGGGTGGTCGTGTTCGCGAGCGCGGTCGTCATCGGGTTCGGGATCACCGGCGGCCTCCTCCTGCTGGAGTTCGGCCTCGACGGCTTCGACACCTACGTCGGCTTTCTGCTCGCGACGGTCGCTCTCGGCGTCGCGTTTCTCGCGTTCGGGATCTTGCTGTCGACGCTCGCCCGCGAGAAAACCCACGCGCTCGGACTCTCGCTGCTCCTCTGGGCGTGGTTCGTCCTCGTCCACGACCTGCTCGCGCTCGGCGTGCTCTCGGCGTTTGACCTCCCCGACGCCGCGGTGTCGGCGCTGCTCGTCGCGAACCCGACCGGCGTCTACCGCGCGCTCGTCCTCGGCGCGCTCGGCGCGGGCGGCGACGCCGGCTTCGCCGCGGTTCTCGCGAGCGCCGGTCTCTCGGGATCGGTCCTCGTCGCGGCGCTGGCCGCGTGGATCGCCGGTCCGATCGCGGCGGCCGCGATCTGCATCCGCCGGAGGCGAGTGTGATGGCGGACGTCGGGTCGACCCGTCGTCGGCTGCTGGTCGGAATCGCCGGGGTCGGCGTCGCCGGCGCGGCGGGCTGTCTGGCCGGCGACGAACGCGAGGGGCGCGACGACGCACCCGCCGACTCGATCGATCTCGACGGTCGCGAGTGCGACGCCTGCGGGATGGTGATCGGCGAGGCGTACGGCGTCGCGGGCCAGCTGTTTTACGCCGACGGAAAACCGGAGGATCCCCCCGCCAGGTTCGACAGCGTCGTCGAACTCGTGACCTACCACGAGGAGCGCCGGGACCGCGGCTGGGAACTCCGAGAGGCGTTCGTCGCCGACTGCTCGCGCGTCGACTACGACCTGGAGACGCGCGAGGGCGAGCGGTACGTGACGACCCACGCCGCCGACGACGCCTTCGCGGACGCGACCGAACTGCGGTACGTCGTCGACAGCGGCGTCCGGGGGGCGATGGGACCGGCGTTCGTTCCCTTTTCCGACGGCGACGACGCCGCGGCGTTCGCCGACGAACACGGCGGCGAGGTGGTCGGGTGGGACGAACTCCCCGATGCCGCCCGATCCGCGTCGCGGTGACTGCGATCGAGTCGGCGAGTGGCTACAGCGTCAGCCCCAAGACGGCGACTACGAACCCACCGACGATCCAGGCGAGGCCCGCGCGTCTGTAAGCCTTCTCTCCCTCCTCGGTGAGCCCGTCCCCGTCCGGGCCGAACGGCGCGTGCTCGAACCGGAACGTCGCCTGCGGCTTGAGGAGATACGCCGCGCCCACGACCCAGAAAATCGTGCTGATGAAGAGGACGCCTCGCCAGCTCATACCGAGTGGTTCGAACGGGAGACGATGTGTCTTTCGTCGCCTCGGACGATCCGCGACCACGGCCCGTCGGTGGAACGGCCAGTCGTATAAAAGCGGTTATCGGGGAGGGGACGCTCGCTAGAAAATCGGTTTGGGTGGCCCGTTCGGGCCACGTCGAGACCTAGATGTAGATGACGCGGGTCTACAGGCGGAGCAGCCCGAGTGCCTCGGGGCAAGCCCTGAGGGGATTCGCCTGACTAGGCCCAGTCGTGATCTTCTATCCCTTCGTAGTGTTTCAGACGGCTGTCTATCTCCCATTTCTCCCATTTACACTCGTGATAGAGAACGTCAGCAAGGATGCCGAAGTTACTCGTATCGAGTTCGATTCCCCGATTACCACGGTAGGTGATGTACGGCTCACTTCGGAGATCATCGTAAACATCGCGCGCGGTCGGGTAGTCGCCGTCGATAGCTGAAAGGCTAAGAAGATCTTCCTTCGTGATCGGTGTCTCCCACTTGTGTTTCGCAATCATCGTCGCCAAGAGGGCGCATCTCACCGACGGCTTCTGCATACTCGGAGTATTGAACTACCAACGTATAAATACTGTTAATGGGAGTTAACAGTGGTGGAAACGCTTATGAACTCGCGTAGCCTGAACCCTGTATGAGCAGTACGGAGCACACGGAGGGCGGCCGCGAGCAAAAAAAGGAACTCCGCAAGGACCACCCCAGCGGGTGGTTCCACCTCACACAGCACGACGCGATTCCGATTCTCGTGGATGCGCTGCTTGACCTACCGCCCAATCGGGAATTCAACAAAACAGAGTTCGCGGAGCACGCGGGCGTTACGCGGCAGACCGTAGGCAACTACACGGATCTACTGCTGGAAGTCGAACTGATCGAAGAAGTCCCGAACACCTCCCCACGCCGCTACCGGGTCGCAGATAGCGACGTTGTTCGAGAACTCTTCGAATTGAACAGCGCCCTCAACAACGTTGGCAAATAACCCGCCCGAAACCCTGTAGTGGAATCCCCAATAGTAGGGAGGTGAGATCGCTCACTCTCACCGCTCACTGATACACTATCGGTAGCTCGCTAATGATTTCAGAAAAATGTTCTGTCCGCAGCTAAGAGATACTCTTAGATAGGCTTGAGGCGCCCTCTCGGCGGTGAAATCGACGATTTCGAGAGTATCCAAACCCCGTGAGAGGGGTGGTTTGTTAAACGAGCGTTTTACGCCGTTAATTAGATGACGCGGTTCTGCAGGTAGTCGAGGTGCTTCGCGTTGTAGACGATCTTGACCTCGTCGGCGGCCGGGCTGCCGATGCAGGTGAGGCGGACGTTCTTGTCGTCGACCTCCTCGTCCGAGAGGATCTGCTGCATGTCCATCTCGATCTCGCCCTCCTTCAGGATGGCCGCGCAGTTCGCGCAGGCGCCGGCCCGGCAGGAGAACGGCCAGTCGTAGCCCTGCGCCTCCGCGGCTTCGAGGATGTACTCGCCCTCGTTCACGTCGAGCGTGCCGTAGTCCTCGTCGCTCAGGCCCGCGTCGGCAGCCTGGCCGAAGAGGTCGTCGTCGTTTAGATCCCAACCCTGGTCGTCGAGCACTTCGTAGTTGAGGTATTCTACCGTGGGCATCAGCCTGCGGTTCGGCGGCCATCCCATTAGACTTTGCTGTTCTCGCGGCAGTTTTCCGATCCGACCGCCGCGTCGATCGAAAACGCGTCGCTCTCGTCGGCGTCCTCGAAGCCTCGTGCGGCCGATCGCGTCGTCACATCACCGGGCCGTACCTGAATACGACGTACGCCACGACGGTCGCGATCGCCGGGACGAGGTTCTGCAGCACGATGACTCGCGCCGTCGTCGCCGGTCGGTAGAGTTCGGCCGCGGTCTGGGGTTCGGCCTCGTTCGTCCCGGCCTGTTCGATCGGTTCGGCGGCCACCGCCGCGTCCGCGGCGTCCGGCGTCTCCAGTGGTTCGAGCGGCCCTTCGGCCCTCGTGGCCCGCCCCCACCCGAGGCCCACGATGCTCATCGTGGCGATGACGACGAAACTGGCCGGGACGCCCAGCGCCGAGAGGACGGTCACGAGCGATGCGCTGACCGCGGCGACGACGAGCGCGGCGACGAGCGGCAGTTCGGTGAGGTCGTTGCCCATCGTCTCCAGCGTCCGCCGCGCGATGGTGAGCGCGCCGAGTCCCATCGCGCCCGCCGCGAGCAGGATGCCCTGGTTCATCGTGAGCGACCGGTTGCCCACGAGGGGGGCGACGGCGTTGGCGACGTTCGACGCGCCCGCCGAGAACGCCATGTAACAGGCGATTCCGATCACGAGTAACGTCCCGCCGAACTCCCGCGGCGTCGTCTCCGGTCCGAGTCGCGGGTACGGACCGAACTCCACGAGCGGCCCGTCGCTGCGTTTGATGGCGATCCGCGCGGCCAGCCAGTCGTAGCCGTACCTGCCGATCACCGCGCTGATCCAGAACCCGATGACCGGCGAGACGAGCCACCACGAGATGATCTCCAGGATGATGCCCGTGTTCAGCCGTCCCGTCGCCAGCCCGAGTCCGGCGATGGCCCCGACGGCGGTCATCGAGGTCGACGCCGGGACGCCGAAGACGTTCGAAACGAACAGCGCGGTGCCGATGAAAAACAGCACCGCGATGCTCGACGCGAGCGTGAACGGGTCGCCGCTCACGAGTTCCGAGCCGAGCGTGTCGACGACGCGTCGCCCGACAGTCCAGCCGCCGAGCAGGGCGAAACCGGTCATCAGGACGCCCGCGCCGATCTTCGACACCGCGCCGCTGCCGACGGCCGGGCCGAACGCGACGCCGGTGTTCGAGCCGCCGATGTTGAATCCGACGAAGACGGCGACGATCAATCCGACGGCGAGGAGAATTTCGCTCACTGTGTAATGCTTCGCGCCCTCGTATAAGAGGGTTATTTCGACGCGATGAGATTCGGACGCGGCAGCGTTCGGGTGCGACCGTGTTCGAGTACGAATCCGCCCGAGCGAAGTGCGGTCGTGCGGCCGTGCGGCCACGCGCCCGCCGCGGGCGCGCAGCGAGTCACCGATTCAGCGTGTGAATCGCCTGCCCCTGCGCGTTCTCCGCCGCTTCCATCACGGCTTCCGCGAGCGTCGGGTGGGTGTGGATCGTCGAGGCGACGTCCTCAAGCGTCGCGCCCATCTCGATCGCCAGCGCGACCTCGGCGACGAGTTCCGACGCCTCGGGGCCGACGATCTGCGCGCCGAGGACGAACCCCGCGTCGTCGTCGGCGACGATCCGGACGAATCCCTCCGTGTGGTTCGTCGTCAGCGCGCGTCCGCTGGCGTTGAACGGCATCTCCCCGACGACCGGATCGAAGCCGGCCTCCTCCGCTTCCGCCTCGGTCATGCCGACGGTGCCGATCTCGGGATCGGTGAACACCGCGGCGGGGATCGCCTGGTGGTCGAGCGCCGCGGGTTCGCCGGCGATGACCTCGGCGGCGACGATGCCCTCCGTCGACGCCTTGTGCGCGAGCATCGGCTCGCCGGCCACGTCGCCGACGGCGAAGATGTGCTCTTTCTCCGTCCGCGCGCGGTCGTCTGTTTCGAGGAAGCCGCCGTCGTTCGTCGAGAGCCCGGCGTTCTCCAGGTCGAGCGTGTCCGTGATCGGCCGTCGACCGACCGCGACGAGCACCCTGTCCGCCGGGTACGCCGACTCCTCGCCGTCTTCGTCCTCCGTGACGACCTGGATGCCGCCGTCGCCCGACTCGCGCCACTCCTTCGCCCCCTCGCCGAAGTGGAACTCGACGCCGAGGTCCTTCGCCTTCCGTTTCACGACGCGTGCGACGTCGTCCTCGTAGCCCGGCAGGGCGTCGTCGAGCATCTCGACGACCGTCACCTCCGTGCCGAGTTTGGCGAAGACGGTCGACAGCTCCATTCCGATGTAGCCCGCGCCGACGACGACGAGACGGTCCGGGATCGAGTCGAGTTCCAGCGCTTCTTTCGACCCGATCACCGGGTCGTCAGCGTAGCTGAAGTTCGGGATCTCGATCGTCTTGCTCCCGGTGGCGACGATGCAGTGTTCGAACTCGATCGTCTCCGACCCCTGTCCGTCGCCGCCGTGGGCGACGCGGACGCGGTTTTCGTCGGCGAACGTCGCGGTCCCCTCGACGAGGTTCACGCCGTTCGCCTTGCAGAGCTTCTCGACGCCCCCGGTCAGGCGGTCGACGACGCCGTTCTTCCAGTCGAGCATTCCCGCCATGTCCACGACGGGATCGGCGTGGATGCCCATCTCCTCGGCGTGGCCCGCCTCGTAGGCGAGGTCCGCCGCGGTGATGTACGCCTTCGAGGGGATGCAGCCCCGGTTCAGGCAGACGCCGCCGTAGGCGTCCTTTTCGACCAGCGTGGTGTCCAGCCCGCGCTGCGCGGCGCGGATGGCGGCGACGTAGCCGCCCGGTCCGGCGCCGATGACCAGTACGTCCGTTCCGGTTGAGATGTCTCCGACGACCATTATTCGATGAGCAGCAGCTTCGGGTTCCGCAGGTACTCCATCACGCGGTTCGTGAACGCCGCCCCGTCCGCGCCGTCGATGACGCGGTGGTCGATCGAGAGCGACAGCGGCAGCGTCTCGCGGGCGACGACGACGTCGCTCACGGTTTCACCGTTCGCGTCACGAGATTCCTCCGGAATCTCGCGTTCTTCCACCACAGGACGCTTCTCGATCGCGCCGAGGCCCAGGATCGCCGTCTCGGGGTAGTTGATGATCGGCGTCGCGTACTCGCCGCCGATCGCGCCGAAGTTCGTGATAGTGAACGTGCCGCCCTGCAGCTCCTCGCGGGTGACTTTCCGCTCGCGAGCGCGGGAGGCGAGGTCGTTCACCTCGCGGGCCAGTTGCAGGATCGACTTCCGGTCCACGTCCTTCACGACGGGCACCATCAGCCCGGCGTCGGTGGCGACGGCGATGCCGATGTTGTAATACTTCTTGAGGACGACCGCCGATTCGTCCTCGTTCTCCTCGTCCAGCGTCGAGTTGAGCACCGGGTACTCCTTCAGCGCCGCCACGAGCGCCTTCATCACGAACGGCATGTACGTGAGCCTCACGCTGCGCTCCTCCGCGACTTCCTTGAACTCCTCGCGCAACTCGACCAGCCCGTCGACGGCGACCGTGTCGTGGTGGGTGACGTGCGGCGCGGTGTACTTCGACCGCTCCATCTGCTGGCCGATGGTGCGTCGGACGCCCCGGTAGGGGACGCGCTCCTCCTCGCCTTCGGCAGCGGCCGCGGTCGTCGTCTCGGCCGCCGCTTCGGCCGCTTCGGCGGCCTCGACCGGCTCGGCCTCGGCTTCGACCTCCGCCTCGCGGGCCGCCCGCTGAGCCGCCGCGTACTCCGTCACGGCGGCGGGCGTGACGAACGGCTGCCCGTCGCGCTCCTCGGTCGCCGGCACGTCGTTTATGTCGATCCCTTCCTCCTCCGCGAGCCGTCGCGTGGCCGGCGCGGCCAGCGTCCGATCGCGTCCGGCCGCGTCCGGTGCCGGACCGGTCGGTCCTTCGCCGTCCCGCGACTCCGCACGCTTCGTGACGGCGGCCTGTCCGCCCACGTCCGCGTCGCGCGGGCCGGACGGCTCGGCCTCGGCGTCGTCGCCTTCCTCCGCCACCGCGCGCACGTCGGCGTCGGTGACGCGTCCGCCGGGACCGCTTCCCGCCACGCCCCCGATGTCGACGCCGAGTTCGCGGGCGAGCCGTCGGGCGCTCGGAGCCGCGAAGACGCGGCCGCCGGGCGTCCCCACCTCGTCGGTCTCGGCCGTGGCCGTCGCCTCGTCGCCTTCCTCTCCGTCGGTCTCGGCCAGATCGGCCGGCTCGTCGGCGCGTTCCTGCGCCTCGGCGCTCGCCGCTTCGTCCTCCTCGCCGTCCACGTCGAATGTGATGATGACGTCCCCGACGGGGACCATCTCGCCCTCCTCCGCGAGCAGCTCCTTCACCGTCCCGTCGTACGGCGACGGCACCTCGACGAGCGCCTTGTCCGTCTCGACCTCGGCGACCGGCTGGTCCTCGGAGACCCCGTCGCCGGGTTCGACGAGCCACGAGACGAGTTCGCCCTCCGCGACGCCCTCGCCCACGTCCGGCAGTTTGAATTCCTTCGTCGCCATCGTTCAAAACTCCACGGCGCCCCGGATACCTTCTTCGACCCGCGCGACCGACGGGAGGTAGTAGTCCTCCAGCGCGTACAGCGGGAACGGCGTGTCGAAGCCCGCGATCCGCTCGACCGGCGCTTCCTGGTACAGGAGCGCCTCCTCCTGAATTATCGAGGCGATCTCGCCGCCGAGCCCGCCGGTCTTCGGCGCTTCGTGCACCACGGCCGCCCGTCCCGTCTTCTTGAACGACTCGACGATCGTCTCGCGGTCGAGCGGCGACATCGTCCGCAGGTCCACCACTTCGCAGTCGATGCCGTCCTCGGCGAGGTTCTCCGCCGCGTCGAGCGTCGGTCGGGTCATCGCGCCCCACGTGAACACGGAGACGTCGGTTCCCTCGCGCCGAACGGCGGCCTCGCCGATCGGAACCGTGTACTCCTCCTCCGGAACCTCGCCGCGGAAGGCGCGGTAGATCAGCTTGGGTTCGAGGAAGATCACCGGGTCGGGGTCGCGGATGGCCGAGGCGAGGAGCCCCTTCGTGTCGTACGGCGTGCTCGGGATGACGACCTTCAGCCCCGGCTCGTGCGCGAAGAACGCCTCCTTCGACTCGGAGTGGTGCTCGGGCGCGCGGATGCCGCCGCCGTAGGGCGCGCGGACGACCAGCGGGCAGGTGAACCGCCCGCGGCTCCGGGTGCGGAGGCGGGCGGCGTGACTGACGATCTGGTCGAACGCCGGGTAGATGAAGCCCATGAACTGGATCTCGGGTACGGGCTTCAACCCGTACGCCGCCATGCCGATGGCGGTGCCGACGATGCCCGACTCGGCGAGCGGCGTGTCGATCACCCTGTCGGGCCCGAACTCGTCGTACAGCCCCTCGGTGGCGCGGAAGACGCCGCCGTTCTTGCCGACGTCCTCGCCCATGACGAGCACGTCGTCGTCGCGGTTCATCTCGGTGTACAGGCCGTCGCGGACCGCCTGTACGAGCGTCAGGTTCTGTGTCGCGGTTTGTTGCGTCGCCATGTCACTCCCTCAGGAACGCTTCGTCGCCGTACTGCTCTCGGAGCGCTTCGAGCAGCGCTCGCTGCTCGCGCAGGTCCTCCGGGATCGATTCGTACATGTACTCGAATATCTCCTCCGGTCGCGGCCGTTCGACGGCCTCCGCCGCGTGGATCGCCTCCGCGACCTCGTCTTCGACCGACTGCCGGACGCTCTCGATCGACTCGTCGTCGAGGCGGCCGGTGTTTCGGAGGAACGCTTCGAGCCGCGGAATGGGATCTTTCGCCTTCCACCGCTCGACCTCGTCGGCGTCGCGGTACACCGTCGGGTCGTCGGCGGTCGTGTGCGCGCCGAAGCGGTACTGGACCGCCTCGACGAGCGTCGGTCGGCGCTGACCCTCCTCCGGGTTCTTCGCCTTCTCGACGGCCGCGCGGGTGACCGCGTAGACGGCGAGCGGATCCATCCCGTCGACCTGCACGCCGTCGAAGCCGTAGGCGATCGCCTTCTGCGCGATCGTCTCGCTCGCCGTCTGGCGCTCGCGGGGCACGGAGATCGCCCACTGGTTGTTGTTGCAGAAGAAGACGTTCGGCGTGTCGAAGACGCCCGCGAAGTTCAACCCCTCGTGGAAGTCGCCCTCGCTCGTGCCGCCGTCGCCGAAGTAGCAGATGAAGGCGTTGTTCTCCCCCTTGAGCTTCGACGCCCACGCGGCCCCCGTGGCGTGGAGGATCTGCGTCGAAATCGGCACGGCGACGGGGAAGATGTTCACGCCCTCGTCCATCCTGTTGCCGTCCTCGTGTCCCATCCAGTAGAGGAGCGTCTGCTTCAGCGGCAGTCCGCGGACGACGCCCGCGCCGTGTTCGCGGTAGCTGGGAAACATCCAGTCGTCCGCGTCCAGCGCGTGGGCGCTGCCGATCTGCGCGCCCTCCTGTCCGGACAGCGGCGGGTACGTCCCCATTCGCCCCTGTCGCTGGAGGCTCACGGCCCGCCGGTCGAAGTGCCGGGCCAGCCGCATCTGTCGGTACATCTCCACGAGCTCCCCGTCGGAGAGGTCCGGTACCTCCCCGACCACCTCGCCGTCCTCGTCGAGAACTCGTACCTGATCTCGGGGGTCGTGCTGCAGCGTGCTCACGGTCGAACCCTCCTGTGCATGGACGAAACGTCTCCCGCCCGAGTTATAGGGTTTTCGTAAATAATTTACTATAGTTGAGAATCTTGCCAACGATTCGCAAATGAATTCGCGAGATCGCAAGTGAATTAGAAATATTCCAAAAATACGTCCGACGATCGGCTGAGAACGGGACCGTTGTCGACTTCACGGGATCATATTGAACGAACGTGAAGGTTATCCGACGGTCGGCCGACGCGCGCGCCGCCGTCGACGGCGCGTTACCGCCGTCAGCCGTCCGCGTCGTACCGCCGGATCGTCTCGTAGACCGCGTCGCTGCCGAACGAGACCGATTCCGCGGGGATCCGCTCGTCGGCCGCGTGGACGAGTTCGAGGAAGTCGAAATCGGCGGGGAGGTTCATCGGTGTGAATCCGTACGTCTGGACGCCGACGCGCGCGAAGTGGCGGGCGTCGGTGACCGCCGGGAGCACGAACGGGACGGGAACGGCGTCCGGTTCGGCGTCCCGGAGAACGCCGCCGAGCACGTCGAACAGCCCGAGGTCCGTCTCCGCGGGCCCCTCCTCGTACCTGAGGATCTCGAACTCGATCCCGTCGCCGAGGAGGTCGCGGAGTTCGGCGAGGACGTCGTCGGCGGTCTGGCCCGGAAGCAGCCGACTGTCGATCGTGAGTTCCACCCGCGAGGGAATGACGTTCTCCTTACCGCCCCCGCGGACGATCGTCGCGTTCGCCGTGTTGTGCAGGAGCGCCTCGAACGTCCCGGCGTCCTCGCCGAACGCCGAGAGCGCCGCCTCGACGGAGTCGGCGGACTTGAGGTCGGCGAGCGCCTCGCTCGTCGGCTCGCCGACCGCCTCAGCCATCCGGTCGAGCATCTCCTCTACGGGCGGCGTCAGGTGGTACGGCAGGCGCTCGCGGTCGAGCGCCGTCAGCGCCCCACCGAGGCGTCCCATCGCGTCCCCGCGGCTCGGATAGGAGGCGTGTCCCCCCGGCCCTTCGATGGTCGCGCGCAGCCAGCAGAGCCGCTTTTCGTTCACCTGCACCGGGTAGAGCCGCGCGCCCCCGAGGTCCATCGGGTAGCCGCCGAACTCGCCGAGCGCGAAGCGGACGTCCTCGAACAGGTCCGGGTGTTCGTCGACGAGGTAGCCGGCGCCCGCGTCGCCGCCGCCCTCCTCGTCGGAGAGGATACACAGCAGCACGTCGCCGGCGGGGTCGACCCCCTCGCGGACCGCCCGGAGGAACGCGGCGACGAACATCGCCACGCCGGCCTTCATGTCGAGCGCGCCGCGACCCCACACGAAGCCGCCCTCCTCGACGCCCGCGAAGGGCGGGTGCGTCCACGCCTGATCCGCGGTCGGGACCACGTCGACGTGGCCGTACAGCATGAGCGTCGGCGCGTCGCCGCCCGGCAGCCGGGCGACGAGGTTCGGGCGCTCCGGCTCCGTCGCGTACGCTTCCGCTTCGACCCCGGCGTCGGCGAGGAGTCCTTCGATCCACTCGACGCAGGCGCGCTCGGCCCCCGGCGGGTTCGTCGTGTCGAACCGGATCAACTCCCGCAGCAACTCGGCCGGCCGCTCGCAGATCTCGGCGTCCGCGGCCGGGCCGCCGTCGCCGGTGTACTCGCCGCTCGTCTCCGACATGGCTGCGCTACGCTCACGGCGGACGGTCATAAAGACTCGCGTCGCAGCGGTTCGCGTCGGCCGATTCCGCGCGATCTACGGGCCCGTCCGTCGACCGCGCATCAGGAGCCAGTACGCCCCGTAGAGCAGCGCGGCCAACGCGAGCAGGCTCACGACCGCCTCGACGAGCATCGTGAGGAGTCCGAGCGCGAAGCCGAGCACGCTCAGGGCGACGAGCGCCGCGAGGAGCACGAGGCCGACTTTCAGGAGGGTGGTTCCGGTGCCCATGCGCACGTGTTGGGCGGGGAGAACAAGAACCTTGGCGGTGATCGCGCCGGTAGCACTCAGACACGGGGCGGTCGCCGGATTCGGTATCGCCGACGACGCGTCCGAACGTCCCTTCCTTCGGTCGCCGTTCACTACTCGGCGGTCGCGCGAGCGACCGCCCTACTCGCGGTTCCTCGCGTCACCGCTCGCTATTTGGCGGCGGCTCTCGCCGCCGCCCTGTCCCCTCACCGATCGCAACTCGCTCCCAGAGATCCGCGATACGATCGTCGACGTTCGCCATCGTTCGAGTCAGCACGTCGGCCGGGTGGGTGACGGTGACGGGGTCGTCGACGACGTTCGTCGCGTCCGCGTCGGGCGGTCCGTGAAAGTGAGCGTCCGCCGCGTGCGGGTTCGGATGTCGGTCCCACCGACACTGCCAGACCGTCCCCTCGTCGTGGCGCTCGCGGTAGTGAAAATTGTACTCGTCGTTCACGTACCACTGGATCTCGACCGACGCCTCCAGAACGGTCGCCGGATAGCGGTCCGCGTCAAGGTGGAGAACGAGCGCGGTCAAGCGACCGTCGGTTCGGGCGCCGCCCGTCCGCGCCACGAGCGAGTGACCGCGGACGCGATCGCGAAACGATTCGAGGACGGCGCTGTCGATCGGCCCCCGGCCCGCGTCCGCCATCGCTACGCGTGAAGTCCGTCTCGCTTCCGGCGCGCCATCGAAATCGCGTCGCGGTAGACCCCGAGGTCCCGCCGGATCGACGCCCACTCGCCGGTCGTCTCCCACAGTTCGTGAACCGTCTCGTGATCCGCGTCGGGGGGGAACGAGACGGCGTCCGGCGTCGGAACCCCGTACCGCTCCTGAAACGCTTCGTCCTCGGATTTCAGCGTTCGGAGTCGATCGAGCAGTTCCTCGGACGTGCGCTCGGTCGCGAGTTCGTTCGCGCGACGCCACCGGAAGTACTCGTCGTTGCGGGCGTAGCGCGCGCGGTCGCCGTCGGTCCACCTCCGCGCGACGCCAAGGTCGGCGAGTTCGGACAGGTGTTTTCGCGCCGCGTTCGGCGAGCACGCCGCCCGCTCCGCGAGCGCGGCGATCGGCGTCGGCTCTCGAACGCCGACGATGACGTCCTTCACTCGCTGGCGCGTGTCGCGCGTCTCGATCCACCGCTCGCGCTCGCGTTCGATGGACTCGTCCGACGGTGCCGGACCGAACTCGGGCATGATCAAATATTCGCGTCAGACCATCATATATCTTCGCACGCGGTCCAGCGATAGCGATTGACGAACTGCTTGGCGGCGGCTCTCGCCGCCGCCCTGCTCACGGCTCCCTTCGGTCGTCGTTCACTGCTCGGCGGTCGCTCGCGCGACCGCCCTCGCCTCCTCCACGGTCTTCCCCTCCCGAATCAGCGCGTCGACGAACAGCTCGCCCGCCTTGTACGACGACCGGACCATCGGTCCCGACGCGCAGTAGAGAAAGTCGAACTCCTCCTCCGCGACCCGCCGCCACGTCTCGAACGCGTCGGGGTGGACGTACTCGAACACGTCGAGGTGCGAGCGCGACGGCTGGAGGTACTGGCCGAACGTGACGACGTCCACGTCGGCCTCCCGGAGGTCCGAAAGCGTCTGGTAGATCTCGTGTTCGTACTCGCCGAGACCGAGCATGAGGCTCGTCTTCGTGTAGGCGTCCGATTCCCGCGCGGCCTGCTCTAGGACGCCGATCGACTGCTCGTACCCCGCCCGACGATCCCGTATCGGCCACTGGAGGCGCTCGACGGTCTCGACGTTGTGCGCGAGCACGTCCGGCTCGGCCTCGACGATCCGGCGCACGAGTTCCTCCTCGCCCCGGAAGTCGGGGATCAGCACCTCGACGAGGACGCTCGGATCCCGTCGCTTGATCTCGCGGATCGTCCGCGCGAAGTGGCTCGCGCCCTGATCCGGCAGGTCGTCGCGGTCGACGGAGGTCAACACGACGTAGTCGAGGCCGATTTCGGCGACGGCCGCCGCGACGTTCGCCGGCTCGTCGGGGTCGAGCGGTTCCATCCCGCCGGTGCGCACGTCGCAGAAGTTACACCCCCGGGAGCACCGGTCGCCCATGAGCATGAACGTCGCCGTCCCCGGCCCGTCCCGCCCGCTCCAGCACTCGCCGAGGTTCGGACAGTTGGCCTCCTCGCAGACTGTGTGTAGGTCGCGGTCGCGGAGCGTCCGCTTTATCTCCGTGAACCGGCGGCCCGACGGCGGCCGCATCTTCAGCCAGTCCGGCTTCCGCCTGGTCTGCATACCTCCTCCTTCGTCCCCGAGGGCAAAAACGTGCGGATCGTGCGGATCGTCGAGCGTCGGAACGATCGAACGATAGCGCGGTCGATCGCCGGTCGGCCCGCGGTCACGCAATCCGGTCGTCCGGATCGCCCGCCGTCTCGGCTCCGAGTTTCGCCGTCCCGGTCGTCGCCAGCCAGCGGAAGAACGCCTCGACCGCCGCCGGATCCGCGACGCTCTCGGCGGCGACGGTCTCGCCGTCGGTGCCGACGTAGACGCTGACGCCGCCGCGCGCTTCGACCGTCCGGAAGCCCGACTCGTCGGTCCGGTCGTCGCCGAGAAACACCGGGAGGGGTTCGTCATCGCGCTCTTCGAGCAGGGCCGCGATCCGCTCGCCCTTGTCCCACTCGATCTCCGGGTGGATCTCGACGGCGTCCTTCGCCGACTCCGTGCGGAGGCGGCCGTCGCTGAGCCACTCGACGACGGTGTCGACCGTCTCCCGGAGCGCCTCCCGTCGATCGGGCGGCGTCTCCTGCAGGTGTAGCGTCGCGGACAGCCCCTTGTTCTCGACGAGCAGGCCGTTTTCGACCGCGAACTCGCCGTCGAACGTGCCGCAGACGCGGTCGACGTCCTCGGCGTACTCCTCGGCGCGCGGGTGGACCGTCCGCTCGCCGTCGCGGAGCTGTTCGAGACCGTGGTTCCCGGCGTAGGTGATCCCGTCGACGCCGACGCGCTCCGCGACGTCGGTCAGCTCCCGGCCGCTGATCACGGCGACGGTGACCCGGTCGTCGGCCGCGAGTTCGCGCAGGAGTTCGCGGATCTCCGCTCTGATCTCCGCCGCGTCCGGCTCGTCGACGATCGGCGCGAGCGTCCCGTCGAAGTCCGTACAGAGGAGCAGCGCCGAGCGATCCGGCAGCCGCTCCGCGAGCGCGCGGAGGGCGCTCGGGAGCGGTCGGCCGCCTCCGGGGACGCGGCGGTCGTCGCGACGTCCCGCCCCGCGACCGTCGGCGTTCTCAGTTCCCATCCGTACGCTCCCGTGACGACTCGCGTCCGTTCTCTCCGTCCCGCAACCGCTGCGTTCGTTCGAGCACGGCGTCGATCCAGTCGTCGAGGTTGTTCTCGGCGACGGTCTTCCGAAGCGTCCGCATCCGCGTCCGTCGCTCGTCCGTGGGCATCGTCAGCGCCGCCTCGATCGCCTCGGCGAACGCGGCCGAGTCGTACGGCTCGACCGTCTTCGCTTGCGCGCCGAGTTCCTCGTCGGCCCCGGCGAGCGTGCTCAGGAGCAGGACGCCGTCCTCGTCGGCCTGTGCGGCGACGTACTCCTTCGCGACGAGGTTCATCCCGTCGCGGATGGGGCTGATCAGCGCGAGGTCGCTGTGGCGGTACAGGCCGTACAGCTCCTCGTTGGCGAGGTGGTCCTCGATGTAGACGACGGGCGTCCAGTCGTCCGTCCCGAACCGCTCGTTGATCCGCTCGACCTGTTCTTTCACCTCCCGTCCGAGCTGCTGGTACGCCGGGATCGCCGACCGACTCTCGCTCGCGCGCTGTACGTACGTGAGCTCCCCTCGCCACTCGGGATTCTCCTCCCAGAACAGGTCGAGCGCGTCGAGCCGTTCTGGGATCCCTTTCGTGTAGTCGAGCCGATCGACGCCGACGGCGACGCTCGCGTCCGGATCGATCCCGAACCGGTCGCAGAACGACGGCCAGAACGCCTCGTCGGCGCGTTCGCTCAACTCGGCTATCCGTTCGACGTCGACGCCCATCGGGAACGCCTCGACGACGGTCGTGTGCCCCTCGTACTCGACCTCGCCGGCGTCGAAGTCGACGGCCGCGTCGTCGAGGCAGGCCGCGACGCCTTCGAGGAAGTTGTCGCGGTACCGCTCGATGTGGAAGCCGAGGAGGTCGGTCGCGAGCAGCCCCTCGACGAGTTCGCGCCGCCGCGGACAGACGCGGAAGGTGTCCCACGCCGGCCACGGGATGTGCCAAAACTGCATCAGCGTCGCGTCCTCGCCGAGCGCGGGACGCACCATCCCCGGCGCGAGCGCGAAGTGGTAGTCCTGAAACCAGACGATCGCGTCGTCCGGCGCGGCCTCCGCGACGATCCCCGCGAACGTCTCGTTCACGTCGCGGTACCGCTCCCAGTACGACTCGTCGTACTCCATCTTGTCGACCAGGTCGTGACACAGCGGCCAGAGCACCTGATTGCTGAACCCGTAGTAGTACTCCTGGATCGCTTCCTCTTCGAGCCAGACCCGTTTGAGGGTGTAGCTCGGATCCTCCGGCGGCACCCGGACGCGGTTCTCCGCGTCGACGACCACCGGATCCGCGTCCGCGTCGCCCCACGCGATCCACAGGCCGTCGATGTCGCGCATGACCCGGTCGAGACCGGCCGTGAGGCCGCCGATCGGCTGATCGACGACGATCTCGTTGCTCTCGTCGGCGTAGTTGTGCCGGTACGGCTGTCGATTCGAGACGACGACCAGATTCGAGACGCCTTCGGACCTCTCCGTGTCCGCCTCGCTGTCTTCCTCCTCTTCGTTCTCCTCGTTCTCCCTCCCGTCGCTGGAATCGACGGATCGCGGGCCCTCCCGCTCCACCGCCGTCCGATCGGACCGTATGGGTAACATGTCTGTCACAGCTCCGCGACTCGGGCGTCCGTTCGAGCGTCCTGCGGCGGTTCGTGCGCGCCGAGTCGCTCGGTGAGTTCGCCGAACGGTATGCCGGCGTCGGAGTCGACGCTCTCGACCGTCGCGTTTATCAACTCCATCCAATCGTACAGCACGCACACCGCCTCCTCCTTCGCCGACACACGGAGAATGGGTTTGACGCTCATCGCCTCCCCGGCCGACTGTCGGCACTGGAGCTGCCATCGGTGCGAACGCCCGGACCCGGGCATCTCGGCGGCGTCACCCACCTCGATCGCTTCGAGGTGGACGCCGACGTCGCGGTGGCGGAACCGAACCGCGTTCCCGTCGGTCGGTGCTCTCACCCAGTTGGGCGGCACCTGTCCACGGGCGAACCGTGTGATGTCACTCATTCACTACCCTTTATGAGGCCTCCTTCGGGCATCCTGATTGTGCTTGTATATACCACCCTTTCGTAACGGAGGTGATCCCCCGTAATATAGCCGCGACGGAGTGTCATCCGCGCCGATCGATCGGCAATCCGGTAACTTAACCGAGTGGCCCGACGTGGGGCTCTCATGAGTACTATCGCAGAGGTGGAGGTTCCGGCAGCCGAATTCGCCCTTCGGGAGACGCTCTCGACGCTCCCCGACGTCCAGTTCGAGGTGGTCCGGCTCGCGGCCCACGACCACGAGCAGGTAATGCCCTACCTACGCGTCTCCGAGGGCGACCTCGAATCGGTCGAGCCCACGCTACTCGACGATCCGAGCGTCTCGGACGTGGAACTCCTCGACGATCTCGGGAACGAACGGCTCTTCCGGATGAACTGGGTGAGCGACATCCGCGTCATTCTCCACGTCGTCCTCGACGAGGGCGCGACCGTCGTCGACATGCAGGGAAAGGACGACTCGTGGCAGCTCAGGATACTCTTCCCGACCCGCGATTCGCTCTCCGCGACGCACGACTTCTGCGTCGAAGAGGGGCTCACGTTCACGATCAGGAACATCTACGACCTGAAGGAGTCGGTCGGGAGCGGCCAGTACGGTCTCACGTCCGAGCAGTACGACGCGCTCGTCACCGCCGCGGAACGGGGGTACTTCGACGTTCCCCGCCGGCTGACGATGTCGGAACTCGCGTCGGAACTCGGCGTTTCCCAGCAGTCGCTCTCGGAACGGCTCCGACGCGGACACAAGGCCCTCGTCGACAGCGCGCTCCGCGTCGGCAAGTCGTCGTTCGGAAAGTGACTCCCCTCCGAGGGCGATACTCGTGCGGGTCGGATCCATCGTATGACAAACATCGACAAACCTTTATTGTATTATATGATATGCGTAAATCGTATTGATGCTCGACCTCTCGAAAGAGGACATCACAGAAGGTCCGATTCCCCGCGCCCTCCTCCTCCTCGCAGCTCCGTTGCTCGTCCAGAACGTGACGCAGGTCATACAACAGATTGTCGATATATTCTGGCTCGGTCGGATGACAGGCACCGCCGATCCGGTTGCGGCGGTGGGGTTGAACTATCCGATCGTCAGCGTCTTCCTCATGCTCGCGGTGTTCGCTCCCTTCGTCGGGACGCAGGTTCTCGTGGCGCAGCGCGTCGGGGGCGACGATCCGGCGGGGGCGCGATCGGTCGCGTTCCACGGCGCGACGATGGGACTCGCGTTCGGCGTCGTCGTGGCCGCAGTCGCCGCGGCCGGGGCCGGTCCGATCGTCAGGGCGGTCGGGGCCGGTCCCGCGATCGCGGGCATGGCGACGGCGTACCTCGCCACCTACGCGCTCGTGCTCCCGTTCGCCGCCGTCAGCGACGCGGTCGAGGGGGCGTTCGTCGGCTGGGGAGACTCGCGCGCCGCCCTCTACGTCACCGTCACCGCCGTCGGCGTCAACGTCGTTCTCGATCCGATTCTCATCTTCGGGTACGGCTTGATTCCGCCGCTGGGCGTGCGGGGGGCGGCGCTCGCAACGGTGCTCGGCACGGCAACCGGGATGTCTCTCGCGGTCGCGATGGCCGTCGGACCGCGCGGAAGCCTCTCGCTTTCGCCCGCCGACGTCGGCTTCGAAACCCGCACGTACCGGGAGATCCTCGACGTCGGCGCGCCCCTCGTCGGCCAGCGCCTCGCGCAGGACGGCGTCCGGGTGCTGATCGTCGGGATCGTCGCGAGCGTCGGCGGCGCGGCGGGTCTCGCCGCGTACACCATCGGGGCGCGCGTCGCGAGCGTCGCGTTCATCCCGGCGACCGGCCTCCAGCAGGCCGCCCAGAGCATCGTCGGACAGAACCTCGGCGCGGAAAAGCCCGCCCGGGCGGGGCAGACCACGTGGGTCGGAGCCGGTATCGCGGCCGCGGCGCTCTCCGTCGTCGGGGCGGTCCAGTGGCTCTTTCCCGGGACGATCGCGCAGCTCTTCGTCCCCGAGATCGGACCGGACGCCCTCTCGCTCACGATCTCGTACCTACAGATCCTCGCCTACGGCTACTGGGCCATCGGCGCGAGCTACCTGTTTCTCGCCGGGTTCAACGGCGCGAGCAGAACGCGGACGAGCATGGCCGTCTCGCTCGTGCAGTACTGGGGCGTCCGCCTTCCCGTCGCCGCCGTCGGCGCGTACGCCCTCGACATGGGCGTCGCGGCGGTGTTCTGGGCGGTGACGCTCTCGAACGTCGCCGCGGCGCTCGGCGCGGGCGCGTACTACTACTACACGACGCAGGCGGGAATGCTCGAACGGGCGGCAGAGCGCGCCGCCGGGGCGGTCTCGGACTGATCGGCGTTCGATGGTTCGAGAGCGACCGACCGACCGCCGCCCCGTCGACCGCGAAGGAAACGCCTTTGCCGCCGTAGCGCCCGCCTTCCTCTGATGAACGCGTCCCCCTCGCATTCGTTTCCGCCGGTGGTGCGCCGATGAAGGTCGTCGACGCCGTCCCCGAGTTCGCCGGCGCGTTCGGCTTCGAGGAGTTCAACCGGATGCAGCGGGAAGCGCTCCCCGCCATCTTAGAGCGCGACGACAACGTCGTCGCCAGCGCGCCGACGGCGAGCGGCAAGACGGCGCTCGCCGAACTCGCCATCTGCCGCTGTCTCCGCGACGGCGGCACGGCGCTCTTCGTCGCGCCGATGCGGGCGCTCACGAACGAAAAGGAAAGCGAGTGGGAGCGCTTCGAGGAGCTGGGGTACTCCGTCTACGTCGTCACGGGCGAGCGGGATCTCAACCCGCGGCGCGCGGAGCGGGCCGACATCCTCGTGATGACGCCCGAGAAGACCGATTCGGCGACCCGCAAGCACGACTCGGGTCGCTACTCCTTCGTCGCGGACGTCGACTGCTGCGTCATCGACGAGGTCCACCTCCTCGACTCCGAAAAGCGCGGCGGCGTGCTTGAGGTCACGATCTCGCGCCTCCGCCGGCTCTGCGACCCACGGATCGTCGCGCTGTCGGCGACGATGCCGAACATCGAGGACGTGGCCGAGTGGCTCGACGCGCCCCCGGCGGCGACGTTCGACTTCGGCGACGAGTACCGGCCCGTCGACCTCCACGCCGGCGTCAAGACCTACTCGCACGGCGAGAACTCCTTCGCCGACAAGTACCGCCGGCTGTACCGCGCGCTCGACCTCGCGGAGCCGCACATCCGCGACGACGGGCAGGCGCTCGTGTTCGTCTCCTCCAGGCAGGACGCCGTCATGGCCGCCGCGAAGGCCCGCGACGAACTGGCGGAGCGGGACGTGCCGGTCGGCGCGCGCGGCGACTACGACTTCCACAACGAGGCGAAGGAGCTGCGCAACGACAGCCTCCGCAAGGCCGTCCTCGACGGCGTCGCGTTCCACCACGCCGGCCTCGCGAAGTCCGACCGCGACCGGGTGGAGGCGTGGTTCCGCGACGGGAAGGTGAAGCTGCTCTTTTCCACCTCGACGCTCGCGTGGGGCGTGAACCTCCCGGCGCGCTGTGTCGTCATCCGGGACACGAAGTACCACGACCCGCTGGAGGGCGACGTCGACATCAGCCCGCTCGACGTGTTACAGATGCTCGGGCGCGCGGGCCGGCCGGGGTACGACGACGTCGGCTACGGCTGGGTCGTCTGCGACCGCTCCGACGCGGACCGCTACCGTCGACTGCTCCGCGAGGGAACGGAGATCGAATCGCGGCTGGCGGAGGACATCGACTCGCACCTGAACGCCGAGATCGCGATGGGGACGATACGCGACCTCGACGACGTGATGTCGTGGCTGGAGACGACGTTCTACTACGTCCGGGCGCGGAGCGAGCCGGAACGCTACGACTTCGACGGCCTGCACGGCCGCGTCCGGGAGACGCTGGAGACGCTCGTCGACCGCGGTTTCGTCGAGACGGACGAGGACCTCGGGGTCGAGGCCACCATTCTCGGTCGTCTCACCTCGAAGTACTACCTCCGGCTGGAGACGGCGAGCCGCTTTCACGCCCTCACGGAGCGCGAGCGGATCGCGGTCGGAGACGTGCTCGAAGCGGTCGCCGGCGCGGCGGAGTTCGACAGCGTCTCCGCCCGCCAGTCGGAGCAGGACGCCGTCGATTCCGTGCTCGGCCGGGACACGGCGCTGGAGAACGGCCACCGGAAGGTCCTCGCCATCCTCCGGTCGAGCATGACCGGATCGACGCCGTCGGACCTCCGCAGCGACGCGTGGGTGATAAAGCAGAACGCGCTCCGCCTCCTCGCGGCGCTCCGTGAGTTTCTCGACCGCTTTTCGGGTCCACGTGCGGCCACCCTCGCCCGCCGCGTCGAGGCCCGCGTCGACCACGGCGTCAGCCGGGACGCGGTCGGATTGACCGCGATCGACGGCATCGGGGCCGCCCGCGCCAGCACGCTCGCCACCGGCGGTATCGAAACCCCAGCCGACGTGATCGACGCGGGGGCGGACGAACTCGTCCGCGCGGGGATGTCGCGGGGCGTCGCGGAGCGGATCGTGGAGTCGGCCCGCGCCCTCCCCCGCGTCGTCGTCGAGTGGGGGTCGTTCCCGGACCGAATCGACCGCGGCGAGAGCGAGATGCGCGAGGTGACGGTTCGAAACGTCGGCGGCGGCGCTCGCGCCGGCGTGCGCGTGACGGTGAACGACGTCGAGATGAGCGAGAAGACGACGTACCTCTCGGGCCGGACGACGGTTCCGGTCGGCGTCTTCGGCGCGCAAGAGGAACTGACGTTCGCCGTCGAGGTGGTCTTCCCCGACCTGCCGCTCGCGCCGGTCGTCGAGTCGAGGACGGTCGTCGTGGAGTGACGTTCCCGGTTCAGCCGAGGAGCTCCGCCCGCAGCTCCGCCGGCCCGTTCACGACCACGTCGGCCGCCGAGAGGTCCGTCCCGGCGTTCGTCTCCGTCCGGTAGCCGACGACGTAGGCTCCGGCCCGCGCCGCCGACAGCGCGCCGTTGGTCGAGTCCTCGACGACGGTGCAGTCTTCGGGTTCGACGCCGAGCTCCGCCGCCGCGCGCTCGTACACGTGCGGCCGGGGCTTGCCCGGCCCGTCGATGTCTTCGGCGCTGAGCACCAGATCGAGCGGCCCGAGGTCGAACCGGTCGACGACGGTCGCGATCCAGTCCGGGGGCGCGGAGGAGACGATGGCGAGCGTCCGGCCGCGGTCGCGGAGGTCCCCGCAGAGGTCCGGGAACCCGTCCATGAGCGTCACCTTCTCGCCGTAGATTCCCGTGGCGGTCCGGTCGTAGAGGTCGATGAACTCCGCGCGTTCGACGACGAGTTCGTAGTGCTCGTCGAGGTGGTCGTGGATCTCGCGGTAGTTCATCCCCGTGATCTCGTCGTCGTCGGGGCGATCGCCGGCGAGCGTTTCGGGAAAGAGGGTTTCCTCCTCGAACTCGTGCCAGTAGTCCTCGGAGTTCACGATGACGCCGTCCATGTCGAAGCACACTGCGTCCATGTCGGTGGCCGTCACTTCGCGGATGGGAGCTAAAGGTGTTCAGGCCGGGCCGGCGATCGTGCGCTTCGGCCGGCTCTAGTCGCATCCTACCCGCGGTCGCCCCGGCGTTTCCCGTCGCATAACAATGAGCCGTGAGCGCGAACCGTCGACCGACCCACTTCGAACCCCCATGACGCCGAATCGCCGCTCCGTCGCGCTCCTCTGTGCGACCTCGCTGCTCTGTCTCGCCCTGATCGTCGCGTCGGCGGTCGGAGCGGCCGGACCGCACCGGTCCGGGACCCTCGACGGTCCGACGCCGTCCGTGAACGCGGTCGGGGCGTCGCCGCCGGTGGCGCAGCAGTCGGAACCGCCGAACGGCTCCGGGTCGAACGGATCCGACGATCCCGCGAACGAAGGCGACGGCGAGAACGGAAGCGCGGGCGGCGGCGGGGACGGCCCAGCCGCGAACGACGGGGGCGGGAACGAGAGCGCTGGAAACGGAAACGGCGACGGAAACGCCGGCGACGGGAGCGAGGATGCGGTCGACGACGGTGGCGGAGAGGGGGACGCCGACCGAAACGCGACGGACCGAAATCGGAACGGAGCGCCGTCGACGCCGACCCAGCCGTCCACGCCGACGCCGCCATCGACACCGAGTCGGCCGTCGACGCCGACCCAACCGTCGACGCCGAACCAGCCGTCCGCGCCGTCCCCCCAGCCGACGCCAACGTCGACTCCCAGTCCGACGCCCACACCCACACCTACGCCGACGCCGACGCCGGCCCCGACGTCCACGCCGAACAGGACCGGGCCGGAGGGCCTCCCGCACGGTCAGATCGGCGTGACGGACGTCTCGGCGAACCGGTCGACCGTCCCGGTCGGCGCGCCGGTCGGAATCGAGGTGACGGTGTCGAGCGCGCGCTCGTCGCCGCAGTGGTACACCGTCGGGCTGTACCTGTTCGACGAACCGGAGCGCGTCGAGCGCGTGCGCGTCCCGCCGAACGGGTCGGTGACGGTCCGGTTCGTCCACCGGATCGACTCCACGGGGTGGCACGTCGCGCGCGCCGGCGGGGAGGAGACGACGATTCGGGTGGTCGAGCGCGACCGAGCCGGCGGGGCGGCCCGATCCGACGAGAGACGAAACGGCTCCGACGTCCTCGCCCTCTGGCTCGCGCTGCTCGTCGGCGCGATGGTGGCCGCGACGGCCGCGACGGCCGCCGCGGCTCGGCGGTCGTAGCCGGCGAACGTTTAGGTACGATGACGGGACCAGCCCGTTCCATGCCCGACACGATGCGGATCTTCGCCGGCGAGTGCACGACGACGTTCGAGGGGACGCGCGACGCGACCCAGCGCGGGTCCGTGGTCGTCGTCGTCAAGCCGGACAAGACGGTTCTCGTCCACGACGCCGACGGCTACCAGCCGGTCGCGTGGATCACCAGACCCGACGCCGTCACCGTCGAGACGGCCGGCGAGGGGTTCGGCGTCACGGCGCGGGCGGGCGAGCAGACGCTCCGCGTCGTCTCCCATGACACCGCCGGCCGCGCCGACTACCCCGTCTCCGAGGCGGGGGTCCCCGTCGGGGAGTGTCCCGACTGCGGGGGCGCGCTCGTCCGAACCCGCGGCGACGTGGCCTGTCTCGGCTGCACCGCCAGATACGGCCTGCCGGCCGGGGCGTCGGTTCTCGAAGACGCCTGCGGGGGGTGCGGGCTCCCGCTCGTCCGCGTCGAGCGCGGCGACGCGTTCGAGGTGTGCGTCGATTACGCCTGCGACCCGCTCGACGAGGCGGTCCGCGAGCGATTCGACCGCGCCTGGTCGTGTCCCGACTGCGGCGACGACCTCCGGATCGTCCGCGGACGCGGTCGCCTCCTGGCCGGGTGCGACGCCTATCCGGACTGCGAGACGGCCTTTTCGATCCCCGCCGGCGTCGTCGCGGGCGAGTGCCCGTGCGGATTGCCGGCGTTCGAGACGGCGGCCGGCCGTCGGTGTCTCGACGGGACGTGCGAGCGACGGACGGACGACCGGTGACGGTCGGACGTCGCACAGAGCGCTCCGTCCCGCGATTCCGCCGGGCGCACCGCAGTCCATATGTCGGTGCCGCCCTGCACCTCACTCATGGACGGATCTCTTCGGGGCGACGTGGTGCGCGTCGGCGGCGACGCCCGACAGCGCTTTCACGACTCGCGGGGGTACGGCCGCCCCGCGGGCGGGAATCGGATCGACCTCTCCCGCGTCGAGGCGGCGCACCTGCTCTTTCGCGGCGATCTCGACGCCGTCGACGGACGCGGCTTTCGCGACTTCTTCGTCACCTCGACCGGCGAGAGCGACCGATTCGCCCTTCGATTTCTGGTGTACGTCGACCTTCGCGAGCGGGGCTTTTATCTCTCGCCCGCCCGCGACGGCTGGCCGGGCGTCGGCGCGGCGGCCGACTACGACTATGCGGTGTACCCGCGCGGCAAGGGCCCCTACGACGGCGACGTCGCTTACCGGGTCCGCGTCGTCGGCGAGCGACAACCCGTCGCGGCGACGCGTCTCGCCGGCCGCGTGCTCGCGGTCGTCGACGAGGAGAGCGAGATCACCTACCTCGACGTCGCGCGCCACGAGTTCGACGGCCGGACCGACTACGAGCCGCCCGCGTCGCTCCGGGGGGAGCTCCTGGACGATCGCGCGATCTGCTGGAACGCGCCGAACGAACTGTACGAGCGCGGGTTCTACGGTCAGCCGCTGACCGGCCGGGAGACGGCGGCCGACGGCGCGCTCCAACTCTCGCTCGTCGAAGCCGCCGCGCTCGCGGAACGGGGGTATCTGACCGTCGACGACGAGGAATCGGACGCGTACGAGGCCGTCGTCGATCGCGGACGGTCGGTCGAGGGCGAGCGGTTCGACCGTCGACTCCGCGTCTACCGGGCGCTTCGGGACCGCGGCGTCGTCCCGAAAACCGGGTTCAAATTCGGCGCGGACTTTCGGACCTACGCAGAGGTCGAATCCGTCGAGGACCTCGGCCACTCCGAGAACCTCGTTCGGGTGATCCGGCCGGACCACGAGTTCGCGCCGCGGGACCTCGCGCTCGACGTGCGGCTGGCCGGCGGGGTCAGGAAGCGAATGGTTTTTGCGCTGACCGACGCCAACGGAGGCATAGACTGGCTTTCGGTCGCCCGGTTGACGCCATGACACGAGACAGACCTACCGAGACGGACGCACGGACGGAGGCGGGAGCGGATTCGACGCCCGGAACGCGGCCGGCGACGGACGGCGGCGACGCGGCCGCCGGGGCGGACGCCGTCGCCCTCGACCCGTGGGGCTCTTCGACCGTCTCCGACTACCGGAAGCTGTTCGAGGAGTTCGGCATCGAGGAGTTCGACGACGCCCTCCCCGAGGTGCCGGAGCCGCACTACCTGATGCGGCGGGGCGTCATCTTCGGCCACCGCGACTACCGACCCATCGCGGCGGCCATGCGCGACGGCGGCGAGTTCGCCGTCCTCTCGGGCTTCATGCCGACGGGCGACCCGCACGTCGGTCACAAACTGGTGTTCGACGAGATCATCTGGCACCAAGAGCGCGGCGCGGACGCCTACGGTCTCATCGCCGACCTCGAAGCCCACAGCGCGCGCGGCCTCCCCTGGGACGAGATCGACGAGCACGCGCGCGACTACCTGCTCTCGCTCCTCGCGCTCGGGTTCGACGCCGACGAGGGGACGCTGTACCGGCAGTCGGACAACCGCGAGCTACAGGACCTCGCGTTCGAACTCGGCTCGAAGGCGCGGTTTTCGGAGTTCGAGGCGATTTACGGCTTCGACGGCGAGACCTCGGTGTCGCACATGCAGAGCGTCGTCACGCAGATGGCGGACATCCTCTACCCGCAACTGGACGGCCCGAAGCCGACGGTGATCCCGGTCGGGCCGGATCAGGATCCGCACGTCCGCCTCGCGCGGGACCTGGCGGCCAAGATGCGCTTTTTCAAGGTGACGGAGGCATACGCGAGCTTCGAAGCCGACGCGCTCGAACGCGACGTGATCGCCGAGGCGCACCGGACACTGTCGGTCGAGGCGTCGGGGGGATCGGAGGCGTCGGAAGGGCCCGGCGAACGCGGCGGAACCGACTCCGTCCGCTGCGAGGACGCCGCCGCGTGGCTCGAATCGGGCGAGTTCGACCGATCGCGGCTCGAATCCGACGGCGTCGGCGTCTCCGAGGCCGTCGTCGAGTCGGCGGTCTCGAAGCTCGACGCCGCGGGGAAGGAGCCGCTGCGCCCCCGCGTCCGATTTCTCGACCGCAACGCGACCGAGTCGGCGTTCGAGGCGCTCATCGACGCCGTCGAGGGAGAAAAGCGCGTCTTCGAGGGGCACGTCGATGCGTTCGACCTCTCTCGCGAGGCGGCGGAGGAACTGGCCCGCGAGGTCGAGATCGACGAGGGCGGCTACGGCTTCCTTCCCCCCTCCTCGATCTACCACCGGTTCATGACCGGCCTCACGGGCGGGAAGATGTCCTCGTCGGTCCCGGCGAGCCACATCAGCCTGCTCGACGACCCCGAGGACGGCTACGACAAGGTGAAGTCGGCGACGACGGGCGGCCGCGAGACGGCCGAACTCCAGCGCGAACTCGGCGGCGAGGCCGACAAGTGCCCCGTCTACGAACTGTACGCCTACCTGCTCGCGGGCGACGACGACGAGTTCGCGAAGGAGGTGTACGACGAGTGCGTCGGCGGCGAGCGCCTCTGCGGCGACTGCAAGGAGCAGGCGGCGCGGTTGATGCGCGAGTTCCTCGAGGACCACCGCGAGAAGCGGGAAGAGGCGGAGGCGGTGCTCGCGGACCTCGACATCGATCTCGACTCGAACCGAAGGGGCGTGGCCGGCGAGTGAGAAGCCGACGAGCGCCCCCACAGCCGATCACAGCAGGACGAGCACGCCGGTGTACAGGGCCGCCCCGAGGGCGAACGCCCAGAATCGACTCTGTCGCCCCTCCGGAAGCTCCTCTTTGATCACGTTGAGGATGACGCTCCCGGCGAGAAAGGAAAAGAGGGCGTCCACCAGCAGCTCGTTCACCTCGACGAGGAACCCGATCAGCGTCCCGCCGACGACCGCGGCCGCGAGCATCCACCGCCCCCACCGGTGGTAGACGCCGCCGTGGTGGTCCCGGAGGCCGTAGTCGTTCACGAAAAAGTGCAGCGCCATGGCCGTGAAAAACAGGAAGAGTCCGGTCACGCCGGGGTCCTCGCGGTGGACCAGCAGGTAGCCGATGAGGGCGTTGTAGACGGCGAACGAGCCGACGTGCACCCAGAAGACGCCCGCGTCGTCCTCTCGGTTTCCCGGGCCGCCCTCCCGGTCGCCTCCCTGCCCGTCCCTCGATCCGGCGGCGAGCCGTTCGAGGCCGTAGAAGGTGACGAAACCGACGAGCGCGAGGAGGTAGACGTGGTATTCGACGAACAGCGCCACTCCCGTCACCTCCGTCACCGTCCGCTCGAACCGCTCCGCGGCCCGCTCTACCTCCGGCAGGACGTGCACGAACACGTACGCGACCGACGCCCCGCCCGCGAAGGAGAGCCAGCGACTCCGCGGCACGACGTCGAGGAAGCGGAGGCGGCCGCCGAACAGGTGGACCGCGGCCAACCCGAGGGCGAGCGCGAGGACGAAGAGGGCGGACGGTTCTTGCGTCCGAACGCTCGAGTCAACGATCGCCGCGACGGCCGAGACGCGGTCCATGGACGTTCGATTACACGCCCGCCCACAAGAGCGTGGAGGCCGCTCTCAGCGCGCGACGGCGGTCAGCGCCGGAGGCCTGTCAGCGCGTGACGGCCGTCGGCGTCCGACGGAACGCTTTTGGTTCGACGCAGCCATCGACCCGGTATGACGTCCGGACCCGACGTCGAGAGGGCGGACCGTGAATCGACCACCCCCGGGTTCGGCTTCTTTTTCCGCGCCTGATCGGCCGGCGGACCCCCGCCGCGGCGTCGGGGCGAAACCGCCCGAATCGGCGCGGGGACCGCCCCGTTCCCGTCGGGGCGCGGCGGCCCCATCCCGGAACGGCTAACTGACGACGACGAACAATCGGTATCAACGGACACAGAGGAATGCGACTCCCGAAATCACAGGTCGCGGTCTTGGAGGCCGCGAGCGCGACGGAGGCACAGCCGATCGAACGACTGGCCGAGGAAGCGGGCCTGAAGCCCGAGACGGCGACCGGAGCCGTCTTCGACCTCCGAGACGAGGGGCTCGTCGAGGTCGAAGAGCGGACCGAAACGAGCGTCGAACTCACGGCGGAGGGGCGCGCGTACGTCGACGGCGAACTCCCGGAGGTACGGCTCTACCGCGCCGCCGTCGACGCCGGGGCCGACGAGGAGCCCGCTCGGATGGGGCGGGCGATCGGCGCGTCGGGCCTCGACGGGCCGCAGGTGAACATCGCGCTGTCGAACTACGCCCGGAAGGGGTACGGGCGGATCGAGAGCGGCGAGATCACCGCCGACCCCGACGCCGACCCCGACGCCGACGACGAGGCGGCCGCGCTCTCGGCCGCCGCGGAGGGCCGGGAGGTGACCGACGCGACGGTTCTCGAACGGGTAGAGAGCCGCGGACTCGTCGAGCGCCGCGAGCGCACCGTCCGCCTCGTCGCGCTCACGGACGACGGCGTCGCGGCGCTCATGGAGGGCGTCGAGGCGGCGGAGACGGTCGACCGGCTCACGCCCGAGCTGCTCACGAGCGGCGAGTGGCGCGACGTCGAGTTCACGGCGTACAACGTCGAGGCCGACGCCGCCGAGTACGGGGGCGGCAAGGTCCACATCCTCCGGCAGACCGCGGACCGCGTGAAGGACGTGCTCGTCGGCATGGGATTCAAGGAGATGGCGGGCCCGCACGCCGACGCAGACTTCTGGATCAACGACTGCCTGTTCATGCCGCAGGACCACCCGGCGCGAACCCACTGGGACCGCTTCGCGCTCGACGTGCCGCCGATCCGCGACCTCCCCGAGGAGCTCGTCGAGCGCGTCCGCGCGGCCCACCTGGAGGGCGTCGGCGACGACGGCGACGGCTACCACTCGCCGTGGTCCGAGAACTTCGCCCGGGCCGTCGCGCTTCGCGGTCACACCACGTCGCTGTCGATGCGCTACCTGTCGGGCGACGCCGTCGGGCCGCTGGAGCCACCGCAGCGGTACTTCAGCGTCGAGAAGGTGTACCGGAACGACACGCTCGATCCGACCCACCTGCTGGAGTTCTTCCAGATCGAGGGATGGGTGATGGCCGAGGACCTCTCGGTGCGCGACCTGATGGGGACGTTCGAGGAGTTCTACCGACAGTTCGGCATCACGGACCTTCGGTTCAAGCCGCACTACAACCCCTACACCGAGCCGTCGTTCGAGCTGTTCGGCCGCCACCCCGAGACGGGCGAGCTCATCGAGATCGGCAACTCGGGGATGTTCCGCCCGGAGGTGCTCGAACCGCTGGGCGTCGACTGCGACGTGATGGCGTGGGGGCTCGCGCTCGAACGCCTGCTCATGCTGACGTACGGCTTCGAGGACATCCGCGACGTCCACGGGACGCTCGCGGACCTCGAACTGCTCCGCGAAACCGAGGTGATCCACTGATGCCAGTCGTAGACGTCGACCCGGACGAACTGCGCCGACTGACCGGCCGCGAGGAGAAGACGGACGAGGAGTTCAAAGCGGACCTGTTCGCGCTCGGCCTCGAATACGAGGGCGAGACGGAGGACGGGGAGATGCAACTGGAGTTCGGCCCCGACCGCCTCGATCGGCTCTCGGTCGAGGGCGTCGCGCGGTCGCTCCGGTACCAGTACGGCGACGACCGCGGGGTGTACGTCCCGAAGACGAACGACCCCGACTGGACGATCGAGGTGGACGAGAGCGTCCCCGAAGAGCGCCCCTGCGTGACGGGCGCGATCGTCCGCGGCGTCAACCTCTCCGAGGAAGCCCTGGATTCGCTGATCCAGTTGCAGGAGAAACTGCACGCGACGATGGGCCGAAAGCGCGCGAAGGGCGCGATCGGCATCCACGACCTGACGATGCTGAAGGGCGAGGTGCTCACGGACGAGGGGAAGGGCGACAACTCCGTGACCTACCGCGGCGTCGCGCCCGACGGCGACCGGTTCGTCGCGCTCGACTCAGACGCCGAACTGACGCCGGGGGAGGTGCTCGAAACGCACCCGACGGGCCGGACGTACGCCTCGCTGGTCGAGGAGTACGAGGCCTACCCGGCGATCTACGACGAACTCGGCCTCTTTTCGTTCCCGCCGGTCGTAAACGGCCGCCGGACGGAGGTGACGGAGAACTCCCGGGACCTCTTCATCGAACTCACCGGGACCGACCAGTGGACGATCGACCGGATGTGCAACGTCGTCTGCTACGCGCTCGACGCCCGCGGCGCGACCATCGAGGAAGTCGAGGTCCGGTACCCGGACGCGACGCTGACGCGGCCGGACTTCGAGGTCGACGCGAAGACCGTGACGCACGAGCGAATCGAGGGCGTGCTCGGGGTCGACCTCTCGACCGACGAGGTCGTGGACCTGTTCGAACGCTCGGGGCTGAGCGCCGAGGTCGACGACGGAGATGGTGCCGGTGCCGAGGTGGCGGGCGGTGCCGGTGCCGAGGAGACGGGCGCCCCCGACGCCGACGGAACGGACGCGGGCGTCGCCTACCGGGTGTCGATCCCCCCGTACCGCGTGGACGTGCTCCACCCGGTCGACCTCGTCGACGACGCGGGGCGCGCATACGGCTTCAACGACCTCGCGCCGCGGTACCCCGACGTGGGGACCGTCGGGGGTCGCCACGAGCGGTCCCGGTTGGAGGACGCCGCTCGGACGAGCCTCGTGGGGCTCGGCTTCGAGGACCTCCTGAACTTTCACATGATCAGCGAGGCGGAGAACTACCGGCGGATGCGGATCGAACCCGGGAGCCCGGTCGTGGGCGGCGGCGACCCGGTCGAGATCACGGAGCCGTACAGCGAGGATTACACGATGCTCCGGACGTGGGCGCTCCCCTCGCTCGCGATGGTGCTGGAGAACAACACCCACCGCGCGTACCCGCAGGACCTCGCGGAGATCGGGCTCGCGGCGGCGGTCGATCCCGAGGAGAACACGAACGTCGCGGAGCGCCGGACCGTCGCGGCCGTCCTCGCCCGCTACGACGCGACCTACGAGGACGCGAAGGCGCGGCTGCAGGCGCTCTGCCGGGACTTCGGCGTCCGGCTGGAGACGCCGCCGACGGAGCACCCGTCCTTCATCCCGGGGCGCGCGGCGGCGGTCGTGATCGACGGCGACGAGGTCGGCGTGATCGGCGAGATCCACCCCGAGGTGCTCGTCGAGCACGACCTGGAGTTGCCGGTGGCGGCGTTCGAGTTCCGGTTGGCGGCGCTCGACTGAACGGCAACGGCGACGAACGCCGCGTCAGAGGTACGCTCGGAGGAGATCGCCGTCGTGGAGATCCTCCGGGATCGATTCGAACCACCGCGCCGCCTCGATCTCCCCGTCGGTCGCTCCCAGCCGCGAGGCGTCCGGAATCTCCCCGTCGGCGCGAGCCGCGTACACCACGTACTGCGCCGTGAAGCGCTCGCCGCCGTCGGCTTTTGCGACGTACGACTGGTCGAAGACGACGATGGGCCCCTCCACGACCGCGTCCAGCGCCGTCTCCTCGCGAACCTCCCGTCTCGCGGCTTCGACGGGCTCCTCGTCGGATCCGACCGCGCCCCCGGGCAGGATCCAGCCGTCCGACCAGCCGTTCCGGACGAGCGCGATCCGTCCGTCTGGGTCCCGAACCCGGGCGGCGGCGACCAGGCCGGAGCCGTCGAGGGCCCACCCTCGAAGGGCGCTCAACTTCGATTCGGGGAGTCGAATCGTCTGCCGTTCGCGGGGCGCGTCGGGGGCGATCTCTCGGGGCACGTTCGCGTTTTCCTCGCCGTTTTTCCATCCCCGTTTCGGTTTCTCGGCCGTTCGTCGGTCGCGGATTCGGTGGCGATCTTCGTCGTCGCGAGTTCCGCCCCTCATCTCGATTTCTGCGAGTTGCGCCGACGGGATCGCCGTGGGAATCTGTCGACAGGGTCGTCGTGAGAACCTCCCGACGAGGTCGTCCGGAAAGCCCGCGGCCGCTCGACTCGCGCGGCTCGCTGCGCGCTTCGCCTCGCTTCCCTTCGGTCGCTCGGCTGCGGTGCTTGCGTCGCCGTGCGTCGCCGAGCGGCCGCCCCCTTTCGATCCCGCCCGTTCGCCTCGGTCCTCCCCAGCCTCGCGGTCGGCACGGGAGCCGACCGCTCCCTCGCGCGCCGCGGTCGGCCACGGAGGGCCGACAGCGCGCGCCGCGCGTGGTGGGTAAGCGTTAGTGTGGTGGGTGGCGTCGGCATCGTCTCTGTTGCCGGCATCGTCTGCGTCGCCGGCATCGCCTGCGTCGTCTGTGTCGCCGGCGCGTCGGTGGTATCGGCGTCGGCGTCGACGTCCCATTCGTCGCCGTTCGCCCGCCCTCCGACCGACCAACCGAGGCGTTTAACAGCACCGACGGCGGTAGATTCGTCAGAGAATGCCGAGTGGAGATTACGATCCCGACACCGTCGAGGCCGAGTGGCAGGACCGGTGGGTGGAGGAGGACACCTACGCCTACCGCGGAGGGGCGGTCGATCCCAACACCGTCTTCTCCATCGACACGCCGCCCCCGACGGTATCGGGCAGCCTCCACTGGGGTCACGTCTACGGGTCCATCCTCCAGGACGTCGTGGCGCGCTTCAACCGCATGCGTGGCAAGGACGTGTTCTTCCCGTTCGGCTACGACGACAACGGGATCGCCTCCGAGCGGCTGACCGAGGAGGAACTCGGCGTCGAGCACCAGGACTTCCCGCGCCACGAGTTCCAGAAGCTGTGCCGCGAGGTCACCGCCGAGTACGAGGCGGAGTTCAACGAGAAGATGCAGTCGATCGGCGTCTCGATCGACTGGAACCACACCTACCAGACCATCGAACCGCGCGTCCAGCGGATCTCGCAGCTGTCCTTCCTCGACCTGTACGACCGGGGGCGCGAGTACCGCCAGCGCGCGCCGACCATCTGGTGTCCGGAGTGCGAGACCGCCATCTCGCAGGTGGAGACGGAGGACGACGAGCGCCCCTCGCACTTCCACGACATCGAGTTCTCGGTCGCGGACGAGACGGAGACGTTCGTCATCTCGACCACGCGGCCCGAACTCCTGCCCGCCTGCGTCGCCGTCTTCGTCCACCCGGACGACGAGGCCAACCAGCGCCTCGTCGGGAAGGAGGCCGAGGTGCCGCTGTTCGGCCAGCGCGTCCCGATCATGAAGGACGAGCGCGTCGACATGGAGACCGGCTCGGGCCTCGTGATGTGCTGTACCTTCGGCGACCAGACGGACATCGAGTGGTACCAGGCGCACGACCTCCCGCTCCGGATCGCCATCGACGAGTCGGGCACGATGACGGAGGAGGCGGGCGAGTACGCCGGCCTCTCCTCCGAGGAGGCGCGCGAGCGCATCGTCGACGACCTCGACGAGGCCGGCTCCCTGCTCGATCGGCGGCACATCACCCACACCGTGAACGTCCACGAGCGCTGCAGCACGCCGATCGAGTTCCTCGTCGCAGAGCAGTGGTACATCGAACTGCTCGACAAGAAGGAAGAGTACCTCGACGCCGGCCGGCAGATGGAGTGGTACCCGGAGAAGATGTTCACCCGCTACATGAACTGGATCGAGGGGCTCCAGTGGGACTGGGCCATCTCGCGGCAGCGCTCCTCCGGCATCCCGTTCCCGGTGTGGTACTGCGCCGAGTGCGACCGCGAGATCCTCGCCGAGCGCGAGCAGCTCCCGGTCGACCCGCTCGCCGACGATCCGCCGGTCGACGCCTGCCCCGAGTGCGGCCACGGCGAGTTCGTCCCGGAGGACGACGTGTTCGACACGTGGGCCACCTCCTCGCTTACGCCGCTCATCAACGCCGGGTGGGACTGGAACGAGGAGTCGGGGGCGTTCGAAATGGAGCGGCCCGAGCTGTACCCGTTCGACGTGCGCCCGCAGGGCCACGACATCATCTCCTTTTGGCTGTTCCACACGGTCGTCAAGTGCTACGAGCACACCGGCGAGGTGCCGTTCGACTCGGTGATGATCAACGGGATGGTGCTCGACGAGAACCGCGTGAAGATGTCGAAGTCGCTCGGGAACATCGTCTCGCCCGACGAAGTGCTCGAAAAGTTCCCGGTCGACGCCGCTCGCTACTGGGCCGCCGGCAGCGCCGTCGGCGACGATTTGCCGTACAAAGAGAAGGGTCTCCGCGCGGGCGAGAAGCTGATCAGGAAGCTGTGGAACGCCTCGAAGCTCGTCGAGAGCCTCGCCGACGAGACGCCGGACCGCCCCGACCTGAAGGCGATCGACAGGTGGTTGCTCGCCGAACTCGACGCCGAGATCGAGTTCGTCACCGAGAAGCTCGAAAACCGCGAGTTCTCGAAGGCCCGCGACGGCCTCCGGAGCTTCTTCTGGCACACGTTCTGCGACGACTACCTCGAAATCGCCAAACAGCGGCTCGACGAGGGCGGCGACGTCTCGGCGGCGTACACGCTCCGAACCGCCCACGAGCGGTTCCTCCGCCTCTTCGCCCCGTTCCTCGCGCACGTCACCGAGGAACTGTGGCACGACATGGTCGGCGACGGCAGCGTCCACCGGGCGTCGTGGCCCGAGCCGCTGGGCGTCGACGCCGACCTCGAAGCGGGCGAGACGGCGATGGCCGTCGTCGGCGCGCTCCGGAAGTACAAGTCCGACAACCAGCTGCCGCTGAACGCCGGAATCGACGCGGTCGAGGTGTACGGTCGCGTCGAGGGCTTCGAGGACGACATCCGGCGCGTGATGCACGTCGACGAGCTGGCGACGTACGACGAGGAACCCCCGATCGAATCCGTCGTCACCGGCGTCGACCTCGACTACGCCGTCGTCGGCCCCGAGCACGGGAGCAAGGTTCCCGAAATCGAGGCGGGAATCGAAGCCGGCGACTACGCGGTCGAAGACGGCGTCCTCCGCGTCGCCGACGTCGAACTCGACGCCGAGGCGTTCGAGGTGAACGAGGAGCGGCGCTACTCCGGCGACGGCCAGATGCTCGAAGCGAACGACGCGCTGGTCATCGTCCGAAGCTGATCGGGAGAATTCGCCCCGTTCTCTTATATATCCACGCCGATCGCGTTCTCGACCCGATCGAACCCGTCGCGCTCCAGCAGGTCGAGCAGCCCCGCGTTGATGTCGCGGGCGATCCCCGGGCCCTCGTAGATCAGACCGGTGTACAGCTGGACGACGCTCGCGCCGTTTCTGATCTTTCGGTAGGCCCCCTCAGCGTCGGCGACGCCTCCCACGCCGACGACGGGGACGTCCGTCCGCTCGGCGACGAAGCGGACGAGTTCCGTCGCCATCCGCTCGACGGGTTTTCCGGAGAGACCGCCGCGCTCCGCTCTGTGGGGGCTCTTCAACCCCCCGGGCCGGGCGGTCGTCGTGTTCGTGACGACGACGCCGTCGAGGCCGAGGTCCGCGACCACCGCGAGCGCGTCCTCGACGGCCGTCTCGGGGAGGTCGGGCGAGAGTTTCACCAGTAAGGGGGCGGCGCCGGCGTCGGACAGCGCCCCGAGGATCTCCTCCAGCGCGTCGCGGTTCTGAAGCGATCGGAGACCGGGCGTGTTCGGGCTGGAGACGTTGACGACGAAGTAGTCGCCGGCCGCCGCCACGCGCTCGTACGTGTACAGGTAGTCGTCCGCCGCCTCGTCGAGCGGCGTCGACTTCGACTTGCCGATATTGACGCCGACGGGAACGTCGGGGAGGGGTTCGTCCTTCAGGCGCGCGCCGATCGCGTCGGCACCGTCGTTGTTGAAGCCCATTCGGTTGACGAGCGCCTCGTCCTCCCGGAGGCGGAACATGCGTGGCCGCGGGTTTCCCGGCTGTCGCTCCGCGGTCACGCCGCCGACTTCGACGTGGCCGAACCCGAGCGCCGCCAGCATCGCCGGAATCTCGGCGTTCTTGTCGAACCCGGCGGCGACGCCGACGGGGTTGGGGAACGCACGCCCGAACGCCTCGACGCGCAGTCGGTCCTCGTCGACCGCGTACCGTCGGCGTATCGCGTCCTCGATCGGCGTTCGCTGGGCGCTTCGGAGCAGTCGGTGAACCGTCCGGTGGGCCGTCTCCGGCGGCAGCGCGAACAACCCGGGCTTCGCGATGTCGTACAGCTCCATCGGAACGAGAGAACCGACCGACGGCCATTAATCCGACGGACCCGCGGCTCGCCGGATCGACGACGCCGCCTCTACGGAAGGGTCTAAAAGTCGTGTTCTACCTCGTCCGGGTCGGCCTTCTGGATGATGATCTTCCCGTCGCGCACCCGCACGAACACTTCGTCACCGATCGCCATGCCGGCGACGGCGAGTTCGTCCTCGTGGAGATTGACGTGCACGTTGTGATACTCGCCGTTTTCGTCCTTGGCGCCACTCGGACTGAGCTTCTTTTTCCGGACCATCGAGGGTACCTATCGATAGGTTCGCCGTAGGATGTACATAAGTGTTTTTTACCGACACTCGACTGCGTCCCAATCGCTGTACTCTCTCTGCGAGAACGCAGCCGCGCGTATATCTCCGTCGAGTCGATCCGAAAAATCGACCGAGTGCGCCGATCAAGTATATAAAGGTACCGCACGATTGCCCTCATTTCGCCGATATATTTATAATCGCCCATGTGCTCGGTTGCCATGGAGGGCAAAACCATGGTACGAGAAGATGGTAAGCGAAACTTCGCACTGCGCGGAAACGACGGAGACGAATCGAGCGTCTTCTCCGGAAACACGCCTCGTCAAGCCGCACTGAAAGCCGCCCGTCGGCTCGAACCGGCCAGTTCCGAAAGCGATGCCGAGCGAATCGAACTCCACCTTCGCGAGAAGGGGACGGACAAGGTGCACATCTACGAGGGCTGGGCCTGGCGCGAGACGGCCCCGGGAAACAAGCCCGATTGGATGCCCGACGAGATCACGGAAGCGAACGTCTCGAAGCAGGGAATCGAGCACCTCGACGAGTAGATTGACCCGTTTAAACGTTCTTTGCGCGCACGCGTAGAACTCGACCGGTCGATGACGACAGGGTTTTCGGGATCCCCGCGCCACTCTCGGCTGCGCGGCCGACACCCGGTTCGACCCGATGTGCTCTGCGCGGGATGACCGACCGGCCTCCAGCCGCGCGACACTCCGCCCGCGAGCGACGCGCTCGGCGGTCAACCGTCGTAAGCCATGAAACCGCATGACGAGGTCGATGTGGTTCGACGGTCTTATACGTGACACTCACCTCGGTGGTAATGCGACGGTCGCCGGTTGCACCGGCGGCCGGGGTTGCCCCGTCACCGGCGGCAATCCCGATCCGACGCCTCTCCGGAGGCGACACGGATTTAAATACGCCGATGTCGATGAAATCGATAGCGAGCGTCGACATCAATCCGACGCGCTTAAGTACTGATGGGACGTCCGGTACGTTGTGACCGCCGCCGGCCGACGTCGGCGGCGTCCGCCCGGCGTCGGGTGTGACGAGCACCCGACCGGGGCGTTCCGACGCCCTTAAGTGTTCGAAGGCGCTCGGAAACGATGCGTAAGACACACCGCGATTGTGGGCCGTTCGACGCGGTCCACGCTCGGACTCGGGCCGCGCGCCCGGCGGATCACTCCGCCGGGCTTCGACGGGTTTAAGACCCCGAACGGCCTACGAAGAAGTCCGAAGATATGAGGATTCCAC
>NZ_SDIC01000002.1 GCF_004116405.1 Halegenticoccus tardaugens | reverse complement strand
CGTCGGCGAAGCGACGCCGGAATTGTAACCATTCCCCGGTCGCTGACCTTGGTTTCTTCCGGAGGTTCTTCGGTTGCCATACTTGGCAGTACAGGTGCTTACGGGATACATGTTGCGCCTCATGTAGTCAGGGATGATCTGTTGAACCACACGGGCGCGTCGACGCGATTCACGACCATGAGATAACGGACGGCCAGTACACCGGCGAGAGCATCCTCTTCAAACTCGGCATTCCGGATGATCCGCATACGGGCCAGCTCGTCTTTCGCGGGTTCATCTTCGATTGGGAATGGCACGAAAACGCCGGCATGCAAGCACTTGCCGGCTTCGTCGATGGCCACCTCGAGGTGCGAAACGTCGCCTTCAACGGCACCCACTCGCTCGGCATGCATGGCAATTTCCGCCTCACGACCTGCTCGCCGGAATCGACGGCGGTTGTCGATTATATCGATATGCGAGCCGGCGGACGGCACTACGAGGATGCCATCAATACGCGAGCGACCTCCGGGCCGGAAAGCACACACTCGTCCTGGAGCACGTCGGGAATCACCGGTGCACCGGGACAAGAGGGAACGATGCTCTTCTCACGAATCCAAATCGGGGGATGGCCGGATAACGGCCTCTACGTCCGCGGGTTTTTCGATCGCGTCGGTGGTTCGATCTCACGGTGACATGGCAACCAGGTTAAGATAATACAATACCGCTCGAGGTTAACGATTAACCATGGTCGAAGCAACGATAGATATAATCGACCGAGGGAGGCTGGAGTGCGACCTGAACTACCTCATTGAGGGAAACACGCTCGGGAGCCACGACGAGCCAAATCCGGACACCGACTACGTCGAGATTCCGGTGTTCAACCTCATCATCGACCACCCGGAGGGAGCCATCCTCTGGGACACGGGTAACCACGAGGACGCCCTCGACGGACATTGGCCGGAGGGGCTAAGGCAGGCGTTCTACCCACACGACGTCGAGGACCACGACCTGCGCGACGACCTCGGGGAGGCGGGGTACGACTTGAGCGACATCGACTACGTGTTCCAGACCCACCTGCACCTAGACCACGCGGGGGGCCTTCACCACTTCGACGGCACGGACACGCCAGTGTTCGTCCACGAGGAGGAGGTGAAGTTCGCCTACTACAGCGCCAAGACCGACGAAGGAAGCAGCGCGTACGTCCTCAACGACTTCGACCACGACCTGAACTGGCGGGTCCTCCACCGCGATCGCGAGACGCATTTCGAGGACGTCGAGTTCGTCCACCTTCCGGGCCACACGCCGGGACTCATGGGCACTGTCGTCCACCTCGACGGAGCCGGCACCGTCGCTTTTGCGGGCGACGAGATCTACCAGACGGAGAACTACGACGAGGAGGTTCCGCTTGGGGCTGGCCTCCTCTGGAGTCACCGCCACTGGTTCGACAGCCTGAAGAAGTTAAAGGAGATCGAACGCAGGCACGACGCCGAGGTGGTGTACGGCCACGATCCGGAGCAGTTCGAAACCATCAGAGAGGGGTGGCCCTGAGATGAGCTCTGAACGCTCCGTCTCTGCGCCGTCGCATGAACTCTCGTCTGAAACCGTCTGGCACGTCCAGATGCCGCAGATCCGGTTCGGTCGGGACGCGTCGGAGGAACTGGCCTACCAGCTGCGCGACCTCGGCGTTGACGGGGATGCACACGGCCTCGTCGTCACCGACGAGACGCTCGCCGACATCGGTCACGTTGACCGCGTCGTGAACCACCTCTCGGACGCCGAGTACACCGTGGACGTGTACGACGAGTCAGAGCGCGAACCGTCGATCGCGGCCGTTGAGGAATGTCTGTCGTTTGTCCGGGACGAGAAGGGCGAGGACGGGTACGACTTCTACGTTGGTCTCGGCGGCGGAAGCTGTATGGACACCGCGAAGGTGACCCGCGCAGTGATCGCCAACGGGGGTGGGCCGCTGGATTACATCGCCGAACCGACCGGCGAAGGGAAATCACTTGACGAATCCGGTCCGCCGCTCGTCCTGCTGCCGACGACGGCGGGCACCGGCGCGGAGATCTCGCCGGTCGCTATCCTCTCAGTGGAGGAAAAACGGATCAAGGAGGGGATCTCCAGCAACCACGTCCGCGCCGACGCCGCGGTCCTCGATCCGACGTTCACGACGACGCTCCCGCCGGATCTGACAGCGAAGACGGCGATGGACGCCCTCGGCCACGCCATCGAGGGGTACACCACCCACGAGTACGACTCGCTCCTGCGGCCGACGGACCCCGCCGATCGTCCGGTGTACGCCGGACGGACTCCTCTCACGGAGATGTTCTCCGAGAAGGCGATCGACCTGCTGTCGAACAACGTCCGCACGGCCGTGCACAACGGCGACGACTTGGAGGCACGCTCCAACATGCTGCAAGGGGCGCTGTTCGGTGCGATAGCGGGACTGACCGCCGGCGCGAGCCTCTGTCACGCGATGGCCTACCCGGTCGGCAACCGGTACCATACATTCCACGGCGAGACCATCGCGGCACTCACCCCCGCGAGCACGCTCGACTACAACGCCGGAAGCGATCCCGAACGGTTCACTTCGCTCGCTCGCCGGTTTGGCGTTGACACGACGGGGATGAGCACCAACGAGGCGGCGGACGCCCTCAAGGGAGAGTACATTCGCCTGCAGCGCGACCTGAACGTCCTGCCCAGCGGCCTCACCGAATTGGCGGGGATCACCGAGGACGATGTCGACTGGCTGGCGAAGCAGACAGTCGACACGCAGACACGCTTGCTCCGGTGTAACCCACGACCCGTGACGGAGGAGGACGTTCGAAGGATCTTCGTGGACGCACTGTACAACTGGGAGCCCGACGTCGTCTAACCGCGGAGATCGGCGCGCCGGACCTTGCCGGTCGTCGTCTTCGGCAGTTCATCGATGAACGCGACCTCGCGGGGGTACTCGTACTTCGCGAGACGCTCTTTCACGTGGGATCTGAGTTCGCTTGCGAGCGATTCGTCCGGAACGTAGCCGTCGACGAGGACGACGTACGCCTTAGGGACCTCGCCGCGCTCCTCATCGGGAGCGCCGACGACGGCCGCGTCGGCGACGGCGTCGTGACCCGCGAGGCACTCCTCGATCTCCTCAGGCCCGATGCGGTAGCCGGCGCTGATGATGACATCGTCCTTGCGCGACACGAACGAGAAGTAGCCGTCCTCGTCTCGGGTTCCGAGGTCCTCGGTCAAGAGCCAGCCGTTTCGGACCTTGCGGGAGGTCTTCTCAGGCTGATTCAGGTACTCCTTGAAGCAGACGGGGTTGCCGTCGTAGCGGACCGCGATCTCTCCGACCGTCCCCGTTTCGACGGTCGGCTCGGCGGTGTCGGGGTCGACGATCCGCACGTCCATACCAGGGGCGGCGAATCCCATCTTCCCCTCGCGGAACTCGGTGAGAGCGGTGCAGTCGCCGATGGTGAGGTTGGCCTCGGTCTGACCGTATCCTTCGTGGACCGCCGCACCGTCGAAGGTCTCCTCGGCCCAGTCGACGATGCTCTGTCCGAGCGACTCGCCGCCGCTGGGAATGATGCGCACCGTGTTCACGTCATAGCGGTCGGACGGGTCCTCGACCTCCATCATCATCCTGAGGGCAGTCGGCGGCGCGAAGAAGTTCGAGACGCCGAATCGCTCGATGACCTCGAACGCCTCGTCGGGATCGAACTGGCCTCCCTGGTAGGCGACGACGGGCCTCCCGTAGTACAGGGAAGGGAACACCACGTCGAACAGCGAGGCGACCCACGCCCACGCCGCGGGTGTCCACGCGACGTCGGTCGGCCGTATCTCAAGGTTGCAGAACGTGGTCAGAAACAGCGGGAGGTGACCGAGCAACATTCGGTGGGCGTGGCGGACGCCCTTTGGGTCGCCGGTTGTCCCGCTGGTGTATATGACGATCGCGTCGTCCTCGGCGTCCGTCTCGGCCGTCTCGAAGTGGCGCGAATGGTCCGCCGTCGCCGCCCAGAGGTCGGTCTCGTCGTCCTGCGGATCGTCCACTTCGATGGTCAGTACGGCGTCCAACGCGTCGAGGTTGTCGCGAACCTCGCGGAGCGTGTCGACGTTCGATTCGTCGATGATGCAGGCCACAGATTCGGAGTCGTCGAGGCGGTACGAGAGGCCGTCGACGCCGAAGAGCGTGCTCAGCGGCACCGAGGCGGCGCCGAGTTTCCACGCCGCGACGTGCGCAATCACCGTCTCAGGCTTCTGCGGGGCGTTCACACCGACCCGGTCGCCGGGCCCCACGCCCCGGTCGGCGAGGTGGTTCGCGAGGCGGTTTGACGCGTTTCGAAGTTGCCAGAATGTGTACGTCCGTTCCCGCCCGCCCTCGTCGGCCGCGAACAGCGCGACGCGGCCGCGCTCGTCGGCCCACCGATCACAGACGTACTCGGCCATGTTGAACGTCGAGGGCACCTCCCATTCGAACGAGTCGTGGAGTCGATCGTAGTCGTCCCACTCCTCTTCGTAGAAGTGGTACGCGTCGAGTCGCGTCTTTTGATCCATGATATCAATCTGCATGCCATGTGCAATAAAACCGATGTAGCGGGGTTGAACGTTCGTCCCGGCGCGCCCGGACAAGAGGGAACGATGCTCTTCTCGCGAATCCAAACCGGGGGATGGCCGGATAACGGCCTGTACGTCTGCGAGGGGAGGGGGGGGAAGATCGTCTCTGGGTGACGCCACGAACATCCAAATCGACGGCGGCGACGCCTGGCGCCTCGTCCCCGGGATCGACGGAAGCGAGGACGGGGACACTGGAAATGAAAGTGAACGCGCCGAACCCGTCAGCGAGAACGTGAGTGTCGCGGGAGGCGGAGCTCGCAATCGAGAACGCGACGGGGACGGAGAACAGGAACAGGAACAGGAACAGGAACAGGAACAGGAACAGGAACAGGAACAGGAACAGGAACAGGAACAGGAACAGGAACAGGAACAGGAACAGGAACAGGAACAGGAACAGGAACGACCTTCCCGCACTTGGTGATTCAAAACTGTCTCGGCGTCGTCGATCGCCTGCTCGACAAGTCGACGTTTCACAATTAGCGCGACGTCCGCCTCTACGAAGGTGCGCCGATTTTCCACGGGATTCGCGAATTGTCTTGAAGCGACCGAACGGCTACGGCGCGACCGTGCTCACGCCGACGGACGGCGCTCACGTCGAAAACGTCGATATCGACCTGCACGCCGAAACCATTGGCCTCATCGTCAACGGGGAGAACGCGACCGTCGACTGCCTCCGCGTTCGAACTCTCGGCGTCGATGAGTCGCGGACGAACGCGCTCATCGGCCAGGGTGACTTTTCTGACGTGTTGCTCGACGACGTCCCGTTGACGCGCATCCCGACGTACTCGACGCAGTCTGGTGTTGCCTGACCGCATTCACTCCCGTTCTGTGCTGCTTGTGGATGGTTGCTCGGATCTGTCTTCATAGGTTGAATGCAAGACTTCGGATGCCCCACACCCTTCCTGGGGGTCGAAAAACCATCCCCCGTTGTTAGATCCCCAGCGTCAGCTTTCGTCCCCACTCTCGAGAACGGCAACGATATCGGACAGATCGAAGAGGCGGAGGTTCTCGCGTTCGTCTGCAGCTTCTTCGACGGAGCGTTTGAACCCAGACCGGCTGAACAATGCGAATTCATACACCGGATCACCACCTGTTGTGGGCGTCCAGTCGATATGTTCGACGTCGTCTTCGAGATCGGAGAGCACGTCATAGCCGAGGGGTGCGCTGGTGAACTTTGCTTCCCCAGCGATCAGCGTCGATTCGTCGGTTGGTGCGACGACATCCACCTCGCGACCCTTGTACCACCACTGACTCGGCACCTGCGTGAGCTGGTAGTCTGCATAGAGTGCCGGCACTGCTTGATGACAAAGCGATTCGAACGTCTCGCTGACGAAGTCGGGCAATTTCGGTTCGATGAGGTCCTCGTAGGCGTTTTCGCCGTAGAGTTCGTACTGCCCACCGCGCCCATAGAGGTACCGGAAATAAAACCGAAACACGGGATCCCGAATCTGGTATCGGGTCCGCTTGCTGCGCGCCGGATCGGCGAGCGCTGGATGGTGTTTCTCGATGATCTGGAGTGTTTCTAGCCGGTCGAAGTAGTAGGAGGTGTTCGTGCTCTCGATGCCGGCACCTTGGGCGATTTTGTTCCGACTGTGATTCCCGCTGGCCATCGATTCCAGCACCGAGAAATACGTGTTTACCTCGCTGAGTTCCATTTGGAGGACGGTTTCGGGCTCGTCGTGGAGTGCTCCATCCGGATCACACAGCAACCGCGTAATGTTCTCTCCAAGATTCTGTGATGGATCGAGGGGACTGAGATATCTGGGCGTCCCTCCGAAGACGCCATAGACGAACACTCGCTCTTCGGGATCGTACGTTGGAACGAACTCCTGGGTGGAGCGAAATGGGAGCTCCGTGAGTTCGAGACGACCATTCGGCGTCTGTGACACGCGCCCGTAGAGTGGAGCACCCCCATCGAGGACGTGTGTATAAATCATGCCGATCGCAGAGCCCGTGAGTACGAGGGTTGCCTGGCTCTCGTCGACAGCCGTATCCCAGAGGTGTTGAATGATCGATGGGAGACCCTCGTTCGATTCGATAAGGTACGGAAATTCGTCGATGATGATAATGGCGTCTCTGTCAACGAGATGTGTCAAGAGGGGTTCCCATTCCTCTTTAACGGCCGTTATATCGGGATACGTCGCGGCAGCCGCCTCGATGAACCGCCTGAGTTGTGTCGTTGCCGTCCCTTGGACTGCCTGATAGTACACCGCGTCATCTCGGTCGATGATTGACTGGCGGACGAGTTCGCTCTTACCGATCTGTCGCCGCCCGTAGACGATTGCGAGTTCTGCAACACCGCTCTCATAGAGGGTCTGTAACCGATCAAGTTCTTCGGTACGATTGACGAACTGGTCCATGCCCGCAGTCGTCGTGAGAGGTACATATGCTCTTCGAGATTAGGATTCAAACTATTATAGCTCAAACTATAATATTTCAATCTCTAATCCGAGGCTCAGGTCTCGTCGGCTTCGCCGTCGTTCACGGGGTATTGACTGTCCACTCGAACTCCAACCCACAGATCCCACAGACACCCTCCGACAGCGGTGCTGCCGAACCTGACAGGATTCACGAATTATCTTGAAGCGACCGAATGGGTACGGTGTAACCGTGCTCGCCCCGACGGACGGCGCTCGCGTCGAAAACGTCGATATCGACTTACACGCCGAGACGATCGGCCCGCCGCTCACAGTCGGGGCTGCAACCGTGTCAGGCTATCGCCAAACTCTGTTAGTTTCCGGCGCTAGCGTTTTCCTCTTCGGAGTAACTTGGTTTACAGTTAAACGACTTTGACATCCTCCACCCGACTACAGTCGTGGGATTCCCCGAAGGGGAGTTCACGGTTGCACGTTTCCTCGGGGGCGAAGTGCGCTTTCGCGTCCCCCCTCGACGGTTGCCGTCCAATTATTCCCAAGGACGTGCTTTGCAGTGCGTGTAGCCGTGCCAAAGCGGCCTTCCCACCGACATGTAGCCGGCGTTTCACCGGGACGGAATACCGGTCCGTCCCTCCGCGAGAGGGTATTCAGCCTCTTGGGTACCACCATCAGCGTCAGACGACCCGTAGGCCCGGACGTGGTGGAGTGGGATTCGACTTTCTTACCCGGTCGAGTGAGACGGCGAAGCCGTCGAGCGGTCGAAGACCGAGACTCGAAACCGGGGAACGTCGATACCCTGAGATACGGCGGTACGGCGCTTAAAATGTACGGATTCATCCCACGACGACAGTCGTGGGCGTTCTCCTGTACTTCTGTAATATCGTTCGCACCTTCTTAGCTGAAGGCGGAGTTCTTCTATTGCTGTCTCTCTCGTATACGGTTGACCGTAGTATCAGCAAGCTGATTAAAATCGGCCTGGTCTGGGACGACGTCAACAGAGCCTCCATTTTTGCGGACGGTACGCGCTGTCGGTGCTCCGATTGCACCAATAACCGTTTCCGCCAACTCACGTTGAAGTGGACCGACAGCGTCACGTTCGGTAGCGATCTCGAAGAAGTGATCGACCGTCTTCGGCGATGAGAACAGTATCCCATCCAACTCGCCCTCTATAGCAAGTGAGACCGACCGCCCTGCAGTACTCGGGTGCTCTAAGCAATAGAGATGCGTTTCATGGACAGCTGCACCAGCTTCTTTCAATCCCTGAATCAAGACATCACTTCCATGTGCACTTCGGGCGATCTCGACAGTCTTTCCTTCAACCTCATCTGCCAACTCTTCGACAAGGCCTGTGGAAGTGAACGTCGAAGGAATCACATCTGCAGAGTATCCGCAACCTCGTAACGCGGTCGCAGTCTGACGACCGACAGCACACACTGTTGTCCCGGCCGGTTCCCATCCGTGTTCCACAGCGAGTTCGACTCCTGTCGTACTGGTGAAGATACAATACTCCGCCTTACGAGGCCGCTTTCCTGTCGAACAGATGGTCAACATTGGATCTGCAATCGGTATAACATCCAGTGATTGAAGATAGCAGATTGCCTCGTCAATACGGGTGTCATCAGGGCGGAGAACAGCCACTTTCGGCGTAGGCATAGTGGATGCTCCATCGTTGATGGCCTTGGATGTACCGAGAATTGCGCGATGATTCCGAGTTCTTCAAATCACTCGTCCGGATATCCACTTGTATGGACAACGACGACTCGCACGACCACGTCGTCCCCGGGAGTGAAGAGGAACTCAATACCCCTGACGTTCGTGGCTACGACTTTCGCGGCGAGTTCGACTTCCACGAGATGCTTGACTCCTACGCGACAACAGGATTCCAAGCGACACAGCTCGCGGAGGCCATCGACATCGCCGAGCGCATGCAGGAGGCGGACGCCACTGTCTATCTTACGTTCACGTCGAACATCATCTCCTCGGGACTACGCGAGACCGTTGCCTACCTCGTGCGGGAAGGCTATGTGGATGTTCTCATCACGACGTCTGGCTCACTAACTGAGGACGTCATCAAGACAGCGAAACCGTTTAAGATGGGCGAATGGGACGCAGACGAAGCAATGCTCCGGGAGCGTGGCATCAATCGGCTTGGTAATCTCTTCGTTCCCTCTGATCGGTATGTGTGGTTAGAGGAATATCTCTATGACTTCTTTGAAGATCTCTTTGCGGAGGAGAAAATTCGGACGCCGACGGCGTTCGCACGCGAGCTAGGTGAGACGCTTGACGACGAGGATTCGGTGTTGAAGCAAGCGGCGGACAACGACGTGCCGGTGTACTGTCCAGCGCTGACGGACGCCGAGGTTGGAAACTTCCTCTACTATTATCGGCAGGGCTACGATTCTGACGTCGGTATCGAGATTCTGGATGATTACGATTCACTCATTGAGGACGGGTTACTTGCAGACGCAACAGGCCTCATCGCGGTTGGTGGTGGCGTCCCGAAACACCATGCGATTATGACGAACCTCTTCCGTGGCGGGGCAGACTACGTCGTCTATATCTCGACTGGAATGGAGGGGGACGGATCGTTGTCGGGCGCAACGCCAAATGAGGCGGTTTCGTGGGGCAAAATCAAGGAAGAACGAGCGAACTATACCCAGGTCGAAGCAGAGGCGACACTGGTCTTCCCATTACTTGTGGCGGGTGCATTCAAGTCATAGCTATTCTGGACCGACAAAGTACAATCTGAGAAATATCAAATTCCTAATTCAAACTTCATGCTCCAGCGGTTTTACTGTCCCACCGGTCGAAGGTCCCGATAGGAATATCGCATCTTGGACCGTTGTACCCTATCAATAAAGAACAGTTGTTAGGTATTAACACTCTGGTTAGCTTTATCCGTGGGTCGGAACGTTCGGTTTGTGATTACCTTTCCGGTGTTCCCGTCGAAGATATGAATTCGGTCTTGGGGGAACGTTACCGACAGTCGATCACCTTCGCTGATCGAGAGATCGCCCGGCACACTTGCGGTGCAGGCGGTGTCGCCAATATCGAAGTACACATATGTCATGTCTCCAAGAGGTTCGGTGACGTTCACTGTGATAGTGATCGCGTTTGGATCGTTGGCTTCGGGTTGGATATCTTCAGGACGAATACCCAGCGTCACTTGTTCGACACCCATATCCCTTACCTGTTGCATAGTTTGTTCTGAGAGGTGATACTCAAACGTAGTATGTTCGAGCGTTTGGCCTGTCCAACGCATAGCCAGGAAGTTCATAGACGGAGAACCGATGAAACCGGCGACAAAGCGGTTATTTGGCTGGTGATAACATTCGAGAGGAGTACCGATCTGCTGAAGTTCGCCTCTATTGAGGACGGCGATGCGATCACCCATCGTCATCGCCTCTGTCTGGTCGTGCGTGACATATATTGTTGTCACGTCGAGGTGTTGTTGTAGCTCTTGCAATTCGGTCCGCATCTGGGTGCGGAGCTTGGCGTCCAGATTCGACAAGGGTTCGTCCATCAGGAAAACCTCCGGTTCGCGGACGATGGCCCGACCCAGCGCCACTCGCTGTTGCTGACCGCCGGACAGGTTACCAGGACGGTCGTCCAGTAATTCAGAGATTCCCATCATCTTGGCTGTATCCTCAACTCGTTGGTTGATCTCCGCCTTCGAGAGATTGGTTGTCATCTTCAGACCGAATCCCATGTTCTCTTGGGCGGTCATGTGCGGATAGAGCGCGTAGTTCTGAAACACCATCGCCATGTTCCGATCTTTCGGTTTTCGGTTCGTCACCGACTCATCGTCGAGAATGATGTTCCCGCTCGTAACCGACTCCAAACCTGCCACACAGCGGAGCGTCGTTGACTTTCCACAGCCCGACGGCCCCACGAGCACGAGAAACTCCCCGTCCTCGATCGCGATGTCGAGATCGTCGACTGCCACGATCTCGCCGTCGTCATCCCCGAACACCTTGGTTAGGTGATTTATATTTAGCTCACCCATACTCTGATGTATCGACTCTTCACATATAGGTGTGCGTGTTAGTATCATCTTATCTGTCCCCCGACCGAGTTGTGATCGACTGAAGGTGAGCAACAGCCCGTCAACAGAGTACCTCTCGTCGACGAAATAGTTACTATGAATATGGTCGATTCGACGGAAACGATCAATCTGACGAATACCGTGCTTAATGCGATCTCGTCATTTTGTGAACATCCTGCACAAGTCCGTCCGGAAGGTAATCGACGTTGGCGTCAAGGAGCTCTGTCACCATGTCGTCGATCTCCTCGAGCGTACATGCGGCCGCCGTCAACGGATCGAGCTTGATCGCCTGCCGCAACGCATCCTGATCGTGTTCAAGGGCAGCCTTCACCGCGAGCCGCTGGACATCGATGTTACTTCGATTGAGCGCAGCCAATTGTGGTGGAAGGTCGCCCACAGTGCACGGATTAATCCCTCGGTCATCGACCAAACAGGGTACTTCGACGCAGGCGTCCTCAGCTAGATTTCCGATAACTCCCCCGGCGTTGCTAACGTTCAGGTTGAGCCGACGGGGCTGACCGGTCTCCACCGAATGGATAATGCGCGCGGCGTATTCCTCGGAGCGCTCGATCCGGAGGTCTTCGTCGTCGAAAGTAGCCCGATCGCGTTCCTTAGAACGTACCTTCCACCCTTCTAGATAGGTGGCGGTCGGCATACGTTCAGCGTAGTTCGTTCCGGTCATCTTCTCAATGATCTCCGCTTCGGTACGGAAGTAGGGGACATACTCGCTCATGTGGTGGCTGGATTCAGTGACGAAAGCCCCGAAGTGGCGAAGTAGTTCGAAGCGAACAGTGTCCCGCTCGTATATCTCGGGATCCTCCATGGCCTCGTAAAGGGTAGGGTAGACGTCCCTACCGTTGACCTCGGTCTCCAGGAACCACGCCATGTGATTTATGCCAGCGACCCAGTAGCTCAGATCCTCGACGTCGGCGCCGACGTAGCTCGCGAGGGCCTCAGCGGTGTGAGGAACGCTGTGACAAAGACCCACGACATCCACGTTGGTTGCCTCCTCCAGCGCCCAGCAGAGGATGGCCATCGGGTTGGTGTAGTTGAGCAGTAGGGCGTCAGGACATAGGTCCTCCATGTCTGCGGCGATGTTGAGCATGGCCGGGATCGTTCGAAGTCCACGGAAAATCCCCCCGGGACCGAGGGTGTCGCCGATCGCCTGTTTGACGCCATATTTTTCGGGAATGCGGATCTCGTTCTCGAACGGTTCGGTCCCGCCGACGTTGATCATGTTGAGGACGTAGTCGGCGCCCTCCAGCGCCTCTCGGCGGTCCGTGGTCGCTTGGACGGTCGCCTCGACGCCACCAGTTTCGATCATCGTCTGGGCGGCCCGCTTAGTCTGTTCGAGGCGGTGGTCATCGATGTCCATTAGGACGATCTCGCTATCGGCGAGTTCCGAGTACGAAAGAATATCGCCAAGGAGGTTCTTTGCGAACACCATACTCCCGGCTCCGATAAATACTAGCTTGGGCATTGGTGGTTTGATACACACAGGGATTGAAAACATTTTGGGTTGATGTGTGCTGAGCCGCCCGTGTTTCGGCGAAGCATTCACCATCGCATACAGTGGATTCAGCTTCGGAGAATCACCGGTGAAACCATTTTCGCTACGTGACATCCTCCCACGACTACAGTCGTGGGCTTCCCACGCCCGTTGCGCTGGGTTGGGAACGTACGTTTCCGACCCGACACGCCGATGGGAGTGCCACGCCCCCGTTACTCCTATCCCGTGAAGGAATCGGAGGTATCTGGTTGTTTAACGTCGGTTTGGTTGTCCGAAGGCTTACGTTTTGCTGAGGCAAACACCAAGTCAACTGCCAGTTCTCGGACAGTCAATTACGACGGAAGTCCGTCGCAACGACAACCACAGATACGCGGTGTAGGCACTCATACTTTGCGGTTTCAGTGGTTGTGAACTGTGCGGCGATTCATCCCACGACTGAAGTCGTGGGTTTTCCCGCCTAATCTCTATAAACCAAACTCGAAGCGAGGCCTTCCTGTGGTCAATTTAGCGACCGACATTGTCGTGATCAAAACCGGACGACGGTGTGCTGATGCCGACCGATGTTCTGGCAGATGGGAGACACAGAAAAGCGCTAGCAATTGCTCACTGAGTCGATGGATAGGGACCGAGAGTCACCAAAAGGCGACCTCTAGGTCGGTACATTTGACGAATTATGTACCATCGGCTGTCCGGTTCTACGCCCGATCGCCAGTCTAGCGATGTTGCACGCTGAATTCGTCTGACGGTATAAGGACTGCGTTCTGTGACCCGCGACTTCTTCATCCTTAGGTACCCTGCGGTTCTTTTCTAACGCTTGATGTATTATTAGAATACCGCCGTATCAAAAGTAGGTATAATTGCCTTATAGACCCAAGAGTTTTAACAACTGAATTCGTCTGAATGCAGTGTGTTCACATGAATGAAAATAGTGAGTCGAACTACATTAGCCGGCGAAACATCCTCAAAGGCGTCGGAGCGAGCGCGAGTGCTGCGTCGGTCGCGGGCTGTACTGGTTGGGGTATTGGCGGAAACGGGGGTGGCGAGCTTCTCCTGTGGGCTGCGCCGTTCGACGAGAAAGAGTGGGATCCGTGGAAGGAGTGGTTCCAAGAGAAGTGGCAGGAAAACCATGACTCGTCCGTGACACTGTCCCCATTCGAGTACGAGGACATGCGGCAGAAGTTCCTCAGCGGTGGACGTCAGGGTGATCCCGACGCGATCGAGGGGTTAATCGAAAACCTCCCCGAGTACATCAACGCCGGCCTCCTCGAACCGATCACGGACCAGGTCAACGACCTCAACTTTACCGACGGGTACATTGAGGGAGCTTGGGATGCGATGACGTTCAAGGACGAAGTGTACGGGCTCCCGTACTTCGGGAACGGCCGCGGGCTTGTCTATCGGACAGACATCTTCGAGAGGAATGGCCTCGAACCGCCGGAAACGGCCGAGGAGTTCCACGAGGTTGCACGCACAATCAAGGAGAACGAGGATATAATCCCCTTCAATAACTGCACAAAGGAAGGGGACGTTCGTGTCTTCCAGGAGTGGATTTCACACGTCTTCCAATTTCACGATAACCTGTACGTTCCGGACGGAGACAACTGGAAGCTTCAGGCTACTCCTGAAACCCTCGGAACGGTCTTCGACGCCTTCTACCACGAACCATGGGCCAGTGACGACCCGTTCACCGATCCTGACAAGCGTGGGACTGGCTACCAAGAGAACGATCCCGGCTACCTGAACGGGAACATCGCGATGATCGAGTGCGGGACCTGGCTCCTTGGCTGGATGACCGGCGAGGACATCAACAACGAAGAGAAAACGACCCAGATTCTCAAGGAAAACACTGGCGTCGCCCAGCTCCCGTACGCCGAGGGCGGCGATGTCGGCACCTACTTGGAAGTAAAGCCGGTAATGGTGAACAAACACTCCGATAATACAGACGAGGCATTCGATATGGTCTCGCAGTTCTGCAGCCCAGAGTCCATGAACAAGATGCCACCGGACATCAGGGTCACGCCGGTCCATGAGGGCCTTGAGACGACCATGGACGTTGACGCCTGGAAGCCGTTCATCGACGTGATGGAGGCAGGCAAACCGCTTGCGAAGATCAGCTGGGGGCCGGTCATGGACGCGCTATACGGTGAGTTGCAGCAAGTTGTCTACGGGCGAAAGGACCCAATGCAGGCCGGTAAGGACCTGCACTCTGCATTCAAAGGTCTTGAATCAGAGGTCTAGAATGGCGACAGAAACACGGACCGATAACAGGTATATCAAAGAGTTCACCGCCCTCCTCAAGGAGACGTGGCTCGGGTACGCGTTTGTCATCCCCACGACAATCGTACTGATGCTTATCGTCCTGTACCCGACTGTTCGGGGCATCACAATGGCGTTTCAGGAACTGTCGCTACTCCAGCCGAATCAGGTGGAATTCGTCGGTCTCCGGAACTTCTATGAGATGACGGCAGATCCGGCGTTCTGGGTCTCGATGAAGAACTCCGTTCTACTAACGGTTCTCGCGGTCTCGCTCGAGTATCTCTTCGGCTTGGGACTGGCGCTGGTGCTCAAACAGAAGGTGCCGGGGATCAAGATCTTCCGGAGCATTGCGATGGTGACGTGGGTGTTGCCTATCATCGTGATGGTTATCATCTTCCGGTGGCTGGTCCAGCCAGATTACGGATTTCTCAACGTCATTCTTGGTTCACTCGGATTGCCAACGACCTACTGGTTCGGCTCTCCAACGTGGGCGTTCCCCCTTATTGTCGTAATGCACGTCTGGCGGAACGCGCCCTTTTTCGCCATCGCGCTGATGGCGAGCATGCAATCCATTCCCGAGTCCTACTACGAGGCGGCTGCGATGGACGGAGCGAGCAAGCTCCAGCAGTTTCGTTACATCACTCTTCCCAACATCTCGTACGTGTCGATGATTATGATCGTGTTGCACGTCATCTTCACGCTCAACAATTTTGACATCGTCTTTCTTGCGACTGGTGGTGGCCCACTCGGTTCCACGGAAGTGTTAGCGACGTACGTCTACAAGCTGGCGTTCAATCAATACACGCTGGGGTACGCCGCCAGCATCGGGATCGTGATGCTCATCTTGCTGATGGTGTTCACCGTGGTTTACGTCAAGCTGGAGGAAATCGACTAATGATCCAACAACGAACGCGAATGGAGGTACACGCATGGCAGTAGAGTCAGACGATAAGCCGAACAACTTCGTCCAGCGGTTCGACGAGTGGCTCGGTGAAGAAGTGAGCCCGCGAATGGGCGTGGTGGTCTACGCCGCACTCGCACTCTACTTCGGATTCCTCCTGCTGCCGATCTTTAACCTCCTTATCGCGACGGTCTCAGAACAAGCAGTGATGTACTCAAGTCAGCTCCTTCCGGCACCGGGACAGTTTACACTACAGCACTACGTGACGGTCCTCACACGCGGGGAGTTCCAGCAATACGCCATCAACTCGATCACAGTCGCCACGAGCACTACCGTGCTAACGCTCGTACTGGGTGTGTTCGCCGCCTATGCGCTTAGCAAGTTCGAGTTCCCAGGGCGAGGGCCGCTCCTCTTGAGTTACCTCGCCACGCAGATGCTACCGTGGGTGCTGGTACTCATCCCGTTTTTCCTGGTGATGTCGAGTCTAGGTCTCGTCGATACGTATCCAGGTATCATCCTCGCTCATACCGCTTTCGCACTCCCCTTCGCGGTGTGGCTCCTCAAGGGTTACTTCGACAATATCCCAGATTCTCTGGCGGACGCGGGCAAGATGGACGGCTGTTCACAGATCGATATCCTCGGCCGGATCATGCTCCCACTTTCACTGCCAGGGATCACTGTGGCCGGCTTCTACACATTCGTGCTATCATGGAACGATTACCTCGCCGTCTCGGTTTTGTCTCAGACTGCTGTGACGCGGACGCTACCGTTCGGGCTTCAGCTCTTCCAATCACAAAACCAGGTTAACTGGGGACTGGTGCTCACAGCGGCGTTCCTGACGATGATTCCGGTCGTCGTCCTATTCGCCCTCATCCAGAACCGACTAGTCGAAGGACTCGCCAGCGGCGGATTGAAAGGAATGTGATGGCTTTTCGAGCAACGTACAAATCGTTTTCTTGATCGGCGATCTGAAGGAGTGAGATGAAAGAGTTCTCACACCGAGAATACGCCCCTGAAAGTTGATCGAACAGTTTGCCGGCGTCACGTTTCAGTCGAGTAATTCATCGGGGAGGAAATCGGCGTTGGCGTCGAGGAGATCGGTCACCATGTCGTCGATCTCCTCGAGCGTACACGCGGCCGCCGTCAACGGATCGAGCTTGATCGCCTGCCGCAACGCATCCTGATCGTGTTCAAGGGCAGCCTTCACCGCGAGCCGCTGGACATCGATGTTACTCCGGTTGAGCGCAGCCAATTGTGGTGGAAGGTCGCCCACAGTGCACGGATTAACCCCTCGGTCATCGACCAAACAGGGTACTTCGACGCAGGCGTCCTCGGCGAGGTTCGCGATCGTGCCCTCATCGTTGCGGATGTTGATGTTCATTCGACGAGGTCGTCCGGTTTCCATCGAGTGGATGATGCGCGAGCCATACTCCTCCGAGCGTTCGATCTCGGGATCGATCTCCGAGACATCCATCTCGGCGGCCTCCTGCTGGTACGAGCACCAGTGCTCGAAGTACCGTCCCGTTGGCATCCAGTCGACGAAGTAATCGTCATAGTCCTCTTCGACGATGAACTCCTCAATGATCTCCGATTCGGTGCGGAAGTAGGGCACATACTCGCTCATGTGATTGCTCGACTCGGTGACGAAGGCCCCAAAGTGGCGGAGCATCTCGAAGCGTACGTTGTCGCGCCCGTAGATGTTGGGATCGTCCATCGCCTGGTAGAGTTCGGGATAGATACTCGCGCCGTCACATTTGGCTTCCAGAAACCACGCCATATGGTTGATGCCGGCGACCCAATACTCCAGTTTCTCTTTGGGAACGCCGGCGTAGTTCGAAACGGCCTCGGCGGTGTGTTGAACACTGTGACAGAGGCCGACAACTTCGACGTCGGTCGCCTCGTCGATCGCCCAGCACAGCATCGCCATCGGATTGGTGTAATTGAGTAGGAGGGCGTCCGAACAGAGTTCTTCTATATCGTGTGCGAGATCAAGCATCACTGGGCTGGTACGAAGCATCCGGAAGATACCGCCAGGACCGAGGGTATCCCCAACGGCCTGATTAACCCCGTACTCCTGTGGGATACGGATCTCGTTCTCGAACGGCTCACGGCCGCCGACGTGGATCATGTTGAGGACGTAATCGGCGCCTTCCAGTGACTCTCGACGATCTGTGGTCACCTCGATCGTCGCTTCCACGTCGTTGTGCTCGAGCATCGCCTCGGCCGACACGACGGTGCGATCGAGACGCTTTGGATCGATATCCATCAGTGATAGAGTACTTCCCTGCAGTTCCGGATACGAGAGGACGTCTCCCATTAGGTTTCGGGCGAAGATGATACTTCCCGCACCGATGAACGTGATCTTCGGCATGGATCCCATCAGGCGATGCCGTGTGATAAAATGGAGTAATGCGGCAACGGTCTTGATAGGGGTGACATCACCCATCGAGTGTCTTTGTACTCGCGTCGATTTACGCTCCGAGACGACCAGCGAGAGTACGCTGACAGGTGGACGGCGTGAACCGAGGCCGTAGCTGCGCCTGAATCACGTTCGAAACGATTCGAGCGGCACTGTCTAGATAACCTCAACAGGAGGTTGATTGTTGAGCGATTGGTGCGGTCTAGGGTGGTTATAGTATCGTTTGGAGGTTTTGAGCCAATCTCGGACAGCCCGCCGACTGGCGACCCACGTCGTATGGAAGCGGTCAGTCCTGATTTGCAGTGTCTGAAACCGCTTTTCGATGTAGTTTCGGGTTCGATACTCAAGTTGACCGCTCAGCCCCAATCGATAGAGGGCAGTCAGGTAGCCACCACCATCAACCTGAAACTCGGCGTCTGAAACGTCGTGTTTCTCGATGAGTTGATGCAAGAAGGCCGCCGCGGGACTGACCTCGCGGCGGCCGAAGATTTCGATGTCCAACAGGAGTTTTGAATCGACATCGATTGCGGCGTAGACCCAGCATTTCTCGTCGCCGATTTTGACAGCGGTCTCATCGACAGCGATCCGCGACGGCTTCGCCGTCGGCGGGTCCGACCCGCTGTCAGCGAGCCGTTCTTTCCACTGCCAAATCGCTTGGTGTGACCGATCTACGTCAAGCAATTCTAGGATTGACGCTGTTTCCCTGAACGATAAGCCAGCAGCGTGGAGACGGATGGCGACGCCCGTCAGGGCGTTCGCCGTCCGTTCCCGCTGCTAACACTGAAAAGCCTCCCCGTCTAACGTTTTCTTGAGGAATTCTTGTAGAGCCATAGACATTCGAAACAAGAACTCCTCGCTTCTCAAATTGGCTAACTAGACAGTGCCTGTCATACAGATACACCTTGACGACGGGAGTTTATTGATGATGAACGTTCGGGAGAGAATTCCATTTCGGACTACCTTAGCATCTCGTGCGTAACAGCGACAAAATTCACGTTATGGGAAAAACATCACTTAAATCACCGTAGAAAGCCAATAGTACACACTGACTATCCCTTCTTGACCATGGAATATTCGTCCGACAATAGTGAACAACTACCACAGTTTCATTGTACTTACCTGCCCCGTGTAAGTACAGATGATCCTCCCATCGAAGCCCCCGCGAGCCGACTAGACGGAATCGTGATTACGCAGATACCGATCGGCGTTGTGTCCAGAACGGCTCGTGTCAACTGTTTTTTATTGCCTTCTTCCTACGGCTAATTACAGTCATACGCTTGTAAACATCGTCCACTGATGGTTCATCTATGGTGCACTGCTTGATGGCAGATAATACGTCCCACGATATAGGCCCTCAGCGTAGCCGAATCAGTGAATCAACTGCTCTCTTTCTAGGTTCGTATCTCTAATGTAATTATCTAAAAACAATAGTGAATACGGTCTTCACTAAGGTTTTGCTGGTTCTCTGAGTTCGCCTTCCGAGAAAATAGATCGTTTGGCGGAGATAAACACGCTAATTTGTTGATCCGCAGGAGGTCACTCGTTGAGAGCGAAATTCGGTCATTGCTGGCTCTAAGAATCGAACCGCACCGACTTGAGTTCGTTCGTTGCGAGATATTCGTCTAACCGATCGAGCTTAGCCTGTTCGGTCATAGAGTCGACGTCGGTGGATGAAAGTCCGCGCTCCCCCACAAAGTTCGAGGGGCCGTCGCCCGGTCCGAACCCTCTCAACTGATCAGTTCGGGCGTCGCATGGCGACGCTGTACATCGTTCCCGCGGACTCCGAACCGATCGCATCGACGAGGCGATCGACCTCAGCGATCAGTGGATCGCCCAGTTCTGCCGCCAACTCCGTGGCTCTGGATCGGGCCGCGTTCGCGTGTGCCTCGACGTGACTTGCGGTCCAGGGGACGGGATCGAGGAGCGTCAGTTCCCGATCGAACTCCCAGCCGTACCCGGCGAAGAGGCGTCGGAGAACTGCCGACGGGTAGAAGGTCAGCGCCGGACGGCCGGTGACGAGCTCGGCGGCCGCGTTCTCGACGGCGAACAGGTCGCTCACCGCGGCGTCCTCGGGGAGCGGTTCATAGTCGTCGACGACGAGGTGACAGTCCGGAGCCGCGACGCGGGTCAGTTCCTTGATGACTGCGGGGAGCGCCGCGGGTAGAAGCACGTTGAACAGCGTGTGGGCGGTGATGACGTCGACGGAGTCGGCCGCGAGCGGGGTGTTCGTGAGGTCTGCTTCGATCACGGCAGTACGGTCAGCCTCGGTACGTCCGATTCGTTCGCGGACCGTCGTCGCGTGGTCACTGTCGTTAGTAATAGCGTAGACCCGGCGGCCACCGTTTGCGAGCAATCCGGTGGTCGCGTTCCCGACGCCGGCGCCGGCCTCAAGGCAGGTCGCCCCGTCGACGGGGCGGTCTTCGAGCGCTGCCGTCACTGTCTGGGGAACGTCCATCGAGACCTCCAGGTTCAGTGGTGGAGCTGTTCCGGGACGGGGCTCTCGTCGTGGCGAGCCTCCTCGACGAGCGATCGCTGGGCCGCCTCGTCCATGCCGTCATACCGGCTCGCGGCCTCAAGCACCATCGCGACGAGCTTCGGGTCGCCGGGACTGACGACGCTGGTCAGGCCCTGCGAGGCAGCGAAGTCGAACCGGTCACGGATCTTCTCGGACGTGTCGACGGGCTCATACCAATTCGCGTACGGGCGGTCCCGCTCGGGGAGTTCCTCGGTCGGCGGCCACGACCCCTTCGCGAAGGCCTTGATGCCGAGCGTGCCGATGTTCTCCTCGTTCGCGCGCTCGAGCACCGCCTGGTAGTCGTGATCCTCGTCGTCCTTCCCGACGACAACCGGGTTCAGCGGGAACATCACCGTCTCGAGGTCGTCGATGCGGTCGATCGCCTCGAGGATGAGCTGGGGGTTCCCGTGACTGGTCAGCCCGATGTGATCGATGACGCCGTCGGCCTTAGCCTCCCGCATCGCCTCGAGGACACCGTCGTCGGCCGTGATCCTGTCGATTTCGTGCTCGTACTCCAGACCATGGACTTGGTACAGGTCGATGGTGTCCACGCCAAGGCGGTCGAGCGACTGTTCGAGCTTCCGCTTCGCACCCTCGTAGCCCCGCTCCTGGGTCTTGCACCCGAGGAAGATGTCCTCGCGGTGCTGGTGGAGCTTCGGTCTCAGCTTCAGTTCGGCGTCGCCGTAGGCCGGGGCCACGTCAAAGTGATTGACTCCGTGATCCAGGACGAGTTCCACCATCTGATCGACCCCCTCCTGTTCGAGCCAGTTCAGCACGATCGCACCGAACGTCATCACAGTGCTGTCGTGCCCGGTCTCGCCCAGTGAACGCGTTTTCATACCTGTGCATCAAGGGGGGCGCGCATAATAGTTGGGGACGACCCACCTATCAGGATATTCTACCGGTTGAGGAACCGGATTACTTGCTGCCGTCGGCGAAGTCTGCCCGCTGGTACCGTGACGTGTCAGACGGTTGCCCGGACGAAGTGACAGTTCCGATCGCAGTTCTCTCGTTCGTTTGGTTGAGGTTACGGACGGCGGACGGTGTGGTCGGAGCGAGGTGGCCAGAATGGGAGTTCAACGTCTTTGTTCCGACAGAGAGAGAGGGCGAACACGGAGCGCGAATGCCTGATCGCAGATTATACGTTCGACGATGATAGACGGAGAGTACGCACACTTGAGATTACAAATGGTTACGATCACGAACTAATTCCGAAGGACGAGCTTCATTTCCATTCTTTTCGTTGTCGATTACACCCGCATGGTTGTAATCAAAATTCCGGTACGGTTCATTATGGTCGCACGTCCTCTTGTTAGTAATTGACTCTCGCGATATAGACTCTCAGTAACTGTGATTTGACGAATTTGTACTTGATATTCGAGATCACATCGCAAGCATGTTCATTGGAAAACAGCAAGCAATCAGTTCAGCGTCATCATCTCACCAATCTCAATTAATAGGATTCTTAAAACTCTATGTTCCGTGTGAGTAAACACGTCGGTCCAAAGACGGTCTTCGTGATATCGGCGATCACTTCAAAGATTGTCTCCCAGGTGAGTTTACCGACATCGAGAAATAAACCGCGAACGAAAGCTACTTCCTGCACCGCGTGGATTTTCATCACATGGCTGAATATGAGCCGTCTTGGGAGTCGTTAGACTCTCACGAGCTACCGGAGTGGTTCCGTGACGCAAAATTGGGTATCTTCATTCATTGGGGAATTTATTCGGTCCCGGCGTGGGCTCCGACCGGCGCCGAAATCGGTGGCGAGAACGCCTCACCGTACGCCGAGTGGTACCCCTACTACATGTACGAGAAGGGGTCGCCGACGAAAGAGTATCACGAGGAAACCTACGGCGAAGACGCCGAATATATCGACTTCGTCGATGACTTCACTGCCGAAAACTGGGATCCCGACGAATGGGCGTCACTCTTCGACGAGGTCGGAGCCGGCTACGTCGTTCTCACGGGCGAACACCACGACGGCTTCCCGCTGTGGGGCAGCCACTACACGAAGTACAACGCCGTTGAGATGGGACCCGAGCGCGACCTCGTCGGCGACCTCGCGGATGCTGTTCGCAATCAGGGACTTCGATTCGCTGCCTCTTACCACGCCAATTATAACTACTATCAGCCCGGTTTCGACGGCCAATTTGGACACCCCGACTACGAGAAAGGTGGACCTAGCGAAGAACGGGGCGGACCGGGTTCGGAGTACGTCGCCTTCATGAACGCCAAGCATCGAGAGTTGATCCGGAAATACAACCCCGACATGCTCTGGTTCGATGTACCCAAGGCTGACGGCAAGCATCTGCACACTCAGGAGCTGATCGCCGATTACTACAACCGCGCCGCCGAGCGTGGCCAGGAAGTCGCCGTCAACGACCGAGCTTCGACTGACGCCATCGGTCCGACCATCGATCTCGAAAATCGTGAGACGGAGGACACGCACGGCGATTTCATCACGCCCGAGTACGCGACGTTCGACGAACTTCGAGACGAGCCGTGGGAGGGTAATCGCGGTATCGGCCACTCTTTCGGCTACAACGCCGGGGAAGACGAGGACGATCACCTCTCGCGCGAAGAATTGATCCAATCGTTCGTCGACATCGTCTCGAAGAACGGCAACCTCCTCATCAACGTCGGTCCGAAAGCAGACGGGACGATTCCGGACATACAGAAGGACCGCCTTCAGGCACTCGGTGAGTGGCTCGACGTGAACGGCGAGGCAATTTTCGGATCACGCCCCTGGCTCGTTGCCGAGGACGATGTCAGCGACACCAAAGTGCGCTACACCCACCACGACGGTGATCTCTATGCAATCGCGCTCGGCTGGCCCGGTGACAAACTAACTCTGTCGGTGCCGGCCCACATCGACCTTGACGACGCACCGGAAACGACACTGCTGACCGCTGACGGACATCGCTCACTCACCGTCACTCTCGCGGATGACCGACTCGCGATCGAACTCCAGGAACGTCCCGACCACGACCATGCATACACAATCCGACTGAATAGCGTTGAAAACACGCACTGAGACGACCCAACCGTCGCACTACTTAACGGCGAACGAAGTTGAGTCCTGGAACTCAACCGCCTCGGCCTGGGCCGCCTCAGGTGGTTCACGGTTTTTGATTGCTTCACCGGTCTGGCGGTCGAAGACGTGAACCCGCTTTTGGGGGAACACCACGTTGATTTCTGTCCCTTCTCGAATGTACTCCTCGCCGTCGATACTCGCCGTGTACGTCTGGTCGCCGACCTTGAAGTAGACGAACGACTGGTCGCCCAGTGGCTCCACGACATCGACCTCGACGGTGAGGACATTCTCGTCCCCGCTGGCTGCGACGCGGATGTCCTCGGGACGGATGCCCAGCGTGAGGGTGTCCGTGACCTCAGCAATGAACTTGGCGGTCGTGGCGTCAAGGGAGTACTCGAACTCGTCGTTGACCAGTGTCCCTACGTCTCGGTCCTGAATCATCTCGAAGAAGTTCATTGACGGCGACCCGATGAATCCGGCGACGAAGCGGTTAGCGGGGAGGTGATAACACTCCAAGGGTGTCCCAATCTGCTGGAGCTCACCGTCATTGAGAACGGCGATCCGATCGCCCATCGTCATCGCCTCCGTCTGGTCGTGGGTGACGTAGATCGTCGTTACGTCGAGATCTGTCTGCAAATTCTGTAACTCGGTCCGCATCTGGGTGCGGAGCTTGGCGTCTAGGTTCGACAGTGGCTCGTCCATCAGGAACAGCTCCGGATCTCTGACAATAGCGCGCCCAAGAGCCACGCGCTGTTGCTGGCCGCCGGAGAGTTCCCTGGGCTTCTTGTCGAGCAATTGCTCGATTCCCATCATCTTGGCAGTCTTCTCAATGCGCTCGTTGATCTCATCGGAGGAAAGGTCCGTCCCCATCTTTAGCCCGAACCCCATGTTCTTGCGCGAGGTCATGTGGGGGTACAGCGCGTAGTTCTGGAACACCATCGCGATGTCTCGGTTACGAGAGCGCTGGTGTGTGATATCGGTCCCGTTGAGCGAGATGGTGCCTTCGCTCGCTGATTCGAGACCGGCGATACAGCGCAACGTGGTCGATTTTCCACAGCCAGAGGGACCGACGAGGACAAGAAATTCGCCGTCTTTGATCGAAATCGAGAGGTCGTCAACGGCGACGATCGCTGTCCCGGACCCGTCACTGAATTGTTTGGTCAGGTTCGCTATCTCTAGGTCGCCCATAGAAAACAGGTGACCGTATTCGATGATAAATCTTGTTCCTTGTTACACCGACGCGCGCGAAAGCGTCCAGATGCGCTCCATGAACGGAATCGGTTCTTCATCGTCATCCACGTCGACGCCCTCGCGTTTGAATTGGGCGACATAGCGTTCCCACTCCTCCACCGCCTCGTCGCCGTCGACTTCGTCGAGGTAGACACCAATGTCCTCCGCTTCGAGAATACAGACGGCAAGATCGTCTCTAACGTACAGTTCGAACTCCGTGACCCCGCCTCGTTTCATCGCCTGTGAGACACCCTTAGGAACGTCCTCGTGTGCTTTGAGGTACTCGTCTCTGTGCTCGGAGTCGATGTGCTGAATATACACCGCTCGTTCTGTGTCTGATGACATACCAACGGTAACGGTAGAGTCGCTAAAGAAGATTATGTTGGGCAATAAATACAATTCGTCCGGCCGAACTACACCTCATGAATTCGTTCAAACGTCCGGTGCGAGAGATACGAGACATCGCGCGCGGAGAGAAACGGCGTCTCCTCGATCCACGAAAGGCAGTCCTCGTAACTTGCCCAGTCGTCCATCCACGGGTAGTCCGAGCCGAGCATCATTCGCTCGGGACCGAACCACTTGACGAGAGCGCGGACATAACCGTGCAAGTCCTCGTAGGGCCACTCGCGTTCGGCCGATCGTGGAAGGGAACTTACCTTGACGGCGACGTTTTCGCACTCGGCCACCGATTCGAAGGCCCTCCACGGAGCCTCGTCAGGCGCGGTCATCTCGTCCGGGAACGCCATATGATCGACGATGAGTTGCACGCCCGGATGCTCATCGGCGATTTCTGCGACCATCGGCAGTTGCTCTGCCTTCGGGAAGATGAACACGGCCGCGTCGAGTGCCGCAGCTTCCTCCCAGACCGGTTCGAGCGCATTGTCGAGGATCCAGTCGGCCGTCCGGTTCAACTCGGCTGGGTACTTGGCGTATTCGAGACAGGCGTGCATACGCACGCCCAATATCCGATCATGGCCGGTGACGCGCCGGAGGTCCGCGCGTACCTGCTCGGGATTGTCCTGAAAGAAGTCCATGAGGCAGACACCCCACAGTCGGTCAGGGAAGGCCTCGATTACTCGCATCGTGTACTCGTTGGCGCGAACGCCACGTCCGTACAGTGGCGTCGTAACAACGACGCTCTCGTCGACGCCGACTGCATCCATATCCGTGACCAGATCACGTCCAGTGTAGGGACCGTTCCACCCCGGTGGTAACACCTCGGCCTGCCACGGGAGTTCGTCGGTGTTCACGCCCCAAGCGTGCGTATGTGTGTCAATAAATCGCATTGGATCACTCCAGATTGCCGCCTCCGCTTACACGCAGGATCGTACCAACGACGTAGGACGACGCGTCGCTGGCGAGGTACAGCACCGCGTTCGCGAGGTCTTCGGGCTGGCCGAGCCGGCCAATCGGGCGCGCCTTGCCCCACTCTCTGAGTACGTCCTCGGGTGTCCGATCGGGATCGTTCTCGGCGATCATCTCAGCCTCGTAGCGTAATTGGTAGGTCTTAGTCACATCCGTCGAGATGGCGTTCATCCGGATGCCGTGCTCGGCGAGTTCGTGGGCCATCCGCCAAGTAAGACCGTTGATCGCGGTCTTTGAAATACCGTATAAGCCACGGTGACCTGTTCGTCGGTCTCCAGTCTGGCTGGTGTGGTTGATAATCGAACCCTCAACGCCCTGGTCGATCATGTGAGCCGCGATGAGCTTCGAGGCGTAGTACTGCGCCCGGACGTTCACGTTCATGGTGAAGTCCCAGTCCTCGATCGACGCCTCGGCGAAAGACTCCTCCCGTGGCCATACAGCGGCATTGTTGACCAACAGGTCGATCTCACCGAACGCGTCGATGGCCGTCTCGACGAGGTTCTCGATCTCGTCTAGCTTGGCCATGTCCGCCGTGACGCCGATTACCTCGCCCTCGCTTCGTTCATCGAGTTCCTCGGTGACCGCGGTCACGTCGTCTTCCGTCCGAGAATTGACGACGACGTTCGCGCCCACGTTTGCGAGCCCCTCTGCGATCCCACGACCGATTCCTTTCGTTGAGCCAGTGACGATAGCCGATTCACCGCGGTAGTCGTACGTAGTGTGGCCGACCATACTGAATGCATAGTGTGGGTTTCCAAGAATCCACCGGTGCGGCCGGTCGAACACGGTGTCAGTTGCGATACAACAGGGTCGCCAGTGGAAGCTACGCGTGGCAATCAGTCAGGATACCCCTCGCACTCGATTCGATCGCCGACCGCACGAAGCGTCTCGACATCTTCCGGGTCGAGACGGCCATCGGGGAGCGGCCCGACGTTCAATAGCAGATTGTACCCATCGGCCAGCGTCGCCGAAAGCTTCTCCCAGACCTCATCAGCGTCGCGATGTATCCCCTCAGCCGCCTTCGCATAGCCCCACGAGGTCGAGACTTGCTGCTGGTTTTGGCCGCCCTCGCCGCCGTAGCCCCACTGTCCGGCCATCTCGTCGCGGTATGCCTCACCGGGAATCATCGTCGTACACACCTCGCCGAGTACGTCGCGTGCACCCGTCTCATGTTCTGGCGTGACAAAGTCTTCTGTTCCAGTGACGCCTTCCTTGTAGCTGATCAGCGTCTGGGGCTGAGAGTCGCGGACCGTCTTGTACAACGATTCGAGGTGGAACGCCTTGGCGAATCTCTCTGGATCTCTTTGCGGAAGATAGGACGGATCGAGCCAGATGCCGGCGATTGGACCGTACTGGGTGAGCAATTCCTCGACCTGGGACTCGAGGTAGTCGAGGTAGATGTCGAGATCGTGGCCAGCGTCGGCATAGCATCCAGGTTGCTCGTCGTAGGCGGGGCGGACCGGATCACCCCACTCGTCACGGTTCGGGGCGTGCGGATGATGCCAGTCGTACCCGTGCGAGTAGTATAGAAAGAGTCCTAGGCCAGCTTCCTGACATGAATCAGACAGTTCGGCTACGAGGTCGCGGCCCGCCGGAGCCTCGACAGCTGAGTAGGTCGTGTAGTCGCTTTCGAAGAGACAGAATCCCTCGTGATGGCGTGCGGTGAACGTGATGTAGTTCATCCCGCAATCCTGTGCAAACTCGACGATATGCTCGGCGTCGAACGACTCCGCAGTGAAGTGGTGCTGGAGTTGCGCGTAGTTGGCGGGTTCGATTCGTTCGTGATACTGGACCCACTCATGATTGCTCAGCAGCGAGTATAATCCGTAGTGAAGAAAGAGACCATACTTCGCGTCGGCGAACCACTCGCGCGCTGCTTGTCGTGGGTCCTCTTCATACTGCTGTTCGTACTCGTCGAGGTAACTTGGGGCTGACGAAGTCACGTCCGAATAATGTGAGGCGGTCTCAATAGTCATTCCGGTTCTGCAGCTAATTGAGAGACGAGAAGCGAAGAACGAAGGACGTCGATAACGAGACGCCGAGGAGGCCTATCCCTTCGTCGCCCCCATCGAGATGCCGCGCATGAACTGCCGCTGGAAGACCAGGAAGAAGAGTACGGTCGGTGTGACCGCAATGACGATCCCAGCAGCGAGTTGCGCCCAGTCACCGGCGTACTGGCCCTGGAAAGCCATGAGACCGGCCGGTAATGTCCGCTTCGCGTCGTCGGTGATGAAGATAATTGCGTACAGGAACTCGTTCCAGAGGAACACGAACTGGTAGATAGCGACGGCAGCCAGTGCCGGCATCGACAGCGGCAGGTAGATGCGGAAGAATACTTGTAACTCGGTACAGCCATCCATGCGCGCGGCTTCGGCGTAGGTGTCCGGAATCGTAACGAAGAACTGCCGCAACAGGAACACCGAGAACGGAAGCCCGAACGCCACATACGCGAAGATGAGGCTGAAGTAAGTGTTCAATAGATTCAGCGCGTTCATGATGGTATATAGCGGAACGAGTAACACCTGAGGCGGGATCATGAACCCTGCCAGGAAGAACACCAGCATGAAGTCGTCTGCCGGGAAGTCGAACTGGACGAGCGCGTACGCTGCCAGACTCGCCAACAGCAGGATCGACACGAGGCTAATCGAGACGACGATAACGCTGTTCATGAAGTACTGGTCAAATCCGCCGGTCGTCCAGGCATTGGCGTAATTCTCGATCTGAAGCTCTTGAGGTAACGCCAGCGGACTGGTGAAAATCTCGGTTTTCGATTTGACACTCGTTACGAGTAACAACAGTATCGGGACGAGAAACACACCCGCCACAACGAACACGAACAGGGCCGAGAGCTTACCGGACAATTCCGCGGCGGTCTCTCGAATCGGATCTGCGTAGTCGGAACCTACACTCATGGGTTCACGCCTCCAGCCTCGCGATCACCGAGGCGCATGTTCACCAGAGAGAGTACGAGGACGATTACGAACAGCAGAACGCTGATGGCCGCGGCCTGCCCGAAGTTCGACTGGAGGAACGCGTTCTTGTAGATCCACGTGACCATCACTTCGCTGGCGTGTCCGGGACCACCGCTGGTCATGACCCAGACATACACGAATGAGTTGAACGAGCCAATAACGGTGTAGATGGTGATGAAGATGGCGACCGGCTTAAGCAGGGGCAGCGTGATGTAACGGAACCGCTGTAGTGGGCCGGCACCGTCCATACGTGCCGCTTCGAGCAAGCTTTTGTCGATGCTATCGAGTCCAGCGAGCCAGAGGACGACTCGGAATCCGGTCCACTGCCACGTCGCTACGATAATGATGGCGTACAACGCGAGGCTCTTACTGCCGAGCCACAGCGGATTCCAGTTGATACCGATCTCCTCTATGACTGTGTTCAGAACCCCGTATGACGGGTTGTACATATATCCCCAGATCATTGAGACGGCCACCGCCATGAGCGTCATCGGGAGTAGATACACGACCTGGAAGAACTGCCGAAGGCGGTCCGAGAGGCGGTAGATGGCGAGTGCCAACGCCAGCCCGATACCCGCTTGCAGGATGAGGCTCCAGAATGCAATCTCGACATTGTGCCACAGCGATGTTCTAACAACGGAATCAGTCAAAGCTCCGATAAAGTTCTCGGTGCCGGTGAACGACATGTCGCCCAGGCCAGACCACTGGAACGTACTAAGCCCGAAGACGCCCAGTGCTGGTATTACCAGGAACGGGAGGTAGATCAGGAGTGCGGGCAGGAGGAACAGCCAGTGGGGATGATCCTCGATAAAATCTCTCGTCGCATCTAGCGCTGAAGAGACGGTGACCCGAACATCGCTCCGTGATTTTTCGGTGCTCATGCTTCACTAGAGGTTTGAGAGTGCATCCTGGTTCGTTTTCTGAACGTTCTGCAACACCTTCGACGGGGAGGTACCGGTGAACAGTTCCTGACCGCCCGATAACAACGCTTCGGTCGTCTCGGGGAGGAAGGCAACGTCGAACACCATCCCAACCTCATCGGCAGACTGAAGCTGGCCGACCGTGGCGGTGGTCGTCTGCTGACTTGGCGACATATCCACCTCGTCGTACACGTCGGTTCGCGTAACGGGCGACCCCGTAATCTCGAAGAAGGCTTTCTGCGCGTCGAGACTGCCGAAGAAGCTCGCGAATTTTTTGACCTTGGTAAGGTGCTCGTCGCCACGTTTGGCAGCTTGGGAACTGATGGCAACCGTGGAATTGGGCACGACACTCATCCGCTCGTTCTCGCTGTTCTCGTATACGTCTGGGAAAGCTGGCCACCACATGTAGTCCATGACGTCAGGAATCCCAGCAAAGTCGTCGGGAGCCTGTGAGGAGATAACCTCGCTGACCCACGTTCCTTGGGACCAGAAGCCGGCCTGTCCACTGAAGAACAGGGCCGCAGCTTCGTTGTTATTCAGGGAGTTGATGTCCTGATTGAAGTAGCCATTGTCGTACAACTGTTTGAGCCGCGAGAGGGCCGTCTGGAAGGGCTCGTCGGTGAGCGACGCACCTTCCAGCCCGAATGCCGCGTTGTAGTAGTGGTCGACGCCTGCCGCCTTGATCATGAACGCCGAGACCCAGTGACCGATAGTCCAGCTGTTCCGGTTCCCACACTCGATCGCCGTGTAGCCAGCGTTGGACAGCTTCGAACAGATGTCGAGGAACTCGCTCCACGTGATGTCCGTCGCGTGTTTAAGTCGTTCTGGGTCGACACCAGCTTCGCTGAGTACATTCTTATTGTACCAGATCGGGATGCCCGCCAGGTCGTACGGGATACTGTACATCTCTCCGCTATTATCTCGCCATGACAGAATTTCATCTTTCTTGTACTGTGCTCCGCGAATCGCGTCCGGAATCTGGGCATTCTTCTGCTCTTTTGAAAGGGCGCCGTCAAGTGGAATAACGTTCCCGTTACGAACGTATCGGCCGAGTCGATTCGGGCCGGGCCAGATGTAGAACAGATCCGGGGCATCGTCCGTTCCCAGCGCGTTCGAGACAGCTGGCTTGTAGGGCGTGTTCTCGTATTTTGTCTGTTCAACCTGGATGCCCGTCTGCTCTTCAAACATGCTCTCAAGCTTTGCAGCCGCCTCTTTGGCAGTGCCCTGGACGTCGATGTTCCACCACGATATCGCATTGGGATTATCACCTTCACCGTTGCCGCTGCTTTCATTATTTCCACCGCCACCAGTGCATCCTGCAAGTCCGGTCATTCCGGCTGCGCCAATAATTCTGAGGGTTCGCCGCCTTTCTTCGTCAATCATGACCGTGTGAAACTTCGGCATAGTGGTAGATGAAGCTTTCCCAAGATGTAATTAATATTTAATAATTGTCTATGATTTTTCTCAAAACACCGGTCGTCAACCGGTCGAAACACAGAGATTTAATCCTGTGCTATATCTGGAATTGATATGGCACCTGAAATTACCAGGATCGAATCGGTGGAGTTTGCATACCCGATCGCAAACGTTGGCACCGACCAGCACGGCTTCAACCTCGTGTACGAGCCGGGCGAAGTCACGGAGCGTAAACTGTTCGCATTGACAGTTCACACGGACGAAGGCATCACGGGTGAGTACGTCGGCGGCAACTCCCCTGGCGCAGCTCAGATTAACATGTTTGCCGACTACCTCGTGGGCAAGAACCCGATCGAACGTGAGAAACACTGGAGTGAGATCAAACGTGCGCTGCGAAAGTACGACCGGATGGGAGTGGATCCGATTGACATCGCGCTGTGGGACCTGGCTGGCAAGTACTACGACGTGCCGATTCACGAACTGCTAGGAACCTACCGTACCGAGTTCCCCGCATACGCCTCAACCTACCACGGCGACGAAAACGGCGGACTAGACTCTCCCGAAGCGTTCGCCGAGTTCGCCGAGGAGTGTTTGAAAATGGGTTATCAGGCGTTCAAGATCCACGGCTGGGGCGGCAGCGAAGGCTCACGCGACCTCGACCGTGAGATTGAAACCGCACTGCTGCTCGGTGGTCGTGTCGGCGACAAAGTGGACCTAATGTGCGACCCGGCTTGCGAACTCGAAACGCTTGTCGACGCGCTGAAACTCGGCCACACGCTCGATGAGGCCGGTTTCTTCTGGTATGAAGACCCCTACCGCGATGACGGTATCTCACAACACGCTCACAGAAAGATCTATCAAAATATCGATATTTCGATCCTCCAGACCGAGCACGTTCGCGGATTGGAGCCAGCCACGGGCTTCCTCGCCAACGAGGCGACGGATTTCCTGCGGGCCGATCCTGAGTACGACGCAGGCATCACAGGCGCGATGAAGCGTGCGAATGTCGCTGAAGCCTTCGGTATCGACACGGAATTCCACGCACTAGGCCCGGCACAACGTCAATGTATCGCCGCGATCCGTAACACCAACTACTACGAACTCGCACTTGTTCACCCCGACTGTCCAAACACTCAGCCGCCAGTGTACGAGGGTGACTACTCAGACATGATCGACACCATCGACGACGACGGCATGGTCACGGTGCCCGACGGCCCCGGACTCGGTGTCGAGTACGCCTGGGACTACATCATGGACAACCAGACCGGTAGCGTCCACGTCTACGAGTAACGCTCCGCGACGACACTGCTTTTTCGCACCAGCTAGCTGACCACTGATTCACCAGGACGTGATTTCGACATCGCGGAGCGGTCGCTCCAGCGGGATATTGACCTGACTTCCGGTGTAGTGCGAAACGTAGAAGCCGACGATGATTTCGAGTGAACGCAACGCTTCGCGACCCGTCGACGCATTTGTTGCCGTCCCGTCGAGCAGCGACTGGACGTGGCAGGCGGCGTTGGCGAACGCGCCCTGGTAGTCCTCATTCCACGTCCAAGCGCTCTCAATCCCGGGGAGCGGTGTCTCGATGTGGTCGCTGTCCTCCAGTCGCCAGTAGCGCCACTCACCGTCGTCGTTATTCATATAGAGCTTCCCATCACTCCCAATGAACTGGAGAGTCATCGATGAATGGGATCGCGGAATAGTGCAGTCAATGGTGGCGAACGTCCCGTCGTTCATTAGCACAAACCCACCGCCGGCCGAGTCGTCAACTTCGAGACCGACGTTGAGCGATTCGACTGCCTCATTCTCGCCGGAGATGTAGCCACTGACACGTTCTGCACGTGAGTCGAGCAGATAGACGAGCGTGTCAAGCAGATGCGTGGAGTTGCGCAACAGTTCCATCCGAAATTGGGTCGAGACGGAATGGACCTCACCGAGCAGTCGCTCCTCCTGGAGCAGGGCGTACAGCTGTTGAAGCTTGTTTGTGAACCGGAACGAATGGTTGACCACAAGTTTCGTGTTCTCCTCCTCACAGACATCGATCATCTCTTCGGCGTCAGAAACCGACGAGGCGATTGGCTTTTCACACCAGATTACATCGGGAGCGGCTGCCGAGCGCGCGGTACTGACGACGTGGTCGTGGTGAAGGAATGACGGTGTACACACCGAGACGACATCGAGGTTTTCCTCGCTCAGCATCGATTCGTGGCTAAGGTACTGCCGGTCGGGGGGAATTCCCCACGCGTTACCGAACGTCGTCAAGTTTTCCTCGTCAACGTCAGCCACTGCGACTAACTCGATATCAGACGTGGCATCGTACCCTCCCGCGTGACTGGCTCGAATCTTCTCCTTGCCAATTGCATCCGTGTCGTGCATACCAAGGATTCCCATACCTGCAATTCCGCCTGTGCCGATAATCGCTGCGCGATAACTCATAGGTAATTCGAATATCAATTTTCACTGAGGGAATATCAATATTGTGTCTCACAATGTCTCGTAATACAACAGTGGTATCTCTCGAAAAGCGTCCGAGGGAAGAAACACTGTTATCCAGAATAGCTTAATGAAGATTTATTATGGTTTGACACTGCAGAGTAACTATGGCCGACCAAAACAACAAAACAATGGTCAAGACAGCCCGCACAACCTTCAAGATCTTGGAAACGATCAAAGCACGCGACGAAGCAACAGTGACCGAATTGACAGATGTGTTTTCGCTCTCGAAAAGTAGTATCCATAACTACCTAAACACGCTCGAACACGACGGGTACGTCGTCAAGAATGGCAATACGTACCAAGTTGGACTCCGACTCCTTGATCTCGGAGGATACGCTCGACACAAAGAACTACTCTACCAGACCAGCAAAGACGAAGTAACCGAACTCGCCGAAGAAACTGGTGAGATGACTAATTTACTCGTTGAACAACACGGTCGTGGGATCTACCTCTACCGAGCGAACGGGGAAAACGCAGTTAAATCTGATTCTTACATAGGTCATCGCGTTTACCTGCATAATACGGCCCTCGGACAGGCAATCCTCGCACACTTATCCAGTGAACGCGTCAACGAAATCATTGATCGATATGGACTCCCGGAAACGACGGAGAATACGATTACAGAACGTGATACGCTCTTTTCGCGGTTAGAACACGTACGAGAAAAAGGGGTAGCTTTCGATGACGAGGCGCGGCTTAAAGGACTCCGATGCGTCGCTACTCCGATTATTAATAAGGACGGTGAAGTTGAAGGTGCCATCAGCATCTCGGGCCCGACGAGTCGATTTCAGGGCGACCTATACCGAGAAAAGTTTCCAGAGAAACTCAAGTCCGCCGCTAACGTGATCGAACTCAACATCAATTATACATAATTATATTGCTAGTACTTTCTAGTAATGATCAACAGGGTACAGAGACTTGTTTGACATCTCAAATATATCAACGGATCTCCAGTAATACTGGAATCTTCAAAGCTTCTAAACACATCTAAAGCGATAATAAACCTTTATTTTAGTATTACTGGACTATGATCAGTATTGATCGCCACTCACCCTTGCAACCAGGGAGATGTATGGAGTGCGAACTGGGCAAATAATTCCTAATAATACCAACTACTAGAGCAAAATCTGCAAATTTTGAATGGGAAGTCAGGACAAAGTCGAATTTGTATTGAAACTGAGTTTATCGATTAATACTGCACCTAATTCCATAATTGCTGGTCTATTATTGAGGGTTAATGAGAACGAGGCGTCTAATTCTAGAGGATATGGGGGAGAAAAGGGAATACAGAAGATAACAACACGATATGCAGATCATTGCTATCACGATTCTGTACTTGTAAGCTCTTGCTTCGTAGGATCAGTACACATAACTGGCCTGAAAAGAACCTTTGACAACCGTATGTCTGTAAGAGGTAGTTTAAAACCGATGTACAGTCTCCGGACAAATCTAATCCGCGCGATAGCAAATAACCAGGTCCTCTACTCAGAAGACTTCGATACACGCTATCTGGTTCCTCGATGGTGGCATCTTCGTTGGAAGCGAGTATCAACATGCAGTTCAGCGCCCTGGTTCTGCCATTTTTGCTGCGCACCTTCATGACAAAGCTCGTTCTACATGGTTCACCTCTTGAGACAGCTCGTTCTATATTAGGAAATAGACTAGCTTCGGCCGTAACTTAGACCGTGCTCCATGGGACGATTACACGGACACGGCATGATACGAAAAGGAGTCACTTACTGTGCACATCGAGAATTTTGAGCCATTTTCGCGTGTCTAAATCTCTTTGAGCAAGTCTACGAGCAACATGAGCAACTATAATAGATGTTAGAACTTTCAACCCAAGCGTTTGTGGTTACTCATGGACCATCTCGACGAACTCTCTGTCGAGGAACTTCAGCGGGCGCTCAACGAAGTTGAAGAAAACAACCCGACACAACGGCTTACCGCAGCGATTGCGTACAAAAACGGTGTCACACAAACTGAACTTGCCGAGTGGTACAGTGTGCAGAGACGAACGATTTACAGCTGGCTCAAGCGGCTCGAAACAGAGCCGCTTAAGCAGGCTGTTCAGGACGATCATTGGTCAGGAAGACCGCGTAAGCTCACCGAAAAACAACAGAACCAGTTGGAACAAACGCTTCAGCAACCGCCAACTGAAGCAGGGATCGACGCGCCGGCGCTCCTCGAGGATTTCCTCGAAGAAACGTTCGACGTTGACTGCTCAACCCCCAGCTGCCGACGGTTGATGAAAGAAGCGGGATTGAGTTACCAAAAACCTCGTCGAACAGCCGCCGAAGCCGAGCCTGAAGACCGAGACGGGTTTCACGACGACCTCAAACAAAGCGACGAGAGATGGACGCCACGGTAGTTTGTATCGACCAAACCAAGAAATCCGTGCAAGTTGAGCCGCGTGTCGCGTGGGTTCCGCGCGGCACGCGTCCATCAGTCGAACTCTCTGGGCAACGTGACTGGACCTGCTTACTCGGTGCGATCACCGTTCTCGGTGATCGCTTCTTCTCACGATTCGAGGAGTACGTACCTGCCGATCACGCGAAACACTTCATTCTCGCATTGTGTGAAAAATTCCAAGAAGATTTGATTGTCGTACTCGATGGAGCATCGTATTTCCGAGCGTCGTCCGTCACGGACCTTACGGCCCGTGACGACCTCGCCCTCGTGAGATTGCCGGCGTACTCACCGGAGTTACACCCGGTTGAAGAGTATTGGAGACAACTGAAAGACGCTCTTGGCAACCGATTCTTTGAGTCTCTCGACGAACTCAACACAGCGATCGACACTGCACTTGGCCGACTTTCTATTCCAGATATGAGCAACTACTTCTGACGACTACTATAGAAGTCATCCGACGACCTCGGCGAGGCACTCATCACGAGTGGAACGCTGACAGCGTCGACGTCGTCCGCTCCGCTAAGTACTCTGCAATTTCGTCACGACGCCAGCCAAGTGGCGAACAGACACTTTCTGCCGCTCGAAGCAACGGCTCAACATAAAACTCCACATCATACCCCTCTGGCAATTCATGCGCAAGCGCAACGCGGTCGCGGGAGCGCTTCGACTCGTCGACGACATCGTAGGAGACGTCTTGGCCAGGCTGCGGATCTAATCCCGCGTCGTCGGCCCGTTCGAGGCGGCAACCGTCCGCGTGTACTGTTGATACTCATCGACGCACTTCGCCATCCGTCTCTGCAACCTTTCCTACTTGGTGAGCGCGCCTTGCTCGCTATCGCGCAGCGGGACGAACGCTACCCACTCGAATGCTGTCTCATACTCAAGCCGAGTGCCCACACGGTCAGTAATCGCGGTAGCAAGTTCCTCTAATGGCGTTTGCTCTTCATCGTCATTTGCGGTCACCCACAGACTATCAACAATTCCGTGAACGAGGCGCCATTCATTCGCCTCGAATATCTCCTTTGCGTCGAGGAGAATCTTCCGTGCGTAGGCGTTAATCGCCTCGTGGCACTCAATCCGGCCGAATTTCGCGTTTGAGAAGCCTTGATACCCAAAGCAGCTCACCAAAATCCACTTTATTGCATCTGACCAGCTTGCAGGGTTGCGGTCCACTCAGGATCATCTGTCTCACAGATCTCGCGTTTGAACGCGTCGTGGGCGTCGATCAGCGGCTGGAGCACGTCAACGAGATACCCCTGCTCATCGCAGATCGAATACCCGAGCCCGGGGACATCCTCACGATCTGCATGGCACTCACAGCGGATCGTTTCGGGGCTGATGTTGAACTCACAGATGATGTTCGGATATAGGCTCGAAAAGTCGAGCTCGTGGACGTCTTCGTGAAAGCCCACCTCCGGTGAAAACGTGAAGCCCCCCCGATCGGCGTCATCGAGCGTTGTGAGTGGTTTGAAGAACTCGTGACGCCAGGAGTTCCACGGGACGAGTACATCCTGCTCACGAGCTTCGCGGATCTGGATTGCTGTGAGCACGTTGCTGATCGACGCCCACGCGACTTCTTGCAATGATTTGCCTGAGCGTCGGACCATGTCGAGACAGCCGTCTAACCCCGACTGGGCGAAGAAGAACGTATTCGATTTGTCGATGATCGCCCGACCGGGGATGTTGCATCGCGCGGGTGAGTGGCCGACGTTCCCGTAGCTTTCGTATGTTGATTTCGAGGCTAACTGTTGCCAGCCGGGCAGGCGTCCGAGTTGGAGATCCATCTCGTGTGCGTCGGCGGTCTCGTACAGAACGGGAATGAGTTCGCTCGACGAGAGGATCAGCACGTCCGGATCTGCTCGTTCAATTCGATGCTAAACAGCGTGCAGGATGGCTGTCGGTGAGCCGCTTACTGTCTCATCGTCGATCGTGAGTTCCGTGATCGGTGGATTCGCTAATTCAACTGGCTCGACCTCGATTGAGAGTGTCGATGGAGTCTGTGCTGGAGTCGGATCAAGATCGTTCTCAAGGCAATAGCGGAATTCGCGCGAGAAGTCGACATTGAAGCACTTGTACTCGCCCGGTCGTCCGAGCTTGCGAATCTGGTGGGCAATCGGAAGTACTGCATCTAGGTTGGTGACCTCAATCGTGGGGGTATCTTCGTGGTCGTGGCGGAATCCCCGTCGCCACTTTCCGATGCAGAGCAATTCAACACGTGGAGAAGATGTGAGTCGAGCACGGAGAGCAGCGAGTCCATCCTCACCCTGACCATCGTAGATTGCGTACAGCGTCGGCGTGTAGTCGGTTACACGTCTGTATTCGGGACCGTCGGGTGTGAGCGACCACTCGTACACATCGTCCAGGTAATCGATTTCGTAGACCATCGCTCACTCCTCCTCGTGCGCATTCGCTGCTTCCAGCTGTGCGAGTCGTCTTTCAAGGGTATCGAGTCGACGCTCGTGAGCGAGCGCGATCGACATCATCGCTGGATAGAACGGGTTCGTGTGGTTCAGATAGCCACTGGCGTCCGCGTGTGCTCGGATATGCTCGAACAGCTGGTCGAACTGCTGTTGGTCTTCGCGACGGAGTCCGCGTCGGTAGGCTGCCCACTCATTTTCGAATGCGCGAATAGGGACCTGTTCCCGTTTGATCTCGTGAGAAATCTCACCACCGGGGACGATGTCGATGTTGGATCCGTCGAGGGGTGGTTTGTGAATTGGGGGAGTTCCCTGGTCGTCCGCGCACAGGGCCAGGTCCAGTCTGCTACTGCACTTTCCGTGTGACCGACTTCTACGGAGATGTCCCAGTTGCGACGCTTTGGTCGACCGGCTGATCGAATACCTCGGCTGAATGTCGCAGTCTATCACCCCGTTCTCACTGTCCTGAAACCACACCCTTGGAAGCCGCCAGTCTTCCCCTTGACGACGCGATGGAAGTTCTCCAGCGTGCCCGACTCCTCAGGCTGGTCGTACTGGTATTCGATCGTCACCTCGCGGTTTCTGGTCACCCCGGGTGTCCAGAAGTCGTCGTTAATCACCACGTCTTGGATACGGACCGAATCCTGCGGAGCGGTCATAGATGAACAATCACACACATAGCACAAGAATACAAATTTTTACACTCGCGCTCGACCGGGTCGGGTACATGGGATAGCTATTAGTCGGTTACCAGTGATTTTCATACGCTATGCCAGCCGGACCACGGGCGACAGCGGAGTCGCTACCACTCGGTGACGTTGAGATAGACGATGAGTTCTGGAACGCGCGCTTGGAAACGAACCGCGAGGTGACGATTGCACACCAGTACGAGCAGCTCCAAGAGAACGGGTGCCTAGAGAACTTCCGTCGCGTCGTCGACGGCGAGACTGGCGGGTTCGAAGGGCCAATGTTTATCGACTCAGACGCATACAAGTGGCTCGAGGCGGCGAGCTACGTTCTCGCGTGCGATGACGACCCGGATCTGGAAGAGCGGATCCAGGAGGTTATCGATCTGATCGCGGCGGCCCAAGCCGAGGACGGCTACCTCAACACGTACTTCATGCTGGAGGAGCCTGAACGGCGGTGGGAGAACCTGAGTATTATGCACGAACTGTACTGTGCCGGCCATCTCATCGAGGCCGCAGTCGCACAAAACAACACAACCGGTTCCGAGGACTTGCTCGATGTCGCAAGCGGGTTTGCGGACCTCATCGACCGACAGTTCGGTCCCGACGCCGACAGCGGCGTGCCGGGGCACCAGGAGATTGAACTCGCGCTGATCAAACTCTACCGCGTCACCGACGAGGAGCGCTATCTCGATCTCGCCGAGTACTTCGTCGATGCCCGGGGACAGGACCCGTCCCCGCTGGCGGACGAACTTGCAAACATCGACCAGATCGCAGGAGCGGAATTCGTCCACCACGGCGAGCGATCTGCCGACGTCGCGCGGAAGCACTTTCTCGTGGACCATGAGTATGACGGGAGCTACGCGCAGGACCACCGTCCAATCCGGGAGCAGGAGACCATCGAGGGACATGCTGTGCGTGCGACCTACTACTACACGGCCGTGGCCTCGCTCCTCCAGGAGAGAGCGGACAATGAACTGTTCGAGGCCGTCACGCGTCTCTGGGAGAACATGACGACCAAGCGGATGTACGTCACCGGAGGGGTCGGGTCCGAACACGAACATGAGGGATTCACCGAGGACTACGACCTCCCTAACCAGACGGCGTACGCAGAAACGTGTGCGGCCATCGGGAGCATCTTCTGGAACCGCCGCCTGTTCGAATTGACCGGAGACGCGGCGCACGCTGAGCTAATCGAACGGACACTGTACAACGGTTTCCTAGCTGGTATCGGTGTCAGCGGCGACCGGTTCTTCTATGTCAATCCGCTTGAGACGATGGGGGACCACCACCGGAAGGAGTGGTTTTACGTTGCGTGTTGCCCGCCCAACGCCGCACGGCTACTCGCCTCGCTCGGCCGCTACCTCTACGCCCGATCCGACGCCGAGAACGCGCTATACGTGAACCAGTTCGTCGGGAGTGACGTAGCGACGGAGCTCGACGGCGAGACCATCTCCTTTACTCAATCGACTAACTATCCTTGGGAGGGGGAGACAACCATCGAGTTCACGCATGAGGACCCAGTCGCGTTCGACCTGCGTGTCCGCGTTCCCGAGTGGGCAGACGATGTCGACACGACTGTTAACGGTGAACCGATCGAAGCCGACCACGACAATAGGTATATCTCCATCAAACGCTCGTGGACAGCGGGCGACCAGTTCCGACTTACATTCTCGCATCCAGTCGATGTGCTGACGGCGCACCCAAAGGTTCGCGAGATTGCCGGTCGCGTAGCGCTCCGGCGTGGCCCGCTCGTGTACTGTGTCGAAGCGGTCGATCATTCGGTCCCCGTCGAACACCTCGCGCTACCGGCCAGTGCCGCGGTCGAAGCAAAGTACGACGCAGACCTTCTCGACGGCCTGACAGTCCTCACCGCGGACGGTCGTGCGAGCGACCCCGACAAGTGGGCTGAGTTGCTGTATCGGCCGCGAGATGATGTTGAGGAAAACGATGTAGCGATTACCGCGATCCCGTACTTCGCGTGGGATAACCGCGAACCCGGTGCGATGACGGTGTGGTTGCAGCCGGCGTAAAATCGATTGCGACCCGCTTTCAGGTAGTGTAGACGGGCGGATTGTGGACGGTTTCGCCGTCTTCCTCAAAGAGGTGCACATGGTCCGAGGGAGCAACAGCGGTTGTATACCTTCACTTGCGGGAGATCTAGTGGATTTCGGCCTCAATATCGTGACTGGAGACGACTTCTCAATCTCGGCAAGCCACTGCTTGATGAACCCGCCATATGACGGATATTATAGTAAACGTCGACATCGTCCACAACCGTCTCTCAGTCGGTCCCGTACGATTCGTACCCGAGCTGGTCGGGGCCGTCCCAGTGACTGACTCTTTGTCGCAACCGACGAAGACCGACTGTTTGACTGCCGGGCGTTGGGGAAAAACATCGGAAGGCGTTCGAGCGTGTTCGCGTGGGCTTTGCCAATGAATCGGTAGCCGAGGACCCGATAGAGAGTGGTTTCTCCATCGCGCTACCTTAGGCCCAGTACGCGTCGCCGGGATTCGATTTGAACACCGCTCGGCCCAGTACGTCGATTGCCTTCTCCAATCCCTCCGTCGATGATGTGAGTGAATCCTCATGTTCGATGGAGAGTGTACCGTCGTACTCGACCATTCGGAGGGCAGAGACGACGTCCTTCCAGAACGCCTCGCCATGGCCGTAGCCGATTGAGCGGAAGATCCATGAACGGTCGATTTCGTCTGTATACGGTGTCGTGTCAAGCACCCCTTTCTCGCGGGCGTTCGCGTCGTACACCTTGGTGTCCTTGGCATGAAAGTGGTGAATGGCGTCTTCTTTGCCGAGCAGACGAATCGCGCTGGTAATGTCGATATTCTGCCATAGTAGGTGGGACGGATCGAAGTTTGCACCAATGCGATCGCCCGTGGCCTCGCGGAGTTCGAGCATTCCGTGCGGTTCGTAGACAAGCATGTTGGGGTGCATCTCGATGGCGATGTCCACACCGTGGTCGTCTGCGTACGTCTCAATTTCCTGCCAATAGGGGATAGCGACCTCCTGCCACTGATATTCGTGGGCCTCATGGTGTTCGTTGGGCCAGGGCGCGGTGATCCAGTTAGGGACGGAGTCATCCTGATCCCCAGCCGGCAGACCCGAGAACGTCGTTACGGCGTCTACGTCGAGCTGGCGCGCAAGACGGATTGTCTCACGAAGCTCTTCGTCCGCTTCGGCCGCGCGTTCCTTAACGGGATGCAGCGGGTTGTTATGCGTCGCCAACGCCGAGATGTACAAGTCGTTTTCGACAAGCAATGATTGTAGTTCGGACTGGGCACCCTCTTCATCCAAGTACTCCTTTCTCGAGAGGTGTGTGTTGCCGACGAATCCGCCGCAAGCGAGTTCGACGGCTCCGACGCCAAGGTCGGAGAGATACGATAACGTGTCCTCGATCGATTTGTCGGCTAATGCGACCGTTAGGACTCCGACATCCATGTGGGAGGATCTCACGGTTTAGCCATATAATTTGCGGTGTCGGAACAGTGAATACCACTCGTCTGTCGGTCCGGCGAGTGTCTCGGTCCTGATTTACTCGACTTGTGGGAGTTGAGCTTCCACAGAGACCCGAGTATCTGCAAGCAACGACTGGACGTCCACAAGTTCCCCGGTTCGACTGCTCCGTATCGCCGCCTCTACCAGTGCCATCGATTGCAGGTTGTCGTGCACATTGGTCGCCATCGGTTCGCCGCCGTCGAGCCAATCGACGAACTGCTCGACGAGCCACGTGTTGCCCCACTTTTCCTGTTCGTCGAGGGCTACGGGTTCGCCGTCCGCCGTGCGTCCGCCGACGACCTGCTCCTCTTCGGGGTCGTACGAATACCGGACCAATTCGCGGTCATCGAGGACAAGCGTCTCGTCCCGACACTCGGCGCGGACGTAGTCACTCTGCCAGCCGTTCAACCCGACCGCGTTCGCCTTCGCGCCCTCCCATATCGCCCGCGTGCCGTTTTCGAACCGAAGGTGGACGTGCGCCTGTACGTCACCTTCGTACTCAGCCCATTTGGGACACCACGTATCCGAGTAAATCGTCTCACAGTCGCTTCCGGCCATGTCGGCGATGAAGTCGAGTTGGTGAACCGCACCTTCGATCATGAGTACGTCCTCCATCTCATGGCGGAACGCGCCCCACGCCCCGTACGATCGCGCATTGCAGGTGAACCGGCCGACGATATAATCAAGCGGTCCGGACTCGTCGCCTTGAATGTGGCGACGGAGCGATGTCTTATCTTGGTCGAACCGATGGCTCATTGTCACGCCCATCTTCACATCGGCGCGGGAGACCTTCTCCGCGATTCGCACGGACGCCTCGAGCGTATCCGCGATGGGTTTCTCGCTCAGGATGTCGAGGTCATGTTCAATGGCCGCGTCTACCACCTCCTCGTGAAGCCACGGCGGAATGACGACCGTACAGAAATCAGCATTAACATCCTCGAAGGCCTTCTCGACCTCCGTGTAACACTGATCCTCGGTGAGGCCAAGATGTTCGATGGCGTTCTCGTGTTGATTCGGATCGATATCGACAGCGCCGACCACCTCGATACGCTCGTCGTCCACGTTTTCGCGGAGGAACGTCGAACACCAGTGTTTGCCCTGTCCACCGGTACCTACTTGGATAACTCGACAGGTCATAGTTAGAAATCGACTAAGACAGAACATGGGTATCTAATAACTCTTGTCTATTCTGCCTCTGCGGTTGGGTTTGCCGAAAAACGAGATGACCGTTGTCTTCGATAACTCACAATCGCGTCGTGGACGAATAGGTTGTACACGTGGGCAGAACGGACGGACTCGACGCCCGTCCCGCTCAAGGCGATTCTCTATATGCGTGGGACAGTCGGGACCCAGGTGCAATGGGGGGTCTGGATTCGGTCTGACGCGGGCAGTGATCGTAACTCCTCCGATCGAAGCGATAGTTCGTCGTCGATCTTATCTTCGCGTCCGCCCACTCTCCATTCTCGGCGTCTCCTACACGACGACAATTGGTTTCTCGGGAGAGAATGTCGACTTCGACATTCGGTGGGAGAACGCTGACTACCATCGTACATCTCGCCCACTATTTCCCTGGATACTGCATCTCCTCGATAACCGTCGGTCATTCGTCGTCGGCTGGATCATATAACTTCGCTAGTTTATCGACGGCTGCTTCCCGTTCTTCACGTTTGCGCTGACTTCGTTCTCAACGTGCACGGAGATACGGGGGTATTGCCGCTTCATGTCGTAGTAGAACGAGATGATACCGTAAAGTCAGAAGCCGAATTGGTACGTTCCGAATGCCAAATATATAACGTCCATCGTGCCAATCATCGTCATAAGGGATTCGGGTATCAGTGATAAGAAAATTTCTGCGGATGGATTACTCCTTGAGCGCCCCCTGTGTGAGGCCACTGACGACCTTGTCCTGGGCGAGGGCGACGACCGCCGCCATCGGAAGCACACCGATCAGGCTCGCAGCAGCCATCATGTTGTACGCCTGTGCACGAGTCCCTTGGAAGCGGAGAATACCTTGAAGAATTACTCCCCACTCTTGAGGATTGCTTCCGAGGAACATGTACGAGAAGAAGAATTCATTGTAGACGATAATGAACGTCAAGATCCCGGCAGTTGCGACACCGGGTGCTGACAGCGGAACAATTACTCGAAACAATGCACCAATCCGAGTCGATCCTTCTATTCGGGCAGCGTCCTCTAAGCCATCGGGAATCTGCCCATAAAATGTAGCAAGAATGAATATCACGAGTGGCATAATTAATGCACTTAGAGGAAAGACGACCGCTCCCGGAGTATAATATATCTGAGGGTATTGAAGCCCGAACAGATCGACATTACCTGTGAAAAGTTTGAACAACGGAATCAGGAACGATGCAGGAGGAAAATACGAGATCACCAGAACACCTAACATTAGCACCGTCCGGCCTGGGAATTCGTATCTCCCGAAGACGTAGCCGCCGATACTGCCAATGAATAGAACTACAATTGTAGTCAATCCAGCAATTATCATACTATTGAAGATATAGTGGTGAAATGGAACCGTCTCAAAAACTGTCAAGAATACTGAGGGATTGAATCCATTTGGTACTAGTCCCATATTGGAGAGGTTACTCATCGGTGTGAGCGATAGCACCATGAGCCAGTAGAAGGGAAAAAGCGACATCCATAAAAAAAAGCCGGTAAAGACGTAGAACAGCACTCGATACACCGACTCTGGGTTCTGGAGCATCCGTTGTGCGAGCGTTTCGATGGCGTTATTCGACTCTGAATCGGCTGTAACTTGTCCTTTTGCCATGTTAGATCCCTCCGTAGTCCATGTTACGAAGCTTAAACAGATAGCCGAGTAGTGAAAGTCCAATGACTAGAGCCATGATGAAGGCAATGGCAGCTGCCGATGCAAACCGATTTGCGTTCCACGTTGTCACGACCAGACAGGTTAGTGTTGGAAGCGTGTTACAATTTGCGACTGTTACGACCGTCCCGTACACTTTCAACGCTGCAATCGTACGAAACAGCAAAGCAATCAGAAGTGTCGGCAAAACTAATGGGAACGTGATCGTCCTAAACTGTTGGAACTTCGATGCGCCGGTGACTTTCGCTACATTATAGAGGCTTCGGTCGACGCTCTGCAGTCCTGCAAGAATTAATAGCGCCATGAATGCCGATTGTTTCCAAATATCCGATAGAATCACAACGATGAGTGTAGATTGTCCGTCAGAAAGGGGTGCACCGGAAATTAATCCGAGTTGCTGAAGTGGCTCAACAGCAAAACCAACTCCGGGCGTGAACATCAAGTAGAAGATCATCCCTTGAATGACAACCGGAACTGCCCATGGGAGTATCAAACACACTCTTACCCACCGACGAGCACGGAATTGTTTGTTGAGGACTAGTGCCATTCCAAATCCGATAATCGTCTCGACACCGACTGCGATTGCAGTGAAAATCAACGTTACAGGCACCGCGCTTGCTAACGGTTTCGAGAGATCTAAGAAGGGGCTTGGCAGGAGTATATTCGCATCACCAGATAAAAGTTTCACATAATTATCCAGTCCGACAAATATACCGGTTGCGTTCGAACTGGTGAGATTGTCAGCATGCAGAGACATTCTAAAGGTCTCGACGAGTGGCCAGATCGCCATTGAACCTAATAAGATGAGCACTGGCAGTAGCATCAGGTAGACAAACTGAGTGTCACTGAGCCGCTCAATCCAATTAAGAAGGGCTCTATCTGCACGGTACGGCAGCATGTCCATACGATTTTTGGTCCCCATTAGATCACCCTTGAAAGTCATTTTCGATAGCAGCGATCCTGTTACTGAGACTGTTCATGGCAGCACTCGGATTTCCATCGTTTGAGAGTGCGGAGTTGGCGGCTTGTTCAATTGCGTCAGCCTGCTGTGGCCACAGCACTGTAACTGGGCGAGGCATGGAATGTTGGCCTGCGTAAGCTAACGTGTCGACGAATTTCCCCATAATGGGAATGTCAGTCGAATCTGTGAGCACATCTGGGATAGGCGGCATCCAGCCAACTGTCTTGAAAGTATCTTTCATAAATTGTTTAGTCGTCATTGCTCGTAAAAATTTTATGATTGCATCAAGTTTCTCCGTATTGGGATTGACGCCAACATGCCAGCCGCCAAGTGCGGCAATTGAGCCGCCAGTTCCGGGGTATTTTCCTTTGGACGTCCCGTACGGCATCGGCATAACGCCCTGTTTGTCTCCAAGATTTTCTTCACTTCCGCTAATCGCGATTGAGTACGGCCAATTACGGAGTGCGACGGCGTTCCCACTCGTGAATGGTGCCCGTGCCGCTTCGACATCCCACTGGAGGGTTGGTTCAGGTACGATATTTCCTCCGTAGCTTTCAAATGTATTTGTTACATTCGAACCATAAATGAATGTACGAGCCATCTTCAGTGAATCGACGACTGGTTTTTCGTTGAGGGTAATAGGCCGCTTTCCAATATTTTGATATAGATTCTTTTGAGGGTTCCCGAAGAAGGCTCCTCCCCATGAGGAGAGATACTCATTGAATACACAACACGAGAGCTGTTCGGCAGCAACGTGTTGTGTATTAAACCCATAGTCGACGTCGGATCGTTCGTAAACGTCTTTGAGTTCGTTGGAGAACTGCTTCCAAGACATTGGTTGAGTTGCGTATTGCTCCCAGTCATACCCGGCATTCTGAACTAAATCCTTTCGATACTGAATTGTCGGAAAATCTGGGTAAATAGGGAATGCATAGAGGTCTCCGTTTGGTGCCGTTGCAGAGTTGACGCTCGCTGGGAAGTATCTATTGTGGACTCGGTCAAGAAGATCCTGTGGGAGTTCCTCTTCAAGATTGAGCAGTTGACCACGGACAATAAACGGAATTGTCCATCCACTGTCAAAGAACATGATATCGGGCGTAGTCCGCCCGGCCGCTAGCCACTGACGATACTGGACTTGTTGATCGTCCGTGGTTTGCCCAGCGGTGGACATTTCGACTGTTATGTTCTTGGGCATCCCTGCATTGTGGAGTTGCTTATTTACCTGGTCTTGAATAGTTGCCCACTCGTCGTTAACAATGAATTCGATAGTCGTTCCGCCACTACCGCCGACATCCGACCCCGTCCCATCGCCGTTGTTACCGACGATACCCCCGCTCGAACAGCCGGCGACGCCCGCGGCGACTCCTGTTGCGCCGATCGACCTCATAAATTTCCGTCTGGGAACGAAGCGGTGGTTGGAAATCGAGTTCCTACCACTATCATTCTCGGAAGCCATGCATATAGTTACCAATTAGTAATAGTATATAAAGGGTGGGGTCCTAAGATTGAGATTGAATTGCGGTGATTTATAAGACACGTTTTAAGCTCGTTTACTATACCAAATATTTTATTATTTTCATGCGCCGACTGGAACCGTTGCGACGGGACGACGGAGACCATCAAATCGCTCACGGAATGCTCAAACTGCTCACTCCTCGAACATCACGCGTCCTCGTCGCCTGGTATCATGAAGGCGGTAACGATCTCATCGCACGATGGGCAACTGAGAACTGATTCGATCCCCTTGGCAATGCTTCGAGGGCTGCCACAGCAGGAGTGGGGCGATGTTACTTCTAACGTCGAATCGCACGCCGGACACTGTTCCAGAAACTGACGGAGTGGTGGCGCAGAAAGCGTTTTACGCCGGGGGGTGAAATTGGTTCGTGTTGTCAGTGTACTGATTGCAGCGAGATCGGCTATAGCAGCTGAGGGCGACAACCAGGTTTCGTTTTTGATTTGATTTTCATCATCGGCGAGTATGATCCAGTACCGGCCGTCGTCGGTGACGACTGACGCCTCGGCGACCCACGGAACCGCCGTCTGTAGCGCTGTCGCAAGTTCGTCCCTTTCGTTCAGTCGTGCCCCGACGATCTCTGACCTTCACTGTCTGCGAAACTCTGGGTTCAGTGATAACCCCCGCTCGTCCTCTCGGAGGACGACAGCTGCCAAGAGTTCGTCGATGATCCCTGACACGGTCTGCGCATCGATATTTCTACTGCCGTCACTGCGTCCGTCGATCGATTCGTGAAGAGGCAGTTCTGGAGCATTCCGGACACTGGGTGGTGCTGTGAGCAGTGTACGAGTGAGTTGTGGCGTGTACGGGACGAGATACCCTCATAGCCAGATAGCCGTGAGGCCGATGAGAAACGACACAATTCCGAAAAAAGGCGTGATGAAGATGCTGCTGAGGATCGAAAGACAGGTGAGTAACCCGACGTTCAACCCCGTGCAGGGCCAACAACGATTCGATCCCGTGTACATTTCCTGACGTAAACGTGAGACGAACTCGCCGAGCGTGGTATCCGACGTGCTCATACCGTCCGACGCTTACGATACATTTTTGTTGGGTGTCGATTCAGTAGTCGGTCGATCATCGATACCATGGTCGAGGGCATTACCGGAAATCGTCTCGAAGAGATGGATCTTCGATCGGTCGAACACCACGTCGATACGCTCGCCCTCTTCAATGTCGTAATCCGGTTCGACGCTCATCAGTAGCGATTCGTGCCGACCCTCGATGTCGTCTACGTCTCCCACCGAGAAGTCCTCAACACCGTCGTCCGCCTTGAGATACACAAAGATTTTTTCCCCGACTGGTTCGAGGACGTCAATAGTCGCACTGAACCGGCGAGAAGGTGATGCGAGTTCGGAGTCGATGGCGGCCGGATACACGTCCTCCGGACGTATTCCGAGCGTGACGCCCTCGATATCCGGTGGGATATTCGCCGTCGAAGTGTCGATGACGATGTCGAACGACTTGTGCCTGAGGGTCCCGTCGCGAGTCTCTCCCTCAAGAATGTTCATACTGGGCGAACCGATGAACCCCGCGACGAACAGGTTGGCGGGTTCGTTGTAGCAGATCAGTGGAGGGGCGATTTGTTGGAGTTCGCCACCGTTGATGACAGCTATTCGATCTGACATCGTCATCGCTTCCTCCTGATCGTGCGTTACGTAAATCGTCGTCACATCTAACTGACGTTGGATGCGCTGGAGTTCCGTCCGCATGTGAACACGTAGTTTCGCATCTAAGTTCGCTAGCGGCTCGTCCATCAGGAAGATATCTGGGTTTCGGACGATAGCCCTCCCAATGGCAACACGTTGACGCTGCCCGCCACTGAGTTCGCTCGGCATTCGATCAAGCATGCCCTCCAATTGGAGAATCCCGACCGCTCGGTTGACTCGCTCGTCGATTTCGGACTTGTCCCTCTTGCGAACGCGGAGACCGTAGCTGATATTGTCATAGACGTTCATATGGGGGAACAGTGCGATATTTTGAAATACCATTGCAAGATTTCGATCCTTAGGTGGGAGATGAGTGACCTCTCGGTCTCCGATGTGGACTGAACCCTTGGTCGGAGTAGTTAATCCTCCGATCATCTTCAGCGTGGTTGATTTTCCACAGCCGGAGGGACCAACTAACGAGATGAACTCGCTGTCCCTAATGTCAAGTTTCATATCGTTTACTGCAACCACATCGTCGTATCGCTTTGTCACTTGGTCTAAACGGAGCGAACCCATAACGTTCGATATCATCAGTTATTTTTATTTAAATCTTCGCCTATTTCTGTAGATATAAATGACAGTAGCACACTTTCGCCGATCGTTACGAACGACTCGGGGTCCGGGGAAATTTTGATAGGCTCACGCAGCGAAGTTTCTAGCGAAGTATGAAATTCACGCGTCAAGAGTCCCTTGCACGACTCAACGAGACGGTTTCAAACGGTGACCCAGTAATCGGCGCTGGTGCGGGAACCGGCATTTCGGCGAAGTTCGCCGAACGCGGTGGGGTGGACCTTCTCATCATCTACAACTCCGGCCGATATCGAATGAACGGGCGTGGGTCGCTCGCCGGACTGTTATCGTACGGGGATGCGAACAAAATCGTCCTCGAGATGGGACATGAGGTCATTCCGGTCGTCGAAGATACTCCGGTTCTCGCCGGAGTGAATGGAACCGATCCGTTCCGGCAGATGGACGTGTTTATCGAGGATCTGCGGCGACGTGGCTTCTCTGGCGTTCAGAACTTCCCAACTGTCGGTCTCATTGACGAGGATAGCGGGTTCAGACAAAACCTCGAAGAGACCGGGATGGGATACGATAAAGAGGTCGACATGATCCGAGAGGCCTCGGAGCAGGGGTTGCTGACATGCCCGTACGTTTTCAGCGAGGAGCAAGCTCACGAGATGACTGAGGCCGGAGCCGACGTGATCGTTTCGCACATGGGACTTACGACGTCCGGAGACATCGGTGCGGAAACTGCCCTCAACTTGGAGACGGCCGCGGACCGAGTGCAGGCACACCACGATGCCGCTAAGGAGGTCAACGAAGACGTCATGGTCATCTGTCACGGTGGCCCAATTGCATGGCCTGACGATGCCGAATTTGTCCTCAATAATACGGACGGAGTCATCGGGTTCTTTGGTGCCTCCAGCCTCGAACGACTTCCGACCGAAGAAGCCATCCAGACACAGGCTCAGGAGTTCAAACGGATCGATTTCTAACCGACAAAGATCTCTATCGTCGGACCTGGAAACTCTCACTCCGGGAATTTACCAGGAGGGATGATCTCGCAGTCTGGGAGATCACGCAATTGCTCCTCGGGCCCTGGGGGTGTATACACTGCGATCAGAGTCAGCGGTTTCCAACTCGTGTTGACCGTCCCGTGCGGGATGCCTCTCGGGATATAAATCATATCCCCAGCAGAGATTTCTCTGGTTTCATCGTCGATCTCTTGTTCCCCTTTACCGTGTACGACGTATAGCATCTCGTCGCTTTCGGTATGAGTGTGTCGTTCGTGACCCTTTCCGGGTTCGAGGCGAACCTCACCGCAGCTCATTCGCGACGAGCCGGTCTTGTCCGGAGTCGACATCCATTTCAAGACACCCCAATCGAACTGCAGGCTCTCGACATCGTCCGGCGAGACGAAGCGCTTATCCTTTGCCATGAATTGAAATGGCATCTCTGACAATAATATTCTTTCGTGAAGTGGGTGTCTGATCGCAGAAACCTTCCGAGGTCCACCGGGCCGGTTGATCGGTTACGACCATTCGAATAGCGGTGTCGGGCGACGGTGCTCTGATTTGCAGGTTGATAACATTTATTCTCCTCTTCGACGATATCAAGGTGGTATGGCCATCGTCATTATCGGCACGCTCGACACGAAGGGTGAGGAAATCGAATTCGCTCGGGACGTCATCGAGTCACAAGGGGTCGACGTCCACGTCGTCGACGTCGGCGTCATGAACGGCCCCCCCTTTGATCCTGAGACATCTGCCGGTGAGGTTGCCGACGCGGCACAGACAGACCTCGATGCGTTGCGAGAGAACGCTGACCGTGGAATGGCAATGGAAACGATGGGAGCGGGTGCCGCCGCTATTGCGGAGCGCCTCCACCGAGACGGCACCCTAAGCGGAATCTTGGGCCTCGGCGGATCCGGAAACACGTCGATCGCCACCACGGCGATGCGGGCGCTGCCCGTCGGTGTTCCCAAACTCATGGTTTCGACCATGGCCTCCGGCGACACGGAACCGTACGTCGACGCGCGAGACGTGATGATGCTGTATTCCGTCGCCGACATCGAAGGTCTTAATCGACTATCGCGGATGGTCATCGCGAACGCCGCCCTCGCAATGGTCGGAATGGTCGCCAACGACCCCGACATCGAAATGGAGGAAAAACCGACGATCGGAATTACAATGTTCGGCGTCACGACCCCGTGCGTGAAAACGGCGAGAGCCGAACTCGAAGACCGGGGCTACGAAACTATCGTCTTCCACGCCACTGGGACCGGAGGCCAAGCGATGGAGAATCTCATTAGCGAAGGTGTCATCGACGGCGTCCTTGACGTCACGACGACCGAATGGGCCGACGAACTCGTCGGGGGCGTTTTGTCCGCCGGTCCGGACCGGCTCGATGCTGCTGGAAAACTCGGGATTCCGCAAGTGGTCTCGACTGGCGCTCTCGACATGGTGAACTTCGGCCCGCGCGATTCAGTTCCCGACCAGTTCGAGGGGCGACGCTTCCATATCCACAACCCACAGGTGACCCTGATGCGGACGACTATCGAGGAGAACGCGGAAGTCGGCCGAATTATCGCCGAGAAGCTCAACGCAGCGGCGGGGTCGACAGCACTGGTACTACCGCTCTCCGGAATTTCGATGATTGACGTCGAAGGTGAGGATTTCCACGACCCCGACGCAGATGCAGCCCTCTTCGATTCCCTTAGGGAACATCTTAGCGATGACGTCGAGTTACTCGAACGTGACCTGGCGATCAACGACGATGCATTCGCCAAGACGATCGTCGACAAGATTGACGAGTATATGCACGCTACCGGTGTCGTCTCCAACGAATGACGTAACTTCGCGAGAGGGATGAGCGATTATCAAAAACATAGGACGCAGTCGCTCGTTGGTGAAACCGAACGTCGGTCGAGAGCACCCTCGGTCACAATCGAGTTTCTACATTTCGACGACCCGAGGAGCGAGAGGACATCTCAATGTCGAGATTCGTACCGATGAACGCGATGATCTCACGGAGCGTCCACATCGGACTCACTGTCGGTACCCATTCGTCTTTAGCTAAGACTCACACCTCGGCTGCGTAGCGGTGGCGAGCGTTTCCTGTAAGATCGGTCGTTGCTGGTGGATCTTCTGTGCGTCTTCGATCAGACGCTCCATCAGCGGCGGTGGGGAGTAGCCGAGGTACTCACTGAGTTCATGAAGGATGAGCTGGGCGTGCGACCGGAAGGTCGCCGCTAAGCGTTCCGGCGGAAACACGATCTCGTCGTCACCTGCTCGGTGACTAGATCCAACAACTCACGGCTCACCAACAGCGACAGCAACGCCGCGTACAGCAAGATTTCCACGACATCCGGGTTCCTCGTGTCGAACTCATCTAGTTCGTACTGCGTCTTCAGCTCACCGAACAACGTCTCTACCTCCCATCGACACCGATACAGCGTTGCTAGATCCGACGGGAGAAACTTCTCTCTCGGCAGATTCGTGATGTACAGATGGTAGTCGTCGGCGTCCTCATCGCGGACGCCGACGACACGGAACCGCATCGTATCCAGCGACCGCGTTCCCTCGCACTGACCTCGCTTGAACTCCGCTTCGACCTCCACGTCGATGTACTGCCGCGAGAGGTCATCGACCACATCGTGGATCTGCTCGCCTTCCAGGGGAATGGCGCGGCCGCGCCATTCCCGTAACTCCGTCGTTATCAGCGGATTCGCGTTCTGCTTCAGCCGACTCACGAAGTAGCCGTCGTTTTCGTCGATCAATGCGAAGCGGCGGTACTTGAAGTACGCCAAATCGAGCAGAACCAGCCGTCCTTGCAGCCATGATCCCGTCTTGAACAGCGTGCTGTCGTGCGTTTTCTCGTCAGTCACGTCGATTCGTTCACTCGTCTGGTCGGTGGCGTTGTGGAGCAGGTGGAGCGTCGCTCCAGCCTGCTCCACGTGACAGGCTTGGAATTCATCAGAGAGGAACTCGTGCAACCGTAGCACGGTTCCATCGGCGATCATCACGTCCCTAAACCGGTCGATGTCAGCGTCAATAGCATCGGGAACAGCGACCTCGTCGAGACCGCGCTCAACCAGGTCGCGGAGGTATTCTGCGAGTGACGGCGTCAGCCGGTGATAGAAACCGCCCGGAGAGATCGTCTCATCAGCCGGCAAGTTGTAGCTGCGTCTGAGCCCAGCGAGTGTTCGACGGTTGCCTGCGGCGAAGCCGAACACGAGCGCCCATACGAGGAACTGGCATCTGTAGTTTGCCCTCACGCTCGACCACGCTGAGTTCCTCGACGTGCTCTTCGAGATACTCAGAGGGAAACAGTGTAGTGAGCCGACGCATGATCCTCGATGAGGAGGCGCTGTTGGACACTGCTCTTGCCTCCTCATTCCACACAAAAGCTCTCCTCGATAAGCCGCTGCTGTTACGCGGTTCTTCTCTTAGCCTAAAGACGGGTGCCCCAGGGGCTATATGTGTGGGGTACAAGTATCGGACGACCATGGTCGAGTTGGACCTCATCGCGGACTACGGGTGTCACATCGGGGAAGGGCCCATCTGGCACCCCGACGAACAGCGACTCTACTGGGTCGACATCCACAATGGACGACTGTTTCGGTACGACCCCGAGACGAACGACCACGAACAGTGTCACGAAACGACCGCCATCGGAGGCATTACCATACAGGCCGACGGATCGTTGTTGTTGTTCGAGGACCGTGGAACTGTCGAAGTGTGGCGTGACGGAACGACCGAGACGATCATCGAGAAGATCCCACAGGAGATCGATTCGCGGTTCAATGATGTCATCGCGGATCCCAAGGGACGGGTTTTCTGTGGCACGATGCCGACAACGGACCACGGTGGCCGTCTCTATCGACTCGATCCCGACCGAACGTACACCCACTTGGAAGATGGACTCGCGATTCCGAATGGAATGGGGTTCGCTCCCGACCTAGAACAGTTCTACTTCACCGAGTCGGAAGCGCATTGCATCTATCGGTATGACTACAGCGAGGAGACCGGTGCGCTCTCCGACCGGAAGCTGTTCTTGGGGAGTGCGGACGAACCGGGGATTCCGGACGGGATGACCGTCGATTCCGAGGGACATCTCTGGTCGGCGCGGTGGGACGGTGGGTATCTAGCCAGATACGACCCCACCACGGGACGGGAAGAGCGACGAATCGAGTTCCCAGCACGGAAAGTATCGAGCGTCGCGTTCGGGGGCGAAGGCTACGACGAAGCCTACGTGACGACAGCACTCGGCCCTGGAGGGACGAAGGAGATCGAGGGAGAGGGCGCAGGCGCACTGTATCGCATCGAGCCAGCCGTCAGCGGAACTCCGGAATTCCGATCGAGAATCGGGTTGTAGTTCGAACGAGTCACTCAACCTGAAAGTCGTCAAATGCTTCGAGTACTATATATAGTCCTTTTCCCACGTCACCACCGACGCATTCGCGTTGTATCCTCCATTAAATCCACTCGAAGAGTGTTGGCTTCAGTCGAGAGCTGGGCGAGCCAACTATCTGTTTCATAAGAGTGCTGAAATTAAAGAGTATCTTGTCACCGCGCTTCTGAGACTCTCCTCTCCGAGAATCTATGAGCTTCACTCTGAAACATGTTTTTACTCTATTAATTCCAAGAATAGCAATTACTTTTCATTCGGACGTTATACGACGGTCAGTCTGTTATCAGACGTTGAATATACTGGTCCAAAGATTCATAGAGCCAGCAATGACCGAATTACGCTCTCAACGAGTGACCTTCTGCGGAATAACGCGGTAGTGTGTTTATTTCTTCCGAACTATTTATTTTTTTTTGGAAGTCGAACTAAGGGGACCGGTAAAATCCCGGTGAAGATCGCATTTCGCTGCTGTTTTTAGCTATGATTATCATCGATATGAATACAGATAAAGAACAGGTGATTCGCTGATTCGGCTGCTCTTTGGGCCTGTATTGTGGAATTGTTGTCTGTTAGATAGCTGTGCGATGATAATGAACCATCTCACGAATTCTGTTACAGATGTACTACTGTAATCCAACTCGGAAGCAGCAAAATAAGATTTAGTTGTCATTATCTGCTCCTCGAACAAATCTGTCACTTGCCAGCGGTTTGCGGGCTCAATTAGGCATCTACTGTAAGATTTATGTAGGAATAACACTCTATTTGCATAAGGTACGTTGGGGCAATCAAGCTGTGATGATTGTTCACTATTGCCGGACCAAATGATCTCCAATGGGCATGAGATACCCCACCACAAAGTTATAATAGTGAGTAGATAATCCAAATAATCCTGTTAAATCCACATTCTTTCCCGTTAAATAGCCAATACTATATGTAATTGGCTATTGTTCCTAAAGTAGGAAAATTCCTCGTTCGTTCATCATCGATGAACCCTACTCGTCAACGCATATCCACCAGAGGAGCTCTTTCAAGTCGTACGGTCGGGACCGATCCCACTTAAGCACTATTTCTCGCCAATGTCAATGTGACAAATAAAATAAGACATGCAAAAAGGTCGGTGGTAGCCTGCGTTCCGTTGGAGAATGAGCAGAATCCCTCCCAGGTTCGCGAATCCACATCGCCGCCTCATAAGCTATGACGTCTACCAAGTCAACACGGATCGATTCCCTCGAAGACGTGGGTGGCGTCATCTCTGATACCACGAAACAAACGCAACTTCTAGCTAGTGCAGGCAGTGAGTGCAACCTATTGTCGGGAGATTCCTGCACGTGAGGGACGTGTCGTGGCCACAGTGTGGGTTGTGACCCGCTCACCGCGAGAGGTTATCAACTTGTGAGCTCGTTTCAACGTGATCGATCAGGCACATCTTGTGAGTTCCTGCATTATCTCTCGCTTGGTCTCTCGAATACATTCGAGGACGCGCACATCATCGGCCAACACTGGATATGTCTCATCCAGGTCCGCGTAGAGATACGCATAGAGCATGTCGCTATCTGCTCGGCGAGAACTAAGCACGTCTTAGCAGTGGATTGATTGTTGGCGGTCGGACACGCACTCAGTGCAGTCAGCCTCAAACGAGTCGAGGCGGAGCCATATCGAGACTAATTCATTGTACGGACGCAACTCACCTGGTGTGACGTGATGCCGTTTCTCAGTCGGACGATTTTTTGCTCCATCTCGTGGTTTCCGAAATGGGTTTCCGAAAGCCGCCACTCGGAGTCACGCCTCAACGGATCTTCGGTAGGTTTGTCCTCTCGGCTGGATGGGAGCGCATCTCAGAAACGACTATCGAATCGGGAACGAAATGAAGTGGTTGTAGATGACTACAGATTCTATACAACTATTTTTGAGCACCAAATTTATTTTCATAGCTAGAACGAGAAGATATAAAGAAGGTGGTCGTGGGAATCCCTCCTCTGTATCCCTTTTTCGAGACGTAGTTATGGGCCCCATCAGCGACGCGATACTCGTGAATGTGGGCACCATATCTCGAAAACAGAGAATAGATATCCTGACGATCTCGGTTGACAGGATGGTTAATAACAGGTCATCGTCTGTTTTCGATTAACAGTCGTGAACGCGCATATAGAGGATATCTCGCTCTGGATCCGACGGTAGAACCGTCCACCACGAAGCTTTTCGTCCATCGTCCTCGCTGGCGCTTTCTTACTCACGGAAGAACTATTTGTCTAGCTCGATCAAATATTTGTAATTGTACTATGTTACTGTTAATTATTAATAATTTCATATTATTAATATTCATAGCACTAAAAGAGCCACTCGTCATACCCGTTAGCTCGTCCGACGAAAGCGATCGACTTCCTGAATACCGAAATTAAACCTCATGTATAATCCTATACAAACGGTCCAATCGAGAAATTCAGCGTAAAGACTAGAGTGTATCCACAATCTACTAAATATTAGTAATTATAAACAAGTTAAAAATATATTAATTTCTATTTTCCAATAATGATGAACAAGCGTTTTGTGCGATGAGTGTGAACAAACACCAAGCCATGGCCGCACAAACCGATGGACGGATCGGGGCGCTGGAAACCTCGCTGCACGTCCTGGAGGCGTTAAAGCGTCTGGGGGGCGCCGGGGTCACGGAATTGGCAAAGGAGTTGAACATCCCGAAGAGCACGGTGTACAGTCATCTTAGTACGCTGCGACAGAATGAGTACGTCATGCGGGAGGGGGACACCTACCGTGTCGGACTCAAGTTCCTCGACCTCGGTGAACATGCGCGTAATCGAATGGGCCTTTACGACATGGCGAAACCGCAGGTTGACCTTCTCGCAGAAGAGACCGGCGAGTTGGCCAACTTGCTCGTCGAGGAGCACGGCGAGGGTGTATACATCTACCGAGCAAAGGGTTCACAGGCCGTGCAGGTCGACACACGCGCTGGGATGCGGGTGAAGCTTCACTGCACGTCGCTCGGAAAAGCGATCCTGGCGTACCTTCCCGAGGAGAAGGTGGACGTCATCATCAATCGATGGGGCCTCCCCGAGCGGACTCCTCAAACGATCACGAATCGAGAGACACTCGAGGAAGAACTCGCGAACATCCGCGAACGTAGGTACGCCCAAGATGACGGCGAGCGCCTCCCCGGACTCCGTTGCATCGCCGCGCCTGTCCTTGATCAGAATGGACGCGCCGTTGGCGCAATCAGCGTCTCCGGACCAAAGAGTCGCATGAGGGGGGAAAAGTTCACTAAAGAAATTCCAGAGCTCGTTCAAAGCGCTGCGAACGTCACGGAGCTCAATATGACCTATTCATGATCTCCCTCCCGGCGTGAACACCGGGATCTCCGCCAATGGTGCGGATCGATGCAAGGAGGACTGCAAACGCCTCTATGAACGCTGTCCTCAATTCGCCTTCGACGAACTGATTGATCGACATTCTCAATTCTGTTAGAAGATGAGGAAGACCACCGCCGTGAGTGTAAGTCCAAGGAGCACTCCAGGAACGATTCCGGTGAGAAATAGTTGTTCGATCGCCGTTCGGTGAAGGCAGTGTAGAGTATCACCTGAACGCGCGGAGATAATTGGGCATCCGATTGCGATCCGTCAGTACGCGTTCTCGAAGATCTTGATGAGATCTGTGCGGTCGAGATTGCGCGGGTTTCGATCGATGTTGTGTTCAGAGTACTCCAAACAAACGTCAGCGAACCGTCCAAATTCTTTGGCGTCGATGTCACTGAGTTCCCTGATTCGGTTGGGTATTCCGATGTCATCGTTAAGTTCCTGGACCGCGTCGACGCTCTTGTACGCGAGGTCGAGCGTCGTCTCACCCGGTGCACATTCCTGTCCGAGCAGCCGCGCGATATCGGCGAATCGTTCCGGTTCAGCTGGGACGTTGTATTCCATGACGTGCGAGAGGAGGACGGCGTTCGCGAGACCGTGTCCAATGCCACACTCAACGCCAAGCGGGTAGGTGAGCGCGTGGACCGCGCCCAGTCCGGAGTTGACGAATGCCTGTCCGGCGACCATTGCTGCGAAACTCATCTCATAGCGCGCCTCGTCGTTGTCCGCACCTTGGTGGACTGCAGCACGAAGGTTGCCCCCGATTCGGTCGATTGCGTCGCGGGCCAGCCCATCGGTGTAGGGGGTCCGAAGCATTGTCACGTACGCTTCGATCGCGTGGGTGAGCGCATCCATCCCAGTCGCGGCGGCGACTCTTGCCGGGAGCGATTCGGTGAACGCGGGATCGACGAGCGCGAGGTCTGCAAACAAGTGCTCGTCGTAGACGACAACCTTGTTGCCATTGTCCTCGGCGTCTGAGAAGACGCCGATGTGAGTCACCTCACTGCCGGTTCCGGCGGTTGTTGGTAGTAGTGCGAGCGGTAGACCTGCGCCGGGAATGTTCCCCATACCGACTGTGTCGCGAACCGGAACGTCATGGACTGCGAGAACCGACGCGAGTTTCGCGGTATCCATGCTGCTACCCCCGCCGACGCCGACGACGAAGTCGAAATCTCCATCGTGAAGGGTTGCTGCCGCGTCCTCGGCCATCGAAAGCTTGGGCTCGGGCTTGACGCGATCGAAGACCTCGACAGTAGCGCCCGCGGCATCAAGCACGTCCTTGACGGGATCGATGACACCCGCTGCCACGATGTCAGCATCCGTGATAACGAGTGCGCTGTCAATAGCTTTGGATGTGACGAAAGAGTCGAGCTTGGCGGTTGCTCCGATACCGTACTCTACTCTCCCTGGCCATTGGATGCAATTCATTTCGGTAAGCGAGTGAACGCCGTCAGACATGTGTGTCCCCACAGCTCAAACTGTCTTATAATCTTGGGTGCTGGAGTCGGCTCCACTCCTCACTCACCACCTGTCGTTAACGGTGAGACTCAAGTTGGTGGCATAGAAATCCCTACCTGATGTTGGCCGACCAATACGATGCGTTCCTGTTCGACCTTGATGGCGTCCTCATCGTCGGCGATTACCCTGTCGACGGCGCGGTCGACGCACTCGCTCGTCTGCGCGAGCGTGGGACACCGATTCGATTCGTAACGAACAACTCCCGTTCGACCCGTCAAGCACTCTGTGAGCACCTTCGAGACCTCGACATCGAGGCGAACGTCGAAGAGATGTACACTGCCGCGTCGGCCACAGCCGCTCACCTAGCCGACATGAGGTCTGAGTCGGTTTACGTTCTCGGCGGTGACGGATTCGCGGCCGAGATGGCCCGACAGGGGGTGAAACGGACTGATGCAACCCATGGAATTGACGGTGCCGGCGTGGTCACCGCCGATGCTGTTGCCGTCGGCCTTGACCGAACGGTGACCTATGATAAGCTCGCGGCCGCCACGAGGCTCATAAGCGACCACGGAGCGGCATTCGTCGCAGCCAACAACGACAACGCGTACCCTACCGCCGAGGGGATTGCACCAGGGACGGGTGCGTTGGTAGCTGCTCTGCGAACCGCGACGGGACGAGAACCAACCATCATCGGGAAACCACACCCAGAGCTATTCGAGCAAGCGCTGTCTGGTCTCGAAGGTGACGTCGCAATGGTTGGAGATTCACTCGAATCGGACATTAGAGGCGCTCAGCGGGCTGGTATCCCGGGCATCCACGTCACCGCTCACGCGCGGACTGAAAATGAGGGGCCTACCCCGGACGCGACTATTGACACACCGTATGGGCTATTCAACGCTGAGACGTGACTGTCGGAAGCCAGACTCGTTAACCGTGGCGGACAAACGTTAACTGGTTTCCCGCAGGATTCCACAGGTCGATGTCGATTGGGTCTATTCCCATCCTGTCGTACTTGATGAGTGCGCGTTCGCTCTCGATCCAGCGTCGTTCGCGCTCTAAATGATATTTATTGGTGAGGTAGTTCGCGAAGGTGCTAATTTGGGCAGCTGTAGGCGAGTTGCCGCCGATGTACTCGCCCGAAGTTTCCTCGTCGGTATGAATGCGCGGCGCAAACAGCTTTTGTTCTGTTGTCATCCCCGACGCGTAGATTAAGTCGAATTCGTTTCCCTCAGCATCGACGTCTTTGAGCGTATAACGGAATCAGTGCTCTCAATGAGTGTTATTTTCGATGCTATGAAAGGACCAATACGACCCCCCGGTAATAAATCGTGCCGGTCAATTGACTGGCTGTATCAGCGTCTCGCGGCAGACGTTTACCCTTCGGCAGTGTCGGAATTCTGTATTCCAACTCGTTAGGATACAGGCATGAGTTAATATTTTTGTATATACTACTTCAATGGAATTTTATGGCTGATGTAGCTAAGAACCCGATTAAGGCTGCACGCATGACGTTTAGCATCGTCGAAATACTTGTACGCGCTGACGGTGCCGGTGTAACGGAAGTCGCAGACAACCTTGGAATGGCGAAAAGCAGCGTCTACAACTACCTTTCGACGCTTCAGGAGATGGGCTATGTCACGAAAGAGGGAACCGAATATCACGTTGGACTTCGCTTCCTCGAATTCGGTGAAATCGCGCGCAACCGAGATGACGTTTACGAGGCCGCAAAACTGGAGATGCGGCGGCTCATCAAGGAAACAGGTGAACTCATCAATCTGCTAATGGAAGAGGGTGTGTGCGAAATCTTTGTTCACCGGGAGACAGTGGAGCGGGCGTGACTGTCGATACTCCTACTGGTCAACGTGTGTACCTCCACAGGACAGCCCCCGGATAGGCGATTCTCGCCCATCTCCCAGCAGAGCGGGTCGAGCGGATTTTGAATCAGTACGACCTTCCCTCTGTGACGGAACAAACAACTGTCAACAGGCGCGCGCTCAAAAGGAATTGGAACAAATCCTCGAACGTAGGGTTGTCTTCGACTGTGAAGAACGGAAACTTGGGCTTCACTCCGTTGCCGTACCTATCCGTAATGGGGACGGCGGTGTCGAAGCCGCCATCAGTATCTCGAGTTCAGTCAATCGGATGAGAGGAAGACGTTTCAGACAGGAGTTCCCTACACTTCCCAAAACGTCACCAACGTAACTGAACTCGATTTCGTGCACTGATTCGACCGATTACATATTGAGATGAGGGGTTATAACACACTCGTCGATTTGTTCCCTGATCTACTGATGAAAACCCAATAATCTAATCATATATAATTGGATAATTGAGCATTCCCAGTAGAGGTACAGAGAAGTACGACTTGTAGGTTACGCCACTACACAGGTCGATACTGAATTGGGACAACTGCTGTTAACCAAAAGATGGTGTTCGTATTTTGTTGTTTAAAGAGCAACCACCCATCTACAAATCTAACCTCTACTATAGATCTATGAAGAATCCATCTCCAACCGTACTCAACCAGCGGTGAAGTCCATCTCTCCCTTCCTTGCAGGTATGGTTGAGAGCGAAAGACGACGAGAAGTACACCACGCCGCAACCCAATCGCGACTATCGATTCCTCATGGTTGCTGGCTCTTATCGATCCGTGCTTTCAATTTTGTTCTCCCGATCGGAGAGGGCCAGACAGTGGTCGAGAGCCTCGGCGGCACCATCCGCGAGATGAGTCAAGTCCACACTCGCGGCGAGATAGTCCACTCCCCACTCGATGCGAGCCGCTCGCTGGTCCGCTGTAGTAGCCAGAGTCCCGATAGCGATACCGGCATTGTGTGCTGCCTCGACTGCGTGTGTTACTGCGTCGAGAAACGCCTCGTCCTCCCATTCGCCGAAACAGTCCATCGACATTGAGAGGTCTACGGGACCGACGAACACACCATCAATACCGTCGACAGCAGCTATCTCAGTAGCATTTTCGATAGCAGGTACGGACTCCAATTGGACGTGTCTGACCAGGGTTTCTTCTACAGACTTGATATGGTTGTTAATTGAGAGGCCGTACTCCGATGCCCGGGTGATCCCGAGACCACGCCGTCCTCCGGGCGGATATTGAGTCGCTTCGACGATGGCCGCCGCCTGGTCGGCCGTCTCGACCATCGGGACGAGGATCCCTGTCGGATCGAGATCGAGCGTCCGTTTTAGTGTAGTCGGGTCGTCGTCTGGAACGCGAACGATCGTCTCCGTCTCATAAGGCGCCGCGTCCACTGCTCGGAGCATATTCTCCATTGTCTCGTACGACATCGGCGTATGTTCGGCATCGAGGGCAACAAAATCGTAGCCGAGACCTGCTAGGAGTTCCGCAGTTGCGGGACTGGGAATAGCTGCCCATGACCCAATTAGTGGCGTGTTGGCATTGTTAGCGTGCTTCAGTCGTTGGTGAACCATACTTTCCATTACGTAGTACAAGTAAGTATACTTTCGACTTCACATCCATGTTGCCGGCTCTTTGCTGTCGAGCGTTCCCATAACGATATCTAATAACGCTCATGCGAACTAGACATCCGGTTAACTTTAGTCGTTAAAAGTGATCCGTCCGTTGTGTCCTCTTATTCTTCGATGCGTGCTTCAGTCCCAGCAAGACGCTCAAGCACCTGAATAACGCCAGAGGTATCGTCACGCCCCATCCCGATCACTTCCATCGATTTGTACATTTCATGGATGAGTTCTGTTGGTGGCATCCTGATCCATAGGCCTCGCCTGCGTCCGTCACGATTCGGAGATCCTTGTACTGGTAAGCGACGAAGAAACCCGGTCAAAGTTCCCACGGATCATCCGCGGTGCCCGATTAGAATGACGAGTCGAAAACATCCTGGCCGATATCGATCGCGTGGCCGATGCTCCCCCGATCCGGTCTGAATCGAACGTCGAGCAGACCTTGTACTGGAACAAGGTCGGATCAAGTTCCTCAATCGCCTTGAATGTCTCCCGCAGATGCTCGTCCACCTCCGCGGACGTCATTGATCGGCTCTCTTCCGCGACGCCGATCGCCTGTAGGTCGGCGAAGCGACCAGTGAGATTGTCGGACCCCAGCGGTTCGAGAAAGAGCGCGGTTCGGACGCCGTGTCGGCTGAGCACCTCAAGTACGTCCGTGGAACCGGTGTAGTCGACCCGACCGCTCAATCCTAATCAAGAGAGGGCAGTCCGATAGCCGAACTGATCGACCAGAAACATCGTGTCTTCACAGTAGTGTTTCTCAGCGACGCCATGAAGGAATGCAGCCGCCGAATCGGTTCTATGTCGCTTGAATAGCTGGACATCGAGGAGTAACTTTGTGTCGAGGTCTATTGCAGCGTATAACCAAAACCACTCACCGTTGATCTTGACAGCGGTCTCGTCGACCGCGACCCGCTTCGGCTGCGCCGAAGGCGGGTCAGGAACGCTGTCGGCCAGTCGGTGAACCCACTGGAAGATTGCCTGAAATGAGTGATCTACACCGATTAAGTGCAGCATCGCTTCTGTCTCTCTGAGCGATAATCCGGCAGCGTGGAGGCGGACGGCGACATCCGTCAGGGCGTCGCCGTCCGCTCCCGCTGCCAACATTCAAGCGTAGCTGTGTCTAAACTCTCTCTGAGCAGGTCTTTGAGCGGCATTAAACACTAGCTCTTCGACCTGTTCATCCTTATCAAGACAGTGCCTATCAGGCCTAGTGGTAGCGGCGCGAACAATAAAACGTTGGGAAAGTGGGCACGGCGTCAGGAGACGTAAATACTGCCGTTGCTCCCGCCCGCATGACTCTACCGCTCTCGCGAGTCGCCATCTCATCTAGCGCCAGGATCCAGTACGCGTATGATCGGTCGCCATGTCGACGGCGACCGAGATCGCAAAGTGCCGCCCCCGCGCCGCGTGCGGGACTCGGCCGCACCCGGACGACGGTGAATTCCTGAGCGGTAGCGTTTGGCATTGGATAATTTCCACGAATGTGAGAAAGTAATAATCAGGACATCGTGACGACGTTCAGCTCCGAATCACTCGGCCATCGGCGTGGGAACAGGACGTTACCCCTTCAATCGGATAGCCATTACAATCATAGAGTTATAAACCAGATTCCTGTATCGATAACTCGTCATGCACGATGTTCACTAATGGCGATCACTCGTTGGACAATGAAGGAATCTTGGTTCGCGAGTTGCATCTGCCGCTAGCGTCGGTCAGCTGAGGGAACCTACGGGGAGTGAGTTCGGTCAACAGTTCGAAAAGAAGTCCGCGGTTCCGTCGAAAAGTCAGCAATGAGTTATATTCAGTTCGATGACGTTCACGACGTTCTGTATTTTTCGGGGGAGCGTCTCTTCCAGCCGTTCGCCCCGCATTCGACAACTCGGGCCAGCGATACTGATCGCTCCTTCGACGGTTGTACCGTTGTTCAGGATCGGTACCGCCACGCCCTGAAGTCCGTCGAGATACTCCTCCATGTCGAGTGCGTACCCCTGCTCGTGGATCCGGTTGAGCTCCTCGAACAATTTCTTGCGATCAGTGATTGTGTTCTCGGTTCTCGCCGGCAATCCGTGGCGATCAATGATCGACTCCACTTGTTCTCGATCCATGTACGCCATGATCGCCTTTCCGAAGGCAGTCTGGTGGAGGTGGACGAACATCCCGGTCGAAGTATCCAGCTTCACGGCCTTCGTCCCCTTTTCCCGACAGAGGTAGATTCCCTTTCCTTGTTCCTCGACCAGGAGGTTGACGACCTCCCCCGTCTCATCGGCCAACCGTTCGACTTCGGGTTTACTGATTTCGAATAACTTCCGTCGGCGTCGAGCGTACGCGCCCAACTCTAAGAATTTGAGCCCAACGTGGTACTGCTGGCCATGCTTCATAACGTATCCCTCGTGGCGGAGGGTGTCGAGATAATTGTGGACGCTACTCTTCGAGAGGTTTAGGTAGTTAGCTACCTCCGTGATGCCCGCCCCGTCAAGTTCTTTCAGTGCCTCCACGATTCGGAAGGTGGTCCTTGACGATTTGATTGGGTGCTTTGCCTCCTTTGCTTGTGACATGGCGTGTTCTACCATGGCACGTATTCTACATAAATATTCCTCATTGTGTAACAGGAGTTTGGAATCGAAGAAACAGGCCTGGTCCAATTTCAGATGCCACGAGAGTCCCGCCGTCGTCCGCGAGGTCTCTAATCGGGGTGGTTCCTCTCTACCGCGTCGGTCCGCCGTTCAGTTTGAGCGAGTCTCAGCGCACGCTCGGCAGGAATCGAGATGCGGCGGTCACCGGAATCTGCCCTATCAAGAACATCAGCTTCGCAGACTTCATCGGCGTCTGCTTCGATCGGATCATGAACTAGGCCGAGAATACGCGGTACATGTTCGGCGTCACCTCCGAGGTCCCGCTGACAGTCCGTGAGGTCGAAGGTGCCAGCCTCCACGCCGCGGCCCAACGCTCCAATACAGTTCACTCGCTTGTCGTGCACCTTCCGGGCGTGAAAGCGGTTAAGCCCGCGAGACCCTATGATGCGAAGGGACTCACGAAGACGAGCCATCCGGTCCAACGATTCGGTCGTCTTCTTCGAGAACAAGACCATTTACAGGCGGGCCGGCCCCCGACTTCACGATACTCATCGTCGAAGCGCAGATTCTCCGCGAAGGAACAGACGTGAGCGTCGCCGCGACACAGCGGCTAGCAAAGCCTTGGACACCGCCGAGGACCGCCTGGAAGTCGACGCCAAAGTCATCGATCCGCAGTCGCTGTCGCCGTTCGACATCAATACGATCGAGGCGAGCATCCGCAAAACCAGACGGCTTGGCGTCGCTGACGAGAGCCCACTCTCCTATGTTCTCCGCGCCGAGGTGGCTTCCTGAGTGACCGAAGGGAAGTTCTACTTGCTGGACGCGCCCATCCTGCGCGTGTGTGTCTCCGACACGCTGATCCCGTTCAGCCTGCCCATTAAAGGCGAGGTGCTGCCCGGCGCCGCCGAAATCTACGCCGCCATCGATCGCATCGCGTAGCGTTTAGGTCCGCTTCACGACAACAGATTTATGATCCTCGTGAGCGCGTTCGTTCGTATGGCTTTCCGAGTCGACGGCAAGACGGCCGTAGTCACCGGAGCGGCACAGGGAATCGGACGGAGCATCGCGGATGTACTGGGCGAAAACGGCGCGAACGTCGTCATCGCGGACGTGAACGGGGAGAAATCCGAGAAAGCGGCGGCTGAACTCCGACGGGAGAGTACCGAGGCACTAGCGGTGACTTGCGACGTGACCTCCCACAAGGACGCCGCGGCGCTCAGGGACGCGACGCTCGACGAGTTCGGTTCTGTCGACGTGCTCGTCAACAACGCGGGCGTCGCAGAGGGCGAGTCGTTCGGAGAACTCTCCCCGGACGAATGGCAGGGAGTTCTCGACGTCAACCTGACCGGCATGTACAACGTCTCCTCGGAGATCGTCCCGGCCATGGTCGCGCAGGGTGACGGTCGTATCGTAAACATCGCCTCGATCGCCGGTCTGAATCTCAGCTACGAAGGACCAGCAAACTACACCGCGTCGAAGTGGGGTGTGATCGGTCTCACGAAGCACATGGCCTGGGACCTCGGAGACGATGGGATCCGGGTGAACGCGCTCTGTCCCGGCGGCACGCTGACTCCACTGATCGAACAAGCCACGACTGAGGAGAGCCGCGAGCACACGCGGGAGAAGATCCCTGCAGGGCGGTGGGCGGACCCCCGAGACCACGGGTACGCGGTTCTCTATCTCGTCTCCGATGAGGCAGCGTACGTCACGGGCACGACCCTCGTAGTCGACGGTGGCCTCACGCTGAGCGTCCGCCACGAAGTGTGACGGCTCCGTCGGTGGTATAGATTTATGTATTATCGCATTGCAGAGACGCCATGGCGAGGTCCGACAGCGCAACCTCGATGGTGCTGAGCGGCGTCGGCGAACTCCGTCCACGCGAATTCGTCGTCCCCGACGTGGATGATGGTGGCATGCTGCTGGACGTAGAGATGACCTCCGTCTGTGGGACGGACATCGGGATATACACCGGCGAGTCCTACCACAATACGTTCCCGCTCGTCTTCGGCCACGAGGTGGTGGGCCGCATTGCCGACGGCGATCCCGAGACCCTCAACCGCGTCGGCGTCGAGGTGGGCGACAGGATCATGCCGGAACCGTACATCCCTTGCCATGAGTGTCACTACTGCCAGACCGGAAACTACCACATGTGCGACGAAGGTCGGTGCTACGGCGTCACAATCTCGGCGGACGTCCCGCCGCACCTCTGGGGCGGATACGGGGAGTACATGTACCTAGACCCGAACACAAGAGTGCACCCCGTTCCTGACGACGTCCCGGCCGAGGCGGCGTGTCTGGGGACGGTCGTGGGCAACGGCGTCCGGTGGATTCTGACGAAAGGAGACGTCGATCCCCAAGAGGACATCGTCATCGTTGGACCAGGGGCGCAGGGTCTCGCCTCGGTGATCGTCGCAGACGAGGCGGGCGCCGATAGACTCGTCCTCGCCGGCCTTTCTTCGGACGATCGGCGCCTTCGCCTGGGTAAGTCCTTCGGCGCTACGGACGTGATTCATGTTGACGAGGGCGACCCCGTGGAGGAGATCGCCGTCCTCACTGATGACGACGGTCCGGAGGTGGTCGTGGTTACTGCGCCGTCCTCGAAGGCACTCCAGTTAGCTGTCGACGTGGTCGCACCCCTCGGGAAGATCGTCCTTCCGGGTATCATGGGGACGGAAACGGAACTTGACACTGATCGACTGGTCCACGACGAGATCCAGGTGCTCGGCGGACGTGGTCAGGCACACAACGTGGAGCGGGCGATGGCCATCCTCGAAAAGCGTGCGGACGACGTGGCCGCGATCAACACACACACCTTCCCGGTTTGGGAGGCCGAGACCGCGATTGAACGCCAGCTCCCCGGCGACGAGTTTGACCACGAGATCATCCATGCGGCGTTGCGTCCCGAGTAACGCTCACGCTCCGGGAGTCACCTCGGTGAGTGCCGCCGCGGCGGCGAGGAGTTCCGCCTCGTCGAAGACAGACCCTATCAGCGGAAGTCCGGTCGGCAATCCGCCGACCATACCGTTGGGAATCGTCACCGCAGGCAGGCGGGTGACGTTCGCCGGACGGGTGTTCAGCGTGTAGTCGAACCCCGGATCGTCGGCCTCCTCGAGGCGGGGTGCCGTCGACGGCGTCGTCGGGGTCACGAGGATGCCTACGCCAGCCAACACTTCTTCGAGTTCCTTTCGAAGGACCTCCCGAAACCGCCGTGCATGCGTGTATAGCGTCCCGGAGGATTCCCTCATGAGGCACGCCCCGGCCAGTATCTTTCCCTTGTAGAAGTGGTTCACGGTGCGACTCACGTCGCGCCTGCCGTCGGCGAACGCGGCCTGATAGGCAGGCTCGACCCGCCCGTCTCGTCGATACGGTGCCGCGGACGCTTGCCAGTGAGCGACGATCTCGGAGACGCTGACGACGTTTTTCACCGCTTTGAAGTGTTCATACCCATCGGCGGAGACCAACTGCAACGACGCTCCCGCGTCGGCGAGCCGATCAAGAATCGCGCCGGTTCGCTCGACGACGGCGTCGTCGACCCCTGTGATCATTCCCTCCCGGAGCAGACCGATCGTCAGATTGCTCGGCTCTCGTCCACATTCGACTGCGTCCATGTATCCGCCAGTCTGGTAGTTTTCCCTTCCTGTCGGGGTGAGGCTTGCCGGATCACTCTCATCCGGTCCGGCTATCGCTTCGAGGGTCCGAGCCGCGTCTCTGATTGAGTTCACCATCGGCCCCACGTGATCCTGCGTGTAGGTGTTCTCGACGACACCGGTCAGCGGAACGAGACCGTAGGTCGGTTTCACGCCGACGACGCCGCAGAACGTCGCCGGGATACGGATCATCCGCCGGTATCGGTGCCGAGCGCAACGTCGACTCTGTCGCGAGCTACCGCGACCGCACTACCGCCGGAAGATCCACCTGCGGTGCAGGTTTCGTCCCACGGGTTCGTGATCGGCCCTGACGCGGCGGTCGTCCCACGCGCACTTCCGCGAACTCGTCGAGGTTCGTCTTCGCCGTTATAGACGCGCCCGCCGAGAGGAGGCGGCGGACGACTGTCGCGTCCGTTCGCGGAACGAATCCGCTGAGTACCCCGGATGCAACTTCCATCGGCACGCCGGCGACCATAATGGCGTCTTTTACACCGACGCGCACGCCCGAAAGCGGTCCGCAGTCGATGTCAGGTTCCGTGGTGCACTCACTCACGATTGCGTTGTGGGGGTCGTTTCAGGGCTCACGCCACGTCCGCGACACATGGCACTCGGCGGCGACCGACTCGGTGACGTCGGGAATGGCTGTCGCGCCGTCGAGGAGCGACCCGATCGCCTCTCCGACAGCGGCCAGTTCGTCTGCCTGAACGTCGATTCCGAGGTGCCGCGCCAGTTCCCTGACTTCATCCACCGTGAGGCCGCGCATGCTCGGTCAACGATCCCCAATCGGTATAACAGTCCCGCCGATCGACGGTCTGCAGGCGGCAATTAGACAAGCGGAGTAAGCTACCCACGACTACAGTCGTGGGCTTTCCCCCGACGGTTTCGGCGCACGACTCGGTCACTCATGGGCGCGGTTCACGGCGGCAGGACGGGCACACGGAGGGGATTCCTGCGTGGGTTTCCGTCCCGTGGTCGACGTCCGAAGCCGACTCACCCGGCTTTAATTCCCGGTGTTCTCACGCTCAATCCCAACAGTGGGAACGGAGAGGCCAGTGGCGTCACGTTCGCGGTCACAGTCCCCGAGTTCAGGGCCAGCCTACGGTGGCCCCTCCACGGTGTCCGTTTTGGCCACCGAGAGTATCATAGATACGCCGGGAAGGGGCCTAAGCCTTCCGATTCCGGCGTTTGCGACCAAAGACGGGCGATTCCTCCCACGACTGAAATCGTGGGCTTCCTCGCCCTACAATCTTGTGAAGACGGATCGTGTTGCATCGACCGCCGACGGCTGGTAGTAACGCTCGCAGGACGCCGTGAGAAAGCGGTCGCTGCGACTTACTGTCCGGCGCGCCGGGTCTCCACGGTTTCGGCCACCTCGTCGATGTCCAAATACCCGCGAGAGAACCGCTCACCCGTCCTCCGATTGAACAGATAGGTGGCCGCCACCTCAGGAACGATCGTCGCCTCGTTGCCCTCGGGGATCTCTGTGTCGATGGGGACGACCGCCCGAAGTTCCCCCTGCGGTCCATCAAGGTACATCAGCGTCTCGTCGCCAAGGGGCTCGTGCAGCGAAACTGTCGTTTCGATCCCCGAGGCGGACCCCTCCGCGGCCTCAACTTTACGCGGACGGAATCCTAAGACGGCGTCCTTGTCGGCCTTCTCGGGGAGGTACTCACCGGTTTCGAACGACAGACTCGGTCCACCTTCGATGTCGACCACCGTCCGATCCTTGTCGATGTCGACAACAGTGGCGTCGATCATGTTAATCTCAGGCGAGCCAATAAACTGCGCCACGAAGCTATTTGTGGGCTCTTGATATACTTCCTGCGGAGTACCAACCTGCTCAATCTTTCCGTCGTTCATCACGGCAATCTTGTCCGACATCGTCATTGCTTCCTCCTGATCATGGGTGACGTAGATGATCGTCGCGTTGAGCTCCTGATGAATTTTGCCGAGTTCTTTGCGCATCTGGCGCTTGAGCTTCGCGTCTAAGTCGCTCATCGGCTCATCCATTAGGAAGCCGACCGGATCACGGACGATAGCGCGGCTGATGGCGATGCGCTGCTGCTGGCCACCGGAGAGTTCACCGGGGTACTTGTCAAGGAGCTCATCAACTTGCACGATTTCGGCGGCCCGCTCAACTTTTTTCGTTCGCTCGTCGCGTGTCAGCCCAGCCAATTTGAGGGGATATTCGATGTTTTTCCGCGCAGTCATGTGCGGATAGAGCGCTGTCCGCTGGAACACCATTGCCAAGTCACGGTCTTGTGGCGCTGTGTCGAGCGCATTCTCGCCCTGGATGAGGAGCGTCCCCTCGGTCGCCGTCTCAAGTCCGGCGATACATCGCAGCGTCGTCGTCTTTCCACAGCCACTTGGTCCGACTAATGTGACGAATTCGCCTTCGTTGATTTCGAGATCGATACCATCGACTGCGACCTCGACGCCCGTTGGGACATCGAACTCTTTTCGTAGGTCTTGAAGTGCTATTTGTGTGTTGATTTTGGATTTGCTCATACTAGAGACCTCCAGTTCGGAATCCTTCGAGAATACTCTCTTGCAACTTGTACACCAATAAGAACGGGGGAATAGACATTAGCACCGATGCTGCCATGATCTGTCCCCAATAGACAGTGTTCTGTTCTGTGAACGTCTGTACAGCGGGTGGAAGTGTTTGCATTGACTGATTCGGAAGGAGGATCGTGGCCATCGTGAAGTCGTTCCAACTGACTGCGAACGTGAAGATAGCAACTGCTACCATTCCCGGTTTCGCCATTGGGATCGCGACGTCCTTGAACGAGTGGAATCTGGACGCGCCATTCATCCATGCAGATTCCTCATAGGCGATGGGTACCGTCTGGAAGAATTTCCACATCATCCACATTCCAAACGGTAACGAAAGTGCGATGTGAGCAACTGCAATGCCGTGATACGTGTTTAACCAGCCTATCTTCCGCCATATCTGATATTGAGGAAATGCCAACAGGATCGGCGGAAACATGTAGCTGAATAGGATGAGTCGAGCAAACGTCTTGCGACCACGGAACTGCACGCGCGTCAACCCGTATCCTGCTAGTGTCGAGGCAGCCACGGTCACGACGATTGCGATGATGGCTACCAAGATACTGTTAAGGTACCATCGCCCGAAAGCTCGATTGACGAAGATCTGGACGTACGACCCGACGGTCAACTGTGAAATGACATCGATCGGAATCCAAGTGGGACTCTGGATGATTGCGTCGTATGGCTGAACCGACGCGACTATCATCCAGTATACAGGGAACATAAAGATCAAACATGTTAATGTCACCAGCACGTAGAGTCCATATTTACGGATCTTCTGCTTCCGCCTGTGGGGAAATTTATCTGATTCGGTAAACGAAGCGATCTTATTTGCAATCCGGTCTGTGTATACCATTACCTACCCACCTCCTCGGCCGGGCTGAACCCAGCGAAGTAGACTATCGCACCAAAGCCGAGGAACACGAACAGCGTCCCAGCGATAGCGCCAGCCGTACCGAGGTCAAAGTTAAGGAACGCAGTCTCGTAGATGTAGACTGGGAGCGTATTAGTTTCGTCTCCAGGACCGCCACCAGTTGCAACCCAGATAATATCAAATTTATTGAACATCCAGATGCCGCGCAGCAGCAGGACGAGCAGGATGACACCCTTGATCTGCGGGAAGGTGACATCCCGGAACTTCCGAAGCGGCCCTGCACCGTTCATCGTCGCTGCCTCGTAGAACTGTTGAGGGATGGACTGGAGTTTGGCGAGGACCATTATAGTGATGAAAATAGCGAATTTCCAACTGTTGAGCACGATGAGGCTACCCATTGCGAGATCGGGGTTTGAGAGCCAACTAATAGGTTTATTAAGAATTCCAATATCCATGAGGAAAACATTGAGGATTCCGTAGCTACCGTTAAGCATCAGTCGGAAGACCAATGCTACGACAACAGTCGGAATGAGATACGGCAGGAAGATCATCGCGCGGGCGAGGATGACTCCTCGAAACTCTCGCGATAGCATCAGCGCCACTCCTACGCCAACTATTAATTGGAGCCCCACCGATCCGAATCCGAATATTAGACTTCTCTTGAAGGCAGCCCAATATGATTGGCTCTCCAACAGAGCAGTATAGTTCTCCATCCCGACCCACGTCCACGTTGGGCTAAGTGCACTAGCTTCGTGGAAACTGAGGTTGAGTGCCCATATGACGGGTATAAACGCGGCTAGTATCATCAATGCCAAGGCCGGCCCGATGGTCATACCCAATAATATGGCATCCCGCTCGAACAGCGACGAGAGAATGTTCTCATAGGATTGTCGAGTCTTACTAATCCGGTCTAATACCGTGTCGTCGATTGTACTCATAACTGTGATTCACCCATGGTTTAGACCTTGTGTCTATCTCTCATAACCCAATCGTATATATAATTTCTCACCTTCATTTATATATTTTAATTTTTTGGTCATTAATTAATTACAATGATTCCTCAAGGTCACTAATTCCAGTGTCTATTGCTTCCTCAACTGACTTATTGTTGCCCACATGCTGGAATATCATATTACCAAGACCCAACGACATGAACATATCTGACGTCTCGGGATTCGGTGGGCTCGTTTCGTAGGATAGTGCCCGACCTTTCGGTATCTGATCAAGATACATCTTAAGCTGCTCCTCTGTCATCGATTCGTTGACCATATCGACATCCCAAACCTCGTGCGTCGGGTCTTGCATTTCCTTACCGAGGGGCGCGTTGTGGACAGGGGCCATTTGAAGCAACTCCATCCATAGGTCCTGATCCATCATTATAGAGGCGACATATTTTTTTGCAGGTTCTGGCTGGCTGCTGCCCTCTACGAAGCCCCATCCGGATGGGAACGTATAATCCCATGAGTTATCAGCGTTCCCCACGTTTGGGAACGGGCCGGGAAGGACGTCCTGCGCAAAGTCCCGATCACGTTCCCAAGCCTGTAGCTGAGGACGAGCACCGCCATAGAACGCCTCCGCTACTTTGCCGTCCGCAAAGGAGTCGATGGCTTCAGTCCAACTCCAGGTACTGGTATTGGGGGCGTATTGGTAGTGCTCCTTCATTCCTTTGAGGAATTCACCAATGTCATTTCGGTGATCCCCCAGGGCAACCTTCACTTCGTCCCCTTCCCGCTTGCTCATGGTGATGCCACGAGCCCAGAGATGACACAGGGCGGTATTAGTCCCGTAGAGTTCTGCACTAACACCGAGAGCTCCGCCGCGTAGGTTGTTGTTAGCCTCGTCAGCCATTTGGAGGAACTCTCCCCATTCCTCGAAGGTGCCAGGGGTACCGTTTTTGGCGCTACCCTCGAACCCAATGTCCTCAATTACATCGCCGCGGTACCAACGTACATTCGGGCAGCAGAAGGACGGCCACCATCTGTCCTTACCGTCCTGCTTGATTCGGAACTCCTTGGTAAAGTTCACTTCATTCATGAAGTCGTCAACGAAGCCCGTAACATCCCGGAGCAGGTTATCGCCCACGTACTGACCAACGTTGAAGTCCTCGAGATTAATGATATCCGGAGGATTACCAGCCTGCACGAGCTGGGCGATGCGTTCGTTGTAGCCTGTGTCCCAAGCATATGTGATTTCGACCTTCTGTCCGTTTTCCTCTTCGAATTTACTGGCAGTCTTATCCCAGAATTTTTGGAACGTTGGGGACTGCTCCATTGAAATATAGTGTACAGCCTCCTTACTTGGGGCACCCCCAGATTCGTTCCCACTACCACCGCCACCACCGCCACCACCGGTACAGCCAGCCAGCAGCGTAGTTCCAGCCGCAGCCGCGGTTGTAACTCCCTTCAGAAAGTTTCGACGGGATTCCCCATCGTCAACTGCTTTCGGTCGGTCGCCAGTTCCCTCTTGGCCCTCTTTAACTTCCGTATTATCGTTCTCAAGTGGCATAGTGATTCACATGCCTCCTCGCATGATAGATGGTGTCAAGTGGTGTGATGCACACTCTCTACCATACGCTGGACACCAATTTATAGGAATGGAAATACATAAATGTAATTAATTTCCTCCAATCCAACTCGTCAATAAATGCTGAAGGATACGAGTACCGAGAGTTTGCCCGCTATGTGAGATCCCCACTCCCCCACCCAACACCTGGCGGACTCATTGGATTTCCGTCGGGTCCGAGGTCAGGTACCTCTCCGCCGGTTCGCGGAAGCAAGGCGTCGATACGGAGGATCGAAATCGCCGCCTCGGTTCCTGACTGGAGTGAGAGGCGTTTCGATTCGTGTGGTTCAATGATTCCCCACTCGTAGGCCAGGGTTATATCGCCATTTTCTATGTCGAGGGCCGCGTCATCGGTCCCATCGGCATGGGCCTTTTTCAGCCGTGGCAAGGTGTCCAGTGCGTCATAGCCGGCATTTTGTATTAGCTGTATAACAGTCGATTCGAGCGCGTCGGCGTATGCCTCTGTGGCGAGCGTCGTCCGCTCCCCAACACGGGTCGCGACATCTCTAATTGCGTGAGCAGCTTCGAGTTCCGATGCTCCACCACCAGGAACAGCCCGCGGGTCGTCGTAGACGGCCGCGATCGATCCAATACCTTGCTTCAGGATACGTTTTGCTTGATCTGATCCTGAGGCCGTCCCAGCATGGACAACGATCGAGACAATATCAGGGTCTTCACAGTCGGCGAAGAGAACACCATTGATGGTGCCTGAACCAATATTTGTTACCGTTACCCGGCCAGCGTGTCCGAGACTCGCGCTCTCGATATCCTCAGGAGGTACGGTGGTCCCACCGACGGCCCTATGCACACGTGCGAAGTCCTCCGCTGAAACGTCGCTTTTGTGAAAGACGAGTATTCCCTCAGCGGCGAGCTCATAAATGACGGAGCTGTCGAGGTTCCCTCGACAAACAACCACGTCGGCTCCACTCTCAACAATAGCTTGGACGCGCCCTTCGAACACCTGACGAGCGGATTCAGTAATACCATCAATTGCCTCTACACTACCGAATGTGACACTTTCTTCGCCGATTAATTCCTTCGGGTTTGACTTTGTGACGGGGGCGGAAAGCAGCAATATGTCGGCGTCAACGATGTCTTTGGGCATATCATGGTGAGGCAGGTTAGCGCGTAAGATAGCACCTGCGACTACTCTTGAACGGTCGAGACTTAGACGAATACTTTCCTCGAAGTATACCTGTTTAATCTCCACGTTAGGTGCGAGCACTGCCGCTGCATCCAGGGCGACCTGCCGAAGGTGTTTGATCTGTGTATCGGTGAGTCGTCCGCTAGTTGCCGTTGAGACAAGTGCGTACTGTTCGCGCTTGTTTAATTCGAGCGGGACGGCCATATCTTTGAGCGCTTTTTCGGCCGTGACGCGGGCACGCTCGAAACCGTGTGCTATCTCAACAGGGGCGAGACCGTACTCGACAAGAGCTTCAGCTTCTTCGAGCAGTGCACAGGCGAGAAGCACCGCAAACGTCGAACCGTCCGCGTAATATTCAGAAGATTTACAAGAATCGGCGATGAGCTGCGCCACCGGATTGTCAACGTTCACTCGGTCGAGAATGTCCGTTCCTTGCTTCGATATGTATCCAGTTCCAAGATGATCGACGAGGAGTTTGTCTCTGCCACAGGGGCCGTACGTGGGACGTAGGACCTGTCCGAGCGCTTGTGCCGCCCGAAACGACTCTTCTCGAAACTCCCCACCTGTAAGTCGGGTCATTTCAACGAATGAATTCTGTGTTTTGTCAGCCATTATCACGCTGGAGGTTTCTAACCCTTTTAATGCTTCGGGAATATCGGGTGGATGCGCATCAAAACCGCCAAAATGTAACCATAAAGCGCTCGCCGTCCGTTTGTACGAGCTCTCAACAACGTCGTCTTGCGTACAATGTTATTCCCACGGTCCGAACTGCCACCTTCGGTAGTAAATTCCGACGTGGCGATACCGCTGAAACAGGTAGATTGCGGAAGTAAGCGACGGTGTCACGATGAACGATCCGATGATGTACGCCCACCACTTCGGTTCCCAGTCCCTTCCGGCGTCTTGAATCTCTCTTGCGTCGTAGTAGAATCCAAACATTGCAGCAATAGTGAACGTCAAGAATACGAAGAGCCATGATTGAAAGGCTAATAACGATTCCGACTGAGTTAAATTCAACGATTTTCCCATGAATAGAAATACATCAAGTACTATCGTCCACACGATGACTGCAACATGGCTCCACCACCAGTTCGAACGAACGGTCAACAATTGTGCATTCGACGACATTGACGGGGATTCGTGACTCTTCCCCAAATAGGCTCCGTCGTCGAGACCCAATCATGGAGAGTACCACAGAATTAACCGATACCCCAACTTACTTACCACCCATTATTGTGTGTTATGATTGCATGACGGTAGGAGTCATCGGTCTAGGAAAAGTAGGAAATGGTATCGGCAAAAATCTGATCGAGCAGGGATTCGAGACGGTGGGGTTTGATCTCTCGGAGGAAGCCTGCGATGCCGCCGCCGAAGAGGGTATCGAAATCGCAGAGGACAGTGCCGAGGTTGCAGAGCGAGCATCGGTGGTCATACTCTCATTACCCCATCCTGACGCAAGTCGTGCCGCGGTTGATGCCATAATCCAACACGGTAGGCCCGGGACTGATATCTTCGACACAAGCACACTCTCCGCACTGACTGCACGCGAGCTTGGCGAAATGGCCGAAGAAGCGGGCATGTACTACTTTGACAGCCCCATCACAGGGGGTGAGGTCGGAGCTCAAGCGGGCGAACTCACGATAATGATAGGCGGCGACCCCGACCGTATTGAGGCCCAGCAAGATATTCTCTCGGCCATCGCACGCAACGTTTACCATATCGGCGATGTCGGCGATGGACAGTTCGTCAAGCTCATTCACAACCACGTTGGCCAGACTACGCTCGTCATCTTCATCGAGGGGGTTTTCCTAGCCGACAAGTTCGGCGTTGATCCCTCAACATTATATCGGACGCTCCGGCACTGGACCCAGATTTACGACGATAAGCTGGATTCGTTTTTCTCCAATGAATTCGACGAACAATTCGATGAACACTTCGCCCTTGATGACACTGAGGGAATCTACCGAAATAAATTTCACCTCGATGTCGCCCACAAGGATCTTGTCGAACTCAAGGACCTTGCCGACAAGTACGAGACGTACCTCCCACTCGGAAACTTCGTCGAGCAGTTCCATCGAGAGGGTATGAATGCCGGTTACGGCGACCGGCCGCATCCAGATCTACTTCAATTTTACTCAGAGGTGTTTGATAGAGACATTCAGTCAACCGAGGAGAGCCGAAGCAAGAGCAGAGGCAGACTTATTTAAGATGTCTTGGCGGTCATTCACTTCCCCTTTGCTGCAGAATCGATAACCGTCATCCTCCGACAACAGCTTTCAGAGGTTCACCGGTTAGTCGTTACATAGCACATATCAACTTGAAGGATCGAACGGGCCTCTGAACTGAAGTTGGAAGTACGATGCCAAATTTCGGATGACCGACGCGGATGCCACAACATAAAGCCTCAATTGTGTTCGAACCTGAAGTGATTAGATCGAGTTTATGATTCGTAATATCGAAATCATGGCTAGCATCATCGACGAACTGACGGCATTCCTTGGCGGACTGAGTACACGTTGAATGTTGAACCATACATCTCATCATCACTGGACTCCGGTGACGAAGATGGTGCATAAATTCATTGGCTGTAAGTTAGCTTTAATCGAGGGCGCTACGCCCCCTTCCTCAGCGAGCGGCGAAGCCGCGAGCAGGGAGGGGAGACAGCGCCCGCATAGTTCACGTTCACTGCCTGCGGCAACTTTACTACCCGCGCGGTCGAAGCAGGTAGTACGATGCTCACCACGCTCCCGGCGGTGTTCAAGCGCGACAATAAGCGCGCACCGTCGGGTATGGCCGAGTGTCCATTTGGTAGGAGTGGGACACTCCGAACCACCCGTAACGGGAAGTCGCCTGCGGAGTCTGGAACCGCTGTGCCTTCGGGTGCAAGTTTCGACACAGAAACAGGAAGCTCCGACCTCAACAAGCGAGGGCCGGGTAGGCCCGAGTGCGGGAGGTCGGAGTAGTTCACAATCAATGGCCTAGACACCACCTATGGGTTGGCTGACGCCGAGACCATCGCGACGGCCGACAAGCAACCGGCGTTCGTCGTCCTTCCGGACGTTCACGGCCCTGACGAGCTCGAAATTGTCTCGTCGGTGTTCGACGCCCACGGCGCAGATGTCGACATACTACCGCTCATTGAGAAGCCGTCGGCGGTGTTCACAGCACAGGAGATCGCGAACGTGAACGATAGTGTCTACGGGTTAGGCTTCGCTGCCATTGACTATCAAAGGGAAATGGGAATATCTATCCTTGACGAGAACGACCTTTCAGTCCCCCAATACCTCATCTCAATGGCTGCTCACAGTGCGGACGTTTTGCCCATCGACAAACCCACCCTTTGTGACGTTGACGATACCAGGCGCCTCCGAGCTGAGGCTGACGCAGCTGCTGCTATGGGGTACAGCGCCAAATTTGCCATGACTAACGAACAGGCTCGTGTTATCAATGATGCTTTCACTCCGTCCCAGGAAGTGGTTGAGCGTGCAAAGCGGTTCGTCGAAACCTTCGAGGCGCAGGACGAGGGACTAGTTACTATCGACGGCGTCGCCGTCGACAAGCCGGTCATTACGCAGCTACGTGACGTCCTAGTGCGCGCTGAGCGAGCCCGACGCGATGGCTAACATCTACATCATTTGGCCCAATCCCGTACTGTCGTCCGATTAGCGTCTCGGACTGGGCGAGGTCGATACCGGCGACGATTTCCGTCTCGAACCGTTCAACAAGTTAATTGACAGACCCCCCAACTCCACTGTAGCTCAGCCGTACATATCCGGGTTTCGGTAGTACGCCAACCTCTTCACTACTCACCTGAAGGGTACTGCCGGTAACGTCTGAGGCCGTTTCGCTCGCGAGGTAGCCTATTATGGGCATAATGTCATGGGGGTCTACCTTCCGTTCGAAGGAATTATCCGAAGATTTATTCGACATCCACGTTGTTGCACTAGATAGTATATTCTCTTCAAGGATAGGGTGTACTCCTGTATTTCGTGATTATTATCCCAACGAATTGGTGCGGCATTCATTTCAGCCACATATCCTACAACCTACAATAAAGTATATGTGAGACCCAATCAGTGTACGTACTGATGTCGGAAGGTAATCAACTTGGAGGCCAATATATCGCTGGCGAATGGCGAGAGGCTTCTGGAACAGAGAGCATAGAAGTGCGTAATCCAACGACCGAAGAGGTAATCGCCGATATCCCGAATGCGACCCCCGAGGAGATCGATTCGGCTATCGACTCCGCCGCCGAGGCCCAAATTGACTGGGGACGCCGGCCGGCGCACGAACGAGGCGAGCTCGTCCGTGAGGTTGCAGAACTTATGTTAACCAACCAATCGGAACTCGCTGACCTCATCGTCGAAGAACAGGGAAAACCTCGCAACGTGGCACTCGGAGAGATCGAGGCCTCTGCGGATCTCTGTGAGTACATGGCCGAGTGGGATCGTCGTATTGAGGGTGACATCCTTCCCGGCGATACACGCCGAGAGTCAATTCACTTGCAGCGACATCCACTTGGAGTTGTGGCGGGAATCATTCCGTGGAACTATCCCATCGCAGTCTTCATCCGCAAGTTCGCGCCTGCACTTGTTGCCGGGAACACCCTCGTTGCAAAGCCGAGTGAGGAAACACCCATTTCGACGCTCCGGTTGGCCGAACTCATCGATGAGGAGCTTGATCTCCCCGATGGCGTGTTAAACATCGTCACTGGTGGCGGTGAAGTCGGTACTCGACTGGTTTCATCTGACGCTATCGACATGATATCGATGACGGGAAGCGTCGAAACCGGGAAGGCCATCATGGAGGCAGCCGCCGACAATCTAACCAAAGTTTCGCTTGAACTCGGCGGGAAGGCCCCGGTTATTGTCTGGAAGGATGCCGACATCGACCAAGCCGTTGAGGATATTCTGACTGCGCGAATTACCAACACTGGGCAAGTATGTACATGCGCCGAGCGAGTATATGTTCATGGCGATGTCCGTGAAGAGTTCGAAGAACATTACGTCGAAGCGGCCAAAAACGTCACTCTCGGTCGTCCTGAGGACAATCCTGATATGGGACCCCAGGTCAACTCGCGGGAACTCGAAAAGACGGAGGCGGCTGTCAAACGGGCACGCAACGAGGGGGCGGAGGTATTGTTAGGTGGCTCTCGTCCATCGGGCACCAACTTCGAGAGAGGTTACTGGTACGAACCAACAGTCATTACCGATGTCAAGCAGGACATGGACATCATGCAGAACGAGGTATTCGGTCCAGTGACGCCTATCATGGAAATTGATTCACTGGAAGATGCCATTCAATATGCTAATGACTCACGTTATGGACTCTCCTCGTACGTATTCACGGATAATTACAGAACAGCCATGCGCGTCGCCGAAGACCTAGAGTTCGGTGAGACGTATATTAACCGGACGCTCGGTGAATCGTGGCATGGCCACCACATTGGCTGGAATGAGTCTGGCCTTGGCGGCGAAGACGGAAAATACGGCTTCCTCAAATACACACAATTGAAGACAGTTTACCACAACTACGACTAAATACACGGAGACAACAATGATTGGAAAATCCCACCACTACGGCGTGACAGTATCGAACATGGATGACGCTCTTGAGTTCTATCGTGACACACTTGGCATGGAAGAACTCGACCAGCTTTCCTTTGCGAGCGAGGAGTTTAGCAAATTCGTTGGCGTGGAGGATGTCGACGTTGAACTCGTCTTCCTCGATGCGAATGGTTGTGCGGTCGAACTACTCGAATACAATCATCCACCAGGAGATGATGCCAACGACGGTGTCTCAAACAATGACGTCGGCGCGGCCCATTTCTGTCTTGAAGTGGACAACCTCGATTCGGTCTACGATGACCTCCGGTCAGAGGGTGTTGAATTCATCAATCCACCACAGACCCTCGACAATGGAGCCGAAGTAGCCTACATGTACGACCCAGACGGTAACGTGGTCGAGTTGCTCTCGGAGTGAATCCGTGATGAGTGCGAACGACGGAGTGTTTGAGCGCATCCATCATGTAGCATACACTGTCGACGATATTGATGGCTACCGCCCGTTCTTCGAGGAGATCCTCGGCATGACATTCGTCGACTACCGAGAGATGCCAGATGCGGGCTATGATGCGGCAGTCTACCGAGTTGGAGAAACCTACATCGAAGTTCAAGAGCCACAGGGACACCCCGAAATAGAGGCATTTCACGAAGAACACGGTAACGGGTTAAACCACGTCGCATACGAAGTCAACGATCTTGATCAAGCAGTCGAAACGCTCGCTCAGCACGGCCTCGAACCTGAGTGGGACGAAGCCATCCTCGCGCCAACCTTCCCGGGATGTGAACTCCTCGACATGGATGTAGAGATGAGCAAGGGAATCTACCTTCAGCTCGTCGAGGAACTAGAAGACTGAGAATTATGTTGAACATTCCGTCACAACTCACCGAACTCGATGAACCGATTAAGGTCGGCGTGATCGGCGCCGGACTGTTCGGTAGGCGGCTAGTCGACCAAGTTGAACGTGCTCCTGGCATGCAGACGGTCGCCATCGCCGATCTAGAATTGGACAAAGCGGGAGATGCCTTCAATGGGGCCAACGTTGACAACGTCAAGCAGGTTGATGGACCTAACACACTCAAATCGACCATCGCTGACGGGATGCGGGCGATTGTCGATGACGGTGTGGTTCTAGCCGAGAGCGATGTCGACGTTGTTGTTGAGGCAACAGGTATCCCTGAAGTGGGCGCCCGCCACGCTTATACAGCCATCATGAATGAGACGCATGTCGTGATGGTTACCGTCGAGGCAGACACCGTCGTTGGGCCAACTCTCGCAAAGCTCGCCGATAGGGCCGGTGTGACCTATTCGATGGCGTATGGTGACCAGCCCGCACTCATCGCCGAGCTGTACGACTGGGCTCAGACCGTCGGACTCGATGTTGTCGCCGCGGGAAAGGGAAACCCATTCATTGATGAGTACAGGTATGGGACACCAGACGACGTCTTCGAGCGTTGGGGATTCGATGAAAAGTTTGTCAAGGAGAACCAGCTCAACCCGTACATGTACAACTCCTTCCTCGACGGGACAAAGGTAGCCGTCGAGATGTGTGCTGTCGCTAACGCGACGGGAATGAAACCAGACGTTGCGGGCATGCACCTACCGGCAGCCGAACTTGAAGAGATACCAGAATATATGCGCCCAAAGGAGGATGGCGGGCTACTCGAAAACTCTGGCGTCGTCGATACAATAAGCTCGCTACATCCCGACGGGAGTGAGGTCGAAAACGACATCGAGTTTGGAGTCTGGATCGTCACTACGACGCCGAATGAAGGTGTCCAAGAGTACCTCAACCAATATGGAGGATCTGGAATGTACGTCGCAAGCGCTGGTAAGTACCAGCTCTTCTACCGCCCGTTCCACCTCCCTGGGACCGAAACCTCCGTGAGTGTTGCCAATGCGGCACTCCGGAACGAACCGACTGGCGTCCCAAAACAGCGTGAGGCCGAGGTTGTTGGCGCAGCTAAGCGTGGTCTTTCGGCTGGCGAAGAACTTGATGGCGGCGGCGGATACACAGTCTACGGTCTGATCGAAGACGCCGAGACGGCTACGCTGGCCAACCATGTTCCCCTTGAATTGCTTGACGGGGCGACGCTCATATCCGATGTTGAAAAGGATGAGATTGTTACCGTCCAGGATGTCCAATTGGATCAAGAGTCATTTCTTTATCGACTTCGGATGCTCCAAGAGTCCGACGAGGCGTTGCGAACATAGCGGGCCTCTTTCTTTTATATCACACATATTTGTGAATGATGCCCTTGACATCCTCCCGCCCCTGAAGGGGCGAGATTCCCTCCGCGTTGGGATATTAAGGTTTACAGTCCACGACCTGTTCTCGCGGGGCGAAACGGCCCTCGCTACGATCGAACAGATGGACTGAAGGCTGTGCCAACCAGCCGTTACTCCTATCCTCCCGGTCGGAAGGACTCGGAGTTACTTTTCGCCGAATGTTCTCCGCACCGTTCACGTCCGCGTTCGCTACGGTATCGCACTCCTCGCAGACGTACAACCCACGTTCGACGCGCTGGTTGCCGTCTTTCGTTCCACAGGCCGAACACGTCTTTGAGGTATCGCGTTCGGACTCAACGGTCACGTCGATCCCTTCGGCTTCCGCCTTGTAGTCGAGTATCGACGTGAAGCGGTCGAACGCCCAGCCGTGAAGATCGAGGTTGCCGTGCTTCCCCCAGTTGCGTGACTTGCCGTTCTCGTCGTCGCGGATACCGCCAAGATCGCCTATGACGATGGTTCCGACGCCCCTCTCTACGCACTCCGAAACGATATGTTTCGAGAGAGTGTGCAAGAAGTGGGTTCGGCGTTCGGTACGCTTCCGATCCAACCGAAGCCGTTCATTCGAGCGGCTATCGTCGCACTTCGCCTTCTTTCGTCCGAAGTAGTATTCGTCCTCCTTCAGAGCGTTGCCGGGAAAGAGGATCGATTCACCGCCGAACGAAAGTGCGGCGACGTTCGAGATACCGAGATCGATCCCGGCAGTCTCGTCGCCCGGCGGTTCGGGATCGATCACCTTTCGGCAGACGAAGTGAAGCCGCCACTCGTCGTACTTGTGGACGGCCCGAACCTGTTGGATGTCCCACTCGGAGAGGTCTACGTCGGGGCGTAGCTCGTATTCGCACAGAACGAAGTCCGAACGGTGTTCCTTCAGGTTGCGACCTTTCGAGAGTCGAACGCGGGTGAACTGTGCATCATGCTTGAAGCCAGCCGCTTTGAACGACACAGTTGAACGTGGGTGCGAATCGCCGCGTTTGCGGTAGCCGGGCGGTCGGGCACGGCCATCGCCGTTCCGACGCTTTGCGAACCAGCCGTTGAACGCTTCAGCGAGTTCTTCGAGAACGCGCTGACTGGACTGAGAATGGAGGTCCGTGTAGCGTTCGTGGCCTTTGAGTTCGGATTTGAGTTCCCCGTCGTCGGGGATCTCGCCCGTTTCGTCCCACTGTTCTTGTGCGTAGTAGCGACCGACGTTCCAGAGTTTCGACGCGGCCCGTCCGAGTTGATCGAGGTCGTCACTCACCTGCCGTGGGTTTGTGATCGACGCTTCGAATGTTCGGTGGGTCCGCATCTGATTCGGGCTCCATAACCAGTTATGAAGCCCGAGAACATAATACTACCAATTGGTGTGGAATATCCCGGCCCGGCTTTCGTCGCCGGGTGTGAAGAACAACTTACGGCGCGTATCCCCGCCCTAAAGGGCGAGGTTTTGCGCCTGCGGCCCACATAATCAGCCATACCTACTTCGCTCAATCTGAGAGGCTCCCTTTGTGAGGGCAAACTTTTTGATGTGACCTGTGTCATATCATTATTGTAGAAACGATCGAGAGATAAAGTGTCTACCGCCGGAATTCAACGACTGTACCGTTTGCAAAACTTTGGCCACGACGAGAGAGTGTTATTCATCTAATAGCTGTTTGAGCGCCGCCAGCCGTTTGTCCCGTCGGTGGGTAATCGTCTTTGGAGAGGTGTCATACTTGAAGAATCCAGCGCCGTCTTCTATGCCGCCACGATTCGCTTGGAGATACTCCTCGAACAAGATGCTCGGTTCGTCGCTATCACAGAGGTGGGGGTAGAGATTCCTTGCATTGGTTTTAAAGAGGTCAAGGCCGGCGATATCGGTTGTCTCGAACGGACCAATAACGGACGTCCGGCGGGCGTATCCGTCCCGAACGGCCATATTGATGTCCTCTATCGAGGCAACACCCTCCACTGCGAGGTGCATACACTCGCGGATGACAGCGAACTGAATTCGATTCCAGACGAAACCAGGTATGTCTCGCTCGACGACTACCGGAGTTCTGTCGACCGCTTCGAGAAACGTTACCATCCGATTCACTGTTTCATCACGGGTCTCTTTGCCACGGATGACTTCCACAGGTCTCAGGAGATACGGTGGGTACCACCAGTGACAGCCGACGATTCTGTCGGCTGCTTCGTTGTCCGCTGCAATATCGGTGATGGGAATGCCCGAGGTGTTTGTCGCCAATATTGCGTCAGTCTGTGCCAAGTCAGCAAGCTCTGCGAACACCTTCTGTTTGACATCGAGATCCTCTGTAACGGTTTCAATGACGACCTCAGCATCACTGACTCCTGCTGCCCGATTAAGAGTGAACGAAATTGATTTCAGAGCCGAATCGGGAGTTACCGACATTAGCCCCTCTTCGTCGTGAAACCGGACGACCTTCCTAATACGCTCTCGAGCATTGTCGAGATTCGACTGCCGGTGATCGATTAGCGTCACATTCCAGCCGTATAGCGCAAAGTGGGCAGCGAGGCCGTGTCCCATGTTCCCTGCACCGATGATCGCTAGCTCTCCTGTCATAAGAGATACGATACTCCCGAACAGTACTAAACCTTCTCCTGACACCGCCAAAATTAGTGTCGATATGTATATCCGTAACAGAGCAATGTCTCGCTTCATTTAAATTGTTTATCGGAGTTCCCTGGAATGTTTACCTCAAGTAGAACTGTTCTTTGCGAGATCACCGATCATTGATCGGCTTAAACGTCGAAGGAGTCTGGAATCGAATCCTCAACCTTCAACTGTCTAGCGACCTCTGTGAGCAGTTTGAGCGCCTCATTGCGAAACGGGACACCTTCTTCGAGGCGCTTGTGGCGCTTTTTGTATTCGATTTCACCTGGAAGTACCATTTTATCACCCTTCGCTGAAGGACCCGTGGGTACCGCATCTGAGCGATCGGCATTATGGACCAAATTGACGAGTGCTTCTATACGCCGTCGATTTGCCTTCCGCGTCGAAAAGCTTATGGGATCGACGAAGACGAACATCGCGCCATTATTGACGCTTCGTTCGTCGAATTGTCCGGAGACACGATGGTCCGCAACAACACCTGCAAATAGTTCTGCTATTATCGCGAGACCAAATCCCTTATAGCCTGTCGTGAGACCGCCAAGAGGTAACATTGCTCCTTGTCCTTCCTCTTCGAAAACCCGTGCTGCAGTGATGGCTTCGCCTGACTCGTCGACAGTCCATTCCTTGGGAATTGTTCGATCTTCCACGGAACGTTTTGTTATTTTTCCGTGGGCGACTTGACTAGTGGCCATATCAAGGACGACCGGGTGTGGAAGCACGTCGAACGTGGGAATGCCGAACGCCAACGGATTAGTCGACAGTAGGCGTTCGGCACTTCCTGGTATTGTCACGAGCGGGGAAGTACCACCGGTATTGACAAAGGCGGCAAAGCCGATTTCGGCGGCTGCTGCCCGCTCGGCCCACTCACCAATGCGGCCGAGGTGGGTGGCATTACGGACACCAACGACGGCAGAGCCTCCGTCACGAGCAAGTTCGACGCCGATGTCAACGGCACGACGGCCAACTACCTGACCGTACTGGAAGTTACCGTTTACCTGCGCGGTTGTTGGACTTAGCCGTTCGACTTCGACAGTTGCCTGAGGGCGGATCTCACCGCTCCTGACCATCTCAAGGTAAAGAGTTCCCATCCGGATAGATCCGTGAGAACCGTGGCCGCGGAGGTCAGACTCGACTAGTGACTCGGCCACCTCGGCGGCAATTCGATCAGACGTATCAAGTGACAAAACAAGCTCCCTGACTAACGACTCTAGCTCAGGTGCGTCAATCCGTCGCATACCTATAACTCATGCTATTGATTATTAAATCCTCACCTGAAATCTTCGATCTGCATGTTCCAACGGGTTGGCACAGTTTTGAAGGTATTTATATGTCCAGAATCATATACGCCACCGCTCGAAAATACCGTCGGTTTTACTGAATTAGTTCCATTGGTTCTATCCAGCCCACTCCGCCTGAGAAACAGTATCTCACCTTATTCGTCAATGGAGAAAATCTGTTTCTCTATTGAGAACCCACTAGGCTCGGAGAATTGTTCAAGTAGGCAAATTAGAATTCACGGAGGTTAAGGCGTTCATTGAACTTATTTCGAAAATTAATTCAGTGAATATTGATAGGTAGAAGGGAGCCCTACTTTGACGAAAACAGTGGCATAATGCCTGCACATGAGTGAGAGAGTCACACACACACACACACACACCATCGTACGACGATATTAAACAGATTAACCATATCTAAGAAACCACGTTGATTAGTAAACTGGCCAAAGAGCAGAAAGAGAATTCACGGCTTAGACGGGTGATGAGCTCCATTTCAAGCGGTATCTTAGCGAACGATAGCGAGTTAAGGGACTGAGAGCATGACAAACATAGATTCGTAATGTATAGGTTAGTATCTCACATTAAAGTGTGCGACCATAGCAAACAAGAAATTGGCAGCTAAAAATTGCGTCTGTAATTGAGGTGGTGAATGACTCAACCAACAGTATTGATTCAAAGTACGTAGATTAGGTGCAATTGGTAATACAGTCAGTCACCGTGAGTTGTAGAGCACTTTCAATTTCATACGGAAAGATGTCATAAAAGTATAACAACGGTGAGCGTTATTGATTCAGACTATGACACGGTCAACATCCCAGTGCAACTGTCGAGATCTTCCAAGGCACCAAACCTGAGCCTGGGGTAATAGGAAAGGAAAACTAGATGGCGGCGCTGCGGAACAGCGATTTCGATCATTTCGGCAGCGTCAACTGGGGCTGCAGTATGGACATCATGAAAAATTTATACTCTGCATTTTATTAAATTATAATAAATTTTTTATAGGAAGATTTACTATTTACGATATTGCCTAATGTGTCGGCTTACTCTATCAAAAGTTGTATTTTATACTTTTTTATTTTAATTAATTTATAATATATCAAAATTAAATTCAAAAGCGTTTTGTCGCCAGTTTGCGAGTCGTCAATAGATGCTACGAGAGAATAATTTTCGTCGACGACTTGAGTCCGACAAAGCAGTGCTCGGTGCGCGCTCAAAGACAATGACATCGATGCTCGTCGAAGTATACGGCCAGTTGGGGTTCGATTTTGTGTGGCTTGATTTCGAGCACGCTGGAAAGAGCCCCTACGATAGTACCGGGTTTGAATCAATCGTCAGGGCGGCTGAAAGTGTTGACATCGAACTGCTCGTCAGGGTACCGAACGAAGACCCGGCGCTTATCCATAAAGTGCTCGACACAGGCGTCTCGTCACTTTTGATTCCGCAAGTCGAGAGTGCTAAGGAGGTCCAACGTGCGGTCAAGGCTGCCCGCTTCTCATTTGATGGCGAACCGGGCAATCGAGGCTTCGGCGGTGGCCGCGACGCTATGTGGGGTGCCGACGTTGAAGGTTTCACTGAGCGTGAGGACGAGTCGGTCATTGTTGGAACAATGATAGAAACATTGGCGGCTGTGGAGGATATAGAGAACATCCTTAACGTGCCACACTTAGGATTCGTCTTTATCGGGCCGATGGACCTCTCCATCTCTATGGGGTATCCCGCGCAGACGGATCATCCTGAAGTGACCAATGCCATCGAGATAGTTGAGGATGCCTGCGCTGACGCTGGCGTTCCCATCGGTATTCCGAAACATGACACCGAAGGTGCTGTTAGTCTTCTTGAAAGAGGCTACCGCATCCTTCGAGTAGGCGATGAGGTGGATTCAGTTCGAGAGATCTTAGGAAACCGGCATAATGAACTTAGAAAAATAGATACTTAAACATGAATAAAAAGCCTCGACCGCCATTACATCACACAATGACTCCGGAAATGAATACTGTTTAGAAAGTTCGGGGGGTGAGTAAAGCATAGTGGTTGCAGCAGAATGTAAAGAGTGGCACTGTCTGGTTAGTAACCTCCTTGATTAGCGTTCGTCCGTTGAACAATTGATGCGGTCGTTGAAAGGAATTGTGCGAATTGACCAAACCACCTGCAAACATTTGACCGACTGCCAGCCCACGAATTACTGAACCGGTCGACGCTTATCTTTGGGGGTGTGAAATCACTTTTTGATCAGGTTTCGCTCGACTACGTCGGCCGACCGCTAAATCCTAATCGACATCATTCATGTTGGGCGTCTCACCGACTTCACGCTGAAGGCTAGCGTTGAAGGGGAGATAGACTACCTCAGTACTGACATCTGGCAAGTGTGGGCACCGTCTAGTTAGCACGGGTTGAGAGGCGAGCAGGTCGTAGAGCTAGTTTAGCAATGACGCTCGCAGACCTGCTAAGCGCGTACTATTCGACGGAATTTGATGAAACTTGGGAGCGCAAGCGGACGGCGATGCTCGTCAGGGTGTTCGCCGTCCATCTTCACGCTACCGGGTATTCGCTTCGAGAGACACAAGCGATTCTTCGATCACTCGGCGTTGAACGGTCGCACCAAGCTGTATGGCACTGAGTACCTCGGCTGGCTGACAGCGTGCCAGACACGCCGACGGCGCAGCTGTCGCGGGGCGCGGACGACGAGACCGCAGTCAAAATCAACGGCGAATGGTCTTGGCTGTACGCCGTAATAACCGTTGTTCCTATTGAACTCCCTATGTCGCACTGGGCTAGTGTACTATACTGCCCAATTACTTTCGTTGTCGAAGAAATTTAGAACCTTGCCGTCAACGAGTTTCGTTGGTGATGATCTAGTCATCTTCAGTTCCAGTGGTGTCGAGAATGGTACTAAGGGGAAAACTCGCCGGATTCAGGATCACTTCCGAGGTTCGGCTCTGCATAGCCGACACGGGTTTCAGAGACACAATCGCCACTTCTCGATGGAACCTTGTGGAAGATTCAAGAACACTGATTCCCTCCTCCAGAGGCGAGGGTCACAAGTAGATCTCCGGAAGTATGTTGTTAGTAGTCCCGACGGGAGCCGAGACTGTAATGGCATACTTTTTCCTTTCAGGTGGAAGAAGCGGCTAGCATTGAGATGTCACTGGACGACCTTACATCAACAGCGACACGTGTTGCAGCGCATCTTCGCTCGCTCGACGTTGACGGCCAGTCGTGGATTACGGGTGTCTCCATAAACGGTCTGCTCGCCGAGGGAAGTGACAAATCGGTTCAAACGGCCAAAGACCTCGTCGACAGAGCCGTCGCGACGCAGGACGACGACGGCCAATTGGGGTACGGACCGAGCTACCCCATTGAAGTGTTCAGCCACGGCCGAGAGTACGAGGCCAGCTGGGAGCTGACGGTGAAAAAGTGTATAAACACCAATAACACCACTGCCATCGGCCACGGCGTCCTTGACTTCTACGAACGGATAGACGAGGACCGCTACCTCAAGGCGGCGACCAGCGAGTATGAATCACTCATGTCGTTGGAGCGGACGGCCGACGGTGGTATCCCACATCATGACCCAGAGGTAGCGGGTATCAAGTCACTATGGATCGACTCAGTGTACATGATGTGTCCGTTCTTCGCCCGATACGGTGAGGCCGCGGACGCCGACGACGCGTTCAACGAAGCGGTCGAGCAGTTACTCGTCCACGCCGATCACCTCCGGGACTCGAACACGGGGCTGTTCCGCCACATCTGGGTCGAGACACCCGACCACTACCCACAGGGGACGTTCTGGGCGCGGGGGAACGGGTGGACGGCCGCCGCCTCCGTCGACGTGCTCGAACGACTGCCCGAATCTCATCCCCTCCGCGAGGAACTCGTTGCCCTGTTCGAGGACCACTGCGAGACGCTTCTGCCCCTGCAGGACGGCAGCGGGTTCTGGCACAACCTCGTCGACGACACCGACACACCGCTTGAGTCATCGGGGACACTGATGTTCGCGTACGCGTTCGCCCGTGGCATCGAACTCGAAATACTCGACGAGTCGACGTACCGACAGGCCGCGGAAGACGCCCTCGAAGCGGTGACCCGCATCGTCGACGAGGAGGGCGCAGTGCGGCGGATCGCAGGACCGCCTGGCGGACCCGAGGCACCGCTGACAGTGACGCCGTATGGACAGGGATGGTACCTCATGGCCACGTCCGCACTCGATCGATGATCCCGCGCTGAGGCGGTTTTTTACGCGTCGCGTGGAAGGAAAGGTATGATACGCGATAGAGACGCCCTTGCCGAGGGCCGTCACCGTGAAGTCGCGCTCGACTGCATCGAAGCCGCAGCTCGCTCGAACGTCGCGTCGACGGCGACGTGCTCAGAGTCTTTGGCACGACTATGACCTTGTCGGCTACGACCACGTCGTCCTCATCGGAGGCGGGAAGGTCACCGGCGGCGTCGCCGCGACACGGAGGAACTGCTCGGCGACCGAGGACCTACTGGAACTCGTCGACACGCTTCGAGAGCGATTTGGACCGCTTGCAACTCGAATCGAGAAGTCGACCGACGGGCTGGTCGGCGATCCAGATGGTCGATAAGGGTACAACGTACCGAGATGTCCATGAGGAGATTGGTATCGCCCTGTCGACGTTGTCCGGGGTAATGGAGCGCCGAGATCGGTACCTACAGGAGCATGAGAGATCATGACAGGCTCTATTATGCGTGTTTTCACGCCGCACAAGCAGTACTCTATGTAAAAGGATTTGAGCCTACTTCTCACCGAGGTGTTTCAACCCTTTTCGGCAAGGAAATCGTCCTCCCATCTCCCGATTTTATCCCTGTGAAAAGTGGATAGAACGGTTAATTTGAGGCTTCCTTTAAGTTGTCATCTCTCCTATCTACGGGGTAACCCGGTCGCTGAGGTAAAAACAGCGGAAAAGACGGGTAGGAGTGCTTTAAGTCAATCAAGAACACTGGAAGTAACGTCTGACGTGCGTCAGACGCAACTGCAGGAACCGGTTTCTTAGGCGAGAGAATCCCACCGTTTATGGCAGGCGTAAGCTACCCACGACTCAAGTCGTGGGGTTCCGCCTCGAATGTCGTCTGAATCGCCGCACGGTAGGTACACGTCCTTGGTGGCCGTACTGAATGCTATCTGACGCGGCGCGTCCGCATCCATGTCGAGACAATCGGACAATTTCGGAGTTCAGACCCGGGTCTCGCAGGTATCTCCCCACGTGAGAGGCGAGGATACCAACCCCATGTAAACCATGCACGGCGTAACACTTTGGGTGCCGCGAACCGTGCAACTTCGCGGGCTGAATACTTCGCTGTCGGCTTCGCAGACGCCCGGGGTGACTGGGGAGGAAGGCCCCTTTGACTGGGTTGTACGCGCTGAAAAGCATGTCCGGAGTCATAGCCGAACGGCGACCGCTGACACGGGACGCGAAAGCGTGCTTCACCGCCGAGGAAACGCGCAACCTGAATATCCCCTTCGGGAATCCCATCCCGTTAAGGGTGGGAGGAGGTCAACGAAATTCGTTGGCCGTGATCGTCTCGAGATAGTCGACGCTGACGTACTGGAATTCGACACGGTCGCTGAAGCCGTGCTGTGGCAGGAGCGTCTCGGCCGCTCGCCCTGCCGGTTTGTCGGTCGTCAGAAGAACGACCTGGTCCGCCTCTCCGGTGTCAAGAACCTGTGCAGCAAGCCCAACGAGGGCCGTGTCCGCTTTCTCGGTGATGTCCTCGTCGCGGTCGGTCTCGTTGGCGATGAACCGACGCGCTTCGTCCATCACCGTCGAAACGAGTGGGTTAGTGTAATCGAGTTCATCGGCGACGACGATCCAGCCCTCCTCGAATCCGTCAGGATAGGGAATGTTCCCCGAGGGATATGCGTCCGCTGCAGGATCCCCTCCGAGCTCTTCGTAGACGCGTTGTGGGATACGTAATGCGATACCGGCCTGTCGAACTGCTCGGCGAAGCCGTTGGAATTTGTCTTTGTCCGGCCCGCCACAGCGTACGAAGACGCCGGTATCGGCGATAGAGACCGTCGTCATGCAGCCGCGTTAGCGTATTCGGTAGCAACTGGTTCCAGCGCCTGGAGGATGATCTCGGCCTCGAGCGGTGAGAGATCAAGTTCCCGGGCCGCAATGCGATGGTTGACCGTGCCGTCGACGTACTCGTACGCGTACTCCAAGGCGACAGCAAGGCCGTCGAGGCCATGGCGCTCGATGTAAACGTCGATGTCCTCGTCCTCCTCACGGCGGGCAACGGCTGCGATAAGGGCCGGCGTGATCGTTTGGGTCTCGCCATCCGTCGAGAGCATGAGTGCAATCGACTCCCCGTCGTATTCGTACGGGCGCTGATCACGGGATTTTTTCACTAAGCCAGCGGTTTCGAGGTTCTTCACGTAGTCGTAGGCGGTCCCCTGTGGAATGTCGAGATCGTCGACGATCTCGGAAACGGTGACCGGACCGTGCTGCAAGATGTGGGCGTACAGCCGAGAGAGAGCTGGCGTTTCGAGGAGGTCAGCGACCGTCTGCAACTGCTGAATAGGTGGTCGGCCTGACCGAGGAGGTGAGTGAGCCATCTCGATTACGAATTATGGATAATTCGTGATAAGGATTTCGGTGGCAGAGCATCTTACTACCCAATCGACCATGCGGATAGTAAATATGCCACAGACAGTGACAGTAAACTCTGCGGGCGCTGTATCCTCTCCCTGCTCGCGGGTTCGCCGCTCGCTGAGGGAGGGGGCATAGCGCCCTCGATTAAAACTAAATCGGAGAAGGAGGGGGTTCCGCAGGGTCAAGACAGGCGGGAGTCAGAGCCTGTCGATTAGTGTGGTGGGCTCATTCGTGGCTAACTTCGATCGATCGGAGGTCTACTCTCTACCCTTCCACGAAATAGATACGATCGACAATCGCGTCTGCACCGTGGCGAATGAGCCCCACTAACTGTGGGAGCTGCTGGGCGTCCTTACCGCTTTGTTCAGCCGAGAGTGCGTCTGGTTTTTGACACCGAGTTCATCTTCACACTGCAACAGTCGAGCGTGGATCTGGGCGTCGGCTTTCATCCGTGTGATCTGCTCCTGTCGGAGATCTTCTGTGAGTTGCTCGGGACCGATTGCTTCAAAGTTGTCGGCACATTGGGAGGGTGCTTTTGTACGCTTACAGCTAGCGCTGAGGAGTCTGCCGATAGGGCGTTCAGCGAGTTCATCTAGCTGAACGACGTCGTCCCTCTTCCCTACACGTGAAGTGGTGATTCACTTACTCGGCCTTAGCGGCGAGATTAATGTACGGAAGCAAGAACTGGATAAGTTTTCGTTCGGCCTTTCGCAGGTGGTTCGAAGCGGTCGTTTTCGTGATATCCATCTCGTCGGCGAGGTCTTCGAGCGTGACCTGCCGCGGAATCTCGAAGTACCCACGTTCGGCCGCCGCGTTCAGGAACTCGCGTTGACGAGGTGGAATCGAGGAGAGGAGTTCCTGCCATTCGGCCCGACTTGGCATCACCTCGCGACGGAAATCCTCCGTGATCCGCTCGACAGTGACGTTGCCGAACTCGTCGAGGAACTCCATGACGCGGCTAACCGTCTCCGTATGTACACCCCCGTTCTCCTTCGCCGCTAGCTCGCGACGCAGCGAACTCGAATCGATCATAAAGTCCGCCGGCACTTTTCGCGCCTAGTCTGTCACGTCCTTCGCGACGAACCGCGCACTCTTGGGTTGCCGTCAACTCCTCGGCGGCCATTGTATCCGGAAGTGCAACGATCCGTTCTAACGGCGTGCTGAGGGAAGCGGATCGAGATGCATCCGCTTCCGTTTCGGATTCGGCCGGTTCGCCGAGTGAGTCCTCCAGGTTGGCGATCCACCGCCGGATGTCGGCTTTCCCTTTCTCGTCTCTTACACCTGCTGTAAGCAACCATTCTCCCGTGGCTGTCCCCATGACTGCCGTCGACTGCCGTTCGAGAAGCCGCACTCACCACTACCCATCCCACCAACCCAACCGCCCAGTCCTCACACCACGGGGGAACGTGAACCTAGCGTGACGTGAAGCCACCGGTTAGTCGGCCGCGATTACACCCGCGAGGGTGCGCCCGGCTTACAACAGCTGTAAGCCTCAGAGTTATCTGAGATTATCGACAAAAACGTCGACATTCAGAATCGAATTGATAGTTCACTACTCCTCATTACGCACGAGATCGGCGTAATTGCCGAAAAGTGCGACGACCTCTCGATCCTCTATGGTAGGAAAGTGATGAAACAAAGGAGCGTCAGAAACGTGCTCATCAACCTACAAATTCCATACAATGGGTCTGAAGAATTTCGTCCCCGAAATCGAGTCCGTCGAGGACGGCCCCCGTCTCAATCTCTGGCTCACCAGCGGATGTGAGCGAACCTCCGAGTGGGTGCGTCTTCCGTGACCGGTGTCCATTTGCGAGCCGGACTGTGAAACGTCATCTCCTGATCTCGTCGAGCTTCCTAATCGGAACCATCGCTCAGCCTGTTACTTCGTCGATCAAGCGGCGCAACTACGGCGAGAGGCGACTGATCCAGACACCTGGCAGATTTCGACGGAGGCGAACACCACTAACCGGGAACCACTGGAGCCGATCCTTGAGACGACGAACCTTCGCAAGTGGTACCACCAAAGCCAACTACTTCTTGACAGTCTGCGAGGGAATGAGCCGAACTACGTCCGCGCTGTCGACGGCGTGTCTGCTGAAGTCATCCTCTTCATAGCTGCGTTCGCAGAATTAAACCACTACCTCGACTACTGAGACCAGAGTCGATCCCTCACCGGACCAATCGAACAGTAAACACTAATGGTTGGACATTGAATTTGGCCCCCTTAACGAACAGCCACAGGTATTTTTAAGAAAATAGCACTGAAAAGAGTTATACTCCTCCAGCCTAGCAAATTATTTTGACTTCTATGATGAATATCTAGCAACACACCAGAATTAAGTCGGAGAATGGGCGACCTCAATCCACATTCCATGAGGGAGCTCGTAAACCGCTATCTCGGGCGTTTGACTCCGATTAAGATTAGTCGTTCAGGAGAGCTGATGAAGCTTTTATTCAACTAGTTCCGTGTTCAGCTGGCGCATGGTCGCAGCTGCGATCAGGACGTCGACCGAGTATACGACGAACTGCGCTCGTTTGCGAATGATTTTGTGACAGGGACAGGTACGTCATGAGGGCTCGGCTGGTTTGCCCATCGTTTTACGGCGCGGAAAATTACAACTCTAGATTAGTAATCGACGTTCGGTGGTGGCCTAGTTGAAATCTGCGGATGCACCGACGGAGGCCGGGTTGGTACTGGAGTAATCTGCCGAAATCATTCGAAATCGCGTTCGGTAATCCAGAATAGAGGTGGTACAGGACAAAACAGACGGTTGAGCAACAGATTCAGTTCCTCTCGTAGATTCGCGCGCTGAGCCGACATAGTGTGGGACTACGACGCAGTTTTCGGGCGGTCCAGCGGCTGTATTGGTATATTATAATTCACCACCGAGTAATTCAGAGCCGACCAAACGGGAATACTGAACGGCCTCTGTTCTAAATTAAAGAACGATAATTACTATCTACAAACATTCGTCACTATTGCTGACCTCGAGGATGGTTGTGCCGGAGTAGATCTCGCCGAGGTCAGAACCGCACTCCGTCGAGCGGGATGGCGGGTCACGACCACGGCTCAGAGGACACTGTCGGCGAATCCGCCGGCCACCGTCACCACCTCCCCCGTTACGTACGAGGCGGCGTCGCTGGCGAGGTAGATAGCCGCCCCCTCTGCCGTGCGAACCCGAGCGCGATGACCTGTCTGATACCGCTCGGCGCCGAGATCAGCTACGGCCTCGACGATCTTGACATGGGGCCGCACGTCGGCAAGAGCGAACTTGATAGCGCCCTCGAGTATCTCGACATCGGTCGGGAAGAGGGCGCTACGCTGGCGTACGGCAGCAGCGAACTCGACCGCGAGGGTTACTTCGTCGAACCAGCCGTCTTCACGGATGTCGAACTGGGCGTACGCATCGCCCAGGAGGAGATCTTCGGGCCGGTACTGTCGGTCATCCCGGTGAGCGACTACGAGCAGGCCATCGACGTCGCCAACGGCGTGAAGTACGGCCTCTCGGCGAGCATCGTCACTGACGACCATGATAAGGCTAACTGGTTCGTCGAGGACATCGACGCCGGCATCGTGAAGATCAACCAGAAGACGACCGGGCTGGAACTCCACGTCCTCTCCGACTGGGGCGTTCGACGACGTTCAGGACGAGCGTTCGTCATTCATCCTCGTCTTCGAGGACGACGTCCAGATGATCTCCTCGTCGAGTCAGAACGCCTACGAGGACAGCCAGCTCAAGATCACGGGCACTGAGGGACAGATCGAACTCCACCCCGCGTTCCACGGCGAGTGCGTCCTCCACCTCTCGTGGGGCGGCCTGTCGGTTAGAGTCGAACACGACGTGTTCGATGCCGAACGGGAGATGCGCGAGGAATTCGATTACTTTGCGAACCGGCTGCTCGCCGACGAGGCGGTTTTCCCCGATGGCCGCCACGGCCTACAGGACATACGCATTATCCGCGCGATCCACGAGACAGCGGACACCCGCGGGCCGGTCGAGCTGTGACGGAGTAGTTCGGCGGACCGTCGACCGACGACGTCGTCCGATCCGGATGGATCGCCAGCTGTACGTCTATTCCATGATTAATCAAACGGTTATTATACCGACCGCATACAAGCAGAAGTGAACGGCTCTCGCCCGATGCAGAACAATCTATATTTAGGTTCGCGAGTAAGGCGGGGTATGTCCCAGCCAAAACACCCCGTCCGCTCCGTCAACAGGGCTCTCGATATCGTCGAGGTGGTCCAGGAGCTCGACGGTGCGGGCGTTTCGGAGATCGCCGCTCGCGTCGACGTGGGTAAGAGTGCGGTTCACAACCACCTCAACACGCTCGTCAACAGGGAGTACCTCCTCAAGGAGGGCGACCAGTACCACATCGGCATCTCATTTTTCGGCCTCGGGGCGTACGCCCGGAACCGCATGGACATCTACGCCTCCGCGCGCTCGGAGGCTGATAAACTGGCAGACAACACGGACGAACTCGTGAACCTGCTCGTCGAGAAGAACGGAAAGGGCGTCTACCTCTACCAGGCCAGCGGGGAGAACGCCGTCGACCTTGATACGTACGAGGGCAAGCAGGTGTACCTCCACTGCACCGCCCTCGGCAAGGCGCTACTGGCGTTCCGCCCGCACGGGGAGGTCGTCGACGTCCTCGATACCCACGGCATGCCGAAGATGACGGAGTCGACCATTACGGACCGCGAGGAATTCTTCGAGGAACTCGAGCGCATCCGCGAGCAGAAGTTCGCGCTCGACTGCGAGGAGCGTCTCACCGGCCTCTGCTGCGTCGCCGCGCCCATCACCGACGAACAGGATCGTAGCATCGGCGCGATTAGCATCTCCTGTCCTCTACACCGCGTGAGCGACCAGCGCTTCCGGGAGGAACTGCCCGACGAGGTGCTCAGCACCGCGAACGTCATCGAACTCAGCCACAACTACTCGTGAGGCGACCCCCTGGCGTGGTGGCCGATGACCTTCCCCGGTAATTATATAATGCTTCTTTACGACAGTCTGGTCATGTTGTCGATAGATGATACTAGCGGCGATTCCGATTCGGAATCCGTCGAGAACCCGAGCGACAGGGCAGACGAGTATTCACGCCGCGGATTCATGGAGACAGCCGCTGCCGTCGGCGGCGCCGCGGCGACAACGGGCCTCTCCGGTTGCTTGGGGGGCGACGGCGGAACTGACGGCAACGGCGAACAGGACTTCCTGTGGTGGACTATGCGGGGGTACATCCCCGCGGAGACCGAAGCGATCAAACAGACGGCGAAGGGCTACGAGGACACCGCCGACGAGAACATCAATGTCTCCACAGAGGTCATCGTCTGGGACCAAGTGTTCCAGGAGTGGAGCGCTTCGATCGAGGGGCGGTCGATGCCGAACGTCTCCGAGATGGCCTGCGAACACGCGGTCGACTTCGGCAACCGCGGCGCCGCCCGGTCCAACACGGAGCTTTTTAACCAGTACGACGACTGGTACGACACCATCTCCGCGTGGGGGCGGTTTGACGGTGAGTTCTGGGGCCTCCCGTGGTTCATGGAACTCCGCACCAGCCACCTCAATATGAACCTCCTCGAGAAGGCGGGCGTGTCCAAGCCCCCCGAGACGTGGGCGGAACTCATCGAGGCCGGCCAAGCCGTCTCCGAGAACACGGATGCCTCCGGATTCACGACGCCGGGGGCGCAGGACTTCCCATCGGGGCAAAACATGGCCGCCTTCACGCACCAGTCGGAGGGGTCCTTCTACGGGTCCTCGGACGGCCAGTTCACTGTCGAGATCGACAGCGCGGCGTCGCTGTTCGCACACCTGTGGGCGTTAAGCCTCCGCGAGCAGTGGGGCATCATCCCCGGCGGCTGGGGGAGCGTCGATAGCACGTCCGGCGAGGAACTCTACAGGGAAGAGCGAACGGCCATCGCCCACCTGCCGACCGACCTCGCCCGCAGTCTCATCGACCCACAGGACGGCGTCAACCAGGAGGACAAGGAGCTCGCGGAGGCGACGGAACTGACGCCGATGCCCACCGGCCCGAACGGCGAACGGCAGTCGTTCATGGGTGGCAGTTGTCTGACGTCGTTCCGGAAGGAGGTCACCACCAACGACACCGACGCGAAGATCTCGGTCGGGTTCATGAACTACATGACCCAACCGGAGACGATGAACAAGTACTTTCCCGTGTCGGCGCCAAACTTCCTGCCGGTTCGGAAGGGGCAGGAGGAGATGGAGCTGTTCACCGATAATCCGACGAAGATTCCGGACTCGTGGCTGCAGACGCGACTAAAGCAGGCGCCGAACGCCGTCCGCTACGGCATCACCGGCGCCGGCCGCTGCGCGCCGTTCCTCGGCTCGATCGAGGGTAGCACGACCGGGTACTCGACCCCGATCTCGGGGATGATCGGATCCGACGACGACCCGAGGACGGCGTTGCGTAACGTCGGTAACGACATCCGGTCAATGATAAGTGACGCCGACTACACCGACTACGAACTGCAGCCGAAGAAACAGGGCCCGTCGCTCGATGACGCCCCCGACTCTGTCCAGCCGTGGATTAACGGCGACGGAGTGCCAAAGATATACAACCCCTATGAGTGAGGAATCGAGGTCCGCTCGCGGGGTTGTCCTTGGTCGGCGAGCAGCGACTCTTTGCCGGTAGTCACGCGAATAATCCATACAAATAAAGTAGTTGCACGTATCTATTTCGATAAAGCATGTCAAACACCACCTCGACATTCGGTGGGATTACTATCCCAGAGGAGTACCAGTACTGGTTCTCCAAGGAGAGCCTCTGGGGATGGGTGTTCCTGCTGCCGTCGCTGGCGGCGCTCGGACTAATAAGCGTCGTCCCGATCTTACGAGGTATCGCGCTGAGTTTCTATGAGTACGGCGGCCTCCGCGAGGATGTCTTCGTCGGACTCGAAAACTACGTCGAAGTGTTCGGCCTCCCGGACTTCTGGGTCGTCATGAAGAACACGTTCGTCTGGTCGTTCGCCTCTGTCGTCCTTATGGCGGCGATCGGACTGGGATTCGCTGTCCTGCTTAACCGCGAGTTCAAGGGCCGGTCGATTGCTACGACGCTCCTGTTGCTCCCGTGGACCATCCCCTTCATCGCGGTCGCGTTGAACTGGACGCTCCTGTTCAACTACGAACTCGGAATGTTCAACGGACTCATGAAGGTCCTCGGGTTCGGCGAGGGCATCCCGTGGTTGGGCCGCTCCCGCTACGCGCTGTTCTCCGTGATGGTGGCGTACGTCTGGCGGAATTTCCCGTTCTTCATGATCACGTTCCTCGCGGCAATGAAGGGGATTCCGCAGGATCTCTACGAGGCCGCCCGCGTCGACGGGTCGAACCGCCTGGACCTGTTCAGGCACATCACGCTGCCTTTCCTTCAGCCCATCGGCGTCGTTACGACATTGCTGATGAGCCTATGGACGCTGAATCACTTCACGCTCGTGTTCGTGATGACCGACGGCGGCCCCGGCAACTCCTCGATGGTGCTGCCGGTCTACATCTACCGCCAAGCGTTCATGCACAGCAACTTCGGGCTGGCGGCCGCCATCGCGGTTGTGATGCTGGTCATCATGCTCGGGTACGGGATGGTCTACCTACGGCTGTACCAGGAAGAAGTCGGAGGCAAGTAACATGGCGAGCAGACCGAGACACACGTCGAATCTGTTCGGTATCGATGTATCGCCGAAGGTCGAGAAGTGGGTGAAAGCCGTCGGCTTCCACGCGTTACTGTGGTCGCTGATATTCGTCGTCCTGCTGCCGGTGTTCTGGATGTTCATTGTGTCGCTGAACCAAGTTGCCTTCGACACGTTCATCAAGAACCCCGGCGCCTGGCTGGAGGGCGCCAGCCTCGACGCGTACCGTCGCATGTTGAACCAGACGAACTTCCCAACGTGGTTCCGCAACAGCGCCATCGTCACGGTGGCGTCCACGGTGCTGAGCATCCTTGTCTGCACGTTCGGCGCGTACAGCATCGGTCGCCTCCAGTTCAAGGGCCGCAAGGCCGTCGCGACGTTCCTGCTGCTCACGCAGATGTTCCCGCTCATCCTGGTGGCGGTACCGCTGTTCCTCATCTTCCGGAACATCGGCCTGTTCAACAGCCTCCTCGGCCTCACCATCGCATACGTCGCGTTCGTGCTGCCATTCTCCATCTGGATGCTTCGGGGGTTCTACGAGAACCTCCCCGAATCGCTGGAGGAGGCGGCGATGATCGACGGTAGCACCCGCATCGGCGCGGTCGTGCGGGTCGTCGTGCCGCTGTCAGCACCGGCGATCGCGACGACCGCCATCTTCGCGTGGATCTTCGCGTGGAATGAGTTCGTGATGGCACTCATCCTCATCAACGACGACGCGAAGACGACGCTCCCGCCGGGGCTGGGATCCTGGGTCGGCCAGTACACCCTCCAGTGGGACCTGATGATGGCCGGCGCGCTGGGGGCCACCCTGCCGTTGTTCGTCATCCTGTTTTTCCTCCAGAAGTACATCATCAACGGGCTCGCAGAGGGGGCGGTCAAGACGTAGCCGTCCCGCCGCCGCGGCGCCTTCGCGCCGGTTGCGTGCGACCAGCCGATCGAACAACGACCGAGGGCGCCGATAGAAGGACCAAAGTAATAAATAGTTACAATATGATTCTTAGTTCAATATGAGCCGGATCTTGTTCGACAGTGTAACGAAGGTCTACGAGGGGGACATCCTCGCAGTCGACGAGTTCGACCTCGAGATCGAGGACGGGGAGTTCCTGACACTCGTCGGTCCGAGCGGCTCCGGAAAGTCGACGCTGCTGCGGATGGTTGCAGGCCTCGAAGAGATCACCGACGGCGAAGTCCACATCGGAGACACGGTCGTCAATTGGCTGCCGCCGCGCAACCGCGACATCGCGATGGTGTTCCAGAACTACGCGCTGTACCCGCACCTGAAGGTCCGGGAGAACATGGCGTTCGGACTCAAGCGGTCGACGAACCTCTCGGCGGAGGAGATCAACGCCCGCGTCGAGGAGACCGCCGAACTGATGGGCATCGAGGAGCTGCTCGATCAGAAGCCGAAGCACCTCTCCGGCGGGCAGCGCCAGCGGGTCGCGACTGGTCGCGCCATCGTCCGGAATCCGGCGGTGTTCCTCTTCGACGAGCCGCTGTCGAATCTGGACGCGAAGCTGCGCAAGCACATGCGAACGGAACTGCAGCGTCTCCAGCAGGAACTCGTGACGACGACCATCTACGTCACCCACGACCAGGAGGAGGCAATGACGATGAGCGACCGTATCGCCATCCTCAACCACGGCGAACTCCAGCAGGTCGGCTCCCCTCGCGAGGTGTACAACAAGCCGGAGAACACGTTCGTCGCGCAGTTCATCGGCAGCCCCTCGATGAACATGTTCGTCTCGGAGCTCGATCGGACTGGCGAGCGGCCGCGGTTCCGGGGCGACGTCGACGTCGAGATCTCCGAGCGCGAGGCCGAGACCATCGCCGCGCAGAGCGACGCCGACCAGTTCCTGCTCGGCATCCGCCCCGAACACATCGAGGTGCACGAGACGGCCGTCGAGGGCTCCGTACCTGCGACCGTCGACATCATCGAACCCCTCGGGAGCAACGACCTGCTGTACTTCGACCTCGAGGACGGCACGGGCGTCGACGACGTCGTCGCCGACCACGTCGAGATCGGCGAGGACGAGCAGAGCGATGAGGAGGAGTACAAGGCGTTCATCCTCCCGGGGTCGATTCCCAACAGCTACGAGCGGAACGACGAGCGCGTCTACCTGACGCTCGATACGGATCACATGCACGTGTTCGACCCGGAAACCGGCGAGAACGTGAACAAGGGCTGGATGGCGACCGCGGACGCGCAGGCCGAGTCCGCCGCCGAGGCCAGCGACTGAGTCCCGTGACCCGAACCGAAACGCTCCGGGCGGCCGGATTCGAGCGGCGAACGGCCCCGGCTCCCCGGCCGAGTGCGTCCGCTTCGTTTCCATGAGCACCGACGATGTTCCCGAGTTCGGCCGCGACGCGGACGCAACCCCAGCCCCGCGAGTGTCGAGCGGCGGCGAGGTGAGCGAGCGCTCGTGGCGCCGACTCGGTCACGAGCTGACCCACGCGGGCAGCGTCCGCGACTGCGTCGGGACCGTCGAGCGATACGGCTGGCTCCCACCGCTGCTCGGCCTGCTCGTCCACGGCCTCTCGCGGGGCATCTTCGAGCACCTCGCAGAGCCGTTCGCGATGTCGCAGGGGTACGTCTTCGCCGGCTGGCCGCTCGCGCTGGGTATCAACCTCTTCTACGGACTCTTCTTCGTCGGGTTCACGTGGTTCCTCTACTTCGGCGTCGTCGGCGCGCTCGCGGGCTACTTCTCCGAGAAGACGACGCTCGACACGACCGTCTTCAAGATCGGTGGCTACCTGACGCTGCTTTTCGTCCCGCTGGTCGCCCTCGCGGCCGCGCTCGCGCTGACGATTCCGGCGCCGGACCCCGTCATCGCGGGCGCCGCGCCCGCGACGGAGGTCGCGGAGACGCACCGGGCGGTGAGAGACACCATCCAGATGCGGATCGTCGATGTCACGATGGCCGGCGGGTGGATACTCGTCGGGGTCCTAATGCTCCCCGTCGTGAGCGAACTGTACGACGTCGACAAGAAGGCGAGCGTCCTCTCGGTGCTCCCGGTGACGCTGGTCGCGGTGACCGCGACCCAACTCCTCTAGTTCTCCGGCATCTCGCCGGGTCCGTACGTCGGCTCGCCGAGCACGCGGTCGACCGTCGGCTCGCGCTCGTCGAGCAGCACGCCATCGATGCGAGTGAGGACATTGATGAACTCGACGGCGCGGATCAGCCCCGATACCCGAATTTGGAAGGGGTCGAGTCCTCCCCCGTCCGCGGTCACGTCGTCGACGATCGTCCCGTCGGCGGAGACGGCCGCCCGGCCGTGACCCGCGTCGTGGCGGGTGCGCAGGTCCGCCAGCGCGCCGAGCGGATCCAGTCCGGAGTTGCGCGCGAGCGTCTTTGGGATGGACTCCAGCACGTCCGCGAACGCCTCGACGGCGAGCTGCTCGCGGCCGTCGAAGCGGGTCGAGAGCGCCCGGACCTCCCCCGCGGCCGCCAGTTCGGCGGCGCCGCCGGCGGGTAACGCCGTCGGGTTCAGCACACAGGCACGCAGGGCGTTCTTCCCGTCCCGAATCCGTCGCTCGGCCTCCTCGGCTGCCGTCTGCGTGCCCCCCCGGACGACGAGCGTGACGGCGGGCGCGTCGACGCCCGCGGGCGGCTCGAAAGCGACCCAGTCATCGTCGCGGCCGGTGTCGCGGAACCGGACCGTCGCCTTCCCGAGGACGGTCTCGTCGATCAGAGTGTTCGGCCGGATCGGCCCACGGGGGCTCGCGCCGGTCGCGCGGGCGATGTACCTGAAGTCCGTCGTCTTCACGTTCCGGAGGAGTATCGCCCCATGGTGTGCCAACTCCTTCGCGACGGCCATGTCGACGTCGCCGGTCGCGACGACGGCGACCGCTCCCGTCAGCGCGACGTTCGCGGCGATGGCTTCGCTCTCGTCGAGGCCGCCGACGGTCCGCTCGACATCACCCTCGGACTCAACGTTGATGTTCACGTCCGCCGAGAGGCTCCGTGACTGGAGCGCGCCGTCGACGAGCAGCACCGGGCCGGTCGCTGGCAGGAGCCGCTCGGCGGTCACGACGGTCTCCGGGAGAACAACGCCCTCAACGAGTTCCGTGTCGGTCACCTCGCCGCCGGGGACGGTGACCGTCTTCGCGTGGTCGAGGCGGACACTTCCCGTCTCAGGGTCAGAGACGCGCACGACCGCGTCGACGACCGTGTCCGCGATCGCTCCGAGCGGCCACTCCTTCTCGCGGCCATTCGTCATCCCAGTCATCACAACGGCGCGCAGTTTCTCACGGTCCAACTTGCCGCTCGCGTCCGCCAGCGAAATCGACGTGTCGGTCCACGTCTCGAGCGTCCGCTGGGCGCCGATGGAGAACCCCTCGACGACGTCGTTGGGGTGGATGCCCCGGTCGGCGAGGTCCATCGCCGTCGCCAGCAGCTCCGACGCCAGCAGCGTCATGGTCGTCGCGCCGTCGCCGTAGTCGTCCTCGTGGTCCTCGACGGCCCGGATGAAGTGCTTAGCTATCGGGTGGTCCGTCTCTCCGTCGAACTCCTCGATGATGGCGCTGCCGTCGTTGCTGGCGAAGTAGCGAAGTTCGTCGTCGGGCATCCGCCGAACGATCATCTTGTCCATCCCCTGCGGACCGAGGGTGCTCCGGACCAGACTCCCCATCTGCCGGGACGCATCACGAATCATCTGCCGGGTCTCACGGGACGGCACTGACGACCATCCCGTGTACAGGTCGTTCGTTGTCATGGTAGCTCCGTCGACGAGAGTACGTATCGATACTGACGGCGGGTATTAATCGCTTCGGCGCTCCCCTGCGACCGACGTCGGGTCACTGGACTAGCAGCTTGTCGTACACGAACAGTGCGGCGATGAGCACCAGCGAGCCGTACGCGACCTCCACGACGAGCGGCTCACCTCGCCCGCGGAACCACATCAGGCCGAGGACCATGACGGCGATCGTCGCTACTATCAGCGCGAGGAGCAACCCGATGTTGCTCCGCTTCCGGAGATTGACAGACATTGCCAGCCTCTTCACCGTCCCGGATTAAAAAATCCGCGGTTTGCGGGGTCCAGCTTCCCGTCGACGGGCGTCTCGCCGCCCCGGACACTTGCGAGGCACCCGCCCGACCCCCGCCAGTTATTATCACGCTCGACGACAGTGTTCACGATGCGTACTGGCGTGTGCTACTTCCCGGAACATTGGCCGCGAGAGCGGTGGGCCGACGACGTCGAACGGATGGCGGCCGCCGGCATCGACTACGTCCGAATGGCGGAGTTCGCCTGGAGTCGCCTCGAACCCGAACCCGGCGCGTACGACTTCGAGTGGCTGGCCGATGCTGTCGACCTCGTCGGCGACAGCGGCATGCGCGCCGTCCTCTGCACGCCGACGGCGACGCCGCCGAAGTGGCTCCTCGACGAGTACCCGAGCGTCCGGCAGGAGCGTCCCGACGGCACGCCACTGGAGTTCGGCAGCCGCCGACACTACTGCTTCAATTCCCCGGCGTACCGCCGCGAGAGTCGGCGCATCACAGAGCGCACGGCCGAGCGCTTCGCGAACTCGCCGCACGTCGCCGGCTGGCAGACCGACAACGAATTCGGCTGTCACGACACGGTCCGCTGTTACTGCGACGACTGTGCGTCGGCGTTCCGCGCGTGGCTCCGCGACCGGTACGATACGATCGACGCGCTCAACGAGGCGTGGGGGAACGTCTTCTGGAGTCAGGAGTACGCCGACTTCCACGAGGTGGACCCGCCGGGGCCGACGCCCGCCTACCACCATCCGAGTCGACTCCTCGATTACTCCCGGTTCGCCTCCGACAGCGTCGTCGACTACAACCGACTGCAGGTGGACCTCCTCCGGGAGGCGAACGACGACTGGTTCGTCACCCACAACTTCATGGGCGACTTCGAACAGCTGGACGCCTTCGAAGTGAGCGCCGACCTCGACTTCGCCGCGTGGGATTCCTACCCGACGCTGCACGGCCAGCGGGCGCCGGACACGCCCGACCCGGCGGACGCCACCGCTGCGACCGTTCAGCGGGTTGGCGACCCCGACGTCACCGGCATGAACCACGCGCTGTTCCGCGGCGCGAGCGGCGGTCCCTTCTGGGTTATGGAGAACCAGGCGGGCGACGTCCGCGCGTACCCGTACTCCGCAGAACCCGCCGACGGGATGATGCGACTGTGGGCCCACCAGGCGGCCGCCCACGGCGCCGACGTCGTCTCATACTTCCGGTGGCGGCGCTGCCGGTTCGGTCAGGAGCAGTACTGGGGTGCGCTCAACAATTACGACGGCTCGCCCGACCGCGGCCTCCCCGAGGCCGCCGAGGCGGCCGCCGAATTCGCGCGACTGCCCGACCTCGACGCGCCTGTCGGCAACGTCGCTGTCCTGTTCGACTACGACAGCATGTGGGCGCTTCATGCCGAGCGGCACGCGCCGGAGTTCGACTACTGGGCGCACCTCCGGACGTACTACCGTGCGCTCCGCCGACGGGGCGTCACCGTCGACTTCGTTCCCGCCGACGCCGATCTCGACGGCTACGCCGCGGCGGTCGCGCCCGCACTCCACCTCGTCCCCGACGACCTCGCCGCCCGACTGGCGGACTACGTCACCGACGGCGGCGAGTTGTTGCTGACAGTCCGGTCGGCGACGAAGGACGAACACGACACGCTGCGCGACGAACTTGCGCCAGGTCCGCTGACCGACGTCGTCGGCGCGCGCGTTGAACAGCACGAGAGTCTCTCCCCGGGCCTGGAGACCCGCGTCGAGTTCGATGGCGACGCCTACGGCTACCGGACGTGGGCGGAGTGGCTCGTTACGGACGGCGCGACGGTCGTCGGCCATCACCGCTCGGACGTCGCCGCTGGCAATCCCGCCGTGGTTCGCAACGCCCACGGCGACGGTCACGCCACCTACGTCGGCGTCTGGCCCGAGGCCGACCTGGCGGACGCGCTCACGGTCGATGTACTCGACCGCGCCGATGTCCCTATCTGCGACCGCCTCCCCGAGGACGTCCGTCTCTCGGAGCGTGATGGCCACACCTGGGTCACCAACTTCCGCACGGACGCCGTCTCCGTCGACCCAGGTTCGAACGAGATCGTCCTCGGCGAGGACACCGTGCCCGGCCGCGACCTCGCCGTCGTCGCCGGTCCGTCCCACGCGATTACGGTCGAACGGTCGTAGCGTCGCGTCTCGGACGGATGATAATCAGAAACGGATCGCTTGCGGTCGGGCCTTCCGTGTCGACCCGACCGCCGCGCTCGTTCACTCGGGACCGCCGTACCCGTTACTCCACGCGCGTCTCGCTGAAGTAGCGCCGACTGCTCCGGGGGATGCGCTTCCGCTCGCCGACGACATCGAACGTTTCGCTCGCGCGGATGTCGGACGCCGAGCTGCCGACGCGAAGCTCGTACGTCCCGGGGTAGACGGTCAGGTTCAGGTCCCTGTCGCGGACAGCCAGCTGGCTCGCGCCGACGGAGACGTGAACCGCCGCCGACTCTCCCGGTTCGAGGAAGACGCGCTCGAACGCGACGAGCTCCTGGACCGGGCGGACGAGCGGCGGGTTGCGGTCGTGGCCGTACACTTGGAGGACCTCGTGACCGGCGACGTCGCCGGCGTTTTCGACGGTGACGGACGCTTCGACAGTGTCGCCGGGCCCGATCTCGTCGTCGACCAGCGCGAGGTCGCGGTACTCGAACGTCGTGTAGCTCTCGCCGTGACCGAACGGGTACAACGGGTCGCTGTCCGTGTACACGTGCGTCTCGTTCATCGTGTTAGGCTTGCGGCTGTAGTGAACCGGAAGCTGACCGACGTTCTTCGGCAGCGACACCGGAAGCCGGCCGCTGGGGTTGTGGTCACCGTAGAGCACATCCGCGATGCCGTTGCCTCCCTCCTCGCCGGGGAGCCATGCGTGTGCGAGTGCCGGGACGGCGTCGGCGACGTCCGCAAGCGAGTGCGGCTTCCCGCTCACAACCACGACCGCGAGCGGGGTGTCCGCCTCGGCGACCGCCCGCACGAACTCGGCCTGCACCCCGGGAAGACCGAGGTCCGTCACGTCGCGTCCCTCACCGCTGGTCGACGCTGCCGTCTGCGTCTCGTCTGGCGCGGTCTCGAACTCGACGGTCGAGCGCGCGCCGATGAACGCGACCGCGACGTCCGCGTCCTCAACGGCGGTCACCGCGTCCTCGAACTCGTCCGTCGACGGGCCGCTGACCGTGCACCCTGGGACGTGCGTCACCTCGCCCCCCGTCCGGGCTTCGATCCCCGCAAGTGGCGTGACGATGTCGATGCCCGCCTCCACGGTCTCCAGGTTGTGCGCGAGATACGCGTAGTCGCCTAGCAGTCCCTCTGAGGCGTCGGCCTTCGGGCCGACGACGGCGACGTCGGCCGCATCGTCGAGCGGGAGCACGCCGTCGTCGTGCAGCAGCGTCACCGACTCCCGGGCCGCCCGACGAGCGAGCACCCGCTGTTCGTCCGTCTCGACCACCTTCTCGACAGCGTCGACATCGACGTACGGATCGTCGAGCAGGCCCTTCCGGATCTTCGTGCGGAGGACGCGCTGGACGGCGGTGTCGACGGTCTCCTCCGCGAGGTCGCCGTTCTCGACGGCCTCGACGAGTGTCGGGTAGCACTCCGAGGCCGGCAGCTCAACGTCGAGCCCCGCCTCGAGTGCCATCGTCGCCGCGTCTTCGTACGACGACGCGACCCCGTGTTCGTCCTTGAGGAAGGCGACGCTCTCGTAGTCGGAGACGACGACCCCGTCGAACCCCCACTCCTCGCGGAGCGTCTTCGTGAGGAGCGCCTCCGAACTGGTACAGGGAACGCCGTCGATGTCGTGGTAGGCGTTCATCACCGCCTCCGCGTTCGCCGTCTCAACGCACACCTCGAACGGGAACGCGTGCTCTGCCAGCGCCCGCGGTGCGAGATCAACCGACGTGCGGTTCTTCCCGCCCTCGCCCGCGCCGTGGCCGACGAAGTGCTTCAGCGTCGCCGCCACCCCATCCTCGGGGCCATCGCCCTGCAGGCCTTCGACGAACCCGCAGGCCATCCGCGCCGCGAGGTATTTGTCCTCCCCGAACGTCTCCTCGACCCTCCCCCACCGGAGGTCGCGCGCGAGGTCCAGCACCGGCGAGAGCGCGTGCACCGCACCGATCGCCTGCAGCTGCGCCCGTATCTCAGTGGTTATCTCCCGAACCAATTCTGGCGACCACGTGCTCGCGAGCCCTATCGCTTGCGGGTACGTCGTCCCGCCCTTTCCCATGTAGCCGCTGAGACACTCCTCGTGCGGAATCGCTGGTATCCCCGGTCCGAGGCGCTCCAACATCGACTGGATCTCGTTCGTCACTTCTGCGACTTGTTCCGGGGGCAGGTCGCTGGCGCCACCCATCCGAGTGAGTTCGCCGACGCCGTGTTCGAGCAGCTCCTCCGCCCGCTCGTGGTCGACTTCCCCGTCAGTGAGCAGATGCTCCGGGCCGTACGATCCGAGCTGCGCGACTTTCTCCTCCAGGGTAAGGCGATCCAACAGGTCCTTGACTCGCCGGTCCATCGACACTGACGAGTCTTGGTACGGTGACTTGTCTGCCATATCCACACGCGCGACCCACATGATTAAAAGACTACTGACGGACGGAAGCTATCGCGTGGCGGACGGTCGGCAGCGGTCAGTTGACGTCCCGCCGGCCGAACCACAGTTCGCTCGTGACGACGAGCGAAACGGCAGCGACCGCGAGAGCGACCGCGGCGCCGAGGTCGTACGTCCCCTCGACGAGGACGGCGGTCGGGTCGTAGTACCGCGTCGGCGCGAGCAGCACTCACCGACTTCCTCCTTCTCGTCGAGGAGGTCCAGAACCGGAGTGACGGGCCAATAGCTGACCTCGTTCCGGAGACGATCCTCGGCGTGATGGGCACAATCGGTCTCTTCGTTCTTCACAGAGAGGAGTACGACGCTTACGACGAGCAGTACTACAGCAGGTGAATGAAGCGTTCTTCACGTCGCTCGCGCGGGAGCTGGTGAACGAATAGGTACATAATAAATTGTATCCTCTACTCTGAACATCTAATTTCAGATTTTCAATATTATAGCTATATTATGTGGAAATATAAATAAAACGCCGTGATAAACTTTTGAGTGGCGGTTCAAGGTCGAGTTAGGCGATGATTATTCAATATATTCTCACACGTTATTTTCAAGCCAACGATTACGTAGTGAGCTGTCTTATAGCGTTTCTATCCGATGAAGCGGTGAAGAACGTCCACCAGCTACAAAAGGACGGAGTGCAGAAAATAATATCTGCTTATGAGAAGTCGCTGTTCACGATGCCCGCCACACGCTCACGGTCGAACAGTTGGTCCTCGACGGGGATGCCGGGGGACGACTCGCCGAAGAAGTTCGGATAGAGTTGCTCGGCGCCTACATAATTGAGCTGATGCTTGGTAGCTTGGGAGAGGAGAGAAAGAAGATACAGCTGTTCATCCCCACTCGGGGATTGTAGGCAACTCTTCGCGTCTCGTCTCGGGGTTAGTCACTGGTGTTTACGGGAGCGATGTACTTTGAGACCCAGGTGTCGCCGTTTTCGCGCCACTGCCAGTAGTAGTAGTATTGCCGATCGTCGATTCGTTTGATCGTCACGTATGCGTTGGCGGGGACTGCATCGTGATCGTCAGGATCTGCCGAGGCGTTTTGCTCTTGGAGTTGATCTTTGTACTGGTCGCTCTTGTTTCGGCGGCGCTGGTCTTCGATGGCGTTCTAGTGGTGTTTGTCGTCGTGGAGTTGCTGTGCGTACTCGATGATGTCTTCGAGGGTGTCAGGTGACCGATGCCGTCGGCCAGCAACTCCTTTGCTGCGTCATGGTCAAGCTCACCGGCTTCGAGTAGTCGATCGGCGTTCACTGATCCGAGTTGTGCAGCCTTCCCCTCGAGAGTCATGCGCTCGAGGAGGGACTCAACACGATTCTTGATCAACGCACTCTCGTCCAGATACATGGGCTTGTCTTGATTTCGTGTCACTATTACCTCAAGGAAGTACTTTATATTAGTGTTTCGTGTGATAGTATCATAGTCAATGGACATTAGAGACCGGAGCGCCCCGGTCGGCGGTGCGATTCATCGTCTCCACGAGGAGGTCTCGCATGGTATACTTCGCGTTCGAGCAACGGAGACTTCACTAATTCAGCATGCGTCGTTCGACCTTTTGCATGGATGTTTATAGTGCTGAAACTAAGTTGGATTGATAACATTCCTCTTCGGACGTCGGTGGCCGACGCAATTGTACACACAGTTCTCCCGCCCAGAGCAGACAAATCAATAGTTTTATTCGTCGCTCATCCCTTGATTTCTCCGAAATGGGCTTCATCAGCGACGAGTATCTGCTCGAAACGGACGCCGCTCGAGATCTCTACCAAGCGATCGAAGGCCTGCCGATCGTCGATCCGCATACACACGCCGACGTGACCGAGATCGTCGAGAACGAGGGCTGGAATGACATCTGGGAAGTCGAGGGTGCGACTGATCACTACGTCTGGGCGTTGATGCGAAACCGTGGCGTCGATGAAGAGTTAATTACCGGCAGTGCCTCAAACCGAAAAAAATGGAACGCCCTAACAGAGGTGTTCCCTGACTTCGCCGGTAACCCAACCTACGAGTGGATTCACCTTGATCTGAAACGCCGATTCGGGATTGACGAGCTCATCTCGAGCGAGACCGCTGACGATATCTGGGAAGAGACCTCTACACAGCTTGAGACGTCCGAAATGCGACCGCAGGCAGTACTCGAAGAGATGAATGTTGAGGTAATCTGCTCGACGGACGACCCGACCTCGTCACTCCACTATCATGAACGCGCAGCCGATGAAGTGTCTGGTGTGGAGATTCTACCGACCTGGCGCATTGATCGTGCGATGACGATCACGCAGCCAGATTGGAACGGCTTCGTTGACGAGCTTAACCAGGCGACAGGAATTGATACTACCGATCTGAAGGGATTTCTTGACGCCCTCGCAGCTACACACGATTATTTCGCTAACCGTGGCTGCGTCGCGAGCGATCTTGGTATCCAAGAACCCGTTTCGCGCTCGGTTAAGACGGCTCGTGCGCGTGAAATCTACCGGAAAGCGTTTGAGGGTGGCTCCCTCGACGAACAGGAGGTGACCGACTTCCAAGCGTACCTCCTTGAGTACGCCGGCGAATTGAACGCCGAGAAAGGTTGGGTGACGCAGTTGCACATTGGCCCAGTACGTAACTACCGGCAAGCGCTCTACGATCGACTGGGGCCTGCTGCGGGCGGCGACGTTTCCACACAACGTCTCGATGTGGCAGAAAACCTCGAATACTTCCTCAATCGATTCGACGGCGACCTTGAGGTTGTTCTCTATTCGTTGGATCCGACTCACTATCCGACTCTCGCAACCCTTTCGCGCGTGTTCCCAAACGTGAGCGTCGGTCCGGCGTGGTGGTTCAACGACAGTCCCTATGGGATAGAAGAACAGCTGGAATACACGGGGACGGTTGGCTTGATAGCAAACTACGCAGGCATGGTGAGCGACTCGCGAAAATTGCTCTCTTACGGTTCGCGCTTTGAAATGTTCCGACGGTCGCTGGCAAACGTTGTCGGTAGACAGCTCGGCCGCGGACAGATCCCGAAGGGTCCAGCGTACGATCTGATCGAACACATCGCGTACGATCGACCGAAGGAACTCTTCGGAATCTGAACCGTTCGAAGGATGCACAAACTCCTCGATGGTGGTTGCGGCGTTCCGTCAAGAGAAACGCAATCTGGATTCCCATTCTCTGGGCCGCTGTCACGGAAATATGATCGTGAAGGATGAATCTGGCTGACCTGGAGAGTAACGTTGAATATGCTTGAATATACGGAACGACGATCCGATTGGTTGACGCCTCTGTGCTGAGATGTTCCCGACCTATGCTTTCACCCATGGCTGACCGGTTCGTCGTCCTTTGCTGCCTCAGGAATTGGCTAAACTACGGAGCATGCCCTTTATATATCCGACTGTATAGGCTCGGCCACGGTGTTTCCAGTCCCCGTCTCCCTCAAGTGTGGGGACGTGATCCGGAATCATCAGACCAGAGAAGCCGACGTCTATAAGCGCTTGAAGGACCGCATACTCGTCATAATTGCCCTCGTCGAGGAACGTCTCGGTGAACGATGGGATCGTTCCTTCGACGTCTCGAAAGTGAACGTAGATAATCTCATCACGATTGCCGAAGTAGTCGATGACTTCAAAGATGTTCTCTCCCATTTCCGACCACGTTCCTAGACAGAGGTCGAGTCCGTGGTTGTCACTCGGCATAATGTCCATTGCACGTTTAAAATTCTCGAAGTTCCGGAAGAGGAATGGAACCCCCCCGAGTTCTTCTACCGGTGGGTCATTTGGGTGCAACGCGAGTGTCACGCCCGCCGCTTCGGCGACCGGAACGACTTCACGAACAAAGTACTCGTAGTTCTCCCACAGTTCCTCTTCTGTATAGGTGCGATCAAACGTTAGAGGAACGTCGCCCACCTGCGTGGCATTGAACGAAGTGGCGATAGCGCCGCCTCGAACCGGATCCGAGGTCGACGTCCGCCAGACGCCACTTGGCGACCAATGATAACCGAGAATCGGAATGCCAGCACGACCCAGATTCCTAATCGTGTTCTTGACATGTTCGAGTTGCTTTTCCTGATTCGGTCCACCGAGCATTACTTCGTCGTAAAACTTGATCGGGATGTTTTCGATCACGTTCAACCGTAATCCAGCATTCTCAACCCGGTTTCGGAGTTGAACGAGTTCTTGAACGTCCCACTCCTCGTCTCCTGTCAGCGGTATTTCATCGTTAGTAAGTAGGGGAGTGGAATACATATTCAGGAGGATGTCGTCGACAGCGAGTTGCTTAATAAATGTGAGCCGTTCAGAGGTCGGCTGCATAAATTGGCCGAGGCCGACGCGAATTGGAAGATCGTCAAATTCCAAACTCTTAGCACTTTTTTCGCTTACCTGCTCGGACATGTACTTTGAACACGGTGACGTGACGTTATAAGCGTACTCGTTGAGAATTGAAAGTAAATGCCTGCAAACCGTGTTTTCTTGGTGAAGTTTCAGGCGTCAGAAAGCGCTGTCACTGTATCCGCCGTCTACAATTACTTCCTCGCCAGTGGTAAACGAAGATGCCTCACTTGCGAGGTAGACCGCCGCGCCGGCAATCTCCTCTGGCGTCGCCACACGGCTCATCGGTGTTCGTTCGTCGATTGCCGTACGCGTTTTGGTCCCCTCGTCAAAAGCGTCACCGGAGAGGGGCGTCTTAACGAATCCGGGAGAGATCGCATTGACACGAATATCAGGCGCGAGATCAGCGGCGGCGGCACGCGTCAGTCCATTGACTCCGCTTTTAGCCGCACAGTATGCTGCTCGCCGTTCCCGGGCCTGTCCCGCTGACATCGACGAGATATTGATGATGCTCCCACTGTCCATCCTCCGGCCGAAGATCCGACACGCGCGAAATACGCCAGTCAGACAGACGTCGATGTCGCGCTCCCACTGTTCGTCAGTCATCTCGGTGACTGACGCCCTGGCGACGGAACCCGCAGAGTTGACGAGAACGTCGATGTTGCCGAGGACGTCGGCCGCTTGCTCGTATAGCCGTTCGATCGACGTCGAATCGCGGACGTCGCAAGCAACTGCTCGCGTTGTTGCCCCGAGGGAACGAAGCTTCTCGGTCGCGTCTGCGACTTTCGCGTCGTTTCGGCTTGTCGCGATTACGTCGGCGCCGTCCTCGGCAAACGCGCGTGCGATTCCCCAGCCAATGCCACTTGTACCGCCGATGATAACCGCGGTTCGTCCGTTCACGGTGACCTTCCCGTATTGTTCTCCGTTCATAACTATTCGTCAGTACATCTGAAGAAAACTCTTGTGCTTACTGATGGGCCAGCCGAACGTCGATGACGTTTTTCGATCGAGTGAGATGCTCGAGAAGTTCAGTCTCGATCCACTCACGCTCGAATCTCCGTTTCGGTCCAGAGACTGAGATAGATCCAACGACGTCCGTCCCATCCAACAGCGGGACGGCAACTGAACGAATTCCGGTCCATCGCTCTTCGTCCTCAATTGCGTATCCCCGCTCAACCGTGACCGAGAGCTCCTCATGGAGTTCCTCCCTGTCGTCGATTGTCTGTTGGGTTCCTAACGGGAGTCCGTGACGGTCGATAATCCGGTCAATCTCGTCTCGGGGTAAGTGAGCGAGAATAGCCTTCCCGAGTGCCGTCCAATGCATGTGCGTATACTCTCCGATCGGTGGATTATCGTAGACAGCTTCCGACCCTTCAGATTTATACAGCAGAACTCGTTTCCCATTCTCTGAAACGCCGAGAGCGGACACTTCTCCAGTTACCTCCGCGAGGGTGTCAATCTCAACTCGAGCAATCTGGTAAAGCTTTGTTTGCTGGCGAACCTGCCCGCCGTGCTGGAGGAATTTGAGCCCGAGCCGGTACGATGAACCGTCCTGGAGGACATATCCGAGATCGGAAAGCGTTTTCAAATAAATGTGGGCGGTGCTAGTTGGCATGTCCTTTTGTGCCGCTAAATCCGAGACAGTGAGTTCCCCGGCCTCGCGGAGGCAGTCAACAATCTCTAATCCGCGTTCAAGTGATTTGATCCGTCGGCTCGAACTCCGTTTGTCGGTAGATACCATACTTCGGATCTGTTCCCAACTATCTTGAATATTTTTTTCGCCTTCCGATATGTTTCTCCGATTATATTGGATAGGGACCTCTTGTATGAATCCCTCAATAATAGCTGAACACCGGTTCACCATTGCTGCGCGCCATCACACAGAACGAATCATGGATCTCGTTAAAGCAAACCGACGATCAACGTCGTAACGTTTGATGACTAACTGGTTCCATTCACAGTGGTCAATCGCAGACAACAGCCTCGTAGCGACAACTGATCCTCCAATATTGGAACCAATTCCCACCGTTACAACCGTAGGTTTGTAACTATACTGGATGATGAGAATAGTTCTCGTGTATTTTCCAGTTTTAACCGTTGGTTTTACTATATAATCGGATATAAATCCTATATTCTTGGATCAAGGATGAGATCCAGAAATTGTTGGTGTAGGCGTGTATCTAAGCCGGCATACTATGGTAGCACGCTCGAGGTCACCAAATCGGTTTGATCATTACTGTACTCTCAATCGACGTTGAAATCACCTACCTCAGTGCGGGCAGCCGCAAGTTGCCGATGAAACCTATTCAGAACCTGGCGCATTCTTCTCCGATGGGGAGGTGCGTCTTTATGATGAGCATTACGTGAGCGTCCCACAGAACATCCGTTTTGGAAATTGGTTTCAAGAACTCAACGAGGCAATGACAAACGCTGATGACCAGATCGCCTTGAGGCTTAAAAGTCGACGTCTCCTGGGTCAACAAAATGGAACAGGAATTCGACTATTCACGGACTGTTTTCTCACGGATCGAACGCCGACGGCGACGTCGGGGCACGATTCCCTTGACATGCAATCGATAGCCACTATCTACGAGCCCGCAAAGATAAGCGAGCCGTCAACGTTGACGCGGTCTAATGCCATACAGAAGAAAAGCAGATCGAAGTTCCGCCCACCGAAGGCGGTTACACAATGGTGGTGAGTTAGCCGTTTGGGGCTATCGACTAGGTGCAGCACCCTCGAACATCTGACGAGTGGAGAGGTGCGCATCCTAGACGTTTATGTGGACAAGGGAGTGCTGCATTCGTATCGTCGTGATTAATCTAAATGAATGTCATTTTGGTAGAGAAACCTTCTTGAGGACGCATTACGGTGGTATCTCTATATGGGCGAGTTAGTGCTTAGTGAGCTATCGAAGGTTTTCGACAGTGATGATGGGAAATTAATCGCAGTCGACGATCTGAACATCACGGTACGTGACGGTGAATTTCTCGTACTCGTCGGACCGTCCGGCTGCGGGAAATCGACGACCCTGCGGTGCGTCGCTGGCTTGGAGACCGTGACCGACGGTGAGATCACTCTCAACGGTGAATCGATAACGGACCAGAAACCGAAAGACCGGGATATCTCAATGGTCTTTCAGAACTATGCGCTGTATCCGCATATGACCGCTCGAGAGAACATGTCGTTTGGGCTGAAGATGTCGACAGATCTCTCGGACGAAGAGATTGAAAAACGAGTCGAAGAAGCCGCCACGATGATGGGAATTGAAACACTTCTCAAATCGACACCGAGCGAACTGTCCGGTGGACAACAGCAACGCGTCGCGCTCGGGAGAGCAATCGTGCGCGAACCCGCGGTCTTCCTCATGGACGAACCACTCTCCAACCTCGATGCCAAACTACGGACTACGATGCGCACGGAACTGCAGGAACTCCAACAACGCTTGAACGTGACCACAATATACGTCACGCACGACCAGACGGAAGCGATGACGATGGGCGACCGTATAGCCATCCTTGATGGCGGTGAACTCCAGCAGATCGGCACACCACTCGAATGTTATTACTCGCCGGATAACCAGTTTGTCGCCAGCTTCATTGGGTCACCCGCGATGAACTTTTTTGATGTGGAACTCCAGGGGGACAAACTCCGGAACGAATCGTTTGTGTACTCACTGTCTACTAAGACGATGGACCAACTTGGCGCCTCGAACGGTAACCATCTCGTACTTGGGATCAGACCAGAAGACATTGAGATCGCAGATGCATCCGATCCCCGAAGCATCGAAATGCGCGTCAATGTGGTTGAGCCGCTAGGTGACATTAAGTACGTCTACTTCGATCTCGACGACGTCGTTTATACGGCAAGCGTATCCAGTGGAACGCCTATTAGCGAGGGCGAACAGTTAGCCATCACCTTCCCAGAGGAATCCGTGCACATCTTTGACGGAACCACGGGCAATGCGCTAAAAAATGCGTTGCCCGCTGAAAGCGAACCCCCTACCTCCCATTCGTCGTCGTAGCGTGCTTCGCCCTTTCGCGAAAACGATGTGACTGCTTTCTGGCCGATGGTGTCGATGTGGTAGTCGAATGGATAATCATAGATGGATCAGTTCTCGAGGCGTTCGCGTTTGTCGGGAATGTCCGAGTGGTCATAGAAGAACTGGCAGAGAACGTTGCACCACTTGGCGGCCTGGACGACCTGCTCGTCAAAACGTTCAGCAATATGACGGTGTCTGTGATCATCAACATTCCCCTCAAGTGACTTCCACGCATCACGGTACGATCGGACGGCTTCCACACCGGCGTGGCAGTTGTCATAGAGGCGTTGGACTACGGTCGTCCCATCGGCTAACTCGTGGTCCCAAGGGAGGCGGTGGAAGAATAGCAAGAGTTCTTCGGGACATGTCTTGACCGACTCGTACCGCTCGGCAATCGGTTCGCGATACTGCTCAACGTACCCGCTTCCTGTCGACGTCCGGTCGATCCCAATCTCCTCTGCACTTGCTCCGTGGTACACTGGCCACTCCTCAGGAGCGGGGTCATAGTGATTCTCGAGTGCCGCACTCCCGTTGTACATCAGGTGCATCAGGCCCAGTCCGCCAGTGTGATAGTCAATCGAGGCGCCCCAGGAATCAAGCAGAATCCAAGAAAGCGTCTTGACGACGTTCGGGTCATGGCCGAAGGTCCCACGGATCCACTCGTCGACGATAGTCTCTGCCATGAGGTCAGGGTCCCAGGCTAAGCGGCCGAACCCATAGAGATTCGCCTGGGCGAGGTAGTGGCCGGTCCAGTTCGGGTCCTCCCCGACGAGACCAACGCCGACGATGCCCTGGCCAGGTTCGCTTCTCAGAACGTCCTTGACTGGCGTCCCCTCACCGTCAGCGTAGGTGTCGAATTCGAGAACTTCCTTCCATTGGGGGACGAGAAAGCTGGTGTGGACACCTTGTCCGGTGTACTCCTGCGTGATCTGGAGTTCGCAGCTGAGGGTGGTCTCCGGCATGGTACCAAACAACGTTGAGATGGGTTCACGCGGCTGAAAGTCGATGGGTCCGTTCTTTACCTGGACCGTCACGTTATCCTCAAACGTACCGTCTAATGGTTCGAACGTATCATATGCTTGGACGGCACGGTCGTTATGGTCGGAGTAGACGAACGCACGCCACCAAACGCGTCCATCATGCGGCGCAAGGGCTCGCGCGATGACGTTCGCCCCTTCTGCGTGGTCACGCCCATAGTCATAGGGGCCAGTCTGTCCTTCAGAATCGGCTTTCATGACGAACCCCCCAAAGTCTGGAATCAGGTCATAAATCTCGTCGGCTTTCGTTGCCCACCATTGTTCGACCGCTGAGTTGAGGGGATCTGCTGTCTCAAGGTCACCGACAAGCATCGGCGCTGCGTAGTTGACCGACAGGTAAGTTCGGATGCCGTATCGGCGGAAGACCGATGCCAGTGCCGCAACCTTCTCGAGGTTTGCAGATTCAAGGAGCTGCCAGCCTGCCCACTGCGAGACCGCCTCGTTTGCTCCTTCACGCGCTGAGATTTTCGTATTGACGTTGTTGACGGAGATGCCATTAATACCGACGGATGCTAGCAGTCGGGCGTAGTCGACGTATCGCTCTCTACGGTCCGGCAAGGACTCCCAATCGAAGATCGACGGACCAGCGTACCCTCTCTCGACCGACCGATGAAACGGGTTATCCCAATGATTGATGATTCGCTCCTCATTCGCCGGTTCTTCTACAATGTCGAGGTCGTCAACGGGCTCGCTCGTCGTCAGGAGCCGGAGGAGATGGAACGTCCCATAGACAAGTCCCCGATCGTTCGGGGCCGTTACGACGGTGCAGTCGATCCCTTCCCACGTTACAGAACGAATCACGTAGCCGTCTGGGTTAAGCCCCTGGACGGCAGCAATGTCAACCGTCTCGGAGATCGGACGCATCTCGTCGGGGAGACCAATGGTAAGAAACGCCTCCACAGACTGTGGTGGATGGTGCCAGACGTGTGGTTCCCGACCGGTCACACCACCGATTCCGTGACGCAGTTCCTCGCGAACGGCGACGAGTTCCGGTGCACCGTCGGAGACATAGGCGTGGGAAAACAGACGGCGATAGGACGAGATTTGTTCTTCGGTAGCTGGTTCGTATCTAAGCCAACAGGCGTCGTAACTTGCTCCTGCCATTGGAGCGTAACCACGTCGAATCGGAATAAAACTTTCTCGGTCTATGAGTTGACGGTGAGCCGCACAACTCGTAGCGACGACGGTGACTCTGTGTATGAACAGGCAATAAGATCACCGTGCCCGCGATTCCGTTAATTCCGAACATCGCTAACATCGTTGAGCTGAAGCCCATCTCCAGTTAAATTTCGATTCAGATTAGCTCAGAAATCAGCAGTCTCTAGTGTCTACACTAATTTGAATTGCTGAACCGTACGCAGCGGCCGATGATCCTCATGAGAAGCGGCGGTGATAATGTGCTCAATGAACGATCCAATCGTGTGATTTGCCACGTATGAGTACGTCGGAGACCAGATTCTGCACTCGAAGGCGATCCGTTTCCTCTGTGAGGTCGTCATTCCTGGCAGCCCTGACAACGTTGTCACCCTACTAATCGCGTAGATGATTCACCATCGTATCGATCTTTTGCGCGGCAATTCCGACCTTGGGCATCGGCTGCGCGCTGTATTGTTTTGTTTCAAGGCGGGTCCTGTGAGGTAGTGAGAGGTAAGCGCCAAGTTCCGGAAAAAACGTCTTCCGATGGGTTACCGCGCTCACCTTTACTCTAATTTAATGGACACATTTCCGAAACATATTTACAAAGGCGCTCCGAGCATCTCCCATGCCACGGCGTAACGTGAGCAGACGGAGTGTAGTTACCAGTTCGACCGCTCTCGCCATTGGAGCACTTGCAGGATGCACAGGCAACAGTGGCAACGCTGGCAACGGTAATAATGGAGACGATGAAGTCGAAGAAAAAGAAATTGGAGGAAAGAACACCAATAGTGCCCTAAAATTTGCTAGCTGGGGTGAAGGCGCTGAAAGAAAAGCTCTCGAAGAGGGCATAACTGGGTTCACGAACAAGAACTCAGACGTTTCTGTGAACTATCAGACTGTCCCCTACAGCAATTACCACGACCGGCTCCAGACTCAGTTTGGCGCCAACGAAGAACCAGACGTTTTCTACGTCGACCTGAGCTACATGGGGACGTTCGCAGATAGTGACGTTCTTCTCAATCTCGGCGAGAAGTTTGACGACAGTTACCTGGAGGGATTCATAACCGAGGTCGTGAATCGATACAGAGCCTCCGATGGTGGCCTGTATATGTTCCCGTTTGCGTCCTCACCGATTGCTATCTCCTATAATGCAGAGCTACTAGAAGAAGCTGGAGTCAACGAGTTCCCGAAAACATGGGATGACTTCAAGCCGGCACTTGAAGCTATCAGAGACGAAACCGACGTCAATTATCCTTTCATAGATTCGGATAGTGTCCCAGCGTGGATTTGGCGCGCCTGGGTATACGGAAACGGTGGAGAGTTCATGAACGACGATAACACCGAATGCATCGTTGCCGAAAACGAACCAGTCGAGGCACTCGAATTCTTCGAGGAACTCCGCGAAGATGAACTGATCGGAACTTTAGACGAGATCCAAACCGATTCGGCTGAAGCCGGCATCAACGATGGGCAGGTCGCGATGACAGCTGGAGGTTCTAGCGTTCTCTCTCTCATTAACGCCGACTACCCGGACCTCTATGACAAGATGGACGTCGCCCGTCCCCCCCGCCCTCCGAATGGGGAGTTTGGGAACGAAGTCGCCGGAGCCGGGTTCAGCATCTCTGCGAACTCCGATCAAACGGATGCTGCTCTCGCACTCGTGAGATATATGCTCAACGAGGGGATCGTTCCGTATCTGGAAAGTGGTGTCTCCGTTCCAGTGAAAAAATCCCAGCTGCAGGAGATCAGCCTTTATACTGAGGACGAACGATACCAAAAGATCGCCGAGATGAGAGAGGATCCAAGACTTGGGAGCCCCTCGTGGGGTCCGAACACCGTAGAAATCATGAATACACTCAATCCTCAACTTGAAGGTGTTCTTCACGGTGAGGTGTCCGCCCGAGAGGCTCTCGAAGAAGTTGAAAGAACAGTCAACGGCGAAATTCTAAATTGAGAACTAAAATTCACACATAATCTATGGTCTTCGATACATTCGGGGAAGTCGCACAACGGTTACGTAGCCCACAGAGAATGTTAAATAGAACATCCAAGCACGAGGACAATGTAGCAGGATTCCTCTTCATTCTTCCCAATCTCCTCGTATTCTCGGTGTTTTTATTCGGTCCGGTCATCTTTGCGTTTTATCTTTCATTCAATGAGTATAATATTCTCACTGGAGAGTATACGTGGGTCGGACTTGACAACTATCACAATATTATCTTCCCGTTACCCTGGCATAATGATTGGGCCTTTCTCTCAAATCCAACGGTAAATCTCTGGTGGCACGCTGTGAAAAACACGTCCGTCTATGCCATCGGAACGATTCCGTTGGGAATCCTCGGTGGTCTCAGTGTCGCCCTTAACCTTGACAAGCGGATTCGGTTTCGCAAGGCCTACCGAGCGGCCTTCTTTATGCCGGTCATGCTCTCTGGCGCTGTGAGTGCAGTCATCTGGCGGTGGATCCTCTCTTTGGAGGGAATCGTCAATAACTTCTTATCGCCTGTCGGTCTCGAACAGAACTGGGTCGGTGATCCAAATCTCACACTCTTTTCGATCATTTTTATCGCCACGTGGGGCGGTATCGGCTTCAATATGATCATCTTCCTCGCTGGTCTACAAAATATTCCAGACGAACTCTACGAAGCAGCACGTATCGACGGAGCGAACAGATGGCACCGGTTCCGCCACGTCACATGGCCAAATCTCCAGAACACGTATTTCTTTGTCCTTGTGTTAGCAATTATCGGTTCGTTTCAAGTATTTGGCATTGCGATCGCCTTCGCCGACGGTGGACCGTACTACGCTACGACGGTAATCGTCGTCCTTATCTATCAAGAAGGGTTCCAACACAACAAAATGGGACTAGCTAGCGCGATGGCATTCTTGCTTTTCGCCATCATGTTTGTTTTCAGTTACTACCAGTACCGGATCCGCGGACAGGGAGAGGTGACGTACTGATGGCGCGGTCCGACTATGAGTACCCTGGTTACGAACACGCCGGCGTCACGTACTGGGTTAAGACGATCTTGCTCTACGGCGGTATAACCTTCGCTGCGATGTGGGCCATTGCACCGCTCTGGTGGACGATCACTACGGCGTTGGCACAGGACCCTAGCGCGGGAATCACAACGATTTTTCCGCGTTCCATTACGTTCGAAAACTTCGTCAAATTGTTCGACCAAGTGCCCGTCGGACGATGGTTCCTGAATGCATTTATTTTCGCAGGGTTAGTTACTACATTTAATATTGTCTTCGATACCCTTGCTGGTTATGCGTTCGCGAGGTTAGACTTCTTCGCCCGGGAGAAATTGTTCCTCCTCTTTATTGCCACAATGATGATCCCTGGTATGGTGACACTTATTCCTATCTACATCCTCCTCTCCAACTTAGCATGGATCAATACTTATCAAGGGTTGATCGCACCTTTCATCGCCAGTCCGTTTGGAATCTTTCTACTTCGACAGCATTTTCTGGGGCTTCCGGAGGCTCTCGGCGAAGCCGCAAGGCTTGACGGATGTAACAAGTTTCAGACCTTCTACCACATCTATCTCCCCCTTGCGAAACCCGCGATAGCCACGCTTGGTATTTTCACGTTTATGTTCACCTGGAACAATTTCGAGTGGCCACTTATTATCTCGACGTCCGAGGATATGTTCACGCTCCCTGTCGCGCTCTACATGGTGCGAGGAGAGTTCACCAACAATTGGGGGCTAGTAATGGCGGTTGCAACTATTATTGTCCTACCACCGATTATTGCCTTCCTGTCTGCACAGAAGTACTTTATCCGTGGAATGACGCTCAGTGGTTTTAAAGGGTGATCCGGACGTTCTATAGAGAGACACAAATTAGCCAATGACAAACCAACACCTTCCGAATGTGATGCTTTCTATCAAAGTGTGGCTTAAACTCCTGTACTACGAAATGGCGTCTCTCATCCTGCTTAGCATTGCTTTTTGGGTCGTGTCGGCCCCAGTCGTTACGTTCGGCGCTGCGGTCCTCGCGATGTTTGACATTGTTCGCGGCATTTATGATGGTGATGAGCCACGCGGAGAGCGCAGGCGATTAAGACGGTTTTTCAGCTCGGTCAAAGTTCACTTAGCCGACGGGTTGATTCTCTCACTTTTGATCACCTTCGTCGTCATCAACACCGCTTGGTACTTTTCAATCGCTCTGTCGGGCGCCAACATCCGTTTTATCGTCGGAGGCCTCCTGGGTTTATACGCTTTGTTTCTATTGGCGGTGTTTATTTGCAGAACGGTCAATTTTCATGTGGTCAGAAATGTTGACTGGTGGACATCATTACGGTCCGCTGCTTCGACATGGGCGGCACAACCTACTTTAACCGTCTTGCAGGTGACAATCGTGACGATCGCGGTGCTGGTTACAGTATTGATTCCCCTCGCTCTCGTTTTAATTATTCCTGCTGCGATCACGTTGTTCGAGTTTGTCTATTACGACGAATTAGCTGGTAATAACCCACAAGTAGTGTTGACGCGATATGTACGGCAAAATGACTTCTAGAACACTCCGTGCGCTTTTTTTCGTATCGGTCTCAATCCTCATTATCACCATTGGATATCATCCTGTATTTATCCTCGCGTTCGGCTTGGGTCTGATTATACCAGATGTCGACTCATTGGATCCTAGGTTCCACCGATCGTGGGTCTTCCATACGTTCCTCCCCTCCGCGATCGCGTACCAGATGCTGGTGATTTCTAATGTTGGTACCCGCTATCCACCTTTCGTCACCGGCATTCACTTCGTGACTATTGGGATGTTTTTCCACTTCCTCCTCGACTACGTCTATCCGAAAGGTATGTCAAATGATGGCTCTTCATGGCCCATCAAACCTACCATCTTCTCCAGCCCATGGGGCTTGATGTGGCTCGGTTTCTCGTGGCTCATACAGTGGTTCGCATATCTCTCCATAGCCTTTCTTCCGTGGTTGGTCCCTTGATGAGGAACTGAGGGACGACAGTCTCGTGTAAATGGTGTTCTGTTCACCGCAATTGGTGTTGTATAATCGCTCCGATTACGAACTGTGAAAATACTAGCCGCTCGTAAGAGATATACGTAAGAAGAGTGTAATTAGATATATCCGATAACTCTTCTAACTACCGGTACTCAGATATAGTTCATAAATTTAGTGAATTATTTTCCCTAGCGGGTGAGAATGGCTAAGTACTGGCACTGAAGAGCCTCTATAGTATTTTACGAAGATAATTCAAGTGACGTAAAAATAGGATTCCTTAAGAACTCTGTTACACATAGTAGCGATTTAACGTTTGAAATCCGCTGACATAGACATTATGAATTGGATTTTATCGCTTGTCACTCCTAATCACCTTTCAATTCCACTCACGAGATTTTATTCCTGATACTCGGTCGGCTTCGACAAATCATGACACCCAGCAGGTTATTTGCTTCTACTCGTTCACCGAACATTGATTCTCGGAAGATATTCTACATGCTCTTCCTCGCTCATTACAGCGTGTGTAATCCGCGAAATCGACCGCTTCGCTCTTAATCCGTTTCTTTCTCTTCTCCTACTCTGAAACCACGGAAGGTTCTTCCAGTGTCACCACTCAAGCAAGGGCAACCAGAGGCCGGGTGTGGGAGGTCCAATAGACGTGAAGGCTCTCGCCGTGGTGGCTATCACGCCCCTCCTACGTGCTCCCGATCACAACGCTTCGATTCTCTCTCGCACTGTCTACCCCCGCGGTCTGTGACTGTGTACCGAGACGACGAAGCCGTTCGACAAGCCGAGCTGAGAAGACGACGCGCCGTGTTCCGCGTCGCTTCACGAGCTCAACGTCGTCCTCGCCAACCCGATCGAGGAACTCCATGACGCGGCTAACCGTCTCCGTATGTACACTCCCGTCCTCCTTCGCCGCTAGCACGCGACAGAGCGAACTCGAATCGATTATAAAAGTCCGCCGGCACTTTTCGCGCCTAGTCTGTCACGTTCTTCGCGACGAACCGCGCACTCTTGGGTTGCCGTCAACTCCTCGTCGGCCATCGTATTCGGAAGTGCAACGATCCGTTCTAACGGCGTGCTGAGGGAAGCGGATTGAGACACGTCCGCTTTTGTCTCGTCTTAGCGGTACTGTTCTGAAGGTCACCCCTCGACGCAAGTCTATTAATTAAGCCCCGCAAAGACTTCCGTATATGTCCGGTGGAGATCCCTCACCCCATGAACGAGCTGCAGAGGCATTTGCAGCTGCTGCGCAAGAGGCATATGGTGATCAAATTGAGGATCTCATCGTCTTTGGGAGCACTGTCCGTGGTGAAACTCGTGGGATTGATTCGGACGTCGACATCTTCGTGATCGTCACCGATGACACAATCGCAGACAACCTCCGAGATGTAGCATACGACGTCCAACTCGACTACTCTGTTGTAGTGTCTCTGCATATTCAAACCACCGAGCGATTTGCCGAACGGAAGAATCATCCATTCATCAGACACGTACTTACAGAAGGCCGCTCGTATGCCTGATGAGGACTACGTTGCTGAAGAGCTCGAACAGGCACGGACAGCCCTTACCGACGCGACAATCCTCCACGAGGGACAGGGATCGAATACAGCGGTCTTGACATCCTCCCACGACTTCAGTCGTGGGATTCCCTCGCTCGGGATCGCGCTGACCCGTCGGAGAGTTTATTGCCGGTTTGTGCGAACCACGTCGGGGCGGTGAGCGCATGGCGACGCCAGTCCCTTGCGGACTCCCCCGCTTATGGCACACAGGCCGTGCCATCGGCCCGACTGCCATCGAAGCCACTTCGGCAGTCCCCGAGCGGGCAGGGTTACTGGTTTTTGTTAACGGGCTACCCCAATTCAAGCCCACTTTTTCCGGTCGAGTTAGACTCACAAACGGCCCCAGACGGGCTAAATCTTGCGGTAGATGGGCCGTTCCTATCGCGTAGACCCACGACTAAAGTCGTGGGCTTCCGCTTGATTCATGTCAATCGGCTCTATTATGCGTGTTTTCACGCCGCACAAGCAGTACTCTATGCAAAAGGATTTGAGCCCACTTCTCACCGAGGTGTTTCAACCCTTTTCGGCAAGGAAATCGTCCTCAAAGGTGATGCACCACGAGATGATGGTCGATTTCTGTCTGAACTGTGGGATCTCCGTGAGCAGGCTGACTATGGCTACGAACCGCTCGATCTCGATTTGAGTACGCTTCGTTCTCGAACAGACGCCTTCGTTAGTCGGATGGAGACGCTTGCGAATCAGCTTCGCGAAGAAGACTGAAAAATAGGAGCCATCCGTTCTCGGTTAGTGGTGAAAACGAAGCCGAGCCTGCGTTTTCGTGAGACGATTCATTACCTGATCCTTGTAACTCGTTCTTACACCTGCTGTAAGCAACCATTCTCCCGTGGCTGTCGCTTGGACTGCCGTCGACTGCCGTTCGAGAAGCCGCACTCACCACTACCCACCCCACCAACCCAACCGCCCAGTCCTCCCACCGCGAGGGAACGTGAACCTAGCGTGACGTGAAGCGGCCGACTATGCGACCGCGATTACACCCACGAGGGTGCGCCCGACTTACAACAGCTGTAAGCCTCGAAGTCATGCGCCGTCTCCCCGTGCGAACGATGGACCGCGACCCTCACTCAACCGCAGCTCAAGCACGTACTTGCCCTCGCTTTGCTGCCCGCGCTTGCACTGCAGCGGCGAGCCGTGAGCAAGTTCGGCGAGCTTTTCGATCGCTCTGTACACTTCGACCCACTGGAAGCGCTGGCCGAACGCCGCTTCCAGATGCGTCTTCAACTTATCCTTCTTCGAGCACAAGCGAACGCGCTTGCCGTTGGCGTCGCTGATCTTTGTGCCCCATTCACCGAAGTGAAGCGCGATCTCACGCGCGCGTTCATGGACGGGATAGACGCGATCGACGACCGCCTCTGCACCATGGCGGATGAACCGCTCTAATTTCGAAAGGTGCTGGGCGTCCTCACCTCCTTGTTCAGTCGAGAGTGCGTCGGGCTTTTGGATACCAAGGTCATCCTCACATTGGGACAGCCGAGCGCGGATTTGCGCGTCGGCTTTCGTCCGTGTAATCTGCTCCTGGCGGAGGTCCTCTGTGAGTTGCTCGGGATCGACTGCTTCGAGGTCATCGACGCGGGTGGAGAGCGATTTGGACCGCTTGCAACTCGAATCGAGGAGTCGACCGACAGGCTGGCCGGCGATCCAGATGTTCTCAAGTGCTGCGTCAGCGTCGTCGTCGACATCGCGGAGCTCGACGTGCTGGCGTGCTTCGAGGTCGTCGAGGCGTGCTTCGTAGGCGTCGAGTTGGGCGTGCTTCTCGGCGAGTTGCTCTCGTAGACGCTCGTTTTCGGCCTGGAGATGTTCGACCGTCGTTTCGAGTTCGGCGAGTCGGTCCGTGATAGTTTGGAGATCGATCTTGACGGATGAGTTCGAGTGGCCAGCGGACGAGTGAGCGCTCATTCAGGCACCTCCTGGGTAGCGTGGTAGGTGACGTGCGTCCGCCGAGTGGTTTCGATGATCGTCGGGCTAATGAGGACGGGCCAGCTCTGCTGGGTCTGGCCGTCCTGCGTAATGCCGATGCGTCCTTCGCAGAGGAGTTGGGTGCCCAGCGTGGGTGGGAGCTCCTCGAGGGAGATCGGTGCACAACTCAGACAGTAACACGCCGCGAGGTGCCACTGGGTGTCTTGTCTGTTCTGGTGGAGTCGGACGGTGACGGGATCGCATTCGGTGAGTTCGCGATCGCACTCGGTGCAAGTAGTGGTCGTGCCGGTGTCGATACGCAGGCCACAGAGCAATTGCTCAAGCGACATTGGAATACTGAGGAGGGATTAGTTGCGCTGGAGTTCGAGCGCCGATTCAGTGTAGACGCGGTGCTTACCCGAGGGGAACTCGGTGGTTTCGAGGTAGATCTCAATGCGGAGGGTTCGGCTGAAGGGGAGAGTGAACTCAGTGTGGAGGACGCTCATTTGTGGCCCTCCATGACACAGAAACACTCAAAGCAGGGGAGTGCGCCGAGTTCGGCGCAGGTGTCGCACGCTGTGGGGAGTTGCGTTTGGATGTGGGTGGAAGCGCTAGGCTTACGGGAGTTGCAGAGATCAAGCATCAGGCCTCGACCTCCTTTCGCCGCGTGTCGACGATTTCTCCAATGTGAGCCAGTTGACCGGTGTGCTTCCAGCCGCGATCTTTGGCGACGAACATACACCATTCTCGGACAGTCCGTCCGTTGAGGTGTTGACGAAAACGAACACCAGTTGCGTCGTAGACTATGACTGAATCAGCCGGTCGGTAGTAGTGGTGAATGTGGCCCTGTTTGTCGACGCCGATTGTGAACGAGTTAGCGAGTGCGTCGGCGATCTCTGTGGCGAGTGTGTCGGTACTGTTTTGTCGGGAGCAAATCGTACTCATTGGTGCCTTCTCCAAGGCAGCGGTTCGGTGCTGCAACACCGGACCGCGTTCTGGCGGCCGTCCACTGCCTCAACTTGAGTATATTCTCCCCGCATCTTAAAAGTTGTGCATAATGCACATTCAAAAAGAAGCCCTAGTGTGCCAATTCTTTTTGCGTAGGCAATATTATTAGGCATATGGCCCTTGCAGTAGAGCATATGGATGCGTCCGATTTGACCCGGACGGATAGGGCGATACTCGACGTGCTTAAACGCGGTCGGGATGGTGATGAGCCGTGGGGACTCGCGACAAAAGGGTATCTTGTTGATGAGACTGGATTTTCTCGAAACAGCGTTTACAACCGCTTAGAAGTGCTTGAAGCGCATGAACACGTTCGCCTTATTCATCCCCCAACGCGGTTATTCGCATTCGTTTCTGATCCGCGGGAAAAGGATAGTGTATGACGGATATGTTGGAATTATCCCAAGTTTACATTGAGAAGAGTTCCTCTTCCCACCGAATTTCGCGGATCCGATGCAGAACTAGCTTCTCAGCAAACCGAAAGACAGCAAGAGGGTTTCAACAGAGCCTGTATGACCTACAACCGTGAAATTCTTGAGTCTGAATTCAACTGTTGTTTTTCAAGACGGAATGTATATGCTGCAACCCTTCAAGGGTTCGGCTGAAACTACGCCGGATTCACCGGGCTTACTGACTCTAACGCCGGCTGAGCAGTTAAGTTTTCCGTCAACCCTCAATTCTGTGTGAACCCCTGGGGGTCGACGAAAACAGGTCGTGATTTCACGGTCCGCGGTGGACCATTTTCTTACCCGGAGCTCGTCGAGACCATCGTCGTCTCCGACTAGCAACCGTTTCCAATGAGCCGTCTGGTCCTGTGCACCGGTATCTCTACATTCTCTTCACGATGACATCGTTCGGAAAACGCTGCACTCCTATTGCTGGTGTGACGAAGACGACAGATGAGTGCCTCGAGCGTTCATTCGCGCTTTCCTCCATGACACTAAGAGCCGAGAAACTCCGACTTGTGATCCAGAGCACCGCTGAAAGGCCGATAAAATTGAGTTAGCAACCGCTATCGGTTATGAGACCATCGCTTTCTGAGGTTGAGTCTGAGTCGTGAGTTCACAGATCAGTTAGTGGTTGTCGATGTGGACCAATTGACGCGTAATTACGAATTCTTCGTTGATGTCTTCCTGTCTCTGTACTCGCGCCATGCCTGGCTAGCGAGTTCCACGTCACTTCGAAGATTGAGGTTGACAGTACGACCACCGTCATTCATGATCTCCGTGAAGGACCGAGCCTGTCGACGCACGACACCATAATCCTCTTGAATGCCCGTACTGCCGGTGAGGAGTCTTCCTATCACTATTACGATCACTAACTATTTTAAAGTATTAAAATAATAGTTTATATACATGATTCGAAAATATACAAATAAGGACAGCTGATTCCGACTAACCCACAAATTGCTCAAGGAGTGCGAAGTGGGTTAGTCCCGGACAGGCAACACTCCGCGAAGACGAACGGTTAAGAGATTTGGGCGCGTGGAAGCAAGTGCCGGCAGCCTGCGCGGCCCGGTCCACCCACCAAAACACCAATTGCCGTCGTGTGGCTGGGTGTTGGAGGACCACAGCGGTACACGCGATCTGCGCGGCCTCCAGGGGCCCCATCGGGGTTAGGTGTCTGGAGGGCGGTCAACTTCGTGCAGATCGAGGTTGCGACTCGGCCTCGTCACCCGGGGGCGCAACCATTTCCAACCGATTTGATCGTTAAAAACGTTTATCGCGACGAACATTGATGCTTCTCGACGCCATAGAGACGATTCTATGGCTGATCGTGATCGTGAGAAAGACGAGGACATCGGAGAGGGCCCATCGGATCGTGAGAGTCGGAGCAATCCAGACGATCCGTTCTTTTCCGCCGAAACCTACACGGCGGGCGAACCGCATGACACGTCTCGTCGGGTCGATGAGATCCTCTACGAGAAGGATCCCGAGGATCTCGCCGACGACGAGGGGTTTTGGTGTGCAGAGTGCGGGTGGCGTGGGTCGCACGCGCCGATGTTTCTGGAGAAGCCGTACGAGCCGGGTGATCCGATTTGTTACTGTCCGGAGTGTGAGGCTCCGGATCCGCAGACCGGCGGCCCAGCCAGCGCTGAGTGAGCGGGTGTTCTATCCCTCACGGGTTCGGCTGAAACCTCATCACCATCTTCACGTCATGCCACTCCCGGGCACTGCAACCCCTCACGGGTTCGGCTGAAACATCCGTCTTTACGCTCCGTCAATTAAGCGGCAGACTGCAACCCCTCAAGGGTTCGGCTGAAACTCAGCTGTTTCTCCTCCATGAGATCGAGCGACGGGTCACTGCAACCCCTCAAGGGTTCGGCTGAAACTTACCGATGACTCACTCGCGAGCTCGCCCCAACTCACTGCAACCCCTCAAGGGTTCGGCTGAAACCGTCTCGGAGACGCAGATCGCCCGCGACGCTGTACTGCAACCCCTCAAGGGTTCGGCTGAAACGTCGTCATTGATACCGTCCTCCATCGAGTAGTGGTACTGCAACCCCTCAAGGGTTCGGCTGAAACCATGCCGGAAACACCGGCCTTACTGACTCTAACGCCTGCTGAGTAGTTAAGCTTTCCGTCGACCCCCAATCCCCCCGAAACCCCCCGGGGGTCGACGACGTGGACATTGGTACGAGCTTAGTCGCCCCCGACAGCCACAGACGAGCGGCCGGCCGCCACCCACGAGAGGTAGCCCCGCAGGGCGCTTCGCCCATCGTCGGTGAGGTGGTAGTCGTTCGTCCGGCGATCGCGCTCCGAGGAATCGACGAGTCCTTTCGTGATCAGCCGATCGAGATTGGGGTACAGTCGGCCGTTGTTGATCTCGTCGTCCGAGACCCCTTCGAGTTCGTCTTTGATCTCTTGGCCGCTTGCAGGGCCCACTTGGGCGATCACGGTAAGGAGATCGCGTTGGAAGCCCGTCAACTCGAAGATCTGGTGGACATCGGGGCCGGCGGGCGCATCCGTACCCGCACTCGCGTCCGTTTGGGATGGCCGCCCACCGCGGTCGTACTGTTCGAGGCCGGCGGCCTCTTTCGCCTCGTTCCACGAGCCAAAGCGCATCGTGATCGTGGCCACCGAGGGGATCATCCCGAGGTTCTGATACTCGGTCATGGTCGGGCTGTGGCCGAGGAGATCTGCCGCCTCACGGAGTGCCCCCACGCACGCCTCCCGATCATACGGGTCGGTCGGGCCAGCCGTCTTCTCGGGAGTCTCCGTTTCAGCCCCCACCACCGCCTCTGTTTCCGTTTCCGTTTCCATCGTCGCAGGCGCACCTTTGGTAGGTTTTTGGCTTGCCATATCAAGTATATTGACTCTCAAGGAGATAAACGTTACTCCATAGAGGTGCGAATAAGTTACATTTAAGTTATCCGTGACGCCATAGAGTAATCCAAGCGATGTGGTGGACAGACACACCACACCCCACACCGCGCACTACACACCACCATGTCACCCACGACACCAACACCAGCGAACGAAACCACCGAGACCGCCGATCGAACCGCCCGAGGCGACGAAGGACGAGCGCTCTTGACGGACACCGAGCGAGCGATCCTCTCGGGCGAAAAGGTCGTCAGCGACAATTATCGACGAAAGGTTGTCTCAGTCGTCCACCGGCGGATCGAGCACCCCGATCGCCTCGATCGAGACATCCAAATCCTCTATGAGCACCACCCGGCGCTCTACGCGAGTGCCCGGGATGTCGTCTGTCGTCGACGCGAGCGCTCGCCCGAGACCGACTAGTCGGCGGGAGCAGACCCGCGCCGTGCAATATTGATGGCGGCGTTTACGTCCGCGTGGACTTCGTAGCCACAGCGCCGGCAAGCGAATTCGGTCCCTGACCGGTATTCGGGGTCGGTCTGTCCACACTTCCGACAGGTGGTGCTGGTACCGGCGGGGTCGACAAACACTACCGGGATGCCGGCGGCGGTGGCCTTGTACGCGATTTTCTCTTGGAAGGCGGCGTAGGGCCAGTCGTGGATAGGGTCGTCAGCGGTGTCACGATAGCCAGTCAGTTTCTCGGCTCGGATGCCGCAGGGGGCGTGGTCAGCAGCGAGGTCGACAATCCGCCGAGACGCAACGTTGAGGATGTGGTCGGTGTATCGTTCGTGTTCGTTGAGGCACTTTTTGACGCCGCGGAGGTCCCCCTTCGATTGCAACTCTGCTCGCTTGCGAGACAGGCGATCGCGGTAGTGACGACTCTCGCGGCCAGACTCCATATCGACGGCGGCAACAGTGCCGTCGGAGTGGACGACGGCGGCGGCGTAGAGCACGTTTTCGCCGAGGTCGACGCCAACCCAGCGGGAGAGGTCCCCCGGTTTGTACACTCTCACGTCGGTTTTAACAGTGAGATGCAGGTTGGCAGTCCCATCGTCGCGAAGGTGGACCTCCGCGCTGCCAGTCGTTGCCTCACCGTCAACAACGGCTTGCAAGTACTCACGCTGATAGTCGCCGATCCTCAGATGGAACCATTCCGGGTGGTATGGGACGAGGCTGAGTTTCGCACCAAAGCCGCGGTCGTTCGGCTCGATGATGAGTTGGTCACCGCGCAGGCGGAGGTAGTCACCGTTTCCGAATCGGGGGCGGTTGCCGGGATAGCCGTTAGATCTCCATGAGGCAAACGCCTCGGTGACTTTTTTAGCGGCCTCGTGGGCGTTGGCTTTCGAGAGCGTACAGTCGTCGAATTCGCGGGTGAGCAGGCGATAGAGATTTTCCGGAGATTGTACTTTCAATCCCACGAGGGTACGTCTGGAACCGCTCGCGGACGTCTTCAATATCATTCGAGAAATGGTCTTTCAATCCCACGAGGGTACGTCTGGAACACCGACCTGCGCGTCGACACCCTCGCCACGCTCGATCTTTCAATCCCACGAGGGTACGTCTGGAACTCGAGGAGCGCTTTGAATCGCCGACGAGCAGCAACGCGCTTTCAATCCCACGAGGGTACGTCTGGAACAACGGACGAAATCCTATCAAAGCTCCGAGAGCAACGCTTTCAATCCCACGAGGGTACGTCTGGAACGCCCGCATGCCAAATGTATCCGTCCGGGTCGAAGAGCTTTCAATCCCACGAGGGTACGTCTGGAACACGAGCTCCTCTCCTCGGTCGACGACGGAGAGCACTTTCAATCCCACGAGGGTACGTCTGGAACTTGTCAGGCTTTTGCTTGGCGAGTGCGGAGTCTTTCTTTCAATCCCACGAGGGTACGTCTGGAACTTCTTGGTCATCCCCGCGGTCGAGCCAGTCGTAAAACCTTTCAATCCCACGAGGGTACGTCTGGAACCGCCAACTCAACGCGATCGTCCGTGCCCTTGAGCTTTCAATCCCACGAGGGTACGTCTGGAACTCTGAGACGTATCGCCACGAAGAGCGGACGTAATCGCCCTTTCAATCCCACGAGGGTACGTCTGGAACACACGATCGAGCGTCGCGAACGACACGGTGAGTTCCTTTCAATCCCACGAGGGTACGTCTGGAACTGGAGACCATCACCGAGTCGATGGGTCGCGCCATGATCTTTCAATCTCACGAGGGTACGTCTGGAACTCGTATTTGTGCATGTCAAAATACACGCACCTGGACTTTCAATCCCACGAGGGTACGTCTGGAACCGGTCGTCTGAGGAGTGATGAGACGGCCAACGCGTCTTTCAATCCCACGAGGGTACGTCTGGAACGAACTCGTCACGACCGTCCAAGAGGAGCAGACGATAGCCTTTCAATCCCACGAGGGTACGTCTGGAACAAGGACGCCACACCCCGCTTCGACGCGCACGTGGGGCTTTCAATCCCACGAGGGTACGTCTGGAACACGCAAAGCGTCAAACCCATCAACAGCGCGCCGAATGCTTTCAATCCCACGAGGGTACGTCTGGAACGCCATGAGATCCCGATCGAGATTATCACGCTCTCGTCCTTTCAATCCCACGAGGGTACGTCTGGAACGGACGTGACCGTCCCGAGCATTAAGAGTATTGCTTACTTTCAATCCCACGAGGGTACGTCTGGAACCCGTGGTGAGGCCGCCGCGTACCTCCAGTATCACGACTTTCAATCCCACGAGGGTACGTCTGGAACCGATACTGTTGCCGACTACACGATTCTGGAGTTCGTTCTTTCAATCCCACGAGGGTACGTCTGGAACCCGGAAAATCTGTGCGCGAAATCGTCGACAGTATGCTTTCAATCCCACGAGGGTACGTCTGGAACGCCATGTCGACCTCGCCGATCTTGAGCGACGGGGGCCTTTCAATCCCACGAGGGTACGTCTGGAACTGGCCGACATCACGGCCGCGGTCAAAGACGATATCCTTTCAATCCCACGAGGGTACGTCTGGAACGAGCTCGCGACGCGGGGTGTCAGACCCCCCACCGTCCTTTCAATCCCACGAGGGTACGTCTGGAACCGGCGATCCTCGCCGATACGCTCTTTCTCGACGTCCTTTCAATCCCACGAGGGTACGTCTGGAACTCACGGGGCTCTGGCTTCCCTGGGCGCTCCCTTCGCGCTTTCAATCCCACGAGGGTACGTCTGGAACTCGATCCGAGGACACCATAGACCCAGTCCTCTGCTTCCTTTCAATCCCACGAGGGTACGTCTGGAACCGAATTGTAGATGCGATGCGGGTGTCCCGTCTGATCTTTCAATCCCACGAGGGTACGTCTGGAACAACTCGCGACGGCGCTCTCGGACCACTTCACCGAGCTTTCAATCCCACGAGGGTACGTCTGGAACACTCATTTAGGCCCTATGAGCCGATCGCCGATGGAGCTTTCAATCCCACGAGGGTACGTCTGGAACCGCCGCTCTTAGGCGCAATTGAATCGCTATGGGACTTTCAATCCCACGAGGGTACGTCTGGAACAGGAGACCTCGACCATCCCCGGCATCGTCGGTCGGATCTTTCAATCCCACGAGGGTACGTCTGGAACACCGTCTCGGGGTTGTCGTCGACGTCGATGTGATCCTTTCAATCCCACGAGGGTACGTCTGGAACCTACCCGAATATTGGACGCTTGAGGCTTATCTTCACCGGTATTGATTCCGACTTACAGTCGACCCTCAATCAGCTGGAAACCCTAGGGGGTCGACTGAGAAGGTACCTGTGCAGAGACTACCCAATGATACGAGAGCCGACTGTTGAATCCGGTGTTCGCAGACCCAGAAACGCATCATATGTAGACCGTTGTGGGAGTACATACAATCCAATGTCCTCATCGACCGGCAACAGGTGCGTTCGTAGACGATTGAGGTTGTCTTGGTTCGAGCGATACGCAGGAATACTGACCGTAATCGATTGCATTCCCCGTGCTTCTTGAACTGCCTGTTTGTTCACATCAGCCTGGACCGCTAACTGAGCAATTTTCTTTGCTTCTGTGTCTGTCCGTGGGACCAACACATCTATTGAGGATTGCTGGTCAATGATATGCTTCGTACTGAGTGTCGCACAGTTGGCTTCGTCTACCAGTACGGGGAGCGACGTTTCAGTAGTCCCCGATGTGGTGTGATAGGCGGAATAGTACTTGTCTACTACTTCGCTAATCATCGCCGTTTCAGCGACGTGTTTCCCTTCTCGATGTTCTTCAAGTGCTGTCTCTGTGGCAGCGAGTGGATCACCAAATGCAAGGGTTGAGTAGATCACCTCTGACGGCGGTTGGCTGTCCTCGGCTGATGCGAGTTTCCAGATGCACACGTCTTGACGCTCGCTATCAAAGGAGCGGTTACAACGACCCGCCGCTTGTACAATCGATGGGGCTGGCGCGAAATCCCTGTACAGTCGGTCGAAGCTGACGTCAACACCGGCCTCAATCAGTTGCGTCGAGACGAACAGGAATGGCGCATTCAGTTTACAAAGCCGCTTGGCGACGCCGATGAGTGCAAGGCGATCAAACGGTCTGTGCCGGGTTGTGAGATGAGCCACTAACGGTCGGTCTGTATCAAGAGAGGCAACGAATCCATCTGCATCGAAGTCGGATTTGTCCTGCTCTGCAACCCACTCGGCGAACTGTTCGTTGAGCGTCTCTTCACCAACATAATCGCTCGCGTGTGTTGCGAGCGTCCGGGAGCTACTGACTGTGTTACAGATGGCAAGCGTCGGCGACTCGATCCCATCCATCAGCGTAGCAGCAGCATCCTCCGGTGGGAACGGAGAATTAGCGGTCGTAGAATCCGCCGAAGGATGAATCGTGTACCGAACTCGAGGATGGGCGTCGATGAACGACATGGGGGATGCCGTCGAAAACGCCGAATCGTCAGCCTCCACAAGCGCGAACGGGTCGGGCGTATGCGCGAACAGTTCGAACAACTTCGGTTGCGTCGCCGTCATTGAGATGACGTGAGCGTTGTAGCGGTCAGTGAGCACTCGACAGAGGCGACTGACGAGGTTCATCCACTCGGGAGGGAGTGCCTGTGGCTCGTCGAGGATGACCACCGCGTTTCGCAACGAGGGGAGTTTGAGCCCCTGTGACTTGCGCGGCCCAGCGAGACTCTCAAACAGTTGGACGAAGGTGGTCAGTGTGAATTGCTGTCGCCACGAATCTCGGATGAGCATCCGGTCGCGTTCAGCGAGTGCGTCCGTCTCGAACGGTTCCTCGTCGGGCGACACGTCCGCGAGGTGGTGATGCACCGCGAGATCCAGCGCCCCGGCGTCGAAGAACACCGATGCAAGTTCATCGGCCGTCTGGTCGATAATCGACGTAAAGGGGAGGGCATACACGACACGGGACGGTCTCCCTGTGCGGGTTGCCTTCCGGCCGGCCAGTGTCAGCCCAACCTGTGTGCTCGTCAGTGTTTTTCCGAAGCCCGTGGGCAGGGTGAGGTTCGCCACTTGGGTGTCGGCTTCGAGGAACGACTCGACTCTCCCGAGGGCAATCTCCCGCGCCAAATCACGTATCTCGTTTAAGTCTGCTTCGCGAGCGTCCGTCGCGGCGTCGAAGTTCTCAATATATTGGTCGACGGCTTCTGAGTCCAGAGTCCCGCAAGAGAGTTCTTCCAGAGCAATGTGCGCCGCTGAGGTGGTGTCAGCGAGCGTCAACGTTGTCCACGTATCGACGAGATGGGCGTAGAAGTCACCCCCGGAGTCATTCACATGGGAGACGACGTGTGATGCGTTTTTGGCAAGCTTCGGCAGGTTTTCTCGTGCTTTAATATGCTTTTTACATCTCGTCCAAGACCCTTGACCAGCCGTCGCCCGATTGATGAGCGATTCTGCGACCGCTCGGGCATCGGAGTTTGAGTCGATGTTGTCGAGTTTCTGTTCAATGGCGTCGTAGGTTTCGGCGTTCCCGCCGTGGGGGTCGCCAAACTGTTGGGCGAACGCACCGGCCCCGCCTTGCATGTCAGGAAGCGCGCCGTGGTGTTTCAGGACAGCGAGTGCCCCCACCAGTTGGTCGTCGAGCTCGGCATCGCCATGTTCCGAAAGGGCGTAATTCACGACCGCCCCGCCGATATGCGAATGGTGCGTTTTGTTTCCGGGAGGGATCTCGTCTCGGATGTACTGCTGAAACCACGTGGTCAACTTGCCGATATCGTGCAGTCCAGCGACAGCCACGACAAGCGGGTCATTGAGAGTACCCAACACTCTCATTCGTCGCTCTACGTCCCACAGATGGGTCTGAAGTGGCGTCGCCGGGCGGAGTAGCCCATCCGAGAGTTTCTCCGGTGGGTGTGACCACAGAGCCGGGTTGATTTCGTCCTCGCCCATCAGTAGAACGCCACTTTTCGGTTCCCTGCATCGAATCCACACGCCTCGGTAGCGATCAGTGGCTCATCGGTGCTAAACCCGACCGAGACCGTGCCATTCAGACGACGTCCGTTGGCGACGCGGGTCATATTGTAGGGGTGCTTCTCGACGGTGAATGGTCCGGACTCAATAGGGTTGACCACAGACAACGGGAGTGCGGACTCGACTTCGGGTGCGTCGTCTGTGACTGACTTGACGTGCACCTCTCCGTTGAACTCAATTCGAGCAAGACACTCCGCCGTGCCGAGATACGGTGTGAAGACGCTCGTCCCGTTCGAGAGATGGTCAACAAGTTCCTCACGGAAGGCAGCGGTCCGCTCGTCGGTGCGGTCGAAGACGACGTCGATGGTATACGTGGGCCTCCGGATCATATGGATGACCGGCCGCTGGCGACTCCCATAGATGGCGTTCGCATTTGGGAGGCCACCGACGGCCTCCGTGAGTGCCTTTGCCGCCGGGTCGCCTGTCTCAGATAGCGTGAGCTCCTTTTCGTCGCTACTGTTCCGGGTCCCAAGATACAGCCGGGACATGGTGTGGGTCCCTTCGTAGTCGTCAAGGGTCACCGAAACTCGCGTTCGGTTGGGGTGGAACACGTCGTAGTACGTGTCACGACCGCGGCCGACGATGGCAGCAAGGAACCCCGCGACTGTAGTTCTCGGGAACATCGTATATGTCCGATAGAGCGTCCCTTCGATGTTCCGAAAGTGCGCCCATCGCCCAGATACGGTCAGCGACACGGCCTCGTCGTCGGGTAGCTCACGCGCGGGTAAGTCGGTCATGCAGTGTAGCCTGGCATAGTGGTTGGCTCAGTTGTTGAGGTCCCGTTCATCGTACGGGTCGACTACACGCACACGGTTGTCACCGAGTTCACTCTGGAGGCGTTCAGTCAGCGTCTCGCCGTCCTCGTATGAGAGATACGGGCTCTCAACGAGATGAACCGTATCGATGTGCGATTCGTGGGCAGCAAGTTGTTCAACTAAGCCGTCGACGTTTAACGTTGCATCCGTAATGTCACTGAAGGTTGGATAGGCATCCTCGTCGACGAGTTTAACACCGAGGTCCAGGTCACCGAGGTGGAATGAGTCGGTGGCGTATTCAACGCGAAGGTACAGTCGGGGCTCCTGTCCAACCTTACTCCGTGTGATCGTTTGGTTCTTCCATGCCCGCCAGACGACCGAGTCGAGGCGCTTGACGTCACGCTCGCTCAACCCGGTATTCGCGGCAGCGTTCTCGTTGACGACGGCCGTGAATGAGTACACACCAAAGCGCACGCGGTGGTCATCGGCGAACGTCCCCTGCTCATTCTCTGTCGAGGACGAGAGCGTGACTGCTAACTGACTGGACTCGTCGTTGAGTGTGACTGGGTGGAGCGACTCTCCGTGACCGAACTGGACTGGACCGATGTACTGGCGCGGCAGGCTGGAGCGAATCGCATCGACAGCATCTGACTCCTCCTCAGTGAGCTCAGCGTCGTCGTTGTCCGCGTTGCCCTTAATCGTGACCGTCGCACCGAAGAGGCGTGTGTCAGTCGATTGTTCAAGGAACCGATCAGCGATGGTTTCGGCGTCAGACTCTGCGATTTCCTCGGGGTCCATATCCATGAGCCGCAAGTAGAGTTCCTCGCGCGTCGAAACCCCCTCAGGGATGAATCGGGGACTCTCCAGCAGCACGCCGAAACCGTCTTCGGTAAGTTGGTCTCGAACGTATCGTTTGAACCGTGAGTCAGTGACGATGCCGATGTCGTTGTCGTCCCGGCGCGGCCGGTCGTCACGCCGTGGGTCGCCGTTCGGGTTGGCGTTACGGGCGTCAGTCAGCATCAGAATCTCCGAACGGTTGGAAATGGTTGCGTCGTCGGTGCCGTCGTCAGTGGATATATTGCTCATTGTGTTGTTGTCGGTGTGTTAGTCGTCGCCCTGTTTGTTCTCGTCGGAGTCACCGTCCACGAACGTATCGGCGGCACCGTAGGTCAACCCAAGCGCATAGTGATACCGAAGATCCGACCGGTCGATGTCCCAATCAGCAGGCGCAGTTTTTTGACCGACGTCCATCAGACGCTCTGTGTACCGTTGATTCATGATGCCTTTCCCGTCGCTCTCAGTCTCTGAGTAGACGTTGTTGAGTTCCATGACGTCCGCTGCTACGTCGGCGAAACTACGTTCGGTGAGCGAGGCGACTGGATGACGGCGCATCAGCGTGTTCGACGTACCGTTGTTCCGTTGGAACGCCGACAATCGGCCGACGAGGCCACCCAGTAGGAACGCTGACTGGCGTTCCTCATCATCCCGCAGCGCGGCGTGCGATTTGATGAACGAGTCGAGTCGAGAGTCTCTGTCTGTCATATTGTAGTCGTAGTCGTGGTCGCGCGGGGCGTAGCCGTTGAGTCCGTCGACGGCCGCGACCGCACACGCCTGTAGGTACTGTGTCGTGGCGATTCGAGGAGTGGCGTCCCACCCCTCCTCGAACGCCGTTCGTTGGTAGTCGATACACTTCTGCGCGAACTGGTCGAATAGTTCGCTTGCCGCGATGGCGTCCCCCTCGAACAGCCGGAATGAGAAGTCGAGGTGCGGGAAATACGTCATCGTTGTTGCATCCGTTCCAGCGTCCAAATCGGGACGGGTGACCGTCGGTGCGAAATATTGCTGGCGAGCGAGGACAGACAGCACCAGGGGGCCACTCGTGCTGTAGACCCACCCGGGTTTGTTGTCATCCTTTTCCCAGAATCGTCGGTAGCGAGCGAAGGGTCCCTGTTGGTCAGCGAACACCCACTCGGAAACCACCTTTGTGTGTGCCTCAGACAGTTTTCGCCCACGTGTCTTGACGATACGCGGTGCTTCGAACTGTGGGAGGCGGACGGAATTATTCTCAAAGGTAAGCAGGTAAGCGTACAGTGACAATTCGTCTTCGTCGGTCACGTGCGGCACGAGGTCTACTTCGGTCAGGCCGTCGCCGTCTCGAACAGCGTCCAATACAACGTACAAGTCGCGAACAGCGTCGACGTCCAGCGAATCAGGGTACGGCAACAGGTAGAGGTGCTGTCCAAGATCCAACTTGGTCCGAAACTTGTCGAGTAGCCCCTGTGCTCCGGCGAGCGCGTTGGCTGTGTCCCGCGAGAGAGGGCGCGTCCGATGAGCTGATCCGGGGTTCATGTCGTCGAAAATACCCCACTGTTTAGCGGCAGAAGTTGCCATTGGTGTTCCGGAGCCACCGTAGACTTCTTCCTTCTCGTCGAGGACGAGACAGACACCCGCACCGTATGCGTCCATCCCCTTTGTCGCCGACTTACCCTCTTTGAGTTTTGCCGAGCGGTTCCGTGCCATCGCCTCATTCATCGCTGGCACTTCACCAGGGTAGCGGAACTCGTCGTCACCCTCGGTTCGGATTGCGAGGGTGACGAACATCCCCGCATCACCAATAATACCGTCACCGGCATTGGAAATCTCCTTGTCAGTGGGTTCGTCACCCTTTATTGAGTTTTCGTCAAGTCCGAACAACTCCCACGCAGCTTCGCGGAGCGTCTCGGCGGCCTCCTCGTCGTCGCCGAGGTCACTGAGTGGGCTGAGTACCTCCGCGTACTCGTCCTCTGCTCGCGCTTCGGCCACGCCGTCTTTGGCTGTCCACTTCACCAATTGGTCGACCAGTGCGTCAGTCACCTTCAGCGCATTCCCCGACTTGTGGAACGTCGCCGAATAAACGGTTGTGTGACTGCTCTTGCTTGCGACTGTAGAGTAGCCGAGTCGATATACGTCATCCTCGGCGAATTGCTTGGCGACAACAGGTTCGTCATCGTCCAGCCGTGCCTCACCGTCTTCGATGACGATGCGGGCAGCGAGCACGTTCGGGTTCCCGGCGTGGTCGCCGTCAGCGTCGATCTGCACAAACACCTCTGTCTTCGACCCGGGCGTCATGTACGGGACATACGATCGGTCGATACCCTCGACAGTGGCGGTGCGCGCCAGCGTGTCGAGCGTCGTGTAGAGATACGCAATGTCGAACAACGAAGCCGGTGGTCTATCAGGCAGCGCAGCCTCAATCTCCTCGTCAGACACGGCCGCGAGGTCTGTCTGCTCTCGCCCGATCTCATCTAGCGAGAGGTTCATACCGCCGACCCCTCTCGCTCGACGATGTTGAGGAATCCGAGTCCGTAGCCGTTGCGCCCGCCGATTCCTGTATCAAGCGCAAGGTTCAGATGTCGACGGTGGTTGTCGTCACGCACCTCGTAGGTGAATTCCCACTTGCTCAATACGACGGTGAGCGTCGTCCCCGTCGTAACCGTCAGTGGAATGGAAAACGTCTTCATGCAGTTCCATTCGTCGAACAATGGCGCAGCCACCTCAGCTGGCCCCGGCAGGTAGCCCGGCTGGAATTGGTCGTGGTCAAGTTGGAGTTGGTCTTCGACGTATTTCTGGAACGGCTCTAGTGAGTGCTCGGGCCGCCAGTACGTCTCGTACTCGCCCGAATCATCATCCTCGTATTGTGGTGGGAGAACAGCATAGACACCGGTTTCCGTCCGCATCCTCCCCGTCGACCCCGGTTCCCCCACATCGGGATACAGATCTCGCATCTCGGTGACTCGAAACGGCATCTCGCCTACATTGAGTTCGTTCGCGTCCAACCACTCTGCAGCGATTGTTGCTAACAGTTCGTCACGGGGCGAGGAAACCAGTATGTGGCGCTCGTCGCCAGCATCCATCCCCCCCCATGGGAATGGATTTGAGTAGCACAGCCCCGTCCGCTCTTCACTATCATGAAGCGCGACGTGAGAACTGCCCTCAAGTGCGTTCCATATCGCCCCCCGAAGCTTGTGGTGATATGTTGAGTCATAGGCGGCATCTGTCCGTGCTTCAACGTCGAATAGGACCCTCATGTCATTGTTCTACCTCCTTCTTCATGCACTCCCTTCAACGAAGTTGTTGAGTATAACTCTATGGGAAAGTTCACACAATGTGAATGACTGAATAAACAGTGATAACAACTAAGCGAGAGCGCTCCAATCTATCGACAGCCCCTGGCTGCTCACAGTTTCAGGTGCACCCCCATCGGATTGAAATGTTGACGGGAGTGCCCAGGGGAACCTCTTTGACGAAGAGTCACAGGCAGAGCAGTCAGTTCCCAAACCCTAATCTCAACGCTTGGTTGTCTCCCGCTCGGAGTCGCCCATGACCTTAAATTTATATGATACTACCTCAATCATTGTTTGTGTGTAGTTAACATGACTCGGGAAAATAGATGCGATAATGCAAACGATCTCGATGAACGTGTGACTGGGGTAATGATGCAGTACTACGAAATGTGTACTCGGGAACTCTGGTTCGCCGCCCACGATGTTGATATTGACCGTGAGAATCGACACATCATGCGAGGAACGCGCGTTGATAAGCAGTCCTATGCAGAGAATAGTGAATCCATCCAGATTCATGGGACTATTGCCCCAGACCTCCTTGACGACGGGCGTATCGTAGAGGTAAAACCGTCTTCGGGTTCGTCAGGTGGTCGACTCCAACTGTTGTACTACCTGTGGTACTTCAAACACAAGCTTGGAATCGATACCACGGGGGTTCTGGCTGTGCCGCGCGAGCGTACTCGGGAGACTGTTGAACTCACTCCTGATGCTGAAGACCGGGTGGAAACAGCTCTCCATGAGATACGGGCTATTATTAAACGAGACACACCACCTGCGTTCGAAAAGAAGCCGTACTGTGGTTCGTGTGCGTACCGTGACTTTTGCCAAATTTGACCGATGGACGAGAACTACCACATATTCAGTGATGGCACCCTCTCTCGTGAACAGAACACGCTCCGCTTCGACACGGCTGACGATTCGACGTATCTCCCGGTTGAGACTGTCGATGCGCTCTATTGTTACGGTCAGGTTCGGTACAACACTCAGCTGTTAGGGCTCTTGAACGACAACGACGTCGAACTCCATGTTTTCGGTTGGAATGGTCAATATGTCGGCTCACACGTCCCCAGACGGTCATACATCTCTGGACAGACCATCGTCAAGCAGGTTGCCACGTACCTTGACGAAGATCGCCGACTCTCGGTAGCCCGGGAGATGGTTTCGGGGAGCATCCACAATATGAGGAAGAATTTGGTGTACTATCGGTCACGTCGAGACGGCAATCAACTCGACGACGCAATCACAGAACTCGACGAGACCACAGAGAAGTTGAGTGAAGCACAGGGGATCGATTCACTGATGGGTTTCGAAGCGACCGCACGAAAAGCGTACTATTCTACTTTCGACGACATTCTTACTGGCCTGTGCTTTCGAACGCGAACGTATCGCCCACCAGAATCGAACTCGAACGCACTCATTTCATTCGTGAACTCGCTCGTTTACGCGAATGTTGTCTCCGCGATTAGACGAACAGCACTCGAACCATCGGTCAGTTTTCTCCACGAGCCCGGTGACCGTCGGTACTCATTGTCGCTGGACATTGCCGATGTGTTCAAGCCACTCCTATCTGACCGGCTCGTATTTCGTCTCGCCAATCGATCTCAAATCACCTCGAATGACTTCCGTAATGACGTGAACGGACATCTTCTGACTGAACACGGACGAAAGACGGTCGTTACCACATTTGAGGAACAGCTTGAGGAGACGATTGAACATCAGACGTTGAACCGCCATGTTAGTTACAAATATCTCCTTCAATTGGAGGCGTATAAACTCAAGAAACATGTGCTAACAGGCGAACCATACGAAGCATTCCGGCGGTGGTGGTGAGTGGTTCATCTAATCGTCATCTACGATGCCGAAGCGGAGCGAACTCGTCACTATCGTACGTATCTCCGACGACACCTCACTCACCTCCAACAGTCCGTCTTCGAGGGGGATGTAACAGCGGGCACTGCTGACGAGATTAGAGAAACGATGGACGGGCTAGTGTCTGAATCAACGTACGACGCAGCTGTCGTCTACGAAGTGTCGTCCCAGTCCTACCTCAACCGCGAAGCTTATGGTGACGACCCAGTGGACGACAAGCATATTCTGTGACTTGTCCAGTCGACCCCCCGGGTAATCACGGTTATTGGGGGTCGACTGATGTCTGAACTTGCAGCCGGTGGATATAAGCCCTGTAGCCCGGATATGCTGGTAGGTTCCAGACGCACCCACGTGGGATTGAAAGCACCTTCCCGTACGACGAGGACGAGAACCCTGGAGTTCCAGACGCACCCACGTGGGATTGAAAGCTGCTTCGCTGCCATTTCCTCGAACTTCGTTTCGGTTCCAGACGCACCCACGTGGGATTGAAAGCTCGCAGAAGAGCCGTTGGAGTGCCGCGCGACGGGTTCCAGACGCACCCACGTGGGATTGAAAGGATGTTATGTGCGAGGACCGCGATATCCCGTTCTCGTTCCAGACGCACCCACGTGGGATTGAAAGTTCGTCTCGAACAGCCGAACGCTGGGAGCGTCCAGGTTCCAGACGCACCCACGTGGGATTGAAAGTTCGGACACAACGTCGCCGCCGACGGGGACGATGAGGTTCCAGACGCACCCACGTGGGATTGAAAGTGCATCCGCCGGTAGATCGACTCGTTATACTGGCGGAGTTCCAGACGCACCCACGTGGGATTGAAAGAGGACATCGCAATCGGCATCGGCTCCTATCTGTCGGTTCCAGACGCACCCACGTGGGATTGAAAGCATGGACGGTGTGTCAATTGCCGGCCGCTGCCGATGGACAACAGCGGTTCCAGACGCACCCACGTGGGATTGAAAGGAATTCGCCCCCCAGAACACCGCACTTCGGTGACTGTTCCAGACGCACCCACGTGGGATTGAAAGATCACCAAATCCCAACAGTCGATACCATCCCGACTGGGTTCCAGACGCACCCACGTGGGATTGAAAGCTCCCCGAACACGTAGCAGAGTGCGAGGACGGCCGTGTTCCAGACGCACCCACGTGGGATTGAAAGCCGAACGCCTGCCCCGTCTCGAGGTCACCAATCACGGTTCCAGACGCACCCACGTGGGATTGAAAGAAGATTCGCGCAAATGAGGACGAGATCCGTGTCTTGTTCCAGACGCACCCACGTGGGATTGAAAGCTCATCACGTCGCGCCAAGAACTCCTCGACTACCAAGTTCCAGACGCACCCACGTGGGATTGAAAGTCGAGACGACGGTGCTGTTCATCGGTTACGGTGATAGTTCCAGACGCACCCACGTGGGATTGAAAGGATCCCGCCCGCCGGACGGACGGTGGCAATGATGGCAGTTCCAGACGCACCCACGTGGGATTGAAAGTTCTTGGTCATCTCCCCGGTCCAGCCAGTCGTAAAAGTTCCAGACGCACCCACGTGGGATTGAAAGGAGGCGAACAGTGAGTTCGGGACGCTCGATAACCCCGTTCCAGACGCACCCACGTGGGATTGAAAGTTCAATTTCTGCCCGGTCCGCGCGCGCGTGAAGGTTCCAGACGCACCCACGTGGGATTGAAAGCCCAACCATCGAGTGGTGCTGGCCCCGTAGAACATCGGTTCCAGACGCACCCACGTGGGATTGAAAGACTGTGTACCTCTCAGACGACGAGTTTGAGTGGGTAGTTCCAGACGCACCCACGTGGGATTGAAAGGTGTATGGGTACTACGACCCGACTCTCGAGCAAATACGTTCCAGACGCACCCACGTGGGATTGAAAGAACGAGGAACACTAACATGAGCAAGGTAGCGGGGAGTTCCAGACGCACCCACGTGGGATTGAAAGGTTATCTCAAACAACCTCGGGGTGAACGACGGTGGTCGTTCCAGACGCACCCACGTGGGATTGAAAGCACCTCGGCCGGGAGATCGAGGTCGGGGAGGTCGGGGTTCCAGACGCACCCACGTGGGATTGAAAGACGGGTGTTCGGATAAGCGACCGATAACGTGGGAGTAGTTCCAGACGCACCCACGTGGGATTGAAAGTGCCGAGACGCCAGTCTACCAGGCGACGGCCTGCGAGTTCCAGACGCACCCACGTGGGATTGAAAGACCGGCGACAATAACAATGCAATCGCCGCGACAGTTCCAGACGCACCCACGTGGGATTGAAAGATTTGTGACGCGAGGGTCTTGCCGACCTCCGTTTTGTTCCAGACGCACCCACGTGGGATTGAAAGCGTGTCGTCGGTGGTGGTGGTTTTCTCGGCGGGCTCGTGGTCCAGACGCACCCACGCGGCACGACAGCGATTAAGACCCGTTCCAGATGAACTCTTATGGGGTTGAAGCTTGCGGAGTACCTGGACGCTGACGAGAGACAGCAGAGTTCCAGACAAATCATTGTGGGTTGAAGTCGGTCTGTAGGCTCCCGGAGCGAAAACGCCTGGATGTTCCAGACGAACCAGCTGAGAGCTCTCTCTCTCTCTCCGAAAACTTCCGGACGCTTGGTCCGACGCTTAACTTATTGAATGGTCTCTTCGACGAAGTTTTCGCACCGTTTGGTGACGACTATAGATCGTATGAAGCATGGCCGCAAAGACTTACTCCGAGGCGTACTGCGAGTGACGATCTAACTGGTGGCGCAGAGTATCTCATCTTCTCGAGTCTCCATGACTTCGACGCAGACACAGAAAGTGGGCTAACGGAGGCTCGTGATGGAGCTGACGCTCAATCGTGGCGAGAGTGGCTTCAGCCGATTTTGTTTGATGACGAAGTCGTCACAGACCTCCACACAAATGGGTACGCACAGCGTTCGTTGTCGGTAGGTGAGTATGTGATTCGCGGCCCAGAAGAGAGCGTCGACTGGCGAGAGCAGGGTTCGAGTGCTGACAGAGATGCTGCGTCTCTCGAAATTCCAAATCCACCTGCACAGTCGCCAGCACAACATCTTACTGCGACAGCGTTCGCTCAACTCATCTCTGGATTTGAGAGTGACAGCTTTGCCCTTGAGAGAGAACCGAGATCGTCGAGGAACACATCTGATCGTTCCTTATCTCCCACTGAGTTCGGGACACTCGTCCATCGACTGTGCGAACTCCGAGAATCCCCTAGTCAGTGGCCAACGTTGATTACTCGTCTGTGTAGTGATCCGCAGATGATTTCGGAGGATGAGATTCGACGTATCACTGAGCATACAACGCGAGGTATCGACGCGCTCCGTGCCATCGAGCGCGACCTAACCGTCGAAGCCACTCACGATGAATTGTCCGTGACGCTTCGTCTCGATTCAGGCCGGGTCGTCGGTGATATTGATCATCTGACGGTGACACCTAATGCGTTCTATGTGACGGATTACAAGACGAATGATCTCTCCAGTCAGTCTATAGAGGATCTTGCCGACCACTATTGGCCGCAGCTTCGTTCGTATGCCTGTGCGCTCTACCAGCATGATCCGTCACGCGAGGTCGTCCTGACGCTAGTCTTTACTGCTGAAGGCGAGATCCGACAAGAACGCTTGGACGCAGAAGAGGTAGTTGCGTTATTGACTCAATACGAGAAAGTGCTACAGACGCTATAAAATCGGAGAATGAAACTGTGATCTGATCTGGTGATTGAGAAATCTCTTCATGGGGTTCATGCTGGGGTACGATTTCTGGATTTGGCTATCTACTATTCGGTCCCTATTTGCTCAACCTCGAAGGACGAGAAGACAGTGCTGTCGATCCTAAACCTCTAAGTTCTACTTCTTCAACCAATGCATTACATGACCAGGCTCTATCTTGTTCCAGTCGGTAAGGATTGGATTGACCACTTTGAGAGCACGGTGAGTACACCCATCCACCTTCCCGAAGATCATCCAATTCCAGAACTCGAAGACTTCTCTGAGGTTCGTATTTGGGGGACCACGAAAAGCAAACGAAAGCGCAGATTTTTCGAAGCGATGGAATCTGGCGATCTACTCCTCTTCTATAACGAAGGAGAATTCTTTGCAACAGGAAGAGTCAGCCAGACATTTGAGAATCCTGAGGCCGGGAATTGGCTTTGGAACAGTGCTTCGAGCCGGTTCATCTACACCGTTACTGATTTTCAACGCATTTCCATTCCTCGCGCAGAACTCAACAGGATACTGGGGTACAGTGACAACTACATCCCACAGGGATTTATGCAAGTCTCTGAACAGGCGATAAACCGACTCCTTCAGCAGTACACCTCTGTTGAGGAAGCCTTTCAGGACTTTCGGAACTCCACAGTTGATCCGCCAACAGCGGGGGATCAAATGCCACATTCAGCACCCGATGTCGAAGAGGAGGATCAAGAGGTCCGTGAGCACACTGAAATTCAGTGGTATCTCATCCAGCTAGGGTTGAAGCACAATTATGATGTCTATGTCGCCAAGAACGACCGCAATCTAGTCTATGAGGGTCAGCGACTCGGTGAAGAGTGCGTCGACAGCCTACATCTCACGGGGTTTAGCGACGCTGCAATGCGGATTATCGAGTATGTTGACGTCATTTGGCTGGATGGAGACTATATCGTGAAGCTGTTCGAGGTTGAGAGCACGACAAACGTCTACAGCGGTATTCTACGGATGACTGATTTCGTTGTGAAGGTGCCCAACCTTGCCGTCGACATGTACATTGCAGCTCCACTGGCTGATATGGAGAAAGTACGGAGGGAAATGGATCGACCGACGTTTCGCCATGTGCTAGCTCGTGCTGAGCACTGTTCGCTGCAGTACCTCTCGTTCGAAGAGATTCGGGAGAAAAATCAGACCGTAGAGCGAGCAGGAGCGCTTCAAACAGTGTTTTAGAAACCGAATGGTGGTATATTTCTGATGTACAAGATTAGGATCTAGATCGAGATCAATACTCTACGGGTCATCCAATTGTTCCCCACAGTGCGGACAGTGTATGAGATTCTGGCCTGTCTCCTCAAAAACCCAGACGCCAGAATGCTCGCCGGCAGCGCAAACAACCCAATTCCTAAGAACGCAATCACCGCACTCAGCACCTTCCCCAGCACCGTTACCGGATAGACATCCCCGTCCTCAACCGTCGTAAGCGTCACGACCCCCTCCACAACGTTGCTGGAATGCTCGAACACACTTTTGGCTGTGCGGCATTCTCGACAGAGTACATCAGACTCGACGCCTCCACCACCAGGATCGCCGTCACCGAGACGGCCACCACGAGGTCGGCGTTTTTCGTTCGCAAAATTTTCTCGATTGTTCGCCGCGGCGTCGAGTACCGAGCGAGCTTTAGCAGTCGGAAAAATCGGAGGGGATCGAAACAGTCAGTAGTTGATACAAACAGCCTGCTGAATACAGAGAATGTATTCAGCACGACAGCCCGCCACAAGACTGGCACTTAGTTCGTACAGATAGTGGATACTAACCTATCCAAAACAACTATTGACTACAACTGCAAACTTAATCATAATGAACTATTCCGACGATGGTTGGGTTTGGCGGCAGCACATCGTCGGAAAGGCCCAGAGCAGGGCTATTCTTCTCGTGACAGTGGTTGGCCTTTTAGTACTGGCCTCTGGTGGATTCGTGATTGGGCTGAATGTCGGTCTTTCTCTCGGTTGGCTCATACTGGTATTCGGAATCGCTCTTGGTGCAGGAGTGCTAGGTGCGGGTCTCGGGCCGACTATCGGTTCGCTGTGGGTCGTCAGCCTCTGGTGGTTCATTTTTCCACCATTGATAGGATACCTTACTAGCAGTTGGGAGAACTCCACCCGGTATCACCATCCTCGGATGCTGGGGTTCGGATATACTTCTGCACACGCCGAACTCCTTGGTGGCATTGAATACGGAGTTAAATTCGGTCTCCTACTCGCAATACTCATCGGATTAGTCGGATACTCCACTGGAGCCGTCGTTTCACGGATTTTAACACAATTGAAAGCACGTTGATAACCATCCTACTACACTGAACAAAGATACCCCATTGCGACCGATTCGCGCTCTCCATCTTGTACGCGTCGGTAGCACTATCCAATATGAAACAGGTACGTTCGTGGGGATACGAACCCACAAATCCACGGTTGACGGACCACTGAGACAACAGCTGCGCTACCGAATAGTATAATGGAACAACAGGAGCGAGATTCATACTGACCGGTAACACAATCGAGTCGCCGATATTCCCTCGTGAACACGAGGGATGACACCGTCCGGGACGGCAACGGTAACGCGGTTCAAGTCGGCCCCGGATCAGAACCCGGATATCGGGACAAACCGGAACGTGAGATAGGCACCGACCGTCGCGATGGCCGGCACGACGTTCTGCATCAGGACGACTCGCGCGGTCATCACGGGGTTGAATAACGCCCCCGGATCGGGGATGTCCTCGACGTCCTCCGCGCCGATTGGAGGGAGCGTCTCGCCCTCCTTGTCGGCCGCCAGCGCGTCGACCGTGACCGGAGGCCCTCCGTTGCCAGTGACTATTTCGGGGGCGGTTCTCGGTCGGGTCGCTCGGCCCCAACCCAGCCCGACGGTGGACATCGTCGCGATGATGACGAAGCTCGCGGGGATGCCGAGCGCCGAGAGGAAGACGACCAGCGTCGAGGAAATCGACGCGACGACGATGGCCGCAGTGAGGGGGAGTTCCGTGAGGCCACTGCCCATCGTCTCCAGGGTTCGTCGAGCGATGGTGAACGAGCCGATGGCGACGGCGATCCCACCGAAGATGATCGCCGGGTTCATCGCCAGTTCGCCGCTGCCAACCAACGGTGCAACGGCGTTAGCGATGTTCGAGGTGCCTGAAGCGAAGGCCATCAGACAGCCAATCGCGACGACAGTAACCGTCCCGACCAGCTCCCGACGATTGGTCGTCTTGTGGACACGTGGGATGGGGACGACACCGGACCGGTCAAGATCGAACAGGGACCCCGTACTGCGCTCTATCGCGATCAGCCTGTTCAGCCGCGCGTAAAAATACCGGCCGATGACCAGCGAGACCCAGAAGCCGATGATGGGCGAGACGACCCACCAAATGACGATTTGTCCCATCACGGCGAAATCCAGCACGCCAGCGGCCAGTGCGAGGCCGGCGATTGCCCCCACCGCGGTCATCGAGGTTGAGGCCGGGACGCCGAAGAGGTTCCCGATCAGCAGTGCGAGCCCAATGAAAAACAGCACGGCGATAGAGGATTCGAGCGTGAAGACACTGGTGTTGACGACCAGTTCGGTACCGAGTTTCGTCACGACATTCCGCCCCAGCGTCCAGGCACCGATGAAAAAGAACACGCCCATGAGCGCCGCGGCGACAGGCTTGGAGATGGCGTCGGCACCGACGGCCGGCCCGAACGCCGGCCCCGTGGTTGATCCCCCGATGTTGTAGGCGACGAACATCGCGACGAGGACGCCAGCGATGAGCAGGAGGCTGGTCATCGGTCCTCTGTCTCGCCGTTCGCGCTCTCGGCCGCACGCTGTTCTTCGAGGGTCGCCTCCATTGTCTCGCCTACTTTCTCTTCGACAGTCTTCTCTACTGTCTCCCCAACTGTTTTTTCGACGGTTTCACCGACCGTCTCCTCTATCGTCTCTTCAACCTTCTCATCCACCGTCTTTTCCACTGTCTCGCCCACCGTCTCCTCGACTGTCTTCTCCACCGTCTCTCCGACGGTCTTTTCGACGGTTTTACCGACCGTCTCCTCTACCGTCTCCCCAACCTTCTCGTCTACTGTCCTTTCCACTGTCTCGCCCACCGTCTCCTCTACCGTCTTCTCAACCGTCTCGTTGACTGTCTCGTCAACGGTTTCTCCGACCGTCTCGTTGACCGTCTCTTCGACGGTCTCCTTGACCGCCGTCGTCATCCAGTTCGGATCGAAACGGGCCATCTTCCAGACGACGTGGAGGACATAAGAGACCAGTACCCCAAATCCGAATGCCAACCCGACAGCGGTTCCGGCGATGACGATCAGTCCGACCGAGACCGCGATCAACAGGCCGTAGGTCAGATCGATGAGAGAGTCGACGCGGTTCGGATTCACGACTCACCCAGTCCGAAGGCCACCGGTATGGGTAGAACTAATCTGGAATCAATAGATGTGAGAGAGCACATACAGATTCTACACATCCCTCGCTCAAGTAATTTGGCAAAAACATTTTGCCCGGATATCGGTATTTGAGCGTGATCGATTGTAAGTCTGACCAGAGAGAATTCCTTCCGGCTGACGGTATTGTGAGGTGCTGAACACGCGCCTTCTATTCAGCACGACCGTCAGAAGCTATCATTGATAACGGATTACACCTCATCCTAAAACTAACAGAGCAGGTGATGTAGGTTTACGAAGCTCCCGTACCCGAGACGCATCCATCGCTTAACTAACCCACACCTCCCCCTCCAACTCAATGTGGGGTAGGAGAGAAACACCCCATATCACCCCTCACTCGGCGTGACAACAGTTTCCCGACCTCCCAGCCAACCAACAGAGGTTCAAGACACTTCCCTCCACCGATCACTCACTCACACCACACAATGCTGACGATTATATCCGTTGCTGATGTCCCTTCTCAGTGATGACCCTCTTCGACCTCAGCGGTTTCCAGCGCGACCTCTTGATCGTCATCGCTGGCCACGACCAGCCCTCGGGCCAACAAATCAAAACAGCACTCGAAGACGCCCGTGACGAAGAAATCAACCACGGCCGCTTATATCCCAATCTCGACGTCCTCGTCAACAAAGGCTACGTCGAGAAGGGCCAAATCGACCGGCGGACCAACTTCTATACGATCACCGACGAGGGTCACACCGCCCTCCGAGAGCGTCGCGAGTGGGAAGCACAGTACGTCCAAGAGACCGCACTCGCCTAACCTCGAACGTCACACCAGAGAACCCCCCCCCTCGGTCAGAGTGAATCCTGAGCCCTCACGAGACACCGAGCCTACGTAATGCGGATTTTCTCGCCAACATAGTAGATGTAGCCACGGTTGTGCAGGATATTCAACAGCCCCTCCGCAGACTCCTCGCTAAACTCTGAAGCAATCACTGAGAAAGCTTGCTCACGAGGAAGTTCACCACCCGCGTTCTCGACCGGCGACCGAAGCACCTCAAGCGCCTCTTTGGCCCGCGGTGGGAGTGGTGTTCGAGAGTTCATCACTGAATATGTCTAGAGGTCGCTGCCATAAAGATTCCATCTTCAGGTGATTTTACTGGATCAAACCAATAGCACCAAATCTCAGCCGATTCGGACTACATGTTTATCGTCTTTCAACTCCAAGAGTAACGTTGCCGTTCCCAATTAAGGGCGAGTCGGAGCAGCCATCATGACACCTATCAGTAGAATAGCACAGCCATCACATGTTACCAGACGTACCTTTCTCAGCCTGCTTGGCGCAGCTGGCCTTACACTTAGATCAACAATCCCTGTTCATGCGCAGACCTCAGCGGTTCCGACCGTTCCAGCGTACTACCGGGTTCTGTTAGAGGGTACGACGACGCACGAACAATTCAGTCGAGAAGCACTCCTTCTCGTCTCACCACCGCTGCCGAAGCAAGACTCCTTCGACAACGGCGTGAATGCTCGAGAGATCGCAATTCAATCAGGGAATCCACCGGGCACCCCCGAGGGGGGCGCGATCTGGTTTGCCACGAATACGAGCCTGTACGACGAAGTCGGTATTCCATCGACTATTGATGAGTCATTCATCGATGTCGCTTTCGTTCAGGAAGACCCAGCCCAGAGTGGTCTTGGTATCACTGTCGATGGGCAAGTCTGGGGGCTTCCTGCGGCGCGAAGCACTGTCCTCAACGTGTTCAACTCCCGCACCGGCCTTACCGCCGGCGTGTATCAAATCATCCAGGGGGATATAGTGCTGCAGTTCGCAGATGCTGGGAACACCGTGGTGGGCGCTATCAATTTGATCGGAAATGGGTTCATTGAGCCAGGAACCTACCAGTACACGTCGAATCTGAGTGGCAGTATATTTCAAACTGGCTAACTACTTAACAAAGTTTGTCCCGAATTTGACGTTCGAACGCCAAATTACGTACGTTTAAAAGGTTGTTTCATACGAATGACGCAGGAGAGAGCAGTAGGTCATACAAAGTCTGTCTTACTTTTTCACCAATCATTCTTGTGAAAAGGGGTGGTTCTAATGCTCGTGTGTCATTTCTTAGGCACCACTTTTTCTGCCTCTTGGCTAAATACACACGAACTACTTGGGGGAGTGTCCTTGAGAACCATTCTGACCATGAACTAATTGATCCCTTCTTTGACCATGCTGAAAGGACAAGACGATTGGTCAGACTTTATTAATTTTCTTCATATTTATTTATGCTATGTCATTACCAAGCAAAGAAATGCAAACCATCGGAGGTGGAAATCGTGAAGAAACAGAACTTCAAGAGCGGGACTACAAGCAGACGGAAGTTTCTCCAAGCTGTTGGAGTAGGCGGGCTTGCGGCAATAACAACTCCTGCGGCTGGTCAAGAAACGTCAGGAAGAATTACATAACTCTTCATCTCTATTTTGGGATTTATGGAGTCCTTGGTGTTCCAGCTCTCGTCGCTGCGGTACGAGAAGCGCTCTCTTCAGCGACGCTCTTCTATGGAGGCGGGATCGACGAGTACGACTCGGCGTACGAGATGGCAACCGTCGCTGACACGGTCGTTGTCGGCGATCTCGTCCACGAACACGGTGTCGCAGCCCTCGAAGAGACGGTGTGGGGAGCACACGACGCCCAACAGCACGCGACGTCTGTCTAACCGACGCTCCCCTCCCGACCGCGACCCGCGACCGAATCTCACCACGTCTAGTACTACAATCACGCAAACTATCGTCGTCGACTGAAACCCAGAAAACCTACCGACCCACCCGTGAATCCGCCTGCTCTGGCGGTTCTTCGTCCGTCATCTCGCGAACACTCACGCTGAGAAACACGGAACCTCCCCATTTAGTAGCACCTACAAATCGAAACATTAATAATTGTATTCTACGAACGAACCCGTAGCAGCGAACGCGAAGCATAGGACGGACACCGTCCGGCCGTTGCAGCGACTTTTGGCCGCGTTCTCTCGCCGTTCATCGTATCGTGCTTTCAGCCGTGTCTCACCGGCTGTTCGTGGAGATGGCACCGCCCCCGTACAAGTATCTGTCTCGCCACGACGATAATCATTCACGCGATTGTAGTACCACTTGTTCTGCGTGTTCTCGAAATCGCATGACTGCACGGGTGTACTCCAAATAGCACACCTCTCGCCGACACAACGTAGTACCACTCTGGTCGAGACACCCCTCGAAATCAAGCCAACTCCCCACTCGTCTTGTTGTCCCGCTCACCACCGACCGGCAACAACCCTCCTGATCCCACTCAACCGCTCTCTCCAGCGACTCACTCACCTCACACTCCCACACAACGGCTCAAAAACAACTCACTCCCTTCAGAGACCCAGCGCTGCCGCTCTCGACCAGGCCCACCGACACCGCCACAGGACCTACAGGTGCGTTCGTGTCTTATCAGCGATATGGTGCGCTTCGATCCGCTGCCGATCGACCGGATCAACGGTCGACCGATACGCCTTCACCACACTGACGGCCAGCCGAGTGAAGTGATGACACGGATCCTTTGCATCCTCATCGACGGTGATCTCGAGTTGTCGAAGCGTCCGGGCCGCAACGTCATCAACGATCTGCCGTGCCGTCGCGACAGCATTCAGCACCCACCCAACATCCGCGTGCCACTCACGCTCGGATTTCTGCGTGTCAGTCGCTTCTGCCCACACTCGCCGATCAAAGATTGCCGGCGTTGTCTCTCGAAGAACCTCCGTCGCTTCATCGCATACCACCGCAAGCGCGGTCAAATACCGTTCCTCAGACGTATAGTATAGATCCGACGTCGGCCGGGGGTCCGCCCACAACTGTGTGCGCAGAATGCGACCGTACTCTGTGCGAATATGCTCGCGACCGCGTGTATCGTCCATCCGATTCGTCAGATGCATCGCGTAGGTCTCGACAAGCTCATCGAGCGTCTCCGCACGTACAACGCCATTCACCGCTTGAGAACGCGCCAGCCCAGCAAGGATCCGAGAAGCGGGAACGTGTCGCTGGCGAAGTGTTCGTGCACCCACGCGATCCGGATGGATCACGAGCTCGTCTGACCAGAGTCCGCCAGCAACAGGGTCCGCAACGGCATCGCGAAGTGTCTGCCACGTCAGTTTGGCCCCAGGCGAGGCGAGTTGATCGGGCGTGACAGGGGTCGAGTAGCGGGCAGGATCTCGGTCAGTCGGCTCATAGTCACCGTCGTTTCCAAGCTCAAGGTCGTCGACGGTGAACTCATCCTGCGCGAGCGCCTGCAGGTCCGCAGCAGAAACACGACCCTCTGCGACGTCCGTCCACTCCAGGTCGGGATACAACTCGGTGAAAAGACGCTCAATTGCTTCACGTCCAGCAGCGGCTTCCGAACAGTCGAGCCCGGCCGCAACTGCTTCGATCATCGTCTTATCGCGGTCATCACCGTAGACCTTGATCTGGTTCGTCTTCTTGCCTCGTGCGACGCTCATTGGGACTCACCTGATTTTGCGGTAAGCTGAGCTCCACTTTTCGCGAATGATGCCGGCCCGGAGAGAGGTGGATAGCGCATAGAACACTGAAGTAGACTTTCTAGGCGAGTTCGAGCACTGACTCGGTGTATAGTCGGCGCGTTCCGTCTGCTGTTTCAACCGTCTCGATGTAGATCTCAGCGCACACTCGCCGGTTCAGCGGGAGTGGCATATCGAGCGTGAGGGTCGTCAGTGGACCTGTATTCATGTGAGCCACTGATGAGCGGATGGATCAATAATTCACCGGGGTACACACCTGTGTAACCTCGTGAAACAGCGAGCCGTCGTGCGATTTCTAAATCTTGGAATGACTGATGAGTGACAATTTGGAAAATCGATTTCCCAAATCCTGTTTCCAATCTGTGATCCTGTGATGATATAATTGACATTCTTGACTTAGGCATGGTCAGCTATTAATACATCGATACAGACTGTGGGTGTAATGGACGCGCAGGAGCTTGTCGGGTACTTGACGACGGGAACGGGCTCCCAATCAATTGATCCGCTCCAAGCTCTTTCACTTCTTCGCGAGGACGCCCTTTCGCAGGCAGAACTCGCTACTCAATGTGGTGTTGCACGTAAGTCAGCCAGTCAATTTGTGAAGGAGCTCACTGCTGCACGTCTCGTGACGCAAACAAAGGATGGGAATCGTCTCACGGGTGTCGGTGCAATCGCTCTTAACGTCTACTCTGAGGCCCACACAACGATCGGCGCTCAGGTCCTCACTTCGTTGACCAAATCACCGAGTAGACGAGCTGTCCTGCGAAGGATTGGAACCGCACCGTGTGATCTCGCGGACCTCGCCTCAAACCCAGACCTCCCGTCTCGCTCGACTGTGTACCGCGCGCTCCAAACCTTCCGCGAACACGATCTAATCGCAGAGAACGGCGGGCAGTATCACCTCACGGAGCACGGAGAGCACGTTCTCCAGGAGTACGATGAGCTACTCGCAGCCTTTGAGCAACTCATAGAGAAAAGCGCGTGTCTCCAAGACTTCGACGCTGAGTGCGAGACGTTCCCCGTCCGCGCGTTAGAAGACGAGCGACTTGTGATCGGTCGCCCGTCGGATCCGCTCCGCGAGGTACACGCGTTTATGAATTTCATCAATTCAGTAGATGAGAATGAAGTAACCCACATCCGCGGCTTCTCCTCGTACTTCGATTTGCAGTACACGAAAGCGGTGTTCCGGCTCGTGGATGCTGGTGTCCGTTTAGAGACCGTCATCTCGGAGGAGGCGAGTAAAAATCCACCGTCAGATCCGCAGAGCACGAAATACATCCGAAAAGGGCTGCAAGCTGACAACGTCGAGTGGTCGATTTATCCCGGCGAATTACCGCTGGGACTCATGATTATCGACTCTCAGTGGGTTGTTGCTGGGCCGAAGATCATTGAAGATGCGAGCACTGTTTCTGGGACGATCTTTGTTGAAGACCCAGAGGTTATCGAGTGGGCACATGCGCTATTCGACGACTACCAGTCGCGTGCTCGTGCTCCATTAGAACACCTAGTCTACAAATTCCGCTCTGTCACAGCAGACGCGGCCAATAAGGTTTCACGGTGAACTCTCCCAGAGAAAGAACTATCACGGCGGTTCACCGTATTCCGTTAGGGAGCGGGTATGAGGAAAGACAGTAAACAGGGACAGTACGATACCTCGTTTCATGCTCACCAGAATGCTACTGGCGAGGATCTCATAGAACTCAGTGTCCACTGTGAAAACGCGATCAGTGAGCCTCGTATCCGATGGCGCGCAGAACATGGATCCGTAGCCGGGAAATGGGCTTCTCTGAAACTTCCCGACGAGGCAGGATCGCCATCGCCGGCGCCATATGAAACTCTCGAGGTAGCTGAACCGACGCTTGTCTTTGGTCGGTTCGGTGGTGCGCGTCCAACGCTCTTTGACAAATCTACTGAGTCCCTTTCCCTCCCCGCTGACGTCGCAACGAAATTGAGGGATCGACTCGTCGAATTGGGAACTGTACAAGAGGGAGCTTCAATCAGTGATGACCCAACGGCATTCCCACAGACAATCGTTGATCCTGGTCTCCCCATCGAACCTGGTCGATGGGAGTGTGCTGGGTGGGATTCGACCCAGAAGGTGATGTACTACCAGCTTACGAGAAGCCCGTCACCAGGATCGATTGAATGGGAACGAGAGGCTGTCACTTCTCCACGCCCGTACCAAATCGACGACGGAACTCTTATTTGGCGGAAGCACCATCTCGTGAGTGTCAACGGCTCTGGAGACGAGATCGTAGAAAAACTCGAGCTTGAAGAACGAGGATAAGCCCTAGATTGATCTTAGGCTTCAGCTCTATATTCCGTAGCTCGGCTCCTGTGCTGTGAGAAGAGGTCCTCTGCCCAGTCGCGGAAGCGTCTATCTGTACTACTAAGGCAGGCCCACAAATGACCTGAGTGCTCATTGTACGCGCCAAGGATTGCTTGATCGTCGAAAATCGCAAGGCCGAACTCAAGCCGGGCAGGATGACAATACAACTCAATCGGGAGGTCGTGAGCGGCTTTCAATGAGTGGGGATAGCGGGCTTTCGCCGTCTCGAGAACTGTTGTGTCGACGATAAGGTCGATCGTCGAGCCAGTTTCAAGAAGGGTCTTGTGGATCTCGTTCAGATATGGACTCGCCACTGGTGTGATCCCGACGAGAGTGTCCGGGTCTGCCTCACGAACCCTGTTTGCGTAGAATTCTATCGCCCGATCTGGATCTGCGGGACGGGCTTTCACAGCAACCATATCTCCATGCGCTAACGCGTCAAGTGGAAGTATCCTACCAATGGTCCCTAGTCTATTGACCAACTTGGCATGGGTTGTCACCCAGTCAAGCGCTCCTGTGAATGCTGTGTATGCCTGGGCAACTTGAGCCCCGAGATCCGTTAGCTTGTACTGATTTCTTGAGGGCTGAGTGGCCCAGTTTCGGGTCGTGAATCCGTCGAGAATCCGGGTCAGGGTTGATTGTGACGCGGTGATTGCTGCTTGGAGCGTCGAATACCCAACAGTGGAGTCTAAGTCAGCAAGATACCGAAGCAACGCTGGTCGATGGGGTGACCCTCCAAGGAACTTCGGAGCTTCATTCCCTGCCCGATCGCAGAATTTCTCATATGCACGAAAAACGAGCCGACCTGCTATCGTGAGGCGGACTTTCGCCTCAGTATCGTTCTCGACCCATCGCCACTCGGCCATGTGGTCTAGATTCCGATGAACGGTCACCCGAGTCGTAGAGCGTATCGAGGCGAGCTCGCTTTTTGTTATGGGCACCTCTTGATCTGCCAAGTCTCGGAGTAGATCCATCCGCGCCTGTGATTCGCTGAGAAACGCAAGGTAATCGTGAGGATCCATACACCACTTCACCACCGATCCTCCAGGGGGGCACAGACATGGAGGGCATAGTTACAGCACATATATCATTCTACTATGGCTACAGGTTAAATGTAGCGCCTTAGCAGACAGAGGAAGGTACCTATTGGCAGCTCTCGCCGTTATGTCCACTCTCTTACGACCATCTCTACCGGACCTTTCGGTTGCATCGTAACGACCGGTTCAAGTTCTATAGGCTCGTCCGAAGCTCGCTCGAAGCGATACTGGCGAAGAATCGTCGCGAGGATGAGTTTGATCTCGATGACCGCAATTGTCTTTCCGATACAGACCCGTGGACCGCCTCCAAACGGGAAGTATGCATAGCCAGGTCGGGTCGCTCGTCGTTCTGTCTGCCATCGATCTGGGTCGAACGTTTCGGGCTCAGTGTACCAGCGTGGATCACGATGAGTTACCCATTGGGAAAGGAGTACACCTGCCCCCTTGGGAATTCGATACCCGCCTAAACGGACATCAAGACGAGGCTCGCGTGCCATCGCGTGCACTGGAGGATACATCCGGAGAGATTCTTTGATGATCCGATCAAGAGACGACAGTTCAAAGAGCGTCTCTGGCATGATCGGCCCCTCACCCAAAGTACTCACGAGCTCTTCGTGGAGACGTACCTCGATCTCTGGATGTTCTGCGAGGAGAGTGAGTGTGTACGTAAGTGCCAACGCGGTTGTGTCCTGCCCGGCTAGCAGAATCGTGATCAATTCGTCACGAAGCAGGTCTTCGTCAACGTCTGCTTCGCGCTGAAATGCCCGGAGCATGACCGTCAAAAAGTCCGCTGGCTCTTCTGTCTCGTTGGCAGTGGGGTTGGTGGTCTCTAAGCGTTGATCAACAAGATCAAGCATGTCTTGCCGGAGTCCCTCCAGCCCGGCCTGAAACCGTGGATTCGGTGGGGTAGGTGCCCAGTCAGGAAGGAGTGCTTGGAGAAAGTTTGGCTCGAATTCCTGGCCGAGCGGCTCTAAGTTCTTCCTGATACGCTGTATCTCGGCATTCTCAAACTCAACATCGAACATCAGTTTGCCAATGGCTTTGAGAGTCAGCGTGAGCATCTCAGAATGGATGTCAATCGTCTCACCCGGCCTCCACTCTGCTAGAAGTTCCTTGGTGTATCGCGTGAGTGCTGCGGTTGCTTCTGGGTGGAGCACTCGTTGGATTTGGAAGGCAGGTTGAGCGCGGCGGCGTTGTCGTTCCCAAAGGTCGTTCCCTTCGTTGAGGAGTAGTCCGTCGCCGAGAACCTCGTTGAGGCTGTCTTGAAACGTCGGTTTCCGGTAGTGCGCTGCTTCAGTCGCGAGTACGCGCTGGATATCAGCGGGATTTGCGATGAGATAGAGGTCAGTTGAGCCGACTCGAAACCGAGAGACATCGCCATATGCTTCTCGACACGCCGTCATGAACGAGAGCGAATCGCGGAAAAACTGACGCGTGTTGCCAAGGAGGGGGGCTTGTTTCGGACCTGGCGGAGTCGCTCGCATTATCTCTTTCAAGGGTTGAACGATATAATGTCTTACTCTGATTCACCACTCTCTTGGCACTCAGAGGTGAATCTCAGGCGAATTACAGAGCTTTGGATTTTCCTGGTTACGACTAATACTGTTAATTACCAGAATTCAAATGGCTGCTCCAGGTTTTCTCAAAGTCTCATACTAGCGACAAAGTTCAGTTCAAAAGCGTCTCTTTTGATTTGCTTCGGCTTGATCTGCTGCGTTCAAGATCGATCTGCCGAGAAAACGTGCTTGCTCTGGCGGGATATTAATGAGGAATTCTTGATCGCCGTTCCTGCTGGTAAGAACTACGCCAACACGCCGACCAGTCACCGTCACATTATGACTTTTCCACTCTCCCATACGCTGCGGAGAGCACTTGGATCGTAATGAAGGGTCACTTCACCGCATCTAGAGTATCCTCGACAGCAGTGGGTATCTGATGGGTGTGGCCTAATTACGGAGTGAGTGACCGAGGATATCGGTCAGCGTCGACGAGTCGAGTCCGCAGCGGTCACACGTGAGAATGAATCCTGATTTCCAACTCAGTTGGTGTTTACTGTCTGTACACGCGATTTCAGCAAGTGATTCCCGGCTTGTTTGCTCTGGCCCTGCGCTCATACCGAGGTGTTTGTCTCTGTCGGTGTGAGTCCTTCGGCGTCCTCTGTCGTCGGTTGCTCACCGCGTTTTCGAGTTGTATTTTCTGGTGTCTATAATTCTCTATCTTCTGATAGATTTATAGGATCCGGGATTTCCCCGCTATTGCTTACCGACGGTTGATTGGGTAGCTATTGTATTCGGTAGAATCAAATCAGGCTATATCAAGGGATATATTTATAGCTCTTCTGACTCATTATGGCTTGTATGTCCCAACCACACGAATCTGATACATCGACGGACGAGCCGGGATTCACCGAGTTGGTCGACCGGCTCGGGCAACACCGTTATGACTTGCTGATGGCACTGTCTCGCGCCGGGGGGAATCGGTCGAACACAGCGGAGTTGCGAGAGGCGACAGACGTCCCATCGGGGAGCGTTACGCACCATTTAGAGACGCTCGTCGAGTGGGGACTCGTCGAGGAGACGGGCGATCGTGCCTACCACGGCCGGGGCGGATCGAAGGCGAAGGTATGGGCGCTGACCGACCGCGGCGAGGACTTTGTGACGCACCTCCGGGAGACGGACACCGACGGGACACCGTACTCACCGTTAGCCTCGCGGGATGCAGAGATCGCCGAGCTGCAACGCCGTGTTGACGGCCTGGAGCGGAAGAATGCCGAGTTAGAGGAGACGGTCGAGAGGCTCAAAGAGAGCACACGGCGAGCTATCGAGGATCTGGAAGATATGATTCAAAGCGAGCAGGAATAGCCTGAAATGCGATCGGAGAGGGTGCAATACTTCATATTGCGGCCTTGTTGAAACTCTCAAGAGATGATATGCTTAGGAGTCGTGCTGAATACAAGGCGCGTATCTTGCATCCGAAGCCATACCGAACCCACCGATATCTACGCCCGCGTAGTTATCGAGGGCGACTATCCCGCTTGAATCGTGCCTACGACTCCCGTCCTTACCGCAACCGGGACAAGTACTGCTGCTCGTACATCGATGGCTAGAACGACAGCAGGTGGAATCTCGTCACGAGGAGTCCGGCGGTGAGATAAATCGCTGGCCCGATAAATCTCCAGAGTGGATCGTCAACCCGGAAGAGATGTGTCAGGATGGCCCCGGCCATCGTGGCGACGATTAACAGTCCGCCGAGAACAGCGAAAATCGGCGCGAACACGAGACCGATAAGCAAGCCAAGACCCCCAAAAGCCTCGATGCCCCCAGTAACGGATCGGAACCACTCTGGATAGCCATACCGGTCGAAATCCTCTACCACCAAGTCAATGCCGATGAGCTTCGCAATGCCCGCAGCCAGCATAATGAGTCCGAGCAGCCCTTGCACGAGGGGGATGACTGTTGCAATTGTGCTCATAGTCTACTATTCTCACGCGATTCGGACGGGTGTTCATTCATAACGTTCTACTCCTCTCTCCGACGAGAGGTATGGATCTGCTACGCTGGTTGAGACTACGGATTTCCCCGTGAATATATTCACCTTTTTAGGCACTAGGAAGTCTGTTAAGCCACTCGCCAGCCAACTCCGATGGTATGGTCCGTGTACACCTGAAGGTCGAGATCGGGGCAGACGACGACAACTGGCTGGCTGGTGTCTCGACCGACTTCTCGGACGCCGAGTTCAAGATCCTGACGAGCCAGCCCGTAGACGATGGTGTGCTCGAACTGATCGAAGTAACGACATCGGATGGGGACGCCATCGTTCGTCGGTTCGACGACGCACCAGAGGTACGCTCGTACGAAGTGCTCTATTCCGACGACGGGATGGTACTGATTCAGTTAGTGTTTCCGATGCCGTCAACGTATGAGGCGCGGCATTCGATGGAGATCCTTCCGCGATTTCCTATTAGCATCCGAGACGGATGGGCATCCGGTGAACAAACTACCTCACAGGAGCAGTTGTCGGAGTTAACTACCGAGTTGGCGGCGGCTCACATTCCGTACGAGATACTGTCGCTAACCCACTCATACGACTCGAACGGGCTTCTGACCGAGCGCCAGCGGGAGGTCATCACTGAAGCGGTTGAACGGGGTTATTACGACAGTCCTCGCGGCTGTACGCTCGTCGAACTTGCAGAAACATTGGGGGTCAATCAATCGGCAGCTAGTGGTGTCCTCCATCGAGCTGAAGGCCGGATTATCAAGGAATTCATCTCGTAGGCGGCGACAGAGGTAGACGAATCGCTCTTGTCTCATCCGACTGTCGCAGGACCACCGATGACGAATTTAGCGAGAGCTGCACCGCTTGTAGATACTACGTTGTTGAATGCATCCTCTCGGCCTTGTTTAGACGCTCCAATTCGAGCGTGTCAGAGCTGGTGCCGACGAAGAACAGCTCGGATATTCTGGAAAAGCGAGTGAGAGAGAACCCATCGGTCACCTGATTCCGACGGCCTGGCCGTTCTACCGAGAACAGTGGATTGTCACTGCCTCGGTGCCAGGCCAGCACTCCCGATGATTTTCCATACTCCCGGACCTTATCCACCGAGAGAGCCGCTCTCTCCCGCGTCTAAACAAGGCCCATCCTCTCTATTCAGCACACCGACCGTATCAACCACGAAATGGTTCAACAAAGTCCATAGAGCTTTTATGCGGCCCACGGCGGCTCGGTCCGGTCCCCGAGATATCTGATCTGTCACCAATCGAGGTGTCCACTCGCCCGCCGGCGGTCGGCCGATGGCGAGGTGTCATCGCTGTCGCGCTGCGCTGGCGTCTGTTGCAACCTTTCCTTCTGTTTCTCTTGTTCCTCGTCGGAGTGCTGACCGAGACTTGTGAGCGGGACCATGACGCCATCGACAAACACGGACAGATCGTGCGCGGTCAGCGTCTCGTCCTCGTCCCTGTCCTCGCGGACCGTCGGGACGACGAGGATGATCCAATCCTCTCCAGGCGTCGGCACCTCGCCGTCGAACTCGCGTTCGGGAATGATCGGCGTCTTCACTGTGCGGAGCTCGCGGTCGTCCGCTGCGGCGGCCTCGCTGGCGACGACGTCGTACGCCGAGGCGTCGGTGAAGATGCTCTCAGCGTCGGGGAATCGAGCGTGCTCGGTGCCGTCGCCATCGCGAAGGATGTACTCGCCCGCTTCGGTGCGGACCCACACGTCCTCCCTGGCGCCGGTACGATAGGCGCGCTCGCCATTGATCGAGAGCGGGCGGAGGTTGTAGAAGCGCGTCTCCCCGGGTGCCGAGTGATTCTTATGAGCAAACGCGGGCTCCGAGACGAGTGTTTGCCACACGTCCGGCGCTACGTCCTCGCGGCACATGAACAGACACCGCTTTCCGTCGCGATAGGCGGCGGCGAGGTTTCGCACAGTCTGGCCTTGCTTCGTGTTCCCGGTCGATTTCTCGGCCTCGAGGACGGCCTCTCTGCCGCCGGTGAGCTGTGCGACGAGTGGATGTTCATCTTCGAAGCGGGCGAGCGCTGCGGCGGCGTCGACGGCGTCAGCGTCCGCCGGGAGATCGAGGAGTGGCGTCGGGTCGATGGTGCCATCGGGAAGGCTCACGGAGCCGTCGCCTTGCTTTGCGATCTCGACGTCGACGCCGAGGTCGGTCAGCGCGGGATAGGCGTCGCGAAGGACAAGCGCGTGAAGCGCCCCGCCGCTGCTCTCGTCGTCGCCGACGTCGTGGATTGATGAGACAGTCGCGTCGCCAACGGAGAGCCACAGCGCGCCGTCTCGCTCCTCTTCGGCGAGCATCCCGTCAGGTATCGGCTGAAGGACGTGCCGCCAGAGTTTCTCGTCGGTGCTGATGTCGACACTCGTCGGGAGCTCGCCATCGAGGGTGGCATCGACAGCACCCCGTATGGCGTCGGCACAATCGACGAGGGGAACCCGAGAGTCATTCCCTGGAGTGCGAAGCGCGGCGTCGTACACCGCCTTACAGGCCGCCTGCTGCACGGCCTCGCTGCGGAGCACTGTGCCGGTCGACACGCGGCCGTCGCCGTGTAGCAGGAGATCTCGTTTGATCTCCTCGTTCGACCGTCGCTTTCGACCGTAGCGTTTCTGAGCCGCGTGGATGAGTGCCTCCGTCTCCGCCTCGTCGCGAACGTCGAGGACGTCGACCGCGGGCTCGAGCGTCTGCACTTTGAACGAATCCGTCTTCTCGTCGTTCTCGTCGTACGTCCGCATGTAGATCCGGTATTTCGACAGCTCGCCGATATCCTCCGGCGTAATGTCCGTCGAGTGCTGTGGGGCGATCGCCTTCGCGTCCATCGGGTCGCCCGGGTCGAAGGTGAGGAAGGTCTTACAGTTCCCGTGGATGGCCCGGCGAATCCCCTCCGGAATGCCGATCGTATCGTCGCCGCCCGTCTCGAGGTTCTGCGCAGCGAGGGTGAGCGACAGCCCGAACGCCCGGGCTTCTCGCAGGATGTTGTGAATCTTCGACTCTTTGCTGACGATTTTGTCGAACTCGTCGATCACCGCGTAGAAGTTCGGCGGGTCTGGTTCGGTATCGGAGTAGGTTTGCTCCCGAATCGCGACCCATATCCGGCGAATGAGCGCCGTGGCGATCATCCGCTTCGCCGATTCCGACGACGAGCGATTCCGGACGACGATAATCTTCCCGTCGCAAACGGCGTCCTCGATCGAGATGGTACTCTTCGGGTGTGAGACGATAGAGCGCGTCGTTCCACTTTCGACCCACTCTTTCAGTCGGCGAATGAGCGGCTCCAGTTCGTCCTGGCTCATGTCCGCAACGACGTCTTGGGCGTAGTCCTCGATCCACTGAATGCGTGCGTCGCTCAGCATGTCGGCGTACTGCTGGCGCCCGTCCTCGTCGAGGAGTGCGTAGTACATGTCGAGCAGCGTCACGTCCTCTGCGGTCCGGACCTGCCACTCGGCGAGCCCGCGAACCACGTTCCGAGTAACGCCGGACATACGTGCTCCCCATGCCGCGTCTGGCCCGGTCGACTGTGCGAGCAGCGCCTCGAGGTCGTCGGCGAGTGATTCGACCGCTGACTCAAACGCTTGCGAATCCGGGTCCGGGTCGCGTAGCGGCACCTCGAGGAAGTTGAAGCCGACCTCGTACTCGGCGTCCGCACCAATATCGAGGAAAATCAGGTCGTCCTCACGACCCTTCGGCACGAGTGAAACGACCGCGTCGGCGTCGTCGCCCTTCGGATCGAAGAACAACCCGCCGTGTCCTCGCTGCATGATCTGACGGAAGTAGTTCTTCAGGAGCGTCGTCTTCCCCATCCCGGTCGACCCACCAATGAACTGGTGCACCGACAGCGCGTCCGGGTAGACGCCGGCCTCGACGCCGTTCCGCGTCCCAAAGCCGTACCACACGGGCGCCGACGGGTCCGTATCCGAAAGGAGCGCCCGCTGCTTGTCCTGCCGTGGCGATGTCGCCCGGTCGAGTCCGACCGCGTCAAAGTCGAACCGGGGAGTGCGCGGTGGCACGCCCTTCCCGGCGGTTGTCATCGAGTAGTCGGCCTGTTGGGTGTTGAGATCGGTCGGCACGTGGCAGACGCCGGCGAGGGTGTCCGTCGCGAACACCATTCCACGATCGCGCCACTCGCGAGCTGCGGCGCGTTCGAACAGGCCGGGGAGGTTCTTCGCCGAGTAGAACGTCGGTTCGAAGCCCTGCTCATATTTCGAGTTGTAGAACTTGCGGTACATCCCCGCCGTTTCCTGCACGCGAGAGACGGCTTCGTCGGCGTCCTCCGAGACAGCGAGGATTCGAATGTTCAAGTGGTAGCCTTTCTTCCCGTATTGGTCGGCGACGACAGCAGCGGCTTTCTTGTGTCCGTTCGTCGCCGGCATGTGCTTCGAAAAGTCGGCTTTGCCCTCACTCTCGCCCGGCGTGAAGGCACGGCCGATCTCGTCGAGGATCGCTCCTTTGTCGAACGTTGTCTGCGGCTTCGTCATGCGCTCGACGGTCTGCTCGATTCCGGCGAACCAGTTCTTCCCCTCACGGCCTTCCGTCGAGAAGGCCGGGCGAAGGACGAACTGCACGAGGACGTCGGCGTCGGGCGTTTCGGGAGCCCCCACCATTTCCGATGTAATCGAGTCGTATGGGTCCTGAGCAAAGTGATCCGGGTCGATTCGGAAATGCTTGATCGGCTTGAAGTAGTCCGAATCACGGAGTGAGAGGCGCGCCCCGGCGACGTACATCCCCGGTTCGATGTCCATGAACGTCGGCGCGGCCTCGAGGATATCCGAGTCGGGATAGTACGTTTTGAGCTGCCGGAGCAGGCGACGCTTCGTTTCCGTGTCCCCCGGGACAAAGCGGAACTGCAGTATCTCGCTGTCGTCCGTATAGTGCAGTTCGAACGTTTGGGGCGGTGAGCCGTTCTTCCGATTGAGAAAGCCGGAACGGCGGACGTCGTGGAGGGAATTGAGCAAGCGCTCCCCGCGCTCGATGCCGTCCTCGCCGCGGTACGGGCGAATGCCGAGCACTGGCCGATTCTCCCGTTCGACGTGCTCGCGAAGGCTCTCAGAAAGCTGTTCGTCGACCTTGTAGGCGTCGGGTGTGTTGCGTTTGAAGAGTCCCATAGCTCGCTCCTCCGGTTAGTCGTCGGCCTCGACGGGGCGGCGATCGGCGCGGTCCTCCGGTGCGTCCACTGTCTGCCCGTCGGTGTCATCGGCGCCGCCGTGGTCAACGGTCGCCCCTCGAGGCGGTCGCTGCCAGCGCCAATCGTCGGTTTGGTCGGCGAGCCACCGATAGAGGTCGTCGCCGTGCTTCGTCGGGTCGTAGCGAACGAGCGCGAACTCGCACGGATTGAGCGAGTCCGACATTTCCACACGAATGGGATAGGAGCCTTCCTCGTCGACGCGGAGCAGCGCCTCGGAGTAGCCTTGTCCCTCCTTCCCGGAGGCAGCATTTTTGATGTAGTCGACCTCCGCCTCGGTGAGATCGAGTTCGTCGGCGAACCCGGCGTCCATTTCCTTCAGGTACTGGTAGATTTGGATGCTCATGTTGTCGAGAATCACTTCCGCGGTATCGGTCAGTCCCCCGTCCTCGTTCGTCGCGAAGAACTCGCTCACCGTTTGCGTCGAGAAGATCACCGACAGATTGTAGTGCCGAGAATGGCGGACCGTCTGCTTCAGGAACGCGAGGTCGGAGGAGTGTTTCGTCATATAATGCGACTCGTCGATGGCAAAGAGCGTCGGGACGCTGGAGGACTTGACGCGCTCGTAAATCTGCGAAACGAGCAACTGCATCATGAGCCCGCGATTGGCGTCCGAATTGTACCGCTGGAGGTCGAGGTAGACGACGTCGTTGCCCTCGAGGTCGATATCCGTCGGCTTCGTCAGATTGTGGTAGACCTCGCCCCGTTCGAACGCCTGAATATCGTTGTTAATCACGTCGATGGCGCGTTGCTTCCAATCAGACACCGTCTCGGTGTCCTCGTCGAGTGTATCGTCGACGAACTTCCCCGGATCGCTCACCATCTCGCGAATGATCGTAAAGACATCCTGGAGCGTCGGCGGGTCCTCGCCGAATGTGACCGTTCCGTCCTCGTACTCGCGGTACCCGGCCCGGTCGTACGCTTCTTTGATTGCCTTCCGCCACACGCCTTGTTTCCGACCGAGTGAGAGTCCGGCCTCGTTGCCGTAGAACGTCTTCACGAACGTCATGGCGCGCACCTTCGCGTCGCTGACGGGCGTGTACTCGTCGTCCGCAGCGCGGCGGTTCATGGCCTCTTCCGATTCCGCTTCGATGTGTAGCGGGTTGATGTGCGTGTTTCCGCCGATGATAACGCGCTCACCGTCGAGTGCCTCCGTGAGTCCGGCGAACTCCTGGAGCGGATCACAGAGGACGAGCCGGACGTCCTCGTCGAGGAGTTTCTGTCTGAGCAGGAACGTTTTGAGCGTCGTTGTCTTCCCGGAGCCGATCGTTCCGAAGATTCCCATGTTGTAGCCGGTTGAGCGCTGCCGGAGGTCGACGACTGTCGGCTCGTTCCGTTCGGCGTGCGTGCCGATCTCGACGCCGCGGGGCTCGACGAGGTTATCCGACACCCACGGCAGGAGTGCGGCGAGGCCGTCGCCGGTCATCTTCACATCGTCGTGCACATCGTTCTTGCACGCGGGAGCGGCCGTCTGCCACCCTTTCAGGTGGTTGTACGTCAACTCCTTCGCGGAGGCATTCAACTCCTTCAATCGGCTCTTCGTCTTCCGGACGACGTCGCGAAGGCGGTCAGTGTCACCGCAGCGAATTTCGATGTAGGTGTTCGTCTCAAAGAGTCCCGTATCGGCACGTTCGACGGATCGCTTCACGTCTCGCGCCGCTTCCCATTGGTCGCGCTTGCGGTCAGCGAGCGGCGAGTCGCGTTCTTCGGCGTGTTCGGCTTTCAGTCTGAGTGACGTCTCCGCCGATTTGAGTTTCTGCAGCTCGTCGGCGACATTCTTCCCTTCAAAATGCGTGCTGACCGTCACTTGCACGCCCGGCTCGTCGTAGGTGAGTAGACTTTCGAGCATGCCGATCGGCGGCCGGGCCGGCCAGTCACGAATGACGAGCGTCGCCGAGTAGGTATCGCCGTCGAGCGCGAGGTGGTACGGCGAGGAGCGGTCGACTATCTCAGGCGCCAGCAGGGACCGGTAGTTAGCCTTGAGTGCATCGTCGTCGAGTGCAATGCCATCCTCGGCGGTCGAACCCGGGGTGAGAGCGGCGATCATGTCCGGGCTCGCGTCGGAAGGCGGAGAGACTGGCCCGGCGATGGGGCGCCGGGCGTCGGGGGACGGACGTTCGTTACGGGCTGCCCGTTCCGCGGCGAAGGAATGACTGACACTGTCGCCGCCGGCGTCGTCCCCCGTTCCGTTCTTCGCGAGGTGAGCATACGAAACGTTCGGGTCCGGATCACCGGCGAGGACGTCCCCCCTGTCGACGTCGTCCTCCAGCAGCGGGACGGGACTCTCCCGGACGGTCGCGCTAAAGTCGGCGAACTCGTAGACGTCGTCTGTTCGATAGTAGTTCGCGAGCACGCGGGAGAACTCCGTCGACGACAGCGGCGTGGCTTTGATTCCCTCGAGGCTTTGGACGCTCGTCGCGACGTCCTCGACGCGCCGCTGAAGCTCGTCGAGCAGCTCGCGGACGTGTTCCGGGTCCCCCCGTTGTTTCCGGAGCTTTCGCCATTCCACGATCGCGCCGACACCCGGGACGTTCGCGATTCCGCCGCCGTCGCTGGAGACTGTTGTGACCGCTTCCTTCGGTTCGACGGCGACGAGGAAGTAGTGCTCGCGCTGCATCGTCGTATCCTGGTGCAAGCCGATGACCGCCGCTCTCTCGCCCGCCACGTCGGCGAGCAAGCGCCGGGACAGTTCACTATCGGCGTCCGTGGCGTCGGTCGCGGCCTCGAGGAGATCGCGCTCACGATGCTTGAACCGAGCGCGGCGGTCCGAAAAGTCGACCGACCGCATGGGGTTGTACCACTGTGCCGGATACTCGACGGTCGAGGCGAGCACGCGAGCGAGGCGATCGACCTGCCGCTGCCACTCGTCCTCTTCCTTCAGACTCATGTTCGCCGGCGTGATTCGAACGGCGCCGATGAGCGCTCCGTCGTCGCGTTCGACCGCGTAGCGACGGCGATACGGTTTCTTTACCGGGACAAGCTCTTGTGTCGGTTCATACTCGCCGCTGCCGATGATCGGATAGCCGCGGACCGCAGGCAGACGAGCGAATCTTCTGATGAGACTGTTCGGTTCTGGCTGTTCGATAGTACTGGTTTCAGGATTCATGTCGTGCAAAGCAGTCGGTTGCTGAGTGTGGTGCTCGACGATTTTCCGGACGTACGGACCGGCAGAGAGATGATCCGGCGTCATAGCGATCGCGACGAACGCGCCGACGACAGCGAGCCCGGTCAGAACGAGCATGATCTGCCACGGCCCGTCGGGGAACGCGAACGACGACGCGACAAACAGCGCGAGTGCCGGCGAGAGAAACGCTAAGAGCCCAAAGATCGAGAAGCCCATCCAGTCGGGTTTCTCCGAGAAACTGCCGAGTACTTGGCGCTGTCTCGGCTCGTCGGGTTCAGACGCCATGCTCAGGCGCCTCCCTTCCAATTCTTCGCCTGGCGCTTGCGTCGCTGCTCTTTCGCATGGTTGCGTCGCTCCTGAGGTGAAATGTGATTTGAATCGTCAGCGTCGCGAGCGCGGTCGCGCTCCTTGATCTCCTTCGAGCTCGAGGACGAGCTGCTGCTTTTGGCCGTGTCTGTGCCGCCGTCGGTCGCAAGCCGCCGGCGCGAGGGGAAGCGTTCGCGAGCGGCGGAGAGACGCTCCCGCGTCCGCTCGACAGTCGTCCGGGCGCCGGCACGTGCTCGTTTCGCTCCCTGCCACGCCCGGCGGGGCGTTTCGGGCCGCCAGCCCTGTTCACTCCGCCGGGAAACGCCGTGCGCTGCGGAGGTCGCGATTCCGGTCGCCATGCCGGAGATGAGCCCCGGACCGTGGCTCATCGCGTACATGATGAACAGTGGGAGGAAGATCCCCGTCAGAAACATCCCCATAATGAGACCGACGTTGACGAGCGCGTCGCTGCTGAACGACCACCCCAATTCGTAGGCGGCGCCGAACAGTAGTGCGTTCGGCCATGTCATAATCAACAGGCCGACGTACTGCCACAGACCGAAGCTCGCAAAGTGTCGCAATTTCTTGTGCGGACCGATCAGTGCGAGGACGAGCAGCGGACCGAGTGCGTACGGCGCCCAAAACAGCAGTTGATAGCGGAAGAGGTAGATGAACGCATAAATGGCAACCTTCATCCACCCGAAGAGGTAGATCGTCGCCGCGATCGGCACAGCCGTCGTCCCCATCGTCAACGCACCTTCGAACGACGTAATGATCGCCCGCGGATCCGGCGCGAAGGCGTGCGCGACATTGTTCGCGATCAGGTGTAGCCACGTCGCCAGCGGCCACGCAAAGATGAGTGCGAAGATAGCGACGAGCGTCCGCAGAATCCACAGATACGCGCGGTAGCTGCCGATGATCGACGAGTAGGGGAGAAAGCCCGTCAGGAGAATCATCGCGAGGACGAGAATCGCGAGCGCGAACGGGAACACCTGGTTCTCGTAGATCGGTTCGTGAATGCTCTGGTAGGGGTGGTTCGTCGGCGTCCCAAAGATTCCCATCCAGCCGCTGTTATCCGGGACGGGCGTGCCGATAAGCAGGTGCATCGTCCCGCCGAGGAGCCCGCTAATGACGTCGACGGCCGTCTCCTGAATCCACTCAACGATGTCGTCCATCATCGTCTGGCCGTTCCCGATACCGAACCCGGAAGAGACGCCGAGTCCGGGGAACGACCCACCACCGTCGGCGCTTGTGTTCGTTCCGTTACTCAGCCAGTGACCCGTCGGCGGGTCGCTGGCGTTCGCAATGCTGTTGCTATCCGTCTCGTTTGTCGGCTGGCCGACCTGGAGCGCTGTCGCCGGCTCTTCGCCGGCCGTATCGGGCGGCTGCGCGAGCGCGAGGACAGGAGCCACGGCGCCGCCGCTAACGAGGCAGACGAGCGCGAGGAGCGTGATAGCCGTCGAAAATCGGGACATGGGTGAATGCCGGTGCGAGGCTCCGGCGGGGTTAGTTCGTCACCGGCGTGCACGCCATGCTCGGATCAATCACCGAGAATCCAAGCGCGAACTGGAGGAACGATAGCGCGATCACACCGAAGAACAGCGCGACGAACACGCCGCCGACAATCCGGTGCGCGATCGCGGCGATCCTTCCGGTCAGCGGGAGCGCCTCGAGCGCCATGCCGACGAGGATTCCGGCGAGCAGCAGCACGACCGTGATTCCCATGATGATCCCGATGGAGGACGACATGAGCTGGCCGGCGCCGGTGTCGCAAAAGTCCCCTCCCGCCTGCAACAGCACCGCACTCCCGGCCACCGAGGTCGCCGCCGCTGTCCCGACGAATGTAGACAACATCGTTGCGAGGACAGCGATCGTCACGGCCGGTGCGCGGTGACACCCGACAGCCGCGATCACCCCCGAAAGGGGCGCGTATAGCCGCTCCGCCGTTTCTTCCACGACATTTGTTGTTGATTGTGGCATACATTTCTGTGCGACTACTGTATACAAATACGTTGCGGTAAGAGTCGTAAAGTTGTTGAGCAATAAACTTGTATACAAGGGGCCCATCAAATCAAATATGTATACGGCACCCAAGGTACGAAACATGCCGCGTGCACTCCTCACGGACCGCGAGCGCGACGTTGTAGAAGAGAAAGACGACGTGAATCGGACCACACGGTCAACGCTCATGTCTCGGATTGAGCAAAAGATCCAGATCATGAGAGAAGACGCGCGGCTCCTTCGCAAGCATCAACCGGAGTTAGCCGGGGAGCTTCAGCGCGCCGTCTGCGAAGAGCCACTCGAGGAGCGACTCGATCACGTCGAGGACGAAATCGAGGAGATCAAACGCCGACTCGCGGCCGTTGAGCAGCGCGAAGGTGAAGACGAAGGCGAGGAACCAGACGTCGAGCCGGAGGAGATCGCCGAACCAGACCCGGCCGCCGACAGTGAAGCCGACCGCGGGAGCGGCGATATCGGCGAAGAGGACGGGTAGACCGATGGCTGTCTACTTCCGCCGAACGAACGCGCGGCTCTCGCAGATATTCGGTGTCGTGGCCATCGTCGCGGGGATCCTCGTGATTGGCGACGGCGATTGGTACGCCACGCCGTTTTTGCTCCTCGGCGGCGCGATCCTGCTCACCCGAACCGCACAGAACAACGGCGGGGTTCGAGGGTTTCTCATGGACGTCCTCGGCGCCGGAATCGCCCTCTGGGGCGCCGGCGTCGCGATCGCCTACTAATCCCCCCGGTACCGTCAGCGAACCAAACACCACATTTCCGCAGAACGAGCCATGACCGACCACGCACGCACGCCGAGCCGCCGGACCGTCCTTCGCGGCCTCGGTGCCGCCGCGACACTCTCCCTCGCCGGGTGTACCGGCAGCGGGGGCGGTGGCAGTCTCGCCGGTCCCTCACCGGGAGACACCGACGCACCGACCCAACAGCAACAAGCCGCGTGGGCGCTCGACCCACGCCAGTACGCCAGCGCATTCAGCACGCACGTAAACATCGTCGAGGAAGGCGCCGACAACTCCGGGAAGGAGCCGATCGACATCATCGCTGGATAGAACGGATTCGTGTGGTTCAGATAGCCACTGGCGTCTGCGTGTGCCCGGATGTGCTCGAATAACTGGTCGAATCGCTGTTGGTCTTCGCGACGGAGTCCGCGTCGATATGCTGCCCACTCGTGTTCAAGGGAGCGAATGGTATCCCGGTACGTCGGGTTAGTTCGACCCATTCGCGATCACTCCCGGCGTCTGCGGTCCAGTCTGCGCCGTTTCGTACAACGGCTGTCTCGCTTGGAGGATGCGCTCCCAGAATGCAAGCGTCGTCTGGAGGTGGCCGCCACCAACCGGATAGACGAGCGTTTCGAACGAGTCCGCGACGAACCGTGGGCCAAATTGCGTTTGTTCGCATTCGATGATCTCCGTGGCTGCTGTCTTGATCGGCTCTGAAAATTCGTCTTTTTGACTCCGAGTGACGAGTATCGGAAGATCATACTTGCGAGCAACGCCAGCGAGCATGGCGAGCGCACGCACAAGCATCTCTGTTCCCTCGGTGGCTCGCAGTGAATCGTGCCGATATATGCCATCCAACGCCGGCAGAACGAGGAGCGACGTGTTGGAATCGACCGTTGCGGTAAGGGTCTCTACGAGGGCAGTGTGTTGGAACGGTGTAAAGGCGCGCGCGACCTGAATCCGCTCACGCACACGGCGATCAAGAGCGAGTTGGGCGAGCGGATTGGTTCGGGCGTGGCCATGGGTGTCCACCCAATAGGCCGGCCCGCTGTTGAGTGAGACATGATCGACGACGAGTGCGTGTAGCGGTCCAAGTAGCTGTTCTGGGGTTTCGAGGAGTTGGAGACCGGGTTCAAGTGCCGGTAATTCGGGGATTGGCGGGGGATCAGTCGTCGATTGCATGGTCGAGACCACAACGGAGTGTGGAATAAGCCTCAGCGTGTCAGTTCCAATGCTTCCGAAATCCGTCTCGGCGATGGGACTTCGTCGCCCAGTCAGGCGATTTTTTGCACTTTCTGTCGGTTTCCGAAATGGTTTCCGAAATCCACCATAGGGAGTCCAAACGTAATGGGCTGATCAAGCTGAAATGAACCGCAAGCGGGGCTTCTGACTGTTATATCGCAGCTCCAAAGGATAGGACTTACCTCTGCACCCCTAGTGTCGTTTCTGGAGGTACCGTCCACAACCAACCGCTACAGCACCGAGTGGGAGTGCGATTCCAATGGAGATACTTGCGACGATATCAAGCGCTGGTGGGGGAGCATAGGCGACAGGACATATAAAAAGCAGTTCCGGGAACGGAAGGAGATACACGTCACCGCCCCATCCCCCAGAACAATTGTACGCATAGAACCCAACTGCTGGGCCAAACAAGAGAGTGACTGCTTCGAGGAGGCCGCCCCCTGAATACGAAAAGAAAACAGCACCGCCAAAAGCCAGCGCGAGAACAAGGCCAAACAGTGGTAGATCATACGCAATGATCGGATTAGACGTCACGATCAGCCCTCCAAGAGCTCCGATCAGTGCCGCGCCGAGGAGCTTTCTGTTCTTCCCAACGCAGAGATTTCGACACCACGTGGACGTGAACGACATCTACCCCCACCTATCGCGCTTTCGGTAAATGCTTTGTCTCGAATCCACTCGAGGCTAGAAGCCGAAGCGCTGCTCCTTCCGGAGAGCACTTGACTCGGTAGTCCATCCGAGAAGGTAGGAGATGTCCTCTGGGGGCTCTCGTAGCGTATTGGTGCCTAGATATTTAGGATGGATCATCATCTAAACGAGTATATCTCGGCGTGCAGCCGTGGTCGGTGCTCTCGTCGCCCCACTCACACTCACTGGCTACGTAGTGGTCGTCGGGAATCCACAACTCTCTTCACCGGCTACTTCTGGTCTGGTTCGGAGTTGTTGCGCTTGCGATTGGCGCTGGCTGGCTCGAGCTCCGGGCTCGATAAGACCACCTCCCAACGGCAAAGTAGGCACCTCGCTTCAGTTTTAGCGAATTAGATTTCTACTCGATGAAACGCTGAGTCCGCATATTAGGAGGTCGACAACGGAATCCAAGTAGCGGAAGAATCCTCGATTTCAGTTACTATTCGACCCAGACGTTTACCATCTTGCTGGTCACTCGTATAAAGAGATTCAATCCCCCGCATTCACGGAACGCAGAATCAGATAGTTGAGGGTTTTACTGAGAGAGCTGTGGCATCTCGTTCTGACTCCATTCAATCCACTCATCCATCGCGTCTTGGCCCTGCTCAGTGATCTCATAGGAGTTTGTCAGCGGGTCAAGCGTCCCCTTTTCGACGTAGTCCTTCTGGACGAGCGTATCTAACTTCGGGTACAACCGCCCGTGGTTGATCTCCCTATCGTACACTTGTTCAAGCTCCTCTTTGACGTCTTGGCCTGATGGTTGGTCGAGACCGACGATGACGACCAAGAGGTCTCGTTGGAACCCACTCAACTCAACCATTGAAAAGAGGTTAGATAGACAACAATACTTGTTATTCACTCATATCACCGTGTGACATCAGCCTACGACTTGGACCCAATGTTCGTTGGTCGGGTAGCTCAGTCAAGTGCCTCTCTTGATCGATTCTCAGTGATAATCACCAGTCGGGGAGATGTCTGGCCCTTCGTAGCTGAGCAGTTAGGTCTCTTCCTGTGCGAGTTGTAAAATCCACTGAGTAAACGCATCAGAAGTGATTGGATCTATCTCCTCGGTGCCGACTAGCGGCGAGAACATGTCCCCAGCCATCAGTACCGAGAAGTCAAGCTCCTTCTTCGCTGGAAGGAGCAAGTAGGTTCGCTGGCCATTATACGTGGTTTCTTCTCGGCGAATCAACTCCTTTGCTTCGTGACCGGTCGCCAGACGGCTTCCTGTCCGACTATTCACCCCTAGTTCCTTCCAGAACTCACTCTGGTAGAGTCCTCCTCGCTCGCGAATGAGTGCTAACGCACGCGTTTCACGAGCAGTGAGGGCAGTGTCCGGACCGTCCTTGACTTCTTCCTCTGCGTATTCGCTTGCTGTCTCCGAAGGCGTTGTCGCGTGCCCGTTCGTCGGCTCCAGCAGGTAGGTCCGTTGGCCCTTCTTGGTCGTTTGTTCTCGTGAGAGGAGTCCTTTCTCTTCAAGAGCTGTCGCAATGCGGCTGCCTGTGCGGCTCGACACGTCGAGCTCTTTCCACAACTGGCTTTGGAGGAGACCGCCTTCGGCAACAATCAGTCGTACGCTTGCTTTTCGGTCAGGGATAAATCCGCATTCGTGCTCATTCTCAGTGTAGGATTCACTAGGTGTTTGCCACACAAATTCTCATCGATGAGACGCTCCGTCCTGAAAACGGAGAGACCCATCCTGCGAAATCCGAGAGCGGTGAAGAGATTTATTCAATTACTTTTATTCGTCAAGCAGGAATCAGCCAAAGGAGAGTGGTACTACCACCTACTAGTATACCAGATTGTGTTCGATAGAGGTACCAGCTGCAAAGCACAGATTCGCATCCTCCTCGCACCGGTTGTCGGGAAAGCCAGGGGCGGCATCTGCGAGAGAGGACGTGATGAACCTCGTCGGGCAGGTGCAGGACGCTAACCACATGAATACCTCCTACTCTTGATTTTCTTCGTGTAGTGCTTTGATACATGACCCTAGTTGAAGCCCGACGCGTCAATGTCGACGACACCGTTCGTCGGAGGGGAGGACACGAAGAGATTAAGAAGCACTCACCAGACAGCCATATCCAGGCAGTCAAACACCTCGCATAGGCTTACATGCGATGCACTAAGTGCGATGAGAGCCTCATTGCTTTAGAAGAATATCATGATAGAGAGTTCATCTGCAGTTCGTGTGAATATTTCCTTCATAGAGGTTCGGCTTGACTATCCGGACAAAGATTTCTTTCGGCTGGTAAGTGAGGAACGGGTTCTCCTATCGATGTGGTTGTTATGAATCACTTGCTACTACCACCACCGTTTGTCACTCCACTTTCTCCTTCAGTTACCCATGATTCACCATTCCAGAGAAACGGAATTGCAGTAGATTTCCATCTCCTCACCTCGGCGTGGAGGTTAGCTGAGTTGGTGTTTGTTCTTCAATGAGTTCGAAGCCTCGTGCTTCCATCTCTTCGAAGTATCGTTGAACATCGAACTCGCTGGTCTCCGTTACGAAGATTCCGTCCTTGTTGACGGCACCGTCTGCCATGAGCTGTAACGTCACCGAGAGTGGGACACCGACATAACAACCGTACTCACGCATCATTGAAATGTCATTGCCGTCAAAGAAGGGAAACGGCTGAGTGAAGTGGAAGATGGCAGTCCCAGTTTCACCGGCGTTCGTCCCGGTGACTTCCGACGAGAGAACCGTTTGTGGGGTCCACTCCGTCTCACTCGACAATTTCTCAGGCGAACGCCACTCGGCGTCTCGTTCGTCACCGGCACGCTTGACTTGCGTCTGAGCAACTTCGAGTGGGTCGACTGTTCCGCCCTCGATATCGAGTGAGTCCGCGTCGAACGCATCCATCGCATGGAGCGTCCGCTCATATTCGGTCCACTCATCGTGCCAGACACCACGGGTGATAATACGATCGACGTTCTTTTCCTGTGCGATAGGAGCCTTCGGGAACGTGATTGGTTCGGGATGAGAGATGACGTATGTCTCCTGCTCGCCAATCGGCTCGGGGAACTCGAAGATCCGCTTTTGCGAAAATGGAGGCAGGTCATTAATGACTTCGCCGTCCTCCCAGCGAGCGCGTTCGTCGACGTTCGGATCGTGTTCGTAGGTGACGGTATCGGTGAGGCCGGCCGTCGTCTGGGTGAGCAACCGCCACATACCCCAGTAGAAGTTTACGTCCTCGACTTCCTCAAACTCTTCGCACCCGACCATTCCGAGCGCGATGGTACTGACGAGACCACCGTTAGCGAACCACAGCGAGCATCCTGACTCCGCAAACTCGTCGGATCGACTGAGCACTTCGTCGAAGTCGAAGGCGTTCAGGTCGACGCCGAGGAGGTCCCCAACCTCGACGATGGCGTCGAGGACGTTCTCTTCGAACTGGTACGGAAGTCCGTTTACCACGTACGTTGCGCCGTTGAGCGCGCGCACGATGTCTTCCGTACTGGTTGCATCGACAGGCTCGAACGTCACACGATCATCATCGATCAGTTCGACGAGCCGACGAGAGTTCTTCTCATCAGCGTCCGCGACGACGATTTCGTCGAAGTCGCTTGTCTGGTACAGGTCGTACACACAGGCCGAGGTCATTGCTCCTGACCCACCGAGGACAACGGTCTTGCCGCTCATGATACGAATGGATACACATGATTGACCGTCTTAATACTATGGGATGTCACCGTACCATCCATCGCCTGCTTTTCGGGAGTTTATCCGTCAAAGTGCACGTTTTCGGCGACACGATGGAAGGTTCCAAAGAGGCTATAGTGTCCCTCAGTGACGTAGTGGATATACATACACCATGTCGAAAATAGCGCTCTTTGCGTTCGCAGCGATGGCACTGTATGCTGGATGGGCATTCTTCGCCAAACTTGCGACACGAACCCTGCCAGCAGAACAGGCCGTCATCTACACGTACGTCGCCGGACTCACCGCCGCGACCGGGTATCTTCTCTGGCAAGACGGCCCAGTCGTTATTTCCACCAGAGGAATCGGACTCGCACTCGCCGGCGGTCTCTTACTCGGGTTAGGGACGATTACGTACTACATTGCCCTCAGTCAGGGGTCGGTAGCCGTCGCGACGAGCATCAGTGGGCTGTATCTCCTTGGGACCACGCTTCTCGCGGTCGTCTTCCTCGACGAGCCGCTTGGTCAGACCAAGATTGTAGGAATCGCGCTGGCGGTCGGGGCGGTAGTTCTTCTCGCTCAGTGAGTCGCGGCCACTGACACCGCCTTCCGAGGAAATTTGACGTCCCGATTCCCCATACGATTGTATGACAGTCGTGGCCGCGGTTGACGACTCGGAGAGAGCGTCGACGGTGTTAGCACACGCTTCTTCACTCGCATCGGATCTCAGCGAACCACTCCATGCGATTTACGTCCTCCGCCGCGCTGACCTGGTAAACGTCCTCGAAAAGGAGGTCGAAGGACAAGCAGTCACCGAGAATTATGAGGTAAAGTACACCGGAGAGAGAATCGTCATGAAAGCAATAGCTACCGAAGGCACTGTTCACGACCACAAAGATATCGAGACCATCGTCCGGGTTGGCGATCCCGCAGAAGAGATCCGGTCGTACGCAGAAGAGGTCACAGCCCGGTACATTGTCGTCGGTGGCCGTCGCCGGACGCCGACCGGAAAAGCACTGTTTGGGAGCGTTACACAGCGAGTAATACTCACTGCGTCAGTGCCTGTGCTCAACGTCCCAATCCCAAACCGCTGATACGAGCCGAGGTGCTGACCGAATCCCCGTGAAACTCGCCGTGAGCGGATCGATGTGATTATTTTTGACTTAGCTGAAAATCGGCCAAGATTGTACTCGACCGGAGACCGGTGCCTAGTCTATGCAATGCAGCTGCTCGGTCGACTAGGGTACGAGTATCCGTTTACGGCTCTACGACGATGTTCCCAGCGTAGTCGTTTCGGCAGAAGTGACGCTGTGCCTCGTGAATCTCGGGGAGAGGGTACGTCTCAGCTAGTAGTGGTTCGATGTCCCCGTCTTCGATGTAGCGAACTAGGTCTTGGAACTCACTCCGTGTCCCCATGGTCGACCCAACGATATGGACTTGCTTCAGGTACACCGTTCGAAGGTCTATTTCAGTGACTGGGCCGGCGACGGCACCAGCAGTCACCAGTCGGCCACCCGGTCGAAGCGTCTCGACAAACTCTTGGAATAGCTCACCACCGACAACGTCGGCCACGACGTCAACTCGCCCGTCACCTGTCCAGTTTTCTATCACTGTTGGAACAGTTTCTTCGTCACGTGCGACGACCTCGTCTGCCCCTAACTCACGAACCGAGTCCGCTTTCTCGCTGCTAGTTAGTCCGAGCACATGTGCACCGCGCCGCCGTGCGAGTTGGATGAGTCCAGTACCAACTCCTCCGGAGGCGCCGGTGACGAAGACGTCGTCGCCAGCGCCGACGTTCGCGCGATTCAACATCCGCTCAGCGGTCACGTACGCTGTCGGAAAGGTTGCGAGTTCAGTAGCGGAGAAAGAGCTGTCGATTTGGTGTGCGTTTTCAGCAGGAACAGCCGCATATTCCGCGTATCCACCATTCCGCTCGCTCCCGATGAGGTCTGCGTTCACGAGAGCTTGGAACTCGTCCGCGGCATCGGCGTAGAGAGCGTTATCGACGAGAACTTTCTCTCCGATTCGGTCTTCTGAGACGTTTGGTCCGATATCAACGATTTCCCCTGCGATATCTGCACCCTGAATGATTGGAAAGTCGAGATACCCTTTCCAGCCAGCATCATTCTCCCCGTATGCCGCCTCTCGTGTCCAGATGTCCGTGTTATTTAGCCCACATGCTTCAACCTTAACTAGAACGTCGTCGGCTCCAATTCGGGGTACTGGAACGTTTTGTTGATACTCCAACTTGTCTAGCCCACCGTGTCCGGTGAGTAATACTGCTGCCATGGTCTCTGATACCATACGCTTCACGACATTCGCTCCGGCGCAATAATTCTTATGTGAGTCGGTAATTTGGGAGCTTCTAACCTAGAACGATCTGGGGACAAATCACCGAAGATTATTCGGAAAAACTATTTTCTCGAATCACAATTCGATCGCCTACGATAATCTATGAGTACGAAGCCGTCGGCTCACCGAGGACACTCCGGTCGACTTGTATCCCTAAGCCGGGCGTCTCGGACACCGTCGCTTCGCCGTTAGATACGTTGGCATCGAACTCAGCGATTTGGGTAGTCACCATGTCACTCGAATCGAGAACGCACCGCAGCATATCCGGCGGCACAGTCTGACCCAAATGGGCGAGCGCAGCGAACGCTATTTCTGAGCCCGTCGTTGCCTGGACACTGACTGGGAGACCGGCGGCGAGACACATATCGCGGTGTCGGCGACCTCGCGTCAACCCGCCACTCGTCGATATTTTCAGCCCGATACCGTCGACCGCGTCATCCGCGATCGCCCGTATAATCGCCTCGTCGCCGTCCGCCAGTTCGTCGAAGAACATCGGAATGTTACTTCGACGCCGTAGAGAGAGGTTTTCTCGCCACGTCTCACAGGGATTCTCCAGTACGAAGTCAAGGCCTGAAGGTACGAGATTGAGTACGCGTAGCATATGTTCGGCTGCCAATCCGCCGTTGCCGTCAACGATGTAGAACTCGTCATTCTCGGCGTCCGCCAGCGCTTGCTCGATCCGAGTTGCATCCAGACTGGGACCACCTTCCGATTGCGGTGCACCAATCTTGACCGAGTGGCCCTTGTACCCTCTGTCGCGGTATTCGGCGACTCTCTGACGCATGTCTTCCGGGTCGCCAGCGTGAATAGAGGAAATAAGGTTCATACTCGCGTTCGTACTGCCACCCAGAAGGTCACATACCGGCATATCGACCGCTTTTCCGAACAGGTCCCAACACGCCACGTCGATAGCAGTCTTTGCATGGTTGTGGCCCACTAACGACCGGTCCATCGTCTCGTTCACTCGGTCAACGTGACGTGGGTCACACCCAAGCAATGAGTCTGCCATCTCTTCGATGCCAGCCCGGACGCCGCGTGCGTGGGCGGCGATGTAGTTCGGCCCAAACGGAGTCGATTCTCCCCACCCTTCCAAGCCGTCGTCGGTGACGAGTCGGACAACGGTCGCATCGAACTCCGAGTAGGTTCGGCCGCCGGAAAGGTGGTAGACGCCACCCGAGTAGGGAAGATCAACTTGGTAAACATCAATCGATTCTATTTGCATACTCGACCTCCTGTTTGAGACCTGTGCTGGTTGTTCTGGTGAACGCTTCGTCTATTCATCGAATTCGTAGTGGTGGCTATCACCGACATTAGTATACTCTTCGTGAGCATCTGAACATCTGTCAGCACGTGAGGGACGCTCACATCACGGATCCAGTTGGCTGTCAGCGGTTCACATATAATGTTCATGCAAAACGGTATATAATCTTTGGAGACGGCACGGTTTCGTGCTAATTTGCCCTCAACGAAGGCCGTTAGCATCGGATTCGCTGTCGACATCCGGTGTGTCGTAGCTCAACCGAGCACGACTCTGCTGATTCGACCCAATCGGCATCGCTCGAATTTTCCATCGAAGAGGGCCAATAACAAGTGCGATACGAAGGTGAGCATTCAATCGCTCGAACTCTCGGATCGTCGCGTCGACAGGTAGTCGACGAGGCTGACGCTTTCAGGCTGTTCACCCGTGTCTGAGCCGTATCGCTCTGTGAAGAGAACAGGGTTTTGCTGTTCCAACTCCATCGTGAGTCCGACGATACAGCACCCCACCACAATTGCGATGGGAAGGCCCACCAGGACCACGAGGTCTTTCAGTGCGGCGAGACCTCCCGTAATGAGGAGAACAGACGTGAGAAGGCCGACGAGCATACCCCACGCGATTCGGTTCGCAGTCGGTGGGTTCGAGTCACCGCCCGTGGTGAACATCGCGAGGCTGAGCGTCGTCGAGTCCACAGTGGTGATGAGGAACGTAAGCACCAACAGCAGGTACAGCGCGGAGAACACCTGCCCGAACGGCATTATGTGTTCGAACAGAGGAAACCCTGCAACTTCGATGCCGTACTCCGAGACGACTCCTAGAATGTTCACTTGCCCACTGTTTTGTGCCCACAGCGACGAGCCCCCCATGACGACGAACCACGGGAAGGACGCTGCACTCGTCCCGACTATGCCGGCAAACACGACCTGTCTGATCGTCCGTCCGCGGCAGATACGGGCGATGAAGATACCGATCATGGGAGCGAACGAGAACCACCACGCCCAGTAGAACACGGTCCACGCACCGACCCACTCTGAGCCGTTTTCGACGTTCGAATAGAGGCTCATTTCAATAAACTCGGTGACGTAGCCGCCGAACGCTTCCGACCCAAGGTTAAGCAGGAACGCGGTGGGACCGAAAATGAACGCGACCGCAAGCAGAGCCGCGAACAGGTACATATTAAACGACGACACGCGACGAATGCCTTTCTTGACCCCGAGGGCTGCCGAGGCGGTGAAGCCGACGGTCAGCCCGACCGTGATGAGAATAGTTCCGAGGTCACCAAACTGTAATCCCCAGTTGTACGATAGTCCGGTCATGAACTGCGTGACGACGAACCCGAGCGACACGGCGACGCCGCCGACACTCACGACAACAATGCCGATGTCGAGGAACTTCACCCAGTCTTTGTCGAGATTACTGACGCCAATGAAGGGTGCGAAGATGGTTGAGGGTTTGATCGGGGCGTCGCGGCGGTGGACGTAGTACGCGATAGTAACACCGATCGTAAGATACGCAGACCACGGGGAGATACCCCAGTGGAGCAGAGTGTACTGGACCGCGCCGGGGATTATCGCACCGCTCTCCGCACTTGCCGACAGGAACGGTGGGCCCGAAGCGTAGTGGAAGAGCGCCTCCGCGGGCCCATAGAACACGAGACCGGTCGATAGCCCCGCAGAGAACAGCATCGCGAAGAATTGGTAGAACGTGAACTCGGGGTTCTCGTCGGGGCCTCCCAGCTTTATTTTCCCCCACGGCCCGATCATGAGCCACAGGCAGAACGCAACAGCGAGGAACATCGCCCAGAGGTACAGCCAGCCAACTTCCTTCCACAGGAACGTGTTGGCGGCGGTAAGTACGTCTCCAGTCGCCGTCGGACGAATTGCGATTGCACCGATTGCGAGGATGGTCAACAGGGCACCAATGCCGAAGACGATGCCATCTGTCTCCTCACGGAACGTACTGATGAGTGAGCGATTCTCTCTCGACATCAGACGTACACCACCACGGTACCCTGTTCGACTTCGACGTCATACGTTTCGACGGGAGGTTCCGACCCTTCGATATGGTGACCGCATCCGTCACAGCTCCCCCCATCGGAAACCATATCAGCCTTGCTGTCGGACACGCTCCCGTTGGTCGAGGTTGCACTATATCCAGTATCCTCCTCGGATGTTTCGACTGTTGCCTCGAACGTTTTGGCCTTCACGCGGTGGGGGTTGAACACGGACTCACCGGTAGTCACGTCGAACTCCCAGCCGTGCCACGGGCAGGTGACGATTTGCCCGTCACGTTCCCAGTTGTACTCGCCGGCGGTGTCAGACCTGTTCGTTCCTGTTAGCTTCCCCTCACAGAGAGGAGCACGCTGGTGAGGACAGTCGTTCTTCATCGCATAGTACTCGCCATCGACGTTGAATACGCCAACCGAGAACCCATCGAGGGTTTCGATACGACGGTCGCCGGGCGGTAGTTCGTCTGCCGGACAGAGTTCGAAGCGCTTTTTCGTCATCGTTAGTTCAGCTCTGAGGGGTCGGCGGGAAGGTCCCAAAGTTCCATCGCGTTCTCGTATTTGATGGCGCGTTCCATCTCCTCATCCATGGGCGGGAGCCCCCACATCGGGTCATCGCCGTCCCAGTGGGGGTAATCGCTCGCGAAGATGAGAGTTTCGTCCGCGTGCATCATCTCGAGGATCTGGTCGTGGTACTCTGGCTTTTCGGGCTCCTCGATAGGTTGAGTCGCGAACCAGACGTTCTTGCGGATGTAGTGGCTCGGTCTCTCTTCTAACCAGGGGGCTTGTGAGCGGAGGCCTTTCCAGTTCTTATCGAGACGCCACATAAAGTGCGGAAGCCACCCGTAACCGCCCTCGATGAACGCAAAGCGGAGGTCGGGATACTCGACGAACACACCTTCAGTGACGACGCTCGCGAGCTGGCCCATGTAGTACGCCCCGAGAAGTGTATGCCACTCGATATACGAATTCGGGTGGCCTGCACCGGTTGGTGCGTTACTCGTCCCGTGGCCTTCGGAGAAGGGATGGACAGCAATCGCGAGGTTCATCTCTTCTGCGGCCTCGTACAGCGGCCAGTACTGTGGCCGACCGTATGGAACTTCTGCACCACCCGGGAGCATCACCTGACGAATTTGTGGATGAGACCCGTACTCTCTGATTAACTTGGCGCCTTTCTCTGGCGCCTTCGGGGCCACGTACATCGAGCCGAGGAACCGTTCATCAACCGTGAGACATTCTTCGATCAACCATTCGTTGTATGCCCGTGCTAGTTCGTTGGCATAGTCACGGTTTGGGAGTGCTGCGAGGTTGAACCACGAGTTACCGGTGAAAATCCCGTAGTCAATACCGTGCTTGTCGAGGTGATCCTCAACAATTTTCTCGATGTCAGACCCCGGTTTTCCACCATCTTCCGGTATTTCATCCTGTTTTAAAAATCCCCCTGGATTCCGGTAGAGTAGTTCCGGAGCGACGATTCCGTCGTCCTGATACCGTTTGGGAAGATATTTGACGATAGCTTCGTCGTCGGCCCACCGTTGATGGATATCTGCATCGACTAGCATCATCTCAGTACCCGAGTCTGGATGGACAATCTCCCCTAGGTTACTCTTTCCCATGGTTCCGTTCCCCTATTACATGATCTTCCATATAAATCTTGGCATAGCTCGATTTCGATTTCTGTGGGGAGAGGAGATACTGACCGAGAATTCGGTCGGTTCGAGAATCGCTGAATCCTCGATCCATACTTAAATCATAGCTACGTAATTCACGATAGCCGAATCGACACTGAGGATAATCGATATTCGACAGAGAGCCCCGAAGTATGCCCGATTCAGGCAATATGAAAGTTCGAAACTCGGCCAACCCCCGTGTAGTGTGGAAATCGAGAATCTACGAATTCGATAATTCCGAATGATTTTTGTGACATCATCGCATGGGTACCTTCATGACCGACGACGCAAACAGGCCCGTGAAAGCGTTATTGACGATGGACGAAATCGTCAGTGCGCTAGACACTATCGGAACAGCGGGCGTGACCGAGATTGCCGAGCAAATCGACCGCCCACAGAGTGTAGTTCACGACTACCTGAGTACACTCGCCCAGCTGGGGTACATCGTCCGGACGAACGGCAAGTACGAACTGGGGCTCCGCTATCTCGAACTTGGCGGCAGAGTTCGTGACCGCATTCCGCTCTATCAAGTCGCGCGTCCGGAGATCCAGAAACTGGCCGAAGAGTCGAGTAGTGAGAGTGTGACGCTTTGCGTCGAGGAAAACGGAAGGTGCGTCGCCCTCGACGCTGTGCAGAGTAACGAGAGTATCAAGTACGACTGGAGTCCGGGGTCGTACTTTCATATGCACTGCTCAGGTGCTGGCAAAGCGATGCTGGCGAACTACTCTGACGAACGAGTCGAAGATATTCTCGACACGCACGGGCTTCCTGCACGTACCGACAATACCATTACTGACAGAGAAGAACTCTCACAGGAGCTCGAAGAGGTCCGCGAAAGTGGTGTCAGCTTCGAACGCGGTGAGTACAATACCGGGATGCAGACCATCTCAGCCCCGATACTGGACGATAACGGACGGGTACTCGGCGGATTGAGTGTGTCGGGGCCCGCGCATCGGTTAGAGGAGCCGAAAGTGGAGGCAGAACTCCGAGACAAGTTACTCTCGTCTGTAAACATCATCGAGCTCAACTACAACGCTCGCTAAAATACTCCTGCCGCGCTTCCTGCAGATGTTGTCTTCACCAGTAACTATTAGTGTTCGAACTCAGATTGTTCGTTTTGATGCCAGCCTACGAGAACTACTGTAACGGTCAGTGGATGGACTCAGAATCAGGCGAGCGGTTCAAGGTACACAACCCAGCAAACCCGAGCGACGTGGTCGGGACCTTCCCCCAGTCAACTGCTGCCGACACAAAGCGCGCTATCGAAGCCGCAGTCGAAGCACAACCGAAATGGGAGCAAACGCCAGCACCGGAGCGCGGCTCGATTCTTCGCCGTGCTGCGTCCCTGCTTGGAGGTCAAGCCAACGAACTCGCTGAAACGCTCTCTCGCGAGGAGGGGAAGGCACTCCCGGAGGCGTCCGGTGAAGTCGCTCGGGCAGTCGATATCCTCTACTATTACGGTGAGAAGGCCAACGACCTCGGCGGTGAGGTCAAATCGTCGAGTTCCCGAGATACCCGCCTCCAGACGAAGACCGAACCGCTTGGGACCGTCGGGCTCATCACACCGTGGAACTATCCGATTGCAATTCCGACGTGGAAACTCGCGCCCGCGCTTGCAACTGGTAATACCGTCGTTCTAAAGCCTGCATCGCAGGCACCAATTGTTGCGTCCCTTATCGCGAAGTGTCTCGACGAAGCGGGTCTCCCTGACGGCGTTCTCAACGTTATCACCGGCCCCGGAAGCGAGGTCGGCCAGACCCTCACAACGAGCGAGGACGTCGACGCCATTTCGTTCACGGGGAGCACGTCCGTTGGGCAGTTGGTCGGCGAGACAGCGGCGGCTGGTGGGAAGCGCGTTCAACTTGAGATGGGTGGGAAGAACCCGACTCTCGTAATGCCGAGTGCGGACGTCAATACCGCGGCCGAAATCGTCTCTGATGGCGCGTTCGGAGTCACTGGACAGGCCTGCACCGCGACATCGCGAGCTATCGTTCACGATGATATCTACGAAACATTCGTCGAGGCGCTGGTCGAACACGCGGAGAACATCAGTATCGGCCCAGCACTCGATGGATACGATATGGGGCCACACATCAGTCAGGACGAACTGAACGGGACGCTCGAGTACATCGACGTCGGTCAGTCCGAGGGTGCGACACTTGAGGTTGGCGGATCCGTGCCGCAGGACGAACGCCACAAGTCGGGGTTCTACGTCGAACCGACCGTCTTCTCGGACGTTTCCTCGGAGATGCGCATCGCCCAGGAGGAAATTTTCGGACCAGTCGTGGCCGTTATCCCCGTGAGTTCGTATGATGAGGGTGTCGCCGTTGCGAACGATACGAAATTTGGCCTGGCTGCGAGCATTGTTACTGAGGAACTCGGGGAGGCTCACCGGTTCGTCGACGATGTCGAAGCAGGTGTCGTCAAAGTCAACGAGAAGACAACTGGGCTCGAACTCCACGTTCCCTTCGGCGGGATGAAAGCGTCTTCGAGTGAGACGTATCGTGAACAGGGCGACGCAGGGATGGATTTCTTCACTACCACGAAGACAGTGTATCTCAACTACTAGCGCTCTATTCAGGGGTAGCGCCTCCATCTTCTTCCATTTTCTTGACGAACTGAGACATCACTTTTGGCACGTACGCATTACTCCAGCTCTCGTTCTACGACAACGAACGGCTTACATTTCTACGTCAACTTCGGTGAAACCTCACGCCGTTACAGTACTATAGATGTAACCATCGTATGGGCTCTGAGTAGAGTGGTCTTATAGACATGCAAGATTAGCGATTGGTACCCTGAGTTCGGGAGTCCACTGAGCGTTCTACGGCATCGAACGATTGCCGGTTGAGTAACGCTCTATTGGGTCCGACCACGAAAAAGACAATATGACCCAAAAAGCGACCCGGCCGATACAGTCAGACGAAACATTGCTTTCGATACTTGAAGCACTCGAGACGGCGACCGAGCCGAGTATTGGGGATTTGGCTAAGAAAGTAGGCGTCTCAAAGAGCACCGTCCACAACCACCTCAGCACACTTCGTCAACATGGATACGTTGTCAAAGGCGATCGGGGCTATAAACTCAGTCTACGCTTTTTAGAACTCGGTGAGAGTGTTCGAATGGACACCGAGATTTATGACGTCGCGCGGCAGCACGTTGATGCGCTATCGCAGGAAACCCAACTCCTTGGGAACATTGCCGTTGAAGAGCATGGTCGTGGAGTCTATCTGTATCGAACGAGAGTTGATGACGGGGTTCAACTTTCGACGAGAGCGGGAGAAGTACACGAACTCCACTGCACTGCAACTGGAAAGGCAATACTTGCACAGCTGTCCACGGAACGAGTTGAGTCGATTCTCAAAATGCATGGTCTTCCGGGGTTGTCTGAAAATACTATTACCGATAGGGAGGAGCTTTTCGCTGAATTACAGCAGATCCGCGAGCGCGGCGTCGCATTTGACGACGAAGAGTACGGTAAAGGATTGCGGTGTGTCGGAGTCCCAATCCTCGACCAAGGTGGGGTCGTCATCGGTGCAATTAGTGTGTCCGGTCCTGCTACTGAATTAGTTGATGAAAAATATTCATCAGAAATTCCAAATATTCTACAACAGATTTCAAACCGGATTGAGTTGAACCTTCGAAACTATTAGAAAATTCTTTATTAAGTTCAATATTGTGACTATCAGATAAATAGTTATTTTTGGGAGGATTATGTTCCGATATGTAGTCCGACGCGATAGTGGGTTGGTAAAGCCACTGTTTAGTTGAGTCAGCTTGAGGAACGAACAAGTCGTTGAGTAAATTGGCTCGAATGCTCATTTGTTTGCTCAGCGAAAGCTGCGATGCGGATTTAAAAGAATCTTAGGAGACCGAGCGGACGGCGACGCCCGTTAGGGCGTTCGCCGTCTGCTTACGCTGCCAACATTCAAGCGAAGCTGTTCTAAACTCTCTTTGAGCATGTCTACAAGCAGCAGAACAACTAGCTCTTCGACCTGCTTACTCCTTACCTAGACATTGTCCCTCAAGCCATGACAGTAATACATTTGTTTGAAAAAATGATAGGATCCCGTTCACTAATAGTAAACGGGGTTTCAGGTACTGAATTGTTGAGTGCGAGAACGAAGGTGAGAATCCGAGACCTCTCGACAGAGAAAATACGTCACATTCATAATATTCAATCAGGATTAAGAATTACTACAAGTTACCGCTGGAGCAAAAGCCTAACCGAGAGGCACGAGCCTGCTTCGATCATGTTATCATTACTCGTTCACTAGATCGAACGCTTAGTCAGCAAGAGATTACAAAGTTAGGTCTGTAATGGTAATATGAGTTGGTATCGGCAACGCTCGAACGAAGCAGAAACGGTACTCATGTGCATTCGGTTTGAGAGTGTGAGTTCCAGATTTCTAGGCAATTAGAGACTTGGGCGAGTTACGCGTATGCAATGCTGAGCTCAAGTTCGTTAGCGATGCTTCGAAGCAAACCCGGGATTTCGATCTCGAAGTATTCACCATCCATCCTGTGAACGGGGCCACCAACCGCACAGGCACCCAACACGTCTCCCTTGGGGTCAGACACGGTTACAGCGGCAGCTTGGAGGCCAATCGTTGCCTCCTCAATGCTCAAGGCGAATCCCTGTTCACGAATTCTTTCTAATTCCTCAAAAAGGCGTTCTTCATCGGAGATTGTATTCTCGGTCGCCTTCGGCAAACCGTGCTGGTCAATGATTTCCCGTACACGCTCGTGAGGATACTCCGCTAGGATCGCTTTTCCCGCGGCGATTTGGTGCATATACAACCGTTGACCAACCCGCGACCGGGTGGGAACACCCTGTTGTCCGACTTCACGGAAGAGGATAACGGGCCGTCCGTTCTCCTCGGTGGTGAAGAACGCTATTTCGTTCGTCTCTTCAGCAAGTTCTCGTGTTTTCTCCTTGATGATACGGTAAGCTGGGACCTGACTTCGGACGAATCCTCCGAGATCAAGGAAACGGAATCCAACGCGGTAGATATCGCCTTCCTTCGCTACGAAGCCGAGTCGCATAAGAGTAGTTAGGTGCTTGTGAACTGTCCCCTTCGAGAGCCCGGTATCGGCGGCGATCTGCGTTACCCGAGCACCGTTACGTGCTTTTAGTGATTCGACGATAGTGAACGTCGTTTCGACGGATTTGATAGTATCTCGCTTTTTTCCATTCGTCCGAGAGCGCTCATCATCCTTCATCATTGTTCGTGGGGCTAGTCTGGGTGTTCAAATATAAAGTTTTCCATGGTCGAACATAGAGATACAGAGTTTCGCGCTGGTTGCTTTCTCATTGACTGTAAGGAGGACTCAACAAGACGAGAATCGGCGGGATCCGACAGTTTAAGAGGGTTCTCTTCAGTGACATAGGTATGAAGTTGGGAGTCGGCATTCCAGCCAAGGCGACCGACCAGTACCGCATCCCCCCGGACCGCGCAGTGCGGTTTGTGAAAAAGGCCGAAGAGTACGGATTCGACGGAGCGTGGGCACTTGAACATTTGACGCGCCCGCCTTCGTACAAGACATCGTTCCACGATCCACTTACGACGCTCGCGACGCTCACAGGAGAGACAAAGCGTATCAACCTCGGCACGAGCATTCTCATCCTTCCGATGCGTCATCCGGTCCTCGTTGCCAAACGCGCCGCCACGATTCAGTACTTTTCCGAACAGCGGCTAACGCTCGGACTGGGTCAAGGGTACATTGAGAAGGAGTACAACGCGGTCGGCGTTCCCTACAAGGAGCGACACCGGCGATTTACTGAGGCACTCACGCTGTTGTACCGACTATTGAACGAGGATGAAGTCACGTTTGATGGTGAGTTCTATCAAGTCAAGAATCTCCGCATCGAACCGAAGTCGTCGCGGTCTCCACGGATCCTCTCAGCTGGCGGAGGGCGAGAACGTGATGGGGAGTGGAAGGTTTCACGGGCGGTGAAAGAGCGTATCAACACCCTTGACGGTTGGGTTGCGTCCTCAAGTGCCTCCGTAGAGAAAGACTGGGCAGAGATCTCCACATACATCGCAGAGAATGGTGGGAACCCGAGTGCCACAGACCGCGTTGCTCTCCAACACATCCACGTCGTGCCTGGAGATGATGGAGACATAGTACGGGAAAAGCAACGCAAAGCGTTTGCAGATTTCTTGACGCCTCAACGCGGCGTTGAGTGGGCGGAGAAGTACCATCCAATGGGGACGATCGACGAGATTGTTGAACGGCTGCGTGAGTACGAGGCCGCGGGTACCGATCAGGTCATCCTCCACCCCGCCGCCAATGAACCTCGTGAACTTGATCGGCAACTGGAGCTCTGGAACGACCACATCCTCGCCCAGTTCTCATAGCCAGCAAGGATCGAAACGAAACATCTACTCGAAGCACACGGTCTTATACCGACTGAAACCCTGAATCAACACATGCTTGAGATAGGCGATGAACCACCGGACTTTACGGTCCCCATGGCTTGCGGTAACGCATACAACGACGTGAGTGAGTTCCACCTCGCGGAAGTGATAGACGAGGGCATAGTCGTCTTAGCGTTTTTTCCAGCCGCATTCACTGGTGGCTGCACCGAGGAATTGTGCTCATTTAGAGACTCGATGAGGCGCTTCAACGAATGTAACGCCAAGGTATATGGGATCAGCGTAGATCTTCCGCCTGCGCAGAACATCTTTATCCAGCAGCTGGGGCTGAATTTCGCCCTCTTGAGTGACTTCGAACAGAATGTAATTGAGGCGTACGGAACTATTCGTGAGGAGTTGTATGGTGTTCGCGGTGTCGCACGACGTAGCGTGTTCGTCATCGCCGACGGGACAATTCAATATCGATGGGTCCGGTGCAACGATGAGCGCCCAGACTACACAGAACTGGTGGCGACTATCGGCGAAAAGGTTGAAACGCTTGCTTGACGGTGGGTTTGCTGAATTCACCGAAAAGTACAATAGAATATAGGCGAACCACTGCTACACCACTTTCACAGTTACCATGATTGCCCCCTTATCACGAGCCGACGGTGCGTTCAACCTGAAAGAACTCTTTGAAAAGAGCTTGCGCAAATATCAACACCGGACCGCGGTCATCTTCGACGAAATCCACCTTTCCTATGGGGTGCTCGACCAGCAGTCGAACGCTCTCGCGAACGCGCTGGTTGCCAAATACGAAGGGAAGGAAGAAGAGAAGCGCGTTGCTATTTTGATGGAAAATAGACCGGAATACGTCATATCTGAACTTGCGGTCACGAAGGCTGGCATGACAAAGGTGCTCTTGAATAGCATGCTCGAGCGAGATGAGATTGAATATATTCTCAACGACTCGCGTGCGAACATCCTCATCTGCGGCCCAGACTTTGTCGAGATTATCTCGCAGCTTGCCTCCTCGCTCGAACATCTTGAGACCGTCGTCTGCGTTAACGACGACGTGGAAGACCAACCGAACAGGTTCGTCGCACTCGATGAATTCTACAGAGGATACACCGAAGACGTCCCTCCAGACGTAGATGTCTCGCCAGACGACGTTGTATTCCACGCATACACAGGCGGAACAACTGGGAATCCAAAGGGCGTATTACACACCCATCGAAGTCGGGCAATGCTGTACTATTCTGCTCTCGCTGAGCTCGATATCTCTGAAGACGATCGCCTACTCTTCACCACCCCACTTCCACATTCGGCGGGCTCCTTCTTTCGGAGCTCGCTTCTCATAGGGGCGACCTCAGTTGTGCGATCCGGATTTGACATGGATCAGATCCTCAACGATATTGAGCAGCATAGGATTACCTGGACATTCATGGTACCGACAATGATCTATCGATTGCTCGATCATCCTGAAATCGAGTCACGCGATCTCTCCACACTTGAGACGGTTGTATACGGTGCAGCACCCATGACACCGGCTCGACTCACAGAAGGGCTCGACCGATTGGGCCCAATCTTCAAGCAATTTTACGGCCAGACCGAGATTCCAAATCTCATCACTACTCTCGGGAAAGAAGAACATAAGACCGCCATCAGGCACGACGAAGAAGAGCGTCTTTCCTCGGCCGGTCAGCCGTGTCTCATGGCAGATGTGAAAATCGTAGATCCGGATACCGGGGAACCACAAACCCCAGGAAGTCCGGGCGAAATTCTAGCAACCGCCCCGTATGTAATGGAAGAATATTTTGAGCGGCCAGAGATGACGCGAGAGACGTTAGCCGGCAAGTGGGTGCGGACGGGCGACATCGGAAAGCAGGATGAACAGGGGTATGTGACGTTACTCGACCGAATGAGCGACGTAGTCGTGACCGGTGGAATGAACGTCTACACCAATGAGGTTGAAGACGTATTGGCGGACCACCCCGCGGTACGAGATGTCGTTGTCATCGGCGTTCCGGACGATGATTGGGGAGAAGCTGTAAAGGCTCTCGTCATCCCCAAGGACGGACACAGCGTCGACGAGGCCTCTGTCATCTCGTACGCAGACGAGCGGCTCTCCCGCTACAAGAAGCCAAAGAGCGTCGACTTCCTTGAGTCGTTTCCGAAGACGCCATACAGCAAAGTCGACAAGAAGGAGCTTCGAGATGCATACTGGGAGGGTGCTGAACGGCAAATCAATTGACAGAGTGCGTCTTAAAACTCCGACTGATAGTCCGTAAGGTCGGCATAGTCCTCACGGAGCGGGCCAACGAACATGACGGTACATGACTCCTCGGGTGGTTCTGCACAGTGGGGGACGTTCGGAGGGACGAGAAACACATCGCCCTCGGTTACTGAAACAGTCTCGTCGCCGATCCGGAACTCCCCCTCCCCCTCAAGAACGAAGTTGATCTGTTCCCACGGATGGGAGTGAGGCTCGGCCGTCTTTTCCGAGGTGATCGTTGTGAATCCGATCAACGTATCGATCCCGCGAAAATAACGCTGCGATACGCCCTTGCTCCGCTCGTGGACGGGCATCTTGGAGATGTTGTAGACTGACGGAACCTTATCGGCACGGTATGGACGAACCATACGGAAGCAACGATGAGACTCGTCATTAGTTCTTCGTCTCGTGTACGCGGCGGTCGCACACACTTTTTTGCACCCCATACATGGGGTCAGGTGGTACGTTTGGTCACGGTACTCACTCCGGAGTGACGAATTCTTTAATACGCCAGGGTGGAATCTTCGAGTCACATGCTAACGCCCCTCGATAACGAGTGGTTCGCAACGGCCTGCGACGCAGTAAATGACGACAATCAATTCGCCCGACTTAGCAAGCACTTCAACGCGACGTTGTTATTGGAATTCGGTGACGATCAATACATTGTCGATGCTACGGGTGGATCCATCGACCTTCGCGAGATTGACCCCCGGTTCACGGCCTGGGACATCGCGATACGTGCCTCGGTTGAAACCTGGGAAAAGATGCTCGACGAGACGCCACCTCCGCTGTACCACGACCCCCTTGCGACCTGGCTAGAGGCTGGAGATCTCAACATCGAGGGCGACCTGCCGCTCGCGCTCCGACACACCTCCGCAATAAAGCGACTGTTCACCGTATTTAGACGCGTTCGAAACGGCGAATCAGATAGTCCCAAAGAGGAGGCATCGCTCCCACCACATGGGACCCACGAGCCAATCACCGGGCGCTACGTCTGGCTTGATGTCCACGATGAAACCTACCGGACTCACTACGAAGTCGCTGGAGACGGCGATATTCCCCTTGTCTGCCTGCACACAGCCAGCGGCGATGTCCGTCAATGGCGTCATTTGCTAAACGACGCCAGCCTCCACGATGATTTGACGATCTACGCGTTCGATATGCCATGGCATGGTAACTCCTATCCCCCTCTATCAAGAGAGTGGTGGATCAAGGACTATACGCTCACTGGTCCGTTCTTCAAAGACTTCATCATGACGTTCGTAAGAACGCTCGGTCTCGATTCGCCAATCCTCATGGGTTGTTCGATGGCAGCGAAGGTCGTCCTTGAACTCGCCATTGAATACCCCGACGAACTCGAGGCGGTAATAAGCGTTGAAGGAGCAGACCACCGTCCGCGATCACGGGACTTCGGCTACCTGTCCCGTCCGGACATCAATCAAGAAGTCGTCCGTCCAGAGTGGACCTACGCGCTACAGGCGCCTCAAAGTCCAGAACGAAACAAGCGTGAATCGTGGTGGATTTACAGTCAGGGTGGCACCGATGTCTATGTCGGTGACCTCCCATATAGTGGAACCATGGACATCCGCGAAGAGATAAAGACCGTCAATACCGACGAGTGCGGCGTCTACTTCCTAACTGGGGAGTATGACTTTTCGACTACTCCCCAGGAGACGCGTCGGACCGCGGAGAAAGTCGACGGTGCATACCTCGACATCATGGAGGGCGTCGGCCACTTCCCCCAGATCGAGAACCCCGACGTGTTCAGGCAAGCACTCACACCGGTATTCGAAGATATTCTTGAGTAAGGCCACGCGAGTGAGGGAGGAAGGAGCTGTGCAGGCGACGTTCGGCTGGATTCTCCCCTGTCGCAACATATACGATACCTCACTTCTTGGAAACAATATGCAAATCGCCATTATAGGTGCTGGTGCACTTGGTACGTTGTTCGGTGGGATGCTCGCAGACAGTGGAGAGACCGTTTGGTTGCTCCACCACGACGAATCAGTGACGCAGAAGATGAGACAAGAGGGCGTCCAAATCCGTAGCATGGATGGGAGTGAAGAGCTCTCTGTCGGGCCTGGGCAAGATAACCTCAACGTAACGACGGAGGCAAGCGACGTTGGCATTGCCGATCTCGTGCTTGTGTTTGTGAAATCTTATCAGACGATAACGGCAGTGGAACAACATAAAGACTGTATAGGCCCAAAAACGTACGTTTTGACATTACAGAATGGTCTAACGCTCCGACGCACGCTTGAAGTGGTTGTTTCTGGCGATCGCATCCTCACAGGAGTAACCTATCAGAGTGCGAAGGTAGTCTCACCAGGAATCGTCCAGCGTACCGGAACAGGGGAGACAGTCGTCGGAGGACCGAATGAGTTGTTCACGGGGCAGGTTGCCGAAGGTCTTGAGAGGGCAGGGTTCAACGACGTTACCGCCGTCAGCGATCCACGCCCCCACATCTGGGATAAGCAACTCGTGAGCATCGCATTCAAACCGGTTGCCGCGCTCACAGGCCTGCCGAACGGCGAATTGGTAGCAGACGAATTGATAGCTGCGCTAATGAAGGAACTCGTCGAGGAAGGACTGGCAGTCGCTGAATCTCGTGGCATCGACATCCCGACAGACGATGTCTTTGAGAAAGTTCGAGCTCTCGGACGGCAAAATCCACAGCACAGGTCGAGTATGCTTCAAGATGTCAACTCGGGACGGAAAACGGAGATTGGGGATGCGAATGGTGCGATCGTGAAATTTGCGAAAGAGGAGGATATCGAGGTTCCCTGCAATGCCGCTGTGACGAGTCTTGTTGGAGGGCTTGAACGAGGGTACCTAGAGGAAGGGACCTAACAATCAGGAACTGGCCTCTCACTCAGACTTTTACCTGTATGCCTCAATAGGCGGTGTGAAGGAGTCAATCAGCGTAGACTTAGACGCTAGACCACGGATTCCATGTTCAACCTCTGGACCAACGACGAATGTATCGCCGGCTTCCAGCGTCGCTTCGTGATCGCCGAACAGTTCAATGCGTCCTTCAATAACGAATACCCCTTGGTGTGTCTCATCGTGTGTATGAGCAGGGAAGACAGCCCCCTCCTCGACCGTGTAGTGAACCAACATGAGCGTCTCGTCGAACGAGAGTACTCGACGAGTGATGCCCTCATACGCTTCTTCTTTTTTAAACGGATTACTCCAGTGAGTAAGATCCATGAGAGTATGCAGGGAGGCGACACTCATAAAAAATCCGATGGTAGCAAAGAGCGTAGCGTGCTCAGTACTCCTTAACGGCTTCCTCGTCCACTTCAAGCACGTTCCCGCGCAGCGTGTCTAATTCGAGGCCGTACTCAGGATCCGACTTTGGGTCGTAGATCCCCTTTGCTTCGCCAACGAGGTGTTCGACCCGCGTGATAAGCGTCTCGCGCTCGATTACGTACATTTTCAGCCGCTCGTCACCAATGGCTTTTATTTTGTTGTGAGCGCCCGCTGGGAGGTAAACGACCTCAAATGGGCCTGCTTCGATGCTATGGGCCTCTCCGTCATGATCTTTATACGAGACTTCTACGTGGCCTTCGAGCGGCATGTAGGTCTGGTACATAATCGGGGTGTGAGTATGCCACGGAATTGCGGCGCCAGGATCACCTTCGATGTAGGCAATGTGGAACTCGTTCGACCCGAATGGGCGTGTGACGATATCGAATTGCGGTTCGTCACCCGCGAGTTCGTATTCTTCTCCTTCAGGATGGAGGCTGTATCCGCCTAATTTACGCACGTCTACCTTGAACCCCTGTTGCGGAGGGAGGTTCGTGAAATTGATATCTACCATGCGACGAGTTCACAATCTTCAGGATCTATTATAAAGGTACTCAAACCAGCCGAATGGATGATAACTTTGAAAGATCAGGCTAAAATCGATTCGAAGTTGCAGACGTCCACTGTCTAATCGTCGATTCGCGCACAGATGGTCTTCACCTGCGTATATTCACGGAGTGCCTCAAGCCCCTTCGCCCGACCAAGGCCACTCTGCTTGTAGCCGCCGAAGGGCGTTTCAATGCCACTGGCAAACCACTCATTGATGTACACTTGGCCTGCATCAACATCTCGGGCGAACCGGTGGGCTTTCCCGATGTCTGACGTGAAGACTCCTGCGACGAGCCCATAGTCGCTCTCGTTGGCGATGGCGAGCGCCTCCCGTTCGTCACTGAAGGTAATGACGACCAGTACCGGTCCGAAAATCTCCTCTCGCGCGATGCGTGCTTCAGGGTTGACGTCGGTGAACACGGTCGGTTCGACGAAGTAGCCTTTGCGATCAGGGATGGACCCACCGATGACCGGATCGCTAGCCTCTGCTCGCCCGATGTCGATATACTTCGTTACCTTCTCGAATTGAGCTGCCGAGGCGAGCGGACCCACATCAGGATTTTCGACCCCAGGGCCGATCGTCAACTCATCTGTGTGCCGAGCCAACTGTTCGATGAACTCGTCATGAATCGACTGGTGGACGATGGCTCGCGACCCGGAGGTACACACTTGGCCCGTATTTCGGCTGAAGATCGACCGAACTGTGTTTTCAATAGCGTCGTCAAGGTCAGCGTCGGGAAAGATGACATTCGCGTTCTTGCCCCCAAGTTCGAGGTGAACGTGTGCTAGCTTTTCACTTGCCTGCTTGGCTATCTGACGGCCTGTCTCAACGGATCCAGTGAACGTAATCCCCTCAACATCAGGATGAGTCACCAGTGGTTCACCCGCATCTGGACCAAACCCGGTGATAACGTTCAATACGCCAGGGGGGAGCCCTACGTCAACAGCGAGTTTCGCAACTTCGACCGCGGTAAGCGGCGTTTGCTCTGCGGGCTTGGCAATCGCGACGTTTCCGGTGACCAGCGCAGGGGCGATTCCGCGACCGAGGATACCAATAGGGAAGTTCCACGGAACGATGTGAGCTGTCACACCGAGTGGTTCGCGAACGGTGTAATCGACGTACTCTCGCGTCCGGGGAATGGAATCTCCATGAATTTTGTCGGCTACGCCGGCGTAGTATTCGAAGTAACGAGCACACCGTCGGACATCAGTCAACGCTTGGGAAAGCGGTTTGCCGCTGTCAAGGGTTTCAATATAGGCGAGTCGGTCCTCATCGGCCTGAATCGCCTCAGCGATTGCACTGACGATCCGGCCACGCTCTGCCGGAGGCATCTTCTGCCACTCATCAAGTGCTGCGATGCTGTCTGCGACGGCGTCATCCACATCATTAGCATTGCCGGCAGCTACCTCAGCTATTGGGACCTCCGTTGCTGGATCGATCGTTTCGAACGTCCCGCCGTCAGCCGGTTGCATCTCTCCGTCGATAAAGTGTCCGTACGTGTCGCTCACTTCGAACTGGTCGGCCATATGAGTATGCGAGCATGCAACAACAAAGTAGGTTTCGGGGACCTGAACGATAGATATAAGCTGTATTTGGTGGAACCACCCAGACATGCGTGCTGTACGTTACCACGAGTTCGGTGATCCCTCGGTTCTTCGGGTCGAAGACGTCGAAAAGCAAGCACCCAGTAACGGGGAACTCCTCGTTGAGATCAGAGCAGCCAGCATTAATCCCGTTGATGCCAAGCGCCGTCGCGGGAGTTCAAATCCTCTTCCCCAGATTACTGGCTCGGATTTCGCTGGCGTAGTCGCAGAGGTCGGTGATGACGTTTCGGAGTACTCAGTGGGTGACCGAGTATTTGGAACGGGCCTCCACACAGAACGCTTTCACCAGGGATCTGCCGCAGAGTTCGTCACCGTTCCCGTGGATATCATCGCTCCGCTTCCTGAGGGAGTCTCCTTCGAAACAGGCGCGGGCGCCGCGCTTGTCGGCGTGACGGCCTGGCGAGGGTTACTCGATCACGCGAGTCTCGATCCAGCAAACACCTGTCTTATTCACGGGGGCAGCGGCGGTGTCGGCCACGTCGCGGTGCAACTTGCTGCCGAAGTCGGTGCAACAGTCATCTCGACGGCGGGTACTCAGTCTCACCGGGATATTGTGCGGGAGCTGGGCGCCGACGTCGTATTTGATTACGGCCGCGGTGACTTAACCGAGGCGGTCCGTGACCAAGCGCCAGCCGGTGTGGATGTAGTGTTCGACCATCGAGTCCATGAATACTTCCAGTTGGACGTAGATGTCGCCGCCTTTGGCGGATCTGTTGTTATTTACGGTGGAGGGTCCGCTACTATTGCCGACTCCGCGGTTGCGCGAGGAAAGGAACTCACCGTCTCAACGATGAGTATGTCGAATCTTGCGGTGTCGGGGGAGCTATCCCAAATGACGACAGTACTTAGGAAGGTCGCCCGCCTCCTCGAACGTGACGCCCTTACCATCGAAGTCGCTCGAACCTACAATCTTGACGGGGTCGGCGAGACCCACCGGGCGGTTATGGAGGACAGCTTCGTCGGAAAGCTCATGATTAAGCCGTGACTTTCAGGTCCACTGTATAGTTTCACACCCGCTCCCCAAAAAAGAAAAGGAAGCAATAGAAAGCTATATGTTTGTGTGGGAATCACACGCATTCGTATGCCTTCGAAAGAGCGGATTAGCCGCAGAAATGTGCTCCAGACGGTAGGAGCTGCTGGGGTATTGGGAATAGCTGGATGTACAGGCGGTGGCAATGGGGGCGGTGGAGGTGACGGTGGCAATGGAAGCGGTGGCGATGGTACATACTCGTGGACACTCGGTACCTCAGGCGAGGAAACGGGTACGCATGCGGTCGGTGTCGCGTTTAGCTCCGTCCTCGACAAACATTCCGATATGGTCTCGGTCAATCCACGGACAACGCCCGGAACAACCGCAAATCCACAAATGATGTCCGAAGGACAAATTGATATCGGACAAAGCACCGATATGAACGGTTGGCGTGGAAACCGCGGATTGGACCCATATACGAACCCAAAACTGGAGACCACGCTATGTCAATCTATTTCATGGATGACCGTCGACATTATAATGTTCAAGCGAAAGGGCGACAAGCTGAGCGACGTCGAGACGGTTAATGACATTCCCTCGGACGTTTCGATGACATGGGGTCCGCCAGGTGCCAGTGGGTATTCGGTTGCACAAACCGGCTTCAAGATCGCTGGAGCTGGAGGTCCAAATGATTACAATCTCAAGAATATGGACTTTGGCGACATGCCAGCAGCGATGCGGGAAGGCCGCATCGACATCGCCATGTCACTGACCGTCAACCAGGATGGCCTGCTTGGTTACGTCCAAGATCTCGACTCAACCAACGAAATCGACGTAATCAGGTGGCCATGGGATAAGCAGGCAGTCGAGAACTACAATACACCGCTATCGTACGCCACGATCTCTGCTGAAGGGTTCAGCAATGACCTCTCCTACGAGGAGTTCCCTGCTCTTTCCACGGGGTACAGCACATATTTCACCCCGGATCACCCAAAGGAAGCTACCTACGAATTCGTAAAGACCTTGATGGATAATAAGAAAGAGGTCCGTGATTATCACAGCGCTCTTGAGCCCTTCGGTCCCGAATTTGCTACCGCCTGGTTAGTCAAGGATCCCTCGGTTCCTGTCCACCCTGGTTCCGAGAAGTGGATGAAGGAGGAGAATGTCTGGGACGATAGCTTTGCAACTCTCAAAGACTTTGAGAATTCCGAGTTCTCGAACTAACCTATCCAGCCCACATTCGATGATATTCGAGAAAGAGTTCTTCCCGAACAGTCACACCACGATGACGACCGGGGTCCGAGCACTCAACAGAATCGACTGCGTGGTACTTCCGAGAAGTGCCTTTCCAACTGATGAACACGGCGTCCGCCAATGACGGCGTACCGTACATCTTTTCCCTCCAAGTAATCATTCAGTTCCACCTTCACATCCTTGCCGACAAGGCCGACCGCCTTATACTCGGAGATCGTGTCGCCCACGATGTCCTGGACCTGCTGGACCGCAATGTCGATCAGCCGTTCACCGGTTGCCGTCGAGGTTACGCCGATATCAAGGTCAGTATCGTCGTACGCGATAACGTGGACGACATGCAGTTCGTCGTTGAAGGCATTGGCCAGGCGGTCAGCCTCTCGGAGTATCTTTTTGGCCCGTTCACTCCCGTCTACCGTCAATAACGTCCATTGGGGGAGTGAGCGGTTCGAATGGGATAAATCTGTGTACGGAACGACCAATTTTGGTGGTTAGTAGAATCGGTGCTCCACGAGGTCGGCGTTCATGTTGTATGTTGACATCCACCAGAACGTTAATGATCATACGGCACACTATCCAACTTCATGCTGAACTCTGTGACAGGCTTAGCGAGTACTTCCTCCGAGGAACGCCTAGTTGTGGTCAAGTACTGGGCGCTTCTTCTAGTCGGAATAATCACAGCGATATACCACATCTGGTTCGCCTACACGTACGCCCTACAAATGAACCTCCATCTTGTCATCAGCTTGGGGCTCATGATGTGCGTAGCAGCAATCTATTCATTCAACCCTAGAATTTCTCGCGATGATGGACTGCTCACAGTACTCGACAACTACGGCCTCATCCCAGTTGAACTCGTGGCTGCGGTCGTCGCTTCTGTCTACATGTACACCAACTACCAGCGACTCTACATCGAGAGCCTTGGCATCTTCACCGATATCGACATACTGGTGGGATTCATACTCTTGTTTCTAGTATTTGACCTTTCTCGACGAACATTCGGCTGGGTACTTGTATTGGTCGGCTTCTTTGGCATCTTTTATGCTTTGACTGCGAGCTACTGGCCTGGCATCTTCCAATCTTCGTCGCTTGACCTTCGGTCGCTCATCGCCGCGCTCACCGTACAGTTCTCCGGACTATACGACATCATCTTTGAGGTCGCCGCGACGTATATCCTGATCTACATCCTCTTCGCTGGCTTTCTCGAAGCCTACGGCGCACTTGAGTATTTTATCCGGCTCGGCGCCCGTGTTGGCAAGCGAATGAAATCAGGGATCACACAGACAGCCGTTATCTCAAGTCTCGGTATGGGTTCGGTCAATGGAAGCGCAGCCGCCAACGCCGCAACGACCGGTGCGCTCACAATTCCCCTAATGAAGGAGCAGGGGATTAAGAAGGATACGGCCGCTGCGGTCGAGGCAGTCGCATCTAGCGGCGGACAGATTATGCCGCCAATCATGGGAGCGTCCGCATTTTTAATGGCGGAAATCACAGGAACAAGCTATCTTCACGTCATCACCATTGGTCTGTTTCCCGCGCTTCTGTTTTACTTCACCGTCGCCACAGCCGTTTACTTCATCACCGATAAGGAGGGGGCGAACGCCGAGGCGATATTCGAAGGTGATATTGATCAACCATCCGACAGTGACGCGAGCAGAGCAGACACTGACGACTGGCTAAACGAGGTCTCCATTGGATCTTCAAATAAAATCAATTTGGCAGATATCACTCAGGCTACCAAAGAGTCGTCCTCGATCCTGAACACGCTCATCCGCGGCATCTACTTGTGGTTCCCTGTCGGGGTTCTCGTTTATACATTGGTCTTCCTTCGGTATGGAGCTCTGTATGCCGGCGTCTTGGCAATTGGTGCCGCTATCGTGTCTGGGCTGTTTCACAAGATGTACTTCGCCGACGAATACCGCAAAGCGTTCGTCGAGTTCGTTGCAGATACCGCAGAAGGGATGCGGCTTGGCTCGCAGAACGCTGCCGGCATCGCCATGGCTGCGGCCTTGATGGGCCTGTTTGTTGAGGTACTCAGCGTCACTGGATTTACTACCACACTCACCCAACAGCTTGTCGCACTCTCGGGAGGCATGCTGCTATTGTTGCTGCCGCTTGCGATGCTGGCGGCCATCCTCTTCGGACTCGGCATGCCGACTACTGGGGCCTACATTGTTGCTGTGCTACTAATTGCTCCAGCACTGACTGATCTCGGTGTTCGTGTTGAAACTGCCCACCTGTACGTCCTCTACTTCGCAGTCCTCTCAGCGCTCACACCCCCTGTCGCTATCGCTAATATTATCACTGCAGAAATTAGTGGAGCGAACTTCTTTAGAACTTGCTATAAATCGGTCCTCATCGGAATCCCGCTTTTCATTCTCCCCTACCTGTTCGTCATCAATCCAGATATCCTCTACTGGGAGTTTCCGCTGACAGCAATCAATTTCGTCATTTTGTTTGTATCGCTCCTCGCACTCTCTGCGGCCAGCATCGACTATTTTTTCGGCAGTCTTTCACTTGTGCAACGGGTCGTCCTCGTGGTTTGCTCAGTCGTGGCAAGCCTCGGAACGGCGCTTCCACTGCCTAATATGCAACTATACGGCCTTCGAGTCACCGCATTTGCCGTGATTTTGGCCATCTTCTTCTTGCAGATATTCCGCAATCGGGCGGTTTCCCCCATCGGTGAGAAGGCATAGCCGGCGTTTCCGCCGACAAAATTCCTTCATCCTCCTCGGTTTACAAGGGGTACACTAGAGCCGGCACATATTGAGAGTCTTGGGGACTGACCACCTAAACGTACATATAGCCGCCGCGTCCATCCTCAGTAGAAATGGAAGAATTCGATGTTGAGGAACTTACTCTCCGCGAGAACGGTCGCATTATCAAGTCCGCGGTGACCCCACGGCCCATTGCTTGGGTAAGTACCGTGAGCGAAGACGGTGTCGACAATCTTGCGCCGTACAGCTCCTACAACTACGTCTCCTCGTCGCACCCGGTTGTACTCTTCAACGCCCAATACCGGGAGAATGGCGAGTTAAAAGACTCGGCGCGAAATGCCCTGAACACGGGTGAATTCGTTGTCAATGTCGTCACCGAGCAACTAGCACGGCAGATGGACCAGACATCGGCAACACTTCCGCCAGAGGAGAGCGAGTTCGACTTCGCTGAGGTTGAACGAGCGAAGAGCAGGCGGGTGTCACCGCCACGGGTGGCCGACGCCGTCGTAAGCATGGAGTGCAACCTCTACGACTCCATTGAGATCTACGATAAGTTGATGGTTCTCGGCGAGGTCGAGTATTTCCACATCTCTGAAGACGTACTAACCGACGGTAAGATTGACATGAAGAAGCTCGACGTCGTCGGTCGCCTCGGAGGGCCCTACTACACAGCCGTCGATCGGCTCGAATTAACGCGCAACTATTGATCGGGAAACGATTACACCACACCACTCCTTTAACGAAGTATGAACGTTGACAATCGCGACCGACTTATCGACGCGTACTACCGGGCGGTCGACCAAGAGAACTACGACGCTTTTGAGCAGCTCTTCAGCGACGATGCGCACCATGTGCGGCCTGGTCAGGGCCTCCTCATAGGAGGAGGCGCCGTCCGTGAATACTATGAGCAAGAGCGATCGGTGGCACACACTGATCACCGCATCCAGCAGCGATATCACGGCGACACCGCCACGCTCTGTACCGTCGAGGTTCGTGGAAAATCATCGTCAGGTCCGTTTTCCCGCCAAGTTGTCGGCGAGTTTGACTTTATTTCTGATGAGAACCTTATCACCCGGTATTGTGTCTACCGCGGCCATTCCCACGCAGTCAGTCACGAGTGACAATGGAGAACTCCGCGAATGCAAATTCGCGCGCTGACCCATACCGTGTGTCTACCCGGTCACCACTCACATCGCCGTTTACGACCGCTTCCAATCCACCAACCATCGGCTGAAGCACCGACAGATCACGTTTCCCCATAGGTCGGTTGTGTCCGGTAACGAGCCTACCAAATGCTCCAGCCTCGTGGAGATCGCGGACACGCTGCATCGATCCGAGGTACTCAGGGAGACACGCGGTACCAAAGTGGGCAAGGAGCCGCCGATCATTACCGATCACGTCTGCACCGTAGAGCAGGCCCCGATCCCGGTCGAGAACACCGAGTTGGCCCGACGAATGGCCGGCTAGCGCGAGCAATTCAAGTTGCCGATTGCCGAGGTCAACAATATCACCTGCGTAGGCAGGCTGAACGTCACGCTTTGGGAGGATACGATACTCGCTGGGGGTAAACCCGTCCGGGAACGTCACGTCTTGCTCTTTCTCCCACCCGACGATCGCTTGGGTAGGACGGTGAGCGAGGTCATCAGAGACGCCATCGACGGCGATCGTCCCGTCTGGTGTGCATTCGCGGGGGTGTGCCGACACATCATCGAACTGGGCGGCATTGCCAATGTGATCCCAGTGTGAGTGGGTAAGAAACAGGCGTACCGGGACGTTGATCAGCTGGTCGACCAGTCCGCGGAGATCACCGACCCCGCATCCAGCATCGATCAGCAGTGCCTCCTCGTCGCCCTCAACGAGATACATTGCGTACCGATCGAGTTCCCAGATGGCGTAGCATCCATCATCGAGCACTCGGATCTCGTACCAGTCGTTGGTTGCGTTCATGACCGCCACCAAGACGAGCGACGTCTTAATAGTTCAGCGAACTTGGACCGGAGGCCGCGTCGACGACTGATCCGTTCAAGTGAGGTCCTACCTACTGACTATCTATATGGCAATGGAATGAGTTACCCGGCGCATGGAGATCAGGCGAGCAGCAAATCTCAAGACCGAGCGTCGCACAGGTGCAGTGTTCGAAACACAGGCCCACAAGCGGGCTGGTTTCTCTGAACCGTTTGACGATAAGGTGCTTTCAACTGGGGAAGTCGTCTTCGCCCCTAGGGAGCGAACAAATATCCACCAGCACACAGTTTGTCAGATGATCTATATAACTAGCGGGACAGGCATTGTTGCCACTGTGGACGAGGAATTCGTCGTCTCCGAAGGTGACTGGGTTTCGATCCCTCCAGACGAACCACACTGGCACGTCGCAACTGACACTGAAGAGTTCAGGCACATTTCTATCGTCATCCGAGATCCAGAGCACGATGGCACCGTCGCTCTCTCGGACGAATAGCTTCGGAGTGTGGCGTAGCTCTGAGACTGCTGCAAAGACCACCTTTCTCGAGGAAGATTAATACCAATGTTGGCAGAAGCGAGGGCGTGACGTCGTTTGACAATGTCGCGTATCAGTCGCTGGCGTGTGAGCTGAGATCATTCTTGACCGACCGGACGTGCTCAACGCGGTGGATGGAAAGACACTCACAGAGTTGAACCACGCGATTGAGCACGCATACGACGATCAGACGGTATATATCCTCACACCTGGCACACCTATGAGCCCCGTCGTCTCTCGAAGAACTCAATTCGTTCGTCACGTTCTCAGGGTCAAATACTCACGGAGACCAACCAGTCATCTATCGTAGGTGCTCGCTTGCGCACCGCCGTCCACAACGAGTTCAGTGCCGTTTACGAACGCACTCATGGGCGAAGCCAGGAAAAGCGCCGCATTCGCTTGGTCTTCTGGTCTTCCCCACCGCCCGACTAGAATATCAGCATCTGGGTCTCCCGATCGCCGCTCGTTATTACCGACGCGGGACCCTGTTCGCGTCGGACTAATAGCGTTCACCCGAATGCCGTGCTCAGCCAGAGCGTTAGCAGCTGTTTTCGTGAAACTGAGCACTCCGCTCTTCGAGGATGCATACGCAGCTGCATTCGGCCGTGCAACGTGAGCGGAGGTAGAGGCAAAGTTCACGATCCGACCACCGCTTGAGTACCGCATCGACGCGGCTGCTGCGCGCGTACACAGGAATGTCCCCAGAAGGTTCACACGCAGTGTCCGTTCGAACTCTTCCACCGAGAGGTCGAAGAAATCCGTCCGCTCGGTGACTGCAGCGTTGTTGACCAGGACATCCACGCCACCGAACTCCTCCTCTGCTACCTCAACCATTGCCTCAGCATCAGCCTCTGAACTCACATCAGCGGTTACGGCCATCGCCTCGGCGTCGTCACCACGTAGGATCTCAGCCGTCTGGTGTGCACGCTCCTCATTCAGATCGACGACAACAACCTTCGCACCCTCCGTAGCGAATGTCGCTGCGATCGCACGTCCAATATTTCGCCCCGCTCCCGTCACGATCGCTACGTCTCCGTCTAGCAGCCCATGGCGTGTCATTGGCTTTCAAAGTCCTCTGCTTCAGCAATCTCAATAAGTATTTCCTAGACACAGTAGCCGTAGCGTGCTCTCAGCCTGGTACGTCTACCACTTCGGCATCGTGACTCGATAGCAGTCGGTCTGATACATTGTCGACTCGCGCCCGTACCTTCGCTATGCTTTCGTAACAATCCAAGATACTGATATGCGTCCCTGGAGGAATATAGTCGATGTCCATCGAGGTCACCGCCTGCATGCGGCCATCAGCGTCAGGTATCGACGACGTAGACGGGGCGAGATTGTGCTGATTGTACGCCAGGTCGGCGATCAGCGCGTACGGCCCATCCATCGTCTCAACAACAACAGATTGCATTCCCTCGGTGTGGCCGGGAGTGAACAGCAGTTCGATCCCCTTTCGAAGCTGAGCGTCACCGTCGATGAGTAGGAGTTCATATTCGTGGAGCCGCTCAACCGTTCCCTCGATATATGCGTTCGCGACGATAGGGAGCGGATTTCTGGCGGCTACCACCTCCTTCCGCTGAACGACGAATTCGGCATTCGAGAACAGATCAATGTTTGCCGCGTGATCGTGATGGAGATGAGTGAGCACGACCATGTCGATGTCGTCCGGGGTGACACCGTGATGGTCGAGCCCAGCGCAGAGTGGCTCCGGCCCGCCACCCGGAGCCCCAACTGTCCGCCCCCGGCGTCGCATATACTCGGAGTCAGTTCCCTTAAGGCCGGTGTCGACTAAAACGACCGAATCGGTGTCAGGATCAGCAGGTAATACAAGGAACGAGAAAACGGGGAATGTGAACGTACGCCCCCGATCTATTCGATACGTAAGCGACGACTTCGGTGCGGTCAGCGCTCCACAGCAGATCGGGTGAATGGAGTACATCATCTACGAATTAACTGACGCATCCATATCGGTTGTGGTGAGGTAGATCACGCGCGGAGCCGAGAAGCGAAAGAAACGCCAGAATCACCGATTTCCACAGCGTTAAGACTGCTTCGGCGCGTGCTAACAGTATGCTCGATTACGTGGGGTTAGAGGCGGAGCTTTCTCCAGAGGAGAGGATGATCCGCGATACGGCCCGCGACTTCGTCGCCGAACGCGCGCGCCCCAATATTGGCGCCCACTGGCTCAGTGGGACGTTTCCGACTGACCTCATCTCCGAGCTTGGAGAGATAGGTTTCTTCGCACCGAACTTAGAGGGATACGGCCTTCCGGGCGTCTCAGAACTCGCCTACGGTCTGTTGATGCAGGAGCTCGAAGCGTGCGATTCAGGATTACGCTCAATGGCGTCCGTGCAAGGAGCACTTGTCATGTATCCAATTCACGCATACGGATCGGAAGAGCAGAAACGAGAGTGGTTGCCAGTCCTCGAGACGGGAGATGTTGTTGGCTGCTTCGGGCTTACTGAGCCGGCGCATGGATCGAACCCCACAGGCATGGAGACGCTCGCCGAATGCGACGACGGTGACTACGTACTGCAGGGAGCCAAAACGTGGATCACAAACGCACCCATCGCAGACGTAGCACTCGTATGGGCACGGGACAAATCAGAACCGGAGGCACCAGTCCGCGGCTTCCTCGTCGAGACTGATCGCGACGGGGTGACGACTAACGAGATCAAAGAAAAACTCTCGCTGCGGGCGTCGATCACGGGTGAAATTTCTCTTCAAAACGTCCGCGTCCCGGAGGAGAACGTGCTCCCAGACGTAAAAGGGATGAAGGGGCCCCTTTCATGTCTCACGCAGGCACGCTATGGGATCGCATGGGGCGCCGTCGGCGCGGCCCGCGACTGCTTCGAGACCGCCCGCCGGTACGCGCTGGACCGCGAGCAGTTCGGCGGTCCGATTGCGCGCTTCCAGATTCAGCAGGAGAAGCTAGCAGAGATGGCAACGCAGATTACGACTGCCCAGCTTCTCGCCTACCGTCTCGCTGAGCTGAAAGAGCGGGGAGACTTGCGCCCGCAGCACGTCTCGATGGCGAAGCGAAACAACGTGCGCACGGCGCGGGACCAAACGCGGGTCGCCCGCGAGATGCTCGGTGGCAACGGCATCACCGTCGACTACTCGCCGATGCGCCACATGGCGAACATGGAGACGGTGTACACCTACGAGGGGACTCACGACATCCACTCGCTCATCCTCGGGCAGGATCTTACTGGAATATCTTCCTTCAAATAATCACGTTCACCATCCCTCACATGTTAGACACTGATCCGGTTATTGTCCAGGCGTATCGAACCCCACAGGGGAAGTACAATGGCGTCTTTGCCGATGTCCGCAGCGAGGACCTTTCGATACCGTTGATAAACCAAATACTCGATGAAACTGGACTGGCTGGCGAGCAGGTCGATGACCTCATGTGGGGCTGCGTTCGCCAGGTCAAGGAACAAGGGAATAACCTGGCGCGTATCATCGCACTGCTCTCTAACCTCGGTGAATCCGTCCCGGCGACGTCTGTCGACCGTATGTGTGCCTCGTCTGCGCAAACGCTCATGATGGCCTCCGACGCGGTCCGTGCTGGCCAGCGGCGCTGTCTCATTGCTGGAGGAGTAGAATCGATGACGCGTGTCCAGCGTGACGTCAACGTCTGCGACATTCCCGGGATGCAAGACAACTACACTGTCGAACACCTAGAGATGGGAATGACCGCGGAGACGGTCGCCGAGCGGTATGGTATTACCCGCGAGGAACAGGATGCATATGGCGCCCGCTCGCAGCAGCGCGCCGTTGAGGCTACAGAGGCGGGCTACTTCCACGATGAAATCGTTCCCATCAAGACAGACGGTGGCACTGTCACCGAGGACGAGGGGCTCCGCCCAGACACCACCGAGGAAAAACTGGCGGAAATCCCCCCCGCATTCAAGAATGGCGGAACGGTTCACGCTGGGAATGCCTCCCAAATCTCCGACGGCGCAGCGGCCCTCATGATCACCTCTCGTGCATTTGCTGACGACTATGGGCTCGACATCGCTGCCGAGATCGGCAATAACAACGTTGCTGGCGTCCCACCCGAAGTCATGGGTATTGGCCCAATCCCAGCCTGCAAAGGCCTCTTCAAGCGCTCAGATGCCACAGTTGCTGACTACGATCTTGTGGAGTTGAACGAGGCGTTCGCATCGCAGACGCTTTACTGCCAGCGCGAACTCGGGATTTCCGATGAGCGGTTTAACGTGAACGGCGGTGCCATCGCTCTCGGCCACCCGCTCGGAGCGAGTGGCGCCCGCCTCCCAGTGACACTCATTCACGCAATGCGCCGCTCTGGCGCCGAACGTGGCCTTTCGACGCAGTGCGTTGGATATGGTCAGGGCGCTGCTATCGAGTTCATACGCCCTTGAAAGCACGATACATCGCTCATGTGCATGCGGCTGCCGGCATCATCGGCGAAGAAGGATCCATCGTGCGCATTAAGATCCGAGGTAGATAACCAGTGGCATCTGTGGAATGGCAATACCGCAATACCGTTCTGTCGCTCGTTGTGCTCGCAAACCTCGGTCAGATGGCGTCCCGACTCGTCATCAGTCCACTTGTCCCAGACATCCTTGACACATTCTCAACGTCGAAGGCCGCTGTGGGACTTGCGCTTACAGGAATGTGGGTGGCTTACGCGCTGGTTCAGTTCCCTAGTGGAGTGCTTGGTGCTCGGTTTGGTGAACGGCGAGTAATCGCTGTCTCGCTCGGCCTAATCGCCGTCGGCAGCATCTGGCTGGCAGTCTCTCCGTCGTTCGTGTTTTTCGGGTGTGCGGTATTTTTCTTGGGTGCTGGTGCGGGGCTATACTTCTCGGTAGCAGCGAACCTCCTCTCGAAGCTCTTCTCGAAGCACGGGCAGGCCATTGGGTTTACAACTGCCGCTGGATCCCTCGCTGGGCTCGTTGCGCCGGTTGTTGGAGCGTACGTTGGCACTCAGTACAGCTGGCGGGTCGCGGCGCTACTCGGTGCAGCGATCGCGCTTCCACTCCTAGTTCTGTTCAGACTGCGCGTCCGTCCGACAAGACCTGAATCTCCAAACGAGTCGCTTCGCAGGCAAGTCACACTCTCGACGATGGTCGGGTTTCTCACCGCTCCAAGCGTTGTTTACACTATCTTCCTTGCCGCCGCGGGAACGTTTGCGTTTCAGGCTGTGATCTCTTTCTTCCCAACCTTTCTCGTCGAACAGCGACACCTAACGACGCAGAGTGCCGGATTGCTATTCGGAGTAATTTTTCTTCTGTCAGCTATGGCACAGCCACTCACCGGTCGTCTTTCGGACAAAGTCGGTCACGACATCGTCATCGCCGGATCAATGCTAGTTGCGATGGCTGGTTTACTACTCCTGCTGTATGAGACGCCCTGGTTCGGAGTAGCCGGCGCGGTGCTTCTCTTGGGAATCGGACTGAGCTGGTTCCCTGTTGTTCTAAGCCGGTTTCTCTACGTCCTCCCAGACACCGATCGAAGCAAAGGATTTGGATTGGTTCGGACGGTGTACATGCTCTTCGGTGCACTAGGCAGCCTCGTCACTGGCACTGTTGCCCAAACGCAGGGCTGGATGATGGCCTACGGAGTCGTTGCCGGACTCCTGGCGTTCTCCGTACTGCTCATCGTAGTGAACCAGCTAGCCGATCTCGATCTTTGATCTGTGACCCAAGACCTAGGTGTCGGCTCCACCGTCTGACCACGCCCGTCACTGAACCTCGCAGTCCGTATCGACCAACTGAAATGGGAAGGATCAGAGGCTGTAATCGAGACGCAACGTAACGAACCGACACAAAACCGATGGTGGGGAGCCAACCGACGGACAACGTCAATTGGAGCCGGTTCGCTGGTCGAGATATGTGTCGGCCTGTTCGGCCGCAATTTTCCCGTAGACGGCGGCATTCGTCAGCCCTGTCCCACCAGGATAGTTATTGTAGAAAAGCTTTCCAGTGGCGTTGCCGGCCGCGTAGAAGCCAGGGATGACTCGCCGTCGGTCGTCAAGCACCTCCGCATTGCTGCTCGTTTCAACACCACCGAAACTGAAGGTGATACCGCCGGTGACCTTGTAGGCGTAGTACGGCGGATCGTCTATCGGCAGTGCCCAGTTCGACTTTCGCGGACGGAGATCGCCCTCGGTCGCATTGCCGTCGAGCACATGTGGATCGAACTCGTCGGGAGCACAGGCGGCGTTGAATGTCTCGATGGTCGATTGTGCAACAGACGCATCGAGAGCGAGTTGCGCAAAGAGATCCTCAAGAGAGTCTGCGACCGCTGGCTCAGAGGGACCTGTCGCCCGGACGAGGCCGTGCGTCTTCGAGTCAAGGACAATGAACCCAAGGTGTTCCGGTTGCTTGAAAATTTCTCGGCCGAACTTGGCGTAGGTGTGCGCGCGAGCATCTTCGCCCTCGTCGAGGAAGCGTTCTCCGTCAACGTTCAGGATAACGCCGTATTGATAGCCATCGACACGATTCGCACCTCCGCCGACGTCGGGCGAGTTGGCGTCGATGAGCGCCATATGGGCCCCGCTCCACTGGCCGGTGGCGTTGGCGCCCGCAGCAAGCGCCATTTCAATGGCTTCACCAGTATTGTACCCGCTGCCGCGAACTTTCATGTCGTCAAATCCGGCCCCGTAATACCGTGCGCGCTTCTCAGGGCTTGACTCGTACCCGCCGCAAGCGAGGACAACTGCTCCGCAGTCGAAACGGACACACTCGTCTCCGCTTGCTGCTTCGAGTCCGACTACCCGAAATGCATCATCCTGAAGCAGTCGCCTCGCGCTCGTCTCGTAATAGACGTCACCACCGTGGTCCTGGATTTCGTGGATGAGGTGAGCAACCAGCTGATCGTTGTCGAACCAGGTCCGGCCGACGGTATATCCAACCGCAAGCGGCTCCATATCCCACTCGACGCCGTGTTCAGTCAGCCACTCGATTGTCCTACCTGCGTTGTCAACGAGTGTGCGTGCGATGTCGGGGTCTGCTTGACCGTCGGTACGCGCCATGATATCATCGTAAAACTGGTCGGCTGTGTAGTCGGGGACTGCAAACTCATAGCCAAATTCAGTGAGGTCAGTGTCAGCCGATGGGACGCGGAACGACTCACTGTACCCTGTCTGTCCTCCGCGCTCCGCTTTTGGAGACTTTTCCAAAACCGCCACGGACTGTCCAAGTTCCGCTGCTCGAAGTCCGGCCGTGAGACCGGCCATACCGCACCCTACCACGACAATATCGTAATACTGCTGGCTCATGTTTCTGCGTGCCACATGGTACCATACTGAACCAAGAGCTAAATAAGTATTCGGTGTCGGCGATACACCGATACAGACTGGAAACGGAGTCGGAACTCCAACCAAACAATGGCTTACAGGTTGAACGCATACTCACCCACCGTTTGCTGTGGTCGTCCTGCTTCGTAATTGGCGGGCCGCACGCGTCGTGGTACACGTATAGTCGGAGCCATCGTACACACGAATGGTAATGGGGAAGTGAGGTTAACCGAGTCAAGGCCAATTACCTCACCTCCGATGGTGCCATCGATTAAGAGAGAGAACTGGGATGGGACCAATTCTATGAATCCAGTCACGTATTTTGCAGCTGGCAGTATCACAGCGCTAGCTGGGGGACCACTCTATTACTGGTTCCGCGGTGCACCAGAACTAGAGATGTGAACTATCTCCTCTCCACACGTAACCACTGACTGAACCACAAGTTCGAAGTTTGGCCGGATGATGCCTGCCTTCTTTTCATAGCTCGTCGCATGATTTGGTCTATGTCTGTTGATTCTCCACTCGAACAATACCCTACATACCATGCTGGTAGGCACGCATCAGAACCTCATCCTCCGAAACTCTGCGTCTTAGACGTTTAGATTCCATATATCATTATTGTATTTATAGTTGGCTACAAGGAAGGTAGATCGCCTGTAGGTGGCGATATCGGGAGAAGGGATATTTGAGATGGTACTATGCGTTAGACGCGTAATGTACAGTGAATTTATCTACCCCCACACTGTACCACAATCCAACCACATGGCGCCCACTGAGCCCACCGCTACTCCCAGCTTCTTTGTGGTGGACGGGTTCGTTGACATGGTCTTCCTGCCATAGAGAAAGCCAGTTCGGGTGTTGGCGCACCTGGACGTTTCCACGCCCCGAGAGACTAGTCCTTCTTACCAATTTGTACGTGCCAATAGGTAAGAAGCAATTTCCTGTTCGTACGTACCAATAGGCCTAAGTCGCCTGAACTCAAAGACAGAAGCATGAGTGAACGAGTGCGGAACGACGCCGGTGAATTCGTCGAGACGGTCACGCCAGAGCGCATTCTACAGGTACTGCGCACCGTCGACGATCCAGTCGCCACCGCAGGAGATATTGCGGAGATACTTGACTGTACGCCAGAAGCCGTCAGGCAGAAGCTCACTGTTCTCCACGACCAGGGCCGAGTTGCTCGGCGGAAAGTCGGGGCTCGAGCGGTCGTCTGGTGGCTCACAGAAGAAGAACCACTGCTCAATGACGGTGGCGAGCACAATCGTGATGATCCCTTCTTTGCTGAATCTGGCCTCGAAGGTGATCATGGCGAGCCAATTCCGGTCGCCGATACTGATGAGATACTTGGCGATGCGCTCAGCGAGTTCGACGAGTGAGGGAGCGTCGTGACGTCATCTAAGTTTCCACGCTTTGAACCGGCAGACGACTTTCATGGGCGCGTTCCACTCTTCATCGATACAAACGCGATCGTCGCTCATCTCTATGCCCGCTCAGCAAAGCACGAGGAAGTTCGGCCAGTAATCCAAGCGATCGGAAGTAACGACCTCCCGTATTATCCATTAGTCACGAATCAGTACGTGCTCGATGAAATCATCTCGTTGTTACTCTCACACGCGGACGCGCGCGTTGCCCATCAAGCGGTAGAACGAGTGCTTGAAACCGAGACCGTTCGCGTTCTCGACGCCGAACCATCACTGGTCGACCGTGCACTCGATCAATTCCGCGAGTATGAGGACCAAGCCATTTCACTCACCGATCATGTGATTGCAGTCCAGGCAGATGATTATGGGATCGATCATATCTTCAGCTACGACGCAGGCTTCCGCACACTCGGCTTTACGGCCCTTCCACACGCCTAACCTGGATTCTCCTAGCAGACGGCTTCGGTGAAAGGATCGGCTGCGATTTGTGCCTAGCGATGTGGGATATTGAGATCCTCAGTGAGCTCAGCAAGCTCACGCTCACGAACATCACCAAGTTGTTCAAACCCGAGACGGAGGAGACCTGCGAAGTAGTGGCGGTTCTTCTCAAGTGTCTCGCCGTGCTCGCGCTTGTATCGAAGGTTCAATTCGTCGAACGCAAGATCCAGCTCCTGGTAGAAGTCGGGGTGAAGATAGACCATCTGCGACTTCATTTCTCGCGTCGAAAGCTGCTCAGCCGTCTGTGAGGGAGTAGAAGACGACTGAGATGAACCGTCTGCCTGTTCGTCTATGTGCCTATTCGACTGAGTCGCCTGTTCGTCTATTCGACTATTCGTCTGTGATGCCTGTTCGTCTGCGGCGTCTTCAACGCTTGAGTCATCGGGCGTGTTGCTGCCACCCCACCGACCAGCAAGCTTCTCGGCGCGGTCGTTATCACTCATGTACTTTCACCTCCAAATCCGCGGCAATCTCATCAAAAACCGCTTCCATATCACACTCTTCGTCGTGAGTCTGAATCGACCGTCCTGCCATTAGCGCTCGTTGAAGGGCAACACGCTTTCGAACCTCGTAGATCGGGACTGCATCTCCAAAGACCTCGCTAAACCACTCGAGCATTTGTTCAGAGACGCCATCCGTTCGGACTTCATTCGCAACGACACCAACTGGCTCGATCTCGCTGTCAGGGAAGACAAGGGCGAGACTATCGATCTGATCGCGAAGCAGCTCAAGTGCTCGCATGGACGTCCCTTTCGTCTCCGCTGGAATCAAGACATGACCGGTCGCGAGTAACGCGTTGTCAGTGAGCGCGCCAAGACCAGGAGGACAGTCGATAACAATGAAGTCATACTCTCGGTCGAGGCGATCGAGAGCCATTCCGATGCGACGTTCCCCTCCCTTTGCTTGTTGCAGTTGGGTTTGTGTGTTCTTTGCTGTCAGTGTGGCGTTTGAAGGGATAACATCGAACTCGACACCTTCGCGGATGAGCTCGCCGAGACGCCCGATATTGTCCAATTCAAGAAGAACGTCATGGAGCGTCAACGAGTCTTCATCATACGCATCGCCGAGTCCAGTCCCCTCAGTAGCGTAGCCTTGCGGGTCAAGATCGATGAGGAGGACGTCGTTGCCACGGTTTGCAAGCGCTCCTGCAACGTTGACCGCGACGGTCGTCTTTCCCGTCCCGCCTTTTTGGTTTGAGACGCATAGGCGCATAGACGACTGTTCGTATCCATCGACAAAAACGTATGTCAGACATAGGTGAATAAATCAACAAGACAACTATGCGCCTATACGTCTATTCACCTATTCACTCACAACACCAACTCAGAGAGACCGTGAGGAGTGTGAGTAGGGACAGGGCAGGGTGGTTCACAGAGGCGTCCGGCCGTTTCGAAGCCGCTCCCGGGCGAAGAAGAGCCGTACAGAGTATAATATATTATTCATAGCAAATTAAATATAATAAACTCGTTTTGGACGAATTGATGCGTTTCGCGCTTACCACGTCACGACGACGGTTCATACTCGGGGGACTAACGACACTCGGAGCGACGACTCGCGCGAGCGCTCGCGGGCCCAGCACCGGTGCTCGATCGGACGCTCTGCGGGCGTGCTCGTTCAATATCCGATACGACAATCCCGAAGACGAGTATCCGTGGGACGAACGGCGCAGCCGAGTCGTCGAAACGGTCATGACGCTCGATCCGGGACTCCTCGGGGTTCAAGAGGCGCAGCCCAACCAGTACGACTACCTCCGGAAGGAGCTCGAAGACTACGAGTGGTACGGCGTCGGTCGCGACGACGGCGACCGCGAAGGCGAATTCGTCCCCATCGCGTGGCGAAAAGACCGATTCGAGGCGCTCGAAACGGGCGCGTTTTGGCTCTCGGAGACGCCCCGCGAGCCGAGCGTCGGCTGGGACGCCGATCTCCCACGGGTGACGACCTGGGCGAGCCTGTCCGACCGCGAGACGAAAAAGCGCGTGTGGTTCTGTAACACCCACTTTTCACACGTCGGCGAGCGGGCCCGCCGCGAGTCCGCGCGGCTCCTCAAGCGGCGCGCACACGAGCGCGCAGCCGATAAAGAGGAGGTCGTCATAACGGGGGATTTCAACTCGAAACCGAGCGACGAACCGTACCAGTTGCTGACCGGGATTGCCGGCGGTACCGGGAGTCCGCTCGTCGATCCGCGGAGGGAAACGACCACGCGCTCTGTGCACGGGCCCTGGGGGACGTTCCACGGGTTCACCCCCGAGATTGAGGATCGAATCGATTACGTCTTCACGACGGAGGAAGCCTCGGTTCACGAGTATCGGACCCTCGACGTCCGGGCAGGGGAGTACCGATCGGATCACCTCCCCGTCGTCGCGGACTTCGAATTCGCGCCTCGTCCGTGGCTTCCCCGGAAGGGGGAGTGAACCGCCTCGGGGCGAACTAATTGAGAAACGAAGGTTCTCGCGTGTACGGAACGCGGGTGTTCGAATTCGTTCGGATTCGAGTCCGCACGAGTTACCGGGCGACCCGGGAGAGAACCGCCGCCTCGATTTTCTGGAGGTGTTCACCGACCGTCGCTCGGCTGAGTCCTGCTTCTGCGGCGATGTCCTCGAGCGTGGCCCGACGCGGTACCTCGTAGTAGCCGCAGTCGACCGCGATCGAAAGTATCTGGTGTTGGCGGTCGGTCAACCGCGATCCGAGGTCCCGTCTATCGGGATGGTACGCGCCAGTCCTTTCGAGGCGTACTTCGACGAGCCCGGAGATGGCGTCCAGCGCCTCTCTGAGCGGTATCGCCTCGCCGATCAGCGTTGCGCGGGCGGTTCCGCCGTCCGCGAACTCGATGGGCGTGTCGAGCACGATCTCGTACTCGTGGAGCGTCGAGACGAGGGATTTTACGGGGTCCCGGAGTTCACAGTGGATGTACGCGAATCCTTCACCGTCCCCTCGGTCGACGACGTCGTAATTCAACACACTCGGATCCGACGCGAGCGCCGTTCGAGCCCGGTCGAGGTTCCCCCGAAGGTCCGAGAGCATAACGACCGTCCCGTCGTCGACGGGATTGAAGTGGTACAACCGCTCCCGCGTCACGGCGGGCGATCCCGCGATCGAATCGTCAGTGGCGTCCGAGCCCTCGTCTCCAAGTTCCAACAATACGGTTGCGTATCTCGTCGACGATTCTCTCGATTGGCGGATCTCCTCGGTCTCGGTTCCCTGCCGATCGTTCGGTTCGTCTGTGTTGTTCGCGGTCATAGGTTCGTCTCGTCGTCGGGGCTCCCGAGGGAAGAACAGTGGCGATGCTATTTACGTAAGCTACCCACGACTACAGTCGTGGGCTTTCCCCCGACGGTTTCGGCGCACGACTCGGTCACTCGTGGGGGCGGTTCACGGCGGCAGGACGGGCACACGGAGGGGATTCCTGCGTGGTGTTCCGTCCCGTGGTCTGCGTCCGAAGCCGACACACCCGGCTTTAATTCCCGGTGTTCTTATCTCCCACTCAATCCCAACAGTGGGAACGGAGCGGCCAGTGGCGTCACGTTCGCGGTCTTAGTCCCCGAGTTCAGGGCCTGCCTACGGAGGCCCCTACCAAGCGTCCGTTTTGGCCGCTCGGCAGTGTCGTACAAACCGCCCCGAGAAAGCCTATTTCTTTCGATACGGGCGACAGAAACTACAGATGGGCGATTCCTCCCACGACTCAAGTCGTGGGCTTCCTCGCTCTACAGTTATGTGATCGCGCACATTTTCTTCGCTCTCGCAGGCGCTCACCCCCGATTGCGACGGATTTTGGCCTTTCGAGCAGGGATCGCCGAGAAAGACGGATGGAGACGCATTTGAGATAGGGTCGAAGCTGGATCTCGTATGAGAGGGGAGGTTTGATTGTATCGATTGAAACAGCCGTTTGAAATCATCGTTTGGAACAATCATTTGAAGCCTTTATTTGCACTTGTTTCACGGACCGGTCCGAGACACGGGTTACGCGTCCCACCGCGCAGAGAGGGATGTAGCACGATATCATCCAAAGGACGCTACCGCAAGAGGAGTGAAGCGGTCGCAGTCGCGTGACGCCACCCTGAATAAGGGGAACAGTTGACGAACCGCCCGGAGGTCTTCAGGACGGCGCTAAGCGGTAGATTCTGCGCGAACCAACAGTGGATCAGGGCGAGGGGGAAGGTGGCCCCACACCCCTCGTCCAGAGTGTAAAGCTGTGAGAGTGGAGGTGGTTTGCGTCCAGATGAAATCGAGGTGGACGTCGAAAGAAAATCCCAATTTAGCCGAAAAGGAGCCACTTTGCAGCCACACGCAGGACAGAGATCACGGATAAATTGAGGCCGAGTTCACGACCAACCCGACGAATGAGTCATTCGTCGTATTCGTTGTTATGAATGTAGTTAGGATGAATTGGACGGGTAGCGTAATAAATCTTCTTATTCACACTAATAATGTTGTCTCTACCAGAGAACGATCATCTACCGATGAGAGGACTGTTCTAATGAAGGACCCCTATCACCAACTCTCGCCATTCTCCCATATTCTCCGTTATTTCCCGTCATTCTCCGTCACTTCTGCTCTCGACATCCCGAACATCAAACCTTACTGCCAGCTCGTTACACTCTGGATGAGGGGTGTAGGGCTCGTGGGGTTCGTATGATAACGATCGATCGCTATCTCGCCCGTCCGAAGGTCGGAATACACTCTGGACGAGGGGTGTCTGCCGTGCGTCAGACGACGTTCTCGAATTCTAAGCAGGTAATCGTCGATCGCTCTCAGTTACGCTTCCCGGTTACACTTTGGGCGAGGGGTGCCGCTTCGATCGGAGCGGATGAACCGATGAATCCGTCGAAACCACCACGACGACGACACCCTGATCATCGATCGATCTCGTGCGTTTACACTCTGGACGAGGGGTGTCGACCGTCTCACGTCGACCGACCTCTATGACATTACGGAGATACAGCGAGAGTGCCTCGGGGCTTGACCCCGAGGATGAATCGCGTAAGCTATCTGACTCATCCCACCGTATTGGTGAGTACAGTTGCGAGGTGGGTTACAGACCTTACTCCGAAGCAACTGCGCGCTGTTGCGAGGAATGCGACACCTCTCAAAACCCGCGTCCTTGACGTGGTGGGACGGGTGTTGTCGGGTCGTGGTGGAGCGACCGACCCTCACGGACACAGCGAGTGTTCGGGTGGTAATTCCAGCCGACCCATTTCGGGAAGGTCGAGGGGAATTGAATTCACCTGCGTCTGTCCGTCCGTTTCTGGACGGCACAAACAAAACGGTGACGCCTCGGGGATTGTCCCCGAGGCACTTCACATCTTGATCGACCTCACCGATACTTTGACCGGCCTCGCCGACACCCTGATCTATCACTCGTGACTACCTCCAAGTCCACGATCGGTGATATTTGCACGAAATAGCGTCACGGTTCCGTTCCACGTCGATTTACACTCTTGCTGAGGTGTGCGAACCATTAAGTGGCGGGGTCACGGGGTATGACACATCGATGGCCGAAGAACCGCCAAAGCTCTCAGACTTCGACGATCGGTTCGAGGACCCCCCCAAGGATCCCCTGTTCCATCTCGACGACGACGATCCGGACCGAGCGAAGATTTTCGCCCGAAAGGAGCTCCTGAAAGTGGGCCACGTCCCCGAGAGCGCTCGTATCGTCGGTCGCGACGAGGAGATAGAGGCCGTCGCGGCCGAACTCCGTCCGATCGTTCGCGGGGATCCGCCGAACAACGTGATGATCTACGGGAAGACGGGGACTGGGAAGTCGCTCGTCGCACGTCACGTCACCGAACGAGCGGGACGTGCTGCGGAGTCTAACGGCGTTTCGGTGGGGGCGGTCTACGTCGACTGCGCACAACACAACACGCAGACGAGGGTCGCCAGAACGGTCACGAGGTCGCTCAACGAAACCGATCGCACGAACTTCGACATCCCACGCGCGGGCATCGGCAGCGGCGAATACTACGACTACCTCTGGGAGATTCTCAACGCGGTCTACGATTCTGTCATCATCATCCTCGACGAGGTCGACCGCCTCGACGACGACGACATCCTAATGCAGCTTTCGCGCGCCCGCGAATCGGGCAAGGCGGACTGCCATCTCGGCGTCATCGCGGTGAGCAACAAAATCGAATACCGAAACCGACTGAACGAGCGCGTCAAATCCAGCCTTCGCGAAGAGGAGTTCGTATTCCAACCGTACGACGCGAATCAGCTCCGCGAAATCATGGAACACCGTCGTGACGCGTTCTACGAAGGCGTTCTCTCCGGTGACGTCATTCCGCTGACCGCGGCCGTCGCCGCACAGGAGCACGGCGACGCCAGGAAGGCTATCGAGATTCTCCGGCACGCGGGCGAACTCGCCGAACGAGATAACGTCGAAACGGTCACCGATGATCACGTTCGCGACGCACAGGAGTGGGCCGAGGTCGATCGGTTCGAAGAACTCCTCCGCGGGTCGACGACACAAGTAAAATTCATCCTGTACTCTCTCGCCCTTTTGACCAAGGAGAATCCGCGCACAGACGCCTTCTCGACGAGTCTAATCTACGATCGATACAAGGAAATCGCACAGCGAATCGACGCCAGCGTACTGAGTGAACACAGAGTCTACGAACTCCTGAAAGAACAGGCGTTCCTCGGCGTCGTCGAATCCACGCGGACTGGCGGGGGGCGGGGTCAAGGGAGCTATCTCGAACACCGCTTAGTTCAGGACACGGGGATCGTCCTGAAATCCGTCCTGCGCGATAGCCGTCTGGAGGACATCGCCTGACGTAATCTGGAGATCCTGCCTTGCGTGGTTGCGATCCGCTCGTACCGTCCCTCGTCCGCTCACCGTCCGAGACGGATGGCGTGTTCCGTGATGCCCTGTGCGTTCTCGCCTGAACGGACTACCGGATAACGGGAGTCTAACCCTTGTTGATCGGACCCCACACCCCCGATCAAGAGTGTATTCACATAACTGTAGGGCGAGAAAGCCCACGACTGTAGTCGTGGGTAGCTTACGGAGTACCAACACTACCCTGATTATTCTGGAGTGATTCGACTACGCTCCAGAAACTCGTATCCAGCCGAACAACCGGCACGTCGTCGCGTTAAAAAGCGCTCGTGGCGTCAGAAACGAGTTCTTGAGGATTCAGAAGCGCACCGCAGCTAGGCCAGAAACACGCTGTTTTCAGTTTTTTGGCACACTCTATATAGGCCACTCGCTCTACCAGTGACTTTGTACGAACGTTTCGGGCGAGCGGCGATTCGTGGAGACGAGCACACAACCATTCGTGGTTCCCCGACCTATGACAGAATATTCGACCGAAGTAATTGGACCTATTCGTAACCGAGATGTCGTACAGTACGGAAGGTGAAGCAAGCAACGGAAGTGGGGATCGAGACCTGGATATTCGCCGTTTTGACACGATATCAAACGAAGTTATAAAGGAAAAGAAGCGAAAATCTCACGAATATGGTGACTCATGGTACTTCCCCCGACAATCGATCGTATTTGCGCATTCGACGCCGCTCTCCTGAGAGACCACTACACGGGTTCGTGGACACGTCGATTACGTCGCATCTCAATTCGGTACGAACTATCGCCGGCGAGCGAAAACACGCGCGAATCGAGCGAACGTAGTCACGCTGTCGTGAAGAGGCGAATAACGGGAAGGTACAAACGACCGCGAAACCAGAAACGAACAACCGTGAAGATGGAACGTCCGCAGAAAAGTTGTACGATTATTTTCGTGCGATTTTGTTTGGCTGCGGGGCTTTTTCGGCATCGACATGGTGGAAATTTCACGAGCGCCACGATACGGTGTGACCGGGAACGACGCGAATGAGCGGGCGGTCCTCCAGCGCGTGGTCCGCATACTGGTCGTACTTCGCCCGAAGCTTCGCAATCGCGTCGGCGTGGCCTTCCTCGTCCGGCGAAAGGAGATCGGCGCGGCCGCGGATCTGGACCCAGCGAAGCGCCTCCCAGTCCTCCGAGTACCTGTCAACGACGACGGCGACGAAAGGATTCTCGTCGATGTCGCGAACTCGTCGAAGTTCCACTCCGCCCACCACCTTCGGCTTCTCGTCAATCGGCGTCACGAGGATATCGGAGACCAACGCGAAGCAGACTGGGACGACGTGGGGACGCCCATTCGCGTCAGCCGTCGCCATCCGTCCCACGCGAGCCGCGTCGACGAACGCCCGTTCCGATTCCGAGAGAGACATACTGAGCCGTTAGGCCTCGACGAACGTTATTCGTGCGGGCGTCGATCCGACACCGTCGACTTCGGCCATTTCTCGGTTTCGGTCGGTTCTCGGTTTCAACCAGCCCTCGGTTTAGCTTTAATCGAGGGCGCTACGCCCCCTTCCTCAGCGAGCGGCGAAGCCGCGAGCAGGGAGGGGATACAGCGCCCGCATAGTTCACGTTCACTGCCTGCGGCAACTTTACTACCCGCGCGGTCGAAGCAGGTAGTACGATGCTCACCACACTCCCGGCGGTGTTCAAGCGCGACAATAAGCGCGCACCGTCGGTTGTGGCTGAGTGTCCAACAGGTAGGAGTGGGACACTCCGAACCACCCGTAACGGGAAGTCGCCTGCGGAGTCTGGAACCGCTGTGCCTTCGGGTGCAAGTTTCGACACAGAAACAGGAAGCTCCGACCTCAACAAGCGAGGGCCGGGTAGGCCCGAGTGCGGGAGGTCGGAGTAGTTCACTTGCCCTCACGATCATGCGTCGTCCCACCCGACAGGAATGGATTTTCCTTCCTCGATGGCCGTTCGAATCGCTTTCGCTACGACCTGGGCGCGATACCCGTCTTCGAGGGTCGCCAGCATCTCGCCCTTACCTTTGATGGCGTTCGCGAACCAATCGATCTGTCGCCGCACGGCTCCGTCCATCCGTCCATGTACGACCGGCCAGTGTCGGGTGTCTGGCCGATCGTACCCGTCGCCGTGGATCGTCACGGCGTTACCCGGCGTCTCGACGCTCGCCGTTCCGTCGGTGCCGACGACCTCGAACGAGGCTTCAATTCCCCCTGGAACATCCGCCGGTAGGATTCCGTAGCCCTCGACGCTGGCGATCGTCCCGTTACTGAATTCGAGGAGCGCCTGGGTCGCGTCTGGAACATCGATCTCGTCAAGCTCACCGCGCCGCTGGACGCCCATAACGCGTCGCACAGCACCGTTTTCGCCGACGGTCCAGCGTATAGCGTCAATGTCGTGAACGTTCATATAGTACAGCGGGTGACCCCGAGTCCCGATTCGCCGCGACTCCGCGGCGGTGATTCCCCGCTTGGCTCGCAAACTAACGAGATCGCCTAGCTCGCCCGTCACCGCCGCCTCATGGACCGCGGCGTACGCCGGATCGTACCGTAAGACGAAGCTGACTCCAGCGGTCGCATCGATCTCTTTCGCTCGCTCGACGACCGCGGCCGCTTCCGCCACCGTCGCTGCGATTGGTTTTTCGAGTAACAAGGGGAGGTCCCGGTCGAGAACCGCCAGCGCCTGCTCCGCGTGCGCCGACTCGGGCGTCGCCACGATCGCCGCGTCGACGCCGTTGAGCGCCGTCTCGTAGTCAGTGAGCGCGCGCGAGGCCCCGTACCGCTCCGCGACGTCCGTCGCGCGTTTCTCGTCGATATCGACCACCGTTTCCAGCGCGAGCGACGGGTGGTCCCTCACCGCGTGGGCGTGGTGCCGGCCCATGAACCCGGTGCCGATGACGGCAATGCGGATCACGACGGCCCTTCCTCCTTTTCGACCATCGTCTCGACGCGATCGAGGCCGGTTTCGAGGCGTTCGAGACTGTTCGCGAAACTCAGTCGGAGGTACCCTCGGCCAGCATCACCAAATCCCTCTCCGGGTGCTGTGACGACGCCGTAATCGTACAGGAGCCGTTTTGCGATGTCGAAACTCGACCCGCGAAGCTTCGAAACGTCGACGAACGCGTAAAACGCTCCCTCCGGTTCAGGGCAGGAGAGCTTTGGAATGTCGGCGATCCGATCGACGACGTAGTCGCGCCGTCGTCCGAACGCAGCGCGCATCTCTTCGACGGGCGCTTGCGGTCCTGTCAACGCGGCTACCGCCGCGTGCTGTGAGACGCTCGCGGCGCACGCGGTCGTGCTTTCGTGGATCGTCGTGACCGCAGTCGCCACCTCCTCAGGGGCGATCAACCAACCGACTCGCCACCCCGTCATTGCGTACGATTTCGAGCACGAATCAACCGTGATCACGTGGTTCGGATGGTCGGTGGCCGTCGCGAGGCTCGGCGCACGATCGGTGTACGTCAACCGTCGGTACACCTCGTCAGCGATGACGTACGCGTCGTGGTCCGCCGCCGCCGCCACAACCGCCTCGACGGCGTCGCGGTCGTACACCCGACCGGTCGGATTCGACGGCGTCGTGAGCACGACGACGGCGGTGTCGTCTGAAAGGGCGTCCTCGATCCGCTCGGGGTCGAGGTCGAACTCCTGTTCCGCCGAAAGCGGCGTGTGGATCGGCCGCCCGCCCGCGAGTTTCACCTGCATCTCGTAGTTCGGCCACGAGGGTGACGGCACGATGACTTCGTCGCCCGGATTCACGAGGGTCAACATCAGCAGGTGGAGCGCTTCCATCGCGCCGGCCGTCACCACGACCTCCGTCTCCGGATCGACGGGATCACCGCCGTGTTTCGCCGCCGCCTTCGCGATGGCCCGCCTGAGTTCGAGCGTCCCCGCGTTCGGCGTGTAGTGCGTTTTTCCGCCTCGGGCCGCCCCGTACGCGGCTTCTGTGATATGTTCGGGGGTATCGAAGTCGGGTTCGCCGATTTCGAGGTGCACGAGGTCTCGATCGTCGAGTCGACGCGCGAGATCGAACATCACGCGAATCTTCGACCGCTCGACGCCGCCGATTCTGTCCGCGAGGTGGTCGACCGAAAGGTCCGCCGATGAGTCCGGAGGCATGTGAGAGTATCTCTGGGTCAGGAGGCATATATGTTCGTTTCGTCGGTGCGGCGAAAGACCATCGCCCCTTCGATGGTGGACCGCGACCCACAGAGCTACAGTCGAGGCCGTCTGTCGTCTATACATGCGACTCACGGAGTCGCTCGCCCTCGTCGGATCCGGCGAGGCGAGGCTCACCGACCGCTACGACTGCAACGTGTACGCGATCGAGGCACCCGACGGCGCGGTGCTCGTCGATATGGGCGGCGGTCGAGCAGCGCGACGGCTGCTCGAAAACGCTCGCGGAACGATCGGCGACCCCGTGGGCGCGCTCCTCACCCACGCGCACGCGGACCACTCTCAGGGCGGCCCGGCGCTACAACGGGCGGGCGTTCCTGTGATCGCGTCGAACGCGAGCGCCGACCTGCTTCGGACTGGGACCGAGGCGGAGCTCGGAATCGTCGCCGCGAAACGCGACGGCGTGTACCCGCCCGACTACGAGTTCGCGAACTACGAACCCGACCGGGCCGTCGCCCCGGGAACGACGATCACCGTCGGCGGCCGCGCCTTCGACGTCGTTTCGCTCCGCGGACATGCGTCGGATCACGTGTGCTATGTGACGGAGACCGACGAGGGACGGGTTTGCTTCGTCGGCGACGCGGTGTACCCCGACGGGTCGATCAGCCTGCTCAACGTCTCCGGATCGTCTCTCGCCGCATACCGATCGGACATCGGCAATCTGTGCGGACGCGACATCGACGCGCTGCTCCCAGGGCACGGCCTTCCGCGGCTCGAAGACGGACAGGAGAGCGTCGACCAGGCCGCCGAGGCGCTCGATGGGATGTACGTTCCCCCGTCCAAAACGTGACCATCCTATCGTTCCGCGCGTGCACATCCCGACATCCAAAGCGCGAACGCCTCGCCGTCCCGAACCCGACCCGGAGCTGCGGTGATTATGAGAGCTATTCGGTTTATGTGAACTACCCTGCCCTACTCGCTCCCTGTAGGCACCGATTCGGGTCCTACACAGCGCGTCGTTGAAGCAGGAAGCCCTCCCCTCAAGCGCGAGCCGTCAGGCGAGCGGGAAGGTGGGTCGTTCACTCGAGCAGCAGCGTCAGTACTCGTTCGTAGGCTCGCGCGCAGTCGGCGACGTCGGCCACTCGAACCGACTCGTCGACCGTGTGAGCGTCGCTTTCGATGCTCCCCGGACCGAACAGCACGGTGGGAACCCCGGCGTCGTGAATCAGGAACCGCGCGTCCGTCGCGGCGTTGAATCCCACGGGCGAGGCGTCGACGCCGACGTCGGCCGCCGCGGTCGCCATCGTCTCAACGAGTTTGTGTTCGGTCGGAAGCTCCGCGGCTCGGGCGAACACGATGCGTTCGACGTCGTGCTCGATCGGTCGACCGTCACGCTCGACGCCGGCAAGCAGGTCGTTCAGACGTTCGTCGAACCAGGCGGCGGCTTCGCCGGTTTCGCTGGGTTCGCCGCTCTCGACGGCCCCGGGGAGGAACCGCCAGTCGAAGGTGACGGTCGCCCGGTCCGGCACAACGTTCGGGGCGGATCCACCCTTGATCTCGGTCACGGTCCCCGTCTCCGGGTCGAGGAGATCGTGGCTCGTCTCCTCGCGGAGGTGCTCGTCGAACGCGACGAGACGCGTCAATACGGAGTGCATCCCCTCGATAGCGTTGATCCCCGCGTCCGGCCGCCCGGAGTGGGAACTCCGGCCACGGACAGCGATCCGATAGCGCGCGACGCCCTTCTGCGCGACGCAGATCTGACGGTCCGTGGGCTCGCCGACGACGGCGTAGTCCGCGTCGACGCCGTGTTCGACGAGTGCCCGGGTTCCGCGACCGCCCCACTCCTCGTCGGCGACAAAGCCGAGCACGACCTCCCCGGGTTCGTCCGTCGATTGGAGATACGACTCCGCGGCGAGGAGTTCGGCCGCGAGCGCCGCTTTCATGTCGGACACCCCGCGGCCGACGATACGGTCGCCCTCCCGCCTGAGCGTGTACGGGTCGCCGCTCCACTCGTCCGGGTCGGCCGGGACCACGTCAGTGTGCCCGGTGAGTAGCACGGAGCCGCGGGACGCGTCGCCCGCCCGCGCGACGACGTTGGGGCGGCCGTCCACGGCGTCGTACGTCTCGACCGCGAAGGGGACGGCCGAGGCTTCGAGTCGATCCGCGAGATACTCGGCGACGGCCGTCTCCTCGCCCGGCGGATTCTCGCTGGGCCGTGCGACGAGATCGGCGATCAACCGAAGCAGCGCATCTTCGTCGCTGGGCACAGAGTTCTCGTCGTCGTGCGTCATTCGACCACCGCGCGTCCGCTGCGGAGCGATCGAAGCCGATTCCGATCGACGCTCACCCCGAGTCCCGGTCCCTCGACCGTGATCCGGGGAACGTTCGTGTCGAGGTCGGTTATCCCCTCCGTCGTCATGAAGGGCCCCACCATTTCGTTCCAGACGACGTTCTCGAACGCGGCGACGAAGTGGACGCCCGCGGCCGTTCCGATGTGCCCCTCGACCATCGACCCGAGTTGCGTCGGCCGGCCGTCCGCCGCCGCGACCGCGTTGAGTCGGGTCGCTTCGGTGATGCCGCCGGTCTTCATCAATTTGATGTTGTAGATGTCGCCGGCTCCCCGTTTCACCAGGTCGACGGCGTCGTTCGCTGTCTCGACGCTCTCGTCGGGCATCACCGGCACGTCGACGCGCTCGCGGAGAAAGGCGAGGTCGTCCACGTTCGCCTTGGCGACCGGCTGTTCGACGACGTCGACGAACTCGGCGATACCTTTGATGGCCCGAAGCGCCGTCTTCGCGTCGCCCCACCCTTGGTTTGCGTCTACCTTCAGACTGATCTCGGATGGGACCGCTTCCGCGATCGCCGACACGCGCTCTCCATCCGTCGCCGGATCAGTACCGACTTTGATCTTGAGCTGTTCGTACCCCTCTTCGACGGCTTCGAGGGCGTCGGCTACCATCTCCTCCGGAGACTTGATGCTAAGGACCTTCGGCACGTCGATCGTCGCCTCCGTCGCATTCCCGCCGAGCAACCGGAAGAGCGGAAGGCCCGCGCATTTGCCTCGAATGTCCTGCAAAGCAATCTCGATCGCCGCGTGGGCGCTCGGCGCGCCGTCGACGAGCGCCCGCATCTGACGCGTCACCCGCTCGACGTCGACGGGGTTCTCGCCGAGCACCTGGGGGGCGAGCACGTCTTCGAGAACCGCCGCCGTCGACCCCTGCGTTTCGCCGGTCACCTCGTAGGCGGGTGCCCCCTCGCCCAGTCCGACGACGCCGTCGTCGGTCTCGACCTCGACGAAAACCCGTTCGAGTTCCGGAATCGGTTTCAACGCCGTGACGAACGGTTCTTCCAGCGGTATCTCGTACCGGTGTATCGTGACTTGTTCGATACGCATACGCGGGGATTCTCCGCCGGACCACTTCAACATTGGTAGTAGATCGCATGGACGCGGACGTCGACCGTTACAGTGAGCGGGGTCTCGCCGTTCGCGATGCCGTCTGATCGTCAACGTTCGGAACGCTCTGGTTCACAGCGCCGGAAGGATCTCTTCGGCCGCAACCTCGTAGAAGACTTCCTGCTCGAAGCTGACGTCGGTGATCACGGCGTGGTCTGCGCCCTTCGCCGCCTGTTCGTCCAGCCACGCGAGCACGTCGTTCGCGGTGGACGCGAACAGGAACGCCTCGCGGATCTCCGCGCGCGAGATCCGTTCCCCGGACGTCTGCAACCGCCGTGGATCGCGCTCGCCGAGGTTCTCCGGACGCAGCGTAGAGGCGAAGGAGGACGCGACCCGGTCGACCAGCCGCTCGACATCGCCGAAGCCGCCCACAGTCTGGAAGACGACCTCGCCGTCGCCGCCAGCGTCGCGGTACGGCTCGACGACGTGAGATTCGACGTCCGGAACGCTCGCGATGGTGACGAGGTGGTCGCCATGTTCGGCGGCGAGGTGGGCGCTCTTCGGCCCGGTCGCGGCGAAGTAGACCGGGATCTCCGTTGTTGGCTGTTCATATGGATAAATCGGGTCGAACGAGAAGTGGTCGCCGTCGTAGCCGAAGAAATTGTCCGCTGTCCAATAGGCACGGATGACCTCCATCGCCTCCGTGAGTCGAGTCCCGCGTTCGGCCCACGAGGGCCACTCGTCGACGAACGGGTGTTCGTTCACGCGTTCCCCCGTGCCGACGCCGAGGCGGAAGCGCCCGGGGTACATATTGTCGAGCGTCGCGGCGGCGTTGGCGACGACAAGCGGATGATACCGGTACAGCGGCGGCGTGACGAACACGCCGATCGGGATCGCGTCGGTTCGTTCGAGCGCCGCCGGGATCCATGACCAAGCGAAGGGCGCGCGTCCCCCGTCATGAAACCACGGCTGAAAGTGATCGCCGAACCAGAGCGAATCAAACCCGGCCGCCTCGACCGACTGCGCACGGTCGAGGTAGTAGTCGGGCGGTTCGTACATCCCCCCGAGGTCGATTCCGAGCCTCATGCGCGTTGATACGCGGGTGTGCGTGTTAACGATACCGTCGGATCGCGCGCGGAGACGCGTGAGGTCGTCGATCCAAGGACGGCTCCGCCCCCGGATCCACCGTAACGGGTAAGCGGCTTGCCGTGCGTTGTCGTAGCATGGACTTCGCACTGTGGGCGTACCCCTGGGACCTGCTCGACGAAGGGGTCGACCGAGTCGTAGACCGGTTAATCGACCTCGGCGTGACTGAAGTCAACCTTGCGACGAACTATCACTCGGTCCAACCATTCCTCCCGCACAACCCTCGACGGAAGACGTTCTTCGCCCGCGCGAGTTCGTACTTTCGGCCCGGAGACGCGTACGGACGCCTCTCGCCGGTCTCGAACGAGGTGATGGACGGCGACGACTGGGTCGCGCGGATCGACGAGCGCCTCGCGGACACGCCGCTCGCGTTGAACTCGTGGACCGTCGGCTGTCACAACTCCCGACTCGGGATGCGCCACCCCGACGTCACGCTCACAAACCCGTTCGGCGATCCACTCGTCTTCGGGCTGTGTCCGTCTCACCCCGACGTGCGAGCGTACCTGCTCGCGCTCGTCCGCGACCTCACCGACCGGTTCTCCTTTGAGCGGGTGGAATTGGAGACGTTCGACTACTTCCACGGCAGCGGCTTCGGGTGGCACCACGACAAGTTCCACGCGGAGCTCGGGATGCTCGGGGAGTTCCTCTTTGGGCTCTGCTTTTGCGACCACTGTCGGGAGAACGCCCGCGTTGCGGGCGTCGACGTGGGATGCGCCCGCGAGAGCTGCCGGGAGACGATCGTCGATCTCGCCGAGGGACGGCTCCCGGCCGACGTCGACGTCGCGGAATGGTTCGAGCGCCACCCCGAGGTCCGCGCGTACGCCGCCGCCCGCACCGACACGCTCGGTTCGCTGTTCGCGGATCTCGCCGACGTGGTGGACAGCGCGGCACTCGGGTACTACACCGGGTTCTTCGGCGTCGAAAACGCGTGGATGCAGGGAATCGACCTCCAGGAGCACGCTGAGATACTCGATTACTATACCGTGATCGCGTACGTCTCCTCTCGGCGGGAGGCGGTCGAACGGTTACAAACCGCGATGGCACTCGCGCCTGACGCTTCGGTCCACGCCGGCCTGTTACCCGGTCATCCGGCCGTCCACGACGAGGAGACGGTTTACGACTTGGTCGACGGTGTCAGGGACGCTGGGGTGGACAGAATCTCGTTCTACAACTACGGGCTGCTTCCGAGCCGAAACCTCGACTGGATCGGGACCGCGATCCGGCGGACCACAGATTGATCTACCACCAATCGCTCGACGCGGCATTTCATCCACTCCTGCACTCGCTGTACCGGCCCGCAACGCTTATGTCCGTTTTCGGCGTATGTTTGAGCCGTTAGCCATGACGGATGAGCGCATACCACAAGGTCGAGGACCACCGTCGTCGCGACGACGGTTCCTCGCGGCGGCGGGACTGACCTCGACGGTCGGCCTATCTGGTTGCCTGTTCACCGGTAACACCGACCAGCAGGGCGGAAACGGCGGCGGAACGGGGAACGGCGGGGATGAGAACACACTGGTCTTCTGGCACCAAGAGAGTGTTCCGCACCGGGTCGAGGTGTTCGATCGGTTCATCCAGCGGTTCAACGAGCAACACGAGGGCATGAGCGTTCGCCAGGAGCCGCAGAACTGGGACGAAGTGTTCGGGAAGCTCAGCAGTGCCCTCGAAGCGGGCAACGAGCCCGATTTCATGTTCTCCCTCCCCGCGTTCACGATGACGTTTCAGGCGCAGGGTGACCTCGTCGACGTCGGCGATATTGTCAAGGAGGTCGACGGTCAGCGCGACCTGTACGACAACACAGTTACACCCTTCACGTACGACGGCGGCACGTGGGGCGTCCCAATGTGGGACATGGTGTTCCTCGACCACTTCCGAACAGACACGTACAGTAACGTCAACGCGTGGCCGGCGGGAAGCTGGGACGAGTGGCTTGAAAGCGCGTCGCAGGTGACGGACGCGGGGGCGAACCGGTTCGGCATCGTCCTGCCGGCGAACAAAAACCTGTGGACGACGGAGAACCTCTACACGCTGATGATTGAAAACGACGCATACGTGTACGGACCGGACGGGAAGATTATGTTTGATACCCCAGAAACGGTCGAAACGTTGGACTTCTACAAGCGAATGTTCAACCAAGCCAGCCCGCCGGACGCGACCAGCTGGGGGTGGGCCGAGTGGGAGCGATCCCTGCTGCAGGGAAACGCCCACTCCACGATCGGCTTTTCCTCTTGGATCCGAAGCCTCCAGCAAACCGACCTGGCGGACAGTTTCGGAGCCATCCAGCAGCCGCCGGTCGAGAGCGGGGGGCGATCCAGCAGCGTCCACTACGTAAACAACATCATGGTGTTCAACGAGGAGAAGAAGGACGCTATCCGGACGTGGGTCGAGTGGATGCACGATCCCGCAAACTACGGCGAGTGGCTAGCGAACCTCGAACCGACCCTCTATCTGCCGGTGACGAAGGCTGGCGAGAACGCCGATTCGTACTGGAATCACGACCTCATCAGCCGGTACGAGGACATGGTCAGAACCCAATTCGAGGCGCTTCCGAACGCCTCCATCTATGGGTTCCGGGACATCCACACGGAAAACAACCTGTACATCCCGAGCGTGGGGGAGCTAGAGGGATCGCACGTGCTCGCCGAGGTCGTCCAGCAACTGGTCGTGAACGACCGGTCGCCGCAGGATGCCGCCTCGTGGGGACAGGATCGGCTTCAGGAAGTGCTCGGCGTCGGACGGAGCGGGGGGCTATAGATGGGTATCTCAGAGTACCTTCCGGCGAAACGCTGGCGACGAGGCTCGCGTCGATCCGACCGGCGCCCGCTCACGGGCATGGCGCTCATGATCCCGGCGATCACCATCGTCGCTGTCGCACTCGTCTATCCGTTCCTTGGTGCGATCCAGATCAGCTTTATGAACATCGGGACGAACGAGTTCGTGGGGCTCCAGCACTACCGCTGGCTGTTTGGTCAGGACACCTTCTGGACCGTCGTGGGACGGAGCGTCGTCTGGACCGTTGCCAACTTGGTGCTCCAGGGCGTCGTCGGCATTGGCATCGCGCTCCTGCTCCACCGCCACTTCTTCGGTCGTGACGCCGTTCGAACGCTGATGCTCATCCCCTTCGTGATTCCCACGGCGGTCACGGCGATCGCGTGGCAGTGGGTGCTGAACGCCTCGTACGGGCCGATAAACGCGTGGCTGCTGGAGGGTGGGATCCTCTCTGCGCCGGTCAACCCGTTTTCGGAAGTGGAACTGGCGTTCCCGATGGTCATTCTCATCAATACGTGGCGGTGGGCACCACTCGTCGCGCTCGTCGTGTTCGCGATCTTGCAGACGATCCCTCGCGAAGAGTACGAAGCTGCGCGGATTGAAGGCGCGGGTCGTCTCGCCGAGTTCTACCACGTGACGTATCCCCACCTCACGAACTCGTTGCTCATTCTTGGCCTCATCGGCTTCCTGCTCACGTTCAACATCTTCGACCTTATCTGGCTGCTCACGAGCGGTGGGCCTGTGGGTGTCACGACGACGCTTCCTGTGTTAATCTACGAGGTTGCGTTCAACCTCCGCAACATCGGCGGCGCGAGCGCCATCAGCGTCGTGTTGTTCCTGCTCTTGGTCGTGTTCGTGGTACTGTACTTCCGACAGCGCGAATTTAAGGAGAGTGAATTTGCATGAGAGCAGGATACGTCACCGTCGATCGACTCGCGGAGGGCGCTCGGTTCCTGTTGCTCGCAGTCGTGCTCGTCGCCTTCCTCTTTCCCTTCCTCTGGATACTCAAGTCGTCGTTCGAGCCATCTTCGCTTCTGTACGGCGATATCACATTGGTTCCGGCCGACATCACGATCGCTCACTATGACCGGGCGATCGAGATCGGCTTCCTTAACGCGGTGAAAAACAGCCTGGTCGTCGCCATCGGAACGACGATCCTGACGACGGCGGCGTCGCTGTTCGGAGCCTACAGCGTGTTGCGCTTCGCCTACCCCGGTCGCCGGGCGGCAGCTCGGCTCGTCCTCCTAACGTACATGTTCCCGCACGTTGCGCTCATCGTTCCAATGTACCAGCTTGCTTCGACGCTAGACATGCTCGGCAACCCGGTGACGCTCATCGTGCTCCACTCGATGCTCGCCTTACCGTTCTGTCTGTGGATCCTGCAGGCGTTCCTCGACGATGTCCCGCGCGAACTGGAGGAAGCGGCGCTCGTCGAGGGAGCGACCGAGTTACAGGCGTTCCGTCACGTGACGATTCCGCAGGCGACGCCCGGCATCATCGCTGCTGGAACGTTTGCGTTCATCATGTCGTGGGGTGAGTACATGTTCGCGTACGTATTGATGACGTCGTCCGCGAGCCACACCGTCCCTGTGGCACTGTTCCAGCTGCTCGGATCGTACGCCGTCGACTGGGGACTGTTGAGCGCCGTCGGCGTCATCGCGACGCTCCCGGTCCTCGCGCTGTTCTGGCTGATGGCAAAGTACCTGGGCAAGGGCATTGCGAAAGGAACGGGGGCTGTCTGATCATGGGCGAAGTGACACTTCAGAACGTCAGCAAGCGATTCGGCGATGACGTCGTCGCCGTCGACGGCATCGACGCGTCGTTCAGCGACGGCGCGTACACGATGATTCTCGGTCCGTCCGGGTGCGGGAAGACGACAACGCTCCGGATGATCGCCGGTCTCGAAACGCCGTCGGAGGGCGAGATACTCATCAACGACGAACGCGTGACGAACGAACCGCCGCAAAAGCGCGATCTGAGCCTCGTGTTCCAGAACCTCGCGCTCTGGGATCACAAGACGGTCGAGGAGAACTTGGCGTTCGGGATGCGGATGCGGGGCGTCGACCGGGAGGAGCGGCGGGCTCGCGTCGTCGAGATCGCGGAGATTCTCCGGATCGAGGACAAACTCGACGAATCGCCCGCGGCACTGTCCGGCGGCCAACAGCAGCGGGTTGCGCTCGGCCGCAGCCTCGTCCGCGAGCCGGAGCTGTTGCTGCTCGACGAACCGTTGTCGTCGCTCGACGAGCGCCTTCGGCTCGAGATGCGGACCGAACTCGCGCGCGTCCACCAGGAGCTCGGGACGACGTTCATCCACGTGACGCACAACCAGGAGGACGCAATGACGATCGCCGACGAGATCCTCCTCCTGAACGGCGGGCGGCTCCAGCAGTTCGACGACCCGCTTGAGCTGTATCACAATCCGGCCAACGAGTTCGTCGCGGACTTCATCGGCTCGCCGAGCATGAACCTGTTCGACGCGACATTCGTCACGGACGAGGAGACGTACCTCGACGCGGGCGCGTTCAGGCTGACTATCCCGGCCCGCGCCAGCGACGCCTTCCGGGACAACGTCGACGAGGGCGACGTGCGCGTCGGCGTTCGACCGGAGTCGTTTCGCGTCCTCCTCGACGACCGATCGCCGGTTCGGAACGGGACACCGACCATCGACGCGACGGTCACGATCGTCGAAACGTTCGGCGACTTCAACTGGTACTACCTCGACGCCGATATCGACACCGACATCGTGGTTCAATCAGCGGACGAAGCGGTGATGGCGGGCGTCGACGTCGGTGACGCGGTCACCGTCGCAGCGGACGTCGATCGACTCCACCTCTTCGACCCGCGAACGGAGGCCGCGCTCCTGTAGATGCCGTTCGCGTGCACCGCCTGCGGGGAGCCGAATCCGTCGCTGGGCGCCACGTGTCCGGCGTGCGGTAGCTTCGTCCGCTACCGCGAGTCGGACCCGGACGCGCTGCGGACGGCGGTATCGGACGATGTCTGGGCCGCGCTGCCGGCGGTCGAATCGCGCGTCGAGCTAGGGGAGGGCGAGACGCCGCTGCTCGAACTGGACGACGGCGCGTTACCCTCGGGCGCGTACGCGAAGCTGGAGTCGCTAAACCCGTCCTGTTCGTTCAAGGACCGGGGGAGTTCGTTGGCGCTCTCTCACGTCCGCGCGGACGACGCGTCCTTCGAGTCTGTCGTCGTCGCCAGCACGGGAAACACCGCGACGAGCGTGGCGACGTACGCCGCGCGCGCGTCGGCGCCGTGTGCCGTCCTCGTCCCCGAGGGAACGTCGACGGCGAAGCTGACGCAGGCCGCGGCGGCCGGCGCGCGCATCTTCACCGTCGAGGGAACGTTCAGCGACTGCTTCGCGCTGAGCCAGCGCGTCGCGGACGACCGAATCCTGAACGCGACGGCCGTCTACTCGGCGAATCCGTTCGTCGCCTCCGCGAACCGAACCGTCGCCTTCGAACTCGTCCGACAGCTCGGAGCCGCACCCGACTGGGTCTCGGTGCCAGTCGGTGCCGGGCCGCTCCTCGGCGGAACCTACGCCGGCTTCGAAGAGCTGTCCAAGGCGGGAATCGTCGAGTCCGCTCCCCGGATGCTCTGCGTTCAGGCTCGGGGATGTCATCCGATCGTCCGGGCGTTCGAGCGCGGGGAGTCCGTGACGGCGTGGACGGAGCCGATCACGACCGACATCGATGCGATCGCGGATCCGCTTCGGGGGTACGCGGCGGACGGCGAGCACACCCGACGGGCCGTTCTGGATAGCGGCGGGACGGCGATCGCCCTCCCGGACGACGACGTTCACAGGTGGCGCGCCCGACTCACCGAGCGTGCGGGCGTGTACGCGGAGCCGGCGAGCGCGGCGAGCGTGGCAGCCCTGGACGCCTGTCCCGACGTCGCATCCGACGACTTGGTCGTCGCCCTCGTGACCGGGCACGGGCTGAAGGAGGCGCCGAACGAGGACCCGCGGCCGACGCACATCGACGACGACGCGGACGCTGTCAGAGAGGCGCTCCTCCAGTAAGTGGTGAGTCGACCCGAGCGGCACGACGTGCCCGCTTCGCGTCACCGGAACTGGGGGACGACGTCCTCGCCGAACCGCCGGATGCTCGCGAGGGCGGTCTCTTGATCCATGCCGGGGAACTGCGTCCGGAAGATGACGTGGTCGACGCCGATGTCCCGGTAGGTCTCGATCCTCTCTGCGACCTCCGCCGCGGTTCCGACGGCGAGCTGGTCTTCGATGTCCTCGAACCCGGGTCGCCCCTCGAACTCGGGGTTTCCCCACTCGAGGTACTTCGCCGTGAGATCGAGCAGGTACGGGTCGAGCGCCTCGTACGCTTCCGCCGTGGTCTCGCCGACGTAGCCGTCGACCATGATCGTCACGTCGGCGTTGTCGGGATCCTTGCCGGCCTCCTCCACGGCATCGTAGTAGCGGTCGACGTCGCGTTCGAGCGTTTCGGGAACCGTGACCGCCGCCGTGAACCCGTCGCACCGGTACGCCGCCCGCTTGATCGCGGTTTCGGAACTCCCGCCGCCCCAGAACCGCGGTCGGGGCGTCTGCACCGGCTTCGGTCGGACGAAGCCATCCGTGAACGAGAAGTACCTCCCCTCGTGGTCGAACCGCTCGCCTTCGAGCAACCGCTTTACCACTTCGACCGACTCCAGAAACCGACCCACCCGATCGTCCATCGCCACCCCGAAGTTGACCAGCTCGCTCTCGCGGTAGCCGAGGGAGAGCCCCCACCTCGTTCTCCCGTTCGTGAGCGCGTCGAGCGTGGCGATGTGCTCGGCCAGGTGGAGAGGGTGGTAGATGGGCAGGATGACGATGTTGGACATGATGTCGAGGGCATCGGTCCGCGCGCCGAGCGCCGAGAGACAGGTGCGAACGTCGAAGAAGCCGTCCTCGTAGAAGTGTCGCTCCCCGACGGCCGCGGTGTCGTAGCCCAGGTCTTCCATCAGGTCGACCTGTTCGAACATGTCCTCGAAGGTGAACTCGGCCCGCTCGTCGCCGTATTGGTTGAGGTAGATCCCGAACTCCATGCCTTAGATGTCGAATCAGCCGAAAATAAAACCTCGCGTCTCTCGTCCCAGACGATCACCCGTGAACTAAGTACCGTCACGCCACGCGGAAAATCGTCGAAGCACGGGAAAAGTTTAGTAGGTGATAACACGTATCATGATCGATATGCCGCTCATCGAGACCGAAGGCGTAGACGTCGTTCCGGAATCGGACAGAACCCGCGAATTCTGGCAGCTGTTCGCGATCTGGGCCGGGTTCACCATCGTCATCACGAACTTCCTGCTCGGATCGCTCACGGTGACGGCGGGGCTTGTCACGGGTTTCGCCGCCGCGGTGCTCAGCATCCTCCTTGTGGGAGTCATCGTATACCTCGGCACGAAGATCGCGGCGCTGGAAGGGACGGCCGGTACGACGGCGATGCGCGCGCCGTTCGGCGTTCAGGGTCGTTTCATCCCCTCGCTCGCGATGGTCATCGCGACCGTGGGGTGGTTCGGCGTACAGACGGGCATCGTCGCGTCGAGCGCACAACAGATTCTCGCGAACGTCGGCATATCGGTGTCGTTCGCCGTATTGGCGGCGATACTCGGATTGCTCATGGCGTCGGTCGCCATCTTCGGTTACGAGTGGATCGAGTGGCTCAACAAGATCGCCGTGCCGTTCATGACCGTCCTCCTCGCGCTCGTGGTGTACCAGATCGTCACCAACTATTCGACGGACCTGAGCGCAGGGGGTGGAGACATGACGTTCTGGGCCGCGCTGAACGTCTTCCCCGCGGCGACCGCCGCGTTTCTCATCGTCGCGATGGACTACGGTCGGTACGGGACGTCCGAGGAACCGGATCGACCGAGCCTCGGTGCGAGCGTCGCGTGGATCGCGTTCGCCATCGCGCTCGCCGCCATCGGCGTCGTCGCCGCCGCCGCGGCCGGCACGTGGAATCCCGTCGACATCATGGTGGAACTGGGCCTCGGGTCGGTCGGTCTGCTGTTGCTCGTCGCGGGCTCGTGGACGACGAACGTGACCAACGTGTACGCGGGGGGGATCGCCCTGTCGCAGATCACGGGATTACAGCGCGTGTACATGACGACGCTGACCGGACTGATCGGAACCGGCCTCGCGATCGCCGGCATCTTCAGCTTCGGGGGGATCACGAGCTTCCTGTCGGCGCTGACGATCACGCTGGTCCCGACGACGGGCGTGCTGCTCGTCCACTACTACCTCTTCGAGCGCGGACTCGACGAGGACGAACTGTTCAGGAGCGAGGGACGGTACTGGTACCTCCGCGGCTGGAACCCGACCGCGGTCGGTGCCTGGCTCGTGGGGGCGGCGTTCGCGGTGTTCGCGCCCGACTACCTCGTTCCCGCGCTCAGCAGCGCTGTCGTGGCCGGCGCGATCTACTACGTGGTAAAGCGCCCGGTCGACGAGTGGATCGAGAGTCGGTCGAGAGCCGGCGAGCCCGCCGACTGATGACCGTTGGCGTCGGCGTGGTCGGTCTGGCCTCGTTTTACGGACCGGCCTACGCGGAGCGGGCGGCCGGGCAGACGGACGTGACTGTGGCCGGTGTCGTTCCGGGTGACGCCACGAGCGAGCAGCTCGCGTCGCTCGGGCGACCGACACCCGACGATTTTGCCACCGCGCACGACTGCCCGGTCTACGACGACATGGACGCCTTGCTTTCCGATGACGGCGTCGACGCCGTCGTCGTGGCGAGTCGAACGACCCGCCGCGCGGCCGACGCCGTGCGTGCACTCCGGGCGAACCAACCGGTGTTGACGGCGAAGCCGCCTGCGGCGACCGCCGACGGTGCGCGTTCGATCGCCGCGGCGGCGGCGGAGGCCGGCGTTCCAGCCGTCACGACGAGCCCGGCCCGGTTCGACGACGCGGTGAAGGAATTGGCCCGCCGCGTCCACGCCGGAACGATCGGCAATGTTCTGCGCGTGCACGCTGCGATTCGTCACGATCGCGTTCCAAACGTCGGAATCGAGACGAACGCAGAGCACGGACCGCGTGAGGCGGGGTCGGCCTACGCGATGGCGTTCTATACCGCAGACGCGCTGCTCTGGCTGGTCGACGCCGCCCCACAGCGCGTGTACGCTGAATACGCGAACCGCAACACTCCATACTCCGAGCACCCCGACCTGGGTACCGCGACGGTCCGATTCGAGGACGATACGCTCGGGTCCATGACGATGACGTACGCCGCCGACTGCCGGGAACCCCTCGGAAATTGGGAGGTCGAGGTCGTCGGCACCGACGGGACGATCCGGACAAGACACGAAGGATACGAGGGAATCCACTGGCACGGCGACGGTGCGGGTCGCCGAACGGAGCTGTTCGGTCGGACCGAAAGCCCGATCCTCGACCGGCAGTTCGACGCGTTCGTCGACGCAGTTCGTGACGGTGCCAAGACCGGTGCGGTGGAGCCGTCCCCGGGACGGACGACGAGCGTCATGGAGCTCTGCGAGGCGTGGGACCGCGCTGCCGCGAACGGGGCGGTCGAAACGGTTTTCGGGTGAGTCCGCTCTCACCGACTCACCGGTTCGACGCGTTCGAACCGGCGCTCCCCGCGACGTGCGACGACCGATTTGATACTGCCGAATAGAAACGCCACGACTCGTCCTCTTCCGCCTCCGAAAACGAAAGAATACGGATAACTAGCGACGATCGGGTCCGTTCGTCCGCGTGATTTTTGACGGACACGAAAAGAACCGTTTGGTGGCTACCGAGCCGATAGACGGCGTCTTCTGTCCGATTCGGCGACTGATGCACTTCGATCCGTCGTCGGGTCGGTGACGTTACAAAAGTATGCGTGTAATCCACTCAGCGGACGCTTTTGATATACCCAAAACTATTTGTGCATCGTTAGCTTATAACGCGTATCGATGGCGTCACCGAGCGATCCCCCCCGAACGGTCAAATCCGCCGAGACAACGCTGAAGATCATCGAGACCCTCCGTCGGCTCGACGGAGCCGGCGTGTCCGAACTCGCTGAGCACGTCGACCGATCGCCCGGGACAATCCACACGTACCTAGCGACGCTCCGGCAGCACGGGTACGTCGTTCAGGAGGGGAGTTTGTATCGGCTTAGCTTCCACTTCGTGACGCTCGGCGAACACGTTCGAAACCACGCCGACCTCTTCCGCGCGGGAAAGGACGAGATCGACCGGCTCGCGGCGGAAACCGGCGAGTGTGCACACCTCATCGTCGAAGGAAACGGGTACGAGGTCAGCCTGTACGAATCGTTCGGAGACCGCGCCGTCGGCATGGAGTTTTACACCCAAAACCGGGAGATGCCGCGCGAACACCTCCACTGCACCGCCTCCGGAAAGGTGATCCTGGCTCACCTTCCCGAGCACCGCTCGCGCGAGATCATCGATCGACTTGACTTCGCTCCACGAACGCCGAACACGATCGCAGACGAAGAGACGCTGTCCGAGATGCTCGAACGAGTACGCGAGCGAGGGTTCGCGCTCAACGACGAAGAGGAGATTCAGGGAATGCGCGCCGCCGCGGCACCGATCACCGATCGAGACGACGCGATACTCGGCGCGGTGAGTCTGTCCGCTCCCGTCCGCCGAATGGAGGGCGATTCCTTTCGGAGAGAGATCCCCTCGCGGGTCGTTCAGGTCGCGAACATCATCGAAGTCAACCTCCAGACCACTGACCTGTACGTCTGAACGCCTCGTGAACCGAACCCGTGCTCACCGTCCTCGCAAACCCGGACGAGTCGCTGATGCGAGCGACTGGCCGGGCCCGGATGATACTAAAGTAATTGTACTCCACGTTCGACCTTTCGTCGTGACGACCTCCTCTACACGCAGTCGAAAGTCGTCGAACTTCGGTCGGGTCGCCGCTCGGTTCGCCAGCGTTGTGGGCACCGGCACCGGCGTCGAGGTCCGATCGTGTGCTGAGTCCCGATCACGGACGATTATCGTCCTTCTCGACGCGTTTGGCGTCCGTCGCTCGCGTTCCCTTTATAAATCCTCGAACGAGATCGTTCGAGCGGGTCTACGGCCGCTTTGCGCTTCGAAGCCGGCGTTCCGTCGCGGTGCGTATCTTGCCGACGGAATCGCCGTCACGAGCGCGGATTGCGCTCGTCGAAGTCGGCGACTACGACGGGCGGCGTTACGACTGGAACTTCGGTTTATCTAATAATTTTTGTCAATATTCCGAACGTCGGACTCTCTCGGCTCGGAGGAACCGTGACCGATCGCACTCACCGTCCACCGTGTCTAACGCCGACGCATTCGGGCGAGACTTCGACCGTATCGGTGCGTTCGAGGGCCGTACGCTCCTCTACGGATTCGATTCGAACGTCGAAAGAAGGCGGGGCGGTGACGGATGTCACTCACCATCCGACCTGCGGGAACAGTTTCGAGACCGATTTACAGGTCGGGTTCGTCCGTTCACTGAAAGTAACTTTGGAGCCAGGAATGACGGACAACGACACACCGGATCGAACAGAATCCTCGGCGCGAGCGACAACCGAGCCCCCGCCGTCGGAAGAGACGCGCGTCACCTTCGGGTGGCAAGGCGTTCGCGTCGGATTTCTCACGACCATTCCGATCGCGTTCGGGGTCGCCGGGTACGGGATCGCGTTCGGCGTTCTCGCCGATCAGGTCGGCTTGAGCGTCGCCGAGGCGGCGTTGATGAGCGCGACCGTCGTCGCCGGCGCGTCCCAGATCGTCGCCGTCGAGTTATGGACGGACCCGATTCCCGTCGCCACGATCCTCCTCACGACGGCCGCGATCAATCTCCGATACTCCCTCATGGGCGCGGCGTTGCTGCCGTGGTTCCGCCAGCTCTCCGCGAAGCAGGCCTACGGGAGCCTGTTTCTGATGGCCGACGAGAACTGGGCGCTGACGATGCGGGATCTCAAATCCGGCAGCGGCCGGGGTGCGTTCCTCCTCGGGAGCGGAATCGCGGTGTGGTCGTTCTGGGTCGGCTCCACCGTTCTCGGCTCGCTCGCCGGCGGCGTCGTCGGCGATCCCGACGTTTACGGTATCGATTTCATCCTCGCGGCCGTTTTCACCGCCCTCGCGGTCGAACTCTGGGAGGGGACGAAAACGCTCGTTCCGTGGACCGTCGCGCTCGGGACGGCACTCCTTGCCGCGGAAATGCTCCCCGGACAGTGGTATATCCTGGTCGGTGGAATCGCCGCGGCTCTCGTCGAGGTGATTCGCCATGAGCAGTGACGACGTTCTCTCGCTCGATCCGGTCGTCGTCGGCGTCGTTCTCGCAATGGCCCTCGTCACAGTGCTCACGAAGGTGGGCGGCCTGTGGCTCCTGAGTCACATCGAGGTGAGCGAGCGGATTGAATCCGGACTCTCGGTGCTCCCTGGCGCGATCGTGATCGCCATTCTGGGACCGGAACTCGCGAGCGGCGGCCCTGCGGAGTGGAGCGCGGGAGCCGTCGTGGTGCTGGTGATGTGGCGCACGGGGAACATCCTGCTCGCGCTGTGTGCCGGCGTTGGCTCCGTCGTCCTTTTCCGGGGGATCTTTTGAATAGCCTCGGGAACGGAGTGGAAACGATACCGATCACGCGGTCGGTTGGTTTTCGCCGGTTCGGCCGTCCGCCGAGACCAACAGTCCGAGCGCCGCACCGGCGAATCCGAGGACGGCGATGCCAACGTACATATCCATGATGCCGACTGCATCGTACAGCGTACCCGAAACTATCTGTCCTGCTGCGCCCCCGAGACCGAAGCCGATCCCATTAAGTACGGTCTGAGCGGTGGACGTCACACGTTCGGCGGCGATGTCGTGTGCGAGGTCGACCGTGGTAACGGTGACCATTGCGAATCCGATGCCGCCCAGTGACTGGACCGCGAGGAGGATCCACGGTTGGGTCGTGACCCCATAGATGAGGTTCGGGATTGAGAGAATCACCCCGCCACCGACGAGCAAGCATCTGTGAGAGATGTTCGTCTTGAGGGCGTAGAGGAACGCTACGGCCTCGATGTCGGAGTTAAGAATCTCGCGCACGATGACGTCCTCGAGTCCGTCAAGGAAAGCCATTAGCAGTTGGCTATCGACATCAATCTGCAGTTGATTCAACTCCCCAAGTCGTACCATCCCGACCGAGGAGTCGATTGCGGCGATGAACGGCCTCCAAGAGCGGGGAACAGTCCGGCACATCGGGGTCTGCAACTTTTCTGTTGGCCAACTGTAGGACGCAATCGTGACCTCGGACACCCCGATACTCACCAATCAGGTGGAGTATCACCCGTTCAAGGAGCAGGCCGACCTGCTCGAGTTCTGTATTGAAAACGAGGTTATGCTGACTGCCTACAGTCCCCTCGCGGAAGGTCGGATCATCAGGAACGATCGCCTCAAGGCTATCGGCGCTCGATACGGAAAGACCGAAGTCCAGGTCGCGTTGCGGTGGCTCCTCCAGCAAGAACAGGTCACGGCAATCCCAAAGACATCGAATCCCGCACACATTCAAGCGTACTTCAACGTTTTCAACTTCGAACTCGCAGACGAGGAGATGATGCAGATCTTCGATCTCCAGGGTGGGCTTCTCACCAGGCTCCAAACCGCACTTGGTCTCTGACCCAGTAACGGTGTGGCGCTGGGTCACCGGCAGGGCGACGCAGTGATTCGGGCTCCCACCTGTTTGATCCTATTCCCAAATCCGTCTACCGTGCCTTCGAGGCAGTAGCCCCGCCGAAATCAAGCACCGACTGCGGAGTCCAGCAGGCTGGCTGATGTGAGCTGAGTTGGGAACGTGTGTAACGACGGACGCTCCACTCATACATTGAGAGTGCCAGTCTCAACTTCTAAATCAGTCCTGAAGTTCACAATCTCGGAGGATGGATTTGATGCGTGGCTTATTTGCAATGTCGTTGAGGAAGAATCGGCCGCTCAGTAGGACTGCGTAGTTAACGCGAGACAATTATCAAATTTGAGACTGGTTTCCGCGGCTGTGCTGAATGTAGAGATTTGACTACGGTTATAAGAGCAGCTGGATCGAACACTCACAAACGCCATGCCCGATATTTCGATCGAAGCGGACAGTGGCAACTCGCCCAGAAAGCAGGTTCTTTCGAACTTTTACGTCGCCTTCGCAGAGCGTGACGAGGAGGCGATCCTTTCGATGCTTACCGACGACGTTCGTTTGGTGATCGTCGGTGAGGAGACACTCGATGGGAGACAGAGCGTCGTGGACTCGATGGATCTCTTCCTCGACGGGATCGCCAAGATAACGGTCAACAACATCATCCCCCACGGTAATAAGGCGGCTGTGAACGGTGTCATAACTGCCGACGATGGAGACACCTACGCATTTTGTGAAGTATTCAAATTCAAGGGTCATTCAAAGGATGCAAACATCGACTCTATCGAATCATTCGTAATCGAGATGATCGAATAGATTGAAAGCGAACGTCCAGAACACATAACCTTAGAGATTAGATTTCTCCTGCGTGCCTTTCTTTCAGTGTAGACCCAGTGACTCAGCTGTTAGGCTAAAAGTTGACAGTGATCACGCACGCCCGCAGGTAGGATCTGTTGTTGCCTTACGGCCACCACACAGGCGCGAACTTCCTCACCAATTCATCCCAGGATTGTCGGCGGCTTGCCGGACCCAAGAAGCGACTTGCTTCTCGTCCAGCGTGTCTGTCTCGTTTATATCTAGAGCCTGTCTCTCCGGAGCCGTCCCACTGGGCGGCTCTGGCTCAAGGTACGATTCGCACACGAATGTCAGTTTCACGTGTTTTGAGAACGCACTGAATGACGCAAACCATCCATGGTCTTCGACGCCATAGAACGGCTGGTGATATTTCACGGCGCGGCGCATATCAGGGACTTCGCGTTGGATGATCTCATCGAATTGTGTTGCAATCTCACGCTTCCATCCCGGCAATGCTGCAATATACGCCTTCACCGCAGCCGATCCATCGGTATCATCGTTCCGCCGCGCCTTCTGATATTGTTTTTCCCTGTTCTTCCATTCCTGCTCCGTCGGAACCTGGTTCGGCAGCTCGATTTCCCCGAAGTCTTCGTCCATGATGGTTTTCTTCCCCTCTCGACCTGCTATCGCGGTTACGACTACGATCAGATCTGACGCTTCGGGTCCAGCAACTAGGTCGAAGTCCAGCCGCAACGTCCCGCCTCGCCAGTGGCGAGCAAAGCCCACCCAGCCGTCGGGATGGTCGTCCCGAGTGTCTTGCTCAACTCGGAATAGGCCCAGCAAGGCTGGAATAGCGTCGGCACCCCACTGGAGCCCCTTGTCAAGATCCGTGAAACGTACCCCTTCGTCGTGGTTTTTACTGTAGTAGGGCGCTCTGATCGCTCGGTTCGCCATCACGAGTTCGGAAACCCGTTGAGCCGTAAGTGGGCCGGACACACTCATACTCTCTAAATGTGGTATTGAATTATCAATATTCCCCGTTCCTCGGAAGAGCGGTGAGCCGGACTCCTCCTATTAGGGCAGAGAGTCGAGGCTTCACGGAATCTCGATCACTAAGCGATCTCTGACGTGGTAGTAGAAAGTCACATCCCGCCTCAGAATGCTCTGAACGGCTATTTAACTAGAGAGTTAAATAGTAGGCAGTCGTATACTCAACCGGATGGTTAAACAGGAGCCAGACGACCTGGACCTTGACGCGGTTTTCCAGGCACTCTCTCATCCGATTCGTCGATCAATCCTCGAACAGTTGACCGATGGCCCGGAGAGTGTGAGTGACTTGGCCGACCCTCACGACGTTTCCCTGCCAGCCGTTTCCAAGCACCTGCGCGTGCTGGAGGATGCTGGTTTGATCGACGTCGAGAAGGACGGTCTCGTTCGCCGCTGTCACCTCGACGCTGCACCGCTTTCCGCGGCGTTCGGGTGGCTGACACAGTACCGCGTTTTCTGGGAGGACCGGTTAGATGCGCTGGCCAACCATCTGGAGAACGAAGACCAATGACAGACTACACCACCGAAGATGATGCATCATCGACAGAGAACCCGGACGACGAGGGGCAGAGCATAACCGTAAATCGCGTGATTGAAGCGCCGACCGAGCGGGTGTACGAAGCGTTTCTTACTCCTGACGACATCACGGTGTGGTCGCCCCCGGAAGGATTCCGCGCTGAGGTTCAAGAGGTCGAGCCCAAAGAAGGCGGATCCTTCCGCGTTGAGAACATCGGCGAGGCCGAAGGGATGGAACAATACACCCACACGTTCGAGGGCACCTACCAGGAGCTGAGACGCGGTGAGAAGATAGTCTGGACGGACGAGTCGGGAGAGGGTGAGGATTCTAGTACCGTCACGGTAACCTTGAATGCAGTCCCTGACGGGACTGAGGTCACCCTCCGGTTAGATGGTATCTCCGAGGATGTCGCCGAGGAATACGGGGTCGCGGAAGCGTGGGAAGACTCCCTCCGGAAACTCGCCGATCAGGTGGAGGACTGACCATGTCAGCTGACACCACTAACAGAGAAGCACCCGCAGAACCCACGACGAGTGAGGACCAAGATTGGGGGAGAGTCGCCCTGTGTGTAGTGGTCGCCATAATCGCGGCCCTCGGTATCCACTACGTCCTCTTTGAAGTCGTGACTACGGGCATGAACCTTTCCCCGACCGTGCACGCGTTCGCAGGAATGGTTCTATTCTTCTTTGCCGGTTTCATATCATTCAGCACGATCTATTGAACCTCTTCAGGTTATATTTTATCAGCGGCCTTGCCTAGTTAAGCAAAACCACATGAAAAAGCGCGTGACGAACCGCGGATGCTGTGGTGACTTCTCAGACTGTTCGTCAATGGAATTTGAGCTGGATCGACGCTGTCCACGGTTCTATCTGTTTGTCGCCAGAAAATAACATCTGGATTCGATCAGCTATCGAGCGAAGTCGTTTTCATTATCTGATTTATCATTCATCATCATCGAGGATCTTGACGATTCCTTGTGTCCCATCGATCCGTACTCGTTGCCCCGTTTCGATGCGGCGGGTCGCCTCGGACACCGACACTACCGCAGGTAGTCCGTATTCGCGGGCGACGAGCGCGCCGTGGCTCATTTGGCCGCCGACCTCCACGACCATCCCTGCCGCGTTCAGGAATAATGGCGTCCAGCCTGGGTCGGATGACGGAGCGATGAGAATTTCACCCTTCTCGATTGTTTCCTCGGATGGATCACGCACGACCCGAGCGGTTCCTTCGACGACGCCACTAGAGACACCGGTTCCGACGAGTGCCCCCTCGGGAACGTCTTCGCGCTCGATGCGACTACTTGGCGCTTCACCCTCACTGGTTAACACAGGTGGAGCGTCCACGGTTTTGTGCCGCTCGAACTCCGCGCGCCGAGAGGCAATATCGATCTCAGGTAGGTTGCCCCCCAGTGCGGCAAACAACTCCTCTCGTCGGAGGAACCAGACATCATTAATTTCGTCCAACTGCCCTTCGTCGACGAGTAACTCACCAGCGTCGCGGATTGCTTCGTGCCACGCCGCAAATAGGTGGGCAAGACCATGTTTCGGATGCTCGCGCGTCTGGATGTAGCCGCGATAGGTTCGAATCAGCCGGCGGATAACTCGTTTGCGAAGCAGGCCGAGCACCCCGCTGTCGGCCCGTTCTTCGAGGTACCTCGCCGCTGCGGATGCCTGCTGTTCCATTTGGCGGAGATGCTCACGGTGTTCACCTGCTTGCTCGTGTTTGAGGTTCGCTCGAACCGTCGCGAGTAATCCAGAAGGTTCATCGCGCCACCGAGGACGGCTGATATCGAGTTCACCGGTCGCACGGTGGCCGAACTCCTCGAGAAAGTCGTCGAGTTCAGCACAGAACGCCTCGCCTCCCTCGAGCGATTTAATCTCATCGAGCGATGAACCCTGTCGCAGTGCATGGGCGACCGCTGGATAGCCACGCGCCACGTCAGCGAGGTCCCCTAGACCAAGATTGATCCGAGTCACCAATTCATCTGGGAAGCCCTTACCGACATCGTTCAGTTCCTCGGGAGCATCTGGAACCAGCTGCTGGAGCAAGCCTTCTGCTAGCTGGGCAGCATACAACGGTCCGAGGCGCGGGTAATTTGTAAGTGTACTATTATCGCTATCAAAGACCGCACGAGCACGTTCAGCGGGTGTTTTGGGTGTACGTACGGGGGCAGCAGCGTTCCATCCCCACGTGTTCCACCGAGCTTCCTCTCGCTTCGGGGTGGGCTCCCCGATGAACGCTCCAAAGAATCCACTCACCACTGCCGAGATCATCGGTCGCGCTTGTGTCCGAACCGCGCTAGTGACTTGATTCACTAGTGAGAGAATCTTACGAGCTGTCCACTCCTCTTGGAACTCCTCACCACGTCGGGCCATCAGATCATCGACAGCAATACCAAGCGGTTCACTGGTTGCTGATAGCCACTTTGGGAATCCATAGCGAACAATACCGATCTTCAAAAACGGCGTCATATCGATGTAGACCCGCCCACCGGCCTCAACTGCCCACTGCGCGGTCGTATCCACTCCCAACTCCACCATCCAGAGGTTGCAGAACTCCACCCATACGTCTCTGACGAGCGGTGGCATCGCTTCGGCAAACGCTTGAACGTGTCCCAAACTGAAGTAGACATGGAGGCGATCGTCGTCCGGCAGAGGCGATGGCAGGGGGAACAGTGACGTGATCGGGCGGGACTGTACGACGTAGAATTCTTCCCCCTTTAGACACCATTCGATATCCTGGGGACTCTGCAACAACGCTTCGATTTCCTCGCCTAACTCCACAAGGGTCTGAATCTGCTCGACCGTGAGTACACGCGAGCTGCGTTCGGTCGTGTTTAGTTCAACTGTCTCGATTCCCCCTTCTGGAATTGGTCGAACCGCACTCTGTTGATCCCCAACCTCATAGTCGAGCACCTCATCGGTTCTCGTATCAACGCGAATGTTGTCTGCGGTCACCTCCCCAGACACCAACGCCTCTCCGAGTCCCATTCCGGCCTCTATGGATGCAATGTGACGATTGCCCGTTTGTGGATCGGCGGTGAAGAGGACTCCAGAGATATCGGGTATGACCATCTGTTGGACGACGACCGCAATTGAAACCTCCTCGTGAGCGACGTCGTTTCTTGCTCGATAGGCGATCGCGCGATCGGTGAACAGACTCGCCATGCAGGCGCGAACTCGAGCGATGATCTCATCTGCGCCACGAACGTTAAGGAACGTCTCCTGTTGGCCTGCAAACGACGCCTCTGGGAGGTCTTCGGCTGTCGCGCTCGAACGAACCGCATACGTCTGTTCTGGGTCGCTCGCTATCTCATTTAGGGCAGTCTCGATTGTGTCTCGGATCTCCTCCGAAACACTGCGGTTCTGAATTCGAGCGCGCAATGCGCTTCCCGCATCCGAAATCGTCGCTGTGTCTGATGGATCGAGTCCTGCGAGCTTGTCGATAGCTTCTTTGATGGCTGGATCGTCAATGAGTTCCTCATATGCAATAGTCGTCACACAGAAGCCCGCAGGCACCGGTAGGTCAGCTTCGACGAGTTGAGCGAGGTTAGCGCCCTTGCCACCGACAAGCGCACGATTCGTTGCCCTGGCCCTGGTGTCGTCGAACGGGACGACGTATGTGCCGGCTGCTCGGGCGTCTTCAATATCACTCATGAGTGTCTCCTGCAGAATCAGGTTCGTTCGTTAGTCCGTCTGCAACGGCAGCGATGAGCGTGTCCCGAACTGCTGGGTAATGATCCTCGCCGATATCGTCCTCGTGGAGCGTGATGTATGCTACTGATTCAATCGTACGCGCGATTATCTCCGGATCAGGACCAGACACCCGCCCGTCATCGTACCATTGTTCGATATACGGCAGAAGATACGCCACGTTGTGTTCACGCTCTGCTTCTCCTTTTTGCTCCGTGTACTGGGCCTGAATTCGGCCGACTTCGTCTTCGACAATGACTTTGCGGATAAGGGAATTTGATTCGAATTCGTCTGTGAGGAGTTTGAGAAACGCTGCTATCGCGTCCTCTGGATTATTGTGTTCTTCGAAGGAATTCCTCAATAAACGGGGGCCAAACTCCCTACTGTACTCTTTTAATATTTCAATATAGAGCTCTTCTTTCGAGTCGTAAAACTGATAAAATGTCCCTGTAGCGATTTCGGCGGGTTCTGTGAGTTCCTGTAGCGTGGTCTTGCGTAGCCCATAGCGACCAAATAATTTACGTCCAGTCTCGTGAAGTGTCTCGCGAACTCGTTCTCGCTTTGCATCAGTGAAGCGTGGCATGCGTGGCATAGGGTAGTGTGGTGGATGGTTGGTTGTGGAGTCGAGCATCGTCGATCGTCCCTGAATGAATGCCGCTGTCCGTTTTCCCTGTCAAGTGGTGTTTGTCACTGTTGGTTCTCTTGACTTCTTCTGCCTGTTTCCGGCTAAGAAACGTACGACACCAGTGGACGACACCTATTCGGATTCCCATCTCCTTCGCGCGGAAGTATCTGATAGCTTCGTTCTGCCTACCGGCATTTGAGCGGTTCCCACCTTCGCTGTAGTCCGTTGTCCTGAGGTTCGATCGGAATAGATCCATTGGGTATCCTATACGTTCGTCTTCGCCACATGAGTATATGAATATTTTGATTAGGATATTCATATAGCCAGTGACCGGATAGAGGTAGAAGAATTAATCGGCAACCAGTGGTCGTACGGACGGCTATGAGCACCCGGTATATCGAGAACAGAGAATGGCACGCTGCATCCGGCCTACGCTGGGCAATGTGTTCCACCACAACAGAGTTATTGACCGCAGATGGTTCTTCTCAATTGCAGTCCTAGCGTACAATCTCAGTGGATAGAAGAGGGCTTTCACCGCTATTGATTATTTGTAATTAAGACAAACCGATGAAACAGCGTGGCCGCCGATTGACCGACGCATTCGTTGCTGCTCTCGAACTCCGCGAGCACTTCCGTGAAGGAACGGACTTCTGCACTGCGCTCACTGACCTCACGTTTCAGATTAAAACGCTTGAGGACGGCTATCCCGAGTGACATCCTGCTCCGTACTCGTTCCACGGGATGCTCAAACTCTTTCTATACCGGGAAGTCACTGGAGACGGCTATCGATCCCTCACACGCCACCCAGAACTCGGAGACGTATTCGGCCTCGACCAAATCCCTAACGAGTCAGTCATCTCTCGAACGTGGCGCAACCGCTTCGACGACGATATTCGAGGGTATATAACAGCCAGCGCACACCTCTTAGTCAGGGAAGTCCACAATGAGGACCTCGCTGTTCCCGAAGTCCGGCCACTGGAAGAAGTCAAGCAGTCACCCGAGGAAGGCACTGGCTCGGCTGAGGACACTACCGAGTTCTCCTATGAAGAAATCTACCGAACAACTCGCCTGGCTCGTGAGCATGGCTTCGAACCGTTCGACTCTGAGAGAGCTCAGAACGCGACTTACGAAGATACGCGATTTTTCGAACTTCAGCCGTTCATCGGAATGGTTGGTTGTGGCACTCCGCAAGGCGCAGCACGGTTCAAATACCGTCGAGGCAAAGAGTACGGCCCCCACGGAGACACGCACCTCCGCGCAGTCAAGCAATTCGATCCCGAAGATCTAATTGAGGGATTTCAGCAGGCGACAGAACGGTTGCTTTCGGTGATTCAATCTGAGTCTTCGTTTCGCCGTCCAGTCACCGTCGCGATTGACATCACGACCATTCGCTACTTCGGTAACGTAAAAGGAATGCTGATGGTCAGCGGGACGAAAGACGGGGAAGATCGAGCATTCAGGGTCGCTAGACTCGCGGTTGTCGGGTGGAATATCCCGCTTATCCTCGCTGTTGAGCCAGTACGTGAGAGTTCCTCCTGGGATCAGAACCCGCCGAATCGGATTCATCGTGTAGTTCGGCGACTCGTTCAACGCGCACAGGAGCACGTCCCCATCGAGATGGTACTCTGTGACCGTGAATTTGACTCGAAAGCGGTGTACCAGACGCTCTCGAACCACGACGTGAACTATCTCATTCCAAAGCGGGTTCACAGTACCGAGCGCGAGATAATTGAGACGATGGAGGAAGATGGACAACAGGTCGCCGTCGAATCGGCGAACGTCCATGTCGATCATGGGTCGCACGCGATACAGTTCCTGTACGTTCCCTCGACGAAAGGAGAAGGCACAGCGGTCTTTGTGACGAACCTCTCGGTGGGTCCTGTGGAAGCTGAGATGTTCTGCCGCCGCTACAGCCGTCGCTGGCAAATCGAAAACGAATACAAGAGCATCAAGAACGACTTCTTGGCGAAGACCTCTTCCAAGGATTACCGAGTACGGCTGTTCTACTTCGTGTTCGCGGTGCTGCTGCACAATATCTGGCGGCTCACTGATTACCTGTTGAAGCTGGTTGTTGGCGGCGAGATAGACTACGCGCCAGTTCTGACAGCTGGTGGGTGCGTCGAGTTGATTTGCTCGGCATTGATTCCGCCCGATTAACGCTTAACGCCGACTTGGGCCGCCTATCGGGAGTGACGGCACTCTGCGAGAAGTCGAATTTTGGGCTGTTTTCGCGCATTCGGTGGCATCTCACCGAGAAAGATAGTCGATTCACTACCGATGAGAGTCGTCTGAGCCATGGTACGCCCCGAAAACACACGAAAATAGTCTATCCTCCAAAACTCTGAACTTCTAGGCCACGGATCTTTGATATTGCATTTAACGGTTTATCTCACCGCTGCTTGATAGTTGAGCCGCTCACAAACGTTCGACCACGAACGGATTTCACCGGATGTTGGATTTACCCCTATTCTCCGGCGCTTCGTTACTCTTCGTCGCGTGCGTAACCCATCTTCAGAAGCTCGTCGAGGACGTCGTCAGGGTTTCGAAGCGCCGCGCGGTAGACGGCTTCGCGGACGTCGAACTTCGGGACGCTGCGTCCGAGCGCGGATTCGAGCTCGGTGACGAGCTCGCGCTCCCCGTCGGCAACGTCGTCGTGAACGAAGAACGTCAGGCGCTCTTCGCGCTCGAACTGTACGGACTTGTCCTGAATCGCGCGGCGAACGATGTACGGCTGTCCATCGTCCGCCGAGCCGCCTAACGACTCGTCGTCGGTCCCTGCGGCTCCACTTTCGTGAGTAGCTTCGGCCGCTGCTGCGTTCGACGTCTCGTCGGTCGTTCTCGCCCCAGATGACGGGGACTCCGCTCCGTCCGGTGCCGCCCCCTCTTCGTCGGTGTCGCCGTCGCTCCCCCACAGATCGTCTCCCGATCCCGATTTGAGCCCAGTCATGCCCACACCTCCGCGCCGTCGCGCTCGAGATTGCCGGGTTCGGGTGGGCTCGGCGCTTCGAGACTGCTCTGCGCTTCGAGGTGTCGCGCCAACCGATCGAACTGCGCCAACGTTTCGAGCTCGTACTCGCGGCGACGATCGCGGTGCTCGCGCACGTACGTGAACGCGCTACACCGCTTGCGCCAGCACCCCTCCAGCAGCGACGTTCGATCGCGGACGACGATGGGAACGTCGAAGCCCTGCGCTTCGATTTCCTCGATGATGGCGTCCTGATCGCGCGTACCTTTGACCCGGTTCGGAACTGCAGCGAGGACGCCGATGTTGATGTCCAGCTGATCTTCGAGGTTCGATACGAGGTCGTCGAGGCCACTCACCGACGCTTGCCCCTTTCCGGAGGGTTCGAACGGCAGGACGAGGTTCCGCGTCGCATCGAGCGCGTTGTAGAGATGCGGACCCGAACTCGCCGGCGGATCGACGATAAGCACGTCGTAATGTCGGTGAACGGCCGCCTCCCGGAGGACGCGCTGTAGTTGCGTCCATATCGGGAAGGATTCGCCGAAGTCGCTCCGAGCTTCCTGTTCCTTGCGGAGCGCCTCGCCGAGATCCTCGAGCCGGTTGTGTTCCGGAACGATGTCAACGCCGTGTTCGACGGTTCGAATGAGGTCCGTAAACTCCCCTTTCCCTCGCCCCACCAGGTGGTGGACCAGCGTGTCGGCTTCACTGTTCGTCCGCTCGTGATCGACGTCGAACAGGTAACTCAGATCGCCGTCCTGCGGATCGAGCGGGATCGCGAGGACGTCGAGGCCGGCGCGGGCGTGTGCCACCGCCAGATTCGCCGTGAGCGTCGTCTTTCCAACCCCCCCCGCTTCGCTGTAGACCGCGTACGATAGCATTGGCTGATTCTATTGGACCCATCACTCATAACGTTTCGTCAGACGTTACAATTGAAACGCGCGTTTGTAGGATTCGTTTGAAACGAGCACGTGAACTGTATGCTTGATCCATCTGAATGCGACACTCTATATCCACAATTGCTCACAACTTTCGATACAAACGACCGTGACGTATCTTCGGTTCTATCGTTTTTATCGACGATTCGATTACTACGGTTACAGTGAACGGTGGATCCTCCGAAACGTGCGCATGCGACTGCAATCTGTAACTTTTGATTGAAACAACTACTACAAACGAGTGCTACAAACAATCCAATGAATCACTCGAATGCATCGGCGAGCCGTTCGCGCATGTATTTGCGACGGAGCTGTCGGGCTCGCGAATCCGAGAGGTAGTTCTGTAAGACGACTTCGGCGCTCGAGCTCCCTTGCTCCGCTGCGATCTCGCTGAGACTCCCGAGTACGACGTCGAGAGACGATGAGTATGCGTCGTACCAGAACCGCCGACCCATCTTCGGTGCCGGCGAGACGCCGTCGATCTTGTCGGGCAGGCCCGCCCGCTCGGCGAGCCGGCCGAACCGATTCCAGACGGTCCATCGCGAGATGTGATCGCGGGACGCGTGCGGTGACGGAAACAGGTAGCCGTTCCAGTCGTCGCCACATGCGTCGAGTCGACGTTCGAGTTCTTCGCGGCCGTACAGCAGCGACACCTCGCCAGGTCCGTTCTTTCGCCCGCGAAAGCGGATGTACGGGACGTCGCCGCCGGAAACGTCGAGAACGAACTGTCGGGCGTGGAGGCGGGCGACCTCGTTCGGACGGAGGCCCCACGCGCAGAGCGCGAGCACTAACAGGCGCTCCACCCGGCCGTCGGCAGCGCGGTAGAGCGCACGGACGTGCTCGCCTGACAGACAAGGCGTGTCCGAATCCTCGTCGCCACCCGCCGGCGTGGACCAGTCGAATTCGTCGTCGAGACCGTCCGCGGGGTTCACCGTCGCCCATTTTCGTCGGACCAGATGCGCGTACCAGTTCGAGACGGCGAGGTGGATCCGACGTTTAGTCCGTTCGCCGTCGAGGTCGGCGTGGAGGCGATCGAACGCCGCCCAGCAAGCGTCCACGGCCTCGTGGGCGGGAGTGTCGCTATCGCGGGCGACCGGCGTGAGGAGGTCGTCGGTTCCGTTTTCGTCTCGATACGCCCGGACGTAACGGTTCAATCGGTATCGAAGCGTGTCGATCGACGACTCCGCGAGCCCCTTTCGTTCGCGCCGCGACGCGAGGAGGGATCGTAGGGCTTCGATCGTCCGCTCGTCACCCGTTGCCCACTCGTAACGTCGCTCATTCGTCTCGAGACCCAAATCCTCGGTCCAGAACTGAGCGAATGTTTTGTCGTGGTGCTCTCGGAGGGCGTAAAGCAGCGGTCGAAGGTCGTGGTCCCGCAACCAGCCGTATGTGGGCTTGTCGAGCTCGGGATCGTAGCCATCGGCCTCCAGTGTCGGTGCGACGACGGTCCAGTACGCGTCGATGAGGCCCTCCCGGTCGAGGAGCGTCCAAGAAACGTCGTCCGCGCGTTCCGAACTTCGTTTGGAACCTGAGGTCGAGATCCCATTCATGGGTCCATGCTCCACGATTTCTGACCCCGTTCATGTTCACAGAGTCGCTGTCTCATTGCGTCCATTCCCGATTTTGAGAATCTCATTTTCGGCTGAGAGATGGATTCTCTCGGATCCAATATAGGTTTTGGGAACACACAGACTCTTGCAGTCTGTTTGAACGCCGCAAATGCAGGTCCGAACGGCTCGTAGAGGATATAAACCACATTTTGATATATTGAATCCATTCTACAGACCTCTCCCAGTCTGGAGGATAGAAAACAGCGTGAATGAGTTTTCCGATCGAGTGGACCTGCACCGTGCGCATTCCGTGACGTTCACCACCATTTCTTTTGCCAGTGGAGTAATAGCGTTCAATATCCAGGATGTCGCGTACCGATGAACGACCACACTGACCCACCGAATCCCGAACACTTACTCGAGCTACTTGCCGGACAAGCAGAGGCTGATGCGAGAGATCACTTCGAACAGCTCAAAACAGCGCCTCCCGCGGACCGGAAAACTGCCTTGCACGCGTTACGCCGCCTTGTCGAGGAGCAGCCGCGTGAATTCGAACCGATCCTCGACGAATTTACAGCGTTCCTCACCGATGATGAGCGGTCGATTCGCCTGACGACAGCCAAGCTATTCGTCACCGTCGCTGAGGTCGACCCGGATGCCGTCGTGTCGTCCATCCCCGAGCTCGCTGCTCGACTCGCGGACGAGGAGGAGTTCTACTACGTGCGCGCTCGGTCGGCCGAAGCGCTCGGGTACGTCGCACTCGAACGCCCCCGAGAGGTCGGTTCACCCGGCGTGTTAGCCGACCTGCGTATTGGACTGTCGTTCGACGAGCCGGAAGTGAAGGAGAAGCTGGCGAAGGCGCTCGAATACGTCGCGCTGGGCGATCCGGATCGCCTTCGCCATCAGGTGTCGAACCTCGCCGAGCACCTCGCCGACGAGAACGAACTCGTTCGGTATCACCTGTGTACGACGCTGGTCGTGATCGGGTGTGAGTACCCGGCGAAACTCGCAGACGTGAGTGACGCGATCGCAGCGCGGCTGGCTGACGAGAATCCATACGTTCGCGGCCGAGCCGCGGAAGCACTCGGACTGCTCTTGCGTTCAGGGCCGGATGATGCGACAGTTTCCGCGGACGATATGTCGGACGCAGACGAGGAGGAATCGTTCGTGGCCGACCGACTGCGGTTCGCCCGAAACGCGTTCGCGGAGGAGAGTCCGGAAGCGTTGCGGCCCGACGAGATCGGAACTATTGATGCGATCCGCGGGACGACCGACGAGGTCGTAACGGAGATCACGTCGCCTGGCGGTGATGGCGACTGTCCGCACTGCGGACTCTCGCTGCCGGAGAACGGCCCGCCCATGTGTCCGCGGTGCGGTGCACCGTATTGACGTAATACCGGTTTAGGATGACCGATGAACCGAAAACGCTTTGTGTTTTAGGCTGTCATAAAATATATGACAAGAAACGACACGCGACACGAGGCATCAACGCGGTGGAATTCCCGCGAGCGCGAGCGAGCGGGAAGTCGTCGGGGGAGTGAGCGAAGCGAACGGACGCGACGGGAGTACGTAAAGTACGGCGGGGCAGTCGCCGGTGGTGGACTGCTGGCTGGTCGTACCGGAGAGAGCGACTCGGCGGACACGTCGACAGAGACTGACACGGACGCTGACGGAGTTGAACAGGCAACACTGGAAGACACCTCCTACGAGGTGTGTCTGTCCCCGAGCGGTTGCGCCGAGTTCGACTCCATGCCGGAAAGCGCTGCCATCTGCGATAAGCAGTGGGCCGACCGCGACGCGTGGGTCGAGTGGCTCGACGACTACTACGGCGCGGATACGCCCGTCGATTCCGACTCCAACCGGTTTCGACGAGTCCGGGAAGCGGGCATCGACGCCCCGCTGTCGTCGTGCGTTTCGTCCGAGGAGATCGACGCGAACGTCGAATTGACCGAGCGAGGTCCACGGATCGACCCGCTCCGACCCCGACACAACGATGAATCCGACGGCCGACGCGACCACACGGAGGTCAACCGGTGAACGACGAGGGCGACAAGGAGTTCGAGACGGAACTCGACGTCTACCGTGATCAGGTATCGAAGCCGTTGCTCCGGCTGTTCGGAGCGTACGGTCTCGGTGAGTGGCGGTGGCTCGTCGTCGGTCTCGCCACGAGCGTGCTGACGTACGGCGCGCTGCTCGTAACGCCCATTGTCCTCGGGGCGACCATCGACGCCGTCTTCACCCAAGAGAGCCCGTATGCACTCCCGCTCGTCCCTGATCCGTGGCTGCCGACCGAGCGGGGCGAGCAGTTCAGGCTCTCGGCGACGATCATCGGCGCCGCGCTGCTCGGCGGGGCGATCCTCCAGTGGATTCGCGGCGTCGCGATCAACTTCTTCGCCCACGGCGTGATGTACGCCGTTCGCGTGGACGCCTACGAGAAGATGCAGCGCCTCGACATGACGTTCTTCGACAACAAAGAGACCGGCGAGATCATCTCCATCCTCAACAACGACACGGGGAACTTGGAGGTGTTCTTCGACGACGCGCTGGGCGAAAGCGTCCGAATCGGGGTGATTGTCCTCGGGGTCACGGGGGCGCTGTTGTACACGAACTGGCAACTCGCGCTCGTGACGCTCGGAGCGATACCGCTTCTGGTCGCGTTCACGTGGTGGTTCGTTCGCGTGATCGAACCACGGTACGCGACGGTTCGCTCGACCATCGGCGATTTGAACACGCGCATCGAGAACGGGCTGAGCGGCATCGAACTCGTCAAGACCGCCAGCACCGAGACCTACGAGAACGAGCGCGTTCGCGGCGTCTCACGGGACGTGTTCGACGCCCAGATGGACGTGTTGAAGTTGAGTTACTTCTACCGACCGGGGATGGAACTGATCACGGGGACGGCCCTGCTCGCCACGTTCGTCATCGGCGGGCTGTGGGTGTTTTCGGGACCGATACTGTTCTTCGACGGCGAGCTTTCCATCGGCGACTTCGTCGCGTTCATGCTGTTGACCCAACAGCTCACCGGACCGATGGCCCAACTGTCGGGCATCGTCGACTGGTACGAGAACGCGCGTGCCTCGGGAAAGCGCATCTGCGGGCTGATGGACGTGCCAGTACGGATCGAGAACGCACCGAACCCCATCGCGCTGGAGGACGTGGACGGGCGGGTCGAGTACGACGACGTGACGTTCGCCTACGATGGCGAAGAGACGGTGCTCGACGGCGTCACGTTCGCCGCCGACGCGGGCGAGACGGTCGCGCTGGTCGGGCCGACCGGCGCGGGGAAATCGACGGTGGCGAAGCTCCTGCTTCGGTTGTACGACGTGACGGACGGGGCGGTTCGCGTCGACGGGCACGACGTCCGGGACGTGGACCTCGCCAGTCTCCGGAAGTCGGTCGGCTACGTCAGTCAGGACACGTTCCTGTTCGACGGGACGGTCGCGGAGAACATCCGGTACGGGCGATTCGACGCGAGTGACGAGGAGGTGCGCGAGGCGGCGAGAGCGGCAGAGGCGCACGAGTTCATCGAGAATCTCTCGGATGGGTACGAGACGCGCGTCGGTGAACGGGGCGTCAAGCTCTCGGGGGGGCAGCGCCAGCGGATCGCGATCGCTCGCGTGATCCTCCAGGATCCGGAGATCATCCTGCTGGACGAGGCGACCGCGAGCGTGGACACGGAGACGGAGTACCTGATCCAGCGGTCGCTCGACCGGTTGACGGCAGAGCGTACGACGCTGGCGATCGCCCACCGGCTCTCGACGATCAAGGATGCGGATACGATTCTCGTCGTCGAGGGTGGAGAGATCGTCGAGCGCGGGAGCCACGACGAGTTACTGGGCGCGGATGGATTGTACGCGAATCTCTGGGGGGTACAGGCGGGCGAGATCGACGAGCTGCCCGAGACGTTCGTCCAGCGAGTCGACGGACGAACCGCCGAGCCGCGGCGTTGACCATGTTTTAGGCTCACCGAAAAACCGGCAGAGTTATATTGTTTTAGGCGGGCCAAAATATATGGCCCGGTGTGACACGGAACACGAGGCACCGACGCGGCGGGATTCCCGCGAGCGCGAGCGAGCGGGAAGTCGTCGGGGGAGTGAGCGACGCGAACGGACCCGACGGGAGTACGTGAAGTACGGCGGCGCACTAGTAGGTGGCGGACTGCTCGCCGGCTGTACGGGCGACGGTGGAGGAGAATCCAACTCGACCCCAAACGACACTGAATCGGAAACGGGGACGACGACCGAGACGGACTCGTCGTACTCGGTGACGATGGAGCCGGTCGGAACCGTGGAGTTCGAGGACGTTCCCGAGACGTGGTTCCCGTACACGGCCGACTACGCCGACATGGGCGTCGCCCTTGGGCAGGCCGACGGCCTCCTCGCAATCGGCGTCCGTGCCCGGTTCGGGACGCACCTGTACGAGGTACTGCCGGGCGTCTCCGTGAACAAGGACGACCTCACGGAGCTCTATGAGGACGGGACGGGGAAAGAGATTTTCTACGAACTCGACGCGGACCTCCACGTCATCGATCCGAACTTCGTGGTGAATCGGCTCGAGTGGAGCCAAGACGACGTCGAGGAGATCACCGAGAACGTCGGGCCGTTCTTCGGGAACACGGGCTTCACGCGGGTCTACGACTGGCACGACTACCGGTACTACTCGCTGTACGAGGCCTTCGAGAAGCTCGCCGACGTCTTCCAGGAGCGCGAACGCTACGAGGCGTTCACCCAGTATCACGACGAGGTACTGGCGGACGTCCAGTCGCACCTCCCCGAGGAGCCACCGGACGTCGCGCTCCTGTATCCCGCGGGTGTCCCGCCGGAGTCGTTCTACCCGTACCTCGTCGGCGACGGCACCGCCTCGAAGCACTGGAACGACCTCCAGGTAGGGGACGCACTCGCAAAGCACGGCGTCACGGACGCACAGGTGGACGGCGGCACAATTGATTTCGAAACCCTGCTTGAGATCGATCCGGACGCCCTCGCCGTTCGGCTCCAGGGCGAGATCACCCAGGAGTACTTCCAACGGGAAATCGTCTCGCACCTGCAAGAGCACGACGTTGCGAGCGAACTCCAAGCGGTGCAGAACGACCGCGTCATCTACGGCGGCCTCACGTACCAAGGACCCATCATCCACCTCTTCCAGCTCGAACGCGCGGCACGGGGACTCTATCCTGAAACGTTCGGCGACGAACAACTGTTCGACCGCCAGCGCGTCGCAGACATCGTGAACGGCGACCTCTGAGCCGACACGCCCGGAAAACACGACCACCCACTCGAATTCCACACCTATGGTCGGAACGACGCTCGTCGAAATTCGCGGTCACATCGAGGCGCTGGCCAGCGAGGCCGGCGAGTACTACCTGGTTTGTGCCCGGTACGGTGATCAGCCGGTTCCAGCCGCCGGCCTGCGTTTCGAAGACCGGGCGACGGCACGAGCGGCCGCCCGAGCGACCGAGCAGTACCGGAACGCACTTCGCCGATACGATCCGCACCTCCCGTACTGTGACGTGATCGTCTGTCAGGGGTCGACTGCCCCTGCGCCTCCGACGACTGCGTCGACCCTATCCGCAAAGCGGCGCGCCGAACCGCAACCGCGTCGCGATATCGAATCGCCCACCCCGGAACGCGACCGGCACGGACTCATCGACTTCTGTCACGCCGTCGCCGGAGCCGCGTTCGAAGCGGTCGCGGCGTCGGAGCACGATGCGCTCGAACGAGCGATCGTGGACGCGTATCTCGCCGAGGCAGAAACCATCGACTCCCCGGACGAACTGTGCCTCCGCCTGCTGGAAAGCATGGCGACCGAGCTCGACCGGCGGCTCACACCGACTGAGCAGGCCCGCCTCCTGGAGAACGCCGCCGAGCTGTTACCCGACCCGGACTCGAACGCAGATCCGCTCGACGCGACCCTCTCACACGTGTGTTCGGTCGAGCTCGCTCGGGAGTACACGCTCGGTCCGTGTGCGATCGATCTCGACCAGGACCGGCGATCGTGGGACGTGACCCTCTCCGGGTATGTCCTCGATGGGACTACGGAGCGGTTCACGACGCTCCCGCTCGTGATCGACCTGTTGCGCCGCAGACCGGACCCAGCCTTCGTGATCTCGCGAGCCCGGCTCAGCACCGACGCCGAGATTCCCTCGACGTGGAGTTTTCGCCTTACCGTAACGTCCGATGCAAATCCGAGGGGTCTTGTTTGCGTCTCGGAGGTGTCCACATACTGACGATCAGGACGCATTTCCAGCAGGCGCTCGACCGGATAGCGGTCGAGCGAGCACACGCCGTTAACCTGATCAACCACCCTCAATCGGACGCTTTGCTCTCCGAGGCGATGGCTTCCATCGCGAGCGCGGGACTGGACAAGACGGGGACGGTCACGTCGTCGCCGAGCGTCGGTGCGAGGTGACTCATGGACGCCTGCGCCAGGACGACCACGTCCGTCTCGCTTGCGATCTCGCGCACTCGTTCGCTCACCAGGCGGTCGTGTCGATCTTTCTCACCGGCCTGGAGCGCATCGAGCGCGCCGTCGATGAGGACCGATTCGACGGAGACGGACGCGTCCATCCGATCGGCTTTTCGCCGGACGAGGTTTGTACTCGGGTCGAGCGTCGACGCCGCCGTCGCGACGACGGCGACGTGATCCCCGCGCGCGGCAGCGGCCTCCGCCATCGGATCGTCGATCTTGACGATCGGCGCGTCCACCATCCGACGGGCGACGTCCACCGCCGGCGAGGTGCTGGAGCACGTGTCGAGGATCACGTCGGCTCCGGCGTCCTCAGCCAACGAAAGCTGGGAGCAAATCCGTCGGGTTATCCCGGGAGTCAACTCGCCGACGGACAGGAGTTCCTGGAGCACGCTCTCGTCGACGATGTGGAACGTTTCGGCTTCCGGGACGTACTCGGCGGCTAGCGAGTCGAACCGACCTGAGAGGCTCGCCACCGTGTGAAAGAAACAGACTTTCTCGGGCATGACACTCACTGTGAACGCGCGTGCTCATCTATCCATCGATCGTTCGTGATCCGGCCGTGAGGCGAGTGACCGGTGGGCCATCGCGTCCCGTCGTCACGCATCATCGCTGTCCGTACGATTCGGTGAACATCTTCCGAAGGTCGCGCACGGAATCGTCGGGTAGGATCTCGGGTTCGCCGACGCTGATCGCCTGGTAGTGGATGCGGGCGCAGTACTCGACCATCTGGGCGACTTCGAGCGCGTCTGCTCCCGTCGACCCGACGGCCACCACCCCATGGTTTTTCAATAGCACGGCGTCGCAGTCCTCGCCCATGGCTTCGGCGGCCAGTCCGCCCAGCGCCTCCGTGCCGGGTGGCTCGTACCCGGCGACCGGGATTTCCGTCCCGACGTACGCGATGAGGTAGTGCGACGCCGGAATCGGTTCGTTCAGACTGGCGAACGTACTCGCGTACGGCGAGTGAGTGTGGACGATCCCCCCCACGTCGTCCCGCGATCGGTAGAGTATCGCGTGCATCGGCGTCTCGCTCGACGGCTTCAGGTCTCCGCGAAGCCGGTTCCCGTCGAGGTCGACCACGGGCACCGTTTCGGGAGTGACGTCCTCGTACGGCACTCCGGATGGACTGATAGCGACGCCGTCTCCGGATCGGACGCTCACGTTGCCGCCGGTACCGCGGGTGAGCCCCTGTGCGAGCATCTCTCGGCCGAGTTGGCCCACCCGTTCGCGCTCCGCTCGTAGTGTGGCTGGTTCCGTCATCGGGGTTCCGTCCGTCACGTGCTGCGGTGGGGGCGGACATAAGTGTTCGTGGAACGCGCGAGAGTTCGCGCGGGAGCGGCGCGGACCGGCGTGCGAGTCTTTAACCCCGCCCGACGAAAGGGGACGAGTATGCACGCATCCGCGAACGCGCTCGACGGGCGGAGCGTGAGGTCCGAACGGACCGTCACGCGCTCGTCTCCCGGTTGCCGACGGACGCCGGAGGGCGAGTGAGATGGACGCACCGCTGCTCGCCTTCTACGGCGACGACGTGACCGGGTCGACCGATGCGATGGACGCCCTCGCCCGCGCGGGCGTCCGAACCGTCCTGTTCCTCGATGCGCCCGATCGCGCGACGCTCCGTCGGGAGTTTCCGGACGCCGACGCCGTCGGCGTGGCCGGCACCAGTCGGTCGATGGCCCCCGAAACGATGGACGAGAAGCTCCCTCGGATCTTCGAGGCGCTGTCGAACCTCGGCGCGCCGCTCGTCCACTACAAGATCTGTTCGACGTTCGACTCCGCCCCCGACGTCGGCAGCATCGGCCGCGCCATCGAGATCGCCGCCGACGTATTCGCCGACGAGTCGACCCCCGTGGTGCCGGCGGCGCCGCCGCTGGGTCGCTACGTCGTATTCGGGAACATGTTCGCCGAGGACGACGCCGACGTCTTCCGCCTCGACCGTCATCCGACGATGCGCGACCACCCCGTCACGCCGATGGACGAGAGTGACCTGCGCCGTCACCTCGCCGCGCAGACCGACCAGTCGATCGGGCTCGTCGACGTGCTGACGGTCCGAGAGGGACTCGACGCGTCGATCCGCCGGTTCGAGCGCCTCCGCGCGAAAAGGGGCGTCGTCTTCTTCGACGCCCTCGACGGAGATGACCTCCGGACCGCGGGTGGCACCGTCTGGGAAGCCTGTGCGACAGACCGGTCCGATCCGACGTTCGTCGTCGGCTCCTCGGGCGTCCAGTACGCGCTGGCCGACCACTGGCGCGCGACGGGCGTCCTCGACCGCCGCCCGCGGTTCGATCCTCTCCCCCCGGTCGACCGACTCCTCGTGATGTCGGGCAGCGCCTCGCCGCTGACGGCTCGACAGATCGACGCCGCGCTCGACGCCGGGTTCGTCGGCGTCCGCATCGACACGGCGGACCTGGTCGACCCCGGGACGCGGGAGGCGGCGCGTCGGCGGGCCTTCGAGGCGGCGCTCCGGGCGCTCGAACGGGGCGACAGCGCGATCGTCTTCGCCGCGCACGGACCGAACGATCCCGCCATCGAGGAGACGCGCCGGCGCGCGACCGCCGTCGACGACGCCCCGGACGACGTGGGCGCGTTCATCGGCACGGCGCAGGGAGCGCTCCTGCGTCGGTTGCTCGATCGGACGGGCCTCGGCCGCGTCTGCGTCGCGGGCGGCGACACGTGCGGCCGCGCGATGCCGGCGCTCGACGCGTACGCGCTGCGTACGCGCTATCCGCTCGCGCCCGGGAGTCCGCTCTGTACGGCCCGTTCGCGGACCGCCGCGATCGACGGCGTCGAACTCGCGCTGAAGGGCGGTCAACTCGGCGACGAGGAGTTCTTCGTCCGTGCCCGAGAGGGCGCCGACGCCGACGAGTGGACGTGACGATCGGTCGCGCTCAGGGCGACGGTTCGGGCCCGATTACGGGGACGATTCTGGCAGCGCGTCGAGATACGTCCCCCACACCCGCTCCGGGTTTTTGGAGGCGATCGACGAAATCGAGCGGCAGCCGTCGTACCCCCACATGAAGACGCTATCGACCTCGCTCTCGGCTGCGCATCGGGTCGCGGTTCGAACGTTGTCGTAGGTCGACGGATCGTCGGGGAGGCCGAAGCCCTGCACCCAGATCTGGCTCCGGAGACCGTGCGTCGACGCGAGATCGGTGACGCGGTCGACGGAGTCGCGGACGAATCCCTCGACGTCGTCGCCGGCGAACAGCCCCCAGTACGGGTCCGTCGAGATGAGGTCGATGTACTCGCCGCCCGCGAGTCGCTTCCAGTCGGCGATGCCGTGGTCGGCGTCCGACTCCGGTACCAGACAGACCGCGTTCTCCGCACCCCCCTCGCGCACGATGGCCATCATTTCGTCGAGAAATTCGAGGAGCGAATCCTCGCGGAATCGGCGGACGGTGTCGTCCTCCGTCGCCGGCATCGGCGCGTCGTGTTCCTCGCGATACCGCCGCCTGCAGTGCTCGCAGCGACAGACCCACGCGTCGTCGGGCTCGTCGTCGTCGAACCACTCCGGGAGGATCCAGTGGGGTTCGTCCCAGAACACGACGTCGGGGTCGAGGCCCACGGCCGACCGCGTCCACTCGCGCACGAATTCCCTGAACGCCGGACTGTTGAAACATGCGGCGTGTTCACGGCTTCCCGTGACGAGTTGCTGGCGGTCCCCCGGATGCTTGCCGAGGAACTGCGAGAGCGCCTCGCCGCCGAACACCTTTCCGACGCCCCACGGGTTGACGTACGTCGTGAATCCCCGGTCGTTGCTCGCGGCGACGACGTTGGCCATCGTCTCCTCGTAGAACAGCCGGTCGCGTTCGCTGTACGTGTGCAGTATCGCATTCAGCCCCTCGTCCGCGAATCGATCTAAATCCTCCTCGACGTGACGGAGATCCCGAACGCCGAAGTAGCTCGCACCCTGCTCCATGCCTCGGGAGTCGGAGAGACCGTGCATATAGCTACCGGACGCTCGTCTTCGCGTCGGGTTCAGCGCTGGTGACCGCTTCGTCTGGTCGCGAACGACGTCGATTCGCGCGTCTCCGTGTCGCGCGTCCCCGCGTCGCCGGCGAGCGCCACCTGTTTCGACGGCGGTACCCTCATTACCGTCCGCCGTGAGGGGCCACATATGCGCGAGTTCTTTCGTATCGTTTTCGGCGTGAATATGGTGCTCCTGGCGCTGCTCGCCCTCTCGTTCACCGTCGTCGAGCCCGGCACCGGAGCGTTCGTCGTCGCGGTGCTGAGTCTCGTCGTCATCGCCACCACCCTGACGATCGTGAGCGCGCTGCTGTACGTCGACTGGCGCGGGCTGGATCCGAGATAAGGCCGAGACCGAGGCAGCGGCTGCGTTCCCGACGGTCGAACGGACGGCTCGGAGCCCCGATCGTGGGGGAAGATCGAGAGAGCGACCCGCGAGCGGGCTACGACGTTTCGATCGCGTTCCCGTCCGATCGGATCTCGTCCACGTTCGGTGCGTCGGTCAGTTCGGGGCTGGTCCAGTACTCGTGCTCACCGTTCCGGAACTGCCGGAAGCAGGACGCCGCGTGCGACGACGGATCCTCCGAATGGGGGCGCAGGTCGGGATTTTCGCGGACGCAGACCTCGCGCGCTTTCGGACACCGGGTGTGGAATCGGCAGCCCGACGGCGGATTCGACGGGTCGGGGATGTCTATCTTCCTGACGGGCGGCGCGCCCGCGCGCGCTTTGTCCGGATCGAGGTCGGCGGTCGCCCAGCGGAGCACCTTCGTGTAGGGGTGGCGGGGGTTCCCGAGCAGTTCCTCGGCGGTGCCGACTTCGACGATTCGACCGAGGTACATCACCGCGATCCGCCCGCCGGCCTTCTGCGCGAGGTAGCGGGCGTTCGAGAGGTTGTGGGAGACGAAGACGAACGACGTCCCGAACTCGTTCTGCAGGTCGAGCAGGAGGTCCATCATCTCGACCCGCAGGGAGACGTCCAGCGCCGACACCGCCTCGTCGGCGAGGATGACGTCCGGATTCATCAGCAGGGCGCGAACCAGCGCGGTCCGCTGTTTCTCCCCGCCGCTGAGCTGGTGGGGGTATCGATTCGCGTAGTCGTCCGGCGGAGCCATGCCCACGTGCTCCAACATCCCGAGGACCCGGGTCCGGCGGTCCTTGGGGCTGAGACTCGGCTGCCACTTCTTCAGCGGCGCCTGCAGGCTCTTCATGATGGTCTTATTGGGGTTGAGCGAACTGCCGGGGTCCTGGTGGATGATCTGCAGCGACCGGCGGATCTCTTCGTACGGTATCTCCACGTCGCCCTTCCCGTCCTTCGCGTTCCAGACGTCCTGTCCGCGGTACGTCACCGACCCGCCCGTGGGACGCTGCAGGGCGACGGCCGTCTTGCCGAGCGTCGTCTTTCCGCACCCCGACTCGCCGACGAGCGCCACCACGTCGTTTTCCGCGATGTCGAGCGACACGCCGTCGACCGCTTTGACGGTCTTTCCACCGGGGGTGCGGAGTACCCGATCGATGAGTCCTCGCTTTCTTTCGAAGTGGACCTCGACGTCGTCCAGCCGGAGGAGCGGTTCGTCGGCGCTCATTCGACCACCTCCACGTCATCCTCCTCGTCGACGTCGGATCCGCTCACAGAGTACGGGATCGCCTCGCTCGACTCCCGCCAGTGGTGGCAGGCGGCGACGCGGTTTTCGCCGACGTCGTAGTAGCCGGGGTCCGCCTCGATACACTCGTCGTCGGCCAGCGGGCACCGCGGATGGTACGAACAGCCCGTCGGGACGTTGACCGGGTCTGGCGCGGAGCCCGCGATGGGCCGCATGCGATCGAGCGGCGCGTCGAGGTTCGGCACAGCCTTGAGCAGCGAGCGCGCGTACGGATGCGCCGCGTCCCGGATGAGTTCCTCGCTCGGGCCGATCTCGGCGAACTCGAACGCGTACATGACGGCGAGGCGATCGGCGAGACCGGCCACCAGCGGGAGGTCGTGCGTGATGAAGACGATCGTGAGGTTGTACTTTTCCTGTAAGCGTTCGAGCAGGGAGAGGATCGACCGCTGCATCAACAGGTCGAGCGCCGCCGTCGGCTCGTCCATGACGAGGACCCGGGGTTCGAGCACGAGCGACAGCGCGATGAGCGCGCGCTGGCTCATCCCGCCGGAGAGTTCGTGCGGGTAGCTCCGGAGCACGCGATCGGGATCCAGGTAGAGGTCCGAGAGGAGTTCGCGGGCGTGTTCGAGGCCGCGCTCCCTGTCCTGCTGGTGGGCGTCGAGCGTCTCCTCGAAGTGCTGTCGTATCTTCATCGTCGGGTTGAACGAACTCATCGCGCCCTGGAACACCATCGAGATCTCCTCCCAGCGGAGGCGCTTGAGCTCGGCCGGACTCAGGTCGAGGAGGTCGATTTCCTCGCCTTCCGTCGGATAGTACGTGATTTCGCCGGTGAGTTGTCCCGGGCGCACGACCGCGTCGAGCAGCGCCGACGCGAACATCGACTTGCCCGAGCCGGATTCACCGACCACGCCCAGAATCTCGTCGCGGTAGATGTCGAGCGAGACGGAGTCGAGCACGCGAGATTCCCCCCGATCCATATCGAAGCTGACGCTCACGTCCCGGACTTCGAGGATCACGTCCCGGTCTGTTCGTCCGCCCATCGTGTCTGTCGATTGGTTTGAGAAAGTCATGAGTCTTCAGTTCGTCGGCACGGTGGCCATCGGGCTCGTTTGCTCTTCGTCGTCGTCCCCACCGGAGGCGGCCTTAACGTGGCGCGCTCGCACGCGTGGGTTGAATATCCGATCCAGCCCCTGCGAGAACAGGATCAGCCCAACCGAGAGGATGGTGATCGTGATCATAGGGAGAAAGATCCAGTGCGCGGACTCCCACGTGTATAGCGCGCCGGAGGTCGTATAGGCAAGGTTCATCATTACGCCCCAATTGAACGTCGTGAACGGCAAGATGCCGAGGTAGTACAGGGCGACCGACTCGAAGATGATCCCGCGAGCTGCGCCGACGAAGTGGATGGAGACGTACGACATCAGGTCCGGGATGATGTCATCGACGAGAATCCGCGGCGTCGACAGCCCCATCGCGCGTGACGCTTCGACGAAGTTCCGCTCACGAACGCTTAGCACCTGTGAGCGGACCGCGCGACAGAGCCCTGCCCAGTTGTTGATTCCGAGGATCAGACCGATGATATACGGGTTGTCAGGCCGGAGCACGGCGGCGATGATGATCACTAGCGGCAGCCCTGGAATCGTCATCGTAATATCTGCCATCGTCATGATGCTCCGGTCGGTGAACCCACCCTTGTATCCAGCGAGTGTGCCGAGGATCGTCGCAACAACCGTCGAGAACACCGCACCGGCGAGGATCATCTTGAGCATCGCCGGCGTCGCGTGGACGATCTGCGACCAGAGCCCTTGGCTCATCGCGTCGGTTCCGAGCGGCAGGTAAATAACAGGGTCGATCGGGAGTCCAACGCCCAGAATCGTCACCGTCTCGAACGTCAGCCAGTTGTCGTGGAACGGCTGGAGGTACCGCTCTCCCATCCCCGAGGTCGGGACCGGGTTGACGAGCACGCCGATGGTACCCATCAGGACGTATAAGACGATGATCAGAAAGCCCACTCTGGCTCGCCAGTCCGCCCACAGGATTCGAAACGGCGCGATAATGAGGCTGTCGACGGTGTGCAGGAGCTGTTCGCGGCCCGTGATCTCCGCATCGGCCGTCGTTCGAAACGGGAGCTCTTCTGCGACCCGGTCGCCGTCGGATTGTTGTGATGCCATCGGTGGTTCCTCAGTATGCCTCTCGTTCGCCCTCACCGGCCGCCCGCGGATCGATCTTGCTATACGTGAGATCGGCGATCAACACGCCGACGATCACCGCCGTCGAGATCATGACGAGTCCGCCCATCATGACCGGATAATCGCGCGCGACAGTTCCCTGAAACAGGTAGTAGCCAACACCGGGGTACGCGAATATCTCCTCTAGAATCACGGAGCCGCCGAGCATGAACGCGATCGCGAGCAGGATCCCGGTGTACATCGGAAGCATCGCGTTGCGCGCGACATAGCGAAGCGCGATCCGCCGTCGGGGCAGTCCTCGGAGGCGGGCGACGCGAATGTAATCTTCCCCCAAGATGCTGATGCTGTTTCCGCGCATCGACAGCGCCGTCCCGCCCCAGCCGACCAGCGTCGTCGAGAGTATCGGGAGCGTCGCGTGGTACAGCACACTCTTGATGTAGGGCCACTTGAACCCCGGGACGAGATCAGGATTGACTTGCCCGCCCGTCGGGAAGTACTGCAGCCGATAGGCGAACACGTATAGGAGTCCGATGGCAAGCACGTAATACGGGATGCCGCCCGCGATCGTCGAAAACAGAGTAACGCCCGTGTCGAACTTGCTCCCTTCGGTGTACGCCATAAACCCCCCGACAGCGATCCCGATCACGGTCGTCAGGAAGGTCCCGATCGCCGCGAGAAACACCGTCCACGGGAGCGCCTGCGCGAGGATGTCGAGCACTTGTCCATCCAAGTAATACGCCTCCCCGAAGTCGCCCTGGAGAACTGAGGCCACGTAGTCGAGGTACTGCATCCAGAGCGGTTGATCTGGATCGAAGCTAATATAGTTGTTAACGTAGTTGCCTATCTGTGACTCGGGGATGCCCTGTTCTTTAAGCTTGACGACGAGATAATCGATTGGTCCGCCGGGGAGATACCGGATGAGCACAAATGACAGGGTTATCACCGCCCAGAGCGTGAATAGCGCCTGGCCAATTCTCTTGGCGAGCCATTGCATACCAAACTGGTTCTATAGCGGGGGTTGTAAATGCTACGGTGACTGTGGAGGATACTTGGGTATTCATCTCAATATAATTTCGACTGTGCCGTACTTCAGCGAGCGTCACCGTGTTTCAGCAGCCCGATTCGTCGAAGAGAGAGAGAGCCAGTCTCCTCCGCTACTACTTCGTCTTCGCTTTGAACTGCCCGGTCTTCACGATGTAGTGGAACGGCGTGTAAAACTGCCGTTGCATGACGTCGCTGTCGAGCGACGGGTACTCCCACTCGTCGTTGGTGAACCACGTTTGCGTCCGGTTCTCGTACACCTGGACCTGCGGCATCGCGTAGCTGGATGCCCACGCGAGTTCCCGCACTATCCGCTGCAGTTCGTTCCCTTCGTACCGAGTGAGATTGACGACGGCCTCGTCGAGATCAATCGTGAGTGCGTTCTCGTTACCATCGGGTCGTCCGACCGGGGGGACGGAGATTTCGCTGGGCATCCCCACGTTCTCCCGGTCTTCGAGGAACACGAGGTTGTACCACGCGTACGGCTGCGGGAAGTCAGCGGTGAACGCACCGGTCGCGATCCGGAAATCGCCCGGTTCCCAGACGTCCGACTCGAATGACGTCGCTTCGGAGGTTTGCAACTGCGACGAGATCCCGAACTGCTGGAGTTGGCTGGTGATCGTCTCGAGGGCGATCAGGTCCGACCCACCCGTCGTTCCGCTTTTTATCGTTGGTCCGAACTCCTCGCCATCCGGCCGGTACCACTGGTCGCCCTCCTTTGAAAATCCGGCCTCCTGGAGGAGTTGGGTCGCTCTGTTGTGATTTTTACGGTACTCGGGGAACGGACCCTTGTCGTCCAGGTAATCCCACATGCGACTCGGCGACATGCCGGTCTGATAGAAGACGGGGTCGTGAGTCTCGTTTCCGGCGTTGACGGCGACGGTCTCCTGGTCGATGACATACGCGATGGCCTGACGGACGCGCGGATCGCCCAGCGCGTCATCGTCCCACCGGAACTTAAGCGCCAGCCCGCCCAGCGACGGGTACGTCGTGTTCTCGACGTGATCGGGGAAGCCGGAGACGACGTCGGACGGAACGTTCAGCCGAACGTGACCGTCAAGCGGACCGTTGGCCAGCGACTGGTAGATCTTCTGTTCACTCCCGAAGTACTGGAAGACCATGTTCGGGAAGTTGATCTCGTCTGCCACCGGGTGTCCCTCGTTCTTGACGGTGACGAGCTCCTCCCGCGACGCTTCCTTGACAGCGAACGGACCGTACGATTCCATGTCCTCGCTGCTGATGCTGTGCTCTGCGAGCTCCGACGCTATCCCGTCCTGTTCGTCTTCGTTTTCCGCGCCTTCGAACCGACCAAGCCACTCTTGGTACTCCTCCATGCCGTGCGACAGCACGTTCGTCAGAAAGCTGAACAGGATGTAATCCTCGTTCTCGTGCCCTCCTTTGAGTTGAAATTTGACGGTGTACTCGTCGACCGCTTCGATCTCGTCGATGTACTCCGACGACGAAAAGCCCATGTACTGCTCCATCATGAAGTGGACGCGCACGTCTTCGGCCGTGACCGGCCTGATCGTTTCCTCGCCGTCGTGCCACTCGTAGTTTTGGTTAAGCTTCAATTCGAGGACCTGATTTTCGGTGTCGACGGTCCAGTCATCCGCGAGTAGGCCGACGAACTCGCCCTTGACCGGGTCGTACACGCCGAAGGGATCCATCACATGGGCCTGAACCATCCACTTGTAGCTCGCGAAGTTAAACTCGTTCCACTGCACGTCGTCCGCCGGCTCGCCGAGGGAATCGAGCGTCAGCTCCGGATCGAGGGCATTACTGTTCGAATTTCCGGTGCCGTTTCCGCTCCCCGCTTGATCGTCCGTATCGCGTTGACAACCAGCGAGTCCCGCGATTGCGCCGACGCTGGCGGCTTTGAGCACCTTTCGTCGAGAGGCCCAACCGTCGGTACTCTCCTCCTGGGAGTGACTGTCGCGTGTCATTCTCTATCACCGTCTGGAGCACTCCATAAAAAGTGTTTTGTAAACTCTTATACCTGATCGGACGGGAACGTATCATCGAATCGGCGCCCGTCAACGTCACCCGCTCCCCGCCGCGGGCAGCGTCAGTCGGTCGTACTGGCGGGCCGGCGCGTCAAGTTCGCCGAGCGCCGTCACCAACAGCGTACGCATCCGCTCGACTTCCTCGGAGTTGTCGGCAACGTTCTCTTCCTGCCACGGGTCGACGCGGGTGTCGAACAACAGCGGTTCGTCGTGTCGGCCGTAGGAGGGTGCCGAATAGCGCCAGACCGGCGCATCGGCGTGCGGGAGGTACTCCCCCGACTCCGCGTCCGGTTGTGGCTTCGGCGGCGTGAACCACGAGTGCGGGTTCATCATCCGCGTCGAGTGGCAGTAACTGTCGCGTTCGTCGTCGCACGGGTGGAGGTAGGCGTATTCTCCGTCCGTGACGTTGACGCTCGACCCCCAGTACCCGTACAACGCCCAGTCGCGAATTGCGTCGACCTCCCCGTCGATCAGCGGGAAGAGGCTCCGGGCGTGTGGGCCGGCGGCCTCGCCCGCGCCGAACGCGTCGAGCAGTGTCGCGTTAAGGTCGACGGCCGCAGTGAGGGCGCCGATCCGCTCGCCGGTTCGATCGGCGTCGGGATGCCAGACGAAAAGCGGCGTGTGCGCCAGCACGTCGTACAGCGGCGCTTCGAACGGCTTGCCCACCCAGCCGTGTTCGCCGAGGTAAAAGCCGTGATCCGATGTGACGACGACCATCGTCTCATCCCACAGCCCGCGATCGTCGAGGACGTCGAGAACTCGGCCGAACCATCGATCGGCCATCGTCAGCTTCCCCGCGAACTGCGACGCGACGAAGTCGAGTTCGCGCTCGGAGAGCTCGCTCTCGCCGCGGTCCGTCGGCCCGTAGGGCGGCCAGAACGTGAGATCCGGGTTCCTGGGATCCTCGTCGGTGTACATCGAGGCGTACGGCTCAGGTAGATGGAACGGCTCGTGGACGTCGAAGCTGTCGACGTAGCAGAACCACTCGTCCCACGCCTCGTTCCGGCAGAGCCAGTCGGCCGTCCCGGAAAAGACCTTCGGTGCGAAGAAGTCGCACTCCGCTTCGAATCCTTCGACGTTTCGGGGGTACTGGACCGGGTTCAGGTATCCGAAGCCGAGGGGATCGTCCGGCGCTTCGAACCCCAACTGGTCGTGGACGGGCACCGAAGACGGATCCCGAGGCGCGGTTCTCCACGCGTCGTACTCGTGGCCGCGGACGAACTCGAATCCGTTGAAGTCCTCGTAGTACCCCTCGCTGCCGTGCTGGAAGTAGTGGTAGTGGTCGGTGATCAGTTGCGTGATCACTTCCTCGTCGCGCAGCGCCCGCGGGACCGTCGTGTCGAACGGTTCGATCGGACCCCAGGGACGCCAGAGAAACTCCTGCGTGCCGGTGAGCCACTCCCGACGAGCGGGCATGCACGGCAAACTCCCCGCGTAGTGGGAGTCGAAGACGGTCGCCCGCTCCGCGAACCGATCGAGGTTGTCCGTCTCGACGTCGAGATCGACGCTCGGATCGTACGCGTCCAAAAAGTGCCGGTTCAGGCTGTCGATGGAGACGAACAGGACCTTCATTCGTCTCCCTCGACGGCACCGACGAGCGCCGCGTGACTGTCGTCCCGCCGCGGCGCGCCGTCGACGATCAGAAACGGACCCGCATAACAGGTTCCGCAACGCCGGAGACAGCACTTCTCTACGACCTTCGTGTCGAGATCTGCGAACGACGCCCGGGCGTCCTCGTCGACGTTGGTGCGGCAGTATTCGATGTATCGTGGCATGCGCGAGGGTTCACGCTCGCTCGTAATGAATGTGGGCGTCCGCTCACTGGATCCGTGTACCTCGCCGGGCGGGTTCACTAGCGCGGTTCGCCCCGACCGTTCAACGTAGTTGATTTCAAATGATCGCAGCAATAAATAGAAGTGGGCGTAAAATCGATCGACACTGCAATTTCCCGGACTTTCAGTCGAAAACTACTCTGTGGCCTCCGAGTATTGCGTTCGTCGCTAGTGAACGAATATCGTTTCAATCCGAACGTGTATGTCCCCCAACTGCGAGAATGTGGCCGAACGGGCGGGTACACGGTGGCGAAACACGAGGGCCGCTCGCAATCGATCGAGTCGGGGACGGGACCGAAGCTCATAGAATCCCTCACATTTACAAATCTACTTTTGTAATGCATTCCGTGCGGCGATTCACGTACCGCCCGGTGAGTTCTCAGTTAGCGAATAAGACCGATCAACTGTCGAATCGACACGACCGAACGAGATGAACCCGGCGATCGAGACCGAGGCGCATAAATCCCGAAGACGGCTTCTTACCGACCTTTGCGTGTTCGCGAACGGAGGTGAATCGTTGTTCAACGTAGTTGAACAAGAGAAACCGACCGATCGACATCGCCGCCGGGGAGGCGATGTCGATCGAAACCGTCGGTGCGTCGGTCACGGAGGATCGGGCCGAGGGCGATCTTCCACCGCGACGGATCGATGGTCGCTCTAGTCCCGATCTTTCACCACAGGCATCGCTACCTCGAAGAAAGTAACGAACGGGGTGGACCGGCGATCCGATCCCCGCTATCGGCGGTCGATCCGGATCCAGAGCCTCGAAGCGGCCATCAGCAGAAAGCCGACGACCCCAAGGAGACCGAACACGACCGCCCAGCCGCCGAGCAGCCCCGCCGTGATGTCGGTGAGATCCGCCCCACCCTCCTCCAGCGTGAACGACGTCCACGTGTCGAGCCAGTACGCTGTGACGACGAGACTCACCTCAATCAGGAGGAAGTACGTGAGCAACCGGTTTTTGTCGACGAACTCGCGAACGCTGTCGAGGGCGGTTGATTCGGAGCCGGTCGATTCGTTCCTGGTAGCCATTGTCACAGTGCCCATTGGGCGCGGGTGAGTTAAACGTACGTGTCGATCGTCCCGATCGATCGCGCGTTTCGACGCGAACTGTCGGCGTCACGGTTCGTCGTCGACGTACCGCGTCGGGGTCGCCGTCACGTCCGATCGACGGGACGGAGAATCGCCGCGAATCCGCCGTCGTCCGGCACGAGGACGGCGAACGCATCGTCGTCCGCGACCTCGCGTTCCTCCCGTGCGATCGACTCGCCCGTCTCGTCGTCCCGATAGAGAGCGACGCGGTAGGATCGGTTCGCGTCGAGGAACTCGCACGGAACCTCAACCGTGCGACCCTCGCCCGCGGTGATGGAACCGAGGAACCAACGCTCACCACTCCGACGAGCGATCGTCGCCTCCGCCCCCGGGTAGCCGCCGACGAACCGCATCGCGTCCCAGGCGGCGGGAACGGCTTCGAGGAACTCCTCCGCCGACGGTCGACGCCGGTAGGATTCGATGTCGTCCGCGAAGTGCTGGAGCCCCGACTCGAAGACGACCGCGAGCGCGAGTTCGTGACCGACGGTGGTGGTGCGGGTCTCCGCGGAGAACGTCACCGGCGTGTAGTCCATCGGTCCTATCACGTTGCGGGTGAACGGGAGGATAACGTTGTGTTCGGGCGGGATCGTCTGCGGAACGGGGTGGTAGTTCTCCGCGCCGTAGACGCCCTCGTACGTGAGCAGGTGCGGCCAGCGCCGACGCAATCCCTTCGGAGTAATCGATCCGTGGACGTTTAAGAGCAGTTCGTGGTCGGCCGTCGCCGCCGCGAGGTCGTCGTAGAACGCCATCATCCGCTGGCTGTCGGAGTTCATGTAATCGACCTTCACGCCGGCGACGCCCCACGACTTCCACCGGGGGAGACGAGCCATCCGTTTCGCCTCCGTGTCGAGATCCGACCACCGAGACCAGACGAGCACGTCGACGCCGCGTTCGGTCGCGTAGTGGACGAGATCGGGCATCCACTCCTCAGACCACCCGGCGTCGACGAGAACGTACTCCCACCCGCGGTCGCCGGCGTACTCGACGTACGCACGCTGGATGTCGAGATCGCCTGGACTGGCACCGTCGGACCACCACGACCACGCGACGCGACCGGGCCGGATCCACGACCGATCCTCGATCCGACACGGATCGGTGCCGTACGACGGCGCGTCGACCACGTCCGCGACGAGGTTAGACTCCACGACGGCCGACAGGTCGCCGACGACGGCGACGCGCCACGGCGTCGCGAGCGGTCGCGTCGTGCTCACGTGGGAGGGTTCGGTCGCCATCCGGTGGCGCTCGGAGTCCGGAAACTGGACCCGAAAGCTCGTGTCGTCCTTCCCGACGGTGACGCGCGACGCGACGTAGCGGCCGTCGACGCCAGCCTCCGTCAGCAGCACCCATCGACCGTCTACCTCGAACAGCGACGGGAAGCTGTACCGGCCGGCCGCCTCGATCGCCGACGTCGAGCGCCAGACCTCCTCGTGTTTCTTCTCGAACGGCATCAGCCACGCCGACGCCCCCTCGGGGAGGCGGAACGCGCTCTCCTCGCCGGTCACGACGACGTGCCCGCTACCTGGGAGCCGATAGCGGTACGCGACCCCGTCGTTCGAGACCCGGAGGTCGATCCGAACGACCGAGCCGTCGGCGGTGGCGAGCGTCACCGTCTCCTCGTTCGCCACGAAGCGGTGTCGTCGCCGCTTCCCAGCGGGCGTCTCGTACGCCACCTCCGTCGTCCGCCGCTCGCGGCTCTCGACCGAGAGGTCGTTGACGAACGAGGTTTCGAACGTCCGCAGGCCGAGAGGCGACGGTTCCACGACCACCGTCCCGGCGGAGCGAACGGCGAGGGTCGGTCGTCCATCGCTATCGAGTTCGAACTCCGCGCCGACCGACCCGTCCGGACTTTCGAGCGTCATTCGATCGGGTTACTCCCGGCCCGTTTTCGCCGCTCGATCCGTCGTCTGAGCGTCCCTCGAACGCCGCCGACGCTGGTCGCGTCGCGCGGTGTGCTCTCTCGAACCATACCTCCGATTACCCACCCGACCCGAAAAATCATCCGGTGCGAACGGAGCGGTGAAGCCGCGAGCGCGTTCGCGTCGCGCGGCTCGGGAATCTTCAGAGACTCGTCGAGGATATCCCCCGAAAACTGTAATACGTAGGGGCCTGTGACTGAACTGTGAACCGATAGCATGGAACGACGTAACGAGGAGATCCGGGTCGGCATCGTCGGACTCGGTTCGATGGGCCACTGGCACACGGAACTGGTCGAAAACGCGGGCGGCGACGTCGTCGCCGGCGCGGACGTCGTCGAGGACGCGCGCCGTCACTACGAGCGGAAGTGGGGGATCGACACCTACGCGTCGCACGAGGACCTGTACGCCGACGAGCGGTTGGACGCCGTCATCGTCACCACGCCGAACAAGTTTCACGAACCGGCCGCGGTGGACGCCTTCGAGGCGGACGTCGACCTTCTCCTGGAGAAACCGCTGGCGCACACACTCGACAGCGCGGAGCGAATCGCCGCGGCCGCCGAAGACTCCGACGCCTTCGGGATGGTCGGCTTCCACAACCGGTTTTCGAACGCCGCGACCGCGCTGCAGGGGTACGTCGAGGAGGGTCACCTCGGTGACGTGACCCGCGTCGAGACGAACTACCTGCGACGCCGGGGCGTCCCCGGGCGGGGATCGTGGTTCACCTCCAGCGAGATCGCCGGCGGCGGCGCGCTCGTCGACATCGGCGTCCACATCATCGACCTGACGCTGCACGTGCTCGGCTACCCCGAGGTGACCCAGGTCTCCGGCGTCGCTCGCTCCGAGTTCGGGAGCCGCGACGACTACGCGTACCTCGAAATGTGGGGCGACGACGCCGGCACCGGCGCGTTCGACGTCGAGGACTCCGCGATGGCGATGCTGCAGACCGCCGACGGCCAGACCGTCTCGCTCGACGTCGCGTGGGCGACGAACGGCGAGCGGGAGGAGACCATCTCCCTGCGGGGAACGGAGGCTGGCGCGACGCTCGACAAGGCGGCGGGCGACCTGACGCTGTACGAGACCCGGGACGTCGGCACCGCTCACCACGTCGATTCGACGGTGGCCGTCCCCGAACGGAACTGCAAAGAGGCGCAGGCGCGGTGCTTTCTAGACGCCGTGGCGACGGGCGAATCCCCGGGAATCAACACCATCGACGAGGCGCTCGTCGTCCAGCGCGTCATCGAGGGCATCTATCGATCGAGCGACCACGACGGCCGTCTCGTCCGGTTGAAATCGGACGACGTCGCGGTCGAAGGGCCGATGACCCTCGATTGAGTGCACGCCGCGATCCGGCGGCGTCGATTCGCGTCGGCACCGAGCGACCGGACGACCTCCCGTTCAGCACGCGGGGGGCGGCCGAGACGGCGTCTGCTTACCGGTGCTCGGGAGGGAGCCCTTCCTCGATCGCTTCGAGCGGTTCGCGCTGGTCGGCGAACGCCGGTTCCGGCCCGTCGACGGGCGCCGCCCACTCGACGGCGTTGGCGATGACCGTCCGAACCTCGTCCTGCTTGTAGACCGGGTACGTTTCGTGACCCGGACGGAAGTAGAACACCCGGCCCTTCCCCCGCTGGTAGCAGCATCCCGAGCGGAACACCTCGCCGCCCTCGAACCAGCTGATGGTGATGAGCGTATCGGGCGCGGGGACGTCGAAGCGCTCACCGTACATCTCCGCCTGCGGGATCTCGATGTACTCCTCATCCAAGCCGTCGGCGATCGGGTGCCCCGGCTCGACGATCCACACCCGTTCACGCTCGCCGTCGGTCAGCCGCGTGTCGCGCCACTTCAACGACCCGGTCGTGCCCATGAGCTCCCGGAATATTTTGGCGTAGTGGGCCGAGTGCAGCGCCAGGAGACCCATCCCGTCGAGCACCCGCGCTTTGACCTTTTCGACGACGTCGTCCGCGACCTCATCGTGAGCCTCGTGTCCCCACCACAGCAGAACGTCCGTCGTTTCGAGCACGTCGTCTGTCAGCCCGTGTTCGGGTTCGTCCAGCGTCGCCGTCCGCACCTCGTGACCCTCGGCCTCGAGTACGGCGGCGAGTTCGGCGTGGATACCGTCCGGATAGAGTTCGCGGCCTCGTTCGTGTTTCGTCTCGCTACGGTGTTCGTTCCATACGGTGACCTGAACCATCGCGTCTGAACTGGTTTCGCGGGGTGTGCAAAAAGGTATCTATCACCGAACGCGCCCGCCGCACGATCCCCTGTCCGCTCGACACTCCAACCCGCCCGAATCACTAACAAGACATAAATACGGACGGTTGAACTGTAGACCATGCAACGAGCGTTAGCGGTCGTCGATTCGGACGAACGATCGAGGGAGATGGTGCACGAGGCCGGCGAACTGGCCGCTGGCGTCGACGCCGAGGTCGTGATCTTACACGTGACGACCGAAGAGGAGTTTCGGGAGAATCAGGATCGCCTCGCCGAGGGGTCGTCGGGAACGTCGATGTACAGCGTCGAGACGGCCCAGGAGGGTGCCAGACAGTACGCCGCCAATGTCGGCACCGAACTCCTCGGCGACGTGGACGTCACGATCACCGCCGTCGGCGCGCTCGGCGAGAAACGCGAGGAGATCCTGGCGGCGGCGCGCGAACACGACTGCGATTACGTCTTCATCACGGGCGCGAATCGGTCGCCAACGGGGAAGGCGCTCTTCGGCGACGACGCGCAGTCGATCATCCTCAACTTCGACGGGTCGGTCGTCGTTCGAACCGAGTGAGACGGGCCGACGTTTCCTTCGCTGCTCGATTGAAAACGTTTAACACACCGCACGATAGTGGTGAATCGTAGCATGGAGAGCACGTACTCTGCTGACGTACCGTTTCGTGCGGGAATCGTCGGCACCGGGTTTCTCGGCAAGGCGATGGGACGGGAGTTCCTCCGCCACGACCGGGCGACCGTCGGCGCACTGACCGAACTCGATCCCGACGTTCTCGTCGGGGCGGCGGACGAACTCGACGTCCCCGAGGGATCGCGGTACGAGGATTACGAGCGGATGCTCGACGAGGAAGATCTCGACGGGCTGGTGATAACGACGCCCCACGGGCTCCACCACGAACAGATCGTCGCGGGGCTGGAGCATGACCTCCACGTCCTCTGTGAAAAGCCGCTCTGTACGTCCCTCGACGACGCGAAGGATCTCGCCCGTCGCGTCGAACGGTCTGACCGAACGGTGATGCTCGGCTACCAACGACACCTCGACACCGCCTTTCGGACGGCCCGAGACTACTGGAGCGAGCGCGAGACGAGCCCCGAGTTCGTGACCGCCGAGCTCACCCAGAACTGGATCAACGCGGTGGGCGGATCCTGGAAGGCCAACGCCGACCTGAGCGGCGGCGGGCAGCTGTACGACTCTGGGAGTCACGTCGTCGACGCGGTGCTGTGGGTGATGGACGAAACCCCGTCGTCTGTGACGGCGCAGATGACGTTCCACGACGACGACGAACGGATCGACATCCAGGCCGGGCTCACGGTCCAGTTTGAAAACGGCTGCGTCGCGACCATCGCCGTCTCGGGGGACGCGCCGCGCGTGAGTGAGGCGTACCAGTTCTGGGGCGAAGCAGGGGCGACGCTCATCGATGGACACGAGTGGAACCCGCGCAGGTTCCGCCGCGTCGACAGCGACGGCGATATCCACGCGCCGAACCTCAACCTCGGATCGGAGCTTCCGAAGGCCGACGCCTTCATCGAGGCCATCGAGACCGACGGCGAGCCGCCGGCCACTGTCCACGACGGCCTGCTGTCGACGGCGGTGACCGAGGCGGCCTACGAGTCCGCGTGGACCGGCGAACGGATCGACGTCGATCTCGACTACTGACGCTCGACGACGATGAGCAGATACAGGCGACTCACGGAGGCCGACGCGGAAGCGCTCGCAGAACGGATCGGGATGACGTTGACCGAGGGCGAGGCGGCGTCGGCGGCCGCCTACTCCGACTCCGACGCGTACGCCGACCTGGAGTCTGCACCCCTCGACGCGCTGTGCGACTTCTCGGGAAGCGGCGATGCCTACGAAGCGCCACCTCGCCGCCCGACGAGCGGGGGGAACCCGCACAACGCGTGGATCTCCCGCTTTGACCTCGTCCGACCGAGTGCCGACGGCCTCCTCTCGGGCGTCGAGGTCGGCGTGAAGGACAACATCTGCGTTCGCGGCGCGGAGTTGACGAACGCCTCCCGTGGATTCGAGGGGTTCGTCCCCGGGGCGAACGCGGCGGTCGTCGAGCGCCTCCTCGACGCCGGCGCTCGTCTCCGCGGGAAGACAAACCTGGACGAGTTCGCCATGGGCCCGACGAGCGAGAGCAGCGCGTTCGGACCGGTGACAAACCCGCACGGCGCCGAGCGGGTCGCGGGCGGCTCCTCCGGCGGGAGCGGTGCCGCCGTCGCCGCCGGGGCCGTCGACCTCGCGCTCGGGTCGGACACGGGAGGAAGCGTCCGCATCCCGGCGAGCTACTGCGGCGTCGTAGGGATAAAGCCCACCCACGGGCGCGTCTCCAAGCGCGGGTTCGTCACGCAGGGCGACTCCCTCGAAGAGATCGGACCGATGGCGATCGACGTGGAAACCGCCGCTCGCGGGATGGAAGTCATCGCCGACCCGCTCGCCAGCGGGGAGCGCGAGCGCTTCGTCGACGATCTCGGACGCAATCTCGACGGGACGCGACTCGGCGTGATCGATCGGTACGCCGACGGCTTCGCCCGCGACCCGGTGGTGGAAGAGTTTGATGCCACGCTCGACCGCCTCAACTCGCTCGGCGCGACAATCGAGACGATCGAAGTGCCGGAACTCGACCACGTCGGCGCGGCATGGTGGGGGATCGGTCCGGCGGAGTTCGCCGCCGCGTACCTCACGAACGACGTCGGGCTGTGGCGTAGGCGGGCAGGGATCCCGAGCCTCGCGAAGGGGTTCGAGCGGGTTCGCCGGGCCACGAGCGACGACATCAGCGCCGTCCCCAAGGAGGTCATCCTGCTCGGCGCGCACCTCCTGTTCGACCACGGAGGCTACCACTACGTCAGGGCGCAGAACCTCCGCGCGGCGCTCACCGACGTCGTCGACGCGTCACTCGACGAGTACGACGCACTGGTAACGCCGTCGACGCCGACCGTCGCCCCCGAACTCGGCGCGTTCGGTACCGAAGAGATGCCGCCGCCGAACGGCGCGCTCGCGCCGGCGAACGTCACCGGTCACCCGGCGCTCAGCGTCCCCTGCGGCGACGTCGACGGCCTCCCGGTCGGCCTCCAGTTGGTCGGTCCGTGGTACGCGGAGAAGGACCTTCTCGACGTCGCCTCCACCTTCGAACGGGGAGACTAACCCTCCGGTTTCCCCGCCTCCGATTTCTCGTCGGGGGTGGGTTTTATCGTCCGAGGGTGGAATTATCGATCCGAAGGAATCGATGACGTACGACATGATTCAGGTGGGCGTGGGTCTCCAGGGCTCGCGCTGGTGCGAGCAGTATCTGCCGCCGAACGCCGAGGACGGACTCGTGAACGTCGTCGCCGCGGTTGACGTGAACCCGGACGCGATGGAGCCGGCGTGAGATCACCTCGGGTTGCCAGACGATCGGTGCTACGCGGACCTCGAACGGGCATTCGCCGAGCACGACGCCGACTTCTGTTCGGTGGTCGTCCCGCCGCACGTCCACGAGGCGGTCGTCGACGTGGCGCTCGATTACGAGATGGACGTCCTCTCGGAGAAGCCGATCACGGACACCATGGCGGCGTCGGTCTGCATCGCCGACAAGATCGACCGCGCCGGTAGGAAAATGGGCGTCACGATGACCCACCGGTTCGACCGGGACAAGATGACGCTCAGGCGGGAGATTCGATCCGGAGCGGGCGGCCCGCTCGACTATCTGGCGTTCCGGTTCACCTGCGACTACCGGACCCGAGGCGCGTGGGACGACCGCCTGTACGACGTCGACGATCCGCTGCTGATGGACGGGGCGATCCACCACCTCGATCTTCTCTGCGACCTCGCGGACGCGGCCTCGGAGACCGTGTACGCCCAGTCGTGGAATCCCCCGTGGAGCGACTTTCGGAACGGAGCGCAGTCGCTCGCCGCCGTAACGTTCGCGGACGGAACGTGCGCGCTCAACGAGGCGGCGACGAGCACGCCGTCGGGCTGAACGGCTGGGGCCACGAGTACGTCCGCGCCGAGTCGCGGGACGCGACGACCGTCCTCGACCACCGGACGCTCGAACAGTTCGACCGCGATCCCGACGACGACAACTGGGTCGGACTCCACCCCGTGGGCGAGGAGATCCCCCTCCTCGACCGGGACAAGTGGGGCAACGCCTGGCTCGTCGAGCAGTTCGTCGAGTGGCTCGACGGCGGCGACCCGTCGAAGTTGAGGATGATCGACTGCGCGTCGTCGCCGAAGAGCGCAGAGCACGGCGAACCGGTGAACGTCCCCGACTTCCTCGACGCGGCGCGCGCCGACGCGATCGCCTAACGCCCCGGCCGGCTCGGCGACCGGTTCGACGCGGCGGGGACGCGTCCCCCGGAGCCGATCGCGCGCGTCGACCTACGCGTGGCACAACCGCCGGGGGAGCCCCCGCTCTGAGAGCACGTACCGCTCGAAGAACTCCGGGCGTAGTCGCCGGCGGACGTCGGCGTACCGCTCGTCGTCCCACCGGTTGTACAGCTCGTCCGGATCCTCGCGCAGATCGAACAGCTCGCCGTACGGCTCGCCGGGGTACACCGTCAGCTTGTAGCGGTCGGTGACGTACGTCCGGACCCGGAGGCCGAGGTAGTCCTCGTCGTTCTCGACAACGACGGCGTCGCGGACGGCGTCGACCTCGCCCGTCAACTGCGGACGGAGCGATCGACCCGGCCACGCCGGCGGCTCGTTCGCCGCCTTGCGTTTGGGCGGCACCCGCCCCTCCGGAACCGGCACGTCGCAGAGGTCCAGTACCGTCGGCGCGACGTCGACGGCGCTGGCGGGTCCGTCGCTCCGCCGACCGGCCGGTAGTTCTCCCGGCCAACCCCACACCATCGGCACGCGGAGCAGCCCCTCGAAGTGGAACGGCCCCTTGCGGAGCATTCAGTGGTCGCCCATCATGTCCCCGTGATCGGACATGAACACAATGAGTGTCCCCTCGCGAAGCCCGGCCTCGTCGAGCGCGGTCAGGACGCGTCCGACCTCGCGATCGACGAAGCTAATCATGTCGTACGTCGCGGCGATCTGCTCCCGAAGCTCATCGTCGGAGAGATCGCTCGTTCCGTGGAACCCGCTGAGCTGCGTGTCGGTGTCGGCGTAGGACTCGCGATAGAACGGCGGCAGATCGTCGAGTTCTCCCTCGCGTCGGGTCGGGAGGGTCACGTCGGCGGAGTCGTACCTGCTGCCCCACGGTTCGGGCGCGGCGAAGGGGTGATGCGGATCTGGGAATGAACACCAGAGGAAAAACGGATCGACACCTCCCACAGAGTCGATGAACTCACGGGAGCGGTCGGCAATCCACCGGTTGTAGTGAAGCTCTGCGGGGAGCGATCAGTCGAACGTCTGCGGGGCCGGCCGAGGGTCGTTGTCGGGGTGATCCTCGCGCAAGCGCGCCGCCACGTCCGGGTGCTCGCCTTCGAGCCACTGACGGTACTCCCCGAAGATCCAGCTCACGTGCCCGCCGGTGAAGTCCGCGGTTTCGAGGCCGTAGTACGGTTCGGGCAGTGCCCGGTGACGGCCACCGTTCCACAGCGACTGCGCCTCGGGGAACTCCTCGGGCGCGACAACGTCGGCGTCTCCCGCTGAGTCGATCTCTGCCGCGACGTCGGTCCCGTTCGGCAGGTCGTAGGTGTGCAGGTGGAGTTTCCCGACCGCGTGCGTCCGGTACCCCGCGTCTCGAAGCGCGCCAGGCAGCGTCGGAAGCGAGGGGTCGAGCGGAATGCCGTTCGTCCGGACGCCGTGATCCCGAGGCGTGAGTCCGGTGAACAGACTTGCCCGAGCTGGCATACACAGCGGGTTGGCGACGTACGCGCACGACAGCGCGACCCCTTGCTCGGCGAGCGCGTCGATAAACGGAGTCTAGACGGTCGGATTGCCGGCGTAGCCGAGGTGATCGTACCGCAGCTGGTCGAGGACGAAACAGACGACGTTTGGCCGATTCATCGACGGCCGCACCGACGGCGCCGACGGTGATAGACGTTACCGTTCGGCGCGGGTCGGGGAGGCAAACGTATATGATGGTGGCGCATGACGAACGCACCGTTCAGATGAGCCAACTCGACGAGATATTCGTCGTCCACCACTGCCATACGGACATCGGATACACGCACGACCAGCCGGTCGTCTGGGATCTCCAGCGCCGGTTTATCGAGAGAGTTATCGACCTCGCCGAACGCGACCTCGACCGTCCGGACGACGAGGCGTTCCGGTGGACGGTCGAGACGATCGAACCCTTGCTGCGATGGCTCCGGATCGCGGACGACGAGCGCATCGCCAGATTCCGGGCGCTCGAAGAGCGGGGTCGAATCGAGGTGACCGCGATGCTCGGCAACCTCACGCCGCTGTACGATCAAGCGGAGTTCGTCGAGTCGCTTCGACCGCTCCGGCGTCTCCGCGAGGCGTACGGGTTCGAGATCAGGACCGCGATGAACGGCGACGTGAACGGGCACAACTGGCCCGTGGTCGATCGCCTGCTCGACGCCGGCATCGACGGCTTCTCGATGGCGGTCAACAGACACTGGGGGAGCGCCCCGGTGGAGCGACCGATGGCGTTCCGCTGGGAGGGTCCGAGCGGCCGAACGCTCCCGACGTACAACGGCTTTCAGTACGGCGGCGGGTACAACATGGGGATCGGCCGGGACACCGGGGCGCTTGCCGATCGGTGGCTCCCTCACCTCGACGAGCTCCTCGATCACATCGACTACCCGCTGCCGATACTGATGGTCCAGACGACCCATCCCTTCTTCGACAACAATCCACCGCTCGCGGAGCTGCCAGCGTTCGTCCGCGAGTGGAACGACAGGCCGGACGTTGCTGACGGCGAACTCCCGTCGCTGCGAGTCGCGACACCGACGGAGTGGTGGGAGGCCGTCGACGCCTGCGACGCAGAGCTTCCGGTGTACCGCGGCGACTGGAGCGATTACTGGAGCTTCGGGTCGATAACGAGTGCGCGCGAGACGGCGGTGACGCGCGAGAGCCGCCGTCGGCTGCGCACCGCCGACGCGATCGAGGCGGCGCTGACGGCGGCGGACTCCGGACCGCAGAACCGTTCACCCGTCCGACGGAGCGGACCGGCCGAGCGAGAACGCGCCTGGCGCGCCGTGACGATGTACGACGAGCACACGTGGGGCGCTGACGTCTCGGTCGAACGCCCGGAGTCGGAGGACACCCGCAGCCAGTGGCACCACAAAGCGAAACACGCCTACGACGCGCGGAGTCGAAGTCTCCTGCTCCGTCGAGACGCGGTGGCCGAACTCGCGCGCTGTGTCGCCGACGCAGGGGGTGACCGATGAGCGACGAGTTCGACCGTGTGCTCATCACGAATCCGCTCCCGTGGGAGCGGACGATTTCGGGTCCCGTCTCGAAATACGCCGTCGAGCCACGCGGCCGAGGGGACGACGACCTCTCTGCCCGTCACTGGCAGGACCGCTCGTTCAACGACAACGCCTACCTCCTCCCGCCAACAGACGTCCCAGGCTACGGCTATGCCGTCGTCCCAACAGGTGACCTCACGCCGAACGAAGGCTGGCCGTTCGACGAGCGCCACGTCGTCGAGACCGACGACTACCGCATCACGTTCGATCGGGAGCGCGGCGGAATTACCAGCTGGCGGGATAAGCGCCTCGACTGCGAGTGGGTCGACGAGGCGGGCGACTATCCCCTCGCCGGCATCGTGCGCGAGCGACTCGCCGATTCGAGCGACGAGTCACCGCGGGATCGACTGTTCCGGGCGCCGCCCGCCGGCGAGGATAACCCCGACGGACTATGGAACGCTGCGCCTGACCTCGTCGAGGCCGAGGCCGGCGCCGACAACACGTGGGAGGCGCCGACGTGGGGCTACCAGCGCGACTGGCACGCCGAGCGGTACGGCCCGGAGCGTGTGCTCCGCCACCGGGTCTACCGGACGCCGCACGGCTACGACGTCCGGCAGACGCTCTCGGTCGAGGGTCTCGACTCCACCGTCGACCTCCGGGTGACTGTCCCGCACGAGGGGACCGAGGTTGTCGCCGAGGCGACCTGGGAGGAGAGCCGCGCGACCCACCCCGCCTCGACGTATCTTGTCTTCCCGTTCGACCTGCCGGAGCCGCGGGCGCACGTCGACGTCGGCGGACAAGCGGTGCGTCCCGGAACCGACCAGCTAGCCGGGACCTGTCGCGACTACTACACGGTCCAGCGGTGGGTCGAACTGTCGAACGAGCAGCGCGGCGTCACCGTCGGCTGTCCGCTGAACCCGATGGTGCAGCTCGGCGATTTCCGCTTCGGCGAGCACAACCGAGAGTTTTCCCTCGACTGGGCGCTCCTGCTCGGCTGGGTGAGCACGAACTACTACAACACGAACTTCCGCGCCCACCAACCCGGCCGAGTCCGAGCGCGCTACCACCTGCACCCGCACGACGGTCCCTTCGACGAGGGTCGGGCGCACACCGTTGGCGCGGCCGCAGAACAGGCGACCCCGCTCGTCCAGCCAATCGCCGAGGTGGGTTCCGAACTGACGCTCCCCGAGCGTGGGCGTGTCCTCGACCTCCCCGAACCGCCCGTGCTTGTCTGCTTCGTCCGCCCGTCGCGGGCGGCTGGAATCGGAGACGCGTCCGTCGGCGGTGCGGATTCCGTGGAGAGGACTGCCGGCGGAGGTGCGGACGAATTCGACGTCGGCCTATTGAACGCGAGTGACGAGGACAGAACCGCGACGGTCACCCCCGGCGTCTTCAGCGTCGAGGCGGCGAGGACTGTTGGACTGCTTGGAGAGGACGACCGCAGGCGGTCGCTCGGGACGAGCGACGGTGCGGTCGAGGTCGACCTCACCCCGCGCGAACTCCGCGTGGTCCGTCTCTCTGCGGAGGTGAGCCGATGAAGGCGAGAGAGCTCCGCGAGTACCTGCGGTCGCTCGACGGCGGGTGGGTCGAGTGGGACGACACCGTCGACACGTTCAAGGCCGGCGACCCTGACGCCGAGGTCGAGGGCGTCGCCGTCGGCTGGATGAGCTACCGGTGGGCACTCGAACGCGCCGTCGACCTCGGCTGCAACGTCTTCCTCACCCATGAGGGAACGTACTACGACCACGAGGACGAGCCGATTCGGGACAACCACCCACCGAGCGTCGTGGAGTTGATCGACGAGAAGCAGGCGTTCGTCGAGGAACACGACCTCGTCATACTCCGGTGTCACGACCTCTGGGACCAGTACCCGGAAATCGGCGTCCCGGACGCGTGGGGTACCCACCTCGGCTTCAACGAGGTGGACGAGGTGCCAGTCGGCAGGATGCCCGAACCGCCAAGAGCGTTCGGCCCCGGAGACTACTACCGCGTCTACGAAGTGGGCGAGCGACCAGCGCGAGAGGTGGCCCGTCAGATGGCCGGTGAATTCGGCGATGTCGGGCAGACTGCGGTCGAACTACTCGGCGACGGCGCGACACCCATCTCACGTATCGTTGTCGGAACGGGCGCGATAACGCCCTTCCGACACATGTTCGACGCGTACGACCCGGACCTCGTCGTCTGCTCGGACGATGGATTCTCCTACTGGCGGGACGGACACGTCGCGGTCGACGCGGGCGTGCCGGTCGTCGTCGTAAACCACGCGACGAGCGAGGAGCGGAGCGTCGGACTGCTCGCCGAACACCTCGACGGCGCGTTCCCCGACGTGCCGGTCCACCACGTCGAACAGGGCTGCATGTTCGAACTCGTCGAGGGGTGACGGGGGCCCTCAACCGCCGGAAGACCACGTTCGGGGCTCTCGAATAGGTGTCGAATTCGCGCGTCTGCGCAGAGGAGTTCGCGGACGTTAGTCGGTTCGGAACTACGACAGGCCGTACTCGTCCATCTTCTCGCGGAGATACCGCGCCGAGCGGTCGAGGTGCTCCTTCCCCTTCTCGGCGTCGTAGCCGTCCTCGATCGAGATCCAACCGTCGAAGCCGGCGTCGGCGAGGATTGAGAACACCGCGTTGTAGTCGATCATCCCCTCGCCGACGACGCCGTGCTGGAGGATGTCGGCGTACCCCTGGCCGCCCTCGGCATCCATCACGCGAAGGTCCTCGATTGTCCCGCCTTCGAGGTAGCGATCGCTGGCGTGCATCGTCACGACGCGGTCCGCCACCGCCTCAAGCAGTTCGATCGGGTCGTCGTCGGCGATGACGGCGTTCGAGGGGTCGTAGTTGACGCCGAACCACGGGCTCTCGTCGATCCGGTCGAGCAGGTCGAGAAACCGGTCCATCCGCTGGGCGAACTCGGGGTGTTCCCAGTAGTCGTCCTTGTAGTGGTTTTCGAGGACGAGCGTCACCTCGTGGTCGGCCGCGTGGGGGAGCAGTTCCCCGATGCAGTCGCTCACCCACGTCAGCCCCTCCTCCCTGGAGACGTCCGGTCGCCGCTGCCCCGAGAGGACGCGGCAGTACCCGCCGCCGAGTCTCGCGGTCACTTCGATGGCTCGTTTCTCCTGTTCGACCGCCGCTCGGCGGACCGCCGGATCTGGATGCGTGAAGTCCGGCGAGTAACACATCATCGGAATCGAGAGTCCCCGGTCTGCCGCCGCCGACCGGAGGCGATCCAGTTCGGCGGCGTCGTCCGCGGGCGTGATCCCCCAGTAGAACTCGACGCCGTCGACGTCGATGTCGTTCGCGACGTCGAACCACGCGTCGAGGCTCATCTTGCTGTCCATCAGCTGTCCGAGGTAGCACTTCGGAAACGCGGCGAGCGGCATCTCAGAAGGTCACCCCCGTTCGCCCCGTCCGCGACGACTTCCGGCTCATGCGCTCGGGGTCAGGACGCACTTTATGTACTCGCGGTCGTGCATCCCCTCGAAGCACTCGCGCCACGCTTCTAACGGCGCGACGCGATCGACTATCGGCTCGACGTCGAGCTGTCCGGTGTCGAGTAGCGTAATGACCCTCTCCCAGACCGGCCACGTGTGCGAGAAGCTGCCCTGCACCGTGACGGCTTTCTGAACGACGGGGTCCATGCTGTACTCCATCGGCTGCGGCCCCCAGCCGACTTTCGTGATGTGACCGTCCGGGCGGACCGCCTCCATCGCCGTCTCGAGGGCCGCCGAAACGCCGGACGCGTCGATGACGGTGTCGACGCCGAGCCCGTCGCCGACGTCGTCGATCACCCCCGCGGGATCGCCGGTCACGGCGTGGGTCGCCCCGAGCTCCTCGGCGACGTCGAGACGGTCTCGATCGGCGGGTAAACCGCTCGCGATGACGGTGCTCGCGCCGGCCAGTACCGCCATCTGAACGCACAGGAGACCGATTGGGCCAGGGCCGATTACGAGCACGCTCTCGCCGGGGTCGACGTCGGCGTTTTCGCAGACGGCGTTGTAGGCGACGCTGCACGGTTCGGTCAGCGCGGCCCGCTCGAACGGGAGCTCGTCGGGGATGTGGTGGAGACACCGGACCGGGACGGCCACGTACCGCGCCATCGCGCCGTCGGTCCCGTAGCCGAACCCCTCCCGGGAGGGATCCAGATTGTACAAGCCCCGACGACTGAGCGGGGACGTCTCGTCGATCTCGGCCGCCGTCTCGCTGACGACGCGGTCGCCGGGCGCGAACTCGCCGCTTCCCTCGATCTCCTCGACGACCCCGCCGAACTCGTGGCCGAGCGTGACCGGATAGTTCACGTCCCAACTGTGACTGCCGTGCCACTGGTGGACGTCGCTGCCGCAGATCCCCACCGCCTCGACCCGAATCAGCGCCTCTCCCTCGTCGATCTCGGGGACGTCGACCTCGCGGAGGTCGACCCGCTCTGGTTCGTAGTTGACGACCGCCCGCATCCGGTCGCTTCGCCGTGCGACCTGTTCGGTCGTGGGTTGCCTACTCATACCTACGTACAACCGGCCGTCTCACAAATAGTTACGGATTGGAACGGTATCCGACGCGACGGTGCGTTCCCGACGGCGACGGTCGCGCGACGCGCCGATCGTTCCTGCGGGATGCGTCGGCGTCACGACCGACGCTCGAAGGCGGCGGGCCGCTCGTTGATCTCTCGAATACGTCCGGGATCGAACTTCGGCCTACGGTCGTACGTGTACAGTCCGTTGGTCTCCTGTTCGACGTCGTACAGCTGAGTGTAGCAGAACGCCCACAGCTGCTCGTTGTCGAGCAGCGTCTCGGTCAGGCCGCGGTAGCGCTCGAAGAACGCCGCCTCGTCTTCGGGGCGGTCGCCGTACCCCCAGCCCTCGGCGTCTGTGTCCGGGCTCCACCGGATGCCCCCGTACTCGCTGACGTAGCTCAGTTCCTCGCTCCAGTCGGCGAAGCCGTGCCCGCTCGGTTCGACGGGCCCGTCGATCTCGCCGTACGTCTCGCGGAACGCCTCGGGGTCTTGCTCGTAGTCGTGCGCGTCGACGAGGTCGGTTTCGACGTGGACCCACCCGCTCGCGTCAATGACGGGCCGCGTCGGATCCAACGCCTTTGTCACGCGGTACACCGTTCGAACGAGATCCTCGTCCTGCTCGGGCTTGGTTTCGTTGAACGGCGTCCAGCCGACCACCGACGGGTGATTGTAATCGCGCTCTACGACCTCCAGCCACTCCTGAAGGAAAGGACCGAGCGCCTCGGATCGACCGTGATCCAGCCCCCAGTTTGCGTGCTCATCCCAGACGAGGTATCCGAGGCGGTCCGCATGATAGAGAAAGCGCGGCTCGAACACCTTCTGGTGGAGGCGAGCGCCGTTGAACCCCATCTCCTGTGCGAGTTCGATGTCGCGAACGAGCGCGTCGTCGGTTGGAGCGGTGTACAATCCGTCGGGGTAGTAACCCTGATCGAGGACGAGCCGCTGGAACACCGGCTCGCCGTTGACGTAGACGCAGTCGTCGCCGAGTGTCACCGACCGGAGGCCGAAGTAGCTCTCGACGGTGTCGACAGTCTCGCCGCCAGTGACGAACGCCAGTTCGAGATCGTAGAGATTCGGCTCTTCGGGCCTCCATCGGTGGACTTCGTCCACGTCGAGTCTCAACGCGGCGTGTCGACCGTCGGTTGCGGCGATCGCCTCGCCCACCGCGTCGCCGTCGAACAGCGCGGTCGCCCGCACGTCGCCGCTCTGCAGCGCGCCCGCGAGGACGACGTCGACGCCAAGCGCACCGTTTTCCGGATCAGGTTCGAACCGGACGCTCTCGACGTAGGTCTCCGGGACGGGTTCGAGCCAGACGGGTTGCCAGACCCCCGTCACGCGCGTGTAGAGCGGACCGTGGGAGGCGTACTGCTGGCTCTGCTTGCCGCTGGGCTGGAGATCCGACCGGGAATCGTCTTCCGCACAGACCGTAACGACGGTGGGTCCCGGTTCGGCGACATCGGTAACGTCGACGCCGAACGGGGTGTAGCCGCCGCGGTGGGTGCCGACCGATTCGCCATCGATCCAGACCTCCGTCGTGTAATCGACCGCGCCGAACCGAAGTTTCACGCGACCGTCGAACCAGCGTTCCGGAATTTCGATCTCGCGGCGGTACCAGACGGCGTCCATGAAGTCTGCGTGCCCGATCCCGGACAGGTCGCTCTCGGGGGCGAACGGGACGGTGATCTCGGAGTCGAGCGCGTCGGCCTCCGGGAGCCCTCGGGCCCGTCCGCTCGCCCCGTGGTCGATCTCGAACGCCCACCGACCGTTCAGGGTCCGCCACTCGTCGCGACGAAGCTGCGGCCGCGGATACTCCGGTCGCGGCACGGAATCACGCGTCACACCAGTTCTGTGGGCGTCGCCACTAATAGTTTCCTCGACCGGCAACCGACCGACGACGCTCACTTTCGACGACCGCTCACGTTCGAAGATCACTCGGCGTCCACATCGCAGGCAACCGCACGAGGGCCGAAGAGCGGTTTCGAACGCGAGTCGAACCGGAAAGCGCCCGCCGCGGTGCGGCGAAAGGCAAAGGATTTAGCCGGCGTCGTGCGTGTGACAGGCCATGTCAGGTGATCGGCCGGAAGCACCGTATCGAGACGCGTCGGTGCCCACCGAGCGGCGGGTCGAGGACCTCCTCGATCGGATGACCCTCGACGAAAAAGTCGCACAGCTCACGTCGGTTTCCCCGATCCCCGTCGCCGGATTTCCCGGGAGCGACGGCGCGGTGATCGACGAGGACGGGACCGTCGACCGCCCCCGCGCTCGCGAACTGTTCGAACACGGCGTCGGGCACCTCACCCGCGTCGGTGGCGGCGGCGGGCTCGATCCCGAGCGCGCCGCCGCGGTGACCGACGAACTCCAGGACGTGCTCGTCTCCGAGACGCGCCTGGGCGTCCCGGCGATCCCGCACGAGGAGTGTCTGGCCGGCTACATGGGCCCGGACGGAACGACGTACCCGCAGGCGATCGGGCTGGCGAGCACGTGGGATCCAGACCTGATCAAGGGGATGACGGAGCGAATTCGGGAGCAACTTCTCGCCATCGGGACGGCCCACGCGCTCTCGCCGGTGCTCGACGTGGCCCGAGACCCCCGCTGGGGTCGGACCGAGGAGACGTTCGGCGAGGACCCCCAGCTCGTCGCCGAGATGGGTAGCGCGTACGTCCACGGTCTCCAGGGCGAGGGGCCGGAGGAGGGCGTCTCAGCGACGGTCAAGCACTTCGCCGGCCACGGCGTCGGCGAGGGCGGCAAGAACCGCCCGACGGTCCACCTCGGCGAACGGGAGCTACGCGACGTCCACCTCTACCCGTTCGAAGTCGCCGTCCGGGAGGCCGGCGTCGAGTCGGTGATGAACGCCTACCACGACATCGACGGCGTCCCCTGCGCGGCCGACCGCGACCTGCTGACCGGCGTGCTTCGCGGGGAGTGGGGGTTCGACGGAACCGTCGTCTCGGATTACTTCAGCGTCGTCCACCTCGTCACGGAACACGGCGTCGCCGAGACGCCGCGCGAGGCCGCCGTCCGGGCGCTCGCCGCCGGCATCGACGTCGAGCTCCCGGCGGTCGACTGTTACGACCGGTTGATCGACGCCATCAACGCCGGCGACCTCTCGGAAGCGACCGTCGACACCGCCGTCCGGCGTGTGCTCCGACAGAAGTTCCGGAAGGGGCTGTTCGAATCGCGCGGCGTCGACCCCGACGCCGCCGCGGCGGCGTTCGGACCCGACGCGAACCGTGAGTACGCCCGCAAACTCGCTCGCGAGTCGGTGACGGTGCTCAAGAACGACGGCCTCCTGCCGCTTTCGGAGCCCAGTTCGGTCGCGGTCGTCGGGCCGAAGGCGGACGCGCCCGTCGGACAACTCGGCGATTACACCTACCCGGCGCACTACCCCGACGAGGAGACGACCCGTCGCGTCGTGACGTCGCTCGAAGCGTTCGAGGCGCGACTCGGCGACGACGCCGTCGCGTACAGCGAAGGGTGTACGACGACCGGCTCGGCGACCGACGGGTTCGACGAGGCCGCTGCCGCCGCCGCCGATAGCGACGTGGCCGTCGCCTTCGTCGGCGCCCGATCGGCGCTCGCGCTCTCGGACGCCGTCGAATCGCGGGCGGAACGGCCCGATCTCCCCACCAGCGGCGAGGGCGCGGACGTGACCGACCTCTCGCTACCGGGGGTGCAGAACGACCTCCTCGAAGAACTACACGGAACGGGAACGCCGCTCGCGGTCGTCGTCGTCAGCGGCAAACCCCACACCCTCACGTGGGCCGACGAACACGTTCCCGCCGTGGTCCACGCCTGGCTCCCCGGCGAGGAGGGCGGCCACGGCATCGCCGACGTGCTGTTCGGGGACCACGACCCCGGCGGTCGCCTTCCGATCTCGATTCCGAAGAGCGTCGGCCAGCTCCCCGTGTACTACAGCCGTCGGCCGAACAGCCGGAACGAGCGGCACGTCTACACGGACAGCGACCCGCTGTACCCCTTCGGTCACGGCTGCTCGTACGCGGAGTTCGCGTACGAGGACCTCGAACTCTCCGACCGCGAGATCGGCCCGGCGGGAACGATCACTGCCGCGATCACCGTCGAGAACACGGGCGAACGGGCCGGGTACGAGGTCGTCCAGTTGTACGTCAGCGAGCGCGAGCCGTCGCTCGTCCGTCCGGTTCAGGAGCTCAAGGGCTTCCGGCGCGTCCACCTCGACGCGGGCGAGGTGGTCCGCGTCTCGTTCGACCTGTCGGCGTCGATGCTGGCCTCCCACGATCTGGACATGACCCTGGCGGTCGAACCCGGACCGTTCGAGGTCCGGATCGGCCGCTCCGCCGCGGCCGTCGAAGCGACCGAGACTTTCGACGTCGTCGGCGACCGCTACGAGGTTCCGCGCGGCGGCCGCGAGTACGCGACGGAAACGAGCGTCGAGCGCGTCGACGCGGGCTCGGTCTGAGTTCGATACCCGAGGCCTCGCCGGGCGAGGCCTCAAAGAACGTCACTGTACTGGCGTTCGATCCGGTCCGCGGCCGCCGCGCGGTCGGTGTCGCGGAGGCGGTCGACGTAGCGCCGGAGCTTTTCCGGACGCCGGGTGGCGTGGTACGGGCCGCCCTCCGCGATCACCGTCCAGAGCGGATCCCGAAGTCCGGTCGGCGCGTCGGGGTTGCCGCCGCGCTCGCCGCGGGCCGACTCCTCCATCCGGGCGGCGTGCCACGCCTCAAGGCGGCGCGTGCCCTCGGCGACGACGCCGGGGCGTCTGTCTGCGAGGTTCGTCGTCTGGTGCGGATCGACATCGACGTCGTACAGTTCGACGTCGTCGAAGTCGTGAATCCCGTCGTGGTACGTCCGCAGCAAGAGCCAGTCGTCCCAGCGGACGCCGCGCTGGCAGGTCAGCGCGCCCTGACCGAGGACGAGATGATCGCGGCCGCCCTCGCCCCCTCCGCCTCCGTCGGCGAGTGCGGGGGCGAACGATCGGCCGTCCCACCCGTCGGCCGCCTCCACCCCGATCAGCTCTGCGAGCGTCGGCGCGAGATCGAGGGCGTAGTGAAAGCTGTCGTCGACGCCGACGCCGACGCCCGGGCCGCTCATCACCAGCGGGACGCGCCCGGTCGGCAGGTCGGCCGTGTGGTGATCGCCGTAGATGTTACACTCGCCCTGATTTTCGCCGTGATCCGCGCTGACGATCACCAGCGTCTCGTCCCGGACGCCGTGGCGTTCGAGTCGCGCGAGGAGTTTCCCGACGTGGTCGTCCAGGTACCTGATCCCGACGTCGTAGCCGTCGATCCACCGCCGGAATTCCTCGCGGGAGCCGATCCGCGCCGGCGTCCGTTCCAGACCCGGATCCGCGCCCCAGTCGACGTGCTCATCGGGCGTCTTGCCGACGCCGTGGAGGTCCCGGGCGCTGTGCGGGCCGTACCCCTCCCAGTGGTCGCGGATCGTCGCCTCGTCGGGCCACTCGGGTGCTGGGTCGCCCTCGAACGGATTGCCGTACTCCGCGGGCGTGTCGTAGGGCGTGTGGGCATCCCAGAAGGTGACGTGGAGGTACCAGTCCCCATCGCGCGCGTGCTCGTCGAGCCATCCCACTGCGCGGTCGTAAACCTCGTCGGCGCGTTCGAACCCGCGCCCGCCGGGATCCCGCCAGTCTTCGAAGCCGTCGAGGACGTGCCAGGCGCCGTGCCGGGTGGGGAACGAACTGACGAGCGCCGTGCGGTATCCGGCGTCCCGAAGGACGGCCGGCAGCGTTCGGAATCGCCCGTCGGCCGAAAAGCCCCGCTCTCGGCCGGTCCGCCGGGGCTCCGACGCGAGCCCGCCGTGGTTGACGACCCCCGTGTGGATGCCGAATCGTCCGGAGAAGAGCGCCGTCCGGGACGGGAGACAGGGGAGATCTGACGCGTAGTACTCGGTGAATCCCGTTCCGTTGGCGGCGAGCGCGTCGACGGTCGGCGTCGTGTTCCGATCGTATCCGTAACAACCCAGGTGATCGGCCCGGAGCGAATCGCAGTCGACGTAGAGGATCTTCATCGGTGGGTGGTCGGGATGTGCCGAAGGCGTTCGTCGCGCTCAGACGACATCGTCGAGGGCGGCGTCCTCGTAGACGAGCCGTTCGAGTTTGTCCAGGGTGGCCGCCGGGTTCTCGCGCTGCCAGATGTTCCGACCGACGGTCAGCCCCCGGCCGCCGGCGCGCATGAACGTCTGCACGTCGCGGAGGAACGCCTCCTCGCTCACCGACGCCCCACCGCTCATCAGTACAGGGAGCTCGCCGGCGACGTGAACGGCCCACTCGACAGCCTCCCGCGTCCCGGGGTGCTTGATTTTCGCTAGGTCCGCGCCGAGTTCGAGGCCGATCCGCGCCGCGTAGGCGACGGCGTCGGGGGCGTCGTGGTCATTGACGCCCTGCCCGCGCGGGTACGACCAAAGGACGACCGGGAGACCGACCTCGCGAGCCTCGTCGCGTGCCCTGCTGAACTCCTCGAACATGTCCGCCTCGCGGTTCGATCCCGCGTAGACAGTGTACCCGACGGCGGCGGCACCCAGCGCCGCCGCGTCCTCGACTGTCCAGATCGGCGGCGAGTACCGGTCACCCATCACCATCCCCGTCTTGCCGTTCAGCTTTGCGACCAGCGTCACGTCGTCCTCGTAGGAGGGGTAGTACGTCTCGGCGACGCCCTTCTGGACGGCTAATCCCGTCACCGCGTCGTGGGTCGCGATATCGAACACGGTCGACGGGTTCGCACGTTCGGGCAGGGATTCGAACACGCTCGGGCCGCGTTCGAGGCCGTGATCCATTGCGATGATAATCGACCGTCCGTTCCGGCACACTGGCGTCTCGGCTACTGAGCGCATGTAACGTCCACCCATACCCGAGGCACCGTCAAAGCAGTTTTGGATGCGACAGTTCGGTGTGTCCCGGCCACCGATCGTCGCCCCCACCGCTTGTCGCCCGGATTCGCGTCGCTACCGCGGCTCGCGGACCGTCCGGCCGATCTTTCGACCGCGGCCGAGGAACGACGCGCCTCCCGCCCGGGGCAATAGTTTAGTCACCGGGGGTAGACTCACCAGCACGATCTATCACTCATGGGTCTCGATACCACAACACGGGAACACGTCGACGCCTGTCGGCGTGAACTGCCCTCGTCGCTCGCAGAACGAAAGGTCGCGTTCGGCTTCGACGGCGTCATCGATCGTGTGCGGACCGCCGTCGCGACGCGAGCCGGCCCCGAGGAGTACGAACGGATGGGGACGCTCGAAGAGTTCGGCACGCGCATCGTCGACGCCGCGGCACTCGACACCTCCTGCAGCATCGAATGGTTTAGCGAACGAAAACGCGCCGGCGGCCACACAGCTCACCTCGGCAGGGCGATGGAACGGCTCGGTCACCGGCCGACGATCGTCGGGACGTACGGGTCGCCGCCGCGCGAGACGTTCACGCGCGAATACGACCGCACGCGTCTCGTCTCGCTCGGTGAGGCGCCGGTCACCGACGCCATCGAGTTCGACGACGGAAAGGTGTTGCTGAGCGAAACCCGCCGGTTGGCGAATCTCGACTGGGAGGGGATCAGCTCGGTCGTCGGCCTGAATTCGCTCGCCGCGTCGGTCGACCGGACGGAACTACTCGGTCTCGGCTACTGGGCGACTATCCCCCGGATGCCCACCATCTGGACGGGGCTCCGAGAAGAGCTCTGGCCGCGCCTCCGAGATCCGCCTCGCCGCGTTCTCGTCGATCCGGCTGACATACGGCGGCTCTCGACGGAGACGCTCACGCAGGGTATTGCCTCACTGCGCGCCCTCGACGATGTCGTCCCCATCACCGTCAGCACGAACCGAGCTGAAGCGCTCCGGTTAGCGAACCTCGGCGGGTCGAACGTCGATGAGACGCAAATCGGTGACGTCACCGCCGCGCTGCACGCCACTCTCGGCGTGTCAGAAGTCGTCGTCCACGCGGTAACCGAGGCGGCGATGGTCAACGACGAAGGACGTTGGCGCATCTCCATTCCGCGCGAACCCCAACCGACGATCACCACGAGCGCCGGCGACCACTTCAACGCGGGCCTCCTCGTCGGGAAACTCGCGGCGGTCGATGGCGGCGCACAACTCGCCGTCGGGAGCGCCGTCGCCGGATGGTTCGTCCGGAACGGCGCGCCGCCGACGTACGACGAACTCCGAGACTTCCTCGACGGCTACGAAGGGCGGTTCGAACGTTCTATCGACCACTGACACTCGAAGCCAGACGGGAACCGAGCGTCGATCGTTCCGCGACCGCCGATGGGCCGCTGGTTCGGCGAGCCGCGAGCGCGGCCCACGGACCGCGACCCGTGATCCGTCGCCGCCGGCAGAAGGTTTAATTCGGTTGCAGCGAGGCACTCTATGTGAGTCGACAACACAGCGATGACTTGACTGAAGCGTACCGATTCGGCGTCGTCGGCTACGGGTGGCTCGGCGGGGTGATTGGGGGACAGGTTCGAGACCACGAACGGACGCGTGTCGTCGCCGTCGCCGACGTCGATCCCGAGGCGCGCCGACGCGCCGGAATGGAACTCGCGCTGCCAGACGCGGCGCTGTACGAGACGTATCGGGACCTCTTTGCGACCGAGGAACTCGACGCCGTCGTCGTCGCTACCCCCCACGCGTTCCACCACGAGCAGGTCGCCGCGGCGCTCGACGCCGAACTCGACGTGCTCTGCGAGAAACCGCTCTGTGTCGACCCGGCGAACGCGGCGAAGATCGCCGATCGGGTCGAAGGAAGCGATCGGACGGTGATGCTCGGCTACCAGCGCCACCTCAACGGCGCGTACCGGACGGCTCGTCAACACCTCGCGGCGTCGTCAGACGACATCGTCTACGTGGATGCCGAAATCACCCAGCCGTACATGGAGCTTTTCGGCGGGACGTGGCGGACGACACCCGAACTCAGCGGCGGGAGCGTCACGTACGACACCGGTAACCACCTGATCGATGGCCTCCTCTGGACGACCGGGTTGACCCCCGCCAGCGTCTCCGCCGAGATGTCGTTCGAGGACGACGACCGGCGGATCGAGTCCGACGCGGCGCTCAGCGTCACGTTTGAAGGAGGGGCCACCGGAAGCGTGGCCGTGTCGGGTCGGACCCCCCGGTTCACGGAGCGCATCCGCGTCTGGACCGACGACGAGGAGATTCGGTTCAACGAGGACGAGGTGGTACTGATCGACGAGGAGGGAAACAAGTGCCTGCCGCGCGTCGACCGAGAGGACGACCAGAATAAGGTCGAAGTGTTCGTTGAGGCACTCGACACGGGCGAAGAACCGCCGGCGACCGCACTTGACTCGTTCCGCGCCGTCGCGCTGACCGCCGCAGCATACGAGTCCGCCCGAACCGGTCGCCGCGTCGACGTCGATCCGTCGTAAGCGGCGTCAGCGGAACCGTTCGAGGAACGCGACGCCGCGGTCGAGTGAGTCGAGCGGGTCGTCCGGTTCGTCGTGCTCGTAGATGCACCACTTGACGCCCTCCGCCGCCGCCGCCTCGATGCAGGCCGCTAGATCGACATCGCCTGTGCCCACCTCGACCGACGCCTTCCGAGTGACGTCCACGTCCTTGACGTGAAGGATGGACAGCCGATTCCCGAGGGCGCGAATCCGCTTGACGGGGTCGTCGCCGCAGGCGGCTGCCCAGCCGACGTCCAGTTCGACGCCGATGCGCTCGTCGAGCTCGTCGAGCAGAATGTCGAAGGGCGTCGACCCGTCGAGCGGACGGAACTCCCAGTGGTGATTGTGATACAGGAGCCCGACGTCCCGCTCCCTGGCGTGGGCGGCGAGCTTCTCCAGTCGCGTCGCCGTCTCATGGATAACGTCCCGAGAGCCGAGTCGCTCCTCGCCTATCGACACCGCGAGCGCCTCACAGCCCACCGCGTCGTAGAGGCCGAGCGTCCGTTCGAGTTCCCCTGGGAGTCCCGACAGGTCCGTGAACGGCCCGAGGTGCGCTCCGGGGACGGCGAGGCCCGTCCGATCGAGGGTTCTGACCACTTCGTTTTCATCTGCGCCCGGGAGGCGGTGCAGGAACTCGACCCCGTCGTAACCGGCATCGGCGACGCGTTCGAGCACCCGTGGAAGCGGTTCGTGGATGCCTCTGAGCGTAAACAGGTTTATCCCAGTTTGCATGAGAGTAGCTATCCCCGACGCCGGTAAGAATCTATCCCCGCAGCGGTGTCGCCGGCTACGAGTACTCCATGTTCAGTTCGATGACGTTCGCCGTGCTCAGTACGGCGTCGGGGAGGTCTCTCCGGTAGCGGTCCCCGCGCGTTCGACTGAGCGGTGCGGCCACGCTGACGGCGCCGATCGCTTGGTCGTCCATGTCCCTGATGGGCGCGGCGATACAGCGGAGGCCGCGATGCCACTCCTCGTCGTCATACGCGTACCCTCGCTCGCGTATCTCGTCGAGCGTCTCGAAGAGGCGGTCCCCGTCGGAGATCGTGTTCGGCGTCTTCCCCGGAAGGCCGTGTCGGTCGATGATCTCTTCGACCCGTTCACGCGGGGTGAACGCAAGTATCGCCTTTCCCGCTGACGTCTGATGGAGCGGAACACGTTTGCCCGTGTGAAAACTCGTCTGCACCGCTCCCTCGCTCTTCTCGCGGGCGACATAGACGCCTCTCCCGTGCTCTTCGACCATCAGACTCGCGATCTCACCGGTCTCCTCGGCGAGTTTACGCAACGCCGGTTCCGCCGCACCCAGTAATTCGACTCGGTCACGAACGAACTCTCCGAAGTCGAGAAATCGGAGGCCAATGCGGTATTCGTCGTCGTCGGCGACGATGAACTCCGCTTCCATCAGCGTTTGGAGGTGGTAGTGTACCGTACTTTTCGGGAGCCCGAGGTGGGCGGCGAGTTCGGTGACGCCGGCCCCTTCGAGGTGTTTGAGCGCCTCCGCGACGCGAAACGTCGTGAGCGACGCTTGGATTATGTCCGATTCCTTTTTCATGGTTGGAGAGTGGGTTGTTAGCGTACGTGTAAATAGTTGTTCATTCATGACGAACGGACATCCGTCGATTGGTGGACGGAAATATCCGGAAAACGCATGTACACCTCCACACACACCGTTAATGCCCGGTGTATCGGCGATCGGTCGGTGTTCGAGAAGGTCGAACGACGCCTCTGTCTGTGTTACAGGTCTATGGGTGTCATCGAATGGAACGCTTACGTTCGCTAGTGAGCGTCGAGCGGGTGACTCAGCCGTTCGTGGGCGCGGTTTCGGTCCGATCACTGCCGGCACCGCGCTGCTCGCGTCGGTTCTGCAGCGGCGAACCTCCGAAGTCGGAGCGTGGCCTCGCCGCTCCCCGGCGCGACGATACCTCCGCAAGACGGAGCAATTTTCTGGTCCGACTCAGCGCGGGCGAGGTGAAACGGCATCAGAAAAAGAACAGTGTCTCCCGAAGCTCGCCGCTCAATGGAGCCCCGTATTCCGAGATTTCAACGGCTTCGGCGTGCTTGACGCGCGCGCCGGCCTCCTCACCATAGCGATCCACCAACTCCTCGCGGAAGCGATCGGCGACGTTCATTTCGGTGTTCGCCACCAGATGGCTCAGGCCGTCGTCGGCGAGCCACTCGCGCCGCTCGTCGTCGCCCTCGGGAACCGCGTCGAGTTCGCCGAAGGTGTAGGGGAGCCACTCGTACACCTGTGATTCGTGGCAGTGGAGCGCATCTATCTTGCGTGCTTCGACGTCGGTTACGTCCACGACGACGTCCGGCTCGAACGGCGCGGGTTTCCGAAAGTGGTCGGCGACGTACCCGATGACGGGGTTTGCGCTCAGCGGCGGCGTGTCGGGACAAACATTCGGGACGATCAGCATGTAGGCGGCGTCCTGAAGCAACTGCGCGCAGTAGCGGTGGTCGGGGTGGTAATCGTTGGGACGGGGCCCTAGCACGAGGTCCGGGTCGACGTCCCGGACGAATCGGATGAGCCGCCGGCGGTTCGCCACCGTCGGTTCGAGTTCACCGTCTCTATTGTCGAACACCTCGTACCCGACGCCGAGGGTTTCAGCGACGGCCTCCGTCTCGCGCTTCCGGCGGGCGGCGAGCTCGCGGGGACCCATCTCGTGGTGGCCCGCGCTGCCGTCCGTCACGGAGAGAAACGTCACGTCGTGACCCGCCTCGACGTACTTCGCGGCGATGCCGCCGGCCTTAATCGAGCAGTCGTCCGGGTGTGGTCCAACGATCAGGAGACTGAGCGTCTCTGTCATGGGTCGCGAATCGGGACGTCCTATCGAAGCGTTTTGGGTATCAGCACCCCGCCTCGACGGAAAGCGGGCGGCAGCCAAAACCTATCCGGCCCGGATCATCCGCCGATCGGTAATGAACACGTCAGAGGGGTGATGGCTCGATCCCTTCCGATCCGGCTAAGATCGCCTGCTGCCTCCTCGCCGACGCCGTTCGTTTCATCGAGGGCGATCGGCAGCCATGAGACGGTTCGGTTCGTCGCACATCTCTCATTTTGCGTCCCCACGTCCAATAGTGACCAGCACAATCGCAGAGCGACCTCCACGCGAATTCTATATGCAGGTGGGATGGCAAACACGCGAACCTTCATGTTTCATATGAGCTCGCTTTGATGGTGAGTACATGCGGATCCTGTACATCGACTGTGACTCGCTGCGGCCCGACCACCTCGGATGTTACGGCTACGACCGTAATACGTCGCCGAATATTGACCGGATCGCCGAGGGGGGACGCCGATTCGTGAACTATTACGCCTCCGACGTTCCCTGTCTCCCGTCGCGGACGGCGCTGTTCACCGGGCGCTTCGGCATCCACACGGGGGTCGTCAACCACGGTGGCGCCGCGGCTGACCTCCGGTCGCAAGGAGCGGGTCGCGACGAAGCGAACACAGGCGCTTATCGAACGTGGATGACGGCGCTGCGCAATCGAGAGTACCACACGGCGTTCATCAGCCCGTTCCCGCAACGGCATGCCGCTTGGCACGTCCTCGATGGATTCAACGAATGGCACGACACGAAGGGCGGCGGCACCGAGCGCGCTGAAGTCGTCTATCCCTACGCTGAGAAATGGCTCGAAGGACACGCAGAGGAAGACGATTGGTACCTCCACGTCAACTTCTGGGATCCCCATACCAACTATGACACGCCCCAGGAGTACGGAAACCCGTTCGAGGATGACCCCGCACCCGGATGGCTCACGCAGCAGCGAATCGACGAACAGCGCGAGAGCTACGGCCCACACAGCGCCCGGGATCTCCACCACGAATACATGACCGGTCGGGAGTTGGACGATCTCCCACGAACGCCAGACGAGATCCGCGACCGCGAGACGTTCAAGCAGTGGATCGACGGCTACGACACGGGTATTCGGTACATGGACGACCACATCGGGCGGATTCTGGATCTCCTCGAGGAAAAAGGGGTGCTCGAGGAAACCCTGCTCATCGTCACGGCCGATCATGGTGAAAACCAGGGCGAACTCAACGTGTATGGTGACCACCAACTTGCCGACGAGTGGACCTGTCGAGTGCCACTCATCGTCTCTGGTCCCGGCGTCAAACCCGGAGTCGACGACGGTCTCCACTACAATATCGACCTCGCGCCCACCGTCGTGGAGTTCGTCGGCGGGGACGTTCCCGCGGGTTGGGACGGCCGTTCGTTCGCTGACTCGCTCACTGATTGCGACGGTGCCGGGCGCGAATTTCTGGTCCTCAGTCAGGGAACATGGACTTGTCAACGATCTGTTCGTTGGGATGACTGGTTGCTCATCCAGACATACCACGATGGCTGGCGAGAGTTCTCCCCGCTCGCGCTGTTCAACCTCACGACGGACCCACACGAGACGACGAACCTCGTGGTGGAACGCCCGCGTGTAGTCGACCGCGGACTCAGCTTGCTCCAGCGCTGGTACAGCGCCCGCATGATCGAGAATGCGACGGGCGACGCCGGCGGAATCTCCGAAGCGTCGGATGCGCTCGTCGATCCCCTCCTGGCGGTCGTCCGGGAAGGGCAGCCGTTCTACCAGCGCGGAAATCGAGCGGCGTACGCGGCACGACTCCGAGAGACGGGTCGCGACGCCCACGCCGAGACGTTGGAGCACGAGACCGGCGTCGTCGAGTCCGAAGACCTGTTGGCTGCACACGTGCGGTAGCGGCTCCCGATTACCGGCGCGGTGAACTACCCCACCCTACCGCTCGCCTGACGGCTCGCGCTTGAGGGTGGGGCTTCCTGTTTCAACGACGCGCTTTGCAGACACAGAAGTGTCCATAGGGTGCACAGTCTCTACAGGCGTTAATTCGGAGCGTCCCGCTCCTACCCGCCTGATGCCGCGAGAAAGGATATTCCACGCCGCATTCGCGTCCCTGTCCGCCTCGAGTCCGCAGGCAGGACAGTAGTGTTCGTGGACCCACAACGGCTTGTCTGTCGAAACACCGCACGCCGCGCACTCCTTGGTCGTCCCTCTCGGATTCACGGCGATAAAGTGCGTCCCTTCGCGCTCGCACTTGTATTCGAGCATCCGCAGGAACGTCCCCCACGCCGCCCCTGCCCGGTTCCGCGAGTTACCGGGCAGTTCGACCAGTCCGGCGGCGTCAAGGTCCTCGACCGCTACGAGGTCGTACTCCCGAGCGTAGTAGTTCGAGAGTTTGTGGAGGAAGTCGCGCCGTTTCTGCTTGAGGTCGGCGTACCGTCGGGCCACGACGCGGCGTTGTTTCTCCCAATTCGCAGAGCCGTGTTCCTTCCGCGAAAGGTCGCGATGGGCGCGCTCCAGCCGCTCGCGTTCGTCGGACAGGTCGAGCGATTCGATCGCCGTACCGTCCGTATCGTGGGCGTACGTGAGAATCCCCACGTCGATACCGACGCACTTCTTGGGAGTCTCCGGTTTTGCGGGTGGGTCGTCGGGTGTTTCGACGCCGAGGATGATGTACCAGTAGCTGGTCGGTTCCTGCTTGACCGTAACGGTCTTAATGTCGGCGTCGTCTGGCAGGTCGCGGTGGAAGGTAATGGGGATGTCACCGAGTTTCGAGAGCCACAGTCGGGTCCGACCGCTCGTGTTCTTGAGCGTGAAGCCGGATTGACTGTAGGTAAAACTGCGGTACTCCCCCGGCGCTTTCCACTTCAACCGACCGACCTTCCGACCGGCGTTCTTGGCGTCCGCCAACCGAGAGAGGTTGTCGTACAGTCGTTGTACGACCTTCTGTAGCACCTTCGAGTGAACGCTTTTCAGGCCGCTCCACCACTTCCTGAGACTCGGCAAGAGTTTCTGTTCGGAGTGTGCCGAGGTATCGTCGGTTCGGTTGAGTCGATGCAGGAAGTGGTTATAGACCTGCCTACAGGTATCAACTGTCCACGCTAACTGCTCTTCGAGGACGTCGGACGGTCGGAGTCGATACCTGTAGTTGAAGTTCATTACTCGTCGGTTTGGGCTGGTTCGGACACGCGGACGACCTTTACGTCCGCACCGAGCCAGAGTTTTGGGACGAGGACATAGGCACCGTTTCCGGTCGGTTTAGCGGTCCCTTCGTGGACCTCGTGGACCTCGTGACCTTCGATTGAGTACCTGTCCATCACTGGTGTTTAGACACTGTCCAAACATGACACTTCCGATAACGTGGGCCTATGGGCCGAGCATTGAATGTGTTTGAGAACTGTGCGGGCGTCGCCAGAACGCGGAAGCGTTCTGGCTGCCAACCAGAAGTCTACGGCTTCTCGCGACGTTGACGAGACGCGCAGCGTCTCGTTCGCACACAAGAGCTTCGCTCTTGTGAACGCTGTATCCCCTCCCTGCTCGCGGCATCGCCGCTCACTGATGAAGGGGGCTTAGCGCCTCAATTAGGTAAAGATGTGTTTCACTATGTCCACGTCGGGTCCGGCTTCGATGGCAAACTGGGCTGCATCCCGTTCGTCGCCGGCTACTCCGTGGTAGATGAACTTTCGAAACGAGTTCCAACCGGAGACGACGAATCCCTCGAAACCCACACTCTTCTTTCAAGGTTTTTCGAACGAGATACTCGCTGGCCTCGGTCGGAATACCAAGCAGCTACGCCGCCATTGACCTCCTGTTTCTGCTAGGAGCAGCAGGTGATATCTCTAACTCTATTGCATGTCTCATGTTCTCGATAACGTATCCTCGCTAATCTGGGGTGCGGCGGCAGACAGGCGTGCGAACCGCTCTGTGCCTTCACACCGTACGTTTCTTTCCCAACCGAATCTGGTTCAAAAGCAATAGACAAATTATTTCCGTTTTCATTACACCCCTATCTCTGTAAATGTGGAGACGCGGCATCGTGGTTGTCCACAGTACAGTGAACGAGTGAGCATTGTCCTTGAGACGTGTTCTACGGAACCACGCGTTATTGGTGCCGATCAATGCCGCTCGTGATCGTTAGCTGAATTGAGGCGCTAAGCCCCCCTTCATCAGTGAGCGGCGAAGCCGCGAGCAGGGAGAGGAGACAGCGTCGCACAGTTCTCAAACGTGTTCGGTGGCAGGCCCACAGGCCCACGTTCCGTAACACTTAACTACGTATCTTATGTAACTTATAGTGTGGTAAAGCGCAAGAATATCTCGATACGCGACGACCAAGAGGAATGGATTCAGGAGAACCACCTGAATCTCTCGCGGTTCGTTCAAGACAAATTGGACGAACTCATCGAGGAACGCGAGTAGCGTATGTATTACGCCTACAAGTATCGTCTCAAGCCGTCCGACACTCACCGCGAGGAGTTGGACCGCCACCGCGATATTTGTAGGCAACTGTACAATCACGCGCTCTACCGATTCAATCAAATTGCCGACAACGTGGGCACTGTTACACAGCGCGTCCAGTCAATCCGTGACGAACTCCCCGACCTCAAACAGTGGTGGGACGACCTTCCCACCGTCTACTCGACGGTGCTTCAGACGACCGTCATGCGTATTGCTGATAACGTCAACGCACTCGGAAAGCTCAAACAGAACGGCTACAGCGTCGGCCAACTCACGTGGAAACCGCCACGAGAGTTCCGCAGTTTCACGTACAGTCAATCCGGCTTCAAGCTCGACAAGAAGGGCGGTCGGACGCGACTGTGCCTCTCAAAACCCGGCGACATTCCGATACGGCTTCACCGCGCCATCCCCGACAACGCGAAACTCAAGCAGGTCACGCTCAAGAAGGAACCGACCGGCGAGTGGTACGCTACCTTCGGCGTCGAACTCGACCGTGAACCGCCGACGAGGCCCGGGAATCCCGTGCGGTGTGTTGGTATCGACGTGGGGATTCTCACGTACGCCCACGATACCGACGGGACAGCAGTCGAGTCGCTCGACCTGTCTTCCGAACGTGAGCGGTTGGAGCGCACAACGGAAGCTCTCGCGGAAGCAACACGGCTCTGCCAACTGTGAGAAACAACGGCATCGGGTCGCGAAGTGTCACGCAGACCTTCGACGGAAGCGCCGTGACTTCTTGCATAAGCTCTCGAACTACTACGCTCGAGAGTACGACCTCGTCGCCGTCGAAGACTTGAACGTCGCCGGAATGATGCAGTTCAATTCAAACTCGCGTAACCGAGCATCCGCCGCATGGGGGACTTTTCTGCGGATGCTCGAATACAAGTGCGAGCGAGAAGGAACACACTTCATTCCGGTCGATCCGCGGAACACGACGAAAGAATGTGCGGCGTGTGGTGTCAAGACCGACAAGCCGTTGTGGGTCCGCAAACACTCGTGCCCGGCGTGCGGGTTCACCGCCGACCGAGACTGGAACGCCTCGTGGAACATCCTTCGGCGTGGTATCACGAAAGTAGGAGCGGGACGCTCCGAATCACCGCCTGTGGAGACTGCGCTCCCTACGGGAACCACAGTGGTTCCTGCAAAGCGCGTCGTGGAAACAGGAAGCCCCACCCTCACCGAGCGAGCGAAAGCGAGCGAGTAGGGTGGGATAGTTCACTAAGGGTAGCATGGACCGCCTTGGTGGCGCTGAGGACTTGTCCGACGATATCTTCCTCTAAATAGCGCCCATTTAGTCGATCCATCGGGCCGCAGACGCCGGCTGCGGCGGTACGAGTTCCGTTACTGGACGGAATCGGAGCGGCCACGCCGACGATCCCCTCAGAGTGTTCTTCTTTGCAGAACGAAATCCCGTCATCACGGATCTGACGAAGCTGAGCGGTGAGTTCATCGAGGTCGGTGATGGTCGCGTTCGTGAACATCACACGGTCCGTCGCATCGAGGACCGCCTCCAACTGTTCCCCCGAAAGTGACGCCAAGAGCGCTTTTCCGGGAGCGTTCACGTGCAGCGGCATCCGTTCCCCTTCGAGAAACGGAGGAGACCACCCATCCTCCGGGTTCGTGACGTACGCTGGTACGCCACTGTGTTCCTCGATAATGAATAGCGTCGCTGTTTCACCGGTCGCTGCAGCGAGACTGTCCAGCTCTCGTTTTGCGGCCCGGTAGACCGCCAGATTTTCTCGCGCGTGTTTGCCGAGCTTCAGCGCTCGCAAGGACGGCCCGTACTGTCTCCCTCGTTTGATCACGTATCCATGGGTACGGAGCGTCGAAAGGTGGTTGTGAGCAACGCTCTTGGAAACGCCGACGCGATCTGCCAGGGTCGTAACGCCCAGAGGTTCTCCGATTTCGATGAGGGCTTCGAGGATTGCTATCGACGTCCCGGTCGCTTCTACGGCGTACGGCGATGTATCGCTCATTCTCAGTACGCGTACGAATCCCTAGGTGAAAAATTTGTTCATGAGAGCAGAACAATTGAGGGCGGGATGGTACAGAGGAACCACGGCTAGTTAATCATGATTTATAGGTAACGTCAAGGAACGCCCCTGCTATTCCCACCGAAATATATGCGTTCTGCAGGACTGAATTTCGACCTCATCCTCGCCCCGAGCACGTTTACAAAATCGGTAGACGACGAGAAACGGATGTGGCACATGCGACGCCTTCGAAGATCCGGATGACGAAGATCACACGAGTCGAGGGTTCCCAGGTCTACAGGAGAAGACTGTGGAGGAGCACAGTATTACTACGTATCCCGCGGAATAACGAGTTTCTTCAGTCCCTCGGCGTTCTCCATCCGTTCGAACGCCGAAGGAAGGTCATTGAGCGAGAGGCGCTCGGTGATCAGCCTCTCGGCGTCGACCCGTCCGTATCTAAGCATCGTCACCGCACGCTCGAAGTCTTCAGTGGTGAGCGAGTACGATCCCCGGTAGCCAACCTCATCGAAGAAGATATCGAAGGGGCTGACCTCCATGACGGCCTCTCGGTCCGGAACACCAAAGATGAGCGTCGTTCCGCCGCTCGCGGTCACCTCGTTTGCCTGTTCGATCGTTGAAACGCCCCCGATCGCCTCGACGCCGACGTCAACGCAGCCTCCCGCAGCTTCTTTGATGGCTGCGACCGGATCTGACTCTACGGGGTCAACGACCTCGTCTGCACCGAGTTCGGCGGCGTGTTTTCGGCGCTCGACGTCGAGTTCGGAGACGACGATGGGACTGGCCCCCGCGTTGCGGAACGACTGTATCAACAGGAGACCGATAGGGCCGGCTCCGATAATAGCGACGCTATCCCCCTGTGTGAGATCTACCTGATCGACGCCGTGGATACAACAGGCGAGCGGCTCGGCCAAGGCGGCCCGTTCGAAGGACATTTCACCGATATTCTCGACGTTGGTAGCGGGTACGCGAACGTATTCCGCGAACGCCCCGTCGAGGATGGTATCGCCAGCACCGCCGAGGGTCGTGTTGTTCTCACAGAGGTGCGTCTCGCCCCGCTTGCAGTACGAACAGACGTTACACGGGACCGTCGGGTTAACGGCGACGCGGTCGCCTACGCCCACGTACGATACTCCTTCGCCAACCGCGACGACTTCGCCGGCGCTCTCATGTCCGAGCACCAGCGGCGTCTCCACGGGGAAAGAGCCGTGATACATGTGATAATCTGTCATGCAGACGCCGCAGGCACCGACCTGAACCAGCACTTCGTTTGCCCTCGGTTCCGGCCGATCGCGGTCTTGTACCGCGATTTCACCGATATCTGTCAGCGTCGTCGCGCGCATCAGCGTTCACTCTCCTTCAACTGGTCGTCATTGAGCGCTGCGTTTCGGTTCGTGTCGTAGGCGCATTGGGCGTCGGGTTTCATACGATGTGGCTGCTGTGTGGGTGTTATCTGACTGTCGCGGTGTCTCAGTCCGAATTGGGGCGGTCCTTCGACGTCGCGTCGTTGATCGGCCCACAGTACGGAGTGAAGTCGCACTCGGTTCCCATCGATTCCGTCTCATGAGTAGGTGTTCGGACGGCTATTAAAACCTTGCTACGATCGAATTCCGGGGGAACGTAACGAGTATGACTGATGGACAGTTTTATTATCGATGGCTAATTCACTAGGCTAGAGGTTGACTCCCATGACCGGCGAACTACCCTGTTTTACTCGGCCTTGCGGCCTCACTGAGGACAGAATTTCCCGTTTCCAAAGACGCGCTGTGCCTTAATAAACTTACTGCGATCCAGATCGGAACCGCAGAGAGCCCGACGATTCAAGTATTCGCTCACACGTAACGCTGGTATGAAAATCACCGATTACGAGTTGTTCGCTGTCCCCCCGCGGTGGCTGTTACTCAAGGTAGAGACGAACGAGGGAACGGCCGGGTGGGGAGAGCCGATCGTCCAGGGTCGGCTCGAAACCGTCAGGGCGGCCGTCGCCGAACTGCTGGAGGTGTATCTCATCGGGGCGGATCCACTTCGGACGGAGTATCACTGGCGGAAGCTCTACCAGAGCGGCTACTTTCGCGGCGGGCCGATTCTGATGAGCGCACTCGCTGGAATTGATCAGGCGCTCTGGGACATCAAGGGACGTCACTACGGGGCGCCGATTCACGAACTGCTCGGCGGACACGTCCGCGACCGTATGCTCGTCTACCAGTGGCTGGGTGGAAGCGACCCCGACGATACCGCCGCGTCGGCCCGTCAGGATTTGGATCGGGGGTATCGTGCGTTCAAGCTCAACTTCGTCCGCGAGTTCCGACCGCTGGAGACGGCGGCGGCCATGGATCGGGCCGTCAAACGGGTGTCGGCTGTCCGGGACGCTCTTGGTGACGACGTCTATCTCGGCGTCGACTTTCACGGTCGCGTCTCGAAGCCGATGGCTACCGAACTCGTTAGACGACTTGAACCGTACGACCTGATGTTCATCGATCAGCCGTTACTCCCGGAGCATGCCGACGGCTTTCGGCGCATCAGCGAACAAACGCGTATCCCGATCGCCACCGGCGAACGACTGTATTCGCGGTACGATTTCAAGCGGTTGTTCGTCGACGAAGCGGTTTCGGTCATCCAACCCGACGTCACCCACGTCGGAGGAATCAGTGAGATGAAGAAGGTGGCTTCGATGGCCGAATCCTTCGACGTCGCCGTCATCCCGCATTGCCCCCTGAGCCCCGTCGCCTTCGCCGCCAGCCTTCAGGTGGGCTTTTGCTCACAGAACGTCATAATGCAGGAACAGGACCTCGGGCTGCACGATTCAGAATCGAGTCAACGACTCGCTCTCCTCAAAGACCCCGAGACGTTCCGGTTCGAGGACGGTTACGTCGACCGCCCGACGGGCCCCGGTCTCGGGATTGAAATCGACGAAGCGTATCTTCGCGAGCAGGCTCGGACGCAGGTCAACTGGTACAGTCCACTCTGGCACCACGAGGATGGTAGCGTTGCCGAATGGTGATTGCAACGGATAGATTCGGGATGGGTAGCGGCGGTATCGACGTTTCGCTCGTTCCGAATTATCGAGCCGACTCGCCGTCCTCGGCCAAGCTTCCCCGTACATTTTAGTAGCCGCCCTTCCTGTCCTCAGCCATGCAAACTGCGGTGTTAGTCGAGCCTACCCAGTTCGAATTGCAGGAACGCGACCGGCCATCGCCCGGTCCAGACGACGTTCTCGTGGCTATCCACAAAGTGGGTATCTGTGGGTCGGACATCCACTACTACGAACACGGCCGCATCGGTGACTACGTCGTCGAGGAGCCGCTCATCCTCGGGCACGAAAGCGCGGGCGAAGTCGTCGACGTCGGGGGAAACGTCACCGACCTCGCCGCTGGCGACCGGGTCGCTCTCGAACCTGGCATCCCGTGTCGCAGGTGCGCCCACTGCAAACGTGGTGAGTACCACCTCTGTGAGGACGTGCGGTTCATGGCGACGCCGCCCCACGACGGCGCGTTCGCCGAGTACGTCTCCTGGCCAGCCGACTTCGCCTATGAGCTCCCAGAAAACGTCTCGACCGTCGAAGGGGCGCTCTGTGAACCCCTCTCGGTCGGCATCCACGCCAGCCGTCGGGGCGGCGTCGGCAGAGGCGACACCGTCCTGGTCACCGGAGCGGGTCCCATCGGTCTACTGGTGATGGAAGCCGCCCGCGCAGCGGGCGCGACGGACGTCATCGTGACCGACGTCGTCCCGGAGAAACTCAAATTGGCTCGAGAGCGAGGGGCCGATCTGGCCGTCGACGTTTCCGAGAAGGACCTCGTGGATCACGTTGGGGAGTACACCGACGGCGTCGGCGCGGACGTCGTGATCGAGGCGTCCGGGGCGAAGTCGTCCATCCGGTCGACTATCGACGCCGTCCGGAGGGGCGGAACGGTCGTGCTCGTCGGATTGGCCACCGAGGCGTCGGTTCCGTTCGACGTTCTGGAAGTGATCGACAACGAGATCGACGTTCTCGGCTCGTTCCGGTACAAGAACACCTACGACGCGGCGGTCGACCTGTTAGCCGACGGCGTCGTCGACGTCGATGAGATCGTCGACTTCACGGTTCCGCTCACCGATATCGATCGTGCGTTCCGACGGTCGATGGAGCCCTCGATCGTGAAGGGAATGATATCGATCGACGATACGCTGTCCAAGTAGCCCGATTCGGTGAATTGACCCACTAAAGAGACCCTCTGTAGGTAGTCCCGTCGATAAATTCCAAATACTTGCGATCGACAACGCAGATAGCCGTGTTGAAAACGAGCGTTCTCGTCTCGTTCTTTGGAGAGAATTCATGTACGGCTGAATGTCTTCAAAAACCTAATCAAACTATTCACAACTATTTCTGAAAACAAACCCCCATTTCAAGCTAAAAACGAGAAATATCGAGGAATCGACGCCGAATTTTCTCAGACTCTCACACATAAAAATGGTGAGACATGTGGAACTTCGAACAATGTGGAGGTACGGCGAGAAGCTTTCACAGTTCGGAAATGAAGGCAATAATGTGCCAATTAACCCAACACACGAATGTCGTGACCGCGGTTTTTGGCGGAAGAATCGTTCAACAGCGTAGCTCCTCGTATATCGAACAAATAACATTTATCAGGCAGTGGAGAACTGGTGGTCCGGTTGGCATGACTTTTGTATTTGGATTTATCTCTTCACTTCTCCACCACTCCTAGTCGGATCGTCGTTGATTTCGTACGTGGCGATGGCTGCTTCCGAGGGGAACTCGAACAGGAAGTCTTTGGACTGTCCATTGATCCGATCTGCGTTTTCGTTTCGCTCTGGAAACCGCAATTCACACCTCGCGCTCCAGCGCGGGGAGGATGTCAATTTCGTCGTTCTACCGGACTACCGCTACGTCGCGGGCGAATTCGATGGAATTGGAAGACACCAATTCAAGCCGGTCGGGAACCAACATCTAGTATGACCGCATCCCCCACCGATAGACGCGCCTTCCTGAGAGCGGCCGCAGCGCTCTTCGCCGGGGTTGCGTGGAGTTCGAGGGCTACTGGCCGGGCTCGGGCCGACGACATCGTCGAGTTCCGGAGTGGATCGACCGATCGGTGTACACGCTTCGTCGAGTACGAGGAAAGGGACGGAGAAGAGTTCGAACAGTGCGCCGGATCCGACGGGGGATTCACGGAAGAGATCGACGACGACGGCGACGAGGAGCGTGCGGAGTTCGACCGGAACGGGCTGATCCGTCGCCGGACGACCGAAGACGAGGACGGCGAGGAGGAAGAACGGATCTACGACGAGAACGGAACCCTCCGGTTCCGGCGAGAAGAGGACGACGACGAAGAGCGGACGTGGTGGTTCGACGAGAACGGGACGCTCCGCGTGTACGAGAAGAACGACGAGGACGGCGACGACGTCCACCGGATCTACGACGCGAACGGCGCTCTCATCGACTCACAGCGGGACGACGACGACCTCTTCGACGACTGAGGACTGACGCCCTCGCGCGCGAGTTCGTAGATCAGAGCGTCGGAAAAGAAGGATGCGTCGATCGATCAGTCGTCCGCCGGCATCTCGTCGGAGAACAGATCCTCCGGGACGACCCCGACCTGCATGAGCATCGGAAGCATATTGACTTCCTGCCAGGTCTCGACGAGCTTGCCGTCCTCGAAGCGGTCGATCTCGATCCCGGTGACGGTCACCTCCTCGTTCGTCGGCTCTATGGTTCCCATCTCGCCGACGTGCGTGCCGGTTTGCGCCCAACGGACCACGACGTGGTCACCCCCTGGGACGACCTGCTCGATGTCGAGCGGTCCGTCGATGATGGCTGCACCCATCTCGGCCATCATCCGGTAGCCCTCGCGGCCGCCGGGCCACTCGGTCTCTTCCGGCATCGATGGGTCGTGAAGGACGTAGTCCTCGGCGACGAGTTCGTCGATAACGTCGTAGTTGTGGTTCTGCCAGACCTCCTCGAAAATCCGGCGGGCGATCGTCTCGTTGTCTTCAGCTGTTGTCACACTTGGTCACCTCCCGACGTCGCACTTTCTCTACGCTTCTGAGCGGCTTAGCTGTACGTTGAGGTATCGATGCCTGATTGTCGCGTTCTCGAGGTCTAACTCGCTCCGTTCGTTCGACGAACGGTCGAATCGGCTCCGGGCGATGGTTCGATACCTACCGCACCGCCGATCGGAACGACGACCGGTCCGAAGAGCGCGATCGGAACACGCCGTGCGATCTGACCGCGGATGCGATCGACTCACTTGACGCCTTTGAACTACCGAGTGCCCGTCCGGTGGGTCGGTCGATAGACGCCTATCCGAGGTGTTTTGTCGACGCTCCAATCGGACCGAAGACAGTTTGTCGTCAGTTTCCGCCCGCTGCCGCCCGCTGATGCTACCGTTGACTCTCCCCTTCGTCGGGAAATCTCACCGACTCTATGACGATTCGTTTGGCCTCGATATCTTCCAGCAGAGCGCCCCAGCCGCCGATGCCATACTCGCTGTCGTCAGTTTCTAACACGATCGTCGCCTGTCCGGCCAACATCGAGAGTGTCGGCGTCGACGGTCCCGAGCGGTCTGATGCGCTCGCGAAGAGAACGTCGACGACTTCACCTTCGAGTGTGACCTCCCTCCGCTGGCCGGGCTTGCTCCCCCGAATCGAGGCAGTGATTCTGGCACCCTCTCCCAATACGGGTGCGATATCGCGAATACAACTCCGGATCGAAACGTACTCTTCGGGCGGCGAGCCGCTTCGTTTCGTGAAGAGCACGGGCCACGATTCCCAGAGGGCGGCTTCGAAATACCAGTGGAACACGTAGGTGAGCATCGGGTCCTCGAAGACCACGCCGTATTGGTCGATCGGACGCTCGTGTGGCGCATAGCAGGTGAGGTCTCGGTCGACGAGTACGAGAAACGGCGCTGGGAGGTTACGGTGACGCGCTTCGGTAACGGTGTCGGCTAGTGCTGAGTCGGGCGGTAACTCTTCGGGATGATGTGGGGACTCGTTGAACGAGACGGAGACGAATACTTCGTCGGCGTACGCCTCGCGAAGGGCGGGTGAGAGACGCTCGAACTGGGTCGGTGTGAGCGAGAGCTGCACCTGGTTCGTTGCGTTTCGAATCGCCTCTTCCGCTCGCTTGACGACGGTATCGACTCGCTTGAAAACGCTGATCCGATGACCGCCGACGCTCGTTTGCTCCCACCGGTCTTGGATTTCCGCCGCAGTTTCCGAGAGGAGGTTGGCGCGTGACCGTAACTTACTGAAGACCTCACTCGGCTCTCGTGCCCGTACGCTGAGCGAATCCTGCTTAAACGTCTCAACGTACCCCTCGTCTTCGAGATCGCGAAGGACGTCGTAGACGCGCGACCGAGGGATGTCTGCCTTCTCAGCCACGGTTGTCGCCTGTGTCGTTCCTAGCTCCAGGATCGTGACGTAGGCGTTCACTTGGTACTTCGAGAGACCCGCTTCGGAAAGGCCCTTTCTGAGTTTCTCGGTTTCCATCGTTATCTCGGTGTCTTTCCGCCGTTCGAAGAGCATTTGCACCCGATATTCGACGCCTTCGGGGATGACGAACCGTGTACAATTATATTCACTGTAGTAGCAACTAAGGAGCAAAGATTTATATATCTTTACCCTACATGTGGCTGTAGGTCGAGATAGTATGAACGATGATGATGATGGTACGAACGGCCGGACGCGGCGGACAGTAGTAGCAGGGCTCGGTGCTCTCGGAACGACCGGACTCGCGGGCTGTATCAGCAGACTTCGAGGTGGAAGCGGGGGAAACGGTTCACAATCGAGCGAAGGTAATGGAGAGGGCCTCACGTTTTGGACGACGCAAGTCGAAAACGACCGAAAACAGGTCATTCGAGATTTACTGGGGAGATTCGAGTCGCAAAAATCGAGTTCCGTCCAGATGATTTCAATCCAGGAAGACGATCTTCCCACGCGCATCTCGTCGGCACGCGCGTCGGATACCCTTCCGGTCGTCGGTGAATTTGGCCTGTCGCACATGCAGAAACTCGGGAGCAACGGCGTTCTTTCGACGCAAGCGGCCGACGATGTCATCGAGTCGATCGGCAAGGACAAGTTCTACCAGGGAGTTCTCGATCTGACGCAGGGACCCGACGGCGCCCATTTCGCAATTCCGATGCACGGATGGCTTCAGGGCTTTTGGTACAGCCAGAGCGTCTTCGAGGAACACGGTCTCGACAGGCCAACTACGTGGGACAGTTTGTTGACCGCGGCGGAAACGCTACACAAGCCCGATCAGAACCAGTTCGGAATCGTCGTGGGGACGAAGCCGACCTCGTTCGCACGGCAATGCTTCACACCCTTCGCTCGCTCGAACGACGCGCGCGTCTTCGACGAGAACGGCGAAATCGTCTTCGACAGCGAGAAGATGGTCGAAGCTCTCGAATTTTACGCCAGACTCGCCGAATTCACACCGCCTGGAAAGGATTCGTGGGAGACCGCCAACAACACGTACCTCAACGACCAGTGCCACCTCGTCGAATACTCGACCTACCTCATGGGCGACGTCGGCGACAAGGGCAAAGAGATGGTGAAGGACTCAAAGTTCGCGCCGCACATCGAAAACAAACGGAAGAGCTCGTTCGGACAGGTCGTCGCGCTCAACCTCTTCAAATCCTCGTCGGGCGAGGAGTTAAAACAGGGGAAGACGCTCTCGGAGTTCTTCATGACTGGCGATGCGTACATCGACTGGCTTCACATGGCACCCGGCGGCATGAACCCCGTTCTCAAACCGGTCGCGGAGAGCGATGAATACCAGAGCAACGAGACGCTCGAGGCGTGGGGATCGACCGTTGAAGACATCTCTGGTGCGTTCGAGAACATCGAGCGGTTCGGATACGTCAACGGAGAGGTGTTCCCCGAGTTCGGGGAGATCACGAATCAGTTCCACGTCGCCGAGGCCGTTTCGCGAGTCACCGATGGGGAGGACGCTCAAACAGTCGCGTCCGAACAGGCCGAAAAGATGCGCCAGACGCTCTCCGAGTGAGTCGAAATGATCGAATTCGTGATTTACACATGAGTTCAGCCAATATCTCGACGCTACGTGACCTCAGGGAGGGGAACTTCACAATCGAACAGAAGGAGGCCCTCCTCGGGTACCTGCTCATCGCGCCCGCGATACTCCTCGTCGGTGCGGTCATTCTGTATCCGGTCGTCTACAACATCTACCTGAGCTTTACGCAGGTCCCGCTGACGCCGAACGAGTCGCCGACGTGGGTCGGGTTGGCGCACTATCAGGCGCTACTATCGAGCAGCGAGTTCTGGGATGCGCTCGCGACGACCGTCGTCTTCACGCTCTTCAGTGACACGCTGGCGACGGTCGGCGGACTCGCGGTCGCGCTCCTCTTGAATCGGAAGTTCCGCGGTCGACGGCTCTTCCGTGGACTCATCCTGTTGCCGTACGTCGCGCCGCTCATCGCCGTCGCGTTCGTTTGGCAGTGGCTTTTGGACCCGCTCTACGGCCTCATCCCGTTCGTGTTCAGCGACCTTCTGGGCTTGTACGGCGGCGAGATCGATCTCCTGAACAACGCGAAGTCAGCGCTCGCGATGGTCATCGTCTTCGACGCGTGGCGATACTTCCCGTTCGCGTTCTTGATGATCATCGCACGGGTTCAGGCGATCCCATCCGACATGTACGAGGCCGCCAAAATCGACGGGGCGAGCCGATTCGCGCAGTTTAAGGACATCACGCTCCCCGAACTGAAGTACGTTCTCGCGACCGTGTTCTTGCTCCGCTGGATCTGGAACTTCAACAAGTTCGCGGACATCTGGCTTCTCACCCGGGAGGTCAACACGCTGCCGATCTACGCCTATCAGACCGCGTTCGCCAACTACAATCACGGCCAGGCGGCCGCCATCGCGATGGTACTGTTCCTCGCGCTCATGGGGTTCGTCCTTGTGTACGTCAGCTGGATTCTGGAGTGGTAACGATGGTAGGAACGATCCTCTCGACGACCGTCGACGGGTTCCGCTCAGCGTTCGGGCAGAGCCGCATCGAAACGAGTCGGTTCGAACGGGCGGTCTTCTATCTCGCCCTCGTTCTCACGCTCCTCGTCTCGCTCTTTCCCTTTTACTGGATGGTCCTTACGAGCATCACACCGGAGAACGCCATCTACACGCTCCCCCCGTCGTTGCTACCTGGCGAACTGACGCTCCAACATTACCGGAGCATCTTCAGCCCCGAGACGTTCCCGTTTGTGACCTACTTCGTGAACAGCTTCATCGTCTCTGTGATCACGGGCGTGCTCTCCGTGATCGTGGCGACGTTCGGCGCGTACAGCTTCGCCCGCCTCAAGTACAGCGGTCGAGGTCTCTTCTCGCGGGGCGTCCTTCTCGTCTACATGTTCTCAGGTATTCTTCTCGTCGTGCCACTCTTCCAAATCGTCGTCTGGCTCGGACTGGTTGACACGCTAGATAGCCTCGTCATCACGTATCTCGTACAGACGCTCCCGGTCTCGCTCTACATGCTCGGAAACTACTTCCGGAGCGTCCCGCCGGAAATCGAGGAGGCGGCGATGATGGACGGGTACTCTCGGCTGGAGGTGATCTTCCGTATCACGCTTCCGCTGTCCGCGCCGGCGATCGTCGCGGTGTTCATTTACACCTTCATGATCGCGTGGAATGAGTACCTCTTCGCCAGTATCTTCCTGCAAAACCAGGCGCAATTCACCCTCCCGATCGGATTAGAAGCGCTTTCGTCGGGCTTCCACCAGGTCTGGGGACAGATCATGGCCGCGTCGATCCTGACGAGCGTTCCGATCATCGTCCTCTTCGTCTACCTTGAAAAGTACATGGTCGAGGGACTGACCTTCGGCTCCGTGGAGGGCTAACACATGACAGCAGAAACACAATACAAGGCAGAACGTGAATCGCCGGTCGTCGAGGCGGATGCCGCGGGCGTCACGCTCTCGAATCTACGAAAAGAGTACGGCGACGTCGTCGCCGTCAACGGCCTCTCGCTCGACGTCGAACCGGGGGAGTTCCTCGTCCTTCTCGGGCCCTCCGGCTGCGGGAAGTCGACGACCCTGCGGATGATCGCGGGCCTCGAGACGCCGACGAGCGGAGCGGTCGAGATCGGCGAGGACGACGTCACCCGGACGCTCCCGCAGAAGCGCGACCTCTCGATGGTCTTTCAGAGCTACGCGCTCTATCCGCACAAGACCGTCCGAGAGAATCTCGCGTTTCCCCTCGGGAAAATGGAAGTCGGCGACGATGAGAAAGGGCGGAAGATCGAAGAGACCGCGAGGCTGCTCGAGATCGACGAGCTTCTCGAAAAGAAGCCGGGGCAGCTGTCCGGGGGCCAACGACAGCGCGTCGCGGTCGGCCGAACCATCATTCGAGAGCCGAAGGCGTTCCTGATGGACGAACCGCTCAGCAACCTCGACGCGAGGCTCCGCGTGAACACGCGGTTCGAGATTCGCGACCTCCAACAGCAGCTTGGCACGACGACGATCTACGTCACGCACGATCAGGAGGAAGCGATGAGCGTCGCGGATCGGATCGCCATTATGGAGGGTGGAAAACTCCAACAAGTCGGAACTCCCAAGGAGGTCTACACCGAGCCGAATAACGAGTTCGTCGCCGGGTTCATCGGCAATCCGCCAATGAACTTCTTCGACGTGGCCCCCGGCCCTTCTATCGCGTTCGGGGAGACGACGACGCCGCACGAACTCGAGATGACGCTCCCGGAAACCGCAGAACGGGCTGGGATTCGACCGGAGCACGTCCACCTCCCCAAGTACGATACCGGCCGTGACGGCAGTCACACTCGTGATCTCACGGAACCGTTCGCGTCGGAGGTAGCGGTCGTCGAACCGCTCGGCAACGCGTACGAGATCGAATTTGCCCGGGAGGAAACGTCGTTTGTCGCACGCCTTCGCAGCCTCCCGGAGGGCGTGTCGACAGGGTCGAACGTGGAAGTCGCCTTCGACCGCGACGAGCTACACGCGTTTGACGCGGACGGGGAGGCGATTCGATGAGGGACACCGAACCCCGTGGTTGGATTGCCGACCGGCTCCCCTCCCATCAGCTCGGAGGTGTTCACCGTGACGACGCTTGAGCTCACTGACGTGACGAAGGTCTACGATGACGCACAGGGACGCGAAACGGCGGTCGAGTCAGTCGATCTGACGGTCAAGGACGGGGAGTTTGTCGTCTTCGTCGGCCCGTCCGGTTGCGGCAAATCGACGACCCTGCGAATGCTCGCCGGTCTGGAGACCGTCACCGACGGAACCATCGAAATCGGCGATCGCGAAGTCCAGCACTTGGCACCGAGCGAACGGTCGGTCGCGATGGTGTTCCAGAGTTACGCGCTCTACACCAAGATGACGGCCCGGGAGAACATGGCTTACGGGTTGAAGCACTCGACCGGTCTGACCAAGAAGGAACGATCGGAACAGGTCGAGGAGATCGCGGAGTTGCTGGATATCGTCGAGCTCTTGGACGACGTCCCCAATGAGATGAGCGGCGGGCAGAAACAGCGCGTCGCGCTCGGTCGCGCCATCGTTCGTGATCCGGACGTGTTTCTCCTCGACGAGCCGCTGTCGAACCTCGACGCGAAGTTACGCTCGCGGATGCGAACCGAACTGCAACGACTCCAGACGGAGCTCGGCGTGACGACGGTATACGTCACCCACGACCAGACCGAGGCGATGACGATGGCGGACCGAATCGCCATCATGAACGACGGGGCGCTTCAGCAGATCGACGCTCCCGAGGTCGCGTACGATCACCCGGTGAACGAGTTCGTCGCGACGTTCCTCGGGAGCCCAGCGATGAACACCGTCGAAACGGAGGTCGAACGTGTCGGAGACGCCTACCGCTTCCGGCGAGGCGAGGCCGTTCTGGCGACGGTGCCCGCGGAGAGACTCGATCTCCCGACGACCGATCCCGTAACGCTCGGCCTGCGTCCGGAGGACCTTCGTCTCGGTTCGTCGCGAGGAGCGCCCACGTTCACCGCGACGGTCACCGTCGCCGAATACCAGGGGAACGACAACTTCATCCACCTCTCGGCGGCCGATCAGGCGCTCACCGCGCGCGTCCCGCCCGAGACGTATCCCGAACCGGGGGAAACGGTCGACGTTTCGATCGCTCCGCGAGACATCTATCTCTTCGACGCCGAGACGGGGCGTTCCCTCAAAACGAGGGGACTCACCTCCCGCTCGACTCCGGAACGGCGACTCTCCGCGTCCGAATAGATCGTCCAGCACAACCAAGAACACACGATGTTCACCACTTCACCCGACGATATGCACATAGACGACGCACAGGTAGCAAGCGAACTCGTCGATCCGGCGTTCCATCTCGACGTTCTCGACGAACTGGTTTACCCGGCCGAATGTGGCGGTGCGGTTCCGCTCGCGAGCGATCCGGATAACCGGTATCCCTACGCGTACCCGCGAGATATCGCGTCGATCACGAAGGCGTGGCTCGCAGCGATCGATGCCGGGGTACGTCCGACCGAGTGCTGCCAGCGCATCCTCGACAGCGCCCGATTCCTCCTCGCAGTCCAAGAAGAAAGCGGGCAGTGGCGTCAGCGGTACGCGCTCGACGGAACCGACAAGGGATTTTATCGACAGGAGGACAACGTAGGCCACGGCGTTCGGATTCTCGCGCACGCGATCAGCGCGCTCGACGAAACGGAGAGACTCGACGGCGTCGAGGACTCGCTTCGACGGTCGATCGTCGATGCGATCGACCGCGCAACGGCTCACATCGAATCGGATCTCTTCGATCCGAACGCCCACCTCGTCAAAAGCACCACGAGCATTCACGAGGGCCGGATCGAATCCGGATATACCCTCTGGGTCAACTGTACGATGATCGCGGCCCTCCGCCGAGCGCGCGATGCTCTTTCGCGCGTCCCCGAGGACACAGACGCCCTCGACGAACGACTCAGCTCGTTCGGCTCCCACCTTGAAGCTGGCGTCGAGCGCGCGTTTACGAGCACTCGCGAGCTTCCGCGGCGGTACTCGCCGGACGGTGACATCGACGTCCGACCCGACGTGACGCTGTTCGCCCCCTTCTACTTCAATCTCGAGGACCTCTTCGGCGACCAGCTCCACGGAGCGATCGATCGAGCTTCGACCGCGCTCGAAGATCCCGAGCTGGGCGGTCTACAGCGGTTCATGGGATTCTACGGGGACTTCGACGTCCAGCACCACGGCGGCAACGGTCCGTGGATGCAGTACACCGCGTGGCACGCCCAGTACCGGTTCGCCGCGGGGGAACTCGAACGGGGCGATCGGATCCTCGAAACGATCGCCAGATACGCTGACAGGGAGGGCTACATCCCAGAGCACCTGACTACCCGGACGCGCTTCGAGGCGTTTTTCGACGAGGAGTGGAACACGCGGCGAGACTTCGAGAAGGAGTTCGACGACGCGACGCTCCGGGACGTGTCCTTCGACCTGATCGCCGAAGAGCTGAGCCACATGAAAAACGCGTACCGTGACCTCGAAGCGCAGACCGACGAACGGGACGCCGTCCGTTTCGCCATGCCGCTGGCGTGGTGTCACGCGGAGTTCTTGACCGCCCTCTTCCGTCGCGCGTCCAGCGTCGAAGACGGTGCGCGATAACGCCCATGGGACACCGATATGGCCTCAATCAGGCCGGCTTCCCGACGTCGGACTTCCGCGAGACCTGTGAGAACCTCTCGCGCGCGGGCTACGACGGCGTCGAACCGAATTACACCGGCTCCGGACCGCTGACGTCGACGGCGGGACGAGAGCGACTCGCCGCAACCGCAACGGAGTTCGATCTCGACGTACCGGCCGTCTCCACGACGCTCCACTGGGAGTATCCGCTGTCGAGCGACGACCCGAGCACGCGGCGGAAGGGACTCGAAATCGCGAGGGGGATGATAGACGCCGCGTCGGTGCTCGGCGCTGACGACGTACTCATCGTTCCCGCCGTCGTCGACCCCGGGACGAACTACGAACGGGCGCACGAGCGTGCCGTCGCGTCGGTCCGTGAACTCGTCACCTATGCCGCCGACACGGACGTCAGGGTCGCGATCGAGAACGTTCAGAACGACTTCCTGTACTCGCCGATCGAATTCGATCGATTCCTCGAGACGGTGTCCGACGCCGGAACGGTCGCCGCCTACTTCGACGTCGGAAATGGATTCCGCTGGGGATTACCCGATCGCTGGATCCGCGAACTCTCCGAGTGGATCGCGAAGGTACACGTCAAGGATTGGCTCACCGAGGCACATCGGCCGACGTACCCGCTTCAGGGGGACATCGACTGGCAATCCGTCGCTTCGGCGCTGACCGATATCGGATACGAAGGGTGGATCACCGCGGAGGTTCCAGCGTATCCGTCGTCTCCCGAACGGATGCCGAAACAGGTACTCGAAAACGTGCGACACGTGTTCGAGCCGAAGTAACCCGGTCGAGTAACGAGCAGAACACCAAACGACGCTTTCACACACCCACGACATCACCACACATCATGACTCGATACATCGTCGTCGATCCGCTCTTCGAAGACGTCTGGCCGCTCGTCGCCGACCATCTTCGACGGCATTCCGAGGAGGACGGACCGGTCGAACTCGTCCGGCTTGCCGAACCACGCGAACGGCCGTTAGGAAGCGCGATCGAGGAGCACTCGGCCGCGACGCAACTCGTCTCGCTCGGTGTCGAAGTGACGCCGGCGTGCCTCGACCGGTTCGATAACCTGGAGGAAGCCTTCGTGATGACTGACTCGATGTACGCCGTCGACGAGGAGCGAAAGAGACAGCTAGAGGAGCGCGGCGTCACGGTCCACGACCACACGAACGAAGGGTTCTGGAGCGAATCCGTGGCCGAGTTCGGCATCGCACTCACGATCAACGGACTCCGTCAACTCCCCCAAAAGTACAAAGCGATGATAGAAAGCCACGGTCCGTGGGACCTCGATCAGTTACACAATGAGGTCCCGGGGGCGCGCGGACACCAGTTCGCCGACGACCCGACGTTCGTCAACGGAACGGTCGCCGGCAAGCGTGTACGCGTCGCGGGCGTCGGGAATATTGGGAGTCGATACGCTTCCGCGGCTGACTTCCTCGGCGCGGACGTCGCCGCCTACGATCCCTACGCCGACGAACCGTGTTTTCATCGGACTGGAGCGCGACGCGTCCACGACTTAGAGGAGCTAGTCCACGACGCCGACGTCTTCGCGCCGACGGTTCCACTCACCGACGCGACGAAAGGTCTCATCACGGCCGACCACGTTAATGCGCTTCCCGAGGGTGCTCTCTTAGTGTTGATTACACGCGCCGGCGTCTGCGACATGGACGCGGTGCGGGAGCGCGTTCTCGCGGACGAAATCGCGCTCGCCGCCGACGTCTGGGACGAAGAGCCGCTTTCGTTATCTGACCCGCTCTTGGATCGACACAACGTCGTCCACACGCCCCATATCGCGGGACGGACTGCGGATGCGAACCATCGGTGGGCGGAACACCTCTTAGCGCATTTCACCCCGATTTCGCGTCCCTGATTTCGGTAGCCGACTCTCTCACCGACGGCCTCGTCATCCTAAAATATAGCAGAAGAGAGCAGAACCGATTCGAGCGGCTGAAACCCCGGTTGCGGGCACGGCTTCTGTCGAAGCGAAACTGGTTTATCGTAGTCCGTTTCTCGTTCCGTTGGTGTCTCGTCATTCTTCGAATCGAGTTTCAGACACAACCGACTGGGTTTATCGACACGCTCGATGACAGTATCGACGATCTCAGGAGTATCGAACTCGATAATGCCTTTTACGTGGAGGACGGCGCCTGGATCGAGTCTCTTACCGTTACCGTCGCATCCGATTTCGACTGCGAAGCGATGGTCGACTCCATCTCCGGCGTCGATCTCTTCTCTCACCGTCGGATCCCGAGCGGACCGACTGGAATGGTCGTCGAACGGCTCATCGTGACAGCGCGGGAGTCGTACCCGTTCATTCTCGGACTTCTCCTCCGACAAGAAGCGATACCTAACCGAATCCTCCTGCAAAACGACCGGTGCCGTGTCGTTGCCACTGTCCGCGAGTGGGGGCACTTCCGAGCAGTCGCCGACGACATACAGAACAAGTTAGGGCACTTCGAACTCCAGCGTGTGACACAGATCGACAATCTCGGCGAACCGCTCGATAGCGGCCGCCTCTCTGAAACGCTCATCACGAAGCTCACCGACGAGCAACTGCAATTACTGGAGACGGCGTACAATATGGGCTATTTCGCCGTGCCTCGCCGAGCGTCGGCGACAGACGTCGCCGAAGAACTCGACATCAGCCAATCGAACTTTAGCGAACGGATCCGGACGGCAGAGAACACGCTCCTCGGATTGATATTCGGTGCGAGCAAGGACGACGCGCCGTCGGAGTAGTTACGCGTCGCTGTGCTCGAAGGCTGCCGAGCCGAGATGCTCCCCGCACGCCCCCGTCCGCTTATAAAGAACGATACGTATCACGGCACTTCGGGGGTAGCTCTTTTGTTCTACCTGTTAGTCGGCGACATGCAACATGGCAAATGATGACAGTCGAAGGGGCTCGCACGCGGGCGGCCAGTCGCCTCCGCTGCTATCGCGGCGCGACTGGCTTCGCGCCTCGGCGCTCGCCGGGACGGCGGGGGTAAGCACCCTCGCCGGCTGCAGCGGCAGCGGAGCGAACGAGATCCAGCCGAAGGTTCCGGAGGGCGCACCTGACGCCGTGGAAACGCGCTACTGGCACGAGTGGTCGACGATAGAAGACGGCACACCGCCCATGGAGTACACCGCTCGTCCGGGGGCGGTCTTGGACCCAGTGACGGTCGAATACGCGAGCGAAGACGATCCGTGGATGCGCGAGCACGCGCTATTGATCCAGCGCGCGCTGGACAACTTGGGCGCGCCCGTCGAGATGATCGATCGGCCGCTCAATCAACTCTATGCGCAGAGTTGGGACACGCCAGGGCTCGAACACATGGTCTCGATGAGTTCACACGGTCCGGATCCTCAGCGCGGCCTCGATCCGAATCCATTTTTGATGCGGTTTCACGGGGACAACAGCTCCAATTACACCAACTACTGGCATCCGCGGGTCAACGAACTGCTCGAAACACAGCGTGAGCTGACGGACCGGACCGAAAAGCGCGCCGAGTTGGTCGAGCGGATACAACGGATCTTTGCAGAAGACGTCGGTGATATCGTCACCCTGTTTCCGAACGTGACTACCGCCGTTAACACGGAGAAGTGGGACGGCTACGTCCCAACCCCGGGAAACGGGCCGACGGGCGATTCGTTCCAATGGAGCGAGGTAAACCTCCAGCCACGGACGGACGAGACGACGTACGTGAAAGGCGTGACGACGTCGATGAACTCGCTCAATCTCCCCTGGGCCGCCGGCGGGGACGAAGAAAAACGGCTCAAGTTCATCTACGACGGGCTGTTCGATGCCTCCCCCGAACTCGAGGTCATACCCGGGCTCGCGACCAATGCGACGTTCACGGACGCGACGACCGTCGAAGTCGACCTTCGACCGAACGTCGAATGGCACGACGGCGAGCCGTTCACCGCCGAGGACGTCAAATTCTCGACCGAGTTCTTCATCGACGAGTCGTCGACCAGCCAAGCAACCTTCTACGAACCGATCGAAAGCGTCGAGATTCTCTCTCGGCACCGCGTCGCATTTTCCTTGAAACGGCCCGACGCCTCGTTCACCACTCAGCGAATGGTTCGGAGCGCAATCGTCCCGAAACATCGGTGGAGACGCGTCGAGAGCCCGGCGCAGTACAATCCGGACACCCCGATCGGGACCGGACCGTTCGAATTCGTCGCGTGGGATCAGGGAACGCGGTTCGTGGTCAAACGGAACGACAGCCACTGGATGTTCGACGACGAGTGGCGCGCGGAGATCCTCGGCGACCACGCGACGCGCGGCCCCGGTATCGAACGTGTCGTGTGGATCAACGTCGGTAACGTCGATGCGATGCTCGGCGCGCTCAGTAACGGCGAACTCGATGCGATCGGTTCGACGCTCTCGAACGCGCAAGCCGACCGCGCAGCGTCTACCGCCGGCATCGAACGCATGTCCGCGGAGAACTTCGCGCCCGTTGCGGTCAAACTGATGCACTCGAATCCCCTCATTCGAGACAAGGAGTTCCGGGTGGCGTTCGCGAAATCCGTCGACAGACGATCGTTCGTCGAAAACGTGCTGCTCGGCGAAGCATCCATCCCCGACGGTGAAAACTACATCTCCGAATTGACGCGGTGGTACACTACGAAGACGAAAGATTACACGTACGAGCCGAAGAAAGCGCGCCGGATACTGAAACGCGCAGGGTACATCTGGGACGGCGACGGGGCGTTGCACTTCCCGAACGGGGACGCGTGGAGCGCCTTCGTCGAACGAGTCCAGCCCACCAACACGCACAAAAGGCGCACGGAACTCGGCCAACCTGACTTCTCAGCAGCTTCAACATCCACGTCCAATGCATGAACGCAGCCAAACCCCGTTAGACGATCTCACGGTGATCGATTGCGCGTCCCTCTATGCGGGACCGTTAGCGGCGATGATACTCGGGGATTTCGGCGCGGAGGTCATCAAAGTCGAACACCCGACCGCCGGTGATCCGCTCCGGGAGTTCGGCGATTACCCGGAAGAACTCTCGTACCTCTGGGTCAACCGAAATAAAAAGAGTACCCCGCTCGATCTGCACACAGCCGACGGACAAGCGGTTCTCAAGGATCTCGCCGCGGACGCCGACGTTCTCATCGAGAACTTCCGACCTGAAACGCTCGAACGCTGGGGGCTCGGGTGGGACACGCTCTCGGAGCTCAACCCCGGACTCGTCATGGTCCGAACGACCGGCTTCGGCCAGACGGGACCGTACAGAGATCGCCCGGGTTTCGGAACGCTCGTCGAGTCGATGAGCGGCTACGCGTACTCGACGGGACAGCCGGATGGTCCACCGACGCTCCCACCGGTCGCGATGGCGGATTCCGTGTGTGCGTTTCACTCGGTCTACGCCACGATGATGGCGCTGTACTGGCGCGACCTCGAGGGAGGGACGGGTCAGTACATCGATTCCTCGATCCTCGAATCGATGTTCGGTATCCTAGGCGATCACGTGATCGAACACGACGTCAAGGGGACCGATCATCGCCGATCGGGCAATCGGAGTCGGAGAACCGCGCCACGAAACGTCTACCGAACGAAGGACGACCGCTGGGTCGCAATCTCTGGGAGTGCGCCGAGCATTGCGGACCGGATCCTCAGACTCATCGGCGGAGAGGAACTGGCGACCGATCCGCGCTTTGCGACGATGGAGGCGCGCCTCTCTCACGTCGAAGAACTCGACGCAATCGTCCAAGAGTGGATGGTCGACCGAACGCGTGACGAGATCATCGAGACGTTCGAAGAACACGAAGCCGCGATCGGTCCGGTGTATAACATGGAGGATATCTTTAGCGATCCGCACTTCAGCGATCGAGAGGCCATTCGGCCCGTCGAAACTGACGAACTCGGAGAAGTCACGATGCGCGGCGTCTTCCCGACCTTGTCCGCGACACCCGGACGTATCGACCACCCGGGCCCGAGCCTCGGTGAGCACACGCTCGAGGTGCTGACGGAGAAAACCTCCCTCACACCGGCAGAGATTCAGACGTTGGCGGCCGAGGACGTCACCGTCATCGGAGGGGACGGCCGATGAGCAGACCGCTGCGTCGGTCGTTCCTCTACACGCCCGCCGATGACCGCTCGATGATGGAGAAGAGCGCAACGCTCCCCTCGGATGCCGTTATCTTCGATCTCGAAGATGCGATCCCTGCAGCGGCGGTCCCGGAAGCGCGCGCCCGGATCGCGTCCGTCACGAAGGAAACGGCGTTCGATAGCACTGAGGTTTGCGTCCGAATCAACGGATACCAGTCTAAGAGTTGGATCCAGGATCTCCAGGCGCTTGCTGGCGCGGCGATCGACACGGTGATCTTGCCGATGATCGAGTCGGAGCGACAACTCGAAACGATGGTGGCTGTCGCAGAGCAGCTGAGCGAATCACCGCCGGAGGCGATTCCGACGATTGAAACGCCGTCGGGGCTATTCGCCCTTTCGAGTATCGCGGCACGCGCGAAGTCACTCCCGAGCGTTACCGGTCTCTCCTACGGCTTCGGCGATTACGTGAATGCGATCGGTGCAACCGGCCGCCCCTCGCAAGTGCGCTGGTTCCTGAGACACCATATCGTCGGCGCAGCCGCCGTTGGCAACCTCAGCCCCGTCGACACCGTCTATCAGGATCACACCGATCTCGAAGGGCTTCGCGAGGCGGCGGAACGAGCGCGCGAGATCGGCTACATCGGTCAGAAAGTCATCCATCCGTCCCAACTCGACGTTATCAATGACGTGTTCACCCCCACACCGGAAGAAGTCGAAAAGGCCCGACGCTTCGTCGAAACGTTTGCCGATTCACCGAAGGACGCGATCACCGTCGATGGCGTCTTTCTCGATACGGCAATCGTCGATCAGTACAAGACGCTTCTCGCCCGCCACGAGGAGGTGCGTTCATGAGCGATTTTAGACGCTTCCTTCTCAAACGGATCGCGATCGCGGGCGTGCTGACGCTCGTCGCGGTGACGATCATTTTCTTCGTCCTTCGACTCCTGCCCGGGAGTCCGTTCGAGTCGCTCATCACCGCCGGCAATCTCACCGAAGCGCAGGTAGACCGTATTATGGCGTTGTACGGCCTCGATCAGCCGCTGTGGAAGCAGTACGTGCTGTACATCCGGAATCTCCTGACGTTCCAGTTCGGGTACTCGATACTGCAAAGTAGACCCGTCTGGGAGATCCTCGCGCCGAAGCTCGCCAACACGCTCATCTTGCTTGTCCCGGCGCTCGTCACGACCGCTGTTTTCAGCACGCTCCTCGGGATGTACGCCGGCTGGAACCGCGGATCGCGGATCGAGACGGGGAGTATTCTCGCCACGACGTTCCTTCGATCGACGCCGGTTTTCATCACGGCGATATTCTGCCTGATCATCTTCTCGTACACGCTCGGTCTGTTTCCCGCGTTCGGGATGCGCCGAGTGACCGCGACGCCGGACGGTATCGCGGAGACGTACCTGTCGAAGGACTTCGTGGCTCACTATTTCCTCCCCTTCGTCGTGACGGTCCTCTACTACAGTGGCGACTTTCTGTTGCTCGCCCGGAACGGGATCATCGAGAAGAAGGGGTCCGAATTCCTGAAACTTCACCGTGCGAAAGGGCTCACGGAGTCCCAACAACTCCTCAGGGCTGGACGCAACTCGATGCTGCCCGTGCTGACGTACTTCGCACTCCGTCTCGGGATGATCTTCCAGGGATTGATCCTTCTGGAAGTCGTCTTCGGGTGGCCGGGTATCGGGCGAGCGCTCGTCTTGGCGATTCAACAGCAGGACTACCCGCTCGTGCAGGCCGCTGTTTTCGTCATGGCGCTTGCGGTCATCGTCATGAATCTCGTTGCGGACGTGCTCTACGCGTACTTCGATCCGACGGTGAACGTGAACGGAGGTGCCGTCTGATGAGTACCACGACGATTCCGCTTCGAGACCGTGTCGAGACGCGCGTTGACCAGGTTCGCTCACAGGTCGCCTTCCTGTGTCGGGATCGGCTCGCCCTCGCCGGGCTCGTCGTCCTCGGGGCGTTCGTCTTCGTCGGTCTCTTTGGTCCGACGCTCGCGCCTCACGATCCGATCGAGGACTACGTTCGCACCAATCAGGGAGATATCGTGCGCCTTTCCCCGCCGAGCGCGGCCGCTCCCCTCGGGACGACTGAGTTCGGGAAAGACGTGCTGAGCCAATTCTTAGCCGGTGCGCGACCGACGCTCATCGTCGGACTCCTCGGCGGATTTGGAACGGCTACGTTGGGGTTCCTCGTGGGTCTCGTGAGCGGCTACTTCGGCGGCTGGGTCGACGAGGTGCTCATGCGGTTGACCGACCTGACGTTCTCGCTGCCGTTCATGCCGATGGCGCTGTTGCTGTTGACGTTCGTTACGCCCAGCGTGTGGCTTATCACGCTTATCATCGCTGGATTCCTCTGGAAAATGCCCGCACGTGTCGTCCGCGCGGAGGTTCTCTCCGTGCGCGAACGCACGTTCGTCAAATCCGCTCGCGCGAGCGGCGCAGGCCATCTGCGGACGATGTTCCTGCACGTCGCACCCAACGTGCTCCCGATCGGCTTTCTGTACGCGGCGTACGGCGTCGCGTGGGCGATCGCTGCACAGGCCAGCCTGGCGTTCCTCGGATTCGGCGATCCGACCATGACGAGTTGGGGTCGGATGCTCCGTATGGTCTTCGAATCGGGGACGATTCGGACCGCCTGGTGGTGGGTGCTTCCCCCCGCGTTCGGCATCGCCGCGGCGACGACCTCGGTCTTCCTCATCGGCCGAGCCTACGAAGAGATCATCAACCCCGAAATTCAGACAGACAGATGACGCTACTCGAAATCAACGATCTGAAAGTCACGTACGGTACCCAAGACGACGTCGTCCACGCGGTAAATGGCGTCTCGTTCGAGATCGGCGATGGGATCAATTACGGCCTCGCCGGGGAAAGCGGCTCCGGCAAATCGACGGCCGCCGAGGCGATCCTCGGCCTCTTACCCGAGAACGGAACCGTCGCCGATGGAGAAGTCCTTTACAAAGGGCGAGACTTACTCTCACTGTCCGATGAAGAGCGTCGAGATATCCTGTGGGAGGAGATCGCGTACGTGCCACAGAGCGCGATGGACGCGCTCGATCCGGTCATGACGACCGGGTCACAGATTCGGCAGGCGATCCAAACGCACCGCAACGTTTCGATGTCGAACGCTCGCGATCGCGTTCGGGAGCTTTTCGATCTCGTCGGGCTCGATCCCGATCGGATCGACGACTATCCACACGAGTTCAGCGGCGGAATGCGCCAGCGGGTTACGATCGCCATGGCGCTCGCTCTCGAACCGGATCTCATCATCGCCGACGAGCCGACGACCGGCCTCGACGTGATCGTCCAGGACAAGATCATCGACAAAATCCTCGACATTCAGGATCGGATCGAGAGCTCTCTGCTCCTCATCACGCACGAAATCGGCGTGATCGCCGAGACGTGCGATGAACTATCGATCCTCTACGGCGGGAAGGTCATGGAACAGGGAAGCGTCGGGAACGTGCTCATCAATCCAACGAACCCCTACACGATGGGGCTGAAGAACTCCTTCCCCGAAATCGAATCCGTCGAGGACGATCCCGTCTCGATTCCCGGTTCGCCGCCGAACGTGAGCGAACCTCCGACCGGGTGCGCCTTCCGCGATCGGTGTCCGTTCGCCGAAGCGACGTGCGAGAAATCACATCCCGATCTCGTCGACCTCCCCAATCGTAACCATCGATCCGCCTGTCACTTCGTCGAACAAGCGGCGCAACTGCGGCGAGAAGCAACCGATCCGCGGACGTGGGGAATCTCAACGGAGGAACGCACCACTGACCGGGACGCAACGGAGACGATCCTCGAGACGACGAACCTTCAGAAGTGGTACCGACAAAGCCGACCACTTCTCGACCGCCTTCGAGGGGGTGAACCGGACTACGTCCGGGCCGTCGACGGCGTCTCCCTGTCGGTGAGGCGATCCGAAGTGCTCGGGATCGCCGGTGAGAGCGGCTGTGGAAAATCGACGCTCGGTGAGACGATCGCGCTGCTCGAAGAACCGACCGGCGGCGAGATCGTCTTCGACGGGAAATCGGTCGACGAGTACCGGCAGGGGGCCATGCGGGAGTTCCGGGAACAGGCGCAGATCATTTTCCAGGATCCGTTCGACTCGTTGAACCCACGGCAACCGGTTCGACGGCTCGTGGGGGAACCGCTGGCGATCCACGACCGAGACCCCGAAGATCGTGACGCGATCGTTAGCGACACCCTCGAACGGGTCGGATTGACACCGCCAGCCGAGTTCCTCGATCAGTATCCCCACGAACTCAGCGGCGGCCAGCGCCAGCGCGTCGCGATTGCGCGGGCGTTGGTCTTGGATCCGGACTTTTTGATCTGCGATGAGCCCGCGTCGATGCTGGACGTCTCGTTAAAAGTCAATCTCCTCAACCTGCTTCGGTCGCTAGCGGACGAAGAGGAGATCGGCATCATCTATATCTCGCACGATCTGGCGAGCCTGGCGCAGGTCTCTGATCGGCTGGCGATCATGTACTTAGGGCGGATCGTCGAATCCGGCCCGACTGCTAACCTGGTCTCGCAGCCGAAGCATCCGTACACTTCGCTGTTGCTGTCGGCGGCGCCGGAGAAGGACCCCTCCATCGAACGCGAACGGGTCGTCCTCGAGGGCGAACCTCCGGATCCGGTTGCGCTTCCCGGCGGGTGTACATTCGCGCCTCGGTGTCCGCATGCAGAAGAAGAGTGTTACGAGTCGGAGCCCGAATTAGGCGCCGACGCTGAGAGCGAACAGGCTGCAGCCTGTTACTTCCCGCTGACGAAGGAGGTTCACTCGGACACGACCGGAGACTAACGCGCTCGCGGAAGCGTCCCATTATCGTTCTTTGTGATACATGTGGAGTGATAACGGCGCGAACGTAGCGACGAGTACCGCGGAGGCGACGAGCACCCACGTCACGTCCGCAAGGTCGACGCCGCCGTGCATGAGGCCGCGGGAGGCGTCGACGAGGTGCGTGACAGGATTCAGACGAACGACGGTCTGGAGCCACGCCGGCATAGTAGCCGGGTCGACGAAGATGTTGCTTACGAACGTGAGCGGGAAGAGCAGGAGGAAGCTCGTTGTCATGACGGATTCGGGCGTGTCGACGAGAAGCCCGACAACGATCCAGATCCAGGATAGACTGAACGCGAAGACGAGCACGAGCGCGAGTGCGAGGAACACTCCCACGATGCCGGCCCTGGGGCGGAAGCCGAGGATGACACCGAGTCCGACGACCATGAACGCCGCCATCGAGTAACGCAGCACGTCGCCCAGGAGCGCGCCGACCAGCGGCGCGGGCTGCCAGATCGGGAGCGACTGGAAGCGGTCGAATAGGCCCTTGTCGATGTCCGTGTTCAGTCCGACGCCCGTGTAAACGGTGATGAAGACGATGGCCTGCACGAGGATGCCCGGCAGCAGGAATTGGATGTATTCGCGTGGGGACCCCGCGAGGGCGCCGCCGAACAGGAAGGTGAACAGCACTGTGGTCATGAGCGGGAACGCTGTGACGTCGAAGAGCTGGAACGGCACGTGCTTGATCTTTAGGAGCGCCCGCCAGCCGAGGGTAATCGAGGCGGAAACGGGTCCGGGGCGGGGTGGTCGCTCGATCCGCGAGAGGACATCGCCGAGTTCCTCCTCTGCGACGGTGGTCGGTGGAGTGGTCTCGCCGCTCATGCGGACATCTCCTCCGTCGTGTCCTCAGCGGGCCGATCCGTGAGAGCGAGGAAGACTTCGTCGAGACTTGCCTGCCCGAGCGAGAACTCAGCGACGCGGATATCGGCGTCTGCGAGCGCTGTCAGCACCGCTGCTACCTCCTGGTCGTGCGGGATGCTCGCGGAGAGAGCGTCCCGGTCGGGTCCGTCGTGGACAGCCACGTCAAGGTGGTTCTGCAGGACTGTTTCGGCCTCCTCTCGGTGTTCCGGGTCCTGCAGTCGGATGTGGAGGGTGCTGGCGCCCACGGTGGCCTTCAGTTCGCGGCTCGTGCCCTCGGCGATGACGCGGCCGTTGTCGATGACGGCGAGGCGGTCGGCGAGGCGGTCGGCCTCGTCGAGGTACTGCGTCGTGAGGAGAACGGTGGTTCCCTCAGCGGCGATCGCGCGGATGATGGCCCAGACCTGATTTCGGCTGCGCGGATCGAGGCCCGTCGTCGGCTCGTCGAGAAACAGTACGGCGGGCGTAACGACGAGGCTCGCGGCAATGTCGAGTCGGCGCCGCATACCCCCGGAGTACGTCCGCACCTGGCGCGCGGCAGCGTCCTCGAGACCGAAGGCCGTAAGCAGTTCGTCGGCGCGCTTCTTCGCGTCGCGCCAGGAGAATCCGAGCAAGCGTCCGACGAGGACGAGGTTCTCACGCCCGGTGAGATCCTCGTCGACGGAGGCGTACTGTCCTGTGAGACTCACCTTTGCGCGGACTTCGGCTGCGTCTTGGACGACGTCGTGTCCGAGGATGGTCGCGGTGCCAGCGTCCGGGCGAAGGAGCGTCGTGAGTATCCGAATTGTCGTGGTCTTGCCGGCGCCGTTAGGGCCCAAGAGTCCGTATACGGTGCCTCGGGGTATCCGAAGGTCAACACCGTCCACGGCCCGCGTGTCTCCGAATGATTTCTTTATATCATTGGTTTCGATTGCGAGGTCGAGTTCATCGGTGGACGTCTCGAAAGTCCGGTCACGACCAGCAGAGAGTAACGACGACGACGGGTACTCTCCATTCGCCTCGATTGAAGTTTGGCGTCTGCTCATGCGCTCGCCTCCACTGACTCTTCTGTGTGTGTATAGGCGCTCATAGCTCTACGGTTCCTCACTTCTCTTACACCTCGTGAGGGCATATACCAGAGCCATGTGCGGAGCGAAAGTGATCCATTGTCACCTTTCGGCGCCGTTTCTCGGCCGCTGGTGGTATACAGGGAGACCCCAATTCGCCCCATCGAGAACGAATTACGCTTCGGCTCCTTCGTCGGTATCTCCAGTGTCGGCAAGAATGGCTTTGAGGGCGGTGACCAGCTCTTCGAATCGATCGATCGACATCTGATCGGTCGTTACCCAGACGCCGACGGGCCCCTGGATGACTCGCGTGAGGTAGCCACGTTCGAACATTCGAATCGTGGCCCGGTACTCCCCGAGCTGGGAGTTCCGGTACGCCTTCTGGTTTTGAAAGCCCAGCCGTTCCTCCTCAGCGAAGCCCACGAGATCGGCCGTGCGTTTGAGATCGTCGCGAAGGTATACCTGCTCGTACGTGTCTTCGGTGAAAATTGCGATACTGCGGAGTTCATCGCCGAGGGTCGTCCGACAGGTGCGGATCAACTCCTCGGAGAAATCGGGGTCGATGATGCCGTCGTCCATGGCTTTCATATCGACGCCGAAAACCAATAGTATACCGACGTACCGACCTCCAAGCGGAGTTTCACTGGAATCGATCCCGTATGGCCGGTACAATCATCGAGTCAGGTCCAATTCTCGAATATTCCTACTTGGTCGAGAAAATACGATGGGGTATCTTGGACTCCGAGAGGCTACGATGTGACGTTAGCGGCTCAGTGGTCGTAGCCGCCAGCGACCGTAAGCGACAAACGCGGCGAGAAGCCCCACCACCAGCGGAAACAGCGCCAGTGTGCCCCCACCGCCTACCAAGGTAAGCACCGTCGCACCGATCATGATGATCACTAACCCTGCGGCGGCCAGCGGCGTAAGTCCCTCTCGAATACGGAGGAGTCCGGGAAGGATCAAACCGAATGCGCCGAGGACCTCGGCTACACCGACAAACTGCACGAATAGACCCGGCAGTGGGACTGGCATCTGCGCCAGAAGCACCTCAACCGGCGTGACCAACTTTACACTGCCGGCGAATAGAAAGACAAGTGCAAGCACTCCTTGTACGAGCCATAGTACAGCGTGTCTGATCGAAGTTTGCCGTCGTATCTCGCTGTTACCGCTCCGGAAGCGGGGGAGGATAGTTGCTATCATGGTGATTTCTTTTGTTTCGTTAGGGTAGTATCTTCAGCACTGATCAGTTCATTTCTGCCTGCGAATGCGCGCTTTGTGGCGGCTCCCTGTCCTGAATTCGGCTCCTCTCTTTTATGTAAGTTATATGACGATACGGACGCACCCGGACCGGCCGTCTTCGTGTCGACGAATCCGACCTCCCCAGCTGCGGACAGCCAGACCGTCGCGAACCCGGATGAGTCACCCGGCCAGGCAGAAGCGCGAAGCTTTCGAGCACCTCGGCATGTTTGAACTCTGAGACGACTATGTCGTTCATGGTGGCACTGTTCTATGACACCAACCGCGTGAGGTTCTCGAGCGAGTCGGTCCAACCCGCCTCGGCGTCGTCGACGGGGATGTTCTCGGGGATGCCCTCCTGAACCACGGTGAGTTCAGTCCCGTCGGCCACTTCCTCGAACGTAATCGTGACGGTCATTTCGCCGGCCATACCCGGATCGTCAGTCTCGAACTCGTCGGTGTGAACGATTTTTTCGCCCGGTTTCAGCTCCAGGTAGGTACCGCCAAAGGAGTGGGAGTACGGTTCCAACTCGTCGCTCTCGGCCATGAACGTGATGCGAAATGATCCGCCCTCCTCGGGCTCGAGTTTGTGGACTTCGGCGCTAAAGCCGGTCGGTGGTAACCACGTGGCGAGATCGTCGGGATCGAGGAAGGCATTATAGACCCGGTCAGGTGGCGCCTCTATCACGCGACTCACGGTCACGTTCCGTCCCTCGTTCGTCTGGGTGTCTGTCGTCGATTTTCCGCCTTCGCTGTTGTCGTCTGTCATCGGTTTTCGTTCTCCAGATGGTCTGCGAGCGCGTCGAACCGGTCCTCCCAGAATACGCGGTACCGGGTCAACCAGCCGAAGGCGTCGGAAAGCGGTGCGGCATCCAGGTGACATCGACGCACGCGACCGTCTTTTTCCACTTCGATGAGACCTGCGTCTTCGAGTACCTGAATGTGCTTTGACACGGCTGCTAAGGACATGTCGTGGGGCTCCGCTAGGTTGCCGACGCTCTCGGGACCGCCGGCCAGCTGTTCGATGAGAGCCCGACGCGTCGGGTTCGCTAACGCCCCGAAGATCGCGTCCAAGTCCGGATCGTTCGATCGTCGCTCAACCATCTGGTTGAACATAGGACGCGCCCATATTTAACCTTTTAGTTGAATATTCGGATAATTCCGTCTGAGAAGCGGGTGAAGCCCACAGTTCGACTTAGTGTTTTCCTCCGAGATTGGAACGTCGAACGTCGCTGTCAGTCGGTTCTCTCAGCACGTTCGGACGGGAAAGCGTAACCTGGATGACTCACCAGATCGTATTAGGCGAGCGAAGTAGTGGGGTGGTTTACAGAGGTCCGAGGAGAAAACCCACGATTGTAGTCGTGGGAGACTATCACCTCAGACGCCGTCGTAATCCGGTCGGACGGGCCCGAGCGGCCCCGCGTAGAGTCCACCGCCGCCGCCCGCGTCGTAGACGCGGATGGCGACGACGTTCTCCCCGCCGTAATTGACGTTCTCGGACGGCACCGAGTACGCTCTGGACACCTGCCACGCGGTGTCGAAGCCCTCTTCGGGGAAGCTACCAGTCTGACCGATTGGCTTTCCGTTGAAGAAGGTCCGATCGACGTCGTCGATCTTCCCTAGCTGCAGGAGCAGATCCACGTCGTAGTCGTCCCAGGATTTGGGGATGGTGATCGTCGTCCGGTACCACCCGAAGACGTCGTCCTCTGTGTATCCGGAGTGGTCCTCCCACATGGCGGGCAGTTCGACCCGCTCCCAGCCGCTGTCGTCGTGGCCGGGCGCAGCCCAGGCCTTGTCGTCGCCTTTCTGGAACAGCCACGTCGACGGGAGCGGCTTCGACGGAAGCACCCGAATCGTCTGAGCGGGGAGCGCCTCGTTCAGCGACCGACCGACCCGGATCTCGTGGTTGCCGGCAGACAGTGAGGGTAACACGAACTGAGCGGTGCTCTCGCTCTCGCCAGGTGCCAGCCGGACGAACGTGGTCGTGATCTCCTCGCCGTCCAGGAAGACGCTCAGTTGTTCGCCCCCGACGACCGACCCGGAGTTCGTCCCCGCGATCGTGACGGTGATCGATTGCTCGGAGACCGCGACGTCCGGCGCCTCGAAGGCGGTGTATCTCTGCTCGGGCGGCTCGTAGGCGGGGAGGTCCGTCACATCGGTACCGCTCACGGGTTGTAGCCGGATCGCCTGGCCGCCGCCCGCGGCCATCGAGGAGTAGAAGGTCGTGCTCGGATCGACGATCAGTTCGTCGATTCGTACGTCCGTGGGGTCCTCGTCGTACCGGGTCCCGCTGGCGTCAGAGTAGATCTCAGCGACGTACTTCGGGCCCCGCGGAGCGCCCTGATCGCGGCCGGTCGCGCTCCTCGGGCTGAGGAAGTCTAGCGGGACGTCGACGGCGCGTCCGTCTCCGTTGGTCATCGCACCGACGTACCACTCCACGCCCTTCCGTCGGGCGGTGACGATGTACTCGCCGATCTCGGCGTCGACGACGACCGTGTCGTCCCACCCGCCGGCGGGGATCTTCTCGATGAACTCGAACTCTGCCTCCGCCTCGAAGTTCTCGTTCTCGGGAGTATAGCCTTCGTAGTCGGCCGGAAGCGGCGACTCCGCGCCGCTCTCGGTGACGGCGACCGTGTTGAGGTTAAACCCGCCGACGTCGCCGGTGAACGTCTCCCCGGAGTCGTCGTAGCGGAGTTCGACGGCGACGGTGTTCTCACCCTCGGTGAGTTCGACCTGCGTCGTGAACACCTGCCAGTCGTCCCAGTACGCCGTGAACGGCGGATTGATCGTCTCGGTGTTGCCGTTCACCCGGAGCGTCGCCTGCGGCGCGCCCGCTTCGACAACGCGGGGTGCGTTCTCCTCGGGCGCGCTGGCGTAGCGCAGGTGCAGGTCGTACGTTCCGTCCGAGGGGACGTTCTTGACCGTCCACGAGGCGGACGACCCGGACGGAGATTGGTTCGGATCCACGGCGACGTAGTTCGTCCCGAACGCGTCGCGCCAGTCGTCCGCGGTGATGAACCCGTCAAGGTCGCCGGCGACCGCCTGCAGGAGTTCGCCCACCGCCAGTTCCGGGTTGACGTAGGCCTCGATGCGGTCGGCGGCCATCTGTAGCCCGGCGTTGTAGTTCGGATACATCGCGAGCTGTTTGGCTCTGGTCGTCTGAATCTGCCCACCAGTGTCGTCGTTGAAGGTGATATCGAAGATGCCCGGTTGATAGCTCGTCGGGCCGGCCAACATCCGAGTGAACGGCAGCGTCACGTGATGTTCCGTGCCGACGTCCGAGCCGAGCGCGTCGAAGCCGTCGTACTCCTGTGCCTTGACCGTCTCCGTGGCCGCCAAGTTGGGATACGTGCGGCGTTTTCCGGTGGGTTTGTCGGCCTCGTGGCGCTCGAGCAGCTGTCGGTTCCTGGCCGCGTGACGCGTGACCAGTTCGTGGTGGTTGATCGCGATCTGGCTGTGTTGGCTGGTGGTCGCCGTCCCGCCGTCTCCCTCGTGGCCCACCCCGTCGTCGTTGACATAGCCGTTCTTGATGCTGCGGATGTGGTTGTCCTCGTAGTACCGGAAGATGTCGTCGTTCAGAATCTGGTCCTCGTAGTTGACGATGTTCCCGGCGGTCTCGTTGTGGGCCGTCATCTCGACGCTCGGGGTGAGCGACTGCCCGTAGTCGGTGACTTCGGTCAGGTCGAAGTCGGGGTACGACTGGTCGAAGTCTAGCGTCACGCCCGAGCCTGGGTAGCTGTCCCATCCCTGGTTCCACCCCTCAACGAGTACGCTCTCGATGCCGTTTCGGCTGGCGAACCGCATGTACCGCTTCATTCGCTCGGTGCGGGCGCCGTGGATGTACGCCGCAGGATCGTCCCCGTCCGCCTCGATCTCCTCGTCGGATTTGTACTCCCAGTTGGCGTTCCCCGCGATCATCGTCCACCAGATACCGACGTATTTCCGGGGCGTGATCCAGCTCGTGTCGGGTTCGCCGCCGCCGGTCGGGAGCACCGACTCGTCCAGCTCGTCGTTGAGGAGCGGTATCAGCGACGACTCGACGAGGTCGCCGGGACGCTCGCCGACCTGCACGGTCCGCCAGGGGGTCACCATCGGTGGTTTAGTCGACACCTTCGTTCCGTCGGGGAGCGGCGCGAGCTCGGCCGAGAACTCCCTCCCGCCGTCGGCGGATTGCGGGGCCAGCGACAGCGTCGCGTAGTCCGTCAGGTTCGCCTCGTGGACGCTCAGGTACGCGTTTTTGTCGGCCTTGACGGTGAGCGGCGTGTGCGCCCCGTTTCGGATGGTGTTGTCGGTCGGACGGGAGGTTCGGACGCCCGATTCGACCTCGCTGAGCGTGGTCCGCTGGTATTCCTGTTCGAAGCGAGGATTGACGAACTCGTTTTGTATCCACCACGCATCGTAGTCGCCGTCGAAGTTGAACTGCGTGTTCTCCGACGTGATGACAGTCCGACCACTGTTGCTGGCGAAGCTTTCGTCGAAGGCGAATCGGAAACCCAGCCCATCGTCGAACACACGAATCTCGAGGGTGGCCGACCTGCCCGGTGCATCGGTCTCCACCAATCCGACACGAAGGAAGTTGTACTCCTCTGAGATAGCGTCGTACTGATCCCAGATCGGCACCCAGCGCTCGGTCGCTATCCCGCTCTCGGTGCCGGATACGGTGATATCAACGTCGCTGCTTCCGTCTGACGCCGCGCCAAACGTCGGCTGATTCTGAAACTCGAATCCCAGCGTCGACGATTCGAGGTACGTCGTACCGTTGTACGAGACGGTGTACGTCGGCACTCCACCAGCCACGTCGATTGTGACTTCGATGTTGTCATCCGGTGATGAGACCATCTGTGTGGCCGCGTCGTTATCATTGACTATCTGGCCCGCTACCGGCTCCGGGACTGAAGCTGAATAGGCGGCGGCAGTCACCACCCCGGCTATTCCCCCGAGGAATCCCCGACGGCCGAGTTCGTCCGGAGGTTGTGTGTTTTGGCTGTCTCGTTCGTCTTGATCGCCTCGTTCTTCATCTTTCAAATTTGATGACATTCAAGTAGGTATTGAATATAGGACCATTTAAAATTTATCCTAAAGACAGTTAACATTCTATTCGGTAACCTCTCGTTACGGGAGCGGGAGCGTTCCTAATTTCCTCGAGCTCTGGTTCACGTGCAGGAAGCTACTCGGATTGCCCACCCTCTTTTAAAACGCTTTCGTCGGCGAAGATCTCGATGGACGTGCCGTAGGGGGTTGCGGTCGAGTGTGCCGTAGGGCCCGCCAAGTCCGTTTTACCACGAATATAATATATTTGGTGTTTGGTGGATATACCCGAAAAGAGGCTGCCTGCGGTTCATTCGAGGTATAATACTCTGGAAACTGTGTGGTCCCAAACTCTTGCTGGGGGCCATTTTTATTTGAAGTGACTTTGTCACATTGCCGATTGAACGTTACCTTCCGTGAGTAGGTTACCGAATGGGATCTGCAACCGTCTAGTGATGTCATCCCTTGCTTACCGTATGAGTTAGCACGACGGAAATGGGACGGGGACACAATCCGTTGGAGAGGTTATCGACCGCGTTCTGACACACGAGTTCCACCCCGTGAGCAAGACGAGTTTCACGGTCGACCGGGAGCTGGGGGAGCACGGTATTGCAAACCCCGACAATGCCGACTGGCGTGTGCGGCTTCTCGCGGTCCGCGCGGGAGACACAGCAGTTCCGGACATTTGTGAGGGGCTCGAAAGCGACGACGTCCAAGTCCGGTACGTCTGTGCGGCGGCGTTGAGGATTTTAGGGTCGAAGACCGCGAAAACGACCTCAATTTCGAGACGGCCGACGACAGTGACGACGTCGACGTCGAAAGTGACAACCACGAGAGCGAAGAGAACGACGACAGCACCGAAGTGTGAACTACTCCCACCTACGGCGCTCGGGGTTACCTACCCCTCGCTTCTTGAGGTGGGAACTTCCTTGTTCACCGACGTGACGTGCAGATTCACCGGGAATCCACAGCGGTCGCAGTCTCCGAAGGCGTCGATTCGGTCTGTCCCGTGCCTACGTGTCCGCACTGCGCAGTGCGTGGGAGGCCTTGAGGGCTTCCATTCCTCCTACTCTCACGCACACGTACCGCTTTCGTGGGATAGTTTATCACGCTATCGTACGTGTAAGACCACCAAAGACGACGCTGTATCCCCACCCTGCTCGCTCCCTTCGGCGCTCGGTGAGGATGGGGGCTTAGCGCCTGCAATTCAGCTACGAACGCGGACGAGACCGATCGGAACCGGCTCGCAGCTTTTTTGTGTGCGATACGGGAACGCTCACCTGTGTTTTAGACTGCGAGGATAATCGAGCCGTTGTACGTCGATCAAGCCGCCTTGAACCGGATATTGTATCGGTTCACGGGCGATTAATCGACTAGTGCGCTCGGAACTGATCGAAACGATGCTTCTGTTTCATTGGGATACGAGGAAAAGACTTCAAAGAAAAGCTATGAGAGATCGACGTTTCCCGTCGGATCGGTCAGTCACGTCTCGGCGCGCGTTCTTACGATCGCTTGCGGTAACCGGGACGGTCGCGGCGACCGCAGGCCTCGTTTCGGGTCAGCAGAATACGCCCGGAGCGGACGACGCTCAACCGCCCGTGTTCAGCAGCGGTGCTCTCACGGGATCACAGGAGGTACCGCCGGTCGAGACCAGCGCGCGGGGAACGGCGCTGTTTCAACGCGCCAGGGAAACGAGGGAGGTTCGGTACGTACTCGTTCTCGACGCGATCGAAAACGTCACGCAGGCGCACGTTCACCTCGGAAGGGAGGGGGAAAACGGCCCCGCGGTGGCGTTTCTCTTCGGTCGAGAAGTCGGCGAGGGGAGATTCGTCGGTCCCCGGGAAGAGGGCGTAACGATAGACGATCTCACCAGTTTATCGGATGGTGTGACCCGCGAAGAGCTCGTCGGACCGCTTGAGAACGAACCGCTCGGGAGACTCCTCTCCGAGATGAGAGACGGGAACACGTACGTGAATGTCCACACAGAGCAGTATCCCGACGGAGAGGTCCGCGGCCAGATACGACAAATTCCGTTGGGCTGAGCGCGACCGCGCCTGAAGACGCGGGTATGCGCTCGATTATGTATGAGCTGATTTTGTTCCTGAAACCGTGTAGGTGTTTTTTAGTTACGTCGAGGGAGATTTTCTTTTGGGAATCACTTCAGGACAGTTCTCAGTCATGTAGCTGGCTTATAAGGTTTTTATGCTGGCTGGTTGGACCTCTTGGTGGGAAGCAGGGTCGACTGAAAGGCGTGGGATAACGGTGTGAGACTACCGTAGGGAGAGTACATCCGCCTCTGCCTGAGGAACCGAGTAACCCAAACGAGATCCACTATGATGCTCGACAACCGCACCTGTGTGGTCACAGGCTCATCGCGAGGAATTGGCCGCGGGATCGCCGAAGAACTTGGTCGTCATGGCGCGAATGTCGTCGTGAACTATCGTTCTTCCGAAGGAGAAGCCTATGACGTAGTTGAACAGATCGAAAGCGAAGGTGGGACCGCCATTGCCGTCCAAGCTGACGTCACCGATGGTGTCGAAGTCGAAGCAATGCATGAGACGGTCACAAATACCTTCGGAACGACGAACGTCTTAGTGAATAACGCTGGCATCACCGTCGACACTATTTTTGAGAAAATGACACGTGATGAATGGAATCACGTGATGGACGTGAATCTCGGCGGTGTGTATAACTGCACGAACACGTTCTTCTCCGATCTCAAGCAAGCCGATCACGGTCGACTGATCAACATCTCAAGCGTCGTTGGCCAACAAGGCAACTATGGCCAGGCAAACTACGCGACGACCAAAAGCGGCCTCTTTGGCCTGACACGGACACTTGCGCTCGAATTAGCCTCGTTTAATACAACCGCTAATTGCGTCGCTCCTGGGTTTGTGAAGACAGCTATGTTGGAAGAGGTCTCCGATGAGGTCAAGGAGAAGATTCGCCAGCGCATTCCGCTCGACCGATTCGCCGATCCGGACGATATTGCGGGGATTGTCCGGTTTCTCGCGAGTCGTGATTCTGCGTATATGACTGGGCAAATACTTGGAGTCAACGGTGGCATAGAGTGGTAACAGAAGAGGGCCGAAATCTCTGCTCTGCGTCGCCTTCCGCTGAATAGTGTCTGCGGGGCACCCACGGCGTGTGCACGCCCGTACATCACGCCATATTGCCTGCATTCAACACACTCGGAATTAGATAGCCCATGAAGCGGTCACCCAGGAGTTCGGTTAGGCGGTACATTGGTTCGATATAGAGAGGGGTCTCCAAGCCGGAAGCAGAGCGACCGTCGAGAAGTGAGTGGACAGGGTGTTCTGTGACGGTTGTGGTGCCGCCGATGATGATCGCGTCCGTGCCTGTGTCGGGGAATGATGCATAGGTGTCGCCGTCAGGGAGTGATTCGTCGGGGTCAACCTTCGCATGTACGTCCAGTCTGGCCACCGAGTCAGCATGTCTCTGGTAGGAGACTAGTGTGCAACCAATTTTCTCCCAACGCTTGTTGTCATCCTTCAAAGTTAAACCCGTGACGGATTACACCAGCACCAACGGATTTCAGGCGAACAGATTTCGATCTAGGCGTGCTTGACCAAACACATTTCTCGCCTCTTCTGTTCAACAAGCCAGATCTACCAGACGATATATTGGATAAAGTCCACCCGGGGGGTGAAATGTGGCTCGATCAGATGGTGCAACTTCTCAATGATGAGCGCACATAGACTCATAATGTCGAACTCGCCATTACCTGAATTACAGGCGGGTAAGGCCCCTTCCTCACCGAGCGCCTTCGGCGCTCGGTCCGTGAGGTCGGGGGTTCCTGTTTCTGTGTCGGAACGTGCAGGGAACGTCCCCACAGCGGTTCCAGACTCCGCAGACGGTTCCCTCGCTGGGCGGTTCGGAGTGAACCACTCCTCCCGATTCGACACTCCGACCACACCCGACGATGCACGCTTCTTGTCGTCGCTCGAAAGGCGCGTCGCGCCTTTCGTGATGACGACACGGCGAGGCCGTTTCCAACCACGTGTGAACACCGACGGAACCGTGGCGAGCGTCTTCCTCCCCGCTTCGACCGCGCAGGTCGTACAGATGCCGCAGACAGTGAACGTAAACCGTGCGGCGCTGTCTCCCCTCTCTACGCCCTCGCTTCGCTCGGTCGCTGGGGAAGGGGGCTTAGCGCCTCAATTCAGCTATACAAGGCCAGATATTCTATTATCCCTTTGTATTAATTTCAAAAGGAAATTCGTTCATGCTTTCGTCGTTAGAGTTTGGAAGCAAATATTGTTTCCATTCCCGAGTATTGGGATCTCCATAGTCACCAATGTCCGGATGAGGTGCAACGTCATCATAGCCCTTTAACCGGTCTCTGATGACCGAGCGAGCATGTTGGCCTTCTATCGTATCTCCACTAACGTCGTCAAGAACTCTCCGTGGTTGGATCGTTATTTCTAGCCCATATGGCGTATACCTACTCTTCCGATCCGTATAGAACGGAGCGCGCCCAACAATGAACATCGATTCTCCACAGAAGCAGAATTCCCACTCTGGATCATTTGGGTCCTCAGGAATATCACTGGGCCATGGTTCCGGATCCCGTTCGTTCAAGAATTCAAGAACCCTCCAGAATTGATCGCGGTACTCCCGTTCACTTTGGTCATTGTTAGGAGGTTTAAAAAATATCACCAAGGTCGTTCGTTCGGCTATCGACTGATACCGTTCGAGATATTGTCGCAATCCTTCTCTCACTTTGAAAAGTGCATCACGATCATGAACATCCCCCACGAAGAGGTAACGAGCGATATCGTTACGTTCAGCGTTCACCGCGAAGTGACATGGATAGTGAGTGCCCCGCATCGTCTCTCTGAATTTAATATACCTCTTTTTCTTCCACGTGGTCAGCTCTCCCGCCTCTATCGCGTCCTGTATCTCGGATTGATCGAACAGTAGCCCTGTCTTATTCATGATTGAGGTACCGATGATGAATCGTTTACTCTTCGAAGTGTTGTCCCTCGAGAAGTTCGCTCTTCTCGTACTTCTTACGCGTCTTGGTTCCGCTGATTTCTGCAACCTTCTCGGAAACCGAGACAACCGAGTACCCGACATCCCGTCCGATAGCGACAGTATCGACATCGGGAATGATCATCGTTTCGACATTCTGATGGTCATCGTAAACATCCTCAATTAGTTCTCGGCGCTCCTGTGCGGTGAGTGGGTTCTTTTCGCTGAGTTCGGTGTCGCGGATGGCGATAATGACGTCTTTTCCGTTATCAGCGGCTGAATCGATGATCGTCCGGTGGCCATCGTGGAGTGGTTGCCAGCGACCAATGAAGATGTGGCTTGGATCGAACTTGCGTTCCAGTTCTGTATTGATCTTTTTGATACTCTCCTCCTCCGAGAGCGTTGCCGTCCGAACTTCGAGTCCGATCTCCTCTATTTCTGGCTCCTCGAACGGTGCGTCAATACCGGTAAAACCCTCGATCTCGCCCTTCCGGGCCCGTTCGTACATTCCTTTTACATCGCGGTCCTCGCACACTTCGATGGGCGCGTTGACATGGATGAACGAAACGTCCTCGATCTTCTCAGCAATCAGTTCTCGCTGGGACCGATACGGGGTGATGAACGACGCGACGACATCGAACCCCTGTTCGTTCAACGCTTGTGCAACTCCAGCAGCTCGTCTGAGGTTCTCGGTTCGATCCTCTTTCGAAAACCCTAGATCGGAATTGAGGGTATTCCGAAGATAATCCCCATCTAAGTGGACCGTACTTGGACCGATTAACCCCTCAGCGAGCGTCGTCTTTCCGGAACATGGCAGTCCGAAGAGCCATCGAGTTTCTCCCGACATCAATTGATCCCCTCAGTGAAATCGCTGAGCCCACCTGCTTCTTTCTGAATTTTATTGATGCTAGTACCTTCGACATTATACGCCTTAGCCAGATTCGACTCCGCACTTGGTGTGTCGTTAGATATGAGCATTTCTTCGTCGGTTATGTTCGTGAAATTCATCGTTATCGGCCTCGACGATCATTGTCTTGACACCGACGAGCGACGTGAGTCACCTCGCCGCTGTCCTTTGCTGCTTCGCTCAGATCCATTCCGACTCCTCCGTGTATTCTAGCTCTTCGATCACTTCGGTATACGTCTCGTCGGCTCGATTGAGTGCGCTCTTAACGAGGTCTTCTCTGTCTCGCCAGCGAGCGAATCTCGGTTCCTTTGTCGTCATTACCTTATTTGGGTCTGCGACATTCTCCGAAAGCAGTGCTGACTCGCCGAGATCAGCGAACTCGACGATCTCCTTGACCGTGGAGCGGGTGTCGGTGAGAACATCCTCGAATCGAACTCGAAGGACGTTCTCGAACGTGTCGCGGCTATTGAGGATATGGCGATGGGCTTGAGCCCACTGCATCAAGCAAACGTCGATGAGTTCTCCCTCGCTAACCCACCCCGGCGGGAGATCGTAGCACCACAGTGAGCCATTGTATCCGTCGAGATCGAGATCACCCACGTCGTAGGTTTGGAACCCCCTGTTCAGCCGCCATCCGTCGTAGAGACCGTTGATTGACGCTGCTGGGTTCCGTGTAAGATGAATAACTTTGAGATCGGTTTCGGGAAATAGCTGTTCGCGGATCCATGAGAGTCGGTATGCGTCGCCGCTCGCTTTTAGGACGAGTGTCCGCTCAAAGTCGTCAGCTGTGAGACCGCGCTTGTAACTGTGCGAAGAAACGAACGGTCGATCCTCGATCGTTTCGGTTTTGAATGGACTGGTCGCGTCTCGTTCTGCATATTCATCGTACTGCAACGGTGAGATTCCGAGTTCCCTAAGTATCTCGTTGAGCGACGCTCCTTTGAGCAGCTCTTCGTGTATCTCCTCATATGGAAGCTCTTGACGGGGAAACTGCAACGGAAGCCGGATGAGCGTATTATCCACGCGATGCGTTTGATCGCCAGATCGTTCGGTTGCACCAACCTCGGCGAGGAGATCTGTCAGAATATGTTCTCTATCGAATGACTCGAAGTCAGCCGGAACGACGTCCGATTCAAACTTCGGGTAACAGATTCCGTTCAGGGTATACCATCGGTCGTGTTCGCCATCGAGACTACATGTTTCTTCGTGGTGCCGAAGGATATCAAAAAGGAGACTACTTCCCCCTCTCGGAGCCGACGTGATAAGCAACACGCTGTCGAAGTCGTCAACGTGATACCCCGACAAAATCGATCGTTTTTTCTCTGTGATGACCTCGCTTTTTACAAACTCGTAGTTCCGTTTGGCCTGGTCGCGGAAATCGCTCGGAGGATCTTCGAGGCTCACCAGCCACCACCTCCTGACGTGCCTACCGAATCAATCCCTAATCGTAATCGGCTGTTCAGTTTTATTGACCATAATTGCGTCGACATAGTTTGTTATTTGCCAACCATTACCTTGGTGGCGACTGCAGGTTCCCTCTAGGGGATCGGTCGCTATCAGGTAGAGGTCGACGAGTAGGTGTACTCTTGCGGTGAATCATGAAGTAAACGAGGGCTTCATATGCAGGGGGACTAGTGAACCGTCAGACGGTAACAACTCGATAATACAATGCTATATGGCGATTCGCTTCCCATAGATTAATGTCGGAATGCGGTTAGATGTTTTCTCTACCGACTGATCGCCGAGCAGGAGAGCAGTTCCAAAGCAAATAGATGATGGCCGCCCCGCCTATCGGACGAGTGGCGCTGAGACCGCGTACTACTACTACACCACTTACCGACGAAAGGGGGAACGCGGTGCGGGCGGCGAGCCGTCCACCACAGCCCTTCGTGGGTACGTCACCCGTGGGCGGCGGGTCCGAACCACCGACTCCGCCCTACACGTCTTCAAGCGACGACTACTCCATGTTTTCTGCATGGGCCGAGGCCGGTTTACTGTTCTCTATCAACGAGTTCATCAATGGACGAAACATCGTTGAAGAGCGCTGTACAAGCCATATACGAAATTCGACCATGGCGTTCTCAGGGACGACTACCCGACGTGGGCGTCGGTCCGCCCGGTGGACCGCCGGGACCGCCCCCGTTCACGTCGTCACGGTTGAGCAGGCCGATCGTCTAGCCGAGCCACCCGAGGCTCCCGACACGTCCTTGCGCTCACCGTCGACGGCGAGCAGTGGGCGGGTACGATGGACAGGGCTAACGCTCCCAAGACACTTGCACGAGGCGCTCCACGACATCGCCTCGCACGTCTCAGGGTAGTGGCCAAAAGGACATTCCCCACCGTTGTAATAGTAGGGGCGAGTTGCAGTGTAGACGTAGTGTTGAATCGCAGTTTCCACTACGCACCCACTCTTGGACCTTTGATCTTCGACAGCCGGTATTCCTTGTACAGTAGAATCACTTCGCTGTCGAGATCTTTGAGGTCCGTGATTCCCTATCTGTCCAACTAGTCGAAGACTGACGTATCGCAGTTCGGTAGTTCTTGCGCTTCTTGTGGGAGACCCTGGGCTTCTTGTCGTTGAGGAAGCGATTCCTGGCTTCGTGCAGCGGTGTTGCTTTCAGGATCATATTTTGCCTTCGAGCCTGCGCCACCCAGGTAGCAAGCCGGTAAAGCGTTCAAGTGTAACGACCAAGCCGGAGGGAGAGACGCGGAGCGTCAAACCGCCCGACGGCGAGAGCCCGGATTCAAACCCCGGCCTAGGCTCTACTCAAAAGGTTGCAATTTCACCCTTTTAAACCCCTTCACCCCCCACACAGTCTGGTGGTTTTCGATATCGATCGAATTCGATGATAGCATTATTGTTCGCACTCTTCCGCTGTCTCGTGTCGAGCAGAAAGCTTTTCTCAGAACGTACCACACCAGTCATTCATGACCGAGTCCTCTTCGTTCGATTCGACACCGAGCAGTTACAACATCTCGACGGTTGATCTCGACGATGACCGCTACGAGGTCAAGCAGTCAGCGATCCGGAACAAGTACGTCGTCCGTGACAGCGCTGGCGAGGTCGTCCTACGCGGAAAGCAGAAGTTGATCAAGATGAAAGAAGAATTCCCGTTCGTGACTGGCGACGACGAGGACGCGTTCACGGTGAAGGCTGGCGGTATCATGGACATCGCTGGGAACTACGCGATCACGGACGCAGGTACCGGCGAAGAGGTGGTTGTCCTCGACGAGGACTTTTCGCTATTCGTAGAGACCTGGACGATCCGAGACCCTGACACGGGGGAACCGCTGGCGAGCATTCGATCGAAGAGCAAGCTCCTCTCGGCGCTCCGGCACTTCATCTCTGTTATGAACCTCATCCCGAACAAGTACGAGATATTCGATGCCGACGGCGGTCACGTCGGCGACATCAAGGGACAGTTCTCGCTGCGGGATACCTACACGGTCAGCATCGACGACGCCAGCACTGTTCCGAAAGAAGCGGTGATCGCCGCCGCATGCATCCTCGATGCCCTCGAAAACCAGTAAGCTGACATCCCATACGCCGCGGCCACACGGTTACTTTCCTAGGCGTTGATTTGAGGTATGACAGACGATAACGATACCGAGTCGTCGAATGAGGATGACGAGAAGAGCGGCAAATTGGGCAGGATCATTGATATGGTTCTGGAAGTACTCGGGCTGATTTGAGCAGGTTCAGGGGTGGATACTCACGGGTTCGCTCTCATTGCTTTGACTATTGCTGTACATTCTCTCCGTCCACTAGATGCCGCTGGCACCACGGTCGAAGACATCGAGGATCAGCTCAGAGTCGTGCAAATGTAGGAGCCAAGGCTCCCGATCGGGACCCTCGTTAACGACTGTCGACGTATCGAGCCACCTGTGAATTCGATCACGTTCAGCACGTAATTCTGTTTTCCGTCAACACTGGGTTGTTGGCTCATCGAGGTTTGTGCGTCAAATAATCGATAGCTAATCGATGGCTTTCACCCATGGGGTAGAGGTTTGTACAGAGAAGACATGAATGGTAGATATGCGACCACCCGGATAATTGAACAACTTGTTAATGGATGAGGGTTTGCTCAACTGTTATCCAATTCAAAAATCTGTTTGCAGACCTCCTTTATGGTCCCCGCTCAACTTTTCGGGACTATCCGAGTTCCTCATCAACAGAATCATAATCATCTACTGCGGATCAGCCTTTATGGACCGTGATCGGGTACCGTCGCTCATTCTCGGCGTCGCTGGCTCTCTTGTCATTCTTGCGGCGTTACTTCATTTTGTTGGCGTTGAAGATCTTCTCTCTGTACTCTCGACAACCGATATCAGTGATGTTCTCTTCGTTGTCATCGCGGTTCTTGGTTGGCTGTTTGCATGGGGCTTAGCGCTTCGAACTGTCCTCAGCGTTCTTGATGTGTCCCTCTCTTCAGTGAAGGCGTTCTTCGTCATTTGCGGGGCGATGTGTGCCAACAATGTGACGCCGTTCGGCCAAGCTGGAGGAGAGCCTATTAGCGCAATGTTGATCTCGAAAACAGCAGACACAGACTACGAAAAAGGCCTTGCAGCCATTGCAAGCGTGGACACGCTCAATTTTATCCCGTCAATACTTCTTGCGCTCCTTGGAGCGGCATATTTTGCGACAAAAGTGACGTTCAGCACAAATCTCCGTGTTGCAACGGGCGTCCTTGTGTTCCTTTCACTCGCGATACCGAGCGGCCTCTACCTTGGATGGACGAACCGAGAAACAGTCGAAACATCCGTTGCACACCTTTTGACGACCCTAGTTCCCCAACTCACGCAACGACTTCCCTACATCTCAGTCATCCCAGGATCAGATCTCCGCCAACGCGTCCGCGGATTCTTTCGTGCACTTGAGCGTGTAGCTACAAACCCGACTGATCTGGCGCTTGCACTCACGTTCTCACTCTGCGGGTGGCTCTGTCAGGTCGTCGCGCTGTGGTTGGCATTCAGAGCAATCGGGACTCCAATTGCTCTGGCTGTGGTGATGTTTGCGGTGCCGCTTGGCGCGATTGCCGGCATCACACCTCTGCCGGGTGGCGTCGGAGGTATTGAAAGCGTCCTTATTGCGGTACTCTTGGCAGCGCCTCTCCCCCTGATGACGAAGGCAATCGCCTTTGCAGCGGTGGTGATTTATCGAGGGGCTATATTTTGGACGCCAACGATCATTGGCGGCGTCTTTGCGAGTATCGTCGGGGTCAATGCGTTCTACCAAGAGGAGGTTTAGCGATGCTGCATTCTCACGTCTTATGATAGTATGTCGATGATATCACGCTTGGGTCTCCCTTTGACTAATACGGAGGGTGTCATAGAACGATGACCACACCAAAGAGCAGGACGAACGCTGAGGTGAAATGAGTTCAGCGACCCTGCAAGATGATCCTTCGGTAGAGTCGTTCTTCAATGTCGTGAAACCGAGACGTTAGCGTTGTTTGAGCACCTCTCCTTCGAGGTTCTCGAAGAGTTCGACGTGTTCGCCCCGTCTCCGCCTGGGCGAACACGAGACCACGAACCACCAGAGCTGATGCGTGGCTTTCTCCACTGCTACTACAAAGACATCTACGGCATCCGTCCCGTTGAGCGAGAGCTTCGGAACACGGTTATCTGGTTGAGCTGTGGCTTCGATCGACCGCCGTCGAGAGACGCGGTCGATCGCTTCCTCACCGACCTCGAACACGTCGTTGACGACGTCTTCACCCGTCTCGTCGAGCAGGCCGCGGCATGCGGCCTGCTCGACTTAACCTACTGCATCGATTCGATCGACGTGAGGGCGATGCTAGCCGACCCAGACGCGTCGAAGTGCTACGATCCAACCGAGGACGAGTACTACTACGGCTACGGCTGTACGATCGTCTCGACCGGGCAAAAGATCCCGATTGCAGCCGAGTGCACCGAGAGCAAACAAGCACCGGAAGAGACGGCGATGCGCGTCACACGTGATGCGCTCGCCGTCGAGCAACCAATCTGGATGCTTGGAGACAGTGCCTACGGCATTCTCGACTGGCACGACCACCTCCTAGCCGCAGGGATCGTGCCAGTTGCTCCGTACAACGCACGGAACGCTGATGACCCGAAAGACATCGAGTACAGGGTCGAAGACCGCATCGAAAAACACAGCGAGGACGTCCAGCTGAAGCAATCAACGCTACATGAGACGTACAACCGGCGGAGTGGCGTCGAACGACCCACCGAATCAGTCAAGGACTGCGGCCTCGGGCGTGCATTCGCCCGAGGCCGCGTTCACGCACGAGCACAAGTATTATTCCTCGCGCTGTGCTTTCGTCTCGTCGTCGCAATCACCAACTACGAACGTGGAGACAATCCGGGAAGTACCGTGATCACAGTGTGAGAACTCTTCTATGACACCCTCTAGTAGTATAAGATGACGGTGTCGCTCTCGACGCTTCGAGAGGCTGGAATCGACCAGATGGACCGGCTCATCGCTAGTACGGACGATGACGAAACGAATCTGGTCACCTGTGAAATAAAATGATTGTCAGCGATACGTTCACCAACTTCCGAGTCAAAAAACGCGGATTTCCACGAGACATGGAACCGATCAGAGGGCACCTTCGACGTGGTCTTCATAGTTTCAACGAATCTTCTGATGGTCGAGTTTCACGTTGCGGCAAAGAGGGAGATAGTCGGGAAAACGGTCGAGAAATCGACCGATTCGAAGGGTCCACGTTCGCCGTGTTGGTCCGAAACGGAGACGTAATACTCCCTTTTTCGATGAAGATGTCGTCAGTGATCAGTGAGAACGTTTTAGTTACTGCTGACCCTCCTCGCTAACGATAAGTGCCCGACCGAGAAGCTTACCAGCTTAAAACCAAGATGAATTCGAAACGACGACAATTCTTAGTGTTGCTTGCGGCCGCTGGCATACCTTTTACTCGTGGAACATTAACGCAAAATCTCGGCTCTGGTCGATTTGACTCTGATCAATCGCTTAACATAGCAGGAGGTGCCCTGGACAAAGAGCTTCCCTCTGCTAACCCCGATCATTGGGATCTGTATTTTGGCGCCCGACCGTCAGATTCACTCCAGACCCTCCTTCCCTTTGTTTCAACAGACAACGGGTGGAACCAGCTCGGCCTCTCACTTTCTGAGATTGATGCAAAGACAGTGAGGGGGATGGCAGACCACGTTGTAAAAAGGACGAGAGAACTCGAAAACGCATTCAACACTCTCACAGCAGGCGACACAGTCTGGATCGATGGAAGAAATGCGCCATACCGGACGACCCAGTGGCTTGATATTGACGTGAGCGGTGTCTCCGTCATTGGTCCAGGAATAACTAACGCGATTAAGCCTGCTGACGGAGCAAACGTCGGAGGAATTCGAGTTGGACAACACAACCACTGCAGGAATATCACGATACGAGATGTTGGCTATCATGGGAACGAAGCGAATCAAGATAAAAGCGCAAAGAAATGCCATGGAATTATCGTCCGTGATGCAGTAAACGTCGTTCTCACAGGAAATACGATTACGCATACTCATCCGTATGGCGAACACGGAAGCGGAGGAAGTGGTATCAGCGTTGAGCGAAATAGTGAGAATGTCAGGATTGTAAATAATCGTATTCAATTCTTTGGAGACCGAGGGATCCAACTCGGTGGCAAGAATGTCGTCGTCTCAGAAAACGTCATCACAGACGGAATTGATCGAGCAATCGCGTGTGATCTCTGGGCTCCTAACGGAAAGAACGATGTTGCAAATACCGTGATAATCTCAGGAAATATCCTCGGAAATTGTAGCGAAGGGAGTCTAGCTGGTGTAGCGAGTGGACCAAAAGGAGAAGAAGCAGGAGGCACTCATAGTATTATCACAGACAATATCGGATTCGGCTCTCACAAATCGTTCTGCCATGTCCGTGGTCCTACGAACATCCACCACGTTTCCATCCGGGGGAATATCAGTACTCAATCTACCGATGGCCTTTCGACGAAGAACACGACGAAATTTGCTGGAATTGCGATTGACCCAGCAGGCGGTTCGAGTATTACCGTTAGCGGTAATGAGTTATCTGGATACTCCCATCATGGAATAAACGTTCAGAGCCCAGTCTCGGACATCAAGATCGCAGACAATATTATTCAAAGCCCAAACGGTACAGGAATACGGGTACAAAACGCAGCGGAAGGAACCATCATAAACAACATTATCTCGCAAGCAGGCAACCACGGTATTCTACTTACTAAAACACAATCAATTACTGTTGCGAATAATCACATCCGCGAAGTAGCGAAGACAGGGATCTCAGTTCGAAGTCCCGGGAAGTCATACCATGAAATTTCTGAGAATTATCTCAGCAAATTTAATAAAGAATTAAACCCAAATACACCAGCAATTCAGATCGCAAGCTCAAAGATCGGCGTTCGCGGCAATACGATCGCCCAAACTCCGTCCTCACCAGCCCTCGCAGAGAAAGGTGACGCGAGTGAGAATATTTACGAGAATAATCGAGCAGAAGACGAAAATTCGTGGGAGGTCACGAGCGCGTCATCAGTGGTGCGAAATAACCTTCCACCGTTCGATGCGCACCGTGGAGTGGCCGACGAAGACGAAGATGGGCAGATAGCGATTGAATTTGCCAAGCCATACACAGAGCCACCAATGCTTTCGTTCGCACGACGGGGAGAGGGAATCCGCCGGATCGAATACATCACAGACAGTGATAATCTCGCTCTTGGTGTCCTCCTTGACGTTAGAAACCCAGGCGAAAAGGTGGACGTCTTCGTAAAGCAGATCTAATCACAAAAGAGTCGGTGAACACGAGTTCGTGGATCACCCCGTCCTACTCAACTCTACCGCTCGCTTTGCTCACAAATGGAAGTTTAACGCTCTCAATTTAGCTAATTCAGGCACAAAGATAGTCCTTTTGAAAGGCAACCACGGTGGGACTTTTACCGTCGGGTGCTGTGATTCCAAACGGTACTAATATGGGGAAACGACTCACCCGACGGCAAGTTCTTTCTGTCGGTACTGCTATGAGTATCAGTGGGTTACCGAGTGTGGGGCGAATACGGGGAGACACCAGTGGAGTGCGACACGAAGCACACGATTACCCTCAAAATCAGGACGAACAACTGGATGACTCGCGCTTCGATTCTGGCGTTCCAGTCGACGTGCGAGGTGCCATCTACATTCCAGCACGCGCCTACAACCGGTATCAGATGTGGCATGAGTACGACTCCGACATCATCGAACGCGATCTGAGCTACGCCGCTCGTCTCGATTTGAATGCGCTTCGGACGTGGTTAAGCTACGAATTTTGGTTGCAGGATTCCGAGGCGCATGCAGATGCGCTCGAACACTTTCTCGACACTGCGGATCAATATGGCCTTCGGATTCTGCTCGGATTATTTGACGGGGTTGGACGTGAGCCAACGTACGAGAACTTGCTCAATGACAATCCCCTGACCGCTGTCCAGACCCACTCACCTTCGACCCGGACAATGCATGACGAGGAACTCTGGGAAACACCACGACAGTTCGTCCAGTGGTTCATGGATCGGTACCGAGACGATGAACGGCTCCTCGCTATCGAACTCTCTAATGAACCGGGGTGGAGCAGCACGCACCTCAAATTTTCGAAAGCCATGGCGGATACGCTCACTACCTACCGTGGCGACAGACCGCTCACGGTCGGTTCGACGAGTTTGACGAACAATACCACGTATCTGGGGTGGGGAATGGACGTCGTTCAATTTCACTACAATTTCCCGGAGACAAAGCGGATTTATCGCCGGGTGTTACAGCAGGCAAACCACGTCGCTGCCGAGCTTGGTAAACCTGTTTGGCTATCTGAGTGGCAGCGAACGCACGACCCCGAGACAGGAGCCCTCGGTGCGGCGGGATCTACGCAGGACACGCTATGGGCATCGGACTACTCGTCGCTCGCCCCGCTCATCCGCGATGCGGGCGTCGGCAATTTCTTTTGGTCACTAATGCTCAAACCAGCGTTCACACTAGAGAACCGAACACGTGGCGTCATAAACGGACTATTCCACGAAGATGGCGCAGTGTGGAGCTTGGATGACGCTCGCGCAATCAAGTCAATGTCTGGTGATGCGTCCTTCGAGGGTGTCCAGCGACGGGAGTATCCCGAATGGGCCGAACCGACCGACGCGGAAGCGGCGAATGAGTCATCCACAGACGAATCCGAGAACTGAGTGATAGTTATGTGAACTACCCCGATCTACTCCCTCGCGCCGAAGGCGCTCGGTTCTTGAGGTTGGGGCTTCCTGTTTCTGTGTCGGAACGTGCAGGGAACGTCCCCACAGCGGTTCCAGACTCCGCAGACGGTTCCCTCGCTGGGCGGTTCGGAGTGAACCACTCCTCCCGATTCGACACTCCGACCACACCCGACGATGCACGCTTCTTGTCGTCGCTCGAAAGGCGCGTCGCGCCTTTCGTGATGACGACACGGCGAGGCCGTTTCCAACCACGTGTGAACACCGGCGGAACCGTGGCGAGCGTCTTCCTACCGCGTTCGACCGCGCAGGTCGTACAGATGCCGCAGACAGTGAACGTAAACCGTGCGGCGCTGTCTCCCCTCCCTACGCCCTCGCTTCGCTCGGTCGCTGAGGAAGGGGGCTTAGCGCCTCAATTCAGCTAAATTGCAGGCGCTAAAACCCCATCCTTCAGGGCGCGGGGATACAGCGCCGTCTTTGGCCGCAACTGTCGAAATCGAAAGGATTGAGTGCTCACACTGCGTATCTGCGATTATCTATGTTGAGTCCTCCTATCATTTGTAGTTTGATTAGTGCGCTCCGGTGAATGGTGTTCCCACCGCTTGACATCGTCGGCGTAGTTGCTCTCGATCTGACTTCCCTCAACCTCGATACCCTCGCTTGAATTATCAACAACGACGCCAAACAGATTGTGCTTTGCGAGTGACCGAGTAACTGTACTCTGGCTCGTATTCTGGAACGCAATTCCTTCAGAGTTATGTGATGCGTTTACCTCCTGAATTGACACATCAGACGCGTTTTTGGCGTAGATCCCACGATTCCAGTCAATGACGGTGACGGAGTGGATGGTGACGTTCGTGACACGCTGGGAGTGTGATACGAGGATGCCTGTCGAGTCACTCACTCCACCCCCGCGAATGGTGTGGTTCGCCCCGTCCAGCACCACGTGGCTCGATCGAATCGTGATGCAACTTGCAGACAGGCTTTTCTGATCGCCGAAGTCTTCTGCAAGGACGTACTTCCCGGGTTCAGTGATCGTAGTACATCGTGTGATTTCGGTAGTATTTCTTAGGCTGGAGTCCTTCGATTGATCCCTCGCGTCGTGTAATGTGATAGTCAATCCGATACTCACGACTGTAAGGAAAACCAACAATACGAGAATGACCTGTTTCCACTTTTCTGAGAGCGCGTTCATAGAAACCATCCTCTTTTGAGTCATGCTCTATTCTACAGTGAACTACCACAGCCTACTCGCCCACGGCTTGTGCCGTTCGCTCCGTGAGGGCAGGGCTTCCTGCTTCCACGACGCGCTGTGCAGGAACCGCAATGGGTCCCGTCGGGAGCACAGTCTCCACAGGCGTTCGAAAATCACTACGTGATTTTTGCAGCCCATCAGAAACGCGAAGCGTTTCTGCGGACGTTGATTCGAAGTGAACTACTCCTACCTGATTGAGTCCGCGAGAAATGATGTTCAGCGCCGCGTTCGCGTCTCTATCCGCTTCGAATCCGCACGAGGGACACAAGTGTTCGCGAACCCAGAGCGGTTTCTCAGTCGAAACACTGCATTTGGAACACTCTTTGGTCGTTCCGCGTGGATCGACTGGAACGTAGTGCGTTCCTTCGCGGTCGCACTTATATTCGAGCATCCGTAGGATCGTCCCCCATGCTGCTCCGGCACGTTTGCGGCTGTTCGACGGGAGTTCCATCAGCCCCTTCGCGTCGAGGTCTTCGACCGCGACGAGGTCGTATTCTCGCGCGTAGTATGCGGACAGTCGGTGGAGGAAGTCGTGGCGCTTCCGTTTTAGGTCGGCATGGCGTCGGGCGACAACGCGCTGTTGGGTGCGGTAGTTCGCCGACCCGTGTTCTTTCCGCGAGAGCTTCCGTTGCTCACGTTCAAGCTGCTCTCGTTCCTCGGAGAGATCGAGCGAGCCGACCGAGAAGCCGTCAGAACCGTGGGTGTAGGAAAGAATCCCCACATTGATGCCGACGCATTTCTCGGGCACCTCGGGTTTCGGCAATGCGTCGTTCTCGGTTTCGATACCGAAGACGGCAAACCACTCGCCTGTGGGTTCGCGTTTGACTGTAACCTGCTTGACTGTTGAATCGTCGGGAATGCCACGGTGGAGTTGGATCGGTACGTCACCAATCTTGCTCAACCACAACTGGGGCCGACCGCTCGTATTCTTGAGCTTGAAGCCGGTCTGATTGTAGGTGAGTGAACGGTAGTCCCGAGGACGTTTCCACTTCAACATTCCGACGGCACGTCCGTTCTCCTTCTGTGCTTTGAGCGTCGAAAGGTTGTCGTAGACGCGCTTGAGAACCATCTGAAGCACCTTCGAGTGAACGCCTTTCAGGTCGCTCCACCATTTCTCGAGGTCGGGAAGCTGTCCCTGAAGGTCGTATCGTGTCGGGATACCGTCTGTGGATTCGTTGAGTTCGTAGAGGCAGTGGTTGTACAGTTGCCGACACACGTCGATATGGCGCAAAAGCTCGTTGCTGATGGCTTCATCCGGCGTAAGTCGGTACTTGTAGTTATACTGCATGAACGTGGACTACTCGTCTGAATGGGGTTCAGAAACACGAACCACCTTCACGTCGGCACCTCGCCACCGTTTCGGGACGATGACGTGGGCGCTATTCCCGGATGGTTTCGCGGTGCCATCGAGGACTTCGTGACCGTCGATTTCGAACCGATCCATTACGAGTGTATAGACCATGGATAGACATAAATGTGCCGGTACGTGGGCCTGTGGGTCTGCTATCGAACACGTTTGAAAACCATGCGGTGCTGTATCCCCTCCCTACGACATCGCTACACTCGGTCGCTGAGGAAGGGGACTTAGCACCTCGGTTTGCAAACGTGAACCTACGAGCAAGTGGTACGCCATTCTCGGCGTCGAAACGCCTGACGACCCGCCAGAGAAACCAACCGTGCTGAAACGCACGGTCGGAATCGACGTAGGGATCGTCAAGTACGCTCACGATACCAGCGGACCGGAAGTCGGTTCGTTAGACCTGAGCCACGAGCGCAAACGGTTGGAGCGCGCGCAGCGCGACTTCTCCCGCAAAGAACACGGCTCGAACAATTACAGGAATTCAGGCGAGAAAGCCCACGACTTGAGTCGTGGGATGAATCGCCGTCATCGTCTCCTTTCAGTGCGCGGCGAAGGCTTAGGTGCTCTCCGCGCGGTTCTATACCTATCCGACGCGGCACGTCCGCGCCCATACCGGGACAATCGGACACATTCGGACCTCCCGACCGAGACCCGACGGTACCCCGTCGGGATACCTCACGTCGGGTACCGACGCTACAGACCCAAGTACCTCCGAATCCGCCGACGCACGCCCGAAACCCCGAGGAAACAACGGGAACGGACGTGTTGAGGATAGGAGTACCGGCCGTTTGGCCCGGCCAGCACCTCGTCGGTGTGCGAACCGTAAACATCCTAACTCAACGGGCCGTCGCTCGTGGGAATCCCACGACTGTAGTCGTGGGAGGAGGTCAAAGACCGATCTCTTGGAAATGAGACAGATATCGTCATCCGTTCGGTGGATACGTCTGTACTTGTCGCGCGTCCCTAAAACGAGCGACCGATATAAAGCGTTAGTTGGCTTTGGAACTTCCCTCCGACACGGCCGATCCGACGAGCGCGCGGACACGATTGAGCCACGGAATATGACTCCCTCCAAGCTCGATGATACCTGCCCTCGCCATGAAGAGATAGATGAGTAGCGAAAGGACGTAGATGACTGGTGTGATAGCCAACTGCCACAGGAGCGTCGTCGTGAGGTCGACGCCGATTGCCGCTCCCCAAATCCTATTCACTGCCAAAAGGATCCTGTACAGCGGAACATGAATCAGATATATCCCGACGGCGTACCGTCCCACTGCTGGAAGTACCGTATGTTTGCCTAACGCCGGATTCGAGAGTGCGTACGCAAAGAGCGCGAGAACGAAGAAGATTGTCGACAACGTATACTCTGTCAAGATTACCGCGTGAGGAAGCGTGTGATCGCGGATCACGTATCCAATCACATACTGCTCGAGCAACTGCGTTACTAAGAAGAGACAGACCCCTCCGAGATAGATGTGACTTCGGTCTTTGCTCGGCGTCCAGTCGATCGCTCTGAGCTGAAATCCGAGAGCGACGTAGAAGAACCCAAAGAAGAGGGCATCCCGTGTGAGAAACGGAACGTCGAAGATCAGTTGATAATTCGTCCCGATAAGCCCGAAAACGTGGACTATCGTCGCGACGGGCAGCAGGTAGCGGGTTTTTCCGAACCAAACGAAGAGCGCGACGAAGAAGATAGAGAAAAATAGCGCAGTCAGAAACCAGAGCGGGACTCCGATAGCGTCCCCATAGTATAGTAAGCCAGCCGCGGAGAGATCACCGAGTCGATGAGCGATCAATGCATCTCTTACAGGGACGTTTTGGATGAGAGCAACAATTGCCGTCGCTGCCAAATAAAGCAGGATGCCGAACAGGTAGAACGATCCTAATTTTCGAAACGCATTGCTCACTTGGGATGTTACGTTATCGGCGTCCACCGTCTTGGCGAGGAAATATCCGGACGCCGCGAAAAAGAATGGAACGTCGAATTGACCAATCGTATCTAATGCGAAGAAGGCGTAGTTCCCATACGCCTCGAAGCCTTTGAACGGTTTGACGTGCGCAATGACGATGAAAAACATCGCGATAGCACGTAGCGTATCTATACTATATATCCGGTTACCCATTTGAATGGGACATTCTTGGTGAAAAGTTTTTAACGTGGTGGCCAGAGAAATCGTCAGCCAAAACTGAGGTTTACGCATACAAAACGCCGTGACCCAGACGTCGCCTTGCCGTTGATGTCGGCGCGTTGCTGCCGGGCGCGTTCGTAGCGCTCGCGCTCTCCACGAGCAGGCACCCAGTCGACGAGGTCGCTGTACACATCGTCAATAGTCTGGTCGTCCCTTGCCTCCGCGGTGACGACAGCGCCGACAGCCGACGGCGTCGTAGGTCTCCTCATACGTATTTATAGAGATTAGGCGAGAAAACCCACGACTGAAGTTGTGGACTGAATCGCTGCACGGTTTGTAACCACTGAAACCGCAACATATGAATGCCCACACTGCGTTCCTGTGGTTGTCATTGCGATGGTTCCCCATCGTAATTGACTGTCCGAAAACTGGCAGTTGACTTGGTGTTTGCCTCAGCAAAACGTAAGCCTTCGGACACCCAAACCGACGTTAAATAATCAAGTAACTCGAAGTCCTATACAGGGTACGAGTAGCGGGGGCGTGGCACTCCCATCGGCGTGTCGGGTCGGAAACGTAAGTTCCCAATCCAGCGCAAACGGACGTGGGAAGCCCACAACTTGAGTCGTGGGAGGATGTCACTATAGCTCCACGGTGCGTATCAATAACCAGTAATTACGATGTCAGCGAATTCAAACGGAAGTGCCGTGCGATGGTTCCACGAACGGGGCGCTGAAAATATCGGCGTAGCCGGTGGCAAAGGAGCGAACCTGGCCGCGCTAGCACGGGCTGGGCTCCCTGTCCCGCGGGGATTCGTGGTCACGACCGCCGCGTACCGGGACCTCGTCGAGTCTCCTCAGATTCGGGATGCAATCAATCGACTTGACGCGCTCGACGCCGCCGACACCGACGTTCTCGCTGCAGTCGCAGCCGAACTCCGATCGCTCCTCGAGAGTCGAGAGTTCAGTGCGTCCGTCGAGACCACAATCACCGACGCGATGACATCGTTCGAGAGCACCGACTCCTTCGCCGTGCGGTCGAGCGCCACGGCCGAGGACCTGCCGAGCGCGTCGTTCGCTGGCCAACACGAGACGTTCCTGGGCGTAGCGAGCGACGACGTCCTCGACCGCGTCTGTGACTGCATGGCAAGTCTCTTCACCGACAGAGCAGTCGCCTACCGGGCTCGTAACGGCATCTCCCACGCCGACACGGAGATGGCCGTCGTCATCCAGCCGATGGTCGACGCAGCGGCCGCAGGTGTCCTCTTCACAGCGGATCCCGCGACCGGGAACCGACACGTCTCGGCAGTCGATGCGGGTTTCGGTCTGGGCGAGAGTATTGTCGCCGGCGACGTCACACCGGATCACGCGCTCGTGAACACGCGAACTGACGAGGTGCTGGAGTACACTGTCGGCACGAAGACGATTGCCGTCGAGCTGCACAGGGACAGCGCCGCAGGCGAAAGAACGCGGGGAAGAGAAATTGAAGAGAGCCAACCCGCCGAAGCGGGCGGGACTAGGAGAATCGAACTTTCGGCGAATCGACGGGAGTCACGCGTGCTCACCGATGACCAGCTTCGCACTCTCGTCGGACTCGGCGAGCGGGCCGAAACGCTACTCGGCGCGCCACAAGACGTCGAATGGGCGCTCACCGATGGACAATTCGTCCTCCTACAGTCCCGCCCGATCACGTCGTTGTTCCCGCGCCCGTCACCACCGCCCGTCGACGGTCGCCTCCACGTCTACGTCAGCATGGGCCACATGCAGGCGATGCCGGAGGCAATGCCACCGCTCGTCCGAGACGTCTGGCGGACCTATACCGGAAACGCGCTCTCATCCGCGGGTCTCGACGCCTCCTTCGGCAACCCGACGGTCGAGGCGGGGGGTCGCGTCTTCATCGACGTCACCTCGTTCCTGCGTCACCCCAAGCTGCAGTCCTGGCTGATCGACCGAATTGCCGCGATAAACGAACCCATCTCCACCGGTCTCGCTGCGATCGTATCACGACGGCCCGAGGAATTTGCATTCCGCGGCGTCACCGTCGGTGCACTCCCGGGATACGTTGAGACGACCGGTCGGCTGGTCCGCCTGATTGGTCCTGCAGCCCCGGGTATCGTTCGGAACATCCTCGGTGCGTTGGCCGGCCGCGGGCCCACCCCCGACGACGAGTCTTGGACTCGAATGGGAGACCTATTCGTCGGACAGGTCACCGACGCGCCGACCCCGGAAGCTCGGGCCCGCGCCGTGTTCGAGGCGATCGACTTCAGGCGTTTCTTCCGCGATGTCTACCCGCGAATTAGCCCGTTATTCCTCGCGTTCGCGCTCGGTGGCTGGCTCACACGGACGTTCTCTGAACAGCCTACAGACGTGAACGCGATCGGCCGCGGGTTCGAACGCGACGTCGTCACCCGCATCAACCTCGGCCTCGGCGATCTCGCCGATGTCGCCCGAGCCCACCCGCAGGTCGCCTCGGCCCTCCGCGACGGCGCCTCTCTTGCAGATCTGGAAGACGTAGATGGCGGCGAGACCTTCCGTGAAGCGTTCAACGACTTTCTCGATGAATTCGGACACCGTGGCACCGGCGAGATCGACCTCAGCAGGCCGCGCTGGCGCGAAGACCCGTCCATGCTCCTCGCCGTCGTCCGAGCGAACCTCGCGAACGAAGCGGCGGGCGACCACCGCGACCGCATCCGGCGGCTCGTCGACGACGCCGAGGCGGCCGCCGCGCGTCTCGAAGCGTACGCTGATCATGGCCTGCTTGGGCCGCTTCGCCGTCGCTACGTTCGCTGGCTCATCCGCACGTACCGCGACACGGTTTACTTCCGGGAGTACCCCAAACAGGAAGCCGCCCGGGCGTTCACCGCATGGCGGACGGTGCTACTGGATGCCGGGGGCCTCCTCGTCGATGAGGGACAACTCGACCGGCCGGATGACGTCTGGTATCTCCGTAAGGACGAACTGTTTGACGCGCTCGATGGTGGGTGCGTCGACGTCGACATCGCCGCCCGCCGCCAGGAACACGCACGGAACGTTGACATGGACGCCCCACCTGTGGTGACGAGCGAGGGTGAAGCCGTTCGTGGACAGGTTGACCGCGGACCGGTTCCTGAAGGGGCGCTTGTCGGCACAGGTGTGTCGTCGGGCGTCGTCGAGGGGGCAGCCCGCGTCATCCGTGACCCGACGGCTGCGACGGTGGAACCGGGCGAGATACTCGTGGCGCCCTCGACCGACCCCGGGTGGACACCGCTGTTCTTGAACGCCACCGGGCTGGTTTCCGAAGTCGGCGGCGCCGTCAGTCACGGTGCGCTCGTCGCCCGGGAGTATGGGTTACCCGCCGTCGTTTCCGTGCCAGAAGCGACGAAACGGATTCGAACCGGACAACGCATCCGTCTCGATGGAACCCGTGGCACAGTTGACCTACTCGACGAACCGTTGGCGACCACGGACGAGGCGCACGTCAAGCGACCTAAAACCGATTCACACGGCGTCGATTGACATCCTTCTCACCGTGAACGGTGAGCCTCTCTCGCTTATAAAGACGGATGACTCGAAGAAATGGCGTGGAGCGCCACGTCGACCGCTTGCATCTCGTTTTCTCACAATCGGTCCATCCTCTACTGGTCAGGGCATCTCGTGTGATCTGTAGTTGCGTCTGACGCTTCGCGTGCATCCTCTCGACGGAACGCTTCCAGTGGAGCGACTGGATCGAGCGGGCCACTTCGCCCTTTCTCGCCCCCTCTCTCTCCGTCGGTCACGAGCGAGTCTGTAATCGAGACTAACCAACCACGCCCCTTAAGATTAAAGTGGTCGTTGAGGAACTCGGCGGTCGATGCGAACGACGTCGCGAATACACGGCGCTATCTCGGAAACACACCGACGGTGACGATACCCGCGAACGTACCGCACCTCACTCCACCACATCGTTCGACGCGAACGAGCCGTACTCGATCCCCCCCGCTCGGTCATATCGGAGCAGTTGGACCCCCGTGCTCGACGTCTCGGCGTGCGTCAGTTCGAGGGCTGCAGGAATCGTGCCCTCGCCGAACAACCGCTTTCCGTCCCCCAGGATCAGGGGGAAGATCCAGAGCCACAACTCGTCGACGAGATCGTGTTCGAGCAGCGTTTGGATCAGGTCCTGGCTCCCCTGCACCACGATCACGTCCCCACGCTCCTTCTTGAGGTCCTCTACGGCCTCCGCGACGTCGCCCTGTAGGAGTGTCGAATTGTTCCACTCCACTGCGTCAAGGGTTCTGGATGCTACGTACTTCGGCATCGTATTCAGTTTCGTCGCCACGGGATCGTCCTCTGTATCGACGTTGGGCCAGTGTGCGGCGAAGATCTCGTACGTCTTGCGGCCGAGTAGTAGCGCGTCAGCCTCAGCGAACTGGCCGTCCATGATATCGCCCATCTTCTCATCCCAGTAGTTAACCGACCAGCCTCCGTGTTCGAATCCACCATCACGGTCCTCGTCGGGACCACCCGGCGCCTGCATCACACCATCAAGCGTGAGGAACGTTCCGACGACGAGCGTACCGGTTGTTTCGTCCGAGTGAGCATCGCTCATACATCCACTAACGCGAGAGCAGGCGATAGCTGTAACCTCTTGTTCATCACGACGTCTGGAGTTTATCATTAGTTGACTATTTTAATGATGGCAGGTCCAACTAATCGCGTGCGTCGGTTAAAAGGGGGACCGCTACCGAGCGATTGGAGCAGATTCCAGGCCAGAAACGGTCTTCACGAGAGTAGTTAGGTCGACCCGCTCTCGCGAGTCGATCTCCTTGCGGACGCCGTCGGCGGTGTAGAAGATGGACGCCGGAATCTCGCGATCCGGATACAGCTCGCGCAGGACGTGATAGTAGACGCTGAGCTGCTTTCGGTACTCGGCTTTCGCGTGTCGCCCGTGGTCGGTCTTGTAGTCGATCACCTCGACGCGATTGGGACGAACATGGACGAGGTCGATGATTCCGAAGATCATCACGCGAGTCCCGTCGACGTCCAGTAGGAGGGAGACGTTCTCCTCGACCAGCAGGTCGCCCGACAGCCCGTCAGGCGGCCTGTTTCCAGCCGAGGTCGGTGGTCGTGACGAGTTTGAGGAAGACACTCCGGTTCTCGGCGCGTTCGCGGCGGCCCGCTGCGAGTCGACGCGGCGTGATGGCGAATGCACTGGGATGTGCCCGATCGAGACGGCGATTCAATCCACTGGAAAGCGGGGCATCAGGGACGATGGCGAGGTCGTAGACCAGATTACGGGGCGGGACGCGAGTACTGTCGTCGCGGGGCTCAGGCCAGTGGGATGATCCTCGAGATGACGAGCGTGCTGAGCAGGCCGGCGACTCCGATCAGTATCGTTGCGACAGTCCACGTTTTGAGCGTCTCGGCCTGCGTGAGACCGCCGATCTCTTTGACGATCCAAAAGCCGCTGTCGTTGTACCACGAACAGAACGTCGCACCCGCGCCGATGACCATGACGAGATACGCGGGGTTGACCGCGAGCTCGCTCGCGAACGGAGCCATGATGCCGGCCGTCGTGACGATGGCAACCGTCGCCGATCCTTGGACGACACGCACCCCCGCAGCGATAACCCACGCCGTCACGAGGAGCCCCAGTCCGACGTTTTCCAGTCCGCCCACGATGTAGTCGCCCACGCCCGCCTCGGCGAGCATCGCGCCGAAGGCGCCACCGGCAGCGGTGATGGCGGCGATGTTCCCGCCGCTCTGGAGGGCGTCCGTGAGTTCGTCCGCGAACGTTTCATCGGTGAAGTCGCTCATGCGGTGGAACGTGTACGCCGCCGCCAGCGCGGCCACCGTCAGCGCCAGGTTCGGATCGCCGAAGAACCCGGTGACGGACGCCGCCGCCGAGTCCTCTCCGACGAGCGTCTCAGTAAACGTGTGCGCGCCCACGAGGAGGACTGCCAAGAGGATCGGAAGCAGGGATTCGAACAGTCCCGGGAGGGCGCTGGTCAGCGTGTCGACTTTCTCCTGAATCTCGTCGACCGTGGTTCCCATCGCGTCGCGAAGCGGGATGTCGAGCGGCGGTTGATCCAGTGGCCGTACCCGAGACCGGCGACGATCGCGGTCGGGACCCCGATGAGTAGCCCGATCAGGATCGTCGAGCCGAGGTCGGCGTCGAGCTCCTCCGCGGCGAGTAGCGGGCCGGGTGTCGGCGGGACGAATCCGTGGGTGACCGCCCCGGCTGCGCCTACGGCGACGATGTAGAGCGCGTAGTTTCTGCCGGTGCGTGAGCGGGCCGCCCGTGCGAGGGGCGCGAGCAGATAAAAGACGTTGTCGAAGAAGACCGGAATCGCGATGACGAAGCTGCTGCCGAACAGCGATATCTCGGTTCGGTCCTGTCCGACGACCTCGCTGAACCCGCGGACGATGCGGTCTGCGGCCCCGCTTTCGATTATCGACTTGCCGATGACCGCCGCCATCAGAATCGGGATCCCGATCCCGGCCATACCTTCACTAAACGCGGTCGCGAACTGGCCGGGAATGTCGGCGAACGCGATCGTCGGTGCGGCGATGCCGACGATAACCCCCGAGAGAACGAGCGCGATGAACGGCGGCAGATCGAGCACGGTCAAGAAGAATACGATCGCGACGACCCCTGCCACGAGCGAAATCAAGGGTGCCTGTCCGCTCAACTGAAGTGCAAGCGATTCGATAACCATTGTCAAGCCGCATGAAGAGGCTTCTATTTAACTGTTTTCTCGCCCGCGAACTGTGGGGATTGCTTCGACCGCGCGGCGTAACCGCTCAGAAACGCTCAATGCGAAACCTCAACCTCATCTGCCGACGTTCGCATCTCGACTATTCGCGCTCATCACGTTTGATCGTCACGTTCAGGTACGAAGTAATAAGAAGGCGCGTCTCTCTCGCACGAGCTACCCTCGTATCACTCGAACGTCCACATGGTTTCGACCTCGGACGAGTTTTGTAGCGTCTGGTACACGACGCAGTAGCGCTCGGTGTACTTCTGGAGCGCCGCCTGGGTGTCCTCGCCTACATCGCCGTCGACGGAGACGTCGAGACGGATGTCCTCGAATCCGACCGGTACGTCGCTGTCGACGCCCATCGTCCCCCGAAGATCGAGATCTCCACTGGCCTTTACGTCGATAGCAACGTCGATGCCGAAGTTCTCTGCGACGGCCTGCGCCGTCAATTGCGAACAGGCTGCCAGCGCCCCCAACAGGAGATCACCAGAACAGGCCCCCGCCCCGGGACCGCCTGCGCCTTTGTGTAACTCCGCCTCATAGATCGCCCGGCCAATATCTACGCTGCAGGCTCGAACGTCATCCTGTTCGCTTCCGGTCGCGGTCAACGTGATCTGCGCCGCCTCCGGATTCTCTTCGTATTCGTTTTTTAGCGGCTCCTGTTCTTTCTGTAAGTCAATTTCACCCATGCCCCGTGCATACGGCTTCCCTTGGGATAATTCCTTCTCCTTCTTGGGACGCTCTAGAGAGCTGCGTCAGTCGATATCGAGTCTGCGTCTTCAAATCCGGAGAAAGCTTAGTTTTAGCTTCAAACATATAGAATATTGTGACAATATGCGACCCCGGTAAGGTGCGGTAACAGCTAACTCGACATGAGTCGTAACGGACCTAGCGCTCCCAGTGTGAGGAGTAGAGGAAGTAGAGGTGTTGAAAGGGGCGTTGGAGGGGGACGACAATGGTGACAACTGGAAAAGACGTCGACGAAACGGCTGTTGAAAACTTCCGAGAAACGTTTCGGGGCACCCTCGTCGGACCCAATGACCCGAACTTCGACGACGCGCGCACGATCTACAACGCAATGATCGACAAGCGGCCGCGTCTGATCGCGCGATGTGCGGATGTCGCAGACGTTATCGCGGCTGTGAACTTTGGTCGCGACCAAGACCTTGAGATCGCGATCCGCAGCGGTGGTCACAGCGGTCCCGGTCTGGCCTTGGTGGATGATGGGTTGGTTATTGACCTCTCCGCCATGAAGGGAATCCGGGTTGACCCCGACGAGAAAACCGTACGCGTCGAACCCGGATGCACCTGGGGCGATATCGATCATGCCACCCAGGCGTTCGGGCTGGCGACAGTCAGTGGAGTCATCTCGACGACCGGCGTAGGCGGCTTGACCCTCGGGGGCGGACACGGATATCTGACCCGCAAGTATGGCCTCACCATCGACAACCTGCTGAGCGCAGATGTCGTGCTGGCCGACGGACAGTTCGTTCACGCGAGCGCGGACGAGCACCCGGACCTGTTCTGGGCGTTACGCGGCGGTGGTGGTAACTTTGGCGCTGTCACCTCATTCGAGTACCGGCTCCACCCAGTGGACATGGTCGTCGCCGGGCCGATGTTCTGGCCGATTGAGGAACTCGAATCCACCATGCGCTGGTATCGCGAGTGGTTACCGACGGCTCCCGAGGACGTGTACGCGTTCTACCTGATCGCCGAGGTGCCGGGTGACCCGTTCCCGGAAGCGATCCACGGCGAGAACGTCTGCGGATTGATATGGTGCTATTTGGGGTCGCAGGATCGGGCCGTAGCTGTGACCCAGCCAGCCCGAGATGTCGCCGAGCCGATCTTCGAACATCTCGGAGAAATGCCCTATTCGGCGCTGCAAAGCATGTTCGATGGGCTCTACCCGCCGGGCGATCAGTGGTACTGGAAGGGTGACTTCGTACGCGAGCTGAGCGACGGTGCGATCGCCCAGCACCGACGCTTCGCCGAAGTGCCGACCGCGAAGTCGACGATGCATCTGTATCCAGTCGATGGTGCCGTCCACCGCGTCGGCGCAGACGAGACAGCGTGGAGCCACCGCGACGTCACCTGGTCGATGGTCATCGTGGGGGTAGATCCGGATCCGGCCAAGCGGGAGACGATCAAGGATTGGGCCCGCGACTACTGGCAGGCGCTGCACGAGCATTCGACGGATGGTGCGTATATCAACTTCATGATGGAAGAGGGGCAGGGCCGAATTCGAGCCACCTACGGCGACAACTACGACCGACTGCGGGAGGTCAAGGCGAGGTACGACCCGGACAACGTCTTCCACGTGAACCAGAACGTCGAGCCGGCGAGGTGACGGCCTCCCCGTCATCGACGCGACGGCTGCGCCCAAGGCCACTCGGAGTATTCTCCAAGGCCGACCACAGCGTGTACGCTTCGACGCCCTCGGGATGGTTCGCTCGGCGACCGTACACCTGAATGTGATGATCGACGAATCCTACGGCACGCAATCATCTTCTCCCGCCCCCCAGTGACTTCGATAGTCGAAATCGGCGGACCGGTCGTCGAACCGATCGAGCCGGAACTGGGCCATCGGGAACGGTGGTTCCTCACCGGTGATCAGCGAACGAACGGCGCGCCCGGTTACGGGCGAGAGCATGACGCCCCGGCCGTGAAGACCGGTCACGACCGTGAGCCCGTCGGGTGCCTCCACGGGTGTGTCGATGATAGGCAGGCCGTCAGGAGAGGCACAGTCAGCGGTCGGACAGCAATCTTCACGGCGGACGGTTCCCGCGGCGACCCCGTCGAGCAGCGGTGCGACGTCCTCGACCGCGCGTTCGCGGAACGACGTCTGAACCCCCATCGGTGTCCCGTCGGGGTCGTCGAGGAGGTGTTCGTTCCCGCCGACGAGCACGTTACCGTGGTTGGTCGGTCGCCAGTAGATCCGCATCGTCGGTTCAGAGCCCATGGGGCAGTCGTCCGGAAGGGGAGCGTCGGGTTCGATGACAACCGCGTTCCACCGGAGCGGTCTCACCGGAAGCTCGACGTACTCGGCGAGGAGGTCGCGCGTCTTCCAGCCGGTCGCGTAGACGATGCGGTCGGCGTCGAGACGGCCGTACTCCGTCTCGACACCGGTCACCGTCCCGTCCTCAACTCGGATATCCGTCACTTCGTGGTCACGGAAGATCCTCGCCCCGTCCTGTTCTGCTGTCCACTTCAACGTCATCGCATAGTCGAGGGCGTCGAGGAACCCAGTCCCGTCGTAGACGAGACCACCCCCGTACGCCGAGAGGTCACCGAACGATTCCGGATAGCGACGCTCCAGTTTGGTCCGGGTGAGAAACGTTCCACCGTCGGGTGCTTGGTCGGAGTACAGGTCGGCGTTCTCCTCAGGAACGAGACGAACCGTCTCGCGCTCTGCGAACGAGAAGACGCCCTGCCCGTCGAGGTCGCGGAACTGGGACAGGGCGAACGACGCCCATTCGTCGGGGAACGGTTCGAGCGAGAGCGAGATCATCCCGGACGCTCGAGAGGACGTGTCCGCGGCTACACCGCCTTTATCGAGGACGATAACGTCGTGGTCGGGCGCGAGTTCTCGCGCGATGGCAAGCCCCGAGACGCCGGCTCCAACCACGACGACGCGGTCTTTGGTAGTCGGCATAGATGCTACTCGGACACTCGAAAAGATAATATAAAACGCTGCGGATCGCTCAGTGGCGTCCGACATGTTAGAGCGCTCGAATCACCGAAACACCGTTACGATGAGTCGGAGCAATTACCGATGGGTGAACGATAATAGGTACGATCACGGAACACGTAACGGCGACGGTCGACGACCGCGGTCGAATCACGCTCCCAGAGCATGTCCGCGATCGGCTCCGGCTCGGAGAGTATGATGATCTCGACCGCTCCCTTGAGGGGGATGAGATCCACCTCCGGTCGAGGAGGCCACAGTCCAAACCGATTTCAACGAACTGTGTGTGGACGAGGCGTTTCAGTATCGCAACCCTATTCCCGACAGCGTCCTCGAACAATTCCGATTGCAGGGTTGACTGACGCGCCATACCGAGCAACAGCGCACGAGCGTGTGCTATCGATGGGGTCACGTCCCCGCTTCAGCGGTTGCTCTCGTTCCCCGACGGTGTCGGTGTAGGGGGAGCTGTCGTGTACTCGCTATCGAACTGAACCTCGCCAAGCATCGTCTGTGGGTGATACTCACAGCGGTAGCGCGCCATCTCCTGCGTCGCCTGAAACCTGACCGAGCGCGTCTCCCCTATGTTTGCTGTGGATTCGGTCTCTTCGAGATCTTCTCCCGCCTCATCGAGGAGTTGAAATTCGTGATTATTCCCGTCGAGGTTGATCCAGACGACCTCGTACTGGTCACCCGGCTGGAACCTCAGCGGCGGATTACTCTGGCCGTAGAACGCGCCGACGACAGGCGACAGTCCGACCCAGGTTTCCGTTCTCCCGCCGAGGACATACCTCGCCGGCCGCTGTCCGTCCTGATTCTGAGGAGTTCCGTCTTGTGCGCCCGCGAGACCGGCGAAGCCGACCGTCGCGCCGAGACCACCGACGGTCCGCAGGACCCGTCGACGCGTCGTGTCGATGCTGATGCTCTCCTGCGCTTGCATGTTTTCCGTCATTGTCTCTCCCTCCGCTAGCGAGCGCGACGGGTATCGTGATAAACGCTGTCTCGCGTCAAAGATCAGACTCGACGCAATTCCGCGAACAAGTGCCTCGATGGTGGTCTTTCCACGCCTCATGATTTTACTGAATTGAGGCGCTAAGCCCCCTTCCTCAGCGAGCGCCGACCGAAGGGAAGGCGCGAGCAGGGAGGGTATACAGCGCCGCACAGCTCTCATACACGATTCGACACTCGACCCACAGGCTCACGTAATCGCAACTCTTTTGTGCATATAGTAAATATAATGCATACGATGAAGCGGACTACAATCACACTCCGAGAGGACCAACACGAGTGGATTCAGGAACACCACCTGAACCTCTCATCGTTTATCCGCGAGAGACTTGACGAGTACATCGAGGAACACGAGTAGCATCATGTACTACGCCTACAAGTACCGTCTCAAGCCGTCCGACGCCCACCGCGAGGAGTTGGACCGCCACCGAGACATTTGTAGGCAACTATACAATCACGCACTCTACCGCTTCAACCAAATCCCCGAGGACGCAGGCACGCTCAATCAGCGTGTTCGGTCCATCCGAGACGAAATCCCGTCCCTGAAAGATTGGTGGGATGACCTCTCGGACGTGTACTCGACAGTTCTGCAAACGGCGGTCATGCGAATCGAGCAAAACGTCAAAGGCCTCTCAGCACTCAAGGAGAACGGCTACAGCGTCGGTCAGCTCACGTGGAAGCCGCCACGCGAGTTTCGTAGTTTCACGTACAGTCAGTCTGGCTTCAAGCTCGACAAGAAGGGCGGTCGGACTGTCCTGTCACTCTCAAAACTCGCGGAGATACCGATACGGCTCCACCGCGCCATCCCCGACGACGCGAAACTCAAACAGGTCACGGTCAAGAAGGAACCGACGGGCGAGTGGTTCGCCACCTTCGGTGTCCAAATGGACCGTGAACCTCCTGAGCTACCCGAGAACCCCGAGAAGTGCGTCGGCATCGACGTGGGGATTCTCAAGTACGCCCACGACACCGACGGTACGGCGGTCGGGTCACTCGACCTCTCGAACGAATGTGAACGCTTAGAGCGCGAGCAACGGAAGCTCTCGCGGAAGCAACACGGGTCGAACAACTACGAGAAGCAACGGCGTCGGGTCGCGGAGTGTCACGCAGACCTCCGACGGAAGCGCCGCGACTTTTTGCACAAACTCTCGAACTACTACGCCAGAGAGTACGACCTCGTGGCGGTCGAAGACCTGAACGTGAAGGAGATGCTCGAATCGCCGTCGAACAGCCGCAATACGGCGTCTGCCGCGTGGCAAACGTTCCTCTCGTTGCTCGAATACAAGTGCAAGCGAGAGGGGACGCACTTTATGGCGGTCAACCCGAGAGGGACGACCAAGAGTGTACGTCGTGTGGCGTCTCGACGGAGAAGCCGTTGTGGGTCCGTGAACATTCCTGTCCCGCCTGCGGGTTTGAGGCGGACAGGGATGCGAACGCGGCGTGGAACATTCTTTCTCGCGACCTCGAAGATATAGGAGTGGGACACTCCGAATCAACGTCCTCAGAATCGCGGTGCGATTCTGATGGGCTGCGAAAATCGCTACGCGATTTTCGAACGCCTGTGGAGACTGCGCTCCCTGTGGATACGCCTGTATCTGCAAAGCGCGTCGTGGAAGCAGGAAGCCCTACCCTCACGGAGCGAACGGCGTCAGCCGTGAGCGAGTAGGGTAGGGTAGTTCACTGCGGGCGCGTCGAACACAGCTAATGCGATCGCACCACTGGTGGGAAGCGGCAGTGTAAGTGTTGATCAGGGGATTCTCCTCGCAGTCGCTGCAACCGGCCTCGGCGGGTTCACGATTGCCCGGCGGACGCTCGATACGATCGGCGAGGGGATCACTGACATCCCAATCCACGCTGCCATGATCGTCTCGTTCGTGGGCGCGACGATCATCACGGTTCTCTCCGAACTCGGCATTCCAGCGAGCTTAGCGGTGAGTATGACCTCTTGTGTCATCGGGCTCGGCTGGGGCCGTGCAAGTCGTGCGGTCACCCTCACCGAAGCGGCGAGCGCTGCGCTCGAAGACGACGCTGATATCGACTTCTCGACGGGCGCGCTCATCGCGGAAGTCGACGGGAACGAATCAGACGCAGAGGCAACTACCGAGCCCCTTCACAGCCCCACTATCGGTGATCTCGCGGCCGAGAGGGACCAATCGGCCGAAAAACGGGCGACAAGAGACGCGGTGACTGGACCGCATGTTCCGAAAATCGGTGAAGATAACCTCGAAGAGTTGGTCGAGGACGCTCCGGTGCTCTTCAACCGGGCGGCGACCGGTCAGATCGTCTTTCTGTGGCTCCTCACGCCGACGCTCTCAACGCTCGGCTCGTACGTCGTCTTTGAACTTCTCCTGTATTTCCGATGAACCACCACCGCTGTGACGTGGTGTGTACTCCTCTTCTCGTTCAATCGTACGTCGGAAGATCCTGATCCCAGATCAAAACTGCCAGTATCATCTTCCGTGGCTTGGAGCGCGTTCGCCGCGGGCGGAAGAGCGGATACGGCCCCCGGTTTTATTCCCGAGACCAGCTCGTAGAATCGTCTCTACTGGCTATTCCGTTCGAGCCAAAAAGGGTGATCGATCTGTCAGGCTGCAGGTCGAGCAGCCCGGCGCATTGTTCGTCGTTCCTTACCCCACGATCCGATCGCACCACCGATCGCGCCCGGAATGGCGTAGACCGCGATGAGAAGGATTCCCATCGCGAACAGCCCGACCGCCGGGACGAGACCGGCGAACAGGGCACCGGTGAAGGTCACCGCCAAGAGGAGGACGAGCGCGCCGACGATGGTCGAGAGGCCACCGTGAACCGCACCGTTACCCATGGTTCCCCCGGCGGCGTAGCCGGCGACGAAACCGGCGAGGATCCCCGTGAGACCCCATCCGACGATCGGAAGTGTCATATCCGTTCCTGGTAGCACCGCTCCACTTAGTAACCCGATGGCGAGGGCCACGACGAAGCCGTACAACACCGCTCTCCATTCAATTGTCATCGGTAGTACATAGGCTTTGATCGATGATAAACTAGTAAGGTTCGGAACATATCTCGGGAAATGTGATCTTCCGTAACGCTGCTCGTTCGACTGCCTGGCCATGGTGATACCCCTTTCAGTCATGAGATCGCGTGTAGCTACGTGCTTCTCTCGCTATTTCTCGTGGACATTGCCGTTCGAACCGATCAGGGTAGCTTTTCGACGAACCCGTCCCGAAAAGACCGTCACTCGATCGTTTCTGACGCTCGACGTTGCCGTCACAACCGCCGTACCCACAACAAGAGCGAGCCCGCGGCGACCGAGCGTCGCCATCAGTCTGCGCGGTTGGGCTGGCTTGAATCACGACCGATCGCGTTGCGGACGTTCGCGGCGGTGTGCTTGATGAGTTCGCGGACGTCTCTGGAACGTTTGACGAACAGTCCGACGCCGAAGATGACGTAGACGGCGGTGTAGGCGTACAGAAGGAGGATACTGATGGTCACGGAAGCCGGCTCGGCGTAGGTTTGAATCACGTAGAACTCCGCGACGACCTGTGAAATGAAGAGCACGAGCAACGCCACTGCCTCGCGAGCGCTGATCTCGAAGTTTGCGAGGATGGCGAGTGCGAAGAAACTCTGCGCGGCGGTAATCCAGATTTCGGCGGCTTGCTTCTGATCGAACGAGAGCGTGCCAATGTGGCCCGCTGCGATGGAATATACGACAGCAAGCGTGCCGATGAGCAGCGTCCACTGGTTGAGCTTTGAGGAAATCAAGGCGTTGAACCCCGCGGTCGAGCGCGCCTTGTTCACGAGATAGGCGACGACGATGAGTTCGGGGCTCTCGCTCGCAAGCGGTGCGAGCCACTGAATCATGAAGAAGGGCGGAACCCCGATGCCGGTTCCGAGTGCTTCGAGTCCGTGAGCGAACGGGTGGACCGCCTCGAAGATGATCAGTCCGGAGAACCCGAACAAGAAGAGCACGACCGCGATGCGTCGTCGCTTCGAATACTCTTGGAAGTATGCAGGGACGCCAACGTGTGCGTCTCCCTCCTCGACGTCGCCGCGTACGATTATGCCGATGTAGAGGCCATAGAGTCCGACGAGGATGATCGTGTCGACGATACCGATGCCGCCGCCAAACGGGACGAGAAACGCGTAGGCCGTCGCCGCGAGTAGAAATACGATTTCGAGGGAAATGTCGCGATCGATCTTGATCGCGTCCGTGAAGAATCCAGGGCGTTGGACGACTGCCGAGTCGTCGGAGCGTGTCGCCCGGTAGAGCGTGAATAGCGCGATACCGGACCAACCGATCCCGATGAGGATGCGGTTCGCCCCGGTCATGTTTGCGATGGCGAGATGGGCCGCTTCCGTTCCCTGGGGAGTTCCGTTGAACGCCCCAGCGTTCCACGCGTACAGCGCGTCGACGGCGTACTCCGGGGCGACCGCGAGCACCGCGAGTACAGCGATGGCGAACGCGGTGGGGACGTCCTTTTCGGCCGTCTCCGCCCCCCACGCGAGCAGGAACGCCGCCCCGAGGATGGCGAGTCCGCCGACGAGAACCGCTACGGCGGGGGTGACGTTCGTACCGGGGTCCTCCGGGGTCGAGATCGGATCGAGGTGATAGCCGTGGCTAACGAATAGCACGACGAACGGAAGCGTCAAGAGCAGCGCTGTGGCGACGGCGACGAGTGGATGGCGGAGACGATCAATCATTGATGATGGGCGAACGCCCGATCGGATGAGCGAGGGGCGTCGACGGGAGATCGGGAAGTAAATGCTGGTTGCCGGCTCGCCGACGGTGTGGACGCGAAGTACCTTTTCGAAACGCTACTCGCTCCAGTTTGACCTGTTCTCATGCGTGTATCGAAACACACGCAGATGGCTCAAAAACCACAAGATAACGCGTTCGACGCCGATATCGGCAGAATGAGCGGCCGACGCGTCAGTATCCGTGTTTCCCCGGTGATCTCAACTTTTAGCCGATACAGGGCTTGAGGATCGCGTTCTGAGCGAATACTCGGAAAGAGAGTTCGACGCTCCCTTACCTTCGGTCTGAAACTACGATCTCCGCACTGGGGGCGTTGTTTTTCACGCTCTTGATGCCTCGTTTCGCGCCCTGCTTCGATCGATACCCCTCACCGCTGTCGGCGATGATGTTCCCGTTGGAAACGACTAACCGCCACCGCCACTCTCCGGCGGCGTCCTGATACAACTCAAATACCGGTTTCCTCGGCATACATACCGATTTCGGGAGCGAACGATAGAAGTTGTGGATCTTCCGAGACCTCGTATAGAGGGAGAACGACGGCCGGTTCGCTTCGTCGACGATGAACCCGCACCGCTTCCACGTACGGGCCGATCTCTGCAGCTGATGGCGATGGCTGCGAGCGGGCATAGATACGAGCCGAATATTTCCGGCACCATTCTCATGCGGACTGATCGCATCTACGTACCCATGCGATTTAATGCGGTGAAGACGATCCTCGCGCTCGTCCTGGTTTACGGCGTCTATGCCGGAATCTATTTAGCGAGTCCTGCCCCGCCCTACGCGGTAACCATCAGCTTCGCCCTGTTTTTCGTCTTTGGGCTCGTGATCTGGTATGTCGGATTTTGGTACGGGAAATCTCGACCGAAGCGCCAGAAGCTCAACCGAGACGCGCAGACCGACAAGTTGAACCCGAACCAAAGGTCGTCAGAATGAGACTCCCAGATGTGCCCTTGGTGAGGTCGTTCGGTCGGCCGTGCGGCTTACTCGGGCGAATCGGCGGGCGGCCGGCGATGAGGTGCGACAGACGCGGGATGACCGAGTGGGCTCTCACGGTCCCACGCCGTGAACGCTTCAACACAATCGATCCGAACGACGCGGTCGAATTCTGATGCTGAATGGACGATGAGGAACGACCGATACGTGGGGATGTGAGCGGCGAGACAACCGTGTCCATCGAATCAGACACGTCATCGGCCGCTTCCGGTGATCGGTCAGTTAACGTAATCGACGGGCGATTATTCAAACCGCTGGTCGTTCTCTCCGCGCCGATCGTCCTCTCTCAGGCGCTCGATATCGTATACTACCTGGTTGATCTGTACTGGATCGGGCACCTCGGGACCGACGCGGTCGCGGCGATGTCCTACTCGTGGCCGGTCATCTTCCTCGTTATCAGCATCGGACTCGGGTTGACAACGGCGGGAACGGTCCTCGTCGCGCAAAACAAAGGGGCCGGACGCCTTACCGATACGAACGCGGCAGCCGGCCAGACCGTTTCCTTCGTTACGATCGTCTCGCTCGCATTGTCGATCGGCGGCTACGCGCTCACACCGTGGTTGCTCGCCCTCGTCGGCGCGACACCTGGAGCGGAACCGCACACGCTCGCCGTCCGATATACGCGGATCACGTTTCTCGGTCTGTTGCCCATGTTCTGGTTCTTTATCTTCGACTCGATTTCTCGGGGATGGGGCGACACGAGAACGCCGCTGGCGCTGATGGGGCTCAGCGTGTTCGTCAACGTCCTCATCGATCCGATCGCCATCCACGGCTTTGCCGCCAATCCGATCTTCGGATCGGTTGGACTCCGCTCGCTCGAAACGACGCTCCACGCGCGAACGGGATTCTCCGGCTACGGTGTCGAGGGGGCTGCAATCGCGACGGTGTTCTCCAGATCGATCGCCGCCCTGCTCGGTCTCTATCTGCTCTTCTCCGGCCGGGTTGGACTTGACCTCACGCTCGACACCCTCAGATTGCGACGAACGACGCTCTCCGAAATCGTCACGATCGGCGTTCCAACGGCGATCGAAATGGCGTTTCGTGCGAGCGGCATCGCGATTCTGACCGCGATCGTCGCGATAGAAGGCGACGCCGCCGTCGCAGCGTTCGGGATCGCCGAATACCTCGCCGCACTGCTGTTCTTACCGGCGCTGGGATTCGCGAGAGGGACGGAGACGACCGTCGGCCAGAATCTCGGGGCCGACCAAGTAACGCGAGCGAAACACGCGGTGTACCTGAGTATGGGGATGGTCGTCGTCATGTTCGTATTCGCCGTCGCGGCCGCCTATCCCTTCGCGGAATCTATCGTCAGCGTGTTTCTGGCCGCTGAGACGGACACGGACGCCGCCGAGTCCATCGTCCGAAGTAGTGCCGCATACGTGTGGATCGTCGGTCCCGCGATGATCTTCCTCGGCGCGTTCCAGGTTACGCTCGCGGCCTTCCGAGGAAGTGGGAATACGAAACTCGCGATGATCCTGTCCGTCCAAGAGCTGTGGATGTTCCGGCTCCCGATGAGCTATGCGTTCCTGACGTGGTTCGAGATGGGCGTCATCGGCGTGTGGTACGCGATCGCGCTGTCATACATCATCTCCACGTCGATCGCTGCGCTGTGGTTCCTCCGAGGAACGTGGGTGACGTCCCCCTCGCTCTGAAAACGGATCCGACATCGTGGCCGTCTCGTACCGAACGCTCGCGCCTCCGCCACGCCGGACTACCCGCTGACCTTTTTCAGTATACTCCCCGTACGTACGGCTATGTTTCGAACGCTTCTCACGCTGATCGGCATCCTTGACATTCTTTCGCCCGAGAAGCTCATTCACGCCGCCGAACGGATCGCGCTCGAAAACCCGGACGAGTGCCGGATGGAGTCGTGGGTCGTCCCCGTCGCACGGGCCGAGGGGGTCGTCTACCTGTTTCTCGCTTGGCGGTCCGACGCCTCGTACTCGGCGTTCAAGAAATTCCTCGGGATCGTCGGCCTCGTCGCCGTACTGTATCCGCGGCGGTTCACCGATTACTCCGCTCGGATCGCGTACGTCGACGCCGAGCGATGCTCGTGGAGGCCGTGGGTCTACCCCGGAACACGGCTCGTCGGCTTACTCTACGTCCTCCTCGCCCTGAACGAACTCAGGAAGCGATAAGCGGTTCACCGCCTCGGCCACGGCAAAGCTTCCGAACGGTTCGCGTGGCCGTCGCGGGCCGTCCAGCGGGGTGCAAACCGACGAGCCTAGCGTTCACTTGCGCTATGCGAGACGCCTCTCCTCGATCACGATGTTCCGTTCGGCGAGTTCGTCGACGAACGGATCGGGGGCGAGCGCTTCCTCTGGCGGCTTCGCACCAGTCGAGAGCGCGTCGCCGCGGCCGACGACCGCCGCGGCGACGCGCATCGGGACGCCGGTCCACACCGCCGTCGCGTTCAACCCCCAGTCGTCGAGTCGAGACGCAACGACGGTGGTCAGCCGGAGGTGCACGGGTTCGCTGTCCTCCCAGCTAGAGACGTCCACGCGGAAGGACTTCCACTCTTCGACCGCGCCATACGGGGGATCCTCCGAGAGGCCGGCGCTTCCACGAGCCAAAACGTAATTTCCCTCCCGAACTGAGAAGAGCTTATGCCAGTTCTCGACAGGTTCAGGCTCGACGAAAAGACGGCAATCGTCACGGGCGGCAACCGCGGTATCGGCCGAGCGATCGCACAGGCGCTCGCCGAGGCGGGTGCAAATATCGTCGTGGCCAACCGAAACGAAAAATCGGGCGAAAAAGCAGCAGCCGAAATCGCCAACGACACCGACAGCGAGACGCGCGCCGTCCAAACGGATGTCGCCGATGAGGATTCGGTACGAGCGATGGTCACCGCGACCGTCGAGGAGTTCGGAGCCATCGACGTCCTCGTTAACAACGCGGGCGTCGTGATCCACGAAGCGGCCGAGGAGATGACCGTCGATGAGTGGAATCGCGTCGTCAACATCAACCTCCGCGGAACGTTCCTCTGCTCGAAGTACGTCGGACGGGAGATGATGGAATCTGACGGCGGCTCGATTCTCAGTGTGTCGTCGATGTCGGCGTTCGTCGCGAACTACCCGCAGCGGCAGGTCTCCTACAACGCTTCGAAAGGGGGTATCGAGGCGTTCACGCGACAACTGGCTTCCGAGTGGGCGGAACACGGCATCCGGGTCAACACGATCGCGCCGGGGTACATCCGCACCGACAACACCGATCAGGCGGACGCCGTCGATCCGGATATCGACGAGATCTGGAAGTCCGAAATGCTGCTGCCCGATATCGCCGGCCCCGAGGACGTCGCGCCGACGGCCGTCTTCCTGGCGAGCGACGCGTCGCGGTATATGACGGGCGCTTCCATCGTCGTCGACGGTGGGTACACCGTGCGGTAGACCTAGATCAAGAGCATCATTCGGATTCGGCGGGAAGTTCGGATTCAGCGTCGGATCGCGATTCCAAGAACGCGGGCGGCCCCGACGGATCGATCGCAGTCCGCGCAGGAATCGACGCCTCGGGCGACGGCCGGCGGGCGACCAGCCGCTGGAAGAGGGTGAGATCGCGCGGCTGATCGGTTTCGATCTCCTCGTACTCGACGACGAGGTGATCCCCCTCGGAGAAGATCCGGTAGTAGTTCAGGCGAAACGAAGGGTAGTAGACCGATGGGAGCCGCGAAAACCACGTCGGGACGCGCTGAAGCTTCTTCAACCAGGTCCCGGTGTTGAGCACCAGCCGGTCACCCCACCGAGTGAGCGACGCCCGGTGGGTGTGACCGTAGACATACACCGCGACATCGGTGCGTGTCTCGAAAACGTCTCTGGCGGCCTTCAAAAACGGCTCGTCGCCTTGACCGACGCGGATCCCCGAGGCGACGACGCCGAACCGTTCGAGGGTGTGTCGGAGGTCGCGACCGAAGATCCAAAGCGGCACCGCGAGCAAGAGCAAGACCGCCGCTATCGTGACGTTGATCGCGACAATCACCTCGAGAACGATGCCGGCAATTCCGAGCGCGTGGACCAGTTCGTTGCCGAGAAAGAACCGCGTCGGCAGGACGCCGATCTCTTCGAGGGTAGCGCCCAGCAGGTAAAGCAGGCTGACGTTGAAAAACAGGAGAAGCGGTGCGATGACGGCGCGCAGGTACGGGCTCATCTCGCGGTAGAAGTAGTTCGAAAACAGCCAGTGGGGAATTTCCTCCATAGGGGCGACTGACTGGATGTCCCGCAGCCAGTTCCCCCGGGCGTGATCGGAGTACCGGCCGGCGGCCGCAACGATCCGCTGGACCACGAAGTAGCCGACCGGCAGTGCGTCCGCGTTTCCCCAGTCGGGCATGTGGTTGTTCGCGTCGTGTTGCTGGCCGTGCTCGATCCAGATCGTCGCACCGCCGATCTCGCGGGTGATGTAGATCTCCGGTTCGAGCGAGAGGTTGTACTCGGCAAGGCGGTCGACGTACGCCGGGTCACAGGCGAGGTCGTAGTCATGATTTCCCGGGATGAGGGTGATCTGGATCTCCTCGCCGGTCGCACGGAACTGCTCGAACAGCGCGGGATGGTCGGCTACCAGCGCGTCGAGCTTATCGAGTCCCGACACCTCGGTGTATTCCCAGAGCCCGAAAGTGTCGCCGACGATTATCAACTCGACGGGGCCGCCGCGTTCTTCGAGTCGTTCGAGGAATACGAGGAGTTCGTCCCCGAAATCGAGCGTCGTGAGCTGTTCGTCGCCACCGATGTGGAGATCGCTGATAAAGACGTACTCCATCGTCATTCAGGTCGACTCAACTCTCTGTGGTTCATAGTTCCTGGACCTTCCGTTTGATGCTCGGCATAACCTTCGTCCTTTCCTGCGAGCGTAGACGCAGAGGTGTGGCTACAGCGTCAGGCGAACGCGGTCTCTTGGAGGTACCGTTCTTGCCATTCGCGGTGCTCGTGGGGGGCGTCCTGTCCCTCATCTGCAAGCTCGTAATAGTTGGTACGACGGTCGATCTCGCCCTTCTCGACGTAGCCTCGCTGGACGAGGGTGTCAAGGTTGGGGTACAACCGTCCGTGATTGATCTCTTCATCGCGGGCCCGTTCGAGTTCCGTCTTGATCTGCTGGCCCGAGGGCTGGTCGCGGCCGGAAACGACGACGAGGAGGTCTCGTTGAAAGCCGCTGAGGGTGAAGAGAGGCATCGCTAGGAAGGTCCATCGGCCAAATATTTATACATCAGTACGTTATACATTCCGTGAAATACCGTGAGAGTGGATGATTCTCGCTGTTCTCTCCGATCCGGCGATATAGATGGTGCTTCGGCCAATCGATCCGACGGGAGGAGGGCTTCCGATCGAAATGCTCACGATTGAGAACCGAAGTTAGGCCGTCGTCGACGAGGGTGATCGATAGTGCGGGGCACACCCGCGTCTTTAGGAGCGGGAGGATGTCAAAACGAACCGTTCACCCTCGTTCGTCACCGCGACGGACCGCTCGCGGTCGAGATGGTTCATCACGCCGTTCGCTCTAGTCGATAGGTCGCGTAGGCGGCCTCGCAGGGCGGCCCGCGCGTGGCGCGGATCGTCCGATCCGTCAGATCCACGATCACACTCGTATCGGTTTGCGTAGCGTCCAGCGGGTGAGCACCATCGTCGACGTGTCGGCAGATACTCGCCGGATGGCCGAAGTGATCGCGAAGCGCCGACTCGACAGTACCGAGATCGACGTCCCCAGACCGCCGTTCGAACGGGCGTCGGAGCCGGGAGGCCCGGTAAAGCGTATCCGGCAGCTGACGCTCCATGCGGCTTTCGAAACCGTCGGTGACGAAGTGGTTCGCGTGGGCGACGATCCCGTTGCTTGGGTAGACGTATCCGGTTCGATCCGGCGACGTCTCGACGTTTATCACCTCGCCATCGGCGTGGCCGACGACGAAGTTCGCCGAACAGACCCGCGACGACGAAACGAGCGCCTCGAGCGCGGCGTCGAACCGTCCCGCGTTGAGTACCTCTCGGCAGCGGATGTGGAACGGCTTTCTGAAGGGACGATCGCCGTCGTTGGGCGAGACGAGACCGTTTACGGCGAGCCCGATGCCGCGTTCGTTGACGCCCATCTTCCCACCGACGATTCCGGCTTCGGTCACCGCGAGGTGGTCCGGTCCGTCGTCGCGTCGGACTTCTGTGACGATGAGCGTGTCCGCGATGGGCGCGGCCCAGTCCCAATTCTGCCCGACGTACGCGTGGCCGTCGGCGGTCGCCTCCGGCAGGAGACCGAAGCTAGTGCAGCCGTCGATACCGGCGCTCTCGTCCGAGTAGGCGGCGTAGAGGACCTCATATCGGACGTTGAGGAGCGCAACCAGTACGTCGGGGACGCCGCTCCCCTCGGCGACGCCTCGCAGTTCCTCGGCGTATTCGGGGTGCCACTCCTCGATGCGCGGGAGGAAGTCTGCGGCCCGTTCGCGCACGGTTTCCTCAGACGCACCGTGGTGCTCGAACCGGTCAAGGTACACTGAAACGTTCTTCCGTATCTCGTCGGCGAACGTTTCGCCGTGGACGACGCCACGTTCGTACGCCGTTCCAGAGAGCGCGATGTGGGGTAGTTCACTCATGGTGAAGGGGGGATCAGTGTGTGGGTTCGCGTGGTCGGCCGTCAGTCGCCCGCCATCGTACCGCCCTTCGGTTCGGTGTCCGAGAGGAGGAAGTGGCCGACGATGAGGACGAGCGTTGCCGCGCCGACCCCGATGAAGGTGGATGGGACGCCGAACAGACCGCCCGCGATCTCGGTCCCGACGCCGAGTGTCGCGCCGGTGACGATGGATGCGAGGATGGCCCGCGCGCTCAGTCCGGCCCAGTAGAGCCCCAGGTAGACTGGGATGAGGAACGCGCTCGTCAGCAGAACCGCGCGGAAATTGTAGAGTTCGATGATGGTCCCCGGTGGATTGACCGCCGCCGCGGTCGCCGTGATACCGAAGGCGATGGTCGCTATCCGGGAGACCCGAAGCTGGGAATCGTCGCTGGAGTCTGGTCGGAAGTAGCTGTAGATATCGCGCGCAGTGGTGATGCCGGTCGAGTGGAGCCGCGTGTCCGTCGTCGAGAGGATTGCGCTCATGACCGCGAGAATAATGATGATCCCGACGCCTGTGGGCACGTAGTCGGTGATTAAGACGGGGAACGCGCTGTCCACATTGTCGACGGCCAGCCCCGAGGTGGTGAGGGCGACGGTCGTCGCGCCGCCGAGAATGACGAGCGCCGAGTAGAATATCGAGAGGATAACGCCGGATGCCGCGAGGTGGAGCTTCGCCGTCCTAACGTCCCTTGTCGCGGCGATACGGACGATGTTGTTCTGCTCGGTAAATATCGTCCCGAAGAAGGCGACGATGGTCGCGATGATTCCGATAGCGGTGTACGCACCCTCGCCTGTGGGGTGGACGTACGCGGAGTCGAGTGCGGCAAACTGCTGGTTGATCGCGGTGAAACCGCCGAAGTCGAATATCATGTACCCGAGCGCGAGCAACACGGCTCCAACCATCACCGTTCCCTGCAGGAAATCGGTCCACGCGACGCTTACGAGCCCGCCGAGCACGGTGTAGACGATAAACACGATACCGATGACCCAGACCATGTACTCGTAGGGGACTCCGGTGATGGCGGTGACGAGGAGGCTCGCGCCGACGAGCTGCATAACCAGGTACAGCCATCCGTTGCCGAGCAGGACCGCGCCCGCGATGGGCCGGGCGACCTCGTAGCCGGTTACGCTGGCGATGATGTCCGGGAACGTGAGCAGATCGAGGTTCCGAACCCGGTCGACCGCGAAGTAGAGCCCGCTCGTTCCGAGCATTAATCCGAAGATGGTGTGCGTCATCAGCGTGTACCCTTCACCGTAAACCGCTCCGATGAAGCCGATGACGCTGACCGCACTCACGAAGTTCGCGACGAACGACCAGGTCGCCAGCCACGGTCCCATCTCCTGACCGAACGCCCAAAAGTCCATGACGTCCGAGGTTTTCGTGTACCCCCAGACCCCGATGCCGAGCACGATGAGAAGGTACACAGCGAACGCGCCGAGGTAGAACGGATTAACGTCCGCCATCGGTCGATCCTCCGTCGGTCACGCCGTCCTGTAGGGGGTCGGTCCCCTCTATCGTACCGTCCTTAGTACCTTCGTTCACGGGTCTGCCGAGTAGCACGTGAACGACCACGTAGTGAATCGCTCCTACGCTCCCCGCGAGAAGTGTTGCGACGAACACCAGGAACATCGAGTCGGGCATGCCAAATGCTGTCATATGTGGGCCTCGACGTAATGACTCATAAATATATTTGTGTTCACGAAACAGGTTCCTCTATATTCCTTTTAAAATGGGAAAATATCTAGAACTCCCGCGTAGAACCGTATATAATTCTAGAGAATCATCCGCCCGACGCTCGACGGTCGGCACACCTACTCCAGAGTACCGTCGAGTACCTCGCGTGCCGCACCGCGGAGCGCATCGAGGCCGTCTGCGGCGGCTGACAGGTTGACATGCTCATTGTACGTGTGGGCCTGCGAGAGGTCACCCGGTCCCCAGGTAATGGCCTCGATATCGGCGTCATTCACGAAGTTGCGGACGTCGGTCGACGCATTCACGCCCCATGGATCGGTCGAAACGTCCGCGACCGTCGCCGAGTGACGTCGAAAGACCGCCGCCAGAGCGCTATCCGCGTCGATTGCGGCCGACTCGTACGTCCTGGTACGCTCCCACGATCCCTCGATACCGTGCTCGGCGGCGACCTCGGCGAGAAGCTCGTCTATCTCTGTGTCGATGTCCCGCACGTTCTCGTCCGGGAGGAACCGACGGTCGACCGTGATGGTTGCCCGTCCGGGGACCACGTTCTCCTTCGTCCCCGCCTCGATCATCGTCACCGTGGCGTACGCCCGCCCGACGAGATCGTCCGTACGCGTCCGCACCTCTTCGTCGTAGTCAGCGAGCGCATCGAGCACTGGCCGTGCGCGCTGGATCGCGTTTTCGCCTTGATCGGGACGGCTCGCGTGGGAGGGGTCGCCCCCGACGGTGATTCTGTACCACGCAAGGCCTTTCTCGCTCGTCGCGGTTCGCATCTCGGTCGGCTCGAGCACGACGCCGTAATCGCCGTCGTAGCCCCGTTCCAGCAGGGTCTTCGTCCCCGGCTCGGCGGTCTCCTCACCGACGGCGGCGTGGAAGACAACGGATCCCTGGAGCTCGCCCGACTTGATCTCGTCGGCCAACTCTGCGGTCGCCAGCATCCCGATCGCGACCCCCGTTTTCATGTCCACGCTCCCCCGGCCGTACAGACACCCATCGTCGACGGCGGCGCTGTAGGGATCGTGGGTCCATCGATCGGCATCCCCCGCCGGCACGACGTCGATGTGACCGTTTAGAACGAGCGTGGGATCGCCTTCGCCGACGCGGACGCCGACCTGCGGCCGGTCCGGGTGGGGGTCGTCTACGAGTGACGCTTCGATTCCGCGCTCGGCGAACCACTCGCTGATGTACGCTGCGCACGCGCGCTCGTTGCCCGGCGGATTCTCGGTTTCGATGGCCACCAGATCGGCGATGAGCGACGTCAACTCTTCCACGGAGTCCATGTTAGCCATGTGCACCCATATCCTGTCTCCCGTGAAAAATCATATTGATGCTTGATTGATAGTATTCAATGGAACCGACGAAGCTATGAATAGAATACAGTTGCAATAGGACTTTTCGGAATATTTCCCTCGAATCGAGGTCTTAACGGAAACGGTTCCGTTAGTGAAGTCCACCTAATGTGGTCCCACGGGACGCTCCATCCCTCAAGCTTGTCAGCCACCCCGCGAAGTATTCGAAGTACCGGTCAGCGGCGCGCACGTCGCTTCGAACCTGCGACAGCGGCTTCCCTTGGCCTTTGCTCTCGATGGCCGTATGCTCTGCGGCGTGCTCAGCGATGAGTTCGCCGATCCCGTGGACGATCCGCCCGCGCTCGTGAGGGGGCGTCTCGCGCCACGACTCGAAGGCAGCGCGGGCCGCGGCCACCGCAGCCCCGACGTCGACCTCGGTCCCGACCGTGATTTCCGTGAAGGGCTCTCCGGTCGCAAGGTCGTGATAGTTTCCCACGACTACAGTCGTGGGCTTCCTCAGTCCACGACAGGACTGTCACCGCAACAGGCGGCAACGCGGTCTCAGTCTCCAGAGGCGTTCGGGTCGGTTCGGTTCTACCCATCCCTACCGTCCCATACAAATAGTTCATAAATATTAACAATGTCGTATTCATCCTACGACGACAGTCATGGGCTTTCTCCTCGAATTTCTGTAAACGCTTTGACTGGCGGTGGTCGATGAGAACGCGGAGTTGGGGCGGTCCATCGCTGATCGCCCCTCATCCCTGTCCGATGAGGCGCTCTTCGTCTTCCCAGTACTCCTGGCGGAGCTGATACTTCTGGACCTTACCGGTGGCGGTTTCGGGGAGATCGTCGACGAACGCGACCTCTTTCGGGATCTTATAACGGGCCAGGCGCTCGCCCGCGAACTCCCTCACGTTGTCAATGGTAAGCTCCGCATCGGATTTCTTCACGACGAGCGCGGTGACGGCCTCGCCCCACTCTTCACTGGGCGTCGGGATGACGGCCGCTTTCGCGATGTCCGGGTGGTCGTAGAGGACGTCTTCGACTTCGATGGAGGAGACGTTCTCCCCGCCGGAGATGATGATGTCCTTCTCACGGTCTTGAATGGAGACCATCCCATCGCCGTCGATGGTCGCGAGGTCACCGGTGTGGAAATAGCCCGGGAGCTTCGCGTTGAACGCCTCGTCGGTCACCTCTTCTTTGTTCAGATACCGGTCCATCACCTGGTTGCCCTTCACGACGATCTCCCCCACCACCTCGCCATCGCGGGGAACGTCGTTCCCGTCGCGGTCGACGACGCGGATGTCGGTACAAAGCGTCTCGCTTCCCTGCGCGACCTTGAGATCTCGCCCGTGCTGGGCGAGCCGTCGCGGGGAGTTCGACGTCGTGATGATGGGCGCCGTCTCGGTGAGTCCATAGATATGGATGATACGCCAGCCAATTTCGTCCTCGACGGTGGTGATGGTCGCCGTTGCGGGGGCGCTCCCGGCGGTCGCGATGCGCACGTCGCGGTCGCCCATCGTCTCAATGTCCGGGTTCTCTTCGAAATGGGCGATGAGTCGGTTGAGCACGGTCGGTGCCCCGCACAGGAACGAGACATCGTACTCGCGCACGCGACGGAACGTCTCGACGGCGTCAAAGGTTCGCTGGCAGACGTGGGTTCCGCCTGTTCCGGTGATGGCGTAGGTGTGCCCCCAGCCGTTGCAGTGGAACATCGGGAGCGTCCACAGGTAGGTGTCGTCGTCCTGAATCTCCATGTGGTGGTTCAGAACGATCGCGTGCCAGTGTTCCGTCCGGTGGGTCCGCACAACCCCTTTCGGATCGCCCGTCGTCCCGGAGGTGTAGTTGATGGAAGCGTCATCGTCTTCGCTGATGATGGGACGTTCGGGAGCCTCGGTCGGTTGCGCTGCGAGCCATTCGTCGTAGTCGCGCCAGTCGCCCTGTATGTTGTCGTTTCGATACCCGACGAAGTGTTCCACGGGGACCCGGTCACGGACGGCCTCGACGTTCTCCGCGTAGTCGTAATCCGCGATGACGGCTTTCGCCTCGCAGTCGTTCAAAATGTATTCGAAGTCGTCCGGCGTGAGCAGGTAGTTCATCGGGACGAACACCGCGCCGATCTGATTGGTCCCGTAGAGGGACTCCAGGAAGTAGTGGGTGTTCGGTGCGAGCAACGCCACGCGATCCCCCCGCCCGACGCCCATCTCGAGCAGCGCGTTCGACACCTGGTTCACGCGCTCTCCGAATTCGGCGTAGGTGTACTTCGTCCCGTCGTGAGCGACCACTCCGACGACGTCGTCGTACAGGTCGACGGCGCGGTCGAGGAAGTCCGTCGTCAGCATCTCGACCTTCATAATCGATCGAGGAGGACTTCGAGAAGTCCGGACTAAGACTTTTCGGCTGAAATGACTCTTAGGTGACATCTCTGATTCTCCTCACTCGATACCGCGCTCTGTTGCGCCCCGTCGGATGCCTTCTGCGCGTTTGCGAACCCGCGAGACGTACCGCCTGATTTTCTCGGATTTCTCCCCGTAGAACGAAGCGACCCAGTAGACGTCTGTGTGCGGCTGCGTGAGGAAATACGCGGCCAGCGTGTCTCGTCCGGCCTGGATGATCGCCGGCGGGACGCCTCGCTCACCCGTGCCGGCCTCCTCGAAGCCGTTGACGTCGAAGTAGACATCGGCGTACAGCTCCGCGAGGTCGGGATCGTCGAACGCGAGACCCCGGTGCTGCGGCGCTTCGAACCGGTAGACTACGTCACCGGATCGCGACGTGCACTCGACGATTCGAACGCCGAGGATGTACTCGCGGAACGTCGATTCGTTCCGCCCGTTCGTGCTCTGATTCTCGGATCGGGACATGTGTCGGATGTGGCTTGTCTGGTATTATTCGAAGACGTTGCGCGGTACGCCGGTCGGCGGCCTACGTTACTCGAGTTCCTCGGAGAGGCTCACCACATCGTCGTAGTCGAGACGGCCGTTCCCGTTGAAGTCGTACGCGTCTTCGTTCTCGCTGACTCCCTCCGAACCGAAGTTTTCGAACAGCGCGTCGACATCCTCGCCGTCAACCTCGCCGTCCCCGTTTACGTCCTCGTAGCGACCGTCGCCGTCGGGATCGGTGGGTGCGCCATCGCCGTCGACCGCGGGCGGGCCGGTCACGATTGTTCCCGACCGCGCCTCGGCGTCGATCGCGTCGCCGTCCTCGTCATCCATATCGTGGATTTCGACCGCGAGTTCGGTCGTTCCCGGGCGCCTGGCGCGCACGTCGAGCGACGCGAGGACGACGTTCATCGCGCCGGGCTGGAGGGCCTGCCCCACGTCGGCGAACCGGAGCGTCGCGGCCGAGCCGTCCGCGGCGACGGAGCTCTCCGTGACCGTCAGCTCGTCCGAGAAGGAGACGTCGGTGATCGACGCCACCGCTGGATCGGAGACGGTGACGGTAACGCAGCCGCCGGAGACGCCGGCCGGCAGGAACGACGCCGTCAGATCCGTGCTTGCGGTGCCGCCGAGATCCACGGCCGTGGAGTCGACGTCGACCAGCACGTTCGGCTGGTAGACGTACAGGCCGTCGTTGGGATACGATCGTGCGGGACCGCCGAAGCCGTCCTCGCAGCAGAGCACGCGGCCGTCGTCCATCACGTAGACGTTGTCCACGTTGCGGAGCGCGTCGTCCGCGTCCGCGGGCGAGTCGGTGAAGTCGGGGCCGACGATGACCGGTTCGAGCGTCGAGACGTTGTAGTCCAGTTCGAGTTCGCCGCGGTAGACGACGCCGCCGTCGACGCGATCCATCTGAATGTCGCCCGTGTCGTCGGCCATGTCGTCGTTGAACTCGGAGATGCCGAAGTAGACGAAGTCGCCGGGGCCGGCGCCGTCGATGCTGTCGACGCCCTCGGCTTTGTTGAACTCGATCGACGCGCCGATCTCCTTCGCCGCCGCACGGGTTTCGAGGAACGGTACTTTGCGGAGGTCCTCGTCGACGCCCCGCGGGCCGCGGCTCTCGAACTGCTCGGCCCACTCGACGATCTCCTCATTGGTGACGTAGTTCCGGTTGCCGTTCTTGATGACCTCCCGATCAGCCTCTTCGAGCGCGGTTTCGAGGTCGTCCCGCCAGTCGGTTTCGGCGTGGGTTTCGAGGTAGTGCACCTGGGTGACGTCGTCGTACGTGGCGATCCACCGATCGATTTCCGCGTTACTCGCATGACCGAGTTCGATCCACTCGATTTCGAGGTTCACGTCCGCCGGGGAGTTCCGCTCGCCGGAATCGGCGACGGACGCCGCGTCGTTGGTTATCTTGGGGGCATAGAGGGTTCCCTCGAGGTCCATCGGGTCCTCGTAGCCCGGGATCGGCTCATCGGCGACGAACTTGTAGATACCCTTGCTGTCGCCGTCCGAGCAGCCGTAGACGGTGCGCTCGTCGCCCAGGAAGTCCGGCGCTTCCCACGAGGCGCGGCCCATCACGTAGTACTTGATCGGCTCGGGGACGTCCGCAGCTGGTTCGCGGAAGTCGACGTGGTAGCCGTACCGGTACGGGTTCGGGTAGACGTCGCCGATGGGGGTCGTGTCGTTCGTCTCGTCGTCGGCCTGATCGACCGGCTTGGCACCGAGGTAATATGCGAGGAACTCGACGCCCGTCAGCGCCCAGTCTCCCTGAGGGATAAACGACTCGTCGTAGTACTCGTCGATCGCGTCGACGATCTCGCTCGGGTTCGGTCGGTTCCAGAACTGGCACGCACCGATCATCCCTTCGCCAGAGCCGGCTTCGATGATGTCGCTCACTGTGTGCGTGAGGGAGACGCGTGGGTGCGCGTAGTTCTCCTCAGAGGAGACCATCGTGTTCCACGGCGTGAGGTTGCCGTAGCAGTTGATCCGCGTCCCGCCGAGGTCGCGGAGCGGCTCGGTGTTCGCGAGGTTGATCGCGTTGTCGAGGTCAGCCTCCCACTCGCCGTCCTCAGACTGGGTGATCGGGATTCGGGAGACGTTCCCGGGACTGTTCTCCCAGTTCGTAAAGAGGTAGCCCTCGGTTCCCTCGTCGTTCGTCGCCACGAACTGGTTGCAGTCGGGGTTGGTCGCCGCGTCGCCGTACTGCGTACCCGCGAACTCGTCCGTCGTGATATCGGTGCCGTCCGGCGTCTGGGTGACTCCGAGCCGCTCCGTTCCGCCGTTTATCGATTCTCTCGATTGGGCGAGGAGCACGTACTCGCCGTTGCCGGAGCGAACGACGCTCTGCTCGTCCCTCGTCTGGGGCGTCGACACTTCCGTGAAGTCGTCGTTGTCACCATCTAAGTCGAACTGAAAGCCGCTGAAGTAGCCAATTCCCGCCCTGTTGTACGGCTCGGGGTTTTCCTCGCTCGGGTGCTGGAGGCTGTACAGCAGCCCCCCGTTTTCGAAGACGAACGGGCCGGTCACCTCGGCGCCGAACGCCGTCGTCGAGAACCGCTTGAGATCCCCCTTGACGCTCGGCGCACCGGGTGTATCCGACTCGTCGACTTCCTCAGCGTGTTCCGCGCTCGCCACGCCGGCTACGCTGGCACCGAGCGCGGCGGCTATCGACGTTTCCATCAGATTTCGTCTGGTAAATTCCATGATACATTTCTAGTATTATTCTTATTATATAAACAGTTATCTAAACGATATTGTCATGATTTTAGATAGTAACGTAATGTTGAATAAATAAGTGGGCGAAGGGAGTCCCGCCGAAACGTACTTGTCGTAGTTCGGTTCCGTACTGTCACGCGCTTCATCCGCGTCGGCTACGCACTCGTCTGAGAGTCGACTCTCGCCACCGCGCGGGAATTCGACGAGGACACGGCTTTTTCTTCGGCGCCAGGGGGTAATCTGCACCCCCTGGCACACCGCCTGACGATTTGGTCGCCGATCTCGGAAAAACAGGGCCTTGGTAATTACGAAACCGTGCATCTGTCGTTATGATCGAGCAGAGGTTGTACGGATGCCTTCGTCGTGGGGTCAAGAGTTCAGCCAACGGGTGGGAGATAGGGTCCCACCGTGGGAACTTAACACACCCGCGCGCATACGGTCACCAATGTCGCCGTACGAACCGGTCGAATCTCCCGACGAAACGACGATTTTCTCCTATCACAGTTTGACCCCGCCAACAACCCGAGAGATCTACGAGGCGCAGAGAATCGTTCGACGGTATCTTCCGCGAACCCCGTTGGTGCGTAGCGAGAGTCTCTCGGCGGATCTCGACGCCGACGTCTACCTCAAGCGTGAGGACGTGCTGCCAACGGGTTCGTTCAAAATTCGCGGATTTTACAATCTCGTCGCGAACCTCAATCGGGAGTTCCGCGAGAGGGGGCTCATCACGTCCAGTATGGGGAATCACGGCCAGGGGATGGCGACCGCCGCCCGCGAGTTCGATGTTTCGGCCGTCGTCGTCGTCCCCGAAACGTTGGAGAACCCGACCAAGATCGATGGAATGAAACGACTTGGGGCGACCGTCGTCCGGCATGGCCAGGACGTCGACGAGGCCCGTGAGCACGCCGAGCGGGAGGCGGCCGAGAAAGGATACCGATACGTCCATGGCGGAAACGAACCGCACCTGATCGCCGGGCGCGCGAGCGCCGGTCTGGAAGTGATGGAGGACTGTCCCGACGTGGATGTCGTGATAAATCCCGTCGGAGGCGGGAGCAGTGCCGCAGCGTACGCGCTCACCGTCAGCAAGCTCCTCGGGGCCGACGTCGTCGGCGTTCAGGCGGCGGGGGCGGATGCGGTTTACCGGGCGTGGAGCGAAGGGATCATCGAACTCCAAGACCGCGCCGACACGTTCGCCGAGGGAATCAAAACGCGAACGCCGTTCGCGCTGCCGCTCGGGATCATGCGAGAGCACCTGACCGAGATGGTGCTCGTCGAAGACGACGATCTTCGGGCTGCGATCCGCCAACTCCTCGTCGACGATTCAGTGTTAGCCGAAGGGGCCGCCGCAACCAGCGTCGCCGCGGCGCTCCAACTGGGCGATACGCTCGCCGGGAAGACCGTCGTACTGCCGATTTCGGGGAGTAACCTCTCAGCGGAGAAGCTCCGAGAGATACTCGCCAACCGATAACTCCGTCCGGTGGGGCGATCGTCCGAATTCGAGCGGGCGCGGCGCGCGACGACGCCATCGGAGCGACATCGTCGCCGACGAACGAACGGCGCGTCGTGGGGACTCGAACGAAGAGTCTGAGAGGGCCATTTCACTCGAGATCGACGGCAGACGACCGCGCGTGAACATCGTCGCGGCCGAGCACGTCGCGAGAAACCGCCGAGAGCACCGCCTCGGTCAGTACGTCGACCGCGATCGGGAGCGACGCCTCGTCGACGTCGAACGTGGCCGTGTGGTGGCCGGTCGGATGATCCGTGCCGACGATGGCGTATGTCGCCAGACCGCCATGCGCCTGAACTTCGCGCATTAGATAGGTCGCATCCTCACTCGCGCCGAACCGCGTTTCGTCGACGACACGGTTGACGGCCGGATGGCCTCGCGCAGCCGCGCTAACCAGGGCGGCCAACTCGGGATCGCTGTCGGCGCGCGGTGCTTGCCCTTCAATAGTCACGTCGGCATCGCACCCATGCATGTCGGCGGCGGCAGCGACGGCGTTCTCGAACTCTCCTTTCGCGTACCCCATCAACTCCGTCGTCTCGCCGCGAACCTCGGCTTTCACTTCGATTGGTTCCCCCAGCGCATTCGGCGTCGTTCCCCCCTCGACCCGCCCTATGTTGACCCTGGACGTCCCATCGGCGTGTCGCGGGATGGAGTAGACGCTCTGGACCGCGGTGCCGAGGGCTTGGATCGCATTCCGGACTTCGTTCGGCGCACGACCGGCGTGGACCGACTCCTCTCGGAATGTCGCGATTAGGTTGCTGACCGCCAGCGGTTCGATCATCCCCGCGACCACCTCGCCGGTCGGGTGATCGAGACCGACATGGACCACGAAGAGATAGTCGACATCCTCGATGTGTTCGCTTTTCGCCATCGGTCGACCGCCTCCGGCTTTCTCCTCCGCCGGCTGGAAGAAGACCGTGAACGTCCCGGAGAAGTCGCTCTGGGTTACGGCTTCGAGCACGCCGAGGCCGATGGCCATGTGAGCGTCGTGACCGCATGCGTGCATCACGCCACCGTGGCGGGACCGAAATCCTTCGGACGCAGGCCGGTGCGTCACGTCGGTCGATTCCTCCCGCAGGAGACCGTCGATGTCGACGCGGAGGGCGACGGTTGGCCCGTCACCACGGTTGAGCACCGCGACGGCGCCGGTACAATCAGTAAGGCGTTCGAGCAGATCGTGGCTGGCACCGTTCGCGCGGGCTCGATCGCGCCACGCAGCGATCTGGGCGGAATCCGGCACGGCCAGCCGCTCGTCGGGATTCATCGCCGTGCGGCCAAGGTAGAGCTGGTCGACGCCAATGCGTTCAATCTCCTCGGCGAGTCGGCAAGTGGTGTAGAACTCCCGCCACGCCGGCTCGGGATATCGGTGAAACTCACGACGAAGGTCGGACAAGCGGTTGCGGATGTGGGCGTTAGCGGTCATCGGTTACGTAATTGCAGGCGAGAAAGCCTCGCCCTTAAGGGCGGGGATGAATCGCCGTCATCGTCTACTTTCAGTGTGTGGCATAGTCTTAGGTGCTCTCCGTGCGGTCCTATACCTATCCGACGCGGCCTGTCCGCGCCCATACCGGGACAATCGGACAAAATCGGACTTCCCGACCGATGCTCGAAGGTACCCCTTCGGGATAGGTTGGGTACCGACGCTAAACAACCAAGTACCTCCGAATCTGCCGACAATCGTTCGTACCCTGCCGGAAACGGTGGGAGCGTCCGATTCGAGGATAGGAGTAACGGCCACTTGGCATGGCCAGCACCTCGTCGGTGTGCGAACCTTAAACATCCCAACTCAGCGGGCCTTCGCTCGTGGGAATCCTCGCCCTTCAGGGTGGGGAGGATGTCAACAGTCTCGTTCGTCCGGGTAGCGGGAGCGTGACACTCCGTGTGCGTGGATACGAGGTTCGCTACCTTGGTCGGGGTATGGCGAAGATGACTGCGGTCGCAAGCGATATGAGTCCTGGGGTGGCGGAGACGAACGTAAGTACTTAACCATCGACTTGACATGTTCCAAATACAACGCCTCTGCTCCGACGCACCAGACAACGGATTGACATCCTCCCGCGCCTCAAGACGCGGGAATCCTTACACGGGGGGTCTGGCCCGAGTGCCGTCCCCACCGTAAGCGACTTTCCGCTAAACCGGGAGCGTACTCTGGTGTGTGCTTCTTTGGGACTTTCCCTCGCGGGAGCGTGTGGTACCGCCAACCATCCGGGGTCGTCCTACTCGAATCGCACGGGCCGTGCCATCGGCCTTGGTTCGTAGTCTTGCCGTCTTAGAACGAATTGGCTACAAGGGGGAAACCGCCGCAGAACCGTCTGACGAGTACGACGCGTATCTCGAACTTCACGTCGAACAGGGGTCCTACCTCGAAGAGAACGACAAAAACGTCGGCATCGTCACCGGCATCATCGGGTTCACATGGGGCGCAATCACGTTCCACGGGGAAGCGGATCACAGCGGGCCGACACCGATGCACTATCGACACGATGCCCTCGTAGCAGCGGCGGATGTTATCACCCAGATTCGCCGCATTCCGAGCATGCTCGGTGAGCATACTGTCGGTACGGCTGGGTACATCGAGGCGCACCCGAACTCCATCAATACGATCCCCGGAGAAGTCACTGTTACGTGGGGATTTCGCGATCCGACCGACGAAGTCATTGAGCAGGCGTTCGACCGCGTGCTTCGGGAAGCCAAGTGTGCCGCCGAGCGAGAGGGAGTAGACTGGGAATGGGAGGAGCGAATGCGCGCCCCTTCGGTCGAATTCTCTGATCGATGTATTACGGCTGTCGAGCAGACGGCCGCATCCCGTGGGTACGACGGAATGCGGATCGTTAGCGGCGCTGGCCACGATGCGACGCACATGACCGATCTCATGGACACCGGCATGGTGTTCGCGGTGAGCGAGCGCGGGAAAAGCCACAGCGAAGAGGAGTACACCAGTTGGGACGACTGTTATGCAGCGGCTGACACGCTAGCGAACGCGGTACTCGCTCTTGCGATGGAGTGAACCAATACCGCCGCTCTGTCCCACGTCAAACCGGATTTCCGCCGAAAAGCGAACTTCAGAGGTGTTAGCTCAACGTCCGCAAATGATTGTATATCTTGAACGGTGTTCAAACGAATCTTTATATTTTGGGAGAGGAATCACAGTCACATGCCATCTCAGGACGGGCCTCGACGAGTCGACGCGGCAAACATCCCCCACTGGTACGATCCGAGCGGTGACGTCCTGACGCTCACGAACGGAGAGGGAGTACGCGTCTGGGACGAGGAAGGCACCGAGTACCTCGACTTCAGCTCACAGCTGTACTGTACGAACCTCGGGCACGACGAAGATTCTGTCATCCGGGCGATGACCGACCAAGCCGAACGAATTCCCTACGTCTCCTCTGCGAAACGCTCCCCGCCGCGCGAACAGTTAGCGACCCGCCTCGCCGAAATCGCGCCCGGCGATCTCTCCCACACGTTCTTTTCGGTCTCGGGGAGCGAAGCCAACGAGGTGGCTGTCCAGCTCGCCCGCGAGTACAAAGACGCCTCCACAGTGCTCACACGCTGGCGCTCGTACCACGGTGGAACATACGGCGCGGGAAGTCTCACGGGCGATCCGGCGACGCGCGCCACGGTCGAACGCCACGCATCGACCACCGGTGCCGCGAAGTTCCTGCCACCGCTCCCACGCGCCTTCGACACTGACAGCCCCGAGACGCTCGCTCGTCGGGCGGGCGAGCATCTCGAGTTCGTCATCCGGAACGAGGGGCCGAATTCGGTCGGCGCCGTGCTCGTCGAACCCGTGGCCGGGAGTAGTGGCGCGTTCCCCGCTCCACCGGGGTATTTCGCGCACGTCCGGGACCTCTGCGACGAGTACGACATCATGTTGATCGCGGATGAGGTCATCACCGGCTTCGGGCGATGCGGAGCCTGGTTCGGAATCGAAACGGAGACGATCGACCCCGACATGCTCACCTTCGCGAAAGGGATTACCGGTGCGTACGTTCCGTTGGCGGGCGTCATGGTACGCCCGGATCTGGCGGCGTTCGTCCGCGAGGAGGGCTTCGATCTCGGACAGACGTTCGGCGGTCACCCGATCGCGTGCGCGGCCGGGATCGCCGCCCTCGAAGCGTACGCCGAGGGCCCCATCGAGAACGTTCGCGACCTGGAGCCCGCGCTCCGAGACGGGCTGGGGGAACTTGCGGCGACGTACGACGTCGTGAGCGACGTCCGCGGTCGAGGATTCCTCTGGGGGATCGAATTCGCTCACCCCGAGACGGGCGAGCCGTTCCACGATCCACGCGTCGATCAGGACGCCAATCCGGTCTCGGACGTTCTGAAAGCCGCTCGGGACCGGGGCGCGCTCTTCGGCGGCGGCCGTCCGTTGTTCCAGATCATCATCGCCCCCCCGCTGGTAGCGACCCGACGGGACATCGACGAGGCGTTGGCCGCTCTCGACGAAGCGATCGAGGTGGTCTTTGGGTGAGGTAGAATCTTAGGAGGTAGTTGGAGTACCTTTCGTATTTATATAGATGCGATGAAATTCACCGCTAACGCCGTCGACGACGTAATCATATTCGTCACCGGCGGTAGTCGTGCATTCGAGAACGTGGAATGGCCGATACAATAGCGTCCGTGATCGCACTTCCAACGTCGGCGTTCGAATGAGTTTAAGACGTTGCTGTGTGATTTCGAAGAGATACGTCCGCGCAGCGCTTTCTACATCCACAACCGAATGTGAGGTTGAGAGTACGTTCCGAGGTGGAACGGAACGCCGGTTCGGTGTCGGCTGCTCGTCGACAAGTAACTCCTTTTCATTGATCAGATCCACCGCGCAGACGACCGTTTCACGAAACGAGTTGAGAAGCGCATCCGCTTGCACCTCAAACTCGAAGATCCCGTACGGGTAATACAGTAACGCGTGCGGAGCCGCAGCGGCCATGTCCGTATCGGACTCGGTGAGAATTTGAACGGCATCATCCGCGGTGACGCGCAGAGGAAATGATTCGATTGTCTCCATGAGCGTCCCCTCAGTCGGCGGTTGAGTGGCGTCCGCGCGAGGTCACCGACGCGGAATTCGGCATCTGTTCCACGTGTCTCGCAAGTGCCGTCGCTTCCGGTGCGAGCGACGGTGATGACTTTTGCGCTGTACCGGTTGGCGCTCCGATCGCATCACGCGCGAGTTGAATCTCCGCGATAACCTCTTTGTCCGGCGGCTCGGTGAGCAGCGTGACAACGATAAGCGACAGGAAGGAGATGACGAGTCCAGCGAAGAACGGATGGACTGCGGTTATCTCCTCGAGATTCCACGCCGTCCAGACGATGTTCGTCCCTGCGCCACCGATCATCGCCGCGAGGGCACCCGGCCAATTCGCACGATCCCAATAGACTCCAGCGACATTAGGAACTAAAAATGCCGTCCCGAGGCCGCCAAATGCGAAGATGACGAGTTCGAAGATTCCTGGCGGCTGAACGGCGGCAACGATAATCCCGACGATCCCGATCACGAGGACGAGCGCACGCGACCACAGTAACATTTGCCGGTCAGCGAACTTTCGTCGACTGAACCGCTGGACGACATCGCGTGACAGGATCGATCCCGCCATGATAAGGAGCGAATCGGCCGTGCTCATCACCGCAGCCATGAGTGCAGCGAGAACGATCGCCGCAACCACGGTCGGGAGAAGCCGAAACGCCAGCGTCGGAATCGCCATCTCCGGATCGCTAAGGTTCGGGAGAAGGACGATTGCGAGAAGCCCGAGCAGATAGGGCTGGTAGACGAAAAAAGTGTTATAAAATACGTTCCAAATCGTCGCCTTTTTTGTCGTGTCAGCATCCTTCATGCTGAGATGCCGAACGACCGCGTGAGGGAGACCCATATAGCCGATCGCGTAAATAAGGACCGCTCCGGCAACGACGCCGAACTCGCCGGCGTGTTCCAATCCTTTCCCCCAAATAGAGAGATAGGTGGGATCTTTCGCAGCGATTCGCTCGAAAAGGGGGGAGACGCCGCCAACGGACAGTAGTCCTGAAATGAGTATGAGATTGATGCCGACTGCCATCACGATAGCTTGGAACGCATCGGTCCAAGCGACGGCCAGGTAGCCGCCGAGAAACGTATAAAGGACGATAATCCCGGCGCCGACCAATAATCCATACAGGAAGGGTAGTCCACTAATGGCTTCGATCGCTTTCCCGGCGGCGATGAACTGGGCAAACACGTACGCAGAGAGAAAGACGATCGCGATGATCGCCCCGACGATTCTGACGCTGGGGTGAGGATACCGATCCTCCAGCCATTCGATTGGAGTGAGCGAACCGAGAACTTCGGTGATTTGCCGAAGTCCACGGCCGAGGATGCCGAGATTTACCAATCCGCCGCCGAAATCACCGGCGGCGTACCACAGCGCCCAGACGCCCTGTTTGAACGCCAACGCTGGTCCACCCATGAACATAAATCCGCTCATCGAGGTGGCTTGTAACGTCAAGGCAGTTACACCACTTCCAATCGACCGACCACCCAGGAGAAAATCGTCCAGGCTATTCAGATGACGATTGGCAACGAATCCGAATCCAAGAAGCGCCAGAAGGTACAGAACGAACGGAGTGATAAGTAGCAGATCCGCCATGCTCAATCCTCCCGGACGATCGATTGACGGCGCGCAGCCCGTGTCGCCGCTCGCCGTTTCTCCCGGTCGTGTTTGTTCATCCGATAGAGACTGATTCCCGCAATCAGCCACCAGAAGGGTATCCAGAAGAAAAGGGCGATAAACGTTCCGAGCGGGAGTCCAAATACACTCATCCCAACCACCCTTCTGATGAAATATGTACTGATAAATCGGAATCTATCTTGAATATATTTCGAGTATCTGTCGACAACATGTATTTTGTTCTCATATCCTGGTATGCGTTAGCTATTCACTCTCTATTAAAATTTACTGAAATAGTAAGAAATCAGATGAATATCGCCAATCCTCACTGTCCACTTTCACGAGCGGGCAGTCCTGCTTCAAACAGCGCGAATACAAAGTGGAGAGAAGATCGGTTAGTCGGTGCGGCTGCCGATGCCGGCCCGCATTTGCTCGGACATGTTCGAGATTACTTTTCGATCAGTTTTCAGTTCGTTCATGACGAACTGTGAGGACGTCTCGTTAACCCCGTCGATGCTTATGATCTCGTCGATGAGATCGTTCATCTGCGTACGGTTCTGAACCCGAGAGATCACCACGAAATCGACATCGCCCATCGTGTAGTAGACCTGCTCGACTCCCTTTACTGCGGAGAGGCGTTCGCCGATCTCCTCGGCGTAGCCGCGCTCGTGCGTGACCGACACGTTCGTGATCACCATCATATTTAGCCCGAATGCGAGCGGATCGAGCGTTGCGTTTACACTCTTGATGACGCCGCGTTCACGATGCTTTTTGAGCCGATAGTGGATGGCGGACTTCGAGAGATCGAGCTCGTCCGCCAACTCCTCAAGACTCTTATCGAAATCGTCCTCGACGTGCTCGAGCAATTGAAGATCTTTTTCGTCGAAATCACCTTCGTTAGGCGCTGAAGAATCCATCAGCAACCCGTTGATCCCGAACATTATTTAATCTACTGCTGAATAGTTCGACTGATATTCGAAAAGATTCCGGTCGCAATCGGAAATCGTAGACGTTTTTCATTCGTTTGTTTCCAAACCGAATCGGAACTATCCCCGCCCCTGAGCGTGAATCAGGGAAGTGATGAGCGAGTCACTCGTCCATCGCCGCATCCGAGACGTCGAGCGCCGCATCGAGAGTGCCGACCGCCTCGTCGATATCCGCTTCTGTAATCGTCAACGGAGGCGCGATAATGAGCGTGTTGATCATATTTGCAACGTATGTGCCCTGGGCGTACGCTTCGGCAGCGACCTCGTCGACGACCGTCGACCCTTTCGAAACCTTGTCTTCCCGGCGACCGAACGGCTTTCGGTCGTCCTCCCTCTTCGTCAGCTCGATACCGCGGAATAGACCGACGCCGCGGGTGTCTCCGACGCTCGGATGGTTCGTCGCGAGTTCGTCTAAGCGCTCGCCCAAGTACGATCCGACCTCGCGGGCGTGGTCGATTACATCGTTCTCCTGGTACGCTTCGATCGCAGCGAGGCCCGCAGCGACCGCGACGGGGTGTCCCGAATACGTGTGGCCGTGACAGAACATATTGTCCTCGAAGTAGGAGGCGATCTCGTCCGTCACGATCGTTGCGCCCAGCGGCGCGTAAGCGCCAGTGAGACCTTTCGCCATCGTCATGATATCCGGCGCGACGTCGAAGACGTCACAGCCGAACCACTCTCCGGTCCGCCCGAATCCGGACATGACTTCATCACAGATCAACAAGGCGTCGTGCTCGTGTGCAATCCGCTTTAAGTTTGGGAGGTATTCGTCCGGGGGAACGAGGATACCGTTCGATCCCACGATCGGTTCGACGAGGACTGCCGCGACGGTGTCTCCCTCGAGCATCAACATCTCCTCAATGTAGTCGAGACTCTGCATCGGATCGAGCGTCGAACCGTACGCGTACGGGTCCGGCGCTTTGATCATCCCGGGGATACCCGGCTCGGCCATCAACCGGCGAGGATCTCCTGTGACGCTGATCGATCCGTAAGTCGCACCGTGGTACGACCGGTATCGGGAGATGATTTTCCGCTTTCCCGTGTAGAATCGGGCGATCTTAATCGCCGCTTCGACGGCTTCCGTCCCGCTGGTTGAGAAGAATGTCTTGGATAGGTCGCCGGGTGTGATTTCTGCGAGCTTTTCTCCGAGGCGGGCGCGCGCTTCGGTGGTGAATCCCGGCGCAAAATACGCACCCTCGCGCGCCTGTGAGGCGATCGCGTCCGCGACCGCGTCGGCCGAATGTCCGAGGTTTGAGCACATGAGTTGCCCCGAGAGGTCGATGCGCTCGTTTCCGTCCGCGTCCGTGAACCGAACGCCCTCGGCGCCGATGATCTGCGTTGGACTCACTTCGCTCTGGTACGACCACGTGCCGAACACGAACTCACGATCTAACCGTTCGATTTCGTTGAGCCCGTCTCCCCGTTCGAGCGCCGCTTCCTTCTTGCTAGTCATACGCTCGCAGATGCTGTCTCTTGAATGATTAATCTTTGGTCTACTGGCTCATTCTTGATACAATATCAATAGTATCCGCCATCCAGGAGAAGAATATTCGAATATGACCGGGAACGGCTGGATCGTAGGCTAACGTTTATTGCACGGCGTCGTAGATACTCACCCATGGAACCTTCGGAAATCCAGTCCGAGCACGTGACCGCCAGGAACTACGTAAACGGCGATTGGCAGACCCCGACCCAAGAAGGGCTCGACATAGCTAACCCGGCGACGGGCGCGCACGTGGGCACCGTTCCGTTCACGTCGAGGGCCAAAGTGGACGAGGTCGTCACGGCGGCACAGGCAGCATTCGAAGATTGGTCGCGTCGTCCGGTCGAAGAACGGATTCAGCCCTTGTTCGAATTCAAGCAACTTCTCGAAGAACGGCAGGACGAGATCGCGCGGATTCTCGTGCACGACCACGGAAAAACGCTCGAGGAGGCCCGCGGTGAGCTCCGGCGGGGGATCGAGAACGTCGAGGTCGCGTGCGGGATCCCGACGATGATGCAAGCGGGTCACCTACCGAACGCAGCGCCAGCGATCGACGAAACGGCGGTTCGGAAGCCCCTCGGCGTCTTTGCCGCCGTAACGCCGTTCAACTTCCCTGGGATGATCCCTCTCTGGTTCCTTCCGTACGCTGTCGCAACCGGGAATGCGTTCGTCCTCAAACCGAGCGAGCAGGATCCGCTCACCGCTCAACAGCTGTTCGAGCTGATCGACGAGGCTGGGTTTCCGGACGGCGTGATCAACCTCGTGAACGGTGGCGCCGACACGGTCGATGCGCTCATCGAACACGACGACGTCGCAGGTATTTCGTTCGTCGGGAGCACCCCGATCGCGGAACTCATTTACGAAAAGGCAGCCGCGAACGGTAAGCGCGTTCAGGCCCAAGGAGGGGCGAAAAATCACATTATCGTGACGGAGAGCGCCGATTTGGCGTTTGCCGCGGAAAAGACCGTGAGTTCGGCGTGCGCGTGCGCTGGCGAGCGGTGTTTGGCTAACGACGTCGTTCTCGTCGAGGAATCCGTCTACGACGAATTTGCTGATCTCGTCGTGACGATCGCCGCCAACCAGACGGTCGGGAACGGACTCGACGAAGAGACGGACATCGGCGCCCTCATCAGCCGTGAGCACGAACAACGCGTTCGTGACCACATCCAGACGGGTATCGAAGAAGGTGCGACGCTTCTCCACGACGGCCGCGACGTCACCGTCGAAGGACATGAGGACGGGAATTTCCTCGGACCGACGGTCTTCGGCGACGTGACCGAAGACATGGTCATTTCACAGGAGGAGATCTTCGGTCCGGTCCTGGGGCTCTCGCCGGTCGCCGATATCGACGTCGCGATCAACCGCCTCAATAGGAGTCGATTCGGAAACGCCGCCAGTCTGTTCACGACGAGCGGCGTCGACGCAAACAAATTCAAACACGAGGCCGAAGCTGGGAACCTCGGCGTCAATCTCGGGACCGTCGGTCCGATGGCGTTCTTCCACTTCGGCGGGCGGAAAGCGTCGTTCTTCGGCGACCTTCACGCCCAGGGAGAGGACATGATCCACTTTTACACCGACAAGACGATCTACATCGAACGATGGCCCGACGCCTGAGTGAGACGGATTCGAGTGAGGTCCCTCGATCGCGGTTCAAAGGCATCCGCCGGTGCGCTCCTCAATGGGCGAAAACGTCAGACCGGTAGCTCTCCGATGAGTTCAGCCGTCGAGACCGCCATCACTTTCGCCGCGGTGAGTACCTCTTCGACGGGTACGTACTCGTCCTCGACGTGGGCCTGTTCGAGAAGGCCCGGTCCGTAGACGATACACTCCTCGACGCCGGCGTTGTTGACGACGAATCGCTGATCGTCCGACCCGGGCGAAATTACGAATTCCGCCTCGCCGTGAAACGCCGCGACGTTCCGCGCATAGGTTCGGCTCACCTCGCAGTCCTGGGAGACGCTCGTCGGTTCAGCGAACATGATCTCTTCGTACTCAAAGGAGACCCCGGTGCTCGTCTCCGCGTCACCAATCCGCTGTCTGATCTCGCGGCGAGCGAGCTCGACCGATTCGTGGGGGACAAGAACCCGGTAGAAGGTCGCGGTGCAGCGGTCGGGAACGACGTTCTCGGAGTAGCCCGCGTTCACCATCGTCGCCGAGATGTCTGCTCGCCGGGAGTCCTCGGGAATGACTGGAAGGGAAGTCGTTCGCTCGTGGAGTTCCTCTCGATACTCCGCTATCCGCGTGAGGAAGTTATTCATCGCCGAGATAGCGTTCGTCCCCTCGTGGGCCATACAGCCGTGCGCTTTCCGTCCGCGCGCGACGACCCGGAATTTCAGAACACCTCGATGACCGAGACAGACGCGCGAGGAATCGAAACACTCGGTGTAGACGCAGTAATCGGTGTCGTCGAGATACCCTTTTCGGACGAGGTACCCGAGGCCAGTGAATCCCCCCGTCTCCTCGTCGATGGTCATACTCTGCGTGATCGAACCGGCGAGTTCGACGCCGGCCGCTTCGAGCGCGTCGATCGCGAGGAGGCTGGCGGCGATACCGGATTTCATGTCGCTCGCACCTCGTCCGTAGAGCCGCCCACACTCGAGATGGGCAGTGAACGGATCCCTCGTCCAGTCTTCACCGGCCGGGACGACGTCGAAGTGCCCCGTGAAATGAACGTTCGGACCGTTTCCGAACGGTTTGCGTCCGACGACGTTGACCCGCTCGTGATCGATTCGATCGGGATAGTGGCGCTCCACTGCTTCTTTTGGAACGTCGACGTACTCCACCTTGTATCCTCGATCTGCGAGCGCATCGCCGAGGAACTTCGCCCCTTCGCGGTAGTTTCGACCCGGGGGATTTTCAGTCTCGATTCGGAGAAAGTCCGAGAGGAAGGCGACGGTCTCGTCTCGTTGAGCGTCGACGGCGTCGTACACGTCTCGCCGAGTGGGCATCAGATGTCCCTCCCTCCGTCGACCTCGAGCGCGGTTCCAGTTATCATCGCAGCGTCGTCGCTGGCGAGAAAGATCGCCGCTGCGGCGACGTCGTCCGGTTCGGCGAGACGGCCGAGGGGAATCGTCTCCTGCATCCCCTCGACGCTGAGATCGCCGCCGGCAAACCCTGTCAGCATCGGCGTATCCGTCGCTACCGGGCAGAGGGCGTTCACGCGGACGTCGGGCGCGAGTTCGTAGGCCAGTTGCTTCGTTAGCGCGACCATTCCTCCCTTCGACGCCACGTACGCGGAGAGACCGGTTCGTGGCCGAATCGCCGCTGTCGAGGCGGTATTGAGAATGACGCCACCGCTCCTGCGCAGGTGAGGGAGAGCGTACTTCGCGCCGAGAAACGCGCTCTTTAAGTTCACGTCGAGGATTCGATCCCACTCGTCCGCAGAGACGTCCTCAACGGGTGTCGCTCGCTGTGGGATGCCTGCGTTGTTATGGAGGACATCGATGCGCCCGAAGGCTTCTATGGTCCGTTCGACCATCGTTTCTACGTCGGTCGCGCGTGACACATCCGCTTCGATCGCGAGCGAATCACCGCCGTCGCGCTCGATCCTGACCGCCGTCTCCTCCGCAGCGTCTGCGTCGACGTCTACGCAAGCGACGCGCTTCCCGCGCTCAGCGAACCGCTTGGAGACCGCCCGACCCATGCCGGAACCCGCACCGGTCACGATCACCGATTTTCCCGAACGATCCATAGTACGTCCAATCCTGGTTAGTGTTATCAAACTTCGGGTGGTCAACCGATTGATTCGTCTGATTTCCCAGGATCTAGTCAGACAAGCAAATAATATCCCGCTTTTCCTTAATACGTTGAATTATTATCAAATAACCATCGTCCGGGTAGTCCATCTCATCGTATGAGTCGCCCCGACGTCACGTTCAAGCAGCGGGACGATCCTCACCTCAGCGGCGAACCGGCAAGTCCAACCTGTGGCCACTATTCGCCCGTTTACAGAGGTTCGAGGAGAAAGCCCACGACTGTAGTCGTGGGAAACCATCACAAACGAGGAGTAGCGAACGACGACGAGCCTCGCGCACCGACCGGAACGGTATCGCTACATCCCTTCTCGCCGACGGCACCGCCGTCACGATCGGCCGCTTCGCCGCACATAACCCATCGGAATCTGCAAGGATAGTGCGGTCGATCGTTACATACAACCGTTACAAATAGCTGTTGCAAACAGTTGTAGCAAATATATAAATGAGGTCGCCGTGGCAGGGTCTAGCCAATAGCGAAGTGGTCGCGGACAGTACGGCCAGGGTCGCATCAGCCAAAAATGCGCCAGTACGACGAACAAACGCAGAGGAACGCTGCCGATTTTCAGCGCGGTCCCGCGTCCATCTCGTCGCGGAGGAAGCCGAGATAAACGTATGTGATGACGGCGCGACCACCGCCACCGTCTCAGCCGACCGACACGGCTTTGATCGTTCGGAAGGGACGGTCGTCCATAATGCAGGAGATCACAACGGACGGCGCACCGCCGAGTATCGGCCCATTCTCACAGGCGATCCGCGACGGCGACCGCATATATGTCTCCGGGCAGGGCCCGATCGATCCCCAAAGCGGGGACGTCGTCGGCACGGACGCGGACGAACAGACGCGTCGCACGCTCGAAAACGTCGAGGCCGTCCTCGCCGCGGCGGACGCCTCCCTCGCCGACGTCGTCAAAACGACGGTGTTTCTCACGGACATGGACGACTACGACGCCGTCAACGAGGTGTACGCGGAGTACATGAGCGACCCGTACCCCGCCCGGAGCGCGGTCCAGGTCGTCGAACTTCCTGTCGACATCCGCGTCGAGATCGAAGCCGTCGCGACGACTAGTGCGTAGCTATTCTCTTCCCTTCGGGCCACTCACCATCGGTTCACGGGCGTAGAATCGTTTTTACGACGATGTCGTCGTCGTCGCCGGCGGCTTCGATCTCGACGCAGATGTCCGCACCCTCGTCGCCGGTGCACTCGCGGGTGCGTGCCACTGGGTCCTCGAGGCGGACGTTGAGCGTGATACTGTATAGCCCGGTAGAGCACCTGGTGCGAGAACGCAAGCGTGGCCGAAGACACCTTCGCCGTTTGCGACCGTGTCTTCTCGCGAGAGCACCTTCTGGAGGTCGGGGACACCGCAGCGAACACCGCCACGTCGTCGAGGAGTGCGCACCGCTCCGCGCGGAGGCGAACCGTCCGCGGGCGTCCGACGATGGCGATCGTTTGCACGCTCCACGCTGAGTCATTTCGTTATGTCAAATATTCGCGCCGCATGGAGATTCCCTCTCGACGTCATCCCAGCTGAGCCGATCAAACGCTCGTGAACGGTCGCCGCCTGCGATCGTCGTTCGCCGCAACTGCGCGTCAAAGGTTCGCTTCGAGTCTATCGAGGACGTACCGTCCCTCCTCGTCGGTTAGACACATCGGGTTAATGCTGAGCGTCCCCTCGGATACCGCGTCCGCCCCAACGAAGATGCGGGGATCTTCGCGTCGTAACCGGCGGACGAGATCGGCGGCCGAGACGCCGGCGGCTCGATCGATCGACAGTTCGAGCTCCGGGGCGACGCTGACCTTCCCGCCTCCGGTGACGGCGTGTGTAACGTCGTCGAGAGTCGACGCTCGCTCGGCGAGTCGCTCGATGCGCTCGGACCACTCGCTGCGCAGGCCATCGTGATCCTCGTCGACGAACGCCTTCAGCGCGACGATGAGGCCCGCGAGTTCCTCCTTACCGACCTTGAGCGAGCGGCCGATCCCCTGTCGGGGCACCCCGTCGAATCGCCCGACGTCGATCAAGTCGGCTGGCGGGTCCCAAACCGGTTCGGAAGCGTGCATGTCGAGGTGCTGCAGAGCGGCCGACTCGACGAGATCGGCCCGCCCCGCGAGGATGCCCGTCGACTGCGGTCCGCGGATCGCCTTGCCACCGCTGAAGACGATCAGGTCGGCCCCTGCCTCGACGAACCGCGTGAGATTGCGCTTCGGTGGCAGTTCGGCGGCGGCGTCGACGATAACCGGAACGTCGAACTCGTGGGCCCGCTCGCAGACGGTCTCCAGCGCCGGTTCAGTGTACTCCTTTTGAACGTACGCCACGGCGGCGGTCTCTTCGGTTATGGCGTCTGTGATCTCCCACGGTTCGACGTTCGTCGCGCCGGTTCCGAGGTAGCGGTCGTTCGTCCCGACGTCGACGATGGTCGCCCCCGCCGCGCGGAGGGCGTGGTCGTAGCCGGTACGATGGGTTCGAGCCATCACGACCTCGTCGGCGACGCCGTCGGTGTGGGGTAGACGGTGCATGGCACCGAGGTCGTCGCGAGCGATGCAGGCGGCGGCCGCGAGCACCATCGCCGCGGCGGCCCCGCTGGCGACGTATCCGGCCTCGGCGTTCGTACACTCTCGAATGAGTTCGCTGGCCCGAGCCTGGAGGTCGGATATGCGCGCGAAGGAGTTCGCTGCATCGCGCATCGCTTCGGCGGCTTCGGGGCGGATACGACTCCCGCCGATGCGGGTCTTCGTTCCGGCGGCGTTGATGACCGTCGGCACGCCGAGTTCGTCGTAGATAGTTGCGTCTGGCTCCATGTGTTCGTCGCCCAGACGTCCCCGGACTTCATTAAACGGTTCGGGTCAGCGGAAGGCGGACAGGCCGTTCTCCTCTGCTCCGACCGGTACATTCCCGACGCGTCACCGCGAGCCGTGACCGTCCGACGCATCGTTGAGGAGGGATGCGATCCGTTCGGCCCCTCGTTGCATCGGTCAGGGTCTCCCGTAACGCACGACGCCGTGGGCGATTCGCTATCGATGACATGTAACGAGCGGAAGCCCACGACTTCAGTCGTGGGAGGATGTCAACCGGCGGTGTTTGCTCGTGGCCGCGGTGCAGCATCACCGGAAGCTGGCTCTGTTTGTAAGTGGTTTGTGATTGGGAGCACAGAGGAGGAGCGTGAGAGACACAACGGCGAGAGCCATCTCCTTCACTCGGACGTGCCACGCTCGGCCTCGGATTGTCTGTCCTAGAGTGGCGACACTGGAGGGACCTCCCATGATAGATAGTGCGAGCGCATACCCGCGCCTTACAGCGCGGGTATCTACCTTGAGGTTTGTATGAAACCAGCGTAGACCAGTCAAGCGTTTGGCTACCGGGGCCGATGCAGCCCGTCAGTGCTCAATCTCCCGAAGGTTGATACGTGGGCTCTTGATACGGAGACGTATGCCGAACTCCAAACTACGGCGGAATGGGTGGGCGACGGTCGGTCTTAGTCTTTCACTGATGTTCGCCGTCGGTGCGTTCGTCTACTTTGCACTTGCGGGGACACCGGTGCGCGGTGCGGTGATTGGACTTCTAGTTTTGTTGGCCGGTGTGTGGGAATTCCGACGGAAATTACAAGACACCATCGTCGCCGATTTGTATGAGGCGGAAGCGGATGCACAGCAACGCGAGAACCGCCAATAGCTGTGTTGGACCCCAATACGTTCAAGCGGCCGATCGCAGCGACGCCGACCGCTAGTCGGGGATTTCATACCCCATGGTTAGGTACCCTCTCGCATGACCGGGAGTGACGAGCCGATAGCGGCGATGGAGTGGTTACTCGACCGCTTCGAAACCGACGACGACGTCGCGTACGCCGAGGTCGGGGCCGTTTCGCAGGCGAAGACGGACCTCATCGTGACCGAGAACGGCCCGCGGGACGAACTCACGTTCGACGAAACTGGCGTCTGGTGCCGTGTCTTCGCCGACGGAGCCGCTGACTACCGGTATACGACGACGTTAGACGAGGCGGCGTTAGCGGACGTAGCGGATAGAGCAGTTCGCGGCGGCAAATTTCTCGCACAGGCTGACTCCGCCAGATTTGATCAATTCACCACCCACAGAGCCGTCCACGGCGGATGGGCGACTGATCGAATCGACGACGTGCCACTAGAAACAAAGCGGTCGCTTGTCGAAGCCGGTCTTGCGACGGCCGGCGATGTCGACATCGAACGTCAGTGGGTCAACTACGCCGATACACACATTGAGGAGACAATGGCGACGACCACTGAAAGCACCGTCCGCACGACACTGGACCGTGCGAGCGTGGAGTACACCCTCGCCGTTCGGGACGGTCCACCGGTTCGACGCCACGCCGGGTCTACGGAGGGAGCAGCGTTTCTGAACGACCTCCACGACGTGTTCGAAGCCGCGGCCGTCGACGCGCGGGCGTTTGAGCAGTCTGTCGCAACTGACGTGCCAACCGGTAAGATGACAACTGTTTTGAGTCCGTGTGCGGCGGGGCAGTTATTCGCCTTTGTTTCGCGCTACCTCGAAGCCGATATGAGGGATATGGGTCTAAGTCCGTATGAAGTCGGCGACGAACTCGGTCCTGAGTCGCTAACGATAGCGGACACCGTTCATGCTGGGTCGTGGGCCGCACGCGGCTACGATGCTGAACTCCGACCGACAACCCCAGTACAACTAGTCAAGAACGGAATTGTGACCCGATATCTTCACAATACCACTACTGGGGCCGAAGCAGACGTGTTCCCCGCCGGAAACGCGGTGCACAGTGTCAGCTTTGAACAACCGCCACGGATTCATGCGCGTCATTTAGAGGTCGCACCTGGCGATGCAACTGACTCAACCCTCTGCGACGGGGCCGACGTTCTTGTCGAACGATTCGATGATCCGTGGGTTCGTGACGAATTCGAACGCGTCCAGCGGTCGGGCGTCATGCCTGCCAGCGCCCTCTATGCACGGGATATCGACCGGAAGACTGACGACCGAATCGGCCGAGGCTGCGCCGCGTTCCCCGTTGCGGAGGGTTATCGCCTCCTAAATGGCGATCGCGCTGGCTATATTGAGGGTGTGTCTCTTGTATATGATCCTGCGACGCTCCGCGGAGTAACCGCCATTGGAGATATTCGCGACACCGTCACAGGCGTCGACGAGAAACACAAGTCGCATATTCCGTACGCGGTGACCGCGCCCGGCATTCGCCTCCGGACGACGTTTCGGCCCGTCGAGTAAGCACGGAGAGGATGCCACTAGCGTCAGTCGTCCTGATCCCGCATCGTCTCGTTGGTGATGGTACGGATGCGAAGTGGTTCGGCCACGAAGGTGTCCACTTTGACATCCTCCCCACGCTGAAGCGCGAGGAGTCCTCCGTGGGGTCGTTCGAAACGGCGAAGCCGTTTCGTGATGACGGAAGACCGAAGGTCTTCCGAATCACGTCGGGCGCTCCGACGCTACCCCGGCGGTAACTTCTTCCCCGGAGGGAGTACCGGGTTCGTGAGCACCACGTCGGGGCGGTGGGCGCATGACGACGCCAGTCCGTCTTAGTGCGGACTCCCCCGCTTGTGGCTCCACACACGCCCGGTCGCCCAACCGCAACAGGGGCGACCGTCCGGACGTGTGCGTTCGGTCCCGCCCTTTCGACGGGGCCGACACGGGCCGTGCCATCGACCGGACTCCACCAGACCGCATCGGCGGAGTGGACAACCGCGAATGGGGTAGTTTTTGATTGCTCGGTGGCGAATTCGCCGCCAAGCCAGGTGGCACACGACGGCGGTTTCCCCCGGCGCTCGTACAACCTCGCCCAACCGCATCCACGCCCGGAGCGTTTTGACACGGCGCGACTACGGGAGGGACCCCGGATCTCCCGATTGAGAGTTTACGCGATTGGCTTACCGCCGTGTGCGACGCCAGAGGGCCTAACATTTGTGGTTTTCGGGCCGGGCCTATCGCTCGACCCCGCCCTAAAGGGCGAGGCTTGCGCTCGAAATTCACGTCATCGGGAGTTTTGGCCCCAAATTGGCCGTAGAAGTCGTTTATACGCTTCCTGAACTGTTCCGACCGGCATCGGTGGCGTCAGTGTAGTAGAGATCACTAGCAGAAGATGTTCAGGGGAATGATTTCTGCAGGAGGTATGACCCACGAGCACATCATCATCAGCGTAGCAGTCGATGGTGTTATGTAAGTTCGTTACGGCTTTTCACCCATGGGGATTATCAGTATAATTGATTACTGAGAAGAAAGACGCCAACTACACGACTAAATACGACCACCATGTATCATAAAAACACTATTAAACGGTGTGGGAATTATCCCAATACAAGACAACAAGTCAGTCAGAAACAACGGACTACTCCTGTCGTGCCGAGTCGGTTGCGTGATTTGCCAAAAGAGTCACAGCACGTTTCGAGAGTCCAGACTAGCACGATTATTCGTCTGAGAGACCTATGAAGGTCGGCACAGCAGAGTCAGTGCCCGGTGAGGTTTCTACTGGCTACTTGTCCGTCACTACGTTACCGACAGGGCAACCAGAACAGGTCCCAGTCATCATTGTCGACGGGGAAGACCCGGGACCGACAATCTGGGTGACCGGAACGATCCACGGTGATGAGCCGACCGGAATGACAGCGATACATGAGTTCGTGACCCACATTCGAGATAAGTTGCTTCAAGGGACCGTCGTTTGTGTCCCGATCATGAACCCATCTGGGCTCCGGACGAACGCTCGAACCTCGTACTATCACGATGAAGACCCAAACCGGTACTTTGGACTCCAGAGTGGAACCGACGAGATACCTCCGAGCGTCCAGCGGTTGATATGTGAGCGCGTGTACAAGGTTATCAGGGCAAGCGCAGATGCGGTTATCTCGCTTCACACATCCTGGATCGCGACGTACCCGTATACGATCCGCCCACGAGTGACCTACGGAGATCACCGAGAGAAAACGACAGCGATCGAGTTACGTGACCGTATTGTCGAACTCACTGATGCGTTCGGCCTTCCTGTCGTCAATCAATTTGGTTGCGACGAAACCAAGCGGCGGTCACTAGACCATACGTTAACTGGCGCAGCCGCCACCGAAGATGGCATTCCGGCGTTCACTCCGGAACTCGGTGGGCGGTTCGTTGTAGAACAAGACGTCTGTGAGGCGGCCGTCGGCGGGTTGCACAACGTACTCTACGCGTCTGGGATGGTTGCTGAACCGGTGACGGTCTCGGCAGAATTCACCCTTCCTGCCGAAAATGATCTTAAACGGTCTGTGCATCCACACACAGACACGGCAGGAATCGTTCGATACAGGGTACAAGAGGGGGAATCGGTTGAACCGGGACAGGTGGTTGCAGATATCGTCACTCCCCACGGAGAAACGAAGACGCAAGTGAGAGCCGAGCACCCAGGATATGTCCTCAGTCGCTACGAAGGCGTAGCAGTCTACGAGAACGATCCCCTCCTCGATATGGCAGTTCCAGACGACGAATCGTTATTGCGGAAACACCCGGTGTGACCGCTCTTGTAGAGACGATCGATGAGTCGAGCGATCGTGCCAGTGAAGGTACGGCCCACGCCAATCCGTACGGGACGCGCGTACGACGCCGAAGTTTGACCGACAACGCTGCCGCAGGCCGTCTTGGACTGAGGACGCAACCGATGACTACACAATACGATGTACGGGGGTGAACTACCCCCACCTACCGCGCTCGGGGTTACCCACCCCTCGCTTCTTGAGGTGGGAGCTTCCTCGGTCACCGACGCGACTTACAGATTCACACGGAATCCACAGCGGTCGCAGTCTCCAGAGGCGTCGATTCAGCCCGTCCCATGCCTATCTGACCCCACTGCGCAGTGCGTGCGAGGAGTTGAACCCCCAACCCGTTCTACTATCATGCACAGTACCGCATTGGTGGGATAGTACATCACGCTAGCGCACACGTCAGAAAGCCGAAGACGGCGGGCGTATCCCTTCCTTCCTCGCGCCGTCAGCGCTCGGTGAGGAAGGCGCCTTATCCGCCTGCAATTCAGGTAAATCGACGGCGTCTCGATGGACTACCATTTGAGGTGCTCCAGTCCGCTTGGACTGAGCGCTCGACGCCCTCCAGAAGGTACTTACGAGCTCTGTGGGAAACACAAATCTCAGCTTCGGTTCGCGGTGACGGAATTGATGTCCGTCTGCAAGCGGGAGTAGAAGAGCGCAGGATCAGTCGATTGCTGGCGCTGACTCGGCGTCGTCGCTCGTGGCAACGTCGCCTGTTCGACGGTTGGACGGTAACTCGTTGTGGGGGTTGAACCCGTCGGCGCTCTCGTAGAGGTGGCACGCGATGTCTTGGTCTGCGTCAATGTCCGCCTTCTGTTCTAGCGGTGGAACGACCTTGTCGCAGACATCCCCAATGTACTCTGGACAGCGCGCTTTGAACCGACAGCCAGTCGGAATATCGATGACGTCGCCTACTTCGCCCTGCAGCTCAACCCGCTCGCGCCCCACTTCCGGGTCAGGCACAGGGACTGCATTAATGAGTGCCTGCGTATACGGATGTTGGGGATTTTCGATTATTTGGTCTGTCGGCCCTTTCTCGACGATTTTACCCATATACATGATGGCGAGACGGTCACACATATGTCGGAGCAAAGAGAGGTCGTGGCTAATGTAGACGACCGAGAGTCCAAACTCGTTGGTCATTCGGTCAAGCAGCGACAAGACTCCGGCTCGGAGGCTCACATCAAGCATCGACACCGGTTCGTCCGCGACGATGAAATCGGGGTCAAGCACAAGCGCTCGCGCGATGGCGACCCGCTGGCGCTGCCCGCCCGATAGTTCGTGAGGGTGTTGGTCGAAGTAGTGTTCGGCGGGTTGGAGCTCCGCGAACTCTAGCGCACGCTGGACGCGTGCGGTCTCGTTACGGATGTTATGGATGCGGAGTGGCTCGGCTACGATATCGTACACCGTCATCCGGGGGTTCAGGCTCTCGAACGGATCCTGAAAGATCATCTGCGCGTTCTGCCGGAATTCCTTGATTTCAGCGTCACTAGCCTCAGAGAGCGCTTTGTCGTTATACACGATGTCACCGTCGGTCGGCTCGTGGAGTTTCACGAGCGACATCCCTGTCGTGGTCTTCCCGCAACCGGACTCGCCTGCCAGCCCAAGCGTCTCGCCTGCGTGGAGATTGAAGCTGACACCGTCAACTGCGTGGACGTATTCGGGCTCCCCGTTGGAGATCGACTGCATCAGACTTGCTATCCACCCCTGACTGACCTTAAAGTGCTTTTTGAGGCTGTCGACCCTGAGGAGTACATCATCACTCATCTCAGTCGTCCCCCACATCCTGGGCTACTGCGGCCTGGTTCCACGTCCTCGGGTCGTCGGCGTATGGTCGCAGTTCCGTGTTGATGTCTTCGGCGTAGTGACAGTACGATCGCAGGCCGTCAGTGTAGTGTGCTTCAGGCTCTTCCTCGTGGCATCGGTCGGTCGCCATCGGACACCGCGCTGCGAATCGGCACCCCTGCGGTGGGTCTACCAATTCAGGCGGATAACCCGATATGGATAATAAGTCTTGGTCTATCTTTCGGATGTTTGGAAACGCCCGCTTTAGGCCAATCGTGTAGGGGTGATACGGTTGCTTGAATATCTCCTCAACTTGTCCCTCCTCTGCCACCTTCCCGGCGTACATCACAAGGACGCGGTCGCAGGTCTCGGCGACGACGCTCACGTCGTGGGTAATTACCAGCATTGAGGAGTTAACTTCCTCTTGGATTGAATTGATACGTTTGAGGATTTGATCTTGCATAATGACGTCGAGCGCCGTGGTCGGCTCGTCGGCTAAGATCAGTGCCGGTTCGAGCACAAGGGCCATCGCGATCATAGCGCGCTGGCGCATCCCACCTGAGAACTGGTGAGGATAATCGTCAGCACGGTCGGGATCCAGCCCCACGAGTTCGAACATCTCGGTCACCATCTCGTTGGATTCGACGCGACCTGTTCCTGGTCGGTGTGTCTCAATGGCTTCGACAATCTGCTCGCGGATGGTATACACGGGGTCCAACGAGTTCATCGCTGACTGAGCAATCATTGAGATTTCTTCCCACTTGAGACGGCGGCGCTCGGGGTCGGACAGCGTGGTGAGATCGTCGTCCTTGAACTTGATGCTGCCGCCGTTTACGTATCCGGTGTCGGGGAGGATGCCGATTATCGCCTTGGCGAGCGTCGTCTTGCCGCAGCCGGACTCACCGACGATGCCGAGGTTCTCGCCCTCTTCGAGCTCGAACGACACGCCGTCGACCGCCTGCACTGGACCGTCTTCGGTTTCGTAGTAGACTTCGATGTCGTTGACTTCGAGTAGACTCATTGTAACTTGGGGTTGGTTATCTCTTCGTAACCACGGCCGATGAGGAAGCCGCTAATCACGAGTAGCCCAATGCAGATGCCCGGCGGTACGAACCACCACCACGCACCGAACTGCAGCGCCGAATACGCCCGCGAAGCTTGGAGCATCGTACCCCACGAGATAGTATTCGGGTCGCCAAGGCCGATGAACGAGACGCCTGCCTCGGCGAGGATAGCCCATGCGATGCCAAACGAACCGTACAGGAACGTCAGTGGCAGAACGTTGGGCACGAGGTGCCTGCTAATGATGTGCCAGTCGCTCGCACCGGCGACCTCCGCTGCCTTCACGAATGGCCGCTCGCGGAGTGACAATGCCTGTGACCGAATGACGCGAGCGGTCGAACGCCACTGGAGAATTATCAGTGAAAGTATGATGTTCCACAGGCTCGGCCCCAGTACCGCGACCAGGACGATGACGGTCGGCAGCAAGGGCATTCCATACAGAAAGTCGACCAGCCGCATCAGCGCATCGTCGACTTTCCCACCGTAGTACCCTGCAATGAGTCCGACGAGCGTCCCGATCCCAGCGGTGAACACTGCAGCGATGAGGCCGACCAGCAGAGCCGCCCGTGTGCCGTACACGAGTTGGCTGAAGATGTCGAACCCTTCTGCGGTCGTCCCGAGGAAATAGGCGTTGTCGGCACCAAGAAGTGATGGCTCGGCCCACTTGTCGATAATTATCTCTGCGTCGCCCTGATATTGGCGCTCGAGCGGCTTATGAGTCGCAATGAATGGCGCGAAGATGGCGATAAGAACGAATACTGCCACGGTTATCAGCGAGAGCTTGACCGATAGTTCGTCGGTCAGCTTCCCCCAGTGATCGTGAAGCGTCTCACGCCAGAGGCGAGCAGTCCGTTGCCACTTATTGATATCCTCGTCGGATGAACTGCCGTCGAGGTCGGCGAATATCGACTGTCTGGTTTGTTCTTCTTGAGCCATTATTTTAGTCGTAGGTTACCCGCGGATCGAGGTATCCGTACGCCAAGTCGGCGACGAAGTTCAGAACGATGATGGTCGAAGCGAGGACCATAAACGTCCCTTGCGCGACAGGAAAGTCCCGCCGAAGCACTGCTCGGACCATCTCCCGACCGAGGCCGGGCCACGCGAACACCGTCTCGATAAGGACGCTTCCACCGACGGCGTAGCCGAGAGCGATGGCCGCAGCCGTAACGATGGGCAGCAAGGCATTCCGCGCGGCGTGTCTAAACATGATCGTCCGCTCTTTCAGCCCCTTCGCGCGGCAGACGTCAATGAAGTCCTCAGAGAGCACTTCGAGCATGCTAGAGCGCATGATGAGCAGCGGATATCCCATGAAATAAAATCCCAGCACCAACGCCGGGGCAAAGAGATGATGCAGGAAGTCCACCGAGAACACCATCTCCCAAAACCCCGTGTTTTGGGTACCGAGGCTGGTCATGCCACTCATCGGGATGACGCCGAGGCCCGCACCGAATATCCACAGGACGATCAACCCTACATAGAAGGTAGGAACACTTCGTGCGGTCAGCGCGGTAATGACCGCACTCCGCTCGAACCGGGAGCCGCGATACCAGCCCGATAACACACCGAGCGTGATACCGATGGCGTAAGCCGCAATGAACGCCGTCAGCATGAGCACGAGCGTGTTCGGCAGGTAGGTCGTGATGACATCTGTGACCGGTTGGTTCGAGTGGAATGACCGACCAAACTCCAACATTAGTAGGTTCTCGAGGAACTTGATGTACTGAACGTGCAGTGGTTGGTCAAGTCCGTAGCTCGCGATAATCTGTTGGCGTGCTTCCTGCGTCATCTGCGAGGAGACCACGTAGGACGTCGGGTCGCCGGGCATGAGCCGAAACAACCCGAATAGCACGGTTCCGACCGCCCAAAGCGTCACAATGAGTTGGAGTATGCGCCTTATGACAAAATTCGCTTTTCCCATATTATTGTACTGTTATTGTGTTTACGTTGCTTTATGTGAACGACCACATTGAAGTTGGGTCACCATCGGTCAGTCGTTGCTTGGCGCTTGGAGCATGCCATCGTCGTTCCACGTGTAGCCAGCCTCTTTGAGTCGGTTCCGAGCTGCCTCTCGGCTCTCCTTGTACGTGGGCACGTCCTCCGTGTGGAGCGAACCGAACGCTGATGAGACGATGTTGAACCCGGGATCTGGGAGGCCGAATAGAATTTGCTTGACGATGGGCGTCCGCGGAATCGTCTCGACCATCGCCTTCCGAAGCTGCTTGTCGCCGAGGCCCTTTTCGCGCTCGTTGGGAGTGAACATCCAGAACGTTGGAGCGGTCTGAAACGTCGTACCGATGTTCTCGTTGTTTTGATTTTGATCGAGGCTACGGTCGATGCGACCGAACGGTTCGTAGTTGAGGTCGCCGTTGATCAGGTTTTCCCATACCGTGGACGCCTCGGGGATAACGCGCCAGAACCGCTTTTCGAAATCGACGGGCGCGAAGTGCTCGGTGAACTTCGATAATCCAAATTCGCTTCCCTGCTCCCAGTAGTCGAACATCATTGGACCGCTACCGACCGGCTCTTGAATGTTCGCCTGGCTCGGATTATTGCGGTCAGCCCACATATGCTCGGGAATAATGGGGATGAGATTCGCGACTGCGAGATTGAACGGACCAAGCGGCTCAGACATATTGATTCGAACCGTCTCCTCGTCGATCACTTCGGCATTGTCGATATACTCCGACTGCGTAGAGTACAGGGGCACCTCATTCTCGTTGATATAGTTGTATGTGAACGCTACGTCCTCGGCGGTGAGATTCTCACCGTCATGCCATGAGTGGTCGGTTCGGATGGTGTATTCCATCGTGGTTTCGTCGACTCGGTTCCAATCCGTGGCGAGGCTGACCTCGGGGTCAGGTTCAGCATTATTGTTAATTTGGACCAAGAAGTCGTACATCACGTTGAACTGGTAGACGTGCTTGCTCTCGTCGTTGTGGCCCAGTACGTTCATCGTCGACAGTGTCTCTGGCCAATAGCCCTTCAGGGTGTCCTCGCCGCCCTTCATCTCGAGGTTTATCATGGTCCAATAGGAGTTGAACCCGTTCGCAAGATCCGCCTCCCAATTTCCAACCTGATTCTTATTGTAGATGGCCGCCTGTGGCATCTGCGTGATGGGCATTGTCGGCACGTCGTCCATCAGCGTCCGCTGAATCTTGTGAGCCAGCTCAACTCGGGTATCGCTATTCGGTTCGGCCAGGTAGTTCGCCATCATCTTGTCGAGTTCGGGGTTTTCGTAGCCGGAATAGTTACCCTGACCCGCCCCCGTGTTCTCGGAATTAAACAGGTTGTTCAACTCCATCACCGGTTCAGAAACGAAAAACGTGTGCCACGTCGCGAAGCTGTAGTTATACTCTTCAGACACTCGACTGTACAACGTGCCCCATTCGAGCACGTCGACTTCCACGTCCAGCCCGAGCTTGTTTAATTGGTCCGCGATGAGATTGATCGCGTCGTGTCTAGGTGGGTTGTAGCTCTGTGCATTGTTCACGTACGTATACGTAGAAAGACCTGAACCTGGACCACTATTGTTGGCGCCACCGCCCGTATTATCTCCACCGGCCCCATCGCCGCCTTGATCTGAACAACCGGCCAAGGCCGTCATACCTACGATTCCACCCGCTGTCGTCGCTTTCAGAAAGCGGCGACGTTTCATTTGGGTGTTATCATCTCTCATGATACCTGTTATCGTGAACCGACCTACAAAATATTTCCGGTGACTTTGTCACGTATACAATATTGTAACGAAATAGTTAAAATATAATTTCAAAAGCGGTGAAATCCGAGTTATAACCGTTTAGATACATATTTTGTACTATATCACCATTGATATTGCCATAAATAGGAAGACTATTGTGAAACCATGTCACACTACATGTCGATGACCAAACTACCAGACGAGGTCGTGGGAAACGCCTACCGAAGTACGGTCGGATGGGAACTCCTGACCGAGTTGGAGGACCTAAACGACCGAATGCCGGGTCACGAGGGCGAAAGACTCGGTGCGGACCGAGTGTCCAAGACGTTCGAGGCAATCGGGCTGGACAACGTTTCGTTGGACGCGTTTCCGATACCAGCCTGGTGGCGCGGCGACGCTAGCCTCACCGTGGCTCACGGCGACCGAGAGACAACGTTCGATCAGTCGCACGAACTTGTCGAGTTGCCAGGGACGCCATCGGGCGAGGTGACGGGTAAACTCGTGGATATGGGATACGGTCTCCCCCAAGACTTCGAGACCGTAGACCTCTCGGGAGACATTGCGATGGCGTCCAGTCTCACCCCCGACGACTACGGTCGGTGGGTCCACCGGTCGGAAAAATACCGTTACGCCGCTGAATCCGGTGCCGCGGCGTTCGTTTTCTACAACCACGTCGAAGGTGCACTTCCACCGACAGGAAACGTCGGGGCCGTGAACGGACCGGGGCCGATTCCGGCTATTGGTACGAGCAAAGAAATCGGCGCACGACTCCAGCGTTACTGCGATGACGACGCTGTTGAGGCAACCCTGTCAGTCATGTCGGAGGTTGGCCGCGGCACCTCGCACAACGTCGAGGGGACCGTTGGTCCCGACACAGACGAAGAAGTGCTGTTCACGGCGCACGTGGACGGACATGACGTAGGGACGGCCGCCAACGACAACGGGTTCGGGACTGCCATGGTCATCGAAGTCGGGAAGATGCTGGTGCGGGTCGCAGACGAGTTGGAAACGAAAGTTCGCCTGGTCGTCTTCGGGGCCGAGGAAACCGGCCTGTACGGGTCGTATTACTGGACCCACACCCACGACTTACACAATGTGAAATGCATCGTCAATATCGACGGCGCAGGCTACTCTCGGAACCTCGAAATCCACAGTCACGGCTTCGAAACGATAGCCGACGTATTCAACACTGTCAGCGAGGAGTACGGAATTCCCATTACCACCGAAGACCAGATCCAACCAAATAGCGATCACTGGCCGTTCGTCCAGCGTGGCGTCGCGGGCGTCCAAGGACGATCTTCCTCAGACGAAAGCGGGCGCGGGTGGGGCCACACTCATGGCGATACACTCGACAAACTTGACGTGCGCGACCTGCGCGATCTGTCGATTCTCTGCGCCGCAGGCATCGCGCGACTCGCCCAGCGCGATGTTGAAGTCAGTCACGTCGACGCTGAGGAGATAAGGCAAAACTGTGTGGAAGAGGGATTCGACGTTGGGATGAAGGCGACAGAGTCGTGGCCGTGGGGGGAAGCGAAAGACTGGCCTTGGGAGAACGAGCTGTAGCCGCCCGGGGCGACTTACCGAGTAGGCTGATCCCTGCGGACAGTGTTCCCCTTTCACTGTCCTTTTTTAGCGCGTGACATCCTCCTCGCCGTAAACGGCGGGGCTTCCCACAGACCGGTTCTGCTGAATTGGGTGTTTGCAGGTGTGCACTCCACCACCGCAGTCGGAGTTGGAATCTCCGAGCGCAGTCCCGTGAGGGTACTGGTGGACTGCTGGCAGTGTCGTTCGGAAAGACGCTCCGCGTCTTTCGTGATGACGAGACGGCGAAGCCGTCTCGAACCACCACACTACCGGTACTCCTATCCTCACCGTGTTCGGACCCGCCGTTTCGGTTCCGGCGGAACCGAAACACGTCGTCGCCAGATTCGGAGTTACTTGCTTGGAGTCGCACTCGGACGCGCCAGAAGGGGTTTCCTTCCGCTCTGTTGTTTGGTGTGTTGGTTGTATTCGTCCGACACTCAGAAGACGGCGGGAATCTCTGTAACTGTTTCGCACCCAAAGACGGCGCTGTATCCCCGCCCTGAAGGACGGGGTTTTAACTCCTGCAATGAGAAAAAACCCCACTATCTAACATTGCAACCAGTAGTGTCTTCGACCAGTATTGTAACTCTATGGAATAGTCTGTGGAATAATATGTTCGGATGATTCCTGCGCGTAAACGCGCAGGAGGATGTCAATGGCCAAGACCGACGCCACGTCCTCGACCGAGAACTCGGCGCTCGATGAGGATCGCAACCAGCGCCTCACGATCAATCCGCCCAAAACGGCGAACGTCGCGGCGTGACGGTCTCTTCGACCTGCGTCCAGACGAGCACCACGCCGACCGCCGCGAGGACCGCGCCGAACGCGAACGGGACGACGAAGCCGAACGCGACCAGAAATCCCGATAGCAACGGCCCGAAGGCCACACCGAATCCGAATGCCATCGTCAACACCGACAGCGTCGATCCGGATCGCCGGTCGGGTGCGAGGTCGCCGGCCAGCGTGAGGGCGGGCGCGAACACCATCGCGCCGGCCACGCCCTGCCCGAATCGGGCCAGGAACATCAGCCAGGGGTCGTAAAGCAACCCCTGCACGAGCGTGGTGGGCACGAGAAGGACCATCCCGATCACGATGAAGCCCTTCCGGCCGTAGAAGTCGGTCGCGCGACCGATCGGCACTTGCAGGAGTATCTGGGCGAGGACGAACGCGGCAAACTGGAGGCCAAACAGCGTCGGACCCTGATCGAGGCGGGCGTTGATGATATCGCCCAGGGTCGCGAACATGGCGATTCCGACCGCCATGAAAAACGAGACGACGCCGAGGGTGAAGACGGGGTCGAGCGTTCCCGCACCCGTTCGGTCAAAGATCGAAAATCCGTCGGTCGACTCGCTTTTCTCCGCCGTCGGAGCTTGCTCCGTCGCCGGGGATATCTCCGGGTCCCGAATCAAAAACAGCACGAGGAGGAAACTGAGAGTGGCGGTAAACGTGGCGAGGTAGAACGCCGCGTCGAACCCCCCGAATCCGACTCGGATCCCCCCGAGGTCGAGTTCGTAAGGACCGGTGGAGACCACGAATCCGGCCGCGACGGGTCCGACGCCGAATCCGACGAGTCTGAACGTGTTGTACAGACCCATGTTCCCGCCGCGGTTCGACGACGTCGCCAGGTCGTTGACGAGCGCGACCGTTGTCGGAATGATCAACGCACCGGCGACCCCCTGTAACACGCGCAGGACGAACAGGTGCCAGTAGGTCGACGCCAGTGAATACGAAAAACTCGCGGCTCCGATGAGCACCAGACCGACGAGGACGAAGATCTTGCGTCGTCTCAGTCGATCCGACAGCCGCCCGGTGATCGGCTGTAGCGGACTGTTGACGAACCCGAACAGCGAGAGGACGATGCCGGTGATGGCGACCTCGGTCAACCCGAACGTGCTCCCGGCTATCAACTCGCTTCCGATGAAAAGCGGGAGAACCACGATCAGAAACGAGTTGCCGATCGACTCGGTCATCCGAGCGAGCGCTAGGGCGAGCACTTGCGAGTCGACGACCAACCGATTCGACGTCATTCGAAACTCCTCACACTGACCGTGCTCCGGTATGGATTCGGGACCGCCCCCTGATATATAATCCGGAAAGGATCCGTCGAAATGGGGATCGCGACCTCGCGTCTGCGGAGCACGTCGTCGTCTTCGTTCCCGCGGCGAAACGCGGATCGGACGACCCATTGGAAGACATATCTGGAATCAGCTTTTGATTCGAAAGTACGGGGTCGTACGTCGCTACCATTCTAAAGAACAAACCGCATGAATGAGGGACGCCTCGTCTAGTGTAATGACTACGCGGAAAACGCAACTCGACATCCGGGGAATGAGTTGTGCCAACTGCTCGGGGACGATCACCGACGCGTTACGTTCGCTCGACGGCGTCTTCGAGACGAACGTCAACTTCGCGACGGACGAGGGGACCGTCGAGTACGACCCGGAGCGAGTCTCGCTCGTCGAGATCTACCGCGCGATCGACGACGCTGGGTACCGGGCGGAGCGGGCGACGGCCGCGATCGGCATCTCGGATATGACCTGCGCGAACTGCGCCGAGACGACGGCGCGGGCGCTCGAATCCGTGCCCGGCGTCGTCGAGACGGAGGCGAACTACGCGACCGACGAGGCGCAGGTCGAGTACAACCCGCGGGACGTCTCCCGTGAGGATCTCTATGATGCGATCGAGAACGCCGGTTACACGCCCGTTCGCGACGGCGGTGACGGCGAGGAGTCCGATCGAGATCGACGTGACGCCGCGCGCCGGGTCGAGGTCCGAAAGCAGCTCCGGCTGACGCTGTTCGGGGCTGCGCTTTCGGCCCCGCTCCTGTTCTTCATCGTGGAGCGGTTTTTGCTCGGGGGGGCGGTGCTGCCGGAGACAATCCTCGGCGTAGAGTTCGGGTGGGTCGAGTTCCTGCTGGCGACGCCGGTTCAGGTCGTGCTCGGCTGGCAGTTCTACAGGAACTCCTACACGGCGCTCGCGAAGAACGGGACCGCCAACATGGACGTCCTGATCGCGCTGGGTTCGTCCACGGCGTACCTCTACAGCGTGGTCGTCCTACTCGGACTCGTCGCCGGCGGGATGTACTTCGACACCGCCGCGCTCATCCTCGTGTTCATCACGCTGGGGAACTACCTCGAAGCGCGCTCGAAGGGACAGGCCGGCGACGCGCTGCGGAAGCTCCTCGAGATGGAGGCCGAGACGGCCACCGTCGTCGACGACGACGGAAACGAATCCGAGATCCCGCTGGAGGAGGTCGAGGTCGGCGACCACATGAAAGTCCGACCCGGGGAGCGGATTCCGACCGACGGCGTCGTCGTAGCGGGTCAGAGCGCCGTCGACGAGTCGATGGTCACCGGCGAGTCCGTTCCGGTCGAGAAGGGCGAGGGCGACGAGGTCGTCGGCTCGACGGTCAACGAGAACGGCGTCCTCGTCGTCAGGGCGACGAGAATTGGGGAAGACACTGCGCTCCAGCAGATCGTCCGGACGGTTGAGGAGGCCCAATCCCGTCAACCGGACATCCAGAACCTCGCGGATCGCATCTCGGCGTACTTCGTCCCCGCCGTCATCCTGAACGCGATTCTGTGGGGGGCGGTCTGGTACCTCTTCCCCGAGGCGCTCGTCGGCTTCGTCGGAGCCCTACCGGTCTGGGGGCTGGTCGGGGGCGGGCCGACGGCGCTTTCCGCGTTCGAATTCGCGGTCATCGTCTTCGCGAGCGCGGTGCTCATCGCCTGTCCCTGCGCGCTGGGGTTGGCGACGCCGGCCGCGACCATGGTCGGGACGACGATCGGGGCGAGAAACGGCGTACTGTTCAAGGGCGGCGACGTTCTCGAACGGGCCAAGGACGTAGACGCGGTCGTCTTCGACAAGACGGGGACGCTCACCGAGGGCGAAATGGAGCTGACCGACGTGATCGCCTTTGACGCCGAGGGGGGAGCGATCACCGACGGTGGCGACGCGGGGGGTGACGGCAGCGACGCGAGGGGTGATGGCGGCGACGTGGGGAGCGGAGACGGCGAGGCGGATGCCGCCGGCGCGGAGACCGGTGGTCGCAATCCGACGGCGGACGGCGGCCAACTCGCCGCGCGAGACCGCCTCTCCGAGGACGAGGTGCTCCGGCTCGCGGCGACGGCCGAGAGCGGGAGCGAACACCCGCTCGCCCGCGCCATCGTCGGGGGAGCCGCGGAACGCGGCCTTGACGTGAGTGACCCTGCAGACTTCGAGAACGTCCCGGGACACGGCGTCCGAGCAACGGTCGACGGCGGGGAGGTGCTGGTCGGAAACCGCAAGCTGCTGCGCGACAACGGCGTCGATCCGTCGACGGCCGAGCCGACGATGGAACGCCTCGAAAACGAGGGGAAGACTGCGATGCTCGTTGCCCGTGTGCCGGTGGGCACGAACGAGGGCGAACTCGCGGGCGTCGTCGCCAACGCCGACACGGTCAAGGAGAACGCGGCGCGGGCGGTCGCCGCGCTGCAGGAGCGCGGCGTCGACGTGCTGATGATCACAGGGGACAACGAGCGCACCGCGCGCGCCGTCGCCGAGCGGGTCGGCATCGGCCCCGAGGACGTTCGCGCGGAGGTGCTCCCGGAGGACAAGTCGGAGGCCATCGGGAGGATTCAAAACGAGGGACGGCGCGCGATGATGGTCGGCGACGGGGTGAACGACGCACCGGCGCTGGCGGTGGCGTACGTCGGCACGGCGATCGGGAGCGGAACGGACGTGGCCATTGAAGCGGCCGACGTGACGCTGATGCGCGACGACCCACTCGACGTGGTGAAGGCGGTTCGAATCTCCGACGCGACGCTGGCGAAGATCAAGCAAAATCTCGGCTGGGCGCTCGGGTACAACGCGACGCTGATTCCACTTGCGTCGCTCGGGCTGCTCCAGCCGGTTCTGGCGGCCGCCGCGATGGCGTTCTCCAGCGTGTCCGTCCTGACCAACAGCCTGCTGTTCCGTCGGTACACCCCCGATCACGACTACAAACTGCTCGGCGTATTCCGGCGCTGATCACGCTTCCGTCGCGTGCCCCAGCGCGTACGATCGAATCGCCGCTGCGGTGAGCGAGACGAAACGTGTTTCCGGTGGAGCTTCCCCTCAGCACCCTTATGCGCTCGGTTGGCGTACGAATAGTATGAGTGCCACGGGCGGCCGGACCGCGAACGAGGACGAAGCGGAAACGGAATCGGGTCGTCGGACACTCCTGTTGTTCGTCGTCGCCTCGTTGACCTTCGGTACCGCCTTCGTCGGCATCAAGGCCGGGTTGGTCGATCTCCCGCCGGTGCTTTTCGCCGCGATTCGCTACGACATCGGAGCGGCCGTCCTGCTCGCGTACGTCTACCGGCGCGGCGGCTACTGGCGGCCGCACACCCGAAACGACGTGATCGCGGTCGCGATCGCCGGCGTCTTCCTGTCAGGGTTGAACGCCACGCTCCTCTTTTCGGGGCAGCAATACCTTACCACCGGGACCGCCGCGGTCATCTTCAGCCTCGTTCCCGTCCTAGCACCGCTGTTTGCGCTGGCGCTGTTGCCTGAAGAGCGCGTCGACCTCGTCGGAATGGTCGGCATCCTGCTCGGCGTGGTCGGCGTGGCGATCATCGTCGGATTGAACTCACTCTCGACGACCGGTGAAGAGACCGCCCTCGGCGTCGCTCTGGTCGGCGGTGCTGCGGTCGCGGCGGCGTTCGGGAGCGTCCTCCTGCGCCGGACCGATCGCTCGATCCCGGGTCTCGGCATGACGGCGTGGGCGCTCGTACTCGCCGCTGGATTGGTCCACGGGCTCAGCCTGCTGATGGGCGAATCGCCGACCGACGTCACCCCAACGCTCCGGGCGCTCGTCGCCGTTCTCTGGGTCGGTCTGCCCGCGACGGCGCTTGCGTTCCCAGCGTACTACGGTCTCATCGACCGCGCCGGGCCGGTTCGAGCAAACCTCATCAGCTATTCGGTGCCGCTCGTGGCCACGGGCGTCGGCACGGTCGTCCTCGGCGAGGCGATCCCCATCCGAACCGTCTTGGGCTTCGCAGTCATCGTCGTCGGCTTCGGCCTCGTCGAGCGACGCAACCTCGAGTACGAAGTTCGAAGACTGCGCGGGTTACCCGTCCCACCCGATCACGGCGACGAGCACGTCTGCGAATCAGCTCCTCGTGGGTGACGGACAATTATCAGATCGGTGGACGCGGTTTACGTCCACTTGGACAAGTTAGCGAGAGTCACTCACGTGTTGGCTCATACACCTGAATCCAGCCATCGCTCTCAACGGTGATCTCATAGTCGTAAAATGAAAACTGGACTACTCGAGGGACAGCACTCGTCGAACCGGTAAACAGGGATTTTTCGAGAGCCACCGCGTCAACCGAGTCGTACAAGAGCGGCGATCCAGTGATGGACAGGATGTCAACCCTTTCGGCTTTGGCGACGGCTTTGAGGATGGCAGCCGTCAAATCGAACGTTTCATCTCGGTTATAGTGATACCGACTGACGAGGTTCTCCAGCCGTGGAAACGAGTCAGTTGTGAGTCCAGCCCACTTTCGTCTGATATGTTTTCACCTCCTTGGCTTCACATCTTCTCTGTTTTTCCGTCAGTCGCTCCTTCCGTGGAGCGATCAAAGACAGTTACCCAGCCGTCGGCTTCGACGCGCACCTTGTATTGCTTGTACTGGAATTCGACGGTCGCGTCCGTGTTGGTTTCGACCGTCTCAGAGCGGTCGAAGAGAGTACGTTCTATGGTTTTGACCTCCTCCCACGACTACAGTCGTGGGATTCCCACGAGCGACGGCCCGTTGAGTTAGGATGGGTACGGTTCGCACACCAACGAGGTGCTGGCCGGGCCAAACGGCCGTTACTCCTATCCTCAACACCACTACTCCACTCGTTTCCAAGTGGATTACGAGGTGTGTCGACGGATTCGGAGGTACTTGGGGATGTAGCGTCGGTACCTGACGTGAGGTATTCCGACGGGGTACCGTCGAGCCTCGGTCGGGAGGTCCGAATGTGTCCGATTGTCCCAGTATGAGCGCGGACGTGCCGCGTCGGATGTACAGAGAACCGCGCGGAGAGCACCTAAGACTATGCCACACACTGAAAGGAGACGATGACGGCGATTCATCCCACGACTCAAGTCGTGGGCTGTCTCACCTGAAATCCTGTAACATCCACTAGTTCGTATAATCGTGGGTGCGTGATGTTGGTCAGTGAGACGTTCTCGGTCTCAGTGATCGCACTCATAATCAGGGTGGTTAAGTCGCGAGGCTCGGTAGGGTCATAGTGAGTTTGTATCACGAAGGTCCAGCATCCATCACCATCAGAGATTTCTCTGGGCGTTGGAGCATCCATTCGCCTGTCGGCGGGTGCGGGTTTGGGTTCGGTGTGGTCGGTCTCGTGTGAAGGACGTGAATCGGCTGGTTTCTCGTCCACTAGCGTCACTCCTGGTTGTGAGTTTTCTTATTCTTGGTCGTGTTTATCCCTGTTCGTAGTCTCTTTGCGCATGTGTTTCTTGGGCGGCGTCAAGACTCGCTCCTGCCCCTTCGGGGACGGCGAGCACCTGCACGGCGTTTTTGTCCGCGACGAGTATTTTTTCAGTCTCGCCGTCCTCGACCTCGATAATATCCAAATTGACCAGCTTTGGGACGTGAGTGTGGTATAACGAGACGTACATCTCGTCGCGAGCGGTGGCTGTGATATCCTCTTCGGGGATGTCACGTTCCCAGGCGACGAGCTCCGTCGCCAACTCTTTGAGCGTCCAGCGCGAGCTCGAGAGGAGCGACTAGATGATGTACCGCCGTCTCGGGTGGGCGAGTGCCTCATAGACGAAATCTAACTCCAAGATCTCTGCAGGAGGCGAGTGAGCACTCCGGATGTAGTCATCGACGCTTCGTTGCAGGTTTCCCCCGTTTTCTGGCTGCTCCGAGTCGTCGGTCATACCTCCTCGGTTGGTGTGACGTGGAGAAAAATTTGCCTCTACGTGTCAATACGGTTCCAGGTGTGCGGATTATGAGCTCCTAGCACATACTCAGTCGGTAGTGAATCCCTTTTGCGTGGTAACGCACCCACCCATCTTAAAGACCGCTTGAGGTTCAACACGGCCAGAGCGTGGCTTCTCGGAGGGTCTTCTGCATTAGTCGAGATACCGTGGATGGATCCACGCAAGATCATCTCCGAAGGCATCGATCCACGCGCGTGCGTCACTCACGTCTGCAACCCGTTCTCCAGATTTGGACACACCATGTTTGTTGAACTCAACGGCAACGAGTGTCTCTGCCGCAGTGTTACAGTAGAGGGCTCTGGTGCACTCGGCATCTAAGGCCACGAGTTCTCGGGTTCCCTGTTCGTAGCGAGTGATCGCCTGGGCCATGTTCGCGGCGTGGTCTCCGTGGCGGTATCTGTTGATCGTAACGAACAGCCCAGTGTGGACGTCGAGATGCGTCCAGTAGCTGAACGTCCCGCCGCAGCTTGGACACGTGAGGTGTGGAAGGCTGTCTTCGAGTGTTTCCGTGTATTCCCAGCGAGGGTGACAATCGCCACAGTGTTCGCAGAGTGAATGTTCGCCCTGACGTGCCATCGTCTTGGACGTGAGTTCTGTGGAGTCAATCGACATGGACGGTCGATACTGTGTGGAGACGGGACATAGGCCGATGGGTGTCGGTTCCGAATGTTCCGATACCCACCCGAAGACGACGGGACGGCGTGTGGATACGGAATCAGTCGACAGATTGTAGAGATGGACTGGGCAGGTCGTCGGCCTTGTCGGTTCGGCCCCTAAGTTGCAGGACATGCTCGATGGAGTGTGATGACATCCTCCCCGCCGTGAACGGTGGGGTTTCCCCATCCGCGCTCGGGGTCGCCCCGGCCATCGCACCTCGCAAAATGGTGCGTGGGACTCCGGGGCGTCCGACGGGGGCAAATCCACCCGCTTGCGCGGGGTGTCTCTGTTTGTGCGCAGTACGTGAGTCCCGTGAGGGATGTGGCGTCTTCGGCGTCCCGAGGGACGCGGTATCTCCTTGCACCGTGCATCCCCGTCGTCCACGAGGGAGTTGGGGGATGCCCCCGGACGACCCTTTCGAGGCGTCCGAGCACGGGTCGTGCCATCGACCTGCGTCACCTCTCTGACACAACGGTGACGCTCAAGCGCGGCAGGCTCGCGTTTTTGATACCTGCCTTTCGGCGGGTGCGTCGGTGGACGCGAGTCCGGTCGAAGGTGTCTTATCGACCACGCCGACGGGAGGAACGCCAAACCACCTCCAGTTTTCCGCGTTGAGTTACCGGAGAGACGACCCCGGCCAGCATAAGCACGTGGTTCGCGCTGAAAGTGGTTGGATTCACGCTCGCCGTAAACGGCGGGACTCTCTCCTCGAATCAGGTAGCCCCACAATCAAGCATTCAAATCGCGGTATCGAGGAATCCCCCGACTGAAGTCGTGGGAGGAATCGCATGCGAACAGTTAACACCGAGCGCAACGAATGCAGACTGTCCATGACGGGCCACAGACAGTCCGCGAGGGCTGGCGCGGCACCGAGGCCACGCTGCGTTTCTCGGCATGGATGGGTCGTGGTCAGCCGACCCCGAAAGCCAGACCACCGAAGCGAACGTGACGCCATGTGCCTCTCCGTCGCCCGTGACCTCGGTTGCGGGGTAGAGTGGAGGTTACGGCTAATTAAATTGCCACTGGCGTCTGGCCCTGCGCCACAAGCGGCTTTCGTCGGCATGAGTCCATGCCGAGACGCCGCCGCAAGCCCACGACTGTAGTCGTGGGTAGCTGACCAGTCTACCCCGACCAGTCCATCTACTGGTCGGCGACGTCGCTCGGTACGTCGAAATCGTGGAAGTGCTCACCCTTCTCCTTAGTGAGAATGTTGAGTGCCGCTGCGGCGCCGTCGCCGGCGGAGATGACAGCCTGCCACTCTTCCGCGCGGACCATCGCACCCGTTGCGTAGGCGTCCTCGACGCTCGTCTCCATCGTTACGTCCACGTCCACGACGTCCTCGTCAGTGAATGCACACCCGAGACTCTCGGCGAGACCCCGGTTCGCGCCCGTCGCGAGGACGACGTAGTCCGCGTCGTCCTCGTCCTCCTCGGTAGAGACTGTGAACCCGCCGTCGCGTTTCTCGACGGCCGTGACCTCATCACCCTCGTTCAAGTTGACGCCGTGGTCTTTCGTCGCCTGCTCACGGGCGCGCTGCATGAACACATCACCGTCCATTGAACGAATGCCGAGGTAGTTGAACAGGTGAGCCTTGTGCATCCACGTCTTATCGGTGTCGAACACCGTCGTCTCGAGGCCGTTCTTGCTCGTGAATAATGCGGCGCTCAGACCGGCGGGACCCCCACCGACGACGATAACGTCTGCCATGTGTTCCACGTAGTCGTAGGACCCAAATAAAATTCACTTTTTATTAGTCGGCGAATCAGCGTTAAATATGCAGCTGGCAGATGTTGATCAGTTAAATGAACACAAACTCAGATTTATTGTGACATTCGACCTTTCCTACCTCACAGATACTCCACCGTGAACTGAAAGTCTCATCCACACGCTGCCTAGTGTCTACGCACTCCTCCTAAGAAAGATGAGTGATTTGGTCACCGACGCTGAAGCTGCATACCTTTACTAAACCGTTAGAACAATACCACGAATGTATATGAGCTACACATCATCTATCACAGGAAAGTCACGGGACTTCAACTCGGTCGCAGAGCTCCTTGCGAAGGCCAACGAGGAGAAGACCGGCGATCAACTCGCGGAAATTGCGGCGAGCTCCGAAGCCGAACGGGTCGCCGCGAAGGACGCGCTCAGTCGACTCCCGCTCGAAACACTCCGAGACTCGCCTGCAGTACCAGACGACGACGAAGTGACTCGAGTGATCCAGGATGCGGTCGACGAGACGGTGTACGACCGAATCAGAGACTGGACAGTCGCCGACCTACGAGAGTTCCTCCTTGACGACCGGACCCGAGAACCAGATATCGACCAGATCCGTCCCGGGTTGACCAGCGAGATGGTCGCCGCCGTCGCGAAGATCATGTCCAACCTGGACCTGATACAAGCGACATCGAAGATGCAGGTCACCGCCCGGTGCAACAACACGATTGGGACGGAGGGGACACTCTCGTTTCGCCTTCAGCCGAACGATCCTGCAGACGACATCGAGAACATCCGTCACTCGATTCGAGAGGGACTCTCTTACGGAGTCGGTGACGCCGTTATCGGGCTGAATCCGGTCGAAGATACCGCCGAGCAGACGAAGCGACTGCTCGAGGTGACCAAGGAGTTCATCGAGACGTGGGACATTCCGACACAGAACTGTGTGCTCTCGCACCTCACGACACAACTCAAAGCCGTCGAGAACGGCGCGCCCGCGGACCTCCTATTCCAGAGTCTGGCGGGAACCGAAGCGGGGAATGAGAGCTTTGGTATCGACGTCGACCTCCTCGACGAGGCGTACAAATTCGGACAACAACACTGCACCGCCTCTGGCCCGAACGTTATGTACTTCGAGACCGGTCAGGGGTCCGAACTCTCGGCCGACGCCCACGCCGGTATCGATCAGGTAACGCTCGAAGCGCGCTGTTACGGCCTCGCGAAGCGGTACGACCCGTTTCTCGTGAATACAGTGGTTGGGTTCATCGGGCCGGAGTACCTCTACGACGGGAAGCAGGTCATCAGAGCCGGGCTCGAGGACGTCTTCATGGGCCAACTCACTGGCATCTCGATGGGGATCGACGCCTGTTACACCAACCACATCCAGGCCGACCAGAACGACATCGAGAACCTGGCTGTCCTGCTGACGGCCGCCGGTACGAACTACTTCATCACCGTCCCGATGGGCGATGACACGATGCTCAACTACCAGTCGAACAGCTACCACGACGCTGCGGCGCTCTGGGATGTCTTCGATTTGCGCCCGGCCCCCGAGTTCGAGGAGTGGCTCGAGGAGATGGGCATCATGCAGGATGGACGGTTGACGGCGCACGCTGGCGACCCGACACACTTTCTGGAGCGAGCAGATGAGTGATTCCCGACCACACCACATCGACGACCCGGACGATGAAGTAGCACTCGAACGTATCGTGAGTCAAAGCCCCTCTCGTCTCGGGGTCGGACGGCGCGGGACGCGTCCTCGAACCTCCTCTGTCCTCTCGTTTCGAGCAGACCACGCTCGGGCCCGTGATGCGGTCCTCACCACGGTCCCGAACGAGGTCATCGAGGAGAACGGTTTGCTTGCGATTCAGAGCCGAATCACGGACCAGGACGAGTACCTCGCACGGCCCGACCTAGGACGGCAACTCAGCGAGGAGACCCGGTCGACCATCCGCGACGCGTGCATGCTCGACCCTGACGTGCAGATCGTCGTGTGCGACGGGTTGAGTTCGACGGCCGTCGAAGCGAACATCCCCGACCTATTGCCGACGCTCGCTCACGGTCTCGAAGATCGGGGGTTCGATGTCGGGAAGCCCCTCTTCGTGCGGTTCGGCCGCGTCGATGTGATGGACGTGATTGGGAAGACGCTCGGTGCGGATGTCGTCGTGAACCTCATCGGAGAGCGACCAGGCCTGAACACCGCCAAGAGTCTAAGCGCATATCTCGTCTACGACCCACTGCCGAGCAAACCGACGGCGAAGAAATCGGTTATCTCGAACATCCACGCCGATGGGATACCGGCGGTCGAAGCGGGTGCCCAAATCGTCGATCTCGTCGAGACGATTCACGACGCACAGGCAAGCGGGGTCGATCTCGCGTGACCTCCAGGGGTGCCCATGGCTGGAACTGATCCATCGACGCTGACGAGTGTCGGTATTGATATCGGCACGACGACGACGCAAGTCGTCGTGAGCGAACTGACGGTCAAGGGGTCGACCATCGGTGACCTTGGGGTCGAAATCGTCGATACGCGAATCATCTATCAGGGCAAAATCTACGAGACGCCGCTCCTCGACCAACAGACGCTTGACGTTGAGAGAATCAGTGAACTGGTCACCTTGGAGCTATCGCGCGCGGCGTGTCCTCCGGATTCGATCGATAGCGGTGCTGTCATCGTCACTGGCGAGTCATCGTACAAGGAGAACGCAGAAACGCTAGTGGCGCGGATTGCCGACGACACAGGTGACTTCGTCGTCGCGGTGGCGGGGCCAGAACTAGAGGCAATTCTCGCAGGCAAAGGCGCCGGTGCTGCGGCGCGCGCCGCGGCAACGGGCCGGCCGGTACTCAACGTCGATATCGGTGGTGGGACCACCAATATGTGTCTGTTTTCCGGCGAGGACGTCGTCGAGACCCGGTGCTTGGATGTCGGTGGTCGTCTGCTCAGATTCGACGAGACAGGCATCGTGACGCACATCTCGGAACCGGCTGCGCGGTTGCTCGACCACACGGATATCACGATTTCCGTCGGGAGTCAGCCCATGGACGACCAGCTCTCGGATCTCGCGGCGGTGATGGCCGATGCTATCGTCGATACGATTGGCGGCTGCCCGCTCAGCCCGGTCACGGAGTCGGTGACGATCGGCTCGTCCGACTACGTCGATTCGAGCGTCGACGAGGTCATGTTCAGCGGCGGCGTCGGGCGGTTGCTCGCGGGGTTCAGCGAGCGGTCAGATAATTCACCGTTCGAGTTTGGTGATTTCGGAATTGTCCTCGCTACTGCGCTCCGAGAGCGGATCGAAGGGCGACCGTTTCGGGTCAGATCCTCGGACGAAGACATTAGAGCGACCGTCATCGGCGCTGGTACGCACGCAACCTCGTTCAGCGGAACGACGACCGATATCGACGAGTCACTTCTCCCAGTGAAGAACCTCCCCGTCATCGAGGGACCCAGTATCGATGCCGAGCAGAATGTAAACGCCGTCACGAATCAGTTAGTCACATGCATAGACCGTGAAACACAGATATACGACGTCGCCGATGGAATGCCGTTCGTGCTCTACTTGCCGAAGGTTTCTCCACTGAGTTACGAGCGACTGACCACCCTCGCCGAGGCACTCGCGCAGGTATACTCACAGGTACTTGATAATCAAGCCTGTATCGTCCTCACTCGACAGAACTGTGCTAAAGCGCTTGGACAACGACTCGAAACAACCTGCCACCCGTCAATATCGCGGGTACTGATCGACGAAGTTGTCGTCTCTGGAGGGGACTATCTCGACATCGGAGAACCGGTCGGTGCTGGTGACGCTGTTCCTGTTGTCGTCAAATCGCTTGCATTCGGGGAGAATTCCTCAGTGTGACATCCTCACCCGCCCTAAAGGGCGAGGCTTCCTACAAGGGAAGCCTCGCGTCGAGGGAGGTTTCAGGACTGAAACGCCGCAAGCGTCGTCTGTACGGTTTCGGACTCGGCGTGCGGTGTCCTGTGGTGCTGTCACAAGCACTCTCGTCCCGTGGCGAGTCATCGCCCGTCGGTTTCAGCGACAGGCTCTCTCCCCACGGGTTGAGGCGACCGGCGATGTTGGCCGCCGCGTTGATGTCTGCTTGGTACTCCGTCACCCAACACTCATCGTTCGTGCATCGGAACGCCGCCTGCGAACTGCGAGAACCGAGGTGGCCGCAGACGTGGCACGTCTGCGACGTGTAGGCGGGATTCGCGAACCGAACCGGAATCTCGGCGTCACGGGCCTTGTCTTCAATGCGTCCGGTGAGACGTGCGAATGCCCAATTGTGGAGACGGCGGTTCATCCACTTCCCGTAGTCGAGATGCTCACGGATGTACGACAGGTCTTCGAGAACGGTCACCGGGTTGAAAACCACGCAAGAATCCCCTCCGTGTGCCCGTCCTGCCGCCGTGAACCGCGCCCACGAGTGACCGAGTCGTGCGCCGAAACCTTCGGGGAAAAGCCCACGACTTGAGTCGTGGGTAGCTTACAGAATGAGACACCGCTTTCAGAAAGGGTGAGTAACCTTAACACAGTCGAACACTGTGAGGACGAGTATGGTGCAGATCGTCGATTACGAACTGTTCAAAGTGCCGCCCCGATGGCTCTTTCTGAAGATCGAAACCAAGGATGGGACCACAGGCTGGGGGGAACCAATACTTGAGGGGCGAGCTGACACCGTGAAAACCGCGGTTGAAGAGCTCATGGATGGGTACCTGCTCGGAGAAGACTCAACCCAGATAGAAGACCTCTGGCAACGGATGTATCGCGATGGGTTTTACCGCGGAGGACCGATCTTGATGAGCGCCATTGCGGGTATCGACCAAGCGCTCTGGGACATCAAAGGCAAACACTGCAACGAATCCGTCTGTGATCTCCTTGGTGGCAGCACTCGACAACGCGTCTCCGTTTACAAGAAACTCATCCCTGATGAGGCCAATCAAATTGCCGAATTGGCCACGGACGCGGTCGAAGATGGGTTCACCACGCTCAAACTCCTGACCACGTACCAAACGTCCCCTCTCGAATCAACCGCAGACATCGACGCACTGTGTGAATATTTCGACGTTGCTCGAGACGCAGTTGGAAGAGAGATCGACATCGGGATTGACCTACATGGACATATCTCTACGACCATGGTCCCACGTTTACTATCACGTCTCGATGCGTTCGATCCGATGTTCGTTGAGGAGCCGGTTCGTCCAGAACATTTACACCTGTTCGAGCGGCCGTCAAACTGCGATACGCCGATCGCATTTGGCGAACGACTGTATTCGAGATGGGAGTTCCGTCCTCATTTGGAAGTGGGTCGAGTTGATATCGTGCAGCCGGATATCTCTCACGCTGGAGGAATCACTGAGATCACGAATATTGGCTCCATGGCTGAGACATACGGTGCACAGCTGATGATGAACTGCTCTGTCGGACCAATTGCCTATGCCGCGAGTACGCAACTCAGTCACCATATACCGAACGCTGTCCTCCAACCCTCGTTAGATGAGCGATACATCGACGCATACATCGACAATGTCGACGAGTTCCGAAGCGAGAACGGCTATGTGACACTTCCTAAGAGACCCGGTCTAGGGATCGTCGTCAACGAAGAGGGAATCCAAGACCACGCAGGGAATGTCAGTGACTGGCGAACGCCAACTCGTCAATACGACGACGGCAGTCTCGTCGAGTGGTGATGATCGACCTAATCGTCTAGGGGGCTGGTCTCGTGTCGGTCGATGGCGAAGTACACTATCCGTATACTTATTTGGATAGATTACATTCCCGTGAGCATGCCTCAGCAAGATCGAATCGCGGCTACAAAGACAGCCTTCGAGATTCTGGACATAATCCACGAATCTCAAGGCGCTACAGCGAAGGAGCTAATTACTGCGACAGAGCTCTCCCGAGGGGGTGTGTACAAACATCTGCGTACACTCGTCGACGTAAGTGCCCTCGTAAATCGCAACGGAGTCTACGTCCTAGGGCCAAAGCTCACTGAGTACGGGCTCGGAAACACGTATTCACAGTTCTTACTCAAACAAACACCGAAGATCGATGACCTAGCACAGTCGCTTAATGCGCCAACTAATCTTTGGATTAATAACGACGATAGATGCCACTGCGTTCACACAGCCCCCTCTACGGATCAAAATACCTACCCTAGAAGCCGAGGTGATAGCGAACTTCTTGTGCAAAGTCCCCCCGGAAAGGTAATTCTGGCGCACCTCCCGCGTGAGCGACACGACAACCTGATCGAAGCACAAGACCAAAAGCTAGCCTCTCAACTTAAAGAACTCAGAGAGCGGCAGCTTCTTGAAGAGCCGCTTTCCTTTTCACGAAAGTGGACATCCATTGCGACGCCGGTTATCGATCCCTCAGGTCACCCAGTGGCGGCTATCGAGATAGTCATCTCCTCCGAGCGAGCAACTAGTCTCGACGTGGAGTATAATATCAGCGGATTACTCACAGACACTGCAAACAAGATACGTGTTGAAATGCTATAAATCCGCTGAGATGGTAATTATATCTATATTCTTATTATTATTATCACGGCACAACGAATGGTTCCAGCCTGGAGAGAGCGATCGTCCGCACGTGAACTATCACCTCTCCCTTTTGGATACTGTTCTCACACGCGGCAATGGCCTCATCGCCCGTATTTTGACAATATTCCGAAGTAGATTTCTTCCACTGGTGCTTCGCTGCTACGAACATTGTCCTTCTCCTTTGCGACTACTGGGAGGATGCTTCTTGAACAATATTGTTTGAACATACAAATGATATAGATATCATCTACTGTGCTACTATAGACCGAACATGTCAGATCTGTATTCTGATTATTTCGGCTGTCCGTGTCTGATTCTGTCGAAAATATAGGTTATAATGAATATCGCCGATTGCACATTCACATCACTTTAATTGATATTCATAAATTATCGATTGGTTTGTGACACCCTCCGCTGATCCACAACCGAGGCAGAAAACTGAGACGAATAGGCGTCTGTGTAACCTTCACGGTTGCTTTCTAGTCAGGTAGGAATTGAACACGTATCTATTCCACAAATAGTATACACCAATCTTGGTCTTGTATTACTGAATTAGGTCTGTAACGGGTATGACCCGAGTAAACAATTAGTATACATCCGAAGGGTAGGGACCCGAAGCTGTATCAACCGTGTTTACTAGCCATAGACGAAGCGAGCGTGCTCTGGTTCGATTGGTCCGCAAGATGCCCACGTTGCCGCTTCACAACGTGTTTTTATCACGACACCGGAAACTAACGCTGGTATGACCTACACAGTAGCCGTAATTGGCACTGGAGCAGAGCCCGAAGATCCTGGACGTGACGGATACGCAATGGCATATCACCACGCAGCAGGCTATGAAAACACCGATGGCTGTGATCTCGTCGCCTGTGCAGACATCATTTTCAAAAACGCCCAAGCCTTCGCTGAAGCGTTCGGACTCGACGATGACAACGTCTTCGAAGACTACGAAGCCATGCTGCAAGCGATTGAGCCAGACATCGTTTCAATCTGCGTCCCGCCGGCGGTGCACGATGACATCACGATCGATTGCATCCGCAGTGGTGTCGTAGAGGCGATCCATTGTGAAAAGCCCATGGCCGACACCTACGGTGGCGCGAAGCTGATGACTCAAGAGGCCGATCGCTACGGCGTTCAACTCACGTTCAACCACCAACGACGGTTCAGCGACGCCGTCCGGACCGCAAAAAAGCTACTCGATGGCGGTGAAATCGGCGATCTCCAGCGCGTCGAATTTTCTGCACCGGTCGGCATCTTCGACTATGGGAGCCACTCTTTCGACCTCTGCAACTACTTCAACGACGAGACACCGGGTAAGTGGGTGCTTGGACAGATCGACTACTCCACAGAGAACATTCTCTTCGGTACCCACAACGAAAATCAGGCGATCGTCCACTGGAAGTACGAAAACGGCGTTCACGGGATCGCGGCGTCCGACAGTTCCGGAACCGGTGGCCCCGCCAGTGCCTTCGCATGCCATAACCGCCTGATCGGCACGAAAGGTGTCATCGAAGTTGGCCCGCAAAGTGACGACGAAAACGAAGTGCTCCCCCCACTTCGTATCCGTCAGGACGGTGGAGACTGGGCGTCGGTGGAAACAGAGGACGGCCTTCATGGTTGGGAGTTCATTGACCGCGCTATCGCAGAGAACGTACGCTGTCTTCGCGAAGATGAAACGCCAGAACTCTGTGCGGAGAATGCGCTCAACGCAACGGAACTCATCTTTGCAACGTGGGAATCGTCCAGATGCCGCGGCCGCGTCGATCTCCCATTGACGATTGAGGACAATCCGCTTCGGGCGATGCTTGATTCGGGTGCGCTTACGCCGAGTACAGGTGGTGACTGATGGCCCAGTTATCAGTCTGTATTGAGATGGTCTATGACGGTGATCCGTTTCACGAACGAATACACCACGCTGCGGCAGCCGGCGTTGACGCCGTTGAGTTCTGGGACTGGCGCGAAAAGGACCTAGAGGCCGTCGTGACGGCGGCCAACGAGGCAGGCGTCAAGATCGTCGGCTGCGTCGCCGGTGGTGTACTGACCGATCCTGAGGAAGCCGACGTCGCCGTCGAGACTATCCGGGAATCGATCGACATGGCGGCGAGTTTGGAGATTCCGACGCTAATCGCGACGACCGGACCCGACCATGACGAATTGGATCGTGCAACACAACATGACTCTATCGTCAACGTGCTCTCGCAGGTTGCGCCTGACGCCGAGAACGCCGGCGTCACCATCGCACTCGAACCGTTGAATACGCGTGTCGATCACCCAGGCTATTACTTGACGACGAGCAACGAGGGATTCGAAATCGTCGATGAAGTTGGATCACCAAACGTCATGTTACTGTATGACGTCTATCACCAACAGATCACCGAAGGGAACGTCATTCAAACAATCACGGAGAACGTTGAGTCAATCGGGCATATTCACGTTGCCGACGTGCCAGGTCGTCACGAACCAGGGACAGGTGAGTTGAATTACGCAAACATTTTCGCAGCGATCGACGAGGCCGGCTATGACGGCTATGTCGGCTGCGAATTTGCGCCGACACACGATCGAGACGAGGCAATGGCCGCCGTTCGAGATTGGGCTTGATGGAGAGCGCTCAGAGACCGTACCGAATGCCTTCTCTGAGCAACACATGATACGCTGACATTTCTTCGGCACATCGGAGAGGCACACTGTCTGGCGTTCATCGAAAGATCCGACACTTCTCAACCCAGTCAGGAAGCACGTGGTTGTATGATTCAGGGCCTTTCAGCCAATCACAATCGACACTTCTCGACTGGCACAACCACTGGCGGACGAAACCGCCGCGCTGGAAATTGGTGCGAACAATCTCGTCGCCTGTACGACCACAACCGGCACAAAACTGCTGTATGAAGGGCTCAATCTGTTTGACAAGCTCCGCGAGACGACGCGAGAAATCGCACGGCCCCAGTCGTTCTTGGACGATGGCCGGTACTCCTCGAATCGGATACGCTCGCTGTACCGACGCCGGACGCGCCGCCGCGACCACGCCCAAGCCGCACTCGCCCGCGACCTCATCGAACGATTGCACAGCGAGGGTCTCTCCACGGTGTACGTCGGGGCGCTCACCGATGTACTCGACTCGCATTGGTCGGTCGAAGCGAACACCAAGACGCACAGCTTTTGGGCGTTCCGGCAGTTCATCGACCAGCTCGCGTGTACCGCCGAGGAGTACGGTATCTCGGTGGAGCTTCGCTCGGAAGCGTGGACCTCTCAAAAGTGTCCGAACTGTGGTTCGACCGACCGGACAACACGCCACCGCGATACGCTGACGTGCCCGTGCGGTCGTTCGAAAGGCGCTCCGCGCCTTTCGTGATGACGAGAGATCTTTGGTCTCTCGAACCACTTCGAGGGGGACGCGGACCTCACGGCGTCAGAGACGTTCCTGAGACCGCAAACCAACGTAGCACGGCCGATGGCACGGCCTGTGCGCCTCAAGTGGAACGACCATTCATGGTCAGAGTCACCACGCTCTTGTTCCAACGTGGAGCGCACGAACCCGCAAGTTGCCTCCGTGGGTCGGTAGTCGATACCCTCAGCGCGAGGAACCCCGGCGTTTACGCCGGGGAGGATGTCATTGTCTGCAACTCCCGTACCCGGAATTGTTGTCACCGTTATTTTAATATACCTTCTCTACATCGTGACACTGTATACCTCATGGAAAAGCCTTCAGAATTGAACGCACGGCGCCGACAGCTACTGCGATCGCTCGGAGTTGCGGGAGTGGCCGGGTTGGCAGGGTGCAGTGTCAGAACCGGCGGCAGTGCGGAGAATGACGGTGGTAACGGCACAGGAACAGGAACAGGAAAGATGGCACAGTCCGCCACTGGCTGGGCGTGGAACATCGCGGCCAGATCCCTTCAAGGAGCAGCAGAGAGCTACAACAAGGAGCACAATGTGGACGTAAAGGTCGAAGAGCTGGGCGGCGATGCTTGGGAACAACGGTTCCAAACGGCCGTCACGAGCGGGAGCGGTGCGCCTGACTTTTCGGCCGTGCAGAACTACGACGTGACGAACTACGCCAGTATCGGCGGGCTGCTGGATCTCACGTCCAGAATTGAGCAAGCGGGTATCGTAGAGAACATCGTCGAGAGCAAGTGGGAGACGGTCAGTCACGACGACACCTACTACGCCATCCCGTGGGACATCGGCCCGACTGGCATCTTTTACAAGCGAGATGTGTATGAGGATGCTGGTATCAATCCCGACGATATCAAAACGTGGGACGACTTCATTGAAGCTGGGAAGAAACTCCCAGACGATGTCGCAATGATCAATCTCCCTCCACAGGAGATGTCTCAACTCTGGCGGATGCTCTTTCGCCAGCGTGGTGGTCAGGCATTCACCGACGACGGCGCTATTTCCGTCGCCAGTGAGGACAGTGTTGCCGTTGCGCAGTTGATCAAGGATATGGCCGACGCCGGTATCACGACACGCATCGAACTGTGGTCCGGTGGATGGTTTACGTCCTTCGCCGAGGGAAGCCTCGCGTCCCTCCCGAGTGCGGCGTGGATGGACGGGACGCTGCGTGCGGAACTCCCGGATACGGCGGGGGACTGGGGCGTCTACAAACTCCCTCCGTTCGAAGAGGGCGGAAACCGTGCGTCGAACCGTGGTGGGTCGAACATGGCGATTCCGTCACAGATCGACGACGAGGAAACGGTCAATCGTGCCTTCGATTACTGCCTATATGCGATGACTACTCCTGAGGTGCAAAATAAGATGCTTGAGGAGTTCGGGCTGTTCCCCTCGTTGACTACGGCGTACGAGGCCGATATCTACGAACGGGAGCTCGACTTCTACGGCGGACAGGCTATTTTCAGCATCTTCGCAGAAGTTGCCGAGCAGATTCAGCCCTACCGGTACACGACAGACACGCCCGAGGTGCAGGACGCGATAGAGACCGAACTCGGGAACATGCTTAACGGGAACAAATCACCGCAGCAAGCAGTCGAAGCGGCCGCCCAAACTGTCGCAGACCGTACTGACCGTGAATTGGCCTAAGAACCCAAATCAGCTCTCATCAGATCCAAGAACGTCTTTCATACCAAAACTCATGGCTACTGAGACACCACACATCAGGAATGAAATGACGCACCCGGCGTTGCATTACCGCCCAGGGCAGCGCGATCGCGATGGGCTGCTGTCCGGCGATGTAACTGGTTTACAGCCACCCGTCCTGTCAGTTGATGCTATAGTATCCGTCGCTTCGGTATGTGACAGCGACTCCCAGACAGAAGAAGTAAGCCGTGGAGGCAGCTGACACCGATGGTCCGCACCGCTATTCAATCGAGAGTCCGCTCGTCAGGGGCGTACAGGAGACTCTCCGATCGGTTCCGGTACACCCGGCAGGACATCTCTCATGTCGTGCCGACGATTCCGGGACTCCCGTATGCTTACATCTCACCGTTTTTCATCCTCTTCGGCATCTTCCTGTTATTTCCAGCGGTATACACATTCTATCTTTCATTCTTTGACTACGTCAGCGTCTCGAACGAGATCTTCCTCGAAATCCAGATGGGCCCACTGGTGCTCACGATCCCGCAAATCGCGAACCTAGAGTACGTCGGGCTGGCCCACTACGAGCGACTTATCTTCAGAGACTCGCTATTCCATACATCCCTGTTCAACACGTCGTTCATCTTCTTCGTGCAGGTGCCGCTAATGGTGATTCTGGGGCTGGCAACCGCACTCGTATTGGATTCAAAATTCATCCGAGCGAAGGGCCTGTTTCGGACGCTGATTGCGCTACCTGTCGCGACTGGTTTGGTTGCGTATTCGACGATCTTCCTGTTACTGTTCAACGACCAAGTTGGACTGGTCAACTATGTCCTTACAGAGCTTGGCCTGTCACCGGTCGCGTGGTTAGGGAGCACCTGGGGCGCACGCATGACGCTGGTGATCGCAGTCACTTGGCGCTGGCTTGGGTATAATATGATCATCTTCTTGGCCGGCCTCCAAACAGTTCCCCAACAGCTGTATGAGGCTGCTGAGATCGACGGTGCGACCCGGTGGCAAAAGTTCCGGTTCGTGACGTTGCCGCAGATCCGACCGGTATTATTATTCGTCGTTGTTTCCTCGACAATCGGTACCTTCCAGATCTTCGCAGAGCCGTATGTTATCACCGGTGGCGGTCCGTCAAACGCAACGATCACGATCGTGCAGTACATCTACAACCAAGCGTTCCTCCAACTGAATCTTGGATACGCGAGTGCCGTTTCGGTTATTCTCGTCCTTCTCGTGAGCATCATGTCGATTGTCCAAATCAAATATGGAGGTGGAGAATAATGCGTTCAGCCGATCGAAAGGAAGCCCTCTGGACATTCGGAAGTTACATCTTCCTGCTCACGATCGTCGTACTCGTGATGATCCCCCTTTACTGGATGATCGTTGCGGCGACGATTCCCCAGTCAGAGTTCTTCTCATGGCCACCGCAACTCCTTCCGGGAGCTCAGTGGTTCCAGAACTTCCAACAACTCCAGGAAAACGTGGACTTCATCAGAAGTATGGGCAACAGCATTCTGATTTCGGTCTCATACACGATCCTCTCGTTGGTACTGTGCTCGATGGCCGGATTCGCGTTCGCGAAGTACGAGTTTCGGTTCAAGGAACCACTGTTCTACTTTATTTTGGCTACGCTGGTGCTTCCGATTCAACTGCTAATCATTCCGTTGTTCTTGTTGATGGTCCAGATTGGCTGGACGAACTCGTATCTCGCGGTAATTCTGCCCTGGGCGGCGAATCCGCTCGGAATATTCTTGATGCGACAGAACATGAAGGCGATCCCTGACTCTTTACTGGAGTCAGCCCGCATGGACGGTGCGACGGAGTTCCAATTGTACTATAAGATTGCGCTGCCGACGATGCTTCCGTCGCTAGCGGCGTTGGCGATCATCCTGTTCCTTAATCAGTGGCAGGCGTTCCTGTATCCACTGGTGATCTTACAGGATCCGAAAATGTATACAATTCCGCTTGCTCTTGCGGAACTTGTCGGCCAACAGCGCGTGTACTTCGACCAAATTATGGTCGCAACCTCACTTGCTGTGACGCCGATCTTTGTCGTGTTCTTGACCATGCAGCAATACTTCATCAAAGGAATTCTTTCAGGATCGGTCAAACAATAAGGTGATCACCTATGGCAAAAATCGACATCACAAACCTACGCAAGGAATTCGGTGACGGCGGTGAACAGATCGTTGCAGTCGATGACTTCAACCTGACCATCGAGGATGGGGAGTTCCTCGTCTTCGTCGGGCCGTCCGGCTGCGGGAAGACAACGACCCTCCGGTGTATTGCCGGATTGGAAGACGTGACGAGCGGATCGATCCAGTTCAACGGTGAGGAGGTCACTGACAAACGCGCACGTGAACGAGACGTTGCGATGGTGTTCCAGAACTACGCACTGTATCCGCACATGACCGTGCGCAAGAACATTGGATTCCCGCTCCGACTCTCGACCAAGAGATCGTCCAAGGAAATCAATACTGAAGTCGAAAACGTTGCTGAAATGCTCGGCCTTGAGCCACTTCTCGGTCAGAAGCCGAAGGAACTCTCTGGAGGGCAGCAACAGCGTGTCGCACTCGGTCGGGCGATTATCCGCGATCCTGAGGTATTCCTGATGGACGAGCCATTATCGAACCTCGACGCTAAACTCCGCTCGACTATGCGGACTGAACTCCAAGAACTCCAGCAGAAACTCGGTGTCACAACGGCATATGTCACGCACGACCAGACGGAAGCGATGGCTATGGGTGACCGAATTGCAGTTCTCAACAGAGGCGAACTCCAACAAGTCGGAACAGCGAGTGAGGTTTACCGGTCTCCGACGAATGAGTTTGTCGCCGGATTCATCGGGAGTCCGAGCATTAACCTCTTCACCGTCACCATCGAGGGAGACACGCTCTCCGGCCCAGGCGGATTTGAGTACACGATGAGTGACGCCTCACTCATCAAGGATCGAGATCGCGTTCGCGTCGGGATTCGACCAGAAGACTTGAACTTGGTTGTTGGGGGGAGCATACCCAGCGACGTTTCTGTCGTCGAGGAGATGGGTAACGAAAATTTCCTCTACGCCTACATGGGTAATATTGATCTAACAGCTCGAATTGATAGCCAGATCCGTCCTGAAGAGGGAGCGTCCGTCACATTCGGCTTCGATGAGGATGATCTGTATCTTTTTGACACGGAGACAACCGAGGCAATCAAGACCAAGACGGGTGACGTTGACGCTAACTACGATCAGTATGTCCAGGCGGGGCGTTGATCTTCCTGCCTAAGTGACCTCGTGACCTACCCTACTCGCTCACAGCGTTGGCCGTTCGCTCCTTGAGGACAGGGCTTCCTGTTTCTGCGTCAGAACGTGCATCCGAGATGGACACAGCGGTTCCAGACACCGCAGGCGGTTCCCTCGCTGGGCGGGTCGGAGTGACCCACTCCTCCCGATTCGACACTCGGCCACACCAACCGATGCACGCGTCTTGTCGTCGTTCGAAAGGCGCGACACGCCTTTCGTGATGACGACACGGCGAAGCCGTTTCGAACCACGTGTGAACACCAGTGGAACCGTGGTGAGCATTATACTACCCGCTTCGACCGCGCGGTTAGTAAAGATGCCCAGACAGTGAAAGTAAACTGTGCGGGCGCTGTCTTCCCTCCCTACTCGCGCCTTCGGCGCTCGTTGAGGAAGGGGACGTATCGCCCTCGATTAAAGCTACGCGGCAGCACGAAGCCGTAACAGTCACCATTGATGTCGGCTACTACGGTATTCCTCGTAAAGGTGACTATGAGACTGTCGCCGCACAGATGGGGTGTGCGCCCAGCACAGCAGCCGAACATCTACGAAAGGCCGAGTCGAAACTCCTACGATCCTTGTTTCCACTCACGTGAATACCTAACAGATTAACAATCATGTATATGCAGGAGGTGTCGAATCTGGTCCGACCACTGACCTCGTTTTACTTTCTGCACTGCGAGAACGCACTCTACACACGCGATTTATCTATAAATAAAATAAAACTAAGAAAAATGGTATTAATGATTATCAGATGATGAGTTGAACTCATCGCGTTTCGTTTTACCCATTCTTCCATCACCATCCGGGCGTACGGGGGAAGATGAATGGGTAAGGCGGATTTCGGACAAATCAACGTTCTTCCTTTTCACATCAAATCGTGAAAGTCCGTAGGTCAAACCAATCAAGATCAGAACGCCGATCGGAATCAAAGCGACGGCTGCCCAAATCGAACGTCCCCAAATAGACCCGCCATACCCCCAGAGAAGCAAGAGCAAACCTGCTACGGCGACCACGGGAATCGCATAATAGATCTGGGTTCGGACATGGTCGATGAGATCGGCACCAGTAAATGTTGCAGAGAGAACTGTAGTCGGTGAGATTGGCGATGTGTGATCCCCGAAAATCGACCCGGAGAAGACGGCCCCTACGATAACGGAGACCATTACGTGATCGCTAGTGAGGTTCCATGCGACGGGCACGGCAATGGGCGTCAAAATGGACATCACGGCCCATGAATCACCCATCGTAAATGCCATGAACGTTGCCAGAGCTAATACGATAATAGGTAGTATCTCTGGTGAAAGAAATTTATCAGCATATGTTGCGACGAATTCACCAGTCCCAAGCACGCTGACGACCTCACCAATCGACCAAGCAAGGACAAGGACCGTCAACGCAGTCATCATCATGTTGAATCCATTGATCGTGGTATCCACACTTTCGCCAACCGATTGGAGATCGTATTTGTATGCGTAATAGAACGTAGTAGCGACCATGGCGAATGCTGAAATCACGAGCGCGGCGGCATAGTCAGCCTCTAAAATCATATCATACAATCCCGCACCTTCAGAGTATCCAGTACTGAGAGCCCCAATAATCATCACCATGACGAGCACGAGAACCGGTACCCCAAACACGCGTAGTCGAGGATTATTAACGTCTGGCTCACCGAATTCTCCTTCGATGTCCTGCAGCGGTTCGGCATCGTCTCTATTGACCTTTCCAGTTGTTGCTGCGCGATGTTCGGCGGTCAGCATGGCCCCATAGTCCCAGCCGGTAACGACAATGATACCAACCATAAATATTGCCAGAATTGAGTACATGTTGAAAGGAATTGATTGGACAAAAATGACAAATGATGATGGAACTTCATTTTGCGCGATGTCCGTTGCTTTGTAACCGGCGTCAATCATTGACATCTGGAATGCTACCCACGAAGAGAGAGCTATCGTCGAGACCGGGGCGGCTGTTGAATCCACAATATAACAGAGTTTCTCACGCGACATTCGGAGATTGTCGGAGATATCTTTCATGGTGGTGCCGACGATCGCAGAGTTAGCGTAATCATCGAAGAACATCATTAGACCAAGTCCCCAAGCGACGAGCCCCGCTTTTCGTTTCGTGCTGATATAATTCGTGGCCCAATTTGCTGCCGCATGCGTTCCTCCAAGTTTCCAAATCATCGCTATCGCAGAGCCTAAGAGGAGACAAAAAATGATAATCTGCATATTGAACACGCTGTCACCCGCAGACTCGGTGATCCATTGCAAGGCCTCAGTGAGACCCAAAATACCGGCGACAAACACCCCTAGGATTTGTCCCAACACTTCGGCACCGGGAGCCCCAACCGTCTCGAAATAACCCTCGAGTAGGGTTGTACTCTTTTGATATTTGTGAATAATCCCTCCAGACCAGACGCCTATAAACAGCGCCAAAGCTGCTTTTCTAGTTATAAGGGCGAGTCCAATCGCCAGTAGGAGTGGCACAAGTGACCACGCACCATATGTCTCGGCTGGCATGTGCCAACCATTGACTATGCCTCCCCATAAATTTACCCAAATATTTCGGATTGTATAAAACGACATTTAATAATCCAACCCAGATTACTCTGGAGTTCATTATAGAATTGAAATATTGGACTTGATTCTATCCGTACATGCACGCTATCGGTCAAATTGTCAACTCACAGGAGATGTAATCAGTGACAGTACGTGACAAAATTCTTGATTGCTTTCGTTGCATTGCACTCGTCGAATGAATGATCTCCATCTGACCAGTCGCTTGGCTGGTCTCGTACGCGAACAGTAAACTCGGGATGGAATTGAACAGTCCAGACCGGTTGCTCAACATGACGAGTGCAAAAGTATTCATTGTACTCTGTTTCTGCGATAACTTCCATATCCGTACCTAGTTCGACGACCAAATCCGAATGTAGGACAGGTACGATCGACCCAACATCTGTAAGGATTGGATCGCCTGAATCAACCGCCGTCATCTCGACGAACGTCGCTCGACGCTGATCTTTGATGACCTCCCCCCCAAGTGCAGCGTTAATAAGTTGGTGTCCAAAACAGATGCCCAAAAGCGGCACCTGTTGCTCAAGACAAGTTTGAATAAGCGCTATCTGTGCTTCAATCCAAGGATATCCTTCTTCATACACGCTTGCCGTGCTACCACTGATGACGACCCCGTCGTACTTCTCGATCGGGGGGTGATCTCTGTCTTCAGCATAAATATGGTAATCACTCTCATCGATAAGGCGGACAATTTCTGGCCCAAGATAGCGATACGCGGGTCTAACTTCGTCGTCGAGGACGAGTATCATGAGTACTCGATATTGAGGGAGAGCAATAAATTATAGTACCTCGATTGTATTTGAGCAGTTACGGAAACGATAGTGACCAATTCCCATGGTACTCTTTAGAAAACCAGATGTGAAAACTCAGTGGGGTGATTGGATGTCCAGTACGTACGAGTTCTTAGATATTCTATTGTTCTATCACTACCGCTCCGCTACCATCTCAAGGAGACCAATACTACCTACTGGTGGGAGGTGATCGACGTGTCAGACGCATCTGCAGAGATGGTTTCTCGAATCGAACACGATGACATCAATCACGTCTTCATTGAATTCCCGGATATAAACGGTATCTCGCGATCCAAACAGCTCGCAGCCGATTACTTCCTCGAAAATTGGGAAGATGGGTTCGCGATGAATCTTCTACTACTTGCACAGACACCACGAAACGATGTTCCTGATGGAACTGGCTTCGGCGCGGAGATTAATTACGGCGACGGTGTGGTCCATCCGGATCCGAGGACATTCTCCGTCATTCCGTGGCGGAATGATGCTGCTCGGGTCATATGCGATTTCGAACACGAGGGAAAAGTGGTGAATGGAGCCCCTCGAACGGTTTTGAAGCGTGTCTTAGATCAAAATAAGTTCAATTTCAACTTTTACGTCGGAAGTGAGCTCGAATTTTATCTGCTTGAAGAGACGGACAAAGACTACAGACCAACGACTGCAGACAACCACGAATGTGTTACTTGGGCAACCGAGGAAGTCTCGCCGTTTTACAATCGGCTCACCAAATTAGCTGCAAACTATGGCATCGATATCCACTCGCTTCAGCATGAACACGGAGCGGGTCAGCTCGAGGTCCTGTTCGATTACGGACGACCACTCGCGCAAGCCGACACGACGTTCGATTTCAAGCGATTGGTTAAGCAAGTGGGTCGCGATCAGAATCAGTGGCCTACGTTCATGGCGAAGCCGTACGGAAACCGAGCTGGCAACGGCTATCATCTGCACGTCAGTGCGTTCAACGACGACGTGAATGTCTTCGCTGATGATGGGGAACTATCCGATCACGGCCGTCACTTCGTCGGGGGGCTGATAGAGCACGCAGACTCGCTCGCAGCACTTGGAACGCCGAACCTCAACGGCTTCAAGCGTTACGAACCTGGATCGTTCGCGCCGTATACTGCCTCATGGGGGTATGATAACCGAATGACTGCCATTCGAATCCCACCCGGGGTAACCCGTATAGAGAACCGCATCGCCAGCGCTGATGCCAATCCATATCTTGTCATCGCAAGCACTATTGCGGCAGGATTACATGGCCTCCAGGAAGCAATTGAGCCGTCCGAGCCTGTTAATGGGAATCCCACTAGACGAAGGCCAAATCTTCCTCCCTCGCCCGAACTCGCTCTAAAGGCGTTAGAGAACGACAAAACGCTCAGTGAGATTCTTGGTCCAGAAATCATTCAAGTATACACTGCAGCGAAACGGTGTGAACTGCGAGCCTTCCGTAACCACGTCACACAGTGGGAGCGCGATCAGTATGTGAAGACGCTCTGATCGTTCGGTTTCACACGATCTGATATGGTGTAGCGCCCTTTGTCCCAGATGTCACCAAATGTACAAATAAAAGTTGTATATGTTGAGCTTTAATCGAGGGGGCTACGCCTCCTTCCTCAGCGAGCGGCGAAGCCGCGAGCAGGGAGGGGAGACAGCGCCCGCATAGTTCACGTTCACTGTCTGCGGCGACTTTACTACCCGCGCGGTCGAAGCAGGTAGTACGATGCTCACCACGCTCCCGGCGGTGTTCAAGCGCGACAATAAGCGCGCACCGTCGGGTATGGCCGAGTGTCCATTTGGTAGGAGTGGGACACTCCGAACCACCCGTAACGGGAAGTCGCCTGCGGAGTCTGGAACCGCTGTGCCCACGTCGGGTGCAAGTTTCGACGCAGAAACAGGAAGCCCCGACCTCAACAAGCGAGGGCCGGGGAGGCCCGAGTGCGGTAGGTCGGAGTAGTTCACGGACGTAGCCCCGTGACCATCACCCTCGAAGCGGTCAAGGGTAGGTCCAAGGTGACCGTGCGCCAAGAGGGTATCCCCAAACCAATCCCCGAAGAGGACGCCGCTACGGGCTGAGGTATGTGCCTGGAGAACCTCTCCCGGTTGGTGGGGTTCTCGACGGCCGAGTGAGGCGGTTGCCGCCCGGGCCATGGTCTTCACGCCGTAGCGTCCGTAGTTGACCGCCAGCCAGCCATCCCTATCAAGAATCAGCGGTTAGTGTGGAGCGGTGGATTGTCTTCATATGAGGAGGATAACACAAAAAAATTCTTTCGTGGAAACTATTCAGTCCAGTGCCATGTTGATGGTCTTCGTCTGGGTGTAGTGCTCGACGGCCTCAAATGCGGTCTCACGCCCAATACCAGATTGTTTGTAACCACCAAACGGCTGTCCCGCTGGGAAGTCGTTATATTGATTGATCCAGATGTTCCCCGCTTCAAGGTCTCGTGCTGCTCGATGGGCCTCAGTGAGATCAGATGTAATGACCCCGGCAGCGAGTCCATAATCCACGTCGTTTGCGAGGTCAATCATTTCATTATAGTCGGTCCATTCGAAGACCTCTTGGACAGGCCCAAAGATCTCTTCTTGCACTGCACGGTTATCGTGGTCGATATTATCGATAAGAGTGGGTGTAACGAAACATCCCTCTGCAAGGGCCTCGTCATCCGGCCTCTCACCACCTGTAACGAATTCAGCGCCAGCCTTCCGAGCCTCGTCAATGTAGTCCATTGTGCGTGTGACCTGCTCTTCTGTCACTTTCGGCCCGAGTTGGGTGCTCTCAAGTAGGGGGTCGTCAACAGTCAGATTCTCGGCAGCCTTGGCCAACTTCGTAAGGAACTCGTCTTTGATTTCAGCGTGGAGGAATAGTCGCGATCCTGCACAACAACATTCACCAGTATTGAAGAAAATCGCGGTGATGGTTGTTTGGACCGCACGATCGAGATCAGCATCTGGGTAGACAATCAGGGGGCTCTTGCCGCCGAGTTCAAGCGTAATGTTGGTGATGTTCTCGGCAGCGTTCTTCATGACTTCGCGCCCGACTTCTGTTGAGCCTGTGAACGCGACCTTCCGAATCCCCTCATGCGCCGTGAGCGGTTCGCCCGCTTCTGTGCCGAAGCCAGTGACGACGTTGACAACCCCATCGGGAAGGACATCATCGATTTCGTGCATGAGTTTCAGCACCGTTAGCGGCGTCTCTTCAGCAGGCTTGAGAACGACAGCGTTCCCCACAGCAAGAGCGGGAGCGAGCTTCCATGCCGCCATGAGGAGGGGGAAGTTCCACGGGATGATCTGCCCGACGACGCCAAACGGCTCGCGGAGTGTCTGCACATGCCGTCGATCGTCGCTGGGTAACGTCATGCCCTCGTTAATCCGAGTTGCACCCGCGAAGTATCGGAAGTGATCCGCGACAAGTTTCATGTCGATTCGAGCTTCGCTAATCGGCTTGCCGTTGTCGAGTGTTTCCAGCGTCGCGAAGTCCTCCGCGTTTTCATCAACCCGATCAGCTATCGTATTCAGAATCTGTTGCCGGTCTGCGGGCGAGTATCCCGACCATGTCTCGTCGTACACTTTCCATGCAGCGTCGACGGCTCGATCAATGTCCGTCGAATTGCCTGCTTGAGGAGTAGCAAGTGTTTGGCCAGTGGTCGGATCGCGCGTTTCAAACGTCTCGCCAGAGGCGCTCTCCATCCACTGTCCGCCGATGTAGAGTTGGACAGTCTCGGGGACGACATTCGCTGCCGCATCGTTGTGTCGATTCAAAATTTCGTTTTTTCCCTTCGCACTCGATTGGGAGTCAGTTGACATCGGTAGCCCATTATTGCCAAACGACCCCCATAAATATTTCCCAAGAACAGATCCGATCGTAACTGATATACGTTCCATTTTCTGTCTTTCTAGCCGATTTTGTAACTGCTTTTGGATACCCCCTCCTACCGGCGATTATTCTCATTCGATTCCGGCCAGTTACTGACCTCCTTCCGCGTCTTCAGACGCGGGAATCCAACCACGGGATTTGAGGCCGAGCGTGGCCCTCTGGTTTCAAGACGCATACGTTCCAAGCATCTCTTGCTGGGTAGCATCGGCTTGGCTGTCTTGTGGGGCGGTCAAACGCCCCCCATCCTCAGCCGAGTCAGTCGCCACCGGACCGACTCCAGCACACCGGAGAGACGAACGCCGATCGCGTTATGCGCTTCCTCGCTACGCATCCAGACCAAGCGTTCACACAGAGCGGGATTCGAGATGCGACCGACGTGAACGCCGGAAGCATCAGCGTCGTCCTCTCACGCCTTGAGGATCGCGAACTTGTCCGGCACAAGGGCAACTATTGGGCGCTCGGTGAAGACGACGACATCGCGGCCTACACCAGCATGCTCGAGAGTACCCGGGCGGCCAACGACCGCTTCGGCGAGGAGGACATGGACGAGTGGTTGGAGTACGCTGTCGACGACGAGGACGAGGATGAGGACGAGGCAACTGAATGAGCTACCAGCGCGGCGATGTCGTCTGGGGATCGGACCCGTTCAAATCCGGTGAGAACCCACGTCCGTGGCTGATTCTGAACAACGATACTCACCCGTTCGGCGAGGAACATCGGTCACTTCTTGCTGCGAAATTTAGCGAGGGATCTGCAAAGGGACTTTTTGAGATTCTGTATAAGCGCGGCTACATCTATCTCGTTGACGATCAGGTCTGGATCACCTAATTGGGGTCCGTCGCTCCGCCGCACAAATAGGCCTCGACACCCCTCATTCCATGAGCTTTGTTAGTCACGCTGGGACTGATAAAAACAGTGGAATTCTCCTCCTGCATGCTAGAATCCACTCCAACCATAGAAGCGTGCAGCGAGGGCTATTCAGGGCTGTGGGGAGTTCGTGGGCTGGAGAGTTCTGTCAGAGGCACCCGTCGCCACGGACGGCTGAGCGATTTTGTGGTGTCGGTTATATGTTTTGTGGGTGCTGCCAGCGCCGATGGGATGGGTTCCGACGTTAGGGGCTCATCCGAGACAAGGGAAGTCCTCAGAACGAGGCCCTTCGCCTTGTGGCCAAGCTTCCATGCTCGCATCCTGAGGGTAGTGAAGATTACCGCTATTATCCCATCCCCAGCCGGCATCCTCAAGAACTTGTTTTGCTTGGTCAACGTCTGCTCTCTCACCCGCAATTTGGGTGAGAACCTCTTCGTTATACCATGGATGTTCTTGAGAATTGAACGTAGCATGAGTTACGACCTGAGACTCACCGAATGCATATGTCGCGTTCAGGGTCTGTCGGTCGATCATATGCGAGAGTGCTTGACGGAATTCAGGAAACATACCCGGTGCGAACGACATCTGGGGCATGACTCCGAACGGGAGATGGGCCACACCAGTGATGATCTGAACGTTATCGCCCATCGACTTTTGCAGTTGTTGGCCAGCCTCAGGATGTAGTGAAACCGCGACGTTCAGTTCCTCATTTTGGAACGCACGTACCACGCCATCCGTACTGTCGTACAACTGTAGCAAGATCTGTGTATCAGATTCGTAGATCGGATGGCCAGTATGTGGTTCGAGCTGCATGTTCTCTTGGTTGTTGTAGGCCGCAATTCGGTAGGGTCCTGCACCGATCATCGGATCGTCGAAATCGGTCGGATTATCCTCGATACCGGCATCAACGTAGGGGCCCTGAGGGAGGACGCCATAAATTGAGAGACTTGCCGTAAGGAGCGTCGGTGCAGGGCTTTCGGTGTTGAAGCTGACGGTGCTCTCGTCAATGACTTCGACAGTGAGATCCTCTGGGAGATTGGTCCACTGGTAATTACCGCCGTGATACTGCTCGCTCAGGAACTCGTAGGTCCACTTGATATCTTCGGGTGTAACCGGATCGCCATTGTGGAAGGTTGCCTCACGGAGGTTAAATGTCGTTGATGTCCCGTCGGCAGACGTTTCCCAATCCTCTGCGAGGACAGGCGTCAGTTCGTAGTTCGAGTCGTACATAAGTAGAGGCGAGTGTGTTAAACTCGTGTACAACCCCATGGAGTCTCCGTCAGCGACGGTCGGGTAGAAGCTACTCGTCAGATGCTCTGACGGCAGGTTAGCGACCAGGCTGTCCGTACCACTCTGTGCGCTCACTCCGGCCTCGACGAGTGCAGACCAATGGGTGTCGGTCAGTCCGGCTGAGCCGGCTTCAATGGACTGGAGTTGGCTAGTGTTGATGGCGGCCGTCGTTGGCCGTTCAATGGTCGGGATAAAGGCGAGGTCCTTTGAAAAGACGCGCATTGCCTCACCAACCACTTCACGCCGCTTGGCAGAATCACCAGCGTTTGCCTGTTGTGCAGCGAATTTAGAGAACTCGCAACTTGCATAGTTGGTCGGATTATAGTCGCCGTTGGCGCCTGCAAAGTCGATACTGTAATTGGTTAAGAGTTCGTTTGGGTCAAGTCTCCCTGGAGAGGGTCCGTGGCTGTTTACCGCGATGTGAAAGCCGCGCGTATCGTTCGCGACTGCGTCCAACCCCTCGGCTGTGGTCATCGGCATCGTTTCGATCTGAATACCCAATTCGTCGGTAGCGGTCCGGATATTCGAGATGGTTTCCTCAAACAGCACTGTCGGCGGGCCTTGATCGGACCAATACTGGAACGTTAATGTTGGGACTCGTTCACCCAAATCACCACCACCACCGCCCATATTCCCGAGACAGCCTGCGAGCGCAGCAGTCGAGGCCACCCCAACCGTCTGCAAGACTCGCCGTCTGCTCGCATTCTGATCAGATCTCTGTTTGCCACTTGATGGCATACCACAAGAAGTTACATAAGATTACAAAAAGGTTTCGGTATCGGACAAAGTCTAGTACCCGTTTTTGATATCTGGTCCACAGACGTATGGTTGTTTGCGACTGAGAACTCGGTTATGTGTTTGATACATTTATTGACTGCGTGTGTCCGATGAGCGACATTGGGTGACATCCTCCCCGCCGTTTACGGCGGGGCTTCCCACAAGCGGAGGCTTGCTGAGTTGAGAGATGTACGGTTTGCGCCCCGACGAGGTGCTGGTCCTGCCACGTGGCCGTTATTCGCTTTCTTTTCCTCCGACAGACACGCGAGGATCGATGACCCCATAGAGCAGATCTACAAGGAAGTTGCCTAAGATGACCCACACAGCAGCAACGAGGAACACGAACTGGATAACGGGAAAATCACGGGCCAGCACTGAGTCGACCAGCAATCGTCCGATACCAGGCCAGTTAAACACGATTTCTATCAGAACCAAACCGCTGATGGAACTGGCGAGTGAGATTGGGTACAGTGTCACAACCGGTAGTGAGGCGTGTCGCATGAGCTTGCTCAGCAATCTCATCCGTGGTAGCCCCTTGAGACGATGGTAGTGGAGAAATTCTTGATTGCTCACTTCCACAACGCTATTGCGCATAATGAGTGCTGGGTACTGCATGAAGTACAACGTGATGGTAATGAACGGTAACGCATAGTGCAGCCAGAACTCCTTCAGGAAGAACCGATGCCAGAAGGGCTCGCCTCTCAGCATAATACTTGTTTCTGTCGAGAGCATCCCTGACGTGGGGAACAGCCCTAAATTCTGCGAAAACGCCGCAATGAGCAGGATACCCAGGAAAAAGTCTGGAATCGAGTGGAACACTGAGACGGTAATAATGCTCGACTTCTCTAAGAAACCGTCGCGGTAGCGACCGATGACTGTCCCAATGAGACTGCCGATGATGTACGTCGCTGTTATGGCTGGGAAGACCAGAATAGCCGAGTTAATGATTCGAGGTCGAACTAATGCCCAAACAGGCGTGCTGTGACGGAACGACTGACCAGCGTCTGCAGTCAGTAGGTTCGTGATGTAACTGATGTATTGTTCGTGCAGCGGTGCATTCAACCCCCATTTTGCCTCTAGACGAGCGACTTGATCAGCCGACATCCCCTGTTGGACGAGCAAAGACGAATAATCACCTGGCATTAGCCGGAAAAATAAGAACAGCGACGACGCCACTAGGAAAATAAGCGCGATGGTGATCGCCGTCCTTTGAGCGAAGTAGCGCAGGCGGCTCATACAACCTCACCTCTGGTTGCCGTCGTCAGTGCCACTGAATACTCATGTGGTAGTATCCAGTATGTACGTGTGTTAGTATTGTACTCAGCTAAGGCATGTCCACGGATGCTCAAGTGATGGCTCTCGCGTGTGATCAATCTCATTGTGTCTTCCCCATTGTCTGGGCTACATGGTCATAGTACAGATGACAGGCAACCGTGTGATCCTCATAGTCCGCTAACTCAATATCGTGTGGGGTAGAGTCACACACCCCCATTCGCTCGGGGCATCGGTTTTTGAACCGACATCCGTTTGGCATATTGATTGGATCACCCGGTTCGCCACCGATGGCCGCTCGCTCGCGTTCGTAATGCGGATCTGGAATCGGAATAGACTGAATGAGTGCCTTCGTGTAGGGGTGTTTGGGATTCGAAAGTAGTTGCTTAGTCGGTGCCTCCTCGACAATCCGACCGAGGTACATCACGTTTATCTTATTGCAGATGTATGAGACCGTTGAAAGATCGTGAGAGATGTACACCATTGAGACACCGAATTCGTCGGTCAGCCTGTTCAGCAAGTTTAGGATCTCCGCTTGTGTTGAGACGTCAAGCATCGACGCTGGCTCATCCGCGAGAATGACATCCGGTTCAGTGATGAGTCCGCGTGCGATGGCGACGCGCTGTTTCTCACCGCCGGAAAGCTGATTAGGGAACCGGCTTAGGTATTTCTCGGCCGGCGTCAATCCTACTGACTCTAGCGTTTCCTCAATGCGGTCACGATCGTAGTCAATATTGTGAATTTCGAGGGGCTCAGCCAGCGTTCGTCGGACACTGAATTTTGGATCCAGCGAGTTAAATGGGTCTTGAAAGACTATCTGGACGCGGCGTCGGAACTCCTTCCACTCCTCTTTTGTGAATTCTGATACCGGCTCCCCGTGAAAGAGTAATTTCCCGTCAGTAGGCTTGTAGAGACCGATAAGCGTCCGAAGTAGCGTGGTCTTTCCACAGCCGCTCTCGCCAATGACACCTTGGACTTGATTCTCTTCCAGTCGCATATTGACGCCATCGACAGCCCGAACGAACGATGGTTTCTCGCGAGTGAGGTGCTGTTTGACCGTATCGTACAGGCCCGAAGAAGCGCTGAAGTGTTTTTCTAACGCTCGAAGCTCAAGAACCGGTACATCGTTGCTCATTTGGTGTCCTCCAGAATACTCGTTGTCTCAGATGGCTTCTCAAGGTGCTCTGCAGCCAGTTCGTCCATCTCATCGGCCCGGATACACCATGCCTGGTGATCATCGTCCCCTTCGACTCGTTGAGGGTCAGGAGCACTGTCGTGACACTCAGAAACCGCCCACGGGCATCGGTCTGCAAACGTGCAGAATTCAGGCTTTTGACGCAGTTGAGGTGGATGACCGTCGATGATTGCCAGCTCGCGGTCAGGATACCGAACGTCCGGAAACGCATTCTGGAGCAAGATTGCGTACGGGTGTCGCGGGCGATCGAACACGTCTATCACGCTTCCTGCCTCTGCAACTTGTCCACCGTGCATCACCGCCATTGTGTCACAATTTTCGAAGACAACGGAGATGTCGTGGGTGATCATCAGCATGCTGATCTCCCAATCGTCTTTTAAACTGTTGATATGGTCAAGAATTTGATCCTGCATGATGACGTCCAGTGCTGTCGTCGGTTCATCCGCAATGATGAGGCTGGGTTGAAGGAACAGTGAGAACGCAATGATGGCGCGCTGTTGCATCCCGCCAGAGAACTGGTGAGGGTAGTCATGAATGCGTGATTCGGAGAGCCCAACGACATCAAATAGTTCTCGGAGTCGAGCCATTGCCTCACCCTTCGAGAGGTCAGTGTGATACTTCGCCATCTCGATGGCCTGCTGGCTCAGCTTCATGACTGGATCGAGACTGTTCATCGACGACTGAGGAATGACTGAAATTTCTTTCCAGCGAATCTCCTTGTTGAATTGAGACTCCGAATAATTCTGGATTTCCTTCCCTTTGTAGCGAATGCTACCTGAGGTTATCTTGCCGTTGTCATCGAGGCCGCCGACGATGGCATCTGCGATCGTACTCTTCCCACAGCCACTTTCGCCAACGAGTCCGAAGTACTCGTGCTCATTGATTGCAAACGAGGCATCGTTGACAGCGTGTACGGCGGTATCTCCTCGAGTCTGGTACTCGATATCAATTCCATCGATCTCCAGTATCGGAGAAGACATATTACACGATCACCTCGTCCTCACCAGTGACGCTTTCATAGCCTCGACCAAGGAGGTACAGCGACAGAACGGTCAGCGAAATCATGATCCCTGGTGGAAACGACCACCACCACGCTTCGGCAATGCGACCCGACTGATGGGCGTTGCGAATCATTATTCCCCAGGTTGGCGTGAACGGATCAGTAACACCGATGAAGGACAAGCCCGCTTGTTCAAGAATTGCTAGCCCAACACCCATGGCGAAAAAAAGTGCTGCCATGTTTGCTATATTTGGGAGAATATGTTTTCGAATAATCCACGGTGTACTCGCTCCAGATGCCTTAGCCGCCATGATGTACGGCCGTTGTTTTATCTGTAATACCTGCGAGCGTATCACACGTGCGATGAACCGCCAAAGGACGAGTCCAATGATAGCGATGGTAGTGTAAAAACCAGCGCCAAAGAACGTGATGAGGACGATAGCGAATGGTATGAACGGAATCCCATACATGAAGTCGACGAAACGCATCAACAGACTCTCTGTTCGTCCGCCAACGTAGCCTGCTGTTACGCCAATAGACAACCCAAGGATGAGCATCAGGCTCCCAGCAAGTAGTCCAGTAATGAGGGTAGTCCGCGCCCCAACGAGGAGCCGTGAGAGGACGTCCTCACCGCGATCGTTTGTACCTAATGGGTGATCAATCGATGGGGGGGCGTACCTGTTCAGTTGACCGTCTGCGGTAAGTTGCTGCTCATTATAATCATATGGCGCGAGCGCCGGCCCCAGGAGTCCGATCAGGAAAATAACAATCAAGCAAATGAACGCGAACTTGGTAATCCGTTCTCGTAACAAGTTCCGTAACGTCCTCTTGAGGATAATGTCTAAATCACTACCGTTAAACCCCCGTAGTTTGCTTACAATTCTCATGGCGCTGCAATGTAACCTCCAACACGGGTTATTTCAAACTGTGCACCGAAATCGCAACAATCCTCACATTTTGGAGTCATCGAGATGTATGTCAACAATCCCCAAACAAGGTATAGTAATAAATTTTTCGGTAAAACACCTAGCTCAGTCATACGTTAGACATCAATAAGTGCTACAAAATGGGCCGTATCACGCCCTCATGAAGCCTGTTTAGGAGCATATGCCTGACCGACAGCCAATTCAGTTCTTGTAACTCTCTCGTAGTTTTCCCAATTCAGCTTCGATGGCGCCGCTATCCTGAGCCCCGTACAACCGTGAGTCAACGGCCCCATCACGCATAAACAGCAGCGCTGGCCCAGCGGTTACCTCAAACTCATCAGCAAGAACGTCCTGGTGATCTGGACCGTACACCGCGAATGGCATCACCTCACGAGAATTCTCGAAGATCGACTCGAGGTCAGTTTTCAAAATATCACACGGTGGACAGTCGTCAAGCCAAATGTAAACGACCACTGGCGAGTAAACCCGTGTGAGATGTGGAATATGCGATGCTGGCACCGGAATGAACGGCTGAGGAACGTCATCGAGTGGTGACGTGATAGAGCGGAACAGCCGTAATACAGGGAGCAACAATACAGAGGTGTCGGACACTACTCCGTTATTACCAGTCGATTCAAGGTGATCCTGAAGCGCACAAAGTTCGGCGATGGTTCGTTGATCTTTGGAACAGAGGTCCACGAATGGTCCGATGAGCCTCTCTCGTCTGACGTGCTTCTGAATGAAGCTAACCAATTCCTTTGTTGAGAGGCCAGTCACGTCGTCTGTGTACTTGTCAACCGTGGACTCAAAGCGGTCAGTTGTTGTTACCTCTCCACGGCGAGTAGTTAGTACTCCAGCAGTGAATAGCACCTCGTTGGCCGTACTTCCGTCCTTAATTGAATGCTCTGCACCCGTGTCACGCATGAGTTCTCCAGTTGTGGTACATACTCAGTGGTTGAATTGAATCCTGAGCTCGTGCTCAGAGTGGGTATGCGGGGAGTTTTGGGCTGTCGAGGAGTCATTAAGCCTCAACATCATGTCTCAGCTTTCCAACCCCTTCAACTTCAATTTCGATTTGGTCACCGTCGCTTAGTGGCCCTACTCCGACGGTGGTACCCATTGCAATGATGTCCCCAGCCTCTAATGTGAGGAATTTAGAGACCTCACTGATGACCCGTCCGGCAGAGAAGACTAGTTCGTCGTTGACGGAGTCTTGTCGTTTCTCACCATTCACCCAAAGCCTGACTCTCGGTTCCTCCGGAACTTCATCCGGTGTGGCCAGCACGGGCCCGATAGGCGCAGAGTTGTCGAACGCCTTTCCACGAATCCAATTTCGTTCAACGTCCTGGTCATCGCGGTTTGAGATATCGTTGAGGCAGGTGTACCCGCCAACAACATCCAGATACTCCTCCTCAGAGACGTTCCGGCACTGTTCCCCGATAATGACGCCAAACTCTCCCTCGTAATCTATTCGTCCCTGCCCAAGTTCGATGTCACCTTTCTCACGTCCAGCGAGTTCTTCTTGGGTCGCAGCAGGAGTTGGCAGGGTCACGGTATCGCCATGACTGGCGATCGCGTTTGGTCCCTTAAGAAAAAAACTCGGACGAGGTGGAAGGTCCTCAGGAATGCTCCGACCTGCTTCCTTGATATGCTCGATGTAGTTTGCTGCTACGCAGACGATTTTCGATGGTTCTACAGGGGGAAGGATATCGACTGTTTCTGGATTGTACTCTTCACCGCCAAATTCGATGACGTCATTCCATTCACCCTGCCGTACGGAGCCTCCGCGGTCTCTAAATCGTACTTGTCTCATTGTCCAGACTCTCCTGGTTCGACTTAAGCGGTGTGTTGAACCTATATATACTTTTGTATCATGAACATTTCCTGAATTGTCGTGTAGCGTTATCTGACGAATGTCTGTCGGAATGTGAACAAAAGAAGCGGTTTACTCGCCGCTGACGCGGCTCGTTCCTAGAGGGAGGGGATTAGCCTATATCCTCCCAAAGCCGCATCATTCCGGATACGTGTCCTGCCAAGGACGTTCCCGTTCGACCGCAGCGCTCGCCGCCAACACATCGCCATCGGCATGTCTGCGACCTACCACCTGCATCCCAACTGGGAGGCCATTTGAGGTCAACCCCGCAGGGACGGCACCTACCGGATGTCCAGAGAAGTTGAATGGCTGGGTGAGCAACCAGCCGCGCAATGGTTCAATGTCAGCCCCATCTACCTCAGTTGGGAATTCACTGTGTTCAAACGGTAGGACCCCAAGCGTCGGCGTTACGAGTACATCGTACTTGGCAAGGATGTCTAAGATGCCATCGTACACTTTCGTACGGACAACATCTGCGCGCTTGTACTCCCGGGTCGTCACCGAGGTGCTCTCTAGAATCGTCTCGACGGTGATTGGTCGAAGTTTCCCCCGGTCGGCACCGCGTGGGTCTAGCCCATGAGCGGTCTCGAGGTTGTCAAACAGCGACTCCCAGCGGACCTTGGCAAACGTGTAGAATGCGTCAAGCACGTCTTTCTGCTCACAATTGAAGGTAGGATTAATATGCTCAACCGTGGCGCCCGCGTCAACGAATGCATCGATGGCTTTGTCCACAACGTCTCGGACAACCGGTTCGACTGGGTAGATACTCAGGTTAGGACTATAAGCTACCTGCAGGTCGTCGATCGAACGCTCAGTGGCTGCAACATAGTCCGTCTTGTCGTCGGGAAGGCTAAATGGGTCGCCTGGATCCGGGCCCGCCATCACGTCGAGCATCAGTGCTGCGTCTGTTACTGTGCGAGCCATTGGGCCAGTGTGAGAGAAGGGTGTGACATCAGAGAAGGCGTTAGGTCGGTTTACACGCGGGACACGTCCGAAGGAGGGTTTCAGACCGAAAACACCACAGCAAGAAGACGGCGTGCGAATCGAACCGCCGGTATCTGATCCTTGTGCAAGCGGGATTAATCGATCTGCTAGTGCCGCGGCAGCGCCGCCCGATGAACCGCCGGCGATTTTTGTCGTGTCAAACGGCGTTCCCGTTGGTCCGACTACAAGGTTGTCCGTTGTACATCCGAGACCAAATTCTGGTGTGTTGGTTTTGCCGATGATGATGGCACCGGCTGCTTTCAGCCGGCGCACGAACTCATCATCTTCATCAGCGACGTAATCTTCGAAGAGTCTTGAGCCGAACGTCGTCCGCACGCCAGCGACATTATCCAGATCTTTCACTGCTACCGGGACACCGTGGAGTGGGCCTAGCTGTTGACCCTCCGCGACAGCGCGCGCTGCTTCCTGAGCAGTTCGGCGGGCGTGCTCAGCTGTAACAGTAATAAAGGCGTTTGTCCGATCATTGCGGGCCTCAATGCGGTCCAAGAGCGCGTTGACTACCGTTACTGGCGACCGTTCCCCATCGCGTATCTCTCGGGCAAGTTGGACAGCTGAGAGTGTGTGTATTTCTGTCACCCCTATAAAGGGAGTTGAGGCCCTCAAAAAGGTTCCCCCACCGGAGATGATGGGAAGAACAACCTACCACTTACAGCTACCAGTAGACTAGATCTAGATGGTTGGTCCCTCTGTCTGGGCATAATTCACAAAATGGAATGTGGTATCAGAATTAGAAGTGAAATCCTCCAGTTGACTGTACGCAGATGGCCCAGATAATCATGAAAATACATACAGTATTATACCGTGCTATCCACTTCACGTGCAGTTCATGGTTATCGTACGTGATTTTAACCGGCCGCCGAAAGACGTCGTCGCGGGGTTTGCCGACCACAGCGCGGCCGACGTTCACGAGGCAATGGGAAAAAAGAACGCGATGGCATCCACCATCGGCCATGTAGGTGGGCCAAAGAACGTTTACGGGCCTGCCTGCACCGTGAGAGTCCCTCCAGGTGATAACATGATGGTGCACGCTGGAGTTGAATATGCACACCCGGGGGATGTACTCATCGTTGCAGCCGAGTCAGATCATGCGGCCACGTGGGGCGAGCTAGCTACGCAAAATGCCCAGATGCAGGGTCTTGCTGGGCTCGTATCCAATGGTAATGTCCGAGACATAGCGTACCTCTCTAACAGCGACCTCCCTGTTTTTGCGGCCGCCATCTCGCAGGCTGGTGCAGTTAAAGAAACCCCTGGATCTGTGAATGTTCCTGTCGCTGTAGGAGGAGTCACCGTGTCTCCTGGGGACATTATCGTAGGTGATGCTGACGGTGTTACTGTCGTCCCCCGCGGTGATGCCCACAGAGTCTTAGAAGCTACCGAGGCGAAAGTCAAACACGAGGAGTACCTGCGTAGGCAAATACGTGAGGGGAGGACTCTCTATGAACTTCTTAACATTGATGAGAAAATCGCTGATCGTGACGTACGGATTGTAGACTCCCTCAACGATCTCTGATACTGATTTTTTTACCTGAATTGCAGGCGGGTGTATCCCCTACCTATCGCTTACTTCGCTCGCGAGTGAGGGAGGGGATACACTCGCCGTCATCGTCTGAATCCACGAATTCGGCAGGCTTACTACCCCCCGCGGACGTATGCGATAGTAAGATGCTCGGCCAGGATGCGTCCGATGTGAGAACGCACACACACGCGTGCACCGGCCGTGTGGCCGAGCGTCGAGTCGGGAGGAGTGGGACACTCCGACCCGCCCGTAACGGGAAGTCGCCTGCGGAGTCTGGAACCGCTGTGGCTTCAGGTATAAGTTCCGACGCAGAAACAGGAAGCTCCGACCTCAACAAGCGAGGGCCGGGTAGGCCCGAATGCGGGAGGCCGGAGTAGTTCACTGGTTAGTGGTATTTCGTAGGAGCGGTATCTCATCCAGGCTGACCACTCTCCTCAAGTCATACTCGTGTGGTGTCGCTTCCTCAAGCATGCACCTCGCTATGACACAGTACCTATGTTCACACTCAGGAGGGCGATGAGATATCAGATGGCGTCGAATAGCATCGCTCTCAGGAGATACCGCAGTATCAGCTCCCGCAGATGAGAGCAAAGTCCGCTTGAACACGGCTACGTAATGAGGTGGACGATAGTCGACCTCGTCATTGAATACACAGGACTACTGTCTTGCAACAGAATAAAGAACCGATGTCTGGTTCGGAGGCACCGAATCGAGTTACTGATTTGGAACAAAGTCGTGCGTCTTCTCCCCAGAAAACTCACCTGCAACGTAACTATTTTTGAGCGTTCCAACGCCTTCAATTTCAACCTCAACCTCGTCCCCCCCACTGATAGGTCCGACGCCTGCCGGCGTTCCTGTAGCAATGACGTCGCCAGCCTCGAGCGACATGAGTTCTGTAATATCTGCGATGAGTTCTGGAATTTCGAAGATGAGATCGTCAATGGATGAAGACTGTTTTACCTCTCCATTCTGGCGGGTTTCGATGGTCGCCCCGTCTGGGAGATGCTCAGGTGTTGCCAGTACTGGGCCGATAGGTGCGGAGTTGTCGAACGCCTTTCCGCGCACCCAATTCTGCTCTATGCGCTGGTCGTCACGGTTTGAAAGGTCGTTGACGCAGGTGTACCCTGCAATGACCTTCCTGGCGTCCTCCGTAGCGACATTCCGGCATTGCTCCCCAATAACGACTCCGAGTTCTCCTTCAAAATCGATGCGGTTTTTCGACTGTGGAAGTGTGATGGTAGCGTCATGGCCGGCAAGCGTGTTCGTGGTTTTGATGAATAACAGCGGTCGTTCTGGAATATCTGAATCAGTCTCCTCGGCATGGCTTGCGTAGTTTAGGCCGACACAGATAATCTTTGAGGGATTAGTTGGTGGCAGGATTGAGATATCCTCAAGGTCGAATCGTTGACTGCCGAACACCACTGAACCGTCAACCCATTCACCAACACGAGCGCTGTCTGCAGGGTCAAGAAATCTTACCTTTCGCATGTCGAGTCAATCATTGGCAGAGAGCAACATAAATGTGTCTAGTTACCAGTGGATTATTACAATATATATGAAATAAGATAAACGACTTGATATAGTGAGATGAACTTTTTGAAGATAAATAACGTGTGAATCACCCTCCAATCACCCGTGCTTCGCCGTATGGCGTTCATCCACTCACATTGCGTTCTGTGAAATCAGAGGAACATCTATTCATTAATGATCCGGTGATGAAAACCAATGTCCGTAATCGTATTCAGTCAAAATAAGTCAAAATAAATCAAAGAAAGAGGTTTTCCTCGACTCTGGGATATTACCTCGAAATATAGACGATTTCGTTGTGAATTCCGCATAAACTATCTAAACATAATAATGATGTCTTTGACATCGAGTGGCACGTTTATTGACACCAATTGACATTGTATTTACAATTATACAACTGTAATTCCAGGCTTCCAGATTCATGACCAGCGCACAAACTTCTATCAGATCACCGACCGAGGGTCGCAACGGCCTCAGAGAGCACCGTGAATGAGAAGACCAGTACTTCCCCCTGAGCTGGCGTTTGACCGCCAAACGATTGATGCCGCCGTTGAAAATTTCAGTAGTGGATAAACATCACAAGTCACTGGCGAACGCTCAGCCGACTGCTCACCTATGAGCTGTGGAACTAGTCGACTCTCATCTTCAACGTGTGAAACCACTTTTCGATTAAGTTTCGCTCGGTGTAGTTGACCTGACCGTTCAGTCCTAATCGAGAAAAGGCAGTCCGGTAATTGAAAGCACTTGCGAGAAACACAGTCTCTGAGTACTCGTGTTTCTCACAGACTCTATGGCGAAACGCAGCCGTCGGATCAGTCCCGTGATGCCTGAACAGCGCGACGACAAGAATCAGTTTTGTGTCGAGGTCTATTGTAGCGTACATCCATAACCATCCACCATTGATTGTGATAGCGGTCTTGTGGACCGCGACCCGCCTCGGCTGCGCCGTCGGCGGGTCCGAGACGCCGCCAGTCAGCCGACATGTCTATTGGAAAATTGCTTGAAACGAGCTTCTACGCCGAGTAACCGAAGAATCGCTTCTGTCTCTCTGAGCGATAACCCGGCAGCGTGGAGACCGACGGCGAACGCCCTCACGGGCGTCTGAGAGCCATCCGCTCGCGCTGCCAACATCAAGCGTAGCCGTGTCTAAACTCTCTCTGCGCAGGTCTGAGAGTAGCATCAATCACTAGCTCTTCGACCTGCTCATCCTTATCTAGACAGTGCTGGAAACCGTATTGGGTAATACAGCTTATTTGTCCCCGAATTCGAGTTCTTCAGCGGATAGCTCTCCGTGAAGAAATGCAGCACCCTTCTCGGAGATAGGATATATTTTTTGCTTCTTGTCGTAATATTCAACTAAGCCTACTGAATTAAGTTTGCGTAATTGCAGGCGAGAAAGCCTCGCCCTTAAGGGCGGGGATGAATCGCCGTCTTTGTTCACTTTCACTGTATGGTACAGTCTTAGGTGCTCTCCGTGCGTATCTCTGTCCATCCGACGCGGCCTGTCCGCGCCCATACCGGGACAATCGGACAAAATCGGACTTCCCGACCGATGCTCGAAGGTACCCCTTCGGGATAGGTTGGGTACCGACGCTAAACAACCAAGTACCTCCGAATCTGCCGACAATCGTTCGTACCCTGCCGGAAACGGTGGGAGCGTCCGATTCGAGGATAGGAGTAACGGCCACTTGGCATGGCCAGCACCTCGTCGGTGTGCGAACCTTAAACATCCCAACTCAGCGGGCCTTCGCTCGTGGGAATCCTCGCCCTTCAGGGCGGGGAGGATGTCAAACGCGAAATCTGGTATCCTATGTTTGCCTCGATGATCGCAGGAGTCGTTCACAAGAGTTTGTTTCCTTCGTTTCGTAGGAACTCCGAGTCGCTTCTTTAGCTTCCAGCCGTCGTATCCGTTGCCAGTCTGATGACTCACGACCGTTGGACTGGCGGCACAGCGCTTTTGTGCCAGCGACGCTGCTCGTTTGACGAAGCGGAAAAGTAGCTTAGTCACAATCACTTCTTCCGCTTCGGCCTTCAGAGCAACGCTATCCTGCCACCCCCTGCGGATTCAACAGAGCCACTCCTCCGGAAGGCTGGCGATCTCGCTCGTACCCGGAATACAGAGTCGGTTACGACCAACCACGTTGAATGTGCCCAAGAGAAACTCGAGGCCCAACAAAGCATGGATATCGTGCTCGACCTCACCGAACACGAGCAACTCACTCTATATGCGCTGACCACGCTCACTGCCGAGACGCTACACCAACCCGTTCGCGTATGATCTACCAGCGCTATAATGAACTCTGCGAGTTCCAGGGCCGAGATCCCCGAACAGCCCGCCGAATACGTAGCTTCCTGTCTGACTTTGAGATTCTCAATCTGACGCTCTCGCACATGGAACACCGGGGTCAGGACGGCGGTATGTACCGCGAACATAAACTCAACCGCGACATTGCGACTGTCGTCGACGTGCTGCAGACGATCATCAGCGAATTCGGTGCTCACCGGAGTATCATCGAATACCTTCCTGACTCCGGTGAAGCGTTTGCTACGATGTAGTTCGACCGGTTACACCCTCTACGCCAATCCAGCGACCGCAGAAACGTGGTTGCAAGTCGATACCGTCTGGTGGGATCCAGGTAAGTCAACCTGACCAAACTACCCGCAGAAAGAATTATATCGCTATATTCACCAACATGAGATGAGTGACATATGTTGTCAATAGGCATAAGCGTGATTGCCGTAGTCGTTGGGCTGATCGTGTGGTCTACGGCGCTCATTGCGTGGGCCGTATGGAAGAATCGAACGGAACCGGATGAAAAGCGGAGCTGGGAGGTGGAGGGCTAACCCATGGCCATTAACATGCTCTATCTCGGATGGTTCGTCTTCTACCTTCTCATCGTTCTCGGTATCGGCATCTGGGGGTGGCGAAACACCAGTACGCAGGCTGACTTCGCGACTGCCAGTCAGGGTCTCTCGTTGCCGCTGGCGTTGGGGTCGTTGTTCGCCTCCTTCATGAGTGCGCTCACGGTAATTGGTGGCATCGGTTACGCCTCGGAGTACGGCTGGGCGTTCATGACGCTGTATACGGTCGGGGCGGTCGGCGGGATGATGTTCCTGTCGCTGACGGCCAAGAAGTGGCAGAACATCCAGGTCAACTCTCTCTCGGAGATGATACGTGTCCGGTACGGTTCCGACCTGTTGCAGGCGTTGACCGCCGCCATCATCGTGTTCACGTACGCCATCATCCTCATCGCGCAACTGTTCGGCATCGGCTTCATCGTGGAAGGTATTATCGGAATCTCGATGCCTATCGGAATCCTCTCGGTCGGGCTGTTCTTCATCGTGTACACCATCCTAGGCGGGATGAAGAGCGTCGCCCGGACCGACCTGTTCCAGGCGGGCGTGATGGGGCTCGGCGTCCTCATCATGGCTGTCGTGGTCATCGGGCGCGTGCTCAACGATCCTGCCAACTCCTTCACCGACCTGGCGTCGTACAACGACGTCTACGGTGGGAGTACGCCCGACAACCTCGGCGTCTTTGCACTCTTTCTCGTGTTTGGGCTAGGCATCGCTATCCACCCCTACTACGTCCAGCGCGTCATCGCCGCGAAGGACATCAAGACCGCACGTCTCGTCCCCGCCGTGAACTCCATGGCGGTGATACTGTTCTATTTGCTCATCACGGTTATTGGTATCGGTGGCGCCCTCTATCTCCCGGAGCAGACGGGTGACACGATGGCTCCGGCGATCATCACCGAACTCGTGGGCGGCGTTATCGGTGCGATAGCAATGATGGCCATTCTCGCCGGCGTTCAGTCGACCACCGACTCGCTATTGCACATCGTCGGTGTCTACACGTCGAACGACATCTACGCTGTGTACTTCGCCGACGACCCGTCTGACAAGCAACTCCTTCGGTGGTCCCGCATCTTCACCGGCCTGTTCGGCGTCATCGTCGTCTTCATCGCGACGTATCAGGCGGCATTCGGAGAGCTCGAACTGATCGCCGTCATCGGTGCCTACGGCTGGGGGACGCTTGGCGGGTCGCTGTTCGTCGCCGTCGCTGCTGGGATGTTCTGGAAGCGTGCGACCACGGAGGGCGCCATCGCGGCGGTCGTCCTCGGCTTCCTCGGCGGAGTTGTCGGACGGCCCCTCGCACAGCAAGGTATCTGGCCGCTCCACGAGATCATCTTCGCGACCATCCTCTCCATCTTAGGAATGGTGGTCGTGAGCCTTATAACCGACCGGGTCGACGACGAGAACCTCGCGCCGATCTTCGATGACGTAACCCTCTCTGAGAGTCCTGCCGACGACTGATCCTCCGCACCCTCCCTCTCTTTTCGAACAGCGTTCGCAGAATACGTCGCCGGTCGCGACCCACTCGTGGGACGCAGAGAGCAGAACCTCGCCGTCGTGCGACCTATTCGGCATCACTCCCTGGCGGGTCGCTACGATTATTGGCGCCTGGTAACCGATGACGGGCACTGTATCCCCGCCGTCAACGGCGAGGTTGTAGCGCCCTGTGCCGCAGTGCATATAATGTGGGCCGAAACGCGACATCGAAGGCGACATCGCCGGGGAATGGTGAGCGAGGCTCCAAGATCCGTTCAGTATGGGGGGAATCCGGGTCGGGAAACGTGGGGTATCGTCCGCACGTCGAGCACGAGCGGTCTGGTCGGGTCGCCGTCGAGGAACTCATCGACCGCGGAGAGGTCATCGACGTCGCGGATCGTAGCTGCCTGGGCGCCCAGTCCCTCGGCCACGCGGACGAAGTCAGGGCTCTCGTAGGAGGAGGCTGTCTCCCGCCCGAATTCCATGTATTGGCGGTGTCTGATGATGCCATAACTCCCGTCGTTCAGTACAGCTACAACGATGGGAAGACTGAGGCGCGCCGCCGTCTCGACGTCCTGGATGACCTGCATGAACGCGCCGTCACCGATGTAGCAGACGACCGTTCGCTGGGGATCGGCGACCTGCGCGCCCAGCGCGGCCGGCAGTGCGTATCCCATTGTCCCGAAATTGCCGTCGAGCAACAGACGGCCGCCAGCGTCCACGGGGTGGAACACTGCCGGGAACCCCGTGTTGTTGCCGGAGTCGACGGTGACGATGCTATCGCCAGGGATCCGTGCCGCGAGTGCACGCGTGAACGCACGCGGATCAATGCGGTTGGGGTCGGACCGAGTCTCAACGTCCGCCGGTGTGCCAGCCTCTCGGATGACGGTCCTGACGCGCTCCGTCCGGTCCGGATGCGGTGTGACGCGTTCGGCCAACTCCTCGATCGTCGTGCGCGCATCGCCGACGATGCCGACGGCTGGGTCGCGGTAGGTCCCCAATGCCGCAGAGTCGATGTCGACCTGTATCACGTCGGCGTCGGCATAGAGTTCGCCGTAGCGTGTCGTCTTCCCCGAGAGTCGAGCCCCGGCGGCGACCACCACGTCTGCGTCCCACAGCAGGGCGTCACTCGCCGGTGTCATGAACGTCCCCGATGCCCCTGTGTGGAGCGGGTGGTCGGCCGAGAGCACTCCCTGTGCGAAAAGGGTCGTGGCGATAGGGGCACCGATCGTCTCCGCGAACTGGATGAGGGCGTCCCCGGCATCTGCGGCTGCAGCACCCCCGCCGGCGAGGACGACCGGGTGGTCAGCGCCGTCTAGCAGGGCGGTCGCCTCGGCGAGTTCTTCGACGTCCGGACGAGGGCGCTGTGTAGAGCGTGGTTTCGGCAGGTACTCCGATTCGGGAGCCGGGGCCGACTGCACGTCGGTCGGCAGTTCAACGATGACCGGCCCGCGCTCCGTCCGTGCGATGTCGAAGGCTCGCCGGATGGTCTCGGGGACGGTAGCTGGCGTCGGCGCACGCGTCTGGTGAACGGAGATGGGTGACGTGAACGTCTTGTGGTCCAGATACTGGAGCGACGTCTCCCGACCTTCGGTTCCCGCGTCACCGATCAGGACGACGAGCGGGACGCTGTTCCGATCGGCGATGACGATTCCGGTGGCACCGTTGGTGACTCCCGGCCCGTGTGTGAGGGTACAGACGCCGACGTCTCCGGTGAGTCGGGCGTAGCCGTCGGCCATCGAGACAGCGACCTGTTCGTGTCTGGCGTAGGTGTAGGTGATGTCGTGGTCGTGTGTCCGATTGAGCAGGTGGCTGTTTCCCTCGCCGATCAGACCGAACAGGTGATCGACCCCCTCTGCGGCGAGTGCCGAGAGGACGTAGTCGCTCCCCGTCTCGACGTCACTCGTGTGAGACGCTGGCATGGGAAGAACTCGCTCCTGTGGTTGTATGAATACACAGGGTGGCAGCCCGGAACCGGCGACAACCGTAGTTACCCATAGCCTCTATAGGTCGGACCACGGTAGAAGAGGTGTCTGATACGCCCGTTTTCGGGCCGAATGCGGGACGGTTTCAACCATGGATTGGATAGAGCAGACGATTGCGGCATTGAAACGGACAGAGGTCGAACTGGTTGCGCACCTTCCGGACACAAAGATGGCACCGCTCATCGAGGCTGCGGAGAGCGATGACGACTTCGAGACGGTGCTCGTAACGCGGGAGGAGGCGGCAGTCGGCGTTCTTTCCGGGGCGTGGCTCGGCGGGAAACGCGGTGTGCTCCTCTGTCAATCGAGCGGGCTCGCCAACACGTTCAACGCGCTCGCGTCGCTGAGCGTGCCCGCGCGCATCCCCTTCGTCGGGATCGCCACGCGTCGGGGTGACCTCGGTGAGTTCAACCTCGCACAGGTCGCGTCGGGCTATAACATGTCCGACCTGCTCGACGACGTGGGCGTGCGCAATCACGCCATCCAAGACGAGGAACTCGTCGGGGAGCGAGTCCAGATGGCCTCGGAGACGGCGTTTACGACGGAGACGCCTTACGTGATCCTCCTGGAGTCGACGGTGACGGGCTACAAGGAGGAGGCGAGATGACGGGGGAGAACGGCGGACGAGCCGACCAGTACGCGTGCACGGCGGCAGCCCTCGAGGCCACGCCAGATGCTGCGGCCGTCTCGAATCTCGGCGTTAGCTCGTACGTCCTCGCGGGCGTCGATGACCGTGAGCGGAACTTCTACCAGTGGGGCAGCATGGGTGTGACGACATCGACCGGTCTCGGTCTCGCACTGGCGATCGACGAGCCCGTCGTCGTCTTCGAGGGTGACGGCTCGCTCCTCATGTCGCTTGGCGTGCTCTCGACGGTCGGTACCGTCGACCCACCGAATCTCACGGTCGTCCTCTGGGACAACGCCGTCTACGGAACGACCGGCGGGCAGCCGACCTACTCGGCGACCACTGACTTCGCCGGAGTCGCGGAGAGCTGCGGCGTTTCCGCGACACGCGTCGAAAGCGACGACGCGTTCGAACGAGCCTACCGTGAAGCGATCGAGAGCGACCATGCGGAACTCATCGTCTGCCGCGTCGAGCCGGTCGAACCTGAGTCCCGACCACCGTTCGACTTCGCACACATCAAGCGGCGCGTGCGTGACGCACTGACTGGAGAGTAGCAGTACACCGACGTGGGTGACATGTAACGAGCGGAAGCCCACGACTTTAGCTTAATCGAGGCGCTAAGCCCCTTTCCTCAGCGAGCGCCGACCGAAGGGAAGGCGCGAGCAGGAGGGGATACAGCGCCGTCATCGTCTGTTCGTACGCTGTTTTGTTGCAGGCCCACAGGTCCACGCAATCGAGGCATTTAATGCATACACCATGCAATACATGTATACAGTGAAGCGGAAGACAATCAACATCCGCGAAGACCAAGATGAGTGGATTCAGAAGAATCATCTGATTCTCTCGTCATTTATCCGCGAGAAATTGGACGAACTTATCGAGGAACGCGAGTAGCATGTACTACGCCTACAAATATCGTCTTAACCTGTCCGACGCCCACCGCGAGGAGTTGGACCGCCACCGCGATATCTGTAGGCAACTGTACAATCACGCGCTCTACCGACTCAACGAGCACCGAGAGAACAACGGAAAACTCCCGTCTATGACCACGATTCGGTCGGAACTACCAAACCTCAAACAGTGGTGGGACGGCCTCTCGGACGTATACTCGAAGGTTCTCCAAACCATCGTAGAACGCCTGTTCGACAACCTGAAAGGCCTCTCCAAACTCAAGGAGAACGGCTATGGCGTCGGAATGCTCAAGTGGAAACCACCACGGGAGTTCCACAGTTTCACGTACAGTCAATCTGGCTTCAAGCTCGACAAGAAGGGCGGTCAGACCGTACTGTCACTTTCGAAACTCGCGGATATTCCGATACGACTTCACCGCGCTATTCCTGACGACGCGAAACTCAAGCAGGTCACGCTCAAGAAGGAACCGACGGGCGAGTGGTTCGCAACCTTCGGCGTCGAAGTAGACCGCAACCCTCCCGAGAAACCCGATGAACTCACCGACGTGGTAGGAATCGACGTTGGTATTCTCAAGTACGCTCACGATACCGACGGAACTGCCGTCGAATCACTTGACCTCTCGAACGAACGCGAGTGGTTGGAACGCGAACAACGGAAGCTCTCGCGGAAGCAACACGGGTCAGCGAACTACCGAAAGCAACAGCATGTCGTTGCACGCCGTCACGCGGAGTTGAAACAGAAGCGCCGTGACTTCTTGCACAAGCTGTCGAACTACTACGCCAAAGAGTACGACCTTGTAGCGGTCGAAGACCTCGACGCGAAGGGGTTGATGGAACTCCCGTCGAACAGCCGCAATCGCGCCGGAGCGGCGTGGGGAACGTTCCTGCGGATGCTCGAATACAAGTGTGAACGCGAAGGCACGTACTACGTTCCAGTGAATCCGAGACACACGACGAAGGAATGCGCGTCTTGCGGCGTGAAGACGGACAGACCGCTGTGGGTACGTGAGCATTCGTGTCCGTCGTGTGGGTTCGAAGCGGATAGAGACGCGAACGCGGCATGGAATATCCTTGCCCGTGGTCTCAAGAAAGTAGGAGTGGTTCACTCCGATTCAACGCCTGTGGAGACTGCGCTCCCTACGGACACTGTTGTGTCTGCAAAGCGTGTCTTAGAAGCAGGAAGCCCCGTCCTCAACGCGCGAAGCGCGTAGGGCGGGGTAGTTCACGTGTCGAACAGCCGTCCGGGAGCGTTCTTCGGCGGATCGACGCCGAGCATTTCGAGGGCGTTCCACAGCGTCGCCTGGTTGCTCGTCACGACCGGTTTGTCGAGGTCGCGCTCTAACGGTTCGATGACCTCGAAGGTCCGGTAGTTCGTACAGCTGATAAAGACGCCGTCAGCGTCCGCGTGTGCGAGCGTTTGCACCTCGCGGTACGCCGTCTCTGGTTGCTGCTCGCCGATCGTAAGGTTCGGCTTGATGCCGAGTCCGGTTATGTCGTGTACATCGTAGCCAGCGGCGTCGAGAAACTCGTCTTCACGTCTGTTGAGATCCTCGATATACGGCGTTGTAATCGCCAATGACTCGAGACCAAGCGCGTCGAACGCCCGCTTGATGGCGGCGGCGGTCGCCACACCGGGAACCCCTGCCGCTTCGCGGATTCGTGACTCTATCTCCTCGTCGTACCCTGGTCCTTTCACGAGCGACCCGGTAGTGCAGCCGTAGGCGATGGCGTCGACGTCTGCAGTGGAGAGAAGTTCCACACACCGTTCGACCTCGTCGGCCATCTCCGTCAGGTTGCCTGCGTCAGCGTCTTCGAGCCGCATCCTCGAAGTATGCAACGAGACACCATCCGGTAGGGTTCGGTAAAACTCGGGTTCGTTCGTGGTGTTAGACGACGGGACGATGAGGCCGAGGCGGCCGCGCCAACCATTCATACGTGTATCTGGTCGCACGCCCTGTTAACATTTCTCCCCCGTGGATGGGGTTTCAACTTGCAGAGACCGAGGACAGCAGACATCGATCACTGCGGGCGAAAACCTATGTAGGATACGTCCGACCATCACTCGAGATGGTAACACTCACCGTCGATGGGGAGCGTGTATCGATCGAACTCGACCGCGTCATCAACGCGGGGTACAGTGGTCGTGATCAGGAATCGGTTCGAGGACACATCGGCGAGATGCTCGAAGACGACGTCATCAGCGAAGAACCCGAGAGCGTGCCGACGGCGTATCAGGTTGCCCCCTACACCCTGCTCTCAAATCCGGGACAGGTCCAGACTGTCGGTGAGGATACGTCCGGAGAGGCGGAGTACGCGCTCTTCGTCACGGGACGGGAAACGTACGTCGCCGCGGCGAGCGACCAGACCGACCGCGCACTCGAAAAACACGGCATCCAGCTCGCCAAGCAGATCGCCCCAAACGTCGTTTCTAAGCAGGCATGGCGGCTTTCAGATGTCCGGGAACACTGGGACGAGATCGAGATTCGAGCGTGGAACACAGTCGACGGGGACTGTCGCCGATACCAGGACACGACGCTCGCCTCCATTCTCCCACCGGAAGAGGTCATCGAAGAGATCCACGAACGCTATCCCGGAGATCTCAACGGCACCGCCATCCTCTCCGGAACGGTGCCGACAGTCGAGGGAAAGCTAACTCCAGGCGACCGATTTGAGGTCGAACTCAACGACCCCGTTCGCGAACGATCGATCGCAGTCGGTTACGATGTCGAACCGATTTGACGCGACGATTGGCGTCTCGATTAGATCCCTGTTTGTTCAGATTAACTGAATTGAGGCGCTAAGTCCCCTTCCTCAACGAGCGCAGGGCTTCCGACACGCGTCGGAAGCACAAGCGAGTAGGGAGGGGAGACAGCGCCGCCATCGTCTGTTTGCACCATCGGTAGCTTGATACTCTCTTCCCGTAGCACCGCCCGTGCGTGAAGTGGGAGAAGCGGAGACCCCGAGGCTCCCCACGCACTGCGCGGTGCGGCTCGGATGAACGTTCCGTAGGGAAGCGTTCAGATAGGAGTGGTTCACTTCGAATGAATGCCTGTGGAGTCTGGAACCGCTGTGTCCACGGTCGGATGCACGTGCCGACGCCGAAGCAGGAAGCCCCACCCGCAAGCGCGAACCCGCAAGGGTGTGCGGTAGGGTGTGGGGTAGGTCACATCACCCAGCTATTCGAACAGCGAGGTGACACCCGATTCCACGTCCCGTCATCAAGATCTACGGGATGGAAGAGCGTGTTGACCCGTCGTTATATTGTACCACACCGCGATGACGTCCTATGACGCTAACGATCGACGAGGTAGTCGACAGGGCAGTCGAGGCGGTCGAGTTCGAGATCGCCACCGCTTGCGAGCGCGAGGGGACCGCCTACGACCTCGAGGAACTCTGGTCGATCACGCATACAGAGTTCTCACCGGACGTCCGGGACGTGATCGAGACGACCGCTAAATCGACCGGCACGTCCCACCAGCGTATCGTCAACGGTGCCGGCCACGATGCGAGCTACCTGAACGAACACACGGCGACCGGGATGGTGTTCGTTCCAAGTGAAGACGGCAAGACCCATTCGGAGGCGGAGTATACTGAGTGGACAGACGTCCTCGGTGGGACTCGCGTCTTCGCGAACACGGTACTCAACCTCGCGAACTGACCTCTCACGTCCCGTTCGGGTACTGTCATCGCGTACCTAACCGACGCCTCCGAACTGGCACCAACGAACGGTGAGTGCCGAGATACTCCGGGCACTGATGCCCCCTCAACACTCCTGTTCGAAGGTGTAGGCTGCGTCGATGACGGTCCGCTCGCCGTGCCAAGCGCCCATCAACTGGAATCCAACCGGAAGCCCCGCTTCGGTCTCCCCACATGGAACAGAGATGCTCGGATGACCGGTCAGATTGGTAGGGTGGGTATCCCAGTTGACCGGCGGGGTCACGCCACGTTCGAACCCGTCGAGTTTCAGCGCGGTGGTCGGTGTCGAGGGCGCCGCCAGGACGTCAACATCCTCGAAGACGGCCTCGAACTGGTCGCGAAGCAGTGCCCGGAGCCGTCGCGCCCGGACGTAATGGTACCCGTCATGAGTCTCGAGTAGATGCGTGCCGAGTGCGAGCATCTCTTTGATATTCGTCCCGAGTCCCCGACTCGACGCCTGCCGAACGCGGGCGGACGCGGCCGAGAACGTCGGCTCTGGTCGACCGCGGCGCCACAGATCCACGTTGTTCGTCGCATAGGCGGCGGCGAACTCCACAGGTGCGATCCCCCACCACGCGGGACGAGAGTGCGCTAACGCCGGTATCTCAACCTCACGAATGCTCGCTCCGAGCGCCTCAAGGTCGTCGATAGCCGCCCGAACGCTCCGCTCGACCGCATCGGAGACGTGCGTCGCGAAGAAGGCCTCACAGACACCAACCGTCAGATCCCCAGCTTCGATTCCCAGATCGGTCGTGTAGTCTAGTTCTGAACCATCTGGCGCAGGATCGGACATGACCTCGAGCCCCCGTGCAGCCGTTTCAACGTCGCGCGCGAGCGACCCGACGTGGTCCATCGAGAACGCGAGTTCGGCGATGCCTTGCAGCGGTACACGGCCGAACGTCGGCTTGATACCGACGATTCCGCAGTAACTCGACGGAATCCGGACGCTACCACCCGTGTCGGTGCCGAGTGCGAGGTCGACGTCACCCGCAGCGACAGCACTCGCGCTGCCGGAGGAGGAGCCGCCCGCAACGTGGTCGGTGTTGACCGGGTTCTCGGTTGGGCCGAACGCACTCGTCTCGGAAGTTGGACCGAACGCAAGCTCGTCCATGTTAGTCTTGCCGGCGATTCGCGCACCAGCGTCGAGGAGGCGATCGACCACTTCCGCATGTTCGCCCGGGATATACCCCTCGAACGCCCGCGACCCGCACGTGAGCTCCACGCCTCGGACGCACGTGTTGTCCTTGATGGCGACCGTGAGATCCGCGACCGTATCACCAGATTCGGGGCGTTCCAGACCGAACTTCGAAAGCCAGGCATTATGCGGATCTTCGTCGTTACCGGGCCGGTACGGCTGCGTTTCGAAGACGTCGCTGCGAGTATCCCGGGGTTCGATCGATTCGACGGGGACGCTCTCGAGTTGCTCGTAGATGTCTGCAAGGGTGTTCACTCGGGCGGCGGCGGCTGTTACCTCACCGGCAGCGAACTCGAGATCGATGACGTCGGCGTACGCCTCGACATCCGCTTCGTCGACAGAACGCATTCGGGTCATGGCTTGTCACCTGCCGGTCGAATAATCAATCTTTCTCCGGTTCGGTGATGACCCCATAAAGGGCTCCGAGGCGGTCAGCCGTCCTTCGAGCGCAGTACGTTTTTATGAGCAGTCACCGGTAGGATAGCTATGAGGCTCGGATTCTCACCGATTCAGGGTGACCACCACTACGACGAACTGATCGAGGAGGTCCAGTACGCCGAGCAGAACGGCCTCGATTCGGTCTTCCTGCAGGAACATCACGAAGCAGAGGTCGACCAGTACTGGTCAGACCCACTCACGGTGCTCTCGGGTATCGCGCCCGTCACGAGCGAGATTGACTTGGGGACAGCGATCCTCCTGCTCCCGCTTTACGACCCCGTACGGTTGGCGGAGCGCGGTGCGATACTCGACGGCCTCTCCGACGGCCGGTTCATCCTGGGCGCAGCAGTGGGTTATCGGCCTCGCGAGTTCGACCTGTACGAAGTCGACCGGGACCGTCGCGGCACCATGTACGAAGAGTACCTCACACTCGTCTCCCGATTGTGGAGTGAGGAGCGTGTGACCTTCGATGGCGAGTTCCGGAGTGTCGAGGAGTTCCGGTGTACCCCTCGGCCGGCATCGTCCCCGCGGCCCCGGATCTGGGTCGGGGGCTACCACGACGTCGTTCTCGACCGAACCGCCCGTCTTCGGTCGAAAGGGCTGGTCGACTGCTGGTTTCCAGGGACCCAGCCCGACCGGGAGGGACTCGCCGCTCGCCGTGACACGTTCGACGAGATGCTCGAAGGCCAGGGTGTCCCTTCCGACGAGGTCGACCAACCACTGTTCAGGGATGGAATCATCGCCGAAACGACCGAAGAGGCGGTCGAGTTGGCCCACGAGCATCTCGTCTCCGGGTACGAAAAGCAATACAAAGGCCGTGGACACGAGGAGTCAGAGCGTGGAGACCTGGGTCACGACGTCATCCACGAGGACTACGACCCGCAGGACCTCGTCGAGGATCGCTTCATCGTGGGTGACCCCGACGACTGGATCGAGGAGCTTCGGTCCTACGAGGACGTGCTCGACGTCAACCACGTTGTCACCCGTATCTACTTCGAGGGGATGTCCCATGGAGACATGATGGACCAGCTCGAACTCCTCTGTACCGAGGTCGCACCGAACGTCTGATCCGGCCACAGATTTATTTTGGCTGGCGAAGAGCGCATACTCAATGCCAACCGCAGGAGCGCTGGAGATATTTCGCCACTCGCTGAAGAGTATTGTCGAGGAGATGGGCGTGACGCTCCAGCGCACCGCTTACTCGACGAACATCAAGATTCGCCGTGACCACACTTGCGCTATTTTCGATTCGAACCTCCGTCATATTGCCCAACACGACGTCGCTCCGCAACACGTTGGATCGATGGTGTCCGTCGTCCCCCGGAACATGCGCGAGCGGGCTGGAGATCTCGATCCCGGAGACGGGATCCTCATCAATGACCCGTATAAGGGGGCCGTACACCTGCCAGACGTTATGATTATCTCCCCGCTATATCACGACGGGGAGATCGCGGGCTACGCGGCGAACTCGGCCCACCACGTCGACATCGGTGGCTCCACACCCGGAGGCATCCCCAACGACAGCACCGAACTGTTCGCCGAGGGGCTCATCCTGCCCGGCGTTAAGGCCATCCGGAACTGGGAGTTCGACGACGAAATCCTCGACCTCGTCACCCGAAACGTCCGTGGGTCGGACATGCGCCTGGGGGACTATCGGGCCCAGCTCGGCGCCAACAAGATCGGTGAAGAGCGCCTCGGCGACCTACTCGACGAGTACGGCGCCAGTGCCGTCGACGAACATCTCGACGCGTTGCTCGACTACACGGAGCGGCGGGTTCGGGCCGCGGTCTCGGCTCTCCCGGATGGTACCTACCAGGCCGAGGACTACATGGACGGTGACGGCGTCGTCGACGAACCCGTCCTCCTGCGTCTCACGCTGGAGGTCGACGGCGATGAGATGACGATCGACTTCACCGGAACCGCAGAGCAGAACACAGGACCGCTCAACTGCACGCCCGCGATGGCATTTGCAGGATCGATGGCGGTCATCATGTCCCTGCTGGGCGAGGACCTGCCGAAGAACGACGGGTTCTACCGGCCGTTCGAGACGATCACGCCCGAAGGGACGATGGTCAACCCTGTCGACGACGCACCCGTCGCGGGCGGCTGGGAGATCGCAATGCGTGCCGGCGAACTCGTGACGAAGGCGATGGCGGGGGCCATGCCCGAGGAGACGATCGCAGCGACGAAAGGAATCGTCTGTAACATCGCCTACGGCGGGCGCGACCCGCGCAGCGACGAGAAGTACGTTTACTACGAAACCGTGGCGGGGGGCTACGGCGCCCGAGCGACGAAAGACGGGATGGAGGCCGTCCAGACGCACTTCCAGAACACGGCGAACAGCCCGATCGAGGAACTGGAATCCGAGGTCCCCCTCTACGTCCGCAGGTACGAACTGATCGGGGATTCGGCGGGTGCGGGTCGCACGCGCGGTGGGCTCGGGGTCCGCCGAGACATGGAGTTCTACGACCACTCCGCCTCCTTCTCGCTCCTCACCGAACGCGCCAAGTCCAAGCCATGGGGACTCTTCGGCGGACACAGTGGCCACGCGGCAAAGTACCTGATCAATCCAGATAGCGACGACCCGATGACCGTGAGTTCGAAATCGACAACGAAACTCGACCCGAACGACGTTGCGAGCGTGCAGACACCTGGCGGCGGCGGCTACGGGAACCCGACCGACCGCCCCCCCGAGAAGGTCCTCGAGGACGTGCTAAACGAGAAGGTTTCGGTCGGAGCCGCTCGCGAGGAGTACGGCGTCGTCGTCGATCTGGAGACTCGGACGGTCGACGACGCGGCGACCGAGCGGAAACGTGCCGAACTGGCCGAAGCGAGGACGACTGACGGGGGTGAGGACGAATGAGCTACCGTATCGGCGTTGACACCGGTGGGACGTTCACCGACGTCGTCATCTACGACGAGGAAACCGGCGAGGTACGCACCACGAAGACGCCCTCGACGCCACCTGAGTTCGATCGTGGAGTACTCAACGGCATCGACAAGATATTAGAGCGTGAAAATATCGCTGGCTGCAACATCTCGTTTCTCAGCCACGGGACGACTGTCGGAACCAACTCGGTGCTCGAAAACGAGATACCCGACCTAGGGCTCATCACGAACGAGGGGCTGCGAGACGTTCTCGAAATCGGTGACCAGACACGGCCGGAACTCTACAATCTTCAGACGGACAAACCACCGTCCCTCGTCCCACGCTATCTCCGCAAGGAGGTCCCCGGACGGATCGACTCGCAGGGGAACGTCGTGGATGAACTCGACGAGGCCGCCGTAGAGGTTGTGATCGATGGACTTCTCGAGGAAGATATCGACTCTGTCGTGGTCTCCATGCTCTTTTCCTATCTCAACCCTTCCCAGGAACAGCGTATCGGAGAGCTAATCGAAGAACGGGCACCCGAGATGGATTACGCACTCTCCTCGGCAGTGCATCCAGAGATCCGCGAGTACGAGCGCACCATCACCACTGTGCTCAACGAAGCCATCAAGTCCACAGTTCAAGACTACTTCGCTCGACTGGACGACGGCATCGACGAGCGTGGTATCGACGTGCCACTCAACGTGATGCATTCTGGTGGGGGCATCTTCAGCACGTCACAGGCGACCGATCGAGCCATCAGGACGGTGCTCTCGGGACCCGCAGCCGGTGCGGTCGCGACCAAGAACGTGAGCCAGCAGGAGGGATACGAGGATGCCATCGGCATGGACATGGGTGGGACGAGCGCTGACGTGAGTCTGGTGCGCGACGGTGAACTCGTTCGATCGACCGAGGGTGAGATAAACGATCTGCCGGTCAAGACGCCGATGATCGACATCAACACCGTCGGCGCCGGTGGCGGCTCGATCGCCTGGATCGACGAGGGGGGTGCACTCCGCGTCGGTCCGAAGAGCGCGGGCGCCGACCCCGGACCGATCTGTTACGGCGGCGGTGGTGAGCAGCCGACGCTCACCGACGCCAATCTGCTCTTGGGCTGCCTCGACCCCGAGAGCTTCTTGGAAGGCGAAATAGAACTGGTTGTCGGACGAACGCACGAGATCTTCGAGGAGAAGATCGCGGATCCGCTCGGCCAGACCGTCGAAGAGGCAGCTCTCAGCGTCGTCGGAGTTGCCAATGCCAGCCTGGCCCGAGAGATTCGCCGTGTGACCGTCGAGCGAGGGAACGACCCGGCAGACTTCGCGCTCGTCGCCTTCGGTGGTGCCGGCCCACTCCAAGCGCCCGCTGCGGCCGCGGAGATGGACATGGAGACCGTCATCATTCCGCGCAACCCTGGCGTCTTCTCCGCCCGAGGACTGCTCATCGCTGACGTCCGAGTCGATGAATCCCACGCCTACCGGAGCAAGGGGCTTGACGCCGACGAAATCCAGACACAGGTCGACGAACTCGGGGCGACCCTCATCGACCGGCTTGGCGAGCAAGGATTCGGCTCCGACGAGATTCAGATCAACCGGTCGATCGACGTCCGCTACCAGGGTCAGGCATACGAACTCACGGTCCCCGTTCCCGAGGGAGATGTCGACGGGGAGACCCTCGACGAGATCACCGAGTCGTTCCACGAGCGGCATGCCCGGCTCTACGGTCACAGCATGCGTGACGAACCCGTCGAGGCCGTCACGCTCCGCGTGGACGGTACCGTTCCCACGGCTCGTGTGCAAGATATGCTCACACGCAGCGATCAGGACGCGTACCGCGGTGAACGCGACGTCTACTTTACCGAGTCGGGCTACCTCTCGACCGAGATCTACGACCGAAATGCGCTCGGACCGGGTAGAACGGTTACTGGACCGGCGATTCTGGAGGAGAACGGCTCTACGTCGATCATCCCGCCCAAGACGACTGCCGAATTCTCTGAGAACGGCTCAGTCGTCATCTCTCTGTAGCACGAGGTTCCTCTAGACGAGTCTTTGAGCGGTCTTCTCTTCGAAGCGATGTGCGTGTGGTGAGCCGGCGTGGTTCAGGTTGATACGAACGACTTCGACTGGTCGGACGTCCGTGAGGCCCGTGAGGTCTGGCGGTACACTTCCATTCTCCCGATCGAACTGATCGCTAGCCTGGGGAGCAGTTCCGGCGACACACCCCTCGCCCGTACGGAACAGTTCGAGACTACGCTGACTGTCGGCTCTCAGAAAACGAGGGGCAGAAAACGAGGGGCAGAATCTCACGGGGAGTTTCAAGGACCGCGAGAGCGCAGTCGGCTTGACCTCCTCCCCGCCGTAAACGGCGAGGATTCCCCGTGGGGTCGTTCGAAACGGCATCGCCGTTTCGTGATGACGGAAGACCTTCGGTCTTCCGAACCACGTCGGGCCGTCCGAATCCCCGGCGGTAACTTGCGGGTTCGTGCGCTCCACGTCGGGGCGATGGGCGCGTGGCGACGCCAGTCCGTTCGGACTCCCCCGCTTGTGGCGCACGGGCCGGGCCATCGGCCGTACCTGCCTCGAAGCCACGTCGGCAGGTCCCAACCGGGCAAGGGCTGCTGTTTTGGTTCGCCTTCCGGCGGCCGGAACCCAATCCAACCGGCCATATTTTCGCCCAGTGAGTTGCGTTCACAAACGACGCCGGCCAGTCTAAGCGTTGCGGTCGGTCGGCCGAGTCTACCGCTTGACCCCGCCCTAAAGGGCGAAGCTTGCGCTCGAAATACACGTCAATCGAGCACCTGCTGGAAGACACGCACCAGATTCCACTTGAGGAGCTTCCGGACATCGTCGGGGTCGAACCCCCGTTTCAGGAGGGCCGGTGTGAGATTTCCGACGTCTCCATCCTCACCTAGCCCGTCTGCAGCAGAGACGTTGATCATGTACGCTCGCTCCGCGGGCGACATGTACTCGAGGTTGTACTCGTAGAAGTCGAACCCGACCCCGACGTGATCGACTCCTGCTACGTCGACGGCGTGTTCGAGCTGATCGACGACGGTCTCGACACCGGGATCGTCACCGTGGAGGAAGGCCTGCAGCGCATTTATCCCTACGACGCCGCCGCTCTCGGCGATGGCATGAAGTTGTTCGTCCCGAAGGTTCCGTGGGTGATCTCGGAGTTCACGACAGTTGGAGTGGGACGCGATGATCGGTCCCTCGGCGAACTCGATCACGTCCCAAAACCCCGGTTCGTTGAGGTGAGACACGTCGACGACGATTCCCTGTTCTGCGCATCGTTCGACCGCGTCGACGCCGAACGCTGAGAGTCCCCCGGGCTCGCCTGTTCGTATCGGTTCGAAGAAAGCACCGTCAGCCGCCATGTTCCGTCGGCTATGGGTGAGTCCGAGTACTCGCAGGCCGAGACGATAGAACGTGTCGAGCACAGCGAGATCGCCCTTGAGGGGCTCGGCTCCTTCCATTCCCAGGATGAGTGTGACTTCGTCCGACTCGGCACCGGATTCCACCTCCTTTGCAGTCCTGGCGCTCTCCAGTTCGGCCGTCTGTTCTATCTCTCTGTGGAAGGACTCTGCCATGCGTAATCCGAGACGTGTGGCGGACTCGCGCGCCTGTCCAGCGTCCAGGTAGATTGGCGCGACACGCATGTCGATCCCACCGGCTCGCATTCCGGGGAGAAACCGGTCTTCGATCACCCGTTCGTTACCCAGTTCATGTTCGCGAACGACCGTGTAGAGGAGGTCCGCGTGAGCGTCGAAGACGCCAACCTCCTTGTGAAGGGTGTGGGTCGTCATGCGTTGTCTGCTTCCGCGACAGCGTGTTAAACGCATCGGCACAACCAGCAGTGTTCGAGATCTATCCCCGGGTGCGTGGCCAGCTCGGACGGTCGCGTTTAGTTGAGCGATTACAGGCTTGAGAACTGCTATGGATGGGACCGAAAGGGGTCGGACTCTCGGATCGAGGGCCTCACTGCACGTCTCGGACCCGGGCTGCGGTGCTTGCATCGGCCATCTTCCCCGAGAGTTCGGGGGCTTTCGAGGACTTCCTCGGCTCAGAGCTACCGAGTCTCGCCCAACCAATACCGCTGAGACAGGGGCAACCACTAACACGTTTCGGTCGGGATCTACCCCTATGTCTCCGAATAGGGACGCAGTAGAGTTTCACCAAGAACTTGCCGACAGTGTGATCGCCGAACTGTCGACGGATCTCTCTCGCGTCTCAGCTTACTTCGGCGAGCAATACGCAGACGCCGACGTTCCCGAGGCCCGCGATATACGTCACCTTGATGTTATTTTCGATTGGATCACGTTCGGATTCGACCCCCACTCGATGTGGGATGCACACGTCGGAGTCCTCACCAACGACGGTCGGGTAACCGTCGGCCTCCACATTCACGAGCGACTCTCGCCGACCCGGCCGGCAGCCGTCGTTGACATCGCATACGGCGGCGGCGCCGAATATCGATCCAGCGACGCCGCCGCGGAGCACCAGTTCAACCTCCCATCGGTGTCCATCGATTCGGTCGACATCGACAATCTCGCCGAGGAAGTCTCGGCGTTTTGCCGTCGGTTCGAACCGATGGTCGACGACCTCGAGGAGGCGTCCTCGGGATGACAACCGGCGGATTCACTAGTACCGTCGAAGCAGCCGTGAGGGCGTCGAAACGGGTCGTCCACGGACAATCGTTCGGCATGCGATAACACTTATCTTACGAGTTCGATTCCTTCGGGTATGGAGCATGAACTCGTCTGTCAGGTCTGTGGTGGGTCGTTTCCCCCAGGGAACTACCGGACCGGCTGTCCCGCCTGTCACGAACAGGGCGAAGCCGGTTGGTTACAGGTCGAATACGACACGACTGCCGCGGCCGACGCGCTCCCCCCATCTCCGGACGCCCCGACTAGCATGTGGCGCTACGAGGCACTCCTCCCCCTGCTCGGGGACGAACCGGTCACCATTGGGGAAGGGTGGACAGCACTCGTCCCAGCCACGGGGCTCTCCACCGAGCTAGGTGTCGACGTGCATCTGAAAAACGAGACGACAAACCCAACCTGGTCGTACAAGGACAGGTTGAACGCACTACTGGTTTCGAACGTCGTCGCTCGCGAGGACGAACCACGAATCGCGACGGCGAGCACCGGCAACCACGGAGCGAGCACCGCAGCGTACGCCAGCCGTGCCGGTGTCGACGACGTCATCGTTCTGCTTCCTCACGAGACGGAAGCAGCTTGTCGGGCACAGATACGTGCCTACGGCGGACAGGCAATCGTCACCGACTTCGACGAACGCCGACCGCTGCTTGCCGAACTCGTCGAACGAGGCTGGTACCCCACGATCAACACCTCCGACCGCTCTTACATCGGTCAGCCCTACGGCGTCGAGGGCTACAAGACCATCGCGTTCGAAATCTACGAGCAACTCGAGGAAATGCCGGCTGCAGTGTTCACTGGCGTCGGTGACGGTGACGGCATCTACGGGATGTGGAAGGGGTTCACCGAACTCATCGAACTCGGCGTGACCGATTCGGTCCCGCGACTGGTCGGCGTCCAGTCCACAGAGCGTCCTACACTTGTTCGGTCAGTCGAGTCCGGTGAAGAACCTCGACCGATCGATGGGCCTTTGCCGCTGACCCTCTCGACGGGGACGACGTCCGTCGGACCCCACGCCGTGCGGGCGGTCCGTGAATCGGACGGCACCGCCTTCGCAGTCGAACAGAGAGACGTCGAGCGAGCGATTCGCGACCTCGGGCGGGAAGGGATTTACCCTGAGCCGGCGAGCGCACTTCCGGTTGCGGGGCTCCGGAGTGCCGTCGCCGACGGGACACTCAACCTTGGGGAGACGGCCGTCTGCGTCGTCACCGGTGCGGGGGTGAAGTGGCCCGGACACACGTCCGACGCGACTGGTGAGACGTCAGTCATCGAGCCGACGCTCGACGCACTCGAGGCGGCCGTCCCGTTCTCACTTGACGAACCCGTCCGCTGAGTACCATCAACACCGCTACATTCGGAACTAGAGGACGGTTTCTGGTCGACAAGCGTTCGTTCACTCCAGGTTAACTGGGCGAGGGAGCGCTTGTCCATGCCGCGAGAACCTGAACAGTGGGTAGGGAAGGTGTCTACATCGTAAAGCGAGCCGTTGGGGGTCAGTACGTCAACCCTTGTTCGACATCGCCTTCCGTCCGTTCGGCTTCCCGACGGGCGCGGACATCCTCTATGAACTCCACGCCGTTCTCCACGAACGCCTCATAGAGGCGCTCGCCTTTCTCCTTGCTCGCTTTCGTCGGGTCGCCGTGGTGGCCCAGCGCGTCCTCGCCCCAATCGTGACGTGAACTCGCGGTCGGTACGGCATCGTCCATCGAGACGTAATCGTTGGAGCTGAATCGCGTCCAGTCGCCAGTGTGGACCATGGGTGTGAACTCCTCTTCCTTGACGAGTTCCCCGTGTCGGTGGAGCATGAACGACGTCTCGAACTCACCGCCGTGCATGCCATCCTCGTCGCCACCCTCACGAAGCTCCCTGTGGATGCGGACGTTCGCCCGAACGAGGTCGAACGACGCCAGGATAGCGTCCGGGTAGTCCTTCCGGACGGTCTTGGAGGCGATATCTATCGCCGGGAGGTTCGCAAGCCGATGACCGTTGACCGTGAGGATGTTTTCGAATCCGTGGAAGAGGAGACTCTCGTAAACGTCCTCGAGCATCGAGATGACCGTCCGCGGAGAGAGCGAGATCGTCCCAGGAAAGGCCATGTGGTGGCCGGCGTCGCCGAACCAGAGCGGTGGTGTCGTGAGTGCTCCCGCCCCCTCGGCAATTCCTTCGGCTACGCCGAGTGCCTGGTAGCTGTCGACACCTAGCGGAAGGTGCGGTCCGTGCTGTTCCGTCGATCCGATGGGGACGATCGCGGTTGGATCATCTTCTGATTCGAGGTACGATTCGACGTCCTGCCACGTAAGCTCCTGCAGCCAGACTGAACGGTCGGTTCGGGACATACAATTCGGGGTACGTAGGGAAGTAACCATAATGGTATGGACGGGCCACGAGACTGTCTGTGGACGCACGAGTTGTGCAACTTGGTACATCGAGGAGGTAGAGAACCACATCGAGAACCGTGACGGCGCGATCACGTTCGATCTCCGGACGTTACGTGGAAACAGGCGAGAAAGCCCCGTCCTTGAGGGCGGGGATGAATCGCCGTCATTGTCTACTTTCAGTGCGTGGAAAGGGTTTAGGTGCTCTCCGTGCGGTTCTATACCTATCCGACGCGGCATGCCCGCGCCCATACCGGGACAATCGGACACATTCGGACCTCCCGACCGAGGCTCGACGGTACCCCGTCGGGATACCTCACGTCGGGTACCGACGCTACAGACCCAAGTACCTCCGAATCCGCCGACGCACGCCCGAAGCCCCGAGGAAACGACGGGAACGGACGTGTCGAGGATAGGAGTAACGGCCACTTGGCATGGCCAGCACCTCGTCGGTGTGCGAACCGTAAACATCCCAACTCAGCGGGCCGTCGCTCGTGGGAATCCTCGCCCTTCAGGGTGGGGAGGATGTCAATTCCCATCAATCGGTTGCATTCGGGCCCGCCGAAAGCCAACGTTCCTTCCCTCTACTTATCGGAATTTTTGAATGTAGTCAATCGTTCTCGGCGACTTCGTCTCGGCCACCACCAGCATTTTTAGCCAACGTGACCGCTTTGCTCGTGAAGCGGGAGATTTTCGACATGGACACTCGATAGTCTTCCGTTTCAACTCCTTCGGATTAACGAACAAATCCGACGCCATCTAGTGATTCACCAGAGCTGCCGTGGGTAACTTACTGACTCAATTGTGATACCAGACGCACTCATCATGGCGGTGTTGGCCGAGACCGCATGTGGGGTAGAATCAAGATATCTGTCTCAGTGTTATAGCCTCGAATATTGTATCGTTTGACGCTCTTGGCCGTTAAGGGGATTGAGACCGAGCACTAAAATAGAGCTGATGAAAGCGTACGAACGCGAGTTTTTAACCGAGACCCTTGAAACCTGTTCCGTCAGTATTGCTTATCTCCTCCGGGAGGGGTTTACGAGTGAAGAGGTCCTTGAGAGCCAGAGAGAACTCACCGATCTGGGATTGATGTGGGTGAGGGGATTTGTTGCAAGTCGACTCATGCTTCTCCGGAGCTGCTGCGCCAGAAATCCAAACATCTCCCCCGCTGATCTTGACGAGGTAACCGAGCTTGTCGATGAACACGAGGCGAAAATTGCGGGACAACTGTACTCGTAATGTGGAAAATTACTATCGCAGATGACCCGGCACTTCTCAATACTCGGTACCCTCTTGCTCACCCGCCCAGTGGCTTAAATACGCAACCATGCTCCCTACCATGCGTGTGATGTCGTACAACATCCGATATAATAACCCAGATGACGGAACAAATATCTGGCAGAACCGACGAGACGCTGTCGTAAGCGCGATTCGCTTTCACAACCCAGATCTTATTGGACTCCAAGAAGCATGGCCAGCACAGCTCCAGGACATTCGCGAACAACTTTCTCAGTATGAATGGCGAAGTCCCGGAGAAACGCTTGAGCCTGGAGAATTTGTAGCATTAGGATACAAAAAGTCTCGATTTACCCTCCAAAGCGAAGGGGTCTTTTGGCTATCCGAGACGCCAGATAAGCCCAGCGGCCCAGCATGGGACGCAGCCCTTCCTCGACTCGTTTACTATGCGATCTTGTGTGAGCAAACGACAGAGGTGACGTTTGCACACTTCAACACGCATTTCGATCATGTTGGCGACACTGCGCTCCTCGAAAGCGCGAAGCTAATGAAGAGGCGTATCGCAAAGAGAGCGTCAAACAAGCCAGTGATCCTTACTGGCGACTTTAATTGTCGAGTGTCATCACCGCCCTACAAGCGACTTACCCAGCGTTCGGAAACTACAGAGTTCGCTCTTGCCGACGCCTCTCAAGCATCAAAACACGGCCACCATGGACCTTCAACAACCATGACCGACTTCCATGCGCTTGTTCCCGATAAACAACTCGATCATATTCTCGTGTCAGACGATATTGGCGTTCGCATTCATGGAATCTTAAGCGACACCTATGAAAACGGCTGGTACCCATCTGATCACCTTCCTGTCTGTGCCGATGTAACGCTTCCTACACCGAACGAATGACTTGGTAGCACTGTACTCTCGGCTTTGTCTCCTTCACCATGTGGCGCTGCTGCCCTCACCTGCTCGTAGCACTAAAGGGCCCTTCCTCAACCCCCTAGCACGGCTTCCGCCGACAGTACCTCGCGGAACGCATCGCCGAGTTCCAGTCGCTCGTCAGAGCCGACGAAGGACGGTATTCGAGCAATAGGATACGGCGGCTGTATCGAAAGCGAACAGCCCGGCGAAACCATGCGATGGACGCGCTCGCTCGCGACTTGGTGGAGCGCCTTCACGCTGAAGGCGTTTCCACGGTGTTCGTCGGCGACCTCACGGGCGTCCTCAAAACACATTGGTCGGTCGAAACGAACGCAAAGACGCACAACTTCTGGACGTTCTGCGCGTTCCTGAACCGACTAGCATACACCGCCGCGGAATACGGCATCGAAGTCGAAGCCCGGTCGGAAGAATGGACCTCCCAAGAGTGTCCCTGCTGTGGCGAACGCGACGAAACGATACGTCACGGCGATACGCTCACCTGCCCGTGTGGCTTTGAGGGCCACGCAGACCTCACCGCGTCGGCAACGTTCCTGAATCGACAACTGAACGAGGATGTAAGGGCGGTGGCACGTCCCGTGCGCCTCAAGTGGGACGACCACCGATGCAAGATGAAGAGTTCACACTATGTATGAGATACTTCTCGATTGTGTATTAACGTCGTCTGTGGTCAGGCCACTGTTCCCGATACGCTCCCGATCCCCTCTGCCGACGAGCGAGCGCAATATATCCGCAACGGGATGTTTGCTATCGTTCCCTCTCGGGGCTACAAATACCGTGTTGCTGGAATTCGGGCGTGGTGATGCGAAACGGCGTGTGATCACCGAGACAGGTTCGCCCCCAAGACGTTTTGGCGCTGTCCCCCCTCTGAGACGCATGGTCGAACTCGACGACGTGGATCGTGGGGTCCTCCACGAACTCCAGGTAGATGCGCGAAAGAAAACAGCCCAGGAGATCGCCGACAAGGTCGGCGTCTCGGCCAGCACTGTCCGCAATCGCATCGAGCACCTCGAAAACGAGGGCGTTATTGAGGGCTATTATCCCAAAATCGACTACGAAAAGGCCACTCTCCCGCTTCAGATTCTCTTCGTCTGCACAGCAGATCCCATTGAACGAACTTCGATGGTTGAGGACGTACTCGGCGTGCAAGGCGTCATCGACGTCCGCGAGATGTTGACCGGCCACCGGAACCTCTACGTCGAGGTTATCGGGACGTCGACTGAGGATATCACTCGCATCACCGACGCGATCCACGCGCTGGGCCTCGAAATCGAAAGCTCAGAAATCATGCGCCAACGCCGCGTCCAGCCATTTAACCACTTTTACTTGAGTGCAGATCACACCTCAGAGACTGAACAATCAGATGAGTAATTATTGGATATCTATCTGATTGTGGGTGTAGCAGATTCTACCAGTCTATTTGGGATTCCCACAACTCCCGTCGTGGAATTCCACAGTGAGCTGCGGTACATGCCGATAATCACAATGTGACAGAATAGTCATAGACAACGCTTTCAGTCTGGGCACTCGACTATGAGGTGATGACTACTCGTAATTGTTCAGATATTAAATTCAGTGATAAGATATTGGGTACCACCTTCGGTGTGCTGGCTCATCCACCACCGATTCTTACAGGCTCGACTCGACACGGAGGGGCGACCACTGACCATGGAGATGGTGGTAGGGGGAGTGAACCATGGGAGGTGACTCGATCCGAGAACGACCGCGAAATCATCGAACCATACCTTATAGAGTCGTGATCTAAAATGTCCAACAAACTAGTCAACGCGTTCCGCGCGGTATCCCAGCATCGAGTCGTGGTCGCACTCCGAGGTCACAGCGCAGAAAGTGAGGCCGCTGTGCAGCGTCCGGATGATGGGCTTGTCTCGATTGAGGAGGCGGTCGTCGAAGAGGAACTGATCCGATCCACGCTTCCGACGTTGGTGGAGAGGGGTGTTGTCGACTGGGATCATGAGACCGATACAGTTTCTGCAGGACCAACGTTCGAGGAGATTCAGCCGCTCTGGGATGGTTCATCACAGTCCAGAGATGAGCCGTCAGACGAATAACGCCCGACCGAAGGGATGTGAACTGTCTCGTTCTACTCGCTTGCTTCGGTCTTTCTGTAAGGATGAAGGTTCCGTCTGAGATCATACTGAAACCGGCTGTTGGGTTCAAAACGCCTTCAAATGGGGAGAGTGCGTTGCAACTCGGATTGGAGACGATGCAGTGGGGACCGATCCTGGTGGGATGAGTTGAACGAGTAACTACATTCTCAATTAAAAATGAGACAGGGCCCAGATAAGAACGGTACTTTTAACACCAGGAGTAAAGTATCTAGAGAATGTCGAGATATGAGTTGGAGAAGTGTAGGGTATTATCGACTCCGTTAGCGGTGAGTGCTCGGTTGGGGGCACGCACCAGCGACAATCGATGATCGCGTGGGCAATCAGAGGCACCCAATGCGCATTCAATACACAACATTCGATTTCTCAGGTTTGTCTCCCTCGGTGGGCTGTGGCCCGGCCACTGAGGCCCCATCGGATTCCATGTCATCGCCGTGCGAACCACCGACGGTTCGCCATCCCTTGTGATTCGGAGACGGCATCTCACCGAATCCATCGTATCCCGTGCTACGTGGACCACAACAAAGAAATTCCAGTGGAGAACGAGGACGAGTGCTGCTCGCCCTCCGCTGAAGACAGAGGTATGCGCTTGCATCTCTATCAGTGACCCGTTAAAACCGGTTCAGGTGTCGAAGGTGCTCTCTGTTTCTGGAAGTGGCTTAATGCGGAATACATAGTCCGCATAGGAACTCTCAAGATTTACAGGATGTTCCTCGACGGTATGCTCCTGACAGAGAAGCGCCTCCGCCTCGACGGCACCGTGTCCTGTTTCCTCTTGATACCGTTCAAGGACGACAAAGGTTGCTGGCTCTTCACAGCCCCGACGGTGACACGTACGAGGAGGGTCCGGGGAATTTGTCTCTTTGGATTGGGTTTCGTCTGGTTCTTCCTGGTGGTCACGTGGCGGCTCAGTTTCATTGAGACGATCACGTGCCTCCTCCAGTTCCCGCTCTCGCTGCCGATTCTCTTTATCGTGAGCTTTCTTGTCTCGGCTTTGTTTCGTGTCTGCCATGTAGGATGGAGGAGTCGAAGTTGGATAACTCTGTGGCCGCGAAACGTCGAGAGCCAGTGGAAGGAAACGAGGCTATCGCTGTCTCTACCACCGTTGTATGGAATGAGAGTGCCACAGAGACCTTCCGTCTCTGATCGGCAACGGCGGTCGATTCAGGGAAGCTCCAAACCCTCGGTGCAGGTCGTTACAGAAATTCACTCGGGCGCGTAGACGTACAGGCAGTCGTTGGGGTAGGACCGCTGGGACTCGCCGAAGCCGTCCTCACAACAGAGGACGCGGCCGTCTTGCATCACGTAGACGTTGTCGACGTTCCGAAGGGCATCGTCGGCATCAGTAGCGCCGTCGGTGAAGTCCGGACCGACGATGACGGGCTCGAGCGTCGAAACGTCGTACCCCGACTCGATTTCGGCGCGGTAGACGACGCCGCCGTCGACGCGGTCCATCTGGATATCGCCGGTCTCGTCGGCGAGGTCGTCGTTGAACTCGGAGATGCCGAAGTAGATGTAGGAACCGCCCTCGTCGTCGGCGTCGGGAGCGCTGTCGACGCCCTCAGCCTTGTTGAACTCGATCGACGCGCCGATCTCCTTCGCTGCGGCGCGAGTCTCCAGGAACGGGATATGCTTCAGGCCGTCGTCGACGCCATCGTGGCCGCGTTCCTCCCACTGACTAGCCCACTCGACGATCTCTTCATTCGTGATATAGTTCTGGTTGCCGTTCTTAATGACCTCGCGGTCGGCCTCCTCGATGGCCTGCTGGAGTTTCTCCTGGGCGTTCTGCTTGTCCTTTCCGTCATCCGGATTATCACTGTTGGCGCTGTTTCGCCAGCCCTGACTCTCCGCGTGGGCCTGCAGGTAGTCGGCCTGCGTGACGTCGTCGTACTCGGCGATGGCCGCTTCGAGTTCGCCGTTGGAGGCGTGACCGAGCGGAATCCACTCGACTTCGAGGTTGGTGGTCGCAGGTGAGGATCGGGGATCGGCCGTCGTCTCTTCGGTATTCGTGATCTTGGGCGCGTAGAGGGTCCCCGCGACGTCTATCGGGTCGTCGTAGTGGTCGATTTCCTCGTCGGCGACGAACTTGTAGATGCCCTTGCTGTCGCCGTCCGAGCAGCCGTAGACCGTCTTGTGGTCGTTCTGGAAGTCCGGGGCTTCCCACGAGGCGCGGCCCATCACGTAGTGTTTGATGGGTTCAGGCACGTCGCCGTCGCGTTCGCGGAACTCGAGATGGTAGCCGTAACGGTACGGGTTCGGGTAGATGTCGTCGATAGGCCGCTGCGTGTTCTCGTCGTCTCCCTGGTTAACCTGTTGCGCTCCGAGGTAGTACGCGAGGAACTCGACGCCAGCCAGCGCGAAGGCGCCCTGCGTGTAGACACCGCCGTTGTACTCGTCAGACCACTCAGAGGAGCTGACTTCCATCGGGTTCGGCCGGTTCCAGAACTGGCACGCGCCGGTGAGACCCTCCCCACCGTTCTCGACGATATCGCCCACCGTGTTGGTGAAGGTGACCCGCGGGTGTGCGTAGTTTTCCTCCGAGGAGACCATCGTCCCCCACGGCGTCTTGTCGCCGTAACAGTTGATGCGCGTCCCGCCGAGTGCGCGCAGTTCCTCAGTGTTCGCGAGGTTGACGGCATTCTTGAGGTCGGCTTCCCACTCGTCGCCGTTTTTCTCAAGAGGGACACGCGTGACGTTGCCGGGACTGTTCTCCCAGTTCGTGTAAAGGTACCCCTCGGTGCCTTGTTCGTTCGTCGGGACGAACTGGTTGCAGTCGGGGTTCGTCGCCGCCGCGCCATACTGGGTGCCCTCGAAATTCTCGAGCGTGACGTTTGTATCGTCTGGCGTCTGCGTCACGCCGAGGAGTTCCTTGCCGTTGTTTATCCGGTCACGACCCTTGATGAGGTACGTATACTCTCCTTCACTCGAGCGAATCTGTCGTCGGTCCTTCTCGGTCGTGGGGATGGTGAGTTCGTCGAAGTCGTCGTTGTCACCGTTGCCGTCGAGGTTGAAGTTGAAGCCGCTGAAGTAGCCTACACCAGGGTTCTTAAATCCCCTGAGGTTGTCCTCTGCCGGGTGCTGGTTGCTGAACAACAGGACGCCATCGTCGAAGACGTACGGGCCCGTCACCTCCGCGCCGAAGGCTGTGTTCGCGAACCGCTTTAATTCGCCACCAATGACGCTTGGCGCGCCGTCCGTGTTCGACTCGTCGATTTCGCTCGCGCTCGCTCCTGCGACGCTGCTCCCAGCGACGCTCGCACCGACCGCCGCAGCGACGGATTTCTCCATTAGGTTACGCCTGGTGAGATCTACCATGCAATTGTCCCCCCACAGTCTCAACTAAAGGACGTTTATAATACCTATCATGAATAGTATAGAGACCTCAGCTATCTAATTGAAGCACCAAATCTCATGTGAAATCAGTATTCTATATATCCGACTGCTTGTCGAATCGACGCCACCCCTTCGACAGGGAACGCGACTACGACGCTACTCGATGCCCCGCACTTCTGCACGGGTCCGAATCTGCTCGGCGCGTTCGCGGACCCAGTCGGCGTATTCTCTAATCCGGTGAGGTTTCATCCCGAAGAAGGAGGCAACCCACTGGTGATTTATGCTCGGCTGCGTCAGGAAATACGCGGCGAGAACGGCCCGTCCCGCTGCGATGATCTCCGGGGGGACGCCTCGCTCTCCGATTCCCTCCTCTTCGAAGCCGTTGGTACAAAAATAGATGTCGGCGTACAGCGTTGCCGTCGCCGGGTCCTCGAACGTCCGACCCTCGTAGTCGCCGTCTTCGAACCGGTACCTCACGTCGCCAGTCGAGGTCTCTAACTCGACGATTCGCACGTCGAGAACGTACTGGCAGTAGACAGTCGGTTCATCGGAAGTCGGTGTGTTGGATCGAGACATGGCAGGACTCGTTGTTGGGTGTCGACGCCTGTCGGTAGGGACCGTCATTTCGAGGACGGTCGGCGGCACTTCTATGCTGTTGTTGGGAAATTCAGGCTATAAGTCATGCTATGTCATATATATAGCTGAAGGCAATCAACACGTCGGAAAGGAGAGTACGGGGGGCCATATACAGTCCGGGACGAACGTACAAGAGCACCGAACAGGTCCACGCAGATTGGTCCTTCATCTCCGACTGCTCCGGCTCGTATGACCGTCTTTGACGTCGAAGTGGTGAATGGGTTGACATCCTCCCCGCCCTAACGGCAGGATTTTCTCTGTAAACTACCCTCCCCTACTTCGCTCGGTCTGACGACCTCGCTCGTTGAGGGGAGGGCTTTCGCGTGGACTCCCGTTCTATGCCACCGTCCGTGGTAGCAGGGGGGACGTACTCCCCACTCACGTTCAGCGTCCCGCGATTTAAGCGCACGTCTACGGGTGCGCCTCCGTCGGCTGCGTTTTGCCTCCGACGGAGATACCGATAACCGATGTTCTTCGCCGCGTTCAGGTCTCTGTCCTCCGTGTGACCGCACGCCGGACAGGAGTGTTCCCGAATCCAAACCGGCTTTGACGTTTCCACTCCACACCGCGAGCACTCCTTGGTCGTTCCCGCCGCTTCGACGCGGACGACGTGCGTGCCGTACAAGTTTCCCGAGTATAGGACGCGATACTCTCGCGCCACAGGCGTCGGTTCACAATCGTGCTATAGGGAACTACGGAGGTATTCCGTTTGCTACAGTAGTTCTATGAGAGAATGAACACTCCCTATCAGCAATTTCTATTATTGAGAAGTATTATAAAATTTGATACTCAAAATTAGAGAATGATCAGATGGTGTAAACGAGATGAGCAACACTGACACTACTGATCAACAAACTCACGAAACGACGGACACGGGAGTACTCCTCGAACGGCGGCGTGACGTCCTCCGGAAAGTCGGGGGTGTCGCCGTGATGGCTACCGTCGGTTCGAGCGGAATAGCCGCTTCCGAGAAGGATAGCTCTAGCTCGTTCAGCGACTATCCCTTCACCCTTGGTGTCGCTTCCGGTGATCCGCACCCACATTCGGTGGTACTCTGGACCCGACTCGCTCCAAAGCCGTTGGCCGAAGATGGGCGAGGTGGAATGCCAGACCAAAAGGTTCGCGTAATCTGGGAAGTTGCCGAGAGCGAGACGTTCGATAAAATTGTAGACCGGGAGACTGTCTCCGCCACGCCGAAACAAGCCCACTCAGTGCATGTGACCGTCGACGGCTTACAGCCCGACAAAAAGTATTATTATCGGTTTCTGGCACGAGATGCGGTCAGTCGCGTCGGTCGGACCAAAACGGCACCGCTAGCTGACTCTCAGATAGACGAGCTACAGTTTGGACTCGCCTCGTGTCAGGCGTGGGTTGGAGGTCGCTACGCTTCCTACCGGAACATGGTGGAGGAAGATCTCGATTTCGTCGTGCACGTCGGCGATTATATCTACGAAAAAGGTGACACGAAAACACTTACCGATTACCGTCTTCTGCACGCGTTGTATAAAACGTCGCCAGACCTGCAGGCTGCCCATGCAGCATTCCCATTCATCGTCACATTCGACGATCACGAGATCGAGAACAACTGGGCAGATGAACAATCGCAAAAGGACGGGGAGGCGGATCAGGATCCGCAGGTGTTCCTCGAGAAACGAGCCAACGGCTTCCAGGGGTATTACGAACACATGCCTCTGAGAGACTCCTCAAAACCCGATGGTCCTGATATCGATATGTATCGTCGACTCTCGTTCGGCGACCTGGCCGAGATCCACGTCCTCGACACTCGCCAGTATCGCTCCGACCAACCCTGTGGTGATTGGTTGTCGGCGAACTGTGAGGAACGGTTCGACGCCTCTCAGACGATGCTAGGCTCTCAACAGGAACAGTGGTTGGAGGATGGGTTGGAGGAATCACCGGCAACCTGGAACGTGCTTGCACAACAGACAATGATGTCCGAATACGACTACGATCCCGATGAGGGAAAAGTCGTCAACGTCGACCAGTGGGACGGCTACGTCGCCGCTCGCAACAGGCTCTTCGACGTATTCGAGCAAAATTCTGGCATGAATCCCGTTGTCATATCTGGTGACTGGCATACTAACTGGGCGAATAACCTGAAAGCAGACTTTGACGATACCGACTCAGAAACGCTCGCAACTGAGTTCCTCACAACGTCAATCAGTTCTGGGGAATCGTGGGCGGATGATGTAGAACAAGCTCTCTCAGAGAATCCCCATGTGCAGTTCTTCGATGGAGATCACAATGGATATCTCCGCTTTACTGTTACGCCAGAGAAGTGGCAAACAGACTTTAGGGTGGTCGCCAATGGCAACAAATCGAAATACGAAACCCGTGACGATCCAAACGCAGACGTCACCACGCTTGCCACTTTCGTTGTAGAGGAAGGCGAACCGGGAGCAAAACAGATCGAAAATTGATCGGCTAGAAACCGAACCGAACTTCGGCTATCCTGAACATGAGGGGAGGTGAGTTTGCCTCTATAGGTGGAAGTGGAGGAGATATACAGAGATTCGAGGAGAAAGCCCACGACTGTCGTCGTGGGATGAATCCGACATTGTTACGTTTTATGCCAGCCATTCGCATGGGACGGGAGGGATGAGTAGAACCGACCCGACCCGAACGCCTCTAGAGACTGGGACCGCGTTGCCGCCTGTTGTGGTGACAGTCCTGTCGTGGACTGAGGAAGCCCACGACTGTAGTCGTGGGAGACTATCACGACGCAGTCCCCTCAAACGTGTACGTGATGATCAAACGAATCGACGATCGCCAGTACTCCTCCTAGCAGTGGCGCGAAGACGGCGACATCTGGGCTTCGAAATACATCGCCCCTATGAAGAAACGTAGCTAACGTTGGGTACTCGCAGATGAGGCCGTCTTAGTGTCTAAGAGATCGTCGAGCTTCTCCCAGTTGGGTTCGGGATATGTTTTCGGACTTTGGACGACGCCGTGGCGTGCCCAGGCGGCCGCCTGCTCAAGCGCAATGGTTGCTGGGTCGAGAAAGGGAACTCCTACCTGCTCTTCGATCTCGCCATGCCGCTGGGCAAACGAGAGGCTCATACAGCCGGGGAACAATGCTTCTGCTCCGTCTTCCTCGATCGCCACCGTTCCCTCTTGTACCATTCGTTCAACGAGGTCATCGGACTCATGATCGATGCTCTCAACAGGTGCGTCTACCGAGCGGACACTGACACAGCGGTCCGATAGATGGTGTTCGTGAACCTGTTCGTGACTCATCGGCACTGTCTCATCGAGGATAGTCAGCCAGGTAAAGCGGTCGGCTACTTGGGCGGCCGTGTGAATCGTCGCCTCGGCTGGACCAATAACGGGAATTTCCAATAACTCTCGTAACGGTCGGAGGCCAGGATCGCCGAAGCAGCCGATGACCAGTGCGTCGAACTCCGATTGTACTCGATGGGCAGTCTTCATCGACCCAACCACACACCAGAACTCCTCGACGGCGCTTTCGATGCTGGTCGGACCGGGGCCATCAGCTTCGAGGACCGTCACATCGACACCGTCAGGCGTCAGCTCATTTGCGACCCGTTCGCGACGAGAGAGTTCGTTGTCCGCGAGGCCGACCCCAGGGACGAGATAGCAGATGTCGACCATCTCAGCTCTCCGCCACGAGTCGACGAGCTCGCTTTAGTTCGCCAACAACTGCATTCTGTTCGCGAGTGAGTTGTACCTGTAGGAACTTCCGGTCATCACCCTTCAGAATCGGGAACTTCTGGGCCGGCGCTAGCTTCGGTACTGGATCTCGGCTTGTCGCAGGGTCCTGCTCGAACTGCTCATCCTCAACGAGGTAGAGCCGCGTCAGAATCCGAGAGAGGCGTGTGATGGTGTCGTTCGCTTCTTCTGGTGAAATCTCACCCGCGTGAACCGCTTCCATATACGCAGAAATCTCCGACTTCAAGGCATCCAGTTGCTCAAGCGTGGCGGAGAAGTCGAATTCATCACCGGCCACGTTGTCATACGCCGCGACTGCCTCGGTGATCTTCGCGGTGTTACGAGCGTGGTCGAAGGGGAGCACGTCAGCGTTGAGCACACGGGCGAGTGCTACCGCGTAGACTCGGATGTCCCGCACGAGTTCCTCTTTGCCGGCCTTGTCGAGCGTGTCTGTCGAAAGGTGCCAGGCATCGGAGTTGCCGCCGCAGCCGCCAACAGCGTGATACCCCCGGCGTTCGCGTTCCTCGGTCGGGATGTTCGATGAGAGCATGAAGAACCCGGTAACCCCGAGATTATCGAATGAGTAGTCGCCTGCACGGAATGGGAAGTGCTCCTCATAGGACGCACCGGTAACGTCGTCGATGGCCTCACCGACGAGGTCATGGGCTTCAGGACACCAACAGGACATGTCGGTGTACTCAGTGGCATCCTTAGCCCCCGGTGAGTCCATATTCACTTGCGCGACACAGTTGTCGGCGATGTCGTGAGCGTACGTATCGGCGTACCAAGTCGAACCGGCGTACCGACCAGTCGAGTGGCCGGGCCACCAAGCAATGCGGATGTTTCGTTCGAGATCGTCGCTGTGTTCCTCAAAGACACGGGCAAGTTCGAGCAGGCCCGCGTCGCCGGTGGCGTTGTCAGCGATTCCGACGAACCAAGAGTCATAGTGACCATGTAGTAGGACGAAGGCATCGGCGTCCGCTGCGCCTGCCTCTACCTCGGCGACGACGATGGGACACTCCATCCAGTCGGTTGTGAGATCCGTCGAGAGTTCGACCACTAATCCCTCATTGCTCTCTGCCCACTCGCGCAGCGTCGCACCGTCAGGGTTGTTGACGTTGACAATGGGGATGGTGGGAATGTTGTCCACCTCGTCGAGTCGAGGGGTACCACCCCAAATGGGGGTAGCGATACCGCTATGGGGTTCACGATCGTGCTTGTGGATAGCGATGACGCCGACAGCGCCTTTCTCCTCAAGAACTCTCGTTGCGCGGATGGATAACGAACCCGTGGCTGTGAGCGCAATCTTACCGGTCAAGTCGCCGATATCGTGGTAGGGCTCATGGGGGTCGTCGTCGTCTTCGAGGAGATCACCACCGGCTGAGCCGACATATTCAACCTCGCCAGCAACAGTCGTCGCTGCTGAAAAGGAGATCGTCTTGAGCGGTCCGGGTTTGAACTCCCTGTTCAGCGTTGTCAGCTCCGCTCCATGCGGCTGACTGATGTAGAGCTCTGGATCATGGCGTTCGTAACTTACCCCGAGAGCGTCGAGGCGTCCAGTGATATACTCAGCAGCCGCTACCTCGTCGTCGCTTCCAGAGACGCGAGTGAGTTCGGAGAACTCTTCTACCAGGGCCCACGGTTCGTCGATGGAGATCTCATCGACAAGCTGTTTTTCGAACTCGCTCAGCGATTCGGTATCGACTGATGATTGAGTCATACCACACGGGTTGATAGCATACAGCATAAGGATTGGCGAAGAGGAAGTAACGCCATCTCTACTCAGCCCGCTCGCTCCGAACCAGATCTTTATTCATATGCACCGCGACTGCAGCTCATGCGAGCTGCTCACATTACTCAGTACGGTGACCCAGCCGAGGCGATCGAAGTGGTCGATGTCGAAATTCCCGAACCTGGTCCGAACGAAGTCCGAATTCGCGTCGAAGCGGTCGCCCTCAATCACTTAGACATCTTCGCTCGCGTGGGGCACCCCGAAGATGATCGATCATTCCCCAAGCGCAGCGGCTGTGACATCGCTGGCGTCGTCGATGCCGTGGGAACGGCTGCTGACGCCGAGTGGCTTGACCGCGACGTCATCGTCTATCCTGGCGTCAGTTGTGGAGAGTGTGAGTACTGCATGGCTGGCGAGCAAACGATGTGCCACGAGTACGAAATCATCGGAGAGGATCGCCCAGGTGGTCTCGCCGAGTACGTTATCGTTCCAGAATGGTGTCTTGAGGCAAAGCCCGACACGCTTGACTGGGAAACCGCAGCTGCTACTCCAGTCACCTTCACCACGGCTTGGCGAATGATTGTCGTCACTGGAGAACTCCGACCCGCGGAGTCAGCGCTTATTCTGGGAGCGAGTGGTGGTGTCGGCAATGCTGCACTCCAGATTGCCGAGCGCCTGGGGGCGACCGTCTATGCAACGACCTCAAGCGAGGAGAAGACAGCCGTCGTCAGTGAGTGGGCAGATGAGGTCATCGATTACACCGAGATTCCCCACGATGATGCGGTAATGGAACTCACAGACGGTCGTGGAGTTGATCTCGTTGCCGACCACGTCGGCCAGGAGACGTGGCAGGACAGTATTGATTCATTGGCGATGGGGGGTCAGATGGTTATCTGCGGGGCGACATCAGGGCCGGTCCCAAAGATCGATATCCGATCGGTGTACCAGCACCACCGTCAGATTCGTGGAGCACCGATGGGTAATCGCCAGGATTTCAGAGATGTTCTCTCGTTGGTCTCGCGCGAGGAATTGGTTCCCCAGATCGACCGTGTGCTCACGTTAGAACAGATCGCTGAGGGACACCAGGCGCTTGAGAATCGAGAAGTCATTGGAAAGGTGGTAATCCGACCATATTTAAACAGCGAGGGAATCCCGTTCTGAGGCCGAAGGGCGGGCGGGAATCGCGTAAGTCCCGCTACGCAACCGCCGTATACAGCCGGCCAACTCCCAAACGTTTATAATACACCTCTAAGCGCATGGGATTGTGATACGGCGTACCGTCGTTGTGAAGTTAGCCGTTCCACAAGAGCGGCGCGACGACCTCCGCGAAACCACCGAGCGGTTCCGTCAAGCCGCCCAAATGGTCGCGGACCGCGCTTTCGAGCGCAACGACGACGGCTACGTTATCACGTCGAAAACGAAGCTCCACCAACTCACGTATCAGCAGGTCCGCGAAGCCACCGACGGCTTGAACGCCGACCTCGTTTGTGCGGCTCGCAACTACGCAGCGGACTCCGTGAAGGGCGTTACCTCGGCGTGGCAGAACGGAAAGTACGCCACGCAACCGACCTTCACCGCGAACACGGTCGTCTACAATAAGAATGCGGTAACGTACCGCGACGACCACTGTACGCTCGCGGCGGTCAACGGGCGCGTAAAAGCCGAGTACGTTCTTCCTCCGGAAGGCGAGAATCCACAAACGACGTACCTACGAAACGACGAGTGGGAGCTTCGGGAATCGACGCTTCACTACCGCGATGGCGGCTACTACCTTCACGTCGGCGTAGCCAAAGACGACGAACCGCAGGAAGCCGAGGGCGGGACGGTCCTCGGCGTAGACCTTGGCGTGAAGACGATAGCCGCCACCTCAACGGGCCGCATGTGGTCTGGCGGATACCTCAACCATCGACGCCGCGAATACGAGCAGATACGCGGGTCGCTACAGCAGACAGGGACGGAATCAGCTCACCGCACTATCGACACGATAGGCGATCGGGAGAGTCGATGGGCGGAGGACTACCTTCACCGCATATCGAAGGCCCTCGTCCAAGAGGCGATTACGCACGATTGTTCTATAATCGCCTTCGAGGACCTAACCGATATACGCGAGCGGATGCCGGGCGCGAAAGCGTTTCACGCATGGGCGTTCCGGCGGCTCTACGAGTACGTCAAGTACAAAGCCGCCGAGTTCGGTATCACGACCAAACAGGTAGACCCGACGTATACGTCCCAACGCTGTTCAAAGTGCGGTCACACCGAACGCGGGAACCGACCCAAGCAGGGGCGGTTCTGTTGCCGGAAGTGTGGCTACGAAGTTCACGCGGACTACAACGCGGCGAAGAACATCGGAATCAAGCATGTCCGCGCGGGGCAGATGTCTCCGCGTGGACGGGCCAACCGTCAACTGGCCCTAAAGTCGGGAACGTTGAACGTGAGCGACGAGTTTACGTCCGCCGAAGTTTCGGCTTGAACGGGAGTTCACCGACAAGCCCGGCATAAACGCCGAGGTAGTTGACAGCAGGCGAGATTGTAAATCGTTCAGAATATGAAATGATCGGATTTCGATATCTTACGGCAGGTTTAAGGAATGTGTATGCGGTATGGTGTGGTATCGCAAGGAAAACTATGGTACAACTACCGAAGAGAAAACCACAGATACTACTATACGGCCTCGTGCTGATGGTCGCCTTCTCAGCCGTCACCGCGCCTGTAGCGGGCCAAGAGGGGGAAGGACCAGTGGTGACATTGAGTGCTGCGAACGGTGATCTTACCGTCGGTGAGACAACTCAAGTGACATCGAATTACGAATTTGCCGTCGAAGAACCAGGAAGCGGAGAACAGGCTCTATCGGCGGTCTCTGGTACGATTTGGTTGTTTCCTGGAACTGAGGTGCAAAACGTCCAAGCCTCCGTCAACGGCCAGCCAGTCGAGCCAACCGTCGACCGTTCGGATCGGTACATGACTGTCTCGGTCCCTGTTTCGGACGTATCGGCCGGCGAGACAGTCACCGTCGGAATGAGTTACAGCGTCAGCGGTGAGGCCGGTTCACTCAACGTTCCACTATGGGTCCCAGAGTATGAGACAACGGGTTCCAACCCCGTTGTCTCTCTCACGATAACGCTCCCAGAAGGCCAGCAGGTTCAGGGCTCAGCATTTCCCAAGCTGAACGATCAGAACGGAAATGTGGTTACTGCAAATCTGCTTCACATGCCCGGATTCGTGAAATTCAACTATGGGAGTGGAGCAAGCTCGTTCTTCACCATCGAGTTACTGTCGACTGTCATCGGTGTCGCCCTCATTGTGGGTATATTGGGTGGCTGGTTCGCTTGGACCCGTGGATATCTAGGAGGTGACGCCCATGTCGCTTAGTGTTGAAATCGCCAAATTCCTGCTCGTCTCGGCGATCTACATCGGATTTGCCTTCGTATGGGGATGGTACAAAGGTCGAGAAGAGAACGAAGAAGAGGAGCCTGAACACAGTGAAGCCGTTGAGAGAGGTGAGAGAGCATGATCGCACAAATTAGCCTCAGTCCCCTATTTTCAGGGATTCTTCTGTTATACTTCGCTGTTATTCTCGCCATTGGGTATTACGGCTTCGTGAAGACACGAACCGAGGAAGACTTCCTCGTGGCAGGTCGTTCTATCGGACCACTCGTCGGGGGCGCGACGCTCTCGGCGACACAGATGTCCGCCGGCACACTGGTTGGGACCTTCGGGCTCCACTATTTACTCGGGTTCGGCTTTATTTGGATCTGGCCTGGCCTCTGGGCAGGCTGGATTGTCTCGCTCGTACTTGTGGCGCCTCAGATGCGTCGATTCGGTCGGGTTACGGTTCCGGACTTCGTTGCAGAGCGCTACGGCGACGACGGTGCAAACGGTGACTATGCGCGCGCGATCGGCGCATTTCTCATCGTCGCGGCATACACCGTCTACCTCAGCGCGCAGTTCACGGCCGGCGGGATCGTTCTGCAGACGCTGTTGGGTATCAGTCAAGAGATCGGTATGTTCGTGATGGTGCTCACTGCTGTCATCTACACCGCATTTGGGGGAATGCGTGCAAGCATCCTCACTGACTTCGTGCAGGCGGTCGTGATGGCCGTCGCAGTAGTGGTAGCTATTCCACTCGGTCTGTACTTTACAGGCGGGATAGGCACGATAAACGCCATCTTCCAATCGTATAATCCCTCGTTCGTCGGAATAGCACTCTCGACGGCCGAAATCGTCGGGTTCATGGCTGCGTTTGGGTTTTCCATCGCCGCGGCCCCGTACGAAATCACGCGCATCTACTCGATGAAAGACGAGAAGACAGTGCGTCAGGCGATCGGAATTACTCTTATCTTCCAAGCGATCATCGGCACGTCAGTCGCACTTTTGGGCGTGATCATGAAGGTCATGTTCCCTGCACTCTCGACGCCGGATTTCGCCAGCGTGATCATGAGCATCAATGTCCTTGGGCCGGTCCTGGGCGCGTTACTTATCGCCGCCGTTTTTTCGGCTATCCTCTCGACGGTCGACTCCATTATGATTGTCTCTGGGGCAGGACTCGCACACGACATCTACGTCAAACTCGTTAATCCCGAGGCGACCGAGAAACAGAAGGTCTGGGCCAACCGAATTGCCGTGTTGATCCTCGGCACTGTCCCGTTCATACTAGCACTCAACAGCGGCCTCCTCGGCGGTCTTGTCCAGCTCATTGTCGTCCTGCAAGCGTCGATGATGGGTGGAATGTTCTTCATCCCACTCGTACTGGGACTTCACTGGAAACGGGCCAACACAAAAGGCGGTATCGCCGGCATGATAGCTGGCTTTTCAACGGTCGTCCTCTGGCACATCGGGACGAGTATCTATACATGGATCCCGGAGAGTATCTCGACGGTCATTACAGATCCAGTCATCCCCGGGGTCGCCGTGAGCCTGATTGTGGTCGTCGCAGTCTCGCTGGCAACCGATCCACCGTCTCGAAGGACCCTTGAACCGTTTTTCGATGTTAGCCGTGCCGACGGAGGGAACGAGGAAGAATAGTATGCTCGCGTCGTCGGCCGGGCTCGCACTCGTCGTCATCGCCGTTCTCGCGGTGATCTGTGTCGCCCTTGGGGTGTATCTCGTGACAACAAACCCACCAAAAGACGAGACGAAGTTCATCGGTCTCGGCAAAGAGAAGCTAAGCGACGAGGAGCTCGCACGGCGCGAAGAACGGAAGAAGCAAGAGAGGTAGATACGGCCGCGGCTAACCTCAGCCGAGAAATGACTGCTCCCCCACCGATGACAGATCCAATCGAAACCGTCGACGTAACCGCCTGCGAGTTCCCCCTAGCGGATGCGTTCCCGACAAGCTACGGTGACCTGCCTACCGACCACCTCTACGTCCGCGTCTCTGACGGCGATCATGTTGGCTATGGAGAGGGGTCGGCACTGCGAACGTTCACAGGTGAAACGGCCCAGACAATGGCCCTCATTGCACGGGAACACTACGCACCCGCCATAGAGGGACACCCGCCCGATGCTGCTCGACGTGCTTCAGAGGAGATAACTCAGCACATCCCAGGCCATCCTGGTGCAGCGGTCGGCGTAGAGGCAGCCATCCTTGATCTCAAGGCACGTCAGGCGGGGATCCCCCTTCGAGACCTCCTTGGACCGACACGTCGGACGACTGTTCCATGCATCTACGCAATAGGTGCCCTCACCACTACAGAAGCTGTTGAACGCGTCGAAGACGGTCTTGATGCTGGCTACACACGTTTTAAAGTGAAAGCAGACGGCAACCTCGCAGACGATGCTACCCGGGTTAACGAAGTCACCAACGTCCTTGCCTCCCACGGATCGGCCGACGAACTGTCGGTCCGTGTCGACGCGAACACGGGTTGGAAGACCGCAGAACAAGCCCGTCATGCTGTCGAGGCGTTTGAGTCCCCCGAATTCATCGAATACATCGAGCAGCCCATCTCCGCGAATGCAACCGCCGACCTTCGGCTTCTCCGTCAGCAAGTCGGAATCCCTATTTTCGCCGACGAATCGGTTCATGGATTGGCAGACGCTCGTAACCTAACTCGGGAGCCAGCAGCTGTTACAGGCATCTATTTAAAACTTGCTAAGACCGGGAGTCTTCGTGAATGGACGACGATGGCGGAGCTGGCCGGCGCTGCGGGCCACCCAGTGACGCCAATCAGTGCATTCGACACGTCATTAGGCGTGGCACTGACACTGCACCTCAGTGCGACCGTCCCTCGGCTCTCAGCTGCCGCTGAGGTCGTCCCGGGCCTCGTGACTGGTGATCCCGCGGTTGACTCTCTCAAGGTCACGCCGGAGACCCCGGTCCCTGAGAGGCCAGGCGTTGGCGTTGATCTCTCCGATGAACTCTTTGAATAGGTTTCTCTGGAGAACAGCGCCTCCTCAGACGGGTAAAATCGTTCTTCGTCTACTCAAGCGACTCGCTCACCGGACTTGATGACCACGAGGGGGTTCGCAAGGGCTTCGAGGTCTTCGAGTGGATGCTTCGGAAGAATGACTACGTTTCCGTGAGCGCCCGGCTCGAGGGTGCCTGCCCGTTCCGCTCGCGCTGCACGAGCTGCCTCACTCGTGATCGCACGTATTGCAAGCGCAGGGTCAGCGCCGAGGTTGACTAAATGTGTTACCTCTTTGGAAAGGTTCCCGTGCATACTGTCGGTACCGAGTGCTACAGGGATATCCGCGTCAAGGATGCGTTCCCAACTCTCACGAGACCGAGTGCGAGCCTCCTTAACCTTCGCCATCACCTCAGGATTGTCGGCATCACCAGCTTCGATGCCTGTGGGGTCGTAGAGGATAGTGAACGTCCCGACGGCGTGCGCATCGGCATCGGCAAGCAGTGCCACCTCATCTGCCGAGAGTGCGGCAGCGTGTTCAATCGTGTCGACACCGGCAGTGACGGCTTGGCGCATGCCGACACCGCCGTGGGCGTGAGCAGCAACGTGGACGCCCTGTCGGTGAGCCTCAGTTACGATGGTTTTCACCTCAGCGTCCGAATAAGGCACCCGGTCAAGTCCACCTGACGTTGAAGAAACACCGCCAGTTGCGAAGTACTTCACATGATGCGCCCCCGCAGCCAGGAGCTTGCGAACGCGCTTACGACAGATCTCCGGACCGTCGGTAGCCGTGATAGCGTGGCCATGACCATTCGTCGGGGTAAGGTGGCCGCCACAGGGGAGCAGCCGCGGGCTGGTCAATTCACCCATCCGCTCTAAATTCTGTAGCTGGAGATCAAGTCGGTGTTCACAGCCCATCAGTCGCATTGTAGTTGTTCCCGCCTCGAGATCACAGCGAAGATTATGTGCTGCCCGTACTGCCTGAACCGCTGGATCTGCGCGCATTTGGCCGAGTTGGTCACCCTCGCCAGGGCGGATGGACCCGTGAGAGTGAGCATCGACGAATCCAGGGAGGGCATATCCCTGGCCGTCGTAGATCAGTTCAGCCCCAGCAGGCACATTGGTACCGACATCGACAACCTCTCCTCTCTCAATACAGATGACGGTACCGTCAATGACCTCCCGATCGGGATGATACACCCCTTCCGTGCGAACACATCGCATGGGTGTGTGCCTCTGTCCCAAGGGCTTTAGTCTCGTCGGTCATCCCCACCATCATGCTCACCCCCGTGGACAGAGAAAGAGAGGTGAAGCTACGAGATCGCGTTGACCCCAATGAACTAGAGCGTCACGTGGAAGCCTTCGACGGCCTCGAACGCGTCTCTGGAACGAGCGACGAGTGGGAGGCCAGCGAATACGTTGTCGAAGTGCTTGAGGAGTACGGCTGTGACGCGGAACTCCTGGAATTTGAGAGTCTTATCAGTGTCCCAGAGGCCGCGACCGTTGACGTGACAGTCCCAACTCGGCGTACATTCGATGAGGCGATTACTACGTCATTCGGCGCGAGTACGCCACCGGCAGGCGTTTCCGGCGAAGTTGTTCGCCTTGAGACAGTGAACGAAGAGACTGTCGCCACGGCCAACTTGGAGGGGAAGATCGCCTTCATGACTGGCCTTCCCACTCCAAATCCCGTTCGGTTACTGGAGAACGCCGGTGTCACTGCAATCATTTATCAGTCTGTCAACGCCGAGCATCTCCACGAAATGATCGTGACGCCTGTGTGGGGGACACCGGCGCTGAGTGAAGCTGACGAGATTCCAGACATTCCGGTGGCGCAGGTGACCCAGTCCGCCGGTGATTGGTTGCTCGCGGCTTGCGAAGAGGGTCCTGTTGAGGCGACGGTGACAACCGAGGTTACCACCGAATTAGTAACACTCCCCTGTCCGGTCGGTCGGATCGAGGGATCCATCAGCGACCGCTACATGGTTATCGGCAACCACGTTGATTCTTGGTACGAGGGAATTACTGACAACGCGACGGCGATGGCCGCGACACTCGAAGTTGCGCGCCTCTTCGCCGATGATCCGTCCGAGCGAGGGCTTGTATTCGGCTTTTGGCCAGCTCACTCGACCGGTCGGTACGCGGGGAGCGCGTGGTGGGCCGACCAGGAATGGCTCGACCTCAGGGAAAACGGTGTCGCCTACTACCACCTTGATCTCAACGGATTGCGGGACGCTGATGGGCTCTGGCGCCAAGAGATGGCGGAACTTGCTGACGAGCACCTTGATATCCTCGAGACCGCGAGTGAGCTACCGATGCTCGATGCAGGTGATGCCGGCTTCCTCGGCTCAGATCGACCGGCACGCAACTCCGATCAATCGTTCTGGGGTGCTGGGCTCTCCTCACTTCTCTCTGGTGCCCGCATGGAGCCAGGAGAGGAAGGGGGGCCTATCGGTGGCGGTTGGTGGTGGCATACACCTGCAGACACGCGGGACAAGGTAGACATCGATGTGCTCGTTGAGGAAACACGTATTGCAGTGACGCTCGCCGCGCGTATCTGTACGTCGCCTGTGCTTCCTCATGACTTCCGCGCGACAGTGACTGATATCCGCAACCAGATTACCGCTATCGAAGAAAAGACAGAGTACATCTTTGAGGCAGTCTTTGAGGAGCTAGATGCACTTGAATCTGTGCTGAACGAGGCCTACGATCAAATCGAGGGTGTCACAGCTATCGATTCAGCAGCCGGCCGTGCGACAGAGGATCTTCAGGTCGGCCTTGGCAACGAACTTGTTCCGGCGCTGTATATGACTCGACGGGATTATGACCAAGAGCCAGCTCTCCCTCATGAACCACTGCCGGGGTTGCGGGAGGCTACCCGAGTTGAGGGAACGCGGCGAGAGAAGCGCTTCGCTCAGACGACGCTGATCCGCGAGGAGACGCGACTCCGCCACCGCCTTCGCCGAGCACGAAAGCAAACCAAGCAGTATCTTGCAAACAGCTGAATATGCGATAGGCGGCCCGCTTAGTCAGATGAGCGCAGCCCCGCCGTCCACATCGATCACAGCACCAGTGATGTAGCTCGCGCGATGAGAGCAGAGGAAGTCGATAAGGTCAGCAGCTTCCTTGGGTTGTCCAAGGCGTTTGAGCGGGACACGATCTATGAATGCTTCAATACCCTCTTCATCCCAGAGACCGGAATCTGTGGTCAAGGGTGTGTCCATCAACCCGGGGACGACGCAGTTGACCCTGACATGAGGTGCGAGTTGTTTGGCTAGCCCCTTGGTGAGACCGAAAATTCCTGCTTTTGAGGCAGAGTAATGGACGCCAGCACTTGCCGAGCCCTGTTTGCCGGCGCCCGAGGAGACGTTGACAATGGCACCCTCTCTGCGCTCATACATGCATGGCCCGACCGCGCGAACGATGTTGTACTGGCCGGTGAGGTTCACGTCAAGTACCGCTTGCCACTCGTCGGGATCGAGATCACCAATCCAGTAATATCGCGAGACTGCGGCGTTGTTGACAACAGCGACGATGTCAGCGTGGTCTTCTATCTCGTCGATAATTTCGTGGATATGGTCGTAGTCGCGGACGTCCGCGACATACCCTCTGACGCCGTCGATATCTACAGTAATCTTCTCGATAGCAGGATCAACGTCGATACCGACGACAAGATCATAGCGCTCACGGAATAGATCGACCGTAGCCCGCCCAATACCGCTTGCCGCTCCAGTTACAAGTGCTGCGTCGGTCATACTCGTCGGTGGCGGGCACTCGTATTACCAGTACTGCCTCCAAGAAGGAGCCAGAGCAAAGCTCGCTTCTATACCGACGAAATCGGTTTTCTCAAACAAACTCAGGCATTACCTCTTCGGCGAAGAGGTCTGCGCCTTCGGTTCCAGGGAAATCCACGAACTCAAGGACGATCTCTTCGAACCCGGCCTCTCGATAGCGCACTAAGTCTTCCACAATCTCAGTGGGCGTTCCAATAAGGTGATAATCGTCATCCTCGGTGTTCTCTGGTTTGAACCGAGGGACATACTCGAGGAGTTCTTGGACTTCCGCCTCAGTCTCGCGGATGATACAGCGGGAAAACCACGACTTTTGGATGGCATCGTAGTCGGTGCCGTAGCTCTCACAATGATCACGCAGGACAGCCAACTTGTGCCGGAGCATGTCGAGATCGCCCCAGTAGTTCCAGACATCGGCGTGTTTAGCAGCGATGCGGAGCGTGAACTGTTCACCCCCACCGCCGACCATAATCGGTGGATGCGGATTTTGGACCGGGTGCGGGCGACCATCGGCGCCGTCGAGTTGATAGAATTCGCCGTTGTACTCGACGGATTCCTCGGACCAGAGGCGCTTGGTCACTTCGATCGTTTCTTCGAGGCGACGCAGGCGTTCTGGGGCGGCGGGCCACTCGTACCCGAACGCCTCGGCTTCGTCTGCCTTCCATCCCGCGCCAATGCCGAATTTAAGCCGCCCTCCGGAAATGTGATCGAGTTGCGCCGCTGCCTTCGCCAAGAGCGGTCCGTGTCGGAGCTGGTCGTTGAACGTTTTTGAGTAGAGTGTTACCTCTTTGGTGACACCGGCGAATCCGGCGACCGTGGCCAATCCTTCAGTAGTGGGCCCAGCGCCGGCCATCAGGTGATCAGGGACTGCGAGCCCGTTGAAGCCCAGCCCCTCTATGTCGACCCCGAACTTCTGCTGTTTCTCCCACGAAATCGAGTCGCAGAATGCAAGCGAACTGTACTCCGAGCTTCCCACGCAGGTCGGTATGTTGACGGCGAAGTCCATGTCTGGCTTTTCACCACAACGCACATGAGTGCTTTCACCACACTAATCGACAGGCTCTGACTCCCGCCTGTCTTGACCCTGCGGAACCCCCTCCTTCTCCGATTTAGCTTTAATCGAGGGCGCTATGCTTCCTCCCTGCTCGCGGCTTCGCCGCTCGCTGAGGGAGGAAGCATAGCGCCCGCACAGTGTACTGTCACTGTATGTGGCATATTTACTATCCGCACGGTCGAATTGGGTAGTAAGATGCTCTGTCACAGTGCGTCCGGCGTTAATACGCGATAGAAGCGTGCGTCGGACGTATGGCCTGAGTGTCCAACAGGGAGGAGTGGGATACTCCGAACCCAACGTCCTCAGAAACGCGAAGCATTTCTGATGGGCTGCAAAAATCACTACGTGATTTTAGAACGCCTGCGGAGACTGGGACCGCTACGCCCGTCCGTGCGACGGGTACACGTCCTGTCGCAGAAATAGGAAGCCCGTCCTCAACAAAGGCGCGAAGCGCCGGAGGGGGGGCGGGGCAGTTCACCAACGTATTCCGTGACCTGCCGCAAACGGACACCCTTTGGCAGCCGGTATCCAATCGGTGGCCATGAGTCACGATATCATGGTGAGGCAACGATGACCGTCGAACGTGCGGACAGCTACGTTGACAACACCTTCGAGGATTTCCTCGACGATCTCGAGGAGCTTCTCGCCCAGCCGTCTATCTCCGCAACCGGGGAAGGCGTCGACGAGTGCACGGAACTGGTCACACAGCTCTGTCTCGCGTATGGGTTCGACGATGCGGTCACTGTCTCCACCGACGGGCAACCATCTGTCATCGCCCATGCCGAGGCAGTAGATCCGAATGCGCCGACGCTCCTCATCTACGGCCACTACGACGTCCAACCAGTTGATCCAGAGCAGTGGACGTCGCCGCCGTTTGAACCTACCCGACGCGCTGGGCCCGATGGCCGTGAGCGTATCTACGCCCGTGGCGCTGGAGACAACAAGGGACAGTGGTTCGCACACCTTTGTGCCGTGAAAGCATGGAGCGAGGCAGATGATATACCAGTCAACGTGATACTCTTGCTGGAAGGCGAAGAGGAAAGCGGGAGCCCCAACCTCGGCACTGTCGTCCGAGAGTATGCCGACGTTCTTGCAGCAGACCTCGCGCTCGTCGCCGACGGCCCTATCGACACTTCGGGAACACCACACGTGTTGATGGGTGCCCGTGGCATGCTCTATGTCCAAATCGACACCGAAGGGCCAAATCGTGACCTCCACTCAGGAAACTATGGCGGTCCCGTTCCAAACCCAGCGTGGGAACTCGTCCGCATACTCGCGTCGATGAAAGACGAGAATGGCCACGTCACCATCGACGGGTTCTACGACGATGTCCGTCCGATCACCGACCGTGATCGCGAAGCCCTTGACCAGATGCCATTCGACGCGGAGGCAGTAAAGGAAGACCTCAGCGTTGACCACTTCACCTTGGGTCCAGGTGAGTCCTATTTAGAACAATTGCTCTACTATCCGACGTGCAATATTGCCGGCTTCACGTCAGGATACGGCGGTGAGGGAACAAAGACGATCGTCCCGTCCAAGGCACAGGTGAAGATGGATATGCGCCTCGTCGCCGACCAAGACCCTGACGATATCTGGGAGAAGTACCGCGAGCACGTCCACGAACATGCCTCAGGGGCCGTGGATTTAGAGGTCTCTCGCCTGGGAACGATGTCCCCGCAGCGCACACCGCTTGACCACCCGGCCGCCGACTCCGTGATGGCAGCCGTCGCGAACGCTTGGGGGGCTGAGCCCATCCTCAAGCCGACACTCGGCGGATCGCTTCCGACAGCCGTCTTCGAACGCGAGCTGAACCTTCCTGTGATAACCGTCCCATACGCGAACGAGGACGAGAACAACCATTCGCCAAATGAGAACCTCGCACTTGATTGCTTCCGCAATGGTATTCGAACGACGATACGGCTGCTTGCAGAGTTTGCCGACGGCGAGCGAGAGTGATTGACCTCTTTAATCGACTGCTCCCGCGAAAAGGTGACGAGAAAACGAATCATATTCACTGGTGTTGACATCCTCCCCGCGCTAAAGCGCGAGGATTCCACCGTGGGGGTTCGGCTATGCCGAGTTCCCGGCGGTAACTTGCGGGTTCGTATGCTCCTCGTTGAGACTTTCGTGAGAGCGTGGTGACTCCGACCAAGTGTGGTCGTCCCACTTGAGGCATACGGGCCGTGCCATCGGCCGTGGTACGTCTGTTTCGTGCCGTCGAAGGAATGTCTCCGACGCCGTGAGGTCCGCGTGGCCCTCGAATCCACACGGACAGGTGAGCGTGTCCTGATGCCGAGTCGTCCGGTCGGTCGAACCGCACTGCGGACACTCTTGGCTGGTCCACGCTTCGGGGCGGACTTCGACGGTGATGCCGAACTCCTCGGCGGTACACGCCAGCCGGTCGATGAACGCGCGGAACGCCCAGAAGTTGTGCGTCTTCTGGTTCGCCCGCACCGACCAGTGCGTGTCGAGTACGTCGGTGAGGTCGCCGACGTACACGGTGGAAACGCCCTCGTCGTACAGTCGCTCGAAGAGGTCGCGGGCCAGCGCGTCCATCGCGTGGTCGCGCCGTCGCGTCCGGCGTCGGTACAGGCGTCGAATTCGCTTCGACGTGTACCGTCCCTCTTCGCGCTTCACTTTCGACTGTTGTTCCGCGATTCGCCGGGTCGTTTCGCGGAACCGTTTGAACAAGTCGCGCCCTTCGTAGAGGTACTGTTGGCCGGTTGTGGTCGTACACGCGACGATGTTGTTCGCGCCAATATCCAGAGCAGCCGTCTCGTCGGCTAATGGTGAGTCCTGTCGAGAATCGTCCGTGGTGACAGGTTGTATGGCCCTGTATTGGTCGCTCAACTCGTCGTAGTACAGTTCCAGCCGGCCTTGGTCGCCCGACCATTTCGGCTTGCCACGAACGTCGAGCGTGAGCCGTTCGCGGTAGCCCATTCCGTATTCGTCCTTGAGGTCGCTGCCGACCGTGATTTCGATGGTCGAACGGTCGCCCCAGCGGAGCGTGTACTGGTCGTTGCGAATGTACGTCCGCAACTCCCGTCCTTCTTCCTCGTTGCCCCAGTAGCCCGGCAGGCCGTTGGCTTCCCCCTTCTCTTTCAGGGCGAAGAACGACCGCCACGCTTCGGTGTTCTTGCGAATCACCTGTTGGGCGGTGGCGCTCCCGAGGACACCGACGTACTGCTTGCGGTAGTCCTCGGTGTCCCACACCGACTTGTCGATGTCGGGGTCGGTGAAGTTTTGCCGGCGCTCGTAGGTGAGTTGGTTCCATAGCGAGGCAGAGGCGTCCAATAGCCGGCGAAGCAGTTCTTCGTCGGCGTCGGAGCGCGGGACGACGGTGAAGGAGTTGACGCGCCTCATGCGGTCCACTCTCCGTCTTGCTTGTCCTTCTGCTCGCGGATGTACTGCTCGACGGCATCTTTCGAGACGCTGCCGGCAGTCCCGACGTAGTACGAGCGCGTCCACTTGATACGGTCGTCGGACCGCTCATTGTACCACCGGGCGGAAATGCCCTTCACCCAGTTGACGATGAGTGACGGGGCGTTCTTCGGCGGGCTGCCGATGAACAAGTGAACGTGGTCGGGCATGATTTCGGCTTCGACCAGTTCGAGGTCCTTGCCATCGCAGATTTCCTCGAAGATGGACCGAAGCCGGTCGGCGGTCGCACCCGTGAGGCGCTGCTCCCGGTACTTCGGGATGAACACTACGTGGTAGTAGAGTTCGTAGACAGCGTGACGGGTGCTCTTTACCATGTGTGTATACCATCGTTAGCACGGGCGGTAAGTGTTCCGGTCGAACCCCGGCAATGGCATCTCGGTGGACGGTGTGGCCGGAGTGTCCGCTCGACCCCGCCCTGAAGGGCGAGGCTTGCGCTCGAAATTCACGTCACCAATCTCGGACAAGCCCGACGTGCACGAGAACTACCACACGGTTACGTGGGAGCTTACCGGACGAGATGATGAGACCGACGTGACGCTCACCCAGGATAATAACGATACCGAGGAAGCACGGGCCCACTCCGAGGAGAACTGGGAGATGGTGCTGAGCAACCTGAAGGAGCTGCTGGAGTCGTGAGTCGTACCCCCTGACGATGGATCCGATATTCTTCGAAACCCGAGAGGCGTTCCGCGACTGGCTCGAGGAGCACCACGACACCAGGGACGAGCTGTGGGTCGGCTACTACAAGGCCGACGCGGAGCAGTCCGGCATCGGCTACGACAAGTCGGTCGAGGAGGCGATCTGCTTCGGCTGGATCGACGGCCTCATCAATGGGATCGACGACGAGACGTACAAGCGGCGGTTCACGCCACGGAAGCCCGACAGCAAGTGGTCGAAGAAGAACAAGGAACGCGTCAAGGCAATGATGGACGCCGGGAAGATGACACCTGCCGGAATGGAACTCGTCGAGGCGGCCAAGGAATCTGGAGAGTGGGAGGAGGCCTATCGGCTGGCCGACGACCACGAGATTCCGGACGAACTCGAGAGCGCCCTACGGAAGAACGACACGGCCTGGGAGCACTTCCAGGCGTTCTCGAACACGGATCAGCACGCGTTCATCGCGCTTGTCGAGGCAGCCAAGACGGCGGAGACGAAGCAGAAGCGGATCGAGCGAACCGTCGAACTCGCGGAACAGGATCTCCGGGCGTACGATGAAAACAACAAGCGGCGGCTCTGAGCACCCGACAGCGCCCGCTCCTCGATTCATCTGACCCTTCGGGTAAGAGGGTCGAGTTATTAATCGGAGCAGCGAACGACTATCACAGTTCGATTCCCATTCAACGAACGATGGTGACAGGGTTGTCAGGCGAGCAGGCCCGACTGTTCCGTTTGCGAGCGCAGAGTCTCGTGAACGATGATAACCCAGCGGCAGCCATCCCCACGGTCATCCACGACTGTGGCGGGGTACAGGCACAGGATGCCAGACAGGCTCCACTTGCTATTCGTGCACGGAGTCGTGAGGTGACGGTTGCCGACGTGGAAGCGGCCCGAATCGAGGATCGATCGGTCATCCGGACGTGGTGCATGCGCGGCACGCTCCACTATCTTACGACCGAGGATGTGTCGTGGCTTCTCCCACTGTTCGGTCCGCTGTACGTCGACCGAGGCCAGCGACGCCTCACCCAACTGGGCCTGAACGAAGACGACTGCGAGCGTGCCATGGCGGTCGTTCGGAGCGCACTCGCCGATCATGGACCACTCACGCGGGGGGAGATTGCCGAACGACTCCTCGCCGAGGGGTTCGCATTCGATCCCGACGGGCAGGCGCCGATTCACGTCGTTCGGCGGGCCTGTCTCGAGGGAATCGCGATTGAGGTCGGAGCCGCTGACGACCGGGAGCGGTACGGGCTCCTCGACGAGTGGCTGTCGCTCGATCCCGCCCCGGAGCAGATAGACGCGCTCGCCGAACTCGCACGGTGGTACGTCGCCGCTTATGAGCCTGCGACCCTGGACGACTTCTACGCGTGGTCGGGGCTATACAAGCGCGACGTTCGATCCGGATGGGAAGCGATTGAGGACGAACTGACCGAGGTAGACATCGCAGGCGAGCGGGCCTGGACGCTCTCAGCACCGGCGACAGTCGAACCGGACGACACCCCGATCGTTCGGCTCCTTCCGATGTACGACAGTTACTTTCTCGGTCACGAGGATCGCGAGCTCGTCGTCCCGGACGAGTATATCGACCGCGTCTATCCGGGAGGTGGCGTGATACGCGCTACCGTGACCGTCGACGGGCTGGCCGCTGGGACCTGGACTCTGGACCAGACGAGGCCGGTAGCAACGGTCGTGGTCGAACCGTTCGAGCCACTCGCGGAAGCCGTCGAAACTGGAATCGAAGCCGAGGTCGAGGACATCGGACGCTTCCTTGGCAGAGATGTCGAGTACCGGATCACCAAACTGACGTGAGAGGCATAATCGCACTCCGCGCAATCCGGGTCGATATCCCGCATCTACCTACTCGAGGAGTTTCGCCAATTTCCCGAGAGACGACCGACAGCCGGCTTCGTTGTCCTCGGGTCGAATCCCCTCCGGAATGTTCTCACAGCGGTAGGTGACCTTGGTTCCGTCCTCGATGTCCGCTAGCGTCACGGTGATCCGCATCTCCCCTGCGAACCTCGGCTCGTCCGATTCGAATTCGACGACCTCCACGATCCGCTCGTGGGGGACTAATTCCACGAACCGTCCTCGATGAGTATCCGTGTCCTCGGTGGTCTTCCCACCTGCTCCCCCCGGTGAAGCCCCTGTATCCTGATACGTAAGCGACATTCGGAATTCGCCACCCTCGCGTGGGTCAAAGCGATGCACGTGGCCGGTCATTCCGTCCGGCGGGAGCCACGCAGCCATCGCTTCCGGATCCAGGAACGCTCGATAGACGTCCTCTCGGGGGGCGTAAATGACCTGCGACACGGTCGTGCTCGCTCCCCCAGTCGGGACGCGTGCCTCTCTCGATCTACCCGGCATGCGCCTCCTCCAACGCGTCGATATCGATCTTCCGCATCTGGAGCATCGCCTCCGTGACCCGCCCGGCTTTCTCGGCGTCCTCGTCCTGCAGGAGTTCGGGTAACACGCTGGGAACGACCTGCCACGACACACCGTACTTGTCTTTAAGCCAGGCGCATTGGCCCTCTTCGCCATCCTCGGCCGTGAGTTCCTCCCAATAGTAGTCGACCTCCACCTGGTCCGCACAGTCGACGATGAACGAGATCGCTTCGGTGAAGTCGAAGTCGTGATCCTGGGCGCTATCCATCGCTGCGAAGTGCTGGCCACAGAGCGTGAAGTCGGCGAACATGACTGTCCCTTCCTCGTCCGGCTCCTGACCCGGCCCGTAGCGAGCGATGTCACCGACCGCCGAATCGTCGAACACCGAGGTGTAGAAGTCGATCGCTTCTTCTGCCTGGCCGCACCGCTCGCCGACGAACATGAGTGACGGGACGATCTTCCGTTCCGAGATGTAGTCGGCGTGGATCACCTGCCATGACACGCCGAACTCGTCGGTGGTCCATCCGTACCGGTCGCTGAACGGGTACGAGTCGAGGGGCATGAGTTCCTCGCCGCCCTCGGACAGTTCCGACCAGAGTTCATCCACCTCGTCCGTCGTGGGACAGTTGACGACGAATGAGATGGCGGGCGTGAACTGGAACTGGGGACCGCCGTTGAGCGCGACGAACGACTGCCCCTCTAGTTCGAACTCCACGGTCATGACGCTGTCTTCCGGCTGCCCCGAGGCGGCTGTCGACGCCGCGTCGTATCGGGTGCTATCTCCGATCCGCGCGTCGTCGAAGATATTGGTGTACCGTTCCACTGCGTCTCCTGCGTTGCCGTCGAACCAGAGGTTCGGAGTGATCTTTTGCATGCGATCACGCCCCATCTAACGCGATCGACATCGGCTCGGGCCGTTCGGCGTTCAGTTCGTTTCTCGGACGGTTGCAACGCTCTGTCGTATCGAGCGGCGCTTCCGGAGTCGCGCGCCACCGATCGCGGCCGGGAACTTCCAGCGGTTTCGTGTCGTGAATCGTCATGGGTAGTGTCTTCCTTCGGTGTTGGTACGCTCAGTCACTGACTTCGTGCACGTAGGATCGTATCGACCGGATCTTCGCGTCCCTCGCGTGGCTGGTGAATCCGTAGACGTCACAGAACGCGTGGGTCGCTCCGTCCGCCATCTTCAACTCGCCGTCGACCGCAGCAGCTGTGCCGTGCGTGATGACGTCGTGAATGGTCAACTCCGATACGTCCGCATCCTGCATTCGCTTCAGTGCGTCGGCAACGCCGTCTCTCCCGCGAATCTCCTCGTCGCCGACGGTGGTCCACTTGACATCGTCGGCCACGGTGTCAAGGATGAACTCGGCATCATTCTCGGCGAAGGCGATGTTCAGGTCCCGGAGCACCCGCTTCTTCGGGGCGTTTCCGCACTCCTCGCTGACGTTGATCGTCGTCATTGGGTCGTTACACTTCTCCTGTCGTGGAATACTCCGTCTCCGAGTGTGTCTTCTGGCGCTCTATCTCGTCCTGGGCCTCTTTCCAGGCAGGATAGGCGTGCTCGATCTTCTCGCGACCGGCGGTGGTCAGTTTCAATCGGCGCACCCTCGCATCGTCCGATTCGGCGTCGGTGACCCACCCCTCGTCTTCGAGGCGATCCGCGCTACGCGTGAGCGACGTCCGCTCTAGGCCAAGGATGTCGGCGAGTTCTCCGAGCTGCGTCGGGCCCCTGACTCCGAGTACAGCCAAGACGGAGAACTGTGTCGACTGGAGCCCGTGCGGACGGAGCTTCTCGTCGTAGAGCCGCGTGATTTCCCGTGCGTGTTTGCGCGCAGCGAGACAGTGACAGTTCCTAGTGGCGGAGAGATCCACGGCACTAGAACGCTGTACGTGTATATACACGTATCTGTCCGCTTCGCTCGGCACTTCCACCGTCAGCTCTCCCCGGATGCCTACTCGATGTAGGTCGTGTCGATGTTGACTGGCGCAAAGCATGTGTGTCTGATTCCCCGGTCACGAAAGCCGATTCAGGAGGCATCCTGGGCGTCAATTGGCAACGTTCTCACAGCTATCTAGATCTGCGAAGCCCACGAGCGAGGAGTTCTCGTTCCGTGGAACTTTTGGCTTATGAGTAATCTATCCCAGGATTGGTTTCAGACGTGATCTTACGGCTGGACTCGGTCCTCAGGTTGAGCGATATAAATCCATCGTCAGTGAATCACCACTTAACGTGTAAGGAAGAGGGACGACGTCGTTCAGCTGGTGGTCCTAACGAGCTGAGCAATGCGTGAACGAGTGTGATCGCTACCAGCGCTACTCAACATGGACCAACCCTGTGAGCTGTGATTACAGAGATTCGAGGAGAAAGCCCACGACTGTAGTCGTGGGTGACTATCACGAACCGTATATGTCCCCACATCAACCTAATCGATCTCCTGCTCTTTTGTTCTGTGAAAGTCGTTCCGATGAGCAACACGCTTTTACATCTGTACGTACAACGTACGTACAGCATGAGCACGAAGCGGATCAACTTCCGGCTTCCCGAGGAGTTACTGACGCACGCGGACATCGCTGCAGAAGTCACACACAAGAATCGAACAGAGGTCCTCATCGAGGCGCTTCGTCAGTATCTCGAAGAGAAGGGGTCAGAGGAGAGCTTCCGAGAAGCGGTTGTCGACCTCTATCTCAGCGATCAGATCGAATTCAAAGCGCTCACCGACATTATCGGGCGACAAGACGCTGAAGCTGTCCGTGCGTCAAAACAGGTACTCGACCGAGGTGAAGAGCTAGCGGATAAACTCGCGGATCTCTAATGCTCGTTGTCGACACGAGTGCGTTCATCTCGCTCGCGGTCGGTGACGTTCTCGAATTGACGCTTGAGGAATTCGTCATCGTGACGACCCACACGGTCATCGACGAACTCGAACAGACAGCTGACTACGATGACCCCCATGGACGAGGCGCATCTACCGCACTCGCTCTCGTGGACAAAGCCGAGCTCATCGAGACCGACGGCCAAGATCTCGTAACTAGCCGTATCGATGTGGGCGAGGCAAGCTGTGTTGTCGCCGTTCAAGAAGTCGGAGCTGCATTCCTCATCACCGACGACTACCGCGCGCTTCCAGAACTCCGGCACCTCATCGACGCAGAAGTCGCACTGTCTCCTATTGTGCTTCGCGCGTTGGTCAAACGAAATGTACTCAGCGAGGAAGAAGCGACAACCGCACTCCGCACGATTGCTGACCGAAGAGATTGGCTCGGTGCGCCTATCTATCGGTACGCCCGCCAGCTGTTCGACTGAGTGACGTCTCACTCCGAGAACGGGCACGAAACGCTTCCTAAAGCGTGAGTTAGCTGAATTGAGGCGCTAAGCCTCCTTCCTCAGCGAGCGCCGACCGAACGGGAGGCGCGAGCAGGGAGGGGATACAGCGCGCACAAGAGCGAAGCGGTCGGTTTCGCGGATCACACATGGTGTGATGAGCGAGGAAGAGCGTACAGGGGATCTCTCACAGCTCAACGAGAGGTGAGAAAGACAGCGCCTGTACAGGTCGCTTAAGTGGCTGCCCGCACTCAGTCGACACTCGGCGAGGGAAACTGAAGATACCGCCTCAGTCTGCACCGGAGGCGGCTCTGTCCCCGTCCGATAGGTACGACTGGATGGTCGCATCGAGGTCCGTCCGTCGGAGAACAGTGTAGATGCCGAACCCGGTCGGCAGTCCGATCAAAAGCGAAATGTTCAGTAGGGGGAGACTCACCACGGCCCCCACGAGGACGCTGATGATGGCCGTTACAGAGTAACCGTTGACGAACCAGAATTTCGATTCCCGGTCCGTCCGATAGAGAGCGTCGATATCGGTATCTCGGTTCCTGATGATCCAGTAGTCCGCGAGAAGCACGCCGAGCGCAGGGCCGAGAAATGCCGCGTAGGTGTTGATGAAGGCATAGAAGATATCGCTCGTGAACAGTACCCATGGGAACGAGACGACAGAGAGTGCGCTCGTAAGAACGACGCCCTGTCTCCAACTCAGTCCGAGAGAATCCTGAAACACGTGTGTCGGAGGGAGAATGTTCAATGTCAGATTGGTCGATATCTGGGCGCCGAGAATGAAGAGGAGCATCAGACTACCCATGAGAGGATTCGGAGCGACGATCATGATCGCGTCTACCGGATTCGGATTTCCGGTCGAAACTCCGAACACGAGTCCGACGACCAACATGAACAGCATCGGCGGCGCGATACCGAAGAGATGACCGAACACCTGATTTCGACTGCTACCTGGATTCTTCAGGTGCCGACTGAGGTCGGAGGCGTTTAGCGCACCCGTCACGACGAACCCGACGGTTGCGGTGATGGTGGCAAAGAATTGCATACCCCATGATCCAGGATAGTTGATCACTTCCGCCGGGATCGTCTGCGTGGTCAGAACCGCGTATATCGTATACCCGAGCAAAATCGTGAGGACGCCGGCGGCTAAGGAATCGAACCACTTTATCGAGGTTACCCCGTTCAGGGCTAACAGGAGATTAAGGAGGAGAAACAGGACAAAGTACACCCAGACATTCCCGAACCCCCAGAGTGTACTGGTAATGCTCTCAAGAGCGAGAGCTCCGATCCAATTTCCGATTCCGAGCCATCCGATGGCCGGGATGATACGCAGATAATTGGGGATGATGGAGCCTTTGGTTCCGAACGCCGATCGGGTTTGAACCACGAAAGGGATTCCTTTTTCATATCCCGGGAATCCATTCGCGATGAACCCTACAGTCACGATTAGGGAACCGATTCCGATCGCGATTCCCGCCTGCAGTAGGTTGAGAGTCCCGTGTGGATACACTGCGAAGAACGCAACAGCGAACGCCTGGACGATGATGAGAGACGACCACCATACCGGAATGTAGTGGAGAAGTCCCATGGTCCGTTCGTCCTTTGAGATCGGTTCTAAGCCTTCAAGTTCGGTGCTATCACTCATAGCTCAGTCCTCCATGACATGAGACAACAATCAACGTGTTTCGGACCTCGCTTAATTCTTTTGGAGAGTTGAACCGATTTGTAGAAACTCGGTAGAGAAAGAAGTGCAAGGAAAAAAGAAATCCAAACGGGGGATGGTCGTTAGGGTATTCGATAGTACGACTCGCTTCACTGGTGTACGAGGATTTTCTACAGAACTCAAGGCAGAGTGCCCCGAGGCTTGACCTCGGGGGTGAATGCCGACATGGGTAATGCACGTTCAACCGTCTCTCACGGCACAGTTGGGCGAGTTAAAGACCTTACCTGAACGCAGGCGCTAAGGCCCCTTCCTCAACTAGCGACCGCAGGGAGCGAGTAGGGAGAGGATACAGCGCCGTCATCATCTTTCATCAATGCGATACTGCCGGCCCGCAGGCCCACGCTACCGGTAGCTTTATGTTTCTACCTCGTGTAAACATCGGTAATGGATCGATACGAGATCGAAGGGCGCGAAGTCCACGAAGGCGAGGTCAAACCCACCGGGAACGGTGCTCACGTCCTCGTTCCGAAGCGGTGGCGAGGTGCCACCGTCAAGGTCGTTCGCGTCACCGATCCATCCAAAGACGAGTAGACTATGCGCTACAACTACAGGTATCGACTCAAACCGACCGACGAACTTCACGAGCGGTTAGCGTGGACCGTCGATACCTGCCGGCAAGTCTACAACCACTTCCTTCACCGGCTCAACCGAGTAGACGGAACGTCCGCCTACTCCGAACAGTCGCTTCTCCCCGACCTCAAACGCGAGTGGTCCGAGCTGAAGGACGTTCACTCGAAGGTGCTTCAGAAAGTCGTTCAACGGTTGTACGACAACCTCTCAACTCTGAAGGGGCGGAAGGACAACGGCTACCGCGTCGGCGAACTCCGGTAGAAGGCCCCGCAGGAATATCGCTCGATCACGTACAGTCAAACCGGCTTCAAGCTCAACAACACGAGCGGTCGGCCTGTACTCTCTCTTTCCAAAATCGGCGACATTCCGATGATCTCCCACCGCGAGGTTCCCGCCGACGCGACGATCAAAGAGGTCGTCGTCAAACAGGAGCCGACGGGCGAGTGGTTCGCTGTTCTCGGGATCGAAACCGAGAACGGAGCACCACCGAAGCCCGAGAATCCCGAGAAGTGCGTCGGGATCGACGTAGGTATCCTGAAGTACGCTCACGACAGCGACGGAACCGCCGTCGAAGGTCCCGACCTAACTGACGAACGCGAGCGGTTGGAACGCGCGCAACGCGACCTCTCGCGGAAGGATCACGGCTCGGCGAACTACGAGAAGCAACAGCGCGTAGTAGCCCGTCGCCATGCCGACCTGAAGCGAAAGCGTCGGGACTTCCTGCACAAACTCTCGAACTACTACGCTCGGGAGTACGACCTCGTAGCGGTCGAAGATCTCGACGCCAAAGGTCTGATGGAACTCCCGTCCAACAGTCGGAACCGTGCGGGAGCGGCGTGGGGAACGTTCCTTCGTATGCTCGAATACAAATGCGACCGCGAAGGCACGCACTTCGTCGCGGTCAATCCACGCGGAACGACGAAAGAGTGTTCGAAGTGCGGCGTCGAAACCGAGAAGCCGCTGTGGGTGCGCGAACACTCGTGTCCCTCGTGCGGATTCGAAGCGGACAGGGACCTCAACGCGGCGTACAACATCCTTTCACGCGGATTCGATCAAGTAGGGGTGGTTCACCCCGATTCAATGCCTGCGGAGACTGCGCTCCCTCCGGGAACCGTTGCGGTTCCTGCAGAGCGCGTCTTGGAAACAGGAAGCCCCGTCCTCAGCGAGGCCGTCAGGCCGAGCAGGGCGGGGTAGTTCACTTCGTCGCAACTGCATGCAGTTGCGGAGGAATGCGGCACCTCTCAACACCTTGCTACGGCCGGTGAGACGGGTGGTGTCGGGCGGGGTGGAGCCGCCGACCCTCATGGACGTATCGGGCGTTCGGGTGGTAATTCGAAGGCGACCCGAAAGGGAAGCCCGAGGGGAATTACATTCACCTGCGGTGGCGATGCGGGCCAAAACGGTGACGCCTCGGGGCTTGTCCCCGAGGTACTTCACCCTGTGATCGGGACGGTTGATAGCCACCTCAGTATTTTACGGCGAAATAGGTGACCTTCTACGATATACACCCTACCTCGTCGAACTATGAATATGATCCGATTGGAAGAAAGTTTTTTAGTATATTATTCATAAATAGTGAGCAATGCCGATAGAGATAGACAGAGAACGATTTGTAGCTACGATGAATGAGCAAGCGGAAATCGGGGCTACGGATGGTGGCGGCCTGCACCGGCTTGCCCTCTCTGACGAAGACAAGCAGATCCGTGACTGGTTCGCGACCCAGATGAAGAGCGAAGGGCTCGAGATCACCGTCGACGAGTTCGGCAACATGTTTGGGTACAGAGAGGGAACCGATCCCGACGCCGATACCGTCCTCGTGGGTTCGCACCTGGATTCCCAGCCTTACGGCGGGATCTACGACGGTGCGATGGGCGTCGTCGCAGCGCTCGAACTGGTCCGAACGCTAAACGACGAAGGTATCGAAACGGAACGTCCGGTTGAGATCGTCAACTGGACGAACGAGGAGGGCTCACGATTTCAGCCTGCTATGCAGGGATCCGGCGTATGGGCGGGCTCACACGATATCGACAAGGAACATGCTAAGACTGACGCGAACGGAGATATCTTCGAGGAGGAACTCGAGCGGATCGGCTACAAGGGCGAGACGTCAGCGGAACCTCAAAGAGGGTATGACTCGTATCTAGAACTCCACATCGAACAGGGTCCGTACTTGGAGGAGAACGACACAGATGTGGGTATCGTCACGGGTATCGTGGGTTTCACGTGGGGTGCGATCACCTTCCACGGTGAAGCCGACCACTCCGGTCCGACCCCGATGCACTACCGGAGTGACGCACTCGTGGCGGCCGCCGACGTCATTTCCCAGATCCGACGGATTCCGGGCACCCTAGGTGAACGCACTGTCGGAACTACAGGCTACATCGACGCTCAACCTAACTCTATCAACACCATCCCTGAGGAAGTGACGTTTACTTGGGGTTTTCGAGATCCTGACACCGACGTGATTGAGGAGGCGCGGACCCGAATCCTTGCTGAGGCCGAATGGGCCGCCGAACGCGAGGGGGTCGACTGGGACTATGAAGACCGTATGTGGGCCGATCCCGTTCACTTCGCAGATAGATGCGTCGACGCCGTAGCGCGCGCGGCGGAGCAGCTCAACTACAATGGTATGCGGATCTTCAGTGGTGCTGGTCACGACGCAACGCACACGCACAAGGTAATGGACACCGGGATGGTGTTCTCCGTCTCGGAGAATGGAAAAAGTCACACCGAGGAGGAATACACGAGCTGGTCGGACTGTTACGCGGCGGCGAACACGCTCGCGAACGCGGCTTTCGAACTCACAACGGAGCCATAACTCATGAAAGCCAATTTCGATCGCGAATTCACGCGGGCCGGTATCTGGAACTGGGAGAAACCGCACGTCGAAGATGAGGTGAGACACGCCCAATACGCGGAAGAGGCGGGTCTCGACTCAGTGTGGCAAGGCGAATCGCGACTAGTCCGGGACGCTATGACCCTGATGGGCGCGTACACGCAGGTGACCGACGAGATAGATATCGCTCCGGGTGTTACGAACTGTTACACGCGGAACGTGGCGCTGATGGCCCAGACGTTCTCGACGCTTCACGAGCTTTCGGGTGGGCGGATGAAACTCGGTATCGGCGCGTGGTGGGACCCGCTGGCCTCGAAAGTCGGGATCGACCGCGAACGGCCACTCCGGCGGATGTGGGAGTACTGTACCGTGACCAAGCGCCTGCTCAACCTCGAGAACGTCACTTACGAGGGTAATACGCTCCGTGTCGAGGACATCGAACTGGATCTCGTCCGCTCCAACGCCGAACCGCGCGACGTACCAATATACGTCGGAGCGACCGGCGAGACGATGCACAAACTCACCGGCGAACTCGTTGGAAGCGGTATCGCCGGGGGGATATTCATGAACTATCTTATCCCTCCCGAGCACAACCTCAGAGGTCTGGAGAAACTGAAAGAGGGAGTCGAGAAGCAGGACGGATCTTTGGAAGACGTCGACCGGCCACAGCTCATCGCAGTGTCGATGGACGAGGATGTCGATTATGCTATCGACCAAGCGCGCAACCTCGCCACGCAGTATATCGGCCAGCAACCGCATATCACGAAGGCGTGCGGCATTGATGACGAGCAGGCGGAGAAGGTCAAGGCAGAGCTGGGCGGTTGGCCGGCCACCGCTGCCGACATCAAACAGGCCTCCAAGTACGTCAGCGACGACATTGTCACTAATATCGTCGCAGCGGGGACCCGCGATGACGTGATCGAACGCGTTCGGGACTACTGTGCGGCCGGCTGTACCGAACCGGTGGTCTATCCGCTGACGGACAACATGGAGGACGTTGTCGACGCGCTGGCCGAGGCCAAAGCCGAGACGTAGTCGTCGAATCGTCTTCGAACATCCTCCAGCAGAACGCCCTTGGGGTAGAACACATGGTAGATCTGCCACTATATAGTGAACTTTTTACTTAATCGAGATTCTCCATAGGATCGTGCCAATCGATACCATCATCACTAATGGGACGATAGTGACGGCGACAGAGACCTTCGAGGCCGACGTTGCGGTCGACGAGGGAGAGATAGTCGGCGTCGGCGTGCCATCGTCGATGCCCGACGCCGACGAGCATATTGACGCGTCCGGACTTCTGGTTATGCCTGGCGTCATCGACCCGCACGTCCACGTCGACGACATGTTCTCCATCGATACGCACGAGACAGCCTCGGCGGCGGCGGCGCTCGGGGGCGTGACCTCGTACATCGACTTCGCGTGGCAAGCGTGGGAAGGCGACCTCTCAATCTTCTCCGAGGAGGGGACGCTGATGGAGGGCATCAAACGTAAACGAGACAAGGCCGAGGACGCCTACGTCGATTACAGCTTCCATGGGGCCATTACCCGGGAGGATCCTGCGGTCCTGGACGAGCTTTCGGACGCGATCAAGGCCGGCGTTCCCTCGTTCAAGATGTTCACGGCCTACGAACACGGGCTCTCGAACGGGTTCATGCACCAGGTGATAGAGGAGATAGCCGACCTTGACGCAGTCGGCGTCTACCACACGGAAGATTCCTCGGTCACCGACATGCTCACCGAACGGTTCAAGAAAGAAGGTCGAGGTGATCCGACGGATTACCCACAATCTCGCCCGGACTACGCCGAGGCGATGGCGGCCGAGGATGCCGTTCGGATGGCCCAGGAGACGGGGGCGAAGTACTACGGCATCCACACATCGTGTCGGAAGTCGGCAGAGGTAATAAAGAGCTTCCGTGAGGACGGCTCGGAGATCCGTGCCGAGACGTGTACCCACTATACGACGCTTACAGACGACGTGTTCGAGGAACTCGGAAACCTCCCAATGATAGCGCCACCCATTCGGAAGCAGGACGACGTTGAGGCGATGTTCACGCACCTGTCAGACGGCACGCTCGACGTGGTGTCGACAGATCACTGCGGCTACAAGCGCGAGTCGAAAGAGGTAGAGAACTGGTGGGACTCCACGTTCGGCGCAAATGCACTACAGGTGTCGCTGCCGGTGTTCCACGACGAGGCAGTGAACGAACGGGGATTCTCGTATCCCTTCCTCGTACGCGTCATGAGTCGGAACCCGGCGCACATTTTCGGCATGCCGAACAAGGGCACTCTCGACCCCGGTACCGACGCTGACATTGTCCTGTTTGACCCCGATGAGAGGTACACCATCACCGCCGAAGACAACGCGTCGAATGCCGACTTCTCGATCTACGAGGGCCGAGAGGTCACGGGACGCGTAAAAAAGACGTTCGTTCGCGGCCAACTTGTGGCCGACGACGGAAAGATCGTCGCCGATGCTGGCCACGGCGAGTTCATCAACCGCGAGCGTCCCGACTGGGACGTCTAACACCGTCGACGGGAGGGAATGAGATAGTAGGAGGTGTGGTCACACGCAACTCGCACTGAGAAAGCCGAAGTCACCTCGAAATACCGCTCACGGCAACGGGAAAGGTGACCGATCACGAGTAGTGATAGTCTCCCACGACTACAGTCGTGGGCTTCCTCGTTCCACGACAGGACTGTCACCGCAACAGGCGGCAACGCGGTCTCAGTCTCTAGAGGCGTTCGGGTCGGGTCGGTTCTACTCATCCCTCCCGTGCCATGCAAACTGTTGGCATAAAACGTAACAATGTCGGATTCATCTCACGACGACAGTCGTGGGCTTTCTCCTCGAATCTCTGTAACGGCCACGGTCTCTATACCTCTGCTTTGGTTGGGTTTTACGTTTTAGGAACGCCAGCAAGTCTCCGTCCGACTGTAATCGAGTTCGAGTTCTTAAGTCCTCAGAGATCATCTAGTTCTACTCGTTCTAATACGGTCGGATTATCCGATGATTGTCACTGGAGTCCATGCTCGACGGATGACGGTCTCGGCAACGCTTCCGAGGAGCGCACGATCGATTCCTGAGCGGCCGTGGCTGCCCATAACGATCTGATCGATGTCATGGTCGTCAGCATAGTCGAGGATCACTCGTGCAGGTCTGCCGACTTCCGTGACCGTATCGAGGTCGATCCCGTGTTCTGCCGCGAAGTCTACGGCCGTCGTTTGGATGTTTGCTGCTCGTTCCTGGGCCTTCTCGTGCCAGTCTTCAGCGACTGGCAAGCCACCAGCCTCGACGTCGATAACCGAGTCGAGCGGATTGATGACGTAGATCGTCGTGATAGTCGCATCCGGGAACGTCTCGAGAGCGTACGTCAGTGCACGCTTGGAAAGCGGAGACCCGTCAAAAGCGACCAGAACGTCGGTAGGCATGGTAAATGTTAACTACCTTGGGGTCAAGCCTCGAGGCATACAAGTGAACTCCTACTATGCTGCACTTACGCGGAGGCGTTGAAATCGCCGGTCGCGTTCACCGTTCCTGACTTCAGGGTCAGTGACTGGTGGCCTTTCCAGAACCATACTTGAGCCAGTTCTGGACAAGACGCCACGCCACGTTCCACGCAGCGTTGTAAGCTGCGTGCAACTCCGTTCCGTACTTCAGACACTCGAATTCGTCCTCCCCGTCACGACTCAAAATGATTGCGAACCCTGGCACACCCCGCTCAGGCATTCCTCAGGGCTGGCCGAACTCCTCCGCGGCGAACCACGTGACGATGTTACTCTCACACCGATGGAGGATCTCGCTACAGGTTGACTTCGAGACGCCTAGTTCCTCAGCAACCTCGGTGAGTGTCACCTCGCGGGGGACAGTATAGTAGCCCGCTTCAATTGCGACAGTCAACACCTGTCTCTGTCGAGGCGTCAATAGTCGGTCAGCTTCCGATGAACCGATTTCTACGACTGACTGGAGTTCGCACTCGATTCCCGCCTCATCGAGGTGTTCGCCGAGATCGGACAGTCGATCTGATGACGTCGTCAACTCCCAAATCGCGGTCCCATCGCGAACGGAAAACGGCATCTCGACGGGGACACCGGCCTGCCACAGAGGTAAGAGGAGTGGCGGACTCTCGGTTTCGACCTGCACTAAGCTGGTCGACGCACGGTTCCAGAGCAGGTCGACGTCGAGGATATCCGACTGACCGCGGATATCCGTGAGGATCGTGAGGGGATCGTCACTCTCGATCCGGAGAAGCGCAATTCCTGCGTCTTCGCCCGCAAGTGCGGTGACGACTTCGAATTTGGTCGCGTCGTGAGCCATCGATATTTCTCGCATCCAGACGTCCTCGGGAAGCGAGATCGAGAGCTGAGCTCGGGGCATACTGAACCGACTCCTCCGAATTCCCTTGAACTATCCCCTGACACGTTCGCATGAGACCAACATGTTCGATTCCTACCAACGGGTTCGGACGAACCACTACTTAGCATGAGTGATTAGCATTTGGAAGGTGTTCATCCGATGCACGTACGGAACAATCCGTTTTTCCTAATGGCCGGACTGTACCTCTCCGTCGGCCTGTTAGTCGTCGTCGGCAAGCTTGGCGTCGAGGTCGGGGCGGTAGATGCATTGCCGCGCCTCCGGTGGTTAACAATTCACTTCGTCACAATCGGAGGCTTGACGCAGGCCCTATTCGGCGCGCTTCCTGCTTTGGGGAGTGTGCCGTCGACGGCAGGATCCGCGTCTACCCGGAACCGGTGGGTGCAATGGCTTTCCTTGAACGCGGGCTACCCACTCATCTTGATCGGTATGGCAACAGGGGACACGACTACTACGGTAGTTGGTGCGACGCTCGTCCTCATCGGGCTGGCTGGACTATTGGTAACGGTTTACCGTTCGACTACATCAAGTAATTCCCGAACGCGGTTCTTCAGAACTGCGCCGTGGTTTCTCGTCATCGGTATCCTCGCCGCGTTCGGGATGCTCCTGAATATCCACGGGCCTGGTGGATATTTTGGCTTGATCGAGGCACACGTCCACGCGAATGTCTGGGGCTTTCTCGCGTTGGTCGCCGCCGGCGCACTCCTCACCACGACACCGCGGCTGTTCGAGGCTGACCTCCAGTATCCACGCCTCCGGGACGTCGCCTACTGGGGGATTATTGTTGGGGCGGCGGGACTCGTCGCAGGACCGTGGCTCGCGCGTCACGAACTCACGATGGCAGGACTAGTGGTGTATGTCATCGGGACCGCGGCGCTTTTAGCGAACGTCATCGGTACGTACCGCACCGGTACTCGGGCTCAACCCAGGCGGCTCGCTCTCATCCTTGGAGCGTATCTCTGGCTGGCGTTCCCGGTTCCGTGGGCACCGCTCGTGTTATTGTTCCCTGAGACCGTGCCTGCGGGAGCGATCGAGATAGCAGCGATTAATGGTCTCGTGTTCGGGTGGATGCTTCAGCTGGCAATGGCATTCCTGCCCACTGTCGTAGTTACCCTCAGTAGTGAAACCGGGGAATTCAGTAGCCGGCTGGATGCTGCCAGTGAGATTGTCGGCCAGCCGTCGTGGCTTCAGATCACGAGCGTGAATCTCGGGATGCTCGCGCTCTGGGCGACAGCGATGCCCCCACTCACGGGACTCGCAGATTCACTGACGCTCGTTGGCTACCTGCTGATCGCCGTCGGGTGGGCCTATCTCGTCGTCGACATCTGGGCTGCATTGGTCTCGCGATCTCTAGCGACTAGTCCCGCGACCGATACCCCGTCCAGGTAACCCGCGATAGGGCAGTCTATCTCAATATTGGGTATACCACAGAATATTTTTGATTTTGCCGTTCTAACTACGAGGTATGAGCGACACGTTCGTGGTCATCGGCGGGGACGCCGCGGGGATGAGCGCGGCGAGCAAGGCAAAGCGCGAGGACCCCGGTCTGGACGTGATCGTCTTCGAGCAGGGACAGTGGGTATCCTACGCCGCCTGCGGGATGCCCTACTACGTGAAGGGCGAGGTCAACGAGCTGGAGAATCTCGTCGCGATGACGCCGGAGCAGTTCCGTGAAGAGCGCGACATTGACCTTCGGACCGGCCACGAAGTCGTCAGCATCGATCCGGAAGGCGAGACGGTCATTGTCGAGAGCGACGGCGAGCAGTTCGAGCAGCCGTACGACGACCTCCTCGTGGGGACCGGAGCGAGCGCGAACGTCCCTCCGTTCGACGGGATCGGGCTCGACGGCGTGTTCACGATCCACGACATGGACGAAGCGGGGGCGATCGAGCGGTACGTCACTGAGCAGTCTCCGGAGCGGGCTGCGATCGTTGGCGGCGGCTACGTCGGCGTCGAAATGGCCGAGGCGTTGTCGGCCCGCGGCGTTGACGTTGCCCTCTACGAGATGCTGCCGCACGTCCTGCAGCCGTTCGGCGAGCCGGTCGCCGAGATCGTCGAGGACCACCTTCGCGAGCGAGACGTCGACCTGCGCCTTGACACCGCCGTCTCGGGGTTCGACGGTGACGGCCACGTCGACCGCATCGCCCTCCAAGACGGCGAGGCTGACCCGGCAGAGGTCGTCATTGTCGGCGTGGGCGTGATGCCGAACGTTGACCTTGCGGAGGAGGCCGGGATAGACCTCGGTTCGACTGGGGCCATTGCGACCGACGAGTACGGACGGACGAGCTATGAGAACGTCTACGCGGCGGGCGACTGCGCCGAGGCCCGCCATGTCGTGACGGGCGAGCCAGACCACGTACCGCTGGCGCTGACCGCCAACCGCGCCGGCCGGGCCATCGGACAGACGGTGACGGGCTCGCCGACGCCGACCGGTGACATCGCGGGCACAGCCATCGTGAAGGCCTTCGACCTCGGCGCTGCGAGAACCGGAGTCGTCGACGAGGAGCGGGCCCGCGAGGCCGGCTTTGAGCCCGTCACTGTGACTATCACCGATGAGTCGCGAGCGGATTACTACCCGGGCAGCGAGGAGATCAGGATCACGCTCGTCGCGGATCGGGGTTCCGGGCGGCTGCTCGGCGGCAGCGTCGTCGGCGCGGAAGGCGCCAAGCGCATCGACACCGTCGTGATGGCTCTGCACGCCGGTATGACCGTGACCGAGCTACAGAACGCGGACCTGGCGTACGCGCCGCCGTTTAGCCCCGTGTGGGATCCGGTGCTAACGGCCGCGAAGGTCCTACAGGGGCAGCTGGAATGAGCATGAAGGACGTGGACCCCGAGGAGTACGCAAGTGTCCATCGAGAGGAGCTCGTAGACCTAACGCTCGACCTGCTTGCTGTGGACACGTCAAACCCGCCTGGCGACACGCGCGAAATCGTCGACGTAATCGAGTCGCGGCTAGACCTGCTCGACGTCGACGTCGAACGGTTCGCGGTCGACCCAGCGAAGCCGAACCTGCTCGCGTTCGTGCCGGGCGAGCGAGACCGAACGCTGTTATTCAACGGCCACACAGACACGGTCCCGTTTGATACCGACGAGTGGTCCCACGATCCGCTGGGCGAGCGCGACGGCGATCACGTCTACGGCCGCGGCGCGACCGACATGAAGGGCGCGGTCGCGGCGATGGTGACTGCCCTCCGGGCCTACGCCGAGACCGGGACCACCCCGCCGGTGAACCTCCTGTTCGCGTTCGTCAGCGACGAGGAGATCGGAGGCGACGCGGGTCTTCCGGCACTCTTGGAGGCTGGCCGACTCGACGCGGACGCCTGCGTTATCGGCGAACCGACCTGCGAGGCGGGGCATCATTCTGTGACTGTCGCCGACCGAGGGAGTATCTGGTTGACGCTCCGAGCGACTGGTGAGGCTGCACACGGCTCGCGGCCCGTACTGGGTGAGAACGCGATTGACCGGCTCTACGAGGCCGTCGAGACGATGCACGAGCGCTTCGGGACACGCGAACTCCGTGTTGCCCCTGAGATGGAGCCGATCATCAAGGAGTCCGTCGAGTACTACGCGCCAAGTATGGGCGAGGCGACTGCCCGCGAACTCTTCAGGTACCCGTCTATCAACCTTGGCGTCCTTGAGGGCGGTGAGGCGATAAACAGTGTCCCGCAGTCCGCCCGCGCGGAGGTCGACATCCGACTGACCGCGGGCGTGGACACCTCGACCGTCCTCGCGGACATCCGGGACTGTGTCGCGGACTGCGAGGGAATCGAGATCGCCGACGTCTCTTGGAGCGTCGGGACGGCGGAGCCGATCGATAGCCCGCTGGTCGAGGCCGTCGCGTCGACCGCCGAGGACGTGACGGATGAGCGCGTCTACCTCCGGAGCGCGACGGGCGGCGGCGACGCGAAGCGCCTCCGGAAGGAAGGAATCCCGACGGTTGAGTTTGCGCTCGGGACCGATACCGTCCACGCCGTCGACGAGTACACGACCGTTGGCGCGTTGATTGAGAACGCAGCCGTGTACATCAGGCTCCCGGCCGCGTGGTCAGAGTCGGTCGATGACTAGATCACCGCCCGTCCGGCGCTATTACAGGGCAATTCACGCATCAGGGACACGATGGGAACCATCACCATCATCATGACCACGAGCACTAGAACGATCTCGTAGTTTCTGGGTGCGTGATCACTCCTCTCCGCGGATACGGGCGCTGCGCAATTCTCTCGGTTTCAGATGCTCTTGTTCCCTCAGACAGGATCTTGACGGCGTCTCGGACGAACGAGTCCGCCGAATGACGGCTATCAACCGGACGTTGCGGGATAGAAGCCGGAACTGAGAACTCCTAGACGTCGACATCGCCGTTCGGGTGGGCGACGACTTCGTACCCCCGGTATGTGAAGCGCACTTCGACCTGCGCGGACGGGTCCGCCTGTTCGAGGAGCACATCGAGCGCATCTGGATCGATAACGTCAGCGAGTGGCGGGGATAGCTCCCCGGGATCGACGTTGGCTTCGTTGGCGATGGCGTCGACGATTCTAACAGCCGGAGGAAAAGTAGTCACCGCCATCAGATGAGGAGCTGGATGTCGGCCTCAGCCATGTCCTGGATCGCCGTCGCGGCGCCGACGCCGGTGGTGACGCCGTCGTAGAAGTCGTCTTCGTCGTAGTCCATCAGGTCGATGGTCATCTGACAGGCCTGAAACTCCACGCCCATGTCGAGGCTCGTCTCAATGAGTTCCTCGATGGTCGCGGTGTCGTTGTCCGCGATTTTCTTCTCCATCATCTTCGTTGTCACGTGGTCCATGCCGGGGAGCGCGGCGACCGCGTTCGGGACCGGCAAGTTGGGGTTGCCGATGGAGCTCAGCTTGAGGTTCTTCGAGCGCTCCTCGTGGAGGATGTCCAGTCCCCAGAACGTGTGGAAGACGGTCACCTCGTAGCCGAATGCGGCCGCGGTGCTGGCGAGGATGAGCGGCGGGTACGCCATGTCGAGCGTGCCCTTCGTCGCGATGATACTCATCTTCTTGGTGTCGTCCTCGCTTGTGGCCTCCGCAAGCGCATCTTCGAGTTCGTCGATGCGTGCGGCCAGCTCCTCGCGGGAGGGGACGTCGTTGGACGGCGTGTCAGGTATATCCGTGCTCATCGTTACTCCGTCTTGCGCACGTAGTGTTTGTACACGTCGTCGCCTTCCTCTTGGGCGACTAGTTCGACGCCATCGGTTCCGGACGCCCAGCCGTCGATGTCGCTCATACTGCCGGGATCAGTCGCCAGCACTTCGAGGATTTCGCCGGCTGCGAGGTCGTCGATGGCGGACTTCGTCTTCACCACTGGCATGGGGCACGATGCACCTTTCACGTCGAGCGTCTCTGCGGTGTTGAATTCGGCACTCATTGGTTATCTGCTCCGATGGTTTGTATTGGAGCTATCGCACAATACTCACTACCCGACCAAAAGATTGTCGGTTCTTGTGTCTACTGCAAACACTCACTTGTATAGTTCTCTCAGTACACACTCTGATAGGGCGATATAGGGCATATTTGAGAAAATCTGACGTCTACGTCCCCGATTAGTATTGTTCGATATAGGAAATACTATGAGAATGCTTTTGTGTATCCGACCGGTAGAAGCGACTGCACAAGATGAACGCTGACGATTTCCCAACTCCGGATGTCGCCGTGGAAACGGTCGAACCGGAAGCACTGAAGGACCGCATCGACGCCGGCGAGGACATCACGCTCCTCGACGCACGTATGCAATCCGACTACGACGAGTGGCGTATCGACGGCGAGAACGTCACGTCGATAAATATCCCGTACTTCGAGTTCCTCGAAGACGAGATCGGAGAGGACGTCCTCGACCAAATCCCCGACGACCGCGAAGTGACTGTCCTGTGCGCGAAGGGCGGTGCCAGCGAGTACGTCGCAGGCACGCTCGCGGAACGCGGGTACGACGTCAACCACCTCGAAGACGGGATGAACGGCTGGGCGAGCATCTACGAGACCGTCGAAGTCACCGACTATGACGGTACTGGCACGCTCCTGCAGTACCAGCGCCCCTCCTCGGGCTGTCTCGGCTACCTCCTCTACGACGACGGCGAAGCCGCGATCATCGACCCACTTCGCGCGTTCACCGACCGCTACCTCGCGGATGCGGACGACCTCGACGTCGACCTGAAGTTCGCGCTGGACACACACATCCACGCCGACCACATCTCGGGTGTGCGTGATCTCGACGCCGAGGGCGTCGAAGGCGTCATCCCCGAGGCGGCCGTCGACCGCGGCGTCACGTACGCCGACGACATGACCACCGCCGCGGACGGTGACGAATTCCAGGTCGGCGATACTACCATCGAGGCCGTCTACACGCCCGGCCACACCACGGGGATGACCTCCTACCTGGTGGACGACAGCCTACTTGCGACCGGTGACGGGCTGTTCATCGAGAGCGTCGCCCGCCCCGACCTCGAGGAAGGCGACGACGGCGCGCCCGACGCGGCACGCCTGCTCTACGAGTCCCTCCAGGAACGCGTGCTGACGCTGCCAGACGACACGCTAATCGGTGGTGCGCACTTCAGTGATGCCGCTGAACCGGCCGCTGACGGCACCTACACCGCGCCTATCGGCAACCTCGTCGAGGAGATGGACGCACTCACAATGGACGAAGACGAGTTCGTCGAGCTGATCCTCTCGGATATGCCGCCTAGACCGGCCAACTACGAGGACATCATCGCGACGAACCTCGGCCAGAACGCCGTCGACGACGAGGAAGCATTCACCTTGGAGCTCGGCCCGAACAACTGCGCAGCGAGCCAAGAGTCGCTCGCGGGTGACTAACGACGCCGATGATGACTGATCCAGTCCCGCTCCAGATGGCCGCCGAGCTGTTCCCCAACGGCATCAGTCGGTACGCCGTCGGTGGGTTACTCGTCGGCCTCGGCACCGTCGTCATCTACCTCGGGACGGGCATCCCCGCCGGGGCGAGCACGTTCCTCGAGTCGACGCTGTCGTACCTCTCCGACCAGTCGCGGTTCCAGCAGTACGTTGCCTCGCGGGACTGGCGGCTCGTGTTCACGGCCGGCATCATCCTCGGCGGGCTGGTCTTCGCTACAACGTTCCAGTCCGGTCTACTATCGAGCTCGCTGTACGAGCCTGGAACTACCGGACAGCTGTACGAGGTCGCTGGCGTGACGCTGTGGATGACCGACGTCCAGCCGTGGCGACTGTTCCTGGGTGGCATCCTCGTCGGTATCGGCACCCGGATCGGCAAAGGCTGTACGTCTGGTCACGGCGTCTGTGGCGTCGGATCGGCGTCGAAGACGTCGCTCGTCGGCGTGCTGACGTTCCTGACCGTGGCGATCGGGACGGCACAGATCGTCGCCGCACTGGGGGTGAGCCCGTAATGGCGGACCGACATCCCCTATTCAAGCCGCTGATCTTCGTCGGCGGCCTGATCTTCGGGTTCGGGCTCGGATTCAGCCACATGGCGCGACCGGAGGTCGTGCTGGACTTCCTCCAGTTCGACGATCTCGGACTCCTCTTTGTCATGTTCGGTGCCGCAATCGTCTCCGGGGTTGCGTTCGCCCTGCTCCCTCGGATTCGGGACGCCGCACCGCTCACGGGCGACCTCTACGAGCGGCGGCTGAAGCCCTTCGACCGGAACGTCCTCGTGGGCGGCGCCATCTTCGGCGTCGGTTGGGGGCTCTCCGGCATCTGCCCGGGCGCGGCGTACGCTAGCCTCGGTGTCGGGAATGTTACCATCCTGTGGGCGCTCGCCGGGATGTTCATCGGCGCCTACATCCAGGGCTACTGGCGCAGTCGCAGCCAAGCCCCCGACACCACCCCAGCGGGCGCTGACTAACTCCCCCCTGTTCAGATGGACCCCGCTCTTATCGCCCTCTTCGTCGGTGCATCGCTCGCCAGCCTGTTCATGGCGTGGGTTATCGGTGCCGGATCAAGCGGAGCGACCCCTTTTGCGCCCGCCGTCGGCGCGAACGCCATTAGCACGATGCGGGCCGCTCTCCTGGTTGGCATCTTCGGGTTCGTCGGCGCAGTCACGCAGGGCGGAAACGTTTCAGAGGCCGTCGGGAGCGGCCTCGTCGGCGGTCTGAGTATGCCCGTCGCTGGGGTCATCCTAGTTTTGGTGTTGGGTGCTGGACTGATGGCGATCGGCATCATCACGGGGTACCCGATTGCGACCGCCTTCACCGTGACCGGTGCCGTCATCGGCGTCGGTCTCGCGCTCGGTGGCACGCCGGTTTGGTCGAAGTACCAGCAGATCGCCGCCGTCTGGGTGTTGACGCCGGTCGTCGGCGGTGGGATCGCGTTCGCTATTGCGAGCGTCCTCCCACGACCTGACGTACCTGAACGGTACAGTATCCCCGTCCTCGTCGGCCTCGTCACTGTCGTCCTCGTGAACGTCGAGTTCAGCTTCCTCGGTGGGACGAACTCCGCGGGGACCGTCCGAGAAGTCGGACAGCACACGCTAGCGGTCGAGGGACCCGCGTCGGCGGTCGTCGTTACCGGTGGTGCGGCGCTGGCTGTCGCTGCCGTCGTCTGGTGGGATGTTGGTCGCCACCAACGCGGGGGACTGCAGCACGTACTGCTCGTACTCGGATCGCTCGTTGCGTTCTCCGCGGGTGGCAGTCAGGTCGGACTTGCAGTCGGGCCGTTGATTCCACTCCTCGACGAGGTTGAGATGGTGTCGGTGGTCGTGGTGCTCGTCGGAGGTGGTCTTGGGATGCTCGCGGGCTCGTGGACGGGCGCTCCCAGGATGATCAAGTCCCTGGCGCAGGACTATTCGTCGCTCGGGCCGCGACGCGCTATCTCGGCGCTCGTCCCGTCGTTCCTGATTGCACAACTGGCCGTCCTGCTGGGCGTCCCCGTGTCGTTCAACGAGATTATTGTCAGCTCGATTATCGGAAGTGGTGCCGCAGTCGGCGGCTGGGGTGCGGTCGACGCCCGGAAGATTCTCGTGACGTTGGGAGCGTGGGCGGGGTCGTTCTCACTCTCGTTCGTGCTCGCGTACGCTGCCGCTGTTGTCTTCCTATGACATCCTCCGCGCCCTGAAGGGAGTGGTTTCCTCCGTGGGAGTCTCAGCCGGTTTCCGACTCGCCGGAGGCAACATTCCCGTCGAGGTGGACGGTACTCGGGTCTGTGCGCTGTTCTTTGGGACGGTGAGAGCGTGGTGACTCCGACTAGTCGTGGTCGTCCCACTCGAATCGCACGGGCCATGCCATCGGCCTGACTGCCTGTTCTATCTGCCGCTCTAAGAACGTCTCTGATGCTGTGAGGTCGGCGTGGCCTTCGAACCCACACGGGCTGGTGAGCGTGTCCTCGTGCCGTGACGTTCGGTCTGTGCCCCCACACCGTGGACACTCTTGACTTGTCCACGCTTCCGACCGCACCTCGACCGAGATACCGTATTCCTCGGCGGTACAGACCAGCCGCTCGGTGAACTTCTTGAACGACCAGAAGTTGTGGGTCTTCGCGTTTGTTTCGACCGACCAGTGCGTGTCCAGCACGTCGGTCAATCCACCGATATACACGGTATTGACGCCCTTCTCGTAGAGTCGGTCCAGCAGGTCACGACACAACGCTTCCTGGGCATGGTCACGGCGACGTGTTCGCTTGCGGTACAGCCGCCGGATGTGCTCGCTACTGTACCGCCCGTCTTCGAGTTTCGACTGCAACTCGGCAATGTGCCAGGTTGTATCACGGAATCGCTAGAACAACCCGCGGCCGTCGTACAGATATTGCTCGCCGGTCGTGGTGGTACAGGCGACGAGGTTGTTCGCACCGATGTCCAGAGCGTCCGTTTCGTCGGCCAGTGGAGTCGCCCATGCATCGGCAGAAATAGTCACGGGTTGGGAAGCTCGGAAGGTGCTATCAGTCTCGTCGTACCACAGGTCCAACCGGCCTGTGTCTCGTAGTCGGGCCAGTTCGGGTCGCCAGCGATTTCCAGCCGGAGCCGCCCGGTGTGGTTGTATCTGTCTTTCAGCTTTTTGCCGACAAGTATCTCGAGTCGGGACCGCTCGCCCCATCGACAGTGTACGATGTGTTGCGAATGACGGTTTTGGTTTGTCGCCCGTCGTCCTCATTTCCACGGAAGCCCGGCGGTTCGGGGTGGTCCGTGACGACGTGTTCGACTCGTCGTTATGCTGCTCTTTCAGCCGGAAGAACGCCCGCCAAGCTTCGCTATTCTTGCGAATCACTTGTTGGGCGGTGGACGCACCGAGAACGCCTTTGTACCGGCCTTCGAGACTGCCAGTATCGGCCTCGAATACGTCGCCCTCGAATCCGTCCACGTCGTTGTACCGCATGAGGCGCTGGTAATTGGTTTCGTTCTAGAGAGCGGCGGAAGCGTCCAACAGATCCTGAAGCAGGTGCTCTCCGGTGTCGGAGAGTGGGCGCACGGTGAACGTGGTACGCTTCATCTGCGATCTGCCGGTACGGATCGTGGAACCTTGAACGCCAGCGATCCACGGTGAATGCGAAATTGCTACTGACTGTGGGAGACTCACGCCGGCAGTAACGTGGCGGTTTCTCACCGGGGCGGACGCGATTCACTCTCGCCCTGCTCTTCGGTTCCGACTGAACGTCGGAACACTCGTCACTCACGGGAAGGGCGGGGACTCTCTCGCTGTCAAAGGTAGTGACCCGGTGAAGTACCTCGGGGTCAAGCCCCGAGGAACTCTCGCTGTATTTCTGTAGAATCCGTTTCAGACCGCCCGGGGCGGCGGGACGAGGAAGACGTTTCCAGTCGCCCGCGCGACGATCTCCTCCGAGACACTGCCCAACAGGAGCCGGCGGATGCGGCTTCGTCCTCTCGATCCAACGAGGATCGTGGTTGGGTTCACCTCCTCCTCTACGGTGAGGATTTCGTCTGCGGGATCCCCTTGTCGGACCTCAATTCGTGTCTCGATGTCCCAGCTTTCGAGTGTTCTCGCACGCTCGGCCAATTGCTCGCGAGCATCACTGTTGGTTTCGACCCCTCCGTCTTTTGGTGACCGAACGTGAACGAGTGTCGCCGTCTCGGTGGCGTGGCGGAGATAGGAGAAGGCATCGAACGCCCGGTCCGCATTTTCCGAAAAATCAGTAGCGAAGAGAATTCGCCGAAAGAGGTGCTCGCGGAGGACTGTGGGCTCTTCGGTTGCCCGTTCGATGCGGTTGACCAGTAACGGAACGACAGTCGTCCGTGCGAGGTTACGCGCGGTCGAGCCGATGATCCGGTTCTCCAGCGGACTTTGACCCCGGGAACCCACGATCGATAGGTCTGCCCGGACGGTTTCGGCGATGCCGTTGATACGACGATGGGGCGTTCCACGGACAACATGGGTCTCGACGCTGAATCCCGCAGCTTCTATCACCGCCCGATATCGGTCCAATCCCCGCTGGCGTCGCTCGTCGAAGTTCACACCAGGCATCCCAGAGTGGACGTTCGATGGAACGACAGTCACGAGGTGGATCGTATCGATGCCGATACGGCCCAGACACTCAAGGCAGGTCTCGTTCTCTATTGCAGCCTCACTTGCGGCCGATAGGTCAGTCGCGCACAGCGCCCTCATACGAACAGGTTTGTCGACCGATACCAACACGGTTTTGTTCGGCTGTTGTCACTATCTATATGGTTCACGGAGTAGACTGGCAGTGGCCGGTTTCTGGAGCCGACCGGCCAGATATGTTCTCTATAAGTTATCGATACTCCAGCAGAAGTTACCTGAATATAGTATTGTGTAGTAGACCCAAAACCGTTAAGGGTGCGAATCTGGTAAGGAGTATTGAACAGAAATGTGGCAACAACGAATTCCCGGAATCGGATACTGGATGGAGGATCAATGGCAGGATTAGAGATCCCCGCATGGGATCCAGAGACGGCCTTGCTCATCGGCACCATCCTCTTGGAAGCGGTCGTACTGTACGTGGGATACGGCGGTCTCGAACGGTTGTTCGGCCCCTATCTCGTCGACCTCTTGGTCGGGGGTGAAGAGAATGCTCGATAGGCTACTCGACGGACTCGGGATCTTGGGGACGAGTCCCGAGATGCTGGTCCTGTTCGTCGGGTTTGGCCTAGTCGTCGGCGTTTTGTTCGGGTTTTTCGGCATGGGTGGGTCATTCCTCGTGACCCCCGCCCTACTGATGCTGGACTACCCGGCGCCTGTTGCGGTCGGTAGCGGGATGGCGTTCGTCTTTGGGACGGCTGTCATCGCGACCCTGAAACATCACGACCTGGGGCAGGTAGACTACAAGCTCGGCGTGATCATGATTACTGGGACGACCATCGGTATCGAGGCCGGGCGCGCCAGCGTCTACTACCTCGAGTCGCTTGGACTTGCTAATGGTATCATCAGTGTCGCCTACGTCGTCCTCCTTGGCGGCGTCGGGGCGATGGTCACCCGTGACGCCCTGCGAGGCGACGGTGGCGGCAGTATCGACCACGAGACAGATGTCAAGGACCTCAGTGAGTACGAGATTCCCGAGATCGCGAAGACGATCCAGCGGACGGTTCGGATTCCACCGATGGTGACGCTCCGCGGTGACGTCCGTGTTTCCGCGTGGGTCATCACGGCTGTCGCGTTCGCGACTGGGCTCTTGTCGGGCTTCCTCGGCGTCGGTGGCGGGTTTATCCGAATGCCCGCGATGATTTACGCGATCGGCGTCCCGGTCCCCGTCGCCGTTGGGACGGACCTCTTCGAGATCGTCTTCTCCGGTGGTCTGGGGAGTTACCTCTATGGTCAGGGTGGCGGCGTCGACCTCGGTATCGTCGCGCCGTTGCTGTTCGGAAGTGCGCTCGGCGCTCGTATCGGCTCTGCAGCGACCGCGGTCGTCGACGCCAACAGTATCAAGATCTACTTCGGCGCTATGTTGCTGGTCGGTGCCGCAGCAGTTGGTGTCGGTGAGATTGGCTCCTACATCGGTAGTCCGAACCTTGAGTTGCTCGGTCTAGTGCTCGTTGTTGGCGCAGCTGTCATCGTCGCACTCGCGATTATCTACACGACGATTTCCTCGCTACGTATGACGCACCGACAACGCACTTCTACCGCGGATTAGTTCGGTCTTGACCTGAAACACAACTTGTCCGTATTTGTATATACGGCTATCCCGATTGAAATCACAGGTCGACGGTTACCGTTTACACTGCGTCTCCGTTTCGCTCCGGTCTAGATTCTCACGCAATTGTGCAATCCGTACAAAATCCTTTTAATGGTCCAGTGCCTACGTAGCATCGATAATAATGCCAGATTCGATGTCCGAACAGCTCCGTCGAGACATGGAGTGTGAGGGACTTCTAGAGTGTTTCCACGGGCTCAAGGAACTCGACAGGGAGTGCTTCCAGGCGCTTGTCAAGGCTAAAGAACCACTGGCTGTCGACGAACTCGCTGAGCGCGTGGATCGTGAGCGCTCGACCGCTTACCGCGCTGTCCAGCGCCTGCTCCAGACGGGATTCATCGAGAAGGAGCAGATCAACTACGACCAGGGCGGCTACTACCACGTCTACTCGCCGACCGATTCGTCGAAGATCACCGACGACATGCAGCGGATGCTCAACGACTGGTATGCGAAGATGGGCCAGTTGATTCAGGAGTTCGAGAACAAGCACGAGCAGTCCGAGACCTCGGCCCCTGCTGCTGAAGGCTAACTTCGCTTTTCCGCTACGTAGCGATCTCTACATCGATGAGGTTCCTCTCGTGACAACGCAGTATACTATCATTGATACTATGGCCCATTCCTGTATTGGTTAGTATTGTAAATACCATCCAAAACTCTTATTTGGCGCTGGTGCCTAGAGACTGGTGATGGCAACTGATACTACATCCGACACTGGCAACATTCCCCCGAACGAGCCGCTCTACGTTAACGGTGAAGCCGAACTTGATGACATCGTCGCCGAGAACGATGTCGTTCTCACGGACTTCTACGCTGACTGGTGTGGCCCCTGCCGGATGCTCGAACCCATCGTCGAGAATCTGGCCGAGAACACTGACGCGACCGTCGCCAAGGTCGACGTCGACGCGAACCAACAGCTCGCCGCCGCCTATGGCGTCCGGGGCGTCCCGACGCTGGTCCTGTTCGTCGGCGGCGAGCAGGTAGAGCAGATCGTCGGCGTTCAGGGCGAAGAGGAGCTTCGAACGCTCATCGAGTCCTACACGGAATAAATGAGTTCGGACACACACGAACTGGTCATCGCTGGCTCAGGCGTCGCTGGGCTCTCGGCAGCGGTGTACGCCGCCCGCGCCGATCTCGACCCCCTCGTGCTCGAGGGTGACGAGCCAGGCGGCCAGCTGACGCTGACGACCGACGTCGAGAACTACCTCGGGTTCCCCGAGGGCGTCGGCGGGATCGAACTGATTCAGCGTGGCAAGGAGCAGGCCGAGCAGTTCGGCGCCGAGTTCCAGCACGACAGCATCGAGGCCGCCGATCTCGACGGACAGCCGTTAGAGTTGTCGCTGTCGACTGGGGAGACACTCCGGACCCGCGCGCTGATCGTCGCGACCGGCGCGAGTGCCCGCTGGGTCGGTGCCGAGGGCGAGGACGAGCTGATGGGTTACGGCCTCTCGACCTGTGCGACATGCGATGGCGCATTCCACCGTGGGGACGATGTCCTCGTCGTGGGCGGTGGGGACAGCGCGATGGAGGAGGCGCTGTTCCTTGCGAAATTCGCCGACTCCGTGACCGTCGTCCACCGCCGTGATGAGCTCCGGGCCTCGGAGATTATGGCTGACCGCGCCCGTGACCACAAGGACATCGAGTTCGCCTGGAAAACGGAACTCGTCGCTATCCAGGGGTCGCAGGAAGATGGAGTAACCGGTGCGACGCTCGTCTCTCACCCCGACGGGTATCCGGGGGAGAAGTACGAGGCTGGAGAAGATGTCACGGTCGAAGAGGTCGACGTTAGCGGCGTATTCTACGGCATCGGCCACGACCCGGACACTGACTTCTTGCAGGACACACCGATCGAACTCGACGACGACGGGTATACACAGACGACTGACGCCGACGCGTGGGCGACGACGGCGACTGCCGTCAACGGCGTCTTCACTGCGGGCGACGTGATGGACCGCGACTACCAGCAAGCAGTGACTGCTGCTGGCACGGGCAGTATGGCCGCGTTGGACGCAGAGGAGTGGCTCGAAGCAACCACTGCAGCCTCACGTGATAGCGCACGACAGATCTCGATGGAGGCTGGAGACTAATAGGAACGACTAAGCAGCGAAACGTCAACACGACCGACCCATCGACGGTCGAGAAGCAGGCTGACCGGATCGTGGTCTCGTTCCGGCCGCTGGAAACCGATCCCGACGAAGACGACGGCTGGTGGGTCGCAGACAGCGAATGGCTGCAAGAGAACATGATCGAACACACGTACCGACGGTATCTTCGATGGACTCATGCCGGGCCCGTCGCAGTTGGCGACGAGTGGGACGAGTTTGTCAACTGCGGATGTGCCAGTCCTGAGGACGTAATCCTCCGCGTCGAGGAAATCAACGGTGGAACGGCTATTGGGTCGGAAACGACAATCGAAGTGGTCTCACGGAAAGCTGTCGTCGAAAGTGTTTCTCTCGACGCGTCGACTGACGACGAGCAGTAGGTTATTTCAGTCACGTATCAAGTGGTTCTGGGTGTCAGACCGCCTTTGTCAGGGGAAGAATGCGGTTTCGTGTTCCCGAATATCGAGAGGTGACGAATTGCAATGTAAACTACCCCGCCCTACTCGCTCGCTCCCGCCGTGCGGCGGTCGGTCACTCCTTGAGGACGGGGCGTTCCCGCACCGACAGTGTCCCCGCGACCCCATGCATGGACGCGGCCCGGCTTCCTATTACCGTCCACGGACGGGCGACGCGTCGGAGTTGTTGCTGCGACCCGCCTACCGGACCCGTTCCGTGGATTGTCCCGCCGATTTAATTCCCGTTGTTCTCGCGCTCTATCCCCAATCGGGGAACGGGAATCGAACCCGTTCGTGGTCGTCGTCCCCGAGTAGAGGGTGCGTTGGGATCGCACCACAGGAGCCAGTTTACTGGTGGCTCCTACCCACCCGGACGTGTGCCGGGAGAGCAGTAACTCAGGATCGGCAGTACATCGGCTTAACCCGTTGCGAAACGCGCTCCTCCCCTCGCTACCGCTCGCTTCGCTCGCGGTTAGGGAAGGGGGCTCCGCGCTATCCGCTAAAGCTGACAAAGATGGTCACGATTCAGGGGACAAAGACGAACGATGCGCTAATAGTGTTCCGTCGTCTGTGTCTCGACACGATGATGCTGCCAACTCATGCGCTCGTCGGGATGGCGCTTGCCCTCCCGCTTACGTTAGTCGCACCTGAGTACGCAGTTATCGCGCTTTCCGCAGGGTTCCTCGGCGGTGTTTTCCCGGATTTCGACATGTACTTGAGCCATCGAAAGACGCTCCATTACCCGGTGTACTCCTCGGTACTGGCGGTCGGGGTCGGAGCAATTGCGATCACTATGCCAACGCCGGTAACTGTATGTAGCGTGGTTTTCCTTGCGGCAGCTGCCGTGCACAGCGTAATGGATATTTTTGGCAGAGGGCTCGAACTCCGGCCGTGGGAGGCTTCGTCTGACCGCGCCGTGTACAATCATTACACCGGCCGGTGGATCGCTCCTCGCCGCTGGATTCGATACGATGGGGCACCTGAAGATCTGGGCTTGTCGGTCGTGCTAGCCGGACCGCTGGCACTCACAGTGGATGGCGTATTTCGGCGGCTGATCTTCGTGTTACTGGTGGTCGCAATCAGCTATGCATTGGTCCGGCGCGTGCTCCCAGTCCTCGCTGTAACGGTCGTTAGTATTCTTACCGATCGCCTACCGAGTTGGCTCCATTCCCACATCCCTGCCAGGTACGTTGGAGCATCCCGTGACAGTTCCGTCTAAATTAGCTTACCGACTCCGGCGGGGACGTGTCACCCCCCGTGATTTCAGAGGAGGAGACGGGAAAGAACCGGATTGAGAGCGAAGCAGTCGGTTTCTCCGATCGTACATGCTGTGATGAGTGAGAGTCGAGGGAACCCTCGGTTCGCCTCCTCCGTCAACGGTGAGAGCCTCGGTGTCAATTGAATTGTATCGATCTCATGAACGCGAGTACTGAATTCTGAGCGTAAAATCGTAGACGGTACGACGACGAAACTGTGATTCGCTACTCGTAGTCATCCGGAAGCGCCTCATCTACACTGTCGACTGGGGCGAAATAGCCACGCTCCGTCGTCCACATCGTGAGCCACTTGTTTGCCCGGGCAAGTGACAGATCATCGCTGACAACACCACGAACCAGCAATCCAATCGACCCAGTGACCGCGACATCGTGTTCGTTCGCAACGCGACGACCAGCCGCATCATCAGTGACGAGTGCCCAACCCTTCTCCCACGCCAGCAGATAGGCCTCAAATTCACCACGGTCGAGCCGATTAGCTTCAGATTCGAATCGGGTTCGGAGCGCTGAGTCGATGGAGACGATTTGAAATTCACCCGCTTGGAGCGCAACCTGCGCTGGTCGGAGAAACGTGTGCCCTGCAGCAATTCCCTGGGCGATTTCGTCTTCTACTGCAGGAACCGTATACAACTCGTCGAATGCGTCGGTGAGCCAGTCGAGAGCGTTCGAACTCGCGAAATTGCTGAGGGCCGTTGAATCAAAAACGAGAGCTCTTGAGCCTATCTCGCTCATTCAAGTTGTAATGCGGTCTGAATCTCGTTGTCAAGCTCCTCCAGCGATTGAGGGCCGTATCGGCGCTCTACGCCGGCTTTCTGCAGGATAGATTCCATTTGCCAGCGGGAGACACCTGCGCGTTCGGCTGCCTTTCCGAGAGAAATTTCTCCAAGGATAAACAGCCCAATCGCTTCTGCAAGGTCGGTTTTTCCCCCTCCGCCGGCATCAGCTCGGGTTCCCATCTCTTTTTAAAGATGTGCGCCGTGACCCCTTCAATGTACCCACTACCAACCTCAAGTGACACCCCGCCGCGTGCTACTATCTGAGTTGTGCACCCCTCTCTTTCGAGGAGCTCCCGCCCACACTCGGTACCCACTTCCTCTGTGAAGGACGCATCGGGATCACCCAAGACGGCCAGACTCAGCAGACCTGGCCCGTCCTCGTCAGTCCGACGATTATCGAGACCACGCGCCGGACATACGTCATCTACCACGCTGCACAGGAGGTGCCTGAATGAGCGCTCATTCTTCCAGAGGTCGCTCGAACTGGTCTGTCGAGATCGATCTTCAGGCGATCACGGAGCACCTTGGCGAGCTTGAAACAACGGTTGAGCACCTCCAGACCAAAAACGAGCGTCTACGAGAGCAACTCACCGAATAGGACGCCCAACTCGACGCCTACGAAGCACGCCTCGACGACCTCGAAGCACGCTAGCACGTCGAACTCCGTGATGTCGACGACGATGCTGACGCGGCACTCGACAACATCTGGATCGCCGATCAGCCTGTCGGCAGACTTCTCGATTCGAGTTGCAAGCGGTCCAAAGCGCTCTCGAAGCGCGTCGACGAGCTCGAAGCGTACCGCGAGCAGAACGAGAAAGGAAAGGCCGAAATTCGACGGTGGGTCGCCGACTGGAGGACTCGCTCGGTGAGACGACGGAAGCCGAGACGAAAGCGGATGCGTCTCGATCCGCTTCCCTCAGCACGCCGTTCGAACGGATTGTTGCACTTCCGGATACGATGGCCGACGAGGAGTTGACGGCAAACCAAGAGCGAGTGCGGTTCGTCGCGAAGGATGTGACGGATCACACACGCTGTGATGAGTGAGAAAGAGCTTGCAAAAGAATATCCACGGCTCAACGAGAGGTGAACGAGTGAGGCCTAAGAAGTTGTTGAGTGTCATGGTTCGTCTGAGCCGTTCAGGTGGCGTGAGCGTGGTTCGAGACGGCTTCGCCGTCTCGTCATCACGAAAGGCGGGAGCGTCTTTCGAACGACACTGCCAGCACCTCGTCAGTGTGCGAACCTGCCACCACCCACCGAACTAAGGGTGACCATTGTGGGAAGCTCCGTCGTTCACGGCGGAGAGGATGTTACTACCGTTGAGATTCACGGAGGATAAGCGGGCCAATAGCAAGCGTTCGTTTGGCAACAGGGGCAATCCGAAGAATGTAGGAGGTAAATAAGAGGAAGGGAATAAGCGTCACAGTGAACGCCCCGCTCACGACCCACGTAATAATAGGGATTGCAAGAAATGTACCACTGAATGTTTCTGCTCCAATGAAGGTCAGCATACCACCGGAAACGATGATCGCTGGAATTGCTGCATAGAGAATATATTGGGAAAGGTCAACGAGCGCCCACTGGAAATACAGCGTCTTAATGTGTTCTCGGGCTGGACCGAACATAGCCAGAGCTGTTTCCAGATCAGCGAAGGCCATTCGTTGGTCATCGGTCAATGAATCGGAAAACTCGTCACTCATGCGTTCTACTTGGTATATCTTCCACCCGTAATTGAAGTTCAGCGCCGAAAAGAGGACATCAAAGGTGCCAAACTGGGCTCCCTCGAGTTCACCTTGCACTTCTTTAGCATTTCCATGCAGACTATCGATAAATTCAGATACTTGACTGATTAAGTCATCATTGTCACTCTCCTTGACAAGTCGATCAAGAACCTCTGCTCGTCGCTCAGTTTCATTCACGAGTTGCCCAAGAAATGCAGACGGGTCAGCTGGGACTACAGAGTTGAACAAATCTTTTGTGTAGGTGCGAAAGTCCATCGCATCACTCATCCGCTTACGCTGGTCACCTAGTGGCCCATTTTCTTGTGAGAGAACGAGCTGACTGATAGTGACGACAAGTGTTGTCCCCGTGACGATGACACCAATCATCGCAGAAAAGATCGTTTCAATTGTGTCGGTGGATTTGATTTCACTCGGGAGTGAGGGATCGAGAGTGAGACTGAACATGAGAAATGAAAAGAAAACAAGGAGGGCAAGCAATCCAGTAAGGAGAAATCGGTTCATTCGGAATAAGACCCATATTTTGAGCCGACTCTCTTCCGCCCGTCCTCGCATCGTATTTGCAGTACTGATATCGCTCTCGTTATTACTCATTCAATTCTCCGTGCCGGTTTCCAGGGGTCGTTTTAGAACGAGGTATTTCGTGCCACCGTCCTCATACTCAATTGTACTGACGAACTCCCACCCATCGGCTCCAAGTTCGTTGAGCTTGTCTGTTGGATCACTCGCTTCTTTTTGTGTCTCCTCACGTGGTGGTCTGAGGCTGTAATACTCCCACTGGGTGATAGCCTGAGCGCACATCAATCTACTTTTCGTGTGTTTAGCATATTAGCCTTCACCCGGAGAGTGCTATTGAGCGAGAATGCCGTAGCCAACCTCTTAGCAGAGGAAGATCAAAAATTCCTCTCTTTTAAGTTGGAATTTAAATATCGGACATGAATAATATGGCTGCGAGAACGAGGAAGATAATCACAATTGACATCCTCCCGCGCCTGAAGACGTGGGCATGCGCTCGATTCTCTGTTATTTCGTAGTCTGCATGGACAGACCAGCGACGCCTCTCGCCTCAAGGATTCCGGCGATGACCGTGAGAACAAAAACGCGATCGCAAGTTCATAAAGAAAATATAATGGATCCAAGTTGTTAATTATCCACCAAGTCGTAATCAGCTTCGGAGATAGACGAATCGAGAAATGACGTTACGGTTACATAGATATATTCGAGTTCTAGCAATGCTGGTTAAGCCAGTGAGTAGCTTACAGATGTATTGTATGGGGGAAACCACAGACGAGTTCAAACCAGAAGGAGAAAAAGCACGCGAGGTGGCCGAAGAAGCTGCGTACGATCGCTCTGAGCTGCTTTCGCTACTTCAACAATACTATCGTGGCGAGATGTCTCAATCAGCGACCTTTCTTAGCCGACTCGACCTGACCGTTGATTGGGCTATTGCGGTTGTTACAGCGATTCTCGCATTGTCGTTTGAAAGCCGGGGTTCCTATTTATTGCTTATCGGAATGGTTGCACTCTCTATGTTTCTTTTGTTTGATGTGCGTCGATATCGGATGTACGATGCCTACCGTGCACGCGTTCGTCTTATTGAGGAAAATGTTCTTGCGAATGCATTCGATCCAGAAGGAGCTCCACTCGCTAATTGGCGGGAAGAAATTGCAAACGATCTGAAAAACCCCAGATATAAAGTATCGTATCTAGAATCGCTTTCACGCCGTCTTAAACGGATTTATCTTCCACTACTGGTACTGATTGGCCTCGCCTGACTGTTCCGCATCACGATCTTTGTCCCGAACCAAACTTGGAGCGTAACAGCGGCTATACCTGGTATTCCCGGTGAAATTGTCGTCAGTGTCGTTGGAATCTTTTATCTGAGCTTATTCATGTTGACGTTCTGGCCACGCAAACGAGAGGCAAAAGGTGAGTTCCACGGCCAGGAATCGGGAAGATGGAAAGAAACAGACTGGTAAATTTATATTTCTATTTCCGTTGAATCCATCGGATCGGTAGCATATAATGGAACATTTGCCTGGATTGCTTCAGTCGAAGCTCCCAAGGTGAGTTTCATAAACGTTGTCGTGTCAACGGCGTCCATATTAGCGCGACGGAACTGGTCTACTTGGTCGATCTCACCGATTCTGCTGACGAGGGACTCACTCAAGCACGATACGATCTGCTTACAACCGTCCTCAAGGAAGGGTACTTCGAGGTCTCACGTGAGACCAGTCAGGCTGAACTCGTACAGATACTCGGGATCTCTGGACAAGCAGTTTCTGAGCGGATGCGCCGTGGCGTTCAGGCGCTTCTCGTGCAATGGGGGAGACAACATTCGAGAAGTCAGTTCCTGAAGACCTGGAAGAAGGAGATTTGGGCTGTTGAGAGGAGACCAAAGGAATTCTCCGCAAAGAGTGGCAGAACTGCCACCTCTCCCCGAGAGCAGCGTCTTTGAGAGTCCAGATTCGACGGGAAAACAGCGACCATCACCGGCGAAAAACGCAGTCTCGGTCGTGCTCTCGCACAAGTGCTCGCTGAGGCCCGATGGTACTGATCTAGTGCTACTGGCTTGATCCAGGAAAACAGCCTGACTGTGGGCGTATTTATTATGACACCATTTAAATATATTCGGTGATGAACCCTCGCATACTATTGCCGCCGCGGGCCAAAGAGGCGCTTGAGGTGCTTCGCTCGCCGGTCGAAAACACAGGTGGTGACCTTCCTCGTGAGCGAGCTCTCTCAGTGATTGCGTCTGAGTGTGGCGAAGAGTCTGCGGAGGCATTATTGAATATTTTGTACAGTCGCGGCCGTCAAGGATCGTACCCCGATCGCTGTACGGGGCCGCTAGGGGCCTTAGAATCGATTTATAACGTTGTACCGGTCAAACCGGCGTAGCTAACACTAACATTGAATAGTCTTCGACTCACAACGATCAATGGGGACAGTGTATTGTTCCCGTGACTACGTCTGTCATTCCGAACCAGGGCAACCAGATATTGTAGTCGCAGAGGGGAAGTCGCGTATGACGGCTTCCCTTCATACGGTCTGACTATCGTGCGAGCGCGGTTGTACTCACGAAGCCAACGCCAATGGCCCGGACCATCTGACGCCGGCTGAACTTGCTGTCTGGATCGTCTGATGTCATTTTCCTATTACCTGCTCTGATCCCTACTGATTGCCGACCTGACGACCACCGTCCCCGTCAGCGGACTGGTTTTGCTCCGCAGAGTTGCTCCCTGTTGCGCTCCCAGTTTGACTGTTGCTGTTACTCTGCGTACTCGTCAGACTCCCGCCGGAGGACGATTGGCTATTGGAGTTCGACTGGCTGACCGACTGCGATTGGCTCAAGCTCGCGGACGCGGACTGCCGACTCGACTGGGATTGCGAAACGCGGCGCTTGCGCTTGCGGCGGTACGCGGCTGCAGGTGCGGCGAATGCGGTCGCACCGACGGCACTGATCCCCGCTGCTCGGAGGAAGTGTCGGAGATTCACGACCTGTCGTCAGTCGTGGTGACTGTTCGTCGACACTTCGTCACCTTGCGATAGCCCAAGCGGAGTGCGTGTTCACCCATGACAAGCAGCAACATCAGCGCGAGATACACCGGCCAGAACAAGAGATAGCTGCTTACTGGCGTGCCGCTGATCGTTGCCAATGCCTCGACACCAACCAACAGCTGGACACTTACAAGTTCGGCGAGAGGAGAGATCACTTGATACCGAATCAAAAACAGCATTGACATAGATCCGAGTAGAAGTAGCCCGGGTACCCCCCACCCGAGTAACCAACCCGAGAGCAACGTTCCTTCACGTCCGATCCCAAGGCAGACAATTACAGCCGTGTGCGCTAAACCAACCACACACCCCAAGAGTACGTTCTGTTTTCGATTAAACGGAACGTGCCTGCTACTGAATTCGACTGAGCCGACACGACCGTCAGCGGATATTCGAATGAAGTATTCACACACTCCACTGAGTCCGTACGCCAGCAGCCAGACATACCACCCGCTCGTATAGACGGCTATGTAAGAGGTACCCACGATGAGTACGTCCTCACCGAGCGTCGCGAATTCCGGGTGTGGCGTTGTGAGTTCAGCGACGATGGCGATGCCGAATCCAATTGTACCCATTACGAGCGGCACGACGAGTCGAACGCGAGCGAAGATCAACACGGGGACGAACGCCACGAGAAAGAGCCCAAGAATCAGAAATATGATCTGTAGAACTCGAGTGCCGGAAAACAAATAGAACGGGTAACCGATCCAGTTCATGAGCCCAAACACGAACATGACGTGTCCGATTCCGATACCAATGGGAGTAATGAACGTCGCTAGATCTCCTCGAGTCATCGGAGCCCCTCAGCGAGGAATTCGAGCACACGAGGCCAGGAATCAGCGGCTGCGTGAGCATTGCCCGACGCGGTTCCACCGGCATCCAAAGTCATCCCCGGCATGACGTTGAACGTGTCCCAGTCTGTTGTTGGTTGGGCAGGGACACTAATGATATGTCCCGCATTCTCGTAGGCGAGATGTTCGTATGCATACGGATGGTCGTGACTATCGAGTCTGTGGATAGCGATTTCCGACAGTGCCGTCGACGGCCAGATTCCGTCGTCTTTGCCCGAGATCAACAACACCGGTCCGTCAATCTCATCAACTGGGATGATGCCCGCTTTGACCGATTCGGCGCCCAGATCGTCGAACGATGGTCGGAAGAGGTCTGCCACGCGAATTGGCCGCCCCCTGATCCCGGCGGCCGCCGCCCCGATTAGACTTGGTACGCTCTCCTGATTGACTTCGATGGGAACGAACGGGATGTCCTTTCCGTTATACGTCCACATCGGCCGTTCTCCTCCGGGGCCTTCCCATACGAGACTGCTCGGGACGTAGCCGACGATGACACCGATCCGCGAAAGTGTCGCACCGAGAAGCAGCGTGAGTTCGCCCCCTATCGAGGGGCCGACAACGCCTACCCGGTCGCCGGTTACCGACGGTCGATCGAGTACCCAGTCGATTGCGCGTTCGAAGTATTCAAGCGGAATTTCAACGAGTGACGTGGGGAGTTCCGTCTTTCCTATGGGATCGAAGTACTGGAGTGCAAGCGTCGCGTAGCCATGCGAGGCGAGCATCGCTCCCAAGAGCCACGGTACTTGGCCTTCGGTTCCGTGAAGTGTGAGTATGGCGGGATGGGGACCAGATCCGGGTGGTTCAAAGAATACTCCCACGAGGCCGTCCTCATCGACAGGGTGCTCACCAACGTCAGTGGCGATGAATCGTCGCGTTATCCTCGTTGAGGCGACCGTCGTGCCGTTCCGTTGGACGCTAACGTGAACGGTATACAGCTCATCTGTAGTAAACGATATAGCGGGGCCGTCAAGGGCCTGCATCGACCAAAGCAACCCTCTCGGATCGACTCGTTCGTAGGTACCGGAGATAGGTGCTTGTTGAGTGAGCGATAACGTCCCGTCACCGTCGGTTTTGAACTGTCCGAACGAGAGCCACGTTTGGCCGTGGTTATCAGTAGTGTGTGCTCGGACCGAAATTTCTTCGTTCGGCTCGAAATCAGACAACCGAATCTCAAGAGGGTCGTCGATGAGGCCGTCGGGAGGGGTAACAGTAATCGTTCCGCCCTGATTCTGCGCGTTTCCTCCGGTCTCAAGTTGGGCACATCCTGAGAACAGCGATATCACCGCGCTTCCGGCTAGCTTCAGTAGCTTCCGTCTATCCATTCGGAGATTTGCCTGGTTGAGATGATCGAGACTCACCCTCTTATCGGCACAAAAGACAGAACCATCGCCAGCAACGCAGCCAGACTCCCGATCTCTTATATATTGGCTGTTGCCGGAGGGACGTTCATCTTCACTCACGTTGATTGAATACCCACTCAATAATATAAAGATGTCGTTTTCATCGACCGGACACCCAATCAATTTGTATACCTGACCACCAAGTCTCATTTATGAGTGGTCGAACAGAAACAGAACAACAGATTCTGGAAGCAGCACTGCAAGCAATAACCACCCATGGATATGCTAATTTAACTATTAGTGATGTTAGTGACGAGTTCGAGAAAAGCCCCTCTCTCATCTATCATTACTTTGATTCGAAAGATGAACTTGTCGCAGAGTTATACGATTTTCTATCAGAGACATATTTCGAGTTTATCCGAGAGATGGACGTAGATGACCCTGTAGAGCGTCTGCGACTGTTAGTTGATATCATAATATATGGTGATGAATACACGCCAGGCGATGATTTTTACGTCTCGATATATGAGATTATGGTTCACGTTCCGCATAGTCCGATATTGAAAGAAAAATATGTTAAGAATGAACAGAAAGCAGTGGATCTCATGGCGAACATTCTTCGAGAAGGAATAGAATCAGAGCAAATCAAACAAATCGACCCACTTGAGACAGCTGCATTTCTCTCAGCGGCAATCGACGGAATACGCCTCCACCGTGTACTGCTTGGCAGTGATGAAAACATAACGATTTCAAAAAGAATAATTGAACAATGGCTTATCGATCCGCTACTCGTCGAGGATAGTTGATCGTCCAAGGTGTATTTACAGGATTTCAGGCGAGAAAACCTACGACTTTAGTCGTGGGTGGATGTCAAACCCCGTCTGCGAAGTGAAAGACGGGAGCTGTTAGCGCTCGGGTCGCGGGGCAGTCTCGTACCGTTTGATGTCATCGGTTTTCTCCACCCGGTCGTAGATCTCTCGGAGTGTATCCTGCGCTCGAAGGAGCTTGTGCTCTGCGAGGAACTGCCGACCGTTCTCGCTGATCCCGTAGAACTTGTACGGCAGGTCGTTCTGCCGGCGATCGTCCGGCAAGAGCACTTCCTCGACGATGCTGGGCGTCTCTGTCAGTGAACATTTGAGGACGACCTCGTCGAGTGTGCTGAGGCTCTCGTAAGTGGTCAGAAGTGACATCCTCGCCGCGCTAACGGGCGACGCTTCCCGAGGTTGCTATGGTACTCCCGTCGATTCGGATGGGTGGGAATCTACGGTTGGTGGACTGTCGGCCACTGGCGCTGCCACGAAGCCGTTACTCGTACCCGCGAAGGGCTTCGAGTTACCTGGTTGTTTACCGACAGTCGGCGTGGTCGGCTTACGTTTTGGTGAGGCAAACACCGAGTCAACTGCCAGTTGTCCACGCACATTCACCCACACGAACCGGTGGAATGTGACCCCTCGGCACACAGTGAAAGTAACCGATAGCATTCACTCTAGGGCCCCATCCTAATCATGGGGGGTCTCCTCGATTGACTACGCTCCGAAAACACGTTACCGGACGGCGGGAGCTGCCACATCGGAAACCCCATCTCGAGGAGCCGTGAGCTCCAGACGAGACCGGCGTTCGCGATCCGTTCGTAGGGACCTGTCGCCTCGATGTTCTCCCAGAGCGCGTCTAACGAAGAAATCGCCTTTTCGCGGGTTCCGGTCCGCATGCCATACCAAGCCACAAACGCACAGAGTGCCCCTCCTGACGTCCCGCTCAGCGCAGAGATTCGACAGTCAGACCCCTGGTCCCGAAGCAAGCGTTTCAGAGCGCCAGCCGTAAATGCGGTGTGGCTTCCGCCTCCCTGACAGACTATCGCGACAGTTCTCTGTGATGACGTGCTCATCGATCTCACCACCCGATTCGACACCGCATATCACCTAATACATTTATCACATAAAATATGAATATAACGTCCCTCGCTTTTGCGTTGTTAACCAGTCAGAACGGTGTTGATTCCGGTTTCGGATACGGAGACCCCGGCATTACATGGAAATGGCACTGGTACGTACTAGGGCCGACAGATGATCACTGCAACCCTCTCTTTCGAACTTCCATTTCTCACGGAATCACTCGTCGCCGTTCCAGAGATGAGGCTCTCCATCGAGTTGGGTCAGGTTCTCTGTACGGACAGACATACTGCGACGCTCCTTGTCTGGGCGAGCGGGGACGCGTTTGATCGATTCGAAGCGTCTCTCGAAGAGGATCCGACCGTTGTTGACGTCGCCCCCCTCACAACGGCGGAGCCAACTCGCCTCTACCGAATCGGCCTTCCGAAAGGTGAGTTCTGTTCGGCGGTTTCGATTCTCTTTGGCAATCATGATACGATCCTACTCGATGGGATTATTACTTCTGCAGGGTGGAATCTTACGCTCCGTACTCTCGACCGATCTGTACTATCTGATATTCACGATGAGTTCCGAAAACAAGACGTTCCCGTGAACCTCCAGTCGCTTCATTCAGAGGTCGAAAAACGCGGATTGACCGCGGAGTTGTCTACCGAGCAGTACGAAACCTTGATGACTGCCTTCGACCGTGGATACTTCGACATCCCACGTGGAGTGACGCAGGCAGAATTAGCCGGCGAGTTTGGTATCTCAGGCCAGGCGCTCTCCGAACGCCTTCGACGAGCAACGGCGGCAGTTCTCGATGACGCGTTAAATGATTCTGCAAAACGACGTATCCGTGAATTCTATCGCTGACGAGCCGCCACCCGCTCGTTTGGTGGTCGCGGACAGCGGAGACAGACTGACCAGTGCGCCGGTCAATCCGGCGGTTTTCGACATCGACACCGCCTTCATCCGCCTATGTGGCGCTGATCAGACGACTGCCATCGGCTGGAACACGACCTGTTCACAGAATGATCAAGGCAGATGCCCCGAGGCTTGACCTCGGGGAGGAAGCCGACAATACACTCCACCAACCACGTTCGATGGCAAGGACGACTCCCTCCAATTAAGTAACTACAGTCCAATATGTGAAACACGGTGAAATACCGCCGTACCGCCGTCATCAGACTCGACACGCCCAAAGGAGCCGACTCGCTCCTCCGAGAGACTGTCGAGCAGTTCAAACACTGCGCCAACACCGCCTCAGAGTGGTGCTGGTACGGCGACGACGGATACCACGTCACCTCCAAGGCCAAAGCAGAACGTGCCCTGTACGACCAACTCCGCGACGAAACAGACCTCACCGCCAACCTCGTTCAGAAAGGGATTCGCCGTGCGGTCGAAGCCGTCAAGAGCGGTGTTGAACGCCTCAAACACGGAGAGAAAACGTCACAGCCTTACTTCTCAGCAGACAGCGCGGTTTACGACAAACGCTCCGCGACGTTCCACCGCGACCACGTTTCCCTCTCCACCGTTGACGGGCGCATCGAATGTGACTACATCCTTCCCGACGACTCAGAGAAACCTCCGACGAAGTACATCTCCGACGAAGACTTCGAGTTCAGGATGGCACACTTGCAGTACCGCGACGGTGAATGGTACTTGCACGCCTCAATGCGGAAAGTCGAAGGCGACGATGAGTCTGAATCCGAGTCCAAGCACAGAACAGTCCTTGGTGTGGATTTGGGCGTCAACAATATCGCTGTTGCTTCGACAGGTCGGTTCTGGTCGACAGACGAGTTCAACCACTGGCGCAAAGAGTATGAGAAGCGTCGTGGCTCGCTCCAACAGTGTGGCGCACGGCACGCCCACGAGAACATCGAGAGCGTCGGTCGCAAAGAGACGGGTCGATTCGAGATATTCCTGCACTCGGTAGCGAACGAACTCATCGAAGAAGCCGTCGAACACGGCTGCTCACTCATCGTGTTCGAGGACTTGACCCATATTCGGAAGAACATCCCGCAGGCGACGTGGCAACACATCTGGGCGTTCAGACGCCTGTACGAGTACGTCCAATACAAAGCAGAGGAGTATGACGTGGAAGCCGTGCAGGTTGACCCTCGGAACACGTCCAAACGGTGTTCGACGTGCGGGTTTACCCACCGCGACAATCGGTCGGGAGATGCGTTCGTGTGTGAGAAGTGCGGGTACGAGAATCACGCTGATTATAACGCTTCCAAAAACATCGGTTTGCAGTATCTCCGTCGTCGGCAAAACGCAAACGACGGAGGCGCACCCGTAGATGTGCGCTTGAATCGCGGGACGCTGAACGTGAACGGCGAATATTCGCCTCCCACTGTTAGTGGGTAGAATGGGAGTCCACGCGAAAGCCTCGGGGCTTGACCCCGAGGCAATTTACGTGGAAACAGGCGATTCATCCCACGACTCAAGTCGTGGGATGAATCGCCGTCATCGTCTCCTTTCAGTGTGTGGCATAGTCTTAGGTGCTCTCCGTGCGGTTCTATACCTATCCGACGCGGCATGCCCGCGCCCATACCGGGACAATCGGACAAATTCGGACCTCCCGACCGAGGCTCGACGGTACCCCGTCGGGATACCTCACGTCGGGTACCGACGCTACAGACCCAAGTACCTCCGAATCCGCCGACGCACGCCCGAAGCCCCGAGGAAACGACGGGAACGGACGTGTCGAGGATAGGAGTAACGGCCACTTGGCATGGCCAGCACCTCGTCGGTGTGCGAACCGTAAACATCCCAACTCAGCGGGCCGTCGCTCGTGGGAATCCTCACCCTTCAGGGCGGGGAGGATGTCAAAGCACACGTTCACCTGTCGAGGTACCGGCTCGCTCAGAGAGCAAACACGAGTTTGAACGTCACATACGACGCGAGAACGGCGATGGAGGGAGTCAGTACCCAGAGGATAAAGACCCGAGCGGTCACCGCAGGGTTATAAAGATCGTCTGCGGGGGGTTCGGTCAAACTGCGCTCAGCTGCTTTGGGAGCCGATTCCTCGATCGATTCTGATCGTTCCCTCACCATGCCTTTCGATGTCTCCGTTTTACTTCCACGGATTGCCGCTGTCGCCGTTTCGGTGAACGTCGTCGTCCGTGTAGCCCGGCCCCATCCCAGGCCGATAATGCACATCGTTGCACTAACTGCCAGGCTAGCGGGGATACCGATCGAAGAGAGAAATGTGATGAGGCTCGCGCTGACGATTTCGACGATCAGGGCAGCCAGGATAGGGAGATCCGTCAGATCGTTTCCCACTGTGTTGAGTGTTCGGCGTGCAATCGTAAACGCCCCGAATCCGATCGCGCCGGCAGCGAGGAGGATGCCGGGCTCAAGTGCTAAATCGCCGCTTCCGACGAGCGGAGCGATCGCGTTCGCAACGTTACTCGCCCCCGCACTGAACGCCATATAGCACCCGATTCCAACAACGGAGAGCGCGCCCAATAGCTCGCCTCTTGTCGTGTCGTTCAATACCGGCGTCGGAAGCACTCCAGAGTGCTCAAAACGGAGAAGTGAGCCCGCAGAGCGGTCAAGTTCGAAGTGTGCATCGAGATGAGGATAAAAGTAGCGACCGATGACAGCACACACCCAAAACGCGATCATGGGAGCGAATAACCACCACGAAACAATTCGCCCCATCACCGACCAGTCGATCGTCCCCGTTGCCACGCCCAATCCGGCGATCGACCCAACCGCTGTCATCGATGTGGATGCCGGTACACCGAAGAGATTCGAGATTAACAACGCGAACCCGACGAAGAAAAGTACGCCGACGCTGGCGAGGAGCGTGAACTCCGAGTTCGGAACGATACCTTCGCTCATCGTTTCGATCACGTTTCGCCCGACCGTCCAGCCGCCCAACAGCGCAAACCCGGTCATTAGCCCAGCGGCGGCGACCTTCCCAATGACGTTGCTCCCGACCGCAGGCCCGAATGCGACACCCGTAGACGATCCCCCGATATTGAAGCCGACGAACACCGCCACAAGCAACCCGCAAACGAAAAGAAGTGAGAGGCTCATATGCTATCAAATAGCGCAAAATCAATCGGTACAGCGTAGTTACCAAAATGGCGGGTCGACGAGATCCGCTTGCCTGCGATCTCCGGGGGGCAATTGACGTGAAGCGCCGGTTTGCATTTCGTGTCTGACTTCGCCGTTCGGGAAGGAAGCTGGACAGCAAACGATCGCATACTGAGATTATCTTTGCCTCCCGTAAATAATTTACTCAATCAATTACTGTATTCACTACATAACTTATATATAATTGATGGTCCGCCATCGAGCTAACGCCCCATCGCCCGTGGACCGCCTCACAGTCGATGTACTCGAACATCGCTGGGGAGATCGCGTCCGGAGCGAACGCGTCGAAACGCTCATAGAGCGACCAATCCTCCAAAGAGCGCGTCAAATTCTCCGTGTAGTTCAACAAGCGAAGGGGTGTGAGCCATAAGCTTAAGTACGGCCCCGTGTGTGATCCAATCTCAATGACGGAGTTCACCCAGCGATCACCTTCCTCTCGGATGGATTCGAACGAGCGCCCTGAGCGTTCCTCGTCCGTTGACACGTGCCCAGAATGTGCCTCTGGAACGGTCGTCAAAAGCACGAGTACCGGTGAATCGGTGTGTACGGACTGTGGGTTGGTCGTCAAAGAGCACTCCATCGATCGAGGGCCAGAGTGGCGCGCGTTCAATCAGAACGAGCGGGACTCGAAGTCGCGGGTGGGCGCACCCACCACGCAGACGATGCACGATAAAGGGCTCACCACGACGATCGACTGGAAGAACAAAGATGCGTACGGACGGTCCTTGTCGGCACAAAAGCGCGAGCAGATGAGCCGACTGCGCACCTGGCAGGAGCGAATCCGCACGAAGGACGCGGGGGAACGCAACTTACAGTTCGCACTGTCAGAAACCGACCGGATGGCCTCTGCGCTCGGCGTCCCGCGTTCAGTCCGCGAAGTCGCGTCAGTCATCTATCGTCGGGCGCTGAACGAGGACCTCATCCGTGGCCGTTCGATTGAGGGCGTCGCGACGAGCGCGCTGTACGCAGCGTGTCGCCAAGAGAATCTTCCGCGGAGTCTCGATGAGATCACCGAGGTCTCTCGCGTCGGCAAGAAGGAGATCGGTCGAACGTATCGCTATATTGCGCAGGAACTCGGCCTCGAATTGCATCCGGTCGACCCGAAACAGTACGTTCCCCGGTTCGCCTCGGAACTGGAAGTGAGCGAAGAAGTCCAGCACAAAGCGAAGGAAATCATCGACACGTCTACCGAAGCGGGCTTGCTGTCGGGCAAATCACCGACCGGCTTTGCCGCTGCAGCGCTGTACGCTGCGAGTCTCCTTTGCAACGAGAAGCAGACGCAAAAAGAAGTGGCGCAGGTGGCGCAGGTGACCGAAGTGACGATTCGCAATCGCTACCAAGAGCAAATCGAAGCGATGGGTCTCCGCTAACGAGAAACGGTCACATCTGCAAAGAGTGGTTCAGGGTACCCGAGCTCATAGCGGTGGTCCGGGCGCAACGTCGGTGAACTGCGACAGTTTTCTGCCGTGGGATGGTGTGCCCTCGTTTTTGTCACTTACCGTGTGGTGCCGTGTGAGACATACTCGCCGCGAGCGAATATATCACGGACTATTTCTGTCTAACTAGTCGGTTTGGCGCATACAAAACGGAGAACAGCGATCATCACGATAGCGGCCGATGAGTTCGCGCGAGGCGAATAGCGAGGTACCAGATTAGGATACAGAGGACGATTCCGACGAAAAACTCGATTCCGGGAATCACCCCGGCGACGGCGAATATGTAAATATCCTCGAAGAACAGCACTACGAAAACGAACACCAGTATCAGCCCGCCAACTCGACCGACGCTGTGTCCCATAGGTGTCTACTTTCCACCGCCAGGTTGTAAGCTATTCGTCGGACAGAACCCTGACGAACGAGAATCCGCCGACGGGACGAGTAGCTGAGAGCGTCGAACGTGCGACTCGACGGCACGGCGTCTTTCTGATCGATCATCAGCAGAGCCGGCGGTGTATCGTAGGGCCACTTCCGTGGTTCCGCGTTGTGAGGTTGGAGAGCTGACGAACGCGCTCCCTACTCGCTCGTTGAGGAGGAGACTCCGTACCACACGGCAACTGAAACGACCGAATCTTTATCTGAATTGCAGGCGGATAAGGCCCCTTCCTCACCGAGCGCCGACGGCGCGAGGAGGGAGGGGATACGCCCGCCGTCATCGTCTTTCTGACGTGTGCGCTAGCGTGATGTACTATCCCACCAATGCGGTACTGTGCGTGATAGGAGAACGGGTTGGGGGTTCCAACCCGTTCGACGCACTGCGCAGTGCGGTCAGATAGGCATGGGACGGGTCGAATTGACGCCTCCGGAGACTGCGACCGCTGTGGATTCCGTGTGAATCTGCACGTCGCGTCGGTGACCGAGGAAGCTCCCACCTCACCACGCGAGGGGTGAGTAACCCGAGCGCGGTAGGTGGGAGTAGTTCACGTTCCGTTCCCCTCTCGTCACACCCAGCTGACCGAACGAACCTTTACGTCACCGCCGGTAGCCATCGTCGATGGCACCGAAAATCGAGACACGAAATCTCACGCGAATCGTCGACGGCGAACCCATCGTCAACGACGTCTCGATCTCAGTCACCGAATCCGACGTCCTCGTCGTCGTCGGGCCCTCGGGGGCCGGGAAATCATCGTTTCTTCGCCTCCTCAATCGGCTTGACGAACCGACCGACGGAACGGTGCTCCTCGACGGCGTCGACTATCGGACGATCGACCCCCGTCTCCTTCGAATGCGCGTCGGGCTCGTTCCGCAGGATCCGGCCCTCGTTCCCGGAACGGTGTCCGAGAACGTGGCTCGGGGGCCGATCCTTCGGGGTGAGCCGGTAGATCAAACCGCGGTCGAGCGACTTCTCGATCGACTCGGTCTGGAGGGCTACGACAGCCGCGACGTCGAGGAGCTCTCCGGCGGCGAGAAACAACGCGTGGCCATCGCTCGAACCCTCCTCAACGACCCCGACGTGCTTCTCCTCGACGAGCCGACGTCTCATCTCGATTCGGCGGCCGAACGCCGCGTCGAGGCGCTCCTTTCCGAACTCGTGAGCGACCTCGACTTGACAGTGATCGCGGTCACGCACGACGTGGATCAAGCGCGTCGACTCGGCGATCAGGCGCTTGCCATGCGAGACGGGCGTGTCGATCGGGCCGGACCGGTCGAGGAGGTCCTCACGTGATAGAAACCTCGGTACACGAGTTCGCGAACCAGTTTACGGCTCCTGTGTTGAGACAGGGAGTCCGGCAGGTCGCGGTCGCGGCTGTGCTCGCTGCGCTCGTCGTCGGGATCTCCCACGTTCGCGGTCTCGCACTCGAGCGAGAACTCGGCATGGCGCTGATCAGAGGGCTGGTTCAGATCGTTGCGATGGGATCGATCGTCGGTATCTTACTCACCGTCGATTTCCTCTGGAGCGGCGTCATTCTGCTCTTCATGATGGCCGGTGCGACGTGGATTTCGAAAAACCGAGGAGAAGGACTCCCAGGCGTCGTTCAAGTTTCTTTTTTCGCGATAATCACCGGATCCGGCTCGGTGATCGTCACGATGACTCTCGCGGGGGCGATCGAGACGACGGTCCGCAATCTCGTCCCCGTCGGAAGTATGATCATCGCAAATGCGATGCAAATCAATTCGCTCGCACTGGATCGTTTCAGAGGCGAAATCACGTCCAACCGCGCGGAGATCGAAGCCGGATTGGCACTCGGTGCCTCATCCGAGGCGGTAATCTCCGATCACGTTCGAACCGGTGTTCGGGCGTCGCTCATCCCAGTCGTCGACTCGTTGAAGAGCCTGGGATGGGTCTGGATTCCAGGAATTATGGCGGGGATGATTCTTGGTGGAGAAAATCCGATTTACGCCGCGCTGTATCAGTTCGTCATCATGGCGATGATTTTCGGAGCCGGCGGGCTGACGAGCATGATCAGTAGTTTGCTCATCGGGAGGTACGTCTTCACCGATGCCGAACAATTACGGGAAATCGACGCAAACCCAACGGAGTGAACTACTCCGACCTACTCCGGCGCTTCGCGCCTCCGTTAGGTCGGAGCTTCCTGTTTCTGCGTCGGAACTTGTATCCGACGTGGACACAGCGGTTCCAGACTCCGCAGGCGGTTCCCTCGCTGGGCGGTTCGGAGTGAACCACTCCTACCGGATGCAACACTCGGTCACACCACCCGATGCACGCTTGTTGTCGCGTTTGAACACCGGCGGAATCGTGACGAGTGTTCTACTACCCCATACTGCCGGCGGGGTAGTAAGCCTGCCGATACACATGAAAACACGCCGTGCGGCGCTGTATCCTCTCCCTACGACCTCGCTTCGCTCGGTCGTTGAGGAAGGGGGCTTAGCGCCTCAATTCAGCTAAAACCGTGAGCCGCCGAAAGCGAGTATCCTGCCGCGTTCGGAGGGCGCGAATCGCCGTACCGTTCGCGTTCGACGTGCGGCGAAGAGGTGAGTGCCGCGTACAGTGAATCTCCAGAACAGAGAGGATCGCGAACGTCGCCGAAGAAGACTCCCGTCGAGAGCTCCAATACTACCTATGAAGACGCACCGGTTGAAACGATTGCTCGAATTCTTCGTCATCGGCCTCGTGTTCGGGGTGACGGAGGACGTCCTCGCCGTGGCGCTCACCACGGAGGCAGAAGTGACCCCGGAAATGATCGGACTTATCGTCCTCATCGCCTTACCATTCGCTGTGATTTCAGAGCTCATCGTCGACCACCCGCAGTTCGGCCACTTCGAGCGCCTGGCACGCCGGATCCAAGGGGTACGACGGGACGAAAGTACGACCGAGTGAAGGTACTCCGCAGTTTTTTGGGCGAGATTATCCGCGGTCCGTTCCTCCCCGGTCATCGGATCCACGGTTCCGTTCTCATCGCGTTATTGCGTCGACTTTGTCGGTAACCGCATCGCTCACAACCGATTCGTATTTCAGCGAAAAGACCAACGCACTCAAACGTATATAATTGGAATTCACGATTCGCAGGAATGACTTTGTGTTCACATTTTCGCGTAGTCTTCCCCTCGCTAATAGCAGAGATTCTTAAAATACATGATGCTAATCGTCGGAGATATTTAATAGAATCACTGGTGATTCGAATAGTTACGTATATGCCGAAGGACGATTCGTCCCGTAATCCGTCTCTGTGTGCTTGTGAGCAAGCGAGCCGTTTAATTATATTTATTCGTGTATCCCCAGTTCTGCCGTGTCAGTACCGAAATAGTCGCATCTCCGATAGTCGACTCGACGTGCGCCCAGGCGGTATGCCGTATTCGTGGAACCGAACTACCCCTGCAGCGGTGATTCGGGCGGAGTCGGGAACCGATCGCGGTCAGGAAGAGTCCGGTACCGGGAGGTACTTGCTGATGTCGATCGTGCGGTTGGTTTCGATGAAGTACTCGACGTCGGCGATGCATTCGATTCTGCGCAGGCCATTGAGGAGATCGTCGACCTCGTGCGTCGTCGGCGCGGTCGCGACCGCGTAGATGTCGAATGATCCGAACCCGGAGCTGATAAACCAGAATGGATCCTCGCGGAGCATCTCGACCGTTCGCTCCTTTGCGTCGGCTTCGTTTACGACGGTGATGGCGGTCCGGAGAACGAGCCAGTTGTGCTCTGCCGGGTCGATCATGAAGAATGTCGAGGTTGTCTCGAAGAGGTTCTGTGCGCGGTACCGAATCCCTTCGCTGCTCATCTGATAGCCGCGCTCCTCGAGCCGGTCGGAGATTTCGGAGTACGGCGTTCGCGGATTCGAGGCGAGGATGCCGAGCACGATTCGGTCGATCTCGTCCATCTCCCCTGGTCCGTTGGTAGCCATGCGTAGCAAGAGACGCAAGGAAAGGATAAACGTTCGGCAGGCTAGCGCTCACCAAATTATTAGGTAGCACACCTCGAACGTCCACGCATGTCCGACAGAGAGCGGGTGTACGACGACGCCGGCATGGTCGGCCACGCCCACGACCTCGGCGACCGTCCGGCGCTGCTCGTCGTCGATCTTCAGAAGGGGGAGACGGACCCGGACGAACCCCTCGGCTCCGACCTCTCGACCGTCGTCGAGAACACGAACGAGCTCGTCGACGTGTGCCACGACCGCGGCGTTCCGGTTGTGTTCGCGCGGGTCGTCTACCGCCACCTCGACGCTGCCGACGGCGGGCTCTGGGTCGAGAAGATCCCGGCGCTCATGGAGTGGACGACGGGATCGTACCCCGCGGAACTCGACGACAGACTGCACGTCAAAGACGGCGACCACGTCCTCGACAAGCGCCACGCCAGCGCGTTTCACGGCACCGAACTCGGCTCGATGCTGACGGCGATGGGGATCGACACGCTCGTCGTCGCCGGCTGTTCGACCAGCGGGTGTATCCGGTCGTCGGTCGACGCCGCCGCCGCGCGGGGGTTCCGGACCGTCGTCCCCGAGGAGTGTGTCGGCGATCGGTCGGCCGAACAGCACGAGGCGCACCTCTGGGATATCGACGCCAAATTCGCCGACGTGCTGTCGATGGCCGAGGTAGCGACGTACCTGCGGTCGATCGCGACCCCGCCTATGGACCGCGCCTGACGATGGTCTCGCTGCCGCAGTCCGGACAGTACGGCACTTCGACTCTGACCAGCCCGCCGTCGACCCGCCGATCGCGGACGAACCAGTACAGCCCGTAAACTACCCTACCCTACTTCGCTCATCCCATACGGGATTCGCTCGTTGAGGGGAGGGCTTTGATGTGGACTCCCGGCAATCAGTCACCGGCAATTGGCTGGTGACTCTTGCCGGTCACCGTCCCACCATGTATACGCACGTCTACTGGTGCGTCTCCGCTCCCCGACGTGGGCGAGGAACGGAGTCTGTGTGTCCGCTTTCGGGCGTAGCGTAGCCCGATATTCTTCGCTGCGTTGTAGTCCGCGTTGACCTCGTAGCCGCACTTCTGGCAGTGGAACTGTTCGCCGTCACGGTTCGCTTCGTGCGTGAACCCACAGTCCGTCCGAGAACAGCGTTGGGACGTGTGGTTCGGCGCAACCTGCTTCGCCGTAACGCCGCGTTCCGGGGCCTTGTACTCGACGTACTCGAACAACCGGCGGAACGCCCATAGGTGGTGCCACTTCGCCTGCGGAAGCCGCTCGCGGATGTCCGTCAGGCCCTCGAACGCAATTACGTCGCATCTGTTCTTGACGGCTTCCGTGACGATCTCGTTAGCGACGGTGTGGATATACTGCTTCCGCCACGCTTCTTCTCGCTTGCCGAGGCGAAGGAGCGCGTTGTGCGCGGCTTGCGTTCCGCGCTGCTGCATCTCACCGCGTCGATTCTCAAACTCGCGGCACCAGTGGTCATACTCGTCGCCCTGCCAGAATGTTCCGGTCGAAGCCACTGCGAGGCTGTTGACGCCGAGGTCGATACCGAGGACTGTTTGGTGCTCGGTATCTTCCGAAACCTGGGATTCGTCGCTATCGTACTTCCGCGTCGTGATGTGGAAGTAGAACTCGTCGGTCGCCTTATCGTATTGCAGTGTGCTCGCCCGGAACTCGTAATCCTCTGAGAGAACGTACCGCTCGTATGGCGTCGGACTATCTGCTGGAATCTCGAAATCGCACTCGACGCGCCCGTTGACGGTCGAAAGGGACACACGGTCGCGGTAGAACGTCGCGCTCCGCTTGTCGTAGACCATGCTCCATGACGTGAACTCCGGTTGACTCACGCGCTTGCCCTGTTTCCACCGTTCGACGCACCCTTTCATCGCTTGCACGGCGCGTCGGATAGCCTCTTGAACGAGGTTCGCGGTGAGGTCCGTTTCCTCTCGGAGTTCCGTGTAGAGTGCGTCCCGTGCCGTCGTATTCGCGGTGACGCAGTTCGTGTAGGAGTCGTCGTTCCAACAGAACTCGGCGGCACGGTTCGCACAGGAGAGGAACTGTCGAGCAGATTCGTGGAGGTCGTCGCGGCGCTCATCAGGAACGATGAGCTTGACCGGCGTGGTTCGACGCACCTCCATATTTCAGATTGCTACCCGACGGTACTTATACGTTCGGGAGTCGGGTAGCTACCGTCGTGCGGTTGCGTCGTCCTTCGTCAGTTTCCTCTCCGACCTACTCGCTCGCTTCGCTCGCTCCGTGAGGTCGGAGGCTCCACCTCGAAGTATGCTGAAACAACGGAATCCGTGCGGTGCAGTCGTCGCACCGGTAGTCGAGCCGCTCGGCTGCGGTCGAATACCGAATCATACGGTACAGTTAGCCGAGAAAACCCAAATAGGTTGCCCCGGTCGCGTCAGCGGCCGCGCAGGTCGGCCGTCGCGTCGCGGTCGACCTCGCCATCCTCGATGACAACTCCGTAGTCCTCGCGGGCGATTCCCTCGTCGATGAGGCCGTCGCGGTAGTCGTCGAACACCCGGTCGACCGGACGGTCGCGCGGGTCACCGTAGCCGCCGCTCATCGCCGACTTCACGATGAAGTGATCGCCGGGCTCGAACTGGTAACCGGTGACCTTCGTGTACAGCTTCTCGACGTCGTTCACCTCGTCGCCATAGTCGATCTCGTCGGGCATCCGATCGCGTCGGGAGTAGAACACGGGCGCACTCCCATCCCGGTCGTCGGTCCGGACGTGCCACATGGACGCGCCCGCGCCGTCCTCGCCGCCGAACGCGCCCCACGGCGTGTGGTGCCCACCGTCGCCCTCGGTCGACATGACGGTGTCGACGAGGAACGTCGTCTCGCGACAGACGCCGTGCCCGCCGCGGAACTCGCCGGCACCGTGACCGTCCTCGCGGAGTTCGTACCGCTCGACGCGCATCGGGTGGGACAGCTCGATGTCCTCGACCGGGCGGTTGCGCGTGTTGTGGATGAGCGCGCCGACGCAGTCGACGCCGTCCTTGTCGGGCCGACCGCCGTAGGAGCCGTCGTTCACTTCGAGGTAGACCCAGTACTCGTCGCCCTCGGAGTCCGGTTCGGGACCGCTGTAGCTGGTGAAGAACACCTGCGCCGCGTTGCCGGCCATGACGCGGTCCGGGACCGCGTTGCGGAGCGCCTTCACGATGAGATCGCCCATCATGTCGACCTGATTGATGCGGGCGAACGCCGCGGCCGGCGGGTTCGGGTCGAAGATGGAGCCCTTCCGCGTCTCGACGGTAATCGGCCTGAACGTCCCCGAGTTCTGCGGGATGTACTCGTCGTGGACGTACGTGTCCATGAGGAGCGCCCGGAGGGTGAAGTACGCTGCCACCTTCGTCGCCCCGTCGACGGGGCAGTTGAAGCCGGTCGGCACCTGATCGTTCGAGCCGGTCAGATCGATGGCGATGTCGTCGCCGTCGACGCGCACCTTCACGTCGATCGTGATGCGCGCGTCGCGGTTGCGGCCGTCGTCGTCAAGGTACGCCGTCTCGTGCCACTCGCCGTCGGGCAGTTCCGCGACCTTGCTCCGGAGCAAGTCCTCCGCGTAGGAGATGAGATCCTCGCCCGCCTGCTGTACGGTTTCGAGGCCATACTTCTCGATCAATTCGACGTACCGTCGCCGGCCGATCTCGGCAGCCGAGATCATCGCCTGCAGGTCGCCGTCGTTCATCCGGGGCGTCCGCGTGTTGTCGCGGATGTGGTCCCAGATCGGCTTGATGCGCTCGCCACGGCTGACGACTTTGCGCGCCTTGAACAACTGCCCTTCTGCGTACACGTCGTACAGGTCGATGGTGATGCCGGGCGTCGCGGTGCCGATGTCGAGGATGTGGGCGGTGTCGGCCGACCAGCCGACGAGCTCGTCCTCGTAGAAGATGGGGACGATGACCGCGATGTCGGGCGAGTGACTCGCGCCGTAGTACGGATGATTGTGGAAGTACACGTCGCCGGGCTCAGTTACCTCGAAGACGTCCTCTCCGCGCTCTTCGATGCACTCGTACATGCCGCGCAGGTACCCCGGGAGCGATCCGACGTGCATCGGCGTGTAATCGCTTTCCGCCACCTCCTCACAGTCCGGCGTGAAGATGCCGGCACCGATGTCTTCGCTCTCCCTGATGATCGAGGAATACGAGGACCGGATCATCTTGCTTCCCATCTCCTCGGCGATGGTGTCGAACTCCCCGCCGATGACCTGCAGGGTCACCGGATCGAGTTCGCGCTCCTCGAGGAGACCGCGCTGTTCCTCCGCTCTCCGTTCCTGGTCGTCGGTAATCATCGTTCACGCACCTCCGTCGTTCGTCAAGCGAATCGATCCGCTCTCCAGCACCTCCGCGCGCCAGCCGGGGTTTACGATCACCGTGCTGTCGAACTCGTCGACGACGGCCGGCCCCTCGACGACGGTGCCGGCGCCGAGTTCCTCGCGGTCGTAGCGAGCCACGGTCCGCGGTCGCGGATCCGCGGACGTGCCGAAGAAGACGGTGGATTCGTCCGTCCTCGCCGCGTCCGCGCCAGCGACCGAATCGACCGGCTGCGGTTCGTAGGGGATGCTCTCCGCGCTGGCGGACACGCGAAGGTTCAGCAGTTCGACGGGGTCCTCCTCGAAGTAGTGGCCGTACTCGATCTCGTGTTTCTCCTCGAAGCGCTCCCGCAACCGTTCGCGCCAGTCGCCGTCGGTGCCGTCGAACTCGACGGTGAGTTCGTACCCCTGCCCCTCGTAGAGCATGTCGACGGACGTCCGGAGCGTCGCCCGCTCGTCCACGTCAATGCCGTCGCCGCGAAGTTGTTCGGTCCCGCGCTTCGTGAGCGTCTCGAACCGGCGGGAAACCTCGTCCGCGCCGACGTCGCTCAGCCGCTGGCTCAACGTCACCTGGTTGTCGTACTTGACGTCGCCCGTGAGGAGGCCGCGGGCCGAGGCGATGCCCGGCGACGGCGGAATCAGCACAGTGGTGATGTTGAGTTCCTCCGCGAGGTCGAGCGCGTGCATCGGACCGGCACCCCCGAATCCGACGAGCGTGTACTCCCGCGGGTCGTAGCCGCGGCGGATGGTCTGCTCGCGGATGGACTGGTACATGTTGCTGTTTGCCACCTCCAGCGCGGCGAGCGCGGCGCGCTCGACCGTCGAGAACTGCTCTCCCTCGACGACGCCGAGCAAGTGGGTTTCGATGGCTTCGCGCGCGAGCTCGGGCTTCAGGTCCACCTCGCCGCCGAGGAACGCGTCGGGGTCGATGCGGCCGAGGACGACCTGTGCGTCGGTCACCGTCGGTCGGTCGCCGCCGCGGTCCATCGCCGCCGGGCCGGGGTTCGCGCCGGCGCTCTTCGGGCCGACGTTGAACCCGTGGGCCCCGTCGAACCATGCGATCGAGCCACCGCCGCTGCCGATGGTTTCGACGTCCAACATCGGCGTGACCGTCGGATAGTTCGCGACCATGCTGTCGCGGGCGTCGCGCTCTAGCAACCGCCCCGGAACGACCGAGATGTCGGCGCTCGTTCCGCCCATGTCGAGCGTGATGAGCTTATCCTCGTCCGCCCTGTCCCCCGAGAACCGACCGGAGAGCACGCCTCCAGCGGGGCCGGAGAGGAGCGTCGTGATCGGTTTTCTCGTCACCTCTCGAACGCTCGCCATGCCGCCGCTCGACTGCATGATGAGGATGTCAGCGTTCTCGAAACCGCGTTCCGCGAGCTGCTCCTCGAAGCGGTCGAGGTAGTTCGACATGACCGGCGCGAGACGGGCGTTGATGGCCGTCGTGGTGAAACGCTCGTACTCGCGGAACTGGTTTACCACCTCGTTCGAGGTGCTGACGGTGACCTCCGGGAAGTGTTCTTGGACGAGTTCCTTCGTCCTGTCCTCGTGTGTCGTATCGAGATAGGAGTGCAGGTAACAGACGGCGATGGAGTCGACCCCGTCGTCGACGAGCTCCCGGGCCGCCTCGACGACCTCCCCCTCGTCGAGTGGTCGAACGACCTCGCCGGGCGGATAGATTCGCTCCGAGATGGTCTTTCTTCGTCGCCGGGGAACGATGGGGTTTGCTTGCTGTGGCTGCTCGAACTGGATCGAGAAGGTGTGCAGCTTCCGATGACGTCCGATGTGGATGACGTCCCGGAATCCTTCTGTCGTGAGCATCCCGGTTTTCGCCCCTTCGTCCTCGATGAGCGCGTTCGTCCCGACGGTGGTCCCGTGCAGTACGGTGTCGACGTCCGCGGGGTCGACGGCGTGGCGCTCTACGATTTCCGTTACTCCGGCCGCGCTCGAATCCGACGGATCGACGGTCGTCGGGAGCTTGTGCGTCACCTCGACGCCGTCCCCGACCATGACGACGTCCGTGTTTGTACCTCCTACGTCTACACCAATTTGGATGGATGTCATTCTTTGTCTTCGGGCTGAAGCCTATAGTGTGAGTCACAAACTACCGTGTTAAGTCTTTGCACGATCGAACGCCGACAGTGGCGGGACGGTCCGACGGTTAGCGGTCGCGCACTGCCTCGACAAGCGCCGCCCCTCTGACAGCGGTCGCGTCTTCGAAGCGAGGCGCGACGACCTGTACGGCTACCGGTAGCCCGTCCGATTCGGCGGCCGGAACCGAGACGACCGGGTTGCCGGCGAGGCTGAACGGGCCCGTGTTACCCGAGACGTTCTCCATCCCCTCGGTCGCCGTGACGTCGCCGTACATCGGGGGAACCACGCGCATGGTCGGGGCGAGCAGCAGGTCGAAGTCGTCGAACAGGGCGCGGAGGCGTCGGCGAAACGCGGTGATCGACTCGCGAGCCGCTACGTACGACTGCCCGCCGGTCACCTCGTCGAGGTATGCTGCCGGGAGGACGCGGAGCGCGATGTGCTCGTTCAGGCTGTCGGTGAACGATTTGCCCGTCGCGCGCCACTCCTCTGTGTACTGGGTCCCCTGTCCGCGGATCGTTCCGCGCTGACGGAGCAGCCACGCGAACTCGGTAGCGATGGTGAGGGGGTACGCAGCCTCGATGCCGCCGAGATGCAGGTCGACGGCGGCCACCGACGCGTCGTTGCGCACTTCGAGCGCGTCGGCGACGGCGCGGACGGTCGAGGCGACGCGGTCGGAGGACTTCTCGACGAACGGCGTCAAAAGCGCGAACCGGAGCGGTTCGTCCTCGTCGAGCGCCGTGACGGTCGACCCGTCGGCCGCGCGGCTGGACGGGTCGCGGAGGTCCTCGCCGCGGATCGCGTCGAGCACCCGCGCGGCCGTCTCCACGTCGCGCGCCAGCGGCCCGATGCAGTCCGTCGTCGGCGCGAGGTCGACGAAGCCGTACCGAGGCGTCGTCCCGTGGGTCGGCTTCACGCCGACGACGCCGCAACACGCCGCCGGGATGCGAACACTCCCGCCGGTGTCGGTGCCGAGCGCGGCGTCGACAGTTCCGGCGGCGACCGCCGCCGCGCTCCCGCTGGACGACCCGCCCGGAACCCGCTCTGTGGCGACCGGGTTGACGACCCTTCCGAACTCGCTGAACTCGCCGGTCGGCCCGAACGCGAAGGCGTCAGTGTTGGCCTTGCCGATGAGGGCGGCACCGGCGCCGAGGAGGCGCTCGACGACGGCGGCGTCTTCGGACGGGACGACCGAGAACGACTTCGACCCGCACGTCATCGTCAGTCCCTTCGCCGCGATGACGTCCTTCACGGCGACGTCGAGACCTGAGAGGGGTCCGTTCTCCCGTTCGACGCGCGGTTCGTCGTACACCTCAAGCAGCGCGTTGTTCGGATCGTCGGCCATCGATCCGACCGACTCCCGCTCCTCGACGGTCGGAGACTCGGGGACGGAGGGAGCAAGTTCGTCGGCGGTTTCGAGCGCCGCGTCGACCCCCTCGTCGCTCACCTCCAGGCCGAGTCGGTCCGCGAGGGTTCGCAGCCGATCGCGTCTCTCCGGACTGTGCCGTGTCATACCGCACCCATTCCAGTCATCGGATAAAATACCTCGCCTCCGCGGGACAAAGGACTAAGTGAGTATACGTGAATTGCACTCACGTTACCAATGAGCACGACGAAGACGTACGCGGAGTTCTGTGCCTCGCTCGCGTACGATGACCTCCCGGACGATGTCGTCGAGCACGCCAAACGACTCGTTCTCGATACCGTCGGTATCGCGGTCGGAAGCGGGAACCGCGCTGCATCGAGCGAGTCGTTCGTCGACGGGATCGGCGAACTCGACGGCGGCGGCGATGGCGCGACGATACTGGCGACCGGCGGGTCCGCGTCGCCCGCGTATGCGGCGTTCCTCAACGGCGCGATGGCGCACTCGCTGGATTACGATGACACGCACCGGGCGGCGTCGCTCCACCCCGGCGCGCCGGTCGTCCCCGCCGCGCTCGCCGCTGCCGAGAAATCTGACGCCTCCGGCAAGGAGTTCCTCGCAGGCGTCGTCGCCGGGTACGAGATCGTCTGCCGGCTCGGAATGGCCGTTAACCCGGCGTCGCACTACGGACGCGGATTCCACATGACCGGCACCTGCGGGACGTTCGGCGCGACGGCCGCGGCCGGCGTCGTCTCCGGGTGGGAGGCGAGGACGTTCGAGGCTGCCTTCGGTCTCAACGGCAGCCAGGCCGCGGGGTCGCTCCAGTTCCTCGAAAATGGCGGGTGGAACAAGCGCGCGCATCCCGGGTGGGCCGCCCACGCTGCCCTCGTCGGGGGGGCGCTCGCGGAGGCGGGTTTCTTCGCGGCGTCGAATCCGATCGACGGCGACAGGGGATTCCTGCGGGGCTACTCCGACGACCCGGACCCGGAAAAGGCGACCGAAGGACTGGGCGACGACTACGAACTGCTGAAGGTGGGCGTCAAGCCCTACCCCTGCTGTCGGTACATGCACGCGCCGATGGACCTGCTGTTCGACGTCGCGGCGTCCGAGGGGGTCGATCCCGCCGACGTCGAATCAGTCAGGGTTCGCATCGCCACGCCGGGCGTCGAACTCGTCGGTCACCCCGCGAACGCGTACCCCGAGTCGTTCGTCGACGCGCAGTTCAGCATGCCGTTCGGGGCCGCTCTCGTGCTCGGACGGGGCGACGCCGGCGTCGACGCGTTCCTCGACGCCGTCGAGGGCGGCGTTCCCGACGATCTCAGGGAACTCATCGACCGCACCGCCGTCGAGTCCGCGGCGTGGATCGACGAGGCCTACCCCGAAAAGTGGGCGTCGGACGTCGTCGTCGAAACCGACGACGGGACGTACGAGGCCGCCGCCGAGTACGCGAGGGGCGAACCGGAGAATCCGCTCTCGCGGGACGAACTCGTCGCGAAGTTCGACGAACTCGCAGAGCCCGTCCTCGGCGATGCGGCGACGGTGGACGCGCGCGAGCGGCTCGCGTCGCTCGAATCGATCGACGTCGCCGATCTGATCGAGCCGTTCGCCCGCGACCGCGCGGCGGCGAACGCGCCCGCGGCCGGGGACTGACGCCGAACGCCCCGACGGCCAGAGATCGGCTCCCGATCACTCGACGTCGTCGCCGAGCGAGTCGCGGTACTTTTCCTGTTCCTCCTTGGGCATGTAACGGCGCTCCCACTCGACCACCTCCGGGAATCCGGAGAATCGGTGGAGGTCGCCGACGGGCGTCTCAGCGAACGCCCGGTCGAGGTCGGCCAGCGCCCCGATCCCCTCGGATTTCAGTCCGGAAAGGCGCTCGTGGACGGCTGCGACCGTCGCGAGCGTCGACGCGACGGGGTAGAGCACGAGGTCGTACCCCATCCGCTCCAAATCGTTCGGTTCGACGTACGGCGACGTGCCGAGTTCGCCGACGCAGTTGTACACGAGCGGCGCGTCCACTTCGCGGCCCACGCGTGCGATCTCTCCCTCGTCCACCGGCCCCTCGACGAACGCCATGTCCGCGCCGGCGTCGACGTAGGCGTTCGCCCGATCGATGGCGTCGTTGAGGTCGCCGCCGACCGCCCCGCGCGCGTCGGTGCGGGCGACGAGCACGAACGACTCGTCGCGCTCGTCGCGGACGTCTGCCGCGGCGCGGATCTTCCCGACCGCTTCCGCCTTCGGGATCACCCGTCGGCCCTTGGTGTGCCCGCAGCGTTTCGGGAACGTCTGGTCCTCGATGTGGATTCCCGCCACGTCCGCTCGCACGTACTCGCGGACGGTGCGGACGACGTTCGTGGCGTTGCCGTACCCGTTATCTGCGTCAGCGATGACGGGGACGGACGACCGCTCCTGGACGTTCTTCGCGTTCTCCACCATCTCAGGCATCGTGAGGAGTCCAGCGTCGGGGTATCCCGTTTTCGAGAGGGAGGTCCCGTATCCGGTCAGGTAGATGGCGTCGAATCCGACCGCATCGGCCACGGCGGCCGTGAGCGGATCGTGGACGCCGGGACACTGGAGCAGCTCGTTCCGGTCGATGAGTTCGCGGAGCCGTTCGCCGTACATACCCTCAACGAGTACCGTCCGTCCTCATAACTGCTGTGTCGCTCACCGCGAGTCGAGGTATGCGAGAACCTCCTCGGTCGACACGACGTCGGCGTTCTTCGCGCCCATGTCGAAGAGGTTCGACTCGTGCTGCGCCGTCGATCGGTCGCCGACGGCTTCCGCCGGAATCGCGGTCCGGAACCCGTTCGCCACGGCGTCGAACACCGTCGCGCGGACGCACCCGCTGGTCGAACAGCCGGCGACGACGAGCGTGTCGATCCCCATCGCCGTCAGCATCGAGCCGAGTTCGGTGCCGTGAAACGCGCTGGCGTGGCGCTTGTCGAGGACGTGGTCGCCCCCGCGGACGTCCATCCGGCCGTCGATCTCGGTCCACTCGGTGCCGTCCCGGAGCGTCTTCAGCGCCGGTATCTTCTCGGCGAAGACGCCCATGTCCGCCGCGTCGGGGTGTGTCGTGACCGTCCGGGTGAACACCACGGGGACGTTCGCCTCGCGGGCCGCCTGGACGACCTTATTTGCGTACTCCACCATCTCGGGGAGGTCCGCCCCCAGCGGGTTCTCGTGGTCGGTCATGCCGTTCTGGACGTCGACTACGACGACCGCCGGCCGTTCGCCGAACCCGATACGATTGTCGGTCATGCCGGCGCGTTCGTACACCGCCTCTTTCGAATCGTCGGTAGTCATTGTGTGTCGAGATTCGATTCAGGTTCCAGCATCAAAGCGTTGCGGGTGCTTCGCCCCCCGACGAAAGCGATATAGCGGCGGCCGGTGAACGCCCCGCCATGGTTCGACACAGCAGAGAGGTTGATGAGGGGCGATACCGCGAGGAGTACGGCCGATACTACGAGGACTTTCGGGTCGGCGACGTGTACGAACACCGGCCGAAGCGGACCGTCACGCAGGACGACAACATTCGGTTCACCCTGCTGACGATGAATAACCATCCCCTGCACTACGACGACACGTACGGCGAGGACACTGAGTTCGGCGAGTGTCTCGTCAACTCGACGCTCACCCTCGCGGTAGTGACCGGGATGAGCGTGAGTGACGTGAGCTACAAGACGGTCGCGAACCTCGGGTGGGACGACGTCAGACTCACGAATCCCGTCTTCCACGGCGATACGCTCTCCGCGGAGAGCGAGGTGCTCACGAAGCGCGAGAGCGAGTCCCGCCCTGGCGACGGCATCGTCACCGTCGAGACCCGGGGATACAAACAGACGGGCGAGCAGGTCATCGAGTTCGAGCGGACGGTGCTCATCCCGAAGCGGAACGCGGAGGAGTGACCCCGCAGCGGCCGTCGCTCACCGGAACGCGGGGATGACCTCCTCGCCGAATAGCCGGATCGACTCGCGGACGTCCTCGAAGTCGTTCCCAGGGAACTGGGTGCGGACGACAAGATAATCGAGGTCCAACTCCTCGCGGTAGCGTTCGATGTCGGCGACGACGTCGTCTGGACTGCCGACGAGGAACCGCTCGTGGCGCAGTTTCTCCCACGGCGACCCGAAATCGTCGGCTTCGATGGCGTCGTCTTGTCCCCAGTCGCTGTAGCTTTCGTACTTGTCCATAAGCGGTCCGCGGACCGTTCGTTCGGCCCGCTCTTCCGTCGCCGCGACGAATGCCTCCCGGATGAAGCCGACTTCGCCGCCGGCGATGCCTTCGACCCCACGCTCGTCGTAGAAGTCGTCCACCTGGCGTCTCGCGAGATTGAACGGGACGTGCGCGCCAATGAATCCGTCCGCGATCCGCCCGGCCCGGCGGACGCTTGACTCGTTGCTCGCGCCGACCCAGATCGGCGGGCGCGGGTCTTGGAGCGGTTGCGGGCGGATGGAGACGTCTTCGAGTGTGAAGTGCTTGCCGTGGTACGTCACCGACTCCTGCGTCCAGAGCCGCTTGATTATCTCGACGCCCTCGATGAGTCGGCCGGGGGCGTCGGCTTTCGACACGCCGAACGCGTCATACTCCGCCTGCCGGTAGCCGAGGCCGACGCCGAGACGGAACCGACCGCCGGTCAGGACGTCGATCGTCGCGCCGAACTCCGCGATGCGGACCGGATTGTGGTACGGGAGGAGACATAGCGTGGTCCAGAGATCCATCTCGCCAACGTGTTCCGCGACGTGGGCGACGACCGCCTCGTTCAGCAGGTACTGGTCGCTGTCCGTGACGTGGTGTTCGCCTACCGTGACGCCGTCGAAACCCACGTCCCGCGCGAGTTCCGTCTGCGCGGCGAGTTCGTCGCTGATCCCTCGCATGGGCCGAGATTCGTCGTACTGGCTGACGAGGAGCAGTCCAAATTTCATGATAATTCACTCCACGACGAGGGCGTATTTGTAGCTTCGGGGAGGCGCTCGAACTCGTTCGCGCCGTCGACGCGTCGGCGCCCACCCGTGCGAGCGGACAACGCTCTCACAACTTCGGAATACGGAGAGACAGAACTCAATCTTCGAGATCGTCTCAGCCGGCGCGCGGTTCCCGACGTTGGCGATCGATGCGTGTGCGTTTCGGTAGCACAATCTTTATGCGACCGCTGGCGGTGTATAGAGTGTGCTCGAATTCACCGAGGAACAGCGGCTCATTCAGCGAGAAGTGAGACGCATCTGCAACGATTTTGACGACGAGTACTGGCGCGAACACGACAGAAACGCGGCGTTCCCCGCGGACTTCGTCCGAGCGCTAGGCGAACACGGATGGCTCGGAACCGTCATCCCCGAGGAGTACGGGGGAGCGGGACTCGACCCGCTCGAAGCGGCCATCGTCCTCGAAGAGATCTCGGCGAGCGGCGCGGGATTCAACGGGTCGATGGCGTGTCATGGCGCAATGTTCATCCCGCGGTCCGTGCTCAACTATGGGAGCGAGGAGATGAAGGAGGAGCTCCTGCCCGAACTGGCGACCGGCGAAAAGCTTCTCCAGTGCTTCGCTCTCACGGAACCGAACGCGGGCTTCGACTCGACCAGCATCACTACGAGCGCAGAGCGTGACGGCGATACCTACATCGTAAACGGGCAGAAGACGTGGTGCTCGCGCTTTCACGCGTCGGATTACATGGTTCTCGTCGCCCGCACGACGCCGAAGGACGAGGTCGAAAAGAAGACGCGGGGGATGAGTCTCTTCCTCGTCGACATTGAGGACGCGAAGGAGCAGGGTGCGGTTGACGCGGAGGAGATCGAGAAGAACGTCCGGGCGGCGGTCCCCTCGTACGAAATCTGGTTCGAGGACCTCGAAGTACCGGTGGAGAACCTCATCGGCGAGGATGGCGAAGGATTCTACCAGGTGATGGATGGACTTAACGAGGAGCGCGTCGTCATCGCCGCCGAGGCGGTCGGGCTGGCTCGGGTCGCCATCGAGCGGGCCGTTCAGTACGGGAAGGAACGCGAGGTGTTCGGTCGGCAGATCGGCAGCAACCAGGCCATCCAGCACCCACTCGCCGACGCCTATGCCCGCACGACGGCCGCGCGCACCATCACCTACCAGGCGGCGCGGGCGTTCAAGGAGGGGCGCGACGTGGGCGAGGCGGCCAACATCGCCGCGTACGTGGCGCGCGAGGCCGCGTCCGAGGCGACCGACGCCGCCGTGCAGACGCACGGCGGCTACGGCGTCGCCGTCGAGTACGACGTCGAGCGGTTCTACCGCGAGGCGCGTCTCACACGCATCGCGCCAATCAGCGACGAGATGATACTCAACTACATCGGGGAGCACGTTCTCGACCTCCCCCGTTCGTACTGAGAAGCGATGTACGCACTGGACGACATCGACGTGCTCGCCCTCGAAAGCGGCATCAGCGCGCCGTTTTGCACCCGCCTCCTCGGCGACCTCGGCGCAACAGTCGTCAAGGTCGAACGCCCGGGCGTCGGCGACGTCAACCGCCACTGGGACACGGCGGTCCGCGGCCACTCGTCCGCGCACGTCTGGGTCAACCGGAACAAAAAGAGCGTCGAACTCGACCTCAAGAACGAGGAAGGAAACGCCATCTGTCGGGAACTGGCCGCGAAGGCCGACGTCGTCGTGCAGAACTTCTCGCCCGGCGTCGTCAAGAACCTCGGCCTCGACTATGAGTCGCTGCGCGGGGAGAATGAATCGCTGATCTATCTCAACATCTCTGGATACGGCCGGGACGGCCCGTACAAGGACCGAAAGGCCTACGACATGGTCATGCAGGGCGAAACGGGCCTCATTCCCATGAACGGCAGTCCTGACGCCCCCGCGAAGATTCCGCTCTCGGTCTGTGATATCAACGCCGCAATGTACGGGGTCGTCGGGACGCTCACCGCGCTGTTCCAGCGCGAACGCACCGGGGAAGGACAGGAACTCGACGTGACCATGTTCGGCGGAATGCTCTCGTGGCTCGGCTACTTCCCGCTGAAGTACTGGTACGCCGACGAGATTCCCGAGCGTGTGGGGATGCGTCACCACCTGCTCACGCCGTACGGCCCCCACGAGACGAGCGACGGCCAGTACGTCAACTTCGCCGTCCTCTCGGAACCCCACTTCGAACTGTTCTGCGAGGAGGTCATAGAACGTCCGGACCTGCTGGCGGACGAGCGGTTCGCCACGAACGAAACGCGCATGAAGCACCGCAAGGCGTTCGAATCAACGGTCGAAGCCGAGATCGCGACCGAACCGCGCGACTACTGGGCCGACCGACTGGAGGACGCGGGACTCCCGTGGGGCGACGTGAACCGCATCGACGAGGTGCTCGACCACCCGCAGACCGTCCACCTGGGGATGGTCCGCGAGATGGAGACGGCGAACGGGCCAATCAGGTTCATCGACAATCCGCTCGACATGGGGAACGCCGCCGTCCAGCGGGAACCGATGCCCGATCTCGGGGAGGACACCGAGTCCGTCCTCGAAGACCTGGGGTACTCGCGCGAGGAAATCGAGCGCTTCGACTCGACGGGAGTCATCTAGTCATTCTCGAATCGCCGAAGCGACGGCACCGTCGCATGGTTTTCAACCGACGACTCCGTCGGTGATCGATCCGACGCTCGTCATCACTAATTTCGCAAGTCTCGATAGGTGATGTGAATACGCATTTGGATCGACCGCGAGCGCCCGCGCGACTGACCATCTGTCGTCTCCATGCGCGCTCGCTTCTCCGCCGCAAAGAATACATAAAGACACCGACATTATCTGCGAACGAGTGATCCGAATCGGTCGATACAAATACGTTACATTGGTATTGTTGTCACACACCTTCTCGCCGCGAGCGCCGATCGCTCACACTCGCGTTCGGATACATGCGACCACCTACATCCCCAGCGCGTTTCTTTTTGGCGCTCGATTCACAATATCGTATCGGATCTGTAACGGCGAATCGATGGCATCGTCGGTACTCATCGGGGTACAATCCAGATTTTACCATCGATCAAGGTGTGATGTCGACGCCGACGGCTGCGAGTCACCCGAATGATGGGATTTCGTGATTCCTTTTCGTTATGAGTTACGTCCGTAACGTGGCTATGGCTGTAACGCTTGGTCGATTCATCACTGAAGTACGGCAGTCGAGATGATCCACGTGTTCAATATCGCTAAATCGCACATCGCTCCGAACACGAATCGCACCCCTGCGGGGCGTTTCAAGTATAGTAATACTAAACGGTCGTCGGGAGACTACGCGTACGAGAGATTGATACCGATGACGTCGGCCGCGTTCGTGACCAGCTCCGGGATCTTCGTGTCGAGCCTCTCCCCCTTCATTCGGCCGCGCGGCCCGGCAACGCTGATCGCCCCGTGAATCTCCCCGTCCCTCGTAATCACCGGGGCGGCGACGCAGCGGATCCCTTCCGCGCGCTCTCCGGCATCAAGCGAGTAGCCGCGCTCGCGAATCGCGGCGAGGTCCTCGAACAGGTGACCTCGGCTCGTGATCGTCTTATCGGTGGTCGCCGGCATGCCGTTGCGATCGAGAACGTCGCGGACGTACTCCTCGGGAAGATGGGCGAGTATCGCCTTTCCGAGACCTGTGTTGTGAAGGTGTACTCGCGCACCGACGCCCGTATCAAGCGAGAGTGCCCGATCCCCCTGCGCGCGGTGAAGGTACGTTCCCCACCCATGCTCCTCTATCAGAATATTCGCCAGTTCACCAGTTTCTTCCGCCAGCTTGTTGACCTCGGGAACGCCGACGTGGTAGATCTGCTTCCCGCTTCGAATCTCCTCGCCGATCTCGAAGAGCCGGATGCCGAGATGGTACTCACCCTCCCGTTGAACGACGACTTCGTGGGCCAATAGCGTGCTCAGGTGGTTATGGGCGGTCCCCTTCGTCACGTCGAGGTGATTCGCGATGTCAGTGACGGTGGCACCGTCTAGCTCCCGAAGCACCTGGATGATCTCCAAGGAACGTTCGACCGACCGAACCGGGTTTTTCGCTGTGGACATGCGGTAGCGTTTGGCGAACATCTACAAAAGGTTTGTTTATTATTACTGAACGGGGAGTAGCGATTCGATCGTTCGCGGTTCGCGCCGAGGCCGCGTCATTCGACGGGGAGACTGGCGCGGTCGCTTAACGGTGGGCGCGCTCATGACGGTGAAGGAGATGCGGTGACGAGCGAGAGAGCCGACATTGCTCTCCCTGCACATCGTACAAGACTCACGCGATACAAGGACGGAGTTCAGTAATACAAAACTTCAGAACCGCCTCGGTCAACCGCGATGCATGCGCTCCCCGCGCGGATTCCACAGCGAAGCTTTATGTAGTGGGTGAAATGAGTACTGTACGGTAGCATGAACCTTGGTATAGACGGAAATGCCGCGCTCGTCGCAGCGTCGAGCAGTGGTCTCGGATTCGCCTCGGCGGAAGTTCTCGCACGAGAGGGTGCCGACGTGATGATAAACGGCCGTGACGAGGACCGACTCGAAGCCGCGCGCGACGAACTTGAATCCGTTGCACGCGGACGCGTTCTCACCCAGCGAGCTGATCTGACGGTCGAAGCGGACGTCGACGCACTCGTCGACGCGGCGCTCTCGGAGTTCGGCGGTCTCGACCATCTCGTACTCAACGCAGGGGGCCCGCCGAGCGGGCCGTTCCTGGAGACCTCTGACGAGGATTGGTATTTCGCGTACGATCTCCTGGTGATGAGTGCCGTTCGCCTCGTCCGCGGGACGGCCGATGCGCTTCGTGACGGGGAAGGCGGCACGATCGTCGCGATCACGTCGCGAAGCGTCAAGGAGGCCATTGACTCGCTCGTGCTGTCGAACGCCGTCCGCATGAGCCTCGTCGGCCTGACAAAAACGCTCTCGAAAGAACTGGCACCGGACGTCCGCGCGAACGCGGTCCTCCCCGGCCCTCACGAGACCGAGCGGACGCAACAGCTCGTTCGAGACGCCGTCGAGCGTGGCGAGTACGAGTCGTACGAGTCGGGACTGGAAACGCGGAGTTCAGCGATTCCGCTCCGACGCTTGGGCGATCCGACTGAACTTGGCGACGTTGTCGGGTATCTCTCGTCGGAGCGATCGAGCTACATCAACGGTGCTGCGATCCCCGTCGAGGGCGGCGCGCTCAAATCGAACCTCTAACACGACAATGACGTACATCGCTCGAACCGAAGACGGGACGCCGTTGCTCGGCGACGAGGACGGATTCCGTCCGCTCGCCGCGGCAAATCCTGCTCTGACGGATGTGACAGCCGCGCTTCGCGCCGCCGCTGACGGAACGCTCCCCGATCCCACCGACGCGACGGCGCGGCCGATCTCGGCCGAGAAGCTCCCGTTGACGCTTCCGCTTGAGACGCTCGGGAAGCTATGGGGCATCGGCTTGAACTACGCAGAACACGCCTCGGATCTGAACGAGCAGCGCCCAACCGAGCCGGCGAGCTTCATGAAGCCGCGAACGGCTGCCGTCGGACCAGGCGGTCCGATACGACTTCCGTCCCGGGAACTGACCGACCGCGTAACGGCCGAGGCGGAACTCGGCGTCGTCGTCGGCCGCCAGTGTTCGGACGTCGCGCTCGCCGACGTCGACGACGTCATCGCGGGTTACGTCCCCGTCATCGACATGACCGCCGAGGACATCCTCGAACGCAATCCCCGGTATCTCACGCGTTCGAAGAGCTTTGACTCGTTCATCGTCATCGGACCGTGGATCGTCACGCAGGATGCCGTCGGGCCGCTGGAAGACTTAACCGTTCAGACCATTGTGAACGACGCTGTTGTCGCCGAAAACTCCGTCGACAACATGATGACGACGCCGCGGGAACTCGTTTCGTATCACTCGCGCGTGATGACGCTCGAACCCGGCGACATCATCTCGACGGGGACGCCCGGCGCGCACGTCATCGCTGCGGGTGACACGGTCGAGGCTGCCGTCGAACGCGTGGGCGTGCTCTCCGCCGACGTGGTTCGCTGATCTGATCCCTCGAACACGCTCCGGCGGCGTCACGCGAATGAGAGCGTTAGCGCCGCGGTTACGCACGGCGCGTCGACACCACGATGGCGCGTCGGCGACACGGCAACCTCGCGCATCGACGGCGAGGGTCGCCCCCGACACAATCTATTTATAGCATCGAGGGATGGTGACAAACGAACCCATGGAGATCACGGAAGTCGAGAGCTTCGCGGTATCTATCCCGCTCGAACAGCCAGTGGCGTTCGCGACGCGCGTCGTGGAGGAGCGCGATCACGCAATCACCTACATCCGCACCGACGACGGAACCGAGGGACTCGGTTACTCGCTCGGCTACGGGGGTGCGGGGTTGATCGCAGACGCCGTCGAGGACGTCCTCTCGCCTATGATACTGGGCGAGGACCCGCGGGACACCGAGCGACTCTGGCGCGAGATGTTCGATGGAACGGTCCAAGTCGGCCGGAAGGGCGTCATGGTCCGAGCCATCTCGACCATCGACATCGCGCTCTGGGACATCAAGGCGAAGGACGCGGACCAGCCCCTCTACAAACTGCTCGGTGCGTACACGGACGAGCTTCCCGCCTACGCGAGCGGCGGGTACTACCGCGAAGGAAAGGGGCTAGAGGGGCTCCGGGAGGAGATGCAGATGTACGTCGACCGGGGCCACGACGTGATGAAAATGAAGGTCGGTCGGCTCTCCGTCGAGGAGGAAGTCGAGCGCGTCAGGGTCGCCCGCGAGACCGTCGGCGACGAACGCACGCTCCTCCTCGACGCGAACGGCAAGTGGAAGAACAAGCAGGAGGCGGTCCGCGCCTGTCGCGCCTTTGCCGAGTACGATCCGTACTTCATCGAGGAGCCGGTAATGCCCGACAGCGTTGGGCTCATGAGCGAGGTCAATGCCGCGCTCGACTACCCCGTCGCGGCGGGCGAGCTGGAGTTCTCGCGGTACGGCTTCGCCGAACTCCTCCGCGAGAAGGCGGTCGACATCGTCCAACCCGACGTGACGGTCGTCGGCGGCGTCACGGAGTGGATGCGCGTCGCGCACCTGGCGAACTGTTACGACATTCCCATCGCGCCCCACTACAACTGGGACCTGCACGTCCAGTTACTCGCCGCCATCGAAAACGGTCTCTGGATCGAGTTCTTCTACCGCGACACCGACGTGAAGGCGTTCGACGACGTCATCGAGCACCCGCTCGAACCCGAGAACGGCGTTCTCACGCTTCCCGACCGACCCGGTCACGGTGTCGTTCTCGACGACGACATGCTCGACGGTTTCAGAATCTGACGATCGTCGATTCCGGAACCTGGCGCTCGCCGGCTAGATCCGGTACCTGTCGCCGACGTTCAACACCTCGACGTTCGGCGAATCGTCCGCGCGGCCCGTCGCCGCGACGTTCGCTTCGAACTCACGAACCTCGTTACTCCCCGGCACGTAGTGGACCGGGACGACGGTTTCGACGTCCAGCCACGAAACGACCTCAGCGGCGTCGCGGGGCGGGAGCGGTGCCAGGTCGCCCGGGGCACTGCCGACAGGAAGGAGTACGACGTCGGGGTCGTTGAGTCGAACGAACAGTTCGAGATCGGAAAATAGCGACGTGTCACCGACGTAGTAGAGGCTCGCCCCGCCGAACTCGAAGTGGAAGCCGAGCGGCATCCCCGAGAGCCGCCGATCCCCGGACTCGAAATACGAGAGGTGGCGGGTTTCGAGGACTCGAACGCTAAACCCGTTCTCCGTGAACGCGTTGCCCCAGATGACGCGCCGAACCTGACCCGGGGGAAGCCCCTCCGCGACGAGGTGGTCCGCGACCGCGGGTTCGGTGACGACCTGCGCACCGGTTCGCTCGGCGACGGGGTAGGCGTCGGCGAGGTGATCGTAGGCCCCATGGGTGACGAAGACGTAGTCGAGATCGTCGAAGTCGTCCACCGAGGCGGTCGACCACTCCGGACCGTCGAGCCACGGATCGACGAGAATGCGAACGTCACCGTATTCGACGGAGAACGACGAGAGTCCGTAGTACTCCAGTATCGGTCGAGTCATCGGAGGCGACTCTGCGGGCATCCCTCATGAATCTTCCCCACCTAAACGCTTTTGTAGGAGACGGGGGATGCTTGGGGCATGAGCACGAACGTTTTGCTGACAGGCGCGTTCGGACGCGTCGGAACGGCGATCATCGACCAGCTTGCGGACGACGACCGCTACGAGTTCACGTACCTGAATCGGTCGGACCGCGACGAGTACGACACGTTCGTCGCTGACGTCTCCGATCTCGAATCGATCCGTCCCGCCTTCGACGGGCAGGACGCGGTGATCCATCTCGCGGGCTATCCTGAGACCGACGGCACGTTCGAGCAGACCCTCGACAACAACATTCGGGGGATGTACAACGCGCTGGAGGCGGCCAAGGAGGCCGAGGTCGAGACGTTCGTCTTCGGGTCGACCAACCACGTCGTCGGGATGTACGAGGTCGACAACGCCCCCGAGATCTACTCCCCGGACTTCGGTTTGACGGTCGACGAGGACGCCCCGCACCGCCCCGACTCGTACTACGGCGCATCGAAGGCGTACGACGAGGACCTTGGCCGTTACTACGTGGAGAACTTCGAGTACCCGAAGCGGTTCTACGCACTCCGGATCTGTAGCGTCCGCCACGAGGCGTACGACCACCCGTACGGCGACGCCGAGCACGGCGTCGACGACGGCAGGTGGGAGCGTAGGAGCGAAGAGTACGAGGAGATGGTCGCGCGGATGAAGGCGATGTGGCAGTCCCGCCGCGACCTCGCGCAGATGGTCGAGCGTTGTCTGGAGGACGACGAGGTCGAGTTCGACGTCTTCTACGGCGTGAGCGACAACGACCGCCGGTGGTTCGACATCGACCATGCCCGCGACGTCATCGGGTACGATCCGCAGGACAACGGCGAGGAGTGGGACGAGCCACCCGCGTAGCCGCCGACAGATCTCCTCCCCTTTCACCCCACCACACCGCACGTCGACGGACGCGGCGGGCGGTGGGAACATTTATCAAAGCCGACCGCAACGGGGAACACGACAGCCAATGACACGGAAGCTGCTGCTGGACGTGGACCCGGGACTCGACGACGCGCTGGCGATGTACATGGCCCTGGGGAGCGACGCCGTCGACGTGGTCGGCGTGACCACCGTAATGGGCAACACCGCCATCGAGCACACGACGCACAACGCGCTTTCGCTGTTGGAGTTCGTCGGCCGATCGGACGTTCCGGTCGCGAAGGGAGCCGCGAAGCCGTTCGCCGACGAGCTGACGATGGCGGAGTACATCCACGGCGAGGGCGGGATTCCCGCGCCGATCCGGGATCGGCTCCCCGAACCGACGACGGACCCGGTCGGCGACCACGCGGCGGACTTCATCGTCGACCAGGCGCGAAAGCACGACGACCTCACGATCGCCGCGGTGGGTCCGCAGACGAACGTCGCCCTCGCCATCGCGAAGGAGCCCGAACTCCCGTCGCTCGTCGACGGCATCTACCAGATGGGCGGGGCGCTGAAGACGACGGGCAACGTCACCCCGCAGGCGTCCTTCAACTTCTACGTCGACGCGCCTGCCGCCGCCCGCGTCGTCCAGGACGGCTACCCGCACGTCGTCGGACTGGACGTCACCGAACCCGCCTACGTGCCGAGCAAGGTCGTCGATCGCTTCGACGGACAAAACGAGTACCGGCAAGTCGTGTCGGACATCCTCCGGCTCAAAGCGGACAACGAGACGGGATCGTTCGGGTTCGACGGGACCGTCGCGAGCGACTCGGTCGTGCTGGCCGGGATCCTCGACGACGTGCTCACCTTCGAGGACGCGTACGTGGCGGTCGACACGACCAGCGGACCGTCCAACGGTGCGACGATCTACGACGAACACGGCGTCTACGGCGAGGAGCCGAATTGCAAAGCGGCGGTCGACGTCGACCCCGACCGGTGCCGCGACGTGATCGTCGAGAGCCTCGAACGACTCGGGTGACGCGCCGGCCCGTGACGTCGCCGCGAGCGCAGGCGCACATTTATGACGGTGCCGCGAGACCCCCTCCCATGGATCGACTACTGGTAGTCGTCGACGAGTCGGACGCAAGCGTGCGACTCCTCCGAGAAGCCGGAGAGATCGCGGGCGGGCTCGGCGTCGGGGTGGTGGTGTTCGCGCTGCTTGACGACGATGCGGCTCGGGAAGAGCTCGACGGCCTCTGGAACCACGCGGGGACGAACGACTCCCGCCGACCGGAAACGGCCGAAGAGCTCGTTCAGGCTGTCGCCGAACGGCTCGGCGATCAGGTGCTCGGCAGCCGCGGTGTCGAATATCTCGCCCGCGGAGAGATCGTCGGCGCGACGAGTCCCTCCGATCGGATAATCGAAGTCGTCGAGAGCAACGGGTGCGACCACGTGTTCGTCCCCGGCGCGCGTCGCTCACCGACGGGGAAGGCGCTCTTCGGGGACACGGCGCAGTCGGTGCTGCTCAACTTCGACGGCTACGTGACGGTTGCGGTGGACGACGAGGCGTAGTTCATCGCCCGCCCTCGCAGGGGAAGGTTTAAGTAGAGGCGGTAGAATTTGAGGTCTGTGATAATTGATGGCAGAACACACATCGCAAACCGAGACCACCGGCGGGGCTTTCCACCGGCTCAAATCACAGATAAGTGAAGATTTCACGACAACGACCTGGGTGCTGATACCCATCGGAATCGGGATCAACACGACGGGGAGCATCATCACGAACACGCTCAAACTCCCCCTGTTCCTCGACAACATCGGGACCGTCCTCATCGCGATTCTGGCCGGCCCCTGGGCCGCCGCGCTCACCGGCGGTCTCGGGAACGTCATCGCGACCCTTCTCGGCAACCCGGTCAAGCTCGCGTTTGTTCCCGTTCCGGTAGCGATCGGACTAACGGCGGGCTTTCTCGCGCGGCGCGGCTGGTTCGGCAGCGTAAAGAAGGTGATCGTCCCGGCGCTCATCCTTCCGATCGTCGCTACACTCGTAGCCACCCCGATCGTCGTCATGGTCTTTGGTGGGGTCACCGGCGCGGGTGCGAGCCTCGTGACCGGCGTCATCCTGGCCTCCGGACAGACCCTCGTCGAGAGCGCGCTGTCCGCCCAGCTCATGGTCGAAGTCGTGGACAAGGGCGGAACCGCCTTCGTCGCGTACTTCATCGGCCGGGCCGTCCCAACCCAGTTCCTCCCACCGCAGGGCCAGCGCGTCTACGCTAAGTGACTACAGAATGAAAGCCGAATCGGACGAACCGTGGACGGCACTCCCCGCCGGAGAGGTGAATCATTGATGGACGAGACGATTTACCAGCCGGGAGAGAGCGTCGTCCACCGACTCAACCCGGTGACGAAGATCGTCGTAGCACTCTGTCTGTCGGCCATCGTGTTCGTCATCCCCGACTATCGAGTCTCCGCAATCCTCGCCGTTTTGCTCGCGCTGCTCGTCGCCGTCGCGGGAGTCCATCGCGTCGTTTTCAAGCTCGTCGGGGCGCTGATAGTCCCGTTCGGCGCGTTCCTGCTGGTGATACAGGGAATTCTGAACCCGGCGCATCAGACAACGCCGCTCGTCACGGTCGGACCCGTAACCGTGTGGGAGGCGGGTTTCGAGGCCGCGGTACTCATCACCTTCCGCGTGCTAGTGCTCATCCTCTCGTTCCTGCTGATGGCGACGACGAGTCCCACGCAGAAGATGCGCGTCGCGCTGATGGACAAGGGCGTGCCGAACAAACTCGCATACGTTTTTATCGCCTCGATACAAATGATTCCGCAGATGCGAAGTCGTTCGAAGTCGATCACGGAAGCGCAGCAAGCTCGGGGGCTGGACACCGAGGCAGACCTCCGGACGCGTCTGACTTCGATCGTCGCGCTTCTCGCACCGCTTTTGATCAGTACGCTCGTCACGGCGAACACGCGCGCGCTCGCGCTGGATGCGCGCGGGTTCAACTCGACCAACGAACGTACCTTTCTCTTCAAGGTACCGGATCCGAGCGTTGAGAAGGCGATCCGGTGGCTCGCAGTCGCCGGAGTCGCACTCGCGGTCGTCGGGAGGATCGTGGTATGGCAATAATCCAACTCGAAGACGTGTCGTTCAGGTACGCGGCCCAGCCGACGGGGGAGATGGCGCTCCGCGACGTCAGCTACTCGATCGCTGAGGGGCGTTTCGTCGGGATCACTGGCGAGAGCGCCGCCGGGAAGGCGACGTTCTGCCGGCTCGTCGCGGGGCACATCCCGCACTTCTACCAGGGCGACCTCACCGGTTCGGTCACCGTCGACGGCGCGCCGACGACGGATCGAACGCTCGGCGACCTCGCCTCGACCGTCGGGTTCGTCTTCGAGAACCCCTACGACCAGCTCACCGGGGCGACGTCGACCGTGCTCGAAGAAGTCGCCTTTGGGCTCGAGAGTATGGGGCTGTCCCGCGAGGAGATGCGCGAGCGCGCGCTCGACACCCTCGACCTCGTCGGCATCGAGGAGCTGGCGGACCGACACCCCCAGCGCCTCTCTGGGGGGCAGTGTCAGCGCGTCGCGATCGCCTCGGTTCTGGCGATGCGACCGGAGATCCTCATCCTCCAGCAGCCCACGGCGCAGCTCGATCCGGAGGGGACCGAGGACGTGATCCGCGTCGTCACGGAGATGAACCGCGAGGGATTCACGGTCGTGATGGTGAGCCAGAACCTAGACCGCCTCGTCCCCCACGTCGACGAGCTGCTGGTGTTCGACGACGGCCGAATCCAGCTCGAGGGAGCGCCGCGGGACGTGTTGACAGCGGCGGTCGAGCGTTCGCTTCCGATACCCGTGCCGACGCCAGTCCGCGTGGGACACCGACTGCGAGAAGCGGGATATGTCGACCGCTCCGAGCCGATGCCGATCACGCTCGCAGCGTGCGCCGAGGAGCTGAAACCGCTCGTCGCGGCGACGAGCGGACGGCAACCGGTCGTGACCGACTCAGCGAGCAGCTTCGACCGATCCGGCGTCGTCGAGCCCGATGGCTCGACGGCCGCAGCGAGCGACACCGGCGACGCCGGCGATCCCCGAGACGAGCTGACGGCGTCCGGAGATGATCTGGCGTCGGCGAGAACTGACCGCGTCGTCTTCGACGACCTCTGCCACACGTATCCGGGCGGTGTGCGAGCGTTGCAAAATGTCTCGTTCGAGATGGACGAGGGCTGCGTCTGTATCATCGGACAGAACGGGGCCGGCAAGTCGACGCTCGTCAAGCACCTGAACGGCCTTCTGAAGCCCACCGAGGGGAGTGTTTTCGTCGAAGGGACCGATACCAGCGAGAAGCGGGTCGCCCAGCTTGCCCACGACGTCGGGCTGAGTTTTCAGAACCCGGACGATCAGCTGTTTCACGATACCGTCGAGTCTGAGGTTCGGTACGGCCCGCGAAACCTCGGCTACGACGACGCGACGATCGACGAGCTCGTCGAGCGGGCGCTCAGTCAGTTTGACTTGGAAAACAGCAAAGAAAGGAACCCCTACGACCTCGTGATCTCGTGGCGAAAACGCGTCGCCGTCGCCTCGGTCGCCGCGATGGACACTCCGGTCGTCGTCCTCGACGAACCGACGAGTGGACAGGACGCGCCCGGCCAGGCGATCCTCGGGGAGTTTGTCACGGCTCTCGGCGAGGAAGGGAAACTCGTCGTCGTGATCACCCACGACATGGACTTCGTCAGGCGGTACGCCGATCGGGTTGTGGTTCTCTCACAGGCGAACCTCCTGCTGGATGGCGATCCGCGTGCGGTGCTCTCCGCCGAGACGACACTCCGGAAGGCGGACGTCCAGCCGCCGGCGATCACGCGGCTCGGCAAGCTGGTTGGCCTGTCCGAACCGCTGCTGTCCGTCGACGAACTGCTGGCGTCGATCGAACGCGAGCAGAACTGAGAACGTCCGATTGAAAACACTTATCAAATTACTCGAACTAGATACACCCGTTACCAATGACCAAGAAATTACTATTAGATGTCGATCCCGGCTGTGACGACGCGATAGCGCTCTTCGTCGCCCTCGCGAGCGACGCCGTCGACGTGGTCGGCGTGACCACCGTGATGGGCAACACGACCGTCGAGAACACGACGCGCAACGCGCTCTCGCTTTTGGAGTTCGTCGACCGAACGGACGTTCCGGTCGCGAAGGGGGCCGCCAGGCCGTTTTCGGACCCTCTGGTGACGGCCGAGGAGATACACGGCCCCGACGGTCTGCCGGAGTCTGTGATGGAGCGCCTTCCCGAACCGACGACAGAGCCGATCGAGCGGAGTGCGGTCGACTTCATCGTCGATCAGGCGCGCGAACATGGGGAGGAGCTCACGATCGCCGCGGTGGGTCCGCAGACGAACCTCGCGCTCGCCGTCGCGACCGAACCGTCGCTCCCCGACCTCGTCGGCGACATTTACGTGATGGGGGGCGCACTGAAGACGACGGGTAACGTCACCCCGCAGGCGTCGTTCAACATGTACGTCGACGCCCCGGCCGCGGCACGCGTCGTTCAGGACGCTGCCCCGAAACTCGTCGGACTGGACGTCACCGAACACGTCTACGTTCCCACCGCGGAGATTCGCCGGTTTACGGAACGACCGGAACCCCTCGCGACCATGGGGAGGATTCTCGAGTTCAGCGTCGAGGAGGTGCGGACGAAGTTCGGCCACGACGGGGGGCTCGCGAGCGACGCGGTCGTGTTGACCGACGTCGTCGCCGACTCTCTGAGGTTCGAAGAGGCGTACGTCGAAATCGACACGACGGGCGGTCCGTCCAACGGGGCGACCGTCTTCGACGAACACGGCGTGTACGGCAAGGAGCCGAACTGTCGCGTCGCGCTCGGCGTCGACGGCGACGCGTACGAGGAGACCGTGGTCAGCGCCCTTGAGACGTACGCCGAGTAGACGCCTTACACAGACACGATGGATACAAAAATTGTTGTAATAGCGTTCTGCACCGGTGTCTTCACTGGCGCCCTATTCAAGTTCCTCCATATTCCGGTTCCGGCACCGCCCGAGTTGGCCGGCGTGATGGGCATCGTCGGCATCTACGTCGGGTTCCAAATCATGGAATGGTTCGGGACGGGATTCGATCTTCTCGACGCCCTCGGAATCTGACGAGTATCTCGCTCTCCAACTTCGAAATGCCCGACTGCGAGTCGATCACGAACCACTCTACGAGTCGATCGCCGTCGCCGTCCTCGGGCGAGCGTCTTCCGAGTGATCGTCGGCACATAGCGCCGTCGATGTTCTCCGAGAATCCAAATAATTCTGTGAAATTGACGCTTCGAAAAACGGCGGACGGAGGACGGTGTCGTCGGTCCGGGCATGATCACTAGTGGCTCGCAGACGTTGATATCACGTGGGATGGAGGATGATAATTCTCGCTGCACAGCGTTCGCATTAGTGAGATATATCTGCTAATTGATCTTACAGAAATGTCCATGGCGAATATTTTAGTCGGTAGCCGGCGTAATCACGACGATGCTCGTATACTTGTATCAGTACAAACACGAAGAGGTCGAAGACGGAAATCGAACGGCCGGCGAATCCCAGACGGAAGACTCGGTCGATAAGGATTCGGAGGAGTACTTCGGCGAGGATATGAGCGACCTCGCGGTCGAAACGTGGGAGACCGTCGAACGCGACGGAGATCCGATCCAGCGTCGGACCATCACCCTCGACGAGGTCGTCGCGATTTCGGTCCCCGAGGAATTGGCCGACGACGATGATCCCGATCTCCCCGGTCGGACGACACAGATCCGGACGGGTGGCGGCGAGAGATTCATTCCGCAGGTCGAGATCCTCGAGGTGCAAGAAGACACCGACACGTCCTGAGTTTGAAGAAGTGTTTTCGCCGGATAGTCGCGTCAGCCTTTACGTTCGAACTCCTCGTATCTAGCTACGCTCTGCGCGACCGCGCGTGGTCAATTGCTGTTACCGAGCCACTCCGCGGCGGACGCGGTGCGTTCGTCGTCAACGTATCCCCTTAGCCGACGATTGCGATTAGACGCAGACGGATCTCCTCCCGCTTCGAACCCAGTCGTACGCTCATGCAGCGCGCATAACATTATTTTCCATTATATATAAGTGTCCCTGCACCGTGCCTACGGGCATGGATTTCGATCTTCCGGCGGTGAAACCGAGTTCAGAATCAACGGATGCCGAAGATCGATCGCCATCGAAGGTAACGTATCTCCACTATCGAGCGATCGTCGCGAATGACTGGGATATCGAAGACGACGATCTATTCGAGAAAGCGGCGAAGGCCAAACTCGATCACGCTGACTACGGCGTCATCGAAGCCGAGCGGAACGAGTCGCTCCTCAGATCGGCAGAGGAGAACGATCTAAAGTGGCCGTTCCAGTGCCGCTCAGGTACATGCGCGATGTGCACCGGCGTCGTGGTAGACGGCGACGCCGAAATGGAGATGAACCTCTTTCTCGAGGACGAGGAAATCGACGAGATGAACCTACGATTGACGTGCACCTGTTTTCCCGAGAGTGACGAGGTGAAAATCGTCTGCGGTGCGATTCAGACGGACTATGTGCGAGATATCGCCCGGAACCGGGGTTGAGTCGCGTCCCTCCCCGCCGCGACATTTTAGCGGTGGTAGTGGGGGTGCTAAGCCCTCGCTTTGACGAACGGGGCGAAGCCGAGCGAGTAGGGCGGAGTCGAAGAGCGCGGTCCCCCAAAGCGCGGCGACTGTGACGTTTACCATTCGGCCGCGAATCGGACAATCGAACGCACGACGGATGGGCCCTCATCCCGAGCCACTGGGGCCCGTATCGAGCGATTATACGAGTTTTCAAGCGTAGTCAATCTCTTCTCAACGGCGAACGAACGATCGGACGTCGACAAGGGCCCGAAATCGGTGCCGTCTCGGCGAAGGATTTCGGAGGCGTTATTTTTCGAGCGAAAACACGACGAGCCGGTCGCCGCGCGGTCCCCGTCCAACGAAGCCGCTTCCGCCGACCTGAATAGCGATGTACTGCTTCTCGGTTTGGGGATCATACCAGCTGACCGGGTCACCGCTGACCGCCTTGTCACTAACGTCGAATTCCCAGAGACGCTCGCCCGTCTCACCGTCATACGCGACCATATTGCCGTTCTGCGTTCCTGCAAAGACGAGGCCAGTCGCCGTCGACATCGTGCCGCCCCAGAGGTATCGATCACTGTCGATCCAGTCGCGCCACTTCACTTTCCCCGTTGCCGGGTCCACAGCCACGATAGCACTGATGTGGCCGTTGTACTCGTCCGGGATGATCTCTTCGTCCGGTTCCACGTCGACGATCCCACCCCAGAATTTCTCCCCGGGCCGGTATTCCTCGTTCCGCCAGTAGATTTCGTGAGGCGTATTAAGCGTTTTGTGATAGCAGAGACCGGTCGTCGGACAGTACGTCGGGGGCTGCCAATCGTGTCCGCCGAGCAGTCCGGGGAGCATCACGTAGTCTCGCTCCTCGTCGACGTGTGGGACCATCGTCATCATGTTAATTTGCTGCGTCATCGGCTGACCGCGGACAAGGAGTTTCCCGGTATCCGGATCCATCGTGTACGTCCAGGAGGTCTTCCCCCCGTTGTAGACGACGTCCGTGGTCGTGTCGAGGTGGTCGATTTCCAGGTCGCGGATGATCATCCGCTGGTGGGCCGAGTCGTAGTCCCAGATGTCGTGGGCGGACTCCTGGTGCGCCCACTGAACCTCGCCGGTCTTCGGGTCGACGCAAAGCGTCGAGCACGTGTTCCGGTTCGGTCCGGGACGGACGGTTCCGTTGAAGTCGGGACTCGGATTGCCGACGTTGAAGTAGAGAAGTTCTCGTTCCGGGTCGAGCGTTGCGGTCATCCAGTTCGTCCCGCCGGACTGCTTGATGCTGTCGCCGACGTACTCCTCCTCCGGACAGGTGTTGAGTCTCCAGAGTTCCTCGCCGGTTTCGGCGTTGTAGGCGCAGTGGAATCCCCGAACGCCGAACTCGCCGCCCGCACTGCCGGTGAACAGCATCCCTTTCCAGATGATGGGTGCCCACGTTGCGGAGTATCCTTCTTTGTGATCCGCGGTGCTCGCGTACCATTCCTCTTCGCCCGTGTACCGGTTGAGCGCCTGAACACCGGAGTCGAGGGACGTCATGTAGATTTTGTCCTTCCACACGGCGACGCCGCGGTTGTTGTCGTCACAGCAGAGCACCGCGTCGTCGGGGGCGGGGTAGGTATAACTCCAGAGCACCTCGCCCTCCCGAGCGTCGATCGCTTTCACGTGGCTCGGACCATTCGTCTGATACATGACCGGCGGATCGCCCGGTACAACGACCGGACTCCCCTCCATGCTAGAGTTCGCCCCGACCTCCATGTCGTACTCGAGTTCGAGGTCCGCGACGTTCTCCTTCGTGACAACATCGCAGGGGGTGAACCGATGGGCTTCGTAGTTCTTGCTGAACATCAGCCAGCTTTCGGGATCGGCCGCGGACTCGTCGAGCATCTCCTGTGTGACGTCGAACCGGGGAATGCGGTCCGTATCGGTTTGGTGTAGGACTGGTTCGTCCGGGGCGTTGAAAACCTGGTATCCCAGCTCGGTCTCTTCAACGATTGTGTCGCTAGCCGCCTTGATTGCCTCGTCGTCTTCGATTGCCATTGTCGAATGTACCTGTTTGTTTACCGCACCCTACTGGGAGCGCGCTTGTCCTCGGTTATCCAGAACGTGCTTTTCATCAGCTCCTCTTGATTAACGATCAAGATCGCGGCACCAGCGGTGAGCGCGGCGGTCGTTTGGGCATCGGTGAGCTCGTCGTCGTCGCTCGCCGCGATCGCCCGAACAGCGCGTGTCATCACGTATAGTCCGGCGAGCATCGACTTAGCATGCCAGAACGCGTCGTCGAGTATGCGATCGGTGATGAGAATCTCCTTTTGCCAGAGGTGTCTGTCAAGTGCGTTTATCCAGAGCAGTGCGCCACCCATCGCCCGTTGATGGATCGGCGGGACGTACTCGACATCGAACTCGACGCCCTCCGGGATGTCCTTCGTCGGAACCCACCGCGACAAACGCGTGTTATTGGTGACGACGTCCATCACTAACGCGGTCTGCTGACGGTCGGTGAATCCATAGTTACTCAACGCGGTCATCAGCGTCTCCGCGCAAATGAACTGGTGAGCCGTTCGTTCGATCGTCTCCGGGGTGAACGCCGGGAGGTTCTCCTCGGCGTTAGCAAAGAATCCCACCGCACTGAGGTGGTGATAGATTTCCCAGGCGGGCGGGAGGAGCTTACGGTACAGTCGTTCGGGCTCATTCTCTCCGGCCGGGATGCCGGTCTCTCGAACCGCCGGGAGCCGTTCGATTCGAGCTTCCATCCTGGCCAGTGTCTCGTCGATGAGATCCAAGTCGAGTTCGTCGATTAGATCGTTTCGAATCGCTGCACTCTTCGAGGCAAACCCTGGATCCGTCCCCGTCTGGACCGATTCCTGAATTTCTTCGAATGTTAAATCCCTACTTCCGGGGGGATTCTGGATCCCGAACGCTGACGCTAGCTCGCGTCGATCGTCGGACGTGACGGTCGGTGTGCCAATTTGTGGCATGTGCCGAGCGAACCATTGGCCTTGTGCGGCATAACGTTAACTACACGAACAATCGTTACCGACCCTGCGAGTATTCGTTACCATTCAAACGCTGAGTGCTCGAAACCGCTTTCGAAAACGGGCGTCGCCACTGACCACGGGACGACGCTCGTCCGGGCCGGCGGATCTAGCGAACGACTTTCGCGGACTACCCTTGGATACTTGTAAACCGCCGACTCAGGGGAGGATATAAAACGATGGATCTCACGGTCAGGCCGGCGGCGAAGGGGCAGTTAGGGGATGGCCTTGCCGCGATGAGTGCTACAGTGATGGACGCGCTGGGCGCGGTTGACGGCGATTTTGTGCGTCTCGCAGGACCGGACGGGCGCATCGCGGTCGCAAGCGCTCGGACGGTTCCGTCCGAGACGCTCGGCGAAACTGCCGTTCGCATCGGCCGACCGTTTCGGCGGACCCTCTCCGTCGACGTGGGTAATACCGTCAACGTCGAGCGTATCGGCGTCGACCCAGCGAACCACATCACAATCTCGTTGCCCGATCTCGACGTTTCAGAGGCAGTCGGCGCTTCCCTCCGTGGCGAGCTCGTCGGTCGCGGCGTCGTTGCCGGACAAACGCTGGCTGTTCCCCAAGAGCCGACGTCGGGATCGAAGTCGAGTTCGTATCCGGCTGACGCCGTGCATCGGCTTCTAGTTCACGTCGTCGACACGGAGCCGTCTGGTCCGGTCGTCATTTCGAAGCGGACGTACGTCTCGGTCGCTTCGGGCGAGAACGAGACAGTCCCCGGTCTGACCGGACGGCCGATGCGAATGTCGGTGACGTATCGTGACGTCGGTGGGCTCGACGCCGAACTCGCACAGATTCGAGAGCTCGTCGAACTGTCGATTCGACGTCCATGGCTGCTCCGTTCGCTCGGTGTCGAATCGCCTACCGGCATCCTCTTGCACGGTCCTTCGGGAGTGGGAAAAACCCTGCTAGCGACGGCCGTCGCCACTGAACTCGACACCCACCTCCAGCCGCTTTCGGCAGCGAACCTCGCCTCGGGACGGCGCAGCGAGGCGGCGGATCGGCTCCGTGTGACCTTCGAGGAGGCGATGGAGAACCCCCCGTCGATCATCTTTATTGACGACCTCGACGCGGTCTCCGGGAGTCACGACGACCGACGGAATGCAGTCACCGAAGTTGTTACTCAGTTAATCGCGTCACTGGACGACCTCAGCGGACGTGACCGCTGTCTCGTGATCGGAGCGACCGACCGTGTTGAGGCACTCGACCCGGCGCTTCGTCGTCCTGGACGGTTCGACCGCGAGATCGAGATCGGCGTGCCAAACCAGGCGGATCGTGAAGAAATCCTTCGTATCCACACGCGTCATGTTCCGCTGACCGATGATGTCGATCTCACCACGGTCGCCGAGCGTACCCATGGATTCGTCGGAGCCGACCTCGAAAGCCTCATAAAGGAGAGCGCGATGCGCGCACTCCGTCGTGTGGATCGGACCCACAAGCCCGAGGTTGACTGTCCGGATCCTACCGTCTTCGGTCCTCTCGCAGTCACCCGGACCGACGTTGAGGACGCTCTCCAGTACATCAAACCGTCGGGGCTACGGGAAGTATTCGTCGAGGTGCCGGACGTCTCGTGGGACGACGTCGGCGGCCTCTCGGAGACGAAACAACGACTCCAGGAGACAGTCCAGTGGCCGCTCGCGTACCCGGACGCGTACGAACGAGTGTCCCTAACGCCGGCAAAGGGGATTCTACTATACGGTCCCCCTGGGACAGGAAAGACGCTGTTGGCGAAGGCGGTCGCGAACGAGTCGACGAGCAATTTCATCTCCATCAAGGGGCCCGAGCTGCTCAACAAGTACGTCGGCGAGTCCGAGAAGGGCGTTCGCGAGATCTTCGCGAAAGCGCGTGAGAACGCGCCAACCGTCGTCTTCTTCGACGAGATTGACGCCATCGCCGGCGAGCGCGGCCAGCGGCTGAGCGACTCGGGTGTGGGCGAGCGCGTCGTCTCCCAACTGCTCACCGAACTCGACGGGCTCGAAGACCTCGAGGGTGTCGTCGTCATCGCAACCACCAATCGCCCCGACCTCCTCGACGACGCGCTCGTCCGGTCCGGGCGGTTCGACCACCACATCGACGTTACCGTCCCGGACGAACCCGCCCGTCGGGAGATCTTCGCGGTTCACACGAGGGACAAACCGTTGACCGACGTCGATGTCGACGACCTTGCGTCACGCACCAACGGATACGTGGGGGCCGACATCGAAGCGGTTTGTCGAGAAGCAGCGGCGTCGGCGGTCCGCGGATACGTCCGATCCGACGACATGGACGCCGACGAGATCGTCCTTACGCGGGAGCACTTCGAACGAGCGCTGCAGGAAGCGACCCCGAGCGCGACTGATGGTGGACGCGAAGGACACCACGAGAAACCGCTCGTCGAGTGGAACAGCACTGGAGACAGCCCAAGCGCGTGAATTGATAGAAGTTTCGAGCGCATATCCGCGTCTTCAGGCGCGAGAGATGTCAATGCGAGAGGAGGTATCCTCGGTCTCAGTGCCGAGGGCGCGCCCGTACTCGAATCGCGTCCCGTTAAGTAGCCCTGAGCGTCGACCGAATCGGTCGAGGCGACCGACCGCTGGACAGCGCGCCTCGCCCGAACGGACGTAACCGATATTGGTTTCTAACTTGCGATAATGATTAACATGGTGGATCGCGTATGTAAGAAGCAGACGTTACCATGACAGACCTCGGCGGCTTTCAGGATCACGTGGCGCGGGTCGACCTCTCCGAGGGCGACGTCCGCTACGAGGGCATCGACGATGACGACGCGAAAAAGTACATCGGCGCGCGCGGCCTCGGCGTCAAGTACGTCTTCGAGCAGGGACCCGACGTCGACCCGATGGGCCCCGACAACCTCTTGGCGTTCATGAACGGCCCGCTCACCGGCACCCAGACGGTGATGAGCGGCCGCATCGCCGTCTGCACCAAGTCACCCCTCACGGGGACCGTCACCGATTCGCACCACGGCGGGTGGAGCGGCGCGCGGCTCAAGTGGGCCGGCTTCGACGGCCTCCTCTTCACCGGCAAAGCGGAAAAGCCGGTGTACGCCCTCGTCGAGGACGGCGAAGTCGAACTCCGCGACGCCTCCCACCTGTGGGGAGCGGGCGTCCACGACACGATCGAGCACCTCGGCGAGGAGGTCGACGGCTCGGTCGGCAAGAACCTCAGCGTGATGGCGATCGGCCAGGGCGGCGAAAATCAGGTGCGCTACGCGTGCATCATGAACGAGGACGACCGCGCGTCCGGACGCGGGGGAACCGGCTGCGTGATGGGCTCGAAGAACCTCAAGGCGGTCGTCGTCAAGTCCGGGACGCGGATGCCCAAGCCCAAAGAGCCCGAGACGTTCCAGACGGGCTACCAGCAGGCGATGCATCTCATCCGCGAATCCGACGTCACCGCGCCCAACGAGGGTGGGCTCTCGGTGTACGGCACGAACGTCCTCATGAACATCACCGAGGAGATGGACGGTCATCCCACTAAAAACGGCAAGTACACCTCCGCGATCTCCTACAACGACGGCGAAACCGATCGGCCGAAGGACCTCGACGCCGAACGCATCAGCGGCGAGAACGTCCGCGAGAACATCCTCGTCGGCGAGCCGACGTGTCACTCCTGTCCGGTCGCGTGCAAGAAGGAGGTCGAGGTGCAGACGATGCACAAGGGTGAGGAGATGAACGTCAAGATGGAGTCGTTCGAGTACGAGTCGGCGTGGGCGCTGGGTACCAACTCGGCCAACGACGACCGCGACAAGATCGCGGTCATGATCGACCGGTGCAACGACTACGGGATCGACACCATCGAAGCGGGCAACATCATGGCGATGGCGATGGAGCTCACCGAAAACGGGTCGCTCGACGAGCTCGGCGACGGCATCGACTGGGGCGACGCCGACGAGATGATCGATCTGCTCGGGCGCATCGCGCGCCGTGACGACGAGCTCGGCGACCTGCTGGCGGGCGGTCAAGAGCACGTCGCGGACGAACTCGACGCCCACGACTCTAAACTCTCGGTCAAGGGGCAGGCCATCGCCGCATACGACCCGCGGTGCATGAAGGGGATGGGGATCGCGTACGCGACGTCGAACCGGGGGGCGTGCCACCTGCGGGGGTACACGCCGGCGGCGGAGATCCTCGGTATCCCCGAGAAGGTCGACCCCTACGAGTGGGAGGGCAAGGGCGAGCTGACCGCGACGTTCCAGGACCTGCACGCGATCTCGGACTCGTTCGACATCTGCAAGTTCAACGCGTTCGCCGAGGGCATCGAGGAGTACGTCCTGCAGTACAACGGGATGACGGGCTTCGACGTGAGCGAGGACGAACTGATGAAAGCGGGCGAGCGCGTCTACAACCTCGAACGCTACTACAACAACCTCGCGGGCTTCGACGGTACCGACGACTCGCTCCCCGGCCGGTTCGTCGAGGGCGACGAGGCGATCCCGGGGCAGGGCGCATCCGAAGGCGAACTGTGCGAACTCGAGGAGATGAAAGAGGAGTACTACGCACACCGCGGGTGGGTCGACGGCGTCGTCCCCGACGAGAAGCTCGAGGAGCTCGAGATCGACATCGGACCCGGCACGGGCGTCAGCGCGAGCGGCGACAGCCCCGCACCGGCGGACGACTGAGCGGCGACCGCCGCGAGGGTGAAGACGGCTGAACGCCCGGTACGTGACGGAGAGTGGCCGAACGGGCGGTCGCTGCACCGCCAATTTTCCTACAAGTGCGAAGGGTGCGTTCTCATTCGGGTGTAGCCGTTAGCGTTCCTTCCGCTAGGAGAGACCCGACTCAGATCGTACAAAACGAAGTGAGAAGTCACGAAAGCGTAGAAGGTTCGGAGAATAGGATGGGTTATAGGATTTAGGCGAGAAAATCCACGACTTCAGTCATTGGAGGATGTCACACCTTGGGAGGTATGTGCGTCGTGTGATACTATTGCTCATTATGAATCGTTATGATCTCTTCGTCGTGTGATTACAGATATAGTATTGTTATGGAATTTTGTCAATAACAGATCGTTATCAATTATAGGTTGATGTCTAAACACTCATCAAGAAAGTAGAACCAGCAGACAACGACAGAATAATGATTTGGTTATGGCTCGACCGGAACGTCGCGGTCTGACCGCGTCCCCCGACATGTCACAGTAGTTCAAGCAGGAAGCCCACGACTTCAGTCGTGGGTAGCTGACCGTTCCGCTGAGGAATGTCCAAGCGTACTCCGACGTCCAGTCGCGTTTCTCAGGCTGCGCGCCTACAGCCGTTCAAGGCACTGCTCTCCACGGGAAGTGATCCGATAGAGCACCTCTCCACTCACCGGTTCGACGTATCCTCGCCGAGTAAGCCGCTTGCAGTGTCGGTCGACGAGTGAGAAGTGAAGCCCAGTCTGACTCGCGATCAGAGAGGGGTACTCAGCGCGTCGCAAGCGAAGAACGCGGAGGATACGGACGTCCGCGGGCTGTAGGTCTTCTTCGTCTCGCTTGGCCATGGGACGAAACCACGCTAGGAGGTAGCATAGTGTTTTCGACCGAACAGGTACGGACACGAAAAAGCCGCCCACGCCCTCCGCCCTCATGGACCGCCGTGGGGACTGGAGGCCGGTTCAACGGCGTTCGGGCGACGTTTCATTCGGCGTGGGAATGTTCGCCTGCTAGTCGCCACAGCGCACGGTAGAGCGTCCACAGATCGACGGCACATCGATCGGCCGCTTCGCGACACGTCGTGAGGTAGACCTCGTACTCGCTGGCAGACGGGGGGCCGGGATAGCGGCCGGTCAGCTCGTTCGCTTCGTGAAGCGCCTCCCACTCCCGTTCTCCGACGACGATGTACCGCTTCGGAAAAATGAAAAGCAGGAACGCGGAGGCGACGGGAACGTCGACGCCTTCGAGCGTCGTGAGCTGACGGATCTTCTCGGTCGACTCGTCGGTTTCGATTGCCGCACGAATCCTGCTTTGGACGGTCGAGAACTCGTTTCGCCGGTAGGCTTTCTCGCCCGCTCGTCGCTCCCCATCCGGGAACGCGCCGAGAAATCGCCGGTAGTACCACTGGACGATCCACTCGGCGTCCTTCCATGTGTACGTCTCGTCGAGGAACGCAGCGGGAAACGTCTCGATGTTGTCTTGTTCGACGGCGAACAGTGGCTCCTCGCGCTCGTACTGGCGGGCCCGCTCCTCGATGAGTGCGCAAGCGAGGGTCATGGGCGATTTCACGACGCGAGCTGATAAATCACCTTGGATAACGATGACTCGCCCTGGACGCCGAGAGGGCCGTCTGGAGTATTCGGGCGCGACGCTCGGAAATTCACCGGCGGTACAGCGCGGATGCCCCTTCCTCAAGGAGCGAACCGAAAGGCGAGCGAGTAGGTCGGGGTAGTTTACGGGACGGTTACACTGCGGTCGATGACCGATCGCGTCTCTCGTCCGTCCGGTACTCGGTTTTTGAGTCCCACTCTACGGTGAGAAGATTGATGCTGCTCGCAGAGCAACCCCGTTGTGGAGTACCATACATCATGACAGACGGAAGCGAGCCGGTCAAGACCATTTGTCCGTATTGCGGTGTCGGGTGCGGGTTACAGCTTCAACCCGAAAACGACCAGGGCGACGTGGCGGTGAAACCCTGGTTCGACGCGCCGGTGAACGAGGGCGCGCTGTGCATCAAGGGCGGTGCGTCGACGGAGGTCGTCAACCATCCCGAACGACTCAAGGACCCGTTGATCAGGGAGGACGGCGCGTTCCGTGAGGCGACGTGGGACGAGGCGTTCGAGCGCATCACCACGGAACTCGAACGCATCCGAGACGAGCACGGCCCGGACGCGATGGGCTTTTTCGGGTGCTCGAAGGCGATGAACGAGGAGAACTACCTCATACAGAAGCTCGCCCGCCGATTCGGAACGAACAACGTCGACAACTGCACGCGAATGTGCCACGCTTCGACGGTCTACACCCTCAGGAAGAGCCTCGGAGCCGGGGCAATGACCAACAGCATGCAGGACCTCCGGGAGGCCGCGGACGTCTACTGGATTCAGGGGGCGAACCCCGGCGAGCAACACCCCATCGCTCACAGCAAGTACTTCAAGCAGGCCGCTCTCGACGACACAACGGTTATCCAGGTCGATCCGCACGCGAACAAGACTACGCGCGACGCCGACCTGCACCTCCAGCTGAACCCGGGTACCGACATCCCACTGTTGAACGTCGTCATCAAGGAGGTGCTGGACAACGGATGGTACGACGAGGAATTCATCGACGCACGCACGCGAGGATTCGAGCACCTCGTCGAGACCCTCGAAGACTTCGACGTGGAGGAGGCCGCCGAAACCTGCGGCGTTCCGCTGGAGGACATTCGACGGGCCGCCGAGATCTACGCGACGGCCGAAAACGCCGCGATCTTTACCGGGATGGGGATGAGCCAGCACCGCTGCGGCGTCGACAACGTCCAAAACGAGGTCAATCTCGCGCTGCTCACCGGCAACCTCGGTCGGCCCGGGACGGGCGTAAACCCGTTGCGCGGGCAGAACAACGTCCAGGGGACCTGCGACGTCGGCGCGATGCCGAACGTCCTGCCCGGGTACATTAACGTCGACGGCGAAGAGCGGGCGGACGTCGAAGAGGTGTGGGGGTTCGAAGTACCGCCGGAGCCGGGCCTGACGAACGTCGAAATCTCCCACGCCGCGGGCGACACCGTTCGAGGGCTGTTCATCATGGGCGAAAACCCGGTGATGAGCGAACCCGACGCGAATCGGGTCGCAGAGCGGTTCGAGGAGCTCGATTTCATCGCCGTCCAGGACATCTTCATGTCGGAGACGGCGGAGCTGGCGGACGTCGTGCTGCCGGCGACGTCCTGGGCCGAGCGCGGCGGCACGGTGACGAACACCGATCGACGGGTCCAGCTCATGCGCCCCGCGACGACGGTCCCGGGCAACACTCGGCACGACCTCGACATCCTCTGCGAACTCGGCACCCGCCTGTTCGGAGAGGGATTCGACTTTGATGGCCCCGAGGAGGTGTTCGAGGAGCTTCGAGAGGTCTGTCCGATCTACCGAGGCATGACGTACGACCTGATCGGGCATGAGGGCATCCACTGGCCGTGCTACGAGGAGGGCGACCAGGGGGACCTCTTCCTCTACGAGGAGTCGTTCGACACCGACGACGGGCTCGGTGTGATCCGCGGCGTGCGTCACCAGCCGCCTGCGGAGGTCCCGGATGAGGACTACCCGCTCGTGCTCACGACGGCGCGGCTCGAAGAGCACTACAACACCGGGACGATGAGCACCCGTTCCCCGACGCTCAACCGCCGGACGCCGGAGAACTTCGTTGACGTTCACCCCGCGGACGCCGAGAGGTACGGCATCGAGGACGAGGAGTACGTCAGGATCCGCTCGCGTCGCGGCGAGATCGTCGTCAAGGCGAACGTGACGCCGGATATCAAGCGAGGTTCGATCTGGACGACGCCGCACTTCGCGGCTGCGGCCGCGAACCAGCTGACGAACGACGTTCTCGACCCGGACGCGAAGATCCCCGAATACAAAGCGGCTGCCGCGGAGATTGAGGTCGGTATCGATCCGGCCGACACACCGGCCGAAACGCCGGGCGACGACTGATGATTGCCGCGCACCGGTCGATTCCCCCCACGCGTTCGCTTTGCGGGTGAACGAGTGAACGCAGGCACGCGGCGCGGAAGAGCTGATAGAGGTCTCGAGCGCATACGCGCGGGTTGAGCGGAAGGCCCGGCCGACCAGCCGCCGTCGGTGGCCGAGCCGGATATCCTGCGGAGGTGCGTTTTAGTGCCTGTACTGCGTGTTTTGTCGTGCTACTCCAGCGGAGAGAGTCGCGCCAGAGAACACACGCGCGCCGGTGACTCGGCTGGAGACAGGGCCTGAGTGACCGGGCCACAGCCATCCAAGGGGAGTTGAAACCTCGAAGGCCGCTGGCCGCAATCCCATGGGGGGATGCCACGCCCTTGAGGGCGTGGAGGAGGACACTTCGATGCGCCATACGACCACGGCCGGCCGTCCGCCGAGAAGTATTATACCCCTCAAGCACCGACGTGGAATGATGCGGACCCAGGAGTATCCAGTGTTGTCCGAGGAGGACGAAGAGTTGATCGAGCGCCTGGCACTCGGACTGGGTCGAGCAGCGGCTCGCGTTCTGGGGTATCTCGTCCTCCGCGAGCGGGAACCGACGTTCGCCGACACGCCCGCCACGCGCCTCGAAATTCGAGTCGGGACGGGCGAAAGCCAGCGCGCCGTCACTGAAGCGGTCGCCCGTCTCGTCGAGCGGAACATCATCACAGAGACGACTATCCGACGGGATATTCGAGGTCGCCCCCCGAAGGCGTGGGCCTGCGACGCCGATGTTCGAGAGACGATTCGACGCGTGTACGCGGCGCACGCGACCGCACTTCTGAAACAGGCGGTTGCCGTGGCGGGCAAACTGGGTGCAGAGAGGCTCCGACCGGACGACATCCCCATGCTCGATTCGGCCGACGTGACGCTGACCGTCGGGTTGAACTGGCATCCGAACGTCCTTCACGCGCCACTGTTCGCCGCGATCGACGCAAACCGGTACCGAGAACGAGGTGTGAACGTCACGCTTCGACCGTTCGAAGGGTCCGGAGACGCCGTCGAGGCGCTCCTGACGGACGACGTGGACGTCACCGTCGCCGGGGCGGCGACGACGATCCGAGCACGGGCGGCCGGAGCCCCGGTCGTCCCACTCGCACCCCTCTTCCAGCGAGCGATGACGGTGCTGTACACGACGCGGAGCGTGTTCGGGGAGCGGCTCGAGCGCACCGAGCAGTTGCGCGGACGTCGCATTGGACTGTCGAGCAACTCCGAGGCTGGGGTTCTCGGGCGACTCTTCCTCTCGCAACTGCGGCTACTTGACGACGCGACAGTCGTCGAAGTCGACGGCGAGGAGCGAACGGCCCTCGAATCGGGCCGCGCCGACGTCGTGACGGGAACGTTCACCGATCCGCAGGACCTGGCCAGCGAGGGACTGACGGTCGACGTCCTCTCGGTTGCCGATCAGTTCCCCATCTACGGGCCGACGATCGTGACGACAGAGCGTGTGGCGCGAACGCGTCCACAGGCCGTGCTCGCGTTTCTCGCGGGAACGCTCGCCGGGTACGAGGCGGCCGTCACCGACCCGGAGCGGGTCGTGGGGACGATCGGCGAGGGGAGGTCCAACGCTACCGGGCGTGATGCCGAGAACCTGACCGATGCGGTAGAGCGGTTCGGACCGAGCGGTGCCGTCTGCGACGACGGATGGGGGTGGCAACGGTTCGAAGAGTGGCAGCGGCTTAAGACGGCGCTCGATCAAGCCAAATTGCTCACGCCGTGAGCGGCGTCGACGCGCTCGAACACTCGTCTCAGTCGATCACCTCGATCAGAGCAGATTTGCCGCCCAGTAGGCGGCGTATCCGACGAGAAGCACAGCACCGGTCGTGCGCCCGACCCGTCCACGCGCGAGAGCGACCCCCACGACCGTCAACAGCGCGAGGAAGAACGGCCAGTGGACAGTAAACACCGCTCCGCTCGTGTCGATGGGACGAATCAACGCGATAATGCCGGCGTTCGCCGTCACGAAAAACAGCATGCTTCCCACGACGTTGCCGACGCCGATCTCGGGCGCTCCCCGGCGCACCGGTTCGACCGTCAGGAGCACCTCCTCGATCGAGGCGACGAAGCTCATAACCGTGGCACCGAACGCGAGGCCCGTCACGCCGAAAGCCGTAAGCAGACTCCGAGCGCCCGTAACCGCGAGTTCGGACCCGATCGCCATTCCCACGGCTGCCAGCACGGCGACGCCCAGTTCGAACCAACCTTCGTAGCGCTCGCGGAGTCGATCGAGGTGCGGTTCCGTGACGTCGAGATCGAAGTCGAGGTCGAGTTCGAACGTCTCGTCGGTTCCGCCGTCGAGAGCGTCTGCGGCCAGATAGCGCGCGTCGGACCGCCGTTCGAGACCGTACACGACGAGGAGCAACGGGAGATACGCCGCCGTGAGAACGACGCCGTCGAGGCGGTCGAGCGTTCCGTCGAGCGAGAGCACCAAAAGTAACGCCGGCGCGCCGAGCATCAAGAGCAGGTACGCTCGCGGCACGTCCGTCTCAAAGGCGGTAAACACACCGGCGAGGCCGACGCCCACCCCGAGGATGAACAGCGCCTCACCGAACACCGTCCCGAGCGCCAGTCCCGGGAGTCCCTCGGAGACGGCCGCGACGCCGAGCACGGCGTTCTCCAAGTCCGCACCCGCGAGCACGACCGTCAGAAAAAACCCCGACACGCCGAGTCCAAGCGCGCTTTCGGCGATCGCTTCGACAAACGTTTCGACGCTTCCGACGACGAGTGCGACCCCGACGAGAAAGAGGAGCAGCCCGATCACGACCGGCGGGACGCTGAGCGACATGATCCGATGTCTCCCGATGGCGACTTATACCATTCGCAGGGGATATGACGAGGAGTCGTACCGAGGAGCCATCGGTCGGCACGTCGGTTTTCGCGTTCGTCGCGCTCGGTCGAGGGGGCGTCAACGTTATTTCCCGACTCGCCGTTGGTCAGTAACGTATGGCAGCGCTCGACGAGGCGATAGCCCGAGTTCGTAAGCCGGAGTACACCGGAGAGAATCGATGTGCGCCCTGCACGGCGGTGAACGTGTTCGTCGCCGCCGCGGTCGCGGTCGCGCTGACGCTTGCGTCGTTCGCGTGGGTCGGTCTCGTCGCGTTCGTCGCGTTCCTCGCCGTCATCTACGCCCGCGGATACCTCGTCCCCGGCACGCCCGCGCTCACGAAACGTTACTTTCCGGCGTGGGTTCTCCGGCTGTTCGGCAAGCAGCCCCCGGTCGATCGGTCGCTCGGCGGAGGTCGTCTCGCCGAACGCGAACGTGTGTCCGGAGGGGGGGAGGCGGACGAGACGCCGTTCGAACTCGACGGAGTCGTCCGAAACGACAACGCCGCCGATCTCACGGCGGAGTTCGCGGACGCGTGGACCGAACGAATTCGAGATGTCCGCGAACGCGGCGTCGAGCCGTCGGACGTGCGCGCCCTGTTCGACGCCGAGACGATCTCGCGCCACGGCGCGCGTTCCTTCGTCGTGGACGGGAACAAATCGGTCCGGTGGGAGTCGGAGGCGGCCCTCGTTGCGGACGTCGCCGCCGCAGAGATCCTTCGGGAACGCCTTGACCGGTGGATCGAGTTCGACCGGGACCGCCGGCAGTCCGTCCTGACGGGATTGCGACTGTGTCTCGGGCAATGTCCGTCCTGCGACGGTTCGCCCGTCGTGACGGAAGATCGCGTCGATCCCTGCTGCCAAAAACCGCACCTCGTCGCTCAGTCCGTTTGTCGGGACTGCGACGCCGCGCTCGCCGACGCCGCCGTGGCGGACCGAGGCGAGGCAGCCTCCGTCCGATCGCGCCTGCTGCTCCCGTGAGTGCGCAACGCGAGAACGGGCAGGGCGCGCATCGGAGAGATACGCGAGTGCTGGCGGGACTCGTCTACGGCTCGGCAACGACGATGATGTACCGCCCCCGCTCCAGTTCGATGTCTCTCACAGTCGTGACGGTGAATCCGGCGTCCGCGACGCGATCGCGCCAGTACGCGACCGGGTCGGCGGATTTGTCGTGTGGGAGCGGCAGTTCGAGCACGCCGAACGCCCCGTCAGGTTTACACGTCCTGTGTGCCTCTGCGAGCGTCCGTTGGGCGGCCTCGGCTGGAAGGTCGTGTAGCACTCGACAGGCGGTCACGACGTCCACCGAATCGTCCGCGACGGGGAGCCGGGCCGCGTCGCCGCGGACGGTTGCAGCTTCAAGGCCCGCCCTGGCGGCGTTTCGGCGGGCCAGCCTCGGCCCGTTGCCGAGAATGACGCGATCGTCGAAGACGTCGACTCCCACCGCCGTACAGTCCCCCGGGAGTCGGGACGCCAGACCGACGAGCGAGCGACCGGTACCGCAGCCCACATCCAGGAGCCGATTCGCCGATCCGAGGGGGAGTTCAGCCGCAAGCGCCTCGTACTTCTCCCGGTCAGGCCTCCACGGTGGCGGGCGAAGGAGCCGGGAGAGCGCGTCCCCTCCCGTATCGAGTCCCCATAGAACAAGCCCCGCGGCGAGCAGACGACGAATGTGTCCGCGTCGACCAAAGAGACGCGCCCCGACCGCTACCGCGAGAGCGCTCGCGACGAGCGTCCGAGCGCGTCGACGCCAGTGATAGACGCCGAAGTTGTACGTCATCGCGCGAGGGGCGGAACGCCGACGTCACGTAGCGGTCTCATCGACCCCGTCCCGCCCGATTCGGGCGGCGTACCGTCGAATGACGGGCGCATCCGTGTCGAGGTACTCGTTCGTCCAGACGGCGTCCGGGTCGATGGGTCCATCAAGGAGCGCAGTCTCCGAGAGCATCGACCCGAGCCGGTGCCACCGTTCCGCGTCGTGGGCTCCCCAGCCGTCCGTCCGAACGTGCTCCGTGAATTGTAACCCGTCGGCGGCGACCTCGAATTTACGCATCTCGATGACGCGGCGTCGTTCGAGTGTCGCGTTGCGGGCGACGAGCGCCTCGATAGCCGCCGCCGGGTCGGTCGTCGCCTCGGCCCACCCCCGCGCGGTTGCTCGGAGAAACGAGCGCATCGTCTCGGGGTTCGCGGTGGCGAACCGGCGGTTGGTCACGAGCGTCATGCCATAGACGCCGAGGTAGTCGCCGATAGGGAGCTCGTCGGCCGTACGGCCGTGGTCGCGTTCGAGTTCGACGCCGTTCGTGACGACTCCGACCGCGGCGTCGACCGAACCGTCGAGAAGTTTGTGTTCGACGCGATGGTGCGTGTTCGGATCTACCGAAAGCAGCTCGACCCGGTCGCGGATTCCGACGTCTTCGAGGAGTTGGGCTGCGAGGATGCGCGTCTTCGTCGCCGAGGGGGCGACGGTCCGTCCCGCCAACTGCTCGGGATGCGTGAGCGGCTCGCCGAAGACGTCGCGGAGGGTGTAGATGGCAGCTGGCGTCTTCTTCGTGACCGTGGCCACGGCGAGGGGGTCGAACCCTTCGCTCTGTTTCGAGAGCACTGCGCTTGCGCCCGCCAGTCCGACGTCCGCTCGTCCACGGGCCGCCTGCTCGGCGGCGAACGGCGAGCCGTGCCCCTCGACGAACTGCACGTCCAGCCCCTCCTCTTCGTAGAAACCGCGCGCTCTGGCGAGGAAGTATGGCGCTTGAAACCCGTTCGGTTCCCAGTTGAGTTGAAACGTGACCGTGTCCATCACTCGACCTCCAACCGGAACGTCCCGCTCGGAACGTGATCGACGCCCAGCGCGTCGGGACCGGTGACTCCGAGCAAGTGCTCGAACAGCTGTTCCATCCCGCGTACGGTGTCGGCGTCCCAATCCCGGACGACCATGTCCCGCCAGCCGTCCCGGACAGCGTTGACGATCGCCGGATCGTCGTACGTCATCAACCGCTCGCCGATCTCCTCCCACAGCCGATCGTCGGTCACGAGGTGGTCTACGACGTCCCTGTACGCGCGCTTGAACCGGCGAACCGCGTCCGGCTGACGGGCGAGATAGTCCTCGCTCGTGAGAAACGTCGAGACGGGGAGCCTGTTGTCGGTGCCGGCGAGGCGCTGGACGAGCCGCGACATCGGGAGCACCTCGCGGTACGGTCCCCGTTCAACGATCTCGGGAACGATCGGCCAAAACTGGAGGATTGCGTCGACTTCCCCGTCGTGGAGCATCCGCGTCAGGCCGACCTTCGATCCGGCTTCGACCGACGTAGCCTCCACTTCGGGGTCGAACCCGTGATACTCCCGACAGGCGGCGCGAACGAGGATCCAGTTCTTATCGAGTCGACGGACCACTCCGACGCGACGGTCCGGCAGATCCGTCAACTCGGAAATACCCGATTCTTCGGGGGCGACGAGTCCACCGACGGTTCGGCCGTACGGATGGAACGCGACGATGGGCGCGCCGTGAGCCCGTTCGCGCGCCGTCGAGATGTAATCGATGTCGATGAGATCCGCGTCGCCGTCCTGTAGCCGCGCCTCGACGGTCTCCATCCCGCCTTCGAGTTCGTCCGAGACGAGTTTTACGTCGAGATGAAACCCGTGTTCCTTGTCCAGCCCGAGGCGCTTCATCGCGTAGAGCATGTATCGGGGACTGCCGTTGTGTTCGAATCGGGCTCGCATCACCGGCAGGTCCTCTGGGTCGTCGTGGTGCTCGTCGAGTGCGGCCTGCTGTGTTTCGATGGTCATCGTCCACCGGGGGCGACGATCGCGTCGATGTCCGCGTCGTCGTCGATGAGCTCCCGCCGTTTCATCCAGGTGAGGTGAGAATCGAGTTCGACGCTGTCGGCCGGCTCGGGGATGTCGTATCTGGGGACGTCGAGGTCGGCCCGGAGCGCGTCGAGGTCGACGTCCTCGAACAGGTCGGGGGCGACCGTCGCGTCGACCTCCAGCATCGAGAGGTACTGCTCGCGGTAGGCCCGTGGGTTCGCGTTGATGTCCGCGGCGGCGCGCGCGTAGGCGCGGATGAACAGGTCGACCACATTTCCTTCGAGCCCGTCGGCCCCGACAATGCCCATGTGGTTTTCAAACTCCATGATGCGGTCGAACCCGAGGTGTTCGGCGAGCGTACTATGTGGTTCCAACAGGATTACGGCGTCGACATCGCCGTTGCGTAGCGCCCGGAGGCGATCGGTCGGCATCCCGTGGTGAGCTAATCGAACCGCTTCCGGGGCCATGTGCTCTTCAAGCGCTTTGAGAGCGGTGTACTCCTGACCCGTCCGGCGGTTCACGCCTACGGGAACGCCGGCGAGGTCGTCGGGCGTCTTGATGTCATCCCGACGCGTGAATACGGCGTACGGCTGGTCCGCGAAGGTTCCCTTCGCGACAATCCGTCCGTCGTCCATCTCCCACGTTCGCTTGATGCTCTCCCACTTACACACAGGATAGAGATCGACGCCGTAATCGCCCGTCAACGTCTCGTCCGCTGGGATGTACTTCCAATCTACGTCCCGTCGGTCGCGCTCAACGACTTCGACGTCGAGACCTTCGTCCTCGAAGTATCCCTCTCGGCTCGCCACCCGTTGAGGGAGCATGAACGAGAACGGAAGGTGAAACAGCCTCACCTTGGCGGCAGTTGGCATACGTACTCAGTGACAGCCCAGTATATCATAAAAATAACGGACGAATTTTTATATAGCGAGCTATCCACCAGGAGGGTGGAGTAAACCATGGAACGCGTCACTGAGGCCGACCGAGCACCGCAAGAGGTTGCAGAGGGCGTATATCTGGCCGATCTCGCGGCAGGCGAACGAACGTCCATGAAATTCTGGCGGGTCGAACCGGGGGCCACGCTTCCGACCCACCATCATCACCACGAACAGATCGGGTACGTTATCAGCGGGGCTCTGACGGCTCTCGTTTCGGGCGAAGAGCATCGGCTGAACCCCGGCGACTCGTACGTGTTTCCGAGCAACGAACTCCACGGTGCCGAGAACCGCGGTGAAGAACCGGCCATCGGTATCGGCGTTCTCAGCCCCCCCCGAGAGGCCCCGCGATGGGGAACACGTCCCCAGCGATCGGAGCACCTCTCCGCTGGATCGGACGACTGATCCGCGACTCTTCGTCTTCGACGTAACCGCCGAGGGGGCGGGTCACGCGGCGCAACGTCACCCGTCGCAACCCGATTCGCGATGTTTCGGTACCGCACCGAGTGGAAGTTTCTCGCTCGATCCTTGGAGGATCGGAAAACCTCTTTACGCCATAGCCACGTTGGAGGATATGGACGCTGTCGATCACATCAACGTCGACGTCGACGACCTCGACGACTGTTATCGGTTCTATCGGGACGTGCTCGAACTCACCCTCCTCCGACCGCCGTCGGATTTCCGCGGAGAGCACGCGATGTTCAGAGCCGGCGATACCGTCGTCACGTTGGCAGAGACGGGGCGCGCCGAGAACTGGGACGCCGAAGGACTCGATCACCCCCTCGACAAGGCGCACGTCGCGTTCGCGACCGACCGCACGACGTACGAAGCGCTGGTCGAAGCGCTTGACGGCCAGTTCCCCAAACAGGGCCCCTACGACTGGGGCGAGTTCGAGGGCTTCTACTTCCTCGATCCGGATGGGAACCTGCTGGAAGTCGTCACCTACGATTCCCTCCCCCCCGGGGTTGAGCGCGACCTCCTCACCCACGACGACGTGGAGTGACCGGCGGAGGCTGTCGCCTCGTCGGAATTCGGACGAGGTGGAAATAGTACACCGTCGCCGACGAACCGCCGCGAAACGACCGGCCCGCCCGGACAGGCCGGCACTACGGCTAAGTACGAGGGCTACGATACCACCTCTATGCCGGGTGACACGGAGCTCCCGAACATCAAGGTTGGGCGGGACGCCGACCGCGACGAGGACAAGCCGGAGGAGACATCCACCGTGAAGTACCTCAACTACGAAGTACTGGACGAGCACGGCTGGACCACTGACGACGAGGACCTGTTCAAGAAAGCGGCGAAGGCGGATCTCAGCGCCGCCGACTTCGGCACGTTCGAGGCCGGCGCACACCGATATATCCTCGACGCCGCCGAGGACCGCTCCCACGAGTGGCCGTTCGAGTGCCGAGCCGCCTCATGTGCGAATTGCGCCGCAATCCTCGCGAACGGGGAGGTCGAGATGGACATGGACCTGATCCTCACCGAGGAGGAGGTCGAAGAGAAGCGCATCATCCTCACCTGCCAGGCGCTGGCGGTGAGCGACGAGGTCGAGATCGTGTACAACGCACAGCACCTCGACTATCTCCAGGATCGCGTCATCGGCGTTCGAGACGTGTAACCAACCCACGTGTTCCGTGATCGTGCGATCGGACGCGGTGTCGTCGCTTCGCCCGCCATCCGTCTCCCGACTCGGAAGATCAGATACCGCCGTTAGAGCCTGTTCACGGCTTCCTCCAGTCGTTTCTCTGGACCGCTACCAGTCACGATGTTCTCCTTCTGGAACCGTTCGACTGCCGTGAGATCGACGTCGACGCCCTCGTCGTCCAGGGCTTCAAGAATTGACGCCAACAGCAACGCCTGTGTATCGAGTCGATCCTCGATCTCGTTTATGTCGTTGAACGCCTTCTCGGCGAATCCGGTAAGCGAGTCCGAAAACTCCAGGAGGTTCTCTTCCGACTGTTTGATCTTCCGCTCGTTGAGGCTAATCTTGGTGTAGTTATCGACCGCCTCCAACTGGCGTTCGAGCGCCGCGATCTCTGCTTCAAGTTCGCCGATTCGCGACTGAATCATCTCGTCGATGATGCCCTCGACCGTTGTCTCGGCGTCGCCGTCGACCGCGGTTTGCGACTCTGGTTCCGTCTCCGTCTTCGTCCTCGTTTCCGGGGTCTGTCTGTGGATGGTCGGCTGCGTCATATGCCGACAATTACCACGTGGCATCATATATGTTTGGCCTCGAACGGAGCAGATCCACCCCGCGGTCGCGCCGCTGAGTCGACCTCGTCCAACCAGAGTACACCGCTCTCACCGTGTGTGGTCGCCGACGGTTTACTACCAGGTGGAAAACAGCCGTCTGCTCAGCGGTGCCAAGATGAAGGGAACGGCCGCGACGTTACGCCGACATCGAGAAGACGACGAGTCGGTCGTCGCGCGGACCGCGGCGTAGCCAGCCGCTGCCTCCGATCTGAATGGCGACGTACTGCTTTTCGGTGCCGGGGTCGTACCAACTCACTGGATCGCCGGAGATCGGCTTGTCGCCGCAGTCGAACTCCCAGAGGCGATCTCCGGTGGCACCGTCGTAGGCGATCATGTTGCCGTTCTGCGTACCGGCGAACATCAGTCCAGTTGCGGTCGTCATCGTACCGCCCCAGAGGTAGGTCTCACCGTCGATCCAGTCGCGCCAGACGCGCTCGCCAGTCGCCGGATCGATCGCCGAGATGGACGCGATGTGTCCGTTGTAGTCGTCCGGCATGTCCTCCGTTTCATCTTCAAGGATTCCGCCCCAATACTTCTTGCCTTCCTCGAAATCCTCGAACCGCCACCACGCCTCCTGGGCGTTGTTGTGCATCTTGTAGTAGATGAGCCTGTTCTCGGGGCTGTAGGACGGCGGCTGCCAGTCGTTGCCGCCCATCCCTCCCGGCATGAACGTCCCCCGTCTTCCCTCGTCGATGTGGGGGATCATGCCAAACATGTTCAACTGTTGGATGCCCGGCTCGCTCCGTTCGATGAGTTCTCCGGTTTCCGCGTCGACCGTGTACGCCCAGCCCGTCTTCCCGGCGTCGACGACCACGTCCTTCGTCTGGTTCCGGTGTTCGATCTCGAGATCCTTGATGAGGACGCGCGGGCACGCTGAGTCGTAGTCCCAGACGTCGTGCGGCGACTCCTGGTGGAACCAGAGGTGCTCGCCCGTTTCGGCGTCCAGGCACAGCGTCCCGCAGGTGTTTCGGTTCGGTCCCGGGCGTACCGATCCGTCAAAGTCGGGGCCTGGGTTACCGATCGGCAGATACAGTCGGTTCCGCTCTTCGTCGAACGTGGCCGTCATCCAGTTGGTGCCCGCTGCCTGGTTGATGCTGTCGCCGACCCACTCCTCCTCGGGACACGTTCGTGTGAACCACTTCTCCTCGCCGGTTTCGGCGTTAAGGGCGGTGTGGAACCCCCGTACGCCGTACTCGCCGCCCGCACTTCCGGTATACACCGTCCCATCGTGCACGATCGGCGCCCACGTCGCGGAGTACCCCCGCTCGTGGTCTGCGGTGCTCGTGTACCACTCCTCTTCGCCCGTGTACCGGTTGAGGGCGACGACTCCCGAATCGAGCGTCGCCATGTAGATTTTGTCCTTCCACACGGCGACGCCGCGGTTGTTGTCGTCACAGCAGAGCACCACGTCCGACGGAACCGCGTACGTGTAGCTCCAGAGGACGTCCGCTTCGCGAGGGTCGATCGCCTTCACGTGGTTCGGTCCGTTGGACTGATACATGATTGGGGGATCCCCGGGGATGATCAGCGGAGTCCCCTCCATGCTGGAGCCGGCACCGACCCGCATCTCGTACTCGAGCTCAAGGTCCCCGACGTTGTCAGGGGTGATGATATCGCACGTAGTGTAGCGGTGCTGTTCGTAGCCACCGCCGTACATCAGCCAGCTCTCGGGATTCTCACCGGTTTCACTCAGCATCTCCTGAGTGACGTCTTTTTCCGGAATGCGGTCGATGTCGTGTTGGTGGGTGACTGACTTGTCGGGCGACCCGAGCACCCGGTATCCGTTGTCCGTTTCTCTGACGACCGTGTCCTGTGCGGCTTTGACCGCTCTATCTTCGTCTATTGACATTTATCTTACCTCGCTCGGCTTGGTGCGCGCATCTCTTCCGTGATATAGAACGCGTCTCTGCAGAGTTCTTCTTGATTAATGATCGTGATCGCAGCGCCCGCTGTCAGCGCCGCGGTCAACTGGCTGTCCGTGAGTGATCCGTGTTCGCCTTCTGCGACCTCGAGGGCGGCTTTCGTCAACAGGTACAGCCCGCCGAGCATCGCTTTTACGTCCCAGATCGCGTCGTCGAGTATCCTATCGGTGATCAGGACCGATTTCTGCCAGAGGTGGACGTCGAGCGTCTTGATCCACAGCAACGCGCCGCCCATGGCCCGCTGGTGGAGTGGCGGGACGAACTCGACGTTGAATTCGACCCCATCCGGTATCTCCTTGGTCGGTACCCAGCGAGCCAACCGAAGGTCGTTGTTCGTCACGTTCATGACGAGCGCGAGCTGTTCGCGCTCGTCGAATCCCACGTCGGTCAGGTCGGCGGTCAACGGGTCGGCTCGAATAAGCTCGTGCGCGGTGTTCTTGATGAGTTCTGGCGCGAATCGCGGCGAGTTGGCGTCGGCACTTTCGAAGAAGCCGACGTCGAGAAGGTGATCGTATACGTGCCACCCGGGTTCGGCGATGTCACGATACAACACCGCTGGCTCCTTCTCACCGCCTGGAATCCCCGCTTCCCGAACCTCTGGAAGGCGTTGGATCTGAGCCGCGAGATTCGATAGTTCCCGTTCGAGGAGTTCGGCGTCGAGTTCCCCTGCGAGGTCGTTTCGGATGGCTGTCCCGACGGAAGCGAAGTCCGCGTCCGTACCTGCCTCGATCGTCCGCTTTATCGCTGACAATGTCGCTTCCTCATCGAGAGACGCGCTGACATCGAGCGTATCAGTTAACTGTTCTCGGTCGCCTCGTGTGATTTGTGGCCTACTCACGTTCCCGGAGCCTCCAGCCTATCTCACAATTTCGATCATGATATAAATTGCCATACTTCCCCAAACACTTTGAAATACATTCTAACACGAATCCGATTCAGGTATCGCCCCGAACGGTCCGCTGCAGTGCAAGTACGTACACCCCGTACCGTCGTTCGATGCGCGTCGAGGTTTCGCGGGATCGATCGCAGGACGACGAAATGGTCCGGTTACGACGTTGCGATGGGTGAACCGCCCGAGTGCTCCGCGCAGTAATGTCATTTCAATCTCTGTTACACTACTATCTTTGTACCTGTCTTGTGATTAGATCACATCGGTCACGGTATATTACAGGGAATCTTATCCCTCTCAGGAGAGCCACGGTCGGTACCCTGGAGGGGTTCACGCTACCTTCAGGGGGTGCTACTGGGGGAGAGCGAGATGGTGATATTCTTCAGCTGCGTGTAGTGCTCAACGGCCTGTAGGCCCTTCTCGCGGCCGATTCCGCTCTTTTTGTAACCGCCGAACGGCGCCTGCGGAAAGGTCGCCGGGTACTCGTTGACGACGACGCTACCGGCCTCCAGTTCGTTCGCGATGCGGTGGGCGCGGTCGAGACGGTTTGTCCAGACGGCGGCGTAGAGACCGTACTCGCTGTCGTTTGCGCGCCGGACGACTTCGGTTTCAGAGGAGAACTCGTAGACGGTCACGACGGGACCGAACACCTCGTCACGGGAGATCGGATGATCGTCGTCGACCGCCGTAACGACGGTGGGTCGATAGAAGTGGCCGTCACCCTCGATCCGGCCGCCCCCCGCGAGCACTGTTGCGCCATCGTCGATCGAGCCGTCGACGTAACGGGCGACGGTGTCGAGTGCGGTCGCCGAGACGAGCGGTCCGAGGTCCCGGTCGTCCACTCCGGCACCGATCGTCAGGTCTTCGACGGCGGTGACGAATCGGTCGAGGAATTCGGCTTTCACCTCTTCGTGGATAAAGAGTCGAGTCGTCGCAAAACAGACTTGACCGGCATTGAGAAAGACATTGAGCGTATCCGTGACGGCTCGATCGAGATCCGCATCTTCGAAGACGATACAGGGGCTTTTCCCGCCAAGTTCGAGCCCGACCGGAGTAACGTTTTCCGCGGCGGCGGTCATTACCTGCCGCCCGGTCGGAACAGATCCCGTGAACACGAGAGCGTCGACGTCCGGGTGATGGGTCAGTCGCGTCCCGGTCACCTCGCCGGTGCCAGGAACGACGTTGAAGACGCCCTCGGGGAGGCCCGCCTCCGTCGCGACATCGGCGAGAGAGAGCAGAGAGAGCGGCGCTTCGAGGGCTGGCTTTGCGACGACAGCGTTCCCGCAAGCGAGCGCCGGAGCGATGCTGCGGGAGCCGAGAAGCACTGTCGCATTCCACGGGACGATGTGGCCGGTGACGCCGAGCGGCTCACGAACCGTGTAGTCGAGCCGCTCGCCGGGGACGGGAATCGTCTCGCCCTGGATTTTGTCCGTGAGACCGCCGTAATAATCGAAGTAGTCGATCCCTCCATCGACGAGCGCCCTTGACTGCGAGAGCGGCCGACCGGACTCAAGCGTCTCGATGTACGCGAGATCGCCCGCGACGTCCCGAAGACGTGCCGCGACGTCGCGAAGGATTCGGCCACGCTCCGCGGGATCGATGGTCGACCAGTCCTCGTGCGCGCGGCTGGCCGACGCGACTGCCGCCTCGACGCCAGCTTCGCCCGCGTCGGCGACTTTCGCGATTGATTCTTCGGTGGAGGGATTCTCGACGACGAACTCGTCGTTACCGTCCACGTACGCCCCGTCGACGAAGCACCCGTAGCGCTCGCGCGGCTCGGTGGACATTATCGATGTCCTCCGCCTCCCCATTCCGTCAGGGTATCGTACAACCCTGCGTTGGAGACGTGACGACGCTGCTCAGCACGGCTGCACTCTCTGGACTCGTTGCAGGTAGCCGAATAGATATCCACGTCGTTATTGATTCGTCTCTGATGTACTCGTCTCATGTCTCGTGGTAGCTATAGACGTGCCCGCATAAATCGTCTAGCGTACTGTTCAAAATCACCCGTTCGTGAATAGAGGCCGCTCAGGGCTGAAAACCGGGTCAACGGTAAACCCGAGATCGACCGATTATTCGAGGTTCTCGACGTCGAATTCAAGGTGGGTCGAGCCGCCATCGTCTTCCCAGACGAACACCGGCTGACCGTCGAGTGCCCGAGCGTCGGTGATGTCCAGTTGACTCATGATACGCCCGGCTTCGTCGACATCCAACTCTCGGTCCGCCCGCTTCTCCTCCGGTGTCTCGGCGCTGACTTTGAGACGATCGTCGTCCTCCCCTACTACTTCGACGTCCGTCACCTGCGCTTCGAAGCGAGTACTCGGGATCTCGCCGCGGTCGCTCGGCGGATCCTCGGTCTGGGGGTTCGTCTCCACTTGCTCGTTGAACGCGTCGAAGTCGTCAGTCATGCCTCATTAAATGGCCGTCGAAACGCATTCAACCTTCTGCCTGGATATTCCGGCGGCGTCGTTATCGCCCGACAGACGAGCGCCTCTCGTCGGGGCCGTCACTGAACGTGGAAGCGCCGTCTGCGCTCAGTCCCTCGGATCGAACTCACGCCTCGGCTTACGCTCACGGTTTGTACACCCGCCCGCGGAAGGTCGCGACGCGCTCGTCGGCTGTCGTGAAGACGCCCACCTCGTATTCTGCGGTTTTCTCCCCGCAGTAGTTTTCGTCGGCGACCGCGCGCAACGTTTCCCCTTCTTCGACCGTCCTCAGGTACGACATGTTCGTCTCCATCGCGAGCGCCCTCTCGCCGCGCGAGTTCGACGCCGCCGCGAACGCCGCGTCGGCTACCGTGTACACACAACCGCCGTGCGGCGTTCCGTGGAAGTTCAGGTGGTCGGGTCTCACCCTGAGGATTGCCTCGGCGTATCCCTCCGATATCGTCACGAGTTCGACGCCGATCCACGTACAGAAGGGATCCCGAGAAGCGCGCTCGTAGATCGCTTCGTACTCGTCTTCGACCGTCATGCGTTGTGTACGACCGGATGACCGGAAATAACTACCGGGAATCTTTCCACCTCCGGGCAAATCGTCAGTACGAGATGCTGAGCACGGCGTCACACGCGTGACACGAATAGAAGTTAGTCCGCCCGTGCCAGCCGACAATCTTGCCGGTCGCACCGCACGCTGGACATTTCGCTTCTACTTTCGTACCCCACTCTCGATCGGTGCATGGAGAACCGGCGCGGCCGAGTTCGTGAAGGACGATAGCGCGCTTACTTCCTGAGATCGGGTTCTGCGAACGCCTGTGAACGGGTTGGAAGTCGTAGTACGCGGCGTATGGGTCGATGTCGAGATCGCTCACACCGCTGCTAGTGCGTCGAGGCTGAAAAGGTACTCTATTTGAATGTTACCGGATGATGATGGAGAACGCAAGCGAACCACCCGTTGTCACATAACTGTAGGGCGAGGAAGCCCACGACTGTAGTCGTGGGTAGCTTACGGATACTCTTCCATCGGTGATATGGCCTCCAACAGTTTCTTCCCGCACGTTGGGTTTCCGATTCGCCGACGGTCCGGTGGAGGTCGCTTTTCCATTCGGGCGGACCGATTATCGTCTCAATCGCGGCCGCCACTCTCCATCAAGTCGCTTGGAACCTTCTTCACGCGTCGGCACCGTCACTCGACCGTCGACTCGTCGATGTCGAACTCGAAGTCGAAAACGCCGGTTTTCCAGCCGTCGCGGCCGCGTTCAATCGCTTCGAAAGCCGCATCGAAGTGGTTGCTCGTGACGTAGATGGCGTCGGCGGTTTCGCTGCCGTCGTCGACGAATTCGCGGACTGCGATCGTCGCCGCCTCCCGGCAGATCGCTTCGATATCCGCGCCGACGCATCCGTCCGACCGTTCGGCGAGGGAATCCAGGTCTACGCTTTCGGCCAACGGTTTGTCCCTCGTGTGAACCGCGAAGATCTCCCGACGGGCGGGTTCGTCCGGGACGGTAACGTCGATGTGGTGGTCGAACCGCCCAGGCCGCAAGAGCGCGTCGTCGAGGAGGTCGGGGCGATTGGTGGTTGCGATGACGACGACACCCTCGAGGTCTTCGAGCCCGTCGAGTTCGGTGAGCAGTTGGGAGACGACGCGCTCGCCCACACCCGAGTCGCTCAGCCGCTGGCCGCGCTCGCCGGCGATGGCGTCAATCTCGTCGAAGAAGACGACGGTTGGCGCGTTCTCACGCGCTTTCGCGAAGATCTCGCGAACGCCCTTCTCGGACTCGCCGACGTACTTGTTGAGCAGCTCGGGCCCCTTGATGGAGATGAAATTGCTCGTCGACTCGTTCGCGACCGCCTTCGCCAACAGCGTCTTTCCCGTCCCAGGGGGACCGTACAGTAGCACGCCTGTCGCGGGGCGCAAATTCACTCGATCGTACGCGTCCGGGTATGCAAGCGGCCACTGGACTGTCTCCTGGAGCCGTTGTTTCGTCTCCGAGAGGCCGCCGACGTCGTCCCACGAGACGTCCGGCACCTCGGTGAACACCTCCCGCAACGCCGACGGTTCGATACCCGTTAGCGCCTCGTTGAAATCGGCCTCGGTCACGCGGAGCGAGTCGAGGAGGGTGGGATCGATCTCTTCCGATTGGGACCGGTCGGCCGGCCGGATGCGGCGGAGTGCGCGCATCGCACTCTCCTTTACGAGGTTTTCGAGGTCGGCTCCGACGAAGCCGTGGGTGCGCTCGGCGTACGTTTCGAGATCGACCGACTCGCCGAGGGGCGTTCCGCGGGTGTGGATGCGGAGGATCTCTTCTCGCTCTCCTTTGTCCGGAACGCCAATCTCGATCTCGCGGTCGAACCGGCCAGGGCGACGGAGCGCCGGATCGATCGCGTCGACGGAAGCGGTGGCGGCAACGACGGTCACCGTATCGCCATCGTCAAGACCGTCCAAAAGCGAGAGCAGCTGCGCGACGATACCGCGTTCGGCTTTCCCGTTCGTTTCCTGGGTTCCGGCGATCGAGTCGAGATCGTCGATGAACACGAGCGCGGGGGCATTCCGTGTAGCCGCCTCGAACGCTTCGCGGAGACGTTCCTCGGCCTCGCCGTAGCGCTTAGAGACGATCTCCGGGCCGGAGACGCGTTCGACGTGAGCTTCCGTTTCGTTGGCGATAGCCGTCGTCAGCAGCGTCTTCCCCGTACCCGACGGACCGTGGAGCAACACCCCCGTGGGCGGCGTAATGCCGAGGATCTGGAACAGCTCGGGGTGGCGCATCGGCAAGTCCGTCAGTTCCCGGATGTGTTCGAGTTCCGCTTCGAGTCCGCCGACGTGCCCGTACGTGACGCCGGAGGGACTCCGTCCGGCGGGGCCGTCGCCGATCGAAACGTCGTTGGCGGTCTCCGTCGACACGGTGATCTTGGTCCAGTCTCGAATCACGACCGTCTCCGCGGGGTCCGTCTCGACGATCTTCACCGGGACGTTTCCGTCGATCGTCTCCGAACTCCCGTCGGATCGGAGCGTCACCGGAATCGTCTGGCCCTCGATGACGGCTCGACCGATCAGCTTGTCCCGAAAGTATAATGCGACGTTCTCGCCGGTGTCGATCGTCTCGGAGAGGGCGACCGTGACGCGATTCGCCGACGTGGCTTCCGTCTTCTCGACCGTGACTCGATCGCCGGCGTCGACGCCCGTAGTGCGCCGTAGCTGTTCGTCGATGCGGATGGTGCCGCTCGCGCCGTCCGACGGGAGAACTTGCGTGACCGCCCTGTCGCCGTGGGGACCGCGAATGACGACGTAGTCCCCGCTCCGGAGATCGGATTCGCGCATCGTCTCGCGGCTTACCATCGCCACGCCGCTGCCCGCGTCTCCGCCTTCCGGCGGGTCGACCGTGAGTTTCATAATTTCGATTGTCAGGTATTCTTACGGCGAAGGGCATAAATTGCACACCCGGACTTCACGTGTCCGCCCCCTGCTGAGTTCGGGCGACGCGACGCGAATTGGCGTCGTGATGGCCGTGCGGACTCTCAGGCGAAAATTTACAATCACTACCCGCATAGTGGGGCATGAACGATGACAGAGGAGAACATGGAGAGCTACCTGATCCTGCGCGAACTCGACGAACCGATTTCGCGAGACGGTCTCGAGGCCGCGGCGGAGAAGTCCGGCGAAACCCTCGCCGAACTCCGCGAGGAGGGGGTGGCCATTCGCTGGGTCGAGTCGGAGGTCCTGACCACTGAAGCGGATCGGATCGTCGGAACGTTTTGTCACTACCGAGCGGAGGATGAGGACGCCGTGTACGAACACGCTGAGCGGGCGGATCTCCCGGCCACGAAGGTCACGAAACGCGGGGAGTCACTCTCGGGCGAGTGACGGTTGCGAACGTCGAATCCCGGGACGAAACCGACGGATTACGCGGCGGTTCAGACGACATTCGAGGCGGAACCCCACGACTGTAGTCGTGGAAGGAAGCCGACATGGTCTTTCGGAAGCGATACAGCGTCTCTCTGGCCGGTTTCGCTAACTTTTTCGTTCATGTTGTCATATTTATTGGTGGTGCAGGTGTCGCACAAGTCGCCGCCTATACGGGCCGAGAGTAGGCCGGCCCCGAACTCGGGGACTGTGACCGCGAACGGGTTCAACTCCCGTTCCCCGATTGGGGATAGAGCGTGAGAACACCGGGAATTAAACCGGCGGGACAACCCCGGCCTCGGTCGGAGTGGGAGGCATCAACAATGCACCCACGCCGAGGCAAGGACGGTAAGAGGAAGCCGGGCCTTCGACGGCGGACGAAGCGTGGGCCGAAACCCCACTGTGGGGGAAAGCCCACGACTTCAGTCGTGGGTAGCTTACAAGCGCCCGGTGGGAACGGACGGTCGTTGCCACGGACCCTCGTTCACCGCAAACCTTCTTTGGCAGTCGGTCGCATGAACGGGTATGTCGCTATTCGACGTACTGGGAAGCAAAGCTCGACTAAAGATCATCCGGGAGCTCTCTTCGGAACCTCGGTACGTCACCGAACTCGCAGAGCGGGTCGGCATGGACGGGAAAAGCGCGGTGCACCACCTCTCGATACTCGAGGAGGCCGAACTGGTCGAGAGCTATCGCACCCAGCGTCGAAAGTACTACCGCCTCGTAAAGGCCGTCGAGCTGCACGCGACCCCTGCGGACCGAACGTTCGTTCTACACGCGAAGAGAGCGGAAGTGGAAGAGCTGTCGGAGGGCGAGCGTTGAGACCGAGTGTACGGATTCGCGCTGCCGTTGCAGGCAGGGAACCCGGTTGCGTGTATGATTTTACAATGAACGTCACTCTCCGAACGCAAACGATTATAATTTAATCCCTGGGATGACAGCCAATGGTCGAAGAAATGATTGAGTCCTTCGTCGAGTCGCAGGGCCTGTGGTTCGCGTTTGTGGTGCTCGCCGCGGGAGGGGTGATACTCGTCGCGTTCATCGAGAAGTTGATAAGTTATCTCACGAGAGCGGCGCTGGGGTTAGGCGTATCCGTCTTCTCGCTGGCGATCCTGTTTACCGGGTTCGAATTCGACGATACGATCCTCGCGCTGGTGTTCGCCTCGGGCGGGCTAGAAGACGCCGCCCTCGGCACGGCGTTAGGGACCGCCCTCGCAATCGTCGGGATCACGCTAGCGGTCGCGGCCGCCGTCCAGCCGTTCTCCGTTGAGATTCCTCGGGACTATCTCACGTTACTCGTCCTCTCACCGCTGATACTCCTGCCGCTCGTTCTGTTGGGAAACCTCACCGCAATTCACGGAATCGGACTACTCGTCCTGTTTTTCGCGTTCCTCGCGTACATCGTCTATATGGAACATCGCCGAGACGTCCCGGTGTTCCGTGACACCGACGTCGTCGAGCGCGTGGAGACCGACGGCGGTGTCGCGACCGACAGCGGTATCGAAGCCGACGGCGGCGCGACGGTCCACGACCGGATCGAGCCGATCCTCGAAGACGAGTTCGTCCGCGATCGGGCGTACGCCGGCCACATCTGGCTCGGTCTCGCCGTCGCGGCACTGGCCGGCGTCGTGTTCGGGTCCATCTTGATCGAGACCGGCTCGGAGATCGTCCTCGAAGAAACGGGCGTTGAGGAGACCGTCTTCGGCGCGACCGTCATCACGGTGCTATTGACCTTCGAGAACGTGCTCCTCACGCTGGAGCCGGTCCGACGCGGCATCCCCGAAATTGGCATCGGTCACGTGATCGGCAGCGTTGTGTTCTCGGTGACGGGCAATATCGGTTTCATCCTGCTACTGGCCGATCTGAACATCGGTGCCAGCGTGCTGTACTTCCACTTCCCGGCGCTGTTGTTTGTGACCGCTCTCGGAGCCTACGTCATCAAAGGCCGGGAGGTGCGCCGTTGGCACGGTTTCCTCCTGGGGGGACTGTACGTCGCCTACTGGGTCATCGCGGTGGCCGTCTTCGGCGGCGTCCCGATCTCCGGGTGATCGTGCCACAACCCGGATTCGGACGTCGTCGCGGCTGAAGGCGACAGTTCACGCGTGGCGTCGCGGCCGCGCCAGCTACCTCGTCGGGGACGGGTGCTTTCCTCACAGACTTTTATACAGATAAGACCGAACTATGTCCTATGGCGAAGCTGCCGAGCGGAGGACGGGACGACCGAACCGTTATCACGGAGGGATACTTCGAACGTGAGGTTCATCTCTCGCGCGAAGCGACGGCGTCGTTTTTACGGGAACTCGCCGATCAACTGGAGCGCGATACCGAACTGACCGTTTCGAGCGCCGACTGGGAGATTCCGTTCGCGTATCGCGAACCCATCGAAGTCGAGGTCGAGTTCGTGAGCCAACACGAAGGGGAACTCGAAATAGAGATCGAGTTCACCGGCGTTCGTGGCGAAGATACGCTGACGGTCGACTGACGCCGAATTCGCGTTTCTGCAGTCAGCGTGGCCGCGAGAGGGGCAGGAGTCCGGCGTCTGCCCATCTAACCGGAATCGGTGACGTCCCTGATCGCTCTCGAAGCGCACTCCGGGCACACTAACGTCCCTTTCGTGGCGGCCCGCACGTCGCTTCGGTGAAACGTCGCGCCGCACTCGTCGCACCGCATCAACGCTTTCGTCCCCGGATCGACGTCGGTGCTCGCCCGCGGAAGCCGACAGTCGTCCCCATCTTCGTTCATGACTGGCGTTTGGCGGTCGGTGTGATAAACCCCCGACTCAGTCGACCGCTCGCTCAGTTCACCTGTTTCCCGCCGTTCACCGCTCTCACGGCGAGCGTTGGCTTCGCATGGACGGTGATACTCGGAACGACGCGCGGAAGATAGCTGGCGAACTGGAAGCAAACGTTTAAGAAATTATTGCTGGTGCGTGTTATCATGGAACTCTACAGGTTCGGAACGATCGACCGGCGGCGTCGATCGCACCCCCGCGAACAGGAGTTACCGGAAACGGGGACGGAGGACGGACCCGCAATCGGCGCGAGTCGACGCCAGCGTACCCAAGTGGAACCGGACGCGGCGTCGGCTACTCCGTCTGTCTCGGCGTCGAACATTCGACGAGGAGCCCGATCGTGAGCCTCATTTCGGTGCTCTCCATCGCGCACCCGGATCTCGCGTTGATTCCGACGATCAAGGCGCACCCAGACGCGCGAATCGATGCCATCAGCCACTCGACGACGGACCCCGAGACAGGGATGTTCTTCTTCGTCGTCAGCGGGGTCAGCGACGCGGTCGACGACACCCTCGATCGGGACCATACGGTCGAGCGATGGACGTTGGTCGACGACGCCGGCGGGAACCGAATTTATCGAATCCGCCACACGATGGAGACGAAACTCATCTCGACCAAGACGATCGAACTTGGCGGGATCCTCCTGGAGGCCGTCAGCAACGGCCAGGGGTGGGACGTGCGGCTTCACCTCCCCGACCGCGAAGCGCTGGCCGACCTCTGGGCGTTTTGCAAGCGCGAGGGATATTCGTTCGAACTCCACCGCATGTTTCGACAGGATGAGTGGGTGAGCGGGGTGACGGCGGAGTTGACCGACGAACAGCGCGACGCGCTCCTCCTCGCGTACGAGGAGGGATATTTCGAGGAGCCCCGCGAGGCTTCGCTCGAGGATCTCGCCGAACGTCTCGACATCTCGCCGACCGCCGTCGGCGGGCGGATTCGACGGGGAACCCACCAGCTCGTCCGAGCGACGCTCGTGAGGGAGTGCACGTGAGCGGTGTCGTCACCGCTGCCTAAACCTTGGCGATGTGATCGTCCCGGGGCTCGTACAGCGCGCCGGTCATTCGGACCTCGCGGATCCGCGCGAGGGTCTCGCCGACGGTGAGCCCCCGTGCACCCATCGCGGCGGCGACGATCCCGATCGGGACACCCTCGTCGTAGTGGGACTCGCATTCGCCGACGACGGCTTCGAGGTCACCGTCGGGGAGATCGAATCCCACGTCGGCGCGCGTCCACGCGATTTCGTGACCGGTGTGCCGGTGGTGTCGCCGGTAGAACTCGACCAGTTCGTTGGCGGATTCGGCCTCGCTCTCGACGGCGCACTCGGGACAGGCGGCCGCGAACGGAGCGACTCGTTGTCGGCTCATGGATCGTCAGGCCTCGTAGGCTTCCTGCGCGAGGAGGTGGAGCCTGTGGACCGTGTGTTCGTTGGGTCCGAGCTGCGCCTGCGCGAGCGCGCCCGACGAGAGACCGTGCTGCTGGCGTTCGACCAGTTCGAAGTCCTCCTCCTGGAGCTGTCGGCTCGTTCTGACGAATTCCTCTTCCTCGTCCGTCAGTTCGGCCTCTTTGAAGTAATAGTCCGCCACGAGTTGGAACCGGCTCTCGTCAATCGGATCGATGATGTACGTCCCGTACCCGTTCGCGGTCCCGTACATGTTGACGGTGAAGTTCGGCCAGAGGTAGTAGAACTTCGCCTCGTGTTCCTCGTGGATGCGCATCTCGTCGTCGACGTCCTCCTTGTGCTTGTAGTGGAGGACCCAGTGGTAGTCGTCGACCTCGAGTTCGGAATCGACGAGTTCGAGACCCTCGACCCAGTCCTGGTGGTTCGCCTGGCAGTGATCACACTCGGAGTAGTTCCCCCCGAAGACCTTCCAGTTACACTCGACCTCGGAGACGTACCGCCTCGCGAGCTGGTAGTCGCCGAGCGGGAGTCCTTCAAGTTCGTCCTTCATCGCGCCGGCCTGCTCGTCGAGCGACAGCGGCGGCTCCTCGTGGAGGGTGACGAAGACGAATGGGCCGATCCGATCGGAGCGGACTTCCAGCAGGGCGTTTCGCTCGGGGTCGAGTTCGGCGACATTCTCGTCTTCGAGATCCGGGTTCAGGCGGGCGTCTTCGAAGCTCGCCGGCGTGCTCGACAGCGTCCCGTCGAGGTCGTACGTCCACAGGTGGTACGGGCACCGGATCCGCCGTGCGTTCTCGGGCTCGGTCATCGGCGTTTCCTCGACCATTGCGGAGCCGCGGTGGGCGCAGACGTTGTAGTACGCCCGCACCTCGCCGTCGCGATCGCGAACAACGATGAGTTCGCGGTTGCCGATTGTCCGAGTGAAGTAGTCACCCGGATCCGGAATACAGTTCGCGTGACCCGCGTAGATCCAGTACCGACCGAACACGTTCTCCTTCTCCATCTCGTAGACCTCGGGGTCGGTGAAGTAACGCGCGGGGAGCGCGTTCGTCTCCTCGGTGATGTCCTCGCTGACGCGTTCGGCTTCGTCGAGACCGTTATTCCACCTCGTCATACTATATGGTATGGAATGGCGTGCCGGTCAATAAGGGTTGATCGCAGGTGGTGAGGGCGTATAAGTGCCGTCCGCTGCGCGCGCGGAGTCCGGAGGACGGCGAGCGCGCGCGATCCGTCGACGGGCGACTGTCTTGAGTGTCGCAGGTGAGCCGGGCAAAGCATCAAGGAGGCGGTCCACGAATCGACTCGAAACATGAGCGTGACGAACGAGCGGTACGACGCGATCGTGATCGGCGTCGGCGGAATGGGGAGCGCGACGGCCTATCACCTGGCCCGACGCGGGGTCGACGTCCTGGGCCTCGAACGGTACGACGTTCCGCACGCGAGAGGATCGTCCCACGGGATCACGCGGATCATCCGGCGGGCCTACTACGAACACCCATCGTACATCCCAATGGTCGAACGCGCGTACGAACTCTGGGACGACCTCGCCGAGCGAACCGGTCGCGACATCCTCCACCGAACGGGCTCGATCGACGCCGGCTCCGAGGACGACGTCGTCTTTCGGGGGTCGGTTGAGTCGTGCGAGCGGTACGACATCCCCCACGAGGTGCTCGCGGGAGGGGAGGTGAACGACCGCTTTCCGGGCTACCGGTTGCCCGAGGATCACATGGCGGTCTACCAGCCGGACGGCGGCTTCGTCGTTCCGGAACAGGCGATCGTCGCGCACGCGGAGGAGGCGCAGGCGGCGGGCGGCGAAATTCGCGCGAGAGAGCGGGTCACGGACTGGAGCGAGACGGCTGAGGGCGGCGTGCGCGTCGAGACGGACAAGGGGACGTACGAGGCCGAAACGCTCGTGCTCGCCGCGGGGGCGTGGAACCGAAAGTTCGCGGACGCGCTCTCCGGACTCGCGGTGCCCGAGCGGCAGGTCCTCGCATGGTTCCAGCCGGAGGCGCCGGAGCGGTTCGAACCGGATCGGTTCCCGGTGTGGAACCTGAGCGTCCCGGAGGGCCGGTTCTATGGGCTCCCGATCTACGACGTGCCGGGGATGAAACTGGGCCGCTACCATCACCTAGACGAGCAGGTCGATCCGGATGAGTACCAGACTGAACCGCAACCAGCGGACGAGCGAATCCTCCGGGAGTTCGCGGAGCGATACTTCCCCGAGGGCGCTGGCCCGACGATGCGACTCGCGACGTGTCTGTTTACGAACTCTCCGGACGAGCACTTCATCCTAGACACGTTGCCAGATCACCCACAAGTAACCGTCGGCGCGGGGTTCTCTGGCCACGGCTTCAAGTTCGCCAGCGCGATCGGTGAGGCGCTCGCGGACCTCGCGGTGGATGGCGAAACCGACCGACCGATCGACATGTTTGGCCTCGATCGGTTCGCCGCCGGCGCGTGACCCCGAGCCGGACCGATTGATCCGTCCGTATATACACCCCAGATTATGCACCCGGAGAGCTATGCGTGGTCGCATTGCACAGAATCATGGTATATGAGCGCAGGGAACACGATACCCGACACCGCCGGAACCGTGATCATCGGGGCAGGCTGCGTCGGCTGCAGCGCGGCGTATCACCTCACTCGCCTTGGCCGCGAGGACGTCGCGGTGATCGATCGAGGGCCGCTGTTCGAGACGGGCGGCTCGACGTCACACGCGCCCGGACTGGTCTTTCAGACGTCGAACGGGAAGCTGATGACGCGGCTCGCGTCGTACACTCGCGACCTCTACGCGGATCTCGACGGCTTTCGAACCTGCGGCGGGATCGAGGTCGCCTCCACCGACGATCGCTGGAACCACCTGAAGCGAAAGCGCGAGTGGGGCCGCGCTTACGGACTCGAAGGCGGTGAACTCCTCTCGCCGGAGGCGGTCGCAGAACGCGTCCCCCAGGTGAACGAGGAGGTCATTCTGGGCGGCTACTACCAGCCGACGGACGGTCAAGCCCACGCCGTCGACGTCTCGGCGACGATGGCCGAGCGCGCCCGCGAGGCGGGAGCCAGCTTCCACAGCGAGACGACGGTGACCGACCTCGAAGTCCGCGACGGGAGTATCGAGGCCGTCCGTACTGACAGGGGACGCATCGAGGCCGAAGAGGTGCTAATCGCGACCAACATCTGGGGACCGCTGTTCGGCGACATGGTGGGCGTCGACGTCCCGCTGGTGCCGTGCGCGCACCAGTACCTCGTCTCCGAGGGACTTCAGGAGCTCCGCGGCGCGAGCCGCGAGATCGAGCAGCCGATCCTTCGCCACCAAGACGCCTCGCTGTACTTCCGACAGCACGGCGAGCGCTACGGGATCGGATCGTACAACCACAAGCCGTTGCTCGTGGACCCCTCGGACATCTACGGTCCCGAGAAGCTCGACGACCTCGGGCTCGAATACCCCTCGCTGCGCGAGTTTACGGCGGAACACTTCTACGAGAACACGCACCCCGACCACGAAACGACGGCCCACGAAGCGGCGTGCGAGCTCGTCCCGTCGCTCCGCGACGCCGCGTTCGAATCCGGGATCAACGGGATGTTCTGTTTCACGCCGGACGGGATGCCGATCCTCGGACCGTCGGAGGGGGTCGACGGACTCTGGTGGGCGCTCGCGATCTGGGTGACCCAATCCGGCGGCGCGGGGAGCGTGATCGCCCACTGGATGGAAGACGGGATGCCGCGCCTCGACGGCGATCGGGTAGACGCCACGGGGGCGCACCTGTCACGATTCCAGCCCCACGCGGGGTCGCGCGAGTATGCGTGGGGGCGCGGCGCGCAGCAGTACCGGGAGGTGTACCAGTTAACCCACCCGCGAGAGCAGCCGAGCGGAGGGCGTCCCCTTCGTCGGAGTCCGTTCTATCACCACCAGAAGGCCCTCGGCGCGGAGTTTTACGACAGCCACGGCTGGGAGGTGGCCCAGTGGTACGAGTGCAACGAGTCGCTCCTGGGGGAGTACGACGTGCCCAATCGTCCGGGGTGGTTGGGTCGACACTGGTCGAAGGCGCAGGGGGCTGAGCACCGGGCCGTCCGCGATCGCGTCGCGATGGTCGACATGTCCTCGTTCACCGGGATCGAAGTGTCCGGTGACGGCGCGACCAACCACCTCCAGCGCGTCCTCACCAACGATGTCGACGTTTCTCCGGGTCGGATGCGGTACGCCGCGATGTGCGACGAGGACGGCGGCGTTCTCGCGGACCTCACCGTGGCTCGACTCGCCGACGATCGGTACGTGCTCTTTACGGGCGGGGGGAACTCCGCGACGCTGCACTCGCGACACATCCGCGAGCGCGCCCCCGACGACGGAACCGTTTCCGTCACCGTCCACGACTCGGGTCGCTGCGGCGTCGGCGTCTTCGGACCCCGGTCGCGGGACGTGCTGGCACCGCTCGTCGAGGCCGATCTCTCGAACGACTCGTTCCCCTTCTACGCCGCGCGGGAGACGTACCTCGGTGAAATCCCCGTGACGATGCTCCGGCTCTCCTACGCGGGCGAACTCGGGTGGGAACTGCACGCGCCGACTGAGTATGGCGCGCGGCTGTGGGAGCGGATCTGGGCCGCCGGAGAGGACCACGGCATCGTTCCGATGGGCTGGGCCGCGCTCGATTCGACGAGCCTGGAGAAGGGGTTCCGCCTCTGGGGGTCGGATCTCACCCCGGAGTACACCCCGTACGAGGCGGGGATCGGTTTCGCGGTGGACCTCGAAACCGACTTCGTCGGGAAGGAGGCGCTGCTCCGGGCGCGCGAATCGGGTCTTGATCGCAAGATCGCGCCGATCACGCTCGACGAGCCGGGCGCGCTCGTCGACGCCGGCCACCCCGTCGTCGATTCCGATGACGGATCGGTCCTCGGCTCCATCGCGCGGGCCGAGTACGGTTACACGATCGACAGGGGTATCGCGTACGCGTACGTGCCGATCGAGGATGCCGAAGCGGGCCGCGACGTCGAAATCGAGTACGAGGACGAGCGTTACCCGGCGACGGTTCGGGAGGAACCGCTGTTCGACCCGGAACGCGAGAGGATGCTTCGGTGACGAGATGAGACCGGACTTCGAACCCCTCTCGTTCGACGACATCAAGGCCGCCCGCGAACGGATCGACGACGACTCGGTCGTAAAACGCACTCCGATCGAGCGAAGCACGTCGCTCGACGAACTGGCCGGCGGCGAGGTCCACCTCAAGATGGAACACCTCCAGTGGACGGGGTCGTTCAAGACGCGCGGCGCGTACAACAAGATCGCACGGTGCGTCGAACGCGGCGGGGTCGACCGGGTCGTCGCGGCCAGTGCGGGCAATCACGCTCAGGGAGTCGCCCTCGCGGCGACGAAACTCGGCGTCGAGTCCACGATCGTCATGCCGAAGGGGGCACCGCAGGCCAAGGTCGACGCGACCCGCGGGTATGGCGCGGACGTGGAGCTCGTCGGAGCGGACTTCCGGGCGGCGATGGATCACGCGAAGAAGCTGGTCGACAGCGACGCGGAGTTCGTCCACGCCTACGACGATCCAGCTATCGTCGCGGGGCAGGGGACCCTGGGGATCGAGATGTATGAGGACCTCCCCGACGTTGACACCGTCGTCGTGCCGATCGGTGGGGGTGGCCTCGTTTCGGGGATCGCGACCGCCTTCGCGGAGCTGTCCCCGGAGACGCGGATCGTCGGGGTGCAGGCGGCGGACGCCGCGACGGTCCCCGGCAGCCTCGAAGCGGGCCACCCAGTCGCGCTCGACGAGGTGGAGACGATCGCCGACGGCATCGCGACAGGCGGAGTCTCCGAGTTGACGCTCTCTCTCATCGAGGCGCACGTCGACGAAGTGGTGACGGTCACAGACGGCGAGATCGCTCGCGCGATCTTGCTGCTGTTAGAGCGCTCGAAGCAGCTCGTCGAGGGAGCCGGCGCGTCGTCCGTCGCCGCGATCCTCGGTGACGAGTTGGACGTACGCCGGGAGACGGTGATGCCGCTACTGTGCGGGGGGAACCTCGACATGACGATGCTCCAGACGGTACTCGTTCACGCCCTGACCGATCGCGAGCAGCTGCTACGGCTGCGCGTTCGGATCACCGATCGGCCCGGAAAAATGGAGGAGGTTTCGGGGATAATCGCCGAGCACGGCGTCAATATTCGAACGGTGCGGCACGAGCGATCCGCCCCGGAACTCGACGTGGGCGAGGCGTACCTTGTCTTCCAAATAGAGACGAGCGGTTCGAGCCAGTCGCAGGCCATCGTTCGAGCGATCCGCGACCGCGGGTACCGGATCAAGCATGTCAATTCGTGAACTGTTCTGACGACCCGACCTCACTTGTTCGACCGTTCGTTTATAAGCGACGCAGGTGATAAAGACGAATGTTGATACGCGACACTGTCATGGTATACCGTGGCGAGAATTGTCATGGCCTCGAACGTCGCTGCGCAAACTGATCGCCGTCGTACTGGCACGGAAAGACAGCCCGAAGAGATCAATGACCGACGCGAGTGGTGACCCGCCATGAGTGAACGCGACGCGGACGGACCGTTACGAGCGTTTCTGGACGAACTCGACTTCGCCGTCTTCAGCCCCGGGTTCCTCGTGACCGTGATCGTCGTGGCCGCGTTCCTCGTTCGCCCGGACGCGGCGTTCGAGCGAATGGAGAGCGCGAACACGTTCCTCTGGAAGTCGCTGGGATGGGCCTACCTCGTCTCGATGTTCTCGCTCGTGGTCTTCGTCCTCTATCTGATCTTCGGTCCGTGGGGCAACATCAAACTCGGCGCCAAAGACGAAGAGCCGGAGTTCAGCTTCCCCGCGTACTTCGCGATGCTGTTCTCCGCGGGAATCGCCGCCGGGATCGTGTTCTGGGGTCCGGCGGAAGCGATCTTCCATTACTCTACGCCCTCGCCGTTGTCAGGATCCGAGCCGAGGTCGACCGGAGCCGCGGTTGACGCCCTCCAGTACACGTTCTTCCACTGGGGCCTGTCCGCGTGGTCCGCGTACGTGATCGTGGCGATCCCAATCGCGTACTTTGCCTACCGCAAGGACGCGCCGATGCGGATTTCGACGATTATCGGTCCTATCGTCGGCTTCGACAACCTCGACGGTCCAATGGCTAAGTCCGTCGACGTCCTGGCGGTGTTCGCGACGATCGGCGGCATCGCGACGACGCTCGGTCTCGTCGGCAGACAATTCCTCGTCGGTCTCGAGTACAGCGGCGGCGTCGCGCTGGGAGACACCGGGACGGTGCTCGTCATCACCGGTTTGACCGTCGCATTCACCCTCTCCGTCGCGCTCGGCGTGGAGCGGGGCATCCTCCGGATCTCGTACTTCAACATGGGCTTGTTTGGCGTCCTGACCGCGCTGGCGTTCGTCCTTGGACCGACAGTCTACATCGTGACGGTCGGAACGCAGGCTCTCGGCGGTTACATCAACGAATTCGTCACGATGAGCCTGTACCTCGGTGCCGGTGAGACCGGTGGGGTCGGCGCTGACGGCGACTTCGTCGGCGCGTGGACGATCTTCTACTGGGCGTGGTGGTTCTCGTGGGCACCGTTCGTCGGACTGTTCATTGCCCGGATTTCCCGCGGCCGGACCGTCCGACAGGTTGCCGCGACCGGCGTTCTCGCCTCGACAAGTGTCACCATCCCCTGGTTCGCCACGATGGGCGGGACGTCGATCTACCTGCAATCGTCAGGTCAGGCGAACATCCTCGGGACGCTGGAAGCGTGGGCGTTCGACGAGGCCGTCGCCGGTTATCCCCTGTTCGAGGCGCTTCCCGGCGGGGAGTTGCTGACTGTGCTCTTTCTCGTGTTGGTGACGACGTTCTTCGTCACGTCGGCGGACTCCTCGACGCTCGCGCTGGCCATGCTTACCACTGGAGGAAAGGAGAGCCCGTCGACGATAAACCGCGTTATCTGGGGCAGTCTGATGGGCGCGCTCGCCTCCCTGTTGATGGTCGGCGGGGGCACCGAGGCGCTCCAGCAGGCTGCCATCATCGCCGGCGGCCCCTTCGCGATCATCACCCTGATCGCCGTCGCGGTTATGATTTCCACCTTCGGCGGTCGACGGGCGGTCTTTCTCCGCGAAAACGAGTCGTCCTCGGCGTCGACCGGGGCAGCCGCTTCGGAGGACGACTGAGCGCGCCTGTTCCGTTCGCCGATCCTCCCGAGCGTTTACGGTCGAACTGGCGCTGTCGCCGCTGGAGGTATCCTAGTGGGATTGCATGACGTGCCCGTAGCTCGGTCCACCGCCGAGAGAGACGTTGCACGAGTGCGGGGAGTGGCCGTCTTCGGGGAGCCACCATGACTAAGTCTTTTTCGTCGAGTTTCCTAGAGCATGAGTGTCATAGCTGAATTCGAAGTCGAGACTACCCAGTTCCTCCTGGCCGACATGCTCACGGAGCTTCCGGAGGCGTGGGCCCAATTTGAGCGGGTCGTTCCGTCGGGGGAGCGAACGGTTCCCCTTCTCTGGGTCTACGGCAGCGACCCCGGAACGATGGAGCGGAACCTGTTGAGTCATCCGATGGTTCAGAGCCTAAATCGACTCGAGTCGTCCGACGATCGAGCGTTGTACGCCATCGAGTGGGCTGAGGAGCCGGACAGCGTTTTGGAGGGGATCTCCGAGCAAAACGCCGACATACTGGACGCGGTCGGCTCGGCCGAGGTCTGGCGATTCGAGCTCAGGTTTCCGTCGCACAGGGCGCTCTCGGCCTTCAAATCCCACTGTGACGAGACGGAGGTCCAGGTGACGCCCACGCGCATCTATCGCCCTGAAGACGACGAGCTCGGCTTCCGACACGGCCTCACCGACCGACAGGTCGAAGTGCTCGTCACCGCCGCCGAAGAGGGGTACTTCGATGTCCCGCGGCGGCTCACCGCTGCGGAGTTGGGCACTGAGTTCGACATCTCCAACCAGGCGGTCTCGGAACGGCTCCGGCGTGGGATGAAAACGCTCGTCATGAACACGCTCGCTAGCGTCGGATGATAGTGCTCGGAGGGTCGTGAGCACGATTATCGAAGGGAACATCTGCGGCTCCCTTCGCACGAGTAGTCCGTCCGATCGTCGCGTACCGTCATCTCTACCGCTGTACTCCCGCCGAGGATGGGATTTAAGTCCCCCTGTGTGCGTATAATGGTTGATATACGATGACGCGTGACAGTGGGGACCCGGGATCGGATGGGGACGATCAGTCGGCGCGGCAACGCGGCTTCTCGTACGAAGACGTCGACGTGACCGTTACGTCGGGGTATAGACCGATGATCGTGACCGCGAGCCTCACGATTTGCACCTTCTTCCTCTTCGGCGGAGGGCTCCCCATCTACTGGGAGCAAAGTGAGGGGTACACGCTCTTCACGTACGGGGCTGTACTGTGGGGGGTTTCGGTCATCGTGCTGGGCTTCGCTTACGAATACTGGGTCGAAAAGAACGAAACGGCGAACCAAACGGAGCAAGTCACCACGGTGCAGCGGGACGGGGAGGGTGGTCGGGCGTGACCACGCTGCAGGTGACCCCCGAAGTCAGTAGCGGATTCGAAGCGATCGTCGTCGTCTTCCTCTACTTCCTCTTGGTGGTCGGAATCGGGGGCTTCTTCTTCAGTCGCTCCCGCGAATCGACCGCCGATTTTTGGATCGCGGGCGGGAAGATTCCAGAATGGATGCAGGCGATCTGTTACTACGCCGTCCTCGCCAGTGCGGGATCCTTCTTCGGGATTGGCGGGTTTGCGTACGAATTCGGCGCCGCCTTCGCGGTGCTTGTTACCACGGCCGTCGCCTCCGGCGGCCTCTTCTTGATGATCTTTCTCGCGGCACCGATTCGACGCGCCGGCGTCTATACGGTGCCGAACTACCTCGAACTCCGTTACGATAGCAAACGCGTTCGGCTCGTCGCGGCGCTCATCTTCGCGATCGGAGCGTGGGCGTATCTCGTCCCCCAACTCACCGCGGGCGGCATCACGATGAACTTCGTGCTTCCCCAGATCGGCTACGAGGTCGGCGTCGTGATCGCCGCGCTGGTTTTCGCGCTCTACGTCTCTCTTGGCGGCATGTGGGCCGTCACGTGGACCGATTTCATCCAGGGGATCATGATGGTCCTCCTAACGCTCCTCCCGGTGCCGCTGATTCTGCTCGAATTCGGCGGCGTCGGCGGAACGATCTCGAGCGCGCTCGCGAACGATCCGGAGTTCGCAAGTTCGAACATGCCTGGTCTCTCTCACATCGGCGTCGCCCTCGTCTGGATTCTCGGGACGCTGAGCCTGCCCCAGCTTGGCCAACGCGTCCTCGCGAGTGACAGCGACCGGACGGCCCGCCGATCGATCATGTGGACGATCTTCCTGTACATCACCACGTTCAGCGTCTCCGCGTTCGTCGTCGCGGGGGCGGCGATGGCGACGGAGCCGAACCTCTCGACCGGTGATCACTTCTACTACGCCGTCCTCGCGGAGTTTTTCGGTCCACTGGTGCAAGGGCTGGGCGCGGCCGGCCTCCTCGCCGCCGTCATGTCGACGACCGACGCGCTTCTCGTGGCGCTGAGCGCCAGCGTCAGCCACGACCTCCCCCGTATTTTCGACGTGGACCTGACCGAACGCCAGGAGACGACGCTCGGAGTGTCCGTCATCTGGCTCGGGGCTGCCTCCGCGACGGTGATCGCGTTCGATCCGCCGGGAATCATCGCGACGATGACGACGCTCGTCACCGGCGGCCTCGCGAGCGGGCTGTTCCCCGCCCTGGCGGTCGGGACGTGGTGGAAACGTGCGAACGAGTGGGGTGCGATCGCGGCGATGATCGTCGGCTTTCTCGCCTACGGATTCTTACTCTTCGGCGGAGTGATGGAGGCACCGTTCAGCGAGGCGCTCGTCGCCGTTCCGCTCGGGCTCGTCGTCTACGTCGCCGTCAGTCTCGGAACGCGTCGACCAACCGGGGACGAACTCGCCGGCTTCCAGTCCTTCCACAGCGAAGCCGTCGAGAGCCGACCGAGAACGGTGGGCGACGACTGAACGTCGCGGTCCGTCCGCGTTTCGACGACGCGTTTCCGACTCGCCGCCCATCGGTTGACGACCGTCTGCGATGGACAATGGGTGGTCAATTCGACGCGTGGAGCCAGTACTTCCAGAGGAGGCGAACCTTGAGGCGAAGCAGCACGGCCAAACGAAACCTGATGTGGTGGGTGAGCTTCCACGGTGGGGTTTCGCTCGCGCCGATGACCGCGGTCACGAACCGCGCGATTTCCTCGCGCGTAGCGGCGGTTACCGGGCTCAGCGTCACGACGCAGAGGTCCGACGTGATGTCCGATTGCTGCTCTTCTGTCACAAACACCGACATCACGAGGTCCGCCACCGGATCCGTCGTCGCGGTGATGACTGTCACGTCGAACGACACGGGGTCGGAAACGGCGAATCGGTGGCCGCGCTCCGCCGCTCCGAGCATCGTTCGTTCCCCCCGCGTCGTCGATGTCTCCTCGAGGTCGTACCGGTACCCGAGGTCGTCGAGCGCGGTCGTCGCGACCGCGAGAAACCGATCCTGGGAGAGGCCGCAGAACGCTCGCCACCGAGAGCCGATAAGCGCCGAGATGAGTTTCCAAAACATACCGCCGATTCGACAGGGTGTGAAAAAAGGCTACCGTTCGCGGACCCGCCCTCTCGACGTCGCTGCGAACCGCGAACCCGGGCGTTCGGTCGGCGAGGTGCTACTGGCGGATCACCTCGCCGGGCGTGTTGCCGGTGACCTCGCCGTCGCGGACGGCGAACTCGCCGTTGACGACAACGTGCGCCACGCCCCGCGGTCGTCGCTTGGGATTTTCGTACGTCGCTGGACTCCCGACGAGATCCGGATCGAACACCACCAGATCCGCGTCCATCTCGGGGCGAACGATCCCCTTCGTATCGAAACCCATCGCGCGAGCCGGCAGCGAGGTCATCTTTCTCACGGCATCCTCCAAGGAGAGCACGTTCTTTTCTCGAACGTACCGGCCGAGGACCCGGGGGAACGCCCCGTATACCCGCGGGTGCGGCGTCCCGCCGAACAGCCCGTCGGTCGCGATGTTTACGGCCTCGTACGCGAGGATTTCTTCGAGGTCCGACTCCGCCAGCAGGTGCAAGACCATGCTGACGCCAAGTTCCTCCTCGATCAGGAGGTCGCAGACGGCGTCGATCGGTTCCCGATCCCGATCGCGGGCGAACGTCGCCACAGTCGTCCCTTCCAGGTGGGCGTTCTCGTCGGAGGGGACGTTCGTGATAACGATCCGGTCCCATCCCGCGAGTGCGCCGAAGTTTTCCCAGCCCTCGATCCGCCACGCTTCAACGTCCCGTTTCATCCGCGCGCGAGCGTCGTCGTCCCGCAACGTGTCGAGGAGCTCGCCGCGCCCCTTCGCGTGGACCCACGGCGGGAGAACCGTCGAGAGTTTGGTGCTCGCGGCCGCGTACGGATACTGCTCGACCGTGATGTCAACGCCGCGCTCTCGCGCCGCCTCGATGAGGTGGATTCCGCGTTCGGCTTTGCCGTGTTGTTTCGCCCCCGCCATCTTGAAGTGCGTGAGGTGACACGCGACGCCGGCTTCGGCGCCAATTTCGACGAGTTCGTCGAGCGCGTTCCAGATCCACCGTCCCTCGCTCCGAATGTAGGGGACGAACGGCCGGCCCTCGGCCGCGGCGCGTCCGGCGAGCGCGGTCAGTTCCTTGGTCTTCGCGTAGCTGGATGGCGGGTAGATGAGCCCCACCGACAGGCCAACGGCCCCCTCCGCCAGGCTCCTCGCGACGAGATCCTCCATCTCCCCTCGCTCGGTGGCAGTCGGCTCCCGATCGTCCATCCCGAGAACCGCAAACCGGACGGTCCCGTGACCGACCAGACTCGCGAGGTTCACCGCGGCGCCGTTCGTCGCGACGGCATCCAAGTATTCGCCTATGCTGTTCCACGCCCACTCGACGTCGACGCTTCCCGTGAGGCCGCGGACCTGTGTTCGCCACTTGTCGATCTGGTCGTCGGAAATCGGGGCCATAGAAAACCCGTCGTGTCCGAGAATCTCGGTGGTGATTCCCTGGCGGAGTTTTGGCGCGAGCGTCGGATCCGCAAAAAGCTGTAAGTCCGAGTGCGAGTGGGTATCGATGAACCCCGGCGCGACGACCATCCCGTCCACGTCCACATGGTCCGTCGCGGACGCGTTCGGCTCGCGCTTTCTCGAGATGAGCCGTATCCGTCCGTCTTCGACGCCGACGGCACCGTCGAACCGCGGTGCTCCGGTACCGTCGACGATCTTCGCGTTCTCGAAGAGGATGTCCAGCGCCATCGAAAGTGAATCCGTTCTGTGACGACGTTTTCGGGGGGGTACCAAAGAGTTTGTCCCGGGGAGGTGACGGCCCGAACCCCCGTCGGTCCCCAACGCTCGATCCCTCGGCAGAGCTACGGCTCTCGTTCGCGGAGTTCGACCCGGCGTATCTTTCCGCTCGACGTCTTCGGAAGGTCGTCGACGAACTCAACGTCTCGGGGGTAGGCGTGCTTGGCGAGACGGGCGCGGACGAACTCCCGTACCGACGCGGCCAACCCGTCCTCGTCGCGGTCGGTCCCCGCGGTTGCGACGACGTACGCCTTCACCAGTTCTCCGCGCTTTTCGTCGGGCACGCCGACGACGGCCGCCTCCGCGACCGCCTCGTGTTCGAGGAGCGTGCTCTCGACTTCGAACGGACCGATCCGGTAGCCCGAGGAGATGATGACGTCATCGGCACGTCCGACGAACCAAAGGGAGCCGTCCCCGTCGCATCTGGCGGCGTCGCCCGTCAGGAAGAGCGCGTCTCCGTCGCGTTCGACCCACGCTTCCGCCGTCTTCTCCGGCGCGTTCCGGTATCCCGCGAAGTACGTTGCCTCCCCGCGGGCGACCGCGAGTTCGCCGACCTCCTCCGCGTCGGCCTCGCCCCCGGTCTTTGGATTGACGACGCGGACGTCGAACCCCGGGAGCGGTCGACCCATGCTCCCCGGCTTGACCGCCATCTCGCAGGCGTGGTGGTTGCCGGCGACCATCCCGCACTCGGTTACGCCGTAGTGATCGTGGACTGTCACGCCGAGTGCTTCGTTGAACCAGCGTATCACTTCGGGATTGAGCGGTTCGCCCGCGCTGTTGCCCTTTCGGAGCGCGAGATCGTACGACTCGTACGCGTCGTCGTCGGCCATCAGCCCGCGGTAGGCGGTCGGACTCGTGGCGAGGCTCGTAACGCTGTAGCGTTCCATCACCGCGTACCAGTCCGCTGGATCGAACTCGCCCTCGTAGAGTACGTTGGGGACGCCCGCACTGATCGGTGCGATTCCGGCGGTCAGCAGCCCGTACATCCAGCCGGGATCGGCGGCCCCCCAAACCGTTTCGTCGCCGTTCAGTGCCATCGAACATCGGAGGTATGGAGTGAGGGCGGCGAGCACGCGGTGGGTGAGTTCGCACCCCTTCGGCGGTCCGGTCGTCCCGCTCGTGTACTCCAGCGTGCAGAGGTCGTCGGCCGAGGTCTCTGCCGTCTCGTACGTCGTGGTCTGGTTCGTGAGGAGCGCGTCGTACGCGAGGTCTGCGTCGTCGACACCATCACCGTCGCGATCGACGACGATGACGGTCTCGATTCCCACCTCGTCCTCGACGGCAGCAATCTTCCGGCGGTAATCGGTCGTCGTGACGACGGTCTTCACGCCAGCGTCACCCGCTCGAACCGCGATCGCGTTCGGTCCGAACGCGGTGAAGAGCGGCACGTAGACCGCGCCCCGTCGCCAGATACCGAGGAACGTCGGGTACAGCTCGGGGATTCGAGGGACGAGCGTGGCGACCGGTTCGCCACGCTCGACGCCTACGGATTCCAGCGCGTTCGCTACCCGCGCGCTCCGGTCGGCGAGGTCGGCGTACGTCAGCGTCTCCCGCTCGTCGTCGGCACCCTCCCAGTACACTGCCGGACCGGACCCCACGTGTCGACAGACGGTCTCGTGGGCCATATTGAACCGCCCCGGGCCGTCCCAGTCGAAGCTCTCCCAGACGTCGTCCCAGGAGAACGACTCCCTGAACGCTTCGTACGTCGTCATCGGCGTTCCCACCGATCGAGTCGAGCGCACCGAATTATGTAATGACTAATCATACCACACATATTCGAACAGCCCGACATAAATCTCGCCGTCGGAACGGTCGAGTTAGCGGCTGGACTGGATCGGAGGCCAGCAGCCGCCTACTCAGCGAAATCGGGTTCGCGGTTTTCGAGGAACGCTCGCGCACCCTTGCGGGCGTCGGGTCCTGAAAACAGATATCCGAGCCCGTTTCGCATGGCCTCGTCCTCTCCTGCGAAGCGGAGCGAGGCGTTGAGCCAGGCCTTCGTCGTCTCCAGCGAGGCTGGCGAGGAGCGTTTGAGTGTCGAAACGATCTCCGCGACGGCGTCGTCAAGCGCCTCCTCCTCGACGACCCTGGCGAAGAGCCCCCACTCGACGGCCACCTGGGCTTCGAGTTCGCGGCCGGTCAGCGCGAGGTCAGCGGCCCGCTGCCGGCCGACGAGCCGGGCGAGTCGTTTCGCGCCGTAGAACGGGTACGCACCGATGCGCGTCTCGGGCAGCCCGAAGACGGTGTCGCGCGGCGCCACCGTGAGATCTGCTGAGATGAGTAGTTCGAAGCCGCCGCCGTAGGCCGATCCGTTCGCTTTCGCGACGACCGGGACGGGCGATCGCTCGATCGCGTCGAAGCACTCGAGCACCGTGTCGGCGAGCTCTCTCGCATCCCGCGGGCTCTCGATGGCGACGAGCGAGCCGATGTCGTCGCCCGCGCAGAACGCGCGACCGCTGCCGGTGAGGACGACCGCGCGAGCGTCGTCGTCGTCGGCACGTCGCACGCCGTCGGCAACGGCCGTCCACATCTCCGTCGTCATGGCGTTCAGCTTCTCGGGGCGTTCGAGTCGAATCGTGCTCACGCCGTCGTCCGCCTCGTAAGTGACGTTATCCGTCACGGAACGCCCCTCGATAGCGCGTAACGTTCGACAGCTCGGTTTCGTCGACGGCGGAGAACGCGTCGCGAGCGATGACGCGCTTGTGCACCTCGTCGGCCCCGTCGACGAACCGGAACTGCCGGACGTTCTGGTAGAAGTCAGCGAGAGGAAGATCCTTGCCGATGCCGTTTGCGCCGCACAGTTGCATCGCCGTATCGATGGCGTCCTGCACGACGTTCGACGTGTAGAGCTTGCTCATAGACACCTCGATTCTGGCCGCTTCACCTGCGGCGATGCGATCGGCGGCGTGTCTGACCGCGCACCGGGCCGCGTGGAGTTCGGTCTCCGCCTCGGCGACGGCGAAGCGGACGCCCTGTTTGTCGGCGATGGGCGAGCCGAACGCTTCGCGCTTCGTCGCGTACGCTTTCGCCACGTCGAGCGCACGCTGGGCCATCCCAGAGTATCGCATGCAGTGGGTGAGGCGTGCGGGGCCGAGACGCTGTTGGGCGATTGTGAACCCCTCGTTCTCCTCACCCAAGAGGTTCTCGGCCGGCACGCGGACGTCACGGAATCGAATCTCGGCGTGGCTCGTCCCGAGCTGGTCGTCGGCCATGTGAGGAATGCCACGTTCGATCTCGACGCCCGGCGTATCCGCCGGTACGAGGATAATCGAACACCCGCTGTAGGGGTGGGCGTCGAAGTCGGTTCGCGCCATCACGAGGAGGACGTCCGCCTCCACCCCGTTCGTCGTCCACCACTTGTGGCCGTCAACGACCCACTCGTCACCTTCCTTTCGGGCTTCGGTGCGAATCATCTTCGGATCCGAGCCGCCGCCCTGCATCGGTTCGGTCATGCAGAAGCCCGAACAAATCGCGCCGTCGACCAGCGGTCGGAGCCACTCGTCTTTCTGTTCCTCGGTGGCGACGAGTTCGAAGGTGTGCATGTTCCCCTCGTCGGGGGCGTCGACCCGGATGGCTGGCGGACCCAACAGGCTCCGGCCGGCCGCCTCGAACGAGGGGAGGACGTCTCGGAAATCCATTCCCATCCCGCCGTAATCGGTCGAGACCTGCGGCGCATACACGTCTCGCTCGCGCGCCTCGTCTCTGAGCGCCGTGAGTTCGGCGTCGGCTATCGATCCCTCCCCGAGCAGTTCGCGCTCTGCGGGAATCACCACCTCGTCCACGAACTCGTGGACGCGCGCCGCGACCGCTTCCGCGCGGTCGGAGTCATCGTACTCCATAATCGACCATGCTCGTTCTGTACTAAAAGCCCTCTCACCCCGGCGATTCGTTTCGGCGGGCCGTCATCCAGCGATCCAACCGCCCTACCATGCCCCAATGCCACGAATAGCGTCCTGAGTGTACGCGATGAGCGACGGCGTCCCTTCATCCATCGCGGCGTAGAGCGGATCGTCGCTGTCGCCAGCGAGGTGCCGCGCGTAGAACATCTCGCAGACGCCAGCCAGCTTGTACGTCGCGAGCACCAAGTAGAAGGTCGGATGCTCGAAGGCGACACCGGTCCGGTTTTCGTACCGCTCGACGAGTTCCAGGCGGTCCGGGTACCCCTCTCGCGCAGTAAACGCCGGCATTAGCTCCGGAATCGGCGGCTCGTCGCTCGGGTCGTCGTGCCAAAACAGCAGCATCCAGCCGAGGTCCGAAAGTGGGGCGCCGAGCGTGCACAGTTCCCAATCGACGACGGCGTTCACCTGCGGCGGGGTCCCCGGCGCGACGATGACGTTGTCGAGCTTGTAGTCGCCGTGGACGAGCGTCCCATCCGCCTCCTCGGGGCAGGCGTCGTCGAGCCACGCTTCTACCTCGTCGCGGCCTGGTAGCCCGTTCGGGCGGTTCGTCCGGCTCGCCGCCCACTGGAGCTGCTTTTTCCAGCGGTCGATCTGCCGGCGAAGGTAGCCATCAGGATCTCCAAAGTCGCCGAGGCCGACCGACTCGTAGTCGAGGTTGTGAATCGCCGCGAGCGAATCGACGAGTTCCCGGCCGACCGCAGCCCGCCGGTCGGGAGCGGCGAACCGTTCGGGCTCATCGAGTCGGACGACCTCGCCGTCGACCCGTTCCATGAGGTAGAACTCGCTGCCGATGACGGAGTCGTCCTCGCAGTGGAGCACTGTCGACGGAGCGGGAACCGCCGTCCCTTGGAGCGCCGACATGACTCGGAACTCGCGGCCCACGTCGTGGGCCGTGTCAGCGGTCTCTCCCGGCGGCGGCCGACGCAGGACGAGATCTCGATCGCCCCACGTGACGAAGAGAGTCTCGTTCGAGTGCCCCTTCTGGTGCCACTCGACATCGAACGTCTCCGCGTCTCCTAACTCGGACGCCAGATACGCCCGAAGCCGTCGCTCGTCGACGAGCCTGTCAGCGTAACTTCGATCCTCGCTCATCGGTATCACTTGATGAACCACCCCCTAATACCCTCCGCCGGGAGGCTACCGCCGCCGATAGGACTAATGAGGGTGGCCATCGTCTCTCACGAAAGAGGATGTCATCGTCTGAACTGACACTTCGACCGTTCTTCTGGCGCGCGACGAACCTCTTTCCCGAAACAGAGGTCGTCTCGCGGGGGCCCGACGGCAGCACCCGGTACACCTACCGCGAGTTCGGCGATCGAACGCGGGCGCTCGCCGGCGCGTTGTCCGCGATCGGCATCGACCCGGGCGATCGGGTCGGTACCTTCGGCTGGAACACGCATCGACACTACGAAGCATACTTCGCGATTCCGCTGATGGGCGCGCAGCTTCACACGATCAACGCCGTCCTCCCCGACGAGCACGTCGAGTTCATCGTCGACGACGCCAGCGACGAGGTGCTGCTCGTCGATCCCGGAGAGCCGTTCGAAACGGTCGAGCGCCTCTGGGATCGACTCGACGGCGTCCGCGAGGTGATCGTCATGGACGACAGCATCCCCGACACCGATCTCGACTGCGTCTCCGCCTTCGACGAACTCGTGGCCGACGCCGACGCGTTCGACTGGCCCGAACTGTCGGAGGATCAGCCGGCCGGCATGTGCTACACGTCCGGGACGACGGGAAGGCCGAAGGGCGTCGAGTACACCCAGAAGATGATCTACAGTCACGCGATGATGGTCGCCACGCCGTCGGCCATCGGCGTCGACGAGAGCGACGTCGTCATGCACGTCGTGCCGATGTACCACGTCAACTCCTGGGAGCTCCCGTTTTCGTCGGCGATGGCCGGGGCGAAACAAGTCTACCCCGGTCCGTCCCCGGACGCGGAGACGCTCGCCCGTCTCATCGAAGAGGAGGAAGTGACGCTCACGGCCGGCGTACCGACGGTCTGGATAACGCTGCTGGAGTACCTCGACGAACACGACGTCGACGTCAGCAGCCTCGAACGCATCGTTGTCGGCGGCAGCGCGGCACCCCACGCCGTCGTGCGCCGCTTCGAGGACGAACACGACGTCGTCGTCGAACACGCGTGGGGGATGACCGAGACGATGAGCATCGGGAGCGTCTCAAGGGCGAAGGGTCGCGCGCGCGGGTGGGACCGGGAGGCGCGGTTCGAAAAGCGGGCGAAGCAGGGGCTGCTCTCGCCGGGGATGGAGATGAAGCTCGTCGCCGAGGATGGTACGGAGGTGCCGTGGGACGGCGAGTCCGTCGGCGAACTGTACGTGCGCGGACCGACCGTGGTCGGCGAATACTACAATCGACCGGAAGCGAACGCCGGGAGTTTCGACGAGGGATGGCTGAAGACGGGGGACATCGCGACCGTCGACGAGGACGGGTACCTCGAACTCGTCGACCGCGCGAAGGACGTCATCAAGAGCGGCGGCGAGTGGATTTCCAGCATCGAACTGGAGAACGAGCTCATGGAACACGACGACGTCCGCGAGGCGGCCGTCATCGCCGTTCCCCACGACCGCTGGCGCGAGCGGCCGGTGGCGTGCGTCGGACGGAGGTCGGGATCGGACCTTACGGCGGACGATGTCCTGGAGTTCCTCGGAGAGACGTACCCGCGGTGGTGGCTCCCCGATAGCGTCGTCTTCGTCGAGGAAGTTCCGAAGACGGCAACCGGAAAGTTTGACAAGAAACGACTCCGAGACCGGTACGCGGACGCTGGACTCGCGCGCGCCCACGGTGACGAGGGCGGAGATGACGACGGTCGTGAAGATGATGACGCCGAAGCCAATTGAGCGCGATCCGACGTCGGGTGCACGTCGAGCCGCGCCGCCGACGCGTTCTCGCCGTCGGCCGGAGGCGAACGGTCGCCCGGACGGCGGCGATTGACACCAATGTACCCGTGGACGAGGCGATCGGACGTCTACTACGGGTGGTTCGTGGTCGGCGCGTGCTTTCTCGGTTCGCTAGTCGTCTTCGGTCTCTCGTATTCGTTCGGCGTCTTCTTCGACCGGATGCTCGTCGAGTTCGGCCGCTCCCGAGGGGAGACGTCGCTCGTCTTCGGCGTTCAAACGTTCGTGATGTACTTCGGCGCGGCGGTCATCGGTGGGTTCGTCGATCGGTACGGCACGCGGCGGCTTCTCCTCTGTGGAATGGGATTTCTCGGCGGCGGTCTCGCCGGCGTAGCCGTGAGCACGTCGTTCTCGCAGGTAGTGTTCTTCTACGGCGTCGTCGCGTCCATCGGCTTGAGCGTGATCTACGTGGTCGCGTTCGCGACCGTTCCGCGGTGGTTCGGGAGACGCCGTGGCTTCGCCGGAGGCGTCGCGAGTTCGGGGACCGGCGTGGGGATGCTGCTCGCAACGCCCGCCGCGTCGGTGTTCGTCGCGGCCGTCGGCTGGCGGCGGACCTACGCGCTCTTTCTCGTCGTTTCGTTCGCGCTGCTCGCCGTGGCCGTCTCGTTCATCGCCGACAGCCCGCGCCGTCTCGATATCGACGCGACGCGAGAGTTCCCTGACGGGCTCGTCGCCGACCGCAGGGCGGTTTCCTGGCGAACCCAGCTCCGCGAGGCCGTCGCCGTCGCTCGAACGCCGTCGTTTCTTCTCGTTTTCTTGGGATGGGTCTGCATCTACGCGACGCTCTACGTCGTCTTCGCCCACCTCGTCGTCTACACCGCGGGCGTCGGTATGGCCCGAAACGTCGGCGTATGGGCGCTCGGTCTCGTCGGCGCGGCGACGAGCCTCTCCCGTCTAGTGATCGGCCTCGTCTCCGACCGCCTCGGCCGGGTCCGGGTTTTCGTCGTCTGTTCGGCGGTGATGGGTGTCTCGACGATCGCGTTGGCGACGATCGAGTCCGCGGCGGCGGTGTTCGCGTTCGCACTCGTGTACGGAACGGCCTACGGCGGCAACGGGGCGCTTCTCTCGCCGCTCACCGCGGACCTGTTCGGAGCCGAGAACATCAACGTCGTTTTCGGTCTCGTCTCCGTCTCGTTCGCTATCTCGGGTCTCCTGGCCCCGCCGTCCGCCGGTTTCGTGTACGATACCTTCACCAGCTACGACCCCGCGTTCGCGGGGGTCGGGGTGCTCGGCGTTCTCGGAGCGGGAATGGTCGCGGCCGCCGACCGTCTCTCGGCTACCTGAGTAGAGATTCAAACGCAAACCGCCGTCTTCAGGCGGATGTCAAGCGCCACTCGGTTCGTTTGTCCCGGCAGATTTATCGGTGTGATGCGTGTTCTCGCGGGTGCTACGGGCTCGGTGAGGTGCCGTCCCCGAACCACAAGGGATGGTGAACCAGTGGTGATTCGCACGGCGATAACATGGAATCCGATGGAGCATTTTTGGCCGTGCCACAGCCCTACGAGAGAGATAAACGAGAGTTCCCCCAATGTGTCATCGGTTCCTTCCAAGTTTGGGTTGGAACCGAAGCGGGACGACTATCCGAATCCGATGGTCGGATTCCTGCGTCATCAGTTGCGGGAAGAGGTTAATTCCGCCTGGATCCGGATTCGGTAGCGACGCCCTTGTCAAGAAGGCCATCGGAGACGTACCGGACGCGATTTCGACCGTCGGTCGGGTGTCTCGTCGTCGGTTACCCCTCCGACGGTTTCACTAGCGGAATCCGTCCCGTCACTCGCGTCGTTCTCGTCGCCCTCGGAAAAGGCAGTGTCACACGCCGTTCGGCACTCGCCGTCGTCCGTTCCATTGGTGGCGTCATCATTGAATTTTATGTGTTCGTACGTGAATACCGGTAACCTGTCCCTACGTTCGTAATCAGTTCGTACGCAGCGGTATTCGCCGCGAAACTGGTAAATGTGCCGATTAATCGACCCGATACCACTGCGTAACGATCCCGGGAATCAAATGCCGTTTCCACCGTCGGGGCAGACGATGTATCGATCACAATCACTCTCCCGATGGGTCACGCTGGCGTGCGTGAGCGCGCTACTAATCAGTGCCGGTGCGACCGGTGCGCTCGCAGCCAGCGATGACACGGAACAACCCTCTAAGCCAGCCGACGACGTGGTTCGCGTCGGAAACGAGGACGTCACCATCTCCGATGCCACCGTTCAGATAAAAGACGTACAGATAACAGGAACAGGTCTCCCGGAGAAGTCCGTCGACGATGTGAGCGTAACGGTCCATGAATCGAGCGTAACAGTGGAGGAAATGACCATCGAGCACGACGGTACGACGTACAAAGTCGGTGACGTGACGGTGACGGTTCGAAACGTTGGCGTCTCGGTCGAGAACGTCTCGATCGGATCGTAGTGGCACCCGACTCGCTTTTTTGATCGGACTCGCGGTCGCACCCGTCAACTGCCGGGGTCGTCTCGTCCGATACCGCACGGAGACATCGGAGCCTCCGCGCTCTGCGCCGGAACGCCGGCTCACGGGCGAGGGGTGAACTCGGTCAGATCGCGTCCGGCGCCGTAGTATGCTCGGATCAAGTCCGACTCCGTACCGAACTCGCTCATTCGTACCGTTCTCGCCGGTGTCAAAACGAGGAGGGGCAGGTGACGAGCGGATACGGCTTCAGCCGGAACTCGTCGTTGTCGACCGGATCGACGACTGTCCCCGCGGTTCGGAGCCACGGTAGGGCACGACGGGGCCGTGAAGGTAGCGACCATCCGGGTCGAGGGGTTTACGGGCTGAGCGTCGCGAGATCGGAATCAGGCGCTGATTTGCTCCTGGAGGTACCCCTCTTCCCACTCGCGGCGTTCATCGAGGGCGGTGCGCCCCTCGTTCGTGATCGCGTAGAAATTGGTTCTGCGGTCTATCTCGCCTTTTTCGACGTAGTCACTGTTGACGAGAACGTCGAGGTTCGGGTATAACCGTCCGTGGTTGATCTCCTCGTCTCGTGCCCGTTCGAGTTCTGTCTTAATCTGTTGGCCGGACGGCTGGTTGTGGCCGGCGATGACGATCAACAGGTCGCGCTGGAAGCCGCTTAAGTCGAAGAGAGTCATCGTGCAAGGAGTTCAACTGCTAGCTGGATAAATGTCAGTATTATGTTTTTTATAAGAATTATCACACTGGAGGGTGTTCCTTGCAGGGACTTCGGCTAGCCTATGATATTTGTCAACATAGTTTATCCAATATGTATAAAAACGGTTCGGAGAAGTCCGGTCGATCGCACAGACGACAACCGAGTCCGTCACGCAGAACGCGGCGCGCGCGCCAGCGTCTCGTCGAACCAGTCGTAGATGACGCCGGTCGCGAGACGCAGGTTCCCGACCTGGCAGTGTTCGCCGGCTCCCTCCTCCGTCCTGAAGACGCGGAGCGTCGTCGGACCGGCGAGTTCGTCGACGAACTCCTGAGCCAGTGCGAGTGGGACGAAGTGGTCGTCTTCGCCGGCCAGCACGAGCGTCGGACAGTCGATCTCGCCCGCGACCCCCGACAGCGAGTACCGGGGAAGCGTGCGCTGAAATTCGGCGGCCGACGTCACGCCGAACACCCACTTCGAGTTCTCCATCAACCACCGCGATTCGACGCTGACTCGCGCCGCGAACGTCGCGAACCCGTTTACGATCGCGTCCGGCGCGCGCGCCACAACCGAGGCGAGTCGCGGATTCTCGTATGAGGCCGCGCGCCAGAGGTCGTGCATGTGATCGAACGCGACGCAGGCCGCGATGCGGTCCTCGAACGCCGCCGCTCGCGGCGCGTAGTAGCCGCCGAAGCTCGCGCCGACGAGCCCGACTCCCTGGGACTCGACCGCATCGTGTTCGCCCAGCGCGTCGAGGACGGGACCGACGACACGTTCCCAATCCGGCCGAGCGGTCAGCCCCTGCTCTCGGAGCGGAGCGCCCTGCCCAGGACCGTCGAAGAGCACGACGGCGTACCCGCGGGCGAGCGCCTCAGGAACGCCGCACAGGAAGAAGAGTTCCTCGGCCACCGAGTCGAAGCCGCCGACGCAGACGATCGTCCGATACGGCTCGATCACGGGGGTTTCGTCGGAGGGGAGAAAGAGGTACCCAGGCAGCGTCGTGTCCTCGTACGGGACGTCGAGCCTCCGCACCGGCGCGTCTAGCCGCTCCGCGCCGGCCCGAAACGCGGCGCGACTTTTCTCGTACGCCGGTCGTCGACGCGGGTCGGCGGCGGGGAGGAAGAATTCGGCGCTCCGGTGGTAGTTGTGCGCTCGGAAGTACGCCGCGCGAGCGGTTCGGTCGTTCCCCGCCGCGGCCGCGGCCGCCGCGCTTCGTTCGACGCGTTCCGCCGTCCGTCGCCACTCGGCGTGCCACGCCTCGGTGTCGCCCTCGTCGATTCGGTCGACCGTCGTCAACACTTCGCCCGGTTCGGCACCGCCGAAGGTCGTGTACGCCACCGCCCGCAGCGTCTGGTAGTCGAACGCCCGCCCGGAGAAGTGAACGCGCATGGCGGAGTTTTCGTGCCGCCACTGATAAGCCTCCGCCCCCGGTCGGGGAAGGGAACCGCGAGAGTGAAATCGATCAGTCCGACAGCTCTTCGACCCGCCGGTCGCGCCGTTCGGTGGCCTCGTTCACGCGCGCAATGAACTCGGCCATCTGTTCTTTCATGTCCGAACGCATCGAGGTCGCGGAGAAGTCGTCCGATTCGGCCAGGAGGCGGACGAATGCGCGCAACTCCTCGTCGGTGATCTCGTCGAAGTTGCCAAACTCGAGATTGTCGATCACCTCGTCGACGTCTATCTGACCAACCGGGTCAACGTTGAAATCGACCGTGACCATCCGGTAGTCGGACCCCGCGAGTTCCTGCTCTGCGCGATTTACGCCCTGCGCGAGCATATCTTTGAAGGGGACGTAGTATCCCATGGTCCCGAGGTGGAGAAAGCCCAGCATGTCGACAATCCCCCGCGTGTAGGCGTCACGCGCCTCGTCTTCGGGGTTGAAGACGGTCTCGCGGTCACGGCCTTCGAGGTGCTCGAAGAGGATCGTAAAGTCGAGGATCGCGTTTCGCAGCCGGCGCCGAATTCGGTTGCGTTTTTGTTTTTTCGAATGTTCGGTGTAGTCCGTCTTTCGACCAAGGAGGAACTCTCGGTCGCTCGGAGTGAGGATGCCTCGATCCCGTTCAGCCGAGAAGGCGAGGGGCTCGCTCCCGTCTCCATCCGTTCCCATACACAATTAGTGTTTCTACACTTTGTTAAGAGTTACGAAGACGATCGGTATCGTCGAATTAGAGGCCAGGAAAGACTGATTTCGGAGCTTTGAAGGATCCATCCAAAACATTCGGGTTATTATCCCTCATTTCGACCACAGATAACGTTTATTGGAACGTGAGAGGAATGTATTCCGTTCGACACAGTAGAAAATCTGTAGACTTCGTACACAAATACCGATTTCAGTAAATCTTGATTAACGCAAACCGTAGATAGTAACGACAGTAACCATAATGTTTAACTACCTTATTGTCATCACACCTTCTGTGCCATGGATTGACTTAGTCCGTGGCAGTTGTTATCACCCATGATGTCCATGCAAACTGGCGGTAGAGAGAATCCGGGATGGTTGGCACGGGGCCGTACGTGTGGCCCCGTGCCGACCCGAGCAGCCGCGGTGTTAGGTAGAGAACAGGGGAAACATTCGCCCGGACGGCTGGGTGGGGGGACGAACGATGAGCCTCTCTGACGGCGACGGATTCGTCGGCGAGTTTTTCGAGGAGATAGAGCCTGCCGTCTTCGGGTTCGGTGCGGGGATCACGCTGTTATTCGTGACTGTCTTCGCACTTGATCCGGGCGCGGCGGCGGACACGGTCTACGGGCTCCAGGACTTCATGCTCAACTACTTCAATTGGGCGTTCCTCATCGTCATGCTCGGGTTCGTCCTCTTTCTCGGGTACCTCATCGTTGGACCGTGGGGCAACCTGCGGCTGGGCGACGAGTCCCCGGAGTATAGTTACTTTTCGTACTTCGCGATGATGTACTCCGCAGGGTTAGCCGCCGGCATCGTCTTCTGGGGGCCGGCAGAGGCGCTCATTCACTACGGGAGCGTCCCACCACTTTACGGCGCCGCCGACCAGTCTACCGCCGCGATGCCCATCGCGATCCAGTACTCGCTATTCCACTGGGCGATCACCCAGTGGTCCTGTTTCACGGTGATGGGGCTCGGAATCGGCTACTACGTCTATAACTACGGCGCGCCACTGCGCGTCTCGGCCGTGCTGGCCCCCTTTATCGGCGCCGACAACGTCAACGGATTCTGGGGGCAGTTCATCGACATCCTCGCGGTATTCGCGACCCTCGGCGGTGTCGCGACCTCCCTTGGGTTTATCGGGAGTCAGTTCATTACTGGTCTCCAGTACGAGTGGGGCGTCCAGCTCGGTGACGTCGGAACTATCGCAATTATCACTGGAATGACGGTCATTTTCACCGCCTCCCTGCTGCTCGGCGTCGACCGCGGCATCCGCCGACTGTCGAACTTCAACATGGCACTCTTCGCGCTGATGATGGTGGGAACGCTCGTCATCGGTCCGACGTGGTTCATCCTTGAACTGGGAACGCAGGCTACCGGCGGTCTGATGGGTGACTTCTTCAACATGGCCCTCTTCACCGACACCGCGAATGGCGGCGAGTGGTCGAACGCCTGGACGGTGTTCTACTGGGCGTGGCCGCTTGCGTGGTCGCCATTCGCCGGCCTGTTCATCGCCCGGATCTCACGCGGCCGATCCGTTCGCGAGGTCGCTTTCACGGGCATCGGCGCGACGTCCCTGGCGACGATCCCCTGGTTCATCATCCTCGGTGGGACCGGCGTCTGGCTGCAGCATAACGGCATCGTGAACGCGCTCGGCCCCATCAACAACCCGAACCTCGGCGAGGCCGTCTCCGGCTACATCATCTACGGTGCGCTCCCGTTCGGGCAAGTCTTCCTCATTGGTTTCCTCATTCTTGTGACTACGTTCTTCATCACGTCCGCGGACTCCTCGACACTCGCCGTTTCGATGATGACCACCGGTGGGAAGGAGGATCCATCCTCGCTCAACCGGATCTTCTGGGCGGCTCTGCAGGGCATCGTCGCGTCCATTCTGATGGTCATTGGCGGCGCCGACGCCTTGCAGGCTGCGGCCATCACCACTGGTGGCCCGTTCGCCATCGTTGCGGCCGTCGCCGTTGTCGGCCTCACGAAGACCTTCAGCGACGAGTTCGGCAGCGTCCTGCTCCAGGAGGAGACGACACTCATCGGCAGCGGCGACTCAGTCGACAAAACGGGGGCGAGTCGACGGGCCGCGGACGACGACTGACGGCCGGCGTCGGTCGTGGCGTTCGTCCTACCATAACAGTTTTAATGGATGTCATACACGTTTATCGTATATGGATAGAGCCACGGCGGAACCGGACGTGACGGCCATTCCTGGGCCGAACGCGGAGCGATGGATCGAGTACCACGGGCGACACGCCGCCCCCAGCGAGTACTCCCACGAGTTCGTATGGGACGTCACGGCCGCAGCGGACGGACCGTTCGTGACGGATGTGGACGGCAACGTCCTGCTCGACTTCACGTGCCACATCGGCGCGGCACCGCTGGGCTACAACAACGAGAAGATGCTGGGGACGCTCCGTGAGTTCTCGCTGATCGAGCCGATGAAGATCGCGGGACAGGACATGTACTACGGCGCGGGGGTGGACCCTGAGTCGGCGGACGTTCCAGGGTCGAGTCACCTCATGGAGAAACTGATCGAGGTGTCGAGCCAGTATGGCATGGACACCGTCTTCCTCTCGAACTCCGGCGCGGAGGCTGTCGAGAACGCGATGAAGATCACGTACGATCGCAACCCGGCCGCGAAGTACGGCCTCGCGTTCGAGGGAAGTTTCCACGGCCGGACGTTCGGCACCCTCTCGGTAACGCACTCGAACGAGGTGTACACCCGTCATTACCCGGAGCTCGCCGGGATCCGGACCGTTCCCTTCTGCGACGACCGCCAATGCACCCCCGACGCCTGCGACTGCGGGTTCTTCGCCGGGGACGGGTCGGGGCTCCGCGGGCTGTTCGACGACGAAGGCGGCCACGTCAACCCCGAGGAGGTCGCATTCCTCGTCCTCGAACCGATACAGGGCGTGGGCGGCTACCGCTTCCCGAGCGACGGGTTCATGGCGGAGGTGGGGGACGTCTGCGACGCGTACGACGTTCCCCTAATCGTCGACGAGATCCAGTCCGGCGTCGGTCGGACAGGGAAGATGTGGGCGTCGGACCACTACCCCGTCGAACCGGACGTCATCGCGGGCGCGAAGGGACTCCGCGTCGGTGCGACGGTCTCGCGGTCGAACCTCTTTCCCAGGGAGAAGAACCGCCTGGGCTCGACCTTCGGGGGTGGCGACATCCTGTCGTCGATGATGGGCGCGCTCACCTTGGAAGCCATCGAGGAGCACGGCCTACTCGATAACGCGACGGAGCGCGGCCGGCAGGCGATGGAACTGCTCCGCGACGGCGCCCCGGATCACGTCGTCGACGTCCGCGGCAAGGGACTGATGCTCGCCGTCGAGTTCGACGCCGAGTCGCGACGCGATGCCGTCGTCGAGGAGGCGCTGACGCGCGGCCTGCTCACGCTCGGCTGCGGGACGAAGACGCTCCGCCTGCTCCCTCCGCTCGACGCCACCGAACGCGAGATCGAACTCGGCGTCTCGATCCTAAACGAGGCCATCAAGGCCTCGTGAGCGAGGGTTCTCCGACCATCCCACACTGTCCGCCGTCGAGGGCCGTCGAGGCGACCAACGGTCACCTACGCCACCTAGACCGCCGCCATACCGACGACGATGGCGAGGATTGCCGCGAGAACGCCGGCCCGGGGAGTTCGCGCGCCTACACGTAGGTGGGACGGCGACGACCACAAGCGGGTAGGTACTGTTGAGCGGGAGGACGGTCACGACGGTTCTGATTTGCAGGGCATAGAACATGGCGTACCACCCAGCGCCGACGGCAGCGCCGGCGAGGACGAACACGGCGGCGGTGTCCCCCGACGCGGTCCGGAGGCAGCGGCGCATCCGCCTTGATCCCGTAGCGACGGGCAGAAGCGTCGCGAGCGCGGCAGTCTGCGTCAAGGCAGTCGCCGCCAGTGCGTCGTCAAACTCGTCGAAGCCGACCTTCACGACGGCCAACGCGACCGCCAGTAGCATCGTCGCGGCACCGAGGGTGGAGACGTCGCCGCGGTCGAGGCCGTGTTTCACCAGCACGATCTGTGCGCCAAAGCAGACGGCCGCGACGAGCGGCAGCAGGGACGACACGGGCTCAGCCGGTCGAGCCCTCACGGTCGAGGGAGTGGTCGACCACCGCGACGCCGTCGAGGTCGTTCAGCGCGGCGAGTACATCCCGGAGGTGGTCCGGTCCGCTTCCCTCGACGCCGAGGCCGACCGGCGTGCGGTTCGGACGGTCAGCGTTGGTTCGGCGGGCGCGTTCCAGCGCATCGAGTTCCGCCCCCGCACCCGCGACGGCCTCGGAGACGGCACCGAGCGCCGCCGGCCAGTCGGTCACCTCAAGGTCGACCTCGGCGTACCGTCCGAGTTCCATCAGCCCGACCCGGGCGAGTTCGCCATGTTCGGTGAGGTTCACATTGCCGCCGGAGACGACGGCCGCGACCCGCTGGCCTTCGACGTCGACCCGGTCGGAGAGCAGTGCAGCGACCGGTGCTGCGCCGGCCGCCTCGACGACCGTCTTCGCTCGCTCGGCGAGGAGCGCGAGGGCGACACCCAACTCCCGATCGTCGACGGCGACCACGTCGTCGACGCGCTCGCGGATCACGGCGAACGTCTTCTCCAGCAATCGCGCGTCGGCGATTCCCTCCGCCACCGTGTCGACGTCGGACAGCTCATGGATCTCGTCGCGTTCGAGCGACGGCTTCGCATGGGCCGCGCCCTCGGGCTGAACGCCGACGACGCGTACGTCGGGGTAGCGCGCCTTAAGGGCCGTCGCGACGCCCGAGACGAGACCGCCGCCGCCGATCGCGACGAACACCGCGTCGGGATCGGGGAACTGCGCCGCGATCTCGACGCCGACCGTCCCCTGGCCGGCGATGATGTGCTCGTCGTCGAACGGGTGGACGAAGGTCAGTTCCTCCCGCTCCGCGAGATTGAGCGCGTGCTCGTAGGAACGTTCGTAGACGTCTCCCTCGACGATCACCTCGGCCCCGTAGCCGCGCGTCGCCTCGATCTTGGCCGCGGGCGTCACCTCGGGGACGACGACGGTCGTCTCGATCCCCAGCAGGTCGCCGGCGAGCGCGACGCCCTGCGCGTGGTTGCCGGCACTCGACGCGACCACGCCACGGTCGCGCGCTTCGGGGGGCAACCGGGACATCATATTGTACGCCCCGCGGATCTTGAACGATCCCGTCCGCTGCATGTTCTCCAGTTTGAGACCGACGGCGGCGGCACCGCTCAAAGTCGCGAACGTTCGGGACGTGTCGAGCGGCGTCCGGTGGACGACGTCAGCGACGCGGTCAGCCGCCGCGTCGATGTCGGCGGGCGTCACGACGGCCGAGGCCGGGACGGGGTCGCCGTCGTTCGTCGACGCGTCTGAATCGGGACTGTCCTTCGACGGGTCGGGATCAGAGTCGCCCGTCGGCGAGTCGGGATCAGGGTTGCTCATCGGAGAGGCGGAGGACGGTGTCGGTCAGCACATCGACGCCGATTCCGATGCTCCGTTCGTCGACGTCGAAGGTCGGCGTGTGGTGGCTGTTCGGGTGGTCCGTCCCAACGATCAGATACGCAGCCGTCCCCCCGCGCTCCTGCACCCGCTTCATGAGGAAGGTCGCGTCCTCGCTCGCGCCGAAATCTGCCCAGCGGACGACGCGCTCGATGCCGGGCGTCGCGGCGGCCGCTTCGTACGCGACGTCGACCAGGTCTGCGTCGCTGTCCGCCCGCGGCGACTCGCTGACGACGCGGAAGTCGGCCTCGCAGCCGTGCATCTCGGCGGCAGCACGAACAGCCCGCTCGAACTCGTCCTTCACGTACTCGCGTAGCGGGGTGGTCTCGCCGCGCACCTCGCCGTAGATGGACGCCTCCTCAGCGATGACGTTACTCGCGGTGCCCGCGCTCGCCGTGCCGACGTTGACCCGCGTCATCCCGTCGCTGTGGCGCGGAATCGCGTAGGCGTTCCCGATGGCGGTCGCCATCGCCTGGATTGCGTTCGCGCCCTCGTTCGGCTCCTTTCCGGCGTGGGCGGACGCACCGCGGAACTCGGCCGTGACATGGCTCATCGCCAGCGGCTTGCGGACGCCCGCGACCAGCTCGCCGGTCGGGTGACCGAGGCCAACGTGGACCGCGAGCAAGTGGTCGAGATCGTCCGCGAACCGACTCTCGGCCATCGGCTTGCCGCCGCCCGACTCCTCCTCCGCCGGCTGGAAGAAGACCGTGAGCGTCCCTGAGAAGTCGCTCGCCTTCGCCGACTCCAGGACGCCGAGCCCGATGGCCATGTGGGCGTCGTGCCCGCAGGCGTGCATTGTCTCGGGATACTCCGACCGGAAGCTGCCGGCCGCGGGTTCGTGAGCGGGGTCGCGGGACTCCTCGATGAGCAGGCCGTCGATGTCGACCCGGAGGCCCACGGAGGGACCCTCGCCGCGTTCGAGAACGGCGACCGCACCGGTAGTGCCGCCTGCCATCGCGTCGAGGAGGTCCTCGTTGGCACCGCGCTCTCGGGCGCGATCCAACCATCGGTCGAGTTCCACCTCGTCGGGGACGGCCATGCGGTCGTCGGGGTCGTACGCCGCCGCGCCGACGGCGAGTTCGTCGACGCCGACGGCCTGGATCTCTTCGACGAGCGCACACGTCGTGCGGAACTCCCGCCACGCCGGCTCCGGGTGCCTGTGGAGGGACCGGCGGACGGCCGCGAGCCGTTCGGGTGTCGATGACGCCATGTCGCGTGCTATGCCCTCGCACTACTTAATTATACACACCTTCTGTGGATGGCATCCACACAAAAGGACTAAGTGGTGGAGCGACGATCGCCCTCCACGCACCGGTACGGAGGCGGAGCGGTTCGAGTAGGTGGCCATCTACGGCGCACCGTTCGTACCGCAGAAACGAAGAGGCGGAGACACGGAGGAACTATCAATGGACGAGACTACCGCGGACGTCGTCGTCCTCCGCGAAGGAACGGAGGGCCTGCCGATGGAACCGTACGCCGAGAAACTGTGCGAACGACTGCCGAATCGGGACGTCCGGCTCGCGCGCACGCCGCGGGACGAACGCGACTTCGTCGCCGGTGCGCGCGTCGTCACGGGCGTCGGCATCGACGAGTCGCTGCTCGATCGTGCAGACGAACTGGAGCTCTTCGCCTGCGCATTCGCCGGCACGGACCACCTGCCGATGGACGCGCTGGAGGCGCGTGGCGTCGCCGTGACGAACGCCGGGGGCATCCACGCGCCTGGCATCGCCGAGCAGGCCATCGGGAACGTGCTCGTCTTCGCGCGCCGCCTCCACGAAGGCTGGCGGCGTAAGCGAAACCGCGAGTGGCGGCACTTTCAGTCCTCCGAACTCGCGGGGGGGACGGTCACGATCCTCGGCCTCGGCTCCATCGGTCAAGCGGTTGCAACGCGCCTCCGGGGGTTCGAGGTCGAGACGGTCGGCGTCCGGTACACGCCCGAGAAGGGCGGGCCGACCGACGAAGTGATCGGCTTCGAGGCGGACGCTATCCACGAAGCGCTCGCGCGCACCGACTACCTGATCGTCGCTTGCCCGCTGACGGAGACGACGCGCGGGCTGATCCGCGAGTCGGAACTGGCGACGCTCCCGCCGTCGGCGGTCATCGTCAACGCGGCCCGCGGCGGGATCGTCGACACCGACGCGCTAGTGTCGGCGCTCCGATCGAACGGGATCCGCGGGGCCGCGTTGGACGTGACCGATCCTGAGCCGCTGCCGGCGGAGCACCCGCTCTGGCGGCTAGAGAACTGCCTCATCACGCCTCACACCGGCGGTCACACGCCGAAACACTGGGATCGACTCGCCGACATCGTCGCCCAGAACGTCGTCCGCCTCGACGAGGGCGAGGAGCTGGAAAACCTGGTTCTGGATCCGTCCTCGTGAACTACCTCGACCACATGGATAGAGGCTTTCTGCTTCGGCGTCAGAACGGCCATCGCCAAAGGCGACAGTGCGGTTCCAGACTCCACAGGCGTTCTCCCACGCTGGGACGATTCGGCCCATTCCCTGCTTATCGTGGTTGATGGGCGCTCCCGAGCGCGTCGAATCGAACGCCGGACGTTTGTGCAACACCCGTACGTACGTCCAATCGAGCCGCGCGGCCCATCATACCCAAAGAAACGAGTGGTTAGGCGGCAACCTTACGGAGATACGAGGAGAAAGCCCCGTCTTTTAAGGCGGGGATGAATCCGACATGGTATTCGGCATCCGCCGCCGATGGCAGGGCCAGATATTCAACGTCTGCGTTCACTTTCACTCCGCATGGGTCGGTGTTAAGTATGTTCGGTGACATAGGTTACGTATGGCGAAGAAGGTCGTCACGCGCACCTACCGCGCCCGCATCTGCAACTACTCGCAGGTGCGTGACGACCTCGATTCGCTCGGATTCGCTGCCAGCAAGCTCTGGAACGTTGGCCGATGGACGGCTGGACGTGTCTGGGACGCTTGCGGTCAGATTCCCGGCGCGAACGCGCTTATGGCGTACCTCAAGAACCACGAACGCTACGGCGACCTGCATTCTCAGTCGAGTCAGCGAGTTCTCCAAGAACTCGGTGAGGCGTTCACCAGTTGGTACGGCAAGCGCGGAAGCGAGAACGAGAACGCGAATCCGCCCGGCTACCGAAAACACGGTGGCGACCACCCGCGCTCGACCGTCACGTTCAAGACGGCGGGCTTCAAGCACGACGCCGCGAACAACCACGTCCGCCTCTCGAAAGGCAAGAACCTCAAAGAGAACTGGTCTGACTTCATTCTCTGCGAGTACGACGTTATCGGCCCAGTCAGTCGAGCCGTCGAGAACGTCCAACAGGTTCGTGCGGTGTACGAACACGGCGTTTGCGGTTGCACTTCGTCTGCCGCGTCGAAGTCGATGTTTCCGACGTACCGGGCGACGGTGTGGCGGGCATCGACCCCGGCATCTGCAACTTCGCCACCGTCTCCTACGGAGACGAAGCCGTGTTGTACCCCGGCGGGGCGCTCAAGGAAGACGAATACTACTTCGCCAAGAAGCGCGCCGAGACGGACGATTCTGCCTCACGCGAAGCCCGCCGCCTTGACCGCAAGCGGACCGATCGCCGGACGCACTTCTTGCACACGCTCTCGAAAGAGATTGTCGCAGAGTGCGTCAAGCGGGGCGTCGGAACGATTGTCGTGGGCGACCTCGGTGGCATCCGCGAGGACGAGAACGGTGACGCCCGCAACTGGGGACACCACGGCAATCTCGATTTGCACGGGTGGGCGTTCGACCGCTTCACACAGATGCTCTTGTACAAGGCCGAAGTCGAAGGTGTCGAGGTGGTCACGAAGTCAGAACAAGGGACGTCGAAGACGTGTTCGGCGTGCGGGCGGTCGGACAAGCGTCAGCGCGTCTACCGAGGCTTGTACGTGTGCGAGTGTGGGTTCGTCGGGAATGCAGACTGCAACGGCGCGGAGAACATCAGACGAAAAGTACTCCCGAATCTCGCCACAGACGGTGGCCGGGATAGGGATAACGGCTGGTTGGCACAGCCAGCGGTCCGCCTGTTCGACCGTAGCGAGGGCCGGTTCGCCCCGCGAGAACAGGTCATTCAAACGGACCGCGAACCCTAATATCCCACCTGCGGTCGGGAATCCTCGCGCTTTAGCGCGGGGAGGATGTCAAGCGGTTCACCCCCGAGGCCAAGCCTCGCAGCACTCTCGCTGTATTAACTGTAGACGCGAGCGGCGTCGAGTACAGGAACGACCGGTCGCTCCCATGGGAGTCGGCGGCCGCCCTCACGCGCCGAACAGCTTCCGCGGGAAGTCCGCGAGCGTCTCCGCCCCGTTGGCGGTGACGCGGAACGTCTCGCTGAGTTCGAAGCCGACGTCATCCTGCCAGATGCCGGGGATCACGTGGAACGTCATATTCTCTTCAAGAACGGTCTCGTCGCCCGGTCGGAGGCTGACGGTGTGCTCGCCCCAGTCCGGCGGGTAACCGAGCCCCATCGAGTACCCGATGCGCTCTTCCTTCTCGACGCCGTGCCGCGCAATGATCTCCCGCCACGCGCCCTCTACCTCCTCGGCGGTGATGCCGGGTTCGACCGCGTCGAGCGTCGCGTTCACGCCCTCGACGACCACCTCGGCCGTCCGCGCCAGTTTCTCCGGCGGGTCGCCGACGAAGGTCGTCCGCGCGAGCGGGGAGTGGTAGCGGTGGCGACAGCCCGACAACTCGATGATGACTGGATCGCCCCGCTCGAACCGCCGGTCAGTCCACGTGAGGTGGGGCGTGCCGGTGTGGTCGCCCGATGGCATGAGCGGGACGATGGCAGGGTAGTCGCCGCCGTAGTCGTCAGTCCCGCGGACGAGCGTGTCGTAGATGGCCGCCGCCGCCTCGTACTCGGCCACGCCCTCCTCGATCGCGTCGAGGCCGGCAACCATCGCCTCCTCGGAGATGCGGGCGGCCTCCTCCATGAGGGCGAGTTCCCGCTCTGACTTCGTCACGCGCACCCAGTTGACGAGCAGTGTGGCGTCGTCGAACTCGGCTTCCGGGAGGTTCTCCCGCAGACGCGTGTACGACTTTGCCGTGAAGTAGTAGGCGTCCATCTCGACGCCGAGACGTCCGTCGTCGACGTCGAGGTCGGAGAGCACGCCGGCGAGGAAGTCCATCGGGTGCAGGTCGTACGGCGAGTGGACGTGGTCGTCACTGTACGACCGGATGCTCTCCTCCGAGAGCCACGCGGTCGCCCGCGCCCCGTTCGCGTCCTGTCCGCGCCCGACCCAGACGGGCTCGTCTCGGTCGAGCGTCACGACGACGGCCTGGTGGACGTAGAACGACCAGCCGTCGTATCCCGAGAGGTAGTTCATGTTCGCCGGATCGGACACGATGAGCGCGTCGAGACCGTGGTCACGCATCCGCGCTTTCGTCTCGGCTATCCGTCGTTCGTACTCTGCGCCGTCGAAGATGGCTTGGGACATGGTATCGCTACTCGGCTCGACGTTCGGAGAAGGTGAATATAAAATTTTTGTGTACATTATCAACAGAGGGTGTGTACGCGAAACGGCGTCGACCGAAGCAGTCGCAGAGGAGGGCGTCGTCACGGTGAGATCCAGCGCCCGCGCGTCCTCCCACGGCGAAACGGCCCGCCGATCCACAGAGTCGTAATCAATTTTTGTGTAATCTACTCTCGAATACTGTGGACAAATTATTTATAACCGTTCCACATGGGTATGGGTATGGCTGCCGGCCCGCCCATCGAGGATCTGCACTTTACGGATGCACCGAACGTCGACGCAGTTCCCGGACCGCGGTCGCGCGAACTCCTGACGAAACAGCGCGAGATCGACAGCAGCGCCGTCGCCTACCCCGAGGACATCCCCGTCGCCTTCGACGAGGGGAGGGGAGCGACCGTCCGTGACGTCGACGGAAACGTCTTCATCGACATGTTCGCCGGTATCGGCGTGCTCAACGTCGGCCACGCAAACCCGTACGTGATGGAGGCGGTCCACGAGCAGGCGGACAAGCTCGTCCACACCGTCGACTTCCCAAGCGAACCGCGACTCGAACTCATCGAGAAGCTCGACGAGATCGCACCCGACGGGCTCGCGGGCGAACAGCGCGTCGTCTTCGGCGGGCCGACCGGGAGCGACGCCGTTGAGGCAGCGATCAAGCTCGCCAAGTACAACACCGGCGGCGACGGGCTTATCGCGTTCCGCGGGGCCTACCACGGGGCAACCAGCGGGGCGATGAGCCTCACGTCGAACAAGGGGTTCAAAGGCCACTACACGCCGCTTCTGGCTGACGTCGTCCATGCCCCCTACCCGTATCCGTTCGCACAGGACAGGGATCCACAAGAGGCGATCGACCGCGCGCTGGAGGAGGTGCAGGCCATCGTTGAGGATCCGTACGGCGGCCTCGCCAACCCGGCCGGTATCTTCGTTGAACCCATCCAGGGCGAGGGCGGCGTCGTCGTCCCCCCGGAGGGATTCCTGCGCGGCCTCCGCGACGTCGCCGACGACAACGACCTGCCGCTCGTCTTCGACGAGATTCAGAGCGGGTTCGGCCGCTCCGGGCAGTGGTGGGCGAGCGAGTGGGAGGGCGTGACGCCGGACGTCGTGACGACCGCGAAGGCGCTCGGCGGCGTCGGATTCCCGCTCTCGGCGACGATGTACCGCGAGGACCTCGACACGTGGGGGCCGGGCGAGCACGCCGGGACCTACCGCGGCCACGTCGTCGCCATGCGCGCCGGAGCGCGCGCCATCGAGTACGTCCAGGAGCACGGCCTGCTGGCGCACGCCCGCGACCTGGGCGAGTACATCCAAGCGCGCCTCGGAGAGATCGCGGGGGACAACCCCCGCCTCGCCGACGTTCGTGGGAGGGGGCTGTTCGTCGGTGCCGAGTTCGTCGACGGCGACGGTGCCCCCGACGGCGACGCCGTCGACGCGATCCAGCAGTATTGCTACGAGCACGGCGTTCTCGTCTGGACGGCCGGCCGCTACGGCAGCGTGCTACGCTTGCTTCCGCCGCTCGTGCTCACCCGAGAGCTCGCCGAGACTGCGCTCGACGTCGTCGCCGACGCGGTCGAACACGTCACCGCCACGCGACGGGCCGCCTGAGAATCGGTAACCGACAACATACCTAACGCCAACTCACCGATGTCCAAAGAACGCATCCGAACGGACGACGCACCGCGCACCGACAACCCCTACTCGCAGGCCGTCCGCGCCGGCGAGACGCTCTACGTCTCCGGGTACGGACCCGTCAATCCTGAGACGGGCAAGGAGGTCGACGGCGGTGTCGAGGCACAGACCGAGCGGGTCCTGGCCAACGTCGCCGCCACCGTCGAGGCGGCGGGCGGCTCGCTCGACGACGTCGTCAAAGTCACTGTCTACCTGACGGACCTGAACGACTACGACCGCGTCAACGCGGCCTACGGCGCGCAGTTCGGCGACGTCCCGCCGGCGCGCGTCTGCGTGGAGGTCTCGCGCCTCCCCGGCGACGTCGCCGTCGAGATGGACGCCGTCGCCTCCCTCGGCTGATCGGGGGGCGGAGCGAAGCGGCGGGACGGCTCAGCTTCGCGGGATGCGGCCGAGCCGTCAGGAGAGCGCGACCGTGATATCCGTCGAGGACACCATTCCGACGACGTCGCCGTCGGCGTCGACGACCGGGAGGTGTTTGATGCCAAAGTTGGTCATCATCGCCGCCGCCTCCTCCATCATCAGGTTCGACGTGATCGTCTCGACGGGCGACGTCATCACGTCGGCGACGCGCAGCTCCGACGCGTCGTGCCCGTCCGCGACGGCGTTGAGCACGTCGGTGCTCGTGACGATCGCCGTCGCGGACCCCGGCACGAGGAGCGCGCTGATGCCGTGGTCGCGCATCGTCGTCGCGGCTTCCCTGACCGTCGCCTTCGACGAGATCGTCTGCACCGGCGTCGACATCACGTCCCCCACTCGCGTTCGCTTGTCAGTGTCCATACGACCGTCAACGTCGGCCGGCCGTTTTGTCTTTTCCCCTCCGGCGGACGGTCTTCGTCCGAACACCGAATGCCGAACGCCGAACGCGCGGCCCGCGCCGCACGCGTCAATCGGCGAGCGAGTCGAGTTTCCGGACGATCTTCGCGTAGACGTCGGGCGCGCAGTACCAGCCCTCGTCGATCATCGCGTCGATGGCCGCTCGGGCCTCGTCGACGCCCATCGCCTCCCGAGTGACGAGTAGTAACACGAGGTACGCCGTGCCTCGTGTCGTGATTCCCTCGGTCGCGGCGACGTCTCGGCCATAGGTTTCGTCCATCACGGCCACGCCGTCGTTCGCGGCGGCGCAGGCGAGGACCGCGCGGTCGGCCTCGCTGAGGTTCGGATTCCGCCGAAGCCGGGACAGGAGCGCCGTCTCCTCGACCGCGACCACCTCGAAGAGGCCGTCCTCGACGCCGCGTTCGATTCGACGAGCGTCGGGGTGGCCCCCTTCGATGCCGGCTTCGACGACTTCGCCGTAGACGTGCTCGGGTATCGCACGCGATCCGTCGAGGTCGTAAAGCGGGTCGAGGCGGTCGACCTTCGCGAGGTAGATGAGCGGTGTCGCGTCGAAGATCCACATTCACAGCGCCCCGAGATCCTCGTCGAGGTGCGTCCCCGAAACCCACGTGACGTCGCGCTCTTTGGCGAGCTGGGCGAAATCCCACGCGGACATCCCGGCGAGCTCGGCCGCTCTGGCGAAGGTGACCCGCCCCGCGGCGAGCCGTTCGAGCGCTCGCTCGCGACGCCAGTCTTCGAGCCCCTCGGAGAGGAGTTTGCGCACCGCCGTGCTCCGATCAAGCTTTTCCCCTTCGAGGTAAGCTTCGAGTTCCGCTTCCAGTTCGTCGGGCACCCGTGCCGAGATCGTTCCCATGGTGTTTACTTTGTATTCATCGTATACAAGCGCTTCGGTAGTCGTCGGTGAGTTTCGGAAGTGCCAGGCTCCCCGTGTCGACTCGCTCGCGCTCTCCCACCGGATGTCGCCGAACGGTCACGCTGCGAATCGGCTCCACGCGACGATCACAGAGGGTGTGACGACGAGCGCCGCAAGGTACGAGTAGACGATGCTCAGCGCGATCACGAGGCCGAACTGGCCGAGAAGCGGCGTGATCGCGAACACGAGAACGCCGGTCCCGGACACCGTCGTTAGCATGCTGCCGGTGAGCGCGCCGCCGGTGCCGCGGACAGTCCGATCGAGCGCGTCGAACACGTCGTCTGACTTCCCGTACTCGTCGGCGAACCGGTGGACGACATGCGACGAGTAGTCGACGCCGAGGCCGATCGCAATCGCGAGGATCGTCGCCGTGAGCGCGTTGAACGGAACATCGAGGAATCGCATCGACCCCGCGAGCAGCGCAACCGCGACCACGATCGGAACGATGTTGACGACGCCGAGCGACGCGCGTCCCTCCAGCGCGCGAAAGACGCCGACGAGGAAGACGGCTGAACCGGCGAGGGCGAGGGCGAGACTCTGAACCGCGGAGGCGTAGATCGTCTCGGCGAGCGACTGGAACACGACCGTCTCACCCGTCGCGGTCGCCTCGAACCGGTATCGGTCGGCGACGTCGCGGGCGTCGTCCGTGATCGCGCGATCGGAGGCACTTCCCCGGACCGAGTACACGACCTGCGCGCTGTGGCGGTCTTCGGTGAGGTATTCGAGCGCCTGCGCGCGAGCCGGTGACAAGAACAGTCGGTCGTATATCTCTTCGAGGTTCTCGTCCGGAACCCCGTCGTCGTCGACGTCGCTCCGTTCGACGAGGCGGGCGAATTCGGGCGACACGGCCGCGTAGCGGTCGATGACGGTGATGATGCTCTCGGCGCGGGCCTCCCGCCCCTGCACGAGAAACGTATCGGGGGGATTTTGATTGGCGCGCTGGATCGACTCTAACGCGTAGTCCTCGTCTAGGGACCCCTCGACGTAGACGATTACAGTGTCCTCTTCGGAGGAAGCGAAGTTTTCCTCCAGGAAATCGATCGTCTCCGTGACGGTGTACGTCCGCGGTGCGAACGGTTCCGGCAGGACGTCGAGGTACTCGGGGGTCTGTTCCGGCGGAAGGAAGTCCTCGGTGGAAAACGACGTTCCGATGCCGGTCGCGTACCACCCGGCGGCGACGGTCGTGAGGACGACGACGACGAGCAACGCGTACGGGGCTCGACGGGCGATTGCGACGCCCACGGTCAGCCCGCCTCCCCACGCCGATCCCGCGGTGCCGATCGGTCGCACTCCGAACGTCGGAACGCCGAAGCGCTCGCGCGCATCGTCGGTGTACACCTTCAGCGCGGGGAGGAACAGCCCGAAAATGAGGAACGTGAAGACGATGCCGATCGCGGCGACGATCCCCAGATCGCGGATCGGCGCGAGATCGTTCGTCGCGTTCGCGGCGAAGCCGATCACCGTGGTCCCTGTGACGATGACGAAGGCCGGGAGCAGTTGGTCCGTCGCCGTCCGCATCGACTCGTGGATGGCCCGCCCCGTGACGCGCTCTTCGCGGTAGCGGTTGATCGCGTGGATCCCGAAATCGATACCGACGGCGAGCAACAGGGGCGGGATCACGACGAGCGGCTGCGTGAACGGGATCCCCGCCAGCCCCACGAATCCGAAGGTCCAGACGACCGTCACGGCGAGCGAGACGAGTCCGAGGACGAGATCGACGGGGTCGCGGTAGGCGACGACCAGAAACAGGAGGATGAGGATCGCCGCAGCCGGCACGACAATCAAAAGCGAGTCGAAGATGACGCTCGACAGCTCCGCGGAGATGATTCCGCTGCCGAACACGCGAACGTCGCCGTCGGAGCCATCCGCGATCGCCTGCATGCGCAGTTGAATCGGTGTCAGCGCGGTCTCTTCGCCCTCGCCGCCGCCCGCCTCGGAGAGGCCGCGGGGAACCTCGTGCTCTGCGATCGCGATCGTCGCCGACGCAGACGCTGATTCGCGGTTGAAGTCGTCGCTCAGTAGAGACGCGAACGCCGAATCCCCAGCCGCCCTGTGGACGGCCGCCTCGACCTCCGAGGTGGTCGCCGATTCGAGCGCTCGGATCTGCGCGTCGGTCGTCGTCGCGCTCGGGTCGATCGTTCGGGCGACGACCGACGCCGCACTTCGAGTCTCGACGACGCGAAGCTCCTCGCGGTCTTCGAACTCCTCCTGCACTTCGAGCATCGTCACTAGCTCGTCTTTCGCGAGGACATTCGGGGCAGTTTGAACGATCTGCGTCGTTTCCTCGTCCGGCACGAACGGCCGCTCGAACTTTTCGTCGACCTCGTCGAGCGCCTCCTGTGCCGGATCATCCTCGGTGAACTGCTCGGTTCCGCTGTCGGTCGAGATCCCGCCGAGGCCGATCGCGAATATCACGGTCACGACCAGGAAGGAGAAGATCACCGCGCGGGACCGCTCCACGACCCACTCGTCGGCCCGATCGACGATCGTTTGGGGGTCGAGCGTGGACACGAGCGCTCCTCAGCGCCGCCTCCACAGCCACGCGACCGCCACGGCGAAAAGAAGGGAGAGGGCGACGCCGCCAATGGGCCCCAACGGGAGTCCGTCGCCCTCGGGTTCGGTCACCGTGATCGGAACCTCGTACGTGTCGGAGAGTTTCGTCTCGCCGTCCTCCTCGTCGTACTGGAAGTCGAGCGAGAGGGGGTAGGTGTTCGGAACCGCGCCGCTCGCGGCGCTGACCTCGAACGTCAGCGCCGCGGACTCGTCCGGTTCGAGTTCGGCGACGAACGCCTCGTCGTTCGAAAGGGTCAGCGGATCGTCCGCGAACGCCCGCGCGTCGACGTTCCGAACCGGTTCGGCGCCGTTGTTCGTGACGACGACCGTGACGGCTTCGCTGTCGCCCGACTGAACCGTCCCGTGTTGCGACTCGACGAGGAACTCATCCGTCCGCTCGTCGACGGTCACCTGCACGTTCAGCGGGTCACTGCGCCGGAGATCTCCCTGCTCGTTCTCGTACTCGACGATGAAGGAGAGCTGGCGGTCGCCCGGCTCAGCAGTGTCCGAAACCTCGATCGGGAACGAGAACGGAGCCGACTCGCCTGGTTCGAGGGTCCCGAGGGCGTACTCCGTCTCCTGCGCGTCGAGGTTCCCGGTTTCGGGTTCGAACGTGACGACCGCGTCCGACGCGGTCTGCGGCCCGTCGTTCGTAATCGTACCGGCCACCGCGCCCTCGTCTCCGACGCTCAGTCCGCCGGAGAGGTTCGAGAGCGAAAACCCCTGTTCGCCCTCTGGTGTCACACCGATCGGGAGCGGATCCGACCGATCCGAGGTCCCGTTTTCCGCTTCGTAGGACACCGTTACCTGGAGCGGATAACTCTGCTCCAGCGCGTCCTCCGTCGTGACCACCCGGTACTCGACGGTTTGCTCGTCGCCGGTTTCCCACTCGCCGACGAACCGGCTGTCGCTCTCCGCCTTCCCGAGTCGGAGTTCACTGCTTCGCGATTGCAGGGTGACTATCGCATCCGAAACGTCTTCGCCCTCGTTTTCAATCGTGATCAAAACCGTCCCCTCCTCGCCGGCCACGAGTTCCGACTCGCCGTCGACGATCTCGAAGTCGGGACCTTGTCCGGCCACCGTCACTCGCCCGGTAAGCGCGTCGCTCCGCTGTGCCGTACCGTCCTCGCTTCGATACTCGACGACGAAGGAGAGCTGACGGTCGCCCGATTCGGCGTCGTCCGGAACCGCGATCGGATACTTGAACTCGGTCGAATCGCCCGGTTGCAGGTCGCCGAGCGGGATCTCTGGCTGACGCGGCGAGACCTCGGACTGGTCCGGCGAAAGTACGAGTACGACGTCGAACGCGGGCTCCGAGCCACTATTGGTGAGCACGCCGTCGACAGTCCCGTTTTCACCCGCGTCGAGCGATTCGTCTCCTTCTTCAAGCGTGAACTCCGTGGTCGTCGATTCGTCGGGCGCGCTCTGAACGAGGGCGACTTCACCCTGTGACGGCACTTCGAGGTGCTCAGGCCCGACGGTCGCCGTCGCCCTTCCGCACGGGATGACCAACAACCCGATGACTAAAAGGACAAGTAGCCGGCGGTGCACTGTGTTCCGATCGCTCACCGACCGTGGTTGACGAAACATGTGAGATAGAACACCCTTTCAGTGTCGTATCGATAGCTCGACGGGGAATAAGCATTGCGTCAACGGCGGTGAAGCGGACGCTGACCGCGTTCTCTAGGCATCAACGCACGCCGTGCCCGAAGGTTCGATTTGAACAGCACTGATGATCAATTTTTAGATGATCCATGGCACCGATAGCTCTGTGAAGGTCACATCTCGGGATAGAGCCAAGAATTAGGGTTCGCGTCGAAGCGTCGTCCTCTCCTTGGCAGTCGTCCGAATCATCCCTCGCGGCGCCGCCCGTGCGAACTCACCGGTCGCTGAATCGCTCGTCGCGAACAGGGGTGGGCGCGAGTGTCGGCGATTGTTCCGATTCGATCCCGTAGCGAATCTCCTCGAAGATCAGCTCATGAAGCCGATCGACCGATAATTCGGCGGGAAGTCGAAGCCAGTCGTCAGTCGCGCAGACGTCGTAGCGGTCGATTGCCGCCGAGTGATACCGCTCGTCGATGGAGCGGTCGACGGCGTCGAACCGGGGGCGGAGTGTATCGAGGTCCGCCTCAAGATAGACCATCCGCCACGGCTGGGGGAGAAAACGCGAGAGCGGGAGGCCGACCGGCCCGTACACGTCGTAAAAGAACTGCTGGTAGTATCGATCGAAGACGACGATCCGATCGCGAACACGCACGGACGCGATGAGGACCGTCGCCAGCGCGAACCAGTAGCCGAACCAGGCGAAGAGAAACCGGCGAGCGAGATACGGCGGGCTGTAGGACGATCGTCTCCCGGTTCGCGTGCTCCGTGGGCCGACTCGGCGACGAAGCCGATCGTCGTACGGGAGGGGGTTGGTGAGGTAATACAGCGCGTGAACGTACTGGGCGTCGTAGCCGTTCGCTCGTAGACGCTTTGTGAGCAACCTCGCCTGCGTGGTCTTTCCGCTGCCGTCCGGCCCGACGACGGCAACTGTTCGCGCCGTCCTTCTCATCCGGTGTTCCCTCCTAATGGGTTGACACTGGACGGGCATAACGATTCGCAGGAACGAGCGGTGGTCTCGGTTCGCGAGGATCGACTGTCGATTTCGGATAGTGTTTTCGAGAGTGAGAAACGAATCGAGATTCAGCGACAACCGGTTCCGAAGTTCTGCGTCAGGTACAGCCGCCCGTCGGAGGCGACTTCCGCCCCGATTCCTTCGGCTGTCCAGAAATCGGCGAGGATGTTCCGCCGGTGGCCGCTACTCTGCATCCACTGGTCGACGCTCAGTCTCGCGGCCTCGGTCGGCGACTCGTCCGCCGCGTAGTTGTACAGGATGTTCTCTCCCCAGCGACGGCAGGCGAGTCCGAACTTCTCGTACCGATCGCCCACCGTCTCGCCGTCGGGTGACGTGTGTGAGAAGTACCCCTCGTCGGCCATATCCTCACTGTGGTACGCGGCGACGTCTGCGAGGCGCTCGCCGTACGCGAGCGGATCGAGCCCCCGGTTCGTCCGGATTCGATTGACGCGTCTGTGGACGGCGCGCTCGACCTCGCGTTCGTACTCGTCCGCCGTCGCCCGAGCGGTCGATCGACGGGTTCCAACGACGCCGAGTGTGGACCCACCGATCGCAACCGCAGCTGCTTTTCGGGCGAACGATCGGCGTGATTCGTGTGCCATGTTCGACTGCTATACTCCTCGACGATCTTCACTAAGCTATTGCTAAATCGAAGTGAAAAATTTGAACGCAGCGAATCGAGGGAAACGAACGGCACCTTGATGCCGGGTTACGGCGGATCTCATGGGGCGGGTCGGTGCCCTCCATCGAACGACGGTACCGGTGGCGGGCCATTATCGGGGCCGCGGGCGAGCGCGTGATAGAAGTTTCGAGCGCATAACCGCGTCTTCAGGAGCGGGAGGATGTCAACACGACTTCGTCGAGGCAAGTTTTCGAATCGTACTGAGGCCCGTTTTCCACTGCGGCGTACTATCTTACGATCTGAAAAGGATAGCCCGATGATTGCGAATTTCTCGCAAAGGTATGCTTTCTAAGAAAGAAACCCTTTTGAATCAAACCCTCACACAGTACGTATGCGACAATCAACGTCGCGTCCATCATCCCCTGTCGATCTGAGCGACATCGACCTGATTGCAACGTCGGTTGGACCGCCCGATGAGCAGGAGCATGACGAACCGGAGGTCATCGCCGTGATCGGTCCCGACGGCGGGAGCGTCACCGACTGCGATGGCACCCTCGTCGCGGAGGGAGCCACGCTCATTAGCGACACATACGTCTCGCTCCCGCGTCCGTAAGTGCCTCCCCGCGCTAACGTGCGAGAAGCCTTCACGTCAGAGGCTCCGACGAAACGGGTCCGGTTCGAGCATCGATTTCTGTCCGTCGCGATTTACCGCCGGATCGTGATAGTTCGTATCCTGTCAATCGCCTGAGTTCGATGTATGCTGTTTGTACACAATCTTGGAAAGTGAACAGTCGCCCGAGCAAGTGATGATAATAGCCTAGACATTATTCATTGTTTCCCGAGTTGCGTCATTATTATACAGTTTAGCCAGCACCGTTAAGCACATGAACGACGCAGTGTTGCTTGATGGCATCCAACCGCCCCGAATCATCCAGCCTCGCGGAAGTCCTCGATCGCATCTTGGACAAAGGCATCGTCATAGACATCTGGGCGCGGATTTCGGTCGTCGGGATCGAACTCATCACCATCGAAGCGCGCGTCGTGGTCGCTTCGGTCGACACGTTCCTCCACTACGCGGTCGAGATATCGAAACTGGAGGAAGCGATGGAGTCGGGGGACTATGAGGACCTCCAGGATCTCGAGATCGAGCGGACGCCCGCACTTCGCGCCGAGTCGGAGTAGCGACGTCGACGCTTCGACTCGCGGGCCGGGACGCGACTACCGAAGTCCGGCGGACTTTTGGGGGGAGAAAATGTCGATGTATCCAATAAATTCGGAGGATTGTGGATAGATCAAACGGTTATATCCCATTTTGTGAAAGTTTGTAGAATTCGTTCACCGTATCATCCATTAGAAGAAGACGGATAAGGGGTTGCCGCAGAGGCCATTTCATTCCCGGTGATTTGGAATACGAATTAAATAGTCGGCTACCTTAGCCCTAGCATGACAACGAGGGAGAGCGGAGACCTGCTGACTCGCAAAGAGAGAAAACAGCCTCCGTCCGCCGCTCAGACCCTCTCGCGCGGCACGGTCGAGAAACGGCTCGCGGAGCAGAATCACCGCAAGGATGAGCGGTTGGCGCACCTCGAAGCCAAAATCCGCTGGCTCGAAGTCGCGGTTAGCGCCCCCCCGGACAGCGCGGTTTTGGGTCGCTGTGCGCACTGCAGCGAGGGAGTGCTTCTGCGTACCTCGGACACGTTACACTGCACGTCCTGCGGATACGCGAGGCATCTCTAAGGGGAAACGAATGCGTCTTCCTCGGTGTTTCTACCGATGGGTATTCCGTGCCGAGGCTGGAAAGCGCACTCCTGTTCCGCTCTCGCGGTCGGTGCGATCTCCCACGTCGGCTCGCGCGAGCTAACGGTTGACTGACAGACACAGATAGAAAAACGGCCGAGTGTGGATCCAGTCGATGACTACGGTCTCCGTCCAATCTTAACGTCGTCTGGGATTACGATCGCGCTCACCGATACGGCGGAGAAAACGGGGGAGAGCCGCTCACCGAGGCAGGAACGTGAGTGGTTTCGCATGAATGGGGCGTGCGATCACGACGGAAGCAGCGAGATGTCGATATACGAGTGCCGACACTGCAGGACAACCCTTCACCCGCACGATAAACGGTACGTGGCCTGCGGATCGTCCGAGATAATCTACTACGACGTGTCGTGGCGTCAGTCGACGGTCACTCGGAGAGCGGCGGCGTCGTTTCCGGCGGCCGGCGGTGGCGGGTCGCCTGCTCGAACGAGTAGCCGAGGCGGAGCAGCGTCGGCTCGTCGAACGGCCGACCGAGGAGTTCGATCCCGATTGGGAGACCGTTGTCGGTGAACCCCGCCGGCACTGACATCGCTGTGCACAGCGATTGCGAGGCGATGAGCGTGTTCGTCGGGAACGTCATCGTCTCGTACTTCCCCTCTCGGATCTCGCTCTCGGCCGGCGGGATCACCTGTACGTCCGGATAGACCATCGCGTCCAGGTCGTGTTCGGCGAAGACGTTCAGAATCTCCTCTTGGAAGTCGTACTGCGCGACCCGACTACGCCAGTACTCGATGGTGCCTTCCAGGTCGTCGGGACCGTCCTCGACGAATGCGACGAGGAGATCGAGAAGCTCGTGATACCGATCGGCCTCGTAGAGGTCATCGACGGTGTCGACCGGGCCGTCCCGCTCCGCCAGGAAGTCATTGATATCCCGCTTTGACTGCAGGACGTACAACATCGTCTCGGAGAGGTGTTCGTCGAGGTTCGGAAGTGAAACCGGGTCGATGAGTTCAGCACCCGAGTGGCGCATCGCTGCGAGCGCGCCGTCGACGACGTGGTTGACGGGTGCCGCGTCGGGGTTCGCGTCGTCACCGAAGGCATCGCGCACGACGCCGATACGCGCCCCGCGGAGCGCGTCGGCCCGGAGCTGATCGACGTATGAACCGTCGACGCGTCGGAGTTCGGTCACGGCGGTGAGTGGATCAGCCGTGTCGTAGCCGACGAGGACGTCCAGGAGCAGGGCCGTCTCCCGAACGGTTCGGGTCATGGGACCGGCCGTGTCCTGGTGCGAGACGAGCGGGTTCACGCCCGTGCGGCTGATGAGCCCCGGCGTCACGCGGAATCCCACGAGGTTGTCGAACGACGCGGGGACGCGAATCGAACCGCCGCAGTCGGTGCCGATGCCGACTGCGCCCAGGTTGGCCGCGACGGCAGCACCGGTACCACTGCTCGATCCGCCTGGGTCTCGATCCGGGGCGTAGGGGTTCTTCGTTCGGCCGCTGATGGACGAAAAGCCGAACCAGGAGGTCGCCCAGTCGGGCAGGGTCGTCTTCGCGAGGATGATCGCCCCCGCCTCCCGGAGGCTCGTGATGACGGTCGCGTCCCGGTCGGCGACGTAGTCCTCGAACGCCTCGGAGCCGAACGACGTCGGCATGTCGGTCGTCTCGAGCGCGTCCTTGACGAGCACTGGGATTCCGTGGAGTGGGCCGGCGAACTCGCCTGTCTCTTCGAAGTGGACGTCCAGCTCGAAGGCCCTGTCGACTGCCGTGTCGTTGACCAGTAGAATGGAGTTAAGCGCCGGTCCGTCATCGTCGTACGCGTTGATCCGTTCGAGGTACTGCGTGACGAGTCCGCGGCTCGTGAGCTCACCCGCTTCGAACGCGCGGTGGATCTCGTCGATAGTAGCTTCTTCTAGCCGAAACGCTGTGGATGACATGTTCGATCCGCACCGTAGTGCTAGACGGTACCGAATAGCATAAGGATGTAGGCGGTCGGGGCGCCACCACCGTCAGTTGACGACCGGACGCCGCCGTCCCACCGGTCAGGACTGGGACGCGACTTCCTTCCGTCCGGTCAGCGTGTCCGGAACGAGGCGGAACTCCCGGAACGGGATGTCCTCTGGGGGGCGATCAAAGATGTCGATCTCCGGGATGTGAACCGCCCACATCTCCTGGACGGCGGTCGATTCGTACGGCGCGTCGGTCACCTCTTCGAGAGAACCGGCCGCGACGACGCTCCGCCACCCGCCGTCGGTGTGGGTGTGGACGACGAACGAGACGGGACCGTCGAGGACGGCCTCTTTCCCGCTGCCTTGCGGGAAGGCGAGTCGATAGTAGAAGTTCGACGTGTCCGGATTGAACCCGTACGAGACGGGCAGCGAGAGGGGCGGGTCGTCGGGGTCGGTTGCGAAGGAGAGAACGCCCGTGCCACCCCGTCCAAGGAACTCGTTCCGTTCGTCCGCGGTCATTTGCACCCAACGGAGGCCTTGCATAGCGAATAGTTCTACTCGGGAATAGAAAAGCGAACGGCCACATGCGCCAGTATGTCTCGATTCGGTGACGGTGGAGCGAGGCCACCACCGACTCAGGTGGTGAGAACTGGTCGGCCGGCGGTCCGGGCGACGCGCTCCGCGACGCTCCCCATATGGTCGGACAGGCGGTGCGAAAGGCCCTGATAGCCGAGAATGATCAGATCAGCGTCGATGTCGTCGGCGTAGCCCGTGATTTCCGACGCCGGCGCGCCGTGACACAGCCTGCGGTGCGACTCAATCCCAAGGTCGTCCGAGCGCTTGACTACGTCCACGAGGAGGTCGTGACCGCGGTCCTCGAGTTCGTCGATAACGAGCTCGGTGCTACTCAACGCCGGTTCGCCGTATCGCGCCGTATCGACGACGTACATTACGTGAAGCGTCGCGTCGTACTGTTCCGCGAGTGCGATCGCGTGTTCGGTCGCGCGGTTCGCGGGGGCGCTCCCGTCGATCGGGAGAAGAATCGTGTCGTACATCTCTTTGGTCCCTCGTTCGATCGTCAACCGCGAGCGCGAAAAGCCTAGGCGCAGCCATACGCCGCCGATACTTTCCGCGACGCCATCGTGTCGCTCGGGCCGTGACACTTCTCACCCGTCGTCTCTCGCGCGGGATCGGCGTCGTCACCCGCGTGCCGTCGCTCGCGAGGAGCACACCCTGAAGGGTCTCACCCGACTGCCGTCACCCCCGGCCGAGAACCGGCTCTTCGAGCGCGGCGACCTCCGCCATGATCGCGTCGACGTTCTGGTCGCCGACGCCGTTTTCGACCAGGGCGCTCTCCAGATACTCCGCGACCGCGTCAAAATCGGACTGATCGATGTCCATGTGGTCGTGGGCTTCCCGCATGTCCGCGCCCGAGTACTGGACGGGGCCTCCCGCGACCGCGCTGATGAACTGTACTTGATGGGCGTAGAGCGACTCCATATCATGATCCTCGAAGTACCCGGCGAGCCGTTCGTCGGCGAGCACCTTGTCGTAAAAATCCTCGACGACGGCTTCGATCGCTTCGCGCCCGCCGATCTCGGAATACATCGACTCCGACATGTACGGAATTTTCGTCCGCGGACATAGAGGCGTTGGGGGCGCTCCCAGAGACTGGGAATCTGCCGGTCGTTCATATCGTTTCGCTCGAATCGGATGCCCCTACCGTTTCCGGAAGAATACGAACAATTGTCGGCGGGTTTGGAGGTACCTGGGTGTTTTGTGTCGGTACCCGACGTCTCCCAAAGAGGTGCCTGCGAGCCTCGGTCGGTTGGGGGGTCCGAATATATCCGATTGTCCCGGTATGGGCGCGGACATGCCGCGTCGGATGAATAGAGAACCGACTGGAAAGCACCGAAGATGTACTCGAACTCCGAAAGTGAACCGAAGACGGCGATTCAGCCCCGCCCTCAGGGGCGAGGCTTTCTCGCCTGCAATCACGTAATCGTAGAACGCGGCGGTGCGGTCTTTGGCTTCCGAGTGGTTAGGCCATCCGTGTCGTCCTCGTCGCTGTAGTCGGGTCGCAGGTGGAGACGTGGCGTATCTCTGCCTGCTTAAGATAGTGTTAGAGACCGTCTGCCTGAAGAGGGGAGTTATCGGCTCTACAGTATCGATGTCGAACGTGGTGGGGGAAATAATAGAAAACGTCGTTGCGGGAGAGTGCTTCTTCGCTACGTGCACAGAAGAGGCACGATGAAGGTTAACCCAGTGCGGACCAATTACAAGTATGGCTCGCTACGAAGCTTCTTTGAAATTGGCTCAAAAACGGATTCATACGCTGCTCAGCGCATCCTCGAGCGAGTATACGACACGGTTCGAGAAGAGGTACGAACCGTCAGGGAAGGTTCAGAGGACTCAAATGAGGCCATTCAAGCGTTCAAAACGCTTTGAGATGCAGCGAAGGACCCAATGCCTGGAAAGCTGATACTCACCTATGAGCAATACAACGCCGAGTTCGATACGTCAGCACTCCCCGAGTGATGACGTGAGATTAGTGAACCGCTTCAAGGCCAAGTCCCGAGACACTCACTCTGACTTGCCCGTAGAAATTTCAATTCAGTTTAAATAGCGATATTGGGGCGTTCATCCACACAACACAGTAGAGTGTCCAGACCAAGATCCGTACTTCGGTGCGAACTTTTATCCCTGGACGCATTCTCTCTTCTTAGATGGACGATGTTTTCGTTGGGAACCTCATGTCTTCGCCGGTCCACACAGTGGATGCTGACACGTCACTTCAGAATGCCGGGAGGCTGATGCTCGAACAGGGTATCGGCTCGGTCATTGTTGTTGGCGACGACGATCATCTCGAAGGAATTCTCACTGCCACTGATTTCATCAAAGTCATCGCAGAAGGCGACCCTGATCCGAACGCGACCGTCGGGACATCGATGAGTACGGACGTTACCACGACTACCGCGAGCGAACCCATTCGTAGCGTCGCTGATCTAATGCTCGAATATGGCTTCCATCACGTTCCGGTTCTTGATGACGGAGAAGTTATTGGTGTCATCACGACAACGGATCTGACGGCGTATATCTCTCGTGGGGCGGGGCCGAGGCCGCGGGATACGACTGACTAATGACAAGCCTCTGGTGCGTACAACGCGTTCTACTTGGCTTCTCGAACTGGCAGTCACGCGCTCTTCCACGGGTCGTAGCGCTCAGCAATCGGCACATACCAGTCCTTTTTCCATGTAGGCGTCTCTGTTCGGCGTGTCCTTCTCTACATTCCGTTGGCAGTCCAGAACCTCGATTTACCGCCCGTGACAGCCAAGATGCTCGTCGATTTCGCAGTTATCCTGCTCGCGCTCGTGTTGTTCGCCACCGAATGGTTCCCGATCGACCTCACCGCGATCTTGGTGATGGTGTTGTTGATTGTATTCGAGCCGTGGACACAAATCTCTCCGCGGGAGGGAATCTCAGGATTTGCCAATCCAGCCACGATCACTGGCCTGGCGATGCTTATCCTGAGCACCGGGATCAACCGAACCGGCATCGTCCAGCTGATTGGGCGAAGGATGGCCACGTTCGCCGGGACCGACTGGCGTAAGCAACTTGCTGCGACGGTGGGCATCACCGGGTCCGTCTCGAGGTTCATCAACAACACGCCAGTCGTCTCGATACTGGTTCCGGTGATCAACGATCTCGCTCACAACGGCAAGACCTCACCGTCGAAGCTGCTCATCCCCCTCGTTTGCGTCGATGCTTGGGGGAACGTTGACGCTCATCGGAACGTCGACGAACATTCTCGCAAGCGATATTGCAACCCAGCTTGGGGCGAAGTCTCCTGAGCTCGGTCTTCACGCCTTCGAAATGTTCGAATTCACCCAGCTGGGTGTCCTTGTCTTCGCGGTGAGTACGCTCTATCTAATGACGGTCGATGTTCGGCTCCTCCCCGAACGAATTCCAGCCCACAAGGACCTCGTCGAGGAGTATGCCCTCCAAGAGTACCTCGCAGACGTCGTCGTCCCTGCGAACTTGTCATTGATCAGGCAGACTGTCGAGGAGGCCCTGGGCGATGACGAACTCGACATCGACGTGTATAATATCCGAGGCCGTGATTCTGCTCTTCGTCGTCCTGACGCTGCAGAACCTCCTCGGATAGGACCCTACAAGTTAGTGAGGGAATGTTGGTCGGGGGAAAGGAAGACGGAACATCGGTCGAAGAGGACCCGTCTAAGTCGTCACAGCTCGACGTACACCTCTCCGGAAATTGTGATGTCTACGGTGGGGAGTTCCGGCCGAGTTGTGTCGAATCTTTGCCTCTCAGGAACGCTGGTGTTGAGAAAAATTCCTGCAGTGGCGATATTTCGCTTGATCAGCCAAGCGAAGAGCGGACCAACGAGGAGAAACGTGAGATCCACCCGAATTGGGATTCCCAGAAAATGACTAATTTTGACACTTTTGAACATCTGTAGAGGTACTTGGGGTAACCATTTTTGCTCCTCTCTCAAACGGTGGTTCGTAGGTTGCTCCGATACTGTGTTGTTGGAACGCTACCCGCTAGTACCTTTTTCAACGCGCAGTTCCTTACAACGTCCGGCTTGAAAAGCCGGATACTTAGAATAACCCGTGGCTGGATTCGGAGATTCAGTTTTTGCCGGGATTCGACTCCTATTGGTGTTATGATCGATTTCGCTTTGTTTTCCAAATACCCTGAACGAGCCCTCTAGCGGTGGCACTACCAGCCCACTCCTCGCATGGATCATGATCATTTAGTTGATGGAGTGACTAGAACAGACATAATGGTCGAAGCCGCGGGTATCGATATCCTCAATCTGCTCTTGGTGCTCATACTTGCGTGGATTTTCGGTCTCTTGGTTGAGCGCGTCGGCTATCCCGCGTTGATGGGTGAACTCCTCGCAGGAATCATCTTCGGACCAGCGGTAGTGGGCCTGGTACACTCAACGGAAGGGCTCGAAACCTTCGCGGAGCTTGGTGTTTTCTTATTAATGATCTATGTCGGCATGGAAGTCGATCTGCACAACCTGTTCGAACTTGGGCCACAAGCGTTGATGGTCGCATTCGGTGGCTTTATCGTCCCGTTTGGGCTAGGCTATGGAGTCGGGCACTTCATTGGCGCGACGGTTGGGCAGTCACTATTCATCGGAATCGCGATGGCAGCCACCTCACTAGCGACGAAATCGCGTATCTTAGTCGATCTCGATATCTTGGATACGCGGATTGCAGGTGTTCTCCTGGGTGGTGCATTACTGTCCGACGTCGGCGTGATGGTCGTGTTCGCCGGGATCATGGGTTTCATCGAAACTGGAGAAGTGACTGCCGTCGGCCTCAGCTTGGTTGCGGGTAAAGCACTCCTATTCTTTGCGGCAGCGCTTCTGGTCGGGGAGAAAGTCCTTCCACACCTCTGGGAGCAGTTGGAAGCGTGGATGGAGCGCCACCAATTCGTCGACAAGACCTCCGCGTTCACAGTAGCGCTCGTAGTCGCCCTCATCTTCGCATTCTTCGCGGCACTCGTTGATCTTCATATGATCATCGGCGGATTCATAGCCGGCCTATTCCTTCGCCAGGCTCAGTTGGAGCCGGACATCTACGAGCATATGTACAGCGTGATGTATGATCTGGCGATGGGCTTTTTCGCGCCAATCTTCTTCGTCTCAGTCGCGTTCGATCTCACGCTTGCCGTGTTCACGCAGGACCTAGGCCTCCTCGTACTCATCTTGGTAGTCGCCTTCGTCGGCAAGATCGTTGGGAGCTGGCTGTTCACCCTCCCAACGAAGCTGTCTCCAAGGGAGGGACTCGTCATCGGTTTCGGAATGAATGGACGCGGAACCGTTGAGATCATTATTGTATCGATTGCACTGTCAGCAGGCGTTATCGGCCAGGAACTCTTCTCGATTCTCGTCTTTACGGCGATCTTCACCACAGCACTTGTCCCGCCTACCGTCAAATGGGGTGTCGACTGGCTGGAACAGACTGGTGATCTCATCTTCACCGAGAATTCAGAGCTTGAGGCGGATTCAGAGAACATCTAACTCACCAACTACTCTAAATGCACGATCACCTGTGATAGTCTCAATCGAAGAGGGATTGACTTTGTCTGATAATCTGTCATCTTCTATCCCGAGGTATGCTACATGAGCAATATCGTAGTTCGGTACCCTTACCTTCAGCTCTATCTCCCATCTATAGTTGATACATTCACATAAGATCGATCACCTGAATCTGCGGCGAATAGTTTGGATCTCAATCCAGAACCGCAGCCCAAGACTGCAATCACTACGGCTAATGGGTCTGCAGCCTGGCCAGGACGTATCCTATGTAGTCGTCGACGATCCGAAGCGCTCCCGCGACCGCGTTGTCCTCACTCATGAATCGCCAGAACGGTACGACGCGCATCAGTTGCTGCGGGCAGCGGAATGCATGGGTGCACCACTCGGGTGGCGTCGTTCCGAGATTGCAGAGTATCACGGGCGAGCTGTCGGAGCTTCTGGTCGTCGTATCCCTTGTCACCGGTCAAGACCGCGATGGACTCGGCAGGACGGGCACACGGAGGGGATTCCTGCGTGGGTTTCCGTCCCGTGGTCTGCGTCCGAAGCCGACTCACCCGGCTTTAATTCCCGGTGTTTTCATCTCCCGCTCAATCCCAATACAGGGAACAGAGCGGCCAGTGGCGTCACGTTCGCGGTCATAGTCCCCGAGTTCAGGGCCAGCCTACGATGGCCCCTCCACGGCGACCGTTTTGGTCACCGAGGAGTATCATAGATGCGCCGAGAGGGGGCCTAAACCTCCCGATTCCGGTGTTTGCGACCAAAGACGGGCGATTCCTCCCACGACTACAGTCGTGGGCTTCCTCGCCCTGCAGTTCTGTGAACCGCTTTCGTGAATAGCGTGTCGAGAATCGAAAACGGAAGCAGCCCGACACCGAAGGCCTCTACTCGTACTATCAGGCCACCTCACTCGGCGAAGGGATACTCGAACACGGCGTTCGAGAACTGATGCGCGAGGAGTGGGATCTCCTTGACGCGTACAGCGACTAACAGGAGAGTGCGTCTCCTTGACATCCTCCCACTCTAAAGCCGTGGGAGGATGTCAAGCATTCGAATCTTCTTCATATGCGAGTTGTAAAATCCACTGAGCAAACGCATCAGAAGTAATTGGATCTATTTCCTCGGTGCCGACTAGCGGCGAGAACATGTCCCCAGCCATCAGTACCGAGAAGTCAAGCTCCTTCTTCGCTGGAAGGAGCAGGTAGGTTCGCTGGCCGTTATACGTGGTTTCTTCCCGGCGGATCAACTCCTTTGCTTCGAGACCAGTCGCCAAACGGCTTCCTGTCCGACTGTTCACCCCCAGTTCTTTCCAGAACTCACTCTGGTAGAGTCCGCCTCGCTCGCGAATGAGTGCTAACGCACGCGTTTCACGAGCAGTGAGGGCGGTGTCTGGACCGTCCTTGACTTCTTCCTCTGCGTATTCGCTTGCTGTCTCCGAAGGCGTTGTCGCGTGCCCGTTCGTCGGCTCCAGCAGGTAGGTCCGTTGGCCCTTCTTGGTCGTTTGTTCTCGTGAGAGGAGTCCTTTCTCTTCAAGAGCTGTCGCAAGGCGGCTGCCTGTGCGGCTCGACACGTCGAGCTCTTTCCACAACTGGCTTTGGAGGAGACCGCCTTCGGCAACAATCAGGTCGTACGCTTGCTTTTCGGTCAGGGATAAATCCGCATTCGTGCTCATTCTCAGCGTAGGATTCACTAGGTGTTTGCCACACAAATTCTCATCGATGAGACGCGCTGTCCTGAAAATGGAGGGACCCATCCTGCGAAATCCGAGAGCGGTGGAGGGATTTATTCAATTAATTTTGTTAGTCGAGCAGAAACCAGCCAAAGGAGAGTGGTACTGTCACCTACTAGTATACCAGATTGTGTTCGATAGAGGTACCAGCTGCAAAGACCAGATTCATATCCTCCTCGCACCGGTTGTCGGGAAAGCCAGGGGCAGCACCTGCGAGAGAGACGTGATTTACGTCGTCGTCGGGCAAGGACGGGACTCTAACCGCATGAATACCTCCTACTCTTGATCTGATATCGAAATATATTATTTTTGAATTTTTCTATTACTAGGGTTGCCTGAATCAACCAGCAAGTACGTCAGATACCTCAGAAACCGTATTGACGGACACTATCTAGTCGAGACCGTTTGAGAAGTGACAAATTGTTGACTGAATTAGACTCGAATGCTCGCAGACCTGCTCAGCGAGAGCTTAGAGGCGGATTGTGAAGAATCTGGGGAGAACGAGCGGACGGCGGACGTCATCGTCGAAAGATCGACCAGCGACGCAATAGGAGGAGACACTGGGCGGCATGTGATCCTATCGATATGCTAATAAAACGAATGTTTATTATGAATACTGGACAACTATCTACAAGGAGGGGCATTCAGATGGCACAGATGGTGTACTTCGTGAGTACCGTTTTAATGGGAGCGATTCTGATCGCCGTCGCGATCGGTCTCTCACGAGGTGCGAACTGGCGTCGCGATCGAAGCACCGAGCGTTGGGGCGCGTCCGAGTCGATTACCCGAACGGTGCGAAGCCAAACGCTGTGGATTTCCAGCTTTCTACTCCTCGTTTTCGTGTTGGCCGGATCGGTGGTCGTGTTCGTCAATCCCGAGGCGCCGGCCCAAATCAGAGGAGCGATGGTGTTCGTGTTGGCCGGTGCTGGTCTTTCGGCTCTGGGTGCGTATCTCGCCTACGGGATATACGCTTCCGCAAGGTATAGAGGGTGGAAGAGCGCCCAGGCGGCCGCAGCGAGCGCGTGGATTCTCGGTCTCCTATTCGTGCTAGCAGTCGTGGTGAAACTCACGCTGGGGAGCTAGTGGAGGCGCCGTGAACGCCGGATCCGAACCGTCGTCCCCACGCCTCCCGGAAGATGCGCGAAGCGAGGACGCGCCGAACATATCGGCTCCGAGTCAGAGTGACGCCGCGGCTGCGTCCCGAGAACGCCGCTGGATGGCCGCGATTCTCGCCGGGGAAGCACTCGCGCTCGTCGGCTACTTCGGGTTGACGTCTGCGGAGGTGACGAGCCTCAGGTACGTCCTGTACCCGTTCGTCTGGATCGACGTCGGTCTCTGGGCGGTGACAAAGACGACCATCTCGCGATCGCCGCGACCCCCCGTCTGGATTGCGTTCTGCTTTGCGACAACGTACTTTATCACGCTCGCCTTCCTCGGAGGACTGCTCGGGTTCGCGCACCACGGCCACGGCCACGGACATGTCGCCGGATTGTACATCACAATGGCGTCCCCGGGATGGGGACCTAGGGTTGCCTACATCCATCCCGGTCTCGGATACGTCTACCTCGTTCCGTATCTGCTCGTCGGGTACCTTTCGCTCGCGTATCTCGTCTACGCGGCCGTCCTGGACGCGACGCGAGCCGCGCTCGGTGGCGCGTTTGGCTTCGTCTCGTGTCTCAGTTGCAGCGTTCCGCTCGCTGCGTCTCTCGCGATGGGGGCCGGCGGTGCCTCCCTGGCAATGGGCCTTGGTGGACTCACCGTTGACCTCTCGACCGTCGCATTCGTCCTCGCCGTCGGCCTTCTATACTGGCGACCCGAAGGCCGAACGTGAGCTCCATCGGTTGGATCCGGCGAGGCGGTACGACTGCCGATCGACTGGGTTCACATGATCGAGTATGCGGCGGCGAACGTCAGCGCGAGCGCAGCAACGAGGCCGACGAGGACGACGACGGAAACGGCGGGGGGTTCGAACCAGAGATGCTGGTAGTATCCCGCGACCAACGCTGCTTTGAGAAGCGAAAGGGTCAATATAGCGGCCACGCCAACCCAGTAAGCGAGCCCGGTGAACTCGATCAGCACCTGTACCGTCGCCATCGCGAAGAGGGCGAGGTATATTACTGTGTACAGTTTCATCGAGGGCATAGTATCACTTATATTATGTAGAACAGCGGGAAGAGGAACAGCCAGACGATGTCGACGAAATGCCAGTAGAGCCCGAAGTACTCCACCGGTCGACCGTCGTCGAGGTACGCGCCGCGGGCCGCCTTGACGATCATGTACAGCGCGATCAGGAGCCCGACGAGCACGTGCGCCCCATGCAACCCTGTCGTGAGGTAGAACGTCGAGGTCTCGACGCTGCTTGAAACCGTCAGCCCCTCGTGGAAAAGTTCGTTCCACTCGATTGCTTTATTGACGAGAAAGCCCACGCCCAACGCCATCGTGGCGATTAGACCGGCGAGCAGCCCATACCTGCTTCCCTTTTCGGCCGCAACGAGCGCGAGAACCACGCTGAAACTGCTCGTAAGCAGGAGGTAGGTGTTGACGAGCCCCGGAAGCGGATCGTGCGGAACAATCTCCCAGTCGACCCAGCCGTGCGCGACCCGCGTGAAGACGTACGCGCCGATGAACGCCCCGAAGAGGACGACGTCCGACGCCAGGAAGAACCAGACGCCGATCTTCACGTTCTCGACACGTTCGAACGGCCAGCTCTCGCCGAACGGACCCCGGGGGCCGTAAAAGCGCTGTCTCGTCATCCCGACCAACGCGAACACGAGGAGCGCAACGCCGACAACCGCGATCCCGGCGTAAATCCCTCCCTCCACACCCGGTGGAAACCCACCGTCACGCGCGCCAGAAAGGCCAAGGAGGGCGACGAATGACGCGAGGCCGACGACAAAGGGCCAGGCGCTCGCGTGACTCTCGTGGCCTTGGTCGTGAGCACCGAGGTCGTGACCGTGCGGTCCTGCGGCGTCGGCCGTGCCGCCGTCTGCGACCCCGCGCGCGCCACCCGGCGTCAGCACCCGATTCGGCGTGACGAATTGAAGCGATCCGCTCCCGTAGCTGGGGGTTCCGGGGAAATTTTCGAGCGGTGGGGGTGAGGGGACGGCCCACTCCGCGGTGGTCGCGAACTCCCATGGTGCGTTCGCGGCATCCTCACCGACGAATAGGCTCCTCGAGAGATTCCAGAACATGACGAGAAAAGACGCGGCGAGCACGAACGCGCCGACCGTGGCAAGCTGGTGCCAGGTGACGAACGCTGGGTCGTACTCAATGACGCGGCGCGGGGTCTCCCAGGCGAGAAACATCGGGAAGTACAGGAGGTTGAACCCAACGAAGAACAGCCCAAAGTGGAGCGTTCCGAGCCGCTCGTTGTACATGCGGCCGGTCATTTTCGGATACCAGTAGTAAAGGCCGCCGATCAGGGCCGTGACACCGGCGACCATCACGTAGTGGAAGTGCGCGACGACCCAGTAGGTCCCTCTAAACTCGTAGTCGAGCACGACCGCGCCGAGGAAGACGCCGGTAATACCACCGATGATGAACAGCACGAGCGCGCCGAATGAGAACAGGAACGGGGTCGTAAACCGGATCCGCCCTTTGACCATCGTGTAGATGAGTGCGAAGACCATGAGATCGAAGGGGAGCGAGATGCCGATCGTGGTCGCCATGAACAGCGTCTTGACCTGCAGGTTGATGGTCGTAAGGAACATGTGGTGCATCCAGACAGCGAAGCTCTGAATGGCGACGAGAACCATCGCCAGGATGAACCACTTCCTGCCGACGAGTCGCCGTCCGGTGAACGTCTGGAACGCCTCGGCCATCACACCGAGCGCCGGGAAGAAGACGATGTACACTTCTGGGTGGCCGAAAAACCAGAAGAGGTGCGCCCAGAGGAGCGACCCGCCCCCCTCCGCGGCGAGGTACGTCGTCCCGAGGAGTCGATCCGACGCTAGGATCAAAAGCGCCGCAAGGAGCGCCGCGAAGGCGAACAACATCATCCAGACGGTGAGCAGGATGGTCCAGGTAAAGAGTGGCAACCGCCAGTACGTGAGCCCCTCGGCCCGCATCCGGTGGATGGTCGTCAGGAAGTTCACGGACGAGACGGTCACCGATGCGACGAACAGGATCAACGCGAGGACGACGGTCGTCGCCCCTACGCTTGGCATGTACGTCGGAACGTTGAGGGGGGCGTACATCGTCCACCCCCCGGAGAGCGATTCTCCCTGGAAGAACGAGACGCCGAAGAGGGCTCCCGAAAACAGATAGAGCCAGTAGCTCAGCGCGTTGAGGCGCGGAAACGCGAGGTCTTTTGCGCCGATCTGGAGTGGAACGACGTAGTTCGCGAAGCCGAAGGCGAACGGCGAGAGGAACCAGAAAATCATGAGAAGCCCGTGCGCTGTGACGGTCTGATTGTACGAAACCGGTGAGAGAAGTTCGCCGCCGGGCACCCAGAGCTGTACTCGCATTAGAAGTGCGAGGACGCCGCCGAATACGAGGAAAAACAGCGCGGTCACTGTGTACAGGATTCCGATGTCCTTGTGATTGGTCGTGACAAACCACCGCGCGATCGAGCCGAGAGGCGGGAGTGTCTCGTCCGCGTGGGCGCCGCTTTGCGCCGAGTTCGATCTCTCGCCCGACGCGTGTCCGCCATCCGTCACGCGATCGTTGGTCTCGTTCCGTCGATGTCGTATCTCGTCAGCCATGGGTTACTCAGACACCTCCGTCGGTCGTTGCGCACTCGTCTGTCGGGTCTCGGTCGTTTCCTCGGCATTTGCCGTAGTGTTCTCGTACCATTGCTCGTAGTCGTCGGGCTCCATCACGACGACCTCCGCCGTCATGTACGAGTGGCCGGAGCCGCAGAGTTCGTAGCAACTCGCCCGGTAGGTTCCCTGCTCCGATGCCGTAAACCGCGTAGTGGTCGTTTGCCCCGGGATTGCGTCGGCCTTTACCCTGAGTTCCGGAATCCCTAAGTTGTGGAAGACGTCGCGCGAGGTCAGGGTGAGTTCGACCGCCTTCCCCTCGGGCACACGGAGCGTCCCGTCGGTCGTGTGGCCGTTCGGATAAGTGAACTCCCAGCCGAACTGGTACGCCTCGACGCGAATGTCGAGGGTGTCTTCGCTCTGATCCATCGGACTCGCCTCGACGGAGAGGAGTGCACCGTACGTCCAGGCGATGAGCGAGATGACGATGATTGTGCTCAGCGCGAAAGAGATGAAGAGCTTCCGTCCACTGCCCCCGCCGGTCGGAAGCTCGCCGAGTTGCGGTCTATCGGCGTCGGTTTCGCGCCTCCGCGTTCGAGAAGCGGCGTACGCGTATGCGTTATAGAACATGTAAGTGATGACGACAACGCCGACGAGAGTACCTAGCAGTAGAAACACCCAGAATATTTCTCGAAACACGTCGGCTCTCGCTCCTTCTGGAACGATCCCCTCCGCGTGCAGCGGTGCAGACGGGATCTGAACACTTACCTCGGATAGCGATACGAAATATACCCCATCATCTTTAGTTATGTTTACTTCCACTTATCCGTTTCGGGGCAGGCCACCTACCCGTTGAGGGAACGTTTTTATCGTCAGTAGACCCATCGTTAACCATGGTAGGTAATGACACTCATACAGAAGTCGACATCGCCGAAAGCACGTCCGAAGACGTAGCCGAACCGGACTTCGACCACTTGACGGGGATCATCACCGACGGGTTCGTCGGAGCGGTCGGGGGACTCGTCGGGACGACCGTCATGACCGTCGTGCTGTTGATCGGGACGACGCTCGGTGCGTTCGAGGTTGGTTCGTTCGCCACGCTCTCGGAACTTATCGGTTTAAACGCTCTGCTGCCGCTGGATCCCGTGGCCGGAGGGTACGTCCTCTTTCTGTTGAACGGCATGATCACGTGGCCGCTTCTTTTCGCTTCGATCGGTTCGTACCTCCCCGGCACGAAGTACGCCACTAAGGGTATTCCATATGGGATGGTTCTTTGGACGGGCTTCGTCATGGCCTTCTACACCGGCCAGAGCGGTATCGCGTTCGTCCTCTATCTGTTCCTAACGTTACTCGGTCACGTCGCCTACGGATTCTCGCTCGGTTCCGTCTTCGATTACCTGTCGGAGCGGCCGGAAACGCTCGTCTGAGCTCGCGACACTCCTTTCGTCGTACTTTTCGGCAACCGCCGCGTTATTGGTGACCAACCCTCTTACCGTTTCGTGATTTCGTATTGTGGACTGGTGCTTCCGTACCAGCCATAGACAGGCACCAGAGCCAGTCTCACGAATGTCCGCTATGAAGGGTTTGAACGGAGCCAAGTCGTCAAAACTGGGATTAGGTGTCATCGAGAATTCGAGCCTCTGCAGAAAGCTGGTGTGCGTGCGTGCCTTCTAATTCACAGATTTTTGCCGCCAGTGGCGCAATCTGCGCTGCGCCTTCAGCCGTCGCCTGTTGGTGAGTAAGCGTCTTGAGGTACGTCCCGACCCAGATTCCACCGCTGTACCGGGCAACTTCGAGGGTTGGAAGGCTGTGATTCGTTCCGACGGCCTTGTCGCCGAAAACGACCGGCGAGTACTCGCCGAGAAAGAGCGACCCGTAGTTGTAGAGGTCGTCCACAACCGATCGTGGCTTGTCGATCATTAGATGCAGGTGCTCAATGGCGTAGTCATTTGCGACGCCGACGGCACTGTCGATGGTGTCAGCGACGATCACCTCGCCGTTGTCCTCCCAGCACTCGCGGGCGGTTTCCTCTGTTCGCAAATCGGGCAGCTGTTCGTAGAGCGAATCGATGACGGCGTTCGCAAGTTCTTCGTCAGTCGAGACGAGGATCGGTCGGGAGTTCGGATCGTGCTCCGCTTGTGCCAACAGGTCGGTTGCAACAAGGTCCGGATCGGCGTGCTCGTCGGCGACTATCAGAATCTCCGTTGGCCCGGCGAGGAAGTCGATCCCCACGTGGCCGAATACTTGCCGCTTGGCCTCGGTCGTGAACACGTTCCCCGGGCCCGTGACCTTTGCGACCGCTGGGACCGTCTCAGTCCCGTACGCCATTGCACCGATAGCCTGCGCGCCGCCGACAGCGTATATCTCGTCGGCGCCGGATCGATCCATCGCATACAGCTGCGCCGGCTGAACACTTCCATCCTCCTGCGGGGGCGCACACGTGAGTACCGTCTCGACGCCAGCAACCTTCGCCGGTACGATTGACATCGCTGGCGCCGCGACCAGCGGGTGACGGCCACCTGGAACGTACGTCCCGGCAGACTCGACGGGAACGATGCGCTGGCCGAGTTTGATCCCCTCGGTGAACTCCCGCTCGAACCCTTCGATGTGGTTTCGCTGCTCCTCATGGAACTTGCGCACATTGGCAATCGTGTTCTCGATCGCCTCCTTCTTCTCGTCGGAGAGCGCCTCGGCGGCGGCCGCAATTTCCCGGTCACTTACCTGGAGATCCTCTCGCTTGACGCCGTCGAACTGTTGTGTGAACTCCTGAAGTGCCTCATCACCTCGTTGTCGGACCTCCGAGAGGATATCTTGGACGGTGTCGGTCACGTCTTGGTCGATCTCGATCGATTTGCTCTCTGCGCTCTTGAGGTAGGTGATACCGTCTCTCGTGTTCATTATGTACACGGTCTATCGGGAGACTGAATGATAAATCCTGCTCGTTGAACGGTCGTGCGACGCAAAATACATTTGTACGTACTCAACCCACACCATATCATGTTATCAGATAGTACGATCTTCGTCACTGGCGCGAGTCGCGGCATCGGCCGAGAGATCTCGATCACGCTCGCAGAGGCAGGGGCTAACGTTGTGATAGCGAGCCGAAGTGACGAGCTTGAGGAGACGGTTGAGGCGATCGATGAACCGGACCGCACTCTCGCTATCAGAACCGACGTCACAAGCGAAGCATCGGTCGAAACGGCGATCGAGGAGTCGGTCGAGACCTTCGGAGGGCTTGACGGGCTCGTAAACAACGCCGGCATCGCTGGACCGACGGCCTCCGTCGAGGAGATCGACCGCAAGGAGTGGGATCAAACGTTCGCGGTGAACGTCACCGGAATGTTCCTTACGGTCAAATACGCTTCACCACATCTTCGAGAGAGCGACTGTGCCGCGGTAGTGAACATTTCATCGATCAGCGGGAAGCGGCCGCTCGAACACCGAACACCGTACACTGCATCCAAGATGGCAGTGATTGGTCTCACACGCACCCTCGCGTTCGAACTCGGCGAGGACGAAGTGCGGGTAAATGCAATCTGTCCTGGAGCGACCCACGGTCCTCGGATCGAACGGGTCATCGAACGGCAGGCTGAGCGTCGGGGGTGTACATACGAGGAGGCAAAGGCACGTGTGTTCACTGAGGACGCCGCACTCGGGTCGCTCGTCGAGGCAAGCGACGTTGCTGAGTTGACCACTTATCTGGTAAGCGAGCGCGGACGACACATTACCGGGCAGGATATCAATGTGGACGCCGGCACGGTTTGGTACTGATCATCTGCCTTCAACAGTGACCTGTGATACCTATTGACAGTACATTTATAATGGTTAATAGATAATGAACATTATGGCATCTCGTCCAATCGGCACGCTCGTCTATCTCGACGAACCAGAGAAGCTAGAGACCCAAGAGTACGAGGTTCCGGAGCCCGAACCCAGCGCCCTGATCACAGAGGTCGTTCGCGCGAACGTTTGCGGGTCCGAACTGCACATCTGGCGAGGGCACCATCCACAGGTGAAGGAGGGAGTGCTTGGCCACGAGGTGCTCTGTCGTATCTCTGAACTCGGTGAGGACATTGAAACCGATTACGCCGGGCAGCCGATCGAGGAGGGCGACCTAATCGCGCCTGTCTACTACATCACCTGCCAACAATGTCATTCTTGTCAGGAAGGTCAGTTCCATCTCTGTCAGAACGCCTATCGCTACTGGTCAAAGCCCCCAGAGGAAGCCCCGCACTTCCACGGCACATTCTCGACGCATTACTACGTCCATCCCGACCAATACTTTTATAAGGTTCCAGCCGGGCTCGATCCAGGTATCGCCGCGGGCGCGAATTGTGCGCTCTCGCAGGTTATGTTCGGCTTAGACGAGACCGGCGTCGAGTATGACGACACGGTCGTCATCCAAGGCGCAGGCGGACTCGGCCTCAACGCCATTGCGTATGCGAACGAGCAGGGTGCCAAGACAATCGCGGTTGAAGGTGTTGACGGGAGAATCGAACGTGCTTACGAGTTTGGCGTTGATCACGTCGTCGATTTCCGTGAGTACGACACAGTCGATGCCCGAAGTGAACGTATCAAAGAACTCACTGACGGTATCGGAGCCGATGTCGCTGTCGAGGTCGCCGGTGTGCCGGCCGCCTTCGCCGAGGGAATTCACCTCCTCCGAGATGGGGGGCGGTACTTGGAGATGGGAAACGTCAGTCCTGGACACACCACAGAGTTCGACCCCGGAGCGCTCACCCGGAAGTCGATCGACATCACTTCCGTCGTCCGATACAACCCATGGTACCTCAACCGCGCACTCGAGTTCCTCGCTGAGAACAGCGATACATATCCGTACGCCGATCTGATCGACGCAGAGTTCGCGCTGACCGACGTTGAGGAGGCACTCCACAAGTCCGATACGCGTGCGGTCACCCGGGCGACGCTGATCCCGGAACACGAACACTGAGGATGATCCCTCACCGATCTGTGCCGATCCTAAAAGACGAATATTGGCGGTAGCGTCCTTCAGGCCTCGGTGTCGAGCCGCTGTTCATCAACGGTCAGACGAATTCCGCGTGGAACTTCGAGCGAGAACGATCCGACACCTGGCGCGTCCGCAACGTCGAACGTGAGTTCGTATCCACGCCGAGCCCCCTCACGGTATGACGGCACCAGCACGTCGATTCCGTTGATAGTGCCGATTTGGACATTACGTACACCAAGTACCTCGGGCCGAACCACTTGCGGCCCCATACCGTCGCAGCAACCGCCGTCGAGCACGATTGCTATCTCACCATACTCTGACGCCAAATCACCGAGTACAGACCGCACTTCGTTCGTGGCAGTAAGCCGAACGTCGGTCATTATCGATCGATCTTGAAACAGACGTTTTTTACCTGCGTGTAGCTTTCAATTGCCTCGAGTCCTTTTTCCCGGCCGAATCCACTTTGCTTATACCCACCGAAGGGCGTCTCCACGCCGCCAGCAAACCATTCGTTGACATAAATCTGTCCGGCGTTGACGTCACGTGCAAAGCGATGGGCTCGACCGACATCAGTGGTGAAAATGCCGGCGACGAGGCCGTAGTCGACGTCGTTCGCGAGCTCAATCGCCTCATCATCGTCCTTGAACTCGACGACACTCAGGACAGGACCGAAGATCTCCTCTTGGGCGATGCGCATGTCGTTGTCGACGTCGTCGAAGATCGTTGGCTCAACGAAGTACCCCTTTCGGTCGAGGACATCGCCGCCGACGATCGGCTCGCCGACCTCGCTTCGACCGATATCGACGTACTTCTGTACCTTCTCGTACTGGTCAATGGAGACAAGCGGACCAACGGCGGGGTCATCGATCCCCGCCCCGAGTGAGAGCTCAGCAGTTCGTTCCACGAGTTTGTCTATGAAAACGTCGTGAATCTCCTCATGCACGAGGAGTCGTGAGCCGGCCGAACAGACCTGCCCCGCGTTGGTGCCGAAGATGGCTGTAATCGTCTCATTGAGCGCAACGTCGAGATCAGCATCGGGAAAGACGACATTCGGGCTTTTTCCACCGAGTTCGAGGTGAACCGGGGTGACGTTGTCCGTGGCAAGCTTGGCGACCTGCTGCCCAGTCACGACTGATCCAGTGAAGCTAATTCCGTTTACGTCGGGATGACTCGCCAGAGCGGCTCCCGCATCCGCCCCGAAACCGGGGACAACGTTGAAGACACCCGGCGGAAAGCCAACGTCGAGGGCGATCTTTCCGACTTCCAACGCTGAGAGCGGTGTCTGTTCAGCGGGTTTGGCGACCGCGACGTTGCCTGCCGCCAGCGCTGGTGCGACTGTCCGGCCGACGAGGTTGATTGGGAAGTTCCATGGGATGATCTGTCCTGTAACGCCTAGTGGTTCACGGACCGTGTAATCTGTGTAATCGTGCGTCAGTGGAATGCTGTTGCCGTGGATCTTGTCCGCGATACCAGCGTAGTACTCGAAGTAGCGTGCGCATCCCTCTACATCAGCTCGAGCCTGCGACAGCGGCTTACCGTTATCCTGTGTCTCAAGTTCTGACAGTCGATCGATGTCATCTCGAATCGCCTCGGCGAGTTGCGTGAGCAGTCGACCGCGCTTTTCCGGTGGCATCGCTCGCCACTTATCAAACGCTTCTCGTCCACTCTCGACTGCTCGGTTGACGTCGTCCTGTGCCCCTTTCGCCACCTCGGCGAGCGGCTCCTCGGTCGCTGGGTCGAAGGTCGTGAACGTCTCTCCGGACGCTGCGGGAACGAATTCACCGTTTATCAGTAGATTATGCGTGTCTTTCTCCATCATAGTGGTCATATTACCAAACAACCGATTTAACTTTATTCCCGGATGGTATCTTGAAGACGTAGAATAGTTGCGACCGCCTTAGCGCTCTTGCTCATAGGTAGTTTCTGTGAATGTCCGCTCGTAGTATTCCTTCACGGGCTGTAGGTCTTCTACCTTCTCAACCTGCCTGGTGAGACCACTAATGACGAAGCTCTCATCGAGCGTCCCATAGTCGATCAGCCAGTACGGGACGTAGATCAGTTCAACGCGGTCGAGTGTGTACTCCGGTCGCTTAATCGGTCGATATGTACGATCGAGGTACGGAAGAATCCACTCCCTCCATTTGGCTCCGGCCTCGTCTTGATCAAGACGAGGGGGAATGACCGAGATCTTCTTGACGCTTTGCTCCTCGCGCGGCGGTAATTCGATGTCAACCTCACCAACGCGCCCAGTTACCGCATCGATCCCTACAAGGAACTTCACGGTCCGGGTGCTTCGAGTAACGTGGTGCAACTCAACGGTCGTGTAGGCGATATAGTCGGGATAGTAGACTGGAGACACTGCATTTGGAGTATGCTCTATTCCGATTAGTGTGGCTACCTTCGCACGGAGGTACGACCCTAGCGTAAGACGATCCGTCCGATCAACGGCGGACGCGGCGGACAAGCGTGGGTCAAACGTCTGGATCTCCATTATAGGGCGAAAGAAAAGAAATAGTTATTTAATGGTTATCAGGCGACTCCGAAGTGGGCTGGGATTCTGTGACACCACCGTCGGCCTGAGTTGCTCGTTCGGGTCGGAAGACTTTATCGAGGTGGCTCTGTGGAAGCGGATCAGTGAACCGGCTCACAAGATACGTCACGACGCAGGAGACAACGAACCCGATCCCGGTTGAAGCGAACGGGTTCTCATTGTACGGGTACCAGCCTTCGTAGAGGCCCGCCTGCGGTCCCAAATGGATGACAAAGTAGACGCCGAAGCCGATGAGGACGGCAGCTATCGCCGCCGTTTTCGAGGTGTCTTCCCAGAAATTTCCAATGAAGTAAGGGCCGCTGAGAGCCGATATAATTCCCCCAATGCCAACCCACAGTAAGACAGACAGGTATTGCGGCGGAGTCATGACCGCCGCGACACCGACGAGTGTCACGATCACGGTCGACGCACGAGAGATCCAGAGGGTACGCTGGTCAACTCGCGGGCCCTCTGGATCGTCCCCCTTCCACGGGACGTATGTTTTGCGGTAGAGGTCGTTCGCAAAGATTTGCGAGACCGCGATGATCAACCCGTCTGCGGTGGAAATGATCGCGCTGAGGATGGCGACGCCGAGGAACGCAGCGACGATCGGTGGCAGAGTCTCGATGAACAGCATTGGGATGACGGCGTCTGGATTCTCCAGTTGAAGTCCCTGTGCGGCGCCTAGGACCCCGCCGAGGAACATGAGCGGCAGCGCCATTCCAACGATTGCAGCGACTGTCATGAACTTCTTCATGTACTGGGTGCCCTTGATCGCGAAGAACTTGTTCCCAAGATGAGGCTGCACGGTAAAACCGATGTGGGCAATGAACAGGAGGAAGATGACCCACCAGCTCGCGAAGATAGGGTTGTCGGGGTTCGTGTGGGTGGACCACTGCTGGTCGGATTCCAAGGCGGCGTTGACCGCTCCGGCGCCGCCGTCAAATCCCCACCCGACGACAAACATAACCACGATGAGCGCCATAACCCCGATCATGATTGCGCCCTGTACGGCGTCGGTGAGGATGTCGGCGTGTGACCCGCCGAGCGTCAGGTAGAGCAACAGGAGAAGGCCGGCCAGCCAGATGCCTACGTCGTAAGGAACGCCGAGGATCGCGTCGAACATCCAACCGGCAGCGACGACTTGCGACATTATGTAAAACAGGAGGAACAGCGACAGCAGTGCCGCCAGCAATCGGAGCAACGGGCTCTGAAACCGATCGCCGAGGAAGTCGGGCACGGACTGCGATCCGAACCTGTCGCCGACCTTCTTCGTGATTCGTGCGACGAAGAGCATCCCGAAGTAGATGCCAATGGGGTAAATCATCGCATAATACCCTGCCTTGAACCCCATATCATAGGCCATGCCAGGTATGCCCATGAAAGTTGAGCCACTGGCGACTGTCGCCGCGTACGCCAGAGCCAGCGCCAAGAAGCCGTAGCCGCCGCGGGCCGTCGCATAGTCATCCTGTGAGTCTGTCTTCTTGTATCCCATGTATCCCAGCCCCAAGATCAGCATAACGTACGCGGCCAAGAAGTACCAACCATACGTGACGACTGCTTCCCCGACTTCATTCTGTAGAGGAACCATTAGATGCCTTCCTCCGTCTCCTGAACGCTTTCAGGCTGCGTTCTGGTTTCGTAACCTCTCTCGCGTGTTTTTAGGAAGTCCTCCATTTTGAGGATCCAGAACGCGACTGTGACGAAGTACAGGATCGTCGTGAGGGTCAGTACGTGTACGACGGTGACTTGTATGATTGTCATTGACTAGCCCTGTGAGAGGACACCTCTAAACCTGAATAAAAGTTTCTTAAATACAATTATAGTTAGAAAATGATACTATGGTCTAGTGTCACATACCTTGAATACACCCATTTCCTTCATCTTTTTGGCTAAATGTCGTATTCAACAATCTCTTTTGACCCACAGTGGGCACACTGCTCATGAGTCGCCTTGAGGGTAGTTCCACATACTCGGCATTCATAGAAGAGTTCCTCTTGGTGGCGAATCTTGCTCACCGCCGTTTCCATCCAAGAAAGCACATTCATCCGAATCACCTTCAATGGATTAGTCTCACAAATTCTTCCGAGACTAAAAAATCGCCGAGATCGTTTACAGTAATTAAGTGTGGCTAATTTGTATAAATTGGTCATTCTGAAGATCGAGGGCTACGCACCATACCTCTTACCATCGATTCTGAGCTTGCACCTGCTCGTGGCACACTGAATAGGACGAAGACACACCACTGCCCACGGACGATCAGCCGTAGAGGCTCATCTGGGTCATGATCACTTGAACGTCTCACCAGAAGTGGAGTGTGGCTTTGGTGTTAGGCGAAAGCTGTGTTCTAGAGCCACTGGTCTTCCCACTCGCGGCGCTCGCTGAGGGCAGTGCGACCCTCATCGGTGATTTTGTAGTAATTGGTGCGGCGATTGATCTGCCCCTTCTCGACGTAGCACATGTCGACGAGTACGTCGAGGTTGGGAGACTCGTCCGTGGTCGATCTCTTGGTGTGGGCGTCTTCGAGGTCAGTTTTGAGCTGTTGGCCGGAAGGCTGGTCATGGTCGACGATGACGGTGAGGAGGTCTCGCTGGGAGTTGCTGAGCTCAAAGAGGGTCATTAAGGGTCATTACCGAGAAGGGACACCAGCCACGGAGATACTCAGCGGCATTGTGAGGGATTGACCAGTGGGCTGAATAGTGACTAGCGGCTCTGTTGAAACCCTCTTCACGCCTTGCGATTTCGTATAGCAACTGTTTTCTGTAACTTTGATCGTAAGCGGCCAAGAGAGAACCGCTCTTGAATATCAACGACGAATGATTTCAACAAGGCCTGACTAGCCTATATTGGCGGGCTAAGAAGTCACGAAAAGACATCCCACAGGGCGAGGAGATGGAGTTAGATGGCTCACCTAACCCACGCCAAGTCGAAGTAGTAGGAGTGGGTTAGTCAAATGATTTGGATACGTGTTGGGTGCGAAAGTTTAGTATACCACTTTTAAGTCCCGTTTTAGAGACCAACGGCTATCACCAGAATGGAACATCGGGTGCTGACAATTATTGAGGATGATGGCACTTCTCGTCTCGATCGCGGTGTTGATTAGACGACCATGACGGTGATCGTACCCACGTCGTCGCGCTGGGTCTTGGGATGGTCGAGGTACTCTCGACTGTTCGGTTCTCCGGAGTGCGAGAGAAACCTCTATATAGACTATCATAAAGAGCCAAAGCAGGATCAAAAGAGACATCTGTCATGAATTGGGCTATTGGCACAACCCTCGCATTCGTATAGTACCGAAAAGCATCTTTCCGTATAACGAGTACTGGCACAGCCGTCACCAGACATTCAGCACATTGAGTATCAGACTAGTTCTCAGTTATTCTTGGGGTGAATATAATTAGAGACAATGTGAAAGCTGAACATGATAAGGAAAAGCTGAGACCTTGACTTGTTCTTTTGGAGGACGGTAAGTGAGGAATTGCCATACGGACCGATACGGCCGACAAAAATCACGGGCAAGGTATGGATCAAATTCTATAAAAACACCTCGTCTTTGAATTTAGAATAAATATTTATCACGGTCCAAACGAGCAGTTGATCCATGATGATTTGGGACAATCTCGAATCAGAGTACGTTGATCGAACGACGACGAGTAAGGAACGGTATGAAGAGCTCCAGAAACACGTCCCAGCAGGTGTGGCGAGCACGTATCGCGCATGGGATCCTCATCCGTTCGTGATTGACCGAGCAGAGGGGGTGTATCTTCATGATATCGACGGGAATGTTTATATAGATTTTGATATGAACAACGGGGCGGGGATGGTTGGACATACCCACCCTGTGGTCACTGAGGCGGTGAAAAACCAGCTCGACGACGGAACTCTATTTACTCATCCTCACGATCTTCTTGCAGAAGCAGCTACTGAACTTAAAAAGCGATGGGATGCGATGGACCTCATCCGTTTTACGAACAGTGGCACTGAAAGCACGATGCATGCGATCCGAATCGCTCGGGCCTATACCGGGAAAAATAAATTATTGAAAATCGAAGGATCGTATCATGGGGTCCACGACGCTGTATTAATTAGTAAGTCCACACCAGAGGGGAAACTCGGACACCCAGATCGTCCGGCGAAAGTAATCGAGAGTGAGGGTATTCCGGAGGAGATTGCAGAAACGGTCGAAATCGCGCCGTGGAACGATCTTGACGGCGTTGAGACAATTATGCGAGAACATATGAATGAGATTGGAGCACTGATCGTTGAACCAATCGTAATGAACGTCGGCGTCACTCAACCGTATCAGGAATTCTTGCAAGGTCTCCGTGAACTCTGTGATGAGTACGGCGTCGCCTACATCTTTGACGAAGTAAAGACAGGAGTCAAAGTCGCTCCAGGCGGCGCTGCAGAATACTATGGCGTTAAACCTGATCTCGTTACACTGGCCAAGAGTATTGGGGGAAATTTCCCTGTTGGAGCTTTTGGTGGGCGGGAAGAAATTATGAGGACGATCGAAGACGGGGCGGCCCACTACGGGACGTACAACGGGAATCCGCTGGTTTTGCGGGCAGTTACGACCGTTCTCCGAGATGTTCTTACTGAGAGTGCATATCAGCACGTAAATGATCTGGGTGAGAAACTCGCTGCAGGCTACGAAGATATCATGGCCGATACTGGGATCACTGGCCATGTCAAAAACGTTAATTCGCAGGGTATTGTTCACTTCACCGACGAGCGGATCGACAATTATCGTGATTACCTCGAACATATTGATCCAGAGTTCCATGAGAACTACTGGTTTGCAATGCTCAACCAGGGCGTCTTACCTCATCCACATCATGCCTCACAGCAGTGGACAATTAGCATTCAACACGAAGAAAAACACATCAGTGAGCACCTCGAAGCATTCAAGAATGTTGCTCCTCGACTCGCCGAGAGGCAGTAATTAAATCCAGCGAGTTACACGACGGTGAGACCACTACCTCGCCGTATACCACTGTGAACTACTCCGACCTACCGCACTCAGGCCTCCCCGGCCCTCGCTTGTTGAGGTCGGGGCTTCCTGTTTCTGTGTCGAAACTTGCACCCGGCGTGGGCACAGTGGTTCCAGACTCCGCAGGCGACTTCCCGTTACGGGTGGTTCGGAGTGTCCCACTCCTACCAAATGGACACTCGGCCATACCCGACGGTGCGCGCTTATTGTCGCGCTTGAACACCGCCGGGAGCGTGGTGAGCATCGTACTACCTGCTTCGACCGCGCGGGTAGTAAAGTTGCCGCAGACAGTGAACGTGAACTATGCGGGCGCTGTATCCCCTCCCTGCTCGCGGCTTCGCCGCTCGCTGAGGAAGGGGGCGTAGCGCCCTCGATTAAAGCTAAATCCGCCGGACGACCCCCACTCTGGAACGGCTAACCCGGGTTTCGGAACGGCTCGTCGCGGGAAAGGCGGCTTTCCCGATTGGGACCGGCGACAAATCGCTCTGTTTCCGGCTGGTCCTGATTCCCGGGGATGCCCGGGCTCAAAACGGTGACCGCCAAGAGCGTGGGAGCGATCCGCTAGGCTCCGTCGAGCTCCTCGGCCAACCCGACGATGATACCTTCGGGGCCGCGCACGAAGCAGAGGCGGTACACGTCTTCGTACTGGGCGACTTCGCCCACGAGTTCGGCCCCGTGGGAGCGGAGGCGGGCAAGGACTTCGTCGATGTCGTCGACGGTGAACATGATGCGGCGGATCCCCAGGGTGTTCACCGCCGGTTCCTCGGATCCGTCGCGGGTGGCCGTGGGCGTGATGAACTTCGAGAGCTCGACGCGGCTGTGGCCATCGGGGGTCCGCATCATGGCGATGTCGCTCTGGACGTTCTTGAGGCCCACGACGCGATCCGCCCATTCTCCCTCGACGCGCGTCTCGCCCTCCAACTGCATGCCGAGCTCCGTGAAGAACGCCTTCGCAGTTTCGAGGTCCTCGACCACGATGAGGACGTTGTCCATCCGCTTGATCGCCATAGCCCAAGGAAACTAGGTGAGGGATGCGCAAATAGGCTTCGTTGGCGGGGGAAGCGTGGCGGGGAGTTTCGTCGCGACATTAAACCGACCCCGTCTGCTAAGTCGGGCGGGATCGGTCCCAGGCTCTCCTTACGCTCACTCGGGTCGGGGCGTCGATATGCCCTTGAACTGTATCTCGTGTGCCGAGTCTGTCATCGGCTGAGGGTTTCAACAGAGCCGAATGAGTCAATTCACGGTGCGATTGGTGCCCCACTGAACAGCGACCGACTTACGACTGGTCTTTGTGAGGCCACCCAGCTTCAATGCCTGCACCGAGGGCGAGTCCGACAGCAATCCCCATAGTTGACATCCTCCCCGCCCTGAAGGGCGAGGCTTTGCGCCTGTTTCCACGTAACACCTCGAAGGTCACTGGCCGAGATCCCATGGTGGGATGCCACGCCCTTTAGGGTGTGGAGGAGGTCACTCTTGCCTGACCCGATCGGACCAGGCCAACTAACGCTACCCTTTCTCAACAGAATACCACGAACCATCCCACGTAAACAAATATTCGAAGACTGCCTTGACCATCGTCAGCCCGTACAACGGGAAAAGTGCCGGGATCACCAGCCAGTACACCCCAGGACGGGACAACCCGACCCGGCGAATGTCGGAGAGATGGACCGTAAGCGCGACGGCACCCACGGCGCCAATCGGCGGCAGAAACCAGGCCTCAGCCTCCACGACCAGCAACACCAGAAACTTCGAGAGCAGCGACAGCATCAGCACGTTTCCAACGATTGTCCCCGCACAGACTGCCGTGCTCAGCACGCTCCGGGAGTCGAACGGATTGATCTCAGCTACGAGACGGTGGAACACCTGCACGTACCCCGTCATCCAGCGTTTGCGCTGACCCCACCAGTCCCGGAGAGAGTGTGCGGCTTCAATCCGCGACGGGTACGCGAGCGTCTCGCGCACCGATAAGCGATGCTGGTAGCACCGGTACGCGAACTCGAAGTCCTCGGTAAGCATCTCCGGATCGTACCCACCGACCCGTTCGAAGGCCGACCGGCGCATGACAACTGCCCGACTACTCGCAATCCGGAAGGCCGTGAGTAGGTAGAGCAGACGGCGGCCCACGTAACTCAGCAATATCGACTCGTAGTACGCGACAGATTCGACCGCGCCTGTCGGCTCTGGGACGGTCCGGCCTTGGACGATATCGTACCTGTCGAGGTGAGACACCGCGTGCCCGACGAACGATGGGTGGATGCATTCGTCCGCGTCGAAGACTGCGACGTACTCGCTGGCGGTCTGATTGATAGCATGGTTGATCGCGCTTGCTTTCGACCCTGGGTCGGTCACGTTGACGAGGACGTGGACTCGGTCGTGGTCGGCGAACTCGCGGGCTCGTCGCTGGCTTGCGTGGTCGTCCGGTTCGCAGACGATATACACTGACAGGTCATCATACGTTGAGGCGAGCAGTCCCTGGATGCTCCGGGAGAGTGCCTGGACGTCCTGGTAGACCGGTACGATCGCTGCGACAGTCCCTCCTTCAGTCTGGACCGTCGGCGAGCGTCCGTCAAGGCCCAGTTTTACGCCGAAGAGCAGTCCAGACACACCGACGAATGCCGTGATCGAGATGCTTGAAAGAACTGCGTGGAAGAGGATGACTACGAGAACGATCGACGCAAGTTCAATTCTGACGGAGAGGACGCCGAGCCCCTGGAGGAATCCAGAGGCAAGAATCCCTCCGGAAGTGCTGACGAACCCGACACGGTCTATCCATCGAGTGATCCCCATCGTCGAGTGATTTCCGGAGAGTCCTATAAATCCTCTGGGTTGATAGCTAACCATAGCTGTCCGATGCCGGGGAGGAGGCACAGCTATATTGACATCCTCGACACGACTGAAGTCGTGGGATTCCTCGCGCTCGGGGTCGGTCACGCCGACCACCCCGACGGAGGCACCTTCCCGACCGTGGTGGTCGGTCACGGTTTGTAGGCGGTGCGTCGGGGCGATGAGCGCATGGTGACGCCAGTCCGCGCGGATGCGGACTGCCCCGCTAACACCCTACGGGCGGTGCCATCTGCCCCACTCGGTTGGGCAGGGTTGCTTGTTGGTGATGGGGACCCCAATCCAATCCCAGTTTTCCCTGTCGAGTCAGATACACAAACGATCCCAGACGGCCAAAATCTTGCGGTAGATGGGCCGTACCTATCGCGTAGACCCACGACTAAAGTCATGGGCTTCCGCTTGATCCATGTCAGTCCCAGTACGATGCGGCGCGCTTCTGTAGCATCTCCCGGAACTGATCGGTCGTGTTCTCCAGGACCGCTTCGGTTTCGGGGTCCACGATGACACCGTACCGGCGGATGAGGTCGAGTTCGGCGCATTCACCCTCGCGGAAGCGGTGAGCGACTTCGTCGGGATCCGTTTCCAGCCAATCGTGACGGTTCTGCCGAATGTACTCGCGCTGCTCCTCAGTCGCCTCGTCGTCAATCTCGTACTCGCGGAGATCCTCATCGCCGACGGTGACGACGACACCGTAGTCCTTCTTGGCCCGCTCGACGGAGACGTAGTCGTCGACGATGTCTTCGAGCACCTTCTCGGGGTCGCGTTCCAATGGATCGCCGTAGCCACCGCCGCCGGAGGAGGGTCGCACGAAGTCGTCGCCGTTACCGATGGATTCGTTCGAAAACACGGTGCCGAGAGCGATCGGGCGTTCTCCCTCGCGCTCGAGCGTTACGCCGTGAGGAATGCCGGGGAGCCCGCCCTTTATGCCCCACGCGACGGAGCGGGCGCGGTCTGAACAGTAGGACATGACGGCGTTCTCCGCGTCGAGCATCGTTGCGCCCTTTCGGACGCCGCATCCACCGCGGAACGTTCCGGGGCCGCCGGAGTCGGTCACGATGGCGTGCTCGGAGGTGAGAAGGGGTGTATCTCGCTCCTGTCCTTCGAGCGGTTGGACCGCAAGACCCGCGCCGAAGACGGGCGCGGTGGCGTTCGAACCGTCCTTCCCCTTTCGACCGCCCCAGCCGCCGGCCATCCAGTCGTACCACATGAACTCTTGGCCCTCGTTGCCCGGACGGGTGTCCTTGCCCCCCGCGAGCAGATACTCGAGGTTGAACGCGCACGCCATCGCACGCTCCGGGAGCACCTCCGACCAGAGCTCGAAGACGGCGTTCATGATTTTCTCGTATGCGCCAGCGACGGACCCCGTCACGGCGACCGGTTCGGGTGCGTTCACGACCGTCCCCTCCGGGAGGTCGGCGGAGATGACGCGATAGATGCCCGCGTTCAGCGGTACGTCCGGGAAGAACATTTTCGTGCCCGCGATGAGTCCCGAGAGGGCCGTCCCGTACGTGGAGTTGAGGAAGGATCCAATGTACTCGTGGGAGCCGGAGAGGTCGTAGTGAACCCCATCACCCTCGATCGTCATTTCCACGTCGATCGGAACGAGCCGCTCGCCCGCAGCGGGGTCGGAATCGATGTAGTCCTGCGTCCGCCACGTGCCGTCAGGCAGCTCGCTAATCCGCTCCCGCATGATACGCTCTACGTAGTTCTGCGACTCGTCGAACGCCGTCAGTACGGTGTCGACGCCGTACTTTTTGACGAGTTCGAGGAGCCGCTCCTCGGCGATCGTTGTCGCCTGCGCTTGCGCCCTCAGATCGCCGAGACGGTCCTCTGACAGGCGCATGTTCGTGACGAGTAGATTCGCGACGTCGTCGCGGAACTCCCCTTCGTCCCAGATCTTCAGCGGCGGAATACGGAGCCCCTCGGCGAAGTGTTCCTGCGCTTGGATGTTGAACGAACCCGGGACCGGCCCGCCGACGTCGGCCCAGTGACCGTTCGACTGCGTGACCGCGATGAACTCGCCGTCGTAGAAGACGGGGCGCATAATTCGTACGTCGTTTATGTGGGTTGCACCGAGGTAGGGATCGTTGATGATAAAGACGTCCCCCTCGTTGATGTCTCCCTCGAAGTAGCTGAGCGTCTCTTTACACGTCGGTTGGAGCGTTCCGACGTGAACGGCGATGTCATGGCTGCCCTGCATGACGATGTTTCCGTTCGCGTCGTTGAGACAGTTCGAGAAGTCTCGGTTGTAAATGACGAACGAGTAGCACGTTCTGACGATCTGTTCTGCCATCCGGTCGACGAGGTTGCCAAAGGAGTTTCGGAGTACCTCGAAGGTGACCGGGTCGAGGTCAATATCTGTGTGTGCGGACATTTTTACACTGTAATGATGAAGTTGCCGACGTCGTCCACCTCGACGGCCGCCCCCGGCGGCACGACGATGGTAGAATCCATTTGTTCGACGACCGCTGGACCTTCGAATTCGGCACCGGTGCCGAGTGCCCCGCGATCGTAGACGGCCGTTTCGACGAACGCGTTCTCGGTTTTGAAGTAGGCATCACGCGTGCCCGTCTGCGCCGTAGAGATGCTGTTGGGGCCACCGATCCTCGGGAATTCGGGCTTCGCGACGAGACCCTTACCGACGACGCGGAGCCCGTAGATCTCCACCGCCTGGTCCGCGTCAGAGTACGCGTACGCGCGCTCGTGCTGTTCGTGGAAGCGCGCTCGTATTTCGTCCATCCCGTCGATGGGACGGGGACAGGAGACATCGAGCGATCGCCACTGGCCGGCGTAGCGCATCCGAATTTCGCGGTTCATCCGCATTCTATCGGCCCCGATCCCCTCCTCTTCGAGGCGCTTTCGCACCTCGTCTTCCATACTCGCGAAGGCGTCCTCGATATCATCGACGACGTCGCGAGTGGCGTTTTCGATGAACGTCTGTGAGTGGTCGTGTTCGACGTCGACGAGGAGACACCCGAGCGCCGAGTTGATACCGGGGTACGGCGGAACGATCACCGTCGGGATACTCATATCACGGGCAACGTCTGCGGCGTGGAGCGGCCCCGCCCCGCCAAAAGCGACGAGGGCGAAGTCGCGCGGGTCGTACCCCTTCGAGGTCGAGACGAGCCGCACCGCGTTCGACATGTTGGCGATCGCGATCTCCTCGATGGCCGTCGCTGCCTCGATGGGATCGAGACCGAGCGGGCCAGCGACGTCACGTTCAATGACCCTCCGCGCCGGGTCCGCCGCGGCGTCCATCTCTCCACCGAGGAACTTCGAAGGGTCGATCCAGCCCATCAGGACGTTGGCGTCGGTGATGGTCGGCTTATCGCCGCCACGAAGGTAGCACGCCGGGCCGGGGTCTGCGCCCTGGCTCTTCGGTCCGACTCGAAGCGAGCCCCCCTCGTCGATCCACGCGATGGATCCGCCCCCGGCGCCGATGGTCTCGATGTCCGTCGAGGGGAACATAATGGGGTAGCCGTACTCGACCGCCCACTGATCGGTCATCTCGATTTCCCCGTCATATGTGAGTGAGATATCGGCGCTCGTCCCCCCCATGTCGAAGCCGATGGCGTTGTCGTACCCGCAAAGTGAGGCGACGTGCGCCGAAGCGATGGCCCCCGCGGTCGGCCCCGAGTTCGCGATGCGCGAGGCGTAGTAGGCGATGGTGTCGGTCGTCATGACACCGCCGCCGGAGTGCATCGCCAGCACGTCGCCGTAGTACCCTTCTTCTTCGAGGCGCTCCGAAAGGTCGACGAGGTATTCTCGGACGACGGGAACGAGCGCCGCGTTGATAACGGTCGTAGAAGTGCGCTCGTGTTCGAACATCTCCGGGAGGATTTCGTGCGAGCAGCAGACGAAGGCCTCGGGATACGCCTCCTCGACGATCGCACGCATCCGCTTTTCGTGGTCGCCGTTAACGTAGGCATTGATGAACGAAATCGCGACGGTCTCGATGCCGCGCTTTTTCAGCACCCGAACCGCGTCGTACGCTTCCGTCTCGTCCAATTCGGTGGCAACCGTGCCGTCTTGTTTGACGCGTTCCGTTACTTCGAGTCGATCTCGGCGAGCGACATAGGGATCTGCGACGTCTTCGTACGCGTCCCAGATGTTCTGCTTGGTCGCGTCGCGAATCTCGTGGACGTCACGAAATCCCTTCGTGGTGACGAGCGCCGTCCGCGGAAGGTCGCGTTCGATGAGCGCGTTCGTGCCTACCGTCGAACCGTGGGAGAAAAAGTCCAAATTTCCGATATCGACGTTCGACTTCTTCAGACCCGTGAGAACGCCGTTGGCCGGATTCTCCGGCGTTGACGGTGTCTTCGTCACTTCGATGGCACCCGTCTCTTCGTCAAACACGATCACGTCCGTGAACGTTCCGCCGATATCAATGCCACTTCGTATCATGCGATTTGATCACGCTCGACGAGGGTCGTATGACGGCAAAACCGTTTGGGTCGGGAACGGAATCACACGAACGCGCATTTGAACGACGTTTCGGACACGAGGGCATCGAAGGACGCCTGGATGACTGTAACCGTGTCTGACGCTTCGCGTGCATCTACTCGAACATCCGCTTCCGCTGCATCCGCTAAATCGACTGGATCCACTGGAGGTATTCACCGCCGCCGTCGTGCCCGTTCCACTCGAAAAGTCGGTAGATGGTGCCCGAATCCCGTCCGAGAAGTTCCAGAACAGCTCAGCGCGTGACGACGCGGTCACCGCTCACCGACGGTGATCGCGTCCCGAAGCCTCCGAGAGACGCGCAGCGCCTACGTGATCCGAACCTGGTCATCGACGAGATAGATATATCCACGTTTATCACGAGAGCAAATCGCTCCGAGACCTGACATCTCGCCACCTCCAAACGCTCTACACGGACAGTCGGTCGGCAGCGTACTATCGCGATACGGTTGCGACCGCAGAACAAGCCGAGGTGATGTTCGATCTCGCTCTAACGATCCATGACTACGTGAAAAACGTCAGCCAGCGATCCGACGAGTGTCGCGGCGATGGATAAGGTATCACGGAGCAGTCGACCGGTTCACGCTCACGGTTCAATCCCTTCCACGGCACCGCCGGGCGTCGGTGCCGTCGTCGCTCCGCTCTCGTGATACGCATCCTCTCCTGTCCCAGCGGATTTGAGCGTGCGACCCTCGGCGTCGAAGATGTGGAGCGCGTCGGCGTCGAATTCGAGTGCGATCCGTTGGCCCTCCTCGAGTTCCACCGCGGAATCGACGCGAGCGGTCCACGCCGAATCGCCGACGAGGAGGTAGAGGAAGTCGTCGCTTCCCATCGGCTCGACCACGTCGAGAACCGCGTGCTGAGCCCGATCGCGGCCCTCCGCCGCCTGATCGATTCCGTCCGTTTCGTGATCGACCACGCGGATGGCCTCCGGTCTGACACCGAGCGTCAGCTCGTCTCCCGGGGAGACGTCGCAGCGTTGGGCGACGGCCGCGGGAAGCGGATAGTCGAACCGCGTCTCTCCGTCGGCGGTGAGTCGGCGGCGCTGCTCGTCGATGAGTTCGACGTCGAGGAAGTTCATCGACGGTGAGCCGATGAATCCGGCGACGAACCGATTCACGGGGTGGTGGTAGACAGTCGACGGCGTCCCGATCTGCTGGAGTTCGCCGCCGTCGAGGATGACGATGCGATCGGACATCGTCATCGCCTCCGTCTGGTCGTGGGTGACGTACAGCGTCGTTACGTCGAGTCGGCGGTGCAGGCGCTGAATTTCGGTTCGCATCTGCGTCCGGAGTTTCGCGTCGAGGTTGCTGAGCGGTTCGTCCATCAGAAACACCTCGGGGTCGCGGACGATGGCGCGGCCGAGCGCGACGCGCTGTTTCTGGCCGCCCGATAGCTGTCTCGGCTTCTTGTCCAACAGATCGCCGATGTCCATGATGCTCGCCGCCTCCCCGACTCGGTTTTCGATCTCGTCGCCCGAAAGGTCAGTCGTCATCTTCAGTCCGAATCCCATGTTCTCCGCGGCGGACATGTGCGGGTACAGCGCGAAGTCCTGGAACACCATCGCCATATCGCGCTGCTGCGGAGAATCGTCGGTGATGTCCTCACTGTCGAGACGGACGTGACCGTCGGTCGGCCGTTCGAGACCGGCAACACACCGTAGCGTCGTCGACTTCCCGCACCCTGACGGGCCGAGCAGGACGAGGAACTCGCCGTCCGCCACCGAGATGTCGAGACCGTCGACCGCGACGATCCGGTTGCCGCCGTCGGCCGTAGGAAACGCCTTCGTCAGATCGTCGATGTCGAGTTCGCCCATGTCGGTGACGACTGTGCGAACCGCCCGCATAATAGTTCGCCCGCGTTTAGAGAGTATCAACTCATATTTGGCGTTCTCCGAACGCCAGTCGGAAGATCAAAAGACGGCTGAGCCGGATTCGTCGCCGGGAACGCCGTACTCGCGTTCGAAGTAGGTGAACTCCTCGAACGTGGCGGCCGCGGTTTCCCACTGCGCGTCGGTGAGGCGACCGACGTTCGCTCCCGCCGAGAACAGTGAGACGCCGCGTGCGCCCCCGTTGAGCGCCATCTGCATTGCCGTCATCAATTCGTCAGCGGGAACGTGCTCGGTTGGACGCTCCCCGGTCGACGTGCGAATGGAAGGGACGATCGGCGTCGCGGTCACCTCGTGGAGCGAGCGGACGACGTCGCGTATCCAGAGCGGATGTAGCCCGAGGTCGACGTGAGCCGTCCGCGGGGTGAGCACGTCGGCGAACCGTGCGAGCGTCGCCGGGTCGACGCCGAGCATCTCTCGGCTGTCGGCGACCGCCGCATCGAGGTCGGCGAACGCCTCCAGTTCGACGTTCACCATGAGATCGTCCCGTCGTCGCAGCGATGCCGTCAGGTCGTCGAGCATCGACGTAATCGTCTCGCAACGGAGGGCAACCCCTCCACTCGATTCGGTCGTGACGCCCTCCTCCTCGTAGCGGCGGACGCACTCCTCACAGAAACAAGAGCGGTAGCTCGACTCGCCGTTCATGATCGGCTGATACTCGAAGTGGGTGAATTGGATACCGTCGACGTCGTACTCGGCCAATTCGTCAATTATAGATCGCAGGTGGTCACGGACGACGTCGTGGTTCGGACAGACCCAGTGCATCCATTCCATGGAGACGTTCGGGTAGCGAATCTCCGTCCCCTCCTGGGCCACCTGCACCGCCTCCGGGTACTGTTCGACGAGGTGCTCATCGCAGAGCGTGAAAACCGACGGAACGAGCGCGACGTCGTGGACCCGGGCCGCGTCGACGAGGTCAGAGAGAAGATCTCGGTTGGGCACCTGATTCGGTGCGACCGACGAGTCGTAGAAGACGCGGCCGTCGCTCTCTTTCGTCACGACGAACACCGTGTTCACGTCGCGTTCGGCAAGGTACTTCAGCTCGGCTTCCGCGTCCATCGTCGCCCACGGATAGAGGGTTACGGACCGGAACAGCCGATCCTCCCACCAGTGCGCTTCATCCCCTGAGTCGGTCATCACGTGCGCCAACGAGCAGAAGAGAAATATACGTGATGACCCAGTCCGACGGGAGCCGAGTATATTCGGCGGCTACAGAAGATATTTGATAATCTCCGAACGTGGACGGTAAATTTATAATCGTCGTTCGGGACCGCCCTCAGTACACGCGCTGACGCCCACTATGAGCAAACCGAGATTCACCCGTCAGATTCCGAACGCTCGCTCGAAGATACGTCCGCCGCAGACGCAGGACGTCGACGGCGACGAAGTCGTCAGCGTCGCGCGGGCGCTCGGCTCCGACACGCGGTGGCAGATCGTTCGCGCTCTCGCGCGCGATACACGAACCATTCAAGAGCTGACTGAGGCCGTCGGTCGCTCGAAGGGAACCGTCTCGACCCACGTAAAGCAGTTGGAGAACGCCGGCGTCGCGGCCTCGCGCTTCAACGTCAGCGATAGCGGCGGCGTCGAGAAGGAAGTCGCCCTCGCGGTCGACGAAGTGACGCTCAAACTCTCGAATCGGTAGCGGAATCGGCGGGCAGTTTCACGCCACGAACCCGCCCGTTCGTCGGACGTAGTAGCCGACAGCCGACGCGAGACAGGCGTGTACGACGACGGCTATCGGCCACGCGTCCGGCCAGACGCCGGGGGCACTCGCGAATACACCGAGAATTCCTAAACAGAGCGTACCGGCGGACAGCGCCGCGAAGGCGACCGTCAGCGTCGCGGCGGAACGCATCAGTCGGCATCCCCCGCCAAATATCGCGTCGCCAGCGACAGGCTCGTCACAAGTGCGCCCGGGGCGAGGAGGACGAATCCGACGACGGAGAACGCGAGAAGCGCAGCCGTCGACGCGACGAACAGGAACAAGCCGACCGACGCCCTGACCCGCGTCAACGCGAGCAGCGCCGACGCTCGGGCCGTCTCGCGCGCCGACCCGTCGCGTTCGACGAGCAACGGCCCGTAGTACAGGAGCAGGAAACAGTACAACAGGAGCACGTCGAGGGTGACAAACGCCGCCATCGTCGCGGCGATCCCGCCGGGCGTCGCGTGGAGCCAGAGCCACCACGCCACGTCGAACAGGACGAACGCCGGGACGAACGCCGCCTGCGACCGCCAGAAGAACCGTCGGAACGCGGCGGCGGCGTCGCGAACGCCGAAGTCGTCGCCGTCGAGGATACTTCGCGCGGCGACGAGCGCGGCGGTCGTTGCGGGTGCGGCGAGAACGGCCGTCGAACTGAGGACGCACCAACAGAGGCTCACGGCGACCACTCGCGGGAGCTGTCGGTAAAGGTCGCCGACGACTTCCCGGGTGAGCGAGAGGAAGTGGACGCGGCCGGTCGCGAGGTCGTACGTCGAGTGCATGGGTGATGTTCAGGGCGTCGACCGGTGATTGGCGCTCTGTGCTCCCATTACGACTTCAACCCCGACATCGTGACCCCCTGGATGAAGTACCGGCGTAGCAGCAAGAACAGCGCGATGGTCGGGAGCGCGAGCAGCGTCGCCCCCGCCATCAGCGCCCCGGTGCTGTCGCCGTAGAGTCCCGTTTTCGCGAAGAGCGTGATGCTCACCGGCAGCGTGTACATCGTCTCCTCCTTTATGACGATGAGATCCCACAGCATCTCGTTCCAGCGGTTCATGAAGGTAAAGAGCGCGACCGTCGCGATGGCGGGCAGCGAATTCGGCAGCACGATTCGGAAGACGACGTCCAGTTCCGAGCAGCCGTCCATCCGTGCGGCATCGATGAGGCTGTCGGGAAACTGCTTGAAAAACTGCGTCAGGAGGAAGATGCCGAACGAACTGATGGCGAAGGGAACGATCATCGCCTGATAGGTGTCGACCCACCCGAGCCAGACGATGACGATGAACTGCGGGATGAGAAGCAGCACGCCCGGGATCATCATCGTCGCGAGGATGAAGTTGTACGTGAACCGTCGTCCGAACCAGTCGAGCTTCGCCAGCGAGTACGCGACGAGACACGACGTGACGACGACGGAGGTGACGACGGCCGACGTCACGAGAACGCTGTTGAACAGCTGCCGGACGATCGGCACGTTCTCCAGCAGGAACAGGTAGTGCTCGAAAGTCACGTGCGACGGGAGGAGGGCAGGTTCGTACATCTCCGAGCGCGGCTTGAACGACATTGACACCATCAGCGCGAAGGGGAACACCGGGACGACGACGCCGACGGTCAACAGCGCGTAAACAAGTAACCGCTTCGGCGTCAGCGACGCGAACCGACTCTCGGACCGATCAACGACGGAATCTTGCGACCTCGCTTCGACCGTGTCGGCGGCCATGTTACGCCGACACCTCCTGTTCGACATAGTTGCGCTCGACGTAGCTGACCACGAAGATGATCGCCGCGAGAACGACGCCGACCGTGCTGGCGTACCCCATTTCCAGGTAGGAAAACGCCGTTCGGTAGATGACGAGGACGAATGTCTCCGTCGCGCCGTTCGGTCCGCCCGAAGTCATGATGAACGGTTCCGTGAAGATCTGGAACGCGGTGATGGTCGACAGGATGACGACGACGAGGATGCTCGGGTTCAAAAGCGGGAGCGTGATGTGGCGGAACTGCTCCCACTCGTTGGCGCCGTCCAGTGCGGCGGATTCGTAGACGTTTTCGGGAATCGACTGGAGGTTCGCGAGGAAGATGATGGCATAGTAGCCGACGAACTTCCACGAAACCATCATCGCGATGGCCGGCATCGCGAACGTTTCGCTCCCGAGGAAGTCGATCCGTCCGCCGACGACCGCGAGCCACTGGTTGAGCATTCCGTCGGGGGCGTAGAGACGTTTGAACACGACGGCAACGACGACGCCGCTCGTAACGTACGGAACGAAGTATCCCGCCATGTAGAAGGCCCGTCCGCGGACGACGCGGTCGAGGAGCACCGCGACGGCGAGCGCTGACAGGATCTGCGACGGGACGTTCACCGCGAAGAAGTACAGCGTGTTCCCGAGTAACTGATAGAAGAGGTCGCTCGTGAACAGATCAACGTAGTGATCGAGCCCCACGAACGGCGTCTCCGGCGACACGATGGCCCACTCGTGGAAGCTGAGGTAGAGAGCGAACACGAACGGGAAGATGAGAAACGCCGATGCCCACGCGAGCCAGGGAAGCATGAGCGCCCATCCTTTCAAGTTGTCGTCGTACCGTCCGAGTCGTTCGACCGTGGACCCGAGTAGGGGCATTCCAGCGAGGTGCTGACCGATGGCACCGCCAGCGGACGTTCCGGCGACGCGAGCGCGCCGAATAATTGGATCTAACATCTCGTCTGTCACCCGCCAGCTACTCGAGTTCCTCGGTGATCTTCTGTTCGGCGGCGTTGAGTCCTTTCTCGGGTGAACGATTACCGCGGACGACCGGGACGAACGCCTCGTCGCCGAAAATGTCCATCACTTTCGTGTAATCGGGCGTATACGACGGTGGATGGGACGTTTCGAGCGCCTCGGCATACGGTTTAATATCTGGATTTTCTTCGAAGAACGAACTCGCGCTATCGATGATTCCTTCTCGATGCGGAAGTTGCAGCGTGTCTTCGAGGAGCCTCACGTCCCAGTCTTCCCCGAGTTCGAACGCCGTGAACGACCACACGGCTTCGGCATTCGACGACGACTGGAAAACGGTCGTGTTCTTCGGGTCCGCGTACGTGTGAGCGTTCGGCTCGACGTCGTCGGGAACTGGTGCCGTGTGGTGACTCATCCGAACGTCCTCGTTTACGTCCTCGAAGTACGGAACGACCCACGGACCGCCGGTGTTAATGGCCGCCTTGTTTTCCGGGAACTTCGGATTCTCGCTCGACTGGGTCGGAAGTAGATCGCTCTCGAAGAGATCCTGGAAGAACTGCAGAACGGTGACCGCGGTGTCGTTGTTGAACGCAGGTTCGGTCGTCTCGCCGTTTTGAGTGAACATCTCCGCTTTGCCCTCCGAGGCTGCGAAGTAGATGGGCAGAAAGTCGAACCACCGTTCGTACCACGTCGGCAGCGGCGCACGATCCCACAACACTTCGGCGGCACCGGAATCGACGATCTCGATCCCTGCTTCGACGAGCGCGTCGAGCGTTCGGGGGTAGTCCTCTTCTTCGTAGCCCGCCTCCTCGAAAACAGTATCGTTGTACTGAAAGAGAACGGGGTTCGCTTTCCACGGCGCTTGGTACAGATCACCATCGGGCGTCTCGTAGCGAGAGAGGATCTCCTCGCCGCAGCGTTCGGTGAGCGCCTGCTTCGCGCCCTCGATGTCGTAGAGGTTCACGGCGGCGTCGTTGACCTCCAGTTGCGCGGCGAATCCCGGAAACACGTTGGCGAACGCGTCGGGCTCGGTTCCCGACGCGAGCGCCGAGAGGACGACCTCCTCGGACGAGTCGCCCTCGGGAACGGGGCGGACTTCCAACTCGATGTCGTTGTCGGCGGTGAACTCTTCGGCGGCCGATTCGTGAAACGACACCTCCTCTTCGTTCGGCGAGGACCAGAATTCGAGCGTTGATGAGTCGCCACCGCCGCCGAAGCCCTCGATTTGCGTACAGCCGGCAATCGAGAGTGTCGCCGCGGTGCTCGCACCGGCGATCCCCTGCAACAACGTCCGCCGCGTCGGATTGTCAGAACCTGTCATGGGAAATTCACAGGTGTGGGCAACCAACTACGACTGATAAAGCTCCCTCTCGTCTTCGGGTATTTTCAAAGCTATTTGAAAATCGACGAACAGAGCCGACCGGCCTCTCGTTCAGCCGGTGAAATACATAAAATAACGCGTAAGCGGCCGCGCTCGTCAGTCGGCGACGGTACGCAGGTAGTCGATCGCTCTGGGGACGGCCTCGAAGTCGTCGGCCTCGCCCTCCCATTCCAACGTCACGTAACCGTCGTATCCTTTCCCGGCGAGGTCCGCAAGGACGGCATCGTAGTAGGGGTAGTTCGGATCCGACCCGTCCGCGTCGATGTCGTCGTACGCGGCGTGAACGTGATCGGCCACGTGCGCGGTTCGATCGATCGAGTCGACGCCGTCGACGTAGTTCGCGAGATCGAGGACGAGCCCAAGTTCGCCGTTCACCCCGCTTCTGACGCGGAAGACGTCGTCCGCGGTGCGAATGAGGCCGTCGTGGTTGTGATTCTCGATAGCGAGCGTCGCTTCGACCGTCTCGGCGTAGTCGACGCACTCCTGCAGGCAGGTCGTCACGTCGCGCCAGACGGCCGGGTCGCCGTGGTCGCGATCGTGAAGGCCCGGAAAGCCCGTGAACGCGCGGAGCACGTCCGCGGCGAGTCGGTCGGCCCGATCGAGCCACGCCATCACGTTCTCGACGTCTTCGCGACGGTCCGCTCGGCACGCCTTCGCGAAGTCGTTGTAAAACACGGAGAGACAGGCGATTTCGAGGCCATACGCGTCCGCGAGCTCTCGTATCTCGTCGAGGGTGTCCCGATCGTCACCGGGAAGGTGCTCGTCGATGAGTTCGACACCGTCGACGCCGAGTTCCTCCCCGCAAATGCGGATGAACTCCGCGAGTTCCATGCACTCTTCGAGTTCCGCGTGGTACGAGTAGGAACTGCAAGCGAGTTTCATCTACTCCCCTCCCGAGAGAGCGGTAACTCGGCCGCACGTCTCGACTTCGAGGATTGGTAGACGCCCATGACGATTTCGAGTGCCTTTCGTCCGTCCCTTCCCGTCACCGTGGGCTCCTCCCCGGTCAGTGCGCAAGCGATGAAGTGAGAGATAGGGCCGCCGTGCCGGGAACGATCCGGGACGGGGACGTCGAGTTCGCCGCTATTGTCGCCGAATTCGACGCGCACGGAGGGTTCGACTTTGTCGACGTAAACGACGCCCTCCTCGCCGATGATCTGCATCCGGATCGACTCGGGATCGGTCCGCCACGCGGTCTCGAACGTACCCAGCGCACCGTCGGCGAAGCGCAGCACCGCCACCGAGGTGTCCTCGACCTCGGTATCCATCGACAGCGTGTCGCTGTAGCCCATTAGCTCCGTTACGGAGCCGAACAGGTAGTTGAGGAGATCGGCGTTGTGGATCCCAATGTCGATGAGCGCCCCACCCCCGGAGGCGTCGGCGTCCGTGAACCACGCCGAACGAGGCGACCACCCCTCCGGGCCGGGGTGGCTGAAGCGGCTCCGGACGTTGTGAACGTCGCCGACGATACCCTTCTCGAGGATTTCCTTCGTCTTCTCATAAACGGGATTGAATCGCTCGGTCTGGTCGACCATGAAGATCGCCTCGCTCACGTCCGCAGCGGCGACCATTTCGTCGGCTTCAGCAAGCGAGGTACTGATCGGTTTCTCACAGAGGACGTGAACGTCACGTTCGAGGGCGGCGACGACGACGTCGCGATGGAGATGGTTCGGCAGACAGACGCTGATGGCGTCGGCGATGCCGTCGTTCAGGAGCGCCGCGTAGTCGGTGTAGTACTCGCCGACGCCGTGTTCCTCGGCTACCGCGGCGGCCTTTTGCTCTTCGACGTCACAGACCGCGACGACTTCGGCGCGGTCGTGTCGCTGGTATGCAGGGATGTGGAGTCGCTGTGCGATCGCTCCCGTGCCGATCACCGCAACCGAGAGAGTGTCGGTTTCTACTCCCTCCGTCTCGGAGGCAATCATAATCTCTGACGACATGCTCGCTGTGCCGTGTTCGGACACCGCACATTAACCTCCGCCTTAAGTATGGCCGTTCCATAACTTGTTCTATATTTTTCAAACGGAACGATTTTGGCCACGATGGAGGGTTTTGTTCGTTTGTGAACTACCACGACCACAAGGGTCGAGGCTTCCTGCCTCGGCGTCAGAACCTCCATCCTTCCGAGGAAGGACAGAGTGGTTCCAGACTCCACAGGCGTTCTCCCTCGCTGGAACGATTCGGCCCATCTCCTGCCTATCGTGCTTGATGGGCGCTCCCGAGCGCGTCGAATCGAACGCCGGGCGGTTGTGCAACACCCGTACTTACGCTCAATCGGGCCGCGTGGCCCATTATACCTAAAGAAACGGGCGGGTGGAAAGTGAAGTTTACGCGATTCATCCGCGAGGCTTGACCTCGCGGCACTCTCGCTGTATTAACTGTAGAACCAGGCGATAATCGTCACACTCTCGAATGGACTGTCACCCGTGTTTTTGACGGTCCCGTACGCTTTCGCGTCCCAGTCATCAACGGTCAACTTGGACTTAACGATCTCTAACTCGGCCGAATCGAATGCAGGCGCAGACCTCTCAGCATCAACACGGACATCGACGCTATCCTCGAAGGTGATGTCGTCGCCACGAACGGTGCCCTCCACGAGACGTACCTCGACCACTACCGCAACCCTCAGGTCGACCTGCCGGAGTAAAAGGTTCGCTTGCCGACGACGAGGACGCTCAGTGGAAAGCGTGTCAGAGACAAGCGTCAACATCGCGAGTACACTGGAATGAGCCGGTCGTCGTCGAGCATCTCTTCACGTCACTTATGTCGTCGTTTCATCTCTTCAGCAGTCATCAAAATCGGTGGGTAGACGGATGTTGATCCTACTGTGGTAAGCTGTCGAAGAGGAGATCGGGATAGTCGACGATCAATCCGTCGACGCCCGTCTTAGCAAGTTGGGTCGCCTCATACCACGTCTGGATGGTCCAGACGTTCACCTCACGCCCCTCTTCGTGCGCGACTTCGACGAGATCGATGTCATCCTCTCCCTCGTAGAATGGCGTTCCTTGCACGAGGGTGAACGACGGGTGGAGCGCCTCGGCGTCGTATTCGCGGGTGACGGCGAGCCCTTCCTCAATATCGTCCGAGAACAGAAACGCGATGGGAATCGACGGATCAGTCTCACGAGTGGTTGAGAGAGCGGCCTCATAGAATGACGAGACGAGGATATCATTCTGATACTCGGCAGCGATCGCGAGGACATCCTGTACGAACGGGCGCCAGAGGTCCTCCTGTGCCGCCAGTTCCTCGCCACTCAGATCTCCAGCGACGATGTCCTCTGATCCGGGATTCTTCATCTCGATATTGACGCTCACGGATGCAGGGATGACCTTCAGTACCTCGCGAAGCGTCGGCACCGTCTCGCCGGATTCGAGCACTTCGGCGCTGAGAACCGTCTCACAGTCCGTCTCCCAGACGAGTCCATCCTCATCAGTGAGGCCTTGATTGCCTCCGTCGCGTTCGCTCAAATCATCATCGTGGAAGACGACCACTTCACCATCAGCACAAGGGATGACGTCGATTTCGATCATGTCGGCACCCTCTCGTGCGGAACCCCACGCTGCAGCGACCGTATTCTCGGGATATTTGCCTGCAAATCCGCGATGCGCAATGATGTCCGGTTCATCGCTTTGCTTTCGGTGCGCCGAGTTGGTCGCTCCCTTCTCGGTTCCCTTCTCTTTCGCTGCAGCACTGGATCCAAGTGCCAGGGCTGTTACAGCGGCGCTTGATCCCTGTATAAAGCGTCTGCGATCGAGAGTGTTGGTATGGTTTGACATTCCATCATCTAGAATACACCTATACTATTTAATATTTTATATTGTATGCGGTTATCGTAATCGAAAAATACCTGCAGAGCGCTCAAAACTGGCCTCTGTCTCAAAGAGCGTATTCTTTGGTAACGGTAGACCACGAGACGGGATACGTCGAGAAGGGTTAGATCGACCAGCGCACCAACTTCTCCCAGATCACCGACGAGGATCGAAATGTCCTCCGAGAGCGCTACGAGTGGGAAGATCAGTACCTTCGAGAGACCGCACTCGCCTAACCTCAAGCGTCACGCTGGAAACCCCCTCTGTCAGAGTAACTCCTGAGCCCTCACGAGACAGCGAGCCTACGTAATGCGGACCTGCTCGCCGACGTAGTAGATGTAGCCGCGGTTGTGCAGGATATTCAACAGCCCCTCCGCAGACTCCTCGTCGAACCCTCGCCGCCATCTGAAGCGAGATCAGAGTACAATCGGGAAATGCTTGAAAACGTTGCACGAACGAGAGTTCATGACTCGATCTCCGTAGAACATCGCCGAAGGTGGGGTCAAATATCTCTACGTTGCGCAGCCACTCGTAGAAACAGAAAAACGGCTTCAACATGAGGTGAAGTACCTCGGGGTCAAGCCCCGAGGCACTCTCGCTGTATTTCTGTAGAAAAGAATGATCCGACTTAAAACAGCCTTCTCAGTCTGCGCTTTTGCCGCTTTATCATTGTCCCTCGAATCAAACTCCGGAAAAGCACAGGTTCATCCTCTTCGTTGGCCAGGATCTCAGTGGTCAATTGAACGGATTGTCAGGCGTCGCTAGTCGGGTAATATCCTCGATCACGTCGAAGTCATCGTCAAACGAGTACAGGGACTCAATGCCCTCTCGCTGCATGTACGCAGCAATCGTCGCGTCCCCAAGAGAGAGTCCTTCGTAGGTCTGAAAGAGAGAGACGGCGTTGGTGAAATCCT
>NZ_SDIC01000001.1 GCF_004116405.1 Halegenticoccus tardaugens | reverse complement strand
TCGTCGGCGGCGACAACGTGATCGCGGCGTGCCCCGCGCTCGCACCCGAAGAGTACGACGCGGCGCTCTCTCACGTCCGCGACGACGCGGGCGTCGAACTCAAAGTCGGCGTCGGGGAGGGTCGGAGCGCACACGACGCTGGGATGCTCGCCAAACACGCCCTCGAACGCTGCCGTCACGACAGTCTGGACGTCGTCTTCGAGCGGTGAGGGGACGCGTCCGCGACGACGGCGGCTCCGAGAAAGTGTACGTTGGTCCGCTCGCCGCATAAGCCTGCTGGAGGTAACTTTTAGCCAGATTCCTCCGAATCAATGGACATGCGCGACAGTGTCACGGTTCGCGACATCATGGTACGGGAGTTCGTCGGGGTGAGCGAGTCTGACGCGATCGGCGCGGCGGCGGAGCTGATGCTGGAGGAGGGCGTCGGGTCGGTCGTCGTTCTCCGCGGTCGCACCCCCGTCGGGGCGATGTCCGCGCGCGACGCGCTCGCGGCGTTCGTCGACCGCGAGGCCGGGAGCGACCCGTCCGAAACGCCGGTCGCGGAGATCATGTCTCCGCCGGCACCGACCGTCGACGCGAGCGACGGGCTCGCCGAAGCGGAAGCGCGGCTGGTGTCGGAAGCCGCGTCCAGACTGCTCGTCGTCGACGACGACGAACTCGTCGGCGTCGTCGAGGGACGTGACGTGATGGCCGCGGGGCGGTCGCGCGTGCAGGACGTCGACGAGGCGTCGTCGACGACGTTCGCCGACGACAGAGCCGACGCCACCGAGGAGGGGTACGCCGCTGAAAACGGAGAGTACACGACGCAGAGCATCTGCGAGGTCTGCGGAACGTTCGCAAACGGGTTGACGAACTCGAACGGCCAGTTGGTCTGTGCGGACTGTCTCGAAATATAGCGGCCGTCGCGCCGGTCGAGTCGAACCGTCCGATCGCGTTCGGCGGCGGAGAAAGCGCTTTGCCCGACGGACGAGTAGTCGAGTCCCCTGCGCTCGTGACGACGCGTATACCGGATTCCCTCCACGGAGTGTGACGAGAATGGACATCACAGCACCGGACGCGCTCGAAGCCGGCCGCATCGCGGACCTCTGGGTTCGGCTCGCCCGCGGCCAACGGGCCCACGGATCGCACCTCGTCGCGTCGCCGAATCGATCGACGGTTCTCGAATCGATCACCCGTCACATCGTCACCGACGGCCTCCTCGTCGCCCGCGACCCCGACATCGTCGGCTTCGTGATGTTCGGCCTGGAGATGGGGGCGTACGAACAGGACGTCTCCCGGGGTCTCGTCCAGAATCTCTACGTTTGCTCCGATCGCCGCGGCGACGGCGTCGGCTCCGCGCTGCTCGCGGCGGCCGAACGACGCCTCGTCAATCGCGGCGCGGACGTGATCTCACTCGAAGCGATGGCGGACAACCGCGCCGCGATCAGATTCTACCGCCGCCACGGGTATCGACAGCACCGCGTCGAACTCGAAAAGCGGGTCGAAAGCGATAATAACGCGGGCGAAGATGCGTAACCGACGGACCGAAGGCGCACCGACCGGCGCGCCAGGAGAGCATGGGCGGTTCATGCACTCGACTTGTAATCGAGACTTCGTGGGTTCGAATCCCACTCCTGGCTTGACACTTTCGGTTCGAGCGCACGAGGGACGACCGTGGCGACACCCGATCTGACGGAATCGGTCCGGTGGCGATCGATGGATGGCAGACATCAACCCAGTGAGAAATCAGGTCCGTTACACGCGTCCGTCACGCGATACTGTCACGATAGGTAGTGCTTGATCGAGGGTATGCTACCGCTCTTTCGACTAACCTCGGGAAAGTTTGAACGATCATACATGCATTGCAATGGATACTTTTATAGTGAGTATGTCGAATCTGTACGTGATGTCGTACTCGTCCCGTCTGACGGTTAGCGTCGATCCGATCCGTCTTCTAGGGTTCGCTCTCATTTCAGCCGGGATCGTCGTCGCGTTCGTCCTGTTCCACCACTATTATGGCTACAATCTAACACGTTCTGCTCTTTACGGTGCGTCGATAGTCACACCCGCGTTGATATTTTCGACCATCACGTTCGACCGTTCCGACGGCACCGTCCGGTAAGTGAGACCAGCGGTCGTCGACGCGGAACACCGGGACCGTCGTGAAATCCGCCACTTCATTCAAACGTAGAAGAATATCTACCGTGAACGTGTGTAATGTGAATCGCACAGTCGATGAAACCAGAAGGTGTCAAGAACGATTATCTACTTCGAGCGCTTCTATTCGCTCCGCGCGCCGGCGCGTTCGATCGCACGCATCTTCCGCCCGACGTACCGAGAGGCACGCTCGGGCTTCGTCTCTCGATGGACGGTGCGTTCCGACCGAGCGGGAAGCGAGGGGAACTAACATGAAAGGCGAAAAGACGGACATCGGGATGACGGCCAGAGAACACTGCGACGTCTGCGGCGAGCGGACCGAGCAGATCGTACAGATCGCGCTGGTTTCGACGGTGAACTCTCGGGACGTCTCTCCTGCCAACGCGAAGTTCGCGCGCGTGCCGTGTCGCGTGACGACCTGTACGGCGTGTCGGACCGAGCGGCGGGAGGCGCACCGCCGTGCTCGTCCGCCGACCGGACGATCCTGACCGTCTCTCCCGTCGCACCCCGACGGTTCGTCTGCACGGCGTACGCGGCGGTCTCGAAGGACGAGCCGCGATATCTCGTCTTCTCGTCGGAGCCGATCGCTCGATAGCGGGTCGCAGTCCACGGTCCGCTGATCGAAACGAGGACCCGGTCGCCGGAGGTGAACGCTTATTCCGCACGGCGATCTGATAATCGATATGGACGGTCCGGACGCGTTCTTCCTCGTCGTCGCGTTGTTGCTCTTCGCGGCAATTCTCCTCGGCCTCGTTCTCAGCGTCGTCTGATTCGACCCGCGACGCCGCGGTCGCCGGGATCGGCTACCGGAGGACGTACCGCTCCGCGTCCCGGCCGACGAGACCGCGCTCGCGGAGCGTCCTGAGAACGCTGTACAGCGAGAGCTTCTTCATCCGGAGGCCCTCCTGTAGCTCCGTGATCGTCGCCGCGCCGTGCGTGGAGAGGTACAGGTAGACCAGCTTCGCCCGAGGGGAGCGCAGCTCTCCGGGGATCGGAACCGTCTCCGTGGTCCGCTGCATCATCGTACTCCGACTCTCGGGTTCGACGATAATAAAACCCCTATTCAACGATCGTCGAATACCTCGAGTCGGCCGTCTCGGGCCGTTTCGAGGCGCGGCGAGAGTTTATTCGGGTTCGGGTGAATTCTATCGCGCCGATGACGCGGGGCGTACGGGACGTCGGTTTCGACCGCTGTCGAGGGCGGAAGAACGAGCGGAAGGGGCGGGAGTCGAACCACGCGAAGCCGATAATCCGCCGCTGGGGTGTGAACCCGTAACGGCGATGCGCTACCACTGAGCTACCCTTCCTCAATGACCTACGCGTACCGAACTTAATACGCTTATCACTTCCGCCGACGCCGATCCGGCGAGGGCGTCGGCTCGAAAAAGAAGCCGCGTCAGTAGCTCCGGATTTTCGGTTCGTACGTCTTCGACTCGCCCTCGAGCACGACGGGTCTGAACCACAGTTCCGGTTCGCCGCCGTTCCAGGCCATCAGGGTGTGCTTGAGCCAGCGTTCGTCCTTCCGCTCCTGGTGTTCCTGTCGCCAGTGAGCGCCGCGGAACTCGTCGCGCGCGAGCGCGCCGACGGCGATCGTCTCGGCGACGTCGATGACGTTCCGCGTCTCGATCGTCATCTGGAGGTCGGTGTTGAACGTCCGGGAGGGGTCGTCGACGTACACGTCGCGGTAGTCCTCGCGCGCCTTTCGGATCTCGCGCAGCGCCTTCTTGATGCCCTCCTCGTTGCGGAAGACGTTGACCCACTTCGTCATCGCCTTCTGGACCCGGGCGCGGATCTCCGCGTGCTGGATCCCGTCGTCTTTGCTCATCAGGCGCTCGACGCGCCGCCGTTCGGCGTCGACCGCGGCCTCGACCACCTCGTCGGGATCCGTGAGTCTCGCGGCCCCGCCGTCCGCGACCGCGGCGTCGGAGATGCCGGCCTCGCCGAGCGCGACGGGCGAGTCCACCTCGCCCGCCTCGACGTCGTCGGTCCTGCCCGTGACGATCTTCGCCTCGCCGAGGTCCGTGCCCGCGGCGTGCTTACCCGCGCGCTTGCCGAACACGATGAGTTCCGGCAGCGCGTTCCCGCCGAGGCGGTTCGCCCCGTGGACGCTCACGCAGGCGCACTCGCCGGCCGCGTACAGGCCCGAGATGCACGTCTCGCCGTTCTCGTCGGTCTCGATGCCGCCCATCTCGTAGTGCTGGCCGGGCTTGACCGGCATCGGCTGTTCGAGGCCGTCGACGCCCTCGAAGTCCTCCGCGAGGTGGAGGATGTTCTCGAGGCGGTCGATGATGCGCTCCTCGCCGAGGTGGCGCATGTCGAGGTGGACGTACTCGTCCTCGATGCCGCGCCCCTCGTTGACCTCCGTGAGCTCGGCCCGCGAAACCACGTCGCGGCTGGCGAGCTCGCCGTCGTTGTTCGCGTAGCCGTGTTCGAACATGAACCGCTCGCCCTCGACGTTGTAGAGGATGCCGCCCTCGCCGCGGACGCCCTCGGAGATGAGCACGCCCGTGGAGGGGAGCGTCGTCGGGTGGAACTGGACGAACTCCATGTCCTCCAGCGGGACGCCGGCGCGGTAGGCCATCGCCTGTCCATCGCCCGTACAGGAGACGGCGTTCGTCGTGTGATCGAACGCCTGCCCCGGTCCGCCGGTCGCGAGGATGACCCCGTTTCGGGCCTTGAAGCCCGCGACTTCGCCCGTCATTACGTCGTAGGCGACGACGCCGTGGCACGTCCGGTCGCGCGGATCCGGTTCGTCCGTCACCGCGACGTTCATCACGTACCACTCGTCGTACACCGTGATGCCTCGCTTTACCACCTGCTCGTACAGCGTGTGCAGGAGGTGGTGGCCGGTCTCCGCGCCGGCGTAGGTCGTCCGCGGGAACGAGAGGCCGCCGAACGGTCGCTGGGAGACGCGGCCGTCCTCCTCGCGGGAGAAGGGCATCCCCCAGTGTTCGAGCGTGATGACGTCGTCCGGGGCGTCCTTACAGAGCGTTTCGATCGCGGGGGCGTCGCCCAGGTAGTCGGAGCCCTTCATCGTGTCGTAGGCGTGAGACTCCCAGGAGTCGCCCTCGCGCAGCGCCGCGTTGATCCCGCCTTCCGCCGCGCCGGTGTGGCTCCGGACCGGGTGGAGCTTCGTCACCATCGCGACGTCCGCTCCCTCCTCGTGGGCCGCGATGGCCGCCCGGAGTCCCGCACCGCCCGCGCCGACGACGAGTACGTCGTGTTCGTACATTGAGTTCACCTTGGGTTACCAGAACTTGAGGTTGTTTTTCACCGCTTCGCGCTTCAGCTCCTGGATGTGCTCCGTGAGCGGGATGTCCTTCGGACACACCTCGGTGCACGAGAACTGCGTCTGACACCGCCAGACGCCGTGTTCCTGCTCGACGATCCGCAACCGGTGCTGTTTCAGGTCCTCGCCCTCGCGCTCGTCCATCGCGAACCGGTACGCCTTGTTGATGGCCGCCGGTCCGAGGTACTGGTTGTCGCCGGCGGCGATGTTACACGAGGAGTAGCAGGCGGCACACCAGATGCAGCGCGTGGACATCTTGATCTTCTCGTGGTTCTCGCGCGACTGCCGCTGTTCCTCCAGGTCGCCATCGGGCAGGTCGTTCGTCTGGAAGTACGGCTCGACCGCCTCCATCTGGTCGTAGAAGTGCTCCATCTCCACGACGAGGTCCTTTACGACCTCCTGGTGGGGGAGCGGCTCGACGCGAACCGGCTCGTCGAGGTCCGAAAGCTGCGTCCGGCAGCCGAGCCGCTGGCGGCCGTTGATGAAGAACGCGTCGGAGCCGCAGATGGCCTGCCGACAGGAGTGCCGGAAGGTGAGGCTCGAATCGAAGCTGTCTCGGGCGTAGATGAGCGCGTCGAGGACCGTCATCCCCTGCTTGTAGGGGACGTAGAAGTCGTCGAATCGCGGCTCCTGTTTGTCCGCGACCTCCGGGTCGTAGCGGAACACCTTCAGGTGGTACGTGTCCTCCTGTTCTGCGACTTCCTTCGGCGATTCGATCTCCTCGCCGCGCTTTTCGCGGAGTCGCCGCTGCTGCGGCGAACTGGCGGCGATGATCTCCTCGTCGGCCGATTCGGTGTCGGTCTCGGTCTGGTTCTTGGGTTTCTGTTGTGGGGTGCTCATGTGTTAGAAGGTCGGGAGGCCGGCCCACGCGTTCGCGGTGCGGATCCCCTGCACGATGAGGAGGGCGCTCGCGGCGACGAGCGTCCACTTCACCGCCGTCTTCTTGCTACCCGAGAGACCCTGGTTGACGAGCGCGTTGTAGACGCCGTTGACGCCGTGGAACGTCGCCGTCACGAGAAACAGGATCATGAGCGAGTAGTACGTCCACTGTTCCATCCGCGCGCTGCTCAGCGCGAACGTCACCTCGTCCGCGTGGTAGACGAAGTGCAGGAGGAAGAAGTGAAACGCGAGCACGATCACGAGGAACGCGGCGGTGATGCGCTGCCACAGCCAGCGGCGGCCGCCGGGCTGGAACGAGGAGTATCGCTCCGCCATCTCAGAAGACCCCCGCGACGAACGTCGGGACGCTCGCGACGACGATCGCGCCCGTCAGGACGAGTGACGCGTAGAAGCTCTTGTCCTGTGCTTCCAGCCCGATTCCGAGGTCGACGAGCAGCAGCCGCAGCCCGTTGAGGATGTGGAACACCGCGACCGCGAGCAGCCCGACCTCGAGGATGCGAACGACCAGCAGGCTTTCGAGCGCCTGGATCGTCTCCGTGTAGGGAGCCGCGCCGGACAGCGCCGTCGACAGGACGGCGATGTGCGTGAACAGATAGCCCACGAGCACCCAGCCGGTGAACTTGTGGAAGATCCAGGCCCACATGCCAGCCGAGAACTCGCGCCACCTGCCGAAGTCCTCGATGAGGCCCCGATTGTAAGACTGACTCATACTCTTTTGAGAGTCGGGACCCGGGTGGTATAGAAGTTACGTAAGGTCCGTCGCGCTGCCGGCGAAACGCGGCCTCGCGCCCGCGGCCCCAGCGCATATTTGTCCGTCCGCCGTGTCGTACGGTATGGTCAGACTCTCAACCGGAGTGATACTCGTCGGAATCGTCCTCCTGTTCGTGCCGGTGCCGCCCGTCGCGACGATCCTCGGAATTCTCGTCGTCCTGCTCGGCCTCGCGCTCCGGTTCCTTCGCGGGAGCTAACCGAGCGAACGCCGCCGGCGATGTACACCCCCAACGGCCGTCAGCGGTGCTGGCCGAGCCTATTTTGCAAAAAAGACACTTTCGTGGAGGTACATACCTGTTTTAGGATCTAGATGGAAACTATTTCTCGTATCCACAGCATCCTTATGTACTTCGGGAACGAACTGTGATCCGGGAGGGGAGAAACGTTGCGAGACGAGAAGCTAGCCGTAAATCAAGTACGATCGGAGTGTGCGTTCTGCAGGGAGACGACGGTGCACACGGTCGCCCTCGAACAGATTCGAACGACGGACGGGGGCGCGGTCGCCCCCGAGAACGTCAAGTTCGCGCGAGCGCCAGCGCGGGTCAGTCGCTGCGACGCGTGCCGCGTCCGGACCGTAGAGCGGGTTTGAATCGCCCCCGCGCGGGAGCGACCGCGACTCCGTTCGCGCCGATCACCGCCGGCTGTCGGCTTCGAGCAGGCGAGCGAGTTCGTCCATCCGGCCCCGATCGTACGCCGTGAGGTCGTATCGGTTGCCGTTGTTTCGCTCGCTGTGTATCGCGAGGACGCCGAACCGCGCGAAGAGCGAAAGCACGTTTCCGAGCATCCGCGCGCTGAGATCCGTGTTTTCGAGCGTTCCGAGGAGCTGCTGGGTGGTGGGATAGTTCCGCGAGGAGGCCTCGATCGCGCGCCGGACGTCCGCGTGGTGGGCCCGCACGAGTCCGTATCTGGCGGGCTGCGTTTCGCGCAGGAGTTGCACCTGTGTCTGAAGCGATTCGCGCACGTTCGACAGTTCTTACCGTGTTTACATTATTAACTTTTTAGTTAGTATTTTTGAATAAGATTTCAGTTGAAAAATTCGTCGACCGGCCGAGACGTTCGGTCCGGCACCGACCGCTCATCCAGGGACGTCGTCGCGCCCACCCGACGGTACTCGTCGGGGTAACCGGGCGTTTCGGAGCGAAGGTATTTGCCCTTCGGTCCCCCTCAATCCTGCGGGGTGGTATCAATGGGAATGGCAGACACGTACTCGCGGGGGTGGCGGTTCGTCGCCGAGCGGCCGCTCGAACTCCTCGTCTGGGCGGTCGGTGCGGCGTTGCTCGTCGATCTGTTTTCGAAAGTGACGGCCGGCGACGTCACCGCTTTGACGATCGCCCTCTTTCTGAAGGACGGGATCGTCATCGGGCTGGTGATCGGTCTCGCCGGCATCGGGCTCTCGATGACGTACAGCATACTGAATTTCGCGAACTTCGCGCACGGAGAGTACCTCACGGCCGGCGCGTTCGCCGGGTGGGCGACGACCTACCTGATCGCCGGGATCGGCACGGTGAGCGCCGGGGATCTGTTCCTCGTGGGCGTAAGCGGCGGCGCGGACGCGGGGACCGTCGGCGCGAGCGTGTTTTCGACGCCGGTCGCCGTCCTCGTCGGCTTCGTCGTCGCGATCGCGTTCGGCGCGGGGCTCGCGCTCGCGCTCGACCGCGTCGTGTACCGACCCATGCGGGGTGGGAACGCGATCGCCCTGCTCATCGCGAGCATCGGCGTCGCGCTCGCGCTGCGGTACCTGCTCGCGTTCGTCTTCGGCACGAGCAGGACGGGGATCACCGGCGGAACGCTGCCGACGTATCTCGTTCCGGGGGTCGACCTCATCTTCAGCGCCCACGAACTCGCGCTCGTCGTCGCCGCCCTCGCGATGATGGGCGGCGTCCACGTGCTGCTCCGGCGGACGAAGCTCGGCAAGGCGATGCGCGCGATGGCCGACAACACCGACCTCGCGCGCGTGACCGGCATCCCGACGGAGCGGGTGATCCGGGCGACCTGGATCATCGGCGGCGGGCTGACGGGCGCCGCCGGCTACCTCGTCGTGCTCGAAACGGGCACGATCTCGTTCGACTACGGGTGGACGCTCCTGCTTTTGATCTTCGCGGCGGTCATCCTCGGCGGCATCGGGTCGATCTACGGCGCGATGCTCGGCGGGCTGACGATCGGCGTCGCGAGCACGCTGTCGCTGCTTTGGATCCCGTCCGACTTCACGAGCGCCGCCGCGTTCGCCGTGATGATCGTCGTGCTCCTCACGAAGCCGGCGGGGCTGTTCGGGGGGGTGACGACGGCGTGATCGCCGCCGATCCTCGGGTCGGATGCGTCCCGCGGGGTGACCGCCGGTGAGCGCGGACGCGGAGCGCCGAACGAACCGGCTCCCCGGCGGCGACGCCGGACTGATCGTCGGCGTCTTCCTCGCGCTGTACGCCGGATTCACGCTGCTCGGACTCTTTCTCGGGCTGGGCGTCGACGGGGTGGCGAGCACCCTCCAGCGGATCACCTTCTTCGCCGCGGTCTACGCGCTCCTCGCGCTCGCGCTCAACCTCCAGTGGGGGTACGCCGGCCTGTTCAACATCGGCGTCGCCGGGTTCATGGCCGTCGGCGTCTACACGATGGCGATGCTCACCGCGCCGACGGATCCCGCGGCGGGCGGAATCCCCGGGCTCGGACTCCCGCTCCCCGTCGGCGTCGTCGGCGGCATGGTCGCCGCCGCTGTCGTGGGTGCGATCGCGGCGCTGCCCGCGCTCCGGCTGAAGGCGGACTACCTCGCGATCGTCACGCTCGCGCTGTCCGAGATCATCCGGATCGTGTACAACTCGACGACCCTCCGGACGTTTTCCGTCGCCGGGACCGAACTCGGCACCGGCGGCTCGCAGGGGTTGCCGCTGCCGACGAACCCGATCAACGCGCTGTTCTACAGCGATCCCCGCAGCCCGGCGTCGCCGCCGACCGCCCTCGGCGAGGCCGCGTTCGAACTCGCTCGGAGCGCCGAGATCGGGCACACGACCGTGGTCGACTGGGCGTACACGCTCGTGCTCCTCGGCTTCGTCGGGCTGTTCTACCTGCTCCTGTCGCGCGTCGGCAACTCCCCGTTCGGCCGGGTGCTGAAGGCCATCCGCGAGGACGAGCTCGTGGCGAGTTCGCTCGGAAAGGACACCGGTCGCTTCAAGATCAAGACGTTCATGCTCGGCTGCGCGCTCATGGGACTCGGCGGGATCCTCTGGCAGGGCAGCCAGTCGTACGTCAGCCCGAGCAGCTTCCTACCCATCCTGACGTTCTACATCTTCATCGCCCTCATCGTCGGCGGCGCGGGGTCGAACACCGGCAGCGTGATCGGCGGCGCGCTCTTCGTCGGCCTGCTCTTCGAGGGACCGACGTTCGTCCGGCGGTTGGTCGCGCAGTTGGTCCCCGTCGGCGACGCGCCGGACACGTTCGTCGCCGCCGTCGCGCCGCTCGCGTCGTTCGACGTGACCCCGCTTTTCGCCTACGCGCTGGCGGACCTCTCTTCACTCCGCTTCGTGCTCGCGGGCGTCGTGCTCGTGTACTTCATGCAGAACCGACCCCGGGGATTGCTCGGCCACCGCAAGGAGGTCGCCGCGAGCGTCGATCTCTCGCGACGCACGCCGCGGCCGGCGCGGGCCGACGGTCGAGGAGGTGAGCGACCGTGAGCGACGCCTCGGAGGCGGGCGGCGGCGCGCGGCCGACGATCGACGGGCGGGCCGACGACGCGGCGACGGACGCGGCCTCGGCACCCGATGCCGGGGAAACGGAACGCGCGTCGCCGGTCGAGCACGCAGCACGGGGGGTGCCGACGGGGAGTCCGCTCCGGGTGGAGAACCTCGTAAAGCGGTTCGGCGGGCTGACCGCGGTCGACGGCGCGAGTTTCGACGTCGAGGCGGGGTCGCTGACCGGACTCATCGGACCGAACGGGGCGGGGAAATCGACGACGTTCGACTGCATCACGGGCGTCTACCGACCGGACGGCGGCGCGGTCTACCTCTACGACGAGGAGATCACGGGACTTCGGCCCTACGCGATCGCGGATCGCGGGCTGGTTCGGACGTTCCAGATAGCCCGCGAACTCGCGGAGATGACCGTCCTCGAGAACATGATGCTCGCGCCGCAGGACCAGCGGGGCGAGCGGCTCTGGCGGTCGGTGCTCCCCGGCTCTCGACGGGCGGTCAGGGAGCAAGAGCGCGAACTCCGCGATCGGGTCTGGGAGACGCTCGAATTCTTCGAGATCGACCACCTCGCCGAGGAGTACGCGGGCACCCTCTCCGGCGGCCAGCGAAAGCTCCTCGAACTGGCGCGGGCGCTCCTCACGGACCCCGACGTGCTCCTGTTGGACGAACCGCTCGCCGGGGTGAACCCCGTGCTGGAGGAGAAGCTGCTCGACCGGATACACGACCTCCGCCGAGAGGGCTACACCTTCCTGCTCGTCGAACACGACATGGACGTGATCATGAACAACTGCGAGCGCGTGATCGTGATGCACCAGGGGCGGGTGCTCGCCGACGACGCGCCGGCGGCGATCGTGGAGGACGAGCGCGTGATCGACGCGTACCTGGGGGCGAACGTGTGAGCACCGGCGTCGACCGCACCGACCGCGAGGACCGGGGCGACGGGGACGACCGCGACGGACTGCTCGTCGTCAAGGACCTCGACGCGGGGTACGACGACCTGCAGATCCTCTTCGGCGTCGACCTCGCGGTGGACGCCGGCGAGTACGTCGCCGTCATCGGGCCGAACGGGGCGGGAAAGTCGACCGTCCTGAAGTCCGTCTTCGGGCTCACGACGTACCTGGGCGGCCGGGTCGTCTTCGACGGCGAGGACATAAGCGACCTCCCGCCGGAGGCGGTGATCCGCCGTGGGATCAGCTACGTCCCCCAGACCGAGAACGTCTTCCCGTCGCTTTCGGTCCACGAGAACCTCGAGATGGGGGCGTACATCCTCGACTCGGTCCCCGACGACGCGCTCCGGGACGTCTTCGAGCGCTTTCCCGTCCTCGAAGAGCGCCAGTCGCAGCGCGCGGGCACCCTCTCGGGCGGGCAACAGCAGATGCTCGCGATGGGACGGGCGCTCATGCTCGACCCCGACCTCCTGCTGCTCGACGAGCCCTCGGCCGGACTGGCCCCGGACCTCGTGGAGGAGATGTTCGACCGCGTCGACGCGATCAACGACGCCGGCACCGCGGTCCTCGTCGTCGAACAGAACGCGACGGAGGCGCTCCGCCGCTGCGACCGCGGGTACGTGCTCGTTCAAGGGCGAAACCGCTTCACGGACACCGGCGAGGCGCTGCTCGCGGACGAGGAGGTCCGCCGGGGGTTCCTCGGCGGCGCGGACGCCCGGACGTGAGGTTTCACCGGCGATCCGACGATCTCGGGATTTGATGCTTCACCGACACCTTGAACCGGAGCCGTCGCGTTAGGGCGATCGTGGAGAATCGCGAGTCGGGATCGGCGGGTTCGCATCGCGGCGGCGGGCGGGAGGCGGCTTCTCGGCTGACGATCGAGCCATGAGCTTTCTGACGGTGCTCCCGCTGGCGATCGTGATGGTCGCGGGACCGCAGATCCTCAGCGCCGTCTTCCTGGCGACGAGCGAGGACTGGCGACGGAACTCCGCCTCGTTCGTCCTCGGCGCGGCCCTCTCCGTCGGCCTCCTCGTCGCGCTCGCGTACCTGTTCAGTAACGGCTCCATCGAGCGAGGGGGTTCGAGCGACGCGATCCACGCCGTCGTCCTCGTTCTCCTCCTCGTCGCCATGGCGCACACCTACCTGAAGAGAGGGGAGTCGAAGCCGCCGAAGTGGATGGGAACCCTGCAGTCGGCGCGGCCGACGTTCGCGTTCAAACTCGGCTTCCTGCTGCTGGGATTTTTCCCGACCGACGTCCTCACCGCCGTCTCCGTCGGCTCCTACCTCGCGGCCAACCGCCTCCCGTGGACGGATTCCCTCCCGTTTCTCGCGCTCACGCTGCTGTTCCTGTCGCTGCCGTCGCTCACCCTGCTCGCGTTCGGCGAACGGGCGGAGGCGTTCCTCCCGCGGGCCCGCGACTGGATGAAGACGCACTCGTGGGTGATCAACGAACTCGTGCTCGCGTTCTTCGTCGCGATGGTCGTCGGTAACCTCACGTGATAGCCCGATACCGCGCGCGATCGATCTCCAGAGTGATACGGTAGCAAATAACAATCGGTAATCCCGCCGTCCACCGTCAGGCCGTTAACGGGCGAGACGTTACCCTCGGTCGATGTCTCACTCGCAGGCCGCCGACGAGCGCGTAGCGCACGACGAGACGTTCCCGGAGGCCGTCGACGCCGTCCGAACCCGGCGCTCGGGGCACAACTTCGATCCGGACGAGGACCTCGCGGACGAGACGCTCGAAGCGCTCGTCCGCGACGCCACGCTGGCCCCGTCCTCGTACAACCTCCAGCCCTGGGAGTTCGTGGCCGTACAGGACGAGGACCGACTCGAAAACGTGGTCGAACTGGCGTACGGCCAGGAACACGTCCGCGAGGCCGGAACCGCGATTCTGGTGGTCGGACACACCGAAGCCAAGACCGCGGACCGCGTGTTCGACGAGTGGGTCGAGGCGGGTCGAATGGACGAGGCGGCCGCCGAGCAGACGAAGGCCCAGTCGGTCGAGATGTACGAGGACGAGCGGTTCGGCCGGGACTACGCCGTTCGAAACGCCAGCCTCGCCGCGCAGAACCTCCTGCTGTCGGCGCACGCCCGCGGGCTGAAAGCGACGCCGATGATCGGTTTCGACGCGGAGGGGATGGCCGAGCTCCTCGACCTGCCCGACGACGAAATCCCGGTGATGCTGATCGCCGTCGGCCCGAGTGGCGGCCCGGAACCCGAGCGTCTTCCCCGTCGATCCGTCGACGAGGTCCTCCACCGCGAATCGTACTAGGGTGGCGGTCGGAGAGACCGCCCCTCGTTCGGAAGGACCGACCTCGCTTCGGCGCGCTCCCGATCGACTTCCGGCGTCGCGGATCGCCGACCGTCCGTGCGAGTATCAACGTCCGTTAGATTAATTATTATACTATTAGCACTGAATTTCTCCCGGAATGCTAGATAATAACGATCACAGTACACCGGACGGCGGAACCACCCGACGGCGGTTCATGGAAGCGACCGGGGGGATCGGGCTGTCGGCGGCTCTGGGTGGATACCTCGCGAGCGAGCCCGTGCGGGCGAAACGAACGAGCGAACGGGTGCGAACGCTCGTCTCGGAGATGAGCCTGCGGGAGAAGATCGGGCAGATGACGCAGGTCGCGGCCTACGAGGTGGGCGACGATCCGACGGCGTTCTTCGAGGAGTACCAGCCCGGATCGCTCATGTACGCGACGACCGACGATCCGGTCGGACTCGCGGAGGACGTCAACGAACTCCTCGACGCCTCGATCGAGGCGCAGCCGCACGACGTTCCGTTCGTGTTCGGCATCGACGCCGTCCACGGAAACAACAACCTCGACGGGGCCACGATCTTCCCCCACAACCACGGGGTCGGCGCGACGTGGAACGAGGAGTACGCCCGCCGGACGGCCGAACACACGTCGGAGACGCTCCGAGCCACCGGGACCCACTGGACGTTCTCCCCGGTGGCCGACCTCCAGCGCGATCCGCGGTGGGGGCGGTTCTACGAGGGCTTCAGCGAGGATCCGTACCTCAGTTCGCGGATGGTCGCAGAGAAGGTTCGGGGCTACGAGCGGAGGGAGAGCGGGTACAAGGCCGCCGGCGCGACGATCAAACACTTCGCGGGTTACTCCGAACCCCGTCACGGCGACGACCGCACGCCGGCGCTCATCCCCTACCGGACGTTCCGACACGCGCACCTACCGCCGTTTCACGCCGGTATCTGTGCCGGCGCCGAGACGGTAATGGTCAACAGCGGTTCGGTCAACGGCGTCCCCGCTCACGCCTCGAAGGAACTGCTGCAGGATATCCTCCGGGACGAGTTGGGATTCGAGGGGCTGGTCGTGAGCGACTGGCACGACTTCTATCGGATGGTCGCGGTCCACGGGTTCGCGGACGACGTGAAGGAAGCCGTCAGACTCGGGATCAACGCGGGTATCGACATGTACATGGTTCCCGCGGCGGACATCGAGTCCGACACCGTCGACACTTACCAGACGTACCTTCGGGAGCTGGTAGAGAGCGGCGAAATTCCGACCGACCGCGTCGACGACGCGGTCGCGAACGTGCTCGCGTTCAAGGAGGCGCTCGGGTTGTTCGAGGACCCGTACGCCGATCCCGGGCGGGCCTCCGAGGTCGGCGGCGGGGCCCGCGATCTGGCGTACGAAGTCGCCGCCGATTCGGTGACGCTCCTGCAGAACGACGGAACGCTTCCCTTCGACCCCGAGGTCGGGACGGTTCTCGTCACGGGACCGAGCGCGGACGACGTCGCCAACATGATGGGCGGGTGGACCCTCGGGTGGCAGAGGGTCGGCGAGACCCTGCCGCCCGCCGTCACGCCGCTCGACGGGATCGAAACCGCCGTCGGCGACGCGACGAACGTCGTCCACGAGCCCACCGGTCTCCACGAGTTCGATAACGAGTCCGCGGTCCGGGAGGCCGCCTCCGACGCGGACGCCGTCGTCGCCGTTCTCGGCGAGGGTCCTTACGCGGAGGAACACGGGGACACCGACACGCTCGAACTTCCCGCCGCTCAGCGGGAACTCGTGCGAACGCTCGATTCGGTCGGAACGCCGTTCGCGGGCGTGATCTTCGCCGGGCGGCCGCGGGGGACGGACGTGTTCGATCGTCTCCCTGCCGCGGTGATGGCGTACCTCCCGGGCACGATGGGAGGGACCGCCGTCGCCGACGCGGTGTTCGGGAACGTAAACCCCGCCGGACGGCTCCCGTTCACGTGGCCCGCCGGCACCGGCCAACTGCTTAACGTCCACAACGCGTACCCGCCCGAACTGTTCGGGACGGGCGAAACTCCGCCGACGTCCACGCAGGAGCCGCTCTTTCCGTTCGGACACGGGCTCTCGTACACCGAGTTCGAGTACGAGGACCTCCGCGTGGATCCCGCCACGATCCCGGCCGAGCGTGCGAATCGGCGGATCGTCACGTCGGTCCGGGTGACGAACGTCGGCTCCCGATCGGGCGACCACGTGGTACCGGTGTACGCCCACCGTCGCGGCGGAGCGATCCCCTCGCCGATGACCGAAGTGATCGGGTTCGACCGCGCGTCGCTCGATCCGGGCGAGTCGACCCGCGTGAACGTGCGGGCGTCGATCGCGCAGCTCGCGACAGTGCCGGGAGACGTGTTCTCGAAGGACGAGCTGCGGGTGCTCCCGGGGGAGTACGCGATAACCGCAGGAGACTGGGAGGAAGAACGGACGCTGACGGTGGTGTGACTGAACCCGACGTTCCCTCGAAGGGTGTCGACGGCGTCAGTTCCCCCGATCCGTCTGGAACTCGACGACGTCGAGCTGTTCGATCCCACCCCCTTCGGTGTAGGTGAAGATCTCGTACGCGGCCGTCGTCACGTCGCCGTTGTCGTCGAACGTGACGCTGCTAGACGCGCCCTGGTAGTTGATCTCGGTCCCGTTCGCGGCCAGCGCCAGCGCGTCGGGCAGGTTGTTCGGGCCGACGGCCCGCCCGGGCGGGTTCGCCACGGCCTGCATGTTGTCGCGGACGGGCGGCCCCCGATTCCGCGCCCCGCCGGCGACGTTGGCGAGGATCTGGATGGCGGTCGCGTCGTACGCCTGCGCGGTGAAGACGCCGGGGGCGCTGCCGTACTCTCGCTGGTACTGCTGCGTGAAGAACTGCTGGGCCGGGCCGGCGGCCGACGGCGCCGTTCCGATGACGTTCGTCAGCGGTTGGCCGACGTTTCCGGGCAGCTCCGGATCGCGGAGCCCGTCGGTCACGAGGATCTGGATGTCGCGGCTGTAACTGGAGTAGAAGTCGCGGAACAGCTGGTTGCCGCTCTCGGGGTAGGAGATGATCAACAGCGCGTCCGGTTGGCTCGCGAGCGCCTCCTGTAGCTGCGCCGCGTAGGACGACTGCACCTGCTCGAAGGCGACTCGCGCCGGAATCTCGCCGTCGAACGACTGCGCGAAGCTGTTCGCGAGCGCCTGCCCGTAGGAGTTGTTGACGAACATGATCGACACCGACGAGGCGTTCACCCGGTTGGCGGCGACCTGCGCGAGCACCTGCCCCTGGACGGCGTCACTCGGGCACGTGCGCCAGACGAACCCGTCGTCCTGCAGCCCGGTGATCTCCGGTGCCGTGCTCGACGGCGAGCAACCGACGACCTGATTCGGAATCAGGACGTTCTGCGCCACCTGGATCGTCACCTCCGAGGCCGCGGGACCGGTGATCGACGGGTAACCGGCGTCGACGAGCGCCTGCGCCGCGCTGATCCCGGCCTGCGGATCGGTCTGGGTGTCTTCGGCCTGCGTGACGATCCGGTAGTCGGTGCCCGCGTCGTTGAGTTGAATCGCCGGCAGCAGGGCGGCGTCCCGTATCGGGATGCCGACGGACGCCAGATCGCCCGTCACCGGCTGCAGGACGCCGACCCTGAGTTCTTGCCCCCCCTGCTGGCCGTGTACGCTCCCGACGGATCCGGCCAGTCCGATCCCCGCCGCGCCGACGCCGGCGAGGAATGTGCGCCTATTGATGACGTGTGTCATGGCAACGTGAGAGTATGGCCGCTCAGCCGCATAAATATATCTCAACTAAGAAACACGTAGTGTCCGAGCGTCGGGAATATCCGGTCTTCGCGGCGGTTCTCGCGGGATTTCGCGCCGACGGACGTGTGCTCTCCCCGTCCTTTCGGTCCCTCGGCTTCCTCGCGCTCACGTCCCTTCGTCGGAGTCCGGGGACTGCTCGCGTTGGACGGCGCGTCTCGTCTCGTCGTCCAGTTCGACGAGGTGGCAGAGCGGGTTGCCGGGGTAGACCACCGGGTTCTCAAGGATGCCCACGAGCAGCCCCGTGAAGGGCGCTTCGACGACGACGTTGTCGTCCTTGAACGGGTTGGTGATGGTGCAGATGCGGTCGCCCTCGTGGACGAGCGCCCCCCGCTCGAAGTGCATGTCGACGATGCCCCCCGCGTCCGCGCGGATCCAGGTCTTCTCCCTGTCCCCCGTGATCACGGTCCGCCAGCCCGGCCAGCGGACCGTTTTGGACGCCATCAGGCCGTACTCGGCGAACACGCTCTCGACGCCGGCGAGCGCCTCGTCGATGAGCCCGCGCTGGAACCTGTGCGCCTCGCCCATCTCGAGGGTGATCGTCGGCGTGCCGGCCATCGTCGCCTCCCCGCGGAGCGTCCCTTCGGGCCCCTCGCTGTCGATGATGACGTTCGTTCCGAACGCCTTCGCCAGACGGGCGACGCCCGGAGCCGACATGTCCGCGCGCACGTGCAGCATGTTGGTGCGACCGCGCGTCGAGGTGTGAAAGTCCAGCCCGAAGTCGCAGGGGTCGATGAAGTTCTCGAAGATGACGTGCGCCATCCGCTTCGCGCTCGTCGAGTCGGCTCGCCCCGGAAACGAGCGGTTGAGGTCGCGGTCGTAGATCGGAAGGTACCGTTGCTGGAACAGGAAGCCGGGGACGTTCATCACCGGGAGGCAGACGAGCGTGCCGGCGAGGTCGGCGAGGTTCCACTCGTGGGCCACCTCGCGGACGACCTCGATCCCGTTGAGCTCGTCGCCGTGCGCCGCCGCGGAGAGGTACACCGTCGGTCCCGGCAGTTCGCCGTTCACGATGGTGACCGGGATTCGAACCGGATCGCCGAGGTACGTCTCGCTGATCCCGTACCGGAGGTTCTGCGTCTCCCCCGGCTCGACCTTCCCCCCGTTGTAGGTGAAGGCCCCGTCGTCGCTCATACCCCTACTCGGCGACGGTCGCATATAAATCGTCCTTCACGATCCGCGGACGGTACGTTGTCGTTTCTCCCCGTTAATCATCAGTTACCGGACCTGTATCGTCGTTTAAGCGGCTGAGAGACCGGTATGTCTTTGAAACCGGCGGCGAGTATGTTCTTCCACATGGGAATCACAGACGGGGACGACGTTCGTGTCGGCGTATTGTCGCTACACAACAGCAAGGAGACGAAGGCCATCCTGAACGCCGTCGACGATCTGGGTCACGCGGGCGTGTGGTTGCGCCGGGAGAACACCGCCATCAACATCGAGGACAGCGAACTCACCGTCGAACCCGAGATCGACGTCGTCGCGAACCGGCTGCTCCTCTCGAACACCGAAGAACCCGCCGAGCTTCTGGGGCTGGCGACGACGTTCAACCGGATCCGTCCGATGTTGAACGAACCCGACGCGGTGCTCACGGCGATCCACAAGTTCGCGACGGCGGCGACGCTCGCGAACTGGAACATCCAGGTGCCGGACGCGCTGCTCGCGCTGTCGAACGACCGCCTCAACCAGGACCGGGGGCGCTTCGGCTCCGTCGGCGTCTACAAGACCGCCATCGGAACCCACGGCGGCGGGACGTGGAAGGTCGACCTGACCGACCCGGTCAACCCGAAGGTCGGCAACCGGCAGGCGTTCCTCCAGAAGCTCATAGAGCGCGACGAGACCCGCCACCGCGATCTCCGGGTGTACGTCGTCGGCGACGAGATCATCGGCGCGATGTACCGCTACGCCCCGGAGGGGGACTGGCGGACGAACGTCGCCCTCGGCGGCGACGTGCAGAACGCGACCGACGAACTGCCGGAAGCGGCGGCGGAAACCGCGCTCTACGCGACCGAGGTCATGGGTCTCGACTACGCCGGCGTCGACCTCGTGGAGGGCGACGCCGGCTGGTTCGTCCTCGAAGTCAACCCCACCGCCGGCTTCAAGGGCCTGTACAAGGCGACCGGCCGGAGTCCCGCGCCGTACATCGCGAAGATGGCCGTCGAGGCGGCCGGTGGGGAGGTCGACGACGAGCGCGTCGCGGAGCTCTCGGCGACGCTCGACGACTCCGCGCCCGCGAGCATGCCCCGGGTCGAGCCGCCGGAACAGGAGGAGGCCCCGATCATCGGCTACATCGAGGAAGTCGTCGTCAGCGGGACGAGCGGGTCGACGCAGGCGCTCGCGAAGTCCGACACGGGCGCGACGCGAACCAGCATCGACACCCGCCTCGCCGCCGAGATCGGCGCGGGCCCGATAAAGAGCATGACGCGCGTCAAGTCAGGGAGTATGAAGCGCGGCAAGGCCCGACCCGTCGTCGACCTCGTCATCGGGATCGGCGGCAAACAGCACACGGTGACGGCGAGCGTCGAGGACCGGAGCCACATGGACTACCCGCTGCTCCTCGGCCGGGACATCCTCGAACACTACCGCGTCGACGTCCGTCGTCGGGCCGACGCGGACGTCCCCGACGACGAGCGGGAAGAGGAGTACCTCGAATAGCGGAGATCGGTGTCGACGCGGGGGAGTCCGCGCGACACGAAATCGTGAACTATTCAACCCCGTTACCGTTACTCATCTAATGTCCTAAATCAGCTGGAGGTTTAAATAGAACGAACTATGGTTTCCGAGCAATCGAACGTCCTGCGGCGCCTCCGACGCGGCACCGGGAACTGTCTGCTCAGGTACGCGCTCGAGGAGGACGAAGAGCTGAGCACCGCCGTCGTCGACGCCGTCAACGCGGTCCGCCGGTCGCGGACGACGTCCGACGAGCCGCTGAACGACGCGATCGACCCCGACGCGCTCGACGGCCTGTTCCGAGCCCAGTACGACGGAACGCCGCGGACGGACGGGATCGTCATCTTCGAACACTGGGGCTTTCTCATCGTCGTCGAGACGGCGGGAGCGGTGTTCGTCTACGACCGTCCCGACGGTGGACGGGCGGCAGAATAAACGATCTTCGAGTTTTTCACCCGGACGAGGGAAACGTTGAAACCGCCGGCAGCCGAGCCATCGGCTATGGAGTTATCCGACGTCAACACCGTCGCGGTTCTCGGAGCGGGCAACATGGGTCACGGCATCGCCGAGGTCGCGGCCCTCGCCGGCTACGACGTCGCGCTGCGCGACATCAACGAGGAGTTCGTGCGGAACGGGTACGACCAGATCGAGTGGAGCCTCGGAAAACTGGCGGAGAACGAGCGAATCGGCGAGGACGAGGCGGACGCGGCGCTCGGCCGGATCGAGACGTTCGTCGACCTCGAACCGGCCGTCGCGGACGCCGACGTGGTGATCGAGGCGGTGCCGGAGAAGATGGAGATCAAAAAGGAGGTGTACGGCGAACTGGCGTCGCACGCCCCCGACCGCACGGTGTTCGCGACCAACACGTCGAGTCTCTCCGTCACGGAGCTGTCGGAGGTCACGGGGCGACCCGAGCGGTTCTGCGGGATGCACTTTTTCAACCCCCCGGTCCGGATGCCGCTCGTCGAGGTGATCTCCGGCGCGCACACGGCCGACGAGACGCTCGGCCTGATCGAGGGGTTGGCGGAGTCGATGGACAAGACGCCGGTGCGCGTCCGCAAGGACAGCCCCGGCTTCATCGTCAACCGGGTGCTCGTCCCGCTGATGAACGAGGCCGCGTGGATCGTCCGCGAGGGCGACGCCACCGTCGCGGAAGTCGACAGCACGACCAAGTTCGACATGGGCCTGCCGATGGGGAGCTTCGAACTCGCAGACCAGGTCGGCATCGACGTCGGCTACCACGTCCTCGAATACATGCACGAGGTGCTCGGCGACGCCTACCGGCCCTGCCCGCTGCTCGAAGAGAAGGTCGATGACGGCGATCTCGGCAAGAAGACCGGCGCGGGCTTCTACGACTACGAGGGGGGCGACGGGGCGGAGATCCCGAGCGACGAGGGCCGCGAGGACGTCCGCGAGCGACTGACCGCGCTCATGGCGAACGAGGTCGCGGGCCTCGTCGAGAACGAGGTCGCCGACGCCGCGGCGATCGACCGCGCGGTCCAGCTCGGCGCGGGCTTCCCGGACGGGCCGGCGAAGATGGCCGACGACGCCGGGATCGAGTCGCTCGTCGACCGCCTCGACGACTTACACGAGGAGACCGGCGAGGCGCGCTACGACGCCGTCTCCTACCTCCGCGAACTGGCCGAGTCCGGCTCGACGTTCCACGGCGGGAACGCGGAGAACGCCGCCGGAGCGAACGGAGCGGGCGGCGCGCTCGACTTCGAGACGATCCGGATCGAGCGCGAGGGGCGCGTGGGTCACGTCGTGCTCGATCGCCCGCACCGGATGAACACGATCAGCGCGGAACTGCTGGACGACCTCGACGCGGCGATCGACGCGCTCGAAGCCGACGAGGGGGTCCGCGCGATCCTCATCACGGGCGAGGGCGACCGCGCTTTCTCGGCCGGCGCGGACGTCCAGAGCATGGCCGCGGGCGGCGCGGACGCCCTCGCCGCCGTCGAGCTCTCGCGGAAGGGACAGGCGACGTTCGGCAAGCTCGAATCGTGCGACGTGCCCGTCGTCGCGGGCATCGACGGCTACTGCCTCGGCGGCGGGATGGAGCTCGCCACCTGCGCGGATCTGCGCGTCGCGAGCGAGCGCTCCGAGCTCGGCCAGCCGGAGCACAACCTCGGCCTCCTTCCCGGCTGGGGCGGCACCCAACGCCTGCGTCACGTCGTCGGCGAGGGCCGCGCGAAGGAGATCATCTTCACCGGCGAGCGGTTCGGCGCGGAGACGATGGAGCGGTACGGCTTCGTGAACGAGGTGGTCGGAAACGACGAGCTGCTCGACCGCGCGATGGAACTCGCGACGCGGCTCGCCGGCGGGCCGCCGATCGCGCAGGCGTTCACGAAGCGCGCGATGCTTCGGGGCCGCGAGGACATCGAGGCGGGGCTGGAGATCGAAGCGCAGGCGTTCGGCCACCTCATGAACACCGACGACCTGATGGAAGGGATCACCGCGTTCGTGGGCGACCGCGAGCCGGAGTTCGAAGGGAAGTAGCACTCCGACGCCGTAACGGAATCTTTAAACGATTTCCCGAGCCAATTTCAAACGCGCTCGGTTGGTGTAGTCCGGCCAATCATTTCGGCCTTTCGAGCCGATGACCGGGGTTCAAATCCCCGACCGAGCATTTTCACGAACGAAGCGAGCGTTTCTGAAGCGACCGCAGCGACCGAGACGATTCGCTCGACACCCGCGTCGACGGGGATTACCGACCTCGAAGACGGTGAAACAGCGAACACTGTTGGGTCGTGATGTGATACGCGGACGAGACGATGATGAGGGAGAAGAAGCCGCCGGAGAGGACGGTCGGATCGATCCCGCCGATCACCGGAACGCCGAACGACTCGGCCAGCAACACGAGCAGGCCGAGCAGCCCCAGACCGAGGTAGTACTCCCCCCAGGAGATCCCGTACTTCGGCACGACCTCGAGGTAGACGGTCACTTCGTCGGCGTGCTGTGCGAGCGCGACCTCCTTGGCGTCCGAATCGTACGAAACGATCCCGAGATCGTCGAGCTTCGGCAAGTGCGTCTGGTGCAGCGACACGTAGACGCTCTGGCGGACGTTCCGGGGCGGGGGCGTCTCCCCCGCCTCGATTCCCGCGACGTGCTCCGACAGCTCCCGGACGGTCTCCGAGCCGCCGGATTCGTTGAGCCGTTCGAGCACGCGACGCCGCCGGGCGTTTCTGAGGACGTCGTGTATCTCGGTCGATTCGAGCGCGCCGTCGTCCGTCATCTCCGCCGGTTCTTCGCTAGCCCCATCTGAACTCATCCCGACGGTGACTCTCTTCTGACAGTGCTTCAATCTATCCAATAATTTTTTATTTTCAAATATACATTAAATAGCACGCCGGGTCTACTTCGAACGATGAGGAAAATTGCCGGAATTGACTATTTATTCCGCGAAGACGGTCGGGTCGATCACGGACGATCGCGACCGCAGACCGCGGCCCGAACGACGGTGATCCGTCCGCTCACGCGAGCCAGTCGTCGGGTTTCGTGTCGTAGTCGACGTCGCTCGCGGCGATGCGGTCTTTCAGCTCCGTTTCGAGGTCGTGGGTCTCGAAGGAGTCGCCGTCGTAGCGGATCCGCCGTCCGACCTCGATCGGCTCGGGTTCGCGGTTGCGGCGGCGGGCGATCTCGAGATCGTGATCGTCGTACTCCTTCACGATCGTCATGAGGTTCACCGGGCGACCCCAGAGGCCGTAGAGGCGTTCGAGGACCCCCTTCGCCTGTTCGAGGTCGAGCATCACGCCGTTGTACTGGTGGCCGAGGAGCAACTCGCCGCGGTTGTCGTAGTTGCCGTCGTAGACGGAGATCGTCGGCTTCCCGAAGTTCGTAAAGCGCAAGAGCAGCTTCTTCTTCACGTCCTCGTAGGCGTCGCTGGTGACGCGGAAGTCGCCGCTCGCCCGCGTGTACTCGTAGGTGAAGTAGTGGTTCTCGGTGACGAACTCCTGGGTGAGGAAGGCGTCGAGGAACGTCACGTCGTTGTGGCTCTCGCGCACTTCGCGCATCCGATCCCACCCGACGGCGTAGTTCACGTCGGCGATCGCCTCTTCGACCGTTCCGTACCGTTCGTCGTCGAACATGTACCGCGAGAGCTGTTCGAGTTCCGAGCGGCGGATGCGCCGGAGGAACCCGCGATTCTGCGGCTTGACGAGCGAGAAGTGCCGCTCGGCGAGCCCGTCGTAGGTGAGCACCTTCCAGGGGTAGCGGTCGACGTCGACCGCCTCCGGATCGTCGCGCGCCCGATCGAGCGCCTCGCGGTCGACGCGCGGGTCGTCCTCGGCGAGCGCGGCCAGTTCGCCCAGCGCGTCGGACCCCACCGCGTCGATGGCCGGCTCGGGCTGGAGGAGTCGTTCCACCTCGTCGAAGTCGACGACGTCGTGGAAGTTCCGCCACGTGACGCCCGCCACCCGCAGGAGCTTATCGGCGACCTCGCGGCGATTGGTGGTGTTCTCGACGTACTCCCAGAGCTCCTTGCCGAGCTTGTAGGGGTTGAGCCCGGGCGACCCGAGCACGCGCGCCTGGTGGTCGGCGTAGGTGACGAACTCGTCGGTCCCCGCGAACCGCTCCTCGCTCATCATCATCGACTCCCAGTAGGCGGCCCACCCCTCGTTCATCACCTTCGTCATCTTCTGGGCGGCGAAGTAGTACGCCTCCTCGCGGAGCATGTCGAGGACGTCCTTCTGCCACGGCTCCATCTCGACCGCGCGCCCCTTCTCCTCGTCGTAGCGCCGGCCGTGCTCGCGGAGGAACGCCAGCACGTCCTTTCTCGGCTCTTCGAGCTCCGCCGCCTCCTTCTCCGCGGCCTCGCGCCGTTCGAGCCACTCCTCGTCGAACACCTGTCTGCGGACGTCCTCGGAGATCTGCAACTGTTCGAGGCGCTCGCGGAGGTCCTCGCGGACCTCGCGCTCGCGCGGGCTGCCCGCCTTCGCGTACGCGCGGTGCTGGTCGATCGTGTCCTCCAGACAGAGGACCGCGTCGATGAACGCCTCGACCTCGCCGCGGTCGATCTCCGGGTCGTCCATGTACCGGCCGATCGCCTCCGCGTGCTGTTCGAGCATCGCGGCCGCGGCCAACGAGTCGCCGCCCTCGGCGAAGAGGCCGAACCACTCGTTGTTCGCGAAGAAGTCGGCGTGCGCCTCGACGTGGGTGATCACGGCCTTCTGGTCCGAGAGCGAGTTCGACTCCTGCAGGAACGCGTGGCTGGGGTTGTCGTTGTTGACGATCTCGAACGCCTTCCCCATCCCGAACTGGTCCTGCTTTCGCTGGCGGTCGTACGTCATCCCCCAGCGCCAGTGTGGATATCGGGTCTGGAACCCGCCGTAGGCGATGAGCTGGTTCATCTCGTCGTGGTCGACGATCCAGTAGTTCACCGGGTACGGGTCCAGGCCGAGCTTCCGCGCCAGCGCGCCGGCTTCGCGGACGGGTTCCTCGAGCTTCGCGGCCTCCTTTCTCGCGTCGATCCGGTCGTCCCTCATGACGCGTCCTCCGTGCTCAGGATGCGGTAGATCGCGTCGACCACGTCCTCCGGGCGCTTGACGTAGGCGACGACGACGTTCCCCTGATCGCTCAGCGAGCTTTCGACCTCCTCCGCGTGCGTCGCGTTGATCGCGTTGCCGCCGGGCTGGGTCTCGACGTAGGCGTGGAGGTTCGCCGGGATCTCGCGCATGATCGGGACGACGTTCTCGCGCGTGTCGTTCGAGGAGTTCTCGCTGTCGCCCGCGGCGAAGACGTAGCGGTTCCACTCGTTCCAGGGGTACTCCTCCTCCAGGATCTCCTTCGCGAGCCGGTACGCCGAGGAGATCTTCGTCCCGCCGCCGGAGCGGATGCCGAAGAACTGCTCGCGCTCGACTCGCCACGCCTCCGCGTCGTGGGCGATGTAGACGAACTCCGCGTTGTCGTACTTCCCCGTGAGGTACCAATCGAGCGGGGTGAACGTCCGCTCGACGAGCTCGCGCTTCTTCTCGCGCATCGACCCGGAGACGTCGCGGATGTTGACGACGACGACGTTCTTTTGTTTTTCCTCTACGACCTCCGGGTGACGGTAGCGCTCGTCCTCTCGGCGGAAGGGGATGTCCTTCAGCCCGTCGCGGCGGATGCGCTGCATCGTCGAGGTCCGCTCGACGTTCTCCATCATCTCCTCGAAGCTCGCCCACGTGTCCTTCTCCGACTCCGGAATGTCAGTCGCGGCGTCTTCGACCCACGCGCGCGAGACGAGGATGTTCTCCTCGCGCGCCCACCGGAACACGTCGTCCGGCGTCGCGCCTTCGACCTTCAGCGCCTCGCGGACGTAGTCCTCGTCGAAGTCCATCGCGAGCTTGCGCTTCAGCCCCGACTTGAACAGCTTCTGGAAGTCGAGGGTGCTGTTCGGTCCCGTTCGGGTGACGTCCGTGAAGTCGCCCTCGATCTCCTCTATCACCTCCTTTCCCTTCGGTTCGAGGTCGAGCCCGAGTTCCTCGTCGAGCTCCTGGGCGAACTCCTCCGGGTCCATCTCGTAGTACTCGTGCTCCGCCCCCTCCTCGCCGGGATCGCCCTCCTCGCCGTCGCCGGGTTGCGGTTGCGGCTGGCCGACCGGCTGTCCCACGTCCGGCGTGCCGCCCTGCCCCTGCCCGACGCCGCCCATGTCGCGGCGGTCGTAGGCGAACTCCGGGAGGTCGACGATCTTGATGGGGATGTTGATGCTGTTCGGCCCGCTGCCGCCGAGGTCGCCGTAGCTGATGAACTCCTTTAAGTCCTCGCGGCGCTCCTCGCCGACCTCGCGGAACCGTTCGACGTCCTCTCTCAGTCCCATTTGTACCCCACCTCGCGCATCACTTTCCGGCTCGTCAGTTCGGCGGACGCCTCGCTGTAGCCGCGCGTCGTCATGTGCGCGATCGTCTTTTCCTTGACCGCCGCGGTCTCGGTGTTCGCCGGCGGATCGTTCCACTGTCTCGGGTCGAGGTCCTCGAAGAGTCGGCTGACGTCGTTCCAGTCGTAGGTTTCGAGCACTTCCTTTATCACCGGTATCTCCGAGAAGTCCACGTTCGACACCGAGAACTCCTCGTCGCGGCTCTCCCACGCGTAGCGGTTGAGCGCGGTGATGACCTTCTCGCGGCGGAACTCCTTGACGGGCTCCGTGGGCTCGTTGCCGACGTACGCGCCGGGGCCGAACCGACCGAGGTGTTCCGTCTCGAACAGTTTCATGAGGAGCGGGTCGGGGTCGACCGGCCCGTGCTCGCTTTCGAGCTGTTCGTCGCCGGCCCACGCGTAGACGTGCTCTACGTACTCGGCGACGGTCTCCTCTTCGACGCCTTTCTCCGCGAGCAACGCGTCGAGCACGTCCGTCTCCTGCTGTTCGAAGACGTAGCTCTTCACCGACGCCAGTCGTCCCTCGTACTCCGTCGCCTCCGCGCGCGAGAACACCGGCGCGTCCGCCAGTTCCTCGACCATCGCGTCGAGCACGTCGTCGGGCATGATCACGAGTTCGACCGGCAGTTCCGGGTGGTGGCGGTCGCGGTCGCCGTGGAGGAGGTCCGCGATGATGTCGCGGGTGTAGGTGACGGGGACGCCGTGGGTGCCGTCGCCGTCGTGGCTGAAGTCGAACTCGTCGACGTCGCGGCGCTCGTCTCCCTCCTGCAGGTAGCCGCGGTCGAAGAGGATCGCCTTGTCCACGAGGTTCAATCCCGGCGGCACGTCCTCGGCGTCGAGCCGGGTGACGACGCTGTACAGCGCGGCCGCCTCCAGCGCGTGCGGGGCGAGCTCGCGGTCGCGTACGGTGCCGTGACCGTCCCGCACGTCGAGCCTGAGCGGCGCGCGGATGCGCTCTCTCAGTTCCTCGTACGCCTCCGCCTCCCAGACCGGCGTCTCGTTCGTGAGCTCCCGGCGGATCAGCTCGGTTTCGAGGCTCAGGTTCGTGAGGTACCGGAACTCGTGGCGATCGAGCCGACGCTTCAGCGCCTTCAGCGGGTCCCGTCCGTTGCGATCCGCGAACTTGTCCAGTTCCACGTCGAGGTCCGGGTTCGAGATGATGACGAGCTGCGTGTCGATGTCCATCCCGATCCCCTTGTCGAGCTTGACGTGGTGCTCGTCTGGCACGTTGAGGAGCTTCTGAAGGAGATCGGAGTGCTGGGTCGCGTCCTCGACGATGGTGAGGAGGCAGTTGCCCTGCGAGAGCACGCCGTCGTAGGAGAACGCCTGCGGGTTCTTCCGCCCCCGCGAGTCGAGTTCGCGGAGCATGCCCGGCATCCAGCTGCCGACCAGCCGCTCCTTCGGGGTACCGTCGTCCTCCGAGTGGAGGACGCCGATTCCCCGCCCGACGTCGACGACGTAGTTTTTCACCCGGAGGTGCTTCGGATCGGTGATCGCCGAGAAGAGGTCGCTCTTCCCGTCGCGCCGGTACTGCTCCTCCAGGTAGGAGTACGCCTCCCGGCAGAAGGGGTCGAGACCGACGTTCGTGGCGACGGGGATGTGTCCGTCGAGCGTGTCGTTCAGATCCGCGAGGAGGCGGCGACGAACCGCCGGGGGGAACACGGCGAAGGGGTGGACCTGCACGGGGCTTTCGTACCAGTCGTCCTCGTCGTCGATCCCCTCGTCGCCGTAGCTCAGCCCGCGCGTGTCGGAGGCGTTCGCGACGTTCCACTCGACGGTGTACCGCCGACCGGCCGGCGTCTTCGAGTACTCGCGCAGTCCGTTGATGAGACAGCGCTTCAGCTCCGATTTCCCCGTCGCCGTCGGTCCGTCGAACCAGATGATCTTCTCGCCCTTGCCGCGTTCTGCGGCGATGGTCCGGAGGTCGTCGACGAACCCGTTCAACACCGCCGTGTTGCCGAGGATGGCGTGCTCGCCGTCGTTGTGCGGATCGTCGAAGAAGCGGTAGCGCTCGCGCTCTTCGCCCTCCTCTATGACCGTCCGGGTCCCCATCGACTCGATGGCGTCGAGGAGGTACTTGCTCGCGTGCGAGGCGATCGAGGGCGACTCGAACGCGGCGTCGACGTACTCCGCGAGGCTCATCGGCTCCTCGTACGCGCCGTCGAGCGCCCGGTCGGCCTCCCGGATGTAGTTCCGTCGCATCGTGTTAGGCTTCCAGTTCCGCCTTGGCCACCTCCGCGCCGGCGAACTCGAGGACCTCGCGCGCGCCCTCGCGGGAGTAGCCCCGCTCTTCGAGCGCGTCGATCCACGCGTTGCGCTCGTCGTCGTCGAGCTCGTTCGCGGACACCAGCGCCGAGAAGTTGATGTTGTGCTTTTTGTCCTCCCAGAGTTTCCGCTCCAGCGCGCGGCGCAGGCGGTCGTTGTCCTGCGGGTTGAAACTCGTCCCCTCGCGGGCGCGCCGCGACACCCAGTTGGACACCTCCTGTCGGAAGTCGTCCTTGCGGTCCGACGGGATCTCGAGCTTCTCCTCGACGGAGCGGAGGAACTTCTCGTCCGGCTCCTGCTCGCGGCCGGTGAGGTCGTCCTTGACGGTCGCGTCGTCGATGTAGGCCATCACGTGGTCCATGTACTTTTCGCCCTGTCGGCGGATCTCGTCGAGGTCGTACGCCAGCGCGTGGCGGACGTCCTCGATGGCGCGCGCTTTGTACTCCTCGCGCACCATCTCGAGGTAGCGGTGGTACCGTTCGATGTTCTCCTCGGGGATGGAGCCGTGGTTTTCGAGGTTCTCCTCGAAGTGGTTGAACACCGTGAGCGGGCTGAGGTAATCGCGGCCGCGGTGGGTCGAGTCCATGATCGCCTCTGCGATCTCGTCGCCGATGAACCGCGCCGAGACGCCGGCCATCCCCTCCGAGATGTCGGCTTTCCCCTCGCCCTCCTCGCGGAGCTTCTTCACGTCGACGTCGTCGCTGTCGTCGATCTCGCCGTTGTACGCCTTCGCCTTCTGCGTCAGCGAGATGCGCTCGCCGTCCGGCTCCTCGATGCGCGTCAGGACGCCGAACAGCCCCGCCATCTCGAGCGTGTGCGGCTCGATGTGCATGTACGGGACGTCCGCGTTGCGGAGCATCTTCTGGTAGATCTCGGCCTCCTGTTCGTACTCGAGGACGTACGGGAAGTCGATCCGCTTCGTGCGGTCGTTGAACGCCTCCATCTTCTCGTCGCCCTTCTTGTCCCGGTACTCGGGCATGTTCGTCCGACCGACGATCACCTGGTCGATGTCGATCCGAGGGTTGTTCTTCGGCTTTATCGTCTGCTCCTGGCTCGCGTGCAGGAAGTCGTAGAGGAACTCGCGCTGGAGCTTGAGCAACTCCTCGCCGGAGAAGATGCCGCGATTGGCGTTGCAGAACGCCCCCGAGTAGTCGAACGCCCGCGGATCGGACTCGCCGTACACCGCGAGCTTCGAGTAGTTGACGTCGCCCGTGAGCTCCGTCTCGTCCTGATTCTTCTTGTCCTTCGGCTCGAACGTCTCGATGCACTGACGCTTGTTCTCGCTGGCGACGAGACGGATGATCTCGACGTGATTTTCGAGGACCGCCTGGAGGTCGTCGTCGTAGTACGCCAAGAGTCGGTCCATGTAGAACTCCGACGCGGGGTCGAGCGACTGTTCGTTTCGGATCGTGTAGGGGGCGTCGAAGTCCTCGTTGAGCCGCTCTATCACCCTGTCGCGCTGTTCCTGCGGGAGCAACACGATCGGATCCTGGTTCATCGGCGACTGGACGGTGTCGTCCGCCGGGTCCTGATCCCTGATGACGTCGCAGAGGTTGACCCAGCGGAACGTGTACATCCGCCCCTCGTCGCGCATGGTGTAGTCCTCGAAGTACCGTCGTACCATCGAGTCGAAGTGGGACTTTCCGGATCCGACGGGACCGAGCAGTAGCTTGATCCGCTTTTCGGGCCCGAGGCCGCGAGCGCCGCTTTTCACCTTGTTCACGAACTCGTGGATGGATTCGTGCACCTCGCGGCCGTAGAAGGTGTTGTCCCCGTCGTGGAGGGGGTCCTCCGAGGCCATGAGGTATTCGACCACGCCGGCGTCCTCGTCGTACCGGGTGCCGTAGTGGTCGAACATGTCGGCAACGCGCTGGTGCGCGTTGCGGGCGATCCGCGGGTCTTCGTACACCTCTTTCAGGTACCAGTCGAACGATTTCGCTTCCCGCAGGTCCGCGGGCACCGATTCCTGGTAGTGCTGACTGAGGTCTTCGAGGGTTTCGATCTCGCCGTTCATTGTATCACTGACGGAGTCTCGTCTTGTGGCGGGCCGGACGCGTCGAAGGCGACCCGGCACGAGGGGAGAAGGCAGGAGAGAGACCGCGTCGAGAGCCATCGGAGCGTCCGGACGCGCCGCTCTTGCCGCGGTCGACCGTCGCTGCGGAGTGGGTGTCCGGTCCGTGGCATGTTCAATCATACCACTCATTCCGCGCGGCGTGAATTTTCGGCGGCGTGAACCTACAGAACGTCGGGACCGATGGGCGGCGCGGGGAGTGGTCGTCCGGTCGGCGCTGACCGAGACTATTTAGACTGTGAGATACGCTCCCATATAACCGTTTCGTCGAATTCGGCGGCACCCCCCCGAGTCCGACGCGTGAAACACGGTGACGGGGACCACTCGATAACCGACGACGGTTACCCGAGATACCCCCGCTTATATATCTTCGGCGTCACCGTCATCGGTCTCCCGTGACGAGAAACGACGGCGACCACCGAAAGGGTTGCGGGCGACGCGCTCTCGCGGCGGGAACGTGACGCATTAGCGTCCGCGGAACGAACGGTTCGTATGGGCTTCGACGGACTTCCCGACGGGTGGACGGTGTGGAACGACGAACCGGAGGGGCGCGGCATCCTCGCGTACCGGCCGGACGTGTTCGACACGAACCGGTTCCCCGCCCCGTGTCTCCCGACCATCTTCGTGACGAACGGCTCGCGGCGGCGGCGTCCGGGGGCGTCGCAGGTGCCGACCGACGAGTGGCACGTGACGCTGTTTCTCGAACCGGAGGTGGAGGCGGGAACGGAGACGTACGACACCCGCGACGCGGCCGTCGCGGGTGCGATTTCGTACGCCCGCCGGTTCGCGTCGGGGGAGATCGACTACCGGGGGCTGTATCAGGTGCCGCGGGAGGAATACTTCGAGCGCCTCGACGAACTCACCGGACGGCCGCGAGACGAGTGAACTACCCCGCCCCACTCGAACCGGCCGCTCGCCGGAGACGAGCGCGAGAAAACGGGAACGCGAACGCCGAAGCGTCGATTCAGATGCCCTCTTCGAAGTCTTCGAGGGCGTAGACGGTGTCGGCACCGCGGCGGTCGAGCGTCTCGTTGGCGAGCAGCCAGTAGACGACCGAAAGCGCGCGGCGACCCTTGTTGTTCGTCGGGATGACGAGGTCGACGTTGCTCGTCTGGTTGTTCGAGTCGCACATGGCGATGACCGGGATGCCCACCGTGATGGCCTCCTTTACCGCCTGCGAGTCCCCGATCGGGTCGGTGACGACCACCGCGTCGGGCTCTATGTACCCGCGGTACTGCGGGTTGGTGAGCGTCCCCGGGATGAACCGCCCGGTGCGCGCCCGCGCGCCGATCGCGTCGGCGAACTTCTTCGCCGGGAAGCGACCGTACTGCCGCGAGGAGGTGACGAGCACCTGCTCCGGGTCGTAGTTGGCGAGGAAGTCCGCGGCCGTGCGGATCCGACCGTCCGTCCGGCTCACGTCGAGGACGTACAGCCCGTCGTCGCGGACGCGGTGGATGAACCGCTCCATGTCTTTCGTCTTCTGCTGGGTCCCGATGTGGACCCCGGCACCGAGGTAGTCCTCGACGGGAATGAGGAGGTCGGCCTCCTCGTCGGGCATGACGTCCTCGTCGAACATCGACCCCTCGTCGGGGTCGTCGTCGGCCTCGGGTGCGTTCTCTGTCTCTGCCGACTCCCCGCCGTCGGCCTCCTCGGCCGGGTCGGTGGGGAGGTCTTCTTCCGCGTCCACGTCGGGGTCGACCTCCGGCTCCGCACCGGCCTCGCCGGTGGGCTCCGTGTCGAGCTCCTCCTCCGCGGTTTCGAGTGCTTCGTTGTCGTTTTCGCTCATACAGCGTCCTCCGCGATGCGGATGAGTTCGTTGAGTTTGGCGGTTCGCTCGCCGCCGACCGTGCCCGTCTTGATGAACGGCGCGTCGGTCGCCACGGCGAGGTGTGCGATCGTCGCGTCCTCGGTTTCGCCCGACCGGTGGGAGATCACGGCGTCGTAGCCGTGCTCCGTCGCCAGCTCGACCGCGTCGAAGGCGTCCGAGAGGGTCCCGATCTGGTTCGGTTTGATCAGGATGCTGTTGGCCGCACCCGTCTCGATGCCCTCCCGCAGCCGTTCGACGTTCGTCACGAACAGGTCGTCGCCGCAGACGAGCGTCCGATCGCCGACGCGGTCGGTCAGCTCCGCGAAACCCTCGTAGTCGTTCTCGTCGAGGGGGTCCTCGACGTACGCGAGGTCGTAGTCGTCGACGAGGCCCGCGACGTAGTCGATCTGTTCGTCGGTCGACTTCGTCTCGTCGCCGTAGCGGTAGACGCCCTCGTCGGCGTCGTACAGCTCCGCGCCGGCCATGTCGAGGCCGAACCGAATCTCGAATCCGCGGTCGTCGCTCACGGCGTCGACCGCCTCCGCCATGATCTCGAACGCGTCCGCGTCGTCGACGGCGGGAGCCCACGCGCCCTCGTCGCCCTTCGCCGCGGGAACGCCTCGGTCGTCGAGGATCTCGGCCGCTTTCGCGTGCACGTCGGCGTTCGCGAACACGGCCTCGGCGACGCTCGGTGCGCCGACGGGCGCGGCGAGGAACTCCTGGATGTGGGTCGCGTCCTTCGCGTGTTCGCCGCCGCCGATGACGTTCCCGAGGGGAATCGGGAAGTTACCGCCGCGGAACGCGCCGCCGAGGTGCTGGTACAGCGGCGCGCCGAGCACGTCCGCGCCGGCCTTCGCGGCGGCCATCGAGATGGCGACCGCGCTGTTCGCGCCGATCTCCGAGAAGTTGTCCGTCCCGTCGGCCGCGCGGAGCGCGCCGTCGACCGACCGCTGGTCGCCCGCGTACACCTCGCCGACGAGGCGCGGGATGGCGTGCTTTCGCGCCGACGCGATGGCCTCGCTCGGCGGGAGCTCGATCGCCTCGTACTCGCCGGTGCTGGCCCCGCTCGGGGCCGCCGCGCGGCCGAAGCCGGCCGACTCCGTGAGCACGTCCGCTTCGACCGTGGGATTCCCGCGCGAGTCGAGGATTCGTCTGAGTGAAATCGAAGTGATGAGCGTCATCTTACTTGCCCTCCCGCCTGACGGTGAAGGGCAGGACGCCGGCGTCGTACTCCTCCGCCGCGATGAGAATCGGTTCGGTCTGTTCGGTCTCGACGAGCACCGGCGCGCCGTAGGACACCTGCAGGGCTCGCGCCCCGAGGATCCGCGCCTTCTCGTAGCGGTTGTAGCGTTGCCCGATCATGGTCACTGGTAGGGGGAGACGACGTCCACGAGGTCCTTGTGCGACACCATCATCCGCCGACAGCAGTAGCGCTCCACGCCGAGTTCGTCGAGGACGGCTTCGGGGTCCTCGTCTCCCTCGCGGGCGCGCGCCTTGTACTCCTCCCAGTGCTCCGCGACCACGTTGCCGCAGGTGAAACACCGGACGGGAATCATCATGATTGGATCACCTCAACGGTAGGATTTCTGATAGCGCGCGCGAGCGCCGGGTCCGCCCCACTTTTTCGGTTCGGACTGCCGGACGTCGTTGACGAGCAGCGACCGGTCGAACTCCATGTACGCGTCGCGGAGCTCCGCGTCGTTCAGGTGCTGCACCAGCCCCCGCGCGATGGCCGTCCGGGCCGCGTCCGCCTGCCCGCTGAAGCCGCCGCCGTCCACGCGAACGTCGACGTCGATCCGATCGCGCAGATCGTCGCCGGCGATGCGGAACGGCTCCAGCATCTTCAGCCGCGACAGCTCCGGTTCGACCAGCTCGACCGGCTGGGAGTTGATTCGGATGCGACCCTCGCCGTCGCGCACGGTGGCGCGGGCGACGGCCGTCTTCTTCTTGCCGCTCGTGTTCGTTACCATGTGACGTTAGCACCCAGTTTCTCGCTGATCTCCCCGAGGGAGACGAACCTGATGTTCGAGAGCCGGTCCAGCGACGTGCCGTCGAGGACGATCGCCTCGACACTCTCTCCGTCTTCCGGCGCGACGCGGCCCTCCTCGAACGGGTTGCCCACGTAGACGCGGACGTTCTCGAACGCTTCGCGCCCGCGCGGCTTCTTGTACGGGAGCATGCCCCGGATGGCGCGCTTGAAGATGCGGTCCGGCCGCTTCGGGTAGTACGGCCCCCGGTCTGAACCGAGCTCCGCGCGCTTACGGTAGACGCTCATCACGTCCTCGTCGGAGCCCGTGATGACCGCCCGCTCGGCGTTGACGACGGCGACCCGCTCGCCGTCAAGCGCGCGCTGTGCGACTTCGCTCGCGACGCGACCCATGATGCAGTCGCGGGCGTCGACGACGACGTCCGCGTCGAACTCCGCGAGGCTCATCGGATCACCCGCACGTTCGTCCCGTCGGGGTTCTGTTCGGCTAGCTGTTCCAGCGCCACGGCATCGCCGACCTGTTCGATCTTCTTCCGAGCGGTTCCCGAAAAGTCGACGGCGGCGACGGTGACGTTCTTCCGCAGCACACCGCTCCCCAGCACCTTGCCGGGGACGATCACGGTTTCGTCCTCGTGGGCGTACCGTTCGATGCGCCCGAGGTTGACTTCCGCGTGGGTGCGCCGGGGCTTTTCGAGGCGGCTCGCGACGTCCTGCCAGACACCGGCGCCGGACTCGCGAGAAACCGCCTTCAGCTCGGCGATGAGACTGTTGAGTCTCGGATTCGTCTTGCTCATGATGTGACCTCCTGAGAAAGGAAGTGCAGGGAGCAGGATTTGAACCTGCGGACTCCTATGAGACAGCGCCCTGAACGCTGCGCCGTTGGCCAGACTTGGCTATCCCTGCACGCGTTTCGCTGTACCACACGACCCTTCAAACCACTTTCGGTCCGACGCCGGCCGACGCGCTCTGCGTCGGATCCGCCGACCGCTCCAGGAGTCCCGGAGCTGCCGGCGTGCCCCGCGACTCGCGGGGCGGGCGACTGTCGGACGGTGGACGAAGGGGACATCGTGTGGATCGTTAGACTGTGACCTTCTCTTCCAGTTCAGCCGCGCGCAGATCGATCGATTCGATCGCGCGCAGGACCAGTTCGTCGACGCTGAACGACCCGTCGGTCTCCACGTGGAAGACGAACGCGCCGGGCACGTCGTGGACTTCGACCTCCTTTCCGGGGTACCGCTCCGAGAGGTCGTTGTCGAACTCGTCCGCGAGGACGAGCTCGCCCGCGTCGGTCTCGACGACCCCGCGGACGATGTTCGGCTCCGCTTCTTCGAACTCGGGGGCGTCGCCGACGACCTCGACCCGCTGGAGGTGCCGGTAGCCGACCGCCACGCCGCCCTGGTGTTTGGCGTGGCTCTTTCCGGAGTCGAGCACCGCTTCCGCCTCCAGTTCGAGGCGCTGATCCCGCTTGAGTTCGATGATGGGGACGTTCTCGTTGGCGGGCTGTACCTCCGGTACCGACGATCGGATGTCGCCGGAGTACGCCGTCGCCGGCCCTTCGACATCGAGCGCGAGGGTGACGGTCTCGCCCTCCTCGAAGTCTTCGAGGGGCGTCGTCAGCGGAACGAGCCCCAGCCGGAGCGCGATCATCTCGTCGAACATCACCGAGGAGTTCTCGATGAACCGGACGGTGTCGACGGACAGCGTCGGCACGTCCGCGACCATGGCCCGACGGATGCCGTTCGCCAGTGCCGGAGTGAGTCCCCGGACGACGAAGCGGGCCTTCCTGTCGTCGCGTTCGATGAACTCGACGTCGAATTCCCCTGGCATGATCTACAGGCGCTTGTTCTTCGGCGCGCGCGTGCCGTCGTGGGGGATCGGCGTCACGTCCTCGATGCGACCGATCTCCAGCCCGGCGCGGGCCAGCGCGCGGATCGTCGCCTGCGCGCCGGGACCGGGGCTCTTGTTGCCGTTGCCGCCCGGACCGCGCACGCGGACGTGCAGTCCCGCGAGCCCGGCGGCCTTGACCTCCTCCGCGACCTGTTCCGCCATCTGCATCGCCGCGTACGGCGACGCCTCGTCGCGGTTCTGCTTCACGACGGATCCGCCGCTCGACTTGGCGATCGTCTCCGCGCCGGTCTGGTCGGTGACGGTGATGAGCGTGTTGTTGAACGATGCGTGGACGTGTGCGATGCCCCACTTGCTGTCGTCGGATTCGCTCATGGTGTTACTCCTGCGCCTCCGCGCGTGCCGGGTGCAGTTCGTCCGCGAGCGGGCTCGTCTCGTCGAAGCTCACGGTGCTCTCTTCGTCCACCTCGACCTTCTTCGAGGGGACGGTCACGCGCGCGCCCTCGACGGTGACGTGGCCGTGGACGATGAACTGACGCGCCTGCTGGGGCGTGTTCGCGAGTCCCTTTCGGTAGGCGACGGTCTGGAGGCGGCGCTCCAGCAGGTCCGTCACGTCGAGCGAGAGGATCTCGCTGATGTCGTCCTCTTCGCCGAGGATTCCCAGTCGGCGCAGCCGGGCGAGAAAGCCCTCGCCGGCCGCCGCCGCGGCGTCGGTGTCGCCCTGCGCCTCGCCGAGGAGGCGGCGGGCCTCGCGTCGGAAGTTACGCAGCTGCGACTGCGCGCGCCACAGCTCCTCCTTGTTCTTGAGTCCGTACCGGGAGACGAGATCCGCCTCCTGCGCGATGCGCTCGCCCTGAAACGGGTGGTTCGGGGTCTCGTAGAACTTGGTGTTGTGTCCGGTCGTCATTCGTCCTCACCGGCCTCGGCGGCCTCTTCCTTGATCGCCTCGACGTTGACGCCGATGGTGCCTTCGCTGCGACCCGTGGACTTGGTCCGCTGGCCGCGCACCTTCTGACCGCGCTTGTGTCGGACGCCCTTGTAGGAGCTGATCATCTGCATCCGGTTTATGTCCTGCCGGCGCGTCTGTTCGAGGTCGGTGCCGACTTCGTGGCTCGTCTCGCCGGTGTAGAAGTCCTTCCGGCGGTTGCTGAGCCACTCCGGGGCGTGGTCGTCGAGGTTCTCGACGACGTCGACGACGGCGTCGATCGCCTCGTCGTCGAGGCGGCCGAACGTCGCCGTTCGGTCCACGCCCGCGGTTTCGGCGACGATGCGCGCCGTGCGCTTGCCGATACCCTTCATGTCTGTGAGACTGCGCTCGACCGTCTTCGTCCCATCGAGGTCCGTCTGCCCGATGCGGACGAAGTAACGGAGGTTCTCGTCCTCCTCCGGCGAGCCGTCCTGTGGTTCTTCTGCACTCATGGCTGGATGGTGTGGGTGAGCGTTGCGGCGGGGATTCGAACCCCGGAGGCTTGACGCCACTGAGTTAGCAACCCAGCGCCTTGGGCCAGGCTTGGCTACCGCAACACTGCGTGCCGATTATCGTCGCCCCGCGAGCACGTCGCTCCGCGACTCGGGACGCGGCGTCCCTACAGTGTACGCACACGAACTAACTCGGGAGGCGTACTTAAGAGTCACGAAACCGCGCCCGGTCGGGACCTCGCGGCGGTCCGGCCGACCGTCAGGTCCGAACCCACGCGTCGCGGGAGTCGTCGACGAACGCGCGAAGCGACGTCGGCGGCCGACCCAGCGCGCGCTCGACGTCGTCCGTGACTCTCCCCGCGCGGCCGAACCGGGCGGGGGCGTAGATTCCGAGCATCGCGACCGCGAACCCGAGCGGCACGTCCCGAGCACGCATCCGTCGGACGAACTCGACCGGGCCGGGATCGGCGTAGACGATCCGTCTACCGAGCGAGTCGGAGAGAACCGCGGCCACCGTCGAGAAGTCGAGCGCCGCCGGACCGGTGAGATCGTACGCCCGGCTCCCTCGACCGGGGCCATCTCCCGCCAGCGCGGCCGCCGCGACCGCGCCGACGTCGCGGGCGTCGACGAAGCTGATCCGACCGTCGCCCGCGGGAACGAACACCTCGTCGCAGTCGCGGATCTCCGGCGCGTGGATCCCGGTCACGTTCTGCATGAAGTAGCTCGCGCGGAGGAACGTACACCTCGCATCCGCGGATTCGAGGCGCTTTTCGATCCGGCGGTGCGGGAGGAGCGGGTTCCGCTCCGCGCCGAGCACCGACAGGTAGACGACGTGCTCCACGCCCGATCGAACCGCGGCCTCCGCGGCGGCGACGACGCGTTCGCGCGGCACCGACGGCGGGCGCACGAGGAACATCGCCCGGACGCCCTCGAAGGCGAACCCCCACGTCTCGGGGCGCTCGAAGTCGAACTCGACGGCGTCGACCGCGGGGCGCGACGAGTCAGCGGGCGCGTACCCGTCACCGAGATCGTCCGCTCCGACGTTCCTGACGCCCGCCCTGACGCGCTCGACGTCGTCTGACGCGCGCCGGCCGTCACCGTCGTCGGCGAGCGACGCGAGGACTTCCGAGCCGACGGTCCCCGTCGCGCCGGTGACGAGAATCGCTCTGGCGGGCATCTCAGGAGGTGATCATCGGCATCTCGCCGACCCACTCGTCGCTTCGGATCTCCCCGAGCATGAAGTCGGCGACGTCGGCGCGCGAGACCGTCGCGCGCGGGCCGAGCTTCAGGTAGCCGACGCGGTAGTCGCCGGTGTGTTCTCCCTCGGTGAGCCGGGGCGCGCGGACGACGACCCACTCCAGATCGCTCTCGGCGACCCGCCCCACGTACCGCTTCGAATCCGCGAACAGATCGCCGGGGACGAGTTTCACGAGCCCCGTCATCGCCCGGGCGCCGAGCGACGAAGGGTCCTTGTTCGTCCGAACCGCCGCGCCCGAGAGGACGATCAGCCGGGGGACGCCGCGCGCCTCCATCGCCTCGACGATGTGGTCGGCCGCGACCGAGAGCACGTCGTTCGGCGATCCCCTCGCGTGACCGAGCACGCTGAACACGACGTCCGCCCCGTCGACGGCCCGCGAAACGGCGTCGGAGTCGAGAACGTCGCCCTCGACGACCGAGAGGTGACCGCCATCCGCGACCACGAGTCCGTCGTCCTCGACGTCGAACGCCGCGGAATCGCGGACGAACGCGACGACGTCGTGGCCGGCGGCGAGCGCCTGCCGGACGAGCGGCCGACCGGTCCGGCCGCTCGCGCCGAACGCTACGAGTTTCATACCCATCACCTACGGCGCGATCCGTGATAAATCGGCGTTCGCACGGAGGGCAGCGCGGTCCGTCCGGCCCCGTTCGCGATCCGTCGATCGCGAGACGGGCGGAGAGTCCGCCGCGACGGAACGAGGGGTTATGCCCGTCGCGCGCTTGGGTTCGGTGTGAACGCGATCGAAGCGGTCGGTCTCGAACTCACCTACGCCGACGGGACGGCGGCCGTGAGAGGGGTCGACCTCACCGTTCCCGACGGCGAGTTCTTCGGCTTTCTCGGCCCGAACGGGGCGGGCAAGACGACGACGATCAAGACGCTCGTCACCCTGCTGCGGCCGACGGCCGGCCGGATCGAGGTCAACGGGTACGACGCGGTCGCCGACCCGCGGGCGGTCAGGCGGTCGATCGGGTACATGGCCCAGGAGACGAGCGTGGATCCCGAACTCACCGCGCGGGAGAACCTGCGGTTCGCCTGCCGGGCGTACGGCGTCCCGACGACCGAGCGACGCGATCGGATCGACGACCTGCTCGACCTCGTCGATCTCGCCGGCGTAGCCGACCGGCAGGCGAAGACGTTCTCCGGCGGGATGAAAAAGCGGCTGGACGTGGCCACCGCCCTCGTGCACCGCCCGCCGATCGTGTTCCTCGACGAGCCGACGACCGGACTCGATCCCACGGCGAGAAACCGCCTCTGGGAGTACTTCCGGGAGATAAACCGGCAGGGAACGACGGTCTTTCTCACGACGCAGTACCTCGAAGAGGCGGACGCGCTGTGCTCGGACATCTCGGTCATCCTGAACGGCGAGATCGTCGCGTCGGGACCGCCGACGGAGCTGAAGCGGCGGGTCGGCGGCGACGTGCTCGACATCGACCTCGACCGCCCTTCGCCGGCGGACGCGGAGCGGGCGGCGGCGGTCGCCCGCGAAACGGGGCTGTTCGGCGCGACCGACGCCGTCGTCGCGACCGAGTCCGGGGTGCGCGTCACCGCCACGGAGGCGAGACGTAGCGGGACCGATCTGCTCGTCGCGCTCCGGGACGCCGGCTTCGACGTCACCGGGTTCAACGTCCGCTCGCCGACCCTCGACGACGTGTTCCTCGCCGTCACCGGCGACCGCTCGACGGTCGATCCGGCGGGCGACGGGGAGGCTCGGGAGGCGTTCCGGTGAGCGGTTCCGTCCGACCGCGAGAGCGGCCCGCGGCCGCCCGGTCGCTCGCGCCCGGAAACGGCTTCCTCGGCGACGTGTGGGTGAACTTCCTCCGGTGGAACCTGAAGGCGGTCAGGAACCCCTTCGTGCTCGTCGTCTCCCTCCTCAACCCCGTGATCTTCCTCGTGCTGTTCACCGAGGTGTTCGGGCGGGTCGCCGCGGGCGCGATCGGCGGGACCGGCGGGAGCGCGGACTACGTCAGCTTCCTCATGCCGGCCATCGTGATCCAGGTCGCGCTCATCGCGGCCGCCACGTCGGGGATCGGTCTCGTCCGGGACATAGAGGAGGGGATGTTCGAGAAGGTGCTCGCCTCCCCGATGAGTCGCCTCGGGGTCTTCGTCGGCAAGACGCTCTCGGAGGTCCTTCGGATCGCGATCCAGGTGACGCTCATCCTCGTTCTCGGGACGCTCCTCGGCGCGAACGTCGTCACCGGCCTGCCCGGCGCGCTCGCCATCATCGGCGTCGCCGTCGTCTTCTCCGTGTGGTTCACGGCCTTCTCGAACGTCGTCGCCATCAGGACGCGAAACAGCGAGTCGACCATCATCGCGGCGAACGTCATCCAGCTTCCCCTTCTGTTCGTCAGTTCGGCGTTCCTGCCGGTCGACCTCCTGCCGGGGTGGATCCAGGTGATAAGCGGCGTCAACCCGATCACGTACGGCGTCGACGCCGCCCGCGCGCTGGTCCTCGACGGCTGGGCGTGGGAGACGATCCTCCCGGCGCTCGCCGTCCTCGTCGCCCTCGACCTCGCGTTCGGCGCGGTCGCGGTGTACTACCTCGACCGGGCGTCGAGCGCGACGGTGGACTGACGTGCGCGTCCAGAAGAATCTTCGGTGTCCCCGTCACTTGGCTCGTTCCTTCGGTTTCAAGGAAGCGTCGCGGACGCGCTCGAACGCGGTGCGGTTTTCGCGCCGCCGTTGACGGATTTCGTCGACGTGCGAGTAGTAGTACGAGAGGGTCTCGTACGCGTCTGCGAGCGGGGGGACGAGCTGATCGGCGACGTACGCGGGCGACTGGCGATGGTCAACCGGTCCCGTCGTCGTTATTCCCCGAGCGCCCGCGCCCGGTCGAGGAGCGCCGAATCGTACGCCTCCGCCGCCTGTTCGGGCGCGGCGCGCTCGATGGCGAGCGCCGTCTCGACGGTGTTCCTGAAGTTCTTGTACGTCGCCTCGTCGATCATCTGCCCGTCGACGGTCACCGCGCCCGTGCCGGCGGACTTCGCCTCCTCGAACGCCTCGATGCGGCGGACGTCGCGGGCGAGTTCGTCCGAACTCGGCATGTGAATCCGGTTCGCCTGCGCGGTCTGCTGGGGGTGCAGCGACCAGCTTCCGTCGAGGCCGACGCGCGCCTCGCGCTCGACCTGGTCGGCGTAGGCGTCGCCGTTGTAGAAGCGCACCCCGGCGCGCTCGCCGAACAGCCTGTCGAACGGCCCGCCGACGGCGACGAGGCCGTTCGCGCTCGCCTCGTTCGAGAGCGTCGCGAGGAGGGCGTCCCACCGCGGGCGCTCGCCGCCCGTCTCCCGGCCGCCCAGTTCGGCCGCGTAGTCGACGGGGCCGAAGATCAACCCCTCCAGCCGCGACGTCGCGCCGGAGGCGGCGATCTCCCGGAGGTCGGAGACTGCGCGCGCGGTCTCGACGATGACGCTCATCCCGACGGTCCCCTCGGGGTAACCGTACGCCTCCTCGGCGTCGGCGACGATCCGCTCCGCGCGTTCGACGTCGGCCAGCCGGCCGACCTTGGGGACGACCACGCCGTCCACGTGCTCGCCGACCTCGCGGACGAGCGCGTCGATCTGCTCCCGGCCGCGGTCGCGGAACGGCTCGTCGTCGTAGCTCCACTCCACGCGGGGCCAGATCTCGCCGACGAACGCGGCGTCCGGCAGGCGGTCGATCACGTTTTCGAGGGCCGCCTCCTTCATGTCCGGCGCGGTGCCGTCCTCGACGTCCGGCACGAGCCAGTCGGGTTTCGCGAACCCCTCGCTCGCGAGGCCCGATTCGAGGTACTTCGCCGTGTTCTCCTTCGGAACGGCGGCCGGTGCGGTCTGGAACGTGCGGCAGAGCCGCGGGGTCTGCGTCGTCATATTCTGGTTCGGTGTTTCTCGGTATCTCGTGGTTCTTCGTGTCGTTTCGTGGTGACTCGTGGCGATTCGTGGCGATTCGCGGCGATCGCGGTCATCGCCGTCGCACGAGCGCGGTCCTCGTCCCCGAGTACACCGGTTCGTCGCGCTGGTTGACCGCGTAGTGCTCGAAGGTGACGCGGCCCGCGTCTCCTTCTCCCTCTTCGGCCGAGACGACGCGGGTGAAGCCGTAGATCGTGTCCCCGCGCGTCACGAAGCCGTGGAAGCGCTCGTCGTCGCAGCCGATCTCGCGCCGGGTCGCCTCGTCGGAGCGGGCGTGCCCGAGGGCGATCGACCGGGTCACGTCGCCGTAGGCGACGATCTCGCCCGACGGCGAGTCGGCCATGGCGTCGGCGTCGTGGTGTTGCTTCGCGGTGTTGAGCGTCCGAAGCGGCAGCACGGAGATGAGAACGTCGTCGATCGTGCGGCCGCGCTCGTGCCGGTAGGCGACGGCCGCGTCCCGCCCCTCGGCGCGATCGAGCGCGTCCCGGAAGTCCTCGAAGAAGGGGCCGTCGGGCGAGAGCAGTTCCGTCGGGAGGTCGGGGTCGGAACGTCTCCCCGACTCGTTCCGCGACGACCCCCCGCCGTCGGTCTCGACGGGCTCCCGCCGCGGCACCATGTTCGTCCGCTCGTACGAACAGAGGGGCTCGTCGGCGGCGTCGAACCCCGTCGTCTCCCACGTCACGATGCCGTACGCGGGCCGCGAGGAGGAGGGTCGCGTTTCGACCACCCGCGATTCGACGCGCAGCTCCGTCCCCGGGTACACCGCGTCGCGGTGGTACCGGACGCCGGTGCGCCCGAGGAAGTACCCGCCCTTCTCGCTCAGGTCCTCGACGCTCGGCCCCATCGTGCAGGCGAGCAGGTAGTCGGGGTGGATCGGCGGTCCGTCGAACCCGCGCTCCGCGGCCGCGTCGGCTCGCCAGTACGCCGGATCGTGGTTGAGCGTCGCGCTCGCCCACAGCTCGCTCCCGTCGCGGCTGAGTCGAAGGCCCGGCGCGTGTTCGATCGTCTCGCCCTCGGCGAACCCCTCGAAGTAGGTCCCCTTTTCGAGGGTGTCGGCCCGGTCGAGCGCGTCGCCCATCCGGTCGAGCCACGGGTCGTCAGTCATCGGCGGCCACCTCCGCCCGCCCGGCGGCCTCCCGGCGGGCGAGCGTTCGGCGCATCTCGTTCGTCACGATCAGAAAGCCCTCGTCGAATCCCATCCCGGGCTTGGCGAGCACCTGCGCCGCGTCGGTCGCGAGCGCGACGTGCGCGCAGGCGCGCGCAGACACGTCCGTCTCGTTGCAGGTGCCGCCGAGGTACGCCCGCGTGTCCGTCCCGCGGCAGGCGAGCACCGCCTCCGCGCTGCGGTGGATCCCGCCGAGGTCCGGCGTCTTCACCTGCACGAGGTCGGCCGCGCCGGCCTCGACGAACGCCCGCACGTCGTCGAGGGTGTTGCACCACTCGTCGGCGACGATCCCGACGCCGACGCCCGCGTCGCGGAGACCCTCGCGGAGTTCGGCCATCGCGCGTATCTGCTCGCGCCGACCGCCCTCGTCCATCGGCCCTTCGATCTGGAGGGGGTACGGCGCGGCCGCCTCGCGGAGGTCGGCGAAGTAGTCCGTCACCGCCGGCCGGTCGTAGGGCGGGCCGAAGAGAACACCGAGGAGGCCGTACACGTCGACGTGGAAGCGCGGTTCGTACCCGTCGATCCGGTCGGCCCGCTCCGCGAGCCACGCGAGGTAGGAGACGAGTTCTCCCCCCGCTTCGCCCACCTTCTCGACGCTGTTGAACAGCCCGTGTGGGAGCACGGGGACGCGCTTTAGCAGCATCTTCTCGGCGTTCGCGCGGCGCTCGTCGCCCGACTGGCCGAACACCGGAATCGCCTCGGCCGCCGGGTCGGCGTCGTACCCTCGGGCGAGCACGTCGGTCATCGTCGTTCCGGTCGCCCGGGCCGCCGCGTCGAGGAGCGCCTGCGAGACGCCGTAGCGGACCGCGGTGTGGAGGCGGTCGCCGTCGGGTTCGAGCCCCTCGACGACGGCGGCGTTGTCGGCGAACGCGCCCGGATCGCGGCCGACCAGCGCCTCCGCGACCGCCCCCTCGACGCGGGAGCGGTACTCGCGGGCGCGGAACAGCGGATCCCGTCCGCCCGCGCCGGAGTACTGGACCGCGGCGCAGTCGCCGACCGCGACCTCGCCCGAGGAGAGTTCGAGTTCGACGGACAGGGCCTCGCCGGCCTCGCGGACGCGCCGGAAGCCGGGCGTGCGGGGGGAGCCGCGGTAGTCGAACCCCTCCCGCTCCGCGCCGGCCTTGATCGCGCGCTGGTCGTCGAAGAAGAAGCCCGCGACGGTCGGCACCGCCCGGACCGCCTCGATCCTCACGGCTCGCCCCCCCGGGGCCGACCGATGAGCCGCCCCTCGCTGATCGCGTCCACGTCGTCAGCGACCATCCGGAACGAACAGGCCCGCCGTTCGGTCCGGGCGCGCTCGTCCAGTCGGGCCGCGTGCGTCTCCCTGACGTCGTCGGAGAGCGCGAGGTCGCCGAAGTCGAGGATCCGGACCCGACCGTCGTCGTCGCGGGCGGGCAACACCGCGCCCTTCGCGCTCTCGCTCGGGGCGAACGGCACGTCCAGCGCGCCCGACTCGAACGCGCGTACCGTCCCGGCGGCGACGTCGCCGTCGCCGCGCTCGAAGACCGCGTCCACGAGACAGCGGGTCGATCGTTCGATGAACGCCTGTTCGTCGTCCACTCCGTCGAGCGTTATCTCCTGTTCTGCGAGCATGTCGATGAGCTGTCTGGTCGTTCGGAGGCCGGCGGCGTTCGCCTCCATCGTGGGGACGCCGCGGAACTCCTGCGGCGACTTGGTGATGACCTTGTCCGGCTTCGCGACCGCCGCCGTCGCGCCGCCGAGCCCGATGACGCCGTTGGCCCGCGCCTCGTCCGGCGGAAAGCCGCCCATCCACTCGTGGAAGACGGTCGTGACCGTCACCTCGTCGGGGAGGTACTCCTCGCCGAGACTCCGGAGGGCGCGCAGGGCGGCCACGTCCTGCACGAGGTTTCCGACCTGTCCGTACCCGAGCGTGAGGCTGCGCACGCCCTGCGTGGCGGCGAGCAGCCCCTCGATCAGCATGATCGAGATGGCGATAGAGGGTGGCACGAGCGTCCCCGTGAGCGGACCGAACGGCTCGCGGTTGATCCGGACGCCGAGTTCGGTGTACAGGCCGGCGAGCCGGTCGACGAACTGCCAGTGTTCGATCGTCTCCGCGAGGTCGCGGCGCTTGGTGTAGGGGATGTTGTACGACACCGGGCCGCCCTCGAACGACTGGAAGCCGCCGGCGAAGGTGACCATCGCGAGCAGGCGGGCGTCGGGCGTCCCGTGGCGGACCTCGACGGGACCGGGCGCGCGCGCTATCAGCTCCCGACACCCGTCGACGCCGTGGTTGACCGCCGGAAACCCGTTGAGCGTGTCCTCGCCCGTCTCGCGGGCCTCCTCCAGCCCCTCCTGGGCCTTGGCGTACTCGTTGTCCCGGGTGTACGAGTCGATCGTCGTCGGCAGCAGATCCGCGCCGCCCTCCTCCCAGAGGTGCGTCAGGAGGTCGACTTGACCGTCGAGCCGCGGAACGCCCGCCCGGGGTTGAAGCAGGGGCCGGTCAGCCGATTCGAGCACGCGCGCGAACCGCTTTCCGTCCGGCAGCGTTTCGTGGTACTCGATCGATTCGCGGAAGTCCACCGCGCCGGCCGTCGGCCAGTCGGACCGGAGGTCGTCGACGGCCCGCTGGAGGTCCGATTCGGGGATCGGTTCGTCCCGGAGCATCTCACGTTCGAGCCCTGATCGGCTCGCGGTCGCGTTCGAGTTCCCCGGGCCGGACGTCGAGGTCGACCCGGAGCGCCTCGATGGCCTCCTCGGGCTCCGTCTCCGAGTCGAACACCCGCGTGAAGCCCATGGCCGCGAACCGCTCGCGGGTCTCCTCGAGGTCGTCCTGCCCGACCGCGAGGTTGCCCCCGATGTACGTCGTCAGGTCGCCGAGGTCGGCCGCCGCGAGCTTCTCGTGAAAGCCACGGCAGTCCTGCGCGGCGTGTCCGTACAGCGAGGAGACGAGGACCGCCTCCGCGTCGTGTGCGAGCGCCGCCTCTACGAACTCCTCCTGGGAGGTCTGCACGCCGAGGTTCACCACGTCGAACCCCGCCGCGTCGAACGCCTGTTCCAGAATCGTGATTCCGACGACGTGCGCGTCGGAACCGATGACGCCGAGGATGACTGTTCGCGGCATTCAACATGATCAACCGTGATGTTAGCCATAAACCTAACGATTTTTCATGATAATACTCCTAATACACCTTTGTCACCCGGTGTGCCACTTACACGCATTCTTCATGATCAATAGGGAAGATTTTTGGTCCGCATCGTCCACGGCCACCCCATGGGCGCACTGACAGACCTCCGCGTGCTCGATGTGACACAGGTGCTCGCCGGCCCGTACTGCACGATGCTCCTCGCCGACCTCGGCGCGGACGTGGTGAAGGTCGAGCGTCCCGGCGGCGACCTGATCAGGCCGAACCCGCCGTTCGTCGACTCGACCGACGAGCCGTACGGCGGCTACTTCCAGAGCGTCAACCGCGGCAAGCGGAGCCTCGAACTCGACCTCGGGAGCGAGTCGGGCCGCGCGGACTTCCTGTCGCTCGTCGAGACGGCGGACGTGGTCGTCGAGAACTACCGCGCCGGGACGATGGAGCGGTTCGACCTCGGCTACGAGACGCTCCGCGAGCGCAATCCCGGCCTCGTCTACGCCGCCATCCGCGGGTTCGGCGACCCGCGAACGGGCGCGACCGACCGACAGGGCCAACCCTCGTTCGACCTCATCGCGCAGGCGCTCGGCGGCGTGATGGAGATCACGGGCCACGAGGGCGGCCCGCCGACCAAGGTCGGCCCCGGCATCGGCGACCTCTTCACCGCCGCGCTCAACGCGGTCGGCGTCCTCGCGGCGGTCCACCACCGCGAGCGGACGGGCGAGGGGCAGTTCGTCGACACCGCGATGTACGACAGCATCGTCAGCCTCTGCGAGCGGGCCGTCTACCAGCACTCCTACGCCGGCGAGCCGCCGACCCGCCAAGGGAATTCGCACCCGACGCTGTTCCCCTACGACGCGTTCGAGGCCGCCGACGGGCACGTCGTGATCGCCGCTTTCGGCGACAACCACTGGCGGGCGCTCTGCGAGGCCATGGATCGGCCGGACCTCGCAGCAGACTTCTCCGACGCGTCGGCCCGCCTCCGGAACCGCGACGCGCTCCGCGAGGAGATCGCGGCGTGGACGCGGGAACGCTCCTGCGAGGCGGTGACCGACGCGCTCGTCGGCTCCGTCCCCTGCGAGCGCGTCCAGGACACGGCCGACGTGTTCGAGGACCCGCACGTTCGAGCGCGGGACATGCTCGTCGAGGTCGAACAGCCGGGAGCCGACCGGCCGGTGACGATCGCCGGCCAGCCGATCAAGATGACCGCGACGCCGACGGGTCCGGAGGGACGCGCGCCGCTCCTCGACGAGCACCGGGAGGAGCTGCTCGGCGAGCGAGCCGAGGGTCGGGCGGCGGACGACTGAGGGCGGTCGAGGGTCGGGCCGGCGAACGACGATCGAGCTACCGAAAGATCACGCCGTCGAACGTCCCGGTCAGCACCCGATCGCCCGCCTCGTTTCGACAGACCACGGACGCGTCGAGGTCGACGCGATCCGCCGACGCCGACTCATCGACGCGCTCTATCGTCACCTCGCAGGCGATCCGCTCGCCCGTGTAGACGGGGCGGCGGAACTCGAACGTCATCGAGCGCGCGAGCACGTCCAGGTCGCCGCCGATCTTCGTCGGCAGGGTCGCTGTCAGCAGGCCGTGAACCACCAGCCGGCCGTCGTCGTCCGATTCGACGTGGTGCTCGCCCCGATCGTCCGAGAGGTCGGCGAACGCGCGGACCTCCTCGGCCGTGAACGTCCGGGCGTGGGTCAGCACCTCGCCCTCGCGCGGGATGTCGGTCGTCGCCATGACGTGCGTTCGCTCGGGCGGGCGCGGGAAGTATCGTTCGGCGGGACGGGACGTTCGGACTCGAACGTCGGCGGGACGGCTCACACGCCGATGTACTTCTCGTTGATCGTCCACTCGCCGCGGTCGTCGCGGACGAGGTACTCGCCGTAGTAGGGCACCCGGTTCGACACGACCTCGCGGAACGCCTCGCGGATCTCCTCCTTCGTCATCTCGCCCATCGGCCGGAGGTCGTCGTTGCGGTTGAGACACCCCTTGAGGTAGCCCTCGTGGGTCACGCGGACGCGGTGACAGTTCGCGCAGAAGCGCTCGTTGCCGACCGGGTCGACGATCTCGACCATCCCCCCGTCGGACGAACCCGACGCGGTTCCGCTCGCGTCGCCGCCGATCCAGTACCGCCTGCGGCCGTGCATCTCGCGCGTCTCGACTCGATCCGCGATGTCCGCGAGCCACCCGTGGACCCGTTCGATGTCGATGTTCCACTCGGGCTTGCCGGTGAGTTCGGGCATGTACTCGATGAGCTGGAGCTGGAGCCCGTCGTTCTCGGCGACGTGTTCGACCATCCCTTCGACGTACCCCGCCGTGTGCTCGAACACGACCATGTTGAGCTTCACCGGGTCCAGACCGGCGTCCAGCGCGGCCTTCACCCCCTCCAGCACGCGGTCGTACGCGCCGGATTTCGTGATCTCCGCGAACGCCTCCGGATCGAGCGCGTCCTGCGAGACGTTCACCCGCGCGAGGCCGGCGTCCTTCAACCCCTCGGCGCGGCCGGGCAGGAACGTCCCGTTCGTCGTCAGCGACGCCTCCATCGAGTCCGGCGTCCGACGGACGATCTCCTCCAGATCCTCCCGGAGCATCGGCTCGCCGCCGGTGAACTTCACCTTCCGAATCCCGAACTCCTCGGCGACTTCGAGAAAGCGCACCACGTCGTCCGCGCTCATCTCGTCGTCCTGCGCGTCCATTGGCCCGCGCGTGTCGCCGAGCCCCTCGTTGTGACAGTAGACGCAGTCGAAGTTGCACCGGTCGGTGAGAGAGATGCGAACCCCGGTGACCTCACGGCCGAAGTCGTCCGTCAGCATTCTACCCGAACGTTCGTGCGAACGCGCTTAAATCAGCGGGCGAAATCGGCGGTTTGGTAACTGAAATCGGTTACGTGCTGGCGCGTGCGTTACGGTTCGGGGGGACGAAGCGCCGCGAGAACGCGCGGAGATCCGCGGCGGTTTCGCCGCCCGCCGGAACGACGACACCCGCGCCTCCCGGAAACTCTTTGCTTCGCCCGGCAGACCGCTACGGTATGATCGACGAGACCATCGAGGAGATCCGGGAGATGCAGACCCACAGCTCCTCGGTTGTCGCGGTGAAAGCCACCAGGTCGCTGGAGGACCTGCTCGACCGGGAGTACGCCACGGTCGAGGAGTTCGAACGCGACCTCGAACACAACGCGGGGGCGCTTCGTCGGGCGAACCCCTCGCACGCCTCGCTGTACAACGCGATGCGGGAGGTGATCCGGAGCGTCGTCGGCCGGGCCGACACCGTCGAGTCGGCGAAGAAGGTGACCCGATCGACCATCCAGCGCGTCGTCGCCGACGTCGACACGGCGAAGCGAAAGGCGGCCGAGAACGCGGCCGAAACGTTCGCCGACGGCGAGACGTTCCTCACGCACGACTACTCCTCGACGGTGCTCGAAGGGATCGAGACGGCGGCGAGCGGCGGGGCGAACCTGACCGCCTACGTGACCGAAGCCCGCCCCCGATATCTGGGTCGCAAGACCGCCCGCACCCTCTCCGCCGTCGACCGCGTCGACGCGCACCTGCTGGTCGACGGCGCGTCCGGTCTCTTCCTCGAAGAGTGCGACCGCGTCATCCTCGGCATGGACTGCATCGTCGACGACACCCTCTACAACCGCGTCGGGACGTTCCCGCTCGCCGCCACCGCCGCGCGGGTCGGCGTCCCCGTCTCCGTCGTCGGCTCCGGCGCGAAGGTGATCGAGGACGGCTTCGCCTTCGAAAACGAGTACCGCCCGCCGAGCGAGGTGCTGCTCGAACCGACGGAGGGAATCGAGATCGAAAACCCCGCCTACGACGCGACGCCCGTCGACCTCATCGACGAGGTGATCACGGACGAGGGCGTCCACGAGTACTGACCCCGCGCGCTCGTCGCGCAGATGGCGCGATCGGACGAAGGGGGAAGCGGCCGCTCTCCTACGCGAGACTGACCCGCTCGCCGCGCTCGTCGCTCCGTTCGACGGCGTCGAGCACGCGCTGGACCCGGTAGCCGTCCTCGAACGAGGGGGCGAAGTCCGAACCGGCCGCGATGCTCGACAGGAACTCGTAGTTCTCGTGGACGAACGTGTGCTCCCAGCCGAGGACGTGCCCCGGGGGCCACCAGTGGTCGACGTACGGGTCCGACTCGTCGGTGACGAGGATCGTCTCGTAGCCGCGCTGATCCGGACCCTTGTACTCGAGTTCGTTCAGCCGTTCGAGCGAGAACTTCAGGCTCCCGTCGCTGCCGTTGATCTCGATCGTGTGGTCGTTCTTGTGCCCGTCGGCGAACCGGGACGCCTCGAAGTTCCCCATCGCGCCGCTTTCGAACTCGACCAGCGCGGCGTAGGCGTCGTCGACCGTGACCGGACGGCTGTCGTCCTCCCCTTCGACGGGCCGCTCGTCGACGAACGTCTCGAGGTGGCCGCTCACCTCCCGGATTTCGCCCGTCCGTTCGCCGACGAGAAAGCGCGCGAGGTCGATCGTGTGCGCGCCGAGGTCGCCGAGCGCGCCGCTTCCGGCGAGTTCCTCGTCGTTCCGCCAGCTCCACGGCGCGCCGGGATCGACGAGCCAATCCTGTAAGTACCGCCCGCGGACGTGCCGGATCTCGCCAAGGTCGCCGTCGTCGACGAGCCGCTTCGCGTACCGGATCGCCGGGACGAAGCGGTAGTTGAACGCACAGCCCGCGAGCGCGTCGCTCTCGGCCGCGGCGTCGCGCATCGCTTCCGCCTCTTCCAGCGTGGGCGCGAGCGGCTTCTCGCAGAAGACGTGCGTCCCCGCTTCGAGCGCCGCGATGGACGGTTCGGCGTGGACGAAGTTCGGCCCGAGGTTGTAGAACGCGTCCACCTCGTCGACCACGTCCTCCCAGTCGGTCGCGACGCGCTCGAAGCCGAACCGGTCGGCCGCCTCGCGAAGCGGCTCCTCCTGCCGGCCGATCAGGGTGTGCCGCTCGACGGCGGGCGCGTCCGGGAAGAACATCGGCAGGCGGGCCAGCGCGTTCGAGTGGGCCTTACCCATGAATCGGTACCCGAGGACGCCGACGGCGAGGGGATCCGTGGCGCTCATTCGGCCCAGTACGCCTCCCCGGGGGTCGTCTCGAACACGGAGCGCTGCAGGACCTCGATCGCCTTCTCCAGTCCCTCGCGGGAGGAGGTCAGCGAGTCCTCGTGTTCGATGCTGAGCGCACCGTCGTAGCCCACCATCCGGAGGGCGCTGACGACGTCCTTCCAGTGCTCCTCGCCGTGGCCGTAGCCGACGGAGCGGAACAGCCACGAGCGGTCGATCTCCTCCGTGTACGAGGTGGTGTCGAGTACGCCCTTGAGCCGCGAGTTCGCGCCGTACACCTTGGTGTCCTTCGCGTGGAAGTGGTGGATGGCGTCGCGCTCGCCGAGGAAGCGGATCGCCTCCGGCACGTCGATACCCTGCCAGTAGAGGTGCGAGGGGTCGAAGTTCGCGCCGATGCGCTCGTTCGTCGCCTCCCGCAGTCGCAGCATCCCCGACGGCTCGTAGACGAGCATGTTCGGGTGCATCTCGATCGCCACGTCGACGCCGTGGTCGTCGGCGTGATCCGCGAGGTCCCGCCAGTACTCCGTGGCGACCTCCCACTGGTACTCGTGGGCGTCGGCGTGCTCGGTCGGCCACGGCGCGGTGATCCAGTTCGGCACCTCGTCGTCCGGGCCGCCCGCCGGCAGGCCGGAGAAACAGGTGACGGCGTCCACGTCGAGCTGGGCGGCGAGTTCGATCGCCTCCCGAAGCTCGCCGTCGGCCCGCGACGCCCGCTCGTCGTCCGGGTGCAGCGGGTTGTTGTGCGTCGCGAGGGCGCTCGCGTAGATTCCGTACTCGTCGAGCAGGTCGCGCAGCTCCGCCTGCGCTCCCTCGTCGTTCAGATGGCGTTCACGGTCGACGTGATCTTCGCCCGGGAAGCCGCCGCAGCCGAGTTCGACCGCGCCGACGCCGAGCCCCGAGAGGTAGTCGAGCGCGTCTTCGAGCGATTGGTCCCCGAGGGGGACGGTGAGTACTCCGACGTCCATGCGGGGGCTACAACAACTCTCCGAATAAAACTTCAGGATCTCTCGGGCGTTTCGGGGGACGCGGTCGGCCGCTCAGCCCTGTTCGAGCGTCGGCCTCTGTTCGAGGTCGAGGGCGATCGCCCTTCCCTCCTCGGAGGAGCGGTAGATCGCGTCGATGACGCGCTGGACCGACAGCGCCTGATCCACGGTGTTTCGGCCCGGGTGCTTGCCCGCGGCGACGGCGGCGATGAAGAGCTCCTGTTCGGACTTGTGGGTGTCGTTCGGCTGCGTCTCGATGTTCGTGTCGCTCAGGTGGTCCGTGCCGCCCTTGTTCGACTCGAAGATCGTGAGCGCGTGCTCCGCGCGGTCGAAGCGCGCTCCGGCGTCCGTCCCGCGGATGATGAACTCGTCGTTCGTCGGGCTGTTCGTCGCCCACGCGACTTCGAGCGAGACCGACTTGCCGTCCGCACACCGGATGAACGCGCTCGCGGAGTCCTCCACGTCGAACCCCTCTGCGCCGGTGTCGTCGCCCCACATCTCGACGTACGCGTAGTCCTCTCGGTTGCCGAACTGCGAGCGGGTGACGCCCGACACTTCGACGATCTCCGGGAAGTCGAGAAAGTACAGCGCGAGGTCGATCGCGTGGACGCCGATGTCGATCAGCGCCCCGCCGCCGGAGACCTCCTTGCTCGTGAACCACGAACCGCGCCCGGGGATGCCGCGGCGGCGGATGTAGTTCGCCTCGACGTGCTGTAGCTCGCCGAAGCGGCCGGAGCGCTGGTAGTGCTTCAGCACCTCGACCGGGTTCGCAAAGCGGTTGTTGAAGCCGACCATGCAGAAGCCGTCGGCCGCGCGCGCGGCGGCCGCGATGCGCTTTGCGCTCTCGATCGAGTGCGCGAGCGGCTTTTCGAGGAGGACGTCCAGCCCCGCCTCCAGCGCCGCGATCGCGTACTCCTCGTGAAAGCGGTTCGGCGTCGTGATGACGACCGCGTCCGCCTCGGCGAACAGCTTCGACGCGTCCTCGAACGTCTCGACGCCGTACTTCTCCGCGAATCGACGCCGCGCGTCCGCTTTGATGTCCATTCCTCCCACGAGATCCGCCCGCAACTCCAGGAGGCGGTCCGCGTGATAGTGCCCGATGTTTCCAAGGCCGACGATGCCGACCCTGACTGGTTCGCCCGAATTCATAGTCGTTCGCGTTTCACTACTCCAGTTGTTAAGTGTCTCGTTACGCGATGCCTCAGTATAGCTGCCGTTCTCGGTCCTCGCGTTCCTGTTCCTTTTCTTTCTCCTCTTTGATGCGCCGACGCCCTCGGAGGAACTGTCTGCCTTTCGGGATGTAGAGGTTCTTCACGTCCAGCGCGAACGACACGATGCCGTACACCCAGAAGAAAAACAGAACGGTCATGCCGCCCAGGTACGCCCATCCGAGTTCGGTAACCATTCTCAGTCGTCGCTTTCGGCCTCCGTCTCCGTAACACCTTCGGCTTGCACGGGCTTAACCAGCCCGTGTTGGATCGCCTCGCCGGAGGCCGTGTCGAACAGGTGGACCCTGCTCCTGTCCAGCACCACGTCGACGCGCTCGTCCTCCGAGATCGTGCTGTCGGGGTCGACGCTCATGAGCAGCTGATCGGACGTCTCCTCGGCCTCCATGCCGATCTCCGCGTCCTCCGACAGCAGGAGGTACACGAAGATCTCGTCGCCCATCGGCTCCAGCACGTCGGTGATGGTGTCGATCGTCGCCGACGGGTCGGTGACCGACTCGCGATACTCGGCGAGGTGGACGTCCTCGGGGCGGATGCCCAGCGTCGCGTCGATCCCGACCTCGACGCCGAACTCATCCGGGTCGAACTCGACGGCGAAGTTCTCCGACTCGAAGCCCTCGTCGGTGATCGTCCCGTCGACGAAGTTCATCGAGGGCGAGCCGATAAAGCCCGCGACGAACAGGTTCGACGGTTCGTTGTAGCAGGTGAGCGGCGGATCGATCTGCTGGAGCTGACCGCTGTCGATCACCGCGATCCGGTCGGACATGGTCATCGCCTCGGCCTGGTCGTGCGTCACGTAGATGATCGTCGTTTCCAGCTCCTTGTGGAGGCGCTGGAGTTCGGTGCGCATGTGGACGCGGAGCTTGGCGTCGAGGTTCGCAAGCGGCTCGTCCATCAGGAACACCTCGGGGTTGCGGACGATCGCGCGCGCGATGGCGACGCGCTGGCGCTGGCCGCCGGACATCTCGTCGGGCATCCGGTCGAGCATCCCCTCCAACTGGACGATGTCGGCCGCGCGCTCGACGCGGCGGTCGATCTCGTCCTTGTCGTAGTCGCGGAGGCGAAGCCCGAAGCTGATGTTGTCGTAGACGTCCATGTGGGGGAACAGCGCGATGTTCTGGAACACCATCGCGACGCCCCGATCCTTCGGGGGGTAGTTCGTCACGTCGGTCCCGGCGATGTACACCTCGCCCTCGGTGGGCTTCGTGAGGCCGGCGACCATCTCCATGGTCGTCGACTTGCCGCAGCCCGAGGGGCCGACGAGACAGACGAACTCGCCGTCCCGGACGGTCATGTTCATGTCGTCGACAGCCGTTACGTCGTCGTATCGCTTCGTTACGTGTTCGAGTTTAACGTCACCCATTGTGTATCACTCCTTGAGGGCTCCCGCGGTGAGGCCGCTTACGATCTTCTCCTGCGCGACGATCACAAGTATGGCAACGGGGAGCACACCGATAATACTCGCGGCTGCCATGAGATTGTACAGCGTACGGTACTGCGTCTGGTACTTTATCAGTCCCCACAACATCGGCGCCCAGCTCTGGTACTCGCCGTCGACCATCAGGTACGAGAAGAAGAACTCGTTGTAGACGCCGATGAAGGTGAGCACGGCCGCGGTCGCGACGCCGGGCGCGGACAGCGGGACGATCACGCGGAACAGCGCGCCGAGCCGGGTCGTCCCTTCGACGCGGGCGGCGTCCTCCAGCCCGTCGGGAATCTGCGCGTAGAACGTCGTGAGGATGAATATCGCGAGCGGCAAGAACAGGGCGCTGAACGGGAGGATCAACGCCGAGGGGGTGTTGAGGAGCCGCGGGAACTCGAAGGCGAAGCCCCCGACGCTCAGGAGTTCCTGTCCGGCGAAAAGCTGGTACAGCGGCAGGAAAAAGGCCGCCGGCGGGAAGTACGAGATCGCGAGCACGATCAGCATCAGCGGCCCCCGACCCGGGAACGTCAGGCGGCCGAAGACGTACCCCGCGAGGCTCGCGATGAGCAGCACGATGATCGTCGTGACCGTCGCGAGCACGAAGCTGTTGAACATGTAGAAGTGAAACGGCACCTGCTGGAACACCTGAATGAACGACTCCGGGTTGAAGCCGCGCGGCCAGAACGGCATCTGGTAGATCAGGTTCTGCGGCGTGAGCGCGATGACGAGCAGCCAGTACAGCGGGAACAGCGTCGTGACGCCGAAGAAGATGAGCGCCACGTAGAACAACCCGCGGTACACCTTCTCGGGGTTGCTTATTGCGCCGTTGACCCAGCGCGTCATCGGTCCCTGACTCGTGTCTTCGGTTTTCGTTGCCATGTCAGACGCCCTCCTGTGCGTATTTCACGATGTATATCGAGACGACGACCGCGATGATGCCCGCCGTGACGAACGCGACGGTCGACGCGGTGGCGATGAGGTTCGAGTCGAAGTACGTCGTGACGACGAGACACGACAGCGACGGCACGACCTCACAGCCCGCGACCGTCTCGATGAGCCCGTAGACGCGCAGGGCGTCGATGGTCCGAAACAGCATCGCGACGATGACCGTCGGCAGCACGAGCGGGAAAGTGATCAGTTTGAACTGCTGCCACTTCGTCGCGCCGGCGACCTTCGCGACGTCGTAGAGGCTGCGGTCGACGCTCTGGAGGCCCGCGAGGATGAGAAGCGCCATGAACGCGGACGTCTTCCAGATGTCCGCGACGACGATGATGAGAAGCGAGTCCGTCGTGTTGATGAAGGGTTGACTGGAGAGGATCCCGAGGTTCTGGAGCGGCGGCGTCGCGAAGCCGATGTCGGGGGCGAAGAGCAGGTAGAAGATCATCCCCTGGATGGCGATCGGGATCGCCCACGGGATGATGATGACGACGCGCATCCACCGGCGGCCGCGGAAGTCCTGATCGAGCACGAGCGCCTGCCCGAACCCGATGAGGGTCTCTGCGAGCACCGTCACGATCCCGAAGACGAACGTGACGATGAGCGCGCTCTCGAGCGGCTGGCTCAGGTCGAGGAACGGGTTGCGCAGCAGGTTCGAGTTCGCGCCGGTGAGCAGGTCGACGTAGTTCTGGAACCCGACGATCTCGCCGAGGCCGCCGGTCGCGCGCGAGTCCGCGTGCAGCGACATCTCGAACGTGCTCAGCAGCGGCCAGATCGCGATCAGTCCCAGGATGAAAAACACCGGGAGCAACAGCAGATACGCGAACTGCGTTTCGTTCAGATTCTCGAGCCACCTGACGGCCGTCGCGTACGGTCCGGACCGTTGGCTCTCGCGGAGCGGTCCACTTCCTTTTTGTTCCGTACTCATTGTTCTCCTCCGTTATCCCGATTGCTCGATGGATTCGAGTTGGCTTTTGAGCGCGTTCATGGCGTCTTGCGGCGTCTTGTCGCCGGCGGCCGCGGCGTTGACTTCCTCGGCGATGGCGGACGACTGGTCCGACCAGACGACGGTCACGGGCCGTGGAATCGCGTTCTGCCCCGCGACCTTCAGCGTTTCCATGTGATCGCCGATCCCTTCGACCTCCGACGCCTTGTTCGACTCGAACAGCTTCGGCTTCGGCGGCAGCCACCCCTGAATCTCCATGAGCGTGAGCTGGAACTGCTCCGTCATCGCGGCCTGCATGACCTCGAAGACGGCGTCTTTGTTCTCGGTGTTGGGGTTGACGGTCATGTGCCACCCGCCGAGCGCCGCGGCCGTGCCACCCGTCCCTTGCGCCTGCGCCTCGCCCTCTTCGACCGCGTACGGGATCGGCATCACGCCGAGGTTGTCGCCGTGGACGTCGTCGGCCGAGTTCTCGACGATCGCGTACGGCCAGTTGCGGTTCGCGACCGCGTCGCCGTTCAGCATCGGACCCAGCGAATCCTCCTCCTGCCACGAGAGGATGTTTTCCGGGGCGATCCCGCCGGCGTAACCGTCGAGGGATTCGCTGTCGTTTTCGCCGTTGATGAACGTCCGCACCATCCGGATGGCGTCGAGGACGGGCTGTTCGTCGACGGTGATCGGCCGGTCGCCGACCGGACCGAACAGGTTCTTTCGGCCGCCGAAGTACGCGCCGCCCCACGAGGTCATGAACTCGTTGAACGTACAGCACGCCGTCCCCTCGTAGATGTCGAACTGCGTCGTGAATCCGTACCGCGTCCCCGTCTGCTCCTGAGTGTCCTTCATCACTTCGGCGAACCGCTGCCAGGTCATCGGCTCGGTCGCCCAATTTTCGCCCTCCGGATCGTAGCCCGCCTCCTCGACCAGGTCCTTGCGGTACTGGATCGTCGGGAAGTCGGGGAACATGGGAACGCCGAAGAGGTTCCCGTTACCGTCCTGCGCCGTGCTGACGCTCGCCTGGAAGTACTCGTTTTTCACCGTCTGGACGGCGTCGCCCGGCATCTCCTCGCTGAGGTTCAGGAGCTGGCCGCGCTGGATGAACGGGACGGTCCAGCCGCTGTCCATGAGGAACATGTCCGGCGTCGTCTCCTTGGCACGGAGCAGCTGATTGTACTTGTTCTGGCGCTCGCCCGTGTCCTGACTCCCCGGGTTGAGTTCGACGGAGATGTCGTCGGACAGGCCGTTGTCGTGCAGCGCCTGCTTGATCGCGTCGCCGTTGTCCTGCGTCGCGGTGGGATCGAAGCCCCACACGACGGTCGAACCGCCGCCGCCACCGCCGTCGCCGTAAATACACCCCGCGAGACTGCCGGCGGCCCCCGTCGCAGCGGCGGCCTTCACGAAGCTGCGGCGTGACACTCCGCGCCGACGTTTGTCCTCATGTAAGTCACAGTCAACCATTACAGTCTTCTGCTTCGTCTACGTATTATTTATAATTTCGGGAAAAATTACTACCACTGTTGTAGTGAATTAGTTATCACAAATATTTCGGTTGAAATTGTATGCTCAGAATCGTATAAATACGCGTGAAAAACGCGTCTCGGGACGTCCGTGATCGGATTTCGGCGTCGATCTGGATCGAGAACGAGCCGACAAAATGGGAGACGTGTCACGTCCCTCGAACCGCGAGGGAGCGGGCGGGCGGGTCGGAGCGGCTCAGCCGGACTGTTCTATCGATTCGAGCGTGCTCTTGAGCGAACTCATCGCGTCCTGCGGCGACTTGTCCCGGGAGACGGCGGCGTTGACCTCTTCTGCGATGGCGGACGACTGGTCCGGCCAGACGACGGTCACCGGTCGCGGGATCGCGTTCTCGCCGGCGACCTTCAGCGTCTCCATGTAGTCGCCGATCCCTTCGACCTCCGACGCCTTGTTCGACTCGAACAGCTTCGGCTTCGGCGGCAGCCACCCCTGAATCTCCATGAGCGTGAGCTGGAAGTCCTCGGACATCGCGGCCTTGATGACTTCGAGCACCGCGTCTTTGTTCTCGGTGTTGGGGTTGACGGTCATGTGCCACCCGCCGAGCGCCGCGGCCGTGCCGCCGGTCCCTTGCGCCTGCGCCTCGCCCTCCTCGACCGCGTACGGGATCGGCATCACGCCGATCTTGTCGTGGTCGACTTCCGCGCCGACCTCGACGATCGTACCCGGCCAGTTGCGGTTCGCGATCGCGTCGCCGTTGATGATCGGACCCTGCGAGTCCTGCTCCTGCCACGAGAGGACGTTCTCGGGGACGATGCCGCCCGTGTATCCGTCGAGCGCCTCCTCGTCGTCCTCGCCGTAGATGAACGTCCGCATCATCCGGATGGCGTCGAGGACGGGCTGTTCGTCGACGGTGATCGGCCGGTCGCCGACCGGACCGAACAGGTTGTCGACCCCGCCGAAGTACGCGCCGCCCCACGAGGTCATGAACTCGTTGAACGTACAGCACGCCGTCCCCTCGTAGATGTCGAACTGCGTCGTGAACCCGTACCGCGTCCCGGCCTGCTCTTGGACGTCGGCGATGACCTCGGAGAACCGCTGCCAGGTCATCGGCTCGGTCGCCCAGTTGTCGCCCTCCGGGTCGTAGCCCGCCTCCTCGACCATATCCTTGCGGTAGATGACCGACGGAAAGTCGGGGAACACGGGAACGCCGAAGAGGTTCCCGTTACCGTCCTGCGCCGTGCTGACGCTCGCCTCGAAGTACTCGTTCTTGATCGTCTGGACGTCCCCGTCCGACAGCTCTTCGCTGAGGTTCAGGAGCTGACCCCGCTCGATGAACGGGATGGTCCAGCCGCTGTCCATGAGGAACATGTCCGGCGTCGTCTCCTGGGCCCGAAGCTGCTGATTGTACTTGTTCTGACGGTCGCCCGTGTCCTGACTCCCCGGGTTGAGGTTGACGGTGATGTCGTCGGATAGACCGTTGTCGTGCAGCGCCTGTCTGATCTCCTCGTCGCTGTTCTGAACCGCGACCGGGTCGAAGCCCCACACGACGGTCGTCCCGTCTCCGCCGCCGCCTCCGCCGCCGTAGATACAGCCCGCTAGTCCCGTTGCGATGCCCGCCGCGCCGGTTGCCTGCACGAACCGACGGCGCGACACGCCGCGCCGACGTTCTCCGTTTCCTAAATCACCATCGACCATTACAGTCTCCTCGTAGACCCACCCGTTATTTATATTTTTGGTAGAAATTCACTACCACTGTTGTATCACTTTAATTGTGTCACGTTCTGAATGAATAATTTCACCCTTTTCGTCAGCTCGCACCGTCACTCCGCGGCGTCGGAACGTTCGGACGCTGGCGTGGACAGGAGCGACGTGGGGGCAGGAACGACGCGAGGACGGGAACGGCGCGGTCCTCAGTCCTTCGCCGGCGCGGGCCAGCGCGGCGTTTTGGGCGCCTCGATGCGTTCGACCTCCTCGGGGGACAGCGAGAGGTCGAGCGCGGCGACGTTCTCTTCGAGGTGATCGAGGCGGCGCGGGCCGACGATCGGCGCGTCCACGACGGGCTTGTGCAGCAGCCACGCCAGCGCCACCTGCGCCGGCGTCGCGTCCTTCGCCGCCGCGATCTCGCGGATCTCGGCCAGCACCTCCCAGTTCCCCTCGGTGAACCGATCGCGCGTGTACTCGTCCGTGTCCGCGCGCAACCCCTCCTCGACCTCCCCGTCGGGTTCGTACTTGCCGGTGAGGAAACCGCCGGCGAGCGGCGACCACGGGATGACGCCGACGTCCTCGCCCTCGCAGACCGGCAGGAGGTTCGCCTCCTCGTGGCGGTCGACCGCGTTGTACTCCGGTTGCATGCAGACGAACCGCTCGTACCCCTCGATGTCGCTCGTGTACAGCGCTCTGGTGAACTGGTAGGCGGTCATCGTGCTCGCGCCCACGTACCGTACCTTCCCGGCGTCGACGAGGTGCGACAGCGCCGAGAGCGTCTCCTCGATCGGCGTCGACTCGTCCCACCGGTGGATCTGATACAGGTCGATGTAGTCGGTGCCGAGGCGGTCCAGACTTCCCTCGACCTGATCGAGAACGTGCTTCCGCGACAACCCACCTCCGTTCGGACCGTCGCGCATCTCGCCGTACACCTTGGTCGCGATGACGAGTTCGCTCCGGTCGTACCCCTCGATGGCCTCGCCGACGATCTCCTCGCTCTCGCCGCGCGAGTAGACGTTCGCGGTGTCGAGGAAGTTGATCCCCAGATCGAGCGCCCGCCGGATCACCTCGACGCTCGCCTCCCGGTCGTTCATCATCCACTCCTCGCCCGACCCGAAGTTCATGCAGCCGAGACACAGCCGCGACACGTCGAGGCCCGTCGCACCAAGCTTCGTGTACTCCATGTCGATATCGCTCACGCGTTCGACGTCGACGGGACGGCGCAAAAACGTACGGCACCCGGCAGAACCGCGAAAGCGGCGAGAGGAAACCCTCAAGCCGTCGGGGGGAAGAGAGACGCACCATGTCGCCCCTCGACGCGATCCGTCGCCCCGAGTACACGGGCGAGCGCCGCTGCTGGCCGTGCACGGTCGTCAACGCCGCGATCGTCGCGGTCGTCGCGCTTCTCGTCGCGTTCGTCCGGCTTCCGGCCGCGCTCTTCGTGCTCGTCGCGGGGGGCGCGGCCATCGCCCTGCGGGGGTATGTCGTCCCCTACACCCCGCGGTTCGCCCCGGCGATCGCGGCGCGCCTGCCGTACGACTTCGGCCACGGCGACGAGCGCCGAACCTCCGACGCGCTCGCCGAGGGGGAACTCGACCCCGAACGCCTCGTCACGACGCTCGTCGATCGCGGCGTCTTCGTCGACGGGCAGGGGGGCGATCTCTTCCTGTCCGACGACTTCCGGGGGGACTGGGACTCGGAGACGGCGTCGCTTCGCGCCCTCTCGGACGGCGCGCTCGCCGACGCGGCGGCCGAGGCGTCGCCGACCGGCGTCGCCGGGCGCACCGAAGGGGAATGGATCGTCATCGACGCCGACGAGGGCGCGCCGGCGTGGCTGTCGCGACCCGTCGCGATCGCGGAGACGGCGGCCGTCAGCGCGCTGACGGCGCGCGGCCTCCCGACGGAGACGGCCGCCCGCGCGGCGACGCCGCTTCGGCTGTTCGTCGAGGCGTGCCCGGCCTGCGGCGGCGACGTGGTCGAAACCGCGATCGGAGACTGTTGCGGCGGCACCATGGGCATCTACGACACCCCCGGACGGGACGTGCTCGCCTGCGAGAGCTGCGAAGCCGTCGTCTACGAGTTCCCCGCCGAGTAGCGACGGCGCGCCGTCGTCTCGCGGAACCGGAAGGGGGAAGCCCACGACTTCAATCGTGGGCGACCGACATCTGACCCGGCGGCGCGTGTCGTCCGATCAGGATCTCCTGCGCCTCGACTTCTTCGAGCGCCGCGACGAGGCCGCCGACCTCGACGGTGCCCTCGTCCGTCTCGACCGTCATCGCCGCGACCTCCTCCGTGTCCTCGAAGGCGACGCTCACGACCTTCCCCTCGACGACGACCGAGTTGCCGGTTTCGACGTCGCGCCCCTTCACCGTCGCGTAGAACTCGTCGCCGAGTTCGCGGATGTCCTTCACGGCGCGGCGGATCGAGGCGTATCGGCGCGGGAACGGGCGGTGCTTGCCGTCGGCGGCCAGCACCTCCGCGGTCGTCCACAGCACCGTCGCGAAGTAGCTGGAGACGAGGAAACCGAGCGCGGAGCGGTTGAAGATGACGCCGTAGCGGTCTTGGTCGTCGCGGAGCGCGTCCTGCGTCGCGTAGACGGAGTACTCCCCGTCGGCGACCGCGAGCACCGGCGTCGTGATGCCGCGCCGGGCTCGGGCGATCGTACACACGCTGAGGTAGTCGAACTCGGCAGGGTCCGGCGCGCGACTCGCCGGCGTGACGAGCAGGTCGATGCTGACGCCGCCGTCGATGGCGGCCGCGAGGTCGTCGTAGAAGCGCCGGAGGAGATCCGGCGTGAGCGACAACACGAGTTCGTACTCGGCGTTGTCGATGACCTCCTCGATGTACCGGAGGATGGTCGAGCGCGACTTCACGAGCGAGACGGCCTCGGTGTCGCGCGCGGGGGCCGTGTAACGCGCCCCCAGCTCGTCGACGAGCTCCGTCAGCGACGACTGGATGTTGCCGAAGGCGTCCTCGGGGTCGACCGCGACGATCTTCATCGGCCGCGACTCGCGCAGTTCGACCAGCCCGCGGTCCGAGAGGCTCCGGACGGTGTCGTACACCCGCGGCTGCGGGATGTCCGTGTTGTCCGCGATCTCGCTCGCGGTCAGTTCGCCGTGTTCGAGCACCGCGAGATACGCGTCGATCTCGTACTCGCCGAGATTGAAGCGCTCGCCGACGCGCTCCATCGTGAACCGAAGGTCGTCTGCCATGGCTCATGCACGTATCCCACACCATTTGAGTTTACTGGAATCCGAGTAGCACCGGATTACGAAACCGGGTTGTACGGGTTACATGTACATCCGATCCTCGGGCACGTCCGTCTCGCGCGCTTCCATCCGGTTGGCCAGTTCGCCGTAGTACTGCTCGACTTCGGCCGCGAAATCTTCGAGAGGTGCGGCGTCGATGCCGAGCCCGTACACCGATTCGACGGTCTCCAGCAGCCGGATCGCGGCGTCCACGTCCGGGATCTGCGCGTGGACCGGGGTGACGTAGACGCAGACGCCGAGCGGGGACGAGAGGCCGCGCTCGACGAGCGCCGCGTTCGTCCCGTCGAGGAAGCCGTTCCCCATCGGCGGAACGTCCGCGTCGGCGAGGCGGTTTTCGCGGTAGTCGTCGGTCGCGATGTAGTACGTCCTGTGGTCCTCCGGCCCGTGGGGAACCGGGACGCCGGAGAGTATCGCGACCTCCTCGACGCCGTTCGCTTCCGTCCAGTCGAGGACGGCGTCGCTGAACCGCTTGCCGACGGACGCGGGGACGAACAGCTCGCCGACGAGCACGGTCACGTCGAGGTCGGGGCGGGAGAACAGCCGCGTGTGGTGGCGGGGTTTCCCGCCCTCGAACGGCGTGATCGACGGCAACTCGTCGACAGTGATGTGCCCCGTCTCCCGGAGGTCGAGGTGATCGACGAGGTAGTCGACGGCGGTCAGTCCCGCCAGTCCGAACGTCGAAAAGCCGGCGAGGAGCGTCCCGCTCGGAACCGCCTCGTGCGAGACGTGGAATTCGGGGGTGCGTCGGCCCGTCCAGAACATGCGCGGACTACTCCCGTCGACTCCTTAGCCGTTTTGCCACCCGCTCCGCGTCGGCCACTCTCCCGGTTTGCCGGCGCGGTCGACCGCGCTTCAGTCGTCCGGTTCTGACAGATCGTGACGGACCGACGACCGAAGAACAACGCTTTTTCGCGGGGCGCGTGAGGAGTAGTCCGATGGGTTCGGGAAGCGTTTGGGGCGCGGTCCGTTCGTCGGTCCTGCAAGCCGGGACGCCGGACGGCCGAACGCCGACCGAATCCGGCAATCGGACGACTTCCTCGGGCGACGGGAACGCGACCGCCACGTCCGGCGGAGGGAACGCGACTCCCGCGCCGGGCGACCGGTCGCCGCCCGGCAACGAGACCGCTGCGCCGGACGCCGCGACCCCGACTCCGACGCCGGGGAACGAGACGCCTCCGGGGAACGAGACGACGCCGCCGACGCCGGACGGCATCGAGGGGGCGGGCAACGAGTTCGCGCAGATCCTCCCGGAGATTCCGGGCGCGAAGCTCGTCGCGGCGCTGCTCGTCGTCGCGTTCGGTGTCTACCTCTCGAAGCTCGTCGTCCGACTGCTCGGCCGGCACGTCGCGAAGCGCTTCGAACGACAGAGCGTCGCGCAGACGGTGCTCCGCTCGATCAGGCTCGTGACGTTCCTGGTCGTGTGCACCTTCGCCGCGGGCATCTACGGCGTCTCGCTCAGCAACATCGTCCTCTCGGTGACGGTCTTTTCCGCCGTGGTCGGTATCATCCTCGCGCCGATCGTCGGGAGCATCGTGAGCGGCCTGTTCGTCCTCGCCGACCAGCCGTACGAGATCGGCGACATGATCGAACTCGACGACGGCCGGCGGGGGTTCGTCGAGGACATCACGCTCCGGTACACGAAGATCATCACCCTCGACAACACGCTCCTCACCCTCCCGAACTCGTCGATCCGCGAGCGCGACGTGATCAACCACTCGGCCGAGGACGAGCGGACGCGCGTCTCGCTCCCCCTGCTCGTCACGTACGAGTGCGACGTCGAGGCCGCGCGGCGGATCATGGAGCGGGCCGCCGGAAACTGCTCGGAGGTGATAGAGGGCGGTCCCGCGATCCGCATCGGAAACGCCCGGTACCCCGCGAAGCCGACCTGCTACATCGAGTCGTACGCCGACAACGGCGTGCTGTTGAACCTGCGGTACTGGGCGCGCGTTCCGTACAAGATCGGAACGGTGCAGTCGAGGGTACACGAGGAGATCTGGAAGCTGATCGACGAGACCGACGCCGACGTGGAGATGGCGTACCCCCACCAGCACCTCGTGTTCGACGAGACGAGCGGGCGGGTGCGGATGGAAGTGGAACGGCCGGAAGCGCCCGCGGAGCGCGTGGTGTTCGACGGCGACGGGGCGGAGAACGTCGGCGGCCGGAACGGCGGCGAGGCGGGCGACGACGGCGGCGGCGCGTAACTTCTCCGCCCGCGCGAGTCAGTCGGCCCGGACCGTTATCACCGTGCAGTCGAGCTTCTCCCGGAGGAACGACTCGACGTCTGGGTCGTCGAGGAACTTCCGGAGCATCCGCCGCCACCGGCCGGCCTGCTTCGATCCGATGACGACGATGTCGGCCTCCTCGGCCGCCGCCTCCTCGAGGATCGCCTCCTCGACGAGAAAGCCGCGTCGGACGACGTAGCGCGCCCGCGGCACGCGGCCGAACTCGGCCTCGACGGCCCGTTTGAGCGCGGTCCGCGTGACGCCGTGGCTGTTCTGGTACAGGTCCACGTGGAACACCGTCAGCTCCGCGCCCCGTTCCTTCGCGACGCGTATGGCCTCCGTGAGCGTTGCTTTCGAGTGATTCGACAGCGGATACCGTACGGGAACCACGACGAGCGTCATCGTTCGATGGTCCGTCCTCTCCGGTGTCAACTTTACCATGCGTTCGTCGGCCGGAAGACGGGAGTGTCGATCGATCAGGACGGTAGATTGCTCGCGACGGTCCGTTCGAACGAATCGTTCGACGACGCGAGACCGCCGGAGCGGCTACTCTTCGAGTTCGAAGGCGACCGTCACCTCCGCCTGATACTCCCGGTTCTCCACGCTCTTGAGCTCGACGCCGAGTTCGTCGACCTCGACCCAGTAGACGTTGTCGAGCGTCCGCTCCGCGCGGTCGATCGCGTCGTCGACGGCGTCGTCGAAACTGTCGTCGCTCCGCCCGATGAGGGTGATCTTCTTGTACACCATCGCGGCCGTTCGTACGTCGCACGGTTGTAAAAATCCACTCGCCGGGGTGTCGTCGGTTCGACGCTGCCCCGACGCGCTTCGCTCGCCGCCGAGCCTACGAACGCGCGCCGTCGAGCCGCGCGGCGACCGCGCCGACGACGTCGGTCAAGTGGGCGGCCCCCCACGCGGCGACGACGACCCCGCCGATTGCGTCGAAGACGAGATCGAGCATCGTGTCAGCCAGCCCGTACTGGGTCAACACCGCCTCCCCGCCGAGGAAGGCGGCCGCGACGCCGACGACGAACTCGATGACCTCCCAGAGGACGCCGAACGCGAGGACGAAAAGGAGGATGAACACGAACATGAACCGCCCGGGGAGGTGCACCGCGTCCGTGTGCAGGTCGATCGCGCGGGCGGTGGTGTAGCCGACCGCGGCGACGATGCTCGCGGAGAGCATGTGCGTGAGGTGATCCCACCACCAGACGGAGACGTAGAAGTTCTCCTCGGAGCCGGGCGCGCCCACGGTGCCGAGCGCGTGCAGGAAGACGGCCGTCGTGATCCACAGCGTCAGCCCGGCGTCCATCGGGATCTGGTAGTCGCGTTCGAGTACGGCCGGGAGGTACGTGATGGCCAGCGCGATACCGGCGTTGACGACGATCCCGAGGTCCCCCCGATCGAAGCCGATGAAGAGGAGGCCGACGAGCGAGAGCTGCATCGCCCGCGTCGCCTGCCGCTGTCGGCGCGCGGAGACGCCGAGGCGCTCGCGCACCCTCACGCCTCGCCCCCCAGTTCGTCGGGCAGCCGCTTTCTCGAGTCGGTTCGGCGGCGGAAGTAGTACTCGAAGAGGACCCCCGCGCCGACGCCGGAGGCGGTCGCGGCGACGAAATCGAGCATGAGCGCGGTTTCGATCTCCTCCTCGGGCCGCCCGTCGAGCAGGAACGACGTCCCGAGGTACAGATCCGAGAACCACTGCACGATGGCCCACACGCCCGCGGCGGCCATCGTCGCGATGACGACGAACAGCACGGCGAACGAGTAGTTCATGCGGACGGGGGTGAACACGTCGAGTTCGACCGCGACGATGAGCGCGACGGCCGCGACGGCGAAGTACGTCGAGACGCGCCCCGAGAGCGCGAACCCGCCGACCGTCTGGCCCGCGATGAGCGCGCGGCCGATGACCGGCAGCGACGCGAGGAGGAGCACCTCCCACGGGAGCATCGCCGACGGGTCGCGGTAGGCGACCGCCGGAACGACCGCGAGCGCCGCGACGACGAGGACGAAGCCGGCCCAGACCGGATCGTCGGTGAGGACTTCGACGACGGCCGTGACGCAGAGGAACGCGACGATCGCCCACCCGATTCCGGCGTTCACCCGTCGACTCTCGACCACGTCGCGCAACCCGTCACTCGACATGAGTCGCCGTACGGAACGGACTCATCAAAGCGTTTCGCCACGGGCCGCCCTCACGCGACGAGGTACGCCGCCGCGTACGCGAGGCCGGCGAGCGTCACCGCGGCCAGTCCGGTGAGGGCCGCCGAGGGAGCCTCGGGGATTTCGAGCGTCGGGCCCCGGAACGGTCGCACGCGCGGGACGACGCCGATCGCGCCGACGGCGAGCACGGAGAAGACGAACGGGTACGAGAGGTCGAGCGTCGGCGTCGGAATGAGGAGCACCGACGCCGCGTAGCCCAACCCGAGCGCCGCGCGGGGGTTCACCGCCGGGCGGATCGGCCGATCGGCGAGCCGGCAGTAGACGACGACCGCGGCCCAGATCGTCGCGAGTTCGACGGCGAACGCGCCGAGGAGGTGGACGGTCGGATCCGAGGCGAGCGCCACCCGCTCTACGAAAAGCGCCGCGTCGATGGGATAGAGCATCGCCGGCGGCTCGCCCGTCAGCAAGTCGCCGAACGGGTGGGAGGCGAGGCCGAAGAGCGCCGCGCCCGCGACCGCCGTCGGTCGGACGTGGGTCCGGCGGGCGACGACCTCGGCGACGACGACGGCCCCGACGCCGAACAGCGCCATCACCGCGCCGCCGAGCGGTCCGCTCGCGGCGGCCGCGATCGCGATCAGGGAGAGGACGAGCGCGGCGGCCGCGACCCGATCGGCCGTCGACCCGCCCCGACGCCCGCGAACGACGAGGAACGCGGCGAGGGCGACGAACGGGGCGACGACGAGCGAGTGGGTGATCCCCCGGTGGACGAGATTTCCCGCGGCCCAGAACGACGACGCGATCGCGAGGGCGTCTCCCCCCGCCGCGCCGACGACGCCGACGAGCGCGTAGCTCATGTCCACGTCGGGGAGCGCGGCGTACGCCGCCGCGACGGCGCCGAGGGCGAGCGCGCGCTCCCGCGACCGCCCGGAGCGGGCCGCGACGCTCGCGACGAGCGCGAACGCCAGGAGGGCGTGGCCGGCGAACATACCCGCCGGTTCGGGACGAAGCGAGATAAGTCGCGCGGCGAAGAACGATGAGAATCCGCGTTCGCGGGGGTACCGTGCCGTCCCGGTTCAGGCGGCGACGCCGTCGTCGGGCATGACGACCTCGTACTCGCCGCCGTCGTCGACGCCGATGATCGCCCACTCGTAGGACGGACTCGCCCCCCGCAGACGCTCGTAAAGCGCCCCCGTATACTCCTTCCACGTGACGAAACAGCGGAGCGGCGAATCGTCCCCGCGGCCGCCGTCGGTGAGGACGCGCTTCGCGGAGGCCGCGGCGTCGCCGTCCATCGCCGAGACGCGGACTGTACGCCACTTTCGCTCCGCGCGAAGCTCCGTCCCCTCGCCGGAGACGGCGTACCCGAGGCGTCTGAAGATGTCCCTGGCCTCCTCGACCGGTGGCATGGTAACAGGGGCCATGTACGTTTCTCTACCACACCCTCCGTGATAAACTTTGGCACGCCGGGCGAAAACCGGCCGTTCGGTCACTCGTGCGCCGCGTCCCACTCCTCGGGTTTTCTGATGTTGCCGCACACGTTGCACTCGATGCGGCCCATCGTGTCCATCGCGTTGTCGACCGTCTCGCAGTTGCCGCAGAGGTACCCCCATCGCGTCTCGCCCGCGTCGGTCGCGTAGACGACGAAAAACGGCGCTTTCGATCCCCGTTCGCCCGTCGCTCGATCGACGTACACCGCCGTGCCGTCCGCGGTGGCGTGTTCGAGTTCCATGACGGCGCGTACGAACGCCCGCACTATAAGCTACGTCCGGAAGCTTTCGCCGCACCCGCACTCGCTGACGACGTTCGGGTTCTCGACGTGAAAGCCCGCCGCCTGCAACCCGCCCTCGTAGTCGAGCGTACTGCCGCCGATGTAGTTGATGCTCGCCGGGTCGACGAACACCCGCAGTCCGTGGTGTTCCGTCACCGTGTCGTCCTCCTCCGGTTCGGTGTCGAAGCGCATCCCGTACGAGAGGCCGGCGCAGCCGCCCTGTTGGACGAACAGCCGGAGACCAGCGATCTCCGGATCCATGCCTTCGGACTCCAGAAGCGAGCGGGCCTGCTCGGCCGCCTCCCGGGTCACGTCGACCCGCGGTCCCGACTCGCTCTCGGCGGTTCCCGTGCTCATAGCCCGTAGTATCTCACGGAGCGTGTTAACTGTGACGCCGATCGCCGACGGAGCGGCTCGACGGACAGTAATAGTCGAAAACTGTCATATATGCCTCTAATCTTGTCGCTGTCGGAGAATACATAGTCTATATTTATGTTACTATTAGTAGATTACAGAAATACTGAAATTCAATATGCATTGCATAGAAGGGGGATCCGTCATGCGACGACGTGACTTCATCGGAGCACTTGCAGCACTTGGGATCACAGGTACCGCGAGCACGGCGGGGATGGCGAAGGAGGGCGCCGGCCCGGCCGCGACGAGCGCCGGATCGGCGTTCGAACGGATGGGCGTCGAGAACGTCATGGTGCTCATCGGCGACGGGATGGGCTTCGACCACATCGAGGTGACGGAGGAGGTCCACGGCCGGCTGGCGATGCAGGACATAAGGCACACCGGCCTCACGCAGACGGACTCGCGGAGCGGCGAGGTCACGGACTCCGCCGCGGCCGGCACGGCGCTCGCGACGGGGTTCATGGCGTACAACGGGCAGATCTCCGTCTACGGCGACGAGGAGAGCGAGGACGTCACCGACCTGACCACGATCCTCGAAGTCGCCGAGGCGCTCGACATGTCGACCGGCCTCGTCTCGACCTCGCGGATCACCCACGCCACGCCGGCCGTCTACGCGGCGCACAACTACGACCGCGGGAACGAAGAGGAGATCGCGGACGACATGATCGCGAGCGGCGCGGACGTCCTCCTCGGCGGGGGGACGGAGAAGTTCTCCGACGAGCAGCTCGAAACGGCCGAGGAGGAGGGGTACGAACTCCTCTCGGACGCCTCGGATCTCGCCGACGCGAGCGGCGAGAAGCTCCTCGGGCTCTTCTCGGAGAGCCACGTCCCGTACGCGCTCGACCGCGACGACTCCACGCCCGGCCTGCTCGACATGACCGAAGCCACCGTCTCCCACCTCGAAGCGGGCGACGAGGGGTTCTTCGCGATGGTCGAGGCGGCGCGGATCGACCACGCGGCGCACGGCAACGACGTCGCGGCGACGATCGGCGAGACCAAGGAGTTCGACGACGTCGTCGAGTTCGCGCTCGACTACGCGGCCGAGAACGAGGACACGCTCGTCATCGTCACCTCGGACCACGAGACGGGCGGGCTCGCCACCGGGAACGATTACGGCTCGCCGATCGAGACCGAAAAGATCGCCGACGCCGAGGCGAGCATCGAAACGATGGTCGAGGCGATCGAGGACGGCGGCGACGTCGCCGAGGTCGTCGAAGAGCACGCGCACGTCGAACTCACGGAGGAGGACCTCGCGTACGTCGAGGAACAGCGCGACGCCGACGACGAGTACGCCTTCAGCAACGCGCTCGGGGAGGTCATCTCCGACCACCTCGGGATCGCGTGGGCGTCGAACTTCCACACCGGCCCGGCGCAGACGGCGATGGCCTTCGGCCCCGGCGCGGAGTGGCTCCTCGGCTGGAACCACCACACGGACCTCTCGAAGAAGACGCTCGCGCTCATGCTGTTCGGCGACGACGAGGAGGAACTGCAGAGCGCCGCCGAGGACGCGCTGGCGCAGCACGCCGACGCGAACGCGACCGTCAGCCCGGACGAGGGGTACGAGATGCTGCTCGACCTCGTCGGCGAACCGGTCGGCGACGGCGTGCCGGCGGCGCTGGACGCGAACGGCGACGGCCTCGTCGACTACGGCGACGTGCTCGCGCTCCTCACGGGCGAGATGGGCGAGGAGCCGGACGAGTGCGAGCGGGAGGGCGGCGACGAAACCGAGACGCTCTCCGCGCCCGCGTAGAACCGATTCGGAGCCGGTGAGCGACGCGGGGGGCGACGAAACCGTTCGGATCGCCGAACGACGCGGAGAACGGCAAACCCTACTCGAACCGCCGTCGGACGCTCTCCGCGTGCGCTTCCAGCCCTTCCGCGTCCGCGAGCGTCGTGATCGTCTCCGAGAGGTTAGCGAGGGCGTCGCGGTCGAGCCGCTGGACCGTCGTCGAGCGCACGAACGCGTCCACCGACAGCCCGCCGTGGAGCTTCGCGCCGCCGTTCGTCGGAAGCACGTGGTTCGTGCCGGAGGCGTAATCGCCCGCCGCGACCGGCGTGTACGGTCCGAGGAAGACGCTGCCGGCGGAGTCGACGCGGTCGAGGAGCGCCTCGTCGTCGCGCGCCTGGATCGCGAGGTGCTCCGCCGCGTACTCCTCGGCGAACAGCACCGCCTCCGACATCGAGCGCGCGAGGAACACGCCGCTGGCGTCGTTGTCGAGCGCGGCCCGAATGACGTCGGCGCGGGCGCGGCCGTCGACCTGCGATTCGACCGCGGCGACGATCGCTTCTGCGACCTCGCGGTCGTCGGTGACGGCGACGACGGAGGCGTTCGCGTCGTGTTCGGCCTGCGCGACGAGTTCGGCCGCGACGAGCGTCGGGTCGGCCGAGTCGTCCGCGAGCACCAGCACCTCGCTCGGCCCCGCGAGGAAGTCGATCTCGACGTCGCCGCGGACCGCCGCCTTCGCGGCCGTGACCCACCGGTTGCCCGGCCCGACCACCTTCTGGACCGCGTTGATCGACTCGGTTCCGTACGCCAGCGCCGCGACGGCCTGCGCGCCGCCGACGCTGTAGACGGCGTCCGCGCCGGCCTCGTGGATGGCGGCGAGCGTCACCGGGTTGATGTTTTCCGCCGGGGGCGTGGCGACGGCGACGTGGTCGACGCCGGCGACCTTCGCGGGGATGACGCCCATGAGGGCGCTGGAGGGGTAGGCCGCCGTCCCGCCGGGCGCGTAGACGCCGACGCGTTCGAGCGGACGGAACCGCCGGCCGAGCTCCCGGCCGCCGAAGTCGTCGCGCCAGTCCTCGGGCACCTGCCGCTCGTGGAACTCGCGGACGTTCGCCGCCGCCGTCCGGATCGCCTCGCGCACGTCGTCGTCGATCGCGTCGTACGCGCGCTCGGCGTCGCTCGTGACGTCGAGGTTGCCGACCTCGACCCCGTCGAACTCCCGGCAGAACTCCCTGACCGCGACGTCCCCCTCGTCGCGGACGCGCGCTACGATCTCCCGCACGTCGCCGCGGACCGCCTCGACGCCGGCGTCGCGCTCGAAGAGGGCGGCGCGTTCGTCCGGTCCGAGATCCGCGATTTCCCGCACGTTCATGCCGCGGATTTCGCCCGGCGGCCGAAAAACGGTTTCCATCGACGGGGGACGCCTCCGCGCGCCGGCCGGATTCGACGGCGAACCGACGCCGGGCCGGCCGACGCCGCGCCGTCACCCGTCGGTGCCGGGCGCGTCCCAGACGCCCTCCGCGGCGTCCATGAGGTTCACGATCGCGACGTGCGGAAGCGTCAGCGCGGCGACGAGCACCAGGTAGAGCGCGACGAGTCCCGCGAGGTCGCCGCCGGGCGGTCGCGGGACGGCCCACGCGAGCGCGACGAGGAGCGCCAGCGAGACCGCCGTCAACGGCGTCGCCTCGCGAACGAACCGGCGAGCCGCGGACGGAACCGCGCTCTCGGCCGCGCCGTCCGCATCGGAGTCGGCGGCCGGGGGCGTGAGGGACACCAGCCGAACGACGTGTCTGAGCGAGTGCCAGACGCAGAAGTACCAGCCGACGGCGAGGATCGGCGGTACGACGAGGAAGTACGCCCACAACAGGCCCGTCTCGACGGCGTCGACGGTCCACCCCGCGCGCCCGTCGGCGTCGCGCCGGCGGTAGCCGACGGCGACCGAGACGGCGGTGACGGCCGCGAACGCCGCGCCGAGCGCGAGCCGCGTCGCGGGCGCGAAGAGCCATCCGAGGTGGACGGCGGCCGCGGGGTCGAACAGTCCGACGAGCGACGACGCGACGAACCGGTACTGCGCCGGAAACGCGAGGAGTGGGACGAGCATCGGCAACCCGCCCCGGACGAGGACCGTCAGGCCGCGCTGCGTCCGCGTCCGGAGGTGGTCCGCGCCGACGAACGCGAGGAGCGAGTAGAGGTCGCCCTGTCCCCAGTGGACCCACGCGAGGAGGACGAACGACGCGAACGCGGCGGTCGGCGCGACGAACCACGCGGCCGCGTACGCACCGCCGAGAACGAGGTACGACACTCCGACGAGCGCGATTCGGCGCGGGGTCGGCCGCGTCCCACGAGCGCGCCACAGGGCGAGGTGGTCCGCGGCTCCGTGCGGGAGGCCGAAGAGCAGGGCGCTCGCGACGAGCGGCGCGTACTGGTACGCGATCGGAAGATCCGCGCCGACCGCGAACGCCGCGACGAGGACGGCGACTGAGCCCCACACCGGGTAGTAGGCGAGCCGGACGACCGCCGACCGATCCGTCGCCGCGGGGGCGAGCGCCGCTACCGCCATCGGTCGACCACCCACAGGAACAGGAGGAGCCCCTGGACGATGAACGCGTTCGTCGCGAGGAAGAACGCCGCCTCCTCGACCGGAAGCCCGGCGATCGACACGCCGGTCGTGTACCGCGGCGAGAGCCGCCAGATGCCGAGCCCGATGGCGAACCGGTCGGCGAGACAGAGGTACGCGGTCGGGGCGAGCACGCCGAGGGCGACCGTCCGGCGGTGCCGGAAGAGGTACGGCCAGCCGAACCCCCACTGGAGCGCGAAAACGGGCGCGGCCCACAGGAGGATAGACCCGAGGTAGAACGTTGGATCGCCCCGGAGCAGGAACGCGCCGACCGCCCCCATGGAAGCGCCGGCGAGTACCCCGACGACGCGCCTCGGGAACGGGATCGAAAGCTCCGGATCGGAAGCGAACGACCGGCCGCGAGCTTCGCGTATCCGAGCGGTCCAGAGCCCCGTCAACGCCGACTGGAGGACGATGAAGACGTACTCCTCGACGGGCGCGTGCCACACTCGTCCGGTGACGGTCCCCGAACCGTACGACCAGACGCCCTTCGAGACGAGGTAGTTGTCCCACGGCGTCGTGTAGACGAGTCCGATTGCGGCGAGGAGCGCGATCCCGACCCGGACGCGACCGGCCGACCGAACGATCGACGGCGGGCGGAGGGCGAAAAGCGCCAGCGTCGGCGGGAGCACGAACAGCGCGAGAAATTCGAAGTACGTGAGTGACGTGATCATCTTCGGCGGCCCCGTGGTCGTCCTCTCCGACGGGTGGCCGTCGGTCGTCGACCGACGACGAGCGGGGACCGTCTCGTCACCGGCGACGCGATCGATGCGGAGCTACGCCGTCGGAGCGGCCGTGGGGGCGCGGGCTTCGGCGAGCACCGACCGGCTCCGCAGCAGGAGCACGCCGAACCCGACCTTCGCCGAGAGGTCGAGGATCATGAACGCCGCGGTCTCCCAGTACAGCGGGAGGACGCCGATGGTTCCCTCGGTCCCGAGGATCCACACGACGGGGTACAGCAGCCACAGCGCGATGACGAGGTTGCGGAGCGTGCCGAACAGCGACCGAACCTCGCCGGATTTGGTGCGGGCCTGTTCGGACAGCGTCCCGACGAGGACGTACAGCAGCACGAGCAACGCGCCGGTGCTGATTCCCCACCAGAGGATGCGGTACGACGCGACCGTGGTGAACGTCGCGATGGCCCCCGTCGCGATCATGAACACGTCGAGGCCGACGAGCGTCGCGATCGTGTTCCGATTCGCACCCGCGAGGAGCGCGAGATCGAGGAGCAAAAGCGGCGTCGTGAACAGCCAGTCCGCGTACCGCGCCCAGTAGATTTCGAGCGCCTGTCCGTTCACCGTGACCTCGGTCAGGCCGAATCCGGTCGCCATCGCGAGGTACATCGCGGCCGCGATCGTCGTGATGAAGATCGTGATGATGTAAAACTCCTGCATCTTCGCGTCGCGGACGCCGCGACCTTTCCCGACGAAGTACAGCGTTCCGATGGTCATTCCGATGGTACCGATCCACAGCCAGAGCGATTCGGGCCCTACTGTTGCCATAACATGAGTTCTTAGTACCGCACAGGCATAATAATATTGGAAATCTTACATAATTCGGGACTATCTCCGCGTATTTATAATCGGTTAGACATTACCGCGGTGCGAGACGTGCGACCCCGGCGATTCCGGCGGGGAACGTGCAGTTCCGGCGTCGTTCGGGCCGTGAGAGACGATTGCCGGGAGCGAGAGCGCGCACCCGGACACAAGTGTTACAGCTGGAACTTCGTCGAACCGGTCGGTTACCGAATCAACGGCTATATCACGACGATTCGAGATACGGAGCAGTAAGGCCGCGCGGGTGCGGCGCGAAGACCATGGAAACGGACACACAGATCGAGGACGAGATCGCGCGTGCGATGCTGTCGGAGTCGCCGTACGAACGCCTCCGGATGCGGCGGTTCAGCTACTTCAAGCAGTCGATCCCGCGGAAGTTGGCGTGGCAGAGCGGACTGCTCGTCCTGTTGGCGCTCGTCCTCCCGATCGCGGCGACGCTGCCGCCGGCGGTCAAGGCGTCGTTCTCGGGCGGGAGCGTCCTCGCCGCGTCGCCGAAGATCGCGCTGTTGGGCGCGTTCGCGGCCGTCATCGAGATCGGGACCGCCGGCTGTCTCGGCGGCGTCGCGCTCCGGCGGCTTCGGCTCGAACCGACGCTCACGGAGCGACAGGCGCGGACCCTCTTGAACCTCGAAGACGTCGCCTCCATGGTCGGTCTCGTCACCGGCGGGTTCGCCGTCCTGCTGACGAACGCCTTCTTCCTGCTCGGCCACGGCGGCGCCGCGACCGTCGCGGCGTACGTCGACGCCGGCGGGCAGAACCCGTTCGGTTCCTCCGAGGTCGGCGTCTCCGTCGCCGGGGTGTCCATCGTCGCCGCCGTCGCGGCGGTCGTCGTCTACGGGGGGAGCCGGTACCTCGCCGGACGACTGTGCGACCTGCCGCGCTGACGAGTCTTGGATCCGCTCTCCCTCGCGCCCTATCGGTCACTTCTCGATCCGGTTCACGCCGACCGCGGAGAGGGTGGCGCGGACGAACAGATAGACGACGAGGAGGAACGCGCTCGCGACGACCGGCGCGGCGATGAGCTGCGAGACGCGGAATGGGAGAAAGATTCGCGTCGTTCCGAGGAGCAGAAAGCTCAGGAGAACGAGGCCGAACGCGAGAAGCGAGAGCCGGACGAACTGCGAGCGGTCCATGGCGGACTCTGCCCGTCGAGTGACATGGGCGTTGCGCTCGATCGAGGCGGCTCGCATCCGACGGTACGCCCCGGTGTCGGCCGGTATCAGGCGGGTGGTTGACCAGCGGGAACCGTCATTCGAGGTCGAAGCGATCGAGGCTCATCACCTTGTTCCACGCGTCCACGAAGTCGCGCACGAATTTCTCCTCGGCGTCGTCGCTTCCGTAGACCTCCGCGATGGCTCGAAGCCGGGAGTTCGACCCGAAGACGAGGTCCACGCGAGTTCCCCTCCACTCGACTTCGCCCGTTTCACGGTCGCGCAGCTCGTAAATTTCTTGGGCTTCGGGGGACGCTTCCCACTCCACGATATCTCGGGATTCCGAGGCCGCTTCCCACTCGTAGTCCATGTCGAGCAGGTTCACGAAGAAGTCGTTGGTCAACGTCCCCGGCCGGTCGGTGAAGACGCCGAGGTCGGACCCCTGGTAGTTCGCGTTCAGCGCGCGCATGCCGCCGACCAGCACCGTCATCTCGGAAGCTGTCAGCGTCAGGAGGTCGGCCTTGTCGACCAGCAACTCCTCCGCCGAGCGGTCGTGCTCGTCACCGAGGTAGTTGCGGAACCCGTCGGCTTTCGGTTCGAGCGCGTCGAACGAGTCGACGTCGGTCTGTTCCTGCGTGGCGTCGGCACGGCCCGGTTCGAACGGCACGTCCACGTCGTACCCGGCGTCCCTCGCCGCCCGCTCGACGGCTGCGCAGCCGCCCAGCACGATCAGGTCGGCGAGCGAGACTCTCGTTCCGTCGGACCGCGAGCCGTTGAAGTCCTCCCGAATCCCCTCCAGGGTTTCCAGCACGGTCGCCAGCTGCTCCGGCTCGTTCACCTCCCAGGTCTTCTGCGGTTCGAGTCGGATGCGGGCCCCGTTCGCGCCGCCGCGCTTGTCGCTGTCGCGGTACGTCGACGCCGACGCCCAGGCGGTCTTGACCAGTTCGGAGACGGATAGTTCCGAAGCGAGGATCGTCTCCTTGAGCGCGGCGATCTCTTCGTCCCCGATCAGTTCGTGGTTGACGTCGGGGACGGGGTCCTGCCACAGCATCTCCTCTTCCGGAACTTCCGGGCCGAGGAACCGGGACGGCGGGCCCATGTCGCGGTGGATCAGCTTGTACCACGCCTTCGCGAAGGCCTCCTGGAACTCGTCGGGGTTCTCCCGGAAGCGCTCGACGATCGCCCGGTAGTCCGGGTCTCGCTTCAGGGCGATGTCCGTCGTCAGCATCATCACGTCTTCCTTCTCCGACGGATCCTCGGCGCCCGGCGCGGCGCCGTCGAGTTCGCCGTTCTGCGTGGTCCACTGCCACGCACCGCCGGGACCCTTTTCCGGCCACCACTTGTAGTCGAGCAGGTTGTCGAGGTAGCCCGTGTCCCACTGGGTCGGCGTGGCGTTCCACGGCCCCTCGATCCCGCTGGTGATCGTGTCGGCCCCCTTGCCGGAGCCGTGGCTACTCTCCCAGCCGAGGCCCTGCTGGTCGATGGGGGCCGCCTCGGGCTCGGGGCCGACGTGCTCGTCGGGATCGGCGGCGCCGTGGACCTTTCCGAACGTGTGTCCGCCGGCGATGAGCGCGGCCGTTTCCTCGTCGTTCATCGCCATCCGGCCGAACGACTCTCGAATCCGTTCTGCCGACTTCTCCGGATCCGGCTCGCCGTCCGGTCCCTCCGGATTCACGTAGATGAGACCCATCACGGTGGCGGCGAGCGGCTCCTCGAGCCCCCCGTCGCCGTCGAAGCGCTCGGACGCTTCCCACTCGTCCTCGGGCCCCCAGTCGACGGCCTCGTCGGGCTCGAAGGCGTCCTCGCGCCCGCCGGCGAAACCGAACGTCTCGAATCCCATCGACTCCAGGGCGACGTTCCCGGCCAGGACTATCAGGTCGGCCCACGAGAGTTTGCGGCCGTACTTCTGCTTGACCGGCCAGAGCAGCCGCCGAGCCTTGTCGAGGTTCGCGTTGTCGGGCCAACTGTTGAGGGGCGCGAAGCGTTGTGTGCCGCCGGACGCGCCGCCGCGGCCGTCGCTGGTGCGGTACGTGCCGGCGCTGTGCCACGCCATCCGAATGAAGAGCGGCCCGTAGTGGCCGTAGTCAGCCGGCCACCAGTCCTGCGACGTCGTCATCACCGCTTCGACGTCCGCCTTCACGGCGTCGAGGTCGAGCGTCTCGAACTCCTCGGCGTAATCGAACTCCTCGCCCATCGGATCGACCCGGCGAGCGTTCTGATCCAGGGTATCCAACTGCAGCTGATTCGGCCACCACTCCTGATTGGACCTATTCATCACCGGGGACTTGTTGCTCTCGCATGTTAAGATTGTCTCCTTCGATGAAGTCTTGGCGATAGCCCAAGAAATCTATCGAGCTTGTGAAAACCCGATATAGGTGCATATTCATGTATTTAAATCTATACTCATATTATGTTCAAAATAAGCATCCGAACACTATCGGCGAGAATCCACTGATAGATTCGGTGAAAGTAAGGCGGACTGAAGGGTGAGCATCCGGCGACCAAGAGGTCCGAAGGACCCGGCAGGTCGCCGGTTCACTCGCGCGAACTGACGTGAGCGCGAGGCCAAGGAAGGCGAAGCCCCTGACGCAGGCTTTTGGTCGAGCTTTTACCGAGCGAGCCGCAGGCTCGCGCAGCGTAAAAGGTCGATGTGCGCCCGGAACACTAACGACCGGCGTCACCCCTGGCTGCGTGCCGAGTCGGCCGGGAAACCCTCGTGCCGGGCGTTCCGCAGTCGGTGGCGGACGGCACCCACGGTCGCGCGCGCGACCGCGACTGTCGCGTGCTCGGGTTCGCCGCGCGGTCATCGCTCCCGTGGCGGGAGAACTCGGGCGGGGACAAAGGCACGCCTCCGAACGTAGGAATCGGACGCATATACTGGTTTCGTACCGTTCCCGGTCGCCCGTCGGCGCGCTGCTCCGACCCTCGACGACGGACGCACCCGATATAATTTCAGTACGTAACGATGTAGCAGATTATCCGCCACCGAGCGCGGCCGGCCGATCGAAGGGCGAGCGCGGCGTCAGCCGAGGATCGTTCAGCCGTCGGCCGTTTTCGTCGCCGATTCTCGAATCCTACACGGTCGTTCGGCGGGATACGCGCGAACCCAAACCCCCTTATCCTCGTGTCGCCCTAGCACAGGGCAATGTCTGTACGAGTCGGCGTCCTCGGCGCCACCGGTGCGGTCGGACAGCGATTCATCCAGCTCCTCGACGACCACCCGACGTTCGAACTCGCGGCGCTGACCGCGAGCGACGACAGCGCGGGGAAGTCGTACCGCGAGGCGGCGAAGTGGCGGGTCGACACGCCCATCCCGGAGGACGTGGCCAACCTCACCGTCCGGCGGACCGCCGCGGACGACGTCCCGGACGACGTGGATCTCCTCTTTTCGTCCCTGCCGTCGGACGCGGCGGCGGCGATCGAGCCGGAGCTCGCGGAGGCGGGCTTCGTGATCTCCTCGAACTCCTCGAACGAGCGGGTCGCCGACGACGTGCCGCTCACGATCCCCGAAGTCAACCCCGGTCACCTCGACCTCATCGAGGTCCAGCGCGACGAGCGCGGCTGGGACGGCGCGCTCGTGAAGAACCCGAACTGCTCGACGATCACGATGGTCCCGACGCTCGCCGCGCTCCGCGAGTTCGGGTTAGAGCGCGTCCACGTTTCCACGCTGCAGGCGGTCTCCGGCGCGGGCTACTCCGGCGTCACGTCGATGGAGATCCTCGACAACGTCCTACCGCACATCGGCGGCGAGGAGGAGAAGATGGAGACGGAGAGCCGAAAGCTCCTCGGCGACTTCGACGGCGCGGAGATCCGGTGGCACGACGTGGAGGTGTCGGCCTCCTGCAACCGCGTTCCGTCGCTCGACGGCCACCTGGAGAACGTCTTCGCGGACCTCGCCGACCGGCCGAGCGCCGACGACGTCGCGGAGGCGATGCGCTCGCTGGAGGGGCTCTGCCTGCCGAGTTCGCCGGACCGGCTCGTCCACGTGTTCGGGTCTGACGAACCCGACCGCCCCCAACCTCGGCTCGACCGCATGCGCGGGCGGGGTATGCAGGTCTCCGCCGGCGGCATCCAGGAGACCCCCCGCGGCGTGAAGTACAACTGCCTGTCGCACAACACGATCCGCGGCGCGGCCGGCGCGAGCGTCCTGAACGGCGAACTGCTCGTCGAGAACGGCTGGGTCTGATCACGCGCGCCGACGCACAGAGTCCGAGAGCCGGACGCACACCTACTTAGGTCCGCGCGGAGAGATCGACACGGAATGCGCTCGGAGAAGGAGAAGATGCTGGCCGGCGACATGTACGACCCCACGGACCCGACGCTCGTCGAGGAGCGAGAACGCGCGCGGCGGCTCACCCGCCGGTTCAACCGGACGGTCGAGACGGACCACGACGCCCGCAGGTCCCTGCTGGCGGAGCTGTTCGGCTCGACCGAGGAGGGCATCTTCGTCGAACCGCCCTTTCGCTGCGATTACGGCTCCAACGTTCACGTCGGGGACGGGTTCTACGCCAACTTCGACTGCGTCGTGCTCGACGTCTGCCGGGTCGACGTCGGCGACAACTGCCTCGTCGGCCCCGGCGCGCACGTGTACACCGCCACGCACCCGACCGACGCCGCGGAACGGAACGAGGGACTGGAGTACGGAAAGCCGGTCGCGATCGGCGACGACGTGTGGATCGGGGGACGCGCGGTCATCAACCCCGGCGTCACCGTCGGCGACGACGTCACGATCGCCTCCGGGGCGGTGGTGACGGACGACGTGCCGGAGGGCGTCGTCGTCGGCGGAAACCCGGCGAGGGTGATCGCGGAGACCGGGCGCTGAACGAACGGCGTTCAACGACACGCATTTGGTCCCCCCTCGCAACGGTGGGGTATGCGACTCGCTCGCGCGGCGACCCCCGACGGGGTCGTCACCGGAGAGTACCGCGACGGCTCGATCGTCGCCGACGGAACCGAGTACGCCGTGGGGCGCGAGGCGGACCTGCTCGCGCCCTGCGTCCCCTCGGCGCTGTACTGCGTCGGGCGGAACTACGCCGAGACGCTGGCGCAGATGGAGTACGACCGACCCGAGGAGCCGGACTTCTTCATCAAGCCGCCGACGTCGGTCATCGCGCACGAGGAGCCGATCCCGTACCCTCCGTTCACCGACGAACTCACCTACGCGGGCGAACTCGCCGCCGTGATCGGCGAGGAGTGCCGGGACGTCGCCCCCGACGCGGTGCCGGAGGTCGTCCGCGGATACACGATCATGAACGACGTGGACGCGCTCGACCAGGGGGGGCGGACGGCCAGAAAGGCGTTCGACGGGTCGGGACCGCTCGGCCCGTGGATCGAGACCGACCTCGACCCGCGGGGGCTCGACATGCACACGGACGTGAGCGGCGAGCGGCGACAGGAGGCGAACACGGAGCTGATGCTGTTCGACCCGTTCGAGGTCGTCTCCTTCCTCTCCGAGCGGTTCACCTTCCGCCCCGGCGACGTGGTGGCCTTCGGCAGCCCGGCGAACCCCGGACTCGTCGAACCCGGCGACGTGGTCGAGATCACCTACGAGGGGATCGGCACGCTCCGGAATCCGATCGCGGAGCCGCAGACGGCGTAGATCGGAACGAGTCAGATCACCTGATTTTCGAGGTCCGTCTCCCCGGCGTCGAGCCGCCGGACGTTCCCCGCGAGGACGTCCGCGAGCCGGTCCCAGTACGCCGGGGTGTGGCCGGCGTTGTGCGGCGTGACGAACACGTTGTCGAACGTCCACAGCGGGTGATCCTCGGGGAGCGGTTCCGGGTCGGTCACGTCGAGCGCCGCGCCGCGGACGGCGTTCGTTCGGACCGCGTCGACGAGGGCGTCGGTGTCGACGACGGGGCCGCGGCCGACGTTGACGAGCACGGCGTCGGGCCGCATCGTCCGGAACGCCGCCTCGTCGAACAGCCCTCGCGTCGTCTCGGTGAGCGGCGCGGCGATCACGACGTACTCGCTGCGGGCGAGAGCGTCGTGCAGGTCGTCGTAGCCGAGCACCTCGTCGGTCGGCCCGCCCTTCTCGGACGAGTACCGGACGCCGATCGTGTCGACGCCGAACGGTTCGAGGCGGTCGACGACGGTCTCGCCGATCGCGCCGAGTCCGACGACCGCGACCGTGCTCCCCGCCAGTTCGCGAGCCTGGAACGACCGCCACTCCCGGCGCTCCTTCCGCCGCCACGCCCGGTCGAACCCCCGGACGAAGAGGAGGATGCTTCCCACGACGTGCTCTGCGATGTTCGGTCCGTGGACGCCCGAGGCGTTCGTGACCGCGACGCCCCGCTCCTCGAACGCCTCGATCGACAGGTGGCCCGTGCCGGCGTAGACGCAGGCGAACAGTTCGAGGTTCGCCGCGTCCGCCAGCGAGTCGGGCTCGATCGCGAGCCCGGTCGCCACCGTCGCTCGGGTCAGCAGTTCGCGCTCCTCGTCGGGCGTCCGCGCGACGGCGACCGTCGCCCCCGGGAGGTGATCGCGGATCGCGTCGGCGTACCCCTCGGCCGACATGCCGTGGATCTTCTGTCGCAGGACGACGACGTCCGGATCGGTCATGGGCCACCGTTGTTCGAGGGGGACTATGAGTGCACCTCCCTCGGCAGGCGCGTCCCCCTTCCCGCATCGGCGGCCGCCTCGCGGCGGCGCGCCCGCCGCTCGTCGCGCGTCACGATCCCCGACGCGCGTGCGGGAACGATCAGTAGAAAGGCGCGCCGAAAATTCGTCCTCCCGTAGACGACAGTCTCTACGTCCAGCACGCCGTTCCGGACCATTAATGGCGACGCCGGGCCGGGTAAGGAGTATGAAGCACGTAGACGTCGCCATCGTGGGGGGCGGCCCCGCCGGCTCGTCCGCGGCGCACGCCGCCGCCTCGGCCGGCGCGGAGGCCGTCGTCCTCGAAAAGGGGGTTCCGCGGGCCGACCGGGAGGGGCTCGGGCCGGACTCGACGGACGCGGCCGGCATCCTCGACTACTGGGTCGACATCATGGGCATCCACCCCAACGAGATGCCGGACGGGATCGTCCTCCACGACCTCGACCGCGCGGAGTTCGTCGGCCCCACCGAGTCACTGACGCTCCGGAAGACCGGCATCGAGTCGTCCTACGACGCTTTTGGGTACACGTTCCACCGCGCGCGGTTCGACGATTGGCTCCGCGAACGCGCGGAGGAGGCGGGCGCGGGGTACCGCGTCAAAGCGTCCGTCAAGGGCGTCGACACCGACCTCGACGCGACCGGGTCGGACCCCCGCCACGTCGTCCGCCTCAAGGACGGCACCGACCTCGGCGCGGACGTGCTGATCCTCGCGGACGGCCCCCAGCGGACGGTGACGAACCGCGTCCTCGACGAGTACCTCCCTGACGGCGAGAAGGCCTCGGAGCGGCTGGCCTCCACGCGGGCGAACCACATCGCCTACCAGGAGCACCGCCGCCTTCCGCCGGAGGTGTACGAGGAGGTCAGCGGCGCGATCAGGTTCTGGTGGGGGTACATGCCCGGCCACACCGCCTACCCGTGGATCTTTCCGAACGACGACGGCGTGGCGCGGATCGGGCTGACGATGCCCATCGCGCTCGACATCGACGAGATCGACGACCGGGACGAGTACGCGCTGCTCCGCCCGGACGACGAACGCATCCCGCCGGGCCGCGAGTACGTCCGCCGCCTCTTGGAACTGGAGTACGGCGACGAGTACGACGTCGAGACCGACTTTCCGCTGGTCGAAAACCGGGGGAAGGCGAAGGGGACGGAGACGTACCCCATCTCCTCGACGCGCCCGATCGACTCGCCGACGAAGGCCGGCGTCGCGGTCGTCGGCGGGGCGATGGGGGCCACCTCCGCGTTCCACGAGGGCGGCGACCACGTCGCCGTTCGGACCGGGGCCATCGCGGGCGAACTCGCCGCCGCGGGCGACCTCTCGACGTACAACGACCGCTGGAAGGTCGCCATCGGCGACGAGGTGCTGCGGAACGTCTCCATGGCGGACGTGGTTCACGACTACGGTCCGGCCGACTGGGACTGGGCGTTCAAAACTGCGAGAAACCTCATGGTCGAAGGCGAGGGGCTGCGGTTGTTCGAAGCGCGGAAGATGGCCGCCGGGGTGAACGCGGTGAAGCTGGTGTCGGCGTACAAAAAGCGAAAGTACAGGTTCCGGAAGGGTCGGTACGTCCAGCTGAAAGAATCCGAGTACGGGTACTGACCCGTCTCGTCCGCGAGGGGAGGATACAAATCGTCGCCCGTCCAACGCCGACCATGCTCACCTTCCTCGCCGGGGGGACCGGCACGCCGAAGCTCCTCGACGGCGCGGCGCGGGTGTTCGATCCGGCCGCCACGACCGTCGTCGGCAACACCGGCGACGACGTCGAACTCGGCGGCCTCCTGGTCTGTCCGGACCTCGATACGGTGCTCTTTCACGGCGGCGGCGTCCTCGACCGGGGGACGTGGTGGGGGATCGACGGCGACACGCGCGAGACGAACGCCGAACTGTTCCGCATCGCGGAGGCGGCGGGCCTCGAACGCGGCCCGCGGTACCTCCCCGACGACGCGCAGACGAACGGGCGCGAGATCGCCCGGTGGCGGCGCTTTTCCGGCGTCGCGGAGTTCATGACGATCGGCGACCGCGACCGCGCGGTCCACGTCACGCGGACGAGCCTCCTCGACGAGGGGCGCACGCTCACGGAGGTCACGCGAACGCTCGCGGACGCGTTCGGGCTCGACCTCGATCTCGTGCCGATGAGCGACGACCCGGTGGCGACGATCGTCCGCACGGACGAGGGCGAAATGCACTTCCAGGAGTACTGGGTCGCGCGGCGGGGCGACCCGGCCGTCGAGGACGTGGAGTTTCGCGGGGCCGAGTCGGCCGAACCGACCGCGGAGACCCTCGCCGCCCTCGCCGCGCCGGTCGTCGTCGGGCCGTCGAACCCCGTCACCAGCATCGGTCCCATGCTCGCCCTGCCGGGCGTTCGCGAGGCGCTCGACGCGACGCCCGTCGTCGCCGTCTCGCCGTTCGTCGAGGACCGCGTCTTCTCCGGTCCCGCCGCGGAACTCATGCGCGGCGTCGGCTACGAGGCGAGCACCGCGGGCGTCGCCGAGGCCTACCCCTTCGCCGACGCGTTCGTGCTCGACGAGGCCGACGGCACCGACCTCGATCGACCGGTCGTTCGGACGGACACCCGGATGGACGGCCCCGAGGACGCGGCGCGCGTCGCCCGGGCGGTCGACGACGCGCTCCGGGAGGTCGCCTGACCGTGTTCGAGCCGCGCGTCGCGCTCGCGAGCCTGAGCGGACGGTCGGACGCCGAGTGGGCGCTGAACGCCGCCGAGTACGCCGGAATGGCGTTCCTCGGTGGGATCGCCCTCGACGCCGACTCGCGGGAGGCCGCCGCCGCGATGGCGGCGGATCGGGACCGGACGGAGTTCCTGCCCGACGACCCGTTCGCCTTTCTGGATCGCGAGCTGTCGAAGCTGGACGGCGCGCCCCTGCGGGCCGGCGTCAACGTCCGGAGCGCGACGGTCGAGCCCGTCCGGCGGGCGGCGCGCATCTGCGCCGCCCGCGACGCGGTCCTCGAACTCAACGCCCACTGTCGGCAGGCGGAACTCTGCGCCGTCGGCTGCGGCGAGACGCTCCTGCGCGACGCGGATCGCCTGTGCGAGTACGTCGCCGCCGCCGGCGAAACGGGCGCGACGGTGAGCGTGAAGGTCCGCGCGGGGGTCCCGGGCGTCGACCTCCCCGAGACGGCGCGGGCGGTCGCCGCGGCCGGCGCGGACGCGATCCACGTGGACGCGATGGATTCGGAGCCCATCGTCGGCGAGGTCGCGCGGGTCGCCGAGTCGGAGGGGCTGTTGCTGATCGCCAACAACGGCGTCAGGAATCGGGAGACGGTCCGCGAGTACCTCGACCACGGCGCGGACGCGGTGAGCGTCGGCCGGCCGAGCGACGACCCGCGCGTGCTCAACCGCGTGCGGGCGGCGGTCGAGGAGTGGTTCGACGGACGGGTCGAACCGGCGACGGGGGCGACGCGATGACGGAAGACGACGACGGTCGGCGGGGTGCGTCGTTTTCGCCCGCAGAGCACGCGGAGCTCGCGCTCCTGCTCGAAGTCGCGGGCACGCCGAAGCCCGGGAACGTCGACCGCCGCCGCGACTTTCCGGACCTCCGGTTCGAGCACTTTCTCGCGGGCGCGGTGGGCGCGCGTCGGGGACTCGACCGGGCCGCGGCTGGCGCGCCGGTCGGCGAGGCGTTCGAGCGCGCGGTCGCGGGGATGGCCGCGAGGCAGGGCGGCGGAAACACCCAGTTCGGCTGCCTCCTGCTCCTCGTTCCGCTCGTGAGCGCCGCGGCCGGAGGGGATCTCACGCCCGGGGGAGCCGCCGCCGTCGCCGAGTCGACGACCGTCGAGGACGCCGCCGGATTCTACCGCGCGTTCGAACACGCGAACGTGGCCGTCGGCGATCCGCCGGCGGGCGCGGGGGACCTCGACGTTCGCCGGGGTGGGGAGGCGATCCCGGCGCTCAGGGAGCGCGAACTGACGCTGTACGACGTGATGGAGATGAGCGCCGACCGCGACGGGAACGCCCGCGAGTGGACCGGGGAGTTTCGGCGGACGTTCGGCGCCGCGGAGGGGATCCTCGCCGACGACGGCCCGGTGCTCGACCGGGCGGCGCGCACCTTCCTCGATCTGCTCGCCGAGGAGCCGGACTCGCTCGTCGCCGTCCAGCACGGCGAGGCCGTCGCGGCGGACGTCAGCCGGCGGGCCGCGGCGGTGCGCGGCGATCCCGAGGCGGTCGCCGCGCTCGCCGACGAACTCGTCGCCGACGGCCGCAACCCGGGGACGACCGCGGACATCACCGCCGCCGCGCTCTTCGTCGCGCTCGAACGGGGGGTGGCGGTGTGAGCGGGGACGATTCGGTCGCGGCCGGCGCGGCGTGGCCGGTCGACCTCCGCGGCGTCACGGAGTCGGTCGTCGCGACGCTCGGACCGAACGGGCGCTGGAACGTGGCCGCGCTCGGGCTCCGCGCGCCCGCCGCTGCGGGGGAACTCGTCACTGCGACGACGTGGGGGAACACCCGAACTCGCCGCAACTTCCACCGGCGGGGCGGCGGCGTGGTGCAGTTCACGTCCGACCCGCGGGAGTTCGTCGACGCCGCGCTGACGATCCGCGAGGAGGACGAGCCGGTGTTGCCCGGTGCCGACGCGTGGGTCGAAGTGCGCGCGACGCGCGTCGAGAGCGACGACGTGGAGGGGACGCGCCGCGAGCGGTGGGAACTCGATCCGATCGAGAGCGCCGTCCTGCGCGAGCGGGTACCGACCATCAACCGGGGGCTGTACGCCGTGATCGACGCCACCGTGGCCGCCTCGCGGCTCGACGTGCCGTCGTACGACGCGGACGCGCTGTTGGATCGGCTGGCGTACTTCGAGGAGACGGTCCGAACGTGCGGCGGTCCCGCGGAGGTCGAGGCGTTCGAACGCCTCGGCGAGATCACCGGTTGGCGCGAGCGTCGCCGGGCGCGCGAAGAGCACGACGACGCGTGACGAGCGAACGCCGCGGCCGCGACGTACGAGCGAGACGGACGGATCGGAGGCGCGGAACGAATCGTTTTAGTGGCTCTCCGGGAAATCCTCCGGCATGGCGATCAAACCGAAGTACGTCAAACAGATGGGGAACCTCCTGCTCGAACGGTACCCGGAGGCGTTCAACACCGACTTCGAGACGAACAAAGAGAGCGTCGAGAAGCTGACGAACGTCGAGTCGAAGGAGGTCCGAAACCGCATCGCCGGCTACGTCACGCGCAAGAAAGCGGGCATTCGAGCGGAAGCCTAATACCGATCGCGTACTCCTGACGACGCCAGCCGCCAGCGGCCGTGCCGTCCGCGACGGCGCGCCCCGACGACGTCGGGGCGGCGTTTCGACGGGCGAGAATTCGACGGACGACGAACCGGTTTTTGCCGTTTTGCGGAATCCTTTTTGAGGTGGGTCGTGCATGTCTCCCACAATGACCGAAGGTGGTCCGACGTGACGATGGAGGACCGGATCGACGAACTCCGCCGAAAACGAGAGGAGGCGTTCGAGGGCGGCGGAGAAGAGCGGATCGAGTCCCAACACGACAAGGGGAAGATGACGGCCCGCGAGCGGATCGACTACTTCCTCGACGACGGTACCTTCAACGAGTTCGACCGGTTCCGCACCCACCGGACGCACAAGTTCGGCATGGAGGAAAAACAGCTGTACGGCGACGGCGTCGTCACCGGCTACGGCGAGGTCAACGGCCGGACCGTGTTCGTCTTCGCCCACGACTTTACCGTCTTCGGGGGATCGCTCGGAGAGGTCTTCGCCGAGAAGGTGTGCAAGGTGATGGACAAGGCGGTGGAGGTCGGCGCGCCGGTCGTCGGCCTCAACGACTCCGCCGGGGCCCGCATTCAGGAGGGCGTCGGGAGCCTCGGCGGCTTCGGCGAGATCTTCCGCCGGAACACCGAGGCGAGCGGCGTCGTCCCGCAGATCTCGGCCATCATGGGCCCCTGCGCCGGCGGGGCGGTCTACTCGCCAGCGATCACGGACTTCGTCTTCATGGTGAAGGACACGAGCCACATGTTCATCACCGGACCGGACGTGATCAAGACGGTCACGGGCGAGGAGGTCTCCTTCGAGGAGCTCGGCGGCGCGGTGGCCCACAGCTCGACGAGCGGGGTCGCCCACTTCGCGGTCGACTCCGAGGAGGAGGCGCTCGACAAGATCGCGCTCCTGCTGTCGTACCTGCCCCAGAACAACGTCGAGGATCCGCCGCGGGTCGACCCGTGGGACGACCCCGAGCGCGCCGCCGAGGAACTCAACACCATCGTCCCCGACCAGCCGCGAAAGCCCTACGACATGACGGACGTCGTCGATCACGTCGTCGACGAGGGGTCGTTCTTCGAGGTCCACGACGACTTCGCGAAGAACGTCGTCGTCGGGTTCGCTCGCCTGGACGGCCGGTCGGTGGGAATCGTCGCCAACCAGCCGCGGGTCAACGCCGGGACGCTCGACATCGAAGCCAGCGAGAAGGGCGCGCGCTTCGTCCGCTTTTGCGACGCGTTCAACGTCCCGATCCTGACGCTCGTCGACGTGCCGGGCTTTCTCCCCGGCACCGACCAGGAGCACGGCGGCATCATCCGCCACGGCGCGAAACTCCTCTACGCCTACTCGGAGGCGACCGTGCCCCTGCTGACGGTCATCACGCGGAAGGCCTACGGCGGCGCGTACGACGTCATGGCCTCGAAGCACCTCGGCGCGGACGTGAACTACGCGTGGCCGACCGCCGAGATCGCCGTGATGGGGCCGCAGGGCGCGGTGAACATCCTCTACCGCAAGGAACTGGCGGAGGCGAGCGACGCCGAGGCGCGCCGACAGGACCTCATCGACGAGTACCGCGAGGAGTTCGCGAACCCCTACACGGCGGCCGATCGGGGATTCCTCGACGACGTGATCGAGCCGACGGAGACGCGGGCGCGGCTCATCGAGGACCTAGAGATGCTAAAGAGCAAGCGAAAATCCTACCCCGACAAGAAGCATGGCAACCTTCCGATCTGAGGTCCCGGACGTCGACGCCCTCGCCGCCGCGCTCGACCTGCCCGCCGACGCCGACAGCGAGGAGGCGGCGGCCATCGTCGCCGCCATCGGCGCGCACCTGCGCGATCAGGAACTGGCCGCGGCGGCCGAAGACGACGCGGAGACGTGGGACGGCGAAAGGTGGACCTTTGCGGGTCGGGTCGACCAGTTGCAGGGACGGAACGTCCGCGTCCCCGACCGCGCGCCGACGGACGCGTGGACCGCCGCCGGACGGACGGCGCGCTTCTGAGGGAGGTCTCTGCCCGCGATTTCGCGCCGAAAAACTCGGGATTCGGGATCGTCCTCGACCGCCGGAGGGTCCCCGGATCAGACGCCCGGGTCGTCGCTGCGGTCGAACTCCTCGCCGATCTCGGAGAGTTGCTCCAGCGCGTCCTGCTCCTCGCGGAGATTCTGCTCCAGCGTATCCGCGACGCCGTCGTGTCCGAGTTCGTCGGCGATGGGGATGAGGTTCCCGTAGGCGGCGATCTCGTAGTGCTCGGACTTCTGGCCGGCCGCGATGTTGAACCGTTCGAGCACGTCCTCGTCGGGGTCGCGGCCGACGAACTCCTCGTGTTCCTGGATCATCGCGTCGACGATCGCGTCCTCCTCGGCCCGTGGGTCCTCGCCGACGGACTCGAAGGCCTCTTCGAGTCGCTGGACGTGTTCCTGCGTCTCGCCGCGGTGTTCCGAGAACGCTTGCTTGACCTCGTCGTCGGTCGACCCGCCCTCCAGTTCCTCCAGCGCGTCGACGAGTTGCTGTTCGGTGTAGTACATCTTTCGCAGCCCCTCGACGAAGAACTCCTCCATGGTCACGGACATAGCGTGTGGAACGTCGGCTGGCGCGGTAGTAGACGACGGGGCTGGGTATACGTGCCGTTTAAATAGCACCCGCTCCCGTCGGCCGATCCGTTCGCCGAGAGCCGGGGAAAGGACTACGGTGTCGCTCCCCGACTCTCTACGAGCGGTCTTCGGAAGCGTCGCGCGCCGATCGGGACCGACAGAATGAGGTAGCTCGTCCGAAAATGGTGGACCACGTATCGATCAGTAATAACCGTACAAAATACCAGGAAGGTTCGATGATATCTTTGATTCGGAGGGAAAACGATGTTCAGTAAGGTTCTCGTCGCGAACAGAGGGGAGATCGCCGTTCGAGTGATGCGCGCCTGCGAGGAACTCGGCGTGCGGACCGTCGCCGTCTACAGCGAGGCGGACAAACACGCCGGCCACGTGCGCTACGCCGACGAGGCGTACAACATCGGGCCCGCGCGCGCGGCGGACTCCTACCTCGACCACGAGGCGGTGCTCGACGCCGCGCGGAAGGCGGGCGCGGACGCCATCCACCCCGGCTACGGCTTCCTCGCCGAGAACGCCGAGTTCGCCCGCAAGGTCGAAGAGAGCAACGTGAAGTGGATCGGTCCGTCCGCGGACGCGATGGAGCGACTCGGCGAGAAGACGAAGGCGCGCACGCTGATGCAGCGCGCGGACGTGCCGGTCGTCCCCGGCACCACGGAGCCGGTCGAGTCGCCGGACGAGGTGAAGGAGATCGCCGACGAGTACGGCTACCCGGTGGCGATCAAGGCCGAAGGCGGCGGGGGCGGCCGCGGCCTGAAGGTCGTCCGGAGCGAGGAGGAGGTCGAAGAACAGCTCGAAACCGCCCAGCGCGAGGGCGAAGCGTACTTCGGCAACGCCTCCGTCTACGTCGAGAAGTACCTCGAAGCGCCGCGGCACATCGAGGTGCAGATCCTCGCGGACGAACGCGGCAACGTCCGTCACCTCGGCGAGCGCGACTGCTCGCTGCAGCGCCGCCACCAGAAGGTGATCGAGGAGGCCCCGAGCCCCGCGCTCGACGCGGACCTGCGCGAGGAGATCGGCGAGGCGGCGCGCCGCGGCGTCAAGGAGGCCGAGTACGCGAACGCCGGCACCGTGGAGTTCCTCGTGGAGGACGGAAACTTCTACTTCATGGAGGTGAACACGCGAATCCAGGTCGAACACACCGTCACGGAGGAGGTGACCGGCATCGACATCGTGAAGTGGCAGATCCGGATCGCCGCGGGCGAGGAACTCGAGTTCGAGCAGGACGACGTCGAGATCGAGGGTCACGCGATGGAGTTCCGCATCAACGCCGAGAACCCGGCGCGGGACTTCGCGCCCGCGACGGGGACGCTCTCGACGTACGACCCGGCGGGCGGCATCGGCGTCCGCGTCGACGACGCGGTCCGGCAGGGCGACGAGATCGGCGGCGACTACGATTCGATGATCGCGAAGCTGATCGTCGACGCGGCGGACCGCGAGGAGTGTCTCGCCCGGTCCGACCGGGCGCTCGCGGAGTTCCAGATCGAGGGCTTCCACACGATCATCCCGTTCCACCGGTTGATGCTCGCGGACGAGACGTTCCGCGCCGGCGAGCACACGACGAAGTACCTCGACGAGGAGCTCGACCCGGCGCGCATCGAACGCGCAGTCGACGAGTGGGGCACCGTCGGCACCGACGAGGGGGACGAAGAGGGCGAGGTCACGGAGCGGGAGTTCACCGTCGAGGTCAACGGCAAGCGGTTCCAGGTGAACCTCGAAGAGCGCGGCGCGCCCGCGATCCCCGCAGCCGAGAACCGGAGCGACAACGCCGGACGGTCGAGCCGACCGCCGCAGGCGACGGCGGACGACGGCGGCGAGGAGGTCGTCGTCGAGGGCGACGGCGAGACGGTGACCGCCGAGATGCAGGGGACGATCCTCGCCGTCGAGGTCAACGAGGGCGACGACGTCTCCGCGGGCGACGTGCTCTGCGTGCTGGAGGCGATGAAGATGGAGAACGACGTCGTCGCCGAACGCGGCGGGACGGTGACGCAGGTGCTCGTCGCGGAGGGCGACAGCGTCGACATGGGCGACGTGCTCTGCGTGCTGGAGTAGGCGGCGTCGGCGAGGACGCGCCGGAACGATCTGCGGTTGCTTCTTGATCCCCCTTCGCGTATCCCGGTACATGACCGACACGCGACGCGCCCTCCTCGACGCCCTCGCCGCCGGCCCGGTCTCGGGTCCCGCGCTCGCAGACAGCCTCGGCGTCTCGCGGGCGGCGGTCTGGAAGCAGGTCGAGGCGCTGCGGGGAGAGGGGTTCGGAATCGAGAGCGACGGGTCGGGGTACCGGATCGCGTCCCTGCCGGAGTACGGCGGGGCGGCGATCGAGTACGGCCTCGACGCGCCGTACGCCGTCGAGTATCACGACAGCATCGGGAGCACGAACGACCGCGCCCGGGAACTGGCCGCGGAGGGCGCGGCGGACGTCGCGGTCGTCGCCGACGAGCAGACGGGCAGCCGCGGCCGGCTCGACCGGCCGTGGTCCTCGCCCGCGGGCGGCGTCTGGCTCTCCCTTGTTCTCCGGCCGTCGCGCCCCCCGTCGCACGTCCCGGCGTTCACCCTCGCGGCGGCCGTTGCGACGACGCGCGCGGCCCGGGAGGTCGGCGTCGACGCGGGGATCAAGTGGCCGAACGACGTCCTCGTGAGTGAAACGAGCGAGGGCACGCCAGAGGCTGAATCTGGCGGCGTCCTCGTGAGCGACGCGAACGAGGGCAAATCAGAGGCGAACTCTGATAGAGTCCTCGTGAGTGAAACGAGCGAGGGCACGCCAGAGGCTGAATCTGGCGGAGTCCTCGTGAGCGACGCGAACGGGGGCAAATCAGACGTGAAGTCTGGGGAGAAGGAGGCATTCTCGGACCGCGGCGGTCGGAAGCTCGCCGGCGTCCTCACGGAGATGGAGGGCGAGGCCGACCGGGTCTCGTGGCTCGTCGTCGGCGTCGGCGTGAACGCGAACGTCGACGCAGCGGACCTGCCGGCGAGGGCGACGAGCCTCCTCGAAGAGCGCGGCGAACCGGTCGATCGGCGAGCGTTCGTCCAGCGGCTCCTGTCGGAACTCCACCGCCTCCGCGAGCGGCCGGAGGAGGTGCTCCCGGCGTGGCGCGAGCACGCGCTGACGCTCGGTCGACGGGTCCGCGTCGACACGCCGGGGGGAACCATCGAGGGCGAGGCGATCGACGTCGAGTTCCCAGGCGCGCTCGTCGTGCGGACGTCGGAGGGCGAGGAGACCGTCTACGCGGGCGACTGCGAGCACCTCCGCCCGGCGTGAGCCGAGGCGGCCGCTCCGCGCGATCCGCCCTCTCAGTCGGCTTCGCCCGCGCGCTCCGGACCGACCCGGACGGTCATCACGGGGACGTTCGACCCGCGGACGACCTTTTCGGCGACGCTGCCGAGGAGGAGGCGGTCGATGCCGCCGCGGCCGTGGGTACCCATCACGACGAGATCGCACCCCTCGCGCTCCGCGTACCTGACGATCTCCCTGCTCGGCGTTCCCTCGACGACGGCCGTCTCGATCGGAACGCCCCGATCCTCGGCGATTCGCGCCACCTCCGCGATCGCCTTTTCGGCGTCGCGTCGGAGCATCTCGTCGATCCCTTCCCACGACGACTCCATCGGGAGGCCGGCGAAGTTGGCGGTGTTGATGACGTACAGCGCGTGCACGGTCGATCCGTGGACCTCCGCCAGATCGACGGCGTGCGAGACGGCGCGCTCGCCCTCCGCCGAACCGTCCGTCGGGACGAGAATCCGGTGGTACAAACCCATGCGTCTCACTGACATGGTTTCCCTCCCCGAGTAATAACTCTTCGCGCCGTCGAGCGATCGCGTCCGTCGCCGAATTCGACCGGAATCAGACCCGTCTCCCGGCCGACGGAACGAGCCCGTCCGCCCGTCAGAGCACGACCCGCTTCACGTCGGCGTGACCCGCCCGCCGCACCACGCCGCGGACGATGTCCCGGACGCCGCCGAGGTTGTCCGAATCGCCGTCGAGCACGAGGAGCTTCGCGTCGCGGCCCGGTTCGATCAGCCCGCAGTTCAGGCCGGCGATCTCCGCCCCGTTGACCGTCGCCATCCGGAGCACCTCCTCGGCGGGGAGGTCCGCGAGCTTCGCCGCGAACTCCATCTCCCGGAACATCGAGGGGCTGTTGAGCATGACGTTGTCCGTCCCGAGCGCGACGGTCGTCCGCGACGCGAGCTCTCGGATCGGCGGAGCGCCGACGCCCGTGACGAGGTTCGAGCGTGGACAGACCACCACCGGCAGGTTCCGGTCCTCGATGCGTTCGAGGTGGACGTCCTCGGGGTGGACCATGTGGACGACGAAGTCGGGGTCGAGGTCGAGCGCCGGGTTGACGTCGGTCGAGTCGCGCTCGCCGGCGTGGATGCCGAACAGTTTACCGGCCTCGCGGGTGGCGTTCCGCAGGTGGTCGAAGTCGCCGTCGCGCGCGCCGCTCGCGCCGAAGCCGTCGGCCTCGCGCATCGCCGCCTCGGTCTCGCGGCCGAGCACGACGCCCTCGACGTCGAGCCCGCCCATCGCCTGCTGGATGGCGTCGACGCCCTCGACGCCGCCCTCGCGGAACTCGACGAACGCCGCGGTGCCGCCGGCCTCCATGAACCGGAGGGAGCGGCGCATGGCCGCGACCGTCTCGCCGACGCTCGCGGCCCGCAGCAGGCGATGTTTGAGCCCGTCGGGCGGCGCGACGAGTTCGTCGAGGCTCAACCCCGCGCCCGCTTCTTTCGCGATCGAGTCGCCGATGTGCGTGTGGGCGTTCACGAACGCGGGAACGACGACGTCGTCCGAATCCGTCCGCTCCTCCTCGATCGCCTCCACCGTTCCGTTCCGTACGACCACCCTCCCCTCGACCGGCTCGAACTCCCCGCCGACGAGGACGGTCCCCTCGATGATCATCGTCCGACTTCTGACGGTCGGGGTGCTTGAACCCCCCGGACGACGGTCGAATCGGAACTCGCCGTCAGTCGAACTCGTCCAGCGTGGTCCGGAGTCCGCGGCGGACGTCGCTGACGAGCGCGCCGTCGATGTCCAGTCCGAGCACGGCCGCCGCTTCCTCGCCGACCCGTTCCGCGACCCTCTCGGGCGCGTAGACGCCCAGTCGCCACTGGTTGCGCTGCGCGGTTCGAAGCGCGCTCACGAGCGGCGACTGCCGGTCGAGCTGTCGGATGTCGCCGTTGACGACGACCCGCGAGGACGACTCCGTGATCGACGGCTTCGCGGGGACGTCGATGACGACCTCGGCCGCGTCGACGCCGACCGCGTCCGCGACGTCGCGCTCCGCGTCGCGGATCTCGTCGTGGGGGGCGGCGAGGACGCTCTCGGGTACGTCGGACAACTCGGCCCAGACGCCGCGTTTGTACAGGTTTCGGTTGCCGAGCCGGTCGGCCAGCTCGCGGGTCGACGCCGTCGTCCGGAGGGCGACGACGAGGTCGTGGTCGTCCATCCGCCGCAGTTCGGACGCGGAGACGTCGGTGTCGGCGAGGAGCCGCTCGGACGCGCGGCGAAGCATCGCCTTGCCGATTCGCGCGACGTGGTGCTGGTAGACCGTCGGGTTCATGAGCGCGCGCGCGAGGAGGAGGCTCTCCGCCGTCTGGACGTTCCCCTCCGCCAGAACCAGCTCGCCGTCGACGAACGCGAGTTCCCGGATCAGCCGTTCGTGGTCGATGGTGCCGTAGGGGACGCCGGTGTGGTGGGCGTCGCGCACGAGGTAGTCCATCCGATCCACGTCGAGCTCGCCCGAGACGAGCTGACCGTAGGTCCCCTCGCCCGCGACGAGGCCCGCGACGCACTCGGGATCGAGGTCGTGGTCGCGGAGGACGTCGCCCACGTCTCCCTTCGCGAGCAGCTCCGCCACGTCGTCGTGGTACTTCCCCGTGTGTCGGTGGGTGAGCGCCTCAATGTTGTGGCTGAACGGTCCGTGGCCGACGTCGTGCAGGAGGGACGCGGCGCGGATCCGCTCCGCCTGCCGTCCCTCGATTCCCAGCTCACCGAGGGCGCGGTTGGCGAGGTGGTAGACGCCGAGGCTGTGCTCGAACCGGGTGTGGTTGGCGGAGGGGTAGACGAGCTGGACGGTTCCGAGCTGTTTGATGTGGCGCAACCGCTGCACGGCGGGCGCGTCGAGCAGCGCCGCCGCGACGCCCTCGACCTCGATGTGGTCGTGGACGCTGTCCTTGATCGTGATCATTGTCCGAGGTTCGGCGCGATCGGATAAAAACCGTCGCCCGGGGTGTCGGCGCGCGGACGACGGGCCGTCGAGGGGATGATCAGGGGGTGATCGTCGCCGCGGACGATCCGGCGACCTAGACGACCGACTTCCGCCCCCGGAGGCCCGCGAACGTCGCGAGGCCGACGACGACCGCGACGACGACGGTCGGCCAGAAGCCGACGGCGGCTTCCAGCCCGAGCCCCGTGAGGAGCGTGAACACGAGAAACAGCGGGATCGCGACGCCGGCGGCGAACAGCCACGGCGTGCTCAGCCGGCGGGCGAGCGAGCCGGCGCCGGCCTCGAACTCCGAGATCGCGTCGCGGCCGAGCACCCAGCCGACGAACAGGAGGAACGCGGCGAGGCCGGCGGCGAGGAGCAGGTCGACGAGCGTGCCGGCGACGAAGTCGAAGATCGACGGCGCGAGGGCGCTGACGGTGCCGGTGGCGGCGACGACGCCGAGCATGAGGCCGACCGCGCGGCGTCGGGAGAGACCGTACTCGTCGACGAGGACGGAGACGGGGATCTCGAGGATGCTGATCGAACTCGACAGGGCGGCGAGCGTGACGACGCCGAAGAAGGCCGCGGCGACGAGCGAGCCCGCGGGAAGCGTCGCGAACGCGCCGGCGAGGCCGACGAAGAGCGCGCCCGCGCCGGTGCCGGTGCTCCCGGGATCGATGCCCTGCGCGAAGAGCAGCGGGAAGACGACGAGTCCGGCGAGCACGCCCACGAACGTGTTGAGCACGGCGATCGTCGTCGCGTCGAACGGGAGGGATCGATCCTCGCCGAGGTAGGAGGCGTAGGTGATCATCGTCCCCGCGCCGACGGAGAGGGTGAAAAGCGCCTGCCCCGCGGCTGGGCCGAGCAGCGAGAAGAAGTTCTCCCGCACGGTCCCGACGTCGAACCGGAGGTAGAAGGCGTAGCCGTCGACGGCGTTCGGCTGCGTCGCCGCCCAGGCGGCCAGCGCGACGAGCAGGACGACGATGGCGGGCATCATCACTTTCGTGCCGAGTTCGATGCCCCGGCGAACGCCCGCGACGACGATGCCGGCGGTCAGCGCGAGAAAGAGGAGGTGAAATCCGACGGCCGCGGGCCCGAACGACGCTCGGTCGAAGTACGCCCCCGGTTCGTCGAAGAAGGGGACCGGGCCGGCGGTTCCGGCCGCGAGGAGGCTCTCGAAGAAGTACCGGAGGATCCACCCGCCGACGACGCTGTAAAAAGAAAGCAGCGCGATCGCCGTCACGACGCTGAACGCGCCGACGTACCCCCACGAGCGAGCGTTCGAAAGGGATTCGAGCGCGCCGACCGGGTTGCGCTTCGCCCGTCGGCCGATGACGAACTCGCCGAGCAGGCCGGGGACGCCGACGGCGAGGACGATACCGAGGTACACGACGAGAAACGCGCTGCCGCCGTTCTCGGCGGTGACCCACGGAAACCGCCAGATGTTGCCCAGTCCGACCGCGCTTCCCACGGCGGCGAGGATGAAACCGATCCGCGTCGCCCACGTCTCTCGTGTCATTGTCATTCGTTGGCTCGGTTCCGCTAAAGTGGCTTTCGGGTCTCGAATCCCTCAATCGGCAATGATAACGGTTTTCCGACGCTGTGTGTTCGATATCCGAACCGATGCGTCGACGAAAAGCGCGGATCGCCTACGGATCGTAACCGTACAGCCGCCCGTCAGTTATCAGAACGGCGGTGCGATCGCGCCGTCGAGGACGAGCGATTGGAGCCCGAGAGCGAGCGTCCCGACCACGGCGAGGAGGACGACGACGCGCACGGTCCACAGCCACGCGAGGGCGGCGAAACCGTCGCCGGACGTTCCCTTTCGCACCTCGTCGAGCGCGTCGCCGCCGAGCACCCAGCCGACGAACGCGAGGACGAGAAGCACCGAGAGCGGCAGGTAGAGGTTGTACGTGAGCGCGTCGAACCACTCGAACCACGCGAGGTCGAGCGACGAGGGGACGCCGAGGAGGAAGATCGACGCCCCGAGTCCGAGGGCGGTCGGGGCGCGCCCGGCGTCGTGATTGTCGATGACGTACGAGACGGCCACTTCGAGCAGGCTGATGGCGCTCGACAGCGCCGCGACGAGCACCACGACGAAGAAGGCGACGCCGAGAAGCCGACCGGCCGGAAGTTCGGAAAACGCGGTCGCCAGCCCGACGAACACCGCGCCGGGCCCGCTCTGGTCCGGCGAGACGCCCTGCGCGAAGAGCAGCGGGAAGACGACGAACCCCGCGAGCACGCCCACGGACGTGTTGAACAGGACGACGGCGAGCCCGTCGCGCGCGAGGCTGTCGTCGCCGTCGAGGTAGGAGGCGTAGGTGATCATCGCGCCCATCCCGAGCGAGAGCGAGAAGAACGCCTGTCCGACCGCGTAAGGGACGAGCTCGCCCAGGTTGGCGAAGAGTTCGTCGAGGTCCGGCGCGAGGTAGTACGCGTACCCCGCGCCCGCGCCGGGGAGGGTGACCGCCCAGAGCGCGAGCGCGAGCAGGACGACGACGATGCTCGGCACCATCAGCTTCGTCGCCCGCTCGATGCCGTCTTCGACGCCGAGGGCGACGACGCCGACGACGATCGCCATGAACGCGCCGTGGAGCGCGAGCGCGTCGGTCCCGGCGGCGATCCCCGCGAAGTACGCCGCGGGATCGCCGAAGTACGCGCCCGTCGCGCTGCCGGCGACGTAGCGGAGCACCCAGCCGCCGACGACGCTGTAGTACGAGAGGATCCAGAAGCCGGAGAACAGCCCGACGACGCCGACGAGCGTCCACCCGGGGTGACCGAGCGCGCCGAAGGCGTCGACGACGTTGCGCTTCGACCGACGGCCGACGACGAACTCCGCGAGGATGGCCGGGAGGCCGACCGAGAGGGCCGCAACGAGGTAGACGACGAGGAACGTCGCGCCGCCGAACTCGGCGGTCTTGAACGGGAACTGCCAGATGTTGCCCAGCCCGACCGCGCTACCGACGGCCGCGAGGACGAACCCTACCCTCGTGGCCCACGTCTCTCTCGCCATTGTCGGTGTGTGTCCCGATTCCCTAAAGTGGGTTTCGAGTCGGACGGCCGATCCTGCGCCGTCGACCGCGGAGATCGAATCCTCGAACGTCGAGCCCTCGAATCACCCCGTACGATCCCCAAATCGCCGTATTTTCCCGTTGCTGCGAAGAGCGGTCCGCCGAACCGACGCTATTTCACGGCCAATATACAAGATCTCAAACACGTTTCCAAACCTGAGAGTTTATAACACGTCGCAAAGAGAGTGGCTATCATGCCTGCACGAGAAACATGGGCCACGCGGCTCGGCTTCATTCTGGCAGCGGTCGGCAGCGCAGTGGGACTAGGAAACATCTGGCGGTTCCCGTTTCTGACGGGGGAGGCCGGCGGGGCGGCGTTCCTCGTCGTCTACCTCCTCTTCGTGGGAGTCATCGGGCTCCCGGTCCTGCTCGTCGAGTTCGTCATCGGGAGGCGATCCGAGCGGAACCCGGTCAACGCGTTCGAGCGCCTCGGCAAGCCGGGGTGGACGTTCGCCGGGGCGATCGGGGCGCTCGCCGGCTTCATCATCCTCTCGTACTACAGCGTCGTCGGCGGCTGGGTGCTGCAGTACGTCATCGACAGTTTCACGGGCGCGTACTTCGCCGACCCGGAGGGCCACTTCGCGGCGACCGCGACGGGGACGAACGCGGTGTTGTTCCACGCCCTCTTCATGGGTCTCGTCGCCGGCATCGTCGCGCTCGGCATCCGAAACGGGCTCGAACGCGCGGCGAAGCTGATGGTGCCGAGCGTCATCGTGTTGCTCGTGATCCTCGCCGGGTACGGCGCGACGCTCTCCGATGCGAGCGAGGCGTACGCGTACTACCTCGCGCCGGACTTCGGCGAGATCTCGGCGAACCTCTTTTCTATCATCCCCGACGCGGCGGGACAGGCGTTCTTCACGCTGTCGCTCGGGATGGGCGTGATGATCACCTACGCCTCCTACCTCGGCGAGGATCGAAACCTCCTGACCGACGGGCTGACCGTCGTCGTCATCGACACGGCGATCGCCTTCCTCGCGGGACTGGTCGTGTTCCCCTTCCTCTTCGCGCAGAACGTCGATCCCGGCGAGGGCGGCGCAGGAACCGTGTTCATCGGTCTCGCGGACGCGTTCGCGGGGATTCCGGCGGGTAGTCTCGTCGGGGCCGTCTTCTACATCATGCTCGCGATCGCGGCGCTGACGAGCGCGTTCAGCATCCTCGAGGTGATCGTCTCGTTCCTAATCGACAACTTCGGCGTCGACCGGAAGACCGGAACGATCGCCATCGCGGCGGTGCTGTTCGTCCTCGGCATCCCGACGGCGCTCGATCTGACCTACCTCGACGCGTACGACCTGCTCGCGAACAACATCCTGCTCATCCTCGGCGGGTTGTTGCTCTCGCTCTTCGTCGGGTGGGTGTACGCCGACGGCGCGCTCGACGAACTGAACCGCGGTCGCGGCTCGGACGGCGCGTTCGCGGCGTTCTGGATCTGGACGGTCCGCCTCGTGGTGCCGATCGTCCTCGTCGTCACGCTGGCGCTCGGCGTCTCGGGCTACATCGAGTTCCTGAACGAAGCGTTCTTCTGAACGCCGGTCGCCGATTACGTTTCCGTCGTGCGACGATCCGCGGCGGGGCGCTACGCCTCGCCGTAGACGGGCACCGCCGCGCCGCTCGTCACCGCGGCGGCGTCGCTGCAGAGAAACGACATCACCCGACCGATCTCGGCGGGGTCGACCCACGCGTCGTGGTCCGCGTCGGGCATCATCTCGCGGTTCTGCGGAGTGTCGATCACGCTCGGCATCACGGCGTTCGCGCGGACGGTTCCGAGATTCTCCTCGGCGATGGTCTCGGTCAGGAGGCGCACGCCCGCCTTCGAGGCGCGGTAGGGGCCGTCGCCCTCCCCGCCCTCCAGCGAGGCGCGCGCCGAGACGCTGACGATCGCCCCCTCCGTCTCGCGGAGGTGCGACAGCGCGTGCTTCGAGGCGAGGAACATCGTCTTCAGATTCACGTCGAAGAGGAAGTCGAACGCGTCGACGTCCGTCTCGTCGATCGGCGACCCGCCGCGCCACGTGCCCGCGATGTTCAGGAGGAAGTCGAGGCGGCCGTGGTCTTCGACCACCGAGTCGACGAGGTCCGACACCTCGTCCTCGCTCGTGAGGTCCGCCTGATAGAAGTGAATCCCCCCGCCGGGATCCAAGAGCGCGTCGTCGTCGTCCGGTTCGACGATGTCGGCGGCCGCCACGGTCGCACCCGCGTCGCGGAAGACGGTCGCGACGGCGCTGCCGAGCGCGCCGCTGGCGCCGGTCACGAGCGCGACCCGATCCGTGAAGTCGAAGCTGACGGACATGGGTGGCGTATCGTCCGGGAGCCGCATAAAGCCGCGTGCGGATCGGGCGCGCCGATGCACCGCGCCGGCTCGGCCCCGCGTTCCCCGTCCGCCATCGACGACTCCGAAGACTCCGTCGCGTCCGCTTACGGGACGATGACGAGCTTTCCGAGGAAGCTGTCTTCCATCACCGCGCGCTGGGCCTCCCCGGCCTCGTCGAGGTCGTACGTCCGAGCGACGTCGACGTCGAGGTCTCGCTCGCTCATCAGGTACGCGAGCTTCCGGAGCGGGACGCGCAGGTCGGGCGTGTTGAACATGCTCATCATCGTGATCCGGAGGTCCTTCGAGCGCGCGGCCGACGAGCGCTCGAACCCCACCCGCGGGTCGTTCTCGCCGATGCCGACGACCCGCGCGCCGACGTTCGCCACGTCGGCGTCGAACTGCAGGTAGTCGTCGAGGCGGTGATCGAGGATCACGTCGACGCCGCCCCCGCCGGCCTCCCGCACCGCGTCGGCGAGGTCGTCGCGGCCGTAGTCGAGCACCGCGTCCGCGCCGAGTTCGCGCAGGCGGTCGTGGTACTCGGGCGCGGCGGTCGTGAGCACGCGCGCGCCCGCGGCCGCGGCGAGCTGGACCGCGACGTGGCCGACGCCGCCGCTTCCGCCGTGGATCAGCGCCGTCTCGGCCGGTTCGAGGCCCGCGTGGTCGACGAGCGCCCGCCACGCCGTCACGGCGACGACCCCCGCGCCGCCGGCCGCGATCGGGTCGACGCCGTCGGGGAGCTTCGCGAGCCGGTCCGTCGGGACCGCGACGTACTCGGCGTAGCCGCCGTAGTGATCCTTGCTCAGGCCGGTGCCGTACACGACGTCACCTTCCTCGAAGTCCTCGACGTACTCGCTCACCTCGACGACCTCGCCGGCGACGTCGACGCCGGGGATCATCGGCATCGCGAAGGGCTGGTACGACCCCTCGCGGAAGTAGGTGTCCACCGGGTTCACGCCCGCGCCGCCGACCTCGACGACGACGTCGTGGCCCGTCGCCTCCGGGCGGTCGACCTCGTCCACCCGCAGTACCTCCCGTCCGCCGTGCTCGTGGAACCGAACTGCTCGCATGGTACCCGATGCCACGAGTCCGGGGAGGATAAAGCCGTCAGAAGCGGAAGGTGGGGTATGGAACGACGCTGCCCCGACTGCGACGTGCGGATGGAGCGGGTCGCCCCCGTCACGTCCGTCGACGGTGAGGTGCTCCGGCTGCGGACGGACGAGCCGAAGAAGGGCCTCCTCGGCTCGATCGGACTGAAGGAGACGGTACAGCCGGACGGCTACGTCTGCCCCGAGTGCGGGCTGGTCCGGCTCTACGTCGACGCGGAGGGGGAGTCGTAGCCCCGCGTCGGATCCCGAACGTCTTTCTTCCCGCCCGACGAGTCCGACGACATGGGCGCAAAGCGGATCGGAATGGCGCTGTTCGGCGTCGGCCTCTTCGTCGGAAGCATCACCGCCGTCACGGGACTCGTTTACACGAGCACGGCCGCAGCGTGTCCTCCCAATCGAGACCCGAAGTACTCGCTCGTCGGGTTCGATTTCCAGTACTTCGGCGTCGTCTACAGCGACGGCTGCAACGTCATGATGACGAGCCCCGGCGTCGGTGTCGGTCTCCTCCTCGTCGTCGCCGGCGTCCTCGTCGGCGGCGTCGGGATCGCCCGGGACGCGCTGGCCGAACCCTGAAGCGCGCGTTCACTACGACCCGAGTTCCGATTTTCGAGAAGCGGCAAATGTGCCACTCCGTGTCCCGGATGAACGGGATTTAAGCGCCCGTCCGACGCTTTCACGAACGCATGAAACTCCACGAGTACCAGGCGAAGGAGATCTTCGCCGACGCCGGGATTCCCGTACCCGACTCCCGGCTCGCGACGAGCGTCGACGAGGCGGTGAACGCGGCCGAGGAGATCGGGTATCCGGCCGCGATCAAGGCCCAGGTCCACGTCGGCGGCCGCGGGAAGGCCGGCGGCATCAAGATCGCCTCGGACGCGGCGGAGGCCCGCCAGTACGCCGACGACATCCTCGGCATGGATCTGAAGGGGTACACGGTCGAGCAGGTGCTCGTCGAGGCCGGCGTCGACTTCACGGACGAACTCTACGTCGGCGTCACGATGGACCGCGGCGAGGGCGAGCCGGTCGCGATGGTCTCGACGGAGGGCGGCGTGGACATCGAGGCGGTCGCGGAGGAGACCCCCGACGCCATCGCGCGAGAGCACGTCGACCCGGCGTTCGGCCTGCACCCCTACCAGGCGCGGAAGGTCTGCTACGAGGCGGGTATCCCCCGAAACGTCGCCCTCGACGTTGCCTCGATCCTCACGACGCTGTACGACCTCTACGAGGCGCGCGACGCCAGCGACATCGAGATCAACCCGGTCATGATCACGTCCGACGACGAGGTCGTCGCCGCCGACGCGGTGATGAACGTCGACGACGACGCGCTGTTCCGCCAGCCGGAGCTCGCGGAACTCGAAGACGAGACCTACGAGGACGAACTGGAGCGGAAGGCCGGCGAGTACGGCTTCGACTACGTCCGACTCGACGGCAACGTCGGGATCATCGGCAACGGCGCGGGGCTCGTCATGACGACGCTCGACCTCGTGGACTACTACGGCGGCGCGCCCGCGAACTTCCTCGACATCGGCGGCGGCGCGAAGGCCGAGCGCGTGACGAACGCGCTCGACATGGTCTTCTCCGATTCGAACGTCGACGCGGTCGTGTTCAACATCTTCGGCGGGATCACCCGCGGCGACGAGGTGGCGAAGGGGATCAACGAGGCGCTCGAAGCCTTCGACGAGATCCCGAAGCCGGTCGTCGTCCGCCTCGCCGGCACGAACGCGGAGGAGGGCCGGGAGATCCTGAACGACGAACTCGTCACGGTGGAGGAGACGCTGGAGGACGCGGTGCAGCGCGCGGTCGAGTACGCGGCGGAGGTGACCAACGAATGAGCATTCTCGTCGACGAAGACACCCGGGTGGTCGTACAGGGCATCACCGGTGGGGAGGGCAAGTTCCACACCGGACAGATGATGGCGTACGGAACGAACGTCGTCGCGGGCGCGGTCCCCGGCAAGGGCGGCCGGGAGGTCGAGGGCGTCCCGGTCTTCGACACCGTGTCCGAGGCGGTCGAGGAGGAGGACGCGAGCGCATCCGTCGTGTTCGTCCCGCCGGCGTTCGCGGCCGACGCGATCTTCGAGGCGCTCGACACCGACCTCGATCTCGTCGTCGCAATCACCGAGGGCGTTCCGACGCAGGACATGGCGAAGGTGAAAAAGCGGCTCTCGGAGGTCGACACCCGCCTCATCGGACCGAACTGTCCCGGGATCATCACGCCCGGCGAGGCCAAACTCGGCATCCTGCCGGGTAACATCTTCGCCGACGGCAACGTCGGGCTCGTCTCGCGCTCCGGGACGCTCACCTACCAGGTCGTCGACAACCTGACCGGCCGCGGCGTCGGCCAGACGACCGCCATCGGCATCGGCGGCGACCCCATCATCGGCACGTCGTTCATCGACGCGCTCGAACTGTTCGAGGCCGACGAGGAGACCGAGGCGGTCGTCATGTGCGGCGAGATCGGCGGCGAGGACGAGGAGGAGGCCGCCGCGTACATCGCCGAGTACATGGACACGCCGGTCGCCGGATTCATCGCCGGGCGAACCGCCCCGCCGGGCAAGCGCATGGGCCACGCCGGCGCGATCGTCTCCGGGTCGGGCACCGGCACCGCCGAGTCGAAGATCGACGCGCTCAACGACGCCGGCGTCCCGGTCGGCGACACGCCCGAGGAAGTCGCGGACCACATCGAGGATTACCTGTAGGCGCGAAACGTCGAAGGGCGGGGCTGACGCTGCCTCGTCCGTTCCGTACAAAAAACCGCGATCAGCGTTTTCGCGCGTAAAATCGAGTCCCGAGGGGCCGTCGCCCGATCTACGCCGCGACCATGGCGGCGGCGACGAACGACCACTTGGTGCCGCTACCGGCTTCTTTCTTCTTGCGGTCCGCCTCTCGCTGGTTGCGCTTGTGTTTCCAGTGCATGTCTACTCGTAGAATTTACTCGCTTAAGAGTTTTGTGCTACATTGACATTTATATCACGGAAGTACACGACAGTTACGACCGCACTGTGAGCAAATCTCACGGGCTCTCGCGTCCGTTCTCCTCGATACGGGAGATCGTATCACGATCAGTGGCGGCGGATCGTTCGATGATCGATTAAAATCCCGTGTTTTATCAACTATTTTGATCGTAGGACAAAACCCACGGCGCTAGTCGAGTCGAGAGAGACAGTCGTGACAGAACCGAACGTCGGGGGGGTTCGGCGCGCCGCACGCGCCGCAGGCGACGAGATCGACCGCCGTCCGCTCCCGCCGGGCGGTCGGAAACAGGTCGCCGAGCGTCGGCGCGAGGTCGGCCTTCCGATGGCCGGTTTCGGCCGTCACCTGCGCGAGCAGTCGATCGTCCCGGAGCGCGTGCAGCCCGTGCCAGAGGCCGAGAAACAGCGCCGTCGGCGCGACGATGACGAACGTTGCCAGGGCGAGACGAAAGAGGAGTTCCACGTTCATAGTTGACCGACAGGGTCCCGACGCGCTTGTGTGTGATGTTGTGACACCGCACGCGACTGTCGCACCGTGCGCGACTGTCGTCGCGTCGAGACGGCGCGTCGCTCGTAGGGCGAGTCGGTCGTGGAAACGACCCCCGTCAGTTCGCCGAGAGCGCACCCGCGGGAGGTGGTCTCCCGGAGATCACGCGGAAAGGGGGGCGAACCGCTCGGAGCCCGCCCGCGATCAGGGCATCGTTCGTCCGGGCGCGGGCGGGCCGTAGAACTGGCCGTGGAAGGCGTACGGGAGCCGGTGCGGGAGCGGCGCTCGCCCGAGCTCCGACAGCGTCGACGCGTCGAGACAGACCAGTTCCGACCGGTCCGCGGGCGGCGACAACAGCACCGACAGGAGGACGCCGTCGTCTTCGGCGTCCGACCGCGGGGCGGGGACGAACACGGGCTCGCCGGGGTACGTCCCGGGTTCGCGCCAGCGCCGAACGCGGCCCGACTCGACGTCGACTTTGGTGACGGCGGTCGGGAGGGCCGACCCGTCCGCCGTCTCCGCGAGGTAGACGTACCGGTGCGGTCGGCCGCCGCGGCGGCGGTAGTCCACCATCGGAAATTCGACCGGACCGCGGTGGAGACGTCGGCGCTCGGCGCTCCCGCCTTCGAGCGGCAGGCGGTACCGAATCAGATCGCCCCGGGGCAGCGCCGGCGAGTCGCTCCGGAGGTTTCGGAGCGTCAACTCCGTCACGGCCCGTTCGTCCTCGAAGGCGACCAGATCGACGACGAGAACGCCGTCGCGCTCGTAGGCGTTGGCGTGGTGGTAGACGAACGCGGGCGGCGCTTCGAGGGTCCGGACGTGCGCACCCGTCGACCGATCGAGCACGACGAACCGGGTGGGGACCCCGAGCGGTCCGAACGCGTCGAGGAAGGTGCCGCCGGTGACGGCACCGCGGAGAAGCGCGGTCGCGTCGAGCCCGAAGGCGTTGATCGTCAACACAGCGTACCGCTCGGTGAGCGCGAAGGAGTGGACGTAGGGCGCTCCCTCGAACCGGAGTCGAGAGAGCGCCGTCGGCGCGCCGCCGTCGGCCGGCCGCTCGAACAGCGTGTACGTCGTCTCGCGACCGTAGGAGACGCCGAGGTTCCAGAACGTCTCCGCGTCGTGATCGTAGTGGACGTGCGCCAGGGTCAGATCGCTGTCCAGACCCGCGGTCAGGTCCACCCTCCCCGTCGTCTCCAGGGTCTCCGGGTCGAACGCCAACCCGTGTGGGGACTCCGTGACGGCGAGGAACCGCCCGCCGAGCCGTTGTACCCCGATGACGGGATTGTCCGGAAACGTCCCCGAGAGGAGCTGTCGGAGCCGCGTCACCACCGATCTGTCCGGCGGCGTCCCGGGAAACGGCGTCCGCACGCCGCCCTTCCGGCGGGCGTACTCGAAGTCCCGGCTTCGAACGAAGCGGTTCGCGTAGCTCACGCCGTCGTCGTCGAACCGAAACCGCCGGAGCATCGCCAGCGGATCGAACCAGTGGATCAGCGACTCGCCGCCGACTTCGAACTGCCCCGGGCCGTTGACGAAGAGCGTCCCGCGAAGCCAGTCCGGAAACGATCCCTCGACGGGGAGTCGCGCGTCGGACAGTTCCTCTCGCTGCGTCCGGAAGCCGGCGCGGTAACCCTCGGCTCGTTCCATGGGCCTCCATGGGTCCGCACGGTATAGGGCCCGTCGCCGAACCGAGGGCCCTCACGACGCCGGTTCGGATCCCTCGCTCCGCTCGTCACGTAGCGCCGGTGCAAGTGGGTTGGGGCAGATTTGAACCGCGAGAACGTCGCTTCGCTCGTTTTCTGGGCCCAAATCTACCGGACCGATTTTCGAGCGACGCGCTCGTCGCATTCGCTCCTCGCGGGTAGTCGCTCGAAAAATGGGTTGGGGCAGATTTGAACTGCCGACTTCCTCCGTGTGAAGGAGGTATCATAACCGGACTAGATCACCAACCCGCTACGAAGTGGGTACCCGCGGTCGAAACTTAAGAGTTGCTTTGTGCGGCTACGCCGCCTTCTTCTTGCGGCCGCCGCGGTACTTTCGAACCCGTTCTTTCGCGGTCTCGAAGGCCTCTTTCGCTTCCTCCTCCGCTCGCTTCTCGGCCTCTTTCAGCTCCGACCGGGCCTTGTCGAAACGGCCGGGCTCCGGCTCTCGCTCCCGTCCGACGCGCCTGCGGACCCGCGCTTCGACGGGCCGAAGTTCCTTCTCGACGCCGGCTTTCAGGTGCTGTCCCGCTCGCTTCAGGTAGTACCACGCGTCTTTGAAGTGCGCGTTCATATCTGCCCTTACGCCGACAACAAATAAAATGGTTGTGGGAGACGTGTTATCTCCTCCACGATTTTTAGGCCAGCCGAAACCGGAACGCTTTTGTGATTGTTAGGCAAGCCTAAAGCACGGTGCGCCGAGGCGGGTCGCGGACCCGTCGCGAGAGCGCGCATCGGTCTGTCCCGAGGCACGAGGACCGTGGGCATCACGGTGGTCCGACTGCCCGAACCTAACCTTCTCACTGCGATCGACGCCGAGCGCCGGCGTTCAGTACGTCGGCGACTCCTCGCGGACGCCGTCTCGCTTGTTCACGAGTCTGGCGGCGACGAACAGCGCGTCCGAGAGTCGGTTGAGGTACGTGATCGCGTGCTCGTTCACCGGTTCCTCGCCGGCGAGCGCGACCGCGCGCCGCTCCGCGCGCCGCGAGACTGCCCGCGCGTGGTGGAGCTTCGCGCCCGCGTCGCTCCCCCCGGGCAGGATGAAAGACCGCAACGGATCGAGTTCCTCGTCGGCCTCGTCCATCCACTCCTCCAGTCGCTCCGCGTGCTCTTTCCGCACCCGCGGGTCGTCCTCGTCCGGCGTCGGGTTCGCGAAGTCCGCCTGCACGACGTGGAGGTGGTTCTGGATCTCGAAGAGGAATCCGTCGACGTCGTCGTACCCCGTCGGCACGACCGTTCCGACGAGGGCGTTGGCCTCGTCGACGGTGCCGTACGCTTCGATCCGGGCGCTCGTCTTCGACACCCGCGTCATGTCTCGGAGGTCGGTCTCGCCCTCGTCGCCGCGGCCGGTGTAGATCGTCATCGCGCCAGCGTCGTCTCGACGTAGTCGAGGATGTTGGCACTCTCGGCCATGGTCACGCCGCGCTCCTCGTCGACGAGCACCGGGACGCCGCGCTGTCCGCTCACCCGCCTCACTTCGTCTCGGTCCGAGTGGAGCGCCTCGACCCACTCGGTCTCGTAGTCGACCCGACTTTCCCGGAGCGCGTCGTGTACCCTCTCGCAGTACGGACAGCCGTCGAGCGCGTACAGGACAACGGACATGCGCCCTCGTAGGCGCGGGCGCGGCAAGTATGTTCGCCCCGTACGAACGTCGTCGATCCCCGCGAACGCGAAGAAAAAGCGCTGGGTTCCTCCTCCGCAGGGTCAGCGAACCGAGTCGAGATCAACGAACGATCCCTCGCCGGCGGTGATCCACGTGGTCATGAGATCCATCCCGGTCGCGTCCGGGGGATAGATCGTACACTCCACGGATTCGTCGTCCAGCTCGACGATCTTCGCCGTCAAGCGTATTTCGGCGTCGTCCGGCACGGCAGCGCCGACGGCCGCCCACTCGTCGCTCTCGCCGCTCCGTCCGTACTCTGTGTGGTCGTCTAGCATCCTTCGATCCTCGGTGTCGCCCGATCCACGGCGTCGATTGGCGATCGTTCCGTTCGTCGCGTCTCCCGACTACGGTTCAGCGTTCGACGCTCTAATAAAAGATTCCGTCCCCGGTTCTCGCGCCGTGAGAACCCGATCAGTCGTCACTCGTCGTCTCGCCGGCGGCGTCCGCGGACGGCGTCGCGGAGAGGTTCTTCCGCCGCGCGTCCCACTCCGAGAGCCCGTACACGAGCGCCACGAGGACGACCACGCCGGCGGGGAGCAGAACGAACTGAGACAGGCCCGTGAGGCCGTAGAGGAGGTACACGAGCGTCGCGACCGAGACGACGGTGAGCGCGTAGTAGATCTGCGTTCGAACGTGGTCGACGTGGTCGGAGCCGGCGAAGGTCGACGAGAGGATGGTGGTGTCCGAGATGGGCGAGCAGTGGTCCCCGAAGATCGCGCCGCTGAACACGGCCCCGGTGGCCACGGCGAGCATCTCGTTCGAACCGCCGGAGATCTCCCACGCCATCGGGATCGCGACCGGCGTCACGAGCGCCATCGTGCCCCACGAGGTGCCGATGGAAAAGGAGATCACCGCGGCCGCGAAGAGGATGACGATCGGCAGCAGCGTGGGCGTGACGACCCCCTGTGCGATCCCGGTGACGAACTGCCCGGTGCCGAGTTCCTCGGCGACGGTCCCGATCGACCACGCGAGCACGAGGATGCTGATGGCGTTCAGCATGATTCCGAACCCGTCGATGACGGTGTCCATCGCCTCGTCGAGTCCCATGATGTCGTACGCGCGCGAGAGGGCGATCGCCGTCGCGACCATCGCGAACGACCCCCAGACGAGCGCGCCGATGAAGTCCGCGTTTTCCGCCATCGCGAGCGCGTCCCGGTTCGGCGCGTACCCGGTCCAGACCGCTCCGACGACGACGACGGCCACGAGCGCGGCGACCGGGAGGATGAAGAGCCGGAGCATCGGCTCTTCGGTTTCGACGGCACCGAGTTCCTCCTTTATGCTCTGGAGCGGTTTTGCGCCGTCGCGGTAGAGTTTCCCCGTCTCCCGGGCCCTGGTTTCGGCATCGAGCATCTCGCCGAAGTCGCGGCGTGTGACCACGACGATCCCGACCATGAGCACCGCGAGGAGACAGTAGACGTTGTACGGGATGCTCCGGAGGAAGGTGACGAACGCCGAGGGCGCGGTGTCCGCGATCCCCGCCGCCCTGTAGCCGGTGTTTATCATGCTGATCTGGTACGCCACCCAGCTCGAAATGCCGAACGTGGCGACGGGCGCGGCCGTCGAGTCGAGGATGTACGCGAGCTTCTCGCGCGACATGCGCATCTCGTCGGCGATGCTCTTCATCGAACTCCCGACGATGGCCGTGTTGGCGTAGTCGTCGAAGAACCAGACCATCCCGAGCAGCCACGCGGCCAACCCGACTTTGCGGCGCGAGTCGAGCCGTTTCGTGGCCCAGTTCGCCACCGCGAGCGAGCCGCCCATCCGCCAGATCAGGGCGATCCCCGCCCCGAGCAAGAAGATGAAGAGCATCACCTCCGCGTTGAACGAGTCGGTCATCGATCCGATGACCCAGTCGAACGTCTGTACCACGCCAAGCCCCTGTACCGCGATCACCGCCCCGATCCACACGCCGACGAAAAGCGAGAGGATCGCTCGCCGCGTGACGACCGCCAGAACGATCGCTAAAAGCGGCGGGACGAGTGACAGCGCACCGAAATCTGATGCCATGGACTAACATGGCTCATCCCCTAGTTAACTCTTTACGCTTTCGACGGGACGGCGGAGTATCGTCAAATTTGACCGGGGCGTCCATCGTCAGAGGCCCGCGCGGTTCACCAGCCCTTCCCGATCGTCCTCGGAAGATCGAGTCTGAGAACCGTCCCGGTGTCTCCCGTCGGGCCGAGTTGTCGGCTCCCGAGCAGGTACAGTTCGTCGTCTGCTCCGCGTCCGATTCCCCGCAGATAGTACCCGAGGCCGTCGCCCGTCCTCCTGCCGACTCGGAGCTCTTTTGCGTACCATATCGGCTCGTTCGGAATCGTTCGCTGGGGCGACCCCGCCGGCGGCGATGCGACCGCCGGCGGAACCGCGGCGAACAGCCGACCCGACGGTTCCGCGGGGTCGCGCGCGTAGTCGCCGAACACGTAGACACCCCGTCCCCCCGCAGGTTCGACGAAATATCCGCCGATGACGGCCCGTCCGACCGGCCGTCCGTCGTACTCGTGCGGGTACTCGAGGATGGGCGATCGGAGCGGCTCGCCGTCGGGCGTCGAGCGCGGACACCGATCGAGGTGTGTGTCGAAATCCTCGGCGTCGAAGCAGTGGGTTCCCTCGCGGACGTTCCAGCCGTAGTTTCCTCCCTTCTCGACGACGCTTACCTCCTCGTACGACGCCTCTCCGACGTCGCCGACGAACAGACGCCCTCGATCGTCGAACGAGAGTCGCCACGGGTTGCGAAAGCCCCACGCGTACAGTTCGTCCCGACCGCTCGTGCCGACGAGCGGGTTGTCCTCGGGAATCGCGTAGGGCGTACCGCTCCGAGCGTCGTCGACGTCGAGCCGGAGCACGCTCCCGAGCAGATTGTCGTCGACGTCCTGGCCGTTGCCCCCGCCGTTTCTCTCGTACCAGTCCCGAGCGTGGCCGTGGCCGCTGTCGCCGCTCCCACCGCCGTCGCCCATCGGGACGTAGAGGTAGCCGTCGGGCCCGAACGCCATGGGCCCCGCGTTGTGGTTCGAAAACGGGTGGGGAATCTCCAACAGCGTGCGTTCGGTGGCTGGTCGCCCCCGCGAGAGATCAGCCGCGGCCCGAAACTCCGAGATCACCTCGGTGTGGTCGTACCCCGGCGGGGTGCCCGCTCGGGGGGGAGCGCTGTAGTGGAGGAAGAACCGCCGGTTTCGCGCGAACTCGGGGTGAAATTCGAGCCCGAGCAGTCCACGTTCGCTGGGTTCGCCCGGCGCGCCGACGAGCCGATCTCGGACGTCGATGAAGGGGACGTCCCGAACCCCCGTCGCGTCGAGGACGTGAACGCTCCCGGGCTGATCGGCGACGAACGTCCGCCCGTCCGGCGGAAGGGTCGCAGCCATGTCGGTGGGCGCGGTCAGCCCCGAGCCGACCACGCTCACGGAGACGCGCGGTCCGGCGGGAAAGTACCGCGCCGGTTCGTCGGATCGACGCGAACCCGTCCGTCTCCGGTCGCTCCCGACGCCTGCGACGGTGCCGGCTCCCGCGACGGTTCCGAGGCCCGCGAGCGAACGCAAGACGGTCCGTCTCCCGCACGACATACCGGAAGGTGGCAGTTGAGAGACATCAGCGTGGTGCAGGGATATACAGAGGCGACGCGGGGAAAAGCCCGATCGGAGATTCGGCTTCCGCGGAACGCCGGCTCGGTCCGCACCGCCGTGGATTATGTATCGCTCTATGTGATATACATCACGGATCGAAACGGACGAGACCGCGTCGGCGGTCGTCAGCGCGGAGACCACAGCCGGTCCGCGCTTTCGTCGGTCTCGTCGGCGACGCCGAGTTCGAACGTGCGACGGACTTACCATCCGACGCGCGCGGTGACCGGCGATCCGGATCGAGGTCGGCGATCGCTCCGCCCGCGCGAACCAACATCTTCAACACGCCGCCCCATCGATGCTACGCTATGAGCCTGGAAATCGAGCACGATTGCCCCGAGTGCGGTGGCCCGCGGGAGTTCTACCGCGCCGCGAGCACGACGCTCCACCTCGGCGAGAAGACCAAGTGGCGCTGTACGGACTGCGACTACGGGTTCGTCCTGATCGACGGCGACATCGACAGTTCGGCCTGAGACGTCCGTTTTATTTCGCGCATCTCACTCGGAGCGACGGCTATCGCGTGACTCGCGCCTTCTCGAACGCGTTCCACCGCGCGCGTCGGTGGGGGACAGTAGCGTAACCAAATTACATTACTAACCGATCCGGTAGCAACGACTTTCGATTACCGACAACAGTAATCAATCCGCGGCGATAACGCCACGTACTATGGATTCACCCGAATCCGAACGGCGCGTTTCGACTCACCTACGCGATCGACGTTCGGTGTTCTCGGAACCATATCCGGTTGCGTACACGACGGAGGACGCTGGACGTCCCGCCGCCCGTTCGCGCGGACCCGAGGGAACCGAGCGCGGATCTCTCGCGACGCATGGCGAACCCGGTCGGTAGAGCCGAACGCGTCGCACTCTCCGTGGGCGAGGTCACGGGATCGGTCGGCGATCTCGTCACGACGCTCCCGATCGTCGTCGCCCTCGCCGCGCTCACGGAGGTCTCGCTCCCGCACGTGCTGTTGGTTTTCGGGGCGTTCCAGATCGTGTGGGGCGTCGCGTACGGCCTGCCGCTGTCCGTCGAACCGATGAAGGCGCTCGCCGCGCTCGCCATCGCCGGCTCGCTCACCTACGCGGAGCTGGCGGTCGCGGGCGTCGTCCTCGGCGTCGTCCTGACCGCGCTCGGCGGGGCGAAAGTCCTCGGGGCCGTCGAGCGGTGGATCGGCGAGCCGGTCGTCCGCGGCGTGCAGCTCGCGGTCGCGCTCCTGCTCCTCAGAACTGGCGCGGCGCTCGCGCTCGACGACCTCGTCCTCGCCGTCGGCGGCGGAGCGGTCGCGGCGGCGGCGATTGCGCTGGGCCACAAACGGGCGAGCGCGCTCGCCGTCCTCGGCGTCGGTGTTGTCGTCGCCGTCGTCTCGGCGGGCCTTCCCGCGCCGTCGGTGCCGGGACTTCCGCCGACGCCCGATCTCGGGGCGGGGCTCACGTTCGGCGCGCTCGACGGCGCGGTCGCCCAGCTCGCGATGACGATCGGGAACGCGGCGATCGCCACGTCGCTTCTCGTCTCCGACCTGTTCGAAGCGCGTGTCTCGGCCGATCGGCTCTCACGGAACATGGGCCTCATGAACCTCGCGTCGATCCCGCTCGGCGGAATCCCGATGTGTCACGGCTGCGACGGCGTCGCGGGGGCGCACGCGTTCGGAGCCCGGACGGGCGGCGCGAACGTGATACAGGGTGCGGGCTTCGTCGCGATCGTCCCCTTCGCCGGCGCGGCGTTCGTCGCCGCGTTCCCCATCCCGGTCCTCGGCGTCCTCCTCGGCATCGTCGCGATCGAACTCTCGCGGAGCGCGCTGGGGACCGAGTCGCTCGGACTGACCGTCCTCGTCGGCGTCCTCGGAGCGGCGGTGAACGTCGCCGCCGGTCTCCTCGTCGGCGCGGCCGTCTACCAGCTCCTTCTGCGGCGGGAGCGGCGGTGAATCACGTTCGCCCGCGGTCGCCCTCTCGAAACGTCACTCCAGCGCGCGTCCGTGCTCGTCGATCTTCCCCCGGACGATCCGCGTCGAGGAGATCCGCTCGCCGTCCTCGGCGAGGACGTACGGCGCGACGATCGTCTCCAGCGGCTCCAACCCGCGCTCTCGCCGTCGTTCGTTTATCTCCGCCACCTCCTCGTCGGTCTCCGGCGAGACGACGACGGCGTCCAGCGACGGGTCGTCGTCCGCGAACCCGAACTCGTCGTCGATCTTCCGCACTTCCGCGTCCCGGTCCCACTCGTCGAGCGTTTCGAGCGCCGCCTCGACCGCGCGGCGTCGCTCCTCGAACGGCGGGACCGGACGCGGTTCGCGCCGCGTCCGCGCCGCGAGTTCGTCGCTCGTCAGGCCGACGACGACGCCCCCGTCGCCGGCCTCCAGCGCGCGCTCGAACAGCGCGCGGTGTCCGTCGTGAAGCGGTCCGAAGGTTCCCGCGACGACGACTCGCATACCCGGGGGGTACGACGCGAAGGCACTTCACCCCTCTCCAGTAAAAGCGCGGTCGCCGCGCCGAGGCCGATCAGTCGCCGTCGAGCGCGTGCCACGAGAGGCGGGGGTTCCGCGCGGCGCTGGTCTGGTCGATCCGCCGCGCCGTCGTCCGTTCCGGCGCGTTCGCGAGCGTCTCGTCGTCCTCCGCGGCGGCCGCGTTGAACGCCGTCGCGAGGTCGTCCAACGTCTCGCGGTTTTCGATCTCCGTCGGCTCCGTGAGCATCGCCTCCGGGACGAACGCCGGCCACTTCGTCGTCGGCGGGTGGACGCCGTAGTCGAGCATCCGCTTCGCCACGTCGGCGGCGTCCTGGTCGCCCGCCGTCGCCGCGAACTCGTGGTGGAACGGCCCGTACGGGATCTCGTAGTCGATCTGCGAGCCGAGGTAGTTCGCGTTGAGCACGGCCTTGGCGCTCGCGTCCGCCAGCCCCTCGTCGCCGAGGCGGGCGATGTACGCGTACGCCTTCACGAGCACGAGCCAGTTGCCCTGGAAGCCGTGGACCTTGCCGACGGTTCGCTCGGGGTCGAACAGCTCGTACTCCGGCTCGGTGCCGGGACCGTGGGTCGTCTCGCGAACGCGCGGGCTCGGGAGGAACTCGGCCAGCTCCTCGACCACGCCGACCGGCCCGGCCCCGGGACCGCCGCCGCCGTGCGGCGTCGCGAACGTCTTGTGGACGTTGTAGTGCATGATGTCGAAGCCCATGTCGCCGGGGCGGGCGCGTCCGAGCAGCGCGTTGAGGTTCGCGCCGTCGTAGTAGAGCAGGCCGCCGGCGTCGTGGACCGCCTCCGCGATCTCGACGATGTCGCGCTCGAACAGCCCGACCGTGTTCGGGTTCGTGAGCATCAGCGCGGCGGTGTCCTCGCCCACGGCCGCCCGGAGCGCGTCGAGGTCGACCCGGCCGTCCTCGTCGGACGGGAGTTCGACCACGTCGTAGCCCGCCATCGCCGCGCTGGCGAAGTTCGTCCCGTGGGCGCTCGACGGGATGATGACCTCCGTTCGGTCGGCCCCCCGGGCCTCGTGGTACGCCTTCGCGACGAGGATGCCCGCGAACTCCCCGGCCGCGCCCGCGGGAGGCTGCAGCGTCACCGCGTCCATCCCGCCGATGCGCGCGAGGTAGTCCTGCAGCCCGTAGAGCACTTCGAGCGTCCCCTGCACGCTGCGTTCCGAGCGATCGGGGTGGACCGCGGCGTTCGTGTCGGCCGCCACGTCCTCCGTGAACTTCGGGTTGTACTTCATCGTGCAGGAGCCGAGCGGGTAGGGTCCGCTCTCGACGCCCCAGTTCATCTGCGACAGCCGCGTGTAGTGGCGCGCGAGCTCCGGTTCGGAGAGCGCCGGCAGCGTGAGCGAGTCGCGGGTCAACCCGTCCGGCAGCGCCGAGTCCTCGCCGCCGACGTCGACCGTCGTGCTGTCCTTTTCGGAGAGCAGCGGTTCATACTCGCCGTTTCGGCCGTACCGGGCCTGATCGTAGATCATCTCAGAGCACCTCCTCGAACGCGGCGACGAGCGCGTCAGCGCCGTGTGCGTTCGCGTCCGTGACGCACACCTGGATCAGGTGGTCGCCGAGCGCGTGGACGGCGAACCCGTTGGCTTCGAGGTCGCCCGCGATCGCCGGCGCCGGCTGGTCCGTTCGGGCGACGAACTCGCGGAAGTGGTGACGGTCGTGAATCGGCGCTTGGACGCCGGACAGCGCGTCGAGACGATCGGCGAGTTCCGCCGCCTCGCGGACGCAGTCCTCCGCGAGTTCGACGAGCCCCGACGGGCCGAGCGCCATCGCGTGGATCGCCGTCCTGAGGGCGACCCACGCCTGATTCGTGCAGATGTTGCTCGTTGCCCGCTCCTTTCGGATGTGCTGTTCGCGCGTCTGCAGCGTCAGCGTGAACGCCCGACGATCGCCCGCGTCCTCGCTCGCGCCGACGAGCCGGCCGGGGACCTGCCGCAGGAACGACTCGCGCGTGGCGAAGATTCCGAGCCCCATGCCGTAGCTCGCGGGCATTCCGAGGGCGTCCGCCTCGCCGACGACGACGTCCGCGCCGACGCCCGCCGGTTCCCGCAGGAGCGAGAGCGCGACCACGTCCGAACCGAGACAAAAGAGCGCGTCGTGTTCGTGCGCGAGGTCGCCGATCTCGACCGGGCGCTCCTCGATCGTCCCGCGGACCGTCGGGCTCTCCGCGTACACCATTGCCACGTCGTCGTCCATCCGATCCGCCAGGGCGTCCACGTCAACGACGCCGTCGTCCATCGGGTACGTCTCGACGGTCTGGTCCGTGCCGGCGACGTAGTTGTCGAGCACGCCGCGCTTGCCCGACCGGAGGAAGTCGGCGTCGGGCACGAGGACGCGGGTGCCGGTGACGCTCCTGACGCGGTCTGCCATCCGCGCGGCCTCCGCCAGCGCGGTCGCCGCGTCGTACATCGAGCAGTTCGCGACGGGCAACCCGGTGAGCTCGACGAGGAGCGACTGGTACTCGAACAGCGCCTGCAGGAACCCCTGCGTGATCTCGGGTTGGTACTGCGTGTAGCTCGTCAGAAACTCCGAGCGGAGCGACAGGTGATCGACGATCGAGGGGACGTAGTGCGCGTAGTGGCCCCGCCCGAGGAACTCCGTGAGGTCGTCGTTCTTCGCGAAGACGCGGGCGAGTTCCGCCCGAAGCTCCCGTTCGCCGCGCGGCTCGATGCCGAACTCGCCGTCGAAGGCGACCTCGTCGGGGATGTCGAACAGGCTCTCCTCGCCTTCCGCCCCGATCGCGTCGAGCATCGCGGCGGTCTCGTCGGCCGTGTGCGGGGCGAACGGACTTCCCCCGATTCCGCCCCTTCCTCTCTCCCGCGTCATTCGATCTGCGCTTCGTACTCCTCGGCGGAAAGGAGGTCGTCGAAGTCGTCGGGCGTGCTCGGATCCACTTCGAGCATCCAGCCGTCGCCGTACGGGTCCTCGTTCACCAGTTCGGGTTGGTCGAACAGGCCCTCGTTCACGGCCGCGACGGTGCCCGAAACGGGCGCGTACAGGTCCGAGACCGCCTTGATGCTCTCGACGACGCCGAACCCGTCGCCCTTCGCCAGCTCGTCGCCTTCGTCGGGGAGTTCGACGAACACCACGTCGCCGAGTTCGTCCTGGGCGAAGTCGGTGATGCCGATCCTGACGGGACCGTCGCCCGTCGTCGTCCACTCGTGCGATTCCATGTACCGTCGGTCGTCGGGAATGTCGAACATTTACTCGTCCTCCAGAAACGGTTTCGTCGTGACTTTCGCGCGCTTTCTGCGGCCGCGGATCACGATCCGAACGCGCGTGCCGGGGTCTGCGTACTCGACCGGAAGGTACCCCAGCGCGATCGGTTCCCCGAGCGTCGGGCTCATGGTCCCGCTCGTCACGCGACCGATCGCGCGATCGTCCTCGTCCACGATCTCGTAGCCGTGCCGGGCGATCCCCCTGTCGAGCAGGGTGAGGCCGACGAACTTCTCGTCGACGCCCTCCGCCTGCACGCGCTCGAGCGCGTCGCGGCCGACGAACTCGGTGTCGAGTTTGACGGTGAAGCCGACGCCGGCCTCGTAGGGGTTCCGCGGTTCGTCCTCGGGGTCGAAGTCCTGCCCCGAGAGGAGAAAGCCCATCTCGATGCGGAGGGTGTCGCGCGCGCCGAGTCCGCACGGTTGGCAGTCGAAAGCCGCCCAGACTCGTTCGGCCACGTCCCACGGGCAGAGGATCTCGAACCCGTCCTCGCCGGTGTAGCCCGTGCGGGCGACCCAGCAGCGCTCGCCTTCGATCTCCGCGAACGTCGCCTCGAACTTCGAGAGGTCCGAGGTCGCGTCCCCGGCCGCGTCGGCGACGAGAGCCGCCGAGTCGGGCCCCTGTACCGCGAACATGGCCCAGTCGTCGGTGACGTTTTCGACGGTCGCGTCGAACCCCCACTCGTCGCGGCGGGTCGTCCACCGCTCGTACATCTCCCCGTCGTGGCCGGCGTTCGGGATGAAGAGGTACCTCGTCCCGTCGTCCGGCAGCCGGTAGACCACCGCGTCGTCGAGGACGATGCCCTCGTCGTTCGTGATCATCGAGTACTGCGAGTCGCCGGGGTCGAGCGCTGTCACGTCGTTGGTGGTGAGCCGCTGCATCAGCGCGGTCGCGTCGGGGCCGGAGACCTCGATCTCACCCATGTGGGAGACGTCGAAGATCCCGGCCGACTCGCGGACCGCGGCGTGCTCCTGCCGGATCGAGTCGAACTCGACCGGCATGTCCCACCCGCCGAACTCCGTGAACGTCGCCCCGCGGCCGGCGTGTACCTCTCGTAACGGCGGCTTCCGAAGGGCCATGTGGGTGGCTTAGTTTGGGGGAAGTAATGTTTTAGCATGTCGGTCGGCGGAACCCGGACCGGCGACGGGGGACGATCGGGGCCCCACGCCGCGCACCGGTGGAGAACGGGTACGGCGGATGATAAACTACTCAACGCGATAGCAAATCTATATTATTCCCGGGCGAGGAGCACTCAAGCCCCGACGACGGGGTGAGGCCGACGTCGCCGTAGGCGGCGGTCCCGCCGGCGAACCCTTTCCCACGCAAGCACCATCCCTATCTTGCGAACGCGTCACGACGTACCCAGGAGCGTTCACCGGAACGGTGGGACTGGGATGCAACTATTTGCGAGGCGGCCCGGCGTGCGCACGCCGCTCGGACGACGAGCACGATCGCACGCCGTGCAGACGACCACGATGAAAATATCACGGACTGCCGCAAAAGACGGGACGAGCGCAGAAACCACCGAAATCGTCTTCGCGATCGACGAGGGAGGGGAGGAAACGGAACCGCGAGCGATCATCGCGGATCTCACCCGTGACGACGCGTGGATCGCGGTCGGTGCGAACGAAGCCCCCGAGCTATCCGCCTGGCGCTGAGCGGGAAATCGATCTCGGCCTTCGAGCGGCCCGCGCGTCCGACGTGTCTCGGTCCCGCGGGAGGTCGGTCGTCGCCGACGCACGACCGACGAACGATTATACCGTCGGAGCCGGAACGTCGCGGACGACGAAACGACGGCTCGCGCCGTCGCGACGGCGGTTCAGCTTCGGCGTCCGGCGTCAGCTCGCCAGTTCGATAACGCGAACGTCGGGGAATCGACGGCCGCCTGGGCGAGTCCGGCGGAGCTTCGAAGAACCACAGGCGAACACCGCACCCTAGCTAATGAATACCGACGTAGACTCATCGCGCACGCCCGACGAACGATCCCGCCGACGGCGATTTCTCGCCGCTTCGGGGGCGCTGCTTTTCGGGGGCGGCGGCCTCGCGGGTTGTCTCGACGACTCGAACGACCCGAACGATCCGAACGGCTCGGACGGAAATTCGGGCACCGACGGCGAGGAGGCGGCCTCGGAAATGACCGACGAAGCGACGGAGGACGCGGACGGAACGGCCGGGCCCGACTCGGGCCCCGAATCGGTGTCGTTCGAAGTGCCGCACGGGGCGACGATCGATGGGACGCTGTACGGCTCCGGCGACTGCGGAATCGTGCTCGTTCCGCAGATCAATATGGACCGCGAGAGCTGGAAACCGCGGGCGGAAGCGCTCGCCGGCGACGGACGCCTCGTTCTCGCGATCGACGAGGATCCCGACGATCGACCGGCGTCGGTTGGGGGCGCGATCGAGTACCTCCGGGACGAGCGCGACGTCTCCGCGCTCGTGCTGATCGGCGCGAGTTCGGGCGGCGAGGCCGTCGTCCGAGCGAACGCGAACGCCGGCGAGGGGACGGTCGACGGGACGGTCGCGCTCTCCGCGGGCGGCGGCGCGGACGTCGCGTCCGACTTGCAGGGCCGGCTCCTTTTCGTCGTCAGCGAGGGCGACGACGAGCGGTTCGTTCGCGTCGCGCGCGAACTGCACGAGGGCGCGTCCGAACCGAAAGAGCTGGTGACGTACGGGGGGAGCGCGCACGGGCAGGGACTGTTCGACTCCGAACACGTCGACGACCTCGGGGGACGGGTCGGGGCGCTCGTCGAGCGAGCGTGCGGCGGGTGAGTCGGCTCTCGCGACTCTTCGCTCACGCGTCGGCCGATCCGTTCGCCGCTCGTCGGGCTTCGAGCACGCGCCGCGTCCCCTCGGAGACGCGCACGAAGTGGCAGATCGGATCGCCGGGGTAGACGACGGGGTTCTTCAGAGTGCCGAGAGCGACGCCGGAGAAGGGCGCTTCGACGGTCGTGAGCACCTTGTCGAACGGGTTCGTGACGGTGCAGATCCGCTCGTCCTCGCTGACGAGCGTCCCGCCGGCGACGTGCATCTCCACGATGCCGCCGGCGTCCGCCCGAATCCACGTCTTTTCGCGCTCGGCGTCGACGATCGTCCGCCACCCCGGCCAGTGCACCCGTCGCTGGGGGTGCATGTCGAACTCGGCGAGGACGCTCTTGACGCCTTCGACGGCCGCGTCGACGAGTTCGCGCTCGAACCGGTGCGCTTCGCCCATCTCGACGGTGATCGTCGGGACCCCGTCTGCCGTCGCCACGCGCCGGAGCGATCCGCCGGGTCCCGCGCCGTCGACGATCACGTTCGACGCGAACGCGCGCGCGAGGCGGTCGACCCGCTCGTCCGCGAGGTCGGCGCGGACGTGGACGAGGTTCGTCCGACCGCGGGTCGAGGTGTGAAAGTCGATGCCGAAGTCGCACGGTTCGACGAACGTCCGGTACACTCGATCCGCGATCCGCTGCGCGCGCGTCCCCTCGGGGTGCCCCGGAAAGGAGCGGTTGAGGTCGCTGTCGTCCAGCGGGAGGTACCGTTCCTGCGCGTTGAACCCGGGCACGTTCACCACGTGGAGGCAGACGATCGTGCCCCGGAGCGACTCGTGGTCGAGTTCGTCTGCGACCTCCCGGACGGCCTCGACGCCGTTGAGCTCGTCGCCGTGGATCGCGGCGCTGAGGAACATCCGCGGACCGGGTTCGTCGCCGTTGATGATCGTCACGGGAAGCGAAACGGGATCGCTCAGGTACGTCTCGGTGATCTCGTGTTTCAGATAGACCCGGCCGCCGGGCGGAACCCTGCGGCCGTCGCACTCGAACGCGTTCGTCGGCTCTTCCATGTACGTTGAAGGCTGACGGCGGAGAAAAGGCGACCGCCGGCGTCGGCCAGCGGACGCCCGCGGATGAAAATTTCGTAGGCTAACACGGCGCGCGAAAGAGTTATTAGGCTGTCCGCACATCAATTGAGTATGATTGTAGTTACTAATTCTGACGGCGGGTCGACGGGACGGGGACGCGAGTCGGCGCGGCGGACGGCGACGTTCGCGGAGATGGAACACGCGATGCGGGCGGTTCGGTGAACTCGCTCCCGTAGGCCGCTGGACGACGGGCGGGGCGGTGCTCGAATCGCGAATTCGACCGCTCGGTTCGCGGGCGTCGTGACACGTTCTCCGACAGTTACCCGAACCGTCGCGAGGAACCGTTTTGCCGCTGGAGCGCCTACCGTCCCCGTCAGGCGGACACCCGCCGAGATTCACAATGGCCGAGAAACCACACCAGAATTTGGCGATCATCGGACACGTCGACCACGGCAAGAGCACGCTCGTGGGCCGACTCCTCTTCGAAACCGGATCCGTACCGGAGCACATCATCCAGCAGTACCGCGAGGAGGCGGCCGAGAAGGGCAAGAGCGGCTTCGAGTTCGCCTACGTGATGGACAACCTCGCCGAGGAGCGCGAGCGCGGCGTCACCATCGACATCGCCCACCAGCGGTTCGACACGGACAAGTACTACTTCACGATCGTGGACACGCCCGGTCACCGCGACTTCGTGAAGAACATGATCACGGGCGCGTCGCAGGCTGACCACGCCGTCCTCGTGGTCGCCGCGGACGACGGCGTCGCTCCCCAGACCCGCGAGCACGTCTTCCTCGCCCGCACCCTCGGCATCGAGACGCTCATCGTCGCGGTCAACAAGATGGACACCGTCGACTACGATCAAGAACGGTACGAGGAGGTCCGAGACGACGTGAAGAAGCTGCTCACGCAGGTTCGTTTCGACACGGACGACGCGCGCTTCATCCCGATCTCGGCGTTCGAGGGCGACAACGTCGCAGAGCACGTCGGCAACATGCCGTGGTTCGACGGGCCGACGATCCTCGAAGCGCTGAACAACCTGCCGGAGCCCCAGCCGCCGACGGACGCGCCGCTGCGGCTGCCGATCCAGGACGTCTACACCATCTCCGGCATCGGCACCGTCCCCGTCGGCCGCGTCGAGACGGGCGTCCTCGAAACGGGGGCGAGCGTCTCGTTCCAGCCCTCGGACGTCTCCGGCGAGGTGAAGACGATCGAGATGCACCACGAGGAGGTGCCGCGGGCGGAACCCGGCGACAACGTCGGGTTCAACGTCCGCGGCGTCGGCAAAAACGACATCCGTCGGGGTGACGTGTGCGGCCCGGCCGACGACCCGCCGAAGGTCGCCGAGACGTTCAAGGCGCAGATCGTCGTCATGCAGCACCCCTCTGTCATCACCGCCGGCTACACCCCGGTCATTCACGCGCACACGGCGCAGGTCGCCTGCACGTTCGAAGCCCTCAACCAGAAGCTGGACCCGAAGACGGGCGAGGTCGCGGAGGAGAACCCGGACTTCGTCAAGGCCGGCGACGCCGCCGTCGTCACGCTGCGGCCGCAGAAGCCGCTGAGCATCGAGCCGTCCGGCGAGATCCCCGAGCTCGGCTCGTTCGCCATCCGCGACATGGGCCAGACGATCGCCGCCGGCAAGGTGCTCGAAGTCAACGAGAAGTAGCGACCGACTTACCCTTTTGATCGCGCACGGTGCGGCGAGCGCCACCGTCCGGAATCGGCCCGCGCGTCGGGAGCTGCAACGCACTACCCGTCGAAGAATCTCGAAAGGAACGCGTCGGCCGCGACGACGCCGCCGCCGATGAGCATCCACAGCGCGACGACGGCGACGAGCAGGGCCAACCAGTGAGGGAGGGGCGATCCGGACGATCCGGCGTGCGCGACGAGCGAGATTGCGGTCATCGCTCCTCGGTGCCGCCTCGCGTTCGTGCGAGTCCCGTCCTGTAGACGTACGCGCCAGCGCCGATGATGAGCAGACTGACGACGGCCCAGTGGGGGTCGTAGTAGCCGGGGCCGTCGGTCGCGCTGTGGAGATCGAGGATCGTGTGGTTGACCACCACGTCGAACAGGTCGAACGCGCCGAGTCCGATGACGGCCGAACCGACGAGCGGCCGGGTCGGGAGTGGAGCGACGGACCGCCGCTCCGCCCGCCAGACGAGTCCGGCGCCGACACCCGCGACGATCAGCATGCCGACGGAGAACAACCCGTCCGCGAGGATGTTGACTCGGAGACCGGACAGCGTCGCCGGGTCGTACACGTTCGACAGGAGGTGGTGGAGCTGGAGCACGTGGTGGAGGACGAGCACGTCTATCAGCCCGCTGAATCCGAAGCCGAAGACGCCCGCCGCGAGCAGTGCTTTCCGAAGCGGTTCGGGGCCCGGTCCGTCCGGGGCCGGAGGAGACCGATCGGTCATGGGGGCACGTGCGAGTTTCGGGTCCGACGGGTTTGTATCGTCGGGCCCGGTTCGGATGCCGGAACCGGGCCGCCGGTCGGCGGTTCTCGGCCCCGCCGTCGCCGCCCGGAGGCGTCCCGATGGTCCCGCGGCGTCACGTCGCCTTTCGCACCCTGACTTCGGCCTGGTCAATCGTGTCGTAGCCGATCTCGTACCCGAGAGCCGAGAGCGCGTCCTGGCCGACGCCGTACGCCGACAGGGTCGGGTTCACACCGGCGAGCGTCGGCTCCGACGGGTCGTCGATGTCGCGGCGCGCGTTCGCCGCGACCTGCTCCGGGACGAACGTACGATTCGAGACGACGCCCCGGTGCGTCTCCCGGCGGTGTTCCTCGACGGCGGTCGGCTCGACCGTCGCCCGTCAGCCGTCGGTCGCCGCGCGTCTCCGCGCGGCGGCTCACGCGCGTTCGAGGACGATGTCGTCGCCGCGTCGCTTGAACACGATCCGATCGCCGATCTCGACGTCGTCGCCGTCGGTTACGAGTTCCTCTCGCACCGCTTTGATGAGACTGATCCGCCAACGGTCCGTCACTTTCGTCGTTCCGAGTATCTCTTCGTCGCGTTTGTCGGCCATCAGCGTCGAAGACGACACCGACACTGTTATGCACTTTTAGCTATTCCGCCGAAATAGTCAATAGTGGTACGATGACCTCGGATGGGAGGCCGAGGGCCGTACTGGTTCGCGCCGCCGCGCCCGCGCCGACGCCCGCGGACTGTCTGGTCCTTAGCCCGAACCTCGTTTCGACGTTCGACGGCGATCGCTGGCGGCACCCGATCGCGCTGACCGGCGCGGACCGCCGGTACCGGTTCGACCAGACGGAACTCGAACGGGCGAACCGCGTGCTCGCGCGCGAGGCGCGTCGGACCGCCCCCGCCGCCATCTGGCTCCGGGAGCGACGGTGGCTGCTCTCGTCGTGGTCGCCCGACGCCGTCGAGCGTCTGGAGCGCTCGTGCCGGCGGGCGGCGACCGAGGCGGGCGTCGCGTTCGTCGCGTGGACCGGTCGAGGGGGCGACGACGGGTCGACCGACGCGTACGACCGCGTGGTCAGTCGATAGCTCGTCGAAGGAGCGTCGCGGGGTCGCCCGCGACGTCGGTGCTCGCGCAGGAGGGACACTCGACCGAGAGCGTCCAGTCCGCGCGCGAGGCGCGGTCGGCGACGAGCGCCGAGAGTTCGACGAGCAGCACGAACTGGTCCGTGTGACCGCAGTTTCGACAGTGCATGAGGTATCAGACCGGCTGGTGCGTTCCCGCTGCCGGTCGCGCCGAGGTGGTCCCGCTCTCGGATATAAACGTGCGGCGAGACGGGACGTGCGTGGAGGGGTGCGCGCGTTCGCTCTCCACCGCGCGCACGAACGCGCCGTCGGCGCGGGGCCGTTCCGGCGCTCGCCGGGCCTGTGTACTTCCCGCCAGTTAGCGCGTTAGATTTTTGGCATCCCTAAATTATAGGGATGCTGATAAAACTTAAGCGGTTCGTCGCTCAAGACGTACGAAGAGGAGTGAGAGCCATGGCGAATAAACAGATCGGTCTGGTTCGCGAGCCCGACGTCGGGGAGCTGCGCCAGGAGTGGGGAACCGTCGTCGAAAATCTGCAGGGAATCGACCGCGACGCCGCGGCGGCGGTCGTCGACGCCCTCAGCGTCGACCACGCGGGGACGTTCAACCTGTTCTACCTGCTCCGCAAGCACTACTGGACGGCCGAGGGCGCGGAGTTCCGTCAGGTCGCCGAGTTCCTGCGGGAGGCCTACCGGCGCACCCGCGCGATCAACGACGACCTCGCGGTCCGCATCGTCGAACTCGGCGGCGTCCCGCCGAACACGCCGCCGACCCTCCAGGAGAACGCCCGGGTCCACCTCGAAGCCGAGGACCTCTACGACCTGCGAACCTCGCTCGAAGGCGACCTGGAAGGATACGCGGTGCTCGTCGCGGAGATGCGCGAACACGTCGGCCTCGCGGAGGAGGTGGGCGACCCGGGGACCGCGACGCGGCTTCGCGACCACCTCCGCGACCTCGAAGCCGACGCGCACGCCGTCGAACGGTTCCTCGAAGACGACGCGCTCGTCGGAGAACGGAGGGACGGGTGACGATGGCGAGCCGATCGCACCTCCGGAAACCCGACGCGGTTCACGTCCGCCGGGAGTGGGGCACGGTCGTCGAGAACGACCTCCGGCTCCCGCGGGAGGCCGCGGCGATGCTCGTCGACGCCCTGAACGCGGAGTTGTCGGGGCTGTACATCCTGTTCAACCAGGTGCGCAAACACTACTGGACCGTCGAGGGGGCCGAGTCGACGGAGGTCGCCGACTTCCTCGCGTCCGCCGCCGACCGGCTCGCGGAGACGACCGACGACGTCGCCCTTCGGGTGCACGCCCTCGGCGGGGTTCCGGTCTGCGGTCCGATGGGCATCCGCGAGCACGCGCCGATGTACATCGAGGCCGCGAACCGCTACGACCTCCGGTCGTCGCTGGCGCGCGACCTCGACGGGTACGCGACGCTCGCGGTTCGGATGCGCGAGCACGTCGAACTGGCGGCCGAACTGGGCGACGCGGCGACCGGCGAACTCCTGCGCGGACGCCTCAGGGTTCTCGAAGCGGACGCGCAGACGCTCGACAGGTATCTCGCCGACGACACGCTCGTCCGGAACGACGCGACGCGCTGACCCTCGCGTCGTTTTTCGACGCCGACGACGCGCGGCGCGGACCCGGTCCCCGATCGCCTACGCGTATTCCGTGATCGTCAACGTGTAGTCGCCGCTCCCGCCGTACGAGTCGACGAGCACGGTGAGGTCCGCGGACGCGTCGGGGGCGTCGATGACGATGCTCTCCTGGCTGTCCGGTCCCCACGAGCGGTAGTCGTACGAACTCGTGGTGGGACACTCGCCGTCGCCCTCGTTCGCGTACAGGTCGAAGTCGGCGTCCGCTGGGCCGTCGAGTTCGATCGCGACCTGCGACGGCGAACCGTACGACCAGCCGTACGACCAGCAGTCGGCGTCCCAGTCGCCGCCGAGCGAGTCGGTGACGGTCTCCGTCGTCGAATCGTCACCGCCGTCGTCGCCGTCGTCTCCGTCGTCGCCGTCACCGGGATCCGTCGTGACCGCTTCGTTCGCGTCGACGCGACCCGCGCCCTGCTCGTCGCTCGACAGGCCGACGTCGACGGCCGTGTTTTTCAGGTGGCTCCGGAGTTCGTCGTTCGAGACGTCGAACCGCGCGAGCGCGAGCCCCGCGACGCCGGAGACGACCGGGGTCGCCATCGAGGTTCCCGAGGCGCGCTCGTACTCCGTGCCGGTCGTCCAGCACGAGAGCACGTCCGTCCCCGGCGCGGCGAGTTCGATCTCGCTCCCATAGTTCGAGTAGGAGGCGAGCGACTCGTCGGAATCGAGCGCGGAGACCGCGACGCACTCGGTGTACGCCGCCGGGTAGGAGACGCTCCGCTGGCCGTCGTTGCCGGCGGCGGCGACGAGGAGCGACCCCTCGCCGTAGGCGTAGGAGACGGCGTTCTGCATGGTGTCGGTGTAGCCGGTCCCGCCCAGCGAGAGGTTGATCACGTCCGCGCCCCGATCCGCGGCCCACTCGATGGCGTCCGCGATGTCCGAGGTCGACCCCGTCCCGGCCTCGGAGAGCGCGCGCACGGACAGGAGCGACGAGTCGCTGACGCCCGCGATCCCCTCGCCGTTGTCGGTCGCGGCCGCGGCGATGCCCGCGACGTGCGTCCCGTGGTACTCGTCGGTCAGGTCGTCCGGGTACGGGTCGTCGTCGCCGTCGACGAAGTCGTACCCCTTCTCGCTCCCGAACTGCCCTTCGAGATCGGGGTGGTCGTACTTGACCCCCTGATCGACGATCGCGACGGTGACGTCCGAACTCCCGAAGGTGGTGTCCCACGCGTCGTCGGCGTTGACGAGCTGCGGCGCGTACTGGTCGCCGAACAGCGAGTCGTTCGGCGTCGCGAGCGCCCGGAGCGTCCGGTTCGGCTCGGCGTACTTCACCGCGTCCTCCTTCGTCACCGCCGCGACGAAGTTCTCGCGGGCCGTCTCCGCCGCTTCGGCCGGGAACTTCACCGCCACGTAGCTGAGCGTCTCGTTCTCGTGGACGACGCTCGCGTTCCCCGGAACGAGGTGTTCGACCGCCTCGCGCGGACCGTCGACCGTCTTCGACACCCCGACGAGTATCTCGTCTTCCTTCGCCCCGGGCGCGCGCCCCGGAGCTGCCGACGTTACGCCGCCGAAACCGGCAGAGAGACCGGCGAGCCCGAGCGCCTTCAGCACGTCGCGTCGGTTCCAATTTTGGACATGATCTTTTGACATGATCCGAGTGTCAATTGGGGATAATGTATACATAGTTTGTCTTTCTTTCTTACTTATAATACATATGCTAAAAGTCCAGTAAGGGAAGAACGCATCTCCGGTGAGGATCGCCCGGCGGCGCAGCGAGACGCCGGTGTCCCGAACCATCAGCGATATGGCCGCCGCGGAGAGAGCCTCGGCATGAACCTCCTGGGACGGCTGATCGACTCGCGCGCCCCCGGCGAGGGCGTCGCGCTGTTCGTCGACGGGCCGAACCTCCTCAGAGACGAGTTCGACGTCGATCTCGACGACGTTCGCGAGGCCGCGGCGGCGCAGGGGCGGCTCGTCGCGGCGCGGCTGTACCTCAACGAGCACGCGACGCCGGGGCTGATTCAGGCCGCCGAGGCCCGCGGCTTCGAGGTCGTCGTCACGAGCGGCGACGTGGACGTGAAGCTCGCGGTGGACGCGACGCGCGTCGCGGTCGAGCGCGGTGCGGAGACGATCGCCATCGCCTCCCGCGACACCGACTTCAAACCCGCGCTCGAAATCGCCAACCGGTACGGACTGCGCACCTTCGCCATCGCGCCGGGCGAGCACGGCCGCTCCGACGCGCTCCGGAACGCGGCGACGGAGAGCGTGACGCTGGGAGAGTGACGGTCGGCGCTCGAAGGCTCGAAGACCGCGGATCGCCCCGCTTTTGGTTCCGAGCGTCCACGGTCCGGCATGGACGAACTCGACACGCCGGTGCTCGACGACCACCTCCACCTCGACCCGAGACGCGGCCGCGGGATGGCGGCCGTCGAGGACTTCGTCCGCGCCGGCGGGACGCACCTGCTCGTCGTCAACAAGCCGTCGTGGCACCTCGGCGTCGAGGCGGACGCGGGCGTCGACTTCCGATCGGTCTTCGAGGAGACGCTGGCCGCCGTCGAGGGCGCGAACGAACTGCTGCCCGGGCGGGCGTGGCCGGTTCTCGGCGTCCACCCCGGATTGATCACCCGGCTGACGGACGAGCGCGGGATGGAACCGAGCGAGGCGCGGGAGCTGATGTGCGAGGGGCTCGACGCCGCGGCCGGGTACGTCCGCGACGGACGGGCGCTGGCGCTCAAGTCGGGCCGCCCGCACTACGACGTGTCCGAGGCGATCTGGGACGCCTCGAACGACGTGCTCCGACACGCGCTCGACCGCGGCGCGGCGCTCGACTGCCCGGTGCAGCTGCACACCGAGGCGAGCGAGGATCTCATCGAGATCGCCGAGTGGGCCGAAGCCCGCGGACTGGCGCGCGAGAAGGTCGTAAAGCACTACGCCGGCGGGCGGCTCGCGGGACCGACGCCGAGCGTGATCAGCCGCCGCGAGGAGTTAGCGCGCGCCGCGGAGCGCGGCGAGCCGTTCCTGATGGAGACGGACTTCATCGACGATCCCGACCGGCCGGGGGCCGTGCTGGGGCCGAAGACGGTTCCCCGGCGCGTCGGGTGGCTGCTGGAGGAGGGGTACGACGAGGCGGTCCGAAACGCCCACGTCGAGACGCCGCGGCGGGTGTACGGGATCGACACGGTCGGAACGCTGACCGGTCAGCGCGCGTGAGCCGCTGGGCGATAGGAAAGGCATTTGAGTGACCGAGATGACGATCAAACTATGACCGAGCCCGAGGAGACGTTCTACACTCAGGAACGCTGGCAGAACTGGCTCAGCCGCGTCGAAGAGGAGGAGCTGGACCCCGAGAACGAAGACTCCGCGCGCCTGCTTTTGAACCTGCAGGACGACGCCGCGATCGCGATCGCGAAGATCGTCTCCGCGTACGACGAAGGCCGCCTCGACGAGGAGGGGGCGATCGACGAACTCACCCGCGTCCGCGAGATCGTCCTCAGCGAGACCGCGTTCGAGGACGAAGAAAAGCGCATGCTGATCGACGGCGTGCAGACGAGCCTCGTCTGCGTGTTCTACGCCGCCGAAGAGTACATCGTCGCCGGTCCCGCGGAGGACGGAACCGTCGAGGACTTCGTCCGCGCGGCGGCGAACGCGGAGGCCGAAGACGACCTCGACGCCGCGCTCGGCTACCTCGTTCAGGCGGGAACGCGGGTCATCGACGGCGAGGAACTCGACATCTCGCTCGTCGAGGATCTCGAATACGGGCTGGTCTCGGAGTGGGTCAACGGGCTCGACAGCCTCCAGAGCGCGATGAGCGACCCGGAAGTGGTCGAAGAGGAGGACTGACCCTCGGCATCCGGGCGTTCCACCCTCCCGACAGGTCGGGACACCAACCTTTTAACGGTCGACCACCGTTCGATCGGTATGTCGCTCCGCGTCGACAGCCGCGCGGTCACCGTGCAGATCGGCGCGATCCTCCTCTTCGGGATGCTCGTGGTCTCGATGTCCGCCTACCAGGCGAGCGTCGTCCCCGCCGAGAACCGCGAGGCGGAGTTCGAGCACAGCTGGGAGGTCCGAGCGGACATGCTCGACCTCCGAGGCGCGATCCTGCGGGCGGCGTCGGACGGCGGGAGTCGCCCCGTGACGGTGGAACTCGGGACGCGGTATCCGTCGCGGACCCTCTTCGTGAACCCGCCGCCGTCGGGCGGGACGTTGCGCACGGAAGGGAACCGAACCGCGATCCTCTCGAACGCGAGCGCCGACGGCGAGACCGGCGACTACTGGACGGGCGAACCGCGCTCGTTCCCGTCGACCGCCCTGACGTACGCGCCGTCGTACACGGAGTACCGCGACGCGCCGACGACGGTGTACGAACACGGGACGCTGTACGACCGGTTCGACGGCGGCGAGACCGTCGGATCGACGGGGCAGACGCTCGTCGACGGCAAGCGCATCTCGCTCGTCTCGGTGGACGGTTCCGTCTCCGCGTCGAGCGCCGAACCGACGGCGGTCGATCCCCGGGGGGTGAGCGCGCCCGCGCGGACGGTCACCGTCGGAAATCGGACGGAGAACCTCACCCTCGCCGTCCGCACGGGGTTGTCGGCGAGCGCGTGGGAGGACGCCCTCGCGGACCAGTTCGTCGAGGCGGGCGGCCGGGTCGTGGCGGTTCGAGGGGGAGAATCGGGGGCGGTCGAGATCGTCCTGGAACCCGGCGAGTACGACCTGCGCCTCGCGCGGGTCGGCGTCGGCGGCCACGCGGACGCGGAGCCGCGGTACCTCACGGACGTCCGCGGCGACGACGAGACCGTGCGCGGCGGGAGCACGGAGCTGCTCGTCGTGGAGGTCAGGGACCGGTACAACACCCCGGTGAGCGGGGAGACGGTGAACCTCTCCCTCGTCGACGACGGGGTTTCCGCCCGCCTCGAAGCGGACGGGAAGGTGGGGGAGGAGATCGAGAACGCGATCACGGACGCCGAGGGGCGCGTCGAGGTCACCTACCGCGTGGACGACTTCGACGGCGAACCCGAGCCGGTTCGCGTGCGCGCGGCCACCGATCGACGCCCCTCGACCGACCCGGGGGGCGTCGTTCGACGCGAGCGATCCGAACGCCGTCGGCTTCGACCTGACCGCGGCCGGTGGCGGGGGCGGCGAGGACGACCCCGACGGCCCCGGTGACCGCCCCGACGACGGTCCGGTCATCGACCGCCGGGTCGACGACCTGACGCACGCGAACGAAAACCGCGTTCGCTACGTGACCTCGTACGACGTCGACGGGGCGAACGCCTCGTTCGAGCGGGTGAGCGTCCGGTACGAGAACGTCGACCGGCCCGACGATCCGAGCGCCGTCGAGGTCGTAAACGACACCGACGCGCGCGGGAGCGCCGACTTCGCGAACGACCACGGCGCGAGCGACGAGTGGAACGTGACGGTCAGGACGATCTACGCGGACGAGGAGGGGCGCGAGTACGTGGCGGCGGAGCGGAGCGTGCGCGACGTCGCCGACGCGGCGAACCCGGACGGCAACGACGACCTCGCCCGCGACGGGTCGCCCTCCGTCGACCGGTACGACCCCGAGGACCGGAGCAACCCGGGACGGGGTCCGCGGTACCGCCTCGACTACGAGATCGGAGACGCGGCCGAGTTCGACCGGGTCGAAGGCGCCGCGATCGGGCTGGACGGCGGCGGGGCCGCGTTCGAGACGAGCGAGCGCGAGGACGGTACTGTCGAACTGCGCCCGGGGTACGGGTACGAGGGGGAGTTCAAACTGGCCCTGCTCGTATTCGACGACGACGGCGCCGTCGTCGCCGCGGCCGCGGAGCGCGACGAAGCCGACGGGAGCGACCCGTAGTTCGACGATCGACGAATAGCTCATCGACAGGTCCATATACTTTCTTCGGGAATTCACGGGTATGACAGCCGTCGGCATCGACGCGATCGAGATCTGGACGGGGAAACTCCGGCTCGATCTGCCGGGGACGTTCGCCCCGTTCAAGGGCGAAGACCCGGAGAAGTACACGAAGGGGCTCGGACTGGAGGCGTCGTCGTTCCCCGACGTGTACGAGGACATCGTCACGATGGGCGCGAACGCGGCGAAGCGGCTGATGGATCGGCGGGGGTTGACCCCCGACGACGTCGGCCGCATCGACGTGGCGACGGAGAGCGCCTTCGACAACTCCAAGCCGGTCTCGACGTACATCGCCGGGTGCCTCGAACAGGTGTTCGACGGCGACTTCCACCACGCGAACAAGGGCGAGCGGAAGTTCGCCTGCGTCGCGGGAACCCAGAGCATCGACGACGCGTACAACTGGATCAAGGCGGGCCGAAACCGCGGGCGCTCCGCGATCGTCGTCGCCACCGACACCGCGCTGTACGAGCGCGGCGATCCGGGCGAGGCGACGCAGGGAGCGGGCGCGGTCGCGATGCTCATCTCCGAGGACCCCGACGTGGTCGAACTCTCGACCGAGCAGGGGTACGGCAGCGCCGACGAGACGGACTTTCTGAAGCCGAACCAGCAGTTCCCGAGCGTCGACGGCAAGCGGTCGGTGCAGGTGTACCTCGCCCGAATGCGCGAGGCGCTGGAGGACTACGAGAGCGTCGCGGGCGACACCCACCTCGACGACTTCGCGTACATCCCGTTCCACACGCCGTTCCCGGGAATGGTCCGGAAGGCGGGCCTCCTGGGCTTTCGTCACATGATCCGGGACACCGAGATCGAGGCGGATCTGGCGGGCGAGATCGGCCGTCAACCGCGCGAAGGCGAGTTCGGCTCGCGCGAGGCGTACGAGGACGCTATCCGGGAGTACATGGACGCGTTGAAGCGAACCGAGACGTACCAGGACTGGTACGCCGCCGCCATCGAGCCAACGCTCACGATCTCGCGGCAGGTCGGCAACTGGTACACCGGATCGGTGCACATCGCACGGGTCAGCGCCCTGAAGAACGCCGCGGAGACGGGACGGGGGCTGACCGGCGAGCGGCTGCTCGTCGGCTCGTACGGCTCCGGCGCGCAGGCCGAGATCCACGCCGAGACCGTCCGGGAGGGCTGGCGCGACGAGATCGGACGGCTCGGACTCGACGAACAGCTCGCGCGCCGGTACGAGCTCTCCTTCGAGGAGTACGAGCAGATCCACGACGCGCACAACCACGTGAAAGAGACGGAGATCGAAGAGCTCACCCAGCCGTCGGGCGAGTTCGTCTTCACCGGCTGGGGTCGGATGAACGAGCGGAAGTACGACTACATCGAGTAGCCGTCGAGCCGTTTTCTCACGGGAGCGCCCTGAGGTCGTCGAGCATCGCTTCGAGGTCCCGGTTCGACACCGCGAGCGAGAAGCCGTCGATGGTGGCGAGCGTCGGCGCGTGCTCCCAGAGGTCGTCCTCGGAGAGGCCGTGGAGGACGACCGCGTTCGGCGTCGGGTTGACGACGCGCATCGCCACGAGCGGGGACTCCCCGCGCGTCACGCCGGTGAACACGAGCGCGCGGTTCGTGCTCTGACCGTACAGTCGGTAGAACTCGTCGCTGGAGAGGCGAGTGATCGCCTGAATGCTGTTGATGACGGTGTGGCCGCTGACGCGGTCGTGGTCGCCGCGGATCAGCTCTGTCGCGTTCATCGCCTCGTAGAGTCGGTCGAGCGGGAGGCTCGTCGGGTACTCCCGGAGGTCCTGCACGATGTCGCTCTCGAAGCCGGCCGAGAGGACGCGGGCGTACTGACGGATGCGCCCGCCGCCGCGGGACTCGTCGATGTCGAGCAGCGCGGTGACCATCCGACTCACGACGCCGATACCCGGGCTCTCGCGGCGGCCGCTCTCGTAGTCCGAGATCACTGAAGAGGAGACGTCGAGCTGTTCCGCGAGCGCCGTCTGGGAGACGCCGAAGTCGGTGCGCCACTTTCGCAGCGTCGCCCCGGGATCGTCGCTCAGCGTGACCTCACCGGCGATTCGCTGGGCGAGATCGTCGCGCGGCGTCTGCGTCACGAAGGGTCACCCCGACGGCGTCGTTCTCGGCTCGTACCGATCATGGGGACACGTCCGTCGTTTCGGCGCAAAAGGGTATCGAAGCCGGGGTTCGACACCTGACGAACACGAGCGCGCAAATCCGCCGCTCGAATCGCGGCTCACGCCGCAGGGTCCGCGCTATCACGCGGTGAGATCGCGACCAAACGATAACCTCGCCCGCGAACAACGCCACGGCATGCCCTCGATTCTGGTGCACGTCGCCCTCGCCGGGCTCGTGGGCGCGGGGCTCCTCGGCGAGGACTTCACCCCGCGCGCCGCCGCGGCGGTGATGCTCGTCGCGGCGGTGCCCGATCTGGACGCCTTCGTCGCGATCGTCGCGCCCGGCGCGCACCGGGTGGTTCTCCACACGCTCTTCGTCCCGGTGGTCGCCGGCGGCGCGCTCGCGTACGACCTCCGGGCGGGTCGCCGATCGATCGTGCGCGGGCGGTGGGGCGACCGCGGCGTTCGGGTCGCGTGGGTCGCGCTCGCCGCGCTGCTTCTCGCCGGCATCCTGCCCGACCTCTTCACCAACGGCGTCAACGCCCTCTACCCGGCGTACGACCGGTTCTACGTCGTCGACGGGACGATCGAACTGTCGAGCGAGCGCGGCGTGGTGCAGACCGTGGTCGAGACCGATTCGGCGGGGCGGCGGTACACGACGGAGAACCTGCGGTACCACACCGGCTTCAACCCGGCGCACTCGCCGACTTCGAGACCCGCAGAGCGGGTGTTTCCCGTCGCCGATTCGGGGACCGAGCTGTTGCTCCTTCTCGTCAGCGCGTTCGTCGTCGGCGCGCGACTGCTGGAGTCCGGACGACGCTGATCCCCTCGCGGCGCGGTTCGACTCCCTCGAAAAGGAAACGACTGAGAGCGCGGGCCGCGCAGTCGCGACCATGAGCGACGACGCGAACGCGAGAGACGACGCGAACGCGGACGCCGACGCGACCGTTCGACCGTACGAATCGACCGACGCCGACGCGCTCTGGGAGTGCAAGCGGGCGTTCGAACTGGGGCTCGGGGACGGAACCGGCGGCGACGACAAGCGCGAGGCGTACGAGGCGAAGCTCACGGAGAGGTACCGGGAGCGGTACCTCGCGTGGGTCGACCGCTGCGTCGAGGAGGACGACCGCTGCGTGACGGTCGCGGCGGCGGCCGACGGACTGGCCGGGTACGCGTTCGTCCTCCCCGAGTCGATGGCGTTCGTCTGGGACGCGGCGGTGCTCAACGAGATCTACGTCGCGGACGAGTACCGGGGCACGGGCCTCGCGGACGAACTGTTGACCGCCGCGCTCGACGTCGCGCGCGGGCAGGACCTGCCCCTCGACAGGATGGTGCTCGACGTCGACGCCGCGAACGACCGCGCGCGGGCGTTCTACCGCCGGCACGGATTCGACCACTGGGGCGAGATGGTCGCGCGGGAGCTGTGACCGCGCGTCGCGCTCGACGCGATTCGGACAGGTTATGCCGTCCGAGTGATTACCGCCGAGAGATGATTCTGCGGGACGTGACACTCATCGACGGGGGCGAAACGCGTCGCGGCGCGATTCGGTACGACCCGGACGCGGGAACGATCGCCGAGGTCGGCGACCCGGCCCGGAGCGAGGCGGACGAACCGGTCGTCTCGCTGCCCGACCGGACGGTCACGCCGGGGCTGGTGGACGCGCACGTCCACTTCTCGCTCTCGGGCGAGGCGAGCGTCGGGACCGTCGTCGGCGCGAGCGACGCCGAACTCGCGCTGATCGAGGCGCGGAACGCGCGGAAGACGCTCGAAGCCGGCGTGACCGCCGTCAGGGCGATGGGCGCGCGCGACGTCGACCCGACGCTCAAGCGGGCGATCGACCGCGGCGACGTGCCCGGACCGCGGATGGTGGCGACCGGCCGGTCGATCACGATCACGGGCGGGCACGGCCACCACCTCGGCCGGGAGATCGACGGCCCGGCGGACGCGCGGAAGGCTGTCCGCGAGCAGGTAAAGCGGGGGGCGGACTTCGTCAAATTCATGACCACGGGTGGGGTGACGACGCCGGGAACCGACCCCGACAGGGTGGCGCTGACCGACGAGGAGCTGGCGGCGCTCGTCGACGAGGCGCACAGGCGGGGCGTCCACGCGGCCACGCACGTCCACGGGGCCGAGGGCGCGAAGGCGGCGGCCCGCGCGGGCGTCGACACGATCGAGCACGGGACGTTCCTCGACGGGGAGGCGATCGACCTGCTGCTCGAACACGACGTGACGCTTGTTCCCACGCTCTCCGCGCCGTACCACATCGTCCGCAACCTCGACGCCGCGACCGAGGAGAGCGGGGCGCAGACGCGTGCGATCTACGAGCGCCACATCGAGTCGTTCCGGGCCGCGGTCGACGCCGGCGTTCGGATCGCGGGCGGGACAGACGCCGGGACGCCGTTCAACGCCCACGGCGCGAACGCCGCGGAGGTCGCGTTCATGGCCGACTACGGCATGACGCCGCCGGAAGCCCTCCGCGCGATGACGGAAACCGCCGCGGCGGCCGTCGGGCTGGAGGGGTCGGGCACCCTCGAACCGGGGACCCACGCGGACCTGCTCGTGATCGACGGCGACCCGACCGAGGACCTCATCCGGTTGAACGACCCGGAGGCGGTGATCAAGGGCGGCGAGGTCGTCGCGGGCTCGCTTCCGGATCCGGAGTAGCTACCGCGTCTTCTCGCGCCACCCCTCCCGCGTGATCGCGTACCGATCGGCGTCGACGGCCGTCCCGTCGGCGAAGGCGAGGACGTTTCGAAACGTCCCCTCGCGCTCCCCGCCGTACGCTTCGACGTACCGTTCGATCGCCCGCCGAGATTTTCGGTTTTCGACGTGGTGGCAGACGGTGACCGCTTCGAGGTCGAGGCGGTCGAAGGCGACGTCGAGGAGCGCGCCGGCGCGTTCGCCGGAGTAGCCGCGGCCCCAGAACTCCTTGCGGAGCCAGACGCCGAGTTCGGCGCTCCGTCGGTCCCAATCGAGGTCGAGGCCGCCGGTCCCGACGAACTCGCCCGCCGCGTCCGCTTCCTTCGAGCGGATGACGTAGGCGGCTCCCTCGCCTTCGTCCCACGTCTCCTCCGTCCGGACGAGGAAGTCACGCGACTCCTTCGGCGTCCGGTGCGGCTCCCAGGTGACGTACCACGTGACCTCGTCGATCGCCGGCGCGTCGGCGTTCGCGTGCTCGTACAGCTCCAGCGGCGGCAGGTTCTCGCGGCAGAGCCGTTCGAGCCGGAGGCGCTCCGTCTCGATCCGCTCGGGGAAGAGACGGTCACCCATCGACGAACCTCGCCTCGCGGTCGTCGCCGACCGCCTCGCGCCACTCCGCCCGCGAGATCGTGTAGCGGTGGCAGTCGCTCGGGTCGCCCTGCCGGACGGCCCAGTTGCGCAGGAGCCCCTCGTACCGGCCGCCGTAGCGCTCGACGTACTTCTCGATGGCGCGCTTCGACCGCTCGTTGCCGGGGAGGTAGCCGATGCTCACGACGTCGAGGTCGAGTCGGTCGAACGCGAGCTGCAGCATCGCGCCGGCGCGCTCGCCGGAGTAGCCCCGCCCCCAGAACCCCTTGCGGAGCCAGATTCCCAACCCCGCCGCGCGCTTCTCCCAGTCGACGTGGAGGCCGGCCGTGCCGGCGAACTCGCCCGCGCCCGCCTCCCCCTCGCGCGGGAAGATCGCGTAGACGGCGTCCTCCGCGTCGTCCCACCGCTCCTCGAACGAGACGAAGGCGTCACGCGTCTCCTTCGGCGTCGCGTGCGGCTCCCACGTCAGGTGTCGCGTCTCCTCCTCGATCGTGTCGCTCCTCCCGTAGTGCTCGTACGCGTCGAGGGGGTCGATCGTCTCCCGGCACAACCGACGCAGCCTGAGGCGGTCGGTCTCGATCGTCTCGGGGAACACGATCGGTGGTCGAAGGGCGGAGCGAAAAGGTTTGCTCGGGTGTGCGAACGCGTGTCTGTACCCGGACGCGGGGCGAAGACCGACTCGCGTCGACGATCGCGTTCCACGATCCGGACAGCGCCGAGGTCACCCCCGCGAGTCACGTTCACCGCGGGGTGCTCGGCGGGGTGTCGAGTGAGACCGAAACCGATACTGGCCGACCGGACGGATCGGTCGGCGAAACGGCGTCCGCGCCGCGTGCGCCGGCTGGCCTCGCCGTTCACCGACCGCATCGTCGACCTCCGCGACTCGACCTCGAGACGGCTGGCGAGGAGTGACGCTCCGGAACCACTAAACGCGCCACGCGCCTTGCTCCGGTAATGACCGACTGGACGGAGAAGTACCGCCCCCGAACCCTCTCCGCGATCCGCGGCAACGACAAGGCCCGCGATCAGTTCAGCGAGTGGGCCGAGTCGTGGGGCGACCACCGGAAGGCCGTCATCGTCCACGGCAGCCCCGGCGTCGGCAAGACCTCAGCGGCCCACGCGCTCGCGAACGACATGGGCTGGGAGACGGTCGAGCTCAACGCCTCGGACCAGCGGACGGCGAGCGTCATCGAGCGGTTCGCCGGACGGGCGGCGAAGAACGCCACGCTCGGCGGAAGCATCGGTTCCGAGGGCTCGCCGGGCGGGGCGGGCGGGGGCCGCCAACTCATCATCCTCGACGAGGCGGACAACATCCACGGCAACTACGACCGCGGCGGGACGAGCGCCATCACGCGGCTGGTGAAGGAGGCCGGACAGCCGATGGTGCTCATCGCCAACGAGTTCTACGAGATGAGTCGGGGGCTCCGGAGCGCCTGCGAGGACATCGAGTTCCGCGACGTGTCGGCGCGCTCCATCGTCCCGGTGCTCCGCGACATCTGCCGACGGGAGGGCATCGAGTACGACGCAGACGCGCTCCAGCGCATCGCCGACGAGAACAGCGGTGACCTCCGCGGCGCGGTCAACGACCTTCAGGCCGCCGCGGAGGGGAACGAACGGCTGACCGTCGAGGACGTGGTCACGGGGAGCCGCGACAGGGCGATGGGTATCTTCCAGTTCCTCGACGCCGTCCTCAAAGAACAGGAGCCGCGCGAGGCGCTGCGCTCCTCGTACGCGGTGGACGAGACGCCCGACGACCTGACGAAGTGGGTCGAGGAGAACGCGCCGGAGGTGTACGAGGACGACGAACTCGCCCGCGCGTACGACTTCCTCGCGAACGCCGACCGCTGGCTCGGGCGCGTCCGGGCGAGCCAGAACTACCGCTACTGGCGGTACGCCGGCGACAACCTCGCCGCCGGCGTCGCCGCGTCCCGGGACGGCTCGAAGGGCGGGTGGACGCGGTTCGGCCGCCCGCAGTTCTGGCCGAAGTCGGACAAGACCGCCGACGCGATCGCCCGAAAGGTCGGCGAATCGGCGGGCGCGAGCGTCGACATCGCGCGCCGGGAGATCGTCCCGTACCTCGCCGCGATGACGCACCACTGCAAGAACCGCGAACTCACGGTGGCGATGGCCGCCGCCTACGACATGGACGCCGCCGAGGTCTCCCGCGTCACCGGCAGCGGCGAGTCGACGAAGAAGGTGCGGTCGATCGTCGAGGAGGCCCAGGAGCTCCGCGAGCGGGCGATGGAGGAGCACTCCGGCGGCGCGTTCGCCGGCGCGGCCGGGGCCGACGATCCCGACGAGGAGGAGATCGACGTCGAAGCCGACGGGGCGGCGGACGCCGAAGACGTCGCGGCCGACGGCGACGACTCGGACGCGTCGGCCGGATCGAACGACGAGGCGGAGACGGCCGCCGACGCGAACGACGACGACGGACAGTCCGGTCTGAGTGACTTCTTCTGACTTCTGTGGTCGTCGCGGAAATCGGCGCGGGGGTTCGTCGCGTCGACTCGACGGCTACGCTTCCTGCATCATCGTCCGGCAGCTCTCCGCGCAGTCGCGGAGCACGTCGGCGCAGACCTGACAGTGCTCGTCGTCGTGCTGTTCGCACTCGTCCGCGCACTCCTCGCACGCCCCCGCGCAGGCCTCCGCGAGGACGGCGCTGTAGTTGGAGTTTCGCGCCATGAACCGGGCGTGCTCCGTCGTGAGGTCGGCGACGTCCCGACAGAGGCGGGCGCAGCGAGCCATCTCCTCGCCCTGTCCGATGCACTCGTCGGCGCACCACTCGCACGCCTGCGCGGCCTCGAAGCAGTTGTCGATGCAGTTCGCCATCTCGTCCGTCAGGTGGGATATCTGTTGGAGCGCCATCGCGCTAGGACTGTCGGCGGCCATCTTTTCCTGTATTCCGGCTAAGATCCGAAGGGTTCCCGTCACCGCGGGGACGGCCGCACAGGGCGCGAAGCGTCGTTCGAGAAACCCCCCGGCGACCGACGGTCGGGCGAACCGTCGGATTCGGTGTGGTGCGTCTTTCGAAAGCCAAGTTCGAGCGCCGGCTCGGGTCGAAGCTCAAAGGTCCGGGCGGCGGAACGTCCGCAGCCGCTGACTGACGCCGTCTCAGACGCGAATTCCGCGACGACGACGTCCTTTCTCCCCGTTCGGCGAGTACACTTATCGACGACATCGCCGAAGGTACGCCACGGTCGCACCGCGACCGGCGACACTTCCAACCATGACCACCCTGGGATACACGCTGTCGAGCGAGGAGCACGGTCCGAACGATCTCGTCCGGTACGCCTCGCGGGCCGAGGAGGTGGGATTCGACTTCCTCTCCATCTCCGACCACTACCACCCGTGGGTCAGTCAGCAGGGGCACTCGCCGTTCGTCTGGGGGACGCTCGGCGGCGTCGCTGAGGCGGTCGACGACGTCGACGTCGGCGTCGGCGTCTCGGCCCCGATCATGCGCATGCACCCGGCGATCTACGCGCAGGCCGCCGCGACGGCGGCGGCGATGTTCGACGGGCGGTTCCTCTTCGGGGTCGGCACCGGCGAGAACCTCAACGAGCACGTCGTCGGCGAGCACTGGCCGGAACACGGCGTCAGACTGGAGATGCTCGAAGAGGCCGTCGACGTGATCCGGAAGCTCTGGACCGGCGAGAACGTGAGCCACCACGGGAACCACTACACCGTCGAGAACGCCAAACTGTTCACCCTGCCCGATCGGACGCCCGAGGTCGTCGCCTCGGCCTTCGGGCCGAAGACCGCGGAGGCCGCCGGCGAGTGGGCGGACGGCCTCTGGACGCTCGGCCCGCAGGACGACCTCGTCGAGACGTTCGAGGCGGGCGGCGGCGAGGGGGGAACGAACGTCACGCAGCTCTCGATCTGTTACGCCGAAACCGAAGACGAAGCGGTCCAGACCGCGCTCGAAGAGTGGCCGAACTCGGCGTTGCCCGGGGAGCTGGCCCAGCACCTGCCGACGCCGAAGCACTTCGAGCAGGCGGCGAGCATGGTGACGGAAGAGAACATTCGCGAGGGGTCGATCATCACGGACCCCGACCCCGAGACGCACGTCGAGACGATTCGGGAGTGTTTCGACGCGGGGTTCGACTACGCGTACGTCCACCAGATCGGCCCGAACCAGGAGGACTTCTTCGAGTTCTACGAGGAGCAGGTGATCCCGGAGTTCGAGTGATCGCGGGCTACGGCCGCACCGAGTTCGGGAGGACCGCCGGCGGAAGCGCGTCGCGCACGTCGGCGGCCAGCGCGGCCGGCCCGTCGCCGGTCGACGACGGGACGGCGAACACCGGTCGTCGGATCGTGCGTTCGAGTTCCGAGACGTTCGTCCGCTCCGCGACCGTCGCCCCCCGATATCGGTTCAGGACGACGGCGTGAACGCGAACGCCCCGCCGGGTCAGCGCGTCGACGGTGAGGGCGGTGTGGTTCAGCGTCCCCAGCCCCGCCCGGGCGACGACTACCGCCGGCAGACCGAGGTCGACGGCGAGGTCGAGCACCTCGGCGTCGTCGGCGAGCGGAACCCGAACCCCGCCGATCCCCTCGACGAGGGCGACCTCGGAGCGCTCGACCGCCCGCCGGCAGTCGGCGAGGAGCGCGTCGTACGACAGGGGTTCGCCGACGCGCTCGCCGGCCACCCGCGGCGCGAGCGGCGGTTCCAGCCGCCGGAGCGCCGTCGCCGCCTCGGGGTCGCCGCAGGCGTCGGCGACGAACCGCGCGTCGTCGTCCGGCGGACACCCCGTCTGCGCGGGCTTGATCGCCCGCGCCTCCCGGCCGGCGTCGCGCAGTCGCGCGGTCAACCCCGCCGTCACGACCGTCTTGCCGACGCCCGTGTCCGTGCCCGCGACGAACACCCCGGTCACAGGAGGCCCACCTCCCGGCCCGCGTCGCGGAACGCGTCGAGGCAGCGGTCGACGTCCGTCGCCGCGTGCGCAGCGGTCGGCGCGACGCGCACCCTGCTCGTCCCCTCGGGGACGGTCGGCGGACGGATCGAGGGCGCGACCACGCCGCGGTCGCGGACCGCCTCGGCCAGCGCGAGCGCGTCCCGCCGGTCGCCGACGACGACCGGGAGGATCTGCGTCTCACCCCGCACGTCGTACCCGGCGTCCGCCAGGCCGTTCCGGAGGCGGGCGGCGTTCTCCCAGAGTCGCTCCCGGCGGGCGTTCTCGCGGGCGATCCGCAGCGCCTCGCGCGCCGCGCCCGCGGCGGGCGGCGCGAGTCCGGTCGAGAAGACGAACGAGCGCGCCGCGTTGAGCAGGTGCTCGACGAGGGGTTCGCTCCCGGCGACGAACCCCCCCTGCGCCGCCAGCGCCTTCGAGAGCGTGCCGAGTTGCACGTGCACCCGCTCTCCGAGGCCGTCGCGCTGGACGATCCCGCCGGCGTCGTCGTACAGGCCGGTGGCGTGCGCCTCGTCGACCATGAGCCACGCGCCGTGCGCCTCGGCGACGTCGCACAGGTCGGCGAGGGGGGCGACGTCGCCGTCGACGCTGAACACGGAGTCCGTGACGACGAGGCGGGGGCCGTCCGCCCCGCGCTCGCGGAGCTTCCGGTCGAGGTCGTCCGGGTCGGCGTGGTCGTAGACGACCGTCTCCGCGCCGGAGAGCCGGCAGCCGTCGACGATGCTCGCGTGGTTCAACTCGTCCGAGAAGACGGCGGCGGGAGAGAGCGCGGCGATCGTCCCGACGTTCGCCGCGTAGCCCGACGAGAAGACGAGCGCGCGCGCCGTCCCCTTCGCGTCGGCGAGGTCGCGCTCCAGCGCCCGGTGGACGGCGGTGTCCCCGGTTACGAGTCGACTCGCGCCCGCCCCCGTCCCGACGTCGCGGGCGGCGGCCGCGGCCGCCCGTCGAACGCGCTCGTCGCCCGCGAGGCCGAGGTAGTCGTTCGACGCGAAGACGAGTTCCGTCGGGCCGAACGACGGCGGGTCGGAACCCCGATCCGTCGCGAAGCGGGCGCGCTCCCCGACGCGGTCGGCGGGCGTCAGGCCGCGGCGGAGGTCCCGTCGCTCCCGCGCCGCGAGCCGGCGCGCGAGGTGCTCGTCGAAGTCGTCCTCGCCGTCGAACGTCCGGCCGGTCGATCGGCGTCGGGGCATCTCAAAAGCGGGGCATGAGTTCCGCCGGTCCCAGCACGCCGTAGTCGCCGGCGCGGTTGCGGCGGACCGCGGCCGTCAGGTAGCCGAGCGCCGGGCCGTTCACGTTGGCGGCCATGCTCGTCTCGTCGCCCAGTTCGAAGGTGTTCGTCGCGGTCTCGCCGTCGAACGTCCGGCCGGTCACCCGGACGGTCGTCGTCGTCGGCTTCTCGTCGCTGCGGACGTCGAGGACCCCGCCGACGGTGACGTCCGCGGCGTCGCAGATGCCCGCGCGTTCGAGCAGCGCGTCGTCCGCGTGCTCCATGTCGCGGAACTCCAGGACGCCGCCGTGGGCGTCGACGATCCCCTCGATCTCCTCGTCGGAGAGGTCGCGGACGGCGTCGAGGTCGTACCCGTCGAGGTGGGCGATGTCCTCGCGGACGGTGCCGCGGTTGTCCTCGTAGCCGGACTCGAGGCCGACGCCCCACCAGATCTCGACCGATTCGACCTCGACGAACGACTGCGCGGCGATCGCCGCCGCGCCCGTCAGGAAGCCGGGCGTCGCGCCCGCGCCGCAGACGACGGTGATGCCCGCCTCCTCGAAGTCGTCTGCGCGCTCGTCGAGCATGCCGATCACCCGCGAACGCTTCAGCACGTCCACGACGACGCCCTCGTATCCCGCCTCGACGAACCGATCCGTCACGCGGGGGACGAAGTCGTGTTCGAGGTTCGGCAGGGCGAGGAGGACCGCGTCGAACGCGTCCGAGGCGGCGATCGCGTCGTCGATCGGCGTCTCGGTCGGTTCGGCCTGCGCGGAGGCGGCGACGCCGCCGCGCTCGACGGCCGCGCCGCCCGCTTCCGCGCCGCCGCCCGCGCGTCCATCCGCCGGACGTCCGCCGCCCGCCCCGCCGTCGGCGCGCGCGTCCCCGCCCGCCGCGTCGCCCGCCGTGGCCGCGAGGAGTTCGTCGACGTCGAGACCGTCGGGGTCGACGGCGATCCCGTGGCGATCGCAGGCCGCGACGGGCGTGAGTCCGTCCTTGTGCCGCGGGAGGTCGAGCGCTCGTCGTCCGATGCCGCCGGTGCCGAGAACAGCGAAGGTGATGTCGTCCATGGATCAGTCGTTTCCGTCGGGTGCGTCTCGGGCCTTGACCGCCGCCGGGTCGAACTCGTTGACCGCCGCGTTCGGGCGGAGGCCGGCCCGCTCTATCGTTCGGATGTCGTCGCCGGGGGACTGCCCCTCGGTCGTGAGGTAGTCGCCGGTGAGGATGCCGTCCGCGCCCGCCTCGAAGGGGAGGTGCTGCTCGTCGGCCGCGAGGTTGACCTCGCGGCCGCCGGTCAGCCGAACCCGCGCGTGCGGGTGGAGCAGGCGGTAGACGGCGACGGTCCGGACGATCTCCTCGGTCGTGATCGCGGCCGAACCGCCGAGCCGCTCGCCGAGCGGCGTGCCGGGGATGGGGTTGAGGACGTTGATCGGGAGCGACGAGACGCCGATCTCCTGCAGGGCGACGGCCGCGTCGACGCGGTCCGTCGGCGCCTCGCCCATCCCGAGGATGACGCCCGCGCAGAGGTCCATCCCGGCAGCCTTCGCCACCTCCAGCGTCTTCACCCGATCCTCGAAGTCGTGGGTGCCGACGATCTCGGGGAAGTACCGCGGCGAGGTCTCGACGTTGTGGTTGTAGTGTCCCACGCCCTCGTCGGCGAGAACGTGCGCCTTCTCCTCCGTCAGGATGCCGAGGCTGGCGTCCACCTCGACCGACGTCTCGTCGCGGACGAGGCGGATCGCCTCGATGACGTCGGCCCACTCCTCGGGGCGGCGTTCCTTGCTGACGCCCTTCTCGGCGACGACGATCCCGAACCGCTGGGCCCCGTCGCGCTCGGCGCGCTCGGCGGCCGCGAGGATCTCCTCCGGGTCGAGGAAGTCGTGCGCGTCGATCCCGGCGTCGAAGTGCGCCGACTGCGCGCAGAAGCCGCAGTCCTCGGCGCAGTTTCCCGCCTTGGCGTTCATGATGCTGCACGCGTCGACGGTGCCGTCGCCGAACGCCTCGCGGACGGCGTCGGCGGCCGCCGCGAGCGCCTCCACGGGCTGTGCGAGGAGCGCGAGGCCGTCGGTCCGATCGAGTCGTTCGCCGCGGAGCGCCCGCGCCGCCGCGTCGTCGACCGTCCGGTTTCCGGTGCGTTCGTAAACCACACATCGACGCTCGGTTGACGAGCTTATAATCGTTGGGGAAGACGCGGAAACGAGGGTCCTCGAAGGGCCGCGCGGCGGCTTCGAGGGGGATTGCGCGTCTCCGAGGCGCGGCGCGCGCCTTCGCGGGCGACTTATACCGCCCCGGCGCGCACTCGTCCACCATGCGCGCCGCGGTCCTCACGGAGTACGGCGAACCGCTCTCGACCGAAGACGTGCCGCCCCCCGAGCCGACCCCGGAGGGGGCGGTCGTCGCGGTCGACGCCTGCGGCGTCTGCCGCAGCGACTGGCACGCGTGGCGGGGGCACGGCGAGTGGGCGGACGATCGGGTTCCCCGCGGACAGATCCTCGGACACGAACCCGCCGGCCGCGTCGTCGAGGTCGGCGAGCGCGTCGAGCGCGTCCGCGTCGGCGACCGCGTCGCGGTGCCGTTCAACCTCGGCGACGGGACGTGTCCGCAGTGTCGCAACGGGCACGGCAACGTGTGCGAGGGCGGCCTCGCGCTCGGCTTCGAGTCGGGGGCTCCCGGCGCGTTCGCGGAGCGCGTGCACGTCCCCTGGGCCGACTACAACGCGATGCCCCTCCCCGACGGCGTCGAAGCGCGCGACGTCGCGGCGCTCGGCTGCCGATTCATGACCGCCTTCCACGGGCTGGCCCACCGCGCCGACGTCGGACCGGGCGACTGGGTGGCGGTCCACGGCTGCGGCGGGGTGGGACTCTCCGCCGTCCACGTCGCCGACGCGATCGGCGCGCGGGTCGTCGCGGTCGACGTGGAGCCGTCGAAGCTGGCGCTCGCGGAATCGGTCGGCGCGGACGCCGTCGTCGACGCCTCGACGGCGGGAGAAGGGGTCGCGGAGGAGGAGGAAGAAGAGAGGACGAACGGAAACGGCGACGCGGTCGTCCGCGAGATTCGGGCGATCACCGACGGCGGGGCGCACGTCTCCGTCGACGCGCTGGGGATCGCGGAGACCTGCCGCAACTCCGTGCTGTGTCTCCGCCGCCGGGGACAGCACGTCCAGTTGGGGCTCACGACCGACGCGGAGCGCGGCGAGGTGTCGCTGCCGACCGACCGGATGGCGATGACCGAACTCTCGTTTCTCGGATCGCGCGGGATGCCGCCGACCCGGTACGACGAACTGCTTGGGTTCGTCGAGTCGGGCGAGATCGACCCCGGCGCGCTCGTGAGCCGGGAGGTGTCGCTCTCGGAGGTGCCGGCGAGGCTGGCGGCGATGACGGACTACGAGACGGCGGGGATCGAAGTCGTGACGAAATTCTGAGGGCTCACCGGCCCCGGACCCCCAGACCCGGGATCGCCACCCGGTCTTCGACCGCGACCATGAGCCGCGACGCGGAGACGACGAGCGCGAGGTACAGGAGGGCGGCGAGGGTGAACATCGCCGTGTAGCGGAAGGTGTCCGACGCGATCGACTCGGTCCGCTGAAACAGCTCCGGGACGGTGATGAAGGCCGCGAGCGAGGAGTACTTGATGAGGTAGACGAGCTCGTTCGACCAGCCGGGGATCGCAAAGCGGAGCCCCTGCGGGAGCACGACGTAGCGGATCGCCCCGAGCTTCGTCAGGCCGACCGCCCGGCCGGCGGTGAGCTGTCCGGGGTCGACGCTCAGGAGCGCAGACCGGATGTACTCGGCCTGGTACGCCGCGCTGTTGAGCGTGAAGCCGACGATGGCCGCCCATACGGCGGCGTTCGGGAAGACGCCGGCGAGGGACGGCGGGACGAACTGCGAGAAGTCCAGCCCGTAGTAGATGACGAAGAGCTGGGCGAGAAGCGGCGTCCCGCGCAGGAGCTCGGTGTAGACGAGCGAGACGTAGCTCGACCAGCGGCCGTACACGCGGGCGACGCTGAGCGGCACCGCGAGGATGAACCCGAGCGAGATGCTCGTGACCGTGAGGACGATGGTGAGCCACACCCCCGAGGAGAGCTGCGGCAGGTACGTCGCGGCGAACGCGGCGGCGTCGAAGAATCCCCGAAGGGCCGGCACCGCCGCGCCCAGCCCTTCGATCGCGCTCGGCGGGACGAACGGCTGCCCGCGCGGGACGAACAACCCGCCGAACCAGTCGTTGAGCCACCGAAGCGAGAGCCAGCCCCAGAAGAGCGCCCCGCCGACGAGGGCGACGGTCCGGCCGACGGACGACGACGGAAGCTCGGTTTCGTCCTCGCGCACCGCGTCCGCGACCGGCTGGCTCACGAGTGCAGCTCCGTGATGCGTCGGAGGAACGACGCGGTTCGGTCGTGCTCCGGTCGTTCGAAGAGCCGTTCCGGCGGCCCCCGCTCGACGATCCGCCCGCCGTCGAGAAAGAGGACCTCTGAGGCCACGGAGCGCGCGAAGCTCATCTCGTGGGTGACGACGAGCATCGTCATCCCGCGCTCGACCAGGTCGAGCATCACCGACAGCACCTCCCCGATGAGTTCGGGATCGAGCGCGCTCGTCGGCTCGTCGAACAGCATCAGCTTCGGTTCCATCGCCAGCGCGCGGGCGATGCCGACCCGCTGTTGCTGTCCGCCCGACAGCTCCGCCGGGTACGAATCCGCCTGCGCTTCGAGGCCGACGAGCGCGAGTTGCTCGTCGGCGCGGCGCCGGGCCTCCTCCTCGCTCAGTCCGAGAACGCGCCGCGGACCGAGCATGACGTTCCCCCGGGCGGTGAGGTGCGCGAAGAGGTTGAAGCTCTGAAACACCATCCCGACCTGCCGGCGGAGATCGTTCACGTCCGCGTCGGGATCGGTCACGCGCTCGCCGTCGAGGAAGACGTCGCCGCCGTCGACCTCGGTGAGGCGATTGATGCAGCGGAGGACCGTGGACTTCCCGCTCCCGCTGGGGCCGATCAGCACGACCACGTCGCCGCGGTCCATCTCGAAGCTGACGTCGCGAAGCACCCTCTCGCTCCCGTAGCTCTTCGAGACGCGCTCGACGCGGAGCAGCGGGTCCGTCGGGGTCATCCGGTCTCGCTCCCCGGAACGGCGTAGCGCGCGTTCACGAAGTCCAGCGCGCGGTTCGTCGCGAACGTGAGCACGAAGTATACGGCGCTCGCGAAGAGGAGCACCTCGAGGACGGCGGTCGTCTGCCGGACGAAGAGGTCGTAGCTGCGGGTGAGAAGCTCCGCGAGGCCGATCGCGAACACGACGCTCGTGTCCTTCAGCACGATGGTGACCTCGTTTTGGAAGCCGGGGACGCTTCGTCTGAGCGCCTGCGGGACGACCACGTGCCGGATCGACGCCAGCTTTCCCATCCCGATCGACCGCGCCGCCTCCATCTGCCCCTCGTCCACGCTCTGGAGCGCGCCGCGGAAGATCTGCGACTGGTACGCCGCGCTCCGGAGGCCGAGGCCGAGCACGCCGGCGAGGAACGCCCCCGAGAGCGCCGCGGTGACGCCGAGGACGCCGACCGTGAGGTCGGGCGTCGGGAATACGAAGTACATGAAGATGAGGATGACGACGATCGGCGTCCCCCTGAGGACGAGCCCGAGCGTGCCGACCACGGCGCTGCTCGCGCGGCCGCCGTACACCTCTACGACGCCGGCGGGAAAGCCCACGAGGAAGCCGAGGAGCACGCTGACGACCGTGAGCGCGATCGTGAGGACCGTCCCTTCGAGGAGGTACCCGCTGTTCTCCCAGACGAACGCCCAGTCGTTCGACTGCTGCAGGAGAGCGACGCCCGCCTCCGATCCGAGAGCGAGGGCGGACATCTCAGGACGGCGACCCGCCGAACCACTCGTTTCTGATCTCCTCGTACCGGCCGCTCTCGCGGACGGCCTGCAGCCCGTCGTTGAGCGCGGTTCGGAGGCTATCGTCGTTCTGTCGGACGCCGAATCCGTAGCGCTCACCGGTCTTCACGGTGAACGCCACCTCGACGTCGCGCTCCTGCGCGAACGTCTCCGCGACGGGCCTGTCGAGCACGACGGCGTCGATGTTGCCGTTTTCGAGGTCTTCGACCGCGAGGACGTAGTTCCCGTAGGCGTTGTAGTCGGCGGCGTCGAGCTTCCCGGGGTCGACGAGTCGGTCCTGAACGACTCCGTCGCCCGTGGTCCCCTCCTGCGCGCCGACCCTGCGTCCGGACAGGTCGTCGAGCGATTCCGGCTGGAAGTCGCCGCCGCGCCGCACGAGGACCGACTGGTCCGCGTTGTAGTACGGGTCGGTAAAGGAGATCGTCTGCCGACGATCCGGGGTGATCGTCATCGCCGCCGCGATGACGTCGATGCGGTCGTTCTGGAGCGCGGTGATGAGCGAGTCGAACTCGAACTCGCGCCACTCCGAGAGCGAGTAGTCGGTCTCGGCGACGACCGCCTCCAACAGGTCGATGTCGAACCCGACCAGCTCTCCCTGTTCGTTCTTCAGCTCGAAGGGCGGAAAGCCCGGAGCGGTTCCGGCGATGATGGCGTTCTCGCCGTCACCGTCGCCGCCACCCCCACCGCCGTTCGTGTCGACGGTACAGCCGGCGAGACCGGCGATGCCGACGAGGCTCCCCGCGCCCGCCGCCTTCAGGTACGCGCGGCGGCTCACCGGCGACCGCCGATTCGACTGTGCGTTTCCCATGTGGAAACCGCAGGTCGGCGAGAGATTTCAATCTTTTCTCACGAAAAATTTGATTTTCTTAATCGTCTGTGAGAATTTCACGTCGTTCGATCGGTTCCGGGCGCTGACGGTAGGCCAGCCACGCGGCCCCGACGAGCAGCGTCCCGATCGCGACGAGCACGCCGGCGTTGAGGAGGCGCATCGACGGCGTGTAGAAGACGAGGTCGCGACCGAAAAGCAGGTGGACGAACACGAGGCCGATCGCGGGGATCGTCGCGGCCCGAATTCCGGTCGCGTTCGCGCGGTCGAGCCAGTACGTCGACGCCACGAGCGCCGCGAAGAGAACGAGCGACGCGCCGACGAACGTCGCCTGCGCCGCGGGCGAATAGGGGAGCACCGACGTGACGCGGCTGAACAGCGCCGAAAGCGGCAGGAGGGCGAGCGAGACGAGCAGCCCGCCGCGTACTCGGTTCAGCGCGTCGGTCCGGTATCGGCCCTCGTAGGCGAACAGGACGGTGTACGCGAGCGCGGCGAAGATCGAGAGCGCGACCAGGAGGTGGGCGGCCTGCGTCGGCGTCGAGTATCCGCCCGGGAGCAAACCGTTGAGCGTCACCGTCACCGCGCCGATGCCGATCTGCAGCGGCAGCAACGCGACGGCGACGGCCGAGGCGAGCTTCGCCCGCCCGTCGTCGCCGCGCCACGCCCACGCCGCCGTCCCGACGATGAAGAAGCCGGCGATCATCGCGACGAGCCGGTGGAACCACTCGATGAAGCTCGGGACGGTCTGCGGAAGCAGCCCGTTGTCGCAGAGGGGCCACTGCGCCGAACAGGCCAGCCCCGATCCGGTCGCGGCGGTGTAGACGCCGAGCATGATGAGAAAGACGGTCAGTCCGGCGGTGGCGGCGGCGAAGCGCCGGAACGTGAGCCACGCGGGACGGATGCGTGCGGTGTCCATCGCTAGCCCACGTTCGGGCGCGTGTGTACTTAGACCTGTTCAAGGCCGGCGTACGAGAGCGGTTCTCGAACGACGGAGGTGGGAGCGTCCTCCGCCGGAAGCGCGAACGTTCCGGCTCGTGCGGACCCGGAAGGTGCGCGTTACGCCGATGTCCGACGATCCGCGCCGGATTCGATCGCATTGAAGTGGCCTCGCCCGAAGCACATCGGCATGAGCGACGACGCGGTTCCGGACCGGAGCGACCGACTCGACGACTACCTCGACGCGAACGAACTGGAGGCCGCGTGGTTCGCGCAACCGAACGCGTTCGCCTGGTTGACCGGCGGAAGCAACGTCGTCGACCGGGCGGGGACCGTCGGCGTCGCGGCCGCCGGGTACGTCCGCGACGGGGACGGCGAACTCCGGGTCGTGACGGACGACATCGAGGCGCAGCGGCTCGTCGACGAGGAGTTACCGGACGGGGTCGAGGTCGAGGCCGGCCCGTGGTACAAGACGTCGCTCGCGGAGCGCGTCGCCGCCGCCTCGCCGACCCCGGCGGCCGCCGACTTCGACGTTCCGGGGTTCGAGACGGTCGACGCCTCGCCGCTCAGACAACCGCTCTCCGAGTACGACGTCGAGCGGTACCGCGCGCTGGGGGCGGGGACCGCCGAGGCCGTCGAGGCGATCGCGCGCGAGGTCGACCCCGACGACACCGAGCGGGAGGTCGCTGCGGGGCTCCGGATCGCGCTCGCGGGGCGCGACATCCACGCGCCGGTCGTCCTCGTCGGCGGTGCGGAGCGGGCCCGGAGGTACCGCCACTACACGCCGACTGACGCCGAGATCGGCGACTACGCCCTGCTGTCGGTGACGGCGGAGCGCGGCGGGCTCTACGCGAGCACGACCCGGACGGTGGCGTTCGATCCGCCCGAGTGGCTGAACGAGCGGCACGCGAAGGCGATGCAGGTCGAGGCGACGGCGCTCGGGGCGACCCGAGAGGTCGCGCGCCTCGGCGGTCCCGCGGCGAGCGTCTTCCACGGTATTCAGGCCGCCTACGAACACCTCGGCCACCGCGGCGAGTGGAGGAAGCACCACCAGGGCGGCGCGGCGGGCTACGCCGGCCGGGAGTGGATCGCCACGCCGGATCTCGACGCGCCCGTCACGACGCCGATGGCGTACGCGTGGAACCCGACGATCGAGGGCGCAAAGAGCGAGGACACGGTGCTCGTCACCGAGGACGGCTTCGAGGTGCTCACGAGCACGGGCGAGTGGCCGACGGCGCGCGTGATGGCCTACGACTACCCGGCCGCCGTCGTCCGGCACAAGGTTCTGCACCTCGGGTGATCGGTGCGGCGGCCGGACGGCGCGCCGCGGTCGATTCCCGAGGGCAATCTTATATCACGGGAGAAGAAAGATTCAGCCGATGCCCTGGTACGCCTTCGACGCGGTCGACGACGCGCTCCGGTCGACCCGCGAGTTCTTGTTCCCGTTCAGCATCGGCCGCTGGCTTCGGCTCGCCGTGATCGTGTTCTTCCTCGGCGGCGGTGGCGGCGGCGGCCTGAACAACGTCAGCAGCGTCGCGAACGCGCCGCCGTCCCCGGGACCGGGGCCGACGCCGGGGGGACCGACGCCCGGCGGACCGATGGTCCCCGGAATCGGCGGCTCGGAACTCGCCATCGTGGCGGCCGCGATCGCGGTCGTCGCGGGGATCGCGCTGCTCTTCGGCGTGATCTCGTCGACGATGCGCTTCGTCTTCCTCGACGCGCTGCGGACCGACGACGTCCGCATCCGCGGACCGTTTCGCCGTCGGTTCGGGAAGGGCGTTCGGCTGTTCGGGTTCCAGTTCGGCCTGTCGCTCCTCCTGGGGCTGCCGTTCGCCGCCGTCGGTCTGCTCGCCTGGCAGGGGACGATCGACCTCGGAGCGCTGGCGGGGATCGGGACGGCGGGCCTCGCGGCGCTGGCGCTCGTCGGCCTCGCCCTCGCCCTCCTCGTCGCGCTGTTCTTCCAGTTCACCGTCCAGTTCGTCGCCCCGGTGATGATCGCGACCGACAGCGGCGTCATCGAGGGGTGGCGGCGGTTCTGGCCGACGCTCCGCGGGGAGCCGGCGCAGTTTCTGGTGTTCGTCGTCATCCGGTTCCTGCTCGGTCTCGGCGTCGGCCTCGCGAGCGGGCTGCTCTTCGCAATTTTCGCCGCGATCGTCGCGATCGTCGGCCTCGTCGCGGGGTTGGCCGTCGCGGCCGCCCTCGGCGGGTTCGCCGCGGCGACCCAGTCGCCGGTCGGAATCGCCGTCATCGTCCTGCTCGGACTGTTCGGGCTGCTCGCGCTGCTGCTCGTGTGGCTGCCGATCGGAATCCTCGTACAGACGTTCTTTACGACCTACGAGCTCTCGACGCTCGGGGCGGCGAACCGGGCGTTCGCGCTGCTTCCCCGACGAACCGACGAGGACGGCGGGAACGGCGAAACCGGTGGAGGCGGAGAAAACGGAAGCGGAGGCGACGATGGGGACGGCGGCGGAGGCGACGATGAGGACGACGGCGGGAGCGGGTGGCGCGGCGGCGACGACCGCAGTAGCGACGGCGGCGACGGGAACGCCCACGGCCGGGGCGAGCTGTCCGGGTGGGATCGACAGTCGTCGAACTGAAAACTCGACAGCAGGGATAGCTTTTTGCCGTCACCCGAAGACGCCCCAGTCATGGGACTGGACGACGAAGCCAGGGAATACCACCGGCGGAATCCGCCCGGGAAGCTGGAGATCTCGACGACGAAGCCGACGAACACGCAGCGCGACCTGAGCCTCGCGTACTCGCCGGGCGTCGCCGCGCCGTGTCGCGACATCGCCGACGACCCCGATCAGGCGTACAACTACACCGCGAAGGCGAACCTCGTCGGCGTCGTCTCGAACGGCTCCGCGGTCCTCGGCCTCGGCGACATCGGCGCGCAGGCGTCGAAACCGGTCATGGAGGGCAAGGGCGTCCTGTTCAAGCGCTTCGCCGACATCGACGTGTTCGACATCGAACTCGACCTCGACGACCCGTCGGACATCGTTCGGTCCGTTCGGGCGATGGAGCCGACGTTCGGCGGGGTCAACCTGGAGGACATCAAAGCCCCCGAGTGCTTCGAGATCGAAGAGCGACTCCGGACGGAGATGTCCGTCCCCGTGTTTCACGACGACCAGCACGGGACGGCCATCATCAGCGGCGCGGCGCTGCTCAACGCGGCCGAACTCGTCGAGAAGGACATCTCGGACCTGAAGATCGTCTTCTCGGGCGCGGGCGCGAGCGCCATCGCCTCGGCGCGCTTTTACGTCTCGCTCGGAGCCGAGCGCGAGAACATCACCATGTGCGACTCGACGGGCATCATCACCGAGGCCCGCGCGGGCGACCTCAACGAGTACAAACGGGAGTTCGCCCGCGACGCCCCCGAGGGCGACCTCGCGGACGCGATGGCGGGCGCGGACGTGTTCGTCGGCCTCTCCGTCGGCGGGATCGTCTCGCCGGAGATGGTGCGCTCCATGGCCGAGAACCCGATCATCTTCGCGATGGCGAACCCCGATCCCGAAATCGGTTACGAGGAGGCCAAGGAGGCCCGCGACGACACCGTGATCATGGCGACCGGCCGCTCCGATTACCCGAACCAGGTGAACAACGTCCTCGGGTTCCCGTTCATCTTCCGCGGCGCGCTCGACGCCCGGGCGACCGAGATCAACGAGGAGATGAAGGTCGCCAGCGCCGAAGCGCTCGCCGACCTCGCGAAGCAGGACGTGCCGGACGCCGTCGTCAAGGCCTACGGCGACCAGCCGCTGCAGTTCGGCCCCGAGTACATCATCCCGAAGCCGCTCGACCCGCGCGTGCTGTTCGAGGTCGCGCCCGCCGTCGCGCAGGCGGCGATGACGAGCGGCGCGGCCAGAAAGGACCTCGACGTCGCCGATTACGCCGAGGAGCTTGAGGCCCGCCTCGGCAAGTCGCGGGAGATGATGCGCGTGGTGCTCAACAAGGCGAAGTCCGACCCCAAGCGCGTCGCGCTCGCGGAGGGGACGGACGAGAAGATGATCCGCGCGGCCTACCAGCTGCAAGAGCAGGGGATCGCGGAACCCGTGCTCATCGGGAGCGAAGAGCGGATCGACCGGACGGCGGCGAAGCTCGGGCTCGACTTCCAGCCCACGGTGGTCGATCCGCGCGACGACGGCTACGAGTCGTACACCGACCGGCTGTACGAACTCCGGAAGCGGAAGGGGCTCACCCGGAGCGAGGCGGGCGAGCTCATCCGCCGCGACACCAACTACTTCGGAAGCGTGATGGTCGAGCGGGGCGACGCGGACGCCCTCCTCACGGGCCTGACGCACCACTACCCCTCGGCCCTCCGTCCGCCGCTGCAGGTCATCGGCACGGCCGAGGACGCGAACTACGCGGCCGGCGTCTACCTGCTCACGTTCAAGAACCGCATCATCTTCGCCGCCGACACGACGGTGAACCTCGCGCCCGACGAGGCGGTGCTCGCCGAGGTGACGAAGCACACCGCCGAGTTGGCTCGGCGGTTCAACGTCGAACCGCGCGCGGCGATGCTCTCGTACTCGAACTTCGGGAGCGTCACCAACGAGGGGACCCGAAAGCCGCGCGACGCGGTTCGCCTGCTGCACGACGACCCCGAGGTGGACTTCCCCGTCGACGGCGAGATGCAGGCCGACACCGCGGTCGTCGAGGACATCCTGAACGGAACCTACGAGTTCTCCGACCTCGACGAGCCGGCGAACGTGCTCATCTTCCCGAACCTCGAAGCGGGCAACATCGGCTACAAGCTGCTCCAGCGCCTCGGCGGCGCGGAGGCGATCGGCCCGATGCTCGTCGGGATGGACAAGCCGGTGCACGTCCTCCAGCGCGGCGACGAGGTGAAGGACATCGTCAACCTCGCTGGCGTGGCCGTCGTCGACGCGCAGGAGGAGTAAACCACCACCTTTTGCGCTGCGGGCCACCGGAGGTGGCCCTCGGCAAAAGCTGGACCAAAAGCCTCCTCCTTCACTTCGGTGCACTTCGTGCACCTCCGTTCAGTCGTCGGCCCGCAAGCGCCAAAGGCGCTTGCGGTACAACCGCTTGGCGGTGATCTGGATTCTCACGACTAGGCAGCGGTTGTACCGGGAGCGAACGAGCGTAGCGAGTGAGCGAGCGGACCGAGGAACGAACGGAAGCACAGCTTCGCTGTGCTGAAGTGAGTGACGAGGGTTTTGGTCCAGCTTTTGCCGAGCGAACCCGCGGAGCGGGTTCGCACAGCGCAAAAGGTGGTGGTTCAATCCCCGGCTCGCCGTTCGAAACGCGACGGCGGCGGGAACCGCGGATCGGCCGCGTTCGCGTCCGCCGAGTCGAGCGGTTCCGGGAGCACGCACCGGGGCGACCGCCGGTTGACGTGCGCGTACTCCTCCGGTCGATTCGCGAGCGGGTGGGCGGGGTTGACGCGACCGTCGATCTGCGCGGCCCGAAGCTCCTCGAATCCGGCGATGCGGGCGAGGATTCCCCGCCAGTGGTGTTCGCTGTCGGCGGGGATATTGATCGGCCGCGGCGGCTCCCGGTCGGGGTGGTCGGCGGCGAGAACCGCGGCGTTGACGTTCGTGGCGAGTGCGTCGTGATCGACGAGGACGCCGACGCGGGCGCTCCGCGGCGCGCGGGCGGCGAGCACGTCCAACCCGAGGTGGAGCGCGCGGTACTCCGCGACGTTGTTGTTCGGCGGCGCGTCCGGGACGGCGATTCGAGCGACCCGCTCGCCGTCCCGGGTTTCGATGACCGCGCCGAGGCCGCCGCCGCCGGGACGGTAGGAGCCGTCGGCTGCGACGTAGAAGTGGCGGTGGTGGGTGCGCGGCGGGTGCGCGATGTGGGGGGTGGGCGACTCGTCGAACAGGTCCCGAAGGGTTGACCGGCCGTGAACGGCCATACCTCCGCTTGGCTCGTGGATTACTTAAGTATTCGCCGCCTGAGGCAAAGTTCGAGCGGCGGAATCGACGGCGGAAGCCTCATCGAAATGACTGCTTCGTTAGATATTTCAGAGCATATTTATAGGGGTCCGCCAATGTACGTCCATGACTGACGGTAAACAGACACACGTTACCAGAAGACAATACTTAACGCTGGCCGGAAGCGCGGGAGTCGCGGCGGCGGTGGCGGGCTGCGCCGGCGGCGACGAGATCGAGACGCCGAGCGAGAACGGCGGCGGGGGCGGCGGAGACGGCGGCGAGTTCGCCGTCACCGTCACGCAGGGGCAGATGGACTCCGGGCTCGACCCGCACGACCACCGCGAGACGAACACCGACATCATTCTGATGCAGGCCTACGAGGGGACGCTCGACCGAGATCCGGACGGGAAGCCGGTCGAGGCCCTCGCGGAGAACTACGAGCAGGTGTCCGACGACACGCTTCGGCTGTTCGTCCGGGAGGGCGTCACGTTCCACAACGGCGACGAACTCACCCCCGAGGACGTGGCGTTCAGCATCAACCGGATCGTCGACAACGATGTCGGCGGGCTCGCGAGCCCGCAGAGCGACCAGCTCGCGGGCGTCTCGGAGGCGACCGTCGTCGACGGCGAGCGGGCGGTCGACGTCGTCTCCGACGGCGTCAATCCGGTGCTCGTCGGCCTCCTCGCGAGCTACGGCGACGTCATGCAGCGATCGTGGGTCGAAGGGCGGGACGAGAACGCGATCAACAGCGAGGCGAACGGAACCGGCCCGTTCGCGCTGGAGTCGTACACGGAAGACGAGGAGGTCGTCTTCACCAGGTACGACGACTACTGGCGCGAGCCGGCCGAGGTCGACCGGGTGACGCTCAACGCGGCGTCGGAGTCGAGCACCCGCGTCAACCAGCTCGTCAACGAGGAGACCGACATCGCGCTGGACGTGCCGCCGCAGGAGGTCGGCCGGATCAGAGAAAGCGGCAAGACCCGGATCGAGGCGGTGCCGAGCACGCGGATCATCTACAACGGGATGCGGTACGACGTGGAGCCGTTCTCCAGCCGCGAGTTCCGGCAGGCGATGAACTACGCCGTCGACATCGAGACCATCATCGAGGAGGTGCTGTCGGACTTCGCCGATCCGACGAGTCAGCCGACCCTCGAAGGATTCGTCGGCTACAACCCGGACGTCGACATCTACCCCTACGACCCCGACGAGGCCGAGCGACTGGTCGAAGAGAGCGGTCACGCGGGCGCGCAGATCGAGCTCCACACGCCCGTCGGCCGGTACCTGAAGGACCTCGAGATCGCGCAGTCGGTGATCGGCTACATCGACGAGCTCCCGAACGTCAACGCGTCGGTCAGACAGCGCGACTTCGGGACGCTCGCCGGCGAACTGACGACCGGCAGCATCGACGACAAGCCGGACTTCTTCCTCATCGGGTGGGGCAACGAGACGTTCGACGCGAGCCAGACGCTCATCCCGCTTCTCACCACGGAGGGGACGCTGTCGAGCTGGAGCAACGAGGAGTTCGACGATCTCGTCGAGCGGTCCAACGGGGAGGCCGACGAGGATGTGCGCGAGGAGCTGCTCCGGCAGGCGAACCAGCTCGCCCACGACGAAGCGCCGTGGATCTTCCTGAACCGCCAGTACAGCGTCTACGGCGCGAGCGAACGACTCGACTGGACGCCGCGTCGGGACGAGTCGATCAAGGCGTACTCGATCTCGCGGGCGTGATCCGGCGCACCAGCGCCACCCGCCGTGGTAACGCCGCGCCGACGACGCATCGGCGGACGCCGAGACAGCAACCCTCGACCAACACATGTCAGTAGGTAGATTCATACTCAAGCGAGGTCTGCAGGGAATATTCGTCGTCTGGGGGGTCGTGACGGTCGTCTTCCTCCTCCGATTCATCACGCCGGGCGATCCGGTCACGTTCATCGCGCCCCTCGACGCGAGCCCCGAGCTCCGCCAGCGGATCGCGGCGGATCTGGGCCTCAACAAACCACTCTACGTACAGTACGTCGATTACCTCGTCGGGCTCGTGCAGGGCGAGATGGGGTACTCCTACATCAGAGGTACCGAGGCCAGCGCGCGGATCTTCGCCAAGCTCCCGGCGACGGTCGAACTGGCGGTCGTCGCCACCGTCGTCGCCGTCGTCCTGTCGATCCCGCTCGGCGTCGTGAGCGCGACGCGGCGGCACAAGCCGGCCGACTACGCGGCGACGACGTTCTCGCTCGCGGGCATCAGCACGCCGAACTTCTGGCTCGGCATCATGCTCGTGCTCGTCCTGTCGGTACAGTTCGGCATCTTCCCGACGAGCCGCAGGGCGATCGGGTTCGCCGCGGCGCTCGGGTATCTCGCCCAGGGGAACCCCGCCGGGCTGGTCGTCTGGGCGAAGTACATCACGCTCCCGGCGATCACCCTCGGAACGTACTTCACCGCGCTCATCACGCGGCTCACGCGGAGCGGGATGCTCGACGAACTCGGAAAGAGCTACGTCCGGGCGACCCGGGCGAAGGGGCTACCCGAGTCGCTCGTCCGGTACAAGCACGCGCTGCGGAACACGCTCATCCCGGTCATCACGGTGCTCGGACTCCAGCTCGGGACGCTCATCGGCGGCGCGGTCATCACTGAAGCCGTCTTCGCGTGGCCCGGCCTCGGCACGCTCGTGATCGAGAGCATCAACGACCGCGACTGGCCGCTCATCCAGGGGAGCCTCATCGTCATCGGGACGGGCTTCGTCGTGGTGAACATCGTCGTCGACGCGCTGTACGCGTACGTCAACCCCCGGGTGGTGAACGACTGATGGTGTCCCCGCGCACCCTCCGTAGCCTCAAGCGCGAGTTCGGCCGGAGCGCGCTCGCGAAGCTCGGCGTCGCGCTCGTCATCGCGGTCCTGTTCGTGGCGGCCTTCGCGCCGGTGCTCGCGCCGCACCACCCGATGAAACAGAACCTCGGGGAGTCGCAGCTCCCCCCGCTCGGGTTCAGCGCGACGCAGAACGAGACGACGTCGGAGGTGGTCGACGGGGAGGTTCAGGTCGTCGAACGCGAACGGCAGGTCGACGCGACGCTCGCGCACCCCCTCGGCACCGACTCCCTCGGCCGAGACATGCTCTCTCGCATCATCTACGGCGCGCGAACCTCGCTGCTCGTCGGCGTGCTCGGAACGGCGCTCGCCGTCCTCGTCGGCGTCACCGTCGGGCAGACCGCCGGCTACTACGGCGGCCGGGTCGACGACGGGCTGATGCGCCTCTCGGACATCATGCTCGCGTTCCCCTCGCTGGTGCTCGCCATCGCGCTCATCGGGCTCCTCGGCGGGGCGTCGGTTCGGATCCCCGACCCGATCGTCGCGGCCGGAATCGAGCCGGGAATGCCGCCGAACGTCGTCCTGCCGGGGACGGTCATCGTCGTCGTCGCGCTCGTCAACTGGGTCTGGTTCGCCCGGGTCGCCCGCGGCGAGGCGCTGTCGGTCCGACAGGAGGAGTACGTCAAGGCGGCCCGCGCGCTGGGCGCGAGCGACGCGCACATCATCGGCAGACACGTGCTCCCGAACAGCGTCACGCCGATCCTCGTGCTGGCGACGATCCAGATCGCCGCGATCATCCTGCTCGAAAGCTCGCTCGCCTACCTCGGCTTCTCCGGCGCGAACCTCTCGTGGGGCTTCGACATCGCGCAGGGCCGCGGCTACCTCGCGTCCTCGTGGTGGATCGCCTCCCTGCCGGGGCTCGCGATCGTCCTCGCCGTGATCGGGATCAACCTCGTCGGCGACTGGCTCCGCGACGCCCTCGATCCGAGCATCGAGGGGGAGGGGGGCGTATGAGCGACGAGATCCTCAGGGTCCGCGACCTGCGGACCCGCTTTTTCACGGAGGAGGGGCAGGTCAACGCCGTCGACGGCGTGAGCTTCGACGTGAAAAACGGCGAGATCTACGGCATCGTCGGCGAGAGCGGATCCGGAAAGAGCGTCACGGCGCTTTCGATCATCGATCTCGTCGACTCCCCCGGGCGCGTCACCGCCGGGGAGGTGTGGTACCGAAACGCCGACCTCGCGGAGGAGTTCCGCGGCGAGCGCCCGGAGGCCGTCGACGGCGACTTCGTCGACGTGCGGCGGCTCCCCGAGGGCGTGCGGCGGGCGCTCCGCGGGCCGTCGTTCAGCACGGTGTTTCAGGACCCGATGAGCAGCATGAACCCCTCGATCACGGTGGGCGAGCAGATCGCCGAGGCGGTGGAGGCCCAGCGCCGCGCCCGCGCGAACCCGCGACGCACCCGGTCGCGGACGCAGGGGTACGGGCTCGTCAACTTCGTCGTCGACAGCGTCGTCCCCTCGCGATCGTACGTCTCGACGGAGAGCCGGGAGCGCGCGATCGAACTCCTGGAACAGGTCGGCATTCCGGACCCGGTCGACCGGGCGGACGAGTACCCCCACCAGTTCTCCGGCGGGATGCTCCAGCGGGCGATGATCGCTCAGGCGCTCGCGGGCGAACCGGACGTCCTCGTCGCCGACGAGCCGACGACGGCGCTCGACGTGACGATCCAGGCGCAGATCCTGAACCTCCTCCGGGACCTGCAGGAGCGCGAGGGGATGAGCGTGATCTTGATCACCCACGACCTCGGCGTCATCGCCCGCATGTGCGACCGCGTCGGGGTGATGTACGCCGGCGAGGTGGTCGAACGAGGAACCCTCGAAGACGTGTTCGAAAACCCCGTCCACCCCTACACGCGGGGGCTCCTCGGATCGATCCCGGACCTCGAAGACCCCGCGCCGAGGCTACGACCGATCGAGGGCAACGTCCCGAGCCTGCTCGACGCCGAGATGGGCGAACGGTGTTACTTCGCCGACCGCTGTCCGATGGCGATGGAGGAGTGTCTGACGCGCATCCCCGAGTTCGCGGCGGCGGACGACGTCCCGTCGCGCGGGTCGAACGGGGAGGGGGACGCCGAACACCGGGCGCGCTGCGTGCTCGCGGAGCGCGACTACGACCCCTCGCAGGCGCTCCCCGACGGCTATTTCGACGCCGAGTCGGGAGCACCAGCGCGGCCCGAGGGCGGAAACCGGGGGCGGGAATCGGAGGTGAACGCCGATGACTGACGGCAGCCCCCTCGTTCGCGTCCGCGACCTGCGGAAGTACTACGGAGACGGCGACTCGCTTCTCGACCGACTCCTCGGACGGGACGCGGGGAGCGTGAAGGCCGTCGACGGCGTGAGCTTCGACATCGACCGCGGCGAGACGCTGGGACTCGTCGGCGAGTCGGGGTGCGGCAAGTCGACGACGGGGGAGACGCTGCTCCGTCTGCGCGAGGCGACGGCCGGCGACGTCGAGTTCGACGGCGAACGCGTCCTCGGCATGGACGACGCCGAGCTCAAGGCCTTCCGGAGACGCGCGCAGATCGTCTTTCAGGACCCCTTCTCCAGCCTCGATCCGCGGATGACGATCGGGGAAATCCTCGCCGAACCGCTTCGGATTCACGGGTTACCCGAGGACACCGGGGACGGGCGCTCGAAGGCCGAGTATCGACGCGACCGCGCGAAGGAACTGCTCGACCGCGTCGGCCTCTCTGCGGACCAGATCGACCGCTACCCGCACGAGTTCTCCGGGGGGCAGCGCCAGCGGATCGGCATCGCCCGCGCGCTCGCGCTCGAACCCGACTTCATCGTCCTCGACGAGCCCGTCTCCGCGCTCGACGTGAGCGTGCAGGCGCAGGTGCTCAACCTCCTCGACGACCTGCAGGAGGAGTTCGGGCTGACGTACCTCTTCATCGCCCACGACCTCTCCGTCGTCCGTCACATCTGCGACCGCGTCGCCGTGATGTACCTCGGCAACGTCGTCGAACTGGGGCCGACGGACGACCTGTTCGACGACCCCCAGCACCCGTACACGCGGGCGCTGTTGGAGAGCGTCCCGCGGGCGAAACTCACGGAGCAAGGCCGACGGGTCGAGGCGCTCGCCGGCGACGTGCCGTCGCCGCGGAACCCGCCGTCCGGCTGCCGGTTCCGGACGCGCTGCCCGCTCGTCATCCCGCCCGCCGGGATCGACGTCGACCAGCGGACCTACCGCGAGGTGATGGATCTCCGCGAGCGCGTCGAGGCGGCCGACCTGAACCTCGCCGCGATCTGGGACGCGGTCGGCGATCCCGACGGGTCCGACAAGCCGGCGTTCAAGCGCCACCTCCGCGAGGAGTTCTTCGCCGACGACCTCGACGGGGAGAACGAGAACGCCGTCGAACGGGCGCTCGACGCGTTGGCCGAGGGCGACCGCGACCGCGCCGCGGAGACGCTCCGCGCCCGCTTCGAGAGCGTCTGCGAGACGACCCGACCGGTGTTGCAAGAGCGCGAGCACCCGGCGGCCTGCCACCTGTACGACCAACCGGTCGAGAGCCGAGAGGGGGACGAAGCGGAGGCGCGGGTGGACTAGACGTCGTCTCGGCCGTTTTCGTCCGGTATTTCCGCAACCTATGACATACAGTGGCAAATGCTGCGCTCCGCCCCGTATCTATCGCTCGTGACGCTCTGGGGGAGACATCCGGGCTAAATATCAGAAATATAAAATCAAATGGGCCCTTGGTGGAGACACCCGCACGAGCCTCATGGCAAAAGCGACCGAGTCTAATTCGGAGAGAAGTTGGTTGAATTTCGACCACCGGGACATGATGGTGTTCATCCTCATCATGTCCCTCAACGGTCTGCAGAACGCGGTGACCGAACTTTCGCCCGAGTTCATGCTCGGGCCGATGGAGATCGGCTTCGACGAGTTCCTGTTCATCCCGATGACGCTCGTGATGCTTTTCGGGACGATCTGGGCGGCGCTGGCGGTTCCGGTCGGCGAGATCGTCTTCGGTGAGATTCTCATCGGCGAGTTCGACGGACTCGGTGCGATGGAGAACCTCATCATGCTCACGACGTGTTACTACTTCGCGTCGGCCCTCCTGAAGAATCCGGACAGCAAGCTCCAGCTCGCGATCGCCGTGCTCGTCGCTGAGGGACTTGAGGAGGCGTTCGCGGTGCTGATCGACGTCGCGAAGGTGTACGTCGGCGTCGAAGAACTCGAAGCCGTTCCCGGCCTCCCCGAGAGTATCTGGGCTATCGAACTGTTCGACTGGTTCAATCAGATGCTGATCGCGGGCGTCATCTTCGGCCTCATCCCGACGCTATATCTCTATCCGAAGCTCCGTGGGAAGCTCGAACCGCTCCTCGGCATGGAGCCGCGTCCGGCCGATCCGAACGCGTCGATGCTCGACGCGCGGTCGCTGAAGCTGCTGTTCCTCCCGCTTCTCGCCTTCCCGTTCGCGATGGGCTTCGAGATCCTGAGCGAATCTGGCGGGATGGTCAACGTCATCTGGGAACCGGAGTTCGTCGAAACCTACGGCCAGGTGTTCCTCGTCGTGCCGATCGTGGGCGCGATCGTCGTCCTCGCGCTCCTTTGGATGCGGATGCGACGGAACCGAACGGCGGCGTAGCGTCCGAGGCAAACCGTTCTTTACCGCATGATCTCAGCAGACACGACCCCGATTTCGGTTCGAGGATTCTCCTTCAGGTATCCGGGCGCGGACAAGTACGTCCTCCGGGACGTCGACCTGACCGTCGAAGCCGGCGAGTTCACCGCCGTCATCGGCGGGAACGGGTGTGGAAAGACGACGCTCTGTAAGACGTTCAACGGGCTCGTTCCACACTTCTACGAGGGAAGCGTCGAAGGAACGGTGTCGGTGTTCGGTACCGACACCGCCGAAGCGTCCGTCTCCGAGCTCTCCAGGAACGTGGGATACGTATTTCAGGAATTCGAAAATCAACTGGTGCAGCCCACCGTGCTGGAGGACGTCGAGTTCGCCCCCCTGAACCACGGGCACGTTGACTACCGCGACCGCGCGAGGACGGCGCTCGACAGGTTGGGGATCGGACGGCTCGCCGATCGGTTCGTCTGGGAGCTCTCCGGCGGCCAGCAGCATCTCGCGGCGCTCGCCGGCGCGTTGTCGGTGGATCCGGAGGTCGTCGTCGTCGACGAACCCGCCGCACAGCTCGATCCGATGAACGCCGAGTTGGCCTACGAGCACCTGCGACGCCTGCACGAAGATCACGAGAAGACGATCGTCGTCATCGAACACCACACCGAGTTCGTCGCGGACTACTGCACCCACGTCGTGCTCGTCGACGACGGTCGGATCGTCTGGAAGAAACCCACCGCGGAGGCGATGAACCAACTGGACGATCTCCGGGCGCGAAACATCTATCCGCCGCAGGTCACGCAGGTTGCAGAGCGTGTCCCGGAAGCGACGGTCGACGGGGACCGCCTCCCCGTCACCGTCGAAGAGGCCGTCGGGGCGTTCGGTGTGGTTCACCCTTCGGCTGACGGCGGCCTGCGATCGGACGTGACCGCCGACGCAGTCGGAAGCGCGTGTCTCGGAACCACGGCCGACGGTTCCGAAACGGTAGCAACCCTCGACGGGGTGACGCACGGATATCGAACGCTTCGCAACGGACGCACGACCGTCTTCGACGACCTCTCGCTATCGTTTCGCGCGGGCGAGAGGATCGCGGTTCTCGGAGGAAACGGGACCGGAAAGTCGACCCTGCTCAAGGTTCTCACGGGGATCGAGACGCCGCAAGCCGGGACCGTGCGGGTGCTCGGTCACGACACCGCGAAGACCCTGCCCGAGGAGATCGCAGAGGACGTGGTCTACGTCCACCAGAACCCGGAAGAGATGTTCGTCGCCGATACCGTCCGAGGTGACGTCGCGTACTACCTCGAACAGCGAGGCTACGAGGACGCTGACGAGCGCGTCGACAGGGTACTTCGGTCGCTCGACCTGACGCACCTCGAGGATCGCGATGGGCGTCTCCTGAGCGTCGGACAACAGCGTCGGGCTTCCTTGGCCATCGGTCTGGCGATGGAACCGTCGCTCGTGCTGCTCGACGAGCCGACGGGGTGCCTCGACGTCGCGAGCCGCGGCGATGTGACCGAGACGATCGACCGCGTCGGTGATCGGGTTCAAACGGTGCTCGTGGCCACACACGACCTGCAACTGGCGGCCTCCTGGGCCACTCGCGTCGTCGTCATGAGCGCGGACGAGGTGCTCGCGGACGGTCCGCCCGGCCGCGTGTTTGAAGACGAGACGTTGCTCGAGACGTCGAACCTTCGCTTACCGCAGGTCGTCGAACTGAGCGCACGACTCGGTGTCCGTCCCTTCGCGCTCGATGTCGACGATCTGGCCGCACGTATCGCCGCGGAGGGACGGTAACGATGGGGTACGTCTCCTCATTCCGCGACGCGGTGCGCATCGACGAACTCAAAATCGACCTCCTCCGCACCGCCTACGACAACGACCGAGCCTTTCTCAACCAGTTCGACCCGCGGATGCTCCTCGTCTGGTACGCGATCTTCATCTTTCTCCCGTGGCTGTTCTTCGACCTGACGCCGCTTTTGATCCTCTTTCTCGTCTCTGCGATCCTAGCCGCCCGGTCGCAGGTCAGCCTGTTTCTCGTCGCAACGCTCGCGTTCTCGACCGCCTCAAACCTGTTCTTCTACGGATTACTGGCGACCTACCTCGGAGACGCGGGACCGTCGGTCGTGGCGGCGCTCGTCCCGTTCACGCTGAAGCTCACCATCGTGTCGATCCTCAGCCTGGCGGTGTTCTCCAGCATGAGTCCGCGAAACCTGAGCAAGGCACTCTTGAGTTTTCGTGTCCCCCACCAGTTTACGTTCGTCATCGCCTACGGCTACCGGATGCTCCCCGTGCTCGTCGAGGAGTACCACGCCCTGGTGAACACGTACCGGCTGCGGAGCAAAGCGCCCGAAAACGCCGGAATCCTTCGTTGGCGTCACTACCTGTACCTCGTGACGGTCATCGTCAAGGCGTTCTATCCGATGATCTTCAACGTCGCCAAACGTGCCCGCGTGACGGTCGAGGCGATGGAGACGAAGGGGTTCTCGCACGCGCTCGGGGAGGACCAAAGCCGGGATCTCAGGCTCGCAGAGCTCCGATCGACGCCAAAGGACGCCGCCTTCTTCTGCGCTTCGATCGCGTTCGCAGCCGCGCTCGTCGTCGTCTTCTAACCGACGAGCGCGTCGGTTCCCGTTCGCCACGGGCTGAAACGGCCGTCCCGTGCGTCCCTCAGGCGGCATCGCCGACGTCGCGGAGTTTCCGCCCGACGAGTTTCGGCACCGCCGTTCGGCTGTTGACGGTCGTGCTGTGCTCTCGGAGGTCCCGGCGTCGAATCTCGGCCTTGGTCGCGTACTTTCGACCCTTCGCGGCGTAGATGATTCCGCGGTACGCGTCAATCTCTGCGTCGCTCGGCGGCGAGTCCTCGAGATAGCGGCCGATCAGGACCGCGCCGACGAGGTCCTCGGGCGAGGGCTTGCCTTTCGAACCGCAGGCCACGACGTAAGTCGGCGCGTCACTCTCTCGGAGGTGCGCCGCCACGGCGTCCGCGTTCGTCGTCCCACCCACGTACACCTCAACGCCGTCGACGCCCACCGTCCGCAGGTCGGCCACGGTGCCGCCGCCGTTCGTCGACGTCATCGCCACTGGTCGGCCGTCGACGTCGAGCGACCGGACGTAACTCGGCGAGTTGAAGAAGTCGTACCCCTCCGTCGGCGTGTAATCGGCGCTCGATCCGCCCCCGATCAGACAGTCGGGGTGGTCCTCTTTGAAGGCGAACTCGTCGCCGCGCTCGTCGGTGACGTGGACGTACGCCGCGCCGTTCGTCAGCAGTTCGACGACCGTCGTGGAAAAGTGGGTCACGTCGACGACGACGTAGTTTCCCGGCGCCGGCGACGCCGGAATCGCCGCGCGGGAGGCGCCCCGAGGGATCGATTTCGTTCGCAGTCGGCCGTGCGAGCGACTCCTCCGACCGACGCCACCCCGTCGGCGAATCGGCCGAACGCGCCGGAAGCGAAACCTTGAGGCTCGCCCGTTCGCGACCATCTCTGTGAGCCGGTACCGAGACGCCGTTCTGTTCGCCGTCCTCGCCGCCCTCTGGGGGTCGGCGTTCATGGCGATCAAGGCCGGCCTGGAGTTTTTCCCGCCCGTGCTGTTCGCCGCCGTCCGCTACGACCTCGCCGGAGTACTCATGCTCGCGTACGCGTGGCACGTCCTCGACGATCCCGTCCCCCGCGGTCGCGGTCAGTGGGCGCTCGTCGCGATCGGCTCGGTGCTCCTCATCGCGGTCTACCACGCGCTGCTTTTCGTCGGTCAGACCGACCCCGGCGTGACGAGCGCCGTCGCGGCGGTCATCGTGAGTCTCAGTCCCGTGCTGACGACGGGCTTCGCGCGGCTGCTGCTTCCCAGCGATCGGCTGACGACCGCCGGGATCGCGGGGCTTCTCCTCGGCCTCGTCGGGGTGGTCGTGCTCTCGCAGCCCGATCCGGACGCCCTCCTGTCCGGCGGCTTCGTCGCGAAGCTGCTCGTCCTCGGCGCGACGGCGGCGTTCGCGCTCGGGAGCGTGCTGACCAAACGGATCGACGCGGAGATGCCGATCGAGTCGATGGAGGCGTGGTCGATGCTCGGCGGCGCGCTGTTGATGCACGCCGTCTCGGTCGGACTCGGCGAGCCGATCCGCGGCGTCGAGTGGACCGAGCCGGCGGCGCTCGCCGCCCTGCTGTACCTCGCGATCGGATCGAGCGCGGTCGGCTTTCTCATTTACTTCACGCTGCTCGACCGGCTCGGGGCGATCCAGATCAACCTCGTCTCCTACGTCGCGCCGGTTTTCGCCGCGCTGTCGGGGTGGCTGTTCCTCGCGGAGGAGCTTCGACCGGCGACCGCGGCCGGCTTCCTCCTCATCTTCGTCGGATTCCTCCTGATCAAGCGGGAGGCGATCCGGGGCGAACTGCCGCGGATCCGCGGGGGCCTCCGGGCGCTGTTTCTCCGGAACTGACGCCCCGACCTCACTCCGCCCGCTCGACCTCGACCACGCTGCCGATCGTCGACCAGCCGTCCTCGTCGGGGCCCTCCCGACCGACGAGGACCCCCTCGTTGTCGGCCGTCGTCGCGAAGCGGTACGCCGCGTCGTCCCCCTCCCGCGTCCCTTCGGCCTGAAACTCCCGCTGGAAGAACTCCGCGCTGCGGAGGTGGTACACGGCCGACGAGCCGTCGTCGAGCGTCAGCCGAACCGGATCCGGACTGACGTTGTACATGCGCTTTGCGAGCGGGTTGAGATCTGCCATGGTTCCAGGGAGGCGCGAGCGGGGGATAAATCCGTCCGCCCCCGATCCGATCGGGCGTCGAACGACGCCCCCGATCCGATCAATCGTCGAACAGCGCGGCGATCTCGTCGTCCGACAGCCCCGCCGACAGCGCGAGCAGGAGCTTGACCCGCGCCTTCGCCGCGGGCAGGTCGTCGGCGAAGAGCGCGCCGTGGTCGCGGAGGGTCACCCCGCCGCCGCGGGTCCCGTACACCGGCTCCGTCGGGCCGGCGTGGCACCGCGAGGCGACGACGACGGGCACCCGCTCCGCGGCCGCGGCGATCGCGTCGCCGAGGTCCCCCGTGACGTTTCCGAGCCCGGTTCCCTCGACGATCACGCCGTCCGCGCCGGCGTCGACCTCCCGTTCGAGCCGTCCGCCGTCGACGCCGAGGCCCGAGTGGACGACGGGCACCGTCACGCCCGATCCGATCGCTGGGACGTCGTCGGAGTAGCTCCGCGGTTCGCGGTGGACGCGGACGCCCCCGCGGGTGAACGTCGCGACGGGACCTTTCCCGGGCGATTCGAACGCTCCGAGCGCGTTCGTGTGCGCCTTGACCGCGTCGCGCGCCGCGTGCAGCTCGTCGTCGAACGCGACGTAGACGCCCGCCGCGAACCGCTCGTCCGTCGCCGCGCGGACGGCCGCGAGGAGGTTCGCCGGCGCGTCCGATCCCGGTTCGTCGAACCGACGCTGGGCCCCGGTGACGACGATCGGCACGGGAATCGCGGGCGCGAGATCGAGCGCGTACGCCACCTCGGCGATGGTGTCGGTTCCCTGCGTGATGACGATCCCGTCCGCGCCGCCCGTGCCGTCCGGGCGGTCGTCGGCGTCGGCGTCGGCGGCGGTCGCCGCCGCCTCGGCGACGCGGGCGACGGTTTCGACGTCCATGTCGAACCCCGGTCTCGACGCGATCTCCTCGACGCGGAGGTCGGCGTGCGCCGACAGCGCCGGCACGGCGTCGACCAGTTCCCGTCCCGATTTCGCCGGGGCGGCCCCCGCGTCGTCCGGTTCGCTCGCGATCGTCCCGCCGCAACTGAGCACTCGTACCGTCGGCATGCGTCTTCGCTCGCGCCCGAGACCGTTCGTTCTTTCGACGCCCGCCCGCGTCGCGCACCGAAATAATATTTCCTTGATATGACTGCAACGAAGTATTAGCGCGTTCGATAAATCGTTTAACAGACAGAAAACGTTCCGTGAAACGTCCGGCCTCCGTCGTTCTCGGAGTGAAGCGCGTCGAACGGAGTCAAAGGCTCTCCCGGTTATATCGCACGTCCCCTCGAACGGACGGCCGACGAGGTCACACATCATGTCACGTCCCTCCACCGCCGTCGAAGAGCAGTCCGCCCGGTCCGGAACCGTCGACGACGCGTTCGCGATCGGCGTCGACGCGGGCGTCTTCGAGGCGCTCTCGGAAGCCGTCGCGGTGCCGGTCCGCGCGGTCTGCTTTTGGGCGGCCGTCGCGCTGCCGTTCCTCTACGTCCCGCTCCTGTTCGGTGGGTTGAAAGGTTCTGAGGACGTCGTCTTCGTCGGCCTGCTGGCCGCGAACGCCGTCGCGCTGTTCGCCGGACACGCCCACCGGCGGTGAGTCCGCTCGTTCGACCCGGGAGCACGACGGTTCGCCGTCGTCCGTCAGAGCATTAGGGGAGCGCCGGCTAGCGGCGGGCGTGAACGCCAGCGATTTCGACCCTGACGCGTGGGCGGCGGAGCTGCGGGCGAAGCGCGCCGAGAAGGACGAGTTCTTCGCCGAGCACCCGCAGTCGCCGATCCCGCCGGACGAACGCGACGGCTTCGAGGGCCTCTCGTACTTCGATCCCGACCCGGAGTACCGGATCGAGGCGGTCGTCCGCGCGCACGATCGGCCCGACCCGATCGAGATGGAGACGACGGCCGGACCGAACGTTCGGTACCTACGCGTCGCGACCTTCGAGTTCGAGATCCGAGGCGATCCGCTGACGCTCGCGGCGTACCGACGGGAGACGGCGTCGGAGCGGACGCTGTTCGTGCCGTTTCGGGACAAAACGACCGGTCAGGAGACGTACCGCGGCGGTCGGTACATGGAGTTCGAACCGGAGGGCGAACTCGACGACGGCGCGTTGACGCTGGATTTCAACCTCGCCTACACGCCGTTTTGCGCCTACAGCGACGCCTTCTCGTGCCCCCTTCCGCCCGAGGAGAACTGGCTCGGCGTCGCCGTCCGCGCCGGCGAACGAGCGTAGTTCGGAATCGGGCGCGGGCGCGCCGAATACGACATAATAGATTGTGTGGTATTCGAGGGGAAACCAAACTCCTTATGCGATCCGGCGGGAAGAAGGAACTAGAGTCATGGGATTCACGCGCAAAGGCACGCTGGGCCTCGCTCTGATGATCGTCGGAACGATCGCCTTCCTTCCGGGCGTCTCCCCGGAGGCGAGTCTGGGGCTGCTGGTTCTCCCCGCCGCCGTGCTCCTGACGGTCGGCACGTACCTCGTCGGCACCGACGGCGTCGGCCGTCCCGTCTGAGCGGAACGCGGTGGAATCGGCGGAATCGGCGGTCACTTTCGTTCGAGTCGTGGACGCGTTAGGCGTCCCGCGCCTCCGCGGGTCGGGATACACTCGATACCCGAGAGTCGCGACGTCGCGAGTCGAGGAACGACGTCGGGCGCACCTGCTGGCCCATTCGGATGCACCCGCTGGCCCGTTCGGACGCGCCCCGTGAGGGTTTCGAGCGGTCCGACTGTGTGCGGACGCGTTCGTTCATAAGTTCCTTGCTTTTGCATGCTTTTCGTTTATCCACGTTGGTGGTAACTGAGATAATAAGGGGAGGACGGGAACCGTCCGCGTCGTAGGTGGTCTCCGAGAGGGGCGGTGTCAGGTGTGTGCGTCCGGAGCAGCGGTGTCGCGACGCCACGACTCGAGTTCGATACACCGTGAGGAATACGAATGACGAAACGAACCATCACCTGTCACACGAACCGGAGAACGACGAGAGAAGTCCCGGCGGTCGCGGTTCGAGCCGTCGGACCGACGCGATCGAGACCGCCGCCCCGTCGGCCGCCTCCGACGACCCGACGCCGCGTACCCGCCGGGGACGACCGGCGGGGGGATCGGAACGAGCCGCCGCAACCGAAGGAGGTGCGGAACTGACATGCGGGTGTACGAAGGATCCGACGGTCGGTACTACACCGAGTGTGACCTCTGGGAGCGGTTCGAGTCGGACACCTGGCGGCCCTGCATGTGGGAGCCCGAAACCGGGCGGGAGTTCGTCGAAACCGACCGGGCGGACCTGCTGTCGCTCGCCCCGGTGGATGCGGTGGATCTCCCGGACGGCGTCGAGATCCGGTACGAGGGGGACTTCGCGACCGTCGTCGATTCCCGGGATCGGCGACCGTCCACCGGGTGGGCGTTCCGTTGAGTCGGCCGAGACCGGTCGCGGGAGACGGATCTCGGACGGTCGAACGGGCGACGAGAAATCGTCGAGTGCCCGGGGTGGGCTCCGAACCCACGATCTCCGCATGTCCCAGGTACGAGGCTCGGCGGGCCTCCGGGAGCGGAGCTTCCAAGGCGGTTACCGCACCGAAGCTCGGCGGTTGGACCGGCGAACCGGTCCGACGCGATACCCTATGAGTGCGGCGCTATGTCCAGCTAAGCCACCCGGGCTCACTTCCACGTATTGCGATGAGACTCTTTAACCTTCTCATATCGCCCCGACCGCGTCCGCCGATCGACTCCCGACGCCGCGCGCCACCCCCCGAATTTATGTCACGAGGGCGAGAGACGGGTCCATGGATCTTCCGGAACGGGTCAGAAACGAACTCGACGGGGAGCCAGTCGCCGCTCGCGTGAGTCTCGGCGGCGAGGACGAATTATTCACGACTCCGACACGAACTCTCCTCTACCGGGCCGAAGGGTTGTTGTCCGACGAAGCCGTCGAAACGTACCCACACGACGCCGAACGCGTCGACGTTTCGGAGGGGCGGCGGAAGTCGAGCGTCGCGCTCGACTACGGCCTCGACGGCGAGCGGTCGTTTTCGGTGCCGACGAAGCGGCTGAGCGAGGCGCTGCACCCGGTGCTCGCGGGCGTGCTCGCCGCCGCGGGCATCACCGACGGCGGAGAGGCGGTGGAGCGGACGTTCCGGTTCAGCGAACTGACCCTCGTCGTCACCGACGCGCGCGTCGTAAAGCACGTCGGCGCGGCCGTCTGGGACGACGAGTACGAGGAGTTCGCCTACGACGACGTGACCGACCTGACGTTCGAACGCGGCAGCGTCGCCACGTCGGTCGTCGTCACCGTCGGCAACCGACAGGAGCGTTTCAAGGCGCCGAACGAGGAGGCGCGCGCGGTCCGCGAAACCCTCGAATCGGCGATTCTCGCCCACCACGGCGTCGAGAGCCTCGCGGCGTTCAGGGCCACCGTCGCGACGGCGGACGGGGCCGACGCCGAACCGGCGTCGAAATCGGACGCGATGGACTTCGGCGTCGGCCCGGATCCGCTCGGCGCGAACCCCTCGAAGCTCGCGGAACACCCGGAGAACGCGACCCGATCGTCGGAGACGGCAGAGGCGGCAGAGTCGGCAGAGTCGGCTGGTTTGTCCGCCGAGTTCCGAACCAAATCGAGGGGTACAGCGGATCCGGCGGATCCGTCGGACTCGGCGACTGCGGAAGCGCGCGCTCCGCGGGGCGAGCGCGACGAGCGCGCGACCGAGCGACGCGCGACGGGGTCGGCCGGCCGCGACGGGGTGGAGCCCGATGCCGGCGGGGCCGAACCCGACGCCGACGGGTTCGACGGCTCCGGCTTCGAACCCGCCGGGCCGGTGCGGGACGACGCGCTCACCGAACAGCTCGCGGCGCTCACCGAGGTGGTCGAACGACAGAACGAACAGCTCCGCCAGCAGCGGGAACTCACGGCACGACTCGTCGAGGAACTCCGTCGCGGGCGGTAAGGTGAGCGCGCCGACGGCGGACCGTCGACCCGACGACGGCGACGGCCCTCACGCACCGCCGCTTCCGTCCGATCGCTTCGCGCTCTCTTCCGATCACTCCCGCCCGGTCACCTTCCGGATGCACGACGAGCCGAACGGTCCGAGTTCCCCCGAGTCGAAGCGGATGAAGTGGCCCGTCGAGAGCCCGGAGCCGCAGCGGCGGCAGGTGAACTCGCCCTCCTTCGTCACCACCTGACTCTCGAAGCGGACAAAGGTTCCGCCGCTACGCGTCCGTATGCGCCCGCCCTCGCGCTCGACGAGGCCGCGCTTTTCCGCCTCGTCGAGGATCGTCCGCGTCGCCGTCGGGTCCGTCGTCACGGTCTCGATCCGATCGACGACCTCCGGGAGGCCGAGTTCGTCCTCCTCGAGGTGCGCCAGCAGGTCGAGCGCGAGCTCGATCCGGTCGTCCCCGCCCGCGTCGTCCGTCACGGTGGGTCGTTCAGGTTCCCGACGCATAACCGTTCCGCGAAGCGCAACTGGTTTCACCCGCGGCCCCGGCGGGGTTCGTATGAATCGCCGGACGCGCTTGCTCGTCGGCGGCCTCCTCGTCGCGGCGGTCGCGATCGCCGCGTGGGCTGCTTCGCCCGACGGGACGCTCCGGTGGCTCGCACGGTTGGCCGCGGACCCGGTGCGGTTCGCAGCCGTGCTCCTCGCGCTTTCTCTCGTCCGCCCGTTTCTCGCGTGGCCGACGATCCTGCTGGCGGTCGCGGCGGGCTACGGGTACGGACTCCCCGGGATCGCGGTCGGAACGGCGCTCATGGTGGTGACGAGCGTCCTCCCGTACTGGCTCGCCCGGCGCGCGGGCGGCGGACGGATCGGCGACGCCGGCGAGCGCTTCGTCGACGGCGCGGGGACCGTCCGGAGCGTGGCCGCGAGCCGACTGTTCCCCGCCCCGTCGGACGTGGTGTCGGTCGGCGCGGGCGCGGCGCGCGTCCCCTTCCGGGCGTTTCTCGTCGGCACCGCGCTCGGAGAGCTGCCGTGGGCGATCGCCGGAGCGGTCGCCGGCGCGTCGCTCGATTCGCTGACCGCGGAGTCGCTGTCGGAAGCCGTCGACCCCCGACTCGCCGCCCTCGCGGCGCTCGTCGGGGTGCTGCTTCTCGCCGGTCCGGTCTACCGGCACGTCAGCGGCGACGACCGGGCGTTCGGCGGCGTCCGCGAGTGACCGCGTCGCGGGATCGAACGAAGCGGCTCCGCCGCCGCTACGACAGGAGCGACTCGCCGGTCATCTCCGCCGGTTGCTCGACGCCGATCAGTTCGAGGATCGTCGGGGCGAGGTCGCAGAGCGAGCGGCCCTCGCGGACCCTCAGCCCGGCCGCGTCGCCGTCCGGCGAGAGGTAGACGATCGGAACCGGGTTGTAGGTGTGGGCGGTGTGGGGCGCTTCGGGCGTCCCCATGTCGTCGGCGTTGCCGTGGTCCGCGGTGACGAGCACGTGCCCGCCGGCGGCCCGGACGGCGGCGACGAGGCGGCCGAGCTGTTCGTCGACCGCCTCGACGGCGGCGACCGCGGCGTCGAAGTCGCCCGTGTGCCCCACCATGTCCGGGTTCGCGTAGTTCAACACGAGCACGTCGGGGTCGTCGGATTCGATGAGCTCGACCGCGGTGTCCGTCACCTCGGCGGCGCTCATCTCGGGTTTGCGGTCGTACGTCGGCACGTCGGGGCTCGGGACGATGCGGCGGATCTCGCCGTCGAACTCGACCTCGCGGCCGCCGTTCAGGAAGTACGTCACGTGGGCGTACTTCTCGGACTCCGCGATCCGGAGCTGGGTCATGCCGGCCCGGGAGACGACCTCCCCGAGGGTGTTCTCGGGCTGGTTCGGCGGGAACGCGACCGGGAGGTCGAACGTCCTGTCGTACTGCGTCATCGTCACCAGCCGTACCTCGGGCGGCGAGGCGTCGAAATCCCACCCCGGGTCGATGTCCGCGAGCAGCCGGACGAGCTGACGGGCGCGGTCCGATCGGAAGTTGAAGAAGATCACGGCGTCGCCGTCTTCGAGCGCCGGGCCGCCCGAAACCAGCGTCGGTTCGACGAACTCGTCGGTCTCGCCGCGCTCGTAGGACTCGCGGGCGGCCTCGACGGCGCTATCGGCCTCGAAGTTCGCCCGCCGGTTCACGATCGCGTCGTAGGCGCGCTTCGTCCGCTCCCAGTTCTGGTCGCGGTCCATCGCGTAGTAGCGCCCCGAAACCGTGGCCACGTCGCCCGTTCCGCGCTCCTCGACGACGGCTTCGAGTTCGGAGAGGTACCCCGCCCCCGCCTTCGGAGCGGTGTCGCGGCCGTCGGTGAACGCGTGGGTGACCGCCTCGACGCCCCGCTCCGCCGCCATCCCGATCAGCGCGCGGAGGTGCTCCTGATCGGAGTGGACGCCGCCGTCGCTTACGAGCCCCATAAAGTGGACGCGGCCGCCGCGTTCGGCCGCGTACGCGAACGCCGAGTCGAGCGCGTCGTTCGCGAGGAACGAGCCGTCCGCGATGGCGTCGTTGATCCGGGTGTACGCCTGGTGTACGACCCGGCCCGCGCCGATGTTGATGTGGCCGACCTCGCTGTTGCCCATCTGTCCGTCGGGCAGCCCGACCCGCCGGCCGGAGACGTCGAGCGATCCGTACGCGCCGTCCTCGGCGAATCGGTCGAAGTTCGGCGTGTCGGCCGCTTCGACCGCGTTCCTGCCGGGCGGCGAGCGGTCCGCGTCCGCGTTCGCGTCCGAAGCGTCGTCGCTTCGGCGGTTCCGGTCGCCGAGTCCCCAGCCGTCGAGAATGACGAGCGCGGCTCTCATACGCGAACCCACCGCCGCCGGGCGTAACTACCCTTCGCTTCGGGCGAGGGAAGCGGCCGACCGCCGTCGGACGGACCGCGACACCTATACCCGACCCGGCCGCCCTTCCGGCATGGACGCCGCGCGTCTCGTTCCGGACCGCTACGTCGAGTACTACCTCGGGAACGGCCCGAGCCTCGTCTGGCTCATCGTGGTCAACGCGACGGCCTTTCTCGTCGGCGTCCGGTTCTACGTCGAGACGATGCCCGGCGTGTCGACGTTCCTCTGGCCGTTGTACGGCGATTCGCCGACGGCGCTGGCGCTCGCGACGCTGTCGCTCGCGACGCTCCTTCCCGCGCTCGGGCGCACGTCGCCGCTCGCGTCGCCGACGAACCGGCCGCTCGCGTACCTGCACACCCTCTCTTTCGTCTGGCTCGTCAAGTACGGACTCTGGACGGCCGTCGCGTTGAACCTCCGACCGGCGCTGTACGTCGGCTTTACGCCCGCCGCGCTCTGGAACTACTGGGGAATCGTCCTCACCCACCTGCTGTTCGTGGTCGAGGCGCTCCTGATCGCTCGGGTGGGACGGACGACGAAGGGCGCGCTGGCGCTCGCGCTCGCGCTGCTCTTCGCGAACGACGTCTTCGACTACGCGTTCGGCTTCCACCCGCCGCTGCGGTACGAACCCGGGACGGCGCTCGTCGCCGTCACCGTCGCGCTGTCGGTCCTCTCGGTCTGGTTCGCCGCCGCGGCGTTCGAGTCGCTCGACGGGTCGCGATAGGCGGATCATAAGGACCTCGCTCCCGCCCCGAGCTGATCGTTCACCCGCGTGAACGAAACGAACGAAGATTCTCGTTTATGCCACGGTGCGCCGCTACTGACGTTCATGAGAACGGCGTACGCTCTGTTGAGTTGTGTTCTTCTCGTCTGCGCGAGCGTCCCGACGGTCGCCGTGACCGGATCCGCCGACGCGTCGGCGTCGACGACCGCGCCGACGGATCCGACCGGCGAGCCGCCGCTGGACGGCGAATCGGAGCTCGACGACGCCGTGGGGGACGAGAGCCGTGAGAACGGCTCCGAAGCCCGCTACGGCACCGTCGTCTCCGCCTTCGTGCAGTCGAACACCGCCGAGGCCCGCGGGACGATCGACCGTGCGATCTGGGAGCACCGGGCGGAGCGGAGGGGGAGCGACGAGGTAGCGGACCGCCGGCTCGACGGCCTGAGAGACCGGTTCGACGCGCTGGAGAGCGATCGCGAGGCGCTGCGAGAGGAGTACGACGGCGGCGAGATTTCGGAGCTCCAGTACCGCGCGCGGCTGAGTCGGATCGACGCGCAACTGCTCGTGCTCGACGCCGTGATCGGATCCGCGGACGAGGCGGACGGCGCGGGCGAATCGACGACCGCGGAGGAGAGCGAACCGGCCGCACCGGCCTCGGACGACGCGGCGGCGGCGGATGCGCTCGGCGGCGACGGGGCGAACGCGGGTCGCGAGTCTCCCTGCAGCGACGACCAGACGCAGTGAGTCAATCTTTTCAATTCTGGTGGCGTATCGGTACGACATGGACTCTGCGGTGCTCTTGGATCTCCTCGGCAACGAGAACCGTCGGCGCATTCTCCGGCTGCTCTCGCACAAGCCGTGCTACGTCACGGAGATCAGCGAGTACCTCGGCGTCAGTCCGAAGGCGGTCATCGATCACCTGCGGAAGTTAGAGGAGGCGGGTCTCGTCGAGAGTCGCACCGACGAGCAGCGGCGGAAGTACTTTCACATCTCCCGGAGCCTCCGGCTCGAAGTGAACGTGTCGCCGCACGGGTTCGGCGCGAAGAGCGCGTACCCGGCGAACCCCAGCCTCGACATGACCGGCCGGTGCCCGCACGTCACCTTCGACGTGCGCTCGCGCGACGGGGGCGAGGAGGACCTCGCGGACCTCGCGGCGGAGTTCTCTCGGCTCGAATCGCTCGAAAACGAGCTGTCGCTCGCCCAGCGGTGGGTCCACGGGCGGATGACGGACGTGCTCGACCGGCTGAACGAGACGATCGGAACCGACGCCGACAGCCGATTTTACGCCGAGATCCTCGCGGCGGTGGCGACCGGCAAGCGCACGTTGCCGGAGATCAGCGCCGAGGTCGACGCGCCGACGAACGCCGTCGAGGGCGCGCTCCGATTACTCTCCGACCGCGGGCTGGTGCGAAACCGGGGCGGCCGCTGGCGGATCAGTTGATCTCCCGCATCAGCCCGGCGCGGAGGTCGCGACCGAAGTAGTGGCCGACGAGCGCCACGACGAGCCCCGTCCCCGCGCCGACGCCGGCGATGGCGGTGCCGTACTGCGCGTACGCGCGGACGAGATACGGGAACGTGACGGTCCCGAACGACCCGAGCGCCGAGAGGACCAACACGAGCGCGGCGGCCGCGGCCGCGGCGAGTCCGACCTCCGCGTACCGGCGGCGTCGGCCGACCAGCCCGACGACGAATCCGACGGCGAAGAGGCCGGCGATGCGCCCGAGGACGCCGACGAGCGGGATCGCCCCGCCGAGAAACAGGCCGAGGATCGACCCGACGAGCGCCGCGAGGAACACCTTGATCGAAAACAGGCCCCCGAGCCGCCGCTTCAGGCCGAGCCGCCCCCTCGCACCGGAGCGGTCCCGCCGATCGGCCTTCGCGTCCGCGGGCGAATCGGCGACCGACTCCCCGCCCCGCTCGACGTCGGTCGTGCGCTGCATGTTCGACGGTGCGCGCGCCGAACGTATGGGTCTTGCGCCGTCCGCCCGACGAACGGGTGCTTTCAAGTCCGACCCGGCGGTACCTCACCGCATGAACCCAGGGGATCGCGTCCGCGTCGAGCGCGCGGGCGTCACGAACGAAGGGGTGTTGATGCCGTCGTCGACGGCCGAGCACCTGGTCGTCAAGCTCGACGGCGGCTACAACGTCGGGATCGCCCGCGAGGACGCCGCCGTCGAGGTGCTCGAATCCGGCGCGTACGACGCCGACCAGGGCGCGCCGGCGGACGGAAGCTCCGCCGTCGAGTTCGATCCGGACCTGCCGACGGTGGCGCTCATCTCCACCGGCGGGACGATCGCCTCGACGGTCGACTACCGCACGGGCGCGGTGACGGCGCAGTTCGACGCGGAGGACGTGCTCCGAGCCGTCCCGGAGCTCGCGGGGCGGGCGAACTACCGCGGGCGCGTCGTCGCGAACATCCTCTCGGAGAACATGACGCCGGCCGTCTGGGAGCGCCTCGCGCGGGCGGTGCACGAGGAGATCCGGGAGGGGGCGGACGGCGTCGTCGTCATGCACGGGACGGACACGATGCAGTACTCGGCCTCGGCGCTGTCGTTCATGCTCGACCCGCCCGTTCCGATCGTCTTCACGGGCAGCCAGCGCTCCGCGGATCGGCCCTCCTCCGACAACGTGATGAACGCCGTCTGCGCCGTCGAGGCGGCCACGTCGGACTGCGCGGAGGTGCTCGTCTGCATGCACGCCTCCGAGAACGACGACGTCTGCGCGCTCCACCGGGGGACGCGCGTCCGGAAGAACCACACCTCCCGCCGCGACGCCTTCGAGACCGTCGGCGCGAAACCCCTCGGCGAGGTCGATTACGAGACCGGCGAGGTCGCGTTCCGGCGGGCGTACCGCGAGCGCGGCGAGGCGGCCCTCGACATCGCACCCGACCTCGACACCGGGGTCGAACTCGTGAAGTTCACGCCGGGGATGGACCCCGCGGCGTGGGACTACCTCGACGGCAAATCGGGCGTCGTGATCGAGGGTACCGGGCTGGGACACGTCCACACCGATCTCGTTCCCCGGATCGAGGAACTCGTCGAGGGCGGGACGGTCGTCGCGATGACGAGCCAGTGCCTCGAAGGCCGGGTGTGCGACCGCGTCTACGACACCGGGCGGGACCTGCTCGACGCGGGCGTCGTCGAAGCGGGCGACACGCTCCCGGGGACCGCGAAGGTGAAGCTCATGTGGGCGCTCGCGAACCTCGGCGATCCGGCCGGCGCGATGGGCGAGTCGCTCGCGGGCGAACTGCAGGCGCAGTCGCGGCCATGGACCTGAGCGTCCGCCGGGCGCGGCCGGAGGACTACGAGGCGGTCGCCGAGTTCACGAGCCGGACGTGGGCCGACCGCGACGGGAGCGACTACATCCCGCGGATCTACCGCGACTGGATCGCGGACGACGGCGACGGCCAGATGACGTTCGTCCTCGACGCCGACGGCGACGCGGAGCGGCCGTCGGAGGCGGTCGCCGGCATCTGCCAGGGCGTCCTGCTCTCGGACTACGAGGCGTGGGCGCAGGGGATGCGCGTCAACCCGGAGTACCGCGGGCACGGCGTCTCGCTCGACCTCTCGCGGGCCGTGTTTCGCTGGGCCGCGGCGGAGGGCGCGACGGTCGCCCGAAACATGGTGTTCTCGTGGAACGTCGCGGGGCTCGGTCAATCGCGCGCCGCTGGCTTCGAACCCTGCACGGAGTTTCGGTGGGCGATGCCGACGCCGGACGCGAGCGCGGAGCCGGATCTCCGCGTGACGGACGACCCCGACGCCGGCTGGTCGTTCTGGACCGCGAGCGACGCCCGCGCGCACCTGCGGGGGCTCGCCCTCGACGCCGAGGAGTCGTGGGCGGTGTCGGAGCTGACGCGCCGGGACTTCCGCGAGGCGGCCGACGAGGGGCGTCTCCTCGCCGTCCGGGACGGCGGCACGCGGGGGATCGCGCTCCGCAACCGGACGTACGAGCGGGAGAACGACGCGGACGAAGCCGAGACGTGGGCGGAGTACGCCGTCGGCGCGTGGGCCGACCCGACGGCCGCGCGGGCGCTCCATCGCGCGGTCGCCCGCGACGCCGCCGGGGTCGGCGCGGACCGCACGCGCGTCCTGATCCCCGAGGGCGTCGGCCCGGTGAGCGACACGGCGTACGCCCGCGTCGACGTCTCGGACGATCCCGACTTCGTCATGGCCGCGGACCTGACCGATCCGTCGGTCCTCGGCGAAGAGGCGTCGTGAGCGCGGCAGACGAGGGAGCGTCGCGGTCGGCGATCGCCGAGGAAACGTCGGACACGACGGCTGCCGAAGAAACGTCTCGGACGCGACGGCCGACCGCGGACCGCTCAGACCGGGTACCAGAGCGTTTCCGACTCGCCCGGTTCGTCGGGTCTGTCCTGCTCGTGTCGTTCGAGGACGCCCTGCCGTTCGAGTTCGACCAGGGCGTCCTCGATGAGCGCGCGCTCGATCTCGACCTGCTCGACGATGTGATCCGTCGAGCGCGGCTGGTCGTCGGTGAACGTCTCGAACACCCGCTTTTCGATGCCCGGTGCCCGGTCCGTTCCGTCGTTCGGGGACATGCTGTCCCCCGACGCTTTGGGGCGATACGGAATAGACGTTCGGGCCGCGGGCGACCGAACCGAAGTCGCCGCGTGCCGCCGAACGGATCCTCAGCCGAACAGCCGGTCGCGAAGCGTCCGACTCCGTTTCTTCTCGGCGAGCAGCACCGAGCAGTCGACCCTGTCGACGACGTTCATCACGAGGCTGTCGGTGAACAGCCGCGAGAGCAGGCCGCGCTCGGTCGCGCCGACGACGAGCATCGTGGCCTCCGCGGCGTGCCGCTCGATGGCCGCTTCGACGTCGCCCGACTCGACGAGCAACTCCGCGTCGTCGAGGTCGCGCTCGGCCGCCCACCGTTCGAGGAACGTCCGACCCTCCGCCTCGTCGTCGGCGACGTGCAGCAGCGTCACCGTCGACCCGAACTCCGCGCGGAGCAGCTTCGCGACGGCCACTGAGAGATCCGAGTCCGGCCCGCCCGCGGTCGGCACGAGGACGCGCGACGCGTCGAAACCGCGGTCCCGGAGGACGAGGAAGTCGCAGGGGAGCGAACTCGCGAGTTCGTCGACGGCGCTCTCGGCGCGGCCCGGCGAGCCGTGGGCGTCCGGTCCCCAGCCCATGACGGTCACGTCGGCGTCGTAGGTGCGGGCGGCGTCGAACACCTCCTCGAACGTTCGGTGCGAGAGGATGGTGTGGGTTTCGACGGGGACGCCGAACGTCTCGGCGTCGTCGCGGGCGCGCTCGAGGATGCGCGTGGCCGCCGCGTAGTCGCCCTGCTGTCGGGCGGCTTCGAGCGACGTCTGGTCGGGCACCTGCTGGATGTTGACGGCGACGACGGTGCCGCCCTGCTGCTTTGCGAGTGCGCTGGCGAGCGTGATGAGGTCGGTCTGGTGTTCGGGGTTCGCGAGCGGAACCATGACGCGGTAGTCGCCGCCGTCGGGTTTGACGGTGCTGGCGGCGGAGACGGCCGCGTCGGGCATCCGCTCGGACCGCGCGAGGATGTACCGACTGAGCAGCCCGCCCGCCTCGACCTTGTCGCGCGCGTAAACGAAGTACCAGCCGACCGCGCCGACGACGAACGCGCCCGAGAGCGCGATTTCGACGTCGTCCATGAACGCCACGAGACCCAGCGACAGCAGCGCCCCGGCTATCGGCGTCACCGGGTACAGCGGCACGCGGAACGCCGGCTCGTAGTCGATAGCGTCCGATTCGCGGAAGACGATGAGCGCGACGTTCATCAGCGCGTAGACGATGAGGTGGAGCACGCTCGCCGCCTTCGCCAGCACCGCGAGGTCGCTGCCGAGCGCCGCGATGAACGCGACGATGATGGAACCCGTCACCAGAATCGAGCGGTACGGGGTCGCAAAGCGGGGGTGAATCTCGTTGAGCCAGTTCGTCACGATCTTCTCGCGACCCATCGCGAAGTTGATGCGCGCCGACGCGAGAATCGAGGCGTTCGCCGACGACGCCGTCGCCAACAGCGCGCCGAGCGTCATGACGGTCGCCGCGACGCCGGCGATGCCGCCGGGGAACGCGACCTCGGCCGCCTGCGCGACGGGCGCGTCCCGGCTCAGGTCGGGCCACGGGACGACGCCGAGCATCACCGTCACGAGGACCGCGTAGATGACGGTGACGAGCGCGACGCTGCCGATGATGGCGATGGGGAGGTTCCGACCGGGGTTCTTCAGCTCCTCGGCGACGGTCGCGATCTTCGCGTAGCCGAGGAAGGAGACGAAGACGACCGCCGTCCCCGGGAGGATCGCGCCGGTGCCGAACGGCGCGAGGCCGTCCTCGCCGGCGAGCGTCGCGTAGTCGAACGACGCCCATCCGGCGACGGCGAACGCGCCGAGGATGGCCAGCAGGGCGAGGACGATGACGGTCTGGACGCCGCCCGTCTCCTTCGCGCCGACGAAGTTGACGCCGACGAAGACGAACCCGGCGAGCAGCGCGCCGACCTGTATCGGCGAGAGGAACAGCACGCCCGGAAGATCGACGAGTTCGGCGAGATACTGCCCGAAGCCGATGCAGTAGAACGCCGAGGCGAACGCGAGCCCCACCCAGTCGCCGAGTCCGGCGATGGAGCCGAACAGGGGCCCGAGCGCGCGGTTGACGTAGTAGTATCCCCCGCCGGCCTTCGGCATCGCCGTGCCGAGTTCCGAGACAGACAGCGCGTTCACCATCGCGATGACGCCGCCGACGACGAAGGAGACGACGACGACGGGTCCGGCCTCCTGTGCGGCGACGCCCGGCAGGACGAAGATGCCCGCGCCGATCATCGTTCCGATGCCGATGGTCATCGCCGACAGCAATCCGAGGTCCTTCGCCAGTTCCTCGTCAGCCATGTTTCGACCAGTGCGACGATATGTTCGGCGACGCTGTTCCGAGGAAATTCATGGCCGGTAGGTGTCGTTCGATCCGTTTAAACGGTTTGGAATGTCGTCTCTCGACAGATTTCGAGGACAGTCGCGCGGCCGCACCCTTCGGCGTCACCGCTCCGGTTCGGCGTCCGGGAGCGAGACCACCGGCCGGTCCGCGTTCTCGACGAGCGACGCGGCCACGTCGCCGCTGAGCCACTTCACCAGTTTGCTCCCGCCGCGCGGCGAGAACACGATGGCCGACGCGTTCTCCTCGCGCGCGACGTCGAAGATCGTCTCCGCGACGTCCGTCCCGTAGGCGACGCGCGTGGTCACGTCGACGCCGGCCGCCGCGGCCCGGTCGCGAACGACCGAGAACGCGTCGGCGGCGACCTCCTCGCGCTGTTCGACCGACGCCTTGTCGGGCGCGCCGCCGGCTTTCTCGACGACGTGGACGACGACCATCTCCCCGTCGACCGCCGCGATTCGGGGGACGGCGGCCCGTGCCGTCGTCTCGGCGTCGTCGACGCTGGCGACGGGGACGACCGGACGGGCGAAGAGCGACGCGTCGAGGGGCGTGTCGGAGTCGTTCATGGGCGGGCGTACGGAGGGCGATCGTATATGCTTCGGGATTCGGGTGGAATTCAGATCGCGACGACCCACGCCCGGTAGCCGTCGTCGCGCCCGTACACCTCCTGAAACGCCCGGTCGACGAACCCCGCGAGCCGGTTCGCGTCCGAGCGCGCCGTGATCCGGACGTTGGTCCCCTCGGTCCCTTCGGGGCTCTCCAGCCGATCGATCCGGAACTCCGGGAACTCCGAGACGAGCGCCTTCACCCGATCGAGCTCCTCGTCGGTCGCGTCCAGGTTGAACGTCCGCTCCGCGAACTGGATCCACGGCCCCGGGAGGGGGTCGCCCTCCTCGTCGACGCCGTCGAGTTCGGGGTCGGACGCGACTTCGACGGTCAGGAAGGCGCTCCCGCGCTCGCGGTGGGCGACGACGGCGTCGGCGAACAGCTTTCGGCGTTCCGCCGGCGTGTCCGCGTCGAATCGAGTCATGGTCGCCGCTACGTCGCCGACGGGATAAAAACGGGGGGAGTCGCGGAGCGAGGGAGTCGCACCCGCCGACTGCGGCGCGCGAGCGCGCGACGAGAGCGGCCGGCGGGAGTAGCCGACGGCGGCGACGGTTTCAGCGGACTGGCCGGAAGCAACACCTCCTTAACGGATGCAACTGAATCGGGAGACATGGCCGACTATCACGTGCTTCTCCTCGGAGCACCCGGAGCGGGCAAAGGGACCCAGAGCAAGCGCCTCGCCGAGGCGTTCGACCTCGAACACGTCACGACAGGCGACGCGCTCCGCGCCAACAAGGACGTGGAGACCGAGTACGGCACGCCCCGCGAGTACATGGACGCGGGCGAACTCGTGCCGGACGAGGTCGTAAACGAGATCGTCGAGGAGGCGCTGTCGGCGGCGGACGGCTACGTCCTCGACGGCTACCCCCGGAACCTCTCGCAGGCCGAGTACCTCTCGGACATCACGGACCTCGACGCGGTCGTCTACCTCGACGTGGACGAGGACGAACTGGTCAGGCGGCTCACCGGCCGACGGCTCGACCCCGAGACGGGCGACATCTACCACGTCGAGTTCGACGTGCCGGACGACGAGGCGGTTCGCGAGCGGCTCGTCCAGCGCGACGACGACACGGAGGAGACGGTTCGCGAGCGCCTGCGGGTCTACCGCGAGAGCACGGAGCCGGTCATCGAACACTACCGCGAGCGGGGCGAACTCGTCGAGGTCGACGGCGAGGGGTCGCCCGACGAGGTGTTCGACCGCGTCGCGGAGACGATCCGCGAGCGGGCGTAACGGCGCGCCCGACGGCGGAGGGCGCATCCGACCGCGGTGGGGGCGGTGGAGCCGCGGGTGGCGCGAGGGACCGAAATCGGGCGCGATCCGCGACGCCGCCAGAGTAAAAGCTTCATAACGGGTCGATGGCTATCCTCCGGTAATGGCACGTATCGAAGCAAAGGTCCGGTCGCTCGTGGCCGAGGACCCAGAGATGCGCTCGGCCGTCGAGACGGTCCTCGACCGGTCCGAGGCCGGCGAGGTCCGGTGGGCGGACGTCCGCGGCGATCTCACGAGCGGGCAGTGGGGGCGGCTCATCGAGAAGGGCGTCCTCGTCGACGGCGACACCGGCGACGGGTTCTCCCTCGCCGACCCGGCCGCGACCCGCACGGCGGTGGAAAACGGCAGCGACGTCGGCGGCGCGTCGGCCGCGTCGGTCGACGACGACGTCGAGGGGACGACGTGGTCGAAGTGGGACAAGGGCGCGGCGCTCGTGACCGTCGGGCTGTTCCTCGGCTACTCGTGGAAGCCGGTTCGTGAACTGGTCGGCGGCACGTTCCACACCGTCCTCGGCCCCGTCGCGGAGATGCTCCCGTTCTACGCGGTCGTGATGGTGCTCGCGCTGGCGACCGGCCTGTACTCGACGCTCCTGCAGGCGAACTTGATGAACATGGAGAAGATGGGCATGTACCAAGAGCGGATGAAGGACATCCAGCGCCGGCGCAAGGAGGCGCAGGAGTCCGGCGACGACGCCGCCCTGGAGAAGATTCAGGAGGAACAGATGGAGGCGATGGGCGATCAGATGGGCATGTTCAAAGAGCAGTTCCGACCGATGGTGTGGATCATGTTCCTCACCATCCCGGTGTTCCTCTGGATGTACTGGGCGGTCGGCATCGGGGCGAACTCCCAGGCTCACATCGAGCTACAGCCGATGATCGTCCCGATCGCGGGAGAGGTTGGCTGGAAATCGTCCGTCGTCGGCCCGGTTCAGCTCTGGATCGTCTGGTACTTCCTCTGTTCGATGGCGTTCACCCAGATCATCCGAAAGGGGCTGAACATCAACACGACGCCGTCGACTTCCTGAGGGTCCGTCGGGGGCGCTCGGGAAGGTAACGCATTTTACTGCGACCGTTCGAGAGTGAGTATGTTGATAACCGTCTCCGGCCCGCCGGGCAGCGGCAAGAGCACTAACGCGGCCGAGTTGGCCGCGCGGTTCGGACTCGAACACGTGAGCGGCGGCGACATCTTCCGCGCGCTGGCCGCAGAGCGCGGGTACTCGCCCGTCGAGTTCAACGAACTGGCGGAGGAGGACGAGGGGATCGACCGCGACCTCGACCGACGGCTGTACGAGATCGCGAAGGAGCGCGACGATCTCGTGCTCGAATCCCGGCTCGCCGGCTGGCTCGCGGGCGACTTCGCCGACCTGCGGCTCTGGCTGGACGCCCCGCTCGGCGTCCGGGCGGCCCGGATCGCAGACCGCGAGGACAAGCCCGTCGCCGTCGCGCGCGAGGAGACGGAGCGCCGCGAGACGAGCGAGAAGAAGCGCTACAGGGCGTACTACGACATCCCCATCGACGACCTCTCGATCTACGACGTCGCGTTCAACACCGCGCGCTGGGACCCCGAGGCGGTGCTCGACGTGCTCGCGACCGCGGTCGAGACGTACGACCCCGACGCCGACGAGGGGAAACACCCCGTCGACGGCGTCCGGTACGACTTCTGACGATGCGAGGCTCGCCCGGAGCGCGCGACGCGACCGAGCTCCTCGAATTCGGGGTGGTGAACCTCGACAAGCCGCCGGGCCCCTCCGCCCACCAGGTGACGGGCTGGGTACGCGACCTCGCGGGCGTCGAGCGGGCCGCCCACGCGGGGACGCTCGATCCGAAGGTCACGGGCTGTCTGCCGGTGCTCCTCGGCGACGCGACCCGCCTCGCGCAGGTCTTCCTGGAGGGGTCGAAGGAGTACGTCGCGGTGCTCGAACTGCACGGGCGGCCGCCGGCCGACCTCGAAACCGTCGTCGCGGAGTTCGAGGGCGACCTGTACCAGAAACCACCGCGCAAGAGCGCCGTCTCCCGCCGCCTGCGGACGCGCGAGGTGTTCGACCTCGACGTGCTGGAAGTCGAAGATCGCAAGGCGTTGCTCCGGATCCGCTGTGAGAGCGGGACGTACGTCCGGAAGCTCTGTCACGATCTCGGCCTCGCGCTCGGAACCGGCGGGCACATGGGCCACCTCCGTCGGACCGCGACCGAGCCGTTCGATGACGGGGATCTCGTGACGCTTCAGGACCTCGCGGACGCGCTCGCGTTCGCGGCGGAGGGCGACGAAGCGCCGCTCCGCCGAGCCGTCGCGCCGGCGGAGCGGAGCCTCGACCACCTCCCGCGCCTGGTGATAAAAGAGAGCGCGGCGGAGCAGGTGGCCCACGGCGCGCCGGTGTACGCGCCGGGCGTCGTCGAGGTCGACGCGGGAGTCGAGCGCGGACGGTTGCTCGCGTGCTACACGCCGGACGGCGCGGCCGTCTGCCTCGGCAGGCTCGTCGGCGATCCCGACGCGGAGGCGGGCGAGGTCGTCGCGCTGGAGCGCGTGCTGGCGTGACGCCGGTAGCGTGCCGCTGTCAGCGCGACGTCCGACGATCGACGGGCGATCGGTCGCGCCTTTCGCGGCGCGCGACGGCGGCGACGAAACGAAGCCCTTAATTGACGGACGCGCGTCCCCCGATACGCGGGACCGTAGGGTAGTGGTATCCTCGGCGCATGGGGTGCGTCGGACCTGAGTTCGAATCTCGGCGGTCCCACTGTTCATGCTCGCCGAGCGACAGCGAGGCGTGCGAACGTGTCGAGCGGCGAGATTCGAGCAGGCGAGTCGCAGCGTCCGAACGGAGTGAGGATGACCGTCTCGACGGGTTCGAATCTCGGCGGTCCCACTTTTCGCGGAGCGAAAATGGGAGCACGAGGGTGAGCGGCGCGAGCCGTCGGCGATCCCATAAGAAATTTTATAGGCCCTCATCATTACGCGTCTCACACCCCTGAACCACCGGTTTTCGGCGTTTGGAGGGTTGGAGGTGAGTCGAATGGCGACGTTCGGTCCGTCGAATTTCGACTCACGACGAGGTGTGGATCCGGCCAGTTCGTCGAAAAACGCGCCCTCGCCCGGCCAGAGGGTGCGGACGGCGGCTTCGCGTCGAGATACTGTTCGTCATCCGATTCGAAACGTTATTGGAGGTTCTCTCGATAGATGAATCGCGTTCCACGATGGCCACCAAAGACGACGTCGCGTTTTCTGATATATTTCGCTCGACTCCCGTTCAATCTGCGATGATCTCCTTCGTTCCAGCGCTGCTCGCTCTCGCCCAGCTGGCGAACAGCTATTTCAACGATTTGTCCTTTTTCGTTTCCGTCCCGTTCGCAGCCGTGATGATCCTCTTCGCGATTCTCCTCACGCAGCACCATTTCGCCCAATTTCGGAGACGGCACTTCGAACGCGAGCTGTAGGTGTCGACCGCGATCGATCGCGGTGCGAACCGGCCGTACGACGTAATAAGAGAGGACGGACCGGAGGGCGTTCGCTCCGTCGGCGGGTTCTTGATCGTGACACGGTCGCGTCCACGACTCACTAACAGTTACTATCGGTCGAGTGCCGGTCGAATCAGGCGCGAGCGCCCGTACGTTCGGGCGCGTCGGCCTTGTTGTTGGCGTAGGCGCTGTAGGCCGAGAGGAGGGCGACGAGTAATCCGGAGATCGCCGTCCCCGTGGCCAGTTCGTCGCTTCCCATCTCGATGACGTAGGGCGAGATGAGCGCCCAGAGCCCGAGCAGGGCGGCCAGCGAGGCGACGCCCACGCTCGCCAACCGATCCCTCGACAGGCGGACGAAGTTGTACCCCGCGAGTGCGAAGATCGCGGTCCCGACGAGCGTGTCGTTCCAGATCGCCGTCTCCGTGGCCTCGAAGACGAACGGCGAGGCGACGAGGTACAACCCGATCAGCGCGACGAGGGCGCTCAGCCACTGCATCGTGTCCGTATTCAGGGTATTACGGGAGCGGTTGTTTTCGTGGGTTCGGGTCCTCTCTGAATCCGTTGTAGTGTCACTCATAATCAGCACTCGACTATCGCTCCGCGTTTTCAATAAGTATAGCGGCCACAGAGCCTGAACGTACAGATTTCGGTACTTGGATACTCGTCGTAAATTATTATATTCACGTCGGGATGTCGTCAAAAAATTCGGCCACGGGGCTTCGCAACCGAACCCGTTCGAGCCCGGCCGAGAGGACGTGGCGTCGATGCCGCTGGAACCGCTCCGAGACGGGACGATCGAACTTCGCGTCCTCGTCGATCGCTCCTCGGTCGAAGTATTCGCCAACGACGGCCGTCGGACGATGACGAATCAGGTGTTTCCAGACTGGGACAGCACCGGCGTTTCCCTCTTTGCGGAGGCGGGTGCCGCACGGATCGAAGAGCTGGTCGTGTACGACCTGACCGCTCGGTGATCCCCTCCCTTCGCCGACCCTGCGGTCGAACGCATCGAGCGACTCGACCGGAAGGTCAGCGGACGCAACGGGCGACAGAGCGGGTCGGCGCGTCTCTCGTGCTTTCGGAAGTATCGGAAATCACCCGGTTCCGTTTATTGCGATAGCCGAGAAAGAGACCCGATACGGATGATCAACGACGCTCGCGTCCTCCAGCCCGAGTTCATCCCGCAGGAGGTCGAGCATCGCAACCAGGAGGTCAACGTCCTCTCGAACGCGCTCAAACCGATCATGGACGGTCAGCCCGGCGAGACGTCGCTCCTCCTCGGTCCGTCCGGCGCTGGCAAAACGTGCATCGCGCAGTTCACCGTCGAGCGCCTCCGGGAGAACGTCCTCGACATCGACTCCCAGTACGTCAATTGCTGGCAGGACTACACCCGTTTTCGCGTCCTCTACCGCATCCTCGAAGGCGTCGGCCGAACCGTGGACATCCACCGTCGCTCCACGCCGAAGGACGAGCTTTTGAGCCGACTACAGGCGTACGACGGCCCGCACTACGTCGTCGTCCTCGACGAAGTCGACCAGCTCGAAGACGAGAGCGTCCTCTACGACCTCTACCGAACCCGCGGAATCACGATGGTCCTCGTCGCGAACCGCGAGGAGGATCTGTTCTCGGGATTCGACGAGCGGCTGACGAGTCGTCTCCACAGCAGCGTCCGGATCACGTTCGACAAGTACCACCTCGACGAACTCGTCGCGATCCTGAGTGCGCGGGCGCGCTGGGGACTATCGGAAGGCGCTATCGGAAACCAGCAGCTCGCGCTCATCGCGGACGCCGCAGCGGGGGACGCGCGGATCGGAATCGGTATCCTTCGCAACGCCGCGCGCCTCGCCGATCAGCGATCCTCGGACGCGATCACGAACGAGATCCTCCACGAAGCGATCCCCGACGGGCGCGAGGAGATCCGGAGATCGACGGCGGCGAAACTCCGCGAGCATCAGCGCGCCCTCTACGAGATTTTGACCGAACGGGGGGAGATGAATCCGGGCGACCTCTACGACGCGTACCGCGAGCGCGTCGACGAGCCGAAGACGAAGCGGACGGTCCGGAACTACCTCCAGAAGATGGAGCACTACAGGCTCGTCGTCGCCGAGGGCGAAAAGCGCGCGCGAACCTACAGACCCCGCGAGCGGCCCTCCCGAGACGGGTAACGGAACCATCGGAAACGACCCTGTCTTAGCTATGACGGTCGGAGCGGCTAGATCCGCCCGTGATGTACCCCGAGACCGGGGAGCACCCGACGCTCCCGACGTTACAGGACGGGATGACGCTCCTGCGGGTGGGTCGCGGCGCGACCGGCGCGCTTCACTCGCTCGTGCTCGACCGTCTCCTCGTTCAGGACGGAGACGCCGCCTGGGTCGACGCGAACGGGCACGGGTCGACGCAGCAGCTCTGTCGACTCGCCCCGACCATGCGGCCGCTCGACCGCGTTCACATCGCTCGCGGCTTCACGCCGTGGCAGCACTACAGTCTCCTCGCCGACCTCCCGGAACAGGTGTCGGACGGGACGTCGATCGTCGTCCTGCCGGCGTTCGACCGGTTCTACCGAACCGACGACCTGCGTCGCGGCGAGGGCGAACGGCTGCTCTCCGAGGCGGTCGCGCGAGTCGACGAACTGCTCGACGAAACCGCCGTCCCGGTTCTGGTCACGCTCTCGGAGCTCGACGAGTTCGCACGACCGGTCGTCGACGCGGTCTCCGAGACGCTGACGTGCGACGTGACGAGGTACGGGCCGCGGTTTTCCGGGGAGTCGTTCGAGACCCTCGTGTACCCCGTCGACGACGGGGCGGTCCAGACGACGATCTCGTACTGGAACCGCGTCCTCGCGGCCCGACACCCGACCGTGGCGGCCGCGGGCTCGCCGACGGAGGTGATCGCCGGTGGGGCGAACTAATCCGACCTACCGCGACGTGATTCGGACGACGGAAGGTCGGTGGGCTGACTACCGGCGGGCGCTCAGACGCCGGGATCGGCCGCACTTCGACCGATTGTTCGAACACGCCCGCGCGCACGCCGACGCCGGCGGGTACCTCAACCACCAGTTCGTCGAGCTCCCGATTCTCCTTTCCGTCGCGCTGGAACAGGAAAAGCGAATCGCGTCGCTCGAAGCGCGGCTCGAAACCCGAGGGGACGGGGAGTGACCGATGCCGTTCACGTTCGACTACCTCGACGGCGACGTCCTCGAATGGTCGGTGACGCCCGACGGAGCGGAGTGTTCGCGGAACGCGTCCTACGAGCCGACGATCTACGTCTCGGCCCACGGGGACGGCGATCTCGCCGACGTCTCGGCGGTGCTCCGTCGGCATCCGGACGTCTCGCTCGCCCACTTAGCCGAAGAGCGGATCGGTTTTAAAGACGATCCGGAACCGGTGCTCCGCGTCGACGTCGTCGATCTCGACGCGGTCACCGCGGTCGCACACGAGATCCGCGGCTGGGGGAGACCCGGCGAGTACCGGTGTTACAACGTCGACTTCGGCCGGGAGTTCAGATACTGCCTCGAAGAGGGCGTCTCTCCGGTTCCGACCGGCGATCTGACGATCCTCCCGGTCTCCGTGCCGGAGCCACAGCTCGCGGACGGGCGGATCACGACGGTCGAACTCGGAGACGAGACGGTGGAGGGGACGCAGGCGGAGGTCCTCGAAGCGGTCGCCGGCCGGCTCGACGACGACGATCCGGACGTGCTCCTCGTGAACACGGGCGAGGTCGTTCCGACGCTGTACGGGCAGGCCGACCGGCTCGGCGAGCGAGGGTTCCAGCTGGGACGGCTTCCCGGGTGGCAGCGGCTCGCGGGCGAGTCGACGTACGCGAGCGACGACCGCGTCGGGCACTCGCCGGCGCGGTACAACCTCCCCGGACGGGTGATCGTCGACCGATCGAACGCGTTCCTGTGGAATCACGCGAACGTCCACGGCTGTCTCTACCTCGTCGAGCGGTCGGGAAAGCCGCTTCAGGAGGTGGCCCGATCGTCGATCGGAACCGTCCTCACGGCGATACAGATCCGGGAGGCCCGAAAGCGCGGCGTGCTGGTCCCGTGGGACTCGTGGCGGCACGAACAGTTCAAGACGATGCGGCAACTGCACGAAGCGGATCGCGGGGGGTTCACGTTCGCCCCGAAGGCGGGCCTCCACGAGGAGGTTCACGAACTCGACTTCTCGTCGCTGTACCCGAACATCATCGTCACGCGGAACGTGAGTCCGGAGCGGATTCGCTGCGACTGCCACGCCGACCGCGAGGACGTTCCCGGACTGGGATACAGCATCTGCGACGAACCGGGGTACCTCCCCGAGGTGCTCCGACCGCTCGTCCGGGATCGGGACGGCTTCAAAGCCGAACTGGAGGAGACGGACGACCCCGAGCGCAGGACGGTGCTGGAGGGGCGGTCGAACGCGATCAAGTGGATTCTCGTCTCCTGTTTCGGGTACCAGGGCTTTTCGAACGCGAAGTTCGGCCGAATCGAGTGCCACGAGGCGATCAACGCCTTCGCCCGCGAGATCCTGCTCGACTCGAAGGAGATCTTCGAATCGAACGGCTGGGAGATCGTCCACGGGATCGTCGACAGCGTCTGGGTGCGGCGGATCGAGGGCGAAGCGCAGACGCCGCTCTGCGAGCTCGCGGAGCGGATCACGGGCGAGGTCGGCATTCGCCTCGAGTACGAGGCGGAGTACGACTGGCTCGCGTTCGTGCCGACGCGCGAGGGCGACGCCGGCGCGCTGACGAAGTACTTCGGGAAGGTCGCCGGCGAGGACGAGTACACGTACCGGGGGATCGAGTGTCGCCAGCGCAGCACGCCGGCGTTCGTCGAGCGGGCGCAGAAGGACCTGATACGGGTGCTCGACACGCACCGCGAGCCGGAAGCGGTCTGCGACCGGCTGGAGCTGTGGGTGGAGCGGCTACGAAGGGGAACGGTCGATCCGACGGACCTGCTCGTCGACAATCGCGTCTCGAAGCGCGTCGACGAGTACTCGCGGTACACGCGGAACGCGGCGGCGCTCGAACGCGCGGACGGTCAGGGGCTGAGTCGGCGTCCGGGCGAAACCGTCTCGTACGTCGTCGTCGACGACGAGAAACGGTCGAGAGACCGCGTCGCGTTGGCCCACGAGACGATCTCCGAATACGACGCCGACTTCTACGAGACGCTCCTCCTCCGGGCGGCGACGAGCGTCCTCTCGCCGGTGGGGTGGCGACGGTCCGCGATCGAGAGCGCGCTCGCGGACTCGCGGGACTCGACGCTGTCGGCGTTCGAGGGGTGGGAGTAGACGGATTCGGGCGATCGCCACCGCCCGGGGACGTCGGCGCTCTCGTCCGCGCCATGTTCCGCGTTCCCACTGTTTATATTTTTAACAGTATCGTTATACTAGATACACTTAACAGAGAGTAGAACGTTCTCTCGCGCGATGAAAAGATGAAAACGGCACATCCCGGCTGGGGACCGCTCGTCGTTCGGGTCGGTCTCGGCGGCATCATGTTCGTCCACGGCATCGGCAAGCTGCTCGACGTCGGCCCGGCGGCGACGGGCGTCGGCGGGTTCGCCTCGTCGCTGCAGGGGCTCGGCCTCCCGGCACCGGGCGTGCTGGCCTGGCTCGTCGCGCTCGCCGAGACGCTCGGCGGGGCGTTTCTCGTCCTCGGGCTGTTCACGCAGGTCGCCGCGCTGCTCGTCGCCGTCGTCATGCTCTGTGCGACGGTGCTCGTCCACCTCCCGAACGGCTTTCTCGCGTCCGACGGCGGCGTCGAGTTCACGCTCCTGCTCTTTCTCGCCGCGGTCTCGCTGGTGCTGAGCGGAGCCGGAAAGCTGTCCGCCGAACGGGCGCTGTTCGGCCGCGAACAGCGGTTGTAACCGACCGTCGAGGCGTATTGGCCGACGACACGAACTCTTCTGCGCGCGTCGTCGCGTGCACCGACGACGCGACGTGCTCCGCGGCTTGAATTACCAGCGCGCGGCCGCTTGCTAGCGTTTACCGATCTCGGCGTCGAACGTCACCGGGAGGGAATCGAATGAGTCGAGAAGACATCCCCGGATACACCCTCGGCGAGGAGTCGGTCTCCGAATCGCCGATCAGCATGGAGGAGTTCGAGCGACTCAAGGAGACCGTGATGTTCACGGAGGAGGACGAAGCGGCGCTTCGGACGGCCGGCGAGGTGCTCGAACCACAGATCGACGACGTGCTCGACCTGTGGTACGAATTCGTCGGATCGCACGACTTTCTCCTGCGGTACTTCTCCACGCCGGAGGGCGAGCCGATCGACGAGTACCTCGATCGGGTTCGCGCGCGGTTCGCCCGGTGGATCAGAGACACGTGCGACGCGCCGTACGGTCAGGACTGGCTGGACTACCAGTACGAGATCGCGCTCAGACACACCAGGGAGAAGAAAAACGAGACCGACGGGGTCGACGCCGTGCCGCACATCGACTACCGCTACGTCGTCGCGTTCGTCTACCCGATCACCGCGACCGTAAAAGACTTCCTCGCGAACGGCGACCACGACGACGCGGCGGTGGAAGCGATGTACGACGCGTGGTTCAAGTCGATCGTGCTGCAGGTCACGCTCTGGAGCTACCCGTACGTGAAGGACGGCGACTTCTGAGGGCTGCGGGGGCCGGCAAGAACCGCGGACGGCGTCGCGCGGCGGGCAGATTTACCTTCCCGCCGCGCGAGTGGTCGCACATGGCACTCGATTTCGCCGAGTACGCGGACGAAATAGGTCCCGGGCTCATCATCCTCGTCGCGCTCGTCCTGATCGTCTTTCCCGAACCGGCGACGTCGACGCTCGGCGTCGGCCTCCTCCTTTTCGGCCTCGTGTACCTGTTCTACGAGTGGCAGCGACCGTAGCGACGGCTCGCGCACCCCCCGCGCGTCTTCCGCGCACCATTCCACCGTTCACCGCTTCGCGCCCGGGTTCGTCACCGCGCCGTTCGCGGCGGAGCCGAACGCTCGGCCGTACTTCGCCAGCACGCCGGCCGTGTAGGTCGGCTCCTTCGGCGTCCAGTCGTCGCGGCGGGCCGCGAGTTCGTCGTCCGACAGGTCGACGTCGAGTCGGCGGTTCGGGATGTCGACGGTGACCTCGTCGCCGTCCTCCAAGAGTGCGATCGGACCGCCGTCCGCCCCCTCCGGCGCGACGTGACCGATCATGGGGCCTCGGGTGGCCCCCGAGAACCGGCCGTCGGTCAGGAGCGCCACGTCGTCCTCGTGGCCCTGCCCGACGACGGCGGCGGTCACGCCGAGCATCTCGCGCATGCCGGGGCCGCCGCGCGGTCCCTCGTTTCGGATCGCGATCACGTCGCCGGCGGAGATGTGCCCCTCCTGCACCCACCGCATCGCCGACTCCTCGTCTTCGAAGACGCGAACCGGTCCGGTGTGGCGGAGCTGGTCGTCCCTTCCGGTCACCTTCAACACCGCGCCGTCGGGCGCGAGGTTCCCCTTCAGGATCTTGATCGCCCCCTCCTCGTGGAACGGCTCGTCGACCGGCCGGAGGAAGTCGACGTCGATCTCCTCGTCGTCGGGGAGGTCGAGCGTCTCCAGTTCCGCGTCGATCGTCCGGCCGGTGACGGTCATCGCGCCGCCGTGGAACAGCCCCGCCTCGACCAGCCGGCGGATCACGACGGGCACGCCGCCGATCTCGTGGAGGTCGGCCATCACCCGCGAGCCGCCGGGCTGGAGGTTCGCGATCTTCGGCGTGCGGCGGGAGATCTCGTCGAACTCGTCGATCGACAGATCGATCCCAGCCTCGGCGGCCAGCGCGAGCAGGTGGAGGACGGCGTTCGTCGAGCCGCCGGTGGCGACCTGGAGGGCGATCGCGTTCTCGAAGGATTCCTTCGAGAGGACGTCCGACGGCCTGCGGTCGCGTTCGACGCAGTCGAGCACCGTCTCGCCGGCGCGGCGGGCGACCTCGTAACGCTCCTCGGACTCGGCCGGTGGGCTGGCGCTGCCGAGCGGCGCGAGGCCGATCGCCTCGGCGATCGACGCCATCGTGTTCGCGGTGAACATCCCGCCGCAGGAGCCCGCGCCCGGGCAGGCGTGCCGTTCGAGGTCGTCGAGTTCGTCCGCGCTCATCTCGCCCGTGGCGTACGCGCCGACGCCCTCGAAGACGTTCTGGACTGTCACCTCGCGGCCCTCGTGCTCGCCGGGGAGGATCGACCCGCCGTAGAGAAACACCGTCGGCACGTCCGTCCTGACGGCGGCCATCATCATCCCGGGGAGGTTCTTGTCGCAGCCGGCGACGGTGACGAGCGCGTCCATGCGCTCGCCGAACGCGACGAGTTCGACGCTGTCGGCGATCACCTCGCGGGAGATGAGCGACGCCTTCATCCCCTCCGTCCCCATCGAGATGGCGTCCGAGATGGTGATCGTCCCGAACTCGATCGGCATGCCGCCGGCCGCGTCGATCCCGTCGACGGCCGCCTCCGCGACGTCGTCAAGGTGGACGTTGCAGGGCGTGATGTCCGCGGCCGGGTTGGCGACGCCGACCATCGGCGAGGAGAGGTCCTCGTCGTCGAACCCCATCGCGCGGAACATCGACCGGTGCGGGGCGCGCTCCGCCCCTTCGGTCACTTCCGCGCTGCGCAGTCGAGAGTCCTTTGTACCGGCAAACGGCTCGTCTCCGCCGGAGTCGGACCCTTCGGCCCGGGGCTCCTGTTTGCTCATACCGGCACCTTACCGTCCGGTGGCTTAAAGGGTCAGGACGAGACAGACGTCGTGTCGAATCGAAGACCGGCCCGCCGAAGGGAAACCCGGAACGGCGTTACGCGTCGTCCGCCCGCCCGGCCAGCCCGGCCAGGTGTCCCGCTTCTTCGACGACGATCTCCTCTGCGCCGAGTCGAGCGGCGTTCTCGCTTCCGGGCAGGCAGAACACCGGGACTCCCGCGGCGACGCCGGCGACGGCGCGCGTGCCGACGACGCGCGTGCCGATCTCCTCGTACGAGAGCCGTCGGAACAGCTCGCCGAACCCCGGCAACTCCTTGTCGAAGAGCGGCCGAACCGCCTCGACGGTCACGTCGTCCGGCGTCACGCCCGTCCCGCCCGACGTCACGACGGCGTCGACGTCGTCGCGACCGACGAGGGCGTTCACCGCCGACTGGACGCCGTCGTAGTCGTCGTTGACGAGGTCGCGGGTGACCACGTCGTTCCCATCGGCCTCGACCGCCGCGACGATGGCGTCGCCCGCGGAGTCGTCCTCCATCGAGCGCGTCGAGGAGACGGTCACGACCGCGACGCCGACTCGGTCGAGGTCGTGGTCGTGGTGGTGATCGTGGTCGTGGTCGTGACGGCCGTGACGGTCGTTTTCGTGACGGTCGTCGTGTCGGTGCTCGTGACGGTCGGCGGTGTGGTCGCGGTCGCGATCGTTCCCGCGGCCGTCGGATACGTCGCGTTCGTGGGTCTCGTCGTTTCGCGCGTCTCCCATAGCGGGCGTTCGAACCGACGGGACAAAACGTTCCGTCCTCCGTCGCACCGCGGTCGGGCCGACCGCCGCCGATCAGACGAGGAGCACCCCGCGGAAGAGCAGGTACGCGGTCGCAGTCGAGCCGATCAGCGTGGCGACCCAGCTGGCGAGCGTTCCGACGAACTTCCGCCCGTCGATGCCGGCGCCCGCTCCCGCGATGCCGCACCCCGCGATGCTGTTTATGATGATGTGGTTGTACGAGATCGGGACGCCGAGGACGTTCGCGATCACCTGAACCATCGGGATCGCCGTCAGGAGGACCGCGAGCGACGTTCGCTGGCCGAGGCTGGCGTAGTGTCTGCCGACCGCGTTCAACATCACGGGGCTCTTCACCCACGACCCGACGAGGATGCCGAGCGCCCCGTACACGATGAGCGGGACGATGCCGACGCCGAGGTTTTCGAACGTTCCGACCAGCGGGCCGACCGCCAGTCCGACCTGACTTCCGCCGCCGATGAAGGAGAAGACGATGCCGGCGAACAACACCGCCTTGTCGATGACGCGGTCGGACCGGGACGAGCGCGGGACGTACCGCCGGATGAGAAGCGTGATTCCGAGCGCGAGCACGACGGCTGCGAGGCCCGATCCGATCCACGAGGCGAGCGTGAGGGTCCAGTACCCCGCGTTCGGGGCGTATCCCGCCGCGAATCCGACGCCGGCGACCGCCCCGAACGTCGAGAAGGCCACCGGAATCGAGTGCTCGGCGACGATTCCCAATCCGACGTACAGCCCGATGACGACCAGCGCGACGGTCCCCATCTCGAACGTGATCGCGCCGCTCACGATCTCGGTTCCGACGCCGCGCGTAACCGCCGCGCCCTGTGCGACCGCGCCGGCGAACCCGAACACGCCGACGAGCAGGGCCCCGCGAAGCGCGCCGACCGAGTTCGAGCCGATCGCCGGGGCCATGGAGACGGACACGCTGCTCGCGCCGGTCACCGCGGCCACGGCGAACGAGATGAGCAGCGCGGCTCCGAGAAGAACGGGTGAGATCACGGTGGGTGCAACGGCCGCCTCGACATAGTCGTTCGCGTTTCCGGGCCGGGCTACGCCTGGAGCGTATATATCGACACTGCTCGACGACACCGCGCGAAACGACGGTGCCGTCGGTTCCGAACCCGTCACTCGAACGGGCAAAAGGTCTACCGCCGCGCAGGACCGAGCGCCGAACGAGACGATCGCCGATGCCGTCCGTCGTGTCCGTCGCCGCGCGCCGCACCCGCCGCGCTCATCGGCGCTCGACTCGGCGGAGGTGTGAGCCACCATGATCCGACGAACCGAGGCGGTAGCGCGGGCGAGCGAGGATCTCCCGTCGGCGCTCACCCCCTCGTCGAATCCCGGCGAACCTCTCGTCGGTGCATACAGTTTTGTCCCCCTGTGTGCCACCTTGGCGCATGAAGGCAGTTCAGTTCGCGGAGCACGGCGACCGCAGCGTCATCACCTACGACGAGTACCCGGAGCCGGAACCCGGGCGGGACGAGGTCGTCGTCGACGTCAAGGCGGGCGCGTTGAATCACCTCGACGTGTGGACCCGGAAGGGACTACCGGGCATCACGTTGGAGATGCCGCACGTTCCCGGCAGCGACGGGGCCGGCGTGGTCGAAACCGTCGGCGAGGACGTGACTCGGTTCGAACCGGGCGACCGCGTCGCGGTGACGGCGGGCGTCGCCTGCGGCGAGTGCGAGTTCTGCCGACACGGCGAAGCGTCCATGTGCGCCCGCTTTCGCATCCTCGGCGAACACCTGCCGGGCGTCCACGCCGAACGGGCGGCGGTGCCGGCGGACAACCTCGTGGCGGTTCCCGACGGCGTCGACTGGGAGATCGCCGGATCGGCGTCGCTGGTCTTTCAGACCGCCTGGCGGATGCTTCTGACGCGCGGCGAACTCGGCCCGGGCGAGTCGGTGCTCGTCCTCGGTGCGTCGGGCGGCGTCGGCCACGCGGCGGTGCAGATCGCCGACTACGTCGGCGCGGAGGTGTACGCCACCGCGAGCAGCGAGGAGAAGCTTCGATACGCGGAGGAGTGCGGCGCCGACCACGTCATCGATTACGAGGCCGACGACTTCGCGGCGCGGATCCGGGAGCTGACGGGCAAACGCGGCGTCGACGTGGTGGTCGATCACGTCGGCGCGGCGACGTGGCACGACTCGCTGAAGAGCCTCGCGAAAGGCGGCCGGATCGTCACCTGCGGCGCGACGACCGGCGGTCGACCGGAGACGGATCTGAACCGCATCTTCTGGAATCAGCTTTCGGTCATCGGTTCGACGATGGCGACGCCGGGCGAGGTGGACGACGTGCTCGAACTGGTGTGGGACGGGACGTTCGAACCGCGGATCCGGGAGGTGCTGCCGATGAGCGACACCGCCCGCGCCCACGAGATGATCGAGAACCGAGAGGGCTTTGGTAAAGTGGTGGTAAAACCCGACAGTGAGATCTGAGGGACGCGAGCAGACCGGGACCAACTCCGACGAGCGGAGCGAGCAGCTCGCTCGTCGGGAAGCGCGACCCGCCGGTGACGTGCTCCGCTCGCTCGAAGACGAAACGCGCGAAGACGCGTCGGGGGGCGAGCGAAACGACGGGGGGTACGTCCACCGTCCCGGCACCGTCGCCGCGGGCGAGTCGAGCGAGTCGAAACCTGCCGGCTTCGGACGCGCGGGCTGGGTTCTCGTCGCCGCCGTGGTGCTCTCGTTTCTGGTGATCCCCGGCGTCATCTACCTCGTTCCGACCGCACCGGCGGAGCTGGGGATGTCGTTCTTCGCGACGATGCTGGTTCTGCCGATGGTCCCGGCGCTCTTGCTCGGCCTCGTCGCGGTCTGGTCGATGACCGCTGCGACGCGCGGTCGACGGTGAACTCCACGAGGCGCAGATATTTTACTTCGAGGATGCGTACCGACGGTATGAACCCCCCGTCCGTCGCCCGTGGGCTCCCGAAACCCGATCCGTCGTCGTCGTCCGACGACGTCGTCCGGCCGAAGCTGAACGGGCTTCGTGACGACGAACCGCTCCCCGACGGGGGCGTCGATACGCTTTCGATTTCCGACTCGCCGGCGACGTTCGCGTGACATGGCCACGGAGACAGACCCTTCGATCGGCTATCCGACCGACGCCCCCGGCGAGAGCGTCCGCATCGAGACGAACGGCGTACGGCTGCACGCGGTGCAGGCCGGTCCCGACGACGGGCCGCTCGTCGTGTTGCTCCACGGGTTTCCGGAGTTCTGGTACGGATGGTGCGACCAGATTCGACCGCTCGCGAACGCCGGCTACCGGGTCGTCGTTCCGGATCAGCGCGGCTACAACCTGAGCGACAAACCGAGCGACGTTTCGGCGTACCACCTCGACGAACTCGCGGCCGACGTCGTCGGACTCGTCGACGAGATGGACAGGGAGAGGGCCATCGTCGTCGGTCACGACTGGGGGGCAGCCGTCGGCTGGTGGGTCGCGCTTCATCACCCGGAGCGAGTCGAGAGGCTCTGCGCGGCGAACGTTCCGCACCCGTCGGTGTTCCAGCGGACGCTCCGACGAAGTTGGAGCCAGCGGCTCAGAAGCTGGTACGTGGGCTTTTTCCAGGTTCCGGCGCTGCCCGAGGCCGCCTCGCGCTTTCACGACTGGGAGCTGCTCGTGCGATCGATGCGGGAGACGAGCGAACCGGGGACGTTCTCCGAGGCGGACTTCGAGCGCTACCGGGGAGCGTGGAACCAGCCGGGCGCGATCACCGCAATGCTGAACTGGTACCGCTGTGCCGCTCGAACGCGCCCGACGCCGCGCACCGAGCGGGTGAGGGTTCCGACGCTCGTCCTCTGGGGCGCGCGCGATCAGTTCCTGAAGAAGTCGATGGCGCGTACGAGCGTCGACCTGTGCGACGACGGTCGGCTGACGATGTTCGAAGGCGCGACCCACTGGGTCCAGCACGAAGAACCGGTGAAGGTCGCGGACCGACTCGTCGAGTTCTTCCGCGAGCGGTGACGATCGTCCGACGGAGATACTGGCGAACAGACGGCACGATCGTCGACGGACGCGGAGGGGCGTGCCGTGCTCCCGCGACATCCTCCGCGGTGGCGGTCAACGCACGGACGGTCTGGCCGCGTTTTGATATATAAAATTCGGGCGGGGGGAGGCGATGCCGGGTCGGGCGTCACCAGTCGATGACGCGCCGGTCGCGCCAGAACAGCCCGGCGGGACTCCCCGGTTCGAACCGACAGAGCCAGACGGGCGTCGCGGCCCCCTCCTCGATCGACCGACTCGCGTTCTCGCCGCCCATGTCGGTTCTGACCCAGCCGGGACAGACCGAGTTGGCGAGGAGCCCCCGGTCGCCGTACTCGCCGTGGAGGTACGCCGTGAGGCCGTTCAGCCCCGTCTTCGAGACGCGGTACGAGGGCGACCCGCCGCGTTGCGGCTCCGCGAGCGCGCCCATCCCGGAGGAGACGTTGACGACGCGTCCGCCCTCGCGCTGGAGCAAGAGCGGCAGGGCGTGCTTGCAAAGCAGCATCGGTCCGCGGAGGTTCACCGCGAGCGTCCGGTCGATGCGGGTCGTCGGCTCGGCGACCAGCGAATCGTCGAACTCGCCGACTCCGGCGTTGTTGACGAGGACGTCCAGCCGTCCGGTCTCTTCGAAGATACCGTCGACGGTCGCCTCGACGTCGCCTTCCTGGGTCACGTCGAGCAACGCGGAGCGCGTACCGCCTGGAACGTCGTTGGACGCGCTTCGGGTGCCCGCGTAGACCGTCGCGCCGAGGTCGGTCAGCCGGGTTGCGATCTCTCTCCCGATCCCTCGGTTCGCGCCGGTGACGAGCGCGACCTGCCCATCGAGAGCGTCGTACAGCTCGGGTTCCGGTTCCATCCCGTGCGAGTTGCCGGCGCGCGACGATAGGTCTTATTTACCGCCGACGCGATCGCGATGGCGTGGCAACTATTTACGTCGATCTCGACGGCACGCTCGTCCGGTACGCGCGTTCGTATGGGGAGCTGTTCGCCTCGACGTGCGAGTCGCTCGGCGTCGCCGTCCCGGACGGCGGCGTCGACTACTACACGGAGTCCTTTTTCGAGCGGTTCCGCTCGTTCGACGACGACCCCTACCGCGATGCCGCCGCCGACTTCTGTGCGACCTACGATCTCGACGTCGACGGCGCGGTCTTCGCTGAGGCGCTCGTTGAACGGGAACTCGCCGCCTCGACGGTCCCCGCTGGCGCGAAGGCCGCGCTCGCGGCGCTGTCGGAGGATCACGCCCTCGGGGTGCTCTCGAACGGCGTCGGGGAGGTACAGCGCGCGAAGCTCGCCGTCCACGGCCTCGAATCCCTGTTCGACGACGTGCTCGTCTCTCACGAGGTCGGGGCGATGAAACCCGACCCGGCGCTCTTTGCGGCCGCGAAGGAACTGCTGCCGGCCGACCGGTACGTCTACGTCGGCGACGACGCGCGGGACGACGTGGAACCGGCGCGGCGGGCCGGGTTCGTGACGGTCCGCGTGGCGGACGGCAGCGGGACGGACGGCGACGCGGCCGATTCGAGCGCCGACCTCCGAATCGCGCCCGACGAGTTCTTCCGGATCGCGGAAGTGCTCTAAGGCCCTTCGACCGCCACCGGATCGAACGCTTCGCCGGACCAGCGCCACGCCCGCAGTTCGTCCGTCGCGGGCGAGGCGATCAGGTAGACGTACCCCGTCCACGTCGCGCGCGCTCGATCCGCGGCGCTGGGAAGCGGCGCGCTCTCGGGGTGGGAGTGATAGAAACCGACGAGATCCCGTCCGTCGCGTTCTGCGGATTCGATCGCGGCGAGCGTCGCGACCGGATCGAGTTCGTACGCGGTTCTCGGATCGTCGGCGACGTTCGGGACTCGAACCGCGTCGACGACGCGGCTTCTCCCCGCGTCGTTCCGCTCGCCGACGAGGACGCCGCAGACCTCCCTCGGTCCGGCCGGGTCGCGCGCGCCCGCCGCGGCGTGGGCGAGCACGTCCCCGCGGACGGACTCAGCGAGGGCCAGCCTCGAAGTCACGGCGCATGGCGATCTCGAACCACGGGCAGAGCCGAAGCTGCCGGTACCACCGGGGGTGGTCGTGCAGGTGCTCGTAGTCGACCCAGAGCATTCCGCCGATCTCGTCCTCGTCCGGGTCGAGGGAGGTGTCGTCGAGCGTCACCTTCAGCACCGCGCAGACCTCCCACTCGACGCCCTCGTTCGGGTAGTAGCGCTTGTACTCGAATCTGTCCGTCACGCGGAGGTCGCCGTACTGGTCGGGGGAGACGCCGAGTTCCTCCTCCAGGCGCTGCCGCGTCGCTTCCTCCTGCGTCTGACCCTCGCTGGGGTGCGACGCCACGGTGCCGTCCCAGTAGGTGTCCCAGAGGCGCTTTTTCGGGCTGCGCTGGGCGAGCAGGATGCGGCCCTCGCGGTCGAACACCAGCGCGGTGAACGCGCGGTGGCGGACGCCGTCGCCGGTGTGCGCCTCCAGGCGATTCACGAGCCCCTGTTCGTTGTCGTCGCCGTCGACCGCGACGACGTCCTGTCGGGCGTTTCGGTGAACCTCCGTCTCGCCGCGCTCCCGCGTCTCCGTCCCGCCGCCGTCGTCGGACGGGGGAACCTCGTTCGCGCTCATGGCGGAGTCATTGCGGACGGGGGTGAAGGGTGCTTCGATGCGAGCGCCGAGCGAGAGGGGTAAGAGCAAAGGGCCATCCCCGGGTTGTTCGACTGTGTTCGCCGTCGACCTTCACACCCACAGCCGTTTTTTCCACGGATGGCGCGGCCGAGCCACGCGGTACGACCCGCTGGGACTCCGTTTGAACGCCGTCGCCGCCCGCCTCCGCGGCCTCGACGGCTTCGCCGTGACGAATCACGACTACGCGTACTCCGCCGAGATTCGGACGCCGACGATCCCGGGAATCGAGGTGTCGACGACCGAGGGACACGTCCTCGTCGTCGGACCGAACCCGCCGAGCAGGACCGAGGCCCGCGGCCTCACCCCCGTCGAGACGGTGTCTCTCGCGCACGATCGGGGTTGCGTGGCCATCCTCGCGCACCCGTACCGAAACAGCGCCGCCCGGAACTCCGACGCCGAGTTCGACGCCGTCGAGCTGAACGGCAAGAACCCGGATCACGTCGCGCGGACGAGGCGACTCGCGGACCGTCTCGGCCTCCCCCTCGTCGGCGGCAGCGACGCGCACTACCCGATCGAGATCGGGCGGGCGTACACCGAGATCGACGCGGACGAACTCACCCCGCGAGGGGTCGTCGACGCCGTCCGCGCCGGTCGGGTCGAAGCGATCGTCAAACTGAGTCCCACAGACCGCCTCCTCGCGCGGGCGTACAATCGCATCCACACCGCCAAGGGGTGGATGGAATCCGGACACTGAGGTCGACGGGCGAGACTCCTCACTCCGGGTGCGGTTCGTACGCCTCTCCGACGCACAGTTCGAGGACGTTCGGGCGGGTCTCGACGACGAGGCGATCGGTCGAGAGCATCTCGCCGTCGAGGCTGAACCGGATCGGATCGTCGTTCCGGACGTCGAGCGAGAGCGCGGGGGTCTTCAGTCGGGTGATGTTCTCCGTCTCGCCGCCGAACAGCCGCTGGACGGCGGCCTGACCGGCCAGGTCGACCGCGGGTCGGTCCTCGATGATCGTCACGTCGAACAGGCCGTCCTCCACGTCGGCCTGCGTCCGCCCCTCCGCCGGGAATCGTCGCCCGTTGCCGATGAGGACGCACAGCGCCTCGCCGGTCCACGGCTCGTCGTCGGCGGCGGCGGCGTCCGCGACGACGCGGTCGCTAGGATCGCCGGACCGATCGTCGCCCCGGTCGCCGCCGCCACCTCGGGATCGCTCCGACGCTCCCGTCTCTGGCCCGGGCTCGGGTTCGATGCGGAGCTGGATGGGTTCGAAATCGGCGATGGTCCGCAGCGTGGTCAACACGTACGCGACGACGCCGAACCGGCTCTTCGAGTCGGGCTCCGTCGCCCCGCTCGCCTCGGCGGTCAGCCCGCAGACGCAGGAGTTGACGAACGGGCGCGAGGTCTCCTCGCCGTCGGCCGTCGCGCGGGCGACGCCCAGGTCGATCCGGCGGCGCTCGCCGGATTCCGCGACCTCGAAGGCGTGTTCGACGCCCTCGACGCCGACGTTCGCCGCGAAGTTGTTGCCGGTTCCCGTCGGGACGACGCCGAACGTCACGTCCTCGACGCCGCCGCCCCGGTCGATTCCGGCGAGCACCTCGTTTATCGTGCCGTCGCCGCCCGCGGCCAAGACGAATTCGGCGCCGGCGTCGACCGCCTCGGCGGCGAAGCGGATCCCGTCGCCCTCCTCTTTCGTCTCCCGGACCGAGAAGCCGTGCTCGGCCGCGAGTTCCCGGACCGTCTCGGCGTGGTCTGCGCTCCCGCTGACCGGGTTCAGGACGACGACCCGATCCGCCGACTCGGCGCGTCCGCCGTCCGCCGCGGTTCCGCGCGCCCGGGCGTCGCCGCTCGACCGGAGGTCTCGTCGCATGCCGTCCGCTACCCCCGCCCGCGAGAAAGGTGTGACGGGCGGCGTGGTGGGAGGGGAGCTGCTCGGGTTCGTCGCGGTCGACGAACCGCCGGCCGAAAGCGTCTCACCCGAGCCGTTCGTCGAGGATCAGTCGCGTCTTCGTGCTCTTTACCTCCTCCAGCTCGCGCGCCTGCGTGATGAGTTCGTTCACCGCGCGCGTGTCCGTCGCGTCGACGACGAGCACGATGTCCTCCTCGCCGGAGACCTGCCAGGCGAAGTCGGCCTCCTCCCACTCGGCCATCCGGTCGCACACCTCGGCGGTGTTCACGTCGACGGCGACGGACACCTCGATCATCGCCTTGACGTTGCCGGTGCGGGTCGCGACGGTGAACCGCTCTATGATCCCCTCGGTCGTCATCCGCTCGACGCGGTTTCTGACGGTCCCCTCGGAGGTGCCGACGCGTCCCGCGATCTCCGTGTACGGCGTCCGCGCGTCGCGCCGGAGGATGTTCAGGATCCGCCGATCGAGGTCGTCCATACACGGGTATGCGCGTCGGTCGGCATATGGATTACGAAATTCGTAACGTGGCTTCGAAAGTAACGCTTATGTGCCCGGGTTTCATGTGTTTCTCGTAATGTCGGACGCCTACATCGCTCTGGCGGACGGTCGCGTCGTCGAGGCGCGTGGCCGCGTTCCGGGGCGGACGCGCGGCGAACTGGTGTTCACCACGGCTTACACCGGCTACGAAGAGAGTCTGACCGACCCCTCCTACGAGGAGCAGGTCCTCACCTTCTCGTACCCCCTCATCGGGAACTACGGCGTCCGAGACGAACGATTCGAGTCCGACCGGATCCACCCGCGCGCCGCCGTCGCCCGGGAGTTCACGGACGAGATCGTCGAGTGGCTCGCCGAGGAGGGCGTGCCGGCGATCGACCACGTCGACACGCGCGACCTCGTGACGACGATCCGCGAGGAGGGCGCGATGCGCTGTGGCATCGCCGTCGGTCCCGACGCGACCCCCGAGACGGCGCGCGAGGAACTCGAAGCGTGCAAGGGGATGAGCGAGCACGCCGACATCGGCGCGCAGGTGAGCGTGACCGAGCCGACGATCCACCGCGGGCTCGCCGAGCGGGGCTCGGCCGCGAGTCGCACGGAGTCCGACGACGGCGGCGAGTGCGACGTCGCGCTCGTCGACTGCGGCGCGAAGGGATCGATCGTCTCCTCTCTCACCGATCGCGGCGCGGACGTGCACGTCCTCCCCTACGACGCGAGCGTCGCGGACGTGGAGGCCGTCGACCCGGACGTGCTCTTCATCTCGAACGGTCCGGGCGACCCCGCCAACTTCGAGGCGGCGACGGCGCTCGTCGAGCACTTCGTCGGCGACGTCCCGCTCGCCGGGATCTGCCTCGGCCAGCAGGTGATCGCCCGCGCGCTCGGCGGGACGACCGAGAAGATGGCGTTCGGACACCGCGGCGTCAACCAGCCGGTCCGCGACCTCGACACCGGCCGCGTCGTCATGACGACGCAGAACCACGGCTACACGGTCGCCGACCCCGGCCCGCGGCTCGACGTGACGCAGGTGAACGTCAACGACGACACCGCCGAGGGGCTGACGAACGAGGAACTTCGGGTCATCACCCGCCAGTACCACCCGGAGGCGAACCCCGGCCCGCACGACACGCTCGACTTCTTCGACGACGTGCTCGACCTGGCCGGCGGTCGCGACCGGAAGCGTCCCGTCGTCGCCTCCGACTGAAGCGGTCGCGTCTTTTCCGTCCCGCTCCGTTCGAGAGCGATCGCGCTGAGATACGTCAGGGGGCGTAGGCGTCGAGGAACGAGTCGAGATCTCGGAACTCGTCGAGTCGCTCCCGGAGCGTCTCGTGGCCCCAGTCCCACCACGCCGTCTTCTCGATCCGCGCCGCGACGTCGTCGGGAAACCGCCGCCCCACTCGCTCCGCGGGGACGCCGGCGACGATCGCGTACGGGGGCACGTCGTCGACGACGACCGCGCCCGCGCCGACGACGGCCCCGTTTCCGACGGTCACGTCCGGCAGGACGGTCGCCGCGTGGCCGATCCAGACGTCGTGGCCAACCTCGACCGGGTGGTCGGCCCGCCACTCGAAAACGGACGGGTCGTCCTCGCCGAGGTCGTACATCGCACAGCGGTACGTGAAGTGGTGGGCGGTCGGGCGGTCGATCGGGTGGTTCGTCGGGCCGAGTCTGGCGTCGGAGGCGACGTTGCCGAACTTCCCGACGCTCGCGTAGTCGAGCTGGACGCGCTCCATCAGGTACGTGTAGTCGCCGATCTCGGAGGCGTGCATCCGAGCGCCCGGCCTGATCTCGGTCCACGCGCCGAGCGCGCTGTCCGTGATCTGCGCGCCGTCGTGGACGGTCGGTTCCGGGGTCAGCGCCTCGACGCGGTGGCCGCCGTGGGAGCGGACGAACCGCGCTCCGTCGGTGTGGTGCGACATCGCGCGCCCTTCGGGGACGGGCGACAAAACCGTTCGCTACGGGGAGTCCGGAGCGCGCGAACGGGGGGCGCTGGCGCGTTCGACGCGGCCGGAGCGGCCGTACCCCGTCTTCCCGGGTCGCCGTCGTCGACGCCGCGCGCTCTACGTCCGGAGCGGTACGGACCGTCGATCGATCACGAAACGCGCCTCACCGCGACAGCGGCGACAGGTGATAGAGCGCCCGAGCGCCCGTCAGGGCGTACTTGCCGCCGAGGAGCGCGCTCGTCTTCGCGGCTTTGCCGCCGAGATGCGCGCTGGTCTTGGCCGCCTTCCCGCCGAGGAGCGCGCTCGTCTTCGCGACCCGTCCGCTGCGGAGCGCGCCGACCTTCGCGTAGTAGCCGCTCGTCCGCGCCGCGCCGATGGCGTAGTGGCGCGCGGAGACCGGGATCGGCGTCCGGCGGCCCCGAATGGCGGTCTCGCCGTCGCGGATCGCGTCGAGGATCAACGCGGCGTCGAGGTCCGCGCGGGTCGCGCCGTCGATCGTGATCTCCGTGTACGCACGGCCGACGAGCGGGACGCTGTGCGCGTCGCTGGCGGCGACGCCGGGGTAGCCCTTCGCGTCGGCGAATCGCCGGGCGCGCCGGTTCTTGTAGCCCGTGAAGAGCCACGAGTTGTACACCTCGACGGCGTCGACGGGGTCGCAGTCGTCGAGGTAGCGCCGCTTTACGCCGTGGCGACTCCGCTGGAAGGGGTGGGGGACGATCGCGACGCCGCCGCGGTCGTGGATCCACGCGACGGTCTCGTCGAGGGGCGCGCGTCGGGGCGGCATCTCCTCGACGCCGATCGCGAGGAGGTGTCCGTGGGCCGTCGACACCTCGACGCCGGGGATGCCGACGAGGCCGTACAACGGGGCGAGTTCGGCCGCGCGGAGCGACTCGTGGATGACGTCGTGGTCCGTGACGACGACGGCGTCGAGCCCGATCTCGGCCGCCTGCTCCAACACGAGTTCGACGGGCGCGTTCGCGTCGTACGACGCCGTCGAGTGGACGTGGGGGTCGATCCGGACGGTGAGTTCGGACACGGTCGATGATCGTACGTGCGCGACCGTCAAAAGCGTATCCACCGCCGGAATGACCGGACGGATAGAATGATACTCAGACTTACAGAAATCCGCTTCCGGGAACGGTTTTACCCCGTCCCTCGGTATCCTGTGACATGAGCGAAGTCACAGAAAACTTCGTCGAGGCGGTCCCCGAGGCGGAGTTGGAGGCCGAGGGGCGGACGCTTCTCACGGTCGCCGGGCGGTCGATCGCGCTGATTCACCACGAGGGCGAGGTTCGCGCCGTCGACAACCGCTGTCCGCACATGGGTTTCCCGCTGACGGAGGGCACCGTCGACGACGGCATCCTGACGTGCCACTGGCACCACGCGCGGTTCGAACTGTCCTGCGGGAGCACGTTCGATCCGTGGGCCGACGACGTGCCGACCTACCCCGTCGAGGTCCGCGACGGGACCGTGTACGTCGATCCGAACCCGCGGCGCGACGACCCGCCGGCGGTTCACTGGGCCGAACGGCTGGAGGACGGGCTCGAACAGAACCTCCGGCTGGTGATCGCGAAGTCGGCGATCGGACTCGTCGACGCGGGCGTCGAACCCGAGCGACAGGTCGAAACCGGGGTGCTGTTCGGGACGCGCTACCGCGAGGGCGGGTGGGGGCCGGGGCTGACGATCCTCGCGGCGATGGCGAACGTCCTCCCCGAGCTGCGCGAGGAGGACCGAAAGCGGGCGCTGTACCAGGGGCTCGTCCACGTCGCGCGCGACTGCGCCGACCAGCCGCCGAAGTTCGATCAGGATCCGTTCGACGCCCGCGACGTCCCCGCAGAGCGGTTGAAGTCGTGGTTCCGGAACACGATCGACGTCCGCGACGCCGACGGCGCGGAGCGCTGTCTCAGAACCGCTATCGCGGCGGGTCGTTCGGAGTCGGAGCTCGCGGAGATGCTCGTCGCCGCCGCGACCGACCACCGGTACCTCGACGTCGGGCACACGATGGACTTCGTCAACAAGGCGTGCGAGGCGCTCGATCACGTCGGCTGGGAGCACGCGGACCACGTTCTCCCGAGCCTGGTCGACGGACTGGCGACCGCGGCCCGGAGCGAGGAGCGCTCGTCGTGGCGGCGGCCGGTCGACCTCGCCGCGATGCTCGACGCGGCGTTCGACCGCCTCGACGACGCGGTGGCGGCGGGCGACGGGAGGGCGTGGGAGCGGCCGCAGGGGTTCGTCGAGATGCTCCTCGCGGACGATCCGAAGGCGATCGTCGAGGCGCTGGAGGGAGCAATTCGGGACGGGGCGACGGTCGAGGAGCTCGCCCGGGAGGTCGCGCTGGCGGCCGGGACGCGCGTCGCGCGGTTTTCGACCGTCAACGAGTTCGGCGACTGGAACACCGTCCACCACACGTTCACGTACGCGAACGCGGTCCACCGGCTCGCGCGGCGGACGGACGCGCCCGAACTGTACCGCGGCGTCTTCGACGGCGCGGTCAACGTCTACCTCGACCGCTTCCTGAACACGCCGCCCGCGCCGATCCCCGAGCCCGGCGATCCGGACGCCGACCCGGAGGCGCTCCTGACGGAGCTGCTGGGGGCGTTCGACGAGGAGGGTGAGGTGAACGCCGCGGGGCGGCTGGCCGCACACTACCTCGACGCCGGCGGCGATCCAGCGGCGCTGAAGGTGCGGCTCGGCGAGGCGCTGCTGCGCGAGGACGCCGGATTTCACACGTACCAGGCGTTGGAGGCGGGATTCGCCCAGCACGACGCGCGGACGGACGAGGAGGAGAGGCGGACGCTGCTCGTCGCGGTCGCGCGCTACCTCGCGGCGCACTCGCCCACGCGGCGGGAGCGCGAGCAGACGTTCACTATCGCCGCGCGCCTCCAGCGCGGCGAAAAGATCCACGAAGCGCTCGACGGCCGGGAGTGACGCCAGTCGTCCTCGTCCGTCGTCGGCCCGCCGCGGGGCGGGCGTCGGGCGATACGGCGTCCGGCGCGGGTCGGACGATCCTCACGCCCCGGGCACGCCGAGGGCGTCGAAGGAGAGGAAGCCCACGACGGCCAGGACGTACAGCACGACGACCGCGACGATCCACGCGATGAGGCCGATCGCGGCGGCGGTCCCCCAGCCGCCCGGGTACTGCCAGTTGATGACGCCGACCCAGGCGACGAGCATGAGGAGCGGTCCGAGAAGCGGAATCCACCCCACGAAGAAGCTCAAGACTCCCCAGACGATCGCGCCGATGAGCGCCGTGACGACGGCTCTGCCGAACCCGACGTCGGCGTCGATGACGAGCTTCGCGCCGAGGTGGATGGCGAACGCGCCGATGAGCAGGCTGATGACGAAGATCAGGATGGTGTCGATGAGTGCCATTGGTTACTCCGTGGATTTCCAGTGAGCGTCTATTCCGATCGACTCGCGGTCGCCGCGGAGGATCGACGAGCGTTCGACGACCTCGACGTCGGTCGTGACCTCGTTCGGTGGGTGGAGCGTCACCGACTTGTTCTCCACCGAGACCGCCATCTCTCCGTCGCCGTCGAACCCGTCGGCCAACATCCGCAGGTAGTCGGCGAACTCCTCGCGGCTCATCGTCCGTGTTGTCTCGGTTTTGTCCGCCATGGCGTTATGTATGCCCGATACCATGATAAATTTGCGGGCCATCGAGATCAGAAATAAATATCCGAAATCGGAACAGTCCCGACGGTTGGTACGAACGAGGGGAGGGCGGGCCGTCAGAAGATGTTCGCCTGTCGGTAGACGCTGATCCCCTTTCGCGTGATCTCGTAGGGCTTCGTCTCGCGGGAGTGGTTCGCGTCGCGGATCTTCTGGATCTCGACCGCCAGCCGGGTCTCGCGGAAGTCGGACGGGCGGACGTACTGCAGGACGAACACCGCGTCCGTGAGGTACTCGACGATGCCGTGACGGGAGGCGTAGGGGCTGTCCTCGCTCGCCTCCGAGGTGAGCATCGTCGTCACGCCGGCCTTCTTGAGCGCGCGGGCGAAGTCGAACACCTCGCTGCGTCGCTTCGAGGGGTGGTCGTACATCATCTCGAGCAGCGAGACGGAGTCGAGCACGAGGCGGTCGGCGTCGAACTCGTCGATGAGCCGGGGGAGTTCGTTCCGGATGCTCGCGAGGCTGTTCGCCATCTCGATCGGATCGAGCGCGACGACCGCCAGCCGACCCCCGTCCTCGTACTCGCGGAACGGCCAGCCCTTCTCCTCCGCGGTCGAGAGGATCGCGTCGCGGCTCTCCTCCAGGGTGACGTAGACGGCCTTCCCGTCCGAACGCAGCGTCTCGTGGAGGAACTGGAGGCCGAACGTCGTCTTTCCGGTCCCGGCGCTGCCGACGACGACGATGAGCGACCGCTTCGGCACGCCGCCGAGGATCATCTCGTCGAGCCCCTCGATGCCGATCTCGATGCGCTCGATGTCGGACTCGAACTCCTCCTCGTCGAAGGGTGCGCCGCCGAAGTTCGCGTCGTCGAAGCCGCCGACTTCGTCGTCGAAGCCACCGAAGTCGGCGAACCCGAAGTCGCCGTCCGCGTCGTCCCTTCCTGCCCCCGCCGACCTCGGAGCGCGGTCGAACGCGTCGGTGAAGCCGTCGAAGGGACCCGATCGCCGGTCGGCGTCGCCTCCGCCGTCGCCGTCGATCCGGTCGGCGTCGCGGCCCTCGCGGCCCGCTTCGGCCCGGCCCTCCCCGCCTCCCTCTCCGCCGGGCGACTCGCTTCGGTCGGCGTCTTCCGACTCGCGAACCCCCCGCTCGAACCAGTCCTCGTCGTCGCTCATCGGGATCGCCCCCCCGCCGGAGCGCGGCCGTTGAACGGCCGCGTCCGGCCCCACCGGTGTGCCATTGGTGTGGGGTTGCGTTCCGCTGTCATGAATGTTACCGGTACGGAGGGCTTTTGACGGCCGGGCGTCAACCGCGTCGCATGAACGTCGGCATCGTCGCACAGCGGGGTAACCGTCGGGCCGCGGAACTCGCCTCGGACCTCCGCTCTCGGCTCGTCGACGCCGACGTGATCGTCCGCCTCGACGAGGCGACGGGCGAGGCGCTCGGCGTCGACGGCGTTCCGGTTTCGGCGTTCTCGTCGTGCGACCTCGTCGTCAGCATCGGCGGCGACGGGACGTTCCTGTTCGCCGCCCGCGGCGCGCTCGACACCCCCCTCCTCGGGGTGAACCTCGGGGAGGTCGGCTTCCTGAACGCGGTTCCACCCTCGGAGGCGGTCGAGGCGGTCGCCGACGCGGTCGACGCGTTCCGCGCCGGCGACCTCGTCTCGCGCGAAGTCCCGCGAATCGCCGCGCGCGGGGAGGGCTGGACGGGCGAACCGGCGACGAACGAGATCGTCGTGCAGGGACCGCGTCGCGGACGCGGCGGCGGCGTGAGCGTCGAGGTCCGGGTGGACGGCTCGCCGTACGCCGGGGGCGACGCCGACGGCGTCCTCGTCGCGACGCCGACCGGGAGCACCGCGTACAACCTGAGCGAGGGGGGGCCGCTCGTCCACCCGCAGGCCGAGGCGTTGATCGTGACCGAGATGTGCGCCGCGGAGGGGATGCCGCCGCTCGTGATCCCGCCCGACGGCGAGGTGACCGTCGCCGTGACCGGTGGCGACCGCGCCGTCGTCGTCAGCGACGGCCGGATCTCGCGGGAGCTCGCGCCCCCGGCCGAGGTGCGGATCGAGACGTCCGGACCGCCGATGCGACTCGCCGGCCCCCAGTCCGACTTTTTCCGCGCACTCAACAAGTTGGACTGATTGAGTTTCATATTTACGTAGTATTCTAGAAGTAAATTATTTCTGCTCGGTGTCGTAGTTGGAACCGTATGCGAAACACGAGAAGGGCGTATCTGAAGCTCGTCGGCGGGACCGCGGCGGGGAGCGCGTTGCTGGGAAGCGCCGTCACCGGGTCGGCGTACAGCCCGGAGCCCTCGGCGGGATGGGAGCCGGCCGATCCGAGCAATTACACCGCGGCGAACCGCGAGAACGACTACGACGTCCGCTGGATCGTCGTCCACGTCACGGAGGGGAGCTACGAGGGCGCGATAAGCTGGTTCCAGAATCCCGACGCCGACGCCAGCTCCGAGTACGTGCTCAGGAACTCGGACGGCGAGATCACGCAGATGGTCGAGACGGAAAACTACGCCTGGCACGCCGGAAACGCCGGGTACAACCGCCGATCGGTCGGCCTCGAACACGAGGGGTACGTCGGGGAGACGACGTTCACGGACGACCTCTACCGGAGTTCGGCCCGGATCGTCCGCAGGCTCGCGGACGAGTTCGACGTCCCCCTGTACCGTCCGGAGGGGATCGCGCCGTGCGACTCGACGGCCGGGTACGGCGGCATCATCGGCCACGATCAGGTGCCGAATCCGAACGACTGTTCGCGGGGCGGCGGCGCGAGCGGCCACACCGACCCCGGCTCGACGTGGGACTGGGATCGGTACCTCTCGTTCGTGCAGGGAACGACGCTCGGCGCGCGCTTCGAGGCCGGCGAGGACGTCGTCGTGACCGTCGACGTGAACGTCCGGAGCGAGCCGCGAATCGCCGACAACGTCGTCACCGCCCAGCCCGCCGGAACCGTCGGCACCGTTCGCGACGGGTACGAGACGGCGGACGGGTACACGTGGTGGGAGATCGCGTACGACGACGGGACGACCGGCTGGGCGGTCGATCGGTACCACGCGTCGAACGCCATTTGAGCGACCCGTCGAGCCGGTCGCTCCGTCGCTGATCGTGACGTAAAACGACAGGCTGAACCGCCGAAGGCTGCTGTGTCGTGGGTGACCAGGTCACCAATCCCCCGACGGCGGCTCCTCACCTGCGATTGTGAGTACGCGTGACAAGGGGATAACCGCGTCGGGTGCGGGCGCGTCCCTCGTGCCCAGCGCCTCCCTCAGGTGCCCCACTCGGCGGCGCGCTTCGGCCGGTCGGAGACGGGTTCGACGTCGATCGGCTCGTCCATCGCCCGCAACCCTTCGAGCGCCGCCCGCGCGCTCGCTTCCGTCGAGAAGTACGTCACGTCCTCCTCGACGGCGACGGCGAGCGCCTCGCGCTCGCGGGAGACGATGAGGTCGATCTCGCCGGCGCGGATCGCATCGCGGAACGCCCCGGGGTCGTCGAACTCGCGGAGCGAGAAGAACTCGGCGAAGCCGTCCAGCAACTCCCGACCGGCCTCGCTCTCCGGGGCCGGGAACTCGTCGTTCGAGAGGTCGACCACGGCGGTTCCGCCCGCGGGGATGGGCTTGCCCGTCGCCGCCTGCGCCTTCTCGTACGCCTTGCCGAAGGAGGCCGCCGTGCCCATCACCTCGCCGGTCGACTTCATCTCCGGGCCGAGGCGCGGGTCGGAGCCCGGCAGGCGGTCGAACGGCAGGACGACCTCCTTCACGCTCACCTGCTCCGGAATCCGCTCTTCTGCGTCGAGGTCGTCCAGCGACGCGCCGGCCATCACCTTCGCCGCGAGCTTCGCGATCGGCACGCCCGTCGCCTTCGAGACGTACGGGACGGTGCGCGACGAGCGGGGGTTGGCCTCGAGCACGTACACCTCGCTGCTCGCGGTTTCGTCGTCCGCTCGCGGGCGTTGTCCGCTCGCGTGGGCCGCGCTACTCGCTTCCGAGGCGCTCTCTTTCTTCTTCACCGCCAACTGCACGTTCAGCAGGCCGACCGTCTCCAGCGCCCGGGCGATGTCCTCCGTCACCTCGCGGACGCGGGCCAGCGTCCCGTCGTCGAGCGACCGCGGCGGGATCATGCACGCCGAGTCGCCGGAGTGGACCCCCGCGCTCTCGACGTGTTCCATCACGCCGCCGATCAGCACGCGCTCGCCGTCGGACACCGCGTCCACGTCGAGTTCGATCGCGCCGTCGAGGAACTGGTCGACGAGGATCGGCTTGTCGGGGCTGACGCGAACCGCCTCCTCGATGTACTCCCGCAACTCCCGGTCGTCGTGGACGACTCGCATCGCGCGACCGCCGAGGACGTAGCTCGGCCGGACGAGCACCGGGTAGCCGAGGTCGCGCGCGAGGGCGAGCGCCTCCGACTCGCTGGTCGCGGTGCCGCCCGTCGGCTGGGCGATCCCGAGGTCGTCCATGAGCGCGTTGAACCGGTCGCGGTCCTCCGCGAGGTCCATCGCATCGACGCTCGTCCCGAGGATCCGGCAGTCGAGGTCGCGGCGCTCCAGTTCCGCTTCGAGGGGCTCGCCGACGTTCACGGAGGTCTGGCCGCCGAACTGCACCACGACGCCGTCGGCCCCGGTCGTCTCGATCACGTCCGCGACCTCCTCGGCGGTGAGCGGTTCGAAGAACAGCCCGTCGGACGTGTCGTAATCCGTCGACACCGTCTCGGGGTTGTTGTTCACGACGTGCGCGTCGACGCCCGCCTCGCGCAGCGCGCGCACCGCGTGGACGGCGCAGTAGTCGAACTCGACGCCCTGTCCGATGCGGATCGGGCCGCCGCCGACCACGACGACGCTCTCGACGTCGGTGTCCACTTGAACCTCGTTCAGGGGCTCGTCGTTCAGGTACTCCGGCTGGCGCGCGGAGTAGTAGTACGGCGTCGACGCCTCGAACTCGCCGGCGCAGGTGTCGACCTGTTTGAACGTCCGGTCGGGGACGGACATCTCGACCTCGTCCACCGTCGCGCTGGCCGCCGTGGCGACCTCGGCGTTCGTGAAGCCGGCGCTCGCGGCCGGGGCGAAGTCGCCTTCCGCGGCGGCCGCGGAGGCGTCGACGATGCGTCCGTAGCGCTCGACGTACCACGTCTCGATGCCAGTCAGTTCGGCCACGTCTTCGACCTCGTAGCCGCGCTCGAACGCCTCGAACATCGCGTAGGGGCGGTCCGGCGTCGGCGTTTCGAGGTACTCGCGCTCCAGTTCGTCGTCGGACACCGCGGACCAGTCGACGCTCGGTTCGTACTCCGAGGAGCGAAGCGCCTTCAGGAGGCTCTCTTCGAACGTCCGGCCGATGGCCATCGCCTCGCCGGTCGACTTCATCGCCGTTCCGAGTTCGAAGTCGACGTCGTCGAACTTGTCCTTCGGCCAGCGCGGCACCTTCGTCACGACGTAGTCGATCGCCGGCTCGAACGCCGCCGTCGTCTCGCCCGTGATCTCGTTTTCGATCTCGTGGAGGCGCTTGCCGAGCGCGACCTTCGCGGTGACGCGGGCGATGGGGTACCCCGTCGCCTTCGAGGCGAGCGCCGACGAGCGCGAGACGCGCGGGTTCACCTCGACGACGCGGTACTCGCCGCCCGGCGTGCCGTCGTCGCGCCACGCGAACTGGATGTTGCAGCCGCCCTGAATCCCGAGTTCGCGGATGACGTCGAGGGCGGCCGTCCGCATCTCCTGGTGGCCCTCGTCGGGGATGACCTGCGAAGGGGTGACGACGACCGACTCGCCCGTGTGGATGCCCATCGGGTCGAGGTTCTCCATGTTGCAGATGATGATGCAGGAGTCGTCCGCGTCCCGCATCACCTCGTACTCCAGTTCGACCCACCCCGCGATGGACTCGGTGACGAGCACCTCGTTGTTCCGCGAGAGCCGCAGTCCCTTGCGGACGCGTTCGACGAGTTCGTCCATCTCGTGGACGACCCCGGAGCCGGAGCCGCCGAGCGTGTAGGTCGTGCGGGCGATGACCGGGAGGCCGCCGACCGCGTCGGCGGCGGCCTCGACGCGGTCGCGGAGGGCCTCCTCGTCGAGGGCGGCGACCGTCTCACCCTCGTCGAGCGTGATCGTCGTCGAGCTGGGGACCGGCTGGCCGATCTTCTCCATGCGCTTTCGGAACAGGTCGCGGTCCTCGGTCGCGTAGATGGTGTCGAGCGGCGTCCCCATGATCTCGACGTCGTACTCCTCCAGGACGCCCTCCTCCGCGAGTTCCGCCGTGACGTTGAGCCCTGTCTGCCCGCCGAGGCCGGCGATGACGCCGTCCGGACGCTCCTTCCGGATGATCTCGGCGATGGCCGTCGTCGTGATGGGCTCGATGTACACCCGGTCCGCCATCTCGGGGTCGGTCATGATCGTCGCCGGGTTTGAGTTGACGAGAACGACTCGGGCACCCTCCTCCTGCAACGCTCGGCAGGCCTGCGCGCCGGAGTAGTCGAACTCCGCCGCTTGCCCGATCTGGATGGGTCCGCTTCCGATGAGCAGTATCGTCCGTTCTCCGGACTCCGTCCGAGAGCCAGTCGACGTCGTCTCGTCGGTCATTGTTCGCTCGAAGTCCGTACATCGTAATAAGCCCGGCGAAAGATTTCGATGGGCGTAGCTATATTTCGAATTTCGTAAAACCCGTCGCGGACGGCGGCCCGGCGAGCGGCCTCCTCGCGGCGTCCGGCGCTCTGCTCGCGCGCAGCGGGCGTTGGACGGGGAGTCGGCGGGCGTGCCGACGGCTGGGCGACGAGTCGGCGTCGAAAACCCGTGGTCGCCGTCGGCGGTCAGCCGTACACGCCGTCTGGGTCGAGGTCGCGCTCGGCGCGGTACTGCTCGACGAACGCGGGCACGTCGAACTCCAGCATCTGCGCTTCGAACTCGGTGACGGCCGCGTCGTCGTCGGCGTGGCTGACCGCGTGTTCCATCAGCTCGACGACGAGTTCGACGATGATCTCGTGGAGCCTGCGGGAGTCGAAGTCCGTCACCCAGACGAGCGCGTAGCCGAGTTCCTGGTCGTCGGTCACGTCGGCGCTCGCGACCTGCTGGGGGAACTCCTCCAGCACGATCCCCATGAGGTGGGGCGTGCCGAACTCGGGCATCTCCTCGCTCGTCGTCTCGATCGCCTCGCGCAGGACGGCCACGAGGAACTCGGGGAGAAAGCGGTCCGGCGGGTGGACGTCCGTCACGACCGCGTGCGTCTCGCCGCAGGAGCAGTCGAACTCACGCATCCCCATGTCCAGCTCCCGGACTCGCTTCGTCTCGCCGCAGGGGAGTTCGAGTTCCTCGCCCCGGCCGCCGGGGACACCCGGTTCTGCCATACTCGTCTTTGCCCCCTCCGTCGTTTAAACGTCGCGCTCTCGCCCGACGGAAAGAGGGTCGATCCCGATCGACGCCCGGTCGAGTCGACGCGGCGACCGACCGCGCGCTCGTCGCGTCGACACGCCGCCGTCGGCCGCGCGCCGCGACTCGTCTCGCCTCGCCACCCGGTCGCCCCCTACTCCTCCGTCGTCTCGTTGCTCTTCCGTCGCCTTGTTACTCCTCCTCGTCTACGCGTCTTCGTCCTCTTCTTCGTCGTCCCCTTCTTCTTCGGCGTCCCCTTCTTCCTCTTCCTCTTCTTCATCGTCGTCACCCGACGGACCCGTGCGTTCGATCTCGACCTCGATCTCGATCTCCAGGCCGTCGACGGAGAGTTCGGCCTCCGCGGTTTCGGTGTCGCCGACCTCGATCTCCAGTTCCTCGCTGTCGACTTCCACGTCGACCTCCACCTCGACGTGCAGTTCGGAATCGTCGGACATGCGCGTACACCTACGTCGAACGGGGGCAAAAACCGGTCGGCGGATCGACGGGCGCGGACGACGGGTCGTCGGGCGCGTCGCACCTTTAGCTCTTCCGGCGCGGCGGGACCCACAAGCGACATAAATAGACGCCGCCGAGGGACAGTCATGATCAGTGTCGTCGGCGGCGGCATCGCCGGGCTCGCGGCCGCCTACCGGCTCCAGCAGCGCGGGTACGACGTGCAGGTGTTCGAAGCGTCCGACGAGGTCGGCGGGCTCGCCGCGGTGTACGAGACGCCGGGCGACCCCATCGAGAAGTTCTACCACCACCTCTCGAAGTCGGAACGGACGATCGTCGAACTCGCCGACGACCTCGGCGTCGGCGATCGGGTCGAGTGGCTCGTCGGCGAGAACGCCTACTACGTCGACGGCGTGGTCCACCCGCTGGACACCCCGTGGGAGATCCTCGCGTACCCGCACATGAGCGTCTACGACAAGTTCCGGCTCGGGATGCTCACGCTCGAAGTCGACGTTCGAAACGGGTTCCCGCGGTTCGACACCTACGACGACCTCGAAGACTTCGAGGACGTGCCGATCAAGGACTTCCTGATCGAGCACACGACCTGCGGCGTGTACGAGAACTTCTTCGAGCCGCTCCTCGACGCGAAGTTCGGCTCGCGGAAGGACGACGTGAGCGCCGCGTGGCTGCTCGGGCGCATCAAGTTCCGCGGCGAGCGCGACCTCCTCCGCGGGGAGATCCTCGGGTACTTCGAGGGCGGGTTCGCCCGCCTCCTCGACGCGCTCGTCGACGCCGTCGGCGAGGAGAACATCACGACCGGCGCGCGCGTGACGGACCTCGCCACGGCGGACGGCGCGGTGGAGGCGATTACCGTCGAAACCGAGGACGGCGAGGCGACCTGGAGCACGGGCGCGACGGTCGTCGCGGCGATGCCCAACGTGCTGGAATCGCTGACGGGCTACGAGTGCGAGATCGACTTTCAGGGGGCGGTCTGCGCCGTCGCGACGCTCGACGGACCGCTGACCGACACGTACTGGCTGAACATCGGCCACGACGCCCCCTTCGGCGCGCTCATCGAGCACACGAACTTCGTGCCGCCGGAGCGGTACGGCGGCCGGCACCTCCTCTACATCGCGAGTTACATCCAGGACTACGAGGAGGATCTCTGGCAGCGGTCCGACGAGGAGGTCGAGGACCTGTGGCTCGACCACGTCGGCGAGATGTTTCCCTCGTTCGACCGCGCCGCTGTCCGCGACTTCCGCCTCGCGAGGAACCCCCGGGCCGCGCCGGTGTACGAGCGCGGCTACCTCGATCTGGTCGTCCCGTACGACCTCGGCGACGAGGTCGCGGAGGGCGTCTACTACGCCGGCATGGCGAGCCGCGCGCAGTACCCCGAACGCAGCCTGAACGGCGGCGTCGTCGCCGGCTACGAGTGCGCCGACCGGATCGCCGAAAAGCGGACGTAGGGCGGTTCGGGCGGCGTCTCAGGCGGACCGATCGTCGTCCTCGACCTCGGCGTCACGCATCCCCGGTGCGGCGCGCACGTCGACGTCGCCCGGTTCCTCCCCGCCGCCGACGCGGATCTCGCCGTCGTCGCCCTCGACGTACACGTCGTCGGCGAAGCCGCCCTCCGCGTGCGGGTGCTCGGCCGAGTCGAGCCTTTCGGGCGTCGAGGGCGCGTCGGGGATCTCGCGGGTGCGAAACTCGCCGAGCGGGTCGGCGATCGTGATCCCGTGCCGCCGGAAGAAGTCCTCGTAGCGCTCGTAGTGGGCTTCGAGTTCGTCGCTCGGGATCTCCATCATCTCCGTCCACCCGTGGTTGAAGAAGTCGAAGTTGGCCTGCACGTGCGTGATCTCCCGCGCTTCCGCCTCGGAGTACCCCTCCTCCAGCGCGGCGACGTACGCGTCGAACGTGCAGTCGAAGAACGCCTCCAGGTGCGGTTCGCGCTCCGCGCGGCGGCCCTCGGCCGCCTTCTTTCCGAAGACGCTCACGTGGAGGTCGACCAGTTTCCGCGTCGCGATGTCGCCGACGACGGGCATCGTCAGCGCCTTTTTCGCCGCGAAGTGACGGACGTTCTGGCGGATCTTCATCGGCTCCGCGTTCGGGTCGGACGACCTTGAAGGACACGCATACTCCCCGTATTCCTTAAACCCCCTCCGAGACGGGAAATGGAGAAGATAGCAACCGACATTAACCCCGAACGCAAAGCACGTCCACATGACCCAGTCGTTCGTGATTATCGGCGACGGGATCTCGGGGAGTTCCGCGGCCGAGACGCTCCGCGAGGAGGCACCGGACGCCGATATCACCGTCATCACAGACGAGGGCGAGACCCTCTATAATCGAATTCTGATCAAAGAATTCGCCAAAGGGAAACTGCCCGAGGCCCCCATCTCCATCCACGACGAGTCGTGGTACGACGAGCGCGACGTCGAACTCCGCCTGAACACGCTCGTCACGAACATCGATCCGGACGCGCACACGATCGAAACCCACGCGGGCGACGCGCTGCACTACGACAAACTGCTCGTCGCGACGGGCGGAACGCCGACGCAACTGCCGGTCCGAAACAGCGACGCCGAGGGGATCCACCACTTCTGGACGTTCCAGGACGCGCGCAAGATCCGCGAGGACGCGGAGAAGGCCGACACGGGCGTCGTCGTCGGCGCGGGGCTTCTCGGGATCGACCTCGCGGCCATCTGCGGCGCGCAGGACGTCGAGGCGCACTACCTCATGCGCGGGAACGCCTGGTGGCGCTACGCGCTCTCGAAGGAGGGCGCGGAGATCATCCACGACGCGCTGCGCGAGCGGAACGTGACGCCGGTGTTCGAAAGCGGCGTGGACCGCTTCGAGGTCGACGACGACGGGCGCGTCGCGGGCGCGGTCGATCCGAACGGCGAGCGCTACGACGCGGATTTCGCCGGGGTCGCCATCGGCCTGAACTTCAACACCGAGATCCTCCAGGGGACGGGCGTCAAGACCGACAACGGCGTCGTCGTCGACCAGTACATGAAGACGAACGTCGACGACATCTACGCCGCGGGCGATCTCACCCGCTTTTACGACACGATCCTCGGCGAGTACGCCCAGAACGGCTCGTGGGGGAGCGCGAAGGAGCAAGGTAGCATCGCCGCGAAGAACATGGTCGACCCCGAATCCGCCGAGTTCCGCTGGGTCTCTTCGTACTCCATCACGCACTTCGACTTCCCCTTCCTCTCGTTCGGCCACCCGACGATCGGCGACGACGAGTGCGAGATGAAGTACTCCGACACCGAGTGGCGTCGGCTGGCGTTCAAGGGCGGAAAGATCGTCGGCGGCGTTCTCATCGGCGACCTCGCCCCGCAGAGCGCCTACAAGAAGCTCATGCGCGACGAGCGGGTCGTCGCCGACCAGAAGGACGTCCTCCTCGAGAAGAAGTTCGACCCCGACGAACTGGCCCCCGCGCAGGAGCAGTAAGCCGGCGGATCGGACGGTTCTCTTCGACGCCTTCACCGCGATTCCAATGGGCAGCATGGCGATTTCCTCCCGAATCGATTCGTCCCGATAGCGGCCGATTCGCTCGTTTGAGTCCCCCGAACGCACACCGTGCCTCCCACCCTAACAGTAGTAATATTTATATATTCAAACGGTAATATCGTTTTCGATGAATGTCAGGAATTTGGTTGGTCGGCGAGGCGCGCTGAAGACGATCGGGGCGGGGATCGCGAGTATCGGCACGTTCGTCGCCGTCGGGCGCGGGGAGGACGAGGTAGAGATAGTGACCGAAACGCGGGGGGAGACCCCCGTCGTCACCAAGTCGGTCCCCCGCGACTGGTACGAACACGAACGCCGCGTTGCGGAGGCGCTCACTCGCGTGAACGAGCGGTTCCTCCCCTCGGAGGCGATTCTCGGTTCCGCGATCGTCGGCAGCGACGAAACCGTCGAAGGAAAAGGCGTCACGCAGGTAGAGGTCGCCGTCGCGGAGGGGGAAGCGTCGGCGGTTTCGATCCCAGCCTCGATCGAGGACGTGGCGATTCGGACCGTTTCGAGGCGGAGCAACGGGGTACGGCTCACCGAGTCGGGAGGCGGATGCCACAACAACGACGATTACGACCGGGTACGGGGCGGCGTCCTCGTGTACGGAGACGGCGACGACGACGGAGCAGTCGACCAGCGCGGTACGTCCGGGTGCCCGGTGAGAAAGGACGGGACCGAGTATCTGCTCACCGCGAACCACCTGTTCCTGACCGGCGAACCCTGCGAGGGGAACTGGGACGAAGGGCTGTACCAGTACGGGGACGGCGACTACTTCGGCGAGGTGCATCGATACGATCAAGCCGAAGATTGGGCGATCGTCGCTCCCGTCGGCGACTACGAGGGAACTCTGGTCTTCGACGTCAAAGGCGCGCGGTGGACGGGCGGGATCGCGAGCCACGCCACGAAGATACGCCTCCAGGAGATGATCGGCGACGGGACGACCGTCGAGAAGATGGGAACGACGACCGGGGCCGAAACCGGCGTCGTCGAGTCGATCGAAGGGACGTACTCCGACGACTGTATCGACTTCGACGGACACGGGGTCAGGACGGACTGCAACACCGCGGCGGGCGACTCCGGCGGGCCGACGTACGCGCGAAGCGAGTCCGGAGACGGACTCGCGATGGTTTCGCTCTCGTCCGCGCGACCGGACTGGGTTTCGAAGTTGTACAAAGAGTGCGGCGAGGAGGTGTACGGACGGACCGTCGGGCCGGCGTGCTACCGTATCGCGAACGAGGGCGGAATCGAGTTCGGTTCCTGAGGCCGAACGAGGGTACAACCGTCGTTTGACCCTTCGGAACGGCTTTTCCTTCGCGACGACTCTCCGAACGCATGCGGCCGAAGTCGAAACGAACGCTCGCCGTACTCGCCGTGTTCCTCGGCGCGCTCTGTCTCTACGCCGCGTCCGCCGATCCGGTGGGCGGGAGCTGTCTCGTCGATCCGGTCTCCGATCCCGGCGGAGTACACCTGACCGGCTCCGGGACGATAGCGTATTACGACGGATGCTACCGCTACCCCCTCGCGGTCCCCGTGTTCGTGGTCGTCAACGGTATCGGCGCGTCGCTCGTCGGTGCCGGGCTCGTGACCCTTCTCCGCGCGCGCCGGGACCCCCGCCGCACGCTCCCGAAGTAGCCGCGGACGTCGCGTCGACGACGGAACACACATACCCGTTTACCGAATTACCCGAACGATGACGAGATGGAGTACGTGGACGCTCGCGAGACGTCTCGGTGCCCGCGCCCGCGTCGCGGTCGCGCGCCGGTTCGGCGTCGACGCGCGGGCGCTCGCCGCCTTCCGCATTTCTCTCGGGCTGCTGTTGCTCGCCGATCTGCTCCTCCGCGCGCGCGACGTCGGCGCGTTCTACACCGACGCCGGCGTTCTCCCGCGCGCTTCGCTCTTCGCCACCGCCCCGGACTACTACGAGCTGTCACCGCACGCCCTCGCCGGGTCGGCGCGGGCGCAGATCGCGCTCTTCGCGCTCGCCGCCGTGTTCGCCGCGACGCTGCTGGTCGGCCACCGGACGACGCTCTCGACGGCGATTTCGCTCGGACTCCTGGCGTCCCTACAGGCGCGTAACCCGTTCGTCCTCAACGGCGGCGACGCGCTGCTCGCGTGGCTCCTCGTTTGGGCCCTGTTTCTCCCCCTCGGCGAGCGCTGGTCGGTCGACGCGCGTCGACGGGGATCCGGACGTCCCCGGCGTCGGGTAGCGAACGCGGCGTCCGCCGCGCTCTTGCTCCAGGCGGTGCTCGTCTACGCCAGCAACGCCGCGTTGAAGCTTCGAGGGGGAGACTGGCTGCGCGGGGACGCGATCCTGTACGTGTTCAGCCTCGACCAGTTCGTCGTGGGGTTCGGGAACGAACTCGCGCGACACCCCGAACTGCTCACCCTCCTCGGGCGGGGCTGGCTCGCGATGCTCGTCTGCTCCCCGCTGTTGGTGCTCCTCGTCGGTCGCCCGCGAGCGCTGTTCGCGCTGGGGTTCGTCGGGACGCACCTCGGGATGCTCTTGACCATGCGCCTCGGGCTCTTTCCGCTGGTTTCGATCGCCGCCCTGCTCGCGTTCCTCCCCGAGGAGGTCTGGGACGCCGTCGAGAGCGCGGCGACGACGGCGCTCCAACGCGTGCGCGAGTCGAGCGGCCCCCTCGACCGGTTCGGCGGCCTTTCCCCGGTAACCACCTCGTCGAGAACGCTGACGGCGGCTGCCCGATCGTGGAATCGGATCGCGTCGCCTCTCGCGGCGGTGTTCCTGACTCTCGTCCTCGTCTGGAACGCCGCGGCGCTCGGGTACGTCGACCCGTCGGCGGGCCCGAGCACGGTCGCGAACGTCGCCCCCGACGAGAGTCAGTGGAACATGTTCGCGAACCCGCCGAGGACGGACGGCTGGTACGTGGTGCCGGGGCGACTCGAATCGGGGACGCGGATCGACGCGCTTCGGGGGTCGTCCGTCACGTTCGACCGACCGCCCGACGTGGCTCGGACGTACCCCAACGCTCGGTGGCGAAAGTACCTCGTCACCGTCCGGCGAAGCGACGACGAGCGGCTTCGTCGGCACCTCGCGGCGCACCTGTGTCACCGCTGGAACAGCCGCCACGACGACGAGCTGGTCGCCCTCACCCTGTACTACGTCGAGCAACCCACTCGACTCGACGGGCCGGACCCGATCCGGCCCGTCGAACTCGGACGGTACTCGTGTTCCAGCGGATACTCGCCGGATCCTCGCTGAGGACGTCGAACGCGGACGGGAGGGAGACCAAAGAGCTATGAACGATCGTGGTAATTGATACCGTATGTCTCGATATTCGGCGACGCCGTCGATCGCGGTGACGGAGACCGAGCGCCTTCCGACGGCGGCGCGAGTCCGCTCGTTCGACGAGCTGAGCGACGCGGCGAAAGATCGCATCCTCGCCCGGACCGAGGGGATCGCCGGTGATCTCGGACCGCTTCCGGACGATCTCCGCGAAGACGACGTCGTCGTCTTCACGAGGTACTATCGGGTCGTCGCCTCCTGAGCCGGCGGGTGGGCCGAGAAGTCCGCCGCACGGACCGAAGGCGTTTTCCACCGGCCGCGGGAATCGTGCGTATGGAAACCGGCGGGACGATGACGCTCGCGTTCGAGTTGGCGGCCCTGGAGGCGCTTTCGGACCCCAACGCCGTGTTCAACGACGCGCGTCAGTGGACCAAGTACGTCGGCGTCGTCAGCGAGAAACCGACCTACGTCGTGACGAACTTCACGCGAAAGCGGCGGATCCGACAGGATTTCTTCTCGGGGCCGCGCGGGGTCGAAGAGAGCTTAGAAAACGTAGAACGGCAGTTCGACACCGACCGCCACGTCTTCGTGGGTACGACCGACGAGGACGCCGCCGTAGCCGAGAAGACGGGGTGGGAGTTCCTTGCGGTCGAGGACGCCGCGGAAGCCGCCGGATGGGAACTCGCGGACGAAACGGCGGACGAGGACCCGTTCGAGGGAGAGCGGCGCGACGACTGGCCCTGAGCGGCGAGGACGCCCGTCGCCCGCCCTCGTTTTCGGCCGCGGAACAGGAGTCCCCGGTATCGAAAGCCCTAATCGGCACGCATCCGTCCTCTCCGACGATGAGTCACCAGTTGCCTGACGTACAGGCAAACCGCCCCGACGTGACCGTCGGGCTCAGCCAGGTCGGCGTCACGGGCGTCGAGAAACTGGTCAAGGTCGCCCGCGACGGCAAGCGCCCGATCGTTCTCATGGCCGACTTCTCGGTCTTCGTCGACCTCCCCGCGACCCGCAAGGGCGCGGACATGAGCCGGAACATGCAGGTCATAGACGAGACGCTCGAATCCGCCGTGAGCGAGCCGACATACCGCGTCGAGGATGTCTGCGGCGACGCGGCCGAACGGCTGCTGGAGAAGCACGACTACACCTCGACGGCCGAGGTGCGCATGACGGCGGAGCTCATGACCCGCGAGCGGACGCCGGAGAGCGACCTCGGGACGCAGGGAACCTCGAAGATCATCGCCAGCGCCGTCGCCACCGAAGAGGGGACGAGAGAGGAGATCGGCGCACGCGTGACGGGCATGACGGTCTGCCCCTGCTCGCAGGGGATGTCCACGGCGCGGGCGCGCGACGAGCTCGAAGAACTCGGCGTCGAAGACGAGGTCATCACGGAGTTCCTCGACGCCGTGCCGCAGCCGGGTCACTCCCAACGCGGCCACGCCACCCTGACGATCACGAGCGAGGGTTCGCCCGACGTGGACCTGCTGGAGGTCATCGACATCGCGCGCGACTCGATGAGCGCCCGCATCTACAACCTCGCGAAGCGGCCCGACGAGGACCACATGACCTACCACGCGCACGCGAACGCGAAGTTCGTCGAAGACTGCGTGCGCTCCATGGCCGAGTCCGTCGTCGATCGGTTCGACCACCTGCCGGACGACGCCGTTGTCCACATGAAGCAGTCGAACGACGAGTCCATCCACCAGCACAACGCGCACGCCGAGCGCGAGGTCACGATACAGCAGTTGCGTGCGGAACTCGAGCTGTTCCGGTAGGCGTTCGTCGACGATCGTCATCGGGGGAAGAAACCCCCGTTTCACCGGAAACATCGTGTCCGGTATATACCAGTACGTAGTCCGGTGAGGGTCACCGAGCGGAACCCGGACGAGTAGCAGAGCCAGCACGGACGAGTGATCGTCGGGCGGACGAGGCTACGCGGTCAGAACGAAAGCGGCTCCGCGTCCTCCCACCGCGGATCGAAGACGTCGCGCACGTCCGCGGCGAACGCCCGGTCCTTGAGGTCGATCATCGCGAACGCCTCGCCGGGGTGCAGCGGGTTCGGCACCTCGATGCACACCTCCGCGTCGTCGATGAGGTTGAACGCGCCAGACACCGTGTCCGTCGTCCGCACCGCGAACGACGGGTGATCGGCGAGCCGGGCGGTGTAGCGCTCGCCGACGCTGCGGGGCAACCGGTCGACCAACTCCGGCGTCATCAACACCGAGACCGTCACGCCGCGGTCGAGCGCCTCCTCCAGCGCTTCGGCGACGAGTTCGCCGACCTCGCCGAGATCGAACTGCGCCGAGGACGTGCCGGCGACCACGACGACGGACTCGTCCGCCGCCGCGAGCCGTTCGAGGAGGAGGTCGAGGGTTTCGTCGGGACCGACCGCCGCGGTCCAGAACTTCTCCTCGACCGGCTTCGCGGCGTCGAGTTCGTCGACGAGTTCGTCGACGATCGCCTCGTACTGTGCGGCTTTCTCGTCCAGTTCGCGCCGCTTGTCGTCGAGCAGCCGGTCGAGCGCGGCGTCCGGCTCGACGGCGACGTACTTTTTCGGCCGGCTCGCCGCCTGACTCCGGACGAGATTGTACTGTTCGAGGGCCGAGAGCACGTCGTAGATCCGCCCCATCGGCACGTCGCTCGCGCGGGACAACTCCTTCGCCGTTGTCGGGGCGTTCCGGAGCAACGCCCGGTACGCACGGGCCTCGTACTCCGACAAGCCGAGGTCGCGGAGGCTGGCCATGGCGTGGACATGAAACGCCGATGGGATAAACGCAACGGGTGTTTATCACCGTTGGACGCGCGAGGTCAAGATCGTCGTTCGGCCGGAAGGGAGGGTCGTGGTCGAGCGAGCGTTCGGGGCCGTCGAGGGGCGGTCAGGACCGCCGTTCGATTCGCGCCATCAGTTCGTCGGGCGTCCGGGCCGGCTCCGGGTCGCCGCCGGCGAGGACGGACGCCGTGTTCGGGTCGAGATCGAAGCGATTCCCGGCGTTCGGGACGACGACCTTCTCGTGGTCCGCGACGCGCAGCGCGGCGCGGTGCAGGTCCGACCCCGGCTCGGTCGCGACGGCGACGACCAGCGGTTCGCCGCAGAGGCGGGCCGCGACGGAGCCGTAGCCCGCGACCTGAACGCCGAGTCGATCCCACGCCCCGGCGAACGCCGCCACGGCCTCGCGGGCAACCTCGCGGTAGGCGTCGTCGCCCGTGAGCGCGGCGAGGTCGACGAGGGCGTCGGTCATCTCGACGGTTCCGTCGATGGGTCTGAGCGGGCGGTCGAGCAGGCCCGGGCCGGCGGTCGGGCCGTCCAGAAACGATCCCTCGTCGAACAGCGTCTCGATCGCGCGGTCGGCGACGGCGCGCGCGACCGCCAGCCCCTCGCCGCGGACCTGTTCCGATCGGCAGAACGCGGCCGCGACTCGTGCGTGGTCTTCGAGCAGCCCCGACTCGCCCTCGTCGTCGCCCGCCGCGTAGTGGGTGACTGTTCCGTCCGAGCCGACGAGTTCGGCGGCGAGGTAATCGAGCGCGCGGCCGGCGTACTCGCGAGCGCGGTCGTCGTCGGTGTAGGCGTGGTAGCACAGGAGCGCCTCGGCGGCGAGGGCGTTCGCGCCGGCGTACGCCGTCAGATCGGTCCGGGGGCGGGTCTCCTCCGCGCGCCCCTCGGCGTCGAGCGCGTAGTAGTCCCGACCGGCGGCGGGGCCCTGACTCCCGCCGAAAGCGACGCCGGTCCAGAGGTCGTCCGCGAGGTAGCCGATCGTCCGCTCGGCCGGGCGTCGGTAGGCGTCCTCGCCGGTGTAGAGGTAGGCGTTCGAGAAGGCGCGGACGAGGGCGGCGTTGTCGTCGAGGAGCTTCTCGTGGTGGGCGTCGGACCAGTTCCGCCGGCCGGCGTACCGGAAGAACCCGCCGGCGACGTCGTCGAGGAGGTGGTCCCGGATCGCGTCGAACGTTCGGAGCGCCTGCTCGCGCTCGCGCTTGAGCGCGAACTCGACGGTCCGCGGCAGCGGAAACTTCGCGTCGGACCCCCACCCGGCGTGCTCGGGGTCGAACTTGTCGTCCAGTTGGCCCGCGACGTGCGCCTCGATGATCGACGTCACCTCGCCGCGCGGCGTCGACTCCCCCCGGAGGCCGCGAGGGATCCGGCCCGCGTCGGCCCCCTTCTCGGCCCACATCTCCCGGACGCGTTCGAGCACCTGCCGCATCCCGTCGGGGCCGAGGTACGTCGCCCCGGTGAGGAGGTCGCCGTCGGGCGTCGCGAACACCGTCGAGGGGAACCCGCCCATGTTGTACCGCTCGCGCACGCGGGGTTGGCGGTCCACGTCGACGCGGACGGGGACGAACCCGTCGTTGAGGTTCGCGGCGACGCGCGGCTCCGCGTACGTCTCGGCGTCCATCTCGTGGCAGTCGGCGCACCACGTCGCCGACATCGACAGCAGGACCGGCTTGTCGGTGCGCTGGGCCTCCTCGAACGCCTCGGGACCCCACTCGCGCCACTCGACGCGCGTGTCGTCGTTCATGCGCCGTCCTCGGGGAGCGAGCGGCGTAAGCGCTTCGAGGCGCACCGCGCGTGATGCCAACCGCGCCGCCCCCGCCGTCGCGCGAGGGAAAAGGGCTATACAGCCGCACCGGGAAGGGCGAGGTATGCGCACGCGGTGGATCATCGCACTCCTGTTGCTCATTCCCCTCTCCGACGCGCTGTTGCTCATCCCGGTGTCCGGCCTGCTCGGCTGGCAGGCCACCGTGGCGCTCGTCGTGCTGACCGGGCTCGTCGGGATGTTACTCGTCCGCGCCGAGGGTCGGAGCGCGCTGCGACGGTTGCAGCGCAAGCTCGCCGTCGGCGAGGTTCCGGCGAACGAACTCGTGGACGGCGGGCTGCTCATCGCCGCCGGGGCGTTCCTCCTCACGCCGGGGCTCGTGACCGACACCATCGGCTTCCTGCTCGCCGTCCCCGTGACGCGGTACCCGATCCGCGAGGCGCTCAAGCGCTTCGTCCTCCGCCCGTACCTCGACAAGCGGATGGACGGGTTCGTCACCGGCGGGGTCTGGACCGCCGGCTTCCCGCAGGACGAAACCTACGACGTGGACCCGGAGTCGTACCGGTTCGACGACGACGAGAAGAGCGACGGATAGGGCCGTTCGCCCCGCGTCGCATTCGCGTTGCACCCGCAACGGCGCGGGTTGCGCCGCCACGCTACCGTACGATCCGATTTCGTCGTCTCGAAACGCGGCGTCCGTCGCGATTCTCGGTCGGGTGCGACGCGCTCAAACCGAAAGACGGACGCGAGGCGCTAAAAGGAAACCCTTAAACGGAATAGCGCGCAACAACTGAATGCGCTCGCCTGGGCCAATAGCTCAGTCAGGTTGAGCGCTCGGCTGATAACCGGGAGGTCCGCGGTTCAAATCCGCGTTGGCCCACTCCCATTCTGAATGGAAGTCATTGACAAGACGTGAGGGGTGTCCGTATAAATCTTACTCTGGTTCACGAGTACAGTCCAGTCATCGAACGGGCGGTTGGGTCTTTGTATGTCGATTTTCGATTGCCGAAGATGTCTACAGTGAGATAGGATGTAGCTTCACGTAGCCATTCAGTACCACTCAGGAGTTAGTTTCATCAAGAGTAGCGACTATCAAAATCGGGTGAAACTCAGAATTTCCCCCAACGGTTTTAACTGAATTGAGGCGCTAAGTCCCCTTCCTCAACGAGCGCCGAAGGCGCGAGTAGGGAGGGGATACAGCGTTCACAAGAGCTTCGCTCTTGTGTGCGAACGAGACGCTGCGCGTCTCGTCAACGCCGCACAGTTCTCAAACGTGTTCGGTAGCCGGCCCACAGGCCCACGTACCGATACACTTTTGTCTATCCATAGTCTATACACTCGTAATGGATCGGTTTGAAATCGACGGTCACGAAGTCCTCGATGGCACCGCGAAACCGTCGGGGAACAGCGCCCATGTCATCGTTCCGAAGCGGTGGCGAGGAGCCGACGTGAAGGTCGTCCGCGTTTCCGAACCTGATTCAGACGAGTAGTCTATGCAGTACAACTACAAGTACCGACTCACGCCGGACGAAGCCACCCGCAACGAGCTTCGCCACCACATCGACGTGTGTCGGCAACTGTACAACCACTGCCTCTACGAACTCAACAAATCCGACGGCGGTATCCCGGCCCGCTACGACCTTCAGGGCCAACTCCCCGACCTCAAGAAGTGGTGGAACGGCCTGAAGGACGTTCATTCGAAGGTGCTTCAGATGGTTGTCAAGCGCGTCTACGATAACCTTTCGACGCTCAAAGCACAGAAAGAGAACGGACGCGCTGTTGGGATGTTGAAGTGGAAGCGTCCTCGGGACTACCGTTCGCTCACCTACAATCAGACCGGCTTCAAGCTCAAGAATACGAGCGGTTGGCCCCAGTTGTGGTTGAGCAAGATCGGCGAGATACCGATCCGACTCCACCGCGAGATACCCGACGACTCGGCGGTCAAACAAGTCACGGTCAAACGAGAACCCACGGGCGAGTGGTTCGCCGTCCTCGGTATCGAAACCAAAAACGACGCGCCACCGAAACCCGAGAATCCCAAACGGTGCGTCGGTATCGACGTAGGGATTCTCTCGTACACCCACGACTCGGACGGGTTCTCGGTCGGGTCGCTCGATCTCTCCGAGGAACGCGAGCGGTTGGAACGCGCACAACGAAAACTCTCCCGGAAACAGCACGGCTCCGCGAACTACCGCACCCAACAGCGGGTAGTCGCCCAACGCCACGCCGACCTGAAACGGAAGCGCCGCGACTTCCTTCACCGACTGTCTGCATACTACGCGCGAGAATACGACCTCGTAGCCGTCGAAGATCTCGACGCGAAGGGGCTAATGGAACTCCCGTCGAACAGTCGTAACCGCGCGTCGGCGTCGTGGGGAACGTTCCTGCGGATGCTCAAATACAAGTGCGACCGCGAAGGGACGCACTTCGTCGCGGTCGATCCGCGAGGGACGACCAAAGAGTGTTCACAATGCGGTGTTTCGACCGATAAACCGCTGTGGGTCCGCGAGCACTCGTGCCCTTCATGCGGGTTCGAAGCGGACAGAGACGCGAACGCGGCGCTGAACATTCTTTCTCGCGGCCTCGATCACGTAGGAGTGGTTCACTCCGATTCAATGCCTGTGGAGACTGCGCTCCCTCCGGGAACCGAGTCGGTTCCTGCAAAGCGCGTCGTGGAAGCAGGAAGCCCCGGCCTCACGGAGCGAACGGCGTCAGCCGTGAGCGAGTAGGCCGGGGTAGTTCACTCTGCTCCGACGGACCAGCTCGTCTCAAACTCGACGCGCCAGACCTTCTCATCGAATACGAGTCACAGGGGTCAGTTGGTAATGGCGGCTGACCTACAAAATATATGGTTAGATAATCGGTTTAGCAGTCCTCGTCAGCCGCGTTTTCTTCCTCTGTTCCGTCGTCTTCGTCAGTCTCGTCACCGTCTCCAGACCCTTCAGAGCCCGTGTCGTCCGTCTCGTCCGAACTGTCGGTTTCGTCTGACTCTTCGTCGTCGCCGTCGTCACTTTCAGGCTGAAGTTCGACGGTGACCGACTTGTCGCCTTCTTCGAGGTCGGCAGTCGCGTTGCCGTCGTAGTATCCATCTGCACTGACTTCGATCTCGTGATAGACGGCAGGAGACGTGGTTTCAGCGACCCCCTCGCTGTTCGTCTCGATCTCGAAGTAGTCCTCTGCGGGGCCGGGAAGGTGGATGACACCAGTTACCTCCGCCCCTTCGATCGGATCACCCGTCTCTTCGTCAACGACGGTGATAGTGATCGTGTTCTCTTCCTCAACGTTCCGATCGTCCGTTTCTTCATCACCGCTTTCACCGTCGTCACCTTCACCGCTCTCGTCTGACGTGGATTCGTCGCTCGTCACGACGACCGTCTCCTCGTCGGGTTCGAGAATCGCCATCGTATCACTCCCGTCGTTGTTGATGACGCCTCTGTCGTAATCGAACGTCACGTCCGCGTCATCAACGTCTTCTGCGCCCGACGCCACGGTTAGTGTTTCGCCGGCCTCAACGACCGCCCCATCCGGGAACTCTCGTGCTTGGCTGACGTTCTGTCCATGCTCGAATTCCATCCAGTATCCCGAGAGGTCGAAACCCTCGTCGCCCGTGTTCTCGATTACGACATACTCATCTTCTGCGTTCACTTCTGCAAAGGCGAGCCCTGAGTGATCCGATGCGATTACCGTACTGCCCGCACCGAGACCCGCGATACCTAGTGCTGCTGCCCCTGCACCGATCATGAAACGTCTACGGTTACTCTGCATACTACGACTATCAGGATCCCCAACTGGATATTAGTTCTTTTTATGTTATTTCAGGTATTAAAACACTGAGTATCAACATGTTACATATGTATATTCCGATACTTTTGCGTGCAGAAAGATACCCTCCTGCAAGGTTTGGAACGTTCTAGTCTCCTGTTTTCGGCTCTCTCGATAAGCCGCTGGTTGAACTCACACCCATACTTTCCATAGTGCTTGACAGGCCCATCGTCGACACGCAGTGCTACTCTTTCACAATGTCTGACCGCGAGTGTCTCGTTCGAGTTGTCCCCATCTTGGTCCGGATAAAGGGGCTATCAAGGCCGCGCGGGATGTGACATCCTCGCCGTGCGAAAGGGTGATGCTTCCCGAAGTTCCTATGGTACTCCCGTCGATTCGGATGGTCGGGAATCTACGGTTGGTGGACTGTCGACCACTGACGCTGCCACGAAGCCGTTACTCGTACCCGCGAAGGGCTTCGAGTCACCTGATCGGTTAATGACAGTTTACTTACGTTTTGATGAAGCAAACACCGAGTGGACTGCCAGTTTTCCACGCACATTCACCCAAGCGAACCGGTGGAATGTGACCCCTCGACACACAGTGAAAGTGACCGACGACGGGCGCTGTATCTCCGCCGTAAACGGCGAGGTTGTACCGCCCTGTACCGCAGTACACAATTTCTCCCCGAACCTCCGCGATACCCCTCCGTATCTTTTGTTTACTCTGTCCGGTTGGGATGACCGGCCCCCTTGGATTCATTGAAGCACTCCCAATGACCCTCGCCGTCACATCTCTCGTCGAGACTATCAGTTACCTTCTTGGCCAGGGAGCTCACTTGACCGATCGCTCTCCAGAGGTAGCATAACTCCTGTTATCAAATTTGGCTGAAGTGGAGACCGCGCATTTTCATCGAGCGCGCCGCTGAAACGGGTGTGTGGTCGCCACGGCCGCACGGGGCCGGTCATCCTAACCGTCTCGAAGCAGTTTACACGGTATGAACGGGAACGAGGCGACCACCGCGCTCCAGAGGCTGGGATTGACCGAGTACGAGGCGAAGTGTTTCGTCGCGCTCGCTCACTTCCCGCAGGGCACCGCCAGAGACGTGAGCAACGTGACGAACGTCCCCCGGTCGCGCATGTACGGCGCTCTCGATCGCCTCGCTCGAAAGGGGCTGGTTCAGGTCCAACGGGCGGAGCCCAAGGTGTTCCAGGCGGTGAGCGTCGACACCGCGCTTCGCATCCTCCGCAACGAGTACGATTCGTATTTCGACGCGGTCGAGCGGTCGCTCCGCGAGATCGAGCCGGTTTACAAGGAGGTCGAACGCGGCGTGTGGGCGCTCGAAAACTACAATGGGGTAACCGAGCAAACGCTCTCGTTGATAGAACAGGCGGAGGATGAAATCGTGCTGATACTGGTTCACGAGAGCGTCTTCGACGAAGACGTGCTGCATCAACTTCGGGACGCCCTCGAACGGGGCGTTTCGGTCCTCGTCAGCACCGAAAGCGAGACGATCGAGCGTCGGATGCGGGAAGAAATCCCCGACGCGGTGCTGTTCGACTCGGCTATGCTCGCCAAACTGGACGATACCGCAGAGCAACAAGCGCTCGGACGTCTCGTCATGACGGATCGAGAAGGCATACTGGTCAGCGCAGTCTGGGACGAAACGTTCCCCGGCTATCCGGAGGAGACCGCGATGTGGAGTAGCGGAGTCGATCACGGCTTCGCGCTCTTCGTTCGAGAGATGCTCAGGGACGAAATCGAGCAGGCGAGCGTGAGATGATCGTTGCGGAAGGAGTGAGAGGGATCCGAGCCAGAGTCGGGACGGACCCGAAGGAGATCTTCGTCGAGTTCCCGCTTTCGAGTTCCCGATACTACCACGCACGGGAAGGAGACGTCGTTCGACAGCGCGCATCGCCGACGATCGGCGCCGCCGGATTCGAATCGCCGACGGTCACGGAATGGGTACAGCGTCCGGGAGTGAACGGCTGGTTTCCCCGGGTCACCGATCGGCCTCCGCGTCGTAGACCAACTCGACGCGCGCGTAGCCGTGCCCCTCGGAGTCCGTAGTCACCGAAAACCGGAGGTCGTCGGCGTTCGACGCCTCGAAGAGCCGGCGGGCGATCGCCCGCATCTCGTCGTTCACGAGCAGTTCGGCGTGGCGGGACCGCTTTCCGTCTTCTTCGGAATCGGCGCGGTCGGACGACTCGTCGCCCGTGGAGCGATCATCCACGGAGCGGTCGTCTCCGCGCCGGGGGTGAGACAGCGCCGTCGCGACCCGATCGCGGAGCGACGCGACGCGACCGCGGAGAACGGCGCGATCGTCCTTACGACCCACGGGCTCCCTCCCGCTCGGTCGATCGTGTCGCCTTCGTCCCTTCGTTCTCGCCGCGCCGCGCCACCGAGAAGGCTTTGCCCCGCACACCGTCCCCCCGAGCGGTCGATACGCTCGCCATTTCGCGTTCTTGTCTGGCGAGCGTACATATATATTTCGTGTTATTTCCCCGCTCTTTTGCTCGGAACGAACATTGTCAGGGTGGGTGTGTCGCCGAGTTCGTCCGGGCCTCCTTCGAAGTTGGGTTCGCGTCGACCGTCGTGAATCGACGCGTATTTAGTTTTTAGGTTCACCTAAAACAGACGTATGCAGTCGCGACATCGACGTTCGTCGGCGACCGGAAGCGCGGATTTCGTGACGACGCCCGCCCGGTGGGGCGTCGCCGACGGAGCAGACGCACGGAAGCGGACGCCGGCGGAGGCGTGGTAATGCTCGCTCGCGAGTGGACGCTGGCGTGTCGCTACCGAACCCCAGAGGATTACGAGATCCCCGCGGTGCCGGTCTGGGGCGTGTGGTGCGACGAGAACGGACGGCTGTCCTTTTCCGCTCGCGGATCGTCGGAGCCGTTCATTTCCGCCGGACAACCGGTTCCGGTCCGACGGTAGTGCCGTCGGCGGTTTGAACGGCCGGCGCGCGCGCCGCGCGCAGTCGTCGGACGCGACATTCAAACTCGCGTGGGCTGTGATTGATTATCGCGGTCGCCGTGCTACCCGGCGGGTGTTGTCGAATGAACGACACGGAGCTGGCGAGTCACGAGTGGTGGGAGCGTTACAAGGAAACCGTCAACGACGACCCGGAGATGCGGGTTCGTGGTCACGACAAGTTCGACGAGGACTTCTACGTGGAGATCGGCGACGAGCGGTTCCTGATCCGGATGGACGGCGGACGGGTTCGCGACGTGATTCCGAATCCGGGGCTGAACCACCGGTGGGCGTTCGGCATCGAGGGATCGCGCGAGGCGTGGAACGAGTTCGTTCGGGAGATGCCGCCGCCGTTCAACCACGAGATCGTCGCCTCTCACTATCGAACCGCGGTCCGCGGCGAGGACGGTCATCTCCGGCTCACGGGGGACAACGAGAAGATCTTCCAGAACCTGCGACCGTTCCAGCGGGCGCTGGATCTGATGCGCGTCGCGCACAACGGAGGGGGTGGATGAGGTGAGCGCCGGAGCCGAACACGGGACGATAGAGGAGATCACGGGGCGGTACGTGCACGTCGAGGTCGGCGGCGTGGACCACCGGGTGTACTTCGAGGAGAACGGACCGGAGGACGGGGTCCCGTTGCTCTGTCAGCACACGGCGGGAAACAACTGCCAAGAGTGGCGTCACCTGCTGGCCGACGAGGGAATCACGGATCGGTTCCGCGTCATCGCGTACGACCTGCCGTTTCACGGCAAGTCCGTCCCGCCGACGACCCAGGCGTGGTGGGAGGAGGACTACACGCTCACGGCGGATCGATTCGTGGAGACGATCGTCGGCATCGTCGACGCGCTGGAGCTCGACGATCCGATCTACATGGGGTCGAGCATGGGCGGTAACGTCGTCCTCGAACTCGCGGATTGGTACCCGGATCGCTTCCGCGCGCTGATCGGTCTGGAGTGTGCCGCCCACAGTCCCGGTTTCTACATCGACTGGCTCGACCATCCCCGCGTCAACACCACGGAGGTGAACGCGTACTCGTGCTGGGGGCTCATGGCTCCGCAGAGCCCCGAACCGGCGCGTCGGGAGACGATGTACCTCTACGAACAGGGCGCGACCGGCGTGTTCAAGGGGGATCTGTACTACTACTCGGTCGATCACGACTACCGGGGCGAACTCGATCGGATCGACGCGGAGCGGTGTCCCGTCTACGTCGTCAACGGCGAGTACGACTACCTGACGACGCCCGACGACGGGCGAGAAACCGCGGAGGGGATCGGCGACGGTGCCGTCGCCGTCGAGATGGCGAAGATCGGTCACTTCCCGATGAGCGAAAATCCCGAACTGTTCGACGCCTACCTCCGCGAGATCCTCGACGACGTCGTCGGCGACCGAGACGACGCGTTGCCCGACGTTATCACGCCCGCGGACGTCGGAATCGAGCTTCATCCGTCCGCGCCGGCTCGTGAACGCCGGGTCGAAGACGAGTGACGACGGAAGGCGAGCGACGATCGAAGCGAGCGACCGTGGGCGTCAGCCGGCCGTCGCCGCCCGTCCCGTGCACCGAAAAGACGTGACGCGGTTTCGTTAGGAGCGCAACGCGCTCCGCCGCTCGACGATCTCGCCCGCGTAGCCCGGGAGGATGACTCCGCGGTCGAGGTACAGTTGCCACGCGACGTCCGCCGGATCGGTTTCGTCCTTCATATCGTGTACACACCCTGCTTAGATCCGACGTAGGAGTCTAAGAACAAAAACCTCACGTATGCCTGATAGTCGATAATTTCGACGGGTCGGATCGGTACGCCGACGATCAGTACAGCGCACCGCCGAGCGGTACGTCCTCGTCGGGGTGACGAGAACCGGATGGTCGAGACGCGCGAGCGTCGACGTACCTGATCGATGACCACTGCGACGCATCGATCGTGGGTGCGCCGTGATAGGTGAAGTGATAATGATCGATTCTAGATCGTTTTCTCCGTTCAGACCGTTCGTAGACGGGACAATCCGCCGAAATCGGCGCCTCGAATGCCGCTCTCTGAACGTCGAGAAGCTGAAACGCGAGCGAACCGGGCCGAAACGGTGACAAACGGTGAGTAACGGTCGTGGTGGCTCTTATTACTGTGGCTATGACATAGCCGCGATGGTGACGAACAAACAACGACCGCGGAACGGAAAGCGCGTGGACACGATGATAAACGCGCTCGCCCATCCGCGGCGGCGGAGCGTCCTCGAAGCGCTCTCGGATCTCTCGGACGATCCGGTCGACTTCGAGACGATCGTCGACCGGGTCCAGTGGCTCGAGGCGACGGACGAATCGGACGCGAACCGCCGACAGATCGCGCGGTCCCTCCACCACGTTCACCTGCCGAAGCTCGCGGACATCGGGGTGATCGTCTACGACTCGGAGCGACGGCAGATCACCCACCAGCGGACGCGGGTCGCCGACGTGCTCGCCGTCGCGAGCCGGGCCGTCGCCGTCGAGAGGAGCCCGACGTGACGCGCCGGCTCCCCCGGCTCCGTGCGGCGGCGAACGGGCTGGTCGACGCCCTCCGCTCGCCCTCGCCCCGTTCGAGCGGCGACGCGCGGTCCGCTCGCGCTCGTCGGTCGAACGCGTGGTTCTGTCGCGTCTGCGGATCGGCCTTCGATCGGCAGCGTTACACCTGCGCCGAGTGTGGCGGCACGCAGATAGAAACCGACGCCGACGTCACCGCAGAGCGCGGTGCATCCCCGTGAGACGCCGTCCGTCAGCCGATCGTCTGACGGGTTTTCATAACGTGTGGGGCGGAAGTATCTTTCATGCCTTCGAGAGGCCGCCCACGGAGAAGGACCTCGCGGTCGAGGTGGGACAGAACGAAGATCGGCGAGTACGTCGACGGACTCGGTTCCGCGACGCGATCGAAAACGAACCGCGCCGGTCGGAACCGAAATCGGAACGGCGTCGACCTGCTCGACGAACTGAACCCGCTTCTCTTCGCGATGGGCTGTTGGCTGCTGGTCAACGGACTGTTCATCGCCGTTTTCACTCCGGGGGCGCTGATCGTCGCGCTGTTCAACGCGCTGCTCGCGTCGGCGGTGGCCGCCGCGGCCGTCCGCCTGTCCGCGGATGAGGCCGCTCGCGACCGCGGTCGGCGGCGACGCGACGACGCCGAATGGTTGACCGGGCTGAGAGGAGTCCTTTCCCGCGGGCGTCGGTCCTCGAAGGGCGGCATGGACCGTCTCTGATTCCGACGCGCACTCTTCTATCGGTCGAGTCGGACGGAACCGTCAGAATCCTTCGCGGAGGTACACGGGCTCGGGCGGGAACGCCGCCGCGAGCGTCTTCGCTGCCGTCTCGTCTTCGACCGTCGCCTCACCGCGGCGCGCGAGCGCCGCAAGCGACTTCGAGCCGACGACGAGCTTCGACAGCGCCCGCACGTTCAGCCGAACCGCGGGGTCGGCGTCGGTCGGCCGGCACGCCGCCTCGCCGCCGTCGACGACGAGTTCGAACGCGCCGTCGTTCCACGGGCATCGATCGTCCGTCACTTCGACCGTCACCGATCCAGCGACTCCGTCGGGGTACGCGAGCGCCGCCGCGGCGGCTTCGACGTCGACGATCCGGACCATCGGCCCGGGCTCGATTTCGACCGACGCGGCGCGAGGATCCGAGAGCGCCTCCGGAAGCGACGTCGCCTCCGCCGCGGGACCGTGGAGGCGAACCGCGTCGACCTGCGAGTCGTGGTCGCGGCAGAAGCGCAGGAGCTGCCGCCGAGTCTCGGCGTCGGCGGCCGCGAACTCCCCGACGTTCATGATCTTCTCGTCGTCCTCCTCCTCGACGGTGTAAAAGAGATACCCCCGGAGGTCGCCGTCGTCGTCCTCCCAGCCGTACGCGTAGGGGTCCGTCCGCCACCACGAGAACGCGCGGTGTCGCCACCATCCCTCGGTTCGGCGGATCGCGAGCGCCTCCGTGGCCCACTCGCGGTGGACGTCGTCGAGCCGGGGGTGCTCGTCGGCGTCGAGCGAACGGAAACGGCCGCCTGCGTCGCCGCACGCCTCGGCCAGTTCCGCGGGCGGGACGACCGTCCGCGCGTGCGTGTTCGCCATCGCGTAGCCGAATCGGCGGTAGAACCCGTACTCGAACGGCCAGAGAGCCGAGAAATACGTCCCCCGGTCGCAAAACTCGCGGAGGAGGCTCGAAAGGAGGCGACCGACGTGCCCCTGCCGACGCGTCTCGGGCGGCGACGCGACGGCGCTGACCCCGCCGAGGGGGTGCCAGCCGCCACGAACGCGCGCGGTGAAGGCGTAGTAGCCGCAGACGGCGAGCAGATCGTCCCCGTCGAGCTCTTCGTCGGGAACGGCCGCGTCGACGTCGTAGAGGCCGCGACGACGATAGATATCCGGCCGTTCGATCTCCTCGTCGTCGTCCGGATCCGGGCCGCGCTCGGGGCTGAACGCGTACCGAACCAGTCGTCGGAACACGGGTCGGTGCGCTTCGGGGAGACAACGGTAGTCCATGGTCGGCACTCGGACGGCCGCGACATATCCTTCTCGGAGGCGCGTGGGATGGTTTCGAGTATCACGGTTCGACCGGGAACCGAGCCATTCACGGCGGTAGGGTTCCTCCGCACGGGTATGGGCGAGAACCAGAGCGACCGTCGGCTGGAGGCCGGTAACCTCCTCCTCGCGGCGGTGCTTTTCGTCGGCGTCGTCGGGTCGGGACTCGCGAAGTGGACGCTCACCGAAGCCGGCTACGGCACGCTCGGCAGCGTTCTGTTCGTGATGGGGTACGGGGGGATGATCGCGGCCGTCTGGTTCGGCTGGCTCCGACACTACGACTTCACCGGCCCCGCCGCCGACCGATAGAACGGAACTTTAATGCGGGTTTCGGGGCGAGGTATCCGCAAGAATGCTCCCGCTACAGGTTATCGACAGTTTCCTGCTCAATTACAACGTCGGGCAGGCGCTGCTGTTGGTGTTCGTACTGACGACGCTCGGGATGCTTCCGCTGAAATCACAGCGGCTGCTCGCGATCAACACGATCGTCTTCGGCCTCGTCTTCATGATGACCCCGTCGAGTCTGGCGCCGATGCACTACCTGTTTCTCGGCCTCGTTCTCCTCGTCGTCGGTCCGGTCCTGTACGTGACCTCGCGCGAGTGAGTTTCCGGGGCCGGCGTTCGATCGCGCCGACGGCGTCCGGGCGTCGCGAATCGATTTCCGCTCCGCTACCTTTTTGCTCCGACTCCTGAAACGGCAGGGCATGATCGCTGTGAGGGCCCCCGCGACGAGCGCGAACCTCGGGAGCGGCTTCGACGTCTTCGGGGTGGCTCTCGGCCGGCCCGCCGACGTCGTCCGCGTCGAGCGGGCGGAGCGGACGACCATCGAGGTGACCGGCGTCGGGAGCCAGTACATCCCCGAGGATCCCGACCGCAACACCGTCGGGGCGGTCGCGGAGGCGCTCTCGGCCCCCGCCCGCATCAAGATCGACAAGGGGGTCCGGCCGGCGTCCGGATTGGGCTCGTCCGCCGCGAGCGCCGCGGCGGCCGCCGTCGCGCTGAACGAACTGTACGACCGGGGGCTCTCTCGACGGGACCTGGTCCCGATCGCCGGTGAGGGCGAGGCGGTCGTCTCCGGGGCGGCGCACGTCGACAACGTCGCGCCCGCGCTGCTCGGGGGTTTCACCATCGCCACCGATCGGGGAGTGACCTCGATCGACGCGTCGATCCCGCTCGTCGCGTGCCTCCCGGAGATCGCGGTCTCGACCCGGGACGCGCGCCGGGTCGTCCCAACGGAGGCGAGCCTCGACGACCTGGTGGCGACGGTCTCCCGCGCGGCGACGCTGACGGCCGGCATGTGTCGGAACGACCCGGAACTCGTCGGTCGGGGGATGTACGACGCCGTCGTCACGCCGGCGCGCGCCGAACTCATCACGGGGTACAACTCGGTCCGCGAGGCCGCGCTCGACGCCGGCGCGACGGGCGTCACGGTGAGCGGTGCCGGACCGGGGATCGTCGCCGCCTGCGACGGGCGAGACCGCCGCGCGGTCGCGGGGGCCATGGTCGACGCCTTCGTCGACGCGGGGGTCGACGCGCGGGCGTACCAGACCGAGATCGGCCGCGGCGCGAGGGTGCTGTAGCGCGCGTTCCGCGAGCCCAAAAAAAACGTAAAAGGCGCCCCGGTGCGTTCAGGGGCTTTCAGACCCCGCGGCCCTGAAGCTTCTCCTCTTCCCGCAACCCGGCGTTCGACCGGCCCTTCATCCCCTTGCCGATGCCCGAGGCGATGTCGGCGAGGCGCTCGGGATCGTCCCAGTTGTTCGTCGCCTCGACGATCGCGTCCCCCATCGTGACGGGGTCTTCCGCGCCGAAGATGCCGGACCCGACGAAGATGCCGTCGCAGCCGTGGTGCATCATGAGCGCGGCGTCGGCGGGCGTCGCGATGCCGCCGGCGGCGAAGTTCACGACCGGCAACCGTCCGAGGTCGGCCGTCTCGTGGACGAGGTCGGCGGGCGCTTCGTTCTCGCGCGCCCACCGCTCTCGCTCCTCGAAGGTCTTGCCTTCGAGTTCGCGGATCGCGCCCTTGATCGCGCGCTGGTGGGTGACCGCCTGGTTGACGTCGCCGGTGCCCGCCTCGCCCTTCGTGCGGATCATCGCCGCGCCCTCGTCGATGCGGCGGAGCGCCTCGGGGAGGTTCCGCGCCCCGCAGACGAACGGCGAGGTGAACTCGCGCTTGTCGATGTGGTAGGCGTCGTCAGCGGGCGTGAGCACCTCGGACTCGTCGATCATGTCGACGCCGATCGCTTCGAGGATCTGCGCTTCGGTGTGGTGGCCGATCCGGGCTTTCCCCATCACCGGGATCGAGACCTCGTCGATGATCGCCGACACCCGCGCCGGGTCGGCCATGCGGGCGACCCCGCCGCGCTTTCGGATGTCCGCCGGGACGGCTTCGAGCGCCATGACGGCGACCGCGCCGGCGTCCTCGGCGATCCGGGCCTGTTCCGGGTCGACGACGTCCATGATGACGCCGCCCTTCTGCATCCGCGCGAACCCCCGCTTGACCAGTTCGGTGCCCCGCTTTAGTTCCTCGAGGTCGGTCTCTTCGGGCATGGTCGGTGCTTGGAGCGGACGCACTTATCCGTGTTCGTTGGCGACGGACCGGACCGATTCTCGGGTCGGGGGATCGTCGCGCTCCACGGCGGCGACCCGTCGGCTCGGTATCGGAACCCGAACCGGAGGACCGCCATGGCTTTGTGACCCCGACACATCCCGTCGCGCATGGCCGTCTCCCGCGCCGACGTCCGGGAACTCCTCTCCGGCGACGGGCTCCCGACACCCGATCCGCTGCCGCGGTGGCTCGCGCCGCTGCCGCGGTGGCTGGAGAACGTCGGGCTTCGGATGGCGTGGCTCGTCGTCGCGATCAACCTCGCCGGGACGGCGTTCGGCTTCTGGTACTACCGCTTTCAGTTCGAGACGACGCCGGCGATCATGTGGCCGTTCGTCCCCGACAGCCCCGTGGCGACGCTCTTCATCGCGCTCTCGCTCGCGCTGTGGAAACTCGGCCGGAACAACGAGTACGTGAACGCGCTCGCCTTCTTCGGCTGCTGGAAGCTCGGGCTGTGGACGCCGTACGTCCTCGCGGTCTTCGCCGGCGAGTTCCTCGCGACCACCGCGCCGCCGATGTACGCCTTCCTCTTCGTGAGTCACCTCGCGATGGTCGTCGAGGCGTTCCTCGTCCACCGCTACAGCGACTTCCCCGTCGGCGCCGTCTTCGTCGCCGCCCTCTGGTACGGCTTCAACGACGTGGTGGACTACTTCGTCCCGATCGTGGGCGACCCGCACCACACGACCCTCCCGCTCGCCGACGCCGCGCCGGTTCCCGGGCTGGGCGGGACGACGGCGCTGCAGGTCGCCGCCGCGGGGGCCGTCGCGCTGACGCTCTCCGCGACGTTCCTCGCGCTGTCGACCCGCGTCGAGAAGCTCGAAGCGCGAACGTCGGGCCGGTGAGGAGCGCAGTTCCGCCGGGCGCGGCGGACCGGTGAGGAGCGCGGTACCGGAAAACGCGACCGCCCGCGCGGCGGTAACTCCTTGATCCGGCCGGCCGATGGGACGACCGTGACACTCTACGAACGCGTCGCCGACCTGCCGCTGCGAATCGACGAGGAAGGGCGCGTCCGACGCGAGCGCGACGTGTCGAGCGGCTTCACCCGCGCGACGACCGTCTTCGCGCTCTCTGGCGGGGGCGAAACCGGCCGCGGCGAGGACGTCACCTACGACGCCGAGGATCACGACGCCCTCGTCGACGCGCCCGGTTTCGACCTCGCCGGCGAGTACACGGTCGATTCCTTCTCCGCCCGACTCGACGAGGTCGACCTCTTCCCGACGAAGGAGCCCGAGCGGGAGACCGCGGAGCACTACCGGCGCTGGGCGCTCGAAAGCGCCGGGCTGGACCTCGCGCTCCGGCAGGCCGGGACGAATCTCGGCGAGGCGGTCGATCGCGAGTACGATCCCGTCCGGTTCGTCGCGAGCACGCGCCTCGGCGAGCCGCCGTCCACCGACCGCGTGGACGCGCTGCTCGCCGGCAACCCCGACCTCGAATTCAAGCTCGACCCGACCTCGGAGTGGACCGACGAAATCGTCTCGGCCCTCGCCGCGACCGACGCGGTTCGAATCCTCGACCTGAAGGGTCAGTACCACGGGACGCAGGTCGATCAGGACCCCGACCCGGATCTCTACGAGCGCGTGTTCGAGAACTTTCCGGACGCCGTCGTCGAGGATCCGGCGCTGACGGCGGAGACGGAGCCGATCGTCGCCGAGCGGGAGGATCGCGTCTCGTGGGACGCGATCATCACCGGCGTCGAGAGCGTCGAGGAGCTCCCCTTCGAGCCGCGGTGGTTGAACGTGAAGCCCTCGCGGTTCGGCACCGTCGAGTCGCTGTTCGAGACGCTGGAGTACTGCGAATCGCGGGGGACGAGCCTGTACGGCGGCGGCCAGTTCGAACTCGACGTCGGACGGGCGCACGTGCAGGCGCTGGCGTCGCTTTTCTACCCCGACGGACCGAACGACGTCGCGCCGGGCGCGTACAACGACCCGGAGGTGGTCGAGGGGCTGCCGCGGAGTCCGCTGTCGCCGCAGGCCGATCCCCGGGGATTGGCCTTCTGACCCCCGCGCCCGGTCTCAGGGGTGCGGCCCGTCGGCGTGCGCGCGGACCCACAGTTCGCCGATGCGGGAGAGCCGCGTCCGGTGGGATTTGCCGCGTTCGTCCCGCTCGATGTACCCCTTCCCGCCGGGGCCGAGCCGGTCGACGTTGTAGATCACCTTCGAGCGGAAGCTGTCCGTGTATTCCTCGTTCAGCTCGCGCGCGAGCGCCTCGGCGAGTTCGCTGACGCTCTCGAACTCGCCGTCCTCGCCGAGCTTGAAGAGGATGACCTCCTCGAACGGCTTGACGTTCGAGAAGGGCGCGACCGGCAGTTCGACGACGTGGCTCTCCCCGAGGCGCTTCGCGCCGATGGTCGTCCCGCGCTCGTCGAACTCCTCCAAGAGGTCGTCGATGCCGTCGAGTCGCGCGTCGATCCGGTCGCCGTCCACCTCGCCGGCCAGCGCGTCGGCGAGGAGGTTCTTCGCCGCCCGGAGTTCCTCCGCGAGTTCCGTTTCGAGGTACTTCTCCGGGGCGGTGTAGTAGGTGTGGATCCGGTCGCGGTCGGCCTGCCGCTCGACCGTGACCGAGTGGGCGGCGGTCGCGAACGCGAAGCTGACCGGCCGGGGCATCGCGCTGACGTTCACCCACACCTCGCTCCCCCGGTCGAGTTCGGCGTTGATCAGGTCGTACGCCTCCTCGAAGGCGGCGTCGTAGTCGTACACGTCGGAGACGACGACCCGCTCCGTCTCCGCGCCGAGGAGGTTCCGGAAGTCCTTCTCCAGCTTTCTCGCGAGCCGACGGGAGTACTCGACGTTGGCCTCGCTGCCGACCGCCCCCTCCAGCAGGATCACCCGGTCAACGTCCCGCTGGTCGCGGACGAGTGGGGCGATGAGCCGGTCGTAGTCGAAGCCGACCGGGACGACGTGCGTCTGCATGTGGGGGAGTTGGAGGGTTCGAGTGTTAACGGTTCTGCGACGGATCCGACGCGCGCGCCCGCTCCCGGTCGCGGACGTCGCTCGACCGGGTCACTCGAACGCGGCCAAAATCGCCCTGCTGTCGAGGACGGTCGCGAACTCGCCGTGGAGGTGCGCGAGCGCCGTCCGGTGCATCTCCTCGGCCGCGTAGCGCTCGCCGTCCGGCCCCTCGCGGTCGAACGTCGCCGTCGCGTCGCCCGCGACAACGACGCGGAAGCCGAGGTTCTCCGCCATCCGGGTCGTCGTGGAGACGCAGTGGTCCGTGGTCAGGCCGACGACGACGAGCGCGTCGTGGCCGCGGTCGCGGAGCCGCGATTCGAGATCGGTGCCGACGAAGGCGCTGTTGACGCGCTTTTCGACGACGGGTTCGTCCCCCTCGGGGGCCGTCTCGGGTTTGAACGCGAAGCCCGGTCGGTCGCCCCGGAGGGGCGAGTCGGGTTCCTGGGAGTCGTGGCGGACGTGGACGATCGGCCGCTCGGCCTCGCGCCACGCCGCGAGCAGGTCGGCTGCCCGCGCCTCCGCGTCGGGGTTGTTTCGCTCGCCCCAGACAGGGTCGTCGAGCCCCGTCTGCAGGTCGACGAGGAGGAGGACGGCGTCGGCAGGCAGCGACGCGGACGCCACGTCAGTCCGCCTCCGCGCCCGCCCCGGGTCGCGAGCGCGGGACGAGAAGCTCCGGGTCGACCTTCGGATGGTCGCGCGAGACGAGCATCGGACACTCGCCGGGGGCCTGCTCGGGATCGGACGAAAAGAGGTACTGCGGCCACTCGCGGTCGCCCTCGACGCCCCAGTCGCCGAGGTCCGCGTGCGGACAGACGCCGTCGTAGTCTTCGAGGCGTTCCTGAATGACCTCTCGCGCGCGCTGTCCCGCCGCCGTGTCCGCGGTGATGCCCTCGAACACCGTCCGCGGCTGGAAGGTGATCTCCAGCCCGACGGGGCAGTACCGGCTCTTCCGCGCGTCGTAGAAGGGGGCGCGGCAGGTGGGGAACATCGGTTCGCCGCCGAAGCAGAACTCCCAGCGGGAGTCGTCGGGGTCGGTGGGGATCTCGTCGGGCCACGGCTCCGGGTCGTGGACGTGGAGGAACTGGAGGACGTTCCAGAGCCGCTCGTGGTACTCGGCCTCCGAGAGCGGCCGGTTGGGCGGCGCGAAGAAGACGACGAGCGGGGCGCGATCGGCGTGGTCGCGGTAGACGGCCAGGTACGCCGAGAGCGCGTCGCGGAGCGCGAGGAGGGCGTCCTTGTGCGTCGTCGACCGGCAGGCCGCGTAGAGCAGGTCGCCCTCCCGTTCAGCTTCGATCCCGAAGTAGCAGGGGAAGGGCGCGCCGTCGCGCTCGTCGAGCATCGACGCGCGGAAGTGTTCGTAGTGGGCGGCGACCCACGGCGGGACCGCGCCGGCGTCGACGCGCGCTCGGATCGTCTCCTGATCCATGAGCCCCCGCGCCCCCGAGTCGTTCATGGGGGCGATAGGGAGGCCGTCGAGTTGTAGGCTTCGGATTCGACGATCGGTCGGCGTTCGCGGTCGGTCGATGCTCGCGATCGATCGACGGTCGCGGTCAGTCGGCGCTCACGCCGACTCGAAACCGGCTCGCCTCCTCCTCCGCGGCGGGGGCGGTGAGCGCCGAGACGCCGACGGTGAGCGCGAGGCCGACGAGCATGCCGACGAGCGCGACGTCCCAGCCGAGGTAGGTGAGCGCGAAGAGGGGGATCTCTGCCCCGAGGAGGGTGAGGGTCGTCTCGGGGACGAACACGTGGGCGAGGTAGAGCGCCTGGCTGCCCACGAGTCCGGCGTACATCCCGTCGCGGGTCGTCCGCGGCCAGTAGAGCGAGACGAGCACCGGCAGCGCGAGCTGGGCGTAGCCGCCGAACGCGGTCGCGCCGACCTCGACGAGCGTGCCGGGCCGAAACAGGCTCGCGACGAACGCGACGACGGCGAACAGCGCGACGCCGACCCGGGCGACCCACGTCTCCTCGCGGTCGCCCGCGTCGGGCGCGAGGAGCGGCCGGTAGAGGTCGCGGGTGAGGTACGACGACCCCGAGAGGAGCATCGAGTCCGACGAGGACATCATCGCCGCCAGCGCGCCGGCGACGACGAGCGCCGCGAACCAGCCCGGCGTGTACGCGTTGAGCAGGACGGGGACGACGTTCGCGCCCTCCGGCACCTCGACGCCGAGGCCCGCGGCCCACGTCCCGAGCATGAACGCGGGGACGAAGAGGAGGACGACGAGGACGGGCCAGAGCGCGAACGACCGCTTGAGCACGCGGTCCGACTTGGCGACGAAAAAGCGCTGGTTGATCTGGGGGAACATCGTCACGCCGAAGGCGATCATCACGGCCTGCGAGATCATGTACTGCGGCGTGTACACGCCGCCGCCGAGCGCGAGGAACGACGGCTCCGACGACGCCACCCCGGCGGTCGCCGCGCCGGGGCCGCCGACCGCCGCGAGCACCCAGCCGACCGCCGCCCAGACGATCCCGAGCATGAAGAGCCCCTGGATCGTGTCGGTCCACGCGACCCCTCGCATCCCCGAGAGCGCGACGTAGGCGATCATGAAGACGGTGACGAGCGCCGCACCCGCCCAGTAGGGCAGGGCGCCGCCCGTGAGACCGACGAGCGCCTCCCCGGCACCCATCTGCTGGAGCATCACGTACGGCAGGAGCCAAAAGAGGCTGACGCCCGCGACGAACGCGCGGAGGCGCGTCGACCCGAACCGGTCGCCGAGCATCTCACAGAGCGTCACGTAGCCGTGCGCCCGGCCGACGAGCCACTGCTTGTAGCCGACGACGTACCAGAGGACCGCGAAGAGGACGCCGTCCATGACGCCCATGACGAGGATCCACTCCGGGCCGGCGGCGTAGGCGAGGTCCGGCCCGCCGAAGAACGTGAAGGCCGAAAGGAGCGTCGCGAAGGTGGTAAAGAGGAGGACGACCGTCCCGAGCGACCGGTCGGCGAGGTAGTAGTCCTCGGCGTCGCGGCTCGTGAGCCGGTAGGCGATCACGCCGACCGCCAGCGCGACGACCAAGTACGCGCCGACGACGCCGAGCCGGACGGTCAGCTCACTCACGGGCCACCCCCATCCCGCGATCCCACGCGCCGCGGCTGAACGCGTAGAACGCGACGCTCGCGAGGACCATCCAGCCGACGTGCCACCAGAGCCAAAGCGGCAGTCCGGCGACGACGCGCGCGTTCCCCCACAGGAACCACGGGATCGCGAACGCCACGAGGATCGCGAAGACCGGTATCCACAACCAATCCGATTCGATCGACTCCATTGACTGGTGTTTATCCGATGGAGTTCCTAAATAGTATCGAAAAGCGTTCTAAAATCGGTTTCGAAGAAAATAATCCTTCACAACGCGTCTCGACGGGTTCGGGTCGAAGCGACGCTATACCCGACGGAAACGGACGTTTCAGGCTGCATCGTACGGTACGATAGGTATTTCCCCCGTGGGAAACGTATATATACTGAGTGGGTAGCCCCACATCGCTATCAACGTCACGTCCCCCGGAGGGGATCTCATCATGGACGACACAGCCAAATATCTCATTCACGCGGCAATCACGGCCGACGGCGTCGTCGAGCGGAGCGACGTCGTCGGTGCGATCTTCGGGCAGACCGAGGGGTTGCTCGGCGACGATCTGGATCTCCGCGACCTGCAACAGTCTTCGAAAGTCGGCCGAATAGACGTACAGATAAAGAGCAGAAACGGCCAGTCGGCGGGCGAGGTCACGATCGCCTCCAGCCTCGACAAGGTGGAGACGTCGATCCTCGCCGCGTCGCTGGAGACGATCACCCGCGTCGGCCCGTGCCGGTCGACGGTCGAGGTGACGAACATCGAGGACGTTCGGGCGGCGAAGCGGCGCGAGGTCGTAGAGCGCGCGAAGGAACTGCTGACGGAGTCGTTCGACGACAGCGTCATGACGAGCCGGGAGATCCTTGACGAGGTCCGCGAGGCGGTCCGCGTCGAGGACATCACCGACTACGGCGGGTACCCGGCGGGCCCGCACGTCGAAACGTCCGACGCGATCATCGTCGTTGAGGGACGGGCGGACGTGCTGACGCTCCTGCGCTACGGCATCAAAAACGCCGTCGCGGTCGAGGGGACGAACGTCCCCGAGGCCGTCGCGAAACTCACGCAGGACCGGACCGTCACCGCCTTCCTCGACGGCGACCGCGGCGGGGAACTCATCCTGCGCGAACTGGCGCAGGTCGGCGCGGTCGACCACGTCGCCTTCGCGCCGGCGGGGCGGTCCGTCGAGGATCTCGCCCGACGCGAGGTCGTGTCGGCCCTTCGGAACAAGGTGCCGTACGAGACGCTCGTCGGGGAGTCCGACATACAGCAGGCGGTCGCCGCGACGGACGGCAGTTCGCGACCCGCCCCGGAGGGTACCGCGGACCCTCGGACGGAGTCGCCGGGGACGACTGACTCCCCGTCGGCTCCGACTCCCGCGACGGAGACTAACGACGAATCGAGCGAAGCCGACGACCGCGACGACGCGACCGAGAGCTCCGAAGACGCCGGCTCCGAGATCGACTCCGCCGACGCGCGCGCGAACGCCGCCGGCACCGCGGCGGCCGGTGAAGCCGGCGCCGACACGGCCGCGAGCGACGCGGACGAAGCCGCCGTTCAGAGCGACGTGGCCGCCGAAACCGAGGCCTCCCCGCCGACGCTTCGCGGTCACCTCAGGGAGGTCATCGAGGCGGAAACCGGAACCGCCCGCCTCCTCGACGACGAGTTCGAGGCGCTCTCCGAGGTCGAGGCGGCGGACGCGTTCGACGCGATCGCCGACGCCGAACCAGTCCCGTACGCGGTGATCCTCGACGGCGAACTCACCCAGCGCGTCCTCGACGTGGCGGCCCAGCGGGGCGTCGAACTCGCCGTCGCGAGGTCGGAGGGCGAGTACGTCAAAAAACCCGTGAGCGTCCGCGCGCTGACCGCCGACCGGCTGACGGGAGCGCCCGGCGACGCGGGGTGAGGCCGGACGAGGTGCGGTCGCGGTTCCTTCTACGCGGTGCGAGCGAGCACCAGTCCCGCCCCGTCGGCGAAGGCGTCGCTCCGTTCTTCCGCGACGGCGAACCCGTGCTCCCGGTAGAGCGCGAGCGCGGCCTCGGCGTCCGTCCGGACGGTCAGCGTGACCCGCGTTCCCGCCGGGATCGAGTCGAAGAGCGCGGCGAGGAGCGCCGACGCGCGTCCTTCTCGCCGGTGCGCCGGCGCGACGACGAGTTCGGCGACGTGCGCCTCGTCGCCGACGACCGCGAGCAGGTAGCCGATCGGCGCTCCGCCGGCCGTCGAGACGAACCCGTCGCACGCGCCGGTCGGGAGGCCGCGTTCGAGGAGCGTCGGCGACGGCTCCGGGAGGAACGATTGCAGCTCCGACAGCGCCGGACGGTCGGCCGGGACCGCGCGCCGAACGGTCATCGTCCCGGGATCACAGGAGCACCGCCGCGAGCGCGGCGCTCGCGACCGCTCCGGTCAGCGTGGCGAGGAAGTTGACCGTCTGATTCCCGACTCGGTCGCCCTCGACAGTCGCGCCGAGGACGCTGTCGACGGTCATCCCGACGACGCCGCCGAGCGCGACGACGCCGCCGCCGACGACCGGCGACCCGAGGGGGAGGAGCGCCGCGGCGATGACGGCGACGAGGGCCGATCCGCCGACGCCGGCCAGTTCGCCCTGCCAGGTGATCCCGCCGTCGGTGCCGGGGGCGACGCGCTCGAACGACGTGATGAGGCGGGGGTTGTCGTACAGGCCGCCGATCTCGCTGGAGAGCGTGTCGCTCATGGCCGCCGCGAGCGAGCCGGCGAAGGCGAAGAGGAAGACCGATTCGTCGATCGGCAGGTGGGGACTGGCGGCGAAACAGAGGACGGCGACGAGCGCGACCGCGGCGTTTCCGAGGACGTTGCCGCTGCCGCGCGCGCCGTCGTTGTCCTCGGCGACGCCCCGCCGCCGCTTCGACTCGTACCTGAACTTCGTCGAGAGGCCGCCGACGGCGAAAAAGGAGATGAGCACGGCGAACCAGCCGAAGCCGCCGAGCACGATCGTGAGCAGGCCGAGCAACACGCCCGTCAGCATGCCGGGAACGGAGGCGGTCCCGAGCGCGTACGAGGCGTACCCGAGGACGACCGTCACGACGAGCGCGGTGACGACGACGAAGCCGCTCGCGTCGATGGCGAGGAAGTCGAAGAGCCAGAGCAACAGGCCGACCGAGAGCATCACGAGCGGGTCGTCGCGCTCGTAGAGCACCGATCGGAGGAGCGCGGCGACGAGCGCGCCGGTCGCCGAGAGGAAGATCGCGGCGGGGAGACCGAGGACGCCGTCGACCAGCGAGTCGACGGCGAGCTGGCCGGCGACGCCCGCGAGGAATCCGGCGGCGGTGAAACCCGCGACCGAGAGGAACGGGTCCGCGTGGATCCGACGAACGAGCTGTTCGCCGAGGTTCCCGTACGCGAGAACGAGCACCGCGGCGACGAACACCGCGGCGGGCATCGGCGTCTCGGGCACCGTCGCCAGAAGCGCCAGCCCCGTCGCGGCGAGCGCGAAGCCGGCGAGGCCGTTGAGCCGGCCGTCCTGTCTGTCACCCGGGCGGGCGAACAGCTCGAACAGCGGCCCGTCGTGGACCGCGAAGGCGGCCAGCGCGGCGATGACCGCGAACGGAACCGCGACCGCCGCTCCGAGCGCCGGCACCGCGAGCGCGAGCGTCCCCACGGCTGCGAATCCGCCGGCCCGCCGGAGCGTGGAAGTCACAGTCCCCGGTATCGCGGACGCCCACTTAACGCTCCCGACACGACCCGAGGCGGGAGGACGGTCCGGCGCGAAGCCGTGCGCTTTAGGCGTCGGAGGTCGACTTCGCGGCTGTGGGACTCTACGACGCCTATCTCGCTCTCCGGCACAGACGCCACCCCGCCGGCCCGCCGTCGCACGTCGCGGTCGTCATCACGGAGCGCGACCTCCTGGAGCAGGGCGCGTACGAGACGCTCGAACGGTTCCTCAGCTGGGCGTTCGAGTACGGCGCGGAACGGGTGACGATCTACGTGAGCGTCCTCGACGCGGCGGTCGTGCCGACGCTCGAACGCGAACTCCGCACGGTCGAAGCGCCCCGTTCTACCGCCTTTCGCGGCCCCGGCGACACGGAGCGCGCGGACGCCCCGATCCAGGTGAGCATCGGTCTCGGGGGGAAACACGAGTTCGCCGAGGCGGTTCGGTCGATCGCACAGGAGGTCGAGACGGGCGCGCTCGACCCCGGCGAGATCGACGAGGTCGACGTCGAGCGCCGCCTCGTCTTCCCCGACGAGCCGGACCTCGTGATCAAGACGGGCGCGGAGCGGCTGTCCGACTTCATGATCTGGCAGTCGGTGTACTCGGAGCTGTACTTCACGGACGTGAACTGGCGGGACTTCAGAAAGCGCGACTACCTGCGGGCGGTGCTGGACTTTCAGAACCGACAGCGGCGCTTTGGACGGTGAGCGAAGCGAACCGTCCAAAGGTCGTCGGGGAGCGAACGGAGCGAGCGGACCGACGGAAGTTCGGTCGGTAGCGAAGCGACGGACAACGCGTGAACGTCGACGGAGGAACGCGGGAACGTCGACGGACGACTCGCGAACGTCGACGGACGGACCTGTGCGCCGACGACGGACGACTTATGCGACGGCGGCGGCTAGTAGGCTGGCCCATGTCAGGTGAAAACGAACGCGCCTCGGGCGACGCCGACCCCGAGCGGAGCCGTCCGGAGACCGAATCGAGCTACGGCATCCCCGCGACCGCCGAGGGGATGCTCCCGTGGCGTCACGTCGAAGCGCGGATGCGGGGCGATCGGACCTACTGGGTCGTGACGACGCGTCCGGACGGGCGGGCGCACGCGCGACCGGTGTGGGGCGTCTGGATCGACGGGTCGTTCCACTGCGGCGGCGGCGAGCGGACGCGGTGGGCGCGGAACCTCGCCGAAAACCCGGAGATCGTCGTCCATCGAGAGAGCGGCGAGGACGTCGTGATCCTCGAAGGGATCGCGGAGAAGATCGCCCCGGAGACGGGGGCGGACCCGGCGCTCGTGGAGCGCGTCGACGCGGCCTACGAGGCGAAGTACGGGATGCGCCACGGGACGCCCTTCTGGGTCGTGCGACCGCGCGTCGCGCTCGCGTGGAGCGACTATCCCGAAGACGCGACGCGCTGGCGGTTCGAGGAGTAGCGATCACCGGGGAAGGAGCGATCAGTCCGCGGGCTCGGCGTCGTGGCGTTCGAGCGCCGCGTTGATCTCCTCGGCTCCGCGGCTGGGGAGCTGGTCGCGCAGGCGCGCCGCCACGTTTCGCGCCTCGTTCAGTTCGACGCCCGCGAGCGCCCGGACGAGCGCCACGGCCCGCTCCGTCCGGGTGCGCTGCCACGACGCCTCGCGGGACTCGTAGGTTCGGATGCCGCGCAGGAAGTCGACCTTCGAGAACTCCGGCCAGTAGGGCGCACAGAAGTAGACGGCCGCCTCGTTGCCGTTCGCGTGCCACGGGAGGAAGTTGCTCGTCCGCTCGTCGCCGCCGGTTCGGATGATGAGATCCACGTCGCGGACGGGCTGGCGGTAGAGCCGGCGCTCGACCGCCGCGACATCGATGTCGTCGGGCGCGAGGTCGCCGTCGCGGACCGCGCCCGCGACGTCGCGGACGGCCCGCAGGAGCTCGTTCCGGCCGCCGTACGCGAGCGCGATGTTCAGGCGGAAGCGGTCGTACCCGCGGGTCCGCTCCTCGGCGTCGTCGACGGCGTCGCGGACGCGGCGCGGGAGCCGATCGATGTCGCCGATGGCGCGGATGCACACCTCGTTCTCGTGGACGCGCTCCGCCCCGGCGAACTCGCGAAGCTTCGACTCGATGAGGTCGAAGAGCGGTTCGCGCTCCTCGGGCGGGCGGTTGAAGTTCTCCGTCGAGAAGGCGTAAAGCGTCAGCTCCTCGATGCCGAGTTCGTCGCACCAGTCGAGCACGTTCTCGGTCGTCCGCGCCCCGGCCCGGTGGCCGTCGGGCGCGTCTGCGCCGCGTCGCCGGGCGTACCGTCGGTTGCCGTCCTGAATGATGGCGACGTGCGTGGGCCCGTCGCCGATCTCGCGACGGAGCAAGCGCTCGTACGCCCGGTCGAACTCCGTGCGGGCCCGCTGTAGCATATCTCGATAGTCTCGTCGCCCCCCTATGTGCTTTTTGCAGTGACGGTCGCGCGGGCCGACGCGCCGCGCTCCGGGGCTCGGATCCGGTTCGCCGACCCGGTGCGCGCGACCGCGAAACCGCCACCCGTATATCTCCGGACGCCGACCGACCGCGTATGAGCGACGTTCTCGACGAGGATCTCTACCAGCGGACGAAGGCGTTCCTCGAACCCGGCGACATCGACCTCGCGGGCGTCATCGTCCACACCGACCTCACGGGCACCGAGGACCTCGAGATGCACGAGCTGACGGTCGAACTGAACGACGTCATCGCCGAGCACGCGGACAAGGGCGAGTCGTACATCTACGCCGGCAACGACGACCCGAACTTCGCATCGAACCAGTTCCAGGGGCTGACGCTGGAGGGCGACGAGTTCGTCTGGGAGTGCCAGCAGCTCCTCCGCGAGGGGACGTTCGACCTCGTGTTCTACTACGAGGCGACGGCGGATCAGGCGGCCATCGTCGAGGCGATCGAGGGGATGGGCCACCGCGCGACGCCGGTCCCGTAGGCAGCGCCGATCTCGCGGACGGCGGTCGCACGCGCGGGCGAGCGCCGCGGGTGCGGAGAGCGCCAGTCGATCGAACGCGCGGATCGCCGCCGACGGGAGCTTCGAGACGCTTATTCCCCCACATCCCCGAGAGCCGAGCATGAAACCGGCGAACGCGGACCTCTCGACGCTCGACCGCGCCGTCATCAACGCCTTCCAGGGCGGCTTCCCGGTGGTCGAGCGACCCTTCGAACCGGCTGCCGCGGCGCTGTCCGAGCGAGGGATCGACGTCTCCGCGTCGGCGCTCTGCGACCGCGTCCGCGACCTCGACGAGGCGGGCGTGCTGACGCGCTTCGGCGCGCTCGTGAACGCCGAGGAGATCGGCGGGGCGGCGACGCTCGTCGCCATGCACGCGCCGCCGGATCGCTTCGACGAAGTGGTGGAGCGGGTGAACGCCCGCCGGGAGGTGGCGCACAACTACGAGCGCGAGCACCCGCACCTCAACGTGTGGTTCGTCGTGAGCGTGGCCGACGAGGGGAGGGTGGCGGAGGTGCTGGCCGAGATCGAAGCCGACACCGGCCAGCCGACGTACAACCTGCCGAAGCGCCGCGAGTTCCGCGTCGAGGCGAAGTTCCTCGTCGACGGTCCCGTCGCGGACGGCGACGTCGACCTCTCGCACCTCGGCCCCGACGCGGAGCCGTCGGATCGGACGACCCTGACCCCCCGCGAGCGCGACCTCGTCGTCGAGATTCAGGGCGGGCTGCCGATCACGGAGACGCCCTACCGCGACGTGGCCGAATCGCTCGGCGTCGAGACCGACTGGGTCGTCGAGACGATACGGCGGTTCGACCTCGAAGGGAAGGTCCGACGCGTCGGCGTCATCCCGAACCACTACGCGCTCGGGTACACGGAGAACGGGATGACCGTCTGGAACGTCCCCGACGACCTCGTCGGGGCGGTCGGGCCCGCGGTCGTCTCGCTCGATTTCGTCACCCACTGCTACCAACGACCGCGCCACGAAGGGGTGTGGCCGTACAACTTCTTCGCGATGACCCACGGCCGCAGCGAGGCGGAGAGCGAGCGGCGGATCCGCGAGGTCGAGGCGACGATGGGCGAGTTCTGGGACGTGGACGAGGACGACTGGGACACGCTGTTTTCGACCCGGATCCTGAAGAAGACCGGCATCCGGCTGGCGGAGCGCGCCGAGGCGAACACCGTCGAATGATCCCGCTGTTTCACGACTTCGACGGCGAGACCGTCCTCGTCTTCGGCGGCGGCCCGGTCGGGGCGCGCAAGGCCCGGCGGTTCGCCCGCGAGGCGCGCGTCGTCGTCGTCGCCCCGACGTTCGCCGACCGGGAGTTCGGGGCGGCCGAACTCGTCCGCGCCGCGCCCGCTCCCGACGAGGTCGCGGCGTGGGTCGATCGGTTCGACCCGGCGCTGGTCGTCGCCGCGACCGACGACGAGGCCGTGAACGAGGCGGCCGAGGCCGCCGCCCGAGAGCGGTGTGCGCTCGTCAACAGGGCGGACGAGGCGGGCGGACGCGACCGGGGGAGCGTCGTCGTGCCGGCGACGGTTCGGGACGGGCCCGTGACCGTCGCGGTCTCCACCGGCGGCGCGAGCCCGGCGCTGTCGAAGCTCCTCCGCGAGCGGCTCGAATCGGAGCTCGCCGACGCCGGCGCGATGGCGACCCTGACCGCGGATCTCCGCGCGGAACTGAAGGACGAAGGCGCGCCGGCGGACGAGCGACGGACGGCGGTCCGGGCCGTCGTCCGCGATCCGCGGGTTTGGAAGGCTTTACGTACGGGGGAATCTAAGGCCCGCAGAGAGGCAGACCGCGTGATACGAGAGACGCGAGGTGAGTCGCGGTGATGGATTCGGGCGCGATCTCCGGCGTGAGCGTCTCGCACGCGAGGGCGAAGGTCGAGGAGATCGAAGCGGCCTGTCGCGCCGACAGTCGCGAAGCCGTGCGGGAACTCCTCGCCCGCGACGGCGTCGCCGAGGCGTTCGCCGTCCAGACGTGCAACCGCGCGGAGGCGTACGTCGTCACCGACCGCCCCGCCGAGGGCTACGCGGCCCTCGCCGACTTCGCGCCGGACGTTCGCGAGGGCGCGATCGCGCACATGGACCACGAGGAGAGCATCCGCCACCTGATGCGCGTCGCCTGCGGGCTGGAGTCGCTCGTCCTCGGCGAGGACCAGATCCTCGGCCAGCTCAAGACGGCGCTCGAAGAGGCCCGCGCGACCGGCGGGATCGGTCGGATGCTCGACGACGCGCTAATGAAGGCGATTCACGTCGGCGAGCGCGCGCGCTCCGAGACGCGGATCAACGAGGGCGCGGTGTCGCTCGGCAGCGCGGCGGTGAAGTTGGCGAAGGCCGAGACCGACCTCGACGGCTCGACGGCGCTCGTCGTCGGCGCGGGCGAGATGGCGACGCTCGCGGCGCGGGCGCTCGACGCGGCGGACGTCGAGCGGCTGATCGTCGCCAACCGCACCGTCCCCCACGCCGAACACGTCGCCTCGGAGGTCGCGTCCGACGCGCGCGCCGTCGCGCTCGACGCCGCGGCGGCGGCGGCCCGCGAGGCCGACGTCGTCATCGCTGCGACGGGGAGTTCGGCGTACGTGATCGGTCCGAACGCGCTCGCGGACGCCGGCGAGACGGTGCTCATCGACCTCGCACAGCCGCGGGACGTCGACCCCGCCGTGAGCGCGATCGAGGGGATCACCCTCCGCGACATCGACGCGCTCGAATCGGTGACCGCCGAGACCCGACGGAAGCGGACGCGCGAGGCCCGGGAGGTCGAGGCGATGATCGACGAGGAGTTCGATCGCCTGCTTGACGCGTACAAGCGACGGCGGGCGGACGACGCGATCAGCGCCATGTACGAGGGCGCGGAGAGGGTCAAAGAGCGCGAGTTGCGGACGGCGCTCTCGAAGCTCGACGCGCAAGGGGAGCTGACGGCCGAGCAGCGCGAGACGATCGCGGCGCTCGCGGACGCGCTGGTCGGCCAACTGCTCGCCGCGCCGACGAAGAGCCTGCGCGACGCCGCCGCCGAGGACGACTGGACGACGATCCAGACCGCGATGCAGCTTTTCAACCCCGAGTTCGGGGGCGCGCCGCCGGTCGCCGACGCTGCACCCGACGCCGCGCCGGACGACCTCCCCGAGAACGCGGAGATTCCGCGGCGCGTGCTTGAGCAGCTTTCCGACGACTGAGGGTCGGCGGCCCGAGACGATCGCCCGTTCTCCCGCGCTTTCGGTCGCCGTTTCCCCGTCGTCCTCCAATTTTCATCCCGGTCTGGGCAAACGTTATCCGGCAGCCGCGCGATGTACCGTCCATGGCCGAGCTGCTTTCCGACGACGAGATCGACCAACGAGTCCCCGACGGGTGGGAGCGCGACGGCGACGAGATCGCGCGGACGTACGAGTTCGACGACTACCTGGACGGCGTCGCCTTCGCGACGTCGGTCGGCGAGGTGGCCGAAGAGGAGTTCCACCACCCCGAGATAACTATCGGCTACGAGGAGGTCGAGGTGCGGCTCACGACCCACGACGCGGGCGGCGTCACGAACAAGGACATCCGGCTCGCCGAGCTGTTCGACGACGAGTACTGAGGGATGGACGCCGCGTACGTCTTCCGCGTTCGGTTCCGGCTCGCGCCCGCCGGCGGCGCGCGGGTCGAGCCGCGGGAGTTCGAAACGGTGCTCCGCCTGCCGGCGGCGGCGTCCGGCGAGGAGGGCTGGCTCTTCTTCCGCGACTCGCTGTGGCGCGGGGACGCGAACGACGAGCGGCACCTCCGGGAGCGCTTCGAGGACGTTCTCGGCGTCCCGGTCTCGGGCGTGGCGTTCCGCGAACTGGAGACCGACGAGGCGTACCTCGACGCGCTGAAAGCGGAGATCGGAGCCGATCTCGGTCGGTTCAACGCCGACGACGTGGCCGAGGCGCTGCACAAGTACCTCGGCAGCTCCGTCCGCGTCCGTTCGAACTGACGCGCGGGCGAACGTGACGTTCTTCCTTCGGTGAGATCCGGACGCAGCGGACGAAACCCGCCGGAACATCCAATACCGGGGCGGTTCTATCAGGGACTCCGATGGTTCTCGACCCGTACGACTTCTGGTTGTTCGACCTCGACGGGACGCTCGTCGACGCCGAGTGGTCGTACACCAGGGGGGCGTTCGACCGGGTGGGCGACCGCCTCGGCCGGCGCTTCACCGACCGCGAAGTCGAAATCCTCTGGCACGGCCTGAGCGGCGCTCGCGACCCGCAGCTCCGCGAGTGGGGGATCCCGCCCGAGGAGTTCTGGCCGGCCTTCCACGCCGTCGAAGACCCGCAGGCTCGCGCGGGGGCGACGTACCTCCACGAGGACGCAGCGGAGTTCGTCCGCTCGATCGACGCGCCGGTCGGGCTCGTGACCCACTGTCAGAAGTTCCTGGCGGGTCCCGTGCTCGATCACCTCGACATCCGGGACTGGTTCGACGTGATCGTCTGCTGCGACGAGGAGACGGGCTGGAAACCCGACCCCGCGCCGGTGAATCACGCGATGTCGCGATTGGGCGTCAACGGCGTCCACCGGGGCGTGCTGGCCGGCGACGGCGCGAACGACATCGGCGCGGCGTGGAACGCGAATCTGGACGGCATCCACGTCGAGCGCCACAACCCGTCGTTCCGCGGGCAGTGCGTCCTCGGCGATTACCGGGTTCGGTCGTTCGACGAGCTCTCGTGGTGAGCCCGCGCGAGCGTCCGCGGGCGGTTCGACGAACGAGTCACTCGTCCGCCTCTCGGTCGTCGGGCGGCGCGACGCCGAGTCTCCCCTCGACGAACGAGGCGACGTCCGCGGCGAACGCCTCGACCTCGTCCCAGTCGGTGAACTCGGCGTCGTGGGCCGTGTCGGCGTCTGGCACGGCGCGCTTGGCGATCTGTTTGATCACCAGTCGCTTGAGAAAGCCGTACTCCGAGTACCGTAACGCGCCGCCGAAGAGGCCGATTCGGTCCGGATGCCAGCCGGTGTCTTCGACGAACTCCTCGACGTAGCCCGCCGCCTGCGCCCGTCCCCGCTCGTCGGCTGACGACAGCGAGACCTGAAAGAAGGCCGTCGGCTTCGCCGCCAGCGCGTCGCGGTTGGTCGCGACGAACTCCCGAACGGTCGGCTGGTGCTTGCCGCCGTGGACGGACGCGCCGACGAGAACCGCGTCGAAGTCGTCGACTCCGAGATCCGGCGGAAGCTCGTCGACGTTCACCGCCGTGGCGTCGTGCCCGCGCGCTGCGAGCACGTCTTCGATGCGGTCGGCGACCTTCGCCGTCTGTCCTTCACCGGTGCCGTAGATCACGAGGAACGAACGCACGCGGATCACCGAATTCGGGTACGTCCTCGGCGTCGAAAAAACCACGCCGACAGCGACGCCGCGCAAACGGCGGGAAGGCTCGCACGCCCGGCGGCCTCGTCGCCGGGGACGGCCCGTCGGAGTCGGAGTCGGTTCGAGTTACGGACGCGCGCCGTACCCCGCCAACCCGTCGAGGATCGGACCGAGGTCGTCGAGGGCGGCCGCGAGTTCCGCGACGCCGGGCTTTTCCGTCCGGTCGGGGTTCGCGCGGACGGTGACGCGCTGGTCGCCGAGCGGGACGAACCCCAGCCCGAGTTTCTCCGCGGTCGCGCGCAGGCCGAGTCCCGCGTCCGCCCTCCCCGCGGCGACCTGCCGCGCCGGGCTCTCGTGGGCCTTCACCGCGAGTTCGAACCCGTCGATCGACTCGACGAGTTCGCGGCGCGTCGCGCCCCGCCCTTCGGCGAGGTCGGCGACGGCGTCGCCGAGGCTCGTGCGCAGCCCGGAGTTCGTGTCGCGGTTGACGAACCGGACGTCGCGCTCTACGAGGTCGGCGAGTCCCTCGATCCCACCGGGATTGCCCGCCGGGACCACGAGACCCCACTCGCGGGTCCAGCCGCCGAGGTCGACGGCGTCGTTCTCGTCGGCGGAGGAAGCCTTCCGATCGACCGATTCCGCGACGACCGCCGCGTCGGGGACGCCGTTTCGGAGGCGTCGAAGCCCCTCGCGGCTCCCGAGCGGGAGGTACCGCGGTGCCGACAGGCGGTCGAGCAGGCGCGAGAGCGCGGGGTCGTCCTCCCCGACGCCGAGCAGCGACGGGACGCGCACGTCCGGCGAGAACAGTCGCACGTCGACGGCCTCGCCCGCCGCGAGGTAGTCGGTGTCGGGGTGCACCTCGACGATGCCGTCGGCCTCGACGAGGCTCGTCGTCGCGCCGCTCCCCTTGTCCACCGGGTAGACCAGCGTCTCGCCGTCCGCATCCTCGATTAGGCCGACGGGCATGAGCCGGAGCCGCCCCTCGCCGTACCGCTCGCGCACGGCCATCCGCCCCGACGCCGTCGCCGTCCGCGGCTCGGGGAGACCGGCGGCCCGGCGGACGGCCGGGGCGACGAACGTCCGGAAGATGGTGAGCGCCGAGACGGGGTAGCCGGGGAGGCCGACGTACGCGGACGAGTTCAGCCGTCCGACGAGCATCGGCTTGCCGGGCTTCACCGCGACGCCGTGGAGGAGGAGATCCCCCTGCGCTTCGACCACGCGGTAGATCACGTCCACCGCGCTCGCCGAGGTCGAGCCCGACGAGAGCACCAGATCGCACCCCTCGGCCGCCTCGACGAGGAGGCGTTCCATCTCGTCGTAGTCGTCGCCGGCGTGGGGGTACAACCGCGGCTCGCCGCCGGCCTCCTCGACGGCCGCGGCGACGGCGTAGCTGTTCACGTCGTAGATCTGCCCGGCGTCGCTGTCGAGCGTCCCGCCGGGGCGGACGAGCTCGTCGCCCGTGGAGATGATCCCCACGACGGGGCGACCGCGGACGGGAACCTCGTCGGCCCCGAGCGCCGAGAGCAGACCGATCTCGCGCGGCGTCAGCCGGGCTCCCGGGCCGAGCGCCCGCGCGCCGGCCGCGACGTCCGTTCCGGCGAGCATCACGCTGTCGCCGGGCGCGACCGCCTTTCTGATCTCGATCCGCCGCTCGACTTCCACCTCGTCGGTGTTCACCGACTCGTCGTCTCTCGCCTCGTCGGCGGATTCGCCGACTCGTCGTTCGTCGGTTCGCTCGACGATCACCACCGCGTCCGCCCCCGGCGGCATCACCGCCCCCGTCGAGATCTCGGCGCAGGTGCCGGGTTCGACCGTCACGTCGGGTTTCGCGCCGGCGTGGACCGCGCCGACGAGGTCGAGGACGACCGGATCCGCCTCGTCCGCGCCGAACGTGTCGCGCGCGCGGACGGCGTACCCGTCCATCGACGCGCGGTCGAAGCCCGGCACGTCGAGATCGGCGTCGATCCGCTCCGCGAGAACCCGCCCCCGCGCCTCCGAGAGGGGAACGCGCTCGGGGGCGGGTTCGAGGTCGAGCGAGGCGATGGCGGCGTGGGCCTCCTCCGGCTCGGCGAGGTCTCGGAACTCCTTGCGCGCGCTCATCCGGACCACTCCCAGTCCTCGACGGCGACGGTCGCGCCCTCCTCGAATCCCTCGCTGCGCTCGGGGACGACGACCCAGCCGTCCGCGAGCGCGACGCTGGAGAGCACGCCGGAGCCGCTGGCGCGCGTCGGCGTGGCGATCGGTCCGTCGTCGGTTCCGTCGAGCGCCACGCGGACGTAGGTTCGCGTCCCCGGCTCGCTCGCGACCTTCCGGGCGAGCGTCGCCTCGACCGTCGGGTGCGACGGCGCGGGGAGGTGGCCGACCCGCTTCAGGACGGGGCGGAGGAACTGCACGGCGTTCACGATGCAGGCGACGGGGTAGCCGGGGAGCATGAGCACCGGGGTCTCCTCGACGACGCCGAGCGCGACCGGGTGGCCGGGCTTGAGCGCGACGCCGTGGACGAGCACCTCGCCGAGTTCGGCGACGACCTCGGGGGTGTAGTCGCGCTCGCCGACCGACGAGCCGCCGGTCGTGACGACGACGTCCTTCGTCAGGTCGCGCTGGATCGCGGCGCGGATCGCGTCGGGGTCGTCGGGGACGACGTCGCGGTACGTCGCGACCGCGCCCCACCGCTCCGCGAGCGTCGACACGGTGAGCCCGTTCGTCTCGATGACCTCGCCGGGCTCGGGATCGCGCTGGACGAGTTCCTCGCCGGTCGGGATCACACCCACGGTGGGCGGGTCGTAAACGGCCGCCTCGCGGACGCCCACGGACTTCAGGAGGCCGAGGTCCGAGGGCCGGAGGCGGTGGCCCGGTTCGTAGAGCGTCGTCCCTTCGGCCACGTCCTCGCCCGCCTCGCCGACGTTCTCGCCCGCGGCGAGCGCGTCGTACACCTCGACCCCGTCGCCGACGGCGTCCGCGTGCTCGATCATCACGACGGCGTCCGCCCCCGGCGGGAGTTCGCTCCCCGTGTGGACGCGGACGGCCTCGCCGGGACCGACCTCGTCTTCCGCCTCGAGGAGGACCTCCGGCGAGCGGTCGCTCGCGCCGAAGGTGTCCTCGGCGCGGACGGCGTACCCGTCCATCGCGGCGCGGTCGTACCCCGGCACGGGGTTCGGGGCGACGACGGAGTCGGCGAGCGCCCGGCCGTCGGCGCGGGCGAGCGGGAGTCGTTGGATTCGCTCGTGCGGCGTGACCGCCCCGAGGAGGCGGTCGCGTGCGGCGTCGACGCGGGTTCGCTCCTTGAACCCGGCGCGCCGCAGGTCGTCGTGGCTCATGTCCCCACCTTTCGACCCCGAGGTAAAAGCGTCTGCCCCCGACGCAGGAGGCGACGGCGGGCCGGGAGAACGTCGACGAACGGTCTGCGCACTCCTCGACGAGCGTGCGGGGGCGACGGCGTTCCGGCTCGAAGACTTCGGGTTCGCCGCGACGAGCTGGAGCTTTGGGCACCCGCCTTCGATGTCCTGTCCGTCGCGGCGACGCACGTCGTCGGCGTCCTCGAAGACTACGACGGCGGCCACGTCTGGGAACTCGGCTTTCTCTACCATCGGGGAACGCGAATTCGAGACGCCCTCTGGTTGGTGAAGCGGATCTACGGGAGCGAAGCGGAGACGCGCGATCGGTACGACAACGGGATGGCCGCGTCGCACCTGGCCGCCCTGGAGGAAGCCGCCGGCGAGCGCGTCGTCCGGTGGGAAACCGCCGCCGAGTTGCCGGACGCGGTCGCGTCGGTTCCGTAGCGGCCGCAGCGAACCCCCGGGCGACGTCGGAACGGGACGCCGACCGAAGAACTACCACGACGCGACCGCGGGCTTTTTCGACCACCAATACATAGGTCCGCCCATGTCAGCACTGCGCGACGCGCTGCGCGAGCTTCCGGAGGCGGTCTTCGCGGACCTGCTGGAGAGCGACGACTCGTACCTCCTCGTCCTCGATCTGCCGGGCGTGACGGCCGAGACGGCTGACATCAGCGTCGAGAACGGCAAACTCGTCATCGAGGCCCGTCGCGAGAAGGCGCTCCCGTCGGCGTACCAGTACGTCCGCGAGGATCGATCGCTGTTCCTCGACGCCGACCTCCCGCTGCCGCCGGACGTCACCGGCACGGGGGCCGAGGCGAAGATGGAGCGCGGCGTCCTCGAGATCCGGCTCCCCAAGCGCGAAGCCTCCCCCGAGCGGACCATCCCCATCGAGGACGCGTAGGTCGGAGTCCCTCGGTGAACCTTCGCGCCTACTGGCGGTTCCTGGTGGTCTTCTACCAGTTCTCCCCGCTCATCCTCGCGTACGCGCGGGACCGCCACCGGTTCGTCCTCTTCGGCCCGTCCCGCACCGTCTCCCCGGAGGAGCGGGTCGAACGCGCGAGCGTGCTGCTCGACTCGCTCTTGACGCTCGGCCCGACGTTCATCAAGCTCGGCCAGCTTCTGTCGACCCGCCCGGACGTCCTTCCCCCCGAGTACATCGACGTGCTGTCGAGCCTGCAGGACGACGTCCCGCCCGCCGAGTGGGCGGAAGCGCGGGAGGTCCTCGAGTCGGAACTCGGCCCCGTCGAGGCGACGTTCGACGAGTTCGACACCGAGGCGATAAGCGGCGCGAGCCTCGGTCAGGTGTACCTCGCGACGCACGAGGGCGAGCGCGTCGCGGTGAAGGTCCGCCGCCCGAACATCGAATCGCTCGTCGAGGCCGACCTCCGCGTCATCCGGTGGTCGCTCCCGCTTCTCATGCGCTTTATCGGCGAGGGACGCGCGTTCTCGCTCGAAAACCTCGCCGACGAGTTCGCGAAGACCATCCGACAGGAGATGGACTACGGCCGCGAGGGGCGGATGCTGAAGGAGATCAGGGGAAACTTCGACGACAGCGATTCGATCCGCATCCCTCGCGTCATCGAGGAGTGCTCCGGGCCGCGCGTGCTGACGATGGAGTACGTTCCGGGCGCGAAGATCACGGACACGGAGCGGCTCGACGGGATGGGGATCGACCGTCACGACCTCGCCGAGAAGCTCCAGCGCATCTACCTCCAGATGATCATCGACGACGGGGTGTTCCACGCCGACCCGCACCCGGGGAACCTCGCGGTCGACGGCGACGGGACGATCATCTTCTACGACTTCGGGATGAGCGGCCGGGTCGACTCGTACGTCCAGGAGAAGATCGTCGACTTCTACGTCGCCGTCGCGAACCAGGACATCGACGGCATCCTCGACGCGCTCATCGAGATGGGGACGCTCTCGCCCGAGGCGGACCGGCGCGTGATGGGCGACGTGATGGAACTCGCCATCGCGGACGCGCGCGGCGAGGACATCGAGCAGTATCGCGTCCAGCAGATCATCCAGCAGGTCGAATCGACCATCTACGAGTTCCCGCTGCGGCTGCCGCGGAACCTCGCGCTCGTCCTGCGCGTGGCGACCGTCGTCGAGGGCGTCTGCGTCACGCTCGACCCCGACTTCGACTTCATCGCGGTCGCCACGAGCTACCTGACGGAACAGGGCTACCGCGAGGAGAGCGTCCAGCGCATCGTCGAGGGGGCGGGCGAGCAGGTCCAGCGGACGGCCAGGTCGCTCCTCACTGTGCCGCCGAAGCTGGATCGCGTGCTCGACCGCGCGGAGCGGGAGAGCCTGACGGTCAACGTCCGCGTCGAGGACAGAAACGGCGTGTTCGATCTGCTCGCAAAGCGCATCGTCTACGGCGTCCTGCTGGCCGTCGGCGTGCTCTCGGTGTCGATCCTCTACGCCTTCGGCGACAGCCTCGCCGCGGTTCTCGTCGCCCTCGCCTTGACGGCGCCGTTCGCGATCCTCCTGTACCGGTCGTTCACCGCCCGGAGCGGGATCCGAGCGTCCCCGCAGTTCACCCGCCAGAACCTCAGACAGCGCCGCGAGGAGTGAGGGGCGGACGGCGCTCACCGCCGGCGCGTTCGACGCTTCTCACCGCTAGATCGACGCCTCTCACCGTCGACGCAGTCGGCGCTCGATGCGCTCGCCGACCTCGACGCCGTTCCACAGCGCCGCGTGGACGCGCCCCTCGCCCGCGACCCAGTCGCCGGCGAAAAAGAGGCCGTCGTCCTCCCCCCGGCGGACGACCTCCGGGTCGACGCCGTCGTCCGGGAGCGCGTACCGCCAGCCCTGCTCGTCGACCCAGTCGGGATCGCGGAGGCGGTCGTCGCCGAGGAGGGCGGAGACGAGGGCGGCCGCGTCAGCCGCGGCCTCGTCGGTCGGATCGTCGAATCGGGTCTCGGACCACGCCGGGCTCATCTGGACGACGAGCAGGCACTCGCCGTCCGGCACGCGGTCCGGTTTGCACTCCTCGCGGGCGACCCAGCCGACGTCGTGCGTCCGGTCGGCGTTCACGAGCGCGTAGTACGGACGATCCAGCTCGAAGGGGTAGTGGAGGACGAGCGTCCGGATCGTCCGGAACGGGACGGCCCCGATCGCCTCCCGGAGCGCCGGGAGGTGCTGGTTCTGCCACTTCGACCGCGCGAGCAGCGCCGCCGTCTGCGGGGCCGGTGGCGTGAGGAGGAGCGCGTCGAACGGCCCGCGCTCGGTCCCGTCGGCCGCGACCGCCCACCAGCCGTCCGCCGCGCGCTCCAGCCCGTCGACCCGCGTCCCGCGCTCGACTGTCGCGTCGGTGCGGGCGAGGAGGCGCTCTCCGAGTTGGGCGATCCCCCCGGTCCACGTCCACTTGCGGTCGTCCGCGCGGTCGGGGTCGCCCGCCGAGATCGACCCCTCCCCGTCGAACGTCCAGACGGGGGCCGCCACGTCCGCGAGGCCGTCCTCGCCGAGCGACCTGAGCAGGTCGGCCGTCCGGTCGCCGCCCGTGACGTAGTTCGCGCCGTGGTCGTATCGGCAGCCGTTCCTGCGCCGAGTCGCCGCCCGCCCGGAGACGCCGCGGCTCTTTTCGAGGATCGTCACCGCCGCGTCGGCGTCCCGGAGCGCGTACGCCGCGCCGACGCCCGCCGCGCCCGCGCCGACGACGCCGACGGTGCGGGTCACGACCGCACCGCCTCCGTCCGATCGACGGCGCGAGTCGGGTCGGGCGCTTCGGTCGCGTCCATGGGTGAGAGCGGGACCGTTTCCGCCTAAGTTCTTCGCTCAGCGTCGGTCGGAACGACTTTTCACGATCGCGGTACATTCGTCGGTCGATGAACTACGACGCGGTGCTGTTCGACAACGACGGCGTGCTCGTCACGCTCGTCGAGTACGAGGTGTTGCGGGAGGCGGCCGGTGAGACGTTCGCCTCCCTCGGCGTGGATCCCGACCCGGCGCACGTCGACGAGATGGCGATCGGCGTCGCGCCCGACGCGCTCGCCGAGGTGTGCGACGCGTACGGACTCGACCCGGACGAGTTCTGGCCCGTCCGGGACGGAACCGCCTCGCGGGCGCAGCGGGCGGAGATCCGCGCCGGCCGGAAGGCGCTGTACGACGACTTCGACGCGGTCCGCTCGATCGACGCCCCGCTCGGCATCGTCAGTTCGAACCAGCAGGAGACGGTCGACTTCGTCCTCGACCACTTCGGGATCGGCGACCTGTTCGGGACCGCCTACGGGCGCGAGCCGACCGTCGAGAGCCTGCGGCGAAAGAAGCCGGCGGCGCACTACCTCGAACGGGCGCTCTCCGATCTCGACACGGAGACCGCCCTCTTCGTCGGCGACAGCGAGACGGACGTGCTCGCGGCGGAGAACGCGGGGATCGACTCGGCGTTCATCCGCCGGAGCCACCGCGCGGACCTGCGACTGGACGCCGAACCGACGTACGAGATCGACGGCCTCGACGAACTGCTCCGCGTCGACGGCGTCCGGTCGACCGTCGACGCGGCGGCGATCGAATCGGATCGGTCGCGACCCGGTGGGGGAGTCGAACCGGCGGGAGGCGACGCGTGACCGACCCGGGCGAACTCCCGCCCGTCGGCCTCGGGACGATGGGCCTCGACGCGCCCGACAGCGCGGCGAGCGTGACGCGGGCGCTCGAACTCGGCTACCGCCACGTCGACACCGCCCAGATCTACGGCAACGAGGCGCTCGTCGGCGACGCGATCGCCGCGTCGTCCGTCCCCCGCGAGGAGGTGTTCCTCGCGACGAAGGTGTGGGCCGATAAGCTCGCGTACGAGGACGTCCTCTCCAGCGCCGAGGGGAGCCTCGATCGCCTCGGCACCGAGTACGTCGATCTGCTGTACGTCCACCGGCCGATCGAAGCGTACGATCCCCCGGAGACGCTCGCCGCGTTCGACCGCCTCCGCGAGGCGGGGACGGTCCGCCACGTCGGCGCGAGCAACTTCTCGGTCGCCGAACTGGACGAGGCGCTCGACCTCCTCGACGCGCCGCTTTTCGCCCACCAGACGGAGTACCACCCGCTCTTTCGCCGACCGGAACTCGTCGACCACGCCGGACGGCACGACTATCACCTCGTCGCCTACTCGCCGCTCGCGGGCGGCAGGGTGTTCGACCTCCCTGAACTAACCGCCGTCGCGGAGAAACACGGGACGGACGAGGCGACCGTCAGCGTCGCGTGGCTGCTCGGGAAGGAGAACGTGGTCGTCATCCCGAAGGCGTCGAGCGGGGCGCACCTCCGGGCGAACCTCGCCGCGCGCGACCTCGAGCTAGACGCGGAGGACGTCGCGGCCATCGAGTCGATCGCCCGCGAGGAGGAGCTGTTTCCGGAGTGAGCGACGAGCGCCGCGACGGCGAGAGCGAAGAACGCGACGACGACGGCGGTCGAGCGGACGGCGACGGGCGCCTCGACCGCGACGGCGGCGACGGTCGAGAAAGGGGCGACGCCCGCGTCCGCGAGTACGACAAACTCGTCCGCGATCGCATCCCCGAGATCGTCCGCGAGAACGGCGAGGTCCCCGAGACGCACGTCGCGACCGGCGAGGAGTACCGCCGCAGGCTCCGCGAGAAGCTCGAGGAAGAGGCCGCGGAGTACCGAGAGAGCGGCGACCCGGCGGAGCTCGCAGACGTGCTTGCCGTGGTCGCGGCGATCTGCGAGGCCGAGGGGATCGACCGCGAGGCGCTGGCGGCGCGCCGCTGCGAGAAGGCCGACCGACGGGGCGCGTTCGACGAGGGAATCGTGCTGGAGCGGGTTCGGTCGGCGGACGGCGCGAGTTCCCCGGTCGACGAGCAAAGCCCCTAACCCCTCGCGGCACCAAGGGGGATATCATGAGCGAGAGCGAAGAACCCCCCGCGTCGGACGCGCCCGAAACCGAGGAGGAGTGGCGAGAGCGGCTGACGCCCGAGCAGTACCGGATCCTGCGCGAGCGCGGCACGGAGGCGCGCTTCAGCGGCGAACTGGTCGACCGGGACGAGGACGGCGTCTACCGCTGCGCCGGCTGCGGCGCGGTGCTCTTCGAATCGGAGACGAAGTACGACTCCGGGTGCGGCTGGCCGAGCTTCTACGCCGCGCGCGACGGGAGCGTCGAACGGCACGCGGACACCCGCCACGGGATGCGGCGCGTCGAGATCCGCTGTTCGAACTGCGACGGCCACCTCGGCCACGTGTTCGAGGACGGCCCGGAGCCGACCGGCGAGCGGTTCTGCATCAACTCCGTCGCGATGACGTTCGAGCCGTCCGAGTCGTCCGAGTGAGCGATCGGGAGCCGAGGACGGTCACTCCGACCCCCCGTCCTCCCGCGAAACGTCGCCGCCGACGAGTTCGTTGTCGCGCACGGTGACGTTCTCCGCCCCGGCGTCGACGCGGATCCGCCCGTCGACGAGCCGGTTTCCGATCACCGACACGTCGACCGACCCGCCGCCGACGTCGAGGACGCCGTCGGTGAGCAGGTTGCCCCGCACCTCGACGTTCTCGGAGGCGTCGGCGATCCGCACGTCGACGGCGACGAACGCGTTGTTCCGGACCGTCGTGTCGGTCGCACCGGACAGTTCGACGCCGGTGATCCCCTGCACGTCCGCCGCGCGCTTGATCTCGTTCTCTCGGATCTCGGTTCCGCCCGAGCCGTCGGCGCGGATCGCGACGCCACCCATCTCGACGATGCGCAGGTCGTTCCCGACGATCTCGTTGTCGTCGCTCGATTCGTCCAACCGGACGCCCGCGTTGCTCTCCGCCAGCGTGTTGTTCCGGATCACGTTGTCGCTCGACGCCGAGAGCGCGACGCCGCCGGCGTTGCCGGCGATCGACGTGAAGTCGTTGTCCGAGACGGTGTTGTCGACGAGGCGGTTGCCGTCCGACGAGCGGAGGACGACGGCGTCGCCCTCGCGCGCGTCGGCGACGGCGACGGCCTTGATCCGCGAGTCGTCCGTGTCGGAGAACGCGACGCCGGTGGCGGAAGAACGCACCTCGACGTTCCGGAGTTCGCCGCCGCTCGCGTTCTCGTAGGCGACGCCGGTCTCCCAGTCGGTCGCGGTCAGGTTCGAGACGGTGACGTTCTCGACCGACTCGTCGCCGCCGACGGCGACGCCGACGCCCTCGCGCGGGTCGGACGGATCGTCGGCGCGCTCGTCGAACGCCGCGTCGACTTCGTGGCCGCCGCCGTCGACGTGGACCTCGTCGGCGGTGATCGTGAGACACGAACCGGCCGAGGCGTTCGTCAGGTTTCGCGCGAGGACGTACCGCCCCGGCTCGTCGATCACGGTGCACGTCCCGACCGCCGTCGGTTCCACGTGGCCGTCGCCGGGCGGCGGCGTCGCGGACGCCTCCGAATCGGGCGTCTCAGAGGCTTCCGAATCCGTTCGGGCCTCCGACCCCGCCGTTCCGTTCGCCTCGCCGGACGTCGCCGGCTCGGTCGCCGCCGTTCCCTCCCCGGTGTCCGCGGTCGCGGCCCCGCTCGACGCGTCGGACGTCGGGGCCTCCCCGTCGGAATCCCCCGAACCGGACAGGGAGAAGAGTCCCGTCTGTGCCCCCAGTACGCCGGTGGCGATCACCGAAACGAGTACGAGCGCCGACAGGAGGATCGCCGATGTTCGTTTCATGTTCGAGTACGTCAATCATTGGTCGGTGAACGTTCATGAGTATGGACATACTAAACGGAATTAAATACCGGATTAACAACCGTATAATCCCAGACGGCGCGGTGAGTCGCGGCTCGGCGATCAGGTGGCGACGAGGCCGCTCCTCAGGCCAACCACCAGCGAATGTCGTTGATTCGAAGCTTCAGGCGCACGGGGAGGTCCCGGACCGTCTGACAGAACGGGAATAGCTCTTCGTCCATGTCGTACGCGCGGTACACCTCGTCGCGGTCGGGCCAGGCGGGTTGGAACGCTTCCACGAGCGGAAGCTTCCGGCGGAGAAACCGCTCGATCTGGTTCATCCTGATCGACGAGTGCGGCTGGCTCGGCGGCCGATGGCGAAAGATGTGCGGGTCGATCCGCTTCAACGCCCTCCAGAACGTCTCGTCGTGGCGGTACGCCGGCGGCGCCCGAAGGTGCCAGTCGAGCAGTTCCGCGTCGGCGGCGATGAACGACTCGAAGTAGTTGTCGGCGATGTGCGTTCGGAACGGCAACACGGGCTGGTTCTTGATGACGAGCAGGTCCATCGCGTTGTGCACCGAATCGGTGCGCTCCCAACACGTCTCCAGCTCCGCGCGAAACCGCTCTCGCAGGAACTCGTCGGGCGAGTCGAGCGCGATGTCGCCGAAGTAATCGCTGGCGGCGTCGGCGAGGCGCAGGCTGGCCTCCGGATAGTACCCCAGCGTGCCGAGCAGCGAGTCGATCGGATCCGGGTCGGGGTGGAGCCGCGTCGACGGGAGCTTCGAGCCGAAGGCGCTCACCCCGTCGCGTTCGAGGAAGTACCCCTTCAGCAGCGTGTCGAACAGCGCTCCGTGGTACATCGTGTCCACGTCGAACGCGTCGTTGTAACCCGCGTGGTGGATGTGGAGCGACTCCTTGATACCCTGCGTGTAGCGCAGCTTCTCGGCCGTGGGCTGTAGATACCGATCGTCGGGGACCAACACGGTGTGCGCCGCGCCGTACTGGCGTGCGACCTTCCGCGCCGATCGAACCTCGCGGGCGTCCGGGTCGCCGATGGTGTAACACTGTTCGATGCCGGGAAGCTGCGAGAGGAGGATCCGCGAATCCTTCCCGCCCGAGAGCAGCAGCCCCTTTCTGCCGGGGAGGTCGGCTCGGCGTCGGATGGCCCGCCGGAGTCGCTCCGCGAGCTCGCCGACGTAGTCGAACGTCGCCGGCTCGTAGACGAATCGGCGAAACGATCCGGTTTCCCGCGCGGTCAGGTACCCGTCGAAGGGAACGCGGTCGATCCGCTCGAAGACGGTGTGATCCCCCAGGACGGTCCCGACGTGCAGGAATTCGAGCAGCGCCTCCCGGCGGACTCGCGAGCGGTCGACGCGGCTCACGAGCGCCGAGAGGTCGGTACTGAAGGCCCGGACGCCGCCGAGATCGGCGTAGAAACACTCCCACGATCGGATCGGGTCGGTGGCGACGAACGCCTCGCCGCCGTGTTCGAGTACGACGAGGTACGAGCCGTTCAGTTCGGCGAGCGCCTCGCGTCCGACCGCCTCGTACCGATCGAGGAGCCAACGGGCGGCGTTGGGGTCGCCGTCGGCTGGAAACGCGTCGCCGAAGAGGAGACAGGACCCGCGGTCGTTCGAATAGCGAGCCGTCCGACCGGAGGCGCCGAGACCGGCGTCCCGGACGCCGACCGCGACGCCTTCGCCTTCGAGGACGGCGTCGAACGCCCGCTCCGATCGGAACCGCGAGAGCGCCTCGCGGTCGCCGAACACGCCGAACACCTCCTTTTTCATACCCGTTGGCGGCGACTGTGATCGCCCGGCTCCCGCTTCGAGTGTGCTACTCATGGACGCTCCCCCGACGAATCTCGGCGATCGACCGAGACCTCCGCTGTAGCGGCGCTCGACCGCCGTGCGGAATAAGCGTTGTGGCGGGCGGGCGCTCTCCGCGCGCGTCGACGCGCCCTCGATGGGCCGGCCGCGCGGGCCCAGTCGGACCCGTGCGGCGGATCGCGGCGGCAGAACCGACGGCTGGTATCGGACCTCGACGGATCGAGGTCGAAGCGTTGCGTGGAGGGGACACTCTGCGGAGCGGCGGACGGAGAGCCCGCGTTTGCGTACGGAACTCCGGATACACCGGATCGATACGCACGACCATTACGAGAAAACGAACATTCGTGGCCACTTATCTATGGGCATCCTAACGGGAGGCCGGGTCGGGGTAGCCGGGGGATACTGCGGGGAAGGCTCCGGTTGCGATCGGGAAGTGCCAGTGTGGTTTTTAGTCCCCCGTTCGTATCCGCACTCGATGGCGCTCGAGCCGTACGTAGTCGGGCTGACAGTTTCCGGGATCGCGGTGCTCGGCGTGACGCTCCTGCCGCGGCTCGTGTCGGGTCGCCCCATCTCGCTCCCGATCTTCTACGTCGGCCTCGGCGTCGTGGTGTTTTCGCTGCCGCTGGGGCTGCCGTCGCCGGACCCGCTCGAACACGGGACGGTCGCGGAGAAGCTCACCGAACTCGGCGTCATCCTGGCGCTGATGAGCGCCGGTCTGAAGCTCGACCGCGTCCCGGGGGTCGCGTCGTGGACGTCGACCTGGCGACTGCTGGCGGTCACGATGCCGATTTCGATACTGGGGGCCGCCCTCCTGGGTTGGGGCGTCGCGGGGTTCGTCGTCCCGGCTGCGGCGCTCCTCGGCGCGGTCATCGCTCCGACGGATCCGGTGCTCGCGTCCGAAGTGCAGGTCGAAGAGCCGGGCGAGGGGGAGGAGGGGATCGCCATCGACGAAAAGGAGGGGAAGGCGGACGAGGTCCGGTTCGCGCTCACCTCGGAGGCGGGACTGAACGACAGCCTCGCGTTCCCGTTTACGTACCTCGCGATCTCGATGGTCGCCCTCGGCGTCGCGCCCGAAAACTGGCTCGAGACGTGGCTGACCGAGTACGTCCTCTACAAGATCGGCGTCGGGCTCGTCGGCGGCGTCGCCGCCGGCGTGCTCCTCGCCCGTCTCATCTTTCAGCTCTCCGCGGAGACGAAGCTGGCGCAGTCCGTCCGGGGACTGGAGGCGCTCGGCGGGACGCTCTTCGCCTACGGCGCGACGGAGATCGCGGGTGGGTACGGCTTCCTCGCGGTGTTCGTCGCCGCGCTGTGGATACGGAACTACGAGAAGAGACACGAGTACAACGCGACGCTCCACGACGTCGCGGAGAAGGGAGAACAGCTTTTGATGACGCTCATCATGGTGCTCTTCGGCGGCGCGATCGCGACGGGGCTTTTCGATCCGCTGACGGTCCGAGACGCCGCCGTCGCGGCGACCATCGTCTTCGTGGTCAGACCGGCCGCCGGCCTCGTCGGGCTGATCGGGTTCGCCCGGGCGTGGACCGAGAAGGCGGTCATCTCGTTTTTCGGCATCCGAGGGATCGGCTCGTTCTACTACCTCTCGTACGGCGTCAACCAGGCGGCGTTTCCGGCCGCCGACCGGATCTGGGCGCTCGTCGGCTGCGTCGTGCTCGTCTCGGTCGTCGTCCACGGCGTGGCCGCCACGCCGGCGGTGGACACGGTCAAAGAACGCGTTCCGGGCGCGTGAGCGGAGATCGCCCGTCCCGCCCGTCGCCGCGCGGCGCGGCGACGGCGTCCTCACGAAGCCGCCGCTGCCGCGTGGTATCAGTGAGCGCGATCGGCCAGCGGACATAAATATCGAACGGCCGTCTGCATCCGTATGCCGTCGCCGAGTCAGTCGCTCGTGTCGCCCGACGAACAGTTTCGCCGTGTACCGCGTCCGGGATCCCGGCGTTCCGGTCGGACGGGGGCCGCCTGATGTCGGTCCCGATCGACTTCGGCGGGGCGGAGCGGATCGACGGCCCGACGACGATCTCACAGCCCGGCGAGTACGTACTCGCCACGGATCTGACGGGGAGCCCCGGGACGAATCTCTCGGAGAGTTGCATCAGGATCGAATCGAGCGACGTCGTCCTCGACGGGCGAGGACGGATGGTCGGCGGGGGCGGCATCAGCGGGACGAAGGGCGTCACCGTCGCTTCGTCGTCGACGCTCACGAACGTGACGGTGAAGAACCTGACCGTGTTCCGGTGGAACCGTGGGATCTACCTGAAGAACGTCACGGACGCGACGATCAGAAACGTCACGGCGCGGGAGAACGCCCACGGAATCTACCTCGAAAACGCGGTCGACAACGCCATCGTCGGCAACACGCTCTCGAACAACCTCGTCGGCGTCGGCCCGGCCGCCACGGCCAACCGGCTGTCGAACAACACGCTCGATTCGAATCACGTCGCGTCGATCGACGACGAACCCTTCCCCTCGGATCTGTTCTGAGCGGTCGGTCGCGGCGCACGGAACGCGGACGGGGTCGCCGTTCAACCCCGGAACGCCTTCTCCGCTTCCTCGGCGAATTCGGGCCACTCGCGGCGCTCCTCGGCGTCGAACGAGTCGTCCCCCGACATCGCCTTCAGCGACCTGGCGTCGTCCAGGCTCCAGACAGAACCGTCCTCGTGGAACACGCCGCTTATCACGCCGAGTTTCCGTTGGGCGGGGACGTACGCCGGTTTGACCATCAGCGACCAGAAGTAGTTTCCGACGCCCGACTGGTGGACGATCGGTGCGACAGACGAGTAGTTCGGCTGCCACTCGTCACCCTCGATCGCGGAGGCGAACCCGCGACCGGAGCGGATGCGCTGCCACTCGGTCAGGTACACCGGCTGTGACGACGCCCGTTCGATGGAGACGGCCTGCCCGAGCAGGTCGCGGTACTGATCGTGCGTCGACGGGAAGTTGTAGTGGAACTGGACGACGTCGGAGCCCCAGTCCATGTAATCGACGTTGTTCGCGAGACTCGTCGAGCCGACGGTGAGCGGGACGTCGCCGCGGTGGTTGCCCATGACGCCGAACATCGCCTCGGTGAACCGTTTTTTGTTCTCCCACCACCCGGGTTCGTTCATCGCTTCGATCGCCAACATTCGGTCGTCGTCGCGGTAGCGGTCCATGAACCACTTGACGAAGTGTCTCGGCCCGTCCCACTTCGAGGGGTTGTTCAGCACCTCGTCGCCCGGCGAGTAGACGCCGGTGGCGGTCCGGGGGTCGGTGTCGGTGAGGTTCTCGCGCGTCGGCTTTCGACCGACGCCCTCGAAGAGCCCGATGATCGGCCGAATACCGTAGTCGTCGGCCGTTTCGAGGAAGTGATCCAGCGCCCCCTCGTGGTCCTCCTCGTCCTCCTCCCAGAGTTCGAAGCTCAGCCACGTCCGGAGGGAGTTCAGCTCGAGATTGCTCGCGTAGCCCAGGTCGCGCTCGATCACGTCGGGGTCGTAGTCGCCCCACATCTGGTAGGTGTTGTACGCCCGCGACGGGATGTACATCGCGCCCCGAACGTCGACCGGGTCCAGTTCCGACTGGTCGATCTCGACGTCGTCGTCCGATTCTGGCGTCTCCTTCGGCGCGGAGCCGGTCTCGTTTTCGGTCGGCGTCCGCTGCTGTCCGGAGGGGTTTACGGGCGCGCTACAGCCGGAGAGTCCCGCGACGCCGACCGCGGCGCCGCCGGCGAGGAGTTGCCGGCGCGTATACCGTTGCATGCTGATAATTACGTGGGTGTACCTCTTAACGTATTTTCTTCTCGTTTCTACGTGAAAATTCGTCGGAAAAACCGGTTCGGACGTCCGTCAACCGGCTATCGTCCGTCGAAACCGTCGCTCGGACGGCCGATGGAAAACCCGAACTCCGGGGAGGGCGTACCGAGCGCACAGCATGCCTTCGCGACAGTACCCGCCCCCGGTCGAGCCCGGAGGAACCGTCGCGGTGATCTCCCCCTCTCACGCCCCGCCGGACGCCGGGCTAGCCCGGGGCCTCGCCCGCCTCGCCTCGTTCGACGTGACGGTCGATCGGTATCCGACCGCGCGGCGCGACACCGAGTGGCTCAGACGGCACCCCGAGGCGAGGGCGGCGGACGTTCGCCGCGCGTTCGAGGACGACGGGATCGACGCCGTCGTCGCGGCGATGGGCGGGAACGCGTGCCACGAACTGCTGTCACACCTCGACGAGGGCGTCTTCCGGCGAAATCCGAAGCGGTTTCTCGCCGGCAGCGACAACACCCACCTCCACCTGCTCGCGAACGCCGCGGGAGTGGTCTCGTTCTACGGCGGACAGGCGTTCCCCGACCTGGCGGCCGACGCGGAGCCGCACCCGTAAACGCGCCGGTTCGTCGAACGGGCACTCCGGGCCACGCCCTTCGGTCGCATCGAACCGGCGGACGAGTGGACGGACGAGTACTTCGACCTCGAAACCGGGGATCCGCGGGCGTGGTTCCCCGCGAACGGGTGGCGGTGGCACAATCCCTCTGTCGGGCGGATCCGCGCGCCGACCGTGGGCGGGTGCTTCGAGATGCTCGAAACCCAGTTGATGCTGGGCTCGCCGTACCTCGCGACGGACGCGCTCTCGGGTCACGCGCTCGTGGTGGAGACGTCCGGCGAGACCCCCTGCGCGGCGGAAGTCGAGCGGTTCTTCTCGGTTCTCGGCGAGCGGGGGGCGCTCCGCGAAATCGAGGCGGTGCTCGTCGGGAAGCCTGAGACGCCGGGCGAGACGCCGGCGGAGCGCGAGCGGTACCGCGACCGGCAGCGACGGGCGATCGCGGAGACCGTGGACGGGTACGCGGACGAGCTGCCCGTCGTGTTCGACCTCGACGTCGGCCACACCGCGCCGGTGCTCCCGCTGCCGCTCGGCGCGGACGCGGTGATCGACACCGACGAGCGGACGATCGACTTCCCGGCGCTTCGGGGCCGAACGGCCGACGGAAGTCGCGACCGAACGGACGACGGGCGTCGAGATTGAACGAGCGACGGAGGCCGAACATTCGGCGGCGGTCCGCGGACGTGCTCAGTCGTCGTTCGCTGCCGGGGCGGGCGGCTCCGATCCCAGCGACGGGAGCGCGTAGAGCGCGACGGCGGCGACGGCGCAGACGACGACGGAGACGGCGAACGTCCACGTCAACCCCTCCAGGAGCACCGGGAGCAACGCCTCGCCGGCGCGTCCGCCCCCGAGGAGCCGTTCGCGCAGGTCGCCGAGGTTCGAGACGCCGGGAACCCGATCGAGGCGCTCGCGCATCGCGAGCGTCATCACGAACCCGAGAAGCGAGACGCCGATCGTCCCGCCGAGGTTCCGGAAGAACTGCTGGGAGGCCGTCGCGCCCATCCGCGCCGCGCCGAAGTGGTTCTGGATCATCGTGAGGAGGGGGATCGTCACCGCGCCCATGCCGACGCCCGTGACGAACATCGTCGCCACGACGACGGCGCTCGGCGTGTCGGCCGTCCAGAGGGCCGCGGCGACGAAGCTCGCGGTCATGACGAGCGAGCCGTCGGTCGGTCACGGCGGGAGGAGGGGGGCGAACGGCTAATACGTTCGTCTCCCGGACGCGGACGAAAAACGAGCGACGCGCGGACTCAGGCTCCGCGCGCCTTCGCCATGCCGGCGGTCGCATCCCTGTCGGCGCTGCGGCCGCCCATGGCGACGAACGTCATCGCGAGCCCGGTCATGAGCAGGTTCACGCCGAAGAGGAGCCCGACCGCCCAGGCCGCGTCGGCGGGGAAGCCGATCCAGATGAGCCCGGCGAGGGCGAGCGAGGTGACGCCGCTCAGGAGCATCCACCCCCAGTTCGCCTCGGGGCGAAGCCGGAACCCCTCGTAGATCTCGATGAGGCCGTCGGCGAGGAAGAACGCCGCGAGGAGGATCGTCAGCGTGAACAGTCCCACCACCGGGTTGGCGATCAGCGCGATCCCGACGCCGACGTAGACGACGGCGAGGATCACCTGAACGGTCGCGCCCTTCCAGCCGCGCCCCGAGAAGGCGTGCGCGAAGTGGACGACGCCCCCCACGACGAGGGCCGCGCCGAGCAGCACCGACAGGGCGATCCCGGTCACGAACGGGAAGGCGATGGCGAGCAGGCCGAGGAGCCCGATGAGGATCCCCGCGCCCAGCAGGTACCGCCAGCTTTCGCGCGCGCTGTTTTCGACGCTCATCTCGACCGCGTTGCTCTCCGTGGTTTCACTCATGTGGTTCACCGACCACAGTACGTCGAGAGCGGAGATAAACGGCGTTCACGGTTTTTCTGACTGACACGACGGCTGGACGATATGTCCGGGAGATCCGGCCCTCAGTCCGCCGCGCCGGCGGTCGGGGTCGCGGGCTCCGAGCGGGCGAGCCGCCACCCCGTGACCGCCATGACGAAGAGCACGAGCGGCGAGAGGAACCCGAAGAGGTAGTACGGGGCGTACGACAGGGTGGCGACCCCGGTCACGGTCGCCATGTAGACGCCGCCGGCGTGCCACGGGATGAGCGCGCCGGTGGGCGTCCCGGCCGCCTCGACGGCGCGCGAGAGGTCCGAACTGTCGAGGTCGTACTCGTCGTAGAGGTTGCGGAGCGTCAGACCGGGGACGACGATGCTCATGTACTGCTGGGCGGTCAGCGCGTTGGTCGCCGCCGCCGCGACGCCGGTGCCGGCGACCAGCCCGCCGACCCCGCTCACGGACTTCGAGAGGCGGTGGGCGAGCACCGCCAGCACGCCCGTCTTTTCGAGGAGCCCGCCGAGCGCGAGCGCCGCGACGACGACCGTGATCGTCCACGACGACCCGACGAGCCCGTCGCTCGCGAGCAGGTCGTCGACGAGCTTCGCGCCCGTTTCGGGGCTCGTCCCGTACATGAACACCTCCCACGCCCCCGCGAACGAACCGCCCTGGACGGCGATGGTCGTGCCGACGCCGGCGAGCGCGCCCGCGACGAGGGCGGGGAGCGCCGGGGAGCCGCGGAGGGCGAGCCCGAACGTCACGACGAGCGGGAGGAACACGACCGGCGAGAGTTCGTACGTCCCCGCCAGCGCGGTCTGAATCGCCGCGACGCGGTCGACGGGAATGTCGCCGGCCGCGCGGAGCCCGAGCGCGGCGTACGCGAGGACGGCGACGCCGAAGGCGGCCGCCGTGCCAACGCGCATCGCGCGGATGTGGTCGTACAGATCGGTGTTCGTCACGCCGGCGGCGAGGTTCGTCGTGTCCGACAGCGGCGACTGCTTGTCGCCGGCGTACGCGCCGGAGAGGACGGCTCCGACGGTCATCGGCGCGGGGACGCCCAGTCCGGAGCCGATGCCGACGAACGCGACGCCGAGCGTGCCGACCGTGGTCCACGACGAGCCGATGGAGAAGGCGACCACGGCCGCGAGCAGCGCGGCCGCCGGCAGGAACACGGCGGGGCTCAGGAGGTCGAGCCCGTAGTACATCAGGGCAGGGATCGTCCCCGCGCTCGTCCAGGTGGCGATGAGCGCGTAGATCGTGAAGATGATGAGAAGCGCTTGCAATCCCATGTTCAACCCGCGCGCGACGCCGTCGAAGAGGTCGTCCCACCGCAGGTCGACCCCGTACCGGCCGACGAGCGCGACGAACAGGATGCTCCAGAGCAGCGGGACGTGCGGATCGAGTTCGAGGACCGCGGAGCCGACGCCGAGAAACGCGACGAGCGCGACGACCGGCAAGAGCGCGAGTCCGAGCGACGGGCGGCGCTCCGGGTCCAGTTCCTCGAACGTGAGCGGCGCGAAGTCCGATGGGGCCATCACCGCGACTTATGCAGTTCGCGCATTAAAGTGAATCGGATTATTCCCACCAAGCATGTGATTCGGTGGCACGTCTCTCGGTCGGCTCCGCGTGGGCGTCGATCCGTTCCCGGCGATCGTCGGGAGGCCTCGTCGGTCGCGCTCACGCCCCGTCGCCGGGGGGCGCGTCGTGCCGTTCGAGCGCGAGCGTCGCCGGGTCGAGCGTGTAGTAGCTCTCCCAGACCGGCGCGAGGCTTCGCACGCACGTTCCCCCGAACTCGCTTTCGGCGTGGCGGTGGTAGTGTCCGACGAGACAGAGCGACGGCTCCAGTTCGGCCAGGAGTTCGTCGATCGGCCGGCAGCCCGGATCGTAGCCGAACGAGAGGAGCCCGTGCGGGGCCTCGTGCGTCACGAGCACGTCCACGTCTTCGAGACGTTTCGCGCGTTCGACGTCCTCTCTGACGAAGTGGCGGCGGCGGTCGCCGGTGAGGTCCCTCCGAGAGCGGTCGTACCTGGTCGGCGCGTAGTTCCCCGAGAGGCCCGCGATCCGGAGGTCGTCCAGTTCGACGGCGGTACTGGCGAGGAGGTGCGGACGCGCGTCCCCCGCGAGCGAGCCGTCGCCGCGCCTGAGCGCCTCGATCACGTCGAAGTCCTCGTTGTTGCCGGCGACGAACCACGTCGGGGCTGGGAGATCGTAGCACAGGAGGTCGCCGACCTGGAGCGCGCGCTCCTCGGCGGCGGCGCGGTAGGCGGCGAGGAGGGCGCGTCGGTTCTCCGGATCGTCCGCGTGGGCGTCTCCGAGGACGAGCACGGCGGATTCACACCCGGAGCCGGACGGCCTCGTCGGTCGTCTCCGTGACGAAGCGCGCCTCCAGACGGTGAACCCCCCGGTGAACCGGCCCTCCCCAGCCGAGTTCGTCCAGCGTCTCCTCGTCGACGCCCGGCCCGACTTCGACGTACAGTTCGCCGTTTCGGACGTCGTTCACGGTGCCGACCTCGCCGCCTCGCCGGTCGAGCACCCGCTTTCCCGTCTGCGCGTCGGTGAACTCCGCGGCCATGGCGCACCTTCGACCGCGAGCGACGAGTGCGTTCGGATCTCCGCGACCGCTGACCTGTCCGTCCGGCCCACTGACGCGGGTTGTGATATCCAGGCAGCATTTCTAAGTGGATGCTTCCGTCACCTCCCACCATGGACTTCGATCAGTTCCTCGGGCAGGTGCAGAACCGCGCCCGACTGGCTTCGAGCGGCGAGGCGCTGCGGACCGCCCGCGCCGTCCTCACGACGCTCGGCGAGCGGCTGCCGGAGGGCGAAGCGACCGACCTCGCCGGACCGCTTCCGATGGAGATAGACCGCTTTCTCACGGAGGAGCCGGAGTCGCACGCCCAGCGCTTCGGCTTCGACGAGTTCGTCGCCCGCGTCGTCGAGCGCGAGCGAATGAGCGAGGACGACCGCGCCGACGCCGCCTACCACGCCCAGCTCGTCGTCGACGTGGTGAGCGACGTGGCTCCGCCGGGCGAGATGGAGGACGTTCGGGCGTCGCTCCCCGAGGAGTACGATCGCCTCTTCGAACTCGCCGAGGCGGACGAGGACGCCGGGTGAGCCGCCGATCGACGGCGTCGAATCGCTCCTTTATTCCAAATCCTCTGAAACTACAGGATTTGCACCTGACGAACGATTATAATCGTCCGTCTCGACGATCCACGTGGGTGAATAGCGTGGCAGACTCAGCATCTGAAGGCGGCGCGGGACGAGAACAGGCGCTCGACGAGGCGCTCGATCGCCTCTCGGAGGCCCTCGAAGGGTCGAGAGAACGCTCCGAATCGACCGAAGGGGACGCGAACGACGAGGCAGACGGTCGGTCGGCGGAGGACGCCACGGATGCAGAAGGCGACGAACCGAACGAGATCCAGCGCGTGCGCGAGGCGGCCAAAGCGGACGCCGAGGAACTGATCCGACACCCCGTGGACGGGGTCGTCGAGATCACCCCCAGCGACGACGGCTGGACGGTCGGCGTCGAGGTGATAGAGCGGCGGTCGATACCCGACACGCAGGACATCATGGGTCGGTATCTCCTCACCGTGGACGAGTCCGGGACCGTCGCCGAGTTTCGGCGGACCGACCGGTACCGCCGAAGCGAGTTCAGCGCGCTGCGAGAGGGCGGCGAGTTCGACGCCTCGGCCGGAACCGCCGAGTGAGGGTCGACTCGACGGGCGGAGCGAACGCACGGAACCGAACCATGAGCCAGCAAGACACGGAACGATCGACCGACGGAGGCAGCGTCGCCGAAACGTTCGACCGAGCGGGATTCGATTTCGAGAGGGTAGCCCGGGAGGTGGGCCCCGATCTCGACGAGGAGGTAGAAAGCGCCGAGTTCTGGGAGGCGTTCGGACGGGAGACCGGCGCGCAGGTCGGCCGAGTGCTCGGCGAACTCCTCGGGAGCGAACTCGGGGCCGTCGTCGGCCGTCGCGTGCAGGCGTACGTCCGGTCGTCGTTCGGCGGCGACGACGAATCCGCCGAAGGGGGGACCGGCGGAGAGCCGGACGAGGAGACCGAGGGGGAGGCGGCGCTGGAGTCCGCCGGTCGGTCGGTCGGAGCCGTCCTCGGCCGCGAGATCGGCGAGATCGTCGGGCGGGAACTCGGCGAGGCGCTCGGGCGGGCGCTGCGGTCCTTCGCTGCGTCCGACGAGGACGCGGCGCTCACCGACTTCCTCGACGGAACGGAATCGGCCGAGTCGGAGGACGAAGGCGACTCGGGACTCGCCGGAGTTCGCGACTCGCTCGAAGCCGGCACGCGCGAGGCGAAGCGGATCCTCATCGAGGACGACGGCGGCGACGACGAGAGCGGAGACGACGAGCCGGGCGCGGAGGAACGGGAGGCCGAAGAGTCGGAGGAGGACGAGGAGGCCGAAACCGAAGGGTCGGAGGAAGGTGAAGGGGCCGAAACCGAAGAGTCGGAGGAAGGCGAAGATGCCGAAGGCGAAGGAGCCGAACCGGAGAACGGAGAAGACGGCGACGGAGGCGGAGGCGAAGACGAGGAAGCCGAAACCGAGGACGAGGAGGGCGTCGACGAAGCAGAATCCGAAGGCGCCGAGGGCGGGGAAGGAGACGAAGCGCCGGAGTCGGAGGCCGAGGGCGAGGGGAACGGCGACGGCGACGACGAAGGCGACGAGGACGCGGAGGAGGCGGAAGCCGACTCCGGAGACGAGGAGCGCGACGCGGACGAGGCGGCCGAGGACACGCTGGGCGACCTCGGGGGTCTCTCGGACGAGGAGCTTCAGGCGCTCGCCGATCGGCTGGTCGACGAACTCGAAGGGCGGCGCGCGACCTGAGCGTCGAGGGCGGGTCGGAGAACGGGTGAGAATCGAGAGGCGGGCGGCGAGCGACGGCTACCTGATTCGCCGGTAGTCGTACTGCCCGCGAACGCGTTCGTGGAAGTACTCGCCGTGGGACGACGCGCTCAAAGAGCTCCTCGTAGAGCCGCTGCGGGACGTCGCGATACCGGTACACGCCGCCGCCTCGGTTCGAGAAGCGCCGCGCGGGAAGACTGTCTCGTCAACAACGCGGGCTACGGGCAACTGGGACCGCTGGAGGAGCTCCCGGTCGAGCACCTGAGAGAGCAGTTCGAGGTCAACGCCTTCGGCCCGCACCGGGTCACGCGTGCGACGCTACCGTCCATGCGGCGCCGCGGTTCGGGAACCGTGGTCAACGTGTCGAGCGTCTACGGGCGGACGACGATGCTCGGACAGGGGGCCTACTGCGGCGCGAAGTTCGCGCTCGAAGCGATGAGCGACACCCTCCGCGCCGAGGTGTCTCGACACGGCATCGACGTGGTGCTGATCGAACCCGGCCCGGTCGAGACGCGATTCGGGGAGACGGCGCTCCGGACGATCGAGAACCTCGATCGCACCGGAGCCTACGAGTGGTTCGACGGACTCTACGACGGTCGCGGAACGATCGACAGGGCCCCCGGCGCGCTCCGACCGGAGGCGGTGGCCGAGGTCGTCGTCGAGGCGGCGTCCGATCCCGATCCCGACGCCCGGTACCGGTCCAGCCCCTACGGGGCGGCGCTGCTGCTCGATCGACTCGCCCCGACGACGGTCCGTGACCGGGCGCTGCGGCTGGTTCAGCGGCTCGCGTGATCGGCGAGAAAGTCGTCGAGCGCGGCGTTGAACCCGGTCGGGTTGTCCATGTTCGCGAGGTGCGCCGCGTCGGCCACCGTCGTCCGCGACGCGTTCGGAAGCGACCGTTCGAGCTGGCCGGTCTGGGCGACGAGCGTGCTCGCCTCGCGGTCGCCGTGGAGCAGCAGCGTCGGCGCGGAGAGCGCGGAGAGGTCGCGGGGCTCGAACTCGTAGAGGGCGTCGAACACCTTGATGAACTCCTCGGTGGAGAAGCGGTCGACCTGCGCCAGCGCGTACGCCCGCGCGTCGTCGTCGAGCGCGAGCCAGCGTCCGCCCTCCACGCTGCGGATGCCCCCGAGGAGGCCGCGGAAGTACGCGCCGGGGCCGAACGTCCGGATGGCGGCGTGGATCGATGGTTTGGGGAAGAGAAACCGCTGCTGGAGCGGCGTGATCGGAATCGGGGGGAACGTCCGCATGGTGCCGCAGAGGATCGCCCCGGCGACCGCTTCGGGCCGATCGGCGGCGTACGCCTGGACGACGAGGCTCCCGAGCGAGAGCCCGCAGAGGACGGGTGCGTCGAGGTCGAGTTCGGCGACCAGCGTCGCCAGATCGTCCGCGGCGGCTCCGACCGAGTAGTCGTCCCGCGCGGCGGTGTCGGTTTCCCCGTGGCCGGCGAGGTCGACCGCGACGACCCGGTAGCGATCCGAGAAGTGCTCGACCTGCGCGTCCCACATCTCCCCGTTCAGCCACCCGCCGTGGACGAACACGAGCGGCTGGCCGTCGCCGCGCGCCCGGTAGTGGAGTGAGCAGTCGCCGTCCGCCGTCGGTATCGCGGGCATGTGTTCGGCTACGGGCGCCGGGACCGTGAAGGCACGGTTGCGGGAGTTGACGCGAGATGGCCGATGGCGGTAACGGACGTTTTCGACGGGAAGTGACGCTCGCCACCGACGCGAACTACCAAGAGGCGGGTCGTCGAACGGTCACGCATGCGAGCCGATCGTCACCTCGCGGTCGTCGCGACGTGCGTCCTGGTCGTACTGGCCGGGTGTAGCGCCGTCGTCCCGCCGGACGGGGACGGCCCGGAGACGAACGCGTCCGACGCGAACCGGGTCGACTCCTGTACGACGATCACGGAGCCGGGTCGGTACGAGCTGGCCGGGGACATCACCGACGCGGGGGCCGACCAGTGCATCCGAATCAAGTCGAGCGACGTGACCTTCGACGGCGGCGGCCACGCCGTCGACGGCGTCGGCGAGTTCGGCACCGCCGGCGTCATCGCCGGGGGCGGCGGCGACCGCGTCGAGAACGTGACCGTGCGGAACGTCGCGGTCTCGGGCTGGGACGACGGCATCCGGTACGTCTCGGTGACCGACGGCCGAATCGAGGGGACGACGACCGAGGACAACCGGATCGGGACCTTCCTCGTGCGATCGAGCGGCAACGTCCTCGCGGACAACGCCGCGCGCGAGAACGCCGTCCACGGGATCTCGTTGGCCGACGCCAGCGACGGCAACCGGCTCGTGAACAACACCGCGGCGGGCAACACGCTGTTCGGCGTCCACCTCGTCGGCGGCGCGACGGACAACCGCCTCGTCGACAACGTCGCCCGGGGCAACGAGATGGGCGTCGCGCTCATCGCCGCCGACGGGAACGAGGTCCGCGGCACCGCGGCGACGGGCAACCGGATCGGCGGCGTGTGGCTCTCCGCGGCGAACGACACCGTCGTCGCGGACAACGAGGTCTCGAATCGCTTCTACGGGATCGTGCTCATGGACGGGTCGGGGAACAACACCATCGCCGGCAACGCCGCGACCGAGAACCAGGTCGGCGTGCGGCTGCACTTCAGCCCGGGCAACGCGATCGAGAACAACACCGCCTCCGAAAACCGGGCGCAGGGCATCCTGCTCATCTCGAGCGCCGGCAACCGGATCGCGAACAACACCGTCACGGACAACGGACAGGGGATCAGCCTCATCGACTCCGGCGACGCCGCGCTGTCGAACAACGTCGTCCGGGGGAACGAACGCGCGGGGATCGCCGGGGCGAGCGGCGGTTCCGACGACGAATCGAACGGCGGGTCGACGCGCGGGGGATAGTGGTATATGCTCGGCACCGTTGTATCGACCATGAGCGTCGTCGTCACGTTTACCGTCCCGGCGCAGGCGTGCGCGCTCGGGAGATCGCTCGGGGAGAATCCGGAGATGAGCCTCGAACTCGATCGCGTCATCCCGACGAACGACACCGTGATGCCCTTCTTCTGGGTGTGGGGGCCGGACACGGACGGGTTCGAGGCGGCGGCGCGCGAGGAGCCCGCGATCGACCGGCTCGCGGCCGTCGATCGGGTGGACGGGGGGGCGCTGTACAACGCCGAGTGGAACCGCGACGCGGCCGGGACGCTCCGGGGGCTCGTCGAAACCGACGGGACGATCCTGGAGGCGGGCGCGACCTGCGTGGAGTGGACGTTCGAGGTGCGGTTCGCCCGGTCGGAATCCGCGACCGCGTTCAAGCGCTTCTGTCTCGACAACGGGGTGCCGATCGAGCTGGTTCGGCTCTCGGAGTCGACGGAGCGGCCGGCGGATCGACACTACGGACTGACGCGGGAACAGCGCGAAGCGCTGGCGGTCGCACACAGGGAAGGCTACTTCGACGAACCCCGGGGGGCGACGCTCGAAGAGCTCGCCGGGGTGCTCGGTATCTCCCCGCGCGCGGTCGCGGGACGCCTCCGCCGAGGACAGGCGGCGCTGCTCGAACACACCGGCATCACGAGGCACGCGGTTCCGAGCTGAGTTTCCCACGCGACGCCGCTTCGCGGTCGTTGTAGCCCCTCTCCCGTTCGATCAGCGGGAGGTATATGAGCGCCTTCACAGGTGAAGGGACACGCCCAACTCGATTCCGCGGCTACGTCGAACCGCCGGGAAGGAAGGCGGCGTCGGTCGCGATCGCCGCAGGCCGGGACGCATCGCGGGCCAGGCCGTCCCGTCCGCGCGGGCGGCGCAACGGGCAGCGCGGGCGACCGTCGTCGCCGCAAAGCGGATCGAGCGAGGCGTTCACGCGACCGTCGACCGTCGCGCGACAGCTCTCAGAGGCACCCTCTTTCGGTCGGCCGACGATCGGCCGTCGGCGTGCGGCGGCGACAATCCTTTTCGTCCGGCGGCGCCACGGTTCGGCCATGTCGGACGCCGTCCCCCCGGAGGTGGAAGAACTGCTCACGGACGGGCGAGTCATGGCTCACCTGGCGACGTCGGTCGACGACCGCCCCCACGTCGCGCCCGTGTGGTACCGCTACGCCGACGGAACGCTCGAAGTCCTCACCGGGGGGCGGAAGCTGGCGAACCTGCGGGAGAACCCGCGGGTCGCCGTCTCGGTTCAGGCGGACGTCGGGGGGCGAACCGAGTGGATGGTCGCGCTGCAGGGGACCGCGTCCGTCGTCGAAGACGAGGCGGAGACGCGGGAGGCCACCCGTCGAATCAACGCGAAGTACGGGGCCGACGAGGACGCGTATCCGGAGAACGTGCTCGTCCGAATCGACATCGGCTCGGCGACGGCCACGCGGTACTGAGAGCGCGACGCCGACGGCGGGGTCCGAACCCCGCCGTCCGCCCGCCAAGATATAGCCGTCGACGTGGTAGTGACGTGCAGGGTGATCGAGATGAGAGGTCCGAAAATTCCGAAGCGGTGGCTGATCGCGCTGGTTCCGGCGGCGTTGCTGATCGCGCTCAGAGGGATGGTGATTGAGGGCGGCATCCCGCTCGACCACGAGCGGATCGACGTCGTGTTGACGGTGCTCGAACTCGTCGCGCTGTTGCTCCCCGCGCTCGCCATCGCCCTGCAGGTCATCCTCCAGTACTCCGAGTCGGTCCCCATCCGGTCGCTCGGCCGGGGACCGGAACTGCGCCGGTGGGCGTTCGTGTCGGCCGGCGGCGCGTCGGCGTGTCTCTTTCTCGCCGTGTTCGTCCTCCTCGGGAGCGTCGAACTGCCGCTGACCCTCCTCGTCGGGATCGCGCTGGTGTGGATGGCGATCTACCTGTTCACGCTCCTGCCCTTCGCCGCGGCGCTCATCGCGTACCGGGCCGATCCGGCCGACGAACGGCTCCACGACACGATCGGGCTGTACGAGCCGATCGCCGCGTACACGACGTACCCTCCGGAGGTGCGGGAGATGATCGCCGATCACCAGACCCGACTCGACGGGGGAAAGCGATCCGCGGGGTCGCTCCGAGAGGCGGCGGATCGGTACGTCGGCGACGAGGGTCGCGCGAGCGGGAGGTGAGCGCGTCTCCGCGGACTCGCCGGCCGAAGGCTCTCGACGCGAACGGCGTGGACGCCGTTCGCGACGCCGACGTCTCGCCGGCGCGATCGCAGGTCCGAAAAGCTCCGCTCCGCGGCTTGTGAATACCGGCCGCACCCTTATTCGTGATCGTCGGCTAGCGACGCCGCATGAATCACGCGACGCGTCGAGGGAGAACGGAGAGATCGGAGGGGAAACGCCGATGGTGACGTTCGAGCCGTCCGACGCCGACGAGGCGCTGAAACGCGTCGAATCCAGCCTGAACGCGCTGTTCGTGGTGCAGGTGGCAGAGGAGATTCTGGAGGCGGTGGACTTCGAGGCGCTGCGGGTGGGAGAGGCGTACGAGCGGGCGGTCGATCGGGAGCGCCTCGGCGAGGCGCTTGGACGCCCCGCCGGTCGCGTCGTCGCCCAGCGGATGGTCCATCAGGTGGCCGGCGGCGGACTGGCCGGGATCCTCGGCCGGGAGATCGCCGGGCAGGTCGGCGCGCTCGTCTTCCGAACCGCGCTCCGGCGGGCGGACCCGGACGCGGTGCTGAACGCGCTCGAATCGATCGCGGAAGCGCCCGACGGCGGTGCCGAGGACGCGGTGATCATCGAGGTCGAAAGCGAGGAGGACGAAGAGTAGCCGCCGAGAGCCGAACCGGCCTCCGCTTCCGCGTCCGGTACGGCGGACCGGCGGACCGAACTGCGTCCGGTACTGCGGACCGAACGCGGTCCGTCCGATCGGCGGCGCCTCGGTCTCGTCGACCGCGTCGTTCGGGGCCGAAACGCCGACGGTCCGTCCCCACGTTTCATGTGCCCGCTCGAACCTCTACTGATCGAACGACATGTCCGGGGAACGCGACCTGCTGGCGAACGGGACGGAAGAGCCGGTACGGATTCTCGACGCCGACGGAACGGTCGTCGCGCCCGAACTCGTACCGGACGTCGGCGACGAGACGTTACGATCGATGTACCGCGACGTGCGCTTTTGCCGGCGGTTCGACGAGCGCGCGATCGCGCTCCAGCGGCAGGGTCGCATCGGGACCTATTCGTCGCTCGCGGGGCAGGAGGGCTCGCAGATCGGTTCGACGTACGCCCTCGCGGACGACGACCTCGTCTCGTACCAGTACCGCGAACACGGCGCGGTCGTCGCGCGTGGGTTCCCGTGGGAGTACCTGCTCTACTGGGCCGGTCACGAACGCGGCAACGAGGCGCTCGCGGACCTCGGCGTGCTCCCGCTCAACATCACCATCGGCGACCACCTCCCGCACGCGGTCGGGATGGCGTGGGCGGCGAAGCTCGAAGGGGACGGCCGCGTCGCGCTCGCGCACTTCGGCGACGGCGCGACGAGCGAGGGCGACTTCCACGAGGCGATGAACGTCGCGGGCGTCTTCGACGTGCCCGCCGTGTTCGTCTGCAACAACAACGGGTGGGCCATCTCGACGCCAGCGGACCGACAGACCGCGAGCGAAACCTTCGCGCAAAAGGCCGACGCCTACGGGTTCGAGGGAACGCGGGTCGACGGGATGGACCCGCTCGCGACGTACGTCGTCGTCCGAGCCGCCCGCGAGAAGGCGCTGAACCCGGACGAGTCCGAGCGCCGGCCGACGCTCGTCGAGGCGGTCCAGTACCGCTTCGGCGCGCACACCACCGCCGACGACCCGACCGCGTACCGCGACGAGAGGGAGGTCGAACGCTGGCGGCGGCGCGATCCGATCTCCCGGTTCGAGACCTTCCTGCGCGAGACGGGTCGGCTCGACGACGAGCGCGTCGCCGCGATCGAAGACGAGATCGAGGGGACGCTCGCGCGCGCGATCGACCGGATCGAGGGGCACGAGGCGGATCCGGACGCGATGTTCGAGCACGCGTTCGACGAGCCGACGGACGAGATCCGCGACCAACGGGATCATTTGCGCGATCTCCGGGAGACGTACGGCGACGCGGCGTTTCTCCGTGACGAGTAGGACGCCCCTTACGGCGGGGGACGAGCGCGGACGGTTCGGCGGAACGAGGCGCGAGATACGGGGTTGTACTCCTCCACGGCGGAAGCAGGCGGGGCCGTAGCGATCCGTCGGCGTGCCAAACGGTACCGCGCGTCTCCGATAACTTAAATGTGCGACCCGCATAGAAGGGGTGTGAGCGAAGACACGGGGCGTCGGAACCTCCGAATGCCCAACAGCGACGAACTATTTGCGGTCGTAACGGAACACAACGGCGGAAACCACGTTCGCGTCCGCTGTGAGGACGGCGAAGAGCGGATGGGTCGGATCCCAGGCCGCATGAAGTACCGAACGTGGATCAACGAGGGCGACGTCGTCCTCGTCGAGCCGTGGGACTGGCAGGACGAGAAGGCCAACATCGAGTGGCGCTACACCGGCCAGGACGCGGATCAGCTCCGCCGCGAAGGCCACATTCAGTGACGACCGCGTCGGCCTGAAGACGACCGCTTCGCGTCGCGCAGGCCCGGATCGATTCTACGCGAACGACCACCAGCGGACGCTCCAGCGTCTCATCGCCGCGAGGGCGACGGACGAACCGGCCACCGCGCCGACGGCACCGCCGTACCCCACCCACGCCGTCCAGAGTGCGACCGTCGACGGCACCCCGACCGCCCAGCGCGCGGGATCCGCGTCCCACCGTCCGGGGTCGGGGGGACCGACGGTCCATCCCGCGAGCGGCACCGGGGCGGACGGACGCGACCTTCCCGCGGCGACGCTCTCGCTCGCGCGGCCCTCGCCGTCGGTTTCCGCCTCCCGCTCGAACGCCGGCCGCTCGGCGACGACGTGGCCGCACGCGGGGCAGACGTAGCGAACGGTTCCGTCCGTCTCGGTTCGGAGCCGCCAATCGCCGTTGACGAGACTCGCGTGCCGGCAGACCTGACAGAAGAGGGTAGACTTTCGCGTCGCAGGGTGAATCCGGGGCGATTCGTCGGTCATAGGTACTGCTCTTCGGGTGGATCACAAAGCGATGGCGGGTAATGGTTCTAAATGACCTAGAATGGTATCCGTTAGCAAGCGATGTTCGCGGTGCCGTCGCCGTCGGCGCCGTCGACTCCGTCGCTCACGCCGGTCGCCTCACGGTCGAGACGAGCCGTCGACGAGTTCCGCGAGGGCACGACGCTTGAGGACGACGAATCCCGCGAACACGACGAGGAACCCGACGATCGTGGAGGCGGTCACTCGCTCGTCGAGGACGACCACGCCGGCGACCGTGGCGACGACGGGAACGAGATACGCCACGAGGCTCGTCTCCAGCGCGCCTCGGACGTCCAACAGCGTGTAGTAGACGTAGAACGCGACCGCCGTCGCGAACACGCCGAGGTAGACCACCGCGGCCTGCGCGGTCGGCGTCGCCGGGAGCGAGAGCGGTTCGCCCGCCGAGAGGCTCACCGCGTGGAGGATGACCCCGCCGATCGCCATCGACCACCCGGAGAGCGCGGCGCGGTCGAGCGTCGGACGGGCGCGTTGAACGAGGACGCCGCCGAGCGAGACGGATGCGACCTGTCCGAGGACGAGTAGTTTCCCGGACGTGTCCCCGGCGAGAACCTCACCCGGATTCGGGCGGACGATGAGGCCGACGCCGACGAATCCGAGCAGGATTCCGAACGCGCCCGCCGCGGAAACCCGCTCTTCGGGGAGGATACCCAGCGCCCACAGCGACGTCGCGATGGGAACCAGACTCTGCATGACCGCCGCGACGCCGGACGGGACCGTCTGCTGTCCGACGAACAGGAGGACGTTACCCGCGACGAGGAAGACGCCGCCGGCGAGCACCGCCGTCAGGTCGTTTTTCGCGTCAGGATACCAGTTCGTCGTGCGGACGACTCCGTATCCGACGAGCAGTACGGCCGCGATATCGTACCTGAACGCGGCGAACACCACCGGCTCCAGCGACCGCAGTCCGACGCTGATAGCGGGGAACGAAAGCCCCCACAGCGCCGCGAGAAGAACGAACAGCCCGCCGACCGAATAGCGACTGTGCACCCGTCACGTCTCGTCGCCCAGTAGATTATGACTCCCGATTTTGTCGAAGTCTTCACGCCAGTTACTGGATGCTGTGTCGAAAGCTGCCGTAGCGGGGTGGAAGTGAACGGGCGGGCGAAAGATGGCGAATTAGATCTTCCTGAACGATGGATAGAAACGCGGCCTCGGCACTCATAGGGCTCATCATCGTCGAGCGCCACCCCGACTCGGAGCGGTGCGTTCGTCATCGGCCACACGCGACTACGCGCCACCCCGAACTAAGCGCTACCCTTCGACGCGCTCTCGCGCCGCCGCGACGACGAGCGGCAAGAGAACCGTCGCGTCGCCCACCACGGTCGCGTTTCGCGCGTCCTTCTCCAGTTTCCCCCACGAGCGCGCCTCGTCGAGCGTCGCGCCCGACAGCCCGCCGGTCGCCTCGGGGTCCATGGTGATCTGGACGGCGTAGTCGTACGCGCCGGGCGTGACGAGCATCGTCTGAAGCGTGAAGTTCTTCGGAACGCCCCCGCCGACGAGCAGACAGCCGGCCCTGTCGGCCTCGTACGCGAGATCGGTGAGTGGCGTCATGTCGGCCAGCGCGTCGAGCGAGAACGCCGAGGTCTGCGAGTACATCCACGCCTGCAACCCGAGCACGGAATCCTGTATCGCCGGGCAGTAGACGGGCACGTCGCACTCGTACGCCGCGGCGGCGACGCCCGCGTCCTCCGCCACGCCCTCGCGGTCGTTCGCGTCGGCGTTCGCCCGACCGAGTTCGCGGGTGAGACGCTCGATGCTCACGACGCCGTCCTCTGCCAGCGGCGGGAACACCTCCGATCGGAGGTGCGACTCGAACAGCGCGAAGTGCTCCTGCGGGAGGTAGACGTTGTAGATGCGGTCGACCTCCTCGTCGCGGAGCGTCTCGTCGTGCTCGCGGAGCGACCCCTCGCCGTGCTCGCGGCCGTGGTGGTGCTTCCCGCCGATCGCCTCGATGGAATCGTGGGTGAGGTTCGCGCCCGTCGTCACCAACGCGTCGACGTATCCCGCCCGGATGAGATCCGAAACGATCCGTCGCATCCCGGTCGGCACCATCGCGCCCGCGAGCGAGAGAAAGCATGTGACGTCGGGGTCGAGCATCTCGGCGTAGATCTCAACCGCCTCGTGGACCGCCGCCGCGCCGATGCCGGCCCTGCCGTACTCGTCGGCCAGTTCTCCGACAGTCATCCCCGCGCGGACCTCGGCGTGACTGACCGGGTCGTGTTCGAACTCCTCGCGGCGCGGCGGTTCGTACTCGTCGTCGCTCATTGGAGGAGGTGCGTCCGGAGGCGGTTTGAAGGGCGCGATCCCGCCCCGGTCGATACCACTCGTCCGCCCGGAGGTTCATATACAAAGAGGGGACCAGCGCTTCCCGTGATCTGAGCCACCGCCGCGACGCGGTCCGCGGGAGTACGGCACACCCCGTCGCGAACCTCGCGTGCCGTCTGTTAGCCCAGAGAGGCTATCCGCCCCTAGCTCCGGCGTTCGACCCATCCCTCGCGGCGGCGCATCCGATGTCCAGGAGATTGCGTGCCCGGACGTCCCTCGGCCGAATCCCGCTACAGGCCGGTCGGGTGGTCGACGAACGTCGTCTCCAGTCCCCACCCCTCCGCGAGCCCTTGTAGCGCCCGGACGCCGAACGTCTCCGTCGCGTAGTGGCCCGCGAGGAAGACGTTGATCTCCGCCTCCCTCGCCTCGTGGTACGCCTTCTGCTTCCCCTCGCCGGTGACGAGCGCGTCCGCGCCGGCCGCGACCGCTTCGTCGAGCCAGTCGACGCCGCTGCCGGTGACGATCACCACGTCCTCGATCTCCTCGGGGCCGAAGTCGAGCACCTGCACCCCGCGAGCGCCGTGATCGAGCTCGCGGTCGAGCAGCGTCGCGAGGTCGGTCACGGCGTAGGGGTCGACCGCGCGACCGCGCTGACCGATGTGCTCCGGCCCCATCCGACCGAATGGCTCCCGATCAGTCAGTTCGAGGAGGTCGGCCAGCCCGGCCGCGTTGCCGAGCGTCCCGTGCCCGTCGAGGGGGAGGTGCGAGACGTAGAGCGCGAGGTCGCCGTCGAAAAGCGGTGCGATCCGCCGGTACGCCCCACCCGTCACGCGCTCGAAGCCGCCCCACGAGAGCCCGTGGTGGACGACGAGCAGGTCGGCGTCGGCCTCGACCGCCGCCTCGATCGTGGCGACGGCAGCGTCGACCGCGAAGGCGACGCGCTCGACGTCCGCGCGGTCGGGGCCGACCTGGAGGCCGTTCGCGCTGGCGTCGACGTCTGCGTAGTCCTCGGTTCGAAGCCGCTCGTCGTACCGCGCACAGATGTCCGTGAGTTCCATACCGACGAATCGCCACCAGGGTTAACAAAGTCGACGGACGAGTACCACGCCCGGAGTCGAGTCGAGGCTTCGGAACCGAGCGCACAACTCGGGTGATTCACGATGGGTAAACTACGGAAAGCCTGGTTCGCGTGGCGCCGCCTCCCGCGGCGCGCGCGACGGCGCATCGTTCGCAAAGGACGACGTCTGCTGCGACGAATCAGGGCGTAGCGCCCGCTCCCGATCCGCTCGTTTCTTCGGCGATCTCGCCGACTCGCGATTCCGGCGAGTCGTATCCGGACCCGAGCCCGTCGGTCACGTCCCCGCCGCGTGCGAGAAGACGAACTCCCGGAGGAGCTTCCCGCCGAGCGCGGCGGCCTGTCCGTCGTCGCGGTCGTTCACCTCGACCACGTCGAACCCGTCTGCGTGGGGGGCGACTGCCCGGACGACGTCGCGCACCTCCCGCGGCGTCAGCCCGAACGGCTCCATCGTCCCTGTTCCCGGTGCGAACCCGGGATCGGCACCGTCGATATCGACGCTCAGGTACGCGGATCGGTCGCCGAAACCCGGGGCGTCGGCGAGCCACTCGCCGATCTCCGACGGGGGGACGACCGTCACGTCGTCCGCCTCGGCGCGCTCCCACTCCTCGGGCGAGCCGGTCCGAGCGCCGAGGACGATTACCTCGTCGGCGATCCCGCCCGCATCGTTCGAGGGATCGCCGTCGAGGATTCGCCGCGTCACCGTGGCGTGGCTCCACTCGTTGCCGTCGTATTCGCGCCGGAGGTCGAGGTGGGCGTCGAGACAGACGAAGACGTCCGGTTCGACCGCGTCGACGCCGGCGGCGGTGACGGTGTGTTCGCCGCCGAGGAGGAGCGGAACCGCACCGTCCCAGACGACGTCGCGGAGCGCACCGCTCAGGAATTCGACGTACTCGGGAACGTCGTCCCACGGGCGGACGTCGCCCGCGTCGTGGACTTCCAGTTCGGTGAAGGACTGATCGGTTCGTCGGTCGTAGTCGTCGTACGTCTCCGCGAACAGCCGAATGCGGTCGGGACCGAACCGGGTCCCGGGCTGAAACGTGGTCGAGGCGTCCAGGGGAGCGCCGACGACCACGTACTCGGCCGCGTCGCGGTCGGCGGTCGCCCCGGGAAACATCTAGACGATCTTCCGCTGGCCCTCGTACTCGAGGTACTCGATCTCGTCCTCGGGCGAGAGGTTCACCCCGTCGGGCATCCGCATCGTGAACGTCTCGTAGGTTTCGAGGTCCATCACCTGCGCGTCGTCGCCGGTGACGCTCACGACCTGCCCCTGCTTTCGGTCGATGATCGGAACCCACACCTTGGCGTCGACCGGCTGGGAGAGGCTGCGCTTTTTACCGTCGAAGACGCCGCGACCCTCGACGCGGGCCTTGGCGCTCCCGTGTTTGCCCGGCTTCGCCGTGCTGTAGGCGTTGATCTTGCACGCGGCGTCGTCCATCATCACGTAGCTTCCCTCCTGGAGTTCGCGAACCTGCTTCTGCTCTTTCGCCATACCTCGGGATTACCGAGGCGGTCGTATAAACGGTTTGGAAAGGAAGCGAGGGGCTTCCCGCACCGACGGCGTCGACGGCGACGAACGCGCGGGTCTAAACGGACTACGCGCGATCGATCGCCCGACCGACGCGCCGCAGTCCTTCCTTCAACTCGTCGGTCGGGAGGCCGAAGCCGATCCGGAAGTGTCCGGGAAATCCGAACAGATCGCCCGGCGCGAGCACCACGCTCTCCGTTTCGACGACGCGGCGACAGAACGACTCGCCGGTCTCGAAACCGTCGGGGACGGTGACGAAGCCGTTGACGCCGACCGGTTCGAGCCACTCCATCCCACGCGCCTCGACGAACTCGCGGACGATCCGGCGGTGTTCGGCCGCCAACCTCCGGTTCTCCTCGAGGATCGATCGCTCACGCTCCCCGAGCGCCTGCTTCGCGACGTGCTGGCCGAAGAGCGACGGCGAGATGGTGGTGTAGTCCTTCCACTCCCACGCGCGCTCTATGACCTCCCGGTCGCCCGCGAGCCACCCGAACCGGAGTCCGGCGAGGCCGTGCGCCTTCGTGACGCTCGACGTGGACAGGCCGTGCGGTCCCATGCTCGCGACCGGCGGAATGGGATCCTCGGCGAGGAGGCGGTACACCTCGTCGCAGAGCAGGTGCGCGCCGTTGTCCGCCGCGAGGTCGTACAGCGCGCGGACGGTCGACTCGTCGTGATACTTCCCCGTCGGGTTGTTCGGGTTGTTGAGAACGACGACCCGCGTTTCGGGCCGGATCGCCGCGGCGACCGCGTCCACGTCGAGCGTCCACTCGGGCGGGTCGAGCGACACCCGCGTCACGTCGCCGAAGGCGTCAGGCACGGCGTGCAGGGCCTGGTACGTCGGCGTGACGACGACGGCGTGGGCGTCGTCGCCGCGAACGAGCGCGAGAAACGCGAGGAAGTTCGCCTCCTGCGCGCCGCAGGTGCAGAGCACCGACTCGGCCGTCACCGCTGCGTCGTCGGGGACGCTCCCGCCCGGATTCCGGTACCGGTCGGCGATCGTCGCCCGCAGTTCCGGGTCGCCGTTCGTCGGGATGACGTAGTCGAGGTCGCCGGGATCGGTGTCGAAGCGGTCGGCCGAAAGCGAGCGGACGCCGCTCTCCGCGAGCATGATCTCGGCGTCGTGTTCGTACTCGGCGAACCAGCGTTCGAGCCCGAACGGTTCGATCTCCATACCCGTGGCTCCGGCGCCGAGCCGATAACCGTGCGGGTGACGGAAACGAACGCGGAGGGATCGATGTCGACGCGGTAGCCGAACCGCCGGGCGCGCGATACGATCGGCTCCGACGCGTCGTTCACCGACGGTCGAGGCGGCCGATCAGCGGACGACCAGCGCGGGGACGGCCGAGCTGCGGACGACCGCCTCCGCGACGCTTCCGAGCAGGATGCGCGAGACGCCCTTTCGACCGTGGCTGCCGATGACGACGAGGTCGAAGTCTCCCTCCTCTGCGACCTCGACGATCGCTTGCGAGGGCCGACCGACCTCGGTCATCGTCTCGACGTTCGCGTCGGGGCCGATCTCGGATTGCATCTCCGCCAGCACCGACTCCGACTGGGTCCTCGCGCCCTCGTACCAGTCCTCCGCGCCGCTCGGGACGCCCGCGCCGGGGCTGTACCCCGCTTCGACGGGATTGATCACGTTCAGGAGGGTGAACTCCGCGTCCGGCCACTCGTCGGTCGCGAACTCGACCGCGGCCTTCGACGGCGGCGAGCCGTCCACCGGGATGAGTATTCGACGGATCATAGCCGAGGGTAGCGCCCGCCGGGATAAATAGCGTGCTCATCGTTCGCACGTCGTCGGGGGAGTCGACGTGGCGGTAGTCGCCGCGGAGGGTCGAACGGCGTCAGTCGCCGTGTCGAGTCACGCACTTCGACAGGCCGACGAGTTCCACCGGCTCGGAGTTGTCCGGCGAGTAGACGACCATCTGGCCCTTCTCCATGTACGGCACCTTGTCCTCCAGGTTCGGCGGGATGTTGACGCTCTTTATCGCGTCCTCGTCGCCGAGGTTCAGGACGACCTTCGTGTTGATCTGTTTGAACACGGACTCCGCGATGTCCTGCGGGTCCTGTGTGATGAGAAAGAGGCCGAGCCGCTCCTTTCGGCCCTGCTTCGCCGCTTCCGTGAACTTCGAGATCACCTTCCGCGCCTGCACGCTCTCGGCGTCGGTGAGGAAGTTGTGCGCCTCGTCCATCCCGAGAACGAGCGGCGTCTCCTTGATCCGGTCGTGTTCGGGGTCGTTCGAGAGCTTCTCGTCGATGAGCAGGCTGGCCACCGCGAGGACGACGATCTCGGTCGCCCGGCTGTCGTTGACGTGGTACGTCGGCACTACGGACAGGCCGCCCGGTCGGACGAGGTCGTGGACGAGCTCCGTGATGGGGCGGGCGTCGCGGTCGAACACCTGGTTCGCCGCCCGCGTTCGCGTCTTCCGCATCACCGCGTCGAACGTCGCCTCGTGGACCCGCCCGGACTCGTCGAGCTCCTCGCGCAGCGCCGGGTCGTCGAGGAAGTTCACGAACTGCCAGTACGTCCCGGCGTCGCCGTGCGCGCCGAAGAACCGATCGAGGAGCAGCGTCAGCGCGTTGTACTGGTTGTCGTTCAGGCTCGCGCCGGCGACGAGCCACGGCCGCCGTTTCACCATCGAGAAGGGGACGGTGAAGGGGATTCGCTCCGCGCGGTGACCCTCGCCGGGGTACGTCGCGCCGTCGACCTCGGGGATCAGCGCGACCGTGTCGTCGTGGCCGCCGTGGGCGACGCCCTCGCGGTCGAGCCGGCGGGCGAACGCGGCGTCGAGCGCGTCGTTGTCGTCGTGCATCTGCGCGTACTCGTCTTGCGGATCGAACTGGACGACCGCCGTCCGAGCCCGCCTGCCGTCGTCCATCTCGTAGGTCCGCTCGGACGAGAGGTACTGCCGCAGCACGTTCTTGGAGGCGTGGGTCTTCCCCGACCCCGTCCCGCCGGCGACAAGCGCGTGGCGAAACACGAGCGGGTCGCCGTCGGCGTAGTCGTCCTTGAGGCGGTAGTCGATCGTCGGCGGCTCCGCCGCGGTTCGAACCGTCTCCCCGCCGACGGAGAGGTGGCCGAGAAAGACGCCCTCGGCGGGGATCTTCAGCCCCGTCTTGATCCGCTCGGCGTCCGTCGCCTCCGCGACGACGGCCCCCGGCTTGGGGACGCGGTCGGTCATCCGTCGTTTCAGCTCCCCGTCCTCGCGGTACAGCACGGCGACCGGTTCGAGCGACGCCACGAACTTGTAGTCGCGCTCCTCGAAGCCGTCGCGGCGCATCGCACGCCGGGCGTGGATCTCCGTCGCGTCGTCGGCCTGAAACTCCTGTGCGTATTCGAGCGCCGTGATCCGGCAAAACAGCGTCTCGTCGTCCGGGTAGGGGACGAGCAGGTACTTCCCGATGCGGACGGACTCGCGGTTGCCCGCGGTCACGAACGCCCGGAGCGCCGTGTCGCGGCCGTCCTCCGCGACGCAGAGCCCCTGCGAGACGGAGATCGCGCCGATGCCGCGGTCGCGGCCGGCCGGCTCGACCGCCAGCCGCTCGAAGCTGTCCGTCCCCGTCGTCGCGTCGGCGTCGCCGGGGCCCCCATCGGATTCGTCCGCGGCCACTTCGTCCGCCCCGGCGACGTCGCGGTCGTCGCCGGAGTCCTCGGCGGCGTCGGTGAAGTCTTCGAGGGTCATACGGCCGACGACGGAGGCCCCCCACAAACGCCTTTCCCCTCCGGGGCCCCCCCCACCCGCCGACCGTCGCTGACGCGCTCGAACCGGAGGGCGGAGAGGAAAAAGGAGGGGGAGAAACGGACGGAACGAAGACGAACGAGGCGAAGAGAAGCGAGGGGAGAGAAAGGGAAGCGAGGAGGAGAGAAAGAGAGTTCGAGGGCGGGTTCGCCGTCGGTCAGGGCTGTTCTTTGGTGATTTCGATCTCCACGTCGTCGCCCTTGACGCCGATGCGAGCGAACTGCGTCCGGATGTGCTCTTCCGCCGCCGCCGTCGCCTGATCCCGGGTGTCGAACCCCCGGGGCATGGGGGACTCGAACGCCACGTTCACCGTCTCGCCGTCCAGTTCGATCGGGGAACCGCCGCTTTCGACCTCGTAGAACTCGTCGCAGAGCCACACGTAGGGCGCGTCCTCGTTGGGGGCACCCCTGAACGTCGGGGCGTCCTCACCCCGCTCGTAGATCGTGCCGGTGAGTTCCGTTCCGCCACCGCGACCGCGAACAAGCAGCATACCCCGACCTAGGACCGCCACGCTAAAAAGAAGTGTGAGACGGGCGTCGGACGGACGAGCGACGGACGGGCGCTGGACGCTCGGACCGGCGGACGCTCGGTCAGTAGAACGCGCCGTCGCCCCAGCGGTCGTCGTCGTACGTCCGGATCCGGTCGGAGTCGAATCGTTCTTCCAGCTTGCGCCGCAGCGCCGCCTTCTCGTCGGTGCTGATCCGGGCCAGTTCGTCGGCCTTCGCGATGGCGGGCGGCGGTCCGCGGGCCGCCGCGACGTCGCCGAGTAGCTGCGTCGCGAGCGCGCGCCGCGTCTCCGGGTCCCGCGTGAACGCGTAGGGTGCCTCGGCGCGGTACAGGAGGTCGCGCCGGGGGTCGTACGCGACGAAGAACGTCACCTCGTACAGCGCCGGATCGAGCCGTCGTTCGACGCCGAGCGCGTCGCCGTCGGCGGCGAGCGTGCGGTCCGACCCGCCGCGGGAGACGAACCACGACGTGAAGGTGAGATCGGCGGTTCGGTGCTCGTCGGCGTCGTCCGGTGCGAGGAGGCGGTCGAAGAGGGCGGTGTCGTCGACCCACGGCGCGTCGACGCCTTTGTCGCGGACGGTCCGCGTGATGAGCTTCGCCGAGGGGTTCTTCACGAACCCCGCGAGCGGCACGTCCCGCTCGACGAAGCGCTCGACGAGTCTGACGTAGTTCTCGACGATCTGCCGCGGCTTCGCCTCCCGAGCGAGGTCGCCAAGCTCCGGGTCCCGGTCCTGCCAGTTCAGGAGGTCCTTCGGGTAGAGCGGCCCGTCGAGCAACAGCAGGTCGGTGACGGTGTTGGCGTGGACGAGCGCGTGCTCGCTCTCGGCGAGGTACAGCGAGAGGGCGTGGACGACGCCCTCCGCGTAGCGGTTGACCCGCGGGGCGTGGAACACGCGCAGACGGCCGAAGCCGTCGTCGTACAGCTCCCAGTCGCGGTCGTGGTTCGCCGTCCGATCCTGCGAGTGGACCGTGGCGACGAGGCTCCGCGAGCGGTGGAGGTCGAGGTCGGTCGGGACGCGCGCCATCGCCGCCTGCGCCACGTCGAGGACGAGCCCGTTTTTGAACGTCGTCGGGTTGATCGTCCCCGAGTCGAGCCCGTGGACGGTCGAAAACGGCCGCTCCGCGAGGGCCACGTCGTCGACGTCGACGGCTCGCAGGCGCTTTTCGCCGAGCGGCTCGACGACGTTCGTCCCCCCCTTCCGCAGCGGGTCCAACCACTCCGTCCAGACGGTCCGCGCGAGGTCCCCGTGGTCGCTGTCGTCGACGCCGTCCGCGATGAAGCCGGCCAGCCGTGCGATGCCGTCGACGTGGACGGGGTCGAGGGTCATATCGGGCACACCGGACGGCACCGGCTAAAAGGGACGGGTTCCGAGGGCCGGTGCGGGCGACGGACGAGCGCGCCGCCTCCGAACGGGACCGCACGTCGGCGAGGGATCGTCTACTCGGTCGATTCGGCGGCCGCGGCGAGCGCCGGCAGCACCCACTTGACCTGCGCGCCGTCCTCGACGAAGACGAGGGTGCGCGGCGGGCGGACCGCCTTGGGCCGGACGCGGAGCCCGCTCTCCGTCGCGGCCTCGGCGGCCTCGGCCTGCCCGACGAGCAGTTCGAGCCGCGCCCTGTCCGGCTGGACGTACACCTCCGCCACCCGTTCGTCGGGGTCCGGATCGGAGGAGACTCCCGCCTCGCGGCGGACGACCGCGTAGGCGAACGCGCCGTCGACCGTCGGCTCGACGTCCGGACGCGCCTCGGCCACGGCGAGCGGCGGAAGCCCGACGCCGCTTTCGATCTCGGAGGCGAGTAGCTGGGCGATTCGCGCGCCGTCGGAGAGTCGGTCCTCGACCATGGGGGAGCTAGGTGTCGCCGGACGTAACGTCGTCCGTTCGGGTTCGATCGTCCGCGTCGGTTCCATCATCCGCGTCGGTTCGGTCGTCCGCGCGGAGTCCCTCACGGACGTCCGCGGCGAGGCCGCCGACGTCGACCCCCCGGCTCCGCGCGTAGACGACGGCCGCGGCTTCGAGCGTCACGCCGAGGTCGTGCTGACGGGCGTTGATCGCCGCCACCGCGGTCTGCTTTTCCACGCCGGCGGCGACGAGCGCGTCCAGCAGTCGCTCGAAGGTCGACTGCTCGCGGAGGACGGACTCGTCGGGGACGAACTCCGCCGGAACTTCGACCTCCGACGGGTCGAACGCGGCTTCGAGCGCGGTGCCGTCGCGCGAGAGGAGGTCGCGGCCGACGGCGACGTCGACGAGCCGCTTCGCCTGGTCCGGCGAAAACCAGTCGTTGTCGAGCGACAGCGCGACGACGAACTCCCCCTCGCCCATCCGCGTCTTGCCCCGCTGACGGAACGGGGCGGCGACGGCTCGCTCCAGACTCATCTGGTCGGTACGGCGCGCACGACTGACACTAAAGCGTGCCGGTACGACCGCCGGACGCGATCGTCGTCGAACGGTGACCGTCTCGGTGCGTTGACGGTCATCGTCTCGGAACGGAGACGGTGACGCCCTCGGTTCCGACGCGGTCCGCGGACGCGTCGTCGAGCGCCGGAACCGCGCCGCGCGCCGAGTCGAGCGATTCAAGTACTTCGTGGCTGTCCTACCCGGTATGAAGGATCAGGGACGCTCGAAGCGAAAGCGAACGGGCGGACGGCTGAAGCCGTTCCGAAACAAGAAGCGCTACCAGCTCGGCCGCGAGCCGAGCGAGACGACCGTCGGCGAGCCGCGGTTCCGGATCATCGACTCCCGCGGCAACGACACGAAGACCCGCGCGCTCTCGACGAACGTCGCGCAGGTCGCGGACGGCGGCGAAGTCGCGGAGGCCGAGATCGAAAACGTGGTCGAGAACCCCTCGAACATCAACTACGTCCGCCGAAACATCATCACCAAGGGCGCGGTCATCGAGACCAGCGCCGGCCGGGCCCGCGTCACCTCCCGCCCCGGTCAAACGGGGCAGGTCAACGCCGTTCTCCTCGACGAGTAAACCGGTCGACTTTTCACCGTCTCCGCCGCGACGGGCCTCCGGGCCGGTCGTCCGAGCCCGATCACGCCCCCTGCTCCGGCGCGGTGAATGGATGGAACCGTCGCGTCGCTACGGCGTCGGTGCGGCCTTCTGCAGCGCCGTCTCGGCGATGTTGCCGCCGTAGTCGGCGCTGCGGGAGATCGAGTCGACGATGAGTCCGAGCATCTGCGCGCGCGCCGGGTCGAGTTCCCGGAGCAGTTCGTCTATCGCGCGCGCGTGCTCGTCGATCTCCTGTACCGACTCGCGTGCGGCGTTCGCGAGCCGGGTCGCCTCGACGCTGTCGTCGGTGAAGAGCGCGTCCATGCCGCCGTCGACGACGGCTTTGGCGTCGTCGTGGAGTTCGAGGAGCGCCCGGATGACGGTGTCCGGCACCGGCTCTTCGATGTTGAGCGTCAGGTGTGCGATCTTCGTCGCGTGGTCGCCGACGCGTTCGAGCTGGCGAGCGCTGGAGTGGTAATCGAAGCAGATCTCCCGCGGAAGGCCGAGTTCCTCGGCGGCCTTGGGGGTTCTGAGCGTCGCCCGAAAGATGCGCGAGACGACCATCCAGAGGCGGTCGACGTCGTCGTCGCGCTGGATGACGTCCCGGGCCATGTCGGTGTCGAGCTCTTCCAGCGCCGCGACCGCGTCCTCCAGCATCGACAGCGCGATGAGGCGCATCCGCGTGACGGCGTTGTGAATCGAGAGCTCCGACGAGTCGAGGAGGTCGCGGATGACGACCCGGTCGCGCGTCTCTTCGAGGACTTCGAGGCCGACGAGGCTCTGGGTCGCCTTGCGGATCGTCCGCCGCTGGTCGTTCGTGATGCGGGAGTTCTCGAGCGCGATGATGTCGAACCCGCTCACGTACATCGTCATCACCGCGCGGGTGAGCTCCTCGCCTGCGAGGCTGGAGATGTCGAGCGTCCCCTCGGTCCGCTCGTCCTCGGTCCGCGGCGTCAGAAAGAGCGAGTCGCCCTCCGGGTAGAACTCCACCTCGCTCCCGGCGCTGACGCCGTTCTCGGTCGCCCAATCCTTCGGAATCGACACCGTGTACGTCGATCCACCGGTCACCTGGACTTTCCGGGTTTCGACCATGCGTGTTGCTTCCCTCACCACGCTATAAAACTGACCATTTCTATATACCTAACGGTAGTATTATCTATTTGTCAGTCGAATACGGTTCTCGCCGTATGCGTCGACCCCTCTCTCCGTCGATGCCCGCATTCGGCCGGAAGCACACCCCCCGTCAAGGAAATACGTTCTCCCCCGATACTCACCACGAGATCGGATAGTGAGCGTCGGAATCACATAGATTACTTGTTAGCAATCCACATAATCTTCAAGTTGGGCCTTTTTTATCACTGTGTTCTTTCCCGAAAATCACGTGACTACGGCCGGGTATTGGATGAATAGTCCGTCAACAGAGTAATACAAAATAGCGATACCCAACACTATATAGTTGTCATAGCAGCGTATTTATGGATATGTCGGCCAGCAACAGGTGATGACGCGCAAGACGTCCACGGAGCACGTATCCCGGCGGAAATTCCTGATCGCCTCGGGTGCGGTTGGTGCCGCGGGATTCGCAGGGTGTACGAGCAATCCTGGAGCCAGCGGCGAAGAAGACGGCAATGGGAGCGGTAACAACAGCGGTAGCGGTAGTGGCAAAGACATCTCAGGCGAGGTCATCGTCAAGGGGAGCAGCACCGTATTCCCCGTCTCGGAGGCGATGGCCGAGGAGTTCATGAGCGAGAACCCCGACGTGAACATCTCGGTCGACTCGACTGGAAGCGGCGGCGGGTTCGAGAACCACTTCTGTCCAGGGAACTCCGACATAAACGGCGCGTCGCGTCCGATAAAGGAAAGCGAAGTGGAGCACTGTTCCGAGAACGACGTCAACCCCGTCGAGTTCGAGATCGCCAGCGACGCGCTGACGGTCATCGTCAACAACAACGCCGACTGGGTCGACTGCATGAGCTTTGACGAGCTGAAGCAGATCTGGGAACCCAACGGCGCAACGACGTGGAGCGACGTCAACTCTGACTGGCCGGACGAGGAGTTCAACCTCTTCGGACCCGCGTCCTCCTCGGGGACGTTCGACTGGTTCACCGAAAACGTCATCGGCGAGTCGGGCGCGATGCGTGACGACTACGAGCCGACCGAAGAGGACAACAACATCGTCAGGGGCGTCCGCGACTCCGAAGCCGGGATGGGGTTCATGGGATACGCCTACTACGAGGAGAACAAGGACAACGTCAAAGCGCTGCAGATCAAGGAGGATGACAACGGTAGCTGCACCGCGCCGAGCCTCGACGCTGCCAAAGAGGGGAACTACCCAATGGCGCGGCCGCTGTTCATCTATGCGTCGGAGTCGTCTCTCAAGGAGAAGCCGCAGGTCTACGAGTTCACGCGATACTACCTCGAACAATCGGAAACTGATATCGTCAAGGACATCGGGTACGTTCCGTCGAGCGCGGACAATCGCGATAAGAACCTCGAAACGCTCAAGGAATACGAAGGGTAGCCGCAGAAGACGATTCACGGAGAACAACCGCCTTCGGCCACCGGGACGAAAAACACGTCAGAACAGAAAAAACCGAGCGGGAAAATCACGCTGCTTTTCATGAAGCACAACACAGCGTTCACAAGATGAGCCAGGAAACGAGAACACCCGATTTCGTCGGCGGATCTACCGCCCGCTCCGCGCAGGAACAGACGATAAAGTGGATCCTGTTCGCGTGCGCGGCGCTCTCGGTGTTCGTCACGGTCGCAATCGTCGTGACGCTGCTGGTCGACGCCATCCAGTTCTTCGCGGACGTGTCTCCCGCGGACTTCTTCCTTGGGACGGACTGGAGCCCGAAGATCAACCAGGAGTTCGGCGTGCTTCCGCTGGTTAGCGGTACCTTATTCGTCACGGTCATGTCGGCGATGATCGCCATCCCAGTCGGGGTCGCATCAGCGGCGTACCTGAGCGAATACGCGAGCAGTCGAACTCGGTCGGTGATCAAACCCGCGCTGGAAATCCTGGCCGGCATCCCGACGGTCGTTTACGGGTATTTCGCTCTCGCGTATGTGACCCCCGCGCTCCGCGAGGTCGGCCTCCCGCTGGGCACGTTCAACGCGTTGAGCGCGTCCATCATGGTCGGCATCATGATCATCCCGATGGTGTCGAGTTTGAGTGAAGACGCGATGACCGCCGTCCCGGACTCGCTCAGACAGGCCGGCTACGGGCTCGGGGCGACGAAGTTCGAAGTCTCGACCGGAATCGTCATTCCGGCTGCCATCTCCGGGATCTTCTCTTCGTTTATTCTGGCGCTGTCACGAGCCATCGGCGAAACGATGATCGTCGTCATGGCGTCCGGGATGCGCTCGCGGCTCATTCCGAGTCCGTTCGAGTCCCTCGAAGTCATGACCGCGGCGATGGTCGAACTCGTCACGACGGACATCGCCGGCGGTTCGATCGCCTACAAGTCGATGTTCGCGATCGGAATCACGCTGTTCGCCATCACGTTCGTCATGAATCTCGCCAGCAACGTAATTGCGGAACGGTACCAGGAGGAGTATCGATGAACGGACGACTCCACGCTCGACGTGTCACCGGGGGGATGAGCTGATGGCGACCGAACGGGGCAAACAGTCGTGGTTCGGTGCTTCCGGAGAGATTAGCCGACTCCCCGGGCGACTTTTCGCGGCGCTCTGTCTGGGCGCCACGCTGTTCGCGATTCTGGCGGTATTTTCGCTTCTCGCGGTCGTCGCGAACGACGCCATCAATCCAGCCACGGCGGATACGGAGTGGCACCTCACGTTCTTGGTAACACTCGTCCTGCCTGCCACGGCGCTCGTCGCATACTTGATTTCCCGGACCGACGACGACGACGTGTGGATCGGAATGACCGCTCTGGGAATTCCCCTCTACGGCCTGCTGCTCGGCCTAGGAGTCCTGCTCCTGTTCATAGACGTCTTCAACGTCTTCGGATGGTTAGCGTCGGTTCTCGCGATAGCCGTCGCGGTCAGCGCGATCGTCGGCCACCGACGCGTTCGTTCCGGCACCGGTATCGTTGAACAGTTGCTCGTCGTCGGTATCGCCCTCGGCGTGCTCGCGCCAGCGACGTACATCGGGGTCGTGAATGTGCCCGTGTTACCCACCGCGTGGTTGATCTACCTCCTGACGTTCGGTCTCCCCGGTGCGACGCTCGCGGGACTCAAGATCGCCCGTGACCGCGGTAATCAACGAGACGGCATCATCGCTGGTGCGCTGGTGCTGGCTGTCGCCGTCGCCGGTGCGTTCGTTATGCCGTTCACCGGACTCGGACCCGAGGTGTGGATCATTCTGTTTACGTTTGGTGGTATCCCGACGGTGGTCTACTTCGAGAGCGTTATGAGAGAGCGCGACCGCCCTGTCGGGTTACTGCTTCCTGTCGTCGTCATGGGCGGAGCGATCGCCGGGGGGATACTCGCCGAGGTGTTCGGCTTCGCCGGCCCTGAAGCGTGGCTCGATTACCAATTCCTCACGAGCGCCCCTTCGCGCTTCCCCGATGAAGCCGGGATCTACCCGGCGATGATCGGGACGATTATGATGATGGTCGTGATCGTCGTCGCCTCGTTCCCCGTCGGGGTTGGCGCCGCGATATATCTCGAAGAATACGCGCCCAGCGGCGGTCCGCTGGGGAAGGTCGTAAAGCTCATAGAGATTAACATCGGTAACCTTGCCGGCGTTCCCTCTGTCGTGTACGGAATCTTGGGACTGGCACTGTTCGTCAATTGGTTCAATTTCCAGACAGGAATCGTCATCGTCGGCGGTATGACCGTCGCGCTTCTCATCCTACCGATCATCATCATTTCGGCACAGGAGGCGATTCGCGCGGTGCCGGATACGCTTCGACAGGCCTCCTACGGGATGGGTGCGACGCGTTGGCAAACGGTCCGCCGAGTGGTGCTCCCGCGTGCGCTTCCCGGGATTCTCACTGGGAGCATCCTCGCGTTCGGTAGAGCCATCGGCGAAACCGCGCCGCTCCTCATGATCGGTGCCGCAGCGAACGTGTACGTAGCACCGGAAAATTTCTTCGACATCTACAGCGCCATGCCGCGTCAGATCTTCGCGTGGGTCGCCGAACCGAGCACCGATTTCCAGTACGGTGTCATGGCGGCCGGCGTCGTTACGCTGCTGGTGGTACTGCTTTCGATGAACGCCGCGGCAATTCTCATCCGGAACAAATATCAGCGGAGGAGTTAAAATGACACAGGAAAACATGTCCAGCCCCGACCCAGACGCAGAGACCGAAAACGACACCCTCGTTTCGCCTCGGCCGGGGTCGGAGGCAGTCAACGCGGGACGCGGATCGGGTAGAAAGAGCGACTCACGGACCGTAATCGAGTCACGGAACCTCGACGTGTACTACGGTAACGATCAGGCGCTTCAAAACATCGACATCGCGATCCCACAGAATCAGGTGACGGCGATGATCGGCCCGTCAGGTTGCGGAAAGTCGACGTTCCTTCGGTGTATCAACCGAATGAACGACCTGATCGACTCCTGTCGCGTCGACGGTGACCTCTTCTTCGAAGGGAAGAACGTGTACGACGACGACGTCGATCCCGTTTCCCTCAGACGGCACATCGGAATGGTGTTTCAAGCGCCGAACCCCTTCCCGAAGAGCATCTACGACAACGTCGCGTACGGCCTCAAGGTTCAGGGGAAGACCGAAAACGTGGACGAAAAAGTCGAACAAGCACTCAAGGGGGCGGCGCTCTGGGATGAAGTCAAAAACCGCCTCGACGAGAGCGGATTGGAACTCTCGGGCGGCCAGCAACAGCGGCTCTGCATCGCCCGCGCGATCGCCGTCGATCCCGAGGTCATCCTCATGGACGAGCCGGCGAGCGCGCTCGACCCAGTTGCGACCTCACAGATCGAAGACCTCATCGACGATCTCGCGGAGGAGTACACGGTCATCATCGTCACCCACAACATGCAGCAGGCCGCGCGAATCAGCGACAAAACCGCCGTCTTCCTCACCGGTGGCGAACTCGTTGAGTTTGACGACACCCAGAAGATCTTCGAAAACCCCCAGAGTCAGCGCGTCGAGGACTACATCACCGGCAAGTTCGGCTAACTGACGTGCCCCGCGAGGAGTACCAGCGCGAGCTGGCGGCGCTCCACGATTCGGTGCTCGACATGGGCGAGGCCGTCGTCGCCCGCGTCGAGAAGGCGTTCGCCGCGCTCGCCCGACGCGACGCGGACCGCGCGCGGTCGCTGATCCGGACCGACAGCGACGTCAACGAACTATCTCTCGACCTCGAGAGGACCTGTCTCGATCTCATCGCCCTTCAGCAACCCGTCGCCGGCGATCTCCGGTTCGTCGTCTCCTCCTTCAAGATCGTGACCGACCTCGAACGGATCGCCGACCTCGCGACGAACCTGTGTCGCTACGTGATCGCGCGCGAGCGCGAGGTGTTTCCGACGGTCGACCTGCGGGCGCTCGGTTCGCTCGCCGTGTCGATGCTCGACGACGCGCTCGCGGCGTACGCCCGCCGCGACGCCGACGCCTGTCGCGAGATCGCGGCGCGGGACGACGACCTCGACGTCGAGTGCGAACGCGTCGGGGCGGTCGTCGTCCGCGACCTCGTCGGGCTCGACGCCGCGTACGACGAGTCGCTGTTCGCCGAGGTTTCTCACTTTCTCCTGACCGTTCGGGACATCGAACGGGTCGGCGACCACGCGGTCAACATCGCCGCGCGCACCCTCTACATGATCGAAAACGACGACGAGCTCATCTACTAGAACCGTTTACGCTGCGGTCGCGCGCCTACGGCGCGCTCCCTCGGTAAACGGTTCATCAAAAGCGCTCCTCCCTCGCTTCGTCACGGCTTCGCCGTGACTCCGTTCGGTCGTCGGCCCGCTCGCTTCGCTCGCGGTACGACTCCTCGGGCTTACCGCACCGCCGCCCTGCCGCCTGACCAACGCTTAATCGTCCGGGGGCCGCATCCGGGCCATGAACGTGGCGATCCTCACGGTCGGCGACGAACTGCTAGCCGGGGACACGGAGAACACGAACGCGACGTGGCTAGCGCGGCGGCTGACCGAGCGCGGCGCGACGGTGAGGCGGATCCTCACCGTGCCCGACGACGAGGGCGTCATCGCCGAGGCGGTGCGGGAGTGGAGCGACGCGTACAGTGCGGTCGTCGTCACCGGCGGGCTGGGCGGGACGCACGACGACCTGACGATGGACGGCGTGGCGACCGCGTTCGGCCGATCGCTCGTCGTGAACGAGGAGGCCAGGGCGGACGTGCTCGAAACCGTCGCCGCGTTCCGGGAGGCCAACCCCGACCTGGCCGAGGCGTACGACCTCGAGATCGACGCGGACGCGCAGTCGTCGATCCCGGAGGGGAGCCGCCCGCTCCTCAATCCCGCGGGGCTCTCGCCGGGGTGTGTGACCGAGAACGTGTACGTCCTCCCCGGCATCCCGGACGAGATGCGCGCGATGTTCGAACTCGTCGCCGAGGAGTTCGACGGCGACGGGGTCTCGGAGACGCTCTTCACGCCCGCACCGGAGGGGGCGGTGACGAAACAACTCGCCGAGGTTCGCGACCGGTTCGACGTCGCCGTCGGCAGCTATCCGGCCCGCGGCGACGTGCACAACCGCATCAAGGTGTCCGGGCGGGACGCCGAGGCGGTCCGCGCGGCGGTGGCGTGGCTCCGCGATCGGGTGGAGCTGGTCGAGAATGGAGAGACGGGAGAGAAGTAAGGCTTCAGCGACCGTAGGCGTCGAGCGGTTCCCACTCCTCGCGCATCAGTTCGCGGACGCCGCGTTCGAGGATCCGAAAGCGCGTCTCGTTGCCGACCGACCGCTGCATGGCGAGGTAATCCGACAGCGAGAGGAGGCTGTGGTCGAGGAGCAGGACGGACGACGTACGCTCGCACGACCGTTGCGGACCGGTCATGACTGCGAAATGTACTCGATCCGGATAAAAGTTCACCGGCTCAAGATGACCGGTTACGCCCGTGTTCACGAAATCGTACCGCGAGCGACCGCAGGGAGCGAGCGGTCTTTTTTGCTCGAGCTTTTTGCGCCGAGCGGTGCGCGAAGCGCACCCGAGGCGGAAAAAGGTCGTCTAGTAGATGAGCTCGTCGTCGTTTTCGATCATGTAGAGGGTGCGCGCGGCGATGTTGACCGCGTGGTCGCCGACCCGTTCGAGGTCGCGCACGGTGAGAAGCAGGCGCGAGACGTCCTGCATGAGTGGTTCAACCGCGCCGTCGGACCCCAGTTCTTCGCCCTCGATGAGGTCGCGGACGACGATCTCGCTCGCGGCCTCGCACATCGCGTCGAGGTCGTCGTCTCGATCCGCGACCGCGTAACACTCGTCGGCGTCCTCGTTCTCGTACGCCGCCATCGCCTGGTCGAGCATTTCGAGCGTGTAGTCGCCGAGTCGCTGGATATCGACGTCCGGGAAGAGGTCCCGCTCGGCGTCGGTGGCGTACTTTCCGAGGTTCGTCGCGAGGTCGGCGATGCGTTCGAGGTCGGTGATGATCTTGAACGACGAGGCGATAAAGCGGAGGTCGCCCGCGACCGGCTGCTGGAGGGCGATGAGGTCGATGCAGTCGCTCTCGAGGTCGAGGTACATCCGGTTCACCTCGCCGTCGCCCTGGATGACCTCCTCCGCGAGGCGCTCGTCCTTCTGTTCGAGCGCGTCGAGCCCCATCCGGAGCCGTTCGGCGACCACTTCGGCCATGTAGAGAACGTCGCTTCGGAGATCCGCGAGCCTGGTCTGATACTCGTTTCGTGGCATGCTTTCGACTTCCGACGGTCAGCCGTATGTATATTGTGTTCTCGGCGTGACATTGCGCCGGAAACGCCGGCTTTTCTCGTCGGCGCTCGCGCGTCAACGCTTGTCGCGTTCGGGCCTTCCGACCCGAATTTCGAGCGCAGGCTTCGCCCTTCAGGGCGGCGAGGGAGTCAATACCGTCCAGATTTCACGACGCGAGCGCCGCGAGGCGCGAGCGGGCCGAGGAACCCTCGAGGGCGCGGCGACGCCGCGCCCGAGGGGGTGACGAAGCGCTTTTGATGAACCGTTTGCCGAGGGAGCGCGCCGTAGGCGCGCGACCGCAGCGTAAACGGTTCACTGGAAGCCGATCCGCCCGCCGCCGCGTTCGGCGAACTGATCGCGCGCGCCGCCGCGGAAGCGGTCGGCCATCTGCTCGTAGTAGTCCATGATGTCCTCGTTGATCGTCGGGCGAACGTTCTCCATCGCCTTGCGGAAGTGGCGCATCTCGATCTCGTCGGCGTCGCCGTCCTCGCGGAGCGCCTCGATGGCTGCCTCGCGGGCGATGCTCTGGAGGTCGGAGCCGACGTAGCCGTCCGTGATCTCCGCGATCTCGCGCAGGCTCACGTCGGGCGCGAGCGGGCTGGCCTGCGTGTGGATCTTCAGGATCTGCTCGCGGCCCTCCGCGCTCGGCTCGCCGATCATCACGAGGCGGTCGAACCGGCCCGAGCGGATCAGCGCGGGGTCGATCATGTCCGGGCGGTTGGTCGCGCCGATGACCATCACGTCGCCCATCTCCTCCAGCCCGTCGAGCTCGGTCAGGAGCTGGTTGACGACGCGCTCGGAGACGTTGTTGCCGACCTCCTGCCCCCGCGAGGGCGCGAGACTGTCGAGCTCGTCGAAGAAGATGACCGTCGGCGACACCTGCCGGGCCTTCCGGAAGGTCTGTCGGATCGCCTTCTCCGACTCGCCGACCCACTTCGAGAGGAGCTGCGGTCCGCGGACGGAGATGAAGTTGGCGTTCGTCTCGTTGGCGACCGCCTTCGCCATCAGCGTCTTGCCGGTTCCGGGCGGGCCGTACAGGAGCACGCCCTTCGGCGGTTCGATGCCCATGCGTTCGAACTTGTCGCGGTCGGTCAGCGGCCACTCGACGCTCTCTTTGACCTGCTGTTTGGGGTCTTCGAGGCCGCCCACGTCGTCCCACGAGATCTTCGGCAGTTCGACCAGCACCTCGCGCATCGCGCTGGGTTCCACCTCGGCGAGCGCGCCGCCGAAGTCCTGCCGTTTTACGATCATCCGGTCGATGAGGCTCGGCGGGATGTCCTCCTCGTCGAGGTCGATCTCGGGGAGGTAGCGCCGCAGCGCCTTCATCGCCGCCTCCTTGGTGAGGCTCTCGATGTCGGCGCCGACGAAGCCGTGGGTCTCGTCCGCGAGGTGGTCGAGGCTCACGTCGTCCGACAGCGGCATGCCGCGGGTGTGGATCTGGAGGATCTCCTTGCGACCCACTTCGTCGGGGACGCCGATCTCGATCTCGCGGTCGAACCGCCCGGGGCGACGCAGCGCCGGGTCGACCGAGTCGACGCGGTTCGTCGCCGCGATGACGATGACCTGTCCCCGGGTTTCGAGCCCGTCCATCATCGTCAGCAGTTGGGCGACGACGCGGCGTTCGACCTCGCCGGTCACGTCCTCGCGCTTGGGCGCGATGGAGTCGAGTTCGTCGATGAAGATGATCGCCGGCGACTCCTCCTTCGCGTCCTCGAAGATCTCCCTGAGCTGCTGTTCGGACTCGCCGTAGTACTTGGAGATGATCTCGGGGCCGGCGATGGAGAAGAAACTCGCCGAGGTCTCGTTGGCGACGGCCTTCGCCAGGAGGGTCTTGCCCGTGCCCGGCGGGCCGTGGAGGAGGACGCCCTGCGGCGGCTCGATGCCGAGCTTCTTGAAGATCTGCGGGTGCTTCATCGGGAGTTCGACCATCTCCCGGACGCGCTGGATCTCGTTTTGGAGGCCGCCGATGTCCTCGTAGGTGATCCCGCCGCCGGTCTTCTCGAAGCCCGAGATGGGTTCCTCACGGAGTTCGACCTCGGTGTCCTCGGTGATGAGGACGACGTCGTCCGGGTCGGTCTCGACGGCGATGAGCGGGATCGCCTGTCCGGGCGAGCGCATGAACGGGTGGTTCGTGGAGGACATCACGGGCACGATGTCGCGCTCTACGACCGGCCGTTTCAGGATCTGTCGCTTGACCATGCCCGCGGCGTCGGAGCCGAACTGCACGCTCGCCTCCTCCGGGGGCGCGAGCACGAGCCTGTTCGCCTTCTTCGCTTCCGCCTTCCTGATGGTCACGCGCTCGCCGATGCCGACGTCGGCGTTCTGCCGGGTGAATCCGTCGATGCGGACGGTGTCGGTGTTCCAGTCCTGCCGGTCGGCGCGCCACACCTTCGCGGCCGTCGTCTCACCGCCTTCGATCTCGATGATGTCGCCCGGCGAGAGCTTGAGATGGAGCAGCGTGTCCGGATCAAGACGGGCGATGCCGCGACCCGAGTCGTTCGGGTACGCCTTCGCCACTTCGAGTTGGACTTCGTTCATGATTCACTTGCGGGGATTACTGATTTCTCGGCGATGGCACAGGATAAGTCCTTTGCTACCCCCGTCGCCCGCGCGTCGATTGCCATATAGTAACACTGTGCCTCGCGAGCCTCTTAATCCCTACTCTCACTTACGGGGATTGCAGGCTAAAGCCTCACCCTTCGGGACGGAGCGGAGATCGAAGAGACGAGGCTTTTGTCATCCCCGACGTCTTCTCGGATATGCGCACGCTTGCCTTCGACGGCCGCATGGGCGCGAGCGGCGACATGATCCTCGCGGCGCTCCTCGCCGTCGACGCCGACCCGGACGCGCTCTCACCCGTCGAGAGCGCGATCGACGTCCGGTACGAAGTCGGCGAGACCGAGAAGAACGGGATCGGCGCGGCGACGGTCGACGTGCTCCTCGGCGGGGACGCGGCGGTCGACGACGATGATTCCCAGCGAAACGACCGCGATCGCGTCCGAGATCACGATCACAGTCACGATCACGATCACAGTCACGATCACGATCACGATCACAACCACGATCACGATCACGTCCACGCCGAAGGACGCGGCCCCCACCGATCCTACCCGGAGGTCGTCGAAATCGTCGAGTCGATGGGACTCCCGGCGGCTGTCGAATCCGACGCGCTCGCCGTCTTCGAACTCCTTGGCGAGGCTGAGGCGGCGGTCCACGGGACGGACCTGAACGCGACGCACTTCCACGAGGTCGGCGCGGACGACGCCATCGCGGACGTCGTCGGGGCGTGTCTCCTGCTCGCCGACCTCGACGTCGATCGGGTCGTCGCGACGCCGGTTTCGACGGGCGGCGGCGAGGTGTCGATGAGCCACGGCCGCTACCCGGTTCCGACGCCCGCGGTCGTCGAACTCGCGGCGCGGGCGGACTGGTCGCTGAAGGGCGGGCCGGTCGACGCGGAGCTGTTGACGCCGACCGGCGCGGCGATCCTCGCGCACGTCGCCGACGGCGCGGAGCACCTCCCCTCACTGCGGGTCGACACGGTCGGCTACGGCGCGGGCCGCCGCGACTTCCCCGAGCACCCGAACGTGCTCCGGGCGCTCGTCGGCGACGGCGGCGCGTCGCTCGCCCGCGAGGAGATCACTGTCCTGGAGACGAACCTCGACGACGCGTCGCCGGAGGTGCTCGGGAACCTGCAGGAGACGCTCGCGTCGGCCGGCGCGCGCGACGTGTCGATCCTGCCGGCGACGATGAAGAAGTCGCGCCCGGGCCACCTCGTGAAGGTCGTCGCGAAACCAGAGGACGCAGAGCGCGTCGCCCGCCGCCTCGCGGAGGAGACGGGGACGCTCGGGATCCGCGAGCACGGGGCCGGCCACCGGTGGACCGCCGCGCGGACCTTCGAAACCGCGACGCTCGCGGTCGACGGGCGGGAGTACGAGGTGTCGGTGAAGGTCGCGAGCGACGCCGCCGGCGACGTGTACGACGTGAGCGCCGAGTTCGACGACGCGGCCGCGGTCGCGGACGAAACCGGATTGCCGGTGCGCGAGGTGCTGCGCCGGGCCGAGGCGCTCGTCGCGGACGGGACGCGCGACGACTGAGCGTCGAAGGCGATCGGCGAGCGTGATCGGGCGGGCGAGGCGCCGTCTTCAGCGATCGGCGTCGTCACCATCGTCGCCTTCGCCCTCGTCGCTCCCGCCGTCGCCGTCGTTCCCGTCGCTTCCGAATCCGCGGTGTTCGTCCAGCGCCTCGTCGATCGTGAGTTCGCCCGCCGCGACCCTGCGGGCGAGCGACTCGTCGATGGTGCGGTTGTCGCCGGACTCCCGGCGGGAGCGGTCCTTGATGCGCTGGAGTTCGCCGGCCGTCGGTTCGATCTCCCGCGAGTCGACGCGCTCGCCCTCGATCCGGGCGATGTTGACGGCCGCGAGCACGTCGCCCATGCCGCGCGCGCCGGTTCCCAGATAGGGCGTGGTGCCCGTCTCGTCGACCAGCTCGACCGTCACGTCGTCGAGGTCGTTCACGATCTGCGCGCCCTGGAGGCGCGCGCCGTCGCCGACCCTGACCACGGGATCGACCGCGTCCGCGACCTCCCGCGTGATCACGTCGACCGCGTCCCCGAGCGGGACGTGGAACGCCGAGACGACCACGTCGCCGACGAGGACGGCGATCCCCGGGCGGACGCCCGGGTCGACGCCGACCACCGTCCGTCCGCCGCCGCGGAGGATCGCGAGCGCCTCCTCGACGGCCCGTCTGGTCTCGTCGGCGCTGGCGACGACGCGCTCCACCTCGGGGGCGATCGCGCCGGCCTCGGCGTTCCCGGCGTCGTCGGTTCGCCCGTCGGCGTTTTCGCTCGCGCGTCCGTGGTCGCGTTCTCCGTCTCCAGCGCGTTCGTCGTCGTTCCCGCCGAGGAACGCCGACGACTCGTCGGTCGGCGCAGTGATGAGCACGCGGGTTCCCTCGGGGAGGTCGTCGCCGGGGCGGATCGTGGTGAACGCCACGCCGCGATCGCGGAGTTCGGCGACGACGTCGTGGTAGAGTTCGAAATCCTCGGTGGCGACGACGATCACGAGGTGGGATTTCGACGGCGACGGGCTATAAGCCTACGGGCGAGCGGCGCGCTGACGCCCGGACCGAGGGCTTTTTGCGCGGACCGCGCCAACTTCGCCCGTGAGCGAGTCACTTACCACCGGCTGTGCCGCCCTCGACGACCTGCTGGCCGGTGGGTTCGAGCGCGGCACCGTCACGCAGGTGTACGGGCCGCCCGCGGCCGGGAAGACGAACCTGGCGCTGACGGCCGCCGTGGAGGTCGCCGCCGACGGCGGCACGGCCGTCTACATCGACACCGAGGGCCTGTCGATCGATCGCTTCCGCCAGCTGGTCGACGCGCGCGTCGGCGACGAGGGGGAGTTCGAAGCGGTCGCCGCCCGGCTCATCGTCTCCGAGGCGTACGACTTCGAACAGCAGGAGGAGGCCGTCCGCGACGCCGCGGAGTTCGCCTCGCGGGCCGACCTCATCGTCCTCGACAGCGCGACGGGGTTCTACCGGCTGGAGCGGACGGCCGAGGACGACGACGGCGAGTCGCTCCGCCGGGTCGCGCGGCAGGTGACGCACCTCCTGTCGCTCGCGCGAAAGCACGACCTCGCGGTGGTCGTCACGAATCAGGTCTTCGCGGACCCGGAGAGCGATCGGACGCGGCCGCTCGGGGGAAACACGTTGGAGCACTGGACGGGTGCGGTCGTCCGCATCGACCGGTTCCGCGGCGGCAACCGCCGGGCGACGCTGGAGAAACACCGGGCGAAGGCCGCGGGGGAGATCGCGGTGTTCCGCATCACCGACGCGGGGATGGACGCGGTGGACGGCTTCTGAGCGCCGGAGGGGCTGTCGCGGGAGCCTACAGCTCGCCGAGCTTCCGGAGGAGCTGTCCGCGGTACTCCTCGTCGCTGTTTATGCCCTTCAGTTCGAGCACGTTCCGCTCCAGCTTGTCGAGCGCGACGCGGAAGGCGTGTTCCGCGCCGTAGCCCTCGCCGGAGCCGGCGACCTGCCCGTGGCTGGTGCGCAGGCGGATCTGACACTGGATGAGCGGCGTCCCGCGGAGCTTCTCCTTGTGTTCGTGAAATCGTACGTGGGCGTGGTGAACCCGCATCTCCTGGTACTTGTCGACCACGTTGAGGATGCTCTCGACGACCTCCTCGCGGGACATCGTGTCGAGCAGGCCGACGTTCGTGATCTGTACGTCCATCGTGTCCTGTTCGGTGTAGGTGAGCGCCCGGAGCACGTCCGTCTTGGTCAGGACGCCGGCGACCTCGCTGTCGCTCTCGGTGGGGGTGACCACGAGGCCCGCGATGTCGTTGTCGAACATCCGTCTGACGGCGTCCTCGACCGTCTCGCCCGGGTTCGTCGTGAACACCGGGCTGGTCATGAGATCGTAGACGGGCAGGTCGAGCATCCGGTCGAGGTCGCCGGTCCTGTCGCCCTTCCCCTGCCGGTGCATCTTCCGCGTGACGAAGTCGACGATGTCGTGGGTCGTGAGGACGCCGGTGAGCGCGCCGTTCTCGTTGAGCACCGGGAGCCTGGAGATCCCGTTTTCGCGGAGGCGGTTGATCGCCTGCCCGAGGCGGTCCTCCTCGACGATCGTGACGACGTCCTCCGTGTAGATCTGCTCGACGGTGAGCGCGTCGAGGTTCTCGACGACGGCTTCGAGGATGGCGTCGGTCGTGACGATCCCCCACAGATTCTCGCCCTCGAAGACGGGCGCGATCTTCGTGTCCCCCTCGATGAGCATCCGGGCGGTCTCGCGGACGTCCTCGCGTCGGTCGACCTGCGGCGCGGACGTCATCAGCGCGGCCGCCTTCGTGCTGTCCTCGATGTGAGACTGGATCAGCTGTTTCTCCCCGATGACGCCCACGTACTCGCCATCGTTCTGGACGACCAACCCCTTCGGGTTCTCCCGCTCGAAGATCGAACGGACCTTCCCCAACCGCTGGTCGGCGTCGACCGTGACGAACTCCGGGATGGCGATGTCGGTGATATCCATGGTCCAACTTCATCCTACTCTCTCAGTTGTCTTGAAAGTTGTCGCACAATCCGCCCGACATCGATCGATTCGATCGGCCGACGCGACGCGGGAATCGTTCGTGTTCGATGGTCGACCTGTCGAGAGCGGCCCCCGACGACGGCCGGCTCGCCCGGTCGGTCGCGCGGCGAACACCTATCCCGTTCGATGCCGTGTCGAGACACCGCGATGACGCCTTCGATCGACGAACCGGACGACGGTGCGCCGCCGGGGTGGACGGCCGAGGAATCGAGCGACGACGTCAGCGCGTGGCTCGGGCCGGACGAGCGCGTGCTGTGCGTTCGAGAAGGGGACGGCTGGATCGCGTACGCGCAGCCGCGGAGCGAACTCGGAACCGTCCACCGGGTTCCGCTGCTCGACGAACCGGCGGAACGCGAGCGGGCGGTCGCGGCCGCCCGCCAGTACGTGGAGGAAAGCGCCGAAGACGCCGACGCGGAGTAGCGAACCTCGAAAACGGGATCGTCCAGCGACGATGGGTCAGAACGCGAGCGCCCGTTCGATCCCCGCCCTGATTCGATCTTCGTCCGGCGCGTACGCGCGTTCCCGGGCGAACAGGGGGTACGGCACGTCGTAGCCGGTGACCCGCTGGACCGGGGCTTCGAGGTACAAAAGCGCGCGGTCGTTGATGCGCGCCGTGATCTCGGCGGCCATGCCGGCCGTCCGCGGCGCTTCGTGGACGACGACGCACCGACCGGTCTTCCGCACCGAGTCGAGGATCGTCTCGGTGTCGAGCGGGGCGATCGTCCGCGGATCGACGACCTCGACGCTCGCGTCCGCGTCCGCCGCGACCGAGAGCGCCAGCTGTCGCGACGCACCCCAGCTCACCACGGTGACGTCGTCGCCCTCCCGCACCACCTCGGCCTCGCCCAGGGGGACGACGTAGTCGCCCTCCGGGACCGGCGCGCTGGTCGCGCGGTAGAGCCGCGTCGGTTCGAGAAAGATCACGGGGTCGGGGTCGCGGACGGACGCCGCCAGGAGTCCCTTCGCGTCGGCGGGGGTCGAGGGGATCGCGACCTTCAGCCCCGGCGTGTGGGCGTAGCCGGCCTCGAAGCTCTCGGAGTGGTGTTCGAGCGCCCTGATGCCGCCGCCGTACGGCGCGCGGATCGTCATCGGGCAGTGGAGCTCGCCGCGCGTCCGACTTCGCAGGCGGGCGACGTGCTGCTGGAGCTGGTGGAACGCCTGGTGCATGAACCCGGAGAACTCGATCTCCGGGACGGGGACGAATCCGTAGGCCGCGAGGCCGACGCCGAGGCCGACGATCCCCGCCTCGGCGACCGGCGCGTCGTACACCCTGTTTGGGTACTCGTCGATCAACCCCTCGGTCGCGCGGAAGACGCCGCCGTTTCGGCCGACGTCCTGCCCGTAGACGACGACCCGGTCGTCGCGCGCCAGTTCCTCTCGGAGGGTCTCGCGGATCGCCTCGATCATCCTGCGCTTATTCGCCATCGGCCTCACCTCCGAACGCCGCGCGCTGGCGGGCGAGTTCCGGCGGAAGCGTCTCGTAGACGTACTCGAACATGTCCGCCGGGTCGACCTCGCGTCGGGCCTCGTTCGCCAGTTCGATCTCCGAGGCGAGTTCGTCCTCGACGTCGGCTTCGATCTCGGCGATCCGCTCGTCCGTGAGCGCGCCGCGCTCGCGGAGGTGCGTCTCGAAGCGCTCGATCGGATCGAGCGCCTCCCACTCCGCCTCTTCCTCCCGCAGTCGGTAGACCGTCGGGTCGTCGGCGGTCGTGTGCAGCGACCGCCGATACGTCACCGCTTCGACGAACACCGGATCGCCGTCGCGGGCGCGTTCGAGCGCCTCCCGGGTCGCCGCGTAGGTGCCGAGGACGTCGTTGCCGTCGACCTGGACGCCCTCGATGCCCGCCGCGATGGCCTTCTGCGCCAGCGTCTCCGCGCGGGTCTGCTTCTCCCGCGGGACGGAGATGGCGTACCCGTTGTTCTGACAGAGGAAGACGGCGTGCGAGTCGTACACCCCGGCGAGGTTGAGCGCCTCGTAGACGTCGCCCTCCGAGGTCGCGCCGTCGCCGAAGTAGACGAGCGTCGCCGCGTCCTCGCCGGCGATCTCCTGTCCCCACCCCAGTCCGGTCGCATGGAGCGCCTGCGAGCCGACGGGGATCGACGGGGGCATGTTGTGCGTCTCCCGCGGGACGGCCGACCCCTCCTCCATCCCCATTGCGTACCAGAGGAGCACGTGCGGCGGCGTCCCGCGCGCCAGGTACGCCGGCCCCTCCCTGAACGACGTCACCATCCAGTCGTCGTCCGAGAGCGCCGCGGCGCTTCCGACCTGGGCCCCCTCCTGCCCGATGGCCGGCGCGTAGGTCCCGAGTTCGCCGCGACGCTGGAGCGCGATCGCGCGCTCGTCGAGGCGACGGGAGAGCTTCATCGTCCGGTACAGTTCGCGCAGGCGCTCCTCGGGGAGGTCGGGTTCGAGACTCTCGTCGACCGATCCGTCCGGGGCCAGCACCTGCATCCGGTCTATCGCGAACTCGGCGATCGACTCGCGGGGCATGGTGGGGAGAGGCACGTCGAGGAGACACTTAATTGGACGTTCGCGCCCGCTCGCGCGCGTCGAGAGACTCGGGCGAGATTTGGGTAAGATTCGGGTGACAGTCCGCAAAATCGATTTTACCACGTCCGACGACGTTCCACCGTCCGCCGATCGGCGGCGTATCCTACCATGTCCGAACGCGACAACGCAGGTGAGACGGGACGCACAGCACGCGAAACAGTCGGCGACGCCCTCGACGGGACCTCCCGTCGGCGCTTCCTCACGATGGCCGCGGCGACGGGGGCGGCGGTCGCGCTGGGCGGCACGGCGATCGCGGACGAACACGAGTCGACGGTGACGTTCGACGACCAGACGACCGACGGGAAGACGGTCACGGTCGCCGCCGCGACCCTGCCGGAGGGCGGCTTCGTCGCCATCCACGACGAGCGGCTGCTCGACGGTGACGCGCTCGGCAGCGTCGTCGGCGTCTCCGAGTACCTCGACGAGGGGACTCACGAGGACGTCGAGGTCGCGCTCTTCGACGTGAAGGGCGTGGACTTCGAGGAGGAGACGCTGGAGGGAGACCAGACGCTCATCGCCATGCCGCACCTCGACACCGACGGAAACGAGGAGTACGACTTCGTCGAGACCGAAGGCGAGGAGGACGGTCCGTACACGGTCGACGACGAGCCGGTCGTCGACGACGCGATGATCACGGTCGAGGCCGACGACGAGGAGCCGATGGCCGAGGTCTGCTTCCGGGACCAGGAGTCGGACGGCACGAGCGTCTGGGTGCACGAGGCGACGCTCTCGGAGGGCGGCTTCGTCACCGTCCACGACGCGACGCTCCTCGACGGCGCGGTGTTCGACAGCGTGATCGGCGTCTCGGAGGTCCTCGACGCTGGCACGCACGGGGAGATCGAGATCGCGCTGTTCGAGGGCGTCCCCGGCGCGGAGTTCGAGATGGAGATGCTCGAAGAGGATGCGACGCTCATCGCCATGCCGCACTTCGACACCGACGAGGACGGGGACTACGACTTCCTCACGTCGGAGGGGGAGGAGGACGGCCCGTACACGGTGGACGGCGAACCCGTCGTGGACGACGCGACGATCACGGTGCACGGCGACGGCTGCTGAAGGGTGCGCGTTCGGGAGGGAGGACCGCCCGCGAGGGAGGATGCGGCGCTTTTTCCGGAGGGGATGTATAACCGGCGCGGGGCGCGGTGCCGGTGGAAACACCGTTAAACCGCTCCCCGGCGTTCAACCCACGACCACGCCGTTATCGCGAGGAGGATCGAAACGCAGACGCAGAGAACGGCTGCGAGTGTCGCGAATGCATACGACCATCCGAGGGTAGACGCGACGGTGCCGGTGGTCGTGGCGCCGAGCGCCCCGACGAGGAGGTAAATCGTGCGGACCAGCCCGAAGCCCGTGCCGCGATCGCCCGCCCGGAGGTGATGGAGGAACCGCGCCTGCACCGGCGGCGCCCACGTCCGGGACACGCCGACGAATCCGACCGCGACGGCGAGGATTACGGGCGACGCGCGGGCCGTCAGCAGGCAGAACCCCACGACACCGGCGAGTAGCGTTCCGCCGATAACCCAGCGGTGATCGAATCGATCGGACAGCCAGCCGCTCATCGGCTGGAACAGCGCCCCGAAGACGAAATACAGTCCGTAGAGGGCCGCCGCGAACGCCGGCGAGAGGCCGTGATATCGCTGGAGTCCTAACGGCAGGAGAGCGAACGCGGCGACGTCGACGAACTGCGTGAGGCTCGCAAAGAGCGTCGTCACCGCGATCGGCGGCCGCGAGAGGAGCGCGCGAAGTCGACGCGGACGTAGACGGTCGTGCAACGCCGTCGCCTCCGAGGCGGGCGTCGTCGGGCGCATGAACACCGACAACCCGAGCCCGATCGGAACGAGGAGGAGCCCGACGACGAGCAACGCGCTCCGCCACCCGTGTCGGATGCCGACGCCGGCGACCAAAAGCGGCGCCGCGATTCCCGCGCTCTGTCCGCCGATGCGGAATACGCCGAGCGCGCGTCCGGTTCGATCGTAGAGTTCGTCGAGTAGAACCGTAGACGGACTGTAGTAGAGTCCGCCGCCGACGCCGATCAACACCGCGAGGGTGAGAAACAACGTGTACGACGGAGAGAGCGCCAGCAGAACCGTCCCACTTCCCGCGAGGACGACCGCGCTGAGTATCACCTTCCGCTCACCGTAGGTGTCGCTGAGCGCGCCGCTCGGTAACTGAACCAGCGCGGCCGTGCTCTTCGCGCCGGTGATGGCGAATCCGAACAGCCCGAACGAGATGCCGAGCGCCGCGACGATTTGTGATCCGAGCGCGCTCACCGCGGCGGTGCTCAGACGGACACCGAAGTACACTGACATACACAACGCGAGGACGTTCGTCCTGTACGGCCACGAGATCGTATCGCCCATGTCAAGAAGTCTCCTCTGAACGACGGTGTCCGGTGGCGAAAGCGAAGAACCGAGCGTCGTGCCGGGGACGGAAAACAGTCTCGCACCCGACGCACGGGCGGTCGACGCCGAACACCGTCGACATATCGACCTCGATACCGATCCGAGGAACCGATTCAAACGACGAGCGGTACGCGTCTGACGATTTTACATCTACCATTGGTAGAAATGTGTTTACAACTATTGGCTTAGATATTAGCAGAGGGATTATTTTCTGAAAGTCGGGGACGGGGACAGGACGACGGTCAGTAGTGACTCGGTCGTGAGCAGAAAAACGGTCGGAACGTGGAACCGCGACTCGCGCTCGACCGGTAGATCGGAGAGACCGCGTTCGATTCCACAGTCGTGGATTTCCCGCGCGCTACGGCCCTGTGACGTTCTCGATCGAAATGCCGACGTTCTGAACCGTCACCGATCTCGTGCGTCGTACCCGCGTCGGTGAAACGGCCATCTCATCGACTGTCAGACTCGACTCGTGGACGGTGTAACTCGCCGCGCCGATGGATTTTTCCGGGAAGTCGGTTTCCGCGTGTCTTCGACCGTGACGGTGGCGTCACCGACGGTGACGTCTTCGTTTCCGACGCGAACCACGTCGTTCGTCGATTCGGAGGACTGTGCCGTGCCGTCGCCCTCGCTCCGCTCGGACGCTGCGACTCGCCCCGTTCAAATCTACCCAACGTCACGATCCTGTCGCTCGCGGAGTTGCCCGCGACAGGAGTAGTGGGTTGGGGCAGATTTGAACCACGGTCGTTTCGCTCACGTCGTTCGCTTCACTCCCTGATTCAAATCTGCCGGACCGATTTTCGAGCGACGCGCTCGCCGCGTTCGCTCCTCGCGGGTAGTCGCTCGAAAAATGGGTTGGGGCAGATTTGAACTGCCGGCCTCCTCCATGTCAAGGAGGTGTCATAACCAGACTAGACCACCAACCCGGTCAGAGCTTTCGAACGCACTCTATCGTATCGCAGCACGGTAATTGAAGCTTTCGAAACGCCGCGTCGCCGGCCGATTTCGGCGCGACGAGGAGCGTCCGGGCCGCGCTCGGTCGAGGAGGGCCGACTGATCGCCCCGCACCGACCCGCTGCGGGCGGGCGAGACCGCCACGCACCGCCGATCGCACGCCCCGACAGGCTTAAGGACATGTACTGATTTGTACATCGTAACACGAACACGTACAACGGTGACACACAATGCAGGACTACATCGAGCGCGCGACGGAGGGCGAGGACCTGACGCTCGCCGAGGCGCGCGAGGCGGCCGGAATGGTATTCGAGGGGGCGACCGAGGCGCAGATGGGGGCGCTTCTGGCCGCCCTTCGCGCCAAGGGCGAGACCGAGGCCGAGATCGCGGGCTTCGCGCAGGGGATGCGCGAGGCGGCGCGGACGATCGAGCCCGACCGCGGGCCGCTCGTGGACACGTGCGGGACCGGCGGCGACGCCTACGACACCATCAACGTCTCCACGACGAGCGCCATCGTCGCCGCCGGGGCCGGCGCGGCGGTCGCGAAGCACGGCAACTACTCCGTCTCCTCCTCCTCCGGGAGCGCGGACGTCCTCGACGTGGCCGGGGTGAACGTCGCGGCCGAGCCGCCGGCGGTGGAGCGCGCCATCGAGCGCGACGGCATCGGCTTCATGCTCGCGCCCGTGTTCCACCCCGCGATGAAGGCCGTCATCGGGCCCCGGAAGGAGCTCGGGATGCGGACGATCTTCAACGTCCTCGGGCCGCTCACGAACCCCGCCGGCGCTGAGGCGCAGGTGCTCGGCGTCTACGACCCGAACCTCGTCCCGGTCGTCGCCCGCGCGCTCGCGCACATGCCGGTCGAACGCGCGCTCGTCGTCCACGGCTCCGGCATGGACGAGATCGCGATCCACGACGAGACGACGGTGGCCGAGATCGACGGCGAGGCGGTCACGGAGTACGCGCTCCGCCCCGCCGACCTCGGCCTGTCGGCCGCGCCGGTCGAGGCCGTCGCCGGCGGCACGCCCAAGGAGAACGCCGAAGACCTCCGGGGGATCGTCGCGGGCGAGGTGACGGGGCCGAAGCGGGACATCGTCCTCGCGAACGCCGGCGCGGCGGTGTACGTCGCCGGATTGGCCGACACGATCGAGACGGGCGTCGACTGCGCCCGCGAGGCGATCGACTCCGGCGCGGCCGCGTCGAAGCTCGACGACCTCCGGGTCGCGTCCGTCGAAGGGACCGAAACCGCGGACGGAGCCGAAGAGGCCGAAGCGCCGCAGGGAGACTGATGGTCCGAGTCAAGGTCTGCGGGATCACGAACGAGGACGACCTTCGGGCGGCGGAGCGGGCGGGCGCGGACGCGATCGGGCTCATCGCCGAGGTGCCGGTCGACACCCCTCGGGAGATCGAACCGGGTCGCGCCGCGGAACTCGCGGCGGCGGCTCCGCCGTTTCTGACGACCGCGCTCGTGTCGATGCCCGAGACGGTCGAGCGCGCGGTCGAACTGGCGAAGGTCGTCCGCCCGGACGTGCTCCAGCTTCACGGCGAGTACGACGCCGACGAACTCCGATACGTCCGCGCGGAGGCGGACGTCGCGGTCGTCGGCGTCGTCTCGTGCGAGGAGGCCGACCGCGCCGCCCGGTACGACGACGCCGTCGACGCGCTCCTCGTCGATTCGGCGTCGCCGTCGGGCGCTGGCGGAACCGGCGAGACGCACGACTGGGAGCGCACGCGCGATCTCGTCCGGGAGCTGACCTCGCCGGTCGTCCTCGCGGGGGGGCTCACGCCGGCCAACGTCTCCGACGCGGTCGCCGCCGTCCGACCCCACGCCGTCGACGTGGCGTCGGGCGTCGAGACCGACGGCGGCGTCAAGGACCACGACGCGGTCCGCCGGTTCGTCCGCAACGCGGGCCGGCGGCGGGAGGTCGAAGCGTGACCGCGGACGGGACGGATCGAGCGTCCGACGACGCGGGTCGGCCCTCGCTCGACCGCTCCCGCGCGGAGTTCGCCGATCTCGCGGCGTCCGTCGACGGCCCGGCGGTGATCCGCGTCGCGGCCCCGCTCCGCCCGGAGACGACGCCGCTCTGCGCGTACGCCGCGCTGACGGACCGCAGCGACTACGGATTCCTCCTCGAAAGCGCCGAGAAGGTGGCGTCGAGCGACCCGAACGGGGCGTTTTCGCCCGACGGTTCCGATCCGGAACGACACGCGCGGTACTCCTTCGTCGGCTACGATCCCGACGCGGTCGTGACCGTGACGCCGGACGGAACGGACGTACGGCCGCTCGACGGGCGCGCGGCCGAACTGCTGGCGGCCGTCGGTTCCAACTCGGACGCCGACTCCGACGCCGGGACCGGGGCCGACCGGATCGACGGCGCCGACGACGCCGACGCGGACGCGCTCGACGCGCTCCGGCGCGCCCTGCCCGACGTCGAGCGCGTCGGATTCCACGACTCCGAGCGCCAGCAGCTCGAAGGCGGGCTTGTCGGGTTTCTGGCGTACGAAGCCGTCTACGACCTCTGGCTCTCGGAGGTCGGCGTCGAGCGTCCGGAGCCGGTGCTGCCGGACGCGCAGTTCGTGTTGACGACGAAGACGGTCGTCTTCGACGACGCGGAGGACGAAATCTCGCTCGTGTTCACGCCGATCGTCCGGCCCGGCGACGACCCGGACGCGGCGTACGACGAACTCCTCGCGGAGGCGGAGCGGGTGCGAACGACGCTCGCCGACGCCGACGACCCCGAGACGGGGGGGTTCGTCCGGGCGGGCGAGAGGGCGGGATCGCGCGAGGCGTACGAGGAGGCGGTCCGGCGGGCGAAGCGGCGCGTCCTCGACGGCGACATCTACCAGGGCGTCGTCTCCAGAAAGCGCGTGCTCTCGGGCGAGATCGACCCCGTCGGGCTCTACGAGTCGCTCCGCGAGGTGAACCCGTCGCCGTACATGTACCTGCTCCGGCACGACGACCTCTCGGTGGTCGGCGCGAGCCCGGAGACGCTCGTGTCGGTTCGGGGGCGGCGCGTCGTCTCGAACCCCATCGCGGGGACGTGCCCGCGGGGGACGAGCCCCGTCGAGGACCGCCGGCTGGCGGGCGAGATGCTCGCCGACGCGAAGGAGCGCGCGGAGCACACGATGCTCGTCGACCTCGCGCGCAACGACGTGCGGCGGGTGTCCGCCCCGGGCAGCGTCCGCGTCGAGGAGTTCATGAACGTCCTGAAGTACTCGCACGTCCAGCACATCGAGAGCACCGTCACGGGGGATCTCGCGCCCGGTGCGGACGCCTTCGACGCGACGCGCGCGGCGTTCCCCGCCGGAACGCTCTCGGGCGCGCCGAAGGTCCGCGCGATGGAGATCATCGACGAACTCGAAGCCGAGCCGCGCGGGATCTACGGCGGCGGCGTCGGCTACTACTCGTGGGGCGGCGACGCCGACTTCGCCATCGTGATCCGGACCGCGACGATCAGACGCGGCTCGACGGACGAGATCACGGTGCAGGCGGGGGCGGGCATCGTCGCCGACAGCGATCCCGCGGCGGAGTTCGAGGAGACAGAACAGAAGATGGGCGGGGTGATCGCGGCAGTCGAGGCGATCGAACGCGAATCCGCCCGGGAGGCCACGAGATGAAGCTCCTCGTGATCGACAACTACGACTCGTTCACCTACAACCTCGTCGAGTACTTCTCCGAACAGCGCGCGCCGGACGCGGGCGAGAAACTCGACGTGACGGTGTTGAAGAACACCGCGACCCTCGACGCCGTCCGGGCGGTCGACCCCGACGCGCTCGTCATCAGCCCCGGTCCCGGGCACCCCGCGAACGACCGAGACGTGGGCGTCACCGCGCGGGTGCTTCGGGAGCTGAGTCCCGAGATCCCGACGCTCGGCGTCTGTCTCGGGCTGGAAGCCGCCGTCCACGTCTACGGGGGGACGGTCGGCCACGCGCCCGAGCCGATCCACGGCAAAGCCTACCCGGTCGACCACGACGGTCGCGGGGTGTTCGCCGGACTGGAGCAGGGTTTCCCGGCCGGCCGGTACCACTCGCTCGTCGCGACCGACGTTCCGGACTGTTTCGAGGTGACCGCGACGACGACCCATCGGATCGGCGGCGGGGAGGAGACCGCGACCCTCGTGATGGGGATCCGCCACCGGGAGTATCCGATCGAGTGCGTCCAGTTCCACCCGGAGAGCGTCCTCACCGCGGTCGGCCACGAGATCGTCGAGAACTTCCTGCGACGCCGCGTCGCCGCGCCGACCGCGAGCGTCGACGGGCGGTGATCGGCGCGGATCAGAGGAGGCCGGGGGCGACCATCGACACCAAGAGTAGGACGCCGACGACGAGCGCGGCGACGGTCACGAGCCGCCACGCGACCCGCAGAACCAGCCGACCGACAAGCACGACGGCTCCGACGGCGACGAGGACGGCGAACAGTTGTCCGAGCGGCGTCCCCGGCGTCATCCCCGATTGAAGGGTTGACAGGAACGCCGCCGTACCGGTGAGCGTCATGCGAGACACAACTACCAGCGTATAGATAAGTCTGTGGGAGAGAACCGCCGCTCGGACACGACCGGGGTCGACATCGCGTCGACTCTCGGCGCGCAGGCGACCAATGAATGTTTCTAGATATATTAATTCGGAACGAATTCGACGGACGATCGAGCGCCGAGCCGCGACGGCGCGCGGCCGACCGCCGTCGCTCGTCGCGCGGCGAGCGCAACCCCCCTTTCGTTCGACTGGACGCCGCCGCACCGTCTCCCGAATCCCGCGCCGAAAGGATCACTTTCGCCGCGCTCTAACCACTATTATGAGGTTCCCGCCCCACGTAATTCGACGTACGAGCCCCCGCGGCGACGACGACCTCGACGAAAGGACACGGTAGTGATATGTGTCCGTCGACGAAGCGTCTACCGAGACCGAAGGATTAAGGGAGCCAGTCCGACACAGGAACATCGTCATAAATGAACGAAACCGAGACAGTCACGACACACGGAATCGCCCGGCGGCGGATCGCTGGGCGGGAGGGACGGTGAGATGAGCCGCGCGGACATCAGCGCCGACGAGCTGGACCTGCCGATCAAGCGGACGGACGGCGAGACGCTGGAGGCGCGCATGACGGCGAACGCGTACCACAACATCCTGCCGGCGCGCTACCTCCGGAAGGACGCGGACGGGAACCTCGTCGAGACGCAGGAGGAGTTGTTCGCCCGCGTCGCGAAGAACATCGCCCTCGCCGAGGCAGTGTACGAGGCCGAACGGCGCGGCGTCGAGGTCGCCGTCCGCCCCGACCAGCTGAAGCCCGGTCACCCGCGCCGCGACGAACTCGCCGCGGAGGTGTTCGGGAAGGGGACGACCGCCGACGCGGACGCCGAAACCGCGCTGTCGGCCCACAACGTCAACAAGTTCGCCTACGACACCGTCGTCCCGGAGCTCCCCGAGGAGATCCGAACGGCCGTCGAGGCGACGCGCGAGGAGTTCCAGGAGCTGATGGAGATGCTCTCTTTCGTCCCGAACTCGCCGACGCTCATGAACGCGGGCGACGAGCTCCAACAGCTCTCCGCGTGTTTCGTCGACTCGCCCGACGACGACATCACGGACATCCACCAGACGATGCAGGAGGCCGCCGAGGTCTTTCAGAGCGGAGGCGGCATGGGCTACGCCTTCTGGCGATTGCGCCCCTACGGCGACGCGGTCGGTTCGACGGGAGGCATCGCCTCCGGTCCGATCACGTTCATGCGCACCTACGACCAGATGTGCGAGACGATCGCGCAGGGCGGCGCCCGCCGCGGCGCGCAGATGGGCGTGATGCGCGTCTCGCACCCGGACGTGATCCAGTTCATCCACGCGAAGAACAAGGACGTCTCGCTCGCGCACTCGCTCCGGCTCAACGATCCGGACGACTACACGCACACGACGTTCAAGGAGGCGCTCGAAGAGGCGCGCGAACTCATCGACGAGGACGGTCGCGTCCCGAAGCACCTCCGCAACGCCGTCGAGGGGCACCTCTCGAACTTCAACATCTCCGTCGGCGTCACCGACGGCTTCATGGAGGCGCTGTACGCGGACGAGGAGTTCGTCTTCACCAACCCCCGGACCGAGGAGCCGCACGTCGCCACGCCCGAGACGAAGGAACTCTACGAGATGTTCGACCTCGGCGAGCACGTCGAGGTCGGCGAGGTGCTGTCGATCCCCGCGAAGGAGATCTGGCAGCACATCGTCGAGGGGGCCCACGAGAACGGCGAGCCGGGCGTGATCTACCTCGAACGGGTGAACAAGGAACATTCGTTCGACGTGGAGGAACATCCGGATCACAGGATCCTTGCAACAAATCCCTGCGGCGAACAGCCGTTGGAGGAGTACGAGGCGTGCAACCTCGGGCACATCAACCTCTCGACGCTGGCGGCCCACGACGCGCCCGACTGGCGCGTCTGGTCCGAGGCGCACCTCGACGAGTACGACAGCTACGAGGACGCCGTCGACGCGTTCCTCGCGGAGGCGATCGACTGGGAGGAGTTCGACCACCGCGTCGAGTACGGCACGCGCTTTCTGGAGAACGTCGTCACGATGTCGGACTTCCCGGTGGAGAAGATCGAGCGGAAGGTCCGCGAGATGCGGAAGATCGGCCTCGGCGTCATGGGCCTCGCCCAGCTGTACATCCAGCTCGGCATCCGCTACGGCTCCGACGCGGGCAACGAGGTCGCCCGGCAGGTGATGACCCACATCAACCACGAGTCGAAGTGGGCCTCCCACGAACTCGCGGAAGAGCGCGGCAGCTTCGAGGACTGGGCGGACTCCAAGTACGTGAACCCGACCGAGTACCGCGAGTGGTTCGAACACCACACCGGCCTCGACGCCGACGAGTGGGCAGACGGCTTCCCGATCCGCAACCACAACACGACGACCATCGCGCCGACGGGCACCACCTCGATGGTCGGCAACACCACTGGCGGGTGCGAGCCGATCTACAACGTCGCCTACTACAAGAACGTCTCCGACGACGTGCAGGGCGACGAGATGCTCGTCGAGTTCGACGACTACTTCCTGCGCGTGCTGGAGGCCAACGACATCGACGTCGAGGAGGTCAAACGCGAGGCGCAGGAACAGATGGCGAACAACGAGTTCGACGGCGTGGACTCGCTGTCGACGGTTCCCGACTCCATCTCCGAGCTGTTCGTCGTGACGGCCGACCTCACCGGCATCGACCACGCCGCCGTGCAGTGCGCCTGCCAGCAGGGCGTCGACTCGGCCATCTCGAAGACCTGCAACTTCCCCAACTCGGCCACCGTCGAGGACATGGACGAGGTGTACCGCTACATCTACGACCACGGCGGCAAGGGCGTCACCGTCTACCGCGACGGCACCCGCTCGAAGCAGGTGCTCACGACCCGCGCGAAGAACGCCGAGTTCTCCGACGACGAGGAGGCCGCGGCGGTCATCGCGGAGCAGATCCGCGAGATCTTCGGCGGGGTCGAGGGGTTCCTCGACAGCGCGGAGGCCCGCGAAGCGTTCGGGCCCGAGCTCGACGCGCTCTCGACGGTCGGCGACGGCGAGATGGGAACGGGCAAAAAGCGACCGCGTCCGGGCGTGCTCTACGGCGTCACCCAGCGGATCGACACGGGCTACGGCAAGCTGTACGTCAACATCAACGAGGACGAGAACGGCAAGCCGTTCGAGCTGTTCGCGAACATCGGCAACTCCGGCGGCTTCACCGCCTCGTTCACGGAAGCGCTCGCGAAGACCATCAGCACGGCGCTGCGCTCCGGCGTCGACCCCGAGGAGATCGCGAGCGAGCTACAGGGCATCCGCAGCCCGAAGGTCGCCTGGGACAAGGGCGAGCAGATCAACTCCATCCCGGACGCGATCGGCACGGCGATGCGCCGCTACCTCGACGGCGAGATCGAAAAGCCGTACCCGAAGCAGAAGAACCTGACCGAGGTCGAAGAGGAGGCGAGGATGCAGGAGACGGATGGCGGCGCGGCGGTCGCGAACGGGGCCGACGACTCGAACGACGAGCCGTCCGACGCCACGCAGGACCTCCTCGACGCGGGCGAGAGCCCCGAGTGTCCCGAGTGCGGCAGCATGGCGCTGTACTTCTCCGAGGGCTGCAAGACGTGCGAGTCCTGCGGCTGGTCGGAGTGCAGCTAAGCCGGCAGGGCTGACCACGAACCGACGACGGGTCGTTTCGTTCGTTTCGTTCGGCGCGCGCGGCGTAGGGCGGGTACAAAGTGCGGTCCGTGCAGGCCGGCGAGTGCGGACGCGAAACGACGGAGGGCAACAGTCATGCCCGTTCGCCGGTCACTCTCGCGTATGAGCGATCAACGGGTCGAGGAGACGAGGGGGCGTCCGTGCCCGCTCTGCGGGGCGTCGATGGCGCGCCGCCACTGCAAGTACGTCTGTCCGGAGCACGGCGTCGTCTACGACTGCAGCGACACGTTCTGGTAACACCCCGACCCCGCGGCGCGCGCACGCCGCCGACCGTCCCGGTCGGCCGCCCCGACGTTCGTTTCGGGGGGTCGGGGTACGAAGCGTTATGTCAATCCGATCCTAAGGGAGTCCCGTCAGAATGAGCCGACGTAGCCGGAATCAATCGCGGACGACGTCGCGGCCCTCCCTCGTCGCATGGTGAAGAACGAGCAGATCGCCAAAAGCAAGGCGATCCAGCAGCGGACGGGCAGGACGTTTCACTTCGCGACGCGGTTGTTACCCGAGCGGGTGCGCAGGGCGACGTACGTCCTGTACGCGTTCTTTCGGATCGCGGACGAGGTCGTCGACAACGAGAACCGCGAGACGCCCGCCCGTCAGCGCGCCGAACTCGAACGGCTCCGCGCCGAGGCGCTCGGCGAGCGGGAGGCGTCCGACCCCGTGCTCTCCGCGCTCGCCGAGATGCGCGAGCGGCACGGGATCGCCGAGGAGGACGTGAACGTCTTCGTCGACGCGATGGAGACGGACATCGAGAAGGACCGGTACGAGACCTACGACGAGCTCGAAGCGTACATGGACGGGTCGGCCGCCGCCGTCGGACGGATGATGACGGCCGTCATGGACCCCGAAGAGCCAGAGAAGGCGCTCCCGTACGCTACCGCGCTCGGCGAGGCGTTCCAGATGACGAACTTCCTCCGCGACGTCCGCGAGGACGTCGTCGAGCGCGACCGGATCTACCTCCCGGGGACGACGCTCGCGGAGCACGGCGTGACCGAAGCGCAGATCCGGCGGTTCGAGATGGACGACCGGTTCGCCGCGGTCGTGCAGAGCGAACTCGCCCGGACGGAGGGGCTGTACAAGAGGGGCGTCGCCGGCATCAAGTACCTCCCCGCGGACTGCCAGTTCGCGGTCCTCCTCGCCGCGGTGTTATACGCGGAGCACCACCGGCTGATCCGCGAGCGCGACTACGACGTGCTCTCCGCGACGCCGCAGCTCGGTCGGCTCCGGACGCTCCGGCTGTTCGTCCGGACGCGCTGGCGCTGGGCGTGGAACAAGGACCCGGAGGCGGTCTTCCGGCGCGTGAGCACCGTCACGTACCACGGCAAGCGGCGGCCGGGCGCGGAGCGGGCAGAGCGGCTTCCCGCGCGCTGAACCGCTGTCCTTTCGTCGCGATCTTCACCCCGAACGGTTCCGACTCTCACCCCCCGAATCGCCCCGTCGGCGGGCGAAACAACCGCGAGTCGAACCGATCGGTTCCGAGCAGCCCGAGGCCGAAGAGCGCCGCGACGGCGACGGGGAGCCAGTTGCCGAACCAGGCGTTTATCGCCCCCCAGAGGATGACGAAGCTCACGAGATCGTCGAGCGCGAACTCGCAGTCGTCGAGGCGGTCGAGCAGCCCGCGCCGGTCGAACGTGCCGTCGAGGGTGACGACCGCGACCGTCGCGCTCAGCACCCAGCCGGCGTAGTTCGAGAGCGGAACGCCGTAGAACGCGCCGCCCCCGGGGTACGCCCAGAAGCCGAGCGCGACCGCCCCGGGGTCGAGCACGACGTCCATGGCGAGCACCGCCGCGACGACAACGCCGAGGCGGACGGCGGTCCGCTCGGCCCGCGGGCCGAGGAGCAGGAGACAGAGGAGGTAGGCGTTCATCACGAGGGGGAGGAAAAACAGCGGCAGACCGATCGGTACGCCAGCGGCCGTCGGTCCGAGATCGACGCCGTAGTAGAAGTCGCCGTACGGGAAGCCGGTCTCGACGCCGACGTACTCGACCGCGTAGGAGTACGCGGCGAGAGCGAGCACGCCGGCCGCGGCCCGGCGGTCGACGAGCGGCGCGACGCCGACGAGCAGCGGCGAGCGCATCACGAACGTCCCGAACAGGACGAGAAGCGGGTTGAACGCGAGCGGGTCGGGGAGCCACCCCTCCGCGCTCGCGACGAGCAACACCGCGCCGTTCAGCGGGAAGAACACGGCGATGGTGAAGCGGTTCTCGCGGACGAGCCGGTCGAGTCGCGCCTCGGCCTCGCGTCTGGTCGTCGGCAGCCACGCCGGAGCGGCGTCGGTCTCCGCGCCGTCAGCCATGGACGAGCCTCCAGAGGCCGCCGAGCGTGAAGAGCGCGCCGACCGCGGTGTTCACCGCCGGAAACCACCAGTACGCCCGCGATACGTCGACGTCGGCGCGGGCGAGAACGAGGACGAAGATCGGGTACACGGAGAACAGCGCGCCGAGACGGGGGTCGAACAGGCCGAATGCGACTGCGGCGAACAACCAGCACCCGGCGCAGTAGGCGTAGGTGCGCGACTCTCCGAGGACCGTCGCGGTCGTCCGGACGCCGGCCTCCCGATCCGGTTCGACGTCCGGGATCGCGGAGAACGTGTGCATCCCCATCGTCCAGAGCCAACCGCCGGCGACGGCGAGCGCCGGTGGGTGGGTTCCCGCGACCGCCGCGTACGCGGCCGCGCCGGGAAGGACGTACAGCCCGTTCGACAGCGAGTCGAGAAACGGCGTGGTCTTGAAGCGGAGGGGCGGGGCGCTGTACTCGACGGCGAGGAGGAAGAAGCCGACGAGCCACGGCCACGCGACGAGCGGGACGACGGCGAACACCGCGAGGCCAAGCGCCCCGCTCGCGACGACGGCGAGGGGGACGGTCGAGTCGCCCTCGTAGCGAACCTCCCGCCCCGATTTCTTCGGATTCTCGGCGTCCACGTCGGCGTCGAACACGTCGTTTACGCCGTACAGGAGCACGTTCGCCGGGAGGAGGAAGTAGCCGAACAGCGCGAGCGCGGCGGGGTCGAAGAGCGCCGGGACCGAGCCGGCCCCGAACGCGACGCCTACGAGCACCGGCCCGGCGAGGTAGAGCCAAAAGCGCGGCCGCGAGAGCGCGAGGAGATAACCGAGGCGCGTCATCTCGCCGTTCGTTCGCGCTCGCCCATCGCCTCGGCGGTCAGGCGGCCGCTGATGAGACACATGGGGACGCCGATGCCGGGCGTCGTGTACGATCCGGTGAAGTACAGGCCCGGCGCCGTCTTCGAGGCGCGCGGCGGCCGGAACAGGGCGGTCTGTCTCAGGGTGTGCGCGAGCCCGAGCGCCGATCCGCGCTCGCTGTTGTACCGGTCGGCGAAGTCGGAGACGCAGAAGGACTCCTCGAAGACGATCCGATCGCGGAGGTTGACGCCGGTGTGTTCGGCGACGTCCGCGAGCACGCGGTCGCGGAACGACTCGCGCCGCTCCGGCGAGTCGTCGAGGCCGGGTGCGATTGGAACGAGCACGAACAGGTTGCTGTGGCCCGCCGGGGCGACGGCGTCGTCGGTCTGCGAGGGGACACAGAGGTAGTACGCGGGGTCGTCGGGCCACCGCGGGTCGTCGAAGATCGTCTCGAAGTGGTCGTCCCACTCGGTCGGGAGGACGAGCGTGTGGTGTGCGAGCGGGTCCACGTCGCCCTCGACGCCGAGGTACAGCAGGAACGCGGAGGGCGCGTAGGTGCGCGACTCCCAGTAGTCGTCGTCGTACTGCCGCTTTTCGGGCGGCAGGAGGTCGCGCTCCGTGTGCGCGTAGTCCGCGTCGGAGACGACGAGGTCCGCGGGAAACTCCCCGCCCGGTTCGGTTCGGACGACGAACGCGCCGCGCTTGCCCCGGATCTCGGTCGCCGGGTGGTTCACCCGGAAGTCGACGCCGAGTTCCCCGCCGAGTTCGGCCATGCCGTCGACGACGGCACCGATCCCGCCCTCGGGGTAGTAGACGCCGAGGTTGAAGTCGACGTGGCTCATCAGGTTGTAGAGCGCGGGGGTGTTGGTCGGCGCGCCTCCGAGGAAGACGAGGGTGTACTGCACGATCTGCTGGAGCTTCGGGTGGTCGAAGTAGTCCTCGACGTGCCCCTGCATCGACCCGACGAGCGACAGTCCTCGGGCGTTTCGGAGCACGTCGAGGTCGACGTAGTCGCGCAGGCGCGGGCGGTCCTCGTAGACGAAGTGCTCCATACCGACCTCGTAGTTGCGCTTCGACGCGTCGAGGTACCGATCGAACGCCTCGCCCGCGCCTGGTTCGTACGACTCGAAGAGCTCCCTGTTCGCCGCCAGGTCGGGGACGAGATCAACCCGGTCGCCGTCCTTGAAGAAGATGCGGTAGTGCGGGTCGAGCCGAGTGAGGTCGTAGTAGTCGGCGGGCTTCCTGCCGAAGTAGCCGAAGAAGTCCTCGAACACGTCGGGCATCAGGTACCACGAGGGTCCCATGTCGAAGCGGAAGCCGTCGCGTTCGAGTCGGCCGGCGCGTCCCCCGAGCTGGTCGTTCTTCTCCAGCAGGGTTACGTCCGCGCCCGCGTCGGCGAGGTAACAGGCGGTCGAGAGGCCGCCGAACCCGCCGCCGATCACGACGACCGACGCGCCGTCGAGGACGCGGAGCGACGCGCGGAGTCGGTCGTCGTCCCCGGCGAGACCGGATCCGAAGCGTTCCCTGCCGTCGGCGCCGGCGTCGACGCCCACGTCGGAGGGTGAATTCATGGTCGTTGATAGGAGCGTCCGAAGCATAAAACGACTGACTGCGGCGTCGCCCGCACGGCCTCGGCGACGACGTCGTGCGCACCTTTAGGTCCGTAACGTCCCTACTCCGGGCATGGACGGAACCACGGTCGTCACCGGCGCGAGCCGCGGCATCGGCGAGCACGTCGCCCGCGCGTTCGCAGCCGAGGGCGCACACGTCGTCTGCTGCGCCCGCGACGAGGACGCGCTGGAGGCGGTCGTCGCCGACATCGAGGCCGACGGAGGGAACGCGTCGGGTCACCGCGCCGACGTGCGAGACGAGTACGACATGGAGCGGCTGATGGAGCAAGCCGCCCGCGTCGACGGGGGGATCAGCGCGCTCGTCCCCTGCGCCGCGACGATCCACGGCGACCCCGGCGAGATGCCCCTCCACGAGGAGTCCTACGCCGGCTTCGACGACACGCTCCGGACCGACGTGCGGGGCGTCTTCGCGGCGGTGAAGGAGGCCGTCCCGCACCTCGCGCCCGACGCGCGGGTGGTGGTCCCCTCGGGGTCGGTCGCCCGCGAGTCGAAGGCGGGGATGGGCTCCTACGCGGTCGCGAAGGCCGGCGCGGAGGCGCTCGCCCGCGGCTTCGCGGCCGACCTCGACCAGCCGGTCGGCGTCGTCGACCCGGGTCTCGTCGCGACGCGACTCACCGGCGGCGCGGGACGCGACCCGGCGGACGTCGCGCCCATGTTCGTCTGGGCGGCGACCGAGGTCGAGCCGGCGGAGTTGAACGGCACCGTGCTCGATCTGAAGGCGTGGAAACGGGCGACGAGATAGAGACCGAGCGAGCGCCGAGATCGGTCGAGGAGCGGGCGCTACCAGGTCTCGGCGTGTTCCTCGACGAGCGGGTCGACGGTCTTCGGCGGCTCGTCGAACCAGCGGACTTCGAGCACGTCGTCGCCACCGACCTCTTCGGTCTCTTTGCCCTCCTCGTCCGGCCGGTCGCCCTCGCGGGCGTCGGCCGAGGCGTCGAAGAAGGCGTCGAGGACGTAGAGCGTGCGCTCGTCGTCCTTCTCGTCGGGGACGAACTGCGTCCGACGAAGGAACCGGAGGCCGGTTATCTCGCAGTCGACGCCCGTCCGATCGCGGACCTCCTCGACGGCGAGTTCTTCGAGCGACCCGTCGCCCTCGATCGCCGCTGTGCCCCCTTCGGGGAGGTCGCGCTCGCGGTTCCCGCCGGGGACGGTCCAGACGTCCGGTCGGTCCCCCGCCCGAAGGAGCAGGATCCGACCCTCGTCGTCGGTGACGAACGCCGCGCCCCCGTCGAGCAGGCCGCCCGGCGCGACGCCGGCCATGCGCTCGAACCGCGTGAGCGGCACGGTCGCGGTCTCCTCGACGAGCGGACAGTCGCCGTACTCCTCGTGGAGCCGTTCTCGCAGGCCGTCCACCCGCTGTTGGGTCTGCTCGGCGATCGACATGGCCGTACGAGGGACGGCCAGCGGCATAATCGCGGTGGCCCCGGTCGAGGTGACGGAGACCGCGCGATCGGACGCGGTCCGGTCGTCGAGCGTCGCGGGATTCGGACGCGGTGATTTCGAAGTCGAGACAGGTCCGATCGCCCAAACGGGACGCTTTTGCCCGATCCGTCCCAAGACGCCACCATGTCAGACGAGACGGACGAGTTCGGCGACTGGCCGCTCAAGCGCCTCATGACCGAGGTGTGCGGCTCCGGCCCGAAGTCGGCCGACGACATGAGCTACGAGCAGGCGACGGAGGCGATGCGGCGCATCCTCGCCGGCGACCCGGACCCGACGACGCTCGGGGCGTTCTGGCTCGCCAACCGCTGGAAGCGCAACAACCCGGAGGAGCTCGCGGCCTACACCGACGTCATGTGCGAGACGGTCGACGTCGCCGAGCCGAGGGCGGATCCGGTCGACTGTGGGGCGAACTACGACGGAAAGCTCAGGACGGCCCTTCTCGGCGTCGGGGCGGGCGTCGTCGCCGCCGCGGCCGGGACGCCCGTCGTCGTCCACAGCGGCGACCGCGTGCCGACGCAGAAGGCGTGCGCTTACAAGCACGTCCTCGACGAACTCGGCGTGGCGACGGAACTCGCCCCGCGCGACAGCGCCGCGATGGTCGACGAGACGGGCTTCGGCTTCTACTACCAGCCGGCGTTCAACCCCGCCGTTCACGACCTCCTGGACCGGCGGGACCGGATGGGCGTGCGGACGTTCGTCAACACGATCGAGACGCTCGCGAACCCCGCGAGCGCCGACGTTCACCTCGGCTCCTTCTACCACCTCGCGTTCGCGAAGAAGGTGACCGATACGTTCGAGCGCTCGGCGCACCACGACCTCCGCCGCGTCATCATGTTCCAGGGGATGGAGGGGTACGACGACATCCGCCCCGGCTACACGAAAGTCGCGGAGTGGACCGACGGGGACTTCACCGACTACGAGATCGAGACGCCGAGCTACGGCATGGACTTCCAGAGCGAGGACCTCGAAGTGCCCCGCGGCGACGTGGCCGGCGCGTCCGCCCGGATCACGGAGGAGGTGCTCTCGGGCGAGCGCGAGGACCGCTTCGCCGACGCCGTCGCGCTCAACGCCGCGTTCCGAATCTACGCCCGCGAGGACGCGGAGACCCTCGAAGCGGGGCTGGCGGTGGCGCGCGACGCCATCGACGACGGGAGCGCGGAGGCGGCGCTCGAAGAGCTGCGCGCGTTCTGAACCCGGCCGGCGCGAACCGAAAGGGTGAACGCGCAGGCCGCGATGGGTGAATCAGATGGCGACGCGTTCGAGACCCGGGGTCGTCGAGATGGCGACGGCGCATCCGATCCGCACCGGTATTTACTCGATCCTCCCGCCGCTCACCGCGGTCGCACTCCTCGCGATCAGTTTCGTTCACGGCGCGTCGCTGTGGTTTCCGGGAGCGTTCGCGACCGGGATGTTCGCCTTCGCCGCGGTCGTCACGCGGCACCACCTGGCCCTCTTTCGCATCGCTCGAATCGAAGAGAGCTTACGGCGCGGGTGACCCCTCCGTTCACGTTAAAGTAGGTTCGGCGCCTACCTAGACTGGGGGAGTGAAATAAATGAACGGTACCAAGTGGACCACGGCAGCGGCAGCACTGCTCGGCCTGTGGGCGATCGCCTCGCCGTTCGCGTACGGCGCCGGCCAGGCGATGACGTGGAGCGCCGTTGTCGTCGGCGCGCTCGTCGCCCTCGTCGCGGGATACGACTTCTACCGCCGAACCGAGGCGGAGCGGCTGGTCACCGGCGGCGCGGCGCTCACCGCGCTGTTGGGGCTGTGGCTGCTCGCCTCCCCGTTCGTCTTCGAAACGGCGACGGGTACGGGCATGTTCTGGAGCAGCGTCGTCGTCGGCGTCGCCATAGCTGCGCTCGGCGCGTACAACGCGTACGTCGGACGGCGGCGCGGCAAAGCGGCCGCCGGTCGGGCGGCGTGATCGACCGGGCGCGATCGACCGGACGTGGTCGATCGGCCAACGTGCCGACGCGCTCTGCCGCACGGAACGCACGGGAACCGACCACCGAACGTCACCTGTTTCGAATCGACGCGGCCCACGGCGTTTCTACTCCAGTCGCTCCGCCACTCCGACGAGCGTCCGCCCCGCCGTCACCGTCGCCTCGCGCGCCACCGAGTAGAGGATTCCCTCGCGGTCAGCCTCGACCTCCTGTAGCACTTCGTACGTCGCCGGGTCGTAGACGCGGCCGAGGCGGTCGCCGGCTTCGACCTCGCGACCGAGTTCGGCGTCGTCGCTCGCGACGAAGAGACCCGAGTCGGCCGCGGTGACGCGTCCGAGGTGGTTCCGGGCGACCGTTCGTCTCGGCGGGGTTTCGGGTTCGCCGGGGAGCATCCCGAGGTGTCGCAGGACGTTGATCGTCCCGCGAACGCCGGCCTCGATGGCCGGTTCGACGAGCTGTTTGTTGTGCGCGAGTTCGGGCGTGACCGCGGGGATCCCCTCGCGGGTCGCGGCGACGCGGAACTTGCCGCCGAAGTTCCGCTCCGACCACTCGGCGTCGGCGTCGTCGCCGGCGGCCTCGGCGAGCAGGAGGTCCGTCCCGAACGCCTCCGCGAGCGCCCGGGAGCGGTCGTCGCCGCGGAGGTAGACGGCGTGCGTGAGCATCTCCGGGCTGCCGGTGTGAAGGTCGACGACCGCGTCCGCCCCCTCGACGTACTCCCAGAGCCGCGCGGCCATGCGCTCGTGGAGCGTCCCGTCGCGGTCGCCCGGCCACGCGCGGTTCATGTTCGGGTTGACGGAGTCGAGCGACTCGGGGGTAGTGTAGGAGACGCGGTCGAACGTGAGCGGGTCGGCGACCGGGACGGCGACGAGCGTTCCGGCGAGAGCGTCGCGGTCCAGCCGCCCGTGCAGCCGCCTGAGCGCCTCGGTGCCGTTTACCTCCCGGCCGTGTTGGGCGGCCTGAACGTACAGCGTCGGCCCCGGTTCGTCGCCCTCGTACCGGTGAACGGTCGTCTCGATCGGAACGCCGGACGGCAGACGCGCGAGCGTCACCCGCGCTGCGGTGTGCATACGATCTCCCTCGGACGCGGAGGCTTTGTAGCTGTGGTCGCGGCGCTCGCGGGCGGCCAGATCTCAGAGCCCGAAAAGCGACCGGAGCCGGTCCGTCACCCCGCCTCGCCGCTCGAAGATCCGCGCCATCTCGTCCGCGGAGAGTTCGAAGTCGAAGATCTCGATGTTCTCCAGCTGGTGGGCGCGCCTCGACGCCTTCGGGATGGCCGAGACGTGCTCCTGCTGGATCAGCCACCGCAGCGCGACCTGCGAGGGGGTTTTGCCGTGGCGGTCGCCGATCTCGGCGAGCGCGTCGTCGTCGGCGAGGTCGCCCACGTCGAGGGGGCTGTAGGCGGTCAGCATCACGTCGTTTTCGACGCAGAACGCGAGGAGGTCGTCCTGTCGTTTGTACGGGTGGTACTCCACCTGATTCGTCAGGATCGGGGCGTCGGACGCGTCCATCGCCGCCTCCAGTTGCGCGACGGAGAAGTTGCTCACTCCCACGTGGCGCACCTCGCCGGCCTCTCGCAGGTCGTTCATCGCGCCGAGCGTCTCCTCGACGGGGACGTACTCCCGCGGCGCGTGGATCAAGAGGAGGTCGACGACCTCCGTGTCGAGCCGGTCGAGGCTCCCACGAAACGAGTCAAACGTGTCGTCGCGCGCGAGGTTGCTCGGGTGCAGCTTCGTCGTGAGAAACACCTCATCGCGGGGGACGTCCGACTCGCGGATCGCCCGTCCGACCGCCTCCTCGTTGTCGTACATCTGCGCCGTGTCGACGTGTCGATACCCCAGGTCGAGCGCGCTCGCGACGGCGTCCGCGCACTCCTCGCCGGTCATCCGCGCGGTGCCGAGGCCGAGCGCGGGGACGTCGACGCCGCGGACGGTGACGTACTCCGTGGGAACCATGGCGTCGGTACGGGGCGCTCGGTAATGAGCGTCGGTTCGAAAGGTGAGTGTTGTGGCTGTCGGCGGGGACGCGGGGGATACCCGACCAGCGCCTCCCAGGTGTCGGGGCCGACGGTCCGATCGCCCGTGATCCCGCGACGGCGTCGTGGCCGTCCGGACCGCCATGCGTCGCCGCCGCGGCGCACCAGCAGACCTTTCACGCCGGCTGCCGACGACGGCGTATGAGCAACCCGACGGCGACGATCCACACGAACCGCGGCGACGTCACGGTCGAACTGTTCGAAGAGCGCGCGCCGCGAACCGTCGAGAACTTCGTCGGCCTCGCGACCGGCGAGAGGGAGTGGGAGGACCCGGAGACGGGCGAGACGAAGCGGGACGAACCGCTGTACGAGGACGTGATCTTCCACCGCGTCATCGACGGGTTCATGATCCAGGGCGGCGACCCGACCGGAACCGGCCGCGGCGGCCCCGGCTACGAGTTCGACGACGAGTTCCACGACGAACTCACCCACGACGGGCCGGGCGTCCTCTCGATGGCGAACGCCGGTCCGAACACGAACGGCTCGCAGTTTTTCATCACGCTCGACGCGACGCCGCACCTCGACGGTCGCCACTCGGTGTTCGGGAAGGTCACGGAGGGCATGGACGTCGTCCGCGAGATCGGGGACGTCCCCACCGATCGAAACGACAAACCGCGCGAAGACGTCGTCATCGAGTCGATCGACGTCGAGCGCTGAAAGGCACCGATCCGGTCGCCCTCGGTGCGTTCGGCTACCGATTCGGTCGAGAGCGTCGACGGGGGTTCGACTGGGTTTGCGGTCGGATATAAATCCTCGCGGCAACGTTTATCCCCCATCGTGCGATAGTATCTCACGCATAGTATGTTCGAACGGTTTTCGAGCGGCTACTACCTCGGGGAGATGTACGTCGAACCGACCGAGGACGATCGTCCCGTCGCGGTCATCCAGCGGGCGGACCACGAGCGGGTGAACGAACAGCTCTACACCACGGGCGAGGGCGTGGAGCGACTCGACGCGCCGCTCGTGATGAAGCTCGACCGCCGTCACTTCCCGGTGCTCGGCGACGACGACGTACCGACGGGGACGCTCGCGGTCCCGGGCGACCTCGCCGACGAGTCGCTGCCGGACCGCCGCGAGGTGTTCCTCGCGAAGGCCGAGCGCGCGAACGAGCTCCTGCGGTACGCCGGCTACGAAGCGCCGACCGGCGTCTGACGCCGATCCCAACCTAAAAGTCCCCCGCCGTCGCCTCTCGACCATGCTCGACGAGCTGCTCGGTCGGGCCGAGCTCAAGGCGCGAATCGACGACCTGGAGGAGGAAAAGCGCCACCTCGAACGCCGCACCGAGGCAGAAGAGGAGCGGCGAGCGGCCGCGGTGAGCGCCCGGCAGGACGCCGAAGAGCGGGTCAATCGGCTGGAGGACCGCATCGCGGAGCTGGAGGACCGGGTCGAGCGCCTCGGCGGCGACGACCCGGATCTCGACTTCCGCGGGCGCGAACCCCTCCGAGGCGCGCGCCTCGACGAGGTTCTCAGCCGCCTCCGGAGCGTCGAGACGGAACCCGAGGGCGCGCTGACCGCGATGGTCGGGGCAGACGGCGAGACGCCCGCCCCCGCCCGCGACGCCCTCGGCGACCGCGCGGCGCTTCTCGACCGCGCCGCCCCCTGTCTCGTCTGCGTCGACGACGCCGGCCTCGTGAGCGCCGCGCTCGCTCCGCCGCTGCCGCCGGAGCCGTTCTGCGAGTGGGGCGAGGGGTTCGCCCTCGACGACGCGTGGTTCCGGCCGACCGGCGAGTTCGCGCTCGCGCTCGTCCGCTCGGACCTGTTCGCCCTCGGCGTCTACGACGGCGCGGAGCGGCGGACGGCCGAGGGCTTCGAGAGCGACGTGATGAACAAGCACTCGAAGGGCGGGTTCTCGCAGGCGCGCTTCGAGCGCCGGCGCGACCAGCAGATCGACGACCACCTCGACAAGTGCCGGGAGGCGATCGAGGGGCGCGACGTCGACCGACTCGTCGTCGTCGGCGAGCGGAACGTCATCCGCGAACTCCGGGATCTCGCGGACCGCGTCGCGCCGTCGGACGCCGGCGGCGACCCCGACGAGGCGCTCGACGAGGCGTTTCGGGAGTTCTGGACGACGCGGCTGTCCCTGTTGTGAGCGCGTCGGGGCGATCGAACGGAAGCGGCCGACGAACGGTGTGACGAGGTGTCAGCCGGGGAACGTACGTCCACCCACGATCGGTTCCTCTTTTATCCCGTGGTCACGACACCCACGCACATGACGACAGACGCACCCGGCGGGCGACGCATCGCCGTGCTGGCCCACGAGAAGTTCCCGGAGCGCGCCAAGACCGCCACCGGCATCCTTCGGTACGGCTCCGACGAGGTCGTCGCCGTGCTCGACCGCGACCGGGCGGGCGAGCGCGTGTCGGACCACCTCTCCGGCGTGCCGGACGCCCCGATCGTCGGGTCGATGGCCGACGCGCCCGACTGCGACGCGCTCGTGATCGGCATCGCGCCCATCGGCGGCGGCTTCGACGACTCGTGGCGGCCCGACGTGCGCGAGGCGATAGAGCGCGGCTGCGACGTGGTCGCCGGCCTCCACTACTTCCTCACCGAGGACGAGGAGTTCGCGGAACTCGCCCGAGAGCGCGGCGTGGAGCTACGCGACGTGCGGAAGCCCCGCGACGACCTCACCGTCGGCCGGGGCGTCGCCGACGAGGTCGACGCCGAAATCGTCCTCACGGTCGGGACCGACTGCTCCGTCGGGAAGATGACCGTCTCGCTCGAACTCGCCCGGGCGGCGGCGGAGCGAGGGATCGACGCCGCGTTCATCCCGACCGGTCAGACCGGCATCATGATCTCCGGGTGGGGCAACCCCATCGACCGCGTCGTCTCTGACTTCACCGCCGGCGCGGTCGAGGAGATGATCGTGGAGAAGGGGAACGACCACGACGTGCTGTTCGTGGAGGGGCAGGGGTCGATCGTCCACCCCGCCTACTCGGCGGTCACCTGCGGCATCCTCCACGGGTCGATGCCGGACGAGCTCGTCCTCTGTCACGAGGCGGGGCGCGAGGCCATCCACGGCTACGAGGACACGGCGATCCCGCCCCTTTCGACCTACGTCGATATCTACGAGGGGCTCGCCGCGCCGGTCCACGAGGCCGAGGTGGTCGCGGGGGCGCTCAACACCTCGAACGTCGACGACGACGAGACGGCCCGGGAGGCCGTGGCGGCGTACGCCGACGAACTCGGCGCGCCCGCGGCCGACCCCGTCCGCTTCGGCACCGACGAACTCCTGTCCGCCCTCGACCTCTGAGATGTTCCTGAAAGCCGAACACGAGCGCGTCTCGCTCCCGCTCGCGGACGCGTTCACCATCTCCCGCGGAACGCAGGAGGTCGCGGAGAACGTCGTCGTCCGGATCACGGACGAGGGCGGGATGACCGGCGTCGGCGCGGCCGCGCCGTCGAACCACTACGGGGAGACGGCCGACACCGTCGAGGCCGTCCTGCCGTCGCTGCTCTCGGTCGTCGAGGAGGTCGGCGACCCGCACGCTCTCGCGCGAATCGAACGGCGGATGCGCGAGACGGTCGCGGACAACCCCGCCGCCCGGACCGCGGTGAGCGCCGCCCTGCACGACCTCGCCGCGAAGCGCCTCGGCGTGCCGCTGTACCGACTGTGGGGGCTCGACGCCGACGAGTGCCCGCCCACGTCGTTCACCATCGGCCTCGACGCGACCGAGCGCGTCCGCGAGAAGACCGAGGAGGCCGTCGAGGCGGGCTACCCCGTCCTGAAGATCAAGCTCGGCACCGACCGCGACGAGGAGCTCATCGCCGCCGTGCGCGAGGCGGCCCCGGATGCGACGATCCGGGTCGACGCCAACGAGGCGTGGACGCCCCGGGAGGCGGTTCGGATGTGCGACGTCCTCGCCGAGTACGACGTGGAGTTCGTCGAGCAGCCGGTTCCGGCCGAGAACCCCGAGGGGCTGAAGTTCGTTTATGAACGTAGCGCGCTCCCCGTCGCGGCCGACGAGTCCTGCCTCACCCTGCCGGACGTGCCGGCGGTCGCGGATCGGGTCGACATCGTGAACCTGAAGCTGATGAAGTGCGGCGGCCTGCGCGAGGCGACGCGGATGATCCACGTCGCCCGCGCCCACGGGCTGGAGGTCATGCTCGGCTGCATGATCGAGACGAACGCCGCCATCGCCCCCGCCTGCCACCTCGCGCCGCTGCTCGACTACGCCGACCTCGACGGCGCGCTCCTCCTCTCGGAGGATCCCTACGACGGCGTCGACCTCGCGGACGGCGAGATCCGCCTCGCCGACCTCGACCGGAGCGGCACGGGCGCGATCCGCGCCGAGTGAGGCGTCGGAGCACTCCCGGCGAGATGCAAACGCCGTAAGCGCCTCGCGACGGTCGGGCGAGCCGCTAGAGCCACTCGGCGAACGACGCCGTCCCTTCGGCCCGGCGGACATACGCCTCCTGCATCGAGACGATCGCCTCCGGGAGCGACGCGCCCGCCGCGACCGCCTCGCGGACGCGCGCTTTCTTCCACGCGCTCGGGCTCGTTCGGGCCTCGCGCCGCGCCTCGATCGGCGCGAGGAGCGCGGACGCGGCGTCGCCGTCGACGCCGAACGCGTCGAGGCCGCGCCGGGCGAGCGCGAACGCCTCGTCGTAGACGACCGCCGGGTCGTCCGTTCGCTCGCCGTCGGCGGTCACCCACGCGAGGTCGGCGTTCGGTCCGTCGTCGACGGCGGCGTAGAACGACGCCTCCGCGTCCGTCCAGTCGAGCGTTTCGAGGGGGTGATCGGTCGCGACCACCCCGCGGAGGAGACCGACGACGAGCGCCTGGAGGCCGACCGCGTCCCGGAGCGTCGGCTGGGTCGGGAGCGGCCGGTACTCGATCCGGACGGACGCTTCGTCGTTCCGCTCCGGCCCGGCCGCCGGAGCGGGCGTCTGCCCGCCGATGACGGCTCGAACCCACCGCCAGTACGTGCCGCGCTTGTGGTCGAGTTCCGGGTACGCCGTCGGGTACTCCCCGGCCTCGTCGGGGTCGGTCAGAAACGGCGCGACCGTCTCGTCGGCGACGAGCCGATCCACGACGTCCTCGACGCCGTCGACGTCGCGCGGGACGCGAACCTTCCGGAGGTCGCCGACGTTGACCGACTGCTCGAAGACGGGGACGCGCAGTTCGTGGGGGGTCGCGTCGACGACCGTCGCGGGATCCGCGCCCTCGTAGAGGTCCGCCGGGAGGAACGGCGAGTTCGCGGCGAGCGCGAGCACCGGACCGAGCGTCCGGATCGCGGCGTTGAAATAGCGGGGGAACGCCGCCGAGTCCGGCACCTGCAGGTGCGGCTGCATCGACGTCGTCAGCGACTCGACCAGGATCGACGGGAAGGCGCGATCGACGCCGGGAACCGAGATCGGCACCTCGCCGTCGCCCCGGCGAAGCGCGTCGTTATCGAGGGCGCGGTAGCGCGGGTCCGACCGCATGTTCGCCGCGACGACCACCCCGTGGCGCTCTTCGACGTCGCCGAGGTACACCGCCGTCCCCTCCGCAGGCGGCACGGTCCACATCCCGTCGAGCACGAGCCGCAAGCCGGCGTCGGCGAGACGATCGCGGGTCGATCGAAGTCGTTCGCGGAGTTGCGCCGACTGCCGGTTCAGGCCGTCGACGTCGAGCACGTCGGGCTCCGTGTGCAGTTCGACGTTGTGGACGCCGAGTTCCTTCTCGCAGTCGGCCGCCTCGAAGACGGACGGCGGAACCGCGCCGAGCCGTCCGTCGCCGTCGACCGCGTACGCTTCGAGTTCGAGGCCGACGGCGAAGTCGCGGTTGTCGAGGCGGGCCGAGCGACAGTCCGCCTTCGCCAGCGCGGACTGCCGCTCGACCCGGCGGTCGAACGCCGCTCGCGTCTCGGCCGAGAGCGATTCGCGGACGGCGGCCACGAGATCGTCCATGGGGCGTCTCTCGCGGCGACGGACGTTAGCCGTTCGGGTGAATCGGATCGGCGATTCGGACGAACCGGATTTGCGGTTCGGACGAATCGGGACTCGGATCGAGTCCCATCGCGATCTTCAGTCGGTGTCGCCCACTCACGATTCCCAGTCGATGTCGTCGGATCTGGCCGTCTCCCGCAGGATGAACGGGCCCATGGCGAGCGTCCGCTTCGCCACGGTCGCGATGCGGAGGATGTACGAGAGAAGGAGCATGAACGGAGCGAGCGTCGCCGTCGCCGCCGCGCTCACGAGCAGCACGAGGTGGTCGAACCCGAGCGTCGAGCCTGTGACCGCGCTCGGCGTCACGTACAGCATCATCACCATCGCGACGACGAGCGCCGGAACCGACGCGTACAGCATCACTCGCGAGAGGTTGACGAGTTCCCACTGGAAGTACAGCGTCTTGAAGTGCTCTCGCGCCGGTCCGAAGAACTCCAGCACGTCGAGCACCTCGTCGAGCGCCTCCTCCGTCTCCTCGTCGAGCGAGTCGGCGTGCTCGCGCCTGAGCCGCCGCGCCTCGTAGATCTTCCACGAGTAGTTGAAATCGAGCGCGCTCGTGATCACGTCGAACGTCCCGAACTGGGCGTCGCTGAGCTCGTCGCCGACCTCTCTCGCGTTTTTCGTGAGGCTGTCCGCGTAGTCGCGGACGCGGTTTCGCAGCTCCTCGTCGTCGTTCCCCTCGATCGCCCCCTCCAGCTGGTCGGCGTGCGTCTGGACGCCGTCGACGAGCGCCGCGAGGAACGACGCGGGATCCGGCGGGCTCGTCTCCGTTTCGAGCCACGATTCGACGTCCTCGCGGAAGTCGATCGCGCCCTGCATCCGCTCTCGCTGGTCGCCCAGCGGTCCCAGCTCCTGCGACAACACGAGCTGATTGATCGTGACGACGAGCGTCACGCCGGTGACGATCGCGTTGATTCCCGGCGAGAAGAGCCACCAGAGGCCGTTGAAACTCGAAACGACGCGTCGCATGGGAGAGAGGTCGAGCAGGCTGCCCCCGACCAACGAGAGAAACACGAACGACAGGAGGAGGCCGGCGACGATCCACCGGTTCGCGTCCATGAGGAGCCAGAACTTCCACCGACTCCCCCTGACGCGACCGCGCATCGTGTCGCTCGGCGCGCTTCCGTCTGAATCACCCATACGTCCGACGGGGAGGGCCGCCACCTACATAGGTTGCGGGGCCCCGCCGTGGCCGGCGTCGGTCACTCCGACTTGGATTCTTCCTCTCTGAGCTCCTCCAGTTCCGCTTCGACCTCGGCGTCGTCGACGTCGGTTTCGACCGGGGCCTCGGCGTCCGACTCGGCATCGGATTCCACCGCCGGTTCGGCGTCGGCTTGGGCCTCCCCCTCACCCATCTCGGCTTTGAGCGTCTCCAGTTCCGTGTCGACCTCGCTCGAACTCCGCGAGGCTTCGAGTTCGCGGTCGATCTCGTCCTTGTCGGAGAGCACGTCGTCGAACGCGCCGGAGGTTTCGAGTTCGTCCATCGCGGCCGAACGCGCCTCCATCTCGTCGGTCTGCTCTTCGGCGCGTTCGATGGCGCGACCCACGTCCTCCATCTCGTCGCCGACGCCGGTCATCGCCTCCGACACCCGACTCGACGCCTCTGCGGCCTCGTAGCGGGCCTTCATCGTCTCCTTTCTCGTCCGGAATTCCTCGATGCGGCCCTGGAGCTCGTTTTTCTTCTCGACGAGGTCGTCCTGCGTCGACTGGAGGTTCCCGATCTGCCCCTCCAGTTCCTCGATCTGGCTCATCTTCGACTGCTTCTTCTCCAGCGCCCGCCGCGCGAGGTCGTCTCGATCCTGACTCACGGCCTCCCGCGCCTGTTCGTTGTGCTTTTCGACGTTCTCCTCCAGCCGCCGCTTCTGTATCTCGAGCCGTTTTTTTTGCGTCGTCAGGTCGGCGATACCCTGTTTCACCTGCTGGAGTTCGTCCCGCATCTGCTCGTAGGAGTAATCCAGCGTCTCGGTGGGATCCTCCGTCCGGTTCAGGAGGGCGTTGATCTTCGACCGGATCACGTAGGACGTGCGCGAGAGTATTCCCATGTCTCCCACTTATGGACCTCAGCCTTAAAACCTCATGCGGACGAAGGCTCCGCATGGACGGCGAGGCGGTTTTGATCCCCGGCGGCAGGGACGTCAGGGCGACGCTCGACGCGGCCGAGCGCGCGGACGGAACCGACGAGTCGGGCGACGAACCGGCGAACGGCGGCGGGAAGGCCGCCGGCCGAGCCGACGCGGTCGTCGTCGCCTGTCCCCCCCACCCGCAGCACCGCGGCCACCGCGGCGACGACCGCCTGGTCGCGGTCAGCGACGCGCTCGCGGAACGCGGCGTCGACTGCTTGCGGTTCGACTACGGCGAGTGGGACGGGGGCCGCGGCGAGCGCGCGGACGCCCACAACGCGATCCGGTGGGCGAGAGAGCGGTACGACCGCGTCGGCCTCTTCGGCTTCAGCTTCGGCGCGGCGGTCGCGCTCCTCGTCGCCGCGGATCGAGCGGACCTCGCGGCCGTGAGCGCGCTCGCGCCCGCCGCGAGCCTCGACGCCGACCTCGACGCCGCGAACGCCGTGGACGGGATCGCCGCACCCCTCCAGGTCGTCTACGGCGTCCGGGACGACACGGTCGACTGGGGGCCGGTGGTCGACCGCGCCCGAGAACGCGACGCGGACGTGGTCGAACTGCGCGCGGATCACTTCTTCGTCGGACAGGGAAGGAAGGTCGGCGAGGCCGTGGCGGCGTTTCTCGCCCCGCGACTCCGGTGACGGCGAGCGCCGCGCCGCCCCCGTCGCCGGCTACGCCCCGTTCCAGGGCGCTTCCTCGAAGTCGACGATCCGCTCCTCGCGGTCGATGCCGTCGATCACCGCGACGTCCGCCTCAGTCAGTTCGAGGTCGAGCGCCTCGTAGTTCTGCCGGATGTGTTCCTCGCTCGCCGCCTTCGGGATCGGCGCGACGTGCTCCTTCTCCAGGAGCCACGCGAGCGAGACGACCGCCGGCGTCGTCTCGTGGCGCTCCGCGACCTCCCGCAGTTCGGGCACGTCAGCGACCTGGTTGCGCGCGATGGGGCAGTACGCAACGAGCCAGTGGTCGTGCTCGCCCGCGTACGAGACGAGTTCGTCCTGCTGGAGCAGCGGGTGCATCTCGACCTGGTGGGCGAAAAGCGGCGCGTCGAGGCGATCGCGCGCCTCGTCGAGCTGCTCGGGCAGGAAGTTGCTGAGGCCGACGTTTCGGATCACCCCGTCGTCGACCAGCTCGTCCAGCGCCGGCAGCGTCTCCTCGGGGTCGTAGCTGTCGAGCGGCCAGTGGACGTACATGAGGTCGACGTACTCGACGCCGAGCCGGTCGCAGCTTTCTCTCGTCGTCTCGATCACGTCGTCGTACGCGAGGTTGTCGGTGTCGAGCTTCGTTGCGACGAAGAGGTCCTCCCGCGCGACGTCCGCGCGGGCGATGCCGTCGCCGACGAACGATTCGTTGTCGTACATCTGCGCCGTGTCGACGTGGCGGTAGCCGACGTCGATCGCCGTCTCGACGCTCGTCGCGCACGCTTCGGGATCGGTGTTCTCGTAGGTTCCGAGGCCGAGTCGGGGGAAGTCCGCGTCGTCCATACCGGAGGGGCGAAGCCCAGCCCCTGAAAGGCTCCGGTTTCGGCAGGACGGGCCGGGGAAACCGGCGAATAGACGAACACGTTCGTCGGGCTATACGAGCCGAGCCGGTTCGATGTCGCGCTCCGCGAGGAGCGTCTCGATGACCGGTGCCCGATCGCGGACGTCGTCCGGGCGGTGCGCGTCCGAGCCGACGGTGAACGACACGCCGCGGTCGAGAAGCGCACCGAGGAGCGGCGGCGCCGGGTGGAACTCGCCGTACTCGCGGAGGATCCTCCCGGCGTTCACCTCGGGTACCGTCGAGGAGCGCTCGAAGGCGTCCCCGACGCGATCGTAGTGCTCCGGGGTCGCAAGGCCCCGAAGCGCGGGGTTCCGCTCGACGAGGTCGACGTGAGCGGCGATCTCGAACAGCTCGGAGTCGACGAGCGCGACGAGCTTCTCGAAGTACCGGTCGACGTGCGCGCGCCGCTCTGCCTCGGACTTCTCCGCGAAGTACGGGATCGAGTGGACGTTCACGCCGTCGAGGAAGTGGACGCTGCCGACGGCGTAGTCGAAGTCCGCGCGGTCGAGGAACGCTCGGATCTCCGACTCGTCGGCCGGGTCGTAGTCCATCTCGACGGCGTCGAAGATCCGCACGTCGGCGCGTTCGCGGAGCGCCTCGATCGCCCGCCGCCGGCGTTCGTACGTCCGATCGAGGTTGAAGCCGAGCCGGCACTTCGCCTCTACCATCGGCTCGCGCGCGGAGACGTTGCAGTGGTCGGCGAAGCCGACGCCGTCGAGTCCGACCTCCTCGGCGGCTCGAACCATCCGCACGAGGAAGCTGCCGTCGGAGTAGGTCGAGTGGACGTGGTAATCGTGCGTCAGCGGCACGCGTGGCGGTACGCGGTCGTCGTGGGAGTAGTTACCGCTTCGAGCCGTCCGCCCGCGGCGCTCGCGGCGGGTGTGGGTACAAAAAATGGGTTTGCGTCGGAAGTGCCCGAGGGATTACGTCTCGGCTTCCTGGTCCTGCTCGGCCTCGTTCTCGGCCTCAGACTCGCCTTCCTGGTCGTTGTAGTTCACCTGGTAGCTGCTCTGGTAGGCGTCAGTGTCCTGGTCGCCGTCGTTGTACACAGCAGCGTTCCCAGCGACCTGCGTGTTATCGTTGTCCTGGTCGACGTCCTGGTACTGGTTCGTCTCGGCCTCAGCGTCCTGTTCGAGCTCCTGCTCCTGCTCGATCTCCTCTTCCTCTTCGAACTCGAAGTCCAGCGCCGCTGCGGAGCCGGCGAACCCGGCCGTGAAGACGGTTCCGACGACCATGATGGCCATCAGGATGCGAAGTGCCTTTTTCATTGTTGTATCACGAGCGGGACCGCCCGGTCGGAGGTCCGGGGCGTCGACCCGAGCTGACCCCATCCGAGCGCTCACCACTCGATTCGTGCTGTCGGGGACGTCCGTATTCAACCCCCAGAACCGTTGTACCAAGCATACTGAACGTTACCGCCGGCGCGTTCCGTTTCATCCGAAACAGTCAGAGATGTATTATCGTTTGTCTTAATATGTTAGAATAAATATTATTCGGTCACTGTTAACGCCTAGCAAACGTTGGAGAACGTCGAGAGAGGGAGGGCACGTTCACGGACCGGTGACGATCGGTGAACTTGTTATTATCATCGCCAGTTGATGCTTCTGCGGCGGGTAGCGGCGCGTAGGAGCAACATAACCCGGTCGAAAGGCGCGCTTTGCCGTGTTCTGTCGCGTTTCCTCGCCGGTGCGGTCTCGCCCGAGAACGGGGTGAGTAGTCCCCGATTTACTCGCCGAACGGGCCGGAAGGGGACTCGACCGTGGGCCCCTGTCAGCCGTTTTCGGCGGGGTTGGTCGCTGAAACGTTTCACCGCCAGCTCCCACTCTGTACCGTCTCACGGTAGTTCCTCCGTAATTTCAGCCAGGCTGTTAATAACGAATACCCAACCCGGAATAGAGAAATTTGCATCGCACAGTGACACGGTGGAAACACAGTCAGATGAACTCCAATGAGAGGACGTGAATAACAGCATGGCAGGAAATTCAAACCAACGAGTACCGCTATCGCGCCGCTCCTTCGGGACGCTCCTCGTCTCGACGGTCGTCGGCTCCGCAGCCTTCGGCAAGGTCGTGGCACAAGAGGACGACGAACCGGACGTAGAGACACTCGACGGCGACGACGTGTACCTGATCTTCGGCGCCGACGCCGACGAGGAGGACCTCGACGGCTGGATCGAGTCGTTCAAGCAGGAGAGTTCGCAGGACGCAGCCGCGGAGGTCGTACAGTACCAGGACGTCGACCAGCTCAACGTCAACCAGCAGTCGGGCGCGGTCGCGGTCTCGATCGACGGCGGCGACGCCAAGGCGATCCAGCGCAGCTACCAGGAGAACCAGAACACCCAGGAAGGCGACGCCGAGTCGATCAACGACGTCGGCCAGACCGAGGACGTGTCGTTCGAGAACGTCGGCGACGCGTACGTCGTCTTCGCCGACGAGTGCTCCCGGGAGTACTCCGGGTACGTCATCGACGACGGCGGCGACGTACAGGCGAGCGTGCAGGAAGCCGACGCCGAGGTCGATCAGGCGCAGGACGTCGAGCAGCTGAACTACAGCAACCAGAGCGCCGCGGTCGCGCTCGCGGACGAAGACAGCCGGGCGACGTCGTACCAGCGGAGCTACCAGGAGAACGAGAACCTCCAGTACGGCGAAGCCAACGCGACGAACGTCGGCGAGCAGGAGCAGGACGGGACCACGGAGCAGTCGAGTTCCCAGAGCGCCAACGCGACCGTGGAGCAGGCCCAGGAAGTCGACCAGCTCAACGTCAACGAGCAGGGGTACGCGATCGCGGTCGCCGTCGGCGAGGGCAGCGTCGCCCGCGCGGTGCAGGAGAGCTACCAGCTCAACGTGAACGCGCAGATCGCGTCCGCGTCGGCGACGAACGTGAGCGATCAGGCGGGGTCGCCCGTGACGTGCGTCGCGGTCGCCGGAACCGGCGACGACTCCACAGACGAGGCCGACGCGCTCGCGAAGGAGATGGACGGCATCTCCGAGGAGGCCATGGAGGTCGCCGAGAGCGAGGCCGACGAGCAGTCGAACACGCAGGACGCGGAGGCCACGGTGGAACAGTATCAGGAGGTCGATCAGGAGAACATCAACCTCCAGAACGCCGCCGTCGCGGTCGCCACGGACTGCAGCGAGGCGACCGCCTATCAGGAGAGCTACCAGCGAAACGTCAACAGGCAGATCGGCGAAGCCGAGGCGACGAACGAGGGCAGCCAGTCGCAGACGTCGGTCCTCCTCAGCAGCGACGGCGAGGACGACGAGTGGTGTCTCGACTACGGCAACGGCGAGCAGGACCAGGAGCTCGACCAGGACGCGGACGCAGAGGTCTCGCAGATCCAGTACGTCGAGCAGCTGAACCTCAACGAGCAGTACGCCGCGATCGCGTACGCCGAGAACGAGGGAGAGGCCGAAGCCTACCAGGTCAACTACCAGGAGAACATCAACTACCAGGTCGGCGAAGCCGAGGCGACGAACGAGGGCAGCCAGTCGCAGAAGGCCGGCCGGTCGCAGGAAGCCTGCGCATAGACACCCGTCGTCGCGACGGACGCCATCGCGCGCCGCCCGAAGTTCACCATTTTCTCACGGATCGAACCGTCGAGCCGTTCGCGTCGGTCGAACGGGGAGGATCGCGTTACCCGTCGGAGTCGACCTCCTCGTCGGAGTCGGACTCGGGCTCGTCGTCCGCGTCCCACGCGCGCTCCATCGCGTCGAGTCCGGAGAGTTCGTCCTGCTTCGAGGCCAGATCGGCGTCGATCGCGGCGTCGCTCATCCGCTCGGCGTCGGTTCCGTCACCGACGTCGTGGCCGCTTTCCTGGCTGACGCAGGTGTACTGATCGCCGGAATCGGTGGTGTGCTGGCTCACGCTCGAGCTGTGACTGACGCTCGAGTGCTGCGTACTGCTACTCTGACTGACGCTACTGGTACTGCTGCTATTTTGACTGCTACTGACGCTGCTTTGGCTGCTGCTGACGCTACTGGTGCTGCTACTTTGACTGACGTGCTCGCCGTCGTCGCTGTGGTGACTCGACTGGTTGACGGTGACGGACGTGCTCGAATCCCCGTCCGACTCCTGGCGTACCTCGGTCACGTTGCCGTCGCCGTCCGCGTGAACGCATCGTTCGGTTTCGTCGTCATCGTTGTGCGCCGCAGCGGACGGATCGACGAGGCCGACGAGGCCGACGGTGACCGCGCCGACGGCGAGAGTCGCGACCAGCAGGGCTGCGAACGTTCGTTTCATGGTGAATCACTCGCTCCCTCCGTGGCGGTTCGGGTTCCCCTTCACGGAAGGTCAGTTTCCCCCGCGCTACTTCAACGAGCCATACCGTTCCCCCCGTTCTGTCGTTCGTTACGGGACACAGTTTCCGGTTACTCGCGGGGCGGGGCGCACGAAACCGCGAGACCGTGGCCGGGCGGCCGGTTTTCGATCGGAGCGGCGGGGGTGGCTTCGAAACGGTTTTGAACCGCGATGGCGCACACTCGGTATGCCGACGGAACCCGACACGGGCTACGACCCCGATCTGGGGAGGAAGTTCATTTTCGTAACAGGTGGGGTGATGTCCGGGCTCGGAAAAGGGATCACTGCCGCGAGCACCGGACGGCTGCTGTCGAACGCCGGGTTCGACGTGACGGCGGTCAAGATCGACCCCTACCTGAACGTCGACGCCGGGACGATGAACCCCTACCAGCACGGCGAGGTGTACGTGCTGAAGGACGGCGGCGAGGTCGACCTCGACCTCGGGAACTACGAGCGGTTCCTCGGGGTCGACATGACCTTCGACCACAACGTCACCACCGGGAAGACGTACCAGCACGTCATCGAGAAGGAACGCGCCGGCGACTACCTCGGCAAGACGGTGCAGATCATCCCCCACGTCACAGACGACATAAAGCGGCGCATCCGCGAGGCCGCCGAGGGAACGGACGTCTGCATCGTGGAGGTCGGCGGCACCGTCGGCGACATCGAGTCCATGCCCTTCCTCGAAGCGCTCCGGCAGTTCGCCCACGAGGAGGAGGACGACGACATCCTCTTCGCGCACGTGACGCTCGTCCCGTACTCGAAGAACGGCGAGCAGAAGACGAAGCCCACCCAGCACAGCGTGAAGGAACTGCGCTCTATCGGCCTGCAACCGGACGTCCTCGTCGGCCGGTGCGACGACGAACTCGACCCCGAGACGAAGGAGAAGATCGCCCTGTTCTGCGACGTCCCGACGGAAGCCGTCTTCTCGAACCCCGACGTGGAGGACGTCTACCACGTTCCGCTGATGGTCGAGCGCGAGGGACTCGACGAGTACGTGATGGAGCGGCTGAACATCGCCGAGGAGGCGCTTCCGAAGGCGGAGCGCGACAACCGCTGGCGCGAACTCGTCACCCGCGAGCGCGACGGCTCGGTCGACATCGCCCTCGTCGGCAAGTACGCGCTGGAGGACGCGTACATGTCCATCCACGAGGCGCTGAAACACGCCGGCATCGAGCGCGAGGTCGAGGTCAACGTCCTCTGGGTCGACTCGGACGAGATGCTCGACCACCACGCGGAACGGCTGCGCGAAGCGGACGGGATCGTCGTCCCCGGCGGCTTCGGCTCCCGCGGCACGGAGGGAAAGATCGAGGCGGTGCGGTACGCCCGGGAGAACGAGGTTCCGTTTCTCGGACTCTGTCTCGGCTTCCAGCTCGCGGTCGTCGAACACGCGCGCAACGTCGTCGGCTTCGACGGGGCCAACTCCGCCGAGATCGAACCGGATACGCCGCACCCGGTCATCGACCTCCTGCCGGAGCAGTACGACACGCAGAACCTCGGCGGGACGATGCGCCTCGGCGCGCACGAGACGGAGATCGAACCCGGATCGCTCGCGTCCCGCGTCTACGGCGGCGACTCCTGCGTCGAACGGCACCGCCACCGCTACGAGGTGAATCCGGAGTACATCGACCGTCTCGAATCGGACGGGCTCGCGTTCTCCGGTCGGGCCGGCAACCGCATGGAGATCCTCGAACGCGAGAACCACCCGTACTTCCTCGGGACCCAGTTCCACCCGGAATTCCGTTCGCGGCCGGACCGCGCGAGCCCACCGTTCGTCGGCCTCGTCGACGCGATCTTAGAACGGACCGGGGGTCGCACCGCGGAGGTCGAAGCCTGATGGTGGACGCCGAGCGGTTCATCGAGGAGGCGACCGCGGAGATCCGCGAGACGGTGGGCGACGCCCACGCCGTCATCGCCCTCTCGGGCGGCGTCGACTCGTCCGTCGCGGCCGCGCTCGCCTACCGCGCCATCGGCGATCAACTCACCCCCGTCTACGTCGACACGGGGTTGATGCGAAAGGGAGAGACGGCGGGAATCCGCGAGACCTTCTCGTTCATGGAGAGCCTGCGCGTCGTCGAGGCCGAGGCGCGGTTCTTCGACGCGCTCGCGGGCGTGATCGATCCCGAGGAGAAACGCGAGGTGATCGGCGAGCAGTTCATCCGCGAGTTCGAGCGCGAGGCGAGGGAGACGGAGGCGGACTACCTCGTGCAGGGGACGATCTACCCCGACCGCATCGAGAGCGAGGGCGGCATCAAGTCGCACCACAACGTCGGCGGTCTGCCGGACGTCGTCGACTTCGAGGGCATCGTCGAACCCGTGCGTGACCTCTACAAGGACGAGGTCCGCGAGGTCGCCCGCGCGCTCGACCTCGAATCGGTCGTCGCGGAGCGCATGCCGTTTCCCGGCCCGGGGCTCGCGGTTCGCGTCGTCGGCGAGGTCACCCGCGAGAAGGCCGACGTCGCGCGCGAGGCGTGTCACGTGGTCGAGGAGGAACTGGAGGAGTACGATCCGTGGCAGGCGTTCGCCGCCGTCGTCGGCAAGGGAACCGGCGTCAAGGGCGACAACCGCGTCCACGGGTGGATCGTCGCGGTCCGGTCGGTCGAGTCGCGCGACGGCATGACCGCTCGCGCGCAGGAGATCGACTGGGAGACGCTCCAGCGCATCCAGAGCCGGATCACCGGGAGCAACGAGAACGTCGCGCGGGTCGTCTACGACGTGACGCACAAACCGCCCGCGACCATCGAGTACGAGTGATGAAGGCGCTCGTCACCGGCCCGGACGACGGGGGCATCGGCGACGCGCTCGACGCGGAGGGCGTCGAGACGATCCGCGTCGAGGGCGTCGCGACGGCCGCGTCGCTCGACGTCGCGGGGATCGCGGACGCCGACCTGTTCGTGCTCACCGACGTCGCGGACGCGACGGCGATCTCGATCGCGAAGGAGGCGAACCCCGACGTGAAGGTGGTCGTCTACTCCCGCGAGTCGCTGCCGGAGTTCGCGCGCGGACAGGCCGACCTCGCGGTCGATCCGGAACTCCTCGGTCCCGACGTGGTCGCAGAGGAACTGGCGTAGCGTTCCGCTACTCCAGCTCGCGCTCGGCGGCGGCCTTCGCCTCTTCGATCGCTCCCTCGCCCCGCCTCCCCGACCACTCGGAGGCGTCCACGAACCGGTGGGCGGCGTCGACGGCCGTCCCTCGGTCCGGCGTCTCGATCGGCCGTTCGACGCTCCCCCGGTCGCCGTCGAGATCGGACGAGAGGCTGACGACGTACGTCTCGTCCCCCTGCCGGGCCGCGTCGGGGTCGGCGGAGTGGACCGCGATCCCGAGACCCGCGTCGTCGCGCCCGTACACCGTCACCGGACGCGGCTCGTACTTCGGTCGAACGGCTGTTCAACCTCTCGCCAGCACCGTTAAGCGGCCGGCCCGCCTCACGCCGCGTATGACCCTCGATCGACTGACGGACCTCGACCCCGAACCGGGCGAGGTCGTCGCCGCCGAACTGGTCGTGACCGACGACGTGCTGGTGAAGGCCTTCGCGCTCGCCCCCGGCGCGTCGCTCGATCCGCACGAGCACGACGCGAGCATGAACGTCTTCCACGTCCTGCGGGGGACCGCGACCGTCGTGCAGGACGGCGACGAGGAGGCGGTCGACGCGCCGGGCGTCGTGCTCCACGAGCGCGGGGTGACCCACGGCGCGCGAAACGAGACGGACGAGGTCGTCGTCTTCACCGCGAGCCTCTGTCCGCTTCCGTCGTAGGTCGCCGCCCGCTCCGCCGCGCGCGACGATTCGGCCGCCGGGACGACCGCCGGAGGCACCGCCCTCCGTTGCCACCGTCGAAACCGGAATACGACGGGGAACCGAACGACCGTCCATGGCCCGCGTCACCGTCGGCGGCCGCCTCCACTTCGGCTTCGGCAACCTGAGCCTCTCGCACGAGCGCCTGTACGGAGCCGTCGGCGTCGCGCTCGACTCGCCGCGCCTCTCTGTTCGAGCCGATCCCGCCGACGGCGTGGATTGCGCGGACCCGACCGCCCGCGAGTACGCGAAGCGCGCGGTCGACCTCCTCGGCGTGCCGGGCGCGGCCGTCTCGCTGGAATCGACGCTCCCCCGGCACGCCGGCCTCGGCAGCGGGACGCAGCTCGCGCTGGCGACGCTCGCGGCGGTGGCGAACGCGCACGGCCGCGAGCCGGCCGTCAGGGAGCGCGCACCCGCGCTCGGCCGCGGCGGTCGGTCGGGCGTCGGCGTCGCGGCGTTCGAAGCCGGCGGGTTCGTCCTCGACGCCGGCCACCCGACGGCGCGCTTTACGACCGACCGCCCGGCCGACGGCGACTGGACGGTTCCGGCGATCGCTGCGAGACACGAGATCCCGGACGAGTGGCGGTTTCTGGTCGTGATCCCCCGCGCCGACCCCGGCAGAAGCGGCGACGAGGAGGACGAGAGCATGCGCGCGGTCGTCGAGCGGGCGGACCCGGGGCTCGGCGACCGAATCGCCGGCATCGTCGCTCGACGACTCCTCCCCGCGGTCGCCGAGGGGTCGGCGGAGCGGTTCGGCGAGGCCGTGGCGGAGATCGGCCGGCTGAACGGCGCGTGGTACGCCGACGAGCAGGGCGGGGTCTACCGGCCGCCCGTCGGCGAACTCGTGGCGTCGCTCTCGGACGCGGCCGCGATCTACGGCGCCGGGCAGTCGTCGTGGGGGCCGGCGGTGTTCGGCGTCACCGACGCGGAACGCGCAAACGAGGCGCTCGCGGCCGGCGACGAGGCGCTCGCGGCCGCGGGCGTCGACGGCGACGCGACGGTCGTCCGCGGGAGGAACCGCGGGGCCGACGTCGAACCCGGTCCGGACGACGCTTCCGACGGGGCGGCGTAACCCCTAAGCGTCTCCCCGGACACGGGGGGCATGCGCAGCATCCCGCTCGGCATCTCGCGGCTGGACTCGATCATCGGCGGCGGCGTGCCCCCCGGGAGCGTCGTCCTCCTGGCCGGCGAATCCGGGGCGGGCGCGCGGGAGTTCGTGCACACGAGCGCGGCGATGAGCGCGCTCGCGCGGACGGCTCCCGACCTGTTCGACCTCCACTACGGGCCGCTCGCGGCCGACGCGAGCGTCCCGCGGGAGGTCCACTACCTCTCCTTTACCGCCGGCGAGGACGCCCTCGCGCGGGAGATGGCGTACACGATGGACGGCGACGTCGTCGAGGCGGCCGTCGACGGCATCGACGTGCGCGACTTCTCGGCGGAGTACTTCCAGCTCAGCCCCGTCCCCCGCGACTGGTACGTCGGCGAGGCGACCGCCCTCTCCGACCTCGGCGCGCGTCGGGATCGGACGGACGTGCTCGCCGCGCTCGGCGACTACCTCAGCGCGAACGCCGCCGGCAACCTCGTCCTCGTCGACTCCGTCACCGACCTCGTGGGGGCGACGGGCGAGGAGCTGTCGTGGACCGACGTGACGATGCTCGTGAAGGGGCTCGCGAAGGCGTCGCACCGCTGGGGAGGGGTGATCCTCCTCCTCGTAAACCGGGAGACGCTCGCGCCGACCGAACTCGGCCACCTCGCGGACGCGGCGAGCGGCACGATCACCTTCGAGTGGGAGTCCGGCGGTTCCCAGCGCGCCCGAACGATGGTGGTACGGGAGTTCAGGGGCGTCCTCCCGCGGCTCGAATCGGAGGACATCGTCCGCTTCGAGGCCGAGATCGGCGAAGCCGGGTTCGACGTGAGCGACGTGCGGAAGATCCGATAGCGTCGGCGAGGCGACCGCGAGCGACGAGCGACGACGTCGCTCCACGAACACTTAAGCGTGCACGAACAAATTTCGTGACAGATGTCGAAGGAGGGGGTGAAAGCGCTGCCGGAGGGGCTCCGGGAGTGGCTCGACGCGAAGGCGAACGAACGCGGCGTCGACCGCGCGGAGATGCTCGCGCGGGCGGTCGCCGCGGCCCGGCTGGTCGAAGACGGCGACGAGGCGCTCGTCGAGGGGGGCCGCGAGACCGAGAAACTGGAGTCGTCGGTGGACGCGCTCGACGATCGCGTCGCCGCCGTCGAGGCGGATCTCGACGAGAAGATCGCCGACGTGCGCGAGCGGGTGATCCAGGTGAAACGCGAGAGCGACGCGAACGCGCCCGCCGATCACGATCACCCGCGGCTCCGCGACCGGGCGGAGCGGGCGGTCGCGGCGGCTACCGAAGCGGGAGAGCGGCTCGAAACGCTCGAAGACCGCCTCGACGCCGGGTTCGACGACTACGAGGCGGTGCTCGAAGCCCTCGGGGACGAGATCGACGACCTCGACGACCTCGACGAAAAGCTGACGCGCCTCGCGGCGGCCGTCGTCGACCTCCGGTCGCGGGCGCGTGACCTCGAAGCCGCCGAGACGCGCCGAGAGGCGCTCTCGGAGCTTCGGAAGGCGGCGAACGAGCTCGGCGTCGTCGCGGCGAAATGCGGCGGGTGCGGCGAGCCGGTCCGCGTCGGCCTGCTCGCCGCGCCGCGGTGTCCCCACTGCGAGCGCACCTACGTCGGCGTCGAACCCGCGCGCGGGTTCTTCGGGTTCGGATCGGCGTCGTTGACCGTCGGCGACCCGCCCGCGCTCGACGGACGAATCGGGGGCGAGGACCGGCCGGACGACGACCGATCGCCGGAGGAGAGGGTCGAAGCGGCGGGAACCGGAGGGGCCGCGCGTGAGTGACGGCCGGCGGAGCGCCGAGGGTGATGGTGGGCGGGAAGGAGAGGGCGAGCGCAAGGGTGAAGGCGGGCGCGAAGGCGAGGTCGAAAACGGGCGCGCGCCCCTCGACGAACTGGCGCGGGCGTTCGAGGTGCGTCGGGGGTCGAACGCGAGCGGCGACGATCCGTTCGAGCGGATCGACGTGGACGCGTCGGACCTCGACGCCGAGCGAGTGTGGGAAGCCCTCGACGCAGAGACCGGCGGCGGAGTGCCGGGCGGCGACGCGGCGCGGGCCGGGGGCGAAGGGGCGGGGACGGACGATCGGCCGGAGCACGTCGTCGCGAAGCGGGCGTACTGCCAGCGCTGTCCGCACTTCGCCGCGCCGCCGCGCGCGACGTGCACGCGAGAGGGGACCGAGATCGTCGAAGCGGTCGACTTCGAGCGGTTCCGCGTCCGGGGGTGTCCGGTGGTCGGAGACGAAGCGGAGACGAACGGCGCGAGACCGTCCGGCGCACGCGCGGCGGACGCAACCGGACGACCCGAGTGATCTTTGTGCGCGGGGCGACGAGTTCGAGCATGCAGTTTTGCGACGAGTGCGGCACGATGATGGTGAATCGGGACGGGCGGATGGTCTGTACGAACGAGGCGTGCGGCGCGACGAGCGACCGCGACGAGGAGCTGGCCGCGAAGTTCGTCTCGACCGAAGAACAGAGCGACGACGACGTGATCGAGACGGAGGAGGGGGCCGACTTCGAGGGAAAGCCGACCGCGAACGACGTGACCTGCGACGAGTGCGGCCACAGGACCGCGTGGTACACGATCAAACAGACCGCCTCCGCCGACGAGCCGCCGACGCGCTTTTTCAAGTGCAAAGAGTGCGGCTACCGGTGGCGAGAGTACAACTGAGCGACCCGCCGCGCCGCGCTCACCCGGTGTTTTTCATCCCCGCCGCGATGCCTTTCACCGTCAGGCGCAGGGTCTGCTCCTCGGCCGGCGTGCGGTGGGTGTGCGCGAGCAGGTGCGTCTGGAGCAGGTTCAGCGGATCGACGTACGGGTTCCGGCGCTGGAGGCTCTCGCCGAGCCACTCGCGCTTCAGGAGTTTCCGGCGGCCGCTCGCCGCCAGGACGAGTTCGACCGCCTCCTCGTACTCCTCGTCGAGGCGGGGGAAGAACCGCTTTCTGAGTTCCGAGTCGGCCAGTTGCGCGTACTCGGCGGCGATCTCCATCTCCGTCCGCGCGAGGGACAGCGCGGCGTTGTCGAGCGTGGTCCGGAAGAACGGCCACGACTCGTACATCTCCCGGAGCGTCTCCTCGTCGCCGCCGTCGTCGAGGTAGGCCCGCATCCCCGTCGCCAGGGAGTACCAGCCGGGGAGGATACAGCGCGACTGCGTCCAGGAGAACACCCACGGGATGGCCCGGAGGTCCTCCACGGTTCGCTCGCCGGACCGCGATGCCGGGCGCGAGCCGAGGTTCAGGTTCTCGATGACGGTGATCGGCGTCGCCTGCTCGAAGTACGCGACGAAGCCCTCGGTTTCGAGCAGGTCGCGGTACTCCTCGCGGGCCGCGGCGGCCATCGTCTCCATCGCGTCGATCCACGGCTCGGGCACGTCCTCCTCGGGCTGTTCGAGCGCGCGCCGCCGGGCGCGGATCTGCGCGTCGAGCATCTGTTCGAGGTTGCGCTCCGCGATGCGCGGGTTGGCGTACTTCTCGGCGATCGCCTCGCCCTGCTCCGTGAACTTGACCTGGCCCGTCACCGTCTCGTTCGGCAGCGCGAGCAGCGCCTGGTTCATCGGCCCGCCGCCGCGGGAGATGGAGCCGCCGCGACCGTGGAACAGCCGCATCGTCACGTCGAAGTCGTCGGTGATGTCGGCGAGGCGGCGCTGGTTCTTGTAGAGGTCCCAGTTGGCCGCGAGGAAGCCGTTCTCCTTGTTCGAGTCGGAGTAGCCCAGCATGATCTCCTGGACGTTCTTGCGCGCGGCGAGCGCCCGCGCGTACGCCTCGTTCTCGAACAGCGTGCCCATGATCCGGCGCGCCCCGTTGAGCGCGCTCTCGGTTTCGAGGAGCGGAACGACGTCGATCCCGCAGTGGTCCGGCAGGCTGACCACGTCCGCCTGATCGGCGAGGAAGAGCACTTCGAGGACGTGGCTCGGCTCTTCGGTCATGCTGATGCAGTACGTGTCGATCGCGCCGACGCCGTACTCGCGCTGCCAGTCGCCGAGCTTGGAGAAGAGCGCCAGCACCCGCTCCGTGGTCTCGGAGACGTCGCCTGGGTCTTCGAGGTCGACGATCGGATCGTCCTGCAGGATCGCCTCGGTCAGCAGTTCGACGCGTTCGTCCTCGGATTTGCTCCGGTAGTCGATTCCCTCGTTCGCGAGCGCCTCGTCGACGGCCGCGGTGTGGTTCTCCCGGTGATCGCGCAGGTCGAGGCTCGCGAGGCAGAAGCCGAACGTGTCGACCTGCCGGAGGAGCGGATCGATGTACGCGTCGACGACGTTCTCCGCGCCGTTCCGGCGGAGGCTCTCGGCGATCGATTCGATGTCGGCCGTCAGTTCCTCGGCGTCGGCGTACCCGTTGGGACGGACGTCCTCGACGCGGCGGAGCCGTTCGCGCATCAGTTTCAGCTTCTGGCGGTACGGCTCGTCGGGGTAGCGCTCCTCCGCCTCCGCCGCGACGCCGGGGAGGCGCTCGCGGTCCGCTTCCAGCCGCTCGTCGAACGCCTCGCCCGTCTCGATGCGGTCGCCGTCCTGGCTCAAGAGCCCCGAAAACCGCTTGAGCGCGACGCGGTACTTCTCCAGCACCACCGATCGCTGTCGCTCCAGCGTGTCCTCCGTCACCTCGGGGGTCACGTACGGGTTGCCGTCGCGGTCGCTGCCGGCCCACGAACGGAACTCGAACAGCTTCGGCACCCGGACGTCGTCGTACTCCGCGGAGACGATCTCCTCGAGCTCGCTGTACACCTCGCCGACGACGTCGAAGAGCGTGTTTTCGAGGTACCACTGGACGTTTCGGGCTTCGTCCTGCGGCTCCGGCCGGCGCTCGCGGACCTGCGCGGTCTGCCAGAGGCTCGTCACCTCGGCGTCGACGCGGCTCCACTCCTGGGACTGCTCTTGATCGGTCAGCCGGCGCTCGTCGAGCGTCTCGAGCCGCTCTGCGATCGAGCGCAGCTTCGCCTTCACCGTCTTCCTGCGCGCCTCCGTCGGGTGAGCCGTGAACGTCGGCTCGACGAGCACGTCGTCGAGCACCCGCTGGACGGTCTCGGCGTCCGCGCCGGATTCAGAGAGGCGGGCGACGGTCTTTTCGAGGCTGTCCTCGATCGTCTCCTCCTGAGAACCCTGCCTGACCGCCCGGACGCGCTCTCGCTCCTCCGCGAGGTTGATCAGCTCGAAGTAGGTGGTGAAGGCGCGGGCGACCACGCTCTCGCTGTCGGGGGACAGCCGGCCGAGCACGTCGTGGAGCGGCTGTCTGGACGGGACCGAGCCGTCGCGGTAGGCGATGGCCGCGGTCCGCAGTTCCTCGACGATCTCGAACGCGTCCGTCGAGGTTTGCGCTTCGAGCACGTCGCCGACCAACGCGCCGAGCTCCCGAACGTCCTGCCTGACGGTCCGGTTGTGCAACTTCATGACTGCGAGTATCGCTGGCACGGGGTAAAAGCCCACGACTCGTCTCGAAGAATTGCCTTTCTATCGAGTAAATCGTGAGCGTCGACTCGGCGGCGGCGGCCACGTCGGCCGGCGTCAATGGGGCAGATGCCGGCCGGACGCGGTCGACGCGTAATGGCTCGGATGACAGGCTAGGTCGATGGCGTGAGGTTGACAGGCTTACGCGGCCGAAAGCCGGCGAGTCCACGCCGACTAGTGGGTCTCGCCGTCGCCACAAATAGCTCGCTAAGTGGACACAATAGCGCTATTGAGCCGAACGCGGCGGCGGCAGTTCGCGAGTCGCCGTGCCGAAAGGCGCGCGAGGGTCGGCGTGGGGGGTGTCGCGCTCGCCGGCGTCGTCGCGTCGAGCCCCCGCGTCGGCCGCAAATTTCGACGCCGGCGGCACCGCACACTTCGTCAACCTTTTTATCGGCCGCTACAAGTGACAGCCATGAGCGAGAGCGACAAGTACCCCATGGACTCGGGACGGCGTCGGTTCGTGAAGGGCGTCGTCGGCGGGGCGACGCTCGTCGGTGCCGGCGCGACGGGGGCGACGACTATCAACCTCGCGACCGCGCCGGCCGGGGAAGGGGGCGGGGCCACCGAGATGATGGCCATAGAGCAGACGGGCGGGCCCGCGCCCAACGGCATGCCCCAGATTCCGATCGAGATCGACGACGAGGGGTTCCTCAAGGGGGTGTGGCCCGAGGTGAAGACGGAGACGCAGGAGGGCGTCCAGATCAAGGTCGCCGAGATGAACCTCGGCGGCGTCACGTACTCGGGCGAGTGGTTCCAGTACTGCGGGCTGGAGTCGTACGGCGGCATCGACCCGCAGGCCGAGGAGGACAACTTCCTCCGGTCCGACGCGAATCCGCCGTACTCCTGGCAGTCGGACGCCTACAGCGAGGGCGATAAGCTGCACGTCGACGACTTCAGCGACTACAAGGAGTGGGGGAACGAGGTCGGTGCCGACGGCGTCGGCAAGCCCGCGACCGGCACGTGGCGGTCGCAGGAGAGCGACGACACGCTGCCGATCCAGGTGATCCGGAGCGAGCGGATCGAACAGAAGGTGCAGAACGACGAGTGGCTGCAAGCCAGCACGCAGAACGGGTTCATCGCCTGGATGAACAAGTGCACCCACTTCTGCTGCGTCCCCGGCTACAAGCAGACCGCCGACGCGGCCCGGTACGGTGCGGCGAACGGGGTCTACTGCCAGTGCCACCAGTCGACGTACGATCCGTTCACCATCGTCCAGGAGCTTTTCATCGCCCGACCGCGCCCCACCGACAGCGACGACGAAGAGTAGCCGTCCGGCCGCGCGTTTTCTCCGTTACGCTCTCGACAGTCGATCGGGTTCGAGCGTCGGGACGGTTCGTGCGTCGACGCCCGCTCACCCGCCGCTCACCGGCGGGAACAGCGCGAGCTCGTCGCCGTCGCCGACGGTCGTCTCCAGCCCCTCGTCGGTGAACACGTTCTCGCCGTTTCGGAGGACGTTGATGTGCTCTCGGAGGTGTCCGTCGTCGTCCAGCACCCGCGCCGCGAGCGCCGGCCGCCGCTCCAACAGCGCGTCGAGCGCGTCGCCGACGGTCGACTCCCCGTCGAGGTCGACCGTCACGCGTCGCGTCCCGGCGACCTCGGCGAGGTCCGCGAACAGCTTCCACTCCATGCGGGTTACTCCCGCGCGGCGGGTGATGAGGGTTGCGCCTCCGCGTTCGTTTCGAGCCGTCGCAGGGCGTCCGGGCGGGCGATGACGTACACCGTGTCGCCGGCGTCGAACGGCCGAGAACGCGGCGGGAGCACGTCGACGGACCCGTCGGCGGACCGGACCGCGACGACCGCGTCGCCGACGTCGCCGACGGTGTCGCCGAGGAGGTCGCCGCCGTCTTCGACGACGACCGCGCCCATCGTCTCGTCGGCGGCGCGGAGGTGGGAGGCGAACTCCCGGTCGGCCTGCGGCTCCGCCGGCAACGTCACGAACCGGTACTCGATTGTCGGGTCGAGCCTCGCCGGCTCCGACTCGTCGACGACGAGCGTCGCCGCGTCGCCGGCGGTCGCCCGAACCTCGGCGTTCACGACGCGCGTCGGCTCGGAGCCGCCCCGCCACACCTGCACGACGTCGCCGACGCTCGCGCCGTGCGCCGGGTCGCCTCGAACCGCGACGGCGACGTCCGACGGGGCCAGCGTCGGTCCGATGCCGGCGACGCGGCGGCCGAGCGCGAGGTACTCGACGGTCCCCTCGTCGGTGACGTCGGCGTCGACGTACCCCACGCCGTAGTCGTCTTTCAGCCGCGTCGCGAGGCGGTCGCGGAGTTCGGCGACGGTGAGCCGCCGCGGGAAGAGGAGCGTCTTCCCGGCGAGTTCCTCCTTCGTCTCCGTCGAGACCGGGTCGTACTCGTCCACGTCCGCGATCTCCTCGGGGAGCGTCACGGCGGTCACGCGGCCGACCGACCGGACGACGCTGCTTACCTCCCCTTCGAGTTCCTTCGCGCCCGCGACCGCGAAGACGTTCGTCGCGACGGCCTCGCCGACGCGCGTGCCGATCGGCGCGACCGCGAGCGCCGCGCCGAGCGCGACGGTGTTGAAGAGGGCGGTTCGGGGTTCGAACAGGTTGACGTTGTTGAGGGAGAGTTCGTAGAGCGCGCTGGTGTTGAGCACGAGCGCGGCCGCGGAGAGGCCGAACAACGCGGCGATTCCCCGCGGGATCCGCTCTCGGAAGTACCAGCGATAGCCGAGCGCCGCCGTCGCGCTCGTCGACGCCGAGACGAGCGCGCAGAGGAGAATCACGCCCGTCCCCTGCGCGTCCGACGACGGCGCGAGCGACTGAAGGGCGGCGACCGCGCCGTCGCCGAACGCGAGGCCGACGCCGACGAGCGCCGCCGCGGCCGAGATCACGCGACCACCTCCGCGAACGCTGCGAGCGAGTCGCGGCTCCCGACCACGAACAGCTCGTCGCCGGGTGACAGCGCCGTCGAGCCGTCGGGGACGAACCGCCAGCGGTCGCGCCGCACCGCCAGGACGCCGACGCCGTAGGCGTCGCGGACGGCCGCCTCTCCGATGGTCGCGCCGTCGAGGGGGCCGTCGGCCCCGACGGCGACCTTGCGGATGCGCTTTCCGGCCCGACGGAACAGGGAGAGGAGTTCGAACTCCCGGCGCGTTCCCCGCGAGAGGACGACCACCCGCCCGCGCTCCGCCCGGAGCAGCGTCCCCGCGTCGGCGCGGTCGACCGCGACGGTGATGCGCCCCTCGCCGCCGACCGTGACGGGCGCGGACCGCGCGCTCGACGTCGCGGCCTCCTCTTTCTCGTCCGTCCCGCCGCCGGCCGTCGCGGGCGGGGCGGTCGTCGCGCCGTCGGGATCGACCGCCGAGGCGTCGTCGCCCGAGTCCGCGCTGACGACGGTGCCGGTGACGGGTCCCTCCGACGTGACGACGCGAACCGACTCGCCCCTGGCGATCCCCGTCGGGACCAGCGCGTCGATCGAGACGGCCCGCTTTCCCGGCGGCACCCGCTTCGAGAGGCCCCCGACCGGCGGCGCCGCGTGGATCGTCGCCCGCGCGCGCTCGTCGAGCGCGACCGACGCGTCGGCGAGGTCGTAGTCGCTCCGCAGGCGGTCGGCGAGGCGGGTTTCGAGTTCGCTCACCGGCACGTCGGCCGGGAACGTCCACGTTCCCTCGCCGATCTCCGCTCGGAGAGAGGGGGAGAGCGGCGGGTACCCCTCCATGTCGCCGACCTCGCCCGCGACCGCGACCCGGACCTCCCTGCGGTTGCCGACGAACTCCACCACGTCCGCGGAGAGCGTTCGCTCGGTGAGCGCTCGGATCGACATCCGCCGCGGGAGGGTGTCCCCGAGCTTGTCGCCCTGCGCGTGCGCGTACATGGACAACATGAGGATGACGAGGATGGCGACGACGACCGCGGGGCCGTGCGCCCCCCGGAGGATGCTCTGATCGTACAGCGCGAGGATTCCGCCGTTGACGCCCGCGATGGCGAGCGAGAGCACGACGACCCCGAACCCGGGGATGGTGACCCCGGTGAAGTACCGGAAGATGAACCCCAGCGTGCCGGCGACGAGCGCCGGGATGATGCCGGTGAGAACCCCGAGATAGATGCCGGAGAGGATTTCGACGGGGAGCGATGCCATGTGAGCCACCAGAGCACCGGCCGATAAACAAGTATCGCCGACGTTTATGTTCCGAGTCGCGAAGGGGGTGCTATGGAGCGGAGCCGCGAGTGGGTCGGGATTCGAGCGGCGGTGGGACTCGCGTTCCTCGTCGCGGTCCTGTCCGTGACGACCGGCGTCGTCAACATCGCCGCCCGATCGGTCTCCGGACCGTTCGCGGGGGCCGTGCCGGCGGTGGTCCACGAGACGGCGGGATTCACCGGGACGCTCACCGGGTTTTTGATGCTCGTGAGCGCGATCGGCCTCCGCCGGGGCCTGCGCGCGGCGTGGTACTCGACGCTCCTCCTGCTCCCGATCACGGCCGCGCAGGGGCTGTTGCAGGTGAGCGAGTACTCGTACCCGCTCGTCGTCGTGTCGCTCGCGGCGCTCCCGGTCGTCCTCCTCAACCGGCGGCGGTTCGACCGCGATCTCGACCTGACGGGAACCCAACTGGCCGCGCTCGTCGCGCTCGTCGGCGCGCAGGCGTACGGCACCGTCGGCACCTACGCGCTCAGGGAGGGCTTCGACGGGGTTACCACGCTGACGGACGCGTTCTGGTTCACCGTCGTCACCGGCAGCACCGTCGGCTACGGCGACGTGACGCCCGCGCCGGACGATCCCGGGGCGAAGCTGTTCGGCATCTCCGTCCTGCTCGTCAACGTGTCGAGCTTCGCCGTCGCGCTTGGGGTGCTCCTCACGCCCGCCATCGAAGCGAGACTGTCGAAGGCACTCGGAAAAATGACAGAAACGGACCTCGAACTCCTCGAAAACCACATCCTCGTGCTCGGGCACGGGGAACTCACGGAACCGATCGTCGAAGAACTCGGCTCGCGGACGCGCTTTCTCGTCGTCACGCCCGACGCGGAGCGCGCCCGCGCCCTCACGGAGCGCGGCTTCGACACCCTCGTCGCGAACCCGAGCGACGAAGCGCCGCTCCGCCGCGCCCGCATCGACGCGGCCCGCGCGGCCGTCGTCGCGACGAACAACGACGCCGAGGACGCGCTCTCGATCCTCACGGCGCGCCAGTTGAACGACGACCTCCGCATCGTCGCCGCGGCGACCGACCGCGAGAACGTCGACAAACTGCGCCGCGCCGGGGCCGACGCGGTCATCAGTCCGGCGAGCATCGGCGGCCACCTGCTCGTCGAGTCCGCCCTCGGCGACGAGGGAACGGAGGCCCTCGCGGAGCGGATCCTGACCGATCGGTCGTCGGACGGCGACGGGGACGGAGACGAGGAGCCGTAGATCGGCGGCGTCGGCCGTCGTCGCGACGGGAGGGCGACGATCGTCGTCGCGACGGAAGGGACGTCGTCGGTGCCGGATCAGCTTCCGCCGGGTCGCCGGCCGCGGTCGACGACGGCGACGTCGCACTCCACGTCGCGGAGGCGCTCGAACGTCGGCGGCGAGACGAACCGCGAAGCGGCGCTCCGGTCGCGGCTCGATCCCAGTATCAGGAGGTCGTACGACCCAGCGTTGGCGCCGATGAACGCCTCGATCGTCGCGCGGGCGACCCTCGTTTCGACGTTGCCGCCGGCCGTCTCGACGTTTTCGCCGACGGTCTCGACGAGGTTCGCCAGCCGCCGTTCGGCGGGACGGCGCTCGACTTCGCGGTCGATGCAGGTGCAGACGCTGACGGTGCCGGCGGGACCGGCGAGCCGCGTCGCGAAGTCGATCATGGCGTGCGCCGAGTCGCCGGGGCGCGAGACGGTGACGAGGATCCGCCGCCAGCGCCGCTTGCCGGTCGAAGACCGGAAGGCGACGGCGTCCGTCGGCCCGGCGAAGACGGCGCGCACCGAGTCGGCGAGGAGGCCGCGCTCCTCCTCGTAGGGCGTCACGACGAGGTCGCAGTTCGTCCTCGTCGCCGTCCTGACCGCCGCGGTGCCGGGATCGCCGCTCGCGACGACGACCTCGCAGGGGACGCCGACGCGGGTCCGGATGGTCGACGCCCGCGCTTCGAGTTCCGACGCGACGGTCGCGGCCGCCCGCCGGGTCGTCTCCTCTTCGACCGGCGGGTCGTCGGCGTCGACCAGCCCGAGGAGGACCACCTTTCCGGCCTCGTGTGCGGCCGCGAGCCGAGCGCCGAACAGCGCCGTGATCTCCGCCGCGCCGCCGCGCACGGGCACGAGCACGTGGTCGTCGCCCTGGATCGTCCCGTAGAGGTAGCGCGCACGCCGCTGGTAGATCCGGGATCGCCAGACGGTAAAGGCGGCGGCGACGAACGCGCCGGAGAGGGCGACGCTCGCGACGTACGCGCCGGGGTCCGCGGTGTCCGTGAGGAGCACCAAAAGCGCCGTCGAGAACGCCGCCGGCTCCTCGACGCCGAACGCCCACGTCAGGCCCCCGGTCAGGAAGACGCTGACGGCGGCGCTCAGGGGGCTGACGCCGGCGACGATCGCCGTTCCGTCCGCGAGTCCGGCGGCCGCCGTCCCCACGAGAATCTCGGCGAGCCAGCCGCAGGCCGCGCCGAGCGTCAGGCCGGCGACGAACTTCCACGGCGAGGCGTACCGCCCCTCCGGGTCGGCAAAGAGCGTGTACGCGCCGGCCGCCAGCGGGGGGAAGAGGAGAAACGACAGCTCTTCGAGCGCGTTCGCGAGCAGCGTCACGAGCGCGATGAGCGGCGGGACGACGAACAGGATCATGAGGTGGAGCAGGTTGTTCGTGTTCTCCGCCCAGCGTCGGAACTCAGCGACCTCTCGGCGTTCGAGCCGCCGGAGGCGTCGGAGGAGATCGGTCGCGCGCGCTTCGAGCCGGTCGAGCATCGGCGGTTCGTCGGACGCCTACGCGATACGCGTGACGGCGTCGAGCGCGATGGCGATGGCGCGCTCGACGTTGTTCTTCGCCTTCTCCGGCAGCTCCTCGTCCCCGTCCGCGCCCTTCTGGGTGCCCTTCACGAGGTTCCCGTCGACCGTGCAGATCGCCCCGGATCGAAGCCCCTTGCGCCGGGCGAGCGCGAACAGCGTCGCCGCCTCCATCTCGATGGCGAGCAGGTTCGAGGCCTCCCAGCGGTCGACGTACTCGTCCGTCTCGTTGTAGAACGCGTCGTCGCTGACGATGGGGCCGACGTGGACCGACTCGTTTCTCGCCTCGGCGGCGTCGACGAGCGCGGTCAACGCGTCGAAGCTCGGGACGGCCGGGTAGATCGCGGGCTCGTAGCGCTTCGAGGTGCCCTCCTCCTTCGCCGCGCCGGTCGCGACGACCATGTCGCCGATCTCGACGTCGGCCTGCAGCGCGCCGGCGGTCCCGACGCGGATCGCGGTCTCGACGCCGACGCGCGAGAGCTCTTCGAGCGCGATCGCGGCGGAGGGGCCGCCGATGCCGGTCGAACAGATCGTGAGCGGGACGCCTTCGTACGTCGCGTCGACGACCTTGTACTCGCGGTTCCGCGCGACCTCCGTCGCGTTCTCGCACTGCGCCGCGATGCGGTCGACGCGTCCGGGGTCGCCGGGAACGAGCGCGATCTCGTTCACGTCGCCTTCCTCGACGAGCAGGTGGGGCTGTTTGGCCATACCGTCGTCTCTCGCGTCACGGAGAAAAACGACGCGGTTGATCGAACGTACCCCGCGGGGCACTGGCGGGTCGTTCCGATCCGTCGATCGTTTCACGGTGGACGGTCGTCCAATTCGACGTTGATCCCGCCGAGCGGGACGTCGCGTCGGATAACCCCGCCGCGGGGAGGACCCGACGGCCGCTCCCGTCAGTATCACACGATTCGAAACCGGATTGTTTCAGTCGCGGCGGCCGTTCGCGCGAAACCGATTCGACCGTTCACCGCCGTCGAGTGGGGCGATTGATCGGTGGGAATCGTTCACCCGGAAACAGTCGTCGTCAGGTCGGCAGTACCTCGGTAAAATTCACGTGTTCAGGATGATACGATTATCGGTGTTGAATACGGGCTCGGTCGACAGCCTCGACTGGGCAACGAGCGTCCGCGCGGAGTCAGTCCGGTTCCACGGCGCGGCGGTTCCGTGGAGTGGAGCTCCTCGCGGGCGTTTCTGCCCGTGATACATCATGAAAAAGGCACTTCGCATCCTGATGGCCCTCGTGGTCGTTAGCACCGTATTCGCGGGATCGGCGGCGGCGGATCACAAGGACTGGGACAAGTGGAAAAAGGAGAAGTTCGGCGACAAGACCGAGATCGACCAGGACCAGGACCTCGACCAGGACGCTGACGCCGAGGTGAACCAGTACCAGGACGTCGACCAGGATAACAGGAACACCCAGGTCGCCGGGAACGCTGCTGTGTACAACGACGGCGACCAGGACACGGACGCTGACCAGAGCAGCTACCAGGCGAACTACAACAACCAGGAAGCGAGCGCAACCGCTGTGAACGTCGCCGAGCAGGACCAGGAAGCCGACGCCTGATCGGACGACCGCTTCGTCTCCCCCTTTTTCGAACGTTCGACGACCGACGAGCCGACGGCTCGTCCGCTTCGACGCTCGCGGGAGCGGTTCACGCGGCGCTCGACCAGACGAACGGCGCGACCACGGTGAGCGTCGCACCGAACACGAGCGACGTCCGGAGCCACTGTCCGCGCACCGCGGTCGATTGCTCCTCGTAGATGGCGCTTCCCGCCCGCGGGAGCACCAGGTACGCGAACGCGGCGTATCCGGACAGGACGGCGACGGCGACGGCGAGCAGGTGCGGTAGAACGGCGACGCCCGCGACGCCGTCGACGCGGCCCAGCCCCGGCACGAGAACCGAGAACGCCGAAAACGCGACGCCGTAGAGCGCGCCGGCGAGCGCGCCCGCGCCGTGATGGGCGACGCTCGCGTCCCGGAGACCGATCTCGTCGGGTTTCTTTCGCCGGAGCACGGAGGCGGCGACGTACGCCGGGGCGAACGTCTGCGACGACCGTCGCCGAACCGGCAGCGCCAGTGCCAGCGCCGCGACGAATCCCGCGAGCGCCCCGACGCCCAGATCCGCGACGAAAGAGAGCGCCGGGGACGCCAGTTGAAAGACTGTGCCCGGATTCATTGTCACTGATCAGTCGGTCCAGCGGAATAAGTCTGCGGGCGATCAGTGCGAGAGCACGTCTCGCACGCGCTTCCAGTCGAGCGCCGTTCGCGATCCCCTCGTGCCGGCGGCGAGCGCGCCGCAGGCGTTCGCGACCGCGAGCGCCCCGTCGAACCCGTCGCCGCGGAGCCGAGCCGCGATGAAACCCGTCGCGAACGCGTCGCCCGCGCCGGTCGTGTCGACCGTCTCGACCGCGAAGCCCGGGTGCGTGTGCGTCGCCGCTTCCGTTCTGACCTCCGCGCCCCGCGGCCCGTGTTTCAACACGAGCGTCCGATCCGCGGGGTCGAGCGCGTCGCCGAGCGCCGTCGCCGCCTCGCGGTCGTTGAGGAAGACGAGGTCCGCGCGCGAGAGCGCCCCGGAGAAGTCCCGGTCGCCGAGCCGACGCCCGGGATCGAAGCTCACCGTCACGCCCGCCTCCGCCGCGCGGACGGCCAGGCGCGCGGCCGTGTCCGGGCGCTGGCTCGTGAGGTGGAGGTGGTCGGCCGACGCGAGCGTCGGCTCCGGCAGATGTCCGGCCGTGAACGCCTCGTTCGCGCCGTCGCGGCCGAGCACGAACACGCCGCCGTCGGCCGCGACGACGAGGTACTTCACCGCCGTCTCGCCGCCGGGGACGGTCTGGAGCGTCCCGCAGTCGACCCCGGCGTCGAGCAGTTCCGCCCGCGCGGACTCCCCGTGGTCGTCCTCGCCGACGCTTCCGAGGAGCGCGACGGGGACCTCCAGCCCCGCCAGTCCGCAGGCGACGTTCGCCGCGCTGCCGCCCCCGTCGCCGGTCTGCGACTCGATGACCGCTTCGCCGTCCGGCTCCGGCAGGCGGTCGACGTGGAGGGTGACGTCCCAGTTGACGTGGCCGGCGCAAATGACGCGAGGCATGCTCGGTCCGTCGCCGTCCGGCGGCAAAAAACCGCCAGTCGGCGAGCGGCCGTGGGCGGGGCGGCGAAAAAGGGACAGGGGACGAACGCCGATCAGGCGACCGAAAAGAGGACGAGGTTGTGGACGCCCGGCCCGAGGCCGACCGCCGCGACGAGCGCGAGCAGGAGAAACCCCTCCGTCGGCTCCTCCCGGACGTAGTCGGCCATGAGGGCGACGACGACGGCGGCGACGCCGACCTTCACGAGGACGAACAGCCACCCCGCGCCGAGCAGGTCGGCCGTCGGCAGCGTCGCGGCGAGGTCGATGATGACCTTCGAGAGGGGCGTCCGCTCGCCGAATCCGAGGACGTCGATCCCGACGGCCGTCGAGACGCCGTCGAGGACGTGGGCGAACACCGCCAGCGCGCCCGCGCCGCCCGTGATCGCCACCCCCGGCCGAGCGCGCGTCAGCCCGACCCAGACGACCGCGGCGAGCGCGAGCGACGCGACCAGCCCGAGTCCGGGCCAGAGCGGGTGGAGCGTCCCTCGCGCCGCGCCGACGAGCAGCGCGCCCGAAAGCGCCGCGAGCAGCGCCAGCGTCCCGACGCCGGCGAGGAGCCGCGCGCCGTCGGCGGCGACGTCCGCGGCGAGCCACGTCGCGCCGGCGACGACCGCGACCGTGAGGTACACCGACGGCGTCCCCGCGAGCGGTCTGACCGCCGCCGGCAGCGCGTCGAGCACGTAGAGGACGTGCAGGCACGCGCCGACGCCCATCCACGGGGCGAGCGCGAGCACCTGCCGGTCGGTGACCGCCGGTCGCCGTCGGAGGAACGCCCAGCCGACCGCGCCGAGTCCGACCGCCAGCGCGAGGAGGTACGGCGCGGGCGGCAGCGCGAACCCCTCCGGGAGGACCTGCATGGGCGATGCCGCGTCGGCGCGGCGGGAAAGCCTTGCGATCGATCCGCCGCGCTCCCGATTCGATCCCTCCGCACGCCGCGTTTCGCGGTACTTTTGCACCCACGCGGCGAGGGGGCGCGCATGGACAGAACGGAGTTCGCCGCACGGATCGACCACACGGTGCTCGGCCCCGAGACGACGCCGACCGACGTCGAACGCGTCGTCGACGAGGCCGAAGCGTACGGCATGAACGCCTGCGTCCCGCCGTGTTACGTCTCGGAGGCGGCCGCGCGCGCGCCGGACGCGACCCTCGCGACGGTCGTCGGCTTCCCCCACGGGCAGCACAGCACCGCGGCCAAGCGAGCCGAGGCCGTCGACGCGTGGGAGGCGGGCGCGGACGAACTCGACGCGGTGATACACGTCGGCCGGCTGAAAGCCGGCGAGGACGAGCGCGTCGAGCGGGACCTCTCGGAGGTCGTCGCGGCCGTGCCGATCCCGGTGAAGGTTATCGTCGAGACGGCGCTCCTCACCGAGGGGGAGAAACGTCGGGCCTGCGAGGCGGCGGTCGGCGCCGGCGCGGCGTTCGTCAAGACGTCGACCGGCTTCGCCGACGGCGGCGCGACGGTCGCGGACGTCGAACTCATGCGCGAGTACCTGCCCGTGAAAGCCAGCGGCGGGATCGGAAGTTACGAGGAGGCGGTGGCGATGCTCGACGCCGGGGCCGAGCGGATCGGCGCGTCGAGCGGCGTCGAGATCGTCGAGGGGTTCCCGGAGTAACGAGTTCGCGCTCGCGTCCTCACGCCGTTTCGAGCGCGTACGCCGTCGGCTTCGTGCCGTCGCCGCCGACGGTGAGCGCGAAGACCGCGCCGTCGGCGACGGCGAACCCGTTTCTGACCGGGCCGTCGACGGGGTGGGACCACCGCTTCGCCCGGACCCGAACGTCGTCGACGCCGAGGCCCCCGTCAAGCGCGAAGGCGAGCACCTCGCCGGCGTCGCTGCCGACGTACAGCGTGTCGCCGGCGGCCGCCGGGGCGCTTCGGAACTCGCCTTTCACCCGCCATCGTCGTTCTCCCGTCTTTCGGTCGATCGCTTCGAGGCCGCCCCCGTCCGCGCCGAACACCGCGTCACCGGTGAGCACGAGCGCCCCGTGGGCGACGACCCCCTCCGAGTCCGTCCACTCGATCGCGCCCGCGCGGGCGTTGCCGGCGAGCCCGTGCACCGTGCCGCCGAAGGTGCTGGCGTAGACCCCGCCGCCGTCGGCCGCGACGGCCCGGATGGACCCGGGGAGCTTCTGCCGCCACAGGCCCTCACCGTCGGACTCCGACAGCGCGTACACCTCGCCGCCCTCGGTGCCCGCGTAGACCGTCCCGACGTCGACGAGCGTGGTCACGCCGGTGAACGTCTCCGCCTCCCAGTCGACCTCGCCGGTCTCGGCGTCGATCCGGTAGACGCCGCCGTCGGTGTCGCCGGCGAAGACCCACCGTCCCCCGTGGCTGGGGACGGGCGCAGCGCCGACGGAGCCGGTCGTCTCCACGTCCCACAGTTCGTCGCCCGACTCCGCGTCGAGCGCGAGGACGCGGTTCTCGCCGGTCACTCCCACGTAGAGCCGGCCGTCGTCGAACGCCGGGGCGGTGGTCCACCAGCCGCCCGAGCTGTCGGCGACCCACTCTGTCACCCCGTTGTCGACGGCGAACGCGTACAGCGACTCCGTCGTCGGGACGTAGACCCGTCCGTCGGCGACGATGGGGCGGCCGACCGGCCACTCGATCTCCTCGCTCCACCGCTCCCGGACGCCCGCCCGGGGGCCGACGTGGTCGGGATCGTAGCCCGTCGCCCCGCCGTCGAAGGCCGGCATCGGCCAGTCGCCGGACTCGTCGCCGACGGCGTCGCTCGCCGTCGTATTGTCGGCGGTGCCGCCGTTCATCGCGTTGTCGTCGTCCGTTCCCGTCTCCGTCGTCGGTGTCGACTGGTCGTCCGAACAGCCGGCGAATCCCGCGAGACCGGCCGCGCCGAGCGCCCCGAGCAGTTGCCGTCTGGAGGGCATCGTACGCCCTTGCGGCGGGGACCCCGATATGCCTTCTGGACCGCGGCGGTCCTCCCGCGTTCGGATGCGTCCGCCGGATCGTCGCGCTTTTGCCCGCGGACCCGCTACCGTCCGACAGTCGAATGGCCCGATACCACATCGAGACGTACGGATGTACGGCGAACCGGGGTGAGAGCCGTCAGATAGAGCGGGCGCTCCGCGACGGCGGCCACCACCCCGCGAACGGGCCCGAGGACGCCGACGTGGCCATCCTCAACACGTGCACGGTCGTCGAGAAGACGGAGCGAAACATGATCCGCCGGGCGAAGGAACTGGAGGGGGAGACGGCGGACCTCATCGTCACCGGCTGCATGGCGCTCGCGCAGGGCGAGGAGTTCAGGAAGGCGGGCGTCGACGCCGAGGTGCTCCACTGGGACGAGGTGCCGACGGCCGCGATGAACGGCGAGTGTCCGACGGTCACGCCGGACACGGAGCCGGTGCTCGACGGCGTCGTCGGCATCCTCCCCATCGCCCGCGGCTGCATGAGCGACTGCTCGTACTGCATCACGAAGAAGGCGACCGGGAAGATCGATTCGCCGCCGGTCGAGGAGAACGTCCGCAAGGCGCGCGCACTCGTCCACGCCGGCGCGAAGGAGCTCCGGATCACCGGACAGGACACCGGCGTCTACGGCTGGGACGAAGGCGAGCGAACGCTCCACGTGCTTCTCGACCGGATCTGCGAGATCGAGGGCGACTTCCGCGTGCGCGTCGGAATGGCGAACCCGAAGGGGATCCACGGCATCCGCGAGGAACTCGCCGAGGTGTTCGCCGAGAACGAGAAGCTGTACAACTTCATCCACGCGCCGGTCCAGTCGGGGTCGAACGACGTGCTCGGCGACATGCGCCGGCAGCACCAGGTGCGCGAGTTCGTCGAGGTCGTCGAGACGTTCGACGCCCGCCTCGACGAGTGGACGCTCTCGACCGACTTCATCGTCGGCTTCCCAACCGAGACGGACCGCGACCACGCCCAGAGCATGGCGCTCATGCGGGAGGTCCGTCCCGAGAAGATCAACGTCACCCGCTTTTCGAAGCGTCCGGGGACGGACGCGGCGAAACTGAAGGGGCTCAACGGCGCGATCAAAAAGGAGCGCTCGAAGGAGATGTCGGCGCTGAAGATGGATCTCGTCGGCGAGGCGTACGAGGGGATGGTCGGCACGACGCGCGAGGTGCTCGTCGTCGAGGAGGGGACCGGCGACTCGGTGAAGTGCCGCGACGGCGCGTACCGGGGGATCGTCGTCCAGAACGCCTCCGAGTACGGCCTCGAACCGGGCGACTTCCTCGACGTGGAGGTGACGGGTCACCAGACCGTGTACGCCTTCGGTCGACCGGCCTGACTGTCGCGGCGATGCGCGTTCGGTCGATCGGGCAGACAGTCGTAGAGACCGTCACGACGGCGTCGTCGGGCTTTCGCGACCTGAGAACGACGCGAACCTACTAACGGAGCGTCGATGTACGGAGGTCCATGTCGGACGACCGACGGTCAGCCCGTTGGCTCCTGCGTCTGCTGGTTCTCGCCGCCGTCGTCGCGGTCGCGGTCGTCGTCACGAGCGGCGTCTGGCCGCCGCTTCTCGCGGTCGAGAGCGGGAGCATGGAGCCGAACATCGGAACCGGCGACCTCGTGGTCGTCACCGCGCCGGGCCACGGGACCGTCTCGGCGGCCAGCGACCCGGGCGTCGTGACGGTACGCGCCGCGGACGGCTACCGACGGTTCGGCGCGCCGGGCGACGTCATCGTCTTCGATCCCCCGAGGCCGGGGCCGCCGATCATCCACCGGGCGCACTTCCGCGTCGAGCGGGGCGAGAACTGGTACGAACGGGCGAACGAGTCGTACCTCCCGCCCGGCGTCGACGGCTGCGACGAGCTTCGGAACTGCCCGGCCCCGCACGGCGGGTACGTCACCAAGGGCGACGCGAACGGCTACTACGATCAGGCAGTCGAAATTTCGCCGCCCGTCCGATCAGGCTGGATCGTGGCGAAGGCGGCGGTCAGGATTCCCGAGTTGGGGTGGGTCCGCATGATCGTGGTGGGGCGAGAGAGCGAGGCGGCGGTTCACTTCGTTGCGGGGCCGACGTCGGCGTCGTCGGATCTCGATGCGTGGCCGGCGGTCGCGTCGTCCGCTTCCGATTCGAGTCCCGCGCTCGCGTCGTCGCCTTCGACCGCGTCGTCGCCCCCCGCCTCCTCCGTCGGGGCAGCGTAGTCCGCGAGCCGATCGGTCTCCTCGTCCGCCTTCCACTCGCCGAGCTCCCGGGGATCGACGTGGACGAACACGTCGTCGACGGCGTCGATCTCCTGCACCGATCGGACGACCGCCGTCTCTATCGCGTGGGCCTCCAGCAGCGTCATGGCCCCCTCGACCTCGATGTGGAGGCTCACGTCGATCTCCGGGCCGACGTAGTGGGCGACGACGTCGTGCGCGCCCATCACGTCGGGGTGCGAGAGCGCGCGTCGGACGATCTCCGCCCTGAGCGACTCGGGCGGGGCGGCGCCCACGAGGTAGTTCACGTTGTCGCGGACGATCTCGACGCCGGTGTAGAGGATGCCGAACGAGACGACGCCGGCGGCGAGCGGGTCCAACAGGGGGTAGCCGACGCCCGCCCCGATCACGCCCACCAGCGCGGCGGTCGCCGTGAGGATGTCGTTTCGGTTGTCGACCGCGGTCGCGACGACCGCCGGCGAGTTGTGCGCCCTCCCGACGCGCAGGCAGTACCGATACAGGAGGTACTTCGCGACGGCGGTCGCGACGAGCACGGCGACGGCCACGGGACTCGATCCGCCGGCGGCGACGTTCCCCGAGAGGACGGTCGTCGCCGACCGCCAGAGAACCGCGCCGCCGGCGGCGAACACGCCCGCCGCGACGAAGAGCGAGACGAACGGCTCGATGCGCTCGTGACCGTGGGGGTGCTCGAAGTCCGGCGGTCGGGTCGTGAGGTACAGCCCCGCGAGGACGATGAGGCTGTACGCGGAGTCCGTGAGGCTGTTGACCGCTTCGGAACCGACCGCGAGGCTCCCCGTCGAAGCCCACACCGCGCCCTTGCCGACCATCAGGAGGAGGTTGATCCCGAGCACCGCCACCCCGATCCGCCTGACGGCCGCTTTCCGCTCCATCAACGGCGGTTCGCCGGCGGCCTCCAAAGGCCCTTCGGGCCGCGTCCGCCGCGCGCGAGCCGTCGGGCGCGCCGACCTCGGCCGGAAGGTGACCTCAATCGAAACGGACGGCTCGGTCGGGTCCCGGAACGACCGCGCCCTCCTGCGACGCGAATGCCTCGTGGAGCCGTCGGTAGGTGTCGTCGAGCGCCTCGACGACGACCTTCGTGTCGCCGACGACCGGCATGAAGTTCGTGTCGCCGTCCCACCGCGGCACGACGTGGGTGTGCAGGTGGTCGCCGATCGAGCCGCCGGCCGCCCCGCCGAGGTTTAACCCGGCGTTGAACCCGTCAGGGGAGAGGGCTTCGGAGATCGCGGCGAACGTGCGCCCTTTCAGTCGCGCGTGATCGAGGAGGGTCGCGTCGGAAAGCTCGGCGTACTCGCCCGTGTGCCGCCGCGGGATCACCATCGCGTGCCCGGGGTTGTACGGGTAGTTGTTCAGCAGCACGAAGCAGCGGTCGCTCCGGGCCACGATTCGGGCCTCGCGGTCGTTCTCCCGCTCCGGAAGGGTACAGAACGGGCAGCCGTCGCCGCCGTCGCCTTCGCGCTCGACCCACTCGATCCGCCACGGGGCGAAGATCTGCTCCATATCGACCCGTGACGTCCCACCCGCTTATCGTTTGTCTCCGAGCGCGGATTTCCGGGCTTAGGAGGGGTATAACCGCGGATTGAACGGAAACAACGATCCGTATGTCGAACCTAAGACTGGCTTGTATATTCCTGCGCTTCGCGGCCTCAGACGCCCGAAAACGTCCGATGAACTGTCGAAATGGTGTGGAACAGATATCGGTCTTTATTCTATCGGCCGCCGGTTGAATCGATACTATGGCAACACAACCATCCGACCTTGATGGAGTCACCGAACCGTGTTCGGAGTGCTGTGGTGAGACGTTACACAAGGTGCGGGTGGAACTACGGACCGAGAGTTCGAAAAAGGAGAACGCGGAGTTTTCCCGAGAGCCCTACCGCGTCGCGGTCTGCATGGAGTGCGGTAGCGAAACGATCCAGCGCATGAACAACGCCTGAAGGCGACCGCTGCGTACCGATTCGTTCCGTTTTGCCCCGCCGAGCCGCGGCCGTCGATCGAGCGAAGGGGGCCGCGGAGGTCACAGCGTCGTGATCTCGCAGCCGTCCTCGGTGACGATGACGGTGTGTTCCGCCTGGCTGACGAGGCGGCCCGCTTCCTCCTTCAGCACGGGGTACCCGCGGAGGACGTCCTGCTGTTTCAGGCGACGGAGCGCCATCTCCGTCCGCGGGCCGTCGAGCCACCGGGCGGCGAACGGGAGCGTCCGAAACTCCGAAGAGACCGTTTCGAGTACCTGCCGCGCCCCGCGGTTGCGGACCGACCGCTCGTTCACGAGTTCGTAGATCTCCTCTTTGCTCCCCTCGCTCACCTTGCCGCGGCCGTCGGTCGCGAACGGTTCGATGGCGACCACGTCGCCGACCGTCAATTCGACCCCGCGTTCGGTCCCGCGGTTCGGAACGCTCGGGCCGGTGTGCGCGTCGTACCGTTCGACGCCGTGCCCGGAGAGGTTGAGCACCGGCGTGTAGCCGTACCCGCGGATGACGTCCTCGATCTCCGCCCCGATCTCGCCGGTTTCGACGCCCGGCCCGACGGCGTCGATCGCCGCCTCCAGCGCCTGCTCCGCGGCCTCGACGAGTTCGTCGTTGCCGGAGTGGTCGACCGTCACCGCCGCGTCGGCGATGTACCCGTCCACGTGGACGCCGAGGTCGAGACAGACCATCTCCTCGCCGAACTTTGCGTCGTCGTCCGCGGCGGGCGTCGCGTGCGACGCCTCCTCGTCGACGCTGATGTTCGCCGGGAACGCGCAGCCGTCCGCGAGCTCGCGGATCCGCGACTCCGCGTGCTCCGCGACTTCGAGGTGCGTCACCCCCGGTTCGATCAGTTCTGCGGTTTCGTCCAGTACGGTCCGGAGGACCTCGCCGGCCTCCCGATACTTCCCGACGACCTCGTCGTCGAGGGGTCCGATGCTCATGCCCGGGTGCTTCGTCCGATCGCGCCAAAGAGATTGCGACATTCGACCGTCGGCGGCCGAGACGGCGGTCGTCCGAGGACGCAACGGCGGACGGTCGGGGACGAAACGGCGGTCGGGGACGGCCGGCCTCGGTTACGTAGTGATATATAGCGCCGTATATCTCTCTTAGTAACCGTTTATTTCCCGACTACCGTACCTCGCCGACGGACAGAACTCAATGACCGTCCGCTTCAACGACACCGTCGAGCCACACCACCTGCGCGTCGACGTCGACCGCTGGGACGACGTGTACGTCGTCGGCGACGTCCACGGCTGTCTGGCTGCGCTTCGATCGCTCCTCTCGGAACTCGACCCCGGCGATGACGACCTCGTCGCGTTCGTCGGCGACCTGATCCGGAAGGGGCCGGACAACCACGGGGTCGCGGAACTCGTCCGCGAGTCGCCGAACATGGTGTCCGTCCGTGGGAACAACGAGGAGAAGGTCCTCCGCGGCGAGAAGACCGTCCCGGATCTCACAGACGAGGACGTGGCGTGGATCCGGTCGCTCCCGGTCGCGATCTCGTGGGACGGGGCGCTCGTCGTCCACGGCGGCGTCGACCCGCGAAAACCCCTCTCGGCGCACTCGATCGACGACCTCCAGAACACGCGCTCGCTCGCGCCGGACGGGAGCTACGATCGACCGTTCTGGTTCGAGCGCTACACCGGGCCAGAGCGCGTGTTCTTCGGACACACCGTGATGGCGCGGCCGGCGGTGCACGAGCACGCGCTCGGACTCGACACCGGATGCGTGTACGGCGGCCAACTGACCGCCTACGACTGGTACGGCGACGAGTTCGTCGCCGTCGACGCGGGGCGGACCGTCCAGGACAGAAAGGAGTCGAAGATCGTCACACCGCGGACGGCGACGGTTCGATGACGGACCGGAGGACGAGCGTGAGCCACGACGAGGATGCGGTAAACGGTGGAGAGGCGAAGATCGACGAGGCGAAGATCGACGAGGAGACGACCGGCGGGGACGCGGACGCCGGCGAGGGGAGGACGCCCGACCTCGACGATCCGACGTACTACCTGAACCGCGAGCTGAGCGAGCTGGCGTTTCAGCGTCGGGTGCTCCACGAGGCGCTCGACGACCGCAACCCGCTCTTAGAGCGCGCGAAGTTCCTCGCCATCTTCACGACGAACATGGACGAGTTCTTCATGAAGCGCGTGGGCGGGCTGAAACAGCAGATGGACGCCGGCGTCACCGAGCTCACCGCGGACGGCCGGACGCCGACAGAGCAGTGGCGGGAGATCCTGGTCGAGGCGCACGAGCTGTTCGAGACGCAGGCTCGCTGCTACCGCGAGGAACTCCGGCCCGCGGCTCGCCCAGGCGGGAATCCGCGTCGTCGAACACGACGACCTGAGCGGGGCGGAGCGAACGCGCCTCAGGGAGTACTTCGAGGGCTCGGTGCTGCCGACGCTCACGCCCCTCACGTTCGACCCGGCGCACCCGTTTCCCTTCATCTCGAACCTGAGCCTCTCGCTCGGCGTGCTGACGCGCGAGGGGCCGGACGACGAGGTGAAATTCTCGCGCGTGAAGATCCCCAAGAACCGCCCGCGGCTGGTTCGCGTCGACGGAGAGGAGAGTGCGGCTGCGGGGAACGGCGCGGTCGACGGGAGGAACGGGGAGGCCGACGAGAACCGGACGATCGGTGGGAACGGAGCGACCGCCGACGGGTGCGAGGCGACGTTCGTCCCCCTGGAGGAGGTCGTCGAGGCGAACCTCGATCTGCTCTTTCCGAACGTCGAGGTGCTCGACGCGTCGCTGTTCCGCGTGACGCGCAACGCGGAGGTCCGGCGCAACGAGGAGGTCGCGGAGGGGCTGATCGAGATGATCGAGGACGTGCTCCGCCAGCGCCGCTTCGCCACCGTCGTCCGGCTGGAAGTCGCCGCGGACATGCCCGAGCGGGCGCGGGCGCTCCTGACGGAGCAGTTGGGCGTCGACGAGCGGGAAGTGTTCGAACTCGACGGTCCGCTCGACTACCGCGGCTTCGTGGACCTCACGGGGCTCGATCGGCCGGACCTGCGGCTCGACCCGTGGACGCCGCAGGTCCACCCGCGCTTTGCGGGGCTCGACTCCGACCGCCCGGCGGAGCTGTTCGCGGAGATCGCTCGCGACGACGTGCTCGTCCACCACCCGTACCACTCGTTTTCGAACACCGTGCAGGCGTTCCTCGACGCCGCCGCGAGCGATCCGGACGTGCTCGCGATAAAGGCGGCGATCTACCGCACCGCCAGCGACTCGCAGGTGATAGAGAGTCTGATCGAGGCGGCGAAGAACGGGAAACAGGTCGCGGTGATGGTCGAGGTGAAGGCGCGGTTCGACGAGGAGAACAACCTCCGGTGGGTGAAACGGCTGGAGGAGGAGGGGATCCACGTCGCCTACGGGACGATCGGGCTGAAGACCCACAGCAAGACCGCGCTCGTCGTCCGCGAGGAGGGCGAGGACGTGCGGCTGTACTCGCACGTCGCCACCGGAAACTACCACTCCGAAACGGCGAAGACGTACGTCGACCTCGGACTCCTGACCGCGGACCGCGACGTCGGACAGGACCTCGTGAAGCTGTTCAACTTCTTCACCGGCCACTCGCTGCACGAGCGGTACAGAAAACTCCTCGTCGCCCCCGAGAACATGCGCGGGCGGTTCACGGACCTCATCCGGCGGGAGGCGGAACACGCCCGCGAGGGGAAGGAGGGGCGGATCGTCGCGAAGATGAACGCGCTGGAGGACCCGGCGATCGTCCGCGAACTGTACGAGGCGTCGATCGCGGGCGTCGAGATCGACCTCCTGGTCCGCGGCATCTGTCGGCTCCGGCCGGGGCTGGAGGGCGTGAGCGACACCGTCTCCGTCCACAGCGTCGTCGGCCGCTTTCTCGAACACTCGCGGATCTTCTACTTCCACAACGACGGCGACCCGGCGTACTACGTCGGCTCCGCCGACTGGATGACCCGGAACCTCGACCGCCGGGTCGAGGCGGTCGCGCCGGTCGAGGGCGGGGCGCTCCGCGAGGAACTGCGGACGATCCTCGACGCGATGCTCTCGGACAACCGCAAACGGTGGGTGATGCGTCCAGACGGACGCTACGAGCAGGTGCGTCCGACGAACGACGAGCCGGTCAGAAACGCCCACGAGCGGTTGATGGAACGGACGAGGGCGAGCGCACCGGCGGAGGAGCCGCAGCCGCTTCGCGCCGAGGGACGACGCGAACCGTCCGTCGACCTCGGCGACGTGTTCACCGAGGGTTCGTAGCGCGGTCGAGACGGGTCACCCCGGCATCGCCGCCCGTTTTCCACCTCCGCTCAGGACCGCGCGACCGCGGTCTGCATCCCGTCGCTGTTGTAGGCGCTCCCCGCGCCGTCGGCGTCGAGCACGATCAGCCCCGCCTCCGACCCGGTGAGTTCGCCGAACTCCTCGATCGCTACGTGAGCCGCCGTTTCCGCGTCGAGTCCCCGTTCGAGGAGCGAGACGGCGCGGCGCGAGAGGGTGACGCGGGCGATGTCCTCGCCGAAGCCGGTCGCGCTCGCTCCCCCCGCCGGAGCGCAGTAGAAGCCCGAGCCGACCTGCGGCACGTCGCCGACGCGGCCGGCGAGCGCGAACCAGCGCCCGCCCGTCGAGGTCGCCGCCGCGAACGTCTCCCCGTCGCTCGCCACCGCCCCGACCGTGTCGTGATCGGTGTGGTCGAGCGTTCCCGCGCCGCGGTCGGCGCGGTCGACGCCATCACCTCCGTCGCGGTCGACGGAGTCGCCCTCACCCGCGTCGTGGTCGCCCCACCGGTCGCGGAGCCACGCGAGGTGGGCCCTCGGTGGGGACTCGCCCGCCTCCGACGGCGGGTTCGCCTCCTCCCACCGCTCGCGGCTCCGCGCCGTCAGCAGGTCGACGCCGGTTTCGACGCCGAAGTCGGCGGCGAGGTCGACGGCCCGCTCCCCCGCGACGAGGACGTGCGGCGTCTCCTCCATGACGACGCGGGCGACCGAGACGGCGCGTTCGACGCCCGGCATGCCGGCCGCCGCGCCGACCGCGCGGTCGCTGGTCATGATCCCGGCGTCGGTCCGGACGACGCCGTCCGACTGGACCGCGCCGCCGACGCCCGCGTTGAACCGTTCGTCCGATTCGAGTACGTTCACGGCCGCCTCGACGGCGTCGAGCGGCGTCGCCGCCTCGGTGCCGCGCGCGGCCGCCGCGTCGAGGACGGCCTGTCTGGGTCCGGGGTCGTCGGGGACGCCCCCCGCGCCCCCGTGGACGATGACGTGCATGGCACTCGACGCGTCGCGCGTGCGGCACATCTGCGTGTCGGTCCGAGCGCGCCTCGGTCGAACCGCGCCTCGATCCAACCGCGCCTCGACCCAACCGCGCTGGTCGAAGCCGGACGCCCGGCGGTCGTGCGACGTGCTGACGGGCCGGTCTCCCGGCGACATTTGCGACTCGCGGCGGAGAACGGCAGGCATTTTAGGCTGCTCGGGAAACCACCGAACGTTCATGAGCTACGACAAGGTCGAGGTCCCTTCGGAGGGGGAGAAGATCACGCTCGCCGACGAGGAGACCGGGAAGCTCGACGTCCCGGAGCAGCCGATCATCCCGATCATCCACGGCGACGGCATCGGCACCGACGTCGGCCCCGCCGCCCAGAAGGTCCTCGAGGCCGCCGCCGAGGCGACCGGTCGCTCGATCAGCTGGATGCGCGTCTACGCCGGCGCGTCCGCCCGCGACGAGTACGGCGAGAACCTCCCCGACGACACCGTCGACGCCATCCGCGAGTTCCGCGTCGCCATCAAGGGCCCGCTCACCACGCCCGTCGGCGCGGGCTTTCGCTCGCTGAACGTCGCCCTCCGCCAGAAGCTCGACCTGTACGCGAACGTCCGACCGACCTACCACATCGACGGCGTCCCCTCGCCCGTGAAGAACCCCGAAGCGATGGACATGGTGTTCTTCCGCGAGAACACGGAGGACGTCTACGCCGGCATCGAGTGGGAGGCCGGCACCGGCGAGGTCGAGGAGGTAAAGGAGTTCCTCGCGGGGGAGATGGGCGTCGGCGACAAGCTGCACGACGGCCCCATCGGCATCGGCGTCAAGCCGATCACGGAGTTCGGGACCAAGCGGCTCGTCCGGCAGGCGATCGAGTACGCGCTGGAGAACGACCGCGACTCGGTGACGCTCGTCCACAAGGGCAACATCATGAAGTTCACCGAGGGCGCGTTCCGCGACTGGGGCTACGAACTCGCCGAGGAGGAGTACGGCGACGTCACCATCACCGAGGACGCGCTGTGGGACGAGTACGACGGTGAACAGCCCGCGGACAAGCTCGTCGTCAAGGACCGCATCGCGGACAACATGCTCCAGCAGCTCCTCACCCGCACGGGCCAGTACGACGTGATCGCGACGATGAACCTCAACGGCGACTACATGTCCGACGCGGCGGGCGCGCAGATCGGCGGCCTCGGCATCGCCCCCGGCGCGAACTTCGGCGACGGCCGCTGTCTGGCCGAACCCGTCCACGGCTCCGCGCCCAAGTACGCCGGCGAGGACAAGGTGAACCCGACGGCGATGATCCTCTCGGGCCGCATCATGCTCGAGTACCTCGGCTGGAAGGACGCGGCGACGCTCGTCCGCGACGCCGTCGAGGAGACGATCGCCTCGAAGGAGGTCACCTACGACCTCCACCGGCAGATCGACGGCGGCGAGAAGCTCGCCACCAGCGAGTTCGCCGACAAGATCGTCGAGAACGTCGAGAAGCTGGCGTAGACGGACCTCGACCGTTCGGCCGACGGATCTGCTTCTTTCGATCTGATTTCACTAGGCAAACGAATCCGTGAATCTCGAAATCTGAGGGATCTGAGACCCGTGACCCTGCGAGGGGATTCTCGGCCGTAGAGTAACGCCAGTCTCAGAGGTTACCGATTGTACCTACGGTTTGGTCTTGTTAGTGGATAGAATAATAACAGTCACAAAGGAAATTACAGTAACGGATACCGAAATTGCGAACTCTAGTAGTGGGCCCCGAGTCGGAGATATTACGAAGTAGTCCAAGAGACCGAACGTGAGAGCGACTGCTACCGCGAGTTGAACGCGCTCGTTCTTAATCGCATATCCGGCTATCTCTACCATAGAAAATAATGGCTTTGTTGAAATCCTATTTCTTCGACGTTTTCCCCGCCAGAATGGCCGTTCCGCAGGTGGGCGACCTGATTGTTAAAGGAACTACCAGTTTCGATAGACATTTTTGCGTGCGTGCTGCATACGCGCTGTGTATCGGTCAGGCCGGGTGTCGAAAAAAACAGTTTCGGAGCGTGAACTCTGCGGGTGCTCAAACGATGGTTTGATTCGACCTGAGCGATGTGCTGCTAGGACTCGTTCAGGCTCACGGCGGTTTGAACGAGGGATTTGAATGCCGCTTCGTCGAGTTCATCACCCTCGTAGATGTCGATAGCTCGGCTGACCTTGGCATCGAGGCTTGCGTTAAACAGGCCTTCGGGGTCTTCCATCGAGGCACCCTTCTCGAAGGTCACTTTCACTTTCTCCTTGAACGCCTGAGCGTTGCAGATGATGCCATCGTGATACCAGACTGGCACACCCTCGGGGTTCGAGGGCTTTTTCCACTTCACCTCTTCCACGACATCGGGGTCGGCTTCTTTGATGAGACTGCGAACCTGGGAGAGGGTCTCTCCTTTCCAGTCGTCCAAGTCCTCGATTATCGCATCGATTTCTTCGGAGGGCGACTCATCATTCGCCGGGTCATTCTTCACCATACTCTATAGAAGGTCGGATGCGGGTTAACGATTGGGACGCCAAGAATCCCAACCGATAGAAATTGCATCTTAGTGGGGACGCTGCTGAGCCTGGCTCCCATGGAGAACTCGCTCACGCCAGACATGTCTCGTTGCCCGCTTGCCACTCACACCATCTATAGAAAACGCTCTGCTGCATACAGTCTCTGTATCGGTCATGGCGCTTCTAACGAAAATCAGAGATGTTACGGCTTGGTTCGCTTCATCGTTGATCTATACCCACACTGTTCAGAGTGTCTTCTCGATATTGTGAGTGAGACAGTCGATAACGAGCTCACGAAACTGCTTCCACCAGTGTCGTGAGCGCACGAATGCCCCATATTTTCGCTTGAGACGGGAGTTTACCGTCTCGTTCTGACTCTGTTGGCCGTAAAGGTCGGCGTCCAGCCGAGCATTCCATGCCTTGTGAAGTGCCGAGAACTCTCGGTGTTTGATAAGCGGACGAAGATTCTCCTCACAGGCTAACGCCCGAACCTTCCGGTCGTCGTATCCTTTGTCACCGAGAAGAATCGCCACCTCACCGGTATTGCGCCTGATGAGTGACGGCGCGATCTGCGAGTCGTGTTTTCTGGTCGTCGTTACGTGGACATCAATGATCGCATTCGCTCTCGTGTCTACGAGCAGTGTAACTTTCAACTGCTGAATCGTCAACTTCGTTCGCTTCGTGTAGTGTTTTGAGGCGTAACTGCGGTCGAACCCGGAGGCGTCGATCCCGACGACACCGTTGGTCGGGAGAAGTGTAACCGAGAGGTTGAGCAGGACACGCCAAACCGCCATATCGAGCCGATTGAACGCCTTACATAACGTCGAAGGAGACAGTAGTTCCTCAAAATCGATGGCATTCCGAATCCGGGGCATCTCGATAAGCTCGTCAAGTAGCTCGCGGTACGTCGTATTCTTCCGTATCTTGAGACAGAGCAAGACGATGTGCTGTTGAAGTGTGTGCCGGCGTTTCGAGAACTTCGATGAGTAACGAGCGATAGCTCGTGAGGCCAAGTGGAATGCTTGCTCAACGAACCGAAGTAACCGCGACTTCGGGAGGGTCTGCATTCGCTCACACTACCGGACGTACCTGTAACTCCATGAAAATTCCAACAGAGCCAGAATAATCAATTACGGTCGTTAAATAACGAGAGGCGACCGCCCGCGACAAGTGAGGTCCGCCCGCCAGTGCACGATTCGCGGGAGAGTACCCGGCGGTCCCCGGCGGCACGCTCGCACCACATTCTTTGCCGTCCGTCCCGTACGGTACGTCGTGACAAACGGCGATCCGTTCGACGACTTCGACGACCTCGACCCCCTGGCCGACCTCGACCGCGCGGAGCAGCGGCTCTCCGTGCGCGTCGAGCGACGCCGCTACGGCAAGCCCGTGACCATCGTCGAGGGATTCGAGACCAGCGTCATCGACATCGACGAGGTGGCATCGGAGCTGAAACGCAAGCTCGCGACCGGCGGGACGGTCGAGGAGACCGCCGTCGAGCTCCAGGGCGACCACCGAAACCGCGTGCCGGGCGTGCTCGAAGAGATGGGGTTCGAGGTCGACTGAACCGCGTCGGCCCGACGGGGTCGATCGGCGCTCCCCTGCCCTCTTCCCGTGCCCTCTTATAGTCTACTCCTTCCAGTCGGGATCCGTTCGCGGCGGCCCGAAAATGTCGACGCCTTTCACCGGCGTCTCCCCCCGGTTCTCCGCCGCGTGCGGTTCCTCGCCCGGGATCACGTAGGAGTCGCCCGCCTCGACGCGGACTTCGTCCCCGTCGACGAGGAACGTCAGCGTCCCCTCGACGATGTACCCCGTCTGCTCGTGGTGGTGGCTGTGCTCCGGGACCGTCGCGCCGGGTTCGATGACGAAGTGCTGGACGCTCATCCGCTCGCCAGCGGCGAGTTGCGAGAGGTGGACGCCGGACACCGCCTCCGTCGAGTCGACCGCATCGGTGGGTACGCGCTCCATGCGCGTCCGAGCGCGGGCGGGGACGATAAAGGTCACCCCGGGCGGACTGCTCGCCGCGGGCGAACGAACTACCGCGGCGCGCGGAGCGTCGCCAGCGGCGTCTCCCGCGCCAGCACCGCGTTGACCACGGCGCCGAGAAGCAGGACGATTCCGCCGACGTACAGCCACGTCACGAAGAGGAGCACCGCGCCGAGGAGACCGTAGGCGGCGTACTCGCCGGCGACCCGCGTGTAGAGCGCGAAGCCGAACTGCAGGACCAGCCAGCCGAGGGCGGCGAAGAGGGTCCCCGGGAGGACCTCGCGGAGCGACACCGGCACCGGCGGCAGGACGTAGTAGATCGGCAGGAACGCGAGCACGAACGTCGAAAAGAGGACGACGGCGCTCGCGAGCGCCGGGTGCGCGACGGGGAGGTCGACGAACGAAGCGACGATCCCGGACAGCGTCATCGCGACGAGCGCGAGGGCGATCAGGCTGAGGACGACGACGCCGTCGCGCACCTGGTCCGACAGGGAGATCGCGGCCTCCGCGTCGTACACCGACGCGAACGCGATCTTGAGCCCGCGAAAGACCTTCAAGCCGCTCCACAGCGCCGCGATCAGGCCGACGATCCCCGCGCCCGCCCGGCCGCTCGTCGCGGTCAGCAGCCGAACGAGGACCCGCCGCGCGCTGGGGGTGAGCGTCGATCCGAGGCCCGCGATGAGGTCGCGGACGAACCGCCCCTCGCCGACGAACGAGGCGGCGGCGAGCGCGACGAGCAGGAGCGGGACGATCGACGCGAAGGCGTAGTGGGCGAACCCCGCCGCCATGAAGGTGACGTCGCGGTCGCGGGCGGTCCGCACGACCGCCGCGATCGTTTCGGTCAGCGTCATCGAGGGTCACTTCGCATGCGACGGTGTCGGACGGTCGAACCAAGACGCTTGTCGCCGTCGTCCGACAGGAGAGCCGGGCGATCCGCAGCGGGACAGTAGATTCAAGCGCGGGAGCGACCAACGGAGGTTCATGTACGCGGTGGTCGGCTGCACCGACTGTGGCAACCTCTGGCTGCTCAGCGACCCCGGCGAAACGGCGCGGTGTTCCCGCTGCGGCAAGCGGCACCGGACGCGGAAGCTCCGGCGGTTCTTCGAGTCGGACGACCGCGAGCAGGCGCGGCAGGTCCGCGCGGCGATGCTCGCGAGAAAGAGCGGTCACGGCGACGCCTTCTCGGAACTCGACGACGTGGCGGCGATGGAGGGTCGGCTCGACGACGTCGGAGTCGACGACCGGGAGTTCCTCGAAGGGGCGGGACTCGACGCCGACGAGGTCGCCGCCGCGGGGGACGTCTCTGGCGGCCGCGCTCGGGGGCGGCGCGAGATCGTCGAGGACGCCCTCCGCGAGGGCGACCGGCCGACCGAGGGGGAGGTCGTCGAGTACGCGACGGAACGCGACGTGCCGGCCGACGCCGCCCGCGACCTACTCGCGGCGCTCGTGCGCCGCGGCGAGGCGAGCGAGAGCCGAGGGCGCTATCGGCTCCTCTAGGGGCACTCTGGGTCCGGCGTCACAGCCCGCCCAGCAGTTCGACGACGGTCAGCGCCGAGACGACGACCGCGAGCAGCGCCTTCACCAACCGCAGCCACCGGTAGGCGCGCGATTCCGGCGTGTCGTGAGGGGGGCAGTCGGGACTCATGGGTGGGTGCGCCCGCAGGTGCTCACCGACGGACGCATTTTCCACGAAGAGACGTGTATGATTAAAATCGAGCCTTGTCCGCGCGGTGAAAGTGAAAGTGAAACCGGGAGGTCGCGACGGGGTGGTCGCTCGGGCGAGGGCGGGTCGACGGGCTACCGGCCGAGGCTCTCGTGGGCGCTCGACAGGTGCCGCGAGCCGAGCGCCGCGAGCAGCGAGAGTTCGCCGGCGAGCGCGCCGACGGCGACGCACTCGGCGAGCGCGTCGGCGTTGGAGCCGGCGGGATCGCCGCCGCCGCGGACGCCCAGCACGTCGAGACCCGCGGCCTGCGTCGGGAGCTTCGTCCCGCCGCCGACGGTGCCGACTTCGAGGCTCGCGAGCGAGACGGAGACGTAGAGGTCGCCGTCGGGGTCGACCTCCGCCGTCGTGATCGCGTTCGCCCCCTCGACGACCTGCGCGGCGTCCTGTCCGGTCGCGAGGAACATCGCGGCGACGACGTTCGCGACGTGTGCGTTGAATCCGAGGCTCGCCGCCTTCGCGCTGCCGACGAGGTTCTTCCGGGTGTTGATCTCCGCGATCGCCTCCGGCGTCGTGTGCAGGCGCTCCTCGACGACTTCCCGGGGGAGCGTCGCGTCGGCCGCGACGCTCCGCCCCCGGCCCTCGACCGCGTTGATCGCGGCGGGCTTCTTGTCGGTGCAGAGGTTCCCGGAGAGCGCGACGAGCGAGGCGGTCGTCTCGGACTCGACGAGGTCGCAGGCCGCCTCGGTGGCGATCGTGACCATGTTCATCCCCATCGCGTCCTTCGTGTCGTAGCGGAACCGGAGGAAGACGGTGTTGCCGACGACGTAGGTCGTCACGTCGAGCAGTTCGCCGTGGTTCGTCGTCGCCTCGGCCGCCGCGGCGAGGTCGGCCTCGTTCTCGCGAACCCACCCGACCAGCGCCTCGGCCTCGGCGACGTCGGCGACGCGGAAGGCCGGCGCCCGGGTCATCCCCGATTTGAACACGCGCGCGGTCGCGCCGCCGGCCCGCCCGATGACGGAGCAGCCGCGGTTGACGCTGGCGAGGAGCGCCCCCTCGGTCGTCGCGAGCGGGAGGTACCGCTCGCCCGAGCGCGCGCCGCCGTCGATCTCGACGGGGCCGACGACGCCCATCGGGATCTGCGCCGCGCCGATCATGTTCTCGACGGCGGCGTCCGCCGCGGCGGCGTCGAAGCCGTACGCGCCGACGGCGTCGAGATCCGCGCCCGAGTGCGCCTCGACGAGCAGTCGTCGGGCGGCGGCCGCGGTGTCGGCGTCCGCGTGCGCTTCGAGGTCGTAGAACGGGGCGTCGCCGTCGCGGACGCGCTCTGCGAGTTCGGCCGCGTCCGGCGCGTCGGAGTCCGCGGTGTCGGTCATGGCGGACGGTCGTTCCGGCGGTCGCTAAGGGTTGTCGGTTCCGCGCCTCCGCGGCGGACGGCGTGGAACCGTCGAACCGAACGATCGCGCCGGTCGAACGCTGCGGCCGGTTCCCGAACCGTTTTGCCGCGCGACCGCCCCACGGTCACCATGACCGAAGCCGCAGACCTCCTCCTGACGAACGCGGAGGTCCACACGCTCGCAGACGCCGACGGAAGATCCGACGGCGACGCCGACGAGGTCCACGAGGCCGTCGCGATCCGCGACGGTCGCATCGTCCGGGTCGGGTCCGCGTACGACCTCGGATTCCTCGCGGGGGTCGAAACCGAGGTGGTGGGTCTCGACGGTCGCACCCTCCTCCCCGGATTCGTCGACGCCCACACGCACCTCCCCATGACCGGTCGGTACCTCGTCCACGCGAACCTCGCCGGGGCGGGCGGCCCCGAGGAGTGCCGGACGCGCCTCCGAGAGCGCGCGACGGACCTCGAAGGGGGCGACGAGGACGAGTGGATCCTCGGGTTCGGCTACGACGAGAGCGGGTGGGACGAGCCCCGGTACCTGCGGCGCGAGGACCTCGACGCCGTCTCCGCGGAACGGCCGGTCGTCGCCTTCCGCGAGGACATGCACGTCGCCTCGCTCAACTCGGTTGCGCTCGATCGACTCGTCGACGGCATGCCCGCGGGAGACGTCCACCGCGACGGCGACGAGGCGACGGGCGTCGTCGTCGAGGAGGCCGCGGACGTCGTCTACCGGGCGATCGAACCGGGCCCCGAGGAGACGATCGCGCTCGTCCGGGCCGCCCAGCGGGCCGCCAACGAGCGCGGGGTGACCGGCGTCCACGACATGGTCCGCAGGTCGCACGCCCCGCGGGCGTACCGCGACCTCGACCTCGCCGGGGAACTCACGCTCCGCGTCCGGATCAACTACTGGTCGGACCACCTCGACGCCCTGATCGAGGCCGGCCTGCGAACCAACCACGGCAGCGGGATGGTCCGCACGGGCGCGATCAAGACGTTCACCGACGGCAGCTTCGGCGGCCGGACCGCGAAGCTCTCGGAGCCGTACGCCGACGCCGGTCCGGACGGGGAGGTCGGCGGGAGCGCCGACCCGAACGCGACCGGCCAGTGGGTGGTCGATCCGGCGGAGCTGGAGGACCTCGTCGCCCGGGCCGACGCCGCCGGCTTCCAGGTGGCGGCCCACGCCATCGGCGACGAGGCGATAGACGCAGCGCTCGACGCCTACGCCGACTGCGAGGACCCGGGCGCGTCGCGCCACCGCGTCGAGCACGTCGAACTGGCGAGCGACGAGGCGATCGCGCGGTTCGGCGACCTCGGCGTCGTCGCGTCCGTCCAGCCGAACTTCCTCAAGTGGGCCGGCGAGGGCGGCCTCTACGACGCCCGCCTCGGCGACCGGCGGACGGAGACGAACCGCTACCCCGCCCTGCTTTCGGCCGGCGCACCCCTCGCGTTCGGGAGCGACTGCATGCCGCTCGACCCGCTCCTCGGCGTCCACCACGCCGTGAACGCGCCCGCGGAGAGCCAGCGGCTCCCCGTGACCGAGGCGCTCCGCGCGTACACCCTCGGGGCCGCGTACGCCGGCTTCGACGAGGAGCGTCTCGGGACCGTCGAGGCGGGAAAGCGGGCGGACCTCGTCGCGCTGGAGCGCTCCCCGTGGGAGCACCCCGAGGAGATCGCGGAGACCGGGGTGGCGATGACGATCGTCGACGGCGACGTCGTCTACGACGGACGGTGAGCGCGTCGGCGCGATGAGTGCGCCCGCGACGGCCGGCGAATGCCCGGCGACTCGGTCGCTCCCGGACGGCTCAGTCGTCGTCCGCGCCGCCGGTCTCGCGCGCTCGATCCGCTCCGCCCGCGCCGTCCGCCTCGATCGGCCGCGCGCAGCCGTCCACGTCGACCACGTCGAGGTCGTCGTCGAGGACGATGCACATCGCGTCGTCGCCGCAGGGGATGTCGAGGCGAACGCGCATCGGCTCCTCCGAGAGGATCGTCGTCCGCTCGTCGCTCACGCACCAGTCGAACGTCCAGAACGGCCGGGTGCTGAGGTCGACGCCGCGCTCCGCGTGGAAGGTGAGCACCTCGGCGTTGTCGAGGAGGTTCAACCCGACGGACGAGTGGAGCCGGTTTCGGCACCGGGTGCACTCGTGGACGACCGCGACGTCGAGATCGGACGACTCCGCCGTCCGGGAGACCGTCGTCTCCACCTTCCCCATGCACTCCGGACAGACGCCGTCCGCGGCGAGGCAGTAGTGGTGTCTGACGTGGTGGTGGAACGCCTGCAGCAGCTCCCCGGGCGTCCGGTCGTCGAGGCCGCCCGGCGGGAACGAGTAGTTCACGTGCGTCGCGCCGCACGCCTCGCACTCGATGGTGAGGTGTTCGTCGAGGTACCACGCGAAGAGAGATCCGCCGCAGTCGTAGCACGAACCCGGAGCCTCGAACGGCTCCAGCCGCGCGCTGTCGGTGAACATCCCCGCGAAGACGGATCGGACGACCTTCCGGCCCGGGTACTGAAACTCGTACCCCTCGTCCGTCCGGCGGACGAAGTGGTCCGTGAGCTTCTTCAGGTGGTAGTTGAAGTGGGCGCTGTCGTCGATGTCGACGCGCTCGTACAGGTCGGAGAACGGGATGGGCCGCTCGTCGCCGCCGGCGTCGAGGAGCGCCTGCAGGATCTCGATCCGCGTGTCGTTGCCGAGGAGCGCGAACGCCTCGGCGGGGGAGAGGCCAGTCGCCTCCGGCGGCTCCGCCGTCGTACCCTTGGCGGGGTGACTCATGTCAATTACTACCGCGTCGTCCGGGAAAACAGTTCCCTCCCTCGACTCCGTTACAGAAACGGATTTCAGGAATCGCGCGCTGGGCGCGTCCGCCGCGCCGAATCGCACGGACGGCTCGAAGCGCGGATCCGTAGAAAAGGGCAACACTTAGTCCACGTTCGCGCCACCTTTCGGTGATGAGCTTCTTCGACCGCCTCCGCGATCGAATCGCGCGCACCGACAGCGTCGTCTCCGTCGGCCTCGATCCGGATCCGGCGCGAATCCCCGAGCACCTACGGGAGAAGGACCTGCCGCGCTGGGCGTTCAACCGCCGGATCATCGACGCGACCCACGAGTACGCCGCCGTCTACAAGCCGAACGCCGCGTTCTACGAGGACGCGGCGGGCTGGCGATCGCTCCGCGAGACGATCGCCTACGCCCACGGCAAGGGCGTGCCGGTCCTCCTCGACGGAAAGCGCGCCGACATCGGCAACACCGCGCGGCAGTACGCGGCGCTCCTCGACGAGGCGGACGCGATCACCGTCAATCCCTACATGGGCCGCGACTCACTCCAGCCGTTTCTCTCGCGGGCGGACAAGGGCGTGTTCGTCCTCTGTCGAACCTCGAATCCGGGCGGAGCGGACCTCCAGGACCTCGAACTCGCCTCCGGCGAGCCCGTCTACCAGCGGGTGGCCGCCCTCGCCGACCTGTGGAACGAGCGCGGCAACGTCGGGCTCGTCGTCGGCGCGACCGCACCCGAGGAGCTCGAAGACCTGCGCGAGCGGGTGCCGAACCTGCCGTTTCTCGTCCCCGGCGTCGGCGCGCAGGGCGGGGACGCGGAAGCCGCCGTGACGCACGGGTTGGCCGACGGGGTCGGCCTCGTCAACTCCTCGCGCGGGATCATCTTCGCGGGCGACGGTGCCGGCGAAGGGTTCGAGAAAGCGGCCGGGAGGGCGGCCAAACGGCTCCGCGACCGGCTGAACCGACACCGCTGAGGCCGACAGCGTCGAGCGATACCGTCGGCACCGACCGAGGACCCGCCGTTCGCTCCGTGTCGGGCGAGTGACTCTCGCCGCGTCGACACAATTCGCAGTATTGTACGATACTTGAATTTATTTCGCCCTTCGCTGTTCGTTCCCGTGGTGGAGGCCAGTGTTCTACCACGAAAACAAACTCCAGTACGACGTCGAAGTCGAGGACCCGAACCCCGTGTTCGCGAAGATGCTCCAGCAGGCGATCGGCGGCGTCGAGGGCGAGATGCGGGTCGCCATGCAGTACCTGTTTCAGGCCTGGGCGTTGCCGCCGGAGCACGAAAAATACCGGCGGATGCTCCTGAACACGGGCGCGGAGGAGCTGGGACACATCGAGATGCTCGCGACGGCGGTCGCGAAGAACCTGGAAGGCGCGCCGCTCGAACTGAAAGGGGAGATGACGCAGGCGGTCGGCGCGGGGACGATGAACGGCATCCAGCCCCGTCAGGTGCTCTCCTCGGGACTGCACGCGATGGCGGTCGACAGCGACGGCGTCCCGTTCAACGGGAACTACGTCGTCGCGAGCGGCAACCTCGCGGCCGACATGACGGCGAACGTCATGGCCGAGTCGACCGGCCGCCTGCTGGCGACGCGGCTCTGGGAGATGACCGACGATCCCGGCATGAAGGACATGCTCTCGTACCTCATCGCGCGCGACACGATGCACCAGAACCAGTGGCTCACGGTGCTGCAGGATCTCGGCGAGACCGACGATCCGTTCGAGGTGTTCCCCATCCCCGACAGCTTCCCCGACGCGGAGGAGAACGAGGAGTTCAACTACGCGTTCATGACCACGGACGTGGACGGGGGGTCGGACTCCGACGCGCCGTGGACGCAGGGCACTTCGATGGACGGCGAGGGGCGGTTCTCGCACGTCCGACAGCGCGACCTCGCCGGCGGCGACCCCGACATCGGCGCGCCCGATCCGCGGACCCACGACGACCCGACGCCGCGGGGGGAGGACTGAGGCCGCCCCGAGGAACCCCCTACCGCATCCCGGTTCCGGGACCGACGTCGTCGTCGCCGCGGACCGACGCCGCACACCGGGTACAGACCCCGTGCTCGCGGTCGAAGTGGCGCTCGCAGACGAGCGCGCCGCACTGGTCGCAGGCGTGCGATGCTTCGGCCGCCTCACAGATCTGACAGACGCCGGTGACGCTCATGCCCGCGCTTCGATCCCCGGCTACTTTTAGCGCACGGCCCGTGCGGACGGGACGCTTACGTTCGTTCGCTCCCTACCCGCTCTGTGGACCGCGATCGACTCGTCCTCGGGCTCGCGTCGGTGTTCGTCGGTCTCACCGCGTTACAGGTCGTGCTCGCGTTCGCGTACCAGCCGTTTCTGCTCGTTCTCGCGGCCGCCTTCGGCGCGACGGCGTACTTCATGTGGTATCAGGCTACCGGTCGAATGGCCGAGCGGATGCACCGGCGCGTCCGCTTCCCGGGCGCGCGCGGACGCTCGGGAATGGGGGGTCCGAGCGCCGGGGCGCGGCGCAGCGACGCGCGCGAGAACTACTACCGAGCGAGAACCGCGGGTGCCGCTGGCGGCGCGGCGACGGCGCGCGCGAGGCGGGGACCGACGCGGGCGGAAGCGTACCGGATTCTCGGTCTCGCGCCGGGGGCGAGCGCGCAGGAGGTAAAGCGCGCCTACCGCGCCAAGGTGAAAGAGGTCCACCCGGACACCGATTCGGGCGACGAGGAGTCGTTCAAGCGGGTCAACCGCGCGTACGAGACGCTCGTCGAGTGACCGCGGCGAGGTGGGTCGGTCCCCGTCGCCGGGACCGACCCCACACGATCTGATACGTACCGCTCGTGAGACCTACAGTGATACGGGAAGACACGGCACGAAAAGCGTTTTAGTAAACGCTCCCTTACCCGCGCCCATGAGCGCGGACCGGGCCATCCTGGAGGAGGCCCTAGAGCGCGGCGAAGAGGAAGGCGGCCCCATCGAATTCAAAGAACGGCTTTCCCGCGACGTCCACCTCGCGAGCGGACGGATGGAGAGCCTCGCCGCCCAGCTTCGCCACCGGGTGCTCTCGGGCGACGGGGAGGCGACCTACGTCGTCGGCGTGACCGACGACGGCGGCATCGCGGGGATCCCGCCCTCGGCGTTCTCCGAGTCGATGGACGTGCTCTCGCTGCTCGCCGAGGAGGCGGGCGCGCACATCGAAAACGTCGAGACGTGGGGCGTCGGCGCGGAGCCCGAGCGCGGCCTCGTCGGCGTCGCCACGGTGCGGGAGGGCGCGATGCTCGAAACCGACGACGAGCACATCGTCGTCGGCACCGCCGGCCACGTCGACCACGGCAAGAGCACGCTCGTCGGCTCGCTCGTCACGGGGCAGGCCGACGACGGCGACGGCGGCACCCGGAGCTTCCTCGACGTCCAGCCCCACGAGGTCGAGCGGGGACTCTCGGCGGACCTCTCGTACGCCGTCTACGGGTTCGACGACGGCAGCCCGGTCCACATGGACAACCCGCACCGCAAGTCCGATCGCGCGCAGGTCGTCGAGGAGGCCGACCGCCTCGTCTCGTTCGTCGACACCGTCGGCCACGAGCCGTGGCTCCGAACCACGATCCGGGGGCTCGTCGGCCAGAAGCTCGACTACGGCCTGCTCGTCGTCGCCGCGGACGACGGCCCGACGAAGACCACCCGCGAACACCTCGGCATCCTGCTCGCGACCGAACTCCCGACCATCGTCGCCATCACGAAGGTGGACGCCGTCGCCGACGAGCGCGTCGCCGAGGTCGAACGCGAGGTCGAACGTCTGCTCCGCGACGTGGGTCGGACGCCGCTGCGCATCGAACGCCACGGCGTCGACGCGGCGATCGAGGAGATCAGCGACTCCGTCGTCCCGATCCTCCGGACCAGCGCGGTCACGACCGAGGGGTTGGACTCCCTCGACCGCCTCTTCGAGCGCCTCCCGAAGACGAACAACCGCCCGGGCGAGTTCCGGATGTACATCGACCGCTCCTACAGCGTCACGGGCGTCGGCGCGGTCGCCTCCGGCACGGTGATGTCCGGCAGCGTCGAGGCCGGCGACGAACTCCTGCTCGGACCGATGCCAGACGGTCGGTTCCGCGAGGTCGAGGTCCGCTCCATCGAGATGCACTACCACCGCGTCGATCAGGCGAAGGCCGGCCGAATCGTCGGGATCGCGCTCAAAGGCGTCAAGGAGGCCGAGATCGAGCGCGGGATGGTGCTCGCGCCGCCGGAGTCGGACCCCCGGCCGGTCCGCTCGTTCGAGGCGGACGTGATGGTGCTCAACCACCCGACCCGCATCGGCACCGGCTACGAGCCCGTCATCCACCTCGAAACGGTCAGCGAGGCCGCGGTCTTCCGCCCCGACGGCGGACGTCTCCTGCCCGGCGACACCGGAAGCGCCCGCATCGAGTTCAAGTTCCGCCCCTACCTGATCGAGGAGGGACAACGGTTCGTCTTCCGCGAGGGCCAGAGCAAGGGCGTCGGCACCGTGACGAGGGTGTACCGCGAGTGAGGGGAGCGTACCGCGACTGACGACGGAACGGGAGACGCGGCGCACCTCCCGTCGCCGTCGCTCGACCGACTCGGTGTAGTCACTCGAACGGTCCGTCGGCGTCACTCGAACGAATCGGTGCCGTCACTCGAATCCTTCGACGCGACGTAACCGCCGTCGACCGCCTCCGTGAGATCTAACAGCGCCAGCCACGTCAGGAGCCGCGCCGTCCGCTCGCGCCAGGCGGCTTCCCACCCCGAAGGATCCCGGTAGTGTTCCCACCGGGGCACCCGGTCGCGGAGCGCCTCGAACGCCTCGTCCGCGGTTCGGGGCTCGTCCGCCGCCGAGAGCGCCGCGAGCGCCTCCTCGGCCCCGAAGACGCGGCGGCGGAACGCGTCGCGCAGTCGCTCCGGCGTCGGCTCGATACGGACGCGTCTGTAGCCCGAGGGCGTCCGCTCGGCCAGTTCGAGCGCCCGGAGGAAGGCGAGCCACGTCCGGGCGGCGTCGCGGCCCGGGAGGTCCAGCCGGCGCGCGAGCCGGCGCGTGCAGTCGTCCGCCGACCCCGGCACGAGGGGAACCGCGCGCTGCGCCGTCGCGACGGCGTCCAGCGAGGCCGGCGGCTCGGGAACGGGCTTGAATCGCATCGCTCACCTGCCCCGACTCACCGCAGGTCGAACGACGCCGCGAGCAGGTCCTCGTTCGTCGCGCCGTGGACGTGCGTCGGGCCGTTCGCCACGTCGATCGTCACCTGCGCGGGGGCGAAGACGGTCTCGGGGAGGTCGTAGAAGTCCCAGCCGGCGCTCTCGAAGATCTCCTCGAACGGCGTGCCGTACTCGTCGGCCGCGGTCGAGGGCACCTCGTCGAAGCGGTCGAACCCCTCGCGGACGTGCAGGTACACCCGCCCGCCGTAGGCGAGCGCGTCGTTCGTCCGGCCCATGGCGACGCCCTCGTCGTAGCTGACGGGCGCGACGGGGGCGCTCCCCGAGACGGACAGCACGTCCAGCGGATCGTAGCCCAGTTCCGACAGCCGGAACACGGCGAGTTCGGCCGCCCGGGCGGCGATGGAGACGCTACCCGCGACGCTGCCAGTGGCGTAGGCGGGCAGGAACACCGCCGTCTCCGCGACGCCCGCGAGGTCCGCGACGTGCGCCGCGACCTCGTCGGTCGGGAGGTCGACGCTCTCGACGGCGAGGACCGTGAGGTCGAACTCGTCGTAGTAGCCGAGGCGCTCGAAGTCCGTCTCCTCCCCGACGAGCGCGCGCGCCGGGCCGCTGCCGAGGCCGTCGAAGTCGCCGAACTCCAGCTCCCAGCCGGCCTTCTGCGAGCCGAGCAGCGCGACGCCGGGGTGGTCGGTCGCGAGTTCGACGTGCGGCAGCGGTGCGCCGGCCACGTCGCCCATGCGGGTCTGGATCGTCGCCAGCCCCGCCGTCTGTATCTCCGTGAGCAACAGCCCCGCCTCGATCCCCCCGTCGGCGTCGACGCCGAAGTCGAGCACCGTCGCCCCCGAGTCGAGCTCGTAGGCGACCATCCCGAGCTCGTCGGCGAAGTCGAGCGCCTCGTCGACGAGTTCGATCGCCATCCGGTTGATGCTGTCCATACGCGGCGTTCGAGCGGACCGGGCTAAAGGGTTTGTTAGTCGCCCGGGACGGCCGTCGATCCTATCCGCCTCGCTCCCGTGCCTCCGCACGCCCATGCTCGAACTGTACCAGGCGGAGGGCTGTCCCTACTCGGAGAACGTGCGCGAGAAGCTGAGCGAACTGGGCGTCTCGTACGTCGCGCACAACCCCAGAACCCACGACGGGGACGTACTGAACGAGGGGACGCACGGGGAGTTGACGGCGCTCGGCGGGCGGGATCAGATCCCCTACCTCGTCGATCACCGACGCGAGGAGGCGATGTACGAGAGCGACGACATCGTCGCGTACCTGGACGAACACTACGGCTGATCGCCGGGCGCTCGACGAAAACGTCGTTCGCCCAGTCGTCGGGGTGGCCAGCTATCGGTCCTTCCGCGCTTCCCGCCCCAGTTCCCGCTCGACGGCCTCGACCTTCTCGCGCGCGCCCTCGGTCGAGGTTCGCTTGTCGTCGATCTTCAGGAACGTGCTCACCCGGTCGGCGTCGACGGCGTTGTGCGCGGCGGCGACCGCGGCGAGCAGCGTGTCCACGTCGTCTGCCTCGACGACCGTTCCCATGGGGTTCGTCTCGTAGCCGACGTCGAAGTCGTCGAGGGCGGCGACCGCCTTCGCGACCTCCTCCGCCATGCTGCCTTCGGTGACCGGTGCGACGCTCAGGAGCGCGATGACTGTCATACCTCACCTCTCGTCCGCCAGCGGCCTAAGTCTGCGGGGCCGGCGGCGGCGGAGATCCGCGGGGGCGACGAGTCCGAGACCGAATCCGTCAGCCCCCAGTCAGCGATCGTTATGCTTCCGACGCGCGTCTATGTATCATCATGGCGCAGCCGCTCACGAGCGACCCCGGCCGACGACCGACAACGACCAGCGACCGCACCTCCGCCGGGGCGATCCCGCGCGGCGTCTCGGTCGCGAACCAGCGCACGACGGACGAGTTCGGCGAGGCGTACCTCGTCTGGCGCTGTCTCGACTGCGGCGAGACGGGCGACCTCGAAGCGTTCCCGAGCGAGTGTCCGAACTGCGGCGCGGGCCGCGAGGATCTCTACTACTGGACCGAGGACTGACGGGCCGAAGAAAACCGGCGGGGGCGACGAGAACTGACGGGCGCGACGCCGAGATCCGTCGGCGCCGAGCTTTTGTCGCCGCGGAGCCGAAGGGGACCTGTGTACCTCTCGCACCCGGTTCGACGGATCAGGGACGACCCGACGCCCGGCGAGTCGGTGCCGCTCGTCGTCGAACGCGCCGCGTCCGCCGACCCGGACGCGATCGAGGAGGCGATCGCCGACCTCGACGGGGACGTCGACCGCAACCTCGGGTTCGACGCGGTGCTGGTGACGGTCCCCGAGACGTCGGTCGCCGCGCTCACGGAGCGCGACGACGTAGCGCGGATCGAGACGGCGAACACCATCTCGCTCGGACTCGACTCCGGCGCGAAGGACGACGCGGACCGGGAGGCGGGAGGCGACCGCTCCTAGACCGCGCTCGATTCGTGTGAGCGATTCGAATCCCAGCGTCTCGCGGACGCCATCACTCGAAGTGCCGATCGACAGTACAGTCGCTCACGGAAGTGAGTTCGGGAGAAGTGCGCTGGCTGGGATTTGAACTCGCGAAGACGGTCCTGCTCGTTCGCTTCGCCCGCTGTGCGGGCTGCGACTTCTCTGCTCAAATCCCGGGGTTCCGCATTCACGAAATCAAAGCCTCGCGTCGAGATGAAACTCGCCGCTCGGGGTGCTGAACGTAGAGAAGTGCGCTGGCTGGGATTTGAACCCAGGTTGTGACCATGGCAAGGTCACGTGATACCACTACACTACCAGCGCCCGTCGCGCGTCGCAGCGCCACGTTGCTGCGTTCGTCTCTAACTGGCGATTGAGTATTAAGGGTTCCGAAATCCTCTTGAATCGATAGCGGGCGTGGGGGTAGCTCTCATTCACCGAAACGAGAGAAACTCCCGTATTCGGTCATGTGAGGGCCTGACAGTCGCGTCCGCATTTCGCTACCCTTTTAGGGGCGTATCCGGTACAATCGCCACAGTCTAGTGGCGAGACGCCGAAGGACGGACATGACGCTCACCGTCTGCGTTCCGTCCTCGCTCGTCCGGGAGGCCGAGGATCAACGCGAGGCCACTCGCAAACTCGGCTACGTCGCCCGCGCGGCGGCGGTGTTCCGGGCGGACAGACTGGTCGTCTTCCCCGACCGGGAAGGCGAGCGACGCTGGGGCGGCGAGTTCGTCGCTACCGTGTTGGAGTACGCTGCGACGCCCCCCTACCTCCGACAGGAGGCGTGGGGAAAACGCGACGAACTGCGGTACGTCGGCGTGCTCCCGCCCCTGCGCGTCTCGCCACGGACCGGCTCCGAACCCGACGGTTCGGGGTCGTCAACACAGGGAATCGTGACCGAGGTCGGACCTGAAGGCCGCGTCCGGGTCAATTGCGGACTGCAACACCCGATCTCCCTCTTCGTCCCCTCCGGAATGGAGGTCGAGGAGGGGGAGCGCGTCACCGTCAGGATCTCTTCGCGAGAGCCGGTTCGCGCGCGGATCGTCGACGAGGCCCCGCCGGGGTTCGTCGTCGAGCGCGCGGACCTCCCGGAAGCGCTCGGCCGTGAGGGCGCCGGCGTCCGAATCGCGACGTCGCGTCACGGGCAGAAGCTGTCCGTGACGCGGCTTTCGGCGCTGGCCGGGTCCCTCGAAGGCGGCATGACCGTCGCCTTCGGGGCGCCCGAACGGGGGCTTCCGGACATCCTCGGCGTCGACGTCGAGGACATCCCCGCCGGGACGACCGGCGAGGGAGGCGGACCCGTCGGTAGCGACGGGCGACACGTCGGACCCGACTCCGAAGCCGGGTTCGACCTCTGGCTGAACACGATTCCGCGACAGGGCAGCGAGGTCGTGCGAACCGAAGAGGCGATGTTCGCATCTCTCGGCTGTCTGACACTCACGGAGTGACACAATGCCACAACCAAGCAGACCACGAAAAGGCTCGCTGGGCTACGGTCCACGCAAGCGTGCGACCAGCGAGGTCCCTCGCATCAAGTCGTGGCCCGACGACGACGGGTCGCCCGCGCTGCAGGGCTTCGCCGGCTACAAGGCCGGCATGACCCACGTCGTGATGGTCAACGACGAGTCCAACTCCCCGCGCGAGGGGATGGAGGAGTCGGTGCCCGTCACGGTCGTCGAGGTGCCGCCGATGCGAGCGGTCGCGCTGCGAGCCTATGAAGAGACGCCGTACGGACTGAAACCGCTCACCGAGGTGTGGGCGTCCGAGCTGGACGACGACCTCGACCGCGTCCTCGACCTGCCGTCCGAGGACACGTTCGGGGAGGATTCGGAGGAACTCCGCGCCCTCGTCGACGGGGGGCGGGTCGACGACCTCCGCGTCATCACCCACACGGTCCCGAGCGGGCTCAAGAACGTGCCGAAGAAGAAGCCCGACGTGATGGAGACGCGCGTCGGCGGCGGCTCCGTCGAGGAGCGCGCCGATTTCGCGCTCTCGCTCCTCGAAGACGGCGGCGAGTACGACATGGCCGACGTGTTCCGCGCCGGCGAGTACCTCGACGTCGCCGGCGTCACGAAGGGGAAGGGCACCCAGGGCCCCGTAAAGCGCTGGGGCGTCCAGAAGCGGAAGGGCAAACACGCCCGACAGGGGTGGCGACGGCGCATCGGCAACCTCGGCCCGTGGAACCCGAGCCGCGTGCGCTCGACCGTCCCCCAGCAGGGGCAGACGGGGTACCACCAGCGCACGGAGCTGAACAAGCGACTCATCGACGTCGGAGACGGCGACGAGGCCACCGTCGAGGGCGGCTTCGTCAACTACGGCGAGGTCGACGGGCCGTACGCGCTCGTCAAGGGATCGCTGCCGGGACCGAACAAGCGACTCCTCCGGTTCCGCCCGGCCATCCGGCCGAACGATCAACCGCGCCTCGATCCCGAGGTGCGCCACGTCTCCACAGCATCCAATCAGGGGTAAATCATGGAAGCAACAGTACGCGACCTGAACGGCGAGGAGGCGGGCACGCTCGACCTGCCGGCGGTCTTCGAGACGCCGTACCGGCCGGATCTCATAAAGCGCGCCGTCCTCGCCGCGCAGGCAAACAGAAAGCAGGCCTACGGAGCCGACCCGTACGCCGGGATGCGAACCCCGGCGGAATCGCTGGGCAGCGGCCGCGGTCTCGCGCACGTACCGCGCGAGAACGGCCGGGGTCGACGCGTCCCCCAGACGGTCGGGGGGCGCAAGGCGCACCCGCCGAAGGCCGAAAAGGAACAGGGCAAAGGAATCAACAAGAAGGAGCGGCAACTCGCCACGCGATCCGCCATCGCCGCGACGGCCGACGCGGACCTCGTCCGCGAGCGCGGCCACCGCTTCGACGACGACGTCGAACTCCCGCTCGTCGTGAGCGACGAGTTCGAGGACCTCGTGAAGACGAGGGAGGTCGTCGAACTCCTCGAAGCGCTCGGCGTCCACGCCGACGTCGAGCGCTCGGACGAAAACCGGAAGGTGAAGGCCGGCCGGGGCAAGACCCGCGGCCGAAAGTACCGGCGGCCCAAGTCGATCCTCTTCGTCACGAGCGAGGAGCCGTCGAAGGCGGCGCGAAACCTCGCCGGGGCCGACGTCGCGACCGCGGCGGACGTCAACGCCGAGGACCTCGCGCCCGGCACCCACGCCGGCCGGCTGACGATCTTCACCGAGAGCGCGGTCGAGGAGGTGGCGAACCGATGAGTTCCGTCGTACGCTTCGCGCGCGACGACCTCGTCGTTCTCACCCGAGGTGAGAGCCGATGAGCGTGATCGAACACCCGCTCGTCACCGAGAAGGCGATGAACGAGATGGACTTCGACAACAAGCTCCAGTTCGTCGTCCACCTCGACGCGACGAAATCGGAGATCGAAGACGAGGTCGAATCGCGCTACGACGTGACCGTCACGAAGGTGAACACGCAGGTCACGCCGAAGGGGAAGAAGAAGGCGACCGTCACGCTGGGCGCGGACGACGACGCCCAGGAGATCGCCTCGCGAATCGGGGTGTTCTGACCATGGGACGCAGAATTCAGGGTCAACGACGCGGCCGCGGCAGCCCGACGTTCCGGGCCCCGTCGCACCGTTACAAGGCTGACCTCTCGCACAAGAAGTCGGAGGACAGAGACACCGTCTCCGGGACGGTCGTCGACATCGAGCACGACCCCGCCCGGAGCGCGCCGCTCGCGGCGGTCGAGTTCGAAGACGGTGACCGACGCCTCGTGCTCGCGCCCGAAGGCGTCGGCGTCGGCGACGAGATCCAGGTCGGCGTCAGCGCCGAGATCAAGCCGGGCAACACGCTCCCGCTCGCCGAGATCCCCGAGGGGATCCCGGTGTGTAACGTCGAGAGCAAGCCGGGCGACGGCGGCAAGTTCGCCCGCGCGACCGGCGTGAGCGCACAGCTTCTCACCCACGACCGCCACGTCGCGGTCGTGAAGCTGCCGAGCGGCGAGGTCAAGCGGCTGAACCCGCAGTGCCGGGCGACCATCGGCGTCGTCGCGGGCGGCGGGCGCACGGAGAAGCCGTTCGTCAAGGCCGGCAACAAGTACCACAAGCTGAAAGCGCGCGGGACGAAGTACCCGCGGGTCCGGGGCGTCGCGATGAACGCCGTCGACCACCCGTTCGGCGGCGGCGGCCGCCAGCACCCGGGCAAGCCGAAGAGCGTCTCGCGCAACGCGCCGCCGGGACGGAAGGTCGGTGACATCGCCTCGAAGCGCACCGGCCGCGGCGGCAAAGGAGGCAACAAATGAGTTCAGAGTACCGCACCGGCCGCGAGGGTGAGTTCACCTACCGCGGTCACACGCTCGACGAGCTGCAGGACATGGAGCTTGACGAGGTCGCAGAATTGCTCCCCGCTCGACAGCGGCGAACCATCAAACGAGGACTGACGGTCGAACACGAGAAGCTGCTCGAGAAGATCGAGGGCAAGACCGAAGAGGAGACCGCGAACGACCCGGTTCGGACGCACCTCCGGGACATGCCGGTTCTCCCCTCGTTCGTCGACCTCACCTTCGCCGTCTACACGGGTCAGGAGTTCGAGCGCGTCAAGGTACAGCCGGAGATGATCGGCCACTACCTCGGCGAGTTCCAGCTCACCCGGACGTCGGTCGAGCACGGGCAGGCCGGCATCGGCGCGACCCGGTCCTCGAAGTTCGTGCCACTCAAGTAAGCCATGGGAATCAACTACAGCGTCGAGGCCGACCCGGACACGACGGCGAGAGCCATGCTCCGGGAGCGGCCCGTAAGCCTCAAGCACAGCAAGGCCATCGCCCGAGTGATCAAGGGGATGACCGTCGCCGAGGCCGAAGAACACCTCGAAGCGGTCATCGCGGGCGAGCGCTCGGTCCCGTTCAAGCAGCACAACAGCGGCGTCGGTCACCGAAAGGACATCGACGGCTGGGACGCAGGACGGTACCCGAACAAGGCCTCGAAGGACTTCCTGAAGCTCATCGAGAACGCGCGCAACAACGCCACCGAACAGGGGTTCGAGGGCGAATCGATGCGCATCGCGCACGTCGCCCCCCACAAGGTCGGCGAGCGCATGGGGCGAAAGCCCCGGGCGATGGGTCGCGCGGACCCGTGGAACACGACGCTCTGCGACATCGAGCTCGTCATCGAGGAGGTCGACGAGACGGAGGGTGACGACTGATGGCGGACGAACAGCAGTTCATCGAGGACGGGCTCCAGAAGTCCCAGATCGACGAGTTCTTCGCCTCCGAGCTCGGCCGCGCGGGCTACGGCGGCATGGAAGTCGCGAAGACGCCCATGGGGACGCAGATCGTCCTCAAGGCCGAAAAGCCCGGGATGGTCATCGGCAAGGGCGGCAAGAACATCCGGAAGATCACGCGCGAACTCGGCGAGCGCTTCGACCTCGACGACCCGCAGATCGACGTCCAGGAGGTCGACGAGCCGGACCTGAACGCCCGGATCGTCGCGGACCGCCTCGCCAACGCGCTGGAGCGCGGCTGGTACTTCCGGAAGGCCGGCCACACCACGATCGACCGGATCATGGACGCGGGCGCGCTCGGCGCGGAGATCAAGCTCAACGGCAAGGTCACCGGCGCGCGCTCGCGCGACGAGAAGTTCAACCGCGGCTACATCAAGCACAACGGCGAGCCCGCCCAGTCGGTCGTCGAGACCGGTCAGGGCGTCGCCGTGATGAAGCTCGGCACGATCGGCGTGACGGTGAAGATCATCCCGCCGGGCGCGGAGCTCCCGGACGACTTCGCCGTCGCGGAGGACGTTGAGGTCGAGGCGGTCGAGCAGGTCGCGGAGACCGAAGGCGTCGAGGGACTCCTCGAAGAGCCCGAAGACGAGAAGGTGCCGGACGCCGGGGCCGAAAGCGAGCAGGTTCCGGCGGAGCACTCCCACGAGGAGTCCGCCGAGGACGCCATCGACGAGGAGGTCGTCGAAGAGGTCGTAGAAGAGACCGGCGACGTCGCCTCCCGGAGCGAGAGCGCCGAACCCGACCCGCAGGAGGAGCCGGTCGGACCGGGCGACGTGGAGGACGAAGAGCCGGCCCTCGACGAGGGCGCGGAGGCGACCGACGACGCGGACGCCTCGTTCTCCGAGCTCGACGAGGAGGTCGAACAGGAGGCCGCGGACCTCGTCGCGGAGATGGAGTCGGACGACGAGGAGGGCGAGCAGTAATGGCCATCCTCTACACCGGGGAGATCCGCGACATGACGCCCGCGGAGCGCGAGGCCGAACTCGAAGAGCTCGAGACGGAGCTGCTCAACGCGAAGGCCGTACAGGCCGCCGGCGGCGCGCCGGACGACCCCGGCCGGATCGGCGAGCTGCGCCGGACGATCGCGCGGATCAAGACGATCCAGCGGGAAGAAGGCGACCTCGACGAAGAGACCGAGTAACATGCCGCTCACGCCCGAGACCCTGACGCGACACGAACTCAACGGCCTCCCGGTTCGGGTGGTCGACGCCGCAAACCCCGACCTCGTCGGGATAGCCGGCCGTGTCGTCATCGAGACGATGAACACGCTGCACGTCGACACCGGCGCGCCGAGGGCCCGGCGCGTCCTCGGTGAAGACGTCGACGCGGGCGGGTCTCGGGTGCGGCAGGTGCCGAAGCGGGGGACGACGTTCGAGTTCGCGCTCGAAGACGACAGAGACGGCGACGGGCCGTCTCTGGAGAACACAGAGGAGCTCGGCGGCGACGGGCCGCCTCGCACAGATGATCTCGCCGGTGATGAACCGGCTCGCACAGATGAGCTCGACGGCGATGGGCCGTCTCGCACAGATGAAGCCGCCGGCGGTCGAAAGGCCCCGGGGTCCGCGTCCGAACTTCCGTCGGAAACTGCCGGCGTCCGCGCCGGTCAGTCGGGCGGTTGCGAGGGCGCGGTCTACGTTACGGTGGATGGCGCACGATTGCTCTCACGACCCGCCTTGCGCACCGAAACCACAGGTGATTCGAAATGGCGATAGGATTAGACGTTCCGATGCCTCCGGAACCGGAGGACCCGGACAACTACGACTACGAGACGTGTCCGTTCTACGGGCGACTGTCCGTTCGAGGTCAGACCCTCGAAGGGACGGTCGTCTCGACGGACATGGAAAAGACCGTCATCGTCGAGCGGGAGTACGACGTTCGCGTACCCAAGTACGACCGCTACATGAAGCGGCGCTCGCGCATCCCAGCGCACGTGCCGGGCGTGCTGGAGCCGCTTTCCGTCGGTGACGAAGTACGAATCGCGGAGACCCGACCGCTCTCGAAGACGAAATCGCACGTCGTCGTCGAGGTCGTGAGCGAGGCCGACGCGCTGACCGCGGCCGAGCTGACCGGCCACGCCGACGAGGCGACGCAGGAGACGACCGGCGACGTGACCGAGGGCGCGTCCGCGGACCGGAGCCCGGAAGGTGACGACTGATGGAGGCGCTGAAAGCCGACGTCACGCAGGGCCTCGAACGCGGCTCGCTCGTCACGTGCGCGGACAACACCGGGGCTCGCGAGCTGAAAGTGATCAGCGTCGCGGGCTACTCCGGGACGAAGAACCGACACCCCAAAGCGGGCGTCGGCGACAAGGTGACCGTCTCGGTCACCAAGGGGACGCCCGAGATGCGCCGGCAGGTGCTCGAAGCCGTCGTCGTCCGCCAGCGGAAGCCGATCCGCCGGCCGGACGGGACGCGCGTGAAGTTCGAGGACAACGCCGCCGTCGTCATCGACGAGATGGAAGAGCCCCGCGGGACCGAGATCAAGGGCCCCATCGCGCGCGAGGTCGCAGAGCGCTTCGGGAGCATCGCGAGCACCGCGACGATGATCGTATAGACCATGAGCAAGCAACCACGCAAACAGCGAACGAAGCGACGGGACGCGCCGCTGCACGAGCGGCACAGCCAGGTCCGCGCGACGCTGTCGGACGACCTCCGCGAGGAGTACGGCCGACGCAACGTTCGCGTCAACGCGGGCGACACGGTCGAGATCCTGCGCGGCGATTACGCCGGCGAGGAGGGCGAAGTCATCGAAGTCGACCTCAAGCGGGAGGTCGTCTACGTCGAGGGAGCCACCGTCGAGAAGGCGGACGGCGAGGAGACGCCGCGACCGCTCGACGCGAGCAACGTCCGCGTGACCGAACTGGACCTCGAAGACGGCCGCCGCGAGGCGCGTCTCGAAGGAGAGGAGCGTAACGAATGACGAAACACCAGAAACGACTCTCGGTACCGAACTCCTGGCCGGTCGAACGGAAGGAAGCGACGTGGACGGTCAAAGCCGGCGCGGGTCCGCACGGCGAGGCCGGCGTCCCGCTTCTCATCCTGCTGCGGGACGTGCTCGGCTACGTTAACTCCAAGAAGGAAGCGCGCTACGCGCTGAACCAGGGCACCGTCCTGGTCAATGGGGACGACGTCTCCGACGTGCGCCGCCCGATCGGGATGTTCGACATCCTCGCCTTCACGGAGCGCGAGGAGTACTACCGCGTCTTCCCCGACGAGGGCGGTCGGCTCGCGCTGACGGCCATCGACGCCGACGCGGCGGACAGCCGCCTCGGCAAGATCGTCGGCAAGCGGCAGGTGAAGGGCGGAGACTTCCAGCTGTCGCTGCACGACGGGGCGAACATCCGCGTCGGCGAGGACGAGGCCGGCGAGTACAGCGCGGGCGATTCGATCGTCGTCGACAACGAGACGAAGGACGTCGTCGCGCACTTCCCGTACGAGGAGGGCGCGCTCGTGACCGCCGTCGCCGGCACGCACGCGGGCGAGATCGGCGAGGTCGAGGAGATCACCGTCACCGCCGGCAGCGGACCGAACACGGTGCGCGTGACGGAGGAGGACGGCGGCTTCGAGACGGTCGCCGACTACGTCGTCGTCATCGACGAGAACTTCACCGGCGGCGACGCCGCCGTCACCACCGGGGGTGAGAACGAATGAGCGAAGCCGAAGGCGAAGGCGAGTTCCACGAGATGCGTCGCCCCCGCATCGAGAAGGTCGTCGTCCACATGGGCGTCGGCGAGGGCGGCCGCGAGCTCGCGAACGCGGAGGACATCCTGGAGGAGATCACGGAACAAGAGAGCGTCCGAACGACCGCGAAGCGGGCCGGGCAGGACTTCGGCGTCCGCCCCGGCACGCCGATCGGCGCGAAGGTGACGCTCCGCGGCGAGCGCGCCCACGAGTTCCTCGAGACGGCGCTGCCGCTCGCGGACCTCTCGCGCTCGCAGTTCGACGACACCGGCAACTTCAGCTTCGGCGTCGAAGAGCACACCGAGTTCCCGAGCCAGGAGTACGACCCGAACATCGGAATCTACGGGCTGGACGTGACGGTCAACCTCGTCCGCCCCGGCTACCGAGTGAAAAAGCGCGATCAGGCGAACCGCTCGATTCCGGCGGCCCACCGTCTGACGCCCGAGGACGCGATCGCGTTCCTCGAATCGACCTTCGACGTGGAGGTGTACGAGAACGAATGAGCGAAAGCGAGAGCGAAGCCACGGGCGAGCACGCGACGCAGCGCACCGGCCAGGAGAACGAGTGCCGACGCTGCGGCCGCAAGCAGGGGCTCGTCGGCAAGTACGACATCTACCTGTGCCGACAGTGCTTCCGCGAGGTCGCCCGAAGCATGGGCTTCAAGAAGTACCGATAACCATGGCAGGCAACGACCCACTCAGCAACGCGCTCTCCGGCGTGGACAACGCCGAGAGCGTCGGGCACTTGGAACACACGGTAGAGCCCGCCTCGAACATCATCGGCTCCGTCCTCGAGGTCTTCTACGACCGCGGGTACATCGACGGCTTCGAGTTCGTCGACAACGGCAAGGCCGGGCGGTTCGAGGTCGAACTGAAAGGCGCGATCAACAGGTGTGGCGCAGTCAAGCCCCGCTACTCCGCGGGTGCGGACGAGTACGAGAAGTGGGAGAAGCGATTCCTCCCCGCCCGCGACTACGGGACGCTCATCGTCACGACGAGCCACGGCGTCATGAGCCACTACGACGCCCGCGAGGCGGGCATCGGTGGACAGGTAATCGCATACGTCTACTAACATGAGTCGAGTCGAAATCGAAATTCCGGACGACGTCTCCGCCGAGGTCGACCACCTCGAGCTGACCGTCGAGGGACCGAACGGGAGCGTGACGAAGCGCCTCTGGTACCCCGACGTCTCGGTCAGCGTCGAGACCGTGGAGAGCGACGACGGCGACAGCGTCGACGTGGTCGTCGTCGAGAGCGACACGGAGAACGCGAAGACGAACGCGACCGTCGGCACGTTCGAGAGCCACGTTCGCAACATGATCCACGGCGTCACCGAGGGCTGGGAGTACCGGATGGAGGTCTACTACGCCCACTTCCCGATGCAGGTCGGGGTCGAGGGCGACGAGGTCGTCATCAACAACTTCCTCGGCGAGAAGTCGCCGCGGAAGACGAACGTCCGCGGAGACACGGAAGTACAGGTCGACGGCGAGGAGGTCGTTCTGACGGGTCCGAGCAAGGAGGACGTCGGACAGACCGCCGCCGCCATCGAACAGCTCACGCGCGTCACCGACAAGGATACGCGCGTGTTCCAGGACGGCGTCTACATCACCGAGAAACCGCAGGCAGGTGGTGCGTAGATGTCCGACGAGGAAACCGAGATCCAGGAGCTCGAAGACATAAGCGGCGTCGGCCCGAGCAAGGCGGACGCGCTCCGCGACGCCGGGTACGAGTCCGTCGAGGACGTGACGGCCGCGAGCCAGTCCGAACTGGCGGAGGTCGAGGGCATCGGCAACGCGCTCGCCGCGCGTATCAAAGCCGACGTCGGCGGTCTCGAGGTCGCAGAGGAGACCGAGGCGGAGGTCGAAGAGCCCGAAGAAGAAGAACCCGAAGAAGAAGTCGAGACGGAGCTCCGTCCGCGCGGTCACGCGGACAAGACGCCGTCGCTCAGCGACGAGAAGGCCCGCGCGCTCGCCCAGAAGCACCGCGAGGGCAAGCCGGCGTTCAAGCGGCAGGACTACCACATGAAAAAGCGGACGCCCACCTCGTGGCGTCGGCCGCGCGGCAACCTCTCGAAGCAGCGCCGCGGGATCAAGGGCAAAGGCGACACGGTCGAGGCGGGCTACCGCACGCCGAAGGCCGCCCGCGGCCTGCACCCGAGCGGCTTCGAGGAGGTCCGCGTCAACAACGTCGACGACCTCGAAGGCGTCGACGCGGACACGCAGGCGGTCCGCATCGCGAGCAAAGTGGGCGCTCGCAAGCGCGAGCGCATCGAGGAGGTCGCGGAGGATCGCGAGATCCGCGTCCTCAACCCCACCTACGTCGAAGTCGAGGTGGAAGAATGACAGATCTGACAGCACAGAGACGAATGGCCGCCGACATCCTCGACGTCGGCAAGGGCCGGGTCTGGTTCGATCCGGAGGCCCAGGACGACATCGAGGAGGCGATCACGCGCGAGGACGTGCGTACCCTGATCGATCAGGGGACCATAAGCGAGAAGACCGCGAAGACAAACTCCCGCGGTCGCGCCCGCGAGCGCGCCGAAAAGCGCTCCTACGGCCACCGCAAGGGCCCCGGCTCCCGCAGGGGGAAGAAGGGCGGCCGACAGAACCCGAAGAAGGCATGGATCAGCCGGATCCGCGCCCAGCGTCGTCGTCTGAAGGAGCTTCGCGACGACGGCACGCTGAACCGGACGCAGTACCGCGAGCTGTACAACAAGGCGAGCGGCGGCGAGTTCGAGAGCGTGGACCGGCTCGAAGCGTACGCGGAGAACAACTACGGAATCGACTTGGAGGACGAATAATGGCAACAGGACCACGGTACAAGGTGCCGATGCGGCGTCGCCGCGAGGTCCGGACCGACTACCACCAGAGGTTGCGCCTGCTGAAATCGGGCAAGCCCCGCCTCGTTGCTCGCGTGAGCAACAAGCACGTCAGGGCGCAGCTGATCACACCCGGTCCGCAGGGCGACGAAACGCACGCGAGCGCCGCGTCTGCCGACCTCGCCGAGTACGGCTGGGAAGCCCCGACGGGCAACCTCCCGAGCGCGTACCTGACGGGGTATCTGGCGGGCAAGCGCGCCCTGTCGGCCGGCGTCGAGGAGGCCGTCCTCGACATCGGGCTGAACACGGCGACGCCCGGCGGCAAGGTGTTCGCGGTACAGGAAGGAGCGATCGACGCGGGACTCGACATCCCCCACAACGACAGCGTGCTGGCGGACTGGTCGCGCAACCGCGGCGAGCACATCGCCGAGTACGCGGAGGGGCTCGACGAGCCGCTCTACGGCGGGGACTTCGACGCCCGCGACCTGCCCGAGCACTTCGACGACGTGCTCGAACGATTGCAAGAGATGGAGGACGACGCATGAGCAGAAACAACAACGGCTGGGAGCCGCGCACGCGGCTCGGCCGCATGGTACAGGAGGGCGACGTCACGTCGATGCAGCAGGCCCTCGACTCCGGCCTGCCGCTGAAGGAGCCCGAGATCGTCGACCAGCTCCTCCCGGGGCTGGACGACGACGTGCTCGACATCAACATGGTCCAGCGGATGACCGACTCCGGCCGCCGGGTGAAGTTCCGGTGCGTCGTCGCCGTCGGCAACCGCGACGGATTCCTCGGCTACGCCGAGGCCCGCGACGACCAGGTCGGCTCGGCGATCCAGAAGGCGATCGAGGTGGCGAAGCTGAACATCATCAAGGTCGATCGCGGCTCCGGTTCCTGGGAGGACCGGGCCGGCGGCACGCACTCTCTGACCCGCAAGGCCGAAGGGAAGGCGGGCAGCGTCACCGTCGAGATCATCCCGGCCCCGATGGGGCTCGGGCTCGCGGCCGCGCCGACCGTCCGGAGCATCCTCGAACTCGCGGGCGTCGAAGACGCCTGGACGAAGTCGAACGGCAACACCCGGACGACGGTCAACCTCGCGAAGGCGACGTACAACGCGCTGCGGAACGCCTCGCAGTCGCGGACGCCGCGGCGCGCCCGCGAAGTGCAGCGCGAGGTGAGCGAGTGATGCGCGCGGTCGTGCAGCTCCGCGGCGACGTGAACATGAGCGGCGAGGTGGAAGACACCCTCTCGATGCTCAACATCCACTCGGTCAACCACTGCGCGTTCGTCCCGTGGACGGACGCGTACCGGGGGATGGTGACGAAGGTCAACGACTTCGTCGCCCACGGCGAGCCGAGCGAGGAGGTCGTGGCCACCCTCCTGCGCACGCGCGCGGAGCCCCTCGAAGGCGACGCGACGGTCGACGACGACTGGGTCACAGAGAACACCGACTACGACGACGTCGAGTCGCTGGCGGCCGCCCTCGCGGCCGAGGAGACGACGCTGCGCGAGCAGGGGCTCTCCCCGGCGCTTCGGCTGCACCCCCCGCGCGGCGGTCACCGGGGCATCAAACACCCGACCAAGGAGGGCGGTCAGCTCGGCAAGCACACCACCGAGGGGATCGACGAACTCCTGGAGGCGATGCGATAATGACGAGCAAGAAGCGACGACAGCGCGGCTCCCGCACGCACGGCGGCGGGACGCACAAGAACCGGCGCGGGGCCGGCCACCGCGGCGGCCGCGGCCGGGCCGGGCGCGCGAAACACGAGTTCCACAACTACGAGCCGCTCGGCAAGCATGGCTTCAAGCGACCGCAGGGAATCCGCCCCGCCGTCGCGGAGATCACGGTCCGAAAGCTCGACGAGGACGCGGCGCTGTTCGCCGCGGACGGCCTCGCCGAGGCGGACGGCGACGCCTACCGCATCGACGCGCGCGACGTCGTCGAGGACGGCCACGACGTCGACGTCGTGAAGGTGCTCGGCAGCGGGCAGGTCCGCGGCGAACTGCACGTCATCGCCGACGCCTTCTCGGCGAGCGCCGTCGAACTCATCGAAGAAGCCGGCGGTAGCGTCGAACTGACGGAGCGCGCGAAGCGGGCCGAAGAAGAAACGGAAGAAGAGAGCGCCGAAGGCGACGCAGACGCCGCCGAGTAACGTCGGATTCGGACGGATCGTCTTTTTCGATCGACGCCGCTGAATCGCCGAGCCCTTGCGCCGCCGGACCGTCGTCGCGGTGGGTCGTCTCGCGGTAGATCGTCGAGTGTCGCGAGACGGAGGCGTCGCGCGCGACACTCGCGAACGTCTCCGACGGTCGACATGCGCGAGGCGGTCCGTCGGACGGGCGGCGGTCGGGTGGCAGCCATCCGTCAGTAGTTTGGAAACTCGTCTGAGGGTGTAAAACGAAGCACCTACAAAGCCCCGTACGAAGTATCTCGGTATATGGGATGGAAAGAAGCTGCCGAACCCGTGCTGACGCGGATGCCGGCAGTCCAGCGCCCGGAGGGACACATCCCCTTCAAGCGGAAGTTGGGCTGGACTGCTGGGATTCTCGTCATGTATTTTTTCCTAACGAACATCACCCTGTTCGGGTTGCAGACGGGAGGTGAAAGCGACCTCTACGGGCAGTTCCGTTCGATCCTCGCCGGATCGCAGGGGTCGATCCTCCAATTGGGGATCGGACCGATCGTCACGGCGAGCATCGTGCTCCAGCTTCTCGGCGGCGCGGACCTGCTCGGGTTGGACACGAACGACCCGCGCGATCAGGTGCTCTATCAGGGCCTCCAGAAGCTCCTGGTCGTCGTGATGGTCGTTCTCACCGGCTTTCCGATGGTGTTCGCGGGCGGGTTCCTGCCGGCGGATCCGGCCGTCGGCCAGCAGCTCGGTATCGGCACCACCGGCGTGGAGACGCTCATCTTCGCGCAGATCTTCGTCGGCGGCGTCCTCATCCTGTTCATGGACGAGGTCGTGAGCAAGTGGGGGGTCGGTAGCGGGGTCGGCCTGTTCATCATCGCCGGCGTGAGCCAGCAGCTCGTCGCCGGCCTGTTCGCCTGGCCGGGGCTCGGGCAGACGAACGGGCTCATCCCGACGTGGATCGGCATCGCGACCGGCAGCATCTCGATCGGCTCGCCGCTCACGTCCGAAGGGTTGCAGGCGCTGTTCCTCGATCAGGGGCAGGTGCTCGCGCTCGTCACGACGGTTCTCATCTTCGTCATCGTCGTCTACGCCGAGAGCGTCCGCGTCGAGATTCCGCTGTCGCACGCGCGGGTGAAGGGCGCTCGCGGGCGCTTCCCCGTGAAGCTCATCTACGCGTCCGTCCTGCCGATGATCCTCGTGCGCGCGCTGCAGGCGAACATCCAGTTCCTCGGACAGATCCTCAACAGCCAGCTCGGGGGCGGGATGCCGGCGTGGTTGGGACAGTACGGCTCGGACGGGCAGCCTATTTCCGGGCTGTTTTACTACCTCAATCCGATCCAGACGCGCAACGAGTGGACGTGGTTCCTCGGGACGACCTCCGCGGAGCCGTGGGAGGTGCTCCTCCGCATCGGCGTCGACCTGACGTTCATGGTCATCGGCGGGGCCATCTTCGCCGTCTTCTGGGTGGAGACGACCGGGATGGGCCCGGAGGCGACGGCCCGCCAGATCCAAAACTCCGGGATGCAGATCCCCGGCTTCCGGCGGAACCCGCAGGTCATAGAGAAGGTGATGGAGCGGTACATCCCGCAGGTGACCGTCATCGGCGGCGCGCTCGTGGGGCTGCTCGCCGTCATGGCGAACATGCTCGGCACCATCGGACAGGTCGGCGGGACGGGGCTGCTGCTCACGGTCTCGATCACGTACAAGCTGTACGAGGAGATCGCGGAAGAGCAGTTGATGGAGATGCACCCGATGATGCGCCAGATGTTTGGAGATTAAGGGGTCCCACTGGGGTACCCAGTTTTCCAAGCTTTTACATTATCCCTCGTCAGCAGTAGTGGCGAGAAATGCCGAATCGGAACCAAGTACCGCTAAACGTCCGTGTTACGCCGTCGAAAAAAGACGAGTGGAAACGGGCGATCGATGACGACGAAACGCTCGCAGGAGTCGTGCGTCGCGCGGTGGACCGCGAGCTAAATGGTGATTTGACTACTGAACTACGACGAGGACATCTACGAAGTGGTTGAAGTGAGCCCGACTGATGAATGTGATGGGGTTTTCGTCGCCATCCAGGAACGCTTGCCACACGTCCCTGACTACCGTGCCGATTCTCCGGAATACTGATACAGATATCGTGTGAGCGCGAATTATGGAACCGGAAAGTGCAGACTCCGAATTCAGGCAGTGGGTTGTTGAAGGTATTGACCATGGTGACGATGTCTCGCTAGAGATAACTATTGGATTGTATGAGCACTATGACTGTGTGGGTCAATTCCGATTCCAGTACAACCCAACTGAAGACAGGGTTGGAGCAATGTACATCCCGGGCCGATGGGGCAGTTCGTTCGACGATAAGGATGCCAAGAGGGACAACCGAGCTGCGTTTGAGGCAGCACAAGCTGTGGCCGAGGAGACGGGGGCGCGTGCAGAGGTGTATGTTCACTCCCAAGAGTATCTTAACCAAGTATCACAGGAATCCCTCTCTGATCTAATTGGTGAAGTCGGCGAAGAACGGTTACGGGAACTTCTAACCGAAGAGGCTGAAATCCAGGATAATGGGGACGTGATTATATGAGTGAAGACAAAGATGACGACACGGAGAAAGACAAGAACCCGCGAGAAGAAGGCAAAGAGGAGGCACTTGGAAGGTCATTCGTTGCGGACACCCCGGACGAGGACCCTCGATACGAGGCGACCGGTACGAACACGTCGAAAGGTGGCGGGGACGACGGTGATGGAAGCGAGGATTCGAACAGTGGAAGCGATGAGTAACGAAAATACAAACTGAATTTACAGGATTTACTTCCGGTCCGCGGCGATGGTTTATACTGTCGTGATAACTATCGATCAATAGAATGACTGACGATAACGGAGATTCTGAATCCAGTTCCGGATCAAAAGACACGGTTTCGAGTGTTGACCGGAAAGCTAAAGTGGCAGACACACCGGATGAAGATCCACGCGGGTCATCGAACGGCGGTGAATCCTCGGGGGATGAGTGACTATGTCGGACGATAACGGCGATTCGAGTTCGAGCAGGAACGGAAAGAAACCAACTTCGAACAGGAAAGCCCAAGTCGCAGATACGCCCGATTCCGACCCGAGAGGCGGGAGTGACGGTAGCAGCGATGGAGGGTCGAGTTCCGGAGATGGGGGGGACGAGTGAGATGAACGATGACGACAACAACGACGAATCCAGTGACCGTCGAGAGCTGGAGAAGGCGAGGGTAGCGGACACGCCCGACGAGGACCCGCGAGGAAGTACTACAGAGGCAGCACAAGCAGGAGCGGCTGAGAACGATACCGACGAGTAGCTCCGTTGAGGACGGTCCTATATGGTCTTCAATCTCCCTGTACTCGATCTGCTATTCGCGTTCCTGTTCCTTGTTCCTGGATTCCTAGCGTACCGTATCGGGCGGTATTACGGGAAAATTACGGTTCAATCAGATTCGTTCAACAAGACAGCGTACGATGACATTACTGCTCCAAAAAACCGCGAGAAGCGGACAGCAGAAATTATCGAAGCTCTAGCAGAGCAGCTTGACCACGAACCAGAAACGGTGATTGGGAATCTTGTTGGAATCGATGTATTAGAGCGTGTTCCGACCCCAGGCAGTGGAACATATATTCGAAATCACCGTACAGAAGACAACTTCTACACTCCAGACGAAGATGGGTATCTTGAACAGCTCAAAGAAGAGATAACTCGTCTTCTCCTCGACATTCGGGAGCAGGAACGGACACAGAAGCTAACAGCTGCTGATGGTGGTTCTGAGGAGAACGTCCCTTCAATCAGAGTAGTAGCTGCTGATGCAATTGATATCTCCCCTGATGAAGTAGTTTATGCACTTACCGGGACACTCGAATTCATAACCGAAATTCCAGAGCCAGAGGATGACGAAGAGATTGAGTTGGACAATCCTGTGGAGCGAATGAATAACTTCGATTCTGTTGTAAAGGCTATCATAGCCCATGACGGAATTAACCGTGGGCGAAACTACGAACCAATGGGTTGGCGCAATGTAGCAAACCGATACACGCTAACGCAAAGAGCTGCGGCGATTGAGGATAATCATTCGATGTCAGACTTCTCATAGAGCGGTTCCTCAGAAGGCGTGATATTGAGAACACCGACGGTAGTGATGAGGTAGATATCCGGTCTTTGCTCAAGGCTTTGCAGGTTCTCTCGAACACTGAAGCGTTCGTTCAGAGTTCATTCTCTATGGAAGTAGCACTCCGCCAACAGCAAACCTGTGACTGGTCTGGAGCAGCCATAACTGATTATTCAGAATATATTCCAGACTGTTCTGCCATCAGTGTGAGCTCGGTAGAGTGACGCTAGACAGCGGCTATCGAGTCTGCTTCCCCTCCTTTTTGGTAGATAGTGGTCTCAGGCGTGTTGCGTAATGTCACCTAAGTCGAACAATTGTAAATCATCGCGTTCGGATACCGCTTCCTGAACGGACCGTGTTGCACCACTCCGTGTGAATAACGCATATTTTGTGTCTCTATCACCGGTCTCTGGCGTCCAGCGGATTTCGGAAGCATGGTCTTCGAGTGAGGCGAGCGCACCATAGTCGAGAGGTGCGTTAGTGAACTTGCATTCTCCCACGACCATCGTATCATCTGTAGTGAATCCGACGGCGTCCACCTCATGCTCCTTGTACCACCAGCGTCCGATGTCGAGGAACGTCTCCTCTGGGTATAGGTTCGGTAAGACGTCCTGGCAAAGTTTCTCGAACTCCTGACTAACAAAGTTTGGGAGCTCTGGTTCTATGACCGCGTCGTATGCATCCTCACCTAGGCGTTCGTATCGATCTTCCTTGCCGTAGACGAAGCGGAACCAGAACCGGAACAGGGGATCCAATATTTGATAACGTCCACGGCGTGACTTTGCTTTCTCTTCGGTGATCGGGACCTCTCGCTCGATGAGCCGTAGACGTTCTAACTTCTGGGTGTACGTCGAGATCTGTTTTCCATCAATACCCACTGCTTGGGCGATCTCGTTCGACGTCGTCTTCCCCGCGGCAATTGCGGTGAGGATCGCAAAGTACCGGTTTGGGTCCGTGAGTTCAGTTCGGAGCACGTACTCCGGTTCGTTGTGGAGATATCCTTTCTGGGAGAGCACTTCCTCGGTGAGGACTGTTCCGAGGTTCTGATTGAGATCGACGCCATCGAGGTAGTACGGGACGCCACCGAAGATACCCCACGTGAAGATCCGCTCTTCAGGCGAATAATCGTCCGGAACGAACTCCTGTGCAGCAGAGAAGTTGAGGGGGCGGAGGTCGAGTCTTTCTGTGAATCGCCCATACAGGGGACTGTTCCCGAGAAGCGTTGCTTCTTCCATCATACTGATCGACGACCCGACCAGAATGAGTGTTCCCGAGGTGTTCTGGAACCGCTGGTCCCACAACCGCTGAATGACCGACGGAAGGCTCTCGTCGGCGTCGATAACATAGGGGAATTCGTCGAGAACCACGATCCCGTCTTGATCGCCGAGATATCCGAGCAGTGCATCCCAGTTCTGTTTAATCTGCGTGATACTGGGGAAGGTCTCGGACGCGACATTGACGAACTCGTCGAGTTGTATCTGGGAGGTGGTTTCCGTGGCCTGATAGATGACTGCGTCGTCACGGTCGGAGAGCGAGTGCTGAACGAGCTGTGTCTTCCCGAGGCGTCGTCGGCCAAAGATGACGACCATCTCGGCGTCGTCGGATTCATAGCATCCCCGTAGCCGAGAGAGTTCGTCAGCCCGATTCACGAAGTGCTTCATACACCTACTCTATTTCGGCGGAAGATAATACTTCTGAATAGCCTACTTCAGAATAGCCTAATTTAGAATTGGCTATTTACAGGTTCCTTCGTAGTCTTCCTACACGAACCATTGGATACACAGATTCTCTCAGACTGCCGTACATCGCGCCGAAAACTTCCTTGTGACTACGAAGCAAGATGTCACCCATTTTCTCCGACGATACTGAAGAGAGCCTATTGAGCTCACTGATCTGGAGACACAAACAGTCGCTGATATCCCAGAGTAAGTCGCAAAATAGCGACTACAGATGGTCTGAGTTGTAGAAATGATTCCAAATCCCTTATGAGAAGAAGATTAGAATGTACTGCCAAGCAAAATGGCGGCTCAATCATCTTCTCTTTTATCAAACCCCGCAGTTGCAGCTTCACTTGGTGCCTTAGCTGGTGGCATTCTATCCTTTATTTCGACCTTCTATTTTAACAATCGCCAGCGAAATGTCCAAAGTAAAATACTTCGGCGGGCTTTGACCACAGAGCTTGATTGCTTGGAAATTATGCAACTACGAATCGCCGTTCATACAATGCAATCTCAGGGAATCATCCAACAGGTGATCGGAGACCATCTGTTCGAGATGGCTGAAGAAAGATTTGGCGAGATGCCCGAGGGAGGACGGGAGAATGCCCAAGGCGTTGTAGACGATATCTCTCAGGGCTCATTCAACAGGCGGCTCCAGAGTCATTTGAGAAAGTGGAACTATTCCTTGCCACACCGATCTATGAGAGTAACACCGGCAAGATTGGATTACTGGATTCTGACGAGATTGAGCAACTCATCAAGTTCCACCGTTTCCTGGACGTCACACGAGATGAAGTTAAGCGCGTCATTGAGACCGCGAGCAATAGCGAAAACAGCAATTTACAGTCTCGACTTCAGACGCTTGAAAATAACTTGGAAGCATTGGAATCGATTGCGCGAAGACGTCTTGAACACTTTGGGCGAAAATACTGACGAACTGCAGCATTCGGAAGAGTTGATTTCTGAGACGAATGAAGGAGAGGGGCAGGATGACCTCGAAACAGAAGTAGCCGGTTAGTAGATACCACGTATGAAGATTGCGTGATGACTATTGGGAGGAAGTACTTAAACTAGGACTGACGAGGATACTATATGGAATCAGGCGATGGGAAGGAGCCATGGCCCAACAACATCGATGAAACCACGCAAGGCCACCCTGATGAGCCTCACATAGACGATAACCTGATCATCGACTTCGCCAGCGACGACACCAGATCACGTGCACGCGAAGCGCTTAAAGAAGCTGACCAGCACGACGAAATCGAGTATCTCTCCGCGCTCATCACCGTCATCGACTACCATAGAGACCCGACGTTCGATACTGATCTGTTCTAATGGACACCCCACTGGGGTAGCCGTTTCCCTAATGTCGCGCCAGATGTTTGGCGATTGAGAGAAACCGCGTTCAAAAGCGTCAAATCATCTCTTTTTCGGCGATCTTAACTACCTCATCTCGTCGAACGGGACGGGCGGCGTAAGCCAGTTACGTATGTATGAAGCGCTCCCGAGAGAGGTTCGAGCGGTGACGTTCCCCGATAGTTCTGTCCACCGACATGTTGGAGGGCATCACGCCGGCGTCGACGAAGGCGTCCCTCCGCCCCGCTTATGAAGCGATATTTTACGAATAGTAGCCCTTATTAACTCGAATCCACATCTTAACACGTATGAGCGGTCACACTCGCAGGGAGGTTCTCGGTCTCGGCGCGGGGGCGCTGGCGTCCACGGCGCTCGCCGGCTGTTTAGAAGGTATCGAGGACGGAGCCGCCGGTTCCGGCGACGGCGAGGCGATTCAGGCGTCGTTCTTCGTGCTGTACGACTTCGCGCGGAACGTCACCGGCGACGCCGCGACGGTCGGCAACCTCGTCCCGTTCGGCCAACACGGTCACGGGTGGGAGCCGGGGCCGGACATCCAGCGGTCGGTGGCTCAGTCGGACGCGTTCGTCTACATGGGCGAGGGGTTCCAGCCGTGGGCGGACAAAGTCGTCCAGAACGTCCGCGACAACGACGAGGACGTCGCGATCATCGAGGCCCGAACGGACGTCGAACTGCTCGGCGCGCCCGAAGAGGAAGGAGGCCACGAGGGCGAACACGATCACGGCGACGAGGAGCACGACGAAGAACACGAGGGGGAAGGAGAGCACGACGAGGGGGACCACAACGAGTCGGACGCGGGACACGAAGGATCCGGCGATCACGATGAGTCGGACGGGAGCGACCACAACGAATCCGAAGGCCACAGCCACGACGAGTCGGACGAGCACGCGCACGACGAAGAACACGAGGACGGCCACGACGAAGGCGACGAAGGCGGCCACGAGGGGCACGACCACGGGTCGGAGGACCCCCACTTCTGGCTCGACCCGACGCGGGCCGCGACGGCGGTCGACACCATCGCGGCGGGACTGTCGGAGGTCCGCGCGGACGACGGGTCGACGTTCGCGGACAACGCCGAGGCGTACACGTCGAAGCTGGAGGAGCTGGACGAGGAGTTCGCGTCGGCGCTCGAAAATCGCGACCGCGACGACGTGCTCGTCGCCGGGCACAACGCGTTCCAGTACCTCGGCGAGCGGTACGACTTCACCGTCCACGCGCTGACCGGACTCGCGCCCGACTCGCAGGCGTCCCCGCAGGACGTAAAGCGGGCGCAGGAGCTCATCGAGGAGCACGACATCACGCACGTCCTCGCGCCCGTCTTCGAGTCCGACCGGGCGGCGAACCAGCTCGTCGAAGAGACTGACGCGGAGGAGGCGGTACCGCTCACGCCGATTCCGAGCACGACCGAAGAATGGGACGAGAAGGGGTGGGGCTTCGTCGACGTGATGCGGGAAGTTAACCTCCCATCTCTCCGGAAGGCGCTCGGAGCAGAATGACCGCGGGCGAGACCGTCATCGAGGTGTCGGACGTCTCGTTCTCCTACGGGTCGGTTCCGGTCGTGGAAGGGATCTCCCTCGCCGTCGAGCGGGGCGAGTTCCTCGGACTCGTCGGCCCCAACGGGTCGGGGAAGAGCACGCTCCTCCGCCTGATGCTCGGGCTCCTGAAACCGGACGAGGGCGGCGTCAGGCTGTTCGGCGAACCGGCGTCGAGGTTCGACGCCGGCGAGCGCGTCGGGTACGTCGCACAGAACGTGGCGGGGGATTCGGTCGAGATGCCCATCACCGTCCGCGAGGTCGTCTCGATGGGCCGGTATCCGCACGTCCGCTTCGGGTGGCTCCGCGCGCGCGACAGGCGGATCGTCGAGGAGGCGATGGAGACCGTGGGCGTCGCCCCCCTCGCGGATCGCCGGCTCGCGCACCTCTCGGGCGGCCAGCGTCAGCGAGTGTTCATCGCTCGGGCGCTCGCGGGGGAGGCGGACCTCCTCGCGCTCGACGAGCCGGCCGTCGGCGTCGACGCGGAGTCCCGCGAGGCGTTCTACGACCTCCTCTACGACCTCAACGACGACGGGATCACGATCGTCCTCATCGAACACGACATAGGCGTCGTGACCGAACACGCCTCGCGGGTCGCGTGTCTCAACCGACAGCTGTACTTCCACGGCGACCCCGCCGGCTTCGCCGAGAGCGACGCGCTCGCGAAGGCGTACGGCGCGAACCAGCGGCTCCTCCGCCACGACCACCCATGATCGGAACCGTCACGCTCTCCACGGTCGCGCTCGCGGTCGTCACGGCGGTCAGCGGCGGGTTCGTCGCCGTCGGCGGCGTCATCGACGCCCTCGGGGACGGCCTTCAGTTCGTCGGCGACGTCATGTGCCTCGCCGGAGACGCCGCCGGCCTCGACATGCTGTGTTACTCGTTCATGCAGCAGGCGTTCGTCGCCGGGATCTGCGTCGGCCTCGTCGCGCCGCTTGTCGGGAGCTTCCTCGTCCACCGCGACATGGCCTTCATCGGCGACACGCTCGCCCACAGCGCGTTCGCCGGGGTCGCCGTCGGGCTGTTCGTCGGGTCGATCTCCTCCGTCTCCGTCTCGCCGTACCTGACGGCGCTCGTCGTCGCCGTGATCGCGGCGCTGTCGATCGACCTGATCGCCGAGTACACGGACGCCTACGGCGACGTGCCGATGGCGATCGTGCTCTCCGGCGGGTTCGCCCTCGGGACGGTGCTCGTCAGCCTCACCGACGGGGGGATCGCCGTCAGCATCAGCCAGTACCTGTTCGGCAGCCTCTCGACCGTCACGCTCGACAACGCGGTGATCCTCGTCCTCCTGACGGTCGTCGTGACGGGCGTCGTCGCGGCGACGTACAAGCAGCTCCTCTTCGTCACGTTCGACGAGACGGCCGCGCGCGTCGCGCGGCTGAACGTGACGCTGTACAACCGGCTGCTCGTCGTGCTCACGGCGCTCGTCGTCGTCGCCGCCATGCAGATCATGGGCGTCATCCTCGTCGCCGCGATGCTGGTCGTCCCCGTCGCCGCCGCGGCGCAGGTCGCGCACAGCTTCAAGGGATCGGTCGTCTTCTCGATCCTCGTGGGCGAACTCGCCGTGCTCGTCGGCCTCACGCTCTCGTACTTCTACGGCGTGGCCGCCGGCGGCACGATCGTCATCGTCGCCATCGGCCTGTACGCCTGCGCGGTCGTCCTCGACCGCCTCGGCGCAACGGACGCCTTGCGGTCGGGCGGCGTCGAAACGGACGGCGGCCTCGACGGGTCCGAAGCGTTCGCCGTCGACGGCGGCGAAGAGTCGGAGTCAGGTGCCCACGACTGAGTGAGGCCCGAGGGCTCGGCTCCTCGCGGACGACGCGTCGGATCGATCGGGCGCAGTTCCGCGGCGGCGACGCGTCGGCGCGGCAAGGATTTAGCCCCCGGCGTCCGTACTCGGCCCCATGGCCGAGACCATATCGGGGTTGGAGGGCGAACTCCGGAGCAACGGCATCAGCGTCGAGGAGTTACGCCGGGGCGAGGCGGTCGAGCTGACGTATATGACCGCCTTCCCCGGCGAGCGCGTCCACCACCGCGAGATGGGGCGGGCGCTGAACGTCTTCATCGACCTCGCGTCGGACGGCCGGTGGGAGCCGGCGCGGGTCGACGCGACCGTCGTCAGGACCGACGACGACGTGCAGGGGACGTGGTACGCCGAGGCGGACTGGTTCCGCGGGCTCGCCGAGTACCGGCTCAGCGAGGTCGAATTCTCGTCGCTCGTGCTCGACACGTTGGAGGAGGCGGCCGATGCGTCAAAAGACGCCGACGGAACTGAAGACGTCGACGCGTCGGAGACCGCCGGCGCCCCGAACGCCGACTCGACGGAGGGAGACGAATGAGCCGGGGAGCGTCGCGCGCGGCGCGACGCGAACCCGCCGGGCGCGAACGGCGGCCCTCCCGCTACGAGTTCTCGAAGGTGGCCGTGGACTTCGAGAGCGCGGGGACGGTGTGCTCCGGGTGGCTCTACCGCCCCGACCGCCCCGCGGAGCCGCCGGTGGTCGTCATGGCCCACGGCTTCGCCGCGGAACGCACCTTCGGCCTCCCGGCCGTCGCCGAACGCCTCGCGGAGCGGGGATACGCCACCTACCTGTTCGATTACCGCACGATCGGCGGGAGCGGGGGCGAACCGCGGAACCGGATCGACCCGGAGAAGAACGTCGCCGACTGGCAGGCCGGGATCGCCCGCGTCCGGCGACTCGACGGGATCGACGCGAGCAGGCTCGCGCTCTGGGGCGTCTCGCTCGGCGGCGGTCACGCGCTCGACGTCGTCGCGGAGGATCCCCGAATCTCGGCCGTCGTCGCGCAGACGCCGGTCGTCGACGGGCGGGCGTTCCTCCGCCGCAACTCGGTCGGCTACCTCCTGAAGGGACTCGCGGCGGGAGTCCGCGATCGACTGCAGTCGCTGCCGCTCGTGCCGCTCGGACCGCACACGGTACCCATCGTCGGCGACCCCGACGAGTTCGCCCTGCTCTCCGATCCGGGCGCGAAGGCCGGGCTGTCCGATCTCGCGCCCCCCGACTCGGCGTGGGAGAACGAGACGCCGGCGCGGGCGTTCCTCTCGCTCCTCCGCTACCGACCGACGACGAGCGCCGGCGACGTCGGGTGTCCGACGCTCCTCGTCTCCGGGGCGCGCGACGAGATCGCCCCGCCGGAGACGGTCGAGGCGGCCGCCGCCGAGATCCCGACCTCGACCCTGGTGCGACTGCCGAGCGATCACTTCGGGCTCTATCACGGGTCGCTGTTCGAGCAGACGCTCGGCCACGCGTTCGCCTTCCTTGACGCGAACCTCCGAAGCCCCGGCGTCGGCCCCTGACGACGGCGGTTTTCGATCGTCAGAGCACCTCTTGCGCCGTCCGAGATACCGATAACGTATCGCGACGCTTCGCTCTCGCTTCCGGTCCGCTACCCGTAGGTTATTCATTGCATAAGTTATCTGGATTGTATTCGTATTGATTCCAAGAGTTTTTTGTCTCATGTGGAGATATACGATCGTGCAGATCGAACGCTATCGCGTCTCCGTCGGGCGCGGGGGATTGACGTCGCGCGGTGGGCGGGCGGAGACCACGTCGGCGCGCGCCGACCGCCGGCGCGCCGGGACGAAGTATGCGGACTGACGACGCGGTCGACGTCGTCCGTGCGATCTTCCGGGAGTCGCGACGGCACAACCTGCCGTTTCTCGCGGGGAGCCTGGCGTTTCACGCGTTCGTCTCGTTGCTTCCGCTGCTCCTGTTGCTGGTCGTCGTCGCGTCCGCGGTCGCCGGCGACGCCCTCGCCGCGTACGTCGTCGAGTTGACGCGGACGTACCTCAGCCCGGCCGGCCGGCAGCTCGTGGCCGACGCGGTGCTCCGCGCGTCCGAGCAGACCGGAGGCTCGATCCTCGGCCTCGCCGTCCTCGCGTGGAGCACGGTCAGGGTGTTCTGGGGGATCGACGTCGCGTTCACGCGGCTGTACGACGCGGTCGGAGAGAAATCGGTCGGTCGCCAGCTTCGGGACGGCGCGATCGGGATGTCGGTTGTCGGCCTCGCCGTGGCCGCCGTCGTGCTGGCCGGGAGCGCCTTCGCGTTCCTCCCGCGGCTCCCCTTCGCCGGACTGGTGAACCCGGTTTTCTTGCTCGTCGGGCTGACGGTCGCCTTCTTTCCCCTCTACTACATGCTGCCGCCGGTGGCCGTCTCGGCGCGGGAGGTCGTCCCGGGGACGCTCGTCGCCGCCGTCGGCTGGGCCGTCTTCGAGACGCTCTTTCAGGTGTACGTCTCGATCGTCACGTCCTACAGCGCCTACGGGGCGATCGGGAGCGTCCTCGTGCTTTTGATCTGGCTTTACTCCGGGTCGCTCATCGTCCTCCTCGGGGCTGTCGTCAACGTCGTCCTGGGGGGTCGAACCGAGGAAACGGACGCGAAAGGGGACGCGATAGCGCGGTCACCGTTCCTGCGGTGACCCGCCGCTCGGACGCTCGCCGCGTCCTCGAAACGCCGCCGCCTTCGTCGCTCTCGGCCGGTCGCAACGCTCCCCGCCTCCACAACCCTCATTTGCCCGTCCGACCACCACAGTGCAATGGCAGTCGCTCGCACCGTCGAACTGGAGGGGCACATCATCGACTCGGGGATGATGCAGCGCTGTTTCGGCACCGTGATGGACATGGGTGGGAACTTCGAGGTCGAGGAGTTCCGCGTCGGCAAGCACAAAGACGAGGAGTCGTACTGCCGGATGGAGGTGTACGCCGACGACGAGGCCGACCTCACCTCGATCGTCCACGAACTCCACCAGAGCGGCGCGAACCTCTCGGATCCGGTCGACGCGACGCTCGATCCGGCCCCGGCGGATCAGGTCGTCCCCGCGGGCTTCTACTCGACGACGAACCACCCGACGTACGTTCGCTACGACGGCGAGTGGATCGAGGTCGAGAACGTCGAGATGGACTGCGCCGTGATCGTAGAGGAGGGCGGGGCGCAAAGCGCCTCGGAAAGGTCGAACGGCGACGGGCCGCGGGACAGCGAGGTGCGGAGCACCTCGAAAGAGTCGAGCGGCGAGTCGGAGGACGCGAGAACGCCGCGCGCGTACACGAAGGTGCTCAACGCCATCCGGGAGGGCGACCTGGTCGTCACCGGCGAGGCCGGCATCCGGGTCCAGCCGCCGGAGCGACCGCGGGACGCGTCGGGGCCGTTCGGGTTCATGCAGGGCGGCGTTTCGAGCGAGCGCCCCTCCGATTCGTTGATCCAGCAGGTCGCGGAGGCGCTCGTCGAGACGAAGGCGGAGGGCGGCAACGTCCTCGTCGTCGCCGGGCCCGCGCTCATTCATGCCGGCGCGGGCGACGACCTCGCCCGCCTGGTCCGCGAGGGGTACGTGGACGGGCTGTCGGCGGGCAACGGTTTCGCCGTCCACGACATCGAGCGAGGCCTCTACGGCACCTCACTCGGGATGGACATGGAGACGCTCGAACACCCTCGGAAGGGGCACAAACACCACATCTACGCGATCAGCGAGGTGATCCGCGCGGGCGGCATCGCCGCGGCGGTCGAAGAGGGCCTCATCGGCGAGGGCGTGATGTACGAGTGCGTCGAGAACGACGTGCCGTACGTCCTCGCGGGATCGATCCGCGACGACGGCCCGCTCCCGGACACCCTCTCGGACACCGTGGAGGCGCAGAACGCGATCAGGGCGCAGGCGCACGAGGCCGACATGGTGTTGATGCTCTCGACGCTGCTTCACTCCGTGGCGGTCGGAAACTGCCTCCCGTCGACGACGAGGGTCGTCTGCGTCGACATCAACCCGGCGACCGTCACGCAGTTGCTCGACCGCGGCAGCTCGCAGGCGATCGGCATGGTGACCGACATCGGAACGTTCGTCCCGACGCTCGCGGAGAAGGTGCTCGACGCGGCCTGAACGGCGCTTGCGGTCGGCCGCGTTCGCGGACCGTTTCGCCCCTCGTCCGCGTCGAACCGACAGAGCGTAGTGACTCGCCTCCTTAGCCGGGGTAATGAGCGGGCTGAAGGCCGACGTCGATTGGCGGGCGGAACTCGACGAGGTGGACGCGGCGCTCGTCGACGGGTACCAGAGCGGTTTTCCGGTGATCGAGCGCCCGTTCCGAGCGGTCGGCGCGGAGCTCGGCGTCCCCGAGGAGGAAGCGCTGGCGCGCGTCACGCGGCTCCGCGAGCGGGGCATCTTCCGGCGGTTCGGCGCGGTGCTCAACCCGCCGGTCATCGGGAGTTCGACCCTCGCGGCGGTCCGCGCGCCCGAGGATCGGTTCGAGGAGATCGCGACGGTGATAAACGGTTACCGGCAGGTGAACCACAACTACCGGCGCGACCACGAGTGGAACGTGTGGTTCGTCGTCACCGCCGGATCGCGGGAGACGCGCGATCGGATCCTCGCGGAGATCGAGGATCGGACCGGCTGCGAGGTGTTGAACCTCCCGATGCTGACGGACTACTACATCGACTTGGAGTTTCCGGTCGTGAACGCGGACCGGTTCGCAAGGGAGGGGAGTGAGGCGCTTTGCGCCTCGGGGACGTCGAGCGGCGATGAGCCGCGAGACAGTGAGACGCGGAGCGTCTCAGAAACGTCGAGTGACGAGCCGAAGGTGAGCGCCACCCGGATCAGCGAGGAGGCGACCGGCGACCTCTCGCCGCTGGAGGCGGACCTGCTCATCGCCATTCAGGACGGGTTCCCGCTGTCGGCGACGCCGTACCGCGACGTCGCGGAGGCCGTCGACGCCGACGTGGCTGACGTGCTCGCGGCCGTTCGACGGCTGCTCGACGACGGCTGCATAAAGCGGGTCGGCTGCGTCGTCAACCACGTCGTGACGGGCTTTCGGAACAACTGCATGGTCGTCTGGGACGTGCCCGACGACGAACTCGACGAGCGCGGCGGCGCGGTCGGGGCGCTGCCGTACGTGACGCTCTGTTATCACCGGCCGCGCCGCCCCGAGCAGGGCTGGCCGTACAACCTCTTCACCATGGTCCACGGCCGGGAGGCGGCGGCCGTCGACGCGAAGATCGACGAACTCGCGGCGGAGTATCTCCCCGTCCCGCACGAGCGGCTCTACTCGACCGAGACGCTGAAGCAGACGGGCGCGCGATACGAGGAACTTATCACCGGCCGCGGCGACGACGATTGAGCGATCGCCGCCGATCTGATCTTCGCTTGCTCCATCGTTTCTCCGCTGGCGTGCGCTGTCGGCCCGTCGGGGCCGACGGCTGCGCGCGAGGGATGAGTACCGCAGTGAGCGAGCGGCGCGAAGCGAACGAGGAACGCAATCGGCTGGGGAGGGCGTGGTATTTCGGTGTCGCCCGGGAGTCGCCAGTCTGCCGATCGAGGAAACGTCGCCAGTCCGCCGATCGAAGAGTCGACTGACCGCGCGAACGTCGCGAACCGCCACGAACGGACGGCGGCGCGAAGCTCACGTTTTTCAAGATCGGTGTGGGAGTCACGCTATGTCGACCGATCCGAATCGCGTGCTCGTCGCGGGGGCGACCGGACGCACGGGCCGCGAAATACTCACGCAGCTCCGGAGCACCGACCTGACGGTGCGCGCGACCACGCGAGACGCGTCCAACCGAACCGCACTCGAACGCCGGGGCGTCGACGAGGTCGTCGCGGGCGACCTCCTCGATCCGGCGGACGCGGTCCGGGCGGTCGACGACTGCGACGCGATCCTCTGCGCCGTCGGCACCGGTCTCAGTCCGAAGCACACCCTCGGCGGCGAACTCGTCGGCAGGACCGGGACGAAGAACCTCCTCGCGGCCGCCGTCGCCGCCGGCGTTTCGCGGTTCGTCTACGAGAGCGCGATCGGCGTCGGCAGCTCCCGAACCCGGCTGCCGCTTCCCGCGCGGCTCGTCATCCGGGGATCGCTCCGGGCAAAGGAGAGCGCAGAGGCCGCGATCCGCAACTCCGGACTCACGTACACGATCCTCCGGCCCGGCCGGCTGACGAGCGGGCCCGCGACGGGGGACGTTCTCGTCGGCGAGGGCGGCGACAGCGTCTACGGATCGATCCCGCGCGCGGACGTCGCGCGGCTCATGGTCGCGTCGCTGTTCACGCCCGACGCGGAGAACCGGACGTTCGAAATCGTGAGCCGCCGGGGCGTCCGCGGAGAGGTCCGGGGCCTCGTCGACGTCGACTGGCCGGTGCCGCGGACGGAACCGGGTGGTCCGTGACCGACAGACGAAAGTCCCCTCCCTCCCGAAACTCCGGTGATGAGCGACGACGGCGTCAGGAAGCCGAGCGACTTCGGGGGGGACGACGGACCGCCGGTCGAGGAGAAGCCGTACAAGATCATCTTCGAGGCGAACAAGTGCTTCGGGGCGGGCCGGTGCGCCGAAGTGGCCGACAACTGGGAGATGGACCTCGCGTCCGGCCTCGCGCGGGCGAGGTCCTACTACCTGGACGAGGAGGAACTGGAGGAGAACGTCCGCGCGGCGGAGGTGTGCCCCGCGAAGAAGGGGGCGGGCGTCATCCACGTCATCGATCGACGGACGGACGAGGAGATCGCGCCGGACCCCCGCGGCGACGGAACGCTGAGCGTCGACTGGTAGGCGACGCGGCGGTGTTCCCCCGTTGACGTATCGAAAGCCACTTGCGGGGGACGCGTGAACGCTTCGACGAGCGAGGGTGGCTGAGCTAGGCCAAAAGCGGCGGGCTTAAGACCCGCTCCCGTAGGGGTCCATGGGTTCGAATCCCATCCCTCGCACTTCTCTCGTCGCGAGCGTCAGCGAGCGGCGTGTAAGTCGCCCGATGGGATTCGAAGTAAGCAAGACGCAGCCCGCGCAGCGTCGGAGGTGCGAGCAGGACCGTCTTGAGGTGGTTCGAATCCCATCCCTCGCATCGCGTATCCGAACGTCAGTGAGGGTCGCGTATCGTTCCGGAGGGATTCGAAGGAGAGGAGTCGCAGCCCGGGAAGCGAACGAACGTGAGCGACCCGGACCGTCTCCGCGTGGTTCGAATCCCATCCCTCGCACTTCTCTCGCCGCGAGCGTCGACGAGTGGCGCGTGTGTCGCCCGATTGGCGGGCGATAGGAGGCGACCGCGTCGAACCGGTCGAGCGCGTCCCCTTCGTCGCCGTCGGTCAGACGGCTTCCACGAAGAGGTCGACCGTCTCGCCCGGCGTTTCGACGGCGACGACCGCGCCGGTGACGTTGTCGTCGGAGTCTGTCGCGTAGTCGACCGTCCGTATCCCGCCGCCTCGTCGGGCGAAAGTGAGTTTCGGCGGCCGACGGTGCGGCTTGTCGAACTGCACCTCCACCTTCCCGTCCTCGTCCTCGTCGCGCACCCCCCGGTGGGCGTCGAACGCGGGGACGTGGCTCCGGACGACGGAGGAGGGGGCGGCGATCTCCCACGAGTTGTCCGCTTCCGCCCGGTTGCTCTCGTAGACGTTTTCGCCCGCGTCGGCCGCCTCGCGTATCGCCGTCGCGGACGGCGTCCGGGCGATCGTGTTCTCCCGGACGCCCGTTTTCGAACTCTCGATTCTGATCGCCGCGACGTCGCCCCGGTCGGCGGTCGCGAACTCGCTTATGTAGTTCCCGTCGAGCTCGTGGTACGTCTCCCCGGGGCTCAAGACGGCGATTCCGGCGAGGGCGACGCCCCGGACGTGGTTGTTCGTGACGGTGATAGCGTCGGTCTCGTCAAGCAGTATCCCGTTGGTTCCGGCCCGGGCGACGGTGTTGTCGATGATCGTTCCCTCGGCGGCGTCTTTGACGCGGATCCCCGTTTCGTCCGGGTCCAGGATCGTGTTGTTGGCGATCTTGAGGTCGGTGAGCGGACTCTGGACGTTGATGCCGTGACGGCTGTAGCCCGACAGTTCGTTTCCGCTGATCGTGATGCTCGATCCGTCCGCCGGGTCGACGGCGATCCCGGCGAACTTCGTCGTCTCGTTCGTCCAGAGGCCGTCGGTGGACTGGGTGCTGATGTTCCCCCTGATGGAGACGTTGTGAACGCCGGTGGAGCCCCGGACGTGGCAGAACGACTTGTGGAAGCCGAAGCCGACGTTGTCGGTGATGATGCTGTGTGATCCCTCCGCTTCTTCGCCTTTCGGCCCGCTCGCGATGCCGGCGAGGCTCCCCTCGCGGCAGTTCCCGAGGACGTTCCCGGAGATGATGACCGTGTTCGCGACGTCGTTTTTCCCGTCCGGAGCCCACAGGTCGCAGGCGATCGCGCGGTCGATGCCGTCGGTCACGACGTTCTCCGTGACGATGACGTTCTTCCCGCCGAGTTGGATGCCCCGATCCCCGAAGTGGTGGACGCGGTTGTTGACGATCCGGACGTTCTCGCTGTTCCGTTCGACGCTGATCCCGCTTCCGCCGCTGCCGTGTTCGTGATACGGGTGGGTCCACGCGACGGTGTTGCCCGAGACGACGACGTCGGTCGCGTCGCGGACGATGATCCCGTGGAGCTTCTTCGCGCTGTCGCGCTGATTCTTCGGGTTGCCGTGATACCCCACGCCGCGGACGGTGACGTTCCGGCAGTGGCCGTTGTGTCCGATCCGGATCCCGCCGACGTTCGCCCCGTCCGCGGGCGCGATCGCGCCGTCGAGTCCGGGCCCGACGACCGTCGCACCGTCGACGTCGACGTCGAGCCACCGCGTCGTCCGGTAGGGCGCGTTTCGGCCGTCGATCCAGATCGTTTCGCCGCGTGAGAGGTCGTCGAACGCGGCTTCGAGTTCGGCCGTCGTCGTCGCGACGTGGTCCGCGACCCCACGTATCTCTCGGCCGTCGAGGGCGGAAAACGAGAGCCCGCATCGCTTCCACCCGTCGGCCGACGGAACGAACGGGGCGAGCGTGTCCTCCGGAAGCGACGCCAGATAGAGATCCCACCGCGCGGGATCGACCGGCGGTCTCCCGTCTCCGTTCACGCCCCCGCCGGTCGCGACGAGTTGTCTCCCCGGTTCGAACCGATCGGGGTCGCGATCGCGGGCGGACTCGCCGCGCCCGAGGAAGGCCGCGAGGGCGGCGAACGTGGCCAGTGCCTGTCGACGTGACGCCGTCATCGGTGATCGACGGAGATCTCGAATATTCGGTTCAGATCCACGACTGGTAGGCGTTACGAACCGCGGGACGGACTAAAAGGTACTCGCCGAACCGGGCGGACGGACGCGAATCGGACGGCGAAACGTGAATCGGACGACGCGAGTCGATCCGACGACGTGAGTCGATCCGACCGCGTCGCAACGAGCCGTTTCCGGTCACTCCGCGATGACTTCGAGTTGTTCGTGGTACCGGTGTCGGATCGTCACCACCGTCACGTTGGCGGCGTCGGCGACCTCCTGCTGCGTGCGCTTCGAGTTGTACAGGAGGCCGGCGAGGTAGACCGACGCGGCCGCGACGCCCGCGGGCGCTTTCCCGCTGTGTCGACCCTCGTCCATCACCCGCGTGAGGATCGAGTGCGCTCGACGCTCGACGGCGTCGTCCAGTTCGAGTTCCGAGCAGTATCGGGGGAGGAACTCGCGCGGATCGGTCGGCGGGAGACCGAGGCCGAGTTCGTTCGAAACGTTGCGATAGGCGCGCCCGATCTCCGTCCGCTCGACGCGCGAGACGTTCGACACCTCGCCGAGGCTGTGGGGGATTCCCTCCTGTCGGATGGCGGCGTACAGCGCGCCCGTCGCGACGGCCTCGATCGAACGACCGCGGATCAGGTCCCGCTTGAGCGCCCGGCGGTAGATGACGGAGGCGACCTCGCGCACGGAGTCGGGGACGCCGAGGGCGCTGGCCATGCGGTCGATCTCCGAAAGCGCGAACTGGAGGTTGCGCTCGCCGGAGTTCTGGGTTCGGATGCGCTCTTGCCACGTCCGCAGCCGATGCATCTGTCGACGCTTCTCCGCCGACAGGCTGTTCCCGTTCGCGTCTCTGTTCTGCCACCCGATTTCGGTGGTCAGACCCCGGTCGTGCATCCGTTCCGTCAGCGGAGCCCCGGTCCGGGATCGTTCCTCGTGCTCGCGGAAGTCGAACGCGCGCCACTCCGGTCCGTAGTCGATCGTCCGCTCCTCTATGATCTCTCCCGTCTCGGGATCGATCAGCTCTCCGTCTTTCGTCCGAACGAGCGAGTTCCGGTACTCCTGGTCGATCTTCTCCCGGTCGTCGGTCCCACGAGGGGTGGACCGCTTCGTCTTCTGTTCTTGATACTGAGTGAACGAACGGCTCATTGGTATCGTCTCCTGCGAATCTCACGGCTCGCCGTCGGGTTCGCACGCCCGACGCCGACGCTTCGGCTCCAGCCGCATCTCCTCTCCGGCGTCCTGGTCGATTACCGCCGACGCCTCGGGTCACATCGGCCCCGTGCGGCCCGGGACGCGATCACGACATCGTCGGATAGTCGCGGTCGGCCCTCCGAAACGTCCCGGCGGCGAGACGCGCTGTGCTCGTCGCGTGCGCTTCGGATCCACGGTCCGCGTCGTTCCCCGTGGAATCCCTGCCGCGGTACCGGCGAGGCTGTCCATACCTTCGACGTACGCTAGTATCGCCCGTGTGCCTGTCATTACCTGCTATTTATATATTTGGGGCGGCGATCGAGCCGGCGCGAGAGCGAACTCTTGCGGAGGGGCCATATCGACGCGAGTCGTCCGTACGCGTATGGCGACGATTGTCAGCGGGACGGTCCCGGCGAACGAGTTCGCGCTGTACGAAACGTTGGCGGGAAACCCGGACCTGGAGTTCGAGGTGGAGCGCATCGTAGAGAGCGGCGACGAGGCCGTCATGCCGTTCGTCTGGGTCCGCGGCGGCGACGGCGAGTCGGTCGAGAGCGTCCTTTCGGACGATCCCAGCGTCGAGAACCTGTCTCTTCTCGCCGAGTTCGACGACGAACAGCTCTATCGGATGGAGTGGATCTCCCGGGTCGACCTCGTCCTCCAGATGCTCACGAACTCGGAGGCGACGATCACCGACGCGCACGGCTCGGGTCAACGCTGGACGATCCGGATCCTGTACCCGACGCGGGAGTCCGTCTCGAGGACCCGCGACTTCTGCGAAGCGAACGACCTCACCTTCGACGTCACCGTGATTCGCGAACTCGAAGGGGAACCGGCCGGTCGGTACGGACTCACCGAAGAACAGTACGAGGCGCTCAAGACGGCGTACGAAGGGGGGTACTTCCACGTACCGCGGGAGAGCACCTTGAGCGACGTCGCCGCGGAGTTAAACGTGTCACAACAGGCGCTCTCGGAGCGAATGCGCCGCGCTCACGAGGCCTTGATCGAGGATACGGTGTTGATCGGATCGTCGAACGATGACTGAGAGCCGGACTCCGGGGGGCACTATTGATATTGGGAGAAAATTTATTCGAATTTACGGATAGTACACGGGTACCAATAAGTCTTTCAATGGGGACCCCGATAGCGTTCGTGAGGCGAATTCGAACGCGTGCGATACCGGAGGATTCGCGCTCAGGGCACACAATGATCCGGGCACACGAAATCGAGCGGAGAGAGCTCTCCGTCGCATCTGCGGACGCGACGGACGAGGGCGAGTTCGAGGGCGACGGCGTTCTCGAAGACGATCGCGAGCGACTCATCGTGGAGGCGCTCAGGGCGCACGACGGCGAGATGCACGTCTCCGAACTCGCGTCGGAGATCGCGAAACGGGAGGCGACCGACGGCCGACGGGCGAGATCCCGGGCGGTCCCGACCCACGTCCACCGCTGGGCCGCCTGTTTCGTGAGCTGCTTCGGCGTCTTGAGCGTCGTCGGCGGATACCACGGCGTCTCGTTTTTCTCGCTCCTTTCGACCGCCGGCTGGGCGAGCCTCACGTTCGGCCTCCTCGTGCTCCTTCAGTGCGTCTCGCTCGTCGAAGCGAGACGCTCCAAGCGCGACGACTACGAGGCGACGAGCGTCCAGTGAGGCGAGACTCGACGACGCGACGAGAATCGTTCCCGATCGATCAGAATCAGTTCGCGGACGCGCCGCCCGCCGACGGTTCTTCGGCGGGTTCGTCCTCACCGGTGTCTTTCACGATCGACGCGAGCTTCCGTTTTATCGCCACGTATCCAGCCACGGCGCCGACGCCGGCGATCACCGCGCCGGGTACCCCGAATCGCTTGTAGCCGAACTTGGTCGCCTTCTTGCCGACGGTTAGCGGTCCGAACATGGTCTACGAACGCGTTCGTCCTCCCACGGGAACAACGTTGGGGCTGTTAGTACCGACAGAGGGGACAGTTACCCCGACCGGACAGAAGATACACAAGGCAGCCCGTAATTAGATGTAATTACGATGGCGACGAGCATCATCCCCCCGGCCGCGCCCACGCGGTTCGACCTCATCTTGCTCCTCGTGGGCGCGATCCTGTTCGCCGGCGGCGCTGTCGGACTGCTGTCCGCGATTCCGCTGTACGTCGCCGGCGGGGTGAGTTCGCTCGCCGCCGGCGCGGCGCTGTTCGAAGGACTCGTTCGGAACCCGCCGCGGGAGTGACGGATCGGGTACGGCGAAAAACCGACGAACGGGTGGCTCTCCGTGTATTGTTCTCGAAATGGGTAGGAAGCGGCCCCGCGGAAAGAGATGATCCGCGCGAGCCGCTTGCCGCCCTGAATTGGTCCCCGCTGACGCTTCGGCCCTCCAAAGCGAAGCGTCACTTACACCCACCCGCCAGGGCTACTTAAACGTGCCGCACAAGGCAGGGCGGAGGGGATACCGACGTCGAACCGCCGGGTCCGTGTGGCCAGGACGCGGCGCGTCGACGTGCGAGCGTCGGCCGCCGCGGCGCACCGCCCGACGGCGGGGCGTCGAGCGTCGGCGTCCCTCTCGACGACCGTTCACTCGTCGTACGATCGGACGGCCCGGGCGAACTGCGGGTGGAGGACCGGGTTGTCGTTTTCGTCGCGATGTAGCAGCGTCCCGCCGTGGACCTGCTCTTCGAGCGTGTCGACCCGCTTTTTCACCGTCCGATCGGTGTATCCCGTCTCGTCGGCGAGTTCGTCGACGGTCAGGGGGGCGTCGGCGTCCGCGAGCGCGACGAGGATGTCCCACTCGGACTGCCGCAACCGTTCGTTCAGGAGTTCGACGAGCCGTTCGACCGGGTTGTCGGCCTCAGTCTGCGCCATTGATTGAGAATCCGATGGCTCCCGTATATGAGTTCCGTGTCGCGACGCAACGCGCTTTTGCCCGATCGCCTCCTCAGTCGCGAACATGGGTGAACTTCCCGATCGCGTCCGACGCGCGTTCCGCGATCACGACGCCTTCGAACGGGTCGACGAAACCGCCTTCGAATCGACGAACACGCCGTTCGAAGGGCTCGTCGAGGTCGAACCCGCGGCGAGCGGACGCGTCGAGTTCCGCGTCACGGTCCGCGTGCCGATGCTCGGCGAGGTGACGAAAGAGCGCGTGGCGGACGTGGTCGAGGAGGGGTGGTACGAGACGTTCGCGCTCCGCGTCGAGGACGTCGCCGGCGTCACGCGGAAGGAGCACGACTTCGATCCGACGGTGTCCGAAAACGGCCGGCGGGTCGAAGTCGAGTTTGCCTTCGAAGACATCGACGAGCGTCGCGGCGTCGACGACGCCGCCGCGCTCGTGGACTACGTCGAGGGGACGTTCGTGCAGGGGATCATTCCGGGGTACGACTACGGCGAGCCCGTCGCGACGATCCTCTCGCGGGCGCAACAGTCCGGCGGAAGCGATCCGGTTCCCTGACCGGTCGGACCGAAAACCGATGCGGGCGGGAGGACGGAAAGACGGAAAGACGAGAGGGTGACGGGACGGGAGTCAGTCCATCGAGATGTACGTCTGGGTGCCCTCGATGCCGTCGATGGCCTGTATTCGCGTCGCGACGACGTCCTTCACCGCGCCCGGCGCGTCCACGTCGACCTTGACGATGAAGTCGACGTCGCCGGCGACGATGTGGGTGTCGACGACGCCTTCGATGTCGACCATCTCGGCCTTGAGCCGGTCGGCCTCCCCCGTGTTCGCCTTCACCATGACGTAGGCGGTCACCATCTCAGTCACCCCCCGGCACCGACGCGGTCGCGGTCTCGTCGCCGACGAGCAACTGCCGCACGTCGTCGAGCACGGAGAAGTCGGCGAGCACCGCGATCCTGTCGCCGGCCTCCAGCGAGTCGTCGGGCAGCGGGATGCCCATCGGCTCGTCCCGCTTGCCGAACGCGAGGATCCGCGCCTGCGCCGGCAGCGCGACTTCGCTGATCGAGTAGCCGCGCATGGGCGACCCCTCGCCGATCGTGAACAGCACCACCTGCAGGTGCTGTGCGATGTCCGCGATCGCGCGGATCGAACCGCCGAGGAGGGCGTTTTTCGCGCCGATGGCTCCGAGGCGCTCCGGGTAGACGATCTCGTCCACCTCGTCCGCGTACTTCTGGTAGATCTCCTCGCGGTAGTCCTCGTCGATCCGGATGACCGTCCGGCAGCCGTGGTGCTTTGCGATCATGCAGGCGGCGAAGTTCGCGTTGAGGTCGCTCGTGAGCGCGCCGAGCGCGTCGGCGGCGTCGACGCCCGCGTCTTCGAGCACCTCCTCGCGCGACCCGTCCCCCTCGACGACGTCGAAGCCGTCGACCCGCGCCCGTTCGGCGCGGTCGCGATCCCGCTCGACGAGCGTCACCCCGTGGCCTTCCTCCCGCAGGACGCGCGCCGTTCGGAGGCCGACCCGTCCCGCGCCGATGATAACGAATCGCATGGCGCACCGTACGAGCGATGAGGTCAATAACCTTGCCCCGCCGGCGGCCGAGCCGAACGCCGAGACGGAGGAAGGCTTTTGCCGTGAAAGGGAGTACCACACCGTATGGTTCACGCGTTTATCATGATCAAGACGGCGGCGGGGGAGTCCGAGCGGCTCGTCGACGCCATCCGCGGGTTGGAGTCCGTCGCCGAAGCGCACATCGTCGCGGGGGCGTACGACATCATCGCCGAGGTCGACACCGAGGAGGTGTACGAGATCCTGAAAACGTCGTCGACCCGCGTGCAGGGGCTGCAGGGCGTGACCGACACCAAGACGTACATCTCGCTGGACGATTGAACCGGGCGGCGGTCCCGCTCGCCGTCCACCCGGCGCGCGGAACGCCGCGACCGAGTCGACGCGGGTCCGTCGTCACCCCGGGGAGCTGGGGACCGGGAGGCGGTAAGCGTCGGTTAACAGTGGGTATTGGGCACATACTGAATACGAGCCCACATATTCGTTCGCCTGAATGAGTTCAGAAACGAAAGAGTGTGTTCGATCGAAGAGGGAAGCCGAGATCGCGTGGCAGCTCTACCTCGACCGCGGGGTGATCCTGCCCGGGCACGCGGACGTGATCGCCGATCGCCGCCTGCGGATCGCCCCGCGCGGGGAGGACGAGACGACGTCCCGAAGGGAGCGTCCGTCGGCGCCGGCCGAGAGCGACCGGACCGCGCGTCGTTTCCGATAGCCGCGGTACCAAGTGGCGCGGACGCGATCGTTCGACCACGATGACCGCTTCCGATCCAACGGGGACCGTCGCCGACCTGCTCTGTGCGCTCACGCGCGAGGAGAAACTCGGGCTCGTTCGCGGGACGTCGGATCCCGAGGGGGCCGCGACGGGCTACGTCGCCGGCGTCGAGCGCCTCGGCGTTCCGCCCTTCAGGCTCGTGGACGGACCGCTGGGCGTTCGGGCCGGAGGGCGGGAGGCGACGGCGTTCCCGGCCTCGCTCGCGCTCGCGGCGGCGTTCGATCCGGATCTCGCCCGCGAAGCGGGCGCGGCGCTCGGTCGGGAGGCGAAAGCGCGCGGGCAGGACGCCGTTCTCGCGCCCGGCGCGAACGTCGTCCGCGTCCCCGCCTGCGGGCGGAACTTCGAGTACTACTCCGAGGATCCCGCGCTCGCCGGCCGTCTCGCGGCGGCCGTCATCGAGGGATTGCAGTCGGAGGACGTCGTCGCGACGGTGAAACACTACGTCGCGAACAATCAGGAGACGGACCGGTGCCGGGTGAGCGCCGAGGTCGACGAGCGGACCCTCCGCGAGCTGTATCTCCGTCCGTTCCGGGCGGCCGTCGAGGCGGGCGCGGGGTCGGTGATGGCCGCGTACAACCGCGTCAACGGGACGTACGTGACCGAGCACCGCCACCTCCTGCGGGACGTGCTCAAGGGCGAGTGGGGGTTCGATGGGTACGTGGTCTCGGACTGGTTCGCGACCGAGAGCACCGTCGACGCGGCGAACGCCGGCCTCGATCTCGAGATGCCGGGCGTCCCGGCCGCGGGGGAGGACGACGCGGCCGGCGGTGCGTCGTCGGAGTTCGACCCGGAGGCCGGGGGCGACTTCGCGGGGGGGATCCCCGACATCACCCGCGGCGGGCTGTTCGGCGCGCCGCTCGGCGAGGCGATCGACGCCGGCGAGGTGCCCGAGGACCGGCTCGACGACATGGTCGCGCGGATCCTCGGGCAGATGGAGCGCGTCGGTCGTCTCGACGGCGACCGCGACGGGGGAGCGATCGACACGCCGGAACACCGCGCCCTCGCGGAGGGGATCGCCGCCCGCGGGACCGTCCTCCTCGAAAACGACGGCGTCCTGCCGCTGTCCGACGCGGCGAGCGTCGCCGCGATCGGACCGAACGTCCGCGACGCGACGCTCGGGGGCGGCGGCTCCTCGGAGACGACGCCGTTCGACGCGACGAGCCCGGCCGAGGGGATCCGAGCGCGAGCGGACGGAGCGGTGACCGTCGCGCGCGGCGTGCCCCCGATCGAGGAGCGGTCCCTGTTCGACGCGCTCCCCTTCGGTGACGAGGGGGGAGGTGACGAGGCGGGGAGCGACGGCGAGGCGGACGGGTGGGACGACGAGGCGGCCGGCGACCCCCACCCGGACCTCGACGAGGCGGTCGCGGCCGCCCGCGGGGCCGACGTCGCGGTCGTCTTCGTCCGCGACACGGCGACGGAGGGGATGGACCGGGATGATCTCCGCTTGCCGGGCGAGCAGAACGACCTCGTCCGCGCGGTCGCGGCGGCCAACGACCGGACGGCGGTGGTGGTGAACTCGAGCGGCCCGGTCGAACTGCCGTGGCGCGACGACGTCGCCGCGATCCTCGAAGCGTGGTACCCGGGGCAGGCGGACGGCCGCGCGATCGCCTCGATCCTGTACGGCGACCGCGACCCGTCGGGACGCCTTCCGATTACGTTCGCGGCGGAGGACGACTACCCCGCGACCGAGCCGGCGCGGTACCCGGGCGTCGACGGTCGCGCCCGGTACGAGGAGGGGCTCCTCGTCGGCTACCGCCACTTCGACGTCGCGGCGGTCGAGCCGGTTTATCCGTTCGGACACGGGCTCAGCTACGCCGATTTCGCGTACGGGGACGGCGTCGTCGTCGACGGGAGCGCGGTCGGGGTCGACGTGGAAAACGTCGGCGATCGGCCGGGACGCGAGGTCGTGCAGGCGTACGTCCGCCCGCCGTCGGTCGACGGCGTCGAGCGCCCGGTGCGCGAACTCGCCGGCTTCGCCGCGATCTCGCTCGCGCCCGGAGAGCGGCGACGCGTCGCGCTCGACCTCGACGAGCGGGCGTTCGGCCGGTACGACCCGGACGCGGGCTGGACGATCGATTCGGGATCGTACGACGTCGAGATCGGCCGATCGATCGAGGACGTTCGAACGGAAGTGACGATAGAGCGATAGCGGACGCAGAGCAGTCGTCGGGGTATCGAACGCGGCTCGGCGGCGAGCGGGGACCGCTCGAAGAGGAGAAGGTGACGGCTCGGTGGGTCGGCGGGTCGCCGCCGTGACCCGACGGTTCAGCGGTCCAGTTCCTGCGGATCGTGCCGGGTGAGAAAGTCCCGCAGGGCCGTCCGCTGGTCGCGCAGTTCGGGCGTGAGGTCGGCGAAGACGGCGTCGAACACCTCGTCGGGGTCGGGCGGATCGGCGGCCTCCGCGATCTCCACCGCCTCCGCGAGTTCCGCGTCGGCCTCGTCCCTCGTCCGCTCGACGAACGCGTCGTCGACGACGCCCTCGGCCCGGAGGAACGACTCGAACCGCTCCAGCGGATCGCGCGTGCGCCACTCGGGGAGTTCGGGCTCCTCGTCGCGGTACCGGCTCGGATCGTCGGCGGTGGTGTGCGCCCCCTGCCGGTACGTGAGGCTCTCGACGAGCACCGGATCGCCGCCGCGCGCGCGTTCGAGCGCCTCCGCGACGGTCTCGCGGACCGCGAGGGGGTCGTTGCCGTCGACCCGGACGCCCTCGAAGCCGTACGCGCTCGCCTTCGCGGCGATCGACTCGCTCGCCGTCTGCCGCCGCTCGGGGAGGGAGATGGCCCAGCCGTTGTTCTCGCAGAAGAAGACGACGGGCGCGTCGAAGACGCCCGCGAAGTTCAGCCCCTCGTGGAAGTCGCCCTCGCTCGTCGCGCCGTCGCCGAAGCAGACGAGCATCGCCTCGTCCGAGCCCGCGTAGTCGCTCGCCATCCCGGCACCGACGGCGTGGGGGATCTGCGTGGCGATGGGGACGGCCTGCGGGAAGACGGGGACGTCGTGGCCGGAGGCGAACTCGGGGCGGCCGCGACGGAAGAGCAGGACGTCGCTCGGCGGGACGCCGCGGGCGAGCTGGAGGGCGTTCGAGCGGTAGGTCGGAAAGAGCCAGTCGTCGTCGCGCATGGCGTGGGCGGCCCCGACCTGCGACGCCTCCTGGCCGCGAAACGGCGGGTAACCGCTCATCCAGCCGCGGCGCTGGAGCGCCAGCGCCCGCTCGTCGAACCGGCGGGCGCGAACCACGTCGACGTAGGCGGCGCGGGCGTCCTCGGACGAAAACGGCGTCTCGTCGAGGGGACGCTCGCCGATGAGTCTGCGCATGGGGGAGCGTCGCCGTCGTCGGTGATAAATCACGAGGAAACGGCCGCCCGGCGGGAATCGTCCGCGGGGCTGTCGGACCGTCCGATCCGGCGACGCACCGCGCGCCGCTCCGACAGCCCAAAGTTCACCCCGCCCCTACCCCCCGCATGGCCACCCTCGTCAACCTCGTCCTCTTCGGGTGCGTGCTGGTGTTTCACACCGTCGTCGCGGCGGTGATGACGCGGTACTTCCGCATCCGGCTGAACACCCAGATCGGCGCGGTCGTCTACTCGCTGTTTCTCATCCCGGTGGTGCTCTTCCTGTCGACGCTCGTCTTCTCCGGCGTGTTCGGCATCGGCGTCGACCTCGGCAGCCCGGGGGCCGCCTTCGGCGTCATGATCGGCATGCCGCTCGCGCTCGGGTTCACCATCGACGTGCTGTACGTGCCGTCGCCCGACGAGTACGAGCTCCCCGAGACGCGGGGGTAGATCGACCGAGCGAGCGAACGCGACTCGCTACGAGTCGCGCTCTCTGAGCTTTCGCCGCTGTATCTTCCCGGTCGTCGTCTGCGGCAGCTCCTCGACGAACGCGATCTCCCGGGGGTACTCGTACTTCGCGAGCCGGTCGCGCACGAGGTCGCGAAGCTCCTCGCGGACGACGTCGGGGTCGAACGCGTCGGTCGCGGGCTGGACGAACGCCTTTACGATCTCGCCGCGCGTCTCGTCGGGGACGCCGACGACGCCGACCTGTTCGACCGCGCGGTGTTCGAGCAGGACGCGCTCGATCTCGCCGGGGCCGACGCGGTAGCCGCTCGTGATGATGAGGTCGTCGTCGCGCGATTTGAACCAGAAGTACCCCTCCTCGTCGCGCACGGCGAGGTCACCGGTGAGGTGCCAGCCGTCCACCGACGCCGCGGCGGTCTTCTCCGGCCGATCGAGGTACTCGCGGAAGACGACCGGGTCGCCCTCGCGACGGACGGCGATCTCGCCGACTTCGCCCCGCGGCCGTTCCTCGCCGGTTTCGGGGTCGACGACGGCCACGTCGTGGCCGGGGACCGCCTTGCCCATGCTCCCCGGCCTGGCCGGGAACCACCGGCGGCAGTTCGTCACGAGGAGGTTCGCCTCCGTCTGCCCGTACAGTTCGTTCACGACCGTCCCCGCGAGTTCGTCCGTCGCCCAGTCGAGGATCTCGGGGGTCAGCGGCTCGCCCCCCGAGCAGATCGCGCGCAGCGAGAGGTCGAACCGCTCCGCGGGCGCGGCGACGCCCATCATCATCCGGATCGCCGTCGGCGGGACGAACGCGTGCGTCACGTCGAACTCCTCCGCGAGCGCGAACGCCGCCTCGGGGTCGAACGCCCCCATCGGGTAGCCGACCACGGGGCGGCCGTAGTGCCACGCCGGAAAGACGAGGTCGCCGAGCGCGCCGATCCACGCCCAGTCCGCCGGCGTCCAGTAGACGGCGTCGCCGCGCACGTCGCCCTCGAAGTACATCCAGAACGCCGGGCAGTGACCCGTCCAGACGCCGTGGCCGTGGAGGACGCCCTTCGGCGGCCCGGTGCTCCCGCTCGTGTACAGGACGACCGCCGGGGTGTCCGCGTCCGTGTCGGCGAGTTCGAACGACTCGTCGCCGTCGGCGAGGACCACCTCGAACCGCGCCCACGCGGTCGCGCCGTCGGCCTGCTTCCCAATGGTCGACGGATCTTCCCCGGCGTCGACGACGAGGGCGGTTTCGAGGGCCGGGCAGTCGGGCGCGACCGAGGCGAGCGTCTCCCGGACGCTCTCGTCCGCGACGACGGCTCGCGCGCCGCTGTCGCGCAGGCGGTAGCGGAGCGCGTCGTCGCCGAACAGCACCGACAGCGGGAGGGAGACGGCCCCCAGCTTCCAGCACGCGAGGTGCGTCAGGACGTTCGCGGGCTTCTGCGGGACGACGACGGCGACCCGATCGCCCCGGCCCACGCCGCGGGCGGCCAGCGCGGACGCCAGCCGGTTCGAGCGCCGATCGAGGTCGGAAAAGGAGTACGTCTCCCGCCGTCCGCCCGGAAACGCCTGATAGAGCGCCGGCCGGGTCGCGTCGTCGTGCTTCCGCAGCAGGTCGTACGCGAGGTTGTACCCCTCCGGGATGTCCCACGAGAAGGACGACCTCGCCGCCTCGTAGGAGGCGTCGTCGAGCGAAACGTACCACGCCATACGATACATGTTACCACACGCCGGTAAATAACGCCCGGTCGGACTCGCTCCCGACCACGCCCGATCAGAAGAGCCCGAACCGCGGTTTCTCGACCGCGACGTCGACGTGCGAGAGCCGGTCGTCCGCGGCGAGGGCGGCGACGAGGTCGGCCTGCTCGTCCCCCGCTTTCGTATCGCGAAGGTCGAGCGACTCGATCCGACCGTCCGCCTCCCACTCGAACCGGAGCGACGCGCGACGGAGGCGCGAGCCGCGACGGAGGCGGATCGAGCGGAGCGAGTCGAGGGGGACGGCGGCGTTCCGCTCGTGCGCCGCGAGGAGGTCCGCCGGCGCGCGCCCGTCGAGTCGCCGTCGCCTCGTCTCGCCGGTGTCGGCCCGGAGCAGGGCGGACGAGAACGACTCGCCGACGAAACACAGGAGCAGCCGCTCGTCCGTCACCACGACCTCCCAGAACTCGAGGGAGTTCGGTCGCCGGCGGAGCCACTCCGTGAAGCGACCGAGGGTCCGCTCGCACCGGGGCGTCTCGGTCGGGGTCATCGCTCCATGAGCGCCGCGACGTCGGGGGCCACCGAGTCGCCGTCGCGAGCGCCGGTGAGGAGCGAGACGACGACGAACAGGACGAGCGTGACGAGCAGCGACACGGTGCCGACGGGGAACGTCTCGGGGAACGGGTAGAGCCCGGGGACGGCCTCGGCGACGCCGCCCAGTCCGAGGACGCCCGCCACGCTGGGGACGGCGTTGTAGAAGAGGTTGACCGAGAGGCCGACGACGATGGCCGCGATCGCCCCCTCCTTGGTCGCGCCCTTCCAGTTGAGTCCGAGGGCGACGATCGCGAAGAAGGCGGCCGCGAAGAAGCCCCAGCCGATCGTGCCGAGGATGCCGACGAGCGCGGACGACTGGGCGACGACGAGCACGGAGAGGATCGTGATGCCCGCGAGCGCGGCCTGCGTGACCCTGAGTTCGGTCCGGTCGTCGTCGATCGGGCGGCCGAGCGCCCGGGGGACGTCCCGGGAGATCGCGGCGGCGCCGATGTTCAGGAACGAGTCGCTCGTGCTCATGATCGCCGCGAGCAGCGCCGCGAGGATCAGCCCGGCGATCACGCCCGGCGTGTGTTCGAGCACGAACACCGGTCCGACGACGGAGGCGTTCTGCGGCGCGGCGATCTCGCCGGCCTCGACCATCGCGCGCATCGACAGCCCGGTCGAGAAGGCGAGCAGGCTGGAGACCGCGTACGTGATGGCGGCGATGGGCGCGCCCCAGCGGAGGATCCTGAGGTTCTTGCTCATGTAGAACTTCGTGACGAGGTGCGGCTGACCCGCCGTGCCGATCGAAAAGAGGATCCACCACCCGAGGGCGGCGAAGATGGCCTCCTCGTGGGATCCCATCGCGCCGAACGGCGAGATCAGGGCGGGGTCGGCCGTCGCGAGGTTGCGCGAGATCGACTCCATTCCGCCGCCGAACGAGACCGCGAAGGCGAACACGAACACCGCGCCGACGATCATCGTGATCGCCTGCACGAAGTCGGTCCAGACGCCCGCGATCATCCCCCCGAGCATGCTGTACAGGAGGAGGATGAACGCGCCGACGAGCAGCCCGGTCGTGACCGGGACGCCGAAGATGGCGCGCATGACGTACTGCAACGCCGCGAGGTTCGTCGCGAGGTAGGCGACGACGCCGACGACGACCGCGACGGCGGTCAGTCCGCGGACCCACTGGCTCTCGTAGCGGACGTACATCCCGTCGGCGAGGGTGAGCACGTCCCGGATGTCGGCGAGCACGCGCATCCGTTTCGCGAGGAGCACCCACGTGATCAGGAAGCCGAGGGGAGCGGTGAAGAAGATCCAAAGCGCCGTCGTCCCGAACGAGTAGATCAGTTCCGGCCCGCCGACGAAGCCGAACCCCGACTGGATCACGGAGAAGGCCGTGAGCGCGAGCACCCACGTGCCGATGCTCTTGCCGGTGATGAGAAAGTCGCTCGTGCTCTCGGTCTGCATGTATCCCCACGCGCCGATCGCGAGGACGATGAGGAGGTACAGGGAGCCGAACAGGATCACGTACGGGCTGTCGGCGATCGGGATCGCCTGCAACGGCGTCGCTGTGAGGGCGGTCGCCGACGCCATCGCCGGAATCATGGCTCCCGCCCCCCGTCGCTTTCGGCCTCCACCCGGCGTGGGCTGAGGGGCAGTTCCCGCTCGCGCTGGACGCGGTCGGCGGTTTCGACGATGTCGTCGACGATCTCGTCGCTGCCGACGGCCGAGAAGACCACGGCGTAGTAGACGGACGCGAGGACGGGGAGGAGCCAGATGAAGACGACGTAGACGAGCGTCGAGGACGGCAACCCGAGCGCGTAGCTGTACTCGGTCGTCTCCGGGCTCCAGAGCGACCAGATGCCGGTGAGCCCGACGAGGAAGACGGCCGTCAGCCCGGCGACGAGGCCGCCGTACGGCGCGAGGTCGAACTCGCGCGAGGCGCGCTCGATCGACGCCGCCCCGACCATCGCGACGATGAGGAGCGCCGAGAGGTAGGAGAACAGACGATACGTCCCGGCCACTGCCGCGAGCAGCAGCGCCGCCGCGAGGAGCGCGATCGCCCCCATCAGTTTGTTCCGTGGCATCGTCCGTCACGTCCGTACCGCGGAATATAACCGTTATGTAAAATAATGATTATTTGGGGGAAGGAACGTAACGGCAAAAAGTCGCTTCGGCGGCCGATCACTCGTCGGTCAGCAGCCGTTCGACGGCCGATTCGACGGCGTCGAGGACCTCCTCGGGCGACCGGCTGGCGTCGACGCGGACGAACCGCGACGGTTCGAGGTCGATGAGCCGCTCGTAGTTCTCCCGCACCGCGGCGAGGTAGCTCGCCTGTTCGAACTTGTTCGTCGCGCCGCTGCGCGCCGCGGCCGTCTCGGGGTCGAGGTCGAAGTAGATCGTCGCGTCGGGCGGGCGGGAGAACGCCTCGTGGACGCCGCGGACGTACTCCAGCGGGCGGGCGAGGTCGGTTTCGGCGAGGGTCGCCGCCTGGTACGCGTAGCGGGAGTCGGAGTAGCGGTCCGAGACGACGAGGTTTCCCGCCGCGAGCGCGGGGCGGATCACCCGCGAGAGGTGGTCGGCGTGGTCGGCGGTGTACAGGAAGAGCTCGGCGAGCGGATCGGCGTCGTCGTCCGCGATGGAGCGGGCGACCGCCTCGCCGTACCACGAGTCGGTCGGCTCGCGAGTGAAGACGGCGTCGGGGTGGACGTCGCGGAGCGCCTCCCACGCCGTCGTCTTGCCGCTGCCGTCGAGCCCCTCCAGCGTGATGAGCATACCGGGGAAAACGCTCGGCGGCGCTTAAGCGTCGTGGATCCGCCGGACCGGCCGAGCGTGAAAAATCCCGCGGGGCGAACGCGGGCGTTGATCGCGCTATCTTTATGTCGTTTCGGAGAAATATATGCGGCATGAAAGTCCTTGTCGTCGGCGGAAGCGGCTTCATCGGGACGGCGTTGAGCGAGGAACTCGCGGCGCGAGAGCACGACGTGACGGTCCTCTCGCGGCATCCCGACGAAGACGGCGTGCCGACGGGCGTCGAGACGGTGTCGGGCGACGTGACGGATTACGGCTCCATCGAGACCGCCTTCGAGGGACAGGACGCGGTCGTCAACCTCGTCTCGCTGTCGCCGCTCTTCAAGCCGAAAGGCGGCGACGGGGTGCACTTCGATGTCCACCTCGGGGGAACGGAGAACGCGGTCCGGGCGGCGGAGGAGGCGGGCGTCGGGCGGTTCCTCCAGATGAGCGCGCTCGGCGCGGACGCGAACGGGCCGACCGCGTACATCAAGGCGAAAGGGCAGGCCGAGGAGGTCGTCAAGGGCTCCGCGCTCGACTGGGTCATCTTCCGGCCGTCCGTCGTCTTCGGCGAGGGCGGGGAGTTCGTCTCCTTCACCAGGATGCTCGCGCCGCCGTACGTCACGCCGCTGCCGGGCGGGGGGAAGACCCGCTTCCAGCCGATCTGGGTCGGCGATCTCGCGCCCATGCTGGCCGACGCGCTGGAGGGCGACGAGCACGTCGGGAAGACGTACGAGATCGGCGGCCCGGAGCGACTCACGCTCGCCGACGTGGCGAGGGAGATCCACGAGTCCGAGGGCCGGTCCGTGACGGTCGTCCCCGTCCCGATGGCGCTCGCGGGCGTCGGACTGGGGGTCGCCGAGCGCGTCCCCGGGTCGCCCATGGGGATGGACCAGTACCGGTCGCTCACGTTCGACAACACCACGGATCACAACGACGTCGACGCGTTCGGCCGGACCGAGTCCGACCTGAAGACGCTCCGAGCGTACCTGACCGGGGACTGACGGGGCCCCCGTTCGCCGCACTCGAAGGACTAATTGTTCGATTCCTATCAGGAACAGCCGACGTCATACCCCCCGGGGTCTGACCAGTTCCCGTCGAGGTGCGTAAACGCCTGGAACGCGATTCTGTGCCTCTGTTTTCCGGTTCGGTTCCGTGACCGTCATTCCCTGTTTCATCACAAAGATTATATTTGTCATTACCATGTTTTTCACGCAATGGTGAGGGGAATGGAAGAATGAAGTTGGCAATGATCGGCTTCGGGCAGGCCGGAGGGAAGATCGTCGACGCGTTCGTCGCCTACGACCGGCGGACGAACGGCGGCATCGTCCGCGCGGCGGTGGCGGTCAACACGGCGAAGGCGGACCTGATGGGGCTCGAAAACATCCCGACCGACCAGCGCGTGCTCATCGGGCAGTCGCGGGTCAAGGGCCACGGCGTCGGCGCGGACAACGAACTCGGCGCGGAGGTCGCGGAGGAGGACATCGACGAGGTGCAGGGGGCGATCGACGCGATCCCGGTCCACGAGGTCGACGCGTTCCTCGTCGTCGCGGGGCTGGGCGGCGGCACCGGGAGCGGCGGCGCGCCCGTGCTCGCAAAGCACCTCAAGCGGATCTACACGGAACCCGTCTACGGGATGGGTATCCTGCCCGGCGGCGACGAGGGCGGCATCTACACGCTGAACGCCGCGCGGTCCTTCCAGACGTTCGTCCGCGAGGTCGACAACCTGCTCGTGTTCGACAACGACGCCTGGCGGAAGACCGGCGAGTCGATGCAGGGGGGGTACGACGAGATCAACGAGGAGATCGTGCGGCGGTTCGGCATCCTCTTCGGTGCGGGCGAGGTCACGAGCGGCCAGGAGGTCGCGGAAAGCGTCGTCGACTCCAGCGAGATCATCAACACGCTCTCCGGCGGCGGCGTCTCGACGGTCGGGTACGCCTCCGAGCAGGTCGAAGAGAACCGGAAGTCCGGGGGGTTGCTCTCGCGGTTCCGGGGCGGGGGCGACGGGAGCGACGCGCTCGACACCGCTCACACGACCAACCGGATCACGAGCCTCGTCCGGAAGGCGGCGCTGGGGCGGCTGACGCTCCCCTGCGAGATCGACGGGTCGGAGCGGGCGCTGCTCGTGATGGCCGGACCGCCGCAGCACCTGAACCGGAAGGGCATCGAACGCGGCCGCAAGTGGCTCGAAGAGCAGACCGGCAGCATGGAGGTCCGCGGCGGCGACTACCCCGTCTCCGGGAGCGGATTCGTCGCGGGCGTCGTCCTCCTGTCGGGCGTGACGAACGTCCCGCGGATCAAGGAACTCCAGCAGGTGGCGATCGAGGCGCAGGACAACATCGACGAGATCAGACGGGAGAGCGACACCAACCTCGAGGACCTCATCAACGATGACGAAGACGAACTGGAGTCGCTGTTTTAGCCTCCTGGTCGTCGCCGTTCTCCTCGTCGCCGCCGCCGCGACCCCCGCGCTCGCCGCGTCGGTCGGCGAGTCCGACGTCCCCGAGGAGGGCGAGGTGGGCGAGAAGGTCTCCGCGACAGTAACGCTCGACGACCTCTACAACGATCCCGACCTCGAATCGTGGGAGCTCGCCGGCGAGACGGAGCTGGAGGACGTCACGTGGACGGTGACGTACTACGATCAGACCGACTCGAAGACCGATCAGGAGTCGTTCGACGGCGCGGACTTCGACGGCGCGGCGGTCGACGCCGACGACGACGCGAGCGAGGTCCGGGTGGAGGTCACGGGGACGGTGCCCGAGGTCGAAAACTACAGCTACGACCCCGAGCAGACGTTCCTCCTGATGAGCCTCACCCAGACGCGCGACGGCGGCTCCGACGACGAGATCGACGCGTGGCGCGCCCACCACCACACGTCGGAGAGCCGGGAGGCGCGGCTGGCGATCGACGCCGCCGACGCCGCCGTCGCGGACGCCGCGGGCGGGGACACGGCCGACGCGGAGCGCGCGCTGCGCAACGCGATCGACGCCTACGAGAGCGGCAACTTCGACCTCGCGGCGAACCTCGCGGGCGAGTCCGAATCGAAGGCCAACGAGGCGAAGTCGTCCAGTCGGACGAAGCGGCTCGCGATGTACGGCGCGGGCGGCTTCGTCGGGATCGTCGCCCTGATCGGCGGGGTGGCGTGGTGGCGTTCACAGCGCGACGGCTACGACAAGCTCGGGTAACGATCTCACCCCTTTTCATCCCGTCGCCCGTAGCGGGGGTATGCGAATCGTCGTCCCGTTCGCGGCAGATCGGCCGAAGACGCGGCTCGCCGGGGTGCTCTCGCCCGACGAGCGAGCCGACTTCGCGGGCGCGATGCTCCGGGACGTGCTCCGCGCGGTCCGACGCGCCGGTCACGAGCCGACGGTGCTCGCGACCGCGCCGACCGCGGCGGACGCGCCCGTCGTCGTCGACGACCGGCCGCTCTCCGCGGCGGTGAACGGGGCGATCGAGGGGAGCGACGGGCCGGTCGGCGTCGTGATGAGCGACCTCGCGCTGGCGACGCCGGCGAGCGTCGAACGGCTCTGCGCCGCCGAGGGGGACGTCGTCATCGCGCCCGGCCGCGGCGGCGGGACGAACGCGCTCGTGATCAGACACCCGGCGTTCCGCGTCGACTACCACGGCGCGTCGTACCTCGATCACCGGCGCGCCGCCCGCGAGATCGGCGCGAGCGTCCGCGAGGTCGACTCGATGCGCCTCGCGACCGACGTGGACGAGCCGTCGGACCTCGCGGAGCTGCTGCTCCACGGCGACGGCGCGGCCCGCGACTGGCTGACGGACGCCGGGTTCGAACTCGACGTCCGGGATGGGCGCGTCGGAGTTCGGCGGGTGCGGTAGTGCGGCGGCGGTGGGGCGGGGGAGAAGTGATTCGGATCCCCCGCGTCGACGCGACGGCGTCTATCGTCACCGGTTCGATCGTTGATTCACGGCCGTCGTCCTCACTGAGCGGGGGTGAGCCTCGGGCGAACGCGACCGCGCGTTCGACGGCGTCGAAGCGGGAAACGGACGGAATCGAGGGCGAGGGCGTCGGCAGGGGGTCGAGAGGGAGACGGAGCGCGTCCGCGGGTCGAGAGGGCGGCGCCGCGGTGTCGGGGTCGAAATGGCTGGGGACCGGGAGGCCGGTCCCCCGGCGGATCACTCCGAGACGATGAAGCCCCCGGCGATCTCCTGCACCTCGTCCATCCCCTTCGGCTCGTCGAAGGCGTCGGGGAACGGAAGTTCGCCGATGAAGAAGTTCGCCGTCCCGGCGTGTCGCGCCTCGACGCTGTGGATCGACAGCGCCGCGGCGAGGATCTCGTCGTCCTCGATCATCGGCGCGGCACCGGCGTACGCCGCGACGCCGGTGTTTTCGAGCGCCGACGCGACTTCGAGGAACTCGCTCGGCGTCTCGTAGCCGAAGTCGTACTCGGCCGCCGCGACGGGTTCGCCGCCGAGGTCGGTTATCACCGCGGTCAGCTGCTCGACGTGGACCGCCTCGTGCTCGCCGGCGATCCGCAGGTACTCGGGGAGCTGTCGACGCGTCTCCTCTCCGAACCGACCGCAGACGAGGTCGGCGGAGACGAACTCGTCGTCCGAGAAGTCGGACAGTCCCATCTCGTAGAAGGCCGCTTCGAGGTGTTCGAGCGTCAGCGCGTAGTTGAGGATGTCGACGTCGTCGGTGCCGTCGTCTCCCCCGTCGCCGTTTCCGTCGTCGTCAGCGGCCGCGACGCCGGAGAGCCCGCCCGCCGACGCGACGAGCGACCCGCCGCCGATCGCCGCCGCGCCGGCCAGAAAGCCGCGCCGAGAGGTCAGGTGGCTGCGGGCCGTTTTCGTGATGCTGTCGATGCCGTCGGATCGCGTCTCGGTGGTGGGCGTGTCGTCGGTCATGCTTCCTCCGTGCCCGGGGGGCACGATCCAGACGACGCGCAATCGCCGGAAGTAGATTTTCCGGATTCTCACCCAATTTCGTTCATATTTCGGCCCCGTTCGTCGAACTAAATGTCCGAATTCGGAACGGTTCCCGCCGCGCGCGGGGCGTCCCGGGAGACGGATCGTCCCGCCGGAAGTGCTACGTTTTAGTCGCTCGGCGCGCGACCACCCACTATGTTCCCGGCGGCGGCGGAGTACGACGTGGAGATCGAGGTCGACGGACGCGAGGTCGAGCGCCTGCTTTCCGTGACGCCGGACGACGTCGACCCCGCGTCCGCGCTTTCCTTCTCGCGGAACGTCTTCGTGCCGCTGACCACCGCCTGCCGGTACACGTGCACGTACTGCGCGTACTACGACGTGCCGGGGGAGGCGACGCTCATGTCGCCCGACGCGGTGCGCGAAACGCTCCGGCTGGGCGCGGACGCCGGCTGCACGGAGGCGCTTTTCACCTTCGGCGACGAGCCCGACGCCCGGTACGTCGAGATCCACGAGCAACTGGCGGCGTGGGGCCACGAGTCGATCCTCGACTACCTCTTCGAGGTCTGCGAGATGGCGCTGGACGAGGGGCTGCTGCCGCACAGCAACCCCGGCGACCTGACGGAACCCGAGTTCGAACGCCTCTCGGAGGTGAACGCCAGCATGGGCGTGATGTTAGAGACGACCGCGGACGTGCGGGCGCACTCCGGAACCCGTCGGAAGACGCCCGGCCAGCGGCTCAACACGATCCGGGCGGCCGGGAGGGCGGGCGTCCCGTTCACCACGGGGATCCTGGTGGGTATCGGCGAGACGTGGCGCGACCGCGCCGAGAGTTTGCTCGCGATCCGCGAACTGCACGAGCGGCACGGCCACGTCCAGGAGGTGATCGTCCAGAACGTCGTCCCGAACGAACGGTCGGACTTCGAGCGCCCCTCGGTGGGGACGATGCGGCGGGTCGTGGCGATGGCCCGGGCGGCGCTCCCAGAGGAGGTGTCGGTGCAGGTCCCGCCGAACCTCTCGCCGACGCGCGAGCTGCTCGACTGCGGCGTCGACGACCTCGGCGGCGTCTCGCCGGTGACGGACGACTACATCAACCCCGACTACGCGTGGCCCGCGCTCAGAGAACTCGAAGACGTCGCCGACGAGGCCGGCGTGCCGCTGTACGAACGCCTCCCCGTGTACGGTCGCTATCTCCGCGCCGACTTCGACGGCGGCGCTCGGTTCGACGCCGTCGACGGGGAGCGAACGTGGCTGTCGGAGCGCATCCTGCGGACCCTCGCGGCCGACGACGAGGCGGGCGAACGGTACCGCGCCGTCCTCGCTCGGCGACGACCGCGCGACCCGGCATAAATTTCCGGTATCGGGGACGCCCCTCGGCGGCGGGGGCGGGGCGTAGCCGCCCGACGCGAACCACCCCGACCACCCCTCCCGACCGGTCGCCCCGTCGCGAACGCCGGAAACGGCTGCTTCCGTCGCGGAGAACTGGCAGAAGTCGCGTTAACGGCGACGTACATCGTCGCTCGTGTGCAACGGTGACTCGGATCACGATGATCGGTACCAAGCAACACAGTTCGATGGGAGCCGTCCGAACGAACGACGGACGCGTCGCGCTCGCCGTCGCGGGTGGTTCACGTGAATAACGAGAGAGCCCACTCTCCCGGACTCACACTCGCCACGAGGTGGCTCGCGTGAATAACTGGAGAAACGAGTTCTCCCGAACTCACGCTCGCCACGAGGTGGCTCGCGTGAGCGCCGGAGCGACGCCGTCCGTTCGAGTCCGTCGCCGCCGGAGGTGGCCCCGATGAACAAGGTCGAGCGGTGGAAGCAGGAGAAGCACCCGCTGGACGTCGTCGATGACGTTCGCGAGTACGCCGCGGAGGGGCTGACCTTCGACGAGATCGAGGCGCGCGCGGGCGACGGCGAGTGGGAGCGGCTGAAGTGGGCCGGGATGTACGCCCACGGGACGCACCGCGGGTACTTCATGCTGCGGACGAAGGTGCCCGGCGGCCGACTCACCCCGGAGCAGGCCGAAGTGATCGGCGAAGTGGCCGACGAGTACGCGACGGCCCCCGAGGAGTTCGGCGGCGACGAACAGAACCCGACCTGGGGCGACGCCTACCTCGACATCACCACGCGGCAGGACGTCCAGATGCACTGGATCGAGATCGAGGACGTGCCGGAGATCTGGGATCGCTACGACGCGGTCGGTCTCACGACGGTCCAGGGCTGCGGCGACGGCGCGCGGAACGTCCTCAGCTGCCCCGCCGCCGGCCTCGACGACCACGAGGCGTTCGACGCCCAGCCCGTCGTCGACGCCGTGTCGGACTTCTTCACCGGCAACCGCGAGTACGCGAATCTCCCCCGGAAGTTCAAGCTGACGATCACGGGGTGCCGGCGCGACTGCGCCCAGTCGCAGATCAACGACGTCGGGCTGGTTCCGGCGCGGAAGGTCGTCGACGGCGAGGTCTACTACGGTTTCCACGCGCGGGTCGGCGGCGGCCTCTCGGACGGGCCGCGGATGGCCTCGGCGCTCGACGCCTTCATCCGGCCGGAGGACGCCGTGGAGTTCTGCCGCGCCGTCGCCCAGACGTTCAAGGAGCTCGGCGACCGGCACAACCGCGGCGTCTGCCGGATGCGCTACCTCGTCCAGCAGCTGGGGCCCGAGGCGTTCGAGCGCGCGGTTCGGGACCGCTGTTCCGTCGACCTCCCGAGCGCCGGCGAGGACCTGACCACGGGGTACACTGGCGACCACGTCGGCGTCCACGACCAGCGCGAGGAGGGGCTCCGGTACGTCGGCTTCAACGTCGTCGCCGGGCGCATGGGCGGCGACGAGTTCGCCGCGGCCGCCCGCGCCGCGAGGGAGTACGGCACCGACGACTCCACGATCCGCCTCGCCACCGACCAGAACTTCCTCGTGACGCACGTCCCGGCGGGGAACGTCGACGCCCTCCTCGACGAGCCGTTCGCCCGCGAGTACGGCCACGATCCGGGGCCGTTCGCGCGCGGCGCCGTCGGCTGCACGGGGAGCGAGTTCTGCAACTACGGCATCATCGAGACGAAGCGGCGCGTCAAGCGCTGGGCCGAGGAGCTCGACCGCCGCATCGACGTGCCCGACGAGATCGAGGTCGTTCGGATGCACATGAGCGGCTGTTCGGCCTCCTGCGCCCAGCCGCAGATCGCGGACATAGGGTTCAGGGGCGAGACGGTGAAGCTGTCCGAGGACGCCCGGAGCACGAACGCGGAGGGCGACGCCATCGTCGAGGGGATGGACTTCGGACTCGGCGGCAGCCTCGGCTCGGACAATCGGTTCCTCGACTGGGTGGAGGCGGCGGTGCCGGCCGAGGCCGTCCTTCCGGCGCTCGAACAACTCTTCGCGGCCTACGCCGAGGAGCGCGACGAAGGCGAGCGGTTCTACGAGTGGTGCCGACGGGTCGACAACGACCGCCTGCGGGCGATCATGCGTCGGGCGGACGCCGCGGTTTCGAGGGGTGTCGCCGCCGATGACTGATCGCGACGAGCCGCTTCCGGGCGTTCCGTCGGTCAGGGAGGGCGTCGAGGGAGGCGACGGCGGCGAAGGGGACGGCCGCTGCGGGGCTGGCTGCACCTGCGGCGCGGACGACGGAGGCGGCGACCGTCGTATCGCGGCCGACGGCGGCGGCGCGGTCAACGTCCGCGACCGGAGCCTGGGACCGATCACGTTCACCCCGCCGGCCGAGGGGACGAGCCAGGACGTGGAGGAGGGAGATCCGACGGAGCGCGTCGGCCTCCCGGAGGGCGTCGACCTCGACACGCCGGGGTACGGCATCCGGCGGGAGATGAACGACGTCGAGACGCCGGACGGCAAGACTTGGTTCATGGAGCTCGACGCCGCCGTCATCGACGCTGACAGGTGCATCCAGTGCGGGACGTGCGTCGCCGCCTGCCCGTCGGACTCCATCGGCGTCGGCGACGACGACCTGCCGGAGCTCGTGAAGATGTGCACCGGCTGCTCGCTCTGCTGGGACTTCTGCCCCCGCGGCGGGCTCCGGTACGAGCGCCAGTGGAAGATCACCGGCGGCGACGACAACGTGACCGGGGCGGGCGACCCCATCACGGAGTTCTCGGCGAAGGTCACAGAGGAGTGGCGCGAGAACGCCCAGGACGGCGGGGTCGTCACGAGCATCCTCTGTCACCTGCTCGACGCCGGCGAGATCGACGGCGCGCTCGTCGCGACCGAGTCGGACGAGGAACCCTGGAAGGCCGAGAGCTTCCTGGCGACGACACCGGAGGAACTCGTCGAGAACGCCGGGAGCTTCTACAACCAGACGATGGCGCTCGGAGACCTCGACCCGGATCGATGGGCGCACAAGCTCCCCGACAAACCGGTCGAGGAGCTCAGCCTCGCCATCGTGGGGACGCCCTGCGAGATCGAGGGGATCCGCGCCCTGCGGGACTTCGACTGGGCGTACGGCTCCCAGGAGGCCGGCGTCCGCGCGATCGAGTACGCGATCGCGCTGATGTGCACGAAGAACTTCAACTACTACCGACTCATCGGCGAGCAGCTGGCGGAAAAGCGCGGCATCCTCCCGGAGGAGATCGGCAAGCTCGACGTGCTCCACGGGGAGATGCGCGTCTACGGCCGCGAGGGCGAAGAGCTGCTCGTCGAGGACGTCCGGAACTTCCACGGGGCCGCTCTCAAGGGCTGCGACGAGTGCGCCGACTTCACCGGCTACTGCGCCGACGTCACCGTCGGCTCGGTCGGCAGCGGCGACGAGTACTCGAGCGTCATCGTCCGGACCGAGAAGGGGCTGAAGGCGTGGAACCTCGCGGAGCCGGACCTCGACTACCACGACCTCGAAGACCGGAGCGCCGTCGGCGGCCTCCAGAGCTGGGACAAGAAGAAGGCGTTCGAATCGCTGAAACGGCCGTTCGACCCGGACGCCCCGCGGTTCGTCGAGTACACCGAGTTCGCAGAGCACTACGGAGCGCCTCTGAACCCGCACGAGGGCGACCACTGAGGGGCGGGCTGGCGGGGGACGACCCGGTCGATCGATCCGCGCGGCCCAAGCACTCTTGCATGAATTTCCCGTACTATTATACGTCGTTCATGTCAACGCAGATCGCTTCGGGCGCAGTCGAACCGGTGTTGTTGCAGCTACCCGGCTGGCTACCTGATTCGCAGACCGTAGTCGCGGACTTCGTCATCCCAGCCGCGCTCTTCGTCGTCACGCTGATCGCCGTCTCCCTCGTCGGGCGGGCGGTGCTCGTGCCGCTCGTCGGGCGGGTGCTCGACCGGCGCGGACACGACGCGACCGTCAAGTCGCTCGCGGAGAGCGTCGCGGGCGCGACCGTCTGGCTCCTCGCCGTCGCCGTGGCGTTCACCGTCGCCGGCTTCGGGGAAGTCATCGCCGCCTTCGGCGTCTTCGCCGGTGCCGTCGCGCTGGCGGTCGGCTTCGCCGCGCAGGACCTCCTCGGAAACTTCGTCGCCGGAATCTTCATCCTCAAGGACAGGCCGTTCGAGGTCGGCGACTGGATCGAACAGGGCGACGTCGTCGGGCGCGTCGAGGACGTCGACCTCCGGGTGACGCGGATCCGGACGTTCGACAACGAGCGCATCACGGTTCCGAACGGCGGTCTCGCCAACAATCCGCTGAAGAACCCCGTCGCCTACGACACGCTCAGACAGACGTTCGTCTTCGGCATCGGCTACGACGACGACATCGACCACGCCACGGAGGTCATCCTCGACGAGGCCGCGCGGACGGAGGGGATCCTCGACGACCCCGAACCGTCGGTGCGCGTCGTCGAACTCGCCGACTCCTACGTCGGCCTCCAGGCCCGGTTCTGGATCGCCGACCCGGGACGGGCCGACTTCGCGCGGATCCGCTCGGACTTCGTGCAGGCGGTCAAGGAGCGCTGCGACGCCGAGGCGATCGAGATGCCGTACCCGTTCCGCGAACTCACCGGCAGCGTCGAAATCGGGGGCGACCTCGACGCGAGCAGGACGGAGACGCCGGCCGACGACTGAACCGGCCCTCGGTCGTCCGCCTCCACCGGTCGGCTTCGGGTCCAGCGCCGGTCACTGAAATCGCTCAAGTAGCTCCTCGGGGATCCGCTTTCTGACGGCGGCGTACGCGGCCGAGATGACGAGTCCGACGACGACGATCGAGCGGACGACGCCGTCGAAGGCGAAAAGCGCCGGAATCGAGAGCGCCGCCGCGAGCAGGAGGTCCTCCGGCGCGCCGTCGTACCGGATCCACCGCTTCGGCGGGATCCACCGATCCTTCGGGTGGAGGTAGACGCCCTCGTCCGACGTGGCCTCCCACGGCCTGAGTTCGGGACCGCCGCCGAAGGCGTCCGAGACGGAGTGAACCGCCGCCGACAGGAAAAACAGGGCGACCGCGACCGTCGCCGGCCCGGGGCGGGCGAGCGCGAGCGCCGACGCCGAAAGCGCGGGGAGCCAGTAGTACGCCGGGAAGTGGAGCGTCCTGCGGTGGACGCCGACGAGGAGGTCGAGGTCGGGGAAGACCCCGCCGGCGACGGCGGCGAGCGCTCCGACGGCGGCGAGTTCGGGTGCGACCGCGACGAGCGGCAGCGCGAGGAGCAACCCGATCGCGGCGTGGGTCGTGACCATCACGGGGCGGTCGCCCTCCGGGATCGGACGCCCATCAGTCGTCCGCGCGCGCCGCGCCGTCCTCGCGCCGAGCGTCGTCGTCCCCGCGTCGGGCGGGTTCCAGCATCGGCGACCCGTCCGCCTTCGGGCCGAGCGTCGGACCGTACGGGCCGCCGTCGAGGTCGATCCGTCGGATCGTCCGGTAGTCCGTCGAGCGTTCGGCCGGCGGGCGGCCGACGGCGGCGATCATGTCGACGTAGTCGTCGAACGACCGGAACTCGCCGTACCGCCCGCCCGCGCGCTTCGTGATCTCCTCGGAGAGGATCGTCCCCATGAAGTCGTTCGCGCCGCAGTTGAGCAGCTTCAGCGCCTTCGCGTTCCCGTACTTCACCCACGAGGACTGGACGTTGTCGACGTTGTCGAGAAAGAGCCGCGAGACGGCGATCATCAGTTCGTCCTCGTCGTCGGACGCGCCGCCGGAGACGACCCCGCGCTCGTACAGCGGCGTGTTCTCGTGGACGAACGACAGCGGGACGAACTCCGTGATGCCGCCGGTGCGGTCCTGGAGGTCGCGGATCGCCTTCAGGTGCATGACGCGGTGCATCTCGTTTTCGACGTGGCCGTACATGATCGTCGCCGTCACGTCGAGGCCGGCGGCCACCGCCCCCTCCATCGCGTCGATCCACCCCCGCGTGTCGATCTTGCCGGGGCAGATCACGTCGCGAACCTCGTCGACGAGGATCTCGGCGGCCGTCCCGGGCGCGCTGTCGAGGCCGGCCGCCTTCAGCTCGCGGTACACCTCCTCGTAGGTCCAGTCGGTCCCCCGGCGGGCGTGGTACGCCTCCTCCGGCGTTATCGAGTGGAGGTGGACGCCGCCGACGGACATCGCCCGCATCTGCTCGACGTATGTCCCCGGATCCGTCTCGTACGCCTCGGGCGGCTTGTAGTTCAGATCCCTCTCGTCGGATTTCGCGCGCAGGATCTCGTGGTGCTCGTCGTTCAGCGCGAACGCGGGGTGGAGCCCGGAGACCGAACACACCTCGTAGATCCCCAGATCGAGCGCGTCCGCGACGATCGCGCGGGACTCCTCGGGCGTCTTCGTGAACCCGCCGTGGTCGCCTTCGTGGCCCGCCTCGAACTGGTGGGCGGTGTCCTTGAAGTTGCAGAACAGACAGCCGGTGTTGCAGGCCGTGGTGACGTTGTTGTTGAGGTTGGCGACGAACGTCACCTCCTCGCCGACGACCTCCGCGCGGCGGCGGTCGGCGGCCTCCAGCACCCGCTCCTTCCGGACCGGGTCGATGCCCTCAACGTCGGTGCCGGTCGCGAGGAGTTCGACGCCGTCCGCCACCGTGAGTCGTTCGCCGTTTCTTGCCTTTTCGAGGGCGTTCTCGAACGACTGGTCCGTTTCGGGGACGTGCTCGAAGGAGAGGGACGAGACGGCATCGTCGCCGTCGAGATCGGAGGACGAGACGGCTCTATCGCCGTCGAGATCGAGGGACGAGACGGAACCGTCGGCGTCGGTCATGGGGCCAACTCCCACGTCCGGCGGTAAAAAAGGGGACGATACCGGCGGTCCGCACGGCCGTCCCGACGGTCGCGTAGATTTATCCCCCGCACCCCCCTGTTCACGAGTAACACATGCCGCACGACTGTTCGTTCCTCGCCGACCTCGACCTCGCGGGTGACGCGTCGACCGGCGACTCCGACCTCGAAACCCGCGCCGGGGACTGGGGCACGCCGGACGAACGGCGCGTCCGCCCCGACGCGGTCGTCTGGCCGGCGTCGACGGCGGACGTGTCGGCGGTGCTCGCGGCCGCGACGGAGCGCGGCGTGCCCGTGACGCCCTACGCCGCCGGGACGGGGCTGGAGGGCAGCGCCACGCCGGTCCGCGGCGGGATCAGCCTCGACATGACCGGGATGGACGCAATCCTCGACGTGTGGCCCGAGGACCTCCAGATCGACGTGGAGCCGGGGGTCGTCGGCTCGGCGGTCGACGACGCGGTCGCCCGCCACGGCCTCTTCTTCCCGCCGCTGCCGTCGTCGGGCGAGTTCTCGACCGTCGGCGGGATGATCGCCACCGACGCGAGCGGGATGCGGACCGTGAAGTACGGCGAGGTGGCCGACTGGGTGCTCGAACTGGAGGCGGTGCTCGCGGACGGCTCCGTGATCACCGCAGGGAGCAAGGCCGCCAAAACGTCCAGCGGGTACAACCTGAAAGAGCTCGTCGTCGGGAGCGAGGGGACGCTCGCGGTGGTGACGCGGGCGACGCTCAGGCTCGCCGGCATTCCCGAGCAGATCCGCGCCGGGCGCGCCCTCTTTCCGACGCTCGACGACGCGACGGCCGCCGTCGCCGACGCGGTCACGTCGGGCGTCGACGTGGCGACGATCGAACTCCTCGACCGGACGGCGTCGCGGATGGCGAACGCCTACAGCGGCACCGACCTACCCGACGCGCCGACGGTCTTTCTGGAGTTCCACGCCGACCACGGCGTCGACGAGGAGATCGCCTTCTGCCGGTCGATCCTCGAGAGTCACGACGGAGAGCGGTTCGAACTCGCGAACGACGAGCGCGAGATGGCCGACCTCTGGCAGGCGCGAAAGGACCTCGCGTACGCGGTCGACTCGTGGGACCCGAACCTCCGGCCGCTGCACCCGGGCGACGTCACCGTCCCGATCAGCCGCTACGCCGAGATCGTCGGGTACGCGAAGGAACTCGCCGCCGAGCGCGACCTGCTCGTGCCGTGTTTCGGTCACGCCGGCGACGGGAACGTCCACTACACCGTGCTCGTCGACCCGGCCGACCCCGCCCACGTCGCGGTCGGCGAGGAGACGTACGCCGCGGTCGTGCGGCGGGCGATCGAACTCGGGGGGACCGCGACCGGCGAGCACGGGATCGGGATGGGAAAGCGCGAGTACCTCGTCGCGGAGCACGGCGAGGCGAGCGTCGAAGCGATGCGCGCCGTGAAGCGGGCGCTCGACCCGACGGACACGCTGAATCCGGGAAAGGTGTTCCCGGAGACGATCGACGGCGGACGCGTCCGGGAGGAACGGTGAGTCTCGGCGGCGAGCGCGAGGAACCCCGCCGCGACGCTGAGCGGACGAGTCGCGGGAGCGACGTCGAAAGCGAAGACGTGCGCGCGACGCGAACGCCGCGACGTGTGCGCCTTCCCGATCTGCCTCCAAAAGAGTCATTACGTCGACGGATAGATCGAGCCCCATGACCGGTCGCGGCCCCTCGCGCCGAGCGCTCCTCCGCCGCGCCGGGAGCGTGGCCGCCCTCGCGTCGCTCGCCGGGTGCTTCCGACCCGACGATCCCGGATCGTCGACGTCAACCGACCGGAGACCGACGGACGGGCGCACCGACTCGCCCGAGAACACCACGGAGCCCGCCCCCGACAAGCCCGATCCGACGACCCACGGGCGGCTGCGCTGGCACGTCGACGTCGGCGAGCGCGTCGGCCAGGAGCCGACCGTCGTCGACGGGACCGTGTACGTCGCCGGGACGGGACGCGTCTCGTCGGGCGGCGACGGCGGAGAAAACCGCCTCCTCGCGGTCGCCGCCGGAGACGGGAGCGAACGGTGGGCGTTCGACGCCGCCGTTCCGCCGGCGTCCTCGCCCGTCGTCGGCGGCGACGTCGTCTACGTCGTCGGCGGCGGATCGAACAGCGACGGCGGAAGCGGAACGAACGGCGGCGACGGCGGAACCGGAGCGAGCGACGCCGGCGGAAACGACGGGGGCGACAGCGGCGACGGTTCGAGCGAGGACGCCGGCGACTCGAACGAAGCCGGCGGAACCGACGCGAGACAGCGCCTGCTCGCGGTCGGTCGCGAGGGCGGCGAGGGGCGGTGGGAGGGGACCTTCGATCGTGGCGGGCCGCGGCTCGCGGTGCTCGGCGCGACCGACCGGAGCGCCTTCGTCGGCACGACCGACGGGCGGCCCGACGCGGAGGAAGAGCTGTTCGGCGTGCGCGCCGAGGGGGGGTACGTCCGGTGGCGGTGGCCGCTCGGCGACGCGGTCGAGGGAACCGTCGCCGACGGCACCCTCTACGCGGGGACGCCCGGCGGCCTGTACGCGCTGGCCGAACGCACCGGGGAGGCGCTGTGGGCGAAGGAGGGCGCGTCGGAGTACGCCGGGACGGAACCGCTGGTCGCCGACGACCTGCTCGTCGTCGGCTCTGAGGACGGCTCGGTCGTCGCGTTCGAGCGAGCGGACGGCGAGGAGCGCTGGCGGTACGCGGCGGCGTCGGAGGACGACGGCCCCGTCGCCGATCGCGCGCTCGCGGGCGGACGGCTCTTCTGTGCGACGGAGAGCGGGGCGCTCCTCGCGTTCGATCCGAGCGACGGGTCGGTCAGCTGGCGGGCCTCCGGCCCCGAAACCGCCGGCGCCGTGGTCGCGACCACCCGGAGCGCGTACGTCGCCGGCGGCCGCGAGCTGTTCGCGTTCGACGCCGAGGGCGGAACCGAGCGCTGGTCGGCGGAACTCGACTCGGAGGGCGTCGAGCCGCTCGTCGCGGGCGACGTTCCGCTCGCGGTGCTGCGGGACTCCGGGGCGCTGCTCGCGTTCGACGCCGACGGCGGCGAGCGGTGGCGGTTCGCCCCCGACGAGGGGCTCGCGGCGGTCGCGGCGGCTCCGTCCGGGGCCTACGTCGGCACCGACGCCGGCTACCTGTACGCGCTGGACGCCTGAGTCGGGGGCACCGGGATCTCCACCGTCGACGGCGCGCACCCGCCACCGCTGGCGTGGAGTGCGTTCTCGACGGCGACCGGGTTCGGATCAGTCGTGGACGAGCACGTCGAGCACGTCCGGTCCGGGCCGCGAGATCGCCTCCCGGACCGCGTCTTCGGTCTCGTCCGGCGACTCGATCAGCCGGCCGCGCGCGCCGTGGCTCTCGGCGTTCTTCGGGATGTCGACCGGCGGTTCGAAGTCCATGCCGACGAACTCGTAGTCGTCCTCGTCGCCGCCGAGGATCGAGAGCGCGTTGTCCTTCAGGATGCGGTAGTTCCGGTTGTCCGGGATCACGACCGTGAGGTCCACGCCGTACCGGGCGGCCGTGTAGAGGGTGTGGGGGTAGTAGAGGTACGAGCCGTCGCCGACGAAGCCGAGCACGTCGCGCGGCTCGTCGCGCTGCCCCTCCGCGATGGCCGCGCCGACGGCCGCCGGCAGGCCGTAACCGAGCCCGCCGCCCTTGTTCGAAATGAACCCCTCCGCCCGCATCGGCCACCGCGTCACGAGCGGGAAGCGCGAGGTTATCCCTTCGTCGACGACGAGGGCGTCGGACGCCGCCGCGCGGAGGGCGTCGGCCAACTCCGCCTTCGAGGCGCGCGGATCGTCCGGCGCGTCGCCCGTCCCCACGCTCGAAAGCCGCTCCTCGGCCGTCCGCCGCGCGGCGGCGACGCGCTCCAGCCGCGCCTCCCGCACCTCGTCGGGGAGGCGGTCGGCGACGCGTTCGGCCAGCTCCCCCAGCACCGCTCCGGGGTCGCCGAGGACCGCGACGTCCGCTGGCTGGTTCTTTCCGAGCTCCCAGGCGTCGTCGGAGACGTGGACGCACGTCGCCTCCGGCGGGACGATCGGATTCTCGCGGCGCGTCAGCGTCGTGTTCGTCGAGGTACCGACGAAGAGGAGCGTGTCCGCCTCCATGATCGTCGCGGCGAGGTCCTCGCTCGGGGGGATGTGCGACACCCACTGGTCGTGATCCGTCGGGAAGTTCACCTCGGCCGCCATGATCTCGCCGTGGACGCGCGCGCCAGCCGCCTCGGCGAGGTCGACCGCCGCGTCGACGGCGGCCGCGCCCGACCGGGCGACGCCGTCGCCGACGACCACCACCGGATCGTCCGCGTCGACGAGCGCGTCCGCCGCCCGCCCGATCTGGGTCGCGTCGCCGCGCCCCGCGGTCGGGATCGCGCCGAGCCGTTCGGGCTCGGCGTCGGTCTCGGCCATCATCACGTCGAGCGGCAGCCCGAGGAAGACGGGGCCGGTCGGCGGCGTGAGCGCGACGCGGAACGCGCGGCGGAGCATCGTCGGCAGCGCCCGCACGTCGAGCACCTCGTCGCTCCACTTGCAGAAGCGCTCCGCGAGGTGGACGAGGTCGCCGGAGAGGATCGGCTCCTCGTGGCGGAAGTCGGTGCTGTGGTTGCCGGCGGTGACCACGAGCGGCGCGCCCGCGACGCTCGCGCCGTAGAGGTTGCCGAGCCCGTGGGCCAGCCCGGGCGCGATGTGGAGGTTGACGACGCCGACCGGGAGGACGTCGGGGTCGCTGTGGCCGTGGTACCGTCGGGTGCTCGCGTAGCCCGCGGCCATCCCGACGGCGATGTCCTCGTGGAGCCCGAGGACGTAGTCGAGGTCGCCGTCCGCGAGCGCGGTCACCACCGGCAGCTCCGTCGTGCCGGGGTTGCCGAAGACGTGCGTGACGCCGTAGCGTTCGAGGGCGTCGACGAACAGGTCCGCGCCGGTGTAGGTGGTGTCTTTCATCCGTCGTGGTATCGTCCGGGAGGGGCGTCAATCATCGGGTACCCACCCCCGCTTAGCGGTTCTCGGGGGCGAGAGTTTCGACGGTCCGTTCGCGGAGGTCCTCGGCCTGCATCGGCACGACGACGATCGGCTCGTCGACGGCGTCGAGGGCGGCGATCTCGCTGAACCGCTCGCGGGCTCCGTCGGGGGTTCCGGCGACGCCGAGCGCGTCGACCATCTCCGCCGTGACCGCAGCTTTAGCCGCCGCCCGGTCGCCCGCCCGCCACGCCTCGGCCACCCGATCGGCCTCGTCGGGGAACGCTTCCGCAACCGCCCGCCGGTACCCCTCGCCGCTGCCGACGTAGTAGGCGAGGTGGCCGCGGACGGCCGCGCGCGCCTCCTCGGGATCGTCGCTCACCGCCGCTGGGACGTAGGGTGCGACGGCGATCCCGTCGGGGTCGCGGCCGGCCTCCCGGGCGGCGTTGGCGACGGTCTCGAACGCGTCGCCGAGCGCCGAGAAGGGGACGTTGTGCGGGATCCAGCCGTCGGCGACGCGGCCCGTCATGCGGCGCGCCGCCGGACCGAGCGCGGCGACGTAGATCGGGACCTCGGCGTCCAGCGGCGGGAAGTCCGCGACGGAAAAGAGCTCGCCGTCGTACTCGACGCGCCCCTCGCCGCGCGTGAACGCCCGGACGAGTTCCGCCGTCTCGTGAATGCGGCGCACCGGGCGGTCGTACTCGGAGCCGTGGAGGTCCTCGATCGCCTTCGGCGTGCTCGCGCCGAGCCCGAGCCTGACGGGGCCGTCGGCGACGGAATCGAGCGTTGCGGCCGCCGCGGCGAGCGTCGCCGGCGAGCGCGAGTAGACGTTGACGATGGCGGTCCCGAGCGCCGCCTCGTCGACGCGCGCCGCGATCGCCGCGAGCTGGACGAACGCGTCCGCGCCCCACAGCTCGCCGAGCCAGAGCGCGTCGTACCCCAGCTCCTCCGCCCGGACGGCCGTCTCGACCGGGGCCGCGCGTTCCCCCTCGGGGAGCAGGAGGCCGCGCCTCATTCGTCGCCCACCCCCTCCGACGGGACCAGAAACGAACGGAGGTGGTCGCGGTAGGCGTCCGGTCGGTCCTCGACGACCCAGTGGTACGCCCCGTCGAGGGCGACGAGGTCGGCGTCGCCGGTGAGGTCCGCGGCCAGCCGCTCCGCGTAGGAGATCGGCTGGAGCACGTCCTCGGCCCCCCAGAGCAGCAGCGCGTCGGCCGTGATCGCCGCGTAGTCGAGTTCGGTCGTGTGGTTCGTGTTCGTCGCGACGGCAGCGCGCGACAGCGCGGTGCGGCCCTCGGGCGACAGCCACGGCGCTTTCATCCCCTCGACGAACGTCTCGTTCGGCTCGTCCGCGTACAGGCCGTCCTCGAAGACGAAGTCGAGCTTTCCGTTCAGTTCGGCGTCTTCCCACGATTCGACCGTCCCGGGGACGCCGAGCCCGCTCACGAACTCGACGGGCCACGAGTCGTAACAGACCGCGTTCGAGAGCACGAGCTCGCGGACCGCCTCGGGTTCGTGCGCCGCGTAGCGCAGGGCGACGCCGCCGCCGATGTCGTGGCCGACGAGCGAGACTGACTCGGCGCCGAGCCGGTCGAGCAGCCCCGCGAGCATCGCCTCCTGCGCGCGGATCGACCGGTCGAAGCCGTCCCGCATCTCGGAGTTGCCGTAGCCGAGGAGGTCGGGCGCGACGACGCGCCGCTCGTCCGCCACCGCGTCGACGACGTCGCGCCAGAGGAACGACCACGTCGGGATGCCGTGGAGGAACACGACCGGCGGGCCGTCGTTCTCGCGGCCGGCCTCGTAGTAGGCCACCCGGAGGTCGTCGTGCCCGTCGACCGCGGCCGTCGTCGTCTCCTGCGCCGACGACCACTCGCGGTAGTCGGTCATCGCGCGATCACCCCGCGGTCCGCCGCCGGGCGCGCTCGAGAGGTGCGTGCTGGCATGGGTCGAGGATGGCGGGCCGACGTGAAGTAGTCTGGGGCGGGAGGCGCGAGGGGAACCGAGTGGGCGGACGATCGGCGAACCGCGGTTCGGCTCTCACCCTCCCTCGCCGCCGCCGAACGCATGGAGGCCGCGCCCGTCGGTCGCGAAGACGCGCCCATCCGAAACAGCGGGCGAGGTGTGCGTCCCCGCGCCGCCGCCCCACGTGTCGTCCTCCGCGCCAGGGTCGAGGCCGACGACGGTCTGATCGATCGTCCCGAGGACGACCGTATCGCCGACGACGGCCGGGGAGGACCGAACGTCCGCGCGCAGGCCGTGTCGGCCCGTCCGCCAGCGCTCCTCGCCGCTCTCGGCGTCGAGTTCGACGAGGTCGAAGCCGGCGGTCGCGTAGACCGACCCTTCTGCGACCGCCGGGGAGGTCCAGCACCCGCTTTCGTTCCGCCGCCAGCGCTCCTCGCCCGAGTCCGCCGCGAACGCCCGAACGCCCGCCCCCACGCCCGTCGCGTACACCGTCCCCCCGCTCACCGCCGGGGACGCCCGCATCCGCGGGAGGGGCGCGCGCCACAGCTCGGTGCCGTCGTTCGCGTCGACGGCGAGGACGCCCCGCTCTCCCGGAACGTACGCCGCGTCGCCGTCCACGGCGACGGAGAGGCCCTCACAGACGTCGTAGTCGACGCCCGAAATCGACCCGTGGATCGACCGCCGCCAGCGCTCCTCCCCGTCGTCCGCCGAGAGGGCGACCGCGGCGTCGCTCGTCGTCACGAAGACGGTCCCGTCGGCGACGGTCGGGGCGAACGCGGCGTCGTCGCCGACGGTCGCCTCCCAGGTCGGTTCCCGGATTTCGGCGTCTCCGTCCGCCTCGAACGCGCTCACGACGGCGTCGCCGTCGCCGTGTCGGTCGTCGTGCGCGACGAAGACGACGCCGTCGGCCGCGGCGGGCGCGCCGGCGGGAGTGCCGGAGAGGGGTGCGCGCCACTCGGGCGTCCCGTCGTCGGCGTCGACGGACTGTAGCCCTCGATCGGCCGACGCGACGTACGCGCTCCCCCCGGCGACGACGGGGGAGGTGTACGGGAACGAGAGCCCCTCGACCGTCCACTCGGGGGTGTCGGACGTCGGGGAGAGCGTCGCGTCGGGGACGTACCCGGCGTGGCGGCTGTCGTAGCCGAGCGTCGGCCAGTCGTGCTTCGGGGCGGGCGTCGCCTGGAGGAGACTCGTACAGCCGCTGAGAGCGACCGTGCCGCAGAGGGCGAGGAAGGTTCGGCGACCGTGTTCGGGGGCGGTCATGGCGAACGATTAGTTCACGGACACTTGTTTTTTTGCTTTCCATAACGTATGATACGATAGCGGTGAATCCCCGTTCATCGGTATCGCGAGACAACCCACGAACGTGTACATTACTTGCAGTCGATGCGGAGGGAACCGGCACGGAAGTGAAAGATTCATGCCGCCCCCGGACGCCACGGGAGGTATGACCAGCGTCAAGGAGTTCCGGATCGAGGCGGAGCCGACCGAGACGGAACTCGGCCGCGGGCGCTTCGTCTTCACCGACGACTACTCCGTGTTCGACTGGGGGACGATGCCCGACGAGATCCCGGGGAAGGGCGCGAGCCTCTGTACGATGGGCGCGTTCAACTTCGAGCTCCTGGATCTGAATCACGTGCCCACCCACTACCGCGGCGTCGTCGAGGACGGCGAAGTGAAGGAGCTCGGCGAGGCGACGGAGCCGCCGCGTGAGATGACGATCGACCTCGTGCGGGCGCCGAACCTCCGGTACAACGCGGGCTACGACTACGACGCGTTCTACGAGGCGGTCGGAAACAACTACCTGATCCCCCTCGAAATCGTCTTCCGCAACACCGTCCCCGTCGGGTCGAGCCTCAGAAAGCGCGCCGATCCCGCCGACGTCGGCCTCGATTTCGACGAGTGGCCGACGGAGGCGGTCGACCTCCCCGAGCCGATCGTCGAGTTCTCCACGAAGTTCGAGGAACAGGACCGCTATCTCGCCCGCGAGGAGGCGGACGAGATCGCCGGAGCGGCCGACATCGATCGGCTCGAAGAGCTCGCGCTCGCGGTGAACCACATCCTGACCGAGCGGGCGGCGCGGGCGGGCCTCGTCCACGAGGACGGCAAGATCGAGTGTCTCTACCACGACGGCTCGATCGAGGTCGCGGACGTGGTCGGCACGTTCGACGAGAACCGCTTCAGCTACGACGGCCAGGAGGTCTCGAAGGAAGTCGTCCGCCAGTACTACGGGCGCGAACAGCCCGACTGGGTCGAGGCGGTCGCGGCGGCGAAGGTCGAGGCCGACGACCGCGGGATCGCGGACTGGCGCGACCTCTGCGGGACGGAACCGACGGCGCTCCCCGACCCCGTCGTCCGGGCGGTCGCGGACCTCTACGCGGCGGGCGCGAACGCCTACACCGAAAGCGAGTGGTTCGACGCGCCCGAGATCGAGGAGGCCGTCGACGCGGTCCGGGATCTGTAGGGAAAAGGGATTTGTCGGACCGGCGAATCCGGGTGGACGTGAGCCCTCCATGCAGGTCCCGTCGCGCGGTTCTCGCCGCGGTCGGCACGGGGATAACCGCACTCTCGGGCTGTACGGCCGTCGGCGACCCGATCGACGCCGTCGAGAACCGAACCGGTCCGCACAGGTATCGGGCTGACGCCCCGATAGCCGACGGCTTCGCGGGACCCTGGCCGACGCTCGGCCGCGACGCCCGACGATCCGGCCACCGTCCGGACGGCGCGAACGTCTCCAAGACGACGCCGGTGCTGCCGGTGGCGTCGGCGGACGCGATCTTCGAGTCGACGCCGGTTGTCGCGGACGGCGTCGTCCTCGCGTGTTCCGACGGGTACGATCGCTCCGCGGACCGAGAGTGGCGCGCGACCCTCACCGCACGCGACGCCGAAACCGGCGAGCGACGGTGGCGGCTGCGCGGGAGCGCGGGGATCTCTACCCCCACCGTCGCCGGCGACGCCGTCTTCGTGACGGTCGACGACGAGACGCGCGCGGTCGACCTGCGCTCCGGGGACCGATACTGGCGACACCGCGTCGGCCGCGGGCGCGCCGGCGATCGAGGGTGGCCGCATCTACGTCGTTGGCGAGCGCGTCACCGCGCTGTCGGCGACGATCGGTGAGCGCCTTTGGGAGGGCGAAACCGGGTCCGACGTCCCCCGCGGCACGGCCGCCGCGGACGGCGTCGCGTACGCGACGAGCGGCGGAGGCCGCGACGGTTTCGACGGCCTCTACGCGTTCGACGCGGCCGACGGGAGTCTGCTGTGGGAGACTCGAAACGTCGGGGAGAGCCACGCGCCGCCGGTCGTGGGGGACGATCGCGTTTTCGTCGTCCGCGCGGACGGTTCGCTCCACGCCGTGGCGGGGTCGGACGGATCGACCGTCTGGACGCGCGGCCTCGACGGGCGGTCGTGGGAACCGCCGGCGGTCGCCGACGGCGTCGTCTACGTCGCCGGATCGAACGGTCGTCGTCTTCGGGCGCTCGACGCCGAAACCGGCGACGAACGCTGGAGCTACGAGCACGATGTCGGGTACGGTACCGCACCCGCCGTCGCCGGCGACACCGTCTACGAGATCGTCGACGACGGGTCGGGCTACCTGTTCGCGCTAGACGCCGAAACCGGCGAGAAGCGGTGGCGACGCGATCTCGGCGTCGCCCCGAAAACGGGACCGGTGGTCGGTTCGGGGCGGATCTACTACGGAGCCGCGAACGGCGGCGGTTCGTTCGCGTGAACGAGCCCTTCGGTCGTTCCACCCTCGCGGTGACGACCGCTCAGTCGTCGCACCCTCGCGGCGGTCGCCGCTCAGTCGTCGTCCGACTGCATCGGCGCGTCCGTCTCCGCCCGCTCGTCGTCGTCGTCGGCTCGCGTCCGCAGCACGTCCGCCTTTCCGTCGATCGGCCGGTCGGGGTTCGCCCGGTCCGCCTCCTCCGGCATGCCGAGCTGGTAGTCCTCCGCGCCGTCCCGGAGGCTCGTCCGGCCGCGGTGGACCGTCAGGCCGTCGCTCAGGTGCAGTTGCACCGCTTCGAGGAGGGCGTCGGCTTCGAGCGGCTGGCCGCGCTTTTTGATCTCCGCGACGCTCGCGTCGTCGGGGACGTTGAAGACGCGCTGGGTGATCACCGGCCCCTGATCGAGATCAGTCGTCACGTAGTGGGCCGTGACGCCCGCGATCCTGACGCCCTCCTCCTTCGCCTGCCGGTAGGCCGCCGCGCCGGGGAACGCGGGCAGGAGGCTGGGGTGGATGTTGATGATGCGGTCCTCGTAGCGGAACACGACGTTCGGGCCGAGGATGCGCATATAGCGCGCGAGCACGATGAGGTCCACCTCGTACTCGTCGAGGAGTTCGAGCAGGCGATCCTCGTCGGGCGACCCCTTCTCGTCGCCGACGTCGTGGAACGGGACGTCGTAGTGCGCCGCGAGCGGTTCGAGGTAGTCGCGGTTGCCGATCACGACGCCGATGTCCGCGCCGAGGTCGCCGTTGGCCCACGCCTCGAACAGCGCTTCGAGGCAGTGGGACTCCTTGGTGACGAGCACCGCGATCTCCTTTGTCTCTCGGTCGGCGGGGAACCGGACCCGGATGTCGACGCCGAGTTCGTCCGCGAGGTCCGCGAGGGCGTCGCGGAGCGTGTCCTCCGTGCAGACCATCCCCGACGTGTCCGCGTGGAGGGTCATCCGGAAGATCCCCTCGCGGACCGCCTGATCGAGGTCCTCGATGTTGATTCCGCGCTCGAACAGCAGGGTGGTGACCCGGGCGATGAGTCCGGTCTTGTCCCCTCCGATGACCGTGATCTCGGTTAGCTCGCGCGTCATACCGTCACCTCCGGCTGTTCGAAGCCGAACATATCCTTCCCTGCGCCGTGGACGACTAAACGCCTTCCGTTCTCCGCAGGGCTCACCGATCGTTCGTCGTGATTTTCTAGTAGCATGATTCGATCGACGCCCGCCCTCCACGGGAGATGGTACTCGAATCGTCCTTAACTTCGCTGGCGCGTCTCAGCCGGCGAGAGCCGAGGGGCGAACGCTGCGGCGGAAAGTGAAAGGACGAGGGCGGGAGGTGGAGGCCGGAGGCCGGAGGATGAGGACTGCGGGCGGAGACGGGAAAACGAGACCGCGGGCGGCGGACGAGGACGGCCGGCGACCGGTCGACGGCGGCGGAGTGTCCACGAACGTGGTCATCGAGCTCCATCCAAAACCCATATGATGCACGGCCGCGCACTGTCGGTTGATGACTGCCTACACCGCGACGGTGACGGTGCGCCTGAAGCGCGGGGTGCTCGATCCCGAGGCGGAGACGACGAAGCGCGCGCTCGAACGGCTCGGCTTCGAGCTTCGGGGGCTGCGCTCCGCCGACCGCTTCGAGATCGACCTCGACGCGACCGACGCCGACGCCGCGGCCGAGCGCGCCGACGAGATGGCGGAGCGGCTCCTCGCGAACCCGACCATCCACGACTACGAGGTCGAGGTCGCCGACGCGGAATGATCGCCGCACCCACTGTGACGGTCGCTCCGTCTCCGACCGCAACCCTCGGCGATCACCACGAGAGGTGGTCGCTGTGACGGTTGCGGTCGTCCAATTCGGCGGGAGCAACTGCGACCGCGACGCGGTGCGGGCGCTCTCGCACCTCGGGATCGACGCCCGCCGCGTCTGGCACGAGGAGGGCCTCCCGGCGGACGCCTCCGGGATCGTGCTCCCCGGCGGCTTCTCCTACGGCGACTACCTGCGCGCCGGCGCGATGGCCGCGCGCTCGCCGATCCTGGCCGAGGTCCGGGCGGCGGCCGACGAGGGCGTCCCGGTGCTCGGCATCTGCAACGGCGCGCAGATCGGCTGCGAGTCGGGAGTCACGGCGGGCGCGTTCACGACGAACCGCAGCGCGCGCTTCCAGTGCGAACCCGTCCACCTCCGCGTCGAAACCGCCGACACGCCGTGGACCCGCGCCTACGACGAGGGCGAGGTGATCTCTCTCCCCATCGCCCACGGCGAGGGGCGCTTCGAGATCGACGCCGACCGCTACGAACGGCTCGAAGCCGAAGGACGGGTCCTCTTTCGCTACTGCGACGCCGACGGCGCGGTCACGGACGCGGCGAACCCGAACGGCTCGACCGGAAACGTGGCCGGCGTGCTCGGCGAGCGCGACACCGTCGCCGTGTTGATGCCGCACCCCGAGCGCGCGACGCTCCCCCGGCTGGGCGGCACCGACGGACAGGGGATCCTCTCGGGCTTTTTGTCCGCATAATCGCGTTCGCGCGTCTCCTCGACCGCCCGCCGCGCTACAGCGGCACCCACACCGGCGAGTCGGTCGCGATCCACCCCTCCGGATTCTCCTCCTCGCGGATCTCGAACCACCCGTCGTGACAGTACATCGCGGTGAACCGTTCGTGTTCGTTCATGTCGTCTCCGTCGCGGCCGGCGTCGAAGTCGCCGGTCGCTGTCGGACGGCGACGATCCGCGGCGGGATTGTAATGCGTCGCCTACGGCGTCGAAGGGTGCGAAAAACCTCGGCGAGCGGCGGATCAGCGCCGGTTGCGTGCCCCGTCGCCGGCGGCGACGCTCACCGAGCCAGCGGCATCCCGTAGCTCGTCTCCTCGGCCACGACGGCCTCCCACGTCGCCTCGCAGTCGCAGGAGACCTGCTCGAACACCGTCGGATCCTGCCGGAGGTCGAAGTCCTTGATCGCCGTCTGGACGCGGTCGTCGCACTCGCCGCAGTTGTGCGGGCCGCGGTCGGAGCCGTGGCCCACCGGATCCGAGACGACGATGGCGTCGACGTCGGCGGTGTCGCACAGCACCTCGGCGACGGACCAGAGCCACGGCGGGCGGTAGCCCCCGCGGAAGTGCAGTTCGTCGACCATCGTGTACCGCTGGACGTTGCAGGGGTTCATCGACACCGTGTGGGCGTACTCGGCGCAACGGCGGATCGATCGCTTCATGTCCGCTATGGCCTCCGATTCGGAGAGGAAGGGCGGCTTCATCAGCAGGTACGCCTTGATGCCAGCCCCGGCGGCCTCGGCCTCCTCGCTCGCGGCGACGAAGTCCGCGAAGTCGAAGTACTTGTTCACGCAGTCGCGCCGGACGCGGTCGGTCGCGGTTTCGAGGCCGATCGCCACGTCGGTTTCGAGGCCGACGCCGGTGAAGTCCGCAAGCTTCTCGCGGGTGACGAAGTCGGGGAGGGACTCGACGACGATGCGGTCGCGATCGGCGAACGTCTCGGCGACGGCCCGCCGCGTCTCCGCGGGCACCTCGCGCTCGTCGAGGAACGACCCGGAGGTGTAGATCTTGATCAGCCCGGACCGCTCGTCGGCGTTCTCCGCCTCGTGGTCGAGACAGACCTCGATCTGGTCCGCGAGCGCCTCGTGGCTGACGCTGCCGCCTTCGACGGATTCTGCGACGTAGCCGCACATCGTACAGCCGCCGGCGCGGGCCCACCGACACCCGCCGGTGTTGAGGATGATCGTGAGGGACTGGTACACCCCGTCGGGCGTGTTGTCCTCGTCGAGCCAGACGCGCGTCGGCTCGTGGGGATCGTAGTGTTTCTCCTTTCGGGCGCGGATCTCGCGCATCACCTCGTTGTGCGCGTCCATCCCGCGCCCCCGCTCGTACGCCTCGGGGCTCGGCTCGCTCATTGGAGGGACATATCGGGGCGGCGGGTAAAGCGCCTTCGTCTGCGGGGCGGCGACGCGCCGCGAGTGGGCGCGCGGTCCCGGCGGAACCCTACCGTCTGGCGAGCAGTTCGACCTTGGTAAGCGAGACGGCGACGAGTACCATCGACACCGCGACGAGGAGGAAGACGACGCTTATGACGTTCACCTCGGGCGTGACGTTGTAGCGGATCTGGTCCCAGATGTAGACGGGCAGCGTGGACTGGCCCGACCCCTTCACGAAGTAGGTGAAGACGAACTCGTTGAAGGAGATGGTGAAGGCGAGCAGCCCGCCGGCCAGGATGCCGGGGAAGACGTTCGGGAGGGTGACCTGCACGAACGTCTGGAGTTCGTCCGCGCCGAGGTCCTTCGAGGCCTCTTCGAGCCGCCGGTCGAAGGTGAGGAAGGTAGGAATGATGACGAGCGCGGCGAACGGGATGGTCCGGACGACGTGCGCGATGACGGTCGGCCAGTAGCCGGATCCGAGGCCGACGGTGCCGAAAAAGAGCACCAGCGCGACGCCGGTGACCACCAGCGGGACGACGATCGGCAGCGTGGCGAGAAGCTGCAACAGGCCCTTGCCGGGGAAGTCGAACCGGTCCACCGCGTAGGCGATGAGCGTCGCGAGCGCGACGGTCACGGCCGTCGCGACGGTGCTGATCTGGAGCGTCAGCACGATGGCCCGCCGCGCCGTCTCGTTCGCGAGGAACACGCCGTACCATTCGAGGGTCAGCTCCTCGGGGGGGAACGAGAGGACGCCGCCCTTCGCGAACGACATGAGGACCAACACGCCGATCGGGAGCCAGAGGAACGCGAACACCGCGATCATGACGAGCCGCGACAGCTGCGCCCCGCGGCGCTGGACGAACCGCTCGACCGGTCTGAGCGCGGCGTCGACGGCTCTCACCGCTCATCACCCCGCGCGAACATGGTGCCGCCGCTCCGCGCGCCGACGATTAGCAGCGCCACGACGACGGCCGAGATGACGATGCCGATCGCCGCGCCGAACGGCCAGTTGAACGCGGACTTGAACTGGTTCTCGATGACCATGCCGATCATGATGTTGTCCGTCCCGCCGAGCAGCCGCGGCGTGATGAACGACCCGAACGTGGGGATGAACACGAGGATGATCCCCGTGACGACGCCGTTCGCCGTCGTCGGCAGCGTGACCGTGAAGAAGGCCTTGATCGGCCCCGCGCCGAGATCCTTCGCGGCCTCGATGAGATCCGGGTCCATGTTCGAGAGGGAGGCGTAGAACGGCAAGACGGCCAGCGGGAGCCACAAGTAGACGAAGCCGATGAGCACGGCGTCTTGCGTGTACAGCAGCCCGACGGGTTCGTCGACGAGGTTCAAGAGCGTGAGCGTCGAGTCGAGCACGCCCTCGTTCTGGAGAATGTTGATCCACGCGTACATCCGGATGATGTAGCTCGTCCAGAAGGGGAGGATGACGAGCAGGAGCAACAGCGTCGTCCGCCGGGAGAACCGGACGATGCTGTACGCGAGCGCGTACCCGACGACGGTCACCACCGCGGTCGTCTTGACGGTGATGAGGAGCGTCTGCCAGAGGACGGAACGGTAGGTCTCCGACGCGAGGAACTCGGCGTAGTTGTCGAGCGTGAACGGGCCGTCGATGTTGCCGAGCCGAAAGGAGATGACGAGCATCGTCAACACCGGAAGCGCGAAGAGCAGAAGCAACACCGCGTAGGGCGGGCCGGCGACGGCCAGCGGTCGGAGCCACGGATGCCGCCGGAAGAAGGCGACGAGCGCTCGCAACCGCCGCTTCGTCTCCGTCGATCGGTCCGCCGTCGCCGCGGCGTCCGCCATCAGGCCTCCTCCGGGCCCGGTTCGCTCGGCGAGGATTCGGAGGAGCGAGCGTCGACCGACGCGTCGGCCTCCGCGTCCGCCGTCTCCGACGCCGGGAACAGGTGCGCGTCCGCCGGGTCCCACGTGACCGCGACCTCGTCGCCGACCGCGAACTCCCGTCCGCGAACGTCCACCGTGAGGAGACCCCACTCCGTCTCGACGGTGTACACCACGTCGCTCCCCTGGTAGCTTCGCGTGCGGACGGTGCCCGTCGCCGCGACGGGTTCCGCGCCCGACGCGGCGTCGAGCAGGCGGATCCGGTGCGGCCGGACGCAGAGCGAGACCCGGTCGCCGGACCGCCACCGACGGTCCGCCCGGGACGACTCCGCCGCCGACTCCCCGTTCGTCCGCGCGGGCACCGTCGTGGTCGCGGTTCCGACGTCGAGCGTCACGCCGCCGTCTGCGCGCTCGACGACCGTCGCGGGGATCGCGTTGACGTCGCCGATGAAGTCCGCGACGAACGCCGTCGCCGGCTCCTCGTACAGTTCCTCGACGGGGCCGACCTGTTCGACGCGGCCGTCGTTGAGGACGACGAGGCGGTCCGAGACCGACAGCGCGACCTCCTGATCGTGGGTGACGTACAGGAAGGTGATGCCCGTCTCCGCCTGGATGCGCTGGAGTTCGCCCTGCATGTGCTGGCGCAGTTTACGGTCGAGCGAGGAGAGCGGCTCGTCGAAGAGGACAAGGGCCGGCTCGTTCACCAGCGCCCGGGCGAGCGCGACGCGCTGCTGTTCGCCGCCCGAGAGTTCGTCCGGGTCGCGGTCGCCGTACCCTTCGAGGTGAACCATCTCCAGCATCGCCTCGGTCCGCGCCGCCCGCTCCGCCTTCGCGACGCCCGACTGTTTCAGCCCGTACCCGATGTTCTCCGCGACCGTGAGGTGCGGAAACAGCGCCAGGTTCTGAAACACCATGTTCAGGTCGCGCTCGAAGGGGGGGACGCCGACGAGGTCGGTGCCGTCGAGCGTCATCGCGCCCTCGGTCGGGGTTTCGAAGCCCGCCACCATTCGGAGGATCGTCGACTTGCCCGAGCCGCTCGGCCCGAGAATCGAGACGAATTCCCCGTCCTCCACGTCGAAGGAGGCGTCGTCGACGGCGGTCAGCGTGCCGAACCGTTTGGTGAGACCGCGTACGGATAGCAGCGACATCGGCGGTTAGGCGGCTTTGACCGCGGTCCAGATCTCGTCGTACGTCGAGCGGACCTCGTCGGAGAGCGTCGCCGAGAAGACCAGGTTCCAGCTGTCCGGCCACTCCGTGAACTCGCGGTCCTCCTCGGAGAGTTCGTCGCTTATGTCCACGGCGGGCATGTACCCCATGGTGTCGAACAGCTTCGTCGCGTGCTCCTTCTCCGACGCCCAGTTCGTAAACTGGAGACTCGTGATCGGGTTCGGTGCCCCTTTCGGGATGACGAACAGGTCGCTCGTGAACATCGCGCCCTCGTCGGGCGCGGTGTAGTGAACCGGCGCGCCCTCGTCGAACCGGGCCGTGTAGGTCCGCCCCATGGTGAGCGGCCCCGCGACGACCTCCTCGTTGACGAAGAGGCTCATCCCCTGCTGGTAGTCGCCCCAGTAGGTCCGAAGCAGCGGTTTCTGCTGTTTGAGCACCTCCTCGATCTCGTCGAAGTCGCCGGGATCGATGGGGTCCTGGCCGGTGTACAGCGCCGCGATCTGACACGAGACCGTGCTGTTGTCCCACATCACGATCTTGTCCCTGTTCGCCTCGTCCCAGAGGACGTCCCACGAGCGCGGCTCCTCGTCGAAGTACTCCTCGTTGTACGTGAGCGGGTACAGCACCAGCGCCTCGGGAACGGCGTAGACCTTCCCGTCCTTCTGGTACGAGCTGACGTCCTTGACCCGATCGGTGATGTTCTCCCAGGCCGGCATGATGTCCACGGGCAGTTCGTGGAGGAAGTCGTTCTCCACGGAGCGTTCGACCCAGTCCGTGGTCGCGGCGATGTTGTCGATCTCCGTGTCCTCCGCCTGCAACTTCGAGTACCACTGATCCGGCGAGGAGTAGCCGCTGTTCGTGACGGAGACGTCGAACTCGTCGCCGAACTCCGTCTTGGCGTACTCCGCCCAGTCGTCGTACCAGTTCCAGAGATTAAGAGAGCCTTCGAGATCCTCCGGCGGCCACTCCGTGACGTCCATCGGAGCCCGAGAGTCGCCGTCTCCGCCGCCCCCGAGACACCCGGCCGCGCCGACGAGTCCGCCGGCGCTGGCGCCGGCGGCGGCCCGCAGCACGTCCCGTCGGTTGAATGCGTTATCGTGTGACACGGCACCACTTTTTCCTACCCGGATATATATCTTCGCGATACTATAGGCGAGGATACAGTAGCATCGATCGGGAGGGTTCGCCGGATCGGCGGCGCGGCGGTATTTTTATACGACGGTGCGCGGAACGGGAGGCAGAGATCCGAGACAGATGACGTTCAGGGACACCTACGGGGACGAGTTGCGGGCGTTCGTCGAATCGTTCTTGCGGTTCGACACGTCCGGTCGCAACGAGCGACCGGCGCAGGAGTGGTTCGCCGACCGGCTGGAGGGGATGGGGTTCGAGACGTTCGTCTGGACGGGCGACCCCGAGCGGCTCGCCGCCCACCCGTCCTTTCCGGACGATCTCGCGGACGAGCACGTGCTCGACAGACCCAGCGTCGGCGGCGTGCTCGAATTCGGCGAGACCGCGGAGCGCCCTCCCGCCGAGCGGTCCGACGGATCCGACGGACGCCCCGGCAGAACGCTCGTGTTGAACGGTCACGTCGACGTCGTCCCGGTCGACCGCGACTCGTGGACGAGCGACCCGTTCGAGCCGACGTGGGACGGGGACGAACTCACCGCCCGCGGCGCGGCGGACATGAAGTGCGGCACCGCGGTTTCCGTCTTCGCCGCGCGCTACGCGGCGGACCTCGCCGAGGAGGAGGGCCTCGACGGCAGAATCGTCGTCGAGAGCGTCGCCGGCGAGGAGGACGGGGGGATCGGCGCGGCCGCGGCGGCGATGGACAACCCGTACCCCTTCGAGCGCGACGCGGCGGTCGTCACCGAGCCGACCGAACTCCGGCCGGTGATCGCGACCGAAGGGAGCGTGATGAAGCGCCTCAGGCTCGCCGGCCGCTCGGCCCACGCGGCGCGAACCTGGCGCGGGGAATCCGTGCTGCCGCACTTCGAGCGCATCCGGGCCGCGTTCGCGGAACTCGAAGCGGAGCGGGCGGAGCGCGTGACGCACCCGCTGTACGAGCGCTTCGACAACCCGTGGCCGATCAATTTCGGTACCGTGGAGGCGGGGTCGTGGGCGTCGAGCGTCCCGGCGTCGCTCGTCGCCGAGCTTCGGCTCGGGGTCGCGCCGGGGGAGACGGTCGAGAGCGTGGAGGCGGAGTTCGAGGAGGCGCTCGGCCGCGTCGTCGCCGACAGCGAGTGGCTCTCGGCGCACCCGCCCTCGTTCGATCGGTTTTCGGTGCAGTTCGAGGCGGCGGAGACGGACGCCGACGAGCCGATCGTCGCGACGCTTCGGGAGGCGATGGACGCGCACGGGCTGTCGAGCACGGAACCCAGGGGCGAGACGTACGGGGCAGACTCGCGCCACTACGTCGAGGCGGGCATCCCGACGGTGGTATTCGGACCGGGGTCGGTCGATCAGGCGCACTTCCCGGACGAGACGATCGACTGGGAGGAGGTGCTCGTCGCCGGCGACGTCCTCGCGGGAACCGCCCGCCGGTTCCTGAGAGCCGGGTGAGTCCGTCCGTCGCCGGATGACGACCTTTTTTACCCGTTGACGCGGACGGTCCCCCATGCGTCGCCGCGTCATCCTCGCCGCCGTGACGGCCGGTCTCGCCGGCTGTTCGACGCGGCTGTTCGACGATCCGTCGGCCGACGGGTCGACCCCCGGAACGGCCGACGCGTCCACGGACGCGCCGGGAGCGGTCGCGCTTCCGTATCGCTCGGACGATCCCGACGACAACCTCGACCGACCGCGGGGCATCGAGGTCCAGAACGCGACCGACCGCGACCAGTACGCGACCGTCGCCGTCGAGACCGAGGACGGGCGGACGGTCCTCTACGAGAACGAGAGCGTCGAGGCGCACGGGGCGACGAGCTACGCCGACCTCGCCGCGAAGATCAGCGTGTACCCGACCGTCTTCGAGACGGAGGAGGGCGCGCGGACCGCCTTCGACTGGGTCGTCGGGCCGACCGCCTCGAAGCTGTTCGTCGGCATCACCGACGACCGCATCTACACGGAGCAACACGTCCTCTGCGACCCCGCGGCCCGGCCGATCCGGGCGTCGGGCGAGGCCGTCGACCTCCCGTTCGAGGGGGAGGGCGGAAAGGAGGCGGGAGACGGCGGGAGCGGAGGCGAAGCGGACGGCGGGGAACGAAGGGACGGTGCCGACCGGACCGACGGCCCCCTCGACGCCGACTCCGCGTTCGGCTACGTGGACGAGACGCAGCGGTACACGACCGCGGGCGTCGTGCTCCAGAACCCGTCGGAGGAGCGGCGAAACGTCCGCGTCGCGGCGGCCGACGGCGGACGAACGCTCGTCGACTACCGGTACGAAGTGCCGGCGGGCGTCGGCCTCTCCGTTCCGATCGCGCGCACGGAGGCGACGCTCGATCTGACCGTGGACTGCGACGGCGAGCGCACGTACGAGTGGCACGTTCCCGAAGAGCGCGTCCTCGACTTCGACGCGACCGCGGCCGCGGAACCGCGCTGTCGGGCGACCGCGGGAACCGGACGGTTCCGGCTCGATCGGATCGCGAACGAGGACGAGCGCGGACACCGCCTGTCGCTTTCGGTCGACGCGGACGGCGAGCGGGCGCTCGACGAGTCGTTCGAGGTCGGGCCGCGCGAGGAGGCGTTTCCGACCGCGTCCGTCGGCCGCGCGGGTCGGTACCGCGTCGTCGCCGAACTCGATGCCGGCGAGCGCGTCACCGGCGACTGGTCGATCTGTACGCCGCCGTCGCCGCTCTCGGTCCGCATCGCGCCGAACGGCGCGCTCGTCCTCGGGTCGGGGACCGCGAGGGTCGCGTCCAGGACGCCAGACGCGCCGACCACCGCGACGTGGTCGTCGCCCGGTAACGAGACGTCGGACGCGCCGAACGCGTCGAGCGCGTCGAATTCCACGTCCGACGGGTCCGACCCGACGACGGCGACGGAGACCGCGTCGAGCGAGTGACCGCGTCGGTCGATCACGCGCTCAGCCGGTTCCCGCCGATCGGGGGCGATCGTTCTCTCGGGGAGAACGATCGGAAACGGGAGACGTGGCGTCGACGTAACCGGAAGACGTTACACGGTCGAGACAACGCCTAACAAGCTGCGGCGCCAATACAACTATCGACAATTATAATGACAGATCTCGGCGGCTTCCAGGACCACGTGGCGCGGGTCGACCTCTCGGAGGGCGACGTCCGCTACGAGGGCATCGACCGCGACGACGCGACAAAGTACATCGGCGCGCGCGGGCTCGGCGTCAAGTACGTCTTCGAGCAGGGCCCCGACGTCGACCCGATGGGTCCCGACAACCTCTTGGCGTTCATGAACGGCCCGCTCACCGGCACTCAGACGGTGATGAGCGGCCGCATCGCCGTCTGCACCAAGTCACCCCTCACGGGGACCGTCACCGATTCGCACCACGGCGGGTGGAGCGGCGCGCGGCTCAAGTGGGCCGGCTTCGACGGCCTCCTCTTCACCGGCAAAGCGGAAAAGCCGGTGTACGCGCTCGTCGAGGATGGCGAGGTCGAACTCCGCGACGCCTCCCACCTGTGGGGGGAGGGCGTCCACGACACGATCGAGCAACTCGGCGAGGAGGTCGACGGCTCGGTCGGCAAGAACCTCAGCGTGATGGCGATCGGCCAGGGCGGCGAAAATCAGGTGCGCTACGCGTGCATCATGAACGAGGACGACCGCGCGTCCGGACGCGGGGGAACCGGCTGCGTGATGGGCTCGAAGAACCTCAAGGCGGTCGTCGTCAAGTCCGGGACGCGGATGCCCAAACCCAAAGAGCCCGAGACGTTCCAGACGGGCTACCAGCAGGCGATGCAACTCATCCGCGAGTCCGACGTCACCGCGCCCAACGAGGGCGGACTCTCGGTGTACGGTACGAACGTCCTCATGAACATCACCGAGGAGATGGACGGGCTGCCGACTCGCAACGGGAAGTACACGAGCACCCACAGCTACCGCGACGACGGCGGCCCCGACATCGACGCGGAGGAGGTCTCCGGCGAGAACGTCCGCGAGAACATCCTCGTCGGCGAGCCGACGTGTCACTCCTGCCCGGTCGCCTGCAAGAAGGAGGTCGAGGTGTCGGCGATGCACAAGGGCGAGGAGATGAACGTCAAGATGGAGTCCTACGAGTACGAGTCGGCGTTCGCGCTCGGCCCCAACTCGGGGCACACCGACCGCGACAAGATCGCGGTCATGATCGACCGGTGCAACGACTACGGAATGGACACCATCGAGACGGGCAACATGATCGCGATGGCGATGGAGATGACCGAGGAGGGCAAGTTCGACGACCTCGACGAGGGGATCGACTGGGGCGACGCCGAGGAGATGATCGACCTCATCGGTCGCATCGCGGAGCGCGACGGCGACCTCGCGGACGCGCTGGCGAACGGCTCGAAGATCCTCGCCGAGGAGTTCGACGCGCACGAGAACTCCCTGGGCGTCAAGGGCCAGAGCATCCCGGCGTACGACCCGCGGTGCATGAAGGGGATGGGGATCGCGTACGCGACGTCGAACCGGGGGGCGTGCCACCTGCGCGGGTACACTCCCGCCGCGGAGATCCTCGGTATCCCCGAGAAGGTCGACCCCTACGAGTGGGAGGGCAAGGGCGAGCTGACCGCGACGTTCCAGGACCTGCACGCGATCTCGGACTCGTTCGACATCTGCAAGTTCAACGCGTTCGCCGAGGGCATCGAGGAGTACGTCCTGCAGTACAACGGGATGACGGGCCTCGACGTGAGCGAGGACGAACTGATGAAAGCGGGCGAGCGCGTCTACAACCTCGAACGCTACTACAACAACCTCGCGGGCTTCGACGGTGCCGACGACTCGCTCCCCGGCCGGTTCGTCGAGGGCGACGAGGCGATCCCGGGACAGGGCGCATCCGAGGGCGAACTGTGCGAACTCGAGGAGATGAAAGAGGAGTACTACGAACACCGCGGGTGGATCGACGGCGTCGTCCCCGACGAGAAGCTCGAGGAGCTCGAGATCGACATCGGGCCCGGCACGGGCGTCAGCGCGAGCGGCGACAGCCCCGCGCCGGCGGACGACTGAGCGGTCATCACCGCGAAGGTGGGACGACTGACCGCCGTTCGGTCGTCGCGCCCGGCGATTTTTCGAACGTCGCCCCGACGAGCGGGCGCACCGTTATCCTCTCGGCCCCCGTTCGATGGAGTATGAACTCGCGCGCAGCCGAAGCGTCCTCGGAGAGCGTCGACCGTCCGTCGAAGTCGCCGGCGGAGATCGCGCGGATCTACGACGAGGAGGCGTCGCTCGTCGAGCGACTCGGTCCGATCGACCGGTTCCTGACGGGGAGATACCGGCGGCTCACCTTCTCGCGCGCGTCCGGCCGCGTGCTCGACGTGGCGTGCGGAACCGGGGCGAACTTCCCGTATCTGCCGGCGGACGTCGAACTGACCGGGGTCGACCTCAGCGAGGAGATGCTCGCGGCCGCGTCGCGGCGGGCGGCGAAGCTCGACCTCGACGCCGACCTCCGGGTGATGGACGCGTCGGATCTCGATTTCCCGGACGACAGCTTCGACGCGGTGATCTCCTCGCTTTCGACCTGCACGTTCCCCGATCCGGGGGCGGTGCTGCGCGAGATGGCGCGCGTCTGCGAGCCCGACGGGAGGATCCTCCTGCTCGAACACGGGCGAAGCAGCGCGGGACCCGTCGCGCGATTTCAGGACTGGCGCGCCGAGGCGCACTTCGAGCGGATGGGCTGTCGGTGGAATCAGGAACCGACCGCAGTTGTGCGAGAGGCGGGGCTTGCGGTTCGTCGAGTCCGGCGGGGCGCGCTCGGAATCCTCACGGCGATGGAAGTGGATCCGGCGGGGGAAGGCGAGCCCTCGGGCTGAACCTACCCCGTCCCGATCACGACCGCCTCCCGTATCTCCAGCGCCGTCTCGAACTCCTCGCGGCGGTTCTCGTACTTCCCGATCCGGAGCAGCTGCGCCCCGTGGGTCCGCTCGACCGCGTCCGACTCCCGGCGCTCGAACCCCAGTTCGTCGCCAACCGACTTCCAGTGGCCCGGCTCGACGAGGAAGGCGCAGTAGTCGTCCGTCTCGTTAACCATCTCGTACCGCCTGCAGTAGTCGTCGAGCAGCGGCGCGAGGTACGCCTGCGTGCGGTCGAGCAGGCCGGGGAGCGCCTGCGGCGCGACGCTCGCCTTCGCCGCCGTGAGCAGGATGACCTGCCCGTCGATCGGCGAGTCGTGTTCGCCGCCGCCGGCGGCCTCGGCTTCGACGTCGGGCGATCCGGCGTCGTCGGTCGCGTCCGCACCGCCCGGCTGTGCGCCGTCGCCGAACTCGTCGTCCCGGTCGGGGTCGTCCGACATCAGCCGCCCGCCCGCATCGCCTTCTGCGAGAACCGCTCGACGAGCGGGTCCAGCGTCTCGGCGTCCCCCTCGAACGCGATCGTCACCTCGGTCAGATCGAGCGACGGTCCGACGCCGACCGTCTCGCTCGAAAGGGTGGCCCGCCAGCCGTCGCCGACGACCTCGTCGGCGGTCTCGTCGTCCGCTTCCGCTTCGGGCGCTTCGTCGTCTGCGCCCGTCTCGTCGTTCGCTTCTTCGCCGCCGAGGTTCGTCAGGTAGTGGACGGCGAGCCGCTGGGAGATGCCCCGGAAGGACTTCTCGCGGCGGGCGACGTCCGCGTCGGCGCCGTCGGGATCCGCATCGACACGATCGGCCTCGGCGTCGACCCCGGCCGTCCCGGAATCGTCGGCGGACGACTCGTCCGGCATTCAGCCCCCCGCGACCGGCGGGAAGACGCTCAGCGTGTCGCCGTCCCCCACGTCCGTCTCGATTCCGTCGATGTGGAGCACCTCACGGCCGTTTTTGAGCACGTTGATCTGCGGCTTCAGGTCGCCATTCGCCAGCAAGTTCCCCTCCAGCCCGTCGAACTCGCCTTCGAGCGCGGCCAGCACCTCGCCGACGGTCGCGCCGTCCTCGTACTCCCGTTCGATGGTCTTCGAACCGACCGCCTCGCGGAAGGTGGCGAAGAACCGGAGCGTGAGCTTCATACCCGCGAATGGGGTCGCACCGGTTAAAAATCTGCGCGCGCCGTCTCGCCGGTCACCGCTTGCCGAACCTGATGCCGTCTTCGACCAGTCGGGCGTTCCGTTCGCGGTCGAGGTGCTCGGCGAGCCACTCGACCTCGTAGAGCTGCATGATGAGGTCCGCCTGAAGGTTGCGCCACGCGATGGCGTAGATGGGCGATTGTCCCCACGCGCGGAGTTCGGGGACGAACTCGTCGTACCGTTCGAGGTGGTCGTTCAGTCGTTCTATCACGTCGACGACGTGGCCGGCCGCGTCGCCCTCGTCATCGGCCTCCTCGATCGCGCGGTTGATCCGCCCTTCGACGCCCTGAACGGCGCGCTTCATGTCCTGTGCTGCCGCCTCGCTCCCCTCCGGGAGCGATTCGAGGATCGGCTTCGGAACGCCGAGCGAGATCGTGTCCATGCGACGAGATGGGGCGGCGGACACAAAAGCGTACTCCGCGCCGGAGAGCTCCTACTCCGCGCCGAGAAACCCGCGTAACGCCCGCGCGCAGTCGCGACAGAGGAGTACCTTCAGGTCGCCCTGCGCGTCCATGACGTCGACCGCCGCGTACACGTCGCGCGCGGGGTGAAATCGCGCGCCGCAGCGACGACAGGCGTGGCTTCTCACGGCCGATCGTTCGGGGGCAACGAGCAAAACGCTGGCGTCCGGGCGGTGCGCCCCGGCGAGGGCAGGGGGCGCGGGGACGATCGACGGCGCGACGTCCCCGGTCGGCGAAAACCCTTAGGCGCCGCCGCGGAAGGTGGCGGTATGCACCGCGGGATCCAGCTGTACTCGCTCCGATCGCTCGACGAACCGGTTCCGGACCTCATCGGCCGGGTGGGGGAGACGTCGTTCGAGGGCCTCGAATTCGCGGGCCTCGGCGGCGCGTCGCCCGATTCCGTGGTCGACGCGCTGTCGTCGAACGAGTTGGCCGTCGCCGGCGCTCACGTCCCGATCGAGGAGCTCGAATCGGACGTCGACGGGACGATAGAACGGTACCGGGCGGTCGGGTGCGAGCGGTTGGTGGTCCCGTACCTCCCCGACGAGGCGTTCGAGAGCGACGCGGCGGTCGCGCGGACGGCCGACCGGCTCTCCGAGCTCGCGGATCGACTCGCGTCGCGCGGCGTGGCGTGTTGCTATCACAACCACGACCACGAGTTCGTCGAGATCGAGGGAGAAGGAGGAGCCGTCGAAAGCGCCTTCGAGCGCCTGCTCGCCGACGCCGACGATCGGGTGGAAATCGAACTCGACGCCGGGTGGGCGAACGCCGCCGGCTACGATCCGGTCGATCTACTCGACCGGTTCGGCGACCGGATACCGATCGTCCACCTCAAGGACGTCGCGACCGAGACGCGGACGCCGGTCGAACTCGGCGACGGCGACCTCGACCTCGCGGACTGCGTCGCGGCTGCTCGGCGCGCCGATGTGGACTGGCTCGTCTACGAACACGACGACCCGGCCGACGCGGTCGCGTCGCTCGAACGCGGCGCGTCGACGCTGTCGGAACTGACCGAATAACGAGGTCGACGCTGTCAATCGGTCGAATAACGAGACGGCGGCCGGGTCGACGGCGTCGATCCGACCGCGTGTGGCCGCGCGTTCAGTACGTCGCGGGAGTCGGCCCGGAGTCGCGCTCCGGGTCGTCGTCTCGGTCGCTCCCGCCGTCGGTCACGGAGCGCGTCGCGACGCGCCACGGTCGGTCGGGGTGCGGCCCGGTCGGCGCCCGATCGCCCGCCGGACCGCCCTGCGGGGTCGAGGGTGCGGCTTCGACGCGCCGCCAGTCGGCCGACATGGGCCGGATCTCAGGCCGCGCGCTCATCTCCCTCGCGAGGGACGCGAGCGTCATCGGGGCGTCCGGTCCCTCCTCCTGCGCGGTTCGGTTGATGTTCCGCATGCAACCGAACAGCGTCCGAATCGCCGCCTCGCGGGTCGGGACGTAGCCGAGCGACCGGACGCTGCTCGCCTCGCCCGCCGATTCGCGGCACCGAAGCTCCCAGCCGTGGCCCGGGACGCGCTTTGCTCCGACGGTGATCCGCCACCGCTCCGGGCGGAACGTGACTTCGTCCCGTCCGAACCGTCCGCACGTCCACCCGGATGGCGGCACGACGTCGTTCGTCAGCGGCTCCATGAGCGTACTCCCCCGTTCGCGCGTGATACAGCCGAACGCCCGTCGGCGCGGTTCCTCGATCGACGCCGGGGCCCTTCGGCGGGACCGGCGGCCGATCGCGTCGACGGTCGATGGTTTCCGTTGGTTGCCATGTTGTCTCCCCCCTCGCAGCCTCTCCCGCCGCAGCGGACTGCGGGGACGCACCTGTTTTCAGGTCCCTACCGCTCATAAATAGCCGACATCGTATGGAAACTAACTTGGGTTTTCGCCAAATGATCCCGGGATAAAATCTACGCGGTCGCACATAAGACGCCATTGTGGACCGCGCGCGAGGGCGGCGTTCGGCGATCGGGGGAGGTGCGCGACCGACCGCCCGCGGCGACGAAAACGCGTCGGGGAACGGGGAAACCGGTCAGATAACCGAATGATTTCCGTCGTGAGCGACCGCGCGATCGGCGAGTAAGCCCGGATTTACCGGCTGAAACGGTTAGCGTCGAAGGACGAACGGTCGCGGGTCCGCCGGCGAGGTTCGCTTCGCTGTCGCTCACTTCTCTTCGACGTGGCGCACCTCGCAGGCGACGCCGCGCGTGCTTTCCGTCATCTCCCGGCCGGTCATGGCCGCGCGCCCGACGGCGAGCGCCTTCGGTCCCTCGACGACGACCTCGTCGCCGACGCGGATCTCCGCGTCCGCCTCGACGACGCCGGGCGCGAGGACGCTCCCGTGCGGCGCGAAGTCGTCGATCTCGACGCGTTTCGTCGGGGCGTCGCTTTCGACCCAGCGCCGCGCCCCGTCGAGGGTGAACGAGAGCACGCCGTACTGCGGCACCATCGCCGCCAGTTGCGTCCCCTCCGAATCGCGGATCTGGAGTTTCGGGTAGCGGCCGGTCGTTCGAATCTCCGAGAAAAGCGCGTCGCCCGCGTCGGGCCCGAACTGGTAGTCGGCGAGCGCTTTCACGGTGTTGTGCTCGCGCTCGCGCTTCGAGTACTTCAGTTCGCCCGACAGCGCCGATCGGAGGTTCGACAGCGACGCCGCCGTCGTCGGGTGGTCCGCGACGGTGTACTCGAACGGGACGTCGACGGCGGCCTCGACGCGCTCGCAGACGTCCCGGTAGCCGTGCGGCGGGACGTGCGCGATCACCCGCGGGTACTCGTTGCGTTCGAGGTAGCGCTTCAGCACCTCGGCGACGAACGACTTCTCGTCCTCGGACCACCGCCCCGTGACGACGGAGTCGTAGTGCTGGGCCGGGTAGGTGAGTTCGAGTTCCAGCGGGACGACGCCGATCGGCGAGGTCATCGACACCTGGTGGGCGCGCCACTGGATCGCGTCGTGGTACTGTCCGTGGCTCTGCGACTCGCTGTACGGCTTCTTCGCCGAGCAGGGAACGAGGACGAGTGGGTTGTCGAAACGGTTGCGGTAGCGGGTCGTGACGCGCTCCGCGAAGCGCTGGATCTCCACCCGGCGGAGCGAGTCCTCGGAGGCGGCGAGCAGCTCGGCGTCCCGGATGACCGGGGCCCGCTCCTCGACGTACCCGTACTGTCCGTCGAGCTCCCGAAACGCGGCGGTGAGCCACGCCTCGTGGCGGGCCTGCCCCTCCACGTAGTCGCGCAGCCGACCCGCCCGGATCCGTTCGCGAACGGTCGCAAGTTCCGCGCGGAGCGCGTTGACGTTGTGCTCGGCGCAGTCCTCGCGGGCGAACGCCTCGCGCGGTTTTTGACAGACGGGACAGGCGCACGGGAGGTCCTCCAGGTCTTCGAGGAAGTGTTCCCCCTCGCTCGTGAGGTACTTTCCCTGCGTCCCCTTCACCGTCGCCTTCTTCGCGTCGACGAGATCGACCCCCGCGTAGGCGAGCGTGGCGACGTTCGCGGGGGTGGCGACCCCGGAGAGGTACAGCGCGGTGTCCGCCGGGGTGGCGTCCTTCGCGGCGATCACCGCCTCCGCGAAGGCGGCCGCGTGGCCGACGAACCCCGGCGCGTCCGAGAGGACGTAGGCGTCGACGCTCCCCGCCGCCGCGTCGGCGATCGCGTCGGAGGCGACGACGGCGGCGGTCGGGGCGTCCAGCGCCGGGGGATCGACGGCGAACGACTCCTTCACCTCGTCGTGCGTCCCGGCCGGGAACGCCCGGTGCGGGAGGATCGTGAGGACGCCCTCGTCGCCCTCGGGCACGTCGCGATCCGCGGCCCAGAGGCTCCCCGCGTCGCTGACGCGGTCGCCAACGAGCGCGGGGGTCGCGAGCGGGGTCGAGAGGCGGAGTTCGCCGATGCGGGCCGCCCCGTCCCGCGAGAGAACCTCGAAATAGTCGGTCATGGGATGGCCTCGGCGTCGGAGCGTGAACTATCTTGCTTTGTCGCCTCGGCGGTTTCCGCATCGTCGCACCCCCGCTCGTCTCGTACCCCGGTGGAGACCCACCGCTTTGATGCGCTCGGGCGAAGAACCCCCGCACGGAGAGAGATCATGAAACCACCGCACACCGGAGGTCGACGCCGATGGCCGGACGGATAGGACGGATCGCACGGGGCGTCGACGACGTGACGAGGGCCGTCTGGGACGAGTCCGGGACGCTCACGAAGGCCGCGATCCTCGCGCTGCTCGTCGTGACCGCGACGGCGATTCCGCTGATTCCGATCGCCGTCGCGGCGCGATACGTCGCGAACAGGAAGTCGAGCGCGTAGTCCGGGTACGCCGCAGCGTCGCCGGCGCGGACGCTTCGAGCCTCGGGAACGCTTTTCCTCCGTCTCGCCGTCACTGCTCGTATGGTCGAACCCACGGGCGTCTGGTCCCGCGCGGAACTCGACGCCTTCCTCGACGACGCCGCGATCCCCCTCCGTCTCGCCTGTCGAACGCCCGCGGACGACCTCTGGACGCTCTCGCTGTGGTACCGCTACCGCGACGGCGCGTTCTGGTGTGCGACGAGCCGCGACGCCGACGTCGTTCGCTTCCTGCGAGCGAACGCCGACGTCGCCTTCGAGGTCTCGACGAACCGTCCGCCGTACCGCGGCGTCCGCGGCCGGGGGACGACGTCGATCGAACCCGACGAGGGAAAGAAGCTGCTTCGCGGGCTGTTGGAGCGCTATCTCGGCGGCACCGAGTCCTCGCTCGCGGCGTCGCTGTTGTCGCCGGAGCGCGAGGAGGCCAAAATTCGGATCGAACCGACGAAGCTCTACACGTGGGACTTTTCGGAACGGATGGCCGACGTGGCGGTCGGTGACGGCGGAAACCGTGACGTCCGATAACGGACGCCCCTCGACGGCGGCGCGAGCGCAGCGTGAGCGCACCGTCGCCGCGCTCACCCGGTCTCGTCCGCCGAGTGTCGCCGTTCGAGGCGTTCGATCGTCACCTCGTCGGGCACCGTCGCGAGCGCGGCCTCCGGCCACCCGAAGTGCGCGAGGGTGAACGACGTTTCGGGGTTGCACTCGACCAGCCGCGCGACGCCCTCCGCGGCGGCGGCGTACGCCTCGGCGTCGAGCCGCTCCGGCACCTCCGCGGTCAGCGGGTACGTCTCCGAGAGCGCCCGCGGGAACGGCCCGAACGGCGGAACCACGCGCCACGTCTCGTCGTACTCGTCGGTCGAGGGCGTGCCGCCCTCGGTGAGAAGGACGTTCCCCGTCGCCTCCAGCCGGTCGAGTCGACGGCGGTGCCGCAGCACCTCCGGCCGGCGGGCGCTCTCGTTCGAGAGGTAGAAGAACGCGCCCTTCGAGGCGGGATCGGACCGTTCGAGCTGCTCCGCGTGCGCGAGGAGCGCGCGGTAGCCGTCGAGCATGGCCGGGTGGCCGCGGGCGCGCGCCTCGACCAGTTCGAGCAGGTCGCCCGACCGGATGGCCCCCTTTATGCGCCGCATCTCGGCGAACGTGACGTGGAGGTTGTGCTCCGCGAGCAGCCGCTCCGTCTCGTCGGCGTCGAACCCGCGGAGGTCCTCGGGGTCGTGGTCGGTACAGACTGGGCAGGCGCAGGGGAAGTACGCGAGATCCACGAGGTGCTCCGTCCCGCGAACGGTGAGGTAGCGGCCGTCCCGCGCGTACAGGGCGTAGGCGGCCGAATCGAAGAGATCGCAGCCGAGCGCGACCGCGAGCGCGAACATCATCGGGTGGCCCGCGCCGAACAGGTGGACCGGGCAGTCCTCCCCGAGGCCGCGCTTCGCGGCCGCGACGGCGTCGACCATGTCGGCGTAGCGGTACGCGTTCATGAGCGGCACGACCGCGCCGACGGGGAACACGTCGAGGTCGGTGTCGGCCGCGCGGCGGCCGGCGCGCTCTCTGAGGTCCGGGTAGGTCGACCCCTGCACGGGCGCGTTGACGAGCATGTCACCCGTCTCGACGGCCTCGGCGTCGACGAGCGCCCGCTCCGTCGTCCGCAGGTCGGCCTCGGCGCGCTCGCGCGAGGCGTCCGGCGGCGTCGGGATGTCGACCGGCGTGGCGATGTCGGAGCCGATCTCGCGCTGAAAGCGGAGGATCTCCGCCGTGGTCACGTCGATGTCGCCGTACTCGGCCAGCTGGAACGACCCCGAGTCGGTCATGATCGCGCCGGAGAAATCGAGCAGCTCGTGGAGGCCCTCGTCGAGCGCGCGCTCGCGGAGGCCGTCCGTCTTCTCGATGATGTAGGAGTTGGTGATGAGGATCTCCGCGTCGAACTCGGATTCGAGTCGGGACGGCGGGATCGTCACGAGGTTGGGGTTGATGACGGGCAGCAACGCCGGGGTCTCGACGGTCACCCCGGCGCGGGGGACGGAGAGCGCGCCGATCCGTCCGGCGAGGTCGGCGTCCCGAAGCTCGAAACAGTCGCGCATGCCCGCCGTTTCGGGTGGCGCGCGGTAAGGGTTGCGTTCGGCGGTCAGAACGCGCCCGGCGAGTTCCCGTCGCCGGGCGGAAGTGCGAGCCGAAAGCGAAGGTAGCGAGGCGTTAGCTGGGTCGCCCCGCCCCGCGTTCGTCGTCAATCGAGTCGTCCGTCGCGGCCGGACCGCGGTACGTGTCGACGCCGAGCGCCCTGTTGAGGGGACACTTCTGGGTGATCGCGGTGGCGATCAGCACGGCGCCCGCGACGAGGGCGACGGCCGCGAGGATCGCGCCCACCGCGCCGGTCGCGAGCGTGAGCGCGCCCGCGAACGCCGCCGCGCCGCCGACGAGCAGGATCGGGCCGACGACGAACCGCGCGATGCGGTCGTATCCGCCGACGTTTTTCTTCATGGTTGGTTCACCGACCGAACGTCGGTCACGCGAGGGGATAGCCTCGTCACCGATTCCCAGTTCGGGGGAACCACGCCGCGCCGTCGCGGCGGTCAGAACGCGCCCGGCGGCTGCATGCTTCCGAGTTTGATCGCGGCGTACAGGAGCGAAAACAGCGTCGCGTTGTAGGCGCCGTGGATGAGCGAGGGAACGACGAGGTTGTCCGTGAGTTCGTAGGCGGTTCCGAAGACGACGCTCGGGAAGAACAGCACGCCGAGGGAGAGCAGGTTGCCGGTCGGGGTGCCCCCGGTGAGCGCGAAGATGTGGATGCCGGCGAAGATCGCGCTGGCGATGGCGATCCCGGCGACGGGCCCGAACGCCTCGCGGATGCGCCCCTGGACGACGCCGCGGAACAGCATCTCCTCGCCGGGGCCGATGAGGAGGAACGACGCGGGGATCAAGAGCAACAGCACCTCGGGGTTCTCCAGCCCGAGGGCGACGGCCTGATTGGTTCCCGTCTCGGAGCCGGTGAGCGAGACGACGATGCCGCCGACGATCGCCAGTCCGAACGCGACGACGTAGCCGACGACGAAGACCAGGAGGTCGCGCACGGAGGGGACCGAGGCGGGGAGCGAAAAGTCGCCGCGGGCGTCGGCGAAGCTGTCGAACCGCGCGCGGAGGAAGGCGGCGGCGCGCGGCCTGAGCCGGGGGTACGCGAGCGCGACGCCGCCGCAGCCGATCCCCTGCGTGAACACGAGCGCGAGGACGATGGTGGCGGCGGCCGTGAGTTCGACGCCGAAGCCGACGACGAGCAGCAGCCCGACGAGCAGCGTCAAGACGGTGCCGAGCGCAAGCCCGAACACCCCGACGAACGCGCCGCTGACGAGCGCGAGGAGGGTCGGAAACAGGGACCGGCGTTCGGTGCGAGCCGTTGTCATGTGCGACCGTTGGGGCGGTCGACCGAAAACGGTTCCGACGAGCGGCGCGCCGTGAAGTCGGCGGAAGGGCCGAGCGATCCGCCGTTGGACACGGCCGGCGGGCACGGAAATGATCGCGGGACCGAACGGTCTACTTTGAGAGTACACTCGGGAGATTGAGTGACGAATAGTCAATTTGTCGGTTCGATTTACGGTGTGATCACGGGAGATTCCCTTATTTGCCAGTGATGGCGTCTGGAGAAAGTATTTACAGCTATGACAGTAACGCAATAGGTATGAATCCCCGCATCCGACGCCGCTCCCTCCTTCGACTGACTACGGCCGCCGGAGCCGTTACTCTCTCGGGATGCACGGTTTTTGCGAATCAGCCCGACCGGAAAACTCCTCGACTCGTCAGATTGAGTGCGCTCAGCTTCGACGACGAACCGCACACGTTCCACGTCCGCATCGAACTCGACGGTGAGACCGTCTACCGGGAGTCTGAGCGAATCGAAGCAACCGATCCGGACGACCCAGTAGGGGCGGTGTTCGACGGATTCCCGACGAAGCCGAACCCCTACCTGCTCTCGACGTGGCTCGACGACCGTCCCGAGAAGACTGCGCGAACGCTCGACTTCGCCGAGTACGACACCGAGTGTCTGGGACTCAACATCCAAGCCGGGACGTACGACGACGAAGCCGGCGGTGATCGGTTCGCCATCGCCCACACGACGAACTGTAAAGACGGTGAATGATGTGTGCATCGCAGTGCCGACGCCCGAATCCATCGAAACCGAATTCGATGTCAGAGCGTGCCCGATGAACATCCAGCCGAATCGAGCGAAGGCTTCGAAGTCGCGTCCATCAAATAAGCGAAGGTGACGCAGCAAGCATGAATCCCCGCATCGGACGCCGCTCCCTCCTTCGGCTGGCTACGACCGCTGGAGTCGTGACCCTCTCGGGGTGTAACGCGCTTGGTGGATCCGACCGGAAGACGCCCCGGTTGGTCGAGTTGGGCGCGACCAGTTTCGACGACGAACCGCACACGTTCCACGTCCGCATCGAACTCGACGGAGAAACCGTCTACCGAGATTCAGAGCGGTTGGAGGCGGCCAGTTCCGACGATCCGGTCGGAACGTGGTTCACCGGATTCCCGACGAAGTCGAACGCCTACCTGCTCTCGACGTGGCTCGACGACCGTCCCGAGAAGACTGCGCAAACGCTCGACTTCGCTGAGTACGACACCGAGTGTCTGGGAGTAGATGTACGGGTCGGAACGTACGACGGCGGAACCGACGACGACCGGGTATCCATTTTCTACACGAAGAACTGCGAAGACGGGGAGTAGGAGGCTCTCCCGCCCTCAGCGCCGCCGGAGTTCGTAACGCAGCACGCCGAGGGCGGTCCGCCCGTCGCGGATCTCGCCGTCGAGGACGGCCCGGAGGAGGTCGTCGTACCCCGTCGTCGCCACGCGGATGCTCTCGTTGAAGTCGAGGTCCTGCTCGCCCGCCGGCTCGCACCCCCAGGCGACGAAGTAGTGGTGGACCGAGTTGGCGATGCCGTTCGCCGGCTCCGCCGCGAGGAGGGGATCGAGATCGTCGGCGACGTAGCCCGTCTCCTCCGTCAGCTCCCGGCGGGCGGCGGCCGCGAGGTCGTCGTCGTCGGGTTCGGTGCCACCGGCGGGCAGGCCGCGGTTGACGCGGCCGACCGCCTGCCGCCACTCCTCGATGACGACGACGTCGCCGTCGGCGGTGAAGGGGAGGATCACGACCGCCGGCGGCTCGTCGACGTAGTGGAAGTCGGTCTCGGTGCCGTCGGGCAGGGTGACCGCGTCGCGGCGCACGTCGAACCCGGGGCAGGCGTAGTCGATCCCGGAGCCCGTGGTCACCCACGCGAGGGAGTCGTCGGGGTCGTCGGGGTCGTCGGGGTCGTCGGGATCGTCGAGGGAATCGTCGGTCATACCGAAGGGTCACGAACGACGGGGAAAAAGTCCGCCGGTGTCGGCGGTTCCGGACGATCAGCGGCGATGCAGGGGGAGTGGCCGGGCCGCAGGCTACGTCACCGTCCGAACCGGAGCCGGAGCCGGATCGCACAGCCGGAGCCGACCATCCCGAGCGAGACGAGCGCCACGAACAGGTGGATCTCCGAGAGCCAGAACGGCAGCGGGACGCTCGTCCGGAGGATCTGGAGGGCGGTCGAGAGCACCGGCACGTCGCGGCGCTCCGCGCGGTCGCCGTCGGGGGCGTCCGCCTCGCCGTCCGGCGCGCCGTAGGCGTCGCCGCCGACCGTCTCGCCCTCGGGGAGTCGCTCGGCCTCGTAGGGGATGCGGTCGGTGCCGTAGCTCCAGACGACCTCGCCGTCGCGGTCGACCTCGACCAGGCGCTGGTTGGCCGAGTCGGTGACGAGCGTGTTGCCGTTGGACAGGCGATCGGCGTCCCGCGGCCACGCGAAGTCCACGCCCTCGGCGCTGTGGAGCTGCCACGCGACCTCCCACTCGCCGGCGTCGGTCCGGTGGAGCTCGACGATCCGGTCGTTCTCCGAATCGGCGACGAGCACCGTCCCGTCGCCGAGCCACTGCGGGTTGTGCTGGCGGTTCAGCACGTCCGGGTTCTTGTCCTCGTTTATCACCTCGACGACGCCCTCGCCGCGTTCGACGACGAGGAGCTGGTTCGCGTTCCGCACGGAGACGAGGTAGCGATCCTCGCCGATTCGGTCCACGTCGTTGATGTGGAGCCAGTCCTCCCGGGTCGGGTCCTCGGGAGCCTCGTAGTGGCTGCTCGCGTTCCACTGCCACGTGATCTCCCCGCCCTCGACGGTCACGATCCGCTCGTGTTCCATGTCCGCGAGGACGTACCCGCCGCCGGGGAGGGGTTCGACGTCGTGGACCTCGCTGTTCTGTCCCGTCCGGACGGGGAAGCTGTACTCGTGGACGACCTCCGGGTCGGGATCGGGGTCGACGATTCGGAAGCCGGTGCGGGTGCAGGGCGGGTCGTACGGGCCGCAGTCGTCGTAGCCCGTGTCCATGAACGCCGCCAGCACGCTCCCGTTGTCGAGCATCGTGACGTCGAAGTTGCTCGCCGCGCCGGGCTGTCGCCACGCCTCCTCGGTGCCGGAGAGGAGGTAGACGCTGCCGTCTTCGTGCAGCCCCGCGCCGCCGCCCTGCGAGCCGACGAGGGTCCGACGAACGTCGTCGCCGTCGTCGCCGGCGGCCCCGATCGTCGGCGCGAGCGCCGCGCTGACGGCGAGCGCGAGGACGAACAGGGCGACGCCCCCGACGATCAACGCGGTGCTCGCGGTCCGTGTGGACACCATTGACACGGGATTCCACCGACGGGACGGGTATAAGCTTTCATACACGCCACTCTGGAGGCGTCCCTCCGGGCGGACTTCAGCGGGCGGACGCTCCCCGCTGTCGCCGCCGGGCATTCGTCGCCGGCGTCGTCCGAAGAACCCCCCGAGGCGGGCCGGCCGGTTCTCCGCCGGTTTTCACGTCGGCCGGTTGCGCACAACACCTATTGCGACGACGGCTGAAACGAATCCCATGGAGATCGCACGGCACGGCACCGGTCCCGCGGCCGCGCTCCGCGCGCTCGCCTCGCAGATCCACCCCGTGTTCATGTTGCCGCCGCTGGCCGCCTCGGCGTTCGGCGCGGTGCTCGCCGGCGGTTTCGATCTCGGTCTCGCCCTGTTGCACATGGGGTCCGCGTTCTGCGCCCTCTACACGGCGCACGTCAAGGACGGCTACGTGGACTTTTACGTCCGCGACGAGGACGACGACCACCCGCTGACCGCGGTCGGCTGTCGGCTCGCGCTCGCGGGCGCGACGGCGCTTTTCTTCCTCGTCCTCGGCGCGCTCTGGTGGCTCGTCGGCCTCGGGGCGGCCGCGATCACGCTCCCCGGCTGGCTCATCGGCTACCTCCACGCGCCGCAACTCGACATGAACCCCGTGACGGCGACGACGGGCTACCCGCTCGGCATCGCCGTCGTGCTCGTCGGCGGCCACTACGTGCAGGCGGAGTCGCTGTCGCCGGTCGTGCTCGCCTTCGCCGCCGTGTTCGTCGTCATCCTCTCGGGGATCAAGGTCGTGGACGACGCGAAGGACTACGAGTACGACCGATCCATCTCCAAGCGGACGGTCGCGGTCGTCCTCGGCCGTCGGCGCGCCCGAACGACCGCCTACCTCCTGATGGCGACGGGGCTTCTCGCGGTCGTGGCGTTCGCCGTCGCCGCGGTGTTCCCGCCGAGTTCGGTGCTCGCCGCCGTCGCGTTCGCCGCCGTCGCCGCCGTCGCGCGCCGCGCGGACGATCGCCTCGCGACGATGCTCCTCATCCGCGGCTCGTACGTCTTCCTCGCGCTGCTCGTCGTCGCGGTGTGGTTCGAGCCGCTCGCCTGATCCGTCGGACGTTCTCGCGGGCGTTCGCGGATCCACTGGCCGACAGTAACGTTTTGCGTCCGCCGCCCGGACGTCCCGTATGGTACCCGACATCGGCGTCCTCGGCCCCTACACGTACCTCGCGACCGAGGTGTTCTGGGGGGCGATCACGGCCGGCCTCCTCTACCGGGCCGACGCGTTTCGAAGCGCCGCTCGGACGGTCCTCGCGCTGTACCCGATCGCCTACGTCTGGGACTGGTACACGCTCGAAGTCGGCGTCTTCGCGATTCCCCTCCGGACGGGCGTCGAACTGCTCGGGATCCCGATCGAAGAGCACGTCTTCATGATCGTCGTCCCGGCGATGGTCGTCGGCGTCCACGAGAACCTCCGCCTTCTCTTCGACGAACCGACCGACGCCGACTCGTCGGCGACGGAGCGCGCGGACGACCACGGCGGAGACCGGGCGCCGAGCGCGGACGACCGGGCGGCGGCTCCGAGCGAGCGGGACGCGTGAGAATCGAAACCGCGACGCGCGCTACCAGCCGGCAGTCGCGGCCGCGGTCGTGGTGCTTCCGTGTGCGTGGTACGGTCAGTCGCGGGCGGACAGAAGCGTCCCGAGAACGCGCGAGGAACTAAATAGGGTTTTCGAGAGCGGAACTGTCTTTCCAGTAGCACGTCGTGGCGTCGTGGCGTCCGTCTCTGAGTCGGCTCCTGAAAGACGTTTACCGTCGCACGACCTACGCCCGCCACGACGCCCGAGCGTCGGCGCGTCTCGAACCATGTTCGACCCCTACGACCTCGATCTTCCGGCCGGCTGGCGGTGCGATTCGACGGATAGCAGCGTCGACTACCTGAACGATCCCTCGACCGTCCGGATCACGATCACCGAGTTCTCGCGGCACGTGCAGGTGTACTGGTGGGTCGACGTGTACACGCGATCGACCGGCAGCGACGAGTGGGTGAAGCGCGAGGTCGGCCTCGGCGATTCCTACCGCGACCCGGCGAGGGCGGCCGCCGCCGCGCAGGAGGCGATCGACGCCGTCGAAGGCGACGGTCTCGGCCGACGCCCGGTCGTCGAAGACGAGCGGTGACGATCGGTTCGCGTTCTCACCCGCGCCGACGAGCGCCTCACACCTCGAAGTACAGGCTCCGGTGCGCCTCACAGCCGGGGTTGAACGGCGCGTCGCAATCCGGACAACGGTGGCCACTCGTCAGGTACGCGTCGACGGCGAGTTCCGCGCCGCAGACGCCGCAGCGCACCGCGGGTTCGTCGCGATCGTCCGCGCCCCACCGTTCGGGGTCGTGATCCGCGAGCGCCTCGTGACACCGGTGGCAGGGGTAGTAGACGCCGCAACACGCGAACTTGATCGCGACGACGTCTCGATCCGTACGGTAGTGCGCACACCGGGTTTCGTCGTCGACGTCGACGCCGCGGAGCGGAACGTCGAACCGGGAATCGAGGTCCATCGTGGGCGGCGTTCGTGCGGAACCGGAATGCCGTTTGCGATCCGCACGCGGAGGGAGCGTGAGGGGTCGCAGTCGGCTGACGGGGCCGAACCGCCGCGTCTCAGAGGCTCGTCTCGGCGGTGAGCTCCTCGGCGGCCGCCATCACGCGTCCGCGCTCGCGCTCGGACTCGATGTGCGACTCGACCAGCTCCCGGCCGATCGATTCCAGTTCCGGCCGGTCGGACTCCTCCCACCCGTCGTCGGTTCTGAGCGCGACGCGTTCGCGCTCCGGCCGCCAGACGTACCGCCACGACTCGCCGCGGACAGCGAACGCCGGGTCGTAGTTGCGGGCGAGCGCGGGCCCGTCGAGCAGCTCGTCGTACTCCTCGCCCCGCGCGAGCGCCGGGAGGAACTCCGGAAGCCGCCGGAGCGAGAAGGGGCGGCGCACCCTCCCCGTCGGTCCGTTCAACACCGCGAACGGGACGTGGAGGGTCTCCTCGGAGACGCGCGGACCGTGGCCGTACACGCCGCCCTCGCCGAATCCCTCGCCGTGGTCGGCGTGGATCGCGACGAGAGGTTCGTCGCTCGATCCGTTCGTCCGACCGTCGCCGACGTCCGAGAGGTCGGCCGTGAGCCGCCGGAAGAACTCGTCCGTGTAGCGGATCGTGTCGTCGTACGCCCCGACGAGCACGTCGTGAAACAGCGACTCGAACCGTACGTCCGTCTTGCCGGCGAAAAGCGACAGGTTGGCGGGAAGGGTCAGGAGGCGCGACTGCGACCGGTAGCCCTTCGGGGGGAGGTACGGCATGTGGACGTCGACGAGGAAGATCCAGAGGAAGTACGGGCTGTCCGCCCGCTCGATCCACGCCAGCACGTCGTCGTAGAAGGCCTCCCACGCCATGAACATGTCCTGTCCCTGCCACCAGTTCAGGAGCTGGACGAACAGGTCGCCGAAGACGCTCGCCTGCCGGCCGTCGCTGATGAGCGAACTCGACACGTTCTCGTCCATGAAGTCCTCGAAGGAGTCGAAGTCGCGGTCGAAGTTGTAAAACCTCGAGGTCCACGGGTTGGCGGTGAACGCCCCCGTCTCGTAGCCCATCTCGCGGAACCGCTGGGGGAGCGTCCGCCGCGCCCGCATGTGGTGGCGGATCCGCTCCGCGTACTCGACGCCGTCGGAGGCGAGTTCGTGGATCGGGTACTGTCCGGTGAGGCAAGTCGAAACGGAGCTGTTCGTCTCCGGGGCCGGGGCGATCGCGTTCTCGAACACGAGCCCGTCGTCGACGAGGCGATCGAGCGTCGGCGTGACGTCCCGATCGTACCCCATGAACCCGCAGTGGTCGGCGCGCCAGCTGTCGACGGTCACCAGAACGACGTCCTTCCGCTCGGTCATTGACCGATAGAACGCCGGTCGGGACATTGTTATGCGCCGAGTACTGCGTTCGAGCGCCGAGACGGCCGACGTCCGACGTCGCCTACCCGGGACGGAGCGGCAGTAGCCGCTGGATAACAAAGTGGTTCGGACGGGGAGGTACCCCGGTGACAAAACGTCAGATGACCGCCGCCACCGAATCGGTCGAGCTCCCGTCTCGGATCGTCTCACGCGTCGAAAGTCGGCTGCCGCACAGCGAGTTCGACTCGACGGATCAGTACATCACCTTCGTCCTGGAGGAGGTGCTGGCGCGGGTCGAAGACTCGACGGCGGAGGAGGACTTCGAGGCCGTCGACGAGGACGAGGTCCAGGATCGGCTCAAGTCGCTCGGCTACCTCTCGGAGTGACCCGATGCCGCGTCGACGGACCGCTCGTCGCGCACCGTCGTCGAATCCGGCGGACGTAACGGCCATATAGGGCGAGATCGTAGGTGGAACCGACAGACGCGCGCAGCCGAATCCAGCCCTCCGACGACTCCCGGCCGCCGTCGGCTGGATCTCGGTCCCCATTTTCCAGTCCCTCACCACCATGACACGTACTCCACGTCGGATCGCCGGAGGTCGACCGCCCGATCGCCGATCGGCCTCCTCGCCGACGCACGCCGCGGGTGACCGATGCAGGTCATAGAGCCGCTCGGCCACCACGAACTGCTGATCGTCATCGTCCAGCTCCTGGTCCTCCTCGTCACCGCGCGGACGCTCGGGGAGGCGTTCGGCCGCGTCGGCCAACCCGCGGTCGTCGGGGAACTCCTCGCGGGCGTGCTCCTCGGCCCGTCGGTCCTCGGCGTCGTCGCGCCGGGGGTCTACGAGTCGCTGTTCGTCGTCGCCGAGGCGCAGTTCCACCTGCTCGAAATCGTCTCGTGGGTCGGGCTCATCATGCTGCTCGTCGTCACCGGGCTCGAAACCGACATCGACCTCATCGTGAGCAAGGGGCCGACCGCCGCCGCGCTGTCTCTGGGCGGCATCGTCGTTCCGTTCGCGACCGGCTTCGGGCTCGGCTGGTATCTTCCCGTGGAGTTCATCGCGTCACCCGATCAGCGGCTCGTCTTCAGCCTGTTCATCGCGACGGCGATGAGCATCTCCGCCATCCCCGTCATCGCGAAGGTGCTCATCGAACTCGAGGTCGTCCGCCGGGACATCGGGCAGCTGATCCTTGCGGCGGGCATGGTCGACGACACCATCGGCTGGATCCTCCTCGCCACCGTCGCGGGCCTCGCCCGGAGCGGCGTCGTCGACGTCGATTCGGCGGTGACGACCCTCCTGTCGGTCGTCGTCTTCCTCGGGATCGCGTTCACCGTGGGTCGACGGGTCGTCGAAACCGTGCTACGTCGCGTCGACAACGCCGTCGGGAGCGAGACCGCGCTCGTCACGACGCTCATGGTGCTCGCGCTGGCCGCGGGCGCGATCACCCAGTACCTCGGACTGGAGGCGATTCTGGGCGCGTTCGTGGTGGGGATCCTCGTCGGGCAGGTCAAACGCTTCGGTTACTCGCCCCGGCACACGTTCGAGGTGGTGACGCTCGGCGTGTTCGCGCCGGTGTTCTTCGCGATCGCCGGGTTGCGGATGGACGTGGCCGCCCTGTTCGACCCGACGGTGTTCGCCGTCTCGCTGGTCGTCCTCGGCGTCGCCTGCTTCGGCAAGTTCGCCGGCGTCATGGGCGCGTCGCGGCTCGTCCGGCTGTCGCGGTGGGAGGGGATCGCCATCGGCGGCGGAATGAACGCCCGTGGGGCGATGGAGATCATCGTCGCCACCATCGGACTCGGACTGGGGATCCTCACGAACGAGATGTACAGCATCATCGTGATGGTCGCCATCGTCACCTCGCTCATGGCCCCGGCGATCATGCGCTTTGCGCTCCCCCGGATCGAGATGTCGGAGGGGGAACGCGCCCGACTCGAACGGGAGGCGCGCCAGCGGCGGAGCTTCGTCGGCGGGATGCGGAAGGTCCTCCTGCCGACCCGGTGCAGCGTCGACTCGCAGTTCGCGGCCCAGTTGCTCGGCTACCTGACCCGCGGGGAGGACATCGAAGTGACGACGATGTACGTCGAACGCGGCGAGGGACGGCCGACCGCGGTTCGGAGCCCGCTCGTCAGGCTCCGGTCGCTCGCCGACCGCGCGAGGGGAGCGTCGCCCCCGGCGTCGCGGAGCGACGGCGGCCGCGACGACGTCGGCGGAGACGACGGTACCGGCGGAGGGGACGCGAGCGACGTCGGTCGCTCCGGTACAGACGAAGACGCCGACGTCGGAGCGACCGAAGCCGACGACGAACCCCCCGGCGACGCCCGGCGGTGTCTCGACCTGATGCGCCTCCAGCTCGACCTCCCGGACGCGCAGACGCGGACGCTCGTGCGCCGCCGGCCCGACGACGCGAGCGGGACGGTGCTGGCGGAGGCAGAGCGGGGGTACGACTTTCTCGTCCTCGGGGTGGCCGACCGGGGCGACCGCGCGAACGCGCCGCTTTTCAGTCCCCCCGTCGACGAAGTCGTCCGCGATTCCCCCTGTCCGGTCATGGTCGTCAGCACGAACCTCCGACGGCCGCCGGACGGCGGTCGCGAACGCAAAAATCGGGAGCCGATCCGGCGGATCCTGGTCCCGACGGTCGGAACGGAGTACACCCGTCACGCCGCCGAAGTCGCGTTCACCATCGCGCGCGAGTGCGACGCGGCCGTCGAACTCGTCCACGTCGTCACGCCGCCGCGGTCCGACGAGGTGTTCGCCGACCGCCCCGACATGCGTTCGTCCCTCGAACTCGGCGAGGAGATCGTCGACGCCGAGGCGGATCTGGGCCGGGAGATGGGCGTCGACGTGCGCACGAGCGTCTTCGTCGGCGAAACCGATCCCGAAGAGGAGGTGGTCGCGCTCGCGGACGAACGCGGCCACGACCTCGTCGTCCTCGGGAGCAACCTCCGGCCGCTCTCGGGGCGGGCGTTCTTCGGGCACCGCGTCGAGTACATCGCGCGCAACGCACCCTGCCCGGTGGCGGTCGTCAGTTCGCGGTGAGACGCGCTCATGGGCGTTCGATAGAACCGAAGTGGATCGAAGAGCCGCGCGACCGCGCCCACTCCTCGCATACGGGAAAACACTTGAAATCACGGGAAGCTTTTAGCGTGTTCACGTACAAGTGGAAGGTAGCCGTGTCGAAATCGACGGATGAGAGGGGACGGATCTACCTCCCGAAAGACGTCCGAAAGCGATTCGGAGACCAGTACCGTATCGTCGAACTCCCTAGCCACGTCGCGCTCTTCCCCGTCGACGAGGACCCGCTAGAGGGGCTCCGTGCCGCCGTTGGTGACGCCTTCGAGGGGGAAAGTGTGGACGCGCTGAAAGAGAAAGCGCGAGAGGCTATCTCCCGAGAGGTTCAGGAAGAAGCTGAGAGTCGGTCCCAGCGACGTGAGGAGTGACCTGTGTACGTTGAAACGGACTTCCTGACGGCTCTGGTGAAGGACGAGGACTGGCTTCGTGAGCCAGCGCTCCGCGCCCTCGAAGAGCGCGACGACATTCACACGTCGATCTTGGCCTACGCTGAGGTTCTGGTGCTGTTCTACAACCGTGAAGAGGCCGAGTACGAGATCGACGTCCCACGGGCGATCGCCAACCTGCTCGAAATAGTTCCCATCGTTCCGGAAGATCATGAGGACGCAGTTCTCGCGGCGGCAGCCTTCCTCGACGAGTACCACATGACCCCGTTCGATGCCCTCCACGCTGGCGTCGTTGCCACGGGTGAAGGGGCTGTGCTTTCCAGCGAGAAGGACTACGACACTGTCGGGCTCGAACGTACCCCGCTGGAAACGTATTCCAAAGAGTGACGCCTCGTAGTCGAAGTGTCGGCCCCGACCGATCGGTGATCGCCTACGCTGACGCCGAGTGTGCTTTCTCGCCCGCCATCTCGTGAGACCGATCGAGAAGGTCGATGTCGTTGCCGTTGACGCGCTTGACGGCGACGTACGCGACGGAGCGTCCGAAGCTCGCGAGCATTCCGAGAAGGAACGGCTCTTCGATCGTATCCGGTGGGCCGGCGCAGATGTCGAACACGGGAAGACGTTCCGGGTCGCTCACTTCGTTCGCTTTCCGGGCTGCGACTTCCCTCCTCGAATCTGCGCCGGCGTCCATTTTCCCGCACCGCAGACTCGTCGCTTCGCTCCTCGTATTGCGATGCGGGAAAAGTGGGCCGGCGCAGATTCGAACTGCGGTTACGGCCACCCGAAGGCCGAAGGATACCAAGCTACCCCACCGGCCCGCACGTCGAACAACGGCGGGTCGTCGTTTAACGCTTCCGAAACGGTGCGGTCGAAGGTCCGTCGACCGCACGCCGACTCCCGGTTCACAGGGAGCTTATGACCACGACGGGGCAGTCGGCGTTCTTGATGATGAACTCGGTCCGGTGGCCGAAGAACACCCGCTGGGTGATCGGCCGGAGGTTGCTCCCGAGGAGGATCAGGTCGTCGCCGTTCTCGTCCGCGAGGTCGACGATCTCCTGTTCTGGTTCGTCCTCCCCGACGATGACCCGCGTCTTCACTTCCGCACCCATCTGTCTGCCGAGATCGGCCTCCCGGTCGACGATCTCCTCGCCGATCTCGATCGCAGGCTCCATGTCCGGCTGTTCGACGAAGAGATCCTCGACCTGCGGCGGGTTGACCACGTGGACGATCTCGACGATCGCGTTCCGGTTGCGCGCGAGGCTGAACGCGAGCTCGGCGGCGTGGCGGTTGTACTCCGTCCCGACCGTCGGAAGCAGGATCCGGTCGACGTCGACCCGGTCGATGGTTTCCTCCGGCTCCGTTTCGAGGTGCGAGCTGACGACCATGACCGGACACGGCGACTCCTGGATGACCGCGTCCTCGACGCTGCTGAAGAGCGGTTCGTCCGAAGCCTGCGTCGGATCGATCTTGCTCGTCCCGATCACGAGGAGGTCGTACCCCTGTCTGGCCTCCCGCAGCACGGTTCCCGTGATGCTGTCTTTGACCTCTCTGACGACGCTCCGCCAGATGCCGGCGCTCTCGTCGTTCTGATTTCGCTGCCAGGCCGTTTTGACCAGGTCGAGGCGGCTTTCCGCCGTGTCCGTGTCGGTGTTCGCGTCGCTGACGTACATGCCGGTCACCTCGATCTCCTCCTCGCGGGAGATGTACCCGAGCAACTGGGCCGCGAACTGCGTGTTCGCGCCGCCGCGGGTGGGGAGCAGCACCCGCTTGAGGCTGGCGACGAAGCTCTGCTGTTGGCGCTTTTCGCGCTCGATCCGCTCTCGTTCCTCCTCGCTCATCTCGACGTGCGAGAGCGACCACCGGAGGAGCGGCGGGGCCATGAGCGAGGTGACGACGGCGATGACGACGATGATGCTGTACATCTCGATCGTCAGGACGCCGAGACCGAGCCCGATGATCGCGACGATGATCTCCATCGCCCCACGGGCGTTCAGCCCGGATCCCATGGTCACGCCCTCCCAGTGGGAGAGCCCCGCCAGCTTCGCGCCCGCGTACGAGCCGACGAACTTCCCGACGACGGCGATGGCCAGCGCGCCGAGGGTGACGGCGAAGACGATCGGGTCGAACAGCGCGGTCAGATCGACGCGCAGGCCGGCGGTGGCGAAGAAGATCGGCGCGAACACGCCGATCGTCACCACCTCGAACGTGTGCTCCGTCTCGTAGTCGAAGCGTTTGACCTGCCCGACGAGGATCCCCACCACGAACGCGCCGAGCACCGCTTCGAGGTGGAGGTAGTGGGTGAACGACCCGACGGCGAGCGCGAGCACCATGAGCGTCGTGATCTTCGAGATCTGCCCGCCGATGTTGGTGTCCACCCAGCGCATGATCCACGCGACCGCGCGCTGTCCGACGGTGAACCCCACGCCGAGAAACACCGCCAGCCAGATGATCGTCTCGACGAGCGTGCCGAGTTCGAGCGCGCCAGTCCGGGCGAGTCCGGCGACGAGCGCGAGCAGGATCCAGCCGACGGTGTCGTTTATCATCCCGGCGGCGAGCGTGATCTGGCCGAAGTCGCGCCTGATCACGTCCATGTCCATGAGGATCTTCGCGATGACGGGGATGGCGGAGATGCTCATCGCCGTCGCCACGAACAGGCTGAACACCAGTCGCTGATCGGGTGCGGCGATGAACTCCACCGGCAGGACCCACGCGAAACCGAACCCGATCGCGAAGGGGACCACGATGCTCGCGATCGAGATGTACGTCGCCTCCTCGGCCTTGTTGACGATGAGGTCGATGTCCGTCTCCAACCCCGTCAGGATGATCAGCATGATGAGGCCGATCCACGAGACGACTTCGAGCAGGTGGAACTGCTCCGTCGTGAACGGGAAGATGGCCTGAAAGAGCCCGGGGGCGATCGCCCCGAAGAGGGACGGTCCGACGACGATCCCGGCGAGGAGTTCGCCGACGACCGCCGGCAGGTCGAACCTCGTGGCGAGAACGCCGAGCCCCCGCGCGACCAGGAGCAGGATGCTGAGTTGCAGGAACAACAGCAGCAGCTGGTGGTGTCCGAGCGGCTCGACGACGGTCGTCATCTGCGAGCCTCCACGCGCGCCGGGGGGTCGAGAACGCCCCTCACCCGCTTCGAGCGAGAGGTTGCCGTACGCTGTGCGGTGACCGTATCAATCGGGATTATCGTGTTCATTCGACACTGAGTAGGGGACCTTATTCCGTTTCCCGTAACACAGGCGCGAAATATTCCCGTTTCGAATAGTCGCTGCCCGTGAACCTGTGAGAGCAGGTCAGACCTGAAGTACATTAACTAATGCGGTTCCTCTTTTCGGAGCGGATTGGCCGTCTCGCATCGGTGAACGGAGAAATTCGACTGACCGCGTTCGCAGGACGTCACGGGAATCTGGAAGGATCGGATCCTTTATCCGTCCCCGGTCGTCACGTTGAGCCGAAGAGGCGGAGACCCTCCGCCTGAAACGCAAAAACAGCGGCGCGGTTGAGGCGTTTCTACCGTTGAGCTCCAGTTTGCGTCTCTCGCTACCGCCGACAGCCGTTCGTTCTTCACGGTGAAAAGATCACGAACGCGCACGGAAGTAAGATCATGAGCGCGAACGAAAACGAGAATGGATCGGCCGAGACGGAGAGTGAAGGAGAAAGCATGAGCCAGGGGGTCTGAGATGGTCGGAACGGAGACCATCGACATCCTCGGACTCCTGTCGGTGCTCGCGTTCGCGTGGGTGTTCGGCGCGGTGTCCGAGCGGCTCGGATATCCCGCCATGATGGGGGAGCTGTTCGCGGGGATCGCCTTCGGACCGCCGCTGCTCGGCGTCCTGCAGCCGTCGGAAGTGCTCACGGTGCTGTCCGAACTCGGCGTGTTCCTGCTCATGATCTACGTCGGCATGGAGGTCGACCTGCACGACCTGTTCGACCTCGGACCGCAGGCGCTCGTGATCGCGGTCGGCGCGTTCGTCATTCCGTTCGGGATGGGCTACGCGAGCGGCGTGTTGATCGGCGTCCCGATGGAGGGGGCGCTGTTCCTCGGCATCGCGATGGCGGCGACGTCGCTCGCGACGAAGTCGCGCATCCTCGCGGACCTCGACCTGCTCGAAACCCGGATCGCGAAGGTGTTGCTCGGCGGGGCGCTCGTTTCGGACGTCGGCGTGCTCGTCGTCTTCTCCGGCGTCATCGGGTTCATCAACGCCGGCTCCGTCGACCCGCTCGACATGGGCGTCATCCTCGGGAAGGCGCTGGCGTTCTTCGCGGTGACGATCGTCGTCGGCGATCGCTTCCTGCCGCCGTTGTGGTCGAAGCTCGAGGCCCTCCGGGAGCGGTACGGCTTCGTCGACAAGACGAGCGCGTTCACCTTCGCGCTGCTCGTGTCGCTCGCGTTCGCCGAGTTGGCGAGCCTGGCCGGACTCCACATGATCATCGGCGGGTTCATGGCCGGCGCGTTCCTCCGGATGGCGGACGTCCAGGAGTCGTTGTACGAGCACATGCACGACGTCATCTACGACCTCGCGATGGGCTTTTTCGCCCCGATCTTCTTCGTGACCGTCGCGTTCGAACTCTCGTTCGCCGTGTTCGCTGAGAACCTCGCTCTCCTCGTGCTCCTCGTCGCCGTCGCCTTCGCGGGCAAGATCATCGGCTCGTGGCTGTTCGCGCTGCCGACGAAGCTCACCTCCCGCGAGGGGCTCGTGGTCGGGTTCGGGATGAACGGCCGCGGGACCGTCGAGATCATCATCGCCTCCATCGGACTCTCGTCGGGAATCATCGACGAGCAGATGTTCTCGATCCTCGTCTTCATCGCCATCTTCACGACGGCGCTCGTCCCGGCGACGATGACGTGGGGCGTGCGGTTGCTCGAAGCGGCCGACGAGCTGGTCGGAGCCGACGGCGAACCGTCGTCCGTTTCGAAGCACTGACCGTCCGGACGCGACGCCACCGGCGGTCGATCCACCGTCGACGGTCGCCGCTCAGTACGTCTCGTACCCCGCCGTGTCGAGGTAGTTGTGCGCGACCGTGATCGCGTGGTCGGCGTGGAGGCGCTTTGGACCGAGGCGAATCCGCTCGTCGGCGGCCTCCGAGAGGAACGCCGCTTCGTCGGCGGCGAAGTCGTGGTGATCCGAGAGGACGAAAAGCGGCGAGGCCGGGGGATCGAGGTCGACGACCGGCTCGCCCTCCTCGTGGAGCTGGACGACGGTCGACCCGGCCGCCGCGTCGGCGAGCGTCGTCTCGAAGCCCGTCCGCCGGATCGTCACCCCGGGGCTGCTTTCGGCGGCGACGTGGCCGATCGCCTCGTCTCGGGCCTCCAGCGCCTTCCGAATCAGCGCGGCGGTGCTGCGCTCGTCCGGATTCAACCGCCTGAGTTCGCCCCCTTCGAACGCGACGGTGAACTCGTCGCGGAGCACGAGGTGGACGCGGACGTCCTCGCGGATGGCGTGCGAGAGGAAGAACGCCGAGTTGACGCAGCGACACAGCACGTCGAGGCGGCCCGCGCCGCCGGCGAGGTCGTCGAGCGAGAAATCGGGGGTCGTCGGCGCGTCGTGTCCGAGGACGATGAACTGGCGCATACCGAGCGTCGGGAGCGCAGGAAGATGGCTCTGTTCACTTTCGGACGGGGGCGGCCGCGTCTGCCGGTCCTCGGGAGCGTTGCCGAACCGCCGTCGGGCGGGTGCGCTCGGGTCCGTGGTCGCGCCACGAACGAGCGGTCGGTCGACGGTTTTAGGGATCGACGATCGTAACGGTGCCGACGCCGATCCAATCTTGCACGCTCGTCGATAGTTCGTATAATTCATAACGTACTATCAATAAGAATACGTACAGCCACTCATTTCGATATAAACCGTACGCGTACACAATTCGCCCATTCGTCGGTGGAAGAGGAAAACCAATCGCAGGATATTTATTTAACGACGATACAGTGTGTGTATCCTTCCCCAAGGACTGTGATAACGAATGCCTGAAAACGTGCAGAACGAAACGACGGTGAAGCGGCGACGAGTGCTTCAAGGCCTCGGCGCGGCCGGCGTGATCGGATTGGCCGGCTGTACCGATAGCGGCGGACCCGGCGGCGGTGGCGGCGGCGGCGGTGGCGGCGGCGGCTCGAACAAGCTTCGGATCGCACAGGTGAAGAGCCCGTTGGAGTTCGACCCGGTCGTCCTCAACGACGTCCCGTCGGATCAGGTCGCGCAGAACATCTTCGAGGGCCTCTACGAGTACGACGACGACATCGGAATCGTCCCCGGACTCGCGACGGGCGAACCCGAGATGTCCAACGAGGGCAGCAGGTACGTCGTCGAGATGACCGGCGACGCGACCTTCCACAACGGTGACCCGGTGACCGCGGAGGACGTGAAGTACTCGTTCGAAGCGCCGGTCAAGGAGGAGACGGAGAACGCGAGTGAGGTGAACATGATCGACTCGATCACCGTCGTCGACGAAACGACGGTGCAGTTCGATCTGGCGTACCCCTACGGCGCGTTCATGACGTCGTTGACGCGGTCGATCGTCCCCCAGTCCGTCCGCGAAAACGACAAGGACGCGTTCAACAACCAGAAGCCGGTCGGCTCCGGCCCGTTCGAGTTCGTCGAGTGGCAGGAAGGCCAGCGGGTCCTGATCAAACGCCACGAGGACTACTGGGGCGACACCAAGCCGAACCTCGAAGAGGTCGAGTTCGTGCCGGTCGAGGAGTCGACGACGCGCGTGACGACCCTCCAGAACGGCGAGAACGACGTCATCGAGGAGATCCCGCCGAAGTCGTACTCGACGGTCCGCAACATGGACGACGCGAGCATCGACGAGGTACCGGGGGTCGGGTACTTCTACCTCGCGTTCAACTGCAACGAGGGCCCGACGGCCGATCCGGCGGTCCGCGAGGCGGTCGACTACTGCTTCGACATGGATCAGGCCGTCGAGCGCTACGTCGAACCGACGGGCGTCAGGCAGTACAGCCCGCTCCCTGAGTCTATCGCCAGCGACTGGGACATGCCGGTCGACGAGTGGGAGCAGATCCCCCACGGGAGAAACATCGACGAGGCCACGCGGCTGTTCGACGAGGCGGGCGTCGACCGCAGTTACGAGTGGCGGATCATCGTGCCGCCGGACGACAAGCGCGAGGACATCGGCGTCACGGTGTCGAACGGCCTCAAAGAGGCCGGGTTCGACAACGTGTCCGTCCAGCGGCTCGACTGGGGCGCGTTCCTCGAACAGTACGTCTCCGGCGACGAGTCCGACTACAACATGTACACGCTCGGCTGGTCCGGGTCGCCCGACCCCGACGCGTTCACCTACTACATGTTCGGCCAGACCGAGGACACCCTCGGCGTGACCGACGGGACCTACTACGCCGAGTCCAGCGACCGCGGCCAGGAGGCGACGCAGATGTTCATCGACGCGCGCGAGTCCGCCGACGAGAAGGAGCGAACGCAGCTCTACAGAGAGGGGATCACGATGGTCCTCGAAGACCGCGCCCACCTGCCCGCGTACAACCTCAAGAACGGGTTCGGCGTGAAGAACTACGTCAAGGACTTCGCATCGCACCCGGTGGACAGCTTCCACATCACGAGCAACCACAACAACGTCTCGCTCGAAAAGTAGGCTTCGGCGACGAAGCCATTCGGCACGCATGTATTCGACAACCGACAACACACGACCGCGGAGGCGCACCGAACGCGGGGAGCGTGACCGGTGAGCAGACTCCGATACGCTATCGTCCGCCTGCTACAGGCGATTCCGGTGGTGCTCGGCGTCGTCACGATCACGTTCCTCCTGACCGACGCGATCCCGGGAGATCCCGTGAGTATCATGCTCGGTCCGTCTCCGAGCGCACAGCAAGCCGCCGCGATCCGGGCGAAGTTCGGGCTGGATCAGCCGCTCTACGTCAGGTACGTCAACTACCTGTTCGACGTGATCCGGCTGGACTTCGGCGAGAGCCTCTACTACGGCGTCCCGGTCACGCAGAAGGTGCTCGAACGGCTGCCGGTCACGTTGCTTTTGCTCGCGTCGAGCTTCACGTTCGCGCTCGTGACGGCCATCCCGCTCGGCGTCATCTCGGCGAAGCGGCGCAACAAGCCCACGGACCACGTCTCGCGAATCGTCGCGCTGTTCGGCGTGAGCACACCCTCGTTCTGGATCGGGCTGATGCTCATCATCCTGTTCTCGTACCAGATTCAGCTCTTCCCGTCGACCGGCCTCGTGATGCCGTGGGCCGACCCGGCCAACGTCGAAAACGCGAGCACGCAGTTCCAGGTCGTCCTGGTGGCGTTCGACCACCTCGTCCTCCCGACGATCACGCTCGGAACGCTCCAGATGGCCGCCTTCACCCGCATCGAGCGCTCCTCGATGCTCGAAGTGCTCGGACAGGAGTACGTGAAACTCGCCCGCGCGTACGGCGTCTCGGAGACGAAGATCCTCCGGAAACACGCCTTCCGAAACGCTCAGTTACCGCTCATCACCATCGTCGGACTGCAGCTCACGCAGGCGCTCGGCGGAGCCGTCCTCACGGAGACGGTCTTCTCGATAAACGGGATGGGCCGGCTCATCATCACGGCCATCAACAACCAGGACTACCTGCTGGTGATGGGGACGACGCTCATGTTCGGCGTCGTGTTCGTCGTCGGCGTCATCGTCACCGACCTCTCGTACGCGTACGTCGACCCGCGGGTCTCCTACGAGGACACTGACTGACCATGGCAACGAACACATCCACATCGACCGAGTTCGACGTGCAGGACGGCGAAGCGGAGGAGAAGGTCGAGGCCCGCGTCGGGCTCCGGTACACCCTCTCGCAGGTCCGGCGCGACCCGACTGCGATCGCGGGGCTCTTCATCATCGTCGTCACGACCGTCGTCGCGTTCGTCGCGTTCGTCGACAGCACCGTCTTCGGCTTCCTCTCCGACTACGCCTTCTTCGCGAATCTCGGCGTACGGCAGTACTGGCTCGCGGAGACGTTCTGGTACAGCCCGCTGAGCGAGCAGGCGGAGACTCTGCGGCCGCCGTACCTCCTGACGAACGAGCTGTACCCGAACCAGCCGGGGACGCTCGAACACCCGCTCGGGACGGACGACCGCGGCCGAGACATCCTGTCGCGGCTGTTCTACGGCACGCAGATCGCCATCACCGTCGGGATCGTCTCGACCGGAATCGCGATGATCCTCGGGACGCTCGTCGGCGCGGTCGCCGGCTACTACGGCGGCTGGATCGACGACGCGCTGATGCGCGCGGCGGAGACGCTCTTTGCGATCCCGTTCCTCGTGCTCGTCATCGCGTTCATGGCCGCCTTCGGTCGCGAGCTGATGTACGCGATGATCGGCGTCGGGATCGCGACGATTCCGACCTTCGCGCGGCTCATCCGCTCGCGAGTGCTCTCGGTCCGCGAGGAGGACTTCATCGAGGCGGCGCGCGCGGCGGGCGTACGCGACCGCAACATCATCTTCCGGCACATCATCCCGAACAGTTTCGCACCCGTGTTAGTCCAGGCGACCCTGCAGGTGGGGATCAACATCCTCATTATCGCGGGACTGTCCTTCCTCGGCTACGGCGCGCAGCCGCCGACGCCGTCGTGGGGGCAGATGCTCGCCGACTCTCGGCAGTACATGCTTCCGAACCCCTGGTTCAGCATCTGGCCAGGGATCGCGATCCTCGTGACGGTGGTCGGCTTCAACCTGCTCGGCGACGGCCTGCGAGACGCACTCGACCCACGGATCAACAACTGATGACCGAACCACTACTCACCGTCGAAAACCTGCAGACACAGTTCTTCACAGAAGAGGGTACCGTCCGCGCCGTCGACGGCATCAGCTTCGAGGTGAACGAGGGGGAACTCGTGGGGCTCGTCGGCGAATCGGGCGCGGGCAAGTCCGTCGCCACGAGTTCGATCATGCGGCTCGTCGAGGAGCCGGGCGAGATCGTCGGCGGCACGGTCCGCTACAAGGACAAGCTCCTCATCGACTTCGAGGAGGGGCCGGACGGCGAGCGCCGCCGGTCGCCGGAGATGCTCAGCGAAAAGGAGATGCGGACGCAGATCCGCGGCAAGGAGATCGCGATCATCTTCCAGGACCCGATGGAGTCTCTGAACCCGGTGTTCACGGTCGGCGGACAGCTCCGGGAGTTCATCGAACTCAACCGCGACGTCTCGGACGAGGAGGCGAGGGAGATCGCCGTGGACATGCTCCGCGAGGTCGGCATTCCGGAGCCCGAAGAGCGCTACGGGAACTATCCGCACCAGTTCTCCGGCGGGATGCGCCAGCGGGTGCTGATCGCGATGGCGCTCGCCTGCGAGCCGAACCTCATCATCGCCGACGAGCCGACGACGGCGCTCGACGTGACCGTCGAGGGGCAGATCCTCGACCTCGTGGCGGACCTCCAGGAGAAGTACGACACGAGCTTCCTCTGGGTCACCCACGACCTGGGCGTCGTCGCCGAGATCTGCGACCGGGTGAGCGTGATGTACCTCGGGGAGATCGTCGAACAGGCGACGGTCGACGACCTGTTCTACGAGACGAAACACCCCTACACCGAAGCGCTGCTCCAGTCGATCCCCCGGCCCGACCGGACGGTCGACGAACTCGATCCGATACGGGGGGTGATGCCGGAGGCGATCAACCCCCCGCCGGGCTGTCGGTTCCACACCCGGTGTCCCGACGCGCGCGAGGTGTGCCGTCGGGCGCACCCGGTCTACCAGGACGTGAGCCGCGAGACCGAGCCGCCGCACCGCGTCTCGTGCGTGAAGTACGAGGAGATCGGGTACGAGGATTCGGACCCGCTCGAAACGGAGGCGACGGGCGCGTTCGGCGGCGGCCTCGTCGAAGCGCGGGGTGAGGCCGATGAGTGAGGTCGTGACTCGGGAGGAGCGCGAGGAGGTCGAATCCAGCGAGGTGCTCCTCGAAGTCGAGGGGTTGACCAAGCACTTCAGTCAGGGTAGCGGCTTCCTCAGCAGCTTCTTCCCGAAGCCGAAGGTGAAGGCCGTCGACGACGTCTCCTTCGACATCCGGGCGGGCGAGACGCTGGGGCTCGTCGGCGAGTCCGGCTGCGGGAAGTCGACGCTCGCGCGGACCGTCCTCAGGCTCCTCGAACCGACCGACGGCGCGGTGTACTTCAAGGGTGAGAACCTCGCGGAGCTCCCCGCGGGGGAGGTCCGAAAGCGCCGCGAGGACATGCAGATGATCTTCCAGGACCCCCAGTCGAGCCTGGACCCGCGGATGAAGGTCGGTCCCATCGTCGAGGAGCCGATGAAGGCCCACGGTCTGTACCGGGGCGAACGAGAGGAGCGCGTCCGCGAGCTGCTGGAGAAGGTCGGGTTGGACCCGCAACACTACAACCGCTACCCGCACCAGTTCTCGGGGGGCCAGCGCCAGCGCGTCAACCTCGCGCGCGCGCTCGCCGTGAATCCGGACTTCATCGTCTGCGACGAGCCGACAAGCGCGCTCGACGCCTCCATCCAGGCGCAGGTGCTGAACACGATGCGCGAGCTCCAGCGGGAGTTCGGCCTCACCTACCTGTTCATCAGCCACGACCTCTCCGTCATCCGCCACATCTCCGACCGCGTGGCCGTCATGTACCTCGGCCAGCTCGTCGAACTCGCCGAGACGGACGAGCTGTTCGAGAATCCCCAGCACCCCTACACGGAGGCGCTCCTCGGATCGATCCCGGTTCCCGACCCGCGGGCGACGGGTCGGCGCGGCGTGCTCGAAGGCGACGTTCCCTCGCCCATCGATCCGCCGTCGGGCTGTCGGTTCCGGACGCGGTGTCCGAAGCTCATCGCCCCGGACGAGTACGACCTGACCGACGCCGAGTGGGCGAACGTTCGCCGGTTCGTGCGGGCGGTCGACCGCCGGACATTCGAGCCGTCGAGCGAGCGGGGGATCCGCGCCGAGTTCTTCGCCGACGCCGAGCCGCGCGGGGACGCGGCGGACGTGGTCGACGAGAGCATCGCCGCGCTGCTCGCGGACGACTGGGAGCGAGCGGCGACCCGTCTCAAGGAGTCGTTCGAGGAGCCGAGCATCTGCGCCGAGGAGAAGCCGTCCTACTACGTCGACCCCGAGCTCGGCGACGGCGAACACTACGCCGGCTGCCACCTCCACCGGTCCGAGCCCGCGGACTGACGCCGGTCGGGCTCGATCCGCTATCGGCGGTTCACTCGATTCGAATCTCTACCGAGTCGGCCGCTCTCGGGGGCCTCGTCGCGACGAACGCCCGGATCTCGTGCGTTCCCGGTTCGGGCAGCTCCCACGTCGTCCGTTCGCCGACGCGCTTGAACCGACCGGACCACGTCACGGAGACGACCTTGCGCTCGCGGGCGCGGAAGGAGAGCTGCCCCGCCGCGTCGCTCGCGTAGCGCGTCTCGTCGCTCGCCTCCGGTTCGCCGTCGACCGTCCACCCCCAGAGCTGTCGCTGCGGCGTCGCGACGGTCGTCGGCACCGGCAGCCGGTTGGCGATCGTGACGGTGAGTTCGACCGCCTCTCCCAGCCGGTAGCGGTCGCGGTCGGTGTCGAGGTCGACCGAGAGCGCCCGCCGCGCGACGGCCTGCGGGACGAACTTCCCGAGCGCCTCGGAGAGGTAGCTTCGGTTCTCGTCGAATCCGTGTCGGTCGGCGTCGTCGGTCGGTTCGCCTCCGGCGCGCATGCGTGCGACGAGGCGGCGGACGCGTATTCGCGTGTCGGTTCCCCCCGGGCCGCACGGTCGGCGCGCAGTTCAAATCCGTCGCCACCCTAACCCGACGTAAGGGTTCTGTCGATTCCGCCGCGTCCGTCGCCGCCCGAACGAATCCACCACCGCTCGAACGAGCCCGTCACCGCCCGAATGAGTTCCGAAGCTCCCAACCCCTTCGACGAGTACCGAGACGACGCCGATCCGCTGCTCCGAATCTTCGCCGAGTACGGGCGGGACGACCTCGGCTGGTTCGCGCTGGGCCTGGTCGCGAGCCTGTTCGCTGGGGTGGTCGGCCTCGTGCCGCCGCTGGTGCTCGGCATCGCCATCGACGCAGTCTTCGACGGGAGCGCCCCGTACCGACTGCCGCTCGTCCCGCCGTCGTGGCTCCCGAGCGGGCGCACCGAACTCCTCTGGCTCTCCGCGGCGCTCATCGCGGGGTCGCTCGCCCTCGGCGTCGCGTTCGCGTGGCTCCAGGGGATCGGGCTGTCGCTCTACTCGAACCGGATCCAGCACGCCGTCCGGACCGACGCCTACGCCGCGATGCAGCGGCTCGACATGACCTTCTTCGACGACAAGCAGACGGGACAGGTGCTGAGCGTCCTCAACAGCGACGTCAGGAACCTCCGGATGTTCCTCGACAACTCGTTCAGCGGCGCGATCCAGCTCGTCGCGTCGGTCGTCGCCATCGCGGGCATCCTCCTGTACCTCAACGCGCAGCTCGCGATCGTGACGCTCGTCGCCGTGCCGCTTCTGACCGCCTTCACCGTCTGGTTCATGCGGACGATCAGGCCGCTGTACCTGGCGTTGCGGGCGAGCGTCGGCGACCTCAACACCCGACTGGAGAACAACATCGCCGGCATCGAGGTGATAAAGACCTCGAACACGGAGGCGTACGAGGAGGCGCGGGTCGCGGAGGCGTCGTGGGACTACTACCTTCGGACGTGGGCGGTCGTGAAGCTCGAATACCTCTACCAGCCGAGCATGGAACTGCTCGCTGGCGTCGCCTTCGCCGCGACGTTCCTCGTCGGCGGCTACTGGCTCGTCGTCGGCCCGCCGCCGTACTTCACGGGGGAGCTGCTCGTCGGCGAGTTCGTCACGTTCCTCTTCATGACCCAGCGGTTCATCGCGCCGCTCGCCGGCGCGGGCCGGATCGTAAACAGCTACGAGAACGCGCGGGCGTCCGCCGCGCGGATCTTCGGGCTCGCGGACGTTCCGGTGACCGTCGCCGACGCCCCCGACGCGGTCGCCCTCGACGAGGTCGACGGTCGGGTCGAGTACGACGGCGTCGACTTCGCGTACGCGAACGGCGCGCCGGTTCTCCGCGACGTGCGCTTCGCGGCCGACCCGGGCGAGACCGTCGCGCTCGTCGGACCGACGGGGGCGGGCAAGTCGACGGTCGCGAAGCTCCTGCTCCGACTGTACGAGCCGACCGCGGGCGCGATCAGGATCGACGGCGTAAACGTGCGCGACCTCGCGCTCTCCGACCTGCGCGGCGCGGTCGGCTACGTGGGGCAAGACGTGTACCTCTTCGACGGAACCGTCCGGGAGAACCTCCTGTACGGCGCGGCGGGGACGACGGAGTCCGAGATGATCGCCGCGGCGGCGGCCGCGGAGGCGCGAGAGTTCATCGAACGCCTGCCCGACGGCTACGACACCCGAATCGGCGAGCGCGGGGTGAAGCTCTCGGGCGGCCAGCGCCAGCGCATCAGCATCGCCCGCGCGATGCTGCAGGAGCCGCGGATCCTCGTGCTCGACGAGGCGACGAGCGCCGTCGACACCGAGACGGAACTGCTGATCCAGCGCGCGCTCTCGCGGCTCTCGGCCGGGCGGACGACGTTCGTCATCGCGCACCGGCTCTCGACGATCAGGAGCGCGGACCAGATCCTCGTGCTCGACGAGGGGCGCGTCGTCGAACGGGGGACCCACGACGAACTGGTCGCGCTCTCCGGGCTGTACGCGACGCTCTGGGCGGTGCAGGCCGGCGACCTCGACCGCGCGGACCCGGCGCTGCTCGACCGAATGGCGGATCGGGCGCGCGACGGCGAGTGAGCGACTCGGGTGCGGGAAGCGAACGTATATCACGGTCGACCCCACAGAAACGGCCATGCGGATGGAACTTCGCGTCTGCAAACACTGCTACGAGGGCGAGCACGGAAACGGGGAGAAGACGGCGGTGACGCGCGACATGGTGAACTGCGCGAGGCGGGTCCGCGAGTACAAGGACCTCATCGGGCTGGAGGCGCTGTACGTGACGATGGTCGAGGAGGGCGACGCCGGGGGCGCGGAGGCGCTGCCGGCGATCGTGGCGGGCATCGAGGGGAGTCAGATCACCCTCGCCGACACCCAGCTGGTCATGGAGGACGCGAACGGGAACATGCTGGTGTACCCCGAACCGGAGGACGTGCTGGAGGTGCTGACGCGCAACCTCGATCAGATCGCGAACCAGACCCGACAGGACGTGACCGTCGAACTCTCGCCGGAGGGGGCGGAACTGCTGTCGGCGTAGCGCCCCGCCGCCGGACGGAAGGCGACGAAAACGCTCAGTCGTCCTCGACGAAACCGCCGTCGGCGGTCGTCGGCCCTCGGCGTTCCTCGTTCCGCCGGGCCTGCCGCGCGTACCGAGCGCGCAGGACGTTACCGTACGCCGAGAGGAACAGTCCGACGAACAGCACGAGGATCCCGACGTTGATGCCGATCGTCCTGAGGACGCTCCCCTCCTGGAACGCCAGCGTCTCGGGGATCGGGTAGCCGCCGTAGGAGATGCTGGCGAGCAGGACGCTCACGATGCCGACGACGACGAGGACGCCCATCGCGTCCGTCGCGACCCGCCACGTCGGACGGAGCCGGAGCCGCTCGATGCCGGTCGTCTCGGCGTCGGGCTCCTCGTGACCGTGTGGGACGAGGTCCTTCGGGATGAACGCCTTCAGCTCCACCGGGTAGAAGGCGGGGTGGAAGCCGTGTTCGAACGTGTGGAACATCACCCCCATCATCATGATGACGCCGAGGAGGCCGTGGAACGCCACGAACGCCATCACGACCGACTGGCTGTTGTACAGGTCGATGAGCATCGACTTCCGCCAGATGAGCAGCCCCGAGATCATGAGCAAGAGCAGCTCGACGGTGAAGATGGCGATGACGCCCTTGCCGACGTACGACAGGAGCGGCACCTCGTCGGCCGTGTACCCCGCGAACTGCCGGGCGTTCGGGTGCCGCTCGTCCGCCCGCCCGAGCGCGAACTTCACGTCCTGTACGAACGCCGCCGTGTCCTCCTTCGGGTCGGGAAGCACGGCGGAGACGTTCCCCCTGCTCGACGACCGGAGCAGCATGAACGTCACCCAGAACGTCGTGAGGACGATGAGCGAGAAGCCGGCCACCCGGTGGACCGCGAGGACGCCGGCGGTCCCGCCCATGAGTTCGACGAGCCACCAGAGTTCGGTGTTGAACGCGATGGCGTACCCCGTGAAGAACAGCGCGAACACCGTCAACGCGAGAAGCGAGTGGAAGGTGGTGGTCACGCGCGAGAACTTTCCGTGGTCGAGGTTCGTCATCGCCGGTCGCCCCCGCCGTCGTCGCCGGTCGCCCCCGTTCGGGAGCCTTCCGGCGGCTGCATCCTGTCCGCGAGCCGGTGGAACGCCGCCCAGTGGACGAACACCATGACGAGGATGAACACGCCCATGACGGCGTCGGCGGCGTGGACCGCCTTGATGAGGAACCCGAGCGCCTCGTTCGTGACGCCCGCGACCCAGCCCGCGCCGACGCCGCCGCCTTCGACGGTGGGACGGACGCGCATGAGCCCCTCGGTCACCACCGCCCGTTCGCCCACGAACAGGACGGAGCCGACGCCGAGCGCGATCGCCGCGACGGCGCTCGCAGCGAACGCCACGCCGTCGGAGAGGCCGCCGTCTTCGGCGTCAGCGTCGCCGTTCGGATCGTCGCGGCCGTGCGCCGGGGACGCGTCGGACGAGGGTGTAGCGTCCGAAGACGCGCCGGTCGGACCGTCCCCGAGATCGGCGTCCGCAGACGCGGCGGTCGGGTCCGACGTCGGCGCTGCCGCGCCGTCTGCGTGCGGTTCGTCCGTCGAGTGGGTGTCTCTGTCGGTCATGGGTCACGAGGTGAAAAAGCGCGCGTCGTCGCCGAAGATTATCTCCAGCGCCGTGTCGTTGAAGAACGACCCGCTCTCGCGCTTGTCGAGTTCGTCCGCGATCTGGCTCGCCGAACCGACGAGGATCGCGTTCGTCGCGCACTCTTCGGCGCAGGCCGGTCCCTTCTTCGCCTCCTGCCGGGATCGACAGCCCGTGCACTTGTCCATCGTTCCGCCGGAGCCGACGATGCTGGCGACGCCGTCGTCGGCGTCGGGGAACTGGGGCGCGCCGAACGGGCAGGCCGACAGACAGTACTGGCAGCCGACGCAGAGGTCGTCCGAGACCGTCACGAACCCGTCGTCGCGCTTCTGGAGCGCGTCGGTGGGACAGACAGACACGCAGGGGGCGTTCTCGCAGTGGTAACACTGCATCGGGAGGCTCGTCTCGCCGGGGGTTCGTCCCTCCGCCAACGCCCGCGTCTGTTTGCCGTTGAACCCCTGGTCGGCTTCCTGCCCTTCCAGCATCGTCGTGATGCTGATTCGCTGTTCGTCCGCCGGGACGTCCCACGTGCGCTTGCAGGCGACGACGCACCCGCCGCAGTCGATGCACGCCTCGACGTCGGGGAAGATTCGCATCCCCTCCCCGGTGCTCATCACGCCCTCGCTCATCCGCTGTGTCCGTGGTTCGTTGGTTGACATCGTGTCGTTGTCCCCTCAGTCGTCAGCCCTCGTCCCGTCGCCGCGCATGTCCCACGAGCGGACGTCGTACTGCTTTTGGACGCCCAGCCCGGCGCGATCCTGGGGGTAGTCGATGAACTCCATTCCGAGCTCCTCGACGCGCTGCTCTGTGGCCTTCTCGACCCTGACCATCCCGGCCTTCGTCTCCTGCATCTGCGTCTCGACGTCGTATCCGCTCGGGGTGATGATGTTCGCGCTCTCGCCGATCGCGAGCGGCTCCAGCCCCGCGGGCCAGTTCGCCTGCTTGCTCTTGCCGTGGAAGACGCCGCCCCAGTGGTAGGGGACGAACACCTCCTGGGGATCGGGTCGGTAGGTCACCTTCGCCATCACGAGGATCGACCCCTTGTCCTGTGAGGTGATGACGACGTGGTCCTCGCCGCCGACGAGGTCGAGCTCCTCGGCGAGTCGCGGGTGAATCTCGGCGTACATGTGCGGCTGGAGGTCGGCGGTGTAAACGTTGTTCCGCGTCTCCGCGCCGCCTCCCTGGTGTTCGACCTGCCGACCGGAGGTGAGTATCGCGGTGACGCCCCCCTCCGATTCGAGCTCCTCGTGGACCCGGCGCGTCGCCTCCTGTTGGACGCTGGCGTTGTTCTGGTCGAGCCGCCAGAAGTTCGTCTGCGCCCCGTTCGCCGGCCACTGCTCGACGAGATCCGGGCGCGGGCTCTCGATCGGCTCGCGGTGGACCGGCACGGTGTCCACGAACGTCCACACGACGGCGCGGGCGCGGCCGCGGCCCGTCGGCGGATCCGGCTGCGCGAAGTCGTACTGCTCGTACGACTCGAGGTCGTAGTCGCCGTCGTACTCCTCGTTGAGGACGCGGGCGGCGTCGTAGATCGAGCGCGTCTCGTCGAGCGCGTAACGGACGGGCAGCGACATCGCCGAGGGGTTCGTGACGTCGTCCGGGAGCGTCGAGGTGTACCCCGGATACTGCGGCACCCCGCGGATCGTCCCGTCCCACCAGTCGGGCTCGAACGGCTCCCGGATGAGAGAGAGGCCGTCCTCGCCCTGCTGATCGAAGGTCCGCTGCATCGGGTACGGCTTGTCGACGTCCATCTCCCCCCACTCGTCGGGGGTAGGGGCCCGCTCGCCCCAGTTGGTCCGGAAGTCGTGGCCCCCCTCCCGCGGGTCGGCGTCGTCGGTCCAGATGATCGGCGTCCCCGGGTGACCGTCGCCCCAGCAGGGCCACGGTAGGGACCAGTAGTCGCCGCTGACGGGCAACCCCTCGGTGTCGCACCGCAGCGTCTCGGTGTTGAACGCGTAGTCGTACTCGACGTGCTGCTGCAGCCGCTCTGGCGACTGCTGGTACCCGACCGATCGAACGCCGAGGTTGATCTCCCTGAGTACGTCCTCGTACGTGCTCCGGCCGTCGTACAGTTCGGGACCGCTTCCCCAGTCGAAGTGCTCGCCGAATCCCAGGCGGTCCGCGAGTTCCTGCATGATCTGCAGGTCGGGCTTCGAGTTGTGGGCCGGCGGTCCCGCCGGTTCGCTCCACTGGACGGACCGGTGCGAGTTGGTCACCGTCCGGTAGTGTTCGTACTGACTCGACGCCGGGAGGAGGATCACGTCCGCGTCGTCCGAGAGCGTCCCCGCGACGGCGGGGAACACGTCGACGACGACGAGCAGTTCGAGCTTCGCCATGGCCTTCCGGAGCTTGTCCATCTCCGTGATGGAGTTCGCGGAGTGACCCCAGAAGAACACGAGCTTCAGCGGATCAGGCTGGTACAGCTCCGACTCGAGCAGGCGGTCCTGCTTGTCGAGGACCGCCTCGTACCACCGCGCGACGGTGAGTCCCTTCTGGAACATCATCGAACGGTTGCTCGGGAACGAGTCGTCGATCTCGTCGCCGTCGGCGGCCCGCCAGAGCCGCTCCGGCATCAGCGCGAACATGTCGTACAGGTCCTCGAACGAGGTCGACCCGCTGGTCCACGGACTTCGATTCCACACGTTCGCCCAGTGTTGCCACGAGCCCTCGGAGTCGACGCCGTAGTAGCCGGGGAGGATGCTCCCGTCGACGCCGAGATCGGTCGCCCCTTGAACGTTCGCGTGCCCGCGCATCACCTGAAGACCGCCGCCACTCCGGGCGGCGCTGCCGGACGCGAGGCTCGTGAGCGCGTACGAGCGGATGTTTTGCGTCCCGTTGTTGTGCTGGGTGCCCCCCATCGCCCACTCGATCTGTATGCGCGGTTTGTTCTCGATTATCAGGTCGCCGATCTCCGCGATGTCGTCCTCGCTGAGCCAGGTGATGTCAGCGACCGTCTCGGGGTCGTACCGGTCGAGCTCCGCCTCGGCGTCGGGCCACCCCATCACCCGCTCGTCGAGCATCGCCTCGTCGAGCTCCCCGCGCTCGCGGAGGTAGTTCACCAGCCCCATCATCAGCGCGACGTCCGTGCCCGGACGCATCCGGTAGTAGTAGTCCGCGTGCGCCGACGTCTTCGTGTACCGCGGGTCGATCGAGACGATCGTGCCGCCGCGGGCCTTCCCTTCGAGGATGTGCTGCATCGCGATCGGGTGCGCCTCGGCGGGGTTCTGCCCGATGATGACGAGCAGGTCGAAGTTCCGGTAGTCGTTCATGGTGTTCGTCATCGCGCCGAACCCCCACGTGTTGGCGAGCCCCGTCACCGTCGTCGAGTGACAGATCCGCGCCTGGTGGTCGACGTTGTTGGTGCCCATGAACGCCGCGAGCTTCCGGAGGGCGTACGCCTCCTCGTTCGCGTGGTGGGCGCTCCCGAGGATCATCGCGCTCTCGGGGCTGAACTCCTCGACGACGTTTCGGTACGTGTCGGCGATCTCACGGTACGCCTCGTCCCACGTGATCTTGCGCCACTCGCCGCCTTCCTTCTTCATCGGGTGCTTCAGCCGCTTCGGCGAGTGTTCGGTTTCGAGGATACCCGCGCCCTTCGAGCAGAGCGACCCGTTGTTCACCGGGTTCTCGAACCACGGCTCCATCCCGACGAAGGCGTCGCCCTCCTTTACGGCCTTGAACCCGCAACCGACCGCGCAGTAGTTGCAGATCACCTTCGCGGTTTCCGCGTCGTCACCGACGCCGTCCGGTTCCTCCTCGTCCTGTCCCAGCACGTGTCCGGTCGCGCCGCCGCCCAGCGCCACCGCGCCGGCCAGCGCGCTCGCCTTCAGGAACGATCGCCGGTCGAGGTCGATCGTGACTGGCTCTGCGCTCATGTGCGTCGTTCAGTCGAGATTTCGTGCGACCGGTCCCGCTGGCCCGATTGCTGTGCCACTGTTTATCACTGACATTGGTCAGTAGTGAACGATAATTAAGGTTAGGGTAGCAGAAACGTGACGCGATCGAAACGAACCCCTCGGCGGCCCGAAAACCGGCAGTCGACGGGTGCGTGCGCAACACCTTTGTCAGGGATTGTCTAACCACGTAAAACATGAACGTTGGTGCCTTCGTCTGTTCGTGTGCCGACACGTGCGACGTGGACCTGGCGGCGGCGCGCGACGGCGTCGAGGGCGTGGACGTGGCGGCGAACTCCGGGCTCCTGTGCGGCGACGGGCTCGACGCGATGGGGGCGGTCGTCGACGAGCACGAACTGGACGAACTGATCGTGACGTGCCCGGACGAGGGGGTGCAGGGAACCTTCCGCGAGCTGGCGGAAGAGAAGGGACTACACCCCGACGCGGTGGCGTTCGTCGACCAGCGCGAAGGGGCGGGGTGGGTGCACGATCGCGACGCCGCGACCGACAAGACCGCGCGGCTCGTCAACGCCGCGGCGGCGGGAATGCGAGAGGAGGCGGTCTCCCGGACCGTCCGCCGGGAGGCCGGCTGCGGCGTCGCCGTCGTCGGCGACCCCGAAACCGCGGCGGTCCTTTCGGACGCCGCCGACGTGACGCTCGTCGCCGACGGCGCGGAGCTGGCGGGCGTCGACGGCCTCGACGACGTGACGATCGAACGTGGTCGAGCCGTCTCCGTCGACGGTCGCTTCGGCGAGTTCACCGTCACCGTGGCGTCCCGCGTGACCGACGACTGCATCTCGTGTATGAAGTGCGTCCGCGAGGGTCCGGACGGGATGGTGACCCGCCGTCCCGTCGACATCGATCCCGACGCGCCCGAGGGCGCGTGGACCGACTGCTGTCCGACCGACGCCATCGAGATGGGCGGCGCGCGGCGCGAGATCGAGGTCGACCAGGTCGTCCACCCCGGCGCGGATCGATCGACCCGGGGCGGACGGCTCGGCCTGTACACCGGGCCGGTCGACGGGGCCACCGTCGCGGCGATCGAATCGCTGCTCGGCGGCGTGGAGGGGCCCGACTTCCTCGACCTCGACATGGACGTCTGCGCCGCGGGATCGTCCGGTCAGACGGGCTGTACCGCCTGCGTCGACGCCTGTCCGCACGGGGCGGTCGAGCGTCCGCGCGTCGACGCCGTCGAGTTCTACAAGGAGGCGTGCCGGAACTGCGGCGCGTGCACCTCTGTGTGTCCGACGGGCGCGACGCGGTTGCGAGAGCCGTCGAACCGCCGGCTCGCCCGGGAGGTGGAGGCGCTCCTCCGCCCGACCCGCGAGGACGGCGGCGGGTGGCTTTTCGGTCGGAACGCGCGCGAGGGAGGCGTCGAGACGCCCGTCGTCGCGTTCGTCTGCTCCGAGCGCGCCGACGACGCGCTCCGCGAGTACGGCCGCCTCGCCGCCGCCGACGAGTTCGACGTCTCGTACCCCCCGATCCTCCCCGTCGCCGTCAACTGCGCGGACACCGTCGGGGAGGCGCACGCGCTCCACGCGCTGGCCGCCGGTGCCGACGGCGTGCTCCTCGTCGGCTGCGGGTGCGACTGCCGCCACTCGGGGGCGGACCCCAAGGCCGCGCTCTGCGAGCGGCTCAACCGCGCGACTGCGGACCTCGGACTCGGCGAGCGCGTCGCGTTCCTCGCGCCCGAACCGGACGATCCCGGGGCCTTCGTCGACGCCGTGGGGGGCTTCGTCGACGGACTCGATCCGACGCCGGTCCCGCCCGGGGATCACGAGGCGGCGGGCGGCGCGGCGGACGAGGGCGAGAAGCCGGCGTTCAGCACGCACGACTGGGCGCTCGAAAGCGTCCGCGCGATCGCGGAACGCGTCGAGCCCGACCGCCGGGTGATTCGGGGGCTCGAAAGCTTCGGTCGGATCGAGGTGACGGACGACTGCACGCTCACCCCGACGTGTTCGACGCTCTGTCCGACCGACGCGATCCGCCGCGTCGACGGCGACCTGGAGTTCAACCACGAACGCTGCGTCAACTGCGGCCTCTGCGAGGACGGGTGCGTCGAGGGCGCGATCGAACTCGACGGAGGTCTCCACCTCGATCTCCTGCCGGAGAACCGCGGCGGCGACGGCTGGACGCGCGTGGTCGAAGGCGAGATGCTGGCGTGTCGGCGCTGCGGGGAGCCGTTCACGAGCGAGCGGTCGGCGCGGAAGATCCAGGAGGAGGTGGGCCACCTCGTCGGCGACGTCGCGCCCGGGGCGGAGGGGAGCGTCTTCGAGTACTGCGGCAACTGTCGCGCGGCGCGCCTGTACGACCGGGGTGGAAGCTGATGGCGCTCGACCAGCGCGAGTTGTACCGGGCGCGCCTGGAGTTCGCGAACTTCCTCGTCGACGCCCTCGCCGACGCGCCGACGAAACCGTTCGTCGAGACGCTCCTCGGCGGGGAGATCCGGGTTCCGGACGCGGCGGTCGGGGACGCGCTCGACGCCGGCTTCGCCGCGTTGACGGCGTTCGTGGACGAGCGCGCCGACCGCGATCCGGACGCCGTCCGCGAAGCGCTCCAACTGGAGTACTCCCGGCTGTTCGTCGGTCCGCGTCCGCCGATCCTGCCGCACGAGACCCACTACCGCGACGACACCGACTACCTTGGCGACGGCCTCGCTCGCGTGAAATCGAGCTACGCGGCCGTGGGATGGACGCCCGCGGACGACTACCCCGAGGAGGCGGATCACGTCGCCGTCGAACTCGCGTTCGTCCGGCGGCTCGTGCGGCGACAGCGCGACGGCGACCGCGACGCGTTCGGCTACCAGCGCGTCTTCCACGAGGAACACCTCGATCGCTGGGTGGACGACTGCGCGGCCGACGTCGTCGAGCACGCCGACTCGACGTTTTACGAGGCGGTCGGTCACCTGCTCTCGGGCTACGTCGAGTTCGAATCGGAGATCGCGGTGCAGATGGGCTGAGCGATCGCGGTGCCGACGGTGCCGACCGACGTGGCGACGCGAACCCGACGAACCGGCGGTTACCGTTCGCGGCGCGTCGCCAGCCGGGCGAGGACGCGCTCTTTCAGCTCGTCATCGAAGGAGACGTCGCCGTCGACCTCCCCATCGTTGATGATGTGCGGCGACGAGTGCGTCCACACCTCGAACGACCGCGGTTCGGCCGGCTCGTCGCTCTCGTCGTCCTCGCCGTCGGTCGGCGCCGCCGCGTCCACGATGCGAGCGTTCTTCACGCGCTCGACGCCCGCCCGCGGCCGCCAGTTCACCTTCCGTGACATTGCGAAGCAATGGCTCGGGAAGCGGCTTATATTTTTCCCGGCCTCCAGCCAACGACCGGCTTCACTCGTCCGGCGGAAATCGCTCGGGCGCAGGCCCCGTCTCGCCGAGTTCGGCGTAGACGGTCACGACGAGCGCGAGGACGACCGCGAGGATGACGACCCCCGCGACGCCGCCGACGCCGTTCGGGCCGATCCAGTCGCCGCCGGTCACCGGTCCCATCGAACCGTACACGCTCCAGAGCGTGAAGAGCGTCCACCCGCCGAACAGGAACAACACGGCCGTGAGCGCCGCGTTCTGTCGGATCGCGTTCCGGAGTGACATGATCTGACATAGCGTGGTCACCTCACAAAAAGATACCGCGGGATCGAACCGATTTCGCCGCGCTCACCCGCCGTCGGACGCCTCGCTGCCGTCGATCGTCCATCCGGCCTTCGCCGCGGCGATCGAAAGCGGAACGAACTCCCAGCCGGTTCGGCGGGCGAGTCCCTCCTCGCCGTCGACGCCGACGACGACGAGGCGTTCGGCGTCGAACATCGAGGACGAGTCGATCGCGGCGAGCCGCTCCGCGGGAGCGGTTCCAGCCCCGTTGAAGAAGTCCACGTCGACGCCGTGTCGACGCTGGAAGGCGTTGAGCGCGTGCGCCGGCACGTCCCCGACGACGCCGATCCAGTCGGCCCACCCGCGGGCGTCGGCGATGACGCCCGCCGGATCGTCGAGCCGCCGAATCGCCTCGTACGTCATCGCCATGGTCAGCGTCGCCGGCTCGTCCGCCGCGTCGCCGGCCGGCGTTCGCGACGCGCCGGCATCGTCGGGTGCCGCGTCACCGGCGGTCGCGTCGCCAGCGATCCCGCCGGAACCGTTCGTATCCCATCCGCCGCCAGCACCGCCAGCGCCGCCGCCCTCGATCGGGATGCCGACCGGCCAGTTCTCGCGCTCGCGCGGAACGCGCGGGACTGCGCGGACCTCGGTCGGATCGACCTCCGCCGCGTCCGTGTCGGCCGGAGCCGCGTCCGACTCGGCCGGGGTCGCCGTCGACGGGGCGTCCTCGGGATACTCGTCTCGCGGGTCCCCGTCGCCCCGCCAGAACCAGTCCCCGCGAGTGGGCGTTCGCTCGTCGTCGGTCGCTACGTCGAGGTCGTCGAGGTCGATTCGTTCGGTCATGGCTGTCGCGCGTCGTCCGCGTCGTTCGTGTCCGCCGCGGGCGATCCGCCGTCGACGGTCCCGGCGAGATCGAGCCGTTCGAGCGTCTCCCGGGTGGGAATCCCGTCGAGATCCCAGCCGCGGGCGCGGTAGTACGCGTCGAGCAGTCGCTCGAACGCGTCCGGGTCGAGCGCGCGTCCGGCCGTCGGGCCGTCCGGAAGCGGTTCCGCGAACCGAGCCGGGAGCCGGTCGGCGTCGCGGGCGAATCCCTCGCGCGCGTTGAACAGCCTGACGAGCGTCCAGATCCGCTCGCCCGCGAGCGCGAGATCCGCCGCGTCCAGCGGAACGTCGACCGCCCGGAGCCACTCCGCGCCGAGATCGGCGCGCAGCGTCTCGCCCACGAAGTCGTCGGCGACGAGGCTCCACAGGACGGAGCGTCGGTTTTGCTCGGCCACGACGGCCCGAACGCGGTCGGCGGCGGTCCAGCCGCCGGCGTCGAGCGCCTCTGACTCGATCGGGCGGGCGCGCCGGTGGCAGCCGCCGCGATCGCTCGTCGCGTACGCGAGCGCCATCCCCGGCGCGCCGCGCGGGTCGTACCCCGGCAGCTCCATCGACTTCACGGTGGGCACGAGGTCGTCGCCGCCGAAGCGCTCGACGGCGGCGTCGACGCCGTCCGCGAGCGCGTCCGCGAGTTCGCCGTCCCGGCCCGCGACGGCGCGGAGCAGTTCCAGCGCGGCCTCGTGGTCGCCGAAGGAGAGGTCCGAGACGGACCGGTCGCCGAACGCGAGATCGCGACCGAGGAGCCCCTCGTCGCGGGCGAGCACCGCCCACGCGACGGCGTTGCCGGCGCTTATCACGTCGACTCCCAGCCGGTCGCACGCCCGCCCGAGCGCCGCGACCGCGTCGAAGTCGGCGACGCCGAGTCCCGCCCCGAGCGTCATCGGCGTCGCCCCGCGCGGGACGCTCTCGCCGGCGTCGGTCTCCACGCGGAAACCGCCCGGAACCGCGTCGTCGGGGCGCTCGCGGCCGACGGCGGCGTCGCGGGCGGCTTCGATCCCGATCTCGGCCGCGCCCTCGAATCGCCCGCGGCTCCACCCCTCGGTCGCGAGCGCGCCGACCTCGTTCGCGAAGTCGACGCTCTCTATCGTCGCGCCCGCCGCGAGCCAGCGGCCGGTGTCGCCGTCGGCGTAGGCTGCCGCGTCCCGGTCGCAAAGCGCGGCCAGTTCGCCGGGGACGGCGGGTTCGTCCCCTCGGGCGACGATCGCCTTCGTTCGCTTTGCACCCATGACCGCCCCCGCACCGCCCCGACCGGCGTGGTGGTCGCCGCCGTCCGACGAGATCGTCGCGTACGCGACCCTCGACTCGCCCGCGCGGCCGACGCAGGCGACGGCCGCGTCCGGAAACGCCGCGTCCGTCTCGACCGTGTCAGCCCCCCAGAGGTCGGTCGGCTCGATCGCCGCGCGGCCGTCCTCCACCACGATCGCGACCGGCTCGTCGGCCCGCCCCGTGACGAGGAGGCCGAGACAGTCGTCGAGCGCGCCCGCGAGCCGCGCGGGAAAGGAGCCGCCGCCGTACGAGTCCAGAAACGCGCCGGTGAGCGGCGACTTCGTGACGGCGGCGTAGCGCTGCTCGCCCGGAAGGAACCCGGACAGCGGACCGAGCAAGAATCCGAGGAGGTTGTCGGGATCGAGCGGGTCCGTCCCCGGACCGACCTCGTCGAAAAGGTAGCGGGCACCGAGCCCCTTCCCGCCGAGGTAACGCCGTCGCCACCGCTCCGGGACGCGCTCGCGGGAGACGTCGTTCGACGCGAGATCGACCCGGAGCACGTGGGTCCGCGTCGTGCCATTCATTCGCACGAAGTAGCGCCGTCGGAAGCATAAACGTTCGCCTGCCGGCGGCCGAGTCGCCCGTCGGTTCGACGGTCCGAACAGACCTATATCGACCCGACGAGTAGGACGACGCATGTCGATCGGCGACGAAGACTGGAACCGCGCGACCGAGGTGGACGACCTGCTGAACACCGTGCGCGACGCCCTGGAAGCCGGTTCTCCGGCGGCGTACGCGGTCGAGGATCTGTTCCGGGGACGACGAGGAGTCGACCCTCGTGGACGCCATCAGGGACGCCGTCGGGTGGCAGCTGTCGAGGCGGCGCTCGGAGATTCTCGTCGAGATGGCGCTCGAGACGCTCGTCTTCCACGGCGAGGCCGAAAAGCGGGCGCTGACCGAGGGCGAGGACGGGGAGGTTCGACTGTACTACAGGGTCGCCTGACCGCCGACGGAGTGCCGGCGGCGGCGGGTTGGCCTCGCTGCCGCCGTCAACCGACGTCGACGCCCGAACCGCCGCGACGAAGCCGGATCAGTACCCGACCGCGCCGCCGTCCTTTCTCGGCTCGGTCGCCGCCGAGAGGACGCCCGCGTCGTTTCGGACGATCTGCGCCCCGCCGAACAGCGCCGGCTGGAGGACGCGCACGTCGTGGCCCCGCCGCGCGAGACCGACCGCCACGTCGTCGGGGAAGTGCGGTTCGACCGCCAGCGTGCCGTCCTCGCGGTAGCGCCAGCGGGGTCGGTCGAGCGCCGCCTGCAGCGGCAGGCCGTCGTCGACGACGTGCGATACGACCTGCACGTGGCCCTGCGGCTGCATGTAGCCGCCCATGACGCCGAAAGCCGCCCAGTCGTCGTCAGCGAGCCGCGCGACCGCGGGGACGAGCGTGTGGAACGGCCGCTTGCCCGGTTCGAGGCGGTTCGGGTGGTCCGGATCGAGCGAGAACGACGCGCCGCGGTTCTGGAGGGCGATCCCCGTGTCGCCGGCGACGAGGCCGCTGCCGAAGCCCGCGAAGCGGGAGTTGATGTAGGAGACGACGTTCCCCTCGTCGTCCGCGACGGTCAGGAGGACGGTGTCCGCGTCCTCCGCGCGCGCGTCGGGGACGCCGAACGTCACGTCGCTCGCGGCCTCCTCGCCCACCCCGGCCGCGCGCCGCCGCGCCCACGCCTTCGAGCCGAGCGGCGGAGTTTCCTCGTATTCCGGGTCCGTGATGTAGCGGTGGCCGTCGTGGAACGCGAGCTTCGTCGCCTCCGCGAGGCGGTGGATCCGCCCCGTCGATCCCGCCGGGTGCTCGCCGGCTCCCAGTTCCGCCGCGATGTTCAGCGCTTCGAGCGCGACGAGCCCCTGGTTGTTCGGCGGCAGCTCGTACACCTCGGCGCCGCCGTACGTCGTCGAGACGGGCTCTATGAACTCCGGTTCGAACGCCGCGAGGTCCGAACGGGAGAGGAAGCCGCCCTTCGACCGCACCTCCGCGACGATCTGCTCCGCGATTTCGCCCTCGTAGACGGCGTCCGCGCCCTCCTCGGCGACGGTTTCGAGCGTCGACCCGAGCTCGGGGAGGCGGACGCGCTGGCCGACGGAGGGGGCGCGGCCGTCGAAGAGGTACGCCGCGCGGGCGTGGTCGGCCTCGAACACGTCCTCGCCGTGTTCCCACTGCGCGGCGACGACCTCCGAGACGGGGTAGCCCTCGGTCGCGTAGCGGATCGCCGGGCGGAGGAGTTCGGAAAGCGACTTCCGACCGAGCGCGTCGGCCGTCAGCTCCCAGCCGCGGGCCGTTCCCGGCACGGTGACCGCGTGCGCGCCGCGGTACGGCATCGTCGCCTCGTCGGGGTCTACGCCCTCCGCGTCGGCGACCGCCCGGCGGACGCGTTCGATCGTCGCCTCCGCGGGCGCGTCCCCGCAGCTCCGCATCGCGCCGACCTCGCCGTCGGCGGTGCGGTAGAGGGCGAACACGTCGCCGCCGAGCCCGGTGCTCGTCGGTTCGACGACGTTGAGCGCGGCGGCGGTCGCGACGGCGGCGTCGAAGGCGTTGCCGCCGTCGCGCATGACGGCGAGTCCGGCCTGCGCGGCGAGCGGTTGACTCGTCGCCACGACGCCCCGCGCGCCGTACACGGTCGAGCGCCGCGACGCGAAGGCGTCGAGATCGGGTCGTTCCATGCGATCGAATGGCAAGAGACCGTGAAAAACGCATCCAACCGGGACGTTCTTTCCGCATCGACGTCGGCGCGGGACGGGCGTTCCTCGCCCCGACGCGGGGCGACCGTCGCCGACGTCACGTCCCGCCGTCCGCGCGACTCGCCCGGTCGTCGACCCGTCGCCCGATGTCGAGGACGTAGTGCTGCAGGACGTCCCGGCCGATGAGCAGGGGGTAGTCCATGTGGCCTCGGTCCTCGATGTTCGCGGCGACCGTGTGCTGTCTGCCGCCGACGCCGAGCACCAGATCGACCACCGGCCTGCTCCGGCCGCGCCGGGTCCCCCCCGAACGGACGGTGCTGACGGTGTGGATCGGCCCCGCGCCGATCTCGGCGGCGAGTCGGAGGTCGACGCTCGTCCGCGCCGCGCCGGTGTCGGACTTGCCGACGACCGCCTTCGTCCCCGTCGTTCCGCTCACGACGACGCGCTCCGTGAACCCGATCACCGGCTGCTCCGCGGCGACCGACCGCGCGAGCGACGGGGTGCACGACGGCTCGGAGTCGTCGAGCGTCGCGGCGAGCCGTCCCGTCAGATCGGCGTCGACGCGACCCCCGGCGCGCTCTATCGCGAGCGCCGCGAGAGACGGCGCGGGGCTTCGACCGGTCGCGCGGTAGAGCCCTCTGAACCCCGCCGTGGGATTGACTTCGAGGACGAGCCACCGCCCGTCGCACTCGATGAGATCGACGCCGGCGTAGTCGAGTCCGACGACGGCGGTCGCCCGTCGGGCCAACCGCGCGGCCTCGTCCGATAACGTTTCCGTCGCGTCCTCCACCTCGCCGCCGCGCGCGACGTTGGTTCGCCACTCCCCCGCCGGGGCGTAGCGGTACATCGCGCCGACGACCGCGTCGGCGACGACGTACACCCGGAGGTCGCGGGGGCGGCCCTCGCCCCGGGAGACGAACTCCTGGAGGAACGCCCGCCGCGAGCCGACGGCGGCCGCGAGCGGCTCGGCCGAGTCGAGCTTCCAGGCGGTCCCGCCGTGTGTCCCGATCGCGGTCTTGTAGACGACCTCCTCGCCGAACTCCCCCCGCAGTTCGGTCAGCCGCTCGGCGCAGAGCGCGAAGGCCGCGTCCGGCGTCGGAATCCCATCGCGGGCGAGCAGCGCCGCGGTCGCCGTCTTGTGGGCCGCGCGCGCCACCGCGTCCGGGTGGTTCAGCGTCGGCCGGAGCCCCGCGATCGTGCGTGCGACGCCGAGGTGCTCCGCCGGCCGGTCGACGTTCGACACCAGCAGCCGATTGACGACGACGTCCACGTCCGGCGACAACCGCGGTCGCCCGCCCGTCACCCGAAAGACGGTGTTCTCCTCGCGGAGCCACTCGGGGCGATGACCGAGCGCCTCGACGGCGTTCAGGATCGCCTTCGTCTCCCTGCTGTTGTGAAGGCTCAGCACACCGACCCGCACGGACGTCGCGGCCATGGGAGGAGTACGACGCGCGGGGGCGAAACGCTGTCGCGCGTCGCGGGTCGAAAACGGACGAAGGGAGCGGGCGGTCGGGGACGTGGATCGAACGGGAACGGACCGATCCGTCCTACCGCTTTCCGAGGATCGCTCTCCACTGGACGTCTCCGTATCGGGCCTCGGCGACCTTCCACGGCGTTCCGATCGCCGCCTCCCGGAGCCGATCGACGCTGAAAATCCGAAACAGCAGCGTCCGACCGACGTCGCCATCGTACTCCTCGTGGTAGACGCGGTACCCCAGCCCGGGCGCGGGATCGTCCCGGTAGGCGAACACGTTCTTCGTGGCGTCTTTTTCCGGCGCGTAGTTGTCGACCACGGCGGTCGCGTCGGGCGTCGTCACGTGCGCGAGATCGCGGAGAAACGCGCGGACGCCGTCCATCGATCCGGCCAGCCCCACCTGCGTCCCGATCGAGTGCGCGGAACGGAACCGATCGCGGTCGAAGTGCTCGCGCAAGGAGAACATGTCCGCCCGTCGGGCGTCGTCCACGCCGCGATCACGCATCGTCCGAACGAGGTGTTCGCTCACGTCGACGGCGACTGTTTCGAACCGCTCCTGATAGTGGAGGGCGTCCCGCCCCGCGCCGGCCCCGAGATCGATCAGCGGCCCCTCCAGCCACCGATCCCGCCACGCGTCGTCGTCGTGTTCGCCGAAGTAGTTCCCCTCGATCGGGTGCTCGCGCGTTCGCTCCCCGTCGCGGTCGACGAGCGATTCCGTTCGCTCGCCGAGGAAGTGGTCGCGGATCGCGCGACCGAACGGATCCGGTTTCATACAGTGTGCTATCACTGCCCACGTGTATTAAGAGTGTAATGACAGTGCGTCGCATTCGCGTCTCTCTCCCTCGAATCCGCGCCGTCGGAAGGGGTGCGGTCCGACCGGTCGCGTGCGGACTGCTCGGGATCGAGAACGTCGAAGTCGAACGATTCGTCAGGGTCGTCCGCCGATCACGACCGACGGTTCCCGAGGTACCACCGGAGTTCCGTCGCGCCCCACGCGAGCGCGACGACGAGGCCGAGCGCGAGCGCCAGCACCTCGGCCAGCCCCATCCAGACCGGCGTGACGTACATCAGCCCGTTCACGTACTTGCCCGGCAGGACCTTCTTGAGCGTGATCCAGAACCAGTCCCCGGCGGAGCCTTCGCGGGAGGCGATGTCTGCGGACTCTGCGCTCGGGCCGCCGGCGCTCTCGTCGCCGGTGCCCAGACGCTCGGACTCGTAGGGGAACGCGACGTTGGCGCTCCAGACGGTCTCGCCCTCCTCGTCGACCTCGAAGACGCGGTTGCCGTTCGAGTCCGTGATGAGCGTGTGGCCGTTCGGCAGGCGGTCGGCGTCGCGCGGCCACTGCATCCGCGCGTCGCGCCACACCCACGTCTGCTCCCACTCGCCGTCGACGCGCTGGTACTCGAGGACGCGGTTGTTCTCGCTGTCCGCGACGACGACAGCCGGCCCGCCGTTGCTCTCGTTGATGAAGTCGGGGTTGTGCTGCTCGTAGAGTATCTCGTAGTCGTCCTCCTCGCCCAGCGTCCACTCCTCGTCCAGCTCGGCGCTCGGCGGGGTTTCGTTCGACGCCGTTTCGTTCGTCGTCTCGCTCACGTCGTCCGCGGAGACGTTCGCCGTCGCCTCGCCGCCGGCCCGATCCGGCGGCGTGACGAAGAGCGCGCGGTCGAAGTTGCGGCCGCTCACCATGATGCGGTCGTCCTCCAGCACCTCCACGTCGTTGATGTGCGACCAGTCCTTGGGGTACGGCCCGCCGGCGCCGTCGGTGGGGATGTCGTCGGACGCGTTCCACCGCCACGCGATCTCGTCGGTCTCGGTGTTGGCGACGAGGATGCCGTCGAGGTAGATGTCGGCGACGACGATGTGGGTGTCGTTGATGCGGTCGACGTCGTGGTACCGGGTCGCCTCCTTACCGGGCGTCGGGTGGCCCCAGACCTCCTCGGTCTCGCCGGTGGAGAGGTTCGCGCGCTCGACGCCGTTGTACGTGCAGGCGTCGATCTTTCCGTGCTCCTCGTAGTAGGTGTCCCACGTCTCCCGGTCGACGCCGTACTCGCTGTGGTTCCACTCGTCGGCGGCCGGGCACTCGTTTCCGTCGAGGTGGTCGGCGTACGAGTACTCGACGGTGCTCTGCGTCCCCGGTACGGGGTCGACGTCCCAGTACCGCGTGTGCGAGTCGTCGTAGTAGAGGACCGTCCCGTCGGGTTCGAACGCGACGAGTTCCGCGAGCGCGCGCGGCCCCTCGCTGCGCTCGCCCCGCCAGGAGTTCGAGTCGGTCGCGACGACGGTGACGCCGTCCGATTCGGAGGCGATCTGCGCCCCCTCGTCGACGCCGCCTTCCCCGTCGAGGTGCTGTTCGAGCGTCGTGTCTGTCGACGACTTCGCGAACCCGTACCCGACGGCCGCGAGAGAGAGCAGCAGGAGGGCGACGAAGGCGATTCGGAGACGTCTCTTCGACGGCGAGAACATTATCACAGTGGAGAGTGTGCCCGCTTATAGCTATTCCGACAGCGAAATGCGGTCCGCTCGCGGCGGCTCGCCGGCCGAGAGGCGCGCTCCGGCCGCGAAATCCGCGTCGGTCCGATCGCCCTACCGGAGGACGGTGGCTTCGGCGAACGTCCGGTGGGCGCGCCGAAGCCGTTCGGACAGCGCCTGCGAAGAGATGCCGAGTTCGGCCGCCAACTCGGCCGCCGTCGTCGTTCGAGGAATGTCGTAGTAGCCGGACGACAGCGCCAGACTGACCGCTTCGTGCTGGGCTTCCGAGAGGTCGAATCCGGCGCGGTGGAGGTTCAGCTCTTCGAGCGGGTACACCCGTTCCACGTCGAGGTCCAGCCCCCGCCTCCGGCAGAACTTGAGTAACCCGGAGACGTTCTGTCGATCGGAGAAGAACGCCCGCAGCCGCCAGCGACCGTCCCGCAGTCGCGCCCGCTGTACAGTCGCCTCCTTCTCCGAGACGAGATACCGGATGATCTCGCCCCACTGGAGGCTCTCCATCCGGTACAGGCGACGGTCTCCCGTCACCGCGACCGAGTCCCCGACGGTGACGGTCGAATCCGCGGCCAGCGATCGGTCGAAGGCGTCGAAATCGACGTTCGACGCCCAGATGAACGGCACGAGCACGGCGCGGTTCGCGATGGCCCGCTCGACGTCCAACTCGGCGTCGGGGTGTTCTGCGACCGTTTCCGAGAGAACAAACGCCTCAGGAGGAAAGCTAAGTTCGACGGCAGTCGTCACGGCGGAGAGTAAGCCGACACGAGGAGGTAGTTCAGTGTACTTGTTATGCCAGGGCATATATAACTAGCCGGCGGGAGGACGGACGCGGTCTCGCCGACGATCGCCGTCGCGCGAAGTTCGGCCTCACCGAGAACCAGTACGAGACGGGAAGGCGGCGCTCGAACGCGGCTACTACGAGATCCCGAGTCGCACCTCCACCGGAGCGCTCGCGCGCGAGTTCGACATCTCCCAGCAGGCGCTGTCGGAGCGCCTCCAGCGCGCCCACGGGGACCTCGTCCGCAACGCCGTCTGGATCGGCTCCGACGAGGGGTGACTCAGCGCTCCGACGCGAGCGGGTCGACGATCCCGTCGATCGGATTCAGCGCGTAGTCGACGGTCATCGTCTCCGCCGTCGACCGAAGCGCGCCGACGAACGCGGAGATCTGCGACAGGTCGCCCTCGACGACGAACGTCTCGACGCACCCGCGCTCGTCGCCGACGCAGTGGTGGGCGTTCGACACGACGAGCGATTCGTACTCGCGGCGGAGGTCCATCATCCGCCGCTCGACCGCGGGACTGTCGTACTCGAAAAGCGCCGTCACGGTTCCCGTCAGCTCCCGCCCGTCGAGACGACGGTCGTCGAACTCGCCGAGGAGCGCCCGCGCCGCCTCGCGGATCACCTCGCTTCGACCGGTATAGCCGTGCTCGTCCGCGAACTCGTCGACCCGATCGAGCAGGGCATCGTCCATCGAGACGCTCACAACGACCATGTATTAAAATACGGATATGAGATAATAAGAATGGCTCGTTTCGAAACGAAAACGCGGAGCGACCGACCGCGGGATCGCGAGCGGGGTTCGCCGTCGATCCGCGGCGCCGCGTGCGCCGACCCGGTCGCGCCGTCTACTCGATCTCCCCGAACCCGTCGAAGCTGTCCACCGGCATCACCGAGTAATCGACGCTGAGGGTGTCTCTCGTCGCGCGGATCTTTCCGACGAACGTGGAGATGTCTTCGAGCCGCCCCTCGAGGACGAAAAGTTCCATGCAGTAGTGGTTGCCGACGTGGCTGTGGAAGTTCGAGGCGACGAGCCCCTCGTACTCGTGTCGCAGGTGCATCATCCGCTCTTCGACGCTCGTCGTCTCGTAGTCGAACACGACCGTCACGACGGCCATGAGTTCGCGGTCTTCGAGCCGCTTGTCCTCGAACTCCCCGAGGAGGTTGCGGGACGCCTCGCGGATCACCTCGCTCCGACCGGTGTAGCCGTGTTCGTCGGCGAAGGCGTCGATTCGGGAAAGAAGCTCCTCCGGCATCGAGACGCTTACGACGGTCATGTATTAACTAACGGCCGTTCGAGTATTAAACTCTGTTATTCGTCGGGCCCGCGGACGCCTCGCGGGGCGTCGCGCGGCCGGCGTTTCAGACGCGCCGCCGCCTCGGCCGTTCGTCGCGAACCCGCCGACGGAAGCGGATTCCGAGGTCGGGTATAAAACCGGCTTGCGCGAGCAAGCAATTCCGTGATTCGGATCCCTCGGGAGCTACAGTACGTCAGATGCCGATCGCATCGAAACGGGGCGGAGCGGGAGTCGAGGGGTCGGGACGATGAGCGCCATCGATCGCTTGTTGAGGCGCGTCGCCGCCCGGTTCGGCCGCCGCGGGGGCGAATCCGAGCGCGAATCGGGGTCCGTCGAGTCGGCGCGCGAAGCGGACGGGCTCCGAAGCCCCCCGGCCGACGAGCGGCCGCGTTCGCGGGCCGAACTCATGCTCGAAGAGGGGGCGACGCCGGCGGAGTGTCTCCTCGCCCACGTCGAACGGAACGGCGGGCAAATCCACCAGAAGACGCTCGTCGAGGCGACGCGGCTGTCGCCGTCGATGGTGAGCCGGACCCTCTCCGAACTCGAACGCGACGGCGCGGTCGTGAGATACCGACTCGGACGCGAGAACGTCGTGTACTTGCCCGAAGCCGAGCCGGAGGCGTACGAGCGGGCGAACCGACGACGCTGAGGCCGGCGGCCGGCGGAGACCGTTTCTGATCGCCGCGATCGGAACGCTCCGCGGCCGGACTGTTGCGTGATCCGAACGCTCGCGCGATCGGAACGCTCCGCGGTTACTTGGCCGCCGCGCGCGTGCTTCCCGACAGTTCATGACGGAGATCGCGCTCATCGACGCCGCTCGAACCGCGCACGGCTCGTTTCTCGGCTCGCTCGCCGACAGATCCGCCGTCGAACTCGGCGCGACGGCGCTCGCGGGCCTTTTCGACCGAACGTCGCTCGACGCGACGCGGCTCGACTGGGTCGCCCTCGGCAACGCGATCTCGGCCGGAATCGGGCAGGTCCCCGCCCGACAGGTCGCCGTCGACGCCGGGCTCCCGGAGGAGGTACCGGCGACGACGGTGAACGAGGCGTCCGGGTCGGGGCTGCGCGCCGTCGCGCTCGGGGCGGACCGAATCGCGGCCGACCGGGCCGAGTTCGTCGTCGCGGGGGGCACGGAGTCGATGTCGAACGCGCCCTTCGTCCTCTCCGGCGTCCGCCGCGGCCACCGTCACGGGGACCTGACGCTCGTCGACTCGATGATCTACGACGCGCTGTGGGACGTCGCCTCCGACGCCCACATGGGCGAACTGACGGAGGACCTCGCGGAGCGGTTCGATATCTCCCGGCAGGAACAGGACGAGTACGCGCTCGAAAGCCACGAGCGCGCCGTCGCGGCCGTCGAGGGCGGCGCGTTCGACGACGAGATCGTCCCGGTGACCGTCGACGGCGAGGAGGTGCGGCGGGACGAGGGGCCGCGGGCGGACACGAGCCTCGACCGGCTCGCGAACCTCCGGCCCGCGTTCCGCCGCGACGGGACGATCACCGCCGGGAACGCCTCGGATCTCGGCGACGGCGCGAGCGCCGTGCTGCTCGGCGACGCCGACGCCGCCCGCGACGCCGGCCTCGACCCGCTCGCCCGGGTCGTCGACTACGCCGTCGCCTACCGCGATCCGAAGTGGTTCGGGATGTCCGTCGGCGACGCCGTCGAGAAGCTGCTCCGCGCGAACGACCTCGACGCGGACGACGTCGACGTCTTCGAGCTGAACGAGGCGTTCGCCGCCCAGATGGTGTACGTCGCCGCGGAGCTCGGGATCCCCCGCGAGCGGCTGAACCCGCTGGGCGGCGCGATCGCGTTCGGCCACCCGATCGGGGCGAGCGGCGGGATGCTCGCGACGACGCTGGCGCACGCGATGCGCGAGGAGGGCGCGAGGTACGGCGTCGTCGGCATGAGCATCGGCGGCGGCGGCGGGATCGCCGCCCTGTTCGCCCGCTGATCGGGTCGAGACAACCCGCGGGACTGTCCCGTCCGGACGTGAAAGCCGTTTATTTCCGTCCGAGTGCTACCCTCTGACATGGCCGTGAGATGCAAGCTCTGCCGACGGACGATGGCGACGAGGGAGGTGCAGCACTACTGCAACTGCGGGTGGACGATGGACCACCGCTGCGCCGAGGCGCACGTGCACTGGTGCCCGAGACACGGCGAGGACGCGTGGGTCGGCGCGGTGGAAATCTGATCGGCCTTCGATTTTTTCGTCCCGATGGGGACCGCGCGGTGGCGTCGAGGGACCGCGACGGGAGACGGCGACGGACCGAATCGACGCCGATCAGGAAGAACAGCGGTAGGTGTCGCCGCGCTGCTGGACGAACCCCTTCCGGTCGAGGGTCGAGAGAATCGGATACAGGGTGATGGTCTTCATGCCGAGCGACTCGCGGAGTTCGTCGACCGTCACCTCCTCTGCGGTCCGCAGGTAGAGGTACACGAGCTTCGTGCCCGCCGAGTCGAGTTCCGCGGGGACCGCGAGAGGCTCCGGTGTCGATTCGATGCCGTTCGAAACCGCGTCGTAGTTGGTCGTGTGTTGGCTCATGGGTGGGTTCGAATCCGCGTTACGACTCGCCGTCCGACTTCGCCGAAGGACGCGTCGCCGGTCGGGTGCCGTCCGACCGTCGGTCAGCTAGTGGCACCACGCACACACATATAGTGCTTGGCTAAAACAGAATGCAATCCGTTAAAGGACATAATATCGACATCCATCACACGGTTTCGGCAACGCCGTCGTCATCCGTTTCCGAGCGCTTCGAGAAAGTCCAACACGGAGTAGGTTTCGTCGCCGTCGACGTGAGGGTAGACGGCGCGGAGTTCGTCGTCCTCGTAGGCCGCGAGACAGAGCGTGGGAAGGGAGAGGACGGAGTACGTCTCGTCCGTGATGGCCGAATGGATCTCCCGGCGGCGGAACGCGCCGTCGATCGAGGCGTCGTGCCGTTCGGCCCAGCGTTCGAACCGCTCGATGCGTCTGTGGACGGAGTCGAGAGCGTCGCACTCTTCGATCGGGCCCTCGCACGGGATCGCCTTCTCCCACAGCTCGACGTCGTAGTCCGCGAGTTTTCCCTCCCGGCGGAGCGCCGTCAGCCGCTCCAGAACCCGGCGCTTGTAGCCCTCGACGCCGCAGGCGGGCTTCGTCCGGACGAACAGCGTGACCGAGGGCCGTGGTTGCTCGCTGTCGCTCATGTCCGTATCGGCAGTCGGCCCGAAGGGTGTAAACAGTTAGCAAGGGACGAGTGATACGTCCGGAGGGGAGATCGTCAGGTTCGCCGGTCACTCCGCGTCGGGACTGGGAAGCGAGTCGATGAGGACGATGGCTTCGCCCTCGATGATCTGGCGGTCCTCTTCGTCGTACACGTCAGTCGATAGCAGGTACCGGCTGTTACCCATGTCCTCTATCACCTCGACGGTCGCCGTCAGCCGCTGATCGGGGTAGACGGGGCGCAGGAACTCGACGTCCTGCGAGAGGTAGATCGTGAGACCCGGAAGCCGGGCCAGCGCGGCGCTGATCAGCCCGGAGACGAGCGTCCCGTGAACGATCCTGTCGCCGAATCGGGACTCCTCGGCGAACGCTTCGTCGAGGTGGAGGCGGTTCGTGTCGCCGCTCGCGTCGGCGAACACGGCGACGTCGTCCTCCGAGAGCGTCTTGCTGAAGGAGACGGTGGTGCCGACGCCGATCTCGTCCGGCGAGTCGTCCGTCCGCCGATCGGACCAGTCGTCTTTCGAGTACGAGACGGAGTCGGTCCCGCCCGTGAGGCTCGCCGAATCCCGGTCGATCCCGTAGGCGGCCAGCGCCGCCCGCTGGGCCTCGACCGCGCTGTTGATCATGTGGCCGGTCGCTCGAATCCACGCGTCGGTGAAACCGTACCCGAGGGTAGCGGCGTCTCCTTTCGTTTCTTGACTACTCATTTGTAAAGTCGGATAGTTTGGTAGTGGGTATCATGGGTTATTAGCTATTTCGATACGCGGTTTCCCTTCGGTCGGCTCGCTTCCCACCACTCGTCGACAGTCATTACCATCTACTGGTACTGAGTGGTTCTAAGGGGAAAATACTTGTGCGTGGAGATCCCAGGTACGGATGAGATGACGGACGGACTGAACGATATGCCGTGGTCGCCGGCGTTCTTCGCGAAGCAGATGCAGAAGGCGGGCGAGGAGTTTACCGATCAACAGATGCGGTGGGTCAACCAGATGCTGTCGGCGAACGCCGGATCGGGGACGGGCAGCCCCGCAGACCTCGTGTCGATGGGTATGGGAATGGCGATGTTCAAGACGCGCGTCCAAAGCGGCGGTCGGATCAGCATTCCCGACGCGGAGCGGGAGGCGTTAGACCTCGACGAGGGCGACATCGTCCAGACGTTCGTCATCCCGATAAAGCGATCCCCCGGTGATCACAATGAGTGAAAGTTCCAACCAGACCCAGATGTCCAACCCGATGACCGCCATGTTCGAGATGCAGCGCCAGTCGATGAAGCAGGGCCAGCAGTGGCTCCACCAGAGCGCGAACGCGCAAAAGCAGCTGCCGGAGGCGCTTCAGGACGCGATGGAGTCGGGGCGTTCGGTCCAGCAGACGAGCGTCGACGCCACGCGCAGCATCTGGAAGGCCTACATCGACCTGTTCAAGGCCGGCGTTCCCGGCGAGGAGTCGGAGGAAGCGTTCGACAGCCTCGAACAGGCCGTCGACGACCAGTTCGACGCCGTCAACCAGATCAACGAGCAGACCTGGCAGGTGATCCGGCAGAACATCGACGACAACTCCGACGCGTACAATCGGATGGTCGAACAGTCCATGTCGATGGTCGACGACTCGGTGAACGTTGCCATGGACTCGATCGACGAGGCCGAACAGCAGGTCAGAGAGGGGACCCAGCAGATGGCGCAGGCGACCGAGTCCGAATAGGCGCCGAGCAATCCTTTTTGTTTTTCCCAACATACAACTAGACCAATGGAAAGAAACGACTCACCGGGGGAGATCCCCGAGATGTGGACCGATTTCTCGAAGCCGATGAGCCGAGCCTTCGTCGACGCGTTCGAGCGGAACGTGGACGCACAGAGCCGGTTCCTCGACACGTGGCTCGCGGCCCTCGACGACACGCCGATGGACGAGACGATGAAGGACGGAACCGAGGGGTACGTTCGGGCGTACCAGGTGTGGATGCGCGCGGCCGAAGAGCAGGCCGAACGGTTGAGCGACGCGATGGAGGGCGAGGACGTGGAACTCGAAGACTTCCGCGACATCTGGCTCAACGCGTCCAACGAGGCGTTCAAAGAGATGATGGGCACGACGGCGTTCGCGCTCGCGACGGGCCAGACGGTCGACAACGCGCTCGGCGCGAAGGAGGGTCTCGACGAGGTGACGGAAACGACCCTGCACGCCTACGGCTTCGCGACAGAGGGCGACATCGAGGAGGTGGGAAAGCGACTCGTCGAACTCGAACGGCGACAGCACGCCGTCGAGGAGAAGCTCGACAGGATCCTCGAGGCGGTGGAAGAATGAATCCGTTCGCGGCGACCGTGCGTTTTCAACGGGAGTGGCTGGACGCCGTGACCGAGTTCACGGAGCGGACGGAGGTGTTCGAAGAGCGGGCCGAGCAGATGGCCGAAATCGAGGTCGGTCAGACGCCGAGCGAGGTCGTCTACGAGGAGAACAAGCTCCGATTGCTGCACTACGAATCGCTGACGGAAGAGCAACACGACGTACCGATCCTCGTCGTCTACGCGCTCATCAACCGGCCGTACATCCTCGACCTCCAGCCCGATCGAAGCGTGGTTCGCCGACTGCTGGAGAGCGGATTCGACGTGTACCTGATCGACTGGGGCGAACCCTCGACGCTCGACGTCCACCTCACGCTCGACGACTACGTGAACCGGTACGTCGACAACTGCGTCGACGTGGTTCGCGAGCGGTCCGACCAGGAGTCGATCAACCTCCTCGGGTACTGCATGGGCGGAACCATGAGCGCGATGTACGCCGCGCTTCACCCCGAGAAGGTCAGGAACCTCGGGCTGATGGCGGCCGGACTGTGCTTTGCGGGGACGGGCGGCATCCTCGAACTCTGGGGCGAAGACGAGCACTACTCGCCCGAGCAGGTCAGGGATACGTTCGGCAACGTCCCGGCCGGGTTCCTCGACGTCGGGTTCGCGCTGATGGACCCGGTGGCCAACTACGTCACCAAGTACGTCCGCCTGTACGACAACCTCGAGGACGACGAGTTCGTGGAGAACTTCGCGAGGATGGAGCGGTGGCTCTCCGAGGGGATCGACGTCGCGGGGGAGACCTACGAGCAGTTCCTGCGCGACATCTACCAGGGGAACAAGCTGATGGAGAACGAGCTGTCCCTGAACGGCGAGCGCGTCGACCTCGGCGAGATCGACATGCCGATCCTCCAGATCGTCGGCGAGTACGACCACCTCATCCCGCCGGAGGCGAGCAAGCCGTTCAACGAGGTCGTCGCAAGCGACGACGCGACGACCTTCGAGTTCCCGACGGGGCACATCGGACTCTCCGTCTCCGCGAAGTCGCACGCCGAGCTCTGGCCGAAAGTGGCGGCGTGGTACGAGGAGCGGTCGGAGTCGGCGGAGTCGGCGGATCGTCCCGAAGACGCGACCGAGGAAGTGACTCCCGGGGAGCCGACCGTCGAGGAGCGGGAACAGGCGGCCGAGGGGACCGAGTCGGACGCCGCGAGCGGCGACCAGACGGAGACCGACCTCTCCGAGGATCAGAAGGCGACCGAGGGAACGGCGATCACGGCCGAGGGCGAGGACGCGGGCGCGGGGACGGGAACCGCCCCGTCGGCGGTTCTCCAGAACATCGACGGCATCGGTCCGGCGTACGCGGAGCGGCTCCGCGCCGGCGGCGTAGACGACGTCGCGGCGCTCGCCGAGGCCGACGCCGGGGACGTAGCCGACGAGATCGGCGTCTCCGAGAGTCGCGTCGAGCAGTGGATCGAGGAAGCGCGCGAGATGACCCCGGACCGGTGAGCCGGTCGACCATTTATTCGATAGATTCGTACGTTCACACAAAATTAATTCAGCGAGTGGAGGCTGGACAACTTTTATCTGGGGATTGGTTGGACACACAGTAAGGAGACGGAGCGGGCGGTGTGCGACCTTCGAAGGTCGCGCGGACGCCGTCCACGCTCTGCGCTTCGGAACCGAGTCGAGGGTACCGCCCCGAGGCGACGGTCGGGCGTGACGCGCTCCGATCCTGTGATCCCACCATGACTCTACAAGACCGCACCTGCATCGTAACCGGCTCGTCGAGAGGTATCGGGCGAGGAATCGCCGAAGAACTCGGGCGGAGCGGGGCGAACGTCGCCGTGAACTACCGATCCTCGGAGGGCGACGCGTACGACGTCGTCGAGCGGATCGAGGCCGAGGGGGGAACGGCGATCGCCGTGCAAGCCGACGTGACCGACCGCGACGAGGTCGAGGCGATGCGCGAGACGATCTCGGAGGCGTTCGGGACGACGAACGTGCTCGTGAACAACGCCGGCATCACCGTCGACAAGAAGTTCTCGGAGATGACGCGCGAGGACTGGGACCTCGTGATGGAGGTGAACCTCGGCGGCGTCTTCAACTGCACGAAGGCGTTCTTCGACGACCTGAAGGAGGCCGATCACGGCCGGCTGATCAACATCTCGAGCGTCGTCGGCCAGCAGGGGAACTACGGGCAGGCCAACTACGCGACCACGAAGAGCGGCCTGTTCGGCTTCACGCGGACGATCGCGCTGGAACTCGCGCGGTACGACACGACGGCGAACTGCGTCGCCCCCGGGTTCGTCCAGACGGACATGCTCGACAAGGTCCCCGAACGCGTCCAGCAGAAGATCCTCTCGCGCATCCCGCTCGAACGGTTCGCCGAGATCGACGACGTCGCCGGCATCGTCCGCTTTCTCGCGAGCCACGACTCCGGGTACATGACCGGGCAGGTGCTCGGCGTCAACGGCGGCATGGAGTGGTAGACCGCCGCTCCGACCCGCCCGTCAGATCCGCGCCCCGGCTTCGGCGAGTCGACGATCCGCGCCCGAATCGAACGGCGCGGCGGTCGTCCGCCGATAAGCCCGGAGGTGCGCGCGGGCCCGACGGACGCACGCCGCCCGCTCCGGGGCGACCCTCGATTCGAGATCCGCCAGCCGCCGCCGGAGCCGACGCAGCCGATCGGGGTCGGGGCGGCGGTCCGCCCGCGCGAGCGTCCACAGGGAGTCTGCGATCCGATCGATCTCCGATTCGACGCCGGTGTCCGGCGGCGTCCGGATCGCCCGAAGGAGCGCCCGGTTCGCCGCCCTGAGGTGGGATCGGGTCACGGTCGGACGTGCGGGCGCGTCCGACGAGTAATCGAGACCCGTATTTCGTGGGTTTTGATCCCGTGCGTTCCGCCCCGTTTTGAACGCCCGCGATACCGTGGGACGCCGATGAAGGGCGTCGCTTTCCACGACTCATGCGATGAACATCGCGGACGACGTCACGGACCTGCTGGGTGATACGCCCCTCGTGCGCCTCGATTCCTTCGGCGAGAACATCGTCGGCAAACTCGAGTCGTTCAACCCGGCGCACTCGGTCAAGGATCGGATCGGCGCGGCGATGATTCGCCGGGCCGAGGAGGAGGGGCTCGTCGACGAGGGGACCGTGATCGTCGAACCGACGAGCGGAAACACGGGGATCGGCCTCGCCTTCACGGCGGCGGCGAGGGGATACGAGTTGATCCTCACGATGCCGGACTCGATGAGCGGGGAGCGGCGTCAGCTGCTCGCCGCGTTCGGAGCCGAGGTGGTGTTGACGCCCGGCGAAGACGGGATGGGCGGCGCGATCCGGCGGGCGAAGGAACTCGCGGACGAGCGCGAGAACGCGTTCATCCCGCAGCAGTTCGCGAACCTCGCGAACCCGCGGATACACCGAACGACGACCGGACCGGAGATCTGGCGCGACACGGACGGCGAGGTCGACATCCTCGTCGCCGGGGTCGGCACGGGCGGGACGATAACGGGGGTCTCGGAGCACATCAAAGAGGAACGGGAGAAGGAGGGATTCGAGTCGGTCGCCGTCGAACCGGAGGGGTCCCCCGTGCTCTCGGGCGGGGAGCCGGGGAGCCACGCCATTCAGGGGATCGGCGCGGGATTCGTCCCGGACGTGTTGCGGCGGGAGTTGATCGACGACGTGGTTCGAGTGCGAAAAGCGGACGCCGAGCGGGCGGCGAGACGGCTCGCGTCGGAGGAGGGGATCCTCGCGGGGATCTCGTCCGGGGCCGCGCTGCACGCGTCGGTCGAGGTCGCGTCGCGCCCGGCAAACGCCGAAAAACTCGTCGTGGTCGTCCTCCCCGACACGGGGGAGCGCTACCTCTCCACGGACCTGTACGCGCGCGCTCTGCGGACCAGCGCGGAGTGAACGAGAGTTCGGGCGGATCCGCTCGGCGCCGGCGATCCGTCCGCCCTGCCCGGGAGAGCGCGCGTTCGACGGGGCCGCGACGGTCGCCGCGACAGTTCGCGGGATTCCGGGAGCGGCTAAGATGTTCGGGGAAGGGTACATCCCGGTCGGCAACCGAACTCTCCTCGTATGGCGTCCGGACTCCGAGTCGAGGTCGTCGTGGGGACGCCCGGGGACTGCCCGGTGGCCGCCGTTTCGGCGGACGCGGAGACGCCGATCACCTCGGTGTCGCGGGCCTCGATACCGGACTCGTCCGGCCGAGTCGCGGAGGAGTTCACCGTCGAGGGAACCGCGCCGCCCACGCCCGAGGAGATCGACGAGGTCGGCGCGTACGACGTACGCACCGTCTATCGATTCAGGCGCTCTCGGGACCGACGCTGCGTGTGCGAGCGCATCGAATCGTTCGGATATCCCGTCTCGGAGATTCACGCCGTAGACGGGGCGCTCCACGCGTCGTTTCACGCGCCGGACCTCGAAACGGTCCGAGAGATCGTGACCGCGCTGCGGGAGCGATTCTCGAACGTCCGTCTCCGGAAACTCACCCGCTCGGACGGGTGCGCGGGGACCGACCTCGTGTTGGTCGATCGGGGCAGGCTGACCGCCCGTCAGCGCGAAGTCCTGCGCACCGCCTACGAACTGGGATACTTCGACCACCCGAAGGGAACGAACGCCGGCGACGTCGCGGACGAACTCGGGATCTCGCCGTCGACGTTCAGCGAACACCTCGCGGCCGCCCAGCGCAAGATCCTCGACGCGATCTCGACGTCGTGACTCCCGCCGAGTAGCGACTCCCGTCGACTACTGACTCCCGTCGGATGCAGCCCCGTCGCGGAGGACATCAACACCCGGCATATCGTGGTCGCCGTTTAATGCACACACTGCATAAAAAATGGCGTGTGAATGACCGAAAAGCATGACCGGGGGATCCACACCCGGAGCCTCCACGCGGGGCAGGAACCCGACCCGACGACCAACGCCCGGGCACCGCCGATCCACCAGACGGCCTCGTACGTGTTCGACGACGCGGACCACGCGGCCTCGTTGTTCGCGCTCGAAGAGGCGGGGAACGTCTACAGCCGGCTGACGAACCCGACGAACGCGGCCCTCGAAGAGCGGGTTGCGGCGCTCGAAGGCGGCGTGGCCGCGGTGGCGACCGCGAGCGGCATGGCCGCGCTGGATCTCGCGACGTTCGTGCTCGCCGAGGCGGGCGACAACGTCGTGGCCGCGTCGTCGCTGTACGGCGGCACGCGCACCTACCTGACCCACACGGCGTCGCGCCGGGGGATCGAGGCGCGGTTCGTCGAAACCCTCGATTACGGGGCGTACGGCGAGGCGATCGACGGGGACACCGCGTTCGTGCTCGTGGAAACGATCGGCAACCCGGCGCTGGACACCCCCGACGTCGAGCGGATCGCCGACGCCGCGCACGGACGCGACGTCCCCCTCGTGGTCGACAACACGTTCGCGACGCCGGCGTTCTGTACGCCGATCGACCACGGAGCCGACGTCGTCTGGCACTCCACGACGAAGTGGCTCCACGGGAGCGGGTCGACGATCGGGGGCGTGCTCGTCGACGGCGGAACGTTCCCGTGGGAGGACGGCGACTACCCGGAGCTCACCGAACCCAACCCGGCGTACCACGGGGTGACCTTCCGCGAGCGCTTCGGCGAGGCCGCGTTCGCGTATGCGGCGCGGGCCCGCGGCTTCCGCGACCTCGGCAACCAGCAGTCGCCGTTCGACGCGTGGGTCACGCTCCAGAAGCTGGAAACGCTCCCGCTTCGGATGGACCGTCACTCGGAGAACGCGCTGGCCGTCGCCGAATTCCTCGCCGAGCGCGACGGCGTCGCGTGGGTGAACTACCCCGGACTCGCGAGCCACGACACGCACGCGAACGCCCGGCGCTACCTCGACGGCGGCTACGGCGGCATGGTCGCGTTCGGCCTGGAAGGCGGCTACGACGCGGGGCGGCGCGTCACCGAGGAGACGTCGCTCGCGAGCCTGCTCGCCAACGTCGGCGACGCGAAGACGCTCGCCATCCACCCGGCCAGCACCACCCACGGGCAGCTCACCGAGGACGAACGCCGGGCGAGCGGCGTGACGCCCGATCTCGTCCGGCTCTCCGTCGGCCTGGAGGACGTCGACGACATCGTCTCCGATCTCGATCGTGCGATCGAGACCGCGATCCGCTCCTGAGGGCGACGCGGCCGTCGGGTTCTTCGGATCGCCATCTTCAAGACGAATGGCCATCTACGGTGTGATGCGATCCGAACACCCAGCGCCGTTGGTCCAGTGGTAGGACATTGGCTTCCCAAGCCAATAGCCCGGGTTCAATTCCCGGACGGCGCATTTCTGTCGCGAACGACGGTGAGCGACGAAATCGAAAGGGGAATTGAATCCTACCAGTCGCAGCGTCCGAGCGGAGCGAGGACGACCATCTGGTTTCGGTTCAATTCCCGGACGGCGCATTTCTGTCGCGAGCGACGGTGAGCGACGAACCGAGTCGTTCGTCTCCTTCGGTTCGACGTCACGCAGGTTCGCCCGCCCGTTCCCGCGAAAACGGACGGCGATCGCTCGCGCGCTCGGCCGTCCAAAGAGGTTAGGCCGTACGTTCATGTCAATCCCGAATCTCTCGTAGAGTGCGGTCAGAGGCACCCGAAGGGCGGATGCGGAATTCACGCGGTCTCTCGCGCGACTCGGATCGCGCGTCATCACTCCTCACCCCTCGCGATTTCGGGCACACCCGCGGGGGAGCTTCCTTCGCGTCGGATCGTCCCGCGACGGTCCGCGATCCCATCTTCACCGGATCGCGGGCGGCGCTTCCGCTCCGTCCGATCACTCGCGTTCGACGTCGAACCGCGAGGATCGCCCGTCGCCGTCGACGATCCGCCGGAGTTCGGCCGTCGCCTCCTCGTCGAACCAGAGACGACGCCGCCACCAGGGTCCCTTCCCGGAGTCGTTCGAAAGCTCCGTCACCAGCCGGTTCGCCGTCGCGCCCGAGTCGCTCGAACTCAGGGGTACCGCTCGGTCGTACAGCCGCGAGTCGTCGTCGCCGGCGACGAGCACCTTCGCGTCGAACGGGTCGCGCTTCACGTGGGCGTTGTTCGAAAACCGCGCCCGTCGGTCGGCGGGGAGGCGGTCGTACTCCGCCCCCGTCATGGCGACCTCGACGCGGAACTCGCCGACGAGGTACGCGCCCCAGTCCGGCGCGATCCACGCCGCCCGGTCGTCCGGATCGCCGGCGTAGCCGAGCGTCGCGTAAAACAGGAGGGAGTCGCCCGGCTCCAGCGACGACAGGGGGCCGGCCTTGACGCCGTGTTCGTCGCCGTAGGTGTAGTTCTCACAGCCCGGGTACGTGGCGAACTCCGGGTCCAGGTGAACCGGGGTGTCGGCGACCGACGCGGGGACCTCGAAGTCGAGATCGAGGTCGGCGTACGTCGGCACCCGGTCGCGCGTCGCCTTCCGCTCCGGGATCGGGACGTACTCGAAGCGCCCGTCGGCGTGGATCGGCCCGCGAAAGCCGGGGAGGTTCGTGTTGGCGGCGACGTTGATCGCGATGCTCCGGGGCATGACCCGGAGGTACGCCGCCCGACGGAAAACGTTCGCGGCGGAGTTCCTCGCCGGTCACCACGGAGCGGTCGGCGCTATCCGAGGCGCTGCGCGCAGTTCCGACAGAAGGTGAAGGCCGGGTCCGGCTCGTTCTCCTCGCCGCAGTGCGGACAGCGGCGAACGGCCGCCGGCTCGTCGCCCGCGTTCGGGGGCGATTCCAGCGGCGCGCGCCACATCGCCCTGCCCAGCGGATCCGCCTGCTCGCGGCGAATCCGTTCGCGACGGGCCCGCTCGTGCCTGCCCCGGTCGTCGAGGGGTTCGCGGTCCGACGCCTCGCGCTCGGAGGTCGGCCGTCCGCGCTCCGCGAACGGCTCGTCGCGGTTCCAGAGGTACCGGTAGACGAGCAACTGGAGCACCGCGAGACCCACCGCGTAGACCACGATCCACCCCCAGATGTCCATCACTTTGCTATAGGATGGCACGGGACTTCGTTGCTTCGATCGTATAGATGTATGATACGTCCGGCGGGATCACCGCGGCAGGAATCTGAGCACCCTGTCGTCGCCGTCGCGCGGACTGCCGCGGCCGTCGCGGTTACTCGTCGCGACCAGGAGGTGCCCGTCGGGGTCGACGGCGGTGGTGCGGAGGCGGCCGAACTCGCCCTCGAACAGCGGTTCGTCGACGGTCACCCCGTCGTCCCGTCGGATCCGGACGCGGCGGAGGTGCTCGCCCGCGAGCGTCCCGAAGAAGAAGTCGCCGCGCCACGCCTCGACGGGTCCGTCGTAGAACGCCGCACCGCCGGGCGCGATGGTCGGGGTGTACGACGCGATGGGATCGGCGTACTCGTCGTCGCCGCTTGGGCCCGTCGCGTCCGGCCAGCCGTAGTTTCGACCGGCTTCGAGGACGTTGATCTCGTCGTCGGTGTCCGGCCCGTGCTCCGTGCTGTAGAGGGTCCCCTCGCGGAACGCCAGCCCCTGTGGGTTGCGGTGGCCGTAGGTGAACACGGCGGTGCCGAACGGGTTGTCCGGGTGGGGTTCGCCGTCGAGCGTGAGCCGAAGCACCTTCCCCGCGAGCGAGTCGCGGTCCTGGGCCAGTTCCGCCTCGCTCGCGTCGCCCGTCGTGACGAACAGCGCGCCGTCGCAGATCGCCAGCCGACCGCCGTCGTGGATGCTCGACGCCGGGATCCCTCCCAGGATCGGCTCCCCGGCCCACCCGTCTTCGAGGTCGTGGCGGACGACGCGGTTCTCCAGGCCTCCCCCGCCGTCGTAGGTCCCGTAGGTGTACGCCGTCGGCTCGTCCGGGTGGAACGCAAGGCCGAGCAGTCCGCCCTCGCCGGTCGGTTCGAGATCGGGGAAGTCGTCGCGGACGAGCTCGGTTCGGTCGCCGCCCTCGTCGCCGCTACCCCCGTCATCGCCTCCCCCGTCGCGGACGCGGACGACCCGGCCGGGTCGCTCCGTGAGGTAGAGGTCCCCGCCGCGGTACGCCATCCCCCACGGGACTTCGAGCCCGGAGGCGACGGTTTCGATGCGAACGGGCGGTCCCCCGTCGTCCTCGGGCGCTCCGTCGCTCCCCGACCCGTCGTCGCCTCCGCCGGGCGACGAATCGTCGGGTGCGCCGAGGCAGCCGGCGCCGCCGAGACCGAGTCCGACGCCGACCCCGGCCAGATAGCGTCGCCGGCGCAACCGGTTCTCCGTCGACCCGTCGGAACGCGTCCGATCGTGTGACATGCCAACGGCAAGGAACCGAAGGGTTAAAAACAGTTGCAGAAATGAAAGAATTGAAATAGTTCCGGGGGCGGACAGTCCCGGATCCGGAACGGATCGATCCCGACGCGTTCCGTCGGCGGGTGCGCCGGAGGAACGCACGCGCCGTCGCGAAGTCTGGGTTCGGTCGACCTGGCACTCACTCCGCGCCCGGCGGGCGGAGGTCGCGCTCGAACTCGTCGAAGACGTCGAGGTCGTCCGGGAGGTCGTACTCGATCCGCCGCTCCTCCTGTCGGTTCGGGTTCGCGTCTTCGACGGGTTCGGCAACCGACTCCCACCCGGGCTTCACCTTGACGCTCCGGGCGGGCATGCCGACCGCGATGTGGTGGGCCGGCACGTCGCCTTGGACGACCGCCCGGGCCCCGACGATGGCGTTCTCGCCGATCCGGCAGCCGGCTCGGATCATCGAGTCGTAGGTGATCCGCGCGTCGTCGTCGACGATGGTCTCGTAGTTTCGAACCTCGGTCTGATCGACGATGTCGTGGTCGTGGCTGTAGATGTGGACGTTGTCGGAGATGGAGACCCGGTCTCCGATGGTGAGCTTGCCGCGGTCGTCGAGGTGGACGTCGTCGTGGATGACCGTGTTGTCGCCGACGGTGATGTTGTGGCCGTAGGAGAAGGAGACGCCCTTGAAGATGCGGAGGCCGTCGCCGGCCTCCTCGAAGAGGTGGTTCGCGAGCATCTGCCGGAACCGGAGCGCGAAGTCGACGTTGTCCGCCATCGGCGTCGCGTCGAACTGCCGCCAGAGCCACTGGAGGTGCTTGGACCGGCGGAACTTCTCCTCGTCCTTTTCGGCGTAGTACTCGCTTTCGAGCGTCGAGTTGCACGGGTCGTACCCCTGCAGCCGCACCCGCTCGGCCGGCGACACCGGGTCGCCGCGCCGCCACGCTTCCCACGCCTCGCGGTCGCCGTAGAGGTCGACGAGCACGTCGCGGACGACCTTGCAGGTGTCTTCGTCCGAGGAGAGTCGTCGGTCCACGTCCTCGATGAAGTCCTCGACCCCCGCGGCGGCGTCCTCCGGGAGGGACACATAGCGCTTCGTCATTAGCCACCCCTTGGCCGGGAGCCTTCAAATGGATTCGGGTGTGTGCAGGGGATGTCAAACCTCGACGCGGTGTCTCGGTTGCGGAGCCGCGTCCGGCGATCGGTCGGGTCGGACCCAAACGGTGAGAGCTTTGAGCACCGAACCGTCACCGTTACGCATGAATCTCGAATCCGACGACTTGCTGCTCGATCGTGACGTCCACGACACCCCGGCGTGGACCCGGGCGCACGCGGCCGGCATCGAACGGAGCGACGAGAACGTCGCGCCGATCATCTACCCGCCGGACGCGCCGCTCGACCCCGACCTCCACGTCTGGGACACGTGGTTCCTCCGCCGCCGCGACGGGAGCGTCGCGGAGATCGACGGGTACCGCGTGATCTTCGCGCTCAGCTCGTCCTCGGCGCTCCTTCCGGGCAAGCGCCACGACGTCGCCACGATCCGGTACTTCTACTCGCGCGACGGCCGCGAGTGGACGACGGGCGGCCCCGTCTTCGAGGGGAGCGAGCCGCTCGGCTCCCGCCAGTGGGCGGGCTCCGCGCTCTACGACGACGGCGAGGTGTTCGCCTACTACACCGCCTCCGGCCGGCGCGGTGAGGCGGAGCTGACCTACACCCAGCGCATCGCGCTCGGCCGGGGCGGGTCGGTCGAGACCGACGGCGACGGCCTCCGGATCGTCGGGCCGTGGGAGCACTCGGTGCTCCTCGAACCCGACGGCGAGCGCTACGAGACGGAGGCGCAGTCGCGCGGGATGACCTACACCTTCCGGGACCCGTGGTTCTTCGAGGACGACGGCCGGACCTACCTGCTCTTCGAGGCGAACACGCCCGTCCCGGAGGACTCCGCGGCCTGCGGCGGCGACGCGGCCCAGCGGGAGTTCAACGGCAGCGTCGGCATCGCCGAGTCGCCGACGGGCGACCCCGCGGCCTTCGAGCTCCGCCCGCCGCTCCTCGACGCCGTCTGCGTCAACCAGGAGCTCGAACGGCCGCACCTGATCGTCCGCGACGGCACCTACTACCTCTTCGTCTCCAGCCACGACCACACGTTCGCGCCGGGGCTCGACGGCTACGACGCACTGTACGGCTTCGCCGCCGACTCGCTCCGCGGCGACTACGAGCCGCTGAACGGCTCGGGTCTCGTCCTGACGAACCCGTGGAACGCGCCGTTTCAGGCGTACTCGTGGCTCGCGGACGACCACGGCGACGAGGCGCTCGTCACCGCCTTCTTCAACTACTTCGACTTCGACCGCCCGAGCCTCGACGACGTGGCGCACCTCCCCGAGTCCGAGCAGCTCCGGCGCTTCGGCGGGACGCTCGCCCCCACCGTCCGCCTCCGGCTCGACGGCCGCCGGACGCGCGTCGTCGGCACCCTCGATCACGGCCACCTGCCGCTCCCGGACGAGGAACTGCCCGAGCCGTGGTGGGAACCCGGCGAGGACGTGCCCGTCAGGGAGTACCTGACGCCGCCCGAAGCCGACGCCGGCGACGGCCTCCTCGACGTGGCGGAGACGGACGGTTGACGCCGCAGCCCCACTCTAAGAGGGATTACTCCGTCCGCGACCGACCGGCGGGGAACGTCGCCTCCAGCTCCCACGCGTCGAACGAGCGCAACGCGACGTCTCCGCCGCGTGCCGAGAGCGAGACGCCGTCCGCGTCCGCCCGCGTCGGGTAGACCCGGCTCGTGAGACACCGCCGCTCGTTCGCGAACAGTTCGAGGATCGAGCCGTCGACGAAGGCGTGCAGCGAGAGCGTCCCGTCCGAACCGACGAGGTCGGCGACCGGCAGCCGCTGTTCGTGCGCCGCGCCCGCCGGATCGTGGCTGGACCGCGAGCGGTCCACGACGACCGCGTCGCCGTCGTAGCGGACGGCGGTTCGCTCCGACAGCGCGGGCGACTCGAACAATCCGAGTTCGAACGTCGCGCCCGGTTCGAGGTCGATCTCCGCGACCACCTCGTAGGCGTTGCCGGACAGGTCGAGCGTCCGCCGCTCGTCGGCGGCGAGGTGTAGCGAGGCGGCGAGGTCGACGCGCCGGTCGCGGAGGGCGGCGAGTTCGGCGGCCGGCCGCTGTCTGAGTTCGCCGCCCGCGACGTCGAGCTCGCGCGGGAGCGACATGGCCCCGGACCAGCCGGCGCGCCACTGCGCGTCGACGCCGCGAGCCTCCTTCACCCACCCCCACGTGAGGGAGCGGCCGTCGGGCGCGCGGAGCGACTGGGGCGCGTAGAAGTCGCCGTAGTCGAGGACGCCCGCGCGCTCGACCGAAAAGCCCGGGGATCGGAGATCGGCCCCGCCGACGAAGTAGCGCGTCTCCTCGTAGTTCGAGACGTGGAGCACCTGCGCGTCGCCGAAGTCGAGCAGTTCGGGGCACTCCCAGACCGTCTCGGGTCGGTCGTCCTCGTCGACGAGCAGCGGGCCGACGTACTCCCACTCGCGGAGGGTCTCGCCGCGATAGAGGAGCACCACGCCCCCGCCGTCCTGCAACCCGGCCCCGATGAGCTGGTACCACGCGTCCCCTTCGCGCCAGACGCAGTGGTCGCGAAACTCCGCCGACCAGTCGTCGGTTTCGAGGACCGCGACGTCGTCCGGCGCGGCCTCGATGATCGGATTGTCCCCGTCCTTCACCCACGCGTCGAGGCCGTCGTCGCTCGCGGTGGCGAGACAGGGAAGTTGCACGCGGCCGCGTCCGCCCGTGTACAGGAGCGTGGGCGTGCCGTCCCCGTCGACGACGGCGCAGCCGGACCAGCAGCCGTCCCTGTCGGGGCCGTCCGGCGACGGGGCGAGCGCGACCGGACGGTCCGTCCAGTGGAGGAGGTCCTCGCTCGTCGCGTGTCCCCAGTGGATGCTGCCGTGGAACGGTCCCGCCGGGTTGTACTGGTAGAAGAGGTGATAGCGGCCGTCGTGGTGGATGAGTCCGTTCGGATCGTTCAGCCAGTTCGCGGGCGCGGCGAGGTGGTACGCCGGGCGGTGGTGGTCGTCGGCCAGCGCCTCCCGGAGCGCGGTCGCGCCGGTGCCGTCCGTGTACCGGTCGGTGAACGCCGGCCGACGGTCGCCGCCCGCCGTCGCGAGGAGGTTCCGGACGAGCCGGTCGCGGGCCGCGGTTTCGTCGCCCTCGGCGCTGAAGACGACGTTCGCCCCGACGCCGAAGACCGCCCCCTCGCCCGTCCGCCACGAGACGAGGGTCTTCCGCCCGGCGAGGAGGTCGTCGCCGGAGAGCGCGCAGGCCAGCACCTGCCCCCGCTCGGGGACGAGCGCCTCGTAGCGAGCGTAGGGTCGGTCCTGCGCCGCGGGGTCGGTGTGGGCGCGGTCGCCGAACGACTCGAACGCCGGGTGCGCGGCGTGGAGTGCCTTCGGGGCGAATCCGGTCGGGTTCGGGTGGTCCTCCACGCCGACCGCGTCGGGGGCGACGGGGTCGACGCCGAGGGCTTCGACGGCCGAGAGCGCCCGCAGCGAGAGGAGGAGTCCGCCGCCGTCTTCGAGGTACGCCGAGAGCGCCCCCGCGCAGTTCGCCGCCTCCGCCGACACGTCGTCCAGCGGCTCGTCGCGGTGCCACCACGCCGCGTCGTAGGCGGCGAGGTCGACCGTCCCGTCGGCCACGTCCGAGAGCGCGACGCGGTCGGCCGTGGCGACCGCGTCGGCGCACCACTCGTGTGCCGCTCGCTGTTCTACGGAGCGGTCGGTCGCGTACAGGCACGCGATCCGGAGAGGAAGCGAAAGCGAGTCCATCGGATGAAACACGGGCGGGATTCCGATTAAGCGTTGTCAGTTGGCTCCGGCCGGCCACCGCGGTGTGAGTTCCGCGCGGTCGGCCATCGAACGACGCCCCTCGATCGACGATCGAACGGCGATCGATACGTGATCGACGGCCGAACCACGGTCGATAAGTGCCGTCCCTCCGTACCCGGCGCCATGAAGTACCGAACGCTCGGTGACTCCGGCGTCGAAGTGAGCGAGGTCGGCTTCGGGGCGTGGGTCGTCGGCACGGACTGGTGGGGCGACCGGACGGAGGAGCAGGCCGTCGAGATGGTCCAGCACGCGCTCGACCGCGGGATCACGTTCTTCGACACCGGCGACGTGTACGGCCACGGCGACAGCGAGACGCTACTGGGGAAGGCGCTCGCGGAGCACCGCGACGAGGTGACGCTCGCGACGAAGGTCGGCTACGACTTCTACAACAACCCGCAGGCCGGCCACGGCGAGATCCCGAAGCGGCTCGAACCCGAGTGGATCCGCACCTGCGTCGAGCGCTCCCTCGACCGGCTCGGAACCGACCACGTCGAATTCCTGCAGCTCCACAACGCCAACGTCGACGAGGTGACGCCGGAGGTGATGGAGACGCTCGACGCGCTCCGCGAGGAGGGCGTCGTCGACGCGCTCGGCTGGGCGATGGGGCCGTCGATCGGCTGGCTCGCCGAGCACGAGCGCGCCGTCGACCTCGGCTTCGACGCGGTCCAGACCGTGTTCAACGTCTTCGAGCAGGTCCCCGGGCGGCGCGTCCTCGATTACATCGAGGCGTCGGACGCGGACACGAGCGTCGTCGCGCGCGTCCCGCACTCGTCGGGGCTGCTGAACGAGCAGGTCCGCCCCGACACGGAACTCGGCGAGGGCGACCACCGCGGCTTCCGGCCGGACGTGTGGTACGAGACCGGCTGGGAGAAGCTCGAAACCCTGCGGTTCCTCGAACGCGACGGCGAGCGGACGATGGGGCAGGCGGCGATCCAGTGGCTGCTCAGCCACGACGCGGTCTCCGCGGTCACGCCAACCTTCCGCACGATCGCGGACATCGACGAGTGGGCCGCCGCGCCGGACACGCCGTCGCTCTCCGCCGAAGAGGCGGCGCGCGTCGAGGAGCTGTACGCCGAGAACTTCGGGATCACCCGCGACGACGGGATGGACTCGCTGCGCTCGTCGGTCGGCGGCGACGACATCCGCGCGGCCGGCGTGGACAAGCGGGCCGCCGGCGACTGACCTCGAACCGCGGCGGAACGGCTCGTGTTTCGACCCCCTTCGTTCGTATTGTGACCCCTTCGTTTCGCGTTGAGTTCCGAGAGAGTCGTGGACACCGTCACGTCCGGGCGGCGGACGGCGACGTCGCGCCGGTCGCGGAACCGACGCGGCGGCGAGACGGCGGCGCGACCATCGGCGACGGCGCGGCGGTGTGAAACCTTTCCCCGCGCGGGAACAACAGAGAGGTATGAAAGACGACCGAATCGACGTCACCGTCCGCGTGGACGTGGACGGCGAGACGCTGGAGACCGCGGCGACGAACGCTGACGAGCGCCGGAAGACGCCGGACGCCGGAACCGCCGGCTCGACGGCCGACGGTGCGGCGGTCGGGGCGACCGCCACGGCCGAAAGCGCCTCCCCCGTCGAAGCCGAGGAGACGCCCGAATCGCGGGCCACGTTCGAGTTGTACCGCGACCGCGCCGACGAGTGGCGCTGGCGACTGCGCCACGACAACGGCAACGTCATCGCTGACGGCGGCGAGGGCTACGCGACGAAGGGGGGCGCGAAAAAGGGAATCCGGAGCGTCAAGGCGAACGCGGCCGGCGCGCCCGTAGAAGAGGTGAAATAGGGACGGCGTCGAGCGATCCGGTCCCGACCGCAATCGATCGCCGCTCCCGATCGACCGTCGGCCTCGCCCGCATTAGATCGAGAACGTCAGGCCAAGAAGACGTGCCCGCGCCACCATTTTCAGCGGCGGGTTTCCTCGCTCGCCGAAAATCGGCTCGCTGCGGGAACCGCTCCTCGAAAAAGCTGGGCCAAAAAGGGCGCTCGGCCGTCGGCTTCGCCCGCATTAGATCGAGAACGTCAGGCCAAGAAGACGTGCCGCGGCCTGTCGGCCAGCACGTCCCGGCCCCACTGCACCGTATCGCGGAACGCCTCGCTTCGGAAGAACCCCATCGCGTCCTCCTTCGAGCGCCACTGGCTGGCGATGAACATGTCGTTTTCGTCCTCCCGGTTGACCATCAGGTCCGTGTCGTGGTGGCCCTCGATGTCGTCGAGGAGGTCGCCGACGACGCCGAACTTCTCGACGAAGTCCTCGCGGCGCTCCGGTTTGACGGTGTAGAACATCCCCATCGTGCCGAAGCCGGACTCCTCGCCGGCCCGGCTGACGATCCCCGGAAGCTCCGAGAGGAAGCCCGCCGCCGTCTCCGCGGCGCTCCCCGTCTCCCAGACGCTCACGACCGCCGACCGGCCGCGCCCGTCGGCCTCGTAGACGGCGGTCTTGACGTGCGTGCCGTAGTGGTCGAAGTTCGCCCGGAGGCCGGCCACCTCGTCGAACAGCTCCTCGGGGTCGGCCTCGGAGTACAGCACCGTCGCGTACACGTCCTCGCCGTGCGGCTTGCCGGCGTAGACGTTCAGCTCCTCCAGTTCGCCCCGGATGTCGCCCGCGTCGTCGCCGGCGGTCTCGTCGCCGCGGTGTCCCGCGCCGCCGTGGTGGCCACCCTCGCCGTGGCGTCCGTCCTCGTGTCCGCGCGACTCGCCCGCGTCGTGGGGGTGGCCGCCTTCCGCGTGTGAGTGATCGCCCTCGGCGTGCGGGTGGGCGCGCTCGCCGCCGTGCGCGCTCGTGGGCACCGGCTCGCCGGCGAGGAACGCCCCGAGATCCGACGGCGGGAAGCGACGGCCGACGGAGAACGCCCCGAACTCGCCGTACTTCGAGGAGACCTCGTCGAACCGCATCTCGTAGACGATGTCCTTGATGTCGGTCGGATCGGCCGCGAAGAGCGTGACGCCCCACTCGTAGTCGTCGAAGCCGACGCTGGAGGCGATGACCTGCTTGATCTTCCCGGCGAACTTCCGGCCGGTGTCGCCGTGGGCCGACATCAGGTCGGCGCGCTCGTCGAACGGGAGGTCGTACCAGTTGTGTTCCTCCCCCCGGCGTTTGCTCATCGGGTAGAAGCTGACGTACTCGTCGTCCGGGATGTCCGGCTTCATCTTCCCCTCGATGTACCGGCGCAGCCCCTCGTCGACCTCGTCCGCGTCGTCCTCGAAGTAGTCGTCCGAGACGTAGCCGCTCACCTCGGTGACGGAGACGTACGACGAGACGCGGTCCGTGAACCCGGCGAACGCGGTGCGCTCGAACCGACGCTCGGCGGCGGAGAGGTCGTCCAGCGCCGGTCGGAAGTGGATGAGCAGGAGGTCGGCCTTGTGCCCGAGCATCCCGAACGCGGCCGACGCGCCCTCCGCCGCGTCCTCGACGGCCTCGTGCGATTCGAGGTACTCGACGCCCTCGGCGACGGCCCGCTCGCGCTCCCTGTCGGGGGCGGCTCGCCACGCGTCCCAGTCGACCGTGCGGAAGTCGTGCAGCGCGTACCAGCCTTCGGCGGTCTGTGGCGGCTCTGGCATACGTCCGCCTTGGAAGGGTGCGACCAAGGACCTTTTGAGTCCGCGCCGTCGGCGGGCGCGCGCCCCGGGTCGCCCCGCGTTCCGAGTTACGCCGCGTTCGGTCGCCGTCCGGGCCGCCGAAAGAGCCGTAGCCGTTTTGCGTGGGCCACGCGTTTGACGCCCCACGACCCTCTCCGATGTCATCCGACGAGCCAACGGGCGCGACGCTGTCGTACCGACGTATCCTCGAACAGGAGATGGAGAACGCGCTGAAGGAGATCAATCGCCCCGCGAAGGGCGTGTTCCTCTCCGGCATCTCCGCCGGACTCAACGTGAGCTTCGGCGCGCTGTTCATGGGCATGGCGCTTTCGTACGCCGGCGGGTTCTCCTCGTCGCTCGTCGAGCAAGGGGTCCTCGCGGCGCTGTCCTCCGTCGGCTTCGTCTTCGTCATCCTCGGCCAGACGGAGCTTTTCACCGCCCACACGACGATGGCCGTCATCCCGGTGCTCGACGGCCGCGCGACGCTCCGCGAACTCCTCGGGCTCTGGGGCGTCGTCTACGTCTCCAATCTCGTCGGCTGCGCGCTGTTCGCCGGGCTCATCGCCGGCCTCGGTCCGGCGCTCGGCGTCGTCCAGCCGTCCGCGTTCGGGACCATCGCGCAGGCCGTCGTCCCGTACCCCTGGTGGGTGATCCTCCTGAGCGGCGTCGTCGCCGGGTGGCTGATGGGCCTCGCGACGTGGCTCGTCGCGGCCAGCCTCGACGCCATCTCCCGCGTCGTCCTCGTGCTCCTCACCACCGCGGCGATCGGATTCGGACCGTTCCACCACGCCCTGCTGGGATCGACGGAGATGCTCGCCGCGATGTTCCTCGGTCAGGGGGTGACGCCCGCGCAGTTCGCGACGGTCCTCGCGTGGACGACCATCGGCAACGTCGTCGGCGGCGGGGTCTTCGTCGCGCTGCTCAACTACGGACACGTCGCCCTCGCCGGCGAGAAGGTCGACGTCGACTTCGACCCCGAAACCGAGATGAACGACTGAACGACCGGGGGCGGCCGCGTCCGGTGTCCACAACCGAAACCCTTTCACGACGTCGGTCTGAACGGGGGCTAATGCGGAAGAGCGGTCCGCCGAAAGGCCTCGTCTCCTATCTCGTTCTCGAACTGCTCGACGAAAAGCCGCGGTACGGCTACGAGATTCTGAAGGAGATTCGGGGGGTGAGCGGCGGCCACTGGGAGCCGTCGTACGGCTCCGTCTACCCAATCCTGTACAAGTTCGAAGAGGAAGGGTGGACAGAGCGCGTCGAACGCGAGGACGAACCCGACCGGAAGTACTTCGCGCTCACGGCGGCGGGCCGCGACGCGCTCGACGACAAGCGCGGCGAGTGCGGCTCCAAGGCGCGCGACTTCGCAGAGGTCATCCTCGGCTTCTACCACGTGTACGTGGCGTTCGCCACGGACGATCGGTTCGAGATCGAGCGCGCAGGCGACGGCTGGTGCTTCGACGAGGCGTTCAGCGCGTGGATCGTCGAACAGATGATCCGCCACCACGAGCGCGACTTCGGACCCTTCGAACGGGTCGAGGGAACGCCGGAAGCGTTCTACGAGGGGCGCGGAATCGCGACGGAGTGACCGCGGAGCTCACGACAGCAACTGCGGCCCGAAGACGATGAGGATGAGCGCCGCCAGCATCGTCAGGCCGATCGAGGTGGTGATCGTCCGCACGAGCGCGTAGGGTTCGCTGACCGGCAGTCGGGAGACGACCGCCTCGGTGCCGGTTCGGAGGATCCTGCCGCCGTCGAGGGGGTAGCCGGGGATGCAGTTGAACAGCCCGAGCTGGAGGTTGATCCACGCCGTCCAAAAGAGGACGTTCGCGAGGAGGAACACCCCGCCGCCGAGGAACGAGACCGGGCCGCCCTGGGCGACGTAGAAGTTCGTCACCTCGCCGGTGAAGCCGGGGAAGTTGTACGGCAGCCCGAACACGCTCGCGAGCGGCAGGACGAGGGCGAGGTACACCAGTCCGAGGAACGAGTCCACCGCGCCCGCGAGCGGGGTGTCGCCGCCGCCCGCGCCGGGGTCGCCGCCGAGCAGCGCGAGGTACGTCCCGGCTGGGTACTCCTGGATCCCGAAGTCGGTGACGCTGAGCCCGCCCGTCCCGGGCAGGAGGGTGACGCCGAGGAAGCCGCTGCCATCCTGCGGGTTCTCGCCGAGTTCGACGTCGTACGTCTCGCGTCCGTCGGCCGTCACCGCCTCGACCTCGACCGTCTCCCCCGGCCCCGTCCCGTCGAGGACGCGACCGAGCTCGTCGGCGTCGGTCACCCGCTCGCCGTCGATCCGGGTGATCGTCAGCGTTCCGTTCGTCGGCGCGCCGGCCTCGGCCAGCGGCCCCTCGGGCTGGACGTTCGCGACCGTCGCGCCGACCGGGATCGTGATTTCGCCCTCGGAGGTGGACAGACGCGCGAAGGTGTCGTTTCCGACCGCCGACCGGAACTCGGACATGGTCGTCACCTGCGTTCCGTTGACGGCGGTGATCCGGACCGGCTCGTCGGGCGAAACCGACAGGTCTGCGGCGTTGCCGGGCACCGAGTCGACGATCTCCACGGAGCGTCGCACGTCGACGGTCCGTTCGCCGCCGTTCACCGTCACCGACACCGTCCGGTCGGGCGCGTCCCGGAGCGCGGCGTCGAACTCGCCCTCGTTCGACACCGATCGGCCGTCGACGGCGGTGATCCGGTCGCCGTCCTCGACGCCCGCAGTCGCCGCGGGCGCGCCGTCGTACGCGCCGCCGACCGCGACCCCCGGCGCGACCGCGATCGACCCCACCACGGGGCCGAAAAGCAGCGCGAAGGCGACGACGGTCACGGCGAAATTGTTCGTCACGCCGGCGGCGAACATCCGCGTTCGCCCGCCGCGGTCGGCCTCGCGCTGGCTCTCCTCGTCGGGTTCGACGAAGGCTCCGATCGGGAGCAGCGCGAGGAGCACCACCCCCATCGACTCGATCTCGATGTCCTCGACGCGGCAGAGCAGCCCGTGGCCCCCCTCGTGGACGACGAGGCCGATCAGGAGTCCGAGGACGATCTCCGGCGCGACGGACAGCGGGAGGAAGTCGTTGACGCCGGGGATGACGAGGAAGTTCTGCGGCTGGTTGACGGACGTCTGCTGGGGGTTCTGAAGGGTCGTGAGCGCCGCCTGAATGAGGAGGAAGAACGAGCCGACCATCACCACGACCGTGATGCCGACGCCGACGTTGGACCACGCCCGCCAGAACCGCCTCGGCCGCGCGAGCCAGTCGAGGAAGTCGCGACCGCGCTTCGTGTGGATCGTCGTGAGCGGCCCTTGCACCCGGACCGAGCTCGGGAGCAGGCCGCGAGATTGCAGCGAGAGCGCGACGACTGAGTACGCGAGCACGCCGGCGAGCACCCAGAACAGCGTGTTCATTGAAAAATCGGAGGCGGGGGAGCGGCAAATGCGTTCGGGTTGGCCAGTCCCGGCGGACGGAGACGTCGTCGGAATTACGTTCCGACGAGCCTTCGGCTCACTCCGTTCGACGAACACACCGCCACTTCGTTTCACTCGTGACGAGCCTTCGGCTCACTCCGTTCGGCGGAGACGCCCAACCACGAACGCCGGGTCGAGTTCGCCGAGGAACTCCCCGAGCCGCGGCCCCTGCGTCGCGTCGAAGAACAGCCGGTAGCCGGCCTCGAAGAGGTCGCCGACCTCGACGTCGTGCCGGCGCGCGGCCTCGTAGATCTCCCCCTGTATCTCCTCGCCCGCGTGCCCATCCTCGACGAAATCCGCGAGGTCGGACAGCGCCGCCTCGGTCGGCGCGTCGAACTCGACCTCGGGGAGGGTCGCTTGCAGGCGGTAGTTGTACTGGTTGTCCAGCCGCTCGGCCCACGTCCTCGCGCGTTCGACCCGTTCCAGCGCCTCGTCGACCGCCCACTCGGGCGTGTCGTCCGCGATGTGACCCTGATTGCGGGCCATCCGTTCGCGGAGGTCGCGGTCGTCCGTCATCCCGAGGACCGCCGCGAAGGTGTACGGCAGGCGGACGCGCTCCGATCGGACCTCGTCGACGAGCATCGGGTAGGCGCGCTCCGCGAGGCCCTTCAGCTTCGGGTCGTCCTCCTCGTCGAAGTAGACGCGCTCGAAGCGGTCGAACTCGTCCACGAGCAGGTCGAGGCGGGCGACGTCGAAGTCCTTCGCGCGCTTCGGGTTCCGGGCGAAGAAGTACCGAAGCACCTCGGGTTCGAGCAGGTCGAGCACCTCGGCGACGGTGACGATGTTGCCCGCGGACGAGGAAAGCGGCTCGCCGTTGAGCGTGAACCACTCGTACACCATCGGCACCGGCGGCTCGATCCCGAGCACGTTTCGCGCGATGTCCTCGCCGCTCGGCCACGATCCCTCGGCGTGGTCCTTGCCGAACGGCTCGAAGTCGACCCCGAGCACCTGCCACTGGGCGGGCCACTCGAAGCGCCACGGGAGCTTACCCTCCCGGAGCGTCGCGGTTCCCTCGTGACCGCAGCCCTCGATCGTCCGGTCGCCGGCCTCCATGTCGGTGCAGACGTAGTCGACGGTGCCCGCGTCGAGGTCGACGTCGGTCACGGTCTCCGTGACCTTCCCGCAGTTCTCGCAGATCGGGTTGAACGGGACGTACTCGTCGTCGACCTTGCGCTGGTACTTCGAGAGGACCTCGCGCGCGACGTCCGCGCGTTCGAGCAGGGTGCGCGTCGCCTCCTCGAACGTGCCCGACTCGTACAGTTCGGTGTTCGACACCATCTCGACCGGGACGCCGAGGCGGTCGGCGTCGGCCTTCAGGAGCGACGCGAAGTGGGCGGCGTACGACTCGGCCTCGCCGAACGGATCGGGGATGTCGGTGTACGGCTTCCCGAGGTTGCGGCCGAGCGCGCCCGCGTCCACGTCGCCGAGGCCGACGATGGTCCCGTCCTCGTCGGCCAGCTTCCGTGGCAGCTTCCGGAGGGGGTCCCTGTCGTCGCTCGTGAACACCTGCCGAACCTCGTGACCGCGCTCGCGGAGCACCTCCGCGACGAAGTACCCGCGCATGATCTCGTTGAAGTTGCCGAGGTGGGCGACCCCGGACGGCGAGACGCCGCCCTTGATCACGATCGGCTCGTCGGGGTCGCGCGCTTCCACCTCGTCCGCGACCTCGTCCGCCCAGAAGGCGCGGTGTCGCCGCTCGCTCCGCTCGCTCCGTTCGCCCCCCTCGTCCCCCTCGCCGCCCGTCCCGTTTTCCCCCGCTCCGTCGCCGACGTCGCTCATCGCTGCGCCCAGTAGCTCGGTTCGCCCCCGCTCTCGGGGACGATGTCGGTCCCGCCGTGTTCGCCGCGGAGGACGGCGGCCTCCACGCGGGCCGGGTCGGTCCCGTCGAGGACGATCGTTCGCATGCCCGATCGCTCGATCAACTTCGCCGCGAGGAGGTCGACGGGGGCCGACGAGCCCGCGTCGCGGCTCATCGGGACGATGACCTCCACGAGTTCGGTCGGCGTGAGTTCGGGGAACTTCTCCGCGCCGTCGTCCGATCGCGGGTCCGCGCTGTAGACGCCGTCGACGCTCGTCGCGTACACGAGCAGGTCGGCGTTGACGTACTCGGCGAGCGCCGCGGCCACGGCGTCGGTCGTCTGCCCGGGCATGACGCCACCCATGACCGTGATGTCGCCGCGGCGGATCGCGTCGCCCGCCTCGTCGTAATCGTACGCCGGCGTCGGGTCGGCGCGCTCTCCGAGCGCCGCGATGAGCAGTCTCGCGTTGATGCGCGTCACGTCGATGCCGATCTGGTCGAGCTGGACCTCGTTCGCCCCGAGATCGCGCGCCGCCGTGATGTACTCGCGCGCGACGCCGCCGCCGCCGACGACGGCGGCGATCTCACAGCCTTCCCGCGCGAGCGATTCGACGACGGCGGCGTGCCCCTCGACGCGACCGGGATCGAGTTCCGGCGCGAGCACGCTTCCCCCGATAGAAACCACGACTCTCATTGCGCACGGATTGCTGTGAGTCGGCCTTAAGGGTTGTCAACTCGAAGACGGTCGACTCGCCGACGTGTTTCGGGCCGACCGCGGTCAGCCGGACGGTCGTCCGCTCGGCAAACGTAACCGAATGGAATTGTACATTAAACACTAGCTTTATGCATTGATGTACGATAGTGCGGATCATGGCTGACGACGATTCCGCGGGCGACCGCTACCGAATCGACGATTTCGCCTTCATCGGTCGGATCTTCGAGGAGTACCGCCGGATGTTCGATCTCGATCCCGACCGCGTCGCGGGGATTCGGGTGCTCGATTGCCCCGGGGGAGCCTGCTCGTTCATCGCCGAAACCGCCGCCCGGAGTGGCGAGGCGGTCGCCGTCGACGCGCTCTACGGGCCGCCGCCGGACGACCTCGCGACCCGGTGCGAGCGGGACGTCGAGCGAGCGGTCGACGCGCTCTCGGGCGTCGAGCACCTCTACGAGTGGGGCTACTACGGCGACGTCGGGACGCTCGAATCGCACCGCCGGACCGCGGCGGAGCGGTTCCTCGCGGACTACGCCGACAGCCCGAGCAGGTACGTCCGCGCGGCGCTGCCGGACCTTCCGTTCCCGGACGACAGCTTCGATCTCGTCTTGTCGGCGCACCTGCTGTTTCTGTACGACGACCGCCTCGATCACGCCTTCCACCGCGACGCCCTCCGCGAACTCGCCCGCGTCGCCGCCGGCGAACTCCGGGTGTTCCCGCTCGTCGGGTTCGACGCGGCGGAGTACGGCCGACTCGACGATCTGCGGCGGACGCTCGAAGCGGACGGCTACGCGACCGAACGCCGGCCGGTTCCGTTCGAATTTCAGCGCGGCGCGACCGAAACGCTCGTCGTCTCCCGCTGACGGCGGCCGACCGGCCAGCAACACTAAAGCCCGTCCACCGCCCGATTGCGGGTATGCACGTGCTCTCTCTCGTCGGCTCGGACGCGGACGAGGCGGTCGCCCGGCTCGTCCGTCGCCTCGACGGGCGCGTCGCGACGGTCGAACGACTCCCCGAGACCGACCCCGACGCCGAAACGCCGGGAACGACCGCGTCGTACGGTCTCGCATCTGACGGGTCGTGGGTCGCCGCGGGGGCGGAGCGCCCCCTCGACGGACTCCTCGACTCGCTCGCTCCCGAGTACGACTACGCCCTCGTCACCGGCTTCGACGACGCCCGCCTGCCGACCGCCGTCGTCGGAGACGCGGAGTTCGAGGACGAACGCCCCGACGACGCTCGGTCGGACGGCGCGCTCTTCGTCGCCGAGAGCGCGGCCGAGGCGGACCTCGACGAGCTCGCGGCGCGGCTCGACGACGCGGAACCGCGCGTCACGCTCGGGTCGCTCGTCGATCGGGTGAAGCGGTCGCCGGGGGCCGACCGTGCGGGCGCCGTCGCCACGTTCACCGGGCGCGTCCGCGCGAAGGACGCGGAAGACGACGCCAGGACGGTGAGGCTGGAGTTCGAGAAGTACGAAGGGGTCGCCGAACCCCGGATGGAGGCGATCGGTCGGGAGATCGCGTCGCGCGAGGGCGTCGAGGAGGTGGCGATGCACCACCGAACCGGCGTCATCGACGACGGCGAGGACATCGTGTTCGTCGTCGTGCTCGCCGACCACCGCGAGGAGGCGTTCCGCGCCGTCGAGGACGGCATCAACCGGCTCAAAGACGAGGTGCCGATCTTCAAGAAGGAGACGACGGTCGAAGAGGAGTTCTGGGTCCACGACCGCGAGTAGCGGAGCGACCCTCGGCGCGCGCCGTCGTCGAACCGAGCCTGAATCGGCAATATCATCCGTTACGACTACGTATCCGAAGTAATTAGTAAGAAACTATGTATTACGATATTTCTTTTATTTGATTCAGAAAGTATTGTGTAGAGCGCCGCATAAAACGTCTCGGCTCCCAGAAAAACGTCCTAAAGTGACCATTTTACGCGCGTTCAGGTCGAATGTAACCGAAGGAAACCGAAGCGATCCCAATATTCCTCCCTTTATAACATCCCGACCGCGGGACGAGTGATCGAGGTCACACGACATGAGCGCAACTGCACACGGCCCCGCGGACGGTCTTCCCAAAGAAGAACGCCTGAAGCGATACCTCGTCGACAAGGCGCAGGACGGCGAGCTCTACTTCAAGAGCAAGTTCATCGCCGACGAAGTCGGTCTCTCGCCGAAGGAGATCGGCGCGCTGATGGTCAAACTCCGCGATTCCGCGACCGACCTCACCATCGAAAAGTGGTCGTACACGAGCGCGACCACGTGGCGCATTCGACCGGCCGACGTCGCCTGAACGGCGCTTTCGTCCCCGTTCTCCCCTGCACGTCCCCGCGATCTCGCCGGGGCGGTCGAGCCGTTCCGTCTCGACCGCGCCCGTTCCGTCTCGACGCTCGCGGGCCGCCGAGGTCGGCGACGTCGATCCCGGCGGTCCGTCCGACACGCCAGTCTGACACCCGAATTCCACGCGATTCGACGCCGTTTTTCGACCGATGAAGGCGCGACACCGGATTTATACAGCCGCCGCCCGTACTCACGCTAAATGGATCGGGTAGACCGGCCGTCGGATCGTCGCGCCGTCGACGCGCTCCGATCGGTTTTTCACCTCCGAGACGTTCGCCGCGACGGCGAACGCGTGTTCTACTACGGCGAATCGCTCGTCCCAGAGCGAATGCTCCTTCGCGAGGTCTGGCCCGCGTTCCGCCGCGCCGGGTACGAGGTGCAGGTGGCCCGCACGCGCGACTCGCAGGACGTGCTCGTCGCCACGCCCGTCGACACGGGGATCGGAGGGGTCCCGTGGATGAACCTCCTCCTCCTCGTCGCGACGGTGTGTTCGACGCTCTTCGTCGGCGCGACCGCGTGGTACTACATTCCCGTCTCGACGATCGCGGACGATCCCCTCGCGGCGCTCGCCGCGTGGCCCTTCACGGCCGCCGTCCTCGGCGTCCTCCTGATACACGAACTCGGCCACTACGCGCTGGCTCGGTACCACGGGGTGGACGTGTCCCTGCCGTACGTCATCCCGTTCATCCTCCCGTTCGGAACGATGGGGGCGATCATCCGGATGCGCGGGCAGATGCCGGACCGCAAGGCGCTCTTCGACATCGGCGTCGCCGGCCCGCTCGCGGGCCTCGCGGCGACGATCGTCGTGACCGTCGTCGGTCTCTCGCTGGGACCGTTCGAGGTTCCCCGGCAGGTGTTACGGAGCGGCGGCGAGGTCATCTACTTCAACAACCCGCCGCTTTTGGAGCTCATCGCCGCCGCGATCGGACAGCCGACCGACTACCCGCCGCCGAACACCGTCCACCCGGTCATCATCGGCGGCTGGGTCGGGATGTTCTTCACCGTGCTCAACCTCCTCCCGGTCGGCCAACTCGACGGCGGACACATGGTCCGGGCGATGATCGGCGACAGACAGGAGACGGTCGCGGCGCTCGTCCCGCTCGCGCTGTTCGGCCTGTCCGGGTACCTCTACTACGTGCGCGGCTTCGGGATCAACGAGTCCGTCGGCCTGTGGGCGTTCTGGGGGCTCTTCTCGACGTTCATCGCCTTCAACGGGCCGGCGGACCCCATCGACGAGACCGGAATCGGCTGGAAGCGACAGCTCGTCGGCCTGTTCACCTTCGGGCTCGGTCTCCTCTGTTTCATGCTCGTGCCGATCCAACTCCAGTAAACTACCCTCCCTGCTCGCTCGCGGCATACGCCGCTCGCTCCCTGAGGGAGGGGCTTTGATGTGGACTCCCGGTGATCGGCCCGTTACCCCCATCGACCGCCGCTTTTACGAACGCGCGTGCGTGTACCCCCGATCCGGAAGCTTCGTTCCGTCCATCGTCACCGTCCCTTCCGCCGTCGTTCGGCCGATCCGCGTTATCGGGGTCGGCGACGCCCCCCGCGCCGCCTCGTACGCGTCCGCGGGAAGGGTGAACACGAGTTCGAAGTCCTCCCCGAAGTGGACGGCACGCTCGCGCTCGTCGCGGTCGTCCGCGGCTACCTCCTCGACGCTCGGATCGATCGGGAGCCTGTCCCCGTCGACCGCGAAGCCGCAGCCGCTCGCCTCCGAGAGCTGGTGGAGCGACCGCGCCAGCCCGTCGCTGGAGTCCATCATCGCGGTCGCGCGGCCGCGCAGCGCCCGCCCGGCGGCGACGCGCGGCTCGAAGCGGAAGAGTTCGTTTCCGCGATCCGCGTCGCCGCGTTCGAAAAAGCGGAGGGCGGCGGCGCTGCGCCCGAGCGTCCCCGTGACGCAGACCGCCTCGCCCGGCGACGCGCCGGACCGACGGACGGGATCGGCCGCCTCGCCGAGCGCCGTGGTCGCGACCGTGAACTCGTCGTGCGCGTCGAGGTCGCCGCCGACGTACTCGGCGTCGACCGCCTCGCAGACGTCCCGCGCCCCGCGGACGAACGCGTCGAGTTCCGCCGGATCGAACGCGGGGGCGGCGTACACCGCGACCGCCGCCGTCGCCGTCGCGCCCATCGCCGCCACGTCCGACAGGGACGCGCCGACCGACCGCCACCCCGCGGTGTAGCGCGTCGTCCCCGCCGGGAAGTCCGTCGACTCGTGCAGCATGTCGGTGGTGACGACCGTGCCGTCGACGACCGCGGCGTCGTCGCCGGCCGCCGGGAGCGCCGCCGCGATCGCGCGCAGGGCCGTGCGCTCGTCCATGCCTCGGCGGTTGCGGCGGCGACGTGGTAAAGACTCCGGAGGTCCCGTTCCGACCGCTCGGCGGGCGGTCCTCCACCGGGGAGAAGCGCCGAAAAACCGGGAGACGGGTGCTGACTCCTTTCGGTGGCTTAATGCCGTCGGTGGCCGATTCGGCCGCATGGTCGGCGAGAGAATTCGGACGACGGTAGTGGGGTTCGCCGGCGCGCTCGTCGTGTTCGCGATCCTGTTTTCCTTCGTCGGCGTCGACCGCCTCGTCGCGCAGCTTTCGGCCGCGGACGCCGCGACCGTCGCCCTCGTCGTGTTCGTGACGATCGGGTGGCTCGCCGCCTGGAGCCTGGCGCTACGGACGGTGCTTGCGGTGCTCGGGGTCGAAATTTCCTCCGTAAAGGCGTTTCTCGTCTTCGCCGGGGCGACGTTTTCGAACAACATCACGCCGTTCGGGCAGGCCGGCGGCGAGCCCGTGACGGCGCTTCTCATCTCCAGGACGGCCGACGCGGAGTACGAGACGGGCCTCGCGGCCATCGCGAGCGTCGACACCCTCAACTTCGTGCCCTCGATGAGCCTCGCGCTCATCGGCGTGGGATACTTCGCGACCGAGACGACCCTCGGGCGGAACCTCGAACTCGCCGTCGGCGCGGTCGTCGTCCTCGGGGTCGCGGTTCCCGCGCTCATCTACGTCGGCTGGCAGCGGCGGTACTCCCTCGAACGCCGCGCCGTTCGTCGCGTCACGCCAGCCATTCAGAGGATCGCCGGCGTCCTCCCGCGCGTTTCCGCGCCGAGCGCGGCGAGCATCGAGCGGCGCGTCGGCCGGTTCTTTCAGGCGATCGAGCGCGTCGCGCTGAATCCGCGGGGGCTGGCGATGGCGCTCCTCCTGTCGACGACCGGCTGGGCCTTCCAGATGCTCGGCCTCTGGCTGTCCTTCGAGGCCATCGGCGCGTCGATCCCGCTTTCGATCACGCTGTTCGTCGTCCCGATGGCGGCGATCGCGGGCGTGACGCCGCTCCCGGGCGGCGCGGGCGGCATCGAGAGCATGCTCGTCGTGTTGCTCCTCGCGGCCACGGGCCCTGCCGTCACGGAGCCGATCGCGCTCGCGGCGGTCGTCATCTACCGCGGCGCCGTCTACTGGGTTCCGATCCTCATCGGCGGAGCCGTGATGGGCGTCGTCGGCGTCCGGGAACGGCCCTAATACGATGGGTTTAAACAGCGTCCTCAAGAACTCGTAGCCATGGTAACCCTCTACGACGTCCCGACGGACGAGCTCATCGCGGAGCTCTCCGATCGCCTCGAGGACCGAATCGAGGAGCCCGAGTGGATGCAGTTTTCGAAGACCGGAGCGAACCGGGAGCTTCCGCCGCAGGACGACGATTTCTGGTACGTCCGCGCCGGGAGCGTCCTCCGCAAGGTCGCCATCAAGGGCCCCATCGGAATCGAGCGCCTCGCCGTCGAGTACGGCGGCCGAAAGCGCGGCACGAACCGCTACCGCGTCGCGAAGGCTCGAAAGGAGACCGGCGGCAAGAAGATCGTCCGGACCGCGCTCCAGCAGCTCGAAGAGGAGGGGCTCGTCGAGACCGCGAAGGGCGAGGGACGCCGCATCACGCCCGAGGGCCGCAGCTTCCTCGACGACGCCGCCGCGGCCGCCTTCGAGCGGCTCGACCGCCCCGACCTCGAACGCTACGCGTAGCCGATTTTCGCCGGACGTCAGCGTTGGAACCGACCGAACGCCCCCGCGTTTCGCGTCCGTAACCGTTTTCCTGTCCTACCGGGAACTGTGTACGTATGAGCGGAAATCCCGACGACGAACGGTTGGAGGAGCTGCGCCGGCAGAAGATGCAGGAGCTGCAGGACCAGGCGCAGGAAGAGCAGGGCGGCGAGGCCGAGGAGGCCGCGCGCCAGCAGGCCGAGGCCCAGAAGGACGCGCTGCTCCGGCAGTTCCTCACCGACGGCGCTCGCCAGCGGCTCAACGCCGTCCAGATGAGCAAACCCGACTTCGCGGAGCAGGTCGAACGACAGATCGTCGCCCTCGCACAGAGCGGCCGCGTCCAGGGGAAGATCGACGAGGAGCAGATGAAGAACCTGCTCCGCGAACTCAAGCCCGACTCGAAGAGCTTCAACATCCGCCGTCGGTGACCGAATGGAGCTCGCGCTCCTCTACAGCGGCGGCAAGGACTCCTCGCTCGCCGCCCTCCTCCTCGACTCGTTCTACGACGTGACGCTCGTCACGGCGCACTTCGGCGCGACGGACGACTGGAAACACGCCGCGCGGGCGGCCGAGAGCCTCGGCTACCCGTTCGAGACCGTCGAACTGGACGAGGCCGTCGCGGCGGAGGCGATCGACCGGATGCTCGCCGACGGCTACCCGCGAAACGGCATCCAGCGGGTCCACGAGCACGCGCTCGAAACCGTCGCGGAGCTCGGCGACGACGCGAGCGAAGCGAACGGCAGCTCGTCGAACTCGCTTCGCTCGTCCGACGGCGTCGCCGCGGTCGCTGACGGCACGCGCCGCGACGACCGCGTCCCGACGGTGTCGCGCGCGCAGGCGCAGAGCCTCGAAGACCGCCACGGCGTCGACTACCTCGCCCCGCTCTCCGGCTTCGGCCGCCGGGCGGTCGACCGGCTGGTCGCCTCGACGCTCGCCGTCGAATCCGGTCCGAGCGAGTCGATCCCGAAGTCCGACTACGAGGGCGAGCTCCGCCACTTGCTCGGTGAACGACACGGCCCGGAGGCGGTGGCCGAGGTGTTTCCCGCCCACGAGCAGACGTACGTCCGCGGCCGCAGAGGCGATTGAGGTTCCGGACCCCGGGCGCATCCGAGGCCGTGCGCTCTCCCGCGTGCGCCGTCGATCCGAACCGCTCTTCACGCCGTCGCCTGAACGTCGACCGTGGACATCGGCATCGCCTACTCCGTCGTCGCGGCGTTCGTGTGGGGCGGCTACCTGTTCGGGTTGAAACGCTACTTCGACGACTATCCCGCGACGGCGCTCTCGGTTCTCGTCTACGGCTTCGCGATCGTCTGGTACCTCCCCTTCGCGGCCGCGACGCTCCCCGGCGGAGCCGTCGCCGACGCCGTTTCGAACGCCACCCTCGCGACGGCCGGCGTCGTGCTCGTCACCGTCGTCTCGATCGCGGTGGCGCTCGTCGTCTTCCTCTGGGCGCTGGAGGTCGGCGAAGTGTCGTACGTCGCGCCGATCAACAAGATCGTCCCCGTGTTCGTGCTCCCGATCGAGATCGGGCTGCTCGGCGCGCACCTCACGCCGGTACAGCTCGTCGGCGTCCTCGTCGCCACGCTCGCGGTGTACGTCGCGAACTACCGGTCGGGCAGTCTGCTCGCGCCGATCCGGAAGGCGGCGACGTCGCGCGCGGCGCAACTGGCGCTCGCGAGCGCCGCCTGCTTCGCCGTCGGCGACATCGGCAAGCGGCTCGCGCTCCAGGACCTCGGCCTGCCGCTGCAGGCGTGGGTGCTCGTCCTCCTCGGCGGCGTGCTGGTCGTGCTCCTGCCCGCGGCCCTCCGGTCGTGGCCGGAGACGGTTCGTCGGGACGCACCGAAGCTCGCCGCCGCGGGCGCGGCGGTGGCCGTCGGCGAGCACGTCACCTCCCTCGCCTTCGCGGCCGTCCCCGCGAGCATCGCGTCGCCGGTCATCAACACGCAGGCGATCGTCGCCGTGGTGCTCGGCGGGATCGTCCTCCGCGAGGAGGCGTTTCGACTGCGGCTCGGCGCGGCGGTGCTCGCGGTCGTTGGCGTGTCGCTCATCGCGCTGTGACGCGACGAATCCCTTACTGAATCCGAATTCAGCGCGCCGTTAAGCCGCCCGCGAGCCTCGCGTACGGTATGGAAGTCACTCGTGAGCGATTCGCCGACGGTTCGAAACGACGCGGGTCGAGGGGGTCCTGATGCCACCTCTCGCCCTCGTCACGGGCGCGAGTAAGGGGCACGGTGCCGTTCTCGCGGCGTTCCTCGCCGGACTCGGGTACGACCTCGTCGTCACCGCTCGGGACGAAACGGCGCTCGACGAGCGGGCCGACGCGCTCGCCGCGTTCGAGGTCAGGGTCGTCGCCGTCGCGGGCGACGTCGCCGATCCCGACCACCGCGCGGAACTCCGCGAACTGGTCGAGGCTCGCGGTTCGCTGGACCTGCTCGTGAACAACGCCTCCGCGCTCGGCCCGTCGCCGCTCCCCCCGCTCTCGGAGTACCCCCTCGACGAGTTCGAGCGCGTGCTCGGCGTGAACGTCGTCGCGCCGCTGGCGCTGACGCGGGCGCTCCTGCCCGCGCTGCGCGAGGCGGGCGGGCTGGTCGTGAACGTGACGAGCGACGCCGCCGTGGAGGGGTACCCCGGCTGGGGTGGCTACGGCGCGAGCAAGGCCGCGCTCGACCAGTTGACGCGCGCGCTCGCCGCCGAGGAGTCCGAGGTGGGTGTCGCGAGCGTCGACCCCGGCGACCTGCGGACGGACATGCACCAGCGGGCGTTTCCGGGCGAGGATATCTCGGATCGTCCGCTGCCCGAGATCACACTCCCGTTCTGGGCGTGGCTGCTCGGCAGGGACCCGCTCGACGTCACCGGGCGGCGGTTCGAAGCGCAAGGCGAGAGGTGGGAGGCGTGACGGACGTCGGGATGGAGCTCGCGGACTTCAGCTTCGATCGGCCGTCGGGACTGGATGCGACCCTACCCCCGGAGGCGCGGGGTCTCGCCCGCGACGACGTGCGCCTGCTCGTCAGCCGCGGCGGCGAGCACGCCCACGCGCGCTTTTTCGAACTCGCGGAGTTCCTCGATCCGGGGGATCTGCTCGTCGTCAACGACAGCGGCACGCTCGCGGCCAGCCTCCCGGCGACGGGGCCGGACGGCGAGTTCCTCCTGAACGCCTCGACCGACTACGGGGGAGGCCTGTGGCTCGTCGAACCCCGGTTCGGGCCGGCCGAGCCGGGGCCGATCGGGTTGCGGCCGGGCGACGAAATCTCCGTCTCCGCCCTCGTCGGCCGCGTCGTCGCCCACTATCCCGAGATCCCGAGGCTCACCTTCGTCCGGTTCGACGGCGACCTCCGGGAGGCGATGGTCGACGCCGGCGAGCCGATCCGCTACGGCTACCTCGCGGAACCGCAGCCGCTTTCGGCCTACCAGACGCACTTCGCCGCGCGCCCCGGCAGCGCCGAGATGCCGTCGGCCGCGCGACCGTTCACCGAACGGGTCGTAGAGCGACTCCGGGGGGCGGGGGTCGGAATCGCGACGCTCACGCTCCACGCGGGGGTGTCGAGCCTCGAAGTCGAGTACGACGCGCTGGAGTGCGGCTGCGAGGACGACTGGAATCCGCTGTACGGCGAGCCGTTCGAAGTGCCCGCCGCGACGGCCCGCGCGGTGACCGCCGCGAAGCGCGACGGGCGTCGGGTCGTCGCCGTCGGGACGACCGTCGTTCGGGCGCTCGAAAGCGCGTTCGACGCCGACGGGGGGAGCGTCCGACCGGCGAGCGGATTCACCCGCGCGTTCGTCACCCCGAGACGCGGGGTCGCGGTGCCGGACGGTCTCCTGACCGGGATGCACGACCCGGAGACGACGCACCTCGCGATGCTGCACGCGATCGCCGGCCGGGAGACGATCCGCGGGGCGTACGACGCGGCGATCGCGGCGGGGTACCTGTGGCACGAGTTCGGCGACAGCCACCTCGTGCTGCCCGAGCGGTAGTCGCCCGCCCTCCCGCCGCCCGTTCCGCCGACCGACGTAGCCGCCCTACCGCCCGGCGTGACGGACGATGTGCACGTCGTACCGCGGGTCCTCCGAGATCGGGTTTCCGACGCTCGACAGCGGGGCGGAGACCCGGCCCGCGTTCTCGCTCCCGACGAACACGATGGTGGCACCGACGTCGGCGGCGACCTCGCGGACGGTGCGCGCGACGTCCATCGCCTGCGTGGCGGTCGGGTCGTCGCCCTGCGGGATCGCCGTCCGGAACGTGGCCTCCGGCGCGAGTTCGGAGACGCGCTGGCGCATCGACCCCTCGACGGTCTCCACGTCGAACGGTTCGGCCTCCCCGATCCAGCCGCGTTCCAGCGCGTAGTCCGCGTCCTCCGGGATCACCGTGAGCGCGACGACCTCCTCGTCCATGAGTCCACCGAACTCGGTCGCCCGCGCGAGGGCCGCCTCCGAGAGCGCCGAGCCGTCAAACGGCACCAGTAGTGTCATTTCGGTTGGGAAATGGCGTCCCTGACTGATAGTCGTTGTTCAGGATCGGCGACGGGTGTTCTCCGCCCCCAAAGGACAGCCTTCAAGCGGCCGCTGTGCGAACCACGACGCAATACAATGTACGAGCGACTCAAGGGATTCCGCGACTTCTACCCCGGCGAGATGGGGGCGCGACGGACGGTCGTCGACGCGACGGAGTCCGCCGCGCGCCGCTACGGCTTCCGCGAGGTCGGCACGCCGGCGCTGGAGCGGACCCGGATGTACGTCGACAAGTCGGGCGAGGAGATCGTCGACGAGCTGTACTCGTTCACGGATCGGGGCGGCCGCGAGGTCGCCATGACGCCCGAACTCACGCCGACCGTCGCGCGGATGGTCGTCGCGAAGCAACAGGAGCTGTCGAAGCCGATCAAGTGGTACTCGACCAGGCCGTTCTGGCGGTACGAGGAGCCCCAGCAGGGCCGGTTCCGCGAGTTCTACCAGACGAACGTGGACGTGTTCGGCTCGGCGGATCCGGCCGCGGACGCGGAGGTCCTCGCCTTCGCCGCCGACGCGATGACGGACCTCGGCCTCACCGGCGAGGAGTTCGAGTTCCGCGTCTCCCACCGCGACATCCTCGGCGGCCTGCTCGCCTCGTTCGAGGCCGACGTGGACGTCCGCGCCGCAATCCGCGCCGTCGACAAGAGCGCGAAGATCGCGGAGGAGGAGTACCACGACCTGCTCGTCGACGCCGGCCTCGACTACGACGAGGCCCGACAGTTCGACTCGCTCCTCGAATCGGGGGATCTCGACGAACTCACGGACTTCGCCGGCACCGACCGGGTCGCGGACGCGGTCGGCAACCTGCGGGCCGTCCTCGACGCGGCCGACGACTTCGGCGCGCGCGAGTACTGCACCCTCTCGCTCGAAACCGCCCGCGGGCTCGACTACTACACCGGGGTCGTCTTCGAGTGCTTCGACACGACCGGCGGGGTGTCGCGCGCGGTCTTCGGCGGCGGCCGGTACGACGACCTCATCGAGGACTTCGGCGGCCGGCCGACGCCCGCGGTCGGGGTCGCACTCGGCGACGCCACCCTCCAACTCCTCCTCCAGAACGCAGACGTCTGGCCCGACGAGGCGCTCTCGACGGACTACTACGTGCTCTCGGTCGGCGACACGCGCCCCACGGCGGCCCGGATCGCCCGCGACCTCCGCGAGCGGGACAACGTCGTCGAGACGGACGTCGCCGGCCGGAGCTTCGGCGCGCAGATGGGGTACGCCGACGGCGTCAACGCCCGGACGGTCGTCATCGTCGGCGAGCGCGACCTCGAAAACGACAAGGTGACCGTCAAGGACATGGCCTCGGGCGAGCAGACGACCGCGCCGGTCGACGACTTCCCGGGCGACCGCGACGCGCCCTCGTACGACGACTTCGCGGCGTGATCGGCGATCAGCGCCGCGATCGGCGAGCCGCCGCCGCGAACTCGTCGCGCGGTCCCGACGGGTCGCCGCGCAATTCCCCCGCCGCGGGAACCGGTAGCCACTCTTAACTCTTCCGCGGTCGAACCCGTTCACGGAGGACGACATGTACGAACGCATCCTGATTCCGACGGACGGGAGCGACGCCGCAGAGAGCGCGGTCGAGCGGGCGGTCGACCTCGCCGCGGAGTACGGCGCGACGCTGCACGCGCTGTACGTCGTGGACACCGCGGCGTACGGCACCGTCGACGTGAACTTCCCGGCCTTCGCCGAGGAGCTCGAAAAGGAGGGCGAGCGGGCGGTCGAGCGCGTCGCCGAGGCGGCGGCGGAGGCGAACGTCCCCGTGGAGACGGAGGTGACTCCCGGGTCGCCCGAGCGGGTGATAACCAAGTACGTGCGGGAACACGACATCGACCTCGTGGTCATGGGAACGCACGGGCGTCGCGGCCTCGAACGGTACCTGCTCGGGAGCGTCACGGCGCGCGTCGTCCGAACGTCCGACGCGCCCGTGCTGACGGTTCGCTATCACCCCGACGAGTGACCCCGGCGCGACGGACGGCCGCCGCGACCGCCGCGAGCGAGCGCCCGCCGGGATCGGGAGCGATCGCACCGCGCGAACCGACGCCGATCGAACGCGCCGCTTAACCCGACGCTGACCGAACGCCCCACCGTGAGCAGACGGGCCTTCCGCGTCGCCTACGACGGTCGTCCGTTTCACGGCTTCCAGCGACAGCCGGACGTGCCGACGGTCGAGGACGCGCTCTTCGACGCCCTCCGCGACCTCGGCGTCCTCGCGGCGGACGCGCCGAAACCGGCGGGCTACGCGGCCGCCGGCCGGACCGACGCGGGCGTCTCGGCGGTCGCCCAGACGGTCGCCCTCGACTGCCCCGACTGGTGTTCGCCGCGCGCGCTCAACAGCCGTCTGCCGGCCAGCGTCCGCGCGTGGGCGAGCGCCGACGTCGCCGCCGACTTCCACGCGACCCACGACGCCGTCCGACGGGCGTACGCCTACTTCCTCTACGCGCCGGCCGTCGACGACGGGCGGGCGCGGGACGCGCTCGCCGCGCTCTGCGGCGAACACGACTTTCACAACCTGACGCCCGACGACCGGAACACCGTCCGCGACCTCGCCGGCTCGATCGAGCGCGACGGCGACTTCCTCGTGGTCCGGGTCGCTTCGGACGGCTTCGCCCGGGAACTCGTCCGCCGGATCGTCTCGGTCGTCCACGCCGTCGCCGCGGGCGAGGCCGACCGCTCGACGATCGACCGGGTGCTCGGCCCCGACGCGCTCGACGGTCCGGCGGGCGTCGCGCCCGCCCCGCCGACGCCGCTCGTGCTGACGGGGGTCGAGTACCCCGGCGTCGAGTTCGTCGCGGACCGCGACGCGGCGGAGAGCGCACGCGAGGCGTTCGGAGAGCGGTACGTCGCCGGCCGGGTCGCGGCGCGCGTCGCCGACGCCGTCCGCGGCGGACTCGCCGGAATCGATTCCTTCGATCCTGTCGGAAAAGATCCAAAGTAGCGCTCCTGACGCGGCGGTAGGGCTATCGCTATATATTGAGCAAAGTAATTATGGAGCTAGCGTCCAGTACCGGACGAGCATGTTTGGATTTCGAACGCGGGCCGCCCGGACCGCGCGCGCCCTCGGCGGTTCGCGCGCGGCGGCGGACCGCGGCGCGGCCGGAGCGGCGGACGAGAGGTGGCGACCGTGACGTACGACGCGATCGTCCTCGACAACGACGGCGTCCTGACGCACCTGACGCGGACGGACGTGGTTCGCGCGGCGGTCGAGGCCGCGTTCGCCGAGTTCGACGCCGAACCGACGGTCGAGGGCGTCGACGGGGTGATCCACGGCAGCCTCACGCAGATCCGTCGCGTCTGCGACCTGCACGGTATCGACCCCGAGGCGTTCTGGCCGCGGCGGGAGGCGCAGGCGGCCGAGGCGCAACGCCTCGCGATCGAGTCCGGGGCCAAGCCGCTGTACGACGACGTGTCGGCGCTCTATGACATCGCGGACGACGACCTCGACCTCGGCGTGGTGAGCAACAATCAGCACGCGACGGTCCGGCACGTCCTCGACGCGTTCGACCTCGACGGTCTCTTTTCGGTCGCCTACGGGCGCGAGCCGACGATCGAGGGCTTCCGCCGGCGGAAGCCCGAGCCGTACTACCTCGAACGCGCGGTCGACGAGCTGGGCGCGGAGCGCGCGCTGTACGTCGGCGACAGCAACGTCGACGTGCTCGCGGCGGATCGGGCCGGCCTCGACGTGGCCTTCATCCGCCGGGGCCACCGCGCCGAGTACGAACTGGTCGCCGAGCCGACGCACGAGATCGAGACGCTGTCGGACCTCCTCCCGCTCGTCGGCCGCGAGCCCCTGCGCCAGTAGCGAGCGGACGGCCGCAGTCCGCCGTCACTCCCAGGCCTCGGGCCACAGCCCGGCGGCTCGCATCCCCGTCTCGAACTCCGCCTCGCGGAACGCCCCGGCGAGGGCCGCGGGGTCGAGCCGCGGGAGGTCGCTCCGCGCGAGTTCGGCGACGAGCAGCGCGGTCAACATCGCGTGCTCCCGCACGTTTCGGTCGTCCACCTTGTCGCGCGTGTCCGCGTGCGTGTGCCCCCAGCCGCGGCCGCGCTCGCCGCTGTCGCTGTGCAGTTGCAGCGCCGGCACGCCGCGCGTCACGAACGGCCACTGGTCGCTGAACGGGTGCGGCTCCTCGCGGACGGCGATCGGGTGTCTCGTCCGCGACGCGACGCGCTCTGCGGCCCCCTTCGTCGCCTCCGAGCCGTGCGTCATCGCCACGAGGTCGCGGAACCGGCCCGCGCCGTCGGCGTTCACCACGGCCCGGACGCGGTCCGGACCGACGGTCTCCGCGAGGTGCTCCGCGCCGAGCAGCCCGATCTCCTCGCAGCCGACGCCGGCGACCGTGACGCCGACGTCGAGGTCCATCTCGGCGAGGATCCGCGCGGCCGCGACGACCGTCGCGACGCCGCAGCCGTTGTCCAGCGCACCCTCGGCGATGTCGTGGGCGTCGTAGTGGGCGACCAAAAGCAGTTCGTCCTCGGTGTCCGGTCCCAGCCGCCCGACCACGTTCTGGCTCTCGCCGGGCACCGTCTCGGCCTCGACGGACAGTCGGACCTCGCCGCCGCGGTCGGCGTACTCCGCGAGCCACGCGCCGGTCTCCTTGCTCACGCCGACCGCGACGGCCTCGGCCTCCTCGTTGAACCGGAGCGAGCCGGTCGGCGGGAGCTGCCCGGGGACGTGGTTGACGAAGACGAACGCCGTCGCGCCCCGCTCGACGGCGTAGCCGAACTTCTCCATCCGGTGGACGAACCGGCCCCCCGCGGGCGTGGTCGTGCTCGCGACCGCGACCTTCCCCGACACGTCGACCTCGTCGATCTCCGCCGGCGTCCCGTGGCCGACGTCGACGAGTTCCCCCCGGACGTCGCCCGCCGGCGAGTACGGCAGCGCGATGGCGTCGAACGTCCGCCGCTGCGGCGCGAGGAGTTCGAACTCGGTCCGCCCGCGGATCCACTCGTTCACCGCGAACGACTCCCGGCGCACCGCCTCGACGCCCGCGTCCTCGAAGGCTTCGGCGACGAGATCGGCCGCGCGCGTTTCGCCCGCGCTGCCGCCCATGCGGCTTTCGATGCTCGTGAGATCCGTCAGAAACCTCCACGGCCGGTCGTCGATCCAGGCGCGCCCCAGTGCGGCGTGTTCGTCCATGGCGGGCGTTCGTCGCACCCGGCTAAAAGGTGGGGGTTGCGGTAGTCGAGGGCGCGGGAGCCGCGCGGTCGCTCGGATCGCGGACCGCCCGCCGCGGAGAGACAAGGCTTACCACCGACACACACTTCCCACCGGGTATGAGTTCGGTTCCCGAGCGCGACGAGATCGATCGAGTGTACAAGTGGAACCTGGAGCGGATCTACGAGTCGGAGGAGGAGTGGGAGGAGGCGTTCGAGGCGGTCGAGGGGCGGATCGACGGGATCCGCGACTACGAGGGGCGGGCGACGGAGAGCCCCGAGACGCTCCTCGAACTGCTCGAACTCGTCGAGTCGGTGATGCGCGAGGTTTCGACGGTCGCCTCCTACGCCCGGCTCCGGAGCAGCGAGGACACCCGCGATCAGGAGTACCAGGCGCTGTCGGCCCGGACGGAGTCGCTCGTCGCCGACGCGCGGAGCGCGTCGAGCTTCCTCGAGCCGGAGCTGCAGGAACTCGACGAGGAGGACGTGGCGGCGTTCGTCGACGAGGCGCCCGCCCTCTCGGCGTACGAGCACTACTTCGACGACGCCCTCCGGATGAAACCGCACACGCGCTCCGCCGAGGTCGAGGAGCTCCTCGCCGACCTCTCCGAGGTGACGGGCGCGTCGAGCGACGTCTACTCGATGCTCGCGAACGCCGACATGACGTTTCCGACCGTCGAAAACCCCGACGGCGAGGGCGTCGAGATCACGCAGGGGAACTTCACGAAGCTCCAGAAGCACCCGGACCGCGGGTTCCGAAAGTCGGTGTACGAGGCGTTCTACGACGAGTGGGCCGACGTGCGCAACGCGGTCGGGGCCGCCCTGAAAAACAGCGTCAAGGCGGACGTGAAGCTCGCGCGCGCCCGGAACTACGACACGGCGAGGGAGGCGGCGCTCGACGGCCCGAACGTCCCCGTCGCGGTGTACGACACCCTCCTCGATACCGTCCGCGACAACCTCTCACACCTCCACCGGCACGCCGAGCTCAAGCGCGAGGCGCTCGGCGTGGACGAGCTCCGAATGTGGGACGTGTACACCTCCCTCACCGGCGACGAGGGGCCGGAGGTCACCTACGAGGAGGCGACGGAGTACATCGTCGAGGCGGTCGCCCCGCTCGGGGAGGCGTACCAGGAGCGGATGGCCGACGGGCTCGATCGTCGCTGGGTGGACGTGTACGAGAACAGGGGCAAGCGATCGGGCGCGTTCTCGGCGGGGACGTACGACACCCAGCCGTACATCCTGATGAACTACCAGGACGACGTCGCCTCGATGTTCACGCTCGCGCACGAGCTGGGCCACTCGATGCACTCGCTCCTGACGAACGAGAGCCAGCCGTGGCACTACTCGAGCTACGACATCTTCGTCGCCGAGGTCGCGAGCACGGTCAACGAGACGCTCCTCACCCACTACCTGCTGGCGAACGCCGCGGACGACGAACTCCGCCGGCACGTCCTCGACGAGTACCTCGAACGCTTCCGGTCGACGCTGTACCGTCAGACGATGTTCGCCGACTTCGAGCTGCGGATCCACGAGGTCGCGGAGGACGGCGGCGCGCTCACCCCAGACGCGTTCGACGAGATCTACGGGGGCCTCAAGGAGGAGTTCTACGAGCCCGCCGACGTCGACGACCGCATCGCCCGCGAGTGGATGCGCATTCCGCACTTTTACTACTCGTACTACGTCTACCAGTACAGCACCGGCGTCAGCGCCGCCGTCGCCATCGTCGAGCGCATCCGCGAGGAGGGCAAGGACGCGGCCGAGGCGTACCGCGAGGCGCTCCGGATGGGCGGCAGCGCCTACCCGATCGACGTGCTGGAGACCGCGGGGGTCGACATGACCGCCCCCGAACCGGTCGACGACGCGCTCTCCGTCTACGGCGAGTACCTCGACGAGATGGCCGGCCTCCTCGACCTCGACTGAGGGGGAGGAACGCCGGACGCCGGATCGCGCCGATCTGCGTCGTCGCACGGACGACAGAACCGGGCCGTCCGGACGGGCTTGAATCGCTCGGCTCCGGCAGACCCACAAGGCACATTTAGTCCGATCCCGAACCGTGGGGTAGCGAATGTCACGTAGCCCGTCCCTCCCCGACCGTCCGCGGCTGGACCTGGATCCGGAGATGTCCGACGTCGAGCGGCTGGACGCGATGCGGAAGCACTACGCGCGAATACAGCAGGTGAACGAGGAACTCGACGGCCGCCTCCAAGACGCACACGACCGGCGTCGCGACCTCCGCGAGGAGGTCGACCACCTCAAGCGCCGAAACGAGATCCTGAAGACCTCCTCGCTGTACCTCGCGACGGTCGAAGAGGTGTCCGACGACGGGGTCATCATCAAGCAACACGGCAACAATCAGGAGGTGCTCACCGAGGTCGCCCCCAACGTACAGCGGTCGCTCTCGGAAGGCGACCGCGTCGCGATCAACGAGTCGTTCGCCGTCCAGCGCGTCCTCGACGACGAGACGGACGCCCGCGCGCAGGCCATGGAGGTGCAGGAGTCCCCGGACGTGACGTACGACGACGTCGGCGGCCTCGACGAGCAGGTCCGCGAGGTTCGCGAGGCGGTCGAGGATCCGCTCACGAACCCCGAACTGTTCGAGGCCGTCGGCGTCGATCCGCCGTCCGGGGTGTTGCTCCACGGGCCGCCCGGAACCGGCAAGACGCTGCTCGCGAAGGCCGTCGCCAACGAGACCGACGCGACGTTCATCAAGATGGCCGGCTCCGAACTGGTCCAGAAGTTCATCGGCGAGGGCTCCCGGCTCGTCCGCGACCTCTTCGACCTCGCCGCCGAGCGCGAACCGGCGGTGATCTTCGTCGACGAGATCGACGCCGTCGCCGCGAAGCGGACCGACTCGAAGACCTCCGGGGACGCGGAGGTCCAGCGGACGATGATGCAACTGCTCTCGGAGATGGACGGGTTCGACGATCGCGGGGAGATCCGCATCGTCGCCGCGACCAACCGCTTCGACATGCTCGACCCCGCCATCCTCCGGCCGGGTCGGTTCGACCGCCTCATCGAGGTCCCCGAACCGGCCGCGGAGGGGCGAGAGCGCATCCTCGAGATCCACACGCGCAGGATGAACGTCGACGACGACGTCGACTTCGCGGGACTCGCGGTCGACCTCGACGGATACAGCGGGGCCGAGATCGCCAGCCTGACCACGGAGGCCGGGATGTTCGCCATCCGCGACGAACGAACCGAGGTCCGGCGGGGCGATTTCGAGGCCGCACGCGAGAAGATCGAAGCCGATGACGAGGGGCCGGTCGGCGAGTTCACCGACTACCAGTACTGAACGGCCGCTCGCGGCACCGGATCGCCGGAACGATCGTCGATTTCGGCCCGACGGTTTCGTAACGCATTCTTTCCCGCGTCCCCCTTCTCCGACAATGAGCACGATCCACGTCGCGCGGGGCGCGGCGACCGCGCCGACCGAGATGGCGTCCTACGACGCCGCGCTCGCCGACGCGAACGTCCACAACTACAACCTCGTCCCCGTCTCCTCCGTCGTCCCGGCCGGCGCGACCGTCGAGGTGGTCGACGCCGCGCCGGACCTCGGACCGGCGGGGAACCGCCTCACCGTCGTTCAGGCGCGGGCGACGACGGCCGGCCCGGGCGAAGTCGCGGCGGGTCTCGGGTGGTCGACCGGGCCGGGACCGGGGTTGTTCTACGAAGCGAGCGGCGGCGACGTCGACGAGGTCGCCGCGGAGATCCGGGCGGGGCTCGACGCGGGCGAGGCGCTCCGCGACTGGGCGTTCACCGACCGGGAGGTGACCGTCGAAGCGGTCGACGCGCCCGCCGGGGGGTACGCGACGGTCGTCGTCGTCGCCGCGTACGGCGAGAGCGAGCCGATCATCTGACGGTCGCGCGGCAGATCTGTCGACTCCGACGGCTTTTTAGCCCGTCTCGACCTATACAGGCCGAACTCCTCAATGAATGGAAACAATCCGTACGCCGGCGCGCCGGGCGTGGTCGAGGCGGGGAAACCGTCGCAGGACGTCGAACTGACGCCCGACCAGCGACGGAGCCTCCGCCGCGCCGTCGCCGGCATCGTCGAGCAGACCCGCGCGTACCTCCCCGACAGCTACGCCATCGGGTCGGAGCTCTCGTACGGGACCGGCGGCGCGATGGCGACCGTCGCCGTCCAGCCGCCGGCGGGACACCCCGTCAGCGCCGGCTTTTCGCCCGACCTCGACGACCTCGAATCGGGGCTCTCCGACGACGACCGCCGCGAGGTCGCCCGCGGCCTCGCCGCCAGCGCGGCGCTGCAGGTAATGAACGCGGTCGGCGACGAGGTCACGCCCACCGCGCGGTGATCGGGGCCGGGAACCGAGGCGGGCGTCCGAGCCCCTTCACTCCGTTTCGATCGCGCGCTCTCGTCGACGATCGGCGCTCGTCGATCGTCGCGCCGTTCCCCCGGCCGGCGCGTCGTAAAACAGCCCGTAGCAGAGCACCGCCGCCGAGGGGAGCGACCCGAGTCCGACGCCGAGCGCCGTCGGCGCCGACGTGAGAAGCGACCACGCGACCCCCGCGACGAGGGGGAGCGGGAGCGCGGCGAGCAGCAAGTCGTACCACGAGACGGTCGCCGGATCGATTCCGCCGTTCCGTCGCACGCTTTTGGCACTCATCGATCGTTCACCTCCGGACGGCTGTACGATCGCCGGGGAGAAAAATTTTTGCCGGCATCCGATCGACGGCTCCAAGGTCTCTCGCGATCCGCCGGTCCGCTCGCTTTTCGCCTCGGTCGTCCCTTACTTCCTCCCAGAAGAAGGGGTAGGTTCACCGCGGGCCTGCCCGTGTTCGCGGTAACGTCGCTGGGTGGGGTCGTCCTGATCGGGCTGTGGTCGTCTTGGGCGGCCTCGTGGTTCTCCAATCGATAGCCCTGCTGGTCGGGGTTTCACAAAGTGGAACCGAGCAAGACTTAGAACTTAGTAGGTTTCGACAGTGACACCGAGCGCCTCGAAGTCTTCGACGTTGTCTGTCAGGACTGAATCGCCGAGGACGTCGGCCATCGCAGCGACGTACCCGTCGTTCGCCCCGACGCCGGCGTTCCCGACACGGTCGTCTGCCGCTGCGAGTAGTTCGCCGGCTTTCCGCGCGATCTCTTCGTCAACGTCGATGCGCGGGTACCCGAGAATGCGATTCCGTAGCTCCTGCTCTGTGGTGTCGCTGCGAGCCGTGGCGACGCCGTAGTAGGCCTCAGCGACCACCGGCGTTGGCAACCACTGCATCTCGCCGTCCTCGACGAGTTCCGCGCCCTTCGAGAACGCGTCCGGGTCCTCCGCCATCAGGTCGAAGAGATACGAGGAATCGATGATCATTCGTCTGTGTCCTCGCTTTCGAATGCGCTGCGGGCGGCATCGAGGCGGTCGCGGTCACGCCCGCGCAGACGGTTCACCGCTTCCTTGGCGTCCTCGGCTTCCTCCCCGGTCAGGAGGCCGGCAACGTCGCTCGGGTGAGGGCCGCGCGTCATCCGGCGCAACGTCTCCTCCATCGTCTCGTCGCCCTCCTTGTGGGCGCTGAGCCACTCGTGGTACTCCTCCGAGACTCGAATGGTTTTGACCATACGATATATTGAGATATATGGGTCTAAGAGTCTTACGGGGCTACTTTGGTTCATCTAAATTTCGAGGCGGAGGCCCCTTCCTCAACGGAGTGAGCGAAGCGAACGGAGTAGGGAGGCGAGGAGCCGACAATTCCGCAACGAACCACGTTCTCCGACAGTCCTCCTCCCAAACTTTAAGTAACACCGATACGCTATGTGAAACGTCGTGGAATACCGTCGTACCGCCGTAATCAAGCTCGACGTGCCTCAAGACGCCGATGCGTCCCTCCGTGAGACGGTCGAGCAATTCAAACACTGTGCAAACACCGCGAGCGAATGGTGTTGGCATGGCGACGACGGATACCACGTTACCTCGAAGGCCAAAGCAGAACGCGCCTTGTACGACCAACTGCGAGACGAAACCGACCTTACCGCGAACCTCGTGCAGAAAGGGGTTCGTCGGGCGGTCGAAGCCGTCAAGAGCGGTGTGGCGAGACTGAAACGCGGTGAACGAACGTCGCAACCCTACTTCTCCGCCAAGAGCGCGGTCTACGACAAACGCAGCGCGACGTTCTACCGCGACTACGTATCGCTTTCGACCGTCAACGGGCGCGTCGAGTGCGACTACATCCTTCCCGACGACCCTGAGCGCCATCCACGAACGTACCTCGATGACGAGGACTACGAGTTCCGCATGGCGACCCTACAGCGTCGGGATGGCGAGTGGTTCCTTCATGCTTCGATGCGGAAGGTCGAAGCCGACGACCCCGAACCCGACACCGAGCACAGAACAGTCCTCGGTGTGGACCTCGGGGTGAACAACATCGCTGTTTCGTCCACCGGTACGTTTTGGTCCGCCGATGAGTTCAACCACTGGCGTCGGGAGTACGAGAAGCGCCGTGGCTCGCTTCAACAGCGAGGAACGCGAGCCGCCCATGAAGCCATCGAAGGCGTCGGTCGCAAGGAGTACGGACGCTTCGAGATATACCTCCACGGCGTAGCGAACGAACTCATCGAGGAGGCCGTCGAATACGGCTGTTCGCACATCGTCTTCGAGGACCTGACGCATATCCGCGAGAACATCCCGCAGGCGACGTGGCACCACGTCTGGGCGTTCCGTCGGTTGTTCCAATACGTCGAGTACAAGGCGGCGGAACACGGTGTCGAAGCCGTGCAAGTCCCGCCGAACCACACGTCCCAACGCTGTTCGACGTGCGGCTGTACTCACGAGGACAACCGCGACGGCGAGCACTTCGAGTGCTTGAAGTGTGGGTATCAGAACCACGCGGATTACAACGCGGCGAAGAACATCGGTTATCGGTATCTCCGTCGGAGGCAAAATGCAGCCGACGGAGGCGCACCAGTAGACGTGCGCTTGAATCGCGGGACGTTGAACGTAAGTGGGGAGTACGTCCCCCCTGCTACCACGGACGGTGTTCGCAAGACGTAGTCTTGCGCAACCCACCAGATCCGGAGGATCTGGGGGTGGCATAGAACGGGAGTCCACGCGAAAGCCCTCCCCTCACCGAGCGAGGTCGTCAGACCGAGCGAAGTAGGGGAGGGTAGTTTACCGACGGGTCACGGTGGTTCGAACGCGGGGACGCTCCGCCGTGAGGGCGGATAGTTTTCCAGGCAACGACCTGCTTACATATCAGTCCGTTAGAGTATTTTGGCGGGGGTGGCCCCGATAGCCATCGAATCGCCTACACAGACGACTACACAAAACGCCTACTTCCCCCAGAAGGGGTCGCGGCGGCGGTGTTTGTCGAGGTAGCCCTGGAGCGCCTCGAGTTCGTCCGCGGGGATCTCGCTCGACAGCTCCTGTTCGAGGATCTTCGCGTGCTTTTCGGGCAGTTCGATCCAGAGTTCGTCCCCCTCGTCGATCTGGCGACCGACGGTCGGCCCGTCGATCGCGACGCTCACCCGCGAGCCGGCGCGCGCCTGGGAGATGTCCTCGCCCTGCTCTTGGATGCCGTTTAGCTGTCCGACCCGCGTCGGCTCGTCGCCCTCCCACTTGGCGGCGTACTGGTTGTTCTTCAGGGTGCCCGCGAGCACCTCGACGCCGACGACCGCGGGGTTGCTCTGGCGGAACACGTGATCCTCGAGGACGCGGAACCGGCAGGGGCGGACGATCTTGTCGAGCACGGTCTCCTGCTGGGCCCGCTTTTTCTCCTCGACGAATTCCTCGTAATCTTCGATCAACCGGTAGATCACGTCGTGACCGAACAGCCGGACGTCGCCCGCCTCGATGTCGTCCTCGGCGTCGGGCAGTACGTCCACGCTGAATCCGAGGATGACCCGGTGTTCCGGCTCGCGCGCGGTGCCCGCGATCGCCACGTCGCGGGGGGCGACGTCGCCGACCTCCGCGCGGAGGATGGGCACCTCCGCCTCCCGCAACGCGTTCGCCATGGCCTCCAGACTGCCGAGCGTGTCGGCCTTGACGACGACGCCCTCCTCCCCCGTCTCGACTTCGATCTCCGCGAGTTCGGACTCGACCGCCTCGATCACCTCGTCGAGGTCGCGGTCGCGGACGACCCGAACCGGCGCGCCGGCCATCGCGTCCTCCAGGTCGGGCGCGGCGATCTTCACGCCGGCCGCGGCGGAGACCTCCTCGACGCGTTCGAACCGCTTTTCGGTCCGGATCTCCGCGAGCGGTCGGGGCTGGAGGAGCGCCCGGACCTCCGTGACGATGGGGCCGTTCGTCCCGCCGACGACGATCCGCTCGCCCCCGCGGATCGTCCCGTCGTAGAGCACCACGTCGAGCGTCGCGCCGAAGCCGCGCTCCTCTTTGACCTCGAGGACGGTCCCCTTCCCCGGCCCGGCGATGTCGATCTGCATCTCCTCTTTCATGTACCGCTGGGAGAGGCCCATGAGCACCGCGAGCAGGTCGGGGATCCCCTCGCCCGTGATCGCCGAGAGGGGGACGACGCCGACGTTCTTCTGGAAGTTCTGCACCCGCCAGTAGAGGTCGGCCGAGAAGCCCTGCTCGGAGAGGTTGCCGATGATCCGGTAGAGGTTCTCGTCAAGCCGCGAGCGCGCCTGCGTGCTCTGGGCGTCGTAGGTCCGCTGGATCGGCGCGCCCTCCTGCGCGTTCCACCCGGCGGTCGTGTCGATCTTGTTGGCGGCGACGACGAAGGGCGTGCCCGTCCGTTTGAGGATGTCGATCGCCTCGATCGTCTGCGGCTGGAAGCCGTCGTTCACGTCCACGACGAGGATGGCGATGTCCGCCAGCGCCCCGCCGCGCGAGCGGAGGGTGGTGAAGGAGTGGTGGCCGGGCGTGTCGATGAAGAGCAGCCCCGGCAGGTCGAAGTCGTCCGGGTCGACGAGGCTGCCCGCCATCCCCGAGATGGTGTCGAGGGGGACGGCGGTCGCCCCGATGTGCTGCGTGATCGCGCCGGCCTCGCCCTCGCTGACGGCGGAGCCGCGGATCTTGTCGAGCAGCGTCGTCTTCCCGTGGTCGACGTGGCCCAGCACGGCGACGATAGGTGTGCGAAGCGCTTCGGTCGGATCGCGTGTATCAGTGTCAGCCATCGAGATCACCCAAGAGAAATGCTCTTGTAGGGATTGAGCCGCGGATCGTAATTAAGTCTTTCAACTTCGCGGGACGCGAAACGGAGGCGCACCTCCGCGGTCGATCGCCCCTCGACCGTACCCCGTGGCGTTTATGTGACGCCGGCCGAATACGCCCGTATGGCCGATATACTCGCCGAAAACCTCTCGGGGAAAGCCGTCATGGGATCGGACGGGACGGAACTCGGGATGCTGTACAACATCACGATGAACCTCAAGACGGGGACGCTCCACGATCTCGTCGTCGATCCGCACGAGGCGATCTCGCCGAAGAAGACCCCGTTCGAGCAGGACGAGGAGGGCCGTCTCAACGTTCCGGTCGGCAGGGTGCAGGCCGTCAAGGATTACATCGTCATCCAGCGGTAGATGCACGTTCTCGACACGTCCGCGTTCATCCACGAGTACCACACCGACGAGCCGACGGCGTCCATCGCGCTCGTCCAGGAGGAACTCGAAGGCGAGCACGCCTTCCGCTTCGACGCGATGGAGGGCGCGGGGATGCACATCCACATCCCCGCGGAGGGGGTCGTCGAAACCGTCCGCCGGGCGGCCGGCGAGACGGGCGACCGCGAGGTGCTCTCCGAAACCGACGTCAGGCTCCTCGCCGCCGCCTTCGAACTCGACGCGACGCTCGTCACCGACGACTACGCGATGCAGAACGTCGCGGAGCGCCTCGGCGTCGACGTCGAGGCCATCGCCCGCGACGGCATCGACGAGCGCCGCGACTGGACGTTCCAGTGCGCCGGGTGCGGCCGGGAGTTCGACGAGCAACACGACCGCTGTCCCATCTGCGGGAGCGACCTCTCCCGGAAGAACCCCGCCTGATCGGCGGGCGCTCGCCGTCTGAAAGCGACACCGGGCGCCGCCCGGGATGCGTCGAGTGCCGTCCCGGTGCGTCGTCTTCGACTCCGTTATTCAACCGATCGCGCCCGTCAGCGCCGCGTACTGGACGACGAACAGCACCGCGTTGTACCCGCCGTGGATGACGGAGGGGACGAGGATGTTGCCGGTTCGCTCGTACACGTAGCCGAGGACGCCGCCGAGGAGCGCCGCGATCGCGGCGTACGCCAGCTGCTGACCCGGCGAGCCGGAGACGCCGAACACGTGGACGAGGCCGAACACCGCGGAGGCGATCGCGATCGCGCCGGCCGCGCCGAGCGCGCGGCGGAGCAGTCCCTGCACGACGCCCCGGAACAGCAGTTCCTCGGCCGGCCCGACGAGAAGGAGCGTCACGGGGATCATGTAGAGGAGGTACTCCGGGGCCCGCCGCCCCGTGGTGACCACCTGGTTCTCGCCGGCCCCGACGCCGACCGCCTGCAGCAGCGCTCCGAGGAGGAACTGCGCGGCGAGGAGACCGACGATTCCGGCGACGACGAGGAGGGCGTCGCGTCCGGTCGGCCGCCGGAGCGGGATGAGCCCCCAGTCGTTCGTGACGACCAGATACCCGAGCACGGCGAGCCCGAACCCGACGAACTGGAACGCGGTCGAGACGACCCGGCTGCCGATGCCGTCGGGCCGAACGATGCCGAGGTCGGAAAACAGCTCAGCCGCCGGCAGCGCCAGCGCGCTCGCACAGAGGAACGCGCCGAACACGACGAGAAGCGCCTGTCCGAGGCGGAGCAGCCCGCCTTCCGTCCGTCGGCTCGTCGCGCTCTCCGCTACCATTGTTTCGGATAGGACAGGGGTTCTGATAGGCGCTCCGATTCCTACTCGACTTCGAGCCGCCGTTTGTCGCTCACGGCGTCGGCCTCGGCGAAGTCGCCGCCCCCGAGCAGCCCGCGGGCCGCCCGCTTGCCCCATTCGACCGCCGGCTGGGTGAACGTCGAGACGCCGTCGAGTTCGCCGAAGAGGATGCACGCCGCCTCCATCCCGTAGAGGAGTTCGCCCAGCCCACGCTCGTCGACGCGATCGATCTCGATCCGGACGTTCGGCCGGCCGGCCGCCGCGAGGCTCGCCTCCGTCGCCTCGAACTCCGCGTCGAGCAGGTCGCCGAGGCTCGAGCCGCCGAGGTACGACAGGCCGTCGAGGTCCGTCTCGGGGATCGCCCGATCCTCGCGCTCTCGCGGGCGGACGAGCGTCACCAGCTTGTTCCGTGGTCCCGCGCGGTAGAGCTGGAGCTGCGAGTGCTGATCCGTCGCGCCGAGCGCCCGCGCCGGCGTCTGGCCGACGCCGTCCTTGCCGAGGCTCTCGGCCCAGAGCTGGGCGAACCACTCCGCGAAGTACTCCAGCGACTCCGCGTAGGGCATCATCGCGTTGATCGACGCGCCGCGGCGGTCGAGCGCGTACGCCGCCGCGCCGTAGGCGTAGGCCGGCGACTCGAACAGCGACCCGGAGAGATCCTCGGCCGCCGCCGCGCCGCCGTCGAGGATCGCCTCGACGTCGCGGCCCTGAATCGCGGCGCAGGCCAGCCCGACCGTCGAGAGCGCCGAGAAGCGCCCCGGAACCCCTTCGGGGACGTCGAGCGCGGGCAGGTCGTGCTTCTCCGCGAGGCCGCGGAGGTTGCCCGCCTCGCCGGTCGTGACGAACGTGCGCTCTGTCCAGTCGACGCCCGCCGCCGCCATCGCCTCGCGGACGACGAGGAAGTTCGCCAGCGTTTCGGCGGTCGTCCCCGACCGGGAGACGACGTTCACCGCCGTCCGGTCGAGCGGGAGCGAGTCGAGGAGCGCCGTCGCGTGCGCCGGGTCGACGTTGTCGAGAAAGTGCGCCTCGACGCCCGTCTCAGTCGCATTTCGGGAGTCTGAGCGTCCCACCGGCGCGTCCGAGAGCCCCTCCGCGATCGTCGCCGCGCCCAGGGCGCTCCCGCCGATACCGACCGTCAGCACGGCCTCCGCGTCCGCGAACGGCTCCACGGCCGCGCGGATCGCGTCGGCGTCAGTCGTCGTCGGGAGGTTCAGCGAGGCGTAGCCGTGCTCGGCGTCAGCGCGACCCCGTTCGATGCGTTCGTGCGCGTCGGCGACCCGCTCGTCGAGCCGTTCGAGCCCCTCGCGGGAGATCCCCGGCGAGGCGTCGAGGACGTTGCCCAGATCGACGTACATGGAAGGAGCCGCGTCCGGAGGCGGTAAAGTCGTTGTCCTCCGGCCGCGATCGGGCCGCGATCGGACGGTTTAATCGCCACCGGCGACAAGGCGAGGTGATGGCCGACGGCTACAACGGCGTCTTCGGGGCGATCCCCTACGCGCTCTGGCGAAGCGACTCGTGGCTCTTTCGCGCCTACGTCGTGGTCAGCACGCTCGTCGCGCTCGCGGTGTCGCTGCTCGTTCTCTTCGCGCTCATCGTCCTCATCGGCAACACGGCGCAGCTGCAGGGCGGCTCGCTCACGGTCTCGCGGGCGTTCTACGTGATCGTCGGGCTGTTCGTCGTCGGGCCGCTGCTCGCGCCGACGCTGCTCGTCGCGCGCCGCCACCGCCGGGGGTTCGCGCGCGCGGACCACTACGACGCGCTCCTCGCGCTCGCGGGCTTTCTCTTCCTCGGCTCGCTGTACGTCGGGCTCGTGATCACGGTCCCGCCCGCCCAGCAGACGCCGGGCGTCGGGCCGGCGGTCGAGTTCCTCTACGCCCTCCCCGCGGCCTACGGTCTCGTCCCGCCGCTCGTCTGCGCGCTCCTCATCGCCGCGGTTCACCGGTACGCGAGCGCGCGCGGGGAGTGAGGTTCAGATGACCGAGACCGCCCTGAGACCCGAGAGGGTCTTGAGGCGGGCGTTTCGCGCGTACTTCTTCACGTAGCCGCCGACGGAGATCCGACTGCCGCCCCCGCGGGTCCGGCCGGCGCGCATCGCGGCGAGGACGGCCGTCGGATCGGTCGGATCGTCGACGGCGACCTCGGTGTAGCCGCGGCCGACGAGTTCCGCCCGGTGGGCGTCGCTGCCGCCGAACTGCGGATACCCCCGTTCGTCCGCGAACGCCGCCGCCTGCGCGTTTCGGACGCCGGTGACCGTGTGCGCGTTGTACGCTTCGATCCCGTCGAGGCGGTCGCCGCAGGCGTCGATCGCCGACGCGCGGACGCCGTGTCGGAGCCGCTGGAACGGGTGCGGAGCCACTCCGACGCCGCCGAGCGACCGAACGGTCGCCAGCGTCTCGGAGAGCGGGTGCCCCGGCTCCGGCACCCGGTCGACGCCGAGCGCCAGGAGGTGGCCGTCGGCGGTCGACACCTCGACGCCCGGCAGGCCGAGCAGCCCGTACGAGGACGCGAGCGCCGCGGCGCGACGCGACGCCCCGATCGCGTCGTGGTCCGTGACGACGACGCCGTCGAGATCGACCGCGCGGGCTCGATCGAGAACGCGTTCGACCGACTCCTCGGAATCGTACGAGTCCGCCGTGTGGACGTGCGGGTCGATCCTGACGACCGACCGCGGGGGTCGTCGGTCGGGCGTGCGGTCCGTCGTGCGTCGGCTCATACGTAGCCGTACTCGATCAGGAGACAGAGACCGGAGGCCACGACGGCGAGGACGCCAGCGAGGAAGTGGCCGCCGGCCGTCTTGTACGCCTTGTAGTCCGAGACCATGAGCGGACAGACGAGGAGGATCGTCGCGGCCGCGACCCAGCCGTTCCAGACGCCGACGAACGCCGACAGCAGGTAGTTCGCCACGACGACGACGTTCGTGTGGACGACGGTCGTCCCGTGGTAGTAGCTCGTCCCGCCGTCGTCGCCGAACCCCTCGCTGTTGTGGCGGACGAGCCGCAGGCCCCCGAACGCGAGGACGGCGAACCCGACGACCGCGCTCGCGACGATGTGCGGCGAGAGCGCGTAGTGAAAGAGCAGCGCGCCGGTGACGAGGTAGGCGAACACGTCGATGAAGGAGTCGATCCCCCGGCCGAATCGCGACTCGACGCCCAATTTTCGGGCGTAGTAGCCGTCGAGCTTGTCGAAGGCGAACGCGCCGAACATGACGATCACCGCCCAGTTCGGTTCCCCGGAGAGGAACAACAGCGCGCTCACCCACGCGACGAAGAGCGCGGCGAGGCTCAGGTAGTCGGCGGGCGTCAGCCGACGGAGGATGTCGGTTCGGTCGGCGGATCGGACGCGCCGACGGTTCGCCCCGGCGTCGATGCGCTCTCGCACCCCTCGGATCGTCGACCTGAGTTCGTCGGTCATCTGGCTCTACCTCACACACTCGGCCGCTGACTCATAAATTTTCCCCAGATCTAAATATTACGTAATTAAATATATAGCTACGGGGGCGTATATAGCTCACCGAAGGGCGGATCAGCGACGAACCGGGGCGGTCGTCCGGCGCGCCAGTCCGAACAGGCGGTAGTAGGCGTGGATCCGCTCGCGGCGGAAGCCGTTCGCCTCGAACACCCACTGCGAGGGTCTGTTGTCCGCGGCGACGAGCGCGGTGGCCCGCCCCGCGCCGAACTCGTCGCGCGCCGTCGCCAGCGCGGTCGCCACGAGCGCCGTGGCGATCCCCCTGTTTCGGTGGACCGGATCGACGAACAGCCGGCGGACGTACGCGCCGTCGAACGTCAGGTCGGTCTCCAGCGGCCGGACGTAGAGGCTCCCGTCGGCGCTGAGAAGCAGGTATCCGGCCGTCTCGCCGCCGCTTCGGGCGACCACGACGAGTTCGTCCGGGCGGCGCTCGTCGAACGCGGCGGGACGCGCGTCGAGGTCGTCGGGGTCGTTGGGGCCGGAATCGTCGGGGTCGCAGACGCGGAGTTCGACGCCCGATTCCGGGGCCGGCCGGGCGACGTCCCCGTCGTCGAGATCGGTGACGTACTCGTACATTCGCGTCCCCGTCACGCCGAGTTCCCGCAGCGACTCGTAGAGCGCCCGCCCGTACCGGTTCCGGGTCAGCCGCCAGAGTGGAAGCATGCGGTCGACGAATGACGCCTCGTGACTATATAGCCGGCGTACGACGCGGTGCCAATCGCCAGCGCGCGTCGGACGATCGCCGGCTTCGACCGCGTCGATCCGGTCGCCGCGCGACGAAACCCCGAAAAGGGCCGACCGCCTACGTCGCGTCGATGACCGAACGCGACGGAGCGACGAACCGCGCTGACACGGACGAACCGACGGCCGCCGGCGACGCGGGCGACGACGCGAAGGAGGGGATGTTCCTCGTCACCGCCGCGGACGAGCGCACCGCGGTGCTGAAGGACGTGAACGACGGGCAGGTCCACGCGCTCTCGTCGAACCCGGGGGTCGAACTGCACGACGCCGTCGAGGGGATCGTCGCGCCCGACCCGCCGATGGACGTCTCGTGGCGGCTGGTCGAGGTCGAATCCCGCCGGCCGCTGTCGATCGAAGAGAGCGACGAGTCGCCGACGGCGTCGACGAGGGAGATCGCCGCCGGGCAGGAGGTTGGCGGTCTCACGCGGAAACCGCGCGCCGGGACGGGCGAGATCCACGTGCTCACCGTCCCCGAGGAGGACACGGCGGGAGCCGTCCGGGACGTGCTCGACGACGAGGAGACGACGCTCGCGCGCGCGGCCCGACTCGGCGTCTCCCGCGTCGAGGTTCGCTCCGCGCCCGGCGTCGTGAGCGTCCGCTACACGCCCTGACGTTCGTCCGCCCTTCTTCCGCCCTTCTCGCGCCTCACCCCTCTTCCTCCGGCCCGGCGGCGCTCTGGACGAGCCACCCGCCGCGCATCCGCGCGTCCCGTTCGACGAACTCGACGGCCGTCTCCGGACCCATCTCGTCGCCGCCGTCGACCGCCTCGATTCGGAGCGGCACGTCGAGCGTGTCGCCGCAGCAGCCCACGTCGGCGAACTCCTCCCACTCCTTGCCGACGAACACCTCGCCGACGGTCCGCCGGAGGTAGTTCACGTACCGCTCGCCCTCGACCTGTTCGCGCCCCCAGTCGCTCAGCGCCGCCGGGTACGAGACGACGACCCGGTCGGCCGCGCGCCGCGGTTCGTTCATAATTCGGCTACGCGCCGCGGCGGGATAGATCCCGCGGCGGATTGAGAAGGCTTATTCGGCACGCCCTCACACCGCCGCGCATGGTCTCGTTCGACGTACCGGAGATCGATTACACCCGGTACACGAATCGTCAGCTCGCGGCGGTCCCCCTCGCGGTGCTGGCGCTCGCCCTCCTCGTCATCGCGGGGTGGTACGTCGCCACCGGCTCGCCGGTCGCCATGGGGCTCGACTTCACCGGCGGGACGGAACTGCGAGTCTCCGTGGACGCCTCGTCCGATCAGGAGGCGCACGAACAGCTCGAAAACGCATTCGCCGACGAACCGGAGTCGATCCGGTCGGTCCCCGCCGACGGGACGTACGTCGTGACGTTCAAATCGTCCGACGCCGGTCCCGAAGCGCTCGAACGGCAGGCGCAGGACGCCGGCTTCGGGGTGCAGTCCGTCGACTCCGTGTCGGCGAGTTTCGGCGCGGAAACCCAGCGGCTCGCGCTCGGCGGCGTCGTGCTCGCGTTCGCCGGGATGAGCGTCGTCGTCTTCCTCCTGTTTCGGACGTTCGTCCCCTCGATCGCCGTCGTCATCTCCGCGTTCTCCGACGTCGTCATCCCCGTGGCGATGATGAACCTCCTCGGCATCGAACTCACGCTCGGGACGGTCGCGGCGCTCCTGATGCTGATCGGGTACAGCGTCGACTCCGACATCCTGCTCAACAACCACATCCTCCGGCGGTCGGGCGACTTCTACGAGTCGACCTACCGCGCGATGCGGACGGGCGTGACGATGACGCTCACGTCGCTGTCGGCGATGATCGTCATGACGATCACCGCGACGCTCTTCGGCATCCAGCTTTTGACCGCCATCGGCACGATCCTCGTCTTCGGTCTCGCGGCCGACCTGATGAACACGTACCTGCTCAACCTCAGCCTCCTCCGCTGGTACAAGTACGAGGGGGTGAAGCGCTGATGGGCGCGATCCGCGACAACTGGCGGGTGATCCTGCTCGCCGTCTTCGTGCTGGCGAGCGTCTTCGCGCTCTTCTCCCCGACGGTCGCCACCGACCAGGGGCCCGGTTCGCCCGGCACGGCGAGCGAGGGCGCGACGAACCTCAAGTTCGGACTCGACCTCTCCGGCGGAACGCGAATCCGCGCGCCCCTCGTCGGCATCACCGCGGAGGACGTGCGGTTCGGCGGTGACAGCCCCGGGGAAGTAGAGCGGAACGTCGCGGACGAACTCCGGAACGCGGACGTGACGGACGTGACGGCGCGTCAGACGAACCAGTCCGGCGGAACCGTCGAGGTCACGCGGGAGAACGTCTCGCAGGGTGAGCTTCGGACCGCGCTCGACCGCGCCGGGTACGACCACGGCGAGGTGAGAGACGGCGTCACGGAGCAGACCCGCGAGGAGACCGTCCGAATCCTCGAAGACAAGATCAATCAGGCCGGCCTCTCCGGCGGCACCGTCCAGGAGGTGACGACGGCCTCCGGCGAGCACTTCATCCTCATCGAGGTGCCCGGCGAGGACCGCGGCGAGGTGCTCGACCTCGTACAGCAACGCGGGACCGTCACCATCGACGTGTACTACCCGACGGAGGAGAACGGCTCGACGGAGTACCAGCGAGACACGGCGGTCCTCGAGCGCGACGACTTCCAGTCGATCGGCAGCGCACAGCAGGGCGAGGGCGGCCAGCCGCCGAGCGTCCCGGTCGTCGTCCGCGAGGAGTCCGCGGAACGGTTCCAGCAGAGGATGGTCGACACGGGCGTCGCACAGGAGGGCGGCTCGGTCTGTACGTACGAGGAGGACCGCCAGAACACCGGCCCGTGCCTGCTCGTCGTCGTCGACGACGAGGTCGTAAGTTCGTTCGGGATGCACCCCGATCTCGCCGGAAGCATGCGGTCCGGCGAGTGGGCGAACGACCCCTCGTTCGTGCTGCAGACCACGAACATCTCGGAGGCCCAGCAGCTGTCGATCAACCTCAACGCCGGCGCGCTGCCGGCGACGCTCGATCTCGGTCCCGACGGCGAGGGTACCTCCTCTTTCATCTCCCCGAGCCAGGGCGAGAGCTTCAAGACCGACTCGCTCATCACGGGCGTCATCGCCGTGTTCGCGGTCAGCGGCGTCGTCTTCGTCCGCTACGGCGAGGCGAAGGTCGCGCTGCCGATGATCGTGACGGCGCTCTCGGAGGTCGTCATCCTCCTCGGCTTCGCCGCGGGCATCGGCTATCCGATCGACCTCGCGGTCGTCGCCGGGTTCATCGCGGTCATCGGCACCGGAGTGGACGACCTCATCATCATCGCCGACGAGGTGATGGCCGAAGGGGACGTCACGAGCCGCCGGGTGTTCAAATCCCGCTTCCGGAAGGCGTTCTGGGTCATCGGCGCCGCCGCCGCGACGACGATCATCGCGATGAGCCCGCTCGCGGTGCTGTCGCTCGGCGACCTCCAGGGCTTCGCCATCTTCACCATCCTCGGCGTCCTCGTCGGCGTCCTCGTCACGCGTCCGGCGTACGGCGACATCCTCCGGTCGCTCCTGACCGACCGCTGACGCCGGCGGCGCGTCAGCCCGCGACGTTCTCCTTTCTTTCACCGATCAGCTCGCCGAACGGTGGCCGCCACGGTGAAGCGCTCACGGGGTGGAGGTGAGGGCATGAACGTCCCGTCGATGACCGATCCCAAGGGTGCCTTCGACTACATCGTCCTCTTCATCCTCGGGAGCGCGGCGCTGTTCGGGTTCATCTTCGCCGGCCTGTACTTCGGGGTCCTCTAGGCCGTCGAGTACCCTCCGTCTCAAAACTCCGACAGCGCGGACTGCTCGGCCGCGGCGAGGAGGTCGGAACACGTCCGCCACGACGAGCGCGCGCAGGCCGGCAGCCGCCCCCGCTCGCGGACGTACTCGCGGAGGAACTCGCGGGTCGTCGGATCGCTCGGGTAGCCGCTGCCGACGGAGCCGTACTCCGCCGCGAGCGCCTCGATCCGCGCGTCGCGTTCGACCTTCGCGACGACGCTCGCCGCGCCCACGAGCGCGTGTCGTTCGTCGGCCCCGTGTTCGGCCGCCACCTCGATCTCGGTTCCCGCCTCTCCGACGCCCGCGCGGACGCGGCGGCCGAACCGCGCGGGGTCCACGTCGCAGGCGTCGACGACGACCGCGTCGCCGTCGTCCGCGACCGCCGCGACGGCCTCCGCCTGCGCCGCGACGGTGAGCGCGTTCATGTTCGTCTCCGGGTCGTCGATCCGCGCCACGCCGACGACAGCCACGCCGATCGACACGCCGTCCGCGGCCCGAAGCTCCGCGGCGATCGCCTCCCGGCGGGGCGGCGCGATCCGCTTCGAGTCGTCGACGTCGGCGGGGAGGGCCGACGGCTCGGCGCGAACCGCGGCCGCGACCATGGGACCGAGGACCGGTCCCCTCCCCGCCTCGTCCGCGCCGACGCGCTCCATGCACCCGCAGTGGCGGACGACGCATTAATCGGTTTCCCTCCGGATCGGATCGTCAGGCTCGCGCGCTTCGCAACGGTCGGTGCTGGATCGTCTCCACCCTCACGGTGTTCACCGTTCGGTCGTCTCCCCCTCCACGGTGACGACCGCTCAGTCGTCCCACCTTCGCGGCGAACGCCGCTCAGTCGTCCGCGCACACCCGGTCGCCGGCGCGACTATCCGGAAACGCGCCGCCTTCCGACACGTAGACGTTCTCCACGGACTTGCCGCGGCTGACGCGGGCCTGGAGGCGGACCACTCGCGGAAAGAGCCGTTCCCACTTCAGGAGGCCGAAGCCGACGAAGATGACGACGAAGCCGACGACGGTCGTCGCGGTGATCGTCTCGCCGAGGACGAGCCAGCCGGCGAGCGCGGCGACGGCCGGGACGGCGTAGTTGACGAGGCTGATCTCGATCGCGCCGACGCGTTCGAGCAGGTCGAAGTAGATGAGAAAGCCGAGCGCGCCGGCGACGACGGCGAGGTACGCGAGCGAGACCAGCGCGCCCGGCGTCCAGGCGACGTCCGCGAGCCCCGGTTCGGCGAGCGCCGGGCTGAGCGCGTGCAACATCGCGGCCCCGAGGAGCATCATCCACGCCTGCGCCGGGGCGAGCGGGAGCGTCGCGCGCATGCGCTGGACGAGGACCGCGCCGAACGCGAAGCTCGCCGCCGACGCGAAGAGCAGCGCGACGCCGTAGAGCTGATCGCCGACGGCGGCGGGGTCGGGGTCGGCGACGATCGAGACGCCGATCAGCCCGAAGAGCACGCCGAGCGCCCCGGCGCGACCGACGCGCTCGTCGGACAGGAGCACCCAGGCGAAAAGCGGCGTCAACACGGGGGCCGTGCTGAGGACGATCGCACCCATCGCGCTCGTGACGTACTGCTGCCCGGTGAAGAGCAGCGCGAAGTGCACGCCGATGAGGAGCGTCCCGCCGACGGCGACGAACCGCCACTCGTCCGCCGTGGCGGGTCGCCAGCGCTCCGCCGTCGCCGCGGCGTAGCCGAGCAACAACAACCCGGCGACGTCGTACCGCAGCGCCGCGAACAGAAGCGGCGGGAGCACGTCGAGGCCGGACTTGATGGCCATGAAGGACGTGCCCCAGACGACCGCGAGCGTCAGGAACAACGCCTCGTTTCTGTGTCGTGAGATGAGCCGAAGAGATGTCATGATGATGTAACTACGGTGGTGGTATCGGTCCTACCCGTCCGACGCACATGAAATTTCTCGGATTCGCGGTATCACGACCCACGCCACCCGTCGGCAGGCGCTCACTCCGACCAGCCGATGTGTCGAAGATCGGATGGGACGCCGACGCCTCGCGGGAGCGGGTGCGAACCGCCGCGAAAGCGAAAACAGTTACCGTCGCCCCCGCGGAGGTCGGGCATGGAGATTCCCGAAGACGTTCGTGCGCTCGCGGACGCCGGACCCGTCTGCGACGCCTGTCTCGGTCGCGTCTTCGCCGACCGCAGTCACGGGCTGACGAACGCGGAGCGCGGGCGGTCGCTCCGGATCGCGGCCGCCCTCGACGCCGACGAGCCGTTCGAACCGGTCGACGTCGAGGCGTGCTGGGTGTGCGAGGGCGAGTCGGGGCGGTTCGACGAGTGGGCAGAACGCGCCGCGGCCGCCGTCGAGGACGTGGAGTTCGACACGTACCAGGTCGGCACCCGCGCGCCCCCGCTGATCGAGGAGAACGAACTGCTGCTCCGGGAGGGGGCCGGATTCCCCGAGGACGCCGGCGAACCGTTCAAATCGGAGTGCAACCGCGAGGTGGGAAAGCGGGTCGGGAGGCTCACCGGGACGCGGGTGGACTTCTCCCGGCCGGACGTGCAGTTTCTGCTGGACGTCGAGCGCGGGACGGTCGAGGCGACGGTCAACTCCGCGTTCGTCTACGGGCGGTACCGAAAGCTCGAACGCGACATCCCGCAGACCGAGTGGCCGTGCCGCGAGTGCGACGGCAGCGGCCGGCGGGGGCGACGGTCCTGCGACCACTGCGGCGGGACCGGCTACCTCTACGACGAGAGCGTCGAGGGGTTGACCGCGCCGGTCGTCCTCGACGTGATGGACGGCACGGAGGCGCTGTTCCACGGCGCGGGCCGCGAGGACGTGGACGCGCGGATGCTCGAAACCGGAAGGCCGTTCGTGATCGAAGTGAAAGAGCCCCGGCGGCGAAGCGTCGACGCGGAGCGCCTCGAGGCGGACATCAACGCCTTCGCCGAGGGGAAGGTCGAGGTCGAGGGCCTGCGCCTCGCCACCTACGAGATGGTCGAGCGGGTGAAGGAACTCGACGCGAGCAAGACGTACCGCGCCGAGGTCGAGTTTGGCGACGACGTGACCCCCGAGACGCTCGCGGAGGCGCTCTCCGAACTCCGCGACGCGACCGTCGAACAGTACACCCCCAGACGCGTCGACCACCGGCGGGCGAATCTCACGCGGACGCGGACGGCGTACGACGCGAGCGGCGAACTCGTCGACCCGCGTCACGCCACCGTCGAGATCCACGGGGCGGGCGGGCTCTACATCAAGGAGCTCGTCTCGGGCGACGACGGCCGGACCGAGCCGAGTCTGGCGGGGTTGCTCGGCGTGCGCGCGACCGTCACGGCGCTGGACGTGGTCGCCGTCGAGGGCGAGGACGAACCGTTCGAGCGCGAGGAGTTCTTCCGAGAGTCGCCGGACGACGACGGTACGTCGCCCTGACCGACGACACCGTTTTGCCCGCCCGGCCCTCACCTGATACTGAGGTAAGTTACCGTGTGTCACCACATCGAGAGAGACCGGGACGCGTTGCGGGAAGGGCACCGCGAAGCCGAGGAGGAACCGGAGGTAGAGGAAACCGCGCGCGAAGAACGAAGGGAGAAGAAACCGACGCCGGCGGACGACTGAGCGGTCGTCACCGCGAAGGTGGAACGACCGAACGGCGTTCGCCGCTCAGTCGTCCGACTCGTGTCGCATGCGGCACGTCGCGGCGTGCGGATTCGCCGCCCTCGAATCGCCGCCCTCGCCGGTCGCAACGGCCGCCTCGACGATCTGTCGCTCCGTGAAGTACCCGGGCGGGAGTTCGATCCGGGTCGTTCCGCTGATCTCCTCGCCGTCGTCGAGCCCGTAGACGTACTCCTCCTCGTTGTACACCGTACCCAGCGCGTCGTCGACCTCGATCGTCAACACCTCGAGCAGCACCTCGTCGTACGAGCCGACGACCTCGACCGTCGTGCAGTCGACGAACGCGAGGTTCGACGGGTCGGCCGGGTGCGCGCCCCCGTCCTCGTCAGCAGCCTCGCCGTCGACGTCCTCGGTGCCTCCCTCGTCGCCGCCAGCGCCGCCGCCTCCGAAGGACGCGGGGTCGACCTCCTCGCCGTCGAGGTAGGCGGTCGTCCCGCCGTCGACGTCGAGCGCCGAGAGGTCGCCCGTGAACAGGTACGCGTCGGCCACCCCGTCGGCGACGCCGCGCGCGCTCCCGTCGGACACCTCGGCGTCGGGGTCGATGCGGGCGGTCTCCACCGGCGCGTCGCCGGTCCGGCCGGTCGGCACGACGTCGCCCGTCGTCTCGATCCGGTAGGCGACGCCGCCCGAATCGCCGGCGTCGACGACGAGGTGGCGCGATCCGCCGCCCAGGTCCGCGGGCGTCGCCCGCTTGCCGTTTACGAACGCCGTCACGCCCTCGTCCGCGCCGAAGAGCGTCACGTTCCCGTCGACGGCGTACTCGGCGTTGCCGCCCGCGATCGCGCCGCGAACCCGGCTCACCGACTCGCCGTTCACCGAGGTCGTCGAGACCTCCTGCTGTGCGCTTCCGCCGGTCGACACCGACTCGTCGACCGACCCGTCCACGACGAACTCGTACCGTTTGACCCGCCCGCCGCCGCCGCGGACGACCAACCGCGAGGCGGAATCGCGCGCGGCCCCCACGCCGCCGATCGTCGCGCCGAACAGTGCCACTCCGCCCGCGATGAACCGCCGTCGGTAAATGGACGAATTATTCATTGGGTGCCTCACGTACGGGATAGATTGTGCCGATTAAGCAGATAAATCTTATTCACAGAAATTCACTGGTCGATTTCATCGACATTCGTCAAATCGGTTTAGTCAGACGGGGCGACCGAACGGCGGCGTTCGTGTCAACCGTTCAATCGTACGTTGGGCGGCCGGAAACGACCCGTTACGCGGCCTATCGACCGCGGAAACGGGCCGCCGCGACGATCGTCGCGCCGACCAGCACCCCGGCGGCGAACGCCGGGTGCGAGAGGAGGACGACGACCGCGAGCGGCGAGAGCGTGAGCGCCGCGATGACCGCGAGCGACGGCGCTGGCCGCCGCGTCGGCGGCGGGTAAACGGATCGGCTGACGTCGGATCTGCGCGGATTTCGTCTCATCGGTAGTGTGAATCGTGGTGTGGGATGGTGTGGAGTGGTGTGAGGCGGTGTGGCGTGGTGTGGAGCGGAGCGGTCGGGGTAGTCTCCGGGTGCGGTTCGCCGGATCCGTTCGGAGACCGCGGCTGCGGGTCGACGGCGATCGCGGGGCGTCAGCGTCGACCGTCGTCGATCGACTCGATCGTCGCGGCCGCTCGCTTGACGCCGAAGCCGTCGGCGAGTTGCTCCGCGACGGCCGCCTCGTCGACGCTCGCCGCCGACCGTCGATCCGAGCCGTCGGCCGGACGGATCGTGACGGTCGCGGTGACGTCGACCGTGAGGTCGTTCAGCCCCGGGCGGAGGCCGTGGACGTCGAGGTCGCGGACGCGGATCACGCCCTCGACCCTTCGAATGCGCTCCGTGACGCCCTCGCGGAGGTCGCCGGGGGCGTGTCTCGATACGAACACCGTGAGTTCCGCCCGGGCGGTTACGTCGGGTGGTTTTTGCATCGACATGAGGCTCCCGTCGCGATTCGAACGCTGACGCGCCGTCGGCGCGCCGCCGGGGACGAGGTCCCGCGGGAGCGATCGGCCGAGTGCGAGGCGGCGTCTTCGCCCGCGGAGGACGGAGACGCCGCTCGCGGCGGTCCGACTTCGGGCGCGGTCGCGCGCTCGACACCACCCATGCGCGGTGGTCGAGGGTGGTGCCGGGGGCGGACCGCTCGCTCTGCCGTGAGTGACGCGGCGGGAGAAGGGACGCACCCGCCCTCGATCGCCGGACTCCCGTCTTCCCGGTCGGAGTCGGAAAGGGAGCGTCCGGCCGCCGCGTCGTCTCCTGGGTTACGCGGCGACGAGGTCGGACGTGGTGCGCGGACGAATCACGGCCGCACCGAACCGACCGCCGTCCCGCTTCGCGCAGGATCCGGCGGAGCCGTACCGGCGGACGTCGCCCTCGCCGGTGGCGCGGGCGATCGGCCGGACGGTGTGGTTCGGAACGGTCATGGGTTCGCCTCGTGCGCGAGTGTCACGCGCACGACGTACTCGATTCATATTTCGGACGACACTTAAATGTTGTTTAGGTGTGCGCCTCCTTGTCACGAATACCGCGCGGTGAATCTCACGCGCGCGCACGCTCGAAGCCCCTTAGGCCCGCTCGTCCCCGAGGTTACACCGAGGACTGCTTCCCAAATGCCCGTTCTACAGATCGAGCCGTCCGAGACGGACGGCACGGAGACGCCGGAGTACGAGGAGGTCTCGATTCCCGTTCTCGTCGTCGGCGCCGGCGCCGCAGGCGCGCGGACGGCCATCGAACTGGCCGAAAACGGGGTCGACTGCCTCGTCGTCGGCAAACGCGACCACGGCGACGCGCACACGACGTGGGCCGCGGGCGGGATCAACGCCGCCCTCGGCAGCCTCGATCCCGAGGACGACTGGACGGTTCACGCCGCCGACACGCACCGGGAGGGTCACTCCGTCAACGATCCGGACGCGGTCGAACTCGTGGCGCGGAACGCGCCCGCGCGGGTCCGCGAACTCGACGAATGGGGCACCGGGTTCGACCGGACCGAGGACGGGAAGATCGACCAGCGCTACTTCGGCGCGCAGTCGTTTCGCCGGACCTGCTTCGTCGGCGATCGGACCGGCGAGGCGATCCTCTCGGCGCTCGTCGATCGCGCGCGGGAACTCGAAATCCCCTACCGCGAGAACGTGATGGTCACCCGCCTCCTGTCCGACGACGGGCGGGTCTACGGGGCCGCCGGGTACGACATGAGCGACGGGAGCTTCGTCCTGTTCCGGGCCGCCCGCGTCGTCGTCGCCGCGGGCGGGTACTCGGCGCTGTACAACCGGCACACCTCCGAGGCGGACGAGAACACGGGCGACGGTCCCGCGCTCGCGTACGACGCCGGCGCGAACCTGCTCGACGCGGAGTTCGTGCAGTTCCACCCGACGGGCACGGTCGCCCGGGACGCGTGGGACGACGACTGGGAGGGCCAGCTCGTGACCGAGGCCGTCCGGGGCGAGGGCGGCCGGTTGTACAACGCCGCGGTCGACGAACCCGACGCGGATGGAGCGCCGGACGACCCGCGCGCCCGCCTGGGTGACCGCTTCATGGAGCGCTACTCGCCGACGCAGATGGAACTGGACGCCCGCGACGTCGTCGCTCGCGCCATCGCGCGGGAGATCCGCGAGGGACGCGGCACCGAGCGCGGCGGGGTGTACCTCGACGTCTCCCACCGCGACCGCGCGTTCATCGAGGCGCGGTTGCCCCGGATGTACGAGCGCTTCGCAGCCCTCGGCGTCGACATCGCCGAGGAACCGATGGAGGTTGCGCCGACCGCCCACTACTCGATGGGCGGCGTCGACGTCGATCCGAGGACGGGCCGAACCGCGGTCGACGGCCTCTACGCCGTCGGCGAGAGCGCGTCCGGACTTCACGGCGCGAACCGCCTCGGCGGCAACTCGCTCGTCGAGACGGTCGTCTTCGGCCAGCTCGTCGGCGACCACCTCGCGGCGACGCTCGACGGCGCGTCGCCCGAACTCCCCGAGGGGATGCGCGCGTTCGCCGAGGGCGAGTTCCGGGCCCTCCTCGCGCTCGAACGCGCCGACGGGGACGTCCGGCCGGCGGAGCTGTTCGGGGCCCTCGGCGACCTGCTCTGGCGGCACGCCGGCATCCTGCGGGACGCCGACGGCCTCGACGCGGGGCTCGGCGCGCTCGACGCCCTCCGCGACCGGGCGGCCGCGCTCCGCGTCGAGGGCGACCGGACGGACCGGGACTTCGAGTTCGCGGTCGACCTGTCGTTCACGTTCGCGGTCGCGGAGGCGATCCTGCGCGCCGCGTCGTTCCGCACCGAGTCGCGCGGCGCGCACCACCGGACCGACTTCCCCGACGAGGACGACGACTGGCGCGTCACCGTCGTCGTCTCCCCCGGCGAGGACGGCCCGGAGCTCCGAACGCGGCCCGTCGGCGAGCCGGGCGAGGCGGTCCGCGCGGCGCTCGACGAGGGGTACGAACTGGAGTACGCCCACCTCGAATAGGGCGGCTCGCCGCGGCGGCCGCCCTGCGACTGTCACTCACTACCATCCGGCGTCGCTGTTCTTAATCCCGTCCGTCCCCGAACTACCGTCGAATGACCGCTGCACTCGAAATACGGGACCTGAGCAAGCGCTACGCGGACGTGCAGGCGCTCGACGGGGTCTCGTTGACCGTCCCCGAGGGCTCCTTCTTCGGCCTTCTCGGCCCGAACGGGGCGGGCAAAACGACGTTCATCAACATTCTCGTCGGACTGGTGAGAAAAAGCGGCGGCGAGGCCCGGGTCTTCGGCGCCGACGTGGAGGCGGACTACCGCGAGGCGCGCGACCGGATCGGTCTCGCGCCCCAGGAGTTCAACGTCGACCGCTTCTTCCCGATCAAGGAGGTGCTGGAGCACAAGGCGGGCTACCACGGAATTCCGGCCGACGAGGCGCGCGAGCGCGCCGACGAGGTGCTGAGGAAGGTCGGCATCTACGACAAGCGGGACACGCGCTTCGACTGGCTCTCCGGCGGGATGAAGCGCCGGTTCATGCTCGCCCGGGCGCTCATCACGGATCCGGACCTCCTGATCCTCGACGAGCCGACCGCCGGGGTCGACGTCCAGCTCCGACGCGACCTGTGGAGTCTCATCACCGAACTCAATGAGGCGGGCACGACCATCCTCCTCACGACGCACTACATCGAGGAGGCCGAGCGGCTCTGCGACGAGGTCGCCATCCTCGATTCGGGACGGATCGTCGAGGTCGCGAGCCCCGACGAACTGATGGATCGCGGGCTCGACCGCATCACGGTCCAGTTCCGCGACCCCCCCGCGACCGTCCCCAAGATCGTTTCGGGTAACGGTCACGTCGAGAACGTCGCGCTCGCCGAGGGCGACCTGGTCGTCACGGCCCGCCGGGGCGGGATCGTCGCGCCGGACCTCGTCCGCGAACTCGACCGCGCGGGCCACGAGATCGTCGACCTCGAAATCTCGCGGACGTCGCTGGAGGAGGTCTTCGTCGAGCTGACGCGCGGCGCGGAATCCGTCGGGGAGCGAGACGAAGAGCGGCCGGTGGGAGACGAGCCCAGAGAGGAGACCGTCGAAGCGGGGGGTGAGGCCGAGTGAGCGCGCTCTCCGTCGGCTTCCGGACGCTCGTCAGACGGGAGATCCTCCGGTTCGTCCGCCGGCCGAAGAACACGTTCGTTCCGCCGCTCATCACGAACGTCCTGTACTTCTCCGTGTTCGGGGTCATCCTCGGCACCCGCATCAGCGACATCAACGGCGTTCCGTACATCCTCTTCATCCTGCCGGGGCTCGTCGTGCTCGGCGCGATCTCGAACGCCTTCGAGAACGCCTCCTTCTCCATCTTCCACGGCCGCTGGAACGAGTACATCCACGAGACGCTCACCTCGCCGCTGTCGTACGCGCAGATGGTGTGGGCCTACACGCTGTCGAGCGCCGTCCGAGGGCTCGTCGTCGGCGCGCTCGTCGCGGTCGTCGGCGCGGTCTTCACGACCGTCGGCGTCGAGAAGCCCTTCTACCTGCTCGCGTTCGCACTCGTCATCACACTGCTCTTCGCCAGCCTCGGCGTCCTCGGCGGCCTCTGGGCCGAGGACTTCGACGACTTGACCATGATGAACCAGTTCATCCTCCGGCCGCTCGTGTTCTTCGGCGGCGTCTTCTACTCGCTCGACGACCTGACGCCGCTTTTGCGGGACGTGTCGCTCCTCAACCCGATGATCTACATGGTCAACGGCGTCCGCTACGGCTTCCTCGGCACCGCGGAGGTCGACCCGAACGTCTCGCTCGCCGTGTTGACCGTCATGACGGCCGCGATCGTCGCGCTGAACGTCGCGCTGTTCGAGCGCGGGTACGGTTTGACCGACTAGCCGCGTTCGTCGCTTCGGGCCGTCGCTCGTCTACTCGCGGCTCGTCTCCGGAGTCAGCCGAGCCGCGCCCGACCGGAGCGCGCGCAGGCCCGGCGATCCGTCGCGGAGCCAGACGCCGGCCGCGACCGCGAACAGCGCGAGTTCGAAAAGGAGGGTCGGCGTCGCCTCCAGCGCGAGGAAGAACTCGACGAAGCTCAGGCCGTGTTCGACCTCGTCCGCCGGGACGACGGGCCACAGGAGGTAGGTGACGTCGCCGATCCGGCCGTCCGCGAGCGGGTAGAGCGAGTCGGCGACGAGGTGCGTGACGTGGCCGCCGGCGAACGCCGCGCCCGCCGCCCGCCGGTCGTACCGCCGTCCGAGCCACAGCGCGAGGGCGACGACGGCGCACGCGACGAAGACCGAGTGGCCGAACGAGCGCCCGGAGGGGAGCACCCCGAACGTCCACGAGAGCGGCTTGTCGATCAGGTCGGGAAACTGCGTGCCGACCGCGAGCGCGGCGAGTCCGTCCGGTCCCACCCCGGTCCGTCGGCGAATCCCGAGCGAGTAGAGGAGGTAGCCGAACGCGACGTGTCCCCACGGAAGCATCGTGCGGCGCTACGGCGACGCCGGGTAAAGTCGCTTCGCAGCGTCCGCGCCGTCACCCGCTCCACTCGCCGCCGATGTCCGACGCGACCATCGCCCGCCACCGCTCGAACCGCTCCGCGCACGACGGCCGCGCCTCGACGTGCGCGATGAACCCCGCGCCCCCGTCCTCCAGCGCCGCCCCGCAGAACGGGCAGCGCTCGGGATCGTTCCAGCGACCCGCCGACGCGACCGAGTTCGTTTGAGTGCTCATGTTCGGATGGACGTATGGTGAACGATCTAATCAATCTTTGGCCTATCGTTGGTTGTGTTGCGATTATATTTTTCATATATTCTTAAATAGGCCGAATAGTGGTTGGCACCGGATTTCATCACCGGCGGACGGCATATCTCGTTGCGTCGCGTACGGACGGATCCTGGCGGGTGAACGCTCCATAAACCGCAGGGAGCGATAGCAAATTCCGCGTTCCGGTTCGGTCCGCCGACGGGTGACCTCCCCTGTGCGGGAGTAGAAAGCAGGAGCACCACCCTCAACGGGCCCGACGACGGAAAGGCGAACCGTCGTCGCCATTCGACACAAAGTTAAGTACAGAGAATCGTCGTATGCTACGATGACAAATTCGTTTCGTGAACGGGAACGAGCCAGCGAAACGGATGCGACGGAGTCCACCGGCGAGCGCGAGCGCACGTGCCCGGAGTGCGGCTCCGACACCCTCGTCCGAAGCGAGGACCTGGGTGAACTACTCTGTGACGACTGCGGCCTCGTCATCGAGGAAGGAAGCATCGATCGCGGTCCCGAGTGGCGGGCGTTCAACCAGCAGGAGCGAGACAGCAAGTCGCGCGTCGGCGCGCCCGTCACCCAGCGGATGCACGACAAGGGGCTGACGACGACGATCGACTGGAAGAACAAGGACGCGTACGGGCGGTCGCTCTCCTCCCAGAAGCGCAGCCAGATGCAGCGGCTGCGCAAGTGGCAGGAGCGCATCCGCACGAAGGACGCCGGCGAGCGCAACCTCCAGTTCGCGCTTTCGGAGATCGACCGCATGGCCAGCGCCCTCGGCGTTCCGCAGTCCGTCCGGGAGGTCGCCTCGGTGATCTACCGCCGGGCGCTGAGCGAGGACCTGATCCGCGGGCGCTCGATCGAGGGCGTCGCCACGAGCGCGCTCTACGCCGCCTGCCGGCAGGAGGGCATCCCCCGCAGCCTCGACGAGGTCGCGGAGGTTTCCCGCGTCTCCCAGAAGGAGATCGGGCGGACCTACCGCTACATCGCGCAGGAACTCAGCCTCGAACTCAAGCCCGTCGACCCCAAGCAGTTCGTCCCGCGCTTCGCCTCGGAACTCGGATTGAGCAAGGAGGCGCAGGCGAAGGCGAACGAGATCGTCGACGTGTCGGCCGAGCAGGGGCTGTTGTCGGGGAAGTCGCCGACGGGGTTTGCGGCGGCGGCGATCTACGCGGCGTCGCTGCTCTGCAACGAGAAGAAGACCCAGCGCGAGGTCGCCGACGTCGCGCAGGTGACCGAGGTCACGATCCGAAACAGGTATCAAGAGCAGATCGAAGCGATGGGGCTGTACTGAGGTCGGAGCCCTCGACCCGGGCGGCGACCGGACCGAATCGGTCCCACCTAAATACCACCTTGCCAGTTCATGGATAAGACGTAGGCGTCCTATCCACGTACGCAACGGTGTCACCGCGCGGGCGGCTTCGCCCGCGACGGTGAGTGCCTCTGAGTGCGACGTCACCGGAGGGGCTCGCCCGGCCTCTCCGGTTCGTCGATCGCGACGAATCGCCGAGGATTTTTCGGACGTATCTCTCGCGACGACTGTCGGTCGATTCGACGCGAGCGTAGCGTTTTGCGTCGCCGCGTCGACCGAACACACATGACGACGACGGCCGAACTCGCGGCGTTCGTCACCGAGACCGAGTACGACGACCTCTCCGAGGAGGTAGTAGACGAGACGAAAAAACGCGTGCTCGACTCGGTCGGCATCGCCCTCGGCGCGGTCGACGCGGAACCGATCGAGGCCGTCCGAGCGACGGTCGAAGAGACGAGCGGCGAAAGCGGGGGCTGTCGGCTCTGGGCGACGGACGGGCGCGCCGCGCCGCCGGGGGCGGCGATGTACAACACGGCGCTCACCCGCTATCTCGACTTCATGGACTCGTTTCTCGCGCCCGGGGAGACGCCCCACCCGAGCGACAACATCGGTGCCGCGATCGCCTGCGCGGAGTACGCCGACGCGTCCGGCCGCGATCTGCTGACCGGGATCGCCATCGCCTACGAGGTGCAGGGCGAACTGGCGTGGAACGCCCCCGTCCGCGACCGCGGCTGGGACCACGTCACCCACACGGTCGTCTCGGCGGCGACGGCGGCGTCGAAGCTCCTCGGTCTCTCCTACGAGGAGACCCGAAACGCCGTCGGCGTCGCCGGCACCGCGCACAACGCGCTCCGCGTCACCCGAACCGAGGGGATCAACGAGTGGAAGGGACTCGCGTCGGCCAACGCCGCCCGAAACGCCGTCTATTCGGCGATGCTCGCGAAGAACGGCGTCGAGGGGCCGGTGAACCTCTTCGAGGGGAAGAAGGGGTGGAAGCAAATCGTCTCGGGCGGGTTCGAGGTGGACCTGGACCCCGGCTGCGAGCGTCTGTTCGACGTGATGACGAAGCGGTACGTCGCGGAGACCTACGCCCAGTCGGCCGTCGAGGGCATCGTCGACCTCGCGGCGCGCGAGGGGATCGACCCGCGGGAGGTCGAGGCGATCCGCCTCCAGACGTTCGCGGGCGCGAAGCTCATCATCGGCGGCGGCGAAGGGAGTCGCTACGTCGTCGAGACGAAGGCGCAGGCCGACCACTCGCTGCCGTACATGCTGTCCGTCGCGCTCATCGATCGGGAGTTGACGAACGACGCGTACGATCCGGAGCGCATCCGCCTCGAAGACGTACAGCGGCTGCTCCAGACGGTCGAGGTCGAGGAGAACCCGACGCTCACGGAACGGTTCGAGGCGGGGGAGATGCCGGCGATCGTCGACATCGAACTCGCCGACGGGACGACCCACCGCGTCGAGAAGAGCGGGTTCAAGGGCCACCCGAGCGACCCGATGTCGTGGGACGACATCGAGGGGAAGTTCCGGACGATGGCCGCCCCGGTCTACGACGCTCCGCGGCAGGACGAGATCGTCGAGGCCGTCCGCTCCCTCGACGAGCGGGACGCGAGCGACCTCACCGCGCTTCTCGACTGAGCGTCTCGCACCGGGACGCGGTAGATTGCGGCGCCGGGGCGCGCTGAGTCGTGAGCGACGAGTCGCGGGCGGTCGCCACGGGGTGCCGCGAACCGTCGGCCGACGAGAAATACAACCTTCTTGAACGCACCGCTCGAACGGCCGAACATGGTGAAGCAGGTCACCGTGACGAGCGCCTACGCGGGATTCCTCCTCAGCGTGCTGGGCGCGATCGCGTGGGCGACGGGGCGGGCGTTCGTCTTCCCGAGCCTCGGGCCGTCGGCGTACCTCCTCGCGTCGGTTCGACGCGGGGAGATCATCTCGGCGCGGTACTTCGTCGGCGGTCACGCCATCGGCGTGGTCGCGGGTCTCGTCTCGTACGCGATCTTCGCCCCCGGGCTCGCCATCACCGGGTCGGTGACGTCGCTCTCGCCTGACCAGCTCCGGCTCGTCGGCAGCGCCGTGACGTCGGTCACGCTCACGACCGCCGGGATGACCTGGACCGAGGCGATCCACCCGCCCGCGTGCGCGACGACGCTCATCGTCTCGCTCGGCATCCTCTCGACGCCGCTCGACGGGGCGATCATCGTGGTCGCGATCGGCGTCCTCTTTTCCGTCCACGTCATCGTGATGCGCTCCGTCGTGCCGGAGCTCGCCCGGCTGACGTATCCGTGACGGCCGAGCGACGTATCCGCGACGATCGGAGGACGTATCCGCGGGGACGACAGTCTCGTGTCACTGACGAATCACTAAGTGCGTCGGCGGCGAACCCACGACCGACCATGGCCGAGCGAGCATTCGATTTCCTGCGCGTCAACGAGCGCGAGGGGAAGCCGAGAGAGAAGGGTATCACGGAGATCAGAGGGCCGTACTACGACCCGATGGGGCCGCGCGAACTGCGCGACGTCCTGGAGACGATGGGCCGGTACGTCGACATCTACAAGTTCTCCGGCGGGTCGTTCGCGCTGATGGACCGCGAGGTGGTCGAGGAACTCATCGGTATCTGCCACGAACACGACGTGCAGGTGTCGACCGGCGGCTTCATCGAACACGTCCTGATCGCAGACCACGACCAGGTCGATCGGTACATCGAGGAGTCGAAGGAGATCGGCTTCGACATCGTCGAGATATCGAGCGGGTTTCTCGCGATCGACACCGAGGATCTCGTCGCGCTGACGGAGCAAGTGACGGAGGCGGGCCTGAAGGCGAAACCCGAGATCAACGTCCAGTTCGGCGCGGGCGGCGCGTCGAGCGTCGAGGAGCTCGAAAGCGAGGCCGCGATCGACCCCGGAAGCGCCATCGAGGAGGCGAAACGGCACCTCGACGCCGGAGCCTACAAGATCATGGTCGAATCCGAGGGGATCACGGAGCGCGTCCGCGAGTGGCGGACCGACGTGGCGTTCGAGATCGCGAACGAGGTCGGGATCGAACACTGCGTGTTCGAGGCAGCCGATCCCGAGGTGTTCGAGTGGTACATCAAGAACTTCGGTCCGAAGGTGAACCTGTTCGTCGACAACTCGCAGATCGTCGAACTGGAGTGCATGCGGTCGGGCCTGTGGGGGAAGAAGAGTTCCTGGGGTCGGATCACGAGCTACACGTCGGAGTAGCCGAGTCGACGGCCGTCGTCCTTCACTTTCGTCCGGGCGGCCCTCCCTTCTCCGGCGTCCTCCTGCGCTCCGGCGTCTGTCGTCGCCACCAGCGGAGCCACTGGACGAGCGGGCGCGTCCACTCCTCGACGTGGACGCGGACGGTCCCGTCGAGCCGCCAGTTCGCGGTCGGCGCGTCCGCCCCCGTCCGCACCGGCACGTCGACCTCCACGTCCTCGAACGTGCACTCGACGACCTCCTCGCGGCGCTCCATCGAGGCGACGACCTCCTCGAAGGCGTCGAGCCACGACTTCACCTCCCCCGTCGCGCTCGCCGATTCCTCGCTCCGCTTCTCCGCGTCTGCGGTCCCCATCTCATCCGAATCCACACGGTTCAGCGACAAATGCTTTGGCCGGCGTTCGCCCGGAGCCGACCGCCGATCCACGCCCGCCCGAGATCTCCGCACCCCCTTCCGCGATAGCGAAGTATTTGGCCCTCTTCGCCGTATCGTCGGGGACGAATGAACAGCAGGCGATCCGACTCCACGCGACGCGCCGGCCGGGGCGATCGGTCCGGGCGACGCACCGCCAGCAGCGCGCGCGAGCCACGGAGGACCGTCGCGGGGAGGTGGCCCGTCGTTTCGTCGAGACGGGTTCGTCGATGACGCGGGGGCGAACCGTCGTCCTCGCGGTCATCGCCAGCACCTTCTTCGTCGGGTTCGGCGGCGGCGTGGTCTTCCCGATCCTCCCGAACCTCGAAGCCACGCTCGGGATCTCGTCCTTCATGGTCGGCCTGATCCTGAGCGCGAACCGGTTCGCGCGGCTGGTGGCGAACGCCCCGGCCGGCGCGCTCGTCGATCGCATCGGCACCCGAACGCCGTTCGTCTCGGGGCTCGCGATCGAGGGCGTGGCGACCCTCGGGTACGTCGTCGCGCTCCGCGCGGCGGCCCCCGAAGCGTGGTTCCTCGTCGCCCGCGTCGCCTGGGGGCTCGGCAGCGCCCTCGTGTTCGCGACGGCGTACACGATCACCGCCGACGTGAGCGACAGCGGCTCGCGGGGGACGAGCATGGGGCTCGTCCGCGCCGGCATCACCTTCGGCTTCCCCGCCGGCCTCGTCCTCGGCGGCGTGGTGAGCGACGTCTACGGCGTGTCGGCGGCGTTCGCCGTCGCCGCCGGGTTCGCCCTCTTCGCCAGCGTCGTCGCGTACTTCGTCGTCCCCGAGACGCACGTCTCGGAGCGCGAGTCGTCCGTCTCCCCGTGGAACGTCGACCGCAGCGTCCCCGCGTTGACGACCGGGCTCGTGAACTTCGGCCTCTTTTTCTCCTACGCGGGCGTGCTGTTCTCGACGCTCGTCGTGTTCCTCCGGGTCCGCGATCTCACGTTCCTCGGCTACACCGCCCAGGGGACCTCCGGCTTCCTCATGGCCGCGACGGTCCTCGCCGGCTCGCTCTTCATGCTGCTCGGCGGCAAGCTGAGCGACGTCCTCGGCGCGCGGATCCCCGTCCTCCTCGGCTTTCTCGGCCTCGCGTCTGCCGGGTTCGTCCTGCTCGTCGTCGCCGACTCGCTCCCCGGGCTGCTCGTCGGCTGCCTGTTCATCGGGGCCGGACAGGGCGGCGTCGGCGGCCCGCTCATGGCGCACCTCGCCGACCTGACGCCCGGCGAGCGGATGGGCCGGGCGACCGGCACGAACAACGTCCTCGGGGACGTCGGCGGCGGCCTCGGACCCCTCGTGGCGCTCCCGCTGGTGGACGCCGTGGGCTTTCCGCCCGTGTACGCGGCGTGCGCCGTGATCCCGTTTCTCGCCGGGATCGTCCTCGTCGGCGGGACGTACCTCCACACCGGGAGCCTCAGCCCGCGGACGGACGAGAGCGTCGACGCGACCGGGGCGGATTGAATCGTCGAACCCCACCGAGTCGCCGCGTTCTCCGGGCGCGAACGGATCGGTCCGCGGTCGTCGCGGATGTCCCGAACTATGGGTGTGCGGAGATTCCGTATAGCGTCATTCAATACACAGTCGCACGGCGCGCGATCGAGTGGCGCGGGCGAAATACGCCGCGACGCCGAAGATCTACCCGTGAGGCGGTCGACGTGAGGACACGCTCCGTCTTTCCTGCAAACCGACCCGCGCGCCCGTCACTCCCGGACCTCGTCCATCGTCCGTCTGTCCCGCCGGAGGCTCGTCCCGAGATCCTCGCCGAGGTCGCCCTCCGCGAGGGCGTTCTCGAACTCCGTCTGGTAGTAGTGGTTCGCGCGCTGGGCCTCGCGGCGCTTCTCGACAGGGTGGCGGTACCGGCGGACGGTCGCCTCGCTCACGCCGAGTTCCCGCGCGCACGCCCCGACCGAGCGCCCGCGATCGAGCAGGCGGGCGAGGTCGTCCACGTCGAAGGCGGCGGGTTCGTCGGCGGCGCGGAACAAGTGGAGGTTGATCCGGGCGCGCGCCACGACCGCCGGGGAGGCGTCGAGCTTCCGCGCGATCTCCGCGTCCGAGTCGTCGGCGTGGTAGCCGCGGACGAGCGCGACGAGCTCGTCGTCCGCGAGGGACGTCCTGAAGCCGAACCGCTCGCGCATCTCGCTGATCAGCGTCGCGATCCGCTCGTCGATCTCGCGCTCGGAGTGGACCGTGCCGCGCGGCGTCTGCTGGCGCTCCGTGAACGTTCGGACCTGCGGTGCAACTCGGAGAAAGATCTCTCTCAACTGAGAGGCGCGTTCGGTCATAATCTTCGAGTGAACATACGCCGCGGAAGGATATCTCGCTGCCGGCTCTCCCGCCGACGCGAGGGACGCGCGCCGGGGCGCGGCGGCGGCTCCCGACGCGGCGTCGGCAGCGGTACCTGACGCCGCGTCCGTTTCGATCCCGCGCTACAGGTTGCGCGCGACGCCGATGTTCCGGAGGCCGCTCCCGCACGCCGGACACGCCCCGGGCGATCGCTCCGCGCGGAGGCGGTAGCCGCAGTCGTCGCACTCGTAGGTGTGCATCCGTCGTTTCACCGGTCGCTCTCCCTCCTCCATGCGAGCGAGTACGTGTCACACACGCATAGCCGTTTCCGTCGAACCGGTCGGCGCGTCGGCCGATCGCGGACTGTCACGCGCTCGCGAAACTCGGTCGGCGTCGACGCCCAAGACGTTATTCCGCGCGCGGTCGTACGACCGACGATGACCTCCCGAACGCGAACCAACCGGCTTCGAGAGACCGTCGAATCGGGGAACGTGGCGCTCGGCGTGCTGGACGGGTTCTACCACCCGGCCGTCGTCGAGATCTGCGGCGACCTCGGGCTGGACTTCGTCTGGCACGACTTCGAGCACGCGGGACCGAGCCCGTGGGACGCCGAGGCGCTGGAGAACCTGCTCCGCGCCGCGGACGCGACGGGGACGGAGCTTTTGGTTCGGCTCCCGGTGACGGAGCCGGCGCTCGCGCGCAAGGTCCTCGACGCGGGGGTCAGAAACGTGTTCTTCTCGCGGGTTCGCTCGGCCGAGGAACTGCGCGCGGCGGTCGAGGCGACGCGGTTCGAGTACGACGGCGAACCCGGCCAGCGGGGACTCGCCTCCCCGCGAGCCAGCCGCTGGGGGCTCGCCGACGATTACCCCGGCACGGAGGACCGCGAGGTGTTCGTCGGCGTGACGCTCGAAAATCCCGAGGCGATCGACGACCTCGACGAGATCCTCTCGGTCCCCGAGCTCGGATTCGTCTTCATCGGACCCTACGACCTCTCGGTGGCGCACGGCCACCCCGGCGAGGTCGCCCACCCGGACGTGCAGAGGGCGGTCGAGACGATCCGCGAGCGGAGCCTCGACGCGGACGTGACTGTCGGCGGCCTCGGCTTCGGGATGGACGACGTGAACGAGAAGGCGGAGGAGGGCTACCGGATCATAAACGTCGGGAGCACCCCCGCGGCGGTGTCAGAGATGGTCTCCTCGCGGCTGGAGGCGTTCGAGGGCGAGCGGTCGTGAGCCGAGGACGCGCCGCTGTCGGACGCGACACTACCCGGACTCGCCGGGGAACGTGACCGATTCGATCGTCAGGCGGCGGAGTTCGAAATCCTCGATCTGCGCGTACCAGCCGCCGAGGCTGTGAACGCCGTCGCCGTCGTCGACGAAGATCGTCACCTGTCCCGCGACGTCGGACAGGGAGAGGTACCTGTTGTCAGTCGCCGAGCTCGTGTACACGAGATCGACGACGACACCGCGAATCCGGCGGCGCTCGCCGGTCTCGGTGTCGAACCCCTCCGCTGTCACCGTGATTTCGGCGCCTTCGTGGTAGAGCGGGGCGACGTCGACGACGCACCGCCGGATGTTCACGTAGGTGATCGGCGGCTCCGACGCCCGGGTCGTGTACACGATCTCCCACGGCTCCCAGAGGGACGTCTGGAAGTACCAGTGGAAGACGTACGCCAGCGGACGGTTGTTCGCGACGATCCCGAACTGGTTTCGGGGTCCGGACTGCGGCGCGAAACAGATCTTCGACCGATCGACGAGCACGACGAACGGCGTCGACAGTTCGCGGTGGCACACGTCGGTCGCGACGCCCTCGAAGTCGAACCGTTCCTCGGAGATCGACCGCCCCCGCTCGCCGGGGAAAAGCGAAATCTCGACGAACACGCCGCGCCCGTACGCCTCGTGGAGCACGGGGCGAAGGCGGTCGAACTGCTCGGGCGTCACCGCCAACTGGACCTCGTTGTCGGCGGATCGGACGAACGTTTCGGCCCGTTCGAGCACCGTCTCGAGTCGCTTTACGAGCGTCACCTCGTGCTCGCCGAGTTCCGGCGTCTCCCAGCGCTCTCGCAGTTCGTCAGCGGTGGTCGAAAACGACTCCGCCCGCCGTTCGAGGTCCGCGATAACCGACTCGGGGTCCAGCGCCCGCGCGCGCAAACTGTCCTGCTTGTACGTCTCGACCAGGCCGTCGGCCTCCAGATCTCGGAGGACGTCGTACACCCGAGACTTGGGGACGCCGCTTTCCTCTGCGATCCCCATCGCGGACGCGGAGCCGAAGCGGACGAGCGTGAGATACACGTCCGCTTCGTACTGCGTGAACCCCGCCTCCTGTAACGACTGGCTGACTGCCTCCTGGTTCATCACACGATCGTATCGATCGAACTGGGAAATGAGTTACTACTCCAGTAAGTACCAGCACTGGATTTCATCATGGTAGTACTCAAATCTATTCACTACTGTAGTACCAAGATGGCCATAAATTATAAATAATTACGAATGCGTTGCGGCGAGTGGTGCTAACTATGTACAAGGGATCATCGCGCATCACGCGGCGGGACGCGCTGCGGCTCGGCGGTGCCGCCGGCGCGGGCGCCTTCGTGGCGACCGCCGGATGTCTCGGAGACGCCGTCCCCGGAGGATCCGGCGGGGGCGAGTCCGACGAACCGGTGACCGAAGAGCGGGTCGGGACGGGCGACCAGGAGTTGACCCACTGGCTCCTCCCCGACGCGTCCCACGCGCAGGACGACAACCCCGCGCTCGCGAAGGTGTACGAGCGGCTCTTTCGGACGTGGGCGAAGAACCACTCCGAGTTCAGCATCAATCTCGAATATCAGACGAACTTGGAGCAGATGAAGACGAAGTTGCTGCAGTCGGCGGCGAGAGGGAACGCGCCGTCGATGGCGCAGGTCGACTCGTTCTGGGTTCCGAACTTCACGCAGCACCTCCGTCCGGTCACCGACGCCGTCGACGACCCCGACGACTGGTACTCGTTCGTCAAGGACATCGTCGTCCGCGACGGCGAGTGGCTCGCGGTCTGGAAGAACACCGACTGCCGCGCGCTGTTTTATCGACAGGACCTCATCGACGAGTACAACGACGGGGAGCCGCCGCGAACCTGGGACGAGCTCATTCGGGTCGGCTCGGACGTAAAAGAGAACGAGGACATGGCGGGGTACATGTACAACGGTGGCAAGTGGGAGGCGACCACCTTCGACAACCTCGCCATGTACTGGGCGCAGGGCGGCGACCTCGTGACGGACGACGGGGCGCCGGCGCTTCGGGAGAACAGGGACGCGCTCTTGAGCGTGTTCGAGTTCTTCGAACGGACCATCGACTCGGGAGTGACGCCGAAGCGCGTCGCGAACATCAACGACTACGCGCTCCTGCGTCAGGCCGCGCTGAACGGCGAAACCGCCATGTTCCTCGGCGGCAACTGGCAGATCGCCACCATCAAGGAGCAGGCCGGAAGCGAGTCGGAGTGGAAGCGGTGGAACGTCGCGGAGATCCCCCAGCGCAGCGCCGACACCGCGTCGACCGGCACGGGCGGGTGGACCGTCGGCGTCTTCGAACAGGACGACGCGCTTCGATCGGCGGCGACGGACTACGCGCGTCTCTTTACGGACACGAAGAACATGGGCGAGTTCTGCGAGGCCGGCGCGTACCTGCCGACCCGAAAATCGGTCTTCGAGGACGTGCCGTTCTTCTCGGAGGATCCGTACATGCAGACGTTCCAGACGCTCCTCGAAAACGGTCGCGCCCGACCGGGCGTCCCGATTTACCTCACGATCTCTTCCGAGTGGCAGACCGCCGCCGAGAAGGTCATCACCGGACAGGCGACGCCGGCGGAGGCGGTCGACACGATGATCGAGAACGTGAACGCCCAGGCCGAGGAGTGAGTGTTCCGCATGCGCACGCGTACGTCACGATCCGCTCCCGGGGCGCGACGGCCGCACGTCGGGGGTGAGCGCCGGTGGCGGTGAGCGCGGAGCGACTCCCGGAGCCGGTCCGAAACGCGTGGACGTCGGTCAGCGACGTCGGCGGCAAGCTCCAGGGGCACCCGCTCTCGTGGATCGCGCCCGCCGCGCTGTTCCTGCTCGTGTTCCGGCTCTACCCGCTCGTCGAGGCCGTTCGGATGAGCTTCACCGACATGAGCCTCATCCGTCCGTCGTACCAGTACGTCGGTCTGGACTCGTACGTCAGCGTGCTCTCGTCGCCCGCGTTCTGGACGATGGGCCGGGTCACGCTGCTCTTCGTCGCGGCGAGCGTCGTCCTGCAACTCGCGTTCGGCATGGTGCTCGCGCTCGCGATCGACTACGGCGTGAAGGAGAAACTGCGCGGGAGCGTCTCGACGCGCGTCGCCGTCCTCTCCGCGTGGGTCATCCCCGGCATCGTCATCGGCATCCTCTGGAAGATCATGCTGATCGAAACCAACTACGGGGTCGTCAACTACCTCCTCCTCCAGGCGGGGCTCGACGTGGTCTCGTTCCTCTCGGACCCGCAGATGGCGCTCCTGTCGACGATCGCGGCGAACACGTGGCGCGGCACCGCCTTCTCGATGATCATGCTGTACGCGGGGCTCCAGCAAGTCCCGACGCACCTGTACGACGCGGCGAAAGTGGACGGCGCGCGGGCGCTCCAGCGCTTCCGGTACGTGACGCTCCCGCAGATCAAGCCGGTCGTGTTCATCAACCTCGTCCTCATCACCATCTACACGTTGAACACGTTCGACATGATCATGAGTCTCACCGGCGGCGGTCCCGGCAACGCGACCGAGGTGCTGGCGCTGTTCATGTACTTCGAGGGGTTCAACCGGTTCAACCTCGGGCAGGCGGCGGCCGTCGCGGTGTTGATGCTGCTCGTCAACGTCGTGATGACGGCCATCTACATGCGCATCTTCATCGAAGAGGAGGAGTTCTGAAATGAGCGCGAAAGCCGCTCGGACGGCACTCGACTCCCGCTCGGTTCCGACCTTCCTCACCTACCTCGTCTACGCGCTCAGCCTCTTTTTCTTCCTGTTTCCCGTCCTCTGGGTGATCTCGATGAGCCTCCGCCAGCCCGGCGAGGTACTGTCCTATCCGGTGCAGTTCGTCCCACGGGACGTGACGGTCGAGCCGTACGTGAGCGTCCTCACCCGGTCCGACATGCCGATCTGGATCTTCAACTCGCTGAAGATCGCCGTGTTCGAAGTCGTCGGCATCGTGCTCGTGGCCGTTCCCGCGGCCTACGCGTTCTCGCGGTTCGATTTCCGCGGAAAGAAGCCCGCCCTCTTCGGCGTGCTGCTGTTCCAGATGATCTCCCCCGTCGTCATCGTCATCCCGATGTACAACATGATGGCGAGGCTCGACCTGCTCGACACCCACCTCGGCCTCATCCTCCTGTACGTGGGGCTCCAGGTCCCGTTTTCCGTCTGGTTGCTGAAGAGTTACTTCGACACGATCCCGGACGGACTGGACGAGGCCGCGCGCGTCGACGGGTGCAGCCGGTTGCAAACGCTCAGGTACGTCCTGTTGCCGTCGATGCTGCCCGGCATCGCGGTCGTCGCCATCTTCAACTTCGTCTTCTCGTGGGCGGAGTTCGTCATGGCGTTCACCATCCTCGGCGAGTCGGACCTCTACACGGTCTCGATCGGGCTGTTCTCGTTTCAGGGGCAGTACAGCACGGACTGGCGAGTGATCGCGGCGGCCAGCGTGGTCGCGATGATCCCGATTCTCGTCATGTTCGTCGCGCTCCAGCGGTACTTCGTGAAGGGACTCATCGAGGGGGCGGTGAAGGGGTGACGCCCCGAATTTCCCCCGCCGTTCCGACGGAATCGAGCGAACGAACGACCACGCGCACTCCGGTGCGCGCCGCGAGCGAGCGAACGACATGTCAGAAGTAACCATCGAGAACCTGGAGAAGCGGTACCGAGACGGTTCCGTCGGCGAGATCGTCGCCGTCGAGGATCTGAACATCGACCTCGAGGACGGGGAGTTCCTTGTCCTCGTCGGTCCCTCCGGCTGCGGCAAGTCGACGACGCTCCGCTGTATCGCCGGCCTCGAATCCGTAAGCGATGGCGACGTCCGAATCGGCGGCGACGACGTCACCGATCAGACTCCCGAAGAGCGGAACATCGCGATGGTGTTCCAGAACTACGCGCTGTACCCGCACATGACCGCCCGCGAGAACATGGCCTTCGGCCTCAAGATGGCCACCGAGCTCTCGACCGACGAGATCGGCGCGCGGGTCGAAGAGACCGCCGAGATGCTCGGCATCGCGAACCTCCTCGATACGAAGCCCAAGGAGCTATCGGGCGGTCAGCAGCAACGGGTGGCGCTCGGCCGGGCCATCGTCCGCGAGCCGGACGTGTTCCTGATGGACGAACCGCTGTCGAACCTCGACGCCAAACTCCGCACCCAGATGCGGACGGAGATCCAACAGCTCCAACAGGAACTCGGCGTGACGACGGTGTACGTCACGCACGACCAGACCGAGGCGATGACGATGGGCGACCGCATCGCCGTGCTGAAGGACGGCCGCCTCCAGCAGATCGGCACCCCGCTGGAGTGCTACTACGAGCCCGAGAACGAGTTCGTCGCGAACTTCATCGGCGAACCGTCGATGAACCTCTTCGAGCTGTCGGTTTCGGCCGGGACGCTCGTCGGCGACGCCCTGACCTACGAGTTGTCCGACCCTCACCGTCGATCGGTCGAGGCGCGCGATCGAATCACCCTCGGAATCCGGCCGGAGGACGTCGAACTCGCGGAGAGTCCGGCCGACGGGACGTTTCGGAGCACCGTGCGAGTCGTCGAGCCGATGGGCGATCAGAACTTCCTCCACCTCGACGTCGCCGGCGTCGGCGTCACCGCGGCCATCCCCGGCGAGTACGACGTCCGGGAGGGGGTGGAACTGCTGGTCAGGTTCCCGGAGGAGAAGATTCACCTGTTCGACGCGGACACGGGCGAGGCGCTCGTCAACTGCGGCGAACCGGCGCGACCGTTCCGACGCCCGCCGAGCGCACCGGGGGCGAGGAGGCCGCATGACCGTCTCGATCGCCGCGATCGGTCTCGGACAGCTCTGCACGGCCGGCCTCCCGATCTACGACGCGATGGAGGACGTCGCCATCGTCGCCGGTGCCGACGTCTCCCGTCCCGTTCGCGAGCGCTTCGAGCGCGACTACGGCGCGCCGGCGTACGACGACTACCGGGCGTTGCTCGCGGAGCGCGGCGACGACCTCGACGCGGTCACCATCGCCACTCCCCACACGCTTCACTACGAACAGGCGATGGCTTGCCTCGACGAGGGGCTCCACGTCTACCTCGAAAAGCCGCTGGTCACCGACGTCGCGGACGCCGTCGACCTCGTCCGAACCGCCGACCGGCGCGAGTTGGCGCTCGTGGTCGGCTACCAGCGACACTTCCACCCGACGTACCGGCGCATCAAGGACCTCATCGACGACGGTCACCTCGGTCGGATACACCACGCGAGCTGTTTCCTCGGACAGAACTGGATCCGAAAGTTCGACGACGCCTGGCGGACCGACCCGTCGCTCTCGGGGGGCGGACAGCTCTACGATTCGGGCTCGCACCTGCTCGACACGCTCCTGTGGACGACGGGAACGACCCCGGCGTCAGTCGCGGCGGTGATGGACTACCGCGACCACGAGGTGGACGTGAACAGCGCGCTCGCGCTCCGGCTCGACCGGGGCGGGCGGACCGTCACCGCGAGCGTCTCCGTCACCGCCGACGGCCCGGCTGATCCCGGAACGTACGAAGGGTTCACCGTCTGGGGGACCGAAGGGCGGCTCAGTTACTGTCGAGACGCGCTGACCGTCACGGAGCACGGCGGGTCGACGACCGAGTACCCGACGGACGAAGAGACCGGATTCGAAGCCTTCCTCGGCCGGAAGCTCACCGACTTCGTCGAGACGGTTCGAGGCGAACATCCTCCGACCGTCTCCGGATCGTTCGGCTTGGAGGTCGTCGCCCTGACGGAAGCGTGCTACGAGGCGCACCGCACGGGAACGGTCGTCGACGTCGCGGAGATCCTCGACCCGAGCGGCTGACGGAGCCGAAAACCTTTCACTCGGTAGCCCGGAGGGGAGGACGTTCCTTCACGGACGGACAACCATGGCGACCCAATCCCCGAACCGGCTCGCACTCCTTCGTTCGCGGCTCCGCGCGGTCGACGCCGCACGCCTGAAGTGGGTCGGTATCCTCACGTACTTTCTCGTCTACGCCTGCATCGCCCTCGGGGCGCGTCGAGAGCTCAACGCGGCGTTCGCGTCGTTTCCCGACCGCGTTCGTCCCGCGCCGATCGCTCCCCTCGACGTCGCGCTCGGCCTCCCGACGAGCGTCGCGTGGGGGTGTGTGAGCCTGGGGGTCGCCGTCTCCGTCGTCGCGCTGCTCGCCGCGTGGGCGGTCGGCGTCGGCTCCTCGAAGTCGGAGTGAACCCGGCGCTCGGGGGCACGCTCACGAGGGTTGGCTAGTACTCGCGGTACCCCGGATTCTCGAAGGGGCGGATCTCGGGGTCGTACCCCTCGACTCGGCGGACGTGCGCTTCGAGACGCTCGCGGAGGCCGTCCGTGACGTCCCGGTACTCCGGTCGGCCGACCAGGTTGATCCGCTCCGCCGGATCCCGGTGCAGGTCGTACAGGTAGCGCTCGACGTACAGGTCGCTTCGCTCCTCCCCGACGCCGCCGCGCCAGCCGTTCATCGTCGGCGCGGAGACGGCGTACTTCCACCGGTCGGTTCGGATCGCCCGACCGATCTCCGACTCGCTGATCTGGACGAACGCCTCGTCGGCCCACCCGGCGTCCGCCTCCGAGAGCAGCGGGACGACGCTTCGTCCCTCCATCCGGTCCGGCACGTCCAGCCCGGCCGCGTCGAGGAGCGTCGGCGGCAGGTCGACGTGGCTCACGATCTCCGAGAGCGTCCGGCCGCGGTCGAAACCCGGCCCGCGAACCACGGCGGGGACGCGGATCGAGGCCTCGTGGCAGCTCCGTTTGTACTCGCCCGGACGCGTCCGGAAGTGGCAGCCGTGATCCGAGGTGAAGAGGAAGACGGTCTCGTCGTCCTGCCCGAGGCGCTCCAGGGCGGACAGGAGCCGCCCGAGGCACTCGTCGATCCGCTTGCACATCCCGTAGTAGTCCGGCAGCTCCTCGTACCACTCGCCGGGGCGATCGCGGAGGTCCGGCGGCACGTACGGGTTCTTCCGGTATCGATCGGCGTAACCGTCCGGCGCGACGAAGGTCCACATGTCGTTCTGGTCGTGCGGTTCGAGGTAGGAGACGACGAGGAAGTACGGTTCCCCGAGCGTCTCCAGCGCCTCCACGGCGAAGTCGGTGAACGCGTCCGCGCGGTACGTCTCGAACGGCACCGCCTCGCCGTCGCCGTCGTAGAGCGCCCCCTCGTACGGCCGGGAGGTGAACTCCGGCACGTCCGCGGCGAGCCAGAAGTCGTCGTACCCCCCTCGACGCTCCGGCGGCACCGGGTCGTCGACGGTCCCCGCGAGGTGCCAGTCGCCGACGTACCCCACCTCGTACCCGCCGTCGGCGAACTCGTGGGCGAGCGTCCGCTCGTCCGCCGAGAGCGGCAGCGCGCTCCGCCAGACGCCGTGCTGCGTCGCGTACCGTCCCGTCTGCAGGACGCCGCGGGCGGGCCCGCACACCGGCTGCGCGGTGAACGCGCGCTCCAGTTTCACCCCCCGCGCGGCCATCGCGTCGAGGGTCGGCGTGAGGTCCATCGGACTGCCGTACGCGCCGACGGTGTCCCAGCGTTGCTGGTCCGTGAGCACGAGAAGCACGTTCGGGCGGGAGTCGTCGCCGCGGTCCGACATGGTACGGGGAGTAAATCAGCAGAACCCACAAGAATCGTTCGGTACCGAACTGCGATCGTTCCCGACGGACGTCGTCGCGACGCATTTGATGGAAATATTTGTACCTCACGCCCTCCCGGCAATTTGAGTGGTTAGAAAGTCGAACATCCTATTTAATGTAATCTAAGTTCGAAAAGCTAGTGGTCGTATTTAACTACGAAAGCCCGGCCTGTACTTATAGATGACTGTGGTTCGTTTCACGGACGGTATCGGTGCGGTCGAGTAGTGTATGGCGACTTTTGTCGCGTCGGCCCGAATCGCCACGGCCCGAAACCGGAGATCGAGCGCGGGGACGGCCGGCGAAACGGTCGCGTCGCTCCGTCGGCGGTTCAGGGCGCGAGGTCGACCACGGATCGGACGGCGTCGTCTGGATCGCCCGCGGGGAAGAACTCGCAGCCGACGTACCCGTCGTAGGCGGATTCCCCGATCGCCGAGAGCACGTTGGCGTAGTTCACCTCGCCGGTTCCGGGTTCGTGGCGTCCCGGAACGTCCGCGATGTGGAAGTGGCCGATCAGATCGACGTGCTCGCGCACCGTCTCGATGACGTTCCCCTCCGTTATCTGCTGGTGGTACACGTCGTAGAGCACCTTGACGCGGTCGCTTCCGACCGATTCGACGATCTCGAACGCCTCCGCCGAGTCGGTCAGGAAGTAGCCGGGGTGGTCGACGGCCACGTTCAACGGCTCGACGACGACCGTGACGCCCGCGGACTCGGCTGCGGGAGCGACCGTTTCGAGGACTTCGACGACGCTCTCCCGCTGGACGTCGCGGTCGAGGTCGTCCTGTTCGGGACCGGTCGTGACGATCAGGTTCGGCGCGTCGAGCGCCGCCGCGGCGTCCAGCGAGCGCTCTACGTCGGCGGCGACGCGCTCCGTCGCGTCGGGCCGGGTCATGGCGTCGCCCTCGAAGTCGTCGATGTTCGACCCGCCCCCGGCCGAGAGCGTCCCGGCGACGGCGATCCCGTGTTCGTCGCACAGTCCCCGGATCGTCTCGGCGTCGTGGTCCTCCCAGTCGAAGAACTCGAAGCCGTCGACGCCGAGGGCGGCGGCGCGTTCGACCCCGTCCGCCAGCGACTCGGCCCGGAGGGCCATCGGCAGCGTGACGCTGAGGTCGACCATCACTCGGCCACCACCCGTTCTCCGGGTTCCGGGGAGACCGGTCCCTCGCGGTCGAGCGCGTCCGTCACCGCGAGCGTGAGGTCGAACGTGCGGCGAGCGTCGGCGTACGACGACCGGAGGCCGGACGCGTCGCCCGTCTTCACGGACTCGACGAACGCGTCGACCTCCGTTCGCCACGCGCACTCCTCGAACTCGAACGCGACCGACTCGCCGTCGACGACGCCGGCGAGCGAACTGACCGACTTCGGGGGGGTTCCGTCGACGGAGTCGAACGCCAGATCAAGGTGGAACCCGTCGCCGACGAGCGTCAGGCTCACGTCGTCGTCGGGGGAGGCGGCCGACGTCGAGACGTGGCTCACGGTCCCGTTCTCGTGGGTCATCGTCGCCGAGACGGCGTCCTCGAAGTCGATCTCGTCGCCGACGACGCGCTTGCCGCCGGCCGCGCGGACCGCCTCCACCTCGCCGCCGAAGTACCGGACGAGGTCGAAGACGTGCGCGGTCTGTTCTACGACCTGCCCGCCCGACTTCTCCTCGACGCCCCACCAGCTCGCGCCGGGGACGCCGCCGATCCAGCGCCCGTCGACGAGCGCCACGTCGCGGTCGCCGATCAGCTCCCGCGCCTTCTCGACCGCGCCGGCGTAGCGAAGCATGTGGCCGACCTGCGAGAGGACGCCGGCGTCTTCGATCGCGGCTTCGACCTCGTCGGCCGTCTCCGTCAGCAGCCCGATCGGCTTCTCGACGAAGAGGTGAACCCCCCGTTCGGCCGCGAGCACCTCCTGGCCCTCGTGGGCGAACGGCGGGACGGCGACGACCACCGCGTCCGGATCCTCGGCGTCGAAAAGCGCCTCGTGGTCCGTGTACACCGCGGCGTCCCACGGCGACGCGGCTCGCTCCGCCGCCTCTCGAACGACGTCGCACACCGCAACGACCTCGACGTCGTCCCGCGCTTCGAGGTTCTTCAGATGGATCGACGCGATACCGCCCGCTCCGACGAAAGCTAACGCGACCGTCATGCGACTATCGAAGGAAGGTACGCTCTCTTTAACGTATTTCTTACGGAAAAAATGGCCGAGTTCCGCGGGTGTGAAAAGATTTAACACGGCGCTGGACGATCTCGACGGATATGGGTGAGATCTCCGTAGACGGTCTCAGAAAGGTGTTCGGCGACGGCGGCGACGAGATCGTCGCCGTCGAGGGTCTCGACTGTGCGATCGAGGACGGCGAGTTTCTCGTCCTCGTCGGCCCCTCCGGTTGTGGCAAGTCGACGACGCTCCGCTGTCTCGCCGGACTGGAGCGGCCGACGGACGGCCGAATCGTCCTCGACGGGGAGGACGTGACGGACCGGAAGCCGAAGGATCGCAACATGGCGATGGTGTTCCAGAACTACGCGCTGTACCCGCACATGACCGCCCGCGAGAACATGGCCTTCGGCCTCAAGATGACCACCGACCTCTCGACCGACGAGATCGACGCGCGGGTCGAAGAGACCGCCGAGATGATGGGCATCGAGGCGATCCTCGACAAGAAACCGGGCGAACTCTCCGGGGGCCAGCAGCAACGGGTGGCGCTCGGCCGCGCGATCGTCCGCGATCCGGAGGTCTTCCTGATGGACGAACCGCTGTCGAACCTCGACGCCAAACTCCGCACCCAGATGCGGACCGAACTCCAGAGCCTCCAGCAGGAGTTCGGCGTGACGACGGTGTACGTCACGCACGACCAGACGGAGGCGATGACGATGGGCGACCGCATCGCCGTGCTGAAGGACGGCCGCCTCCAGCAGATCGGCACCCCGCTGGAGTGTTATCACGCCCCCCAGAACGAGTTCGTCGCGGGGTTCATCGGATCGCCCGGGATGAACTTCTTCGACGTCGTCGTCGAGGAGACGGGCGGAACGACGACGCTCGTCCACGAGGCGTTCGAGTACGAAGTGAGCGAGGACGTCGGGGCCGACCTCCGGGAGACGAGACGGCGCGACGCCGCAGAGACCGACGGTCGCCGGAGGGCCACGCTCGGTATCAGGCCGGAAGACATCCGTCTCGCGGAAGCGGACGATCCGAACGCGATACGAACCGCCGTCGACGTGACGGAACCGCTGGGCGACGTCACTTACGTCTACTTCCGCGTCGGCGACGAGCAGTACACCGCCAGCCTGGCGGGCGACGTGCTCCTCGATCCGAACAGCGCCCTCGACGTCTCCTTTCCGGAGGACCGCGTCCACCTCTTCGACGGCCGGACCGGGGAGGCGCTCCGGAACCGCGAGCCGCCCGCGGAGGACGCGGCGGCGCGGCTCAACCTGTAACCGACTGCCATTTTCGACGACGCTCGGATCGACGGGCGCGCACTCGGTACGAAGCCGACGAGAGCGCCGAAGCGGACGGAAGAGGGACCGCGAGGATCGACCGGCGGACCGGTCGATTAGGACCCCTTCATTCCCGAGGTCGTGAGTCCTTCGACCAGCCACCGGTGGACGAGAGCGAAAAGCAGGACGACCGGAATCATCGTGAGCGTCGCCGCGGCCGTCACGGCCCCCCAATCGACCTGGTTCGCGGACTGGAACAACTGGAGGCCGAACGGGAGCGTCCGCGTCGCGTCCGACTGCGAGAGGACCGAGACGAATAGGAAGTCGTTCCAGGAGGCCAGAAAGGCGTAGAACCCGGCGACGGCGATCCCCGGAAGTGACAATGGTATGATGATTCGATACATGATCTGTATCCGCGAACAGCCATCCATCATGGCCGCGTCGTCAAGCGACTGCGGGATGCCGTCGAAGAAGCCCTTCAGGAGCCAGATGACGAACGGCAGCGAGACGACGGTGTGTGCGAGCACGAGCCCGAGCAGCGTGTCGATGAGCCGGAGACGAAACATCACGGTGAAGAACGGGATGAGAACGAGCACCAGCGGCAGCATCTGGCTGGAGAGGAACCCGACGACGACGTAGTCGCGGCCGGGGAAATCGAACCTACTCACGGCGTACGCCGCCGGGACGCCGCAGAGGAGGGTGAGGACCGTCGTCTGGACGGCGACTGCGGTTGAGTTGAGGAAGTAGCCCTGAAAGAGCCTGTCGGAGAGGACGCGCTGGTAGTTGGCCAGCGTGAAGTGCTCCGGTGGCGGAAGCAAAACGAGATCGCTCGAAAAGAGGATCGCGTCGGCTTTCAATGACGAGGAGACGAGCCACAGGATCGGCACGAAGAAGAACCCGTAGTAGAGAAACAGGAGGGCGTACACGACAAGCGCCCGGCGAGCGGTGACGTCGTCATCGAGGCGGGTTGTAAAGTGCGTGCGGACGGACATCAGTCGAGATCCTCCAGGCGGACGTAAACGGCCGTGAACACGAGCATGATCACCAGCATGACGACGCCGACGCTCGCAGCGTAGCCGAGTGCCCCGGTGCTGAACGCCTGTCGGTAAACGTAGGTCGGAAGCACCTCGGTCGCATTGACCGGTCCGCCGCCGGTCGAGAGGTAGACGAAGTCGAAGTTGTTGAACGTAAAGAGTACGTGGAGGATGATCATGATCATAGAGACGTAGGAGATGTTGGGGAGCGTGATGTACCGGAACTGCTGAACGGCGGTCGCGCCGTCCATCCGCGCGGCCTCGTAGAGCTCCTCGGGAATCGACTGCATCGCCGCGAAGAGCGCAACCGCGAAGAACGGCGTGTTCTTCCAGACGTTCATCAGGATAATGAGCGGCATCGCGAACGTCCGGTTGCCGAACCAGTAGGTCGTCGGCAGCCCAAAATCCGCGAGGACGATGTTGATCATTCCGTAATCCGGCTGGACCATCCAGTTGAACACCACGACGATGACGATGATCGGGAGCACCCATGTAACCATCGTGACGCTTCGGAAGAGTTCGATCCCGGGAACCTTCTGTTTGAGTAACAGGGCGAGCCCGAGTCCGAGAAGGTACTCCAAGGCGACGGCGACGCCGGTGAGGACCGCCGAGTTCGTTAGCGCGATCCAGAACAGTTCGTCGGCGAACAGCTGGGCGTAGTTTTCGAGCGCGACGAACGTCCGCTCGTCGGGGTGGGTCAGCTCCCGCTCGAAGAAACTCGTGAGAATACCGTCGAGGAGCGGATAGCCGATGACGACGGCCGTCAGCACGACCGCCGGGAGGATGAGCCCATACCCGAGCCACGTCTCGGTTCCGAAGCTCCGAAACCGCCTACCATATCGACCGAACCGTCCGAACGACTGACTCATTTCCGCTCACCTCCGTGCTTCATTCGTTTAGCTCCGACTCGACCTCGCCGAGCGCACCGTGCAATTGCTCGCCGGCGTCGTGCGGATCGGTGTCCCCGTAGATGACTTCCTGAATGGCGGTGTAAATCTCGTCGCGAACGGGGCCCCACTCGATCGGGGCCGGGGGCGTCCCCGCCTCGAAGGCGTCCTGGAACGACTCGTACGAGTCGATGTCGAGCGTCGACTCGATGTCGTCGTGAACCGGCGTGTACAAGTCACTCTGGGATTCCTCCGCCCACCGTTGGATCGAGTCGGGGTTCGTAAACAGGGTGAGTGCCTCCCACGCCGCGTCGAGATCGTTCGAGTTCGCGTTGAGCATGACCGGTTTTACTTCGAGGTACGTCCCCGCCTCGCCCCCGTCGGCGTACGGGAGCATCGCGATTCCGGTCTTCTCGCGGACGACCTCCTCCTCTTCGTCCGACTCCGCCATGTCGGCGATCCACGGTCCGCACTCGATCATCGCGTGGTCGCCCCGGGCGTACCCCTGATCGTTGGCCTCCCACCGCGCGCCGCGGGCCGAGGCGCTCGTCGTCTGCCTGTCGCCGTGGAACGGCCGGTAGTAGAACGTGTTCAAGACGGTCCCGAACACGTCCGGGCTGCCCTCGTACCGCCACGCGTCGTCTTCGAAGACCCACAGCTCGTCGACGTGCTGGTAGACGTGCGAGAGGAACTCCTGGGTCGCGCGAACCTCTCCCTTCTCGGTCGTGAGATGAAAGCCGTTCATGTCCTCGTTCGCGTGGATCTCCGAGCCGATGTCGAGGAGGTCCTCTGCCGTCTCCGGCGGTTCGAACCCGTACTCGTCGAGGACGTCCTGTCTGTACACCAGCGCCCGCCCGTTGCCGACGTACGGGAGCGCCCACTGTTCGCCGTCGAAGCGGAACGCGTCGAGAGCGTTCTCCAGAAAGCCGTCGGCGTAGTCGACGTCGTCCATCCGATCCGTGATCGGTTCGAGCAGGTCGGCCTCGACGTAATCGCCCGGGTGCTCGGCCACGCCCTCGATGACGTCCGGCGTCCCCGTCCGTCCCTTCGTGAGGACGTTCTGACGGAGATCGGCGTAGGAGTAATCCGTGAACTCCCACGAGCGATCGGTCTCCGTCTCGATCTTCTCACCGTACCACTCGCGGAAGTCGGCGCGTTCTTCGGCGTCCCAGAACTCGGACCAAAAGGAGAGCGAATCTTCGCCACCCCCCGAACCGAATCCGCCGATACACCCGGTGAGCGTCGCGGTCGTCGCGGTGGCTCCGACACACTTCAGTACGCCACGTCTGCTAATTGTTGGCATTCGTTCATTAGTGACCCACTCCAGCACATATATAATTATTGGTTACGGGAAATTCGAGGCGAAAAACCCGCACCGTCGGGGGTATGGCGAGAGCTTCGCTCTCGTTGCAACCGGAAAGCGTCGATCTTCAAATCGGGGTGGATGTCAACGGTCACGCATCGACCGAAACGAACTCTGCAGGCCCATGGTCGCCGGCTCGGTAACGGGAAGCGTGAAAGCGTACGCCGACGACCGGCCGAGCGACGACGAGCGGGACGTTCACGTTGCGCGAACGGTGGCCGATTTCGCCGATCGACTCGCGGTTGATCACGCTCGTGAGCTGACAGCGTGCGATCGCCCGCGGTCCCCGGTTTCGGGATCGGCGACCGACGCGCGGCCGCTCCCGTCCGAAGGCGGCCCGGCGGATTTACGTTCACGAACCGTGAACAACGCTTTAGTGACCGCGCGTCGTCGACGCCGCACGCATGACGAACGGACGAGCCGGAAACGACGGCCCGACGCGGGTGGCGAAGACCACGATGACGAGCTTCGAGATCGTCGAGGCGCTCTCGGAGGGCGAGCGGATGGGCGTGTCCGAGCTCGCGCGGACGGTCGGATTGGCGAAGGGCACGGTCCACAAGCACCTCACGACGCTGCACCGACTCAACTACGTCGTCAATGAGGACGGCGCGTACCGGCTCGGCCTCCGGTTTCTCGGCCTCGGCGTCGGCGTTCGAAACACCCTCCCGGTCCACGGGCACGCGCGGAGACACCTCGACGCTCTGGCCGAAGCGACCGGCGAGGTGGCGAGCCTCGTGATTCCGGAGCACGGGTACGGGGTGTACGTGCGGATGGTGACCGGGGAACGGGACGGCGGACCCCCGTACCACGAGGGAGAACGAGTGTACCTCCACGCCACGGCGGGCGGAAAGGCGCTCCTCGCGTACCTCCCGGACGAGGAGCGAGAGCGAATCCTCGAAACGCGGGGGCTCCCGCCGCTCACCGACAACACGATCACGAGCCGAGCCGAACTCCGCACGGAGCTTCAGTCGATCCGGGACAGGCGGATCGCCTACGATCGCGAGGAACACGTGGAAGGGTGGCGCTGCGTCGCCGCCCCCATCACGGACGCCGAAAACCGCGCGGTCGGGGCCGTCTCCGTCTCGGGGCCGGCCGAGCGGATGATGGACCGAACGACGGACGCCGACATCTCCGGCCTCCTCGGAAGCACCGCGAGCGCGATCCAGAACAAGCTTCTGTCCCCGTGAGGAGGTTCACGATCCGCGAACGTGGATTACAAAGTTACGATTGTAACGCCAAAGGTCGGTCCGTGGAGCGACCGTGATCCAATTGATAATGTACTACTAGTACCTCTCGTCTCCATCATTACGCCACAAAATCTGATATTATAGTTGGTGTTGAAATTGTACATCGCCCATCGAAGGTTTCTAAGTCGAATATCCCACATATTTCTGGATGATCGAGGTTTTTGTCGGAAAATATGGTAACATCTCGTGTTTAGTCGCATTGGAATCGGGTTTCGATGCGTAGAGGCCATCAACGCCGCCGGTAGTAGATCACGGTTCGATCGAGACCACACCACCCCCGCACCAGTCGCGTAGAAATAATTGTATGCACTCCCGTTCGAAAACGGTGGCGTCGCGCGCGCTCTCGTCTCGGCGGCTTCGGTTCCGCGCCGGCCGCTGCCGACCGAAACGACTGTCGCGCCCGCCGCGAACATGTGTTATGCCATCGCACGACGATCGTCCAGTGGTGGACCTCGATGGCCACGAGACGAGCGGGAGAAAGAGGTGGGGAACTGAACGAGACGGCCGTCGCGCGCCTCCGATCCCGGTTCAAGGGCGAACTCCTCCGGCCGGAGGATCCGGGGTACGAGGAGGCGCGCGCGGTCTGGAACGGGATGATCGACAGGCGGCCCGCGCTCGTCGCTCGATGCCGGGGCGTCGCCGACGTGATCGAAGCCGTCGACTTCGGTCGCGACGAGGGGGTGGAGATCGCCGTCCGGGGCGGCGGACACAACGTCGCGGGCAACGCGGTGTGCGACGACGGCCTCGCGATCGACCTCTCGGAGATGAACGACGTGCGCGTGGACCTCTCGACGCGGACCGTCCGCGCGGGCGGCGGCGCGACCTGGGCGGACGTCGACCGAGAGACGCAGCTGTTCGGGCTGGCGACGCCGGGCGGCGTCGTCTCGGACACCGGCATCGCGGGGCTGACGCTCGGCGGCGGTCTCGGGCACCTGCGACGAAAGTACGGACTGAGCTGCGACAATCTCGTCTCCGTCGACCTCGTCACGCCCGACGGGATGTTCCTGACGGCGAGCGAGGACGAGTACGAGGACCTCTTCTGGGCGCTCCGGGGCGGCGGCGGCAACTTCGGGGTCGTCACCTCCTTCGAGTACCGACTCCACCCCGTCGGCCCGGAGGTCGCGGGGTGCTTCGTCTTCCACCCGGGCGATGAGGCGACGGAGGGGCTCCGGTTCTTCCGCGAGTACGCGGCGTCGGCCCCCGAGGAGGTCAGCGTGCTCGCCTTCTTCGCGTTCGTCCCCGACGATCCGACGTTCCCGGAGGCCGCGCGCGGCGAGTTCGCCCTCGCGTTTCTCGGGTGTTACGCCGGCCCGGTCGGCGAGGGGACGGACGCGCTCCGCCCGCTCCGGGAGTTCGCGACGCCGCTCGCCGACCTAAGCGGGCCGATGGCGTACACGGATCTCCAGTCGATGCTCGACGAGGACTACCCCGAGGGCATGGAGTACTACTGGAAGTCGCAGTACGTGGACGATCTGAGCGACGAGATCGTCGCGCAGCTTCGGGACGCCGCGGCGACCGCCCCGTCGACGCTCTCGACGGTCGACGTCTGGCAGCTCGGCGGCGCGATCGACCGGATCGGTCCCGACGAATCCGCGTTCGGGAACCGCGGCGCCCCGTACCTCGTCACGTTCGAGGCGAACTGGGAGCGCCCCGAAGACAGGGAGGCCAACGTCCGGTGGGCGCGCGACGGCCTCGCGGCGCTGCGTCGTCACACCTCGCGCGGCGCGTACGTGAACTTCCCGGGGTTCGGAGAGGAGGGCGAGGCGCTCGTCCGCGCCGCCTACGGCGACAACTACGATCGGCTCGTCGAGGTGAAGTCGACGTACGATCCCGAGAACGCGTTCCACCTGAACCAGAACGTCGTCCCGAACGCGTAACGGCGGGGCCCGACCGCCGCAGTCGGCCGGCGGCGTCGCCCGACCGGCGGCGGCGAAGCGGAGGCGCGGACGGTCACCTCCTCCGTACTGTCATCTGTTCCCTGTCGTCCGCCGTTTATCGATCCGCCGACACGTTCGACAACAAGGTTATTACGCTCCGTACAGCATCAAACGTACATGAATATCCAGTCCGCCGTCGTGTTGGCGGCCGGCGAGGGGACGCGCCTCCGCCCCCTCACGAAACACCGGCCGAAGCCGATGCTCCCGGCGGCGAATCGGCCGATCCTGGAGTACGTCCTCGACGCCCTCGTCGACGCGGGCATCGAGGATCTGCACCTCGTCGTCGGCTACAAGCGCGACCGGGTGCAGAACCACTTCGGCGCGTCGTACCGCGACAGGCGGATCACGTACCACGTTCAGCGCAAGCAGTTAGGAAGCGGCCACGCGCTGCTCCAGGCGCTCCCGGCGCTCGACGCCGACTTCCTCGTCGTCAACGGCGACCAGATCGTCCGGCGGGAGATGGTGACCGCCGTCCGCGAGGCGCACACCGTCGAGGACGTGGCGACGCTCGCGGTCATCGAGAGCGAGCAAGCGCCGAACTACGGGGCCGTCCAGATGAGCGACGACAGGATCGTCGAGTTCGTCGAGAAGCCGCAGAGCGACACCTACCACCTCCTGAACGCCGGCGTCTACGTCTTCGCTCCCTCCTTCGCCGCCGAGATCGAGGCGACGCCGCGGCACCACGGCGAACTGTCGCTCGCGGACGCCATCGCCGAACTCGTCGCCGACGACAGCCCGGTTCGGGGCGTGCTCACCGACGGCATCTGGGAGGACGCGACCTACCCGTGGGACCTGCTGTCGCTCGCCCGCGAACTCCTGAACCGCGGGCTCGTCGAGGGGTCTGACGGCGACGCCGCGTCGGATGGCGGTGCCGCCGCATCGACGGACGCCGACGCCCTCCCCGGCGTGTACGTCGACGAGACGGCGACCGTCCACCCGGACGCGACGCTCCGGCCGCCGGTCATCGTCGGCCCCGACGCGGTCGTCGGTCCGACCGCCGTCGCCGGCCCCAACACCGCGCTCGGGCGGAACGCCACCGTCGAGGCCGGGGCGGTAGTTCGCGACTCCGTCGTCGACGCCGACGCGCGGGTCGGCCCGAACGCGACCCTCGTCGACTGCGTGACCGGCCAGAGCGCCCAGATCGGTCCGGGAACGACGATCCCGGGCGGCGTCGCGGACGTCCGCATCGGAACGCGGGTCCACGAGGGGTGTCAGCTCGGGGCCGTCGTCGCGGACCGGGCGCGGATCGACGGCGGCGCGACGGTCGAGCCCGGCTCGCTCGTCGGTCCGAACGCCCGCGTTCGAACGGGCGCGCACGCGAGCGGGACCGTCGCCGAGAACGCGGAGGTGCGGCGCTGATGTGCGGCATCATCGGCGTCGCCGGTTCGGCGGGCGGAACGCGCGAGGTCCTGCTCGACGGGCTGGCCAACCTGGAGTACCGCGGCTACGACTCGGCAGGGATCGCGGTCGACGGCGGCGCGTCACGCGAGCGAAACGCGGCCGCCCGCGGCGGAATCGACGTCGCGAAGAAGGAGGGCGAGCTGTCCGCGCTCCGCCGCGCGCTCGTCGGCGAGACGATCGACGGCTCCGTCGGGATCGGTCACACGCGCTGGAGCACCCACGGGCCGCCCTCGGACCGGAACGCCCACCCGCACACCGACGGGGCGGGTCGGGTCGCGGTCGTCCACAACGGCATCATCGAGAACCACGAGTCGCTCCGGACGGAGCTCGAAGCGAAGGGCGTCGCGTTTTCGAGCGACACGGATTCGGAGGTCGTCCCGCACCTGATCGCCGAGGCGCTCGCCCGCGGTGCGGACCCGGAGGCGGCGTTTCGGGAGGCGGTCTCCCGGCTCGACGGCAGCTACGCGCTCGCGGCGATCGTCGAGGGCGCGGGGGCGATCTTCGCGGCCAGACACGACTCGCCGCTCGTCCTCGGGATCGGCGACGGCGCGAACTACCTCGCGAGCGACGTCCCCGCCTTTCTGGAGCACACCCGCGACGTCGTCTACCTCGAAGACGGCGAGTTCGCCGTCCTCACCGCCGACGCGTGGCGGGTCGAGGACGCGTCGGGCGAACCGGTCGAAAAGGAGGTCCAGACGGTCGAGTGGAGCGCGGAGCAGACCGGCAAGAGCGGCTACGACCACTTCATGCTCAAGGAGATCCACGAGCAACCGAAGGCGCTCCGGGGGTGTCTGCGCGGCCGCGTCGACGAACTCGACGGGTGCGTCGCGGTGGAGGGGCTCGACGGCCTCGAAGCGCCCGCGGAGGTGCAGTTCGTCGCCTGCGGCACCTCCTACCACGCCGCGCTCTACGGCGCGTACCTGCTGGGCGACGCGGGCGTCGCGACCGCGGCGTACCTCGCGAGCGAGTACGCCACCTCCCAGCCGCCGCTCTCGCCCGACACGCTCGTCGTCGGGATCACCCAGAGCGGGGAGACGGCGGACACGCTCAGCGCGCTCCGGAAGGCCCGCGGCAGGGGCGCGGAGACGCTCGCGCTCACGAACGTCGTCGGGTCGACCGCCGCCCGAGAGTGCGACCACGTCATGCACCTCCGCGCCGGTCCCGAGATCGGCGTCGCCGCGACGAAGACGTTCTCCTCGCAGCTCGTCGGGCTCAACCTCCTGATCGAGGAGCTACTCCCCGACGCCTCGCGCGGCGACGTCCGCGAACTCGTCTCCGCGCTCCGGGACCTCCCGGCGCAGGTGCAGGAGGTGCTCGACGACTCGCGGGCGGCCGACGTCGTCGACGAGTACTTCGGCGCGAAGTCGTTCTTCTTCGTCGGCCGGGGCGTCCACTACCCCGTCGCGCTGGAGGGTGCGCTGAAGTTCAAGGAGATCACCTACGAGCACGCCGAGGGCTTCGCCGCGGGCGAGTTGAAGCACGGCCCGCTCGCGCTCGTGACGGCGGAGACGCCGGTGTTCGCAGTCGTGACCGGCGACGGCGAGAACGCGCGGAAGACGATCGGCAACGTGAAGGAGGTCGAAGCGCGCGACGCGCCCGTGGTCGTCGTGACCGACGGGGTCTCTGACGCGGCGATGTACGCGGACTCGGTGCTGGAGATCCCGGCGGTCCACGAGCGGACCGCGCCCGTGCTGGCGAACGTCCAGCTCCAGCTCGTCGCGTACCACATGGCCGCGCGGCTCGGGCGGGCGATCGACAAGCCGCGGAACCTGGCGAAGAGCGTCACCGTGGAGTGAGAACGCGACGGGGCGCTCCACGCGCCGGGGTCGGGACGCGAGGGCGCGGGCGCTCGGCTGTGCGCCTGGCGGGCGGCGTTCCGCGACACCCGCGTCGGCGCGCTCGTCGCCGCGACGCCAGAACCCCCGGAGCCGCCCGCGGAGAGCGGCAGAAACCGGCACGTCGATGCCGACCGCGACGCCGACGCAGGGGGAGATACCGCCAGAGACGCCGATGTCGACGAGTCGCGGGGCGAGTGACCGGCGCGTCGCACCGCGGCCCGATGTCGTAACCGACTCGTTCGGCGACGGATTCGTGTATACGGTTGTCGAGAAGCGGTACCCCTCGGACGGCCGACGGTCGTACGGATCCACGACGTCGGCCAGATCGCGAATAACGCGTCGATCTCTCGGTTCAGCGCTATTTCGTCGCACCGCGGCGTCCCGTCCTCGTCTTAGGCTCGTGTCGGGAGCGTACGCCGGGAACGGGCGTCAAAAAGATACTTTAGAAAATGGATCGGCCAGATACGTTCTCCCTTCCGCGTTCGGCGCGTCAGCGTCGCACCGTCAGACCCGGCCGCGACTCACACCGATCCGCCGACCCCTGCTCACGACGCCCGCACCAGCTGCTCGTACCACGACCGGTTCCGCTCGTACCACTCGACGAACCGCGCTATGCCCGCCTCGATCGGGGTCGAGGGATCGTAGCCGAGCAGCTCCCGCGCCTTCGACACGTCCGCGTGGGTGTGTTCGGCGTCCGCCTCCAGCGCGTCGTCGTCCGCGAGACGGTCGCGGATCACCGCCGCCAGCTCCCGGATATCGATGGTGTCGGTGCTCCCGACGTTCAGTGCCTCGACGTCCGCGGCGCTCGATTCGAAGAGCGTCCGGTTCCCTCGACCACGTCGTTGACGAACGTGAAGTCGCGCGTCTGCGTCTCGTCGCAGTAGATCACTGACGATTCGCCGTTGTAGCACCGCGAGACAAAGTTCGAGACGAGATGGCCACGTTGGGTCGCATCCGCGGGCCGTACACGGTGAAGTACCGCAGACGCACCGTCGGCAGGCCGTGCAACTCGTGGTACACCCGCGCGTAGTGTTCACCCGCGAGCTTCGAGACGCCGTAGGGGCTCACCGGCTCCGTCGGGTGGTCCTCCGCCTCCGCGTACGGGAGCGATCGCGGCTTGCCGCACATGGAGGACGAGCTCGCAAGGACGACCTGGCGACGTCGTCCTCGACGGCCGCCTGCAGGACGTTTACCGTCCCGTCGACGTTGATCGCGGTCGCCTTCCGCGGTCGTCCACGCTCGTCCGCACGCCCGCCTGCGCGGCCTGGTGGAAGACGGCGTCGGCGTCGCCGACGAGCTCCGACACCAGGGCCGCGTCGCGCACGTCCCCCTCGACGAATTCGTACCCCCCGTCGCCCGACGTCGCGAGCGCACGACACGCCTCGACGGCGTGCACTTTGATCCCCGTCGTAGAACGGCTCGAAGCTGTCAAGCGCCGTGACGTCGTGGCCGTCCCGAACGAACTCCTACGGGAGATGGCCGCCGATGAACCCCGCGCATCCCGTGACGAGTATCTGCATCGTGGGGAACGCGTCCGTTCACTGATGAAAATCCGTCGGGATCAACGCCCGTGTTCGAGGGTCGTCGCTCACTCGTCCTTCCGGTAGAACGGCGACTGGAGGCCGATTCCGCGGTCGAACCCGCGCCACCGGAGTTCGAGCGCGGCCCAGGCGATCCCCGTCAGGACCGCGACGCCGACTGCCGCGAACTCCGGGCGACCCATCCACGTCGGCGCGACGTAGACGATCGCGTTGGCGACGCGCGGCGGGACGATCAACTTGGCGAGGCGCACAAACAGAGCGAAGACGCCGGGACCGCCGCCGTCTCTCCTCTCTCCGCCGTCGGCGGCGGTTTGGGATTCGAGGCCGAGTTTTCGCGCGCTCTCGCCGCTCGCGCTCTCGTCGCCGGTTTCGAGGCGCTCCACGTCGTATGGGTGGGACACCGGAACCTCCCAGACGACCTCGCCCGCGGGGTTCACTTCGAGCACACGCTTGCCGTTAGTGTCGGCGATCAGTGTGTTGCCGTTGGGCAGGCGGTCGGCGTCGCGCGGCCACTGCATCCGCGCGTCGGACCACTCCCACGTCCGCACCCACTCGCCGTCGACGCGCTGGAACTCCTGCACGCGGGCGTTCTCCGAGTCGGCGACGACGACGGCCGGTCCGCCGCGTTCCTCGGGGATGTAATCCGGATTGTGCTGTTCGTACATTGTGTCGTAGTCGTCCTCCGATCCGAGGGTCCACCCCTCCTGCATCCCCGTCTCGCGGTCGAGGAAGACCACCTGATCCTGGTTGCGCAAGCTCACCATCACCCGGCCGTCGTCGAGGAGTTCCACGTCGTTCACGTGCGCCCAGTCGCCGGGGTACGGCCCGCCGCCCTCGACGGGGAAGTCGCTCTGTGCGTCCCACGCCCACTCGATGACCTCGGTCTCGGTGTTCACCATGAGTACCTGATCTTCGACAATGTCGGCGACGAGGACACGCTCGTCGTCGACGCGGTCGGCGTCGTGCCACTCGCCCGCAGTCTCGCGGTGGTCGTAGCGCGCGTACACCACATCGGTCTCGCCGGTCGAGAGGTTCGCGCGCTCTATGACGTTTCGCGCGCAGGGCGGGTCCGTACACCTCGCGCTCTTTCCGTGGAGGGTGTCCGTCGCGGTGTACTCGACGGTCATCCGATCGCCGGGGACGGGATCCACGTCGAAGTACTTCGTGTGCGAATTGTTGTAGTACTGGAGAGTCCCGTCGGGTTCGTAGGCGATGATAGTGCCGTACTTCGCCGACTCCGTGACGACCGTGTGTCCGCCGCGTGGCTCGGCGCGCGGGACGTCCTCGGCGGTCGCCGTCGACAACCCGGTCGACGCGCCGTAGACGAGGGTCGCTCCCGAGACAAGGAGGACCGCGAGAAACGCGACTCTGAGGCCGGTTCGCGTGAGGGTGGGTGCGGAAATCACGCCGTCGTGGCTCCGGCGGTCGTTCGGGCGGGCGTACGTTCGGCGGAGAGTTGCACGGCGGTCAGGCGGGGCATGGCCCACCTGCACGGGGGAGACTCATAGTGTTTACCCGTTGGCCGTCACCGTCGCCTCGGCGTCGCGCACCACCTTCCTGCCCGTCGCCGTCACTCGTCGTCCGCCGCGTCGTCTTCGTCGGGCTCCTCGGCGGTCGCCCGCTCGCCGTTCGCCGCGTATTCGTCGGCCGTTGCCGTTCGCTCGTAGATGAACGACGCCCCGCCCACCGTCACGTCCGTTCGCGCGGTCACCGACTCGCCCGGCCCCGCCTCCCCCGAGAGCGTCGCGCCCTCGACGATCGCGAACGCCTTCACCGATCCGTCGTCCGACGCGTAGATGCAGCAGTACTAACCAAGCCCCGAGACAGCATCGTCGCCGCCGTACCGCTCGTGGAGCCGCGTCCCCAGCGCGTCCTCCGGACACGACGAACCCCGCGCCCTGTTGCGGAGGGTCTCGTACCACTCCTCGCCGTCGGTCGCGCGCATGAACGAATCGTAGTTGGAATAGGCTAAGCCGTAGGACTCGGACTCGCCGTTGACGAGGCCGTTGTACATCCAGTTTCGCCCCCACTCGCTGAGGACGTAGTTCTCCGGGTACTCGTAGCCGCGCTTGTCGGCGTGCGCGCGCATCTGAACCGCCGCCTCGAACGCTGGTTTCGGAACCGTGAGCTGGCCGGTCTTCACCGGAATCTGCACGAAGCTGAAGCTCCCGACGAGCGCGCCGAGTCCGAGGAGCGACTGCGCCTCGCGGCGGTCGGGACGGACGACGGCGGGTTCGTCGGCATCGGCTGGGCGCGTCGACGCACGCCGCTCGAACGGCCGCGGCGGTCACGCTAGATCGACGGCGGCCGCGAGGTGGACGAACACGAGGCTGGCGAAGGGCGCGACGAACACCGACAGCTCGCCCGCGAAGCGAAGTTGAACCAGCGCGAGTGCGAGGAAGTACCAGCCGTACACCGACGCCGCGAGCCACGCCGGTCGGTGCGCCCGGAGCGCGCGCCGGGTCGCCCACGCGAGGGACGGCAGCGCCAACGCGAGGACCGACCCGAAGAGGAGCAGCGGCCCGATGATCGTGCTAACTGCGGCCCACAAGCGAATGCACCTCGGCGCTGTGGCCGGCGTCGAGCAGGTACTCCACCCCGACCTCGAACTCGGAGACGAGGTCCGGGAAGACGACCGCGACGACCGGGTACCACGCCAGCGTCGACGGCGCTCGTGTCGCCGCCGAGGAGTTCGTCACCGACGAAGAGGGTCACGACGAGGAGCGGCTCCCCGGCCGCCAACCGGTGCGGCAGCGACGACAGCGCGCCCGGATCGAACGGGCCGGGCGTCTCCGCGACGAGCCGGTCGACGAGGTACCGGTATAGGTACGGGTCGTTGCCGGAGAGCATGACCTCGCCGCCCCGGTACACGTCCGGGAGCGAGAACAGCCGCAGCGCGACGAGGAACAGGAGCGCCCTCGACAGCGCCGCGGCGACGCGGCTATCGACCGCCGGAATCGACTGCATCGAGGGTCCGGCGAGAGTGGCTCGCCCCGCCGCCCGTTCCCCGTCGCCATCGCCTTCGATCGCGACTTTGACGCCCGCGGGATCGACCACGCGGTAGCCGCCGTCGCGCTTCTCGACGATCCCAGCCGCGACGATCTCGCCGAACACCCCGGAGTCGGCGGCGACGTCGTCTAACTCCCACGAGCCGTCCCGGTTTTCGTACACGTCGAGCAGATCCCGAAAGGCGCCCTCGAACTCTGGGCGCTCGTCGAGGAGCGCCGTCGCGGCCTCGCACGCGTCGGTCACGTCGGTTCTCCCCGGCTCATCGGATCCGGTCCCTCCCCCCTCCTCGGACCGTCGTCTTCGATCGCGCGCTCCAAACGAGCGTTTCCAGCCCCTCCGGGAGCGAGCACGTCGGTTCGTACCCGAGCCGGTCGCGGGCGTTCGAGAGGTCGGCCCGACTTCGCTCGATGTCGCTCGGAGGGGGTCCTCGTGGACGATCGGCGTGTCGCTCCCGGTCGCCTCGCGGACGAGCGATGCGAGCGTCCGGATTGTCATGCTCTCTCCGGTGCCGACGTTGAACGCCTCCCCGACGCGGTCGGTCGCCGCCGCGAGCAGGTTCGCCCGGACGACGTCGCGGACGTGGACGAAGTTGCGCGTCTGCGTCCCGTCGCCCTCCACCGTGATCGGCTCGCCCGCGCGGGCCTGCCGGAGGAAGACGCTGATCACGCCGCTGTAGTCGTTCCCCGTCTGCCGGGGGCCGTACACGTTGAAGCACCGGAGGGCGACCGTTTCGAGGCCGTACAGGTCGCGTACAGCCGCGCGTAGCGGTCCGCTGCGAGCTTCTGGAGGCCGTACGGCGAGTCGGCGCGGGCGGGTCGTCCTCCGCGATCGGAACGCGCTCGGGCTGGCCGTAGATCGCGCTACTCGACGCGAGGACGACGCGCGCGTCCTCGCGGCGGGTACGTTCGAGCAAGCGGAGCGTCGAGTCGAGGTTTACCTCGTTGCTCCGCAGGGGGCCTCGACGGAGCGGTCCACGCTCACGACGCCTGCCTGGTGGAAGATCACGTCCGCCCCGTCGATCGCCCGGTCGAGCGTCCGCGCGTCCCGGATGTCGCCCTCGACGAGCGTCTCCCCGGCGGGCACGCGCTCGCGCCGTCCGGACGAGAGGTCGTCAAGGACGCGAACCTCGTTCCGGGGAACGAGCGCGCGTCGGCGAGGTGGCTGCCGACGAAACCCGCGCCGCCGGTCACGAGCACCATCGCGTCGGCGGGGCCGGGGGACGAATCCGCCTCCCGGCCCCGGGCGTCGGTCGTCACTCGTCCCCTCCGCCCTGCGGGTCCGGATCACCCCCGCCCGGCCGTCCGACTCCCGTCGTCGACCGCGAGAGAGCAGCTCCGCCGCGTCGCGGAGGACGAGCCAGAGCTGTCTCGCGACGAGCTTCAAGTCATAGGCGAACGACTGACGCCGGATGTACGCCACGTCGTACTCGAGCTTCCGCGCCGGCTCGTGACCGGTCGTGCGGTTGATCTGCGCGAGCCACGTCATCCCCGGCTTCACGAACCACCACCGCTGCCACGCGGCGACGGTCGTCCGACTGTCGCCCTCGATCTCCGGACGCTCCGGGCGCGGGCCGACGACGCTCATGTCGCCGACGAGGATCGACCACAGCTGCGGGATCTCGTCGAGGTGCGTCCGGCGGAGGACTCACCCAATCCGCGTGACGTGCGGATCGATGCCGTCAGCGTCCTCCCGGCTGATGACCACGCCCGTCCCCGCCTCTGCGTCCGCCGTCATGCTCCTGAACTTCCAGACGGCGAACGTGTCGCCGAAGACCATCGTCCGCTCCTGACTGTAGAGCACAGGAACCCGGCCATCGAGTTTGATTGCGAGCGCGACGATCGCACAGACCGGAGCCAGACACGTGAGCCCCGTGGCCGCGAACGCCACGTCAAACGTCCGTTTTGCGATCCGCTCTTGGAGGTCCCACGGCTCGATATCGACGATGCCGCCGTCCGTTTCGCCGGGGACGAGCACGCTGTCCGCCCGCTCGCAGCGGATCTGCGTCCGAACGCCGACGGCGTGACACGTCGTCAGCGCACCGAAGAAGGATTCGCGGTCAGGCCGGGAGATGACGCAGATGGCGGTGTCGACGTCGTTCGCGACGAGGATCTCCTCCAGCTGCGAGACGTCGCCGAGATGGCGGAGTCCGCATTCGTCGCCTCCAACGCCGCCTCGCCGTCCGTGACGGCGCGCTCGTCGCCGCCGTCGGGACCGGCGCACCCCGCGTCGACGACCGATGTCCCGGGCGACGTGACGTACCCCACGACCGTCGTCGTGGCCGTCGAGACGATCCGCTCCCATGGGTCGTCGCCGACGATGACCGCGCGCTCCGGCGTCTGAGGGAGCGTCGGCCGGATCGCGACGAACCACGGGAGCAGAACGACGAGACAGAGGCCGGCGGCGACGAGGAGCGTCGCCTTCGGCAGCCATACGGGTATCCGAAGTAGCCGAGCGCGGGAATACGCGTCAGGACGGACTGCACCGGTGCCACGTTGGCGAGAAGCACCGCCCCCCAAAGAGGCCGGCACCCCCGGCAGCGCTCGTTGCGAGGTAGCGACGGTCACCAGACATGTTCGGACGCCGTGCGCCTCGGACGACGTCCACCGTCGGCGAAAGTATATGTTAAATATTATTTCTGGATATTCGAGAAATATTGGATATATTCCGTGATCTGATTCTTCCGGAGCGTGAGGTGAAAGACGGTCGCGGGACCGCTCTCGCGGTCGTCATTCCGCCCCTAGTGCGAGCGCCCGAAGCTGGCGCTCCGCCTCGTCTCGGTCCTCGAGGTAGCCGACGTCGATCCGCCACCCGTCGAGTCGGATAGCGTCGATCGTCCGGCCGCTCCGGATGAGCAGGTTGATCGCGTCCGTGATCTCGTACTCGCCTCGCTCCGACGGCTGGACGAGGTGGCAGGCGTGGAAGATCGTGGGAGAGAACGTATAGAAGCCGGTCATGACGAGTCGCGCGGGCGGGTCGTCCGGCTTTTCGACGACGCGAACGATCTCGCCGTAGTCGTTCGTGTCGCAGACGCCGTACCGGCTCGCCTCCTCCTGCGGCACCTCCTCGACGAGGAACGCGGCTTCGGTCCGCGTCTCCGACTCTGGGTTGACGACGTCCGAGAAGTTCGCCCGGAAGACGTTGTCCCCGAGCATGAGCATGAGCATGAAGTCGTCGTCGATGTGCTCTTCGACGGTCAAGAGCGCGTGCGCGAGGCCCCTCTGTTCGCGCTGGTGGCTGTACGTGATCGGGACGCCCGCAAACTCGTCGCCGTAGCGACTGATGATCGCCTCTTTCCGGTAGCCGACGACGACGATGAACTCCGTCGCGCCGAGCTCTACCAACCGCTCGAAGCAGCGGGTGAGTATCGGCTCGCCGGCCACCTCGACGAGCCATTTCGGTTTGTCCTCCATCAGAGGTCGGAGCCGTGTTCTCCTCCCCGCCGCCAACACAACCGCGTTCATATACGAGTTTAGTTATGGTAAAAAAGATATATTCTTGCATTAATATTTATTTTAATATAGATTTATACATTGAAACCAATCTTCCAAAATCATATCTGATACTTGATACGTGTTCGGCGATGGACGTCAGCATCGTCGGCAGCGGCTACGTCGGAACCGCGACCGCGGCGTGTCTCGCGGACCGCGGCCACCAGTCGTCGCCGTCGACGTCGACGAGTCGGTCACGGAGCGCATCGACCACGGCGAAGCCCCGATCCACGAACCCGGGTTGGCAGAACTTCTCGACAAATGCGCCGGGAACCGCCTCCGGGCGACAACGGATTACGGGGCGATCCGGGGGACCGACGCGACGGTGCTCTGTCTCCCGACGCCGTCCGACGAGGACGGTCGGATCGACACGCGGACCCTCGAAGCCGGCGTCGCCTCGGTCGGCGAGTCGCTCGGCGCGTCCGGAGATCGCCACCTCGTCGTCTTCAAGAGCACAGTCGTCCCCGGAACGACCGAGCGCGTCCTCGAACCGCTCCTCGAAGCGCGCGTCGGCGCGGCGGGCGAGGCGTTCGACCTCGTCGTAAACCCCGAGTTCCTGCGGGAAGGGAGCTCCGTCGCCGACTTCTTCTACCCGGCCAAGGTCGTGTTCGAGTCGGCGACGGATCTGGGCCACGACGCGCTCGCCGCGCTGTACGAGCCGCTGTTCGAGTCGGCCGGCGACGTGCCGGTCGTCCGGACCGGCCACCGCGAGGCCGAGATGATCAAGTACGCGAACAACGCCTTCCTCGCGGCCAAGCTCAGCCTCGTCAACGAACTCGGGAAACTCTGCAAGGAGTACGGCGTCGATGCCTACGAGGTCGCGGGGGCGATCGGTCTCGATGGGCGGATCGGCGCGCGCTTCTTCCGGAGCGGCGTCGGGTGGGGCGGCTCGTGCTTCCCGAAGGACGTGGCGGCCCTCGTCGCCGCCCTCCGCGACGCCGGCTACGAGCCCGAACTCCTCGACGCGTCGGTAGCCGTGAACCAGAGACAGCCGAGACGGCTCCTCGACCTCCTCAACGAGCGCGTCGGCGGGCTCGACGCGGACGGCGACGAGAAACCGCCACGAATCGCCGTCCTCAGGCTGGCGTTCAAGCCCGGCACCGACGACGTGCACCACTCGCGGGCCGTCCCGGTCGTCGAGTCGCTGCTCGACCGCGGGGTCGACGTCGTCGCCTATGATCCCGTCACGGCCGAAAACGCGCGGGAGCTGTTCCCCGGAATCGAATACGCCGACTCGGCCGCGGCGGCGCTCCGGGGGGTGGACGGTGCGGTCGTCCTCACGGACTGGGACGAGTTCGATGCGATGCAGACGCCGGTCGTCGTCGACGGCCGCCGGATCGTCTAGCGTCGCGAGGGGATCGAGTACGAGGGACAGACGTGGTGAGCGGATCGCCTCCGATCGCGGCATCACCCGGCCGAGAGCGCCTCGCTGACCGCGCACCAGCGGGAGCGCGAACTCCCCAGATGAGGCGAAGTAGACGGACGCCGGAGAGGAGCAGAAACGCCGTCGTCGCGACGGCGACGAGCCCGAAGACCGCGGCTCCGAGCCGCCGATGCGGCCGATCCGTCGCCGCCGTCAGATTCCAGCCGACGAACGCGCCGCCCGCGGCAAGGTTGACGAGCGCGTGCGCCTGTAACGCCTCGCCGAGGGCGGCATCCCAGACGAGGAACGCGAGAAGGAGCACCTGCCCGCCGATCAGCGTCGCGGCCGCGTACGCCCACGCCGTCGTTCGTCACTCTCGCAGGGACCCGCGAACCGGGCCGACCCGAAGGAGGGGGTAGACGAGCATCGGTACGGGGGGGAGCAGGTACCGGACGGTCACCATCGCGTGCAGCGGGAGCCGGAGGAGGAACAGGAGCGCGAGCAGCGTCGCGAACGTTAGCGTGAACAGGTCGACCATCCGCGCGGGCGTCGCGGCGGTCGCCGCCTCCCGACCGAGTCGCGCGATCCCGCGGAGGTCGCCCCGCGACGCGAGCGAGCGTCGCCACAGCGCCGCGGCCGCAGCGACCGGGAGGGCCGCTAGCCCGCCGAGGAGCGGCATCAATTCGAGGAGCAAGAGGCTGATCGCCTCGTTGCCGTCGTCGGCCGCGAGGCCCTCGATGTAGCCGCTCTTGAGGGAGGTGTGATACAGCCGCTCGGCGTTGACCGCGGCCGCGACCCCGTCCGCGAGGAAGCCGACGAACAGGACGAGGCTGTCGACCGCGGTCGTCCACGCCCGCGCGAGCGACGCGCCGTCGCACGGGCCGCATTCCGGGAGGAAAATATGACAAATCATATATAACAGATATAGTATAAATTCGTCGGAATCCACGCCGGGTTCGACGCGACCGGACTGCGACGGCGGCCGCGGAGCGAAGCGACCCGATCGATCGGTCGAACGCGACGATGGGTGACTCGCCGTGCCGGTCAATATGGTCGGGTACGGCGAAGTATATAGAACTCGTAGTTACGTATTTATCGCTCCCGGTCATCCGAAATGAACGAGAATGGAAGTACGCCCGTCGCCGTCGCACCGAAACCGATCCCCTTGACGGTCCCCCTCCACGAACGCTTCACCGACATGAACCAGACAGCCTCGACCGCCACGACCCTGCTCCCGGACTACAGCCGCATTCAGAAAACGCTGACCGAACTGAACAGGCGGACCGCCGACGTCCGCGCACGGCCGCTCCCCGAACCGGCCGGACCGGATCCGTGAGGCGGTCATTCGGACGATTTGGGCGGTGCTCACCCAGTAGCCGCGCGGACGGTCATGTTTTCGCGAACGTCCGCTCGGCCGGCGATCCGTTCCGAAAAATCGCGTTCGAGGGTCGTTCGGTGATCGACCAGGTCGCTTCGGTCGGGCTCAGCCGCTCGTGTGGACCACGATGCGGATGTCGTCGCCGTCTTTGAGGGTATACTCCTTCGGATCCACCCGGTCGCCGTTGACCATGATCGCCACCGTGGTGTCGTCGTCGTTGTCGGAGTAGTACTCGCCGCCGTAGGTCACGATCCCGTCCTGGACGGTGATGCCGGGCAGCGTCCCCATCGCGTACTCCAGCGTGATCGCCCCCGAGTGGGCGTTCCAGTCAGCGCTACCGTCCTCGAAGTAGAAGCTGCTGTCCTGTTTCTGGTACTTCTCCTGGCTGAAGTCGACTTCCTCGCCGTCGACGACGAACTGGATGTCCCCACTGATGGTGGAGTCCTCGTCGTCGCTCGTGTCGTTCGCGTCGCCGGAGTCGGACCCGTCGTCGGTCGTCGTCTCGGTATTCTCGGCCGTCTTCGTGTCCTCAGTCGTCTCCGTATCGTCCGCTGAGGTCGTCTTCGTGTCCTCAGTCGTCTCCGTATCGTCCGCTGAGGTCGTCTTCGTGTCCTCAGTCGTCTCCGTATCGTCCGCTGAGGTCGTCTTCGTGTCCTCAGTCGTCTCCGTATCGTCCGCTGAGGTCGTCTTCGTGTCCTCAGTCGTCTCCGTATCGTCCGCTGAGGTCGTCTTCGTGTCCTCAGTCGTCTCCGTATCGTCCGCTGAGGTCGTCTTCGTGTCCTCAGTCGTCTCCGTATCGTCCGCTGAGGTCGTCTTCGTGTCCTCAGTCGTCTCCGTATCGTCCGCTGTCTCGGAGACGTCCGTTCCGTCCGGAGCCTCCGTGCCCGTCTGTTCGTCTCCCGGTCCGTCGCTACTGGTTCCACCGAGTCCGCCGCAGCCGGCGGACAGGATGACGACGCAGACCGCGACCAGTGTCAGCCCTTTTCGTGCCCTGCCGGAACGTATCATCGTCGATTACATCCGTTAGGGGGATTGGTTGTTATATCATTCGGTGTGATGTGCTATTAGATAATAGGACAACAGGTCAAATCCCGAGGAGTAGATTTGACTTGATGCGATCGTCGTCGCATGTCCGTCGAACGGACGGATCACCGGACCCCGTACCTCGAACCGAGGTCGGTCCCACGTCCGGCCAGACCGATCGTGCGCCAAAAAAGACAAGTCTATGGGTCAATAGTACGACCGCGGAACGTCCGCGTCACGCGCGAGAGACGTCGTCTTCGCCTATCGGTTTTCGTGTTACTCCGCCTCAGACTTCGGAAGAGAGCACACGATACGCGTCCTCCGCCATGCGGAGGAGGTCGCTCACTCGCTGTCGGTCGCGCGTCACCCGCTTGCGCTTGAGATCGTACGCGAGCACGCCGGCGTCGGCCAACTTGGGGAGGTGGACGTGGTGCAGCGAGAGCGCGACCGTCTGCCTGTCGACCGCTCGACCGTCAGCCTCCCTCGTCTCCCGCGCCCGGATGTCGTCGACGAGCGTTCCGAGCGAGACGTCGTCGTCCAGCGAGTCCAGCGCCTCGACGACGTGCTGTCGTCGCCGATCTGCGAGAACTCTTGCGAGACTTTCTCTTCCGCCATCCTCCGCAAGTTGCCGTTTGGGAGCCGCCATCGGACTACTGGACGCGCCGGCCCGTAAAATACCCCGTCGACTGTTGTTTCAGTTTCAGATTATTTTCGAACCGGCTAAACTATCTCTCTAAGCTGAGAATTTCGGTCAGACCGCCGCTCGTCGGAGAAAGCGGTCCGCACCGGGTATCGGGACGACCGACCCGCTCTCCGACTCGCCCACCGGTGTAGGTTCGGGTTTAACCGCCGCGGACGCGCCGACGCTAGGCTTAACCGGCGGTTTCACCGCCAATCGAGCGCGTCGCGCGCGTCGACGCCGGGTTCGACCCGGATCGAATCGACCGCCCACAGGCAGGCCAGCGGCGCGGCGGCGGCCCACGCCTGCGGCTCGCAGGCGTCGCCGTAGGGGACCGGCACGCCGGTCTCGTCCCGGTCGAATCCGGCGAACAGTTCCGGTAGGCGATCGTTGCCGCGGGCGACGGCGGCGTCCAGTACGCCGCCCGCGACGCGTTCGGCCGTGTCCGACCGGCCGTAGCGGGCCATCCCGAGGACGACGATGGAGGTGTCGTGCGGCCAGACGCTGCCGCGGTGGTAACTCTGCGGATTGTACGCCCGGTGGGCGCTCGACACCGTCCGGATCCCCCATCCGGAGAACATGTCGTCGGCGACGAGCCGATCGACGACGCCGTCGGCCCGCTCCTCGGGGACGATGCCGCTCCACAGGCAGTGGCCGGGGTTCGTCGAGACGGTCGCGACGGGATCACCGTTCCCGTCGAGCGCGATCGCGTAGAACCCCTCCTCGGGGAGCCAAAATGCGTCGTCGAACGCCCGCGAGAGGTCCGCCGCCTCCGATTCGAGACGGTCCGCGAGATCGCAGTCGCCGACGACGTCCCGGGTGAGCTGCGCCGCCCGGCGCTTCGCGTCGTAGCAGTACCCCTGCGCCTCAGCGACGGCGAGCGGCCCCTCCGGGTGCGTCCCGTCGGGGTGGACGACGCCGTCGTCGCTGTCCTTCCACGCCCGGTGGGTGAGACCACCGTCGTCGCCCTCGTCGGTAGGGTATTCGAGGAAGCCGTCCCCGTCGCGGTCGCCGTACTCGTCGAGCCACGATAGCGCCCGCTCGACGTGCCCCCACAGCTCCTCGACGAACGCGTCGTCACCCGTCCGCGCCCACGTCTCGTGTACCAGCACGACGAACAGGGCGGTCGCATCGATCGTCCCGTAGTACGGCGAGTGGGGGACCTCCCCGCGAATCGCCAGCTCGCCGCCGCGGAGTTCGTGGAAGATCTTCCCCGGCTCCGCGGCGCGGAAGCCGTCGATCTCGTCGGCCTGGCGGGCCGCGAGGAATCGACAGGTTCCCTTCGCCGGCTCCGGGGACAGCGGGAGCGCCTGGTACGCTGCGATGAGCGAGTCGCGGCCGAACGGCGCGGCGAACCACGGCACGCCCGCCGCGAACACCGGCCCGTGCTCCGTTTCGAGGAGGAGTTCGAGGAGGTTCCGTCGGCTCTCTTCGAGCACGTCCGACCACCCCCTCGGAAGATCGGCGTCGAGGTCCGGGTCCGCCGTCGACTCGTTCCACCGGCGTTCGCGCTCGCGAACCGACTCGCGCGCGGCCTCGTACGCCGCCGCCGGGTCGTCCGACGGCTCGCTCGGACCGCCGGCCGGCCCGCCCGGATCGACCGCGATCGACACGTCCGCCGACTCGCCCGGATCGAGCCGGAGCGGGACCCGAACCGTCGCGTCGGCCCGCCCCTCGCCCCGCGAGGGAGACGCGGTCTCGCCGCCGGCGACCGTCACCGCCGTCTCCCAGCGTCGCTCGACGTCGTCCGGATCGTACCCGAAGGCGACGCGTCCGTCGCCCGATTCGACGGCGACGTCCCGCGCGCGCCCGGATCGGTGGTAGCCGCGCACCTCGAACAGGTCGTCGAACCGCGTCCCCAGTTCGAGTTCCAGCGTCTCCGTCGTCGGCTCGGCCTCGAAGTTCGTCACGCGAACCCGTTCGTACAGCCCGTCGGCGACTAACTGTCGCCGGGTCACCCCGAGCCGTCGCGCGCCGTCGACGCCGACGAGAGGGCTACAGCAGTGCAGGACGCGCTCGCCGGGGCGCGGGTGGACGACCGAAAGCGACTCCAGCGGTTCGCCGACCACGTCCAGTCGGTAGCGGTCGAGGTGTCGCGTGTCCCCGCGGTAAAAGCCGTCGTGCTCCCGGCTCCCTCGTCCGTCGGGGTCCGTCACGAGGGAGGTCGACCCGTTGACGACCGCGCTGTCTCGCATCATCGTTGTCGCGCCGTTTCCGCGCTCCGGCAATAACTCCTCTCAATCGCCCGCCCCGGCGGCGATGCGGTCGAGGGGGGTCGACGGTCTACGGGTTCTCGTCGTAGACGTCGGTGTTCTCCTCGCCCTGCACGTCGACTTCGGCGATCGTCCCGCGCCGGGCGGCGCGCGAGAGCGCGTGGTCGACGATCTTGACCGTGCCCGGGACGGGGAACTCCATCTCGCCGGCCGTGACGGTCCCCGGCGCGACCGGCGCGGTCTCGATGTTCCGATCGGGATCCGAAAGGAGGTCGCCGTCGCGGTAGTACCGGCTCCAGACGTTGCCGATCGGGTGCCACGAGCACAGCTTGTTCGGGCCGCCGTTGGCGAAGTACACCCGGGCAGTCTCGCCGGTCTTGGCCTCCATGGGACCAACGCCGTCCTCGATGAAGGCGTAGGCCTGCCCGTTGAACACGACGTACGTCGGTTCCTCCGCTTCCATCGAGTCGAAGTCGAAGGCGTGTTCGCTCTCCTCGCCGACCTCGCCGTCGGTGTAGATCTCGTGCTGTCCGAGTAGAACTCGTGGTCGACCTCGGGCAGCCCCTCCTCCGGCTCGACGAGGATCGCGCCGAACATCCCACACGAGATGTGCTGGTCCATGTTCGGGACCGCGCAGTGGTAGATGAACACGCCCTCGTACTGCGGCGAGAAGCTGATCGTCGCGGGATCGTCGCCGGGCGAGATCGTCGTCGCGTCGGCGCCGCCGCCGGGGCCGTACACGGCGTGGAAGTCCACGTTGTGCATCTCCGCGTTCGAGTCCTCGGGCACCTCGAAGGTCAGGTTCACCCGATCGCCGCGCCGAACGCGGAGCATCGGTCCGGGAACCTTCCCGTTGAACGTCATGTACGTGAACTCGACGCCGGGTTCGATCTCCGCGGTCAGTTCCTCGGTCCGGAGCGTGACGTCGTGCTCGCGCGGTTCGTTCCAGTCGACCGGGTCCGGAACGTCGGTCGGGTCCCGGGCGATCCGAGCGACGTCGACCTTCTGACCGCCGCCGTCTTCGGCCGTCCCGGTGGTCTCCGTCTCCTCGGCGGCACCGTCTCCCGACGACTCGGAACAGCCGGCGACCGCGACCGCGCCGGTCGCACCCATCGCCTGCAGGACCTGCCGTCGGCGTAGTTGGTAGTTGGTCATCGTCCTCAGGTGGGCGTACCCGTTCGAGGGCGATAAACCGAGAAGGCAATTCCCAATTCATCGAAATTATACGGATATATTTGTCCGGTTTTTTAAATTCAGCGCCTTATGGGTTTAGATCCGAGTTATCTCATCCGTATACGACCAACTATTCAAAATCGCAAGATATGGCGGGTCCGGGTCGCGCGGGCGGGCGCGATGACTGAACCACGATCGCATCCGAGATCGTGGACAGCGGCCGCGGAGGGGCCGCGACCCGCCGTTCGGACCGACGCGCCGAACCGGCGACGAACATGATCGGGCGCGTTCCCAGTTCGTGGAAATCAGCGTCACCCTTCAACGACCGTCCGCCCTGAGACCGGAGTAGAGGTAACAGATCATGACCCGACACGCACGCAACAGACGATCGTTTCTGGCGACGACGGGCGCGGTACTGACGGCGACTTTCGTAGCCGGGTGTACGGGCGGCGGCTCCGGCGGGGGCACCGACGACGGCAGGAGCGAGGGGACCGACGGGGACGACGGCAACGGCGGCGGGTCCGACGGCGGCGGCGAGAGCGACGTCGAAGACTGGATGGGAGACGCCAACAACTACGACGAGGTCGAGGACATGACCGGCGAGAGCGAGGTGACGGTCGAGGTCGGCGCCGACGACGGGTTCGCGTACGCGCCGGCCGCCATTGAGATCGACTCCGGGACGACGGTCGTCTGGGAGTGGACCGGCGAGGGCGGCGGTCACGACGTCGCCGACGCCGACGGCGAGTTCGAGAGCGAGCTGCTGTCGGACGCCGGCGAGACGTTCGAACACCCGTTCGAGGAGAGCGGGACGTACACCTACTCGTGTACGCCCCACGAGGCGCAGGGGATGAAGGGCGTCGTGGTCGTCGGCTGAGCGGAATCCACCCGATTCGTACCCGCGAAGGACCACCGACGACCACGCCCACCACCGACGACTGCACTCACCACCGACCCTTGATGACACAGACCACATGACCAGTGACGATTCGTCGATCGTTCCGGACGACGACGCCCGGCGACGGCGCATGGAACGCCTGCTCGACGAGACGGAGTTCGACACCGAACTCGGCCTCGAGATGGCGAGGGACGCCCAGCGGCTCACCGCGGGCGAGATAACGGAGGAAACGTTCTACGAACGACACCCCGACGCCGTCGTCGAGGAGTTCGGCGTCGACGACAGGGGCATCGAGCTGCTGGCGGAGTCGTTCGACGTCGACGCGGCGGCCGACGGAGCGGACGACGCGGACGGCGGGAGCCCCCTCTCGACGCTCGCGAGGCTGGCCGAAGACGGCGACCTCCCGCGACGCGAGGTGATGAAGAAGGGCGGCGCGGCCGCCGCGGCGCTCACGCTCGGCCTTTCTGCGAGCGGTGGGGACCGCGCGGCGGCCGTCGGCGACGACGGGGGCGAGGGGAAGCAGCTGGGGATGGTGATCAACCTCAACAACTGCGACGGCTGTCTCGCCTGCATGGTCGCCTGCCAGCAGGAGAACAACACCTCCGGCGGGGCCAACTGGATGTACGTCTTCACGTACGAGGACGAGGGGCAGGACGACGAGAACTTCCTGGTGCAGCCTTGCCAACACTGCTCGGACGCGCCCTGCGAGAAGGTCTGTCCGGTCGGCGCCCGCCACACGCGCGAGAAGGACGGACTGGTGCTCACGGACTACGACATCTGCATCGGCTGTCGGTACTGTCAGGTGTCCTGTCCCTACGGAGTCAACTACTTCCAGTGGGGCGAACCGGACACGCCGTACGGGGAGCTCGACGGCGACCACACCCACGACGAGCGGGGCAAATGGGTCGACAGCCGCCCGCCGAAGGGGACGATGGGGAAGTGTACGATGTGCCCGTCGCGCCAGGACGGCCACCGCGTGCGAGGACGCCTGCACGATGGACGCCATCCACTTCGGGGATATGAACGACCCCGAGAGCGCGCCCAACAGGCACCTCAGCCAGTACAAGGAGGACCAGGGGAACGATCGCTCGGACTTCGAGAACCGGAAGGGACACACCGTCTCGACGTTCCGGCTCCTCGAAGAGCGCGGCACCGACCCGAACGTCGTCTACGTCGGCAACGAGCCGTCCGAACACGCCCGACAGGTCGACGGACCGGTCACCTACGAGGAGGTCGGCCTCGTGGACAACCGCCGGGAGGAGGTCCTGGCGAACGGATCGATGGCCGGAGAGGAGGGGGGTGAGACCGCGTGAGCGCCGAAGTCGGCCGCGACGACCTCCTGCGACCGATGCGGTCGACGTCGAGGCGGTACCTCGTTCTCTTCGGAGCCGCGCTGGTCGCCGTCGGCGTCTGGGTCGCCGCGTACCTCCAGCAGCTCCAGCACGGACTGATCGTCACGGGCCTCGGCGACTGGGGGTCGGGCGGTGGCGTCCCGTGGGGGCTGTACATCGGCGCGTTCATCTGGTGGGTCGGCATCGCCCACGGCGGGATCATCCTGTCGGCGGCGGTCCAGCTCGTCGGGCTGGAAACCTACAAGCCGGTCGCACGGATGGCCGAACTGCTGACCATCGCGGCGCTCACCTGCGCCGGGCTGTACATCCTGATCCACGTGGGTCGGCCCGACCGCCTCGTGACGAGCGTCCTGCCGGCGTGGCCCTGGCGGGTCCACTGGTCGCCGCTCGTCTGGGACGTGACCGTCATCACGCTGTACTTCGTGCTGACCGCGACGTACCTCGCGCTGACGGTGCGGTACGACATCGTCCGGCTGCGCGACCGGCTCCCCGATTGGTTCGAGCCGCTCTACAGGGCGTTGACGATCGGCTACACCGAAACGGAGGACGCGGTCGTAGAGCGGATGGTTTGGTGGCTCGCCTTCGCGATCATCATCCTGGCTCCTCTCCTGCTCCACGGCGGCGTGATCCCGTGGCTGTTCGCGCTGCTCCCGTCGATGGCCGGCTGGTTCGGCGGCGTCCAGGGACCCTCGTTCCTCTCCATCGCGCTGACTTCGGCGATGAGCGGCGTGTTGATCATCGCGGCGGCCTTCAGGCGGGCCTACGGCTGGGAGGCGCTCATTCCCGTGGACGTCTTCCGCGGGCTGGCCAAGTGGCTCGGGTTCTTCGGCCTGCTGTTCCTGTGGTTACAGCTCCAGCAGGTCATCACCGGCGTCTTCGCCGCGCCGGAGAGCCTCACGCACGCCGCCGAGGTGAGAAGGTCACCACGCCGCTGTACTGGCTCGCCATCGGGCTCGTGATCGCCGCGGAGGCGTACATCCTCGCCTCGACGCTGAGGCCGTCGCTCTTCCGAATCCGCCGGATCGTCGCCGTGGCCGCGATGGTCCTCGCGGGGACGCTCATCGAGAAGGTCCTGTTCGTCGTCGAGGGGCTCCAGCACCCGCACTTCGGGCTCTACGCGAACGTCCCGGGCGGGTACGTCCCCTCGCCGATCGAACTCACGTCGGTGCTCGGGACCGTCGCCATCGTGACACTGTTCTTCATGGTCGTCGCGAAGGTCATCCCGGTGGTCGAACTGCACGCGATCGAAGACGCCCGCGAGGGGGGAGAGCCGTGAGCGACCTGTCGCTCTTCGGCCCCGGAACGTGGCTGATCTTCGGGATCGTGCTCGCCCCGGTGTACGGCATGCTGATCGCGTGGGCGATCGGCGAGCCGAGCGACCTGCGGACCGGCCTGCTCGGCGTCGGGTACCTCGTCGCGCTGACCTGCGTGCTCTGGGGCGGCCTCCTGGCGCTGACGCTCGTGATCGGGGTGATGTTCTTCTGACGGCGTCCCTGCGCGATCCCATCCCTCGCCCGACGGCACTCGCTCACGCGCACGAACTCGCATCGCCCGTCTCGAACTCGCATCGTCCGTCGAACGCTCGACGAACGCCCGACGAACGCAGACACCGACACCCACACCGAAACCCACCACCATGACCGTCTCAGACCGCGAACTCGAAGCGCGCCTCCGCGACGTCGAAGACCCGATGAACGGAGACGACATCGTCTCGATGGACCTGCTCAACGGCGTCTCAATCGACGACGGCACGGCGACGATCTCGCTGGCGTTCAACGCGCCCTCCTCGCCGGCCGAGATGGAGATCGGCGACGCGATCCGCGACGTCGTCGAGGATGCCGGACTCGAACCGAACCTCCGCGCCCGCGTCGGCGAGGAGCACGGCCTCGGCGACGACGTGCTCCCGATGGTCCGAAACGTCGTCGCCGTCGCCGTCGCCTCCGGCAAGGGCGGCGTCGGAAAGACCACGGTCGCTGCCAACCTCGCGGCCGGCCTGCGCAAGAAGGGCGCGCGCGTCGGAATCCTCGACGCCGACATCCACGGGCCGAACGTCCCCCGGATCCTCCCGGCCGACGGCGAACCGGGCGTGACGCCCGACGACGAGATCGTCCCGCCGCGATCCGACGGGGTCATGGTCATGAGCATGGACCACCTCACCCCCGACGGCGACGACCCCGCGATCCTCCGGGGACCGATGGTCAACAACGTGATGATGAAGTTCATCGCGGAGGTCGAGTGGGGCCGACTCGACTACCTGATCGTCGACCTCCCGCCGGGCACCGGCGACGCCTCGCTCAACCTCCTGCAGACGCTCCCCGTCGCGGGCGTCGTCGTCACGACCCCTCAGGAGATGGCCGTCGCCGACGCCAGAAAGGGCCTCAAACTGTTCGAGCGCCACGACGCGCCGATTCTGGGCGTCGTCGAGAACATGAGCGGCTTTCGCTGCCCGAACTGCGGGGACGAGCACGAACTGTTCGGCACCGACGGCGCGCGGGGGATCTGCGAGGACTACGACGTTCCGCTCCTGGGACGGCTCCCCGTCCACCCGACCTTCGGCACGGAGGGGGGCGACGGCCCGATCGTCCGCGACGAGGGGAGCCCGCTCCGCGACCGGCTGCTGGACCTCACGGAAACCGTCGCCGACCGGATCGGCGGGGAGAACCGTCGGCGGGTGGCCGAGAACGCGGCACCGACGGACGACGCGGTTCCGAGCGGCTCGCGGACGGGCGACTCGGAGGCGGCCGACTGAGGGGCGACGTCGCCCCCGCGTCCGCGTTCGCCCGGCGCGGTGCCGAATATAGTGCACTGGCGACGGCGTCGAGTAGTGTACGGGCGACGGTGTCGCTTCCGCACGGGCGGCGATCCCGACGGCCGCGCGCTGGATACTCGTCCAGAAATCGCGGCACACGGGGTGATTATTAGTCGTCCGCGGCCGTAGGAGGGAACGATGGAAACCGAGGGCACCGTCCTGTCCGACTCGGCACCGCTCGACCTCCGGCTCTCGGAGGACGAACTGGAGGCGACGCGCGAGCACGTCGTCGCGTTCATCCGCGACACGGTCGACGCGGCGAACGCCGAGGGGGCCGTGCTCGGGCTCTCCGGCGGCATCGACAGCACGCTGACCGCCTACCTCGCGGTCGAGGCGATCGGCGAGGCCGGGCTCCACGGGCTGGTCTTGCCGAGTGCGGTCAACGCCGACGAGAACATGAGCGACGCCGAGCGCGTCGCCGGGACGCTCGGCATCGCGTACGACGTGATCGAGATCGGACCGATCGTCGACGCGTTCGTCGCGGCGTTTCCGGGGATCGGCGACGAGCACGTCGAGTCCGACCCGGCGCAGACGGCGGTCGGGAACGTCCGCGTGCGAACCCGGGCGGTGTTGAACTACCTCGTCGCCAACTACGAGAACCGGATCGTCCTCGGCACCGGCAACCGCAGCGAGGCGCTCACCGGCTACTTCACTAAGTACGGCGATCAGGCGGTCGACTGCAACCCGATCGGGAACCTCTACAAACAGCAGGTCCGACAGCTCGCCGCGCACGTCGGCGTCCCGGAGGACCTCGTGACGAAGACCCCCTCCGCGGAGATGTGGCTGGGACAGACCGACGAGGAGGAGATGGGGATCGACTACGACGCCCTCGACGCGGTGCTCGCGCTGCACGTCGACGGGCCGCTGTCGAAGGCCGCGACCGTCCGGGCGCTCGGCGTGACCGAGGCGCAGGTCGACCGCGTCGTCGGCCTCGTCGAGCGGAGCGCGCACAAGCGCGAAACGCCGCCCGCGCCCGATCCGCTCCGTATCTGAGGGAGGGCCGGAGCCGGGTCACCCGTCGCCATCGGTTCGATCTCGACCGCCCCACTCGGCGGCGATTTCCCCGGCGTACCGCTTCATCAGCCGCTCGAACGCGATCGCCTCCGCGGCCTCCCGCTCGTCCCGACCGCGACGGTCGCGCAGGCGCTTTTTGATCGTCCGGAGAGCGTCCAGTTTGTTCGACGCGAGCGCTGCGACGACCGTCCGTGGGTCGGAGACGACCCGCGAGACGAGGCCGATTCGGAGGGCTTCCTCCGCGTCGACGACGCTTCCCGAGAGGGCGAAGTCGAACGCGTCGCCCTCGCGGAGCACGCGCCGGAGCCGGATCGTCCCGCCCCACGCGCCGAACAGCCCGAACCGGACGCCCGGCTCGGCGAACGTCGCCGCCGGCGTCGCCACCCGGAGGTCGCACGCGAGCGCGAGTTCGACGCCGCCGCCGCGGGCTGCGCCGTCGATCCCGGCGACGACGACGGGGTCCGCCGTTTCGATCGCGTCGGCGACGCGCTGGCCGCGGCGGGCGAACGACGCCGGGTCCGAGAGCTCCGCGAGCGCGTCGAGGTCGGCGCCGGCGCAGAAGGCGTCGCCCGCGCCGCGGAGGAAGACGATGGAGGCGTCGGTCTCGGTCACAGCCGTTTCGAGTTCGTCGAGGTCCGCGGGTCGGAGGGCGTTTCGTCGGTCCGGGCGGTCGAGCGTCACGGTCCGGAGTTCGTCGGCGTCGGTCGTACGGATCATGCGTGCACAGTCGCGTCGTTTCCAAAGGTCTTTGCCCTTGCCACCGTTAAACCGGGACGATGGATGACGCCGTGCGGGCCCGCGAAGCCGCGCGCGAGGCGCTCTCCGACATCGAGCCGGAGTCGTTGCGCGAGGTGCTCGACGACCGCCTCGTGGACGCTTCGATGACGCCCGGCGCGCTCGCGCTCTTGAGCGCGCGGGCGCTCGACCCCGGCGCGGACCTCGACGCGCTCGCGGAGCGGGCCGCCGGGGTCCAGTTGATCTACGAGGGGCTCCGTCTCACCCGCCGACTCGCGCACGACGAACCGTGGGTCGGCGTGCGCGAGGGCGACGTCCGCGCGGATCTGGAGATCCTCGCCGCCGACGTGCTCGTCTCGCGGGGCTTCTACCTCCTCGCGCGCACCGAGGCCGCGTCGCGGGCGGTCGAAACCGTCCGCTCGTTCGGACGCGATCAGACGGTCCGGCGGTCGCTCCCGGCGGCCGACCGACCGGCGCTCGATCGGAACCTCGAAGCCGACGTGTTCGAGCTCGCCGTCGTCGCCGGGGCGACCGCCGTCGACGACGGCCGAGAGCCTCCGGCCGCGCTCGTCGACTACGCGTCGAGCCTCGCCCGCGGGTACGACGGCGACCTCCCGCCCGCGGCGGCCGTCCTCCCCGACCGGGCCGCAGAGCGCATCGCCGCGTTCTCGGGGGAGCGGAGCGACGACCGCGTCCCCTCCTCGCCGACGGACGGGTAAATCGAAACGCCTAAAGACGAATCCGGCAAACCCACAGGTGCGCGCCTGGGTAGCTTAGCGGTAAAGCGCGTCCTTGGTAAGGACGAGAGCCCGGGTTCAAATCCCGGCCTAGGCTTGTAACGGTATCCCGAAGCCCGAGACGACTATCTTGGGTCTCTCCGTCTTCGCGCGCGCCGTTCTATCAGTAATTGGATAGATGTGTGGCTAGTTAGTGCTAGCCTCGCTTCCTCCAACTGTCTACCAGCCAATCCGCTGAAGGTTGGGGTGCAATCAATTCCTTGTGGGGCGATTCTATGTCATGCTCCGCTTCGTAAGCAACCTCGACGAACTGCCGGCTTTGAAGTGGTGTCCGTTAGCCGAAGATGGGATCCTGTTGTTGGCCGGGTAATCAGTTACGCCTGAAGTGGGGTGACATCACGAGAAGATTCCGAGTGAGCACTTCCGGGACAGAACCTCACATTCCTGCTAGTCGCTATATGCGTCGAGGAGGTCCCATTCCTCGCGCATCAGTTCTCGAACACCGTGTTCGAGAATCCCTTCCCCGAGTGAGGTGACCCGATAGTACGAATAGAGGCCTTCGGTGTCGGGCTGCTTCCGCTTTCGATTCTCGACGAGTCCCACATCGATGAGTGCGTCGAGATGGTAGTGGAGCGTGTTCGACGGGAGGTCGAGTCCCTGTTCGAGTTCTTTCGCACTGTGGGCACCCCGTTCAGCGAGGAAATGGAGAATCCGAAAGCGGGTTTCGTTCCCGATCGCTCGCTGCATGTCCAGATACTCGTCGAGAGAGAGGAGACTGTGCTCCGGCAGGAGTCCTGCCAAATCGTCCGCATCCGGGGACGAACGCTCGGATTCGGCCATATGCACTAGTTACGCAAGCAGACCCATAAGTGCTTGCTGACTCAGCACCCACAGAAAAGCAGCTTATTTATATATGGGTGAGAAATGCTGGAGTAATGCGCGACCGGCTGATCGGCGAACTCGGTGAGCTTGCCCACTCACGCTTTCTCGTCTATCTGATGGGACCATACAAAACGTTCGACGTCGATGCACTGCTGGACGCCGCAGAGAACGACGACCGAAAGGCGCTGAGTTCAATCCCCGAGACGGTAGATTTCGGTGCGCTTGTCGGGTCGGACGTGGATCTCGACCAGCAGGAAGCGGTGCTCGATCTGCTGCTGTACGCCCGCGATCGACTTCGGACTGAGCCTGACGTCAACGCGTTTCTGGCCATCGATATCGACATCCCGTTGGAGGAGATGGACGCGGCAACACAGAGCATCGAATTCGCGCTCGCGAGCAACGCTGTCATCTACATCGTCCCACGGATCGGTGATAACCTCGGTGTCGGCATCGAGACCGGCTCCGTGCTTGAGGCGATCTTTCGTGAACGCGATGAGCGAACGCCGACGGCCGCACATCAAGAACGAGTCCTGTTCGTCCATGAGTCTGGTGTCCGGAGTGCGATGATCGCTGCCGTCCAGGATCGGTGGGACGCTCGCGTCTACTCGTATGACGACCGCGATGATCTCGTCCATCAGCTCCGGTTGTTCGTCCGTGATCTCGCACGACGAGAACAACGTGGCGACCTCCCACAGCTCGATTGATACCCCCTCTCCGCCCTGCTCATTCCCGTCTTGCGGCAGTCGTTTCGTCTCCCATCGGGTCACTTCCCCTGTGCTCGCTCTTCGAGGAAGCTTCGCAGCTTCGACTCGAACGACGGCGGCGTCGCCCCGTACGACGACGCTGCAAACTCGACTACTTCCTCAACATCGGCTTCATCTAGTACCGTCCCCAGTCCGTAGAGTGCAGAGCGGGCGACCTCACTGTAGAAATCGTCTTCGTCGTAGCAGAACTGGCAGTCCTTCCGCCAGTAGTCGGGGACGAACTGCACGCCCAGTGTCTGACGTTTGGGGCAGATGCCTTTCCGGACCTTTCCTATGTTTCGGAAGTCAATCTGCCACGTTCCGTCAGGTGCGATCTCGACAACGAAGTACGCGCCGAGAAGCGCGTCGGCACCATGGTCTGCCGGTCGGTAGAGGAACGCCGTGTTGAGCGCCTTGTTCTTGTACCGGCCCGTGTGTATGTGGCCCGAGAAGTACGCTTTCCCCGCGAAGTGGTCCAGTAGCTCGGGATACCAGTAGTGGGTGACGAGGATTGCGCCGATCGTCTCCGCCGACGGGGGCCTCATCCACACCCGGACACGCGGAAAATCGCCGACGTCGAGGAGTACGACCGAGCGGCAGAGGACGATCCGACGGCCGTCGAGGCGGTCACGGGCTCACCCTACGTCGGATCGCTTCGAAGCACGTCGACTCCCCGGCGAACCAGCGAACCCGAAAAGAACGCGAGCAGTCCGAGGGCGAGGCCCTCGACTGCGAGGACGGTGAGCCTTCGCGGTTCCAGGAAATACGTGAGTTGCTCCGAGAACGACCGGTAGGACAACCCGGTGAAGGCGTGAAACGCTCGAAATCCGAGCAAGGGCGCGGACGCGACCAGCCACGCCGCGACCGGACCGCGGCGGTCGTACCCCGACAGGCCGGCGGCGACGACGCCGACGAGGGCGGTGCCCTCGGGGACGAACACGACGCCGCCGGAGACCGCGAAGACGCCGAGCGCGTACGCGACGGCGGTCGCCGCGAAGAGCGTGACGACGAGGATGAGCCAGAGACCGCCGCGGCTCCCGATCCACCCTCGACCGACGACCGAGCGACGCGGGGACGACATCGTCTCTCTGACGATCACGCGACACCTTAACTGATCGGAAGGGTCAAATGGCCGTTGTTCATATTTGCGACCTCGTCGCCTCTTCGAAACCGACGCGGCCACCGCGTTCGAGGCCGACGACGGAGGACCGCGACCCGGCGATCGACGGCGTTCGAACGAAACGGGACTCGGCTTCCGTACCAGTAGAGCGTAGACTCGTGACGTTCCGCCCGCAAAGCCCGCGCACGGGTGTTTTTGTGCCCCGGCCGTCGTGGTGACGATACTGACGGGGGCGGTTCTCGTCCGCCAGTTTCTGGGGGCGCGCGACGACGCGAGACACAGGTGGTCGGTCAGGACGGCCGACGCCCTCGGGCACCGTGCCTCGACTACCACCTTCGACGAATCCCGATCCGAGGTCGGCCGTGTCTGGGGCGTAACCCGATCCTACTCGATCGCAAGCCCAGCTTACCGACGTGAATCCGCTCGCAGAAGGGGGTGTGTCAAAGCGGAGGTCCCTCAGGAATCCTGAGTTACTTCCGAATAAGCCTAATCCGGGTAGACATATAAATTTTCGTAGGACGAGCGTCAGACAACCATATGGAATCCGACGAGAAACCATCGGTTACTCCGGTAGCAGCGGGTTAGCGGCGCGATCAACTCGGCCATTATTGCGTGAACGTTCCGCTCGCATTATTACGGTTCCGTCGGATCGACACGACGGGGCCCGGAAGAAGTGGTGTGTCAAAGCGCGGGTTCGGTCCTCCGAAAGCGCGTAACCGCAGGGCCCTGGACGGAGCGGGCGAACGTTTTTGATAGTCAGGGGTCCGAAGCCGACGGACGAGACCGCACGGAGAGCCGGCGAACGCCCCGCGGGCGCGGCGCTCGCACCCCGACGCGTCACGTCGCGACCGGCGGCGAACCCGACTGCGCGCCGCAGGTCGTTCCCGGCCGCTGACCGTCTTCGAGGACGGCGGTTCGGACCGTACAGCGGTGCGTCGCCTCGTCGTCCTCCGGAACGCGGATCGGTTCCCCCGCGCCGACCGGATCGACGACGAGTTGCAGCCGCGTTTCGATCGTCGAGCGCTCGCCGTTGCGGACGTGGCTCCGGAACCAGTCGTCGATCACCCGGTTGTCCACCGTCGCGGCGATGGTCACGTCGCGGGTTTCGCCGGGGAGGACGAGCCGGTCGTCGGTCGCGGCCTCCCGCGAGAGGACGCCCGATCCCGATCGGAAGAGCCGGACGCCGTTCGCGTCGGCGCGCAGCCTGAGACCCGTCGGCTCGACGACCAGCGGAACGGCGTCGCTCGGGTTGTGGATCCGAAAGCGAAACAGGACGGTCGTCCCGTTTCGATCGACGCGCCCCCACGTCGCCCGCGCGTCGCGCACCTCCGCGCCGACCGTGACGTCCCGTTCGACCCCGCCGTACCGGACGGATCGCGTGCGGACGTACTCGCCCTCCGTCTGCGCCGCCGCTCCCGAAATCGCGTCGCTGACCGGCGTGCGATTCGCGAAGTGGGTTCCGGTCGCTGACGACCGCTCGTACGTCCAGTCGCCGAACGGCCCGTCGATCACGGCGCGTCCGTGCGCCGTCGCGCGCAGCGTCTCGTCGTCTTCGACGAAGCGCACCCACCAGGCGGCGAGCCGGTCGTTCCGCAGGTACGTCGACTGCGTCTGCGTCGTGTTGCCGCGGGGCAGGTCGACCTCGTCCCAGCTCCCCTCGGCGACGGTGACGCCGTTCAGTTCGAGTCGGTAGTCGAGATCGAGCAGGTCGCCCGTCGTGATGCGGACGGGGTACGGGTTGTCGACCCAGAACGTGGTGACGACTTCCGTGCGTTGTTCGGTCACGTTCCCCCACTCGCCGGCGGTTTCGACCCCGGCCGACGGCTGCGGGATCGCCCCCGCGGAAGCCATCCACAAACCGCTTCCGGCGATCACGAGCGTGATCGCGGCGATACCGACGAGCAGGCGTCTGGTCCGCGTTTTCATGGTACGTTCGGGAACGCCGTCGCGATCTCCGTCGACGGATCGACGCGACCGACACAGATCGTCACCAGTGACTGTCGCGTCGAAGTACAAGAGCTTCGTGGCCGCGATCGACTACCCCCTCCTTCGCGTGCGCGAAGCTGAATGTATCTTCGACATATATGTTTTTACACATACATCATGGCCATAGCAGTATATACGTGAAAAGCGCGTCAACTACTAGCATGCTCGAAGGGACGAAGACGAAGGGGCGGGACGAGATCGAAGGAGAGGAGCCCGAAGAGTACGCGACGCTGCGGGACGAAATGAACCGGGTTCTCTCGCACCAGCGGGCGGAGGGGCGACGGATCGAAGTGCTGGAAGCCGAGGTGGCGCTGTTGCGACGGGCGATGTACGCGGGCGCGTCGAACGGGTTCGCCGGTCGGTGTGCGAGCTGCGACGAAGGCGCGCTCGTCCACGCCGAGGACGCGCTGTGGTGCACCTCCTGCGGCTACCGTCGTTATTTATAGACGGCGAGGCCGAGGCCGTTCACCGGAAGTCGTCGAGGAACCGTTCGGGGATGTAGACGAGCACCGGCGGGGGGAGCGACGTGACGAACCGTTCCGCGAACGCGACGAGTGACTTTCGGAGCAGCGCGTACGCCGCGGACACGGCGAGGGCCGCGTAGATGCCGGCTCGAACGGGACCGTCGCCCGCGCCGTCGAAGGCGACGATCGCGGGGAGCGCGAACAGGACCGCGAGCAGCAGGTCCTCGGGCGCGCCGTCGTAGCGAACCCAGCGGCGGGGAGCGATCCACCGGCCGCGGTAGTGGTCGTACACGGCCCGATCGGAGGTTCCCTCCCACGGTTTCAGCTCCAGTCCGCCGCCGAACGCGTCCATCGCCGAGTGCAGCGCCGCCGCCGCGAGAAACAGGGCGACGGAAACCGTCGCGGCGGTCGGGACCGCGGCGGCGAAACCGGCGGCGACGCTCGCGGCCGCGGCGTAGTAGACGGGATAGTGAAGCGTCTTCCGGTGGCCGGTGTAGAGATCGAAGTCGGGAAACAGTCCGCCGAGCGCGGCCGCCGCGACCGGCACGAGGCCGACGTCGGGGACGAACAACAGCGCGACGGCGGCAAGCACGACCCCAGCGAGGACGTGCGTCGTTGCCATCATCGACCGCCGTACGCGATCGGAGGAGATAGGACTGTCGTGCGGAACGATACCACGGAACTCCCGGAGAGGGAACCGCACGGCGCTCACGGCGCCCACGACGCTCTCGATACTCACGACGCTCTCGAACGGGGAGCCGCACGAGTCCCTCGGCGAGCGATCGCTCGCCTCCTCGGCTGCTCGGGCGTTTTTGGTCGCGGGCGACGTACGGGCCGTATGGGCGGCCCCGAGTTCCCGGTCCCCACGCGACACCAGCGACTGCTCGTCGTGGCGATGCAGGCCGCCATCGTCGCCATCTTCGTCGCGGGAGCGGCCGCCGGAAACGCGAGCGTGGCGCTGAACGCCGCGCTGGCGCTCGCGGTCACCTTCCTCCCGGCGCTGCTCGCGAGGGACTGGGATCTTCGGCTCGGCGTCGGCACGACGCTCTGGATCACGACCGCCGTGTTGCTGCACGCGCTCGGAATGCTCGGGTTGTACGTCGTCGTGCCGTGGTGGGACAACCTCACCCACACGCTGTCGGCGGTGGTCGTCGCGGCGGTCGGGTACGCGACCGCGCGCGCGTTCGACCGCTACAGCGACGCCGTCGCCTTCCCGCCGCGGTTCGTGTTCGTGTACGTGCTCCTCTTCACGATGGCGTTCGGCGTCCTCTGGGAGGTGCTGGAGTTCGCGACGCGCCTCCTCACGGACGCGCTCGGCATGGAGGCGGTGTTGATCCAGTACGGCCTCCGGGACACCATCCTCGATCTCGTGTTCGATCTGGTCGGGGCGGTGCTGGTGGCGCTCTTCGGCACGCGTCGGCTCTCGGCGGCCGTCGAGTCGATTCACGCGTGGCTCGACGGCGCACGGACGGGCGATTCGTCCGAGTCGGGTGACGAGTGAGGGTCGTCGCCGCGGGACGGCGAATCGTAACGCTCACCGGGACGTACCTTTTTGTCTCGGCCGACGTACAACGGGTATGCGATTCGTTATCGTCGGCTACGGACGCGTCGGCGCGCGGACCGCGCGCATCCTCCGCGAGGAGGGGCACGAGGTCGCCATCGTCGAAACCGACCGCGACAAGGTCGAACGAGCCCGCGAGGAGGGACACGAGGTCATCGAGGGCGACGGGAGCAACGAGACGGTGTTGACGAAAGCCGGCCTCGAATCCGCCGACGCCGTCGGCGGGCTGACCGGCGATCCGAACGTCAACTTCGCCGCCTGCATGATCGGAAAGGAGTACGGCTGTCGGACGGTGCTCCGGATCGACGAGGACTACCGCAAGGAGATCTACGAGCAGTACGCGGAGGACGTGGACGACGTCATCTACCCCGAGCGCCTCGGCGCGGCGGGCGCGAAGACGGCGCTGCTCGGCGGTAACTTCAACGCCATCGGCGACCTCACGGAGCGACTCCAGCTTTCGACCGTCACGATTCCGGAGACGTCGCCGGTCGTCGGCAGCCGCGTCGCCGACGTCGAACTCCCGTCGACGGCCCGCATCTACGCGCACGGGAAAGGCCGCGAACCGATGACGATCCCGCTCCCCGGAACGACGCTGTCGGCGGGCGACCACGTCGCGCTCATCTCCGAGCGCGAGACGCTCGACGAGGTCCGCGAGGTGCTGCTCGGCGCGTAAGTTCGCGGCGCGTCGTTCGACGCGCGAGTCCGCGAGCCTTCGCTCCGACGCGTGATCGGCCGAGACGTCAGCGTCCGGCCGCCGCGAAGACGGCGACGGCCGAAGCGCTTCCGGGATGCAAAAGTGGGGTGTGTGGGTGTGCCGGGCGCGCGGGTGGGGTGGATGGGAACTGAGGCCGTCAGTGCGCGCCCGGGTGGGCGATAGACCGCTCCCGACTTAAATCCGCGTCAGACGCGCGACGGACTAGGCCTAAGTCCCCTCGTCGAGAGTGGCCGGCATGGAAGGCATCGGTCCACCACTCGTGACACCGTTCACGGACGACGGCGACCTCGACGAGGGAGCCCTTCGGGATCTCGTTTCGTGGGTCACCGCCCGCGGCGTCGACTTTCTCGTCCCCTGCGGTTCGAACAGCGAGGCCGAACTGATGAGCGTCGAAGAGCGCGCCCGCGTCGTCGAGATCGTCGCCGACGAGGCGTCGGTTCCGGTGCTGGCCGGGACCGGCCACCCCGGCCGCCGCGAGACGATCCGCCAGACGCGACTCGCCGCCGACGCCGGGGCCGACGCCGCGCTCGTCGTCACGCCGTTTTACTTCCGCCACGGCACCGAGGCGCTGGAAGCGTACTACCGGGACGTCGCCGACGCGGCGGACGTCCCCGTCTACCTCTACAGCGTCCCGCCGTACACCGACGTCGCGCTCGATCCAGAGGCGGCCGGTCGGCTGTCGGATCACCCCAACGTCGCCGGGATGAAGGACTCGGGCGGGAGCCTCGAAGCCCTCATCCGAACCCGCCGGTTCGCCGAGGACGACTTCGACCTGTTCGTCGGCGCGGGGAGCGTTCTCGCGCCCGCGCTCGACGCGGGCGCGGACGGCGGGGTGCTCGCGCTCGCGAACGTCGCGCCCGGGGCGTGCGCCGAGATCTACCGCCGCCACCGCGCGGACGACGGCGAGGGTGCGCGCGCGCTGAACGCCGACCTCGTCGCGCTCAACCGCGCGACGACGGTCGAACACGGGATTCCGGGATTGAAGGCCGCGATGCGCGCCCGCGGCGCGCCGGCGGGTTACGCCCGCAGCCCCCACCGGCCGGCGGGAGCGGACGCCCGGGACGAACTCGAAGGGCTCGTCGCCGAACTGGAGTGAACGCCCGCCGGCCTCGGGCCACGCCTCGACCGATGGCGACCGCGTCGCGGATGCCTCGAACGACGCGACGACCCCCGGCCCGGGTTCGATGCCGAATCGGTCGTCGCTGTCGGCCGCCACGAGCGGAAGGGAGCGGACGAGGCAGGCGCGTCGGCTGCGAAGACGGCTGCGTGCGGACAGCCCTTTGTAGTTCGAGAACCGAGGCGGCGTATGACGGAGACGTGGGGGAACCTGTTCGACCGCGCCGCGGCGTTCGGCGCGACGGAAGCGGACGTGATCGACGCGCTTCGACGGCGACGCGATGAGCGCGACTGACGCCTCGCCAGCGCGGATCGTCGCGGACGCGGACGTGCTCGCGGCGGACCTGCTCTGCGGGGGGTATTCGCGGCGCGCCCTCGACGTCGTCCGCGAGCACTCGTGGGTGACGCTCGTCGCCAGCGACCCGCTCCTCGACGACGCGGCGGCGGTGATCGCCGAACTCGCCGACGACGAGTTGGCGACCGACTGGCGGAAGGCCGCCGAGGCCCTCCGCGAACCCGTCGACCAGCCCGAGGGCGACCACCCGGCGCTCGCGTCGGCGTACCGCGGCGGCGCGATGCACCTCCTGACGCTCGATCCGCGCCTCCAGACGGCGCAGGCGGGCGCGACGCTCAGCAGGCGGGTCGACCTGAGCGTCCGGCACCCGAAGGCGTTCGCGACGCTGTTCGACGCCGAGAGCCTGTACGACGTCGTCGTCGGCGGGACGTACCCCGGGCCCGACGGCGATCCGCGGGGGTGAATGCCTCGGGGGCGAGCCCCGGGGGATTCGCCTCGACCGCCTGTAAACGGAACAGTCCCCGTATCGGACATGTATATCGTTCGCCATCAGACACGTACTGTGTCTCGAATGGCGCCGTTTTAGTGGCGCTCCAGTGCCTGCCAATGGGAATGTATATGACTGCCGGATGAAAGATCTGGATAAGATGGGTGTTCGGAATTCACTAAAGAAACCATACAATCGAATCCCTGGCTCTCGTAAATCCATACTTACTACCGCAATACTGGTCGTGATGTGGTTCGCGCTCGTCTTCATTCCACAGCCGTACGGAACCGGCGTATTTTCACTTGGTGTCCTCACGCTGGGTTCCGAGTACAAAGTGCTAAAATTGGTCTCGCTAGATGGGCAATACAAATGGATCCAATCACGTGATACTCTCTATAAACGAATAGAACGGAATTATCGTGCGAAAAAATTTATTCAAGAAGGTCCCGTCAAAATTGACCTCCACCCACAAACCGGGGGAGATTTTCGAGCACGAGTTGTTGGTAATTCGGAATGCCTTTTTTCAGGCATGCTGTTTCGAGTTTACGTCGAGGCTCCACTTCACGACCCTGACGAGGATCTGCACTATCACTTGCGACTCGGGTCCGCCGAGTTGACTCGCCTCTCGGAGACGAGCGATGGGACTGTGAGCGTGTTTTTCACAATAAAAGACTGGGAGACGGAGTTCGAAGACGAAAGCGAAAAGCGGTTTGCTGAAGACGCACAGCGAAGACTTCGGGAAGGCAGTGACGAACCTCAAGCCTTTGCGAAGAGTGTTTCCGCGGACCGGGTGAACGAGTTCGAGTTGGACGAATGGAAGGCGATCTACGATTGGTCGAAAGAACTGGATCCTGACAGAACGTAACACTCAATACACAACAGATCACGAATAAGTGTATGAGCATCGCACCACGTGTTGCCACTCCCGAGCGCCGTGTTAACGATTACACGGTGATCATCTCCGAAGGAGCAGAAGACGGGATCTGCGAAGGAGACGAGCTCGTACTCTCGATCGACGACGAGCACGTCATTGCAACCGTGGTTGATGTTGGACGAAAAAAAGCCGTTCTCGAACTGTCCGCAACCGGTTATTAGTCGCGTTTACGGCGTCGGATTTGACGAGATATGATTTTCGAACTGACTCTACGGCTATCCGCCGATCGGTGTTTTCATACTCCTTGACGCTCTCACTGCGTTACTTCAAGACACAGCACGCCGCTCCCGGTACCACTCGCCGAACTTCGCGAGCGCCCGCCCCCGGTGGGAGACGGCGTTCTTCCGCTCCGTGCTCATCTCGGCCATCGTCGCCCCGTCGTGCTCGAAGATCGGGTCGTAGCCGAAGCCGCCCTCGCCGCGCGGCGGGACGAGCGTCCCCCTGACCGCGCCCTCGAACAGCTTGACCGGGAGCGGCTCCGCCTCCTCCGCGTTCGGATCCGCCCCGGCAGCGGCGGCCGCCGCGCGGTCGTCGCGGTCGATCGGGTCGGGGCTCGCGCGAAACGGCTCCCCGTCGCAGTACGCGAGAACGCAGCGGAACGACGCCCGTCGATCCTCCTCGGCTTCCGCGAGCCGCCAGACGCGCTCGACGCCGAGGGTGTCCTCGACGTACGAGGAGTACGGCCCCGGGAAGCCGGCGAGCGCCTCGACGAACAGGCCGGCGTCGTCGACGAGCACCGGTTCGCCCGCCTCGCGGTGTGCCTCCCGCGCGCCGTGGGCCGCGATCGCCCCGAGGTCGTCGCTCTGGATCTCCGTGTAGTCGAAGTCGAACTGTGTCACCCCGTCGTCGCCGAGGTACTCGGTCGCCTCCCGAACCTTCCCGGCGTTCGTCGTGACGTAGCGGAGCATGGGCGATCGTGCGCGCCGTCGGCGGAAAGAGGCGTCGGTCCCGACCGCCGCGGAGGAGAAAACCGACGCGTCAGTCGTCGTCGACGACGACTTCGACGGGACCGTCGTCCGCGGACGCGGCGGCCTCGTCCGCCCCCTTCCGCTCGTGCCAGAGCAGCGCGCCGGCGACGAGCAGCACGAGCCACGACCGCCAGTTCGCGAGGTTCAGCGTGTAGCCGATGCCGAAGGGCTTCTGAACGAGCATTCCCTTGCCGGGCTGCCAGTACGCCGACAGCATCCGGCCGACGCTCGGCCGCTCGAAGTTGTACGGAACGCCGAAGAGTTCGCCGGACTGTGGTTTGTCGACCATACCCGAGTGGTACACCGGCATCGAATAAATTGTTTTGGCTGCTGACTGTCCGCGGCGTTCGCGCGTTCCGGCCGCCGGTACCGACCGCGGCCGACCGGCCTCTAACACGCGCCGAGCGCGTCTTACTGGTATCGACCGCGACCTTCGATCTCGCGCAGTCGCGCCAGCGTCTCGTCCGGGCCTTCGTCGGCGTACGCGGCTTCGAACGCCGCGACGAGCCGCTCGGGGTCGTCCGCCGTCCCCTCCACGCTCTGCTCGAAGACGTGCAGGTCCATCGCGTGGTCCTCGACGTGGCCGGCGTGGTAGCCGAGGCCGAAGTCGATGAGGACCGCCCGATCCCCGTCGAGGTCCACGCGCGCGTTCCGCGTCGTCGGATCGCCGTGGACGATGCCCGCCCGGTGGAGCGCCGCGAGGTGACGCCCCACGGCGGCGGCGCGTCCCGCGGTGAGCGCCGCCGCGAGGTCGGCGTCGCCGACGCGCTGGAAGGTGATCGTCGCCTCCCGAAGGTCGACGTCGCGGACGAGGGGCGTCGGAACGCCGGCCCGGCGCGCCTCGCTCGTCAAACGCGCCTCTGCGACCGTCCGCTCGCGACGCAGGCGGGCGTCGAGCTCCGGGTGGCGGTACGACTTCGGAAGGCGGCGCTTTTCGACGCGGTCGCCGGCGACCGTCACCGTCGCCTCCGCGCCCCGGAGATCGTCGCTCGAAGCGGACGGGTCGCCGTCTTCCTCCGCCTCGTTCCGTCCGCCCACGCTCGTCTCGCTCGCCTCCGCCCGCCACGTGACCGGTACCCGATCGGGTCGGAAGTTCGGATCGACCGTCGACTCCTCGATCGGGATCGCGTCGCCGGCCTCGAACATCCGCGCGCCGAGGACGGCGATCATGCCCGCGTTGTCCCGGAGAAAGCGCGGCTCGGGGGCGAAGAAGGCCGCGCCGCGCTCGTCGCACATCTCGGCCAGCATCTCCCGGAGGCGCGCGTTCTGTCCGACGCCACCGCCGAGGACGAGTTCGTCCGCGCCGGTGAGCGACAGCGCGCGCTCCGACACCTCGGTCAGCATCCCGAAGACGTGCTCCTGCAGCGAAAAGCAGACGTCTTCGACCGCCTCGCCCCCGTCGTAGGCCTCCTTCGCCGCGCTCGTGATCCCCGAGAAGGAGAAGTCCATCCCCTTCACGACGTACGGGAGGTCAACGTACCCGCCGTCCTTCGCCGCCGCCTCGACCTTCGGGCCGCCGGGGTGCGTCCAGCCGACGTGGCGGGTGAACTTGTCGATGGCGTTGCCGACCCCGGTGTCCATCGTCTCGCCGAGCACCCGGTACCGGCCGTCGTGGTAGCCGAGGAGGTGGGCGTTCGCGCCCGAGGCGTTCAGGCAGATCGGCGAGTCGAACCCGGACCCGTGCCGGCCGATTTCGAGGTGTGCGACCATGTGGTTCACGCCGACGAGCGGGACGTCGAGCGCCCCCGCGAGCGCCCGGGCGGCGGTGCCGACGACGCGGAGGCACGGACCGAGGCCGGGCCCGCGAGAGAAGGCGACGGCGTCGATCCCGTCCCGTCCGCCGGCGAGGCCGTCCGCGTGGGCCAGCGCCGCCTCGACGACGCGCGGGACGGCTTCGCCCATGTGTTCGGCCGCCTCCCGCGGGTGAATGCCGCCGCTGTCGGGCTGGTACGGGTCGGATTCGATGAAAACGGAATCCGTCTCGGCGTCGAACACGGCCGCGCTCGCGGCCCACGCCGTGCCCTCGATGCCGAGAACGCGCATTCGGTCTTACGCTTCTTCCGCCTCGGCGTCGGCGTCAGCGTCGGCGTCGCCGGCGCTGATCTTGTTGCGTTCGAGCATGTACTCCTGTTCGACGTCCCGGGCGTACTCCGGGCTCTCGTACACCTTGGCGTAGCCGGCGGTCGTTCGCATGCCGAACTTGGTGTCGAGCGCGTGGACGACGACCTCGTCGGAGGCCTTGTCGAGTTTCGCCGCGAGGCTGTCTCGGACCTGCAGGCGCGAAGGCGAGGCGTCGTCGTGGACGATCTCGAAGCGAACGTCCGTTCTGTGCAACATCGGGTTCTCCTCTTCGTCGATGATCGCGATGTCCATGGTTCAGTTGTACGTAACTCCCGCCGAGGCAAGTAAAAGGATTTCGAAGGGGCGAGCGCGGCGCGACGCGGGGGAGAATCTCGCCGGGCTCGCCTGAGAGCGCCTCGAATCGCTCGCAACCGGGCGTTCAGGCGTCGAGGCGGGCGAGCGCGGCGTCGGAGTCGCCCTCCATCCGGGCGAGGAGGTCGCGCGCCTCGGCTTTCGCCTCCTCGGTGACGGGAACGTGAACCATCCCCTCGTCCGGCTGGCCGTAGACGACGCTCGCGCCGAGCGGGGCGGCGACGATGGCGGGCAGGGTCGCGAGGTCCTCCTCGCCGTCGACGAGGATTACGGTCGGCTCGTCGGCGTCGAGCGCCGTCCGAAGCGCCGCGAGGAGGTCCGAAGAGAGCGTCGCCGGCGGATTCTCGACCTCGATCTGGGGGTTGTCGCCTTCGAGCGTCGCGCGGACCTCCGCCGTCACCTCACGACGTTTCGTCTTGCCGTCGACGACGGCGACGTCGGGGTCGCGATCCGCCCGCCGGAGGTGGTAGGTGACGACGTCGCCGACGCAGACGAGGGGGCCGCGGGCGCAGCCGCCGTGCTCGTCGCTCGCCGACTCGACGGCGCGGAGCAAGATTGCGGGATCCGTGTAGACGCGGCCGAGCGGCTCCTTGAACGCGCCTCGGAGGTCCTCGGGGAGACGGAGCATCGGCCGGTTACCGGACCTTGAGGGCGTAGCCGCCCGGTTCGGTGACTTTCATCTCCGTCGCGACCTCGCTCCGTTCCGGGTGGGTGATGATGACGTAGCCGGCCCAGTCCTCGGTGAGGCTGGACGAACCGCAGCTGGCGCAGGTGTTCGCGTCGAGCTCGTTGACGTAGTGACACTCGCGGCAGGCGAGCCGCTTTTTGGCCATCAGTCGCCCTCCGTCGTGGCCTGTCGCTCCTCGCGGGCTTCGCGGAGCCAGCCGTGCTTGCCGAGGCCGGGCTGTTTCGCGGTGAGGCCGATCTTGCTGTCGCGCGGGTTGCGCTCGTCGATGCTCTTCGTGACGATGCGGACGCGGACGGCGTCGTCGACGCCGAGCGTCTGGTTCGACTCCGTCGAGGCGAGCTGCTGGTTTTCGCCGTCGTACGCGAGGTACTCGTCGGAGATCTGCGAGACGTGCAACAGCCCGTCGACGGGTCCGATCCCGACGAACGCGCCGAACTCGACCACCTCGACGACGGTGCCGTCGACGACCTCCTGCATCCGCGGATCGAACGTGATGGCGTCGAACTCCGCCTCGTAGTAGACGCCGGGGCGGTTCGGGAGCACGGAGCCCTGCCCGATGTCGTGAACCTCGATCACGCTCACGACGCTACCGACGTCCTCGTCCATGCGACCCTCCAGTTTGTCCTGAAGCAGGTGCTTGACCCGCTCCGGCGTCACGTCCGCCAGGTGTCGCGGCGGCACTTCGACCGTGTCCTTGAGTCGTACCCTCTTGTACATGCTATGGTTCTGTGATGTGCAATCTGTTCCGACCCCTTATACCGATTACCCGAACGCCGCGTTCGAGCACGCGGTCGCGCAGGGGCCGGTCGTTCGTGACGACGTAGTCGCACTCGCCGCGTTCGGCGAGTTCGACGAGCGCGTCGTCGGCGTACGATGCCTCCGTCTCGACGGTCCGACAGCGGTCCGCCGCCAGGTCCGATCCGACGCTCGCCGCGACCGCCTCCTCGCCGCCTCCGGTCGCGAGCGCTTCGAGTTCCTCGACGACCGCGCGCGGCGCGACGAGTTCGTAGGCGTCGGCCGCGAGGCCGAGCACCCTGTCGAGCTCGTCGAACACGCGAACGTCGAGTTCGACCGGCATCATGAGCGCGCTGGTGTCCATGGCGACGACGACCATCCCCGTCTCAGTCCGTGAGCGTGCCGACGCCGATGAGCCGCCAGCGCGCGCCGACGCGCCGGTTGATGGCGATCTTCGCGCCGGGCTCCGCGCAGACGGGCCGCTTCAGCCTGACCTCGCACTCCCCCGAGCGGGCGCTCGTGACCGCGCCGACCGTCGTCGCCGTGCCGACGGTCAGCATGAGCGGCTCGCCCGTGGAGATCTCCTCGATCTCCGCGTCCCCACCAACCACGCGGTCGAGCAGGTCGACCTCCATCTCGAAGGCGTTCCACGTCGGCGGGAGCGTGCCGGGCGCGCCCGCGACCTGGCCGGCGAGCGCGTCGCCCTTCGTCAGGCTCGGGTCGAGACCCGTCCCGACGCCGAGCAGCCCGCCGGGGGTGACCGCGTCGACCTGCCGTCCGCCCGCCTGCAGCGACCGGATCGACGTCTGAATTGGCTGCCACTCGGACTGGCCGCCGGCTTCGACCTCGCGGCCGGGGCGGAGTTCGATCTCGTCGCCGACCGTCAGTTCGCCCTCGACGAGGCTGCCGCCGATGACGCCGCCGGTGAGGTCCTCCCACGTCGTCCCCGGGCGGTTGATGTCGAAGCTCCGGGCGACGTACATCCGGGGATCGTCCGCCTCGTCGCGCTCGGGCGTCGGGATCTCCGCTTCGATGGCGTTGATGAGGAGGTCCATGTTGACGTTCTGGCCGGCGCTGATCGGGACGATCGGCGCGCCCTCGGCGACGGTCCCCTCGACGAACTCCTGGATCTGCCCGTAGTTCTCCACCGCGCGGTCGCGGTCGACGAGGTCGATCTTGTTCTGCGCGACGACGACGTTCTCGATGCCGATGATGTCGAGCGCCATCAGGTGCTCTTCGGTCTGCGCCTGCGGCACGTCCTCGGTGGCGCTCACGACGAGCACCGCGCCGTCCATCAGCGCCGCGCCGGACAGCATCGTCGCCATCAGCGTTTCGTGACCCGGCGCGTCGACGAACGAAACCGTACGGAGGGGTTCGCTCTCCGACCCGTCGGGACAGGTCTCTTCCACGGTGTAACATTCGGGCTCGTCGAGCCCGGGACACGTGCGGAACGTCGCGTCCGCGTAGCCCAGCCGGATGGAGATGCCGCGCTTCATCTCCTCCGAGTGCTGGTCGGTCCACGAGCCGCTCAGCGCCTGAACCAGCGTCGTCTTCCCGTGGTCGACGTGGCCGACGAGTCCGATGTTCACCTCCGGTTGTTGCGGATTTTCCGTCACCATTGACCTCCTGAGAGTAATCTTGTGAAGGATTCGCCCCGAACGCGTGATAAAGTTGCTGTTCTCGCCCCGGCTCGACCGGGCGTCCGAAGCCGGGCGGCTGGACGCGGTTGCCGAGCGCACGCCGGCGCGACCGGGTGCTTTTTGCCCGACGCGCGCCTCCCGGGTACCGTGCGAGAGTTCGCGTTCGAGCTAGCCCTCTGTACGCACCTCGAAGGCGCGACCGACTCGATCGTCGCCCGCCAGCTCGGCGCGGCCGTCGCCGCCCCCGGCAACCGGATCGTCGACGCGTGCCTCGTCGAGCCGGGCCCCGAGTTCGACGCCCGGACGGCCATCACCCCGGAATCCATCCCGGCGCTCGCGATCGAGAGCGGCGTCGGCGTCGGAACCGACGCCTACTGGAAGGACGCCTTCGACTGCCACCCCGACGTCGCCCGGCGGGTCGTCGACCGCGCCGTCGAGATCGGCTTCTTCGAGTCCCGCCGCCGCAACGGTCGGGAGTACGTCCGGCGCGCCGTCCGCTACCCCGACTGGTTCTCCCGGCTGATCGGCGTCGAAAACAAGCCCGACCTCGGGCGACCGGGGGACCTCGAACGGCAGCTCAGGACCGACGCGAGCCTCGCGCTCTTCGACGAGGTGTACCTCGCCACGGGGAGCTACGTCACCCGCGCGCACCTGAACCGCATCCCCGAGGCGGTCGGCGTCTGGCGGTTCGATCCCGAGAAGGGCGAGCGCGAGGTGGTCCGCGAGGCGACCCCCCTCGCCGTCTCAGAACCGGGGATCGAGCTCGTGGAGGAGCGCCCGCTGCGAACGGACGTCGCCGTCGCGAGCGCGGCGGCGAAGGCGAGAAAGCGTCGCCGGATCGCGGAGCGCGCCTACGGGAAGGGTTGGCGAACCTACGACCTGCCGCCCTGCGCGCGCGCGTCGACGACGACGGACGGACGGCCGCGCTGCGCCCACTTCGGGCGCGTCGTGGACCCCGGGAGCGAGTGCGGCGAGTCGTGTCCGGGCTTCGAGGCGGCCGCCGCGCCGGACGTCGACCTCGACGCGATCCGCGACCGCCGGTCGCCGTGGGTCGCAGAGCCGACCGGGGTGGCCCGGCGACAGGCGGGGCTGGATCGGTTCGGATGATCCGTCCGAAGGCGACCCACGCGAACTACGAGAACTACAACTCGTACCGTTCCCCGTCGACCGCCAGCGGCTCCTCGAACGCCTCCTCGGGCGGGTAAAAGTGTGCGACGTGGACCAGCCGCGTCTCCGCGGCGTTCAGCTCGTCCGCGAGCGACAGCGCGCCCTCTCGGGTCATGTGCTTCGAGCCGAACGTCCGCGGCACGCCCTCGTCGTCCCGGTGCTTGCCGCCCGCCGGGTGGTACTGGCAGAGCGACGCCGGGACGATGGCGTCCGCGAGGAGGAGGTCGGGATCGGCGAGGACCGCCCGCGACGCCTCGGGGATCCCGTAGCTCGTGTCGCCGGAGAGGGAGAGCTTCGCGCCCGTCTCGGGGTCCTCGACGGCGAGGCCGTAGCACAGCAGCGGCGGGTGGTCCACGGGGACGAGCGTGAGGTCGAGGCCGCACGCGCGGAACGGTTCGAGTGGCGTCCGGTCGCGGACGGTGACCCGGTCGAGGTAGTCGAACTTCCGGCGGATCGCGTCGGCGACGCTCTCGTCCGTGACCGGGTCGGTTTCGTCGGCGGCGAAGACCGGCAGGTCGTCGAACACGCGGTAGGCGTTGCCGAGGCCGTCGAGGTGGTCGAAGTGGACGTGCGTGATCAGGGCGGCGTCGGGGAGGGGCACGTCGCGGGTCAGAAACTGGTAGCGGAAGTCCGGGCTCACGTCGACGAGCAGCGACTCGCCCGTCCGCTCGTTCTCGACGTGGACCGAAAAGCGCGAGCGCTCCGCGCCGCGCTCGCGGGCGGCGACGCAGGTGTCGCAGTCGCAGCCGACGGTGGGCGTCCCCGTCGTGTCCCCCGTCCCGAGGAGCGTGATCCGCATCGGTCAGTGCGCGTGGTCGTGGCCGTGATCGTGGTCGTGGCTGTGATCGTGATCGTGCCCGTGGTCCCCGCCGTCGCCCGCGACCGCCGCGCCGTCGCCGTCGATCATGTCCATGTTCTTCAGGTTGTCGCGCTCCTCGAAGTCGGCGACGGCGTCGAGGATGTCGTCCTGCGTGAGCGTCATGCGCTCCTCCGTGAGCGCTTCGAGGACCGCCTCCCGCAGCACCAGCCGGAGGTCGCTCCCGGTGAGTCCCTCGGTCAGGTCCGCGACCGCCTCGGGGTCGAACTCGGCGATGTCCATCCGCCGGGTGATCACCCGGAGGATGTCGGCGCGCATCGAGCGGTCGGGCTTCGGGAAGTTGACGATCTCGTCGAAGCGCCGCCACGCCGCCGCGTCGAGCTGGTCGGGGTGGTTCGTCGCGCCGATGAGGAGCACGTCGTCGCGGATGAGGCTGATGTCGTCGATGCTCTTGAGGAGGGTGTTGACCGCGCGCTTGAGCGCGGCGTGCTCGTCGCTCCGGCGCGTCTTCGCGACCGAGTCGAACTCGTCGATAAAGAGGATGCAGGGCGACAGCCGCTTTGCGACCTCGAACGTCTTCTCGACGTTCTTCGCCGTCTCGCCGAGGTACTGGCTCGTGATCATCGACAGCTTCACCTCGACGAACGGGAGGCCCAGCTCGTGTGCGAGCGCCCGCGAGACGGTCGTCTTCCCCGTTCCCGGCGGACCGACGAAGAGCAGCTTGCCGATCTCGCGGAGGCCGATGTCGGCGAGGTAGTCGCGGTGTTCGATCGCCGTCACGATCTTCTTGATCTCCCCCTCCTGGTCCTCGGTGAGCACGAGGTCGTCGAGGGTCATCTCGATCTCCTCCGGGGCCCGGACGTGGACGAGGTCGAGCATCTCCGCGTCGCCGTCCTCGCCGGTGTCGAAGTACTCCTCCAGCAGGCTGTCGATCCACACCCGGTCGGCCTGGATGGGTCGGTTGGCCTCGCGCGCCTCCTCGTGGGTCACGTCGACGTCGTCGCGGCCCTCGACGGCCGCCGCGATCGTCGGATTCGTCGCCAGTCGGTCGCGGTCGGCGCGCTCGACGAACCAGTCGAGCGCCATGTCGGGTTGCGTGAGAGAGATCTTGCCGGAGAAGTCCGCGCGCTGGGTGAAGAGGAGGTCCGAAACCGCCTCCCACGGACGCTCGACGCCGGTGGCCGTCCTGGCCGTGCTCTCCGTGGCCGAAAGCGGACGCTCGATCGCGCCGCGCGAAGGTGCGTCGCTCGCCTCCGAACGGGACTCCGGGTCCGCGTCGACCCAGAACACCTGCCGGTATCGCGGGGGCAGGTCGTTCGCGTCTAACTCCCGGTTTTCCGTGTAGAGATGGGCCGTCAGAAGGAACTCGACTACCTCGAGGGCCGGGTCGTTCATCCGCGAGAACTTGCGGCTACAGGTGCTTAAGACCGTCGAAGCGGCCATTCGACTGCCATGTCGTCGAACCGAGAACTTCGAGAGCGTACCGCTCGCCGCGCCCGCCGCCCGACGACACGACCCGATTCCGAGTACACCGTACTCTCCGCCCCGATCGTCCACAAATTCGGAAGATAACTGGACGAATTACGCGAATAAATCCCTTATATCCGATTGTAAACCAGACGCGCATCCACCGAAACGCCATTTATTTTTGCTTTTTCAATGATTAGCGTTTTGTACCTCCGTTCGGTCAAATGAAACCGTGAAAAAGAGGAGTAGTACGACGTTATCCGGAGTATCGGTGAACGTTCGTCAATATATTTCTCCCCAAACCCCCGGGGGTGACGTCGGGTGAGCGACCCCGTCCCGACGACGTGCGTGCGGTGTGCGGTCGGCTGCGGCCACGTCCACCGCGGCGCGGACAGGGGGTACGGGATCGACGCGGTCCGGGGCGACGCCGCCCACCCGGTCAACCGGGGGCTGGCCTGCGGTCGCGGCATTCGCGAGTCCGCCGATCCGAAGGGCGAGTGGCTGACGCGGCCGCTCGTCCGGAAGGGCGGCGACCTCGTCCGCGCGACGTGGGAGGACGCGCTCGCCCGCGTCGCGACGGGGTTCGGAGCCGCGATCGAGGAGGACGCCGACGAACTGGCGATCCTCGGCAGCGGCCAGCAGACGAACGAGGCGGCCTACGCGCTCGGAAAGCTCGCCCGCGGCGGCGTCGGCACGCGAAACTACGACGCGAACACGACGCTCTGCATGGCGAGCGCGGTGACGGCGTACTACGACGCCTTCGGGAGCGACGCGCCGCCGCCGACCTACGACGACGTCCCCGAGGCCGAGTCGCACGTCGTCTGGGGCGCGAATCCGGCCGTCGCCCACCCCGTCATGTTCCGCTGGATCGCCGACTCGGCCGACGAAGAGGGCCGCGAACTCGTCGTCGTCGACCCCGTCCGGAGCGAGACCGCGGAACTCGCCGATCGGCACGTCGACCCGGATCCCGGCGGCGATCTCGCGCTCGCCCGGGCGGTCCTCGCGCGGCTGGTCGAGACGGATCGGATCGACCGCGCGTTCGTGAAAGCGCACACAGAGGGCTTCGACGCGCTCGCGTCGAGCCTGCCGACGGTGGACGACGCCGGGGCGCGCGCCGGCGTCGATCCCGAGGCGGTCGAGGCGCTCGCCGCGGCGTTCGAGCGGCGGACGCTCGTCTACTGGGGGATGGGCGTCAACCAGAGCGTCAGGGGCACCGCGACCGCCGGCGCGCTCGTCGACCTCTGTCTGGCCTCCGGAAACCTCGGTCGCGGCTCGGGACCGTTCTCGCTCACCGGGCAGGCGAACTCAATGGGAACGCGGGTCTGCTCCTCGAAGGGGACGTGGCCCGGACACCGGCCGTTCCGCGACCCCGAGCACCGCCGCGTCGTCGCCGAGGCGTGGGGCGTCCCGGTCTCCGGGCTGCCGGACGACGCCGGCCCCGGTCCGGTCGGGATCGTCGAGTCGGAGCCGCGGGCGGTGTGGACCGTCGCGACGAACCCCGTCGCCGGGATGCCCGATTCCGACCGCGTCCGGGCGGCGCTCGACGACGCGTTCCTCGTCGCGCAGGACGCCTTCCGGACCGAGACGGTCGAACTCGCCGACGTGGTGCTGCCGGCGGCGACGTGGGGCGAGTCCGAGGGGACCGTGACGAACATGGAGCGGACGATCTCGCGGGTCCGGGCGGCGACCGAAACGCCGCCGGGCGTCCGGTCCGACCTGGACATCGTCGCGGCCGTCGGAGCGTGGCTCGCGCCCGACCTGTTCCCGGAACCGCGGCTGGATCCCGAGGCGGTCTTCGACGAGTTCCGGGCGCTCACGGCGAGCACGAACGCCGACTGCTCGGGGATCAGCTACGACCGCCTCGACGCGGAACACGCCGTCCGGTGGCCTGCCCCCGACGCGTCGTCGAGCGGCGGCTACCGGTACGCCGGCGCGGGCGGCCGGGACGACCCGGACTGGTCGTTCCCGACGCCGACGGGACGGGCGCGGTTTTCCGTCCCGTTCGACGGATCCGGCGCTGCCGGCCAACTGCCCGAGCCGCCGGACGAGCGGTACCCGCTCGTCCTCACGACCGGTCGCGAGCCCGACGGCTACAACACCGGCGTCCGGTCGCGCGCGGCCGGCGACCCCGGGCCGGTCGAGGCGCGCGTCAACCCCGAAACCGTCGCGGCGTTCGGCGGGGCGATCCGCGACGACCTCGCGCGCGTCGCCTCCCGGCGCGGTTCGGTGGTCGCGGCGATCGAACCGGACGACTCGATCCCCCCCGGGCTGCTCTGGCTCCCGATCCACCACCCCGCGACCAACGTCCTCACCGTCGCGGCGACCGACCCGCGGTCGAAGGAGCCGAACTACAAGCAGTGCGCCGTCCGCCTCGCAGCGCCCGCCGTCGCGGCGGACGCCGGGAGCGCGAGGTCATGGTCGCTCCCGGAGGTGCGCGGATGAGGGCGACGAAGTGGCGGACGCTCGTCCTCGCGACGGCGTCGTTCAACCTGTCGTTTCTCATCTGGTTCTCCTTCGCCCCGTTCACCGGCCCCATCGCCGACGAGTTCGGCCTGTCGCTCGCCGACCTCGGGATCCTCGCCAGCGCGGCCATCTGGAGCGCGCCGCCCGGCCGGGTGCTCGTCGGGTGGCTGTCGGACCGCTACGGCGCGCCGACGGTGTTCTCCATCGTGCTCGGCTACGTCGGCGTCTTCAGCGTCGCGAGCGCCTTCGCGACGACGTACGAGACGTTCTTCGTCCTGCGGCTCGTCGTCGCCTCGGCCGGCATCACGTTCGTCATCGGCATCCAGCACGTCGCCCAGTGGTTCCCCGAGGAGCAACTGGGAACGGCTGAGGGCGTCTACGCCGGGATCGGCAACGCGGGCGCGGCGGGCGGCGCGCTGCTCCTGCCGCGCCTCTTCGGCTCGTGGGACGGTCCGCTGTTCTCGACGGGGTGGCGGGCGGCGTTCTTCTACACCGGGCTCGCGGCCATCGCGATGGGGATCGCGTACCGCCGGCTCGGCGAGGACGCGGCCACCGAGGCGCGGGCCGAGCGGGCCAGCGAGTCGGCGACGTTCTCGTCGTGGCTGCACACCGCCACCCGGTACGGCGTCGTCGCGCTCGCGCTCGGCTACGTGATGAGCTTCGGCCTCGAGATCTCGATGAACGGCTGGCTGCCGACGTACTTCCGCGAGGGCTTCGGCTCGAACCTCGTCCTCGCGAGCACGTTCGCGGCGACGTTCTCGCTCGCCGCCGGGTTGCTGCGTCCGATCGGCGGCTTCGTGAGCGACCTGCTCGTCAGGCGCGAGCGCGACCTCCTGCCGGTGTTCGGCGGCCGGTACCGCGAGCAGTGGACGCTCGTCTGCCTGTCGTTCATCGTCGTCGCCATGGTCGGTTTTACCCTCGCGGGGCGGACGGGCGACGTGCTCTTGACGGTCGCCGCGGGCTTTCTCGTCGGCACCGCCTGCGCGTTCGCCGAGGGCGCCATCTTCGCGCAGGTCCCCGCCATGTTCCCGGACCGATCGGGGGCTGCCGCGGGCGTCGTCGGCGGCATCGGCACGTTCGGCGGCATCGGCTTCCCGCTCGTCTACGCGTCGGCCGCCGAGGCCGGCGTCATCCACGACGGCTACCTCGTCGTCGCGGTCCTCGCGGTTCCGATCGTCCTGCTGAACGCCTTCGTCGCCCGACCGGCCGTCGCGGAGCGCGCCCACGTCGACGGATTCCTCGTCGGAGGCCCGGACGAGCGCACCCCCAGCGATGACTGACGGCGACGCTCCCCGACGACGGCGACCGGCCGAAAAGCCGGACACGGGACGGGCGGGCGTCATCGTCGCCGGCGGTCGGTCGGTTCGCTTTCGGGGCGTCGACAAAGCCACGACGCGCCTCGCGGGGACGCCCATGATCCGCCGGGTCGCGGACGCGGTCGCGCCGGCCGTCGACGAACTCGTCGTCAACTGCCGCCGGGACCAGCGGGAGGCGTTCGAGTCGGCGCTCGCCGGCCTCGAGGTCCGCTTCGCCGCGGATCCGATCCTCGACCGGGGCCCCGCCGCCGGCGTCCGCACGGGTCTTCGGGCGACCCGAGCGGAGTACGCGGTGATCCTCCCGTGCGACCTGCCGCTCGTGCCGACGGCGTTCCTCGCCCACCTCCTCGCCCGGGCGCGCAACCGGACGGGCGCGGTTCCGACCGTCGACGGCGACGTGCAGCCGCTGCCCGCCGCGGTCCACGTCCGGGCGGCAAGGGCCTGCTGCACCGACGCGATCACGCTGTTCGACGGCCGACTCCGCGACTTCGTGCGGACGCTCGAACCCGAGGTCGTCCCGGAGCGGACGGTCCGCGCGTTCACCGAGGCCGGCGACTTCCGCAACGTCAACACCTGGGAGGACCTCCAGGCGGCCGAGGCGCACCTCCGGCGTCGCCGCGCGCCGCGCCGATCGAAGGTACTCGATTCCGAACGTACGTGAATTTCGTTTCGAATCGAAACGCTATCCGTCCGATAATCACGGGATAAACGGCCTTATACGGACTATATTCGGTATTAAACCGATCGGACGTAGTTTTCCAACACGTATTATCTGAATATTTCAACGATTAGTATTATATTAGTCCGTATCACACGCACTCAATGTGATTTGCACCATGCACGTATTCGATTACGGTTCAAAAATAGACGAACGTACGTTCGAGGTGGTGTGATGTCGAAGAAGAAAGAGCGGTGGAAGGACGAGCTGTACGGCGACGAGGTGCGGGAACGGATCGTCGAGTTCGCCGAGGAGGGGTGGGAGTCGATCCCGGCGGACGAGCGCGAGAAGTGGTTCACCCGATTCAAGTTCTGGGGACTGTTCCACCAGCGCGGCGGGCAGGAGAGCTACTTCATGATGCGGCTCACGAACGCGAACGGGCGGCTGGACCCCGGACAGCTCCGCGCCATCGGCGAGGTCGCCCGCGACTACGCGACCGGCCCGGCGTCGAATCCGGAGTTCGGAAACGGCTGGATCGACCTCACGACGCGCCAGTCCGTCCAGCTCCACTGGATCAAGCTGGAGGACGTGCCGGCCGTCTGGGAGAAACTGGAGTCCGCGGGCGTCTCGACGCGCTCTTCGGGCGGCGACACGATGCGCAACATTTCCGGCTGTCCCGTCGCCGGCAAGGACAAACACGAACTGGTGGAGACGCTCCCCCTTCTCGACCGATTTCAGGAGGAACTGCGGGGCGACGACGCGCTCTGCAACATGCCGCGGAAGTTCAACATCAGCGTCACGGGCTGTCGGGAGGGCTGCGCGCAGGATTCGATCAACGACGTGGGCCTCGAACCCGCCAGAAAGACGATCGACGGCGACGAGGTGACGGGGTTCAACGTCCGCGTCGGCGGCGGGCTCGGCGGGCGCAAACCCCGAAAGGCGCGGAGCCTCGACGCGTTCGTCACGCCCGAGGAGGCCTACGAGGTCGTCGCGGGGTTCGTCCGGCTGTACCACGACCACGGGAACCGCGAGGTACGCGCGAAGAACCGCACCCGCTTTTTCGTCGACGAGTGGGGAACCGAAAAGATTCGCGACCTTCTCGACGCGGAGTACGTCGACTTCGACCTCCGGACCGCGGGCGAGGACGTGCGCGGGGAGTACACGTACAACGCGGGCCGACCGCCGGCCGAGGGGAAGGCCGACCACGTCGGCGTGCACGAACAGGCGGACGGGCGCTACTACGTCGGCCTGAGCGTCGCCGTCGGCCGCCTCACGGCCGCGGACGCGATCGAACTCGCCGACCTCGCGGACGAGTACGGCTCCGGCGAGGTTCGGCTCACCCGGCGGCAGAACCCGCTCGTGATGGACGTGCCGGCCGAGCGGGTGGACGACCTGCTGGCGGAGCCGCTGCTGGAGAAACACACCCCCGAGCCGAACCCGTTCCAGCGCGGGGCGATGGCGTGCACCGGCACCGAGTTCTGCCCGCTCGCGCTGACGGAGACGAAGGCGCGGATGGCCCGGATGCTCCGATGGTTCCGCGACAACGTCGAGCTTCCGTCGGACGTGGAGAGCGTCACGATGCACTTTTCCGGCTGCACGGCCGACTGCGGCCAGTCGAACACGGCCGACATCGGTCTCATGGGGATGCGCGCCCGGAAGGACGGGCGGATGGTCGAGGCGATGGACGTCGGCGTCGGCGGCGGGATCGGCGAGGAGCCGACGTTCGTCGAGTGGGTCCGCCAGCGCGTCCCCGCCGACGAGGTGCCGGGCGCGGTCAGGAACCTGCTAGAGGCGTTCGCCGCCCACCGCCAGGAGGGACAGCCCTTCCGCGAGTGGGTCGCGGAGACGGGAACGGAGCCGCTGATCGAGCTGTGCGAACCCGAGGAGACGACCTACGAGGACCCGTGGATGGAGGACGCGAAGCAGTCGTGGTACCCCTTCGCCGAGGGCGAGAGCCCCGCGCCGACCGCGCCGGACGGCACGCCCCTGTCCGCGGATGACTGAGCGATCCGGGGAGCGGACGACGACCGAGCGATCCCCCGCGCTTTCGACGACGGTCGAACCCCGACAGCACGCCTCCGCCGACGTCGCGCCGGAGCTGTTCGACGCGTAAGGGGACCGATGCCGTCACCGCGATCACGCGGGTTTGTCAGAAAATTTTACTTGTCTTCCCCACGCTTTTATTTCCTATTTGATGAAGTTTATTAGAGTAATTGTGCTATTCTAATCCATGTCAAACCGTCGCGCATTCATGAAGCAACTCGGGGTCGCAGCAACCGCCGCGGGAACCGTCGGTTCGAGAGCTGCGGGCACAACGCAGGAATCGGCGGAAGGTGATGCCGACGGCGGCACCGAAGCGGGACCCGAATTCGACTATCCGTGGCAGTTCAGCAGCCGACGGTCGGCCGTCATGGTGAAAAACGGCATGGTCGCGACGAGCCACCCGCTCGCGGCGCAGGTGGGGGTGCAGACGCTCCGCGACGGGGGCAACGCGGCCGACGCGGCGGTCGCCACCGCGCTGATGCTGAACCTCGTCGAGCCGCAGATGACCAGCATCGGCGGGGACATGTTCGCGCTCACCCACTTCGACGGCGAGTACAAAGCGCTCAACGGGAGCGGGCGCGCCCCGGAGGCGGCAGATATCGAGACGTATCGCGAGCGAACCGACGAAACCGAGGACGGCGAACCGGTGGTACCGCAGGAGGGCGGTCTCCCCGTCACCGTCCCCGGCGCGCTGGACGGCTTCTGTCAGCTTATCAAACGCTACGGAAACTTCGAATTGGCGGATCACCTCCAGCCGGCAATCGAGTACGCGCGGGACGGGTTCCCGATCTCGGAGTACGTCGCCGCGCAGCAGGAGGCCGCCGCCCCGCGAGTCAGGCAATTTGAAGGGTTCGCCGAAACGTTTCTCGTCGACGGAGAACCCCCGCACGCGGAGCAGGTGTTCGCGAATCCGGCGTTCGCCGACTCGCTCGAACGGATCGCGTCGGAGGGGATCGAAACGTTCTACGGCGGCGACCTGGGCGCGGAAGTCGTCGAAGTCGTCCAGAACCACGACGGGGTACTCGAACTCTCGGACCTCGCCGCTCACGAGAGCACGTGGGACGACCCGATAAGCACCGAGTACCGCGGTACGGAGGTACTCGAACATCCGCCGAACGCGCAGGGCGTCGTGGCCCTTCAGGCGCTCAACATCGTCGAAAACTTCGACATTCCGGTGGACCCGACCGATCCGGAGCGGCTGCACCACCTCATCGAGGCGATGAAGATCGCGTTCGCCGACGCGTACGAGTACGTCAGCGATCCCGAGGTGGTCGACGTCCCGCTCGACACCATGCTCTCTCCGGAGTACGGGGCGCGGCGCGCGACCGAGATCGGCTCCGAGGTCGGCGCGTACGAACCGCGGGCGGGCGAGGCTAGCGACACGGTGTATCTCGCGGTCGTCGACGGCGACGGCAACGCCGTTTCGCTCATCAACAGCGGGTACTCGCCCTTCGGCAGCGGACTCGTCGTCGGTGGGTTTCCCCTCCAGAATCGGGGGGTCTCGTTCAGCCTCGACCCCGACGACGCGAACGCGCTCGAACCGAGGAAGCGACCGTACCACACCCTCATCCCCGCCATGCTCGCCGAGGACGGAGAGTTCCGCGCTTCCTTCGGCGTGATGGGAGGGGACATGCAACCGCAGGGACACGTGCAGGTCGTGGCGAACCTGATCGACTCGGGGCTCAACCCCCAGGCGGCGCTCGACGCGCCGCGCTTTCGCTTCATCGAGGAGCGCGACGTCACGCTCGAAACCAGCCGAATCTCCGACGAAACCGTCGAGAACCTGCGTTCGCGCGGACACGAGGTGATACCCGAATCGGAGTACTTCGAACCGGACGTCGGTCACTACGGGGGCGGGCAACTCATCTATCGCAACGAGGACGGAACGCTGATCGGCGGATCGGAGCCGCGGCGCGACGGACAGGCGATCGGGTTCTGACCCGGACCCGACGCCGAACGTAAACTCCCGGCTCGGGACGCCGGGTTCTCCCGGATTTATCACCGTGGCACCCCGAGGGTGAGACATGCCAACGCCAGTCATCGCGAAGGCGTACCGGACCCCGCAGGGGAAGGGCGGCGGCGTCTTCGCCGACGTCCGCGGAGAGGACCTCTCGATCGCCCTCATAAACGAGATCCTCGCCGAAACCGGCCTCGGCAGCGACGAGGTCGAGGACCTGATGTGGGGCTGCGCCCAGCAGCGCGGCGAGCAGGACAACAACGTCGCCCGCGTCATTTCGCTCCTCTCCGACCTCGGCGAGTCGGTGCCGGCGACGACGATCAACCGGTGGTGCGCCTCGTCGATGCAGGCGCTCATGGGCGCGAGCGACGCGATCGCCGCCGGCAACCGCGAGTGCGTCATCGCGGGCGGCGTCGAGAACATGTCCCGCGTGCCGATGGACGGCGACTCCTACCAGCACCTCCACCCGCAGCTCTCCGAGGAGTACAACGTCTTCCAGCTCCAGATGGGGATGACCGCCGAGAAGGTCGCGGAGGAGTACGACGTCCCCCGCGAGGAGATGGACGAGTACGCGCTCCGGAGCCACCGACGCGCCGCCGAGGCGACCGACGAGGGGCGGTTCGACGAGCAGATCGTCCCGATCGAGACCGACGAGGGGACGGTGACGGAGGACGAGGGCGTCCGGCGCGACACGTCCCTCGACGCGCTCGCCGGGCTCCCGCCGGCGTTCACCGGCGACGGGTCCGTCACGGCCGGCAACTCCTCGCAGATCTCCGACGGCGCGGCCGCACTCCTCGTCACGAGCCGCGAGTTCGCCGAGGAGCACGGCCTCGACGTCATGGCGGAGGTCGGGATGAACGCCGTCGCGGGCGTCGACCCGACGGTCATGGGCATCGGTCCGGTGCCGGCGACGCGGAACCTGCTCACGAAGAACGGCCGCTCGATCGACGACTACGACCTCGTCGAGCTGAACGAGGCGTTCGCCAGCCAGGCGCTCTACAGCCAGCGGGAGCTCGGCGTGCCGGACGAGAAGTTCAACGTCAACGGCGGGGCCATCGCCCTCGGCCACCCGCTGGGCGCGAGCGGCGCGCGCCTGCCGGTGACCCTCGTCCACGAACTGATCGAACGGGACGCGGAACGCGGGCTGGCGACGCTGTGCGTCGGCTTCGGGCAGGGGGCGGCGATCGAACTCTCGCGGTGACGCCGCGGTCCGAAGTCGTCCGTCTCGACGGAACCGTTTTGGCCGCCGATCGCCAACCCCGCCCACGATGGGCATCACGGCGGATTTCTACCTCGAAGCGCCGAGCACGCGGGAGGTACTCGCGAGCGTTCCGGAGATGAAACTGGAAGTAGAACAGTTCACCACCACCGGCACCGGGAACGTGTGCATGTTTCTCTGGGCGTGGGGCGGCGACTTCGGCCGCTTCGAGAGCGAAATCGGGCGGAGCGAAACGGTCGCGGATCCGATGGTCATCGCCGACCTGCCCGACCGGCGGCTGTACCGGATCGAGCTGGCCGAATCCGACTCGATGCCCACGACGTACCCGATCTGGGGCGAACTCGGTCTCGTCCTGACCTCGGCGGTCAGGTCGGGAGACGGGTGGGACGTACAGATGCGGTTTCCCGACCGGGATAGCCTCACGCGGTACGCCGACTTCTGCCGAGAGAACGACTTCACGTTCCAGCTTCGCCGCGTGCTCTCGACGGACCGGACCGACGCGTCGCGGGGCCTCTCCGAGTGTCAGCTCCAGACGCTGAAGTTGGCGTACGAGGAGGGATACTACGCCGTCCCGCGGGAGATCTCGCAGGACGAGTTGGCGGAGCAACTGGGCGTCTCGGGACAGGCGGTCTCCGAGCGTCTCCGACGGGCGACCGCGGTGCTCATCCGCGAGACGGTGTGCTGACGTTTCGAACGACCTCGAATCCCGAACCGTCCGCGACGCCGGAATCGTCCCCACCTTCGCGGCGACTGCCGCTCAGTCGTCTCACCTGCGCGATGACGACCGCTTAGTCGTTCCACCCTCGCGGTGACGACCGCTCAGTCGTCCGCGCTCGCCGTTTCGGCGCCCCCCTCCGGGACGGTCCCGTCGGGATTCCAGCCGCGCGCCTCGTAGTACTCGTCGAGCGCCTCGTCGAACCCGGGAAGCTCGTAGGGGACGGCGTCGTCCTCGCGGTCGAACCCCCGGCGGTTGTTGAACGCGCGTTCGAGTTCGACGATCCGCGCGCCGACCGCGAGGAGGTCGTCGTACTCGGCGTCGAGCAGCGTCGCCAGTCGGTCGTCGTCGACGAAGTCCCGGGAGAACTTGCAGACGACGGCGCTGTCGAGCACCGCGTTTCGGTTCTCCTTTTCTACGACCATCGGCGCTTTCCCCTCTAGCCCGTCGGGGTCGACCGCCTCGTCCTTGCTCACGAGCGGGTACTCCTTCGAGTAGAACTCGGCGTACATGTGGTCCGCGCCGCGGTTCGACGTGGCGAACGACAGGCCCTGCCCGTTGAGCGTTCGCCCGTCGTGTGCGGGGAACTCCATCCCCTTCGCCGTCCAGTTTTCGACGCCCAGTTCCTCGTGACACCGGTCGATCCCCTCCGCGAGCGCGTCGCCGATCCCCTCGCGGCGGGCGATCTTCTCGACCGTCTCGTGGATCAACTCGGAGTCACCGAAGGCGTCCTCGCTGGCGAGGTACGCGGCGACGACGTCGCCGCAGGAGATCGTGTCCATCCCGAGTTCGTCGCAGAGGTCGTTCGACTTCATCACCGAGACGATGTCGTCGACGCCCGAGTTCGACCCGAACGACATCACCGTCTCGTACTCCGGCCCCTCGGTTTCGAGGCCGCTCTCCTCGTCCTTCGTCGGCAGCTTGCAGGCGAACGCGCAGGACGAACACGTCCCCTTGCGGTACTTCTTCTCCGCGACGCGGTCGCCGCTTATCCCCTCGACGCCCTCGAACTCCAGTTCGGAGAAGTACCGCGTCGGCAGCGCACCGACGTGGTTCGCGTACTCCGTGACGCTCGTCGTGCCCGCCTTCTTCATCGGGTGGTCGCGCGTCGCCGCCTCGCGGTGGATATCCGCGGAGATATCCGGGATCTCGACCGAGCGATCGGCGTCGCCGGCGAACGTCACCGCCTTGACGTTCTTCGCGCCGAGCACCGCCCCGAGGCCGCCGCGGCCGAACGCGCGGTGTTCCGTCGTCATGATCGACGCGAACCGAACCCGATTCTCGCCGGCCGGGCCGACGCAGGCGATCCGGTCCTCCCCGAACCCGTGTTCGGCCTCCATGTACGCGGACACCTCGGAGACGGTCGCGCCCGCGAGTTCCGGCACCGGTTCGAACGTCGCTCCCTCGTCCGTCACGTGAACCGCGATGAGGTCGTCGCTCGCGCCCGCGATCTCGACGGCGCCGTACCCCGCGCCGGTGAAGTGCCGCGAGAGGAAGCCGCCCGCGTTCGCCGAGAGCAACCCGTTCGTGAGCGGCGAGAGCCCCGTCGCGCTCATCCGCCCCGTGAAGCTCATCTGCGAGAACTGCATCGGGCCAGTGGCGAACACGACGCCGTTTTCCGGCCCGAACGGGTCGGCGTCGGAGGGGATGCGGTCGTGCGCCAGTTTCGTGCCGACGCCGCGTCCGCCGATGAACGAGTCGAGCACGTCGTCGATCTCCTCGGTTCGTGCCGTCCGCTCGCCGACGTCGACCGCGAGCAGCGGTCCCGGTGCGCGCTTCATGCCTACGCTTCTCGCGTCACCCGAATAAACGTTGATGTACGTTCCGCGCGCTACCGGTTCTCCTGCGTTCGTCCTCGATAGAGCACGTCCACCTCGTCGGCGTAGCGATCGAGCACGTGCCGGCGCTTCACTTTCATCGTCGGCGTGAGGAGGCCGTTCTCCTCGGAGAACGGTTCGGGCAGGAGCCGGAACCGCTTGATCCGCTCGTGCGGTTCGAACGACTCGTTGACGCGGTCGACCTCCCGTCCGATTCGCTCGCGGACGCGCTCGTCGCGACAGAGCGCCGCCGGGTCGTCGGGGAGGTCGATCCCCTCCCGCGCGGCCCACTCGCGGACGGCGTCGACGTTCGGCACGAGGAGCGCGCTGACGAACTTTCTGCCGTCGCCGAGCACCATGCACTGCTCGACGAGCGGGTTCGCGGCGAACGATCCCTCGATCGGCGCGGGCGCGACGTTCTTCCCGGTCGAGAGCACGACGAGTTGCTTCGCGCGCTCGCGGAATTCGAGGTAACCGTCCGACCGGAGTTCGACGACGTCCCCCGTCCGGAACCAGCGTCCGGATCGATCCCGCGACCGGCGTGCGGCTTCCGTCGAATCGTCCGCCGTCGAACCGTCCGCCACCGAACCGACGCCCCGGAGGCCGTCGGCCGGGATCTCGTCGACGAAGGCCGCGGCCGTCTCCTCGGGGCGATTCCAGTAGCCGTCGGTGACGTTCGGCCCCCGGACGAGCAGTTCGCCGACCCGCCCGTCGGCCGCCTCGACCCCGTCGCCGACGACCGCCTCGTCGACCGCGACCTCGACGTCGACGAGCGGCGGGCCGATCGTGCCGACCTTCGGCGCGTCCGGCGGATTGGCCGACACGACCGGCGCGGTCTCGGTGAGTCCGTACCCCTCCAACACGGGGACGCCCATGCCGTGGTACAGCGCACACAGCTCCGGCGAGAGGCTCCCGCCGCCGCTTATGAGGAAGTCGATCCGCCCGCCGAGCGCCTCGCGGACCTGCGAGAAGACGAGCCGATCCGCGAGGCGGTGTTTCGCGGACAGCAGCGGCCCCGGCGACGGCTCCTCGTGGTACGCGCGCCCGACGCCGACCGCCCACTCGAAGATCCGCTCCTTCGCGGGCGACTCGCTCGCCTGCTCACGGATGGCGTCGTACAGCTTCTCGTAGACCCGGGGGACGCTCGTCGCCACGGTGGGGCGGACGAGTCGGAAGTCCTCGCGGAGGGTGTCGGGGCTCTCGGCGTACGCGACCGTCGACCCGGCGGCGAACATGAGAAAGTGTCCCGCCAGCCGCTCGAAGACGTGCGCGAGCGGGAGGAACGACAGCGTCGTCGCGCGCGGGCCGATGGCCGGCGCGTCGCCCCGCTTCCGGCGGGGACCGAACCGGCGGTAACACCCGTCGACGTTCGACTTGAAGTTCCAGTGCGAGAGGCGGACGCCCTTCGGCCGCCCGGTGGTGCCGGAGGTGTAGACGAGGCTCGCGAGGTCGTCGGGGTCGCGGGCCGCGAGCCACGACTCGTGGGCGGCCTCGTCGAACGCCGCCTCGCCGCGGGCGTGCAGGTCGGCGAGCGAGAGGACGTCGTCGCGGTCGCACAGCGCCCCCGCGACGTCGCTCCCGTCGGCGACGTCGTCCATCACGACGACGAAGTCGAGGTCGAGGTCGTCCTCGACGGCGAGCACCCGGCGGAGCGATTCGGCGTTCTCGACGACGACGCCCGACGCGCCGGCGTCGGAGAGGAGGTACCGCACCTGTCGCTCGGAGGAGGACGTGTAAACCGTGGTGACGACGCCGCCGGCGGCGAGGACCGCGAGGTCGCACTGCGCCCACTCCATCCGCGTGTTCGCGAGGATCCCCACCCTGTCGCCGGCGTCGAGTCCGAGATCGCGAAAGCCCGCCGCGAGGGAGCGGACGATCCCGCGAAGCTCGGCGTACGAGAGGTCGGCGTAGTCGCCGTCGGGCGCTCTCGGCACGACGCTCGGGGCGATCGATCGGTCGTACACGCCCCCTTTGTACCGCTGTGCGATGCGATTCGCGTTCCGCTCGGCGCTCGCCTCGAACGCCGCCGGGAGAGTCGTTCGACCGAGTACCTCGCTCTCGTACGCCGCTTCCGCGTCCCGCGGGTCCATACCGCGGCGGTACGACCGTCGAACGTAAAAACCCGTCACGAACGCCGAACGACGGGCGAAGAGTTGAGAGGCGATTCGGACGCGATAGGCGTCCGCCGTGGACCGATCGCACGCGGTCGTCTACGCGACGCGGGCGCGTCGGTGTCTACGCGTCGTGTCTTGCGCGTCCGCGTCGTGCGTCTACGCGTCTGCGTCCCGCTTCGCGCGGTAGTCGAGGTACCCCAGCACGCCCCGGACGTTCAGGCGCTCCTCGGCGCGCGCCTTCTCCTCGCCCCACACCTCGTCCATCTCCGTGTGCTCCTGGAAGTGTTCGATCACCGCCTCGTCGTCGCCGAGTTCCTCGCGCTTTCCCCGGACGGCCTCGACCCACTCGACGAGCGTCCGCCGGTACTCGTCCATCAGCGCCTCGTCGTACTCGCGGGGGCCGAAGTGGCCGAAGCAGAGCACGTCGGGGTCGATCTCGACGATCCGGTTCGCGTCGTCGAGGCACGCTTCGAGGTCGAACTGCGAGGGGGGCGTCGTCTGCCGTATCTCGCGGACGCTCGGCACCCAGATGCCCGCCGCGTCGGCGGTGAACAGCGCGTCCTCGCGGCGGTCGTGAAACATCACCTGGTGGGGCGCGTGGCCGGGCGCGTGGACGACGCCGAGCGTCCGGTCGCCGAGGTCGATCTCGTCGCCGCCGGCGAGCCCCTCGATGCGATCCTCGGGGACCGGATCCGGTTCGACGTAGAACTTCCACTGGTCGTCGACGGCCGCCCTCGTCCCGGCGACGAGCCGCGAGGGGTCGACGAGGTGCGGGACGCCCGCCTCGTGGGTCAGCACGGTCGCGTTCGGGTACGCCTCGGCGAGAAAGCCCGCGCCGCCCGCGTGGTCGAGGTGGACGTGCGTCGGGAGGACGAACGCGAGGTCCTCGCGGCCGATCCCGACCTCGTCGAGCGCGTCGAAGAGCAGGTCGCGGTTGGTCCCGATGCCGGTGTCGACGACGGCGGGGCGCTCCGCGTCGACGACGTACACGGACCCGTACGCCTCGGTGTCGTACATGCCGGTGTCGAGGTAGTAGAGGTCGCTGCAGTCCGGGACGAGATTCACGTCGCCGATGGCCATGCGCGGAAGGCCGTCGGCCCGGGGCAAAAGGCTTCGGTCGGCGGAAAGGCGACGTGCGAGGATCCGAGAGGAGCGTCACGTCCCGCCGCGAGAGGGGATCACACGGATGCGATACGGTTTTCCCCCGTCCGGCGGAACGTGAGGCAAATGCTCAGCAGGCAGTATCTCCGGGACCACCCGGAGGAGGTACGCGAGTCGCTCGACGCCCGGGGCTACGGCGTGGATCTCGACCGCGTGCTCGAACTCGACGAGGAGTGGCGCTCGGCGAAGAGCCGGGGCGACGACCTCCGCCACGAGCGCAACCAGGTCAGCGGCGAGATCGGCCAACTGAAGGCCGAGGGGAAGGACGCGGAGGCCCAGGAGGCGATCGAGCGCTCGCAGGAGCTGAAAGCCGAACTCGCCGAGGTCGAAGCGCGCGCGGACGACCTGGCGGCGGAGCTCGACGCCGCGCTCCTGGAGATCCCGAACGTCCCCGACGAGAGCGTCCCCGTCGGCGACGACGAGAGCGACAACGTCGAGGTGCGCCGCGAGGGGTTCGACGACCTCCGCGACCTTCCGGACGAGGTCGTCCCACACTACGACCTCGGCGAGGAACTCGACATCATCGACGAGGCGCGCGCGGCAAAGACGACCGGATCGGGCTTTTACTTCCTCAAGGGCGAGGGCGCGATGCTGGAGCACGCGCTCGTCCAGTTCATGCTCGACGTCCACCGCGAGCAGGGGTACGTCGACCTCTTCCCGCCGATCCCCGTCAACAGCGCCTCGATGACCGGCACCGGGCAGCTCCCGAAGTTCGCCGACGACGCGTACCGAATCGGCGGCTCGGAGACCGAGGCGTACGACGAGGACGACCTCTGGCTCTGCCCGACCGCGGAGGTTCCCGTGACGAACATGTACGCCGACGAGATCCTCCTGCGGGAGGACCTCCCCCTCAAACACCAGGCGTACACGCCGAACTTCCGCCGGGAGGCGGGCGAGCACGGCACCGAGACGCGCGGGATCGTCCGCGTCCACCAGTTCAACAAGGTCGAACTCGTGAACTTCGTCGAGCCCGACGACAGCTACGATCGGCTCGAAGCCCTCGTCGAGGAGGCGGAGGAGGTGCTGAAGCGCCTCGGTCTCCCCTACCGAGTCATCGACCTCTGCACCGGCGACCTCACGTTCTCCTCGGCGAAGACGTACGACATCGAGGTGTGGGCCCCCGGCACGCCGGCCGACGACGGTCCGGAGATGGGCGGTCGGTGGCTGGAGGTGTCGAGCGCGTCGAACTTCGAGGACTTCCAGGCCCGGCGCGCGGGGCTGCGGTACCGCCCGGAGCGCCACGAGTCGGCCGAGTACCTCCACACGCTCAACGCGTCGGGAACCGCCGTCGGCCGCGTGATGGTCGCCCTCCTCGAGTACTACCAGAACGACGACGGCACCGTCGCCGTCCCGGAGGCGCTCCGGCCGTACATGAACGGTACGGAGCTGATCGAAGGGCGCGAACCGGTCGGCGAGAGCGCCGTCGGCGCGGGTAAGCGGGACTGAGCGCGGGGAGGTTCGTCTCCCACGAGCGAGGAACCGGCGTCACGAACTTAGCCGTGGAGCGCGTACTCAAACGTATGACAGAAACAGTCGAAACGCTCGGGAGACTGGCGATCGTCGTCCTCGTGGCGCTGCTCGCGGTGCCGATCCTGATGATGACGGGCTTCGGCGTCCCGATGATGGGGTGGTGGATGATGGGCCCGAGCGGCGGGGCCGGATTCGGCGGCTGGCCGCTCTTCATGCTCGTCGGCGGGCTCGTCCCCCTCGCCCTGTTGCTCGCCGTCGGATACCTCCTGTACCGGGCGGCGACGGGGAACGAGACCGACTCGGCGCTCGAAGAGCTTCGCAGGGCGTACGCGCGTGGTGAGCTGTCGGACGAGGAGTACGACCGACGCCGGGAACGGCTGGAGCGGTCGCAGTAGGTCCGAAACGCCGGTGAGGAGCGTCAACGGGTGTACGTCCACAACTCGACCGCCCGCCCGCCGTCGAACCGAAACACGTCGACGAAGGCGACGAGTTCCTCGCCGTCGGCGTCGAACAGCCGTCCGCGGACGGCGACCTCCTCGTCACCCTCGCGTCGGTAGAGCGCGTCGACCTCGTGCGTCGTGTCCGCCTGCGGGCGACCCTCGCGCATGAACGAGACGAACGCCTCGCGGCCCTCGAAGGTTCGATCCGGCCGCCGCTGGACGAACCCGGGCGCGAGGAGTGACGACAGCCGGTCGTAGTCGTGCGCGTCGAGCGCGTCGTAGTACGACCGGGCGACGTCTGCGTGGTCCATACTCGCACTGGCGCGGGACGGCCTATAGTACCGATGGAACGAGGGACGGGGCGATGAGACGAGTCAAAAGACGAGTCAACAGCGCGGCACTTTTGATCCCCCGACGCATTCACCGGGTGTGGAACTGCACATCAGGTACGAGGGCGACGACGACCCCGAAAAGTGCACGGCGAGAAAGCTCGCGCGCTTCGACCTCGCGGCGCTCCACCGCACGGACCGCGAGACGCCGTACGGGGTCGTGCTCAATCCGCACGCGGAGCGGGCGCTCTCGCCCGCCGACCGCGACGAGGCCGACGCGCTCGTCGCCCTCGATTGCTCGTGGGAGACCGCGAGCAGGGCGCGCTTTTCGCTCCCGGGCGTCCACCGCGCCCTCCCGTACCTCGTCGCCGCCAACCCCGTGAACTTCGGGCGTCCCCTCCGCCTGACGACGGTCGAAGCGCTCGCCGCGGGGCTCGCGATCTTCGGCGAGCGCGAGGCTGCCGAGGAGATCCTCTCGAAGTTCAGGTGGGGCGAGACGTTCCTCGAACTGAACGACGAACCGCTGCGGCGCTACGCCGACTGCTCGGATTCGAGCGACGTGATCGCCGTCCAGCGCGAGTATCTGGACCGCGGAACGGACGCGGAAACGTAGTCGTCACCGGTTCGAACCCCTCACGGCGTCGCACAGCGCGCCGTCGAGGCGACGGCGAACCCGTATTTTCACCCGGTCGGCGGGAGACTTTACACTCGTCCGCGTCGATTCCTCCGGTATGGAAACGCCCCGCGAACTCGAGGCCGAAGCGAACAGACGAGGGGACGTCGCGATCCGCCGCTACGACTACGACGGCGACACCGTCATCGCGGCGGATTTCGGGCCGGCCGTCGGCGAGCTGTCCGTCGACGTCGTCGACGACACGGCGATCGTCGTGCTCGGCGGTCAGCAGTTCGAGTTCGAGGTACCGGCCGAGGCCCACGAGGTCACCGTCAACGACGGGGTGCTCACCATTCGCGGGTAGGTCGCCGAACAGTCATCGTCTTTTCTGACGGTCCACGCGCCTAATGAATCCCTTAATCCCTTAGCGCGGGTGCCTATCCGCGCTCCGTCCCAAAACCGACCGCGGGTAGCACGGTACGTCGACCGACGAGCGCCGACGGGATACTACCCGCTACGTTCGCGAGACGACGGATTCCTGCTCGACCCCGGATTGACCGGAGAGGCGGTCCGAGCGGAATCGACCCGGCGGACGGAATCAGATCGTTATGACAGTGACACGCACCCTGACCGACGGCGAAGAGTCCGAAGACGCGATAATCGGAACCGAAACGGAATCGTCGCGATCGACCGAGGAGTGTCCGGAGTGTCCCGGCCGGCTCGTGAGCGACGACCGCGGCGAGACCGTCTGCGAGCGGTGCGGGCTGGTCGTCGAGGCGGGTTCGATCGACCGCGGTCCCGAGTGGCGCGCGTTCGATGCGGCGGAAAAGGATCAGAAGTCCCGGGTCGGCGCACCGACGACGAAGATGATGCACGACGAGGGGCTGTCGACGAACATCGACTGGCGCGACGCGGACGCGTACGGCAACGCGCTCTCGCCGCGTCAGCGCGAGAAGATGCAACGGCTTCGGACGTGGAACGAGCGGTTCCGCACCCGAAACCACAAGGAACGCAACCTCAAGCAGGCGCTCGGCGAGATCAGTCGGATGGCGAGCGCGCTCGGGTTGCCCGAGAGCGTCCGCGAAACCGCGGGCGTCGTCTACCGCCGCGCGCTCGACGAGGATCTGCTCCCCGGGCGCTCGATCGAGGGCGTCACGACGAGCGCGCTCTACACGGCGGGACGACAGGCCGGCACGCCCCGCAGCCTCGACGAGGTGGCGAACGTCTCCCGCGTCGAGAAGGACGAGATCGCCCGCACCTACCGCTACGTGGTGCGCGAGCTGAACCTGGAAATGCGGCCCGCGGACCCCGAACAGTACGTCCCCCGATTCGCGTCGGAGCTCGACCTCTCAGACGAGACCGAGCGCCGCACCCGCGCGCTCCTCCGTGCGGCCAAAGAACGCGAGGTCCACGTCGGGAAGAACCCGGTCGCACTCGCCGCGGCCGCGATGTACGCGGCCGCCCGGCTCACGAACGAGCGGGCGACTCAGGGGGAGGTGAGCGACGTCGCGGACGTGAGCGAGGTCACGATCCGCAACCGGTACCGGGAATTGCTCGAAGCCGAAGCGAAGGTCGATTGACGTGGAAACGGACGACCCGAACGGACGATCCGAACGGATTCCGGACAGTGTCGACACCGGACGGGTAGCCGCGAGGGTTATCAGTCGGTGCGGCGATGCCATCGGTTATGAGCATCGTCGCGGAGTTTTCGGTACCCGCCGCAGAGTTCGCGCTCGGCAGAGCGCTTCAACGAGACACGGACATGGTGGTCGAGCTCGAACGGACCGTGCCGACGAGAGCCGAACGGCTCCCGTTCTTTTTCGCGTGGAACTGCGGCGACTACGAGTCGTTCGAGCGGGAAGCCCGGGAGGAGCCGGAGATCGACGAGTTGATTCCGGTCGAACGGCTCGACGGCGGGGTGCTCTACCACGTGAGGTGGGGCAGATACGTCGACGAGCTGGTCGAGGGAATCACGGACGCGGACGCGACGCTCGTGGAGGCGATCGGGAACGACAGCGAGTGGCGGTTCGAGATCCGGTTTCCGACCAACGAGAGCATCTCCGGGTTCCAGCGGTACCTCCGCGAACGGGGAATCGAACTCGGCGTGGACAGAATCAAAACCGAAGTCGAACTCGAGTCCGATCGGAGCTACGGACTCACGGAGCCGCAGCGGGACGCGCTCGTGACGGCGTTTCGGGGCGGGTACTTCGACGAGCCTCGACGTCTCACACTGGACGAACTCGCCACCGACCTCGGGGTATCGAGCGCGGCGGCGAGCGGCCGCCTCCGACGTGCGACCCGCCGGTTGATCGCGAACACGCTCGCGGTCACCGGCGGGAACCGCGCGTCGCGGCAGAGGGGGTGAGCGAGCGCGTCAGCCCTTCAGCGCCGCCCCCAGCGCCCCCGCGAGGGCGCTGTCGAGCGCGAAGAGGAGCGTGACGAACAGGCCGACGACGAGGACGCCCGCCCCGCCGAGGAACGCCCCCACGGGCCCAGCACCGAGGCCGACCGCGCTCCCGACGAGCGCGAGCAAACCCGTCAGGACGACGCCGGTGATCGATCCCGCGAGGAGACCGTGCCACGCGCCGCGACCGAGGCCGCCGCCGGCGAGGTAGCCCGCCGCGAAGCCTCCGAGGAGCCCCGCGCCGATCTGTCCCACGAGCGGAACCGAGAGGCCGATCGCCCCCGCGACGAGGAGGACGACGAAGCCGACGCCGACCGCGCGCCAATCAGTCATGCGTGCGGATACGCTCGCCGGGGTGAAAAGGCACGCGGAGAAAGCCGCACGGCAGAAGGATCCGTGGCGGGCGGCGGAACCGTTCGAGAGGACGGGTCGACGACCGACGAACGGACGGGCTTTTAGCCCCGTGGCGAGTAGCCCGAGCACATGATTTTCGAAGGACTTCCGACGACGCCGCGGTCGGAGGAACTCATCGACAAGGCGTTCTCGCGCGCGGCGCGGGCGGGGCGGGCCAAGCAGGGCCTCGAAGCCCAGCAGTCGATGCTGCAGACGGCGTCGAACATCCTCTCGGACAACTTGGAGAACGTCGTCACCGACTGGCCGGACTTCGACCTCGTCGACCCGTTCTACTACGAACTCGCCGACGTGGTCCTCAAGAACGAGCGGTCGTTCGGCGGTCGAGAGGGCGAGGGCGGCGTCGACATTCTCCGGCAGAGCCTCTCCGAGGTCGGGTGGGCGAGCCGACAGGTCCGCGAGATCCGCGACGAGTACGCGTCGAAGCTCCGCAGGACGGACCCGGAGACGGCCCGAAAGCACAGAAAGCAGGCGTTCGCCCGGATGGCGGACGTGGTAGAGGAGGTCGAGGCAGATCTCCGCCGCGTCGGGGACGCCCGCGACGCGCTGAAGACGCTGCCCGACATCCGCCCCGACGAACCGACGCTCGTCGTCGCCGGGTACCCGAACGTCGGCAAGTCGTCGTTCGTCAACGCGGTCACCCGGGCGAAAAACGAGATCGCCGAGTACCCCTTCACCACCCGCGGCGTCCAGATCGGCCACTTCGAGCGCGACCACATCAGATATCAGATAATCGATACGCCGGGGCTGCTCGACCGGCCCGAGGCGGAGCGAAACGACATCGAACGGCAGGCCGTCAGCGCGCTCTCCCACCTCGCCGACGCCGTCCTGTTCGTCGTCGACGCCAGCGAGGCGTGCGGCTACCCGCTCGACGCGCAACTCGAACTCCGCGACGCGGTCGCCGCGCGCTTCGAGGGCGCGGACGTGCCCGTCATCACCGTCTGCAACAAGAGCGATCGATCGACCGACGTCGAGGCCGACGCCTACATGAGCGTCGCCGAGGGCGAGAACGTGGACGGCGTGCTCGACCTCGCGATCCGGGCGGTCGGCTTCGAGCCTGACCTCCCGAGCCGCGAGAACCGCTGAGTCGAGTTCCGACGAGGTGCTACTATTCGAGAGGGTCGTGCCAGATACGTTAAGAAACGTCTATAATTCGTATTTGAGAACAGGTAGTCGTAAAATGCGACGTCGAACCTACCTCAGATCGACTGGTGCGGCGCTTTTCGGCCTCGGGGCGGCCGGGGCGGCGAGCGCGGACGAATCGGGCGACCGGCGGGGGACGTACCGACCGGGCGGGCCGCGGCAGGGTTCCGAGCGCTCGATCAACCTGAACGCGTTCCACACGAACGAACAGCTGACGAAGGCGCTTCGGAAACTCGACGGCCGGAGCGACCGGATCCGGCTGGCACAGATCGGCGAGTCGGCCGACGCCGGCGACCCGATCTGGGAGGTGACCGTCGGGGAGGGCGACACGAACGTCCACCTCATCACCCAGATCCACGGCGACGAGGCCGTCGGCACGGAGGTCGCGCTGAAGGTTCTGAAGGACCTCGCGGACGGCGGCTCCTCGCGGATCGAGCGGATCCTCGACGAGCTGACGCTGACGGTGATCCCGCGGGTGAACCCCGACGGTGCGATGTACGAGTACGACGTCGACGACGACGGGAGGGACGAGTGGGTCGGTCGGCGGACGAACACGCAGGCGTGGGAGGAGGGCGACTCCAGGTACGAGCCGTACTACCACTACGCGTCGCCGGAGGGGACGGAACCGGGGTACGACATGAACCGCGACTTCAACATCCGACCGCCCTCGGAGTTCGACCCGCGGACGGACGACCGCGAGGAGTGGTGGACCGTCGACGGCGACGAGGCGTTTCTCGACATGCCGTACGAGGGGTACGAACTGGGGAGCAGCGGCCTCCGACTCGCCCCCGAGGTGCGCGCGGTCACCGAGTCGTACCTCCGGGCCGACCCCGACTTCGCCATCACGCACCACCACCAGTCCGGCGGGTACCTCGTCCCCGACTCCGACGACGGGAACGAGCCGCCGAAGCAGACGATCATGAGCGTGATGGCGGCGTACGGCCCGGCCTACCGCGACCGCGCACCCTACGAGGATCCCGACCTCCCGGTCGAGCGAGTCGTCAACCCGTTCATCGACGACGAGACGAGCGCGCGGTCGCTCCGCATGAACGCGCTCGTCGCCGACGCGCTCGCAGAGCGTGGCGACAGCGTGTTCGACAGCATCACGCGCTACGGCTACGGGCCACTCTGGGGGTCGTATCTCGATTCGCTCACGCCGCACACCGACGCCCCGGGGATGCTCTACGAGGTGTCCTACCAGACAGGAGACATCGGACAGAAGGCGCTCGGACGGATGATGGAGGCGACGAAGGTCGGCTTCTGGGAGACGTTCGACGCGCTCGCCGAGGGGACGCTGGACGAGGTGGACGAGGAGCGGTACTTCGACGTTCCGCTACACGGCGAGCCGATCTCGGCGCGTCGGTGAACGGACCGGCGGGGGGCCGCGTCCGGCGCGCGCGCCGGACGCGGCCGCACCTGCCGTGCGCGCCCACCCGCCGCCGCACTGCCGCCGCACTCGTCGCGTGCGCCTACCCGCTACCGCCCGCGGGCGAACCGGTTCGACGTCCGTCGTCGGTCGCCGCCTGCACGTCGACGTACCGAACCTGCACGTCGAGCGGCGGGTCCGACCGCGAGACGCCGGGGGGCGCGGACAGATCCGATTCCAGGCGGTCGAACAGCGTCGTGGCGAGTTCCGGCGACGTCTCGCCGACCGGTCGGCCGACCGTCACCACCACGCGTTCCGGTTCGCGGAAGGGAAGCTGGCTGTCGTACTCGATTCGAACGTCGAGCACCGAAAACCCCTCGTGGGGCGGCGACTCGACGACCGAGTGCACCGTGCCTTCGATGTCCCGCTCGTAGGCTTCGGTCTGGTGGGAGGTGTACGTGACGCCGCCGAGAAACACCGACAGAATCGTGATCGCGACCGCGAGCGCGGCGATGCGTTTGAACGTCGCACTCCGCACCTCGTCCTGTCTGAGCCAGTTTTCGGGTCGGTAGCCCCGGTACCAGAGCACCGCCAGCGCCGAGAGGTTGATCGACAGCACGTTCACCAGCACCAGGACGCCCGAGGAGACGACGGTCATCGGCTGGTTCCAGGCAATTCCGATGCCGACGACGGCGATCGGCGGGACGAGCGCGGCGGCGATCATCACGCCGACGAGCGCGATCGAGACGCCGGAGGTGATGCTGATCGCCCCGGCGGCCCCCGCCCCGAGCGCGACCGCGAGCGAGAGGAAGTCGGGAGTGAGTCGCCCGGCGAACTGCCGCAGCGTGAACGGGTCGAGCGTCGGCGGGATGATGCCGGTCAGCTTCACCAGGAACGCGAACGCGGCGGCGCTGACGGTGGCGGCGACGATCCCGAGCATCTGCAGGCGGACGCCGCGGCGAAAGAGCGTGCGGTCGTCGACGACCGATCCGACGCTCGTCGCCATCGCGGGACCGACGAGCGGCGCGATCACCATCGAGCCGACGACGACCGCGGGCGAGTCCACCAACACGCCGGCCGTCGCGACGACGGCGCTTATGATGGTCATCGCGAGGTACGTGTCGAACTCGGGTTCGAGCTCCGTCGCCTGCGCGTGAAGCTCCTCTCTGGCGATTCTGCTACCGCCGTTTTCCTCCGTCTCCTCGAAGCGGGCTTGAAGCCGCTGAAACCGCCGCGAGATGACGGTTTCGGCGTCGACGACGACCGTGTACGAGTCTTCCTCGATGCCGGCGTCGCGGAGCCGCGAGAGCACCGGTTCGACGGCCCCCGTCGGAAGGGGAAACGTGACGACCGCGGTGAATCCGCGCCCGCTGGCCTCGTCGGTGAGGGCGTAATCGATCCCCTCGTCGTCGAGCACGTCGAGTACTGCGTTTCGCCTCCCCGTCGGAATCAGGACCTCTACGAGTCGCACGCGTTCACGTTCGCACCCGAGCGCAAATAAACGGGGGCCGCCGACGCTCGCCGACCGGAGTCGAGGTTGTTACCAACACCCACGCATCGGTTACTATCACTTATTTTGATAAAAGTATAATATTTAGTAGATCAACTTATGGTAGTGATGGATAGAAGAAACGTACTGAAGACGTTCGGCGGGGCGGCGTTCGGCGGAGCGCTACTCAGCGGCGTCGCCGGTGCAAAGCGGGAGAATCACATCGTCCCGGGGGGACCGTGGGTCACGGAGAACGAACCGCGGAAGGTGGAGGCGTTCCGCGATTACGAGGAACTCGTTTCGGACCTCGAGAAGGTAGCGCGGACGAGCGCCCGCGAGTTCTCCCTGGAGTCCGTCGGCACCTCGAACCGGGGACGGGACATCCACCTCGCGCGGGTGGGCAGCGGCGACACGGACGTGATGTTCGTCACGCAACAGCACGGAAACGAACCGCACGGGACCGAAGCGGCGCTGTCGATGCTCCAGTACCTGTCGAGCGGGAGCGGCGAGGCCGACGACCTGCTCGACGAGGTGACCGTGAACGTGATCCCGCGGGCGAACCCCGACGGGTCCGAGCCGGACCTGTTCCAGCGGTACAACGTCGACCCCGACGCGCCCGCTCGCGACACGGAGGAGGGCTTCTTCACGTCGTTCGACGCCGGCGTCGGCTGGGACGTCAACCGCTACCACTGGCCGGACTGGACGGAGAGCACGCTGTATCAGAACCGCCCGGACGAGTACCCCGAGAACCCGGTCCCCGAGGCGCAGGCGGTCGTGGACGCGGTCGCCGAGGTCGATCCGCTGTGGGTCGTCGACGTGCACAACCAGGGGACGTACGTCACCGACGACGGGAGGATGATCACCACGTCGCTGTACTGGCCCATCGCGGAGGGCGTGCCGGCGGACGCACAGGACCTCTCGAAGCAACTCGTGCGGCACGCCTACGACCACGTCTCGCGGTTCGGCTACGCCGAGGCGAGTCAGTACCCCGGCGGCACGTACCCCGGCATCGCGCGCAACAGCTACGGCCTGCAAGGGTACGGCAGCGTGCTCGTGGAGATCCGCGGCGGCGTCGACCAGAAGTCCAACGGGAAGCTCTCCCGGCTTGCGCTCGAAATCATGGCCAGCGTCGTCGACGGCACGGCCGACGAATCCGTGTTCGAGGTCGATCCCGACGACGCGGAGGAGATCCCCGAGCGCGGCGACTACTACGACAGGGAACTGCCGCCGGAGTGACGAACGGCCTCGTCCGCGGATGTCGCTGACGGCGGCGAGGTCGGACGGGCGTTTCGGTCCCGTGTGGGTTTTCCCTCCTCATCGAGACGGTTACAGCGACAAGAAAACCCTGGACGAGACCGAAAGACTACGGAGCAAGAGCGCTCAGAACGTCTCGACATCGACGCCCAGTTTCTCGAAATCCGCGTCGTTTCTCGTGAGCACCGGCTCGGAGTACGCCCGAGCGGTCGCGCCGATGTAGGCGTCGTTATCCTCGACGCCGCTTTGTTCCGGGCCGCCCGCATCCCGATCCGCCGCCGCGACCATCTCGGCCGCGAGCCGCGCGATCTCGTCGTCTATCGGGACCCACGGATAGCCCATCAAGACGTTCCGCACCTGCCGACGTTCTTCGTCATCAAGGGTGAGCGCAGCACCGTAGAAGAGTTCGAAGACGGACGTCACGGAGACGCGGGCTGGAACGCTCCGCTCGTACATCGTCATGCCCATGTCAAACGCCGCCTCGTCGTGCTCCAGTAATGCGAGAAGGTAGCTAGTGTCGAGGATCATTCGACGTCGATCTCGGCCTCGCCGAGCCGAGCGGCGATCGCTGCCCGACGACCTCTGGACGCGTCTCGCCGGCGGCGAATCGCCTCGCGGAGGTCGTCCGCCTCCTCGGGCGACAGGACCGGCTCCACCGGCGGCGGTGCCCGCGTCAGTCGGCGGAGCGTCTCGGCCATCGTTTCGTCTTCGCGCTTGTGCGAGGCTACCCAGCTGTGATACTCATCCGGAACTCGGATGGTCTTCACCATGCGTATATCTGGTATATACGCCCTCAAAAACCTTGCCCCGTTTCGGAACGCTCCGGAGACGCGTCATCACCTCCTCTTCGCACGGTTCCACGCTCGAAACACTCCGCCCTCGGGGTCGCACGACCGCCGCGAGCGACGATTCCCTACGACGAATCGTCGCGCGTATCACCGCGGCCGCAACCGTCCCAGAACCGGGATCTCCTCGATTCGCTCGTCGTCGAGTTCGTCCCACGCGATGCCCGCCGGCTTGGATCCCGAGGCGGTCGTCCGAACCGTCCGATCGGGGGTGACGAGCAGATCCATCGGCACGTCGTGGTCGGACGTCGGCACCGCCTCGTCGACGACCTGGATCTCGTGGACGGTGGTGACGGTCGTCGTCTCATCGTCGACGAGGCCGAACTCGCGGAGGATCGCGAACTCCAGATCGCTGTACCCTTCGCCCTTGCCGATCCTCGCGCCCCGTTCCGTGACCGCGACGCTGCCCGAGACGATGAGGTCCACCGACTCCATCTCCTCGGGTCCGACCCGGTCGCCGACTTCGGACGAGCCGCCGATCGTCGCCGCGTGATCTACGTCCTCGATCTCCGCCGGATCGAGCCGGAGGAAGCACTCCTCGTCCCGCAACCGGGGGACGGCCATGTACACCGTCTTCCCCCGTCGCAGCGCGGCCGCCGGACGGGAAGCTGCGGCGCGTCGGGGTTCGACTTGATCACGTCCGCACCGTGCCACTCCTCGTTCGCCGTCAGTCGCTCCGCCGCCTCCTTCGCCCCGGCGAAGTTGGGGATCCGTCCGTGCGGCGGGTACGGAAACCGGGCTTCGCCGCGCGCTTCCAGTTCGTCCCAGATCCGCTCGCGCAACTGCTGTTTGTCCATCGGGCCGACCTTCTCGCCGAGCGGGGTAGAAGCTACGCCTCGCGGTCGTCGGTTCCCGCACGGCTACGACGCCGAGGGAGCAGTCGACGATCGACCGCGGCGGCGACGCACGCGCTCGGTCCGTCCCCTCACCGGGTTCGACTCACCGCCGAGCGACGCGGACGCATGGACGAATCGCGATAACGGCTGGGAACGTTCCCCCCGACGAAAACGGTCGACGTATTTACCCTTCCGAGACGTACGTGTCGTGATATGCTATGTCAATTCACACCAAGACGCCGGACGACGGCGCGATAGCCCGACTCGGCGCGGGGTTCCGCGGGGACCTGCTCCGCCCCGACGACGTCGGCTACGACGAGGCGCGGTCGGTCTGGAACGGGATGATCGATCGACGTCCGGCGGTCGTCGCCCGCTGCGCCGGCGTCGCGGACGTGATCGAGGCGGTGAACGTCGCGCGCGAGAACGACCTCCTCGTCGCCGTTCGGGGCGGGGGGCACAACGTCGCGGGCAGCGCGGTGTGCGACGACGGCCTCGTGATCGACCTCTCGTCCATGCGGTCGGTCCGCGTCGACCCGTCCCGTCGGACCGCGAGAGTCGAACCGGGGGCGACGCTCGCCGAATTCGACCACGAGACGCAGGCGTTCGGCCTCGCGACGCCGGTCGGGTTCAACTCGACGACGGGGATCGCGGGGCTCACGCTCGGCGGCGGATTCGGCTGGCTCTCGCGCAAGTACGGGATGACGGTCGACAACCTCGCGTCGGCGGACGTGGTCACCGCCGACGGCGAGCTCGTTCGCGCGAGCGAGGAGGAAAACCGGGACCTCCTGTGGGGAATCCGCGGCGGCGGCGGCAACTTCGGAATCGTCACGTCGTTCGAATTCCGGCTCCACGACGTCGGCCCCGAAATACTCTCGGGGTTGATCGTGCATCCGCACGACGACGCGGCGGACGTTCTCCGATTCGTTCGCGAGTTCAACGCGGGGGTGCCCGACGACCTCGTCGTCTGGTTCGTCCTCAGAAAGGCACCACCGCTGCCGTTCCTCCCGGAGGACGTACACGGGACTGACGTGCTCGTCCTCGCCGCCTTCTACGCGGGCGATCCGGTGGCGGGCGAGGCGAGGATGGAGCCGCTTCGGGAGTTCGGCGATCCGATCGCCGACGTGATCGGGCCCCACCGATACGTCGAGTGGCAGCAGGCGTTCGATCCGCTGCTCGAACCCGGCGCGCGCAACTACTGGAAGTCGCACAACTTCGCCGACCTGACCGACGAGGCCATCGACACGGCCGTCGAGTACGCCGCGCGACTCCCGTCGCCGCAGACGGAACTCGCCTTCGCGCGGCTGGGCGGGGCCGTCACCCGCGTCCCCGCGGACGCCACCGCGTACCCCCACCGCGACGCCGAGTACGTGATGAACGTCCACACTCGGTGGGAGGATCCGGCGCGGGACGACGAGTGCGTGACGTGGGCGCGAGAGTTCTACGACGCGATGGCCCCGTACGCGCTCGCCGGGACCTACGTGAACTTCATCAGTGAGGGAGAAGACGACGAATCGTCGGCGTACGGCGACAACTACGAGCGCCTGACCGAACTCAAACGCGAGTACGATCCGACGAACCTGTTCCGGACGAACCAGAACGTGGAGCCGGCGGACTGAGTCTCACCGCCTCGCAAGAGGTATCCCGCGCGGCCGAATAGAGGGCGTATGTTCGAGGAGCGGCCGAACCGGGGGGCCGAGGTGGTCTTCGTCGGGCGGTCGAACGTCGGGAAGTCGACGCTGATGCGCGAACTCACCGGCCACGACCGGTTCACGACGGGGAAGAAGCCGGGCGTGACCCGCGAGCCAAACCACTTCGACTGGGCGTCGGAGGACTTCATGTTCACCGACCTCCCCGGCTTCGGCTTCATGTCCGGCGTGGACGAGCGCCGACGGGAGCAGATCAAGACCGACATCGTCCGGTACGTCGAGGACAACGCCGACCGCATCCTCGCCGGGGTGCTCGTCGTCGACGGCAAGAGCGCGGTCGAGATCATCGACCGCCACACGAACGACGAGGAGATCCCCCACGACGTGGAGATGTTCTACTTTCTCGAAGAGCTGGGGATCCCCGCGGTCGTCGCGGTGAACAAGATGGACAAGGTCGACGACCGCGACGAGCGCCTGAACGAACTCTGCGACCGACTCGGCCTCTACCCCCCGTGGCAGCAGTGGACGGAGACGATCGCGCCGATCAGCGCGAAGCGGGGGAACGTGGAGGCGCTGAAGGAGGCGCTCCGACACCACTTCCACGAGGCGAAGCGCGACGACCTGCTGAAGTTCGTGACCTGAGGGCGGGAAGCTATGTCGGCCGCGAACCTACGTCCGAGAGACGATGCCGACGAAGACGCCGAAACCGACGATCCCGACCGACGATTTCTGGGACCGCCACTCGAACCCCAAGAGCGGGTGGACGCGACTGCTTTCCTACCCCGTCCTCGTCCTCGCTCTCTACGCCAGAAAGCCGCTCCTGCTCAGGCTCACGATCCTCTACGTCGCGGTGAATCCGGTGCTCTTCCGGCCGCCGGAAGGGGAGTCGGACGACTGGATGTACCGGGGCGTGAAGGCCGAGGAGCACTGGCTCGCCGAGGGCAGGAGCGTGATGGGATTCGGCTTTCCGCAGGTGCTCAACGCGGCAGCCATCCCGGTCTTCTGCTACGGACTGTACGCGGCCTACAAACAGAAGCCCGTCACGACGGCCGTCTGCACCGCCGGCACCATGGCGCTGAAGCTCCTGTTCGTGGACGAACTCATCCGGTACCGCGAGGCGACCGAGGAAGGACCCTGAACGCGTCGCCAGCCGCGCAACCCGGGCGAGTCACGCCACCCGGTTCGTCATCTCCCGTCCCTCGCGGAGTCGGTCGACGTTCTCCCGGACCAATCCCGCGACGTCCCGGTGGTAGGCGTTCGTCATCGCCGCGGAGTGGGGCGTGACGATCACCTCTTCGAAGCCCCAGAGCGGCGAGTCCTCGGGCAGCGGCTCGGTTTCGAACACGTCGAGCCCCGCGCCCGCGACGTCGCCCGCGTCGAGCGCCCCGATCAGCGCCGCCTCGTCGACGACCGACCCGCGGGAGACGTTGAGCAGGTAGGCGTCCTCGCGCATCGCGTCGAACTCGGCCGCGCCAAGGAGACCCTCCGTCGCGTCGTTCAACGGCGTCGCCAGCGCGACGAATCGCGCCCCCGAGACGGCCTCGCGGAGTCGGTCCGGCGTGAACACCTCGCGAACGCCGGGAACCGGGTCGCCCGAGCGACGGACGCCGACGACGTCCATCCCGAGCGCCGAGGCGCGGGCGGCGATGCCGCGCCCGAGCGTGCCCAGGCCGACGACGCAGACGCGCTCCCCCTCCAGCGTGAACGGTGCCTCGTAGGGCTCGCTCGTCCACTCGCGCTCGTCCTGCGCGTCCCGATAGACGTGCAACCGCCGGGCGAACGCGAGCATCATCCCGGCGACCGTCTCGCCGACCGAGGCGTCGTGGATGCCGGTGCTGTTGGTCAGCGCGACGCCCGCGGACTCGTAGGCGTCGAGGTCGAACTCGTCGAAGCCGGCGCGGATGCAGTGGACCCAGTCGGCGTCGAGAAACGACGGGTGCGGGCCGAAGGCGACGACGGCGTCGCCGTCGCCGAGATCCGGGTCGCCGCCGGGTTCGACCGGCACGTCGAGGTCGGAGAGGCCGTCGCACAGCGCCGCGGGCGGGAAGACGAGGTCGACCGAGTCGTGGACGACGATCCGCGAGAGTTCCATGGTGGCCACTCTCCTCGCATCGCCGATTCAATCTTTCGAGGCGGGCGGCTCGGGGAAGACCTTTGCAACGAGGGATCTCCGACGAGGAGATAGCGGCCAGTAGAGTCGCAGCCGCGACGTTCCGTGAGTGGTGGCTCGGTGAAATCCCTCATCACGAGGGGCTCAGAGGGGGTAACTCTCCTCATCGCCACCGTGACCATCTATCCCTGCGTGTCAAAAAGCACTTTCGTAACACTTCCCGATGGACTCTTCGGTCGGGGACGATTCGCCGCCTCAGAAGTCGACCGCTGACCGTCCGACCGACGAATATTTATCCCTTGTTTCGTCTAATCAGACAATGTCCGATGAGAAAGATCGAGGTATAAAAGTTTGCATCGACGTCGGCTCTGGCGACGACGCGGAGATCTTCAAAATCGGTGCTGCGGACGACGTTCTCAGACTCATCGCCGACGCACACGAGACGGAGTTCACGATCGCTGAACTCGGCGACGCGACAGGCGTCGCTCGTTCTACGGCTTGGCGGGCCGTCGAACTACTCGACCGCCTCGGAGCGGTTCGCATCCGTGAGACGCCACAGCGTAACTACGTCTCTATCGACCCGTCGAGGCTCCAGAAGGACGACCCGATACTCGCAATCGATCAGCCGGAGTTCCAAGAACCCGTGCAGGCGTTCGTCGCGGAGGTTCGTGAGGCCCTCGCGGAGAGCGAGGACGTCGAGAAACTCCTCGGTATCGTCCTGTTCGGTAGCGTCGCTCGCGGGGAAGCCGACAGACGGAGCGATATCGACTTGTTCGTCGTCGTCGCCGGCGACAGAACGACCGCTCGAAGGCGCGTTACGGGCGTCGTAAGCCATCTCAGCGATCGTCGGTTCGACGGGGATCGCTTCGACTTCGAGGCGTACGTCGAATCGGCTGACAGCGCGCGCCGAGCCGGCGGAAAACTTCGGGAGATCTTCGAGGAGGGGATCACCGTCCACGGAACGGAGCGTCTTCAGTCGATCCGCAAGGAGGTTCTTGCCGATGAGTAGTAGGAGCATCGAGACGCTCATCGACGACGTGCAAGCCGCGTTCGATCGTCGGCCCGCCGAAATCGAATCGGGACTCGACGTGGAGGATGCAGCCCTCTTGCAGCTGCGGAAGGCGTGTCGGTTGCTCGACGGCGGTGAGACGTTACTCGACGAAGGTCACTACACACTCGTCATCGAGACGTCGTTCGTCGCGATCGAGCGAACCATCGAGTTTCGACTGTTAGAACGGGGGACGACGCAACCGAGTGATCTTCCCGGAACGCACCCCGGCGTGTATCGCGAGGCGGCGTCGGTGGGCATCTTCGCCGCGTCCGTCGCCGAGGATCTGTCGGACCTGTGGCGAAACCACCGGGCAAAGACGTACTATCAGGACGGACTTGCGGCCGCCGAGCGTGCGGAGAAGATGTACGCACTCGCGTCGGAGGTCCACGCGTTTGTCGTCGGGCACTCTGCACAGGGATATCAATGTCTTTGCGAGCGCACCGGGTGAGATGTGCCAGCGTCTCCTTACTGCGAGGGGTGAACAGTCTCGGGATCAAATCGTTCTAAATCCGTTAGTCCCCTCGTCGTCCCACTCGGCCGACCGCCGGTGTTCCGCCGCCACCGTCCGGACTCCCTCGGCGTCGAGCGCGCCGTCCTCGGTGACGATCCCGGTCACGAGATCGGCGTCCGTCCGGTCGAAGATCGGGTTCAGCACGTCCACTCGGGCGGATCGATCCGCGACGCGTTCCCCGTTTGTCGGCCCGTCGGACACGTCAGCCGGGTCGCCGAACTCGGTCCGAAAGGCGTCGTCCGGCGACACCTTGTCGCGGGCGGCGACGACGTACAGGGGGACGCCCTCTCGCGCCGCCGCGAGGCCGAGCGCCCTCGTACCGACCTTGTTGACGACGCTCCCGTCCGACAGCACCGCGTCGGCCCCGACGAGTGCGGCGTCCGCGCCCTCCTCGGCGAGGACGTACGGGATCGCCGCGTCCGTCGTCAGCGTCGCGTCGATTCCCTCGTCGGCGAGTTCCTCGGCGACGCCCACCCCTTCGCGCGCCGGCCGCGACTCGGCGACGACGACGGCGGACGGGTCGGCCCGCAGGAGCGCGTCCGTCACCGTCCCCGAGCGCGAGAGCGTCACGACCGTCCCGACCGTCCCGTCTCGGACCTCGGCGGCCGGCGCCCCCGCGGTCAGTATCTCGGCCGCGTTCGCCGCTGCCCGCCCGTCCGCCGCGACCGCTTCCGTCACGGCCGCCGCCGCCCGCGCGAGCACCGCCTCGGGGACCTCGTCCGCTTCCGCCATCGCGCGGTTGACCCGATTCCCGAGCGCGGCCATGCTCGGCCGGGCGTCCCGCAGGTCGCGGGCGACCGCCGCGACCTCGTCCCAATCGGCCGCGACCGCGGCGCGGTCACGCAGTACTTCGAGCGCGCGCACCGAGACGTACGCCGAGCCGTGTTCCTCGTCCGCGCGAACCGTCTCGACGGTCGGAGCGACCCGCTCGTAGGCCTCCCACAGTGCCGGGACCGTCGCGCGCGAGAGGATCTCCGGGGGCTGAACCCACTCAGCGTCCGCGAGTTCCTCGTTCAACGTCACCCCGCGGGTCGAGACCCGGAACAGGAACGGGTGGACGATCCACTCGTGATCGCCGTCGTCGACCGGGAGGGGATCGCCCGCCCGGACGAGCGTCGCGTCCCGGACGCCGACCTCCTCGGCGGTCTCGCGGCGAGCGTCCGCGAGCGCGTCGGCGGGGTCGCCCTCGACGTACCCGGAGACGCCGCCCCACTTGCCGGCGTAGGTGCCGACCGCGTCGCTCCGGCGGACGAGGAGCACCTCGCCGCGGTGGCGGAGGAAGGCGGTGACGACGTGCGCGCGGGCCACGGTTCGGATCGGTCCTGCCTACGCGGGCGGGCACAACGGCTTTTGCGGTCGCGTCCCACGCACCGGCATGGATCTGGCGATCATCAGCGACACGCACGTCCCGTCGCGAGCGTCCGAAATCCCCGAGTGGATCCGCGAGCGCGTCGAGGCCGCCGACCACGCGATCCACGCGGGCGATTTCGACTCGTCGGAGGCGCTGTCGACCGTCGAGGAGCTGGCGGGCGGGAACCTCACCGCCGTCGCCGGCAACGTCGACGGGGCGGAGCTCGACCTGCCCGAGATCGCCACCGTCGGGTTCGGGGCCGTGGAGTTCGTCGTCACCCACGGGACGGGCGACCGCTCGGGCTACGAGCGGCGGGTCGCGGGGACCGTCGCAGAACAGGGCGGCCACCAGGTGATCGGCGTCGCGGGGCACACCCACGAGCCGATGGACGACGTCGTCGAGGGCGTCCGCATCCTGAACCCCGGGAGCGCGACCGGGGTGGACCCGGCCGAGGAGGCGACGATGATGACCGCGACCGTCGAGGAGGGGAGCGTCGACGTGACGCTCCACCGGGAATCGGATCGGTAGTCGGAGGGATCGAGTCCCGAGCCGATACCGGCCCGATTCACCAGCACCGGCGTCCTTTTTTATCGACCGCGCCCAGTCGCGGACATGGAACTTTTCGCCGTACCCGACGTCCCGGAGGTGGAGCCCGGCGACGACATCGCGGCGCTCGTCCGCGGCCGGGTCGACCTCCGCCCCGACGACGTGGTGTGCGTCGCGAGCACCGTCGTCTCGAAGGCGGAGGGCCGGCTCGCCGACCTCGACGACTTCCCCGCCGGGCCGCGCGCCCGCGAGATCGCCGCGAACCTCTCGGCGCTGACGGGCGAGGAGAAGGACCCGCGGTTCGCGCAGGCGGTGCTCGAAGAGAGCACCGAGATCGTCACCGAAGCGCCCTTCCTCCTCACGGAGACGCGGTTCGGCCACGTCTGCGTCAACGCCGGCATCGACCGCTCCAACGTCCCCGGCGCGGACCTCCTGCTCCTCCCGAAGCGGCCGACGGCGAGCGCGGAGCGGATCCGCGCGGAGCTTCCGGCGGAGCGGGTGATCGTCACCGACACCTGCGGCCGGCCGTTCCGCCACGGCCAGCGCGGCGTGGCGATCGGCTGGGCCGGGACGCCCGCGAGCCGCGACTGGCGGGGCGAACCCGACCGCGACGGGCGGGAGCTGGGCGTGACCGTCCAGAACGTGATCGACGAACTCGCGGCGGCCGCGAACCTCGTCGCCGGCGAGGGCGACGGCGGGACGCCCGTCGTCGTCGTCCGCGGCTTCGAGTTCGGCGACCACGCCGGCAGCGACGAGCACTTCCGCGACGTGGAGAGCGACTTCGTCCGGCAGGCGCTCAGGGGGTGGGCGTATGAGCCGCGGTGAGGGCGGGCGGGCGCGATCCGAAGGGGACGAGGGCGACGAAAGGGGAGGGCTGCTCGGGATCGAGATCACGCCAGAGCACCCCGTCCCCCGCCTCGTCGACCTCGGCGTCGCGGCGGAGGGTGCCGGCTACGACGCGCTGTTTTCGAGCTGTCACTACAACAACCGCGACCCCTTCGCCGTCCTCTCGCTCGTCGCCGCCCGGACCGACGAGATCCGCCTCGGGCCGGGCGTCGCCAACCCCTACGAGACGCACCCGGTGACGCTGGCCTCGAAGGTGGCGACGCTCGACGAGGCGTCCGGGGGGCGCGCGGTGTTCGGGATCGGCCCCGGCGACCCGTCGACCCTGCGAAACCTCGGACTGGCGGACGAGCGGGGCCTCAGACCGGTGCTGGAGGCGTTCGAGACCGCGCGGACGCTCTGGCGGGGCGAGCGCGTCACCCGCGAGGGAACGTTCGACGCCCGCGACGCGGGGTTGAACTACGAGCCGCCGGGGGAGATCCCGGTGTACGTCGGCGGCGAGGGACCGCACATGTGCCGGATGGCCGCGAAGCGCGCCGAGGGCCTGCTGTTCAACGGCTCGCACCCCGCGGACCTCGCGTGGGCGCGCGAGCAGGTCGAGATCGGGCGGGAGGACCGCGTCGACGGCCTCGGCGCGTTCGACCTCGCCGCCTACGCGAGCGTGAGCGTCGACGACGACGCGGCGGCCGCCCGCGAGGCCGCCCGACCGCCGGTCGCGTTCATCGCCGCGGGGGCGGCCCCGCCGGTGCTCGACCGCCACGGGATCGACCGCAACCGCGCGGGGGAGATCGGCGAGCGAATCAGCGCCGGTGCGTTCCGCGAGGCGTTCGACCTCGTGACGCCCGCCATGGTCGACGCGTTCTGCATGGCCGGCACCGTCGAGGAGGTGGGCGACCGGATGGCCGCGGTGCTGGAGCACGCGGACAGCGTCGTGGTCGGGTCGCCGCTCGGCCCCGACCTCGAAGCGGCGATTACTCTCGCGGCGGCGGCGTACGACCGGGCGACGGCATGAGACCGCCGAAGAGTTCCCCGACCGCGCCGAGGACGAGGTAGCCGAAGAACGCGATCGAGAACGTCGTCAGCGCGCCGCCGATCAGGAAGACGATCGCCGACAGGGGGTCGTTCGGCAGCACCTCGGTGGCGAAGATGACGACGAGCCGAACGGTGCTCCCGAGGAGGTCCGCGACGAAGTCGAACAGGCTGACCATGCGCGGCCGTTGGACCGGGGGGTACTTGTGCGTTGATGGTTGTCGAGGCGCGCGGACGGGTTACCTGATCATCCGGGGCGCGAGCGGAACGTCGGCGTCGGCCGGGCGCGACCGGCGCTCCGCATCCGCCCGCTCGTCTGTCGAACCATCTAATGGTTCGGACTGGTGTCTAGTGTCTCTGTGAGCCATCTGTTGGTTTCAGTCGGCAGACCTTCGCGACGACCGTCGCTCAATCCACAGACCTTCGCGGCGAACGCCGCTCAGTCCAAATACCTCCGCGACGACCGTCGCTCAATCCACAGATCTCCGCAACGACCGCCGTCCGATCGTCCGCCGGCCGTCGTCACCGCTAAGGTTCGCCGGACGTAACGGTTCACGCATGAGCAAGGATCGGTCGCTCGACGAGTTCCTCGGCGGTGCGGCGGAGTCGAAGTCGGCCGCCGAGCCCGATTCGACGGCCGATCCCGACGCGGAATCGACTCGCTCGGACGCCGACGTCTCCGCCTCGTCGGCGACGGCCGCGCGCGCGGCGGCGGACGGAACCGCGGGCGTCGACGCCGCGGAGCCGACCTTCCGGTGGTCGCCGTCGGGCGCGACCTGCGACGCCTGCGGCGGGTCGGCCGCGCGGCGGTGGCTCGACGGCGGGCGGTACGTCTGCCGCGACTGCAAGGAGTGGTGAGCGGGGGAGGACGGGCGGGCGGGAGAGGAGGAGGGATCACCCGAGCCGGCGGTGTTCGCGCTCGAACCCGCGGACGAAGGTCTCCTCGCCGAACGAGAGGATCGTCGGCCGGCCGTGCGGACAGGCGTAGGGGCGCTCGCACGCGCCGAGGCGCTCGACGAGGGTCGCGGCCGTCTCGTCGTCGAGGCGGTCGCCGGCCTTCAGCGACGGGTGGCAGGCGAGGTCCTTCAGCAACTCTTCGCGGGCGTCGTCGGGAGCCTCGCCTGACCGGAGCGCGTCGATCGCGTCGCGGAGGGCGCTCGCGTCGGCGGCGCGGCCGAGCGGGGCGGGCACGCCCTCGATCCGGTAGGTGCCGCCGCCGAACGCCGTCACCTCGAAGCCGAGCCGCGAGAGCGCGTCGCGGTTGTCGTCGACGGCGGCCGCCTCCGCCGGCGAGAGCGAGACGGTCGCGGGCGGATCGACCGGGCGCGATCCGACAGCCTCGCCGGCGAGCGCGTCGCGGAGGCGCTCGTAGTTGATTCGCTCGTGGGCCGCGTGCTGGTCGATCACGAGCAGGTCCTCGTCCGCCTCGCAGAGGAGGTACGACCCGCGGTACTGGCCGATGACCGTCACGTCCGCGAAGCGCGGGTCGCCCTCGACGGCTTCGAGCGACGAGTCGAGGTCGACCGCGACCTCGGCGCTCCGCCTGAGGTCGGCCGTCGTCAGCGCGTCTGCGACGGCCGACTCCACGGCCGCCTCGACCGCGTCGGCGTCGACGAACGCCACCTCGTCCTTCGCGGGGTGGACGTTCGCGTCGACCGCCCCGGGCGGGAGCGACACCGAGACGACCGCGACGGGGTACCGACCGCTCGGCAGGAGCGATCCGTAGCCGGCGAGCGTCGCCCGGCGCACCCCGGCGTCGCGGACCGACCGGCCGTTGACCGCGACGTAGACGTGCTCCTTCGCCGCGCGCGTGATCGACGGGTAGACGAGCAGTCCCTCCGCGCGGATCGGTCGGTCGCGCCCGTCCAGTTCGGCGGTCGTCTGGTAGTCGAACGTCGTGCTCCGCCCCGCGACGACGCGATCGTAGACGCCGAGGATCGCGTCCTCGTAGCGGCCGGACCCGGTCGTGGCGAACACCTCGCGGCCGTCGTGCGAGAGCGAAACGCGCACGTCGGGTCGGACGAGCGCGTACCGCGTCACGACGTCGCTTACGCGCCCGAACTCCGCCTTCGCGGACGCGAGCGACTTCCGCCGGGCGGGGCGGTTGTGGAACAGGTCCCGGACCTCGACGGTCGTGCCGACCGCCCGGCCGGCGGCCCGGATCGACGTCTCACCGTCGGCGACGACGAGGCGCGTCCCGCGCGCGCCGCCGTCGTTCGTGGTCACGTCGAGCGTCGCCACCGCGGCGATGCTCGGGAGCGCCTCGCCGCGGAAGCCGAGGGTGTCGACGCGCTCCACGTCGGCGCTCGACCCGAGTTTGCTCGTCGTGTGGTGTTCGACCGCGAGTTCGGCGTCCGCCTCGCTCATCCCGCGACCGTCGTCGACGACGCGGATGCGCTCCGTCCCGTCCCCGTCGACGGCGACGTCGATCCGCGTCGCGCCCGCGTCGAGGCTGTTTTCCACCAGTTCGCGAACGACGCTCGCCGGGCGCGTCACCACCTCGCCGGCGGCGATCCGTTCTATCGTGTCGGGGGGGAGTTTCCTAACCGTCATCGAGCCTCCGTTTGAGTTCGTTCAGGGCGTTGAGCGCCTCCAGCGGCGTCGTCCGCGCCACGTCGAGCGACCGGAGCTCCGCCGCGACCGACGCGAGGGCGTCGGCGTCGAGGCGATCGTCCGCGCGCTCGCCGGCCCTCGCCGGGTCGAGCGCGCCGTCGTGTTTGCCGTCCGTGCTCCGTAGATCACGAGCGGGGATGCCGGTTTCGCCCCCGGCGCGGGCGGTCTCCTCCCCGTCGTCGGCCGCCGGACGGGAGCCGTTCGTCAGCGTGGTCTGACGCGCGTCTCGCGGGGCGGGAGGGGTGGCGTCGGCGGTCGGTGCCTCGGCGGACCTCGCGTCGGCGGTCGGCGCGTCGCGCGTCCGCGCGTCGGACGCCGCCGAGCGCGTCGCGTCGGCCGCCTCCCGCGCCGCGACGAGTTCCCGCGACCGGCCGACCACGGACTCGGGGACGCCCGCCATCCGGGCGACCTCGACGCCGTAGGAGGACGACGAGGCGCCCTCGTCGACGCGGTGGAGGAACGTCACCGACTCGCCGTCGCCGCTCGCCGCGAAGTGGAGGTTCCGCACCCGCTCGCGCTCTCCCGCGAGGTCCGTAAGTTCGTGGTAGTGGGTCGCAAAGAGCGCGTACGCGCCGATCTCGTCGTGGAGGAACTCCGACGTCGCCCGCGCGATGGCGAGGCCGTCGGCCGTGCTCGTCCCCCGGCCGACCTCGTCGAGGAGGACGAGCGAGTCCTCGGTCGCGCCGTGGAGGATGTCCGTGAGTTCGCTCATCTCGCGCATGAAGGTCGACTGCCCGCCCGCGATGTCGTCGCTCGCGCCGACGCGGGTGAACACCCGGTCGACGATCGGCAGGCTGGCGGCGTCGGCGGGGACGAAGCTCCCCGCCTGCGCGAGCACGACGATCAGGGCGATCTGGCGCATGTACGTCGACTTGCCGCTCATGTTCGGGCCGGTGATGATCGCGACCTCCCCGGGACCGAGGTCGGCGTCGTTCGGAACGAACGAGGGCCGGGTTCGCTCGACTACGGGGTGGCGGCCGGCCTCGACGCGGATCCCGTCCTCGGCGAACGCCGGCCGGGCGTAGTCGTTGGCGACGGCGACGGCCGCGAGCGTCGCGAGCACGTCGAGCGCGGCGAGCGCGTCCGCGAGCGCCTGCACGCGCTCCGCCTCGTCGGCGACGGCGGCGCGGACCTCGCAGAACAGCTCGTATTCGAGCGCGTCGGCGCGCTCGGCCGCCCCGAGGATCTCGTCCTCTCGGCGCTTGAGTTCGGGCGTGTAGAAGCGCTCCGAGTTCTTCAGCGTCTGCCGCCGGGTGTAGTCGTCGGGGACGGCGTCGAGGTTGGGATTCGTCACCTCGATGTAGTAGCCGTGGACCTGGTTGTAGCCCACGTCGAGCGAGTCGATGCCGGTCCGCTCTCGCTCTCGTTCCTCCAGCTCCGCGACCCACTCGCGGCCCTCGCGCTCGGTCGCGCGCAGACCGTCGAGCTCCTCGTCGAACCCCTCGCGGATCACATCGCCCTCGGTGATCTCGATCGGCGGCTCCGGCCGGATCGCCCGTCCGATCAGGTCGCGCACGTCCGCCATCTCGTCGAGCGCGCCGCGGAGGTCGCGGAGGGCGTCCGACTCCACCTCGTCCAGCGCGGCCTTCACGTCCGGCACCACGTCGAGCGTGGTCTTGAGCGCGCGGAGGTCCCGGGCGTTCGCCCGGCCGCGGGAGACGCGGCCGACGAGCCGCTCCACGTCGTACACGTCCGTCAGGTGGTCGCGGACCGCCTCGCGGACGAGCGAGCGCGCCGCGAACTCCTCGACGGCGTCGTGGCGAGCCTCGATGCGATCGCGGTCGACGAGCGGGCGGCGGAGCCACCGCGAGAGGAGGCGTCGGCCGAGCGCGCAGGAGGTGTCGTCGAGCACGTCGACGAGCGCGCGGCCGGCGCCGTGACCCCGCGTCTCGAACAGTTCGAGGCTCCGGAGGGCGGTCGCGTCGAGCCGCAGCGACTCGCGGGGGTCATAGCGCGTGATCCGCGAGACGTACGCCAGCCGCTCGCCGCCCTGCGTGTACTCGGCGTACGCGAGCGCCGCGCCGACCGCCCGGAGTTCGGCCGCGTTCTCGACGACCGCGTCGGGATTCGGCGCGTACGCGGCGACCCGCTCGCCCGCGACGTCTCGGGCGAACGCCTCGGGGTCGTAGTCGGTCTCCATCGCGTCGACGTCGAGCGCGTCGACGGGGAAGTCGGCCATCTCGGGGGCGCGGAGGAGTTCGGCCGGTTGGAGGCGCTCTACCTCCTCCGCGAGGCGGTCGCGGTCGCCGACGCTCGTGACGAGACACTCGCCGGTGGAGACGTCGACGGCGGCGACGGCGTGGGCGCTCGCGGCGCGGTCGTCGACGTGCTCGTCGTCGCGGCCGTCGTCAGGGTCGGACGCCAGGGCCGCGACGTAGTTCGTCGACCCGGCGCGCAGGAGTTCGTCCTCGACGACCGTTCCCGGCGTGACGATCTGGGTGACGGCGCGGTCGACGAGCCCGCTGGCCTCCTCGGGGTCTTCGACCTGCTCCGCGACGGCGACCCGGTACCCCGCGTCGAGCAGGCGCTCTATGTACTTCGCCGCGTTGTCGATCGGGATCCCCGCCATCGGGTAGGTGCCGGTGCTGTCCTCGCGCTTCGTGAGCGTGATCTCGCAGACCCGAGCGGTCTCCTCGGCCGCCTCGCAGAACGCCTCGTAGAAGTCGCCGACCTGAAAGAGAAGCAGGGAGTCGTCGTAGGCCGCACAGAGATCGTAGTACTGACTCAACATCGGGGTGAGTTCGTCGCGGACCTCGGTCATCCGCTCCGGCGGGCCGGTCACCGTAGCCATGTTCGAATCAGGGGCGACGGAGGGGCATAAGCGTCCGGAACCGCGACCGGCGCGGTTTTCGAGTGGTGTCTGATTTCTTATTTTTACGGCGGACGAGTTTCTCGAATCGACGACGAAATCGCTTTCGGGGCGCACACGGTCGCTCGACGAAGAATATGACGAAGGACAATACGTTCCCGCCCGGCAGAGTTAGGTAGATCGCCGCGGTACGTGTCGTGTGAGAGGTGCGTACGGACCATCGACGTCAGGGTACGGACGGACGCGAGGCGCGTGCTCGCCGTCGAGACACCGAGACGAGTCCCCGAGCGAAGACCATGACTGACGCGGAGACCACAGACGCCGGATTCAGCGGACGCACAGCCCTGCCGGTCGCGGACGCGGCCGCGCTGACGGAGCGAATCGCAGCGAACGTCGAGCGGGTCATCGTCGGCCAGCGCGACACGATCGAACACATCCTCGTCGCGATCCTCGCGCGAGGCCACCTGCTCCTCGACGACGTGCCCGGCGTCGGCAAGACGATGCTCGCGCGGGCGATCGCCCGCTCCGTCGACTGTTCGTTCAAGCGCGTGCAGTTCACGCCCGACCTCCTGCCGTCGGACGTGACGGGCGTGAGCGTCTTCAACCAGAAGACGCGCGAGTTCGAGTTTCAGGCCGGTCCCGTCTTCACGAACCTCCTCCTCGGCGACGAGATCAACCGCGCGCCGCCGAAGACGCAGTCGGCGCTGCTGGAGGCGATGGAGGAGACGCAGGTCACGGTCGACGGCGTGACGCGCCCGCTGCCCGATCCCTTCACCGTCATCGCGACCCAGAACGACGTCGAGGTGGGCCGAACGTACGAGTTGCCGGTCGCCGAGATCGACCGCTTCATGAAGAAGCTCCAGCTCGGGTACCCCGACGAGGGGGCCGAAACGGAGATGCTCGGCCGGGTCGTCGGCGACCACCCGATCGAGTCGCTCGACCCCGTCGCGACGGTCGAGGACCTCAAGAGGGCGCGAAAGACCGTCGCCGAGGTGGCGGTCGCCGAGCCGGTCCGATCGTACGTGACTCGCCTCGCCGGATACACCAGAGAGCGCGCGGAACTCGGCGTCAGCCCGCGCGGCAGCATCGCGCTGCTCCGGGCGTCGCAGGCCCGAGCGGTGCTCGACGAGCGCGAGTACGTCCTCCCGGACGACGTGCAGATGGAGGCCGAAAGCGTGCTGAGCCACCGGATCATCGCCGGCGGCACCGACGGGGGTCGGGCGATGGTCGACGAGGCGCTCGAATCCGTCCCGGTAGAATGAGGCTCACGCGCCGAGGGAAGGCCGTCGTCGGCGTCTGCGTCGCCGGTTTCGCCCTCGCCGCGCTGTCCGGCGCGCGCTCGCTCAACGCCGTCGTCCTGCCGGGACTCGTCGCCCTCGTCGCCGGAGCGGTGCAGCTGACGTTCCTCCCGCGGCCGACCGTCTCGCGGCGCGTCCCCGCGACGGGGTTCGTCGGCGAGACGGTCGAGGTGACGCTCGCGTTCGACGGCGTCGAGCGGCCGTTCGTCGGGACCGTCTCGGACGCGGTCGGCGAGGGGCTGTCGGCGTCCGGCGCGACGGTCCGCGCGGCCGTCGGCTCGGAGCCGGTGACCTACGAGGCGACCTACGAGGCGCGCGGCGAGCGCGCGTTCGGCCCCGTTCGACTCGCCGCGAGGGACGTCCTCGGGCTGTTCGAGGCGGATTTGACCTGCCCCGGGACCGACCGCGTGCTCGTCTATCCGGCCGTCTCCCCCGTGGCTGACTGGCTCCTGCGCGACCTGTACGCCGACCGCGACGTCGTCGAACGAACCGAGCGGACCGAGTTCGATCGACTGCGCGAGTACGTCCGCGGCGACGCGCTCAGGGACATCCACTGGAAGACGACCGCCAGACGCGACGAACTCACGAGCCGGGAGTTCACCGCGACGGCGGAGGCGGAGTCCGTGACCGTCGCGGCGAGTTCGGCCCCCGATCGCGCCGACGAGATGGCGGAGGCGGCGGCCAGCGTCGCGCTCGCGCTGCTCGACGCCGACGTTCCGGTGACGCTCTCCCTCCCGGAGGGCCGGACCGCGGTCGAACCCGGTCGGGGAGGTCGGACGACGATCCTCGAACGGTGCGCGTACACGGCGGGCGGGTCCGCCGCCGCGGCGGACGCCGAGGTCGAGATCCGCGCCGAGCGCGGCGCGACGCGGATCACGGTCGGCGACCGGACGACGTCGTTCGAGCGCGTTCGTGGCGGCCGGTCCGCGCTCCGGGATCGTCGATCGACCGACGGGGGGGCGCCGGAGGTGGTCGCGTGAGCGGCTCGACGGGCGGCGAGACGGCCGGTGAGACGACCGTCGCGACCGGTGACGGGGGGTCCCCCGCGAGGTGGCGCGGCCTCGGCCACCCGGCGATGATCGGAGTCGCGCTCCTCACGTACGCGTACGTGAGCGTGCTCTACGACGTGACGGACGTCGTCGGCGGCAGCGAGACGCTGCTCCTCGTCGTCGCCGCGAGCGCGGGGGCGGCGGTGCTCCTCGGGCGCGCCCTCCCGTCGAAGGCGACGCTGTTTCTCGGAACGGGCATCGTCGCCGCCGGAATGGCGTATTACTTCCTCTCCGTCCCGGAGAGCAACCGGGCGCTCTTCACCGCCGGGCGGGTGGTCTCCGACACGCTGGCGCTCGTGACAGGTCTTTCCGTCCTCCGACTGACGAACGCTGGCGTGTGGGCGCTCTCCATCGCCCCCGCGCCGGTGTTTCTCTCGCTCTCCTTCGCGCTTCGGGGGCGGTACGGACCCGCCGTCGCCGTCGGCGGCGTCGCGCTCCTGTTTTTCGTCCTGACCGGCGACGCCGGGAACCTCACCACCCTCGTCGGCGTCGTCGGCGTCGTCGCCGCGCTGGGGTTCGAGACGCTGAACGTTCGCGGAGGGGTGCGCGCGCAGCTCGACACGCTGGTGGTCGTCGTCGCCGCGATGATCGTCCTCTCAGCGGTGGTGTCCGTGGTTCCCGGGGGAACGGCCCGACCGCTGCTTTCCGAGTCGGGAGAGCAGCCCGGAACGGTCGAGGAGAACGTCGTCTCCTCGGGCGACCGGGTCGACGTGCTCGGCAGCATCCGCCTGTCCCCGGAGGTCCGGTTCACCGTCGAGAGCAACGACTCGGCGTACTGGCAGACCGGGGCGTACGACCGGTACACCGGCGAAGGCTGGGTTCGGACCGACACCGCCGAGCCGTACTCGGGGCCGCTCTCGGATCCCCCCGGCAGTTCGAGCGAACTCAAACAGACGGTCACCGCGGAGACGGAGATGGAAGCGCTCCCGGCGGCGTGGAAGCCCGTCGCCGTCGAGGGGACGGCGGCGAGCAGCGCGCGGGTCACGAGCGAGGGAGGTCTGCTCGCGGGGCAGTCCCTGCAAGCGGGCGAAAGTTACACCGTCCGGAGCGAGGTCCCGCGGTACACCGCGGAACAGCTCCGGCGGAGCGGGACCGACTACCCGGACGGCGTCGAGGGGGACTACACCCAGCTTCCCGACAGCACGTCCGACCGCGTCCGCGAGCGGTCCGCGAACGTCGCCGGCGACGAGGACAACGCCTACGACAAGGCGGTCGCGATCGAGGAGCACCTGGAGTCGGAAAAGGAGTACTCGCTGAACGTCGAAGAACCGGACGGCGAGATCGCCGACGAGTTCCTCTTCGAGATGGACGCCGGCTACTGCACCTACTACGCGACGACGATGGTCGTGATGCTCCGCTCCGAGGGCGTCCCCGCGCGGTTCGTCACCGGGTACACGCCGGGCGAGCGCGCCGGCGACGAGCGGGTGGTCCGCGGTACCAACGCGCACGCGTGGGTCGAGGTGTACTTCCCGGACGCCGGGTGGGTTCGGTTCGACCCGACGCCCGCCGATCCGCGGCGGAGCGCGGCGGACGCGCGGGTGGAGGAGGCGCGCCAGAGCGGCGATCCCGGCGTCGACACGGAGGAGACGCGCGAGCGCCGAGACGACCGGCGCGAGGGGGAAACCCCCGATCCGTCGGACACCGAAACGCCCGAGCCGACCGAGCCGCCGGAGGACACGGACACCCCGGACCCGAACGGCGACGACCCGGACGGAAACGGCGCGAACGACACGAACGGGTCCGACGACCCCGACATCCGCACGCCGGCCATCAGCCCCAACGGAAGCGACGGGGGCGGAGGCGGCGGATCGGGCGACGGAGACGGCCTGCCGACGCTCCCGTCGCGGGAGACGCTCGGCCTCGGCGCGGTGCTCCTCGTCGGCCTCGTCGCCGGGATGCGCCGGACGAACGCCGTCCGCCGGGCGTCCAGACTCGCCTGGCTCGCGTATCAGCGCGGGAGCGACGACCCCGCTCGGGACGCCGAGCGCGCGTACGCCCGCCTCGAACACCTTCTCGAAGGGCGCTATCGCCCCCGCCGACCGGGTGAAACCTCGCGGGCCTACCTGCGGTCGCTCTCGTCCGCCGGCCTCGACGCCCGCGCGGAGCGGGTCGGGCGAATCTACGAGCGGGCGCGGTACGGCGACGGGATCACTCGCGCCGAGGCCGAGCGGGCCATCGGCGACGTGAACGCGATGGTCCGCGAGCGGGCGTCGCCGCTCGGACGGCTTCGTCGCTGACGCCGTCGCCGACGGTCGCGCGGGGAGCGTCGAATCGGCGGCGGGCAGCCGGTCGAAACGCCCGCTACGGGCGGCCGCGTTCCCGATACTGTTTAATATCCCCATCGTGTAGGTTCGATTCGTAATGTCGGAAGTCTGCTCGACGTGCGGGCTGCCCCAGGAACTCTGCGTCTGCGAAGACGTGGCCAAGGAGTCCCAGGAGATCAGCATCCGCATCGACGAGCGCCGCTACGGAAAGGAAGTAACGATCATCGAGGGGTTCGATCCGAGAGACGTCGACATGGACAGCCTTTCCTCGGACCTGAAGTCGAAGTTCGCCTGCGGCGGCACGGTCGAGGACGACTCCATCGAGCTCCAGGGGAACCACACCGGCCGGGTGGAGGACTTCCTCCGCCAGAAGGGCTACAACGTCGCGTGATCTCGTCGACTCGCTCAGCCTCCGACGAGGTCACGCTCGCCCTGCTCGCGTGATCGTTACGCGATTCTCGCGCGTCGAGCGGGTTTTTCCGGACGTCGACTCGACGTGAGCGGAGCGGTCGCACCGCTCGTCGGTCAGCGGGTCAGCTGACGACAGCCGCATCGACCGGGGCGGCGAAACCGATCAGAACGGAGACCGCGGACCGCCGTCGCGTTCGACCGCTTCGGCGGCCGACTCGAACTCGCCCTCCCACGCCGTGAGCCCGCCGCGCATGCTCTCGACGCGGGCGTCCTTCGTCCCCTCGTACGATTGGATCAGCCGGGCGGCCTGAACGCTCGCCTGCCCGTGCGGGCAGACGGTGACGATGCGCTCTTCGCCCGCCAGCGAATCGATTCGGTCCGGCAGTTCCGCGAGCGGGATGTTCTCGCTGCCGGGGATGTGCTCGCGGTCGAACGCCGCCGGGGACCGGATGTCCACGATCCGCGGCGGCCGCCCGTCGTCGAGCATCGCCTCGACCTCCTCGGGGGAGATTTCGCCGTCCATACCAGCACATGACGGTCGCCCCCGATAAGCCCCTCGGCTACAGCAACCCGGCGTCCCGCGCGACGAGGAGCGGCAGGAGCCCCCACCCGTTCATCGGCTCGCGGCGGACAGCCTCGAACGCCTCCGGGACGGGGAGTTCGCGAACCGCGATGAACTCGCCGCCGTCGGGTTCCGGATCGCCGGATTCGAGGTCGGTCGCGAAGGCGACGTGTCGCTCGTGGCGCTCCCACCCCGACGGGTAGTAGCTGGCGAGGAGGTCGACGCGACCGGCCTCGTAGCCGGTCTCCTCGCGGAGTTCGCGGGCGGCCGCCTCGACGGGCGATTCGCCCGGGTCGATGCCGCCGCCCGGACACTCGACGAACGTCCCGCGGAGCCGCGGGCGGTACTGTTCGACGAGCAGCACCCGCCCCTCGGTTTCCGCGACCACGACGACCGAGTCCGCGGGGTCGATCCAGTAGTAACGCGCCGTCTCGCCGTCCGGCCGGCGGACGAGGTCGTAGCCGGCCGTGAACCACCGGTTCTCGTACTCCGTCGCGGTTTCGAGCACCGACCACGCGGCGTCTTCCATACCGGAGGTCCCGGCGCGGGCGGCATAGCTGTGCGCGTTTTCGCGGCGGCTGCCCGCGGCGAACGTTCGTCACGCCTCCCGCGTCCTTTCGGCGGCGAGCGACTACAGCAACCCCTCGTCCCTCGCCAGCAACAGCCCCTCGACGGTCGCGTCGTTGGTCGGCTCCGCGCGGGCGACCGCCAGCGCCTCCTCGACGGAGACGGCCCGGGGGGTGAGGAACTCGTTGGCGTCGAGCGACCGCTCGGCCGGCTCCAGCCCCTCGGCGAAGACGTACCCGCGGCGGTGGCGGAGCAGGCCCGTGGAGCACCACACGTCCTGCAGCAGCGACGCGCTCGACGCCTCGAAGCCCGTCTCCTCGCGGAGTTCGCGCGTCCCCGCCGCCGTGAACGACTCGCCCGCCTCGACGATGCCGGCGGGGAGTTCGAGCTGCGTCTCGCGGATCGTCGGGCGGTACTGCTCGACGAACAGCACCCGTCCGTCGGTCACCGCGACCACGACGACCGCGGTGGCGAGTTCGGCCCAGTAGTACTTCTTTCGGCCGCCGTCGGGCTGTTCGACGAGGTCGTAGCCCCCGACGAACCAGCCCGTCTCGTACTCGACCGCGGACTCGATCACCGGCCACTCGGGCTCTTCGAGCGGTTCGTGGCGGCGGCCGTCGTTCGGGCGGGAGACGTCGTCCGGACGGCGGTCGTCGGCGGGGGTGGCGTCGTCGCTCATGCTCTCGTGACCTCGACTCGGTAGCGCTCGCCCTTATACTCCACCAGCACGGCGTCGGACGACGAACCGTCGCCCTCGGCACCGTCGACGCGGGCGTCGGGGTTCTGCGTGAGCAGCCCGTCGACCTCGTCGAACGGCGAGTGGGTGAACGTCTCCTTGAAGCCGAACCGCCCGGTCTGGTAGCCCTCGGAGCGGCCGTCGTCCGATTCGAGCGCCTCGGTCAGGTAGGGGTACTGCCGCTCGGAGGCGTTCGTCACGTCGATCGCCGGGCCGGACTCGTCGGTCGGCGTCGCGGTCAGGTAGTACGGATCGCCGGAGCCGAGGTAGCTCGGCAGCGCGCCGAGCGCGAGGAGGGCGACGACGACGAGGGCGAGGCCGATCAGGAAGTTGCGGGTGATCCGTCGCACGCCGGAGCTTCGGACGTGGGGTGCATACCGGTTTCGCTCGCGCGCGGTCGCCGCGCCCCGTTGTTCTCCGACGTTCTCCGTCGAGGCGACTCGTCGCCCTCACTCCTCGTCGTAGAACCGCTCGCGGTACACCCGTCCGAACGCCTGCCTGCGGAGCGTCGCGACGGCCGCGCCGCGCTCGTTCTGGAACGACGCCGCGACGACGGTTCCGGCGAAGGGCGCGGCGTGCCAGACCACCCGGTCGACGTTCTCGTTGCCCGCCTCCACGACCTCGGCGTCGGGGTGTCGCTCACACCACGCCTCGAACTCCTCGCGGTCGCCGACGCGGACGAGGAGGAGCGAGGCGAAGAGCGCGTCGCGCGCCGTCCCGACCACGTCGCCCGTCACCCGCTCGCGGTACTCGTCGCGGTCGAAGGCCATCGCCCGGGCCGTCTCGCGGACGACGACCTGCGCGGCAGGTCCGACGCACTCGTACGCCTCGCGGGCTTCTTCGAGCGTCTCGGGGGAGAACACGCCCTCCGTATCCATACCCGGGCTTCCGACCGACGGGTTAGGACTCTTTCCCTTCGACGGGGTCGCCGGCGCTCGGATCGTCGCCGCCCGCCTCGTCGCCGTTCCGCTCGCCTCCCTCCTCCGGGTCGCCTCCGTCGTCCTCGAACATCCGCCGGGTGAGTTCCTCCGCCTCCGCGAGCACGCGCCGCGTCTCGGCGTCGGCCGGGGACGGCCCCCGCGACGCCGGCGGGGCGAACGCGCCTTCGCCCGAGACGGCGTCGACGCCGCCGCGACCGACGTGCGCGCGGTCGTGACCGTGCCCCTCGACGGTGTCCTCGAACACCTCCGCGTACGCGGCCTCGTCGGCGAGCGTCGTCGCTTCGGCGGCGAGTTCGGACGGGGTCGATCCCTCCCACTCCGGCACGTGCTCGTCGAGCCACGACTCGTGGTCCCCGCCGCGGAGCAACGCCGTGAAGGCCAGGTGGTCGGCGAGGTGTCTGCCGTCCCGCTGGGGGGTGTCGCAAACGGGGCACGCGTATCCCATACCCGCGGTTCGGCGCGGACGAGTAAAAACGCACCACTCTACTCGTCTGGGTGGTGGTCGCCACCGGAGGGACGCCGATCCGCGACGTCCAGCACCATGATCAGCGCCGCCTCGCCGTCGCCGTAGTACCGCGGCACGCGGCGCATCGGCTCGAAGCCGACGTCCCGGTACAGCGACTGCGCCCGGCGATTCCCCTCCCTGACCTCGAGTTTGACGAGCGCCGCGCCGTCGAGGACGAGCGCCGTCAGCGCCCGTTCGAGGAGCCGCCGGCCGACGCCGCGTCCGCGGGCGTCCTCACGAACCGCGATGTCCTTTACGTGACCGATGTCCCGGCCGTAGTTCGGCACCGTGTCGGAGACGACGTAGCCGACGACCTCGCCGTCGCGGACGGCCACCATGAACCCCGCCTCGCCGACGAACTGCTCGAACGCCGCGTACGGCCACGGTTGGGGGAAGCAGGCCTTCTCGATGCGGAACACAGAAAGCAGGTCCGCCCGCTCGGCCCGCCGAATAACGAACCCCTCGGAGTCCGTGGGAACGGTCGTCACGGAGTCCGGTAGGCGGCAGGTCCGCAAAAGTTCGACGGCCGGACGTAAGGGATGCGTTACACGTACGTCGTCGAAAAAAACGGAGAACCGGAGCGGTCGTCGCTCAGTCGTCAGCCGGTTGCGCGCCGCTCGCGTCCTCCTCGTGCTGCTGTTTGGTCCACGAGAGCTTGCCGCCGGCCGCGAGGATCTTGCGCTCGCGCTCGGAGGCGTCGAGGCGGGCGTCCGCCTCCCAGTCGTCGTTCACGCGGATGGTGAACTCCTCCTGGCCGGAGCGGACGGCCTCGCCGACGTCGTCGACGATCTCGATGTCGTCGCCCTGCTCGATCTTCTCGTAGGTGTCCTCGTCGATCGTGAGCGGCACGAGGCCGAAGTTGAACAGGTTCGCCTTGTGGATGCGGGCGAACGACTGCGCGAGGACGCCCTCGATGCCGAGGTACATCGGACAGAGGGCCGCGTGCTCGCGCGAGGAGCCCTGCCCGTAGTTCTCGCCCGCGACGAGGAAGCCGCCGTCGGCGTCGAGCGCGCGCTGGGCGAACGTCTCGTCGACGCGCGAGAGCGTAAACTCCGAGAGCTTCGGCACGTTCGAGCGGAACTTGAGGATGTCCGACGTCGCCGGGATGATGTGGTCCGTCGTGATGTTGTCGGTCATCTTCAGGAGCGCCTCGCCCTGGAGGTGCGATTCGAGCGGCTCCTTCAGCGGCACGTCGCCGATGTTCGGCCCCTTGATGAGCGAGTCGTCGACGGCCTCGTCCGGCGAGATGAGGTCGGCCTTGCTGCCGTCGTAGCGGTCGGGGAGTTCGACGCCGGGCGCGTCGAGGTCGCCGAGCTCCTCGGCGAGGTCGCGCGGGTCGACGATCTCGCCTTTGATCGCCGCCGCCGTGGCGACCTCCGGCGAGCAGAGGTAGACGTTGTCGTCCTCGATGCCGGAGCGACCCTCGAAGTTGCGGTTGAACGTCCGCAGCGAGACGGAGTCCGAAGCGGGCACGTGGCCGATACCGATGCAGGCGCCGCAGGTCGCCTCGGAGAAGTTGACCCCGGCGGCCATCAGCTCTGCGGTCCAGCCCTGCCGGGCGAGGATCTCGGACGCCTGCTTCGAGCCGGGCGCGATGATCATCTCCGTCTTCTTGTCGACCTCGCGGCCTTCGAGCATCTTCGCGCCCGGGAGGATGTCCTCGTAGCCGCCGTTGGTGCAGGAGCCGATCATGACCTGATCGACGCTCGTGCCGGCGGCCTCGCGGACGGGGACGACGTTGTCCGGCATCGACGGCTGCGCGATGAGCGGTTCGAGGTCCGAGAGGTCGATGACGATCTCGTCCGCGTACTCGGCGTCCTCGTCGGCCGAGAGCTCGACGTATTCGTCGCCGCGACCCTGCCGTTCGAGGTAGTCCTTCGTCTGCTCGTCCGTCCCGAAGATGGACGAGGTCGCGCCGAGTTCCGTCCCCATGTTGGTGATCGTCGTCCGCTCGGGAACCGTGAGCGAGTCGACGCCCGGGCCGGTGTACTCGAACACCTTGCCGACGCCGCCCTTCACGGAGAGGCGGCGAAGCATCTCGAGGATGACGTCCTTCGCGGTCGACCACTCGGGGAGTTCGCCTTCGAGCCGGACGTTGACGACCTCGGGCATCTCGACGTAGTACGCGCCGCCGCCCATCGCGACGGCGATGTCGAGTCCGCCCGCGCCGATCGCGAACTGGCCGAGCCCGCCGGGCGTCGGCGTGTGCGAGTCGGAGCCGAGAAGCGTCTTGCCCGGCGCGGCGAAGTTCTCCTTGTGTACGTTGTGGCAGATGCCGTTGCCGGGGCGCGAGAAGTGTGCGCCGAAGGTACCGGCCGCAGAGCGAAGGAAGCGGTGATCGTCGGTGTTCTTAAAGTCGAACTGGTAGGTCTGGTGGTCGCAGTACTGCGCGGCGAGTTCGGTCTGAACGTCGTCCAGGTCGAGCGCCTCGAACTGCAGCCACACCATCGTCCCGGTGGTGTCCTGCATCAGCACCTGATCGATCTCGATGCCGATCTCCTCTCCGGGTTTCAGCTCCCCTTCGACGAGGTGATCGTCGAGAATCTTCTCCGTAATTGTCTGTCCCATATCGTCCGTGGGTCGTCCCTCCGCGGATATAAATCCCGCGAGTTCTTCGTCCAATAACCGTTCGGAACCTCGCCGTTCGGCAATTTTCGCGAAAAGATTCGAAGTAACGCGGATTCGAGTTGTGATTTCGAAGACGATCCGGCACCGTTTTCCGGACGGTCCGGGATCCGTCGAACATGTTCAAATCAGGCGCGTTCGTCGCCGAGCAGATCGATCCCGTGGCCGAAGCGCAGATCCAGCCGAACGGCGTCGATCTGACGCTCGACGCCGTCTTCGAACAGATCGATCCGGGTCGGATCGGCCGCGACGGAAAGGAGATCGGCGAGCGACAGTCGGTCCCGCGCGACGAGCGCGACGAAGACGGTCCCGAAACGTACTACCTCACCCCGGGCGGGTTCGTCGTCCGCTACGCCGAGACGGTCCGCATCCCCGAGAACCACGTCGGATACATCTACCCCCGATCGTCGCTCCTGCGCAACTCGTGCATGCTGAACACCGCCGTGTGGGACGCCGGCTACGAGGGCAGAGGCGAAGGACTGCTGCAGGTCCACCACGACGTCGAACTGGAACGCGGCGCGCGCATCGCGCAGCTGGTTCTCGCCGACGCGGAACACGAGGGAACGTACGACGGGAGCTACCAGGGCGAACACACCGGTTAATCGTCGACGACGCGGAACGTCAGCGACGGTTGGACGACAAAATACCTTTTTCAGATAGAAGGAATAATGGGGGAGAAATGAGCCTCATCGCGGAATTTCACCTCGGTTCGCCGATCCTTCGGCGGGCGCTGGCCGAGACGCCCGACGGCGTCGCCCGCGCCATGGACGTACAGGCGAGCGAGTGCGGGGCGATCCGACTGTTCTTCTGGCTCCGGGGGGCGGACCCCGACGAATTCGCCGCCGGAGTCGGAGCCGATCCGACGATTCGGGAGGCGACCGAGCTGATCGAGGTCGCGGACCGGCGACTCTACCGCGTCGAGTACACCGAGGAGGGTCGGGGGGTCTCGGCGTATCCGGCCGTGGTCGACGTCGGCGCGATGAACCTCGACCTGAAGGGGACCTGCGAGGGGTGGGAACTCCGGATGCGATTCCCCGACCGGGACGCGCTCCAGACGTACCGGAGTCGGGTGCTCGCGCTCGGGATCGAGTTGCGCCTCCTGGCCGTGTACAGCGAGGACGCCGCGGACGAGGAGCTGCCGGACGAGTCGTTCGGCCTGACCGGACCGCAGCAGGAGGTCCTGTCGAAAGCTCACGCCGGCGGGTACTTTTCGATTCCGCGGGAGGTCACGCTCGGCGAGCTCGCCGAGCAACTCGGGATTTCGACGCAAGCGGCGTCGGTTCGCCTCCGTCGCGCGCACGAGGCGCTCATCGAAAACACCATAGGCGTGTGACACGAATATATAAACCGTTGAGCAGTAAACCCGCACGAATACCCCACCGATCACCGTCGGTGCGTCCATGGCCGGAGGGACGGACCGATCGGAATACGGTCCGAAACGAACGTTGGAGGGGCAGAGCGACGCCGGCGGCCGGGTTCTCCACGAGGCGTGGTACGACCCGACCGAGGATTCCGGGCTCTGCTCGGCGATCCTCTTCGCGGTCGGGACCGCGATCGACGCCGATCCGCTGGAAGTGCAGTTTTCGCCCCTGCACGAGCGCATCGACACCGACGCGCTCGAAACCGCGCTTTTCGGACCGAAGGCGGTCCAGCGCGGTAACGTCCGCGGCGAAGTCGCCTTCGACTACGAGGACGTTCGCGTCTCCGTTCGAACCGACGGCCGCATTCAGATTCGAGATCTGCGATAGACTGGCGAAACAGGGCAACAGAGGCACCCGATCGTCGCTCCTTTCGTCGTTTCTATTCATCCCCTCAAATCCTCCCGCTAAGCGTTGTACACCGCTCGCCGTCGCTCGCGGAGAAGCAACGGGTCGGGAGGGATTCGAACTACGGTCGTCCCGCTCACACCGTTCGCTCCACTCCCTGATTCGAATCCCTTCGAGCCGTTCCGCTCCGTACGGACGACTCGCACACGCTACGCGATGCTCGTCGGGTCGTTCGTCGCAGAAACGGGCCGGGAGGGATTCGAACCCCCGACCGTCTGGTTAAAAGCCAGACGCTCTGCCTAACTGAGCTACCGGCCCTCACACGCACTTGCGGACACGGCGGCATAAGCATTTACCATCCGATCCACCGCGCCGCCGCCGACAACTACCCGTCCTCGAAGTACTCGGCCAGCGCCTCGGCGACGACGTCGCTCGGTTCCCGGTTCGAGAGCGACGCCCGACGGCGGAGTTCGAGGTACTGCTCGGCCGGGAGCGTCAGTTCGAGCCGGCCGACGGAGATGCCGTGGTCGCGAAGCGCCTCCCGCGCGGACGCGCCGTTGTTGATGTCGCTCGCGATCGTGCGGACCTCCCGGACGGTCAGCCCGCTGTCGAGCGTCGCCCACGCGAGGTAGAAGCGGGCGTCGCCCGAGACGCGGGCGATGTGCTTCGCCGCCGTGGGCGCGATGTGGCCGCGGGCGACGTGCCGGCGGATGGACTGCGGGAGGTCGTGGACGCGCGCCCACTTCCGGATGAAGGAGATGGAGGCGTCGCCGCCGGCGCGCTCCGCGGCGGCCTTGTACGAGCCGACGCCCCGGACGAGCGCGGCGCAGGCGGCCGCGCCGCGGAGCATGTACACGTTGTCCTCGGACCCCGCGGTGCTCTCGGCGAACGCCCTGACCGTCTCGGCGGCGCGTCGGACGCTCTCGGGGTCGTCGGGGTCGAATCCGACCGCCTCCCGGGCTCGCTCGCCCGTGACGGCGGGGTCGGCTCTGACGACCGGCGCTCCGACCGGCTCCTCCCGATCGGCCGGCGGTTCCTCCGCCCGCCGGGGCTGTTCACTCATGTGTCGTCCGGTTTCGGGGCGGGAGGCAAAAGTCTCTCGCCGTCGGGTGAAACGCTCGTCAGAACGCTCGCGTCAGTCGTCGGCCTCGGCCGCCGCCCGCTCTCGCCGCTCGGACAGCTGCTCCCAGATCTCCGTGCAGCCGAGCCCGTCCTCCAGATCGGCGAGGTGGCCGTCGTCGCGGTCCGTCTCTTCGTTTTCGGTTCGGGTTCCGGCGTCGTTCATCGGCTGCGTCCTCCCTCGTACAGCTCCGGCGCGACGTCGGCGGAAGCGTGCTCTCTGTCGCCGCGGTCGCGGTCGTTGGAACTCATCGATCACCCGTTGGACCTCCGTCCGCATAAGGCCGATTTTCGCTGTAAGGACTACCATTGCTCCCGCATTCCGGGGGATTCTGCCGGCATCTTCGACGGTCACTGTCTCCGGAAGTTCGCTTTCGTCTCGTGGTTTTCCCCCGCCGACGCCGTCACAGGGGCGACCCAGAATTGCGACCGTCGACTCATACAGGTAGTTCCGCGTCGAAGTGGGGGCGATGAGCGTCGCCCTGCGGACCCTCGACGACGGCGCGTGGATCTCGGTGAACGACACGCGGGAGGTCAGCGTCAGCGAACTGTGGCGGTTCACCGACCCGACGTTCTGCGCCTGCCGCCTCCCGGACGTGGTCGTCGAGGGATTTCTCGAAACCGGCGTCGACGGTCGAACCGTCGAGGTCCGCGCCTACGGCCAGTGCATCGCCTGCGGGACGAAAAACACCACCGGGTGGCTCCCCGTCGGACGAATCCTCGACGGGGAGTTCCGCGACCTCGACCGCGAACGCACGCTCCTGTCGTCAGTCTGAGATGAGGAGAATGTCACCGGATTCGGTGAGCACCGGGAAGGGTTGACGGCATGCGCGCCCCCTTACGTGCGTGCGCTCAACGAGGGGACAGAGCATGCCGAGCGACGTGGAGAAATGGAAGTCGGAGGTGTACGGGAACGACATCCGAGAGCACCTCCTCGAATTCGCCGAGGAGGGGTGGGAATCGATCCCGGAGGACGAACAGGACGCCTGGTTCGAGCGCTTCAAGTGGTGGGGGCTGTACCACCAGCGCAACGGTCAGGAGAGCTACTTCATGATGCGGATCGGCACACCGAACGGCGTGCTGTCGCCGGGACAGCTCGAGGTCGTCGCCGACGTCGCGGAGGAGTACGCGACCGGCCCGGCGTCGAATCCGGAGTTCGGCGACTCGTGGGTCGACTGGACCACCCGTCAGTCGATCCAGCTCCACTGGATCAAGCTTGAGGACATCCCCGAGATCTTCGAGAAGCTCGAATCCGTCGGACTTTCGAGCCAGCAGGCCTGCGGCGACTCGTGGCGGAACATCGTCGGCTGTCCCGTCGCCGGCAAGGACAAACACGAGCACGTCGACGCCCTCCCGGTCGCCCTCGAACTGCACGACACGTTCAAAGGCAACGACGAGCACACAAACCTCCCGCGAAAGTGGAAGGTGAGCGTCACCGGGTGCCGCGAGGGCTGCGGCCAGGGCGACATCAACGACCTCGCGTTCGAACCCGCGACGAAGGAGATCGGCGGCGAGGACGTGAAGGGATTCAACGTCCGCGTCGGCGGCGGACTCGCCCGAAACGAGCCCCGCCTCGCGAAGAACATCGACGTGTTCGTCGAACCCGACCGGGCCGCCGAGGTCGCCGGCGGCATCTCCGCGCTGTTCCGCGAGCACGGCGACCGCGACAACCGCTACAACGCCCGGGTCAAGTTCCTCATGGACGAGTGGGGCCCCGAGAAGTTCCGCCGCGTCCTCCAGGAGGACTTCGTCGACTTCGAACTCGAAACGGCGGGCGAGGACCTCCGCGAGGAGTACAGCTACAACTCCGGGTACGCGAACGGCGGCCACTCGGACCACGTCGGCGTCCACGAGCAGCGGGACGGCAACTACTACGTCGGCCTGAACGTCCTCGTCGGCCGGATGGGAACCGACGACACCGCAGAGCTCGCCCGGGTCGCGAACGAGTACGGCTCCGGCGAGATCCGCGTCACCCAGCGACAGAACGTCCTCATCACAGACGTGCCGGAGGAGAACCTCGACGACCTGCTCGAAGAGGACCTCCTCGAACACTACTCGCCGGACCCGCACCCGTTCATGCGCGGATCCATCGCCTGCACGGGCACGGAGTTCTGCTCGCTCTCCATCGTCGAGACCAAGAACCGGCAGGTTCGCTTCGCCCGCTGGCTCAAGGAGAACGTGGAACTCCCCGACGGCGTCGAGAACTTCCACATCCACCTCTCGGGTTGTACGGCCTCCTGCGCCCAGCCGCAGATCGCCGACGTGAGTCTCCGCGGCATGAAGACCCGGAAGGACGGCGAGCCGGTCGAGGCGCTCGACATCGGCCTCGGCGGCGGCCTCGGCGAGAACCCGCAGTTCGCCGACTGGGTCGTCCAGCGCGTGCCCGTCGACGAGGTGCCCGGCGCGATCAAGAACCTCCTCGCGAACTTCGAAGAGCGCCGCGACGGCGACGAGACGTTCCGCGAGTTCGTCGAGCGCACGGACGAGGAGACGCTGGCGGAGCTGGTCGAACCCGAGGAGACCAGCTACGAGGACCCGATGATGCACAACACGAAGATGACGTGGTACCCCTACGCGGACGACGACGGCATGGACGCGAGCCCCGCGCCGACGGACGGCACGGGTGAGCCGCTCCCCGCTGACGACTGAGACCGACCTTTTGCGCTGCGGGCGCACTTTGCGCCCTCGGCAAAGGCTCGACCAAAAGCACTCGTCGTTCACTTCGGCCGCTTCGCGGCTTCCGTTCGCTCCTCGGCCCGCTCGCTCACTCGTTCGCTCGCGGTGAAATCGCCGGAACCGCTCGCGACGGAGGAAGTCGCTCGGAGAGCGAACCGAATGCGGAGCTACGTGTACGACAAACTGGCCGAACTCAGCGAAGCCGCCGAGTAGCCCGTCCGTGTGACGGATTTGGCGACCGCCGACGAGGAGGGACGCCGACGACGACAACGGTTTCCCCGAACGCCTGCAACGAACGGCCAGCATGCCAGACAGACTACTGCGAGTCAACGCCTACACCACCTTCGACATGCTCGACGGCGAGGCGCGCGGCCACGACTTCGACGAGGAGGCCTTCGCCGTCCTGAACGTCACCGCGCCGCGGAAGAACCCCGACCACGTGAGGCTCGAACTCGAGCTCGACAACACGCAGCTCGATCACCTTCCGCCCCACGCCGACCGCGTGACCCTCACGGCCGAGCAGGCTCGAACCCTCGCCGCCGAACTCGAAACGCACGCAGAGCGGGTCGAGAAGGCGCGGAAGGCGGACGGCTCGTCGGACGAATAGCCCCTCCACCGTCTACGGCGGCGGGCGCGCGCCGAGGGCGACCCGAATCCGCCGCCGGCGGCCGTCACGCAGGACGGCGAGCGTCACCCGCCGTCCGGGGCTCGTCTCCAGCGCGAGGTACGACTGGAAGTCCTGCACGGATCGGACGCGCCGCCCGTCGACGGCGACGATCACGTCGCCGCCGGTCGGCACCGAGAAGCCGCCGACCGTCGCCGTCGAGTCCGAGCCCCTGAGCGCGCCGGCGGCCGGCCCGCCGGCGAGCACGTCGACGACGAGGAGCCCCCGCGATCGCCCGAGGTCGTTCGCGCGCGCGACGGCGTCCGTCACGTCGGTCAGTCGAACGCCGAGGTACGAGTGTCTGTAGCGGCCAGCGTCGACGAGCGCGGGGACGACGCGGCGGGCGAGGGGCGCGGAGACGGCGAAGGCGACGTTCTCGCCGCCGCCGGAGCTCACGACGCCGAGGACGGTGCCGTCGAGGTTCACGAGCGGCCCGCCGCTGTTGCCCGGATTCACCGAGGCGTCGGTCTGGACGGCGTTCGGGATCCGGTAACCCCGCGCGGGGCTCGGAACGAGCCGATCGACGCCGCTCACGACGCCGGTCGTGAGCGATCCCCGGAGGCCGTAGGGGCTGCCGATGACCGCCACCTCCGTCCCGATCGCGGGGTCGGTCTCGGCGAGCCGAAGCGGCTCGGCGTACGACGGGGGGCGGACGCGAACCGCCGCGAGATCGGTGTACGCGTCGGTGCCGACCACGTCACCGATCGAGGATTCGCCCCGGCTGAACCCGACGTCGACCCGCTCGCTGTCAGTGACGACGTGGTAGTTCGTGGCGACGTGTCGGTCGTCGACGACGAACCCCGATCCGAGCGCGCCGCCGGGCACCCTGATCAGGACGACGGAGCCGACCGTCTCGCGGTACAGTCGGGTGAAGACGCTCCGATCCGCGGACCCGTCGGTCCCCGTCGACTGCGCCGCGCCGGGGCTGCCGGCGACCCCGACGCCGACGGCGCTGCCGAGGAGGCCGAGGCAGGCCCGTCGCGTCAAGCTGTCGGCGTCCATGGCGATCGTTCGACGGCCAGCGCAATAGGTTCGAGCACGGTCGACGCTCGGCGGTCGACGGTCGAACTGACGACTCGACGTGACCCGACCCGCGTCGGCCCCGTCGACCCCCGAGGCGCGACTCAGTCCGATCGCGCGCCAAGGTCGACGAGCCGTCCGTCGAGCGTCGGATCGATACCCGCCTCGCGGGCGTACTCGACGACCGCGTCGTACTGAACGCCGTGGTCGGCGACGACGTGGTCGGCCGTGAGCGCCGAGAAAGGCGTCGAGCCGACGACGAAGCCGTTCGTGGCGACGGTGTACGTCTCGTCGCGGGCGACGGGGTCGCCGCCGACGGTCGCCTCGACGAGTTCGTCGGCGGCGCGGTCCCAGACGATCCGCATGCCGCTCACGTGACCCCACCACCGCTTTTCCGACCACGATCGTCGGGATCGCAGCCCGGTCGGCTTCGCCGCCTGCGCCGCGAGCGCGCGGAGTTCGCGGCCGGTCACCTCGACGGTTCGGAGCGCGCCCCGGAACGGGGAGACGCCGACGAGTTGACCCTTCGTCACCTCGCCGGAGAGCGACGGACCGTCGCGGAGGCCGCCGGTGTTGGTGAACGCCACGTCCGCGCCCGTCGCCCAGCGGTAGGCGTCGGTCACGAGGTTGGCGAGGCGGCACTCGCCCCCGTACCGGATCGACCGACCTCGCCGGATGGGGTTCGCGACGGAGCCGACGACGGTCGTCAACCCGGCCCTCGCCAGACGATCGCACAGGCGCGCCGCGACCGCCTCATCGCAGGGCGCGTCCGCGACGCGGCGGCGGGTCGCCGTCGCGCCGCCCGAGCCGAGTTCGACCTCCCAGACGACGCGGCCGTTCGCGTTCGGGCGGGTACAGAGCGTGCCCGCGACGCGGTCGCACCGCTCCTCGTGGACGTGTCCGCCGAGGATCGCGTCGACGTCGAGGCGGCGGGTGAGTTCGTCGTCGAGCGACCCGAGGTGCGAGAGGACGACGATCCGATCCGCCCCCCGCGCTCGGAGGTCGGCGACGGTCTCGCGGGCCGCGGCGACCGGATCGACGAACGTGAGGGCCGACGCCGCGGGGCACATCCCCGGCGTGTTCGGGTCCGTGAGGCCGAGCAGTCCGACGCGGGTGCCGCCGCGCTCGACGACGACGCCGGGATCGACGCCGGCGAACGGAGAGCCGTCCGACTCCCGGACGTTGGCGCTCAGCCACGGCTGCGGCGAGTCGCGGACGATCTCGCGGGTACGATCCGGCCCGAAGTCGAAGTCGTGGTTGCCGAAGGTTTCGGCGTCCGGGCGGACGGCGCGGAAGAAGTCGAGCGCCTGCGCTCCCTCCGTCTCCAGCGCGAGGACGCCGGGGGCGGTGTCGTCGCCGGTGCCGACGACGAGCGTCCGATCGTCCCGCCGATCGGCGACGAGACCCGCGAGGCGGCCGATTCGCGCGGGGTCGTCGTAGGCGTTTTCGAGATCGGAGTAGTGGAGCAGTCGGACGGCCACGGTGGTGGCTGTATGTCGGGCGACAATACGCTTTCGGCCCGCCGGAGGAGCGCCCCCCGCGTCGCCCCGTGTCGCCCCGGCGTCTCTTCGCCGCCTAGTAGTCGTCCCAGTTTTCGGACTCGGCGCGTTCGCGCCACTCGCGCTGTTGTCGGCGCTCCGTTACGTGACTTCGCCCGTCGGCCAGGTCGTCGCGGACGCCGGCCTCGAAATCCGTGATCTCTCGGAGGAACCCCTCGCGGAACGACTCGACGATCTCGTAGGACCACATATCCTCCACCGCGCCGGCCGGGAGGTGTTCGTCGCGCAGTTCGTCCGCCAGCTCCTCGTGGCCCGCCGCGCGGAGGTCCTCCTCCGCGTCGTGGAGCCGATCCATCGCGTGTCCGAGGTGGTGGTGAAAGTCGAGCAGCGCGCCGTAGCTCCGGTAGACGTACTCGATGCCGACCTGAAAGTCGTGCAGCGCGCGTCGCTCCTCCTCCGTCACGTCGGGGTCGCTTGCGTCGGACATGGTTCGATTTCTCCGACGGCCTCCGGGCACGAAACTATAACCATCGTTCGGACGCATGGGCGCGTATGTCCGACACGACAGGGACAGCGGATTCGACCGTGTACGACGAATCGGACGCCGACCTCTCGCCGCTCTCGGATCGGACGATCGCGATCGTCGGCTACGGCAACCAGGGCCGCGCGCAGGCGCTTAACCTCCGCGATTCGGGCGTCGAGAACGTCATCGTCGGCAACCGCGAGGACGCCTCGTGGGAGCAGGCCGAGGAGGACGGCTTCGACGTGTACGAGACCGGCGAGGCCGTCTCGCGGGCCGACGTGATCTTCATGCTCGTCCCCGACGAGGTCGCGCCGGACGTGTACGAGACGCACGTCGAGCCGAACCTCGACGCCGGCGACGCGCTCAACTTCGCCTCGGGGTACAACGTCACCTACGACTTCATCTCCCCGCCGGCGGACGCGGACGTCGTCATGGTCGCCCCGCGGATGATCGGCTCGCTCGTCCGCGACCTCTACGCCGAGGGCCGGGGCGCGCCGGCCTTCCTCGCCGTCGAGCGGGACGCGACGGGCGAGGCGCTCGACGTGGCGCTGGCGATCGCCCACGGGATCGGCGCGACCCGCTCCGGCGTCATCGAGGGCGACTTCGAGACGGAGACGAAACTGGACCTCCTCACGGAACAGGGGCTCATCCCCATCGTCGCCAACGCGCTCATCGCGAAGTGGGAGATCGAGCTCGAGGAGGGCGCGCCGCCCGAGGCGATCCTGATGGAGCAGTACCTCTCGCGGGAGTTCTCGTACATCTTCGAGAAGGCGGCGATGATGGGGATCGTCGAACAGATGCCCCTGCACTCGATGACGAGCCAGTACGGGCAGCTCTCCGGCATCGACGACTTCGACCGCGAGCCGCTCAAGCGGTTCATGCGCGAGAAGATGGACGGGATCGACGACGGCAGCTTCGCCACCGAGTGGACGCTCCAACAGCGCGCGGGCTACCCGAAGCTCAAGCGACTCTACCGAAAATACAGGGGTCACGAGATGATCGAAGCCGAGCAGACGACCATCGACGAGTTCGGGCTGCGCGAGGACGCGGGCGAGGAGTAGCGAGCGATCGCCTCGATCGCGCATCCCCCTCCGGCCGACTCGCCTCCTACCCCTCCAGCCGGCTCACCTCGTCGTCGGAGAGCGCGATCGAGGAGGCGGCGACGTTCTCCTCCAAGTGCTCGACGCTGGAGGTGCCCGGGATCGGGAGCGTCACCGGCGAGCGCTGGAGCAGCCACGCGAGCGCGATCTGGTACCGCGTGGCGTCGTGGACCGACGCGATCTCGTCGAGCGTCTCCTCGGTCTCCCCGAGGTCGTCCGCGCCGAGGGGGAACCACGGGATGAACCCGATGCCGTACTCCTCGCAGGCCTCCAGCACGTCCTCGTCCTCGCGGTCGCCGACGTTGTACTGGTTCTGGACGGTCGCGATCTCGACGACGTCGCGCGCCTCCTCCAGCTGCTCGACGGAGACGTTGCTGAGGCCGACGTGTCGGATCCGGCCCGCGTCCTTCTCCTCGGCCAACGCCGTCACGGAGTCTTCGAACGGCACGTCCGGGTCGGGGCGGTGGAGCTGGTAGAGGTCGATCGCATCGACGCGGAGTCGGTCGAGGCTGCACAGGAGGGCGTTCCGCAGGTAGTCGGGGTCGCCGTTCGAGAGCCAGTCGCCGTCGGCGTTTCTGAGCAGCCCGCCCTTCGTGGCGACGACCACGTCGTCGGAGGGCGCGAGCGTCTCGCCGAGGAGGCGCTCGCTCGCGCCGGGGCCGTAGGAGTCGGCCGTATCGACGAAGTCGACGCCGAGGTCGGGGAGGCGCTCCAGCACCCGCTTCGCGCCCTCCGGGTCGTCGGGCTCTCCGATGATGTTCTCGCCGGTGAGGCGCATCGCGCCGAAGCCGAGCCGGTGGACGGTCAGGTCGCCGCCGATGTCGAACGTGTCGCTCCGGTTTTCGGTCGCCATGGACGGGACGACGGGCGCGAGCGGGAAGTGGTTTCAGGTCGCTCGAGTCGGTTGCCGCAACGCGGGCGCGGGACGATCACTTTCGAATCGAACGTTCGTCGGCGGACAACCTGGAGATCGTTAGAATTCTCCTGCTGCTTTCACCATTATATTAACAGCAAATTGATTAAAACCCCCGTCCGTACGCGTCAGTGATGACTCGTCAGAACGACTCGAATTCGCTCGACCAGCGGACGTTCGTCCGCGCGGCCGGAATCGGGGCGGTCGTGGGCGTGGCCGGTTGTCTCGGCGCGGCGACCCCGAGCGCCGACGGAGGAGAGGCGAATCGAGACGCGGAGCGAACGGGCGGAAACGCGAAAGGTGGCCGAGAACGAGAACGAACGGACGGAAACGGGCGAGGGGTGGGCGAGGACGAGGGTGAGGACGCGTACAATCGCGCTGACGTTCGGTTCCTCCGAATGATGATCCCGCACCACGAGGGCGCGGTCGAGATGGCCGAGCTCGTCCCGGAGCGAACCGAGCGCGAGGAACTGTGCGACCTCGCGGCGGAGATCGTCGCGACGCAGGACGAGGAGATAGCGCGCATGCGCCGGATGCTGGAAGACGCCGGAGCGGACCCCGACGCGACGGAGGGACCCGGGATGACAGACGGGGGGATGACCGAGCACGACGGGATGATGGACGATGGAGAGACGGAAGAACTCGAAGGGAAGGCGGGCGAAGCGTTCGATCTGGCGTTCCTCGACGCCATGATCGAACACCACGAGGGGGCGATCACGATGTCCGAGGAGGTCATCGAGGTCGGTCGGTCGCCGGAGGTCGGGGCGCTGGCGGAGGAGATCATCGCCGCGCAGAACGCGGAGATCGATCGTATGGAGGCGTGGCGCGAGGAGTGGTCGTAGGGGAGCCACTCCGTTCGAAGCGGCCGAAACGCGACGCACCGACGCCTGCGCACGGGGCGGCGTCGGCTTGCAGCGGGACGCTTCGCGCTCACTCGGGAACGGCGTCCGCGCTCGTCACGGCCGAACCGATTCATCACGTAGCAGTACGTATATTACGGTAGACATATGAGGGGAAAGCAGTTGATCCTCCAACATGAGCGACGAACCGACTAGCTCCGAAGTCGCCGTCGGAATCGGGGCGTGGCTCTGTTGGACGCTTCTCGTCGTCGCGATCCTCGGTCCCGAGATAGAGGCCGGAGGACTCGTCTACACCGTCGCGCTCGGGGTCGTTTCGGGGTTCGTCGTCGCGATCGTGAGTGCGGCGGTCGCGAGGGCGGTCGTGGGGCCGTAGGTGTTCGTCGGGCGCGGTCGGTGTTCGTGACGATCTCCCCGGTCGTAGGGGGAGGCATGGCCGTGACGACGGTCAGCTTCAACCTCACAAGGGTTCGTCTGTAACGCGGGTGATCGGTAATGGCGGGTCAGACTTTCCACGCTTCAACCCCACAAGGGTTCGTCTGTAACGCTCCAGTCGCTTGAGCATTCGTACGGACTCGGCGCTTCAACCCCACAAGGGTTCGTCTGTAACTCGGGTTGCCGGCGAAGTCGGTTAAGTGCATGAAGCTTCAACCCCACAAGGGTTCGTCTGTAACCATGGCCAATTTACGGCACACGGGCCTTCTGAGCCCCGATTGCACATAGTCGTTTCCGTCGACCGCCAATCCCCCGTGACCCCCCGGGGGGTCGACGGAACGAGTCGAGCCGGAACTGACACGCCGTCGGTCGCCTCACACCTGCACCGTCTCGCCGACGGTCGGCGCGGCCGCGTCGAGCCCGTCGGCGGACAGTTCCTCGGCGAACCCCGCGCAGTCGTCGCCGTGGGCGACGAGGATTTTCGCACCCTCGTAGTCCGAGAGGAGCGCCCGGATCCCCCGACCGTCGGCGTGCGCGGAGAAGTCGTAGTACTCGGCCCGCGCGGCGACCGGGTAGACGCCGCCGTCGAGTTCGCAGCGGCCGGTTTCGAGGAGTTCGCGGCCGGGCGTCCCCTCGACCTGGTACCCGGTGAGCGCGATCTTGTTCGTCGGATCGGTCCGGATCTCCGGAACGTACGTCATCGCCGGGCCGCCGGAGAGCATCCCGCTCGTCGTGACGACGACGGTGTTCTGCCGCGCGATGCGCTTTCGCTGTCCGTCCCGACCGGTGACGAACCGGGCGTTCGATTTCGCCCGCCGGAGCGCGTCGGGGTCGCGGACGAAGTCCGGATGCGAGAGGAGCATCCGCGTCACGTCCTTCCCCATTCCGTCGACGTAGCAGTCGACGTCGTGGGCGTCGCAGATCAAAAGCGCCTCCTGCGTGCGGCCGATCGCGAACGCGGGGACGACGACGGTGCCGCCCTCCCAGACGGTCGTGCGGAGGCTCTCGACGAATCGCCGTTCGACCGCCGCGCGCGGCTCGTGTTCGACGTCGGCGTAGGTGCTCTCGCAGATCACGACGTCGGCGTCCGGACGCGCGGCGGTGCCCGAAACCAACCGCTGGTCGTCGGTGTGGAAGTCGCCCGTGTAGAGGAGCCGCGTCTCCCCGTCGTCGACGAGGACGTGCGCGCTTCCCGGGATGTGCCCCGCGTCGTAGAGCGTCACCTCGTGACCCGCCGCCTCGAACGGCTCGCGATACCCGTGGGTCTCGGAAACCTGCGTCGCGCGTTTGACCTCCTCATCGGTGAAGGGACACAGCGGGCTATTGCCGTGGAGCTTCAGCGTGTCGCGGGCGAGCGTCAGCGCGAGTTCGGACGTCGGCGGCGTCCAGTGGATCGGCGGTCGTCGAGGTCCGGAGAGGAGCGCGGGGACCGCGCCGACGTGGTCGAGGTGGCCGTGGGAGACGACGACGGCCTCCGGTTCGACCGAACCGACGGGAAACTGCGGCGGATTCCCCGTCATCATCCCGTAGTCCAAGAGAAGAGCGTCGTTGACGAGGACGGCGCTCCGGCCGACCTCGCGCGCGCCGCCGAGAAACTGCAGCTTCATTGTCGGACGTAGCCGACCGCGCGGTTTGCATCCATCGGTCCGAATCCACAAAATTTATGACATGTTCGGGGAGACTCGACGTATGCCACGGTCCCCCGAACCACTCATGGGCACCGAACAGGACGTGATCGGCGCTCGCGTCGGCGCGTTCGTCGTCGACTACGTGCTCTCATTTCTCGTCGCCATGGGCGGCGGATTCCTGCTCGCGATACTCTTCCGATCAGAGGTAGCGACCATCCTCGGCGTCGTTCTGACCTACTGCGCGTACTTCGTCCTCCTCGAAGGGCTGTACGGCCAGACGATCGGAAAGCGACTCCTCGGCGTCGTCGTCGTAAAGCGCGACGGGTCACCCTGCACGATGGGCGCGTCCGTCGTCAGGAACCTCCTCCGGATCGTCGACGGCATTCTCAACTACGTCGTCGGCCTCGTCGTCATGCTCATCACCGACGAGCGACAGCGGATCGGCGACCTCGCCGCCGACACGGTCGTCGTTCGCACCCGTTGAGTCGAGACCCGTTCACTCGCGCTCGCAGCCGTTCGCGCCCCGAAGCCCGGCGGTCGGACTCGTCCGCGGGCCGGGCGACAGTCGACCCGCGAGCGCGACGACCGACCGCGGAAGCGCCGCCGCGATCGCGTCGCCGCCGATGATCGCGAAGCCGACGAAGATCGTCAGGAAGCCCGCGACCGTCCCCGCGGAGATCCCCTCGCCGAGGAGCGCCCACCCGCCGAGCGTCGCCACGACCGGAACAACGTAGAAGACCAGATTCGCCCGGATCGCGCCGACGTCGTCGAGGAGGCCGAAGTAGGCGACGTACGCGGCGGCACCCGCGAATACGCTGACGTACCCGAGCGCGACGAACGCCTCGGGCGTCCAGACGACCGCTGAGGTCCGCTCGCCGGCTGCGACGCTCAGGAGGTGACACATGAGCGCGCTGATCGGAAGCGCCCACGCGATCCGGGCGGTGCTCGGGAGGGAAGCGTTCGCCCGGCGGATCAAAACGGCACCTAGCGCGCCGCTCGCCGCGCCGGCGAACAGGATCGCCTTCCCGACGGCGCTCCCGGCGAGGAGGTTCGTCGGGTCCAACTGGACGACCAGCGCGACGCCGATCAGGCCGACGAGCATCCCCCCCGCGCCGCGGGCCGAGAGCCGCTCGTCCGACAGCAGGACGGCCGCGAACACCGGCGTCAGGATGGGGTTGAGGCTGAAGACGATGGAAGCGACGGCGCTGGTCGTGTACCCCTGGCCGACGAAGAGCAGCGCGTTCGTCAGCCCGATCACGAGCACGCCCGTCGCGAGGATCCCCGCGAGGTCGCCGCGGGTGCGGGGCAGCCACTCCTCGCGCGAGGACGTGCGGGCGACGTACGCGAAAAGCACGACGGCCGCGACGTCGAACCGGAGCGCGACGAAGAGCAGGGGCGGAAAGTAGCTCAGCCCCGCCTTCGCCGCGACGAACGTCCCGCCGAAGAACGCGCTCGCCAGGACGAAGAAGATCGTCGTTCGGGAAACCGACACGTCTACCGACGCCTCCCGTCGACCGACGGAGTCCGTCCCGCTGAGTTCGGGGACGAACGCGCGAATACGAGCGTCATGTTCTGATTGGAGAGAGGGGCGGAGCGCCCATATATTTGTTCAGAAATTCTGTCATAGGAAGAAAACCCGTCGCCGTGCGCGGGGACGTTCACGCCGTGAAATCGTTTCACGGTGCGAAACCCCTATGTGCGAACGCGCGGGAGGGACGGCATGGACCCGGCTCTCGAAGAGATCGAATTCCTCGCGCTGTCGGCGAACCGCGTCGAGGTGCTCGACGCGCTCGCGGAGGGGGCGCACTCGCGACGCGAACTCGGAGATCGAACCGACGCCTCGCAGCCGACCCTCGGGCGCATCCTCCGGGATCTCGAGGAGCGAAAGTGGATCGTCCGCACCGACGAGGGGTACGCGGCGACCGCGACGGGGCGGATGGTCGCGGAGGGGTTCACCGACCTCTGGGAGACCGTGGAGACCGAGCGGCGACTGCGCGACGTCGTCGAGTGGCTGCCGACCGAGTCGATGGGGTTCGACCCCCGACGCCTCGGCGACGCGACGATCACGGTCCCGAGCCGGACGAAGCCGAACGCGCCCGTCCAGCGGGTGCTCGAACTGCTCCGTCGCGCCGAGCAGGTCCGGATCCTCTCGCACGCGTTCAACGAGCAGAGCCTCGACGTGATCCGGCGGCGGACGGTCGAGGGGGAACAGACCTTCAAGGGTGTCTTCTCCCCCGAGGCGGTCGAGGCCGTCGCCGACGACGCGACGCTGCGCCGACGGCTCCGCGAACTCGACGGCGCGGAGCGGGCGGAGATTCGGATCTACGAGGGCGAGATTCCGCTCGCGGTGACGATCACCGACGAGCTGGTCCACCTCCTCCTCCGCGACGACGACGGGATCCTCCGGGCCGCGCTGGACACGGACGACGAGTCGGTGCGCTCGTGGGCGCGCGGACTTTACGAGGAGTACTGGCGCGACGCGACTCCGTTCGACTTCGGGGCGCTCGATCCCTGAGCGTCGACCGTGGACGCGGTAGGGTCGATCGTGCCGCATCCGCGATCGACCGTGGACGCGGCGAGGTCGATCGTCGTCGCGGACGCGGCGGGGGCGCGGGGGTTCGCCCTACGGCTTGTGAGTGAAAAGCAGGATGTCGCCGTCGTGCGTCGTCGCGCAGAGATCGAGCGTCACGCTGAGTTCGAGGCTGTTGTACTCGTCGCGGCAGACGACGAGGTCGTCGAACGGGCTGTCGCAGGCCGGACAGGCGATGCTGACCGTGTTCCGGTACGTCGTGATTCCGCCGCCGGATTCGTGAGGCGTCACCGACGAGAGGAGGTCGTCGTATTCGTCGTCGTCCATGGTACGTTCCGCCGTTTCGACCGACGCGTGATAACTATACCCTCGATCGCGGGATCGTCCGGCGCTAGTTTCGTTCGACCGCCCGCACCTGAAACTCCCGGTACCCGCCGTACGCGGCTTCGAGCGCCCCGAGCCACCAGTTCCACCGCTCCGGGAGCGTGCAGTCAGCCGGCGCGTCGCCGAGCTGTCGGATCACCTCCTCGACGGTGAGCGCCGCGTCGCGGTCGGTCTCGGTCTTTTCGGCGTCCGCGAGGTCGCGGGCCTGGCGGACGACGACGCGACGCTCCGCGGCCGTCCCGCCGAACGCCGATTCGAGGGCGCGGTCGAGCGCGCGTTCGTCCATACCCGGTTCGACGGTCCGGGGACGTATGAGCGCTACGCGCGCCGCGCGACCGACGGAAACCGCCGGAGGATGCCGGGTGGGGCTCACCGCCACCACTGGCTCCGCCGCTCCTCGTAGTCGGCGTCGCGGAAGGGTTCGGGGCGTTCCGCTTCCTCCTCCGCGCCGAGGCTGTAGGCGATCCAGTTGCCGACGTGCCAGCCGATCGCGTCGGTTTCGGTGTCGACGATCACGATCCGAAGCTGCGTGTAGTACTCGATCGCGCCGTCGCCGTCCGGATCGGGGCCGGTCGTCGCGAAGCAGGAGGCGACGCCCGGACCGCACGGCGAGGTGTCGCTGAACCGGACGACGACGTCGGCTTCGGCGGCGGAGCCGACGGTCCGGAACGTGAGGTTCTCGGGGACGCTCCCGTCCGCGCCGCGCTCGTAGTACCCGAGCGCGTGGCCGACCTGCTCGCGCGCGCCCTCGGGGTCCCGCGCGCCCGCGTCGTCGACGTACACGGGGAAGTCGGCGTCGAGCCACGGGAACGCCCGATCGACCGCGTCGACCTGCGACTCCGTGTACAGCACGGAGTGCGACTGCATGACCTCCCGCGGCTCGTCGTCGTGGCTGAGCCCGATGGTGTGGCCGAGTTCGTGTTTCACGACGTGCACCGTCGACGCGTCGGAGAGGCCGGTCTTGACGTAGACGGGGACCGGCTCCGATGGAGGGATCTGCCGCTCGTCGGTGATGAGCGGCGCGCAGCCCGCGGCCTCGGTCGTGTTGCCGCACTGGTCGACGTTCTCGACGAACCGGACGGCGACGTCCGGGTTTTCCGCGTCCGGGTCGATCCGGTACGTGACGGGGTAGCCGGCGTATCGCTCGGCGCGCTGCTCCCAGTAGTCGGTCGCCTCGCGGACGACCGGGACGAAGTCGCGGTCGGAGCCGGCGGGGGTCTCGATCCCGACGACGATCGGATCCTCGCCCCACGGACTCGGTCGCGGCTCGACCGGGGTCGGCGTCGCGTCGCCGGACGGCGTCTCGCCGCTCACGCTCTCTCCGTCCGACGGGGACGGTGGCGTCGGTTCCGCGGAATCCGATCCCGGGAAGGGAGCGTCGTCGACGGGGATCGGAGCGACGCATCCGGTAAGAACGACCAGCAGCGCGAGGAAAACGGGGACCAGCGCGGTCCGAGCGTTCATCGGAGTAGATGGGGTCCGCCGCCGCATGAGCGTTCTGGCCGGCGGACGGTCCGCGGCGGCGACGCGACGGAATCGAGCCGGAACGGAGGCGAACGCGAGTGACGAAGCGCCGACTAATCGGATCGTTCCGGACGGCGCTCGTCCGCCGCGGTCGGCGCGTCGCCGTCGGGCGAGACGCCCGCGAGCCGCATGGCGTTGCCGGTGACGCCGAGGCTCATCCCCATGTCGCCGATCACGACGGCGTGGATGACCGACACGAACCCGAGCGGCGCGCCGATCGCGAGCACCGCCTTCACGCCGAGCGACGACCAGACGTTCTGGCGGATGACGCCGTTGGCTTTGCGCGAGAGCGCGTACAGGTAGGGGAGCTTCGAGAGGTCGTCGCCCATGAGCGCGACGTCGGCGGTTTCGAGCGCGGTGTCGGTTCCCGCCGCGCCCATCGCGATGCCCACCGAGGCGGTCGCCAGCGCCGGCGCGTCGTTCACCCCGTCGCCCACCATCGCCACCGTCCCGCACTCCTCGCGGAGACGCTCGACCGCTGCGACCTTCTCTTCGGGCAGTAGGTCGGCGTTCACCGCGTCGACGCCGACGCGCTCGCCGATGACGCGCGCCGTCCGCTCGTTGTCGCCCGTGAGCATCACGATCCGTTCGACGCCGAGATCGCGCAGGCGCGAGACGGCCCACTCTGCCTCCGGGCGGACGGTGTCGGCGATGGCGATCGCGCCCTCCGGTTCGTCCTCGGTTCCGACGAGCACGACGGTCTTGCCCTCGGCCTGCAGGCGCGGCACCGTCTCGTTCACGAGGTCGAGATAGGAGCCGTGCTCGCAGTCTGTGGCGCGAGAGAGGTGTTCCCCAACGACCGCCGCCCCGCCGTCCGTCTCGACGTGCGCGTGTTCGAGGTCGAAGCCGAGGTCCGCGAAGAGCCCCGGTTTGCCGGCGTAGTGGGTCGTTCCGTCGAGGGTCGCCCGGACGCCCTTGCCCGCGATGGACTCGAAGTCGTCGACCTCGCGGTCCGGGTCGCCGCGTCCGCCGGATCGGTTCGAGCCGTCATCGCGCTCGTCCAACGGTCCCTCGGCGCCTCGAAGCTCGCGCGTCGCGTAGTCGACGATCGCCGCGCCGATCGGGTGTTCGCTGCGTCGCTCGACGGCGCGGGCGCAGCGGAGGAGATCCGCGCGGGTCGTCCCGTTGAGCGCGATGACGTCCGTGACGGTGAGTTCGCCCCGCGTGAGCGTCCCCGTCTTGTCGAGCGCGACGGCGTCGACCTCGCCCATCGCTTCGAGGTGGGTGCCGCCCTTGATCAGGACGCCATTGCGCGCCGCGCTCGTGACGCCGGAGACGACGCTGACGGGCGTCGAGATCACGAACGCGCAGGGACAGGCGATGACGAGCAGCGTCAGCCCGCGGACGAACGCCTCGGTCCACGTCACGCCGAGGACGAACGGCGAGAGGAGGAACGTGAGCGCGGCCCCGGCGACGATGACGGGCGTGTAGTAGCGGGCGAACCGGTCGACGAACCGCTCGCTCTCGGTTCGGTTCGCCTGCGCGTCCTCGACCAGTTCGATGACGCGCGAGAGCGTCGAGTCGGCGGCCGCGGCCGTCGCCTCGACTTCGAGGTAGCCGCCCTCGTTGATGCCCCCGGCGTACACCTCGTCGCCCTCGCTCTTGTCGACCGGGACGCTCTCGCCGGTGATCGGCGACTCGTCGACCGCGCTCGCTCCGTCGCGGACGACGCCGTCGAGCGGGATCTTCTCGCCGGGACGGACGACGACCGTCTCCCCGACCGAGACGTCTTCGACGGGGACCGTCTCCTCCGCGCCGTCGCGGCGGACGGTCGCCGTGTCGGGCGACAGTTCCATCAGTTCTCGGAGGGAGTTCCGCGCGCGGTCCATCGAGAAGCGTTCGAGCAGTTCGGCGACGCTGAAGAGCACCGCGAGCGTCGCCGCCTCGAACGGCAGGTTCACGGCGAGCGCGCCGAGGACGCCGGCGGCCATCAGGAAGTCGATGTCGAGGCTGCGGTTGCGCGCGGAGTAGTAGCCGTTGCGGACGATCCCCTGCCCGGCGACGGCGGCGGCCGCGACGTAGAGCAGCCAGTCGACCGTGACGTCCCGCCCGGCGAGGGTCGCGAGGGGGGCGTTCTGCGCCACGAGGAGGTACTCGAAGAGGATCCCGGCGAGGAGGAAGGCCGCGCCGCTCCACGTCTTGAGCGCCCGTCTGCTCCGCCAGATCGAGTGCGGCGACGCCGGACCGTCCGCCGACTCGACGGCGTATCCCGCGCCCTCGATCGCCGCGACGACGGCTCCGCGGCTCGTCCGTCCGGGGTCGTACGTGACGACGACTCGTCCCGCGACGGGGCGGGTTTCGACCTCGATCGCGCCGTCGAGCGACGAGAGCGCGCGCTCGACCGTGCCGGCGCACGAGGGGCAGTCCATCTCCGGGACGTCGAACGTCTCGGTCTTCCCGTCCCGCACCTCGTACCCCGCCGCCTCGACGCGATCGCGGACGGCCTCGGGGGCCGTCTCGCCGGAGTCGTACCGGACGACGAGCGTGCCGCTCGTCGGTCTGGCGTCGATCCCCCGGACGCCGTCGCCGAGCGAGGCGACGCTCCTCGTCACCTTCTCCGCGCACGACGGGCAGTCCATCTCCGGGATCGAAAGTCGGAGGACGGAAGCGCTGTCGGCGCCGGGACCGTCGGCGGAACGGTCGCGGTCGACGGCCGCGCCGTCGTGCTCGGGGGAACAACAGTCACAACCGGGAGCGTCCCCGCGAGCGTCCCGCTGCGTGTCGGTCATCACGTCTCCGTAGTAGCTCCACGGATATTAACTTCCCTGCCACTAGAGGGGCATTTACTACCCGATCCTTAATAAGAATATCCGATAAAGATATTAAAACCCAGGCCGAGTTGCACCGTCGCTCGAACCGCCGCGGAGGGAGTCCGATCAGCCGGCGGCGAAGGAGGTTGCCGACCCGACGGTCGTCGGTGAGGTAGGAAGCCAACCCGACGGTCGTCGGTGAGGTAGCAATATGAGCCGACGAGCGTCGGCGAAGTAGTATTCTGAGCCGACGCTCGTCGGCGAAGTAAGCGGCTGAGAGGAGTAAGCCCCCTTCTGTTCGTCCCGACATTCGGCTGAGCGTCCGCGTCCGCGTGTCCGGACTACCTTCGGGCGGCGGCCGACGCGCGAGTCGCGCCGACCGCGCCCGGTGGCGCGGACTTGCACCGGTGAGGGTTCGCCGTTCCATCCGTTCTCGGCCGTCCACGAACGGCGTGAGCCGTTCGCGCAGACGCGACGGCGCCCCGTCGCGCGCCCTCGGTGGGTTAGCTCCCCTCCCTCGCGGTCGGGTTCGCGCACCTCATCGGTCGGGCCGAGCGGTCTCGTTTCTGTTCCAGAGCCAGCCGTCTCCGACTCCGGGCTTGCGCCCGGTCACCCGTCCGGACGGTGGGGGGACTTTCCTCATGCCCGTCCGCGCGGCCGCGAAGCGGCGCGCCTTCGAGCACGGGGGTCGGGCTCTCTCTGCCGGTTTTCGGTAGTCGCGCGACGGGAATAAGCCGTTCGATCACTCGTTTCGGACATTCCTTCACTATTCATATTGTGTAAAGGGAAGCGTTCAAGTCGCTCGGGTACCAGAAACGAGGTATGTCCGAGGCGCAGACCGTACGCCTCTCCTACGAGGACGGGGCTCGGGCGGTCGAACTGGCGCGAGAATCGGTCGAATCGTATGTTCTGCACGGACAACGCGAACAGCCCGGTAGCATGCGCGATGCGTTCTACAACCGGATCGGCGCGTTCGTTCGACTCCAGTCGACTCGGGGACGCGGCCGACTGCGCGGCTGCGCCGGCGCGTACCGCGGAAAGGAACAGCTCGGCCACGCGATCGTCGACGCGGCGATCAAGGCCGCGTCGGGCGATTCCTGCGGCTCCGAGGTCGAACCGCCCGAACTGTCGAACCTGAACGTCTCCGTCTGCGTCGTCTGCAACTACGTCCTCACCAACGACCCGCTCGCCGATCTCGAACTCGGCACCCACGGGGTCGCGATCGACAACGGCGGCCGGCACGGCTGGCTCTACCCGACGATCCCGGTCGAAAACGGCTGGAGCAGGGAGGAGTATCTCACCCGCGTCTGCCGAAAGGCGCGCCTCTCGCCGTTCGCGTGGCAGGACGACGAGACGGTGGTGACGCTGTTCGAGGGACAGGTGTTCCGCGAGCGGCCCGACGGCGGCAGCGTCGAAGAACTGTCGCTCTGAGCGGTCGTCGCCCCTCGACTCGTCCCGCGCGAGCAGAATACGGTCTCCGCCCCGCGTCGCCTCCTCCTGCCGCCCGCCGTCACCGCCCCTCGGCCGGCGGCTTCCGTCCGAAGCCGGTCAGCTCCGCGTCCGCGGTCGCGCGCGCCGCCGCCTCGTCGAGGTCGAACTCGGCGACGACCTCGCCGTCGCGGACCAGCGGTTCGAGGAGCGGTTCCGCGTTCGGGGGCGCGTCGTCGCCGCGAAGCCGGACGGCGTGCTCGCCGTCCGCGGTGCGGTACGCCTCCTTCACCCCGGAGAGCTTGCCCCGCTTCGCCGTCGGCTCGCCCTCGACCTCGACGATGTCGAGCGCGAAGTCGACGGGATCCGCGTTCGAGATGGAGCCCCCGACGCCGAAGCCGTCGACGACGTCCCGAAGCTCCCGGAGGTCGTCAGGTCCGAGCCCGCCACTGGCGAAGATGTCCACGTCGTCGTAGCCGCGGGCGTCGAGTTCCCAGCGAACCTCGCGGACGATGTGCCGGAAGTCGCCCCGTCGCGACCCCGTCGTGTCCAGCCGGACGCCGTCGAGCCGGTCGCCGAGCGCCTCGACGGCCCGGACGACCTCCTCCTTCTCGTCGGAGTACGTGTCGCAGAGCGCGATCCGGGGGACGCCCGCCGGTACCGCCTCGTCGAAGGCGCGCCAGGCGTCCTCCTGGTGATCCCGGCCGAAGCAGATGACGAGCGCGTGCGGCATCGTCCCGCTCGCCTCCCGCCCGAGGAGGTCGCCCGCGGCGACGTGCGAGAAGCCGTCGAGTCCCGCCAGGAGCGCGCTGCGTTCGACGACCGCGGCGATCGAGGGGTGGACGTGCCGCGCGCCGAACGAGAGGACGGTCGAGTCGGGCGCGGCGAGCCGCGTCTCCAGCGCGGCCGTGGCGATACCAGAGGCGTGCGACAGAAAACCGAGGAGCGAGGTTTCGAACCGGGCGAACGCCAGGTACGGACCCTCGATTCGCATGACGGGTCCGCCGTCGAACAGTCGTCCCTCGGGGATCGCGTCGACGTCGACGTCGCGGCCGGCGAGCAGGCGCGCGGCGTCTTCGAGACCCGCGAGGAGTTCGAACTCCCCGGTGGGGAACTGGTCGGCCGTCACCTCCGCGACGACGCGCGGGTTCTTCCCCGCGTGCCGGAGCGTCGTCTCCGTCCGTTCGAAGTACGCGTCGGTGGCGCGACCCTCCAGGATGGCCTCCGTCCCGACGATGTCGAATTCGGTCATTGGTCGGGGTTTGGCCGGCGCACGCAAAAAGCCCCGCAGTTGCGTCCGCGCGTCGACCGTCGACCGCGGCCGGATCGTCGGAGCGATTGGCGACGGCGGGGGGCCGCCTCAGCGCCGTCGCAGGAGGATCGTCGCCGCCGCGCCGACGAGCGCGAGGAGCGCGACGACGGGCCTGAGGCCGGGCACCGAGACGTCGCTTTCCCCGTCGGAGTCCTCCGGTCCGTCGGCGGCTCCGCGGTCGCCGTCCGCCGACGCCGGCCTGATGTCGTCGACGGCGTCGGGCGTCGGGCCGTTGACGATCGTGACGCGCGTCCCGTCGCGGGTGACGCGGAAGGCGTCGGCGAAGGGGCCGTCCTCGACGACGCGGACGCCGTCGTCGGCCGCCGTCGCGTCGTGCGCGTCGAGGATCGAGAGGTAAGCGTCGTGGAACTGCTTCGCGTCGCGCTCCGTGTCCCACTCCGTCACCCACACGTAGCCGTAGTCGGCGTCGTCGCCCGTCCCGTTTCGGTAGGGGAAGACGCGGTCGTTCGCCCACCCGTTCGACGGCGTCGCGTCGTAGTCGTAGGTGTCGTACCGGTCGAGGTCCTGCACCAGCCCCCGCGGATCGACGGTGTCGGCACCGTACTCGCGCGCCTGGTACCAGAACATGGCGTAGATGGACGCCTCGCCGACGGTGTCGGAGCCGTTTTGGCCCTGTTCCGGGAAGGTCCGCCAGCCGTCCTCGGCGCGGTCGTCGAACTCGATCGGCACGGGTTCCTCGTCGGTCCCGTGGATGGTCTGTTCGGTCGAGGCGGGCGGCGATTCGAACTTCGCGTCGACCGCGCCCCAGCCGCCGCCCCGCACGAGGTCGGCGACGTACACCGGCCCGTCCGAGTACGGCTGGAAGATCGCGAGGAGGACGCCGAGGTTCGGCGGCGAGCCGCCGCCGACCCCGCCGGGCGTCGCGACGCACCCCCAGTCGTCGCTGCACCGCTCTGAGTAGCGGGCCTCGACGTAGCTCGCCTCGCCCTCGACGACGCCGTCGGCAGCGAGTTCGCCGTCCTGCGTCTCGCCGGCGTACCGCGGATCGGAGAGGTCGTAGTACTGGTCCTGCATCGCGTGGGTCAGCTCGTGGACCAGCGTCGCGTTGTCGACCGTCGGGTTGGCGGGCGAATCGGAGACGATCTTGATCTCGTCGTCCTTCGGGGAGTAGTAGCCGGCGACCGACTCGCCGTACGTCGAACGCAGCGCCGCCTGCGCGTCCGCGTCTTCGCCGACGATAAAGAGCGACTCCCACACCTGGTTGTTCCACGCGCCGAACGTCTCGTTCGACCGCCGCTCCGCCGACTCTTCGCGGAACTCCTCGCGCGAGATGACCTCGACCGGGACCGGCTCCGTGAACTTTCGGTCGCGCAGGTGCTCGACGCGGGCCATAGACCGGGAGACGTACGCCTCCATCTCCGTATCGTTGAGCCCGTCGGACTGGTCGACGGCGATCGAGTCGTCGTGTCGGTAGCCGTTCACCTCGCCGACGGGCGCGTCCGGGGACGCTTCGACGACCGTGGCGCTCGACTCGGACGTGTCGTTCACCTGCTTCGTCTCGGCGGCCGGGGCGAGATCGGACTGGGGCGCCGCGGCGACCGGCGGGCCGACGCCGGAGCAGACGACGAGCAGAGCGAGACAGAGGGCGGTGAACTGTCGCATACTCGGTCATAGAATTCGGGGAAGAAGTAAGTTGTCCGAGTTGTCGTTTCGATTCACCGTCGCTCGCCTCCGTAAACGGAGCTTGTATTTACAGGCAGGACGCCGAAAAGGCAGACGCACCTAGCGGTTCGTACGATGACCTATTTTGATCGGTCGCCCGCGGAGAGAGCCGTCGGGCACGCGTCGAGTCGTCCGTCGAACGCAGGTCGTCCGGGGACGCGCCGATAGATGTCGACCTCGTACGCGTCACAGCTGCGGGACACGGCGAGCGGGTTCTTCCAGGAGTACGGGCTCGCGTTCGTGATGGTCGCGAGCTACTTCGGGTCCGGGTCGGTCTACATCGCGAGTTCGGCCGGCGTCAGGTACGGCTACGCCCTGCTCTGGGCCGTCGTCGGCGCGGTCCTCCTCGGGTTCATGGCGCAGGACATGAGCGCGCGCCTCGGCATCCACGGCGATTCGCTCATGCAGTTCACGCGGCGGAAACTCGGCGGCCCGGCCGCGACGGGGATCGCGCTCCTTCTGTCGGTCGGCTGCGTCGCCTGGACCCTCGAACTGACGGCCGCCGTCGGAAAGGGGGTCTCGATAATGCTCGGCGGCGCGATCGGCTGGCAGCCGCTCGCCGTCGTGACCGGAGCGCTCGCGATCGTCGTCGGCGTGATGAACTACGACGGGATCGAGCGGGTGATGACGGCGATGATGCTCGCGCTCCTCGTCTGCTACCTCGTCGTGGCCGGCGGCGCGGACGCGTCGCTCCCGGACCTCGCGGCCGGCTTCGTCCCGCGGCTCCCCGACGCCGGCGCGCTGACGCTCGCCGCGGCGATCATGGGGACGACCGCCCTCTGGCCGAACTTCTTCCTCGAATCGAACCTCGTCGCGCAGAAGGGGTGGACGGACGTCGCTGACGTGTCGACGATGCGGCGCGATCTCGGGGTCGGCTACCTCGTCGGCGGCGTCACGACGGTCGCGATCGTCGTCGTCGCGGCGGCGGTGCTCCGGCCCGCCGGGTACACGTCGCTCGACACGTTCATCACGCCCGGGCTGGCGCTCTCGGAGGTTCTCGGCGAGTGGGCGATGGCGCTCTTTCTCGTCGGCGCGGTCGCCGCGGCGTTCAACAGCATCATCCCGATCATGTGGACGCCCTCGTACCTGCTCCAGCACGCCCGCGGCCGGGATGCCGACAGCGCGAGCCGCGAGTTCAAGCTCATCTACGCGGTCGGCGTCGGCCTCGGCAGCCTCTCGCCGCTGGTCCACGAGCTGTTCGGTCTCAGCGTCGTCGACATGATCATCCTCTTTCCGGCGTACAACGGGATCGTCGGGCTACCGATCACGGCGCTGCTTCTCTTCTGGGCGGTGAACGACCGGAAGACGATGGGCGAGCACCGAAACGGCCTCGCGCTCGCGGCGGTGAACTTCGCGCTCGTGGCGCTCGCGCTGTACCTGTCCGTCACGTCCGCGCCGGGCTTCTTCGAGTCGCTTACCTCGGGCGGCCTGTAGCGATCCGATAGCATGCCCCCGGAACCGTCGATCCTCGTCGCCCTCGTCTGCATCGCCCTCGTCGCCGGCGTGGGCATCACGACCGTCGGTCCGGGCGGCGTCTTCGTCACCGCGGCGCTGTTCGCGCTCACCCCGGCGTCGCCCGCGACGGTCGCCGGCACCGCGAGCGCGACGTTCGTCGCGACCGGCCTCCTCGGGAGCTACACGTACCGCCGGTCCGGCGAGCTGAGCGGGGATCGGGGTCGCGCCCTCGCGACGGTCCTGAGCGTCACCGGCGTGCTCGGTGCGGTCGTTGGCGCGACGCTGAACACGCGGTTGCCGCGAGCGGTCTTCGGCGGCCTGCTCGCCGCGTTCCTCGCGGGCGTCGGGCTCGTGCTCGTCATCCGCGAGCGGCGCGGGCTCGCCGCCGTCGTCGAGGTCGACGCGGGGACGACGCGGGGGCGAACCGTCGTCGGCGCGGTCGGCTTCGTCATCGGGGTGGCCGGCGGCCTGCTCGGCGTCGGCGGACCGGTGCTGACGGTGCCGGCGCTCGTGCTCCTCGGGACGCCGATGCTCCTCGCGGTCGCCGCCGCGCAGGTGCAGTCCGTGTTCCTCTCGGGCTTCGCGACGGCGACGTACCTGACTCACGGGGCCGTCTCGCCGCGGCTCGCCGTCGTCGTGGGCGTGCCGCAGCTCGTCGGCGTCGTCCTCGGCTGGCACGTCGCACACCGGGTGCCCGCGCCGCGGCTGCGCTCTGCCCTCGGCGGGGTGCTCGTGCTCGTCGGCGTCGTCCTCGTCGCCTGACTCCCTCGCGCTCGGTTCGGTGGCGCGCGTCGGGCGACCGCGACGACCCACCGGGCAACCGTTTTAGCCCTCACGGCGTACGATCACGTATGGCACACGACCCGGAACGGACGGCGGTCGTCGTCGTCGACATGCAGAACGGCTTCTGTCACCCGGAGGGGAGCCTCTACGCTCCCGGGAGCGAGGAAGCCATCGAACCGATCGCGGCACTGCTCGAACGGGCCCGCGAGGCCGGTGCGCGGGTCGTCTTCACCCGCGACGTGCACCCGCCGGAGCAGTTCGAGGACGCCCACTACTACGACGAGTTCGAACGCTGGGGCGAGCACGTCGTCGAGGGGACGTGGGAGGCGGAGATCGTCGACGAACTGGCGGTGCGCGAGGAGGACCACGTCGTCGTGAAACACACCTACGACGCGTTCTACCGGACGAATCTGGAGGGGTGGCTTCGGGCGCACGGAATCCACGATCTCCTCCTCTGCGGGACGCTCGCGAACGTCTGCGTGCTCCACACGGCCGGCAGCGCCGGACTCAGGGATTTCAGACCCGTGCTCGTCGAGGACGCGATCGGCGCGATCGAAGCGGGCCACAGGAAGTACGCGCTCGACCACGCCGACTGGCTGTTCGGCGAGTTGACGACCGTCGCCGAGGTGGCGTTCGAAACCGAAACCGCGTAGACGACCCGCGGCGCTCACGCGTCGGGGACGAACACCTCGAACCGCGCGCCGCCGCGGTCGCCCGCCGCGAGGTGGATCCGCCAGCCGTGCGCGTCGACGACGTCCCGGACGATTCCGAGGCCGAGTCCCGTCCCGTCGCCGGTCGAGTACCCGCGTTCGAACACCGCCGCGCGCTCGTCCGCCGGAACGCCCGGCCCGTCGTCTTCGACGAAAAAGCCCGTTCCGTCGGCGAGGGGCCCGACGGTGACGGAGACGGCCGGTCCGGCGTGCTCGACGGCGTTTCGAAAGAGGTTCTCGAACGACTGCTGGAGCAGCCCCGGATCCCCGTCGACGGTGAAGTCGTCCAGCGCGCACGAGAGGCGCGCGTCGCCCGTCGCGACCGTGTTCCACGCCTGTTCGACCACCGTCAGCAGCCGGACTGACTCGTGTCCGAACTCCCGTTCCCCGTTTCGCGCCAGCGCCAGCATGTCGGCCGTGATGTCGTCGATCCGCGAGAGCGCGTCCTCCACGCGGTCGAGGTTCTCCGAGTCGCCGCACTCCTCGCGCAGGAGGTCGAGATAGCCCGTGGCGATGGCGAGCGGGTTTCGCAGGTCGTGGGAGACGAGACCCGCGAACTCGTCGAGGCGCTCGTTCCGCTCCGCGAGTTCGCACTCGCGCTCGGCGCGGGAGAGCGCGGCGCCCGTGGTTGCGGCGAGAAGCTCGACGAAGTTGACGAGCGTGTCGTCGAACTCGGTCGATTCGGTCGTCCCGACGGCGAGCACGCCGCGGTCGCCCAGCGGGGCCATGATCGCGCCGCAGAGCGGCGTCCACTCGTCCCGGAGCGCGGCGGAGGCGCGCACGTCCGCGTACACCCGCGTCTCCCCCGCCTCGAACGCCTCGCCGACGAGGCCCTCGTCGACCCGAAACGACGGGACCGGGTCGTACAGCCGCTTCAGACCGTCGGTGTGTGCGACCGGAACGAGGACGGGAGCCACGTCGTCGCGCAGGTAGACGGCGGCGTAGTCGAGGCGGAACGCGTCTCGGGCCGCAGCAGTAGCGGTCTCACAGACCGCCCGCTCGGATTCGGCGCCCATGAGCGCTCGTGACGCCGACTGGAGCGCCTCGAGGGTCTCCTCGCGTTCCGTGCGCTCCGTCACCTCCCGCAGGACGACGAGCCGGCCGGACGGGCGGATCGGGGTGGCCGAGAGGCGGGTGATCCGGACGTCGAAGTGTCTGGCGCCGTCGCCGCTCCGGAACGTCACCGTCCCGCGATCGGCGTCGCGGTCGTCGGCGCGGTCGAGCCAGGCACCGACGGGCGGCAGCGCGTCGGCCACGTCGGCACCGATGTGTGCGTCGACGCGGCGGGGCTCGTCGCCCGAGTCGCCGGCGGCGAGCGTCGCGGCCGCCGGGTTGCTGTCGACGACGCGACCCTCGTCGTCGAGGACGACGACGCCGTCGGACATGGTGTCGACGAGCGTCGCGCGGGCGACCGGCGCGATGTCGAACAGTCGGAAGTCGAAGAGGGCGACGAAGAGGACGATCCCCTCGACGACGACGGCGAACGGCGTGAAGTCGAACGCCGGCACGGGGCCGACGCCCGCGACGAAGGCGACGTTCGCGGCGAGGGGGGCGACCGCCGCGCCGACGACGAGACCCGCCTGTCGACGGTGGTAGCGGCCGGAGCCGACGACGAGGCGGAACAGCACGGCGAACCCCGCGGCGATGAGCGCGTACGCGTACGCCACGCTCGCGAGTCCCACCGGGCCGTACGCGTACTCGACCGTCCAGACGCCGTCGACGAGCGTCGGGATCGCCCGCGAGACGACGAGCCCCGTCTCGGTCGCCGTCAGCGCCGCGACCAACGCGGGAACGGCGAGCAGCGCGCCGACGGTCGGCGGGGACAACCGATCGCCGCGATCGGCGTAGGCGAGCGAAAAAGCGAGCCAGGCGACGGGTACGAAGACGACGACCGACTGCGCGAGACGGAGGCGGCGGACCGCGGCCTCGGGCGTCGGCGCAAGTAGCCCGAGCGCGACGAAAAACAGCCAGATCGCGTTCAGCGCCATCATGACGGCGAACTGGGCGGCTCCCGCCCGCGGTCGGCGGTGCCACGCGAGCGCGGCGAGCGCGGCGAGGAGCGCCGTCCCCGCGGACGCGGCGACGACGAGCGCCGCGCCGAACGGCGTCACGCCCTGAAACATGGCACGCACTGTGGCGTTCCCACGTATAACGTTACCGACTGGTCCGAAATCGGACCGTTTCGGTTACCGGAACAGACGGTACGCGGCTTGCCCGGTCGCCACGGCGTCCGTCCCGCCGTCCGGCGTGGGTCCCTCGACGGTCACCTCGCTCACCCCGATCGAGCCGCCCGAGCGGATCACCTCCGCGGTCGCCGACAGGTCGCCCGCGGCGCGCCGGAGGTAGTTCACGTTCAGGTTGACGGTCGCGACGCCGCCGTCGAAGGGGTCGTCGAGCGTCGTCCGCAGCGCGATCCCGCCCGCGGTGTCGATGAGCGTCGCGGCGACGCCCCCGTGGACGGTCGGCGGGCTCGTCGCGTTCGTGAGCTTCTCGTCGTACGGGATCGTCATGGCGACCCGGCCGCGCTCGATCGAGTCGACCCGCGTGCCGAGCCACGAGAGGTAGCCGTGCTCCTCCTCGACGTGCCTCCGGACGAGGGTTGCCGCCCCCTCCGGGAGTCCGTTCTCGGGTGATGTCACAGCCGATCCTCGGCGGGCGTCGACATGTAGCCGGCGATCGGCGGCTCCCTTCCCGCCGCCACCGCCAACGGTCGAGTGGCGACGCCGGCCGCCGAACGATCGCGAATCACTCCGGGAGCGCTCCGTTCAACACCTTCGCGGCCGTGAGCACCGGGTCCCAGACGGGGCTGAACGGCGGCGCGTACGACAGATCGAGCCGCTCGACCTCGTCGAGCGTCATTCCAGCGTGGAGCGCGGTCGCGACGGTGTCGATGCGCTTCGCCACGCGATCGGCGCCGACCATGCTCGCGCCGAGCAGCCGTCCGGTCGGCGCGTCGGCCGCCACGTGGATGGTGATCGGCGCGCGGCCGGGATCGTAGCTCGCGCGCGATCCGGTCGTGATCGTCCGTTCGACCGGTTCGAACCCCGCGTCGCGGGCCTCGTCGGGATCCGTCAGTCCCGTGCGGGCGACCTCCAGTTCCATCACCTTCGCGACGGCCGTGCCGACGACGCCCCCGCCCTTCGTCGGCCGGCCGGCCACGGTCCGCCCGACAGCGCGTCCGTGCCGGTTCGCGGTGAGCGCCAGCGGGACGTACGTCGGCGCGTCGGTGATCAGGTGCTGCACCTCCGCGCAGTCGCCCGCGGCGTAGACGTCGTCGAGGTTCGTCCGGTTGTACGGGTCGGTCGCGATGGCGCCGGTCCCGCCCAGCCGGACGCCGGCCTCGGCCGCGAGTTCGACGTTCGGCGCGACCCCCGTCCCGAGGATCGCCATGTCGACGGGGACCGACCCGTCGGGCGTTTCGACCGCCGAGACGTCCGCGTCGCCGGCCAGCCCGGTCACCGGGGTGCCGAGGTGGAGGCGGACGCCGCGGTCGCGCAGGTGGTTTTCGACGACCTCGGCGACGGCGTCGGCGTACGGCCCGAGCACGTGTGGGGAGCGCTGAAAGAGGTGGACCTCCAGTCCCCGCTCGTAGAGCGCGTCGGCGAGTTCCAGCCCGACGTAGCCGCCGCCGACGATCCCGACGACCGCCGGGTCGCGGGCGCGCAGGAAGGCCGACACGTCCTCGTCGGGATCGGCCTCCTCGGGCGGTTTGCGGTCGGGACCGACCGGCTCGCGGGGCGCGTCGCCGTTCGCCTCGCTCCGCTCGGCCGCCTCGCGGATCGCCCGCGCCTCGTCCAGCGAGCGGAGCGTGAACACGCAGCCGAGGTCCGTCCCCGCCACGGGCGGCGCGGTCGCCCGCGCGCCCGTCGCGATCAGGAGCGAGTCGTACGGCTGGTCGAACGATCCGCGCTCGTTCCTGACCGTCACGGTCTCGCGCTCGGGGTCGATCCCCGTCACCTCGTGGCGCAGTCGGAGGTCGATGTCGCGCTCCTCGACGAACTCCCGTGGATCGACCGCGACGAGATCGGAGAGCGACTCGACGCTCCCCTCGATGTAGTACGGCATGCCGCAGGCCGAGTACGAGACCCAGTCTCCCTTCTCGAAGACGACGGCGTCCACCTCCGGCGCGTCGCGCTTCGCCTTGCTCGCGGCGCTCATCCCCGCCGCGTCGCCGCCGACGACCACGAACGTCTCTCCCATGGGGGTACTGCGACGCGCACGGACATGAACTGTCGGCGGTCGGGTGCCGGGTTCACCGACCGCCGAGTTTCACCGGATCGTCGCTCGGGCGGACCGTCACCTCGACCTCGTCGCCGACGGCGAAGTCGTGGCCGGGGCGGACGAGCTTCGCGCCGTAGTCCGCGTCGCGGGCGGCGAAGAGCGACAGCCCCGTCACGCGATCGCCGTTCGCCAGCACGTCGATCGACCGCCACGTCACGTCTCGACCGTCGGCGTCGCCGACCGGCGTGCCGAGGAGCGACAGTTCGCGGTCGGTCCCCGTCGCAGCCGACCGTCCCGACGCGTCAGGGGGCGTCGTCGACGCGAGCGCACCGCCGCCGCCGTAGTGGGCCAACCCGCCGTCGAGGACCGTCCCGTCGTCGGCCGCGATGGCGGCGAACCGCTCGCCAGGCACGGGGTGGGTCGGCGAATCGAGCACTGCGTGGGTCGGGCCGGTTTCGACGACCGTCCCCGTCCCGTCCCACCGGAGCGGTTCGACCGCCACGTCCGCGTCGACGGGAAGGGACCCCGACGCGCGATAGGCGTTCCGTCCGCGGTCGCGAAAGCCGAGGTGGATGTGGTTGTCGACCCACTCGCCGAAGAAGCCGGACCGGACCATCTCGCCGAGCGAGTCGCCGACCTCCACCCGTTCGCCCGGTTCGACGCCGGGATCGACGTGGAGGATGCGGGCGACGCGCCCGCCGCCGTCCGACGCCGCGCACCACCCCTTCGCGTCGATCAGGATGAGGTGGTCGCGGTCGACGGCGTAGGGACGGTCGGGACAGCGGACCGTGCGGACGTCGAGCACCTCGCCGGCGACGGGGGAGACGCCGTCGTTGGTCTCGGGGTACAGGTCGATCGCGCAGCCGCGGTCGTGCGCCGGGTACGGCGAGTTGTACAGCGAAAAGCGCCGGTAGCGTTCGAGCACGTCCGCGGGCAGCGTGACCGCCATGGTCGGGCGGAGGAGACGGGTGCGCTTAGGTACGTCGGGACGCTCCGATCCTCCATGCGAGTGATCCGGGGACGGGCCGCCTCGCGCGAGGCCGACCGCGACGTGACGGCCGAGATGCTGCGCCGAACGGCCGAGACGGGAACGCCCGCGATCCGCGCCTGGACGCCGCACCGGCAGGTCGCGTTCGGCCGGCGGGACGCGCACGCGGCGGGGTACGACCGGGCGCGGCGCGCGGCCGAGGAACGGGGGTTCCCGCCGGTCGAGCGCAGCGTCGGCGGCCGGGCGGTGGCGTACACGGGCGAGACGACGCTGGCGTTCGCGCTCGCGGTCCCGGTCGAGGACCTGCGCGTCGGACTCGACGAGCGGTACGAGGACGCGACGGAGACGGTCCTGCGGGCGCTGCGCGGCCTCGGCGCAGACGTCGAGGGGGGCGAACCGCCGGCGTCGTTCTGCCCCGGGCGGCACTCGCTTCGCGCCGATACCGGCGGAAAGATCGTCGGGATCGCCCAGCGCGTCACGCAGGGCGCGGCGCTCGTCTCCGGGTGCGTGCTCGTCGACGAGCGCGAAGAACTGGTGGACGTACTCGTCGCCGTGTACGGGGCGCTCGACGTGCCGTTCGACCCCGATTCGGTGGGGAGCGTCGCCGCGGCCGGCGGGCCGTCCGATCCCGAGGCGGTCGCGAGGGCGATCGAGGAGGGGTTCGCGGACGGGCGCGAGACGACGGTGGAGCACGTCGAGTGAGTCGGACGAGGGTCCCCGTTCGACCGCGAGGTCGTGTGAGTCCGGACGCGGCTGCGGCCCCGGCGGTTCAGAGGTCGAACTCGTCCCACACCGCGCCCATTCGCTCGTACACCCACGGCGCGACCGTTCGCGAGAGCACGGACGCGAGTTCGACCGGATAGTCGCGGTCTTCGCCGTCCTCGTGTCTCGCCCCCGGCGGGGCGTGGAAGTGATCCCGCGCGTAGTCGTCGCTCTCGTGGCGATCCCACCGACACGTCCACTTCGTCCCGTGGTGATCCTCGACGTAGACGACGTGAAAGTCACCGTTCGTGTACGACTGAACTTCGATGTACGCCTCGGAGACGAACTTTTGCGGGTAGTGCCGGTCGACGAGAAAGACGACGATGGATTCGGGTCGGTTCGCCGGGAAAACGGAGACACGCTCGATCCACACTTCGGTGGCGAGAAGCGACGCGACTTCGCGGAGTTGCGCTCGATTCGGCGTCCGATGGTGACAGTCGCGATCCACGCTCACGCGACCCCTTCGTCGGCCGTCTCGTCGCGACGGGAACGACGGAGGTCGCGGATCTCCCGGCGAACGGCCGCCCAGTTATTCAGGTCCAGCCAGACGTGCTCCGGGTCACCGTACTCGGCGTACTCGAAGGGATCGACGTCGTTCGGCTCATCGACGCCGTATCGCTCCCGGTACGTCTCGTTCTCGGAGAGCAGCTCACCGAGTCGTCGTCGGTACTCGTCGTCGCTCAGCCGCGAGAGTCGGTCGAGCCGCCGCCACTCGAAGTACGACTCGTTGCGCTCGAACGACGCCGGATTCTCCACCACGCGGGTCAGGAGACCGATGTCCGCCAGTCGCTTCAAGTGGCGGCGCGCCGCGTTCTTCGAGCACTCGGCGCGCGCCGCCACCTCGGAGACCCGCGTCGGTTCGTGGAGACCCAGAGCGACCAGATACACCCGCTCGTCGGCCGGGGCGTCGCGAATCCGGTCCGCCAAGTCCTCCGAAAAATCCGACCGTGGCGGACCGCGGTCGTCGCTCGACGAGGTCATACGCAGTAGTACGATCGATCGAGTAATATAATTACCGGGCGGGCGAATACGGCACTTCGAAACGTGAACGGCTTCGCCTACGCCTTCACGAGCGCGATCCGGTAGTGGGGGTCACTCGCGTTCGATCCGCGTCGCCCTTCGTCCACGAGCCAGCCCGCGCGCGACCACGACACTTACCACGCCCTGCCGCCACCACCCACCAACAGATGCTCATCAGGAACGCCGAACTCGCCGACGGACGACGACGAGACGTGCGGATCGCGGGCGAGACGATCGACGCCGTCGAACCGGCGGGCGACCTCGACGCCGACCCCGACGAGGGGGTCGTCGAAGCCGACGGCCTGCTGCTCCTGCCCGGCGCGATCGACGTGCACGTCCACTTCCGACAGCCCGGGTACGAGCACAAGGAGACGTGGGAGACGGGATCGAAGAGCGCCGCGGCGGGCGGGGTGACGACCGTCGTCGACCAGCCGAACACGGAGCCGCCGACGGTGACGGGCGAGGCGTTCGACGAGAAGGCGGCCCTCGCCGTTCGGGGGTCGCTCGTCGACTTCGGCGTCAACGGCGGCGTCACGGAGGGGTGGGACCCCGACTCCCTCCTGTCGCGCCCGCTGTTCGCGCTCGGGGAAGTGTTCCTCGCCGACTCGACGGGAAACATGGGGATCGACGAGCCGCTCTTTCGCGACGCGCTCGCCCGCGCGGCCGAGGCGGGCGTGACCGTCACCGTCCACGCCGAGGACGCCGACCTGTTCGACGACGCGGCCACGGAGCGAACGGACGCCGACGCGTGGAGCGCCTACCGCGCCGCGGCGGCCGAGGCGGCGGCCGTCGAGCGGGCGGTGACGCTGGGGGGCGAGTCGGACGCGTCCGTCCACGTCGCGCACACGAGCACCCCCGAGGGCGTCGACGCCGCCGCCGCGGCCGGCGCGACCTGCGAGGTGACGCCGCACCACCTCTTCCTCTCGCGGGACGACCTCGAAGAACTGGGGACGCTCGGCCGGATGAACCCGCCGCTCCGGAGCGAAGCGCGCCGGGAGGCCGTGTACGAGCGCGTCGCCGACGGCACCGTGGACGTGATCGCCACGGACCACGCGCCGCACACACGCGAGGAGAAGGACGCGAGCGTCTGGGACGCGCCGAGCGGCGTGCCGGGCGTCGAGACGATGCTCCCCCTGCTCCTCGAAGAGGCGCGGCGGGGCCGCCTCGGCCACGAGCGCGTCCGCGACCTCGTCGCCCGAAACCCCGCGCGGATCTTCGACCTCCCGCGGAAGGGGACCGTCGAGGCGGGGACGGACGCCGACCTCGTGCTCGTCGATCCCGACGACGCCCGCGAGATCCGCGGCGCGGACCTGCACTCGAAGTGCGGGTGGACGCCGTTCGAGGGACGAAGGGGGGTCTTCCCGTCTCTCACGATGGTCCGAGGGACGGTCGTCTACGAGCGCGAGAACGGCGAGGAGCGGTTCGGCGGCGCGGTCGGCGAGGATGTCCGGGCGGCGTGACGAAAAAAATCGGGCGGCGGCGATTAGCCGAGCAGACGGCTGACCGCGTTCGACGAACTGGGCATGACGCTCTCCATCTTGTCCGACATCGCCTTCTGCCGGAGGTAACTGGAGAACGCGAGGATGGTCGGCGGCCACAGGCCGATGAACAGCCCGCGCGTTCGGTTGCCGCGGACGAAGAACTGGTACCACGCGAGGAGCACCGACGCGCCCGCCCCGAGCAGCGCGAGGTCCGCGCCGGTCTTTTCGGCTTCCGCCATCTGCTTTTGTTGGCCCATACTCCCACTAGATTGCATCTGTTCGAGCAATGCCATGCACTCTCTCGTAGCCTCGGTAGCCACATTATTATTCTGGCCACCAATATGCGAAATAATTTCTGTATTTCAGAATTTCGCGAGTGTAGGTGCCTCTAGCACGAACGGTTCTCCGGATCGTCGCGGCGGATGCCGAACGGTGAGTGACCGACGACTCACGACCCGTTGGACATATATCGGGTAACGAGTCCACAGAACGCCGGTTCAATCGCTACCCGGCGATCGCCGCCCAGACCGTCGTTGCGACGACCACGCCGGCCATGACGCCCGCGCCGAACCCGCTCACGCGGGCCATCGCCCGGCGAGAGCCCCGTTCGGTCCAGTCCGCGGAGACGTCGAGGTGCCGCCGCATCGACTCGACGCCGTCGCCGGCGAGGATCGATCCCGCCCAGCCGAGGACGCCGAGACCGAGCGCGAGCGCGCCGAGGGCGAAGACGACGTCGCTCGCGGCCCGGACGGTCCCCGAACGGAGCGCCCCGACGCCGAGTCCGACGACGCCGACCGCGACGCCGGCGACGAAGGCGGACCCGAAGCGGCGGAGGCGGGTGCGGACGCCGGCGGACGGGTCGGTCAGGGGGCGGGTCGGGGGCACGTCAGTCGACCGACTCGCGAATCCGCGGGTCGTGCGGGCCACCGTCGAAAGCGAACGCTTTTGAGGGGCGACCGGCAGGGGAGCGCATGGACGCGCACCCGCTCGACGGCGTCCTCGGGGTCTGGGAGGGCGTCGTGGAGGAGACGGAAGCGACCGCCGCCGCGCTCCGGGAAGAGGGATGGGAGGCGGTCGAACTCCACCCGGGGGACGTGACGCCGTTGCCGTCGCCGCTCGGCGGCGACGCCGACGTGGTGAACGGAGCGAGCGGCGACGCGGCCGGGAGCCGATCGACCGAGAGCGCCGACTCGACCGTCGAGTTTGGACTCGACGCGCTCGTCCCGGGAAGCGAGTTCGAGGCGGTCGCGGCCCTCGTCGAGGGGACGTCGTTCGACGAGTACGAGGCGTACCGGGCGCAGGAGGGCGGCGTCGTGTTCCTCGCGGTCGTGATGAAGGCGGCGTCGGCGAAGCGGGCGGTGGTGCTCCCGCTGTACTACGCCGTCGCCGACGCGCGGGGGATGCTCGACCGCGCCCGCGAGGCGGGGCGGATGCGGACGGTCGTGCGGCCGCTGTCGGACGATCGGCGGGTCGTCTTCACGCAGGATGACCCGGAGCCGCTGTTCCCGGAGTGAGAGCGGGGTCGGCGTCGGCCGCGTGGAAGTCGGCGTCGAGGGACGACGCGGGGCTCAGGGCTCGTGGACGTGACCGCACTCGGGGCACTCGACCTCCTCGCCCCGCAGTTGCGCGCTGGACTGGCGAACCTCGCGCATCACGCTCGAGATCCGCTCCTCCGCGGCGAGTTCCTCGTCGACGGTGAGGTCGACCCCCTCGACTTCGAGGAGGAACTTCGCGATCTCGGTCACCTCGTACATCATCTCGTCGAGCTCCTCGGCGGTGAAAAAGCCGCACATCGCGCCGTAGAGGAACGTCGCGCCCGCTTTCTTCACCTTCCCCTCGAACGACGAGCGAGCCTGATTCACCGCCTGCGGGGTGTAGGTGTCCGTCATGAACGGGACGAGTTCCGGGAGGTTCTCGCCGATCTTCGTCATCTCGACGCCCGTTTCGGTCCGGAAGTCCGCACAGAGCCGGGCGATGGCCCACTCGCGGGCGGTGACGTAGGTCCGGTCGCGGAGGAAGCCGTTGACGCGGTCGTACTGCGCGCCGTCCATCTTTTTGAAGCGCTCGTACTTCCGCACGTCCTCGGGGACGTCCCGATCGCCCGACGCCCCGTCAGTCGCGTCCGATTCGTCCCGGCTCCGCGTCCCGTCCGATTCCGCGTCGAACGCGACGCCGTCGGTCGACGATCCGTTGGGCGTCTCGCCTCGGGTCGACGTCGCCTCGCCGCCGGTCGCGGTCGGCTCGTCATCGGCCGTCGAGTCGGGCGATTCCTCGCCCGCCTCGCGGGCGTCGCTCGCTTCCGCTCGACGCCCGTCGGTCGTCTCGCCTCTCGCCTCGCCTTCCGCCGCCTCGCGCGCCGAGTCGGACGCCGTCGCGGGGTCGTCTGCCATGTCCACCCCTTTTCAGGTGAGGCTCAAAAGGCTGTCGCGCGGCCGACGACGGGGCGGTGGCGGGATGGCGGCGGTGGAGGAGGCGCGTGGGGCGACGGCGGCGACGGAGCGCGAGACGACGGCAACCGACGGCGCGGGAGGGGGCTTCCGTCGCGGCCGTCCCACGGGAAACTATTTTCTCCCGCGACTCCGACAGCCCGCTCATGAAGGTACTGCTGGGAATCGGGGGAAGCGAAGACTCCATCCGGGCGCTCGAACGGACGGTCGAGCGCGCCGACGCGGCCGGCGACTCGCTCACGGTTGCCGTCGTCGAGAACCCGAACGCGAGTCTGGACCGGGCGGAGGTCGACGCGCGCGTTCGAGACGTCCTCGCCGAGACCGGGGTGGACGCGGACGTCCGGCGGGTGGAGGGCGATCCGGGGAGCCGGATCGTCGACATCGCCGAGTCGGAAGGGTTCGACCAGATCGTCCTCGGCGGTGGCGAGACGAGCCCGATGGGCAAGATCAAGATCGGTGGCATCGCCGAGTTCGTCCTCCTGAACTCGCACGTGACGGTGACGCTAGTCCGATGAGCCGCGACCGCATCTACCCGGACGAACCGGCCGGCCCGTTCCCCGAGCCGCCGCTCGCGTTCGACGACCGCGAGGGCCGCGAGATCGAGATCGTCCCGTTCGATACGACGGAGGACGAACGCGAGGCGCTCGTCGAGATGTACCTGCAGTTCGACCCCGCCGACCGCGCGCAGGGGATCCCGCCGGGACAGGAGCGGCGGGTCCGAAGCTGGCTCGACACCATCCTCTCCGAGGACTGCCTGAACGTGATCGCGTGGCGCGGCGACGAGGCGGCGGGGCACGCCACGCTCGTCCCCGACGAGGACGCGTACGAACTCGCGATCTTCGTCCTCCAGCGCTACCAGGAGGCCGGCATCGGCACGCAGCTCATGCAGGCGCTGCTCGGCCACGGCGCGGTAAACGGCGTCGAAAAGGTGTGGCTCACGGTCGAACGCTGGAACCGCGCGGCGGTCGGGCTGTACAAGAAGATCGGCTTCGAGACCAGCGACGCCGAGAGCTTCGAACTGGAGATGACGATTCGGCTGCGGTGAGCGAGGGGCGGGCGGAAGCCGGAACGAAACGTCAGCGCCGGACTACACCGACAGGACGGGCTGACTCGCGTACAGCAGCACGTACTCGGCCGCCCGTTCCAGCACGTCCGCGGCGTCGGCCGTCGGCTCGCGCGGGACGACGACGAAGTCGGCGTCGAGCTCCTCCGCGGTGTCGAGGACGACGCTCCCCGGGTGGCGGGTTTTGACCTTCGTGGAGAAGCCGTAAGCGATGGACGTGGTGAGTTTCACGCCCCGTTCGTCGGCGATCTCCGTCGCGGTCCGGTTGAACGACTCGTTCTCGGCGGCGACCTCCTCCTCGTCGACGACGCCGGTCTCGATGGCGCGGACGACCTCCTCGCCGAGCACGTACACGGCGTGGACCTCGGCGTCGTACTCGGCGGCGATGGCGACCGCGTACTCGACGGCCGTCGCCGACTCCTCGCTCCCGTCGACCGGGACGAGCACGAGGTCGAGTTCGAGCGGGACTGTCATACGGTGCCCTCTGCGGGCAGACGGCAAAAAGGTCCCTCCCTTCCAGTCGCGCCCGGGGGAGCCACCGAGTTTTATGCCGGCCCGCGGCGAACGCCGTCGCATGATCGAACGGATCGTCATCGCGACCGACGGCTCCGAGAGCGTCCGTCGGGCCGTGCGGGTGGCGCTGGATCTGGCGGAGCGGTTCGACGCGGAGGTGCACGCGCTCTACGTCGTCGACACGGGCGAGGTCGAATCGTCGCCGGACAGGCTCCGCGACGAGATGCACGACGCGCTGCGCGAGCAGGCCGAGGAGGCGCTGGACCGCGTGCGCGAGGAGACCGACGCGGCGGTGGTCACGGCCATCCGGGAGGGACGGCCGGCCGCGGAGATCGGCACCTACGCCCGCGAGGTCGACGCCGACGCGGTCGCGACCGGGACTCGGGGTCGCCACGGGGAAAACCGGTTTCTCATCGGCAGCGTCGCGGAGCGCGTCGTCCGGACGTGCCCCGTGCCCGTGCTGACGGTTCGCCAGCTCGCCGAGGACGAGGGAAGAGGCGGAGACGAGGACGGGGCGGAAACGACGGCCTGAGTCGAGACGGCACGCTCCCGCGTCCGCGCCCGGGTCGCGGCGCGCGACGGCAACCGATAGCCGGAGTTTTCACCGCCCGGCCCGTCCGCCCGGTATGGACGACGAACTCATCGACGGCGACCGCCTCCCGCTCTCGCGGAAGTCGCTGCTCCCCGGTGCCGGATTCTTCTACCCCGATTCGCTCGACGAGGAGTACGCGGACCGGCGGACGAAGGAGGCGGTCGAGGGGGCCGAGACGGTCGTCGTCGCCGACTCGGACGCGGACGGCCTCGGCTGCGCCGCGCTGATCCGCGAGGCGTACGACGCCGCGCTCGACGTCGCGACCTTCGAGGAGGCGATCGCGGCGCGGCTCGCGGGCGAGGAGATCGCGACGGAGGACGACGAAACCGCGGAACCGGAGGACGACGGGCCGGCGTCGCCGGTGGCGCTCGTCGGGGCCGGGCCGCACAGCCTCGGCGACGCCCTCGAACGCGTCGCGGCCTACGCCGACCCCGACGTGGACGTATACGTCTGCGACCTCGCGCCGGACCGGTACGAGCACGTCGGCGAGGCGCTCGAAGCGCTCGTCGGGCGCGCCGCGAGCGTCCGGTGGTTCGACCACCACCAGTGGGACGAGGCGGTCGCCGACGCGGTCCGCGAGGCGGGCGTCGAGCTGGTCGTCGGCGACTCCGACGAGGAGTGCAGCGCAGACGTGACGCTCCGGTCGCTCGACTACGACTTCGACGACCGGTTCCGCGACCTCGCGGCGGTCACGCGCGATCACGACCTCTGGCTGCGCGAGGACCCCCGGAGCGACGACCTCGCGGACTACGCCTACTGGGCCGACCCCGAGGAGTACGTCGCGGTCGTGGGGCGGTACGGCGCGGACCTCCCGGAGCCGGTCGAGGAGTACGTCGCGGAGCGCCGGATCGAGAAGAGACAACTCGTCGAGCGCGCGGTCGAGCGCGCCGAGGTGAAGTCGGTCGGGCCGTGGACCGTCGGCGTCACCTACGGCCGGTGCTCGCAGAACGAGGTCGCGGAGGCGTTGCGAGTGGAGGGTGCCGACGCGGCCGTCGTGGTCAAGCCGGCCGGGAGCGCCAGCATCCGCGGGTCGGAGGGCTTCGAGCGCTGCCACGAGGTCGCCGCGCAGGTCAACGGCGGCGGCCACCCGAAGGCCGCGGGCTGCAAGCCGGACATCTACGACGACATGCTCGACTACGCCCACCACTGGACGACGCGAGGGGCGGTAGCGAAGCGGGTGATCCTGGCGGCGTTCGAGCGACTCGCGGCGGAGGAAGAAGAAGAAGCGAAAGCCGGGGGCGACGAGGACGCCGCGGAGAGAGGAGACGACTCGGACGAGGGGGTCGAGACCGGACCGTAGTCGGCTCCGGAATCGAGGCGAGCAAATCGGGGGGTTGAGCTGTCGATCGCGGCGACGGCTCACCGCGCGCCCGCGACCCACCGGTCCGAGTACGCGACGCCGCACTCGCACTGGGCGTATGCGTGGATCACGTCGCCCTCGGCGTAGATGCCGCCGACCTCCTCGTTCCGTTCCTCCGCGAACGCGAAGACGAACCTCGCCGAGTGGTCCTCGCCCGGTTCCGCGTCCGGGCACGCGCCGCCGTCGAGGTCCGGATCGATCTCGCCCTCGGTCCCCATCGCGCCGCCCGCGAAGCGCATCGCGTCCGTGCCGGTGCCGGCGGCGAACATCCGTCTGCCCTCGTCGCCGGGGACGACGAGCACGACGCCCCCCGGCACGTCCTCGCCGTAGTTCGCGATCTTGCCCTGCTCGTCGAGGTAGTCGTGGGTGAGAAACAGCGCGACGTCGTCGGGGCGGTCGCCCGCGAGGAACGCCTCCAGCTTGCTCATGGGGAGGGTGGGCGATCGAACGATAAAAAGCGCCTGATCGCGTGGTGATTCTGCGACGGTGGCGGCTACGACCCGCCGTTCTCCTCGTCGAGCGACCGCGCGATCGACGCGAGCGACTCGTCCGGTTTCTCCGTGGCGGTGCTCACAGTCAGACGAAAGCGTCCGGAGATCGGCCCCTGTGTTCGATAAGTTCGGAGTCGAACGTGACCAGCGTCGCGTCGATGCTACGGGCGGTCGTGAGTATGAGGCAATCGAGCGGATACAGAAGCGTTTCCCGCTGTAGCTCGTAGGCGTCGGCGAAATCCTCGATATCGGGGAAGTATACGTCGGCTCGATCGGTGATGTCCGTGAGGAGTGCTTCGACCTTCTCCTGCTCGACGCGCTTTTTCTTCGCCAACACCGTCCGGTACTCCATCAAATTAGGGACGGAGGTGTAAAACTCGTGGTCCTGATTCAAAAATCGGGCTGCGACGTCCCCCCGACCCGGCTCATCGACGGTTGCGGCGACGAAAACGTTCGTGTCGACGAAGGCTTTCATTCGCGTTCGCGAACGTCGCGGACGGCCTCGACCGAGTCGACGGGGACGTCGCTCAGTCGTCCACGGAGAACGTCACCCAGTTGTTCAGGATCGCCGTCGACGTCTTCACGAGGGATAAACACCGCGAACTTCCTGGCGAAGGTACCCATGTCGGAGCGAACGGTCCGCTCTGCTAAAACGGTTGTCCCACCGCCGACAACGGTGGCGGCTACGACCCGCCGTTCTCCTCGTCGAGCGACCGCGCGATCGACGCGAGCGACTCGTCCGGTTTCTCCGTGACGGCGTAGACCGTCCGGACGCCGGGGACGCGGACGCCGTAGAGGAACCCCGGCTCGACCTCGTCCACTTTGACGCTGGAGCCGAGCGAGCGCCCCGTCGACTCGGCCCACTCGACGAGGCGGTTTTGCGCCCCGTCCGGCTCCCGCGCGAGCCGGCGGTTGTCGTACGCCCCGCGGATCACGAGGCCGTTCGCGTCCTCGGTCACGCGGGCGTGATACTGCGCGCCGTCGAGGGAGAGGCGGACGATCTCGCCCGCGTCGAGCGACAGGTCACCGTCGGCGTCGGGCGGGATGCGGAGGCAGGGCCGGCGCGTGCCGCCGCTGCGCGCGAGCGTTCCGCGGACGGTCGTCACGGAGGCGTGGTCGCTGGGGACGCGATCTGGCATGAGGCGGACGGAGAAGCGGGGGCTTACTCGTCGTCCTCGTCGTCCTCGTCGCCCTCGCCGAACGCCTCGGCGACGTCGCCGTCGCCGCCGACGACCTTGACGTTGAGCTGGACGATCTCCTCGCCGACCTCACGGCCGCGAACGGTGATGCGCTTGCGCTCGCCCTCGCGGCTCGGCTTGTAGCCGACGCCGCCTTCGAGGAGGACCTGTTTCAGGTTCGGCCCGGCGACGTCGCCGCGCATCGGGCGGCCGGTCTCGTCGGAGCCGCCGGTGATCTCGACGGTGAAGCCGCTCAGGCCGACCGCGCTCCCGTCCACCTCGTCGCCGATCTCTCGGCCGAGGAATCGGTTCGCGTCCTGTCCGTCGACGTCGCGCTGGTAGCTCGCCCCGGTGTCGGGATCGGAGACGACGACTTTGAAATCTGCCATGGCAGGGGAAAAACGGTCGGCGATAAAAAGTACGTCGAAACCGTCCCTCGCTGGCGTCGGCGTCGGAGAACGGAGCGGAACGGGGTGCTCGGGGAACTACTCGAATCCCTCCTCCCACCGGAATCGCCCGTTCCGCTGGACGACCTCGCCGTCGATCTCCAGCCGCGAATCCGCGCTCACGTCCGCGCTCACGTCGACGTGGACGGCGCTCCGGTTGCCCGTCTCGCCCTCGGGGAGGCAGGCGTCGTACGCCCGCCCGACCGCGAGGTGGATCGTGTCGCCCATCTTCTCGTCGAAGAGGACGTTGTCGGTGAACCGGTCGATGCCGCGGTTCATCCCGATGCCGAGTTCGCCCAGCCTGCGCGCGCCCTCGTCGGTGTCGAGCAGGTCGGCCAGCACGGACTCGTTCCGGTCGGCGCCGAAGTCGACGACCTCGCCACCCTCGAAGACGAGGCGGACGTCCCGGAGTCGCTTGCCGTCGATCGTCATCGGAACGTCGAAGAAGGCCGTCCCCTCGGCGTCGAAGGGTGCGGTGAACACCTCCCCCGAGGGGAGGTTGTGCGAGTCGTAGGCGACGGAGGCGGCGCTGTTGACCGCCGTCCGGCCCTCGATCGACATCGCGAGGTCGGTGCGCCGCGACGGTCCCGAACCGTCGCCCCCGGGCGCTTCCTTGACGAGGCGGACCTCGCTTCCGGCGTCGAGGAGGTCCTTCATCAGCGCCATCTCCTCGGCGAGCGCCTCCCAGTCGCGGAGGATCGCCCCGTAGACGAAGTCCCGGTACTCCTCGTAGGCCATCCCCGCCTGCTGTGCGAGCGAGCGCGTCGGGTGGACCGTCGACACCCAGTCGGTCGCCATGCGCGCCTCGCGCACGCCCTCGGTCGCCCTGGCCCGCGCCTGCCGCGTCTCGCCCGGCACGTCCGCGGTCGCGGCCGTGTTGCGGCCGCCGCCGAGGAAGAGCACGCTGTCCGCGTTCTCGTACAGCGCGAGTTCGTGGGCGGGGTCGGCGTCGAAGTCGCCGTCGTGCGCCCGGAGGTACGCCCGCGAGACCTCGTCGGAAGCGTAGGTCGTCACGACGTTCGCGCCGCGTTCGCCCAGCCGTTCGGCGACCGCGACGGCGAGGTCGTGCGCGCCCTCCGCGACGCTCACGACGACGTCGTCGCCCGGTTCGATCCGCGCGCTCCAGTCGACGAGCACCGACGCGTGTTCGCGTGTGCGGTGGTCCATGCCGTCCCGTTCGGCGACGCGGTCGAAAACCCCCACGGTCCGGCCGCCCGTTCGTCCGTCCCGCTTTCTGCGGCCGTCCGGCTGCGTCGACGCTCACCGCCCCTCCGCGTCCGCCGCGACCGCCCGGTCGCTCCGATCGCTCCGATCGCTCCGAACCCTCACCCCCCGTCCGCGCGCTCCAGCAGCGAAAACACCGTTTCGAGGTCGCGCCCGAACCGAACCAGCGCGTCCTCCAGCGTCACGAGACCCGCGAACGCCCCGCTCTCGTCGAGGACGACCGCCCGACGCCCGCCCGCCGCCTCGAACTCGGCGAGGAGCGTCGAGAGGTCGCCCGACGCCGACACCGCGGGCACCGTCTCCGCCAGGTCGGCCGCGCTCTTTTCGTCCAAATCCTCGCCGGCGACGTACGCGCGGCCGATCGCCTCGGCGGTGAGGAGGCCGACCGGTCGCTGCTCGTCGAGGATCGCGATGACGGAGAGGTCCGCGTCGCGCATCGCCGCCGCGACGTCGCCGACGCGCGTCTCCGGGGCGGCCGTCGCGACGTCCGTCCGCGCGATATCGATGAGTGGCATGCGTCGATGTAGGCGCGGAACACACGTGAACGCAGCGCCTCGGAGGATAGGGACCGGAGGCGCGCGTCGCGCTCGCGCAAATCACAGGCCGTCGCGGCCGCCTCCGATCGCCTCCGATCCTCCCGATCCTCCCGATCCGCTCCCGCAAACCACAACCCCTACCACGACTCCCGAGAACCCTCGCCCATGCAACTGGGCGTTATCGGACTCGGTCGGATGGGACAGATCGTCACGGAGCGCGTCCTCGCGGCGGGACACGACGTGGTCGCGTTCGACCTCTCCGCGGAGGCGGTCGCGACGGCGGCGGACGCGGGCGCGGAACCCGCCGAGTCGGTGTCGGACCTCGCGGCGCGCCTCGGCGACGAGAAGCGAATCTGGCTCATGGTGCCGGCGGGCGGCGCGGTCGACGCCACGCTCGACGAACTCGCCCCGCACCTCTCGGGCGACGACGTCGTCGTCGACGGCGGCAACTCCCACTTCGAGGCGTCGGTTCGGCGCGCTGAGGAGACGCAAGCGGCGTACCTCGACTGCGGAACCAGCGGCGGCCCGGCCGGCGCGGAACTCGGCTTCTCGCTCATGGTCGGCGGCCCCGAATGGGCTTACGAGGAGATGGTCCCGGTGTTCGACGCGGTCGCGACGGGACCGGCGGGGCACGATCGAATGGGAACGGCGGGGTCGGGCCACTACGTGAAGATGATCCACAACGGCGTCGAGTACGCGCTGATGCAGGCCTACGGCGAGGGATTCGACCTGCTCGCGAACGGTCGGTACGACCTCGACCTCGAAGCCGTCGCGCGGACGTGGAACAACGGCGCGGTCATCCGATCGTGGCTGCTCGAACTCTGCGAGGAGGCGTTCCGCGAGGAGGGTGTGGACCTCGGCGACGTGGCGGACCACGTGGCCGGCGGCTCGACCGGAACGTGGACGGTGCGGGAGGCACTGGCGCAGGAAGTGCCGGTGCCGCTCATCTATCAGGCGCTCGCGGAGCGGTTCGGCAGTCGGGCGGGAGGGCGGTTCTCGCGGCGACTCGCCAACCGACTCCGGTACGGTTTCGGCCGACACGAGGTCGCGCGCGAAGAGTAGACGCGGAGCGCCGACGCTCCGTCGGCCGATCGGCGGAATCACAACTGTTGTAAACCCGCATTCCGTAGCCGACCTCATGGTCCAGATTGACGTGATCGGGTTCGGCTTGGGTGCCGCGCTGACGCTCTTCGCCGTCGCCCTGCACTACTCGAAGGGGACCGGGTGGACCTCGACGAAGGACATCTCCCAGGAGGTCCTCGAACAGCGGGCGGCGACGGTGCCCGAGACCGACTTCCCCGAGCCGATGAACCGCTCGATCGGCGGGGGCGGCGTCGCGGCCGGGGCCGTCGCCGGCGGCGAGAGCGGCGAACTCGAAGAGGGGGACGCGGAAGCCGAGACGACGTCGTCGAGTCCGGCCGACATCCCGGAGGACGAGGTCGAATACTTCGAGGTCGAGTTCGTAAAGGAGGGCGAGACGATCGAGCTCTCGAACAACCAGACGATCCTCGAACAGGGCGAAGAGCACGGCTGGGACCTCCCGTACGCGTGTCGACAGGGGCAGTGCGTCTCCTGCGCGGGCCGCATCGCGGACGGCCCCGCGGAGGACTACGTCGTCCACGACAACCAGCAGATGCTCGACGACGACGAACTCGGCGACGGCTACACGCTGACCTGCGTCGCGTACCCGCGCGACAGCTTCTCGATCGAAACGGGCGAAGCGCCGTAGCTCGCCTCCGAGACGCTCGTTCAACCGACGACGGATACTGGTCGGCGATCGGTCGCCGACACTTCTGGGCCACTTTCGAAACGCCGAGCGTGCGGCGTACGCCGGCGGTCGCGGCGTCGGGAGATGATAACCGTTAAGCGTCGATATCGTGTAGCGGGTGACGAGAGCGCGTAGCTCAGTGGACAGAGTGCTTGGTTCCGGACCAAGTTGTCGCGGGTTCAAATCCCGTCGCGCTCGCTTCTGCGTGTCGCGAACGAAGTGAGCGACCGCAAACGCTCTCGCGAGGGATTTGAAATAGACGGCAGCGAACGAAGTGAGCTGACGGCGTGGTTCAAATCCCGTCGCGCTCGGGTAGTAGGGACTATTAAGTATACTACCACAAGAGTGGGTGTATGAAATCTGAGGATTTCGAGAAGAAGTCTAGGGAGTATACAAAGGTTCTGGAGACGTTACGAAGACTTCCAGACAGGAAGATGTCTGAACACAAGATTTCAGAAGAGCTAGCCGAAGAAGAATTCGACGCCGGGGAGATACTTGAAGGTCTTGTTCTACTCGGAGAAGTGGAACTCTCACAGGTGAGGCCAGTCGGGGGACGTATCTGGTTGAAGAGGCAAGAAACACCCACGAATACTGAAGAGCGGAAAGTTGTTTCACGTTCGATTTGGCAGGGATATGCGGCAAAAGACTATCGTGACCGTATCGCTGACCGCATTTTTACAACTCGGGAGGCATCAATGGTACATTTAGCTGAGTCTGTGGTGACATCTCCTTCTGATTTTGAGCAGCTCTCTTTTCTGAACGATGTATGGGTTGCTGATGCAGGAGGTCGTAGTGATCTCACCGCAGTCATTCGTCGCGAAACAGTCTATCAGACGACAAATGCCGACCAGAGGTTAGAACGTCTAAAAAATCAGCACCGATAAACGAAGAACGGGATCTACCTGCCCCTCCAGAGAGCGTTCTATGTATATACATGAGCGACCGCGAACGTCCTCGCGCTCGTTTCGATTCCGATTCGAACTGAAAACGAGTTCCGTCTGTAACGCGTCGCCTGAAGCGAAGCCGCACACCGATGCTCGGGTCGGAGAACGATCCAGCGGTCCCGAGCGACGTCAGTATCGCGACGGCAGGTACGCCATCGAGAGGAGGAACACGACGGTCAGCCCGCAGATGGCGACGATGCTCCACAGGCTGTTTACCATCGCCTTGTCGGGCTGGTTCGCGGTCGCGATCAGCGCGTACGATCCGACGCCGATGATCAGGAAGAACGTGGCGTAGATAGCCGCGGCGCGTCGTTGCATACGTTCGGCAAAGGCTACCCGGCGTATAACGGTTACTTTTTTCAAAACGGATCGGCGAACGCCGCAACGAAGCGGCGGCGTCGCGGCGATCACTTCCGCTTCGGGAGCGCCTCGGTCATGAACACGAGAAAGATCGCCCCGAAGATCCCGAGAATCACGATCGTCGCACCGGGGCCGAATCCGATCTCGATCGAGGCGATCGAACCGGCGACCGATCGTAACCGCTCCCTGATCTCCGGCCGCCACGGTAACTGGAGATACGCGAGGAGGGTCACCGCGCTCACGAGCGCGTAGTCGAGGGCGTCGGGCCGTCTCATAGTAGTGTCGTGCGCGATCGGCTGGATGGCACGTCAGGAAGATATGACCGGTGCGATATGTAAACTGTTCGGAACGGCGGATCGACGAAGGGACCGGTAACCGGTTCCCGCTCCGTGACGGATCACGGATGGCGGGCCGGATCGAACACGGGGGCGTTCGTCGTCCTTCGGACGCGCCCTCCTTCGTCGACCGTCTTCCGGAAAGGCTGATGAGCTCGATCGAACCACGCAGCAGGCGGCTACCGCTCGCGATGTGGGTTCCTCGTAAGAGAGCCAAGGGCCGGATTTGAACCGGCGGTGGGCGGCTCTGCAGGCCGCTGCGTTCGGCCGGACTCTGCCACCTTGGCGCAGATACTGCTACTTGCGTCTCGCGCTTAAGCCTAGCGCTTCTCGCCCGTCGTTCGAGAGTTCGGACGGAGCCGCCGCTGATCGAAAATGAATGAAGTATGAATGGGAGGCGGCGAACCGGGGTTCCCAGAGGCTCGCGCACTCCAGTACTCGCCGGCACGCTGGCGGGCTTAACTTCCGTGTTCGGGATGGGTACGGGTGTCGCCCCGCCGCTCTGGCCGCCTCAACGCCGACCTACGGAGTCGAACCGTAGTGATACCACCGTCGGTGTTGTGGTTGAAACCGTGTGTGCGTGCGATCCAGTTAACGCCTGGACCCGTTCGACGGGTTCAGTGCGATGAATGCTGGCTCGGTCTGTTAGTGCTCGCGGGCTGAACGCCTCGTTGCCTCGGCGCGTACACCCCGAGTCTATCGAACTCGTCTTCTACGAGTGACCTCGTCGATGCCTCTTTTCCAAGTGGGTTTCGAGCTTAGATGCGTTCAGCTCTTACCCCGTGTCGCGTGGCTGCCCGGCGACTGCCCTCTCGGACAACCGGTACACCAGTGGTGACCACTCGTAGTTCCTCTCGTACTATACGAGCGTTCTCGTCAGGCATCTCGCACCCCCAATAGATAGCAGCCGACCTGTCTCACGACGGTCTAAACCCAGCTCACGACCTCCTTTAATAGGCGAACAACCTCACCCTTGCCTGCTTCTGCACAGGCAGGATGGAGGGAACCGAC
>NZ_SDIC01000014.1 GCF_004116405.1 Halegenticoccus tardaugens | reverse complement strand
ATGGACCCGCTGGGATTCGAACCCAGGGCATCCTCCTTGCAAAGGAGGCACTCTCCCACTGAGCTACGGGCCCACCCTCCACTCGAACTGAGGCGAGCGAAGGTGGGTGAGGTGAATTGGTTAGTCCTGGTAGTTCTGAGGTGCCCGGTCGAGCGCGCGAGCGTCGGTGAACAGTCGGACCGTGCGTGCGTGAAAGGTGGGTCAGGCGCGTCGGCCTGATCCCGGTCAGTAGGAGGTGATCCAGCCGCAGATTCCCCTACGGCTACCTTGTTACGACTTAAGCCCCCTTGCGAAGCCCAGATTCGACCTCTGTACAGAGGCCTCATCCGGACCTCACTCGGGTGCTTTGACGGGCGGTGTGTGCAAGGAGCAGGGACGTATTCGCCGCCCTCTGCTGAAAGGCGACTACTACCGAATCCAGCTTCATGAGGGCGAGTTTCAGCCCTCAATCCGAACTACGACCAGGTTTCTGAGATTACCGCCCTCTTTCGAGGTGGGAACCCATTGTCCTGGCCATTGTAGCCCGCGTGTAGCCCAGCTCATTCGGGGCATACTGACCTACCGTTGCCCACTCCTTCCTCCGTGTTGGCCACGGCAGTCCTCCTAATGTACCCAACCACCCGGGGGTGTTGCTGGCAATTAAGAGTGCGGGTCTCGCTCGTTGCCTGACTTAACAGGACGCCTCACGGTACGAGCTGACGGCGGCCATGCACCTCCTCTCAGTAGCTCAGCATGGAGGTCATCAACCTGATGATCATCGCTACTGTCGGAGCTGGTGAGATGTCCGGCGTTGAGTCCAATTAAACCGCAGGCTCCTCCGGTTGTAGTGCTCCCCCGCCAATTCCTTTAAGTTTCATCCTTGCGGACGTACTTCCCAGGCGGCTCGTTTAGCGGCTTCCCTACGGCACAGCACCCGCTCGTAGCGGGTGCCACACCTAACGAGCATCGTTTACGGCTAGGACTACCCGGGTATCTAATCCGGTTCGAGACCCTAGCTTTCGTCCCTCACTGTCGAATCCGTTTTCCCGAGGTGCTTTCGCCATCGGTGGTCCGTCCAGGATTACGGGATTTCACTCCTACCCCGGACGTACCCCCCGGGCCTTCCGGTTCCAAGCCACGTGGTATCCGCCGGACGCCCACCCGTTGAGCGGGTGGATTTCCCGACGGACCGTCGTGGCCAGCTACGGACACTTTAGGCCCAATAAGATCGGTCATCACTCGAGCTGCCGGTATTACCGCGGCGGCTGGCACCGGTCTTGCCCAGCTCTTATTCGTGCACCACCTTACGGTGCACAAAAGCGAGGACGGTATGCCCTCGCACTCGGGGTCCCCTTATCGCACTGTCGTGCAGTGTAAAGGTTTCGCGCCTGCTGCGCCCCGTAGGGCCCGGAATCTTGTCTCAGATTCCGTCTCCGGGTTCTTGCTCTCACAACCCGTACCGATTATCGGCACGGTGGGCCGTTACCCCACCGTCTACCTAATCGGCCGCAGCCACATCCTACAGCGCCGGAGCGTTTGAAGCTCCCCGCATTCCAGCGTGGGAGCCGTATCGGTTATTAGCCTCAGTTTCCCGAGGGTATGACCGTCTGTAGGGTAGTTTGGCCACGTGTTACGGAGCTATCCGCTACGAGTCTGAACTCGTACAACTAGCATGGCTAAATCGGACCCCGATAGCAATGACCTCCGGCAGGATCAACCGGAATGTCCTGAACCTCGTGTGGTTCAGGGGGCGTGGCGGGTGTCGGTGTCGCGGTTGCGACACCGCACTCCGTTGTGTTGCATTGCATGGTCCGAGTTCGGCGACGGGGTCGGCGGTCGACCGGGTGTCACCGAACTACCAGGGCTAACCTCAGATCCCATCTGTACGGCGGACCGCAGGGGTGGAATCCTCATATCTTCGGACTTCTTCGTAGGCCGTTCGGGGTCTTAAACCCGTCGAAGCCCGGCGGAGTGATCCGCCGGGCGCGCGGCCCGAGTCCGAGCGTGGACCGCGTCGAACGGCCCACA
>NZ_SDIC01000013.1 GCF_004116405.1 Halegenticoccus tardaugens | reverse complement strand
GTCGGTTCCCTCCATCCTGCCTGTGCAGAAGCAGGCAAGGGTGAGGTTGTTCGCCTATTAAAGGAGGTCGTGAGCTGGGTTTAGACCGTCGTGAGACAGGTCGGCTGCTATCTATTGGGGGTGCGAGGTACCTGACGTGAACGCTCGTATAGTACGAGAGGAACTACGAGTGGTCGCCGCTGGTGTACCGGTTGTCCGAGAGGGCAGTCGCCGGGCAGCCACGCGACACGGGGTAAGAGCTGAACGCATCTAAGCTCGAAACCCACATGGAAAAGAGGTACCGGTGAGATCTCTCGTAGAAGACGAGTTCGATAGACTCGGGGTGTACGCGCCGAGGCAACGAGGCGTTCAGCCCGCGAGCACTAACAGATCGAGCCACCATTCATACGTAATGGACGACAACACCCGCTGAAGCGGGTTCAGGCGTTAACTGGATCGCACGCACACACGGTTGACGGACCGACCGACACTGGTGTTCCGAACTGCACCGCAGTTCGACGCCCGGAGGACTCTCCGGCGTTTCGCACCGCGGTTCGATTCCGCGGGTCGGCGTTGAGGCGGCCAGAGCGGCGGGGCGACACCCGTACCCATCCCGAACACGGAAGTTAAGCCCGCCAGCGTGCCGGCGAGTACTGGAGTGCGCGAGCCTCTGGGAACCCCGGTTCGCCGCCTCCCATTCATACTTCATTCATCATCCGACCAGCGGCGGCTCCGTCGTCGCGATCAACGCGCACGCCAATCCCCGTCACGGGATTCGAGGCGGGCGCACTTCGATCGCCCTCTCGACTCTCCCACGAGCGGAACGCTCTCCGATCGGTATCGACGGCTACGTCTCAGTCGCGGTTCGACCCGGGGTCGAAGCGCGGCGGAGAGAGCGCGTGGTCGACGACGGTCCCGTCCGGCTTCAGCGTGACCGTTCCGAGCCTCACCGTTTCGCCGGCCGGAGTCGATTCGGAGATCCGGCGCAGTACCGCTTCTTTGTCCAGCCGCTCCCAGACCACGCGCTCAACGAGGCGCTGAAACTCCTCGGGATCCGTCCACCCGGAGTCGACGTCCGAGGGAACGCGGACGAGAAAGCGCAGTTCCGCCTCGGTGACGCCGATGCCGACGCCGAAGGTGTCACCGCTCATACGCGGAGGTCGGCGGGCGGAGGGTAAATGGGCACCGACCGCCGGTGAGGATCCAGTACGCGTCGGCGGTTCCGGTACGCGTCGTCGGATCCAGCGCGTGTCGTCGGGTCCAACGCGTGTCGTCGGATCCGGCGCGCGTCGCCAGAGTGTCTCACGCACGCGTCGTCGCGGGTAGAACCGCTTTTGCCCGTCGCTCGGCCAGAGTCGACGATGAGTTACAGGATCGGGCTGGTCGGAAAGCCCTCCGTCGGGAAGTCGAGTTTCTTCAACGCCGCGACGATGAACGACGTGCCGGAGGGCGCGTATCCGTTCACCACCATCGACCCGAGCGTCGGCGAGGCGTACGTCAGGGTCGACTGCGCGGCCCCGGAGTTCGACGAATCGTGCACCCCGAGCGTCGGCTTTTGCGACGATGGGGTTCGCTTCGTCCCCGTCAAACTGGTCGACGTGGCGGGACTCGTCCCCGGCGCGCACGAGGGAAGGGGGCTCGGAAACCAGTTTTTGACGGATCTGAACGAGACCGACGTGCTCGTCCACGTCGTCGATTTCTCCGGGGAGACCGACCTCGAAGGCGAGCCGACCGAGGGACACGATCCCCGCGACGACATCGACTTTCTGGAGAACGAACTCGACATGTGGTACCTGGAGATCCTCGAGAAGGGAATCGAACGGCATCGGAGCGGCTACGCGGGCGAGAAAGCCCACGTCGAGGAGGATCTCGCGGAGCAGATGAGCGCGTTCAAGATCGACAAGGATCGAATGAAACGGGTCATCCTGGCGCAGGGCCTCGCGCTCGACCCGAACGAGTGGGACGCGTTCGACCGCGAGGAACTCGCCCGGGAGATCAGAAAGCGGACGAAACCCGCGGTGATCGCGGCGAACAAGATGGACGAGCCGATCGCGCAGGAGAACTACGCGGAGATCACCGCCGATCCCGAGTACGAGCACCTCACGATCGTTCCGACGAGCGCGCACGCGGAGAAGGCGCTGAAGAACGCCGCAGAGCGCGGCGCGATCGACTACCGCGCGGGCGACGACGGCTTCGAGATCGCCGCGGACCTCACGGACGAACAGCGGGCGGGCGTCGAGCGGATCGCCGAGTTCGTCGAGGAGTACGGCGGCACCGGCGTCCAGACGGCGCTGGAGTCGGCGCTGTTCGACGAACTCGGAACCGTCGCGATCTTCCCCGGCAGCGCGAACGGGCCGGCGGACGAGAAGGGCGTCTTCCGCGACTGCTTCGTCCTCCCCGCGGGCGCGACGACGGAGGACTTCGCGTACCACCTCCACACGGACATCGGCGACGGGCTCCTCCACGGCGTCGACTGCCGGGCGAACCGACAGATCGGCTCGGGGCACGAGCTCGAACACCGCGACGTCGTCGAGATCGTCTCGACGAACTGAACCCGTCTGAACGGGCCGGCGGGGGCGATCGTCGGACGCGGCGACCGGGACGAGAGACGAGCGCACCGATCGAGACGAAAGGCGGACGCGGTGACCGAGACGACGGTTCGGCGCGTCGTCCGATAGGGTGGCACGCGAACATTTAACCCCGAGATGAACCCACTAGCACGTGGGTGGATCGGCACCCGGGATATCACATGTCATCGAGGAGAAACCCGTTTCGCGAGATCGAACGGATGTTCGACCGCATGAGCCGCCAGTTCGAAGAGATGCCCTGGGGTTTCGAGGGTGAAGCCGGCGGACAGGCGCTCTGGGGGAGATCCCCGAGCCTTGATCTCGCCGAGCACGACGAGGAGTACGTCGTCACCGTCGACCTCCCGGGGTTCGAGCGGGACGACATCTCGGTTCAGTTGTCAGGCCGGACGCTCCAGATCAGCGCCGACCGGAGCGAAGGGTCGGAACAGCGGGAGGAGAACTACCTCCAGCAGGAACGCTCCCAGCGCTCCGTGAGTCGGTCGATCACGATTCCCGACCGCGTCGACGAGGAGGGGGTTTCGGCGACGTACAACAACGGCGTGTTGACCGTCACGCTGCCGAAGTCGGAGCCGAGCGACCGAGGTCGGCAGATCGACGTCGAGTAGACCGATAGGCGCCCCGTGGATCGCGCGGAGCGCTACCCGACGAGCGGATCGAGCGCGTCCAGCGTCTCCAGCGCGTCGTCGGCGTCGATCTCTCGGGGAAACGACACGGCGACGGCGTCGACGCCGTCGATGCCGGCGAACGTCTCGATTCCCTCGCGCACCTCCGCGGGCGTACCGCCGACGCCGAGCCGACGGAGCAGGTCGTCGTCGATGAGATCCATCGCCCGCCGTCTGTCGCCGGATTGCCACGCGTCGTGAATTCCGGTCGCGCGCTTGTCGTAGCCCTGTCGCGCGAGGGCGTCGCGGTAGAACGTTCCCATTCCCCCGAGGTAGAACGCGAGGTGCTGTCGGAGCAACTCCCGGGCGCGGTCGCCGTCCTCGCGGGCGCACGCGGTCACGGTGAGCATCGTCCGCACGTCTTCCGGGCGGCGACCGCCGAGTTCCGCGCCGCGTTCGAGGTCGCCCAGTCGCTCTCGGAGACCGTCCGGCGTCAGCATGAGCGCGTGCCAGCCGTCGGCGAACCGCCCGGCGAGTTCGACGGCCTTCGGGCCCATCCCGGTCGCGTCGATCCGCGGCGGCTCGTCCGGAGCGTCGCCCCGCAGTCGGAAGCCGGAGAGATCGAAGAGATCGCCGTCGTACTCGACGGGCTCCCCCGAGAGAACCCGTCGGGTGATCTCGACGTACTCGCGGGTTCGCCGGAGCGGTCGATCGAACGGAACGCCGTGCCAGTTTTCGACCACCGCCGGGCCGCTCGGTCCGAGCCCGAGCCGGAACCGGCCGTCGCTCACCTCCTGGAGCGTCGCGGCGGTCTGTCCGACGAGCGCCGGCGACCGCGAGTAGACGTTCAGGATGCTCGCCCCGATCCCGATCGTCTCGGTTCGCTCGGCCAGCACCGCGAGCGTCGCGACCGCGTTTCGACCCCACGTCTCGGGCAGCCACGTCCGCTCGTAGCCGAGCGCCTCGGCGCGGCGGGCCACCTCGGCGAGCTGGTCGACGGTCGGCCGCGCAGTCACCGGGAGGTTGACGTCGAACTCGACCGAACCGGTCATCGACCGCCTCTCCCGTCCGCCCGCGGCATCGTCCCAAGCATCGGAGCATCGTCCGCGGTCCGCAGCCGACGCGCGCGTGTCCTTGACATCTCCGTGTTCCGACCCGACCGCGACGGTGTTAAGCGTTCCTCCGGAGCGCACCCGTGGTGTTACACCCGGAAGGACGGTGACGAACCGAATTACCTCCGTTAACCTTCCACGGAAAGCGAGTAATGATTGGTCGCGACGCGACCAAACACTTTAGCGTTCCTCACCCGATGAATCGAACGATTTGCCATGACAAACCTCGTCACGCACGTCGAGAGTGCGGCGGAGGCCGCGCCCGAATCGACGGCCATCGGGTACGACGGGCGGGAGATCGACTACCGAACGTTCCGATCCGAAATCCGGCGGTTCTCCGCCGGCCTCGCAGACAGGGGCGTCGGGGCGGGTGACCGAGTCGCGGTGTACCTGCCGAACCTCCCCCAGTACGTCGTCGCCTTCCACGGGACGCTTCACGCCGGCGGAATCGTCGTTCCGATGAACCCCCAGTACAAGGCCAGGGAGATCGGTCACCTGCTGGCCGACAGCGGGGCGACCGTCGTCGTCGCGCTCGCGGACCTCGTCCCCTTCGTCGAGGCGGTGCGCGACGACACCGACGTCGAGCACGTCGTGAGCGTCGGCGAATTGGACGCGGACGCGGCGATCGGCTTCGACTCGTTCCTCGCCGACCGCGAGGTCGACGTCGTGGACCGCGCGGACGACGACGTCGCGGTACAGCCGTACACGTCGGGGACGACCGGCCGACCGAAGGGCGTGCTGCTCACCCACCGCAACCTCGCGTGGAACGCGCGCACCAGCGCGGAGCTCATGGAGGGCGGCGTGCGGCCGGACGACGAGTTCCTGGGCGTCCTCCCGCTGTTTCACATCTACGGGATGACCGTGACAATGATCGCGACGCTGTTCGAGGGCGGGTCGTACCACCCGCTGCCGTCGTGGGACGCACAGGAGGCGCTGTCTCTCGTCGAGCGGGAGGGGATAACGGTGATGCACGGCGTACCGGCGATGTACAACGACGCGATCAACCAGCCGAACGCCGCCGACTTCGACCTCTCGTCCCTGCGCTTCGTCAACTCCGGCGGGGCGGGCATCCCGATCGAGGTGCTCCGCCGCTTCGAGGAGCTGTACGGCGTCGAACTGTACGAGGGCTACGGACTGACCGAGACGAGCCCCGTCACGCACGCGAACCGACCGGGGGCGAGACGGCCGGGCAGCATCGGGCAGACGTTACCGGGGGTGGAGGCGCTGGTGGTCGACGAGGCGTTCGAGCCCGTCGCGCCGGTCGAGCGCGGCCCCGTCGACGAGAGCGAGGTCGACCTCGCGGCCATCACGGGCGAACTCGTGATCCACGGTCCCA
>NZ_SDIC01000012.1 GCF_004116405.1 Halegenticoccus tardaugens | reverse complement strand
TCGTCGGCGGCGACAACGTGATCGCGGCGTGCCCCGCGCTCGCACCCGAAGAGTACGACGCGGCGCTCTCTCACGTCCGCGACGACGCGGGCGTCGAACTCAAAGTCGGCGTCGGGGAGGGTCGGAGTGCACACGACGCTGGGATGCTCGCCAAACACGCCCTCGAACGCTGCCGCCGCCGGGGGACGACAGTCGAGGTGGAAGAGCGAGCGCCGAAGCCGGGCGACGGGTGAGCATGCCCGCGCGCTCGCTGTATTTCACCGGGGAACGGACGGTCGAGGTCCGCGAACGGACGGTCCCCGATCCTGGACCGGACGAGGTCCGCGTTCGGTCGGTCGCGTCCGCGATCAGTTCCGGCACGGAGCTTCTCGTGTACCGGGGGGACGCGCCGAGCGACCTCCCGGCTGACGAGAACATTCCCGCGCTCGACGGGTCGCTCGAGTACCCCCTGCGGTACGGCTACGCGACGGTCGGCACCGTCACGGCGACCGGCGACGACGTCGACGAGGACTGGCTCGACCGGACCGTCTTCTGTTTTCACCCCCACGAGAGCCACTTTCTCGCCTCGCCGGACGAACTCCGGCGCGTTCCGAACGGCTGTTCGACGACCGCCGCGGCCCTCCTGCCGACGGTCGAAACCGCGCTCAACTTCGTGATGGACGGCCGGCCGTCGGTCGGCGAACGCGTCGTCGTCTTCGGGCAGGGACCCGTCGGGCTGCTGTCGACGGCGGTGCTCTCCTCGTTTCCCCTCGGTCGACTCGTGACCGTCGACACCGTGGCCCGGCGGCGCGATCTGTCGCTCTCGTTCGGGGCGGACGAGAGCCTCCCGCCGGCCGACGCGCGGTCGCGCTTCGACGTCGGCCCTCGCGTCGATCCGAACACGCCCAGGGGAGCGGATCTCTCGTTCGAGCTCACGGGCGACCCCGCGGCGCTCGAAGACGCCGTCAGCGTCACCGGCTACGACGGGACGGTGGTCATCGGCTCGTGGTACGGGGACAAGCGGGCGGAGCTCGACCTCGGCGGACGCTTTCACCGGAGCCGGATTCAGCTCAAGAGCAGCCAGGTGAGCACCATCGATCCGGACCACCGGGGGAGGTGGACGCAGAAACGGCGGTTCGAGCTGGCGTGGCGGTGGCTCGAACGGCTGGACGTCGACCGGCTCGTCACCCACCGGCTCCCACTCTCCGAGGCGCGGACCGCGTACGAGCTGCTCGATTCGCAGCCGGGGGAAGCCGTGCAAATCCTCTTTACGTACGGCGGGCGATAGAGCGTCCATGTACGCCGTCACCGTGCGCCGATCGTTCATCGCCCAGCACTACCTGACGGTTCCGGACCCCGGACCGGAGGGCGAACTCCACTCGCACCGCTTCACCGCCGAGGTCACCTTCGAGGGATCGGAGCTGAACGAGTACGGCTACCTCGTGGACATCGACGACGTGAAGGCCGGGATGGCGACGATCGTCGACCGCTACGCGGACGAGACGATGAACGACCAGCCCGCGTTCGAGGGAGTGAACCCGAGCGTCGAGCACTTCGCGCGGATCTTCTGCCGCGAACTGTTGGACGAGGCGGAGCCGTCGAACCCCGAGCGGGTCGCGGTCGCGATGTGGGAGGACGAAGACGCCGCGGCGGCGTACGAGACGACCGTCTGAATGCGCGTCGGCCTGCTCGTATACGGCGACCTCGACGCCCGATCCGGCGGGTTTCTCTACGATCGGAAGCTCGCGGACCACCTCGAAGCCGCCGGCGACGAGGTTCGCGTGTTCTCGCTCCCCGAGCGGCGGTACGTCGGCAGCCTCGCGCACAACGTCTCGCGGTCGCTCCGCCGACGCGTCCGGGGAGCGAACCTCGACGCGCTGTTGCAGGACGAACTCTGCCACCCGTCGCTCGCGTGGTTCAACCGGCGGCTCCGGCTGGACGCGCCGGTCGTCGCCGTCGTCCACCACCTCCGCTCGGTCGAGCCGCGCCCGGAGTGGCGAAACGAGATCTACCGGCGGGTCGAACGGCGGTACCTCGACGGCGTCGACGCGTTCGTCCACAACAGCGAGACGACCCGGCGGGCGGTCGGGAGGCTGACCGACCCGGACCCGTCGGTCGTCGCCTACCCGGCCGGCGATCGGTTCGGCGACGTGCTCTCCCCGGATCGGATCCGCGAACGGGCGCAGGAGCGACCGCTTCGGGTGATCTTCGTCGGAAACGTCACCCGACGAAAGGGAGTTCACACGCTCGTCGAAGGACTGGGGCGGACGCGCGCCGACTGGCGACTGACAGTCGTCGGCGACCTCGGCGTCGATTCGGCGTACGTCGCGAAGCTTCGTGACACAGTGGAGGAACTGGGGCTGGGCGATCGCGTCGCGCTGACCGGTCGCCTCCCCGACGACGAACTCGCTGGCCTCCTCGCCGACAGCCACCTCTTCGCGATGCCGTCCTCCTACGAGGGGTTCGGGATCGCGTACGTCGAGGCGATGGGGTTCGGCCTCCCCGTGATCGCCTCGACCGCGGGCGGCGCGCGCGAACTCGTCTCCCACCGCGAAAACGGCGTCCTCGTCGCCCCAGACGACCCGAGCGAGATCGTCGACGCGGTCACGCCGCTCTCTCGCGACCGCGAGCGGCTCGCCGAGATGAGTCTCGCGGCCCGAAAAGCGCATCTCGCGCATCCGACGTGGGACGAGACGGGACGGCGGATCCGGGCGTTCCTGGTCGGGCTGTGCTCAGACGCCGAGCCGACCGCGGACGAAGCCGATCGCCGTGCGCAGTAGCGACGGACGCGCGACCGCCCGCATCTCCGGCTCCGTCAACTCGAAGTCGAACACGTCGAGGTTCTCCGCGAGGTGCGACCGGCTCGTCGCCTTCGGGATGACGGCGACGTTCTCCTGCTGGACGGCCCACCGGAGGGCGACCTGCGCGGGCGACTTGTCGTACCGCTCGCCGACGCGGCGGAGGACGTCGTCGTCGAGCACCCCGCCGTGCGCCAGCGGGCTGTAGGCGGTGAGCGCGAGGTCGTGCTCCCGGCAGTACGAGAGCAGGTCCGGCTTCGGACGGTACGGGTGAAACTGCACCTGATCGGTGAGGATCGGAACGTCGCTGACCTCCCGTGCGGTCCGCAGCCGCGACGGACCGAAGTTGCTCACCCCGACGCGTCTCACCGCGCCCTCGTCGACTAACTCCGACATCGCTCCGAGGGTCTCCCGGAGCGGGACGCGCGGGTTCGGCCAGTGGACGAGGAGCAGATCGAGGTAGTCGGTGTCGAGCCGGTCGAGACTCTCGGCTGCGCTCCGCCGAACCGCGTCGGCGCGGAGGTTCCCCGGCGCGAGCTTCGTCGTGAGAAACACCTCCTCGCGAGCGACGGGCGACGCGGAGAGAGCCCTGCCGACGCGACGCTCGTTGCCGTACAACTGGGCGGTGTCGAGGTGTCGATACCCCAGATCGAGCGCCGTCGCGACCGCGTGCTCGCACGTCGGGCCGGCGAGTCGCCACGTGCCGAGGCCGACCTTCGGAAGCCGCACGCCCTGCAGTTCGACGTGTTCCATGCGTGTTCGTGGGGGTTCGATGACGATTAATTGCGGGACGAGTCCGCCGAAGGTCCCGGCGGCGGGGTCGGAGTCCCCGATCGATTTTTTCGGCCGCCGCGGTTCTCGATCGGGACGCGGGGGAAGCGCGCCGGATCGTCCCCACCCCATACTACGTTCGGCGTCGGCGCTGCCAGCCGTCCTTCCCCGCTCGACCGCGCTGGAAACGGCCGCGAAGCAATTATAAAATAATTCAGCCGAAAAATTTAATACGTCACACTATGAGAAACTAACCGAGGGGGGAACGTCTGCGGCCGCCGCGGATCACGCGGTCACGGTGCCCCAAGTGCTCACCTGTCACCCATTCCCCCTTCCCCGCTGTCGGGCGGCAGCTTCTCGGGGGAGAATCGCGCGCTACGACGCCCGCCGCCCGTCGACCGTTCGTTTTTGCCTCTGTACGCCGTAACGGCGAGTATGTCGGATCTCGTGTGTCCGCTCTGCGAACGGGCGTGTACCAGTCGGAACCACCTCCGGGATCACCTGCACGAACATCACCGCAAAAGCGAGATTATAGACGAGTATCTGGAGGCCGCGAGCGTGTGAGGTCCTTCCCGGGAATCGGTACGCCAGCCCGATCGATTTGGGGTGATCTTCGCGCCATTCGCGCGCGGCGAAGCGTTCGCCGCACGCGCCACGGACGAACGTTTTCGTTCGTCGGACGACGAAGACCGACGACCATAGCCTTCTCTGCGTCGTCTGTTTCGAATCCGATACTACCACTTCGGACACGCGTGTCTGACGGACGTCTGACCAAGTTTCAATAGTGTTCAAGACGGTAATAATTAGCAGACCATGTCCGACGAACTGGACGAGCAAAACGCGGACGAGACGATCGGCGGACAGCCCGGAACCGACTCAATCATCTCGGGGATACAGTCCGAGTTGGACGACCGGATCGCCCAGCTCAAAGACGAGCGCGCCCAGCTCGAAGACCAGTGCGAACGGCTCGAACGCGAGTACAGAGAGCACCAGCGCGAGATAGACCAGGTCGGGCGCGAACTCGCGCACCTCACCGAGCTGTACAAGGCGGTCGAGCGGAACCACACCACCTACCTCGACGACGACATGGACGGCCTGACCGTCGATAAGTCGCTCGCGGCGATGGCGAACGGTCGCAAGCGGATCGCCACCCCCGACGATCTCGCGTCGTCGGAGTCGGACTCGGCGGCGGACTTTTCGCCCCAACAGCGCGTTCGGCAGCGAGAGCGCGAACGGATGCAGGCGCACCTGCTGAAGCGACTGAAGTGGTGGGTCTTCGGCAAAAAGAAGGGTCGCGATCGCCTCTGAACGTCGTTCGTCGGACGTCTCTCTTTCGGATTCGACCGACCGAATCGGTCGATTCAGCGCCGATTCAGCGCCAACGCGGGTTCTTCACGCGTTGTTCATGCGTAACTTTCGCGTTTCGCCGCACTCTGTGCACTCGCTCACGCGGTACGGTTCGCGCGAGTACTCCTCGTTTTGCTCTCGATCGCTCTCCGTGACGAGATCGATCGAGATCACGTGTTCCGTCGGCTCCCCGCACCGATCGCACGTCTCTTCGACCGTCTCTATCGAATCTTCGGGTTGTGACATAGGCTGTGGATGTTGGGTCGGCGTTCCGTTCGGCGACTGCTCACTCGTTCATTCGTTCGCGACTCGTCGCTCCGCAGCGCAGGCAGACCGTCGTCCGACAGGGAACCCGGGCGAACTTGACGTTCTCCGCGACGACGGCGTCGCCGTGGGTCTGCTCGATCGTTATCTTCGCCCGCTGAGGCGCTTTTTCTCCGCACTCCGTGCAGTACTCCCGACGATTATCGTCGCTCCGACGAGTTCGAGCCTGTGTTAGCATCGGTGTGACCTCCGTTCGGAACGCGCAGGGACGTGCGAATCGCGTCGCGCGAGTGGACCGAAATGCCGCCCCACCGTTCTCGGGGACGGGTGCACGGCGTGCCCGTTCGAGTGAAACGTGCCGACGTACCGGCAAAAGGGTGATGCGCGCAGTATCAAGCAGGGGGCTTCGATCCCGGTCCCGATCTCGAACCTGACGACCGAGTCGAACGGGAGTCGTCCGGGTCGCGCTCGTCGGCGTCGACGTCAACGTCGCCGTCGTCGGCGTTCTCGTCGGCTACGTCCTCCTCTAGCCGGCAGATCCGCTGAGCGTCCGATTTTCGATGATACGAGATTATGCCGTGACACGTCATACGGATAACACCGAGTCGGGGGCTCGGGTAGGGAGATCGTTATGGTACCATACGAACCGATGGAGGCGGAAGAATCGACGGATCTCGACCAGGCGAGTACGCGCTCCCGGTGGGGACGGGGGTCGCTCCCGCGTCGAGTGCGCGGACGGACGTGGATCACGGAGGAGAACCGCCGGTGGTGGGTGGTCGCGGCCACGGGCCTGGCGATCGTCCTCATCACCGTCGATTTCAACGGGATCACGGTCGCCCTGCCGACCATCGGCCGGGACCTCGACACCTCGACGACGGGCCTCCAGTGGACGGTCAACGCCTACCTGCTGGCGTTCGCGGCGTCGATGGTCGCCTTCGGACGCCTGGCCGACATCTTCGGCCGACGGCGGGTGCTGTTCGTCGGTATCGGCGTCTTCATCGGCGCGTCGGCGCTGTGCGGACTCGCCCAGAGCGACCGGTGGCTCATCGCCGCTCGCGTCGTGCAGGGCGTCGGTGCCGCCGCGTTCTTCGCGGCCTCCCTGCCGATCGTCAGCGACGCCTTCCCCCCCGACGAGCGCGGCAAGGGTATCGCGATGTGGGCCGCCGTCAGCGGCACGGGTCTCGCGATCGGTCCGCTGGTCGGCGGCTTCCTCACCGAGACGTTCTCGTGGCGGTGGTTCTTCTACTTCAACATCCCGATCGCCGCGATCACGGTCGTCCTCACGCTGGCGGCCGTGCGCGAGTCGCGGGACGAGACCGTGGAGCGTCACGTCGACCTCGTCGGGTTGTTCACCGTCACCGTCGGCCTCGCGGCGCTGGTGTTCGGCATCCAACAGGGCGACACGCTGGGCTGGGGTGCTCCGATCGTGCTCGGGTCGCTGGCCGTCGCGGTGCTCCTGCTCGCGGCGTTTCTCGTCGCCGAGCCGCGCCTGCGCGATCCGCTGATCGAGTTCGACCTGTTCCGCGACCGCAGCTACCTCGGCGCGAACGTCGTCGGCTTCACCTCCAACTTCGGCGTCGGCGCGCTCCTGTTTTTCCTCACGCTCTACTTCCAGAACGTGCTCGGGTACTCCCCGCTGCGGACCGGGCTCGTGTTCCTCGCGTTCACCGTCCCGCTGGTCGCGTTCGAGACGGCGTCGAATCGGATCGCGGCCGAGATCGGGACGCGGCGATCGATGGCGGGGGGCATGACGTTCATGGCGGCGGGGTTCCTGCTTTTGGCCCTGCTCTCGCCGACGAGCGGAACGGCCGTCGTGCTCGTCGCGCTCGTGATCACGGGCGTCGGGCTGGGGGTCGCCTACTCCGTTTCGAGCACGGCGGGAATGGCGGCCGTTCCGGACGCCAAGGCCGGCGCGGCCTCGGGAATCCTGGGGATGCTCCGAATTTTGGGCGTCGTCTTCGGCGTCGCGATCGGCGGGGCGCTGTTCAAAACGCTCGAAAATCAGCGGTCGGCCGCGCTGCTCGCCGACGCCGGCGCGACGATCGATGCCTCGGATCGGACGGAGATCCAGGGGTTGCTGTCGGGATCGGACGCCGCCGAGGCGAAGCTGGGCAGGCTCGCCCCGGAGGCCGCCGGGCAGGTAGACCAGGTGGTGCGCGAGGCGTTCCTCTTCGCGTTCGACGGCGCGATGCTGCTGTGCGTCGTCGTGTCGGTCGCGGGCGTTCTGGGAGCGCTACTCGTGAGAGAAAGCGCGACAGGGTCGAACCGATCGGACTGACGTTCCCCCACGTCCCCCACGTCCCGCACGCCCCCCTCGTCGCGGGAACGTTCCGATCACCGAGCGCCATAGTTATCAGTATTCGGTAAATTACATATCCATTGGATGAAGAGGAGAGACCTGGTGATCGCGACGGGGACGACGCTCGCCGGGTGCGTCGAGTCGAATTCGGAGGGAGGAGGAGAAAACGCGACCGCCGGGGCGTCCGCCGCACGATCGGACGAATCCGCGGCGGAATCTCGCGAGGCGGAAACGGGGAACCCGTGGGGGGCCGGGGCGGTCGTCGTCGCGGTGGAGCAGGACGTCGACGCGCGGTCCGGGTTCGTCGAACTCGTCCGCGAGGGGCTCGAATACTGGGAGCGAAACGCCGGGACGTACGCGGGGTACGGGATCGAGTACGCCCTCCGGGCGAACGCCGACGATCCGGACGTCCTCGTTCGACTCGTGGACTCGATAGACGAGTGCGGAGACGTCGGTCACGAAGACGACATCGCCGGCTGTGCGCCCCTCGTCGAAGACGTCGCCCCCGACGACGTTACCGTCGAGATCGTCGACGGGTACGGCGACGAGCCGACCCTCGCGGTCGTCAAACACGAGATCGGGCACACGCTCGGACTCGATCACGACGACGAGCCGAAGGACGTCATGTCGAACGACGCGGCGGACAGGATCGCCGACTACGAGGAGAAACGGGAGGTTCTCGCGCGCTACGGCGAGGCGATCGATCGCGGGAACGAGGGGATGGAGCACTGGAACGACGCCATCGACGAGTGGGAACAGGAGGAGTTCGACGGGGCGGCGGTCCGGTTCGAGGACGCGCGGGGGCGGTTCGACGAGCAAACCGACCGACTCGTCGAGGCCGTCGAGGCGGCGGAGAGAATCGACGCGGCCGAGGCGGCGGCGGCGTGCGACGAATCGCGTCGGGTGAGCGAGCTCGAAGTCGAGATGGCCGCGAGCATGCGAGAGGCGGCCGAGGAGGCCGACGCGGGCGATTACGACGCCGCGGACGACTGCGTCGAAAAGGCGAACGAAGCGAGGGCGGAAGCCGAAGCGTACGAGTTCGTCGAGGGAGACGTCGTCGCCGACGCGCTGGGGCTTCCGGACGCGGACTGAACGACGAATGTTCCCGATTGCACGTCGCGGGCGCAAACGGGCGGATGCCGAACGCGTTCCCGGGTCAGTCCCTCGGCTCGTCGGGCCGTCTCGACAGGCGGTCGAACCGCTCCCGCGCCGCTTGCTTTCGCCGGTCGGTCGTCTCCGCGTCGTATTCGAGATCGACCACCTCGCCCCCTTCGACGACCACCGAGAGCACGGCCCCGTCGCCCGCGTCCGCCGGAAGTCGCTCCTCGTCGAGCACGACCTCGTCGAGGATCTCGTCGTCGCCCTCGACGAGGACGACGGCGCGCCCGCCCTCGACGCGGTCGACGGTCGCGGTGTAGGATCCGTCGTCGACCATCACGCGACACTCCACTGCGGGCCGAGCGCGGACGTCGACGGCGCGTCGATCGCATTCCGCTCGCCCGACGCGGCGTCGAAGCTCGTCCGTCGCTCGGTGGCGGCGGTCGGGGCCATCGTCGCCTCCGGTTCGTCCTTGAGTTCGAGCGGGTCGGTCGTCGCGTCCGCCTGCGTTCGGACGGTTATCGCGTCGCCGTCGCTCTCGAAGACGGTCGTGCCGTGAACCCCCGTCCAGTACGTCGGAATCGAGCGCTCGGCGAGGCGCTCCAGCGTCTCCTCGCTCGGGTGGCCGTACTGCGAGTCGTACGCGCTGGAGAGCATCGCGGCGCGCGGATCGACGACGTCGAGGAACTCGCCGCTCGAACTCGTCGCGCTTCCGTGGTGCCCGCCGAGGTAGACGTCCGAGTCCAGTTCCGACCCGTACTCGCCGACCATCCGCGACTCCGCGGTCCGCTCGGCGTCGGCGGTGAACAGGAAGCTGCTCTCGCCGCGCTCGACGCGGAGGACGATGCTGTCGTCGTTCGAGTCGTCCAGCTCGCTGTCCGCGGCCGGATTGTAGAGCTTCACGTCCGTCCCTTCGAGCGGGATCGTATCTCCCTCTTGCGCTCGAATGAGGTCGACGTCGTGCCGCTCGACGGCGTCCAGGTATCGGTCGTAGGTCTGGGACGTGCTCGTCACGCCGGGGTCCCACACCTGGCCGACGCCGTCTTTCTCCGTCTCGTAGTGGTCGATGACCGCCGCGTGCCCGCCGATGTGGTCGGCGTCGGGGTGGGTCGTCACGAGGTAGTCGATCCGATCCACGTCGTGTTTTTCGAGGTAGGCGATGACCTCCTCGCCGTCGTTCCGCCAGTCGCCGGAGTCGATGAGCATCGTCTCCCCGGTCGGACCGACGACGAGCGCCGCGTCCCCCTGCCCGACGTTGATCGTGTGGACTTCGAGCGTGCCGTCGGTCTCACCGTCGGACGGGGGATCCTCGGGCGCCGGCGACGATTCCGGCGTCTCCGTCGGCGTCGGGGTGGCCGTCGGCGTCGGTTCCGGCGTCGGGGTTTCGGTCGGAGTGGGTTCCGGCGTCTCCGTCTCCGCCGGCGTTTGTTCGGGCGTCTCCGTCGGCGACGATTCGGGCGTTTCGGTCTCGGTCGGCGGTTCGGCGGTCGGCGTCCCCGTCCGCGGTTGCTCGGTCGGCGACCGCTCGGTTTCCGCTCGCGGCTGCTCCGTCGTCTCCGCGTTTGTGGTTTCCGTCGGCGACTCCGACGCCTCTGTGGTAGCCGGCGCGTCCGTCGCCGTCGGCGAATCTTGGTCTCCCCCGAGACCCCCGCACCCGGCGAGCGCTACCAACAACGCGAGAGCAACAGCGAGCAGAGCGTTTCGCATGCCTCACCGTGAGACTCCGCGCGACGTATATGTTGCGTAGTTTATAATTATGAAATTATCCGTTTTCGGAGAGGTAGGCGAAGGTGATGGACGGTCGTGGGGCTGGGGATCTCGCCGATTGGCACGCGACGGACTCGTCGTAGCAACCGCCGAATTCCGACGACGTTCAGCGTCGGGTTGATCCAGATCGGATGCGCGATCCGCGTCGCCGCCACGTCGGCGAGACCGGCGGCTCGAACCGCGACGTTCGGGACGAAAATCGAAGGCCCTCAAGATTTTTATTGCAAATGGGGTCGGAGGGATTTGAACCCCCGATCGACTGATATCTCCGGTCCGCCTCGGTACTCCAGAGGGTCGTCAACGCGACCGATGATCAGTCGGTCGCTCAGTATATCAGTCTGGAGTTCGTCACCGGGCGTTGCCTCTGGAGTCAGTCGCCATCCCTGGCTTGGCCACGACCCCGCACCACCTCGTAAGGCGAATCGCCCTAAAGGGATTTCGATTGTCCCCGAACGATAGCGGCGACGGAAGCCCGACGCGCGATCACCTGTCGGTCTCCGCCCAGTCGCAATCCTGGCACTTGTACCCGACCACGAACTCGGTCACGCTCGGCATGTAGCCGACCGTGAGGACGTTGCCGCCGCACTCCGGGCAGTCGCGCTCTGCGTCCTCGATGGCTTCGGCCTCCATCGGCCGTTCGCCCTCGACGAGTTCGGCGAGGCGCTCCGGCGTCACCATTCGCCCCTGAACGACGCGGTTGCTCATAGCGGAGCCACTCGCCGAAACCACCTAAGCCCTCGGTCCTCGAAACCGATCGCGGAGGGAACCCCGCCGTCGGCGCGCCGGCTCACAACCACGGCGCCCGCGAGTCGTCGTCCCCGGGGTAACCGTACTCCTGCTCCGACTTCGATCCGGCGACCTCTTCGCCGCGATCGGCGGCTAGCTGGGCGGCGGGTCCGCCGCGACGGTTCGTTTCGGCGGCGTCGCGACCGTCGCCCGCGGCGCCGTCGTCACCCCCGTCGCCGTCGTCGCTCCCGTCGCCGCCGTCGGTTATGGCCGCGGCGTCGGACGTGCCGGCGTCGGTACCGCCGAGGTCGAACGCGAACGCGGCGGTGACGCAGAGCACGCCGAGCGCGACGGGGGCGTCCGTGGGCATCAGCCCGAGCACCGACAGCGCGAGCATGCCGAGCGCGACCGAGCTACCGAAGCGGAACCGGTCGATGTCGACCGCTCCGCGCAGGCGCGGACCGAGCAGCGCGACGAGCAGCGCGAACCCGACGCCGACGCCCGCGGCCGCCGCGGCCTTCGCGACGAGCACCGGGTCGGGGTTGACGACCAGCTCCGCCCCTGACGGGTCGACGCTGGCGACCAGCCCGAGGCCGATGATGACGCCCGGGCGGGGGAGGTAGTCGCCGACCTGCGCGCTCGCGGTCTTCGCCGCGACGGCGAGGATGACGACCCCCGCGAACCGCTCGAAGACCGCCATGGTCAGCAGGCTCTCGATGGTCGGCGCGAACGCCGCCTCGACTGCCGCGACCGGGATCAGCACCGCCCCGAGCAGGAGCACGGAGGTCGCCTGTTCGCGCGGGGTGCCGTCCATCTCGGCGAGGATGACCGCCACGGTGGCCGACCCGCCGAAGATGAGCAGGCCCGTCTCGACGATGCCGAAGGGGACGGTCAACGCGCCCGCCAGGACGAGCGCCGGGAAGATCCCGTCGATCAGCGGCAGGGCCATCACCGTCGCGAGGAGGCGGGTCGCGCCGCCGACCTGCCGCTCTAAACCGAGCGCGATCGGGTGGCGTGAGACGCTCATTCCACGCTAACGGCCGTCACCTTCGGCCAAGCGGCGATGTGAGTACGACTCCGAGGAACCACCCGCCCGGAATCCGAACTCGAACTCCGATTTGAGTGTGTTCCACATCGCTGTAAAGAGGGTGCCGGAGCCGAGAATCGTCTGACCGGCAGTGCGCGGCGCGATGGGACTGTCGGAGTCCATGGTTGAACACATTCCGACCGGACTATTAAGCGTTGTGTGGGAAATGCCCGCACGCATCACCGGAACATTCGGGAGAGTATATAAGGTATGGCTACGCTTTGCTGGTACTCGGGGTCGAGTAATAGAATATCATCAGCGAAAAGCTGCGCCAGAGGCGAATATTGCCTGTCCGGGGTGACCTCCGGAAAAACACCGTAGACTGACAGTTACGGTTCGAAGAATGAGCACGCACATGCACATATTATCTCCATCTCGTGTGTGACACCCGCAGAGACGTGCGATCTCGGAACGTTTTTGTCCAGGGCCTGTAGATGGTTTATATGGCGAACGACGTTCCCGACCGAGAATGCTTTTCGGAGAAGCTCCGCGTGCCGGAGTCGCTGACGTTCGACGACGTGTTGCTTCGACCGATGGAGAGCCGAGTCGAACCGGACGACGCGAACGTGTCCACCCGCGTCTCCACGAACGTCGAACTGAACGTGCCCGTCCTCTCCGCGGCGATGGACACCGTCACGGAGAGCGATATGGCGATCGGGATGGCCCGGGAGGGCGGTCTCGGCGTCCTCCATCGCAACATGACGATCGAGGAGATGATGGAGGAGATCCGCCGCGTCAAGCGGGCGGACGAGCTCGTCATCCAGCGCGACGACGTGGTCACCGCGGAACCCGACCAGACCGTCCGGCAGGTCGACGAGATGATGGAGCGCGAGGGCGTCTCGGGCGCGCCGGTCGTCGCCGACGACGACACGGTGCTCGGGATCATCTCGGGGACGGACATCCGGCCGTACCTCGAAGTCGGCGAGCGCGACGAGGTTCGCGAGGCGATGACGGACAAGGTCATCACGGCCGGACAGGACGTCACCGCCCGCGAGGCGCTCGAACTCATGTACGAACACAAGATCGAGCGCGTGCCGATCGTCGACGAGGAGGACCACCTCGTCGGCCTCGTCACCATGCAGGGCATCCTCCAGCGACGAGAGCACGAGGACGCCGCCCGCGACGAGGCCGGACGGCTCCGCTGCGGCGTCGCGGTCGGTCCCTTCGAGGACGACCGCGCGACCGCCGCCGCCGAGGCGGGCGCGGACGTGCTCTTCATCGACTGCGCGCACGCGCACAACATGAACGTCATCGACAGCGCTCGCGAGATCAAAGCGTCCGTCGACGCCGACGTCGTCGTCGGCAACGTCGGCACCCGCGAGGCCGCCGAGGCGGTCGTCGACTTCGCCGACGGCGTCAAGGTCGGCATCGGCCCGGGCAGCATCTGCACGACGCGCGTCGTCACCGGCGCGGGGATGCCCCAGATCACCGCCGTCGCGGAGGTCGCCGACGTGGCCGCCGCGCACGACGTCCCCGTCATCGCCGACGGGGGGATCCGCTACTCCGGGGACGCGATCAAGGCGATCGCGGCGGGCGCTGACGCGGTCATGCTCGGCTCGTACTTCGCCGGCACGGACGCGGCCCCGGGTCGCGTCATCACGATGAACGGCAAGAAGTACAAGCAGTACCGCGGCATGGGGAGCGTGGGCGCGATGCGCTCGGGCGGCGGCGATCGCTACCTCAAAGACGCCGACGACGACGAGGACTTCGTCCCCGAGGGCGTCGAGGCTGCGACCCCGTACAAGGGGACGCTCGCTTCCGAACTCCACCAGCTCGTCGGCGGCATGAAGTCCGGCATGGGCTACGTCGGCGCGGAGACCGTCCCCGGGTTCAAAGAGCGCGCCCGGTTCGTCCGCGTCTCCGCGGCGGGCCAAACCGAGGGCCACCCGCACGACGTGATGATCACCGACGAAGCCCCGAACTACAGCCCGCAGGGCTGACCGCGACCTCGCGGTCCTCCGCCGCCGCTCGACGCGCCCGGCGCGGCTCCTTCTGCCTCAGGGCGGACATTGATACCCGATGCGTCCGTCGAACGATCGTGATGAATTCCGGGGAGCTCCGGAGCGTCCTCGAAGAGGCGGGGTTGTCTCCGTACCAGGCCGACGCGTACAGCACCCTCCTCCGGCTGGGATCGGCGAGCGCGACGGAACTGGCAGACGCCTGCACCGTCCCGCAGGCGCGGATCTACGACGTGCTCCGCGATCTGGAGGGGAAGGGGTACATCGAGACGTTCGAACAGGGGAGCCTGCGCGCCCGGGCGCGAAATCCGGAGGTAGTGCTTGACGATCTCCGCGGGCGTGCGGAGCGGCTCGCGACGGCCGCGGAGGAGATCGAACACCGCTGGGAGCAGCCGGATCTCGAAGCGAACCGGGTGAGCATCGTCAAGCGCTTCGAGACGGTGTTCGACCGAGCGGCCTCGATCATCCGGGACGCGCAGTACGAGGTGCAACTTTCGGCGACGCCCGAGCAGTTCGCCGAACTCCGTCCGGCGCTGGAAGTCGCCGTCGCGAACGGTGCGATCGTGAACCTCTCGCTGCACACCGATCCCGAGACGCCGACGCGAAGCCTTCGCGACGGGGCGGGGTACGAGGACGCGGCGACCGAGGTCCGCCACAGGGCGCTCCCGGCACCGTTTCTCGCGCTGGTCGACCGGACCCTGACGTGCTTTGCGCCGCACGCGCGCTCTCTGAACTCCTACGGTGTGCTCGTCGACGACTACACGCTCACGTACGTCTTCCACTGGTACTTTCAGACCTGCCTCTGGGAGGTGTGGGAACCGATCCACGACGCGCGCCCCGACGAGCCGCCGCGCCGCTACACGGACATCCGACGGTGCGTCCGCGAAGTCGAACCGCTCCTCGACGAGGCCGCGACGGTGCGAGCGCGCGTCGAGGGGTTCGAAACCGCGTCCGGACGACGCGTCGAACTGGACGGACGGATCGTCGACGTCGTCTACGCCGGCGCCGCGTCGTCCGAGGGAGAACTCCCCCTCTCGCGGCTCGCGGGGCAGGTGACGATCGAACTCGAAACGGACGACGGCCCGTACTCCGTCGGCGGCTGGGGGGCCGTCCTCGAAGACGTCGAAGCGACGCGGATCACGATCCTGTCGGCGGAAAAGAATCCTGAGGAGGGGACCGAGAGATAAGGAGTATATTCATATACTCTTACAAAACACTGGCAGTCGAACGCGATCGCCCGACCGCGGGACTCGAAAATGAGTGACGAACCGCCGCTCGTGCTCGTCGTCGAAGACGAGCCCGACCTCGCCGATCTGTACGCCGCGTGGCTGAGCGACGGGTGCCGGATTCGAACCGCTTACGGCGGCCGCGACGCGCTCTCCGCGCTCGACGCGGCCGTCGACGTCGTCCTCCTCGACAGGCGCATGCCGGGTTTTTCTGGCGACGACGTGCTCGCCGCCGTCCGGGACCGCGACCTCGACTGTCGCGTCGCGATGGTGACGGCCGTCGAGCCCGACGTCGACGTCATCGAGATGGGGTTCGACGACTACCTCGTCAAGCCGGTCGCGAAGGAGGCGCTACGCGAGACCGTCTCGAACCTCCACCGCCGGAGCGCCTACGACGCGGGCGTTCGGGAGCTGTTTTCGCTCGCGTCGAAGAAGGCGCTGCTCGAATCCGAGCGGAGCGGGGCCGAACTGCGAGAGCACGACGAGTACGTCGAACTCTGCCGTCGCATCAGGGAGCTCCGCGCGGACCTGGACGACGCGCTCCGTGAGATCGACGACGGCGACGCGTTCGCCGACGTCGCTCGGGGCGGGACGCGCGAGGGATCGGCGGACGACTTCGGCCGCTGATCGGCGATCGTCGGTCTCCGCCGGGCGATCGGTGAACGCGGCTCGCGACCGTTACCGCCGCCCGTATCCCCACTCCTCCATCACGGCGACGACGTCGTCGGCGTTCCGGAGACCGGCTCTGACGACCGCCTCGCGAACGTCGAGCGACATCACGTCGTCGCCGTCGAAGCGGCCGTCCAGCTCGCGTTCCAGCGCGCCGATGTCGTCGGCGGTCGACTCGCGGACGTACACCGGGAGTGCGTCCCGGTCGGCCTTGACGGTGCGGCGGGCGAAGATGAACGGGAGTTCGTCGAAGCCGTCCGACGGACCGCGTCCCCCGTCTTCTCCGCCTTCCCCGTTTCGGTCTCGCTCGCCCCGCCCGCCGCGACCGTCCCGTCCGTTTCGCCCGCGATCCGAGGCGTCCCCGTACGCGTCCGTCGCGTCGCCGTACGTGTCCCCGGCGGCCCCGTACCGGTCGTCTTTGCTCACGCCGCCACCCCCTCGGCGTCGGACTCCGCGGCCGCCTCGACGGTTCCGCGTTCGACGATCCGCGCGACGGCGTCGAACTGGTCGAGGAGGTCCTCCTCGTACGGGCGGAGGTCGCGGGTGTCCTCGCGCTCGGCGAAGTCGAAGACCGTCGTGCGGCTCCGCCAGGCCTCCTTCAGCACGTCGCGCTTGCGAATGCCGAACGGGGTGACGGGTTTGCCTTCGCCCTCCAGTTCCTCCCTGACGTCCGCGTAGATGTTGGAGTCGCCGACCTCGTTCGGGACGACCGCCAGGATGCCGAGCGCGAACGACTCGTCGAACGCCCGGAAGCCGCGCTCCATGCTGTCGAGGGTGTCTTCGAGGCCCGCGATCGAGACGCTCCCCTTCCGCGTGAGTTCGATGGGGATCACGACGTCCCGGGCCGCGACGAGCGCGTTGTCGACGAGCACGTTCAGCGTCGCCGGCGGATCGACGATGAAGTAGTCGTACTCGGGCGCCAGCGGCGCCAGCGCGGATCGCAGGCGAAACTCCCGGAGGTTCGTCCCCCGGGCGGCCATCTCGCTTTCGATGTTCGCCAGCCCCTCGTGCGACGGGACGAGGTCGAAGTCGCCGGCGTCGACGATCAGGTCGCCGAGGTCCGACTCTTCTTCGAGCAGCGCGTCGCCGAGGTGGTCCCGGTCGCCGGTCTTCAGCTCGCCGAACCCGACGTGATCGGTGAGGCTCCCGAGCTGGGGATCGAGATCGACGACCAGCACGTCCGCGCCGCGCCGCCCGAGGGCGGCCCCCGCGTTCGTGGCGAGCGTCGTCTTCCCCACACCGCCGGATTCGCTCCAGAGCGTCACGGCTCGTTTCATACGCGGGATGTACCGACGTACCACACATAAAGGTCCGTCAGACGGTCGCACCCGACGAACCGTCCGCGAATCCGTCTCGGGATCCCTCTGCAGATATTCGTGTGTGAGTATACAGAAATATCTCCGGATATATTTTCAGGTAACCGTAAGACTGCGACGGAACCGTGGGAGAACGACGCCGTAGAACCCGGCGGCTGTGGCGCGACGGCGACGACGCTCAGAGATCGACGATCGTCCCCGCGTCGCGCGCCTCGGCGCGCGCCAGGAGGTGCTCCGCCGCCGCGGCGTCGAGGACGGCCGAGCCGACCGACTCGACGATGAGGATCTCGTCGTCGCGCCGTCTTCCCGCCTCCCCCTCGAACGCGTCCGACAGCGACACGAGCGACGACGGCTCGACCCCGTCCATGTCGCCCACGGTCGCGGCCTCCTCGGGCACGTCGGCGAAGATCCGCGCCGCGCGCTCGACGGTCGTCGCGTCGAGCTCCCGCATCTCGGGCGCGTACGCGCCGACCGCCACGACGAGCGTCCCCGCCGCGAGCGCCTCGCCGGGGAACGTCGGCTCGGTGCTCGTCGTCGCGGTGACGACGACGGTGGCGTCGGCGACCGCCTCCCGGGGCGTCCCGACCGCCTCCGCGTCGATGCCCGCGGCGCGAAGGTCGGCGGCGCACGCCTCGCGCGAGTCGCTCGGCGAGTACACCCGGACGCGGTCGACGTCGGTCGCCGCCGCGATCGCCCGCGCCTGCCAGCGCGCCTGCGCCCCCGCGCCCACGATCCCGACCCGGAGGGGTTCGGTCGCGAGGTGCTTCGCCGCGAGGCCGCCGATGCAGCCCGTTCGGGCGTTCGTGATCCGCGTGCCGGCGAGGTACGCCGCGGGGAGGCCGGTTTCCGCCTCCGTCAGCGCGATCGTCGCGTTGACCGTCGGCAGCCCTCGCTCGCCGTTCCCCTCGTGGACGCCCACGAGCTTCGTCGCGTAGTACGCCGCGCCGTGGACGTACGCGGGCATCACGAGGCCGGTCCCGAGCGGCTCGTCCCCTTCGATCCCCGCGCCGACCGGGAAGTGCGGTCGGTCCGGGCGCTCTACCTCACCGCGGCCCTGCTTTACGAACGCCGACTCGACCACCGGAAGCAGCGCGCCGAGGTCGAGCAGGTCGTCGATCTCCGAGTCGGAAAGCACGCGCATGCTCGACGCTCTCGCTCGTCCGAGTTAGGTGTATGTTTCGCGGTTCGATCCGGCCGACTCGACGGCCGCCGCGACGAACGCGACGGCCGACGGGCGTCCGCGGCCGACATCCGCCGGGGATCGACCGAACCCCCGCAAGCGTTTTGCCCCGGTGTTTGGTACGTCACGGCATGACCGTGGTCGTCGTCGGGGGCGGGATCGTCGGACTGTCGAGCGCCTACCACCTCGCGGCGCGGGGCGCGGAGGTGATCGTCTGCGAGAAGGGATCGATCGGCGGCGGCAGCACCGCGCGGTCGGCGGGCGGCATCCGGGCGCAGTTTTCGACGCCGGTCAACGTCGACCTCTCGCTCGCGAGCGTGCCCGTGTGGGAGCGGTTCGAGCGGGACTTCGGCGTCGACATCGCCTACCGCCGGACGGGGTATCTGTTCCTCGCGCGGACGGAGGGGACGGCGGCGGCGCTCCGCGAGGGCGCGGCGATGCAGCGGGCGCGCGGCGTCCCGAGCGAGGTCCTCGCGCCCGACGAGGCGACGCGGCACTGCCCCGAACTCCGCGACGGGGCGTACGTCGCGGCGACGTACTCGCCGACCGACGGCTTCGCCGACCCGTACCTCGCGCTCCAGGGCTTCGCCGGGGCCGCGCGGGACGCCGGCGCGGAGATCCGAACGAAGACTCCGGTGACGGCGATTCACAGGGAGGGAGACCGCGTCGTCGGCGTCGAAGCGGGCGGCGATCGAATCGACGCGACGCACGTGGTCAACGCGGCAGGTCCGTGGGCCGCCCGGGTGGCCGAACTGGCCGGGATCGATATTCCGGTGTCGCCCCGCCGCCGGCGGGCGCTCGTTGTCGATCCCGAGCGCCCGGTTCCGGAGGACGCGCCGCTCACGATCGACCTCGACACGGGCGCGTACTTCCGGCCGGAACGGGAGGGTGCGGCGATCGTCGGCGGTCACTTCGACGACGACGACGATCCGCCGCAGGATCCCGACGGATACCGCGAGTCGATCGACCTCGACTGGGCCGCCGCGGCCGTCGAGCGCGCGGCCGACTGCGCGGGCTACTTCGGACCGGACTCGCGGATCCGCCGCGGCTGGGCGGGACTGTACGCGGTGACGCCCGACCACCACCCGATCGTCGAGGAGACCGTCCCCGGGTTCGTAAACGCCGTCGGCTTCTCCGGACACGGCTTCCAGCACGCGCCCGCGACGGGACGGCTCGTCGCGGAGCTGGCGCTCGACGGCGAGGCGTCGACCGTCGACCTCGAACCGCTTCGGAGCGACCGCTTCGACACCGGCGACGGCGCGGTCGAGCGGAACGTGGCGTGACCGAGCGACACGGAGCGAGACCGTCGTCTTCGCCGTTCTCCCCAGTTTCATTCGGAATTCTACCGTATGTATCGAAAACGGAGGGAAGTGGAAAGGACCCAGTATGCTTATTTTAGCCCGCTTTCAATCTTGTCCACATATCAATGGTGTGGCGGATGAGCGAGGGAGGGTCATGGAAAGAAGATTGTTGAGAAGACGGGTCGTTCGTCACCACCGCCCCTCCGGAACGGTCGACCGGTTCGGGGAGAGCGAACTGTTCGGCGTTCTCAGCAACGATCGACGACGCGAACTGATCCACCAGTTGTCAGTCCGGGACGAACCGATGACGATCCAGACGGCCGCAGAGCACGTCGCGATGGTCGAGGCGGACGAGCGCCGCTCGGCCGGCGAGCGATACAAGAGCGTCTACGTCTCCCTCCAGCAGACGCACGTGCCGCGACTCGTCGAAACCGAGATCGTCGAACACGACGAGGGGACGAACGCGATCGTTCCCGGTCGGAACTTCGAGGCGGTTCGGGAGTACCTCCGTGAAACGGGACGGGTGCGAACCGAACCGTCGAGCGACGCGTACCTCCGGATCAGCGCGGTCGGAATTCTCCTCGTCGGCGCGCTGTGGCTCGGCGTGTTCCCGTTCGGATCGGGCGTCGCCGCGATCGTCTCGTTCTGTTCGCTTTTGGCGGTGCTTTTGGTCGCGGTCGCCGAAAAAGCCAGTCAGCTTTGACCGACGCCGTCGTTCTCTCGTCGACGGCCGCGTCGTCACCGCGTGTCGTTCTTTCCCGGGCTGACGTTCACGCGCCCGTTTTCGAACGAGACGTCGATCGCCTGGACGCGCACCGTGACGTCCCAGCCCGGTACGGCGTCGGCGGCGAACCGGAGCTTCCACGTCCCTTCGATGTCCGTCTCCTCCCCGTACTCCCTGAGGAGAAAGCGCTGCAGCTCCTCCCCGAAGCCGTCGTCGTCGACTGATTCTTGACCGCCGATGCGCGGCGGTTCGACCTGCGTGATGACGACCGTGAGATCGGGGGTGACCGGATCGTCGTAGGGGAGGTGCCACTCGCCTTCGACGTCGACGCCGTCGGCGAACGCGCACAGGACGAACCGACGCAACCGCGCCTCGAACCCGTCGTCGGTGTTCGGGAACACGACCTCTCTCACCCCGTCCACCCGAGACGCCGAAGGCACGATTCGACGCGCTCCGTCCGATTCAGGCGGACCGTCCGCCGATCCTCGTCGATCGCGACGATCCCCGCCGCCGCCAGCCTCGGCAGGTGGGTCACCTGGAGGGAGACGTACACCCGGGCGAAGTGATCCGTCGGCACCGTCACGCGGCGCTCGCGCTCGTCGTCCGAGACGCGCTCCGCCAGATCGGACAGCGTGACCGCCCGCTCCTCGGCGGCGAGATGTCGAACGACCGCCCGCCGTCTCGACGAGCCCAGCGCGTCGAACGCGGCGTCCTCGCGTTCGGAATCGCGCTCGCCCTCGACGGACGGGTCGACGACTGCGTCGAACAACGAGCGGAGTTCGTCGAACGTCGCCCGTTCGTGCGCGTCGCGATCGAGGTGGTAGTGGGCGACCGCGTCGGCGTTCTCGACCCGCCGCGTCAACGCCAGCACCAGCCTGCGGGTCGCGTCGATCCCCGCGCCCCGGATCATCGGCGTGAGCGAGTCGAAACAGAGCGCCGTCCGGTTTCCGTTGCCCGCCCACTCGTCGAGGTACGCCCCCACGGAGGCGTCGATCTCGTCGACGCTGTCCATCGATTCGACGGTCGTCACCGGCCCGCGACCCGGCGGAGTCCCGATCGCACTCGCCCGACTCGCGGAGCGCGGCCGCGCGATCACGTTGACGATGCCGACTTCGGCCGGCGGCTCGCCGATCGTCGTCCGCCACGAACGTATCAACGCATCCGGTGATTTACCGCACGCGACGGCGAGTAGGTTCTGCCTGCGCGGCTCGATCCGCGAGAACAGACCGACGCACGGCGGCCCGGGACCGCCGCGTGAGAAACTGGTGCACAGGAGGTTCGCCCCGGCGACGCCGTCGAAAAGCATCGACGCGGCGTGACCGTCGCCGGGGAGGATCCCTGTCGGTTTTTTGTCCGGCATTGTGATCAGTCTATCACGGATTTGAATATAAGTTTGGCGGGTGGGTATTCGTCGCGTACCGCGCGACTTTCCGAAGCACGGCTCCGTTTCTCGAACGGCGATGCGAGCGACTCGTCGGTAAGGCGGTCATAACAAAGCGATCGCCCCCGGGTAGCTCCGGTGAGTACATGCAACGACCCGTCGAAATACGGATCCGGGCGCACCCTCGGGCGATCAGCTTTTCGATCGCGGCGCTGACGCTACTCCTCCAGGCGGGTAGCGCGGCCGCGGCCGGAATGGTCACTTACGGGGGTCCGTGATCGGGCGCAGTTCGTCGCGCAACGAGGAGCTCCGCCGGAGTCGTCCCTCGTACCACACGGGCGCGGTTTCGAGGTCGAAAAACTCGACGAGCGCCGGCTCCGACAGCGAGAACGGACCGACGATCCCCGAGTTCAGAAAGTACGAGTCGACGCCCTCGACGGCCGGCGAGACGAGACTCCCCATGCCGCGCTGAGCTACGGCGTGCGTTTCGAGCGCCAAGTCGTACCCTTCCGGTCGCGCCTCGAGGCGACAGAGGTACGGCGTCCCGCTCTCGGCCTGCGCGACCGTGAGACCCCCGTCCCCGAGAACGAGATACTGCCCTGCGACGACGCTGTCGCGCCGAACGACGTCCAGGGCCGCCCGGAGCGGGAACCCCTGGTTCAAAAGCGACGCCAGCGTGTGCCCGGTTCGGAGCGCGTCCTCGTCGGCGACGACGTCGAGCGTGACGATCCCGCCGACGCCGCCCGCTTCGACGAGGCGCACTCCCTGTTCGTACGAGGCGCACGCGTTCAGGAGGAAGGCGTCGGCTCCGACCTCGTCGAGCGACCCGGCGTCGAACCGACCGTCGACGCACGCGAATCCCTCGTCGTCGATGTGGCCGACGTAGTGGAGGAAGTCGGTGTGCGACGAGAGCACGTCGGCCATCTCCTCCGCGGTGAGTTCCTGGTACACCGTCGTCTCGACTGACTGGCGGTCGGACGATCCGTACTCGTCTTCGAGGAGGTCGCGCTCGGCGCGCATCCGCGGGTCGTTGCAGACGACCGTGATGTCGATCCCGCCGCTCGCGGGTTCGCGCCCGAGGTGGTTCTCGTACGCCGCCGGCAAGGCTTTGCTCGCCCGGATCGGCACGCCGTCGCCCGCCCAAACGTGCTCCGTCGACCGCGCCGGCTGCAGCGCGACTCGCTCGCCGCCCGCTCCCGTTCGATCGCCGCCGTCCGTTCCGCGCGTGAACAGTTCGCGCACGCGTCCGCTCGCAGCCGCCGCTGCCGACACGCGGTTCGGTTCGGCGGTCCGGACGATCGCGAGGTCGTCGACGAAAAACGGGAGCAGTTCGGCGTGCGCAGGCGCGGGTTCCACCTGCGCCGTCAGCTTCCACCGCGGGAGGAGCGGTTCGATCGCGTCGTACGGGACGTCGAGGTACGCCTCCAGTTGCTCCGAAATCGGTTTTCCGTACAGCGCGGCGAAGTCGAGGTCGACCGGCGCGTCCGCCTCGAACCGCCGCCTCTCGGAGAGTTCGACCGGGAATCGCCCCTCCGTTCTGGTGAGACAGTCGAGAAAGAAGACCCGTTTTAAAAGGCGTTCGACGTCCGTTTCGAATCGGTCGCCCGTGCCGAGCGGATAATCGACTCCCGCGGCGGTGACGAGACGCGGCGTCGACGACTCGACGAGCGTCGCTCCGAGGTAGAACGAGAGCGGCGCGACCGCGTACGCGTACCGGTACGCCGCGGGGAGTTCGATGCGAACGCCCGTCTCCGGCGGGGTCACCGACGGAGGGACGCACAACTCGTCCGCGATGGCGATCGCGGGCGGATGGCCTCGAAGCGTCGGGAACGACCGCTCGCACGTCGTGGTCTTCAGCGCCGACCCGAACGTCGACACCGCGTCCAGCACGTCCGCCGGGTCCGTCGTCGTCGAAACGGTCGCGGCCGGCGTCCGGTGGCGCGATCGAGCGCCGAGGACGACGTCAGTCTCGCCGTCGAAGGTCACGCTCGTCGTCGACCCGTCGGCGGTAATCTCGACCGCTCCTCTCGTCCTCAGGTAGAGTTTGATCGGGCCGTCGATCTCCAGCACGTACGCTCCGTCGGGGAGCCGTTCCTCGGCGAAGTGCTCGGTCCGGACGACGAGATCCCCCGCCGCGTTCCGGACGTACACGCCCACGACTGTCGGAAACGAGAGCCGCTCGACCGCGAACGCGACGGCGACGTCGACCGGAAAGCCGATTCGCTCGACGGCGACGCGGGTCGGAGAGACGTCAGACGACGTCCGCAACCGACACCGCCGTCTCTCGACGGAATCGACGACGTCGAGCGACGGGCCGCGCGCCGACACGGTCACCGGCGGTTTCGAGCGCTCTCGCTGTGACACGAACGGACAACGCAGCCGAGCGCGATTAACTGTTGTGCGACGTTTCGATTCGATGACGAGTGGTCGGACCGAGCGTCCCCCGGCGGCGTTTCGCCCCCCCTTCTCAGCGCTTCGCGGCCGCGTTCGGTTCCCGCGGCCGGGTTCGTCTCGACGCCTTCACGCCGCCTTCTCGGCGACGCCGTACTGGCTCTCCCACTCCCGTCGCTCTCGCAACTGTTCGCGACCCTCGTCCGTGATCCGGTAGTAGTTCGTCCGGCGATCGATCTCGCCCTTCTCGACGTACCCCTTCTGTACGAGCACGTCGAGATTCGGGTAGAGCCGCCCGTGGTTGATCTCTTCGTCGAGGTAGCCTTCGAGCTCCTCCTTTACGTCCTGTCCGGACGGGCGGTCGAACCCGGCGATCACGTACAGGAGGTCTCGCTGGAACCCACTCAGTTCGAACAGGTACATATCTAGGAGGACACGCCGAACAGACATAACCTTCCGCAACCGTTGCACCGGGACTAAGTACGACCGAAACGACGGTACGGGTTTCGAACACGTCCGGGCGATCGAAGCCGAGCGAATCGCCGACGCTCACCGCCGGTTACGTCAGCGCGGACCGGGACCATCTCGATGGATCGAGATTAGGTATCGCAAGATGAAGTTTGTCGGGTTCGGATCGGGGACGAAGTTCACCCGCGGACGAACGCTTCCATACGGTCGGTGGCCCGCTTGAGTTCGGTCATTCCGGTCGCGTAGGAGACGCGGAGGTGCCCCTCGCCGCCCGCGCCGAAGACGCTGCCCGGGACGACCGCGACGTTCTGCTCGCGCAGCAGCTCCTCGGCGAACGCCTCGTCGTCGCCGCCGCAGCGGGGGAAGGCGTAAAACGCGCCCTTCGCTTCGAAGCACTCCAGCCCCATCTCCGAAAAGCGCGAGAGGACGAACCGTCGGCGTCGATCGTACTGGCGGCGCATTTCCTCGACTTCGTCCCCGCAGCTCCGGAGCGCTTCGAGCGCGGCGTACTGCGCGGTCGTCGGCGCCGAGAGCATCGAGTACTGGTGGATGCGATTCATCGCGCCGATCGCCTCCGCCGGTCCGAGCGCGTACCCGAGTCGCAGCCCCGTCATCGCGTACGCCTTCGAGAAGCCGTTGAACACGATCGTTCGCTCGCGCATGCCGGGCAGCGTGGCGATCGAGGCGTGTTCGCCCTCGTAGGTGAGCGCCGCGTAGATCTCGTCGGAGAGGACGATCAGGTCGTGCTCGCGGACGAACGCCGCCACCTCGGCCAACTCGTCGCGGGACATCGTCGCCCCGGTCGGATTGTTCGGGTAGCACAGCACGAGCGCCTCGGCCTCGGCGGCACCGGCCGCCCGGAGGTCCTCGTACGTGAGCGCGAAGTCGTTCTCGGCGCGGGTCGGCACCGCGAGGGGGTCGCCGCCGGCGAAGATGACGCCCGGAACGTAGGAGATGTACGACGGTTGGGGGACGGCGACGGCGTCGCCCGGATCGACGAGCGCCCGCATCGCGACGTCGACCGCCTCGCTCGCGCCCGTCGTCACGATGATCTCCTCGTCCGGGTCGTACGCGAGGTCGTACCGGCGGACGTGCTCCGCGATCGACCGGCGGAGGTCGCGCTTACCGCGGTTCGCGGTGTAGGACGTCTGCCCCCGCTCCAGCGAGTCGATGGCGGCGGTACGCGCGGCCCACGGCGCGCTGAAGTCCGGTTCGCCCACGCCGAGGGAGATCACCTCGTCTTTCTCCTCCGCGAGTTCGAAAAAGCGCCGGATGCCCGACGGCGGCACCCGATCGACGCGCTCTGCGGGCTTCATGGCGAGACGGAGAGTCGGTCGTCGCCGTCGCGGTCGCCGAACTCGATCCCCCGCTCCTTGTAGGTGTCCATGACGAAGTGGGTCACCGTCTGCGTGACCTCGGGAATGGGGGCGATCTGTTCGGAAACGAAGTTCGAGACGTCGTGCATCGACTTGCCCTCGACGTCGACCGCGAAGTCGTAGTTGCCGCTCACGAGCCGGAGCGACGACACCTGCGGGAACTTCGTGATGCGACGCGCGATCTCCTCGTACCCCGTTTCGCGGTCGAGTTCCACGTTCAGTTCGACCTCCGCCTGCACGTGCTCTTCGTCCACGCGGTCCCAGTCCACGACCGCCTTGTACCCGCGGATCACGCCCTCCGATTCGAGTTCCTCGATGAGCGACTCGACCTCGCGTTCGTTCAACCCGGTCTGGCGCGCGAGGTCGGCCGCGTCGTCGCGGGCGTTCGAGAGCAACAGATCCAGCAGTTCCCGTTTCGCGTCCATACAGTGTTCACCCGTAGTCACGGGCAAAAGGGTTTACCTCCGAAGCAATAAACCGTATATGAGTATATAAAATTTCCCGCGCGGTCCACCGCCGACTCCCTCACAGCGGCATCTCGTCGAAGAACCGACGCTGGAGGTGTTCGTACAGCGCGCCGCACGTCGGGCAGCGGACGACGATCAGGTACTCCGTCTCTATCTCGAAGAGGGGGCGTCCAACGTCGTCGCACTCCCGACAGATCCAACTTCTCGTCTGCGCTAACGGCGTGACCAGTTCCGCCCTGACGAGCTGATACACTTCGCCGTCTTCGACGAGTTCGCGGAGAGTACGGGCGTCCTCGTGGGACGGGTTAGCCGGTGCGTCGAACGGGACGATGGAGAGGTCGCCGGTACGTCCGGTCACCCAGATTCCGTCCTCGTTTACGCTCTCGACCTGGAGACGATTCTCGTAGACGAGATCGACCGCCGGAATCTCGTAGACGTTCCCCTGTTCGAACTCCTCGACGAGGTGGATCACCCGTCTGTTGGTGGTCATGTCTCTCTCCAGCGCTCCGAAGCGCAATCCCCGCCTCTGGCTTGCACAGAATGTCAGCGTCGTACTGAACGGGGGGATGTCGGATTCAACTCGCGCCGCGCGAGCGGATTCCGACGCGTTCGCCGGTTCTGCCGTATCCGTTTTTCGATCGGAGGGTGCCGTATTAGTTACCGGTCTCCTCGACCTCGACGAGGTCGCCGTCACCTTCGACTTGGAAGCCGTCGCGGCCTTCGACATCAAGCTGGCCGTCGGTGTCCTGCTCGATGTCGTGGTCCGCGTCTTCGAACTCGACGTCACCGTCGGAGTTCTCGAAGTCGAGATCGTTGTCAGTGTTTTCGACCTCCAGGTCGTCCTCGTCGTCCTCGATGTCGTTCACGCCGTCCTCGAAGTCGATGTCGCCGCCGTCGTTGTCGTAATCGAGGTCGTCGTCAGCGTTCTCGTACTCGAGACCGTCGTCGTCTTCTTTGATCTCCTCACCGTCGACCGTGATGTCGACCGTGCCGTCCGGGTTGACCTCAACCTCGACGGGACCGCTCGTGCTCTCGAAGTCGAGGCTGCCGTCGTCGGCGGATTCGTAGTCGAGGTTGTCGCTTTCGACCTCGGACCCGTCGTCGCTCTCTTCGATCTCGTGGTCGCCGCTCTCGACGTCGACGTCGCTGCGGTCGTCGGAGGTCTCGTAGTCGAGGTCGTTGGCCTTGTCCTCGACCTCGACGTCACCGTCGGCCTGCTCGATCTCGTGATCGCCGTCGGCGCTCTCGATGTCGACGCCGTCACCGTCGTCGAAGGTCTCGTAGTCCAAGCCGGTGTCCCTGTCTTCGACCTCGAGGTCACCGCCGACGCGTTCGACCTCTTGGCCGTCGGAGCTTTCGATGTCTAGATCGTCGCCGTCGGTGTCGACATCGGTGGTGCCGTCACCGTCGCCACTGTCGCCGTCACCGTTGCCGTTGCTGTCGCCGTCTCCGGCATCGTCGCCGCCGTTGTCTCCTCCGTTCCCGTTGTCATTAGACACCTGCGCGGGGCCGGCCACTTGCGCAGCGCCTGCTGCCGCGAACCCGACGATGAGGGCTACCACGAGGAAGCCCACCAGCGCGGGTTTGAGTGTTTCTCGTATGCTCGCTTTTCCGGTCATATCAGTTTGTCCTGCCCCGTTCGACTTCGTGCCCGATTCGAACGGAGACAGTTCAAACTTGAGCCGCCACGCGTGAGTAGAGGTTACCTACCACCCTAGGAGAGCGGAAGCCTACGTCGTTAGGACGCGCGAATGGAACGTTCGCCGTCGAACGACGTCTGCCTAACCCGATAGGTGGACGACGGCCTAAGAAATAGCCAAAACGCGAGGAGATCGGTACCACCCCGTCGTGTCGTCCCGCTCGCGTTTTGTTCCACCTCCGTCAACGGCTCACGCGGACGAGCGCGGCGTCACACGCCGTTGATGAACGTTTCAAGGAGCTTGCGCTCGGCGTGTCGGAGGTGCTGGTGGAGCGTCGGTGCCGAAATCCCGAGGGTGGCGGCGAGTTCCGCGGCCGTGTTTTTCCGCGGCCAGTCGAAGTACCCCGAGGCGTAGGCCGACTCGATCGCGGCCATCTGTTTGTCCGTGAGCCGGTCCTCGAGATCGTCGCGGAACTCGGCGACCGTCTTGACGGGGTGATCGACGTCTCGCTTCGCGAGCAGGTTCGATTCGGGGTGGATCACCCGGAACGTTTCGACGATCTCCCGGACGTTCGCGGTTTGCGGCGCTTCTGCGACGAGTCGGCCTTCGCCGTCGTCCGCGACCACCGTTCTGACGCTCGCTCCGACCTCCATCAACGCCTGGGCCACCGATTCGGCCTGGATCAGTTCCAGCAGGATCTCGCTGTCGTGTTCGCTGACGATTCGACCGCTTTCGACGAGGTCCGTCGACTCGGCCACTTCCAACGCGTCGTCGGCGGACGCGCCTTCCAGTCTGAGATACGAGAGGAACTTTCCGTCCCCCAGCGGAGCGGTTTGCTTGAGCTGGCATCGGCAGCCGAGCCGCTGGGAGAACAACACGGGAACGCAGCGCGGATCGGTGACCTCGAATTCGAGTTCGACGACCGAGTCCGAAAGGAGCAGATCCCGGTTCAGGACGGCGTAGATGGCGAAGCCGATCGTGTCTCCCAACACCTCGAACCCGGTCTGTGCGGTCTTGCTGAACACGTCTTCGCGGGTCGCATTCACGACCAGCACGCCGTAGATTCGCTCGTCGTATGTGAGCGGGATGGCGGCGACCGCCTCCACCTCTTGGGGGGAGCTTCGGTCCCCGTCGTCGCTTTCGGAGTCGAGCTTCGTAACCTGGTACTGGCGGACGACCTGAAACTCGCCGGTCTGGATGGCCCGGTTCACGATGCCGTTTTCGATGTAGGAAAGCGGCATCGTGGCGAGCGCCTCGAGGTATCCGTCCTCGACGCCGGCGCCCGCTTGCGGGGTTATCCTGCCGCCGGTTACGCTCGTCGCTCCGATCCAGGCGCTCTCGTAGAAGTCCGACGCCACCAGGCGGTCGCAGACGATCTGGTTGATCTCCTCACGCGTGGTCGCGCCCACCAGCCCCTGAATGAGTTCTTCGACGAGGCTGTTGATCTGATTCAGCGTGTCGAGCTGGTCGCGCTGTTGGCGGAGTTCGCGCTCGTTTCGGCGGAGCATCTTCTCGCGCTCGTCGCGATCGAGCGCCGCCCTGATCGCCGCCGCCAGGAGCTTCGCGCGATGGACGTCCAGCTCCTCGAACCCCGCGCTCGATCTACTAAAGATAGTCAGCGTGCCGTACTCGCCGAGCGGAAGGTGGAGGCTCGCTTGATACGGCTCGTCGGGACACGGTTCCTCCTCGTCGACCTCGGTGCTCACCGTCTCTCCCCGTCGATACGCGTGGCCGGCGAGCGTGGCTTCCAAATCGAACGCGGGACACGAGTCGACGAGCTCCTCCGCCCCGGGCGTCATCGCGATCGGTTCGAGCGTGTTCGTCTCCGAATCGAACAGCCGAACGCAGCTGATGTCGAACCCGAGGACGCGGTCGACGGCTTCGAGCGAACGGCGCGTGATCGTGCCGGTGGTCTCGGCGGTCACGAGCTCTCGGCTCGCCTCGTTTAACGCTTCGAGCTTTCGTTCGATTGCCTTCCGGTCGGTGATATCTCGAACGACGTAGACCCAGCCGTTGTCTTCGAGTTCGGTCAAAACCAACTCCTGTGGAACGCTGGTGCCGTCCTTTCGTCGACCGACCGTTTCCCCGCGCCAGCCGCCCCGGTCCTTGATGACGGGTTCGATGTCCGTCTCGAAGCGCTTGATCTCCGTCTCGTCGTAGAGCTGTTGCCAGGATTCGCCGACGAGTTCTTCGGGATCCGCGTACCCGTACATTTCGGCGTGCGCCCTGTTGACGTAGACGTATTTTCCGTCCGTGTCGAGGATCGCCATGCCGTCGGTCGTCGCGTCCATGGCCGCGGAACGCTGTCGGAGCGCTCGCTCGTGTTCTACGCGCTCGGAGATGTTTCGGACGAGCGCTAACACGTGGGGTTCGCCGTCGAGTTCGATCTGGGACGCCGAGATCTCCGCGGGGACGACCGCCCCGGACGAGGTGCGACAGCCGAACTCGTCCGACCACCCCGTCCCCTCGTCCAGTACCCTGTCCACGAATTCGAGAAATCGGGGGAGTTCGTGAGAGTGGACGTCGGACGGACCCAGGTCCAAGAACTCCTCGCGGGAGTACCCGAGTAACTCGCACGCCTGTCCGTTGCACTCTTTGAACGTATCACGCGACGGATCGAAGATGACGATCGCGTCGTTCGCGTGCGTGAAGATCTTCTCGAAGTGTTCTTTGGTCTCGCGCAGCTGTTTCTCTCGTTCCTTTCGTTCGGTGATGTCCGTGTAAATCGCGTAGCCGCCGTGGGAATTGCTGCCCGCGTCGAAACGAACGGCCCGAAACAGGAACTCTCGGGGACCGGTGACCGTCTGCCGACGAACCTCGGCCTTGATTTTTTCGTATCGAAGTAGTTTCTCGATGAACGCACAGTACGCGGGGTACTCCTCTCGGGGAACGAGAACCGCGTCGGCGGCGCGGCCGACGACCGCCTCCGCGTCGTACCCGAACACGTCCTCGAAAGCGCCGTTCACGGCTTTGATGATCGCCGTCTCGCCGTCGAACTCGTACTCGACGATCGGATCGTTCGAGTTCTCGAACAGCGCCGCGCGGCGGTCGCGTTCTTCTTCCAACCGGTGGTGTTCCGATTCCCTGTGCTCGAACGTATCGCGGAGCGTCACCGTATAGCACCGCTGACCGTCGTACTCCACGTCCTGAACGGAGAGGGAAGCCGGAACGCGGCGCCCGTCGCGGTGGACGAGGACGACGTCGCGTTCGTCGAACCGCGCCTCGTTCGCGCTCGCTTGCTCTCGAAGCGCTTCGAGCGACGCGCCGCGATCAGGGGAGAAAAGCCGGTCGACGGAGGTACCGACTAACTCGCGGGGCTCGTACCCGAGGAGCCGTTCGACGGCCGGGTTCGCGAAGACGATTCGTCCTTCGTCGTCGAGGAAAACGATACCCTCGGCGACGGTCTCGAGGACACCTTCGAAGAACGCGTTCTTGATGTCCGGAGACGATTGGGACATGCTGATTCCATGTTACGCGTTCCAGCCGAAAGAACGAACCACCTCGATCTCAAGGTATGGCGACGTCCCCGTACCGAAGGAATCGTCGCCCGTCGGGGGGCGAAGCCCCGAGGATGAAGGCGAGCGTCCCGACGGTGCCACCTAACCGCTCACCGCTCACGGAGAAGGAGGCGGGCGCTTACGGAGGATCGAGGAACTGTCCGACGAGTTTTCGCTCGGCCGCCTGCAGGTGCTGGAAGAGCGTCGAGCCCGTGATGTCCAGGTCCGCTGCGATCTCCTGGGCGGTGCTCTTGCGCGGGAAGTCGTAGTAGCCCGCGAAGTAGGCCGTCCGCAGTGCCGTTAACTGTTTTTCCGTGAGTTGCTCGGAGAGCAGCTGAGTCAGCTGGTCGGTCGATCGCGCCGGGCGGTCGACGATCCGCTTTCTCGCCAACGTCCACTCCGGGTAGTCGTTCTGGATGATGGCGATGAGTTGATCGAGTCCGTCATCGGGAGCGGATTCGATAACGACGCGGCTCTCCCCCGACTCGGCGACGGCCGTCCTGACCGCCATGCCGGCGTCGATAACTCTGTTGATGAAATCCGTCGGTTTCACTCGCGCTTCGAATCGGCACCGCTCGCCGCCCCGGTCGACCATTCGGTACGTATCGACCGAGTCCTGGGTTTCGATCACCCGACGGACGCGCTCGGGCGAAGCGCCGTCGACGGTTACGAACTGCAGGCGCGTCCCCTCGGGTCCCGGTACGATCCCGTCGAGTCGGGATCGACCGCCGCTGTGCACCGCCAACGTGGCGAAAAACGCCGCGCGTTCGGCGGTTCGAAGCTCGAGTTCGACGACTTCGTCCGCGAGCAACAGGCGCTCCTGCTTGAGCGCGTAAATTGCGAAGCTCATCGTCTTCGCCAGCGTTTCGAGCGCCGTTCGCTCGTGCTCGTTGAACGCGTCGGATCGGGTCGAGTGCACGACGAGCACGCCGTAACTCGTCTCGCCGTGTACGAGCGGGAGCGCGATGCCCGATTCGTATCCCCGGTCGCGCGCCGCTCGTTTCACCCGATCCGGAACGAGCGGGTGCTCGTCAATCCCCCGAGTATCGGCGACGCTTCCCGCGTCGACGCCGATCGCGTCGTCCCTCCCTTCGCGTTCCGCGGCGTCCGAGTCGGTCCGAACGAGCATTCGGTGGAACGCTTCGTCTTCGGTTCTCCCGTGCGGAACGAGTCTTCCGTCTTCCGTGCTCGGGTTGCCCACCCACGCGTTCGCGTAGAACGGCGTCTCGGTGAGTCGTTCACAGACCGCCTCTTCGAGTTCTCCGCGCGTCATCGGGCTCGTCAGCGCCTGGATGATCTCTTCGATGAGGTGGTGGACCCCGTCGAGCGTCTCCAACTTGTCGCGCTGGCGCTGTAACCGCTCTTCGTGCTTCTTGTGCTCGCTGACGTCCTGCGCAACCATCACGAACCCGCAAAGCGCGCCGGAGTCGTTTCGAAGCGCGGTGAGGACGACGTGCGTCCAGCGGTGCGAACCGTCGTTTCGGCGCGCCAGGGCTTCGCCCTCGAACTGGCCCGATTCTGCGGCCCGCTCAAGAGCGGCCCGATAGAGTTCACCGCCGGGCGAACCCCCGGACGAGAGCGCGGAAAACGGTCGCCCGAGCGCTTCGTCCCGCTCGTATCCGTAGATCTGCGCGGCGCCGTCGTTCCAACTGCTGATCGTGCCGTCCGGATCGAGCGTGAGTATCGCGTACCCGCGAACGTCGCACACCACGGCGTCGAATGGACGCTCGCCCGCGTTTCTCCTAGCGCGCGCCTCGTCGGTTGGATCGCGTTCGCTCATGCTAATTCCCCGTCGTGCTAGCTCCTCCCGCATCAAGGGTCGTGCGAGCAGCGTCGTCGGAGGGAGTTAGTCGTTAGAGCGCTTAGTCGTTGCCACATCCTCTATTTTCGATTACAATGAGTTGAATCGGGACTGTCGTCCGGTTGCGGCAATCTATTTTCAGATCATCAAATCGTTTCGAAAGCTCCGCGTGGCGCACGCACCGGTGAGATCGGCGCCCTCCGAGCGATGAGTTCGCCGTCCGCTCAGGTGCCGACGCCGAGCGCCGCGGCGACGTTGACCACGCCGTACCCCTGTTCTGTCTCGTCGAGTCCGACGTCTTCGGCCGTCTCGCACAGGCGCGCGCGCGCCTCGACGTTCGAGTACCCGTCGGCCATCAAGAGCGCGGCAGCCCCGCAGACGTGCGGCGCTGCCATCGACGTGCCCGAGGATTCCTGGTAGTCGTCGCCCGGGATCGTCGAGAGGATCTCCTCGCCGGGCGCGGCGAGTTCTACCTCCGGTCCGGTCAGGGAAAACTCGGCGATTTCGCCGTCGCCGGTCGTCGCGCTGACCGCGACCACTTCCTCGTTCGCGGCCGGGTAGCGGACGATCGTGTTGTCCTCGCCCTCGTCCGCGTTTCCGGCCGCCCCCACGAGGAGCACGCCCTTTTCGTATGCGTACCGACACGCGTCCTTGATCACGTCGGATTGCTCCTCGTCGCCGAGACTGACGTTCGCCACGTCCCAACCCTGATCACCGACGTGTTCGATGCCGGCGGCCACGTCGGAGGCGTCGATGCCGTCCTCGGTACCGATCTTGACGGCGTGGAGCGTCGCTTCGGGGGCGACTCCGACGATCCCTTCGCCGTTGTCGGCGGCGGCCGCGATCCCGGCGACGTGGGTGCCGTGGCCGTGGCCGTCCTGCCACGCCGGGAGGTTGGAGTCTTCGACGTCACCGTCCCGGATGATGACCGTCGTGCCGTCCTCGTCTTCGTCGACGATCACTTCCTCCTCCTCCTCTTCGACGTACGATTTCCCCGCACCGAGGTTCTGCTCCAGGTCCTCGTGCGTGCTTTCGATCCCGGTGTCGACGACCGCGACGGACGCCCCTTTTCCGGTGAACCCCGCCTCGTGGACGAGGTCGCAGTCGATGCGCTCGATCCCGTTCGGGAGGGTATCGGATTGCGGTTGGACGTCCTGCGTCTCGACGCCCTCGAGCAGGCGCTTTTGGATATTGTGCTCGACGTATCGAACGTCGTCGTGCCCGGCGAGCCATCCGGCCGCGCCCCGCGGGAGGCGCAGGGTCACGGCGTCGAAGTCGAACTCGCGGACGATTTCGGTCGCCTCCGAGAGCGCGGCGTCGAGCCCATCGGTCGCGGCGTAGCCGACGTTGACTTCGACGAGTTCGGTCGCGCTCCAGTTTAGAGATCGACCGCCGATCCCGAGCGTGGCGCTCCCCGTCACTGCGCCGGCGGCGGCCAGGAACCGCCGCCGAGTTACGGTGTTAGATGTATCTCTCGTTGTCATTTTCTGTTTCCTATCTGCGATTATTTACTTTTTGGGCCGTTCGCTATCCCGTGCACTCGGTTATTCAACTTAAAAGTCCCGGTTTATGTTGCAGCGTCCACAACAAAACCTCCCGCTTCGTCTAGAATATGTTCAAGATGACACGATAGACGTGTCATCGAGTAAATAAGCGTCCGGCTGACGTACTCCGCTCGCGTACGAAATCGCGGTCAGCGCGTCAGCGCGGCGCTAGATAAGTAGATACTGTTAGGTCGCCAACCCAATCGAAGGGATCATCATGAACGGAAATTATCGCGTCCTCCTGGTCGCTTTCCTCACCTTCGCGACGCTGGTGAGCGCCGTCGTCCCGACGACAGCGTTGGTTCAAGAGACGGTGAATTCGAACGCCAGCGGCCACCTCGACCTGAAAATTCCGCACGAGGGTGGCGCGAACGGGGACGGTCTCGTCGCCGGAGACGGGAACGGAGGCGGCGGTACCGACGCGGACGGAGGGAGCGACGACGTAGGCGTCCACACCGGGGCTTCCGGCGAGCGAACCGAGCGGCCCGGGAACCGGACGGCTGTCGAACAGAACGGACGAGCCGCCGAGCCTTCCCTGGAGATCGAGCGGACGGACGACCGGGTGGAGGTCGAAAGCGACGAGTTCGACTACGAGAACGACGACGGGGCCGTCGAGTTCGAAACCGCAGACGGCTCGGTGGAGGTCGAAGTCGACGGCGAAGACGTCGACATCGAGGGACCGGGCTACGAAATCGAACAGCGCGGGGACGACCTGGACGTCGAGCGCGGCGGGGTCGACTACGAGAACGATGGGCGTGTCGCCGACGCGGGGGCTCGATCCGTGGAGATCGAGCGGACGGACGACCGGGTGGAGGTCGAAAGCGACGAGTTCGACTACGAGAACGACGACGGGGCCGTCGAGTTCGAAACCGCGGACGGCTCGGTGGAGGTCGAAGTCGACGGCGAAGACGTCGACATCGAGGGACCGGGCTACGAAATCGAACAGCGCGGGGACGACCTGGACGTGGAGCGCGACGGCCCCCGCGACGGTCGCGACGTGCGCCGTCCCTGACCGCTCGACGTCCGGCCCGGTTCCAGCGGGCGAGCGCGCGACGGCGAGTCATTCAAGTCGTCCCTCGATACAGTGACACTGGCCCGAATTACGCGAAGGAACGTCAGTCGCGACCGATAGTCAGTCCACCAGTGACAAGTGTATGGGCGTAATGTGATACGTCGCGGGCGACCAGTTCCGGGCGCACGGACAGAAGGCCGTCGCTACCCCGGAAATAGCCGCCTCGAACCGAACGCCGAGGACCTAACTTCTCGCTCGCTTCCTGCCTAATTCGGTAGGCGGGCACTCCTTATCAGTTGGCATCTAAATACAAGCTGAACACACTAGAACGCCTGATTGGTACGAGAGACGGATAGAAAACGCACTGACAAGATAACTGACAGACATGAACAGGACATTACGATCGGTACTGGCGGTTTTCGTCGTGGCGGCGGTGATACTCAGTTTCACCGTAGCGGGGGCTGCGACGGTGGCCAGCGCTCAGGACGCAAACGGAAGCAACGGAGACAACGGAGACAACGGGGACGACGACGGTGACGAGGTCGATACCGACGACGACGGCGACCTGGACGTCGAAGACGACGGGCAGGAGGTAGAGCGGACGGACGGCGATCTGGAGGTCGAAGATCGTGAGGGCGACCTCGACTTCGAGACCGCGGACGACGGCGACGAGGTCGACGTCGAGAGCGACGACCTCGAAATCGAGGAAGACGATGACGAAACCGACGTCGAAGACGACGATCTCGACTTTGAGACCGCGGACGACGGCGACGAGGTCGACGTCGAGAGCGACGACCTCGAAATCGAAGAGGACGACGACGCGGCGGAGGTCGAATCCGACGAGGTCGACTACGACGTGAACGACGACGGCGATCTCGACTTCGAGAGCATGAGCGGCCCCGTCGACGTCGAAATCGACGAAGACGGGACGATCGACGTCGACACCGACAGCGTCGAGATCGACGACGACGACGACGGTCTCGAGGTCGAAGAAGACGACGTCGACTTCGAGAGCGACGACGGCGACGTCGACTTCGAGAACGACGACATCGACATCGAGGACAGCGAGGACGACTTAGAGGTGGATAACGACGACGTCGACTTCGAGAACGACGACGGCGACGTCGACTTCGAGAACGACGATTTCGACATCGACCAGGACGATGACGAACGCCTCGACGTCGACGGCCGCGACGGCCTCGACATCGAGGGCGACGACGACTTCGTCGACGTCGAGACGGATGACGATGACGACGACGACGACGATGACGACTAACGGGCCGTTCGTGTCCGACGAGTGACGCGGCCGGCGGGTCGGAGCGTGCTCGCGGATCGTTCCGACTCACCTCGGTTGGAACGACGCCGATCGGGAATCGACGAACTCGGCCCCGGAATTTTTGGGTACGTCAACCGCTGAATCGATAATCCGGACAACAACGGTCCACGACGGCAGGACTTGTGCCGTGAGTCGTGCGCGATTTTGAATCCAATTACATAGATTTATAGGCGAACGGTTACGGGATTCCCCTTTCGAACCGCCACGACAAATTCGCGTTGTGTGTTTTCGCCTCGATGGACAAAATCTTCGCGATTCACGACATATGGGTCGGAATGTTAACTCATCGAAGCTCAGACCGATCGTTTCGAAACACGTCCGTCGAGCGATGGTACGAGTGGCGCACCCGAATGTCGGAGTTTTCGCTTCGTGACCGACAGTATTCTTTGAATAGCTTCGGCCGGATCGAGTTCGCCATCGATCGCCCGGACCGCAGTACATAAACTATGATAAGATATATGAAATTTGAGCCCCGCTGCCGCAGACTATCTCATCGCTCTTCGGAGGTCGTACAGTTTCGCTCGTAGTTCCGGGTCACAGCCGGGACCATCGACGATTCCGGATCCCGGAGCTCGGAGCGCGATTTGGACATGAACGACGACGGGATCGTCACGAACGCCATTATATTTCATCAAATAATGAGTGAATTATAACCGTCTGACGGCCGTATCTCCCCTCGAACGGAGAAGACACATGGGAACGAACGACAAGTATCCGGAACCGACGAGCCGACGCCGGTTCGTAAAGGGCGTCGTCGGTGCCGCCGCGCTCACCGCGTTCGCGACGCTGGGCGAGACGGTCGTCAACCTGTCCACGAGCCCCGCCGGCGAGGGCGGCGGGACCGTCGAGTACTACGGCGTCGAGGTCGTCGGCGGGCCGGCCCCGCGGGCGATGCCCCAGATTCCGGTCGCACTCGACGACGAGGGCTTCCTCCGAGGGATCTGGCCGCCCGCCGAGGAGGTCACGCGCGAGGGACGGACCTTTTCGGTCGCGCGGATGCGACTCGGAGACATCACGTACAGCGGAGACTGGTTTCAGTACTGCGGCGCGGAGATCTTCCCCGGACTGGAGCCGACGGCGGAGCAGGACGACTACTTCCGCTACGCCGAGTCGGCGCAGTACGAGTGGCAAACCCGCGAGGTCTCGCCCGGCGATCGGGTCAACGTCGACGACTTCGCCGACTACGAACGGTGGGGAAACGGCATCGGCGCGAACGGTCTCGGCAAGCCGGCGACGGTCACGTGGCGGTCGCAGGACGTCGAATCGTCCGAAGTGCTCCCCGTGCAGATCATCCGGAGCGCGCGCGTCGCGTCGGCGGCGCAGAACGACGAGTGGCTGGCGGCGAGCACGGAGGAGGGGTTCATCGCGATCTTCGACAAGTGCACGCACTTCTGTTGCGTGCCGCTGTTCAAGGCCGATCCGACCAGCGTCCGGTTCGACGCCGGTAGCGCGATCTACTGCCCGTGCCACCAGTCCGTCTACGACCCGTTCACGATCGTCAGGGAGTCGTTCGTCGCGTTCCCGCGCCCCGAGGGGGACGAATGAGCGACCGGGAGCGGCCGGCGCGCGCGTCGCGCGCCTCGCTGGCGGCGGCGGGTCTCGCGGCGCTCGCGGTGCTCGCGCTGGTCGTCGCGCCGTTTTTCGATCGGGGAACCGGCGTCTGGGTGTACTACTCCGCCTGGTTCGCCGGCCCGCTGACCGTCGGCTTTCTCGCGGCGCTTTTCGCCGTCGTCGCCGTTCTCGGCTTCGTCACGGGGGTCCGACAGTCGACCGTCGCCGGGCTCGCGCTGGGCGTCGGCGTCTCGATGATCGCCGTCACGATCGTCTGGGCGGTGAACACCCGGCGTCAGGTCGTCTTCGCGCTCTCGACGGTCGATCTGTTCCGCTATCACCGGTGGGCGTTGCTCGGGTTCGCGCTCGCCGTGGCACTGTGTTCGACCTGGTACGCCGCCACCGTCTACGAGCGTCGGACGTCTCGCGAAGTCTGAGAGGTCGGGATTCATCGAGCCGCCGCCGAGGCTCCGATCGGGGCTCGTCGATCCATTTCTCGCACCGTTACATTCACGTTCGGAGGCCGGTTTGTTCTCGATATCACTAATCCACGCCGAGTTAGAGTCAAAAATATCCGATTTATCGGCGTAAATCCGGACGTTCGTTGATACGTGGCCCGTCTTCATAAGTCGGTACGCACCGAACCGAAACCCGGTGACCTAACATGGCAGAAGAAAACACCGGGGCCGACGGCCGCAAGATCACGACGGACCGCGAGACGATCCGAACGTGGGCGGAGGATCGAAACGCCACCCCCGTGTACGCTCCCGAGACCGGCGAGTATCGGTTCGTACGGCGCGAGGAGGTGGACGAGTCCCACGAGGAGCGGACGTGGGACGAGTTCTTCGAATCGGTGGAGTCGGACGACCGCGTCTTCGTGTACGAGGACGTCGAATCCGGCGAACCGGCGGGCGACTACCACGAATTCGTCGCGCGCGACGAGGCGACGCGGCGGGCGGCCGTCGAGGCCGAAACGGTCGAGGAGGCGCTCACCGAGGGCGAAGTCGTCAGGACCGAAGTCACGGAGACGATGGTCATAGAGCGGGAGATCAGGGAGACGGACACGATCGAGAGTCAGGTCGTCGACAGAGAGCAGGTGTGGGACGACGTCCTCGAACGCGAGCTGGTCGACCGCGACGTCATCGAGGTGGACATCCTCGACGACGAACTGGTCGAACTGCTCGTCGAGGAGACCTGGCGCACGACGCGCGAGTCGGTGGAGCGGATGATCGTCGAGAGCCGGATCGTCGACACGGAACTCGAAGAGGTCGACACGGTCGAAAGCGAATCCGTCGAGGCGCGGATGGACGTCGAGGGGGTCCAGCGGACGATCCTCGCGAGCGACGTGATCGGGTCGGACGTCGACGTCGGCGACGTCGACACGGAAGTCATAGAGAGCGAGTTCGTCGAGGGCAACGTCCTCCGGAGCGAGATCGTCCAACGTAGGCTCTACGAGGAGGTGCTCGAAGAGCGCTCCCAGCTGGAGTTCGCGCTCACGGCGCGGGAGTTACTCGAAAGCTACGTGGCGGAAAGCGACCTCGTCGAGAGCGAGATCATCGAAGGCGACTTCGACGAGTCCGACCTCGTCGAGGAAGCCGTCGAGTCGGACGAGGTCGTCGCGGAGTCGACCGTCACGGAGGTCACGGAGGCGGAGCGCGCCGAAGAGCGGTCCGAGCCCGTCGAAGGATCCGCGATGGGGACCGAACCGACGGACGAGACCGTCGAGGAGACCGAATACAGCGGCGAGACCTCCATCACCGAGGAGGAAGCGGCAGTGTCGGAGAAGATGACCGGGACCGAGACGACGGAGACGGCCGAAAGCGAGACGACCGAAGAAACCACCGCGGAAACGGAAGAGACCGGCGAGCCGATGCCGTCGACGGTGGGTCTCTCGGAGTCCGATCAGGGGAAGAACGTCGTCGACGAGGAGGGCAGAGACGTCGGGATCGTCGCCAAGATCGAATCGGACACGTTCTACGTCGATCCCGAGCCGAGCCTGACCGACAGGATCAAGGCGGAACTCCGACTGGGCGAGGCGGACGAGGACGCGTATCCGCTGGAGATGAGCCGGATCAAGGAGGTTTCCGGCAACACGGTCGTCATCGCGTCCTGATCGCAGCGCGCCCGCCGTCGATCGCGTTTTTCGCGCCGATTTTCCGCGCCGGCGCGGCGACGACCGGCGTCGACGACGATCCGTTTCGAAACGCTATACACGGTTCGGACCCGCGGTATCGTCCATGAACTATCTTCCGTGGGCGATCCTGGCGCTGGCGGCGTACTCGCTCGTCGCGCCGCTCATGAGCGTCGCCACGACCGGTCAGGTGAAGGTCCCGAGCGACGTCGCGGCGCTCTTTGCGAACAGCATCCTCGTCGTCGTGACCGTCGGCGTCATCGCATACACCGACCAGGGTATCGCGGGCTATCTCACCCACCCGAAATCGCCCTACATCTACGCCGCGGGGGTGTGTCTGGCGGTCGGAATCCTGGCGTACTACCGGGCGCTCGCGCTCGGACCGGTGAGCGTCGTCGCCCCGATCTTCGGGATGTTTCTCGCCGTCAGCTCGCTCATCGGCGTCGCGTTCCTCCACGAATCGCTGACCGCCAGAAAGCTGCTCGGCATCGCGTTCGCTGTGCTCGCCGTCTACCTCGTCTCCGTCGAGTAGCGGCCCCCGATCCAGTTTTCGGCCACACTACGGCCGAGGTCGGCGAGCGCTCGGATAAATATCCGGAAGGCCGTCCCACTAGATATTTGTATAGATATCTGACTAGTTACCTATATAGATCCCCGATCGCCGTCTCCCCGCTCGGCGAGCGGACTCACGCCGCGTTGCCCCAAACCGTTTTCCCCGCCCGTGCGAAACCCTGTCGCATGACACTGATGGAATCCGACTCGAATCTGGAGCGCGGCGATCCCGCGCCGCCGTTCGAACTCCCGGGAGCGGACGGGGAGGCGTACGCCCTCGAATCGTTCGCCGACCGGGACGCGCTGCTCGTCGTGTTCACCTGCAACCACTGTCCGTACGCGCGGGCGAAGGTCGACCACCTGAACGACCTCGCCGCCGCCTACGACGAGGTCGCCGTCGTCGGCATCAACCCCAACGACGAGGAGGCCTACCCGGAGGACTCCTTCGAGGAGATGCGCGAACGAGTCGCCGACGGTCGGATCCGCTACGACGCGTACCTCCGCGACGAGTCCCAGGACGTCGCGCGGTCGTACGGGGCCGTCTGCACGCCCGACCCGTTCCTCTTCGTCCGGGAGGGGGACGAGTTCGTCCTCGCGTACCACGGCAGACTCGACGACGCGACGAACCCCGACGACGAGCCGACGCGATTCTACGGCCGCGACGCGATCGAAGCCGTGCTCGCCGGCGAGTCGGTCGAACACGACGACCTCCCTTCGCGCGGGTGTTCGATCAAGTGGAGGTAGGCGCGCGCGGGCAGGCGGACGAGAGCGCTCTCAGGCGGAGACGCGTTCGAACGCCTCGCGGGCGTTCTCGACGGCCGTCTCGCGCTTCGCCGGATACGCCTCGACCTTCGCGCGGAGGGTGATGCCGTCGCCGCGTTTCACCTCGCCCGCGAACGCCGCCTGCTTGTCCAGACGGAGGAAGAAGGCGCACTTTTCGTCGACGCGCTCGTCGAGTTCGGCGACCACCCGATCGATGTCCGGCAGGTCGCTCAACCGGGCGAGGACGTGCCTGATGCCGTCCGCGTTCTCGACGCGCGCGGAGAGGACGACGATCCGGTCGCCGTGGTAGCCGGTCGTCTCCGCGCGTTCGATCTCGAACTCCCCGGGGAGGAACGTTCGGAGGGCGGCCTCGACTCGTTTTTCGTCCTCGGTCGCATAGCAGAAGGTCCGAAGGTCGACGTAGTGAAACGGGACGCTCGACATGGGACGCCCTACGCGAGGGGGGCGAAAAAGGGCTACCCTTCGTCAGGCGTCGTCTTCGTCGGCGCGGTCGTCGTCGACGGCGTCCAGCGCGTCGGCCGGGACGCCCGTCTCCTGCCCGTCGTCGAAGCTGACGGTGTAGGTCGCCTCGCCGAACATCGTCTCCATCACCTGCGTCACCGTCCCGGTCTCGCCGTCGAACTCGCTGTGTTTGTCGTGGAGGACGACCGTGTCGTCTTTTTCGAAGCTCATGGTACCCGGTTCTACAGCGCCGGATAAAAGGCCGGTGATTCGGGCGGCCGCCGCCCCGATCACGGTGGCCACGCACCGATCACGGAAACCGGCTCGTCGGTCGAAGCCTTATTTTTCCGGGCGGTCCAAGGACCGCGCATGTTCCTCGTCTCGCTTTCGGACCGCTCGCGACCGCCCGATCCATCCGGACATGACGACCCTCGATGACCTCTGGTTTCTCGCCGACGAGGCCAGCCAGTGCGCGGAGCAGGCGTACCACGCGCTCAAGAGCAAGTACGCGGGGTTCATGGAGCGCCCTCGCACGCGGCGCGTCTCCCGCCGACGCTTCCGCACGCTCGCGAACAGGGTGAAGGCCACGGGCGCGCCGTACGGCGCGCACACGATCGTCTACCGCCCGTCGGGCGAACTGCTGCTCGTGCGCCACGAGGGCGTCGACAAGTGGGTGCTCCCGGGCGGCGGGATCGCCGAGGGGGAGGCCTTCCGCGAGGCCGCGGCGCGCGAACTCCGCGAGGAGGCCGGCATCGCCGCCGAGTACGAGGGGCTGGCGATGGCGAACCGGGTCGACATCGAGTGCGACGACTACCGGACGTGGGGCGTGCTCCCCGTCTTCGTCGCCCGCCCCTCGTCGACGGATCTCTCGGTCGACGACCCGGACGGCGAGATCTCCGACGCACGGTGGTTCGCGGAGTTGCCGCCGGACACCCGCGACCGCGAGGACCTGCTGGCGTGGCGCGCGCGGCGGTCGTTCTAGCTCACTCGTCGAGATCCTGCCCCCAGAACCCGCCGCCCTTGGTCACCGTCAGGTCGCCCCGCACGCGGGTCTGACACGACAGCCGGAGCCCGGAGTCGAGCGAGTGCGGTGGTAGCGACAGCCGCCGCCGCTCGCGCGCCCCCATCTCACTCACGGGGCCGTCGACCGCGACCGCGCAGGTCCCACACGTCGCGTGCCCCCGGCAGTTCAACCGCTTCGATCGCCCGTTGTGCGGCGATTCGCCCGCCGCCAGCAGCGCGTCGCGCAGCACGACGTCGTCCTCGCACTCGATTCGCTTGCCTCGAAACGTCACCGTCGGCATAGGCGTAGTGAGGGGGCGCAAGGGCGAAAATCTTGCTGTAGTTACACGTGGCTCGCGGGACACCGCCGTCGCGTTCGTCCGACGAATCCATCCCGGGTAGAATAAGTACCGCCGCCCCCACTCGTGGGACATGGACACGACCCGACGCGAGTATCTCGCGGCGGCGGCGGGTACCGCAGCGATCGGCTTCGCGGGCTGTCTCGGGAGCGCCGGCGGGGGTGGCGACAATCAGGACATGGGCGACTGCGACGTCGAAGAGCGCGACCCCGTCCAGGAACTCCCCGCGCCGACGAAGGGCGAGGACGGTGCGCCGGTCACGGTGCAGGTGTTCAAGGACTTCTCCTGTCCGCACTGTTCGACGTTCGAACTGGACGTCCTCCCGAAGCTGGAGTCGGAGTACGTCGAGTCGGGCGACGTGCTGTACGAACACCGCGACTTCCCGATCCCGGTGAGCGAGACCTGGTCTTGGAGCGTCGCGAGCGCGGCCCGCGGCGTACAGGACGCCGAGGGCGACGAGACGTTCTTCGAGTACGCCCGGAAGCTGTTCTCGAACCAGGATGACTACTCGATGGACCTCGTCCAGAACCTCGCGGGCGAGGTCGGCGCGGACGGGTGCGAGGCCCGCGCCGCCGGGGCGAACGAGACGTACAGACCGGTGCTCGAAGCCGACAGGCGACTGGGCGAGGACATGAGCCTCTCCGGGACGCCGGCGGTGTTCGTGAACGAGCGACTCCTCGACGACTGGACCTACGAATCGGTGAAGGGGGCCGTCGACTCCGCGCTCTGATCGCGCGGATCGCCCCGTGATCACGCCGATCGAGCCGCGGTCGTCCCGATCGTCGGCCGGGCGGAGCCGAGGAGTGGCGCGGAGGGACGATCCGGACATATGGGTTCTGGTACGGTTCCCGATTTCGATGCGCGCACCGATCAGCCTTTGAATCGTCGGGCGCAACGCCCCCCATGAACGACGCTCGGACGACGCGACGCGGGGGAAACGATGCGAACGACTAGCGTCTCGGTCGACGCGTCCGTCCCGATCCACGTGGTTCCGGCGAACGACCCGTCGCTCCTCGCGGCGGTGGCGCTCGCGGGGATCGTCTCCGGGCTGTTGGTGTTGCTCGGGATGTCGGCGTACGCCCGGCGACGGTCGCGCTCGTACCTGCTCGTCGTGCTCGCGCTGGCGACGCTGCTCGCGCGAAGCGGCGTCGCCGTGTTGACCATCGGCGGGTTCATGTCCTACGACGTGCACCACTTCCTCGAACACGGGCTGGATTTCGTCATGGCGGGCCTCGTCCTCGCCGCCGTGTACTACGCGCGGGGCGTCGAGCGCGCGGCGGAGGTCGGTGACCGATGAGCGCGACCCGCGACCGCATCGCGACGCACGTCCGGGAACACCCCGGCGTCCACTTCAACGAACTCACGCGGGCGCTCGACCTCGCGCCGGGGCAGGTTCAGTACCACCTGCGGCGACTGCTCGGCGAGGGAACCGTGATCGTCGAGGACCTGTACGGCCGGACCCACTACTACCCGCCGACGTTCGACGGCTGGGAGCGCGGGGCGCTCGCGCTGGTCCGCCGCGAGACCGCCAGAGACGTCATCGGTCACCTCCTCGCGAACGACGAGGCGACGCCGTCGGAGGTGGCCGAGTCCATCGGCGTGGCCCGGAGCACCCTGGAGTGGCACCTCGACCACCTCGTCGAGCAGTCGGTCGTCGAAAAGCGCTACGACGAGCGAAACCGCGTCACGCTCGCGCTCGAACGGCCGGCGGAGACGGCGCGGCTGCTCCGATCGGTTTCGCCGTCGCTCCCGGAGCGCTTCTCGGATCGCTTCACCCGCCTCTTCGACCGGCTCCTCGCGGGCGAGTGAGCCGACCGACCGCGTTCGAGGCCCGCGCGGTCGCCGCTTGGACGAGACGGACAGCGATTTGAGGGCCGCGGGCCAACGGAGGGGTATGAACGGGTCCACGCGCCGTGATCGCGCGACGCTCGCGGTCGTGGTGTGGGCGGTGCTCGTCTCGCAGGTTCTCCTCTATCCGGGGGTCGAGGATCTCATCGCGGCGCTGGGCGCGCCGTCGGGCATCGAGGCGGGCATGTGGTTTCTCGTCGCGGAGTTCGCCGCCTTCGTGATCTGCGCCGGCCTGTGGGGCGCGCTGAGCGACGCGGTCGGCCGCCGGGTGCCGCTCATCGTCGCCGGCGCGCTCGGCGGCGCGCTCGGCTACGTGGCCATCGCCGCAGCGCCCTCGTTCGGCCTGTCGTTCGGCGCGGTGCTGTCGCTCCGTGCGCTCTGCGGCGCGCTCACCATCGGCGCGTTCTCCCTCTCGATCACGATGCTCATGGATCTCGCCGGGGGACACGGCCGAAACATGGGCGCTGCCGGCATCGCGATCGGCCTCGGGGCCGCCATCGGCTCGGTCGTCGGCGGCCGCCTCACGACGGTCGATCCGCTCGCGCCGCTGTACGGGGCCGCCGCGCTGCTCCTCCTCGTCGCGCTCCTTGCGGGGACCGTCGAGGACCGCGCGCCGGGCGAACGACGAGCGAGCGTCGGCGCGGTGCTCTCGCGGCTCTCCGACAGGCCGGCACTCGGCGTTCCCTACGCCTTCGGCTTCATCGACCGGCTGACCGCCGGCTTCTTCGCCCTCGTCGGCGTCTACTACTTCCGCGACGCGTTCGGCCTCGACGCCGCGGCCGCGGGGGTGGTGCTGTCGCTCTTTTTCTTCCCCTTCGCCGTCCTGCAGTACCCACTCGGCGTGCTGTCGGACCGAATCGGCCGGTTCCTTCCGGTCGTCGCCGGCTCGATGCTGTACGGCGTCGCGATCGTCGCGGTCGGGGTCGCGCCGGGGCTCGAACTCGCCGCCGGGTTGATGGTGCTCGTCGGCGTCTTCGGCGCGCTCGTCGCGCCCGCGACGATGGCGCTCGTGACCGACCTCGTCGCCCCGGAAGAGCGCGGGGCCGCAATGGGCGGGTTCAACGTCTTCGGCAGCCTCGGCTTTCTGACCGGCTTTCTGATCGGCGGGTTCGTCGCCGACGCCCACGGCTACCTGCCGGCGTTCGTCGTCGTCGGACTCATGGAGGTCTCGATCGCGGTGCTGGCGCTGCGGGCGGTCAGGCGCATCGCGCCCGATCCCGAGGGGCCGGAAAAACCCGCGCCGGACGCGTAGCCGTTAGCCGCCGGAGAGCCAGCGGCGGAGCAGTCGTCGAGTGCGGCGGCCGTCGCGGACGCCCTCGTGGCCGCGCCAGACGACGCGGTTCTCGACCGCGCCGTCGAGCCGCGGGCTGTCCGGGTTCGTCGGAAAGAGCGGGTCGTACCGCCCGCGAATCGTGTAGTAGTCGACGTCGCCGGGCGTCTCGTCGCCCCGGTTCAGCTCGGTCAGTCCGTGGCCGTCCTCGCCGAGGCGGGTCGAATCGAGGAAGTCGAACGGGCGCGCGTAGCCGTCGCCCCCGGTCCCACCCGCCCACGGGACGAGACCGTGGTTCGCCCCGGCGAGCCCGACGAAGGTGTCCACCGCGTCGTACCGGTCGTGGGCGTCCATCCAGTACCGTGCGCCGGTCACGCCCAGACTGTGTGCGACCACCGAGACGCGTTCTCGTCCCGTGTGCGCGCGAACGCGGGCGACGAACGCCTCCAGCTGGGCAGCCATCTCGTCGTGCGTCGACGACGGGCGACGGAACGTGATCGCCCAGAGGTCGTCGGCCGCGTACCCGCGCTCGCGAAGGTAATCGCGGTGGGCCCGCCAGTCGCACGCGTCGCGCCCGTTTCCGTGGACGAACACGACGGGCGACCGGTCCGGTTCGGGGTCGCCGGGCGTGTGACGGCGGTCCCCCAGTATCTCTCCTCCCCACCCGCCGTACCGCCCGTCGGTCTCCCACGGGAGGCGGTCGCTCGCCGTTCGGGGGCGGTCGCACCCGTCCTTGCACCCGTGCCCGCCGTTCGTCACCGCGTCGAACAGCAGTCTGCACCCTTCCGAGTACGCGAACAGCGGGTACATCGGAGTGGTAACGCACCGTTGCGTCGCTCTGACGGAGCGGGTCAGCCAGTGACTCATGTAAGACCTCGTTGAGCCCTTCCCGATCGGGTTAATAGACCTTTGCAAGCGCGTTTCCTGGTAAACGCCCCGTTTACTCGGCGTCTCGCTGCCGAAACCCGTTTGCTTGCGACGGTCGGTTACGAACGGTCAGGGGGGCGGACGTCAAAAACGAACGCGACGGATCGCCTGAACTCGTCCCCGGATGCTCTTGTCCTTCTAGACGTTTTCGCGCGAACGGCCGAATCGGCCGTTCGCGCGAAAGGAAACGAAAAATCATCACGTCTGGGGCGCGCCCGCTCGCAGGGGCGGCGCGGGCGGGAGGCGACGGAAGGAGCCGAGTCGGGCCGCCGATCACTCGTGGCCGGACACGCGGACCGGCCGGTACGGTTCTTCGAGATAGGCGACGTCGCTCGACGACAGGTCGATGTCGAGCGCTTCGACGGCGTCTTCGAGGTGTTCGACGCTCGTCGTCCCGACGATCGGCGCGTCGACCCACTCCTTGTGGAACAGCCACGCCAGCGCGATCTGCGCCATCTTCGCGCCCTTCTCCTCGGCCAGTTCCGCCACGCGCTCGTTTATTTCTTTACCGCCGCCCTCGCGGTAGGGGTGGCGGTACATGTGCTCTTCCGTCGACCCGCGCGTCGTCGCGTCGATCTCCTCGTGCGGCCGGGTCAGGTACCCGCGGGCGAGCGGGCTCCACGGGATCACGCCGACGTTCTCCCTCGCACAGAGGGGGAGCATCTCGCGCTCCTCCTCGCGGTAGACGAGGTTGTAGTGGTTCTGCATCGTCGCGAAGGGCTCCAGCCCGTGCCGGTCGCTCGCGTGCAGCATGTCCGCGAACTGGTGGGCCCACATCGAGCTCGCGCCGACGTAGCGGGCCTTCCCCCGGCGGACCGCGTCGTCGAGCGCCCGCATCGTCGTCTCGACGGGCGTGTCGTCGTCGTACCGGTGGATCTGGAGCAGGTCGACCGTGTCCATCCCCAGGCGCTCGAGGCTGTTGTCCAGCTCTTGCTCTATCGCCTTCCGCGAGAGCCCCCCGGAGTTGGGGTCGTCCTCGTCCATTCGGAAGTAACACTTCGTGGCGACGACCGCCCCGTCGCGGCGGCCCTCCAGCGCCTTTCCGAGCACGCGCTCCGACTCGCCCCGCGAGTACATGTTCGCCGTGTCGAAGAAGTTGACCCCGAGGTCGATCGCGCGCTCTATGAGTTCGAGGCCCGCCTCCTCGTCGAGCACCCACTCGCGCCAGTCGCTCGATCCGAAGCTCATACAACCGAGGCAGATCCGCGAGACGTCGAGTCCCGTGCCGCCCAGCGTGGTGTACTCCATGGGGTCGGATCGACGGGACGCCACAAAAAGACACGCGCCGCGACAGTTCCTCGCGCGCGCCTGACGGTTTAGTCTCTCGCCCTGCCCATCAGTCACCCGACGGGAGCGCGCTCGCACAGGAGGCCCGAACGGGCGGCGTCGGGACGGTTGAAGCGGGCGAAACGCACGTCGGCGACTTCGAGGCCGCGGCCGGCGAGGACCCCTGCGAGGAGTCGCCGGCGCTCTGACCCCTCATCGCCCGCCTTTTTCACGTCCCGTGACTCAAATGATTAACCGGGATCTTCTCGATTCCCTCTGCATGGCACTCTCGCACGAGGACGCTGCCGCGTCGTTCGAGTGGGATATTCCGGAGGAATACAACCTCCCCGCGACGATCGAATCGCACGCCGAATCGTTCGGGGACAGGGTCGCCCTCCGGTTCCTGAGCGACGACGGCCTCGTGGCCGAGATCCAGACGTTCATGAAGGAGGAGACGGCGCCGTACAAGTACCCGCGGCGGATCGAGTTCGTCGACGAGCTCCCGAAGACGTCAGGCGGAAAGATACGCCGGGTCGAACTCCGCGGGCGCGAGGTCGACCGCTTCGGACGGTAGCGACGGGCGGTTCGAGCCCGCTGCGGCGCCGTTCACCCGTCTACGAGCGCCGGGTGGCGATCTTCGCAGAGGCGGACGGTACGGCCGATCGCCTCCCCGTCGCTTCACGCGGATGTGACTTCCGCGGCGACGTGACAGAAGCCGGCGGTGCTCTACTCCGCGTAGCGTTCGCTGTCGGGCGTCGTAGACCGGACGCGAGAATCCGTGACGTGCGTTACAGCCGCTGGAGGTTCTTCGCGCGCGGGCCCTTGTCGGCCTGTTCGATCTCGAATTCGACCTCCTGACCCTCTTCCAGGTCGGGGCCGCCGACGTCCTCCATGTGGAAGAACACGTCGTCGTCCGCGTCGTCGGTCTCGATGAATCCGTAGCCGCCGGTGTCGTTGAAGAAGGCAACCGTCCCTTTCGCCATACGACTTGAGACACGTGAACATCGTGCATAAACGTTGCGGGCGGTCAGGGGTGCGAGAGCGAGAGCACCGACACCCGGCGGACGGCGTCGAAATCGCGGAGTCGGTAGACGAGCGCGCGAACTCGGTCAGCCTCCCCCGCGCAGAACACCGACTCCAGGCACCACTCGCCTTTGTGCACGTGGCTCGTCGTGGTGATCACGTCCTGAAACTCGTGCTGGACGGCGTGCAGTTCGCGGATGACCGGATCGTGCTCGTAGTCGAACGCGACGACGGCGGCGATCGGTCCCTCGGCGGCCTCCAGGCGCGTGTGCGACTCGATGTACTCTTGCATCGCCTCGCGGACCGCCCGCGAGCGGGAGGCCAGCCCCTCCGCTTGCCACACCTCGTCAAACTCGGCGAGCACGTCGTCGGGGACGTTCAGACTCGTTCGCATGCCGCGACGTTGGGGAACCGGCAGCATAACCCCGTTTATTATGTCTTCCGAGGTGTCATCATAACAACCGCTATACGTCGCATCGGCCTACCCTCCGACGCGAATGCTCCACAACGAGTCGCTCGCCGTGCTGCTCGGTGCGATCGCCCTCGGGTTCGTCCACGGCGTCGAACCCGGGCACGGGTGGCCCGTCGCCGCCAGCTACGCGCTTGATCGGTCGAACAAGTGGCTGTACGGCTTCGCGGCCAGCCTCATCCTCGGGGTCGGCCACCTCGTGAGCAGCATCGCGATGGTTCTTGTCTTCTTCCTCGCGAAGGATTACTTCGGGCTCACGCAGGTGAACGACCCGATCGCGCTCGCGCCGGGGGTACGGATCGGCGGCCCCGTCGGCATCGTCGCCGGTCTGCTGCTCATCGCGCTGGGCGTCCGGGAGTATTTCCACGGTCACTCGCACGACCACGGGGAGGGCGCTCACTCCCACGACGGCGGTCGCGAGCACGACCACGATCACGGTCACGCACACGGTCACGACGACCGTGGCGGCCACGACGCCGAGCGCGGATCGGCTCACACGGCGAGCGGATCGACCCGCGGAGGATGGCTCGCACGCGCGAGATCGGTCCTCCCGTTCGTCGGCGGTCGCTCGAACGCGAGCGAGTCCCCCCTCGTCGACGACGCCGAGCCGGCGGACGACGAGCGCGGACTCTGGGAGATCGCGGGGTTCGCGTTCGTCCTCGGGTTCGCCCACGAGGAGGAGTTCGAGATCATCGCGCTCTGTGCCGGGTCGGACCACTGCCTCGAACTGATGCTCGCGTACGCGCTCACGGTCATCGTCGGCCTCGTCGGGCTGACGATGCTTCTCATCGCGGGATACGCACGGTCGGAGGAGCGGGTCGAACGCTACACGGCGTATCTCCCCGCATTCTCCGCGGCGGTCCTGATCGTCATGGGTCTCGGCTTCATCACCGGGGTGCTCTGAGCGACGTCACGCGTTGCGCTGGATGCGATCGAACCGCTCTTCGAAGTTCGAGGAACACGACCCGCAGCAGAAGTGGTACCGCTCGTCGTCGATCAGGAGCGACTCGCCCTCGCTGGTGACGGTGTTTCCGCACTCGACGCACGTCAGCGCGAGGCCGGCGTCGCCGATCGTCGGCGTCCACCGCTCTTCGACGAGGAGGTCGACGTCGACGCGTCGGATCTCGTCGAGGTCGATCGCGTCGGCCAACAGTCCCGTCACGTCGTCGCCGTCGACGAGCGCGCGGACGAGGAGCCGTCCGTCGGCGGTCTGAAAGACGTGCTCGACGCGGTCGAGTTCGGCCAACGCGTTCCGCATCTCGCCCGCCCGCGCCACCGGAACGTCGAGATCGACGAGCACGGGCGTACCGCCGTCGAGCAGCGAGCGGTCGAGGTCGAGCGTGAACGAACGGATGACGCCGATCTCGCGGAGGCGATCGACGCGATCCGAGACGGCCGGCGCGGAGAGGCCGACGCGGTCGGCGAGGTCGCTGTACGGCCGCCGGGCGTCTTCGAGGAGCAGACGGATTATCTGCCGATCCGTCTCGTCGAGGTCGCGCATGGTCTCCGTTTCTCGCCGGCGCGGGAAGGGGTTTTCGACGGCGCTTTGGATTCGAAACTACAGCGGCGTCAGACTTTCTCTCGAAAAGAGAAACCGGAAAAAACGGCGAGCCCGTAGCGTTCGTATGAGCACGACCCTGACCGTCGAGGGGATGCACTGTGGCGGCTGCGAGGGGACCGTCGTCGAAGCACTCGAACGCGTCGACGGCGTCGAGCGGGCGAGCGCCGACCGCGAGTCCGCCACGGCGACCGTCGAGGGGGACGCCGACGCGCGCGACCTCGTGGCCGCGGTGGAGGACGCGGGTTACGAAGCCCGCGCCTGAGAGGGGCGGGAAGGCCTCCGCCCGAGCGAGGTTGCGAGAGGTGGAAGAACGATCAAGGAGGAAACGCGATCAGGAACCCCCTTCGACGCGGACGTCGAACGGGACCGTGATCAAGCGCCCTTCCGGTTTCACCTGGAGGAAGAGCCGGTACCGACCTGCCGTCGGGAACGTCGTTGCGAACCGGACGAGTCCGCTCTCGGGGTCGGTCGCCTCCGGGTGAACGTGCAGGTACGCGAGGTCGCCGTCGCGGAGGGCGACGAGGTGGCCGAGCGCGCCGAGGTACGGATCCAGCCGGGAGGCGGCCTCGCCGCCGCGTCGCGCTTCGAACTCGAGTACGATCTCCTCGCCGGCCGCGATCTCGCCGGCCGCGAGCGACACCGCGTACGCGTCGGCGGCCGCTTCGCGCGTCGAATCGGGAATCGAGTCCACGTCGACCGTTCCCGGGACGAACAGATCGACGCCGAGCGTCGTCGACCGACCGTCGACGCGAACGTCCACGAACGCCCGGTAGACGCCGGGGTCGGGGAGCGTTATCCGCTGGGACCACGTCCCGTCCGGGGCCAGTTCGGGGTGAAGGTGCTGGAAGCGGGTGAGATCCCGCCTGACGAGGATCAGGTGGCTCGACTCGCCGTGCGTCTCTTCGAAGTCCGCGACCGCGCTTCCGTCGCCGTCGCGGATGTGGTACGTCAGCGTCCGCTCGACGCCGGGGTCGAAACGCGTCTCGTCGACGTCCAGCCGAAGCCCGTTCGCGGCCATCGAGAGCCCTCCCGGGAGGGCGTGACCGCCGCGGTCGTCGCCCCGTCGTCGTTCGCGACCGCGGTGCGAGGCCGCTTCTGTCCCATCTTCTCGTCGGTGTCGTGCCGTGTCGTTCATGAGTACGCTATGGACGGCCGCGGTTTCCCCCGTTTCGCCTCTCATCGAAAGGAAATCGGGCGGGGAATTCTTCGGAACGAAAGCGGAAGGGGCGAAGCGGCCGCCTCGAAGCCGCCGAGGCTCGACCGGCGTCTTCGGACCCACCTTCTCACTCGGCCCCCGCGCCGGCCCGAAACCGCTCGTACCGCGCTTCGAACTCGTCCCTGCACGACGGACAGCACAGGTAGTAGCGCTCGCCGTCGAGCCGGAGGGTCTCACCCTCCCGGTCCACCTCGTTCCCGCACTGCGCGCAGGTGAGCGCGAGATCCGTGCCGCCGGTTCCGGGCGTCCACTCGACGTCAGTGAGCACGGTGACGTCGTAATCGACGATCGCCTCCGGCGGCGCGCCGAACGTCTCGGCGAGGAACGCCCGGACGTCGGCCCTCGGCAGCCGGGCCTGGAAGAACACCCGCGGGTCGGAGGCGACGAAGACGTGTTCGACCCCGTCGGCCGCCGCGAGCGCCTCGTGCATCTCGGCCGCGGCGTCGGGCCGCACCGCGAGTTCGACGAGGACCGGGACGCCCCCGCGGAGCTTCGAGCGGTCGAGTTCCAGCGTGAACCGGCGGACGATCCCGAGATCCTGCAGGCGAGTCACCCGATCGGAGACCGCCGGCGAGCTGAGACCGACTCGTTCCGCGATCTCCCGGTACGGCCGGCGCGCGTCTTCGGTCAGCAGCCGGAGTATCTCCACGTCCGTCTCGTCCAGCGTGCGCATACACCTCGTACGCCGGGGAAAGCAAAATCGATTCCGGATATCACCTTATCTCGTGGAGTTAGTCCCGAAGATCACCTAATTATCGAAGGCGAAATCGGCATAACCGTACCGGCCGTTAGTTCGTACGTCGACGCCACGCGAGAGCGACGCGTCGCCGAAGGAGGACCTGGCGCCGACGGGGCGCGCGGCCACGGAGGGACATCATGACAGAAGACGAACACGGACGCGATCGCGGACACGATCACCGCACCGAACGCGAAGCCGAACGTCCGCCGGACGAGGACGAAGGCGAAGGAAACCCGACCGACGGCGATCCCGGAAATCCCGGCGAGCCAGGGCGCGCGGAGGAATCGATGCTCCGCGAGGAGGCGACGGGATCCGACTCACGGGTGGGGTCAGAGCACGGGGGGCGCGACGATCGCGGCCGCCACGCCGGCGCGCACGCCGGCCGCGGGGACCACGCAGGGGACGAGGGCGGAGAACACGCCGGTCACGGCGGCATGCACGCCGGTCACGAGGAGCTGTTCCGGCGGCGCTTTTTCGTCTCGCTCCTCCTTTCGATCCCGGTCCTCGTCTACAGCGAGATGTTGCAGGAGCTTCTCGGCTTCTCCGCGCCGGGGATTCCGGGCGCGGCGTTCGTGAGTCCGCTCTTCGCCGTGATCGTCTTCGCGTACGGGGGCGCGCCGTTTCTGAAGATGGCGGTGCCGGAGGTTCGCGCCCGCGAGCCCGGGATGATGACGCTCATCTCGATGGCGATCACGGTCGCGTTCGCCTACAGCCTCGCGAGCCTCGTCGTCCCGGGGGCGACGGAGTTCTTCTGGGAACTGGTGACGCTCATCGACATCATGCTCCTCGGGCACTGGATCGAGATGCGGAGCGTCCGCCGGGCGTCGGGCGCGCTCGACGAACTGGCGAAACTCCTGCCCGACACCGCCGAACGGCTCACGGACGACGGCAACACCGAGGAGGTGCCCGTGAGCGAGCTGGTCGACGGCGACCTCGTCCTCGTCCGCCCCGGGGCGAGCGTGCCCGCCGACGGCGTGGTCGAGGAGGGCGACTCGGAGGTGAACGAGGCGATGATCACCGGCGAGTCGCGCCCGGTCGGAAAGGAGCCCGGCGACGAGGTCATCGGTGGGACGATAAACGGGGACGGCAGCCTCCGCGTACGCGTCACCGCGACCGGCGACGACACCGCCCTCGCGGGGATCATGCGCCTCGTCGAGGAGGCGCAGTCGAGCAAGTCGCGAACGCAGGTGCTCGCCGACCGCGCGGCGGGGTGGCTGTTCTACGCCGCGCTCGCGTCCGCCGCGGTCACCGCCGTCGCGTGGACGCTGGCCGTCTCGTTCGACGTGACCGTGGTGGAGCGGGTCGTCACGGTGCTCGTCATCGCCTGCCCCCACGCGCTCGGCCTCGCCGTCCCGCTCGTCGTCGCCATCAACACCACCCTCGCCGCCCGAAACGGGATGCTCGTCCGCGATCGGATCGCCATGGAGCGCGCGCGCGACCTCGACGTCGTCGTCTTCGACAAAACGGGGACGCTGACGAAGGGCGAACAGGGCGTCGTGGACGTCGCGACTGCGCCCGGAATCGACGAGAACGAGGCGCTGGCGCTCGCGGCGGCCGCGGAGCGCGATTCCGAGCACATGATCGCCCGGGCGATCCGCGAGGCGGCCGCCGCGCGCGACCTCACGCCGCCCTCGTCGAGCGGCTTCGAGGCGATCAAGGGGCGGGGCGTCCGGGCGACGATCGACGGGGAGGAGGTGTACGTCGGCGGGCCGAACCTGCTCTCGCGGCTCGAACGCGAGCCGTCGCCCGAACTCACGGCTTTCGCGCGCGAGGCCGGTTCGAACGCCCAGAGCGTCGTCTACCTCGTCCGCGGCGGCGAGGCCGTCGCCGCGATCGCGCTCGCGGACGTGATCCGCGAGGAGAGCAGGCGCGCGATCGCGGCGCTACACGACCTCGGCATCGAGGTCGCCATGCTGACGGGCGACTCCGCGGACGTCGCCCGCGCCGTCGCCGCGGACCTCGGCATCGACACCTACTTCGCGGAGGTGCTGCCCGAGGACAAGGACGAGAAGATCGCCGAACTCCAGTCGCGGGGGAGGCTGGTGGCCATGGTCGGCGACGGCGTCAACGACGCCCCCGCGCTCACCCGCGCCGACATCGGCATCGCGATCGGCAGCGGCACCGACGTGGCGGTCGAGTCGGCCGAGATCGTCCTCGTCCAGAACAACCCGCTGGACGTGGTCCGCCTCGTGAAGCTCAGCCGCGCCAGCTACCGGAAGATGCAGGAGAACCTCGTCTGGGCCGCGGGGTACAACGTGTTCGCCATCCCGCTCGCCGCGGGGATCCTCGCCCCGATCGGAATCCTGCTGTCGCCCGCCGTCGGCGCGGCGCTCATGTCGCTCAGCACGGTGATCGTCGCGATCAACGCGCAGTTCCTCCGCCGGGTGGACTTGAGCTTTCCGAGCCTCCCCGGCGCGTCCGGGCGGACGGAGCGCGTGGAGCCGAAGCCGGCGGACTGAGCGACCGCCGGCTTACCCCCGGCTCAACCCTACTCCCGACCCAGCGCGTGAAATTCGTCGTTCGGTCGCACGTCGGCGAACATCGCCATCCGGTTCGAGAGGTTGTAGAAGGCGGTTACGGCGGCGATGTCCCAGATCGCCTCGTCGTCGTAGCCGACCTCCCGGAGCCGGTCGAGGTCTTCCTCGCTCACCTCTGTCGGGCGTTCGGTCAGCTTCACGGCGACGTCGAGCATCGCCATGCGCGTTTCGTCGACGTCGGCGGTCCGGTAGTTGGCGACGAGCTGGTCCGCGAGCGTGGGGTCATTCGCGTAGATCCGACAGAGCGCGCCGTGGGCGACGTTGCAGTAGTAGCAGTGGTTCACGCCCGAGACGGCGACGACGATCATCTCGATCTCCTCGCGGTCCAGCGCCGAGTCCTCGACGAGCGCGTCGTGGTAGCCGAAGAAGGCGCGGAAGTGCGAGGGCTTGTAGGCGAACGCCGAGAAGACGTTCGGCGTGAACCCGGCGCGCTCCGTCTCCTCGTCGATCCGCTCGCGCAGGTCGTCGGGGAGGTCGTCGTAGTCGGGGACGGGAAACCGTCGCATCGCGTCGTCGTCGAGCACCGGTTCGGTCATGCGACGAAGTAGCGCGAGAAGCGACATAAGCGTAGCCGCGGGCGGGTCGTCGAACGGGCGTAGGTTCGCTCGGAGCAACGGCGATTTACCGCGGCGGTTCGAACCGACCGACGAATGCTCTCGAAGGGCTGGCTCGGACGATATCAGATCGGCGTCTACGCGGCCGCGATCCTGCTCGCGATCGGCATCGGAACCGGCAGTCCCGGCTCCGCGTCGCTCTTCGAACCGCTCATCACCCCGGTGTTGGCCGTCATGCTGTACGCGACGTTTCTCGAAATTCCGTTCGTCCGGCTCCGTCGCGCGTTCGCCGGCGGACGGTTCGTAGCCGCAGCGCTCGGGATGAACTTCCTCGTCGTCCCGATCGTCGTCTGGTGTCTTACGCGGCCGCTCTCCGGAGAACCCGCCGTCCTCGTCGGCGCGCTCATGGTTCTTCTGACCCCGTGTATCGACTACGTCATCGCCTTCACCGACCTCGCGGACGGCGACGCGGAGCGGGTCACCGCGGCGACGCCGGTACTCATGCTCGGCCAGTTGCTCTTGCTTCCGGCGTATCTCTGGCTGTTCGTAGGGCCGAACGTCGCGGCGTCGATCGAGGCGGGTCCGTTCGTCGAGGCGTTTTTCCTGCTCATCGCGCTGCCGCTCTCGCTCGCATGGCTCACCGAAATCTGGGCCGAGCGATCCGCGACGGGCGCGCGCTGGCGGGGGACCGTGGGGTGGCTTCCCGTGCCGACGATGGCCGCGACGCTCCTCGTCGTTATCACTTCGCAGCTTCCCAGAGTGCAGGATTCCATCGAGACGATCGTGGCAGTCGTCCCGACGTACGTCGCGTTCCTCGCCGTGATGCCGCTGCTCGGGCGACTGGCCGCCGGTCGGTTACGAATGGACGTCGGCGAGGGCCGTGCGCTCGTGTTCACTGCTACCACCCGAAACTCGCTCGTCGTCCTGCCGCTCGCGCTCGCGTTGCCGGCGGGGTACGAACTCGCGCCGGCCGTCGTCGTAACGCAGACGATCGTCGAACTGGCGGGGATGGTCGTCCTCACGCGGGCGGTGCCGGCGTGGCTCCTGTCGGATCCGCCGAGACCCCTCTCGATTCCGGCTCTCGCGCGGGACGACTGAATCCCCTCGTCGGCGAGGCGGTTTTCGGTCAATCGGTCGGATACGCCCGCTCGAATCGATCGGCCGGCAGCCGGAGTTCGTCGAGGTGCGGCAGGTGCTTGACGTTGTAGACGATCTTCATCTCCTCCGTGGTCGGGGTGCTGACGCAGGAAAGCTGGATCCCGCGGTCGGTCATGTCCGACGGGAGGATGTGGTCGCCGGGCATGTCCAGCCCGCCGTCCACGACCGCGATCGCGCAGTTGGCGCACGCGCCGCCGCGGCAGGCGTACGGCCACGCGAACCCGCGGTTCTCCGCGGCCTCCAACAGCGATTCGTGGGGTTGAACCGACATTCGGCCCCTGTCGGCAGGATCGAGCCCCGCGGCCGAGGCCTTCTCGAAGAGGTTCTCGTCGTCGAGATCCCACCCGTGGTCGTCGAGCACTTCGTAGTTGAGGTACTCGACCCGAGAGACCACCTCGTCGTCGGGGTTCTCGACGCTTTCCGGTCCGACGTCGCGCCCCTCGGGCCGGTATCCGTTGCGAATCTCGTCGTACGCCGCCCGAACCAACTGAAACTCCTGCAACGATCCGCCGTGGTCCGGATGGGCCTCCTTCACCCGCCGTCTGTACGCCTGATCGACCTCCTCGTCGACCGCGTCCTCGTCGATCCCGAGAATGTCGAACGGGGAATCCACACGAGACGATAGGAAAGCGGGAACATAAATCCCCTTCGTCGGCGGCTAAACGATGCCGAGGGCGAGCGCCATCGACGCCGAGGCGACGAACACGCCCAGCGCGAAGAGCAGGTAGTTCGCGACGGGGCTCTTCGCCGGCGTCAGCGAGATCGTGTACCGCTTCCGCGAGACGGGCCAGAGGTAGTTCACGCCCATCGGCGTGAGCGTGTCCGCGAGGAGGTGCGAAAGCACCGTCACGCTCCCGAGGAAGAAGCCGAAGGCGATCGGGTCGACCCCCGGGTCGAACGGGAGCGACGGCGCGAGGACGTGCCCCGCGGCGGCGAAGGTCGCGCCGACGAACCCGGCGAAGAGGAGCGAGTGCGTCGGACCGCGGTGGTCGCAGAAGGGAAGCCGGTGGTCGCAGTCCGGGAGCATCGCCAGCCCCAGCATCACCGCGCCGGTCACGAACGCGAGCGCGATTTCGCCGCGCGTCACGAACAGGTAGCCCACGGGCGCGTAGACGAGAAGGGAGACGCCGTAGTGGCCCAACTGGTACATGCCGGTCGTTTCGCGGACGAGCGACAAAAGCTGGCGGATTCGATTCGGCCGACCCCGCCCGACGGGGGGTCAGTCCGCCTTCGTCTCCGTCCCGCCGACGAACCGGTCGTAGGCGGAGTCGAACTCCTCGTCCGTCTCGGCGGCCGCCTCCCACTCGTCGAGCCCGCGCTCCTCGCGCGTCCCCCGGATGGTGTTGTCGAGGACGAACGCGCTCAGGCCGCCGACGGCCATGCCGGTGCTGCCGATGACGTAGACGACGTCCGAGACGAGCTGCGTCCCGAGGACGGGACCGACCACCGCGACGGTCGCCATCCCCTCGCGGAACGCCTCGGCGCTGCCGACCTCGCCCATGTACGCCGGGATCGCGAGCCCCGCGAACATCGCGAAACCGATGACGAAGACGTTGCGCGAGGAGTCAAGGTCGACGTACCGAAGCTGCGCGAGGCCGACGGCGACGATCTGGCCGAACATGGCGACGAACAGCCCGCCGACGATCGGGTCGGGGATCGTCGCCACGAGCTGCCCGAAGTAGCCGACGAAGCCGACGACGAGCATCACGACCGCGCCGATCTGGACGACGTACCGCGAGGCGACGCCGGTGAGGCCGATCGCGCCGATGTTCTCGGAGTAGGAGGTCGACCCGCCGGTGCCCATGACGCCGGCGAAGACGTTCATGATCCCCTCCATGCCGATGCCGTGGTTGATTCGCTTTTCGCTCGGCGCGCCCAGCCCCGAGAGCCGCGCGACGGCGTGGTAGTCGCCGAAGCTCTCGACCATGGAGGCGGCGACGCCGGCCAGCATCCCGATGACGAACGAGAGTTCGAAGCCGGGCGTCCCCCACTGGAACGGGTAGATGGCGACGACCGCGGGCGCGTCGGCGATCGAGAGCAGATCGACGTAGCCCGGCGTGTCGGGTCCGTAGACGCCCGCGACCGACAGGCCGGCGGCGACGGCGTACGCGGCGACGACGCCGAGGAGCACCGGGAAGAGCTTGAACGCCTCGTGGGTCGTGTCGAGGTACTGCGAGAAGAGCAGGATGAGGAGGACGGTCAGCCCGAGCAGCCACCAGTTGTTCGTCGCGGCCGTCACCTGCGGGACGTTAAAGAGCGACAGGCCGATGAGGGCGATCGTCGGGGCGATGACGACCGGCGAGATGAAGCGCCGGACGCGCCCGAGCAGGCCGAGGTAGCCGATCGCGATCTCCGCGAGCGCGGCGACGATGATCGCGCCCTGTAGCTGGAGCAGCGCGGCCTCCCACGCCGGACCGGCCGGATCGCTCGCCTGCACGACGCCGACGACGGCGAGCGCCGGCGCGAGCATCGAAAACGGCGCGCCCTGCACGATCGGGTAGCGGTTGCCGAACGTCGTCTGCGCGAGCGTCGCGATCCCGGAGACGACGAAGAACGTCCCGACGAACCGCGGGATCACCGACTCGGGCATCCCGAGCGCGCCGGCGAGGATCAACGGGACGGCGATGTTCGCCCCGACCATCGTCAGGTAGTGCTGGACGCCGAGCAACAGCGACGTGCCCAGCGGCGGTCTGTCCTCGATGCCGAACTCCACGAAATCCGATCTCCCCCTGTCGCTCATGGCTGCCCCCGCATTGCCCGATGGTGTTCGACGCGCGGTATAAACTGCTCCGTTCTCCGCCGACGGTGTCAAACGATCGAGAGGCGGCCGGGTGAGCGGCGACGCGGCCGACCGCGTGGGTCACTCCCTCGACCCGACATCCTCGTCGAGATCGGCGGATTCGACGAAGTCCGCGACCTCCTCGCGGGTCGGCAGCGCCGTCATCGCCCCCGCCGCGGTGGTCGTGAGCGCGGCGACGGCGTTGCCGAACGCGAGCGCGTCGGCCAGCGTCTCGCCCCCGGCGAGGCCGGCGACGACGCCGGCGGTGAAGGCGTCGCCCGCGCCGGTCGTGTCGACGGAGTCGACGTCGTAGCCGCCGTGCGTCGCCTCCGTCGTTTCCGTCGCCCACGGCGCGTCGGCCGTCGCGTAGGCGTAGGACCCCTCGCCGCCGAGCGTGACGAGCGCGGTGTGCGGACCGCGTTCGCAGACGGCCCGCGCGAGTTTGGGCGCGTCGCCGTCGAAGCCGGCCTCGCGCAGGTCCTCGGGCGTCGCCTTCACCACGTCGGCGAGCGCGAATCCCTCGCGCGCCGACTCGGCGTAGGAAAACTCGCGCCACCGCTCGGGGCGGGCGTTGGGGTCGAACGACACCGTCGCGCCGGCCTCGCGGGCGCGCTTTGCGAGGTCGAGCGCGGCGCTCCGGGACGGTTCGGCGTCGAGCGAGAGCACGTCGAAGTGGACCCAGTCGAACGCGGCGAGGTCGTCGTCCGGGATCGTCCCCGGTTCCATCCGGGTCTCCGCGGCGCGGTCGCGGTAGAAGCAGAACTCGCGGTCGGCGTCCTCGCCGAGGCTGACGAACGCGAGCGTCGTCTTCGCGTCCGAGTCGCGCTCGACGTAGGCGGTCGACACGCCGCGCTCGGAGAGGGCCCCCGCGAGGAAGTCCCCGAACGGGTCGCCGCCGATCCGGGTCCAAAATTCGAGATCCGCGTCGAGGCGGGCGAGGCCGACGGCGACGTTGGCGGGCGCGCCGCCGGGTCTCCGGGCGAACGACTCGACCGCGGAGAGCGACCCGGTCGAGTCCGGCAGGAAGTCGACGATCGTCTCGCCGGCGACGAGGATGCGTGCCATACGCAGGGACCTCCTCGCCGACGAAAAAGCGTTACCCTTCGAGCAGGGCGTCGAGGCGCTCCTTGCTCGCGCCGACGTAGTCGTACGCGAACGTGAACACTTCGAGCGAGAGCGTCCCGCTCCAGTCGTCCGGCAGGGCGGCGAAGATGCGCTCGAAGTCCACGTCGCCCGCCCCGAACGGGAGGTGCTCGTCCTGCGGACCGCGGGTGTCGTTGAGGTGGACGTGGCTGATGCGGTCGGCGTGCTCCTCGGCGAACGCGGCGATGCCGGCCGAATCGCGACCGTCCATCCGGGCGTGGCCCGTGTCGAGCGTCAGCGAGGCGTCCGTCCCGTCGAGGAGCGCCCCGACGTCGTGGGTGCGAAACAGGCTGCGGGGCAGGTTCTCCGCGCAGATCTCGACGTCTCGCGCTCCGGCGTGCGCGTCGATCCGGCGGACCGAGTCGACGGCGTTCGCGCGCAGGTCGTCGTCGTCCCACGCCGGCGACCACGCGTTCGTGTCGGGGTGCAACACGGCCTTCTCGGCGCCGAGCGCCGCCGCGGTCTCGACGGCGGCTTCGATCTCCCCGATCGATCCCTCGCGGACGTGCTCGAACGGCGATCCGAGGTCGATCCCCCCGAACGGGAGGTGGACGAGCAGGTCGAGGTCGCGCTCCGCGAGCGCGTCGGCGAACGCGTCGCCGTCGGCCGCGAGCCGCCGCCGCTCGCCCGCGCCGTCCATCATCAGCTCGACGAAGTCGAACCCGCGATCGGCCGCGAACGCGGCCGTCTCGATTCGATCCATCCCCAGCTGCGTGACGAAGCCGATCCGCGCGTCCATGACGGTGCTCGGTGCGGGGGCGGCTTAACTCCGCGGGCGCGTTTTCGACCGTCGCCGCGTCGCCCTCGCAACCCGACGCGGCGTCAGTCGCACCCACCGAAGCCTCGGGCGATCCCGACGGATACCTAGAACCGCGAACGGCGCGGAGAAAGTACTATTGTTCGTCGCACATGTTCACCGTGCGATGAAATACGACGAGCTTCAGCGGCTGTACGCCCGCGACGAGTACTACTGAGGGACTGAGCCGAACGAACTCGCGAAACGAGCCCTGGAGTTCGCCTCCGAGGACGCCGCGGTCGCGGTCGACGTCGGCGCGGGCGAGGGCCGCGACGCGGTGTTCTTCGCGGAGCGCGGTCTCGACGTGCTGGCGGTCGACGTCGCACCCAACGGGTTGGAGAAGGCGGATCGACTCGCCCGCGAGCGGGGCGTCGACATCCGGACCGAGCGGGCCGACGTCAACGCGTTCGAACTGGACGAACGGGTCGACCTCGTCTACTCCATCGGCACGATCCAGTACCTCGAACCGGCGAACCGCGAGGAGCGGTTCGAGCACCTCCGGGCGCAGACCGCCCCCGGCGGCGTCCACGCACTATTCGCGTTCGTCGATCACCCGGAGGTTCCGCCCGCGCCCGACTGGGGCGAGAACGAGCACTTCTACGAACCGGGCGAACTCCGCGGGTACTACGCCGACTGGAACGCGCTGTACTCGCGGAAGTTCGTCTTCGACGACGAGTCCGGGGGCGAACCGCACCGCCACGCCGCGGAGGAGTACGTCTTCGAGCGGCCGTGATCCGGACGTTGCCACCGATTCGCACGGCACGGAAGCGTTGATGTCGACCGAGAGCCATCACGTCGCAGTGACATGCCCGGACCAGCCTTCCTCCGCGGCGAGCGGGTCGAACTGCGGACGATCGAACGCGAGGACGTCGCCTTCCTCCAGCGCCTGATCAACGATCCGGATGTGTGGGCCACCATCGGATCGGCGACGCCGAAGAACGGCCCGCAGGAGGAAGCGTGGATCGAGTCGCTCGGCGAGGACGACGGGAGCGTTCGCCTCCTCGTCGCCGTGGACGGCGATCCGGTCGGCACCATCGACCTCGACCTGAACGAGACGTGGGGCGTCGGCGAACTGGGCTACATGCTCGTCCCCGAGGCGTGGGGCAACGGCTACTGCACCGACGCGGTCGAGACCCTCTCGCGCTACGCCTTCGAGGAGCGCCGACTCCACAAGGTCGTCGCCGAGGCGTACGACCACAACGTCGGCTCCCGTCGCGTGCTCGAAAAGATCGGGTTCGCAGCGGAAGGCGTCCACCGCGAGGAGGCGTTCGTCGGCGGCGAGTACCGCGACGTGGTTCGGTACGGTTTGCTCGCGGACGAGTTCGACGGGTGAGCGCGGCTCCCCGAAAGTGCGTCGCACCGGAACGGCGGCTACCGCGAACGATCGTGAACGGTTACGCGGGGCACCGTTCGGACCGTTTCGCACGCGAAACGGCGCGCACCGTTCCGAACGATCTGCGCCGTTTTTCCGGGGAGATCCTGTACGACTCTCCGGGGGTCACGGGGCGACTCCCGCGGACGAACGGCGCGAGAACGGCCGCCGAACCCACTGTCAACCACAGCAATCACGCCCTCGAACCCATCTTTTGCGCCGGTGCTGGATCTCGCTCGTCCCGCTCGAAAGTTCTCGCTCGCCCTTTTCGTGTCCGCCAGGAATCACAGGCCGAGTTCCCGGCCGATCACCAGGTGCTGGATCTCGCTCGTTCCCTCGCCGATCTCCATCAGCTTCGCGTCGCGGTAGAAGCGTTGCGGAGCGAAGTCTTCCGTGTAGCCGTATCCGCCGAGCACCTGCACCGAATCCTCGGCGACCTTTCTGGCCGCCTCGCTGGCGTCGAGCTTCGCCAGCGCCGACTCCTTCGTGACGCTCTCGCCGCCGTCGTACCGAACCGCGGCCTTGTGCGTGAGAAGGCGCGCGCGCTCCGTCTTTCGGTACATGTCGACCAGCTTGTCGCGGATCGCGTCGAACTTCGAGATGGGCCGGCCGAACTGCTCGCGCTCTCTCGCGTACGACGACGCCGCCTCGTAGGCGCCCTGCGCGAGACCGGTCGAGAGGGCGGCGATCGAGATGCGGCCGCCGTCGAGCGTCTTCATCGTCTGCGTCCAGCCCTCGCCCTCCGCGCCGAGCAACCGATCCGCGGGGAGTCGAACGTCGTTCAGCGCGATCTCACAGGTCGGCGAGCAGTTGAGGCCCATCTTGTCCCAGATCGTGGTCACCTCGAACCCGTCGTCGTTTCGCGGGTCGACGACGAACGTCGAGATGCCGTCGTAGCCGGCCTCGGGGTCCGTCACTGCCTTCACGAGGACGGAACCCGCCTCGCTGGCGTTCGTGATGAACTGCTTCGTACCGTTCAGCACGTACTCGTCGCCGTCCCGCTCCGCGACGGTGTCCATGTCGCTCGCGTCGCTCCCAGATCCTGGCTCCGTCAGCGCCCACGCGCCGATCTCCTCGCCGGTCGCGAGCGGACGGAGCCACCGCTCCTTCTGGGCGTCGGTGCCGAACAGTTCGAGCGGCTTGGTGCCGAGGCTGACGTGCGCCGCGTAGGAGAGGCCGATGCCGCCGGAGACGCGTCCGAGTTCTTCCGTGACGAGCGCGTACATGAGCTGATCGCCGCCGAGACCGCCGTACTCCTCGGCGATCGGCACGCCCATCATATCGAGCGCCGCGAGCTGATCGAAGATCTCCGCCGGGAACCGGTGGTCGTTCTCGATCTCCTGAGCGACGGGAGCGATCTCCTCCTCGCAGAACTCCCGAACCGTGTCCCGGATCATCCGATGCTCGGCGGGTAACTCGAAGTCCATGGCAAAACTTGCGCGAGGTGCGTGATAAAGTCAGCGAACGACCGTGAAGGATCGGGGGCGGCCGGCGTCGCTCGGTCAGTCGGAGGAGGGCGACGAGCGTCGAGCGGGCGGCGTGACGACGATCCGCCCTTCGCTGTGGACGACCACCTCGCAGCCGGCCACCTCGAACTCGAGTTGTGCGCCGGTGCGCACCGTCCCGTCGCCCCGCGGTCGAAACACCTGATCGAGCCCATCGGGATCGATCGAGTCGTACAATCTCGCGTCCAGGTGGAGCGGATCGACGCCGACCGCCTCCGCGACCGCTTTCACGACGGCGGTCGACAGCTCCTCGTTCTCTGGAAGCCGTTTGGTTCTGGTTTCGTCATTCATTTGGAATAACCGCCTGTACGATATAGCCTACGGTAAACGATCAAGATATAAATACTACGTGGTCGTCAGGTCGTAAATGATACAGCTTCGTGCCGTAATACGCGCGTTATCTCTGCACTCGGATCAGACCGACACGGTAAATGACGTTTTAGAACAGTATGCATTTCCGAGAGCTGTCCGGATCGCGGGACGGTGTCTCGTCGGAGCCCGGATAGTTATGCCCGCCCCCGACGTACGGTTCTCCATGGAGTTGCGCCGCCTGGTCCGCGGCCACGTCGAATGGCCCCGCCTGGAAGCGGTCGTCCGCGAACTCGCCGAGCGGTACGGCCGCGATAAAGTCCGCGTCGAGTTCCTCGACGCCGACAACTGGCTCTCGACGCCGATGGTCGTCGACGACGAGTGGTTCGTGAAGGTCATCACGCGACAGAACTCCCTCGTACACGCGCTCTTCACCACGGGGCGGAATCTGGGGGCGTTCTCCAGCGGGAGGGAAGGGTTCTTCGGGCACTTCGGGACGCCGGTGCAGATGGCCGAGCACGAGCTGGAGGCGACTCGCCGGATGCGCGAGATCGGCGTCAACGCTCCGAAACCGGTCGAAGCGCTCGAAATCGATGGACTGGGCGTCCTCGTCCTGGAGTACCTCCCGGCGTTCCGGTCGCTCGACGAGCTGACCGCGGCGGAGGAGGCGAACCTCGCGCCGGAACTGTTCGCGGGACTGCGACAGCTTCACGACAACGGCCTCGCGCACGGCGACCTGCGCGCCGAGAACGTCCTCATCCTCGACGACGAGATCTACTTCATCGACGCGACGAGCGTCCGCGAGGACGGCCGCGACGACGCCCGTTCGTACGACCTCGCGTGCGCGCTCGCCGCGCTCGAACCGCTCACCGGACCGACGGAGACGGTCGACGCCGCGCTTTCCGCGTACTCCGTCGACGACCTGCTCGCAGCGCTCGAATTTCTCGACTTCGTCAACATCCGCCCGGATCACGACTTCGACGCGGCGGCGCTCAAAGGCGAGATCGAAAAGCGCGCGTCGTAAACCCTACGTCGAGTCGGACGCGTCGTCGTCCGAGTCGGCCGCATCCGAATCGCCGGGCATCTCCGAATCGTCGGTCGCCTCCGAATCGCCCGACTCGGACAGGTCCTCCCTCGTCTCCGTCTCCTCCATCCCCTCCGCGGCCTCTACCTCTTCGAGCCGCTCCGCTTGCTCGGTCTCGTCGACCCCTTCGTCCTCGACGGCGTCCTCGATCCCTTCCACCTCCGATTCGAGCTCGTCGATCTCCGCCACCTCGATCGTTCGGCCCTCGCGCTCCGCGCGCTCGCGGGCTTCCTCGAGGTGCCGTTCGAGCAGCTCGACGTTCCACTTGTTCGCCTTCCAGACGGCGTCGAACGCCGTTCCGACGACGGGGACGGAGCCGATCACGACGTCCACGCCGACCGTCGCCAGCATCCGGACGATCGTCGTGTACGGAACGCCGAGCCTCGCCGCCTCGGCGACGATGTACATCGACAGCGCGCCGCCGACGAGGTCGCCCGAGACGGGGAGCACGCTCAGGATGGGGTCGAGCCCGACCTTGTAGTTCGTGCCTGGGATCTCCACCGACTCGTCGAGCAGCGTCGCGACCGCCCGCGCGCGACGGAGCGCCGCCTCGTCCACCGCCTCCGGAAGCCCTTCGGGTATCTCTTCGGTCACGCCTCGCCGTCCGCCCCGCTCGTTCATGTGCCTGACGGCCGGTCACCGGAGCTCGACGACGGCCCCGCCCGCGCCGACCGCGACGGACGGCGCGTCGTCGCCGACGCAGACGGCGTCGAGCGGGACGGTCACCGGCGTCGACTGCGCCTCCCAGCCGCCCCGCCGGCGCGCGCAGATCGTTCCCCCGTCGCCGCAGACGAATCCGTCCCGGCCGCGTCGGTCGATCCCCCGCAACCCGCCGTCGCTGGCGTGCGTTCTCGTCCAGACCGAGCCGTCGTACCGGACGACGGTTCCGTCGTCGACCGCGACCTCGACCGCGTCCGGGCCGACCGCCGCGACGTCGACGAACGTCCCGCCCGCGTCGTCGACGCCAATCGCCCCGTAGCGTTCCCCGCCGTCCGTGGTCTCGTACACCGCCGCGTTCGTGTCGCAGAGGAATCCGAGCGACTCGTCGACGAACGCGACGCCGGAGAGGCTCGACCCGCCGCCCGGTTTCGTCGCCGCTCCCCAGCGCACCTCGCCGTCCCGGTACGCGCCGCGGAGCACCGCCCCGGAGCCGTTTATCAAGTAGACGACCTCCTCGCCCGCCGATCCCGCGATCTCGCCGTCAGCCGATCCCGCGGCCTCCTCGCTCGTCGTCTCCGCGGTCCCCCCACCCGCCGAGCGGGCGACGGCGATCCCTTCCCACGTGCTCGTGTTCCCGTTCGGGGCCGAGTAGTCTGCGTGCCGGCCCGTCTCGACGTCGTAGCGCGCGACGACGCCGCCGTCGCCGGCGACCCAGACGGCCCCGCCGTCCCCGTCGGCCGCGTCACCTCCGTCAGTCGCGTCACCGCCGCCGATCGCGTCGACGCCCCGAAGCGAGTTCGACGCCGCCCTCGGACCCCGTTCGAACACCGACCGCCAGCCGTCGTCGTCGCGGACCAGCGCGACGCCGCCTTCTCCGACCGCGACCGCGCGGCCGCCCGCGACGGCGACGTCGAACAGGTCGGCGTCGGTCGGCGCGTCCGCCGCGACCCACCGGGGTTCGGCCGTCGGCTCCGACTCCGGTTCCGTCCGCCGTTTGGGGTCCGATTCCGGTCCCGGCTTCGATCCCGCCTCCGGCTTCGATTCCGACCCCGGCTTCGATTCCGGTCCCGACTTCGATCCAATCCCGGGTTCCGACTTCTGCTCCTCGCCGAGTCGATCCCCCCCGTCGTCGCCGTCCGCGCTCGCGTAGAGGTACAGAAGGGGGAGGACGTAGGCGGCGACGGCCGCCGCGGCGAACCCGCGGTGGACGAACGTGAGCAGGCCGAGGCCGGTCAGCGCCGCAGTCGTCGCGGCGTGAGCGCCCGTCCTGGCGTAGGCCCGGTAGAACTCGCAGAAGTCGCGGAGTCGCGCGGTCGGGGATGGTGCCATCGGTCGGCGGCGGTTCGTCCCTCGCGGTAATCAGACTTTTCGCCGATCGGAGCCGGGTCCGCCGACGCCGACGCGACCGTTTCGCCCGCCGACCGGATGCCTTTTTATTCCCGCTCGCGCAAATTTTACCCCATGAGTCAACAGACAGGCGACGTGTACCGACACTACATCGGCGGCGAGTGGACCGCCGGCGAGGGCGACGAGACGTTCGAGAGCGAGAATCCGGCGACGGGCGAGGCGCTCGGAACCTTCCAGCGCGGGACGGAGGCGGACGTCGACGCCGCCTTCGCGGCCGCGGACGAGGCGTTCGCCGAGTGGCGCGGACTGTCCTACATCGACCGCGCGGAGTACCTCTGGGAGATCTACCACGAGCTGCGCGAGCGGACGGACGAACTCGGCGAGGTCGTCACCAAGGAGTGCGGTAAGGAGATAAGCGAGGGGAAGGCCGACGTGATCGAGGCGTACCACATGGTCGAGTGGGCCGCCGGCGACGCCCGCCACCCGAAGGGGGACGTCGTTCCCAGCGAGATCCCGAGCAAGGACGCCTACATGCGCCGGAAGCCGCGCGGCGTCGTCGGCTGCATCACGCCGTGGAACTTCCCCGTCGCCATCCCCTTCTGGCACATGGCCGTCGCGCTCGTCGAGGGCAACACGGTCGTCTGGAAGCCGGCGGAACAGACGCCGTGGTGCGGGCAGATCATCGCCGAGATGTTCGAGGACGCCGGGATCCCCGACGGCGTGTTCAACATGGTGCAGGGCTTCGGCGACGCGGGGGCGGCCATCGTCGACGACGACCGCGCCGCAACCGTCCTCTTCACCGGCTCCGCCGAGGTCGGCCACGAGGTCGCCCAGAAGGTGGCCCAACAGCCCGGCAAGCTCGCAGCCTGCGAGATGGGCGGCAAGAACAACATCGTCATCACCGCGAACGCCGACCTCGACACGGCGGTCCACTCGGCCGTCATGTCGTCGTTTAAGACCACCGGCCAGCGCTGCGTCTCCAGCGAGCGCCTCGTCGTCCACGAGGACGTGTACGACGAGTTCAAAGAACGGTTCGTCGAGGTCGCGGAGAACGTCTCGGTCGGCGATCCGCTCGACGAGGAGACGTTCATGGGGCCGCTCATCGAGGCCGGCCACGAGGAGAAGGTGTCGAAGTACAACGAGCTGGCGAAGAAAGAGGGCGTGAACGTCCTCGTCGACCGCACCGAGCTGGCCGACGACGAGATCCCGGCGGGACACGAGGAGGGCCACTGGGTCGGGCCGTTCGTCTACGAGGCGGACCCCTACGAGGACCTCCGCTGCACCCACGAGGAGGTGTTCGGCCCCCACGTCGCGCTCCTTCCGTACTCCGGCGACGTCGAGGAGGCTGTCGAGATCCAGAACGACACCGACTACGGCCTCGCGGGCGCGATCATCTCGGAGGACTACCGCGAGATCAACTACTACCGCGACCACGCCGAGGTCGGGCTCGCCTACGGGAACCTCCCGTGCATCGGCGCGGAGGTGCAGTTGCCGTTCGGCGGCGTGAAGAAGTCGGGCAACGGCTACCCGTCGGCGCGCGAGGTGATCGAAGCCGTCACCGAGCGGACGGCGTGGACGCTCAACAACAGCTACGAGATCCAGATGGCGCAGGGGCTCTCCGCGGACATCAAGACGCGCGAGTAGTGAGCGCGGGAAGGGCGGCCGTCCGCGCCGGGGCGGAACGCGGTCGACCGCCCGCACACTCTTTTCGTTGGGCGCACGACCGGTAGTCATGCGGCTCCAACAGCTCCGAGACGATCTCACGCGCCGCGACTGGGACGACGGCGTCGACGGAACCGTCCGCGTCGCGATCGTCGGCGTCGGCCACTTCGCGCGGACGGCCGCCCTGCCCGCGATCGCCGAGTCGGACTACTGCGAGGCGACCGTTCTCGTCAGCGGCTCGGCCGAGAAGGCGAGGCGGGTCGCCGACGAGGCGGGCGTCGAGCGCGCGATCACCTACGACGAGTACGGAGACGGCGTCGCCGCCGACGCCTACGACGCGGCCTACGTCGTCACGCCGAACGCGCTGCACCTGCCGCACGTCGAGGCCGCGGCGGCGCGGGGGAAGGCGGTCCTCTGCGAGAAACCGCTGGAGGCCACGGTCGAGCGCGCGGAGCGCCTCGTCTACGCCTGCGAGGACGCCGGCGCGCCGCTCATGGTCGCCTACCGGACTCGGTTCGACCCCGTCGTCCGCCGCGTCCGCGAGTTCGTCCGGGGGGGCGGCGTCGGCGAACCGATCCAGGTCCACGGCGACTTCACGATCGAGGTGATAAGCGATCGACGCGGCCCCGACCAGTGGCGGCTCGATCCGGACCTCTCCGGCGGCGGCGCGCTGATGGACGTCGGCGTCTACCCGCTGAACGCCGCGCGGTTCCTCCTCGACGCCGATCCCGAGGCGGTGACGGGGACGACGAGCGGCGACGGACCGTTCGCGGACGTCGACGAGCACGTCGCCTTCGGTGTCGAGTTCCCCGACGGCGTGACGGGGGCGTTCACCGCGAACTTCTCCGGCTTCCGGGACAGCCGCCTCTCGATACTGGGCACCGAGGGTCGAATCGAGATCGAACGGGCGTTCGACTACGCCCGTCCGCGCCGGGTGCGGGCCGAACTGGAGGGCGCGCGGATCTCGTTCGACGGCCCCCTGACCGACGAGATTCGAGAGGAGTTCGACTACTTCGCGCGCTGTCTCCTCGCCGGCGAGTCGCCCGGCCCCGACGGGCAGGACGGATTGAACGACATGCGGACGATGGCGGCGGTGTACGAGGCCGCCGAACGCGGCGAACGCGTCGAGTTGTGATCCGCCCCCCTCCGCGGTTCGAGGCGCGTCGCTCTCCGATCGGATGGGCGACTCGCGGAAACTGAACGGAGAGGATGCGAACCGAGGCGAAAGGTGGGGGCGAGTGGAGCGGAAGGTGAGTGCCCCTGCCGGGCTCAGGGGCGCGACCACCGTTCCCGTCCGTCGCGGATCGGCGACCGTTCGGCGGCGCAGTGAACCCCGACACTGCGGTCTGTCGCGTTTGCCGGCGTCGACGAGAAAAGCGTCGAGCGTCCGGCGTCGGGTCTTCGTCGTCTTCAGGAATAAACCCTCCGACAGCGGATTCTCCGGTCGCCGTGACCGACGCGCTCGTCACCGCCGGCGGTCGCCCCACGCCGGGAAGTCCTCGCGCACCCGTTCGACCCGCTCGGGATCGACGTCGGCGGTCACGATTGCGGGCTCGTCGCCGGTGCTCGCGAGGGGGACCCCCCACGGGTCGTACACCGTCGACCGACCGAGCAGCGTCGCGTCCTCGAACGTCGCCGCGCCGTTGACCGCCGCGACGTACAGGAGGTTCTCGATCGCCCGCGCCCGCGGGAGCGTCACCCAGTGTTCGACGCGGGGGTAGGGCCACGCGCTCGGGACGAGGACGAGCGTCGCGCCCCGCTCCGCGAAGTCGCGGTACAGTTCGGGAAACCGGAGGTCGTAGCACGTCGTCATCCCGACGGTGAATCCGTCGAAGTCGACGGTTTCGATGCGCTCGCCCGGCGTGAGCAGGCGCATCTCGGCGGACTCATAGCCGAAGAGGTGGTGCTTTCGGTACACCGCCCGCCGTTCGCCGTCGCGATCGAAGAACACTGCCGTGTTCGCGAGCCCCTCGGCCTCCGGCGTCTCGTGGCCCGCCGCGGCGCTCTCTTCGAGGTCCTCGACGTGACTGCCGGCGAGGAGGCCGACGCCGTGCTCCGCCGCGAGGTCGCCCAGCCGGCGGAACGTCGGGCCGTCGAGTCCCTCCGCCTCGCGGGCGTACGACTCGAAGGCGAAGTAGCCCACGGTGAAAAGCTCCGGGAGCGCCACGAGGTCCGCGCCGGCGGCGGCGGCCTCGGCGACGGTCGCCTCGGCGCGTTCGAGGTTGTCGTCTACGTTGCCGGCGGTCTGGCCGATCTGCGCGAGCGCGAGCTTCATGCCGGCAGCTCCAGTTCCTCTCGAAGCGCGGCTTCGAGGTTGTCCAGCTCTCGGTCGAGGTTGCGCTTGAAGAACCGTTCGACGCCGGGGAGGCGACCGTCGACGACGAACACGTTGTCGAGGCGGCACCCGCCGTCGGTCGGTTCGACGGTGTGCTCGCCGGTCACGCGGAGCGCGCGCGATCGGCCGACGAACCGCACGTATCTCGGCGGGTCGCGGGTGACGTCCTCCGTGTCCACCGCCACCGTCGAACTGACGAGCGGGATCGGGAGGCCGATGTGCCACGTCGCCTTTCTGTCGTCGGTCGGATCGGTTTCGTACTCCTCGACGACGCTGATCGCGCGGGCGCGTTTCTCGGGGTCGGAGATGAACGCCCAGACTCGCTCGGGGTCGGCGTCGAACTCGAAGGTCCGCTGCACACGGACTGTCATGGGTCTCAGTTGGCAGGCGACGGTAAAAAACAGCGGGTGTCAGCCGAGCGTGACCCGCCACGTGGTCGAACGCGCGCGGCCCCACTTTTCGATCTCGACCTCGTCGGTCTTCTCGGCGAGCCGTGGGAGACGGGCCCCGACCTGCTTCGCCGACAGACCGATGGCGTCGGCGATGTTTTTGGCCCGGAAATACCGCTCGCCGCGGGAGACGCTCTCCCGGAGGTGGGCGATAATCCTCTGGTCCTCCTCGGTGAATTCCGTCATCCGAGACGTGGGTAAGCGACTGTCGATATTAACCGTTTCTCGTCAGTCCCAGTACGCCTGCGTTCCGACGACCGCGACGGCCGCCGCGATCATCGCGGCGGCGAAGCCCCACGCCGTCGTGAGCTGATCGCCCGCCGCGAGCATCACCAGCGCGCCGCCGACCGCGAGCAGCGAGAAGAGCACTGCAAATCCGATACCCATGTCCGTCCGGGTCGCCTGCGTCGTCATGGTGGCCACTTCGACGGAGCGCACTTAGTTTATTCGACCGCCTTCGGGGGCGATCGGTCCGCGCCGGCGGCGGACCGGCCGCGGATCGATACCGGACGTCCTTTTCGGTTAGGGTGCGCCTTTACTTCGGACGGGTCTCATTCGGTGGGTACCGACGAACAGATCAATGCACCAACGGATCGACCTCCGACCGGCCGTCCGATCGAGACGACGCGACGCCGCGGCCGAAAGCCGGCCCGCTCCGCGGCGGGAGAGCGTCGCATGAAGTACTTCACCGTCACGCTGCTGCCCGACGCCGGCGGCGTCCACCCGGTCGACAGAATGCTCGCCTCGCGGTCGGACGTCGAACGCGAGGCGCTCTTGCACGTCAACGCGTTCAACGACGGGACCGGGGTGATGGTCTATCGGATCCGCGGCCGGTACCGCGCGATCGCCGACGCGCTCGACGCGCACGAGGAGCTCGTCAGCAGCGACCTCCTCTACGAGGAGAACGACGCGTTTCACCTGTACGTGCACCTGCGTCCGGGGGAGCCTGCTGGATCCCTCATGATGCTCTTTCAGCGGTACGCGCTCATGGTCGACACGCCGATCGCCTTCACGGAGCGCGACGGGTTGCGGACGACGCTCATCGGCTCGCACGAGATGCTCCGGCGCGCGGTCGCCGAGATGCCCGACTCGGTCAGCATCTCCGTGGAGGGGGTGGGCCGATACGTCCCAGACGACCTGCACATCCGCTCCCGGCTGACGACCCGCCAGCTCGAAGTGGTCGAAACCGCCGTCGAGATGGGGTACTACGCGGTTCCCCGGCGCACGACCCACGAGGAGATCGCGCGCCGGCTGGGCTGCGCCCCCAGCACCGTCAACGAACACCTCCGAAAGGCCGAGTCGCGCGTCCTCTCGCAGCTTCGTCGGTGATCGACCCCGCCGCGGAGCGGGATCCCGCGCCCCCTCACCCCGTCTCGTAGGCGCGTGCGTGTTCGAGGAGCACGCCGACGGCCCGCAGGTACAGCGCCGCGTCGTCGCCGCGTTCGACCGCCGCCCCGACGTCGAGCGCCTTCGCGCGCGCCACGATCCCGTCGCGTTCGTCCGACGGAACCGCCTCGTCCGAGTGAAGGTCGAGCAGGAGTCGGGTCTCGTCCGACAGGCGGCCGGAGTCGGCGTCGGCGACGAGGACCCGCCGCGCCGCCTCTTCCCTCGCGGCGACCTCGCGGGGGGCGTACCCGCCGGTGCGTTCGCCGAGCCACGCGCCGGCGAGCGCGACGGCGGCCGCCCGCCGCCGGGCGATCGATCCGTCGGCGACGACGTCGAGGAGCCGCGCGGCGGCCGACGCGCCGGCCCACACGTCGCGCTCGTGGACGGAGAGCAGGGCGTACCGAAGGCGAGCGGTTTCGTAGCGATCCGTCTCTCCCCGATCGAGGAGGATCGCGGCGAGGGCCTCGTACACCCGACGGCCGTCGTCCGGAAGGCGCGTCGCCCCGTCGATCGCGCGTCGGTACGACTCGACCGCCGCATCCGTTTCGCCCAGTTCGGCTCGGGCGTTGCCGCGGTTGAAGCGGGGTCGGGGATCGTCCGGATCGAGCTCGATCGCTCGGTCGAAGTCCTCGATCGCGCGCCGGTGGCTCCCCTGCTCGGCGTAGGCGTTCCCCCGTTCGAGGTACGCGTCGGCGTACGAGGGGTCGAGTTCGATCGCCCGGTCGAGATCGGCGTTCGATCCCGCGACGTCGCCGAGTCGGGCGCGGGCGATCGCTCGGTTGTAGCGGGCGTCCGCGTTCGCCCCGTCGGCCTCGATCGCCCGCGCGTAGTCGGCCAGCGCGTCCTCGGGACCGCTCACCTCGCTCCGGGAGATCCCGCGGGCGTTGTGCGCCTGCGAGTGGCCCGGCTCGCGGTCGATCGCCCGGTCGAACGCCTCGATCGCCGCCTCGTGGTCGCCGGCGAGCGCGAGCGCGGTGCCGCGCTTGTAGTGCGACGACGCGTCCCCCGGGTCGAGTTCGACGGCCCGGTCGTAGTCCGCCATCACCCGCCGCGCGTCGCCGAGCGCGACGGACGCGCTCGCGCGGTTGTGGTACGCACGCGCGTGGTCCGGGTCGAGTTCGATCGCCCGGTCGTACGACTCGACGGCTCCGCCGTACTCGCCGCGCTCCGCGAGGGCGTTCCCGCGATCGACGTGCGCGTCGGCGCGGCCCGGGTCGAGTTCGACGGCCCGGTCGAAGTCCTCGGTCGCCCGTTCGACGCGCCCGGCGGCCAGGCGAGCGCGGCCGCGGGCGAGCAGGGCGGCGACGCGGTCCGGCGCGCCGTCGGTTTGCGGTGGCGTCATACCCCGGTCACCGGTCGTCGAAGTACAGCTCTTTGATCCTGTCGGCCGTCCGTAACGCGAGCGCCTGCCCGGTGTGCGTGGGGTTCGGCCCGCCGCCGCCGTTCGCCATGGCGCTGTGGTCGCCGACGAAGAGCCGATCGACGTCGTACGCCTCGCAGTTCTCGTCGACGACCTCCCCCATGCGCATGGAACTCTGCATGTGGAGGAGAAGCGGCGGCCAGTCCGACCGGTGGACGTGGTGCGCCCCGGCGCTTCGCAGGATGTCGGCCGCGACCTCCGCCATCTCGTCCCGCTTCTCGTCGTCGTCGGGGTGCGGCTCCCACTGGACGAGCGGCACCGGTCCGTGTTCGTCCTCGAACACCGGGTCGAGTTCGACGCCGTTTTCCTTCCGCGGCAGGTCGTCGGTGAGCACCAACACCCCGATCGTCCGTTCGTAGTCCGACATCTTCCGTTTCAGTTCGGTGTCGTTGAGCCGGCCGCGGCTGTCCCACGGCGCGTCGTCGTCGACGACCGTGTCGAAGTTTTACCCCGCCTGACTGAACGCGTAGTGCGCGAACGACGACAGCGCCGGGCTCATGCCGATGCTCTCGAGGCCGCCGACGCCCGGCTTGTCGAACCGCGCGGCGGAGTTTTGCCCGACGTAGGGGGGGACGGTGTCGGTGCCGACGGCGTCCCGAATGGCGTCCTCGTCGAACACGCCGACGACCCAGTCGAACCAGTGCGTGGTGAGCCCCTTCCCGACCCACTCGTTTTCGGGGAGGTCGGAGTTGAGCCAGAGCCGCGGCGTCTCGATGCAGCCGCCGGCCGCGACCACGACCTCGGCGTCGATCGTGCCCGTCTCGCCGGTCCAGGTGTCGCGGTACTCGACGCCGGTGGCGGTCGGCGTCCCGAGGATCCCCTCCGTCTCGACGTTCGTGACGTAGGTGTTCGGCCGGATGGTCACGTTGCCCGTGTCGAGCGCGCGCGGAACCCAGCTGACGTTGCTGGACTTGCGCGCCTTCTCCCTGACGGGCGCTTCGAGCGGCAGCGAACCGCCCTGGAAGTGGTAGCCCGAGAGCGTCGACCCCTCGACGTCGGGGTAGGTGAAGTCGCCCTCGTAGTTGTTCTCGACGCGCAGCTTCTCGTCCGGGTGGGCGATCGCGTTCGGCTGCGGTCTGTACCCCTCGTCGGTGACGTTCTTCTGATCCAGCAGCCCGTAGCCGGCCTCCTCCGCGCCGTGGTAGAAGAGCGCCTCCTTGTCGGTCGTCGGCGCGGGCAGGACGGGCGCTTCCTCCTCGATCAGCTGGTAGTACGGAACGAGGTCGGCGTAGTCGATCGGCCAGTGACCCTGTTCGTCGAGCGCGAGCGGGTACGAGCGCGGGTGGTTCCCGAAGTAGTGGATCGTGGTCCCGCCGACGGCGGCGACCTGCCAGATGAACATGTTCTGGGGCTGGTTTCGGAACCACGGCGCGCGGTCGCGGTCCGCCGGCCCGACGCGGAGTTTCCCCGCCACGGGGTCGTTCGTCTCCTGCTCGCGGCGGTTGAGCTGTTCGTCCATCAGCGAGCCGTTCAGGTCGTCGGGGTCGGAGCTCGCCGTCGCGCCCGGCTCCTCGTGCGGCCTCTCCCACTTTTCGTTGCCGTGCCACGGCCCCGCTTCGAGGACCAGCACGTCGAGTCCGTACTCGCCGAGCTTCCACGCCAGCGCGGGACCGTCGCCACCCGCGCCGACGACGACGACGTCGTGTTTCGATTCGGCCATGTCAGTAGTCGTTCTCCGTGAATCCGTCCTCGTTCAGTTCGAACACGCCGTCGCCCGGGAAATCGCGGAGCGCCGCGTAGCCCGGCGACGGGCCGGGGTATCCGGTCTGGGCGTGGCTCTGTACGTCCTCGACGAGCTCGCGCTCGTTCGGCGGGTCGGTCTTCGTCCCGCCGTAGCCCGACCACTCGCTGTAGTAGCCGAAGTGGACGAACGCGTTGAGCCCGAAGGCGACGAATTTGAGGATTCCGACGTGGGGGAGCACGTCGTCGAGTACGTCGTCGAGATCGTCGACGATCCCGCCGTCGATGATCGACTCGATCGTCCGGAGTCGATCGCGCGGGGCGAGCCTCGCGAAGATCCCCCCGGCCGGAAACTCCCCGACCGCGCGCGGCGCCTCTCGGTTCTTTCCGCGCGCGACGAACTCCGCGGCCACGACGTCGAGTGCGATCCCGATCGCCTCGGCGTAGGGGTAGTTCGGAGACGACCGTTCGAACGTCCCCTCGTCGGTTTCGACCGTGAGCGCGTAGTCGCTCGACAGGAGCGACGAGCGCACCTCGAAGCGCACGACGACCCCGAGGTCGACGTCGAGGTCCGCGGCGCGAACCACCGTGTCGAGCACGTCGTCCGCGAGGCCCGTTCGGATCTCGTGGAAGTTGTTGAACGACCAGACGAGGTAGTCTTCGAGGTCGACGTCCAGCGCGCCCGCCTCGTGCTCGTCACCGAGTTCGTCCGCGAGCGCCGGCGTCGAGGGGACGATCGCGTCGGCGATCGATCGGTACGTGTCCGCCGTGTGCGGGTCGGTCGACGCGCCAGCCTCGGCGACCGCGGCCGCGGGTATCGCGCCCGCGCCGCCGATACCGACGAGTCCGTGCAACACCGAGCGTCGGGAGACGCCGATCCGCTCTGGATCTGGGTGGGTCATATCGTGCGACGTGATATCACCTCACGAAATTGTTATTGATTGCCCCGAATAGATTCGGCTAATTAAGAATGTGTTCGGAATTTAGGCTCTCGAACGCGCGAACGAACCGGTCGATCGTCCGCTCCGACAGTCACCGGATCGGAGGGATCGCCCGTCGCCGGCGCGACCGGCCCGCAGGACTCGGGCGAATCCTGCGCGCGCCGATAGAGTTTTGTTCGGGACGGGCCGTAAGGAGAACGTATGCAACGGAGTACCCAGTCTCCTGATCGAGTTCTCCCAGCGTGATGGAACCCCCGTTTCGGCCACGGCGGACGGCGAAACCATTCTGGTCCGACTGAACGGGCGGACGTGCGAACTGTCGAGGGCCGACGCCGCCGACCTGCAGGACGCGATCGGCGCGGCCCTGACGGAAAAGCGCGAGTTCTTCCGGACGGCCGGCGAGCACCGCGACGACGGCAGCTACGTCGTCTCCCGTCGCGGCGCCGAGTCGACGGGCAACGCCAAGGTGTTCGCGGGCTTCGACGCGCTGCGGCGGTTGTTCGACCGGCTGCCCGAGGAGTTCACCGCGGAGGACGTCGGCCGCACCGGCATCACCGGGTCGCGCCGGCACATGTTGATCCGCCACTTCGGCGAGCACCCGGCGTTCGACTGCGAGATATCGAGCCGGAATCCCCTGACGGGCAGGAAGAAGACCCCGACGGCGGGTTTGGAGGCGGAGGTGGAGGCGGTCGCCGACTGAGCGGCGGGGACGACCGTGTTCAGGTGATCGTGACGTGTTCGCTCTCCTCGTTCAGCGCCAGGTTCGCGGCGATCTCCGCGTTCCGCATCGCGTACTGGGCGGTCTGCTGGAGGCTCACGAGCACCTCGCGGATCTGCAGCAGTTCGCGGTTCGACATCTCCGGGAGGTCGCCGAGGATGTCCTTCTCGCGGTCCGTGATCTCGCGGAAGAGGTGTCTGACCTCGACCGTGAGGTCGTAGTCGCGGTCGACGACAGACCGGACGGCCTTGACCGTGATCTCGTCGACCTGGTCCGTGTACTCGCGGATGCGCCGCATCGTCGCCGAGTCGATGTCGAGGGTGTGTCCCTCGGTGTTGAGGACGATTTCCGCGATGTCCTCCGCGTTGTCGGCGGTGAGTTCGAGGTTCTTCGCCACCGACCGGTAGCCGATGAGCGGGAACCCGGATTCGAGGCCGACGGCCCGACAGAGGTTCGGGTTCTGGTAGGCGGTGAAGATCAGCCGGAGCAGCAGGACGAAGATCTTGTTCGCCTGTCGCTCGCGGTTGAGCGCGCGCTGTGCGAGGTCGGGGTTGCCGTGCGCGAGCGCCTTCACCGCCTCCCCGCGCATCGTGCTCCCGGTGTTCTCCAGCCGTTCGAGGAGGTTGTCGAGTGTGAAGTCCTCCGGGTCGACCGAACACCGGATGGCGATGCTCTCGGGCGTCTCCTCGATGACGCCGAGCCCCATGAGCTGCGTCTCGGCCTTGTACACCGCGTTGATGTGCTCGCTGTCGAGCGCGCCGTCTTCCTGCTGGACGTGGATGACGCGGCGACCGAGGACGTACTGCGCGACGATGGCGCGTTCGAGCGCGTCGGCGTCGAGGTTGTCCGCGTGGATGACCGCCTCGGAGTCCTCCGTGCTCGCCGACTCGGGCAGCACGGTGAGCGTCCCCTTCCCACCCATCCGGATGGAGACCTCGTCCCCCTTGTTCACGCCGTGTTCCTTCGCCCACTCGGCGGGCAGCGTCATCGCCAGCGTCGACGGTCCCAGTCGCTGGACCTTCCGCGTTTCCATGCCAACCTCTATCCCTGCAATGACCTTAATCTTCACTGTACGTCGATTATACGTGTCAAAAGAGGTGAAGTGTGATTAAACGTGTCCGAAGCGCGCGGCCGCCGCCGATCCCACGTGATCGCGCCGGTGGGATCGCCGCGGCGGCCGTCAGTCGATCCGCATCATCCTCCGTTCGAACCGGCCGACCCGGACCTTCGTCCACCCGCGAAGCGCCTCGTCCAGCGCCGGATCGTCGGTGTCGACCCGGAGGACGCCGAGGTCGTCGAGCTTCGCGCGCGACGCGACGACCTCCACGTCGCAGCGGCGGATCACGTCCGGCGAGAGCTGCGGGTTGCCGCGGCCGAAGACGAACCCCTGCCCGCCGATGGGGGAGACGACGACCACGTTTCGCTCGCCGAGCGCGTCGAGGATCTCCGCCTCGCTCCCGTCGCGGACGAGCACCTCACCCTCGCGCCACACGTCAACCCCGAGCGGCGATCCCTCGAATCCCAGCGCCCGCTTCACCGCGCCGACGGTGCTACCGGGACCGAGCACGTACGTGACCCCCGGTTCGACCTCGGCGGCGACCCCCGCGGCGAGCGCCTCGACGGTTCCGCCGCCGAGCTGCTTCGACGACTGGAGGTCGTCGGCCACGGGGACGCGCGCCACCGCACGAAGCTCGGGGCGCACCTCGCCCGCGCGGTAGTCGTCCTCGTCGATGTCCATCACCTCGCGCGCTTCGGTCCGGTCGAACGCCGCCGCGACCTCGCCCGCGTCCTCGGGCGAGACGGCGAACACGGAGGAGTACACTTTGACCCCCGCGGGGACGCCGAGCATCGGGGTTTCGCTCCCCCCCAGCGCGTCCGCGACGTCCGCGGCGGTCCCGTCGCCGCCGACGAAGAGGACGAGGTCGACGCCGCGGTCGAGGAAGGCCTCGACGGCGCGTTTCGTGTCCGCGGCGGTCGTCTCCTCGTCGTCGGGTCGGCCGACGACGTCGGGATCGAGGCCCGCCTCGCGGGCGGCGCTCTCACCCATCGGTCCACCGTAGGAGAGGATCTCGGCGTCCGGCGCGTTCGCGCGGAGCGCGGAGAGGGCCCGCCGGGCGCGCTCGGGCGCGCGCGGCTGCGCCCCCCGGGCGCGCGCCTCCTCGACCTTCCCGTCGGTCCCCTTCAGTCCGACCCGACCGCCCATCCCCGCGACGGGATTGACCACGACGCCGATTCGCATGTGCGGACGTGAACGCGGGGAGGTCAAAAGCGCCGCGGGTCCGGCGGCGGGAGGGGAGAGTGCGGACCGTCCGTCCGAGACCGTCCGCGGTCGCCGGATGTTCAAGCTTTAAGCGCCCGCCCCGGCTACCCCCGCACATGATACCGCTAGCAACGACCGGGGAGGCCCTTCCCATCGCCGAAACGGGGGCCGTCGTGCTGCTCGCGAGCCTGCTTCTCACCGTCGTCTGGCTGCTCTATCTCTACCGGTAGCGCGCCTCACGCCCCGTCTTCGACGAGATCGACCCGCTCGCGGAGCCACCCGGCCGCCCGTTCGGCCGTCTCCGGGTCGGCCGCCGTGACCTTCAGCCGGACGTTCTCGCCGGGGTAGCTCCCGACCGTCACGTCGAACGCCTCCCGAACCCCACGAATCCGGTCGAGGAGCCCGCTTTCGGGCTCGCTCGTGACGACCGTCTCCGAGTACGTCGGCGTCCCCTCGAACTCCCCTTCGACCAGTTCGAACATCGCCTTCATCTCCGCGGGGACCCCGGGGAGGACGTACACGGACTCGACGACCGCGCCGGGCGCGACGCCGACCTCATTCGGGAGCACCCGCGCGCCCGCCGGCAGGTGCGCCGTCCCCTCCGCGAGGTTCTCCGCGACGTAGCCGCCGTGCTCCGTGAGCCACTCGACCGCTTCCGGGTGTTCCTCGACCGCTCGGCCGACCGCGGCGGCGACGCCCTCCATCGTCAGGTCGTCGTGCGTCGGGCCCAGCCCGCCGGTGACGATCACCGCGTCGTACTCGGCGAGGTACTCGTTGACGACGCGGGCGACGTCGGCGACCCTGTCCGGAACGGTCGTCACGCGCTCGACCGCGACGCCGCGCTCGCCGAGCCGCGTTCCGAGCCACGCCGCGTTCGTGTTCACCGTGTCGCCGGCTAACAGTTCGTCGCCGACGGTGACCACCGCTATTCGCATGGTCCGACGGAGGGGCGTGACGGGTAAAAGCGCGCCGACCGGCGCGCCGACTGCCGGTTCCGGCCGGTTCGCTGGTCGCTACTTCATACCGGGCGGCGGACCCCGCCCGAAGTCGTCGTCGTCCACGTCGACGTCGAGCCCGAGTTCTCGTCGCTCCTCTTTCAGTTTCTCGATCTTCCGACGGTAGTAGAACAGCCCGCCGACGCCGACGAGGCCGAGCGCGACGGCGATGCCGCCGAAGATCGTGAGGTCGCGTTCGAGGTAGAACCGGACGGCGATCGAGTCGGCGTCGACGTTCTCCCACGTGATGTGAACCCGGTTCCGGTCGTCCGTGGTCGTCTCGTAGTCGTCCGGGATCACGCGGCCGAACAGGAAGAAGTCGACCTTGCGGTCTTCGGGCAGCACGACCTCGTAGGAGCCCTCGACGAACGTCGGCAGGGTGAACTGCTTGGGCGTGCTGTCCGCGGTGAACGCGAGCTTTCCGGGGGCGTCGTCGGGTCGATCCGTCGGCAACGTTACGACGACCGCGTCGTTCGTCCGCTCGACGCTGCCGCCGTGTTCGTCGAATTCGGACCCCCTGATCACCGTCCCGTCGGGGTACCGGTACCGGACGGCGGAGACGGAGATGGCGTTCTGTCCGCCGAAGCCGTCCTCCCGGTAGAGCTCGATGCGGTCGTCCTGCACGCGGTAGACGGCGAGAAACTTCGCGCCGTCCGTGATCGTGATGTGCGCGTTCGCGTCGCTGTTCCAGCCGGCCTCGTAATCGTACCCCTCGGGCGGGTTCTCGTTGAGCTGGTCGTCCTCGACGGGATCGGCCCCGAAAAGTCCCGTACAGCCCGCCGCGAGAACGAGCGCGGCGAGACAGGCGACGCCGAGAACGAGGCGGCGGTTCATGTGATGACGCAGCGAAGCTCCGCCGGGAGGTAGCGTCCGATGCTCGCGAGCAACCCCGGCGGATCGGTGTCCTCGCCGCAGACGACGCTCTGTTCGAGCAGGCCGAGCCGCTCCACGGTGACGATGTCGCGCGCGTGGCCCGCCCGGTTCACCGTCGCGCGCACCTCGCCGCGGGTCGCGCTGTTCACGTTCACGCGGCCCGGGCCGCGCGTCCAGCCGTACAGCCGATCGCGCTCCTCGTCGGCGAGCCGCGACGGCTCGCCGTACACGAACGAAAGCGGGACGTGCTGGACGAGGCCGAACCGCTCGCGGATCTGCACCGGCGATCCCCGCCCGAGACCGAGCTCGTCGGCGGGAATGGTGACCTCTCGGCCCGCGTCGAGGACGAGCCCCTCGTCGTCCCATCCTTCCAGCGTGCCGACGTACGTTTCGCCCGCTTCGAGGCGCGACGGGATCTCGCCCCACCGCTCGCGCAGGAGGTTCCGCGCGACCGCCTCGTCCGCCCCCGAGACGGTGACCGAGACGAACTCGTCGTGGCGGACCCCGATCTCGTACTCGACGTCGAGTTCGCCGAGGTCGTTTTCGACCATCGACGCGAGACCGTCGAGCGCGCGTTCGCGGGCGTCGCCTCCCACGTAGCACTTCGTTGCGAGTACGACCATTAGCCCGTGACGTCGACGTTCAGTTCCCGGCGGAGTTCGTCGATGCGGCGCTCCATCGCCTCGACGAGCCGCGAGTTGTCCATCGCCTCCAGCGGGGAACCGCACTCGGGGCACTCGAACCCGAAGTCCATCGCCTCGCCGAACTCGAAGCGGATCGAGTCGATCTCACAGAGGTAGAACTCGTGGGTCCGCTCGTACTCCTCGCGCTCGTCCAGCGCGTCGAGGAGGCGGTACATCTCATCTTCGAGGTTCTCCGGGATGTTCTCGTACTCGAACGTCCAGAGGTAGGTGAGCCACCCCGAGTCCTCGTCGCGGACGCGGCGGTAGGACGCCAGATCGTTCTCGTAGAGGATAAACAGGGCCCGACGAACGTCGTTGAGTTCGAGATCGAGCTTCTCGGCCAACTCCTCGTCCGTGACCTCGCCGTCCGGCGGCGCGGCCGCGACCGGCATCCCCGTCGGTCCAACCAGCTCGTGGAGGTACTTCTGGATGACAGGGTCGTTCAGCAGGTCCTCAAAAGCCATTGCCACTAGGTGGGCCGTAAAGGAGTTTAAAGCCACCGGATGCTCGGATCGGTCAGTTGCACCAAGTGCGATCCGGCGGGCCGCCCGACCTCGAGTCGACGGCACGGCGCTCCGTCTCGCGCTCGCGTTCGCCGGGAGTCGCGCCCGATCTCGCTTCGCACTCGACGCAGACGGCGGTTCGGGTCGGCTTGCGGGCGAACTTGACGTTCTCCGGGGCGACGTCCTCGCCGTCCGTCGTCCGTTCGAGCGCGATCGTTATCCGGTGGATCGTCTCACGACCGCACCGGCGGCACGCTTCCAGCGTTTCGTTTTGCGCGAGGTCGTTCTGATTCACTCCTCGTTTCTCCTCGTGATCGGTTTCGTTCTCGCCGGCGTGCGATCGATGTCGACGCGAACGGCGCGCGAACGACGAGTATGCGCGCGGCGGGTGATCACTACGTGGAGAGTGACCGCCGAAATCGCATAAGCACTACACCCAAAATATTGCAGTCGGATATCTGTCACTCTGACTCGCCGAAGAGCGCGGCCAGCAACTTCCGTTCGCCGAGACGGACGTGCTGGTGGAACGTGGACGGACACACGCCGAGCGAGTCGGCGACCGCCTCCCCGGAGTTGTCTCGGGGCCACTCGAAGAAGCCGGAGTGAAACGCCGCTTCGAGGGCCGCCCGCTGGCGTTCGGTCAGGTCCTCCGCGACGGTCCGTTCGACGCGCTCCGGGAAGTCCTCCGAACGGGACACCCGTCGCTGGGTCACCGTCTCGACGTCGGGGTACGCGTCGCCGACGGTGTCGACGACGGACCGGACGTCCGCGCTCGGCGGCAGGTGGACGGTCATGCGGTAGTCTCCGTCCTCGATGGCCGCCTCGTCGACGTAGCCGCCGTGGGAGGTGACGACGGAGACCACCGGCGGATCGGCGAGCCGTAGTTCGAAACCGACGTCGCCGAACTCCCGGCGAAGCACCGACACGTCCTCCCAGTGGGGAAGCCGCTCGACGAGCGCTTCGAGGGCGTCGATCGCGTCGTCGTCGGTGGTCCCGTATTCGAGGAACGTCCCGTCGCCGACCGGAACCGTGCTGTCGAAGGTGACCGTTCCCTCCGCCGGCGTCGAAATCCCCAGGACGTCGAGCACGTTCTGGAGGCGGAACTCGATCTCGACGACGTCGTCGCCCATCAGGGCTCGCTTGCGCTCTATCGCCGCGATCGCGTGGCCGACGAGCTCTCCCAGCTGACCGACGACCGCCCGCTCTTCGTCAGCGAACGCGCCGGAGCGAGCCGCGTACACCCCCAGGAGTCCGTAGAGCGTCCCTTCGTGGACGATCGGGATCACGGCCACGGACCTGTACCCGTACTCGCGGGCGTGCTCCCGCCACGGCTCGAAGTCCGGATCGGCGAACGCGTCCCGAACGATCTGCATCTCCCCCGTCTGGGCGGCCCGACCGGCCGGTCCTCGGCCCGTCGCCGCACCCGGATCCACGGAGAGGGGGATCTCGTCGAGGTAGCCGTCGACGCCGGCTTCCACCCGCGGCCGAACCGACTGCGTTCTCGGGTCGATCTCGCAGATCCAGGCGAACCGGTAGGATTCCGAAGAGGCCAGTCGTTCGCACACCACCCGCTCGATCTCCTCGCGGGTGGACTGTCCCACGAGCGCCTCGTTGATCTCGCGGACGACGCCGTTCACGTTGACGAGCGCCGCGAGTCGCTCGCGCTGCCGTTCGAGTTGTCGCTCCCGGCGCTTTCGCTCCGTGACGTCCTGCGTCATCACCATGCCGGCGAACACCTCGTCGTCCCCGTCAATCACGGGGATCGTCCACGCCCGAAACGACCGCTCGCCCAGGTCGAACGCGTAGGTGTTCGTCTCGCCGTCCAGCGCGGCGCGGTAGTTGCGCACCACCTTCTCACGCGTCTCGGGATCGGGCGACAGCGACCCCGCCCGCTCGCCGACGGCCTCGCGCTTTTGCGCCTCGTCGAAGATCGACCCTTCGAGGAGCGTGTATCGCAGTTCCTCGTCGAACAGCGCCACACCACCGTTCGGGAAGTGCTCGGCGAGCGTGCGGTAGCGCTGCTCGGACTCCTCTAGCGCCCGTTCCCGCGTCTTCCGTTCCGTGACGTCGTGAAAGTATACCGACAGGCCCGTCTCGGAGGGGTACGCCCGGACCTCGAACCACGCGCCGAGCGGTTCGTAGTACTCCTCGAAGGTCACCGGTCGCTGGGTTCTCATCGCGCGTGCGTACTCCTCCTCGAAGGTCGATCCGACCGATTCCGGGAACTCCTTCCAGAGGCTGTCGCCGATCAACTCGGCTTCGGTCTTCTCCAGGAGATCCTCGGCTCGCTCGTTGGCGTAGGTGAACCGCCACCGGTCGTCGACACCGAAGAACGCGTCGTCGACGCGATCGAACGCGTCCTCCAGCTCGCGCCTGAGGTCGTCGCGCTGTCGTTTCAGCCGGCGGGTGCGCTCCTTGCGTTCCGTGACGTCCTCCGCGGCGACCACCGTTCGATCCGGCTCCCCGTCGCGCGTCGGGAGGGGCGCGGCGTTCACCGAAAACCACGTCCGTTCGCCGTCTCGATCGACGGCCAACTCGGCGTTGTACACCGGCTCGCCCGTCTTCCGCGCCCGCTGCGTCGGACGCTCCTCGAAGGGGACGGGCGACCCGTCGGCGTCGTACACCTCGACGTCCCGCAAGTCGCACCCCTCGATCACCTCGTCCGCGAGCGACTCCGTCATCGCCTCCGCCCGCGCGTTCGTCCGCTCGAGGCCGCCGTCGTGGGAGACGATCCCGAGTCCGATCGGGCTCGTCTCGAAGATCCGCTCCACCAACTCTCGCTCCCGTCGGAGTTCCCGTTCGCGGGCCGTTCGGTCGGTGACGTCGCGGCACACGTACAGGACGGCTCCGTCTCCGACGGAAACCGGTCTGACTGTGATCCACAGGTGGTGCTCGTCCCCCGCTTTGTCCGTTACCGTCCGCTCGACGTCGGAGCGTTCGCCCGTCTCCTCGAGCCCCTCCGTCGAGATCGGATTCTCGCCGAGCAGCGCGTCGACCGTCCCCATCTCGGCGACCTCGTCCGCCGTGTACCCGAAGATGAAGTGGACGTTCGGGCAGACGAACGTGAACGCGCCCTCGTCGTCCGTGACGAACACCGTGTCGGTGAGGTTTTCGAGGGCGATTCGGTAGTGTTCCTCTCGACGCTTCGCGATCCCGCCGGAGGTCCGCGCGTCGGGGCCCCGGAGCGGTCGCCACCAGATCCGTCCGCGAGCGCCGACCTTCTTCGTCGAGAGTTCGCCCCGCTCCGCGAGTCGATCCAGCCTGTTGTACGCCGTGCGTCGGCTGCACCCGAGCGCGTCGGCGACTTCGACCGTCGTTAGCGGCTCCGAGTACGTCTCCGGCCCGTCGAAAACGGAACGGAGTTCTTCGAGGGCGTCGGTGGAACTACCGGAAGTCACACCGCGAGTCTCGGTCGCCGCCGACAAAACGGTTTCCGTCAACGGAAACGAATGACTGCTTCGCAGACGGTCGGCGTTCAGTCCGCCGTCGTCGCCTTCTCGCGCTCCCCTCGCGATTCGAAGAACGACACGTAGACCTGCGCGAGGAAGACGACGGAGAAGACGGCGTTGAGCACCGTCGTGTAGCCGCTCGGGGCGGTTCCCCCGACCTGTCCCTGCTGGGGGATCAGTCCGAGTCCCGCCCAGGCGTAGTGGACGATCAGCCCCGAGACGGCGGCGGCCGCGAAGATCGAGACGAACAACGCGGCGGCCAGCCGCGCGCCGTAGAACTTCCGGTACATGTTGACGATGTGTGGCACGATGAGGTCGGCGAAGATGAACGACATCACGCCGCCGAAGGGGATCCCGTTCTGCCAGAGCACGAGCGCGAAGGGCACGTTCGCGACCGAGCAGATGAACGTGAGGACGCCGACGGCGACGCCGATCACGCAGCCCAAAAGCACCCACGCGAGCGTTCCCTCGGGCGCGAGGGTGAAAAGTCGCGTCCAGAACGACGCCGGAACGAACGCCTTGATCAGGCCGGCCACGACGAAACCGACCGCGATGTCGGTCCACAGCATCGACCACTCGTTCATCGCGTTCCGGAACGTCCGCCGCCAGCCGCGCGCCGTCAGCAGCTTGTCGGTCCAGTCGTTCGCCTCGGCCCAGTCGTCGCCGTCGTCGCCGTGATCGTGGTCGCCGCCGTGGTCGTGACCACCGTCGTCGCCGAGGTTTCGAACGTGCTCGCGCGCGCGTTCGAACCACTCGTCCGGGACGGCGTGCGCGAACGCCGCGGCGAGGAGCAGGATGAGCACCGCGCCGCCGAAGAAGTCGGCGGCGACGAACTGCCAGCCGAGCAGGATCCACATGACGAGCCCGATCTCGACGACGAGGTTGGTGCTCGCGAACTGGAACGCCGCGAGCGAGGCGGCCGGCGAGGCACCCTTCTCGTACAGCGACTTCGTCGTCGCCACCGCGCCGAACGAACAGCTGGACGAGAGGAACCCGAAGAACGATCCGAGCCCGATCTCGCGCACGCCGCTGCCGCCGAGTACGTCGACCATCTCGTCTTGACTGACGAACGCCTGCACCGCGCCGGCGACGGTGAATCCCAGCACCAGCGCCCACCACGTCTTCCACGTCATCTCGCTCACGAACCACGCCGCCTCGACGAGCGACCCTGTGACGCTCATGCGACCGTGTAATCGGGCCTCGCTTTACCCGATTGCGGCTAACGACTCCGGCATTCGCACCGGGGTGAGTTTGGAATTCACACCGATTCGGGATAGGGATCCGACAGTTCGAAATCGCCGGGCCGCGATTCCGGGACGAATTCGGCGAATCAGGGCCTCAATACGCCGATTTCGGCCGTCAAACGGCTGCGGCGTCGGGATTGGCGCGTCGTCGACAGTATCGAAAACGTGAATACCGCCTGCCGACTAACCATCCAGTCACGGATGCAACGCGGCATCGAATCCGCCGGCGAGCGCGCGCGCAGATCGGACGGACTGACGCGGTAGACACGGAGATCGAGAGATCGCCGCCCAAATCGGTGAAAGAGCACAACATGGCTGTTACTAACGCCGTACTGATTACCGTCGATTCCCTCCGCGCAGACGCGGTGTCCCCGCGATCGGACAGCGAGAAGACGCCGGTCATCGGCGAGCTGGCCGAGCGAGGCACCGTGTTCACGAACGCGTTCGCGCACGGAAACTGGACGCCGTTTTCGTTTCCGAGCATCCTCTCGTCTTCGCCCGTGTTCGTCGAGAGCGGGAGCATCGGCGCCGGGGCGCGGACGATCGCGGAGGCGCTTCGGTCCGAGGGCGTCGCCACCGCCGGATTCAACGCCGCGAACGGATTTCTGACCGAACACTGGGGGTACGACCGCGGCTTCGACGAGTTCGAGACGTTCGTCACCGGCTCCGAAACGAGCCCCTACAGCAAGTACCTCGCCGCGCACCCGACGGTGCAGGCGTGGCTCCAGCTCGGCGCGTCGCCGTTCTACCGCATCGCCAGACGTCTGCGAGGGGAGGCCGACGACGAACAGATCACGGACACTTCGCGGTTGCTCGACGTCGAGCGCCGCGCCAAGGCGTTCATCCGCGACGCCGACTCGCCCTTCTTCCTCTGGGTCCACTACATGGACGTCCACACGCCGTACTTCCCCGCCCCGCGCCACCTGCGCGAGGTCTCGCCCCGCCGGCTGAGTACGCTTCGGATGTTGCGGGCGCACGCGAGGACGGGCCTCGGGCTGGCGGTCGACGACCGAACGTTGAGCGACCTGAAGGCGCTGTACGACGGGACGATCAGGCAGGTCGACGCGAGCATCGGTCGGCTCCGCGCCGCGCTCGCTGACACGGGCGCGGCCGACGACACGTTGCTGGTCGTCGCGGGCGACCACGGCGAGGAGTTCCTCGAACACGGCCACCTCGCACACTATCCGAAACTGTACGAAGAGCTGATCCACGTCCCGATGATCGTGGACTCCCCCGAGGGGGGCGCGCAGGCGCTGCGCGAGAACGTGGGTCTCGAATCGATTCCGCCGACGATCTGCGACGCCCTCGGCGTCGAGCCGCCGGACGCCTGGGAGGGCGCGTCAGTGTACCCCGCGGTGCGCGGCGAGACGGATCTGGAGACCGATCCCACCGTCTCCGTGACCGTTCAGGGCGAGCAGACGACCCAGCAGCCGATTCCCCGGCGACCGGCCGACGGCGACGTGCTCGTGAGCGCGCGCACGGAACGGTGGACCTACATCAAGAACACCGCGACCGGCGATCGCGAACTGTACGACCGGCGGGCCGACCCCGGAGAGCAACGCGACCTCGTCGATCGATCCGATCGTGAGGCCGACGAGGCGAGGGTGGCGCTGGACCCGATCGTGGACGCGCACGCGGAGCGGATCGAACGGGAGAGGGCGAACGCCGACGCGGACGACTCGGTTCCGGACGACGTGTCGGACCGACTCACGGCGTTGGGCTACCAGTGAGCCACCGATGAGCCCGGAACTGCCGCGACTCGACCGGTGCGTCGACGATCGTCGGATCGCGCGACTGCTGAGATTCTTCAGCGTCGGCTCCGTCGCGGCGGGCTTGCAAACGGTGCTGCTCTGGTTCTTCGTCGACGTCGCGGGGCTGTACTACCTCGTCGGGGCCGTCGTCGCGATCGAGATCACGATCGTCGCACAGTACGTCGCCAACAACGTGTGGACGTTCAAACGGGTGCGCCACGCCACCAGGGGCGAATACCTGACCGGGCTGTTCAGGACGAACCTCGTCCGGGGATCCGCGATCCCGATCCAGGTCGGCCTGCTGTACGCGCTCGTCGCGTGGGGAGGGCTGGAGTACCTCGTGGCGAACGGCGGCGCGATCTTCGTCTCCGGCTTCTACCGGTACCTCCTCGACACGCGCTGGACGTGGGGGGCGTGAGGGGACGTCTCCGATCTCTTTCGCTCACTCCGACGCGTCGTCGGCCGCTTCGACGCGCTTGCCCGTCGCCTGCGGGATCACCCGCCGCTCCGCGTCGGTCCACTCGCGGTCGAGTTCCCGACCGTCGAACAGGCGGTCGAGGAAGACGGCCAGCGCGGCGACCTCCGAGTGCGGCTGGTTCGTGACGCCGACGTTCCAGTCGGCCGCCTCGTACACCTCGAACGGCACCTTCCCCGCGCCGACGACGACGAGCAGCGGTCCCTCGGCGTGTGCCTCCCTTACGTCAGCCGCCGCGTCCTCCACGCGCTCGCCGTACATCGTGAGGTGGACGATCGTCCCCTCCCAGTCGCGCAGGAGCGGTCGGTACGACTCTCTCACCTCCACGTCGAAGGGGCCGCCGAAGCGCGCCGTGATGTCGGCGACGGTTTCGGCCGACTGCCCCGCGTCGCCGACGAGGATCGCCCGGTCCGCGCCGAGCGCGCGCGCCGTGAGCGCGACGTGCGTCGTCATGCGGTCGTCCCGCCCCGGTCTGTGCCCGAGCCTGAGGACGACCACTTCGTGCTCTCCCTGCATGAACGAACCGAACGAGCCCGCGGGTTAGGGGGTTTCGTTTTCGTCGACGGGGTCGCCGGCCGCGGCCTCTCGGACCGCGTCGAACACGCGGTCGACCAGCGCCGGGTCGTACGTCCAGAAGCCGTAGAAATCTCCGGGTCCGACCTCCTCGGCGACCAGCGCGCACTCGTACATCGGGTTGCCGCCCCCGTCGTACGCGACGAACCAGACGTCCGCGAGTTCCCCGTCGGCGAGCCGGTGGACGACCACGCCGGGAACGTCGGGGGGGTCCCAGTCGGCCCGTCCGTAGACGTGAACCGACAGTCCGGGGAGCGAGGCGAGTTCCCGGTAGACCGGGAGCTGACGCCGCATCGCAGACAGCGACTGGAACCCGGCCGAGAGCGTCCCGCGCCCGACCCGCGCGGCGCGGTCCTCGAACTCCCGCGACGCCGCGAGCATCTGCCGGCGATCGAACGAGGAGAAGACGGAGTCGTCGAGCAGTTCGAGGAGGTAGTGGAGGTCCGCCTCGGCGAGCTTGCGCCGTCCCGGATCGCGGATTCGCGGCGACTGGAGGGCGGCCAGCGCGCCGACGCCGACGCTCCCGAGGTACTCGTCGCCCTCGCTGACGACGACGAACTCCTCGTAGCCGTCGCGCGGGAGCCGCTCGTACTCGACGGAGACGTGCCAGTCGTCGAAGTACTCGGCGAGGCCGGGATCCGGCTCGTGCGCGAAGATCGTGACCGTCTTCCGGCGGGATTCGAGGTCGCGGATGAGTTCCTTCAGGGACATGGTTCGACCTCCGTGCCGCGGCGGGCGGCGCGGGGAGAGCGATTCGCGGGGCGTAACCGAACGATCCGCGGTTCACGATACGGCGCGCGAGCGCATGAACGTTCAGTCGCGCTCGGATCGCGGGGATCAGACGGAGAAGGACGCCTCCGCTTCGAGGTCGACGCCGTCGGCGGCGAGGACGCCGACCGCGACGTACGAACCCGGGGTCGGCTCCTCCCACTCGCCGTCGTAGCGCGCCCGTTCGCCCGAGTCGAGCGTCTCCGAGGCGAGCACCTGCGTGAACATCCGGCCGTCGCTCCAGCGCCAGACCTCCTCGCCGTCGGACCGGACGACGAAGTCGGCGCGCCGGCCGTCGCGGAACGAGAGGGTGATCGGGTCGTCGCCCGCGTTCTCGACCGCGAGGGCGAATCGAACGCGGTCTGCGGACGGCGTGACGGACAGGGTCGCGTCGAGCATGCTCCGACGGTCCGCCGGCCGTCCGTATAATTCCCGCGGCCCGCGTCGCGGACGTCGTCGAAGCGGCGACGAAACCGGACGGACCCCGCGAAGGACTCTCAGAGCCCCACCGCGGCCGCAGCGTCGAGCAGGCCGTCGCCCTGCTCTTCGCTCGACAGGCCGACGTCCTCCGCCGTCCCGCGGAGACGGTCGCGGGCCTCCGCGTTCGTATCCCCCTCGGCCATCAACAGCGCCCCCGCGCCGGCGACGTGCGGGCACGCCATCGACGTGCCCGAAAACGTGTCGTATCCGCCGGGAATCGTCGAGTACACGTCCTCGCCGGGGGCGGCGAGTTCGATCTCCGGACCCGTCGAGGAGAAGTCGGCGAGCGAATCGTCCTCGCTGGTCGCGCTGACGGCGACCACCTCGTCGTAGGCGGCCGGGTAGCCGACGCAGTCGGAGCAGGGGCCGTCGTTGCCGGCGGCGGCGACGAGGAGCACGCCGCGGTCGTACGCGTAGACGCAGGCGTCTTTCAGGGCTTCGGATCCCGAACTCGCGCCGAGGCTCATGCTCGCCACGTCGTACCCCTGGTCGGCCGTCCACTCGACGCCGGCGGCGATGTCCGAGAAGGTACCGCTCCCGCGCTTGTCGAGCACTTTGACGGCGTGGAGCGTCGCCTCGGTCGCGACGCCGACGACGCCCTCGTCGTTGTCGACGGCGTCGGCGGTGCCGGCGCAGTGGGTGCCGTGATCGTTGTCGTCGTCCCAGCTCTCGTTGCAGCTGTTGTCGTTCCCCGAGAAGGCGCACGTGATCCCGCCCTCGCCGCACTCGACGAACGCCTCGCCCTCGCCGAGGTTGTCGACGAGGTCGGGGTGGTCGCTGTCGATCCCGGTGTCGATGATCGCGATGTCCGCCCCGGAGCCGGTCGAGCCGTCGTCGTGGGCGACCGGCGCGTCCACGCGATCCACGCCCCACGGGACGGTCTGCGCGAACGCCTGCATCGTCCCGTTCTCCTCTACGTACCTGACGTCCCCCCGGTTTCGGAGCCCCGGAATCGCGTTCTCGTTGACCGAGATCGTCATCGCGTCGAACGCGAACTCGCGGTGGATCGACGCGGCCTCGCTCGCCGCCGCGCGGCGGCCGCTCTTTCCGGCGAACCCGACGATCACCTCGACCGTGTTCCCCTCGGACGCCGACGCGAGGCGGGTGATGCCGCCCAACCCCGCCGTACCGCCGACCGCTTTCAGAACGTTTCGCCGCGTCGAACCATCACTATTTCGTAACATTGCGATCAAGATGAATTACATTCAGTATTAAATATTACTCTTAAAATTTCGGGTATCATTAGTAAACACCGATTGCGGTGGTTCGAGTTGAGTCGGCAGCGAGCGCAACGGACACGCCTTTATCGGTACGCCCGCTACGGAGGGTGTGCAGATCGTCGGCTACGACGCGCTGGACGGCGGCCTCCTTTTGAGCGACGCCGACGCTCGCGGGATCGGCGCTCGCGGGGCCGACGGTCCTCCGACGGGCGCGGATCGGACGGGTTCCGGCGACGACGGGGCGGCCTCCGCCGTCGAGTACGTCCCCCTCGACCCGGGGACGGAGCTATCGTACGCTCTGCTCGACCGCCACTGCGCGGGCACCCTCCACGAGGGCGAGCACGTCGCTTGCGACGCGTCCGACGCGCCGTACTGCCACGACCACCGGCGAACCTGGGTCTGCGCCCGGTGCACCGGGACGTGCCTGAAAGACGAGATGGACTGCTTCGACGACCACGCCGTGTACCTCGCGGCGTTCGCGCCCGAGCGGTTCAAGGTCGGGGTGACGAAGCTGTGGCGGCTGGAGACGCGCCTCCGCGAACAGGGCGCGGATCGGGCGGCGCACGTTCGGACGGTGGAGGACGGCCGAATCGCCCGCGAGATCGAAGCCGGGATCGCGGAGACGATCCCCGACCGGGTTCGCGCGCCGGCGAAGCGGCGGGGGCTCCACCGGATGGTCGACGAGGACGCGTGGAGCGCGCTCCTCGACGGCTTCGACCCGATCGAGACGTTCTCGTTCGACTACGGGCTCGACCTCGACGCCCGACCAGTGGCAGAGACCATCGCCGCCGGGACCGTCCGCGGCACGAAGGGGCGCTTGCTCGTGCTCGATCGCGCCGGCAGCACCTACGCGGTGGACCTGCGCGACCTCGTGGGCTACGAGGTCGAACCCGGCTCCGACGCGCGGGACCTCCAGTCGAGCCTCGGAGCGTTCGGGTAACCGGGCGTTCTCGACCGCGAGCAACAACCCTTTTCGGGCTGGCTTGCGAACCCATAGCTATGCCCGAAGACGAACCAGGTGACGAGGCGTCGACACCGGAGCCGGAACCGGAGCGAGAGTCCGAATCCGACGCGGGGCCCGAGGCCGACTCGGGACCGGAGCCGGAGGGCGAGGAGAAGTCCTTCCGCGAGCGCGTCGAGGAGATCCGCGAGCGACGCGCGCAAGAGCGCGAGGAAGGGGAGGAACCGCCGAGCCCGGAGGACGTGATGGGCGGTCCCGGCGGCGGCCCCGGCATGGGCGGTAACCCGTTCGCGCAGATGATGAGCGGCATGATGGGCGGCGGCCCCGGCGGTCCCGGTGCCATGGGCGGCGGGCCGCCGGGCGCGGCGGGCGGCCCCGGCGAGCGCGAGAGCGACGTCGGCAACGAGGAACTCGTCCGCGAGGTTCGCCAGCTCCGCGACGAGGTGCGCGACGCGACGCGACAGCTCCAGCGCATCGCGCAGGCGCTCGAAGACGGCAACGGGTGAGAACGAGCGGCGTCGAGGTGCGGACGACGCCGACCGACGAACCGTCGAAGGCGGTCCGCGCCGTCGTCCATCTTTTCTACCGCACCGCCGCGCTCACCGCTACTGCACCGCCGCGTACACCTCGACCAGCCTGTCGACCGCGTGCTCGACGCTGATCTCGGCTCGACGATCCAGACAGCCCTCGCGCAGGCGATCGCGCTCTTCGATCGCTCGCTCGATCGCCGCGACGAACCCGGCCACGTCGCCGGAGTCGAAGTGGTAGCCGGTGACGCCCTCGACGATCGTGTCGGCGAGCGCCCCGCGGTCGACGCCGACGACGGGCGTGCCGCAGGCGTTCGCCTCCAGCGCGACGAGTCCCTGCGTCTCGACGGGGCTGGGGAACAGAAACGCGTCGAGCGCCGAGTAGAACGCCGGCAGCTCCTCGCGGTCGAGGAAGCCGAGAAAGCGCGCGTCGACCCCGCGGCTCTCCGCCCGGGCTGCGAGGTGCGGCCGCGCGGGCCCGTCGCCGCCGAAGACGAGCGTCGCGTCGACGTCCGCGCCCGCCACGGCGTCGACGGCGTCCGAGAGGCACTTCTCGAACCCGTGCCGGCCGGTGTACCCGAGGAGCGCGCCGTCGCCGAGGTCGTGTCGCTCTCGGAACGTGGCGTCGTCCACCGGACGGAACCGCTCGACGTCGACGCCGTTCGGGACGACCCGAACGGGCGCGTCGACGCCGACGGCGTCGAGCAGGTGCCGCCGCGTCGACTCGCTCGGGGCGATGATCGCGTCGGTTCGGTCGAAGAACCACCGCTCGTACCGCTCGCTCAGCCCCTCGATCCGCGTCTCCAGCCGCTCTCGGGAGGTCAGGTACGAGGCGTACTCGCCGGTCGGCGTGTGGTAGGAGGCGACGAGCGGCGTTCCCTCGCGCTTGGCGAGCCGCATCGCGCCCAGTCCGAGGGCGAAGGGGGTGTGGGCGTGGACGACGTCGGCGTCGCGGACGCTCTCCGGAACCTTCGGCAGGCCGAACCGGAACCCCTCGTAGAACGGAAACGGGAGGCTTCGGATCGGATACTCGCCGCGGCCCGGTTCGTACCCGTCGGCGGCGGGGTAGACGACGTCCATGCGACCGCCGCGCGCCCGCCAGCGGTCGCGCCACGTCTGCACCGTGTAGGTGACGCCGTTGACCGTCGGGAGGTAGGTGTCCGTGAAAGCGACGACCGCGTCCATTACCCACGTTTCGCGGAGGCGGATTTAATCGCTTGCCATCTGGTTCACTCGCCGGTCACCGCGGGGCGCCGCCCCCGGTTCGCACCGCCGCGGCGTCGGCGTACGCCTCCACGAGCCGTTCACCCAGCCGGTCGAGGCCGTGTTCTTCGGCGGTCTCGCGGGCGTTCGCCCCGAGTCGCTTCCGAAGCGCCGGGTCGTCGGCGAGGCGGTCGAGCGCCTCGCGGAACTCCGCGCGGGAGGAACACAGGAGGCAGTCGTGGCCGTCCGCGTAGAACTCCCTGAACACGGGGATGTCCCGGAGGACGACCGGCTTTCCGCAGGCCATCGCTTCGAGGACGACGAGCCCCTGATTCTCGACCTTCGTCGGGAAGAGGAACACGTCGCCCGCGCCGAACGCGCCGCGCTTGTCGTCGATCCACCCCGTGAACGTGACGTTCTCCGGCGGGTTTTGCGTCCAGTATCTGACGGCCTTCGAGGCGTGCGGCCCCGTGTCGTAGGCGCCGAACCACGCGAACTCGTGGTCGGTCTCGCGCGCCAGCCGGCAGAAGGTCGTGAGTCCCTTCCGCTCGAAGACGCTGCCCACCGCGAAGACGAGCAGGCCGTCGAGGTCGTATTGCGTTCGATAGGCGTCCCGGAGGTCCTCGAAGCCGCGGAGGGCGTCGACGTCGACGCCGTTGCTCACCGGTCGGATCGGCGCGTCGACGGGGTACGATTCGAGCACGCGCTTCGTGTACTCGCTCGGACAGAGCACGAGGTCCGCCTGCGAGTAGAACCACCGGAGGTACCGGCCCAGCGCGGGCCCGATGGCCTCCGAGCCCCGGAAGCTCCCGGCGAAGTCCTCGCGGGTGACGTGTGCGTGGAGCACGAGCGGCTTGTCGTGGTACCGCGCGTGCCGGGCCACGGCGAGGCTCCCCGGCCCGATGAGGTTGCAGTGGGCGACGTCGAAGTCGACGACCGGGTTGCGGAGTCGGAGCGCGTTGCCGGGGATCCGCAGGAGGTTCCCTCCCCGCCACGGCGTCGTCACGACCTCGACGTCGGTCGTCGAAAGCGCCGCGCGCTGTTGGTCCACCGCGGTCCCGATCCCGCTGCGGTCGAGGCGGGAGGCGAGTTCGAGGTAGTTCAGGACGCGCATCGCGTCGCGTATCTCGGGTCGGACGCATTACTGTGCCGACTCTCGGCCGTCGAATACGCGCGGCGACGTCGCTTCAGGTTCGACGAGCGGTACGGGTGGATATACAGATAGCTTTCTAGATATCTATTCAAAAATATCCACCTCGGTCGTCGGCTCGCTGTCGCAACGCCTTTACCCGCCCCCCGCGCCCACCCAAACCGGACCATGCCGAGCATCGCGGAGGAGCGCATCGACCGCCTGCACGCGCTGGCGAGGGAGGCCGCCGCGGCGCGCGAGGACGACCGCGCCCGCGAGTACGTCCGCCTCGCGCGGCGCATCGCCGAGCGCAACCGCTGCGGCCTTCCCCGCGAGTTCACGCGCTTCACCTGCGACGCCTGCGACGCGTACCTTCGACCCGGCGCGAACGCCCGCGTCCGGCTCCGCCCGGGTCGCGTCGTGATCCGCTGTCTCGACTGCGGGGCGACGAAGCGGTACCCGTTCGAGTGAGTAGCCGGTCCGCGCCCGACGACGCGCGGCTCGGGCGCCGGATCGCGCCCGCGACGCGGAACGAAAATACAAACGTTCAACCCGCTCCGCCCGATACGAGTGTCCGACATGAACAGACAGGAGCTGCGAAAGGAGGCGCACGACCTCGACGTGACCGTCTGGGTCGGAAAGAGCGGCATCGGGGCCGTGCGCGACGAGCTGGACGACCAGCTCGGCGAGCGGGATCTGGTGAAGGTGAAGTTCCTCCGCGCCGCCCGCGGGCGCACCTCGACCGAGGAACTCGCCGACGAGCTGGCCGAGGAGGTCGACGCCGAGCTGATCGAGACGCGCGGCAACACGGCGGTCTTCTACCGATGACGATCCCGCTGCAGACGAACACCGCGATCGGCGACCTCCTCGCGAGCCAGAACGTCCCCGGCGCGGGGCCGATCGGACAGACGCTCTCGTTCGTGCTCGCATTTATCGTGGTCTACTTCGCCGGGCGGATCCTCGTCCTCCCGCTCCTCGACCGCGTGCTCGACTCCCGCGGGCTCGAAGTGCACGCGAGAAGGCCGCTGAAGAAGATCGCGGGCGTCCTCGTCGTCTTCGTCGCGGTCGCCGTCGCGTTCGGGTTCGCCAAGTTCGGCAACTTCCTGCAGGCGCTCGCCACGGTCGCCGCGGCGGCCACGCTCGCGGTCGGCTTCGCGATGCAGGACGTGATCGCGAACTTCGTCGCCGGCATCTTCATCTTCACCGATCGACCGTTCCGCATCGGCGACTGGATCGAGTGGGACGACAACGCCGGCATCGTCGAGGACATCAGCTTCCGCGTCACGCGCGTCCGGACGTTCGACAACGAACTCCTGACGGTTCCGAACTCCCAGCTCACCGACGACGTCATCAAGAATCCCGTCGCGAAGAACAAGCTCCGGCTCAAGGTGCCGTTCGGCATCGGCTACGACGACGACATCCACCGCGCGACCGACATCATCGTCGAGGAGGCCGAGGCGCACGACGGCGTCCTCGACACCCCCGAACCCTCGGTTCGGCTCACCGAACTCGGCGATTCGAGCGTCGTCCTCCAGTCGCGGATCTGGATCGCGGAGCCGAGCCGCGCGGACTTCGTGAAGACCCGCGGCGAGTACGTCACGGCGGTCAAGGAGCGGTTCGACGCCGAGGGGATCGACATCCCCTACCCGAACCGGACGCTCTCGGGGACGGTCGATCTGGCCGGCCTCGACCGCGTAACCAGCGTCGCGAACGACTGAACGGCGTTCGCCGCGAAGGTGAAACGACTGAGCGGTCATCACCGCGAAGGTGGGACGACTCAGCGACGGTCGTCACCGCTCAGTCGTCCGTCGCCCCCGACTCGTCGCCGCCGTCCGCGAACGCCCGGGCGCGCTCTTGCTTCTGTCCGAGCCAGTTCCACTCCCTCGTCCGAAGGCCGTACCGGCCGATATTCCACGGATCGTCGCCCTCGACGACCGGCCCCTCGTACCACGACTGCACCATGTTCAGGAGCCAGATGAGGTTCCCGAGACCGATCATGAACGCGCCGACGGTCGCGATCTGGTGCAGTTCGAGGAACTGCGGGAGGTAGGTGGCGTACCGCCGGGGCATCCCCCCGTAGCCGAGCAGGATCATCGCGAAGAACGTGACGTTCGTCCCCACCATCGACAGCCAGAAGTGCCACGCTCCGAGCCGGCGCTGGTACATCCGTCCGGTGACCAGGGGGAACCAGTAGTACGCCGCCGCGAACGCGGCGAACGAGATGGCCCCCGAGACGATGTAGTGGAAGTGACCGACGACGTAGTAGGTGTCGTGGAGCACGAGGTCGACCGGGATCGACGCCAGGAACACCCCCGTTACCCCCCCGATGACGAAGTTGGCGACGAAGCCGACGCAAAAGAGCATCGGGGCGGTGAGGCGGATCGAACCGTTCCACATCGTGGTGATCCAGTTGAAGGTCTTGACGGCGCTCGGGATGGCGATCGCGAGCGACACCGCCATGAAGCTGGCGCGGAGGCGGGGGTCCATGCCCGTCGAGAACATGTGGTGGGCCCAGACGCCGAACGAGAGCACCCCGATCGCCAGCGTCGAGTACACCACGAACTTGAAGCCGAACAACCGTCGTCCCGCGAATCGCGGGAGGACGAGGCTCACGACGCCCATCGGCGGGAGGACGATGATGTAGACTTCGGGGTGGCCGAAGAACCAGAAGAGGTGCTGCCAGAGGAGCGGCGAGCCGCCCTCGACCGCGAAGAACGTCGTCCCGAGGTTGCGGTCGAGAAGCAGCATGGCGATCGCGCTGCCGAGCACCGGAAACGCGAAGAGAATCAGGCCGGACTGCGTCAACACCGTCCACGAGAAGATGTCGAGGTTGGCCCAGGTGACCTCCTCCGCGCGCTCGGAGAAGATGGTGGCGATGAAGTTGATCGCGCCCATCGTCGCGCTGATCCCCGACAGGTGCAATCCCAGGAGCATCAGGTCGACGCCGAGGCCCCCGACGGGATCGTTTCCGACGCCCGCGGAGAGGGGCGTGTACAGCGTCCACGCCGTCTGGGCGGGTTCGATACCGGCGGCGGAGGCGAGGGGGAGGAAGAAGAAGCCGGCCCAGATGAGGAGCGTCGCCGGCGGGAGGAGCCAGAAGGCGATGGCGTTGATGCGGGGGAAGGCCATGTCGTCCGCGCCGATGACGAGCGGCACCAGATAGTTGCCCAGCGCGGCGATGACGGGCGTCGCGTAGAGGAACAGCATCGTGATGCCGTGGGAGGTGAGAAGCCCGTTGTAGAGGTTGTTCGTGAGGAGCGTCATCTCGGGGTCGAAAAGCTCCGCCCGCATCAGGAGCACCGACGCGCCCGCCCAAAACAGCGTGACGGTGGAGAAGACGAAGTAGAGGATCCCGATGTCCTTGTGGTCGACGGTCGTGAGCCACCGGATGAGGCCGGACGGCTTCTCCTCGTACAGGCGCTCGCGTTCCGTCGGGGTCTGCACGCCGCCGGCGACGGCGGGCGTCGCGGAGACCCAGTTTTCGACTCTGGCGAGCCAGACGACGACGGCGACGAGGAGCAACCCCATCAGCACCGTCAGCGCGAGTTCGTAGTTGACCATGATGTGGTTACGCGGGGCCGCGGGGCGGGCGTCCGTTCCGACCGCGACGCGGGGAGCGTGGCCACACGTCGGCGTTCTCTCTCGGCACCGACGAGGAACGGAATCGCACGGTACGGGCCCTCCTTCGTGCCGTTTCGTTGGTATCGCACCGGCAAAAGGGTTATCAGAAATCGTACAGAAAATCGGCGGAAACGAAGAGTCCGGTTCGCGAGCCGAAGCCCGAGCGATCGGAAGAACGGACGACCCGCCGGAACTTCCCGACAGAATGACCGCCGTAAGAAACGATTTCACCGAATGTGTGAAATAGTCTCTCGCATGCACGATCAATCAGACGAGACAGACAGCGAAGATGGCAAGAGCGCGGCGGGACGCCTCCCCCTCCGCCGCCGAACCGTGCTGGGTGCGGTGGCCGCCGCGGGCGCGGTGGGCGCGCTGTCGGAGCCGGCGGCTGCGGATGCGGCCGACGACGCGAGCGCGAAGCCGGCGTCGGTGGAGGGGGACGACGCGCCGCCGGGGACGGACGCCCTGCTCGCGTACGTCGAGGCCAACTACGGCGAGGAGTTGACGGACGACCGGCTCGACGCGGTGCGGGCGGGGATCGAGGCCGACCTGCGCGCCGCGGCGGAGGTGCGCGCCGTGGACCTCGATCCGGCCACCGAGCCGGCGTTCGCGTTCCGGCCGCACCGGGGTGAGGACTGATGGACGAGTCGGTCCTCTTCGGCACGATCGACGACCTCGCCGCGGGCCTCCGAGCCGGCGAGTTCACCTCGCGCGAACTGACGGAAGCGTACGTCGAACGGTTGCGGACCGTCGGCGAGGAGCTGAACGCCGTCGTCACGGTCACGGAGGGGCGCGCGCTCGACGCCGCCGACCGGATGGACGCGGAGCTGGCGGCCGGGGAGGACCGCGGACCCCTCCACGGCATTCCCTACGGCGTGAAGGACCTGCTCGCCACGCGAGACTACCCGACGACGTGGGGGGCCGTCCCCTTCCGCGACCAGCAGTTCGACTACGACGCGACGGTGATAGAACGGCTCGACGCGGCCGGCGGCGTGCTGGTGGCCAAACTCGCCATGATCGAACTGGCAGGCGGGCTCGGCTACGACGCCGCCGACGCGTCCCTCACCGGCCCGACGAAGAACCCGTGGAACGCCGAGGCGTGGACCTGCGGCTCCTCCAGCGGCCCCGGCGCCGCGGTACCGGCCGGCCTCGTCGGCTTCGCCGTCGGGAGCGAGACGTTCGGCTCCATCGTCTGCCCGTCCGCGTTCAGCGGCGCGGTCGGCTTCCGCCCGACCTACGGCCGGGTGAGCCGCCACGGCGCGATGGCGCTGTCGTACACCATGGACAAACTCGGGCCGATGTGCCGGTCGGCCGAGGGGTGCGAGCGCGTGTACCGCGCGGTCGCCGGCCCGGACGAGCGCGATCCGACCACCGCGGATCGGCCCGCGTGCGCACCCGGCTCGACGGGACGAAAGCGACCGCGCGTCGCCGTCGTCGAAGGGGCGGGCGAGGACGAGCAGGAGGGCGTCCGCGAGAACTATCGCCGGTCGGTCGAGATCGTTCGAGAGTTCGCCGCGGTCGAGGAGATCTCGCTGCCCGACTTCCCGTACGAGTCGGTCGCGGGGCTCGTCATCGACGCCGAGTCGGGATCGGCGTTTTCGGACCTCGTCGAGGGCGGCGACGCGCTCGAGCTGTCGAACGAAGGTTCGCGGGTGGGCGGGTACGCCCAACAGGTCGTCCTCGCGCGCGACTACATCGACGCGATGCGCGTCCGGACGGAGATCCAGCGCGCGCTGGACGAGACGTTCGCCGGCTACGACGCCGTGGTGGTCCCGGCGCGAGCGTCCGTCGCCAGTCCGCTGGAGGGCTCGTTCGTGGACTACTTCGCTGAGTACGGTACGACGTCGATGGGCGCGGCCTCTAACGTGGCCGGCCTGCCGGGCGTCGTCGTCCCGAACGGGTTCGGCGAGCGCGACCTCCCGACCGCGATCGAGTTCGTCGGGCGGGCGTACGCCGACCTCTCCGTGCTCGCCGTCGCGGAGGAGTACCAGTCGCGGACCGATCACGTCGACTACGCCGACCTCGCGGGAGCCGTGGGCGGATAGTCTCGGACCGTCGGCCGGGGACGGTCGCGGACGTCGCTCACTCCAGAAGCTGGCGGGCGATCGTGTTCCGCAGGACCTCGCTCGTCCCCTCGTAGATCTCGTTCAGCTTCGCGTCGCGGTAGTACCGCTCGACGGGGAAGTCGCTCGTGTAGCCGTATCCGCCGTGGATCTGGATCGCCTCGTTCGCGACCTCGCGGCTGATCTCGCTCGCGTAGAGCTTCGCCTGCGCGGCCTCCTTGATGTAGCTCTCGCCGCGCATCTTCCTGTCCGCCGCGCGGTGCATCAAAAGCTTCGCGGCCTGCACCTTCGTGTCCATGTCGGCGAGCTTGTGCTGGATCGCCTGAAAGTCCGCGATCGGCCCCCCGAACTGCTCGCGCTCCTGCGAGTACCGCAGCGCGTCCTCCAGCGCGGCGCGCGCGATTCCGATGCTCCGAGCGGCGATGGTGATCCGTCCGCCGTTGAGCGTCTTCAGCGCCTGGACGAACCCCTCGCCCTCCTCGCCGAGCAGCCGATCGGCGGGGATCCGCATGTCGTCGAACCGAAGCTCCGCGGTCGGACACCCCTTGTCGCCGAGCTTGTGCTCCGTCCCCTCCACGACGAAGCCATCGTCCTCCTCGGGTCGGACGACGAACGAGGAGATCCCCCTGTTGCCCGCCTCCGGGTCCGTCTTGGCGAACAGCGTGACCGTGTCGGCGACGGAGCCGTTCGAGATCCACAGCTTCCCGCCGTTTATCACGTACTCGTCGCCATCCTCGACCGCGGTCGTCCCCATCGCGGGCACGTCGCTGCCGGCCCCCGCCTCCGAGAGCGCGAACGCGCCGACGTCCTCGCCGAGGTTGAGCGGCGTGAGGTACTCCTCCTTTTGCCCCTCGTCGCCGAACTCGTACAGCATGTTGCCCGCGAGGCTGGTGTGGGCGGCGACGACGGTGCCGAGCCCGCCGCTGCCGCGGCTGATCTCCTCCAGCCCGATCGCGTAGGAGTGGTAGTCGAGACCGGCCCCCCCGTACTCCTCGGGGAACGGCATGCCCATCAGGCCGAGTTCGGCCATGGCGTCGATCAACTCGCGCGGGAACTCGTCCGTCTCGTCGATCTCGGCGGCGACCGGCCTGATCTCCTCGTCGACGAACTCGGCGACCATGTCCCGGATCTGCGCTTGCTCCGTCGTGAGGGCGAAGTCCATACCACGCACTTCGGGCGTCGACGCTTTATCTTTTCCACACGGTTCATCGTTTACGACCGCGGGCCGCTCCCGTCATTTTCGGGTACGCCGGGCGTCAGAATTCGGTCTGCCCACGAGACTTTTTATGTTCCCCTCCCTAACCCACCGTACTTGAATGTCTGGAGACGTTGATCCCCGGCCCCTCGACGAAGATTCCGACCTCGAGTGGTGCCACGAGGCGGTGCAGGGCGTTTCGCGCACCTTCGCGCTGACGGTGGACGTGCTCGACGAACCGATGTCGTCGTACATCTGTCTCGGCTACCTCGTCTGCCGAATCGCCGACACCGTCGAGGACGCGGACCACATCCCCGTCGACGAACAGGCCCGCCTGCTCCGGCTGTACGACCGCGCGCTCGACCCCGACGACGGGACGACCATCGACGAGTTCGCGGCCGCGGTCGCACCGCACGTACCGGCCGGCGACGATCGAAGCGAGGACTGGAACGTCGTCGCGAACGCCCCCCGGATCGTTCGAACCTTCGAGTCGCTGCCCGACGACGTCCGCGAAGCGGTCACGCCCCCCGCACGCGAGCTCGTCCAGGGGATGGCGATGTTCGTCGAGCGCCACGCCGACACCGGCGGCCTGCGCATCCAGTCGCGCGAGGAGCTCGAAGAGTACTGCTACTACGCGGCGGGCACCGTCGGCAACCTCATCACGAACCTCGTGACGCGCGGCGAGATCGACCGCGAGCGGCGCGCGCGGCTGTACGACACCGCCGAGGAGTTCGGGCTCCTCCTCCAGCTCGTCAACATCTCGAAGGACGTGTACGACGACTACACGGCCGAGAACAACGTCTACCTCCCCGCGGAGTGGCTCGCGGCGGAGGGCGTCTCGCAGGACGAACTCGTCGAGCCGAAGAACGCGACCGCGTCCGCCGCGGTCGTCAAACGGACGGCCCAGCACGCCCGTTCGTTCCTCGACGACGCGCAGACGTACCTGGAGACGGTGCCGACGACGGACGGCAACACGCTCGCGGCGTGGGCGATCCCGTTCCTCCTCGCGGTCGGGACGCTCCGGGAGCTTCTGGACAACCCGGAGGACGCGCTGTCGGAGCGCGGCGTGAAGATCTCCAGACAGGAGGTGTTCGCGGTGGTGTCGTCGATGTCCTCGGGGGGTCGCGAGTCCCTCGCGGAGCTTCGGGAGACGATCTTCGCCCAGCCGTACCACCGAGCCGCGGCGCAGCCCGAGTAACGCCCCGGCGCGAGCGGTCGGACGGCGTCCTCAGGCGAACACCGCGTAGGCGAACAGGAAGCCGAAGTAGACGAGCACGAGCGCGCCGAGCGCGACGATCCTGAAGCGTCTGATCTCGGCTTCCTCCTCGTCGTACGCCTCGTAGAACGCCTCGCGCTCCGCCTCGTCGAGCGAGCCGGCGTGGTCGAGCCCGCGGTGGAGCGCGAGGTGTTTCTCGCGCGCGAACGGCCGACCGCAGTCTGGGCACTCGTACGCCTGTTCGCCGTCGGGAACGGTCGCGCCCGTCTGGGCCGGGTTCGGGCCCGTCTGAGTCGGGTTCGCGTCCGTCGCGGTCGTGTTCGTGCGCATGGTCGATGGAGCGGTCGTCGAGTCGGTACGGTCGATCTAGGACGGACCCACCCGAGTAGGTTTCGGAACGGGGCGGGGTCACGGGGTCGCGCGCGCTTGGGAGGTTTTTTAGTAGTCGAAGGGCAACGCCCGGGTATGAGTACGGAAGACTCTCACGAGGACCACGGCCATCACCTCCCGGCCGTCCAGGACTGGCCCCGCGGGTTCGGCGAGGCCAGCTGGTGGCCGTTCGTCACCGCGCTCGGAGGTGCGGGGATCTACTTCGGAGCCGGCCTGTACATCGTTGGCGAAGGAAACAGCGGCCTCATCGATCCGATCGTCGGACCCGCCGTCGCCATCGCGAGCGTCGGGCTGTTCCTCGTCGGCCTCTACGGCTGGCTCTACCACGCGTTCGTCAGCCACTTCTGGTCGCGCGGCGCGGACGAGGAGGCCGAAACGGCGCTCCGCTGGGGCATGATCGCCTTCCTCGGCTCCGAGTTGGCGACGTTCGGCGCGGTGTTCACCTACTACTTCTTCATCCGCGCGGGCACGTGGCCGCCGGAAGGCGCGGAACTCCCGGGGCTGATCAACTCGCTCGTCCTCGCCAACACCGCGCTCCTCGTGGCATCGAGCTTCACCCTCCACTGGGCGCACGTCGCCATCCGCCGCGAGAACCGCCGCCAGTTCGTCCTGGGGCTGCTCGCGACGCTGGTGCTCGGCGCGGTGTTCATCGCCGGGCAGGTGCTCGAGTACTTCGAGTTCATCGTCCACGAAGGGTTCACCCTCACGAGCGGCATCTTCGCCTCCGCGTTCTTCGGGCTGACCGGCCTGCACGGCCTGCACGTCACGCTCGGCGCGGTGCTCCTCGGCATCGTGTTCGTCCGCGCGCTGGCCGGGCAGTACTCCGCCGACCGTCACGTCTCCGTCAGCACCGTCTCGATGTACTGGCACTTCGTCGACGTCGTCTGGATCTTCCTCGTCGTCGTGCTGTACGTCGGCGCCGCGATCGGCGGCGCGTAGGCGTTCGACCGACTCCCTTCTGCGTCCGACGGGTCCGCGCTCAGCGGTCCGCCTCGCTCGCATCGCGCGTCGGCTCGCCCGTCCCGCGCGTCGGCTCGTTCGTTCCGCGCGGTTCCTCGCTCGAATCTCGCGCCCGCTCGCCGTCGGCCGACGGCGTCTCGACCGTTCCGTCGGCGTACTCGATTCGCGCGACCTCCCGCCGAGTTCCGTCGTCGTACCTGTACCTGACGCCCTCCTCCTCGGACCCCGTCGCCCGGTGCGAGCCGTCGCAGAACGGCGCGTCGTCGCTCAGGCCGCAGCGGCAGATCGCGATGTCGCCCTTCTCCTCGTCGACGTGCTCCGGACCGACGATCAGCGGACGGCGTGCGGTGTGCGTGACGTCTCTGGCCATGGCGGGCGTTCGGACGGCGGGCGGTTAGCGTTCACGGCGGCGCGCGAAACGGGGAGGTGGTACTCGTACGCGTCCCGCGTCGAACGCTTAATGCACCTGCCGCGACCGAGTGTCGACTAGATGATCGACTGGAAGCGACAAACGACCTACTACCTCCTCACGCTCGTCGCCGTGATGCTCGGCTACGCCGTCGTCTACCACGAGGCGATGGCCGCCTTCGAGGGGCGGGAGCCGACGTTCCTCCACTCGCTCCAGGTCGTCGTCGAGACGTTCACCACGACGGGCTTCGGCTCCGACGCTCCGTGGTGGAGCCCGGAGATGAACCTCCTCGTCATCGTGATGGACCTGACCGGGGTGGTGCTCATCTTCATGGCGCTGCCGGTGTTCGTCTTTCCGCTCCTCGAAGAGCGGCTCTCGACGACGGTGCCGACGTCGGTCGCGGGGTACGAGGACCACGTCGTCATCTGCGCGCACACGCCGCGCGGGGAGACGCTGGTGCAGGAGCTCGATTCGATGGACGTCGCGTCCCTGTTCGTCGTGTCCGATCGAGACGAGGCGCGCGACCTGTACGAGCGGGGCCGCAGCGTCATCCACGGCGACCCCGAGTCGGTCGAGACGCTCGAAGGCGCGTGCGTCGCGGACGCCAGGGCGCTCGTCGCCGACGCGGACGACGAGACGAACGCGAGCGTCGTCCTCTCGGCGAAGGAGGCCGCGCCCGACACGCGGGTCGTGAGCCTCATCGAGAGCCCGGAGGTGGCGGACTACCACCGCTACGCCGGCGCGGATCTGGTCGTCTCGCCCCGACGCATGCTCGGCGAACGCCTCGCGAGCAAGGCGACGACGGCCGTCTCGGCGAATCTGGGCGAGGGGGGGTTGTCCGTCGGAGGGGACGGAATCGGCGGGGACGAACCGCCCGGCGACGATGCGGGCGACGGTGACGGATCGACCGACGACGAGAACGAAGGCGACGAACCGGCCGTCGACGCCGTCGACGCCGACGAATCGGCGGTAGACGCCGTCGAGATCGGCGGCGAGCTGGAGATCGCCGAACTCCTCGTCCACCGGGGGAGTCCGCTGGTCGGCGAGCGACTCGCGGACAGCGGCGTCGCCGACCTCAGGGGAACGAACGTCATCGGGGCGTGGTTCCGCGGGGAGTTCGTCACGCCGCCCTCGCCCGACGACGTCATCGACGAGCACACGATCCTGCTCGTGGCCGGCCCGGAGTCGCAGCTGGAGCGACTCAAGGAACTCACGCTCTCGGCGACGCGACACAGCGGAGGCGGGGCGGTGCTCGTCGCGGGGTACGGGGAGGTCGGCTCGACGGTCGCCGAGGCGCTCGCCGCCGCCGGCTCTCGGACGGTCGTCGTGGACCGCGTCGAGGGACCCGGCGTCGACGTCGTCGGCGACGCCACCGACCCGCAGACGCTCTCGTCGGCGGGGATCGAGGACGCCCGGAGCGTCGTGTTCGCGCTGGCCGACGACACGGCGACGATCTTCGCGACGCTCGTCGCGAAGCAGCTCGCGCCGGCGGTCGAGGTCATCGCCCGCGCCAACGACGCCGAGAACGTGCCGAAGCTCTACCGCGCCGGCGCGGAGTACGTCCTCGCGCTGTCGACGGTGAGCGGCCGGATGCTCGCGTCGGACCTCCTCGACGAGGAGATCATCTCCCCGAGCACGCAGATCGAGATCGTCCGCACCGCGGCCCCGCGACTCGCGGGTCGCAGCCTCGCGCAGGCCGACGTCCGCGCGCGGACGAACTGCACCGTCATCGCCGCGGAACGGGGCGGCGAAATCCTGACCGAGATCGGGCCGGACTTCGTCGTGCGCGACGACGACGCGCTGATCGTCGCCGGGACCGACGGGGACATCAACCGGTTCAACGAGCTCGCGAGCTGAGCTCGGAGGGTGCGACCGAGACGGTACGCGCGACCGACTCGCCAGTAGGGTTTTGTCGACGTGACCGAAGGGTCAACCGTGTCACGCCCCGACGCGTACTCGTTCGAGCGCTACCTCGCCGCCAAGCGGACCGTCGACGACCGCGCCCTGCACCGACCGACGCTCGACAGGCTGACGGCGGAACTCGCCGAGAGAGCGTCGCGAGCCGACGGACCGGTTCGGATCCTCGAAGTGGGCGTCGGCATCGGAACGATGCTCCAGCGGCTCCTCTCGTGGGGGGCGCTGCCGGACCGCGTCCTCTACACCGGCGTCGACGTCAGGCGGGAGGCGGTCGACGCCGCCCGTCAGCGCCTCCCGCCGTGGGCGCGCGATCGCGGCTACCGGGTCGACGGCGGCGACCGACCGCTGCGGCTGCTCCGCGACGACGAGGCCGTCACGGTCGAGTTCGCGGTCGAGGACGCCTTCACGTTCGCCGCGCGGGAGGCCGTCGAGCGCGAGTGGGACGCCGTCGTCGGCTGCGCCTTCCTCGACCTCGTCGAGCTACCGGCGGCCCTCGACGACCTGTTCGACCTCCTCGCACCCGACGGCCTGTGTTACTTTCCGATCACCTTCGACGGGGAGACCGTCTTCGCGCCCGCGCCCGACCCCGCGTTCGAGCGCGGGGTGATCGACGCCTACCACGCGACGATGGACGCGCCGGATCGCCCCGGCGGGAGCCGAACCGGGCGGAGACTGTTTTCGGAGATCGGGAGGGCCGGCGGCGAAGTCCTGTCGGCCGGCGGTTCCGACTGGGTCGTCCATCCGCCGTACTCCGACGACGAAGCGTACTTCCTGCACCACATCGTCGACATCGTCGAGCGGGCCGTCGGCGGCGCCGCGGAACCGGGAGACGAAAACGGGATCGACCGCGAGGATCTCCGCGCGTGGGCCGAGGGCCGACACGACGCCGTCGAGGCGGGCGAACTGACGTACGTCGCCCACCAGATCGACCTGCTCGGCCGCGTCCCGTAGGCCGGCGTCGCTCGTCGAACTTCTGATCAGCCCGCGGGCTGTCGGTCGCGGTCGGTCCGCTCGGTCGGTCCGAGGCGTCCCGTCACCAGGAACCAGTCGCGGACGAAGCCGAGGAGGAACGCGCCGCCGAACAGCGCGGCCCCGGCGGTCGCGGGCGCGCCGGCGAGCGCCGGCGAGAGCGCGGCGGCGACGAACGCCATCTGGAGTCCCGCGAGGGCGCGCCTGCTCCGCCGCGGCGGGAGGTCGTACACCGGGAGTCCCCGCCGCTCGCGGAGGCGGATCCCGGCGACGAACAGGTAGCGCGCGGCGCTCACCGACAGGTAGGGGACGGGGAGCGCGCCGGCGACGACGGCGACGGACGGCGCGACGAGCAGTCCGAGCGCGTCGAACGACGTGTCGAGGCGCGCCCCGAGCACGGTCTCGCGGCCGGCGCGTCGCGCGACCGTCCCGTCGGCGTAGTCGAGCACGACCGCGGCTCCGTACAGCAGGGCGGGCACCCACCGGAGCGCCCCGCCGGTCCAATCGAGGAGGAGAAATCCCGCGAGCCACGAGAGCAGGACGCCTCGACAGAGCGTCAAGTCGGTGCCGAGGCCGAACCGGGGGAGGAGCGCGTCGCCGTCTCGACGGCGGTTGGCGTCGAGCCGGCGGCCGACGAGCAGGCCCTCGGCGGCGAGGACGACGCCCGCGAGTCCGAGCCACCGAGCCGCGGCGGCCGCGCCGACGGCGAGCCGGAACGTTCCCGCGACGGCGAGCGTCAGACACGCCGCGACCGTCGCGAGAAGCGCCGCCCGTCGGCGGAGACTCGCGCGCGCGCTCCGGTCGCGGGTGTGCTGGACGCTGCTCACGTTTCGAGAACGGCTTCGAGTGTAATAGTTCTAGTCGAATAGAACGTGAAACGGCGGACGCGGCGGCGTGGATTCGGTCCGTTCGCTGATACCTCCGGAAAGTATTTGTTCGGCTTTGCGGGACATAGGGGCGAATGAAGGGAGACATAGTCGAAACGGTCACGGGGTGGGACTCGGAGCCGTTCGCGGGCGGGTACGCCGGCCTCGCCGCGCTCGCAGAGGAGGGATTCACGGGCGCGCTCAGCGAGGGGTCCGCGTGGGCGTTCGCGGTCAACGGGCGGTTCGTCGGCGTCTTCGACGGGACGATCGAGGCGTTCGAGGGGGCCGACGGCACGGCGTACGCCGCGCCCCATCCGTCGCTGCCGCTCCTGTACGCGATGCGCCTGCGCGGCGGCGAAACGAAAGGGAAGTACTACACGAACGACACCCCGCTCTCGGAGGTCGACGAGACCCTCTCGGCCGGGAACTTCACCGGGTACGTCGAACTGTCGGAGAACGTGCTCTCGGGGGAGTACTACGTCGTCTACCACGGCGGGACGTCGATGAGCGTCGCGTTCGTCGGCAACAACGGAACGTGCGTGACCGGCGACGAGGCGTTCGAACGCGCGGACGGCGAGGTCGGCATCTACGAGGTCACGGCCGTCGACCTCGATCTGGTCGAACTTCCCGAACCCGCGTCGACGGACGCGACCGAAGGCGACGGCTCGGCCGAGCGGGCGATAGACCGAGGTGCCGAAGCGGGAGGCGTCGAGCGGGGGGAGACCGACGTCGGAGGCGACGACGAACCCGGCGATCGCGACGCGGCGAGTCGGTCCGAGACGGACGAGACCGAAGGCGACGGACGCGACGAACGCGCCGCCGTCGAATCGGAGGCGGCGACCGAAACCGCGGTCGACGACCCCGGCGGGTCGATCGCCGACGCCGGCCGGCCGACCGACGCCGACGGCGGATCGGACGACTCGGCGGAGGTCGAATCGACGGAGGTCGAATCGGCCGACACGAGCGAGCGGTCGTCCGAGACGACCGATGACGATGACGTGTTCAGCGAGGAGGCGCAGTGGCGGAACGCCAAATCGATCCCCTCGCTCGACCCCGAACGCTCCGGGTCGGTCGCGAGCGGGGGAGGGCGTCCGGGCGGCGCGGAGCGGACCGCCGGCGGCGGGCAACGCGCGAACAGGAGCGCCCGAAAGCCCCCCCGCCGCCCGAACGCCGAGGACCCCCGTCGAGAGCCGGTCGCCAAAGCGGGCGAGGCAGGCGGAGCGGGCGTCGTCCAGCGGCTCGAACGACGGCTCGACGCGGTGACGAGAGAGCGCGACGAGGCGGCGGCGAAGGCGGAGCGACTCGCGGTCGAGCGGGGCGAACTCGCGGCGGAGCGCGACCGTCTCCGGGAGGAGCGCGAGCGACTTCGATCGCGGGTCGAGGAACTCGAAGCCGAGAGGGAGCGGTTGGAGGACGCCCTCGACGACGCCGGATCCGGGACCGACTCCCGAGCGGCCGGGCGGACGATGACGGAGCGGTCGGCGCTCGACGGGACCAACCTCTTCGTTCGCTACGGGACGAAGAGCGAGGGGACGCTGGAGAAGGCCCACGGGGGGGAGGCAACCCGCGAGGAGGTCAACGAGAACCTGCGCGTCGAACACCACACCGGATTCGACGCGGACGGCGTCTCCGTCGGCGGCGAGCCGTTCGAGGAGTTCCTCGCGGAAACGGTCGAGTACGGGTTCGTCCGGTGGGTCGTCGAGGACCTCCTCTACGAGATCCGCGAGACGGGGAACGAGGGCGTTCTCGACGGCCTGTTCGACGCGATCCCGAAGATCGACCGGGCCGAACTCGGCGGGTCGGTGTCGCTCCGGTACAGCGAGGGCGGCGAAGAGCGCCGCGAGCAGCGATCCTTCGACGTCGTCCTCCGCGACAGAATGGGGAATCCCTTACTCGTCGCCGACCTGAACGACTCTCGCGAGCCCGCGACCGAGCGCATGATGACGGATCTCATCGAGAACGCGAGCAAGCTGTGCGAGTCGGCGTCGTCGCTCGGCGGGGCGTTTCTCGTCACCGCGAGCTACTTCGAGCCCGAGGCGCTCGAGACGACCGCCGACGCGACCGGCGGCGGGTTGCTCGGCCGCGGGCGGCGAAAGAGTTTCGTCAAGCTGTCGCGGAAGCGCGGGTTCCACCTCTGTCTGGTCGAGACGCGCGGCGGGGACTTCCACGTGAGCGTTCCGGAACTCTGATTCGGGCGGCGCGGGGACGCATCCGCCGTCGTTCCTCCCTCCGTCTTATCGCTCGATCTCCGCCGCGTCTTCGATCCGCATCGTGCGGAGCTTTTCGACGATCTCGTCGAGCTTGTCGTCGAGTTCGTCGACGAACTCGGAGGTGCGCTCGGTCGTGATCGCGCCCTGGCTGGACGGCTCGATGAGGTTCTCCTCTTCGAGCACGCGCAGCGAGTATCGGACCTTGTGGTGGGGGTACCCGGTCTCGTTGGACATCTTCACGATGCCGATCGGCTCGCTCTCGATGACCATCTTCAGCACCTGCAAGTGCCGTTCGAGCATGTCCACTTCCTTCTCAAGTCGATCTATCATGCCATTTGTTAACTTGTCTTTTAGGCTTTTAAAAGTTGCTGTCGAACGTCGAAAATCGATCGACTGGTGTCACACGTCGGTTGTGATAGTAGTTAACAGTTCTGGTCGGAGCCGGGAAAATACACGGGTCTGCGCAGTCGACGGCCGAACGCCGCTCTCCTGTGCTCGTTCGTGCACAGGATCCGTCGAGAGATCGTAATCGGTTTAGCGGGTGGGCCTGAATCGGCGGGTATGACCGTCACAATCGTCGGCTCGCAGCTCGGCGACGAGGGCAAGGGCGCGCTCGTCGACCTCTGGGGCGGCGAGGCCGACGTCGTCGTCCGGTACCAGGGCGGCGACAACGCAGGACACACCGTCGTCGAAGGCGGCGAGGAGTACAAGCTGTCTCTGGTCCCGAGCGGTGCCGTCCGCGGCAAGGTGGGCGTGCTCGGAAACGGGTGCGTCGTCAACCCGCTGACGCTGTTCGACGAGATCGACGCCCTCCGCGGTCGCGGACTCGACCCCGACGTCCGCGTCGCGAAGCGCGCGCACGTCATCCTCCCGTACCACCGCGTCCTCGACGGCATCGAGGAGGACGCGAAGGCCGATTCGGGCGTGAAGGTGGGCACGACCGGCCGCGGCATCGGCCCGACGTACGAGGACAAGGTCGGCCGGCGCGGCGTCCGCGTCGGCGACCTCCTCGACCCGGAGGTGCTCCGCGACCGGCTGGAGTACGTCGTCCCGCAGAAGCGGGCGCTCATCGAGGAGGTGTACGGGCTGGAGGCCGGCGAGGAGTGCGACGTCGACGCCCTCCACGAGGAGTACGCCGAGTACGGCCGCCGGCTCGCAGAGGAGGGCATGATCGTCGGGGGGAGCGACTTCCTCCACCGCCGGCTGGAGGCGGGAGACGACCTCATGTTCGAGGGCGCGCAGGGCACGCTCATCGACATCGACCACGGGAACTACCCGTACGTCACCTCCTCGAACCCGACCGCCGGCGGCGCGGCGACCGGCAGCGGCGTCGGTCCGACCGTCGTCGGGCGGGGCGAGGTCGTCGGCATCGTGAAGGCCTACCTCTCGCGGGTCGGCGAGGGGCCGCTCCCGACCGAGCTGGACGGCGACGAGCGCGACGAGGAGCTCGCCGACTACATCCGCGAGAAGGGAGGCGAGTTCGGCACCGTCACGGGCCGGCCGCGGCGCATCGGGTGGCTCGACGTGCCGATGCTCAGACACGCCGCCCGCGTCAGCGGCTTCACCGGCATCGCCGTCAACCACCTCGACGTGCTCGCCGGGCTGGACGAGGTGAAGGTCGGCCACGCCTACGAACTCGACGGCGAGGAGCGGCTGACCGTGCCCGCCACGACGGAGCGGTGGGGCGACTGCGAACCGGTCCTGAAGGAGTTCGAGCCGTGGCCGGAGGTCGACTGGGGCGAGGTCGCCGCCGAGGGGTACGACGCCGTCCCCGAGGCCGCCCGCGAGTACCTCGACTACGTCAGCGACGAGGTCGGCGCGCCCGTCTACGCCGTCGGTATCGGCCCCGGGCGCTCGCAGACGGTGGAACTGATCGATCCGTTCGACGCGTAGCCGGTGGAGGGAAAAACCGAACTCGAAACCGTGCCCGACCCGGCGTTTCTTCGCGGTGATCGGCTCGCCCTCCGGACCCGCACGAAACGTCGCTATCCAAACACTTATCCCGGCCGCGTCGGATCGACGTAGCCAACGGAGGGGAAGGAAGATGGGCATCAGAAATCGGCGAGGGAGGCCGACGGAGTTCACGCGGGAGGACTGTATCGAAGCGTTACGGACGGCCACGGAACGTCTCGGGCGCGCGCCGACCATCCTCGAATACCAGTCGCTCGGCCTTCGACCGTCGTCGGCGACGATCCGGAACCGGCTCGGCGGGTGGACCCGCGCGAAGCGAAGCGCGGGGGTGGCGTCGGGCGAGTCGAGGATCGAATCGGACGAGTGACGGCGGCGGCCGCCGGGCTGGCGTTCACTCCTTGAGCGCGCCGCTCGTGAGGCCGCTTATGATCTTCTCCTGGGCGATCACGACGAGGATCGCGACGGGGAGCAGGCCGATGATGCTCGACGCGGCCATCAGGTTGTACAGCGCGGTGTACTGGGTCTGGTAGCCGAGGATGCCCCAGACGATCGGCGACCAGTTCCCCGCCTCCCCGTTCGTCATCAGGAACGAGAAGAAGAACTCGTTGTACACGTAGATGAACGTCAGCACGCCGGCCGTCGCGACGCCGGGCGCGGACAGCGGGACGATCACGCGAAAGAGCGCGCCGAACCGCGTCGCGCCCTCGACGCGAGCGGCGTCCTCCAGCCCGTCGGGGATCTGCCCGTAGAACGTCGTGAGGATGAAGATCGAAAGCGGCATGTACAGCGCCCCGGCGGGCAGCATGATCGCGAAGGGCGTGTTGAACAGCATCGGGCTGCTCACGCCGAAGATCTCGACGTTGCCGGTGAAAAGCTGGAACAGGGGGATGATGAAGCCCGCCGGCGGGAAAAAGGAGATCGCGAGGATGACGAGCATGAGCGGTCCCCGACCCGGGAAGTTGATCCGACCGAAGACGTACCCCGCGAGGCTCGCGAGCACCAGCACGACGACGGTGGTCGACAGCGCGATCACGAAGCTGTTGAACATGTAGACGTGGAACGGGAGGACCTGGAACACCTCGACGAACGCGCCGGGGTTGAACCCGTTCGGGAGCAGCCCGATGTTCGACAGCGCGCCCTCCGGCGTGAGCGCCACGACCAAGAGCCAGTAGATCGGAAACAGCGTGGTGACGAGAAAGAAGATCGTCACGACGTAGAACATCGCCCGGTACGTCCGCCGCGGGTTCTCGATCGAGCGCCGCACCCACCGCGTGTACGGCCCGGCGTCGTCGTCCGGTTCCTCCGTCCGCGGCCGTTCGGTCTCGGCCGCCATCTCAGACGCCCCCCTCGCTTCGGTAGAAGCGCACGATGTAGATCGAGGCGATCAGACCGATGATGGCCGCCGTGACGAACGCCACGGCCGCGGCCGTCGCGTAGCGGCGCACGCTGAACGTCGTGACGACCAGACACGAAAGCGTCGGCACCGTCGTACAGCCGGCCATCGTCTCGGCCAGCCCGTAGATCCGCGCCGCGTCGAGCGTCCGAAACAGCATCGCGACGAGCAGCGTCGGCAGCACGAGCGGCAGGGTGATCAGCTTGAACTGCTGCCACTTCGTCGCGCCGGCGACCTTCGCGACGTCGTAGAGGCTGCGGTCGACGCTCTGGAGGCCCGCGAGGATGAGAAGCGCCATGAACGCGGACGTCTTCCAGACGTCGGCGAGGATGATGAGCCAGATCGCCTCCGCCGAGTTCGTGAGCGGCGTCCCCGAAAAGCCGAGCGACTGGGCGACGTCGACGCCGAAGCCGATCCCCGGCGTGAAGATGAGATAGAAGATCATCCCCTGGATGACGATCGGCACGGCCCACGGGAGGATGATCGCGACGCGGACCCACCGACGGCCGCGGAAGTCCTGATCGAGCACGAGCGCCTGCCCGAACCCGATCACCGTCTCGAAGAGGACGCTCACGACGGTGAAGATCGCCGTCACGAACAGCGCGCTCTCGAACGGCGAGTTCAGGTCGATGAACGGGTTGGGAAGCGCGACAGTGTCGAGTTCCCCGGTCAGGAGCGCGACGTAGTTTTCGAGCCCGACGAACCGCCCCACCTGTTCGGTGCCGCGGAGGCTGTCGGCGCGAAGCGAGAGTTCGAACGTCATGGCGAGCGGCGCGAGCGCGATAACCGTCAGGAGGACGAACGCGGGTATCAACAGGAGATAGGCGAACTGCGTGTCGTTCAGGTTCTCCGCCCACTGGATCGCGCGGGCGTACGCCCCGGATCGTTTCTGTACCCCGGATTCCGTTCGTTGTTCTTGTGCCATCGTTATCCGTTGTAGTTCTCGATCTCTTCGAGCTGCGACTGCAGCGTCGCCATCGCTTGCTCCGGCGCGACGCCGCCGCCGTACGCGCTGTTTACGATCTGTGCGATTTTCGTCGACTCCTGCGGCCAGACGACCGTCACCGGCCGGGGGATCGCGTTCTCCCCGGCGACGCGGAGCGGTTCGACGGCGTCTCCGAGCAGGTCTCGGGCCGCCTGCGACCGGAAGAGTCGCGGCTCCGGCGGGAGCCACCCGATGGCGTCCAGGAGCGTGAACCGGAAGCTGCGCGTCGTCATCGCTTCGAGGACCTGCACGGCCCTGTCCAGCTTTTCGGTGTTCGGATTGATCGCCACGTGCCACCCGCCGAGCGACGCGGTCGGTCCGCCGATCCCCCGATACCGCGACTGGCCCTCGGAGACGGCGTACGGGAGAGGCATCACGCCGAGTCTGTCCCCGAGCGATTCTCTGCTGAGGGGGATCGCGTACGGCCAGTTGCGGTTCGCGACCGCGTTGCCGTTGGTAAAGGGCGAGAGCGAGGGATCTTCGATCCACGAGAGCACCGCTCGCGGGGAGATCGGGCCGGCGTACCCGTCGAGCGCGCCGGACGCGTCCGGACCGCCGATGAAGGTCCGGATCATCCGGATCGAGTCGATCACGGGCTGGGTGTCGACCGTCACGGGACGCTGGCCGACGGGGCCGAAGAGGGTGTCGCGGCCGCCGAAGTACGCGCCGCCCCACGACGACATGAACTCGTTGAAGTCACAGCACGAGAGTCCCTCGTAGGCGCTCGCCTGGAACGTGAAGCCGTACTGGAGGTCCCCGTTTCGATCGAGTACGTCGCGCACCGCCCGCGCGAATCGCTTCCAGCGGATCGACTCGGTGGCCCAGTTTTCGCCGGCCGGATCGTAGCCGGCCGCCTCGATCAGGTCCCGACGGTACAGCATCGTCGGGACGTCCATGAACAACGGCACGCCGTACAGATCCCCGGTCTGCGGGTGTTCGGCGGTCTGAACGCTCGCTTCGAAGTACCGGTTTTCGATCCGTCGGACGAGGCGGTCCGGGAACGCGTCGCTCTCGGTGAGGTTCAGGAACTGTTGCCGGACGATGAAGGGGATCGCCCACCCGCTGTCCACCATGATGAGGTCCGGATTCGAGAGGTTCGCGTCGAGCCACCGCTGGATCTGTTGCTGGCGGGAACTCGTGCTGCTCGGGCCGGCGAGGATGTCGAGCGAGACGTCCCGCGAGAGACCCGCATCGTACAGCCCCTGGCGGACCTCCCCCGCGACCCCGGTCACGTTCGAATCCGCGAGCCACTGCACGGTGTTCGCGTCCGTCTCCCGCCCGAACGCGGTACAGCCGGCCAGTCCCGCCGCGGCTCCCGTCGCTCCGGCCGCCTTCATGAAACTCCGACGGGAAACGCGTCTGCGCGCCGACTCGCGTGAGTTCCCACGGTCCATCACTACACACGTCGGTCCGCTCTCGAATAAATTTCAAGTCGGATGACCTTGATTTACAGCGCAGTCGGTCATTCACCGTTCGTCACAGATACGGAATCTTGGACGATGCACGCGTGCGAGGGGGAACGGCGAACGTCGGGTGGGAAACCGGACGGTGCCGAGCGCTCGCGGCGCGAGATCCCGCGCGCACGCCCGCAGGTCGCGCGAAGCGCGGGTCGCGAGCGCGAGGAGGCGCTTTCGGACGCGTCGTCGTCGGTACCGAAGCCGCCGACCGTCCCTCATCCGAACGCGACCCTGAAAGCGAACCCGTACGCTTTTGAGCGGTCCGACCTTCACGTCGGGCAATGAAGGAGTCGCTGATGGACATCGTCTGCTGCCCGATGGACAAACACGACCTCGAACTCGAGGTCGACGAGCGAACCGACGAGGAGGTGCTCGAAGGGACGCTCGTCTGCACCGAGTGCGGCGAACGGTACCCGATCGAGGACGGCATTCCGAACCTGCTGCCGCCGGACATGCGGGACTGACCCCGCCCGTCGTGGGCGATCGGGTCCGGTCGCAACGTCGGGTCCTGAACCTTTTTCGTTGGTGGGTGCAACGGGGCACACGTGCCCGACTCGCTGACAGTGGACGTGAACCGAAAGCGGCTCCACCACGTCGAGGTTCCGGACCGGTTCGTCACCGACGAGTCGTTCGTCGTCGACCTCGTCAACCGCGGCGAGTCGGTCCACGTCCACCTTCACCTCGACGACGCGTTGTCGCAGGTCGCGACCCTCGAAGGCGGCAACCACTACGTCGAACGGGGCTCGACGCGCTCCGTCGAGATCGACGTCGCCGCCGTCCGCGAGCCGGTGACCGGAAAGCTCAAACTCGTCACCGGCTACGGGGCCGAGGTCGCGTACGTCGACGTGACCGTCGAACCGCTCGCCGTCGAGAAGGAACCCGTCGACGTGGACGAGGCCCTCGGCCGCCCGCGGCGACCGGAACCGGGCGAGGAACCGCTCGTCGAACGCCTGCGGACGCTCACGGCCGACGTCGGAACGCTCTCGATCGCCGGATTCGGGATCTTCGCGATCGTGCTCGCGCTCGGCGTGGGCGTGGTGGTCGACAGCGCCGCGGTGCTTCTCGGCGTCGGCGTCGTCATCGGCGGCGTGCTGGCGGCGCTCGTTCTCCTCACGAGGTAGCCGTCACTCCTCCCCGCCGTCCGGTCCCGTCGGTTCTCCCGAGAGGTTCCCCTCCTCGTCGAACCGCTTGGCCCTGAGGTATCGCGCCCGGTAGCGGTTCGCTCCCTCGTACACGTCGGCCTCGCGGATCTCGTCGATCCGCCCGTCGGCGACCGCGTCGACGATCGCTTCGAGCCCTTCCTTCTCGCTCGGCGTCAGTTCGAACTCGTAGGTCCGCGGCTCCTCGCGTTCGAGCGTCGCCCACGTTCGCGCCGCGGCGATCACGAGCGAACACGGCTCTCGACAGGGAAAGATCCCCTCGCCGCGATCCGGTTCGAGTTCGCGATCCGCGGTCTCGTCCCACTGTCGCCGCTTGAGACACTGCGAGTCGACGCAGCACGACTCGGCGATCCGATCGACGGCGTCCCCGCGGAGTTCGTCGACGACGTCGTAGATCCCGGTCTGGCGCGCCGCGGTTTCCGCCCAGTGGCTCACGTCGAGTTCGCCCGCGCGTTCGAGGTTCCAGTTCGCGATCGTCGCGGGGTAGAAGGCGTCGACGGCCTCGACGACGGCGCGCTGGTCGAGGGTTTCGATGATCCACCCGGATCGGAGCGACGGCGCCGTCTTCAGGGGGCGGTACCGCCCCTTCTCGTCGTAGGTGGCGATCTCGCGGGCCGCGAGGGGGTCGCAGAACGCGTCGAGATCCGCGGAGGGCGTCTCCGCGTCGTCGACGTGGCGGAGTTCGTACCGCCTCCCCCCGTCGGAACCAAGGGTCGCCGTCACCCGGAGCTGTCCCCACTCTCGGGAGACGCCCCCGCGGAGCGCGGCGTAGCGCTCCGGAACGCTCCCGTCGCCGTCGAGCGCGCCCTCGACCCACCGGAGGAACGCCCGGCGGTGGTGGCGCGGGGCGTCGGCCTCGACGCCGCCGCGACGCCGCGCCCCCCCGACCTCGTGGTGCCAAAAGTACCAGTTGGTGACGTACTCGGCGTGGGCCTCCGCCGCGGCGTGGAACGCCGACTCCGAGAGGTTCGTCCGCTCCTCCTCGGGCGTGCCCAGCGTGTAACCGCCGGTCCGGTCGTAGTCCTCCGCGCCGCGGTGGGCGTACAGGCCGTCGAACTGGACGCCGGGCCCGTCGGCGGCGGCGGCGAGGAGCGCGTCGAACTGCCGGGCCGCGAGCTCGATTCGAACGTCGGCGACCGCGTCCGCGTCGGTTCCCATCTCAGTCCCCCGTCGCCGGCGCGCTCCGGGTTCGCTCCCGGACGATCTCGATCGCCTCGCCGATGTCCGCGCCCGCGTCCGCCGCGCGTTCGAGGATCACGTCGGCCATCAGCGCCTCGGTGCCGACCGCGCCGGCGTACCAGATCCGGTGGCCGTCGACCTCTGCGGGCACGTCGTACCCCTCGCGGTAGTCGTCCGTGATCCCCATGTCCTCGGGGATGTCCTCCTGCGTGTGAAAGCCGTCGGCGATGAACAGCGGGACGACGACCACGTCCTCGGCCTCGAAGTGGTCCGTCACGTCGTCGACCTCCGGCTCCTCGTCCATGAAGAGGGCGCGGACCTCGTCGAACCGGTCCATCTCGCGGATCCGCGCCGCGTGGTAGTGGATCGCCTTCGCGCTGTTCTCGTTTCGTTCGGTGCCGTGACCGACGACCGCGAGGCCGAAGCCCTCGCCCACGTCGGGATCGTCCGTCACCGACTCCGCGCGGCGGATGATCACGTCGGTCATCGACTCGTGCGTGCCGACCGGGCCGCAGTAGTGGACGGTCTTGCCCACGTCCGTCGCCGAGAGCGTGACGTGGTCGGCGTCGATGCCGTCCGAGTCCCACTCGGAGACGTCCCACCCGTCGAGGCGGAGTTCGCGCGGGATCACCTCCTCGGTGAAGTAGCCCTCGCTGACGAAGAAGGGGACGACGTACGCCTCGTCGCTCTCGACGGTCCGAAGCACCTCGCGGAGGGAGGGCTCCTCCTTCCAGAAGCCGGTCTTGACCTCGTCGAACGCACCGACGGCGCGGATCGTGTCCGCGTGGTCGTGCGTCGGCGCGCTCGAATCGGGGTTGAGGTGCGACCCGTGCGCCACGATAACCAGCGCTTGCATACGTACGAGTGGGGAAAGGACGGTCTTAGGGACTTCGACTCGACGGGTCCGGGGCGGTGGGATCGACCGTCCTCTCAGGCCGTGATGCAGATGTCCGTCCGGGGGACGCAGACGGTGCGCTGACCGCCGGCCCGTCGACGCGCCGAGAGCGCCCTCGTCGCGACGCCGTACGCCGCCGCGGCGGCGACGAACGCGACGGCGGCCGCGCGCGGCTCCGAGACGACGATCACGAGGGCGACGTTCAGCGCGAGGAAGACCAGCGTCCCCGCGACGGTCGTCCGCGGACTGTACACTGGGTTGGGAGCGTGCGGTGGCTCTCTCATACAGATGGACGGACGTTCGCTATCGCCATGAATATAATCTGAATTACATTTCAGTCGGGGAGCGTACTGAAATCGAGTTCAGTCGATCGGGGGAACGCGCACTACACCGCGCCCCGGTCGCGCATCGCCTCGATTTCCTCGGACGAGTAGCCGAGCGACGCGAGCACCTCGTCCGTGTGTTCGCCGAGTCGGGGCGGATCGGCGGAGTCGACGCGCTCGAACCCGCTGGCGCGGACCGGAAACCGGGGGACGCGGACGGTGCGCCTGCGCCCCTCCGCGGTCGTCACCTCCGCGAGCGCGTCCGTCGCCGCGAGGTGCGGGTCCGCGGCGACGTCGCCCGCGTCGTTGACCGGGGCGACGGGCACCCCCGCCTCGCGGAGCGTCTCGACGAGCGTTCTCGCGTCGAACCCACGGAGCGCGTCGCGGAGCAGTTCGGTGAGCGCTTCGGCGTGCTCCCGACGACCGACGAGGGTCTCGAAACGCTCGTCGCGGTGGAGGTCGAGGCCGAGCGCCTCGCACATCGCCACCCACTGACGCTGGCTGGACGGCCCGACGAACACCCACTCGTCGTCGTCGGTGCGGAACACGTCGTACGGGGCCCAGTTCGGGTGGCTCGCACCGAGCGGTCCCGGCGTCTCGTCGTACGCCTGCGCGAACGAGAGCCAGTACCCCATCAACGCGACGGTGCTCTCGAAGAGCGGCGCGGTCACCTTCCCCCCCTCCCCCGTCGCGTCGCGCCGTCGAAGCGCCCCGAGGACTGCGATCGCGCCGTAGAACGACGCCGCCATGTCGGCGATGCTGGTCCCGCTGCGGACCGGCGGCTGGCCCGGGTGGCCGGTCACGCTCATCAGACCCGAGAGCGCCTCGGCGACCGGATCGAGCGCCGGATAGCGCTCGTACGGGCCGGGGTTGAATCCCTTGATCGAGCAGTAGACGAGCGAGGGGTGCGCCTCCCGGAGGTCGTCGTACCCGATGCCGAGTCGCTCCGCGGTTCCGGGCGCGAAGTTCTCGACGAGGACGTCGGCGTCGGCGAGCAGCTCTCCGAACACCGCCGCGCCGGCGTCCGATTTGAGATCGAGGGTGACGCTCCGTTTGTTCCGGTTCACGTAGTTGAACGAGCTGTTTCCGAGGGGGCTAGATTCGCGGATGGCGTCGCCGCCGTCGGGGTGTTCGACCTTTATCACGTCGGCGCCGAGGTCGGCGAGCAGCAGCGCGCAGAACGGCCCGGCGACGATGTGTCCGAGTTCGACCACCGCGATCCCCGACAGGGGGAGGTCGGCTCCGTCGCTCATCGGATCGACCGCTCCCGGTCGTCCGCCAGTTCGTCGCCGAAGACCGCCGACTCGCCGTCGGCGTCGAAGACGAACGCGTTCTCGCGGTCGAACCCGACCGCGATCCGGTCGCCGGGGCGCAGCGCGTCGAGGCCGGTCGCGACGACGTCGATCCGCGTCCCGTCGTCGGTCCGCCCGTGGACGACCGACTCGATTCCGATCGGTTCGACGACCTCGACGGTCACCTCGAACCGGTGCTCGCCGGCGTCGACCGCGAGGAACTGGGGGCGGATCCCGAGCCGAACCGCGTCGCCGACGGACGCCGGCAGCGCGTCGGCGGGCAGCGGGATGCGAAAACCGTGGCCCGCGACCGTCGCCGTCGAGCCGCTTCGTTCGACCCGACAGTCGAGGACGTTCGTCGACGGCGTGCCGATGAAGCGCGCGACGTACTCGGAGCGCGGCCGGTCGAAGAGTCGACGCGGCGGGTCGGCCTGCGCGAGTTCTCCCTCCCGGAGCAGCACGACCTGATCGCTCATCGTCATCGCCTCGGTCTGGTCGTGCGTGACGTAGACGATGGTCGTCTCCAGTTCCTGGTGGAGCCGCTGGATCTCGACCCTGAGTTCGGATTTCAACTTCGCGTCGAGGTCGCTCATCGGCTCGTCGAGCAAGAGCACGTCCGGATCCTGCACGAACGCCCCGCCGAGGGCGACGCGCTGTTGCTGTCCGCCCGACAGCTCGGCGGGCATCTTCTCCAGTTGTTCCGTGATCTGGAGCGTCTCCGCCGCCTCTTCGATGCGCGCGTCGCGCTCCGATTTCGGAACGCCCCTCACCTTCAGGCCGTACCCGATGTTCGCCCGGACGGTCATGTGGGGGTAGAGGGCGATGGACTGGAACACCATCGCCACGTTCCGTCGCTGGGGCGGCAGGTCCGTCACGTCCCGGTCGCCGAACGCGATGCGTCCGGCGGTGGGCGTCTCCAGCCCGGCGAGCATCCGCAGCGTCGTCGTCTTCCCGCACCCCGACGGGCCGACGAAGGTCGTAAAGGACCCGTCGGGGACGTCGAGCGTGAGGTCGTCGACGGCGACGTGGGTGTTTCCGAGGGTGCGAAACTCCTTTCTCAGGTTTTCGAGGTGAATGCTTGTCGACATCGTTATTCGAGCCCTCCCACGCTGAAGCCCTGCAGCAGGTACCGCTGGAGGAACAGCGCGATGAGAAACGGGGGGATCGAGATGAGAAGCGAGACCGCCATCGTCTCCCCCCAGCCGATCGTCACGCGGTCCAGAAACAGGCTCGCGCCGACGGTGATCGTGTACATTTCGTCCTGGCTCATCACCACGCGGGCCATCGTGAAGTCGTTCCACGCGACCGCGAACGAGAAGATGGCCGCGGAGATGTAGCCCGGCCGGGCGACGGGCAACACGACGTCCCGGAGGGTCCGAAAGCGTCCCGCCCCGCGGACCCACGCGGACTCTTCGAGCGCGATCGGAACCGTCTGGAAGTACTGCCACATCAGCCAGATGGTGAACGGGGCGGAGATGGCCGTCAGCGCGAGCGTGAGCGCGAAGTAGCTGTTCAACAGCCCGAGGGCGAAGAAGATGACGTAGAGGGGGATGGCGAGCACGATCGGGCTGAACATGTACGAGAAGAGCACGGCCCGGGCGGCGAGGCGTTTTCCTCGGAAGTCGAACCGCGTGAGCCCGTACCCCGCCGCGACGGCGATCGACGTCGAGAGGAGCGTCGAACTCGCCGTGACGATGAGGCTGTTGACGAAGTACCGGACGGTGCTCGTCGTCTCCAGCAGGACGCGGAAGTTTCGCAGCGTGGCCTCCGTCGGCACCAGACTCACCTTTCCGCCGGCGAACGTCGCCGACGGCGATTGCATCGCGATGATCACCATCAGGTAGACGGGAACGGTGACGAACACGGAGACCACTAGCGCGGTGAGATAGATCGCGACGCGCTTGAAGCGCCGCTGGTTCCGGTAGGAAATCCGCGGCGCGCGCCGAGGGGCGGTCGCCATCAGACGCTCACCTCTTCCTCCGGCGCGAACGCACGGAAGTACACCGCCGCGACCGCCGCGAGAAGGGCGAACATGATCCCCGCGAGCGCGGTCGCCTGCCCGAAGTTCACCTCGTTGAAGGCGAGCTGGTAGATCTGGATCGGTAGCGTCGTCGTCTTCTGAAGCGGCCCCCCGCGGGTCGACAGGTAGATGATATCGAACTTGTTGAACATCCAGATCCCGCGCACGAGGAGGATGATGAGGATCGCGCTCCGGAGGTGCGGCAGCGTGATGTCGCGGAACGCCTGCCACGTCGTCGCGCCCTCGACGCGGGCCCGCTCGTAGAGATCCGAGTCGATGGCCTGAAGGCGCGCGAGGAGGATGAAAAACGAAAACGAAGCGAACTTCCAGACGCTCGTGACGACGACCGCGGGCATCGCCCACGTCACCGTCGAGAAGAAGGCGACGGGTTCCTCCACGAGCCCGGCGTCCCGTAGCACCTGGTTGAGGACGCCGATGTTCGGATCGAGGATGAACTTCCACATGAAGATGACCACGAGCGTCGGCAGGAGGTACGGGAAGATCATCATCGTCCGCAGCGCCGCGCCGCCGCGGATCCGCTGGTTGACGACGAGCGCGAGTCCGAGACCGATCACCAGGCTGAGAACGGTCGTCGAAACCGCGTAGACGACGCTGTTCCAGAGGAACCCCCAGAACGGCGGCGCGGCCAGGAGTTCGACGTAGTTACCGAGGCCGACGAACGTCGGGTCGGTCGTCGGGTCCCGAAACAGGCTCATCCACAGCGCGTAGAGGATGGGCACGGCCCAGACCACCGCGAAGAACACGACGAGGGGGAGAAAGCAGACGGCGAGAAGCAGCGCCGAACCGCCGAGCCGGCCGGAGAGTCGCGTTCCGACCGCCGCGCTCATCGCTGGAACTCTCGGAGCTTCCCGCCGAGCCAGTCGACCGTCTCCTCGGGCGATTTCCCGCCCACGAGCAACTGGTCCGCGGCCTGTCCGAACGCCTGGTTGCCGTAGGCGTCCGCGGCGACGATGTTGGGCGCGCCGTCGTCGCCGGTGGCGAGCACCGACGTGAACACGTCCCAGTGTTCCCTGACGAGTTCCATCACTTCCGGGAACTGCTGGATCGTCTCGTTGCTCTCGACGGCCTCGCTGTCGAGCTGCGCGCGGGTCGGCGGGAACTGAAACAGCGGGGCGGAGAGGACGAAGTCGAAAAAGCGGTCGCTCTCGTTGAAGAACGACACGAATTCCTGCGCACCCTCGGTCGCCTGGCCGTCGTTTCTGACGAGGTGGCCCTCCATGTACGCCCACCACTGGTCCTGCGATTTGCCCGAAGGTACCGGAAACGGCATCGGTTCGAGCGTTTCCACGAGGTCCGGCCGGTTACCCTGAATCGTCAGGATGGGAAGCCCGCCGACGCTGACGATGGCGGCCGCGTTCTCCTGCTGGAGCGCGCCGATGGCGTCGCCCCACTCCCAGCCGCTGCCGTTCGGCGAGAACTCGGCCATCCGCTTTACCCACTCGAACGTCTCGACGGCGGCCTCGCGGTCCGATCCCTCGTCGACGGTCACCTCGATGTCGTCGGAGGGGCCCCGATAGATCTCGACGTCGTTCTGCCAGAGGTACTGGGTCATCTGCGTGTCCGCGTTGTTCGTCTGCCCGGACTGGACCACGTACCCGTTCATCTCGCCCTCCCCGGTGACGCGCTCCGCCTCGGAGAGCCAGTTCTCCCACGTTTCGGGGTCCTCGTCGTACACGTCGCTTCGGTACCACCCCATGAGCGGTTCGACCATCGCCGCGGCGAAGTACGACTCGTCGTCGACGGAAACCGGGTCCGGGAGGTCGTTGTCCTCGACGGCCCCCGTGACCGGCGCGAGGACCTCGTCCCGCTGAAGCCGGTAGGCGTCGGTCGAGGTGTCGAAGATGACGTCCGGCGGGTTCCCCGCGGCGACCATCTTCTGCATCTCCTGATCAGACGAGGTGCCCTTCGCGGTGTAGATCATCTCCACCGTGTAGTCGGACTGCTCTTCGAACTCGGAGACGATCTGATCCATCACCTCCTTAGAGTCCCCTCGGTCGGAGAGGTACCTGATCGTCGTACCGTCGCCCCCTCCGCTTCCGTCTCCGCCGCCGGTGCCGAGACAACCGGCGAGCGCCAGCGCCGTCGCACCCCCGGCCGATCGGAGAAAGCGCCGGCGCGTCGTCGTTCGCCGTTTCGTCGTCGAACCTGTCGCGTGTGCCATCAACGTTTGTTATAGATTATCACACGTACCTTCACGCCCCACGAGTGTCGGGTTACTAAATACGCCCGACGGACGACGGGTTCGACGGTCAGCGCGCGTCTTCGACCGGAGGTCGGTCGGCAGACCTGGGGGAGGCGGCGATCGAAGCGTCCGCGAGCGCCTCCGACAGCAGTTTCTTTTCGGCCTTGCGGAGGTGTTCCAGGAGCGTGGAGTGGCAGATGCCGAGGCGTCCGGCGAGCGTCTGCGCGTCCGTCCGCCGGGGCCAGTCGTAGTAGCCCGCCTCCAGCGCGAGCGAGAGGACCTCGGCCTGTCGCGCCGAAAGCGGCGTCGACGGCGTCGAAAACGGCTTGAGTTTCTCGAGGTGGACGCTCCCGAGTTCGCGCAGGTCCGCGATTATCGCCTTCAGGTCCGCCCGCCTGAACACCACGACGTCGAACACGCGCGTCGTTCCTTCGAACTTGCTCATCCGCTGTAACATCCCGTGGTTCTTCCGGATTATCGGCAGCGCGCCCGACGATCGCTTGGTGATCAGAAGCTCTTTCTCCCCGACCCGTTCGACCGCGTGTACCGCCTCGCTCGCCCGGAGCCTCCCCTCGATCCCGTCGCAGTGGTCGCCCGCGTCGATGACGAACTTGATTGACTCGCCGTCGATGACCTCACACTGCGTCACGAGAAACGGCCGCTCGCTCCGATCGCTGATCTCGCTGAGGACGTAGTCACGATCGAGGTCGAGATAGATCGTCGCCCTGAGCATTGATACGCGTTACCATCAAACTCATATGAATGTGTCCCCCGAGACCTCCGTCCAAACGGAATCGTCGAACGGCGACCGGCCCCCGCAGAACAGTTATGAGGCGACCCGAAGAGGCCGAACTATGACCTCGCTTGCAGCCGAAACGCGAAGCGCCGTCCGCGAACGCCCGTTCCTCCTTCGGGCGCTCCGAGCCGGGGCCGTAAACTACACCGCGGCCGCGGCGTTTCTCGACCTCGACGGCGATCGCGAGGCGGTCGCGACGGCCCTCCGGCGGTTCGCCGACGACCTCCCGCCGTACCGGACGGCCGAGCGCGACGCGAGGGTGACGATGAAAAGCGGCGTCGGCGCCGTCGACGACCCGGCGGACGCGCTCGTCTCCGTCGGCGGAATCGGGTTCGAACCGGACGCGGGCGAGGAGACCGCCGTCGTGGCGACGGGGGACGTCGACGCGGCGGCGCTCGCGGCGGTTCTCGACCGGCTTCGAACCGCCGGGGTCGACGTCGCGGCCGCGGGCGTCGCGGCCGGATCGCTCGCGGTGATCGTCGGGCGGCGCGACGGCGCGACCGCGGTTCGAACCGTCGAGGCGGTGCTGATCGCCGTTCCCGATCGATCGAACCTCTCACGGACCGAACAAAATCGATAAACGTCCGCTCCGGCTACCTGTCCCCCGTGAACTCCTCGATCGAATCGGCGGAGTGGCTCTCGCTCGGCGACGACGAGCGCGTGCTCTGGCACGGTCGCCCGAGCGCCTACGTCTTCGCGCGGGACCTCGCGCCGGTCGTCGCGCTCGCCCTCGTCGGGTTCGCGGTCGCGATCGGCCTGCGCTTCGCGCTCCCGGACCTCCCGTGGTGGGTGCCGCTCCTCCCGCTCGCGCTCGTCGCGGTCCTCGTCTTCGTCGGGCTCGCGGCGTACCTCCGCTGGACGACCACCCACTACGTGATCACGAACCGCGGCGTGTTCCGCAAGCACGGGGTGCTCACGCGGGACGTGACGCGCCTCCGCATCGACCGCATCCAGAACACGTCGTACAACCAGTCGACGCTGCAGCAGCTGCTCTCGTTCGGCGACCTGACGCTCTTCACCGCGGGATCGGGGACCGTCGACCTGGTTCTGGAGGACGTTCCGGACCCGGAGGACGTAAACCGGGTGCTGAGCGATCAGCTCGAAGCGACGCGCACGGCCGGGGCGGCCGAGTAGTCGTCGAGTCGCCGACTCGCGCCGGCGCGTCCCGGTCGGACTCGGCTACGGGTCCGCCACCCGCGGGTCGATTCCTACAAGCATTAGGTCCTCGCGCTGCTAGCCGACCGTGATGACGCTGTCCGTGACCAACACCCTGACGGGCGAGCGCGAGGAGTTCGAGCCGGGCGGAGACGAGGTCCTGTTGTACGTCTGCGGGCTCACGGTCTCGGACGACGCGCACCTCGGTCACGCGCGCGTCTGGGTGCACGCCGACGTGATGCACCGGTGGCTGGAACACGAGGGGTACGACGTCCGCCACGTCGAGAACTTCACCGACGTGAACGAGAAGATCGTCGCGCGGATCGGCGAGGACGACCTCGGCGAGACGGAGGCGGCGGTCGCGGCGCACTTCGTCGCCGCCGTCCTCTCCGACATGCGGGGGCTGAATCTCCGGCGCGCCGAGGTGTACCCTCGCGTCTCCGAGCACATCCCGGAGATCGTCGACCTCATCGAGACGCTGATGGAGAAGGGCTACGCCTACGAGGGGGGCGGCTCCGTCTACTTCGACGTCACGGCCTTTCCCGACTACGGGAAGCTCTCGAACCAGCGGATCGACGAGATGGAGGCGCAGGGCGACCCGGACGAGCGGGGCGAAAAGCGCCACCCCGCGGATTTCGCGCTGTGGAAGGCCGGGGGGGTCTCGCCCGCGGACGTCGCGGAGCACCGCACGGGCGACGAGCCGCTCGACGACGCCGACGCGCCGTCTGGGGAGACGTGGGAGTCGCCGTGGGGCGAGGGCCGACCCGGCTGGCACATCGAGTGCTCCGCGATGAGCATGACGCACCTCGACGAGACGATCGACGTCCACGTGGGCGGCCACGACCTCGTCTTCCCGCACCACGAAAACGAGATCGCACAGAGCGAGGCCGCGACGGGCCGGCGGTTCGCCCGCTACTGGCTGCACACCGGCCTGCTCGAAACGGCGGGCGAGAAGATGAGCTCCAGCCTCGGCAACTACTTCACCGTCTCGGCCGCCCTCGAGGAGTTCGGCCCGAACGTCCTCCGGACGTTCTACCTCTCGACCGCCTACGGGTCGAAGCAGACGTTCTCCGAGGACGCGCTGGCGGAGGCGAGAGAGCGCTGGGAACGGCTCGAACGCGCCTACGAGACGGCGGTCGAAGCGTGCGACGGCGTCGACGCCCGAACCAAGGTCGAGGACGCGACGCTGCGGGGCGCGGTCGAGGAGACCCGCGGGGAGTTCGCGCGGGCGATGAACGACGACTTCAACGTCCGCGAGGCGATGGCGGCGCTCCTCGAACTCGCGACCGCGGCGAACCGCCACCTCGACGGCCGCGACGAGTTCGACTACCGGGGGCTCCGCCGGACGATCGAGACGTTCGACGAACTCGGCGGCGGCGTGTTCGGGCTGACCTTCGCCGACGGCGCGTCGGCGGGCGACGTTCGCCTCGCGGGCGAACTGGTCGAACTCGTGCTCGACGTGCGCGAGCGCGAGCGGGCGGCCGGTAACTACGAGCGCGCCGACGAACTGCGAGACGCCCTCGCGGCGCTCGGCGTCGAGGTCGAAGACGGCGACGACGGGCCGACGTACCGGCTGTGAGCGCACGGAGTGCCGGTGCCCCGAAGTCGTACTCGTTCTCCCGTCGCCGACGGGATCAGTCCCACGTCACCCACAGGAGGAAGGCGATGCCGGCGGTTTCGAGGACGTGCAGCGCCATCATCGCCTGCCAGGCGATTCGGGGCACTTCGGTCGCGAACCACCCCGACAGCGTCGAATCGAAGAGATAGAAGTAGAACGCGAGGGCGTTCTCGGCGAGCAGAAACAGCGCGAAGAGCAACAGCCCGAGCGTGTGCTTCGAGCGGAGTTCTGCGTAGTTGCGAACCCAGACGTAGCTGAGCGTCAGGAGAAACAGCACGTTCAGTCCGGCGGCGACCCGCGCGACGTCGAACCAGACGCTCATCTCACCCTCCATTTCCCGCGAGCGTTCATATACGCTTTCCCAAATCTCTCCATAGTGTGCTCCCCTCGGCGCATCTCAGTCCACCTGCTCCGTGATCGTCTCGACGATCTCCCAGTGGTGCCGGAGTCGGTCGCTCGGGAGATACACCGCGCCGTACCCGTCGCCGCTGTTTTGCACCATGTCGTTGTCCATCAACACGTCGAGGTGATGGCGGATGGTCTTGTAGTCGAGATCGAGGTCCTCGGCGAGCTGGTTGGCGTTCCGCGGGCGCTCGTCGAGCGCCCGCAGCACCCGAACGCGGTTCTTACCGCCCCGCGTTCCGGTCAGCACGTACCAGAGGACTGCCTCCATCGATCGGTACAATAGACCGAAATCACCTAAGCGCATCGACGTCGAACTGCGCTTCTCGGCGGCGCGCTTCTCGGCGTCGACGACGCGAACCGATCGCGCCGGTCGACCGCCGAGTTCGATCGGCCGGACCGACCGACGGTCACGTCGTGAACAGGTCGCTCCCCTCGGGGATTTCGAACAGTCCCATCCGGACGCCGGCGTCGAGCCACCCGTACCCGTACGAGAAGGACGCGAGCGCGTTCACCGGATCGCCGGTCTCGCGAAAGTGCCGCCCGTCGTCGAGGTACGATTCGGCCATCTCGCGGCACTCCGCGGCGGCCCCCCCGAGCGGCGTCCCGGGCGGGGCGGCCGCCTCGGCTTCGTCGAGCGCGGCGGCGAGTAACTCGCCGTACCGGTCGGTCTTCTCTTCGAGATCGGCGGCCATGTCGCGACCGTCGCCGCGACGGGGGGTAAGCGCTTCGACGTCGCGCCGGGTTCGGTACCGGAGGGCGGTCGCCGCGGACCGAAATTGCGGCACGTCCGCGGGACAGCGCAAGTTAAATACCCGCTCGGTCGCAACCGGTGACATATGACTGAGAACGCTCGGAGCGCCGCCGGTTCCGAGGCGGGCGACGGGATCGTCGAGCACCGGAAGCTCATCGTCGCCGGCACGGGTATCGCCGGACTCACGGCGGCCATCTACGCCGCGCGGTCGAACAACGACCCGCTCGTCTTCGAGGGCGACGAGCCGGGCGGACAGCTCACGCTGACGACGGAGGTGGACAACTATCCCGGCTTCCCAGAGGGCATCTCCGGTCCGGAGCTCATAAACGACATGAAGTCCCAGGCGAAGCGCTTCGGCGCGGAGGTCGAAAACGGCGTCCTCGAAACCGTTCGGGACGACGGACGCCCGTTCCGCGTCGAGCTCACGAACGGCGACGTCTACGCGGCCGACGCGGTCATCGCGGCGTCGGGCGCGAGCGCCCGAACGCTCGGCGTTCCCGGCGAGGAGACGATGATGGGCTACGGTCTCTCGACGTGTGCGACCTGCGACGGGGCCTTCTTCCGCGACGAGAAGATCGTGGTGATCGGCGGCGGCGACGCCGCGATGGAGGAGGCCTCCTTCCTCACGCGCTTCGCCTCGAAGGTGTACCTCGTCCACCGACGCGAGGAGTTCCGCGCCGAGGACTACTGGATCGACCGCGTGATGGAGAAGGTCGACGACGACGAGATCGAACTGCTGTTGAACACGGAGGTGACGGAGATCCACGGCACGCAGGAGGAGGGCGTCGACCGCGTCACGATGGTACGCCACCCCGAGGGCCACCCGACGGCGAAGCTCGACGACCCCGAGACCGAGGAGTTCGATTTCGAGGCGGGCGCGGTGTTCTACGCCATCGGCCACACGCCGAACACGGACTATCTCGCCGACACCGGCGTCGAGATGGACGCGGAGGGGTACATCCGGACGAAGGGCGGCGCGGGCGGCGGACAGACCGAAACGGACGTCCCCGGCATCTTCGGCGCGGGCGACGTCGTCGACTACCACTACCAGCAGGCGGTGACCGCGGGCGGCATGGGCTGTAAGGCCGCCATCGACGCCGACGAGTACCTCGAATCCCTCGACCGGACGAGCGCGGAGGCGGGCGAATCCGCAGCGGCGGAGTCGGACGACTGAGCGGTCGTCACCGCGAAGGTGGGACGACTGAGCGGTCGTCACCGCGAAGGTGGGACGACCGAACGGCGAACGCCGTGAGGGTGAGACGACCGAGCGGTCGTCACCGCGAAGGTACGACGACCGAACGGCGTCGGTTCGGGGGCGAGAATAGCCGCGAACGTCCGGTAGAACGACGGACGGGGCGCTCGGACGCGTCATCGACGACGACAGTCGTATATACGCTCGGAAGCTATCCGGCGTATGAGTCTCGTCACCCGGATCGTCGGCGCGAACTGGCGCTGTAAGAGCTGTGGACGGGAATACTGGGCCAACAGGCGGCAGTGCGGCAACTGCGGAAGCACCGTTTTCGTCCCCGTGAACTGACCGGAGCGGGGCCTCGGTCGATCGCCGGAGTCGCGTCTTCGGGCGGTCTGCGAACGCGACGCTCGTCGTTCACGAATCCCTGAGAGTCGGTACTTTGTTGGCTCGTCGGCGCGTGCGTCCGCACATGCACGGCTCCGCCCTCCTCGCGCTCGCGTCGCCGATCCAGGTGAGCGAAATCGCCGGGATTCCGCCCGGTGAGCTGTTCGCGCTGCTTCTCGCGGCCGGATTCGCCATCCTCGTGGGGCGCGTCCTCCTCTCCGTCGCGAGCTTCGTTTTGGGCGTCGCGTGGCGCGTCGTCACCGTGGCCACGGTGGCCGCGGGGGTGCTGTTTCTGGTCTCGACGCTCGTCCCCGGTTTCCCCTGAGCGACCGGGGCCGAGAAGGATCCACAGATCCTTGTGTCCTCTCGCCCAACCTGAACTATGGTAGACACGGAAACCTACACGATCGAAGGGCCCGACGGCGACACCGACGCGTTCGATCTGCCGGCGGGGCTCGTCGACGTGCTGTCGGAGCAGGGAGAAAACCCCGCGGCGGTCGTCGGCGACGTCGCGCTCCTCTCGTTCGTCCAGCGCGCGCACACGGTCGTCCACCACGCCGAGGGGGACGTCCCGGCGGATCTGGCGGAGATCAACGACGTCGCGGAGGAACTGTTCGAAGAGCGGTTCGGTGTCTCGTTCGGCGAGGCGACCGGACACCAGCACTGAAACGGCGGACGGATCGCGGGTCAGAGAAACGCGAGCGGAACCATGAGCGCGAAGCCGACGGCGAGCCCCGAGAGGAGCTCCCGCCTGCCGCCGCCGGGGAGGGTTCGACCGAGGTCGAGCGCCTCCGGGATGAACTCCGAGGCGACGAGGTAGATCATCGCGCCCGCGGCGAAACCGAACCCGGCCGCGACGAGGTCGCGCGCGACGCTGACGAAATAAAAGGCGACCACCGCGCCGATCGGCTGGGGGAGGCTGGAGAAGACGGCCCACCAGACGAGCTTCCAGTTCGACACGCCCATGGCGCGCAACGGGATCGAGACGGCGACGCCTTCGGGGACGTTGTGGATGGAGATGGCGACCGTCATGAACGCGGCGAGGACGGGCACCGCGACGCCGAACGCCGACACGCTGTCCGCGCCGACCAGTCCGAAGTCGGCGAACGAGACGCCGACCGCGACCCCTTCCGGGAAGCTGTGGACGGTCAGGACGCCGAGGATCAAGAGCAGCTTCCGGTAGCTCGCCTCCTCGTACTTCCGCGGGTGCACGTCGTATCCCTCGACGACCGCGTGGGCGACGATCACGAGCGCGACGCCCGCGACGAAGCCGACCGCGAGATCGAACGGCGTCCCGTTCGCGAGCCCCTCCGTGAGGAGTCCGAACACCGACGCGGAGAGCATGATGCCCGACGCGACGCCCCAGAGGACGACGTTCCACCGGGCGTTCAGGTCGTCTACGAAGAAAAACGGGATCGCCCCGACGCCCGTCGCGAGCGCGGTGAACAACCCGGCGACGAACACGAAGGCGAGTTCGAAAAGGACGACGTTCACCCCGCGTCCCCCGCGACGGACGACGATTTCAATCGTTCAAACCGAGAGACTGCATCGGGATTCGTCCGTGATTCGTGGCGCTGGTCGGTCACGCCCGTTCTTAGGTGGTCTACAACTAAATGGGTTCCCGGAGTACGCCAGTCCGGCGATGGCATTCAAACACGCAACCACGGACGGCGGGGTGTCGTCATGATCGAAGCGCTCGCGGCGGTTCCGCTCCAGTCGGGGGGCGGAGTCCTCTGGTACGCGATCGTGTTCTTCGTCCTCGCCATCTTGGCGGGGTTGGCGGGCTTCCGAGGCGTCGCCGGCCTGACCATGGAGATCGCGCGCATCCTCGTGCTCGTCTTCCTGGTGCTGGCGGTCCTCTCGCTGCTGTTGTAGCGGCCGACGCGGGCGGCCGGACTGGCTCGAATCACACCGTGCCGGCGCGGTGCCCGCCGGGACGACCCGGCGGATCCTTCGCTGTCGCCGTTTTCGAACCGCGAGAATTATCGGAGAGGACGAGCGTAGACCTCGGTATGCACCCACGTGCCGAGGAGTTCGAAGAGCGCGTCCGCGAGGAGCACGGGCTGGAGATCGAGGTTCGCGAGTTCGCCGACGGGACGAAAACCGCGGCCGACGCCGCCGCGGCCGTCGGCTGCACCGTCGGACAGATCGCGAGCAGTCTCGTCTTCGAGGCCGACGGCGACGCCGCGGTCGTCGTCGCGAGCGGCGCGAACCGCGTGAGCGAGGAGAAACTCGCCGCGCGGCTCGGCGTCGATCCGACCTCGGTGTCGATGGCCGACGCCGAGACGGTGAAGTCGGTCACGGGCTGGGCCATCGGCGGCGTCCCACCGCTGTGTCACGCCGGCGACCCGCCCGTCCTGTTCGACGAGACGCTCGGGGAATACGACGCGGTCTGGGCCGCCGCCGGAACGCCGACGGCGGTGTTCCCGATCGACCCCGAGACGCTCCGGCGGTGTGCGGACGCCGAGTCCGTCGACGTGGCCGAGTGAACGAACCGGAGCGGACGGAACGCGCCACAAACGATTTTAGGGTCGAGAACGAACGAGGATTCGACTGATCGAATTCTCGCGTGTCGCGACGGTCGAACGACACCTGAGATGGCGACGATCGCGACCGCTGCGTTCGAGGGCAAACACTATATTCTAAGAGGCAAAAGGATAGTTTAGATGGGTCAAATATTTGGGGGCGAGGATGTCCGAGATACTTGATATATTCGTCGGCTCCGTTCGGGACGGTTTCATTCAGGTCAGCGTGTTCGTCGCGGTGACGGTGCTCCTGTTCAGTTACGCCCAGTACCGGACGGACGGACGGCTGGTGCGACGGTTGGAGGAGAACAAGCGGGCGCAGCCGCTCGTCGGCGCGCTCATGGGGCTCACGCCGGGGTGCGGGGGGGCGATCGTCATAATGCCGCTGTACGTCCGCGGGAGCGTGAGCTTCGGCACCGTCGTCGCGACGCTCATCGCCACCGCGGGCGACTCCGCGTTCGTCATCCTCGCGCTGGCCCCCGAGGCCGCGCTGTACGCTTACGGCCTCGCATTCGCCGCCGCCGTGATCTTCGGCTACGCGATCGACTGGTTCGGCATGGGCGTCTCGCGCATCGATCGGGCCGTCGGTCGGATCGGGCGGACGGCCACCGACGGCGGCTTCGCAACCCCGCCGGTCGGCAGTCAGGTCCACCACTACGAGGAGGCGCAGGGGTGCGGGTGCGAGGGCTGCGAGGAGCCGACCCGCGATTCGCCCCTCATGGAGGCGCTGAGCAGAGCCGCGCTCGGATTCTGGTGGCTCGCCGCGATCGGCGGCCTCGCCGTCGGCGTCGTCTTCCTCGCCATCGGCGCGCCCGACGTCCCCATGGTCGCGGAGGTGAGCTTCGCCGGCGCGTTCACCGTCTTCGGGATCGTCGGGACCGTGCTGTCGTTCTACCTCTACTTCGTCGGCCGGCGCTACATCGGCCACGGCCACGTCGGGCGGGCGCGCGACACCTTCGGGAACGTCTACGAGACGTTGACCCACGCGGCGATGGAGACCTCCTTCGTCACCGTCTGGGTCATCGCCGCCTACCTCCTCTACGAGTACGGGATCCTCGTCACCGGCGCGAACATGCAGGCGTTCGCCGCCGCCGCGGGCGTGCTCGCGCCCGTTGGCGCGGCGGCCGTCGGCGTGATCCCCGGCTGCGGGCCGCAGATCGTCCTCGCGACGGCGTACACGCAGGGCGGGATTCCCTTCTCCGCGCTCGTCGCGAACGCCATCAGCCAAGACGGCGACGCGCTGTTCCCGCTCATCGCGATCGACAAGCGCGCGGCGATCGTCGCCAGCATCTACACGACCATCCCCGCGCTCGTCGTCGGCGTCGGACTCCACCTGCTGTTCGGTCCGATGTTCGGCTTCGGGGTGCTCGGCGGGTGACCGACGCGCCCGCGGGCGGGGCCGAGACGGGGGACGAGAACGACGGGGGCGGCGGAACGATCCGCGTCTGGCTCGTCGAGCGGACTTACTCCGACGACGAGCAGAACGTCGTCATCCTCGTGTACGCGACGCCCGACGGGGAGCGCTACCTCCGCAAGGAGCGCGCCCTGACGAGCTTCGACGACGCGAGGGACACGACCGCCGCGGTCGACGCCGACCCGGGCAACCTCGGCCGCGTCGAGGACGCCGAAACGCGGGAAGCGTACGCCGCGGCGGCCGAGCGAACGCGCGCGAAGCGCGACCCGAACGACGTGCTATAGGGCCCGGCGACGCGCCGTGCGGCGCGGCGAATCGAACGCCGACGCGGGTTCCGACCGGAGGTTTATATATCGAGCGGTTGGAGATATCCAAAGATGCAAGCGTGTACCACGGACGTCGGCGCAGACGTGCGTAACGCCCCGGGAGGAGCCGGCGGATTCGTCTCTTCATGCGGTTATTAGACGACCCGCAGCGGCGAGGACTCGCCCTGATCGTCGCGGCCTCCGCGCTCCTCGTGCTGGCGTTCGGCGGGAGCTGGGCGCTCGCCGCGGACACGACCGTCATCACGCCGGAGGGCGAGGACGCCGGAACCACGCTCGTCGGCGTCCAGGGACCGGGCCCGGACGGGAACGTGACGGCGATCGACGGCGACGGCAACGTCTCGTGGTCGAAGGGCGGGACGATCGGCTACCTGGACGTCACGTACCTCGACAACGGGTCGGTGCTCGCGGCGTTCGCCGACGGCGGCTATGGGGAGTGCGGACCGTACGAACCGCCGTGCAAGCGGACCGGCGTGCACATCATCAGGCCGGAGCCCGAACCGCGCGTCGTCGCCGAGTGGAGCTACCCCGTCCGGACGCGCAAGGACAGCGAGGTCCACGACGCGGAACCGTTGCCGTCCGGCGAACTGCTCGTCGCGGACATGGAGTACGAGAGCGTCTACGCGGTAAACACTTCGACCGGCGACCGCTCGTGGACGTGGAACGCGAGCAGCTACTACGAGCCGCCCCCCGATCCGACCCGGGAGGACTGGCTGCACATCAACGACGTGGATCGCATCGGCGACGAGCGTTACCTCGTGTCGGTCCGCAACACCAACCAGCTTCTCGTCCTCGAACGCGAGGAGGGAGACGACGGGGCGCGGGTCGTCGAGGTGATAAACGAGGACCGCGATCCGGACGTGCTGAACGAACAGCACAACCCGCAGTGGCTCGGCGACGGCGCGGTGGTCGTCGCAGACTCGGAGAACGACCGCGTCGTCGAACTCCACCGCAACGACGCGGGCGAGTGGGAGGTCGCCTGGGCGCTCACGGAGGCGAACGGGATTCCGTTCGACTGGCCGCGGGACGCCGACCGCCTCCCCAACGGGAACACCCTCGTCACCGACAGCCGGAACGACCGCGTCGTCGAGGTCCGCCGCGACGGCAGCGTCGTCGCGAGCTACGAGGTGCGGTCGCTCCCGTACGAGGCGGACCGCGTCCCCGTCGGCGAATCGGCCGGGGGGCCGTACGAGACGACGTCGGATCCGATAGAGGACGCGCCGCACGACCGCGACGTTCCCGTGCTATCGACGCTGCTCGACGCGCTCCACCACGTCGTTCCGGTCCCGTACTGGGTATCGGAGCTACACCTGTCGGTGACGGCGCTCACCCTCGGCCTGTACGCGTGGGGCGGGCGGCTCCTGCTGAAAGGGTAGCCGGATTCCGGACCGCCGATCGGTTTTGGACGATTTTTCGACCGACTGGCGCCTGCTGACACGATCCGTGAGACGCGGCACACACCCAGATTTATGCGGAGACGGCGGCAAATCTCGGGCGATGGGAGAGTTATCCGAGTTGTTCGCGCCGGGACGGGTCGCCGTCGTCGGCGCGACAGAGCGCGAGGGGTCGGTCGGTCGCGCCATCATGGACAACCTCGTCTCCGACTTCGCCGGCGAGGTCGTGCCGGTCAACCCCAACTACGACGAGGTACTGGGACTGCCCTGCGTCCCGGACGTCGGCGACGCCGACGCCGACCTCGCCGTCGTCGTCGTTCCGCCGAAGATCGCCGTCGAGGCGGTCCGGCGGGCCGGCGAGGCCGGCGTGCGGAACGTCGTCGTCATCACCGCCGGCTTCGGCGAGACGGGCGCAGCGGGAGCGAACCGCGAGCGAGACCTCACCGAGGTCGCGGACGAGTACGACCTGAACCTGGTGGGTCCGAACAGCCTCGGGATCATGAGCACGCCGAACGGCATGAACGCCACGTTCGGCCCGGAGAACGCGGAACCGGGGTCGATGTCGTTCATGAGCCAGTCGGGCGCGTTCATCACGGCCGTCCTCGACTGGGCGAACGACGAGGGCATCGGCTTCAAGGACGTGGTCTCGCTCGGCAACAAGGCCGTCCTCGACGAGGCGGACTTCGTCCGCGCGTGGGGCGACGACCCCGACACCGACGTGGTGATCGGCTACCTCGAAGGGATCGAACACGGCCGCGACTTCATCGACGCCGCCCGCGAGGTGACGCGGGACACGCCGATCGTCCTCGTGAAGTCCGGTCGGACGGACGCGGGCGCGCAGGCCGCCTCCTCGCACACCGGCACCATCGCCGGCAGCGAACAGGCGTACGAGACCGGGTTCGATCAGGCGGGCGTCATCCGGGCGAACTCCGTGCAGGAGCTTTTCGACTCGGCGCAGATGCTCGCGAACCAGCCGCTCCCGGAGAGCGACGACGTCGCGGTCGTCACGAACGCGGGCGGCCCCGGCGTCATGTCGACCGACGCCGTGGGAGAATCGGGGCTCTCGATGGCCTCCTTCTCCGAGGAGACGCTCGAAACCTTCGGCGAGACGCTCCCCGAGGAGGGGAACATCTACAACCCGGTCGACATCGTCGGCGACGCCGACAACGATCGCTTCCGCGAGGCGCTCGACGTCGCCCTCGCGGACGAGAACGTCGGCACCGCTCTCGTGCTCTCGTGTCCGACGGCCGTCCTCGACTACGAGGAACTCGCCGAGGCGACCGTCGATCTGCGCGAGAAACACGGCAAGCCGGTCGCCGCCTGCTTCATGGGGGGCGAGCGCGTCGACGAGGCCGCGTCGGTCCTCCAGGAGGCCGGGATCCCGAACTACTTCGACCCGTCCCGGGCCATCGAGGCGCTCGACGCGCTGCGGCGGTACCGCGAGATCGCCGGGCGCGAGTACGACGAGCCGACCGAGTTCGACGTCGAGCGCGAGCGCGCCCGCGAGATCCTCGAGAGCGTCCGGGGGCGCGACGACAACCGCCTCGGCGTCGAGGCGATGGACCTCCTCTCGGCGTACGGGATCGAGACGCCCGCGGGCGAGATCGTCGACTCCGCCACCGACGCGGAGACGGTCGCCGAGGAGATCGACGGCCCGGTCGTGATGAAGATCGTCAGCCCGGACATCCTGCACAAGTCCGACATCGGCGGGGTGAAAGTCGGCGTCGCGGACGAGGACGTCTACGACGCCTACGAGGACCTCGTCACCCGGGCGCGCAACTACCAGCCCGACGCGGCCATCCTCGGCGTGCAGGTGCAGGAGATGGTCGACCTCGATGCGGGCGTCGAAACCATCGTGGGAATGAACCGCGATCCGCAGTTCGGCCCGCTCCTCATGTTCGGTCTCGGCGGCATCTTCGTCGAGGTCCTCGAAGATACGACGTTCCGGGTCGCGCCCGTCTCCGAGCGGGAGGCCCGGGAGATGACGGAGGAGATCAAGACCGCGCCGCTTCTGCGCGGCGCTCGCGGCCGCGACCCCGTCGACCGCGAGGGCGTGGTCGAGACGATCCAGCGCCTCTCGCAACTCGTCGCGGACTTCCCGGCGATCCTCGAACTGGACATCAACCCACTCGTCGCGACGCCGGACGGCGTGCGGGCGGTCGACGTGCGGCTCACCGTCGACCCCGACGAACTATGACCACTCCCGACAACGATCAGCCATGAACACGCTACTCGTCACCTCGACCCAGGACAGCACCGGAAAAACGGCGATCTCGATCGCGCTCGGCCTGCTCGCGAAGGAGCGCGGCCTCGACGTCGGCTACATGAAGCCGAAGGGGACGCGCCTGCAGAGCAAGGTCGGCAAGACGCTCGACCAGGACCCGATGCTGGCGCGCGAACTGCTCGGCCTCGACGCCGAAATACACCAGATGGAGCCGATCGTCTACTCGCCGACGTTCGTCGACGGCGCGATCCGCGGCCAGGAGAGCGGCGACGAACTCGCGGAGATCGTCCGCGAGTACTACGAACAGCTCTCCGCCGGCAGCGACCTCATGCTGATCGAGGGGGCCGGCCGCTACACCACCGGCGGCATCATCGACCTCACCGACCCCGACCTCGCCGACCTGCTCGACGCCGAAGCGGTCCTCGTCACGGACTACAGCCAGCCGAGCGACGTGGACGACGTGCTCGCCGCGGCGGCGGACTTCGGCGACCGACTCGCGGGCGTGCTGTTCAACCGCGTCCCCGACGCGGCGTACGAAGAGCTGGAGACGGACGTGGTGCCGTTCCTCGAAACCCGCGGCGTCACCGTCCTCGGCGTCCTGCCGCGAAAGCGCGAGCTGGCGGGGATCACCGTCTCCGACCTCGCGGGCGAACTCGGCGCGGAGGTCGCGACCGACGCGCCGACGGACGGGTTCGTCGAGCGGTTCCTCGTCGGCGCGATGGGCGGCGACGAGGCGCTCCGGTATTTCCGCCGCACGAAGGACGCCGCGGTCATCACCGGCGGCGACCGCTCCGAGATCCACACGGCCGCGCTCGAAGCGCCCGGCGTGAAGTGTCTCATCCTCACGGGCGGCCACCGACCGCCGAGCGCCGTGCTCGGCAAGGCGGAGTCGAAGGGCGTACCGGTGCTCCTCGTCAACGCGGACACGATCACCGCCATCGACCGCGCCGAGGAGGTCGTTCGGGGCGGACGGACGCGCGACGAGCGGACGGTCGACCTGCTCCGCGACCTGCTCTACGAACACGCCGACGTCGACGTGCTCGTCGGCGCGCCGGCGGCCGAGAACTCCGACGAGGCGCTCGCCGACAGCGGCGAAGACGACGAAGAGAGCGCCTGACGCGACGCGTCGAGGACCGAGACCGTTTTTCCGCGTCCGAGCCCCGCGCGTCCGAGCGACGGATCGCGGGCGCGTCGCGTTCGGCCCGCCGGACGGCGACAGGGAAACGGGCTTATGCCGTCGCGGACGAACACCGAGTAATGGGGGAGCCCCTCGAAGTGGTGGTCGTCGGCGACGACGAGTGGACGGGGCGGCTGTGCGACTCGCTCGGGCGCGACCACGGGTTCGCCGTCGTCGCCGTCGAGAACGAGGGCGACGTCGTCGGGTCGCTCTCGTCGACGACGGACTGCGTCGTCGGCGACGGACTGTTCGACGCCGCGGGACTTGCGACCGTCGAGTCGATCCGCGAGCGGCGGGCGGCGCTTCCGGTCGTGCTGCTCCACCGGTCCGGCGACGAGGCCGGCCGCGCGCTCGACGCGGGCGCGGACCGCTGCGTTCGGCGCGTCGGCGACGCGGCCGACGTCGCGGCCGAACTCGCCGCCGTGATCCGGGACGCGGTCGACGCGTACGCCGCGGCGCGGACGCTCCCCGGCGAAACCGACCTCGTCGGCGACGCGCTCGACACGCTGTCGGACGTCTTCTTCGTGTTCGGACTCGACGGCTCCTTCCTCCGCTGGAACGATCGACTCCCGGCCGTCACGGGGTACGGCGATGACGCCATCGCGGAGATGGCCCCGACCGACTTCGTCGCGCCCGAGGACGTCGACGCGATCACCGTGGCGATCCAGCGGGTGATGGAGGAGGGGCAAGCGCAGGAGCGCGCGGACCTGCTCACGACCGACGGCGAGCGGATTCCCTACGAGTTCACCGGGTCGCTGCTCCGGGACGAGGCGGGTGCGCCCGTCGCCATCTGCGGCATCGGCCGCGACATCACGGAGCGCAAGCGTCGAGAGCGCGCCCTCGAACGGCAGGCGGAGCGGCTGGAGACGCTGAACCACGTCAACGCCGTCATCCGCGACGTGAACGAGGCGCTCGTCCGGGCGTCGACCCGCGAGGAGATCGAACGGGCGGTCTGCGAACACCTCGCCGCCGAGGAGCCGTACCGGTTCGCGTGGATCGGCGAGTTCGACTTCTCCGGGGGGCGCGTCGAACCGCGCGCGTGGGCCGGCGTCGAAGACGGCTACCTCGACGCTCGCTCGAACGCCGGGGACGGGAGCGACGAGCGCGTGACGGCCGCGACGGCGGTACGCGAGGGGACGGTCATCGTCGAGCAGAACATCGCCGACGACGTCGCGGCCGGATCGTGGCGGGAGGCGGCGCTCGAACGCGGGTACCGGTCGGCGGCGGCGATCCCGTTGACCTACCGCGACGCGACGTACGGCGTCCTCTGCGTGTACGCGCCGCGGTCGAACGCCTTCGACGAGACCGAGCGCGCGGTGCTCGCCGAACTCGGCGAGACGATCGCCTACGCGATGTGCGCGGTCGAACAGCGTCGCGCGCTCGTGACCGACTCCGTCGTGGAGTTGACCGTCCGGTTCGACGGCGACGGCTCGGACCCGGCACCGTTCTTCGTCGAGTCGTCGGCGTCGACCGACGCGACGGTGTCGCTCGAAGGCGTCGTCGAGGGATCCGACGGATCGCTGGCGGAGTTTCTCACCGTCGACGACGGATCGGCGGACGCCGTGATCGACCTCGTCGGGACGCGCGGCGGCGACGCGCGACGCGTCGCCGAGTACGACGGCGTGACCGTGCTCAGGGTTTCGACGCCCGCCCGGTCGGTCGCCTCGCTCGTGGCCGACCACGGCGGCGTGCTCCGCGACGCGTCGGCCGACGAGGGCGTCGGCGAGATCAGGATCGAACTGCCCCAGCGGGCGGACGTGCGGACGATCATGGACGCGATCCGCGGGCGGTACCCGGGCGCGGAACTGCGCGCACAGCGCGAGCGCGAGCGGACGAGCACGCGCGGGCTGGAGTTCCGCGACGCGTTCGACGGGACGCTCACGGACCGACAGCGCGAAGTGCTCGAAACGGCGTATTTGGCGGGGTACTTCGAGTGGCCCCGCGGCAGCACCGCCGAGGAGGTCGCGGCGTCGCTCGACATCTCCCCGCCGACGTTTCACGAACACATCCGCCGGGTGCAGAACAAGCTTCTCGGGGCCTTCTTCGGACGCGGCGACGGCGACGAGTAGCGCCGACGAGGGAGAGTTTCGAACTCCGTGCCGCGCTCGTCGACCGATCGACTCGGCCGTCGACACCTCCCACGACTGTTCCGCTCGGCCGACAGTTACGAACCCTAACTGGTTAGGATAGTCGTTTTTATCATTCTATTTGATAATTCACATCGCAATGGCGAACAATGATGGGAAACCATCCAGAAATAAACGGCGGTTCGGCCTCTCGCGGCGGGCGTTCCTCCGGTCGTCGGGCGCGGTCGTCGGCACGGCTTCTCTCGGCATCGGGAAAATCGACGTCGTCGGGGCGTCGGAGGCGACGGGCGGGCCATTTCTGAACTGGCGCGCTCGCGAGGCGGGCCACGCGTGGGATCGCGGGTACCGCGGTCGGATCGATCGGACGGTCGCGCTCACCGACAGCGGTCTCGACGCCCGTCACCCGGACCTCGGGCCGTGGAACGGCGTCCGCGCCGTCACTCGCGACGGCGAGTTCGTCCTGACGACGGATTCAGCCGACGCGGTCGATCGGGTCGAACTCGACGAAGCCGAGTCGTTCTCGGGGACGATCGGGCCGGGGACGTTCCTCGCGCCGGAGACGGAGCGACACGAGGTTACGGCCCCGACGGAGGCGTCGGAGCTCCGGGCCGAACTCTCGTGGACCGCGGGCGAGGTGAACGACCTCGAATTCTACGTCGAGACGGCCGACGGCGAGCGCATCGCCACCTCGGCCACGGCGGAGGTTCCGGAGGTCGTCCGGACCGACGTCGACGGCGGCGAGACGTACGCTTTCGTCGTCGAGACGTACGTCAACGTCGCGACCGACTACGCGATCGACGCGACCTACTACCGGTACGAGGGCACCCCGACGGAGTACGCGGGCGACGTGTTCGCGGGGGCCGAGGGGGAGATTCGCCCGTATACGGCGAAAACCGTCGGCTGGTACAACGAGAGCGACCGGTACGGCGAGTACGACGAGCCGCGCGACGGCAACGGTCACGGGACGCACGTCGCGTCGATCATGGCCGGCAGCGGTCGGGCGAGCGCGATCGATCCCGCGACGGTGACGGAGGACGAGCCGCGGACGACGCTCGCGCTCGGGGACGCGCTCACCTACGAGGTGTCCGCGCGGGCGGGCACGGGCGTCTACGCCTCCGCGTACGGCGACTTCGTCGAGATTCGCATCGAGGGTCCCGATGGCGAGGAACTGGCGGCCTCCACCGTCGGGGTCGACGACACGAGCGAGTGGGACAACAACGTCGTCGACGCGCCGACCGTCCACGACGAGGGCGAGGCGACGTACGCGGTCCACGTCACGCCGTACGACGGCGAGATCCTGACCGCGGCTCGCGTCGAGCGCGTGAGCGTCGGCGCGTTCTACCGCGAGGACGAGACCGTCGGCGATCGAACCGCGGACGGCGACGCGAGCGTCCACGCGGGGCTGGCTCCGAACGCCGGCATCGTCGGCCTGCAGGGGCTCAGCGGCGCGACGCAGGACCTGGCCGACTACGCCGACGAGTTCGCGGCCGCGTTCAACCTCCGGGCGGTCAACATGTCGTGGGGGTACGTCGGCGGCGCGCCGCTCGGCGCGGCCGGCGGCCTGCTGGCCGCCGACCCCTCGCTCGTGAAGGACATCGCCTCGGCGGGGATTCTGGTGTCGGCGTCGGCGGGCAACAGCGCGACCCCGGCCAACTCCGGCGGCCCGGCGCTCGCCGACGAGGCGATCTCCGTCGTCGCCACCGGACCGCTCGACGGCATCGCCTCGTACTCCAGCGGCGGCCTCGCGGCGTACGACGAGGACGCGGAGACGGCGTACAGAAAGCCGGACGTGACCGCGCCGGGCGGCACGGTGACGGACCTCGCGCGCGCCGCGGAGAACGGCGACCCGGACGCGTCCGAGGACGGGGAGACGCCGATCCGCGACTACACGGGGAAGTCCGGTACGAGTATGGCCGCGCCCTACGTCACGGGCGCGGCAAGTCTCCTCGCGCAGGCAATGGAGGAGGACGCGCCGGGGTCCGTCGCGCTCCCGGAACCCGCGGACGCGGGGCTGGACGACGCGCTCCGGTTCAAGCAGGTGCTCCTCGCCACGGCGACGGAGACGGCGTTCACGGCCGCGCCCTACCACCGCGCCCACGCGCCGACGTACGATTTCGGCGGCCGCGACCCCTACGAGGGGTACGGCCGCGTGAACCCCGGCGCGGCGGTCGACGCGGTCGTCCGCGAACTCCCGATCGGCGAGACGATCCGCGGCGTGGTCGGCCTGAACCTCCCGGCGGACGAGCGGGCGGTCGCGGGGTACGTCGACGCCGACGCGGGGATCTACGAGGTCGACGTGGCGGTCAGCCACCTCTCAGGGGCGAACGAGGGCGCGGTCGAGGGCGATCCGCACGTCGACCTGTTCGTCTACGACCTCGAAGCGCCGGCCGACCACGGCGAGCCGAACGTCGTCGCCCGGACGCAGGCGCTCGCAGGGGAGGGCTCGCTCTCCGTCGCAACCGAGAGCGGCGCGTACGCCGTCGTCGCGAAGCTCGTGAACGTTCCCGGCGCGGTCAACGGCTACGACGTGCAGGTCCACCTCGACCTGACCGTCGCGGAGACGCAGGGATTCCTGGCGTCCGGTACCCGCGAGGACGACGCCTCCGTCTTCACCGGCGGGCAGACGAACCGGATCGACGTCTCGGTCGAGGCGACGGAGGCCGTCGTGATCCGCGACGTCGTCCCGGCCGAGTGGACGGTCCTGACGGAGCACTCCGACGACGTTTCGCGGGTCGAAGACGCGGGCGACGTGCAGTACGTCCACTTCGAGGCGGGACCGTCCGACGAACCCGCCGCGACCTACTTCGCCGAAGCGCCGACCGACCCGGAGGAGAGCGGCGAGTACGTCTTCGGCCCGCTCGCGGCCTCAGCCGACGGCGGCGACACCTGGGTCCAGCTCGACGGCACGAGCGACGCGAACGTCGTGCTCGGGCAGGGCACCTGACGCGCCGCGAATCGCACAGACACGCAATCGACGAACCACACACCACACGAATGACGGACCGCACGAAGTTCACGACGCTCACGAGACGAACCGTACTCAAAACGACCGGCGCGGCCTCGCTCGCCCCCTTCGCGGGCGTCGCGAGCGCCGGCGGGCTCTCCGACGTCGTCGACGATACCCTGGACGCCGCGAGCGACGCGCTCCAGGAGGCGCTCGTCGTCTTCGCGTCCAACGACGACGTCGACCGCCTCGGTGCGCTCGACCTCGCCGAGGGCTACCTCGCGTTCGAGGTGCTCCCCGTCGGGTACGCGACGCTCACCGGCGCGCAGATCGAAACCGTCGCCGGGTGGCCCGAGGTCCGGCGCGTGCAGGCGAACCGCGAACTGGAGTACTACAACGACGACGGCCGCGAGGTGACCGGCGTCGAGACGGTCCAATCGGCGGACGGCTACACCGGCGAATCGGCGCACGCGGTCGTCATCGACAGCGGCGTCGACGGCGACCACCCGGATCTCGCCGACGCCATCGACGCGAACTACCAGTGGGCCGGCAACCCCCTCGGCGATCCGACGCTGTGGGTCGACGCCGGTCCGGCCGACACCGACGAGATCGGCCACGGGACCCACTGCTCCGGCACCGTCGCCGGCGACGGGAGCGCGAGCGACGGGCGGTTCCGGGGGATGGCCCCCGACGCGACGCTCACGAGCTACTCGACCGGCCTCGCGATCACGATCCTGAAGGCGGCCGCGGCGTACGACCACATGCTCGCGAACGGCGACGGCGAGACGTACCAGGTCGTCTCGAACTCCTACGGCGCGTCGAGCGGCGAGGACTTCGACCCCGACGACGCGCTCAGCGTCGCGACGTGGCACGCGCTCGACGCCGGCATCCTCCCCGTGTTCGCCGCCGGCAACGACGGCGACGACTACGGCACGCTCAACGACTACGCGAAGGCCCCGCACGTCCTCGGCGTGGCGGCGACGCGGGACGACAAATCCGTCACCGACTTCTCCTCGCGCGGCCGCGAGGACGACAACCACGACCGCGAGACCGCCCACCGGAACCTCGAAGCGTACTACGACGGCGACGGCGGGGACGACCCGCTCGGTCTCTACCGGCCGGGCGTGGGCGCGCCGGGCAACGAGATCGTGAGCACGATGTCGCCCGACGACCCCCTGCAGGCGCAGAGCGCCGACGACGGCCGCCTCTACTACGCGACCATCAGCGGGACGAGCATGGCCTGCCCGCACGCGACCGGGATCGCGACGCTCGTCGTGGACGCCTACCGGGAGAACCACGGCGCGTTCCCCGATCCCCTCGACGTGCTCAACACGGTCGAGGCCGAGGCGTACGACGCCCGCGACGGCTACGAACCGGCGAGCGTCGGCGCGGGCTTCGTCGACGCCGCGGCCGCGGTCGAACGCGCCGAGGCCGACGCGCTGGCCGGGTTCGATGACGTGACGCTCGTGGACTGATCACAAACCGATCTTTGAACCATGATGGACGACTCGAACGCGGACGGACGCACCGATCGATTTACCGAGGTAGACATTGACAGGCGTGACTTCGTCAGGCTCGCGGCGGCGACCGCCGGCGCGCTCGCGCTCCCGGGGAACGCCACGGCGGACGTGTCCTCGGACGCGACGACGACGGACTACGAGTACGTCGTCAATCACACGCCGGACGATTTCGCGGTCCCGACGCTCGTCACCTTCGCGGACGAGTCGGGGGTCGAGGAGTTCGACTCCCTCGTCTCCGACGCGGTGACGACGCTCGCCCCCCGGCCGGCTGGACACGCTCGGCTCACGGCGACCGAGGCGGCGGCCGTCGCCGAGATCCCCACCGCCGAGGAGCTGTCGCACTCGCCGGGGTCGAACCCGTTCTGGCGGCTCGGCTACTACCCGTTCGGGGTGTTCCCCGAGCCGGAGCGGAGCGTCGACTTCGTCGACTTCGAGCAGCTGATCGACGGGCTGACGCGCCTCGAATCGGAGCACGGCGATCGCCTTCGGGTGTACTCCATCGGGGAGAGTCCCGGCCACTACAACGAGGTGTCCGCTCGGCCGGATCCAAAGGACGTCTACGTCGCGGAGGTGACGAACGACGTCGGGGACGATGACGCCTTCCGACGGAAGGAGAAGGTCTTCTACAGCCTCTCGCTGCACGGGCTCGAACGCGCCGGCGCGGAGGCCGGATCGCGATACGTAGAGCGTCTGCTTCGCGGCGAGGATCCGGAGACCGAGGAGTTGCTCGACGACCTCGTGTTGATCTTCTGTTACACCAACCCGGACGGCTGGGTGGCGAAGCATCCCCAGTACGAGAGCGGGTGGCAACTGCTCGGACCCGACGAGGGCGCGCCGGTCGCCCCGTTCTACGAGCGCGGGAACGCGGGGGTGTACGACACGAACCGGCAGTATCCGACGGTCGGGTGGATCGACCCGGCTCACTACCCGGGCGAACCCGACGACCCGGCGGAGCGGTCGCTGGAGCGCGTGACCGACGCGCTGGCGATCGTCGAGCACTTCCGGGAGTACGAGAGCCTGAACTACGGCGCGGACCTCCACGGGATGTTGAACTCCAAGGAGTTCGTGCTGGGACTGATCAGCCAGGATCAGTTCGACACCCGCGACCTGCACGAGCTGTACGAGATGAACCGCGTCATCGACGAGACGCTGGAGGACGCGCTCGAAACGTGGGTGACGGCCGGCGAGTTCCAGGAGGCCGTCACCGGCGGGACGAATCCCGCACCCCTCGGCTTCGGGACGCTCCCGGAACAGGCGTACGACTACAGCACCATCTGGGACACCATCGGGTACACCGTCTCCGGGGCGATGGGCGATTGGATGGCCCACCCGGAGGAACTCGGTGGGCTCGGTATGACGACGATGGACTTCGAGATGGCGTACTCGCACATGGTCGGGTCGAACGCGTTCGATCCAGAACTGGTCGAGATGCAGGTGACCGGCTACGTCACGGCGATTCGGACGGTCGCCGACTACGCGGTCGCGAACAGCGACACGCCGAACACCGACGACGAGTTCGAGGCCGTCGTCGAGGCGGGCGGCGAGTCGACCGCCTACGTCGTCGCCGACGCGCTCACCCGATCGTCCGACGACCTCTCGTTTCGCTCGGACGACGGCGGGGACGGAGAAACGGCGGTCGACCACACCGTACACAGAGAGCGCGTGGCGGCCGAGGGGAAGCGCTCGACGACGTTCGAGGTCGAATCCGGCCTCCACACGCTCTCGATCCACGTGCACGGACACGAGGCGCTGTTGCGGACGGAGTTGCTCGATCCCGACGGGGCGGTCGTCCGGTCGTTCGACCCCGACGGTGAGCACGCCGCCGGCGGGCGGTGCTGTAGCGGTCCCGGGTGGATCGTAACCGAGCCCGAGGCCGGGACGTGGACGGTTCGCGTCGAGAACCTGATCGACGCCGCGGAGCAGGTCGACGTGCGGGTCGCGACGCTCGCCGCGTCCGGCTCGAACCCCGATCCGCGGGACGCTCTCGGGTACGAACAGCGCGACTACGAGGTAACGCCGCTTCGCTTCTTCGAGGACTACGAGGACGCCGTCGCGGACGGCACGGTCGACCCGGTGACCGTCGCGGAGGTAAAGGAAGGCGCGCTCTCCGCGTACGACAACGCCGTCGTCATCCACGACGAGGGGCTGGACGACGCCGACTACGTCGCCGCACTCGACGACTTCGTCGAGAACGACGGAACCCTCGTGCTGACGGACGCGGGGGTTCGCTCCCTCGGCGCGATGGAGAACGATCTCGCGCGTTCGATCGCCGAGGACGACGTCGTCGACGCGGCGTTCTACGTCGCCCACCTCGAAGAGAAGGACCTCGACCACCCGATGCTAGAAGACGCGCGGCCCGTGCAGAAGACGCTCTGGAAGATCGCGCCGCTCGGCTACTCGACGGACGACGAGGCCCCGATGACGCTCGTCGACGAGGAGGCGTTCAGGCTCGCGGCCGCCTCGGGAGGGACCGTGGCGGCGATCGCCGCCACGACCGACGGGGCGGTCTCCGCCGGCTCGCTCACGCGGAGCGAGGGCGACGGAACCGGGATTCACGTGATCGGCGGGCTGTTGCCGCCGGCGTCGCAGTCCAACCTCCATCCGTTCGGCCTGCTGGATTACGCCGTCTCGTTCCTCGGCCAGCTCGCGCTGACGAACGCGCTCGGCTTCAGACAGGTCCGTCGAACCGGGACGGAAGAGCGGACCTTCGGCAGCGGTTCCTTCGAGGTCGACCCGGCCGAGCCCCCCTTCACCGTCTCCGGAACCAGGGAGGACGACGGATCGACGTTCACCGGCGGGCAGACGAACCGCGTGGACCTGGCCGTGGACCCATCGCTGGAGGCCGCCGTCCGCGACGTCGTTCCGTCGGAGTGGACGGTTCTCGAAGCACACTCCGACGACGTCGAACGAGTCGAGGAGACCGAGGACGGACTGTACGTCTACTTCGAGTCGACCGCCGCGGCGGACGACGAGACGCACTACACGTACTTCGCCGAAGCGCCGGACGAACTGACAGAGACGAACGCGTACGAGTTCGGCCCCGTGGAGGTGTCTGTCGACGGCGATCGATGGGTGCCGGTCGACGGAACGACGGATTCGAACGCCGTCGCGGGCGTGGAGACGTAACGGGCTCCGACGGCGGGGTCCAGCGAACCGGCGCAGTTCACTCCGCGGGACGCGGCGCTTCGAGGTCGGCGAGCGGGATCGTCGAGTACTCGATTGCGACGACGTCCCGCACCGCGCGCGCGTCGCCGACGAACGCCGACACGTCCTCGATCGGTCCTTCGAGGACGAAAAGCTCCGCGCAGTACCGCTCGCCGACGTGCGCGTGGGCGTTCGATCGAACGACCCCGTCGTGGGCGTGGCGGAGGCGCGACAGCCGCGTTTCGACGCTCACGGACCCGTAATCGAAGATGACGGTCAGCGTACAGACGTGCGTTCCGTCCCCGCATTTCTCCGGCGCGAACTCGTCGAGGAGGGTCCGCGCCCCCCTTCGGACCACCTCGCTCCGTCCGCCGTATCCGTGTTCCTCCGCGTAGGCGTCGAGCCGATCCACGAGCGCGTCCGGCATCGAGATGCTGACGACGACCATATAACAACTAGTTCCTTATCGATAATAGAAATTATTATGATTTTGTAGTGGAATCGTAATAAATACTATTAAGTGAAGTTATTTTCATAATCAGCGTATGCCGTCTCGCACGGACCCGATTCCGGTGACAGTTCTGAGTGGCAGCCTCGGCGCGGGGAAGACGACCGTGTTGAACCACGTGCTGAACGTCGAGCGCGAACTCGACGCCGCCGTCGTGGTGAACGACATGGGCGAGGTGAACGTCGACGCCGACCTCGTCGAGCGCGAGTCCGAGCTCACGCAGGAAGACGAGGAGATCATCGAACTCTCGAACGGCTGCATCTGCTGTCGCCTCCGCGGCGACATGCTCGACGAGGTCGGGCGGCTCGCCGAGCGGCGCGACTTCGACTACCTGCTCGTCGAGTCGTCCGGGATCAGCGAGCCGATCCCGGTCGCGCAGACGTTCGCGCGGGGGTTCGAGGACGCGTCGTTCGACCCGACGGGCGTCTACGAACTCGACACGATGGTGAGCGTCGTCGACGCCTACAGCTTCTGGAAGGGGTTCGACTCCGGGCGCGCGCTGACGGACGAGGCGGTCGAACCCGACGACGCTCGCGTCCCCGAGGAGGTGCTCATGGACCAGATCGAGTTCTGCGACGTGCTCGTGCTCAACAAGTGCGATCTCGTCCCCGACGAGGAGCTGGCTGAGATCGAGGCGACGATCCGGGCGCTGCAACCGCGCGCGAAGGTCCTCAGGACGGAGCACGGTCGGGTCGACCCCGACGAGATTCTCGACACCGGGCGGTTCGACTTCCAGCGCGCGAGCCAATCCGCGGGCTGGAAGCGCGAGCTACAGGAGGGCCACCACCACGACGACGCGGCCGCGGAACACGGCGTCGTCTCGTTCGTCTACGAGCGGGATCGGCCCTTCCACCCCGAGCGGATCGCCGCGCTGCTCCGCGATCTCCCGGACGGCGTCGTCCGGGCGAAGGGCTTCTTCTGGTCGGCCGGCCGCGAGGACGTCGCAATGGGACTCGACAAGGCGGGTCGGTCCGTCAGGGCCGGCCCCGCCGGCGTCTGGCTGGCGACGCTCCCGGAGGAGGAAAAGCGGCGCTACTTCGCCGCGCGGCCGGGCATCGAGGAGGACTGGGACGACGAGTGGGGCGACCGGGGCATCCAGCTCGTCTTCATCGGTCGGCAGGTCGACGAGGAAGCGCTCGCGTCGGCGCTCGACGACTGCCTCCTCACGGAGGAGGAGATGGACGAAGCGTGGGACGACTTCTCCGACCCCTTCTCGCCGGAGGGACAGCGCGAGCTAGCGCTCGCGGACGATTGATCGCCGGTATGACGAGCGATTCGAAGATTCCGGTGACGGTGCTGAGCGGAAGTTTGGGTGCGGGGAAGACGACGACGCTCAACCGCCTGCTCACCCTCGAGGACGGCCGCGACGTCGCGGTCGTGGTGAACGACGTGGGGGAGGTGAACGTCGACGCCGACCTCGTCGAGCGGCGGGCGGACCTCCCCGGCGGGGAGAGCCGCGTCGCCGCCCTCTCGAACGGCTGCATCTGCTGCGGTCTGCGCGGTGAGCTCCGGACCGAACTCGTTCGACTCGCCCGCGAGTACGAGTTCGACTACCTCCTCGTCGAGGCCTCGGGGATCGGCGAGCCCGCGCCGATCGCGCGGGTGTTCGCCGGCCGCGGTCCCGCGGCCGACCTGTACCGGCTCGACACGACGGTCACCGTCGTGGACGCCCCGCGGTTCCTCCGAGCGTTCGCCGACGGCGACCCCGAGCGCGCCGGCCCCGACGACGGCGGGACGCGCCCGCTCGCCGACCTGCTTGTCGAGCAGGTGGAGTTCTGCGACGTGCTCCTCGTCAACAAGCGCGACCTCGTCGCCGACGAGGACACGGCGGAGGTAGAGCGCCTCCTCCGATCGCTCCAGCCGAACGCGCGCCTCGTCTGGACGGCGTTCGGCGAGGTCGATCCCGGCGAGATCCTCGACACCGGGCTGTTCGACCGGGAAACCGCGAGCAAGTCGGCCGGCTGGAAGCAGGCGCTCGAACGACACGGTTCCGAGGGCGAACGGGACGAAGAGGGCGACCCCGCTGACGCGCGAAATCGCGACTTCGACCACGGCCACGATGACGATCACGGTCACGACCACGGCCACGGCCACGATGACGACCACGACCACCTCCACCCGCCGGAGGAGTACGGCGTTCGCTCGTTCGTGTACGAGCGGAGCCGGCCCTTCCACCCCGGACGGTTCGCCGCGTTGCTCCGCGACCTCCCGGACGGCCTGCTCCGCTCGAAGGGGCTCGTGTGGGTCGCCGGTCGCGAGCGGCTGGCGCTGAACCTCAGTCAGGCGGGCCCGCGGACCCGCGTCGACGTCAACGGCCGCTGGGTGGCGAGCCTCCCCGAGTTCCAGCGCGACGCCTACCGCAGGGCGCACCCCGACGTGCACTGGGACGACGAGTGGGGCGACCGCGAGATCACGCTCGTCTTCATCGGCCGGGGGATCGACGAGGGGGCGCTCGCGTCGGCGCTCGACGATTGTCTCCTCACGGAGGAGGAGATGGACGAAGCGTGGGACGGCTTCGACAACCCGTTCCCGGCCGCCCCCGCGCAGGAGTTGGTCGCCACGGACGCCGGGATCAAAACGAAGCTCTCGACGACGCCATGACCGATCGGACGACGAAACCGGGGTTCGTCCCGGTCGAAGACCGCAGAACGCAGGACGACCACGGACACGACGTGATCGATCCCTTCTACGCGGCGATCGTGACGGTCTCCACCTCGCGCTCGCGCGAGGCGGCGAGCGGTCCCGTCGACGATCCGGGCGGGGACGCCGCCGAGGGGATCCTCCGCGAACGCGGCCACGACGTGACCGTCCGAGAGCTCGTCCCCGACGACTACGCGCGGATCCGGACGACCGTCCAGCGCGCGATCGACCGCCCGGACGTCGACGCGGTCCTCACGACCGGGGGAACGGGCGTCACGGCCGACGACGTGACCGTCGAGGCAGTCTCGGGCGTCTTCGAGAAGACGCTGCCCGGCTTCGGCGAGCTGTTCAGGCGGTTCTCGTACGACGAGGTCGGCACGCGCGCGGTCGCGACGCGCGCCGTCGCGGGGATCGCCCGCGGCGCACCGGTGTTCGTCCTCCCGGGCAGCGCGAACGCGGTCCGGCTGGCGACCGAGGCGATCATCGTCGAGGAGACGCCTCACCTCGCCGGGTTGGCGACGAGCCACCGAAACGACGGCGCGGACGGCGGGGCGGAGAAAGCGCATGACTGACGTGTGCCCGACGCGGAGGCGTAAACGATGACACACCCGACGTGGAGGCGCGAACGATGACGCTGTACGGCGTCGGACTCGGTCCGGGCGACGCGGGCCTCGTGACGGTGCGCGGGCGGGAGGCGCTCCGGCGGGCAGACGTGGTGTACTCGCCGGGGCGGCTCTCGCGGGCGGTCGCGCTCGATCACG
>NZ_SDIC01000011.1 GCF_004116405.1 Halegenticoccus tardaugens | reverse complement strand
CTGCCTCTCGAACCTCGCCGAGTACAAACACCCCCGCGAGATCGAGTTCGTCGACGAACTCCCGCGCACCACCACCGGCAAAGTCCAGAAGTTCGAACTGCAAGAACGCGAGCCGACGACGGGGGCGTAGGAAGGCGAACGGCGAGACGTCGGCGGGGATCGCCCTCCCGTCGCGCCTCGGATGACGGCCCGCGGCGTGGCGGTGGCTACTTGTGGCCCCCCGACGACCGACCGGTGATGACGCGCGTCACCATCTGGAACGAGTACCGACACGAACGGGAGAACGAGGCCGTCGCCGAGATCTACCCGGAGGGGATCCACGCGGCGATCGCCGAGGGGCTGGGGGAGTACGGCTTCGAGACGCGGACGGCGACGCTCGACGAGCCGGAGCACGGCCTGCCCGAGTCGGTGCTCGACGAGACGGACGTGTTGACGTGGTGGGGCCACCGCGCGCACGACGAGGTGTCCGACGAGGTCGTAGAGCGGGTTCGCGAGCGCGTCCTCGACGGCATGGGGCTCCTCGTGCTCCACTCGGGCCACTACTCGAAGATCTTCAAGCGGCTCATGGGGACGACGTGCGCGCTGAAGTGGCGCGAGGCGGGCGAGCGCGAGCGGGTGTGGGTCGTGGAACCCGGCCACCCCATCGCCGAGGGGCTGGACGAGCGCTTCGAGGTGTCCGAGGCGGAGATGTACGGCGAGCGCTTCGACGTCCCCGCGCCCGAGACACTCGTGTTCGCGAGCTGGTTCGAGGGCGGCGAGGTGTTCCGATCGGGCTGTTGTTACACCCGCGGGTCGGGCCGGATCTTCTACTTCCGACCGGGCCACGAGACGTACCCGATCTACTACCAGGAGGAGATCAGGCAAGTGCTCGCGAACGCCGTCGAGTGGGCCGCGCCGACGGACGGACCGGAGCCGGCGTTCGGAAACGGGGAACCGATCGAAGCGCTGGAGTGAGCCGGGTTTCGGAGTCGCCTACGAGCCGATCTCTTCGGTCGACCGAGAGCGCACGGTTCTCCGCCGGTAATACGCGACGAGCCCGCCGAACACGCCGACGCCGGCGACGAGCGCGGAGATCACCGTGACGAGCCACTCCTGCACCGCGAAGCTCCCGCGAAGCCAGTCGGCGACGACGGCGGCGAGGAGGACGAACGCCGCGAGCGCGAAGAACCCTCTCGCTGCGTGGACGTAACTCCCCTCGTCGAACCGCGGCGTCTCCCCGCGCAGCAGGGACGGGATCGCGTCCGCCAGCGCGACCAAGAGAAGCGTCGCGAGGAGCGCGATTCCTGCGCGCAACGACAGCGACGAGATCGCGGGCTGGAGCGCTTGCGCGGCGACGACGTACGCGAAGAACACCACGAGAGTGCGAGAAAATTCCTCGACCGAACCGAGCGTACCCATGCCTCGAACACGTCGGCCAAGCTTAAAATACCGCGCGTCGACCGTTCCGGCGCGGACGAAAACGGACCTTCTGTCCGTGATGAACCGTGCCAACCGGAGTCGATTGGATTCCCGCGGTCGCAGTGGTGTTTGGTTTCCCGGTCACTCGTGCAGCGCGTCGAGTAGCTCTCGATCTTCTTCTGCAAGCCGTTCGATCCGCGAACGGTGCTTCTTGAGATCCGAATCGTGGCGTTCGCGGGCGCGCTTACTCATCGGCTCTTTGTAGTTTGCCGTCCCCCTTGAATCTTCGCGTGGTACATCGCTCGTCATGGAGTAAGTCGTTTTTCGTCGATTTCGCCTGATTGTAACCACTCAGCGAGTTCATCGACGTCGAACCGTCGAACGTTTTTCAACACGCGGTGCGCTAGTTCGCCGCGTTCGGCCGGAATCTCTCCGTGCCGTTCGAGGTACTCACGCGCCGTCAGCCACGCCGTCCGCTTGTTGCCATCTTCAAAGTAGTGGGCCGTGATGATATGACGGAGTAGCGCCGCCGCGCGCAGATAGATATCTTCCGTGTCATCGTCGTCCGAGATGTCACGGAGTAGCCGTTTCAATTTCAGCTGAGGGGCTGCGACACGCGCTCCACGGAACTTCAGCTCGTACTCTTCCTCTATGAAAACGTGCGTATCGATTATTTCTTCCGCCGTCGGGAGATCGTCGCTCATCCCTCCTCCGGACGTGTGGTCATATTGATTTCGAATACCGACAGGTACCTCTTCAATTCGACGCAAACCGATTCGCGATACTGAGCGGATGGGTCTACAGCGGCCGCTCGGGATCGCCCGCCTCTACCATCCCGGCGAACATCTCCTCGAACAGCGCCGCGTCCGCCGCCTCGACGACGCGCGTCCGCGCCGGTCGGTCGGTGACGCCGGTCGTGTCGACGACGCTGTGGCCGCGGGTGAGACCCTCGCGCTCGTCCACGTCGGCGTGGTAGGTCCCGACCGATTCGCGGAGTTCGGGGGCCATCGCCAGCGCGACGGTAAGCGAGTCGGGCTGGGTCGCGCCGTCGATCCCCTGCTCCTCGCGGGTGAACTCCCGGACGGGCTCCGAGATCGTCCGAACGAAGTCCGCGTAGGGGGTGTCCGCGTCGGCGAAGCGGTCGAACGCCTCGCCGTCGATCACCGACGCCGAGAGCGACAGCCCCCAGTCGACGAGGGTCACGTCCAGTTCCCGGAGGACGAGCTTCGCGGCGTCGGGGTCGACCCAGAAGTTGAACTCCGCCGCGGGGGTGACGTTGCCCGGCGCGTGGACCGCGCCGCCCATCGCCCACACCTCGTCGACGTAGTCGTTCAGGTCCGGCTCGCGCTGGAGCGCCATCGCCACGTTCGTCAGGGGACCGATGCAGAGGAGCGACACCTCGCCGGGATCCTCGCGGACCGTCCGGAGGATGTAGTCGACGGCGTGCTCGTCGGCCGAAGGGATTCCGGTGTCGGGGAACAGGTCGCCGCCGAGGCCGCCCTCGCCGTGGACGTAGTCCGCGTGCTCGTGATCTTTCAGGAGCGGACTTCGCGCGCCCTCGTGGACCGGCACGTCGCCCGCCGCGCCGGCGAGATCGAGCGCGTACTTCGCGTTTTCGACCTCGTAGTCGAACTCGACGTTGCCGGCGACGATCGTGAGGCCGTCCACGTCGAGCCGATCCGAGAGGACGGCCATCAAAATCGCCTGCGCGTCGTCGCCCGCCGTGTCGGTGTCGACGACGACGCGACGCGGCGCGTCGTCCGACATCGTTCGTTCCATGGACACATTCCGGCGACCGGCGTGAAAGTGGTTGCGTCACGGGTCAACCGCTCGCCGTCGACGGCGCGCTCGTGGCGCAGTGAGAGCGCCCCCGCGAGTGCGGGCGACGGCGTACGACCGCCGTCGACGACGAGCGCGACCGCCGCGGACGGCTCACCGGCCGCTCAGCACGTTCGTCGAGCCGCACTCGGGACAGCGGGTCAACCGCCCGAGCGGCGGGGAGACGACGTGGTCCCACTCGTCACCGCCGGCCGGCGCGGCGTAGCCGCACTTGAGACACCGCGAGAGACGCTCGGCGTCGGCTTCGGTGGCCATGTGCGAACAATGCGCACAACCCGGCAAAGCGTTTTCGGCGCGGCGTCCGGTTCCGGAAGGGGGATCGCGGGCCGGTCCGCCGGCTTCGGAGGGTAGTGTCAGCCAGCCGCGCAGACTAAGCCCGTGCGAACCCTTGCGTCTCCATGGCAAAGCCCACCCGCGGTCAACGGCGGCTGTTGTACGGGCTCTTCGCCGTCGCGATCCTCGTGACGATCCTCGGAATCGTCGCCGTCTGGGCGCTCTCGTACGGGCCCCTCGGGTAGTCGGTCGATCCTCGTCGCTCGGCCGGTGATCAGTCCTCGTCGCGCCCGTGCGTGACGCCCTCTCTCTCGTCCGCCCGTTTGCGGCGGATCGCGGCGGCCGCGTTGCTCGCGTCGTAGCCGAAGAGCACGTCCTTCGCGTACGCCTCGGCGACCTCCGTCGCGTGGACGAGGTCGTCGACGTCGACGTTCACGGCGTACAGTTCGACGGAGAAGGGGGTGCCGCGCTCCGGGTCCTCCGGGGACCAATCGAGGGCGCTGTTGAACCCCCGGGCGATGGTTTCGAGCCAGTAGGTCGTCCCGTAGTGGGTGTCGTAGAGGGGGACGACGAACTCGTCGACGTGCTCGGCGAGGGCGTCGAGGTCGAGGCCCGCCCGCCGGTAGAGGTGACCCGGATACGGGTCCGGGTAGAGCGTCAGGTACGTCCGCCCCGGGATCCGGGCGGTCGCCTCGGCGACGAACTCGGTGATGACCGACGCGCGCCACTCGAACCGGTCGTCGTAGTCGCTCTCCGCGAAGAGGCGGGCGCACCGCTCGCAGTGGCAGTACTCCTCGCGCGGGAAGCCCACGTCGTCGAGCCGGACGTCCTCATTTTCGGCGGCGCAGTCGTCGACGATCTCCAGAAGCCCCGCGCGGTACTTCTCGTTCGTCGGGCAGATGTACGCCCAGTCGAAGTACGTCCGGTCGCGGGTGGCGAGTTCGCCGTCCGGATTCACGGGGACCAGTTCGGGGTCGCCGTTCGCGGCGGCGTTGTCCCCGAAACAGGAGATCATGTTGACCGCGTCCGAAAGCGGCGCGGCGGCCCGTCCGGTGACGTCCTTCACCTCGTAGAACGCGCGGTCGAACTCCGACCAGTCGACCTCCTTCGCGTTTCGCGTGACGACCCCGTACATGGTCCACCCTTCGAAAGCGCGGCGGGTAAGTCGTTCGCTCCCGCCGCGTTTTCGAAGCGGGAGTCCGTCTCGTCCGCCTCGACGGCGTGCGGTCGTCGGCCCCGATCGCTCGGAATCGGGCGACCGTCCGGTACCGAGAGATCGTTCGGTACCGGAGGACCGTCCGTCATCGTGTCATACGATACCGTCTATCTCGACGGTGGCGTACTAGCGAACGGGTGAACGGACGTGGCGACAGTAGACACGAACGAGGGAGCCGAGATGGCCGTGGTTCGTCGATTCTTCGACGAGCTCGTGAACGAGGGCGACTTCACCGCCGTCGACGAGATCCTCGCGCCGGAGTACGTCCGACGCGAGGCGGGATCGGACGAGGTCATGCGCGGTCCGGAGGCGTTCGAGGCGTTCATCACGGACGCCCGACGCGCGTTCTCCGGCATGGAGGTGACGATCGACGAGATGTTGGTCGCCGACGGCGCCGTCGTCGTCCGGGCGAGAGAGCGCGGGACGCACGACGGCGAGTTCATGAGCGTCGAGCCCACGGGCGAGCGGGTCGAGGTCGAAGGGATCGTCATCCACCGCGTCGACGACGGACGGATCGTCGAGACGTACGCGTGCTGGGACATGCTCGGGATGATGCGACAGCTCGGCGTCGTCCCGCCGACGGAAACCGGAGCGCCATCGAAGGCGTAGACTGCGAAACGAGCGCCGTCGGCGACGACATCGCGTCATCCGTCGTCGGCGTGCACCGTCGGTGACGACATACGTTCTCCGTCGTCAGCGTGCGCCGTCGGCGACACCGGGTTATCCGTCGACGTCGGTCGACTCGGGCCCGCCCGCGACGCCGACGAAGACGGAGAGCGCGACGATCAGCGCGGCGAACAGGACGAATTTCGCCCTTCTGGACATGTCGAATCGTACGGCGGCCTTCCACAAATCGGTTTCCTCCGTCCGCGAACCGATCCGATCGACCCGTCGCGTCGCCGCGGGCGTCAGGCGGCGTCGATGTGCGCCGCGAGATTCCGTCGGAGGATCGTCCCGCAGTAGGCGCAGCGGACGCCGTCGAACCGCCGCTCGGACGCGTCGCCGCCCGCGGAGACGACCTCGAACTTCGACTCGACCGGCTCGTTCGCGTTCGTGATGCAGTTGTGGTTCGGACACGACAGCACCCCGGTCACGAGGTCGGGTCGTTCGACCCGGAGCTTCTCCGCGACGTCGTACTCGCGAATGATGTTGATCGTCGCCTCGGGCGCGATGAGCGAGAGCACGTCCACCTCCGACTGGCTGAGCTCGCGGTCCTCCACCTTGACGATGTCCTTGCGGCCGAGCCTGTCGCTCGGGACGTTCATCCCGACGCTGACGCTCTCGCCCGCGCTCCCGTCGATGCCGAGGATCGCGAGCACGTTCAGCGCCTGCCCGCCGGTGACGTGGTCGATGACGGTGCCGTTTCGGATCTTGCTGACGCGGAGTTGGTGGTCGCTCATAGTAGCTGGTCGAGCAGGGCCATTCGCACGGGGACGCCGTTGTGCGCCTGTTCGAAGTATCGCGCGTGGTCGGTCGCGTCGACCGCGGGGTCGATCTCGTCGACGCGCGGCAGCGGGTGCATCACCGTCAGGTCGTCCGCCGCCGCGCCGAGGGTGTCGGCGTCGATCCGGTACTCGCCCGCGACGGCGCGGTACTCGTTTTCGTCGGGGAAGCGCTCGCGCTGGATTCGAGTCACGTAGAGCACGTCGAGTTCCGGCAGGATCTCGCCGAGTTCCTCGTGCTCTCGGACCTGCGCGCCCGCCTCGTGGAGGTCGAATCTGACGCTCCGCGGGAGTCGGAGGCTCTCTGGGCTGACGAAGTGTTGCCGCGCGTCGAAGTTCGTGAGCGCGTGCGCCAGCGAGTGGACGGTCCGACCGTACTTCAGATCGCCCATGACGCCGATCGTGAGGTCGTCGAGGCCGTGACTCTCGCGGATCGTAAAGAGGTCGAGGAGCGTCTGCGTCGGGTGCTGGCCCGCGCCGTCACCGGCGTTCACGAGCGGCACGTCGACGAACTCGGCGGCCATCTTCGCCGCCCCCTCGCTGGGGTGACGGAGCACGATCCCGTCGGCGTAGCCGGAGATGACCCGAACGGTGTCGGCGAGGGTTTCACCCTTCTTCACGGATGAGGATTCGACCGTGCCCATGTCGACCGTGTCGCCGCCGAGGCGCTTCATCGCCGCGTCGAAGCTCATCTTCGTGCGCGTGCTCGGCTCGAAAAAGCAGAGGGCGAGCACCGTCCCGGCGTGGCGCTCCCGGAACGCCGCCGTGTTCTCGGCGATCTCGGACGCGCGGTCGAGCACCGCCTCGATGTCCTCCCGCGCGAGCTGGTGTGCGGAGATGAGGTGGTCCTGACGCATCACCTGTGAGGGGACGGTGCAGGGGCTTGAATGTCCCGGGTGCCTCCCTCCCAGAGTTATACACGAACGTGGTCATTCCCCGCCGTCGAACTCGACGCGCTCTCCCGCCCTGCGGCCGCGTCCCGATCCTACGGCCAGGTGCCGCCCTGCTCGTACGCCTTGAGCACCCGTTCGACGGCGACGACGTACGCCGCGGTGCGGAAGTTCGGCAGATTCTTCGTCTCGTACGCCGCGATGAGATCCGCGAACGCGTCGACGACGATCCGTTCCAGTTCGTCGTTGACGCGCTCTTCCGACCAGTAGAACCGCTGGCGGTTCTGCACCCACTCGAAGTACGAGACGGTGACCCCGCCCGCGTTCGCGAGGATGTCGGGGAACACGGACACGTCTCGGGCGGTGAGGACGTCGTCGGCCTCCGGCGTGAGCGGTCCGTTGGCGGCTTCGACGATCACGTCGGCCCGGACCTCCTCCGCGAGGTCGCCGTCGATGGCGTTTTCGAGCGCCGCGGGGACGAGCAGGTCGACGTCGAGCGTCAGGAGGTCCTCGTTCGAGATCTCGTCCTCGGCGTTCGGATAGCCCGTGACGCTCCCCGTCTCGTTCTTGTGGGACTTCACCGCGCGCGCGTCGAGCCCTTCGGAGTTGTACGCCGCACCCCTCGAGTCGGAGACGGCGACGACCGTCGCTCCGAGATCCTCGATGAGGAAGGCGGCGATCGAGCCGGCGTTGCCGTAGCCCTGTACCGCGACCGTCGCGCCCTCCATCTCCTTTCCGAGGTAATCGAACGCCTCGCGCGCCGTGAGCATCGTGGAGCGACCGGTCGCCTCGACGCGACCCGCGCTGCCGCCGCTGTCGGGGGCCTTGCCGGTGATGACGCCCGGCGCGGTCGTGTTTTCGAGCGTCTCGTAGGTGTCCTTGATCCAGTTCATCTCGCGCTGGCCGGTGTTCACGTCCGGCGCGGGGATGTCCCTGTCCACGCCGATGAACGGCCGGAGTTCCTTCGCGAACGAGCGCGTGATCCGTTCGAGTTCGGCCTCGCTGTAGTCGTCCGGATCGAGCGCGATGCCGCCCTTGCCGCCGCCGAAGGGCACGTCGACGATGGCGGTCTTGTACACCATCCACCCCGACAGCGCCTTCACCTCGTCGCGGGAGACGTTCGGGTGGTACCGGATCCCGCCCTTGTACGGGCCGCGGTCGCCGTTGAACTGCGACCGGTACGCCCGGAACACCTCGATCGTTCCGTCGTCCATCTCCACCGAGAGGTTCGCCTCCAGCACGCGATCGGGGTTCTTCAGTCGCTCCAGCACGTCGGGCGAGACGTCGAGATACGCCGCGGCGTCGTCTAACTGCCGTTGCAGACTCTCGAACGGGTTGGCCTCCTCCGCCATGCTTCAGCCACCGACGGGACGACGGTTAAGGATGCCGAATTCTTACCATACCTGAAAATTAATATTCCTTAAACATGCCGGCCGCGCGGGCTCGTTCGACGACGCGCTTCGCCTGCGCGACGAGCGGCGCGTCGATCATCTCCCCTTCGACGCGGAAGACGCCCCGTCCCGACTCGTCGGCCTCCTCGCGGGCGGCGAGCACCTTCCGCGCCCACTCGACGCGCTCGCGGTCGGGCGTGAAGGCGTCGTTGATCACCGGGACCTGCGCGGGGTGTATCGCCAGTTTGCCGTCGTAGCCGAGCGTGATCGCGAACGTCGTTTCGGCGGCCAGTCCCTCCCCGTCTTCGAAATCGGTGTAGACGGTGTCGATCGCGTCGACGCCGCCGACGCTCGCCGCCAGCACCACTCGCTCGCGAGCGTACAACACCTCGGTCCCCTCTTCGGTCCGCGTCGCACCGACGTCGGCCGCGAGATCCTCCGCGCCGAACACGAGCGCGTCGGTCCCGTCCGCGAGCGCGATCTCGTCGGCCGCGAGCACGCCGGCGGCGCTCTCGATCAGCGCGAAGATCGGGAGCTCCCACCCGTGCGAGGCGAGCACGTCGTCGACCTTCGCGACGTCCGCCGCCGAGGCGACCTTCGGGACCATCACCGCGTCGAGCCGACAGTCGGCCGCGAGCACGTCGGCGAGATCGTCCCGCGCGGCCTCGCCGGGATTGACGCGGAGGCAGACTTCCGCCTCGGGATCGAACGCCGGGTCCGAGAGCACGTCGCGGACGGACCCGCGCGCCTCCGACTTCCGCGGCGGCGCGACCGCGTCTTCGAGGTCGAACACGAGCGCGTCCGCGCCGGTTTCGGGCGCTTTTCGCATCAGTTCGGGTCGATCGCCCGGCGAGAACAGCACGCTTCTGCGAGCCATAGTCGGTACGAGGGCGGCGGACGTTTATATACTATGGCGCGGCCAGACGCCCCGTGATCTGACGTCCGCCGCGGAACGGGCTGCGGTCGCGCGGCGCGCCGTTTCGCGTCTCGACCGCGCCGCCTGTCCGCCCCCCGCCCCTTCAGCGGCCTCCGCGCGGTACAACCCGCTCTACGGCCACAGGCCGCGCGCTTCGTGCGCTTCGGCGACCCGCGAGAGCGCGACGATGTACGCCGCGTCGCGCCACGTCACACCCCTCGTCTCTACTTCCTCGCGCACCGCGTTCCACGCCTTCAGCATCTCCGCCTCCAGCTCCTCGTTGACCCGTTCCAGCGACCACGCCCGGCGGTTGATGTCCTGGAGCCACTCGAAGTACGAGACCGTGACGCCGCCTGCGTTCGCCAAAATGTCGGGGACGACCGGAATTCCGCGCTCTTCGAAGATCGCGTCCGCGCCGGTCGTCGTCGGTCCGTTCGCCCCCTCGACGACCATCCGCGCGCGCACGTCGCCGGCGTTCGCCGCCGTGAGGACGTTACCCACGGCGGCGGGGATCAGGACGTCCACGTCCAACAGGAGCAGTTCCTCGTTCGAGAGCGTCTCCGGCGCGTCGTACCCGGAAACCATGCCGGGCTGTTCGTCGTGACCTTCGAGATCCCGCGTGTCGAGCCCGTCGAGGTCGAACACCGCGCCGTCCACGTCCGAGACGGCCACGACCGTCGCGCCGAGGTCGTCGAGGAAGCGCGCGGCGTTCGCGCCGACGCTCCCGAACCCCTGCACCGCGACCGTGGTCTCGGTCACGTCCCAGCCGTAGTACTCGATCGCCTCGCGGGCGACGATCCCGACGCTCCGGCCCGGCGACTCTTCGCGACCGTGGCTCCCGCCGACGACCGGCGGCTTACCGGTGACGACCCCCGGGATCGTCTCGCCTTCCTGCATCGAGTAGGCGTCCATGAACCACGCCATCACCTGCGGGTCGGTCCCCATGTCCGGGGCCGGAATGTCGCGCATCGGCCCGATGACGTCGCGAAGTTCCTCCGCGAAGCGGCGCGTGAGCCGCTCCTTTTCGCCTTCGCTTAGGTCCTTGGGATCGACCACGACCCCGCCCTTCCCGCCGCCGAAGGGGATGTCCATCACCGCGCACTTCCACGTCATCCACATCGCGAGGCCGATGCACTCCTCCGCGTTCACGCCGGGGTGGTACCGCAGGCCGCCCTTGAACGGTCCGCGGACGCTGTCGTGCTGCGCGCGGTAACCGGTGTAGACCGCCGTCTCGCCACCGTCTCGCTGGAGCGGGATCGACACCTGGTGGACCTTGTCGGGGTGTTTCAGGCGCTCGATCACCCCGCGGTCGACGTCGAGGTGCGCGGCGGCGCGTTCGAGCTGTCGTCGCGCCGTTTCGACCGCCGTTTCCGCCTCCGATTCGTCCCGTTCGGATGCTGTGGCTGTTGCTGACGTCATGTGAGAGCTCGTGCGGCTGACCATGCGAAGATTTCGCACGGTCGCGTCGGTGAAAGCCCCCGTCGATCGAACCGTCGGTGACGCGTCGGGGGCATCCGTCGGACGGTGCGTCCTCGACGCACATAATTATTTTTAATTTATTTTGGTCGTGTCAGTATTTGCCGACCGGCGCACGGATTCGGACCGCCACGACCGCTAGGGTTTTGCACCGAGATTCCGACGTGGCGGACATGGCGGGACGCTACTACGAGGAGTTCGAAGTCGGCGAAACGATCGAACACGAAAAGCGCCGGACGGTGAGCGAGAGCGACAACCAGCGCTTTTGCGACATGACGATGAACCAGCAGCCGCTGCACCTCGACGCCGAGTTCGCCGCCGACACGCGGTTCGGCGAGCGGCTCGTCAACGGGCTGTACACGATGAGCCTCGCCGTCGGGCTGACGATCCCCGAGACGACGGACGGAACCATCGTCGCCAATCTCTCGTACGACGGCGTCGAGCACCCCCACCCGGTGTTCCACGGCGACACGATCCGCGCGCGCTCGACGGTGACCGAAACGCGCGAAACCTCCGACGGCGAGCGCGGCATCGTGACGATGCACGTCGAGGCGTTCAACCAGGACGACGCCCTCGTCTGCGAGTTCGACCGCACGGTGCTGTCGTTGAAACGCCCCGAGTGATCGACCCCCGACGGCGGAGCGACGGACCCATCGCGTCGACGTACTGGGTTTCGTCGTCGGAGCCATCCAGCCAAGCGTTTTATCGGTCGCCTGTGATGGCGATCGCATGGACGTAGATCCTTCGTTCGAGTGGCTGACGCTCGACGAAGACGAGGAGATCCTCTGGTCGAGCACGCCGCACCGCTACAGCCTCGCCCCCGAACTCGCGGTCGGAATCCCCCTTTCGCTCGTGCTGATCGGCATCCCCATCGTCGTCGCCGCGTACCTGAGCTACCGAAACACCCACTACGTCGTCACGACGGCCGGGCTGTACCGGAAAACGGGAATTCTCTCCCGCGACGTACAGACGGTCGGGTTCGACAAGGTCCAGAACATCTCGTACAACCAGACGGCGTTGGGCTCGGCCCTCGGGTACGGTAACGTCGACGTCAGCACCGCCGGAAGCGCCGGCGTGGAGTTGCGCTTCCGGAACGTTCCCGATCCGGCGGCGGTACAGGAACTCATCGGTCGGCGGACCGGTTCCCGCGCCGACCGCACGGCCAAAGCGGGTGACGGTGACGACCCGTCCGAGGTTCTGGACGAGATACTCGCCGAACTGCGGGCGATCAGGCTCGCGCTGGAGGCGGGGCGATCCGCGACCGACGACGGCGACGGGGACCCCGACGTCGACCCCGCGGCGGCCGAGTCGCCCCGAAACGTCGACGGACGGGAACCGTGAGCGCCGACAAAGCCGAACCGTGGTTGTGGCTCCGGACGGGCGAAGAAGTGCGTTGGCGAGGCCGCCCGCGGGTCGCCCGGATTCTCCCGTCGGTCGTCTTCGGTCTCGCGATCGTCGCAACGGCGACGGGGCTGGCGATCCTCGTCGACCCCGTCGCCGTCGCGCTCGCCGCGTTCGGCGTCGTCCCCCCGGCGGCGGCGTTCCTTCGGGTGACGAACACCGAGTTCGTCGTCACGTCGCGCGGGCTCTGGGTCAAAACCGGCGTCCTCGGGCGAACCGTCCGGCGGGTGAACGGCGACCGGATCCAGAACACGGCCTACCGGCAGTCGGTTCGCGGGTCGCTCTTCGGGTACGGAACCGTCGTCGCGGAGGTGGCCGGAGGTTCCGACGTCCGATTCTTCGACGTACGGGACCCCCAAAGCGTCGAGGAGCTGATCGCCAACTGTGCGCCGCACGACGGAGGGATCCCGGGCCGAATCGATCAGTGGCGGGCGATTCTGGCGACGATCAGGGACGTTCGCGCGGCGGTCGAAACACCCGCGCTGCGCGGGGATTGTAGAGAGGACGGAGACGGACGGTCAGAGTAGACCGACGAGCCGCGCGACGTTGAGACAGACCGCGCCGCCCCACGGCACCGAAAGCAGCGCGGGAACGATCCACTGGCTACGGGCGGGGAGAGCGAGCCACCCGCCGACGCCCACCGCGAGCGATCCGCCTTTGAGCGCCACCAGTCCGGCGACGGGACCGATCGCGGCCATCGACGCCACCGCGATCGGATTCGACTCGACCAACCCTCGATCGAGCCCGACCGTCGTCACGCCGATGTCGAGCCAGAACGTGGCGAGCGCGAGCGTCCACAGGGCGGCCTCCCGTCGAGAGAGCTCGCCGATCGAGGCGGCCCAGCGCGTTCGGATCGCGGGGACGAGTCGTCCACGCCGATCGTTCGAGTGTGACATCCCTTCGTCCTCCGGATCGCGTCGGACCGACCGAGGGCCGCGAGGCCCATTACTATCGACTGCCAAAACTCACGGGAAGCGCGCTTAACAGGCGCCTAAGGTGCTTCGAGCGACGATCGACGATCGCTAGAGGACGGTGCCGTGTTTCTTGTTCGGCAGGGACTTTTCGACCGTCTCGTAGAACGCAAAGCGCGCTTCGAGCTCCTCGCGGAGCGTACTCGGGGGGACGACCTCGTCGATGACGACCTCGCTCGCCATGCGGTGGGCGTCGATGTCCTGTCTGTACTCCTCGCGGAGCTCCCGCTCGCGCTCCGCGCGCGCCTCGGGATCGTCGATGGCGGCGAGCTTGTTCGCGTAGACTGCGTTGATGGCGGCCTCGGGACCCATGATGCCGATCTCGCCGCTCGGCAGCGCGATGACGCTCTCGGGGTCGTAGGCGGGACCGCCCATCGCGTAGATGCCCGCGCCGTACGCCTTGCGGACGATCACCGTCTGCTTCGGCACCGTCGCCGACGAGGTGGCGTAGATGAACTTCTTGCCCTTCTCGAGGATGGCGTCCTTTTCCACCTGCGACCCGGCCATGAATCCCGGCGTGTCGCAGAGGTAGAGAAGCGGGATCTCGTAGGCGTCGCAGGTCCAGATGAACTCCGCGGCTTTCTCCGCGGCGTCCGGGAAGATCGCCCCCGAGCGCTCCGTCGGCTGGTTGGCGACGACGCCGACGGGTCGGCCGTCGATGCGAACGAACGCGGTGACGATCTCCGTCCCGTAGTCGGGTCTGAGTTCGAACACCGATTCGGCGTCCGCGACGCGTTCTATCAGGTCGAACACGTCGTACGGCCGGTTGGGCGACTCGGGGATGAGTTCGTCGATGCCGGCGGGCGCGTACGTCGGGGGCTTCGACTCGCTCTGCGGCGGCTTCTCTCCCGCCTTGTCGGGGAGGTAGGCGAGAAGTCGCGCCACGAGGTCGCGGGCGTGCGCCTCGTCGCGCGCGACGAGGTCGGCGCTGCCCGAATACCGCGCGTGGATCTCCGGACCGCCGAGGTCCCGCATGTCGATCTCCTCGCCGGTGACCATCTTCACCATCCGGGGGCTGGCGATGGCCATCGCGCTCATCCCCTCGACCATGATCGTGAAGTCTGCGAAGACGGGCGTGTACGCCGCACCGGCGATACACGGCCCGTAGAGGACGCAGATCTGCGGGACGCGCCCGGAGAGCATCGAGTGGTTGTAGTAGTACTTGCCGATCCCCTCGCGGTTGGCGAAAAAGCCCGTCTGCTGGTCGATGCGACCGCCGGACGAGTCCATGAGGTACAGCACCGGCTTGCCGGATTTCAGGGCGCGCTCTTGCATGCGGAGGAACTTCTCGACGCCCCGGCGGGCCATGCTGCCGGCCTTGACGGTGAAGTCGTTCGCCATGAAGTGCAGCTCCCGCCCCTCGAACTCGGCCGCGCCCGTGATCATCCCGTCGGCGGGGAGGCGATCGCCCGGGTCGTACTCGGCCACTTCGGGGCTGTCGGGGTGCCACTCGTCGAACGCCGCGAACTTGCCGTCCTCGAACTTCACCCCGTCCTCGCCGAACCACAGGTCGAGGCGGTCGCGGACGAATAGCTTCCCCTGCTCCGGCAGACGGTCCCTGTACTTTTCGGGACCTCCCTGAAGGATGTCCTCGATCTCCGACCGCAGCGCCTCTTCGCGCGCCGTCGGCCCCAGGTCGTCGTCGAGCGGGTACTCGATCGCCGGCGGTCGCGCCGTCGCCGCCGGCGCGTCCGCGTCCCCGACGTGTACCTCGACGTCGACGCCGAGATGCTCCGCCAGCGCGGTCGCGATGGCGCTTGCCTCCTCGTCGTTCGCACCCTCGCCGATGCGGACCTTCATGGTGCGGTCTGCGTCCGACGGTTGCAAATGGTTTTCCATGTGGGACCGGGCGTGTCGCGACCGAAGATTCTTATTCGAGGACGGGACCACCGACAGCGTGATCTGAAAACGCGCCGCGGGGCGGCCGAGGCGGGTGCGCGGTGCACCGTCCCGCGATCTCCCGGCACCGCCTGTCCGCCACTGCGGAGACGCGACGTCCTCCGGAATCAAAAAGTCGCTCAGGCCAGCGCCGATTCGAGGCGGTCGATCAGTCCTTCGTTGCCGACGTACAGCGGCACGCGCTGGTGGAGGTCCGTCGGCTCGACCGCGAGCAGCGACCGCTCGCCGTCCGACGACCGGCCGCCGGCGCACTCGATGATGTACCCGATGGGGTTCCCCTCGAACTGGAGGCGCAGCTTCCCCTCCGGCGCGGATTCGAGGGTCGGGTATGCGAACACGCCGCCGTAAGTGAGCACCTGGTTGATGTCGCCGATCATCGCGCCGCCGTAGCGGAGCTTCATGCGCTCGTCGCTCTCGACCTCGCGGGCGTACTCGGCGAACTCGTCCGTCCAGTCGGGAACGCGCCCGCCGAAGCCGTACACGAGCGGGTCCGCGGGGAGTTCGACCTCCTCGCGGACGGCTTCGAGCGTCCCGTCGTCGACGACGTACTCTGTGACGTGCCCGTCTCGAGCGACGGCCATCGTGGTGATCGGCCCGTAGAGGACGTACGCCGCCGCGACGAGGTCGCGCCCGGACGCGGGCAGCGGCGCGTCGTAGACGGCGACGATCGTTCCCATCGTATTGTTCGGCTTGAGGTTCGACGAGCCGTCGAGCGGATCGACGCCGACGGAGAGCCCGGTCCCGTCTCCGACGTCGAGCACCGATTCGCGCTCCTCGCTCGCGTATTCGACGACGTCGTCGATCGCGCCGATCTCCTCCAGGAGAAGGTCGTCGGCGTGAGCGTCCGCGGCGAGTTGCGTCTCGCCGCTCGGATTCGTCTCGCCGCGCTCGACTCGACGGCCTGGGAGACACGCGCGGATCTCCGGGGCGAGCGACGCGACGGCCCTGACGATCTCGTCGACGGAATCGGCGTCCGACGCGTTCGGAGGGTTTACGGTCGTGGCCATCAGTCGAGCGCCGCGTCCGCGGTCTTTTCGCCCCCGGAGGACAGTCCTTCGAGCGCTTCGTCGGCCGTGGCGTCCTCGAAGATCACCGCCTCCAGCGCGTCGAGGATCTCCGTCGGATTCTCCCGCTGGAAGACGTTCCGTCCGACGGCGAGACCCGACGCTCCGGCGTTCATCGCCGTCTCGACGGTTTCGAGGAACGCGCGATCGTCCGCCTTCGATCCGCCGCTCATGACGACCTTCGTCCCCGCGGCGGCCCGACAGGCCCACTCCATCGCCTCGCCGGAGCCGGGGTACTTGATCTTCGTGATGTCGGCACCGAGTTCGAGCCCCATCCGCGCAGCGTAGGCGATCGTTCCCGCGCTGGTGTCGTTTTTCAGTCCTTGACCGCGTGGGTAGGACCACATGACGACCGCCATGTCGTTGGCGCGGGCGGCCTCGTGCGCCTTCCGGAACTCCTCCGTCATCTCGACTTCGTTGTTCGACCCACCGTAGACGGTGAAGCCGACGGCGTCGGCGCCGATGTCGGCGGCGTAGTCGACCGACCAGTTGACCGAGCTGTCGGGCTCGCCCATCCAGAGGTTCGAAGTACCGTTGAGCTTCGCCAGGAGCGTCACGTCGTCCTCGTACGAGGGATAATACCCCTCAGCGACTCCCTTCTGCACCGCGAGCGCCGTCACGGCGTCGTGCGTCGCGACCTCGAACACCGTCTCGGGGTCGATCGTCTGCGGCACCGGCTCGAAGTCGACCGGCCCGTGCTCCAGCCCGTGGTCGTACGCGAGGATTAGCGCCTTCCCGTCCCGTGTGATCGCATCGTCGGCGTGTGGGAGCATTCGGTCTGAAATCCGGTAACCAATTATATAAATGGTGCGGCCACGGGTAAAACCGTGAATGTCTGATATCTCGAGACAGGAGGCTTCAATCAGGTATTTACGCGAATCCGAGTAGGAAAGAAAATTACTACTCAGATAGTAAAATGCGACTCAATCGTATCGCTCGCGGGCGGCGGCGTGCCACGTCCGAACCGTCGTACCGTCGAGTTCGAGGACGTCCGCCACGCGCTCCGGATCGGCGGTCGCGAGGCCGCGGATCGACGTGATCCCCGCCTCCGAGAGGCGCGTCGCGTCGTCGTCGCCGACCTCGTCGAGCGCCGAGGTGGGCGTCGGCTTGCTCCGTTCGCGCCACGTGGCCTCGGCGGCGGCCGGATCGCCGCTTCCGTCGGTTTCGGCGGGCTCCGAGGCGGTGCTCGCGTCATCGTCCTCCCGCCAGTCGCCGGCGCTGGCGGCGACCCACGCCCGTTCGGCGGCGTCCAGACCGCGGATCTGCGAGGACCGCCGCGCGAGGTCCTCGCCGGACGATTCGAACGACCACGACAGCGAGTGCTCCCTGCGGATGCGCGCCGCGACGCCGGGGTTGACGCCGGCGTCGACGAGTTCGGTGTACGAGACGCGCTTCGTGGCGATTCCGACGGCGTCTATCTTCGACGATTCGAGCGCAGTCGCGGTCGCCGGCCCGACGAATCGGAGGTCCGTCGGATCGTCGATCGCCTCCACCTCGTCGATCTCCTCGCTCACCTCGCTCATCACACCCTCCTGATACTCGAACGTTCCCCCACCGAGACTTGAAACTTTCCATATATGTTATATTGTTTTAATTTTCGGCGGTCCCGGTCGACGCGCCCCGTCCGCTATCCTTACAACGACGCCGGGCGCAGTCGCGCCCATGCGTGGTTTGGACAGCATCGAGCGGATCGGCGTGGTCGGTGCGGGGACGATGGGCAACGGGATCGCGCAGGTGGCGGCGACCGCGGGCTACGACGTGGTCATGCGCGACCTCGAAGCCGACTTTCTCGACCGAGGCTTTTCGAGCATCGACGACAGCCTCTCGCGGTTCGTCGAGAAGGACCGGCTGTCGGAGACGGAGGCGGAGGAGATCCGCGGGCGCGTCGAGGGGACGACGGACCTCTCCGACCTCGCCGACTGCGATCTGATCGTGGAGGCGGCGGTCGAGAACATGGAGGTGAAGCGAGACGTCTTCGCCGACCTCGACGGGATCGCGGAGGGGGACGTGGTGCTCGCGACGAACACGAGCACGCTCTCGATCACGACGATCGCGAGCGCGACCGATCGACCCGAACTCGTCGTCGGGCTGCACTTTATGAACCCCGTGCCGATCATGACGGGCGTCGAGGTGGTCGTCGGAGAGAAGACCGACGACGAGGTGGTCGATTTGGCGCACGATCTCTCCGAAAAACTGGGCAAGGAGACGTGGGTGTCCGACGACAAGCCCGGGTTCGTCACCAACCGCATCCTGATGCCGTGGATCAACGAGGGGATCCGCGCCTACGACGAGGGCGTCGCCGCGAAGGGGGACATCGACGCCGGGATGACGCTCGGCACGAACGTCCCGATGGGACCGCTCGAACTCGCGGACCACATCGGGCTGGACATCTGTCTCGACGCGACGGAGACGCTGTTCGAGGAGCTCGGCGACCGGTACAAACCGGCCTACCTCCTGAAGCGGAAGGTCGCCGCGGGCGACCTCGGGAAGAAGACCGGAAAGGGATTCTACGAGTACTGACCGGACTTTCGCAAGACCGACTCGAGCCGGGGGTCGACGGCTCCGCTGAGACGAGCGTCGAAACGCGCGGTGGGGGAGAGGGCGGATGCGCCGTACGGTAGGGGCGAAATACGCGCTGTAACGGCCGCATTACTTACACCGCGCGGACGTTCTCTCCGATCGAATCATGCGCGAGAACAGACGAACGTTCATGCAACTCACCGGCGTCACCCTCGGACTCGCGGGCGCCGGAACGGCCGTCGCGGGCGGATCGGACGCCTCGGGCGACGAAAACGACGCGAAGGAATCGGCGGCCGAGTGCGACCTCGACGGCGTCGGTCTCGTGACCGTCGAGAGCGACGAGTGCTTCGAGGAGACGGTCGATCGGATCGAGGAGGCGATCGAGGCGAACGAGGACCTCACCCCGGTGGCGACGATCGACCACGCCGCGAACGCCGACTCGGCCGGGCTGGAGCTACGACCGACGACGCTGTTCCTGTTCGGGAACCCCGAAGTCGGGACGCCGTTGATGCAGGAGAGCCAGTCCGCTGGCATCGACCTCCCGCAGAAACTGCTCGTCTGGGAGGACGAAGACGGCGAGGTGCTCGTGACGTACAACGATTCCGAGTTCCTCGCTGACCGACACGGGATCGAGGGGCAGGACGAGCGGATCGGGATGGTCTCGACACTCCTCCGCACGCTCGCCACGGGCGAATCGGACGAGTAGGGAGTAGGGTAGCGGAGACGGGGACGGAAGATAGACGACGGGAACCGAGCCTCGACCCGGTCAGTCGTCGGCGGAGCCCTCCTCGGCGACGTCGACCTCCGCCGCGAGGTCGGCCGACTCCGGCACGCGACTCGTGTCGTGCGTCCCGGTCGGTGGCAGGTTCACCTCGGCCGCCGCCGACGCGCCGAGATCCGTCGTCTCCTCGAGTGCGTCCATGTCCGCGCCCGCCGCTCTGGCGTCCTGGTCGATCCGCATCGAGCAGAACGCCGCGCCGCACATCGAACAGAAGCGCGCCTCCTTGTAGTTGTCGCCGGGCAGCGTCCGGTCGTGGTAGTCGCGGGCGCGCTCCGGGTCGAGCGCGAGATCGAACTGTCGGTTCCAATCGAAGGCGTAGCGGGCCTCCGAGAGCGCGTCGTCCCAGTCGCGCGCGCCGGACTGTCCGCTCGCCACGTCGCCGGCGTGCGCCGCGATGCGGTAGGCGGCCAGTCCGTCGCGCACGTCCGCCTCGTCGGGGAGGCCGAGGTGCTCCTTCGGCGTCACGTAACAGAGCATCGCCGCACCGGCGCGGGCCGCCTCGGCCGCGCCGATGGCGCTCGTGATGTGGTCGTAGCCCGGCGCGACGTCCGTCACGAGCGGCCCGAGGAGGTAGAAGGGCGCGCCGTCGCACACCTCCCGCTGGCGTTCGACGTTCGTCTCGACCTCGTTCAGGGGAACGTGCCCCGGCCCCTCGACCATCACCTGCGCGCCCCGCTCGCGCGCGATCCTCGTCAGTTCGCCCAGCGTCTCCAGTTCGGCGAACTGCGCGGCGTCGCTCGCGTCCGCCAGACAGCCCGGGCGAAGCCCGTCGCCGAGGCTGAACGTCACGTCGTGCTCGACGAAGATCTCGCAGATCTCCTCGAATCGGGCGTAAAGGGGGTTCTGCGCCCCGTGCTCCTCCATCCACCGCGCGAGGATCGACCCACCGCGCGAGACGATCCCCGTCTTTCGCCCGTCGGTCAGGGGCAGGTGTTCCATCAGGACCCCCGCGTGGATCGTCTGGTAGTCGACCCCCTGCCGCGCCTGCTTTTCGATCACGTCGAGCAGCAGGTCGCCGGTGATCGAGGCCGCGTCGCCGGCGCGCTTTACCGCCTCGTAGATCGGCACCGTCCCCACCGGTACGGGCGAGCGGGCGACGTTCGCCTCGCGGATGCGGTCGAGGTCGCCGCCGGTGCTCAGGTCCATCACCGTGTCGGCGCCGTAGTGAACCGCAGCGTGCAGCTTTCGAAGCTCTTCCTGCGGATCGCTCGTCGTCTCGCTGTTGCCGATGTTGGCGTTGACCTTCGTGGCGAACTCCCGGCCGATGATCATCGGATCGAGCGCGTCGTGCGCGCGATTCGCGGGTATCACCGCCCGTCCGTCCGCGATCGCCTCGCGGACGAGCGTCGGATCCCGGTTTTCGCGCTCCGTGACGCGCCGCATCTCCGCCGTGATTTCTCCGTCGCGCGCCCGCTGAAGTTGCGTGCCCGGCATGCGAGTAGCTAGTGATATTACTTAGTGTTAAATCTGTTCACCCGGACGGCCGTCGCGGCGATCGTCGGTCGGCGGCTGTTCGGCGTCCGAGCGCCGGCCGATCCGGGACGCTTAACCCCCCGCCAGTCGGGATTCGAAGCATGAAGGCCACCGCGCGGGCCCACCCGATACAGGGGCTCGTCAAGTACCACGGGATGCGCGACCCGGAGCTTCGGCTCCCGTACCACGACAGCATCAGCGTCTGCACCGCCCCGTCGAACACGACCACGACCGTCGAGTTCCGATCCGACGCGAGGGAGGACTCGTACGTGGTCGACGGCGAGAAGGTGACGGGACGCGGCGCGGAGCGCATCGCGGCGGTCGTCGAGCACGTCCGCGACCTCGCCGGGATCGACCACGCGGTTCGCTTCGAGAGCGAGAACTCCTTCCAGTCGAACGTCGGCTTCGGCTCCTCGTCGTCCGGCTTCGCCGCGGCCGCGATGGCGCTCACGGCCGCCGCGGGGCTCGACCTCACCCGGCCCGAGATCTCGACGGTCGCCCGCCGCGGCTCCTCGTCGGCTGCCCGTGCGGTCACGGGCGCGTACTCGCACCTCTACGCCGGACTGAACGACCACGACTGCCGCTCCGAGCGCATCGAGACCGACCTCGAAGACGACGTGCGGATCGTCGCGGGGCTCGTCCCGGCGTACAAGGAGACGGAGCAGGCGCACGCGGAGGCCGCCGACAGCCACATGTTCCAGGCGCGGATGGCGCACGTTCACGGCCAGATCGCCGAGATGCGCGACGCGCTCCGCGCGGCGGACTTCGACCGCGCGTTCGAACTCGCCGAGCACGACTCGCTGTCGCTCGCGGCGACGACGATGACCGGCCCCGCCGGCTGGGTGTACTGGCAGCCGCGCACCCTCGCGATCTTCAACGCGGTCCGCGACCTCCGCTCGGAGCGGGACGTGCCGGCGTACTTCTCCACCGACACCGGCGCGAGCGTCTACGTCAACACGACCGCGGACTACGCGGACGAGGTCGAGGCCGCCGTCGCGGACTGCGGCGTGGAGACCGAGGTGTGGGGGGTCGGCGGCCCCGCCGAGATCCTCGACGAGTCGGCGGCGCTGTTCTGACGCCGGCCGCCTCGCGTTCGCTTCCCGTCCGCCGACCGGTCCCACCGCCTCCCTTCCGTCACCCTCCTTCCACCACCTCCCTTCCGTCACCCCCACCCTCATTTGCGTCCGGTCCCTAGGGACGCCATGCGAATCGCCGTCCTCGGAGCCGGTTACGCCGGTCTCACGCTCGCCCGCCGCCTCGAAGACCGCCTCCCTCCCGAGGTCGACCTCGTCGTCGTCGACGAATCCCCGTCGCACCTCGTCCAACACGAGGTCCACCGGGTCGTCCGCCGTCCGGCGATCGCGGACGTCATCACGGTCCCGCTCGCGGACGTGCTGGAGCGCGCCGAGGTCGTCACCGCCCGGATCGAGCGAATCGATCCGGACGCCGGGACGATCGCCATCGATACGGGCGAGACGCTGACGTACGACTACGCGGCCGTCTGCCTGGGCGCGGAGACGAACTACTACGGCCTGCCGGGTGTCGAGGAGTACGGAACGCCCCTGAAGCGGATCGAACACGCGGAGCGCATCCGCGCCGACTTCCTCGACGCGTGCGCGTCGGGCGGCCGGGCGGTCGTCGGCGGGGCGGGCCTCTCGGGGGTGCAGGTCGCCGGCGAGCTCGCCGCGCTCGCCCGCGAAGAGGGCACAGAGGAGCGCGTCGACGTCGTCCTGCTCGAACAGTTCGACGAGGTGGCCCCGACCTTCCCGGCCAACTTCCAGCGCGCCGTCCGCGACGAACTCGACGCGCGCGGCGTCGAGATACGGACGGGGACCGCGGTCGAGCGGGCGACGGCCGACGAACTCGAACTCGACTCGGGGACGCTCGCGTACGACCAGTTCGTCTGGACCGGCGGCATCGCCGGCCCGGCGGCGATGGGCGGCGACCGTCCGACGGTTCGGGGGGACCTGCGGGTGAACCGCTCGACGTTCGTCGTCGGCGACGCCGCCCGCGCCGTCGACGCCGACGGCGAACCGGTGCCCGCGAGCGCCGCGGCGGCCGTCCGCGAGGCCCGGACGGTCGCGTCGAACCTCGTCCGCCTCGTCGAGCACGACCGCACGGGCGACGGCGGCTTCGAACCTCGCCTCGAACCCTACCGCTTCGAAGTCCCCGGATGGATCGTCTCCGTCGGCGACGGGGCGGTGGCGCAGATCGGACCGACGGTGCTCACCGGCGCGGCGGCGAAGGCGATGAAGGCGACCGTCGGCGCGGGTCACCTCGGTTCCGTCGGCGCGATCCGCAAGGCGGCCGAACTCGCGGAGCGGGAGTTCGGCGGCTGAATCCCCTTCGTCTCCGCCCCATCGCTCACCGACGCGCCTCGTCCGCGGCGTCGACGAGGGCGGCCACGCGGTCGGGATCGACCGGTTTCGCCGTCTCGCCTCCTTCCTTCAGCGCCGTGCCGACGACGACCCCGTCCGCGACGGTCAGGAGGTCCGCGACGGTCGCCGGCGTCGCGCCGCTGCCGACGAGGATCGGAACGCGGCGGTCGAGGTCGTCCCGCGCAGCGGCGACGGCGGCGAGGTGGTCACGGTCGACGGCGCGCCCCGTTCCGGTTCCGGAGGCGATCACGCCGTCCGCGAGGCCCCGGTCGACCGTCTCGGCGACGACCTCGCCGATCCCGCGCTCGCCGAGCGGCGCGGAGTGTTTCACCGCCACGTCGGCGAAGACGCGCACGTCGGCGTCGAGGCGCTCCCGGAGGCGCACCGTCTCGTGGGCGCGCCCTTCGATCACGCCCTGATCGGTGACGCGGGCTCCCGCGTGGACGTTAACCCGGACGAAGTCGGCTCCGGTCGCCGCGGCGACGGACAGCGCGGCCTCGGCGTCGTTCCGAAGCACGTTCACCCCGACCGGCGCGTCGACCGCGTCCGCGACCGCGCCGACGCACCGCGTCATCGACGCGACGACGTGTTTCGGGACGTCGTCCGGGTGGAAGGGCGCGTCCCCGAAGTTCTCGACCAGCACGCCGTCGACGCCGCCCCCGTCGAGCGCCTCGGCGTCCGCGACGGCGCGCTCTCTTATCGCCTCCCGGTCGCCCTCGAACCCCGGCGATCCCGAGAGCGCCGGGAGGTGGACCATGCCGATCACTGGGCGGTCGACGCCGAACGGCTCGACGATCACGCCACCACCTCGATCGATTTCACCATCTTCACGTGCGGGATGCCCGCCTCGCGGAACACGTCGCTCACCGTCTCGTAGCCGAGCCGCCGGTAGAACGCCTCCGCGTGGGTCTGGGAGCTGAGCGTCAGTTCCGCGACCCCGCGATCGGCGGCGGCTCGCTCGACCGCCTCCATCAGCCGCCTGCCCCAGCCGCTGCCCCGCGCGTCGGGGAGCACCGCGACGCGCTCGACTTTCCCGACGTCGCCTCGGTCGGCCGTTCCGAAATCGCCGCTCTTGCAGCCCCCCTCGGATCCGGCGAACCGGCGAAGGCGCGCGGCCCCGACCGCCCGGCCGCCGTCGTACGCGACGAAGTGGACCGCGCGCTCGTCGTGGTCGTCCCATTCGAGGTCCGCCGGCACGCCCTGCTCCTCGACGAACACCTCCCGGCGGACGGCGAAGGCGTCCGCCCGCGTCGCGTCGTCGTCGCCGACGACGACCTCGTCTCCGGTCATCGACGATCGTTGTCCGCCGACGGTCAGAAGCGTTACGGGTCGGTGCTCGGCGTCGCCGGCGGCGTCAGCCGCGCCGCCGACCGCAGCGGGGACCCGTCCGCGCGGCCGAGCGCAAGAGGTAGAAAGGTAGCGTTTTGCGCGCCGCCGAGAGATCGCCCGCATGGCAGACCTCGGGAAGATCGACCGGGCCTTCTTCGACGAGCACATCTACCCGCGGCTCGGCGCCGACCGCGACGACGTCGCGCTCGGGCCGAAACACGGCGTCGACTTCGGGATGATCGACGCCGGGGGAACGGCGGTCGTGCTCGCGACCGATCCGCTCTCCGTGCTCCCGGAGCTCGGCTTCGACCGCGCCGGCCGGTTCGCGCTGCACGTCGTCCTCTCGGACGTCGCCGTCTCCGGCCTCCCCCCGACGCACCTCGCCATCTCCTTTACCCTCCCGCCCGCGATGACCGACGAGGAGTTCGCCGAACTCTGGGGGGCGATCGACGACGAGGCGCGCGACCTCGGCGTGAGCGTCGTGACGGGCCACACCGCCCGGTACAGCGGCGTGGCGTTCTCGTGGGTCGGCGGCGCGACCGCGATCGCCGTCGGCGACGCGGCCGACGTGGTCCGCCCCGACGGCGCGCGGCCGGGCGATCGGGTGCTCGTCACGAAGGGACCGGCGGTCGAGGCGACCGGCCTCCTGACGACGCTCTTCGGCGACGAGATGGACCTCTCCGAGGAGACGCTCGCGGCCGCCCGCGAGCGGCTGGACGAGACGCGGACGGTCCGGGACGCCGTCACGGCCGCCGCCGCGGGACCGGTGACGGCGATGCACGACGCCACCGAGGGCGGACTCCACGGCGCGCTCTGCGAGGTCGCGGCGGGCGCGGGCGCGGGCGTCCGCCTCGACGTCGACCGCGACGCCGTTCCGATCCGACCCGGAGTCCTCGACACCTGCGAGTATCTCGGGATGGACCCGTGGACCGCGACCAGCTCCGGGACGCTCGTGCTGACGGTCGCGCCCGACGGCGTCGACGCGGTCGTGGCGGCGATCAGGGGACGCGGGACGCCCGTCGGCGTCGTCGGAACGGTCGAGGAGGGCGACGGGGTGATCGTGGACGGCGAGCGGATCGAACGCCCGACGGCGGATCCCTCGTGGGCGGTGTACGCCGAGTACGCCGGGTTCGACGACGAGGGCGGGGACGACGACGGCGGCGAGGGTTCACGTTGAGGGCGGTCAGATCCCTCGAACCGTCTCGACGACGCCGACGGTTTCGAGGGTCATCCATGCGAGAAACAGCGCGTACAGCCCGAGGAGCGCGAACGCCTCGCGGTCGGTGAGTTCGAGGTGCGTGCGCGTGAAGACGACGAACACGAGCGTGACGAGCGCCAGAAAGCCCATCATCGGGACGGCGGTGAGGAAGTTGACCGTGGCCGATCCCGCGAGGAGGACGCCGACGGGGATGGCGACGAGCAGGTTGAACGTGTTGCTTCCGAGGACGTTCGTGAGGCTCGTGACGCTCGCGTCGTTCTTGGCCGCGCGGACGCTGACGAAGGCGTCGGGCAGACTCGTCGCGGCAGCGATGACGGTCAGCCCCCACAGGAAGCTCGGCGTGTCGAATATCGCGCCGAAGCCGAGGGCGGCGCGGATGAGTCCCTCGACGCCGACGGTGATGAGGGCGAGCGCGACGGCGAGCCACCCCCACTCGCGGCGCGGATCGACGTCGACCGACCCCGCCGTCACGTGATCGCGGGTGTCCTGGTACTGGAGGAAGACGTAGACCCCGTACGTCGCGAGGGGGAGGAGCACGAGCGTCGGCGTGAGGATCGCCGCCGTCGTCGTCCCCCCGGGGACGTAGGTCGCGCCGAGGGCGAACGTGATGAACAGAACGAGGACGCTGATGATGTAAAACTGCGCGTCCTTGTGGACGATGTCGCGCGTCGCTTCGAGCTTCTCGCTGGAGAGCGCGGAGGCGGCCGGGATGACGAGGAGGTTGAAGATGGCGCTCCCGACGATAGCCCCGACGCCGAGGGAGAACTCGCCGTGGACGAGCGTGCTGATGACGACGGCGCTGAACTCGGGGAAGCTCGACCCGACGGCGAGCACGACGGCCCCGTGGACGGCGACGGGGAGGCCGTAGTGCTTGCTGAGGCGCTCCGCCGCGCGTTCGAGGAACTCGCTCCCCTTCCAGACGACGGCGGTGGAGACGACCGCGAGCGCGAGAAACGCGAGTACGTCGTTCACGTCGTGGAGTACGTGGTCGTCGCGCGAAATGTGCCTTCCGAAAACGGGAGACAGACGTATTTCGGCGGAGCGACAACCCTCCGGCCATGCCCGACGACCCGCACCCGGTTACGGCGGAGAGGCCGAACAGCCCGATTCACGCGGCGGGAACCGACCACGTCACCGTCTGGGGGAGCAACGCCGACGACACGATCGCGTTCTACCGCGATCTCCTCGGGATGCCGCTCGTGTTGCGGCAGCCGAACCTCGACGATCCGTCGCAGACGCACCTGTTCTTCGACACGGGCGACGGGCGGATCCTCACCTTCTTCGTCAGCGACGACCGTCCGTCCGACCCGAGCCCCCAGCGCGGCGGCGTCGGGGCCGTCCACCACCTCGCGTTCCGGATCGATCCCGAGCGCTTCGAGGAGGTGGCGGCGGCGCTGGAGGCCGACGGCCGGGGCTACAACGTCTTCGACAGAGGAATCTTCCACTCGATCTACACGCGCGACAACGACGGCCTCGTGATCGAACTCTCGACCGACAAGTACGACGTTCCGGACGACCGCCGCGGCGAGGTGCTCGCGGCCGCCCAGCGCATCCGCGAGGAGGCGGGCGCCGAGTACGCGAAGGAAGAACACCTCGAAGCCGCGCTGGAGGAACTCGGGATCGACGCCGAGGCGCACGACCTGCCGTCCGCGACGAGCGGCGTCGGCGGCGTCTGAACGGACGAGACGGCCACCGCCGTCGAGGTCTGAACGGACGAGACGGCCACCGCCGTCGAGGTCGACTGAGGCGAGTAGCGCTCAGCCCCGGTACGACGCCGCGAGCCTGTCGAGTTCGTCGTGTCTCCGCGTCGTGTGCGGCGCGGTCAGCGGCGAGACGCTGACGTTCCCGTCGACGATCGCCTTGCGGTCCGTGCCGTCCGGCTCGGGGAGGTCGCCCTCGCGCATCCGGTCCCACACCCGGTCGCGGAGGCGGACGCTCTCCCCCTCGCGCGAGGCGGTCATGTCGTACAGCGTCGACGGGCGCGTGACGGCGAGCCTCGCGGGGCTGTCGCCCGGCATCGGCGCGTTGACGTTCAGGTACTCCGCCTCCTCGAACACGCCGGCGTCGAGGGCGTTCTCGACGAGGTACGTCGACGCGGCGGTCGCCTCCCGGTAGTCCTCGGAGTCGGTCGCCGCGTCGGTCCACGACACGTCGCCGCCGGGGACGTACAGCGAGACGGCCATGGCGGGGACACCGAAGAATGCCGCCTCGACCGCCGCGCTGACCGTCCCGGAGCGTCCGAGGACGTACGCGCCGAGGTTCGCCCCCTTGTTGCAGCCGGCGACGACCATGTCCGCGTCCGGGCGGAGCGCTTCGAGGCCGATCACGGCGCAGTCGACCGGCGTCCCCTCGACGACGTACCCGAGTTCGTGGTCCGAGACGGTCACCTCGTGCGACAGCGCGCGGCCGACGGCGCTCTGGTCCGTTGCGGGGGCGACCGCCGTCACGTCGGCGACCTCGGAGAGCGCGTCGTAGAGGGCGCGGAACCCGACGCTTCCGATGCCGTCGTCGTTCGTCAGCAGGATCCGAGGCGTGGCCATGCGTGGCAATCTGACGCGGGGCGCAAAAGCGCACCGCTCTCGGATCGATCGTCCGTCCGCATCGTCCACTTCCATCCGGTCACCTTGTGACGGTCAAGCCGGCGCGAAGTGCGGCTTATCCGCGCGTCGAGCCTCCGGTGAGCATGGACTCCGACGGGGTCGAAACGGGGGGTGTCACGAGACGTCGGTTTCTGCTCGCGGCGGATGTGAGCCGCCGACGTCGAGCGACGAGACGGTCATCCGCGCGACGGCGTCGGAATCGGCGGCAAGCGGAACGCACACAAGGGAGGCGACGAATGCGGGGGTATGGGACTCGGAAATACCGCACGGACGCTCCAGAAGATGACGGACATGGCGGAGGACGTGTACAAGCGCCTCAACGACGTCCGCGAGCAGGTGAGAGAGACGCAGGACACCGTCGTCGAAACGCGCGACCGCGTCGGCAACCTCGAAGCCGAGGTCGCGGAGCAGCGCGCCGTCCTCGAAGCGCTGGCCGAAGAGCAGGGCATCGACCTCGACGGCGTGAAGGCGACGGCGCACATCGACGAGGCGGAGACTGGTGGAGTCGACGGCGCGGCGACGGACGCCGACTCGGGCGCGGAGACTCGGACGGAGTCCGCGACGGCGACCCGAACGGACGCCGACGACGCGACCGGCGAATAGCGGATAACAACGTTAACGGTCGGGGGCAACATTTGCCAGCCCGATGACGACCCACCGAGAGCCCCTCCCGTCGGTACTCGATACGATCGGGAACACCCCGCTCGTGGCCGTCCACGCCGCGCCCGAGGAGGTCCCCGTCTACGCGAAGCTGGAGTCGTTCAACCCGGGCGCGAGCGTCAAAGATCGGATCGGGAAGTACATGCTGGAGCGCATGCTCGACGACGGAACCCTCGAACCGGGCGGGACGGTCGTCGAGCCGACGGCCGGTAACACGGGCATCGGGATCGCCGTCGCCGCCGGGCAACTCGGCGTGGACGCGGTGTTCGTCGTCCCGGAGCGCTTCAGCGTCGAGAAACAGCGGCTGATGCGCGCGCTCGGCGCGGAGGTGATAAACACGCCCACCGACGACGGGATGGGCGGCGCGATCGACCGCGCGCACGAGCTCGCCGAGGAGCTGGACGACGCCGTCGTCCCGCAGCAGTTCTCGAACCCGCTGAACTCGGAGGCGCACTACGCGACCACGGGCCCGGAGGTGTACGACGCGCTCGACGACGAGGTCGGGGCGATCGTCGCCGGCTGCGGCACGGCGGGTACCCTGATGGGGATGGCCCGCTACGGGCGCGAGCGACACCCCGACACGTACGTCGTCGCCGTCGAACCCGAGGGGTCGCTGTACGCGACCGTCGTCGGGGAGGAGGCCGAGGAGGCCGAGTACAAGACGGAGGGGATCGGGACGCACGATCCCGCGACGAACGAGCTGTTCGACCCCGCGCTCGTCGACGAGGTCTCGCAGGTGGCCGATCGCCGGACGCACGAGGAAATCCAGCGGCTCGCCCGCGAGGAGGGACAGCTCGTCGCGTCCAGCTCCGCCGCCAACAGCGTCGTCGCTCGCGACGTCGCACGCCGGATCCGCGACGGCGAGATCGACGCGCCCTACGATTCCGTCGCGACGGTCTTCCCCGATTCGAGCGAGCGGTACCTCTCGAAGGGCCTCTACGGGTCGTTCGAGGAGTGGGAAGGGTAAGTCGGGCGGGTAGGGTAAGTCGGGGTGTGTCGGGCGTGGAGACGAATCCGATCGCGCTCGGCGCGCCGGTCAGCGGACGAGCCGGCCGTGTTCGACCTTCATGCAGCGGTCCTGTACGATCCGGAGCCCGGCCTCCTCGGCGCGGGCCGCCGCCTCGTCGTGCTCGATGCCGAGTTGGAGCCAGATCGCGCGCACGTCGCCGCGGTCCGCTTTGCGCGCGATGACCTGATCGACGACGTTCGGAACCTCCTCGCTCGGGCGGAAGACGTCGACCAGGTCGACCTCCTCCTCGACGTCCGCGAGCGAGTCGTACGCTTCGCGGCCGAGGATTTCGTCCGCGTAGGGGTTGACCGGAATGACGTCGTAGCCGTGTCGCTGGAGGTACGCCGGAATCTCGTGAGCCGCCTTGCCGGGCGTCGACGAGCAGCCGACGACCGCGACGACGTCGAGTTCGAGCAGGTCGCGCAGGCCGTCGTCCGTGGTGACTGGCATACGTCAGAGGTGGACGCGGGCGGCCAAAAGCGTTCGCCGCTCACGCGCTCGCGAGCCGAAGCACCGGATCGGCGTCGTCTCGCGTCTCGACGACACCGTCGAACAGTTGCGTGAGCGTGCTCGTCGTCCGGTCGTCGTGGGCCGTCGAGTCGATACAGAACAGTCCGAGCCCGTCGACGCTCTGGATCCGTCCGGTGAACACGTGCAGGAATCGGAACACCGTCTGCAGGTTCGAGTACATGAGAAGCGTCGAGAGCGAGTGCATCGCGATTCGGTTTCGCTCGACGCGCTGGTCCCGATAGAACGCCTGGAGGCACTCGGAGAGTTTGATGCCGATGCCGGTCATATCAACCGGCGACGAGGTGTACTTGACGCGGTCGTCGTCGCGGACGTCGCCGATGCCGTGCTGGCGCGTGACGCAGTCGACGACGGCGACTGGACGGTCCTCGGAGCCGATCCGTAGCGCGAACTCGTCGAGGACGCGATCGGCGCTGTCCTTGGTCGTTACGACGATCGCACCCTCGCCCCGGTCGGTTCCCTCCGCGAGGACGTCGAGCGCGAGCGCGCGCTTCCCGGTCAGCGGCGGGCCGGAGACGAGGAGATTCGTTCCCGGATCGACGTCGACGTCGAGCGCGGGGCCGAGATCATACATACGGGGGCCTCGTCGCCGGCCTGAACCGCCGCGTGCGTCCGCCTGCGTGACGCTCCGTCTCGGCAGGAGTCATCAACTGGTGGAAAGATACCGTGAATTGGTAATATTCTTTTTGATTATCTCGACGGGGCACTGACGCTCAGACGCCGACGCCGAGGATGGCGGCCGCCCGCCCGACGACGAACGCCCCGGCGGCGAGGAACATCCCCTGTTTCAGCCGACGCTGGCCCGCCGAAGGGTCGCGGAAGGACCGCACCGCCGCGCCGACCATGACGACGTCGGCGGGAAGGACGAACGCGAGGTAGACGAGTCCGAACGTCCCGCGGAGGTACGGGAGCACGCTCGCCAGCGCCGCGAGGAGCATGGCGACGACGCCGAGCCACAGCGCCGGTCGCTCGCCGATGGCGATCGGCAGGGTCCTGAGCCCCTCCTCGCGGTCGCCTTCGAGGTCCTCAACGTCCTTTACGATCTCGCGGGTGAGCGTCGCGACGGCCGCGAGCCCGAACAGCACGAGCGTCGCGTCGGAGAAGGGCACCCCCCCGGCGTCGACGGGGTTCACCGCCGCGTCGCCGAAGAGGAACGTCGATCCGGTGAGGTAGGCGACCACCACGTTCCCGACGCCGGGGAGACCCTTGAAGAACTTCGTGTACGCGACGAGCGCGAGGAGGTTCACGACCGCGATGGCGATCGCCAGGGGCGGGAGCAGGGCGGCGCAAACGGTCGCACCGAGGAACAACGCCGCGCTGAACAGCAGCGCCCCGCGGGGGGAGACCGCCCCGCGCGGGATCGGCCGGTCGGGGCGGTTGATCCGGTCGATCTCGCGGTCGAAGTAGTCGTTGACCGCGTTGCCCGCGCCGGTGGCGAACACCGTGGCGGCGACGGCGAGCGCCGCGGGGAGTGCCTGCGCCGACCCCGCCCCGGAGACGAACGCGCCCGTGAACGTGAGGACGCCGGCCGCGACGGCGTTGCCCGGGCGGGCGAGTTCGAAGCACCCGCGGGCGCGGTCGACGAGGGTCATTAGGCATGCCTGTCCGGCGGGTCGTGATAAATGACGCGAAGCGCGCGGGCGGTGGACGAAAACCACGTGATTTAAACGACCGTGCCGCGGTAGGATACTGTACGGGCGCTTAGCTCAGTCTGGACAGAGTGCTTGGCTTCGGACCAAGTTGTCGCGGGTTCAAATCCTGCAGCGCCCATGTTTCTGCGACGAACGAACGTGAGGAGCGAATGACGTCGCGCGAAGGATTTGAATCAGGGAGCGAACGAAGTGAGCGACCGTGGTTCAAATCCTGCAGCGCCCATAGATTTTAGACCAATAACCGCCCGGCAGCGTGGTGATTGTCAGTCGAACAGTCAGGTTCTGTGCTTTCGTTCGATGGCCGAACGACGGATCGGATTCCCTGTGTTTCGCGTACAGCCGAACTGGCCGGTGGGAGAAAATCAATCGCTGATTGAGCCACAGCCTCGGTTGCGCTGGATAGATACGCTCGATTCAGTATCTCTTTGGGTACCTCAGAGATCCGTGCTGGAGACAGACGCTCTCTCGACCACGGGTTTGTGGAATCCTGGTCGTTTGCCCAGCGGTCACTCACAACTGACGATGAACTGCCCGATGATACGGCCCGCGCCACGTCGAATCGTCCCGCTGGCACTCGACTTGTCTACGCCCAGCGTAGCTGCCAATTCAGCGAGGGTGCACTCTCGCGGCACCTCGAAGTAACCGCGGCGGTACGCGACGGTCAAGTATTCTCGTTGACGGTCCGTCAGTAGGGCATCCTCCTCGTCGGTATGGACCAGCGTCAAGAGGTCGTACTGACGACCGGTGTCATCGAGCGCTGACCCGAACGCCTCGAACTGGTCCCGTGTCGCAGTCAGACCGAACTCCATCTCGCCGTTTTCGACGAGAATCTGGAACTCTGGCGGGAGCGAGGACGCCCACAGGAATTCGTAGAGGCTCTTCTCGTCGGCCTCGTACTGCCCGATGGCCCGACGGTCGCCAACGTACAACTGATCGTACTTGAAGATATCTGCATGTTCCTGTATTGCATCGGTGACCGACTCTGGGCTCTCGGCCCGCACTTCACCGAGTTCGAGCGCCCGATCACCCTTTGGAACGCCAGTGAGTAATCGGAGCGTCGCATCCGAAAACGACCTGGACACCTCGGAGACCCAGACATCGTCGGGCAAGGTCATACGAAAGCGTGCACGGATCATATCGACCGCCCTGGGTCTGAGTATCGCAGCTGAAACCACACCATCGTGAGCCCTTGTTCTCTTTGCGTCGGGAAAAACGCCGACCCGCTCGTCGTTCCATCTTCCGGGTTTCGTCTTATGGCTCGACCACCCTGACGTTCCGGATCGTCCACAAAACTGCCGCGTGCACGAATCCGATGACGACCGAGGCACCGAGTGCGAGCACGATTCCGAACGCCAAATAGCCAGTCACTAGATTCGCATATGGCATCATCACGTCCTGTGGTGGTTCGACCGCCCACGGGCTGATGTGAAAATACGCGAGCATCGCGGCACTAATCCCGAAAAAGCCTGCCCAGTACCCGGACTCGACACGGCGGGTCAGCGTCAGGTAGTGACTGATAGCGATTGACATCCTCCCCGCCCTGAAGGGCGGGGTTTTAGCCTCGAATTTTCCATAAAACGTCCGCGTCAGACTGGTCTCAGTTGTCGGCAGTTCGATCGGAAGGGTATCCTCGATGTCCATATCTAACGGTTACCAGCTACCGCAGTCAGAGTTTTCCCAACATGTTAGGGAAATCCACAACAGGATGGTTGCCCATCAGCATCATAATGACGGACGATCACCACCAAACTAACGAACCGATCGAACAGAAGGTGGCTGCGGAGCGCGACGAGGGGTTCGTAGTCTTCCATATTGGGCTCAGAATCAACGCGTTCTGGAAGGTCCATCGTTGGCTGCCGGTCTTCCTGCTCGCGCCACGGATGATCCGGGAACTCGTCTTGGATTCGGAATCAAGTCTGCTCGGAAGCCGAACAGTAGTCGGGCCTGGTATCCGAAACGTCGGATTCATCCAATACTGGGACTCCTTTGAGGCCCTGCGTGATTACGCACGGGATAGTGATCGCCTTCACTTCCCTGCTTGGGAAAACTACTACGAGGACGGGACGAAAGAAGACGCGGCCGTCGGGATCTGGCACGAAACATTCGTCGTGGATCCTGACGGGTATGAGACGGTCTACAACAATATGCCACCCCACGGCCTTGCCGCAAGCGATGGCACAGAGATCGTGCCCGCATCGGACCGGCGGAATACGGCGGCAGGCCGATTGGGACACACTGACGGGACCGATTCGCCATTGTAGGCCGCTTAGGCGGAGTGATGCACAGTTCTGAATTCACAAGCGTCACTTCTCAGAGGCTGAGGGCTTTGAGATGCGGAGGTATCGTTTAACTCAGTTCCAAGACTGTTGCTAGCAGCACGAACGTCCAACGATCGTTCGAATAACTCCCTCCTGTTTCTTCCACCGATCGAGAGGTTATCGAAACTTTGCAAAACTTGGTGTTTCGTTCCCCGAACTTGGATGACTCACTCCTGAAAGGTCGATCCGTTCGACAGTCGAACGCAAGCATGCAGCGCCCATCTGTTCTGTGAATGGTAGTGAGCAGTAACAAGTAGGTCAAAGGTTAAATCCAGAGAGTCGTAGCGTCCATTCAGCCGCCGAACCCGCCACCGAATCGCCGTCGGAACCGACCGCGCGAGTTGCAGCGGGGAACGGTACGGAACCGACGCCCGGGCAACTCACATCCCCCTCTCGGTCGTAGACGAAGACGTATGACGAGTGGCGACGCGAGCGACGCGTCCCCGCGGCGGCTACCGACCGCCGTGCGGGCGTTCGCGGGGCTGGTAGCGGTCGCGGTCTTCCTGTTCGCGGTACAGTTGCTGGGGGCCGCGACGCCGGTGCTCGCCCCCGATCTGGCGTCGACGCTTCGGATCGTGACGCGGTCGCCCGCCTCCGCGCTCGGCACGAGTTGGCTCGCCGCCTACGCGATGTTGAACGGATCGGTCGTCGCGGCGCTCGCGCTCTCGCTCTTCGGAGCCGGTCTCGTGACGCCCGAGCAGCTGTTTTTGATGATCGCGGGGTCGCGGCTCGGGGCCGCGGGCATCGTCCTCGTCATCGGCGGGCTCGATTCCGTCGGAAGGCGTCAGCCGCTCCGGCGCGCGACGGGTCTCGGCGTGCTGACGGTCCTCGTCTCGTACACGATCTACCTCCCGGCGACCGTCGCCGGATTCGCCGTCTTCTCGCGGTTCCGGATCACGTCCGACGGCAGCGGCGGCGCCCCCGTCGCCGACCCCGGCTTGCTCTCCTTCTTCGCGCCGGCCGCGGGTGCGCTCACGGACGTCCTCGGCGGGCCGGCGGCGTTCGTCCTGGCGCTCGCGCTGCTGTTCGGCAGTCTCAAGCTCTTCGGTCGGACGGTCGCAGGCCTCGACAGGCGTCGGCTCCGCGATCGGTACGTTCGCCACCTCCGAAAGCGGTGGCTCTCGTTCGGCGTCGGTCTCGCCCTGACCGGGTTCACGACGAGCATCGCCTTCTCCGTCGGCGTCGTCGTTCCCCTGTACAATCGCGGCTACGTCGATCGAGACGAGATGGTGCCGTACGTCATGGGCGCGAGCGTCGGAACGGTCACCGACACGCTGCTGGTCGCCCTCCTTCTCGACACGCCGGCCGGCATCCGAGCGGTCTTGGTTCTCGGCGGTGCCGCCGCCGCCGTCGCAACGCTCTTTCTCGCGAACCACGACCGGTACGCGACCGCCGTCGGAATCCCGTACGACCGACTGGTGTCTGACGGACGGACGTTCGCCGCGTTCCTCGCCCTTCTCGTGCTCGTTCCGCTGTTTCTCGCGCTCCTTTGAATCGAACACCTCCGATTCTATCACTCTAGCTATGAGAAAACTTCAAAATTCGAAAACTTTATATTATGCTCTTGGTTGGTCGTCTGGTATGACTCCCGGAACCGGATTACCGCTCGGAACGGCCGTCGCCCTCGCGCTGATGGTCGCGATACCGATCGCCGCGTACCTCCTCTACCGCCTCGACGCGCGTCGGACGGGCGGCTACGTCTCCGCGTGGGGACGGCGGTAAATGTCGATCGGAATGCAGGTCACGTTCGGCCTGTACTTGCTCGGCCTGATCGCCATCGGGCTGTACTTCTTTTTCACGACGGAGACGAAGCGGCTGTCGGATTACCTGCTGGCCGGTCGCGACGTCGGGACGTGGCCGATCGCGGTGTCGGACGTCTCGTCGGTCGCGAGCGGGTGGACGTTTTTCGCGTGGGTCGGGACCGGATTCGCGTTCGGTCTGAGCGGATTGTGGTTTTCGCTGACCATGCTCGTCATCGTCCTCCTCATGTACCGGTACGTCGCGTCCCCGCTCCGTCGCGAGTCCGAGGCGATAGACAGCGTCACGGTCACCGACCACGTCTCGTCGACGTTCGGCGGAGAGCGGTTCGGACCGGCGATCCGAGTCGTCGCGACGGTCGCGGTCGTGGTGTTCATGGTCTCGTACGTCGGCGCGCAGGTCATCGCGGTCGGCGAGGCGATGAACGCCGGCTTCGGGATCGACTACACGTGGGCGATCGTGATCGGCGGGGCGGCGGTGGCGCTGTACACCACGCTCGGCGGGTTCAACGCCTCGGTGTGGACCGACTTCTTCCAGGGCATCCTGATCTTCGTCGGCGCGGTCGCGCTGCCGGTGCTCGCGATCCGTGAGGTCGGGGGATGGTCGGCCTTCGTCGATCGCGCGAGCGCCATCGACCCGGCGCTGCTCCGCATGGACGCGGGTCTCGGCGGCGCGGAACTGGCGGTCTTCGTCCTCGTGTGGGTCACCTTCGCGATGGGAACGATCGGCCAGCCGCACTCGCTGATGCGGTTTCAGGCGATCCGGTCCGAGCGGATCGTCAGCAAGGCGTCGGTGATCGCGGTGGCGTTCCAGTCGCTCCGGCTGACCGTGCCGCTTTTCATCGGCATCTCCGGGCGCGTCCTCTACGGCTCCGTGAACGACCCGGAGAACGTCGCGATGATCGCCATCACCGACCTGTTCCCGCCGGTCTTCGCCGGAATCCTCCTCGCGGCGATCGTCAGCGCCGTCCTCTCGACCTCGGACTCGATGCTGCTCGTCACCTCCTCGGACGTCACGCGCTTTTACGAGACGCACGTGAATCCGGACGCGGACGAGCGTACACTCATCGCGGTCGGCCGCGCCGTCGTCGTCGTCGCCGCCGGGTTCGGCGTCCTGCTGGCGTGGGTTCGCCCGGGCACGATCTTCGAGATCATCGAGTTCGCCTACGTCGGTCTCGGCGTCTCGTTGGGGCTCCCGCTGCTTTTCGTCCTCTTTTGGGACCACACGACCGGCGCGGGCGTCTTCGCGGGCGTCGCGGTCGGGCTGGCGAGTTCGATCGCCAACGTCTACGTCTTCTCGGACTACTTCCCGATCCTCGTCTGGCCGGTGACGCTGGCCGCGATCGTCGGCGCGAGCCTCGCGACCGCCGGCGTCGACGCGGACCGGAATCCCGCGCCGGTCGATCAGTGAGACGGCCCCGATCGCTCACTTCGTCGCGGTCGCGGTCGCACAGAACGCCTCGTCCTGCTCCCGGATTCGGACGCGCTCGAATCCCGCCCGGGCGAGCGGTCCCGGCAGTTCGTCTCGCGACCCTCCGGCGTGCGGAGTGAACGCGAGGGCGACGCTCCCGCCGGGTTTCAGAACCCTGTGGAGTTCCCGAAGCCCCGCGACCGCGTCGGGCCACACCTGCATCGAGTTCACGCTGAACGCGGCGTCGAACGTCCCGTCCGCGTACGGGAGGTCGTCTGCGACCCCGCGGCGGAGCTCGACCCGGCCAGCCTCGATCGCCGTCGCGTTTCGCCGCCGCGCCTGCTCGACCATCCCTTTCGCGGGGTCGACACCCGCGACGAATCCCTCGGACGCGGCGGCGCTCGCGAGTTCGATCCCCACGCCGGGACCGAAGCCGACTTCGAGGACGCGATCGGTCGGGGCGAGGTCGAGAAGCGAGACGACCCACCGCGCCGCGTCGTCGTTCGTTCGTGCCATCACTCTCCCGCCGACGTTTCCGAGTATCCCCCGCGGGTTCCCGAACGCCCGATCCAACAGCCAGTCCGTGAGTGCCACTCGAATCACCACCGTCGAGCGCCGAACGAGGGCGATCGCGGCGCTTCTGTCGACCGTCTCTCCATCACGGACGGTTCCACGACGCGCGGAGCCATAGCGGTGCTGCCGAACCGCTCTGGCGGATATATATGCGGCTCTGGCCGCCGGATCGGAACGATCGACCGCGCTTCTTCGATCGACTCCAGCCGGTCCGCTCTGTGCCCCCGTCTCGGCCGGCCTGTCGTCGAACGTGAACGTGTTCGCGGCCGTCACATTAATATCGCTTCGCCAACTATTGTGACCGGAATTATATGTCACCTGTTGAACTCCTCAGCCCTCCGCGGAATCCGCACGCTCCGGCCGCCGCTATTACTCTCCGGTTGGTTCGGAGGTCGTGAGGGATGGATCGGCGTTCCTTCGACGCGTTGCTCGCCGCGAGCGTCGCCGGCTGCACCGACGCGATCGAAAATCCGGACCGACGAGGATCGGAGACGACCGCGGGGGGAACGAAAACCGAGCGGCCGACGGAGACGACCGCGACGGAGACGGCGACCGCGACTCCCCGCCCCGACGCCGCCGAGATCGAGATCGACGGCGTCGTCGCGAAACGGGAGCCGTACGAACTGCGCGAGGTCCCCTACGAGGAGCGGCCGCAGTTCATCCACGACGACCGCCGAGAACCGCAGGAGTGTCGGTACAACGCGGACCAGGTCGACGAGCTCCCGAACGTCGTCGAGGCGAACATAGGCGGCGAGGAGGGCCTCATGCCGCTTCGGACCTCGCGGCTCGCGATGGGCCTGTTGCACTGTTACCGCGAGATCGAACGCGAGCCGTACCTGGAGAAGGCCATCGAGATCGGCGACGCCTTCCTCGACACCGCGACGACGGTCGACGGCGGGATCCCGTACTTCCCCTACACGATGGACAAGGGCGGGTCCGGCGTCCAACTCGAAGCGCCCTGGTACTCCGGGATGGCGCAGGGGACCTCCCTCTCCGCGTACCTCCGGCTGTACGAGACGACCGGCGAGGAGCGGTACGTGGACGTCGCCGACGACGTGTTCCGAAGTTTCACTCGTCTGAAACGATCGGCGGCGGACGGCGAGCCGTGGACGGCGATGGTCGACGACGGCTACTACTGGATCGAAGAGTACCCCCACGATCCGCCGACGCACGTGCTCAACGGCTTCAACGTCGGACTGTGGGGGATATACGAGCACTGGCTCCTCACGAAAGACGAGTTCAGCGAGGCGCTGGTGCAGGCGGCGATCACCACGGTGGCGGACCACATCGAGGAGTACCGCGAACCCGGCGAGGTGAGCTGGTACGGCCTGAACCGCGGCTACCGCGGCAACGAGTTCTACCACGCCGTCCACATCCACCAGCTCCGCCAACTGCACGCGATCACGGGCGACGAGTACTTCGAGGAGATGCGGCGGACGTTCGAGGAGGACAATCCTGAAGAAGAGGGACTCCCGTAGCGCCGCGTCCGCGCGGAACGGCCTCTCCCGCCGGCGCTCAGGGCGAGTACCCCGGCGACTGCGCTTCGATGACGTTCGCGACCTCCTGCATCTCTTCGCCGATCGTCGCGACCATGTCGTCGAGCGTGGCGATGCCGACGAGCGATCCCCCGTCGTCGACGACGGGGATCCGTCGAACCTTCGCCTCTCCGATCGTTCGGGCCAGTTCGATCCCCTCGGCGTCGGCGCGAACGGTCACGACCTCCCTGTCGAGGAAGTCCTCGGCGGTCATCGACGACACGTCTCCCTCTGGAATCGCGAGCGCGATATCCCGGTCGGAGACGACGCCGATCGGCTCGTCGCCCTCCGTGATCACGACGGTCCCGACGTTCTCGTCCGCGAGCTTCCGTGCGATCTCCGTCACCGATTCGTCCCTGCTCGCCGTCACGACGTCGCTGTTCGCGAGGTCTCTCACGGGCATGGTCCGAGTTCCGTCGCGAGACGGAGTAAGTACGGTGCTTTCATTTATCAGGCGTATAAGCGGCACGCTCGCCGCGCCGACGTTCGAGCCCGCTGTGGCGGAGAAGGAACATACTCATGGTCGCGGAACGGGTCCACCCGACAATGAGACGACGGTCGTTTCTCGCGAGAGCCCTCGGAGGAGTCGGAGCCGCCGTCCCGTTCGTCGGCGCGGGGCCGTCCCGCTTCGGCGACGCCGGTGACGTCGGTCGCGCGACGACGACGAACGGCGCTGGAGCGGAGCGGTCGCGCGAGAAGATACTCGACGGGACGCGCCACGAGACCGAGGTCGTCGTCGTCGACGCCCCGGAACCGGGCCCGACCGCGATGGTCTTCGGCGGCGTGCACGGCAACGAGCGGAGCGGCTATCTCGCCGCCGCCGACGTCGCCGAGTGGTCGTTCGAGGCCGGAACGCTCGTCGCGGTGCCCGAGGCGAACCGGGTCGCGATAGAGCGGGACGAGCGACACGGGGTCGGCGGCGACCTGAACCGCCAGTTTCCGCCCGGCGAGGAACCGACGACGGAGCTGGCGCGGGCGCTGTGGGGGACCGTCGAGCGACACGACCCGGACGTCGTCTTCGATTTACACTGGGCGCGGGGTATCTACGGGACCCATCGGGGGCAGGTCGGACAGGCCGTCTTCCCGACGGACGTCGGCGACGCGGTCGCGTACGCCGACGCGGCGATCGGACACCTGAACGACGAGCGCGTCCCGTGGGCGATGCCGTTTCACCGCTTCCAACGGGGAAACGTCATCGACGGCGACGCCCCGCTGCTCGTCCACAAGGTCGCCGGCGACCTGGGACGCGCCGGGTACATCATCGAGGCGACGACCTTCCTGCTCGACGTTCGGACCCGGATCCGCTGGACGAAGCTGCTGGTCTCGGCGCTTCTCACGCAGCACGGGCTCGCCCACGCTCCGGACGTGACTGTGCCCGAAGGAGCGTTCGACGGATGAGCGGCCGGGATGCGACGGCGCGCGACCTCCTGGTCGGCCGCGCCGTCCTCGTCGTCTACGCGCTGCTCGTGATTCCGCTTCTCGTCGGTCGGCTCGACGCCCGGCTCATGACGCCGCTCGCGTACCCCGGCTACCTGCTCATGACGGTCGGCAGCTCGATCGGGAGCGCCCTCTTTCCCAACTACGCCCTGTGGGTGTACTGGGCCCCGTTCCTCGCCGGAAGCTACGCCCTGTCCGTCGCCGTCGGCGGCGCGTACGCGCTGCTCCGCGGTCGGTGAAGGTCGAACGGAGGAGGCGAACGTCGAGGGAGGTCGGCGAGTACCGAGACGGCGCGGTCGTCGTCGCGCGCCCGTCTCTGTCTCGTCCCCCATCGCCCTTCTCGGCCAACCCGCTTATTTGGGTGCCTCGTGTACCGCGGCGGGAGGGAAATCTAGATGGACACGTTGGTAGCCGGCGGGCGGATTGTCGCGGGATTGCTTCTCATCCTCGCGAACGCGTTCTTCGTCGCGACGGAGTTCGCGCTGACGCGCGTCCGCCAGTACCCGGAATCGGAGTTCGACGAACCGGGGCTGCGGCGACCCTGGGAGATGACGGAACGGCTCGAGATCTATCTGACGAGCTGTCAGGTCGGCATCACCGCCTCCAGCATCGCGGTCGGGATCGTCGCCGAACCGGCGCTCGTCGCGGTCCTGGAGCCGCTTCTCGGCGCGGCGCGAATCGACGCGCTCGCGCCGGGATCGACGCACGTCGTCGCCGTGGCGTTGTCCTTTTTCATCATCAACCTCCTGCACCTGACCCACGGCGAGCAGACGCCGACCTACCTCGGCGTCGAGCGGACGAAGCTCATCGCCCGGTACGGCGCGCGGCCGCTGTACTGGTTCACGATGTTCATATATCCGCTCATATATCTCGGTGACAAGGTCGCGAAGTGGACCCTGCGGCTGTTCGGCGTCGAGATCAGCCGGTCGTGGGTGGAAGCGGAGACCGACGCGATCGAAAGCAGGGCGGACCTCCGCAACGAGATCGGCGAGGTGCTCGATCGGGGCGATCTCTCCGAGGAGCGTCGCGAGGAGGTGCTCAACGCGCTCAAAGTCGGCGAACGGCCGGTCGGAGAGATCGCGATCTCGCCGGATAACGTGGCGACGCTCTCGACCGAGCGATCGTTCGAAGAGAACCTGTCGGTCCTGGAGGAACATCCTCACACCCGGTTTCCGCTCGTCGGCGACTCGCTCACCGACTTTCGCGGGATCGTCTACGTCCCGACGATCACGAGGCACCTCGACGAGATTCGCGACGGCGAGGTCGCGTTCGAGGATCTCGCCGCCGATCCGCTGACCGCCGAGGCGGACGCGACGATCAGCGAACTCATCGATCGGTTTCAGGAGGAGCGGCAGGAGCTCGCGCTGGTGCGGGACGGCGAGGAGGCCGTCGGGATCGTGACGGCGACCGACGCGTTCGAGTCGGTGATGGGCGAACTCGAAGATCCGACCGACGTGGGCCGGGTCGCCGACCCGGCGAGCGACTGATCGACCGGTCGGACCGGCTTTCGAAACGCCCCCTCGCTTGCGGTCGAGCCAAGGAATATATCCGAAGGCGGACGTTCGCATAACCATGCGCGAGACGATCGTCGAGTTGCTGCGGAACAATTCGGAACACGCGAGCGAGTACCGGTCCCGGTTCGACGGCGTGCAGGACTCCCAAGAGCCCGACGCGGTCACCGTCTGCTGTTCGGATTCGCGCGTCCTGCAGGATCACGCCTGGGGGAACGACGAACCCGGCCACCTCTTCACCTGCGGCAACATCGGAAACCGCGTCGTTCAGCGAACCGACGCCGGGGAAGCGGTCTCGGGGGACGTCCTCTATCCGATTCGGCACACGGGAACCGACACCGTCGTCGTCGTGGGGCACACGGGCTGCGGGGCCGTGACGGCCGCGTACGACGATCTGACGGACGGGCTCTCCGAGCCGGCGGGGATCGATCACTGCCTCGGCCTGCTGAAACCCCACCTCGAGGCCGGCGTCGGGTCGCTCCCGTCGGGGGTGAGCCGAACCGAGGCCGTAAACCGGCTCGTCGAGTACAACGTCGACAGGCAGGTCGAGTTCCTCGTCGAGAGCGACGACGTCCCCGACGACGTCTGCGTCGTAGGCGTCGTGTACGACTTCCAGGACGTCTACTCCGAGCGCCGCGGGGAGGTCCACGTGATCAACGTCGACGGCGAGACGGACGTCGAGACGCTGCGCGACGACCACCCGGAGATCGACTCGCGGATCGAGCGGCTCTGGGAGTACTGAACCCTTCCTCGCCCCGTCGCTTCATCAATCTTTTTTCCCGGGCGGTCGTAGAGGTCCCCGAATGAGCGACAGAAACGTCATCGAGGAGGTGGAGGCTCGGCTGGAGTACGTTCCCCGCTGGCGATTGATCCTCGGCGTGCTCCTTTTGCTCCCTCCGTTCACGCTCTTGGGTCTGATCCTACTGACCTACGAACTGTTCAAGGCGGGGAAACGAGTTCGCGAGGTCGAAAACGAGACGCTGATCGCGGAGGGGACGGCATCGACGGAGAAATCCGACGGCGGGGCGGAATAACGCGAATTACCCGGTGGCGTGTGCCACCTATCCACTCGCTGATGAACCTCGTTCAGATAGATGAAATCCACCGCGTGAGACTGCGTACGTCACTTCACCAAATTTACCGCTTCTCAAATATACTCGTGCATCAGAATCCTCGTGGGTAATAGTGGGCGAGAGTTATTAAGCAGTGGGTCTTAGTGGGTAACACGATGAAAGTAGATGCTCATGACCTCCGGACCAACGATACAGACGACCGGGGGAGAGTCTACCTCGGGACGGAGTATGCGAATAAGCGTGTGACCGTCGCGATCGTCGAGGTCGAATCCGACGGTCCTGACGAAGAGGAACTGGCCGCCGCGTATAGAGAAGCGTCTGAGAGTGCTGAGGCTCTCTCTGAGGAGTGGGACGAGGTGTCCGACGAGGCGTGGCGCGGACTGGATGAATGAGTGAGAGTACTGACGTTCGACGCGGCGACGTTGCCATCGTCCGACTTGACCCCGCCGAAGGCCACGAGATGAAGAAGACCCGCCCCGCCGTAGTCGTGCAGAACGATGTTGGAAACCGAAATTCCAGCACGACCATCGTCGCCCCGGCAACTGGCACGCATCGAGGCTACCCGTTCGAGGTGCTCGTCGAAGCAGCAGGGTCGCCGTTCGAGAAGGACTCCTCGGTTCGTCTCGACCAGATTCGCGTCGTCTCAATCGAAAAGCGGATTCACTCGGTCGTCGGAAGGCTGAGCGAGCCGACCATGACCGAGGTGGATGAAGCACTGAAACTAAGTCTCGAGCTGGATTGAGCTACCGATTTTCGCGCTGGGAAATTTTGTTCAGGTTCTCAACTGATGAAACAGATTTCGCCTATTTTACCGCAATTCTGTGAACCGGAACGTCGGTGACTGGAATTTGGATGACAGATAGTAACAGAGCCGTTTTTCAGGGACTGGTTGATTCCGCACGTCGATTTCGCCACCTTCGACGGAATGAAAGTTCAAGTCCACCAGCAAAGAGGGCTACTCCGAGGACGACGAACCAACCGAGCAGATACCAGCCAAACGCAGTCGGATCAACAGGAGTCGGTGTCGGTGACTGAGCAACGTAGGTGGCCCAGTTGCTGAACGCCGAAGCAACGAATAATCCACTGACGATAATAAGTGGGACTTTGAGCCGTTTCGCGTACAACAGAGCGCTCGGAATTGCGCCGACTGTGAATGCACCAATTGCAGTGTAGAGAAGGAGGAACTCGTTCCCGACGAGGCGACTGGTGAATCCGAACCAAAGCCAGAGCGCACCCGCGAGACTCAAGTGGAGGATTCCGCCCACGATTCCGGAGAGGAGTGTACTTTTTGTAGGACGTGAGATTATCGATTGCGGGGGCATACGCTACTGGTGTTTCTTTTCTCACTTAACAGTCCGTACGGTCGTTTGACGATTCTGTACTACTCGTTGTACAATAACAGTGATAGGTGTTGTCGGTTCTCACGCTGGTGAATTTTGTTCAGATAGGTGAAATCCACCATACGAGATGGCGCACGTCACCTCTTCTTCCGTTTCCCGGGACTCACCTAAATCACATCGTATCGAACGATTCGATTACTTCGCTGGTTGTGAACACCGGCACGAGGTCTTGGTCATCGAAATCAGAATCGTCGCTCCACACACCTGCGTCACGAGCGAGCGCACAGGCGACGTACAGTACGTCGTCTGGGTCGGTATCGCCTATCGCCTCGTCCACCTCCTCTATGTGCGGGTAGAACTCGCTGGCAGGCACCGTCTCGATGTACTGGAACAGAAGGTCGATGAACTGTTGGACTCTATCTGCATCCATCCCCGATTTTTCGACGATGAGGGCTTCGTAGTTCCCGATTTCGTCGTGGACGACCTCGGCTGTCAGGAGTTCCGGTTCGAGCGTGACGATGAGTTCCCGAGTCTTCGAGTCAGCGATGAGTGCAGAGATGACGACGTTCGCATCGACGACCAACTTCATCCGTCAGAACTACTCCGACTCCTCTTCGAGGCGCTTCCGGGCACTCTCGTTGATTTTGGCAGCGATTTCGTCAACGTCGGCGTTGGTGAGTTCGCTGTCGGCGGTGAGTTCGTCCATCAGTTCGAGCTTCTCGATTTTGTCTTGGATAGCCTGTCGAGTGACCTCGCTCCAGTTGATTTCCGGGTGCTTCTCCATCCGCTCTTTGAGCGCATCGTCCACATTCACAGTGATGGTGGGCATGTGTATATCTATAGAAACACAGAATACTGTGTCTTACGGTATCAACGATTTCGAAGCGAGACCGTCAACTCACGGTGACTCGTTTCACGAGAAGCAACTCGTAACAGGGAATTTGGCTACTGAAACGTCATTCAGTTGATTGTATCTTTGATTTCTCCGACTTCTATGCTAATCGGGATTCCTTCGATTTCATCAGGAACGTCCAACACTGGGGCATCCTCTTCAACTATAATCGTGATAACGGTAGTTGCATAGCCCGCAATCTCTGAATCGCCTCGTGACCGCTCGATGTACACCACTCCGGGCGAATCCGCATACTCTTCGACGACCTGTGCGTGGACACGCCGTGCTGTCTGTACGTGTTCCCACCACTCGGCATCGACCTCCGACCAACTCACGACCTCATACCACTCATATACTCGGGAATGCGAACGGTGGGCCGCTCCTCGTCCGTCAGTTGGTTAGTCGGGTCGTCGGGAGGTTTGGTCATCGAATCTTTACCCTTGATAGAGGTTGACCCTCTGGCCTAATAGTTTCTCACACGCTGGCTTGATTAGCCTCTGTAGAGTCACCGACGCCAGCCAGCTTCAATGGGGGTTATCTGAACAGCAACCGGAAGATATTCAATCATCGGCTTATAGTGGCTGAGGATGCCGAATTCAGCTATCTCTGGTTCCTTTGCTCGACCTTGTTCAACTCGATCAACAGCCGGAAGATCGCCTTCACGAGGTTCGCGTCGACCTCGAACCGCTCGGCGTTTTCGCCCGCCCGTTCCATCACCTGCGCTTCCTGCGACTCGTCGGTCGTCGGGAGGTCGCGTTCCGCTTTCACCCGCGCGATGGTGTCGGCGACGTACGTCCGTCGGGCGATCAGTTCGACGATGTCCCGGTCGATCTCCTCGATCTCCTCGCGCAGTTCGTCGAGCGTCATGCCCTCGGGCGTCGGTCGATCCTCGCTCATGCGCCTCGTCCTCGCGTTCGTGTTCGTCCGTTCATAGGATTCGTGCTCCGTCGTTCCGCGTCTCGGTCAGCCACGTCGTCCCCGGTCGCTCATCCCAGCGGTTCCGCACCCGCGCCAGATCGTCCCGTTCGCCGACGGCGACGACGCTCGGGCCGGTCCCGGACAGGGAGACGCCCGTCGCGTCGGGCATGGCCTCGACCGCCGGATCGGTCGGGAACCCGAGCGCCGCAGAGAAGGCGAGGCCGTTCACGGTCATCGCCTCGCCGTACCGGCCGTCGAGCGCCAGCTCGGCGACGAGATGGGCCATCGGCGCGACGCGCTCGCAGCGCGAGACGTCGGCGTCGGCGGTGAACGCCCGCTCCGGCGGAGTCCACACGAGTGCGTTCCAATCGACCGCTTCGCGGCGCAGGAGTTCGTCCTCGCGGTTGTCGGTGACGGTGACGCCGCCGAGCATGCTCGCCGTCGCGTCGTCGAACGCACCCGTCACGGTCACCCCGACGTCCCGGGCGGCCCGGACGCCGAGCCGACACGCCCCCTCGCGGGTGACGATCGCGGGTTCGTCGTCGGCAGCGGTGGGCGCGTCGTCCGCGCCGGCGACCGCGATCCCGAGCGCGTCGAGGGTCGCCAGCACCGTCGCGTTCGCCGCGGCGCTCGAACTCTTGAGCCCTGCGGCCATGGGGAGGTCGCTCTCGGTCCGGACGTGACCGCCCTCGCCGTCGCCGTACGTCTCCGTGACGAGCGAGACGCACCGCTCGACGAGGCGCGTGTCGGCGTCCGGTGCCCCGTCGACCTCGCCGGTGACGTCGCCGGTCGGATCCAGTTCGACGGTCGCCCGCGTCTCCGCGTCGATGGCGAACGCGGAGCCGACGCCGGTCGCGAGGGCGTTCAGGACGGTCCCCGCCCCGAGGGCGGCCGCGCGGCCGTGCATACGGGGTGACGGACGAGGAGGCGTTTAGGTGTGCCGGTCCGCGCGGATTTCGCTCGATCCCTCCCGCCGTCCCTTCGTTTCCCCCGCCGCCGAGACGCGAGCCTTTTCCCACCGCCGCCGGTAGTGGACGACCATGAGCGCGCGCAACGACGTCGCCCCGAGCACCCTCGGGATCGAACTCCTCGAGTACGGCGTGCAGGTGGAGTACCTCGACGGTCGGCGGACGGTGTACCGCGGCGTCCCGAAGACGGTGACGGACGCCCTCACGACCGGTCCCGGCAAGGAGACGCACGTCCTCGTCACCGACCCGACCGAGACGGAGGGCGTGATGCTGTACGTCAACGATCTCAAGACCCACGACGACATCCTCGAAGACACCGGCGTCGGTCGGATCATCCTCCAACCGGGCGAGGAGGAGGAGGTGTTCCCCGGCGTGACCGTCCGCCGGGCGGGCGGCCAGCGAAACGAGATCGAGGCCGACCCCGAGATCGCCCGCGGGCGGGTCTTCGTCTTCGTCGAGGACGACTGGGGCGAGGAGAGCTTCGAGTTCGTGAGCGACCCGAACGCCGACGGCGAGAACGCCGACGGAGACGAGGGCGACCGCGCCGACGGAGACGACGGCGACGAATGAGCCTCCGGAAGCGCTGGCGGACCCTCGACAGGGAGACGGTCGCGCGCGCGCCGACCCGCTACGGCGTGTACGAACTCGGCGACGCCGACGGTGAGGTCGTCGAACTCGGCGTCGGGCCGCTGCGCGACGAACTGAAGGAGGCGCTCGCGTACGGCACCGCGACGAAGGTTCGATGGGAGGAGGCGGCGTCGAAGGCGCACGCGGAGCGGCTGGCGGAGGAGCATCGGTAGTCCGTCCCCACCCGGTCGCATTCCACGTCGACGGCGGCGGTTCGGCCGTCGATCCCCGTCCGCGCTCCCGAACCGTGCCGACGCTACTGCAGGTACGACGGCGAGTCGGTGTCGCAGTTCTCCTCGTGCTGCGCCGCGTCCTCGCGATCGTCGAACAGCAGTCCGCACTTTTCGCACTCGTACCAGGTCCCCTCCTCGCGCTGCGTGGCGGTCACCATGGCGTGTGATGGGATACCACGGAATATATCGGTTACTCCGGTCGCGGGCTGCGCGCCGGGACCGACAACGGGGGGACGTCGGCTGAGGAAGCGTAAAGGCGGGCCCGAACCAAGGCGACGACATGAGCGACGAGACGGGCCTCGAACTCGCGGTTCGAAGCGCGGAAAAGCGCGACGCGGGTCGCGGTATCGCCCGCCTCCCCGAAGCGGCGCGGCGACGGCTCGGCGTCCTGAGCGGCGACACCGTCGTCATCGCCGGGGGGCGCGAGACGGTCGCCAAGGTGTGGCCCGCCCGGGGCGGCGTGCCCGCCGGCACGATACAGGTCGACGCCGACACGCGGGCCAACGCCGGCGTCAAGATCGGCGAAACCGTCCGCGTGTCGAAGGTTTCCGTCCGCGAGGCGACGGCCGTGACGATCGCCGCGCCGCCCGGTCTCGAAGCCGCCGACGTGGACCGCGAGACGATCGTCGAGGCGGCGAAGCGCGATCTGCTCGACCGCCCGGTCCACGAGGGCGAGCAGGTACACCTCGAACGGCTCGGCGGCGGCGCGTTCGTCGTCGCCGCGACGACGCCGGACGGAACCGTCCGCGTCACGGACGACACGAGGGTGACCGTCTCGATGCGCGAGCGCGACGGGACGAAGCGCCGCGGGAACGAGCGCGGCGGGACGGGGCGCGACCGAATCGACGACGTCGGCGCGGAACCGGCGGACGACGGCGTTCGGGTGACGGTCGGCGGGTCGACGGCGGACGTGCGGACCGGCGTCACCTACGAGGACATCGGCGGTCTAGACGACGAACTCGACCTCGTCCGCGAGATGATCGAACTCCCGCTCTCGGAACCGGAGGTGTTCGCCCGGCTCGGCATCGAACCGCCGAAGGGCGTCCTCCTGCACGGGCCGCCCGGGACCGGCAAGACGCTCATCGCGAAGGCCGTCGCGAACGAGGTGGACGCGACGTTCATCACCATCTCCGGCCCGGAGATCATCTCGAAGTTCAAGGGAGAAAGCGAGGAGAAGCTCAGGGAACGGTTCGAGGAGGCGGCGTCGAACGCCCCGGCGATCGTCTTCTTCGACGAGATCGACTCGATCGCCGGAAAGCGCGACGACGGCGGCGACGTGGAGAACCGCGTCGTCGGGCAGCTTCTCACACTTATGGACGGGCTGGACGCCCGCCGCGAGGTTATCGTCATCGGCGCGACGAACCGCGTCGACGTGCTGGACCCGGCGCTGCGGCGCGGGGGGCGGTTCGACCGCGAGATCGAGATCGGCGTCCCGAACGAGAGGGGACGACGCGAAATCCTCGACGTTCACACGCGGAACATGCCGCTCGCGTCGGACGTCGACCTCGGACGCGTCGCCTCGCGCACCCACGGCTTCGTCGGGGCCGACCTCGAATCGCTGGCGAAGGAAGCCGCGATGACCGCCCTGCGACGCAGCCGCAGGGAGGGCGAGCGGGTCTCGCTCGACGACCTCGAAGTGACCCGCGCGGACGTCGAGGCGGCGCTCGCGGCCGTCGAGCCGAGCGCGATGCGCGAGTACGTCGCCGAGCAGCCGACGACGACCTTCGAGCACGTCGGCGGATTGACCGACGCGAAGGCGACGCTGGAGCAGGCGGTCACGTGGCCGCTCGCCTACGGCCCGCTGTTCGAGGCGGCGAACGCCGCCCCGCCGTCCGGCGTGCTCCTGTACGGCCCGCCCGGGACCGGCAAGACGCTCCTCGCGCGCGCCATCGCCGGCGAGAGCGAGGTCAACTTCATCCACGTCGCCGGCCCCGAACTGCTCGACCGCTACGTCGGCGAGTCCGAAAAGGCGGTCCGCGAGGTGTTCGAGCGCGCCCGCCAGGCCGCCCCGGCGATCGTCTTCTTCGACGAGATCGACGCGATCGCCGGGAACCGGGACGCGGCGGGCGGCGACTCCGGCGTCGGCGAGCGCGTCGTCTCCCAGCTGCTCACCGAACTCGACAACGCGGCCGACAACCCGAACCTCGTCGTGCTCGCGGCGACGAACCGACGCGGTGCGCTCGATCCGGCGCTGTTGCGCCCCGGCCGCCTCGAATCGCACGTCGAGGTCCCCGCGCCGGACGAGGCGGCCCGGCGGGCGATCCTCGGGGTGCACACCCGCGAGAAGCCGCTCGCGTCGGACGTCGACCTCGACGACCTCGCCGCGCGGACCGACGGCTACTCCGGGGCCGACCTCACGGCGGTCTGTCGGGAGGCCGCGGTGCTCGCCATCCGGGAGGTCGCGGAGGCGTACGACCCCGAGGAGGCGAACGAGCGGGCCGACGAGGTGGTGCTCCGCCCCGAGCACTTCGAGGCGGCGCTGGAGACCGTCGGGGCGACGCTGGGGTGAGCGCATCGGCGCGTGTGCGGATGTGCGGGTGTGCGGCCGTCGACCGAGATCACCGATCCTCGATCGGCGTCCACTCCCTCCCCCTCGCGCCGACGTAGCGCGAGCGGGGGCGGATGAGACGGTTGTCGTCCAGCTGTTCGAGGCAGTGCGCCGTCCAGCCGCCGACTCGGGCGACGCCGAACGTCGCGGAGAACAGCTCCTGCGGGACCCCGACCCCGTGGAGGAGGACCGCCGTGTAGAACTCGACGTTCGTCTCCAGGTTTCGCCCCGGCTTGTACTCCGCGAGGAGGTCGACGGCGGTCCCCTCGAACGTCCGCGCCGACTCGAAGAACGCCTCGTCGCCGCCGGATTCGGCCGCGTAGAACCGCTCCGCGGCGTCGGAGAGGACCGCGGCGCGCGGGTCGCGAACCCGGTACACCCGGTGGCCGAAGCCCATGATCCGCTCGCCCGCGTCGAGTTTCTCCCGGAGGTACCCCTCGGCGTCGCCCGACTCGTCCACGTCGAGGAGCATCGCCAGCACCGGTCCCGGCGCGCCGCCGTGAAGCGGCCCCTTCAGCGCCCCGACCGCGCCGGTGATCGCCGAGACGAGGTCCGACTCGGTCGAGGCGATCGTCCGCGCGGTGAACGTCGAGGCGTTCAGCCCGTGGTCGACGACCGCGTTCAGGTACGTCTCCAGCCCCCACGTCTCCGCCTCGGTCGGCAGTTCGCCGGTCAGCATGCGGAGGTAGTTCGCCGCGTGCCGGAGGTCCGGCCGCGGGTCGACGGGCTCCTCGCCGCTCCGAAGCCGCCAGTATGCGGCGACGACCGTCGGAAACGCGGCGACGAGCGAGAGCGAGTCCCGATCGGGGTCGCCGCCGACCGGCCCGCTTTCGTCCTCTCGCTCCCGCTCACCCTCGCCGCCCCTTCCGTCGGCCGCCCCGAGGCTCAGCGTCGCCGCGCCCATCCGGAGGGCGTCCATCGCCGACTGGCCGTCGTCTTCGGCGGCGGCGCGGAGCAGGTCGATCGTGGCGTCCGGGATCGATCGACGCGACGCGAGCTTCTCGCGGAAGTCGTCGAGTTCGTCCGCGGTCGGCAGGCGGCCGTTGCGGAGCAGGTACAGCGTCTCCTCGAACGACGCGTTCGGCGCGAGTTCTTCGATCGGATAGCCTGCGACGAGCAGTTCGCCGGCCTCGCCGTCGACCGAGCTGAGCCGCGTCTCCGCGACGACGACGTTCTCCAGCCCCGCCCTGAGTTCGTCGGTTCCCATGGCGTCTCTCGACGCCGGACCGTCAAATCGCTTGCGCGGGTCGGCTTTCGCTTCTTCGATCGCGGTCGCCGTTTTCCCCCTCGGTTATATGTGGGTGGGTCGCGCCCACACGGACGATGGACGACGGCTTGCTGACCCCTCAGGCGAGGGACCGACTCACGACCGTGTGCCGCACCGCCGCCGGCGACAGCCTCCGATCGCTCACCTACTTCAACCGGTTCGACTACGAGCAGGTCTACCTCCGGGAGGACCTCCGGCAGGACGCCGACCTCAGTTCCTTCATCGGCAACGAGTGGCACGACTTCAAGACCACGCAGGACGCCTACCGCGGGTCGGAGCTCGGCGACTACCGCTACACGATCCGCGTCTTCGACAACGGGTACCTCGTCCGCATCACCACCGAGGACACGGGCGTGTTCGTGACCACGGACGGCATCACGATGCAGGACTTCGAGGCGCTGTCGGCGGCGGTGACGGAGGTGCTGGGAAACTGGATGGTCGACGAGTGACGGCGGATTCCGCTCAGTCCCAGAAAGACTGCGTCCGGGCGTACTGACGCTCCTGCGCCAGGATGTCCCGGTAGAAGTCGTCCTCGTCCTCGCGGAGCTTCGCGATGATGCGCGCGGCGTTCTGCGGCCCGACGCCGCGCGCCGCCATCGCGATCACGGCCTGCTTCCCGTGGCTCTGGACGAGGTTCGCGGCGCGGTACGCCCGGCGGGTCAGCCGCTCTTGCTCCTCGTCTTTGTCCCGCGACCGGACCGCCTTCACCGTCTCCTCGTCCCACGGGTTCAGCGCGGCGATCCGCGTCGACCCGCACTCGGGGCACTCCGGTCGGTCCGGAACCCGACGCACCTTCGTCTTCCGCGTCCACTTCGCACAGTGCAGACACAGGAGGATGACCCGGTCGTTTCTGATGCGCTCCCTGATCGCTTCGATGACGCTCGCGTCCGCGTTCTCCGGGACCAGTAGCTCCCTGCCGCTCGACCGCCCGCCGGTGCCGATCGGCGTCCGCTCGCGCGCGGTCGCGAGTTCGAGGTCGCCGCGTCGAATCCGTCGGAGTGCATCCGCAGCCGCGTCGACCGCGAGATCGCGGTGGAACACCTCGCGGACCGCCTCGTCGTAGACCGGCGTGTCGGAGAGCGCCGCGAGCAGTCTGTCCGCGCCGAAGCGACCGTTGCCCTGATAGCGCTTGAGCGCGCCGAACTTCTCCGCGACCTGCGCCAGCGTGAACTTGAGCGAGTCGGAGTTCTTGAGCGCCAGTTCGAGCAGCCCTTCGACGTGCTCCGGCCGCGTCGTCTCCAGCGCCTCGACGAACGTCGCGACGCTCACCTTCGGCGGCACCTCGAACTCGATCCGGTAGGGGTCGACCTCCATCCCCACCGACGATCCGGTCCGCTGGCCGATGAGCGCCGACAGGAGTCTACCGAGCGTCTCGTTGGTCTTGTGACCGAAGCACGCGTTGACGACGACCGTCCGCCCCCGCCCTTCGACGACGATCCGCTCGTCGGTCGGCACCGGCGCGCCGACCTCGACCTGGCGCTCGATCGGCTCCAGCGCGTTCCGGATCGCGTCCGCGTCGGCCGGGTAGCGGCCGGCGAACTCGCGGGCGACCGACGCGGCGTCCGCGCCCGCCTCGAACTGGGCCGCCGCGACGGCCCGCATCTCGCCGACCTCCTGCGCGACCGGCTCGGGAACCGGAATCTCCCGGCCCACCCACGACGGCACCTCGCCGCCGGGATCCTCGATGGGAGCGACGTTGACGCGCGCCTCCTCCTCGTCGATGTCGTTGATCCGCCACATCTCGCCGCGCTGGACGAACACCTCCCCCGGCTCCGCGAAGTTGACGACGAACCGCTCGTCGAGCGTGCCGATTCTATTCCGCGAGGACATGTCGTGGACCTCGTACGTCTCCTCGTCGGGGATCATGGAGAGGTTGGCGTAGAAGTACTGCCACGTTCCGCCCGACTTCTCCAGGAGGTCCTTCTCCTCGTCGAGCCACAGCAGGCGGTTGCCCGACAGCTCGCGGACGACCGCTTTGAACCCCTCCTCGGTCAACTCGCGGAACGGGTACGCGCTCGTGACGAGTTCGTACGCCTCCCGGGCGCTCACCTCGCCGCGATCCATCACGACGCCGACGATCTGGTTCGCCACGACGTCGAGGCTGCCGTGGTGGATGCTGGCGGGTTCGACCTCGCCCGCGGCCGCGCGACGGGCGATCGCCAGCGCTTCGAGCGTGTCGTCGGGGTGGCTCGTGACGATCGTCCCCTCGCTCGTGACGCCGGCTCTGTGACCGGCGCGGCCGACACGCTGGAGCAGGCGGGCGACCTCCCGCGGGCTGTTGTACTGGACGACGTGATCGACGCGGCCCACGTCGATTCCGAGCTCCATCGACGACGTGCAGATGAGCCCGTCGATCTCGCCGGCCTTGAACCGGTCCTCGACGTCGATCCGGGCCTCCTTCGACAGGGACCCGTGGTGGACGCCGACGGGCTCGCCGAGTTTCTTGAATCGCGAGCCGAGCGCCTCGGCGGTTTGTCTGGTGTTGACGAACACGAGCGTCGACGTGTTCTCGCGGACGAGATCCCGGATGGCGCGGACGTGACTCGCGATCTCGGGATCGGTCGCCAGCGTCCCGGCGAGCCGCTCGTCCGCCTCCGTCACCCGCGGCCGCGCGACGGTGAAATCGACCCTGCTGCCGACGTCGATCTCGACGATCTCGAACGCGCGCTCTCTCGCCTCCGCCGGCGGGAGCCCGTCCCGATGGCCCGTGAGGAACCGGGCGACCTCCTCGGGGGATCCGACCGTCGCCGACAGGCCGATCCGCTGGTAGGGTCCCGCGAGCGACCGCAACCGCTCCAGCGCGACCGTCAACTGGGCCCCGCGCTTCGACGAGGCGAGTTCGTGCACCTCGTCGACGACGACGTGTTCCACGTCGGAGAGCGCCTTCCGGAGCTTCTTCCCTGTCAGCATCGCCTGCAGCGTCTCGGGCGTCGTCACGAGCACGTCCGGCGGCTCCTCGGCCTGCCGCTGCCGCCGGTACTGCGTCGTGTCGCCGTGCCTGACGCCGATGTCGACGTCGAGGTGTTCGCCCCACCACTCCAGTCGCTCGCGCATATCGCGGTTGAGCGCCCGCAGTGGGGTGACGTAGAGCGCGGAGATCCCGAACCGCGGCTCCGCCTCCACGATCGAGTCGAACACCGGGAGCATCGCCGTCTCGGTCTTGCCGGTCCCGGTGGGCGCGATTACGAGGGCGTTGGTCCCGGCGGCGAGCGGCGGGATCGCGCGGCGCTGCGGCTCGGTCGGCGTCGAGAAACCGCGTTCGGAGAGCGCGTCGCGGACCCGATCGCCGAGGCTGGCGAACGCCGCCGCCCCCGACGCGGGCTCGCTGTTCGGCATCGTCTCCCCTACCGGCGCGAGCGGATTAAGGACACCGCTCTCGACGCGCGAGCGCGCCTCTCGGGACCGAACACCCCCGTGATGATGTCGCCGGGTGCGTTCGCCACCGGTCGGATTGCGGCCGGACCGTGAGTGGAGCGACATTTGCGATCCGTTCGCGGTCGGCAGTCGCCGTGGCTTCGTTCGGTGCGACCGAACCGATCTGGAGATTGATGCCCCGCGGCGTCGTGCCGCTCGGTTAGCATGTCGGTAATGGCCGTACTCCTTCGACTGCGACCTTTCGACACGGTGCGGCTCACGCTCGACACCGGCGACACGGTCGAAGCGCGCGTCGACGACGTCGATCGCGTGCCCGACGAACGGCTCCGCGTCGCCCTCGAATCGGCCGCGCTCGACGGCAGGCTGAAGGTGACGGCGAACCGGCTGGCGGACGGGTGGCACGCGGCGCACCTCCAGCGATCGACGCTGGAAGAGCCGACCGAAGACTGGGCGCCGGTCGGGGAGGTCATCGACGCCGTGGTCGTCGGAACAGCCCCGCGGTGAACGGGGGAACGGACAGAGGGAACGATCGACGGCGGGTGATCGACGAGGGACGGCCGACGGGGGACGGCCGACGGAGCTCACACGGTCCGGTAGTCACCGAGCCGCGTCCCGTCGAGCAGGTACGCCTCCCCGTCGGCGAGCCCGTCCGGGAGAAACGGCGAAAGGAAGCCCTGTCCGTCGACGTTGATCCACGTCCCGCCGGAGCGCTCGTTGAACGCGGGGAACACGACGAGCTCCGGATCGTTCCACGCCAGCGCGGACGCGCCGACGCCGAGCGCGTCCGCGAACGCGTCACGTCGGAGGGATCCGCGGAGCCACGCCGGTTCGACGCGACTGCCGCCGACGACGTCGGTCAGTTTCACCGCCGGGTGTTCGTGTCCGACGCAGACCGTCCGGGCCGCGAGCACGTCCGCCGCGGGCCACGTGTGGCCGTGGAGAACCCCCACGTCGCCGAACCGCGCGCCGTCGCCCGGCGTCACGTCGATCCGGTCGCCGAACGCCTCCGCGACGGCGCCGTCGTGGTTCCCCTTGACGAGCGTCAGCGGAACGCGCTCGGTCACGGCGTCGACGAGCGCCGCGAGTTCCTCGCGCTCTGCGCCCTTCGGCTCGCCGATGCGGTGGCCGAGGTCGCCGAGGACGATCACGCGATCCGCGCCGGTCCGATCGAGGAGCGAGAGCAGTCGCTCGCGTCGGCGGTCGGCGTTGCTCGCCAGTTCGACGCCGCGCTCGTAGCGGAGGGCGGCCTCGATGCCGGCGTGGTAGTCCGCGATCACGAGCGCGCGCTCCGCGTCGTCGCCCTCTCCTCCCTCGCCCTCCAGCGCCGAGGGTTCGGCGACGGCAGCCGGTTCGCCGGGAACCGGCTCGACCGTCGCCATCAGATCGCCTTGAGGCGCCCCTCGTCCGGTTCGTAGCACTGGCCGCTCATCAGCGCGTCCTGGATCGCGTCCTCGACCGCGTCGGGGTCCGCGCCGTGCTCGTCGACGACGGCGGCGACGACCCGATCGCGCTCTGCGCCGTCGCCCGCGTCCAACTCCTCCATCGTCGCGACGGCCGCAGCTTCGAGGTTGACGTCGGCAGCCTCCGGGTCGGATTTGGGCTCCGTTTCCGGTTCCGACTCCGACTCCGGTTCGGACCCGGTCGATTCGTCCGTCGACGCGGCGGCGGGTTCGTCCGTCGACGATCCGGCGGGGTCTCCCTCGGCACCGTTCGTCTCGTTCGTTTCGTCCGCGAGTTCGTCGGCGTCGGGGACGTCGATTCCGGCCTCGCCGGGCGCGTCGACGGACGAACCGGTGGTGAACTCCGTTCCGAACTCCTCTTCGACCTCGCGGCGTTCTTCCTCGTCCAGTTCGTAGAGGCCCTCCTCGTCCAACTCGTCGACGTTGGTAGTCGAACCGGCACTGTCGCCGGAGAGATCGGGAGTCGAACCGGCTTCATCGCCGGAGAGATCGGACGTCGAGTCGTCGTCGAAATCGCCGAGTGCAGAGGTCGAATCCGTCTCGTCGCCGGAGAGATCGGGAGTCGAACCGGCCTCTCTATCGGAGAGATCGCCGTCGGCGTCGGACGCGGACGTCGCCTCGGCCTCTGCTTCGTCGGTCGAGACGTCGTCGTTCGCCGCCGCTTCCGCCGATTCTGCCGACTCCGTTGAGTCCCTCATCCTCGCCGATTCCGGCTCGGAAGTCGCGTCCGTCGTTGCGACGGCCGCCCGCTCTTCTGTCGCCGCGCCCGCGTCGATCTCGAAGCCGTCGCCGGGGAGCGGCCCGAGCGTCGCCTCGCCGCCCTCGCCGGGCGCGAGATCGAGCGGCCTGACCCCATCCCGGTCGCCGGCGACGACTTCGAGCGCGTCGACCGCGAGCCGTCGGACCGCTTCGAGGTACGCTGTCGTCGTCCCGTAGTGGTCGATGGCGAGCGGAATTCCGGCGGCGAGCGCGGGATTCGCGCCGCTTTCGAGCAGCGCCTCTCGGAGGTCGTCGCCGCGCACGTCCGTTTCGAGCGCCTCGGCGAAGACGCCCACCCGGCGGAGCGTCGCCTCGGCCGTCGAGACGACCCACCGATCGCGCGTGTCGGCGTCGACGACGTTGACGCTCTCCGGCCTGACGGACGTGTAGACGCGGTCGGAGTCCTCCGGCTCGAAGGTCCGCGCCTTCCCCGTCAGCGAGACGAACGCCGGCGGGGCCGTCCGCTCGAAGAACGCAGCGGCGTCGGGCTGGTACTGCCCGGCGTAGGTGACGAACGCACCGGTCGGATCGGCGATCCGGCCGCGGAGCACGTCGTCGTTCACGCGTTCGACCTCCGTCAGGACGCCGACCGCGAACAGGCGGTTCACGCGCAGTCCCGTCGGCGTGACGACGTAATTCGGCGCGCGCTCCTCGTCGCTCTCGGAGTACGACAGCGAGGCGTCGTCGTACTCGGCGGCGAAGAGGCGGTAGGCCACCTCCCGGCGTCCCGGACCGCCGTCGTCGGCGCTCACGCGCTCACCCCCTCGTCGCCGACCGAGTCGAGCGCGTCGCGCGCCCGCTCAGCCGGGTCGTCCTCGGTCTCCTCGAACTCCGTCGCGTCGAGGTTCGCGCCGTACTCGTCGACCGAGAGGTTGCCGCGGACGCGGAACTCCCGACCGACGAGCGTCTCGGCGACGTCGTCGGTGACGACCTCCTTGTTCATCGCCTCGCGGGCCGCCTCCTTGGCGTCCGCGAGGGTCCCGCCGTACACCTCCTCGGTGAGGCCGTCGTCGAGGACGACCGTGACGGTGTCAGTGCCGTCGTCGAAGATCGCCTTCACCCGGAGGTCGTCCTCGCCGTCGACCGCCCCGTGACTCCGACACTGGCCGTTCTGGATGACGCGTCCGCACTCCGGGCAGCGCTCGATGAGCCCGGATCCGTCGCGGACTTCGAGGACGTTGCCGACGAGTTCCACGTCGAACATGCCGCCGCTGCCGACGGCCGCCGCGACGGACAGGCGGGGTGCCGAGTCGCGGACCGCGACCGGCTCCGAGAGCACAGAAACGGTCGTGAACTCCGAGAGGTTCACGGATGGGACGCCGCGGAATTCGCGGACGTACACGTTTTCGAAGCGCAGGTCGGCCCCCTCGACCACCTCGTCGCGGGGGTCCCAGTCGGTGAAGGGAAGCCGCGCCGTGCCGTCGGCGAGGACGCCGGAGAGGATCTCCGTCTCGCCGTCGCGGCCGTCGATGGTCCGCCGTTCGACCTCCAGTACCCGGACCTCGACGTTTCGGCCGCGGTCGCCCGGTTCGAGGTCGAGGAGCGTCGAGTCGCCGCCGACGTCGTACTCGACCTCGACCGGCTCCGCCTCCATCGCGACGGAGGTGCTCTCGCCGAGGTTGAGCTCGGGCTTGCCATCCCACTCGCGGACGGAGGCGTTGCCGACGGTGACCGAGTCCCCCGGCTCGAAGCCGAAGTCCTGCCACGCCGTGTAGGAGATCTTCCCCGTGGCGTCGGCGAGTTCGCCCTCCCGGATGACGCGCTCTTCGCCCTGGTAGCGGATGGAGCGTTCGCCGACGGTGAGCACGCGCGCGGTGACGGTGACGTTGCCGCCGTCTGGCGTCACGTCCGCGACGTCCTTCGTCGTCGGGGCGGCGCTCCCGCCGCCCCCGCCGCCGTGCTTGCGTCGGACGCTCTGTTTCGCTTCCTCGATGGGGACGCTGTACTGCAGTAGGTTCTGTAGGTCGCGTTTGACCTCCTCCTTGTCTACGCCGAGGTCGGAGGCGAGTTCCTCGGCATGGTCGTCTACCTGCATCACCATGCCGTTGGCCCTCTTCCGTTAAAAAGCGTTGCACGCGGTTCGCGCGACGAGGGGGATCAATCCGCCTCCGACGGGAACGAGTCGGGACCGCGAGCCCGGAGGTCGACGCCGACCTGCGCGGCGCACGCGATCGCGAGCAGACCGACCAGGACGACGGCCGGGAGTTCCGCGCCGACGGCGGCGACGGCGACGATCAGCGCGCCGGTGCCGAACCGCGAGGCGACCCCGTTCCTCCGCGCGGCGCGTCGCCCGGCGCACGCGAGCGTCGTCCGGTGGAGGAGTCCCATGGCGACGAGACACAGCGCGAGCGACCCGCAGAGCAGCCATCGCTCCGCTGCCGGCAGCGGCGTCGACAGATCGCCCGTGAGGACGCGGAGCACGCCCACCCCGGCTGCGGTGAGCCCGACGACGAGCGGCAGGTGGAGGTAGAGCCACGCCTGGTACGTCCAGATGCGACCCTCCGCCTGCGCCGCTCGGACCGCGGAGCCGTCGTGGTCGTCGAAGTAGATCCACCAGAGACAGAAGGCGATCGCCGTCCCGAACGCGCCGACCAGCACCGACGCCGCGGTCCACTCCTGCGCGGCGATGCCGGAGACCACACCGATGATGGCTTCCCCGAGAACGATGATCGTGAACAGGCCGAACCGCTCGGGCAGGTGCGAGGGATGGGGCGGGAGTTCGGCGTGGAGGGTGCCCGCCGTGATGGGCGTCCCGAAGTCGATCGCGAGCCCGAGCGCCCAGAGGAGGAACCGGAAGGGTGGCGGCACGAACGCCGAAACGAACCAGACGAGGGCGGCGAGTCCGAACCCCCGAGCGAAGCGCGTCGTGAGCGGGCGGGCCTCGGGGACGTGCCGCACCGCCCGGTAGTACTTGAACACGAGGACGCCGCGAATCCCGGCGTACGCCAGCGCGAAGCCGCTCGACGACGCTCCGAACCCGTCGGGGATGTTGACCGCCAGCGCGACGACGCCGAACATCTCGACGGCGGTGAGGAGGCGGTACTCCACGTCGTCGGTGTCGAAGCGCGTCGCGTAGAACGTCGAGCCGATCCACGCCCACCACACCGGCACGAACAGCGCGACGAACCGGAGCGCGCCCGTCGGCGTCACGTCGCCGGCCAGGACGTACGCGAGTTGTGCGACCGCGACGACGAACACGAGGTCGAAGAAGAGTTCGAGCCACGTCGCGTGCCGGTCCGTCTCCCCGTCCGCGCCGCTTCGCAGTCGCGGCGGCCGAAGCCACCCGCCGAACGCTCCCATGCCGACGTTGAGGTCGGCGTCGAGGTTAGCGTTGCCGCCGGGCCGGCGGTCGCCGCGATCGGGCGCTCGGCGCTCGTCGACGGGCGGGCGACCGCGTCGACGTTCGGACTACCGAGTCGTTTCGTCGGACGTCCCCTCGGACGCGGGATCGCTCGCGTCGTCGACTTCTTCGCCGTCCACGGACGCCTGCGACCCCCCTTCCGCGACTCGTTCGTCTCGGTCCGAGGCCGATTCTCGGTCCGGCTCCGCCGTCGGTCCGTCCGGCGCACCCGCGCCGTCCGCGTTCACCGCATCAGCCGCGTCGCTCCGGTCGTCCGCAGCGTCGTCGATCCCATCGCCACCCTCGACGTCGGCGTCGCCGTTGAGATCCGGGATCGGATCCGCACCGAGCGCCGTCGGCGTGAGCGGCGTTCCGCCGAGGAGGTCGGGAACGACGATCCGCGCGAGGTGGACGATCAACACGAGCAGGAGCGGCCCGAGGAACAGGCCGTACCACCCGAAGAGGATCGGGCCGATGATGTACGCGAAGAGCACCATCCCGACGTGGAGGTTCCGCCCGGAGATGTACGGACGCAGGAGGATCTCGGTCACCCCGTCGATCACGACGAGCGCGACGGCGAGGAAGGTGACGGGATACCAGATCGAGCCCGGGTCGTTCAACAGCGCGAGCGCGAAGAGGTAGGCAGCGACGGGAACGTACACGAGTTTCATCCCGACGACGGGGATGAGGCTCGCCGCCCCGGTGAGGAGGCCGAGGAGGGCGGAGACCGGGATCGAGAGTCCGGGCGGCGCGACGAGATCGAGGAGGCTGTACGAGAGGGCCGCGACCACCGCGACGACGAAGGCGTTCAGGATGTTGCCGAAGTAGATCGTCTTCAGGTCCCGGTCGACCGCCTTCCCGTACGCGTACAGCACGTCGTTTTCGTCGTTGACGGCCGCCCGCACCCAGGCGGCGAGCCTGTGGTCGTCGCGGAGGAGGTAGAAGGCGAACGTGAAGGCGATAAAGAGCTGGAGAAGCCCCGACACGAGCGCCCCGAGGTACGAGCCGGCGGCTTCGAGGACGCGCTGGGCGGTGTCGGTGTTCCCGATGTCGCCGAACTGTCCGGAGCCGCTCCGGATCGACGAGAGCAACCGCTGGGGGTCGCTCGCCGCCGAGAGATCGACGTACGGCTGGACGAACCGCTGGTAGCTCTCGATGTCGGTTCCGGCGATCGTCGCGAACTCGCGGACGCCGACGGCGACCGTGTACGCGATGAGCACGAGCACGGGGAGCGCGACGAGAAACAGCGCGAGGAACACGCGCAGGCTTCGCGGGCGGATTCGCTCGTCGATCCGCTCGTACACGGGACGCGTCGCGTAGTAGACGAACAGACCGAGCACGAACGTCCCGAGGAACGCGAACCCGACGTAGAGCAGCACCGCGAGCAGGGCGATCGTGAGTATCCACCATCCGAGCCGATTCCGATTCTGACCGAAGGGATCGTCCGTCATGTCACGTATTACGTACCGATGACCGAGCGTTTGTCGTCTGTTCGACCCGCCGTCCCGTATTCGCGCCGTCCGCTTCGTCGCGTGGATTCACGTGCCCCGTTATTCAGCCTTGTTGGCGGAACCCGATTGCACGGCGGGACCGAACCGTAAAAAAGGCTCTGAAACGATCATTCAATGATATTCGTAACTTATCGGATTCTTATCCCACGGGTCACGTACGTACTGGCGAACGAAAGCGTCGAGACAACGAAACCGTTGGGACGGTTTCGGCGTCGAGTACTCGACGGATACGCGTTCGTGAACGTTTGTGAATGATATCCATCCGTTTCAGCTGGTTGGATCCGCCCGGCCTGATCCGTTCGCGAACGTGCGGGAAAACTAAGTAGCGACGCGGCTCACACTCTCTATGACCGAGGAGTTAGACTGTACGGCACACGTCGAAGACGATCGCACCGAGATCACCGTCTCCGGCTCCCGGGAGGTGGCGGTCGTCGTCCGCTCGGCGTCCGGCGAGCGCATCTACCTTCCCCCGGAGGGGTTCGACCGCGACCTCGACGCCGACAGCCCGTACCAGTCCGCCCGCGACGACAGCCCCTACCAGTCCGCCAGCAGCGACAGTCCGTACCAGTCCGCCCGCGACGACAGTCCCTATCAATCGCTCGCGCGCAGCCCGGGCGTCACGATGACGCAGGGAGGCTTTCGAATCGTCCACCCCGAGGCGGTATCCGAGTTTCAGGTGTTCCGGTGAGCGCGCCCCCGACGCCTCGCGCGATCGTCGAGGCGTAAGCGACGGCGCGTCTCGACTACTCCCCGTCGACGACCGTCTCGTACACGTACACGGTCTCGTCGACGACCTGCTCCCACGTTCTCGGTTCGTACTTCGGCGGCTCCTCGCGGGCGAGCACCTCCCTGATGCCGTCGGCGATCGAGTCGGAGTCGGGTTCGACTTCGACGATGAGGCCGTCCGGGAGGCACTCCGCGACGCCGCAGGGGGTGGCGACGACGTGCGTTCCCGCCGCCAGCGCCTCCGTGATCGTGATGCCGAACGGCTCCGACAGCGACGGGGAGACGAACGCGTCCGCGGAGGCGTAGTAGTCGCCCAGTTCCTCCTCCGGGATGTACCCGACGAACTCGACGCGGTCCTCGACGCCCAGCAGTTCGACGAACTTCTCCAGCTGTCTCGTCAGGTGACCCTTGCCGCCGACGACGAGCGTCACGCTCGGATCGCGGAGCTTCTTCATCGCGTACAAAAGGTGGGTGATCCCCTTTTGATCGGTGTGACGGCCCACGAAAAACAGCATCGACCCCTCGATGCCGAGTTCCGCCTTCACGTCGCGGCCGGTGATGATCGGCGTCGAGAAGCCGTTGTGGATCACGTGGGACTCGCCGCCGTACTGCTCGTACAGGTTGTGAGCGAGCAGGTGGCTCACGGAGATGAGGTAGTCCGAGCGCTCGACGACGCGACGCTCGGTTTCGAGTTCTCGCTGGGGGGGCGTGACGTTTCGGTCGGTGCTGAGCGAGTGAAAGGACGTTATCCACCGCACGTCGGCGTTCGACTTCGCCCGCGAACCCGGCCCGTAGCCGAACCAGTCGTGCGTGTGGACGACGTCGAACTCGCCGGCGCGCTCGGCGAACCGCTTGCTGATTCGGCCGATCCGGGTGACGATGTCTCCGTCGCCGGTCGGAACGCCCTCGATCCCCTCGCGTTCCTCGGGCGCGTACTCGGCCGGGAGAACGAGTTCGACGTCGACGCCCCGCTCGCGCAACCCGTCGAACAGTTCGCCGACGTGCGTGTCCAACCCGCCCGTGACGTTCGGCGGAAACCCCCATCCCAGCATGAGAACTCTCGGTGGCATGAGCGTGAAATTTCGTGAGGGACTACTTATGGCTTGCCGCCCGCGAGTCGCCCCGACGAGCGCACCGAAAGCCCCATTTCCCGGCCCGCCGACCCGACGACTAACGCATGCACGTCGTCGTCAACGCCGCGATGAGCGCGGACGGGAAGCTCTCCTCGCGCCGTCGCGAACAGGTTCGGATCAGCGGACCCGACGACTTCGACCGCGTGGATCGCCTCCGGGCGGCCGCAGACGCGGTGATGGTCGGCGTCGGGACCGTCCTCGCGGACGATCCGCACCTGACGCTCGACGTCGGCGACCGCCGGGTACAGCGGCTCCGAAACGGCCGCCCCGGCAACCCCGCCCGCGTGATCGCCGACTCCCGGGGTCGGACCCCAGCGGACGCGCGGATCCTCGACGGCGAGGCCGAAACGTACGTGCTCGTGGCTGAAACCGCGTCCGCCGAACGCCGGCGGACGCTCCGAGAGGCGGGCGCGAACGTCGTCGTCGCGGGCGACGACCGCGTCGATCTCGGCTCCGGACTGCGGTCGCTCGAAGCGGCGGGGATCGACCGCCTGATGGTCGAAGGCGGCGGCGAACTGATCTTCTCGCTCTTCGCCGCCGATCTCGTCGACGAACTCTCTGTCTACGTCGGCCCCGTGGTGATCGGCGGTCGGGACGCGCCGACGCTCGCCGACGGCGAGGGGTTCGTCGACGAATTTCCGCGGCTCTCACTCACCGGCGTCGAACGCGTCGACGACGGGGTACTCCTCCGGTACGCGACGGGAGAGTGAGCGCGATCCGATCGCGCTCACCGACCGTGAGGTGCGAAACCACTCCGCACGGCGGTCGTGCGCGCGGCGGGCATAGCTGATCAATAGTTAAGCCGGTCCCCCCGCTACGAGGGGTATGAGCACGCCCGAAGCGAAGGCGAGCGAGCCGATCCACGTCGAGAGCGCGGACCACATGGAAGCGCTCGTCGCCGAACACGACGTCGTCCTCGTGGACTACTACGCCGACTGGTGTGGGCCGTGCAAGATGCTCGAACCGACCGTCGAGTCGCTCGCGGCCGAGACCGACGCGGCGGTCCTGAAGGTCGACATCGACGAACTGCAGGACCTCGCGCGCGCGGAGGGCGTCCGCAGCGTTCCGACGCTCCAGTTCTACGCGGACGGCGAGGAGGCGGAGCGCGTCATCGGCGTGCAGGACGAGGCCGACCTCGCGGCGATCGTCGAACGGCTCTCCGACTAAGCATCCCGGACGCTTTTTCCGTCGCCGAACGCCTCGACGAGCGCGTCGTGCGCCCGCCCGTTCGAGGCGACGATCCCCGTCGAGTCGTGCCGCCACCGGTTCCCGCGGACGTCCGTGACCGTGCCGCCGGCCCGACGGACGAGGTGCGCACCGGCGACGGTGTCCCACGGGTCGAGCGGGACGGTCGACACGACGGCGTCGAGCTCGCCATCGGCCACCATCGAGAGCGCCGACTGGCCGCTGCCGACGTGTCGGAGGTCGCCGAACGCCTCGACGATGGTGCTCGTCACGCGCGACAGCCGCCCGCGCGAGCCCGGGTCCATCCCGAAGATCGCGTTCACCGTGAACTCCTCGGGCGCGTCGCGGTCGCTCACGGACACGGACTCGCCGTTCCGCGTCGTCCCGTCCGCGTCCGCGGCGTAGGTGTCGCCGAGGGCCGGGAGGTGATTCACCGCCGCGACCGGCTCCCCGTCCCGAACGGCGGCGACGCTCGTCGCCCACCGGCGGTTGCCGGCGACGTAGTTGTTCGTCCCGTCGATGGGATCGACGATCCACGACGATCCCTCCGGTGGAACGCGCTTTTCGGCGTCGTCCTCCTCCCCGACGACCGGATCGTCCGGGTACGACTCGCCGATTCGCTCCGCGACCCGCCGCTGCGCCGCGCGATCGGCCTCCGTGACGGGATCGAGCGGTCCGTCCTTCGTCTCGACCGGGATCGCCGTCCTGAAGGAATCGAGCGCGACCCTCCCGCCGCCCCGAGCCGCGTCGAGGAGAACCGACAGCCTGCCCTCGGAATCGTCCATGGCCCGTTATTCGGCGGGCCGCGACCCAAAATCTTACGCCCGGACTACTCGATCCGGGCGAACGCCACCCCGTGTCTCCGCTCGGCCGCGTGCTCGTCCGTAGTTAAGAACCCACTATGGGGTAGTTCACTCAGTTCACGTTAGAACGGCACGTCCGAGAAGTCGTCGGCGTCGGCGTCGGATCCGTACCCGTGACCGTATCCATCTATCCCGGTCGAGGCGTGGACGACGTCGATTTCGTCGAACTCCGCGACCATTCGGGCCTCGAGCGCCTGGATCGTCATCGGGGAGATGCCGCACCCCGAGCACGCGCCCGCGAGCGAGATCCACACCTCGCCGGCTTCCTCGTCGATGGCGTCGATACCGGCGCTGCCGCCGTGCATCTGAATCTGCGGGAAGTTCCGCGCCATGAACAGCTCGATGCGCTCCTCCAGGCCCCTTTCGGCGGTCGTGCTCATACCCGTCACCTGGCGATCGGCGGATATAGCGCTTCCTTTCGGAACGGTTTCACCGGCACGGGCGCGCCGGTCGGTCGGCCGACGCGTCGATCCGCCGCCCGACGCGTCCGCTCGGCGTCGGGGAGGGCTTTTAAGGTCGGAGGTGGTATCCCGGCGTATGATTTCGCTCGACGAGGCCGTGACGGCTCGGCTCGAATCGCACGGCGCGCGGTTCGAAGTGCTCATCGACCCCGACGCGGCGCTGGCGATAAAACGCGACGAGTTCGACGGCGAACTGGAGGACGTGATCGCCGCGGAGGACGTGTTCGAGGACGCCTCGCGCGGCGACCGTCCGGCGGAGAACGACCTTGAGAAGGTGTTCGGCACGACCGACCCGATGGAGATCATCCCCGAGGTCGTGACGCGGGGGGAGATCCAGATCACGGCCGAGCAGCGCCGCGAGATGCAGGAGCAAAAGCGGAGACAGCTCATAAACCGGATCACCCGAAACGCGGTCAACCCGCAGATGGACGACGCGCCGCACCCGCCGGAGCGCATCGAACGGGCGCTGGAGGAGGCTGGCTTTCGGGTCGACCCGATGGAGCCGGTCGAATCGCAGGTCGACGACGCGCTCGACGCGCTTCGCCCCGTCATCCCGATCCGCTTTTCGGAGGTCACGATCGCCGTCCAGCTGCCGGCCGAGTACGCCGGCAGCGCCCAGGCTCGCGTCCGAACGTTCGGCGACCTCGACCGCGAGGAGTGGCAGAACGACGGCTCGTGGGTCGGCGTGCTGACGTTCCCCGCCGGGATGCAGAACGACTTCTACGACCTCGTGAACGAACTCACGAGCGGCGAGGCCGAGACGCGGATCGTCAAGGACAAGGACGAACTGCGGAAGCGATAGCGCCCGTCGAGAGGGCGGTCATCCCTTTTTGAACCCGAGCAGGAAGCCCGCCGTGAAGCCCCCCGAGATGGAGAGCGTCGAGAGGATCGTCATCGCCCAATCGGGCGGCGCGCCGGCCGCGGCCCCGTCTTTCGTCTTCGCGAGGCCGGCGGTGAGGCGCTCCCAGTCGACCGAAAGGATGCCGCGCGCTTCGAGGAACTTGAACAGCGCGAGTTCGAGTCCCACGAGGACCGCGACGACCTTGGCGACCTTCTTCGCGGCGAACCCGACGATCGCGCCGACGACCGCTCCGGATCCGGCCTCGACGCCGAGTTGGCGGACGTCGAGGGTCGCGAGCGCAGGGACGGTCGTATCGAACATACGATCACGATACTCACCACGTGATATGAATGTTTCTCTGACTGTCAGACGAACGTAAGACACGGTTCAGTAACTCGGTTATAAAGTGACGTGAAAGATATAATTCGTAGAACCTCGATCGTAAAATCGACCGGCAAAATCCGGGACAGAGGACGTTTCGATCGTCCCTCCGGAGCTTCGCAGGAACGTTCAAGAGCGTTCGTGTTCTACCCCCGATCATGCAGCGCGAGGTGAAGGATCCCCATCCCTGAGGGCAACGAGACGTCGTCCGCCGTCGCGGTCGTCGGCGTGTCGTCTCAGAGACCCGACGCGCCCGCCGCGGCCGGGTGGGGCGACCCCCGCGATCGATCAGCACCGACAGTGACACCCGAACTTCACTCCGACACCACACGCACAGAGAGCGGCGAGCGCGGTTCGACGCGAATCACACGCTTCGCCGAGAACGCCCCTCGACACCGCCGGAGGCAGGCGCCGTGACCGAGAGAGCGATCGTCGCAAAGCGGGTCGACTTCGGCGACGCCGACCTGGACGAGATCGCCGACCTCGCGCGCGCCGCGGGGTACGACGTCGTCGGCGAGCTGACGCAGTCCCGCGAAGAGGACGGCGCGTACTACTTCGGGGAGGGAAAGGTCGACGAACTCGTGACGCTCGCGGCCGACCTCGACGCCGACTGCGTGATCGTCGACGACCGGCTCGGCCCGTACCAGACGTACAACATCGGGCAGAAGCTCCCGGAGGGGCGGGAGGTGATCGACCGGTTCACGCTTATCCTCGACATCTTCGGTCAGCGCGCGCGGACGCGAAAGGCGCAACTGCAGGTCGAACTCGCCGAACTGCGGTACGAGCTCCCGCGCGCGGAGGCGAAGGCGAGCCTCGCGAAGCGCGACGAGCGGCCGGGCTTTATGGGTCTCGGCGAGTACGACGAGAGCCGCGAGGAGGACATCAAAGCGCAGATCGCGAACATCAAACGCGAACTGGACGCCATCGCCGAAAAAGAGGAGACGAGACGCGAGCAGCGCCGGGAGTCCGGTTTCGACCTCGTCGCGCTCGCGGGCTACACGAACGCCGGGAAGTCGACGCTCCTGCGCCGGCTCGCGGCCGACCTCGACGTGGAGGAGAACGAGGACCTCCACCCGGACCTCGACGCGACGGCCGAGTCGGAGGATCGGCTCTTCACGACGCTCGGGACGACCACCCGCCGTGCGGACACCGGCAAGCGCAACGTGCTTCTCACGGACACCGTCGGCTTCGTCTCGGACCTCCCACACTGGCTCGTCGAGTCGTTCAAGTCCACGCTGGATTCCGTGTACCGCGCGGACCTCGTGCTGCTCGTCGTCGACGCGAGCGAGCCGGTCGAGGAGATGCGCGAGAAGCTCGTGACGTGCCACGACACCCTCTACGAGCGCAACGAGGCCCCGCTCGTGACCGTGTTCAACAAGGTGGACGAGATCGACGACGAGGAGCTGGCGGAGAAGAAGGCCGCGCTCACGGCGCTGGCGCCGAACCCCGTCGCGGTGTCGGGGCTGACCGGCGAGAACGTCGAGGAGTTGAGCGCCCGCATCGAGGCGGAACTGCCTCCCTGGCGGGAGGAACGGCTCCTGCTCCCGATGAGCGACGAGGCGATGAGCGTCGTGTCGTGGGTGCACGACCACGGCCACGTCGAGCGCGAGGAGTACGAGGGCGACCACGTGCTCGTCGAGTTCGAAGCGCGTCCGGCGATCGTCGAGAAGGCGCGGGCGAAGGCGGCCGAGTTGACGCCGGCGGAGCCGACGTAGTCGGGCGGACGCACCGGCCTTTTTGAACTCCCTCGGCTTCGTTCGCGAAACGCGCGACGAGCCCTACGGAGGCGCACGAACCTTCAAATACGAAGACGGGACCACTCGGGTTCGTGCGCTGACCGCAGCTGCGAAGCGTTCCGCGGGAGCACGGCACGCCGCTTCGCGCGCGCGCCGAGTGCCGTCTGTTCGCACTCACATCCGTCGGAAGCTGGACGGGTTTTGCGTTTCGACGGCGGGAGCGGACGGATCACTTCGAGGTCCGCTTTGTCTTCTCCACGACCTCGACGTCCGAGATCCGCGTGCCGGGGTACTGCCCCTCCTCGTCCTTCTCGGCCGCCTTCACCATGTCCCAGACGACGTTCAGACCGGTCGTGACGCCTTCCAGCGCCTCCATCTCGCAACCGGTCTTTCCGGTCGTCTCGACCGCGACGGTGAGAACCACCCGATCGTCGCGCACGTCGAACGCCGTGTCGACGTTCGTGATGGGGATCCCGTGACACATCGGGATCGTCTCCCACGTGTGCTTTACGGCCTGTACCGCGCCGACGCGGGCCGTGGCGAGCACGTCGCCCTTCTTCACGGCGTCCTCCCGAATCGCGTCGATCGTCGACGACCGAAGGCGGATCTCTCCGCGGGCGACCGCCCGGCGGGCGACGTCCGGTTTCGCGCCGACGTCGACCATCTGGACGTCACCGCGCTCGTCCGTGTGCGTGAGCTCCGCGTCCGACGAGGACTCGGGGGACTCCTCAGACATCGGTGTCGCTCCTGAGTGCGAGCGGAAGCTCGCTCAGCATCTGCGACGCCGTGAAACCGTACCCGCGCGCTTCGAACAGCAGATCGCCCGCCCGGCCGTTAGCGTAGGCGGCGATGGTCGCCGCCTCGAACGGATCGCACACCGACGCCAGTGCGGCCGTCGCGCCGGCGAGCACGTCGCCGGTCCCCCCGACGGTCATCCCCGGATTTCCCGATCGCGAGACGCGCGTCCGTTCGCCGTCGGAGATCACGTCGTGCGCGCCCTTGACCAAGAGCACGTGCCCGAGATCCCCCGCGAACTCCTCGACGAGATCCGCCCGCTCGCGCCAGTCGTCGCTCGTCTCGCCGCCCATCTCGGCGAATTCGCCCTGGTGCGGCGTGCATATCAGGGTCGCGTCGGTGTCGACCTCCGGAACGGCACGGAGCGCGTCGGCGTCGACGATCGCCGTGCCGTCGAACGCCGAGAGGAACTCGCGCACGGCCTCCAGCGTCTCGTCCGCGTCGCCCAGTCCGGGTCCGATCACGATCGCGGTCTTCCCCTCGGCCATCGACAGGAGGTCCCCGACGTGGTCCGGTTCGAGGTGATCCCCGTCGAGCGGCTGGACGATGAGGTCCGGTTCGTACCCCTTGATCGCCTCCGCGACCGACGCGGGGCACGCGACGTTCGCCAGGTCGCCGCCGGTGCGGAGAACGGCCATGCCGGACAACGCCGGCGCGCCGGAGAACGGCCCGCCGCCGACGACGAGCACGTCGCCGTTTTCCCCCTTGTGGCTCTCCGCCTCGCGGCCGACCAGCCGCAGGTCGCCGGGGCCGACGAACAGCTCGGCGGCTTTCGGAATGCCGATGTCGGCGACGACCACGTCCGCGTCGAGATCGGCGAGACCGGGCTTCGCGTCGTGGAACGTGACGACGCGGTCGGCTTCGACCGCGATCCCGTCCGACTCGCCGGTGTCGGCGTCGACGCCGGTCGGGACGTCGACCGAGACGACGACTGCGTCGGCGTCGTTGATCGCTCCGACCGCGCTGGCTTCGGGGTCGCGGAGCGATCCCGTGACCCCCGTCCCGAGAACCGCGTCAACGACGACGTCGGGATTCCCGAGATCGAGGGCTCGCGAGTCCGTGACGGTTCGCGCGTCGTAGTCCGCCGCTTCCAGCGCGTCCCAGTTCTCCTCGGCGATGGTCGTCGAGATCGTCTCGGGCCTGCCGAGCAGGTGGACGGTCAGGTCGTACCCGTCGAGAAATCGCGCGGCGACGAACGCGTCGCCGCCGTTGTTGCCGCGTCCGGCGACGACGGCGACGCTCGCGCCGGGCTCGGCCGCCTCGCGGACGGCGCGCGCGACCGCGTTGCCGCTCGACTCCATGAGCTGTTTGCGCGGGACGCCGAGCGCCGCGGCGTTCTCGTCGACCGCGGCCATGCGTTTCGAACTGATCATACGTCGTGGTTCGCCCGATCGGGTGTTAACCTATGGGGCTCTGTCGCTCGACCGACGGAAACGCGGGCGCGCCCGTTCGGATCGCAACCCTTGAGCCGCCGGTCCCCGAACCCCCGGTGGTGACACGCCGACTCTTCGGGACGCTCTGCGGACTCGTCTTCCTCGTCAACTTCGGTCGAACCGCGTTCGCGCCCCTGATCGAGACGTTCGAGACGACGTTCGGCGTCGGACCCGCCGCCGTCGGCGTCGTCACGACGCTGGTGTGGGTCGGGACGGCCGTCCCGCGCATCCCGGTCGGATACCTCCTGACTCGCGTCCCCCGCCACCTCGTCGTCCTCGGCACCGGCGCGCTCCTCGCCGCGGCGGCCGGATTCACCGCGTCGTCGACGTCGCTTTCGACCCTCTGCGTCGGCGCGTTCGCCATCGGCGTCGCCTCCGGCGCGTACTTCGTCGCCGCCGTCCCGCTCGTGGGCGAACTCTACCCCGAGGCCCTCGGACGGGCGATCGGCGTCCACGGCACCGCGAGCCAACTGGCGGCCGTCGCCGCGCCCCCGGCCGTCGTGTTCGCCCTCGGGGCGCACTCTTGGCGGGCCGTGTTCTGGTTTCTCGCCGTCGCCGCGGCGCTTCTCACGGTCGCCATGGTCGTCGTGTTGCGCTCGCGCAGAGGGATCCCCTCGTCGTCGGTCGGCGTCGACCGCGACTTCCTCGGCGCGCTCGCACACTGGCGGCTCATCCTCGTCGGACTGCTGATGATCAGCGCGTTCGGCTTCGTCTGGCAAGGCCTCTTCAACTTCTACGTGTCGTACTTGGTCGAGAGCAAGGGCCTGTCGACGTCGGCGGCGGGGACGCTCCTGACCGTCGTCTTCGCCGCCGGCGTTCCGGCGTTCTGGGTCAGCGGTCGGTTCGTGGATCGCTTTCCTCACGTGCCGTACATACTGGCGATCCACGCCGCGTTCATCGCCTGCCTGGTCGCGCTCACGGCGGTCTCCTCGTTTCTCGCCGTGGCGGTCGTGACCGCGGCGCTCGGGTACGCTATCCACAGCCTCTTTCCCGCCCTCGACACCTACCTGCTCGAATCGCTACCGGACGCGAACCGCGGAGCCGCCTACGCCGTCTTCAGCGGGCTTTCCCTGCTCATCGAAGCGAACGGCAGCGGCGCGGTCGGTGCGCTCCGGGGGTCGGGTCTCGCGTTCGAGGCGATCTTTCGAGCGTTCGCTGTGGGTCTGATCGTCGTGTTCGCCGTCGTGGCGGGGCTGTATCTCGCCGGAAGGTTGGAGGCCGACCGCCTCGCCAGAACGGCTCCCGGCGTGGATCCGTGACTTCGTTCCCGAAATCGCCGACGTTTTGTTGCGGAGAGGGACACCTTTCCGAAGGGTTTACTATCCCTCAGCGAAACGAATAAATATGTCAGGGCTGCTACCATCTGACACGGAAATCACCCAGCCCCGAGGTGGCGATCTCCGCGTGCTCTGGCTCGACGACGAGGAGTCCGAGCAGCTCATCACCTCGTTGTCGTCGGACACAGCCCGGTCTATCCTCACCACGCTCCACGATCACCCCGCGACCGCTTCCGAACTCTCCGAGGTGGTCGACACGTCGGTACAGAACATCCGCCACCACGTGAATAACTTGTGGGAGGCGAGACTCGTTCAGATCGTCGACACGCGATACTCGGTGAAGGGACGCGAGATGAACGTCTACGCGCCGACCGACGATTCGCTCGTGGTCTGCGTCGGCCGGCAGGACGACCGGTCGACGTTTCTCGATTCGCTGCAGCGGCTCGTCGGTGCGGTCGGCGTACTCGGCCTCGCGAGCTTCGCCGTCCAGCTGGCGTTCGGGACCGGCGTGGTCGACCTCGGCGGGCCCGGAACGGCCCCGCGCATCGGAGACGGTTTCGGCGCAGGTCCGGAGCCGGTGTTGGGGTTGCTGCCGCCCGGCGCGGCGTTCTTCGCCGGCGGACTCCTCGTGCTGGCGCTCGTGAGCGCGTGGCACTACGCCCGTTCGTGACCCGCCAACGACCATCGCGGACCGTCAGATCCGACGCACAGAGGACGCGATGAGCCGCCGACGTGCGTCCGTCGCTCTCGTCGTCGCGTTCGCCGTCGCGCTCGCCGCGGTACCGGGGCTTGACGGCGTCGCCCCGCAGGGTCGTCACGCCGCCGATTGGATCGACCTTCGCGATCCGTTCGAACCGGATCGTGCCGAAGGGAGCGGCGCGAACGCGGATTCTGGACCATCCGACCAGCGACGGGAGCGGCTCGCGGCCGGCCTCGACTCGATTCGAGCGACGGAACTGCACGAGCGCGGCGTCACCGGCGACGGAGCCGCGGTCGGCGTCATCGGAAGCGGTTTCGCGCCCGAACACTGGTCGATCGGCGAGAACGTCACGACGCACCGACGAACCGGCGCGAGCGCGGACGGATCGAGCGAAACCGCCCACGACACCGCCGTCGCCGAGGTCGTGACCCGAACCGCACCCGACGCCGACCTGTACCTCGTGAGCGTCGGCACGGAACCGGCGCCCGGGCAGTACGCCGAGGCCGTCGAATGGCTCGTGGCGAACGACGTCGACGTGATCGTCGACTCCGGGAGCTACTTCCCGCCGACGATGGAGGGGATGGAGGAGATCGCCGACGCGGCCGACGACGCCGCCGACGAGGGCGTCGTGTTCGTCACCTCCGCGGGGAACTACGCAGATCGCCACTGGGCCGGGAGCGCGGACGACGGGGGATGGGTGGCGTTCGACTCCGGTGTCGAGGCGAATCCGCTCGACGGCGGCGCCGCCGTCGAGGGACGCGTCGCGATTCGATTGTACTGGGACTCGCCGGCTGATTACGACCTTTATCTCTACCGACACGTCCCGGATCGGAGCGATCCGGTGGTCGCCAAGTCGATCCGTCGGCAGGCGGAGAACGACAGCGCGCCGACCTCCGAATCGATCGACGTCGGCGTCCCCCGGGGCACGTACTACGTCGCGATCCACGCCCACGAGGGGATCGCGAACGACGCCACGCTCCGGCTGTTCTCCGCGCACCAGTCGCTCGGCTACGCCACGCCGGAGGGTAGCTTCGTCGCCCCGGCGACGGGGGAGAGCGTCATCGCGGTCGGCGCGTTCGACGCCGAGAGCGGAGCCGTCCGCGCGTACAGCTCCCGCGGCGGGACGGTCGGCGGCGCGAGCGTCGACATCGGCGCACCCGACGGCGTCGAGACCGCCGTCTCCGGGCGCTTCTACGGCACTTCGGCGGCCGCACCGTTCGTCGCGGGTACCGCGGCGCTGATGACGTCCAACGCCGACGACCTGTCGCCTGCGGAGACGCGACGGATCCTCCGTCGGACCGCGGACGAGTCCCACGGCACGAAACGGCTCGACGCGCTCGCGGCCGTTCGAGCCGCATCGGACGGGGACGCGGCGGTCGATCCGAGCGGATCGGAACCCGCGTCGATCGGCACGGGAGCGAACGCGGTCGGCGACGAGGGAACCGAAGCGACCGCGCCGGCGAGCGCGTGCTGAGGCCGGCGCGCCCGGCGACGGTGGTCCGAGCGTTTATATCCGAAGACGGAACCAGTCTCCGACACCGATAAACGTGGGCGAGAGCGAGAGAACGAACGTGAGTTGGCGCGACGTCTTCGGACACGACGAGCCGTACCCGGAGCAAGCCGACGGCGTCGAGACGGCCGTCGAAACCGCCGAGTCGGGCGGATTCACCGTCATCGAGGGGGCGTGCGGGACCGGCAAGACGATGCTGGCGCTCTCGGCGGGGATCGACCGGGTTCGGGATCCGGAATCGGCGTACGAACGCGTGTTCGTCCTGACGAGCGTCAAGCAACAGCTCCGCCAGTTCGAAGCGGACCTCCGGACGATCAACGAGAACCTGCCCGACGACTGGCGGACGGTCTCGGGGCTGACGCTCGTCGGCAAGGCCGACGTTTGCCCGTATAGCAGAGAGCGGACCGCCGGGATCGACGAGTCGACGGTGTACGACCGCTGTGAGGGTCTCCGCGAACGCACCCGGAACCTGACGGGCGAAGGGGGCGAGACGACGACGGGCGCGCTCGTCTCCCGCGCCCGACGCGCGCAGACGGGGCTCGCTGATTCGGGACGCGGCGGCCCGTCGTACCTCGAAACCGCCGGCGAGCCGACGCCGTACCTTCCGGAGACGCCGACGCACGGCGACGTCGAGTACTGCCCGTTCTACGCGGGGTTTCTCGACGACCTGCCCGAGGACGGCGATCCGATCGAGGCCGTCCCGTTCGACTTCGAGGACCGCGGACTGCTCGAACCGTCCGACCTCGTCGCGCTCGCGGCCGGCCACGGGGCGTGCCCGCACTCGATCATGGGCGCGCTCTTGCCGCACGTCGACGTCGTCGTCGGCAACTACTACCACGTGTTCGATCCGACCACCGCGGCGACGTTCACCGGCGCGCTGCTCGACGAGTCGACGTTCGTGATCTGCGACGAGGCGCACATGCTCGAACCCCGCGTCCGCGACCTCGTCAGCGACGGCGTCGGCGACGAGACGCTCCGCGACGCGGAGGCGGAGCTCACCCGCGTCGTCCAGCCGCTCGAATTCGACGACGGCGGGCGGACGGCCGCGGGGGCCGACGAGATCCGTGCCGAACTCGCCGACAGCGACGTGACGCTCGCGGAGCTGAAGGAGACGCGGCGGTTCGTCCGCGACGTCCGCGAGGAGCTCGACCGCCGCGTCACCGCGCACCTCGACCGCGTCCGGCCGGATTGGCGTGCCGACCTCTCGGCGCTGGAGGACGCCGAACTGCCGCTCAGGGACCCCGAGCGTCCGGAACCGGACGAACTGTCCGAGTGGGCCACGGAGGCGGGATACGACGGCGGCTCGTGGGTCCGGTCGGAGGCGGTCGGCGCGGTCGTCGCCCGGGTTCTGAACGCGGTCGAGGGCGAAGACAGGCGGCGCGCCGCCCCCGCGGCGGGTCGCGTGCTCGGCGAGTGGTACCGGCGGGACCACGAGCGGTACTTCCGGGAGATCGAACTCGAACGGACGTGGGACGAGACGGAGCCGCCGGATTCGTGGCGACGGGCGTACAACGCCCGCCTCGCCCTGCACAACTGCGTGCCGAGCGAGGCCATCGGCGAGCGGCTGGCCGAGTTCGGCGGGGGCGTGCTGATGAGCGCGACGCTCGCCCCACTGGACGTGTTCCGGACGGTGACGGGGCTCGACTACCTCCGAGAGCGGGGCCGTCCGGTCGTCGAGCGGACGTACGGGCTGTCGTTTCCGGCGGCGAACCGCGCGAGCTTCGCCGTCGACGCGCCGAAGTTCACCTACGGGAACCGCGGCCCGCCGGGGGCCGACAACGAGACGCGGCGGGCCCACGCCGACGCGGTCGTCGCGGTGGCGAAGAGCCCCGGCAACGTCCTCGTCGGGATGCCGAGTTACGGCGAGGCGGAGTGGATCGCGGGCGTGCTGGAGCGCCGGCTCGAAAAACCCGTGCTCCTCGACGAATCCAGCGACGACGGTGCGACCGAGTCGCTCAAGACCGACTTCTTCGGCGGGGGCGAGAAGGTCCTCGTGACGAGCCTCCGCGGGACGCTGACCGAGGGAGTCGACTACCGCGGCGACCGATTGAGCGCCGCCGTCGTCTGCGGCGTGCCCATCATCAACACGTCGAGCCCGCGGACGAAGGCCGTTCGAACCGCGTACGACAGGGCCTTCGGCTCCGCCTCCGGACGGCGGTCCGACGGCCCGCGAGACGGCTCCCGGAGCGGGTTCGAGACGGCGCTGACGGTGCCCGCCGTTCGGAAAGCCAGACAGGCGATCGGGCGCGTGATCCGCGGCCCGGACGAGGTAGGAGTCAGGGTGTTCGTCGACGCGCGGTACGCGCGCGAGTCGTGGGACGACGTCAGGGAGTACTTCCCCGAGGGGGAACGCGAAGAGTTCCGGCCGGTGAGCCCGGACATGCTGTCCTTCGGTTTAGAGCAGTTCTGGAAGACGCATCGGTCGGACGACTGATCGATCTCACCCCTCGTTCCAGTCGGCTCGGCACTCGTCGCTGCAGAAGTGACGGTGCCGTACCCGACCGCCATCGAGCCACGGCGTGACGCGGTGCGTCGGCGACTGGACGATCTTCTCCCCACAGGTCGCACACTCCGGGGCGGTGCTCTCGTCTACGTCGTCGCCGAGATCCGATGTGGGGTCTACCATTCTTCCTGCATCTACTTCCCCCGTCTCACTTGAATCCCTCTTCGTCGGCAGTTGTGACGAGGCGACGCGCGCTACCGCGCACGGACCCGTTCGATCATCGCCCGGAGGTCCTCGTTCGGTTCGAGTTCGTCGAGTTCCGCGTCGACGTCGAGTCCGGCGAGCGCCGCCCTCCCCGCCGATTTTTCCTTCATCGTCAGCGCCAGGTACAGGTACGAGAGGCGGAACAGCCACAGCGCGCGGTCGACGTCGCCCTCCGTTTCGACGTACAGCGTCGTCCACCCCGACTCGGGGACGACGTGGTGCTCGCCGGTCCGTCCCTCGGCCACGAGGTGATCGCGCATCCGCTTCGGGAAGTTGATGTCGACGATCCCGACCCGGTGAACGTGGCCGACCTCCCGCGGCCCGAGCAGGAACTCGGTCCCGCCGAACCGATGCGGCTGGGCGACGATCCCGTCCCACGCCGTCACCTCGTCGACGATCCGTCCGACGTACCGTTCCGAACCGGCTCTCGCCTTCGTCGTCATGTTGCTCTCCTCCGAGCGCCCGACCGAACCCACGAACCCGCCTCCGACGCGCGGCCGTGGTCTCTCGGGCCTCGCTATCGGGAGAGAGGCGTTCCGGCGGCATAAGCGCGCCGTGCGGTCGTCGTCCTCCTCGACTCTCAGCCGCGAATAAAATATATAGAAAACCATCCGAACGAGCGTCGGTGTCTGAGGCCCGCACCTCGGCTCTCGGCTCCGCACGCACGACCGATCACGACCGATACGTGGGGCTATGGAGCGCTCTTAGCAGCCGTTATGTATCCAGGAATGCTTCTACGTACTTGACGGAAGCCATGTCAGGACTCGACGCCGACGCCGGGACGAGAACGGGCTACGAGTGTGGGCCGGAGCGGCGGATCGACGGGCGCGACTACGATCTCCATAGCGTGGTCGTCAGCTACGAGGACGGCCCGGATCGGTGCACGATCTACCCCCGCCGGAAGAAGAGCCACGAGCGGGTCGAGTCGTGGCTCACGGCGAACCACGGGGCGTTCGTCGGCCTCGAAGAGATGCGCTGAGGGGCTGAGGAGGGCGGAATCGACGGATCGTCCGGCTACGATCGCCACCGCGCGTCCGACAGGGTTCGCTGGACGGCCTCCTCGCCGACGGCCGCCGCCAGCGCCTCGAACCCGCCGCGTTCGGCCCTGCTCCCGGCGTTGGCGACGAGTCGCGAAACGATGAACTCGGGCGTCGACTTTCCGACGGTCCCGAACCGGGGCTGGTAGTCCACCCGGAGTTCGAGTTCCTGCGTCAGTCCCTCCGCGAAGATGCCGTCGGTCCGCGCCTGCGACGGCAGCGGGCTGAGGTCGTCCGCGAGGTGCGTGACGTACACCCCGAGCGCCCCCCGATCGACCGTCAACTGGACCAGCCCGTTGAGCAGGTCGGCGGCCCGACCCGGTTCCGTGATGGCTTCGAACTCGTCGACGAGCATGAGCGCCCGGCCCTCGCCGGTCAGCGGGGGGACAATGGAGCGCAGCGTCGATTCGAGCACGCCGGCGTTGAAGCTCGCGTGTCGACGGTGGAACACTACCGCGTCGAAGCGGCCGACCTGCGCGCGGTCGGCGGGGACGGGCAGCCCCATCGAGGCGAGCAGCGTCACCTGACAGAGCGTTTCGAGCAGGGTCGTCTTGCCGCCGGAGTTCGCGCCGGTGAGGACCGTCACGCGGTCGCCGGACGGGAGTTCGCCGACGCCGAGAGAGTGGTCGCCGACTGCGTAAGTGATCGGCTGGACCGCCCCGTCCAGCGAGAGGTTCCGCGCCCCCTCGACGGCGAGACCGTCCTCGACGAGTTCCGGTCGGGAGAGGTCGTACGCGTCGGTGAAGCGAGCGAGCGAGAGGACGAAGGCGACCTCGTCGACGGCCGCGACGGCGGCGTCGACGTCCGATCTGGCCGCCTCGATCGACGCCTCCAGTTCGGCCGCCACCGTCGCCTCACGGTCGGCGGCGCGCGATTGGAGGTCGGCGGCGAGCGCCCTGAGGGTCGCGCTCACGAAGTCCGCCGCGTCCACGACGTCGTCGGCCGCGGCCGCCCGGACGTCGTCGCGGGTGAGGTCCGTCTCGCGGGCGACGTACTCGACGACGGCCCCCTCGAAATCTTCGAGGCTCCGAACCCCGGCGTCTCGGACCTCGTCGAGCACGTCGAACGCGCCGCGTTCGAGCCGCCGTGCGTCTTCGAGCCGACTTCGGAGTCGGTCGAGCCGTTCGTCCGCCCCCGCCCCGACCGATCCGTCGGTCACGCGCCCCAGCGCGCGGAGCGCCTCGCGGAGGGCGTCGTCGTCGAGGCCGTAGAGCGCGTCGAACTCCTCGCCGAGGCCGGCGTCGCGGAGCGCCAGCGCGGCGCGGACCGACGCCCGTTCGGTGCCCCCCGCCTCGTCGTAGGTCTCGAACGCGTCGCGGACGGCTTCGCGGGCGTCGTCGTCGAGGGCTCGCCACGCGTCCCGCGCGTCGAGCACCTCGTCGAGGCGCTCGTCCGCCTCGTCGCGGTCCGAAAGCGGCGTCAACACCCGGATCCGGTCGGCCGCGTGGCGCGTGACCGCGTGCGACGCGGCGCGCGAGAGCAGCTCGTCGTAGACGTTCCGCGCGTCCCGCGTGCCGAGCATCGCCATCCCGTCTCCGCCGTTCGCCCGGCGGAGGATGCGCGTCGCCCGGCCGCGCGAAATGCCGGCCTCCGTGAGCGCGCGGACGTCGGCCGATTCGATCGCCTCGACCGCCCGCTCCGCGCCGAGCGACTCCCGGAGACGCTCGCTCGTCTTCGGTCCGACGCCCCAGTACTCCTCCAGTCGCATACCCGACGCTTTCGGGGGACGGACTTAGTGGTTGCCGGTTGCTCGGCGAGCCCGAGCCGAACGCCGCTGAACGACGGGTCCCGCCCAGTCGTTCAGGACGGCGGTTTCCGGTTCCGGTAGTGGCCGAGCGACTCGTACACCACGAAGACCACGAACGCGACCGGGATCGCGACGAAGAGCAGTTCGGGCGCGCCGATTGCGCCGCCGTCCGCCGGGAGATAGCGTCCGAGAACCGGCGGCGCGGGGACTCGCGCGTCCAGCGTGCCGACGAACAGCAACCCCGGAAGGAGTCCGCCGAGGACGAACAGCGATCCGAGCGTCGCTCTATTCATCCGGCTCGCTTCCCCTCGTTTTCGGTTCCATCGCGTCCGTCCCCGTCGCGTCCGTCTCCCAGTCCGCTTCGTCCCATCGCCTCGCGAGCCGAATCTTCTCCGATGGCGGCTTCAGGTCGTAGTCGTCGGGCAGCGATTCGACGAAATCGAGCCGCCTGAGCAGCCCGTCGAACGTCGAGTTCTGGATTCCCAGCCCGGGGCGGGCGTTCACTTCGAGGACGACCGGCCCCTTCTCCTCGTCCACGACAACGTCGACGCCGGCGTACCCGAGCCGGGAGACCTCCGCGGCGTGGACGGCGGTGGCGAGGACCTCGTCCCAGTTCGGGACGGTGAAGTCGCGCAGGTCCGCCCCCGTGTCGGGGTGTTCGTCGTGCCACTGGTTGGTGCTCCGGTAGCCGCCGAGCGCCCGCCCCTCGGCGACGGTCAGCCCGACCCCGATCGCCCCCATGTGGAGGTTCGCCGCGCCGTCGGACTCCTCGGTCGGCAGCCGCGTCATCGCCATGATCGGGAAGCCCTTGAACACCATCACGCGGATGTCCGGGACGCCCTGCCCCGCGCGGGAGCGGAGGAAGTCGTCGGGGTGGACGAGCTCCTCGACGATCGCGACGCCGTCGAGCCCCATCGGGGAGTAGTGCCCCTCGACGACGGAGCGGACGTGGGCGAGCAGTTGCTCGGGCGTCCGCTCGCCCTTCGAGGTTTCGAACCGTTCGCCGTCGTCGGTGCGTCCGGTGACGACGACGATCCCCTCGCCGCCGTATCCGCTGTCGGGCTTGATGACGAACTCGTCGCGGGCGTCGAACAGCGCCTCCGCCCGCCCGATCTGCCCGAGCCGCTCGACGAGGAGGTAGGTGTCCGGCGTCGAGACGCCCGTCCCGTGGAAGGCGCGCTTCATCGACGCCTTGTCGAGTTCCGGGAAGAGGTGCGTCGGGTTGTACCGTTTGATGTACGCGTTTCGGCGGTTCATCGCGAGCACGTCGCTCCCATTGCGGTACGACGCGGAACCGCCGAGCGCGTTGACCGCGCGCGCCTTCGCGTTGTGCAGCGAGGTCTCCGCGGCGCTCAGGGCTGCGCTCCACGGCGAGCCCCGGAAGACGTTCGAAAAACGGAGGTACTCTTTCACCCGAATCGCGCCGGTCGTGCCGAGCCAGACGTTGAGCCCGATGATCGCGGCCCACGCCTCCGGGGTGTGGACGAACCAGCTCACGAGCGCGTCGCGCGACAGGATCGCGTACGCCACGAGTATCGCGACGAGCGTCCAGACGAACCGGATCGCCGGCGCTCGCCACCCCCGTTCCGAGAGGTCGCGCGCGAATCGATCGGCGTACCAGCCGGTGATGATCGCCGGGAAGAACACCTGCAACGAGTCGAGCGCGGCGGGGAGAACCCGCTGGTCGGCCAGCACGTGAAAGACGGTGATCGCGACGCCGACGGTCATGACGAGCGCGCCGATCCGGTGGGCCGTCCCCAGCCGGAACGGTTCGAGGATCAGGAACGTCGTGAGCGCGATGAGAAACAGGTTCACGAAGAGCACGGTCCCCCAGAGCGGCCCGCTGGCGAGGAGGATGTACGAGATGATTATCGGGCCGAACATGCCGTACGTGACGAGCCCCACCTTGCTCCTGAGCAGCGTGATGACGAATCCGGCGAGCATCAGCTCGAAGAAGAGCCGGTACTGCGCCAGCGGCCGCTGGCTCATGTCGAGTTGCCCACGGAGGAGAACCCCCGAGAACAGGACGATCAGGAGTAATCCGACGAGCGGATAGTGTTTCGCGTACAGCTCGGTCGTTCGGGACCGCCACGCGGACGGGCTTCGCCCGGTTGCGGTGCCGGCTTCGGTTGCCATCGTCCCTCCGTCTCCCACGGCGGATAATAGTTATAAATCTGATAACATTGTCGTACTGATTTCACCGTGAAAATAACTGGCTGTTATTACGTCTGCCGTCAGTCGAACGCGTGATTTGGCCGGTTAAACGCCTCGTTCAAGGATATATCGACGGGTCGCATCCGCCTGATATATGCTCAATATAGACAAAATAGTACTAATATCGTCAAATTATCATTTGTCGATACATGGTATTCAGCGTATGATCCCGAGTTCACGCGTCGTCACTCGAGAACCGTCTCGTCGCGAAAAGTCGCGTCGGACGCGCGCGACGTCGTCGGGCGAATCGTCCGATCGAGGAACCGGGCTCACCCTTCGACGAGTTCGGGGCGCGCCGTGGGTTCCCCCGCGGATCGCGCGGCGAGAACGCGCAGGAGCGCCATCACCGCTTCCTCGTGCCGGTCGCGGGAGGCGGTGAGCGTCATCGGCGTGATCCCCAGCTCCCGATACGGCTCGAAGTCCTCCCGCGCCGCGACGCCGCGTTCGACGTAGTCCTCCGCGATGGTCGCAAGCAGTGCGTGAAGGTGGACCAATTCGTTCTTCTTCACCGTGAGTATCGTACGTGCTCGTCGCAGGTAAACCGCACGGTGACCAGATGATGCAATTTATCGAATTCGACCGATCGAATGGCCACAGATGGTCGAATAACTGTGGGAAATGTCATCCTCGACTCCGCGTGGATCGACCCGGCTGTTCGATCACGTCCACCCGTCGCCGAACGACTCGAACCGCTCCAGATCGTGTCCGTACAGCATGTCCGCGCCGTGAACGCGCGCCTCCTCCTTCAGCGTCCGGACGCTGTCGAGCCACCGCCGCTCGCACCAGACGAGCCCCGGCCCCATCGGCACCTCGTCCGCGTAGTTGGCGTCGACGTACGCGGCGTCGCCGGCGAGGAGCACCGACCCGTCGTCGCGGTCGATGCGCGCCCCGAGGAGCCCCGGCGTGTGGCCCGGCAGGTGGAGGAGTTCGACGCCTCCGGCGAGCGTCCGCCGGTCGCGGCGGACCACTTCCCAGTTCAGGTCCCGGTCGAAGTCCGGCGCGAGGTAGGCGACGGAGCCCTCGTCCGTCTTGGCGCTGAAGTAGGCGTACTTGAGTTCCTCCTCGTGGACGTACACGGGGACGTCGCTCCCCTCGAACTCGTACAGCCCGCCCGCGTGGTCGAGGTGCAGGTGACTCGTCACCACGGCGTCGACGTCCGAGAGCGCGTAGCCCGCGGCGTCGAGATCGTCCTCCAGGCGGTGCTCGTCGGCGTCGACGTGCTCGAAGGCGTCGTAGAGGGGTGCGGGCCAGTAGCCGTCCCCCGCGTCCGGGTGGGAGCCGGTGTCCCAGAGGATCGTCGCCTCCGGGTGGTCGATGACGGCGTTCCAGACGACGAACTCGCGGATCTCGTGCTCCGGACGCGGGTTCGACGCGCTCGCCATCGCGTACCCGTCGACGACGTAGTTCGCGTCCGCCCTGACGCGCCCGCGGTCGAGGAGGTGGACACTGACGTCTGCCATGGCGGAGGTTGGGACGGCGAAGAGATAAACCCCGGTTCGGCGACCGCCGCAGAGAATCGCGGGTCGACGAACGGTCGCCTCGTTCACCGCGACTGCCGGTAGATCAGGTTCCGCTGGATCTCGTTCGCGCCCTCGTAGATGACGGGGATCCGCACGTCGCGGTACACGCGGGCGATGCGCCGCTCGTCGAGGATCGAGCGGCCGCCGTGCAGCTGCATCCCGCGTTCGGCGCAGAAGGTCGCCGTCTCGGTCGACTTCGTCTTCGCCATCGCGGCCCAGAAGCCGGCGTCCTCGCCCGAGGCGACCTTCTCCGCGGCTCGCCAGTTCAGCGCGCGGGCGGCCTCGAACTCCGTGCGCATGTCGGCGAGCGCGTGCTGGACCGCCTGGAACTCCGCGACCCCTCGACCGAACGCCTCGCGGTCGTGGACGAACTCCCACGCCTCCTCGATGGCCGCCGCGGCGAGTCCGAGACCGTGGCCGCCGACGACGACGCGGCCGTGGTTGAAGAAGTCCGCGAGCATGTAGAAGCCGCCGCCCTCCGCGCCGACGAGGTTCTCCTCCGGGACCGCGCAGTCGTCGAAGACGATGTGGCCCTGCTTCGACGCGCGCATGCCCATCTTCTCGGGGATGTGTTCGGCCTCGTACCCCTCGGCGTCCGTGGGAACGACGAACATCGAGTAGTTCGAGTACCGGTCCTCCCCGTCGCCGGTCTTCGCGTAGACGGTGAGCCAGTCGGCTTCGACGGCGTTGCCGACCCAGTACTTCTCGCCGTTCAGGACGTACCCGTCTTCCGTCTTCTCCGCGGCCGTCGTCATCCCGGCGAGGTCGCTGCCGGTTTCGGGCTCGGAGACGGCGAGCCCGGAGATCTCCTCGCACTCCGCGACGGGCCGGAGGTAGGTTTCCTTCTGCTCCTCGGAGCCGTACGTCTCGACGATCTCGCAGCCGAAGCTCGCGAGTTGCAGCGTCAGCGCGATCCCGGCGTCGGCGCGGTAGAACTCCTCCGCGATGGCGAGGATCTGCTGGAGGTCGTACCCCTTCCCGCCGTGCTCCTCGCCGATGTCCTGCGCGACGAGACCGGCGTCCTGTCCGGCTTCGAGCACCTCCCACGGGTACTCGCCGGTGCGAAAGTGCGCCGACGCGTTCGGGGCGATGTGCTCCGCCGCGAACTCCCGAGCCGCCGCCTTGACCTCGCGGGCGTGCGCCGGGACGATGCTGTCGTCCAGTAAGTCCATGGCGTTTCGTCCGCGGGCCGCGGTAAAATAGCTCGTGGAACTCGGGGTCGCGGAACTCGCGTTTACTCGGGCCCGTCGGGCTCCTCGACCCGTCCCTCCGCGTCATCGCGGACGGTTTCGCCGCCCCCATCGTCTTCGTCCCGATCGATCTCCGACGCGTCCGACTCGTCGTCGCCGGCCTCGTCGGCTTTTTCGTCCCCGTCTTTTTCGGCCGCCTCGAACGCTCGAATCCGCTCTCTCGTCGCCTCGCGCGCGACGGTTCCGGAGGCCGTCCGCGGGAGATCGTCGGCGAACGCGATCGTTCGAGGGAGTTTGTAGCCCGCCAGCCGCTCCCGGCAGTGCGCGTCGATCTCCGCGGCCGTCGGGCGCGCGTCCGGGTTCGCCGGGACGAGAAGCGCCGCGACGCGTTCGCCCCACTCGTCGTCGGGGAGTCCGACGACGGCGGCGTCGGCCACGTCGGGGTGATCGCGCAGCGCCTCGACGACCTCGCCGGGGTCGACGTTCTCCCCGCCGGTGATGATCCGGTCGTCCGTCCGCCCGAGCACGTACAGCCGGCCGACCTCGTCGCGGTAGCCCACGTCCCCCGTCCGGAGGCCCCGCGGACCGAACGCCGCCTCGGTCGCCTCTGGATTCCCGTAGTACCCGGGCGAGACGGTGGGACCGGACACGACGATCTCGCCGGTTTCGCCCGGTTCGACCGCCTCGCCGTCGTCGTCGAGCACGGCGACCTCCGTCCACAGGAGCGGCCGTCCGACCGTCCCCTCGAACTCGAACGCCTCCGCGGGCGCGGCGGTGGCGACCTGCGAGGCCGTCTCGGTCATCCCGTAGGTGGGGTACACCGGAACCGAGTAGTCCCGACAGCGCCGAATCAGCTCCCGGGAGGCCGGCGCGCCGCCGAGCAGGACGAACCGGAGCGGATCGGAGAGCGTGCCGCGGCTGTCGAGCATCCGCCGGAGCATCGTCGGCACGAGCGAGATACCGGTCGCGCCGTACGTTCCGACGTCGTCGGCGGCGGCCCCCGGATCGAACGACGACCGCAGGACGACCGCCGTGCCGTACAGCGTCGACCGGTACAGCGGCGCGAGGCCGCCCATGTGGGCCAGCGAAAGCGCGACCAGCCAGCGGTCGTCCGGGAGGACGCCGAGTCGGAACGCGGACGCGACGGCGCTCGAAAAGACGTTGCCCATCGTGAGGACGACCGCCTTGGGCGCGCCGGTCGTTCCGGAGGTGAAGAGCATCGCGAGCGGATCGTCGCGCTCCCACGTCGCGGGATCGACCGCGATCGGCTCCGCCGCCGACAGCGCCTCGACGCCCCTCCGGTCGGGTTCGTCGACGGACGCGATCGGCACGCCGACGAGTCCGTCGAGGGTCTCGGCCGCCTCGACCGCGGTGCCTTCGGTCCCGTCCCCGCAGACGAGCGCGGTCAGGTCGGTCGCCTCGATCTGCGCGGCCAGTTCGACCGGCGTCAGGCGGTCCGAGAGCGGGACGAGCGTCGCCCCGAGGCGCATGGCCGCGTGGACTAACCGAACCGCCGGAACGCCGGTCGGGAGGAGCGTCCCGAGGTGGTCGCCGGCTTCGATCCCGAGCGCGGCCAGTCGTCCCGCGGTCTCGTCGACCTCGGCGTCGAGGGCGGCGTAGTCCCACTCCGATCCCGCGTCGGCGTCGACGAGGGCGGTCACGTCCGGCGTCGCCCGCGCCCTGTGGGTGAGCCAGTCGTCCATTACCCGCTCATCGACACGGGCACACTACTGTCTTTGCATCGGCGATAAATGTCGTTAATACGACACCCTGACTCCGACGTGCAGCGCATCGGGCGCGTCTTCATCCCGTCGGCGCGCCGAGGCTCTCGTGTCGTCGCATCGGTAGTTTCATCCTCCCCTCCTCGGACAGTAGACCAAATGGACGAACGGCGCATCCTCCGGGTCGCGTTCGCCGCCCTCCTCGTCCTCGCGGTCGGCTCGCTCGTCGCCGGCTACCTCGCCGCGCCGCCGTCGTTCCCCGAGCGCGTCGCCGCCGGCGGGTCCGTCGCCCCGCCCGCGGACGGCGCGACCGTCGTCGCGACGCAGGGGTTCGGCGCGAAGGGCTGGCACCTGCGGTTCACCGGCGACAGCCCGGGTGAACTGGTCGCCGTCGACGAGAGGGGGGACGTGCTCTACTACGACGACGAGTACGACAGCTACTGGGACGTCGACCCGAGCCCCGAGGGCGACCGGACGGTGATGTACGTCGCCTCCGAACACCTGTCGACCGACGAGTGCGGCGCGGAGACCGAGTGTTACCGGAACGTCGTCGAACGAACGAACCTCTCGACGGGCGAGACGACCGAGGTGTACTCGCGGATCGTCCCGAACGGGAAGACGATCCGCTGGCACGACGTCGACCGATACGACGGAAAACGACTCGTCGTCGCCGACATCCACCGCGATCGGGTGTTCGTCGTCAACACCGAGACGGAGGTGATCGAGTGGGAGTGGGACGCCCAGAGCGACTACCCGACGTCGGGTGGCGGGCCGTACCCGCACGACTGGACCCACCTCAACGACGTGGAGGTGCTGCCCGACGGCCGCATCATGGTGAGCCTCCGGAACCAGGATCAGGTCGTCTTCCTCGACCCCGAGACGGGGCTGGAAGAGGGGTGGACGCTCGGGAGCGAAGACGACTACGACACGCTCTACGAGCAGCACAACCCGGACTACATCCCGCCCGAAAACGGCGGCCCGGCGGTGCTCGTCGCCGACTCCCACAACAACCGCGTCGTCGAGTACGGCCGCGAGGACGGGGCGTGGAACCGGACGTGGTCGTGGAACGACAGCCGATTGGAGTGGCCGCGCGACGCCGACCGCCTTCCCAACGGTCACACGCTCGTCACCGACTCGAACGGCGGGCGCGTCGTCGAGGTGAACGAGGAGGGCGAGGTCGTCTGGACGCTCGACCTGACGCTGCCGTACGAGGCCGAGCGCCTCGGCACCGGTCCCGAAAGCGCCGGCGGCCCGAGCGCCGACCGCGCGGACCTCCCTTCGACCAGGGCGAACCGCGGCGGGGACGACCTCTCGCTCGGATCGATCGTCTACGCCGTCGTTCCCGGCGAGATCGTGCTGGCCGTGGGCTTCGTCCTTCCGGCGTGGATGGGGATGGCCGACGCGCTGACGCTCGCGTTCGCGCTCGGCGTCGCCGCGCTGTGGCTCGGCCTCGAACTGTACTGGTCGCCGTGGCGCGTCGGCCTCCGCCGACCCGTCTCGATCCGCCGCGACCCGAGGGCGACCGGGCGCAGCGACGATGGCGACGCGGAGGGCGAGTCGTCGGAGGGCGACTGACGGGAGGCGGCGGTCGACGACGGTCGCCGCCGCTCAGTGCTGGACGAACTCGACGAGGACGCCCCCGGTCGATTTCGGGTGCAGGAAGGCGACCTCGTGGCCCCACGCCCCGGGTCGCGGCTCCTCGTCGATCAGCGCGACGTCCAGGTCGTGGGCCGCGGCGAGCGCGGCCTCGACGTCGTCGGTGGCGAGCGCGACGTGGTGGATCCCCGGACCGTGGCCGTCGAGGTAGCGCGCGATCGCGCCGCCCTCGTGGGGTTCGAGGAGTTCGAAGTAGCCGTCCTCCAGTTCGAGAAAGAGGACCGTCATCCCCTCGAACCGCTCTTCGTGCGCGATCGGGGCATCGAAGAGGTCGCTGAACAGGTCGGCGAGCGCCGCGGCGTCCGGCGTCGCGATCCCGACGTGGTCGAACTGCATGTGCGGCGTCTCGGCCGCCCGCCGGATAAACCTCTCCCCGTCGCGGCGGTCCGATCGACCGCCCGAACAGAAAATATTTATCTAAATGTTTACGAGTCATCGGACGGATACGACGAAAAATGATCACTTCGAGCGCTTCGGTCGAGCGGTCGCCTCGCCGGCGGACGGGCCTCGGTTCGCCGATCGGATCGTCCCGTCGCCGATGACCGTCCCTCGCGTCCTGTACGTCGGACGGGACGCCCGGCTTCCCGGCCTGCTCTCGTCCGGGCCGTCCGACGCGATCGTCGTCGCCGCGACCGAGACGGACGCCGCGACGGCGGAGCTGCTCGCCGGTCCGATCGACTGTCTCGTCTACGACCGTCTCACCCCGCACGAGGGCGCCGCCGACTTTCTCCGGTTCGTCCAGGAGGTCGTCCCGGACGTGCCGGTCGTCCTGCGAACCGCCGACCCTTCGGCCGACCGCGGCGTCTCGTCGGGGCTGTACGACGAATCCGTGTCGAGGGTCGATTCGGACGAGAGCGGGAGGAAGGAACCGGACGGCTTCGACGGCGTCGACGACGGCCGCGCGCTCCTCGCCGCCGTCGAGCGTCACCTCCGCCCCGATCGATCGACCGACGGGCGACGCGCCACGGCGCGGGAGGGAGCGCTGCGCGCGCTCGAACGCGAGCGAGCGTTCGTCGACGACGTCCTCGACAACCTGACGGACGTGTTCTTCGTGATGAACGCCGACGCCGAGTTCGTCAGGTGGAACGAGCGCGTGAGCGAGGTCACCGGCTACGAGAGCGAGGAGATCGCCCGAATGAGCCCGTTCGACCTCATGGCCGACGAGGACGCGGAGCGGGCTGCGGCCGCGGTGTCCGAGGTCCTCTCGACCGGGGAGGCGACCGAGGAGATCCGGATCGAAACGCGCGACGGGACGCTCGTGCCGTACGAGTTCGTCGGTTCGCTCGTCCGCGGCGCGTCGGGCGAACCGCGGTACGTCTGCGGCATCGGTCGCGACATCTCCGGACGGAAGCGCCGGGAGAGACAGCTCCGCCGCAAGCGGGAGGAGCTCGACCGGAAGAACGCCGAACTCGACCGGAAGAACGCCGAGCTGGAGCGCTCGAACGCCGAACTCGAACGGTTCGCATCGGCCGCGTCACACGACCTACAGGAGCCGCTGCGGATGGTGTCGAGCTACCTCGGGCTGCTTGACCGGCGGTACGGGGACGACCTCGACGCGGACGCCCGGGAGTTCGTCGCCGCCGCCGTCGACGGTGCCGATCGGATGCGCGAGATGATCGACGACCTGCTCCGCTACTCGCGAGTCAGCCGTCGGGAGGAGCCGCGCGCGCCGGTCGATTGCGACGCGGTGGTGCGGACGGTGCTGGACAACGTGCAGGTCGCGGTCCGCCGAACCGACGCGGAGATCGTCGTGGACTCGCTGCCGACGGTCGTCGGCATGGAGACGCTTCTCGTGTTACTGTTTCAGAACCTCGTCGGCAACGCGCTCGCGTACGCCGGGGACGAACCCCCCCGAATCCGAATCCGGGCGGAGCCGCGCGAGGAGGGGTGCGACGGGGAGCGCGGCGAGGCGTACCTGTTCGCCGTCGCCGACGACGGCGTCGGCATCCCGCGGGAGAAACGGGACCGAATCTTCGATCTCTTCTCCGGCGAGGGGGGCGGAACCGGCATCGGTCTCGCGACCTGCAAGCGGATCGTCGAGCGCCACGGCGGCGAGATCTGGGTCGAGTCCGAGCCCGACGAGGGTTCGACGTTCTTCTTCACCCTCCCCGCCGCGTCCGACGCGACGGCCGTGCGCGCGAGATCCGACGACGATTGAGTGCGCCCGCCCGGCACGACCTCGGTGGCTCGGAACCCCCTCGACCTCACGCAGTCTCGCGGCTAGCTTCCGCCCGACGAACGAGAATCTCCTCGAAGTAGTGCGCCATGATCCGCGCCGCCCGCACCCAGTGGCGTCGCGTGTGCATGTCGTGCAGTTCGGTACCCGCGAGGTAGTACGCCGCGAGGTGGCCGAACCCCGATCGCCCGAATCTCGGCTTCTCCGGGTGCTCCCCGCATCCGATCGCGGCCCGAATCTCGATCCGCTGTGCGCGCATCGTCGGCGTCCAGTAGTCCCCGCCGATCTTGTGCTCGCGCCACGCCGCGGTCGTCTCCGTCGCGTAGGTGCGCTCCATGCCGACGATCGACGCCCGGCGGGCGAGTCGCGCCTCGACGGGTGTCCAATCCGCCGCCGAGAGTCCCTCCCGGTCGACCCCGCCGTCCGACGAGACGTGCGGCGCTTCGACGTCGTCTTTCTCCCACAGCGCGGCCGCGTACGCTCGCGCCGCCTCGTACGCCTCGGCGCCGGTGAGGTGGGCGAACTGCCGGCGATCCACCTCGTAGAACGCGCGGACCGCCGCCCCCCAGTCGCGGTCGTCGTGCGCGACGAACCCTCGGCAGAGCTGCTCCGCGAGGTGCGCTGCGGTCGACGCCACCTCCGATCGTGTCCCCCCCTCGGGCGTCGACGTCGCGTCGACCGCGATCGATCCGGCGGCCGGGCGGTCCGGTCGGCCCGGCCGCGCGCGAGCCGACGCCTGCGTCGAATACGCGGGTGCGTCCTCGTAATCCACTTTCCTCCCCCGATCTCCCCTGCCCGTCCGGATCGTATGTACCTTCGCTAACCGTCGGGTTACCGGGGGCGGTTACCGCGGTGTGGGCCGAGGGGGCGAGGCGAGGCGAAAGTCACACGGCGCTCGACGGGTGGTACTCGCCGAACTCCTCGCGGAGGACGCCGCAGATCTCGCCGATCGTCGCGTACGCCTTCACCGCGTCGACGATCGGCGGCACGAGGTTTCCGTCGCCGCGGGCGGTGTCGCGCAGCGCCGCGAGCGCGGCGTCGACGGCCTCGTCGTCGCGCTCGGCGCGGAGCGATTCGAGTCGCTCGACCTGTCGGCGCTCGTCCTCCTCCGTGACCTCCTCCACGTCGATGTCGGCCTCCTCGTCGACCTGGTACTCGTTGACGCCGACGATGATCCGCTCGCCCGTTTCGATCTCCCGTTGGCGCTCGAAGGCGACCTCCTGGATCTGCCGCTGGACCCACTGATCCTTGACCGCTTCGAGCATCCCCCCGCGTCGGTCGACGTCGTCTATGATCTCGAACGCCTCCGCCTCGATCTCGTCGGTCAGCGCCTCGACGTAGTAGCTGCCGGCGAGCGGGTCGATGGTGTCGGCCGCGCCCGACTCGTGGGCGAGGATCTGCTGCGTCCGGAGCGCCGTCCGGACGCTCTCCTCCGTGGGAAGCGACAGCGCCTCGTCCTTGCCGTTGGTGTGCAGGCTCTGGGTCCCGCCGAGGACCGCCGCGAGCGCCTGGTAAGCGACCCGGACCACGTTGTTCTCGACCTGTTGGGCCGTGAGCGTCGACCCGCCGGTCTGGGTGTGGAACTTCAGCTGCTTCGCCTTCGCGCTCTCCGCGCCGAATCGCTCCTCCATGATCTTCGCCCACATCCGCCGGGCCGCGCGGAACTTCGCCACCTCCTCCAGCACGTTGTTGTGCGCGTTGAAGAAGAAGGAAAGCTGCGGGGCGAACCCGTCCACGTCGAGGCCGGCGTCGACGGCCGCCTGCACGTACTCGATGCCGTTACCGAGGGTGAACGCGACCTCCTGCGCCGCCGTCGAACCGGCCTCGCGGATGTGGTACCCGGAAATGGAGATCGTGTTGAACTTCGGCGTCTCGGCGGCACAGAACTCGAAGATGTCCGTGATGAGCCGCATCGACGGCTCCGGCGGGTAGATGTAGAGGTTGCGCGCGATGTACTCCTTCATGATGTCGTTCTGGACGGTCCCCCGCAGCTCCTCGCGGGGGACGCCCTGCTGGTCGCCGACGGCGACGTACATCGCGAGCAGGACCGAGGCGGGCGCGTTGATCGTCATGCTCGTCGACACCTCGTCCAGCGGGATGCCCTCGAAGAGCGTCTCCGCGTCGCGCAGCGAGTCGATGGCGACCCCGGACTTTCCGACCTCGCCCGCCGCCATCGCGGCGTCGGAGTCGTAGCCCATCTGCGTCGGCAGGTCGAACGCGACGGAGAGGCCGGTCTGACCGTTGTCGATGAGGTAGTGGTACCGATCGTTGGTCTCCTCCGCCGTGCCGAAGCCGGCGTACTGGCGCATGGTCCACGTGCGCCCGCGGTACATCGTCGGGTAGACCCCGCGCGCGTACGGCTCCTCGCCGGGGAAGCCGAGATCGTCGCGGTAGTCGAGATCCGAGACGTCCGCCGGCGTGTAGAGCCGCTTCACCTCCTGGCCGCCCGTGTCGGTCGTAAAGCGGTCCTCCCGCTCGCCGAAGCGCTCCAGCGTCGGTCCGAGCGTCTCCGCTTCCCACGCTTCCTTCGCGGAGCGTATCTCCTCCAGGTCGTCCCGATCGAACATGGTCGAACGTGAGGGTATGGCCGACCTTAAGCGTTTGATTCGACGCAGAACACGTGTTCGATCGAACACGTACGGGCGTTAGCACGTCAATAATAACGCCGTCGGGAACCCTCCGATCAGACGATGAGTCGAACCCGACGTCGCTTCCTCGAACTCGCCGGCGTCGGCACCGGGCTGGCGCTCGCCGGCTGTCTGGGCGGTGCCGACTCGGAGGCGACGGCCGACGGACCGGCCACGGAGCGGACCGAATCGACGGATCGAAAGCGGACGGAGGACGAATCCGGCGCGAACGAGGACGGACGCATGAGCACGGTGTTTCACTTCACGACGGAAGGCGAATCGAATCAGGAACGGGCGATCTCGAACGTGTCGAACCTCCTCGAAGACGGGACGACGGACACGGAGCGGGTCGTCCTCGTCGTCAACTCGCGCGGCCTCGATCTCGTCCTCGAAGAGACCTCCGCGTTCCCCGACGAGGTGACGCGGCTCCTCGACGAGGGCGTCTCGATCCGCGCCTGTGAGAACACGATGGCTGCCCGCGACCTGACCGACGACGACCTCATCGACGGCGTCGAGACGGTCCCGGCCGGCGTCGGTGAACTCACGAAGCTGCAGGCGAAAGACGGCTACGCGTACATCAAGACGCCGTAATCGACTCCGTGCGTGCCTCCCGACGCGATTCGAAGACGTCGATCGGGTGCGCTCACGAGCGCCGGCCGATCCGGACGTGGTTGTACTTGTGCTTGTCGAACCCGGCGGCCCCCGTCTTCGGCACGTCGACCCAGCGGTAGTAGAAGCCCTCGCCGACGGGGTGGTACTTCGGGACGAGGACGGCGTCCTCCCAGTTCGCGCGCTCCAGTTCGAGGCAGGCCCGTCGTCGCGCCCGGCGGTCGGCGTCGGAGGCGGTTCGGTGGTCTTCGATCCGTTCCCAGGCGTCGGCCGCGCGCGCCGACGCGTCCGTGCCCTCCCACCGGTGCTGTGAGGCGTCGGTCGTCGGAGAGAGGAGCTGGAGGAAGTTCTCCGCGGCCGCGTAGTCCATCGCCCAGCCGAACGAGAACATCTCCAGCGCGCCGCTCTCGCGGCGCTTCGCGAGCGCCGAGAACGGCGCTTCCTCGATCGTGAGTTCGACGCCGACGGCGGTGAGCTGATCGCGCAGGAGTTCGCCCGTGGAGCGCCAGTTGTCGCCCTCGTACGTCGTGAACGTCACTTCGGCGGGGTCGTCCGGCGCGTAGCCCGCCCCTCGCAGCACCCGTTCGGCGGCGTCGAGGCGCGTCTCGCCGATTCCGTAGGGGTATTCCTCGCGGACGTGTCGGTCGTACCCCTCCGGACCGCCCGGAAAGAGGTTCGGCGGCGTCAGGTGCGCCGCGGCGACCCCTCGCCCTTTGTGGATGTCCCGGAGTTGCTGGTCCTGGTTCAGCGCGTACGCGACCGCCCTGCGGACGGGTTTCGGGACGCGCTCGGCGTTGAAGCCGAGGTACATCGTCGCCGCCTGCGGAACCTGCAGGTACCGGACGGTGTCGCCGCTGCCCTCCAGCGGACCGTACGACCCGATCTTGCGGCCCTGTTCGTCCTCGGATTCGATCGAAACCGAGCCGGGGTCGAACTCGGAGTCGGGGGTCCAGAAGGCGTCCGCGTTGCCGTTCAGCGCGTACTCGAACGCGCTCGTCGGTTCGCTTATCACCTGCCAGTGGACGCCGGCGGACACCGGCCCGTGGCCGTGGTAGTCCTCGCGCGCCTTCACGCGGTACTCGGTGCCCTGGTTCCAGTAGTCGAGTTCGAACGGTCCCGCGCCCACCGGTCGATCCGTCGCGAACTCCTCCTGTGAGAGTCGACCGTCGTGGCCCTCGACGTCGCCGACGACGCCCTCGGGGACGATGCCGAACGACGGGTGCGCGAGGACGGCCGTCGTGGCGTGAAACGGCGACGACAGGCGTATCCGGACGGTGCGCTCGTCGAGCGCCTCGACGCCGAGGCTGCCCGGAACGTACTCGCCGTCGCCCCCGGAGTCGGCGTCGCGCCGCTCGTGTTCGACGCCGACGAGATCGAGGAGCGTCGACGCCCAGCTGGAGTTCGGCGAGGCCGCGAGCCGCTCGAAGGTGTAGACGACGTCGGCCGCACCGAGCGTCGACCCGTCTGTGAACGTCACGTCGCGCTTCAGCGCGAACGTGTACTCGGTGCCGTCGTCCGACACCGAGAGGTCCTCGGCGAGGAGGAGTTCGGGCGTCGGATTTCCCTTGGGGTAGTAGGTCAGCCCGTCGTACAACTGGGTGACGACGCGGGCGGACGCCGTGTCGATCGACTGCGCCGGGTCGAGCGTCCGGAGCGGCTGACCGATCATCCGAAACGTCCGGTCGGCCGGGGTGGACTCACCCTGCGGCGCGCTCGCACATCCGGCGAGCGCGAACCCGGTCGCGAGGCCGCCGACCGTCCGAAGCGCGTCGCGTCGGGAGATCGTTTTACTGTGTCGTGTCATGTGTTCGACGTGGCGGTCGACGCGAACGTCATCGCGAACGCACGTGTCTCTGCAGTCCGCCGGTTTTCCGCGCTGCGTCGATCTGAGACGACCGCGGATATAAACTCCACTACATTCCCTCCGGACTGTCGCATCGGCCCCCGTGGTCTCGGCGTCGGTCGGTGGTCCGTCGGTCATCGTGATCGGTCGTCACGGTCCGTCTTCGCGATCGGCCGTCGCGGCCCGTCGGACGCTCCGAGACGCTCGCGTCGGCCGCGGCGAGCGTCGGACGCGTTCAGCCGTCGTCGCGCACGACGTTCAGGTCGAACGACTCGCCGCCACCGCCCGGCATGAGATACCCCAGCGCGAACGCGGTGTACGCGCCCGGCTCCGACACGTCGACGTCGTACGTCTCGGCGACGGTCCCGTCGTTTCCGCTCGTCGCCCGACGCACCTCCAGCGAGTATTCGTCCGCGGCGAGTTCGGTGTCCGGCGCGTCGCCGAAGGAGACGTCCTCGAACAACACGTCGCCGCCGTCTTCGGTCACGTCGACAGCCGGCGCGTCGGGCGACGCGTGGACGATCCGGAGCCGACTTTCGCCGTCGCCGAGGCCGCCGGTCTCGTCCTCTAGAAACTCCACGGCGAACGGGTTCGACGCTCCCTCCGCCACTTCGCCGAGCGCGACCGCCGTGTACTCCGCTCCGTCGAGAGTCACCTCCTCCTCGAACAGAACGGCGTCGCCGTCCGTCGCTTCGACGATCCGGACGTCGTGCGACCCCGGTTCGAGATCGACGGCGTCGCCGACGTCACCGAACGTGAGGTCCTTCGTCGCCGCCGAACCGTCGACCAGTGCGACCACGTCCGGCGCGTCGGGCGAGGCGTGCACGAACTCGACGCGCGCGCCGCCGCCCTCGGACGGCTCGTCGTCGGCTTCGGTTTCAGTCTCCTCGTCGGCCGGCGTGTCGGTCTCCGCCGGGGTTTCGCTCGTGTGAGCGTTCTCGGTCGCCTCGGTCGCCTCGGTCGTCTCGGTCGCGTTCGGTTCGGAATCCTCGTCGCCGCTTCCGCCGGCACACCCGGCGAGTCCGCCGACGAGCGCGAGACTTCCGAACGCCTTCAGCATCGACCGTCGATCCCCTCGTGTCATCCGTCCCCGCCTCCGATCCAATCCGGTTCGTCGAGGTCCGCGGATCTCGCCGATCGGCGGCCGTCACGACGGTTCCCCGGAAGCGAATCGCGCGCCGTCTCGTCGGTGGAATCCCGATCATCGATGAGCATTGAATAGTGATCAAAGTAAGATTATCACGAAGACACGAAATAATTTCGGCCAGAGAACAGCATACAACCTGACTCACGCCCGCCGGTCGGAACCGCGAAACGAAAACGCGTCGTCGACGCCACCGGTCGTCCCGCGGGCTTCGCCATACTTTTGCCGCCGGACCGCGACCCACAGGGTATGTTTGGAGGCGGCGGACTCAACCCGCGGAAGATGAAACAGATGATGAAGCAGATGGGCATCGACGTCACCGAACTCGACGCCGAGGAGGTCGTCATCCGAACCGGCGACGAGGAGCTCGTGTTCACGGACGCGCAGGTGACGCGCATGGACGCGCAGGGGCAGATGACCTACCAGATCGTCGGCGAGCCCGAGACGCGCGACGCCGGAAGCGAGGCGGCAGGCGAGGTCGAAGCCGACTCCGGACCGGAAGCGAGCGCCGGCGACGACATCCCGGACTCGGACGTCCAGATCGTCGCCCAGCGAGCCGGGGTACCCGAAGACGAGGCTCGCGACGCGCTCGAAGCCGAGAACGGCGACCTGGCGGCGGCGATCGCCCGACTGGAGTGATCCTCCTCGTCCACGGCGACCGCGAGTACCTCCTCGCGCCGGGCGACGAGCTACAGACCGACCTCGGGGTGCTCGACGTCCCGGAGGACGCGTCGCCGGGGCAGCGGCTGGAGACGCACCTCGGCGAGGAGTTCGTCGTCCGCGAGCCGCGCGGCCCGGACCTGTTCAACCACTTCGAGCGCACCGGCGCGCCGATGATGCCGCGGGACGTGGGCCTCATCGTCGGCCACACCGGCGCGTCCGCGACCGACCGAGTCCTCGACGCCGGCACCGGAACGGGCGTGCTGGCCGCCTACCTCGGACGGATCGGCGCGTCGGTCCTCACCTTCGAGCGCGAGCCGTCGTTCGCGGCGGTCGCCCGCGAAAACATGGAACTCGCCGGCGTGAGCGACCGCGTGGAGGTCCGAACCGACGACCTCACAGAACGGCTGGACTCGCTGTCGGGCTTCGACCTCGTCACCCTCGACACCGAGGACGCGCCGGCGGTCGTCGAGCGCGCGCCCGACGTGCTCGTCCCCGGCGGGTTCGTCGCCGTCTACTCGCCGTTCGTCGAAGGCTCCCGCGCCGCGGTCGAAGCGGCCCGCGAGGGGGGCCTCTCGGGGATCGAAACCTACGAGACGATCCAGCGTCGCATGGACTTCGGCGACCGCGGGTCGCGGCCCGCGACGGCCGGCGTGGGTCACACCGGCTACCTGACGTTCGCCCGCCACGAGTAACCGCTCCCGTGTTTCGCCCGCCGAGCGCGAACTTCTTTGAGCGTCGCGGCCCAACCGTCCGTTCGAAATGAGCGCCGACGACGCGGTCCCGGAGGTCGAAGAGACGCGCACGTGGCCGGAACTCGCCATGGGGCTGTACGAGCGGCTGACCGGCCGGGGCGCGGAGATCACGTACGAGTTCGAGGACATGGAGGTCGACGTGCCGAACAAAACGGGCGACGACGCCGAGTACGCCCACTGGCGGCTGAACGGCACGCTCCGGATCAGGACGCGCGATTCCGAAAAGTGACCGAGCGCGGCCGACGCCTCGCGATCGACGCCGACCTCGATTTGACGATCGAGGAGGCCGACGTCCGGGTCCGCGGCTACGGCGACCTCGTCGTGGTCGACGCGCCGACGCTCGGCGTCGCGCGGTCGCTGCTTCGCGGCGCTTTTTCCCTCCCGATTCCGTCCGCCGCGCCGCGACAGGTCGCCGAGTCGGGGCCGGCGGTCGACGTCAGGGTGCGCGGGGGGAGCGTCGCTCGGATCGGCCGCGGCGTCGAACCGGGCGTCGTCTCCCGGCTGCTCGGCGTCGCGCCCGCGCGAGTGTCGGCCTGCGGTGTGCTTCTCGCGATGATCTCCCGGCGGCGGGGGTGAGACGGCGTTCGCTGGACCGGTTCGCCGAACCGCGGCGAACGTGCCGGCGGCCGAACGGACGCGCCGGCGACCGGGGGAACGACGCTACCCCGTCGCGCGGATCAGCTCGAACAACTCGTCGCGGAACGCCTCCGGCCGCAGCGTCTCGCGCACCGCCGCCGCCGTCCCGTCGTCCGCCGCGCCGCGCACCGCCGTCGGATACGCGCCGCCGGCGAGGAGGAACTGCCCGTCGGATCGCCAGCGAGCGATCCACCCCTCGACCGCCAGCGTCACTCCGCCCGACTGACAGGTGGCCTCGTAGCCCGTGAGGCGCGCGCGTTCCCCGTCGATGTCGAGCGATCCCGTCTCCGTCTCCGCGACGCCGACGAAGCCGCGGTCGCGGAGCCGGTCCGCGAATCCCTCCGCGGCTCTGTCGGCGATGAGCCGGGACAGGGGGGGCGAAAGCGGCAGCGGCGGGGAAAGAACCAGCCGGCTCGCGAGAAAAATCCGCCACGTGCGGTCGGTGCCGGCGCGCTCGCCGATCGCCGCCCGGAGGTCGGCATCTTCGTAGACGACCGTGTGCGCGGTGATCCGAAAGAATCCGACGTCGAACGGCGTGTCGGTCGACCGTTCGATCCGCCGCCAGCCGGCGAGCCGGTCGTCCGGGACCGCCGGCGGCGACGGCATTCAGTGGTCGTCCTCTCGCCACTTGTGTTCGCACTCGGTACAGACGAAAAATCGCGTCTCGGACTCGTCCGCGGAGCGGATCTGCTGCATGTACCAGTAGGCCCTGTCGTTGCCGCACTCGGGGCAGCGCGCGTCGGTGGTCGGCAGACCGCTGGAGCCGCCGCCGGATTCGATGATCTCGCTTTCCTCCTGCGCCTGGGTCGTCACCATCGCCGCCTCGTTCGCCGAATCGCGCGGTTTCTCGTAGCCGCAGTTACCGCACACCCAGACGCCGTCTTCGGCTTTCATCATCGAACCGCATTCGTCGCAGAACTCCATGTTACTGGCTCCAGTCGCCTGACGTACTTAACTACGGGGGTTCGATCCGGGCCGCAGAAACCGACGCCGTGACCGACTCAGGCGTCGCCCTCCGACTGCCCCGGCTCGCCGACGGCCTCGATCGGGAGCGCGTTGTTCAACTCGGCGGCGAGTTCGTCCGGTCCGTCGAACGCGTCGCTGTTCGTCTCGGAGACGAGCCGACCCAGGTTCGCCTCGCCGTCGGCGAAGAGGACGGTGACGTCGTCGAATCGCGCGGCGGCGGCGTCCCTGGTGGTCGGGTAATCGAGGCGTTCGAACAGCGATTCGACCCTGCTGAGCTTGACCGTCTCGGGCATACCTCACGATTAGCCGTGTGAGAACTTACCTGTAGTGCCCCGGACGCGCGACACTCGGGTCGTCGCGTCTCCGGCCGGAACCGTCCGAGGCGGTCTGCGAGCGGGAGCACGGCTCCGGGCACGTGCACCCGACGACCGCCGATCACTCGAACTCCGGATCGCGCTTTTCGACGAACGCCGCCATCCCCTCGCGCTGGTCGTGCGTGCCGAACAGGCCGCTCCAGACGCGACGCTCGTAGGCGAGGCCGGCCGCCTGCGACGTCTCGTTCGCCGCGTTCAACGCGTCCTTGGCGGCCCTGAGGGCGAACGCGGGCTTCGAAGCGAGCTCCGAGGCCATCTCGGCGACGTACCCGTCGAGCTGGTCGTGCGCGACCACTTCGCCGACGAGACCGTATTCGAGCGCGTCGGTGGCGTCGACGCGCTCGCCGAAGAAGATCAGCCGCCGGGCGACCTCGTCGCCGACGAGCCGCGGCAGCCGCTGGGTGCCGCCCCACCCGGGGACGATGCCGAGGTCGATCTCGGTCTGTCCGAGGACGGCCCGTTCGCTCGCGACGCGGAGGTCGCACGCGAGCGCGAGTTCGCAGCCGCCGCCGAACGCGTAGCCGTTGACGGCGGCGATCGCCGGCGCGGGGAACGTCTCGACGGCGTCGGCGACGCGGTGGCCGAGCTCCGCGTACGCCTGCGCCTCCGGGGTCGAGAGATCCCGCATGTACTCGATGTCCGCGCCCGCGACGAACGCCTTCTCGCCCGCCCCGGTCAGCACGAGCGCCCGCGCGTCCCCGTCTTCGGCCGCGGCGAGCGCCTCCTCGATCGCCGCCAGCGTTTCCAGGTTGAGCGCGTTGAGCCTGTCCGGTCGATCGACGGTGAGCGTCGCCACCCCGTCTTCGACGTCGAGTTCGACGGTGTCCCATGACATGGGTGGCACTCACGCGGGAGGGGAATAACGCTTCGGGCGCGAGCCACGCCCCAGTCCGTCGGTTCCAGAACACCGATATAGGTCGTGCGCCAACCCCCGGACATGAGTCTCTCCGAGGAGGAAACGCGGCGCTTGGCGGACGTCGTCCGCCTCCAGCCGACGAAGAACAAGGAGTTGCAGGAGCAGTGGGGGCTCGACAGCGGGAGCGAGGTCCACCGGTACCTCGAAGGACACCTCAAGGAGTACTACTACCGCGACGACAACAGCCTCATCCGGGCGACGAGCGAGGCGGCCGAACTCGTCGACGTCGAACCCGGCGTCGAAGACGACGCGGGCGGCGAGGGTGACGGAACGCCGAGCGTCATCCGCGTGCCCGAACTCGAAGCGCGGGTGTTTCGGGTCGTCGCCGGCCCGGAGGAGCGCTCCGAGAGCGTCGTGAGCGTCCTCAACAAGCTCCGGGAGGAGTTCGACGCGGATCCCGACGTCGAAGCGGTCAGACGGGCCCTCCAGAGCCTCCGCCGCAAGGGCGTCGTCGAGGTCGTCTACCGGACGGTGCCGACCTTCCGGCTGGCCGTCGAGCGAGACGCCGTGGACGTCGAGATCGTCTGATCGGCCGAAACTGGCGTGAACACCCTGTATATACAACCTCGACGTTCTTTCGAATACGCGCCGATGCTTCCAACGTGACCCCTCCAGAGCCACACACCGGATCGGTGCGGCGTCGCGACGTAGGCCCCCGTCGTCCGCGGTCGTCGCCACGAACATGACCGGAACGACCGCGAGTCCGAACGTCGTCGTCGTGGTCATGGACACGGCTCGGATGGTGGACGTCGATCCGGAGACCGCGCCGACGGTCGCGGACCTCGCGGCGTCCGGGACGGGGTACGAGCGGGCCTTCACCAGCGCCCCGTGGACGCTGCCGTCCCACGCGTCTCTTTTCACCGGCACGTACACCGTCGATCACGGCGCGCACGGTGACCACACGCTGCTCGACGACCGACTCAGGACGCTCGCGGAGGCGTTCCGCGACGAGGGCTACGCGACCGCCGGCACCTCGAACAACACCTGGGTGACGGAGGAGTTCGGACTCGCTCGCGGCTTCGAGACGTTCCACCGCACCTGGCAGCGCGTGCAGACCGACGCCGACCTCGGCGAACTCCGGCACGTGCTGGGAACCCGACAAAAGCTCGAAACGTTCGTCTCCCACCTCTTCGACGGGAATCCCCTCGCGAACGCCGTCAACGCCGTCTGCGACCAGCTCCGATTCGACGGCGACGACGGCGCGAACCGGACCGTCCAGTGGATCGAACGCTGGCTCGACGGCGTCGACGAGCCGTTCTTCCTCTTCGCGAACTTCATCGAACCGCACCTGCAGTACCGGCCCCCGCGGGCGTTCGCGGAGCGCTTTCTCCCCGACGGCTGGAGCTACGAGGAGGCGATGGCGCTGCCACAAGAACCCAGAGAGTACGACGCCGGGCTGTTCGATCTCACCGACGCGGAGTTCGAGGTCCTTCGCGGGCTGTATCGCGCCGAGATCGCCTACCTCGACGCGCGGATCGACGAACTGCGGCGAGCGCTCGTCTCCGCCGACAAGTGGGAGGACACCGTGTTCGTCGTCGTCGGCGACCACGGCGAGAACGTCGGTGAGCACGACTTCCTCGGCCACCAGTACTGCGTCTACGACACGCTGTTGCGCGTCCCGCTCGTGATCTCCGGCGGGCCGTTCGCGGGCCGCGGCTGGACCGACCGACTCGTTCAGGTGCTCGACCTCGCGCCGACGCTGCTCGACGTCGCGGGGATCGACGATCCGGCCGCGCGCGAGCAGTTCGACGGCCGCGCCCGATCGTTCCACCCCGAGAGCGACGAGCCGCCGCGAGCGCACGTCTTCGCCGAGTACGTTCGCCCGCAACCGTCGATCGAGACGCTCGAGGCGCGGTTCGGCGACCTGCCGCCGGAGCTGTATCGGTACGACCGATCCATCCGGACCGTCCGAACCGACGAGTACAAGTTCATCGCGCACTCCGACGGCGCGGAGGAGCTGTACCGCGTCTCGGACGATCCCGGGGAGACGCGGAACCTCGTCGACGCTCGACCCGAGCGCGCCGCGTCGCTCCGGTCCGTGCTGGAAGAGCGGCTGGGGGCGTTCGGCGACGTCTCGAACGTCGACGGGGACGGCGACGCCGTCTCGATGACCGCCGCAACTCAGAACAGGCTCCGCGACCTCGGATACCTCTAGATGCCCGCAGAGAGACCCAACGTCCTGTTGCTTCTGACGGACCAGGAGCGGTACGACCTCACGACCCCCGGGAGCCGCCCGGAGACGCCGGCGATCGACGAGTTGGCCGACGAGGGATTGCGATTCGAACGGGCGTACACGCCGATCAGCATCTGCAGCAGCGCGCGCGCCTCGCTCCTTTCGGGGCTGTACCCGCACAACCACGGGATGTTGAACAACTGCCACGAGGACGACGCGATCCTGCGAAACCTCCCGTCTGACCTGCCGACGCTCGGGGAGCGCCTCGCCGAGGCGGGCTACCGGAACACCTACCTCGGCAAGTGGCACGTCGGACGGGATCAGGGGCCCGCGGACTTCGGCTTCGAGTACCTCGGAGGGAGCGACCGCCACCACGACCCGCAGCTCGAATCGTCCTTCCGCGACTACAGGCGGCGGCTCGGCGTCGATCCCGACGGGATCGAACTCGAAGACGTCGTGTACACGGAACACGAACGCGACCCGACGCTCCTCGCGGCGACGACGCCGGTGCCGGCGGAGGCGACGCGGCCGTACTACCTCGCGGAGCGGACCATCGAGCGACTGGAGGCCGTCGCCGAGGGGGACGAGGCGGGCCCGTTCTTCCACCGGTCGGACTTCCTCGGGCCGCACCACCCGTACGTGATCCCGGAGCCGTACGCGTCGATGTACGACCCGGCGGAGATCGATCCGTGGCCGACGTACGCCGAGACGTTCGCGGGCAAGCCCGCCGCGCACGAGCGGTACCTCGCCTACCGCGGCGTCGCCGGCTTCGACTGGGACGACTGGGCCGGCCTCGTCGCGAAGTACATGGGCTTTATGACGCTCATCGACGAGCAGATCGGCCGCATCCTGACCGCCCTCTCCGACCTCGGCCTCGCCGACTCCACCGTGACCGTCCACACGTCCGACCACGGCGACTTCGTCGGCAACCACCGCCAGTTCAACAAGGGCCCGATGATGTACGAGGACACCTACCGGGTGCCGCTTTTCGTCCGGTGGCCCGGCGTGACGGAACCGGGGAGCGTCTGCGAGTCGTTCGTGAGCCTGCTCGACCTGATGCCGACCCTTCTCGACGTCGGCGGCGCGGACGTGCTGCCGGACCTCGACGGACGGAGCCTCCGCCCGCTGCTCGGCGGCGACGCGCCCGACGACTGGCCGGACGACGCGTTCGCGGAGTACCACGGCGACGAGTTCGGACTCTACTCCCAGCGGATGCTGCGGACCCACAGGTACAAGCTGGTGTTCAACGTTCCCGACCGGAACGAGCTGTACGACCTGCGCGCGGACCCCCACGAGCTCACCAACCTCGTCGACCACCCGGCGTACAGGGACGTCCGCCGACGCCTCGAACGGCGGCTCGTCGAGCGGATGCGCGAGACGGACGACACGATCGCGGGGTGGGCCCCGAAGGCGCTGGGTCTCTGAGAGGCTTCTCGACCCCGGTCAGCGGCCGCCGAGTTCGCGCTCGCGGACCCACTCGCGACGCGCCGCGAGCAGGCGCTGTATCCCCTTTCCGGGCCCCCCCTCGATCGGCCACCCCTTCGTCCGCCACCCCGGCGGCTCCGGTTCGAACCGCGGGCACGACCCGGCGCACTCCGCGGCCGTCTGGTGTCTCCCCTTCGCGGCGCACCGGGGGAGGAGCGCGTCCCCGCGGCGACGGAGTTCGAAGTGGCGGCAGTCCGGCCGCATCGTCTCGACGTGCGAGCGCCAGCCCCGACCGTAGGCGCGCTCCGCGATCCGAAGCCGCGTCCCGGTGCGGTCGTCGGTTCCGGCTCCGCTCTCACCCTCGCCGGGCGGCTCCAACCCACTCGGGTACCAGAGCACCTCGCCGGCGTCCGACCGGGCCCCGGCGGCGAAGTCCATCGTCAGGATGCCGACCTCGACGGGCATGTCCTCCAGGAGCGCCGGCTCGACGCTCGCGTCGGTCGTCGCCGTGGCGACCCACACCTCGTCCGCGAGCGCCCGCGACACGTCGTGTTCGAGTTGCGAGGCGAGCGCGCGCGCGGCGCTCGCGTCCAGGTCGGGCTTGTTCTCGACGGCGACGATCCGGCGCACCCAGTCGGGGTACGGCGCGATCCGTCGGATCTCGATCCGATTGCCCCGGCGGCGTTTCTCGACGACGCCGCGGCCCGCCGCGCGGTGGACGGCGGCGCGGACGTACCGCCACGGGTAGCCCGGGTGCGGCAGCGCGTCGCGGTACCACGCCCACCCCTCGGGCGCGTGTCTGACGACGTGCAGCAGGTCGGAATCGAGCTCGCGCGGGCCGAACCGCACCCGCGCCGCGAGCGCTTCGGGGTTCGTCTCGACGATCACCGTGTCCCATCGGCGGCGGCGCGTTCCGAGCTGTCTGGCGACGAGGACGGCGTCGCGCTCGCCGTCCGGCGGCCACGCGCGCTCGGCCCACCGGCAGGTCTGAAGTTCGAAGACGAACTCCGAATCGTCCGGGCACCGCGCGCTCACGGGTTCACCGCCCGTCGAAGGCCGGCCGTCGGGTGAGGTCGCACGGCGGGGGGATTACGCGAGGTACGTTCGACCGCCCTCGGCGTCCTCGCTCTTCGATTCGAGTTCGTCGAGGTAGGCATGCGCCCGCTCCAGGATGTCGCGGGGGCCGTCCTGCGTGATGGTGTTTATGGCCTGCTCGTAGTCGCGCCACTGGAGGTCGCGGTGCTCGTTGGATAGCTCCGCGCTGGCTTCGAACGAGCGCGCGATGAACAGGTGGACGGTCTTGTGGATCGTCTTCCCGCCCGCCTCGAACACGTAGTCGTAGTCCTCTCTGAACCCGTCGACGAGGCGGAAATCGGCGATCCCCGCCTCCTCTTCGACTTCACGGATGGCCGTCTGCTGAAGCTCCTCGTTCCCCTCGACCCCGCCTTTGGGGAACTCCCAGTCCCCCGGTCGGCTCTTCAGGAGCAAGTACTCCCGTTGGCCGCGGGTATCGCGGAAGAGGATGGCCCCAGCGCTGACCGCTTTGACCGTCATTGCTCGATGTAATCGGTCATGCGTTAAGAGAATATCGGAGAACGGCCGCGCAACCACCGGTAGCACCCACCTCCGGCGGGACAAGCGAATCGCGGCGACGCGCCGGTTCGGGAGGAGCGGGCGAACCCGCGCCCGGGTCGCGACCGCACCCGTCGGTAGATGCGTTTTTACGGCTCGCGACCGCACCCCTCTCTAACGACCCAGCTCATGACCTTCGTAACCAAACTCAGCTTCCAGAGCGGAGATCGAGCCGCCCTGGACGGCGTCGTCGACGACCTGAAACGACTGATCGAACGCAAGGGCGCGGAGTGTAAAGGGCCGCACTCCTCGCCGCCGGAGCGGCTCATCGTGCCGCAGTACCGGCGGCTCTCGCCTGGCGACGAGTTTCCGCCGTGGTCGTACACGGTGTACTCGCGCCGGCTCGAGATCCACGGCAACGAGCACATCGCCCGCGAGATCGGCCACCGGGACTTCCCCGACAGCGTCCACGTGGAGATCGAAGTCGAACAGAAGAAGCCGCTCGGCTACCGTCGAAACTGAACTGATAGACGGGTCCGCTCACTCCCGCCCGTCGAGCACGCGGAGGACTTCCCCGCGTCCCTCGTGCGTTTTCGCGTCGAACTCGACGACGCGCAGCTCGATCCGACGCTCGACGAGCGACGGATCCGCGTCCGGCAGCCTGATGATCGTGTCGCCGACCCGAACGACGGCCGCCCCGCCGCGGTCGCCCGTCACGAACGCCGTGAGCTCGTCGCCCGGTTCGTAGGCGGGCGTGCTGGTCCTGAACTTCCAGCCCGCGAGGAACTTCCCGATCATACGCGAGACACCTCCTCGCTCCGCCGGTCGGGAACGTACTCCCGGCCGAAACCGGTCCACGCCGCGACGAGGAACACCGCGACGAGGAGCCACCCGTGGAAGACGTACGGCCACACGCTCGCCGGGTTCACCACCATCGCCTGCGTGAACCACTCGTACTGCTCGGGCAGCCCCTGCATCTCGGTGTACCCCGCGAGTACGCCGCCGCCCCACGGGAAGATGTACCCGAGCGCGGAGGTGTTCGCGTCGAGGATGTTCGCCCGACGGTAGCCGTTGATGTTGAACCGCTCGCCGAGCGTCCGGATGTACGGCGCGACCGCGATCTCGGCGGCCGTGTTGATCGTGATCGTCGCGTTGACGATCGCCGTCCCGAGCACCATCGTCGTCTCCGCCCGGCGGACGGAGGTCGCGACCGTGTCGAGCAGGAAGTCCTGAATCGCGTCGAACGCGCCGCCGCGGCGCATGATCTGCGCGCCGGCGACGATGAGGAGCACCAGCACGATGAGCGAGAAGAAGCCCGCCGCGCCGTCGTAGATGCTCCCGCCGACGGCCGCGTCCTCGGCCGGAACCGTCTCCACCACCGCGCCGATCACGGGCGCGTCGGCGATCGCCCGCGTCAGTCCGGACTGCGGGGCCTCGAAGAGCAGCATCGCGCTCGCCGGCGCGAGACCGAGCGCGAGGTTGAGGACCACCGCCGCGATGAGCCCCCACGAGATCGCCTCGATGATGTGGCGACCGCTGACGGCGGTGCCGATGACGACGGCGATCGGGAGCAGGTGGACGAGGCCCAGCGCGGTGGCCGATTCGCCCACGCCCGGTCCCTGCACGTTCGCGCCCGGCATCGCGGCTCCGGCGACCAGATACGCGGCGAAGGCGAACACCGCCGCGACGATCGCGTACTTGAACCGGGAGGCGACGACGCCCCCGATGTCGGCCTCCTGCGTGACGGCGCTGACGATGGTGGTGTCGCTCACCGGCGCGAGGTTGTCGCCGAACACCGCCCCCGAGAGGATCGCGCCGAACATGAGTATCGGGTTCGCGCCGAGCAGCACGCCGGCGGGGAAGACGAGGCCGACGAACGCGATGGCGGTGCCGTAACCGGTTCCGATACCCGTCGCCAGCAGGGCGGCGAGGAGGAACGTGACGGCGGGAAAGAGCGCAGCACCGACGTTGAACGCCTGGGCGGCCCAGACGAGGCCGTCGACGAACCCGCCGTCCTGAAGCGTCTGGGCGAACATTCCCGCCCAGAGCCACGCGACGATGGCCGTCGCGGCGACCCGCTGTGTCATCCCCTCGAACACCGTGTCCGCGTAGTACTTCCAGTTGCCTTTCACGAACAGCATCCCGAGGATGAGCCCGATCAGCATCCCGGCGACGAGGCCCGTGGTGTCGCCGATCCCCAGCACGCCGCTCTGGACGATCGCCCAGAGGATGAAAAAGCCGATCGGGAAGCCGCTCACTAGCCGCCCGCCGCGGAATCTGAGCTGTCGTTCGTTTGGTGGGTCATCGACGTCAACAGTACTCATACACCACACGAATCCGTTCGCGGGTAATAAACGGTGCGACCTGGAAGCGGCGCGATCCGAGGGGGGCCGAAGCGCGCGCCGACGGCCCCCCGACCCGATCCTCGTCGCGGACGGCGGACCCCCGACCCGGTTCCTTGCCGCGGAGTCGGTGTTTATACCCCGTCGTCGCGACCGAACGCGCATGAGCCGATCGGCACCCGAAGACCTCGTCGCGCTCCGGCGCGATCTCCACCGACACCCGGAACCCGCCTGGCGGGAGTTCTACACGACCGCGCGAATCGTCGACGAACTCGAAACGCGTCCCGTCGACGAGCTGTACGTCGGCCGCGAGGTGCTCACCGACGACCGCATGGCCGTTCCCGACGAAACCGACCTCGACGCGTGGTTCGAGCGCGCTCGCGAGGCGGGCGCGCGCGAGGACGTGCTCGAATCGCTCGCGGGGGGCTACACGGGCGCGGTGGCCGTCGTCCGGCGGGGCGACGGCCCGACCGTCGGTCTCCGGGTCGACATCGACGCGCTCCCGATCGCCGAATCCGACGACGGGAGCCACGCGCCCGCCGCGGGGGGGTACCGCTCCGAGACGGCGGGTTACATGCACGCCTGCGGTCACGACGCCCACGCGACGCTCGGGATCGGCGTCATCGACGCGATCGCGGAGAGCGACTTCGAGGGGACGCTGAAGGTGTTCTTCCAGCCGAGCGAGGAGGTCGTCGGCGGCGGCGGCCCGATGGCGGAGAGCGGCCACCTCGACGACGTGGACTACCTGCTGGCCGTCCACGTCGGCCTCGACCACCCGACCGGCGAGATCGTCGCCGGCATCGACGGCTTCCTCGCGGTCCACCACTTCCGCGCGGCGTTCACCGGCACCCCGGCGCACGCCGGTGCCAAACCCGAGGAGGGGGACAACGCGGTGCTGGCGATGGCGACGGCGGTGCAGAACCTCCACGGCATCTCCCGGCACTCGGACGGCGCGACGCGGGTCAACGCCGGCCTCGTCGGCGGCGGGACGGCGACGAACATCGTCCCCGAGGAGGCGTTCGTCGAGGGCGAGGTCAGGGGGGAGACGACCGAACTCATGGAGTACATGCGAGAGCGCGCGGTGCGCGTCCTGCGGTCGGCCGCGGAGATGCACGGCTGCGAGGTCGAGATAACGACGGAGGGCCGAGCGCCGAGCGCCCGCAGCGACGACACCCTCGTCGACCTCGTCGCCGACGTCGGCGGCGAGACGGCGGGCGTCGAGTCGGTGATCCGGCGGGACTCGCTCGGCGGCAGCGAGGACGCGACCTACCTGATGCGCCGGGTCCAGGAGGCCGGCGGCCTCGCCGCGTACGTCAACGTCGGGACCGACCACCCCGGCGGCCACCACACGGGCACGTTCGACGTGGACGAAGCGTCCATCCCGATCGGGGTCGACGTGCTCGCCGCGTCGATCGAAGCGATCGCGGCGCGGCGTCCGTGAGGGAGCCGAGGGGCGATCGCGGACGCGTGCGCCGATCGAGTCGGCGCGGCGTCCGCGCGCGTGAGTCGTGAGTGCCTCTGCGTGTTCTGTGGTCTGCGGTCGTTCTGCGTGGTCTGCGATCGATGCTGCCCGTCAGGCCGCGGCGTCTTCGACGAGGTTCAGCGTCTCGATCTGCTCGTGATACCGGTTGCGGATCGTCACCATGGTCACCTGTGCGACGTCGGCGACCTCCTTTTGGGTCCGCTTTTCGGCACAGAGCATGGCGGCGGTGTAGATCGCGGCCGCGGCGCAGCCGGTCGGCGACTTGCCCGAGAGGAGCCCTTCCTCGGCCGCGACGTCGAGCACCTCCCTCGCCTTCGCCTGCACCTCCTCGCTCAGTTCCAACTCGGAGCAGAACCGCGGCAGGAACTGCTTCGGATCGACCGGGCAGAGTTCGAGGCCGAGTTCCTGTGAGATGTACCGGTACGTCCGGCCGATGTCCCGCTTTTCGACGCGCGAGACCTCGGCAACCTCGTCGAGGCTCCGCGGGATACCTTCCTGCCGGCAGGCCGCGTAGAGCGCGCTCGTCGCGGTCGACTCGATGGAGCGCCCGCGGATCAGATCCTCGTCGAGCGCGCGCCGGTAGATCACCGAGGCGACCTCCCGAACGGAGCGAGGGACGCCCAGTGCGCTGGACATCCGCTCGATCTCCGAGAGCGCGAACTTGAGGTTGCGCTCCTTCGCGTTCTGCGTCCGAATGCGCTCCTGCCAGGAGCGGAGCCGGTGCATCCGGCTGCGTTTATCGGCCGATAGCATCTGGCCGCTCGCGTCCCTGTCGCGCCAGTCGATGGTCGTGCTCAGACCGCGGTCGTGTATCGATTCCGTCAGCGGGGAGCCGACGCGGGACTTGTCGCGGTGCTCGGAGTGGTCGTACGCGCGCCACTCCGGCCCGAAGTCGATCCGACTCTCGTCGACGACCAGGCCGCACTCGTTGCAGACGAGCTCCTCGCCGTCGGCGCTCTTCGAACACGCGCCGCCGCACTCGGGGCACCGCCGAACGGCGTCCTCCCGGGCGGCTTCCCGCCGTCCGGTTCGCTCCTCCTTTCGTGCTCGCGTTTCTGCCGTCCTGCGTTGATTCTGAGACATCGTTTGATCACGTGTCCGTTGCGTGGGTGGCTTTCCGCGGTGCCCGACTCGTCGAGCGGCGCGCGCCGTCCCCGCCGTCTCGGCCGTCCCCTCGTCGGGGAGCCGCCGACCGGGTCGGTTCGAGGCGAACCCCGGAATCGGGTGTCGGATCGTCGGTCGTGCGCTCGCGGGCCGTTCGGCCCACTCGTCAACAGCCACGAACGGGAAAAAGAGGTTCTGACCGAACCGTCAAAACGGTCGTTTCGTCGCCGGCCGCTCGGCGTCGACGCCGATCAGGGGGCCGCTTCGATCCGCACGTCGATCGGTCCGTCCTCGTCGAGCACGTCGGTCGCGAGCCGGTTGAGCACCGCCCCGCCGCTGCGTTCCTGCTCGATCAGGCCCGCCTCTTCCAGGCGCGAGAGGTGGTGTGAGACGGTTCCGGGCGTCCGGTCGACCTCCTCTGCGACCTGCGAGACGGTCGCCGGCGCCGTCCGCGCCACCGCGTCGAGCACCGACGCCGCGGCCTCGTCGTCCAGCGCCGCGGTCAGTTCGACCTCCTCGGCGCCGGCCGGGAAGAACCGCTGTTTTCCGCGAATCTTCTCGCCGAAGACCAGCCGCTCGCGTTCCAGCACCTTGATGTGGTATCTGACCGTCGACCGGGGGGTCTCACAGCGCTCCGCGATGTCGGAGACGTACGCACCGGGCGAGTCGGCGATCGTGTCGTACACCTGCCGCCGGACGGGGTTGTCCAGCGGACTCGACCCGTCGTAGCGGCTGTAGCCCAGAAGGAGGACGATCCCCGGCGGGCTGACTCGCTCGCCGGACGCGGTCAGGGCGGGCTCGAACCCGCCGTCGACGGATCCGGACGAACTCGCCGCGAGTTGCACGCCCGGATCGGGCTGATCAGTCGCCGTCCCCGAAAGCTGGATCGACGGGGCGTCGAACGCCGTCTCCGCCGGTCCGACCGCCCGCTCCGCGGGCGTCGATCGGGGCGACTGGTGCGATTCGTCCTGCGACTGTGCTGCGACCGCGAGGCCGGCGATCGGCGCGACCGCGCTCACGAGCACGAGGGCGACGATGACCGAGACGAGTAGTATCCGGTGCGTCGAACGTTCCATGTGTTCTCCGTGACTGCGACCGCTCGTGTTTTCCCGTGGGTCAGACTCGTTGGTCCACGTGGGGGCCGGGGCCTTATAGGTCTCTTGGAGCGACGCCCCGGATCCGGAGAACGTACCGAACGTCGACGCCGGCGCTGACCGAGCCGTCCGGCGTCCGATCGGGGCGGACGGGGCTCAGTACTTCGCTTCCGCGCCCGTCGTCTCGTAGATGCGGTCCATCAGGTCGTCGCGCCCCGACTGCCACGCTGCGAGCGCGCCGGGTCGCGTCGGGTACCGCCGGTAGTGCTCGATGAGTTCCTCCGCGAGGCGCTTCGTCCGGTAGAAGTTCCAGATGACGCCCCAGTAGTCGCGGCTCTGCACCGCGGTCTGGAGCTTCAGCTTCCACCCCATCGACGTCTTCCCGGAGTACAGCGCCTCCGCGAGCTTCTCGCCCGGCAGGGACGCGAGAAGCCCCATCAGGTCGTCCACGTCGACCGCGGTCGAGAGGACGTTGTACACGTCGAGGCCCGCGTAGCGCGCCCCGAAGTGGTCCATCACGCGCTCGTTGTACCGCCACAGCGCCTCCTCGCTCGCGTCGCCGTCCGCAACCGCCCTCACGGCCTGCTCGCCGGCGTAGTTGCCGGCGTACGCCGCGCCGGCGATCCCGCCGCCGGTGGTGGGGTTGACGTGACCCGCCGAGTCGCCCGCGGCGAGAAAGCCCGGCGCGACCGCCGAGTCGTACGGCCGCCGGGTCGGCAGCGCCGCGCCCAGCTTGTCGGTCACCGTCGCGCCCTCGAACTCGGGGCGTTCGCGCAGATCCTCCTTGAGGTCCTCGACCAGCTTCATCGGCTCTTCGTTCATCTGGAAGCCGAGCCCCGCGTTGATCTCCGTGCCCGTGCGCGGGAAGTACCACAGGTATCCCGCGGCGCGCTTCGTCGGCTTGAACACGAGCGCGTCCTTCCACGGCACCTCCTCGTTCACCTCGACGATCTCGCGGTACGCCGAGCAGAACTGCGAGTACGAGACGTTCGTGTCGAACGTCGCGGCCGAGAGATCCGCTTTGTCCTGCAGGATGGAAAGGGCGCCCGCGCCGTCGATCGTCACCGCCGCTTCGTACTCGACGACCTCGCCCTTCCGCTTGCCGCGGATGCCCGTCACCCGGCCGTCGTCGTCCTGCGTCACGTCCTGGACGACCGTGTCGTAGTGGAAATCCGCGCCCGCGTTCGCCGCGCCCTCGATGATTCGCCGGCCGTACTCCCAGCGGTCGATGACCGCGAGTTCGCCCGGCACGGGGATCTCCAGCACGGTGTCGTGCGACGGGATTTCGAACCGACCGTGGTCGACGCCGGTGTTGGTGAACGCGGGCTCGATCTGCGATTTGGAAATCGCGTCGGGGAACGCGTCTGCGCCCTTCAGCGCGTCGCCGCAGGCGATGTGCCCGGCTTCCTCCTCCGACTTCCGCTCGACGACGACCGCGTCGAGTCCCTCGTTCGCGACGGTCGCCGCCGCGTAACAGCCGGCGGTCCCCGCGCCGACCACCACGACGTCGTACTCGTAACTGGTCATTGGGGAGAGTGCATATCCCGGGAGGAAAACTCTTTATCCCCGATTCCGTCGTCGACCCGACGACGTGATCCGCCGGGCGACGTAGAAAGGCGGAGCCCTTTCAGTCCTCGCCCGACTCGTAGTGCTCGCCCGCGGCCTTCGGGATCCGCGTCTTGCCGAACAGCGCGAGCACGACGATCACCGTCACGTAGGGGATGGTCCGCACGAGCGAGTCCGGGACGGAGACGATCGCGCCCGACTGCAGGCGGATCTGCAGCGCGTCGAGGCCGGCGAAGAGGAACGTCGAGAGGAGCGCGCCGACGGGGTTGTAGTTGCCGAACAGGTACGCGACGATCGCGATGAACCCTTTGCCGTTGACCATCGTCTGCCCGCCGCCGGTGAACTGGCCGATGCTGAACGCGAGCGCCGCGCCGCCGATGCCGGCGAACACGCCAGAGAGGAGGACCGCGGCGTACCGAACGCGACCCACGTTCACGCCGGCGGTGTCGAGCGCCTTCGGGTTCTCGCCGCTGGCGACGACGCGCTTGCCGAAGGTCGTCCGGTTGAGCGCGTACCACGAGAAACCGGTCGCGACGAACATCAGGTAGACGAGCGGGTCGGCGTCGAACAGCGCGCCGAAGACCGGAATCTCCGACAGCACCGGGATCGTCACCGCCCCGAGGGTGTCCACGCTCTCGGTGTTGGGACCGCCGTATATCGCCCGCGAGAGGAAGGGGGCGAGTCCGAGGGCGATGAGCCACACCGCCAACCCGGCGATGATCTGGTCGGCGCGGAACTCGATGCAGACGACGGCGAAGAGCGCCGCGAGCACCGTGCTCGACGCGACGCCGACGAGGAGGCCGATCCAGAGATTTCCGTCGGCGACGTACGCCCCGTGCACCGCGGCGAACGCCGAGACGATGAGCAGCCCTTCGAGCCCGATGTTGATGACGCCGCTCTTCTCGGCGAAGATTCCCCCGAGCGCCGCGAAGGCGATCGGCACCGACAGCCGGAGCATCGAGGAGAGCGTGCTCTTCGTGAGTGCGACCCGCAGAACCCGCCCGGGCGTCGATCCCGGGAGGGCGAGGCCGACGACGACGAACGCCGCGAGCGCGACGCCGACGACCGCCACGGTGGTCTCCTTCGCCGACAGCCCGCGCACCCGGTCGACGGAGGCGTTACTCATCCGGCCCACCCCCGTTCGACCGCGCGGCGTCCTCGTCTCCGTTCGCCACGCCGCCGTCCGTCGCCACCCGTCCGCGCGCCTCGGGCGCGTCGGGGAGCACCCGCCTTCCGGCGAACCGGAAGAACTCCGGCATGGCGACGAACAGGATGATGAGCCCGCGGAGGACGCCCACGAGCTCCGGCGGCACGTCCGTCCCCACGTCCACGACGATGGAGCCGCTCTTCAGGACGCCGAAGAGGAAGGCCGCGAGCCCGACGCCGAGCGGGTTGTTGCCCGCGAGGATCGAGACGGTGATGCCGTCGAAGCCGTAGGAGGGGACGCCCGTCTCGAAGTTGCCGAGGATCATGAGCACGTACACCGCGCCGCCCAGCCCGCCGAGCGCGCCCGAGAGGGTCATGCTGGAGACGACCGTCCGCGCCGCGTTCACGCCGCCGTACTCCGCCGCGGCGGGCTGTTTCCCGCTCGTCCGGATGTCGTACCCGAAGGACGTGCGTTCGAGCAGGTAGTACGTCCCGACGACGAGGACGACGCCGACGGCGAGCGCGAGGATGGAAAAGTCGTCCCGGGGTTCGTACAGCACCGAAGGAAACCGTGCGTAGTCGGGCAGCGCGGCGGTCTCGTTCGCCTGACTCTCCGGATCCTGAAACGGCCCCGCGACGAGGTACAGCGCGACGCCGGTGGCGACGAAGTTGAGCATGATCGTCGTGATCACCTCGTTCGCGTCCGCGTACGCCTTCAGCGCGCCCGGGATCGCGCCGTACAGCCCCCCGGCGAGCGCGCCGACGAGCAGTCCGAAGGGGACGAGGACGAGCGTCCCGGCGACGCCCGTCACGAGGGGGGCCGCGTACAGCGTCGCGAGCGCGGTCGCGAGCGCCCCCACGACGAGCTGGCCCTGCGTTCCGATGTTGAAGATGCCCGCGCGGAACGCCAGCGCGACGGACAGCCCGGTGAACACGAGCACCGTCGTCTCCGCCAGCGTGACCGCCATCTGGCCGTTGAGGGGGTTCCAGCCGCGGCGGAACGGCGGCGCGAACTGCCCTTCGAGCGGCCGGAACAGCGGGTTGATCGGGTCGCCGAGCGCGCCGAGGAAGAGCCGGTCGTACACCTGAAACGGGTCGTAACAGAAGCCGACGCCGAAGTACGTCGTCGCCGCCGTCGTGCACGTCGTCATCCGCCCGGCGGCGAGGACGACGACGATCCCGACGAGCATCGCGAGCGCGAGCGCCGCGAGGCTGATGAGCGCCCGCTCGAACGCCGAGGCGCGGACGAGCCGGGAGAGCGCCCGCCGCCCCCGGTCGCCGAGCCGGTCGGCCGCGCTCATCGTCCCTCCCCGTCGGCGGTGACACCGTCCACAGCGCCGGCCGACGCGCGTTCACCGTCCGCGGCCGGCTCCTCGCCGGCCATCAACAGGCCGATCGCCTCCTCGGTGACGGCCTCGGGATCGACCACGTCCATGATCTCGCCGTCGTGCACGACCGCGAGCCGATCCGAGAGCCCCCGCACCTCCTCCAGCTTCGAGGAGACGAGGAGGATCGCGACGCCCGCGGCGCGGAGTTCGAGCAGCCGATCGTGGATGAACTCGGTCGAGCCGATGTCGACCCCGCGCGTCGGGTGCGTGGCGACGACGAGTTCGGGATCGCGCGCGAACTCCCGGCCGACGATGAACTTCTGCTGGTTGCCGCCGGAGAGCGACTCCGCCGTCGCGTCGGGGTTCGGCGGTCTGACGTCGTACTCCGCGATGATCTCCGAGGCGTGCTCGCGCGTCTCCGCCCGGTCGATGCGGCCGCCCCGCGAGAACGGCTCGCGGTGCTGGCTGCCGAGGATGCCGTTGCCTACGAGGTCGAAGTCCATCACGAGCCCGCGCTCGTGTCTGTCCTCCGGGACGTACGCCATCCGCGCGTCGATGCGCCGCCGGCGGGACCAGTCTGTGACGTCCTCGCCCCGGTAAATCACCGCGCCCGCCTCCGGCTCGCGCAGGCCGGTGATCGCCTCGACGAGTTCGGCCTGCCCGTTGCCGTCGACGCCGGCGATTCCGAACACCTCGCCCCCGCGGACCGACAGCGAGACGCCGTCGATCGCTCGAATCCCGCGATCGTCGTCGACGGCGAGGTCCTCGACCCGCAGGACCACGTCGCCGGTCGCGGCCGGCGGTTTTTCGACCCGGTCGAGCACCTCGCGGCCGACCATCAACTCGGCCAGCTCCTCGCGGGTCGTCCCGCCGGCCGCGACGGTGCCGACGTTCCGACCGTCGCGGAGGACGGTGATCTCGTCCGCGACCGCCATCGCCTCGCCGAGCTTGTGCGTGATGAAGATGATCGTCTTGCCCTGCGACGTGAGTTCGTCGAACACGACGAAGAGGTCCTCGACCTCCTGCGGCGTCAGCACCGCCGTCGGCTCGTCGAGGATCAGGATCTCCGCGCCGCGGTACAGCGCCTTCAGGATCTCGACCCGCTGTTGGACGCCGACGCCCACGTCCGCGATCGTCGCGTCGGGATCGACGTCGAAGCCGTAGCGATCCCGGAGTTCGACGACTTCGGCTCTGGCGCGGTCGCGATCGACCGCCAGCCCGAGCCACTTCGTCGGCTCGTTGCCGAGCGTCACGTTCTCGGCGACGGTCATTGGATCGACGAGCATGAAGTGCTGGTGGATCATGCCGATCCCGGCGTCGATGGCGTCGCCGGGGGCGTCGAACCGCCGCGGTTCGCCGTTCACGACGACGCGTCCCTCCGTGGGCTCGTACAGCCCGTAGAGGACGTTCATGAGCGTCGTCTTTCCCGCACCGTTTTCGCCGAGAAGCGCGTGAACCGTCCCGTCCTCGACGACGAGGTCGACGTCGTCGTTCGCGAGGACGCCGGGGAAGCGCTTCGTTATTCCGTCGAGATGGACGGACGGTGACATTGGTAGTTCGTCGCCCACTTTCCCCTTAAGCGCGCGGATTCGCCGCGAGTCCGCCCGCCTACAGCTCGTCGGGGCTCGACGGAACGGAGACGTCGCCGTCGACGATCGCTTTCTGCGACGCCTCGATCTCCGACTTCACGTCGCCGGAGATCTCGCCTTCGAGCTCCTGCCCGTACTCGATGGAGACGCCCTCCTGTTCGAGGCCGAGCGTCGTCGTCGACCCGCCCTCGAACTCGCCGTTGACGACGTTCTCGATGGACGTGTAGACGGCCGTGTCGACCCGCTTGACCATGCTCGCGAGGATGACGTCGGCGTACCCGGACTTCGTCTTCGACTGGTCCTGGTCGACGCCGATGGCGAACCGGCCGGCCTCCTGTGCGGCCTGGAAGACGCCGGTTCCGGTGTTGCCCGCCGCGTGGTAGATGACGTCCGCACCGTCGTTGTACATCGCCAGCGCGGCCTCCTTGCCGCCGGCCGGGTCGTTGAAGCTGCCGACGTACGTGCGCTGGACCTCGATGTCGCCGCCGGCGCGCGCGACGCCGGCCCTGTACCCCGCCTCGAACTTGCCGATGAGCGATCCCTCCTCGCCGCCGACGAAGCCGACGTTCGCCGCGTCCGACTGCGTCGCGCCCGCGCCGGCCTCGAACTCCCGCGTCGTCAGGAGCCCCGCGAGGTGGCCGACGAGGAACGACCCCTGCTCCTCGCCGAAGACGTAGCTCGATACGTTCGGCTCCTCGACGGCCGAGTCGACGAGCATGAAGTTCCGATCCTCGTAGTCGGGGGCCGTCTCCGACAGCGCGTCCTCCTGCAGGTAGCCGATGCAGCAGATCAGATCGTACTCGGGGTTCGTCGACCCGGCGAACTGCTGCTGGTAGTTGGCGAACTCCGACACTTCGCTCGGCTGGGCCTCCTCGTAGTCGACGTCGAACTCGTCCGTCGCCCGCTCCGCGCCGGCCTTCGCCTGGTCGTTGAACGACCCGTCGCCGAGTCCGCCCGTGGCGTACACCACGCCGACGTTGGCCTCGGCGCTCCCGGAGCCGCCACCGCCTCCGTCGCTCGAATTGCCGTCGCCGTTACCGTCTCCGCCCTCCGTCGGTCCGCCGGTACAACCTGCCAATCCGACGACGCCGGCCGCGCCGGTCCCCTTGAGAAACGTACGTCTGTCCATGAGTGTGTATCCCTCTGTACTGAAGGGGCGGAGAAGATCCCATAAGTGCGTCGTTTCGCCCCCGTGCGCGCCGAAAACGAGAAATACGGCGGAAAGTAGACGACGGCAGGAGGATGTCGGCCGGCCGACGACTCGTTCGAGCGGTTGCCGTCGACCCCGCGCGGATCAGTCGCTCGACGCGTCCGCCACGGCGGCGGCGACGAGGTCGGCGGTCCGCTCCACGAGTTCGTCGACCGCCTCGCTCTCGGCGTAGACGCGGACGTAGGGTTCCGTCCCGCTCGGGCGGACCAGCACCCACGAGGCGTCGGGGAACTCCAGTCTGACGCCGTGCTCCGTGCTCGCGTCGGCATCGGGAAACGCCTCCGGCAGCGTCGCCTCCAGCGTCGCCATCGCGGTCGGTTTCGACGCGTCCGGGCAGTCGACGGCGACCTTCCGGTACGGGCGCTCCGTCACCGGGGCGCGCAGCGTCGACAGGCCGGAGTCGGCGACGAGGCGGGCCAGCACCGCCGCGCTGGCGACGCCGTCGATCCAGCCGCCGAGCGAGGTGTGGATGTGCTTCCACGGTTCGGCGGCGAAGACGACGTCGCCGCCGTCGGCGCGGGCCGCGGTGATCCCCTCGTGCAGCGCGCCGAGGCGGATCCGCTCGACCCGACCCCCGGCCGCCCGAACGCGCTCGTCGATGCGCGCGGAAGCGTTCGGCGTCGTGACGACGACAGGATCGTCAGCCCCGCTCGACCGGACGTAGTGCTCCGCGAGGATGGCCACGATCGTGTCCTCGTGGACGACCTCGCCGTCCGCGTCGACGATCACGATTCGGTCCGCGTCGCCGTCGTGGCCGATTCCGAAGGCGACGTCCGCCGCGTCCGCGACGAACTCGCGGAGGTCGGAGAGCGACTCGGGCGTCGGCTTGCTCTCCCGACCGGGGAAGTGGCCGTCCACGTTGGCGTTGAGCGTGACGACGCCGGCGCCGAGCGCGCGGAGCACCTGCGGCGTGGCGAGGCCCGCCATCCCGTTGCCGCAGTCGACCGCGATCCGGAGGCCGTCCGGGGCGGCACCCCGCCGCCGAGCGTACTCGACCACGGCCTCGCGGTAGGCCGAGAGCGGTTCGACGCGGTCGCCGCGCCCCCACTCGTGCCACGGCGCGGCCGCCGACCCCGCGTCGACGCGCGTTTCGATCGCCCGTTCGAGCGCCCGGTCGTACTCGACGCCGTCGTCGAACACCTTGATGCCGTTGTCCGTCGGCGGGTTGTGGCTCGCCGTGAGCATCACGCCGCGCCGTCCCCGCGAGGCGAACGCCAGCGCGGGCGTCGGGAGGGTCCCGGCGCGGTGGACGTTCGCGCCTGCCGACTCCAGCCCCGCCTCGACGGCGGCGGCGAGGGCGGGACCGGTGACGCGCCCGTCCCGGCCGACGACGAACTCGTCACCGTCCTCGCCGACCGCCCGGCCGACCGCGAGCGCGAGTTCCGGCGTCACCCGATCGGCGACGCGCCCCCGGATCCCGGCTGTACCGAACAGTTCCATACCGGCCCCTCTCGGTCCGGACACTTAGAGGGAACCGGTTTCGGCGACGCGCGCACGAACTCGGACGACCGCCGTCGGCCTGGAGCGTGCGTCCGCCGTTCGAATCCCGCTCCGTTCACCGACCGAATCCCGCCTCGTTTTTTGTGCCCGTCGATCGAACCCGGGGCCATGGCAGACCGCACGCGCGCACACGTGTTCGTCTCCGGGACGGTGCAGGGCGTCTACTACCGCGCGAACACCCGCGACGAGGCCCGCGAGCGGGGCGTGGACGGCTGGGTTCGGAACCTCGACGACGGCCGCGTCGAAGCCGTCTTCGAGGGGCCCGAGGACGCCGTCGAGGGGATGGTCGAGTGGTGCCACGCCGGCAGCCCGGCCGCCAGGGTCGAGAGCGTCGACGCCGAGTACGGGGAGCCGGAGGGCGAGGAGGGCTTCCGCGTTCGGCGGTGATCGGCGGGCCGGCTACTCTCCCAGCAGGGCGGCCATGCCGCTGCGGATGACCTGGGTGAGTACGGCCGAGAGCGCGGTGTCCGCGCTCCAGATCGCCGTCTCCTCCGTCGAGTCCGGGAAGGCGGAGCCGGCGCGCACGGACAGGAGGACGACGTTGTCGTCGCAGAGCAGGAGGCGACCCGTGTGGTCCGACGGCGGCTCCTCGATCGGCGCGTAGACGGCGCACCGCCCGCCCGCGAACAGCTCCCTGACCGCCGGGTCCTCGCTGACGACCACGACCTCGACGCCAGTTTCGGCTCTCTCGAACAGCGCCTCGACCATCCCGTCGGAGACGAGTTCCGGCGCCGCCGCCGCGAGCAGGACGCGCTCGTCCGCGCCGCCGACGAGGTCGACGACGCGGTTCGAGATCGGCTCCCTGCCGCGGAGCGTCCACACGTCCTCGCGCGTCTCGGGACCGGTGCGTTCCTTTTGAACCCGTTCGAGGTACCCGAACGCCCGCTCCTGTTCGCGCTCCAGCCGCGCCGACAGCCGCTCGCGGGCCGCGTCGAGGCTCACCGGCCGGTACCGCTTCGGCGTCGACTGCTGGAGTTCGACGAGGCCGCGCTCCTCCAGCTCCTCGGCCGCCCCGTACACCTGCGATCGCGGGACGCCAGCGACGCGGTGGACGTCGCGCGCCGTCCCCGTCCCGAGCTTCTGGAGCGCGAGGAACACCCGCGCTTCGTAGTTCGACAGGCCGAGCCGTTCGAGCGAGGCGACCGCGTCGTGCTCGTCGGCGCTCAAGCGGCGTCACCCCCCCGATCCGGGACGGCCCCGTCCGCCGCCGCGTCCATCGGAGTCTCGGGGTCGTCGTTCGCGAACCGATCCCAGAGGACGAGCGTCGACGGGAGCACGAGAAGCGACGCGAGGAAGGAGTACACGATGCTGAGGGCGGTGAGGATCCCGAACTGCCCCAGCACGTCGAGGACCGCGAGGGTCAACACGCCGATCCCGAACGCGGTCGTCAGCATGCTCCCCGTCAGCGCCCCGCCGGTCCCCCGGACCGTCCGATCGAGCGCGTCGAACAGGCCGTATCCGCGGCGCTCGTCGACGAACCGGTGGACGACGTGGACCGAGTAATCGATGCCGAGGCCGATCGTGAGCGCGAGGATGGTCGCGGTGAAGGCGTTGAAGGAGATGCCGAGGAGGCGCATCGACCCCGCGACGAACGCGACGGCCACCGCGATGGGAACCGTGTTGACGATCCCCAGCGACGGGTGTCCTTCCAGTACCCAGTAGATGAAGACGAGGAAGGCGACGGTGCCACAGAGCGCGACCGCGAGGCTCAGGACCGCGGACTCGAGGATGAGGTCCGACACCGCCTGAAAGACGACGATGTCGCCGGTCGCGACGGCGTCGCCGCGGTAGCGATCGGCGACGCTCCGCGCGTCGCTCGTCACCTCGTCGTTCTCGGCGGTGCCCTTCACCGCGTAATCGACCCGGGTGCTCCGCCGGTCGTCCGCGAGGTACTGGCTCGCCTCGGCGCTCGCGGACGAGTCGAGGAGGTAATCGTACACCCGATCGAGGTTGCGGTCGGGGATCCCGTTGCCGTCGCGGTCGTTGCGGTCGACGAGGCGGCGGAACTCGGGATCCCGCTCCGCGTGCGACTCGACGACGGTGACGATGCTCTCCTCGTCGGCGTGGCGACCCTGCCTGACGAACGTCTCCGGCGGGTCGTCACCGGCGCGGTGGAGCGATTCGAGGGCGGTGTCGTCCTCCATGTGCCGCTCGTGGTAGACCGTGGCGGTGCCGCCCTGCGTCGTCTGGAACTTCCGTTCGAGGAAGTTCAACTGCTCGACGACGGTGTACTCGCCCGGCCTGAAGGGCTCCGGAAGCACCTGGAGGTAGGCCGGCGTCTCCTCCGGCGGGAGGAAGTCCTCGTCGGAGAAGCTGGTGTCGATCTCGGTCGCGTAGACGCCCGCCGCGGCGCTCGAAACGAGGACGAGCGCGAGGAACGCGCCCGGCGCGCGCTCGGCGACGACGACGCCGCCGCGGAGCGCGGAGCCGAGCCGCGAACCCTCCGCACCGAGCGGCGTCCGGCTGAACGTCGGGATCGGGTAGCGCTCCCGCGCCCGGTCGACGAGCACCTTCGCCGCCGGGAGGAAGATCCCGAAGATGAGGAAGGTGAAGACGATGCCGATCGCCGCCGCCACGCCGAAGTCGCGGATCGGAACGAGGTCGCTCGCGAGGTTCGAGAGGAACCCGATGACGGTCGTGCTGGTGACGATGAAGAAGGCGACGAGCAGCTGGTCCGTCGCGAGACGCATCGCCTCGTCGATGCCGCGGCCGTCCATCCGGTCCTCGCGGTAGCGGTTGATGGCGTGGATGCCGAAGTCGATGCCGACCGCGAGCAAGAGCGGCGGCACCGCGATCATGATCTGGTTGAACGGGATGTTCGCCAGCCCGAGGAAGCCGAACGTCCACACCACGGCCATGAGGAGGGCGAACGAGCCGAGGAGGAGGTCCACGAGGTCGCGGTAGGCGATCACGAGGAAAAAGAGGATGAAGACCACGGCGGCCGGCGTGACGATGAAGAGCGAGTCGCTGATGACGTTTCCGAACTCCTCGGAGGTGATCCCGCTCCCGAACACCGTGATGTCGCCCCCGACCGTGTCGACGACGCGCTGTGCGTTCAGCTGAATCGGCGTCAGCGGACTGGAGCCGCCTTCGCCGGTGCCGCCGCTCAGCCCGGCCGGGAGCGTGTGTTCGACCACGCCGATCGTCGCGGACGCCGACGCGTCGCGTTCGTTGAAGTCGTTGCTCACCGTGCCGGTGAACCCGGGGTTGTTCGCGTTCTCCCGCACCGCGCGCTCGACTTCGGTCGCCGTCGCCCCCTCGATCGCCCGGATCTGTCGGTCGAGCGTGTCCGCGTCCGGATCGATCGTCCGCGCCACGACCTGCGCCGCGCTCGACGTGGAGGAGACGCGCAGATCCTCGCGTTCTTCGAGGCGTTCCTGAGCACGGAGCATCCGCAGGAGCTCCGGCTTCGACAGCACGTCGTCGCCCCGCTGGATGAGCTGCGTACTTCCCGTGTCGGGCTCGAACGAGGGGCCGAACTCCCTGTTGATGTCCGACAGCGCGCGCTCCTCGGGGATGTCCTCGGCGAACTGCTGGGTTCCGGCCTCGGTCGAGACGTTCCCCAGTCCGACGGCGAACACGGCCGTCAACGCGAGGAACGCGAGGACGACGCGCCACGGGCTGTCGACGATGCGGTCGTCCACCCAGTCGATGAGTCGTTGGTGGTCCATCCGCGCTTACCGCCGGCTGTAGACGTACCCGACCGCCCCGAGGGCGACGAAGGCGACGATCCCGACGGCGATGCCGAGCGGCAGGCCGCTCCCGCCCTCGTCGGTGACGGCGATCGGCACCTGGTACGTGTCGGAGATGAGCGTCTCGCCCTCCTCGTCGTCGTACTGGAAGTCGAGTTTCAGGGGGTAGGTCTTCGCGAGCACGTCGCCCTCGACGCCGACTTCGAAGCGGAGCGTCGCGCTCTCGCCCGGTTCGAGTTCGGGGACGAACGCCTCGTCGTCCGACGCGGAGATCGGCGCTTCCTCGAACAGCTTCGCGGAGATCTCGCGGAGCGTCTCGTCGCGGTTGTTCGTCACGTTCAGCTCGAGCGTGCCGTCTTCGCCCGCCTCGAAGGTCGCGTTCACGGGCTCGACGTCGAACTCGCTCTCTTTCGGTCCCACGTCGGCGCGCACGTCGATCGGGTCGCTCTCGCGTTCGTCGTCGTCCTCGTCGCGGTACTCGACCCGCATCGAGAGCTGACGGGGTCCGGCCTCGGCCGAGTCGGTCACCTCGGTGTCGAACGCGACGTCCGCGCGGTCGCCCGGCCCGAGTTCGCCGACGGCGTACTCCGATTCGAGCACCTCGACGTTCGGGTTCGAACTCTCCAGGACGACCACCGCGTTGCTCGCCGTCGTCTCGCCGGTGTTCACGATCTCGCCGCCGAGCGTCCCCTCCTGTCCGACCCGGAGCGCGCTGTCGACGTTTTCGACGGCGAACGTCTGTTCTCCGAGGGGCGTCAGCCCGAACGAGAGCGTCCGCGACGTCCGCTCCGTGCCGCCCTCGTCGTCGTACTCGACGACGCTCTCGACCGTGTGATCCCGGGCGTCGGCGCCGTTTGCGACCGTCGTTCGGTACTCGAACGTCCTGCTCTCGCCGGGCTCCCACTCGCCGGCGTACTGCGTCGCCGACTCGCTCCCGCCGAACTGGACGTCCGGATCGGTCGAGGTGACCGTCGTCGAGGCGTTCGACGCCGCCTCCGTGCCCACGTTCGTGATCGTCACCGTCGACGTGCCGCCCCCGCCGACCGGCGCGGTCGTCTCCGCCCCGTCGACGGCGAACTGGGCGCGGTCTTCGACCTCGACGGACGCGTAGACGCGCTCCGACTCCTCGTCGCCGTCGTGCTCGTACTCGACGTCGATCGGTAGCTCGTACGACCCCGGCTCGATCGTCGAGGGGACGTCGACGCGAACCGTGACCTCCTGTACCTGCCCGTCCGCCGTCGAACCGAGCAGCCGCGTGCCGGAGGTGACGTCGATGGGCGCGTCGCCCGACTCGACGGTGGCACGGACGTTCTCGGCCGGTTCGGCCCGCTCGTCCGGATCGTCGGGGTCGTTCGTCAGTTGAACGGTGAGTTCGGCCTCCCCGCCGGGCGCGAGCGTCGGCTCGGGGACGTACACCCGGAACTCGGGATCCGCCGCGCCGGCCGGTTGCGACGCGAGGAGCGATACCAGAATCAGGGCGGTGACGAGCGTGCGTCGTTGCATGTCTCTGTGGCCGGCGTCGAACGCCGCTCCGTCGACCGCCGGCGATCGTCGGGGCGCGCTCACCCGCCGCTTATCCGTCTCTCGGAGCCTTCCTATATAAGGTGTTGTAAATTTCTACAAACGGATCTCGCGTTGTTCGCCCGGCGCGACGTGCGCGGCCGCTCCCCGTGTATCGACTGTGACGTCGCCCCTCGCCGGTCGACCGCGTCGTCACTCCCCGCCGGTCAAGTAGTCGTTCGTGCGAACGCCGGACGCGGACGGGCTGACGCCCGCGCCGACGAGCGTACGCCGTTTCGGCGCGGCGCGACCGTGTAACGGTTGATAGCTCACACATGACAGGTTGGTTCCAGAGCGGATCGCGCCACAGTAGAAAATCACATTATCGCATAAAAAAGCTCCTACACCAGATGATTAGATAGTATATACGGTTAAAGCCCGATGGAAATCGGGCCATACCTCGCGTTAAACCCCATACGTCTAAAAATAGTCGGTTCGTCGGACTGCGATCGAGAGTCGACGGGAAACGCACGCGGTGCGCGGTGGCGACTCCCCGCTAACGTCGGCGTCACCGGGTGACGTTCGCGTCCGAAAACGGGTATGTGCGTCGGGCGCGTAGCTCGACGCACCGCACTCGACATGACCGACGCACCACCGACCACCGGCCTGCACCACGTGACGAACGTCTGTACCGACATGGAGCGGACGAGGGAGTTCTACGAGGAGGCACTCGGCTGGCACACGGTAAAGCGGACGCAGAACTACGACGACCCCGGGACGCCCCACTACTACTTTTCGTCGACGCCGGCGGGCGAGCCGGGAACGACGGTGACGTACTTCGAGTACCCGGATTCCCGGGGAACGCCCGGACCGGGCGCGAGCCACCACTTCGCCTTCGGCGTCGAGGACGAGGAGACGCTGCGGGAGTGGCGCGAGCACCTGCGCTCGCGCGACGTGCGGGTCTCGGAGGTCAAGGACCGGACGTACTTCCGGAGCGTCTACTTCACCGACCCGGACGGCCTCGTGTTCGAACTCGCGACCGCGGGCCCGGGGTTCGGCGTCGACGAAGACGAGCCGGGGAGCCGAGCGATCGATCCGTTCGAAGACGGCCGCGGGGCGGACGAATGAAGGGCGAACCGGGGACGTTCGGCCCCTACCGACTCCTCGCCGGCGCGGTCGTCCCCAGACCCATCGCGTGGGTCAGCAGCCGGAGCGCCGCGGGCGTCGACAACCTCGCGCCCTACAGCTTCTTCAACGTCGTCGCGGTCGACCCGCCCGTCCTGATGTTCGCGCCGGTCGGGACCGGCGGGGACCTCAAGGACACGCCGCGGAACGTCCTCGACACGGGCGAGTTCGTCGTGAACGTCGTGACGGCGGACCTCGCGGAGCGGATGAACGAGACGAGCGCGTCGCTTCCGTCCGGCGAGAGCGAGTTCGACCGCGCCGACCTCGCGAAAGCCGAGGCGGAGTGGGTGAACGCGGCGCGCGTCGCGGACGCGAAGATCTCCTTCGAGTGTCGGCTGTACGACTCGATCGAGGTCGGCGGCTCCACGATGATCCTCGGCGAGGTCGTCTACGCCCACGTCGACGACGAGGTGACGACGGGCGGCAAACTCGACGTGACGAAGCTCGACGCCGTCGGGCGGCTGTCGGGGAGCCACTACGCGACGACCCGCGATCGGTTCGCGATGGAACGACCGCCCTGAGTCCCGGTTCCGGAGCGGGGTCCGCCGGACGCGGCCATCCCGGGCCGCGGTTCCGGCGGTGCGCCCGTCGACTGGGGCCCTCAGATCAGAAGCTGCACGTCGGCGTCGGCCATGTGCTCCAGGGCGGTCGCGGCGCCCACGCCCGTCGTCACGCCGTCGTGGAGGTCCTCCGCCTCGTATCCCATGAGGTCCATCGTCATCTGGCAGGCCTGGAGGTCGACCCCGCTTTCGAGCGAGACGTCGATCAGCTCCGCCACGGTGGCCGTCCCGTTCTCCTCGATCTTCCGTTTCATCAGTCGCGTCGCCACCCCGTCCATGCCCGGAAGCGCCGCGAGGGCGTTCGGCATCGGCAGGTTCGGATTCCCCACGGCGCTCAGCCGCAGGTTCGTGGACTTCCCCTCGCGGAGGATGTCCAGTCCCCAGAACGTGTGGAAGACGACCACGTCCCAGCCGAAGGCCGCCGCCGTGCTCGCGAGGATGAGCGGCGGATACGCCATGTCGAGCGTCCCCTTCGTCGCCACGATCGTCATCTTCCTGCCGCCGTCACCCCCCTCGGCCCGTGCGTCCGCGAGCCGCGCTTCGAGATCCGCGACTCGTTCGCGGAGGACCGCGACGTCGTTGCTCTCGACGCCGTCGCCGGCGTCCTCGTCGTCCGTTCCGACCGGACGTGCGTCGGCGCTCATTCTTCAGCTCGTCCGCTTCACGTAGTGTTTGTACACCGTCTCGCCGCCCGACCCGTCTTCGGTCTGGTCGAGGAGTTCGACGTCCGGCGTCGCGTTCGCCCACCCGCGGATGTCGCTCACGCTTCCGGAGTCGGTGGCGAGGACTTCGAGCACGTCGTCCGCCTCCAGCGCGTCGATCGCCTGTCGCGTCTTCACGACGGGCATCGGGCAGCTCTGCCCCTTCACGTCCAGCGTTTCCGCGATGTCGTTCGTGTTCATGGGTAGTAGTGTATTATATTGGCTTCAAAGCACAATATCTTGTGCTCGGCTAAAAGCGTGTCGATCATCGGGACGACGGGACGCGGTTACATCGACCGAGGTCGCTCCGAACGGGCGGGCGAAACGGACGAAATCGTGCGGTCCCAGTCACCTCCGCGCATTCAGGGCGCTCAGCGCGCGTTTTCTCCCGTCCCTGTTTCGAGCGTCTTCGCCAATAGTATTGTATATTATTGGGAATACTATGACAACTCTTATGTGCGACGGTCCGGTAGCGAGAAACGGAACACATGAGCGAACCAGCGTTTCCGCGGCCGGACGCGTCGGTCGAGAGCATCGAACCGGAGACTCTGAAGGAGCGAATCGACGCGGGCGACGACGTCGTCGTTCTCGATACGCGCGCCCCCGAGGAATCCGAATCGTGGCGAATCGGCGGCGACGGCGTCGAGACGATCAACCTCCCCTACTACGGCTTCCTCGTCGACGATCCGGACGAGGAGCTGTTCGAGCGGCTCCCCGAGGACGAACGGCTCGTCGCGGTCTGCGCGAAGGGACAGTCCAGCGAGTACGTCGCCGGTCTCCTGGCGGAGCGCGGATACGACGCGGTCCACCTCGCCGAGGGGATGAACGGCTGGGCGCGCCTCTACGAGTACGCGGAGCTCGACGTCGGGGCGGACGCGACGGTCGCGCAGTACCGGCGGCCGTCGAGCGGCTGTCTCGCCTACCTGATCGTCTCGGGCGGCGAGGCGGCGGTCGTCGACCCGCTCCGGGCGTTCGTCCCCGAGTACGTCCGGGACGCCCGGGCGCTCGGGGCGGAGATCGCGTACGCCATCGACACGCACGTCCACGCCGACCACGTCAGCGGCGTCCGCGCGCTCGCCGACGAGGCGGGGGCCGAAGCCGTGATTCCGGAACCCGCGGCCGCCCGCGGCGTCGAGTACGACAGCGCGTACGCGACCGTCGCGGACGGCGACGAACTCCCGCTCGGCGACGAGACGATCGAGGCGGTCCACGCGCCCGGACACACGACGGGGATGACCGCCTACCGCGTCGGCGACGTTCTCCTCACCGGCGACGGGCTCTTCGTCGAGAGCGTCGCCCGGCCCGATCTGGAGGACGGTGACGAGTGCGCGCCCGCCGCCGCCCGCCGGCTCTACGAGACGTTGCACGAGCGGATCCTGCCGCTTCCGGACGACACCACTGTCGCGCCGGGGCACTTCAGCGACGCCGCGACGCCGGCCGCCGACGGAACGTACACCGCGACCCTCGGTGAGCTGAAGTCGTCGATGGCGGCGCTGTCGATGGACGAGGCGACGTTCGTCGAGTTCGTCCGCTCGGATCTGCCGCCGCGGCCGGCGAACCACGAGGAGATCGTCGCGACGAACCTGGGACGGAACGAAGCGACCGACGGGGAGGCGTTCGAGCTCGAACTCGGGCCGAACAACTGCGCCGCCGGTCGGGACGCCACGGCGGGCGAGTAGACGGATGGAGGAATCGACGACGGAGCGAAACCGCCGATGACGTCGGATCCGCTCTCGGCCGTCGCGACCGTCGCCTCGATCGTCGCGCCGCTCGCCGGACCCGCCCCCGCGTCGTTCGGGGAGGCGTTCCCGAACGGCGTCAGTCACTACGCCGTCGGCGGGGTCCTCGTGGGGATCGGCGTCGCGACGATCTACCTCGGAACGGGCATCATCGCCGGCGCGAGCACGTTCCTCGAATCGACGCTGTCGTACGTCTCGTCGGTCGACCGGTTCAACCGCCCGCGGTACGTCGCCTCGCGGGACTGGCGCGTCGTCTTCACCGTCGGCATCGTCGCGGGCGCGGCGCTCTACGCGGCGCTGTTTCAGGAGGGTTTCTGGACGACCGACGTGCAGTGGTGGCGGCTGTTCGTCGGGGGGACCCTCGTCGGCGTCGGCACCCGCCTCGGCAAGGGGTGCACCTCCGGCCACGGCGTCTGCGGCGTCGGGTCGGGGTCTCCGACCTCGATCGCGAACGTCCTGACGTTCATGGCCGTCGCCGTCGGAACGGCGCAGTTCGTCGCGGCGCTGGGGGTGACGCCGTGAGCGAACGAGCGGCGGGCGGCGACGGGGGGCGTGGCCTCCCGTTCGTGGCGGTAATCCTCGTCGGCGGGCTGGCGTTCGGCTTCGGACTGGGGTACAGTCACATGGCCCGGCCGGAGGTCGTGCTCGATTTCCTCCGGTTCGAGGACTTCGGCCTCCTGTTCGTCATGGGCGGCGCGGCGCTCGTCACCGGATCGACGTTCGCGATCGCGACCCGGTACCTCGAAAGCGCCCCGCTGACCGGCGACGCCTATCGCCGACGGCTGAAGGAGTTCGACCGCGACGTCGTCGCGGGAGGCGCCGTCTTCGGCGTCGGCTGGGGAATCTCCGGGATCTGCCCCGGCGCTGCGTACGCCAGCCTCGGCGTCGGAAACCTGCCGATCCTCTGGGCCGTCGCCGGCATGTTCCTCGGCGCGTACGCGCAGGGGTACTGGCGGACCCGAACCGACGACGCCCGTTCGACGCCGACGGAGGCGGACTGACCGCGACCGAACCCACGGAGCGAAGAACGTGATCACGACCGAACCGTCCGAGTCCTGTCGGAACGAGATAATATTGTACAATATGCCCACAACCATTAAGAAACTCGTCGATCGACGATCGAACGGACAGCGCAGCATGAAACGCACGCGATCACCGCGATTCCGTCGAAGGAGGATGGACCGATGTTCGGACTAGCCACGCTCTCCGGAAACGCGCACGCGGCGGCCGTCGTGGGGCTCGTACTCGCCGAATCCCTCGCGCTGTACGTCGGGTACGGGTTCGTGACGAACGCGGCCGGCGCTGCCGTGGTGGACGCGATCGGCGGTGAGTGAGGATGGAGCCGTTCGGACTGAGCCTCGCGCTGATCGGACTGTTCGTCGGATTCGGACTCCTCATCGGCGTCCTGTTCGGATTCTTCGGGATGGGCGGGAGCTTCCTCGTGACCCCGGCGCTGTTGGTGCTCGGCTACTCCGCCAAGGTCGCCGTCGGAAGCGGGCTCGCCTTCGTGTTCGGCACGTCGATCATCGCGGCGCTCCGTCACCGCGATCTGGGGCAGGTCGACTACAAGCTGGCCGGACTGATGACCGTCGGCATGACCGCCGGCATCGAGGTCGGAAAGCGGGCGGTCTTCCACCTCGAATCGCTCGGCCTCGCGGATCTCGTCATCGGCGTCGCGTACGTCGGGTTGCTCGCGGGAGTCGGGTTGTTCACGCTGCGCGATTCGCTCGGCGAAGGCGACGCGACGGGCGGGGAAGACGCGGCCGCTGCCGCGTGGGTTCAGCGCCACCAGCTACCGCCGACGGTCGAACTCAGGGGCGGCCCCCGAGTCTCCGTGTGGATCGCGCTCGCGATCGCCGCCGCGATCGGAGTCCTCTCCGGATTCCTGGGCGTCGGGGGCGGGTTCCTCCTGATGCCGGCGATGGTGTACGGCCTCGGCGTCCCTGCGTCCGTCGCCGTCGGAACCGACGCGCTCCAGATCACCGTCTCCGGCGGCTTCGGCGCCTTCGTCTACGCCCAGGCGAACGCCGTGGACGTCCCGGCCGTCACGTCGCTGCTCGCGGGGAGCGCACTCGGCGCCCGCGTCGGATCGGCCGCGACGAACCTCGTCGACGACGACGAGATCAAAGGGTATTTCGCGGCGATGCTTCTCGCGGGAAGCGTCGCCGTCGCGAGCAAGAAACTGGGCGCGGCGTACGGCGTGGCCGCGCTCGACGCGCTGAGCGTCGCACTCATCTTCGGATCGGCGGTCCTCGTCAGCGGGGCGATCGTGTACAGCGGCGTAAAGCGCCTGCGCGAGGGACGTCCGTCGCCCGAGTCGGGGACGGACCGTCAGATCTGACGGGTCCGCGCCTCCCCCCGATGGGGGTCCCTCGACGCCCGCACCGGAGCCTTCCGGACGCCGCCCGTTCGACGACGACACTCCCTGACTATATGAACGGCGAGGCGCGTTTGCTCGCTCTGAAACCGCGCTCACCGACTCATTCTCCCCCGCATCGTCGCTTCGGGTACGGACCCGGCGTTCGAACGTCGAACCCGCCGGAACGACACACCTCGCGCACCATGACGACGTACGTCCTCGCGTTCAAACCCGCGATCGGTCTCTACGGACAGCACGACCCGAGCGCAGCCCTCTTTGCGGACGGAGACCTCGTCTTCGGCATCGAGGAGGAGCGGCTCTGTCGAACCAAGCACGCCACGAACACGTTCCCGGAACGGGCGATCCGGGCGTGTCTCGACCACCGGAGCCTCGAACTGGGCGACCTCGACCGGATCGTCCTCCCCTACGACCCGCGCCTCAGGGCGAAGATCCTCCCGCACTACCTCCGCGATTCCCTCCGCCAACCCGGCGTCCTGTCGAAGCTCTCCGCGCTCGAACGGACCGCGATGACGCAGTTGCAGGCGCGGCTCCGACCCGTCGGTGAGATCGAGTCGCGGCTGGCCGAGATCGGGACGCCCGTCCCCCCGATTCACACGAGGCCGCACCACGCGTGCCACGCCGCGAGCGCGTTCCACCCCTCCGGGTTCGACGAGGCGCTCGTGCTCACCGTCGACGCCAAGGGGGGAGTACGACTCCACGGTCGTCTGGTACGGCGACGGGGACGGCCTGCGGCGGCTCCGAACCTACGAGCACCCGAACAGCCTCGGGCTGTTCTTCGCCGTCGTCACCGAGTACCTCGGTTATCGCATGTTCAACGGCGAGGGGAAGGTGATGGGGCTCGCCCCGTACGGGACGGAGAACCCGGAGATCGAGCGGACGCTCCGGCGGTTGGTCGCGACGGGCGTCGACTACGACGTGACCGATCTGACCGAGGGCTGGGGAACCGGTCGGGGCGTGCGGCGGCTGGAGCGGGCGTTCGGCCGCCCGCGACAGGGCACGCCCGGCGAGTTCGATCAGTGGCAGAAGGACCTGGCGCACGTCGCCCAGAAACTGCTGGAGGAGACCGTCGTCGACATCGCCGAAACCTACGCCGGTCGGCTCGGCGTCGGAAACGTCGCGCTCGCGGGCGGCGTCGCCCTCAACTGCAAGATGAACGCCCGCGTCCGGGAGTCGCCGGTCGTGGAGGAGGTGTTCGTCCAGCCGGTCGCCCACGACGCCGGCCTCGCGCTCGGCGCGGGGTGGATCGATCGACGGCCCGCGGACGTCCCGAAGATGGAGACCGTCTCCCTCGGCCCCGAGTTCGCCGTCGGTGGGATTCGCGAGCTGCTGGAGACGAACAAGATCCCGTACGGCGAACCCGACGACGTGGCGCGGTACGCGGCCGAACGGCTCGCGGAAGGCGCGCTCGTCGGCTGGTTTCAGGGTCGCGCCGAGATGGGACCGCGCGCGCTCGGCAACCGCAGCATCCTCGCGGATCCGCGAACGGTCGAATCGCGCGACCGGGTCAACCGATTCGTAAAGCACAGGGAAGAGTGGCGGCCCTTCGCGCCGTCGATGCTCGAAGGGGCGGCGGCGGAGTACCTCGAAGACGCGACCGCCTCCTCGTACATGATCGACGCGTTCGACGTGAGAGACGAACGGACGGACGACGTCGCGGCGGTGCTCCACCCGGCCGACGGGACGACCCGCCCGCAGACGGTCAGCGCCGATCAGAATCCGCGGTATCACCGCCTCATCTCGGAGTTCGACCGCATCACCGGCGTGCCCGTCCTGCTCAACACCTCGTTCAACGATCACGCCGAACCGATCGTCACGACGCCGGTGGAGGCGCTCAAGGACTTCTACGGGATGGGCCTCGACGTGCTCGTGCTGGAGGATCTGGTGGTCGAGAAAGCGGCGACGACGGAGGGGACGGCGTCCGGCGCGCGGAAAGCCGCGCTTCCCGAGAACTGACCTCATCCCCGCGTCGTCAGGACTCCCTGTGAAGTCCGATCCAGTGATTCTCGGTTTACCCACAACTACACTTTATCACCGATCGACGCCTTCTTTCGGACGAGATGATGCGCAGACACTCGACGCGACGCGGCGTCCTACGCTCGCTCGGCGGCGCGGGGCTGGTCGCGCTGGCCGGATGTACGGTCCAGGGTTCCCCCGACGACCCCGCTCGCTCGTCAACGCCCCGGTCGACGGTATCCGGCCCCGCCGACGCGACAGTCGACCTGACGGCTTCGACGGGGACGGTTCGTCCGGGGGCGTCGGACTCCGACGCCTCCCGGACCTGGCTTTACGACGGGACGTTTCCGGGCCCCGAACTGCGCGTCGGGGAGGGCGACGTTCTCCGCGTCGACGTGACGAACGGGCTTTCCGAGGGGACGACGATCCACTGGCACGGCGTGCCGCTTCCGAACCGGATGGACGGCGTCCCCGGCGTGACGCAGGAGCCGATCGCCCCCGATTCGACGTTCACCTACGAGTTCGAGGCGGATCCCGCGGGGACGTATTTCTATCACAGTCACGTCGGTCTGCAATCCGACCGCGGACTGCTCGGTCCGCTGATCGTCGAGGAGGGAGAGCCGCACGTCGAGTACGATCGGGAGTACACCCTCGTACTCGACGACTACCTCGTCGGAGAGCCGGAGATGCCGTCGGGATCGGACGGAACGGGTATGGGCGGAATGAGCGGAAGTCGAACGGGCGGAGGTGGAATGGGGGGGATGAGCGGGGGTGGGATGGGCGGCGGACCGAACGGCAGCGGAATGGGTGGCGGCGCGGTCGGCGGGATGATGAGGGACCGCCGACCGTCGTACGCCGGCTTGCTCGTCAACGGTCGACTGCCGTCTGATCCGCCGACCCTCGCCGTCGAACGCGGCGAGCGCGTCCGCCTCCGGTTCGTCAACGCCGCGAGCGCGACGACCTTCCGCGTCCGACTCGCCGGCCACCGACTGAACGTGTCGCACGCCGACGGCCGACCGGTCGATCCGGTTCCCGTCGACGAGTTCGTGTTCGGCTCGGGCGAGCGCTACGACGCCGTCGTCGAGGCGGACAACCCCGGCGCGTGGCAACTCCGGGCGGACGCGGTTTCCGGCACCGAACCGCCGGCGCGAGCGGTCCTGCGCTACGACGGGAGCGGCGGGACTCCCGCCCCGCCGCGGTCCGGCGGCAGGCGGCTACGGTACGCGGATCTGCGGGCGATCGAGCCGCTCGACGGGATCGACGGGACCCCCGATCGGACGTTCGATCTGACGCTGTCCGGCGGGATGGGGGGTATGGACGGGATGGGCGGAGCGGGCGGATCCGACGCGTGGCTGATCGACGGACGGGCGTACCCGGACGCCGAGCCGCTGACCGTCCGGGAGGGGGAACACGTCCGCGTTCGCATGGTGAACCACAGCCCGGTCGTCCACCCCATGCACCTCCACGGGCACTTCTTTCGCGTCGGCGACGCGGTGAAGGACACGGTGCGCGTCCCGAGTCGCATGGGCGAGTTGACGTTCGATTTCGTCGCCGACAACCCGGGCGAGTGGCTCTTTCACTGTCACACGCTGTATCACCTCGAAGCGGGAATGGCGAGGGTCCTCCGGTACGGCTGAGGCGGCGGTCGGGCGACGTCCGCGGCCGCCTCGCAGCCGAAGACGCCGAGTCGCGACCGGGTACGCACGGCTTACCGAATAGAAGCGGGAGCCATACTAAGCGCGACCCGACGCTACGCCGACCCGCTCAGAATGTCCAAGGCGATAACCCACTTCGCCGTCGGAGCGACGGTCATGACGGTCCTCCTCGCGCCGGTCGGCCGCCGCGTCCCGTTCGAGCGGACGCTGATCCTCCTGGGCGGGTGCTGGGGGCTGATCCCCGACGCGTACAAGCCGGCTCCGGCGCTCGCCGCGCGGACGGAGGCCGTACACGACTCGGCAGCCGCGGACGTGTTCTGGTTCCACCGCGCGCTCGACCTGCTCGATCCGAACGACTCCATCGCGGTCGCGTCGCTCGCGATCGGCGTGTGGCTCGCCGCGACCGTCGTCGTGGAAGTCGGGAGATACCTCGTCGCCCGTCGTCCGGACGGGGGCGTCGCGAAGACGCGGGTCGAGTGACTCCGAACGCGAGCTACCGCCTGTACTCTCGATTCTTCGGGGCGAAGGGTGCCACCGTCGCCGTCTGCTGTGCGATCCACGCGAGACGGAGGACGAAGGAGAACAGCACGGCGAGCGGGGCCAACCCGAGCGCGACCGCGACCGCGACCGCGAGCGTCGAACGTATTCGGTACTCGTGCGACGTTGACGAGACGCACAGCGTCTCGTTCACGCACAAGAGCAAAGCTCTTGTGAACGCTGTATCTCCTCCCTACTCGCTTCGCTCGCTCTTGAGGAAGAGGCTTTTGCGCCTCATTTCAAGTAAGTGCTTCGGCGACCGGTCGGCGCGGCGTTTCCGCCGCTTCGGCGGGCCGATATTAGGTGATCCGATCGGTATTATGTCTTATAATCACATCCGAGAAAGAGTTAATATACGGTTGTGCTAATCCGTGGCACGATGAACGAAGACGACCGAGACAATCGAACGATGAAAGACGTGAGTCACGAAGCACCGACGGGCGTGTCCGCTTCGAACGTCTGGCGACGCGGCCGAAAATCCGAAACCGAACAGGACGACGAGTAGCACGGTCCCGCACGCGCGCTGACGGGGGAGGTTTTCCCGGGGCGTCGCTCGCCGATCCCCGCGCGATCCCCGACTTCGAGGCTCGCGATTCGACCGTCGACGTCCCGGCTCACCACACGTCGACGTGGTGGACGGACGACGGCGAGAGCAACCGCTCGGCGGGGAGTTCGATCCATCCGTTCGCTTGGATGCGCACGGGATCCTCGTGAAGGACGGTTTCTTCGCCGGCGTCGGCGTACACGACGGCCCGGTCGTACTCCCCCTCGGCGACGTCCGCGAGCGTTTCTCGGACGAGAGAAAACGGCGCTATCATACTGCTCTATTCGGACAGCAAATAAAAAAGTTGGCGAGTCGCGTCCGTCCCGATCCCGACTTCGTCTCCCGTCCGCCCGTGTCCTCCGCTCTCGGCGCGGAATTCGTCCGGCTACTGCCCTTCGACGGCGAAATGGCCGAACCTCAATATATGACACAAAAAGATAATAATTGTAATTTCTCGACCCGTCGATGACCGAAACGTTGTTGTCGGTGACCGGTCCACTACACGGACGATCAGCATGACTGGTACTATCACGCGATCGTGGCGGCGGTACCGTTCCGTTCCGCTCGTCTACCGGATCGGGATCGCGTTCGTCCTCGGATCCGCGCTCGGGCTCGTCGTCGGCGGACGGGCGACGGCGCTCGAACCGATCGGCGAGCTGTTCGTCCGCCTGCTGGAGATGATCGTCGTCCCGATCGTCGTCTTCACGCTCTTGCTCGGGGCGCGCCGGCTGACCCCCTCGAAACTCGGACGTATCGGGGGACAGGTCGTGGGGTTGTACCTGCTCACCACCGCCGTGGCCATCGTCATCGGCCTCGGCGTGGCGAACCTCGTCCAGCCCGGCGTCGGTCTCGAACTCGCCGGATCGGCGGGGGAGACGGAGCAAGCGCCGAGCATGGTCGACGTCCTGCTCGGGGTCGTCCCGGACAATCCGCTCGGCGCGATGGCCGAGGGCAACGTGCTGCCGACGATCTTCTTCACCGTCGTCTTCGGGATCGCCCTCGCGATGCTCAGCGAGGAGTTCGAACCCGGAAGCGCCGTTCACGACGGCGTCGAGGCGATCTTCGACGTCGCCGAGGCCGGGTCGGAGGCGATGTTCAAGATCGTCTGGGGCGTGATGGAGTTCGGCGTCCTCGGCGTGTTCGCGCTCATGGCGACGACCTTCGGCGAGGCGGGCGTCGACGCGATCGTCCCTTACGCGAAGCTCGCGCTCGCGCTCACGCTCGCCGTCAGCATCCACATCGGACTCGTCTACCTGGTCGTCATCCAGCGCGGCCTCATGGGCGAATCGCCGCTCTCGTTCCTCAGCGGCGCGAAGGACGCCATGGTCACCGCGCTCAGCATCAGTTCGAGCAGCGGAACGCTCCCGGTGTCGATGAGCGACGCCGACGAGAACTTCGGCGTCGCAGAGGAGGTGTACAGCTTCTCGCTCCCGCTCGGCGCGACGATCAACATGGACGGCACGGCGATGTACCTGGGGATCGTGGCCGTCTTCGCCGCCAACGTCGTCGGTCAGTCGCTCACGATCGCCGAGCAATTCGCCGTCCTCGCCACCGCGCTGCTCGCGAGCGTCGGCACCGCGGGCGTCCCGAGCGCGGGGCTCATCATGATGACGATCGTCCTGACGCAGGTCGGCTTGCCGCTCGAAATCGTCGGGATGATCGCCGGTATCGACCCGCTTCTCGACCGAATGCGTACGATGAACAACGTGACGGGCGACCTCGCCGTGACGACGCTCGTCGCGAAGTGGAACGGCGCGATCGACTACGCCGGTACCGTCTGGAGCGACGCGCCGACCGGTTCGGTCGTCGACGGCGCGGTCGACGACTGATCCCGTGGAAACTGTCTCTGTTTCGCGTTCTCGCCTCGTTCTCGCGGCTCGCGACTCCCCCGTCGTCGACCCCGCGAATCCGAACGACGCGTCGACGGTACTGTCCGGCGGGGCGGGAGTTGACAGATCTATGTCGGCGCGGCACCTACCCTCGACGAGGGAGGGAACATCGTGGAGATACATTCGCTTTCCGACCTGTTCGAGTACGAACTCGACGGGACGTACTACGTCGAGAACCGCCTCGTCGACGAACTCGACGGGATGGCGGCGAGGGCCACCCACGAGGAGGTGAGCCGCGCGTTCGAGGCGCACCGGGACGAGACGCGCGAACACGTCGATCGGCTCGAACGCGTGTTCGAACTGCTCGGGAGAACGCCCGCGGAAGCGGCGGTGCGAGAACTCGACGGCCTGATCGAAGATCGCGAGCGGTTCGACGCGTCGATCCGCGACGACGATCTGCGCGACATGTACTACCTCGGGGCAGCCGCGAGGGCGGAGCGCCTGGAGATCGCGAGCTACCGGACCCTGTTGATGCACGTCGACAAACTCGACCTCGGCAACGAGGTCCGCAAGCCGCTGGAGGACACCCTCGACGAGGAGGAGGAGACGCTGCATCGGTTGCGGAGCATGGCCGGCGGATCCAAACTCGGATCGCTCATCCGACGACTGACCGGGTGATCGCTGAGGGCGGTTCTCGGCCGGAACACCGGCTCGCGGAGAACGACTCGCGGCGGCCGCGCGGCCGCCGCGCGACGGGACGACGTTACGCGGCGACAACGTCGACCACCGTCTCGCCGTCCACCACGAGGTTGTACGCCCCCTCGTCGTCGTTCCACAGACAGAGCGCGTTTTCGAACGCGAGCACCGCGCCGTAGGGCGCGCGGCGAAGCGCCTCGTTGAGGCCCGACTCCCGCGTCAACACGGCGTAGTGTTCGATCGCCTCGCTCCCGTCGCCGACCTTGAACAGCGGGTTGCCGCCCTCGGAGAGGTCGCAGCTCAGTTTGACCGCGAGCAGGTCGATCCGCTCCGTGACGTGCCGTTCCATCTCGGCCATCGCGGCGTGACGACCGGGGTCGGCCCGGACGTCGAACCGGCGCGCGCCGTCCCGTCGGAGGATGGCGTAGGAGTACTGCACGTCGACGTTGACGAACGTCCCGGGCTCGTCGTCGCCGCCCTCGTCGAGCCGCCGCTGGAACCGCGGCACGTCGAGGTCCGGCTTCACGTCGAACGACCAGCCGCGGTCCGAGGGGGCGCGGCCGGGCCACAGCCTGAGCGTCGGCGAGTAGACGGCCGCCCCCGAATCCGGCGGCGCGACCGCCCGCTCGACCTCGCGGAGCCCGGTGCTCGTGTTCAGGTCGGCTGGGGCGACGGCGACGAGCGAGCCGTCGTCCGCGACCGCGTCGAGGTAGCGGTCGACGACGGCGACGGGATCGTCGAGTTCGCTCAGGACGTTGGCGAAGAGGACGAGATCCCACTCGTCTGCGACCTCGCTCGGTTCGAACGCCTCGGCCGTCGTCCGGTGGACGGCCGGGCGGAAGTTCGTCCGCGTCCCCGAGAGCAGCGCACGGAGCGCGTCGCTCGCCGCGCTCGGCTCGACCGCGTGGTACTCGACGAGCGCGTCGTCCGGGAGGTAGTCGTGCAGGCCGAGCGCCGGGCCGCCGGTCCCCGCGCCCACGTCGAGGACGCGGAGCGTTCGCGGAAGCAACCCGCGCTCCGCGAGGTCGTCGAGGACGTACCCGACCGTCGCGTAGTAGTCCGGCAGGTGGTAGATCGCGTACCCGGCCGCGGCCTCGGCGTCGTACTCGACGTCGTTCCCGTGGTAGTAGTCGGCCTTCAGCCGGCGGATCGTCTCCCGGAGCCGATCGCCCGACTCACCGCCGTGCCAGTTCGCGCCGTAGCGTTCGGCGAGGAAGTCCTCCAGCGCGGACGCGTAGTCCTCCGGAAACGATTCCGGTCGCCACCCCGGCGGCCGAATCGGGTCGTCGTCGACGGGGACGAAGGTCCCGTCCGCCCGCTCGACGAGTCCGAGGTCGAACGCCTCCTCGCGGAGCGTCCGTCGGACGACGGCGGGGTGGGGCGAACCCTCGACGTACTCGCAGATCTCCTCGGGGTCGATCGGGCGGACGCGTCGGAGGTACTTCGCGTTCGCGCGAACGGCGTCTCGATCGATCATCCGTCGGTCGGGATCTCCGCCGCCGAGCGGTCGCGTTCGCCCGCCTCCGCGTACAGCCGCTCGAACGCCTCGGCGTCGGCGTCGGCGATCCGCCTCGCGGCGTCGGCGACGGCGTCCGCGCCGCCGAACGTCGACTGGATCTCGGCGTACACCCGGGGGCTTCCGCCCGCGACCGCGTCGACGAGCGCTTCCAACCTCGCCGAGACGGGGGTCGCGAACTCCTCTCGCACCGGATCAGCGGCGATCGCGTACGCGAGGACGGCGGCGTGCGCGCCCGCCTGCACGGTCTCCATCGCCTCATCGTGCTCCTCGACGGTCGTCTCGAACACGTGGTTGCCGGCGCGGACCACGTCCTCGCGGACGCCGTCGGTGATCGGCCCGGACTCGTCGGCGAACACCGCGACGTTCCCGGGCGCGTTCTCCGGCGCGAAGAGGGGGTGAAAGCTGACCCGCTCCCGTCCCTCGGCGTGCTCGCGCATGGCCGCGACCGGGGCGGCCATCACGCCGGATACGTCGAAGATCGCGCGGTCGGCGTTCGGCGCGTAGCTCTCGGTCGCCTCGGCGACGGCCGAGATCGGCACCGCGAGACAGACCGCGTCGAACGGCTCGTCGGTGTCGACCTCGACGGCGCGGCCGTCGACGGCGTCGGCCGCCGCGCGGGCCGCCGACGGATCCGCGTCGGCGAACGCGATCTCCGCGTCGACGACCCTCGCGACCCAGCGGCCCATCGTACCCGCGCCGACGATGAGTAGGTTCATTGGCCCGTGATAGCCGGCGGCGTCTCAAAAGGGGTTCGATGCTCAGAGCCCGAGCCCGAGCGCGCGGTTGAGGACGAGCACCGACAGGCCGAACGCCATGACGCACGCGAGCAGTCCGACGGCGATCGTCCACCCGGCCGCGTCGGAGAGACCGCCGACGACGACGCTTCCGCTCGCGCCGAGCACCATGTAGACGGTTCGGACGAGGCCGAAGCCGGATCCTCGCTCCTCCGCGGAGAGGAGGTCGATGAACCGCGACTGGATCGGTGCGCCCCAGCTCATCGCCAGCCCGGCGAGGCAGACGCCGGGGACGAACGCGACGAGGCCCGATCCGAACACGAGGAGCCCGTAGCCGACGACGCCGACGCCCATCGTGAGCGCCGCCGCGGCGTCCCGGTTGAACCGATCCGACAGCCACCCCGTCATCGGCTGCGTCGCCCCGTGGACGACGAAGTACAGCGAGAACAGCACGCCGGCGACGGTCCCCGAGAGGTCGTGGTGCTCCTCCAGAAACGTCGGCAGAAACGACGCGGTCGCTTGCCAGGTGAACGCGCCGGCGACGGCGAGGACGATCGTGTACGCGATCTCCGGACGCGAGACGAGTTCGAAGAGCGACCCGAGCGCGAACCGCTCGCGCATCGGTTGATCCGGGCGGTCGGGTTGCGTCGGATGGATCCGACCGGCGAACACGAAGAACACGGGAATCGCGACGAGTGCACCGAGGCCGAGAGCGTTTCGCCAGCCGAAGCGGACGGCGATCACCGCGACGACGACGGGCGTAAGCAGGCCGGCCAGCGGGCCGCCGGCGACGTGGACGCCGATCGCCCGCCCGACGTTCGGAAACTGCTTCGAGATGAAGGTCGTCGCGACGCTGTAGTGCAGCCCCGCGCCCGCCCCGAGGACGAGCGTGAACGCGAAGAACGTCGAAAACGTGGGCGACGCCGCGAGCAGCACGCTGGCGACGCCGGTGAGCCCGACGGCGGTCAGGATGATCCGCCGCTCGCCGAACCGTTCGCCGAGCACGCCGCTCGGGAACTGTGAGCACGCGTACGCCGTCCACATACCCGCCAGCGCGACCCCGACGACGCCGTTCGAGACGCCGAACGTCGCCCTGATGTCCGGCACCACCGGGCTGATAGCGAGCCTCGCCACCATCGTCGAAAAGAACGCGAGGGTGGCGAGACCCAGCACGGTGTGCCGGTACTGCCAGTTCACGCGGACGCTCGTTCGCACTGGCCCAAGTTGGTTGTGATTGCGGAGATGGGATCCGGTGAAATCGCGAGCGGACAGCGACGCGGCCGTCTCGAGTCGCCGGGGCTACTCCACGACCAATTCGATCGGATAGTCGGTGAGGTTCTCGTAGCCGTCCGCCGTGACGACGACGAGGTCTTCGATCCGGACGCCCCCAACCGCGGGATCGTACAGCCCCGGTTCGATCGTGATGACGTGACCGGGCTCTAACTCCCCGCCGTTCGGACTCACGTGCGGGAGCTCGTGCACGTCGAGGCCGACGCCGTGGCCGGTGCTGTGGATGAATCCGACTTCCGTCGTGGGATCGCTTCGGAGCGTCGGCAACCCGGCGTCTTCGTACACGTCGCAGACCGCGTCGTGGACCGCCGCGCCCGTCGCACCCGGTTCCACGGCGTCGAGGGCGGCCCGCCGCGCCTCGTCCGTCAGATCGAACCGCTCGCGGATCTCGTCGCTCGGATCGCCCTTGACGAAGGTCCGAGTCATGTCGGCGTGATACTTCGTCGCCTTGCTTCGCGGGAAAATGTCGACGACGATGGCCTCGCCGGCTTCGAGCGGTCCGCTCCCGCGGTTGTGGGGGTCGGAAGCGGCGGCTCCGCACGCGACGATCGTCTCGTCGAGGGCGCAGCTCTCGCGGAGCAGCGTCACCTCGATCTCCTCCTTGACGCGCTCGCTCGTGAGCGGTTCGCCGTCGTAGCGGAGCACGCCGTCCTCGACGGCCGCCTCGCGAACGAGGCGTTCTGCGGCCGCCATCGCCCGTTCGTTCGCCCGCTGTGCGGCTCGGACGTGATCGACTTCCTCGTCAGTCTTGACCGCGCGGATGCTCGTTACGACGTCGTCGGTTTCAACGGTCACCGACACGCCTCGCTCGCGAAGACCGTCCGCGACGCCGACCGGGAACCGCCGAGGGACGGCGACCGAATCGATCTCGCGGTCGACGAGAAACGCAGTGACGGTTCGAGCGTATCCCTCGACCGACCCGTACTCCGAGACGTTTCGTTGCAGATCGTACTCGGCGGTCCGCGAGACGGTGTCGGCGCGGCTCTCCTTCTTCGCGCGTCCGTATTCGAGCCCCGAGACGAGCAGGTGAACGCCGTCCGGCGCGTACAGCGTGACGAACGAATCCGGCGCGTCGAATCCCGACAGGTACAACTGGTCGGAGTCCGCGCCGTCGGCGTCGACGAGATACCCGCCGAGGTCGTTGGCGTCGAGGAACGAAGCGAGCGGAGAGAAGTCCGGTTCCATGTCTACGGTGGGTCGCCGCGACGGTAAATTGGTTCCCTTCGCGGAACTGGCCTGCCGTGACGACGAGTCTCCTTCCCGTGCGAGACAGTTATCACCATTATCACCACCTCCGGTACCCTCATGCCGGGTGACGTTCACACCCCGACATGGACATCGAGATCTCCGAGTCGCGCGTGCACGGAACGGCGCGCGCGCCGCCTTCGAAGAGTTACACGCACCGGGCGATCCTCGCCGCCGGCTACAGCGACGGCGTGACCGTCCGCGACGCGCTCGTCAGCGCCGACACGAAGGCGACGGTGCGGGCGGTCGAAGCGTTCGGTGGAAACGTCGATCGCGACGGGCGAACGTTCGACGTTACCGGATTCGCCGGTCGACCGGACGTGCCGGCCGACGTCGTCGACTGTGCGAACAGCGGAACGACGACGCGGCTCGTGACCGCCTGCGCCGGATTGGCCGACGGTATAACGGTTCTCACGGGCGACAGCTCGCTCCGGTCGCGGCCGCACGGTCCGCTGCTCTCCGCGCTGGACGACCTCGGGGGGCGAGCGGAGAGTACCCGCGGAAACGGACAAGCCCCGTTGGTCATCAAGGGATCGATCGAAGGAGGGAGCGTTTCAATCCCGGGTGACGTCTCATCGCAGTACATCTCGGCGCTCCTGATGGCCGGTGCGATCACCGACGACGGGATCGACGTCGAACTGGAGACCGCGCTGAAGTCGGCGCCGTACGTCGACATCACGATCGAAGTACTCGAAGACTTCGGCATCGACGCGGACACAACGTCGGCCGGATTTTCCGTCGACGGTGGACAGTTCTACGAACCGGCCGACGGGACGTACCACGTTCCTGGCGACTTCTCCTCGATGTCCTACCTGCTCGCGGCAGGTGCTGTCGCCGCGGAGGACGAACTCGTCGTCACGGGAGCGCAACCTAGCTCCCAGGGCGACAGCGCCATCGTCGACGTGCTCGGCAGAATGGACGCGAAAATCGACTGGGACCGAAGTGACGGTCGGATCACCGTCGCTCGCTCGGACCTTTCCGGGATCGAAGTCGACGTCGGTGACACGCCCGATCTCCTGCCGACGATCGCGACGCTCGGTGCGATCGCGGACGGAGACACTCGAATCGTGAACTGCGAACACGTCCGCTACAAGGAGACGGACCGCGTGAGTGCGATGGCTGAGGAGCTGACGACACTCGGTGCCAGCGTGACCGAAGAGAAGGACGTCCTTACCGTTCACGGGAGCGCGTCGAATCTCGATGGAGCGGCAGTCGACGGTCGTGGTGACCACCGGATCGTCATGTCGCTCGGAATAGCGGGTCTCGTCGCGAGCGGCACGACCCTGATCGCCGGCGCGGAACACGTGGACGTGTCGTTCCCCAATTTCTTCGACGTTCTCTACGACCTCGGCGCGGACGTCCGACGGCCGTGAACGCGAAGCCTCGAATTGCTATGAGGTTGATGGGAATTGCTATGAGGTTGATGGGCTAACAGACGGCGTGCGGACGTGCGAGACGGTGTGCCGTACAACCGCTGACCGACTCGCGGTCGGCGATCAACTCATAAGGTCGGTGGTTCCGTCTTCGGATTTAAACTATCGTGACGACACTGTAGCGTTCACTGCTCGTGCCCTTGCGTCTTCTGCAAACGCTAAATGCCCCGAACTCACACGCACAGGTAATGAACGGAAACCGATTCGGTCGGTTGTTTCAGGTCACCACGTTCGGGGAGAGCCACGGCGAGGCGATGGGCGTCACGGTGAGCGGCTGCCCGGCCGGGCTCGAACTCGCGGAGGAAGACGTCCAGCGCGAACTGGACAGACGAAAACCCGGTCAATCGATGATCACGACGAGTCGAGGCGAACCTGACGAGGTGTCGATCAAGAGCGGTATCCAGGACGGACACACGACCGGAACCCCCGTCGGGATGGTCATTCAGAACAAGGACGCGCGCTCGAAGAAGTACGAGCCCTTCATCACCGCGCCACGTCCGAGCCACGGGGACTTCACGTACTCCGCCAAGTTCGGCACCCGGAACTGGGGTGGTGGCGGGCGTTCCAGCGCGCGAGAGACGGTAAACTGGGTCGCGGCGGGCGCGATCGCGAAAAAAATCCTCGACCAGCACGACGTCCGGATCAAAGCGCACGTCAATCAGATTGGGGACGTCGAAGCGCCCGAGGTTACGTTCGAGGAAATGCTCGAACACACCGAAGAAAACGACGTGCGCTGTGCCCACCCCGAGACGGCCGACCGGATGCTCGGTCTCGTCGATCGATACCAAAAGGAGGGCGATTCCATCGGCGGGAGCATCTATTTCGAGATTCGGGGCGTCCCGCGGGGGCTCGGTGCACCGCGGTTCGATGCCTTTCCAGCGCGACTTAGTCAAGCGTTGCTCTCCGTTCCGGCGACGACGTCTTTCGAATACGGACTCGGCAAGGAGGCCCGCGAGTGGACCGGACACGATCGCAACGAGGACTGGACCTTCGACGAGAACGGTGATCCCGCGCCCGTCGGTAACAAACACGGCGGGCTACAGGGCGGCATCACGACCGGTCAACCGATCTACGGCGAGGTGACGCTCCACGCGCCGACGTCGATCCCGAAGACGCAGCGGACGGTGGACTGGGAGACCGGCGAGGAGAAGGAAATCCAGGTCATCGGTCGGCACGATCCCGTGCTCCCGCCGCGCGGCGTCCCCGTCGTCGAGGCGATGTTGGCGCTGACGGTCGTCGACTTCATGTTACTCGGCGGGCGCATCAATCCGGATCGCCTGGACGGAAAGCCCGGAGAGTACCGAACCGACTACCACCCGCGGAGCCCGGAGAACACCGAGTAGCGCTATCGGAACCGCCGTACGGCCACGAACGCGAGAAGCACCACGCCGACGCCCAAATAGATCTTCTGCGTTTGGTCGAATCCGTCTGAGTCGGATTCGTCCGCGCCCGTTTCGATCGAGTCGTTCTGATACGTGTAGTGGTTCTCGCGCCACGGTCCGCTCACCGGCTGGTAGTCCGCGTTCCAGACGGTCGTGTTCTTTTCGGCCTGTCCGACGAACTCGACCTGGTCGATGCTCCCGTCGCGTTCCGAGATGTTTCCGGTGTAGAGGCGTGCCTCTCCGGCGACTTTCGCGCCGCGTTCGTCCAGCAGCTCGACCGTGATGGTTTTGTTCTCGCCCGGGGGGACGACGGCCGGGTAGAGGCTTCCGTCCGTTCCTTCGGTGTGGACCATCAGTTTCGTCCCGTACCGCTGGACGCCCGGGTTCGAGACGGTCACCTTTGCGACTGCGGACGGTTGACCGTCGATCGTTCCGTTCGTGATCTCTACGTCCGTGATGGTCGGCGTCGGAATCGGTCCCGGATCTGCCGAATCGAATTCGCGGGTGAAGTTGAATTGGGCGTAGTCTCCGTACGTGGAGACTGTAACGGTGTGATTAATTTGAACCACTTTTAAATATTTTGATATATTTATTTGATCAGTTTGATTCTCGTAGGGAGACAATTTGTAGCGTAATGTATTGACTCGTATCCCATCTAGCCGAATAAAGATATCAGACGAAATTTTATCATCTGTTGGATTTAGAATATTGAGGGTGAGGACTCTGCTTTGCTTTATATTTATATCCACCTCCATCCCCTCTGCTGAAACTATAGTCTTATTTTCATTAATTGTGTTGTTTCTATGCTGATCTTCCATCATTATTGCTGTTACTGGGGTACTCATCATGCTAAAGAATACACACATAAGCAGTAACAGAATACTCATATTCTTCATACTATGATCTCATCTACACCTAGGAATATTCATTTTTTCGGGACTACATCTCTGATCCTGATTGTGTGTTATGTTTTTTGAGACCTCTGTCTCCGATTCCGCTTTGGAAGACGTATAGTCCTCGCTGAATGGCGTGCGCTTATCAACCACAAATCGTCCCGTTTCCGGATTGAACAACCGGTGTTCGGTCGTCCCCACCACATTCGCACGCGTCTCGACTACGTCACTTTCGTCCTCGTAACTGTCCGCCGTGACCCGTCTCGTCCCGACTTCCTTCGTGAGCGTCCATTCTTTAGGCCTCTTGACAGATCCGAGCCGGAACTGCTTTTTCTTCGTGATATCGTTCACGAATAGGCGGTTATCGGTCGTGACGTGCTCTTGCCACTCGAACTGAGCCGGTTCGACCTGAACCTCTCGACTCGCGACGTACATCGTCTCTCTTTCCTCGTACGTCTCCTCGAATTCGTACTGGTACTGAGTCTTATACTCTGCATCCGCGATCTTGACCCGTTTGCTTTCACCCGTGTAGCTGTGGCTGGGCTGCTGCTTACTGAAGGACCAGTACGTCTCGGTCTCGGTGGTGGTGTACGTGTAGGTTTCCGTCGTCGGTACTCGGACCGTCTTCTTGACCGGAACCGTGTAGGTTTCCGGCACCTTGCGACAGAAGCCAAAGGTGCACCGACGGACCATTCGAGTTCTCTTTTCACGGACGGTGATCGTCTTCGGTCGCTTGACCGTCCGCTCGCCGGTTTTTTCCACGGTTCGATCGTACTCGAACTGCTTCTTCACGCGATACTGCGGCGGTTTCGACTCGACTCGCCGTGTCTCGCCGGTGAACGTTCCCTTTCCGGCTTTTTTGTCGCGCCATTCGGTTTCCGTCCTCGTCCGTTCTTTCACGATGGTCTTCGTACCCGAGTCCTCCCACTCCGGCTTCATGTTTATGAACTGCCGCCGATGGGACGGGTGTCTGAACGATTCCGTCTCGGTCTCGTAGACGGCGTCCTTGACCTTCACGCGTTTTTCGATCGTGAACTCCGGAGCGAGATTCCTCGTCTCTTCGAGGCTGTACCCGTCCGCGAGATACTCGTCTCGTTTGTCGTGGGATTCTGTGCGGACACGCGAAATCTTCGGCTTTTCGACCACGTATTCGAGGTCTGAGACGAGTACGTCTTTTTTGACCGAGCTAGCGTTTTCCAGGACGGTAACCGAAGGGAGTGACGTGGAAGTTCTGGCCTGGTTCGGCTTGTCTTTGCCGTACACCTCAAGACGCCCATCATTTTCGTCTCTCACAGCCCTGGCAGGAACCTCGACTCCGCCCACCCACCAGCGATCGATTTCGGCCGTTTTTGTCGCGTTGTCTCTGAACTTTTTCCAGTTCGTTACCTCACCCGGCACGTCGTTCAGCGTGAGAGCCAACCGGACTTTGTACGTGTTTTTACTGAATGCGTACTTCTCCGTCTGGACTCGATATCGGATGGTATCGTTCGGTCCGTACGGACCCTTTTCGATCGGTTCGACGGACGCGATCTCGGGCGCGTAATACTGGTGAAATCTATCGTGCCGAGTCACAGAGTTGCCGTATCCATCAGTGAGCGTTATTGAGGCGCGCCTGAATGAACGGAACTTCGCCGTTTGATTGTCCGGTTTTATCGGAGTCGCGCCTGCACCCCACACGTATTTTAAGTCCGTCCCATCAGGATCGAATGAGTCACTCACGTCCACGGTGATCCCCCACTCTGTCACCTGTCGTGGCGTGCCGTCATCGAGAATATCTAGCCGAAGTTCTGGTGGACTTGATTCAACGTGAAGACTATCTGTGCTCTTATCAGCGTTGACGATATCACCGTTATTTCCAGTATATTCGGCATAAGATGACATGTAATGGGTACCGGGTATATGGCCAGCCCAGGAAGACTTTATGACAAGACCATCATTATGTGATGTGTACGTGGTAGATGTTTCTCCAATTTTTTTAAGTTGTTCTTGTTCACCTGGCCTGTACTTCCACTCCAAATCATCCCTCGAAACCCCGTTCAAATCGATTTTCAAAACGTGCTTCGCGGTGTACCGCTCTGGATCGATGCGCTCGTGATACGAGTCCACGGGAGTGTTCACGAACCTCGACTCGACGATCTCGGGTGTCCCGGTCGGCGTCACCTCGCGCTCGACCGTCGTCTCCTGCCCGCGAGCGTCGCGAGCCACGACTGTGAGTCTGTACTCGCTACCGAAGTCGACGTCCTCCGTCTCGAATCCGAGTTCGTGCCGATCACTCTCCCGGTCGCGTACCGCCGTTCCGTTCTGCTTCCACCGTTCGATCGGGTCGTCGCCGACTCTGATCTCGACGTCTTCGAGGTTGCCGTACCCGTCGGTCGCAACCGTCTCACCCGAGATGAGGTTGGTGGTGGAGAGATTATCGAGGGACAGTTCGGGAGCCGGGTCGGCGACCACGCGGGTCGTTCCGTCGTCGAATTTCGCGATATCGCGCGAGCCGTCCCGGTAGGTGACAGCGGCGTGGAGCTCGTGATCGCCCGGCTCCCACTCCGTCTCGACTCGTTTTCCTCGCTCGACAGGTCCCGTCTCGTCGTACCACCGTACGGACCTGACGTCTCCAGACGAAAGGCCCGAGAGATCATATTCCGCCGTCAGCGGCTCCTCACCCGTGACGATCTGCTCACCGTCGACCGTGGGAGAGCGCCGCTCCGCGAGCGAACTATCGGTCTCGCCGGACGGTTCCGAAGAGGACGCCGACTCCGGCGTCACCGCCTGCGTCGCGGACGCGCTCTGTCCGTCCTCGTCGTGAACGACGACGGTCAGATTTCGCTCGGTCGTCGTCCCGAAGGCGTTACTGAACGCGTCCGTCTCCTGCTCCGCCGAGAGATCGCGCCGAGCGACGGTCGCGCCGTCGAGGATCCAGACGACTCGATCGAGCGGCGCTGCGCCCGGCTCTACCGAGGCCGTGTACGTACGCTCCGAACCGACCTCGGGTTCTCCCGGTCCCGAGAGCGACACGGCAGGTTTCGCCCCTCTCTCGACGGTAACGTAGAGCGTGTCGTCGCTCCGCCTTCCGTCGTCGTCCGTCACCGTCAGCGTGACCTCATACCGACCGCGTTGATCCGCGGAAAACCGCGTTTTCGGTTCCGAGGAGTCGTCCGGTGAAACGGTCGTCCCATCGGGAGCGGTGACGGTCCACCGATACGATTCGATTTCGCCGTCCGGATCACGAGAGCCCGTCCCGTCGAGCAGGACGGTCGATCCGCGTTCGACGGTCTGATCGAGCCCTGCGTCGACCAGCGGCGGTTCGTTCTCGCTCGCGACCGCGTCGGTGGAAACGAACGCGAGCAGTACCAAAATCACGACAAGTATCCGGATCTTCATTTCGTGCTGGGAATTGATTGTCTGATTACCCGATTTAAACGTTCGGATGAGCTCACATCATGTGCGATTAATTATTATTTCCGTGTAAAATCGATTCTCTCACGCTCATTAGATCGAATAAGAAATCCGATCTGTACCGTCCCGTTCGCGTGATTTCATGCACACATGATTTTGAAATATTAGCTCTGACCATCCCCGCCCGGTCCTTCGATTCTTCATTATCGATCCTTGGTAATCCATAGCAAAGCCTTTAGTCCGGGCCTAGCGAAAAACGAATACCAGTGGTCCTTACGGGGGCCGTGATTGCACAATATGACTGACCACGAACTCATCTGGCGGATCGCGGGCGGGTCCGGCGACGGCATCGCCTCGACGAGCCAGAACTTCGCAAAGGCCCTGATGCGTTCGGGCCTGCACGTTTTCACGCATCGCCACTACCCTTCGCGCATCCGCGGCGGTCACACGTACACCGAGATTCGCGCGTCGGCGGATCCGGTGAAGTCGCGCGGCGACGGGTACAACTTCCTCCTCGCACTCGGCGACTCGTTCGCCCGAAATCCGCAGGACGCGGCCTACTACGGCAACGAGGAGATCAAACCGCTCTCGGAGAACCTCGACGAACTCCGCGAGGGCGGCGTCATCATCTACGACGCCGGCCTGCTCGACCCGAGCGAGATCGAGGACTTCGACGAACGCGTCGAGGAGAACGGCTGGCACGTCTATGACCTCGATCTGCGCAGTCTCGCGCGCGAGCACGGACGCGAGGTCATGCGCAACACGGCCGGCGTCGGCGTGACCTGCGCGATCGCCGGCATCGACCTCGAGTGGATCGAGGAGCTGATGACGGACGCGATGCCGGAAAAGATCCTCGAACCGAACATCGAAATCCTTCACGAGGCCTACGAGATGGTCCAGGAGGAGTACGACGTGGACGCGCCCGACGTCGCGGTTCCCGAGGGCGACCACGACGAGGAGCAGGTGCTCCTCTCCGGCAGCGACGCGATCGCCTACGGCGCGCTCGACGAGGGCTGTCGGTTCATCGCGGGGTACCCGATGACCCCGTGGACCGAGGTTTTCACCATCATGTCGCAGAACCTCCCCGAGGTCGGCGGCATCTCCGAGCAGGTCGAAGACGAGATCGCGGCGGCCGCGCTCGCGATGGGAGCCAGCCACGTCGGCGTCAAGGCGATGTCCGGCTCTTCGGGCGGCGGGTTCGCGCTCATGTCCGAGCCGCTCGGCCTCGCCGAGATGACGGAGACGCCGGTCGTACTCATCGAAGCGATGCGCGCAGGTCCGTCGACGGGCATGCCGACGAAGCCCGAACAGGGTGACCTCGAGCACGTCCTCTACACGAGCCAGGGCGACTCGAACCGCATCGTGTTCGCGCCCGGAACCGTCGACGAGGCGTACGATCAGGCGCGGAAAGCGTTCCAGATCGCCTACGAGTACCAGATTCCGAGCATCATCCTGTACGACCAGAAACTCGGCGGCGAGCTGACGAACGTGCCGGCGGGCCACTTCGACCGCGAGCCGAATCCGAGCCTCGGCAGCACCCTCACGGAGGCCGAACTCGAAGACGCGGTCCACGAGGGCGGCAAGTTCGCTCGGTTCCAGCACGACGGCGACGACCGCGGCGTCAGCCCGCGGTCGGTTCCCGGCCAGAAGGGCGGCCGCTTCCTCGCGACGGGCAACGAACACATGCCAGAAGGGCACATCAGCGAGGACGCCGACAACCGCGTCTTCCAGATGAACCGCCGGATGAAGAAGCTCGAATCCATCCGCGCGGAGCTCGACGAGGCGGAGGCGAGTCACCAGACGCCGCACGGCCCCGAAGAGGCCGAGTACGGCATCATGACGTTCGGCAGCCAGCAGGGTACCGTCGAGGAGGCGGTCGACCGGCTCAACGAGGAAGGTCACTCCGTGAAGGCGCTCGGCGTCAGCGACCTCATGCCCTACCCCGAGAAGGAGGTCTCCGAGTTCCTCGAGAGCGTCGACAAGTGTCTCGTCGTCGAGATGAACGCCTCGGCGCAGTTCCGCGGACTGACTCAGAAGGAACTCGGCCAGTACGGCGAGAAACTGTCGAGCCTCCTGAAGTACAACGGCAACCCCTTCGAACCGCAGGACATCGTCGAGGGGTTCGAAGTCAACATCGTCGAGGAGGGGGACCTGCCCCACACTCGAACCAAATTCGTCCCAGCGGCGGGTGATTAACCAATGAGTGCATTCAGCGCAATCGGTGAAGAACGCGAGATCGACCGCGACGAGTTCACGCCCGGACTCGAACCGCAGCCGACGTGGTGTCCCGGCTGCGGCGACTTCGGCGTCCTCAAAGCACTGAAGCAGGCCATGCCCGAAGTCGGCCGCACCCCGGACGAGACGCTTCTCGTCACGGGTATCGGCTGTTCGGGCAAACTGAATAGCTACTTCGAGAGCTACGGGTTCCACACGATCCACGGCCGATCGCTGCCCATCGCGCGGGCCGCGAAGCTCGCGAACCCCGGCCTCGAAGTGATCGCGGCCGGCGGCGACGGCGACGGCTACGGCATCGGCGGCAACCACTTCATCCACACGGCCCGCGAGAACCACGACATGACCTACATCGTGTTCGACAACGAGATCTTCGGCCTGACCAAGGGCCAGACCTCGCCCACGAGCCCGAAGGGTCACAAGTCCAAGACGCAGCCCCACGGCAGCGCGAAGGAGCCGCTCCGGCCGCTCTCGATGTCGCTGAACGCGGGGGCGTCGTACATCGCGCGGACGGCCGCCGTCAACCCGAACCAGGCGAAGGAGATCCTGAAGGAGGCGATGGAGCACGACGGCTTCGCGCACATCGACTTCCTGACGCAGTGTCCGACCTGGAACAAGGACGCCCGGCAGTACGTCCCCTACATCGACGTCAACGAGTCCGACGACTACGACTTCGACGTCCACGACCGCCGGGAGGCGGCGGAGATGATGGCCGAAACCGAGGACGCCCTCCATGAGGGCAAGGTGCTCACCGGCCGCTACTACGTCGACGAGGACCGTCCCTCGTACCAGCAGGAAAAGCAAGCCATCGGCGAGATGCCCGAGACGCCGCTCGCTGAGCGCTACTTCGACGGCGACTACGAGTGGGAGCGGTCGTACGACAACTTCCTCGACAAACACCGGTAAGGGGAAGGCGGCGTGCTCGACGGGCATCGGTAAGGGGACCGAGCGCCGCCGTCAGCGATCACGACGCTCCTTTTCTCGCTCGCCGACAACCCTTTACGGTTCGCAAGATATTTTTTATGGGAAGCAAAAGTAGCAGCCATGAGAGCGCCATCGACGGAGGACCGCGTCCTCGCAGCGCTCGAAAAGGACGCGCAGGCCTCCTACGCGGAGATCGCGGAGACGGCGGGGGTGTCGAAGCCGACGGTGCGGAAGTACATCAAAAAGCTCGAAGACGACGGCGTCATCGTCGGCTACTCGGCCGATATCGACCCGAAGAAGCTTTCGAGCCAGTCGATCGCGCTCGTCGGGATCGACGTCGAGAGCGAGCGGTACGTCGAGGCCACTCGCGCGCTGAAGTCGCTCGACGCGATCGAGTCGCTGTACACCTCGTCCGGGGACCACATGCTCATGGCGGAGGTGCGCGCGTCCGACGGCGACTCCCTCGGCGACGTGATCAGCGAACAGATCCTCTCCGTCGACGGCGTGACCGCCGCACACCCCTCGTTCCTGCAAGAACGGCTGAAGTAACCGCCCGTCCGTCGCGCCCTCGACCGCCGCGATAGCGCCGAACCCGATACCGGTGCCGGAGCGTCGCGGTGCCCCGCGATCCCGAATCGACGCCCGATCCGCTCTCGCTTCACTTTCGCCGCGCTTTGGGAAGCTTAAGTTGTCGCCGTCCCCTACCCTTCGTCGATGGACGGGAGGACGCTGCCCGGCGCGCGCTCGAACGCCGAGGAGCGAATCGTCCTCCACGTCGACATGGACTGTTTCTACGCCTCCTGCGAACGCCTCAGAGAGCCCGCGCTGGAGGGCGAGCCCGTCGTGGTCGGGATGGGGTACGAACCCGGCGAGGGACACGGCGCGGTCGCGACCGCGAGCTACGAGGCCCGCGAGTACGGCGTCGAGAGCGCGCAGGCCATCTCGCGCGCGCTGGAGGCGCTCCCCCGAATCGAGGACGCGCGCGAGGACGATAGCCTCGATCCCGCCGACGCCGGCCACTACCGCCCCGTCGACATGGACTTCTACAAGGAGGTGAGCGCGCAGATCAAGGAGATCCTCCACGAGTGCGCCGACGTGGTCCGCGAGGTCAGCGTCGACGAGGCGTACCTCGACGTGACGGACCGCACGTCGTGGGAGACGGTCGAAGGGGCTGATCGGACGCTCGCGGAGGGGTACGCCCGGCACGTCCGAGATCGCATCGCCCGCGAGGTCGGCGTGCCGGCGAGCATCGGCGTCGCGCCCGACATGAGCACCGCGAAGGTCGCGAGCGATTACGACAAGCCCGAGGGACTCGTCGTCGTCCGACCGTCGGAGGTGCGCGACTTTCTCGCGCCGATCGACGTGGCGGACGTCCACGGCGTCGGTCCCGTCACCGCCCGAGAACTCCGCGAAATGGGGATCGAGACGGCCGGCGACCTCGCGTCGGCTGACCCGGCGGAACTCCGCTCGCGGTTCGGCGAGCGCGGGAGGGAGCTGTACGACCGCGCCCGCGGCGCGGACGACCGCGAGGTGACGCCGACCGGCCGACCGAAGAGCCTCTCGAGGGAGTCGGCCTTCACGGAGGCTACCGCCGACGCGGAGAGAAAGCGCGAGAAGGTGCGCGCGCTCGCCGCGGACGTTGCCGAACGCGCGCGGACCCGAGACGCGCTGTACCGGACGATCGGCGTCAAGGTCGTCACCCCGCCGTTCGACGTGCACACCCGCGCCCGGTCGCTGTCGGGGCCGGTTGACGACCCCGAGCTGGTCGAACGCGTCGCCCTCGATCTGCTCTCGGAGTTCGACGACGAGACGGTGAGAAAACTCGGCGTCCGCGTCTCGAAGCTGAGCTTCGACGCGGCCGATCAATCTCGCCTCGACGGGTGGGGGGACGAATCGGCGGGGGACGAAGACGAGACGATCGGCGAGGGAACGGACGGCGAAGAGGTGATCCCGACCGACCGCGACCGGCACCGCGACGGCCAGGCGTCGCTCGGCGAGTTCGGGTGACCGCCGCCGGTTCGACCGATCCCGCGGCGATCGATCGAAGCCCCGAGAAGTTATACCGCCCGGGCGAGAGGAACCGCCACGGAGCGCATGACGGACACGGAGACAATCACGGTCGCGGAGGTGAGCGCCGGTCCCGGGAGCACCGACGGCGCCGAGCCCGGCTCGTCGGTCGCGCTCCCCGTCGTCGAGATCCTCACCGGACGCGGGTTCATCACGGGAAAGAGCGGGTCGGGAAAGTCGAACACGGCGAGCGTCGTCATCGAGAAGCTGCTCGACTCGCAGTTTCCGGTCCTCATCGTCGACACCGACGGCGAGTACTACGGCCTGAAGGAGTCGTACGAGATCCTCCACGTCGGCGCGGACGACGAGTGCGACATCCAGGTCAGCCCCGAGCACGCGGAGAAGATCGCGTCGCTCGCGCTGGAGCAGAACGTGCCGATCATCCTCGACGTGTCCGGCTACCTCGACGAAAGCGACGCGCAGGAACTCCTGCTCGAAGTCTCCAAACAGCTCTTCGCGAAGGAGAAGAAGCTCAAGAAGCCCTTCCTCATGCTCGTAGAGGAGTGCCACGAGTACATCCCGGAGAAGGGCGGGATGGACGAGGCGGGGAAGATGCTCATCAAGATCGGAAAGCGGGGGCGCAAACACGGCCTCGGCGTCGTCGGCATCAGCCAGCGCCCGGCGGACGTGAAGAAGGACTTCATCACCCAGTGCGACTGGCTCGTCTGGCACCGGCTCACGTGGGGTAACGACACGAAGGTCGTCGGCCGCATCCTCGGACGCGAGTACGCCGACGCCATCGAGGACATGGGCAACGGCGAGGCCTTCCTGGTGACGGACTGGAGCGAATCCGTTCGCCGGGTGCAGTTCCACCGCAAGGAGACGTTCGACGCGGGGGCGACGCCCGGTCTCGACGACTTCGAGCGCCCCGAACTCAAGTCCGTCAGCGACGACCTCGTCTCCGAGATCCGCGAGATCTCGGACGAGCGGGCGCGCCGCGAGAGCGAACTCGCGGACCTGAGACAGGAACTCGACAGAAAGCGAAAGCGGATCGATCAGCTGGAGGCGGAACTGGAGGAGGCCCGCGACATGAGCCGGATGGCCGACCAGTTCGCGCAGGCGATGCTCCAGAAGGCGGAAGCGCCGTACCGCGGCGGCAACGGGCGCAACCTCGACCGGCCGGAGCACCAGACCGACCTCCACGAGTACGAGCGTGGCGACGAGGGCGAAACGACCGACTCGGTCGGCGACGTCGAAACGCCGACGGGTGTCGACGCCGAAACGCCGATGAACGGTGACGACGAGGACGACCCCGACGACGTCGAACTCGTGGCTCCGCCGTACCCCGGCTTCGGCGACGACGACGGGCGTACGGCCGAATCCGACGCCGAATCCGCGATCGAGTCGGCCGACGACGAACCCGCGTTCGAACCGAACGACGCCGCCGCGACGCAACGCGGGGTCGTCGTCAGGCTCGGGGCGACCGTCGCGAACCTCGACCCGATCTCCCGCGGGATGCTCCGGTACTACCGCGACCATCGCGTCGGAGAACCGGTGGACGCCCACGTCGCCGCCGGCGGGTCGGGGGACCAGCGGCTGGCGTACAGCCGAAACCGGCCCCTCAGGCGCGCGGGGCTCGTCCGACACGCCGGCCGCGGCCGGTACGCGTACGCCCTCCCGGAGCTCGTCCGCGAGGAGTACGCCGACAGGCTCGACGACGACGAGTTCGAGGAGACCATCGCCGCGGTCGAGGCGACGTTTCTCGACGGAGCGGCGGACGGCGACACGGCCGAGGACGGCGAGTGCGCGGACGCGAGCGTCGGAGCCGACGCCGATGTCGATTCCGACGCGGACGCCGACGACCCGCATCCGTGGCCCGACCGCGGACCGTAAGATCGTCGACGGAGACGAAACGCGGGAGTAACGGCGACCGACGGGCCGAAACGGTCGGCAAAACTGTTCGTTACCGACCGTTTCGGGCGGGTTACAACTTCTCTACGAGATCTTCGAGCGCGGCGCGGGGGTCGTCCGCCTTGGCGACGCCGCTCGCCAGCAGGATGCCTTCCGCGCCGAGTTCCGCGGCGGCGACGACGTCGTCGCCGGTCGAGACGCCCGCACCGCAGAACACCGCCACGTCGTCGTCGACCGCGGCGGCGGCGTCGACGGCGTCCTCGACGATCTCGGGATCGGCGGTGCTCACGGAGACGTCGCCGCCGATCAGCGCCGGGGGTTCGACCGCGACCGCGTCCGGCGACAGCGCCGCGGCGGCGCCGACCTGTGCGGGGTTGTTCGCGCAGACGACCGTTTCGAGCCCCGATCGCGTCGCCGCCTCGACGGCGGCGTCGATGTCGGCGAGTTTCAGGCGCTTTTCGGAGTGGTTGACGAGCGTCCCCTCCGCGCCGGCTTCGGCGACGGCCTCGGCGAGCGTGCTCCCGGTGTGGCTGCCGTAGTCGTTCGGCGAGACGTGCTGCGCCCACGTTTCGACCCCGGTTTCGTCGACCCGGTCGAGGTGTGCGGCCTGCGGCGCGACCGCGATCCGAACGCCGGCGTCGTCGCTCACGTCGCGCGCGGCGGTCGCGACCTCGACGGGATCACAGGGGTACGCCTTGAGGTTTACCAGGATGAACATACCGGAACACGGAGGCGAGGTGCCAAATAGCTTGAGCATTCGGGCGCGCCCGTCGCCGACGGATGACCATCGAAGTGGATCGTTTCCGCCGGCTAGGGACCGCTTAGCTACGTACCCGACCGCCGTACCGCGCGGTACGAAACATGGGAGCGCACAACGACAGTTCCGTCGCCCGATCCGTCCAGTTCGTCGCGTTCTGGCTGGCGGTGATTCTCCCGCTGGCGCTGCTCGCGCTCGTTGCCGTCGGCCTCCCTCGCGGCTGGCTGTCGGTGTTCCTGGGTCTGCTCGCGCTGAACGCCGTCGCGCTGGCGGCCGGGCACGGGTACGGGCGGTGAGGAAGAAGTGGGGGGCTCAGTCTTTCCGCTTGACCACGTCGCCGAGGGTGGTCGTGGTCGAGCCGCCGCCGGACCACTCGGCCTCGTCGGCGTCCCCGCCTTCGGTTAGCGAGATGTCGAGCTTCCGTTCGAGCTTCCGCTGCACGTCGTCGCTCGGAAGGATGTCGCCGCGTTCGAGCTTTCGGATGAGGCTCGCCTTCTCGTTGAGCTGTTTGGCGAGGTCCTCCTGGCTCAATCCCTTCGACTCGCGCGCGTTGCGGATGCGGGCGTCGTAGTCGGCGGCGACCTCCTCCATGTCGTCGAACATGTCTCGGCGACGACGTGACGAGCCACCCGACGGGCCACCGGACGAGCGCGACGAGGACGAAGAGGAAGACGAGGACGAGGACGTCGAGTACTTCGTCGAGGCGGCCGATCCCGAGGACTCGGTGCGGACTTCGGTGCCGAACCCCTTGCAGTTGCCGCACAGCTCCAGCTCGGCGCCTTCGACTTTCGTGGTGGTGAGTGACGGCTTCTCGGCGCCACACATCTCGCACTGGGGCATGAGTCCCCATAGAGTACCCCTCGCTATAAAACGCACGCCGCGACCCCGTCGGCCGATTCCGGCGAACGACGCCGCTCGGCTGCCGTCGCGGACCGACGCTCGCCGGCGCGGATCAGCGCAGGTCCGACCACGCGCCCCAGAAGCGCTGGAGCGCGGTGACGTGACCGACCACCGCGAACAGCGCGAGCAACAGCCCGACGACGGTCACCCCGCCGACGATCGGCTCCGGGACGGCGGCCGCGACCACGCCGACGACGCCGACGAGCGCCAGCCTGTCCGCCCGTCCGAGCAGCCCGCCGTACTCCCGGCCGAGGCCGACCGCCTGAATCTGCGTGCCGAGGTAGGAGGTCATGAGCACGCCGGTGACCGCCGCGAAGCCGAGCGCGTACCGGCCGACGCCCGCGGCGAGTCCGGCGAGGATGACGACGTCCGCGTAGCGGTCGAGCACGTGATCGAGCAGGTCGCCGCCCTTCGACGCGACGCCCTGCTCGCGGGCGAGCGCGCCGTCGAGGAGGTCGAGCCAGCCGTTGACGAAGACGAAGCCCGCGCCGACCGCGTACCACAGGGGCGTCGCGAGGGCGAACGCGACGCCCGCGGCGGCGGCGAAGCCGAAGGCGATGACGCTCACGCCGTTCGGGGTCAGCCCGGCCGTGTCGGCGACGGACACGAACGGGCCGAGCGCGCGGTCCGCGACGGGGCGGAGTTGGTCGAGCGTCATCTCTCAGAGGTAGTCGACGAAGTCCACGGTTCCCGCGCTGGGTCCGCGGTCGCCGTCGACGACGGCCCGTATCTCCGCGGCGACCGCCGCCGGCGTCCGGTCCGTCGTGTCGATCTCGTACACCCGCGACTCGCCGTGGCGCCGGACGGCCTCCGAGAGGATCACGTCGAGCGCCTCGCTCTCGGCGTTCTCCGCCGCCTTCGTCTCGGGTTCCCCGCGCTCTTCGAGCCGCGCTTCCAGCACGTCCGGCCGGCAGCGGAGGACGACGACCCTGTCGGCGTCGAGGAGGTGTGCGACGTGCGACTCGACGATTCCCTCGCGGTCGCCCAGCCACTCGTCGACGGCGTCGAGGTCGACGACGAGCGAGTCGCGGCCCTCGTCGCGTTCGGTCCAGAGCCCGCGCTCGCGGACGGCGTCGTTGAGGTGGACGACGGGGAGATCCGCGTCGACTGCGTCGACGGCGGTCGTCTTGCCGGTCCCGGGCGTCCCGGTGACGACGACTCTCACGCCTTCGCCACCTCGGAGAGGACGCCGTTCAGCGTCTCGACGGCGCGTCTGGTCTGGTCTTCCGTCCCGCAGGAGATCCGCACGCACGAGGGGAGGCCGAAGCTGGTGCAGTCGCGGACGATGACGCCCTCGCGCTGGCTCGCCTCGGCGACGGCGCTCGCGTCGCCCACGTCCGCCAGCACGAAGTTGCCCGCGCTCTCCCACGTGCGCGCGTCGAGGTGGTCGGACGCGTACCCGCGCGCCCACCGGGCGGTCTCGACGGTCCGCTCGACGTGCGCCTCGTCGTCGAGCGCGGCGAGCGCCGCCCGACAGGCCACCTCGTTGGCCGCGAAGGGCGTGTTCACGCGGGCGTAAGCGTCGGCCCACTCGTCGGGGACGGCGGCCCACCCGATCCGGAGGCCGGCGAGGCCGTACGCCTTCGAGAACGTCCGGAGCACGGCGACGTCGTCGCGCTCACCGAGCAGGTCGATCGCGCTCCGCGCGTCGGCGTACTCGCCGTACGCCTCGTCGACGACGACGAGCGCGTCCTCGTCGACCGACTCGGCGAGTTCGACGACCCCCTCCGTGGAGAACTCCGCCCCGGTCGGGTTGTGCGGCGTCGTGAGGTAGACGATCCGCTCGCCGTCGTACGCGTCGAGCACCGCCTCCGGCGTCTGCGCGAAGTCGTCCGCCTTCGAGAGTTCGTAGGTCGCGACCGACCCGTGGTGGTAGCGCGCGCTCATCCCGTAGTACGAAAAGCCCGGGGTCGGAACGAGCACGCTGTCGCCGGGGTCGAGCATCGCCCGCGAGAGGTAGTCGATCGATCCGTCGGCCCCCGGACTCACCCAGATCTGCGCCGGCGCGAGGTCCCACTTCGCGGCCAGCGTCTCCGTCAGGTCGGTGTGGGAGGTCGTCGGGTAGACGTCGACGTCCGCCGCCGCCTCGCGGACCGCGTCGACGGCCTTCGGACTCGGGCCGAACGGGTTCTCGTTCGACGAGAGCTTCGTCAGGTCGTCGGGGTCCATCCCGAGTTCTCGGGCGACCTCCTCGGAGCCGCGACCGGGGACGTACGGGGTGTGCGCTGAGAGGTCCCGTGGTTGCATGTGCGATGGATGCGGGCGGCGGCTCTTAAGGGTGCTTACAGCGGTCGGGGGCACCGGCGCCGCCGCGCCTACTTAACCGAGTTGCGCTCGCAGGCTCTGCGCTTAGTCGGTATCGGATCGAAAACCGGATCCCGGGGCGCGACCCGAGAGTCGCGCCCGGAACACACTCATGAAACTCGGACTCGAGGTGGAGTACTGGGTCGTCGACGAGCGCGGTCGTCCCTGCGACGGGCGCGACCTCGTCGACGCGCACGAGCGCGCGAAGCCCGAGTTCGTCGGGCCGCTGCTCGAGATCCAGACTTCGCCGCACGGGAGCGTTCGCTCGCTCGGCCGCGAACTGCGCGAGACGCTCCGAACGGTGCTCGAAGCGGCCGAGGAGAGCGGCCGGCACCTCGTCCCGCTCGGCACGCCGCTTTCGGAGCTGTCCGCGCCGGCGACGACCCGCCGGGGCGAACTCTTCGAGGAGATCTACGGCGAGGGCGTCGCGAGTGCGAAGAACTGCGCCGGCACGCACCTCCACTTCGAGCAGGGGAACGTCGAGCGGCAACTCGATCTGCTCACCGCGCTCGATCCCGCCGTCGCGCTCGTCAGTTCCTCGCCGTACTACCTGGGAACGCGCACCGTGGACTGCGCCCGCGCGGACGCCTATCGCCGACGTTGCGGCCGACGGTTCCGGCGCTACTGCGACCTCCAGCCGTACGTCGAGGGCGAGGACGAGTGGGACCGGCGCGTCGAGCGCGACTTCGAGCGCTTCGTCGAGATCGCGGCCGAGCGCGGCGTGCCCCGCGAGGAGGTCGAAGCGCACTTCTCGCCCGAGGACGCCGTCCTCGCTCCCGTCCGACTCAGGCGATCGCTCCCGACGGTCGAGTGGCGCGCGCCGGACGCCGCGCTGCCGAGCCAGCTCCTGCAGCTCGCGGCCGACGTCGCCGCCCTGATGGCGCAAACCGACCGGAAACCGATCGAGCGAGGCGAACCGGGGGTGCTGGCCGACCGAATCCGCGTCCCCCCGTTCGAACGCCTTCGGGGAGTCTCGGACGAGGCCGTCCGGTGGGGACTCGGGTCGGTTCGCGTCCGCGAGTACCTCGATGCCCTCGGCTTCGACCCCCGCGCCTACCGTCCGCTCTCGATGCAACTCTCGGGTCCGGGCGAACTGTACGAGGGGGAGGCGCGGCGGATGCGCCTCGACTGCGCCGCCCGGCTTCGGGCCGACGTCGAGCGGCTGGCCGAGCGCGGCGTCGTCGAGCCCGAGCCCGCGGGCGCGCCGTACCTGTACGCGTGACGCCGAAGCGAAACGTCGAAGCGATCGCGGTTCGCGTCGACGGGGCGGACCGCCCGCCGGATCGCCGTGGCCGTCACCCTGATTCCTCGGCCGGCCGTTCCACGCGCATGGGTACCATCGCCGCCGTCCGCGTCCCGACCGACCAGTTCGCCCTCGCGGAGACGTTCGCCGCGGTTCCGGACGTCTCGTTCGAGATCGAGCGCGTGGTCGCACACGGCGGCGAGCGGGTGATACCGTTCGTGTGGGCGGTCGGCGACGAAGCGCGCCTTTCGGGGCTGGACGACGCCCTCCGGGCCGACCCGAGCGTCGACGCGATCGAACCGGTCGCCGAGCTGGAGGGCGAACGCCTCTACGCGATGGAGTGGGACGAGCGGACGCGCGCCACGCTGCGCGCGATCGTCGGCGACGAGGGGACGATCCTGAGCGCGCGCGGGACGACCGACGGGTGGCGGCTCCGGATCCTGTTCGCCGACCACGAGTCGCTGTCGGCCACGTTTCGCTCCTGCAAGGATCGCGGCATCGACCTCGACGCGGAGGGGATCTACCGGCTCGAACGCGGAGCCGAACGCGGCCGGTACGGGCTGACGAAGGAACAGTACGAGACGCTCGTCGCCGGGGTCGAGCGCGGCTTCTTCGACGTTCCGCGCGGCGTCTCGGCGGAGGAACTCGCCGAGGACCTCGGCATCTCCCACCAGGCGCTCTCCGAGCGACTCCGACGCGCGCAAAAGCAACTCGCGGAGCGGACCCTCGACGTCGAGGGGGACGAAGCCGGGGGGGACGCGGACGGACGGACGGACCCGGCGTAGCCCTTCGAGACCCCGTGGCTCGATTTCGCGCCGGGGGTTCCGGTCACGAAGTCGTCAGTCTTCCGGCGCGTACTGTCCGAACGCCGGGTTCCCGGAGAGGGCGTTGGGAACGAAGAGCGGCCCGTCGCCCGCGCTTTCTCCCCCGTACTCGTCGATCCGCCGCTGTCCCTCTCGACCGGTGAGAAAGCCGACGTAGGCCATCGCCTCGGGGTAGTTCACGTCGTGACGAGCGGGGTTGGTCGGAATGACGCCGTAGGGGTTCTGTAGAATCGCGGGGCCGCCCCCGAGCGGCCCCTCGACGAGCGCGTCGAGGTCGACGGTGTCGCGCATCGCCCGGAAGGTGCCGCGGTCGGAGAGCGTGTACGCGCCGCGCTGTCCGGCCGCGACGAGCGCGTCTCCCATCCCGTCGCCCGCTTCGAGGTACCACCGTCCGCTCGGATCGACGGCGGCGGCGTCCCACAGCTCCCGCTCTTTGAGGTTCGTCCCCGAGTCGTCCCCCCGCGAGAGGAACGTCGCCTCCGTCCGGGCGATGCGGCGGAACGCCTCCCTCGGATCCCGCGTCGTCCCGATTCCCGCCGGATCGTCCGCCGGGCCGACGACGAGAAAGTCGTTGTACATGACGTTTCGTCGGTTCACGCCGAAGCCCTCGCGCAGGAACTCGTCCTCGGCGTCGCGGGCGTGGACGAGAACGACGTCCGCGTCGCCGTCGGCGGCCGTTCGGAGCGATGCACCCGTCCCGCGGACGAGCGTCTTCACGCGGACGCCGAACCGCCGCTCGAACGCCGGATGGAGCGCGTCGAGGAGGCCGGTGTCGTACGCCGTCGTGGCGGTCGCGAGCGTGAGCGTCGCCGTCCCGTCGAGGTCGCGTCGGGGCGAATCGCCCGACTGATGCGCCTCCGTGGCGTGTTTCGCGCACCCGGCTAGCCCGAAGGCGCTTCCGACGCCGAGCGCGCGAAGATACCGTCGGCGATCCATCGCTACGGGTTCGTCCCGGCCCCGTAAGATCCTTGGGAACTCGCTCGCAGCGCCGCCCTACGGGATTCGAACGGCGTGTTCGAGCGTCCCGACGCCCTCGACCTCGACCTCGACGCGGTCGCTGTCGGCGAGCGGGCCGACGCCCTCGGGCGTCCCGGTCGCGACGACGTCGCCGGGTTCGAGCGTCATGTAGGTCGTGATCTCCTCGATCAGCGACGGCACGTCGAACACCATTCGATCGCGCCGGCCGTCCTGTCTCGTCTCGCCGTTGACGCGCAGTCGGACGGCGGCGTCCTCGGGGACGTGCTCGGGGTCCGCGACGACGGGGCCGATCGGCGCGGCCCCGTCGAACGCCTTCCCGCGGACCCAGTTGGTCTCCCGTCGCTGGTCGTCCCGGTTGGAGAGGTCGTTCACGCAGGTGAAGCCGGCGACGACGTCCATCGCGTCCGCGGCGGCGACGTGGCGGCACTGCTCGCCGATGACGACGCCCAGCTCGGCCTCGTGATCGATCCGCTCCTTGCCGGCCGGGAGCGTCACGGTGTCGCCGTGGCCCGCGACGGCGTTCGGCGGCTTGAGAAAGAGGAGCGGACGCTCCGGCACGTCGCCGCCGAGTTCGGCCGCGTGGTCCGCGTAGTTGCGGCCGATGCAGACGAGCTTCGACGGCTCGACCGGCGGGAGGACGTCCACCTCGTCGCGGTCGAAGCGCTCGCCGCCGAAGGTGATCGCGTCGTCGTGCCACAGGCCCCGCCGGACCGCGCCGGCCGGGTCTCGGAATCTGACGTGGTGCATGGCGGTCGGTGTGCGCCACTGTCTGTTAGGCCTTTGCAAGGCGGCGAATCGACGGCGGCCGAAGCGCGTCGACGGCGCGAACGACCGCGAGACACGGAGCGATCGCGTGACGCCGATCGGCCGCGCGACGTCGATCGATCACGTGACACCGAGCGATCACGCGACGCGGGGCGAGCGGCGACACGGGGCGAACGCTTCCGCCGGGGCAACATTCAGGTGCGCGTCGTGAGTAGTGTCCCCCGATCATGGCGATGGAACTCACCTGGCACGGTCACTCCACCTGGGGCGTCACCGTCGGCGACACGACGCTCCTCGTCGACCCGTTCTTCGACAACCCGAAGACGTCGAAAGAGCCGTCGGATCTCGACTCGCCCGACTACGTCCTCCTCACGCACGGCCACGCGGATCACATCGGCCACGCCGGCGAGTTCGCGGGCGCGACGCTCGTCGCGACGCCGGAACTCGTCGGGTACGCGCAGGAGGAACTCGGCTTCGAGGACGCCGTCGGCGGCATGGGGATGAACATCGGCGGCACCGTCGAGTGCGGCGACGCGTTCGTGACGATGGTCCGCGCGGACCACACGAACGGCGTCAACACGGGCTACGAGTACGACGTCGGCGTGCCGGCGGGGTACGTGATCGGCGACACCAAGCCGACGCAGGTGTCGGACGAGGAGAGCCGCACGTTCTACCACGCCGGCGACACGGCGCTCATGACCGAGATGCGCGAGGTCATCGGCCCGTACCTCGAACCCGACGCGGCGGCGCTGCCGGTCGGCGACCACTTCACCATGGGACCGTGGCAGGCCGCGATCGCGACGGACTGGCTCGGCGTCGACCACGTCTTCCCGATGCACTACGACACCTTCCCGCCGATCGAGATCGACACCGACGACTTCGTGCGGGAGGTCGACGCGACCGGCGCGAGCGCCGAGGTGCACGTCCTCGACGGCGACGAGACGTTCACGCTGGAGTAGCGCCGGGCGCGCCCCGTCGGGCGTCGCCCGATCTCGGAGCCCGGACTCGATGTCCGGTCCGGCCGGACTGGCCGCGGCGCGAACGATTTAGGTTCTGGCGGTCGATATCGCACCCGCATGGCGAAGACAGTCCAGACCGTCTCCGAGGAGGGGTTCAGCACGACCAACCAGATCCGCGACTTCGAGACCTCCATCGACGCCACGGGGGAGGACGCGCCCGACACGCTGGAGAGCCTGCTCGCCGCGTACGCCTCCTGCTACGTGCCGGCGCTCCGCGTCGGCGGCCAGCAGCGCGGCGTCGACGATCTCGGCCGCATCGAGATCGACGCCTCCGGCGAACTCAACGACGACGACAAGCTCGAATCGGTCGCCTTCGACATCGCGGTCGAGGCCGACGTCGACGACGAGCAGGGCGAGAAGATAATCGAACGCGCCTTCGAACTCTGCAAGGTCCACGACGCGCTCAAAGACAGCCTCCACGCCGACGCGACCATCGAAGGCGGCTCGGCCTGACGCCGCCCGACCGGCGGAAACCTCCGTATTTTTCGAGCCGATTCGATCGCGAGCGGACGGTGATCGAGAACGGACGGCGATCGAGAGTGAACACGTTTTAGGACCGTCGCGTCCAACGGAAAGACCGCATGAGCGACATCCAGACGACCACCGTCAGCGAGCAGGGCTTCGCGAGCACCAGTCAGGTCGGCGACTACGACCTCTCGATCGATCCGACCGACGAGGAGGGGCCGAACCCGAACGCGACGCTCGTGGCGACGTACGCGGCCTGCTTCCTGCCCGCGTTCCGCGTCGGCGGCCGGCAGGTCGGCCACGACGACCTCGGGAAGGTGCAGATCGACGCCGACGCCGACCTCGACGGGGACGACGACCTCGAAGCGATCCGCTTCGAGATCCACGTCGAAAAGGACATCGCCGACGACGAACTCGACGAGATCGTCGCCCGGGGCGAGGAGATCTGCCACGTCCACGCCGCGCTCCGCGAGGGGCTGCACGCCGACATCTCCGTCAACGGCGGCGCGTTTTAGACCGCGGCGTGGCTCCGATCGCCGGCGCGACCGCTCTGTGCGGCGACGCCGGCAGAATCTTTCTCACCCGCGCGGACGGGACCGCTCTCACCGGCGGTAGCTTCGGTAGCTCATCGCCTGCCCGTCCACGATGACGACGTCGCGCCCCTCGGGATCGGGCGTTCGGGGAGTTTCCACCTCGTCGCGGAAGACGTACGTCGTGTCAATAGCTTCCATACCACACAGTACGGGCTCCTCGACATAAACGTATCGTCAGACGGGATGAAAATCCGGGCGATCGCACCGCGACGGGGAGGCGTTCGCGTCGCGACGGCCGCGGATTCGCGCGCCGCGGGGCGGCGATCAGTCGTCGGCCGTCGCCTCCGCCGCGTCGTGTTCGACGGACGTCCCGAGCACGTCGAGGAAGGCGGCGAGCCACTCGGGGTGGTCCGGCCACGCCTGCCCCGTGACGAGGTTGCCGTCGACGGTGACGCCGTCGTTCCACTCGCCGCCCGCCGCGGTCACCTCCGGCGCGACCGCGGGGTAGGCGGTGCAGGCCCGCCCCTCGATGACGTCGGCCGCGGCGAGGATCTGCGTCCCGTGGCAGAGCGCCGCGATTGGCTTTCCGGCCTCGGCGAAGCGCCGGGTGACGTCGAGCACCTCGTCGTACGTCCGGAGGTACTCCGGCGCGCGCCCGCCGGGTACCACGAGGCCGTCGTACTCGTCCGGGTCGACCTCGTCGAACGTCGCGTTCAGTTCGAAGGCGTGGCCCGGCTTTTCGGTGTAGGTCTGATCGCCCTCGAAGTCGTGGATCGCCGTCTTCACCGTCTCGCCCGCCTCCTTTTCGGGACAGACGACGTCCACCTCGTGGCCGACCATCCCCAGCGCCTGAAACGGCACCATGATCTCGTAGTCCTCCACGAAGTCGCCGGCGAACATCAGGAGTTTCTTTCCGGACATGACACTCGCGGGTTCGTCGCGCGGAAGGTTAACGGTTGTTCACGATCGGCGACCCGTCGGCGACTCGTGAGCGGTCCCGCTACTCGCCTCGCCGTCGCCTCCTCGCCACCTCCGGTTCCGATCTCAACCCTCCCCGATGATCCGCTCGACGTCCGCGAGCGAGTCGAGGACGTAGTCGGGTTCGACGGCCGCGTCGGTGAGCGCCCCCTCGTCCGTGACCCCCGTTCGGACGAGCGCCGTCGTCATCCCGGCGCGCTCGCCGAGGGCGACGTCGGTGTCGAGGCGATCGCCGACGACGAGACACTCCTCCGGGGCCAACCCGAGGCGGTCGAGCGCCATCCGCTGGGCCACCGCGGACGGTTTGCCGAGCACGCAGTCGGGCGAGCGCCCCGTGACGCCCGACACGGCGTTGATGATCGCGCCCGACCCGGGGATCAGCCCGTCGGCCGTCGGGATCGTCACGTCCGGATCGGTCCCGACGAAGGCCACCGACTCGTCCGAGAGAACGGACAGCGCGTCGGTCAGTCGCTCGTAGTCGAACCGCCGGTCGATGGAGACGACGGCGGCGTCGATCGGTTCCGTCGCGGTCGGGTCGCGGACGACGGAGAGTCCCGCGTCGAGGAACTGCTCGCGCAGCCCCGACTCGCCGACGAGAAACAGCGTCCCGTCGGGGTACGTCTCGCGCAGGTAGGCGGTCGTCACCGTCCCCGATGTCATCACCTCCTCGGCCGCCACGTCGAAGCCCGCGCGGGCGAGCCGGTCGACGTAGGCGACCGGCGGCTTCGTCGGGTTGTTCGAGACGAACAGCCGCCGCATTCCCGCGTCCGAGAGCGCCGCGAGGCCCTCGGCCGCGCCCGGGATCGGTTCGTCGCCCATCACGACCGTCCCGTCGACGTCGAGCACGACACCGCGATGATTCATCGTCCCGTCTAGGGCGTACCCGCTGTTGAACCCGGCGGTTCGGGCCGCGTTCGGCGGCCGTCCGACCGTTTCGATCCGTAGAGACGACCTTCGGCCTGTAGGAACCAAAGAACGATGTGTTCACCGTCCGTTCGATACCGACGTGACGAACGCGCAGCTCACCCAGATCCAGATCGACAACTACGGCCCCTGGACGGTCACGCCCGAGCCCAGACGCGAGATGGACCTCCAGACCATGCAGTCGCGGCTCTTCGCCGACCTCGCGCAGT
>NZ_SDIC01000010.1 GCF_004116405.1 Halegenticoccus tardaugens | reverse complement strand
ACGGACTGTGGGTTCACGCACGAAGCGAACCGTGACGGCGAACAGTTCCACTGCCAGAAGTGCGGCTACGAGGTCAACGCGGACTACAACGCAGCGAAGAATATCGGGCTACGCTACGCCCGAAAGCAGACACACAGACTCCGTTCCTCGCCCACGTCGGGGAGCGGAGACGCACCAGTAGACGTGCGTATACATGGTGGGATGTTGAACGGCAAGAGTCACCGGCAGATTGCTGGTGACTGATTGCCGGGAGTCCACATCAAAGCCCTCCCCTCAACGAGCGAATCCCGTATGGGATGAGCGAAGTAGGGTAGGATAGTTTACATCTTCATGCAATTTCTCCATGAGCAGGGACTCACTGTCGGTGAAGCAATTCAACATCTTCGAGAATATGGGATCACTGTCCGTGATATCCAGACTCTCCTTCATCAATACGATCTGTCTGTCGGAGAAATCATTCAAATTCTTCGCCCGAATTAAGAATACTATTTAATCGTGTTTTAATATTTAACGAAATACTTTCCAAGTGTAGGAATTATTTTTCTTCGCAAACGATCTCACGTAGTTCTTCAAGTAGATCTGGTCGGTTCTCCCGGAGAATCTCGATTTCATGGGGGAGTTCCTCTTTAATACGTGTTCTCACCCTGTAGACGGACTGATGACGTTGCGAGTCTGATGGGTTGCCTTCTCCAGCGATGTATTGGCGGTCAGTATCAGTCATTAGCGCCCGATATCGTCCCATCGTTGGTGGACTAGTCTGGATCAACACAGATGAGTCTATGCATTACTGCCTACTGAAACTTTGCAAGGATGCACACTATGCAGAAATGCAAAGTTATAATGTGCACTAATGCATAGATGGGACTGAGAAAGACCTAGCGCTCATCGCGTTGGAAACGCCCGGGTGCAGGCACACCCGGATCGGTCTTTCTCAAGGAACTCGAAAGACCATGTCAACCATAGACCGCAATACCCGTAAGCATAGCGCTTCGAACCACATCCAAACCCAACTCCCCACGGAGTGCGACACCTGCGCTGCACTCGGCACACTCCCTTGCTTCGACTGTTTCTGTTGCATGGAGGGCCTCAAATGAGCGCCCTCCACACCGAATTCACCTTGCCCTTCAGTCGAACCTTCCGCGTCGAGATCTACCTCGAAACCTCTCGATTCCCCTCTGGGAAGCACCGCCTCTACACTGAATCGGCGCTCGAACTCCAGCGCAGCTAACCCTCCTCAGTATTCCAATGTCGCTTGAGCACGTGCTTTGTGGCCTACGCATCGACACCGGCACGACCACCGTCTGCACCGACTGCGACCGCGAACTCACCGAATGCGATCCCGTCACCGTTCGACTCCATCAAAATAGACAGGACGCCCAGTGGCACCTCGCGGCGTGCTACTGTCTGAGTTGTGCCCCCACCTCCCTTGAGGGGCTCCCGCCCACGCTGGGCACGCAACTCCTGTGTGAAGGACGGATCGGCATCACTCAAGACTGCCGGCCCCAACAGACCTGGGCCGTCCTCGTCTCGCCGACGATCATCGAGACCTCGCGACGGACGCACGTCACCTACCACGCTACACAGGAGGTGCTCGAATGAGCACTCACTCTTCCAGAGGTCACTCTGACTCGTCCGCCGAGGGTGATCTCCAGGCCATCACGGAGCGCCTCGCCGACCTCGAAGCAACGGTCGAACATCTCCAGGCCGAAAACGAGCGTCTACGAGAGCAACTCGCCGAGAAGGACGCCCAACTCGACGCCTACGAAGCACGCCTCGACGCCTACGAAGCACGCCAGCACGTCGAACTGCGTGATGTCGAAGACGACGCTGACGCGGCACTCGAACACATTTGGATCGCCGACCAGCCCGTTGGGAGACTCCTCGATTCGAGCAGTAAGCGCGCGAAAACGCTCTCCAGTCGTGTTGACGACCTCGAAACAGAGAGTCAGACTTGTCGTGACGAGCTTGAGGAATACCGTGAGCAGAACGAGAAGGGGAAGGCCGATATCCGACGGTGGGTCGCTGACCTAGAGGACTCACTCGGTGAGGCGACCAGTATCGAGACGGAAGGGAGTGCTACTCGATCCGCCTCCCTCAGTACCCCGTTAGAGCGGATCGTTGCACTTCCGGACACGATGATCGACGAGGAATTAACAGCAAATCAAGAGCGCGCGCGATTCATCGCCACGGACGTCACGGACTACGCGCGGAAGGTGCCGGCGGGCTTCATGATCGACTCCAGTTCGCTGCGTCGCGTGCTAGCCGCAAAGGAGGACGGGAGTGTACACACGGAGACGGTCAGCCGCGTCATGGAATTCCTCGATCGATTCGGCGAGGACGATGTTGAGCTCGTGAAGCGGCGCGGGACACGGCGCGTCGTCTTCTCGCCTCGGCTTGTCGAACGGCTCGGTCGGCTCGGTCGGCTCGGTGCACAATCGCAGACTGCGGAGACGGACGTTGCAGGAGAGAATCACGGCGTTGTGATCGGGAGCACGTAGGAGGGGCGTGATAGACGCCACGGCGAGAGCCTCCACGTCTCTCGGACCTGCCACGACCGGCCTTTGTTTGCCCTTGCTTGAGTGGTGACACTGGAGGAACCTTCCATGAGTACAGAGTAGTAGATAAGAAAGAAACGGAATGCGGGCAAAGCGGTCGATTTCTCGGATCACACACGGTGTGATGATCATTGTGGAGTCGCCGGCACACGTCGTTTTCACCTAAATTGAGTGGCGATCTTGATGAACAGGGCTGTTCACAGCTCCTGGCACGTCGAGATCGTGCTCGTCTCGGTATTCCTCAGCTAGTTCTCGGGCGTCGAATCCATTGAGACGCGCAGCGCTATGGAGAGCACTTCCAAGATTCCTGCAGTTGAGGTAACGGGCGCACTGCTCCTCACCGAAGAGTGCTCAATTGCGAACTCCACGCACGCTAGATTCATCTTCTCAGATGACGTTTGATAGTACTGAGGTATAAACCAATGATACGAACAGCCCTGAGATCCATCTCAGTGATAGCAGGCCTCGTCATCGTGGCGATGGTGATTGGTATCGTGCTGATTGGCTTCAGCATACCCGCGGCAGGCGAGCCACCGGCTGAAGGCGCAGACGAAGTGAAACTCATCGACGAGACGCTCGTGATTGAGGACGCCGTCTTCGCCTGGGAGCATGTCTCAGTGGTCGGCCCGGGCGTGCCTGACACGCATATCGATCGCAATGCGTACTTGATCGAGAACGCGGAGTTCCGTATCTACGGGCTCCACCTCACGTGGGACGACACCGTCTACACGGTCTGTGACGTCACGATCAAATTCGATAACATCGGGTTCGTCCTTGAGGATATCACCCTGAAGGACGGCAACCCGGATGTCTCGCGCTGTGAGGCAAACTGTGCGTGACGGCCACCGAACCGGTGATCCGTTCCCCATTTTTGTTCGAGAGACACGCTGGCAGCTCTGAGAGCGATGTCATCTACCCACGGCTAAAGCCGTGGGCTTCCGCCTCGAAATTCATGTGAATTCGGCTGCTCAATGGACCAACCAGGAGAGAGTAGAAGATGGCCGCGAATGCGGCCATCCCGGGAAAGATGACGGTAATGGACCAACAACTGACCAACCACGGACAGTCTGGTTCTCTGTGAGGTGCCCCGTATACACCTCACGGAGTAACTCAGTTGGATAGGAATAAACCCAGATGACTGTTTGCGATTGTTCGCTCCGTTTTTCACAATAATCCGCAATCCACAATTACAGGATTTCAGGTGAGAGACCCCACGACTCACGTCGTGGGAGGAGGTCAAGTAGGAATCTGAGTCGCGTGTTTCGTGGAAGACTGCGTCTCCAAGATGGAGTACAAGCGATGAGTTGGAGTCGTGCAGCTACAGCTATCTTTAATCAGCGAGAGAATCCCGCCGTTTATGGCGGGCGTGAATCGCGTAAGCTTCATTCCACAAACCACGGTGAAAGCCGTCTGAATACCCCACGGAGTAACGTTTAATACAATTGGCTCACTTGTATCTGATAAGGCCAAATGAAGTATAACCTCCAAACCGGGTCGCACACGGTCTACGCGCTCCAATATCACTTTGCGACCGTCACGAAGTACCGCGCGACCGTTCTCACCGACGACATTTGCGAACGTATCGGTGAGATAGCGAACGACCTCTCGGAGGACTTCGGCGTCTCAATACAGAGCGTCAACGGCGGGCGGGACCACGTTCACGTTCTGTTCACCGCGAAGCCGACGACCGATATGACGAAGTTCATCAACTCGTTCAAGGGCGTCTCCTCGCGGAAGATACGCAAAGAGTACCCGGAGGTCAAACAGGTCCTCGAAGAATCGTTCTGGCAACCGGGGTACTTCCTCGCCACGACCGGGCAAGTGAGTATCGACGTGCTGATGGAGTACGTAGAGGACCAATGACGACCGCGACGAAGACGCTCGAAGCGACGTTGGCCCCTCCGACCGCCCACAAAGAGGAGAAGCTACGCGATACACTCGGGACGTACCGCGAAGCGTTAGCCGACGCCTTCGACTCCGGGGCGGATACGATGGGCGACGTCAGCGACGTGGTGACGCCATTCGACCTCCCGTATCAGGCGAAAGCCGCGTTGTGCAGCTACGTCCCGAAGCTACGAAAGACGTACAACGCCCGCGAGTTGGACGACGAGCACCCGCTACGGCTCACGAACCAAGCCGCGAAGTTCGACCACTCGGACGAACGCGGGCATGAGTTCACGTGGTGGGTTCCGCGACCCGGTAGAGGGACGAACTTCTGGATACCGCTTCGTATCAACCCCGAGCAACGCGAGTTGTGGTTCGATATCCTCAACGAGGACGCGAAAGCAGGTGAGATACGGCTACAGCAACACCGAAAGAACTGGGTACTTCACGTCTCCGTCGAGTACCCGATTGACGAACCGACGGCGGACGGGGACACCACACCAATCGGGCTTGATATCGGCGAGACTGCGCTCATTACGGCCTGTGGCCTTAAGCGCGGTACGCCGACAAGACCCGTTCTTTGGAGTGGCAAGCGTGCGAAACACCTCCGTAAGGAGATGTCAACCACGCTTCAGCGACTACAAGAACGCGATGCTGAATGGCGGGTAGACGAGCGGTTCGACTACTACCAAAACGCGCTCACGGATATCATCGAGAAGGCGAGCCGCGAGGTCGTAGACTACGCGGCGACCTTCGATAACCCCGTAATCGTCATGGAGGACTTGACGTACATCCGTGAGCGGTTAGACTACGGGAAGTTCATGAACCGGCGCTTGCACACTTGGGCCTTTGCGCGGCTACAGAGGCGCGTAGAGGACAAAGCGACGGACGCTGGTATCCCGGTCGAATACGTTAACCCCGCCTACACAAGTCAGACGTGCCACGAGTGCGACCACCTCGGGAAGCGGGCTTCGCAAGCGGAGTTCCGTTGTACGAACGAGGACTGTCACGTTTCGACGTTTCAGGCGGATATCAGTGCCGCGGCAAGCATCGCTAAGCGGGTTAACCCGTGGGGAGAGAGCGTTCCTTGGAAACTGGAACGCAATGACTCACCTCGGGATGGGAGCGGTAGTGACACCGCCGTAAGACCACCCAAGCCGAGCGCACCTACGCAAATGACGCTTGGGGCGTATGAGTCTTAAAACCTTACCAGCTCGTCTGGTATTCCCTCTGGGAGGGAAGCCCCGCCGTAAACGGCGGGGAGGATGTCACGCCCGGGCCAGTTCTTGGACGTACTGCGCTTCCCACTCACGGCGGTCTCTGAGGGCCGCTCGTCCTTCGTCGGTGATCTGGTAGAAGTTGGTCCGCCGGTCGATCTGCCCCTTTTCGACGTATCCCTTGTCGACAAGGACGTCGAGGTTGGGGTACAAGCGCCCATGATTGATTTCTTCGTCGCGGGCGTCTTCGAGCTCTGTTTTGATCTGCTGGCCCGAGGGCTGGTCATGGCCGGCGATGACGGTCAGGAGGTCGCGCTGGAAGCCGCTGAGGGTGAAGAGGGTCATCATTCGGAACATCATTACCCAGATATTTATACGCCTGCATTTTACTTATCTCGTGAAAAACAGGAGGAGTGAACTACCTGGGTGGCAAGCCCCAAGGCTTCCTGCTTCGGCGTCAGAACGTCCATCCTGCCGAGGAAGGACGGAGCGGTTCCAGATTCCACAGGCGTTCTCCCTCACTGGAACGGTTCGGCCCATCCCCTGCCTATCTGGTTCGATGGACGCTCCCGAGCGCGTCGAATCGAACGCCGGGAGTGTGTGCAACTCCCGTACGTACGTCCAATCGGGCCGCGCGGCCCATCACACCCAAAGAAACGAGCGGTTGGAAATTAACTGAATTGAGGCGCTAAGTCCCCTTCCTTACCGAGCGCCGAAGGCGCGAGGAGGGAGGGGATACAGCGGCTTTCAGTATCGTCACGACGATAGTAACGACATAGAGGACGACGGTTCGGAAATCAGGAGCTGTTACTCACGAAACACAATGCTTCTAATACAGTGCATCACTAAGCCAAGCTAAGAAGACGCAGTAGCGGGAGTGAAGCTGCTACGTCGAGATTCCCAGTTGAACCTCAGTACCGAAGCACACACCATGACTGAGAATAGCCCTGACCGAGAGGACGATATTGACGCTGCAATCAGTCGGGGCATCTCCTTGCTCGGTAAACTGGGAATGACGGAGTATGCTGCCCGGACGTTCTTAGCTCTCTATCGTCTTGGTGGTGGAACCGCTCGAGAAGTGAGTGATGCTTCGTCAGTCCCACGGACGAAAGTGTACGATGTGGTCGAAGAACTCAAAGAACATGGGCTCGTAGAGATTCGCCACTCAAATCCACGAGAGTATTATCCTGCCTCAAAGCAACTCACCCGGCAAAAGTTCGAACGAGAGTACCAGCGCTCCGTTACCGAACTCTTCGACATCCTCTCTGCCCTGCCGCCAGCCGAAGCTACACACCAAGTCGACGGTCTCTGGGTTGTGACTGGAAGAGACGCAATTTACGACCGGATGGGCAACCTGATTCAAAGCGCCGATGAACGGATCGTCTTCATCGCCATTGATGGAGATCTTCCGAGCGCAATCATTGAGCCGCTTGGCACAGAGCTCGACCAGGATGTGGAGGTCGTTCTTGGTGGTCTCGATACGGTAGAGAGTGAGGAACTCGATGGCGCGACCGTCATTCCCTCCGTTGGCGTGTGGGCTGATGCCGACATCAAGTTTCTTCTGATGATTGACCAGGCGTCGGTCTTCATTGTATCTCCTGAAACCGCGAACGGAGAGCTATCTGGGCTCTGGTGTACGGAACGACGGAATGTTCTCGTTGCAGCTTTCCAACCGATGATAGACCTGTGGCTCAACACGGAGGGGTGAGCAAGCACCCATGCCAGTTTTCTGTGTAGTCACGGCTTTGTGGGACGCGTGGCAGTCTCTCAAGTCGATGTGTGCCGTTGTTACTTGCGTTGTCACACCAGACTTAACTCGACGACGGTAGAGCATGCGATAGGCACGATTGAGCACAGGTGATTCCTGATCGATCAGCAACCCTCTGGCACGGGGGAGAGGCACCCTATGACTATTCAAGAGCAAATACATCATCTTTCGAACCATTCCGGGCACAGGACGCGTTGCAGTCGACACTTATGGGTTAGACAGGCAGGCGGAGTGGGAGGGTAAGATGACTGGCCACCAAGAATTCGCCTGTAAAAGGGAGCACGAACCAGATGCACAGGGAGAGACGCTTTCGGAAATCTTAGACGACGAGCGGTCGCGGGCAGTGATCGAAGCCCTCGCAGACGCCGACGGTGAACTCCATTTATCCGAGCTCACTGAGGAAGTTCTTGAGAGAGAAAGAGAGCACCATGGAATCGATCGGCCAGCGAAGAGTGCGGTTCCGTGGTGGGTGTATACAGGTGTAAGTGGGGCAGGCCTCATAAGTCTCATCGGCTCATACGTTGAGGTTGGACCGTTTACGATCCTCTCGGTTACTGACTGGACAGGTATGACGTTTGGGCTACTCTTACCACTTGCTGCGTATACAGCCATAGTGCAGCGAAGAGGGTGAACTACTCCCACCTACGGCGCTCGGGGTTACCCACCCCTCGCTTCTTGAGGTGGGAGCTTCCTTGTTCACCGACGCGACTTGCAGATTCACCGAGAATCCACAGCGGTCGCAGTCTCCGAAGGCGTCGATTCGGCCTGTCCCGTGCCTACGTGTCCGCACTGCGCAGTACGTGGGAGGCCTTGAGGGCTTCAATTCCTCCTACTATCACGCACACGTACCGCTTTCGTGAGATAGTATATCAAGCTATCGTACGTGTAAGACCACCAAAGACGGCGCTGTATCCCCACCCTGCTCGCTCCCTTCGGCGCTCGGTGAGGAAGGGCCTTACCCGCCTGCAATTCAGGTAAACGGGACGTCGAAAGCCCGTGGAAGGAAACGAGATTATCGCTGTCTCTGTCTCTGTTGTATGGGATGAGAGCGCCACAGGGATTTTCCGTCTCTGGTCGGCAACGGCGGTCGGTTCAGGGAAGCTCCAAACCTTCGGCGATCTCTTCGATCGCGACGTCGATTTCTCGGTGCAGGGGAGTGGTATTCGACCTCCTGTTGAGAGCTTCGGAAACAGTGGCGGGTATGTTCGGCGCGAGAACCGCAATCTCCGATGCATTCCTATTCTTGGGTATTCAATAGCTACGAGCGCTCACGTCCGCGCTTGCTGCGGAAATGGTGGAGGGGTTTTTCACCCTTCGTGGGTTATTGACATCCTCCCACGAGTAAACTCGTGGGATTCCCTCGTTCAGGTCGCGCTGACCCGTCGGAGAGTCTATTGCCGGTTTGTGCGAACCACGTCGGGGCGGTGAGCGCGTGGCGACGCCAGTCCGTGCGAATGCGGACACCCCCGCTTGTGGCACACAGGCCGTGCCATCGACCCGACTACCATCGAAGCCACTTCGGTAGTCCCCGAGCGGGTAGGGTTACACATAATTAATCCGACGCGGTCGAAGAGACGCGCGTGAATTCAACGAGGTGATCCTCGCCCTCAGCATTAGCGTGGGCGTCGCTGACGTCAAGGTACGTCGAGAATTGTGGCTGAATGCTGCGCTCAAATGAACAGGCGGTGCATTGGAGCTGAAATCTGTCTGAACCCCGTTGCGTGGGAGCGTCTTGGTGACCCTCGGTCTCTCGGTCGTCATCAGACGGTGAGTCCCTCATACCTCTCCTTCTACGTGGGGATACCCGGTATAAAAATACTTAGTTCCCATCAAATATAGGTGTGATAGTAAATAATGCGAGATGTTAACTCGATGCAGCGGAGAGGGTTGGCAAAGCACTGATGATCACGGCACGAGGGACTTTGTCGGACACGGTTTGTGAGGAGGTCTTTGAGCACGTGCCTGATCTTGAACTCCACCTTGAGCCGAGCCACTGTGTCACCGCTGACTCGCCTCTCCTGTTTTGGGCAGAGACAGACTTTTTGAAGCGGTTTGAAGCCGCCGCAGCAACTGATGCACATATTCGTGAGATCACCGCGGTCTCTTCGTCTGCGCAGCCGCGTCTCTACGCCATCAATTTTCAAGGAGATGAGGCGACACCACTGTTCACGCTGTTATGCAGCGAGCCGATGGTCATGTTTCTCACGGTTACACTGACAGCAGCGGGGTGTGAGTTCTGTGTACGTGCCCCGGACAAAGCGACGATAGCGCGGTTGCACGACACGCTTACAGAGCAGCACATACACGTGGACTATCAGTCACTGTATAAGGAGGCCGCTGACCCAACACGGAACATGGGCCTCACCGACGAGCAGTATGAAGCGTTGATACTTGCCTACCAGCGCGGCTACTTTGCAGTGCTCCGCCAGACTGATCTGGATGAACTTGCGGCCGAACTCGATATCACCGGGCAAGCGGTCTCAGAACGCCTCCGACGTGCACTGCGCGTACTCCTTGAGCGTGTGACGGATACCACGGGCCAAGACCACGACCTCTACCAGCCTGACCGGGGTCCTGGTCGGCGGAAAGAATGATGGGCGCGCCTGCGGAGTCGTTCAGGCCGATGATGGGCGCGCCCGTTTCGAGCGCACGGTCCATCACTTTGCACACCTTCTCGGCAAACACTTCGTCGAGCGAGCCGCCGAAGACGGTGAAGTCGTGGGCGAACACGAACACAGTACGTCCGTTCACTGGATTTCAGGCGATTCATCCCACGACTTGAGTCGTGGGAGGAGGTCAAGATGAATTAATGTCTCGTGAGGTTGCGCGCGTTGCTGTCGCCTTAAATGATGCCACCGTTTCTTGGCCGGGTGATAATCCGAGTTGTTTAGAACTTGAAATAGTGATCATCGCTATTAGTGGCGTCTCAGCCCCGATATCGATGGTCACCTGAGCAATGGATTCACCTTCTTTAATTTCCTGAACAACCCCCAAAACGTGGTTTTGTGCGCTTGTTTCATCCGCTGGTGGCGCATCCTCAGGTGCAGTGAGGGTAACCGTGTCCGCTTGAATCGCTACTTCGACAGCGTTGGTATCAGAAACAATAAGTGAATAAAAGCGTCCTGCAGCTGTTTCGACAATACCTAGTTCGCCCGTCCGTTCAACAACCTCGCCATCGAGAACAGTCACTTCTGCGTCTGTCAGCCCCGAAAAGGCGGTCTCCAGTCGGTTAAATCGACGAAGGAGTTCTCGTGCAGTCGGAGTAAGTGTGCTTCCACCCCCTTCTACGCCACCACGCTGTCGCTCAACTAGCGGTCCAATTGTATCTTCGAGTTCGACGATACGCCGTTGAGCGTGAGAGTACGATCTCTCCAACGCATCTGCTGCAGAATAAATCGATCCATGGGCGCTGATTGCCTGCAAGAGTTCAACATCGCGAGCAGTAATAGCCAGCTCACCAGCAGCTAATTTTGTCTCAAATGAATCTTGAACGCCACGATCATCGGTCATGGGAACTGTATCAATGAATAATGTAAACTACCCCGTCCTACTCGCTCCCTCCCGCCGTGCGGCGGTCGGTCACTCCTTGAGGGCGGGGCGTTCCCGCAACGACATTGTACCCCGCGACCCCATGCATGGACGCGACCCGGCTTCCTATTACCGTCCACGGACGGGCGACGCGTCGGAGTTGTTGCTGCGACCCGCCTACCGGACCCGTTCCGTGGATTGTCCCGCCGATTTAATTCCCGGTATTCTCGTGCTCTATCCCCAATCGGGGAACGGGAATCGAACCCATTCGCGGTCGTCGTTCCCGAGTAGAGGGTGCGTTGGGATCGCACCACAGGAGCCAGTTTACTGGTGGCTCCTACCCACCCGGACGTGTGCCGGGAGAGCAGTAACTCAGGATCGGCAGTACACCGGCTTAACCCGTTGCGAAACGCGCTCCTCCCCTCGCTACCGCTCGCTTCGCTCGCGGTTGAGGAAGGGGCCTCCGCGCTATCCGCTAAAGCTGAATCCGAAGTACTTCTACGAGTCATAGAGACCTCAAGGTGGAAACCCACGACTGAAGTCGTGGGAGGGAACCGACATGGTCTTTCGGAAACGATATAGAGTTTCTCTGACAGGTTTCGCGATCTTTTTCGGTCATGCTATCATGTGGATTGGTAGTGCAAGGGGTCCAAAATGGACGCGTTGTACGGGCCTCCGTAGGTAGGCCCCGAACAGCGGAACGGTGACGGTGTCCCTCCGAGATGGATTCGCCATCCGCGAAACACCCGAGAACACGCTGAAGTACAGCGGTGTGAGCCAGCCCATCGCGGTCCACCGAGGAACGAGACAGTGCCTCTCCATGGGCCAGTGCCTTGCCGGACAAAACCCCCGGCGAGAGTACGACGAACGGAATAGAACAATTCCGTCCGTCCGAACGCTGTGCGTACAACCCGCCTGTGACGGCGGACGGAGTGTGGGCCGAAACCCCTTGCGGGGGAACGCCCATGACTTCACTCATGGGTAACTTACTAGTCCATCCTAGTAGATCAATTCACCGTCAATGAATTTCTGAGTACGCTCATCTTGTGGGTGTATGAATATTTGATCGGTAGGCCCGATTTCGATGATCCGCTGTCCAAGTAACACTGCTACCCGGTCAGCGATCCGCTCTGCTTGATGCATATCATGAGTCGCAATAACGATTCCAATGTGTCGATTCCGTGCCTCCGTAATCGCGTTCTCAAGGACGGCTGTGTTGCGTGGATCGAGGTCCGATGATGGTTCGTCGAGTAATAGGACGTCGGGATCGTATGCAAGTGCACGAGCAAAGGCAACTCGCTGTGCCTCACCACCTGACAGCGATCGTGCATTCTGCTGCCGTTTTCCTTCGAGGCCAACAACATCGAGTGCTTTGAGCGCGGCATCACTTGTCCCGTTTCGTGTGCCAACGAGTTCGGCGGCGTTTCGCTTGAATCGGTCGCCCCACGATTGGCGAACGTGAAGTCCATACTCGGCATTCTGTTGGACGGATGCATTGAATAGACTCGGCTCTTGGAACACCATACCGACGTTCCGACGCATCGAGAGTCGTTGACTTTCCGAAAGATTCCAGACATCGGTTCCGTTGTATCTGATGGCACCCTCATCTGGTCGTTCAAACAGCGCGAGCAGTCGAAGCAGTGTGGATTTCCCGACCCCTGAGGGGCCAATGATCGCGAGGATCTTGCCACGATCGACGTCCAGCGACACATTGTCGAATATTAACTCATCATAGGCATGTCGAAGCCCCTCAACATCGAGAACTGACGTCATTGTCTTCGTCCACCTCCACCGAGACGGCCCACAAGCCAGTTGACAATCAGCACGATTGTGACAAGAATCACTCCGAGGAATATGGCAGTATCGAAGCGGCCCTGGCGCGCTTCAAGCTGGATCGCCGTCGTGATGTTCCGGGTATACGATTCGCCGTTTGCGTAGGCGATATTGCCTCCGACGATCAACACCGATCCAACTTCACTTATTGCCCGCCCGAATCCGGCGAGAATGGCGGTTGCGATCCCGAATCGAGCCTCTTTGATCACGACGAGTGCGACATCTAATCGTGTCCCTCCCATGACGTAAGCGGCATCTCGGACATTTTGCTCCACACTCGTGACAGCCGCGAGGCTTACGCCCATGATGACAGGTGTTGCAAGCACAAATTGAGCCATAATCATCGCTTCAGGCGTGAAAACAAGATCGAGAAACCCGAGAGGCCCTTGATTCGACACCACTAGGAGCACGAGAAGGCCGACGACGACGCTCGGGAAGCCCATTCCGGTGTTGATGAGAGCAGTCACGAGGCTTTTGCCAGGAAACTCCGTGAACCCGATGGTTATCGCCACTGGAAGACTGAAAAGCGTCGAGAGTGTTACAGCGACCAAGCTCACGTATAGTGAAACCCGAACGATGCTCGTAATATAACTGCCAGTGAAAGGGAGCTCAATGAACGCGTGCGTGAATCCCTCGATGGCCATTACGTGTCAGTAGTATCGTTGGTCTTGCCTGCATCTCCGCTAGGCTGCCAGCCTGCAGGTACGTACTGCTGGTAGTTCGGATCCTTGGAGAGTGCCTGGGGGAAAAACAGCTGTTTGCCGTTGAGCTTATAGTTCTTGATGATTTTCTGCCCTTCTTGGCCGGTAACAAAACCGATATAGGCCATAGCAAGGTCATAGTTGCTGTTTTTGTGGACTGCCGGATTGGCCGCGATGATCCCATAAGGATTCTCAAGAATTTTGGGGCCTCCTTTGATCGGTCCCTGAATGAGGATCTCAAGTTCGAGCTGATTCTGTTGGGAGATGAACGTCCCCCGATCCGAAAGGGTGTACGCGCCTTGCTGACTCGCTTGATTAAGCGTCTCTCCCATGCCCTGGCCGGTTTCGAGGTACCACTTGCCACCGGGTTTGATCCCCGATTTCGCCCAGATCTCGAGTTCGGCGCTGTGAGTCCCCGAATCGTCGCCGCGTGAGGCGAACGTTTCCTGGGATTTGGCGATTGTCGCGAACGCCTTTGTGGCGTCCTTCATGCCTTTGATGCCGGCCGGATCGTCTGGGGGACCGACGATTACGAAATCGTTGAACATCAGGTCCCGGCGATTGATCCCGTGACCCTGGTTCAGAAACTCGTCCTCCTGACTCCGTGAGTGGACCATGATCACGTCTGCGTCGCCATTGCGTGCTGTCTGGAGCGCCTGACCCGTCCCCTGTGCAATGGCCTTAACACGCGTTCCGAAGCGGTTCTTGAAACCGGCATTGATCTCGTCGAGCAGTCCTGTGTCATAGGTACTGGTCGTCGTTGTCAGAACCAACTCTTCGCTCTGGATTTCGGCACTTGACCCACTCGATCCACTACCAGTTTTATTACCATTACTCCCTTCGTCCCCAAGGATACCTGAACATCCAGCTAAGCCGGCTGCTGTTCCTCCCCCCACAATCGCGAGAAGTTTGCGTCGTTGTATCGGCATAGATACAGCGTTCACTGCGGGCTTCTTAAACTTTGTTAATAAACCTTCACGTGATTGCAGGGCGAGGAAGCCCACGACTTGAGTCGTGGGTAGCTTACAACCAATCCCCTGTCTTTGTTAGTCACGACACTCTAAGCGTATCATGAGAGGCATGACCAGTTTTGAGGGCAGGACTACTCTGCCAGACGTCGCAGAGTGGGCAGAGAATGGACTTCGCACAGGCATCGCTGCAGTCTTTGTCGAGGGAGTACGCCGACGGAATCCAGGTGCGATTGTAAATGCGATCGTCGCTCTCGGGGCAACATACCTGCCAGCTATTGTGGAAAGGCGTTGCACCGTCGAGTTCCGATCGTGGCAGCGTATCTACGTGGAGACGGCGATGTTGACGCACACCATCGGGATGCTCGGGCCGTACGACGACGTCTGGTGGTGGGATCATCTCACCCACGTGCACTCGGCGACGCTCATTGGTGGACTGATTCACGTGATTTCACGGCGGTTGGACGTAGACCCGCGGCCGCGCGTCCTTGTCGGCGTCGCTACCATGGGTGTCCTCTGGGAAGTCGTGGAGTACATTGCTCACGTCGTCTCGCGCCAAGTTAATCTCGAACCGGTACTCGTCTCCTATGGCAAGATCGACACGCTTCTCGATCTCGTCTTCAATATCGTCGGCGCAGTCCTCGTCCTCGCATTCGGCGATACCCTTCTCGGGAACCTCATTCGGCACAGTAATGAGTGATCGTAACACGAGGGCGTGGCGGACGCGAATCCAAGAAGTCAACATCCGCGTAGATCATTGCCCAGGCATATTGCAGGAAAGATACTCCGTATATTTGGTTGTTACCAGGATGACCTGTGCTGACCGATCACTACCGTCACAAATCGAGTCAAATCTCATGCCAGATTCGCGTCCGTATTCAGCACGCCCGCCGAAACCTATCATCGCCTGAAAGTTCCAACAAGGCCACCTCAACGAGTCGGCGCTTACCGGACGGAGTCGGACGTTGAGAACGCCTCGTCAGTGGGGTTGCTCGGCCGGGCCTCACGACGTCGCTCCGCCAGACTCACGCTAAGTAACCGCCGACAGCGCTGAGGCCGATAGTGTAGGCGCCGATGATTATGGTCGCGGTCTGTCTCGTCCCGGAATTCGAGATAAACACGCGTAGCTGTGCCACTGACGCCTGCCGACACGCTTACTATTGCACGGACTGTAAGGACGTGCATGGGAGCAACGGACAGAATCCCCGTCACCAAAGACACCCACGAAGAGCTTCACCGCCTCAAGGGACCGGGACAGACCTACGACGACCTGCTACAGGAACTCATCTGGGAGCGCAACCGACGTGAACTCGCCGAGAAGGCCCGCGAAGTGAGCGAGAAGGACGCCGACGAGTTGACGCCACTGGATGAGCTCTAACTATCAGGTCCTTCTCGGAGACGACGCACTCGCGTTCTTGGAGGCGGCGGACGAGAAGACGAGCCGAGTGGTGAAGGAAAAACTCGGGTGGCTTTCGGCCGACCCATACCCCGGGCGTGGTCGTGGGGACAAGGAGAAGCTTCCCGTCGACGGCGTCGAACAGTACCGGATGCATATCTCTCGGACGTGGACGGCGTTCTACACGATCCGCGAGAAGCGCCAAGAGGTGCGCGTTCACGAAATCGTGGATATCGGTGCGGCGCACAAACGCTACGGCTACTGAGTCATGACATCCTCCTCGCCGTAAACGACGAGGTTTCCCCATCCGCACGCTCAGGGTCGAACCGGCCATCGCACCTCGCAACACGGTGCGTGGGACCCGGTTCGTCCGACGGGGGCAAATCCACCTGGCGGAAAGCCGGGGTGTCTCGGTTCGTGCGCCGTACGTGAGTCCCGTGAGGGATGTGGCGTATTCAGCGTCCCTTGGGACGCCGTATCTCCTTGCACCGTGCATCCCCATCGTCCCGAGCGAGTGTGGGGATGCCCCCAGACGACCGTTTCTGGGCGTCCGGGCACGGGCCGTGCCATCGACCTGCGTCACCTCTCTGCCACGGCGGTGACGCTCAAGCGCGGCAGGCTCGCGTTTTTGATGCCCACCTTTCGGCGGGTGCGTCGGTGGACGTGTGTCCGGTCGAAGGTGTGTTATCGACCACGCCGACGGGAGGAACGCCAAACCACCTCCAGTTTTCCGCGTTGAATTACCGGGGAGACGACCCCGGCAGCATAACCGCGTGGGACGTGGTGGAAGTGGTCGGATTCACGCCCGGCCTGAAGGCCGGACTCTCTCCTTGAAGAAGGTAGTACTTGCCGAGAACTGAGATAGTGACACCAGTGATTAGTATCGAAGAACGGCACGTCTGACTGTCAAACATCCAAAACCCCGAGGTAGGGGATGTACGCGGTTTAGGCAGGTCTTCCCGACTGGGTGCGGATTAAGCGACACGCTCTCTTAGTTGGTGCTATGGCACCACCGCTCCTCGTGGCAGCGGTCGTCGGAATCGGCCTTGGAGTCTTTCTCCAGAAAGGTCGGTTCTGCTTTGTGAATGCCTTCCGAGATTTCTTTGCGTACAAGGATTCACGGGTGACGAAAGGCGTTATTGCGGCGACCCTGCTGACGATGGTTTTCTGGGGTATCGCCTACCAACTGGGATACTACCACGGCTTCTGGACGCCCGAGTGGGGGCTCACCGGCTTAGTGGGCGGGTTCGTCTTTGGTGTCGGAATGACCTACGCCGGTGGCTGTGCTAGTGGGACGTTGTACCGCGCCGGCGAGGGCTACCTGCAGTTTTGGTTGACCCTCCTCTTCATGGGCGTCGGCTATGCCGCGTTCACGGTCGCGTTTCCGACGCTCCAAAGCACGTACTTCACACCACTGACGTTCGGCGAAGGGGTCAGTTTGTTCAGCATCTCACCAATCCCAGCGAGTCTGCTCGCTCTGGGGGTTGCAATGGCCGCTCTCCTCATCTACGCCACGATGGCCGGTCGGACGGCAAAGAACGCCGATCCTGATGAGCATGCAACTACTGGATCCGTCCAGCTGACGACATTCCTCGCTCCGGTCGTCGGCCTGCGACAGTTCGCGCATGGGACAGCCGCGTACTTCCGCGAACTCGTTCGGACGTGGCGTACCCCGATCGCAGCAAGCAAGCGCCCCTGGGATCCTCGAACCGCTGCTCTTGGCATCACCGCCATGGCGGTCGTCTGGTTCACACAGGTATCTATTGTCGGGATTACCAGTCCCGAGGCTCGCTGGACAGGGTATCTGCTCTCGCAGGCCGGCGTCGACGCGGGCTCGTTTGAGTACTGGGGCTCGGTTCTCTTCCAAGGACAGGGCGTCGGCGTCACCGTCGATATGGTGATGATTGGATTCGTCATCGTGGGCGCCGCGCTCGCCGCCCTTTGGAGCGGCGACTTCTCGCTACGGGTCCCCAAGAGCCGGCGACTTCCCAACGCGGTTGTCGGCGGAACGCTGATGGGTGCTGGTTCGCGGCTCGCCCCCGGCTGCAACATCGGAAACATCTACTCTGGCATCGCCGAACTCTCGGTTCACTCGTTCATCGCTGCCATCGGCATCATCGCCGGCGTCTACGTGATGACTCACTGGATCTACCGCGATGTCGGCTGTGCGATCTGAATCGTTCGATAACTGACCACTAACACCAACCGAACACGATACAATGCCATCCATCGACGATGTCACCGACGCACCGGACGAATTGAGTGACGAAGAAGCTGAAGCACTCCTCGAGGAGGCTGACCTCGTTCAGGATATGATGGGCGAGATGTGCCCCTATCCCCAAGTCGAGGCGAAAAAGGGTCTCCAGCAAATCGATCCGGGCGAGCTCCTCGTCCAAGAGACCGATCACGTTCCGTGCACCGAGAACGTCCCCAAGGCTGTGGGCGACGACGCGAAAGCGCAGGTCTGGCGTAGCGGTGATGCGACCTATCGAATCTATCTCCGGAAACGATAATGGTCGAGGAACTCTCCCCCGAGACGGTCTGTAAACGCATCGAACGCGGCGAGACGTTCGACCTCATCGACATCCGCGACGATGAGGATTACGCCGAGGGGCACCTCCCTAGTGCCGACCATCTCACTATTGAGGAACTCGAGAATATCGTCGTCGACCGAGACTGGGCCGACGAGGTCGTCATCTACTGTTACATCGGCCAGACGTCGGTCCAGGCCGCTCGCCTCGTCGAGAAGTACGGCGATAGCGAGAGCGTGGCTAGTATGGCCGGCGGGTATAACGCCTGGAAATCAGTCGATACAGTCACCTCAAACTGATCTCCTGGGATTCTTCGAGAGCAGCGACTACTAACAGATAGTTTCAGAAAAACCCTTGTGGGGTTGCAGCAGCCGGCCGACTCCGCAGCCATCCGCAGTCGAACGTTTCAAAAGAATCTAGCGGGGTTGAATCCGGATAGAACGTTTCGTCCACTCACTATCTGTTGGTAGCTATCCGCCAGAGAAGTGCATTCCCGATTTTTCTACTGCCGAGACGACCTTCTTCTTCAAGAGCCTTTAAACGGAGATATGCAGTCCGTCGATCACACCCAATTCTCTCTGCAACTTCGGTTGTCGACGCTCCATCTAACTTCTGAACAGCAGCAACAAAGGCAGAATCATCGTACGTGTCGGTATATTTCCCCTCATCGTTTCTGTCCGCTCCCGGCATTAGCCTCAAATCGAAGACGGTTACACATACGTCTAACGGAGAACCAACTCAATTCCCCATTAGTCGTTAGTCTAATGGGAACGTTTAAGCCATTAGACTAACGACTAATGGTTGGGACAGGCCAGTTCTTTAGGACATGGAAATGTCCGAGTGCACCAACACTCGGACTGGCCTTCTCATGCAGCGCCCAAGAAGACCATGTCAACCCAAGACCGCAGCTCCCGTAAGCATAGCGCTTCGACGCACATCCAAACCCAGCTCCCTACGGGGTGCGACACCTGTGCCAAACTCGGTGCACTCCCCTGCTTCGAGTGTTTCTGTGTCATGGAGGGCCACGAATGAGCGCCCTCCACACCGAGTTCGCTCTCCCGTTCAGACGAACCCTCCGCATTGAGATCTACTTCGAAACCTCTCAGTTCCCCTCAGGGAAGCACCGCCTCTACACTGAATCAGCGCTCGAACTCCAGCGCAATTAACCCACTCCTCATACTCAAATGTCGCTTGAGCACGTACTCTGTGGCCTACACATCGACACCGGGACGACCACTACTTGCACCGAGTGTGATCGTGAACTCACCGAATGCGATCCCGTCACCATCCGCCTCCACCAGAACAAACAGGACACGCGGTGGCACCTCGCGGCGTGCTACTGTCTCGGGTGTGCGCCTACCTCCTTCGAGGAGCTCCCGCCCACTCTGGGAACGCAACTTCTGTGTGAAGGACGCATCGGGATCACCCAGGACGACCAAACGCAACAGACCTGGCCTATCCTCGTTAGTCCGACGATCATCGAGACCACCCGCCGAACACACGTCACCTACCACGCTACCCAGGAGGTGCCCGAATGAGCGCTCACTCGTCCACTGGTTACTCAAACTCGCACACCGAGGCCGATCTCCAGACGATCACAGAGCGACTCGAAGAGCTCGAAACAACGGTTGAGCACCTCCAGACCGAAAACGAACAACTACAGGCACAACTCGCCGAGAAGGACGCCCAACTCGACGCCTTCGAAGCACGCCTCGACGACCTCGAAGCACGCCAGCACGTCGAACTTCGCGACGTCGACGACGACGCCGATGCAACACTTGAGAACATCTGGATTGCCGACCAGCCTGTCGGCCGACTCCTCGATTCGAGTTGCAAGCGGTCCAAAGCGCTCTCCACTCGCGTCGATGACCTCGAAGCAGCCGATCTCGAGCAACTCACGGAGGACCTTCGACAGGAGCAGATTACACGGACGAAAGCTGACGCCCAGATCCGTGCTCGACTCTCCCAATGTGAGGATGACCTTGGCATTCAGAAGCCCGATGCACTGTCGACCGAACAGGGTGGTGAGGACGCCCAGCACCTCTCGAAATTAGAGCGGTTTATCCGCCATGGTGCAGAGGCCGTCGTCGACCGTGTCTATCCCGTGCATGAACGCGCGCGTGAGATCGCACTGCACTTCGGCGAATGGGGAACCAAGATCAGCGACGCCAACGGCAAACGTGTTCGGCTATGTTCGAAGAAGGACAAATTGAAAACGCATCTGGAGGCGGCGTTCGGCCAGCGCTTCCAGTGGGTCGAAGTGTACCGAGCAATCGAGAAGCTCGCGGAGTTTGCTCACGGCTCGCCGCTGCAGTGCAAGCGAGGTCGACAAGGCGAAGGCAAGTACGTCCTCGAACTCCGGCTGAGTGATGGTCGCGGTCCGTCGTTCGCACGGGGAGACGGCGAATGACTTCGAGGCTTACAGCTGTTGTAAGTCGGGTGCACCCTCGTGGGTGTAATCGCGGCCGGTTCGTCGGCCGCTTCACGTCACGCTAGGTTCACGATCCCTCGCAGTATGAGGACTGGGCGGGTGGGTTGGTGGGTTGGCTAGTGGTGAGTACGGCTTCTCGATCGGCAGTCGACGGCAGTCCAAGCGACAGCCACGGGAGAATGGTTGCTTACAGCAGCTGTAAGAACGAGTTACAAGGATCAGGCAATGAATCGTCTCACGAAAACGCAGGCTCGGCTTCGTCTTCACCACTAACCGAGAACGGATGGCTTCTATCTCTGTCTCCTCCGTATTTATTCTTCATGAAAGGCAGGGGTGACAAGGCCCCGTGTGGGTTTCGGACTCTCCAGATCCCGGCCATTCGAGAATGAAAGAACCAAGCCCACCCGACAAATAACGTCGAGATATGGGGCGACTGATTAGATCGCCCCTGACAACTTGAGCATGGTTAGAATCGCAACTCCAAGCTTCGCCAGCTTGAGGGCGCAATCTAACCAAACCCAGTCGTCGCCAGTGGGTTGGTTTTCATTTGGTGGAATGGTATCCACCGGTTCATAAGACGTTCTTCCCTGACTTAAAGTCTACCGATGGATTCTTTGTCCTGTGGGCTGTATCTGCGGGTACCCAGTGGGTTGGTACACTGGTGGAATGCCCGCGGGGCTGATTACCCCGCCCATTCGTTCTGAGAACCTTGTGTTGGAAAGTCCGCTCGTTCCACACACCCAGTTGCCGCTGTGTGGCGGTCTCTTGGAGATAATTAAGGACACAGGGCTTCGTCAGCAGACCGTTGGACCGCCAACTAACCCACGCTATCCTCAAAGGGCAGTCTATGGGTTAGGTAAGTGGAGCATCTCAAAAACGTAGCCGGCGTCTGGATCTTCTGTCTCTTAGGATAGAGGCTACTCGTCGGCTCTGTCGTCCTTCCAGGCCTTCTCCAGATAGGAGGCACATATTTTACCCATTCACTCACACCGCTGTGTATCTCGTAAGCTACCCACGACTTCAGTCGTGGGCTTTCCCCCACAGTGGGGTTTCGGCCCACGCTTCGTCCGCCGTCGAAGGCCCGGCTTCCTCTTACCGTCCTTGCCTCGGCGTGGGTGCATTGTTGATGCCTCCCACTCCGACCGAGGCCGGGATTGTCCCGCCGATTTACAAATCGAGGCGCTAAGTCCCCTTCCTCAACGAGCGCCGAAGGCGCGAGTAGGGATGGGATACAGCGCCGCACAGTTGTCAAATGTGTTCGGTAGCAGACCCACAGGCCCACGTACCGGCACATTTATGTCTATCCATGGTCTATACACTCGTAATGGATCGGTTCGAAATCGACGGCCACGAAGTCCTCGATGGCACCGCGAAACCATCCGGGAATAGCGCCCACGTCATCGTCCCGAAACGGTGGCGAGGTGCCGATGTGAAAGTCGTCCGTGTTTCCGAACCCCATTCAGACGAGTAGTCCACGTTCATGCAGTATAACTACAAGTACCGACTTACGCCGGATGAAGCCATCAGCAACGAGCTTTTGCGCCATATCGACGTGTGTCGGCAACTGTACAATCACTGCCTCTACGAACTCAACGAATCCACAGACGGTATCCCGTCCCGCTACGACCTTCAGGGCCAACTCCCCAACCTCAAGAAGTGGTGGTCCGACCTGAAAGGCGTTCACTCGAAAGTCCTTCAGATGGTTGTCAAGCGCGTCTACGACAACCTTTCGACGCTCAAAGCACAGAAAGACAACGGACGTACCGTCGGCATGTTGAAATGGAAACGTCCTCGGGACTACCGTTCGCTCACTTACAACCAGACCGGCTTCAAGCTCAAGAATACGAGCGGTCGGACCCAGTTGTGGTTGAGCAAAATTGGTGACGTGCCGATCCGACTCCACCGAGAGATACCCGACAGTGCGAGGATCAAGCAGGTCACGGTCAAACGCGAACCCACGGGCGAGTGGTTCGCCGTCCTCGGTATCGAAACCGAGAACGACGCATCGCCGAAACCCGAGAACCCCAAGAAGTGCGTCGGTATCGACGTAGGGATTCTCTCGTACACTCACGATTCGGACGGCTTCTCGGTCGGGTCACTCGACCTTTCCGATGAACGCGAGCGGTTGGAACGCGCACAACGGAAGCTCTCACGGAAGGAACACGAATCAGCGAACTACCGCACGCAACAGCGCGCCGTCGCCCGACGCCATGCCGACCTGAAACGGAAGCGCCGCGACTTCCTACACCGACTGTCCGCGTACTACGCTCGGGAGTACGACCTCGTAGCGGTCGAAGACCTCGACGTGAAGGGGCTGATGGAACTCCCATCGAACAGCCGTAACCGAGCGTCGGCGTCATGGGGAACGTTCTTGCGGATGCTCGAATACAAGTGCGACCGCGAAGGCACGCACTTCGTCGCGGTCGATCCGCGAGGGACGACCAAGGAGTGTTCGCAGTGTGGTGTTTCGACCGACAAACCGCTGTGGGTCCGTGAACACTCGTGTCCGTCGTGTGGGTTCGAAGCAGACAGGGACGCGAACGCGGCGCTGAACATTCGTTCTCGCGGTCTCGATCACGTAGGAGTGGTTCACTCCGATTCAATGCCTGTGGAGACTGCGCTCGCTACGGGAACCGAGTCGGTTCCTGCAAAGCGCGTCATGGAAGCAGGAAGCCCTGCCCTCACGGAGCGAACGGCGCAAGCCGTGAGCGAGTAGGGCAGGGTAGTTCACGGGTGGCCGTCAGTCTTCTAACTTCACAGGGTCAGCATTCGGTCCCAGTCCTGTTGCCATCAATCGCCGAGCAATTACTACGAGACCGTTGTCGAACCCCCTGCCGAACACTGCTTTCTCGGATTCGATCGCGCCGGTACTCGTTTCGTGAACCGAGCTCACCAGAATTGTGTTCCGGTCGATCAGCAGAAGGCGACTGATCGTCGTTTCGTCAGTGGAATCTAACGGAGAGCTATCCAGCCACTCTAATTGCGAAACGAACACCTCGACCTCGGGAAGTGCTTCTTGCAACTGTGTGCGTAGCCGTTCAGTGGTGGTTCCAATGATAACGCTGATATCCCGTTCTTGAGCACCTCGCAGGTGGTCGATCAACGGGTCGGTGACGATGTCCTCATGACCGATGACGAATATGATTTCATCGGCGGCGGCATCAATGAGTTGTTGTGTCCGATTTACGATCGGTGTGACCCCCGATAGTGCCCAGACCTCGTGCGTTACTTCCTGTTCACTGCTAGATAGTGCTGGTTCGAGCTCCTTTATTGCGCTGATGAGTGTCTCTGTCCGTGATTCGTACTCTTGACGAAGCGTCTCGGCCGCTTCAGTAATCGAAACAGCTCGAAACCGCTTGGGATTCGAGTGCTGAACTTCGACGAGTCCCTTCGTTTCTAACACTCTGATAGCATCGTAAACGCGCGTTCGGGGGACCTCGGATATCTCGCTGATCTCCTTGGCCGTCCCTTTTGGGAGCTGTGAGAGCGCCACGAAGCACTTCGATTCGTACTCTTTCAACCCGAGTTGCTGGAGCGTTTCGACCGCTCGTTGACGATTAGGTTTGTCGTTCATGGGTCCCAACCATGCTACCGGTGTACCCGGTACCGTCTCGCCTATTATGTACCCGCTCACAAGTCAGTTCCCTTCCTCCCCATCGAGATAGCCGATCGAGATTCTCTCCCATATTACGTAGTTCGTCTCAGAAACCATGAGCCTCACGTGTGGAATTTCTATCTTATTGCTGTATCCACATCGATAGGGCCACAAACTCGGGGAAATCACACTACAGAAGAGAAAACGCGCAGAATATCGGTTAATATCTGTTTATAAAGCAGAGCAAAATTATAAATTGATCTAGGGAAATTACGCATGTTTTGTACGACCAACCGCGACCCAGTTGGATACGTTGCAATGAGGCCGGATCTTCTCATCGGATCTCCGTACGCTTCTATCCGTACTCGTTCACCCAATTAATCACAGCAAGACTTTATGGGGTGCCCATCAATTAGCAGTTGGCACGCGGTTCAGATGGGTCCCAACCACTCTGTCGCCGCGTGCCACGACTACCCTATGCCCATAGGGTAGTTTCTGAGAGAGTCCTCATCATCCTATAATGTTCGTCTCAAGTCTGATAGGGACTATCGACCTTGTAGTCTCGGTACTCTGCGCCGGAATCCACGAGGGAGTTTGCTATCCCACGTCGGAGGCATTCCGACACAGCCTGACCCGAGACGTCCAATTCGCTTGCGAGATCGTTGAGGGTAGCCCGTCGCGGGATTTCGAAATATCCAGATTTCAGAGCAAGAGTCAACACGTGATGTTGTTTGGGAGTCACCCTCCGATCTGAACCCAGATCCTGGTGGGACAGTTCTCGCGAACGAATGCGACGAATAGAGAGCGGGGTGTCTGAGGCGTCGTAGTTCTCATAGAATTGCGACGCTGCGTGCCGGTTTGGAAATCGGAGGCTGAGACTCCACGAATCGTCGATGAGGATTGCCGATATGATTACGCCATTAGCATCCTGGAGACACTCAACCAGCACAGGCAGTTCTGGTCCCCACGTTACTTGGTAAATGGCTTCACCCTCAGTCTCGGTGATAAGATCAACATGGTCCACGTGAGGGTCTTTTTGAAACGCAGTTACACCTGTCGCTATGTTATTACCAGAAATCCAGACGATGGCAAAAAGGTGGCTATCGACTGGGACTGCGCTTTTGACATCAGCTCTGATTCCAGCCAGGACGCTATCTGCTTGACGAGGTAAAAGCACTCCAATTGGAGCAGTCACGTCTACGAACATATCTGTAACAACTCCTCAAAGCACTCGATAGGATGGTGCTGAACGACGGTACTGGTACGTGAAGGCGGTAAGACCCTCCCCTCAGCGATGTCACCAACGAATTTGCTGTTTCTCGTGGTTCCATTTGACTCACACACGCTATGGAGGACCCTTGGCCAGCGCAACTTGGTAGTCGGTCGAAACGTTGCGTCGAGCGAATTTGATTGTCTGTCTGTTGTTATCATTTGAATTCTCATGTTCAAGCGAGGCGAGTGGTGTGCCTAACATGTGATCCAGAGCGGAATGGGTTGGCGCGACACTAAAAGCCGGAGTATAACCTGGATAATCACACCACGGATTTGGTACTCCTCAATCGTGTATTAATGTCGTCTGTGGTCCGGCCACTGTTCCCGATATGCCCCCGATCCCCTCTGCCAACGAGCGAGCGCAATCCATCCGCAACGGGATGTTTGCTATCGTTCCCTCTCGGGGCTACAAATACCGTGTTGCTGGAATCCGGGCGTGGTGATGCGAAACGGCGTGTGATCACCGAGCCAGGTTCGTCCCCAAGACGTTTTGGCGCTGTCCCCCCTCTGAGACGCATGGTCGAACTCGACGACGTAGATCGTGGGGTCCTCCACGAACTCCAGGTAGATGCGCGAAAGAAAACAACCCAGGAGATCGCCGACAAGGTCGGCGTCTCGGCCAGCACTGTCCGCAATCGCATCGAGCACCTCGAAAACGAGGGCGTTATTGAGGGCTATTATCCCAAAATCGACTACGAAAAGGCCACTCTCCCGCTTCAGATTCTCTTCGTCTGCACAGCAGATCCCATTGAACGAACTTCGATGGTTGAGGACGTACTCGGCGTGCAAGGCGTCATCGACGTCCGCGAGATGTTGACCGGCCACCGGAACCTCTACGTCGAGGTTATCGGGACGTCGACTGAGGATATCACTCGCATCACCGACGCGATCCACGCGCTGGGCCTCGAAATCGAAAGCTCAGAAATCATGTGCCAACGCCGCGTCCAGCCATTTAACCACTTTCACTTGAGTGCCGATCACACCTCGGAGACTGAACCAGTAGACGAGTGAACTACCCCCACCTACCGCGCTCGGGGTTGCTCACCCCTCGCGTGGTGAGGTGGGGGCTTCCTCGGTCAGTGGCGCGACGTGCAGATTCACCGGGAATCCACAGCGGTCGCAGTCTCCGGAGGCGTCGATTCGGCCTGTCCCGTGCCTACGTGTCCGCACTGCGCAGTGCGTGCGAGGAGTTGAGTGTTCAACTCCTCTCCTATCACGCACGGTACCGCATTGGTGAGATAGTACACTACGCTATCGCACACGTCAGAAAGCCGAAGACGGCGAGCGTATCCCCTCCCTCCTCGCGGCTCCTTCGTCGCCGCTCGGTGAGGCAGGGGCCTTACCCACCTGCAATTCAGGTAATTATTGGATATCTATCTAATTGTAGGTGTAGCAGATTCTACCAGTCTATTTGGGATTCCCACAACTCACGTTGTGGGATTCCACAGTGAGCTGCGGGACATGCCGATAATCACAATGTGACAGAATAGTCATAGACAACGCTTTCAGTCTGGGCACTCGACTATGAGGTGATGACTACTCGTAATTGTTCAGATATTAAATTCAGTGATAAGATATTGGGTACCACCTTCGGTGTGCTGGCTCATCCACCACCGATTCTTACTGGCTCGACTCGACACGGAGGGGCGACCACTGATCATGGAGAAGGTGGTGGGGGGAGTGAACCATGGGAGGTGACTCGATCCAAGAAAGACCGCGAAATCATCGAACCATACCTCATAGAGTCGTGATCTAAAATGTCCAACAAACTAGTCAACGCGTTCCGCGCGGTATCCCAGCATCGAGTCGTGGTCGCACTCCGAGGTCACAACGCAGAGAGCGAGGCCGCTGTGCAGCGTCCGGATGACGAGCTTGTCTCGATTGAGGAGGCGGTCGTCGAAGAGGAACTAATCCGATCCACGCTTCCGACGTTGGTGGAGAGGGGTGTTGTCGACTGGGATCAAGAGACCGATACGGTTTCTGCGGGACCAACGTTCGAGGAGATTCAGCTGCTCTGGGATAGTCCATCACAGTCCAGAGATGAGCTATCAGACGAATAACCCCAGACAGAAGGGATGTGAACTGTTCCGTTTTACTTCTTTGCTCCGGTTTGTCTGTGAGGTTGAAAGTTTCGCCTGAGATCATACTGAAACCGGCTGTTGGGTTCAAAATGACTTCAAATGGGGAGAGAGCGCGTTACAACTCGGATTGGAGACGATGTAGTGGGACCGATCCCAGTGGGGTGAGTTGAACGAGTAACTACTTTCGTAATTAAATGTGAGACAAGGGCCCAACTAAGACCGGTACATTTAACACCAGGAGTGTATTACCTGCACAATAGCGAGATATGAGTTGGAGAAGTGTGGGGTATTATCGATCCCGTTGGCGGTGAGTGCTAGGCTGGGGGCACGCGCTAGCGACAAGCGATGATCGCGTAGGCAATCAGAGGCACCCAATGCGTATTCACCAAGCAACACTCGATTTTTCAGAATTCATCGGGCACGGGCACTGGCTGAGCCACCGGTTACGCTGTAAACACTGGCGTGGGCAGGAGGCCTAAGATGAGCGGACAGCGTGGCTCAGTACGAGAGACCGAACACGACCCAGACACACATGAAGACGATCTTTCGGAGATCCTAAGCGATGACCGATCACGAGCGGTAATCGAGGCGCTCGCAGCCAACGACGGCGAACTTCACGTCTCCGAACTCGTTGAGGAGGTCCTCGAAAGACAGGAGGATAGCAGCCAGCGAACAGCAGATGGAGTCGTACCTGTGGGAGTCTACACCCTTGTGAGCGGGGGCGGACTCGGAGGTATCGTCGGCTCGTACTTTGAACTCGGCGCTTTTGCGGCTCTTTCGGTTGTGGAGTGGGCAATCGGGGTCTTCGGGCTTCTTTTTGTGATCTCTGTCTATGCAACTATATCACGCAGGAGAAACCGGACCTGGTCGTGACGGGATAGTTAACCTGTAGCCGGAGGGTAGGCAAGCGCGGTCTCGTGGAGGTAGTGTGCTTTCCATTTACGGCGGTCTTTGCGGGCCTCTCGTCCGTTGTCGGTGATTTCGTAATAATTGGCTAAGCGGTCGATCTGGCTCCTCTTGACGTACCCGGTCTGGATGAGTACGTCGAGGTTGGGGTACAGCCGCCCATGGGTGATCTCTTCGTCGAGATTCTGTTCGAGGCCGGTCTTGATCTGGTGCCCGAGGGGTGGTCGTGGCCGACGGTGAGGAGGTCGCGCTGGAAGCCGCTGAGGGTGAAGAGTGTCTGGAGTTTCCTTCCGTTTCCTGTCGGCATAAGGCGTACTCCGCGGCCGCTTCTCCCGAGCCATCCGACATCGCGAATTGCGATTTTCGCAGAATTCCCCCCCCATGAGTGACATTTATGTAGCTCTATATTGTACTAGCTAGTGCGTCGCTACCCGCCCGCAGGAGCGAAAGGCATAGTGAGGTTCTCAGAGGCACCCTTTCTTCGCTCCCCGTGCCTTCGCCCCTGCGTATGGGTAGCACTGACACTTCGAGGGCCTGCACCATTAGTGTTGCGTGCTAACGCAGTGTTTTGTGTGGATATCGCAACAAATATGGCGAAAATCGCTATGTGTCGGGCTCTCGTACGTAATCGGGAGAATCGCCCTCGTCGGCTTCAGATTGAGACTGACTGTCCTCGAGGTAGTTGAACGGCTGTCTATAGGTGTTCGTGACGATCTGGGAGCTATGGATTGTTAGGTCGAGATTGCCGAGTTCTCGCGTGATCTCGGTGAGATCATGCGAATTCGCCGCGATGACCTCGATAAGGAGATTTCGTTCGCTGGTAACCATCTCCTGGACGGTGATGATGCCACCGATTTCTAAAGAAAAAGCAGCGAGAGGTCCACGGGTCACCTGACCCGTGGGTGAATCGCGTACACTGATTCGTCCGGTCATGTGTGTTTCGTTTCATCGATATACCGTTGAACAACATCCGCCGCGACGTTCCCCGTCGTTCCGACGTAGTACCCGTCCTTCCAGAGACCACTTCCCCAGAAGTATTCTTCTTTGAGTTCGGGATGTCGTTCCAGTAGTGTTCGACCCGAGTACCCTTTGAGCTGTTTGGCGACCTCTGCCGGACTCCACTTCGGGTCCACCTGAATGAACACGTGTACGTGGTCATCCGCGATTTCGAGCGAGAATATCTCATGCCCGAATCGTTTCGCCGTTTTGTGAAGCATCTCCGTGAGTTCGTCCTCGATATACTCCAACACAGAATGTCGATATTTCGGACACCAAACGAAGTGGTACTTGCACGTACTCACCGTATGCGCGTGCCTCCGGTACTCGGTCATCGAACCACAACGGTTATACAATTTCCTAATATATTAGAATTATGGGCAGCCCGCCAACCAAGACGAAGCAGTTCCGCCTTCATATCGAAGAAGGCGACCGCTCTTGGTTGAAGGACGCCCGCTTCACCTCCCGAGAGGTGTTCGTCCGGAGTATCGAACTGAAGCAACGAGGACTATCCCGAACCGACATCCAGCGGCACATCAAGCCCGACGACTACCTCGCCAATAACAAGTGCGCGGTCGTCGGGAAAGCGTTGGCAACATGGGGTTCGTACCAAAAGCTTCGGTCACAATGGCTTTCGTTAGACAATCCCGAAGACTATCCAGAACCGGGAGCGCCTTCGACGGATAGGAAAGGCGCGTTTCCGCTCGTCATGGCGCATGGCGAAGGATACCGCCTAACAGTGCGGGACGATGGTCGCGTAGGGTTCTCGATTAGTGCGAAGCCCTACAAGAAGGTCTCCGGGTTCCTCCGAGGTCGCCATTCAGACATCGGGTTGCTGAAAGACGCACTCACAGAAACGGATGGTGAATACGGATTCGGGCAAGCTGAAGTGCTGTATCGAGAGGGCGTGTACTACCTACACGTCCCGATACAGTACAATGCTGATATACCCGACAAATCGGACGCTGAAACGGTCATAGGCGTGGACATCAACGAACGGAACGTCGCACTTACCGCACTGAACCGCGAAACGCTCGCCACGAAGGGGACGCTTGTTTTCGACTACGGTCCCGTGAAGGGCGAACGTGCGCGGCTTCACGACATCAGCCGTCGGTGCCAAGAACGAGACCAACACTCGATATACCGGCGCATCGGTGACAAAGAAGAACGATACGTCAACTGGGTACTTTACCGCATATCGGCGGCAGTACTCGCGTTCGCCGAAACGTTCGACGCGCCGACAATCGTGTTCGAGGATATGAGCGGTATCCGCGACGGGATGGACTACGGGACGTTCATGAATCGACGCCTTCACCGCCTCCCGTTCCGGGCGTTGCAGGACCAAATCGAGCATAAGGCGGCGTGGAATGAAATCCCGACGTTCGAGGTTGATGCCTACTACAATTCACAGACCTGTTCGTGCTGCGGCGAACGCGGTACTCGCCGTAAGGGTCGGTTTACCTGCCGGAACGACGAGTGTTCGCTTCAGCAAGACCACGCGGACCGGAACGCGAGCGTGAACGTCGCATGGCGTGGCGTCCGGCGTATATCCAGCGACGACGAACCGGCTGATAATTACCGCACTCGCAAAACCCAACCATCGGTGAGGTTGGTGAGCCTGTGCGGGTCGGGGCGTGACGTAAACCGCCCGACCTCATCCGCGCAACTTGCGGCGCGTGGAGTGTTGAACTGAGGGAATCACAAAAGCCACGGGTCATCCGACCCGTGGTTGTTTACGGCGTTCTGAGCGGCTTGATGGCGGGTCTCCATCGATGCGGTGCAGACGAACTGCACTTGAAGCGCGAACCCAGCACGCTCGTAATCGAGTTCTGATGAGTACGCTTTGATGACGCCAGCCTCCTCAAGGGCAACGATTCGATTGCGGACAGTGCTTTGTGAGACACCGGCTGTGGCGCTGATCTCCTCGTGGGTAGTCCGTCGTGCATCACGCTGTAGCTCGTAGAGGATTGTTCGGTCGACATCGTCTAAGACGAGTGTGCCAGCGTGTTTTTTAGCCATAGCACCGAATTCGGCTCGCGATTGAAGTATGTTAGCGTGGGTGTGCCGGGAGCGAGATGATCATGGCATTGAGCGAGTAAGCTACCCACGACTACAGTCGTGGGCTTTCTCGCCCTGCAATCTTGTGATGTCCTCGACCATAGAGACGCTGGTATCCGATTCGGTGGTTTTGTCAACAGGGTTTGTCTCTACCACCTCATTCGTGTCAGATGGTAATGAAAACACCGTTCTCATACGCACGAAATGGTTAACTATCAGTGGTTCCAATTCATGCGCATGAGCCGAAGCCGCGGAGATGATGGGAGGTATATTGAGAAGGCGACGATCGATGATGTGATCGCGGTACTCACCGAGCGTGACGAGCCGCTCACCGGCAAAGAGGTTGGTGAAGAGCTCGGAATATCGAATCGATCCGCGCTCGATAAGCTCAACTCGCTCGAGGAGAAGGGCAACGTCGAACGAAAGAAGGTCGGGGCTGGTGCCGTCGTTTGGTGGCTCTCCGACGAGCAACGCGCTCGTGGCGGCCCCGTAGGTCCGCTATTCGACCTCGTCGGTCTGTTCGGAGACGACGATGAGGCGGCCGAACGCTCTCGCAAGCGTTCCGAGGAGTGGGGTGAGGAGTTTGACCAACAGATGCTGAGCGGGATCGACGAAGCGTAGGCGTTCGATGATCCTCGATTCGACCTTTGTTCATGACGTCCTTCGAGAGGATAGCGACGCAATCGAACGAGTAGTCGAGCTCCGCGATTCTGAGACTCCAGTAGCTCTCTCGGCACTCACCGTTTTCGAGGTCGGTGTCGGCCTTCGCGGGGAGAGCGCACAATACCGCGCGGAGTTCGACGAGCGTGTCGATGATCTCGTTGTTCTCCCGGTTACGGAAACAGTCGCTCGACGCGCGATCGCGATCCAGCATGACTTGCTCGACCATGGTCATCGTATCGGTGCTCGCGACGTCCTCATCGCGGGGACTGCGGTCGGCAGCCCCGATCCGCGAGTTCTTACTCGGAACGTTGATGAATTCGCGCGGGTCGATGGGCTCGACGTCCACGGATACTGAGGATGCGTAGGGTAGGGAAACAGTCGAGCTCGCCGCGCTCGGTGAGGTCGGTTGCGATGCGCCGTGTTTAACTAAATTGAGGCGCTAAGTCCCCTTCCTCAGCGACCGAGCGAAGCGAGGTCGCAGGGAGGGGAGACAGCGCTGCACGGGTCACGTTCACTGTCTGCGGCATCTGTACGACCTGCGCGGTCGAGGCGGGTAAGAAGATGCTCGCCACGGTTCCGCCGGTGTTCACACGTGGTTCGAAACGGCTTCGCCGTGTCGTGATCACGAAAGGCGCGTCGCGCCTTTCGAACGACGACGCGAAGCGTGCATCGGGTGGTATGGTCGGCGTGTCGAATCGGGAGGAGTGGGTCACTCCGACCCGCCCAGCGAGAGAACCGCCTGCGGAGTCTGGAACCGCTGTGGGAACGTTCCCTGCACGTTCCGACACAGAACCAGGAAGCCCCGACCCCAAGGACCGAGCGCCTTCGGCTCGAGGAAGTAGGTCGGGGTAGTTCACACTGAAGCCACGATATAAAAAGGCCGACGTGAGTAGCGCTAGAAGAGATCGCGCTGTTCGTAGACCTCTGCGGCTTCACGTACGTGTTCAGCGTTGATTTCTGCACCGTACTCGGTTTCGAGTTCGTCGGCGATTTCGTGGAGCTTCTCCTTTTCGGCACCGCTCGGACGAAGTGCGTTGTAGATCTCGAGGATGCGGTCGTCTGGAACGGCTGTGAGTTCGGCGGCCCGTCGAAAGTTTTGGGCAAGCTGTGGTCGCCCCGCGTTCTCTGCAATCTGAGCCTGCTTTTCGAGGGTTTCCGGCGCAATAACAAGCTCCTCGCCATCGATCTCACCCTCGACGACCTTTTCGAGTGTGATATCTGAGAGTTTTGTTCCCTTCGGCGTTTCAACTTGGTCTGGATAGTCAGCGAGTGGGTATTCGATGTTATCAGTCATAGTTATTCGAAGGCCACCTCCATCTCCATCGGTGGCTTGTCTTCGTCCTTGAGCTGCATCTCTTTGATATGCCAGAGCGCTGCGAGTGCCTGGTATTTCGGGCGTGTCATCGGATCATTCACGACTGGTACCGGCTCTGGTGTCTCACCTTTAGCGTACAGTGCGGCATTTTTGCCAATCGAACGGAATGTCTCGAGGTCGATAAGGGGAGCCTGTGGGAACAGTTCTAAGTTACTCAGTGGAACGAGATCCTCTTGATGGATCAGGGTCGTCCCCCGTGTTTGGATCCCAATCGCGATACCCGAGCCACTGAGTTTCGCCCCGCGAAGGCCGATAACACCGAGGTCGAGACTATCGGTGAAGCGAACGACACGTGATGTGAGTCCTTCTTCTTCGATGCCAGCCATCATCTCACGGAGGACATTCGCGAGTTTGACACCGGCTAACGTTTCGTCTTTCATCTCGTTGAAGCCAGCACTGATTGAGATAACTACCTCGTCAGTGTCGGTCCCCTCTTCTGCGGCCCCCATTTCAGTGAGCACCAGTTTCCGCTCCTGTTGTTGTGCTTGCGCCATGTCGAATCAGATGTCCTCCGGATCGACCGCGAATCGAACGTTCTTCTTTTCTTCCCATGCCCCGTCTTCGAGTCGGTGTCCTGTTCCGGGCCCCTGGTATTCGTTCGGGTCGTTGACGGCGCTGATGACGTCGAAGTCACCATCACCTAAGAAGACACTCGACGTCTGAATATAGTCGCCCGCAACCCGTCCCTTGAGCATGCCGAGCATGTTCTCAGCGATCCCCTCGAAGCCGTTTTGTGCTAAGATTGTCACGATATCCGCACCGGTGATCCCCTCCTCCATCATCTCTTCTGCGGCTTTGATGTCTTCGGCCGTACTCCGTTGGGGCATGTCTTTGCTACCGTCAGCATAGACTGCCGCTTCGACCTCTTCATCGGAAATCGGCGGGAAGCCAAGCTCCTCGAAGACGATCTGCAGTGCCTTCGCAGCTCGTTCCCGATGTTCGAGGACCGTTTCCTCATCGACTGGTTTCGTGCCCCCTTCGACCTGGAGATCCCGCTGCATGATGTTGTACTCGTCAAAGTCATAGGAGTCGAATGTCGATCCCGCGAACATGTTGTCGTAGTTCGGAACAGCGCTGTATCCCGAGAAAATAAAGTCTGTTCCCGCGAGGAACTGTGGCATCATGCGGGCTGTTCGACGCTTATCCGAGTGGGTAAACGTCTGGTCGTTCCCAGAGGCGACTTCGAGATCGGCCATCATTGTCACCAAGTTCTCGGCTGCGACTTCCTTCACACCGGCTGGGACCGACGTCGGAATTGCGATACAACTAATCCCCCCGTTCTGGAGTCCCTGAACACCACAGCCCTTCGTGACTAAGATACAGCGAGTCTCCAGATAGAACATCGATTTCCCTTCGGCCTGGCCCATATTGAGCTCAGACCCAGCGCCCGACGTGTACCGCATCTTCAGTCCACGCGATGCGTACCCAGACGCGAGGAACGCCTTGGACCACGGCGTGTCGTCACCATCTTTGAACACGTCTTCGGTCCCGTAGACGGAGACTGTCTCGGCGTATCCAGTCATCCCCCGCATCCCGAGTTCGAGTTCAGTTGCTTCTTCGACAGCACATTGGGTGATAACTCCGCCACGTCCACACTGTGCACCGATCTGTTGTGCGAGTGCAGTCAGCGGTGCCATCCGGGCTACACCAACCGTGTTCTCTGCTTCGTAGAAGCCACGGAGTCCGGCCTCGGCTGCGTCCGCTGCAATCTGCGCCACGTTGTCCTTAACGCTTGTGACATGACATTGATTGCCTGGTGTCTGCCGTGTTCGCATCTTCTTCATCGCCATGATGATCTCGGCCGTATCGAGATAATTGACGACGTCAACCAGTTTCGCGGGTGTCATGGCAGTCGACAACTCGACAATCTCTTCGCGAGGTACGTTAATATCGACGAGTTTCCGGGCAAACGTCTGTGAATCGACTCCAACTGCTTCCTCTGCTTTCTCAGTGTTGATTGCGTAGTCCGCGATGAACCGATCGATAAAGTCGAACTCGTCACGATCCTTTCCATCCATCTCGACAATCTGCCCATCTTCAACCGTCACACTTGGATCAGGATCGTTCGGGCTCTCCATAGCTACGAAGCCCACTTCGGGCCATTCGTTCACGAAGCCATCCTCGGTGATTGCCCGCTCATCTAACGCTTCGAATCGTTTCGAGCGTTTTGATGTCGTCTCTTCTACCTCCCCTGACCCATCGGTAAGGGTTATGTCTCTGTCTCCCGCGTCATCCTCTGACATCACACATGGTCATTCGAGGCGGATTGCATATATCTTCACATTTATTAATAGTATGTAACAATTTTGAATAAGATAGTACAAGTATGCTTGCCTTTGTTGAGTCTGGACACGCCACGTCTTCTCCACTGCACCAACGCACTCCTCCGTCCCTCTCGCTCGCTTCCGGCTCACCTTGTTGATGACTGGGAAAGGTATTTTTAACCCGCCTCAGATGCCATGTTATGGCATACATCGCAGGCGTGGACATCGGAAACTCGAGTACCGAGGTTGCGCTTTTGCGACAGTCGGACGATGGGACACACGAATTCATCTCTAGTGCACTGCACAGAACGACCGGATTGAAGGGGACACAAAAAAATGTTCCCGGGGTCGTGAACGCGCTCACACGAGCAGCGAAAAAGGCAGATATCGACATCAACCGAATCGATCGAGTCCTTCTCAATGAGGCTGCCCCCGTCATTGGTGACGTGGCGATGGAAACGATTACTGAGACCGTCATTACCGAATCAACGATGATTGGTCACGACCCCTCAACGCCAGGTGGGGTCGGGTTAGGAACCGGGACATCGATCGAGATTTCAGCGGATATGGACGACCACAATCGGACTGATCCACTTATCTTTTTAATACCCGAATCGGTCGACTTTGCGGTAGCAGCGGAACTTCTCAACGAATGGCACGAGAACGGATACGAAGTCAACGGGGCAATTGTCCAGCGTGACGATGCAGTGCTGATTCATAATCGGATCAACATCGAGATTCCAATTATCGACGAAGTTTCTCAAATCGAGCGGATCCCACGTGGCCAGCCGACCGCCGTCGAGGTCGCTCCACAAGCAACCGGAAAGACCATCGACGAGTTGTCAAACCCATACGGAATTGCGACGGTGTTTGATCTGTCTTCGGAGGAAACGCAGAAAGTCATCCCTGTCGCACGGGCCCTTGTCGGCAACAAATCTGCTGTTGTTATCAAAACACCGAAAGGTGACGTGGAGGAACGGACGATTCCAGCTGGAAGACTGCAAATCATCGATGAGCGTGGTTCCACGACCGAGGTCCCCGTCGATGAGGGCGCCGATACCATCATGGACGCTGTGATGAACAGTTGGCCTGTCTCAGATGTGCAGGGAGAGAGTGGCTCGAACATCGGTGGCATGTTGAACCGAGCACGGGATAGTATGGCAGAAGTTACTGATCAGTCTGTCGACACCATCGAAATTCGAGACATAATGGCGGTTGACACACTCATTCCGCAAGAGGTCCAAGGATCAGTCGCCGGCGAACATAGCATGGAGAGTGCGGTTGCTCTGGCAGCAATGGTCAAGACCCAACAACTGCCGATGCAACAAATCGCCGATGGGGTTGAGTCAGAACTCGATACAGAGGTTATCATTCAGGGAGTTGAGGCTAACATGGCTGTCCTCGGATCCCTTACCACTCCTGGGACGGCGACTCCCGTTGCGATTCTAGACATGGGTGGCGGATCAACCGATGCCGCATATATGGACGAAGACAAGGAGATCGAGTCGATTCATCTCTCCGGTGCAGGTGATATGGTTACCATGTTAATTGATTCTGAACTCGGACTCGAAGACCGAGATCTGGCTGAAGCAGTCAAAAAATATCCCTCTGCCAAGGTCCAAACGCTCTTTAGCATTCGTGAGGAGGACGGAACAGTCGACTTTCTTGATGAGCCTGTTGACCCGAGTCTCTTTGGTCGAACCATTCTGCTTGAAGACGATGGCGGGATGCGACCCGTTCCGGTGGACAAATCCCCCGAAGAGATCCGTCGCATCCGCCGGCAGGCTAAACGTCGAGTTTTCGTTACGAACGCAGAACGGGCGCTTAACCTGATTACTCCCACAGAGAGCATCCGTCAGATCCCGTTCGTCGTGATGGTTGGTCGCTCGTCGCTTGACTTTGAAATTCCAGAGATGATATCCGACGCACTTGCGGAGTACGGTATCGTCTGTGGTCGAGCGAACGTGCGCGGTGAGATGGGGCCGCGTAACGCAGTCGCTACCGGACTTGTCCTCTCTCACATCGGTGGCGGCGGCTACCTTGATTTCGGGATTCCTGCTGCACTGTCGACCTCACTTGAACGGGCACCCGCTAAGACTGACTGACGCGTTGCGAAACAAGGCAGCTCATTCTAGAACTGGACCGCAGGCGCGCAACCCAGCCCTTCTATTTATCGTTGTTACTGTACAACACCTCACACATGAGTGGATGCCGCGGATCAATCGACCAGGACGACAAAATGCCACGGATTCACGTTCGGTGTCTCGGTGAGGAAGAGCCGGAGTGGATCCCATCTCTCAAAAACGGACTCGAAGAAGAAGGTGTTTCATGGGTCGTTCAGTCTGGGTTCGAGGGTGATGGCATTGCGGTCGCACACGAGGCAGCAATCGAGTCATCACTAAAGATTGGTGTGAGCGTTCAGCACTCACGAATCGTCATCCACCACAAGCAACTTCCCACTGACAATCCCGTCTTCGACGTTTCTGCTGTCACCTCAGCATCTGCTCGGACGCTCGGTTCCAATTCGGCACGACTCGCGAAGGGCACACCCTTGAAGCCAGTCAATTGAGCGAGAGGGTCGAGCGAGAGGGTCCGACCAAAGTAACGGACTCCTTGTGTGACATCCTCCCCGCCGTAAGCGGCGGGGCTTCCCACACGGTGGGAATTCAGACATAGTGCGAGGCGGAACCCCACGACTGTAGTCGTGGGTAGCTTACCCGATTAGATCGCTATTCAACACGGCAAATACATCGAATACAGTGACTTTGGTCTTGGGAGGTCTACAGCGATTCGAACGCTTCGACGGCAGCCGACGCGACACTTACGTCTTCCTCCGCGCTTCCACCTGAGACACCAACAGCTCCGACCACGCGTCCGTCAACCTCAAGCGGAATTCCGCCACCGAACGTGACGATTCGACCGTCGTTTGTGTTGCCAAGCCCGTACAGTGATTCACCGGGCTGTGAGACCTCCCAGATCGTCTCTGTGTCGAGTCTGAGCGACACCGAACTGTAGGCCTTATTCTGGGCAATGTCAACACTCGCGAGCAATGCATCATCCATCCGGTGGAATGCGACGAGGTTTGCCCCCACATCCATTACTGCAATACACATCGGGACATCGATCTCCTCGGCTTTCTCTTCGGCAGTGTCCACGAGCTGTTTGGCGACGTCAAGTGTTATCTCTGTCATCTCTGCTGGTCTGATGACCGCATCTATCTATAACGAGTTAAAATTTTGTGCGCTCGAGGACCGATTGACTGTGGCGTGGACTCGTGTTCGTGGCAATGAGTGCCCACAGGGAGTGTGCTACGTACCGAGCGAAGCGTGACGCCGACGTTCGCTTCTATCACACTGCTGTACTGATTCTTTCAAGGTTATCGGTGTGTTTCTCCCCATGGTCAGCATTCTTGGCTCGATTGGCGAGAACGTCCACTCGGTGTCGCCTTTTTCATCACACCCGTTGTGATTGGCTTAGAACGAGCAAACCACTCAAACTCGTTTCATCCACCACTACTACTCCTACAACAACCAAGGCTCTCCCGAGTGCTGCGGCTAATACTACCGTACGTCCCCGCGATTGGTGTTAGTCTCCTATCGTGTTGGTGGTGGTGATTCGGCGGCTATCACGTCCTCACTGTCTCCACCACGTCACAACGTCTGTGATACTGCGGGAGTCCCCATCCATCGCCGACTCAAGTTCCGCGAACGCTTGCTCTGTGAAGACGACGCGTTTCGTTCCGCGGCGTTTCACCTAAATTGTGAGGCGGAGGCCCCTTCCTCAACGGAGTGAGCGAAGCGAACGGAGTAGGGGGGCAAGGAGCCGACAACTCCGTGACGAACTACGTTCTCAGGCAGCACCACTCCCAAACTTTAAGTAACACCACGCGGTTATGTGAAACGTCGTGGAATACCGTCGTACCGCCGTAATCAAGCTCGACGTGCCTCAAGACGCCGATGCGTCCCTCCGTGAGACGGTCGAGCAATTCAAACACTGTGCGAACACCGCGAGCGAATGGTGTTGGCACGGCGACGACGGATACCACGTTACCTCGAAGGCCAAAGCAGAACGTGCGTTGTACGACCAACTACGGGATGAAACCGACCTTACCGCGAACCTCGTGCAGAAAGGGGTTCGGCGAGCGGTCGAAGCCGTCAAGAGCGGTGTGGCAAGACTGCAACGCGGTGAACGAACGTCGCAACCCTACTTCTCCGCCGAGAGCGCGGTCTACGACAAACGCAGCGCGACGTTCCACCGTGACTATGTTTCGCTTTCGACCGTCAACGGGCGCGTCGAGTGCGACTACATCCTTCCCGATGACCCCGACCGCTATCCACGGACGTACCTCGATGACGAGGACTACGAGTTCCGTATGGCGACCCTACAGCGTCGGGATGGTGAGTGGTTCCTTCATGCATCAATGCGGAAGGTCGAAGCCGACGACCCCGAGCCCGACACCGAGCACAGAACAGTCCTCGGTGTGGACCTCGGGGCGAACAACATCGCCGTTTCGTCCACCGGTACGTTTTGGTCTGCCGATGAGTTCAACCACTGGCGTCGGGAGTACGAGAAGCGCCGTGGCTCGCTTCAACAGTGCGGGACGCGAGCCGCACACGACGCCATCGAAGGCGTCGGTCGCAAGGAGTACGGGCGCTTTGAGATATACCTTCATGGCGTAGCGAACGAACTCATCGAGGAAGCCGTCGAATACGGCTGTTCGCACATCGTTTTCGAGGACCTGACGCATATCCGCGAGACCATTCCGCAGGCGACGTGGCACCACGTCTGGGCGTTCCGCCGGTTATTCCAATACGTTGAGTACAAGGCGGCAGAGCACGGCGTCGAAGCCGTACAAGTCCCACCGGACCACACGTCCCACCGCTGTTCGACGTGTGGCTGTACTCATGAGGACAACCGCGACGGGGAGCACTTCGAGTGCTTAAAATGCGGGTATCAGAACCACGCGGACTATAACGCGGCAAAGAACATCGGTTATCGGTATCTCCGTCGGAGGCAAAATGCAGCCGACGGAGGCGCACCAGTAGACGTGCGCTTGAATCGCGGGACGTTGAACGTAAGTGGGGAGTACGTCCCCCCTGCTACCACGGGCGGTGTTCGCAAGACGTAGTCTTGCGCAACCCACCAGATCCGGAGGATCTGGGGGTGGCATAGAACGGGAGTCCACGCGAAAGCCCTCCCCTCACCGAGCGAGGTCGTCAGACCGAGCGAAGTAGGGGAGGGTAGTTTACTGATCTCGATTGCAACGGTTTCGAACTGTTCTTGGAAGTAGAGCGCATCTCGGCCAGCACCTGCCCCGATGTCAAGCAATGGGCCGTCGAGCCAGGAGGCGACCCACGCACCAGCGTCGCTTTCAGGATCGAACTCGCCGAAATAGAAGTGTTCGATCGGCTGTTCACGGGTTTCGGTGCCGTCTTGGTCAATGAGCGGTTCGTCTTGGTCTCCGTAATAGTGGTCGTGGATCGCGTGACCAAGGGGATCGTCTCGTGACACAGTCTGTGACACACTAGCAAATATAATAAAACTGGTCTGTTGGCTGGTACCGAATGTCGAAGGCTGCGGCGACAAGCACTACAGATCGATTCGAAGGCGATCTAGCAAACGTTATTGCACGCTTATGCGAGTGCAGCCTCTTGGAGATACTGATCTTCCCATTCACGGCGCTCTCTGAGGCCGGTGCGACCTTTGTCGGTGATCTGGTAGAAGTTGGTGCGCCTGTCGATCTCACCTTTCTCGACGTAGCCCTTGTCGACGAGGGTGTCGAGGTTGGGGTACAAGCGCCCATGATTGATTTCTTCGTTTCGGACGTCCTCGAGCTCTGTTTTGATCTGCTGGCCCGAGGGCTGGTCATGGCCGGCGATGACGGTCAGGAGGTCGCGCTGGAACCCGCTGAGGGTGAAGAGGGTCATCATGCAGAACATCATTACCCAGATATTTATACGCCTGCATTTTACTTATCTCGTGAAAAACCGGTGGAGTAGATAGTTGTTGCTTCAGTCAAGGCTAATTTCAAGCGTGGAAACATCGCTGCGTGGCATTCCCTTGGAGGATAGCTGTAGCAAACTATTGGGATATGGGACAGTCTCTCAGCGGCTTTGAGTCGACTATAGATGACTTTGGGTGTTATCAAGCGACATTCGCACACCGAAGAGAATAGGCAGCAGATTGACCCTGAGGTAGCCGGAAGGGGTGATTTGCGATGCGCGGGCACCAGACGAACTCATAGGAGACGGCGCGGAGTGAGTTGAATAGCCGAACAACTTCCCCACCGGAACCAATGATCCACAGTGAGGTCAATACATACGAGTTAGACTGTATCGCCTGCTCATATACCAATATCGTCGATGGGATCAAGCCTGCACTCGCGACGAGCACCGCCCACGAAGAAAGCCATGGTGAGGATCACTTCGTGGAGCTTGAACTGATCGAACGAGAGCGCTGACTGAGGCGTACTCGCTCGATGAAGACCGGTTTTTCTGTGCTGGCCCGAATCGATTTCAAGTGCGTTCTTCAGCTGCGTTTCATAGTGAGGCACTGTTCGAGTTCCTGTGGTGTCCAGTCTGCGGGCACGAAGAGTTCAGCTACACCCCCTTCGGGGGCGTGTTCTGTAAGCACTGCAATACGCAGGTCGAACTCCAGAAGTCGCGAGAGACACGCGGTTACGAGGAGGCCGTCCTCGCCTGCTTCGACACCGACACGACTTGGAACCTACACGTCGACGAGAAGTTGCGTCGCGATCTCCCTGACGGGTCGGCACGGGTGAAGATCTTCGGTGCACCGGGCGCCTACGAAGTGGACTGGTGGAGTCCCAAGTCGAGTGCCGAGTGGGAGCCGGTCAAACGTGGTGAGTTCGATGACGTCGAGGACACAGTCAGGCGAGATCGAGTCTGCAAAGGTACTTGCGGAGATCGAGTCCATCACCCGCGGACTGGCGAGCGAACAGCCGCCGACGAATCCTCTCATCATTCTCAAAGCGGCTCGGTGGTGGTACATCCACGGGAAGGGCGGGTCCGATCCAGTCCTCCAGTGGGCCATCGAGTGGGCACGCCATCTCGCAACCGACGTAGAGCGGTTCGATGAGTTCCTCAAGTATCACGATCAAGGAGATCAACGACAACCGCTACTACTACTGGCAGTGGCGGGACGGCGACAAGATTCGCTCTCAGTACAAAGGTCCCGTCAATCCCGACGAATAGACGAAATAACGTCACAGTCGGATGGCCGGTGGTTCGGGGTGACACCCCGTCTGCAAAGTGAAAGACAGGAGCTGTTAGCGCTCGGGTCGCGGGGCAGTCTCGTACCGTTCGATGTCGTCGGTCTTCTCCACCCGGTCGTAGATCTCGCGAAGCGTGTCTTGTGCCCGGAGGAGCTTGTGCTCCTCGAGGAACTGCCGACCACTCTCACTGATTCCGTAGAACTTGTACGGGAGGTCGTTCTTCCGGCGGTCCTTGGGCAGGAGGACTTCCTCGACGATGCCAGCGTCGACGAGTTGCTGGAGGTGCTGACGAATCGTCGTCTGGCTCTTGCTCGGGTTGACGTAGTCGAGTTCCTTCAGCGTCGGCAGTTCCGACGGATGCCCGAGGATGTCTTGGAGGAGCGCGAATCGCGTCTCCTGGGTGACGACGTTGAGCCGCTCCCGAACGGACTCCAAGTCGCTTGGCGGATGATCGGACGTACTCATTACACCACAATTCGTGTAGTGTGTGCAAAAGCGTTTCGCTCAAATACGAATCGGTCTATTACGTTACGGTCACCGATGCATTCGTCACATTGAAGCGGGGTACGGGAGAAGTCCCGGTTAGATGAGTGAGGAGCCGGTCACTGTCGACGAACTCGCCGAGAAAGCCGACGAGTATCTGCACGAGGCCTCACTCACGCCGGAGGAGTACGAAGCGCTCAAACAGAGTGTTGCGGAGCTCACGCCAATCTTCTCAGCTGAGACTTCGTACTTTGTCCTCGGCAGTTACGGGAAACCCGAAATCCGTCGTCTCCAGCTCGTGAAAGATCGATTCAACCGGCAGCCCGGTGCATACGCGTTCCTGATGGTCGACATTCGAAGCGAGTGGACGAATACCTACCTCAAGTTCCGGCTGCTCGCCGATTACACGGACATCATCGTGGGCGTCGCCGAACACGCCCAGGGCGGCTTCCTCGTCGAGCAGGGCTACTTCACAGCCCTCGAGGAGTACTTCGCGAAGACTCGCGTGTTCAAACGCGAGTACAATACGGTAGATGCGGACGCGATCGACACGAACGTTGATGTCGAGAATCCCTACAGTGGAATGCAGACCGCGATCTTCGAGATGCTCGACGATGCTGGTCGTCTCTGCCAGTGGACGACTGAGGACGACCTGATCGAGTGTGCCGAGGCTCTCATGGGTGATCAGGAATAACCGTAGACAGAGACGAATCAGTAACTCACACCCCCGACGTTTCTGTCGTTTCTCCACGAAATCCTGTTCATCGATGGCCCAGACAGCGAATGAACTCGAACAGGAAGACACCCCCGTTTTCGAGTATTGACATCCTCCCGCGCCTGAAGACGCGGAAATCCCACGGCATCGCACCGCTGAGTTGGGATATTAGGGTTTACGGCGTTACGTGTTCTTGAGGTGCGAAAGCACCAGTTTCCTTGTCAAACAAGAACGTCGATGGCTGTGCCAACCAGCCGTTACTCCTATCACCGCCATCCGTGGCAGGACTCGGAGATACTTTCTGTCGAATGTTCTCCGCACCGTTCACGTCCGCGTTTGCTACCGTCTCACACTCATCACACACGTACAGGCCGCGTTCAACACGGTTCGCGTCACGTTTGCGCCCACAGCATGAACACGACTTCGATGTATCACATTCGGACACCTGTTCGACCGTGATGCTTTCCATCTCCGCTTTGTATTCGAGAAGGTCGGTGAAGCGGTCGAACGCCCACGAATGTAAGTCAAAGTTGCCGTGTTTACCCAGTTCTTTGACTCGCCGTTCTCCTCATCCTCGCGGATGCCACTAAGGTCACCCACCACAATCGTTCCGACACCTTCGTCGACGCACCGTTGAACGATGTGTTTGGAGAGTGTGTGGAAGTAGTGGGTGCGGCGACCCGATTTCTTTTGGTTCAGCCGCGTGGATTGGTTGGAGTCCGAGTCGTCACACCGGGCGATGCGTTTGCTGAAGTAGTAGTCGTCCTGCTTCAAGCAGTTCAGCGGGTAGAGTTCGCTGTGACCATCTTCGTAGGCGAGTGCGGCGAAGTTGTTGATGCCGAGATCAACACCCACCGTCTTCTCACCGGCCTCGTCGGTCGCGTCGACGACGGATGTTCCGGCGATCGGGCGCTCGAAGAACTTCGGCTGGCCTACGCTCGCGGGGAACTTTCGGATCAGGAGTACGAGGAGCGCCGCGAACGGCTTCGAGCGGGGGGCTAGGATTCGCCGAACTCCATATCCATTCGGTGGGTTTCGTTTTCGACGGACGACGGTGGCGAAGAACGAGAGCGCGCCGCTCTCGACCGGGACGAGTCGAACCCGACGTGACGAACCGGCGTCAGTGCAGGCCGGACATTTAAAGCATCCAGCGCCAGCCGGTGGGGCGATAGAAAGGTTCGTCCCCGGAAGCTATGGTCAACCTTCTACTTGAGTGAATAAAATTCGATTCAGTCGAGCATCCATAATACTGAATCTCCGACCCTCTTTTGGCGGAGTTGTCCCTGCTCAACAAGAATGTGTAGCCGGCGTCGTGCAGTGTCTCGGTGACAGCCAACTGTCTCGGCAATTTCTCGCGTTCCGGCAGCACCACCGAGATCCTGAATAGCCGTCAGGAAATCGTCGTCTGTATAACTTGCTGTGTATTGCCCGCTTTCATCATTGCGCTCTTTGCCGGGCATTATACCACCATATCGGACTCACCGCATAGTGTTTAGGGATCGAAGTCGTCGAGCCATTCGTAAGTTGCCGCATGGTAAGCTTTTTATCCATACGGCATCCTACGGAGGGTAGAGAAGCTCTGTTCCACAGGGCATTGGTCAGGATAACGCCCGGATGGGTCCAGCATCCGGAGCGGGGCTTCTCGGAAAGACCCAAAGCCCATGTCAACACACAACTGCAATACCCGTAAGCATAGCGCTTCGAACCACATCCAAACCCAACTCCCCACGGAGTGCGACACCTGCGCTGCACTCGGCACACTCCCCTGCTTCGACTGTTTCTGTTTCAGGGAGGGCCACGAATGAGCGCCCTCCACACCGAATTCACCTTGCCCTTCAGTCGAACCTTCCGCGTCGAGATCTACCTCGAAACCTCTCGATTCCCCTCTGGGAAGCACCGCCTCTACACTGAGTCCGCGTTCGAACTCCAGCGCAACTAACCCACTCCTCATACTCAAATGTCGCTTAAGCACGTGCTTTGTGGCCTACGCATCGACACCGGGACGACTACTACTTGCACCGAGTGCGATCGCGCACTCACCGAATGCGATCCCGTCACCATCCGCCTCCACCAAAACCGGCAAGACATTCAATGGCACCTCGCGGCGTGCTACTGTCTCGGGTGTGTCCCGATCTCCTTCGAGGGCCTCCCGTCCACTCTGGGAACGCAACTTCTGTGTGAAGGCCGCATCGGCATTATGCAGGACGGGCAGACTCACCAGACCTGGCCCGTCCTCGTCTCGCCCACGATCATCGAGACCACGCGCCGAACGCACGTCACCTACCACGCTACCCAGGAGGTGTCCGAATGAGCACTCACTCCCAGGCTATCGCGGAGCGACTCGCCGACCTCGAAGCAACGGTCGAACATCTCCAGGCCGAAAACGAGCGTCTACGAGAGCAACTCACCGAGAAGGACGCTCGACTCGACGCCTACGAAGTACGCCTCGACGACCTCGAAGCACGCCAGCACGTTGAACTTCGCGACGTCGACGACGACGCCGATGCAGCACTCGAACACATTTGGATTGCAGATCAGCCCGTTGGGAGACTCCTCGATGCAGGTCGGAAACGCACGAAAGCGCTCTCGAAGCGCGTCGATCTCGACACAGAGAACGATACACTTCGCGACGAGTTCGAGGAGTACCGTGAGCAGAACGAGAAAGGAAAGGCGGATATCCGACGCTGGGTCGCCGATCTAGAGGATTCGCTCGGTGAGACGCCTGGGAGCGGGACGGATGCGGACGTGTCTCAACCCACCTCCCTCAGTACGCCGTTAGAGCGGATCGTTGCGCTCCCCGACACAGTGGCCGCCGAGGAGCTAACGGCAAACCAAGAGCGCGCGCGATTCATCGCCACGGACGTCACGGACTACGCGCGGAAGGTGCCGGCGGGCTTCATGATCGAGTCGAGTTCACTCCGTCGAGTATTAGCCGCAAAGGAGGACGGGAGTGTACATACGGAGACGGTCAGCCGCGTCATGGAGTTCCTCGATCGGTTTGGCGAGGATGATGTTGAGCTCGTGAAGCGGCGCGGGACACGGCGCGTCGTCTTTTCGCCCCGGCTCGTCGAACGATTTCGTCGGCTCGGTTCAGAGTCGCAGACAGCGGGGACGAATACCGCGAGAGATAATCACGGCGTTGTGATCGGGAGCACGTAGGAGGGGCGTGATAGCCGCCACGGCGAGAGCCTCTACGTCTCTCGGACCTGCCACGACCGGCCTTTGTTTGCCCTTGCTTGAGTGGTGACACTGGAGGAACCTCCCGTGAGTACAGAGTAGTAGACAAGGAAGAAACGGAATGCGGGCAAAGCGGTCGATTTCTCGGATCACACACGGTGTGATGAGCGAGAGTCGGGAGGGATCGCCAGCCCTGCTGTTAGCGGAGAGAGTGACCGAGGATAGCAGTCAGCGTGGACGACTCGGGCTCGCGCCAGCTACACGTGAGACCGAGTTAGGATTCCTAGCTACCCTCAAGGGTGTGTTCTCTGCCGAGATTGTCCGCTAGCGTCGACAGTAGTGTATGGTCGGAAAGGCTACGCATGCCATCCTACTCGCCGAGTTGCACGCCGCAGAGGGGTACCGTTGCTTCCCATCTACGAGGAAGTGATACGCGAGCTAAAACTGGACGTTCATCCATTTTCGAGTGGATCATTCGAATACTGTCTTCTTCATAGAGTGCCTCTCTCAGAGTATGAGTGTCATAGTCGAATTTGAGATCAAACCTGCCCAGTTTCTCCTCGCGGACATACTCACAGAGCTTCCGGAGGCGTGGGCGCAGTTTGAACGCGTCGTCCCGTCAGGGGAGCGCCCAGTCCCGTTGTTGTGGGTCTATGGTGCGGATCCCGAAACGAGTGAGCATCACTTGTCGAGTCATCCGATGATCCATAATATAAAGCAGGTTGAAGCATCCGAAGAACAGGCCTTATACGCCGTTGAGTGGGCAGAAGAGCCCGATAGTGTTCTTGAAGGAATTGCCAAGCAGGACGCTGATATTTTGGACGCCGCTGGCTCAGCAGATCGCTGGCGGTTCGAACTCCGATTTCCATCACATAAAGCGCTCTCGGCGTTCAAAGCTCACTGTGACGACACAGGCGTTCACATGACGCCCATACGTATCTCTCACACCACAGAGACCGATCTGAGCTTCCGCTATGGACTCACTGAGCGGCAGTTTGAAACACTTGTGTATGCTGCCGAAGCGGGATACTTTGATGTGCCACGTCAACGTTCGATGGATGAGGTAGGCGACCATTTTGGAATTTCTGGTCAGGCTGCCTCAGAACGGGTTCGACGAGGAATCAAAACATTCGTCATGAACGTCCTTGTTGAAGCAGGAGGTTGATCGACTAGTGATAAGTCAAGTCGTTCGAGTGACTCCTCCACACTCTAAGAGAGGTTTTGACATCCTCCCCGCCCTGAAGGACGAGGATTTAGGCGGTGGAGTAGGATCAGGATATGAGGAAGGTTCACCGTGTATTCACCATCGCGAAAAGGTTGTGCGACCCTCCCCTTTCCCTTCTCTTCGCTTGAGGAGGGTAGGGTAGTTCACCACCATAGTGCACTGACGGTCTCAGATCCCACGCTGGGTTTGACACACCACTCGACTATGAAGACCACAGGCGCCAGGAGAGTAGCACGCAGCACTCTCAGACGCCTACTTCTCTTCTGAGAGAGAGGTTCAAGACCTCAGAGGCACCTTAGCGGGGCATTCCCCCCCGCCCATAGATCATGAGACGTTGAGCAGTTTGTGTCTCTGCCTGTCTGTACAAGTTGTTTATCCATCTTATATATGCACCGTGAGAATGTAAGACCGGATTTTCTCATCAACTTCCAAATCAGTTTTCAAACGAGAATGTATATAAATGATAGTATAGATATATACTAGAAAGACTTGAGACGAGAAAGATCGCTCTCCGCTACGCTCACGTTGTAAACTACCCCGCCCTACTCGCTCACGGCTCGCGCCTTCGGCGCTCGTTGAGGAAGGGGGCTTAGCGCCTTAATTCAGCTAATCAAAATATGTTTTGCGATCTCGATCTCTATAGCTCACGCCGAATCTCTATGGCAACCGTCTCCGAGACTGGTAGGCCAACGAGGGACGACTCGAACAGTTGCTCGGTACGGCCAGTTACGAGCTTCGATCTATTGGACTATTGACGCGTGAACCTTAGCTTAATCGAGGCGCTAAGCCCCCTTCCTCAACGAGCGCCGACCAATGGGAGGGCGCGAGTAGGGAGGGGATACAGCGCCGCACAGTTCTCAAACGTGTTCGGTGGTAGGACCATAGGCCCACGCAATCGGTAGCTTTTTGCGTTAGGGTGTCGTACTAACTACCGAACCCAATGCAGTACGACCTCGACTCAGGTTCGCATTCGGTCTACTCGCTCCACTACCATCTGATACTCACGGCGAAGTATCGGCGAGGAGTGCTAACCGAAGAACGGACCAATTTCATCCGGGGCGTCATCGAAGGGTTCGCGGACAACTACGGCGTCGAACTCGTCAATCTCGACGGCGAGGACGACCACATACACGTCCTGTTTCGAGCGAAGCCGACCACGGACCTCGTGAAGTTCATCAACACCGTGAAGGGTGCGACCGCTCGTCGTCTCCGCAACGAGTACGAGGATGAACTCAAGAACGAACTGTGGGGTGACTCGTTTTGGAACAGTTCCTATTGCCTCCTTTCGACGGGGCAGGTGTCGCTCGACGTGCTGAAGCAATACGTCGAAGAACAACGAGAGTCCTGATGTACTACTCCTACAAGTATCGCCTCACGCCGTCCGACGCCCACCGCGAGGAGTTGGACCGCCACCGCGACATTTGTAGGCAAACGTACAACCACTTCCGGTACCGGCTCGGAGAGTACCGCGAGGAGAACGGCGAACTGCCGTCCATGACCTCGCTTCGGTCGGAGCTACCCGACCTCAAGAAGTGGTGGGATGACCTCACGGACGTGTACTCGAAGGTCCTTCAGACCGTCGTAGAACGGCTATTCGACAATCTCAAGGGCCTCTCAGCGCTCAAGCGGAAGGGGTACGGCGTCGGGATGCTCACGTGGAAACCGCCACGGGAGTTTCGTAGTTTCACGTACAGTCAATCCGGCTTCAAGCTCGACAAGAAGGGCGGTCGGACGCGACTGCGCCTCTCGAAGCTCGGCGACATACCGATACGGCTTCACCGCGCCATCCCCGACGACGCGACGCTCAAGCAGGTCACGCTCAAGAAGGAGCCAACCGGCGAGTGGTTCGCTACCTTCGGCGTCGAACGCGACCGTGAGCCGCCGCCGAAGCCCGAGAATCCCGAGCGGTGCGTCGGCATCGACGTAGGGATTCTGAAGTACACTCACGATACCGACGGTCACGCCGTCGGGTCGCTCGACCTCTCGGACGAACGCGAGCGCCTTGAACGCGAGCAACGGAAGCTCTCGCGGAAGGTGTACGGGTCGAACAACTACGAGAAGCAACGGCGGCGAGTGGCGAAGTGCCACGCCGACCTGAAGCGGAAGCGCCGCGACTTCCTTCACAAACTCTCGGCGTACTACGCTCGGAAGTACGACCTCGTCGCGGTCGAAGACTTGAACGTGAAAGGGATGCTCGAATCCCCATCGAACAGCCGCAGCACCGCGTCCGCCGCGTGGCGAACATTCCTCTCACTACTCGAATACAAGTGTGAACGGAACGGGACGCACTTCGTCGCCGTCGAACCGGCAGGGACGACGAAGGAATGCGCGGCGTGCGGTGTTTCGACCGAGAAGCCGTTGTGGGTCCGCGAACACTCCTGTCCCGCCTGTGGTTTCACGGCGGATCGGGACGCGAACGCGGCGTGGAACATTCTTTCTCGGGGCGTCAAGCAAGTAGGAGTGGGACACTCCGAATCATCGCCTGTGGAGACTGCGCTCGCTGTGGATACGTCCGTATCTGCAAAGCGCGTCGTTGAAGCAGGAAGCCCTCCCCTCAAGCGCGAGCCGTCAGGCGAGCGGTAGGGTAGGGTAGTTCACGTAGTAGTACACACATTCGACACAAAGGTTTTCAGACGCCGACGGACCGCAGCGCCGTGCTTTCCAACGACGAGAGCACGTGCATGTGCCTCACCAGGATACGTCTGGAGTTCCTTCGGTTCAGGGGCATTCTCAGCGAGTTCATGGCCGACGCGTACATACTTGGGGTGCTCGTCGTCGCTAATCATGATGAGGAGCCGCCCTTGGAGGTCCGACGCATCTTCTTCGCCACCGTTTGCTGACATCGCAACCGTACCATCGACCAGACCAGACTTGGCTTCTACATTTGCTTCGAGTGCTGCTTTGCCGCCAGTGCTCGCCCCGATGAGGAGCAGACGCCTCACGTTCGGTTCGTGGTGCATGTACTGTATCGCACCGAGGACAGACTCAGCGCGGTAGTCGGGGTCCACATCGATCGTCAACGCCAGATGACCTATTCGTGCGTACGTCTTCGCCTGCGGCCTCCAGATTCGGCGTTCTTTATTACTTTGGGGAATCAGAATAATGCCACAGTCACCCGCCCCATAGAGTGTTCCGTCTGTCATGGCTCCATGCGTCGCTTGGAAAGAGACCTGTCGAGAGTGAGGCTCTGATGTATGTGGTGGTTGGGTATCTGTGGTCGTTGAACGTGATGTCTGGGTGGAGGCCGATTTCTCGGCGGTAGGAGTCTCCTGAGAGCGTAGAGAGTCGCGTGTGTCGAAGATACAGCCGCTGAGCCCACCGCTCATGACGAGTGCGCCACTCGTTGCGAGTAAGTCTCGCCGATAGAGTACTCTACGGCTCACACTGAAATGCACGTATTCGCAGGTATTGTATATTCTGGGAGATATTCTCTTCGTAGAGCGAGCGGTGGGGCCGACAACGAAGCGTCCGATCTTATTGATGAGGAACTCCTACGGAAAGCGAGGATCACGTTGAACGGAGCGAAGTCCGATCATCCGTGGAACAGTAACATGGCCGAGAATGACAGCCATTCAGAGACCGATATGGCCTTGTGCTGTCTGCTGGCGTTCTGGACTGGTGGCGACCGGTCGTGGATGAATCAGTTGGTTGTCTGAAACGTCCATACTGCTTTTTGATGGTTTGGCCAAAAGTAACTTCAGCACCAGCGTGGTTCGTCTGAAACCAGTATCTTACTGAACTGCTCCTCAATAGCGAAACCGGTCAGAGAGACGCTGTATCGCTTTCGGAAGACCATGTCGGGTTTCTCCCGCGCCGTACGGCGCAGATATCCACCTTTTGGTTTGTATGACTAGGAGGACGAGGGAAGGGACGTTTTTGCATCCTGACGACGCAGTGGTTCATGGACATGGAAGTGTCGATGAACATGTCGAACACGAACGCCGATACAAAGGTCGTCCAAACCGAATTCAATCCCACTGAATACGCCCGCTTTCGTCGTCTCGCGCAGGACAAAGGAAAATCGCTGAAAGAGGCGTTGCGCGAAGCCGCTGTCGAATACATTGACGCGCATGATGAGCCAGATCCGAGTGATCCATTCTTTGCGGTCGCCAATGAGATGGCCGCACTTAATGAAGGCCGACGTGGTGAGCCGCTCGCCCCCGATGAGCTTGACGACGCCCTCTACGAGCGTCCGCATGGGGATAGCGATGAGTGAAATTTGATTATGGTATAATTCCTTTGCTGGGAGCATATCGTCGGCACTGTCTAGTTAATGACCTCCTCAACCGGAGTTCGTTCGTCGAGCGCTTGATGCGATCGTTGTTTGAATTCCGCCGCAAAGCACTCGCTGAGCAGGTCTGCGAGCGTCATTCCAAACTAACTCAACGACCTGCTCGTTCCTCAAACTGGCTTAACTAGACAATGCCCTGCTAACGATTTTGTATAGCAGTAAGGAGAGCCACAGAGATTAATAGTAGTCTGCCAAGCCTTTTCTCACGTTATTTATCAAAATTATAATGATTTAAATAACTACAATAATCTCCGGATTATATGGAGTTAGACAATAATCAGACTCCTGATCCGACTGCGTATAGCCGACGACGATTCCTGAAACAAACTGGCGGAGCGACAACACTCGCTGCAATCGGCACGTCAGGCACTGCCACTGCGGTGGACGACAATGGTCAGTTCGAAGACGATCCATTTTCATTAGGGGTTGCCTCTGGTGATCCACTGCCGACTTCTGTGATTCTCTGGACGCGGCTTGCGCCGAATCCCCTTCAACGCGGTGGGGGGATGCCTCAGAAGAAGATCCCTGTCCAGTGGAAAATCTCATCTACGGAGACCATGACATCTGTCGAGCATGTAGGTGTTGCCTTCGCGAACCCCGAACACGCACATTCCGTCCATGTGAATGTGACGGATCTCGAACCCGGCACAGAGTATTACTACCAATTTGAGACCGCTGGGCATCAGAGCCCCGTTGGGCGGACGAAGACTGCTCCGGCACCTGATGGCAACCCTAAGGAGTTCACGTTCGCGTTCGCTTCCTGTCAGGCGTGGGATGACGGGTTTTATACGGCCTACGACTACATGGCTACGGATGAGCTTGATCTAATCATCCATCTTGGAGACTACATCTACGAATATGGTATTGGGCCGAATGGTGGAGCTCGAAATGTCTCAGTTCCGCCGGTCTATCGCTCTGAGACGGAGACACTTGACCGCTACCGTCTCCAGTATGGTCTCTACAAATCTGATCGCAATCTGCAAGCCGCTCACGCAAGTGCACCGTGGCTTGTCACGAGAGACGACCACGAAGTCGATAACAATTGGGCCGGTGATGTACCGCAGGACCCAGACAAACAAACGCGCGAAGCATTCCTGAAGCGCCGAGCTATAGCGTTCAAAGCGTACTTTGAACACATGCCGTTCCGGATGGCTCAGATGCCGGACGGATCGAGCCAGAAACTATACCGGAACTACACGTTTGGCGATCTGGCCGAGTTCAACGTGCTCGACACGCGTCAGTATCGGACTGACCAAGCATGCGACGACGCGTTCAGTGTAGTAGGCTGCACTGAGCGATTCAGCGAGGACCGAACCATCCTCGGCGACGCTCAGGAGCAATGGTTAGTAAATAACCTCGAGACATCGAGCGCGATCTGGGACGTCATCGCGAATCAGGTGCCCATGGCATCCATGGATTTCGAAGAAGGACCTAAGGAAGGCTACCGTATGGATCAGTGGGACGGATACGTTGCAGACCGGAACACAGTCCTCGAAGCCTTCGAGCAACACGCCCGCAACCCTGTTGTCGTCACCGGGGACTTCCACGCAAACTTCGCCAGCAATATTAAGAGGAATTTTCAGGAGCCTGACTCGGCATCAGTCGGCGTTGAGTTCGTCGGAACGTCTATCAGCTCTGGCGGGGATGGCGTCACTATGGACGATTTTGGCAGGCAGGTATTATCCGAAAACGAGAACGTCAAGTACTATAGTAACCAGCGTGGTTACGTCCGCTGCACGCTCACCCCCAACCAGTGGCGGACCGATTATCGTGTTGTCGACTGCGTAACACGTAAGGATGCCCCGATTCGTACGGATGCAAGTTTCGTCATCAATGACGGAACTCCCCATCTCCAAAGTCGATGACATCCTCCCCGGCGTGAACGCCAGGGTTTCCTCGCGCTGGGGGTATCGCTTACCGACCCACGGAGGCAACTTGCGGGTTCGTATGCTCCTCGTTGGGACGGAGAGAGCGTGGTGACTCCGACCATTCGTGGTCGTGTTCGAACCGGCTTCGCCGTGTCGTGATCACGAAAGGCGCGTCGCGCCTTTCGAACGACGACGCGAAGTGTGCATCGGGTGGTGTGACCGAGTGTCGAATCGGGAGGAGTGGGTCACTCCGACCCGCCCAGCGAGGGAACCGCCTGCGGAGTCTGGAACCGCTACGCCCGTCCGTGCGACGGGTGCACGTTCTGTCGCAGAAACAGGAAGCCCCGACCGCACCGAAGGCGCGTCGCGCCGGAGGAGGTCGGGGTAGTTCACATGATTGCAGGGCAAGGAAGCCCACGACTGTAGTCGTGGGTAGCTTACCGCCTGAAATTCAAATAACCTTTGACGGAGAGAATCGGTACGGCGATCACCGACGAAAGCGGCTCGTTTACGCCAGACATACGCCGCTGAACGGCGATAAGTGCCGGCATTTTCGCGTGAAACAGACCACGTCGCCGGTAACGTTCAGTATGTTTGGTACAACGGTTCTGGGGGTTGAATACGGACGTCCCCGACAGCACGAATCGAGTGGTGAGCGCTCGGATGGGGTCAGCTCGGGTCGACGCCCCGGACCTCCGACCGGGCGGTCCCGCTCGTGATACAACAATGAAAAAGGCACTTCGCATCCTGATGGCCATCATGGTCGTCGGAACCGTCTTCACGGCCGGGTTCGCCGGCTCCGCAGCGGCGCTGGACTTCGAGTGGGAGGAGGAAGAGGAGATCGAGCAGGAGCAGGAGCTCGAACAGGACGCTGAGGCCGAGACGAACCAAGAGCAGGACGTCGACCAGGATAACGACAACATCCAGGCTGCTGGGAACGCCGCTCTGTACAACGACGGCGACCAGGACACTGACGCCGACCAGAGCAGCTACCAGGTGAACTACAACGACCAGGAAGGCGAGTCTGAGGCCGAGAACGAAGCCGAGCAGGACCAGGAAGCCGAGACGTAATCCCTCGGGCACTTCCGACGCGAACCCATTTTTTGTACCCACACCCGCCGCGAGCGCCGCGGGCGGACGGCTCGAAGCGGTAACTACTCCCACGACGACCGTGTACCGCCACGCGTGCCGCTGGCATGGTTCCAACACCAACATCGCTCATTCGGAGCAGTTGCTTCTGTCCAACCTCGGGAAGTAGCGGAACGACCTAGTGCGATTTTATCTGAATTGAGGCGCTAAGACCCCTTCCTCAGCGAGCGCCGAAGGCGCAAGCCGTTCGCTCCGTGAGGGCAGGGTAGTTCACTAGTCAGTAGTTCTCCACGGGCAGGTTCCGGATGTGGTCGAAGTCACGATCCCGCGTAACGACAGTACCACCGACTGACCGTGCAATAGCGGCAATCATCACGTCAGGGGTTTTCACAGGTGTTTCGTCCTCTTGTAACTCCCGCTGTATCTGTGCTGCTTCACGAGCGGCTGTCTCGTCGAACGGCATGACAGTTGCCCAGTCGAACATCTCAAAGACTTCGTCCATCGTCATCGATGAGACGGCCCAGAGGACACCACGATACGTTTCGTACAGTGAAATCGTACTTGCCGAGATCGGTGTGTCTTCGTGCGCATTGAGCCACGCTTGCGCCCCGTCGTCACCCTCAAGGTAATCGATGAGGTAGCTACTGTCCAAGCAGTTCATCCTGCTTCTCGTCGAAATCGCGGTCAAACTCTGCACGCTGTTCTTCGAACGCTTCCCGAAGTCCCATGCCTTCGAGTTTGCCGAAGCCTTTCCAGACGTCTTTTTCCCCACCGAACTCGCGGAGGACGACGTCGGTGAAACTTTCGTTAGGGCGTTTCCGTGCCTTGAGTGTTTCATAGGCCTCTTCTGTGAGACTGATGTTCTTTGTACCCATACACATACACAAACACATTTCCTCGGGGTTTCGGGCGTGCGTCGGCGGATTCGGAGGTACTTGGGTCTGTAGCGTCGGTACCCGACGTGAGGTATCCCGACGGGGTACCGTCGGGTCTCGGTCGGGAGGTCCGAATGTGTCCGATTGTCCCGGTATGGGCGCGGACGTGCCACGTCGGATAGGTATAGAACCGCGCGGAGAGCACCTAAGACTATGCCACACACTGAAAGGAGACGATGACGGCGATTCATCCCACGACTCAAGTCGTGGGCTTTCTCGCCTGAATTCCTGTAACGGCGGACAGGGTGGTGTTAATCACCTCCTGTAAACGGTTCACCGAGGTATCCTTTGAACGGCTCGGGGGACCCGATCGGCCGCCCGTCTGTCCATCGGTGTCGAGCCCTGGAACTTCTCCGCGATAACACCGCCATGTCCGCAGTAATTTCCCGTTACCGGGGAGAACAGCGGACACGGTGGTGTCGTTCGCGGAGGAACGAGCGGGAGCATCGAGGAGGCGATCGAACGCCATTCTATGGTCTGCGGCGTTCTATCGTTCTGTGAGATTCCGCGCACACGAAAAAGCGAGCAGATGGCTTGCGAGCCGACATCCGGGCACGTGTCGGCACGGCGTCCGACGCGCTACCGACGGACGCTATCGAAGCGTTGCGGCGCATCTCCCTTTGTTATGTGAACCGCAGGCGCAAAACCTCGCCCTTCAGGGCGGGGATACGCGCCGTAAGTTGTTCTTCGCACCCGGCGGCGAAAGCTGGGCTGGGATATTCCACGCCAATCGTAGTATTATGTTCTCGGACCTCATAACTGGTTATGAAGCCAGAATACGATGCGAACCCACCGAACATTCGAGGCGTCGATCACCAACCCGCGACAGGTGAGTGACGACCTCGATCAACTCGGACGGGCAGCATCGAAACTCTGGAACGTCGGTCGCTACTACGCACAAGAACAGTGGGACGATACGGGCGAGATCCCCGATGACGGGGAACTCAAATCCGAACTCAAAGGCCACGAACGCTACAGGGACCTCCATTCTCAGTCCAGTCAGCGCGTTCTCGAAGAACTCGCTGAAGCGTTCAACGGCTGGTTCGCAAAGCGTCGGAACGGCGATGGCCGTGCCCGACCGCCCGGCTACCGCAAACGCGGCGATTCGCACCCACGTTCTACCGTGTCGTTCAAAGCGGCTGGCTTCAAGCATGATGCACAGTTCAACCGCGTTCGCCTCTCGAAAGGCCGAAATCTGAAGGAACATCGCTCGGACTTCGTTCTGTGCGAGTACGAGCTACGTCCCGACGTGGATCTCTCCGAGTGGGACATTCAACAGGTTCGTGCCGTCCATAAGTACGACGAGTGGCGGCTTCACTTCGTCTGTCGGAAGGTAATCGATCCTGAACCGCCGGGCGACGAGACTGCCGGGATCGATCTCGGTATCTCGAACGTCGCCGCACTTTCGCTCGGCGGTGAATCGATCCTCTTTCCCGGCAACGCGCTGAAGAAGGATGAATACTACTTCGGACGGAAGAAAGCGAAGTGCGGCGATAGCCGATCCAACGAGCGGCTTCGGCTGGATCGGAAGCGCACGGAACGCCGAACCCACTTCTTGCACACTCTCTCGAAACACATCGTTTCGGAGTGCGTCGAGAGGGGCGTCGGAACGCTCGTCATAGGCGACCTCGGTGGTATCCGAGACGACGAGAACGGTGATCCTCGCAATTGGGGCAAACACGGCAACCTCGACCTTCACGGGTGGGCGTTCGACCGCTTCACGTCGATACTCGACTACAAGGCGGAAGCCGAGGGAATCGACGTAACGGTAGAGTCAGAACGCGACACCTCGAAAACGTGTTCCGCCTGTGGAACCACGGACGGCAACCAGCGCGTCGAACGCGGGTTGTACGTCTGTGAGGAGTGCGATACGGTTGCGAACGCGGACGTGAACGGTGCGGAGAATATCCGACGAAAAGTAACTCCGAGTCCCGCGAAGGATAGGAGTAACGGCTGGTTGGCACAGCCTTCAGTCCATCTGTTCGATCGTAGCGAGGGCCGTTTCGCCCCGCGAGAACAGGTCGTGGACTGTAAACCTTAATATCCCAACGCGGAGGGAATCTCGCCCCTTTAGGGGCGGGAGGATGTCAACCCCCATCTACCCGGTCGAATCTCTGTCGGTCTGTGAGTGGCTTCTATCCGGTCGAATCGATCCTCACCCCGTCGAGCGACCGCCGCCTCGTAATCTCTCGTGATAGAGTTGCGAGCGCATACCCCCGTCTTCTGGCGGGGGTCGAGCGACACTCGGCCTCGTTCTTTCACCGGAATTTCTTTGTTGTGGCCCCATAAAGCACGAACTGCGACGGATTCGGTGAGATGCCGTCCCCGAACCACACGGGGTGGCGAACCAGCGGTGGTTCGCACGGCGATGACATGGAATCCGATGGGGCCTCAGTGGCCGGGCCACAGCCCTCCGAGGGAGACAAACGAGAGTTCCTCCGGTGTCTCGCGAGAGCAACGCTCTCGCGGACTCGTCGGAAGACTGTGTCTTCCGAGATGTCGCCGGTTCCCTCCGAGTGCGGGTTGGAACCCAAGGGCGTCGACCGCCCGAATCCGATGGTCGGATTCCCGCGTCTTCAGGCGCGGCAGGAGGTCAATCGATCAGGAGACCGCTTCCATCTGCTCGCGGTAGTGGTTTCGGATCGTCACGTCCGTCACCTGCGCGACGTCCGCGACTTCCTTCTGCGTCAGGTGTGCGTCGGCAAGGACCGCCGCGGCGTAGATCGACGCGGCAGCGTACCCCGACGGTGATTTCCCCGAGTGGAGGCCGCGCGAGGTCGTGTGCGAGAGGATCTCGCGTGCCTGCGCCTGAACCTCGTGACTGACGTCGAGCTTGGAGCAGAACCGCGGGAGGTACTGACCGGGGTCGGTTGGTTCGAGCTGTAGGTCGAGTTCGTTCGCGATGTAGCGGTACGCGCGCCCGATCTCGCGCCGCTCGACACGCGACACGGACTCAACCTCTTCGAGGCTGCGCGGGATGTCGCTCATCCGGCACGCAGCGTACAGAGATCCGGTCGCGATCCCCTCGATCGAGCGACCGCGGATCAGATCCTTCGCGAGCGCCTTGCGGTAGATGACGGCCGCTGTCTCCCGAACGGAGTCAGGAATTCCGAGCGCGCTCGACATGCGGTCAATCTCCGTGAGCGCGCACTTGAGGTTTCGCTCGTTCGCGTTTCGGGTGCGGATGCGCTCCTGCCACGTTCGCATCCGCGAGAGGCGACGGCGCTTTTCGGAGTCGATGATCCGGCCGTTTGCATCGCGGTCGCCGTAGCCGATCGCCGTCGTCATCCCCATGTCGTGTATCCGCTGTGAAACGGGCGCGCCGACCCTCGATTTGTTGTCGCGCTCCTGCTCGCTGAACGAGCGCCATTCTGCCCCGCGGTCGATCGCGCTCTCGTCGACGACAAGCCCGCACGACTGACAGACGAGCTCTCCGCGCTCCGTGTCCGACACCAGCTTTCCTTCACAGTCTGGACACCCTTCCTGCTCTTTAGCCGGATTCGGCTGTTCAACGGTCCGCGTCATTGTTTTCGAAACCGTAAAGCGTCCTTGTAATAGCGTCAGTCGGTTTCAGGAGAAACGCGAGCTTACCGCAAAATAAGCCGACTCAACGCCAGTCGACGGTTCCGGATTGTGGCCATTGCCCGCGAACCGCGACCGTTTCCTTCGGCTGAAACTGTTCATCCGCAGTCGCCGGAGACGACTGCCGCCTTGGCCAGGAGCTGTTCACCACGTCCCTTGGGCTAGATGCCGTTTACCGACCCCCCCTCGGCCGACAGCGCTGTCGTTTCCGCGCGTCCACCCGTCTCGCGGTCCCGGATCGCCCGCGCGACGATTTCACACGCTTCGCCGAAGAGCACCCGCGATCGCTCGTCGTCCGTCGCCTCGGCCGTAACTCGGATCACCGGCTCGGTGCCGCTGGCGCGGATCAGGAACCAGCCGTCGTCGCGGTCGACACGAACGCCATCCGTTCTATCGACGGAGCGGTGCGTCGCGACCACCGACTCGCGGACTGCCTCCATGGTCGCCAATTCGTCGTCGACGGCGAACGTTCGCCGGCGGATCGGGTACGCCTCGATCTCTTCGATCAGCGCCGACAGCGGCCCTCGACGGTCGATCAACGCCGCGAGCTGCGCCGCAGCGAACAGTCCGTCGGGGCAGGGCGCGACCGCGGGCCAGATCCACGTCCCGCTCGGCTCGCCGGCGAACGTAGCGTCGCACTCGATCGCTCGCGCGGCGACGCTCACGTCGCCGACGGCGGTTCGAACGACCTCGCCGCCCGCCGCCGCCACGGCGTCGTCCACTGCTCGGCTGGCGTTTATCGGCGCGCACACGCGCCCCCCGGACTCGACGAACTCGCTCGCGAACAGCGCGAGCAGTACGTCGCCGGGAACGAACGTCCCATCGTCGGTGACAGCTATCATCCGGTCCGCGTCGCTGTCGTGGGCGATCCCGAAGTCGGCGTCGGTCGCCGCGACGGTCCGACATAACGTCGCACAGTGCTCTGCGGTCGGTTCGCTCGGTCGAGCCGGCGTCCGGCCGTCCGGTCGGGCGTTCAGCGTTTCGACGGTGCAGCCGAGCGACGAGAGCGCGCGGGCGGTTCCGCCGCCGCAACCGCTACCGACGTCAACGACCGCGGAGAGATCGTCGACGCGATCCACTGCCCCCACGATTCGGCGACGGTGCGTTTCGGTCGCGTTGTCCCACGTCCGTTCCGTCCCGTATTCGTCCCAGTCTGCGCGGGCGAACGCCCGTCTGTTGATCCGCCGTATCACCTCGTGTCGGTCCTTGCCGCGGAACGCCTGCCCGCCGTCGGTCCACAATTTCAACCCGTTGTCGCTCGGGGGGTTGTGTGAGCCGGTTATGGAAACGCCGGCGTCGGCGTCGAGCCACCCGACGCTCCGCGCAATCGTTGGCGTCGCCGCCACGCCGACCCGAACGACGTCGCCGCCGCACTCTCGGACGCCGGCGCTCAGCGCATCCGCGAACGTCGCCCCGCTCGGCCGAGGATCGCGACCGACGACGACCGTCTCGGCTCCTTGCGACGCCAGCGCCCGACCGACGTTCAGCACGAGGTCGGTCCGAATGACCTCGCCCACGGGACCGCGAATACCGCTCGTTCCAAACATTACCGTCGGGAAACGGCCGGCGTCGCCATTAGTACACGTCACCTACCATCCCGAACCGATCGTCGGCGCAAACGCCAACCGATCCGATTCGATACGCTCGTCCGATGGCGCAGCCTACGTTGCGGTCAATCGCATGTTCGACTGATGAATCCGGCCATTTGTCGTTCTCTCCCACGAAAACGCGTGCCTTACCCGATTGCCTCTCCCGTTAGTCGTTAGTTACGGAAGATGAGATGTGTTGAGGAGGAACCACGGAAAACGCCGTGAAGAGGGGATATTGACGGGTTTTGTGGACCGTATCGTTCTGTAATCGAACCGTGATATCCGTTCGAATACGGTTATCCTGGGAATAACTAGTCGCACAAAATGATTAAATCCCTAGTTTCAAATGATGAAATTCCTCGTGGATGTTTTTGCATGGCATGAAACGAAGGGTCGTGTTTATATCATAACCAGTGTGACTGTCAATTGGTGTGTCAAAGCCATGCAAGTAAGCAGCCGGTCGCGTAAGCGACAGCTACCATCGACCGTCACGCGTTCGCTCCGACCCGTTTCGAAACCGATCCCAGCGTGGGGAGGGAGCGACCTGTGAGCTACGCGGACGTTCTCATGCAGCGGAAGAGTGATCGCCGGGAAGTGCCGTCGGACGTGCTCTCGATGGACGTCATCTTCGAGTTGCTGAAGAACCGTCGCCGGCGAGACATCCTTCGGTACCTACTCAGCACGGAGCGAACTGTGACGCTCTCGGAACTCGCAGAGCAGATCGCGGCGTGGGAAAACGACATCGAAGTTCGCGAACTCGGTTCCGACCAGAGAAAGCGCGTCTACGTCGCGCTGTACCAGACGCATCTTCCCAAAATGGACGACGCAGGGATCATCGACTACGACCAAGATCGCGGGAACATCACGCTCTCAGAGAACGCGGACTTGCTGAACATGTACCTCGACACCGGGACCGAAAGTGACACCGAGTGGGAAAAGCGATACATTGGGCTCAGCCTGACGGGCGGGACGCTCGCGCTGTTCCTTCAGTTCGTCGGTCTCGGTGCCGTCCCGGAGGTGGGTCTGGCAGCAGTGTTCGCGAGCATCTTCCTGCTCGTCTCGCTCTTTCACGCGTACGACGCGCACCGGACGCGACAGGCGCGTCGGTCGAAGCTCTCACGCATCGAGTGACGATCGAGACGACGACCGACTCCGGCGAACGGATCCGTTCCGTCGGGTGTATTTCGTCGGACGACGCGTGAGATTTATATTCGACGAATGAATAAAATCAAATGCTCCCGGTGGCCGGCGTCGTGTACCACAGTTCGCGTGCCAGCACTGTGGGATGCGGCCAACGGGAGGCGTTCGTCGCAGATTGTCGTTCGATTCGTAGCATCATTTTCTCGACGTTAGGGCGAACTTGCAACCCGTCAACCTCCCTATAACAATGCCCGCTTCGGGATTATGGAAGTCCGTTCAGCGGTCTTCGAGCCATCGAACGATAAAATCATGATATCTGGACTGTTCGAGCCGGCGACACCCCGCGGTCGCACGGTCGACACGAACGTGGACGGAGGTGGAATCGGATGTGCGGAATAATCGCCCGAGTGGGACGCGACGACGGCGTCGACGAGCTCCTAAACTCGCTTTCGAACCTGGAGTACCGGGGGTACGATTCAGCGGGTGTCGCGGTCACCAACGGCGACCTGCGACCGACGGTCATAAAGAGCGAGGGGAGGATCGACGATTTGGCGGCCCGGATCGACGGTCAGCTCGCGGGGAGCGTCGGAATCGGTCACACGCGTTGGAGCACGCACGGGCCGCCGACGGACGCGAACGCCCACCCCCACACCGGCTGTGACGGGCGGGTCGCGGTCGTTCACAACGGCATCATCGAGAACCACGAGTCGCTCCGCGAGCGGCTCGTCGCGGCCGGCCATCGTTTCGAGAGCGAGACGGACACCGAGGTCGTCCCGCACCTCATCGAGGCGCACCTCGACCGCGGCTGCGACCCGGAGACCGCGTTCCGTCGGACGGTCGACGAACTCTCGGGGAGCTACGCGATCGCAGCCCTCGTCGGCGACGACGACACCGTGTACGCCACCCGATCCGGCTCGCCGCTCGTGCTCGGCGTCGGCGACGAGGGGTACTACCTCGCGAGCGACGTGCCCGCCTTTCTCGAATACACGGACCGCGTCGTCTACCTCGAAGACGGGCAGCTTCTCACCGTCACCCCATCGGGCTACCGCGTGACGTCGCCCGACGGTCGGACGCTCGACCCGCCGATCGAGACGGTGAGCTGGGACCCCGAGGAGGCGGGGAAGGGCGCGTACGACCACTTCATGCTGAAGGAGATCTACGAACAACCGAACGCGCTCCGGCAGGCGATCAAGGGACGCTTCGACCCGAAGACGGGCGACGTGACGCTCGACGCGTTCGACGAGGGAGCGTTCGCGGACGTGCGGGACATTCAATTCGTCGGCTGCGGCACGTCGTACCACGCGGCACAGTATGGCGTTCAGCTCTGTGCGAACCGGCGGCTCCCCGCCGGGGCGTACCTCGCGAGCGAGTACGCGACGGTGCAACCGCGCATCTCCGAAGATACCCTCGTCGTCGGCGTGACACAGAGCGGGGAGACGGCGGACACGCTGAACGCTCTCCGAGAGGCAAAGCACGCCGGCGCGCGGACGCTCGCGCTCACGAACGTCGTCGGCTCGACCGCCGCCCGAGAGTGCGACGACGCGATGTTGATCCGCGCCGGTCCCGAGATCGGTGTCGCCGCGACGAAGACGTTCTCCTCGCAGGTCGTCTGTCTCACGCTGCTCGTCGAACGGCTGGCGCGCGATCGAGGACGCAAGCCGTCCCCGCCGGCGCTCTTTTCCGCGCTCGACGCCCTGCCCGACGCGGTTCAGCAGCTCCTCGAGGAGACGACCACGCAGGAGATCGCACGACGCTTCCGCGACGCGAACTCGTACTTCTTCATCGGTCGCAACACGTGCTATACGGTCGCGCTGGAGGGGGCGCTGAAGTTCAAGGAGATCACCTACGAGCACGCCGAGGGCTTTGCTGCGGGCGAACTCAAGCACGGCCCGCTCGCGCTCGTCACACCGGACACGCCGATCATCGGCGTTCTCGACGGTCCCGACCGCGAAAAGACGCTGCACAGCCTGGCCGAAGCGCGGGCGCGGGGCGGGCCAGTAATCGCGATCACGAGCGATCCGGCGTCCGTCGAAGACGTCGCCGACCACGTCCTCGAAGTACCCGAGACCCACGAGGAGCTCGCGGGCGTCCTCGCAAACGTTCAGCTGCAACTCCTGTCGTATCACGCGGCCGCGATGCTCAGCCGGCCGATCGACAAACCGCGAAACCTCGCAAAAAGCGTTACCGTGGAGTGATCGCGCGAGCCTCCCTCCCCCGCGTTTCCGAGCGTGGGAGGAAGCGCTCGACTACTCCGCCGACTTGTCGCCGAAGTTCACCGTCGCGCTCCCGGAGAGACGGAACCGCGTGACGTCCCCCGAGAAGCAGTACGCGTCCTTGCCGCCGTAGACGGAGCCCGACACCGTCGATCCCTCGACGGTGTCGTCCTCGTCGACGGTCGCGCCGTCGGTCTCGGTCTTCTCGACCGAGCCCGAGACGCTGAACTCGTACTGGCTTTCGCCGTTCTCGCCGGTTCCGTCGATGACGACGACGTTCGAGCGTTCGTCGCCCTTGCCGCCGGAGCCGAGCGCGTCAGGGTTGGCTTCCTCGCCGTCCAGGAAGACGGTCGCCGATCCCTGGATGAACCGGAAGTCGGTGAGCTCGCCGGAGATGGCGTAGCTGTCGACGCCGCCGTCGACGGCCCCCTCCGCGGTCGAGCCCTTGATGTTGTCTTCGCTGTCGACCGCACCGCCGGCGTCGCTCGCTTCGAGCTTCCCGTCGACGGTCAGCTCGTAGCTCGCGAGGCCCTGATCGCCCCGGATGCTGAGCACGCTCGACCCGGCCGACTCTGACGAGCCGGTCGACTCCGACGAGCCGGCCGACTTCCCGTTCGATCCGAGCGACGCCGGGTCGGCTTCTTCGCCGTTGACCACAACGGTCGCCGACCCCTCGGTGAACTGGAACCCGGTGATCTCGCCGGAGAAGGCGTAGCTGTCGACGCCGCCGTTGACAGCCCCTTCCGCGGTCGAGCCCTTGATGTTGTCTTCGCTGTTGATCCCGCCGTCAGCCTCGTTGGATTCGAGCTTCCCATCGACGGTCAACTCGTAGCTCGCGAGGCCGTTTGCCCCCCGGATGCTGATGGTATTCGAGAGCTCCGAACCGTCGGAACGTCTTGATCTCGAACCTTCAGCCTCCGAAGGGCTATTCAGATTTCCCGAATCAACGGGTTTGCCGTCGAGTTTCGGAACCGGACAGCTTCCGCTTTCGCTGATGTTCTTCGTGTCGACGTCCGCACTGCTGAAGTTCGTCGCACCTTCGGGCACGTTGATGGTGGAGTCGGCGACCGTGACGCCGCTCGCGCCGCTGATCTGGATACCCTCTCCACTCTCCTGCTGGATGCAGACGTTCCGGATTTCGGAGTCGTCGCGCGAGATGTTGATCGCGGCGCCCGCGTTTTCGCCGCCCGTGATGCTCACGTTCTCGACGACGACCTTCCGCGACGGCGCCTGCGAGTCCTGCGACGGCGCGCGGAACGGCCACTCTTTCGGCGACTTGGCCTGAATCGGATAGACGGCCGAGTGATCCACTTTGATGCGCGTGTTCTTGATGTGCATCTCGCCGCCCTCGGTGCCGTTGACGATCGCACCTTCTGACGAGGGGACGTCGGTCATGACGATGTCGCAGTCTTCCACCGTCATCTTGTGACCTTCTTTCATCCAGATACCGCGGGTATTCTTTTCCTCTTCGGTCTTGCTGGAGTCGTCGCAGACGATCTCCACGCCCTTGACGAGCGAGTTCTCCCCACCGACTCGGACCTGTGCGAGGTTGCTGTTTGCGTATCGCCCTCCGATGACGTTCGTGTCGCCGGGATGGGGGCTGGCGTACAACCCTTCGTCATTCCAGTTCTCCATCTTGCAGTTGATGAAGTTGATCGTCCCGGACGGTTCGACTTCGACGACGTTCTCCCCCGACGGGTAGTCGCCCACGATCGGCGGTCGGACCCACGTCGCTGTCCCCGCGCCGCCAGCGGAGAAGTCAACGTTCTCAAAGGTGAGTACCGTGTCTTCGTTGACGCACTGCACGACCGCACCGTGCGAGTCCTCGCTCATCGACTCTTTCACGCGCCAATTCTTCAGTGTGTTCTCACCTCCTACCGCGTAGAAGATGACTCTCGCGGCTCCTTCGACGTCGAATCCTTCGATATGGACGCCTTCAGCGTCCGAAACTCGGATAATATCTCCCTCAGACTCTGGGAGAAGTGATGCACCTTCGGGCGCGACCATCGCGAAGTTCTTGAGACCGCTCAAGCTGATCTCACCGACTGCGTACTTCCCTTTCGGGAACTTCAACAACGTATTGTCGTTTGCGTTCTCTTGGACAACGTCTTCGATCGAACTGCCACCGGAGTTGTCCGCGCCGGCTTCGACCACGTCCACGACATTGCCGTAGTTCTTCTCGGACACTCCGGACGGCGCGGCGGCCGCGACTCCGGTCGCCCCGGTCGCGAGCGCCGCCGCGGCGGCGCCCGCCATCTGCAGATACGATCGGCGTTCGAGCAGTAATCCCTCATTACCGCTGGAAATCGGCGGTTTATCGTCGTCGTCGTGTACCTCAAGTTCGCGTGCCATGCGTTCGTTAACCTGCGGCTACTACACATAAATCTTTCCAAAATTAAAGCGTTTATTCAACCTAATCTCAATACTTACTGAATATACGTTCAGTGAATCAGAACAGTTTCTTCACAAACTCATATACGTATTCCATTTTTCCGTAGCCGCCGGTAATCCGGCATTACCCGGACGGTTCGGCGGCCGACGCCCCGATTCGTGTTCTTTTCTGTAGTCAATCGGTACATAACAAAGCACCCGACGGGCCGAACAGCGAACGCTCATGACGGATCGGTCTGACGGCATGCGGACGCTTCTCGTCGGACTCGACGCGAGCTGTCTTTCGGTTCTCGAACCGCTGTTCGCGTCCGGGTCGCTGCCGAACTTGGCGTCCGTATTCGACGAGGGGGTTTCCAGAGCGATGGAGTCGCAAGTTCCGCCGTGGACCCCGAGCGCGTGGCCTTCGCTGTACACCGGGGTGAACCCTGGGAAACACGGCGTGTTCGGTTTTCTTCGATTCGAGGGCTACGACTGGGACGTGGTGAACGCGACAGACGTGCGTGCCCGGACACTCTGGGAGTATCTCGACTGCCACGGGCTGACGAGCGTCGTCGTCAACGCGCCGGTGACGCACCCGCCGCCGGAGATAGACGGCGCGGTCGTCCCGGGCTATATGGCCCCGGAGAATCCGACGTGTCACCCGCGCGGCTTGCTCGACGAACTCAAATCGGAACTCGGCGACTATCGCGTGTACGCGCCCCCGCACGACGGCGACGTCGACTCGCGAATCGACGCCTACTGCACGCTCGTCGGGATGCGAGGGCGGGCGTTCCGACATCTCGCGGACGAGTTCAATCCGGACTTCGGCTTCGTCCAGTTCCAGCAGACGGACACCGTCTTCCACGAGTGTCCCGGAAATGACCGCGCGATCGAGGCAGTGTACAAAGCGGTCGACGAGGAGGTCGGTGACATCCTCGACGCTTGCGATCCAGAGACGGTGATCGTCGCGAGCGACCACGGCATGGGAGAGTACCGCGGCGGCGAGATCAGGGTCAATGAAGTCCTGCGGCGAGGGGGGTTCGTCGAGACGAGGCGCGGCGGCGAGGGGATGCCCTCGTGGAACGCGATCGCGACCGAGCGGCTCCAGCGTGACGACGACTCCGACTCCGAGGGAACCGCCTTCCTCGCTCGACTCATGTCCGGGCTCGCGGCGGTCGGCCTGACGAGCCAGCGGGCCGGTGCGATACTCAAATCGATTGGGATCGACGGGTTCGTCCTCAAACACTGCCCGCGAAGCCTCGTCCGGGCGGCCAGCGAACAGGTCGATTTTCCGAACTCGACCGCGTACATGCGCTCTCGCATCGAGCTCGGGGTCCGCATCAACCTCGAAGGGCGCGAGCCCGCGGGCGTCGTTCCACAGTCGGAGTACGAGGAAGTTCGGGGAGCGCTCGTCGATTACCTTCGCGCGCTGACGACGCCCGCGGGCGAACCGGTGTTCGAACGCGTCGAACCTCGCGAAAACCACTTTCACGGCCCATACGCTGAGGAGGCGGTCGATGTGGTCACGATTCCCACCGACTACGACCACTTTCTCACGGCCCAGCTCCGCGGGGACGAGATCTTCCCGGTCCCGCAGGAGCCGTGGAACCACAAGTACGAGGGCGTCATCGCGATGGCCGGCGAGGGCATCGACCCGGATCGGGACCTCGGCGCGCCGACGATCTTCGACGTCGCGCCGACGGTGCTGTCGACGCTCAACTTGCCGTACGACGACGACATGGACGGGGAACCGCTCGGTCCGGTGATGGCGACCGATTCGAAGGAGTACCCCTGCTTCGAAGCTCATCGGACGCGCGAGACCGACGACGCCGCGGTCGAGCAGCGGCTCGCCGAACTCGGCTACCTGGAACGGTGACTATGGCACAAAAGGAGCGACTTTCGCACGAGACGGTCGAGAGGCATGGCATCCGAGTCGGTCCCGCGACCGACGAGCAACTCGAATCGTGGGACAAGAACGTGGAGCGGTCGCCGCACGGAACGGTGTACCACCAGCTCGAAGCGCTGCGCGTCCAGGCGGACCACTCCGGGACGATGCTCCACCCGCTCGTCGGATTCAAGGGGCAGGAATCCGTCGGCATCTTTCCACTCTTTACCCGGTCGAAGGCGCGGGTGAACGCCGCGTTCTCGCCGCCACCGAACCTGTGGGTTTCATACCTCGGCCCCGCGCTGCTCAACTTCGAGGGGCTCAAACAGCGCCGCCAGGAGAAGCGCCACCGCCGGTTCATCGGCGCAGCGCTGGAGTGGCTCGACGACGCGTACGATCCAGCGTACACGAATGTCAGAAGCGCGTGCACGTACACCGATCCCCGCCCGTTCAAGTGGAACGGATTCGAACTCACGCCGCGGTACACCTACCACGTCGACCTGACGCCGACCAGGGAGGAACTGCTCGCGTCCTTTTCGAGCGACGCCCGCCGGAACATCCGAACCGACGAGGACCGCTACGAGATCGAGGAGGTGGGCCCGCGCGGCATCGAGCGCATCATCGCGCAGGTCCGAAATCGTCACGAGGAGCAGGGCGAGTCGTACTCGGTCACGCCGGCGTTCGTCGTCGACCTCTACGAGCGGTTGCCCGACGGACAGGTCCGACCGTACGTCTGCCGCGTCGACGGTGAGTTCGTCGGCGGCATGGTGACGCTTGCGTACGGTGACACGGTCCACCGCTGGCAGGGCGGCGCGAAGACCGACAGCGACGTTCCCGTCAACGACCTGATCGATTGGCGGATCATGACCGACGCGATGGACGCCGGCTACGACTGCTACAACCTTGTCGGCGCGAACAACGAGCGCCTCTGCAGCTACAAGGCGAAGTTCTCGCCCACGGTGGCGCAGTACTACAGCCTCGGCCGTCGCTCGGTCGGGATGCGGATGGTCGCGGAAGTGTACAAGCGGTTCCTCCGGTGATCGCGTCCGTCGGCTATGATTCCGGCCCGCCACGTTCCCCGTTCGCGGCGGCCCTGCCCCGCGTCGGCTCCGCGTCTCTCGGATCCTCGTAGACGACCTCGCCTTCGAGGCCGTACTCGGTCACCCCGGTTATCGCGAGCGCCGCCGCCCCGTCCCAGTCGCCGAGGAGATCGCTGTCCAGACAGAACGGTGGGGATGCGCCCGGGAGAAAGGGCCGCAGCTCCCGCACCTCGTGATCCGTCGAGAGCTTCTCCACCGCTTTGAGGGTGACGGCGCACGCATCTTGTCTCGACCGCACGCCGACGAGGAGGGGGTACCGACCCGTCTCGGCGGCGAGGCCCGTCACCGTCGTCTCCAGCGAGTCGCTCACCGCGATTCCGTCGCGGTCGCGCCCGCGCTGGCGGATCTCCACGTTCCGGAACGCGCTCTCTCCCCGTCCGATGAGTTCGATTGCGGCGCTTCCGGTGGCGTCGCCGACAACCCGCACGTCTTCGAGCGTCACGTCCCACGCCCCCGGCCGGCGCGTGAGGCTAGGCGCATAGAAGTCGCCCGCCTTCGGCCGACGCACCTTGACCCCGTACGTTGGCGCGTCGATCCGAACCGTCGTGTCGCGGACCGTCGTGCGTCCGTGTTCGCCCCCGACGACGATCCCACCGGAACTCGTCGTCCCCGTGAGATCTGTGATCCGGACGTCGCAGTTTTCGACGAGCGTGCCGTCGCCCTCCTTCAGCCAGATACCTCGCATGTTCGCCGTCCCGGGACGGGGGTCGTCCACCCGGACGGTCGCGTCGCGGACAATCGCGCGCGTGTCCGCGTCGCCGCCGCCGACGCGGATCTGCGAGAGGCCGTTGTTCGCGTACTCGCCGCCGACGATCCGGAGCGGCCCGCCGTGCGCGGAGGCGTACAATCCCTGGTTCCCCCAGTCGACGACCCGACAGTCACGGAAGGCGAGCGAACCAGGATTCGACGTCGGGTTGACGAACACGGCGGTTCCGTTCACCGCGCCAGCGGACATATCGACGTTCGAAAGGGACAGGTGCGTCCCCGCTCCGCTCACCTTGAGCGAGAACGCGCGCGTGGTGACCTCGGCGACGTCCTGTCGTCCCGCGACGACTACGTCCCGGACGACGTTCCACCCGCCGTCGCAGACGACCTGCACCCGGCCCGCCGTGCGCGGGGGCGTGTTGTCGAGGGCGAACCCATCGAACCGAAACGAGCTGACGCCGTCGGCGGCGATCCAGAGCCCGACGGTCCCGGGCGGCATCCGGAGGGTCGCGCCGTCGCCGACCATCCCCACGTTCCGGCCGCGCAGCACCCACGGGGCATCGATCAGGTACGCTCCCTCGGAAAAATACAGCAGAGTGTCGTCGTCGACGAGCGCGTTCAGCGTTCGGTTGATCGGCCGCCGACCGGTCGCGTCGACCCCCGCCTCTGCGACGTCGACGACGGCGTCGTAGTCGTCGGCGTGGGGGATCTCTCCCTTCTGCCGACTCCCCGGCAGATCGGACGGATCCGTCGGGCTCGGGGAGCCGCCACAGCCGGCCAGCGCGGCGCTCGCAAGCGCCGCGCCGACCGCTTTCAGGTACGATCTCCTCGTGGACGGCGGCCTTCGACGCTCCGGAGAGCCGTTCGACGTCTCCCCCGACACGGCCCACTGTCGGTCCGTCGACCGGTTTGTTATGCGACTCTTACGGGCCGAAATCTGCCGCTTTCGATCGCCTCGAGGCGTTAACCACCGCATTCCAAAGTCATCCGACCGCCGACTCTTCCACAATGGAGTTTACATTCGAACGGTACGGCGCGCTCCTTGACTCGCTCACGGCCGCCGACCGGTCGTTCACCGGCTACGAGCGCTCGCTCTTGGATGGCGAAGTAATCTTGCGCCACGACGTCGATTGGTCGCCGGAGAAGGCGCGCCGGATGGCGGAGATCGAGGCGGAGCGGGACGTGACCGCGACGTACTTCGTCCTCGTCACGAGTCCCTTCTACAACGTCCACTTCGGCGAGATCCGCGACTGTCTCGCCGAGATCGAATCGCTCGGTCACACCGTCGCGCTCCACTTCAGTACGCACCAGTACTGGGACGGCGAACCCGCCGACGTGGAGCTTCGCCGGCGGATCCGCGAGGAACAGTCCGTGCTCGACACCGTCACCGAGTCGATGGGCAGTGCGATCTCGTTTCACATCCCGCCGAGCTGGACGCTCGACCGCTCGTTCGAGGGCGTCACGAGCGCGTACGAGCCGCGCTTTTTCAGCGAGATCGAGTATCTGGGCGACTCCGGTCAGCGGTGGCGGACCGAACACCCCTTCGCGGACGGGATCCCGTCGCAGGCCCAGATCCTGACGCACCCGGGACTGTGGGGCGAGACGGACGCCTCGTTCGAGACGCGGCTGCGCCAACAGGAAGGCCAGCGCTTCGATGCGACCCGCGAGTTTCTCGCCTCGGAGTTCCTTGAAGAGGGGAGCGCGTGATCCCGGGAAGGCGGCATGTAGCCCCCAGGGAAAGTGGCGCATAACAATAGGACGAGGAGGCGACCACCGGATCGATGAGTGTTTCCCGAGCGAGACAGCGCCCGTCGGACGCGGTCGAACTAACGCTCGCAGGCGCGCTGGCGATCGGTTTCTTCGCGCTCACCGGCGCGATCCTGTTGGCACGCGGTGCACCCGCGACCGGGTACGAACTGTCGATCTACGCCGGCACGCCGATGTTCGTGTGGGTTGGCGTCGGCATCGCGATGGTCGTCGCATTGATCTGCACGTTCCTCTCGCCGCCCGGACCGGTCCGTCGAGCGGCGTTGTTCCTCGGCGGCGGCGGCATCATCACCGTCGTCGCGCTGCCGCTCCTGCGCGGCTACTGGTACGTCGGCGTCGGCGACTCGCTCAGCCACCTCGGATGGGCGCGGTCGGTCGTCGACAACGTCGTCGACCCGGCGAGCCTCTTCTATCCGAGCATTCACACGGCGGCCACCGCCCTCAGCATCGTCACTGGGAGCCCGCTCAACCGAACCTTGCTACTCGTCGTCGTCTGCGCGATCGCGGTCTTCCTCCTTTTGATTCCGCTCGTCGTCCGGGAACTCGCGGGCGACGACCGTGCGTTCGTACTCGCGGCCGTCTCGGCGTGGCTGCTCCTGCCGGTGAACCACGTGGCGGTCCACATGACTCCGCACCCGAGCACGCAGGCAATCTTCGTCTCCGCGGTTCCGATCTTCGCCCTGATCCTGTATCTCAGTCGGGCCGACGCCGCGTCGCGGTCGCTGTTCTCGTCGTACGGCGCGCTGCTTTTCGTCACGGCGGGCGCGCTCGTCCTGTTTCACCCGATGCAGGCGCTGAATCTGTTCATGGTGTTCGGGACCGTCTGGATCGTTCAGATCGTCGCTCGCCTGCGAAACGCCGACTCGACCATCGGCTCGCATCCACCCATGGGCGCACAAACGTTCGCACTCGGATCGTTCCTCGCCGCGTGGATGGTCTCCCGCGAGCGCTTCCAGCGAGCCGTCGTCGGCGTCCTCGCCGACGTCTTCATCCCGGGGGGCGGATCCGGGACGCAGGTCAGCCAGCGGGGCGTCTCGCTCACGGAACTCGGTGGCGGCATTGAGGTACTGTTCTCGAAGCTGTTTCTCGTCGGCGCGCTGTACTTCGCGCTCGCCGCCCTCGCCGTTCTGTGGGCCTGGTTCGGCTCCGCCGACGACTCGACCGAAACCCGCGCGCTGGTCACGTACCTCGGCCTGTCGTTCGTACCGCTATCGGCCCTGTTCGTCGCCTACTACGCCGGCTCACCGACGCTCGCCTTCCGTCAGCTCGGCTTTCTGTCCGTGCTCGCGACGATCCTCGGGGTGATCGGTTTCTGGTGGCTCCTCGGCGGTCTCAGGAGGCTCACCTCCTCCGGCGCGGCGAACACCGTCGCGGTCGTCGTTCTCGTCTGTCTGCTCGCGCTTTCGCTCGTGATCGTCTTCCCCTCGCCGTACATCTACAAGACGACGCAGCACGTCTCCGAGCAGGAGATGGCCGGCTATCAGACCGCCTTCGATCATCGCGCCGGTGACACCGGCTTCGCAGGTGTCTCTGGCGCCGCGGACCGCTACGCCGACGCGACGTACGGCTTCAACTCGGATCGGACGCTGGCCGGTCCGTCGCCGAGCACGGACATCGTCACGCCAGAGAACTTCTCGAACCACTCAGTCGCCTCGCAGTACGACTCGGACCGCTACTTCGTCGTCGCGGAATCTGACGTGCAGCGCGAGGCAACTCTGTACAAGGAGAGGTCCTACTCCGTCTCCGGGTTCCAGTCGCTCGACGAGCAGCGCCGACTGAACAAAGTCCAATCGAACGATGAATTCTCGCTCTACCGGGTCGACGCAGAACGCAACAGGTGACGGCGTAATTTTTCTTTCAGCTGCTTTTCGACGGTTCCGCTCCCAGCATCTGTTCAACGTCGTCGAGGTCGAACAGCCGCCAGTCGTCGCCGACGTCGGCCGCGAGCCCGTCGGTGAACCCGCTCTTCGAAAAGAGAACGAAACGTTCGTCCCGATCCGCCGGTCCCCACCGAACCCGATCCGCTTTGTCCCTGAGATCATCCGCGAGAGAGCGTCCGACCGGTTCGGCCGTCCACTTGCACTCGCCGAACAGGATGCGGTCGTTTTTCGGGGATAGCGCGACTAGGTCTATCTCGTCCTCGCCGTACCACCACCGACCGACCGACGCGTAGCGTTCGACGTCGCCGCTCCGCACGCCGGCCCACACGGCCTCCCGACAGATCGTCTCGAAGGTCGCAGAGACGTGGTTCGGCAGGTCGGGCTCGATGGTGTCCTCGAAAACCCTCGCCGGCGCTTCCGCGATTCCGGAGCGGTTCGGTTCGACGTACCGGAACCAAAAGCGGAGGAACTCGTCCGCGACTTCGTACACCGACCGCTTCGACTTCTTCGCCGAGGCGGTGACGGGGACCTCGCGCCCGACGAGTCGGAGGCGACGGAGCGTCTGGAGGTACTTCGAGAGCGGGCCGGAGTCGACCCCGGTCGCGCCCGCGATCTCGTTCGGCGTGGTGTGGCCGGTCGCGATCGCTTCGAGGATGCTCATGTACCGCGCGGGGTTCCGCAGTTCGGTGCGGAGCAGGAACTCCGGTTCGCTGTAGAGGACGGCAGTCGGCGAGAGCACCCGTTCGAGCACGTTCTCGGCCAGCGTGTCCCCGTAATCGAACAGGGTGAGGTACATCGGCGTCCCGCCGGTGATCGCGTACGATCGGACGGCTTCGGCGACGTCGTACCGGATCACGGCCCGCGCCTCGGCGAACGAGAACGGTTCGAGGTCTATCTGCCCGGTCCGCCGCCCGTACAGGGGGCTTCGGTGGCCCAGGACCTCGGACTCCATGACGCCGACGCTCGACCCGCACAGGACGAGCATCGAGTCGGTTCCGGCGAGGCGCTCGTCCACGAACGCCTGAAGGTACGACAGGATCGACTCGTTCGCGTCGACGAGGTACGGGAACTCGTCGATCGCGATCACGACCCGCCCGGTTTCGACCTTCTCCCCGAGGTACTCGAACGCCTCGTCCCAGCCGCCGATCCGGGGGGTGCGGTCCCCGAAGTGGTTCGCCACCCCCTCGACGAACTTTTCGAGCTGCCGCGTTTCCGACTCCTGGGCGGCGAGGTAGTACACGTGGGGCTCGTCCCGGCAGAATTCCTTGAGCAGCTCCGTCTTTCCGACCCGCCGGCGACCGTACACGACGAAGAAGTCGTGCCCGTCGGCGTCGAACGCCTCCCTGAGGCCCCCGAGCTCCGCCTCCCGATCGTAGAAGGTCATTATCGGGATAACCATTACCCAGATAATGACTTAACGCCTGCGGTGTGCACCCCGGTGCCGCTACCGCTCTCGGACGCCGGAGTCGCGGTCGTTCACCGGCCCGCTAGCTGCTTCGGCTCGCTCGGTTTCGGCGCGTTCTCCCGCCTGACCGCCTCGTTGAGCGCCCTCATCGTCAAAACCTCCACGTCGCCTCGATCCCGCCGCTCGGCGAGCGTTTCGAGGAACGACCCGATCGGGCGCGTGAACTACCCCTCCCTACTCGTGCTCGGGATCTCCAGTTCGTCGCAGCGCGCCAACAACCACTCGAGGGTTCGCGTCTCCTCGTAGCCGTCGCGACTGAGCCGGTCGAGCGTCCCCAGATCGTGGCACCCCCAGCCGAGTTCGATCTCGAGGCTGAGGGTGAGACGGCCGCTCATCGCGAGTCACCTCGCTCGTCGGTGGGCGCGGATCGTCCCGCCATCGTTCAACACGTGTCCTGTTCGCCGAACGAGAGCTGCCAGTTGAACCGCTCCGCGGGGTCGAAGGTGAGATCGTCCGAGAGCGAACGGGCGACGAGGGTCGTCCGACCCGCGACCCGCGACAGCGGAAACGCGTCGTTAGGGTGGAACCCATGTCGTCGCAGCAGGTCGTGCGGGAGCGTCCCGTCCGCCGCCGCGATCAGGTCCGCGTCTGCGTGGTCTTCGACGATCCGAGACAGGAGGTGCGAGAACGCCTCCGCGTGCGCTCGCCGTTTCGGGAGCGGCGCGACGTCGGTTAGCTTCGTCACCGTCGCGCCGTCGTCGCGCCGCGTTCCCGCGACGATCCCCGCGATCGGCGATCCCCCGCGTCTCGCCGTGTACGCGTCGTACTCCCACTCGGGGTTGCCGAACCGCCACCGGTAGTACGTCTCGTCGCGCACCGCGTGAAGCCCCCCCGGCGCGTTCGCTCGGGACAGCTCGGCGAACTCGGAGACGGGAATTCGCGGGTGACGATTGACGGTCAAGCCGCCGCTCGGAGCCGCGGAAAGGCGGTCCCGAGCGCCGAGATAGCCCCGCGCCGCGATCGTCCCGAGTTCCCTCGCGACGCGTCCGACGGCGTCCTCGCGCCCCGCGTCGAGCAACCCCGCCGGGTTCTGAACGCGATAGTACGCGGCCAACTCGCCGACCGTCTCCCACCCGAGCTTCGCGAACGCCCGCTTCGCGTGCTCGTTGGGGAAATTGAAAAACAGCGCCGGGTCGCCCGCCGCGTACCGCTCGATCGCGTGCTCGGTCATGCGCGTCAGGAGCCCGTTTTGTCGGTGGTCGGGGTGGACCATGGCGTCCACCGGCTGGAGCGCGAGGAGACGTTTCCCGCGGTACGCGAGTTCGAGCGCGAAAAACGGGTTCGCCCCGACGATCTCGTCCCCGGCCGCTGCGACGCAGATCGGGACGTGGTCGACGTAGGGGTTGTCGACGTACTTCCACTCGAACCAGTTCGCGCTCGCGTCGCCGAAAACCGCCCCGAACAGCGACAGAAATCCGGCCTCGTCGCCCCGCCGGAACTCCCGTATCCTGTACTCTTCGCTCGTCGATTCCGCGACCCCGTCGGGCGTGCTCGTCTTGCTCATAGGTGTGACCGTCATCCCTCGTTGGATGACTCGATATGCTGAAAGACAGGACGAACGTACTTTGTTAATCTCGCATTGCTAACGAGCTACATCTTAGGAGCGATCGAGCGATAGCATCAGTCGACACCGATCGGACGCCGCGACCGCGACGACCGCCAGCTCTCCTTCGTTCGCGAGGCGGCCCGGCGGCGAAAGCGGCGCATAACAAAGCCGCCGATTCCCCTCGTCTCCGATGACAGCATGCAGTCGACCTCTACTTCCGACCGTGCATTCGTGCTGGGCCTCGACGGCGTCCCGTGGGAGATGCTTCGAGAGTGGGCCGCGGACGGCTCGCTTCCCAATTTCAATCGATTGTTCGGGGAAGGGGCCGCCGGCCCCCTGCGGAGCACGCGACCGGCGTCCACACCACTCGCGTGGCCGTCGATCGCCACGGGCGTGTGGCCCGACAAACACGGCGTCTACGGTTTCCAGCGCCTCACCGCCGACCACCGGCGCGAGATGTACACGGGCGACGACGTGAGCCGACCGTCGCTGTGGGAGATGCTCACCCCGGCGGTGGTGGGCAACGTCCCGATGACCTACCCGGCGACGGAACTCGACGGTACGATGGTGACCGGGATGCTCACGCCGGAGCTCAACGATCGGTTCACGTACCCGCCGTCGCTCCGCGAGACGATCGTCGAGGAGATCCCCGACTATACCGTCGGCCTGTTTTACGAACAGTACCACGATCGGAAGGGGGAGTTTCTGGACGCGCTCGACGCCGTGGTGGAAAAGCGCAGGCGGTTGCTCTCGCTTCTCATGCGCGAGGAGGAGTGGCGGCTGTTCTTCTTCGTGTTCACCGCGCCGGACCGGCTTCAGCACCTCATCTGGGAGAAGTCGCAGCTCCGCGCGCACTACCGGCTGCTTGACACGATCCTCGGCGACGTGATGCGGTACGTGGAGGAGCACGGGGCGACGCTGTACGTCGTCTCCGACCACGGGTTCGGCCCGATCGAAAAGCATGCCAGCGCGAACACGCTCCTCGAAGAGCACGGCTTTCTCGTCCGCAAATCCGCCGCCACCGGCGGCGCGCGGAGCGTCCTCGGCCGCGTCGGACTGACGAAAGCGCGGTTCGAACGCGTGCTCGGTCGATTCGACCTCGACCTCGACGCAGTGGCAAAGCGGCTCCCGCGCTCGGTCGTCGACTCGGTTGCGGAGCACGTTCCCGGCAACCACGCGCTCTATGACGTCAACTTCTCGCAGACCGCGGCATTCGTTCACGGCGAGGGGCTGGTGTACGTAAACGACGTCGAACGATTCGAAAACGGCGCGGTCGATCCCGATCGGATTCCGGCACTCAAGAAACGCCTCACGCGGCTGTTCGAAGAGTACACGGACCCCGAGACGGGCGACCAGGTGTTCGAGGTGGTCGACGGGTCCGAGGCGTACCCGACCGACGAGCGCGCGCCGGACCTCGTCGTCGAACCGACGCCTGGGTACGAGATCAAGGGAGCCCTGACCGATCGCGTCTGCGTCCCATCGGCGGTCCTAGAGGCGTCTCACCGCCCCGATGGGATCTTCCTCGCGTGGGGGCCCGACGTCGCCGCGGGCGTCGAAGTGGAAGGGGCGACCGTCGTCGACGTGGCGCCGACGTTGTTGCACGCGGCGGGCGAGCCGATCCCCGAGGACGCGGACGGCCGCGTCCTGACCGAGATGTTCGACCCGAACTCGGCGCTGGCGTCGGCCGAGATCAGATCGACCGCCTACCGACAGTCCGCGGGCGACGACTCGACCGAGGACGACTTCAACGGCGTCGAAGATCGACTCCGCGGACTCGGCTACATGGAATGATCCAGTCCGCCGCCACGACGGACGCGCTCGTCGTGGGAGTTGCACTGGATTCTGAGCGCACTGGTCGGCGCGGTGATCGCTGATGTACGTCCACCACTCGCCGCACTTTAACCCGGCGTGGCTCGGTTCGCGGGACGTCGGTATCCCCGAGTGGTTGGCGGACGGTCGCTGGATCCCGTCGGGCGACTTTGGTTTGTACACGCACGCGCGAACGGGACTGGCTGCGGCGCTCTCTCGCCACGGTGTCGACGGCGGAACCGCGCTGGTGCCGGCGTACACGCCCCCCTCGGTCGTCGGCGTGCTCGACCGCGAGTTCGACTTGCAGGTCGAGTACTTCCCCGTGCGGGAGGATCTGACGGTACCGACCGGCGACGTCGTCGATCTGATCCGCGACCGCGAGCCGGACGTGGTGCAGCTCATCCACTACCTCGGCTTCGAGACGAACGGTCTCGACGAACTCGCCGCGGAAGCCGAGGCGGTCGACGCCGTCTTCGTCGAAGATTGCGCCCGGGGGCTGTTCAGCCGCCGCGAGGACGGGACGCCGCTGGGGTCGGTCGGCGACGTCGCCATGTTCAGCCTCCGGAAGACGCTCCCGGTGCCGAACGGCGGGCTCGTCGTCGCGCCGGGTACGAGGCTTCCCTCGCCCGACGACGAGGCGCGCGAAGGACGCGCGCTCGCCCGATCGTTTGCTGTCGCGGCGCACGAGCGGCTCAGTTCGGCGATACCGTCGATCCCGCGTCTCAGGTTCGTGGAGGAATCGATGCGGCGCTCGACCGCGTTGCGACGGTTGACAGACGGTCCGCTCTTGAGCGCCGGAGCCGGCGTGTTCGCCGGAGATGGCGCGCCGGGGACCGCACACGATCACCGCGTCCCCCCGCGTCGTCCCGGTTGGGTGTCGCGGATCGGACTCGTCCGTTCCCGACCGGCGGAGATAGCCGCGGCCCGGCGGGAGCGCTACCGCAACCTCCGCGCACGTCTCGACGCGCTCTCTGGGCTCGCCGTCGTCACCCCGCCGGTCGCGGACGGCGGCTGTCCGTACGGGGTCGGCGTCCGCCCCGTCGACGGGGTCTCCGCGCCCGCCCTCTGGGCCGCGCTGCGCGATCGCGGTCTGCCCGCCGAAATGCTCGGCTGGGCGCTCGGAGCCGACGTTCCGCAACCGGCGGATCCGGGCGCGACCGCGCTCCGACAGTCGCTCGTCGTGCTGCCGACACACCAGCAGCTTCCGTTTCCCGCCCTCCCTCGAATGGTCGAAGCGGTGCAGGAGACGCTCCGCGGAAGGGGCTGAATAACAATACCGACGCGCGTCGACTCCGACGACACGAATGCCTGGAATCGTTGGAAGCGCACCGGACGGCGGCGACGTGCGCGCGCTGTCGGAGTCGCTGACGCACGAATCGTGGTACGAGTGCGATCGGGTGTCGACCGGAGATGCCGCCCTCGGCGTGATCCACCACGGCGAGAAGGACGCGTCGAGCGACCTGTGGTACGAGGGGGACGGCATCGCCGGCGTCCTCCACGGAGTCGTTTCGAAGGCACCGCCGTCGACGTCAAACCCCGGCGAGTTCTTCCGAGCGGTGCTCGATCGCCCGACCGAAACGTTGGCCGCGACGGACGGGCTGTTCACCCTCGCTTGCGCCGACGCGGACGATCGGCTTGTGCTCTCGACTGACAAACTCGGGAGCCGCCCATGTTACTACCGCGAGAGCAACGACTTCCTGTTCGCCTCTGAAGTGTCGGCGCTCGCGCCCACGCTGGACGACCCGACGCTGGACCTGCAGGCGATTTCCGATATGGTCCTCTTCGGGCACACGTGGGGCGAGAGCACGCTGCTCGACGGGGTGTCTGAACTTCGCCCCGCGCGGGTGCTGACGCACGCGGACGGCGAGACGACCGTCGATCGGTACTGGCGACCGAGCTTCGGCAGGAGCGTCGATGTCGACTACCCGCGAACGCTGCTGCGGGAGTACCGCGCGTCCGTGCGCGACGTCGTCGGCACCGTCGAGGGGACGACCGGCGTCTGGCTCTCAGGTGGGCTCGATAGCCGGATGATGGCCTCCGCCCTTCGCGAGGAGCTCGACGCGTTCCACACCATGACGTACGAGATCCCCGATGAGGACGAGTCGGAGCCGGCGCGCCGCGTCGCGGCGGCTCTCGGGGTGGAGAACGACCGCATCGAACTCGGGCCGCCGGACGCCTTCGCAGACGTGCTTGACCGGGCGATCCGGCTGACGGATGGGATGGTCGCCTGGTCGTACCTCATCAACACGACTCACATGCTCGACGGGCGGCTGGCCGCCGCCGCAGACGTGGTGTTCGAGGCTGCCCCGCAGGAACTCTACTTTGGCGACGACATCTGGGACTACCAGCGCCAGCTCGTTCGGAACGGATCGCTCACCGACGCGCTCGCTAGCCGCTACGCCGTCGTGGATCCGAGGGATGCGGCGGCGCTCGTCGACGGGGACGTCGATCCGGTCGACTCGCTCCGTCAAGAGGTGACGGCGAACGATCACCCAGACGCGGAGTCTGTCTTCCGGGACGTCGTCTGGCACCGGGCCGCGTACGGCCACTTCCGGAGCAGCCGCGTCCCGCGGAGTCAGGTCGGAACCCGGGTGCCCTTCGCCGCCAGCGACTTCCTGAACGTCGCCGCGGACCGTCCCCCGCGGTACCACAAGCGGACGGTGCCGCACACCGGCGGCCGCGTCTCCATCGCCACGACGAGCCTGAAGCTCGAACTGACGCGGATGATGAACCACGGCCTCGACGAGATCCCGTACCAGCGGACGGGCCTCGCGCCCTCTGCGCCGCAGTGGCTCCACACCGTCGGGCTGGCGAAAAAGCGCCTGCGAAAGCGCCTGCGCGGCCCAAAGCTGTACGCCCACTGGTACCGGACGGACCCGACGCTCCGATCGTACCTCGACGACCTGCTCGACTCGGCGGCGTCGCGGCCGCACTTCGACGCCGACGCGATCGCGGCGCTTCGCTCTGCGCACCTCGACGGCAAGGACAACCACATCAAACCGATCGCCGCGATCACGTCGGTCGAGCGGTGGACGCAGGAACACCTCGACAGATCGGGAAGGCCGATCACGAACGGCAAGGTACCTACACGATCATGAACGGCAAGGCACTCATCTCACGGCTCGCAACGATCCTGAACATGGACGCCCGGCTGACGCCGTCGGGGACGGCGTCACGCCGGTCGACCGACGGCGGAACGGAGCAGTCACCGGTCCGCGACGTCTGTCTCCTCCTCGGGAGCCGGTGGGTGCCGATGCAGTTCCACCGAGCGCTCGTCGAGATGGTCGTCGAGACGGAGGCCGAACTCGTCTCGATCGTCCTCGCGGGCGAGGACGACGCGCCGCCGACGGACGGCCCGTCCGGTCGCGGGCCGCTCGCGTGGCTCCACGCCCGCCGCGACCCCGACATCGAGCGCGTCGACGTCCTCGCGCAGCCGTACGCGCCGACGACGGTCGTCCGAACGTCGACTATCCCCGACGGACCGGGCGTCGAACTCCCGGACGACGTCGTCGACGGGGTCGTCTTGGAGGCCGACGTCGCTGTTCAGTACGGGATGGGTCTTCTCGCGGGTCGGGTCCTCGACGCGCCCGACCGCGGCATACTCAGCTTTCACCACGGAGACGTCCGCGAGTACCGGGGGATCGGGTTCGGCTTCTGGGAGTTCCTCAACGGCGAGTCCGAGGGTGGCGTCACGCTCCAAATCCTCTCAGAGGAGATCGACGCCGGCGAGATTGTCGCGATCCGTCGAACCGATTTCGAGGGCGTCATGAGCCTCGGAGAGCTCAGGCGACGACTGTTGGAGACGTCGATTCCGCTCCTGGCAATCGGAATCCGCCGGCTCAACGATCCGGAGTTCTCCCCCCGAGCGTTCTCCGAGGACGAACTCGGCGACCTGTACTACGCGTCCGACGTGACGACGCCTGTGAAAGTGGGGTACGTCTATACCGAGGTAGTCAACGCGCTTCAGGCGCTCTCTTCCGACGGCGGAGGGACGAGCGCGCGGGCGGATCCCCGGACGGACCGCCGGACGGGTCCCGCAAGGTGACGGGCGGGACGCAACGCGCGCATAACAATGGGCGTGGGAAGCCACCTCGACGGTATGCCTGAGCTTCGAGCCGCTCACGTGGCGTGGTTCCTCGGACGGACGCTCGCCGGACGGAGCGGATCCGACGTGTGGCTCACGGGCGTCGACGCCCTCGACGAGGCGACCCGGACCGACCTCGCCTTCTCGGTTTCGGACGATCCGGCACGAATCGAGGCGTCAGACGCGGGTCTCGTCATCTGCCCGGAGACGACACCGACGATCTCCGACCGGCCGCTCGTCCGGACGGCGGATCCGAAACTCGCGTTCGTGAAGGTCGCGCGGGAGTTCTTCGTCGAGCCGGTCGAGGAGACATCGATCCACCCCACCGCCGTCGTCGAGGAGGGCGCGGCGATCGGCAACCGCTGCGTGATCGGCGCGCACGTCTTCGTCGGCGACGCCGTCAGAATCGGCGACGACTGTCGGATCCACGCGGGGACCGTTCTCGGCGAGGCGGGGTTCGGCTTCGCCCGCGACGAGCGCGACCGGCCGCTCCGACAGATCCACGACGGCGCGGTCGTCATCGAAGACGGGGTTGAGATCGGGGCGAACTGCGCTGTCGACCGCGCGGTGTTCGGCGAGACGGTCGTCGGCGCGGGGTCCGTCCTCAGCGGCGGGGTACACGTCGCCCACCAGGTGAAAATCGGCCGGAATGTCTCGATGGCCTACGGGGCCGGCGTCTCGGGGAGCACGATGATCGGCGACGGCGTCATCGTCCACCCGCACGTCTCCGTCGCCGGCCACCTCTCGGTCGGCGACGGCGCGGAGCTCGGGATCGGCTCGACGGTCCTCGACAACGTGCCGCCGGAGACGACCGTCGTCGGCACGCCCGCCCGCCCGATCACTGAACTGCGCTGAGCGTTCCGTCGTCTTTCCTTCGTTCTTCGTTCTTCGTTCCGTTTTTGTCGCCCCTCAGTACGCGGTTTCGCCCGTCGCGAGCGCGACGACGGTGTGCAGCCGCGCGAGCTCGGCGTCGCTGTACGACGACTCGCGCTCGAGGACGGACTCGACGCCGCGGGGGTTCAGCCCGCTGTCGCCGTCGGCGGCGAGGAGCGCCCGAACGGGCTCGGGGTCGCGAAGCTCCTCGCGCCGGCCCTTCTGCTTTCGCCGCACCTGTGACACGACGAGGCGCTTCAGCGACGGGAACCGCGTCAGCTCGTCGTAGAGTCGGTGTTTCACCCGGTACTCCAGAGAGGAGAGCGACGCGCCGAAGTTCGCGTACTCGACGTCGGCGATCTCGGGCGACAGCATCGAGAGGAACTCGCGGTACAGCCCCCGGCGCTGTTTTTGCTCCGGCGGGCAGTTCATCGCGTACTCGAACACCGGCCACGCGTAGAACGGCGAGAGGCTGGGGAAGTAGTAGCGGTTCCTGTCCTCGCCGTGGGTGAGCCAGTTCATCCCGCGCTCGCGGATCAGAAAGTGGACGTGTTTCGCGTCATGGTCGCTCTCGGGGTACGAGCGGACGCGCTCGCGGACCGATCCGAGCAGGCGTTGAGTGTCGATCCCGGCGATGCGAGCCGCCTCCTCCGGCGGGAAGATCGAGTTCGTCTCGACGAGGTGGTGGGCGAGCGTCCCGTCCGTGCCGACTGGCCGCCCCGCTGTGAGGTCGGCCAACACCTTATCACCGCCATCGCCGGTCAGGTACGTGAGCGACCCATGGTCCGCCTGGAGGCGTTCGAAGAACTCGAGGATGAACGCCATTTCGAGGTAGTTCGTCCCTTGCTTCATGTCGAGAAGCTGTGAGCGGACTCGCGCCGAGTCGGACACCTGATACAGCGTCCACGGAATCCCGAGCTTCGCCGCAACCTCCTCCGCGATCTCGGCGTCGTCGCTCATTTCGTCGGCGAAAGCCGACTCGTCACTGCCCATCTCGCCGGCGATTGCCGGCGTGGAACTCACCTCACCGGTGTTCACCGGCTCGGGGTTACTCACCCGCTGGAAGGTTGCGGCGACCGCCGGGAGGTCCGTGCGCGCGAACCCCGCCGCGACCGCGCGCGAGTCGAGTCCGCCGCTCAGCGAGACGACGTTCTGCCCCGCGACGTTCGAGCGTCGGCGACACGCATCGAGAAAGCGGGACGCGAGCGCCTCCGCGTTCTCCGCGGACGATCTGTCCGCGTGCTCGTGCCCCTCGAAGTCGTGTCGATAGACACGGTCAACCTCGATGCCGTCCTCGACGTCGATCCGCGCGCCCGGCGGGAGCTGTTCGACCCCTTCGAACGGCGTTCGCGTACCGAGCGTGTACCCGAAGAGGAGCTGCTGGGCGACCGCGAGGCGGTCGAGCGAAACGGGATCGCCCAGCGCGTCGACCATCCGACGGACGAACTTCAGCTCACGGGAGACGACCGTCGTCCCGTCGATCGTGACGCTGTACGTCGGAAACCTGCCCAGCACGTCCGTGAGGACGGTCACCTCGCCGGCATCGTGATCGGCGACCGCGAGGAGGAACTCCTTGTCGCCCTCCCTGAGCCACGATCGCAGTTTCTCCGTGTCGCCCGCGCGGAGCCACCGGACGACGCTCCGGACCTCCCGCTCCGGATCCGCGGTGTCGTGTACGTACCCTTCGAGCACCGCCGTCCACCCCTCACCCTCGACGGCCCGCACCGGGTACGCGTCGTACCCCGTGTGCGCGACCATCGTTCCCGCGTCGCGAACGTGTTCGTCGACGCGGTATCCGTCGAGGAACGTGACGGCGTCGAGCGCGTCGTCGATCGTACCCGTCGCAACGTCGTCGCCCCCGCGGACGATACTCAAGCCTGGCATAGGGACCGCTTTGCTACCTGGTAGTAAAGTTAATCAGCTCGTTCAGCCACGCTCTCCTGACTTTTCGAGCGCGCGTTCAGCCGCGCCTACCGGACAGTTTGCTCTGGCTACTGAATCGAAATCGGGACATAACAATGCGTGAATGGGTCAAAGCGGAGAATGCGGTCGACGTGGAAGGGTCGCTCAGCGGCAGAGCACCATCATCTTCCGATGGGGGCCGAGAGGCTTCGCGTGGTTCGAATCCCGCCCCTTCCGTTCTGTTTTTCCCGCCTTCGCGTTTTGCAAAGTGAACTACCCGCCCTCAGCGAGGCCGCAAGGCCGAGCAGGGCGGGGGCTTGCTGTTTGCAAGACGTGCTTTGCAGGAACCGAATCGGGTCCCACAGCGAGCGTCGTCTCCGCAAGTGTGCGAAAATCGCTCTGCAATTTTCGCAGCCCCTCAGAATCGCACCGTGATTCTGAGGACGTTGGTTCGGGGTGAACCACCTCTATTTCGGTGATAGTCTCCCACGACTATAGTCGTGGGCTTGCTCATTCCACGACAGGACTGTCACCACAACAGGCGGCAACGCGGTCCCAGTCTCCAGAGGCGTTCGGGTCGGGTCGGGTCGGTTCTACCCATCCCTCCCGTCCCATGTGACTGTCTGGCATAGAACCTAACAATGTCGGATTCATCCCACGACGACAGTCGTGGGCTTTCTCCTCGAACCTCTGTAAAGACTCAATTCCGCGCGAGGGCCCGTTCGTACACGGCGCAGATGCGGTCCGCCATCCCGTCGACGCTCAGCTCGCGCGCCACGTCGCGCCCGTCGGACCGGCCGTTTCGTCGGAGTATCGTCGCGAGGTTCGAGATCAGCTCGTCGTCGCTCCGGCAGACTGCCGTCCCGTCGACGCCCGCCAGCCGCTCTCGGACATCGCCGACGTCAGTCGAAACGATCGGAACGTCGCACGCCAGCGCCTCCTTCACCACGTTGGGCGATCCCTCGCTCTTTGAAGTCAAAAGCAGGCTGTCCGAAGCGTTCAGGTAGACGGGCATCCGCGCGTGCGGAAGGCCGCTTATCGTGTGTAGCTCAACCTGTTCTTCGAGTTTGCGGTCGACCGCATCGACGACGCGCTCGGCCCGCGGGTAATCCTTGACAGGGCGTTCCGTGTCGTATGGGAAGAGCACGTGGTACGCGTCGTCGTCCCAGCCGACCTCCGCGCGGGCCTCCTCGCGGGGGATCGGTCGAAACAGCTCCAGATCGACGCCGTGGGGGATGACGGTGCACTCGCGGTCGAGTTCGTCGCGCATTTTCTCGGACATCACGATCACGTCATCGAAAAAGCGCGCGCAGGCCTTGCTCAGCGTGCCGTACCGCCCGTGGAGGTCCGACCCCCAGAGCGTGAGCACGATCGGGCGAGTCGGCTGGGCGAGCGCCATCGGCGCGGTCAGGCCGTAGTTGGCGTGGACGATGTCGTACGGTCCGCCGGCCCGACCGAGCACCTTCGGAAAGAAGCGAAGGTAGTCGGACGGCGAGCGGGTTGCGCCGTCCAGGTGCGAGCCCGGGACAGACAGCGTGGTGCAGGTGACGCCGCGCGACTCTAGGGCGCGGACCTGTAGCTTGTAAAAACGTGCCTCCGCGTTCGTGGTGAGGTTGAGAACGTGCATGATCACGGCCGCGCGTGCGAGCGGTGTCGGCGGTTTGTTGGCGAGCGGTCTTTGTTATCCTCCCCCTGAAATCGACTCTCGTCCGGCGATCACGGCCGCCGCCGGTGTCGCTCTCCGCGCCGGTCGTCGCCGCCGCTCGCACCGGCACGCCGCGCGTCCGTCAGGTAGCGACGGCATAACAAAGGCCGGCTGTCCGGAACCCTCGGATGGAATGCGGTACCTGATATTCACGAACACGCCGGCGCACGTCCACGTCTACAAGAACGTCGTGCGGGAACTCGAAAACCGCGGCCACACCGTCCACGTCCTCGCCCGCGATTACACCTGCACGGTGCCGCTGCTCGAGTATTATGACCTCCCTCACGGGCTGTACGGTCGACACGACGCGGCGGCGTACTCGCGGCTGGATTTCGGCCGCGAGCTCGCCTGGCACCTCGTCAAGGTCCCCGTCGAGGCCCGCAGCTTCGACCCCGACGTCGTATTCGGCTGCGGGGCCTACGCGGCCTACGCGGGGACCGCCACCGGCGCGCGGACGATCCTCCTCCGCGACTCCGCGCCCGGCAAGCTGCTCCCGACACTGTCGAGCAAGTTCGCCGACCTTGTGTTGACGCCGGACGTGTACGGGCTAGATCTCGGGCCGAACCACTACACGTTCGCGGGGCTAAAAGAGTGCGCGTACCTCCACCCTGACGTGTTTGATCCGGATCCCACGGTCAGAGAGCACCTCGGAGTCGGGCCGGACGAGCGGTACGTGATACTTCGGTTCAACGCCTTCGACGCAGTGCACGACGCCGGCAAAGCGGGCTTTTCGCCCGAACAGCGCGGCGCGCTCATCGAGCGACTGAGCGAGCACGCACGGGTGTTCGTCTCCGACGAGGGCGGTAGAATGCGCTTCGACGGCCTGCCCGCGGAACCGTACGACCTCCCGCCGGCGCTCATCCACGACGCGCTGGCGGAGGCGTCGCTTCTCGTCGCCGACACGGGCACGATGGTCACGGAGGCATCGCTCGTCGGGACGCCCGCGATCAGGTCGAGCGCCTTCATCGACCAAGAGTTTGGCGAATTCACCGAGCTCGAACGCTGGGGGCTCATCGAAAATATTACCGACTTCGACGCCGTCGTCGAGCGATCCGAGGAACTCCTCGGCGACGACGAAGCGCACGAGCGCTGGGCCGAAAAGCGAGCGGCGTACATGGACGATCGGCTCAATCTCACGGATCTCCTCGTCGACGTCGCCACCGACCCGTCCGCGGTCGATCGACTGGAAAACGTCACGAAGCGCACGCCGACGAAGCCGGCCCCGCTCTGATCATGTACCGGGGCGCAACCGTCGGGGCGGTCATCCCCGCGTACAACGAGGAGGGGTTCATCGGCGAGGTCATAGACACGCTCCCGTCGTTCGTCGACCGGGCGTACGTGGTCGACGACGGCTCGACTGACGGCACGTGGCAGGAGATCCAGCGACACGCGGAGCGCGCGAACGAGGAGTGGCAGGCCGGCGCCGCCCGCCCGGACGGCGGCACCACCTTCGACAGGCGCGTTGTCCCGATCCGCCACCCGCGAAACCGGGGCGTCGGCGGCGCAATCACGACGGGCTACCGACGTGCGCTGGCCGACGGCGTCGAGGTCACGACGGTCATAAGCGGCGACGGACAGACGGAGCCGGACATCGTCGAGCGCATCATCACTCCCGTCTGCGACGGCCGCGCCGAGTACGCGAAGGGCAATCGGCTCCGGGGCCGCGACCGGGACGCGATGCCGCCGTTTCGTCAGTTCGGCAACTTCGTCCTGTCGCTCCTGACGAAGATCGCGAGCGGCTACTGGAAGGTTGCCGATCCGCAGAACGGCTCGACGGCGATCTCGCGGGAGGCGCTCGCGGAGATCGACCTCGACTCGCTCTACGAGGACTACGGCTTCGCGAACGACCTCCTCGTCCGACTCAACGTGCACGGGATGCGCGTCGCGGACGTCTCCCGGCGGGCGGTGTACAAGAACGAGACGAGCCACATCCGCTACAAGACGTTCGTTCCGCGGCTCTCGAAGCTCCTCCTCCGCGACTTCCTCTGGCGGCTCCGCGCGAAGTACCTGACCGACGACTTCCACCCACTTCCGTTCTTCTACTACGCCGGCGCGTTCGCGGCGTCGGTCGGACTGACGTCGCTGTTCCGGCGGATCGTCCGCCGCGACGGCGACGCGGTCGTGTCGCTCACGCTGTTTCTCTTCGGATGGCTCTTCATGCTCCTCGCGATGGTGTTCGATCTGAAGGAGAACGAGGACCTGCAGGTGCTCGTCTACGACCTCCCCGACCGCGACTGAGCGCGCGGTTCGTTACGGTCCCGAACGTTCGGAAGGGACGACTCGATCGACAGCGATCGAAGGCGTCGATCGCGGCCCAGTCACTGGCCGGCCGGCAGGTACCGCCGCACCAGCGGAATCTTGATCCCGATTCGTTCTTCCACCACCTCGACGATGACTTTGTCCTCTGGCTGGAGGGCGCCGCCGGCAATGAGAACCCCGATGCCGGCGAGGCCGACGACGACGAGGAACGGGAGGAGCGTCACGGCGGATAGGGAGACGTACTGCCCGAGGACCGCCGCTGGCGGGAGCAAACAGACGGGAAGCAGCACGGCCGTTCGGACGTTCGCCTGCGAGATCGGCGTGATGTCGCAGTACTTCCAGAGGACGCCGTTTATGATCCCGTGGATGAGGAACGACGAGAGCGTCGAAGTGAACGCAGCGCCCATGAAGCTGTACCGGGGGATCAACACGAGGTTCAGGAGGAAGTTGAAGACGAACCCCGTCAGGTTGGCGACGAGGATGAAGTTCGTGTAGCCGATCGCCGACAGCGCCTCGCGGTTCCGTCCGACGGCCGCGCTCAGGAAGAAGCCAACGGAGAGGATCGCGAGCGACGGCGCGGCCGACGTGTACTGTGCCCCGTAGGTGATTCGGATGACGTCGGCGGGGAAGACGAGGAACGCCAGAAAGCCCGGGAACGTGATAACGTACACCCACTTCGTGGTTATCTGGTAGATCCGGTTTATCTCCTCGCGCTCCCCGTCGGCGTCGAGCCGCGAGGCGATCGGGAGGAACATGAAGCCGAACGCCGAAAGGACGATGAGGAGCCCCGCGGCGATGGCGTACGATGCGTCATACAACCCCGCCTCAGCGGTCGACTTGAAGTAGCTCACCATAACGGTATCCGTCTTCGTCAGCAGGAGCGACATCATCGTCGACACGATAAGCGGGGCGGAAAACATGAGCATCTCGCGCACGTGCGTCCGGTGTGGCCCCCTGAGCGGCAGCAGCCGCCGGAGGAGATAATGCCCGAAGAGACACGACAGCGCCGCGGCGATCAGGTACGCGTAGCCGGCCGCGAGCACGCCCATCCCCGCCCAAAGCAGCGCGGCGATGAGTGCGATCCGACCCACGGGGTAGAACAGGTCCTGGACGTAGATCCGGTACACCGTGTTCTCGTAGCCGCGGATGGTGTTGACGACGATCTGCTGGCCGACGACGAACGGGATCGCGACCGCGAACACGCGGACGAGCGCGGCCGCCGACGGCTCGTGAAAGAGGGCCGCGGCAATCCGTCCCGCCGACAGGAAGGCGGCCGCGCCAACGGCAAGGCTTATCGCGCCCGTGAAGACGAGCCCGCCGAGCCAGACCCCGCGCCTGTCGGCGGGCTCGTCGTACCGCGAGAGGTACCGTGGGATCCCCTGCGAGAACCCGACGAGCGCGAACGTGCTCGCGAACGTCAGCACCGCGAGGGCGACGGCGACCTCGCCGTACTTGTCCGGCGAGAGCAGCCGCCCGATGACGATGCGCTCGACCAGCGTCCCGCCGGAGTTGATCACCCCGCCGATGATGATGAGGCTGGCGCTCGACAGGATCACTTTGAGGTCGTCGCCGGTGTCTGCCATTATAGGTACCCAAGGTCTTCGAGTCGTTCCGTGACCTCCTCGTCGTCCGTCGGTTCCACCTCGTCGGTGCCGAAGTCGACGTCGGGGTAGTCACATTCGTCGACGGGAACCGAGAGCAGCCCCCCGGGAACCCGACCCGTCATTCGCGTCGGCACCGGCCTCCCAAGAAGCGCCATGCAGATCGGCGCGACATCCGTGAGCGAGAGCGTCTCCGGGGCGTCCGACTCGAAACCGGGGCCAGTTCCGATGAAGACGCCGTCACGCTTGTGGTCGTAGGTGTCGACCGAGAGGAACCGGCGGCCGTACAGCGAGATCGCGATCTGGTTGTCCATCCCGCGGGGCAGAAACAGCACGTCGTCCGCGCGATCGGCATGCGGGCCATCGTACACCTCCTCGCGGCGTTTGACGAACTCGAACGCCGGCTTCCCGTCGGGCGTGCGGAGCCCCGAGAGGAGATCGACGATGTCGTCCCGCACGGCTTCGTACTCCGACTGGGGGACGATCCCGTCGGGCTCGCGCCCTTCGAGGTTGATCCGAATTCCGAGGCGCGAACTCGACCGACAGTACGCCTTCGAGGCGCGCCAGTCGACGTTTTCGCCGGTCGCGCCGCGCAGCTCCGACGGCGCGAGCGCGAGAAGTCGATCCCCGACGCCGACCCGGCGGGCCGCCGCGTACACATCCGCCGGGGAGACGCCGAGCCGGTCGAGCGCGAGCCCCATCTTCGTCACCGCCCGCGACAGCGCCGTCGGCTCGGTCCCGTCGGACGTCTCAGCGGACGTGAGATCCGCCTTCACTGTGTCCAGCGAATCGTGTGATCGCTCGCTCGTAGTCTCTATGTACCCGTGTCGCCTGAGAACCTCGTTGACGTAGATTCGGTGCCCGCGGGTCGGGCCGATCCCGTGGTCCGAACAGACAACCACGTTGACGTCGTCTTCCACCGCGTCGAGGACATGGCCGACGAGCCTGTCGGCAGTGGCGTACACCTTGCGGAACGCCGCGTCGTCGTCGAAGTTGTGGAACACCGCGTCCGTCTTCTGGACCTGGACGAATGCGAACTCCCAGTCGGTCGAGTCGAGGAACGACAGCGCCGCGCGGCGACGGAGGTCGAGCAGGTCGAGGTAGCCCGCGAGCTTCTCCTCCTTGTCCGTGGACGTCTCGGCGCTGGAGTAGATCCGGTACGGTTCGCCGATGGCCTCGGACAGCTCGTCGCGGACCGCCTCGGGGTAGCCCGGTGAATCTTCCGTCGCGAGGTAGCCGGGGATCAACGCGCCAGAGACCGGCTCCGCAGGGTGCGTCACCGGGACGTTCATGACGGCGACGCTCACGTCCTCGGCGTTCAGGTAGTTCCAGAGCGCGGGCGCGTCGACGTCGTTCCGGGTGATCACGCTCCCCTCGTCGGGGTAGTGGTCGTACTGGAAGAAGCTGTACACGCCGTGGTGGCTCGGGTCGACGCCTGTGTACATCGACGGCCAGGCGCTGCCGGTCCACGGGGGGAACGTCGATCGGAGCGACGCTTCGACGCCGTCCTCGCGGAGCGACTGGAGGTTCGGGGTGACCTCCGCGAACCGATCGAGGTACCGAAAGGCGAGGGCATCGAAGCCGAGGACGACGGTTCGGGGGGTTTCGTCGGTCATCAGTGGCTGATCAGGCTGTACGCCCGCTTCGCCACGTCCATGCTCCGACCCGTGGACTCGACCAGGTAGTACGGGACGAGCTCGGCCCCGAACTTCGCTTTGTACCGGCAGAGCCGCTCCGTGTTCGCGCCCATGAGGTCGTAGGCGTGGACCGAGTCGATCGGTGGATCGTCGATGATGTCCTCGATGATCCGCCAGTGTAGCAGGCTGTTGATGCTCGTCCCGTCGTACGTCGCCCGGGTCCCTCCCTGCCAGAAGTAGGCCATGTCGTTCGAGTACAGGGCGGTGATGCCGCTGAGGTACTCGCCGTCGGGCGTCCGCGCGAGGTAGACGCGGCAGCGGCGCTCGTCGGCGAGCGCGCCGACCAGGTCGCGGACATACGGCCACGACAGCCGGTACTGCTCGTCCTGCTCTTCGTACCTGGACTTCGCGTCCTCGTAGACGAGGCGCGCGCCTTCCAACGGGGGGACGCGTTCGACGACGACGTCGATATCCTTCGCGTCGCGGATTTCGCGGCGCAGACTCTTGCTGAACGACGACAGCAAGTCGTCGGGGTTCGCACCGTCAAGCTGAAGGGTGTAGGTGAAAAACGGTTCGACGCTCAGATCGTTCCAAACGTATGGCCGCGGGTCATCGTACGCCGTGTTACACACCATCCGGAGGAGGCTGAGCGACGAGTCGATCTCAAGTTCTTCGAGCACCTCCTTCGTGAACTCGCGGTTGACCCGCTCCTGCTTTCGGCGCTTTGGACTGGGGGACATGATGACCGGCCCGAGGCGCGGGACGCCCATCGCCGGCGGCGGCGAGAGCATCGCGGTTCCCACGGACTGTTGGCGGAGGACGACCGGGAGGAGCGCGATCGGCTGCTCCCCCTTGAACCCGCCGTACAGTCGAAGTTGCCCGGAGGCGTGCTCGTCGAGGACCGAGAGCGCCGCGGGCGTGTGAAACACCTCGAACCCGGACGACGGCAAGGCGTCTCCCCACGCGTTCAAGTCAAGCTGCTCGACTCTCATTTCCGCTCGTCCCAACAGGCGATCACCACTTTGTTATCCGCCCCTTACCCCGAAATCCCGGGGACGGCACCGGGATGAGGCGGACCGAATCAGGGACGCTTCGCGTGCGCCAGCGACTCGTAGACGGGCCCGAGCGGGCCGACCCATCCCCCGAGTTCCTGTGCGCGTTCGATCAGTCGCTCGTACAGCGATCGGTAGCCGGGGCGGTGGTCGGGGTCGAGGTACGTCGGGTGCCAGAGTACCGTCATGACGGCCCCCTCGTCGCGGGCTTCGCGGAGCAGCCGCTCGCACTCCTCCCACGCTCGCTCGGGGTCGGACTCGACTGGGAGCGTCCGCTCCATGAGCGTCAGCGGGAAGACGACGAACTCGTCGTCGAAGGGGCGGAGCGGGTGATACCCGTGCTGAAAGCCATACGTCGAACTGGAGCCGAGCGTCGAGTCGTACCGCAGGCCGATCTCGGCGTGGTGCCGCCACGTCTCCGGTCGATCGAGATTCAGACAGTGCTGGCGACCGCCGAGCACCTCGTGGCCGAGCACGCGCTCTAAGAGCGCCTTCTCCCGCCGGAGCCGCTCGCGGTCGTCGTACGAACTGTACGAACCGTGCAAACCGACCTCCCAGCCGCCCTCGTCGAGCCGCCGGACGAGACGGTCGATTTCGGGCTTTGCCGGGTCGTACCGCCCGAGGTGTTCGATCCAGTGCTTTGGGTCCGTCCACTCGGCGAGCGGCCGTTCGGTCATCGATTTCTCGCGCAGGAAGTAAAACGACGAGCGGACCCCCAGCTCCGATTCGAGTTCGAGGATGTCGTCGAACACCCAGTAGGGGTTCGCGCCGGGAGTGAGACCGCGAAGTTGTCGGAGGTCGCGGTCACGGTAGGCGTAAAACAGCGCGTGAGCAGCGCGCTTGTAGGGACGGTCCACGTCGTGGGTCAGCCCGAGGACGAACTCGTGCGACCGGATCGGGTCCCCGCACGACGTCATCGCCGGGTCACCGCCGGGACCGACGCTCGCCGCTGCCAATTGTGTACACCCGGTGGTCGGTCTCGTCGAGGTTGAGTGCTTGCCGGCCGTCGACGACGATCATCGAGTCGAGCGACCCCCAGTCGATTGCGTCGAACTCGTCGTGCGCGGTGACGAGCACGGCGGCGTCGAGATCGTACTCGGCGAGGGAGTCGACGTCCGCAGGCGTCGCGCCGAACTCGGCCGGATCGACGAGTGGGTCCGCAGCGAACACATCCGCGCCGAGAGACCGGAACCGGTCGATGATGGGGATCGCGGGCGTCGCGCGCGTCTCTGCGACGTTCGGCCGGTAGGTGACACCGAGCACGAGGATGGCCGCGTCGTCGACGGCGATTCCCTCCTCCGCGAGGCGCTCCGTGACCTTCTCGACGGCGAACGCGGGCATGGAGTCGTTGACCGTCCGGGCGGTCCGGACCAGCGGCGTCTCGTCTTCGACCTGCTGCATGAGGAAGTACGGGTAGTAGGGAATGCAGTGGCCGCCGACGCCCGCGCCGGGCGTGTGGATGTCACAGAACGACTGGGTGTTCGCCGCGTCGATCGCCTCGTTGACGTCGAGGTCGAGTTCGTCGGCCAGCCGTGCGAGTTCGTTCGCCAGCGCGATGTTCACGTCGCGGTACAGTCCCTCGAACACCTTCACGGCCTCGGCGGTTGTCACGTCCGAGACGGGGATCACGTCGTTTTCCGTGATCTCGCCGTAGATGAGTTCGGCGACGCGCGTGCTCTCGTCGTCCGCGCCGCCGACGATCTTCGGGTGCTCCCTCCGGATCTTCCGCAGCGCCTTTCCGCTCGTGGTCCGCTCGGGGCAAAAGGCTAACCCGAAGTCGCCGACCGAGAGGCCGCTCTCGTGTTCGACAATCGGCAGCAGGCGGTCGCGGCACGTCCCCGGCGGAACCGTGCACTCGACGATGATCGTGTCGCCCGGGTCGAGTTCGCGTGCGATCGTCTCCGTCACTGATTCGAGCGCGTCGAGATCGACCTCCTTGTCGTCGGTGACGAGCGTCGGCACAATGATCACGTGGACGCTCGCGTCGTCGGCCGCCGCGGCGGCGTCCGCCGTCGCGGAGAGCGCGCCGCGTTCGACCTGCGCCTCGACCAGTTCTGCGAGTCCCGGCTCCCGATTGATGTGGCACCCGCCCCCGTTGATCGTCTCGACGACCGACTCGTCGATGTCGACGCCGGTAAGGTTACCAGTCGTCTCGGCGTACACCGCCGCGAGGGGGAGTCCCATTTTGCCGAGGCCGTAGATGGCAACCGGCACCGAGCCATCGGTGAACGCGATCCGCTGGGCCTGCGTCGAGTGCTCCGAGCCGTACAGGCCGACACCGCGGAAGACGCTCACTGCTGAATCACCTCCTCTCTGCGCTCCGAGCGCATCGCCTGCCGGTCGATCTCGCAGGTGACCTCGATCGCGCGTAGCGCGTCCTCGGCCGTGACCCTCGGGGTCGTTCCCTCGCGTGACGCCTCGATGAAGGAGGCGATCTCGTCGCGGAGGGGCTCGCTCCGTTCGACCATCGGCTCTTCGACGATGCTTTCGTGGCGGTAGCGGATCTCGCCGTCGTCCTTCACGTACTCCGGCAGCGAGTTCCGGTGGATGTGCACCGACTGGGAAGTGTAGTCGATGTCGATCCGGCAGTCGGTCGCCGTGACGCTGAGCGTGCGAATCTTTTTCTGAGTGAGGCGGCTCGCGGTGAGGTTGGCGACGACGCCGTTTTCGAACCGCAGGTTCGCCGTTGCGTACTGCGTGCCGCGCGTGCCGCATGCGGACACCGTGTCGAGGTCCGCGTCGACGAGCGACAACAGCACGTCGACGTCGTGGATCATGAGATCCATCACGACGCTGTCGTCGAGTTCGCGGTCGAGCGGCGGGCCGAGCCGGTGGGCCTCAATCGCGATCACGTCCAGGTCCTGGAGGATTTCCGCCAGCGCATCGATCGCCGGGTTGAACCGCTCGACGTGGCCGACCTGGATCGTCACGCCCGCCTCGGCGGCGCGCGACGCCAGCTCCCGCCCGGCGTCGAGGTCGTCGACGAACGGCTTCTCGACGAGCGCGTCGACGCCGGCGTCGATGCAGTCGCGGACGATCGGCGCGTGGTGGCTTGTCGGGACGGCGACGGAGACAAGATCCGCTGCGGCGAGCAGATCCTCTTGTGAGCGCGCGACCGTGCCGTGGGCGGCCGCGATCGACTCTGCCCGCGTCGAATCGGCGTCCGCGACGCCGACGAGGTCGACGCCCGGCAGTTCGTCATACACGCGGACGTGGTTTCTCCCCATGTGACCGACGCCGATCACGCCGGCGGCCGTGGGCGCGTCGTCGCTCACCTCGTCGGTGGTCACCGACTCGTCGTCTCTCACGCGGCCACCTCCTTGGCGTGTTCCGCCACCGCGTCGCCGATCCGCTCCACGTCCGCCTCGGAGAGCTTCGGATGGACAGGAAGCGACAGGACCGACGCTGCCGCGTGCTCCGCGTTCGGCGCGTCGTGGTCGACGTCGGCGTACGCCGGCTGTTCGTGGATAGGCGTCGGGTAGTACACCCCGGAGCCGATGTCGAGGTCGCCGAGCGCCGCTCGGAGGCCGTCTCGGTCTGGGCACCGGACGGTGTACTGGTGGTACACGTGCCGGTACCCCGCCGGTTCGAGGGGCGTCTCCACGGGCGCGTCCGAGAGCAGTTCGTCAAGGCGGGCGGCGTTCTCCCGTCGGGCGCGGTTGTAGCCGGGGAGTTTTTCCAGCTGCGCGCGGCCGATCGCCGCCGCGATGCTCGTCATGCGGAAGTTGTGTCCGACCTCGACGTGTTCGTACCCCGACGTCGCCCGGCCGTGGTTGACGAACCGCGCCGCCCGCTCCGCGACGTCGTCGCGGTCGGTGACGACCATGCCGCCCTCGCCCGTCGTCATGTTCTTCGTCGGGTAGAAGGAAAAGCAGGCAGCGTCGCCGAAGGTGCCGACCCGCTCGCCGTCGACGGCCGCGCCGTGGGCCTGCGCCGCGTCCTCGACGAGGAGCAGGTCGTACTCGTCCGCGAGTTCTCGGAGGCGCGGCGCGTCGGCCGGGAGGCCGTACAGGTGGACGGCGAGCACCGCATCGAGGTCTACGCCGTCACGGAGCGCGGCCACGAGCGCGTCCGGGTCGAGGTTGTACGTGCGCGGATCGACGTCGAGAAAGACCGGCTCCGCGCCGCACAGGCGGATCGCGTTCGCGCTCGCGATGAACGAAAAGGGCGTCGTGGCGACCCGGTCGCCCGGGCCGATCCCCAGCGCGGCGAGCGCGACGTGGAGCGCGGTCGTCCCGTTGGACGTCGCGACGCCGTGGGTCGCCCCGCAGAAGTCGGCAAACTCGTCCTCGAAGGCGCGGACCTCCGGGCCGTCCGCGAGCTGCCCGTTCTCCAGCACGGTCGCGACGCGGCCGCGTTCTTCCTGTCCGACGTCCGGATTCGCGATGGGAATCATTCGAGCGCGTTCCCCCCGGAAAGCTCCTCCGGAAGCGGTTCGTGCGACGCCGGCGCGCCCAGGGCGAGCGTCTCCGGCGGGACGTCCCCCGTCACGATCGCGCCGGCGGCGACGAACGCCCCCTCGCCGACCGTGACGCCCGGGAGGATCGTCGCGTTCGCCCCGACGGAGACGTCGTCGCGGAGCGTCGGGCCGGCCAGTTCCGTCGCCGTCCGGATCGGGAACGGATCGTTCGTCAGCGTCGCCGCGGGGCCGACGAACACCCGATCGCCGATTTCGGTCTGCGCGGGGACGTACGCGTTCGTCTGGAGGCTCACGTGCGATCCGACGGTTGTGTGGCCGTCGATGACCGCGTTCGTGCCGATGAGCACGTCGTCGCCGAGCGTCGTATGCTCGCGAACGAGCGCGTTGTGACCCGTCTGGAGGTCGTCCCCGGCGGTCACGTCGGTGTAGATGACGGTGCCAGCGCGAACCGTCGCATTCTCGCCAAGAACCGTCGGATTCCCGCCGTCCCCGTGAGGGTGATCGAGTACCGCCGTCTCATGGATCCGGGCGTCGCCCCCCGCGTCCGCATGCGTCATCGACTCCCCCCCGAGAACCGACCGAGAGGGACGCGTTCCCTATCGCCGATGTCGTATAGTTCCATCATGAATACGTGTACCGCGGCCAGATTCTCCGCGATCCGGCCAGGGCTCATCCGAGACCTACACCGATCGCCGCTTTGTTATTCGCCGCCTGTGACGCCGGTATGAGCAGCTTTACCGGTGGGCGGCGATCGACGCGGAAAAGGTGTCAGACGGACGGCTATCGGGACCGAGAGGGCCCGGACGGTAGCCGGCGGATAGTAAAGAGGCCGTCGTGCGGATACAATAGCATGCGCCGGCAGCGCCATCGGACCGTCGACGAACGCCATCCCGTAGCCCGGACGACGAATCGACGATGACGGCCGACGAGACGCTCGCGAAGGGAACGCTCTTCGATCTACTCTGCAACCGTCGTCGTCTGGAGATCATCAAGTACCTCCGCACGAACGGGCGACAGGGACGGCTGAATCCGATAATCGACTACGTTGCGGCCACGGAGAACGGGAAGCAACCGACCGAACTCACCAGGGCAGAACGCCGCCGGGTATACGTATCTGTCTACCAGACGCACCTGCCGATGCTCGAAGAACACGGCGTCGTCGAGTGGGACCAGTCGGAGAACGTCGTCAGACTGTGCGCCGACTCGGACGTCGAGCGGTACCTCGACTATCAGGACGACAGCGGCCTCCCGTGGCACTGGTGTTATCTCGGCGTCGCGGCCGCGAGCGTCGCGGTCGTCGGTGCGTGGGTTCTCGGCGTCATCGCGCTCGGCAGCGCGTCGATCTCGTGGGCGCTCGCGCTCGTCAGCATAGCGGTGCTCGGACTGGTGCTCATCCGCTATGTCCTCGAACGGCGGGCGCGTGCGTTCCCCTCGCTGTAGGGCGCGTATTTTTAAATTCTGCCGACGGCCGCACCCGTCGTTGACATCCTCCACGCGCCTAAAGGTGTCCCAGAACGCTTCGCGTTCTGGTGTGCAGACGAGACGCGGAGCGTCTCGTCAACGCGGGAATTCCCACACTCGGGGTCTGGCAGTAACGCTACTCCCGACGTGAGCGACTTTCTCCTACCCGTGGATACTCCGGTCTGTGCGCACTTCTTTGGGACTGTCGTGAGAGCGTGGTGACTCCAGCCATTCGTGGCTGTCCCACTCGGATCGCACGGGCCGTGCCATCGGCCGTGGTACGTCTGTGTGCCGTCTCAGGAACGATTCGAGGCCACGCCAGCGTGTCCCTCGAACCCGCACGAACACGTGAGCGTGTCCTGATGCCGAATCGTGTTCATGGTCGAACCGCAATTCGGACACGTCTTCGAAGTCCACGCTTCCGAGCGAATCTCCACCGAGATACCGCACTCCTCGGCGGTACACGCCAGTTGGTCGATGAACACGCGGAACGTCCAGAAGTTGTGTGTCTTCTCGTTCACCCGAACCGACCAGTGTGTTTTCAGTACGTCGGTTAAGTCCCCGATGTACACGGTCGCAACGCCTTCGCTGTGCAACTTCTTGATGAGGTCGCGTACCAGCGCGTTCTGTGCGTGGTCGCGTCGTCGCATTCGTTGGCGGTACAGTCACCGAATCTGGTTCGAGGAGTCCCGGCCTTCGCAGAGCTTCGACTGTATGCGAGCGATTTCCCACGTCGTTTCGCGGAACCGCTCGAACAGGGAGCGTCCTTCATACAGATACTGCTGGCCGGTCGTGGTCGTACAGGCGACGAGGTTGTTCGCACCAATATCCAGCGCAGCGGTTTCGTCCGCCAGTGGTGAATCCAGTCGAGAATGGTTGACGGTGACCGAAGCGAACCCTGCCAGAGTCGCAGACAAAGCGAGCGCCGGGGCGTCGAACTCGAACGAACGCTCCCGGCCACGCTCAGCCGACGGAGAGCCAGATATGGAGTTCCTGATCCGCGTTCTGCTCGTTGGGGTTCGCGGGCGAATTGCCTTCGTACAGGAGATACTGGAGCCGGAGGTTATTGCCGGTCATCGTCGGCACGACGGCGTGGCGGATCTCCGCCGTCTCCCCGGCGGCGACGCGCTGGCTAAACCTGTCCAGCTCCGTCCGCTGTTCGACGTTCCCGTCGGAGTTGACCTCCTGGAGCTGAATGACAATCGTGTACTGCGTCGCGTCCGCGCCGTTGTTCTCGATGCTCGCGACGAGCGGCACCGACTCGCCGCTCCCCACGTTGGAGGGATACCCCCCCGCGACGAGGTCGCCCGAGTCGGATTCGGTCAAGAGCGAGAACTCAGTGTGCTCTGCTCCCTGCGGCGGGACGGCGAGCGCGTACGCGAAACTGCTCGCAGCGGCGATGACGCCGACAAGGAGGATGAGCGCCAGCAGCGTCTCACGCCCGTCAGTCCGATCCGCCCGCCGCCGAACCGCGCCGGCCCACGCGCCGACCGGCAGGCGGAACCGCTCTGCGTCCGGGAGCCGAAAGCGTCTGATCGCGCCGAGGACGGCGGCGGCGAAGATGAAGCCGCCGACGACGCTCAGCGTCGTCTGCAGCGTGATTGCGCCGGCGGTTCCAAGCGCGAGCAACAGAACGGGGACGAGAAGGAGGCTCACACCGAACGATAGCGCGAACCGTTCGCCGAGGGTGATTCCGCGCACGTTCCGCCCGCCGGAAGCTGCCACTTGCTCACGCGCGCTCCGTCGGGGGAACAGGACGGTGAGCAGGGCGTATCCTGGAAGGAACAGGACGAACGGTAATCCTAGAAGAAACCGGAGCGGCGACGTCGCCGCCGGCGTCATCGTATCGAGCAGGATCACGCCCGCCGTCCAGGCGAAGACGATCGCGATGTCGATCGGAACGGCCCACGTCGCCGACACCCTGGGTGCCGATTCGTGCGTCTGCGGCTTCATGGGTTAAGCGGCGAGTCCGGCGTGTCAGCGGCGGTGTTCCGGGCACCGAACCCGGCTCTCTGCGCTCGTACGCGTCGCGTCACACTCGTCCGATTCATGGTTACTCTGTGTCGGACCGTCGGTGGTATTGTTATGTTCCGGCTACCGGAGCCGCTCCCGCGACGGCTCCTTGTGGTTTCCCGGCAACTCCGACTCCGCCCAACCGGTCACGGTTCGAAGTACTGGCTCTCCCAGTCTCTCCGCTCAACCATCGCCTCGCGACCGTCGTCCGTGATCGCATAATAGTTCGTTCGGCGATCGAGCTGCCCTTTCTCGACCAGGTCTTTGGTGACCAGCGTGTCGAGGTTCGGATACAGCCGCCCGTGATTGATTTCGCTGTCGTAGTAATCTTCGAGCTCTTCTTTCACGTTCTGTCCCGACGGTCTGTCGAACCCGCTGATAACGTACAGCAAGTCCCGCTGGAACCCACTCAGGTAGTACATGTGTGTCAGTTCTGACTGGCTATTGGCGTGAGGGGGTAATTGTTATCCATTTCATACTGGCGTTATGGGTTCGGGTACTGATTCCGGTCGCCCCAGAGCGCGAGAAACCGCTCGAACAGGTCGTCGGTGAGACCGATGCTGACGTTCAGTTCGTTCTCCCCCGGATCCACGTCGATGTGTTTGAACGGCATCTCCGAGAGAAGCTGGAGCAGGTGGTACGGCCCGTCGCCGTACTGGTGAGGCGTTACCTCGAATCCACTTTCGGTGACGTCTACCTCAACGTGCTCGAACGTCGTTCGATACACCTTCTGTCGGGCCGAGTCGGCGTCGAACTCGAACGACTCGACTAGGAGTTCGTTATCGAGGAGCGTGTTGATCCGGCGATAGACCGTGGCCGGTGAGACGTCGCAGTGTTCCGTCAGTTCCTTCGCCGTCATCGGTTCGCTCGCGGCCGCCGAGAGGATGACGCGCGAACACTCGTCTCCGAGGGCGTCTAACACGTCCGACGCCGCGGGCTCATCCTCGTAACTGTTCCGAACCGCTCCCGTCATGCCGTTTGATAGTTTACCGGACATCGATTGATTCGAACTGTATTGTCATATTCTCTCGTCCCGTTCGGTTGCTGCGCGGTAGGGCGTTTTCGGAGGAAGCCCCGACGCAGGGGCGTCCGTGCACGCCGACGTGAAGTTACCGCGGGCGAGGGGGACGAAAGTCGGACGCGTTCCGGAAGACGAGTTGAACGTGTTCCGAAAGACGGAATCCACTCGGCTTCGCCGAATGGCCGTCCTCGTGTCGACCCCCTCTGGGTGCGGATATTCGTCAACGCCGTCATTGCATAAGTACTTGGGTCCTTTCGATAGTTCAGTTTCAGTAAGCATAGAATAGAACTAGAAAAGCCTAAATTTCGACGTGAACTATAGGGTTAACTAGAGACTAATCAGCTGGAGAGAGGGTTCGAGGAAGCGGTCAAAACCGCTAGAATCACGGGACACGCCCGGAATCCCCGAGAAAGGCGAGATTACACGGGAGAAACGAGAGGAGAAATCTCGGAACGGTACTCGTCGTTTATACTGTCGCCCCTCCCAGTCCCGCCGGATGACGACGCGGAAGCGGTCTCACGCGACCGACGGTCTGTTGCCTCGCCGCCTCGAGGCGGCCGCGAAGCCGTCGCGTCGTCTTCGACCTTCCCGCCGCAGCGGGTCTTTCCGCCGCAGCGGGAGGCCAACCCACACGCAGGCAGAGAGGGTGTTCATACAGATGGTCAACAACTACGATTGGCACGAGACGGAGGAAGCGACGACGAACCGATTCTGCGAGAACTGCGGCCGACACGTGACCCGGACGTTCGCTCGGGTGTTTGGCGACAACCTGGACACCGTCCACGGCTGTATCCACTGCACGACGTCGCGCGAGCGGCAGACAGCCGACCACATGCCGCAGACGATCGAGCAGTGATCGAGGGGGGAGGCGCTCGGCTCGTTTTTTAATTTTAGCTTTTTTGACTATCCACCAAAACAGCTATGTGTCGGTGGCCAGATGGTCTACGGTGACGAATATGAGCCGCACCGGGCTGGGGAGGCTAATCACCCGTACCGTCTACGAAAGCATCTCGACCGTCGCACGAAGGGTACGGTCGACCGTCGGGACGGAGGGAAAGACGCGGCGGCCGGACGATGGTCCCGGGCAGGAAGCCGACGATCGGACGACGACCGTCACTCGCGAGAGCCTGTATCTCCTGTCGAAGAACGGTGACGTCGAAATTGTCGGCGGAGCGGAGCAGAGTCGGACAACTCCGGACGAGATGTTCGCGTCCGCCCGCCCGCTCCGCATGTACATCGACACCTTCCCAATAGCCAGGCTCACGTGGAGCCGATACTACGCCGGTCTTGCGAGCACCGGCCTCGTAGTCGTCCTCAGCAAGTACGTCTCGGTACCAGTCGTTTCGAACGTCAACAGGGTGGTGTCGCTCCCGCTCCTGTTCTGTCTCCTCGCGTGTAGCGCGCTGTACCAGCTCTACACGCGCGTCGACGTGCCCTCGCACGCGTAAATTCGGGGTTACCCCACAATCTCCGAGACCGGAGCGCGGCCGTTCGACGCGGGAACGATACGTTGGCCGTCCGGTAATTGTTCATTACGGGAGTGTGTTGGGCCCCTATACGCCCGAAACCGGCCGCCACGGGGTATTAAACCGGCATGAGAAGCCAAGCATAGTACTGATACAAGAACGACCGTACCTAACACCTAACGCATTAACCGACCACTACCCTCCGCACGGCCAGAAAAGGTAGCTAAGATGGCAATTAACGTGAACACGAAACGGGAGCTCGACGAGGCCGAAGCGTTCCACATCCTGGGTAACGACCGACGGCGAGCGGCGATAAAGCGGCTCGCTCAAAGCAGCGGAAGCATTACCGTCTCGGAGCTCGCAGAACGCATCGCGGAAGAAGAAGCGGATAGCACGGCGGAGGCCGAAGACCTCTACAAGAGCGTCTACGTCTCGCTCCGGCAAACGCACCTCCCGAAGCTGGCCTCCCAGGGTATCATCGAGTACGATCCGGGGTCGCAGACGATCCACCCCGGAACGCGGATGGACGAGATACGCGTATACACGAGTAGTCCGAGCAGATTCGAGGCCCTCCAGCGCTCTGCGTACCTGCTCGTGAGCCTCGTCGGCCTCCTCGCCGTCGTTGGGGCGCAGTTCGGCGTGCCTGGATTTGGCTTCCTGCCAGTCGAAGTGTGGGCGGTGTTCTTCCTCCTTCTCATCGTCGGACTGAGCCTCTATCAGAGCTACACCTGAGAGTCGACGGGTAGCGGAGCCGTCACAGCCGCCAGTTTTCAAACACGGAGATGTCGGGGAGGTCCGCGATGCCGTGGTGGGTCCCGCGGTACGCGGCGTCGTCGACCGCTTGTGCGAACGCGGGGACGGTCGGGTACTCACGGACGGTGAGCACGCGGCCGTCGGATGATTCGAACACCACCTCGACGGAGCCGTCGTCGTGCTCGTACTGATCGCCCTTCGCGGGGGTCTGGGGCGGCTGTGACTCCATGACGGGTAGGTCGAGTCCGACGCGCAAAGGTTTTTCCTCGGCAGGAAATCAATCCCTAGTCTCGTCCACCTCCCCGGAGAACGGGGAGCGCGAGGCCGGAGGCTCGCGGCCGCGGAGGCAGATGAGGTTCTCCCGGCCGATCCGCAGTTTCGTGATCTCGCCCTCCTCGTCCAGCTTCGAGAGGAGGCGGCTGACCTTCGCCTTCGACCAGTCGACCTGTTCGACGATCTGCGACTGTTTTACCCGTCCGTCGTGATCCTCGACGAGTTGTCTGATCCGATCTTTGTCAGTGGGGACCCGCTCGCGCTCGGAGATCGGTGCGTCGATCGACCGGGGCGTGGCGCGAACGCCAGAAAAGCGCTGATACACCGCGAGGCCGACGCTGACGAGGATCGTCACGAGGCTCAAGATGAGGGCTACGACGTCGATCCCGTCTAGGGTTCCGGCGAGTCCGACGACCGTCCACGCGGGCGATGACGGCTGTGCAGGAGACGACGCGTGCTGTGCGGCGTGATGCGGCGGTCGATCGGCGTGCGGCGTCAGATCCCCGTGAGCGAGGAAGATCGCTAGCGTGAACTCGGACGGTCGCGTCCGTTCCGCCGGGAGGTGCTCGGCAGCGTCCGCGTCGACGAGCGAGGCCGCGCCGTCGCCGAGTTCGTGCAGGTTTCCGACGAATTCGCCGGATCCGTTGACCGCGCCGTCAGCCCCGATCCCTCCCTGCGTCTGACCGACGCGATCGACACCCGTCGCCCCGTTGGCCGGCGCGGCGGGTCCCTCGGTCGCGGCGGCCGTCCCGTGACCGCCTCCGGTCGCGGCGACGACGAACGCCACGCACGCGAGCGCGAACACGATCCAGATCCACCTTCTCGTAGGCTGTTCATCCCTCATCGTCTTAGCTGGCGTCTCTCATGCGGTCATTCGAGGCACACCCGAGTTGTCTCCGCCGTCGCGACCGATACGACGCCGGACTGTTCGGTATTCTTGCTGACAGACAAGCGCGGACGTTATATTCTTTTTCCCGCTTCTCAGTACGAAAAACGATATTTTGTCGTATTTTCTCTGATACGAGAGCGTTGGTCGAAAGAGAGCGTCTCGGCCACCGATGTGTTTCGAGCGGTGATTCGGGCGCACTCATGAGCGAACGGCTCGTCGGTCGAGCGACTCGGAACGGTACCGGATGAGGTAGGGGGAGGGGGGGGGGAGGGGCGGAGTCGGTGTGTCACTCCTCCGCCATGCACTAGCAATGAATCCGCGTGAATAGTTATTTACAACCTACAGATATTTGATTAATAATATCATCTGAGCGTGATAGTCGTCAACGACGATGAGACGACAGGAAGAGTCAGTCGCAGAGCGAAGCTAGTCCGTCAGAGAGCGACACGGTGGGTTCGTACCCGAGTCGACGTCGGATGCGGTCGATATCGGCTCGGCTGTGGTCGATGTCGCCGGGTCTGGCGTCCACGTGAACGACCTCCGAGTCGGAATCGGTCACCTCCCGAATGAGTCTCGCGAGTTCCGCGATGGACACGCTAGATCCCGTTCCGACGTTGTACGCGTCGCCTACGGCGTCAGTGTTCGCCGCGAGCAGGTTCGCGCGGACCACGTCGTCGACGTGGACGAAGTCGCGCGTCTGCGTCCCGTCACCCTCGACCGTGATCGGTCGACCCTCCCGTGCCTGCTGGAGGAACGTAGTGACGACGCCGCTGTACTGGTTCGCCGTCTGCCGCGGTCCATAGACGTTGAAGTACCGGAGGGCGACCGTGTCGACGCCGTACAGGTCGTGATAGATCCGGGCGTAGCCGTCGGCCGCGAGTTTGTCAATACCGTAGGGGGAGGTGGGTGACTTCCCGTCGGATTCGCAGATCGGCGTCGACTCCGGCGGCCCGTACACGGCGGCGCTCGACGAAAGAACGACGCGAGCGTCCTCCCGTCGTGCGCGTTCGAGCACCGAGAGCGATCCGGTTGCGTTGATTCGGTGGCTCCGCTCGGGGTGCTCCGTCGACTCGGCGACGCTGACCAGCGCGGCGGTGTGAAAGACCACATCGACGCCGTCCATCGCCCGGTCAAGCAGGGCCGGGTCGCGGACGTCGCCTTCGAACAGCGTCGCGTCGTCGGCGAGGTTGTCGCGCGTTCCGCTGGAGAGGTCGTCCAGAACGCGAACGTCGTTCTCGCCGACGAGCGCGTCGACGAGGTGGCTTCCGATGAACCCCGCGCCGCCCGTCACCAGCACCGATCTACCGCTGAGTTGGCGCTGCATCGAAGAACGTGTTGACGGGAGTCGCCCTTTGGTATGTGCTCGCTTCGGGCGATAACGCGCCGCATACCCGCGTTCCGTCGCCGATGAAAGGATACGATTCGGTGACCATGTTTTACACTGATACGTCTGTAAACCTTACGTCAGACGAGCACCCCATGACGTCGGCGCGAGGAGAAAACGTTTATTAGACAGGTGTAGTGCGGAAACGTATGACGGCGCTACCAGGCGACGCCGAGAGGGAAACGAAAGCCTGCGGCTGTAAGGTGGGGCGGCTCATCGAGCGGTACGGGTTGACCGACCTGAATGACGAGTTGCGGAGACGGTGGACCGGGACGGGAACGGAGCGACGGAGCCTCCGGGAGCTCGAACGGAACGTGAACATTCGCGTCCTCGACAGCGCGATCGCCGCCTCCGAGTCCCCGATGACAGGCGAGAACGTGGAGGCGATGTATCGGTTCCTGACCGACGACGGGATCAGCTCCGGGCGTCGGATCGAGGTCGAAAGGCGACTCGCGCGAGCGGGCGTGAACGTGGAGACAACGTTGAACGACTTCGTCTCCCACCAGACCATCCACTCGCACCTCCGAGGATGTCTCGGGGCGTCGTGCGGCGGCGAGCTCTCGGACAGCGAACGGCTGGAGAAAGCGGGAAAGACGGTGTTTTCCATGCAGAATCGGACGAAGATCATCGCGTCCGAGACGATCCAACGCCTGACAGACGCAGACACCGTCTCCCTTCCCGATTTTGAGGTGTTCGTCGAAATCCAGGTGACCTGTGAGGAATGCGGACGGTACATGACCGCGGCGACCCTGCTGGAGCAGCAGGGGTGTCGCTGCCAGGGGAAGGCGGAGCGAGCGAGCGGCGGACTCGCCGAACGCCCGCCGGAGTCGACGGAAACGGTCGATTGATCCGCCGACGGACGCGCGCCTCCGCACCGGTCGATCGGAGGAATCGCCCCCGTTTCGGCCTCCGAAGCGAATAATCTCCCGTCACGGTATTACTTTTGTACTTGAAGAAAGGTAAATATAGTCAACCACCATGTATAATGGTATGTCCTATGGCGAGCTGGAGGCGGTTCGTGGCGACGAACCCGAGGAGAAGGTGGGCCGCGCCCACACGAGCGAAGGGGAAATCTTCGGACTGCTGAAAAACGACCGACGACGACAGGTCGTCTCGCTGCTCGCGGAGGGACGCGGTGCGGTCTCGATCTCGGATCTCGCGCGGGTCATCGCCGACCTCGAAAGCGACGAGGTCCCGTCGAAAAAGCTGTACAAGAGCGTCTACGTCTCGCTGCAACAGACACACTTGCCGCGGTTGGCGCGGAACGGCGTCGTGGAGTACGACCGGAGCACGGGCACCGTCTCCGCGGGACCGGAACTGGAGAACGTGCTGATGTACACGCACCGGCGATCGCCGTCGGGGTGGTGGTCGAAGGAGTTTCTTATCGGGCTCGCCGGTCTCCTCGTTGCCGCGGGCGCGATGTTCAATCTACCGTTCGTGAGTGGGACCGCCACGGTGATGTGGGCGGTCGCGCTCTTCAGCGCGATCATCTGTCTCAACCTCTATCAGATCGCGATCCAGCGGACGAAGCCAATAGAGTGACGCCGGGCGGAGTGCCCGCGCGTCGAACCGACTCCGTCGAAATCGAGAGAGAACGCGCCGAGCCGCGGGTGTAGGGTCCGCCTACAGCCCGAAAGCGGCGCGTTTTTCCGCCGGAGGCGTCCGCTTCCGCCGATGGTGGCGCCGAGGATCCAGCCGCGCGCCGCCCCGTTCGAAAAACGGTGTTTCTCAGAGGTGAGCGGAGAAACGGCGTGTTGGCGTCTGCAACGGTTCGTCCCGTATTTGCCGATGTCGGACGTCGTACACGACCACAAGATGTCTGGGGAAGGGATAAGCGGGGGAGAGCCGCCGGTGGAGGTGACGGCGGGGGAAATCGCGGCGATTTCGGGGGGTGAACGCGTCGGCGTCGGGCCGCAGACTGTTCGGCCGGCGGCGATCTCTATCATCATCCCGACGTACAACGAGTCGCAGAACATCCTCCACGTCATCGACCGCTGCCGGACGGCGCTCGACGGCGACGACTTCGAGATCATCGTCGTCGACGACGATTCCCCTGACGGGACGTGGAAGCTCGTCGAGGACCGCTACGCCGAACATCCTCGGGTCCACGTGATCCGCCGGATCGGGGATAGGGGGCTCGCAGCGGCCGTTTCACGAGGGTTCCGTGAGGCTGCCTGCGAGTATTGTGCCGTTATGGACGCCGACCTTCAGCATCCGCCCGAGAAGCTCCCGGAGCTTGTCGAGGCGCTCCGACCGGGCGTCGACGTGGTCATCGGGAGCCGCCACGTGGAGGGCGGCGGCATCGAAGACTGGTCGGTACTTCGCCGCCTCGTCAGCCGCGGAGCGACGTTCATCGCGCGACTCGCGATTCCGGAGGTCAGGTCGATCTCGGACCCGATGAGCGGCTTCTTCGCGATCCGACGCGACGTTGTGACGGACGTCGACCTGCAACCGACGGGGTACAAGATCCTCCTCGAGATCCTCACCAAAGGCGAGTACGGCCGCGTCGTCGAGGTGCCGTACGTGTTCAAACAGCGTGAGCGCGGCACGTCGAAGCTCACGGCGTTCGAGTACGTCCACTTTCTCGAACACCTCCTCAGGCTTCGCCGTCATTCCCGCCGGCCGCCGCTCGCGCCGCCGTGAGGCCACGACGCAGTCGCGTCGCCGGACGGCCGCGCCGTCGCGCCGCGGTGGGGCCGTGGCGCGACCGCATCCCCGAGCGGCCGCATCTCAATCGAGGTAACCGAGGTCCTGCAGCCGCCGTTCGACGTCGGCGTCCCGCTCGGCCGCGACCGCGCCCGACAGGTCGATCGCGTCGAGCCGCGCGTCGAGCGCGGCCTCGAACGATCGCCACTCCGCGCCCGACGGCTCTCGGCTCGGGCGTTCCTCGCCGGGGTCGTCCCGGAGGTCGAAGCCGTACCGGCCGCCGTCGGCGTCGAGGAGCAGCTTCCGCTCCGGGCTTCTGACGCCGATCTGGACGGCACTCTCGTTAATCTGGCCGGGCGTGGCAGCTGTCGAGGCGACCTCCGAGATTGCGAGTCGATCGTCGAGTCCATCGCCCTCGATGGCCGGGCGGAGCGACCGTCCCGCGAACGTGCCCGGTGGGGAGAGCCCGGCGTAGTCGAGGATCGTCGGGGCGACGTCGATGTGCTGAACCTGCCGGTCGACCGTCCGCGCTCCGACGGTCGCGTCGGCGGGTGGGCGGATCAAAAGTGGCACCCGGATCAGCTCATCGTACAGGCACGGCTCGTGGCCGAGTTGGCCGTGCTCGAACAGCGCCTCGCCGTGATCGGCGGTCACGACGACAAGCGTCTCGTCGTCGACGGCGTTGAGAAGCGGCCGGAGCCGCTCGTCAGCGTGCCGGACCGACGCCGCGTAGAGGCGTTTCACCGCCTCGCGCTCGCGGGAAGAGAGCACACCGGGATCGTGCTGGGCGCGGGTGACGAGCGCCGTCGGCGACGTCGAAAGCTCCGGGACACCCATCGCCTCGCGGTGTCGCTTCGGCGGCGTGTACGGCGCGTGCGGCGTGAGAAGGTGCGTCCAGACGAAGCGGTCGTCCGCGCCGGTTTCGAGCGCCCTGACGGCGACGTCAATCTCGTCTGGGCCGCCACGGATCCGCTGGAGCGGGGTCTGAGCGTGCCGGTAGAGCGTCTGGGCCGCGCGGTACACCGGGTGATCGAGGCCGAATCGGTCGATGAGGAACTCCCGGGTGTCGTCGAAGAGCGGGAGTCCGAACTCGCCGACGTCCTCGTAGAAGTCGTAGCCGCGGCCATAGCCGTACTTCGCCCCGAGCCACGGGTTGCCGTGGACGCCGACGCAGCTCCAGCCGGCCGCTTGCAGGCGCTCGCTGACGAGTGTTCGGTCCGGGCTGATCCGCTCGTAGCCGCCGTGATCGAGCGGGAGGGTCGAGGAAAAAAGCGCCGGGAAGGCGTACGGCGTGGCCGGCCCGTGGCTCACCGCCTGCGTGAAGACGGTGCCGTCCTCGGCGAACGAGGCAAGCGCCGGGGTGTATGCTTCGGCCGCGTCGGGGGCGAACGATGCGTGCGATGCGCGCCATGCGTCGATGGTGATGAGCAGTGTTTTCATTGTCGGACTCCGAAAGCGGTCGTCGGTTCGGTCTTTACCGCGGTCGTGAGTTCAGATTTTACCGCGATCGTCGGTTCTGTCGGCAGTTCCGCGGCGGTCACGGGCCGAGAACTGACCGCGGCCGCCGCGCCGTTCGCATCCGTCACTGGCCCCAACCACGGCGGATCCGCTTCGGGGACCTCGCCGTCGTTCCGGGTCGAGCGGAACTCATCCGGCAGCGGTCGCGGAGGGACGCGTTCGTCGGACGTGATCGCCCGGGGCGGGCCGTCGTAGCCGCGCTGGAAGATCCAGACGCCGTCCTCGTAGCGGTACAGCCCGTACTCGTCCCCGAGCCGGTCACCGAGGGCCGTCCCGACCTGTCGCGACCAGTCGATCGACCCGGTGTCGAGTCGCGTGTCGAGGAGGACGTACTTCGGCGTGACCGTCCCGTGCGCCCGTTGGTACTGATCGAACGTGCCGGGATCGACGACGTACGTCGCGCCGGAGCGTTCCGCGACGTGCGGGTAGACGTCGTTCTGCGTTAGGACGGTCGCGTCTTCGGGAATCGTGTCGATGGCTGCGTGCAACGTGTCGTCGTGATCGGTCGTCTCGGGGAGCATCTGGCGCTCCGCCCCCACGCTCGCGGCCCCGGCGACGTTCAACACGAGCACGACGACGAACAGCCGCGCCAGAAGCGGCCGCGACGGACCGACGGGGCGGTATCGGCCGAGCACCCGAGCCGCCCCGATGTACACGAACGGGAGCAGATAGAACGGGTAGTGCGCCCCGAACATGTAGTAGATCGGCCGACCGGCGAACAGCCACGCGAAGCAGAGAAACGGCGCGAGCGCGCCGACGGTGACCTCGTCGGTCGTCGCCACGAAGAGAACCGGAACGAAAAAGAGGACGAGGAAGGCGAACTTCTGGAACACGTCGAGCGTGAGGAGGTCGACGAGGAGGTGCGGTCGAGCGAGAACGACGCCGACCAGATCACCGACGGGCGCGCGCGCCCCGTCGACGAACGGTTCGAGCGGCGGGGCGACGGAGCCGCGCGGGATGCCACCCTCGCGGCTGAAACGGTCGATGACCGCGCCGGCGAGGAGATAACACAGCGCGGTCAACCCGAAACCGGCCGCGAGCGTCGGCGCGGCGTGACGCAGTCGGTCCTCCCGGTACGCGGAGAGCGCGAGTCCGGCGAGCGCCCCGGCGACGAGGAACGCGACGAACTCGTTCGTAAAGAGCGCGAGGAGGAGCAGGAGGAGAAAGCCGAGATGTCGACTACGGTCGTACAGGGCGTACGCGCCGAAGACGAAGAGCGGCAGGAGCGCCTGCTCCTGGAAGTCGAACACCCACGCGGCCCAGAGGAAGGGATTGAGCGCGTACGAGGCGGTGAGGAGGCCGGCGAGGCGGTCGTCGCCGATCTCTCGCCGGGCGAGAAACCACAGCACGGGGATACTCGCGGCGACGATGAACGACTTCGCGACGAGCAGTGTGATCGGCGACGGAAACAGCGCGTACAGCGGCACGAAGGCGAGCAGCGTCAGCGAGAAGTGAGCGCCCCAGTAGGATCCGTCAGGTTGCCCGGGGCGGTACTTCCCGTGCAGGAGGAACCCCTCGCCGTTGACCGTCGTCCACATCATGTGGACGTACGAACCGAAGTCCGCACCGGTCAACCAGAAGCTCCGATAGAGGAGCGTCGTGTACAGCGTGAACGCCACGAACAGCATCGCCGACAGCCCGAGCACCCGCCAAGTTGCCCGGTCTACGTCGGTCAGCGCCGGACGGTCGAAGACGAACGCCGAGATGCGAGTCGTCATTGCTCGTCCTCGGGTGTCTCCGTCTCGTCCTCGGGTGTCTCCGTCTCGTCCTCGGGTGTCTCCGTCTCATCGTCCTCATCGTCGGGAGTTGCCGTCTCGGCGTCCTCGTCCTCGGGTGTCTCCGTCTCATCGTCCTCGTCGTCGGGAGTTGCCGTCTCGGCGTCCTCGTCGGCGGCGGTTGTCGTCTCACTGTCGTCGGGCGTCGTCGTCTCGTCGTCATCCGCACCGTCGTCCGGGGTGGCGGTGTCCTCCTCGTCGCTTTCGTCGGCGTCCGCGTTGTCGGCACCGTCGCCCTCGGTTTCGTCGCTCGCGGCCGCACCGCCGTCATTTGCGGCGCTTCCTCCCCCGGCGCTCTCGACCGACGCGTTGCCGTCAGCACCGCTCTGGCTCACGTTCTCCTGAACGAGGGTCACGTCGTCGAGGACGACCGTACCGCCGGGTGCGGTTCTGAACCCCCTGAACTCGACCTTGTCCATCGGCTTGTCGAGCGTGAAGGTGATCGAGACCTCCTGCCACTCGTCGTCCGACTGGACGACACTCCGCCCGACGACCCGGTGGTCGCTTCCGGCGGCGACGTCGAGGGCGGCTGCGGGACCGGGCCGGTCGGCGGAGGCGTACACGTCGAAGGTCGCGGTGTACGTCCCCGACTCGAGCGCCTCGTATGGCCCGTACCAGATCGCGTCGCCCGACGGCCCCCGTCGGGATTCGATCTCACGGTCGGCCGCGTCGTACCGCCCGGAGCCGATCCGGAACTCGTCGGCTTCGTACTCCTGCGAGGGACCCTCGAACCACGTCGCGTTCGACGTGAGAGCGCGCGGCGTGCCGTCGTAGCCGCGCTGGAAGATCCAGACGCCGTCCTCGTAGCGGTACAGCCCATACTCACCCCCGAGGCGGTCACCGAAGATCTCGACTACGATCGACGCCCAGCCCCTGTTGAGTTCCGTGTCGTACAGCACGTACTCCGGCGTGATCGGTCCCTGCGACCGCTCGTACTGCTCCGTGTCGTAGGGACTCACGAGAAACGACGTGTCGGGACGCATGGCGACGTGCGGGTAGATGTCGTTCTGCGTCACGAGCGACGCGTCCTCGGGAACGGCGGCGATCCCCGCCCGGAGGGTCTCCGTGTGCTCGTCCTCCGGTGGAACCGGCTGCATGTTCCCGCCTCCGATGACGAGACCCGCACCGGCGTTCACGATCACGACCAGCGCGAGCGCACGGACGAAGAGCCGCCGCGACGGTCGCGGACGCGGGCGCGGAACGGCCGTGAGCACCCGCGACCGAATCGACGGCAGTCGCGACCGGAGTGACGCCGTCGTCGAACCGGATCCGTCGGTCAGTCGCGTCGGCGCGTCGGCGGGGCGGCCGGACGCCGACGCAGCGCCAGTGTGGTCAGGCGTGGCGTCGGGAGGTTTCGACGTGGGGAACGAGACGTCCAGCCGATCGAGCGCGCGGACCGCGCCGATGTAGACGAAGGGCATGACGTAGAAGGGATAGTGCGCGGCGAATGAGTAGTACGCGCTCTTGCTCGCGAGCAGCCACGCGAAGCCCAGAAACGGTGCGAGCGCGCCCAGCGAGATCTCGTCCGTCGCCGCGAGAAACAGCACCGGGAGGAAGAACGCGAAGAGGTAGAGCAGCTTCCGGTCGAAGTCAGTGGCGATCGCCTCGACGATCACGTCCGGATTCGCGAGCGCAAGCGGGAGCAGCGTGCCGATCGAGACCCGCGGGCCGACGTCGGCGACGAGTGACTGCAGGGGGATCGCGAGCACGCGGACGGGGATCCCGGAGGCGACACTGTACTGCGAGATGACGTACCCCGAGAGGAGCTGGGCGAAAGCCGTGAGCGCGAAGGCCGCGACGAGGATCGGCCACTCGTCTCCGATGCGGCCGTCGCGGGCGACCGCGACCGTCAGCCCGACCAGGAAGCCGGCGACCACAAGGATCATGAACTCGTTCGTCACGAGCGCGAGAAACAGCAGGAGGAGAAAGCCGAGATACCGGCCGCGATCGTACAGGGCGTACACGCCGAAGACGAGGATCGGGAGGACGCACTGCTCTTGGAAGTCGAACGACCAGGCGGACCAGAGGAAGGGGTTGAGCGCGTAGGAGACGGTGACGAGGGCTGCGAGACGATCATCGTCGAGCGCACGCCGGGCAAGAAACCACAGCACGGGGATACTCGCGGCGACGACGAACGACTTCGCGACGAGCAGCGTGATCGGCGACGGGACGAGGGCGAAGATCGGCACGAAGGCGAGCAGGGTGAGTGTGAAGTGGCCGCCCCAGTACACGCCGCTCGGATGGGTCGCGACGTACTTTCCCTGCCGGAGGAATCCCTCGCCGTTGACCGTCGTCCACATCATGTGGACGTACGAGCCAAAGTCCGCGCCGGTGAGCTGAAATCGGAGGTACAGAAACGACGTGTAGACGGAGAAGATGATACAGAGCGTGGCCGCGAGCGCGAACACGAGCCACGTCCTCCGGTCCAACCCCGGAACGCGCGAGTAGAGGGACTGCCGAATCGTCCCCACCCCCGTCGCGGCGGCGTCTTCGGACCGCCAGACCCACCGCTCGCTCGCGCCGAACCCCCAGAAGATGCCGACGGCGATGGCGAAGAGGTTCGCGACGAGGTAGTGCATCCCGAACACCTCGACGAAGAGGATCAGCGCCCCGAGGCCCATCCCGATGCCAACGACGCGCGTCAGGATGTACTTCAAGCCGCGAACGACCCACTCGCGGCGACCGGGGGAGCCGCGCCCTCCCCAGGTCCATGAGTCGTTCATCACGTAGTTCGCGAGGATACTCAGCACGCGGCTGAGCGTCCCACCGATCACGTACGAGATACCCATGACGCCCGTCGCGACGAACAGGACGCCCTGGTTGATCCCGATTCCGACGAGGCCGACAATGACGTACTGGACGAACCGCTTCGTCTGCCCGTCGGAGAGATCAAGACGCTCGATGAACCGCGGGACGTTGCTCACGCGCCGATCCTCCCGACAGAGAGCAGCAGCCGCTTCAACTTCGGGTAGACGACGTCGACGTCGTGCTCCTCGCCGTGGCGGCGGGCCGCCCGACAGCGTCGGTCGTACCCGTCGCCGCGCTCCCACTCCCGGCAGACCGTTTCGATGGTGCGCACCATCTCCGGTACGCCGTTACAACGCAGAACGGCTTGTCCGTTTCCGACGTGCGTCGGGATCGGCGTTGTGACGACGGGCGTTCCGGCGGCGCACGCCTCGTTTATCACCATGCTGTCGGTGTCGACGCGCGCGGGGTGTAACACGAGGTGCGCCCGCGAGTACGCCGACGCGAGTTCGTCCTCGGTCAGAAATCCGAGATCGCGGATCGACGGGTCCTCGCACGTTCCCGTCGCCTCGACGTGGATCTCGGCGGGCAGTCGGGCCGCCACCGCGCGGACGAGATCCCAGCCCTTCTCGCGGATGTGCGCCGCCGTGACGAGCACAGTGAACTCGTCTGCGAGCGGTTCGCGGTCGGGGGAGAACCGGTCGGTGTCGACGAAGTTCGGGATGTACACCGTATTTGGGTGCGACGACGCGAACGCCGGCGTGACGGTGTGGACGGCGTCGTACTGCCGGAGGTCCCACCGGCCGACGAGCCGGTAGAGCGCCTTCACGGCCGTCGGGACGACCCCGTAGTGGGGTTCGAACAGCCGCTTCGAGACGAACACCCACGAGTGGACGCCCGCGATCGACGCCGCCTCGCCCGTGAAAAACAGGTTCGACAGCGGGGCGTAGAAGACGTATGCCGTGTCGAACTCCGAGAGGTCGTGTCGCCACGCCTCCCGATACGGGACGTTCCCGTCGAGGACGTCGCGGACGCGAACGCGGCGCTCGTCGTCCGGCGTGTACGGGAGGGCGCGGATCGAGACGTCGACGCCGTCGGTCGCGAGCCGGTTCGCCAGTTCGACGGCCCACTTTTCTCCCCCGCGGTAGTGTTCGACCGAGATGTGCGGACAGAGGGCTACGCGCACCGGGACCACTCACCCTCGGCAGCGTCGCTCGGATACGCTCCCATCGAAGAGACGAATCGGTCAGCGGACGCATTAGTATGGGCTCGTTAGCAGCGAAGCGTCGGGAGAAACGGAAAGTTGATCCGCGCGAACGGCGGGTTCGACAAAGACGACGAGGACGACGCGGTCGGGGCGGTCGGCGACGGCGGTGGCTCCCTCGAAGGTCCGTCCGCCGTCATCGCTCCGGATCGCCGCGGCGGCGATCCCGTGCGTTCTCCCGACGATCCGACGTGTCCCCCCGACGATCCGGCGTGCCCTCCCGACGGTCCAGCACATCCTCGACGCGACGCCGTGTCTCGACCGCCCGCTGGTCGCGGTACGCCCGGTGGGTCGTCTCGACGGATCGATGTCGGAGGACGTCCTGGGCGAGTTCTGCGCTCCCTTCGGCGTAGAGCTGGTTTCCCAGCCCCCGGCGCGCGCCGTGGGGCTTGAGGTAGTCGCCGTTGACGTCGACGTCCGCCTCGTCGCAGAGCCGACGGAGGACAGCGCGCGCGCCGTTAGTCGAGACGCTGTTCGGGACGAGCCCGTGCGCTCGGATGAGTTCGTCGGGGGCGCGCGCGTCGAGCGCCGCCTCGATCGCGTCTTCGTCCCAGCCGGCGGCCGCGAGACCGTCGCGGACGCACGCGTAGCGACTCGGGGCGTGTGCCGTCGGAAAGACCGGCCAATCGTCGCTCGGCGGGTCGAGCACCTTCCGGTACCGCCGAAGCCGGTCCGCGGCGTCGCGCGGCAACTGCGTCCACTCGAACTCCCGGGACTTGCCGAACACGCGGAGCAGCCCGCGGTCAAAGTCGACGTCGACCCACCTGAGCCCCGGGCGGTTGTCGTCGCCGGGGTCGCGGAACACCTCGGCCCCGCGGACGCCGGTGAGCGCGAGGACGTATACGATCGCCCGGTCGCGGAACGCCAGCCGTCGCTCGGATCGATCGCCGTCGAGGCTCGCGGTAGCGCGCTCATCGACAAACGCGAGGATGGCCTCTCGATCCGCGAGGCTCCAGAACTGGCGCGTTCTCGATCCGTGCGCCTCCGGGAGCGCCTCGCGGACCCGTCGCGGCTTGGCCGGGTTGACGTCGAGCCGCTCATCCTGGACGCACCACTCGAAGAACGCCCGGACGACGGTGAAGTACGGACCGTCGGCGGCGGCTGAACTCGCGGAGAGGGGATCGTCCGCGTCGTTCGCCCGGCGGCGGAGCCATTGGGCGTACCGCCGGCAGTCGATGACGCGCACTCCGTCGAGGCTCGTTATCCCGCGTTCGCGTTCGAGCCACTCGCAGAACAGCGAGAGGACGTGTTCCGTGCTCCGACGGTAGTTTCCCGAGTCGATGCTTTCGATCCGGGCGCGGACGGCGGTCGCGAGGTCCGCGCCGGCTGGGTCGGGAGCGTCGGGATCGTTGCCGCCCGCTTCGTCCGTCGAATCGACCATTCCAGGTCGACCGACGGCGAGGGACCTCCTAAATCTACTGAATGTTTGTGGGCTAATCAACAGTGGACTCGCGCGGCGATCGACGCGGTGAAATCGGGGGACAGCGTTGACGTGAGTGTACCATAAACCATAATATGATATACGGAAAACGATCCGTCTTGAAGTTCACAATCTCGGAGGATGTCAAGCGTGCCTTCGTTTCATCGAGTCCGAATCACTTACTCAAGAAGTTTGCATATATACCAACGGCGTGCCGCTTGGGAACGATGAGAGAGTTCGTCTATCTATCGTCGCTCCCACAGTGTTTCTATGCGTTTCTCAATGCGATCAAAAACGAGGCGGCTTACGTCCCGATGATCCGGCGGCCACTGAGCGTCCTCCGCGTCGTTGCGGCTGGCCGTCGGCGGCGGATGGAAGTGGTCCCGTGAGTTGTGAGTGTTCGGATGCCGGTCCCACCGACACTTCCACTCAGTATTCTGTCGTTCTTCTTGGTAGTGGACATTGAAGTCATCGTTGCGGTACCACCGAATCTCAAAGTGAGCAGATACCTCACCCGGGTAGTACTCTCGGGACAACTCAACACGGAGGTGCAGGTTTCCTTCTCCGACTAATTCCGCGGACTCAGTCATACGGCTGCCGACGAATCGTGACTGTATTCGCTCTAACACCGACCGGTCTATCGGTGCGGGAGTCGCACCGTCATCCACCGGCACCATCGTCAGCCGTGTGATTGAGCCGTGGAACCAGCGACCTTTCTCCGAGCGCGTTCGTGAAGGCGGCGTTCCTCGATAGCGGTGGCCCAGTCACCGAGGTCAACATATACGTCGTCAACCTGCGCCGCGTCGAATTCGAGGACATCGACTTCGGCAGGTGAGTCAGCGTTGTATTCGTCACGGTACTCCTCAATTCGGCCGGTCAGTTCTGACACGCGAACCTGCAACTCGTCAATAGTGTTCTCCTGTGCCAGCCCGTTCACTCGCCGCCACTCGAAGTAGTCGTCGTTGCGCTCGTACCGAACTGGCCGGCCCTCGTGGCGAATGACGATACCGAGGTCGGCGTAGAAGGACAGGTGTGTCCGCGCCGACTCTTCCGAGCAGTCTGCCCGCTCGGCAATCTTCGAGACGGTCATCGGCTCTCGGGCATGCAGCACCGCGCCGTACACGCGCTGCTTCGTATCTTCACCCTCGAAGGGCCTATCGAACGGGGGTGGGCCGTCACGGTGAGCATTGTCCGTCATACCCCGTACAACGGGGTAATCACATATATTTCTTCCCTCAGCCAAAATATATTGCCAATTTCAGTCATTCCTTCGGAGACAGATCTTTTCGTTTATCTTTAACAGGTGCAATACCCCTTCCTCAACGGAGTGAGCGAAGCGAACGGAGTATGGAGGGGATACGCACCTCGTCGAAGGTAATCCATGCGGCACTACCAAGGAGTGTAGCACTTGCGGCGTCGAAACCGACAAACCTCTGTGGGTGCGCGAGCACTCATGTCCGTCGTGTGGATACGAGGACGAGAGGGACGCGAACGCCGCGAAGAACATCCTTCAACGCGCGTTTTCTGAATTAGGCATGGGACAGGCCGACTCCACGCCCCCGGAGACTGCGACCGCTACGGTGCCCGTGTGGCATCTGCAAGTCGCGTCATAGAACGGGGAAGCCCTACCCTCAACGCGCGAAGCGCGTAGGGTGGGTAGTTCACCATGCGCATGAGTAGACCGCAAGCAACCGCCGAACGGCAACCTCCAACTGCTATTTTCGCGGCCGTTGGCTGGTATTCGCTCCTTCGGGTGAGAAAGGAAAACCGTAGAGAAGTTCTCAATATATATGCAGATGGCCTCATATATTGAATAGCACGTAATATCCGCATGCGTCTCGTCCAAGTGCTCATTCCAAATGGGGATCGAGCAGCCGTTCTTGCAGTACTCGACGAGGAAGGGATCGACTATGCTGTCTGGGAGGAGACTGGCCGCGGCGACTTCGAAGCGCTGGTCTCCTTTCCCATGCCCGAGTCCGGAGTCGAACCCGTGCTCGATAATTTGCATGGGGTCGGTATTACGGAGAACTCCTATACCATCGTCATGCCGACAGAGACAGTCGTCTCCGAGCGCATCGAGGCACTAAAAGATCGATACCGGGGGTATCGTATCTCGCGTGACGAACTCGTTGCACACGCTGAAGAGCTCGCCCCCGCGTCCTCGACGTTTTTCATTTTCCTCGTCGTGAGCACGCTCATCGCGACGACTGGGCTGCTCCTCGATTCGGCGGCAACCATCATCGGGGCAATGGTTATCGCGCCGCTGATGGGACCGGCCATCTCGGCCAGCGTCGGGGCCGTTCTCGCAGACTCCGATATGACATCGCGTGGTGTGACACTTCAAGTAACTGGCCTGCTCGCCGCAGTCGTGACGGCCGCCGTCCTCGGCTTACTATTGAAAGAGACTGTCCTTTTGCCGCCGGTTGATATCCGGACGATTCCGCAAGTCCTCGAACGAACATCCCCGAATTTCCTCGCACTCTTTCTAGCGCTCGGATCGGGTATTGCCGGTGCTGTGAGCATCATCCGGGGAGCGGGATCAGCACTCGTCGGGGTTGCCATCGCGGTGGCACTCATCCCGCCTGCCGCCACCGCGGGCCTTGGCGTCGCATGGGGATATCCTGGCGTTGTTCTCACTGCTGGCGTCCTCGTGCTGGTGAACCTGCTCGCTATCAACCTCTCGGCACTCGTTCTATTATGGGTCGCTGGCTATCGCCCCGAGAAAGGAAGGCATGCAACACGGGCTCGACGGGCAGTCCGCATCCGAATCGCGACCATCGTTCTTGGCCTCGTCCTGCTGTCGATCGTCCTCGGTGCCGTCACCTGGGCGTCGTTCGAAGTTGGAACTGTGGAGACTAGCGCAAACACGGAAGTTGAAGCGATGTTCGACAGCGGTCAGTTCGGTGAACTGGAGTTCGTGGACGTCACTGTCGACTACGATGTTGATCATGTACTCCTTGGTAATCCAGCTGATGTAACTGTGGTTGTGGCGCACGGGCCAAACGCACATCTACCACCTGACGTCGCACAGCGTATCGATGACCGTCTGACGAAAACGACCGGAGAAGATGTCGTCGTCAACGTCGAATTCGTGCGAGGGCAGAGATCTACCTGACATGGAGTGCGTCTACCCCTCCCGGTGCCGTATGACGACATGAATAGCGTCCCACCATAGACCCACTCACTTACGTGAGGCAGTTCACGGTCGGCTGGAATGATCGAATGATTCGGTATTCCGCGCGATTCACGTCGTGTTCTAGCTCGTCCCGCTTCCAGTCGCGTTGCTGCGAAATCAGCGACGATGCCTCGTCAACTACCGACCACCGTCAGTAGCTTCGCCGCCCCTCGTTGCGTCGAAATCATCGTCCGTCTCTCGGGAGAGTCCGCTCGTGTCGGCTACTGAGAGCAGTCGTTCGAATCGGTAGGGTCCCGTTAGTCGGGACGTCGACCGGAAGACGCGACCGGTTCATCGAGGGTGAGGGGAGATTCAGCCTTCCGACGTGAAACCGGTTGTTCGACTCGGTAAGGGCGTTCTGCGTCCAACAAGGCGTGCATAACAAACACGCCTCGTCCGGAAACGGGGGGATACGCCGAGGACGTCACATGACTCAGACGCCAGATTTCGCCCACGGTGCGAACCAATCCGATGCGACGATGGAGGATTCGCCGCTGCTCGGCCGTGAATCGGATTCCAACCAAGCCTCCGGCAGGAAACGATTCCGCGTCGGCCTCCTCCTGGCCAACGAGCGCATTCCCGCGTGGCAAAAGCGGGCGATCGAACGGATGATTGCGCGGACGAACGTCGAGATCACCCACGTCGTGATCAACGACCGCGTGTCGTCGAAGTCACTCGAGGAGCGGCTCGAAAGTTGCGTCGAGCGAGTGCAGAACTATCCCTTGTGGTCGATCGTGGGCGGATTCAGGGGCTTCCGTGGACCGCCGGAGTACATGGAGCCTCGTCCGATCGGTTCGATACCCGGGATGGCTGACGCAAAACGGATACACTGTCAACCCAGACCGGCTCGGACGTTCGGCAACCGGCTTCCGGCGCGAGTGGAGCGGGAGGTCGGCCCGCGGACGGACGTCGTCGTCCGGTTCGGCTTCGGGGTGCTGAAAGGAGAGTTGCTGACCATGCCGACGCACGGCGTGTTGAGCTTTCATCGCGGCGACTTCGAGTCCTACCGGGGACAACCGGGAGGGTTCTGGGAGTTTCTCAACGGCGAGCCCACGGCGGGCGTTACGCTCCAGCAACTCGAAGAGCGGCTCGACGCGGGGAGCATCGTGGCGTACGAGGAAGTCGACATCCGCGATGCGCACACGTGGCGGGAGGTCGAACGCCGCCAGATCGCCGCGTGCGAGGAACTGCTCGCTGTCGGCGTCAGAAATCTGCAGGATCCCGACTACGAACCCGTCCCTCCTTCGTCTCTCGGCACGTTGTACACCACTCCGGCCGGCGTCGACGTCCTCCGGTACGTGAGCAAAGACACCCGCGGGTGGCTCCGGCGCACAGCCGCCGGAGAGGGGACGGTCGTAGACGCCGTTCGGAGGTCGGATTTTTGACGCCCGACGGGATTCTGTGTGCAAAAACCGAGTCGAACGCGGGGTTCGTCGACTGAATCTCGTGTGAATCTCTTTTATTCTTCGCCACGCAGTTCGAAGGAGATGTTACCCGCGACGGCCGTTTTCGCTCAAACGACGGTAGATATGCCGCCGGTTACGGCGGAGATGGCCGTCGTGTTTCTCATCGCGGCCGCCGCGCTCCTGCTGTTCGTCACCGAGCTGGTACCGGCGGACGTCACGGCGCTCATGGTCATGGTCGCGTTAATCGTCCTCGGTCCGTTCACGCAGATCTCCCCCGAAGAGGGCGTCTCGGGCTTCTCGAACGAGGCGACGATTACCGTGTTGGCGATGCTGGTTCTCAGTTTCGGCATCACGAAGACCGGAGCGGTCCAGCGACTCGGAGAGCGAATGGTGTCCTTCGCCGGGACCGACCAGCGTAGACAACTCCTTGCGACGCTCGCGGTCGCGGGCGTTCCGTCAGGGATCCTCAACAACACGCCGATCGTCACGATGCTCATGCCGGTCATCTCGGACATGGCGGATCAGGGCGGGACGTCCCCCTCAAAGCTTCTCATCCCGCTTTCGTACGCGTCGATGACGGGCGGGATGCTCACCCTTATCGGAACTTCCACGAATCTGGTCGCGAGCGACGTGGCCGGCAGGTTAATCGGTCGTCCGTTTTCGATGTTCGAGTTCACCGCCCTCGGCGCGATCGTGTTCGTCACGAGCGCGGTGTACCTCGCGACCGTGGGCTACCGACTCCTCCCGGAACGAGTCAGCCCCGGCGAGGATCTCGTCGCGGAGTACGAACTCGGCGATTACCTGACCGAGGTCGTCGTCGAAGGCGACTCGCCGGTCGTCGGCCGGACGGTCGAGGATGCGTTCGAAGACTCCCCGGTGGATTTCGATATCCTCCAGCTCATCCGGAACGGCGAACCGTTCGTCGATCCGCTCGGGGAGGACGTCAGGGCGGGCGACCTGTTCGTCGTCCGCGTCGGGCTCGACTCGCTTCGAGGACTCATGACGACCGAAGGGCTGTCGTTCGTGCCGACGGCGACCGTGACGGAAGAGGAACTCCGCCCGAACGAAAAACAGCGGACGCTCGTGGAACTCGTCATTCCCTCGTGGTCGTCGCTCGTCGACCAGACGCTCGCGAACGTCGCGTTCAGCCAGCAGTACGACGCGACCGTCCTCGCCATCCGTCGCGGGTCCAACATTCTGCACCACCGGATGGATCAGACGCACCTTCGAAGCGGCGACACGCTCCTTGTGCAGGCGACGGAGGACGCGCTCAACCGGATGGCGGCGGACCGAGACTTCATCGTCGTGCGCGAGGTGTCCGAGCCTAACTACCGCACGTCGAAAGTACCAATCGCCCTCGTCATCATCGCGCTCGTCGTCGGACTCGCGGCGCTGGGCGTCGTCGACATACTCGTGTCCGCCCTCGGGGGCGTCGTCGGGATGATCGTAACCGGGGTCATAAAGCCGCACGAACTGTACGACGGAATCGAGTGGAACGTCATCTTCCTGATCGCCGGGCTAATTCCGCTCGGTATCGCGTTTGAGCAGACCGGCGCGGCCGACCTTCTCGGCGCGCTCGGCGCGATGAGCGCGGACGTGCTCCCTCCGATCGGCGTGCTCTGGCTGTTTTACATCCTGACGACGCTCGTGACCGCGCTCATCAGTAACAGCGCGAGCGTCATCCTCATGCTGCCGATTGCGGTCGAGACCGCGAATCGCGTCGGCGCGGACGCGTTCGCGTTCGTGCTCGCGGTTACCTTCGCCGCCAGCGCTGACTTCGTGACGCCGATCGGCTACCAGACGAATCTGCTCGTGTACGGGCCCGGCGGCTACCGGTTCACGGACTACTTCCGAGTCGGCGCGCCGTTGCAGGTGCTGCTGTCGATCGTGACCGTGCTCGGGATCGCGGCGCTATGGGGCGTGTGAACAGGGGAATGGCTGCTGCTCGTACTTCTTATAGATAGAACGAGAGCAGCTGGAAACTCGTGACGAAGAGTCCAGCTATGAGGTAGATCGCTGGCCCGACGGATCTCCAGAGTGGATCGTCAACCCGGAAGAGATGCGTCAGGACGGCCCCGATCATCGTGGCAATGAGTGAACTACCCCGGCCTACTCGCTCACGGCTGACGCCGTTCGCTCCGTGAGGCCGGGGCTTCCTGCTTCCACGACGCGCTTTGCAGGAACCGCAACGGTTCCCGTAGGGAGCGCAGTCTCCACAGGCGTTGATTCGGAGTGAACCACTCCTACTTGATTGAGGCCGCGAGAAAGAATGTTCAGCGCCGCATTGAGGTCACGGTCCGCTTCGAACCCGCATGAGGGACAGGAGTGTTCGCGGACCCACAACGGCTTGTCGGTCGAAACACCGCACTTCGAACACTCTTTCGTCGTTCCGCGTGGATCAACGGCGACGAAGTGCGTCCCTTCGCGTTCACACTTGTATTCGAGCATCCGAAGGAACGTTCCCCACGACGCCGACGCACGGTTTCGGCTGTTCGACGGAAGTTCCATCAACCCTTTCGCATCCAAGTCCTCGACCGCCACGAGGTCGTATTCCCGAGCATAGTGGTTTGAGAGTCTGTGTAAGAAGTCCCGACGCTTCCGCTTCAGGTCGGCGTGGCGTTTGGCGACAACGCGCCGTTGCGTGCGGTAGTTGTTCGAACCGTGTTCCTTCCGTGAGAGCTTCTGTTGTGCGCGTTCAAGCCGGTCGCGTTCCTCGGAGAGGTCGAGCGACCCAACCGAGAACCCATCCGAGTCGTGGGTATACGAGAGAATCCCTATGTCGATGCCGACGCACCGCTCGGGATTTTCGGGTTTCGCCGGCGGCTCACGGTCGAGTTCAACGCCGAAGGTAGCGTACCATTCGCCGGTCGGTTCCTTCTTGAGCGTGACCTGCTTGAGTGTCGCGTCGTCGGGTATCTCTCGGTGGAGTCGGACCGGAATGTCACCGATCTTGCTCAACCACAGCAAGGGCCGACCGCTCGTATTCTTGAGCTTGAAGCCGGTCTGGTTGTAGGTGAGCGAACGGTAGTCCCGAGGACGCTTCCATTTGAGCATCCCAACAGCGCGTCCGTTGTCTTTCTGTGCTTTGAGCGTCGAAAGGTTGTCGTAGACGCGCTTGACGACCATCTGAAGGACTTTCGAGTGAACGCCTTTCAGGTCGATCCACCACTTCTTGAGGTCGGGGAGTTGCCCCTGAAGGTCGTAGCGAGCCGGGATGCCGTCTGTGGATTCGTTGAGTTCGTAGAGGCAGTGGTTGTACAGTTGCCGACACACGTCGATGTGGTGCCGAAGCTCGTCGCGGGTGGCTTCGTCCGGTGCGAGTCGGTACTTATAGTTGTACTGCATGGACTACTCGTCTGAATCGGGTTCGGAAACGCGGACGACTTTCACATCTGCCCCTCGCCACCGTTTCGGGACGATGACGTGGGCGCTATTCCCGGATGGTTTCGCGGTGCCATCGAGGACTTCGTGGCCGTCGATTTCGAACCGATCCATTACGAGTGTATAGACTATGGATAGACATAAGCGTGTCGGTACGTGGGCCTGTGGGTCTGCTACCGAACGCGTTTGAGAACTGTGCGGTGCTGTATGCCCTCCCTACTCGCTCCCTTCGGTCGCTCGTTGAGGAAGGGGACTTAGCGCCTCAATTCGGAAATTCCGCCGAGAACAGCGAGAATCGGCGCGAATACGAGACCGATGAGCAACCCGAGGCCTCCAATAACTTCGATGCCACCGGTAACGAATCGGAACCACTCTGGATAGCCGTATCGTTCGAAATCCTTTTTCGCGAAGTCAATGCCGATTATCTTCGCACTGCCCGCACCCACCATGATGAATCCGAGTAGTCCTTGCACGACGGGGATGGCCGTTTCAATTGTGCTCATAGATATTCTCTACGTGCTACGCTGGGCGAGACGACGGATTTGCGCGTGAATAGATTCACCTTTATAAGGCGTCCGCGAGTCTGTTAAGCCACTCGTCAGCCAACTTTTGCGTGTTATGCCTCGTGTACACCTGAAGGTCAAGATTGGGGTAGACGACGATAATTGGCTGGCTGCCGTCTCGACCGACTTCTCGGATGCCGAGTTCAAGATCCTGGCGACCCATCCCATAGACGATGACGTGCTCGAATTGGTCGAAGTAACGACACCAGACGGGGACGCCATCGTTCGCCGGTTCGACGGCGCACCAGAGGTACGCTCGTACGACGTGCTCCATTCCGACGAGGGGATGGTACTAATCCAGTGCATGTTTCCAATGCCGTCATCGTATGAGATGAGACGTGCAACGGGGAACCTTCCGCGACTTCCCCTTATCATCCGAGACGGGTGGATATCAGGTGATCTAATCGGCTCACAGAAGCAGTTGTCGGAGTTCACTACCGCGTTAGCAGCGGCTGACATCCCCTATGAGATCGTGTCGGTCACTCAATCATACGAGGCGAGCGGACTCCTGACCGAGCGCCAACGAGAGTTCATTACTAAAGCGGTTGAACGCGGCTACTACGACAGTCCTCGTGGCTGTACACTCATCGAGCTTGCAGAAACGTTTGAAGTCAACCAATCGGCCGCTAGTGGCGTTCTGCATCGGGCTGAAGGCCGGATTATCAAGGATTTCATCTCCTAGGCAGCAGAGATTGGCGAATCGAGGGAGCCGGGAGTGGAGTTATTTGTCGAGGTATTCGATACCCCATTCGCTGAGCTTCTTGGCGACGAGTTCGGGATTTTCCTGGGCGACGACCATCGCGGCCTCGCGTGCGTCGCCCTTGTAGACGGGGCCGTCGACGAGGTCTCGAAGATCGTCGAGGAAGGTGTCTTCGTCGTCCTTGACGAAAGGGCGGACTTCGAGGAGGAGCTGGTTCGTACGGTCCGCGTTTACTGAGGCGCCGCGCATCTGCCGCTGTACGAGGTAGGGGAGGTTATCTATGTCGAAATTGGGTGCCTGTGGCGTCGTGTCGGCGGCTGGCGATGGGGCGGTATCCGCCGTTGCCATGGCTCGCGGTTCTGAATCCAGGTCTTGGTCCTGTGGAGGGGCTAGCTCGTGTTCGTTATTTTCCGTAGCCGATTCTGCTAACGTGTCCGCAGAATGGGTCTGTGACTCGGTTATGCTATTAGACTCCTGCTCCGAGGTATTCTCGTGCTCGTTGTCGGTCTCTTCTTCCTCGAAATTGAGGGAGCCGGTGCCCTTCTTGAGCCCCCCCATCAGGAGATCACCTCCGTGTTCTCGATGTTGAGAGTGGGTTCTTCGGGCAGTTCGACATCGAACTCTGCGACGAGGTAGCTGGCGATCTCGAGTATGATTTCGAGGGATTCGATTTCGCGGTCGCGCAGGCGGCGCGTACCCTTCTCACCGTTATGCCAGCCCTCCTCAACGACCTTGAACGCACTGCCCTGTGCGTCCCACATCTCATCCATCATGCTTTCGCGTTTTCCGATCGCGGCTGCGATACCGTACTCGTCCTCCATCTGCTCGATGTAGCGGCGGTGCGTGCTCGTGTCGCCGGCGCCAGAGAGAATGACAGCAGCGACGCCGACATCGATGCCAAGATTCTCACTCATGCTTTCGAGGAGGCCGCTTAGACCGTCCAGACTCTTGTTGCCCTTGCCGGCAGGTTTGGTCGGAGCGACCAAGGTCCGGGTGGCGTAGATGGCATTGTAGAGCATGATCTCAGCACGAGCATTCGGATCGACGATAACAACGTCGTAGTTCTTCTGGACGTTGTTCTTCTTCCAGAGGACGTTGTAGAGCTGTTCGTAGCGGTTGAAGTCGTCGCCCATGTTCTCCTCGAAGCGTTCGCGTTGGAGGAGGAGCTCGGTGAATTCTTCGAGCATGTCGTGGGCGGGGAGGACGTCGATTCCCTCGTCAGTACTTCGGATGAGGTCTTCAAAGTCGCCTCCGGGCCGTCCGAGGATGTGTCGGACGAGGTTATCGGTGTCGGGATCATCGCGACCTTCCTCGACATCGAAGAGGTAAGTGAGGTTGGCAGCCTGGTGGTCGAGGTCAATGACGAGAACATCGAAGCCTTGGCGGGCGTGGGCTTTGGCAAGGTTGGCGGTCCACGTTGTCTTGTGAATGCCACCGGATTCCGAGTAGACCGTGTACGTGATAGGCATGTGTTTGGTGGATTGCTCGACCACATAATAAAGGTACGTCAGACAGTCACCTAATCTATCTACCTAATTCATGTATGTGAGCTATTGGGATTGGTTACATGTATGCCATATCCCCATCAGCGGACGAGGGAGATAGACAAGTAGGTAATGAGGGAAATAGATTAGATAGATGAATTAGGAATGTGGATTAGGTAGATGAGTTACTTAACTTCGCACAGTTAACTAGAGCAGTGATCTCTATCGGAGAACGGCTGATGAACCAATCGTAAGCTACCCATGACTACAGTCATGGACTTTCCCCGACGGTTTCGGCACACGACTCGATTACTCATGGGCGCGGTTCACGGCGGCAGGACGGGCACACGGAGGGGATTCCTGCGTGGTGTTCCGTCCCGTAGTCTGCGTCCGAAGCCGACTCACCCGGCTTTAATTCCCGGTGTTCTCATCTCCCGCTCAATCCCAACAGTGGGAACGGAGCGGCCAGTGGCGTCACGTTCGCGGTCATAGTCCCCGAGTTCAGGGCCTGCCTACGGAGGCCCCTACCAAGCGTCCGTTTTGGCCGCTCAGCAGTGTCGTACAAACCGCCCCAAGAGAGCCGATCTCTTTCGATGCAGGCGACAGAAACTAACGACGGGCGATTCCTCCCACGACTACAGTCGTGGGCTTCCTCGCCCGACAGTTATGTGAATCCCTGAGGTGAACCGCCTCGGGGCTTGACCCCGAGACACTCGGGCTGCTCAGTCTGTAGATTTTACTATATTTTATTGAAACGCAAAAAGCCTGCCCAGTACTCCTTTTACATGGGGACCATGTCCTCTCTATATGTCCGATCAGCAAGACCAGCATGGCCGACCCCTATTCGCGTGCAATACGTGTGCGGTCGTCTATGCACGATTTCAGCCACCAAACAAATGTAAGGTTTGTGGAAACGACACCTTCGTCGAAGTACAGGCGCGAGAACATTAATTTTAACGTAGACAGCTCTGTGAGACCCTCAAGTTGTGACAGGAATGGCATGCCGAATACAGAGGATGAGTCAGTACAGAGCTTCGAGTGGTTCGCATCGTCTGCAGTACCCCGACCAATATGACAATTTATATAGTTTACTTGTTAAGTGGATTCATCTGTTTGGTAAGCGGAGTCGAGCGAATATTTGAGAACTCGAAATTCTGTTGATCCACACTGACAGTTATTACACCCAATCGGTTGAGTTGTCCCGTCAGACCATTTCCTAACCGGATACGCAGCATCACAGTCGATACATTTGGCGAGCTTTCGTTCGTACTCCCCAGTGGGCATTGTACGTCTATCTCTTTCGCAAGCCAAGATCAGAGTTGGTTTTGGCTATACAACACTCTTTTAAGCAACCTACTAATTCGGTTGCTCCGTCTGGGAAAGAGTATTTCCGAGGATCTGTTTGATTCCACGCCGGAGTCGAGACGCGACGGCCTGCTGAGAGATGTCGAGTTCGTCACCGAGGTCTTCCATCGTCACCTCGCGCGGAGACTCGAAGTAGCCACGGTTGTAGGCGAGGACCAGCGCTTCCTGTTGTGTGTCGGTGAGTGCCGTCTCGGTCTCCGTTTCAACTGGCATGAGCGCGTGCAGCTTCGTCAACGTAACTGGGATATCTACCTCTCGACAGCGTTGCTGAAAGGTCGCAATGTCGCTTCGGTCATCGCCACGTACCTCAAATGTCCATTGCTGTTTCGTGCCAACGGCTTGGAGAAGTGGGATCTCTGTCTCCGCCAGCGTGCTGAGAATACCGGTGTATTCCAGTGCCCACTCGACACGCAACAGATACTCGTCCTCAACGGAGTCAACAAGGCGCATAGCTTTCACCCCTGGATGGTCAGAAAACGACTCCTCGATATCGTCAACGATAGTTCCGCGGACCCAGAAGTATGGAACGATCACGTCCTGTGCGGGGATAATTCGCTCCAGTGTGATCGTTACATCCGGTAATTGCTGAAAGACTGTCCCGAGAGGAAACTGGTCTGCAGGAATCGTGAAGGTCGCCTCAGTAGCCATCGGCCGAAGTATGGCACTCTGGCCATAAATACTCACTACAGGCACTCAATAGTGTCTGGTTTGAGAACCTCCGTTCGACAACCCATACTTGGGCATACGCGCTCTGTATTCATCCCGACTTCGCCAAATTATCACTGATTGAGTGTTTCAATAGAACAGTAAAAACGTCTTAGCCGGACAATTAGTCATTGAGAGTGAACATCTCTTGGTGAATCACTGTGAACTACCCCGGCCTACTCGCTCACGGCTGACGCCGTTCGCTCCGTGAGGCCGGGGCTTCCTGCTTCCACGACGCGCTTTGCAGGAACCGAATCGGTTCCCACAGGGAGCGCAGTCTCCACAGGCGTTCGAAAATCGCGTAGCGATTTTCGCAGCCCATCAGAATCGCACCGCGATTCTGAGGAGTTGATTCGGAGTGTCCCACTCCTATATCTTCGAGGTCGCGAGAAAGAATGTTCCACGCCGCGTTCGCGTCCCTGTCCGCCTCAAACCCGCAGGCAGGACAGGAGTGTTCACGGACCCACAACGGTTTGTCCGTCGAGACACCGCACGACGCGCACTCCTTGGTTGTCCCTCTCGGGTTGACCGCCACGAAGTGCGTCCCCTTGCGCTCGCACTTGTATTCGAGCAACGAGAGGAACGTTCGCCACGCGGCAGACGCCGTATTGCGGCTGTTCGACGGCGATTCCATCATCCCCTTCACGTTCAGGTCTTCGACCGCTACGAGGTCGTACTCTCTCGCGTAGTAGTTCGAGAGTTTGTGCAAAAAGTCGCGGCGCTTCCGTCGGAGGTCGGCGTGACACTCCGCGACCCGACGCCGTTGCTTCTCGTAGTTGTTCGATCCGTGTTGCTTCCGCGAGAGCTTCCGTTGCTCGCGCTCCAAGCGTTCACGTTCCGTCGAAAGGTCGAGCGACCCGACCGCCGTTCCGTCCGTGTCGTGGGCGTACTTGAGAACCCCTACGTCGATACCGACGCACCGTTCGGGATTCTCAGGCGGTTCGGGTGGGTCACGGTCCATTTGGACGCCGAACGTGGCGAACCACTCGCCCGTCGGTTCCTTCTTGACCGTGACCTGCTTGAGTTTGGCATCGTCGGGGATGGCGCGGTGAAGCCGAATCGGTATGTCCGCGAGTTTCGAGAGTGACAGGACAGTCTGACCGCCCTTCTTGTCGAGCTTGAAGCCAGACTGACTGTAGGTGAAACTGCGGAACTCCCGTGGCGGCTTCCACTTGAGGTGACCGACGCCGTAGCCATTCTCCTTGAGCTTGGAGAGTCCTTTGAGGTTGTCGAACAGGCGTTCCACGACGGTTTGGAGAACCTTCGAGTACACGTCCGAGAGGCCGTCCCACCACTTCTTGAGGTCGGGTAGTTCCGACCGCAGGGTGGTCATGGACGGCAGTTCGCCGTGTTCGTCTTGGTACTCGTTGAGGCGGTAACGCGTGTGGTTGTAGAGTTGCCGACAAATGTCTCGGTGGCGGTCCAACTCCTCACGATGGGCGTCGGACGGCTTGAGACGGTACTTGTAGGCGTAGTACATGGCTCTCTACTCGCGTTGGTTCTCGACGTACTGTTTCAGCACATCCAGCGACACTTGCCCCGTCGATATGAGGCAGTACGAGTCGTTCCAGAACGAGTCGCCCCACAGTTCGGTCTTCAGTTCGTCCGCGTACTCGTTGCGGATACGGCGGGCGGTCGCGCCCTTGACCGTGTTGATGAACTTCACGAGGTCTGTGGTTGGTTTCGCTCGGAACAGGATATGAACGTGGTCGTCCTCGCCGTCGAGGTTCGTCAGTTCGACACCGTAGTTGTCCGTGAACCCGCTGATGACCTCGTGAATGAATTGGGTTCGCTCCTCGGTTAGCACTCCGCGCCGATACTTTGTGGTGAGTATCAGGTGGTAGTGCAGGGAAAACGTCGAGTGCGCTCCCGAGTCGAGGTCGTATTCCATTGGGTTCGTTCAATACTATTCCACCCTACTGTAAAAACGTTGCGACTGCGTGGTCCTGTGGGCCTGCAACCGTAGAGTGTATGAAAACTGTGCGGCGCTGTATCCCCTCCCTACTCACGCCTTTCCTTCGGTCGGCGCTCGCTGAGGAAGGGGGCTTAGCGCCTCAATTCAGCTAAACGGCCATCTGAGGGGAATCTGGTTCCTCCATAGCATCTTGATAGAGTTGCGAGCGCATACCCGCGTCTTCAGGCGCGGGAGGAGGTCAATCGACGCGTTTTCCTCTGTGAAGTCGCTATCAGGGTGACGATGGCAGACGACTCCGCCGACACCGAGGAAAACCTGACCACAATTCGAACCGGACGTGAATTCGAACAAGAATACCGGCTTGATGCGAGTGAAGCGGGTAAGTTCCTGATCAACTTGGGCGAACAACTCCGCGACGAGGACACGCTCACTATCAGTGACGACAAATGGGAACTACCGTTCCCTTTCGGCGAGCCCGTCGAATTGGAGATCGATTTCGACGGTGTCGGGGAACCGGAACTCGAAATCGAAATTGAACTCCCCGGACAAACCGACGAAAACGCACCAGACGTCAACTAGCGTAGAGTGACCATCTCCACGCCCGTGAGGGCGTGGCATCCCACCGTGGGATAGCGGCCAGTGGCCTTCGAGGTTTCAACCCGCACTCGGAGGAAACCGGCGACATCTCGGAAGACACAGTCTTCCGATGAGTCCGCGAGAGCGTTGCTCTCGCGAGACACCAAGGGAATCTCTCGGTTTACCTCCCGTGGGAGGGCTGTGGCCCGGTCACTCAGGCCCCATCTCCAACTGAGTCATCGACATGCGTGTGTTCTCTGGCATGACTCTCTCCGCTGGAGTAGCACATCAAAACAACCAGCACAGGCGCTCAAACGTACCATCGTGGGATATCCGCCCCGGCACCCGACGGCGGATGATCGGTCGGGCCTCCCGCTCGACCCGCGCCTGAAGACGCGGGTATACACTACAAATTCGTATCAGCGAGAGGTTACTTCGTCGCAGATTCGAGGACGAGGGTATCGTCTTCGAGGTAGTGGTCGATGACGTGGGCGTGCTCTTCGAGGTCCTCCAGCTGTTCACGGAGCATCTCGCCGGTTGCGTAGTCACCGAGGCCTTCGGCGAGTTCGATGTGTTCGCGGTAGCTCTCGATAATGTCGCCGTATATCCCCAGGTCGTTCTCGAAGGACGTGCGGATGTCGTAGACGTCTTCGTCTTCAGGTTCGACCGTGGCGGCCTCCGAGAGGGCAGGCATACTGGCGTGCGGGACCCCACCGATAGCCTGGATACGCTCGGCGATCTCGTCGGCAGCCTCCTCAACGTCTTCGTAGGCCTCCTGGAGGAAGACGTGGATGCTGAGGTGTTCGGCTCCTTCGACGTTCCAGTGGTGCTTGTGGAGCTGGTGGTACAAGACGTACGCGTCGGCGAGGTCCGTGTTAAGCGCGTTGATGATCTGCTCGGCCTTCTCTTTGTCGAGACGGACGGGGTTCTCGTGGACGCTGCCGGCCTGTCTGCGAACGGTTTCTTGGGTACTCATTACGGTTGAGGGTAGGCAGCCGAACTTCTTATAACTTTTCAATTATCGGATAAATTTTCGTATCGCCTAAAAATCCGGTACTCTCCCGATAAGACCAGGATTATCCATATCTCCGAATATAAATAGCAACTATAAAACATGAATTGATTGGAGGTACTCTACATATCAATACAAATCTTTAACGGCCGGTCAGACCCAATCATAGTGTATGGATGTTGGAAACCATGTTTCGTCGAACCACCAATTGGTTCGCCTCCTCCAGCTCGGTATTGTCCTAGAGGAGGTCGTCGAAGCACGGGCCACCCAACACCACCAATCACTCTCCCCTACAGAACAGGCCGACCTTGATCCAACCATCGAGAACCTACTGGCAGAAACCCGCGAAGAATCCGCGCACCACCGAAACCAACTGGAAGATCTCCTTGAACAGATGGACGCGGAGACCATGCCTGCAGCCCACATCGAGCAGCTTGTCCAGAATAGATACGATAAAACGAAGCCAGAAGATTTCGACGACATTCTCTACGATCAACTTCACGCTGAAGAATCAGCGTACAAATTCTACGATGACCTCATCGCGGCAATCAACGAGAGCGACGTGACGTTCGAAATCGACCGCACAAAACTCCTTGCGGCCTTAGAAGATATTCGGGAAGAAGAAAAAGAAGGCGTCAAGGAGGTCACCGAGTTGATGGAGGACCACCCGTGAGTACGGAAACTATGTACCTGAAAGCGACATACCTCATTCAGCAGAGTGTGTGCGATGAAAATCTGCTCACAGCCTGTCTGGAGAGTGCTGGGGACGACGTCTGGGTAGTTCCAGCAATCGGGGATATTGAGCAAAGATGGACAGTCACCAGAGATTTACAGAGGTTCGAGGAGAAAACCCACGACTAAAGTCGTGGGAGACTATCACCTCAGAACCAGAGCGCCGACCAGAGACACACGGAGAGGCGCTTTCGGAGATCCTGGACGATGAGCGAACACGAGCGATTGTTGCGGCACTCAAGGCCAATGGTGGAGAGTTCCAGCTCTCTGAGCTCATTGATGCAGTAAACAACCCACAACCAGGGATTATCTCAACAGGTGAGATGGGTCAACGTGTGCTGAGTGATAGAGATTCAAGCGCATACCTCCGCCTGTGGAGACTGCGCTCGCTACGGGAACCACTTCGGTTCCTGCACAGCGCGTCATGGAAGCAGGAAGCCTGCCCTCACGGAGCGAACGGCATCAGCCGTGAGCGAGTAGGGCAGGGTAGTTCAAGACCGCCTAATAATCGAAATCACTTTGGTCATTTAGGCAAGCCTAAAACGTATGGCGGACGACCCCACGCAACACGAGGCACCAGCGCGACGAGAGTACGTGAAGTACGGCGGGGCAGTCGTCACCGGTGGGCTACTTGCTGGGTGTTTGACCTCCTCCCACGACTCCACTCGTTTCCAAGTGGATTACGAGGTGCGTCGGCGGATTCGGAGGTACTTGGGTATGTAGCGTCGGTACCTGACGTGAGGTATCCCGACGGGGTACCGTCGAGCCTCGGTCGGGAGGTCCGAATGTGGCCGATTGTCCCAGTATGGGCGCGGACGTGCCGCGTCGGATAGGTATAGAACCGCGCGGAGAGCACCTAAGACTATGCCACACACTGAAAGGAGACGATGACGGCGATTCATCCCACGACTCAAGTCGTGGGCTTTCTCGCCTGAATTCATGTAACAACGAGGAGACTGAGCGATGATGGTGGTGCAACACCCGTTCCGTCGATGCCGGATCGGTGCACCACCCGTACCGCTGAACCGTTTCGAGAACCGAATCTTTTTTACTTTAGGCCTACCTAAATCCCGCATATGCCTGCGCGTTCACGGTCGGACTCGGAACCAACACCGATACAGACGGACGATGCGCCTCCCGCAGTCTCCACCTGTGAAACCTGCCCAGGAACCCTCGTCTTTCTCGAATCCGGCAACACGGACGGCTGGATCGCCACCGACACGGTTATCGAACTGCACCGCTAATCAGACGTTGTTACTTCGTATTCGAGTGTCTGTCCGTGATGGGACGCAACGCACAGTATCTCGTAGTGATTTACGCGCTCGAACACACAGATGGAGCGCCGGTCGCAACGGGACGGATTGCACGTTTGCTTAATCGCTCACCAGCAGCCGCGACGGAAATGATTCAGCGACTCGCAAACGATGAACTCGTTCAGTACGAACGGTATTCTGGCGTAGAATTGACTGACGCAGGCCGAGAGCAAGCTGCTGAGCTGTACGACACGCACAAAACACTCTGTCGCTTCTTCCGCGATGTACTCACGCTCGACAACTACGCGCAGGAGGCATTATCCCTAGCCGGCGCAGTGGATCCTGACATCGCACGCAGACTGGAAACAACCATACTTCCCCCGGATAGTGATACGATGAAACCAATCACTCTCCTCCCTTCTCGTGAACAATTACCCCCTACCAAGGGGAAAGAACAAACAGATGCGTCACAGAACCAGGAGTGACATCTCACCGGCAGTAGCAGTAAGCTACCCACGACTTTAGCCGTGGGTAGCTTACGGAAACTCAGGTGGACAGATCACCAGGAGGTACGCGCTGGCGGTTCGACGCAGTGATCACACCGGATGCGATTAGTGTACCGCCGAGAAGTGCAAGAGCGGTGATAGAGACGAGTGGAGTCATAAACTGGGCCACAAGCTCCCCTCCGAGCGCACCAGCGACGAACCCGGCCTGAACGATGGCAATGATGCCCCATTTCCATTTACCCGTCGACCAGAGACCGGCGACGGCGCCCGTCTCCGCTGCCGTATGAGCTGCGAGAACTAGCGCGGCCCCGAGACCGACGGTGGCGGCGGCCGAGTAGAGTATCGCCAAGAGCGCTCCCTCGACGAAGCGGTGGAGAACCACGGCTCCGAGTGCGGCTTGGTCGCACCCGCGGTGGCCACCGAAGACGTGATTCCGGAGTGACCACGTGGCGACGGCTCCGGCAACCATGACCATCCCTGCGAAGGCAGATCCTTCGAGGACAGCAACGATGGCTGCCCAGCAGCCGAGGACGACCAATAGAATCGAGATGCTCAGAGTCGACGGACGGCTCTCGGCAGAGGATCGCCGCCGAACCACGATGACACCACCTAGAATACCGAGTGCGACGGTCAGCGCGACTACGAATCCGAATCCGAGCCCGTGATCTGAGATCGCAGTGCTCGGCTCATGAGCACTGACGAACGGCGCCGCCACTGGCAGCAAACCCAAACCCAGAAGGATTTGCAAAGCATTTCGAGTCGCCTGGTTCACGGTCGTCTCTTCATTTCATTTTCTACGAATTCAGTACGAGTTATGACTGGATGGCCGTGTCGACATTGACTCGACAGCCGTTTCGTGGTTTGTTGAACGCGAGCGGCGTTACCTGAATTGAGGCGCTAAGGTCCCTCCCTCACCGAGCGACCGGAGGGAACGAGTAGGGAGGGGAGACAGCGTTCACAAGAGCGGAGCTCTTGTGCGCGAACGAGACGCGCAGCGTCTCGTCAACGTCACCAGAAGCCGTAGGCTTCTGGTTGGCAGCCAGAACGCTTCCGCGTTCTGGCGACGCCCACACGGTTCTCAAACGTGCGATACTGCCGGCCCGCAGGCCCACGAAATCGGTAGGTTAAACTATATGCAAACTATATACTCTGGTAATGGATCGGTACGAAACCGACAACGCTGAAGAAGTCCTCGACCGAACCGTGAAACCGTTCGGGAGCGGTGGTGCTCACATCACTGTCCCGAAGCGGTGGATCGGTGCCGAGGTCAAAGTCGTCCGCGTTTCCGAACCCGATCCAGCCGACGAGTAGCCCATGCGCTACAACTACCGGTATCGGCTCAAACCCACCGACGAACTCCACGAGCGGTTAGCGTGGACGGTCGATACCTGCCGACAGGTCTACAACCACTTCCTCCACCGACTCAACCGAGTAGACGGCACGTCCGCCTACTCCGAACAGTCACTCCTTCCCGACCTCAAACGCGAGTGGACCAAACTCAAACAGGTCCACTCGAAGGTGCTTCAGAAAGTCGTACAGCGATTGTACGACAACCTCTCGACGTTGAAGGGGCGGAAAAAGAACGGCTACCGGGTCGGCGAACTCAAGTGGAAGGCACCGCAGGAATATCGCTCGATCACGTACAGTCAAACCGGCTTCAAGCTCAACAACACGAGCGGTCGGCCTGTACTCTCTCTTTCCAAGATCGGCGACGTTCCAATGGTCTCCCACCGCGAGGTTCCCGCCGACGCGACGATCAAGGAAGTCGTCGTGAAGCAGGAACCGACGGGCGAGTGGTTCGCCGTCCTCGGACTCGAAACCGAGAACGACGCACCGCAGAAACCCGAGAATCCCGAAAAGGTCGTCGGGATCGATGTGGGCATCCTGAAGTACGCCCATGACAGCGACGGAACCGCTGTCGAAGGCCCCGACCTCTCAGACGAACGCGAGCGGTTGGAACGCGCACAGCGCGACCTCACGCGGAAGGAACACGGGTCGACGAACTACCGCGAGCAACAACGCGTCGTGGCTCATCGTCACGCCGACCTGAAGCGAAAGCGACGGGATTTCCTGCACAAGCTCTCGAACTACTACGCGCGGGAATACGACCTCGTAGCCGTCGAAGATCTCGACGCGAAGGGGTTGATGGAACTCCCGTCGAACAGCCGCAACCGAGCGTCGGCGGCGTGGGGAACGTTCCTACGGATGCTCGAATACAAGTGCGACCGGGAAGGAACACACTTCATCGCCGTCGATCCACGCGGAACGACAAAGGAATGTTCCAACTGCGGTGTTTCGACCGACAAACCGCTCTGGGTTCGGGAACACTCGTGTCCCTCGTGCGGATTCGAAGCGGACAGGGACCTCAACGCGGCGTACAACATCCTTTCACGCGGACTCACCGACGTAGGGGTGGTTCACCCCGATTCACTGCCTGCGGAGACTGCGCTCCCTCCGGGAACCGATTCGGTTCCTGCACAGCGCGTCGTGGAAACAGGAAGCCCCGTCCTCAGCGAGGCCACAAGGCCGAGCAGGGCGGGGTAGTTCACGGCTGTCCTCTGTGTCGATAGAGAGACGCCTATCCAAGAAGTACTTTTGTATGAATTATAATTATGGGTTATGGACGCAGTGCATGCTTACCATGAAGATTTGTTGATCTCGAATTGAGGAGAGCCGAACGATACTAAGCACACCACCGTGTCCGCAGTAACTCGGATCGAACGCCTCCGGACACACTCACACCACTATGTCCGCTGTTCCACGCTCACGAAGGAGGGCCATCGCGTAGAATGGACGAGACGAGATGTCATTGAAGGGATGTTAGAATACAAATGCAGTCGATCAGACGGACACATGAGATGACTGGATAGGAGATATCGTCGTTTTTAGCGCTTTTTAACGCTGTGTGAGTACTATACCGTTTCTGTAAAACTCGTGTACGATACAGTCGTCGAGGGGACACACTCACACCACTATGTCCGCTGTTCTGACTTCACAGAGGAGGTGCCGATCGTCACAAAATGCGGCCACTTCGTTCCTCCGCATTTGCTAAAGCTGCAATACGGACTAGCTCACACGCTATACAAATATATTTTTTCCTGCCTTCAGAACCTCCGTTCACCTCCCCCCACCCTCTCGTTCTACTTACTCCGGACATAGTGGAGGGGGTGTGTCCCACCCTTTATTTATATACAAGAAGAACAGCGGACGCTGCGGACACTCCGGACGCGGTGGTTTTATCACGTTCACTGTCGAGTTACGACCATGGCGTTGTTCGAGCGAGACCATCACATCTACCGGGACCGCGACGCGCTCCGGGAGGACTACCAACCGGACGAGCTCGTCGGACGCGACGAGGAGTTGCAGACGTTTCAGGCCGCCCTTCAGCCGGTGATAAACGGCGAACAGCCGAACAACGTCTTCATCTACGGCAAGACTGGCGTCGGAAAGACGGCGGCGACCCGGTACCTGCTGAGCCACCTGAGAGAGGACGCGTCCCGATACGACGATCTGAACCTCAGCGTCGTGTTTCTCAACTGCGACGGGCTCACGAGTTCGTACCAGATCTCGACGCAGCTCGTGAACGCACTCCGGCCCGAGACGGAGCAGATCAGCACGACGGGGTATCCGCTCGCGTCGGTCTACGAGATGCTCTGGGACGACCTCGACGCGCGGAGCGGCACGATTCTCATCGTTCTCGACGAGATCGATCACGTCCAAGACGACAGCATCCTCTATCAGCTCCCGCGGGCCCGCGCCAACGGGAACCTCGACCGCGCGAAGGTCGGGCTGATCGGTATCTCGAACGACTTTTCGTTCCGCGACGATCTCTCTCCCAAGGTCAAAAGTTCGCTCTGTGAGCAGGAAATCCACTTTCCGGCGTACAACGCGACGAACCTCCGGGCGATCCTCGAACAGCGCGCTCAGGTCGCGTTCCACGAGGACGTGCTCTCGTCCGAGGTTATTCCGTTATGTGCGGCGTACGGCGCGAGGGACGCGGGCGACGCCCGACAGTCGATCGACCTGCTGATGAAGGCGGGGGATCTCGCGCGAGATCGAGGGACCGAGTTCGTCACGGAAGAGCACGTGAAACACGGCCGCCGCGCGCTCGAACGGGGTCGGATCAAAGAGGGGATCATGGGACTGACCGAGCACGGCCACCTCGTCCTGTACGCGCTCTTGACGCTCGATCTCGAGGACGAGACGCCGATCCGCTCGCGGGACGTCCGCCCGCGATACACGCGCTTCGCGGAGATGGCGAACCGCGATCCGCTCGTCCCGCGACGGATGCGTGATCACCTGAGCGAACTCGCGATGCTCGGCATCATCTCCGTCACGGAGCGAAACGAGGGCCGCCGCGGCGGCACGTACCGAGAGTACGCGCTCGACATGGACGTCAACCTGATCCTTTCTGCGATGGACGATACAGTCGAACTGGTCGGTGTCCACGAGTCTCTCTCCGAATACATCGACGTCGACGAGTTCGTCGCCGATTCCGACGACTCCGACATGGAGTTTTCGCCTGGATCGCTTTCGACGGATTTGTGACGAATTGATTTTGATGGCGCTGTCTAGTTACCAATGCTGCCAATTAGTAGAATTGTGACCTCCTCCCCGCCGTAAACGGCGGGATTCTCTCGCCTAAGAAAGATAGAAGAACGTATCTATTTATCTACTTTCTAACTCGATCTAGAGGGATCTTAATAACCGCTTCAGCAGTTAGCCATGAGATCAAAACACCACCTGCAGCGAGCAAGAATAAGAACTGGATTTTATCAATCCATGAAGGGAGGACCCATTGTGCCAGGTAGTATGCTGAATCAAACGCATCAAATAGAGGACTAAGCGCATGTGACTGTGAGTGATCTTCTGGGATAGGGGAGCCAAACTCACTTTTGAATTCAGTCATAGGCGGGCCCTGCGGTTCATCCCCATATTTTAACAGCTCTGCATCATATGGATTCTCTCGAATTGCAAGCTCCCACACAACTTCTCTATCTGGTGTGACCTCGACAACACGATCGCCGTTACTGTCAACAATCAATGTATTGCCATTAGGCAACCGATCCGCATCACGTGGCCAATTCAACTGCCCATAATATGACCACGTGAGTTCCCACTCTTGGCCTTTCTTTTGATATTCAACAATTCTATCGTTCTCGCTATCCGCAACGAGTACCGTGGGCGGGTCTTGCGATAATAACACCGGATTATGTTGCTCATATAATATGTCATAATTGTCTTCTTCACCGAGTACCCACTCTACTTGATTTGTAGATCGATTGATCAGCATCACCCGATCAAAATTCCGGGGACTCACAAGAAATGCAGAACCGTTATTAACTGAGTCAATATCGTTTAGATGCGTATAATCCCCGTTTATCCCGTCACCTGCTTTCTCGGAAAAGTGATCTGCGAAACGGAATTGCCAGACAGTTTCATCCGTATTCCTGTCAAGTATGTAGGCTTTATGGCTTGCTTTGTCCGCGATCGCGTATTTTCCATCACCTAAATAATCAATATCGTGCGTATCTTTTGGAATGACGAATTTATCTTTAACCTCGCCAGTTCGCCAATTCATTACGATAGCAACGCGATCAGACTCGCCGTTACTTAGATCCCTAGTCGCACTAAATAAAATGGTATTTTTATCGATTGGATCGACGTCAAAATACCGTCGGTGCTGCTTGTGTTCCCAAATGACAGTCTTCGTTTCTCTGTCGAGAGCAACTAATCGTCCCGTGTTATCATCAATTGTATTGAACTTCCCCTGAAATGCAATAAACATAATTTCCCCGGTCTCGTTTCCGCTCACTTGATTCGGATCACCAGTATTATCCGATGGCTGATGTAGCATCCCTGCCGCCAGAACTGGTATCAAAAGAACCACTATAATTGATATAATGAAAACTCTGCCCCGAGTACGCGTTAATTTTGGCGTGTCCATCTTACTGAGCGCTCTCTACTACACCAGTATAAATCTGCATGAATTATAAACCCAGACGAATGTCATTTTTCGTCCTCTCTTATTAACTACTTGTAATTTTCGATACGGGATGCCTTCAACGCTGGCCGCTACTTCGGCGTCCTTCCGAGCGGTCTCCATCGCATCGCCAAGCGCCTTTTGGTATACCTCACGTTCGTCTCGGTTTGTAACTCTCCGAAGGCGTCGATTCGGCCTGTCCCGTGCCTACGTGTCCGCACTGCGCAGTGCGTGGGAGGCCTTGAGGACTTCAATTCCTCCTACTATCACGCACACGTACCGCTTTCGTGAGATAGTATATCACGCTATCGCACGTGTAAGACCACCAAAGACGGCGCTGTATCCCCACCCTGCTCGCTCCCTTCGGCGCTCGGTGAGGATGGGGGCTTAGCGCCTGCAATTCAGCTTTAGCGGATAGCGCGGAGCCCCCTTCCTCAACCGCGAGCGAAGCGAGCGGTAGCGAGGGGAGGAGCGCGTTTCGCAACGGGTTAAGCCGGTGTACTGCCGATCCTGAGTTACTGCTCTCCCGGCACACGTCCGGGTGGGTAGGAGCCACCAGTAAACTGGCTCCTGTGGTGCGATCCCAACGCACCCTCTACTCGGGAACGACGACCGCGAACGGGTTCGACTCCCGTCCCCCGATTGGGGATAGAGCGCGAGAACACCGGGAATTAAATCGGCGGGACAATCCTCGTCGGCGGTCGGAGTGGGAGGCATCAACAATGCGCCTACGCCGTCGGCAGGACGGTAAGAGGAAGCCGGGCCGCGTCCATGCATGGGGTCGCGGGGCACAATGTCGGTGCGGGAACGCCCCGCCCTCAAGGAGTGACCGACCGCCGCACGGCGGGAGGGAGCGAGTAGGACGGGGTAGTTTACTTATGGATCCACGAGTCACCGTCATCACATTGGGGGTCAGCGACCTGGAAAAATCACTTGCCTTTTACCATGATGGGTTGGGATGGCAGACAGAAGGTATCGTCGGAATAGAGTTCGAAGGTGGAGCTGTCGCTTTCTTCCCATTGAACAGTGGGTTGCAGCTCGCGCTCTACCCCAAAGAGCAGATTGCAAAAGACGCGAACGTTGACGGAATTGGGATGAGTTCTGTAGAGTTCACCCTCGGCCACAACGTCATGTCTAAAGAAAAAGTCGATGAGGTGATAAAGGCAGCAGAAGACGCAGGGGCAGAAGTCACCGACTCGCCGCGTGACCGTGTCTGGGGCGGTTATTCCGGTCACTTCAAAGATCCAGACGATCACTTGTGACATCCTCCCCGCCGTAAACGGCGGGGCTTCCCCACACGGGAGGAAACCCGGCGTGTTGCCGAGCAGGTTTCAGGACCGTCTCTTCCGGCGTCAAAGGCGCGGGTTTCACGCCACCACTCTTCCGGAAGCGTCCTGTGGCACTGCCACGGGCGCTCCTATCGCCCGCCGAGTCATCGTCACCCGGTTTCTCAGGGTGGCTCTCTCCACGGGCGTCAACCTCATGGTCGATAGCGGGCCGATCACACTTAACCCACCTGTTAGGCGGTTTACCGTGCTGACGACCGACGCGAACCCCGCAACCGATTGCAGAACCGGCCCGTGGGAACCGACGCCCCGAAATATTCAGGACACTGGTTTCAGCGCGTCTCGTACTTTCGCGCAAGTGCCAAAAGCCGACGTAACCCTTGAAATCGTATACGTCGTGGTGTGTACTAACTGTTTGGGTTTCTCCCGAGTGTCGACGGAGGTTGGTCAGTATCGTGTCGCATTCCCGCCCGGCGTGAACGCCGGGATTCCCTGCTCGAATCAAGATGGGCACGACAGACTTCCTTGATGAATTCGCTCTTGTTGGTGTAGATCCCCGTTTCATCGAGGAATCGCTCAATCTCGGTGTCGAGTTCGGTCGGGAACTTGACACTGACACTCGCGTATTTCATGGTAATACCATCGTGCTACGAAAACGTAAACGGCTGGGTCACCGGGCTCGGAACGTAATTCTACTCCAAGAGGGCCAATAATTGCGTGACGTAGGGGCTGTTCTTCCAGCTCCGATGCGGGCTAATCGTTATGATGAGCGTCCGTGCTTCCTCGTGGGTCATGTGGTCGTTGCGGGCGTAATCACAGAGCAGCCGTGGTGTTGGGACGATACGCGGGCCCTGCAGGACTGCATGGATGAGCGCGAAATTCGTCCCGCCGAACTCATCGGTCAGAAAGCCGTCAACGTCGAGGTCGTTCGCGAGAACGATGCCGTCGGTTTCGCCGTCGTCGAGGCCGAACGTCGGTCGCGACTCGGGCGTGTCGGCTCGCTCATAGGGATCGTCGACCGTATAGTGGGTGCGAGCGGCGAGGACGTTGGACGCTGCAGCGCCGTGGATGTCCTGGTACTGGGCCATGTCACGAAGCTCTGCAACGACTTCCGGTGGGACGGAGACGTAACACGAGGTGAGGAGATACTGGAGGGGATCCGGAGCGGTGTCGGTGTCGTACGCTGCGTCGGCTCGTGGGACGGCGAGACTGACCAGCGCGCTCGTGTCGGCGACGACGGTTCGCAGCTGCGGCCTGCTCATCGCTCGTCGCCGTCCGCGGTATCCACTGTCGTCGCGTTGTCGCCGTAGATGTCGACATCAGCGGACGCAGCGAGATCGAACGGTTCACCCTCGAGATCTGCCTTGAGGAGCCGGAGCCGCTGAGCAATCTCGGCACCGACAAGCTGCTTGACCGTCTCGAATTCGAGTTGGTCATCGTAGTACTTCGTCGCCACCAGTTCCTGGAACGTCTCGCTGTCGGCGGTCTCTTCGATGTACTCGCGGATCGCCTCGACGAGGACATCCGTTCGGTCTTTGTCGAAGAGGTCCGCGATCGCGTCGAGACGCTCGACGAGATACTCCGGGGACTGGAAGTGAACCCGTCGGGGCTTGTCACTCGCGCCCATTCTATGTGCAAGTTCTGCACATAGTCGGATAACGATTTCGGCGCATGCACAGAGCTTGCACATCGATGCAGGAGCAACGTGTGAACGGGCTGGTCGACGGCTACTGCGACGTAGCGTCACGAACGGGATGCTCACTTCGCCCGCGCTTGAGGAAGGAGAATTAGCGCCCTACACCGCTTTAATTCCCGGTGTTCTCATCTCGCGCTCAATCCCAACAGTGGGAACGGAGCGGCCAGTGGCGTCACGTTCGCGGTCATAGTCCCCGAGTTCAGGGCCGGTCTACAGCGGCCCCTACACCGGCTCCGTTTTGGTTCCGATGCAGTAGTACCATGCACGCTCCGAGGGACGAAAACTGCACCGCCGGCTTCCTCCCCTCCCTACTCGCTCGCGTTGCTCGCTCGTTGAGGAAGGGGCATCCGCGCTGTGCCGCCGGTGAACGAGCGATCCCGCCACAAGGGTATACGACCTCACAGTAGTTCAAGCAGGAAGCCCACGGCTTTTGCCGTGGGAGGAATGCGACGCTGGCGGCGGGTTCGCAACGCTTTTCGTCCGTGGCAACCCCTTGCAAGGTGGCCGAACGGCGTTGCGTCCATCGGGAAGTTCGTTCGACAAAGGCACTCGTCGCGGGCGGTGCAACTCCGGCGAGAAAACCGCTTCGTGGGGGCGAACGACCGCCCTCTCCGCGGACGGACGCGAGGTCCAGTGTGGACAAACTGTACCGGACGGCAAAAGAGCCTCAACCGGTTCGTCACCCTCCCAGTGGAGACAGGAGACACGGCGTCCGTCCGGGTTGGGTGCCGGTCAGCGCACCCGCCGAGAAATCGGAGCAAGCGGTCGGGACGACGAAGGCGAACGTAGCTCCATACTCGTACCATCGCGCCTCGGCGCGACGGTCAGAGCCGGAGTCCACGACCAATCAACGCGGTGTGCGGAACCCCTCCACGGTGGACGGGAACTTTGCAACCCACCCACGACGCTCATTGAAGCGCGGGCCGAAACCCCATCGAGCGGCACGGTTCCGTTGCGGTGCGGGGGGAAGCCCACGACTGAAGTCGTGGGTAGCTGACTCGGCGTTTCGCCCACCGGGACGAGAGCTGTGTTCGCCTGCGCACTCCTCCGGTGCTCCGTCGAAGAATGAATACTGCACTCACTATCTTCGATGATGCTACCCGAATGTCACCTGGCCGTGCGATTTATACCGGCTGCGCCACGGAGTCAGATCGACTGTCACGACAACAGTTAACAATCACAATGACTGTATTGGGTCTTCCAATCGAGACGTTCGCGATGGTGATCGCCACGGTTCTCGCGGGGAGCCTGGGGATGGGTCACTACCTGATCGTTCACAAACTCATGGACAAGCCGTTCCCCGGCGGGGACCGAACCAAACCAGAAGAGCAAGCGGCAGGCAAATAGATGGTTTCAGTAGAGTCAGTAAACCCGTTCTACCTCGGGGCTTTTGTCATCTACTTGTTGATCGTGCTCGCGATTGGCGCGTGGGGGTACACGCGTACGAAGACAAAGGACGACTTCTGGGTGTATGGGAAGAACCTCGGAAAGTGGCTCGCGACCTGGTCGCTGGTGGCAAATTTCTTTAGTGCGGTCGCAGCGATTGGCGTGATCGGTGAGTTCGCACAAACGGGCTGGGCCATCATGGTTGGCGTCAACTTTGGCCTCGCGCTCGGCATCAGCGCGCTCTACTTCGTCTCGCACAAGATACGCGAACTAGACAAGGTCACGCTCCCCGACATTGTCGCAAGCGTGACAGGGCGAGAGTACGCCCGTCCGATTACGGGTGTAATCCTCTTCGGTAACGCCTGGGTGTACCTGATCATCCAACTCGTCGGCGCGAGCGTCCTCGTCACCGCAATTACAGGCGTCCCATATCGCTATATGGTCTGGGTGATCGGAATCGTGTTCATCACCTACACAGTGATGGGCGGGTTGATCAGCGTCGCGTGGACGGACCTGCTACAGGGGACCGTGATGATCGCGCTCATGACGCTGGCCGCTATCTATCTCGTGGTCGACCTGGGGGGCCTCACCGCGATGAACGCTCAGTTCGCTGCGATCGATCCGTCGTACGTGACGCCGCTCGGCGACGGAACGTACACGCTGCTCACGGTCGTCAGTTCGATTGTCGCGTTCTTCGGGACGATTTTTACAAGCCAGAACGTCATCATCCGGATCAACGCGACTAAAGACATCGAGACGACGAAATTTCACTTGGCGATGGGCGGGGTAATCATCGGCAGCTTCTTCGTCGTCACGTCGATCCTCGGCGCGGCGACGGGCGTGGCGCTGAACAACGCCGGCCTGACCGTCGCCGATCCCGATCGGGCGTTCCCGGTACTCATCATGCAGTACTTGCCGACCTCAATCGGAACGGTCGTCATCCTCGGAATCATGAGCGCGATTCTCTCGACCACCGACACCCGACTTCATGCGATCGGTGTCACCGTTTCGCGCGACATCTACGACTATTTCAAACCGGGGATGTCGGATGAACACCAACTCAAAGTTTCGCGAACGGCGACCGTCGTTTTCGGTCTTCTTGCGACGGCTGTCGGCGCCAGTCCCCCCGGGTCGATCTTCGAGCTCTACAATTTCCGGGCCGTGTTGCTGACGACGGGGCTCCTGATACCCATCTACGTCGCGCTGTACTGGCGCGGCCTAGACGGTCGAGCAATTATCGCCTCGATGGTGTTCGGAGCGGTCTGCGGCGTTGGAACGGAACTCCTGGGTGGGGAGCTCTTTGGCGTCCCTGCAACCTTGCTCGGAGTCGGCGTCGCGATCGCGGTGCTCGGTTCGTCGGTAGCTACGTCGCACTTGAGCGCTGTTCCCACAGACTAGCGTTAGGCGCCGATCTCTGGTAGTCGTCCGATCAGGCGCCCTCTGTTTTTGGAAACGTCACGATCTAGGTCGACTGTCTCGCCACGGGCCGCCGACAGCTCACGCCGGTACCGCAAGATATGGCGCAGCCCCTCGTTCGCCAGCGGGGACGCCTCGAGGTCGATCGACGACCCCCCGCGCGGAGTGCCCGGCGTTACTTCGACGTCCGCGAGAAGCCGTTCAATTTCCCGCTTCGAGCGCCGGGTCATGAATCAACCCCCGCTGCTCTTCGAGCCAATCTAGCCGCTCGGTCAAATCCTCGAGGTCTCGGTTGGGGTTCTCACAAACACGAGAGATCCACCACTGCATGCAAAAATCTTCTCCGCAGTACCGGTACTTCACGATGGTCTCCGCCTTCTCGGGAGTCCGATCCGTCCGATAAAGTCGACGCAGTCTTGCGATTAGTAAGAATCGTGGTCTGAGAGTACCGGCACAATCGGCCAAAGTTTTCTTTTTCTCGTGAAACTCGCGAGAGAGCACCCAGGGCGAAAACGCGCTCAACGGACGCAACGCTAGCTCTCGGACGCGAAAGCATGAATCGACGAAAACACGAGGGAGACTCCGTAGCGGTCGCCGCTACGAACGAACTCTTGTTCGTTCTTGCGAGACATTCGCCGCTACGGTACTGTACACCGTAATGGCATATAGGCGTTTCGAAAGCAACTGTTTCCGCGAGAGGAGAGTAACCACAGAGTGATGGGAAGGGTTAGCAATCAGAAGGTAAGTTGTTAATACTTCTCCACCCAGGTGGCTATTCGTGTTTCTCGTGAAAACTGCCGTCTTGAGACTTTTCGGACGGGTTCAACGGAGAGGATGGGGGCGCTACAGCGGAGCGAGTGAATTACACCGACCGGAACTCTTGGAGGTGAGTTCTGAAAAAGAAAACTTCGGGCGATTGTACCGGTACTATGTCATGAATCAGAGAAGAATAGTTCATGGGACAGTAGCACATCTGTGGTATCTCCATACTCCCTGTGATAGTCTCCCACGACTACAGTCGTGGGCTTTCTCCTCGAACCTCTGTAAAACGAGATCATCCATGGTCGACATCGGGGGCGCCAACCGAAAGTGCCTCCGTGAACTCGTCCGCAGCGACGATCACGGCGTTGCGATTGGGGCTTAACTCGAACTGGCTCAGCGTGGGCGCGAGCGCAACCGCGAGACGTACGAGAAGCTTGCCTGCGAATGAACGACACCAGAGGACACCGATCACCGAAAAGAGTGTTGTGAGCGCGTCCACCGTATCATCGAAGATGAACGGGGACTCTTCGACGCGCTGCATGACTAAGCAACCTGTGTGGCCGTCACTCGTGACTAACCCACAGAATAACCTCTGAGGATAGTGTGGGTTAGTCCACGATCGAAGAGCCAGACAAGCCGGCCGTCACTTGTCGGTGACTCTGATGCTTAGTCGATATCCGAGATGATCTTGCGGACTCGATCGGAGACATGGTGGTCGAGGATCTCCTGGTAGTAGCGACCTTCGATGAGGGCATCGACGAATCCGAGGTACTCAGTGGCGAACCGCTTGAGGTAGACCGTGATGCTGGGGTGTTCGTCGATGTCGTAGTCGAAGCCACCGGCGTCGTCGCCGTCCAGGGCGAGCACGGTCTCGGTGTGTTCGGTGCGGATCGTTTCAAGCACCGCTAGGTCGGACAGCGCTTCGGCGACGTCGTTCTTCCAGGTGCGGAGGGCTTCGGAGTCACCGGGCTTCGAATTGTGCGCTTTGAACCACTTTTCGCGGGCCATCGTGTTCACGAACCCGCCGAGCTCATCGGTCGTGTCGGTGACGTACGTGGCGATCGCGTCGCGGTACGCTTCTTCGGTCATATAGTAAGCGTCCTTGTCGGGGTTCGGGTGGGGGTAGAGCAGCTCGGCGTTGAGCATCGTCTCCCGATAGGTCTCGCGAAAGTACGCGCGTGCTTCGTCTTCATTGATGCGGTCGGTCTTGTAGCCGACGTAGTGATCGATCAGTTCGTCGATCTCCTGGCCGGAGATGACTGTGCCGAATTGATGCCGGCAGATTCCAGCGAGCACACGGCTGATGGGCTTGCGTCGCGAGCGGAGGTTCTCGCGATCGATCCGTCCGGGATGTATCTTGGCCTTGTCGTCGAAGCGCTCGTCACTCGTCACCTTGCGGATCGTCTCCCAGTCGAGTACACGGCCCTGCTTGGTGAGATCGGCCCGCGTCGGGATGGGCGAGTAACTCGGTGCGTTCACGGTTGCTCCCCCGTCGGAGGCGATCATCGCGAGCTTTTCCCGGAGAGAGACCTCGGTCTCTGCCGGATCTGTCTCTGCGTCTGCACCGGTAGGCTCGGCACTGTCGTTTTCGTCAGGGTTGAGGCGGAGTTCAGGGTCGATTTCGTCGATCGCGAGCTTACCTGCTTCAAGCTGGTCGAGTGTGGCGTCGGCGACGCGGTTTTCCGAGATTGCCCGGGGGTCGAGATCGTTGTAGGCGCGCTGGTAGGCGTCTTCGATGAGCATTCCGACGCTGGCCGACTGCGAGCACTCAAGGCGCTTGCTGATCGCCTCGAGCTGCGCCTTCTGTTCGGGCGTGACGTAGGCCTCGACACGCTCGCTTCGAGCAGCGGTGCTCATGTGTTCGCCCCCCTGCTCTTAGCGTGGTTGGTCGTCGTCCGTCCTCTCTCCGTAGGTTGCATTCGTGGCTCTCTGTTTGGGATGAGCCGACGCCCGAGGACGTCACGACCACTCGTAATAAACCCATGGCTCTTCGTGTCACAATTATGAGCGACGGATTTATCACGTATCGCGGAGAAGACGGAGGTGGATAGGCCGCCGGTCCTTCTCCGGCCCTTTTGATTCTCCCTTAGCTTAGCGTTTGACTGTTCTAGCCCGATGTAGCCATCCGCAATAAAGTTCAGGGTGATTGTATTGGCCGAATCATTTGCTGGAGTCACGCTCACTGCGTACTCGTCGGTCGAAATACCTCCTGGTAGAACTGAGCAGATAGCCTTACGGGCTTCGAGGTCTTTTGCTAACATGGTCTTCCGGGGTTCCGTAGAGAAGACCAGCCCGGGTGCTCCAACACCCGGGCGTTACTACGCCCCTGAGGAACTGGTCTGTCTCAACCTTGTAATCACGCTCCAAGGGTATATACCTTGTCCCCTGTAATTCGGATATAACGGTACTTGATGAACTCCATCATATCTATGTACAATGGCGGTGCAATCACCTGACATGCCTGGCATGGACCGAGACGAAGAGAGCGGGCGGTACTTGGAGAAGTATCCGATTGAAGAATTCGTAGAGGCGCTCGAATCACTCGGTGGGATGGCTGGCACGCAAGAAGTGGCTGATGAAGTCGGAAGCTCGTACCAGACTGCGTATTATAAGCTTGGCGACCTCGAGGACGAAGGGCGCGTCCATCCCCGGCGTGTAGGAAGTGCTAACCTCTGGGTCTTAGTCGACGACGAATAGGACGCGACGATGGTGAATTACGCCGAAGATGATTTGGCAGAGAACGCTGAAGACTACATTAGGAGATTTGAACGATAGCACGGAATCAACGACGTGAGCGACCTGTGAGCGAGGCGGAATTCGAGCGTATGCCCGACGAAATCCATGCGCACTTCGACGAAGTGCGGGCGCTCCTCGCCGCCGAACTCGACGACGATTCCGAATAGTCCCGTTTTCCCTCATCGCTTTCGTGCCCCCGTCAACTACATGTCGCTATCTTAAAAACACAGACAGGTCCACCCACTGAGCCCGGGATCTCAAAGCCCCGACTTCGCACATTTGACGGCTTCTTTCTTTGAGGATGGAGATAGCGCGGTATCATCCCTTACCAAACGGCAACTTGTCTGCCGAGACATGGACGAGAAACGGATGAAGCCCTCCGCGGGAGGCGTGGACTAGTGGATTGTGACTCCATCGTCGGTTACGTCCGAGGGGCGAGCGGGTGATCCGAGAATGAGTCGCCCGCCCCCAGTAGTAGGCGTTCGGAAGCGGACGTTCGTGATGTGTGTCGGGCCGGCCAGTTCTGAGCACATAATGCCAACGCAATCGACTCCCAGAGCGACATCGACGTTGTGGATCCACGCCTCTTCGACCTGCCGCGAGAAAATGGCGTATGTCGGGATAGGTGAGGAAATCTCGACGCGCGTCCGCCGGAGTGTGGGGGTACCGTCATCGAGTCGGATGCCAACCTGTCCGTCGAAGTGCTCGGAAATCTCGCGGTTGATAATCACAGTGCAACGGTCGATAAGCGACCCCTTGCCGTTGATGCGGATATTGGCGATTTTTGAGTTGGCGGCGATACTGTGCGTTACGATCGTTTGTCCGGGGCCGCCTTTGACATACAACCCGTTGTCGGGCCACCCGCCACAATAGACGCGATCGACGTGGAGCGTCCCCGCCTTGTCAGGGTGGGCGGTGAGTCCAGAGGTCGCCCACGACTCGCCATCTCGTTCAGACCGCGTGTTGATGGTGTCGGTGTAGTGCTGCCCGCCAGCTCGCATATCGATGTTCTGGAGGAGACACGTCGAGTCGGGCGTCTGCGGGTTGAGTCTGAGCGCACCCTCACATCCGAGCGAGTGCCGCCCCCGGAAGACGATATTTCGAATCTCAGAATCTCCTGCGGTGTTGTGGTCGAGCAGTTGCATCCCGCGGTTCGGGCCATCCCAGTCGACGATGAAGCCGCCGAAGACGAACGCCCCGTTGTGGAGGTCGTAGTCGACACCGACACGGAAGAGGCGGGCGTGGCCGTCGAACTCGCCTTCTGTCACGGAGAAACGGTCGATAGCGTCCACGCGGCCGTGTCGAAGCACCGCATTCTGGCCGATAAAGCCCATGTCCGACTGACCGGTATAGCGGTGTTGCCGATTCATCTTATAGACGCCTTGAGGGAAGACGACGAGCGTCCCACTTTCGGCGATCGAGTCAAGGACATCGTCGATCGGTTCAGAGCCAGTTGGGTCGGCACCGACCTGCGTGATATCGACAACGCGGTCAAACGCCTGTGCATACTGGCCAGGATTGAGAGCGGAAGGGACGACTTGGTCGGGTGATGCCCCACGCTGGCCGCCCGTCGTGCTATTTCCGTCCGTATCCCTATTCCCGTTGTCTTTCTGGACACCAGACGCACTGCCGGGCGTATGAGCGACACATCCCGAGAGAGCGGTCGCTCCAAGCGCCCCAAGCGAACTAAGGAACGCCCGGCGACGCATTACAGGTCACTCCAGAGGTCGGAATTTGCCTCATCCGAGGCCTCCTCGTGGGTGCCTTCGACCACACTCCCCTTGCCAGTGGACCCACTCGCACCCACACCGGTGCGGTGGCGGTCGGGGAGGGGGAAGGTCTGTCCCGTCTCAGGGTCGAACCACTGCAAGGGTTCACCACGTTCGGTCGGAAGGATAGCGATATCCCACTGGTCGGGCGTCGGGAGCGTCTCGAATTCCCACTCGGGAACGAACGGCGTCGAGACGGCAGTGTAGTCGTCTGGGACGTCATCGAAGGCTGCCGGGAAGTCCTCGACACCTGCATCCTCGAATGCTTTGTGAGTCGTAAAGCGGGCGTAGACCGTCCCCTCAGCGTTGCGGAGGACGACGCTGCCATCCCCGGGGTCGACCCACTGGTGTGTTTCCCCAGGGAGAGCGATCTGCTGGCCACTCCGAGAGAGTGCGCCATTGCGGTGAAATCTCCGGGAGACATCCGAGGGAGGGTTTTCGTAGGTAAGGACGGGCTCGGAGAGCTTTCTGGCGAGCTTGTCCGCCACGGCAGTGTAGTCGTCTTCACCCGGGGAGACGACAAACAGAACGTGCCTCGGTGGTGACGCCTCGATGGCTTTGTGGAGGTTCGCGCCGATCTGTGCCGGGCGGTCGACCGTCCCCTTTTCGAATTCGATGGCGAGCTCGCCGTCCGCGGAGAGATCAAAGACCGCTGGGTAGTCGTCCTTGAGACGGTCACGATTACGTTGGGCCTCGGTGAAGGTCGCCCCGCCAACGGACAGGGGAAGCGTTCCAAGGAGATCGGGGAGTTCACCCCCGTCTTGGACCGGGATATCAACGACATACCCCATCTCGTCGCACGTCCGGGCGATGCACTCCATAGGGGCTTGATGTCCGATGCCGCCGGTCGACCCCGCCTTTCCACTGTCGAAGAGACGTTCACGGCCCTCGGGTGTGAGTGCGGCCGTCGAGCCGTCGGGAGAGAGCGTGACTAATTCGCGTGCATTCGCCCGCTGGACAAGCGTGTCAGCGTGGTTGTACGGGAGGTTCGTATTGGACTTGACAAGCGTCACGAGAGCGCCCGTGTCGATAGTATCCCCCTCGTCCTCGCGGACGGTCAGGGCGAACGCCGCCGCCAACACGTCATCGAGCGTGCCATCAATATCGCCCACACCGTCGCTTCCCTCACCGTCGGTGGGTGCCTGTACTTCGTCGTAAAAGTGCGACTCGGCCTTGAGTTGTTCTGCGGACTCGGGGACGTCGCCATACCGCTCGACCGACTCGCGTTTCATCCGTGCAACGTCGCGGTCGGTGACGGTCTCGTCGCCGAGGACCTCCTGGCGGACTTCTCGGGAGGGTGGGAAGGCGTCGACTTTGTATGAATACGTTTTGTCCTCGTCTGCCCCCCGCTGGTAGTACGTCCGCAACCAGAACTTGTAGCGACCGATTCCAGCGAGTTCGTCCGCGTCGAGGGTATGATGCGACGCGACATACCGGGCGTCTTCCTTTCCGGTCCCGAAGGAAACGGCCGTGTCAATCTGGTTCTGCATGGCCTTCTTGAGGCGGTCATACAGCTGGTTCGACGGGGCTTGGCACGCGAGGATCATCCGGAAGTCGTGCCCGCCCGCGATCGAGAGCATTTCGTGGATGTTCGTCAACGGACTCACGCACTTGTCGAACTCATCCCAAATGAGGTAGAACCGTGGAGCGTCCGGGAGCGTCCGCTTGGCAGTATAGAACCGGCGGACAATTGGCGTGAGCATGAACTTCGTCTCTGTTTCTCCAAGCGAGGGGTCGATGCGGAGGACGCACACCTTCCCCTCGCGGACGAAGTCCTGAATCGAGGCGGTTGGATTGCGGGCACACAGGAAGTTCCGCATCCCTGCGTGTTGGGTGAGCATATCCATCCGCCCAGCGAGGGGTTCGAGATCTGCATCTTCCTTCTCGGCGAGGCGCTCGGCGGCCTCGCGGACGAAGTGAATCCGCTCTTGATCCATCCACTCTTTGAACCGTCCGACGCCCTCTGCGGACGAACACGCCGCTGCAAGGTCCAGGGGCGTACACGTCTTGCCTGACTCTTCCATCCCGCGGATGATGGTGCGGGTCAGCCGGTTCATCAACGCCCCCCAGTAGTTGTCTGAGCCACCGCCAGCCTGGGCGAAGGAAGCCGACCAGTCGTCAGCGAGGGCTTCGACTGCCGTCGAAAACTCGACCGTCCCTGGGTCGGCATCAGTCGGGAGTTCGAGAAGATTGAAACGAACGCGCTTTTCGAACTCATCACCCGTGTCAATAAAGACGAAGTCCTCTTCTGGGCGATCCTCTGGCCACGCCTCGACGAACCGTTCGTCGTCGCTCTCTTTCCCGTTGACGATGACGAGCGCCCCGTGACCGCGTTCCATGATCTGTTCGCCGATCTGGGTGAGTGTGTTCGTCTTGCCCTTTCGCGTCCCGCCGGTCACCTGCATGTGGGCGTTGAGATAGCGTTCATGGACACCGACTTCCGTCCCGTTCCGACTCCCGAAGCCTAACCAAAAGACATCGTCGCCGGGCTCTTCGAGCATGGTCACTTGCCGCTCTTTCCGCGTGGCTTCTGACTCAATCCCGGCCGCGTCGAAGTCGTATCGGGGTGTTCCCGGGGGGACGCCCTCGCCGGGCTTGGACATCGACCACTGCATTTTGTTGGTATTCACGTCCTTCGCCTTCGGGACGTTCACGAGTCCAGCGAGTTCCAACTGTGTCTTGACCATCCCAACGTCCTCCCACTCGCGCCGGGCGGCCGTGTCGACGAGCGTGCGGAGATCGTCACCCGTCTGAGGGTGCGGCTCGAAGGTCTGTTCGGTGTTCGATTCGTAGAAGTTACGGTACATCCCGGCGACTTTCGCGGCTCGACGGACCGCGACATCCGCATCCGAGGAGACTGCAAAGACGCGGATCGCCAACTCCCACCCGTGTTCGCCCTGCTGTTCTTCGAGCATCGTCGCGACTTGCTTGTCCACCTTCGAGGGCGGGTGTTCGATCGTCTCAGAGGTGAAAACACGTCGCTCTTTCGTGTACGTGGGTTGGCGGAGGTTATGCACTAAATCGCGGATGCTCGGCGTTCCGTGGATGTTCGGATCGTCAGCGTCGGCCGGACCGCCCCCGTTCCGCACGCCCTCGCGCCAGTCACGCATGGCTGGGCGAAACATAATCTGGGTAATCACATCGGCTTCAATCGGTGACTCGTCGTTGGCGGCCACCATCTCCGTCATGATCGATCCGGTGGGGTCAGAGCGCCACCCCTTGAGTTCGATATTCTTGATGGGCAAGAGTGTGTACCGCCGGAGTCCAAGCGACGCCCCCGCCACGTAATCGCCTTCGTCGACGTCAAGGAAAGACGGGTCCGTCCGGTCGAGTTGTGAATCGGGATATTGCTGGATGAGTTGGCGTTCTAACGTTCCGTCAGTCCCGTCACTCCCGGCGAGGTACCGAAGCGAGAGGAGTCGCTCGTCGTTCCGACCTTCACACGCGTATCGAATCTCGAAAGAATGGGCGGGAGAGACGTTCGTCGTTTTGCGGGTAAGCCACGGGCTTTTGGTGTCGACCGTGTGGAGTGCGTCGAGCACTTCCACCATCGCGGGGATGCCGCCATTGTCCTTGTCCGGACGGACGGTAATCGCCTCTCGATCGACCGTCGAGGCGAACGACGAGGCGAGGTCTGAATCGATTCGGAGCGCCTCGTATCCGGCTTGCTCGTGGGTCTCTTGAGACTTAAACCGCTCAAACATGCTGGCTCTCCCGGCGGTCGTACCACTGCTTGCGGAGATACTCGTCGAAATCCCCGTCGTCTTGGTGGCTGTAGTTCCAGAGCACGTCCTGGAAGGGGGCGGCCTCGACGTGGCACTCCCACCAGCCTTCGCGGTCCTGGAAGTTGATGAGACACTCTGAATAGCCCCGCTGTGCCTTCCCGGGGACAGCCTTCTGCATGACGTACTTCGTCTGAATGTCGTTCATCCCCAGGTCCTTGAACAACTCCGACGTCGTCATGGGCGTCCGGAATACCTGCCGTGTAGTACACTGTTCGAGGATCGTACTGCGTTGGTTCTCTTCACCCTCGCCGGTATCCCTCGCACGTTCGATGAATTCCCGGGGCGATTGCGTCACGAACCACAGACACGCGTCATAGCGTGCCCACGCCCGCGCGGCGTTCTGCAACCACTCGACCATTTCCCGTGAGTGCATCAAGAGATGCGCCTCGTCAATAAGGAAGATCGTCTCGCCCGGCGCACGTTTGATCTTCTGTCCGATCTGCCCAAGCATGAGGTGCAACTGCACGGACTTCTCGGCCTCCGAGGCGTGATTGAAGTTCTTCAGGTCAAGGTAGATCATCCGCTCGTCGGGATCGAGAATACTGGCCGACGTTTCCCCCAGCATGTGCTCGAATTCGTTGCCCTCGCGGAATCCAGAGAGTTTCTCAAGGAGTTTCGCCGCCAGTTCACGCTTGCGCTCTATTTCTAGCTCGTCGGACGTGAACGTGTAGCGGTCGGCCTCGGCGTTATTGAGAATATCCCGAAGGGCGTCAATGAAGTCGCGTGGGTCAGGGCTTTTCCGCGCGTGCGTCTCTGGTTCGTCCGTGATACCCGCCCGCTTGTACGTCTCTCTGACCGCGTCCCCGATGACCGAGTAGTAGTTGCCCGGGTCCGACCCTTGGGACCGGAGGATCGAGGCGAAGAACTCCGAGACCTCCTTGCACTTCCGTTCGAAGTTTCCGATCGCCTTGCCTGACTCAATCTCTGACCGAGGTGCTTTGCGAATTTCGAAGGGGTTGATGACGTCCTCGCCAGAGCCTACTTCGATGTGTCGTCCGTCGAGTGCCTTTGTGAACGACGTAAACCCGCCCTCAGTGTCGCAGACGATAAGCGTCCGGTCATCACGTGCAGCGTACCACTCCGACAGTCCCGTCTGTGAGCAGTAGGTTTTTCCTGATCGAGACTGGCCGATGGTGAGCGCGTGTGGGGCTGCCCCTCGCTTGAACGGATCCGCGATAATGGGCGTCCCGTTCTGCTTGTTCCGCCCGAATCGAACACCGCATTTCTCCTGAATTGTGCCCGTACACCACGGGAACATCGCCCCAATCGCCCCGCCAAGCATCCGCGTCGTTTTCGCCTTCTCGCCATCTTCCTCGACGGCATCCCGCCCTGTTGGCGAGCCACTCTCGAACGCCCGCATCGGGAAGGCGTCCGTCCCCCGCGGCGAGAGGTTCGCCGGGCGATTCTTGAGGATACGGAGGACCTTGCTACACGCATCTTCGAGTGCCTTCACTTTCGCCATGTGGAGGTTTTCGAAGTCATACGAGGAGGATTCGGCGACTTCATACGCCTCGTCAGGACCGGCGCGGACGGTGACGTACATACTGACTTGCCACGGTTGGGCGGACGTGTTGTGCAGTTCGTCGTACATCACATAGGCGGCCTGTTTGTCTGACTGGATTCGCTGGCCAGACATGTCGCCCTCTTCGAGTCGCTTGCGCTCTTCGGAGTCAACGTCGGCCATGTGGCGCTCCAACTCGTCCATTGCGTGGTTTTTGTCCTCTGCGTGACAGTGAATGCGAACGTCAAGGTTCACGCCCCGCAGCGTGAACAACTCACCGAGGAACATCGCTTGCGGCTGTGCGGGCCACCCCATAATGTGGTACGTCCGGGTGAGATGGTCGCCAACGCGAATCCGCCCCTCGTCGACTTGGTAGATTGACGGCGTGAGTAGGCGTTCCGTCGCCGTCTCGTGTTCACGGACACGTGCCGTGTCGTTCGCCATCGCGTTCACCGTTGCCTCACTCGGCGTGCCCTTTTCAGAAGTCCAATAGCGGGCGAGGAGGCCGATGTGTTCGAGGAGATCCACCCGCTCAACCTCAACTCCTTCGACAGACCCGAAGGCGTCTTCGGCCGCACGGACGCGCTTCTTGAGGCGTTCCTGCTGTCGGCTCGACTGCTGACTCCGATTCCGTCCGGGGGCTGAGCCAGTGACGCGGGCGCGTAGGCGCTCCATCCGTCCGAGGTGTTCCATCTGGCCCGGGTCCCATCCCGTTCCTTCGCCCGACCGCGATTCGACGACGATGTAGTAATCCCACGGCGTGGCCTGCCACTGCGGTTCGTCCACATCGACGAACCACTCAGCAACGTTCAACAACAACGTCTGGAGGTATTTCGACGCCCGTGACGTCGACCCCAGCGGGTCGCTTGCCCCCCGGCCGAGGGCACGGTCCTCAAGGTGTTCGACGAGGGTTTCGGGGTCGCTTTCATCGGTCGTGGCATACATGGAGAAATCGAAGTCGCGGATATCCTCGTCGATCGCCATGCCCAGCTGTGAGGTGAGCGACTGTGCCCGGTCGGCTTTGAGCATCGCCGAGTTCATGCCTCGCACACCAAGCATGGCGACAGTTCGCCCGTCGGCCATGCAGACCGTTCCGTCACGGAAAGGCTGTTCGACGCCGTGCAGTTGTCGCCCCAGGGCATCCTCCCATCCGAGGGGCATTTCACGCTCGATCTGCTTCGCCTCAACCCATGATTCAACTCGCTCTTTCGTCCCCATGTAGTGGGGGTTCGACGCGATGGCGTACGTACAGACCGCGAGAGAGAGACCCGCCACCGCGAAGAACGGTACCGACACGACGGGTAGGTCGGCGGCGACAGCGACGATGCCGATGATGGCACAGGCGAGGGGAACGCTTAACGCTTTGAGGTCGCCAAAGTGGATCGGCCCCCAGATCTCAATCGACGTATCGATGTAGGGGAGCGTGATGTGATTCGCAGGTGGCCCGTCCGTCCGATCTGACTGTGATTGTGTATTCATAGTCTATCGTGTCATATCTTCTTTTCTTACCGTGGTCTGAATGATGGGAGTGCCGAGAGGGCAGTGGTTAACGCACGCTCCGATCCGGCGGGGAGACAGTCGGCGAACTGTCCTGAGTGAGACGGTCCGTCCGGCGGTTGAACTGCGAAGACCGGCTCCCAGAGTGGCTCATCGGGCCACTCCCCGGCGGGGTGGCCGCGGCGGTCATGCCGCCACTCGTCCGTCGCGGGGATGTCGAGTGGGGTGTCCGCTGCGGTGGGTCGCGAACTGGACCACTTCCACGTGGCGCAGGCGTCGATCCAGCCGTGGTATCCGCGGTAGCAGCCCGATAGCGGTTGTACGCCCCCCGTCCCACGGAGAAGCCTCCGGCCTTCCGAGCTGCACGCTGGCCCATTACGGCCGCACTCGCAGGCAAGAGTTTCTCGAACCCGCCAATCGGCAGAGCGATCAATGCGACCGTCAGCCCGACGATCGTCACGGCAAGCGCCAGCAGCGTTCCGTTGATATCCCCCACCGAGAACGGCAAGTGATAGAGGAATCGGAGAATCCCTGTCTGGAAGAAGTTGATCGCCAAGAGGATGACATACGTGGCAATCCCGACGTACCCGACGTTACGGACGTTAGACGATTCTTGGACGGCAAACGCCCAACACAGCGGCCAGAACGCGTAGCAGACGAACATCAAAAACCACAACCCGAGGAGGGCGAGCAGCCCAACGAAGACGACGCCCGACTTGGCTATGACAAGCGCGAAGCCGAAGATCAGCCCCAGGCCAAGTTTCGAGACGTCACCGGGCGTCTCCATGAACTCTGTCCCCGAGGGTGCAATAGCAAGACTGAATGCGTTGATAGCGTGGCCTCCCATCGCCAACACGGGAATGCCGAAGAGCGTCCCAATGGCAAACGCCTTCACAATCCGTAACAGCGTGGCCGTCCTTTCGTTCGAATTCGGCTTGTCAACCCCGAACGCCACCGCCGGGATGTACAACACCATCGAAATCGCCGCTGAGATCCAGAACATCACATATGTCCCCGGCCACCAGCCGCTGTCGTCGGTGTACCACGACACCGGATCAAGCGGTTCACCCGGCGCGGGGACCGTGAACATGATGTGATTGAATCCGTCGACATATCCCGCGACCTCGGACGTGGTCTCGTCGATAATCCACTGAATAGCTGATTCCATCCACTCTTCGCCTGACGGGATACCGAACGACCCCACGCCGAAGCCACCGCCACCACTCGCACCGGCGGAGACTCCAGACTCGTTCGCAGAGACGCCCGTACTACCACCCCCGCTACCGCCAACGCCATCGACCCAGTTCGATGGTCCGACAACGCCAGTACCGTCTCCAGTCTCGTTGTTGGTCGAGGAATTGTCGTCAGACGAGTCATCGGGTGCGCCGTTCGCATCGACTTGGGCGGAGACACTCGACACACCGACGCCAACCGCCACGCCGAGAACAATGACTATACAACAGACAAAAACAAGGCCAGCACGTCGCGACTGTGGTCGGCGCATATTATGCCACCACCCACACTTAGGGCATGAGACACGACGCGATGTCGAGCCCGCCCGCCTGGAGCAGCAGCGGGATCATGAACAGAACAATTGCCGCGCCCACACTGTAGACGCTCCCCATCGCCTGTTCTTTCCCACGCATTTGCGTGTCACTCTTCGTACTTCCCATCTTGTCGATACCGAACGCCGCCCGGGGAGCGGCTTTAAAGATGAAAAACAGGAACAGTCCGCCGTACATCAATCCGACAATCCGGCCGACGTTGATCGGGCCACCGCCACAGATAGCGCTCTCTGCTTCCGACACGCCCGTTTGGGCGGCGACGGGTGACGTGAAGAACAGACATACCGCCAGTCCCCACACGACCGCAAACCCGAGGTCGCGTGGGCCCCAGTTGTAACGGAGCCGCCAGTATGACTCCCTGAACACTTCACTAAACCATTTTTTACACCGATCCAATCTTACATTCATGGACAACATTCAAGCCATCTATCTCCCCCTACAAAATACTATTGCGTAACAATTCTAAAATTTTCTTTGAATAGCTTTTCATCACAGATACCTATATGCGCCTACCCGCCTGGTAGCAAGACGTTGGAGACCGAGACTTCTTTATATCCCCCTGGTAGTTAAGTAGGTTCATTGCAAGGTCCAAGCCATGCACAACAAGGATCACACACCCCATGGCGACGGTGAGTAACGGACGATACATGGCAAATCTCACCTCACACACATTTTCTGACATACCAAACGAGCAGTGGCAAAAGTGGCAGGCGACAGTCCCTCGACGCTATACACAACTCGGCGATCGTCTCGTTGAATTACTCACCGCTGACTATCTCTGCCATACGGAAATCGGGACCGGCGCCATCGAAGTCCTCCACCGCCAAACAATCGTCGACGAACAACAACTCGACGAGTATCGCACCGCCACCCCTAAGGAGACGAAAAGTCACACCATCCTCGATATTCCAACGCCCTTGTGGACGGATTGGAAAGGCACGGTCGCGAAAGGCTACCGCCGACTCGGGGACCGCCTTATCGATCTTATGTGTGCCGACCTTGCCTGCCATGAAATCCACTTGATGGGCATGACCGAGATTTTCAACCATGAGGGGACTATTCCGATCGACGAGATCCGACAGACGATTGCGGACGCCCAACAAATTGCATCCGAAACTGATAGTGAGGAAAAAACTAATAACGACGGCTCTGATACAACTATTGAGGAGTAGTTCAGATCATGAGTTCTCGATCTCCCTCGATGTTCGCTGACGTCCGCCTGGCAGCACGCTACTACGCTCGATTCGCACTCGCCTCAATCGTGGGCGCGTTGACCATGTTCGTCATGATAGTCTTCGCGATGCCTGTGGGGAGACTCATCTACGGGAGCAACGCAGCCGTCCCTGGCTCGTATATCGCTCTCCACGTCCTCGCCATGATCGGAGTGTGCCTCATTATCGGGCGACTTTTCGGGATTAAGTAAACCTGCCCGCCTGACTCGGCATCCCACTGACCTGAACTACTCGTTTTCGTTTTCGCAGTTCGACTCGATGGCTTTCAACCGGCGGTTCAGATCCTTTGTCCGTTCGTCCACTGTAGCGAACTTGTCATCGTGGTGCTCCAGCTCGCGGTAAGCGTCGTTCAACCGCTCGCGAAGTCGCCCGATCTGTTCTTGTTGAGACGCCACCCGCTTGCGTAACGCGTCAACGTCCGCCTGCGCAATCCGTGCCTCTTCGTACTCATCGAGGACGACCGCACCCCGTTCGGTCAGCGAGTAGACGTACGCGTATGAGCCACTCGGACGCTTGTGCTCGCCAATCATCCGAATCAACCCACGGTCTTCGAGGTCGCCAAATAAGTGGCCACGACTCCCTTCAGGAATTTCTACTTTATCTGATATTTCGGTCGCATCAGCCTCACTACCGAAGTACTCGATCGCCGCTAAAATGTCCGGGCGTTTGCCCCGTAACTCTGACAATGTGTCCGCTGACATACCTCCAGTATAGTGCCGTTCACGCATAAATTTATACCCATAATATGCCCATAGCACCCGATCCGACAGTAAAAGCCCCACAAACACCCCACGAACGATAGCAGACAGATCACACACCACCAACACACGGGGACGGGAACACGAAACGACACGGCCCAATGATTGGCCTTCATCGCAGGCGCGGACAAAAGGGAACAGACGGCTCGGACGAAGTAATTCAACAATCAGAGAAGACGACGATTCGACGTCCTCGAGAGAACTGCCATCGAGGCCGCTGCGGATCACGACAAAATAGTACTCACGGTTCTTCTGGGACCCCAGATCACGGTCAGACTGGACAGAAGCCTCATAATCCAGACGTTGGCCGTGTTGAAACCCTTCGTCGCAGACATTCCGAAGAGACACCCTCCTCGCCACTCACGACCAAAGCGGCTGAAACGAGCCTCTGTACGAAACCGCACGACATGGAGAGGGTTTCAACAGAGCCAGAACTTCGAAGAGTAGCGAGCGACAGCTCGTCGAGCCAAGTGAAATGCCTGCTCAACGAACTGGAGGAACCGTGATTTTGGAAGGGATTGCATCCGGTCAGACTACCGGGCGAATCTGTAACTCTCTGAGGATTTCAACAAAGCCGTCCTGCTGTAACCCTCGTACGTTACCGATCTGCCCAGCGAACTCGGTGGGGTTGTCAACACGATGGCCCGCGAAAAGTGGCTCAAAGCGCACGATGCAGAGCCCGGTGACTCCGGTGCCCTCCGCGCGTGGAAGAACGACGTCGCCGAGGCACGGTCCGACCGAACGATGCTCGAAACGATTCGCACCGAGCACGCTGAGACCGTGCTCGCCCTCGACGAAGAGGGGGGAGAGAGCAACTGAGACACGCCGACCTCAAGCGAAAGCGACGAGACTTCTTTCACAAACTCTCGAACTACTACGCGAGAGAATACGACCTTGTGGCCGTGGAGGACTTGGACGCGAAGGGGTTGGTCGAACTACCGGGCAACTCTCGTAACCGGGCGGGAACGGCGTGGGGCACGTTCCTACGAATGCTCCAATACAAGTGCAAGCGCGAAGGGACACACTTCGTCGCGGTTGACGCGAAAGATACGACGAAGGAATGCGCGGCCTGTGGTGTCAAGACAGACAAGCCGCTGTGGGTGCGCGAACACTCGTGTCCCTCGTGTGGGTTCGAGGCGGACAGGGACGCGAACGCGGCGTGGAATATTCTTTCTCGCGGTCTTGAAAAGGTAGGAGTGGATCACTCCGAATCACCGCCTGTGGAGACTGCGCTCCCTGTGGACACCGTTGTGTCTGCAAAGCGCGTCGTGGAAACAGGAAGTCCCACCCTCACGGAGCGAACGGCGAAAGCCGTGAGCGAGTAGGGTGGGGTAGTTCACGACTGAGGATCGCCCGCGTATCTGGAGTGAGTTGAAGCGGCTTCAACGACTCCGGATTGTCCGGGAATTATTCCCGGACGCCGGCGGCGAGGATGACGACGCTGACGAGCCATGACTCACGACGAGACCTATCCGGGCGCGGGTCCCCCGACAGGTTCAGAAGACAAGTCTCTCGCAAAAATTCTCGCCGAGCGAACCGGTGAGCGCGTCGAGGAATTCGAGTACGACGGCGAGATTCCCTCGGTCGACGAGCAGGAATCCGTCCTCACCGACGACGAATAGGTCGTTCCAGATCACCCCTCGAACAGAACATCAGCACCTACAGTGCCAACAACGGTTACGGCGCTGCTGCACCGACGCTCCCGTTCGGCCCCGTAAACGGAATGTCGATTTCGAGGCCGTTGTAAACCAGCTTCGGCTTCTTCGCCTGACCCGATCCGCCGCCTTCGAACTCGATGACGCCAATGTCTTCGAGTTCAGAGAGGTTTCGATGAACCTGTTTGTAGTCTCGATTCACCAGTTCGGCGGCCTCGCGGATGCTCTCGGGGTTGTGTTTGGAGATCGCCTCCAGTAGCTCCAGGTTCTTCGGACTGAGCAACCGACTGAGCTCTGCGTACGACCCGAAGTTCAGCATCGGCTGGGCGTCGTCGAGGTCCTCGCCCTCTTGGGCGGCCTTGATGCGGCGGCGCGTACGCTGATCGAGGTGGTCTCGTTCGCCGACGGTGACTTTGAGCGTGGGCATGGTGGGTACCTCCTGGAGGCGTCCTACTCCGGCCAGTCCCACGAGACGGGCGACATCTTTTCGGCTTCGCGTTTGAAGCGGTCGTAGAGCGCCAGCATCCCTGGGAACTGGATGATTTCGACACCGTCCCGGGTGTGGCGCTCGTGACCTTTCGTCCGTTCGTGGGCGTTGTCGTAGCGAAGGATGGTGTCTCCACCGATTTCCCCGAGGTGTAGGCCGTAGTCCCACCCGCTCGGGTACTTTTCGTCTTCCGTCTGCCGGATGGTGACATCAACGACGTAGCCGTCTTCGACATCCTTCCAGTCTTCGATGGTGGTGTAGGACGCCATCCGTCAGCCTATGTTACTAGCTCCATACCCATAAGCCTATGGACTCTCCCACATAGGTCGAGAGACGGCGTCCCTCTTCGTCGTGCTCCATTTCTGAGGCGTCGAGTTCGCCGGCTAAATAGGCGTGTCCCTTGTTCGTGAGCGAATAGAATCCTCCTTCGGGGTACTCTTTTTGAACGAGTCCCCCTTCGTAAAGGAGTTTTAGTCGTCGATTCACTGTCAAATAAGACATTTCGACACTATGGCGGCTACGGAGGTTGTATTCAATCGCCCGCGGAGAGAGTGCAAGACCACAGCCTTGGAGAAACTCCAAGATCGTATCATCACTGTCAGTCATCCAATTTGCCCGCGGGCGCATTGGCCCGCTTTTCTTGGCAAGGTCGTTTAATCATATCGCAGCTCTGAGGGTTTGACAATCTACGGTACATTCAATGATAGTCTACGTTGCCAAAAGTATAAGTATTCTTAACCTAACAGCCGCTCGGAAAGTCACACTCAGGCCTGACTGTCCTCAGGTCCATCAGGAAGTAGGAGGATCGGCGTAGGGGCACCGGCCTGGGAGGTGGCTTTCTTGGGAGAGAAGCCAGTATGTACGCCAACGCCACGGGGAAGAAAGCCCCCGACCGTTCAGAGAGTTACGAGTCGCCTAAGTGTCCGACCTGCGGCTAGCCCGCGATCGCCGTCGAGACGCGCGGGCCGTCGACGCACCTTCTCCAACCGTGCGGCCACCGCGTCGGTCCGCTGACCGTCCGTGAATTCGTCGAAACGACGAGTACCGGTGGTGGATCACATACAAGACATAAGACCCTGTTATTGGTGAGATAAACGCCGTTTTGTTGTCCGATCAGACATCTCCTGCTTCTTCAGTTTTGCAAACAATTTCGCGAATCTCCTGAAGGAGCTCTGGGTGATAATCCTCCAGAAGTTCAAGGTCAGTTGTAAGTTCGTCTTTCACACGTCGGCGGACACGAGAAACCGCCTCGTACCTCCGCTGGTCAGAAGTTTCTCCTGAGATATGCTTTCGCTCTGTGTCCGTCAACAGTGCACGACTTCGTGCCATAGAACACAACCCTTTCGCCGGCATGGTAGCATTTTCTCACTGAGAATCCTAATCAGTTGCGGTATAGTGCAACCATTGCAGTATTTAACAACCTATAAGTAGCTGTAGACATATCTTATTGATAGAAAGTCGGTCCTCTAGGGCACGAATTCAGTAACGAAGTGCCCGAGTGTTGGAGCACTCGGACTGGCCTTCTCATGCAGCTCCCAAGAAGACCATGTCAACCCAAGACCGCAGTACCCGTAAGCATAGCGCTTCGACCCACATCCAAACCCCACTCCCCACGGAGTGCGACACCTGCGCTGCACTCGGCACACTCCCTTGCTTCGACTGTTTCATGGAGGGCCACGAATGAGCGCCCTCCACACCGAATTCACCCTCCCGTTCAGTCGAATCCTCCGCATCGAGATCTATCTCGAAACCACTGAGTTCCCCTCTGGGAAGCACCGCCTCTACACTGAATCAGCGTTCGAACTCCAGCGCAACTAACTCTCTCCCATCAATCCAATGTTGCTTGAGCACGTGCTCTGTGGCCTGCGCATCGACACCGGCACAACCACCACCTGCACCGAGTGTGCCCGCGAGCTCACTGAGTGCGATCCCGTCACCGTCCGACTCCACCACAACCGACGGGATATCCGGTGGCACCTCGCGGCGTGCCACTGTCTGAGTTGTGCGCCTACCTCCTTCGAGGAGCTCCCGCCCACGCTGGGCACCCACCTCCTGTGTGAAGGACGCATCGGCATCACCCAAGACGGCCAGATCCAACGGACCTGGCCCGGCCTCGTGAGCCCGACGATCATCGAAACCACTCGGCGGACGCACGTCACCTACCACGCTACCCAGGAGGTGCCTGAATGAGCGCTCACTCGCCCACTGGCCACTCGAACCCGTCCGTCGAGACCGATCTTCAGGCTATCACCGAGCGACTCGCCGAACTCGAAACGGCGGTCCAACAGCTCCAAACCGAAAACGAGCGTCTACGAGAGCAACTCACCGAGAAGGACGCCCAACTCGACGCCTACGAGAAGCGCCTCGACGACCTCGAAGCCCGCCAGTACGTCGAACTTCGCGACGTCGACGACGACGCCGATGCGGCCCTTGAGAACATCTGGATCGCCGATCAGCCTGTCGGCAGACTCCTTGATTCGAGTTGCAAGCGGTCCAAATCGCTCTCCACCCGCGTCGATGACCTCGAAGCAGCCGATCTCGAGCAACTCACGGAGGACCTTCGACAGGAGCAGATTACACGGACGAAAGCTGACGCCCAGATCCGCGCTCGACTGTCCCAATGTGAAGATGACCTTGGGATCCAGAAGCCCGATGCACTGTCGACCGAACAGGGTGGTGAGGACGCCCAGCACCTCTCGAAATTAGAGCGGTTCATCCGCCATGGTGCGGAGGCTGTTGTCGATCGCGTCTACCCTGTGCATGAACGCGCGCGTGAGATCGCACTGCACTTCGGCGAATGGGGCAAAAAGATCAGCGACGCCAACGGCAAACGTGTTCGCTTGTGCTCGAAGAAGGACAAGTTGAAAACGCATCTCGAAGCGGCGTTCGGCCAGCGCTTCCAGTGGGTCGAAGTGTACAGAGCAATCGAGAAGCTCGCGGAGTTCGCTCACGGCTCACCACTGCAGTGCAAGCGCGGGCGGCAAGGCGAGGGCAAGTACGTCCTCGAACTGCGGATGAGCGACGGTCGCGGTCCGTCGTTCGCTCGGGGAGACGGCGAATGACTCTCGGGCTTACAGCTGTTGTAAGCCGGGCGCACCCTCGTGGGTGTAATCGCGGCCGGCTACGCGGCCGCTTCACGTCACGCTAGGTTCACAATCCCTCGTGGTATGAGGACTGGGCGGGTGGGTTGGTGGGTTGGCTAGTGGTGAGTGCGGCTTCTCGAACGGCAGTCGACGGCAGTCCAAGCGACAGCCACGGGAGAATGGTCGCTTACAGCAGGTGTAAGACGAGGAAACAACGCTGGACACAGAGAATCAGGGATTGTACGGCTCTACGATCTCAAGAACGGGTGGGACCTCGTAGCGTCTGTTTCGTTGCTGACCGGTTGTCTCACGGAGAATGTCGTCATCCCATAACCGTCGAATCGCCTGATTGACCGCCGGTTGTGATCGATCGAGGGCATCGACTGCTTGCGGTTCAGTGAGGTAGGGATGTTCGATGATGAAATCAATGAGTTCGCGGATGACCACGCCCTGCCCTTGGTACTGCTCCCGGTAGCTATCGCGAAGGGCCAACAGGTCGCGAGCGACCGTGTATGCCTCTCGACCCTGTTCGGCGATTGCTTGGACGAAGAACGACACCCACTCAGTCCAAGCACCGTGCCGACTGACGGCAAGGAGTCTCTCAAGGTATGCATCTCGATTCGCGTTGAAATACGACGATGGGTACAGATAGGGGCCGGGCAGCAACTCCCAGTTGTAGAGTGCGAGCATCACGAGGAGGCGGCCGAGACGGCCGTTCCCATCCTGAAACGGATGGATTGTCTCGAATTGATAGTGAATCAGCGCCAGATCGACCACTGGCGCATATGTGGGCCCCGACCGGATATACTGGAGGAGACTCCGTAGTGCATACGGGATACTTGCCGGTGGTGTCGGCACGAAACGCGCATCACTCAGCGGTGTGCCAGGCTCGTCGATCCCCACGAGGTCATCGCGAAACTCGCCGGGATTCTTTTGTTCGCCACGGGCACCGCGGAGGAGTATTTCATGCAGTCGGCACAACAAGTCTCGATTTAGCTCTGCACCTTCACGAAGGGTCTGAATACCGGTCGTGATCGCCTCAACGTAATTCTGAGCCTCCGTGATATCTGCTCGTTCGGTCGCCGTTTGTCCGGGCTCTTCGCCGGCTTCCCGCCAATAGATGTCCGAGAGCGTGAGTCGTGTCGTCGTCTCGATATTCGAGGAGTCAACAGCTTCACGGTGGATGAGAGGACTCAGGATAACTTCGGAGGAATCAAGCCACGTGTCTAGATCAGAGAGCTGACCCACTGCATACATTGCATCCCCGTTCTCATCAACCAGCTCATGCGTCGCTTCGAGATCGGGTGGAAGTGGATCGGGGCTAAATGCGAAGATGCCGTCGACCATCTCAATCTCGCCAGGAGCATTCTCAACAAAGTCTTCGGGTCGCATTGGTATCCAACACGCATGCCTACGCAGATATAGATAACGAAATATTCGAATAGTTATTCAAAATCCGGCTGAGACTGCTTTAAGATAGCTAAATTCGAATTTCGTTATGTAACGGACGCAGCAAGCGACTGGAACATGGCAGACATATCACACCTCTCTCTCTATACAGACATCCTGATTGTGGCGAGAAACAGCGGACACGGTGGTGTACAGACAGACCTGCCAACAGCTGCCGACGGACCAGACTCACCACGAGAGGGGCGAAAAAGTGCACAATGGAAATTACGGCACTGGAGATGGGCCGCGACATCCTCGCGACGGGCGCGTGTGCCGATGGCGAGCACCAACTCAGGTGGAAGTCTGGACTGATCCTCACATGTGACCGCTGTGGCCTCGACTCAACCACGATCAACCGATGTTGGGGCACTCACCCTCTCTGCTCGCGGCTTCGCCGCTCGTTGAGGAAGGGAGGAAGAGGATAGCCGCGCTACCACAGAGGTGAACAAAACCACTGACCCACGGCTCGTATACATTAATAGTTCATCGATTATTCACACGAAACAGTCAGGCGAGAACGATGAAACGCCTCTGAACCGTTGCTACCCTTTATTCAGACGGCCGTTCGCTCACAGAGCGAGGTGCTCCAGCACCTCTGTAGTCACGCCACGCAAACGCAATCACGCCTGTACGTCACAAGACGTCAACCATTGAGACACCACAGTCCTTGTGGATGTGGGATTCCGACAAAAGCAAGGGAGGATGGGAAATCGTGACTGCCACCGTTCCCATCAGTTCCCTCGCTTAAGGGGGCTGTGTCCCCCTGCCTTGCAAACCCACCCATAGTCCGGAAGGTCCGCTCTTTGTACCCGAGCTTACGTGAAATCCGGCGCAAAGCCTCCTCTTTCCGCCACCCCCCGAACGCGGCTAACGCGAGCCCGGAGCGGTAGGGAGGAGATACAGCACCCTGCACCGCCGTTACGGCGCTCAGATCGCTCCGCTGAGAGAGCGAAAACACGAGCAAGAGAGCGCGAGGCCACGGTCCTCCCGTTCGTTTCTTTTGTGGGTTAGTCGTGGGAGGATGTCAAGCCGGTGCCGGAGCGTGGGAACTGTCGTCGCCGAGCATGTCATACTCGACGCGGACCTCTTCATACGGAATGTACGGCGCCTTCGCCCGGCCGTGCTCGCGGAAATACACGATACCGTAGTCAGCGAGAATATTCACGTCCTTCGCGACCTCCGTGTGGCTCCGATCGAGGCGCTCGGCGAGTTGTCGGAGGCTTTCGGGCGGCTCAGCGTCGATCGCGCGCACGATTTCGTGGCGCTTGTCCGTGAACAGTTTACGCAGCTGCGAGGGGTGCTCAAAGCTCAGTACGTGGGGGACCTCTTCACCGCGTTCGAAGCGGTCGGCAAACTCAAGCTGACGGGTGGTGGCTTGCTCCTCGCTCTCGATCGTGATGAGGAGCACCGCCGGATACTCGGCGTCTTCTGGGTCGGGCACGGGTGGAGTCGTATCAATCGGCATGGCGTATCTCGTAGACCTCCTGTTGGAACCGGCGGACGTGAGCGCGCAGCCCCTCGTACTCAATCGACGTATCTTCCGTGGGCGTGTGGCGATGGTGACGACCGAGATCGGGATCGGGATGGTAGTTGTCGTAGCGAAGCCGGGGAGTCCCGTTGGGCTCAACGTATTGCAAGCTGTACTTGAGGCCCTCGGGAAACTCGGCCGACTTGGGCACCTGCCATGGTCGGAGGTCGTACCGAGCGCCGTTGTCGAACTCGCGTGTCTCGTCGAGTACCTTCGTGGCCACGTCTCACACCGTTTCACCCATGGATAGGTCCCACCTCACCATAAGAGTACGGGCGCCCTGCACCGCCGTTAAGATGCCCCGTCGACATCCTCCTGCTGAGTGGCGAAAAACGGACGGAATGGGAGCCGAGACACCAGAATACAGCCGATGTTGTGAACTACCCTTCCCTACTCGCTCACGGCTTGCGCCGTTCGCTCTGGGAGGGTAGGGTAGTTCACGCGTCCCGAGTCACGCCTCGGCACTATCCTCGCTGGCCCCATTTCCGGCGGTGAGCGGGAGTTCGACGGCGATCTCGTCGTACCAGACGGTCGGGCGCTTCGGCTTCCCTGGCCCGTCGGTCTCGAACTCGATGAGGTCCAGGTCCGCGAGTTCTTCGAGGTTCCGATGGACCTGTCGGACGTCGCGATCGACGAATCGGGCGGTCTCGCGGATGCTCTTGGGGCGCTCGGTCGCCAGCACTCGCAACAGTTCGAGGTTCTTCGGTCGCGTCACCCGATGCAGGTTATCGACGTCGCGGTAGACGCGCTCGAAGTACGGCCCGGGCTCTTCACCGCGGTCAAGCGCGGCCAGCGTCTCCTCCACGCGCTCCTCGTTCCCGATACCGAACCGGATGTGCATGACGCGGTGCTCGCTGTCGTCGGCCGTCTCGTGGGCGGTCTCAGCCCCAGGGTTCGCCATAGTCTCGTACCTCCTGTTTGAAGTCGCGGTAGAGAGCGAGCAAGCCGTCGAAGTCGACCCGCTCGATCCCCCCGTCCTCGGTGTGCTTGTGGTGCAGCGGAGCGTCGGGGTGGTCCGGGAAGTTGTCGTACCGGACGATCGTCCCGTCCTCGCCCTCCGGGGCGTCGGTGCGTCCGTACTGCATGGAGTATTTGACGCCGTCCGGGTAGCGCTCCGAGCGGGGGACGCGGTGGGCGCTGACCTGGGCGTAGGTCGCGTTCGTCGGGAAGCGTTCGCGGACGTCCAGGACGTGCGTCACCGTATTGTCGTCCTCCGCTATCAACTGTTGTTATTGCCCCCAACAGCATAATAGTGTTGCTCCCACCCTCAACGGTGAACTGGTTAACGTCATCTTCCCGAGAGGCACCCCGGCTGGACCGCAAGCGGATGGAACGCCGGACGCACTTCTTGCACACACTCTCGAAAGAGATTGTCGCGCAGTGCGTCTCCCGTGGCGTCGAGATGCTCGTTGTGGGCGACCTCGGTGGTATCCGAGACGAACCGAGAACGACGATCCCCGAGACTGGGGCGGCCACGGCAATCTCGACTTGCACGGGTGGGCGTTCGACCGCTTCACGAAGATGCTGGAGTACAAGGCGGAGGCCGAAGGTATCGCCGTCGAACTGGTATCTGAGCGCGGTACGTCGAAGTCGTGTTCAGCGTGCGGCCACACAGAGGACAACCAGCTCGTCTTCTCAATGGACGTGTGCGAAGAGCACGACACGGTGGCGAACGCAGACACGAACGGGGCGGAGAACATTCGGCAAAAGGTACTCCCGAGTCTCGCCACGGATGGCGGTGAGAGGGATACCGGCTGGTTGACACAGCCAGTGGTTCGCCTGTTCGACCGTATCGAGGGCCGTTTCACCCCGCGAGAACAGGTCGCTAACCACGAACCGTAATATCCCAACTCAGCGGTACGGTGCCGGGGGATTCCCGCGTCTTCAGGCGCGAGAGGATGTCAAGAACACCCATGATCTGAGTGACCCACCCCGGTGGGGTGGGATACCCGAGAGGACGTTGATCACGCGAGGGGCACAAAGGCCCATCGAACCGAGCACGCCTTTTCACGACTGTACGCCACGGACGGATGCCACGCCCGAGGGGGTGGACGTGACGAATACATCTCATCGATACGTGAACTTAGTAAATCACTCCTTTCGAACACTCCCACGAGAGAGTGAGAGTGTCGAAGGTATGTGCCCCTGACAGCCCGTGAGACACGCGTGTACGCACATCTAGTGCGCATCTTTCTTTTCGACATCATGACTAATAAAGAAGGTGTTTGATCGACTCGACTCTCCATAGGGCCGATTCTTCTGACCGTCAATGAAGGAGGAAGGGTATGCCCTCTTCCTCTCTAATCCAAAGAGTGTGCTTGGCGAGATGTGGATTAGCTTAACCGAGGCGCTAAGCCCGCTTCCCCAGCGACCGAGCGAAGCGAGGGCGTAGGGAGGGGAGACAGCGCCGCACGGGTCACTGTCACTGTCTGCGGCATCTGTACGACCTGCGCGGTCGAAGCGGGTAGGAAGACGCTCGCCACGGTTCCGCCGGTGTTCAAACGCCGAACCTGCAATGTTTGAGTGCCCACACTGCGTATCTGTGGAAGCCGGGACGATGGACTCCCATCGACTCTCGGCAGTCCACAAATTGGCAGTTGACTCGGTGTGTGCCTCATCAAAACGTAAGCCCGTGGCCAGCGGAACCGACGTTAAATAATTAGGTACCTCCGAGTCCTGTACAGGAGAGGATAGGAGTACCGTGGGCGTGGCACTCCCATCGGCACGTCGGGTCGGAAACCCGAAGAGACCACCGAACCGCCCGGTGGTGGGCGTGGGAAGCCCCGTCGTTCACAGCGGGGAGGATAGCACCTGTCTCACGTCCATTGAGAAGACGAGCTTCGAAGTAAGCTACCCACGACTTTAGTCGTGGACTTTCCCCGACGGTTTCGGCACACGACTCGATCACTCATGGGCGCGGTTCACGGCGGCAGGACGGGCACACGGAGGGGATTCCTGCGTGGTGTTCCGTCCCGTGGTCTGCGTCCGAAGCCGGCTCACCCGGCTTTAATTCCCGGTGTTCTCATCTCCCGCTCAATCCCAATATAGGGAACAGAGCGGCCAGTAGCGTCACGTTCGCGGTCATAGTCCCCGAGTTCAGGGCCAGCCTACGATGGCCCCTCCACGGCGACCGTTTTGGTCACCGAGGAGTATCATAGATGCGCCGAGAGGGGGCCTAAACCTCCCGATTCAGGTGTTTGCGACCAAAGACGGGCGATTCCTCCCACGACTACAGTCGTGGGCTTCCTCGCCCTGCAATCATGTGAATCACAGGGACTCTAGACGGCCTCCTTGGCCGTGGTCCCTGCGTTTGCTCGCGATTCCCAACGTAGGCACAGCGCATCGTACGCGACGCCGGACAGGTGCGGGGAAGACAGCGTATCACGCTCCGTGAGCGGACCAAGCCGATGATCACGCTGTCCTCCCAGCCATAAGTTAGCTAGCCGTTCCCAAAGGTGCAATGGCTAGGATGATGAGCAAACAGCTACTCGATATGCGGTCAAAAGGGAATGGAGAGGTGGTGTGTCAAGCCGTGAACGTTCTGTGGCTGCCTCTGAGAACGTTCAGTACAACAATAGAATTCACGGTATTAAAATGTCTCGATAAATTATTTCTATCTAGATCAGTTATAAAATATTTGGATGTATATAATAATTCAAATTATGGGATGACTCCCGTAGGATGTGGTGTGTCTCAGCGCGTGGGGGGCTTCCGGCCTTCCAGGCGTTTCTAGATCGTGTGAGCAGCTGAATGGCGACGCTCAGTGCGCTGAACGTGACAACAAAGTAACTAGATGTGTCCGGCTAATTGTGTTATTCGGTCGTCAGCCTCTCGCCTACGCTTTCTCCGGGAAAACGATATGAGAGAGTTTGTATCCACCTCTCGAGAGCGTATAAAACCCTATATTTGTGACTTAACAAAAACGGTAGAACAAACTAAACGGACAGGCGTGTTTATGTGCTATCGCATATCTCCTTTCGGATGAGATGCCTGCTGTGCATCTCTGAGGTATCGTCTGGAATCACAGTCCATGGGTACCTCTTCGAGACGACACAGGGCCGCTCTCCCAGAATTTCATGATGCATTCTGGGGAACGAGGGCCCGTGTAAGCGTCATCATCCCCCCGCACTCCCATCGGGGGGGCTTCCTCGACCTGCTGACTGATAAGCGGAGGAAACTCCGAGAGACGCGAGAAGCGTACCAGCACGCCCTCCAAGACGCCTTCGACGCCGGATGTACCACGCAGACCGAAGCGAACGACGTGGTGGTCAACTACGACCTGAGTGGGTACGCGAAGAACGCACTCAAGAAGTACGTCCCGCAACTTACGACGACGTACAACGCGGGCGAACTTCACGACGACCACCCTGTCCGCTTCACGAACGAAGGGCTACGGCTCGACCATAAGCCCGAGAACGCTATCGAGTGGTACGTCAAAATCCCGCACCACGAGGACTACCACCTCTGGATGCCAGCACAACCGAACCCCGAACAACGGGACTGGTTGGAAGCGTTGAACGCGGGAGACGCCACGATGGGCGAGAGTCGGCTGTTCGAGCGGGACGGGACGTGGTATCTCCACGTCACCGCCACCCGCGACGGAGAGGAACGCTCCGAAGTGTCCGACGAAGAACGGACGCCCATCGGCGTGGACATCGGGGAAGCGTCACTCGTCACGGTGTGTCACCGCGACGACCACGGTTCTCCGACCGCGCCCGAACTGTGGGCCGACGAGGGGAAGACCGTTCGTCGGCTCCGCAAGACCTACTTCACCGCCAAGCGCCGACTCCAGTCGCGCGGAAGCGAGCGTATCGCGGAATCTTTCGGGGACGACGTGTGGAACCAGATAGACGACGTGTTCCACCGCGTCACCCGCGAAGTCGTGGAGTACGCCGAGTCCGTCGAGAACCCCGTTCTCGTTCTGGAAGACCTGACGTACATACGCGAGTCGATGGACTACGGCGACTTCATGAACCGGCGTCTCCACGGATGGGGATTCGCCAAACTCCACGCGCAGATACGCTACAAGGCCGTCGAGAAGGGTATCCCGGTGGAGACGGTGAATCCGCGCAACACGTCGAAGGAGTGCCACGCTTGCGGTGAAGTTGGATACCGCCCGCGACAGGTGTCGTTCAAGTGTACGAACGACTCTTGCTGGTTGGACGAGTACCAAGCGGACGTGAACGGAGCGGTGAACATCGCAGACCGCTACCGTAGTGGAGAGAGCCGTTCCAGAGAACACGAGAACGGCGATGACTCGGCTGAGGATGGGGCGCGTTTGACCGCGCCACAAGACAGCCAAGCCGATGCTGATACCCAGCAAGAAATGCTTGGAACGTATGCGTCTCGAAACCGTAGGGCCGAGCAGGCGCTCGCGCTGAAATCCTGTGGTAGGATTCCCGCGACTGTAGGCGCGGGAGGAGGTCAATTAATGGTTGAAGAGAAGATGTGTTGGCCACCACAGTTTTGTATGATAATAACTAACAAACAAGTTGGAGGAGATCGGCGTACTGGGTCACTGATAGAACCAGATCTCCTCTCGCTGCAGTCTTCCACCACTGGAAGGGCTGGTTGTGTTGCCATCACGCCATTCCCTTTTCGGAGTCTCGTCTCTGGTCCGTCCACGCTTCTTGACATCCTCCCGCGCCTCAGGACACAGGAATCCTCACGCATGGGGTCTGGCCCGAGTCCCGTTCCCATCGTAAGCGACTTTCCGCTATACCGGGAGCGTACTCTGGTGTGTGCGCAGTGAACTACCCCGCCCTACTCGCTCGCTCCCGCCGTGCGGCGGTCGGTCACTCCTTGAGGGCGGGGCGTTCCCGCACCGACAGTGTACCCTGCACCCCCATGCATGGACGCGGCCCGGTCCATTTCCAATCTGAACATCCCGAGATGGGTAAAAGCGACCACAAAAGCGCTCACTTTTCCAAGTCAGCCCCGACAGAGGTGCTCTGGGAAGCCGTTGAGCAGCTCTTCGAAGAGGTGCTTCCGACACTCAGTGGCTAGCGCCCTACATTCTGGCGCGTGTTGATACAAACGCCGGAATTCAGAGAAATCTCTCAGATGAAAGAGACGTCTGTCTAACTAACGACCAAGAGAATGAGCTGTGGTCGTGAGGGTAGGCGAGCGTGGTCTACTGAAGACGGAGAAGAGATCATCCGCCACGATACCGAAAGCCACTGGGAATCCGACGATGAAGAAGACGACGAAGGTGAAGACTACAAAGACGTCTCTGGCGGGTCCGACGAGTCCGAGGAGGACGCTGACGACTCGGTCAAGGACGGAGAAGAGAGGGAGAAAGAAGAAGAGACTCTGACGAGTATGACCACGATTTGAGAGATACTGAGCAACGTGTCTGCATAGAGGAGGTACGCGAGAAGCACCTCTCCTGCGGTGAGGCGCCTCTCGTGGAATGGCGTACCGTAGGTGTAGACCGGTTTGAAATCGCAGTTTCAGAAGACATTCGAGGCGGAACCCCACGACTGTAGTCGTGGGAGGGGAGCCGACATGATCTTTCGGAAGCGATACAGCGTCTCTCTGGCCGGTTTCGCTATTTTTTCGTTCATGTTATCATATCTATTGGTAGTGCAGGTGTCGCACAAGTCGCCGCCTGTACGGGCCGAGAGTAGGCCGGCCCCGAACTCGGGGACTGTGACCGCGAACGGGTTCAACTCCCGTTCCCCGATTGGGGATAGAGCGTGAGAACACCGGGAATTAAACCGGCGGGACAACTTCCGACGCGGGTTCGGTAAGCGAGGTCGCAGCACACACTCCGACCCGCTGCCCAACTCGGATGCAGGAAGCCGGGCCTTCGACGGCGGATGAAGCGTGGGCCGAAACCCATCCGGGGGGAAGCCCACGACTGTAGTCGTGGGTAGCTTACCAGATACCGCGGTCGGACGACTCCACATGTAGATGCTGGGATGACCGCAGCGTGGACACGTAGAATGCTCTCAGAACTCCTTAAGTTGCCGCTCGATGCCGGCATCGAGCGGCTCGGTGTCCAACTCGAAGAGTCAAGATCAACGAGCTGGCGAAGCATCCTGCCAAACGCTGGCTGAGTCGGAGGCATAATCTTGAGTTTTCGGCTCGCTCACCGTAACCACACGGTCGTTCAGAAGCTCTACACAAGAGCGTCGATAGAAGAATGGTTCCTCTGGGGATCTGCACCTTTAGGCGCAGGAAGCTGTCATATCGCTAGTGGACGATCTTTTGTCAACAATTATCTCCGTTATCGTCCTTGTCTCTGTTTTTGCCTTTATCAGTCTCGGCTCGTTCGAGGTCGACATCCAGCTCGATCTCCACGGTGATCTCAGTTGGTGAGTTTGAGACTGCCTCAATTTCTGTCTCAATCTCAACTTCGAGTTCCTCGGCTGCGTAGATTTGATCCCTCAGTTCACCACCTGTGGCTTCTGTCGTGTGGACGTTTACATAGGCATTTTTCGCATGGATTTCATCGAGCAGGTCCTCGATCGAACCGCCTTCAAGTGGGCCAACGAGATCATCATTCGTAATTGTCCCAACTGCCCCAGCATTATTCTCGACTATAGACTGTTCGGCATCTGCTTGGTCACCAAGCAAGTGGACGACAACGGGGCCGTTTTCTCCTTTCTCGCCAAGATGGATATGGGCAGCTGTGATCGGTGCATTCGCATTGATGGCTAAAAGGGCGTAGCCCAGCCGCGTTCTATCCGGACTTGCTTGGAAGGCAGCAATACCTTCTCCGTCACTGTCAACAGGTGGAACTTCGTTGTCACCCTCAAGTAAACCAGTACTGAGCAGATCTCCCGGTAGTTGAAAGCTCTGCTCATCGTCGCTCTGTACCGTTGCTGTATTTGTTGCCGTAGTCCCAGCAGTGAGTCCGGCGAGTGCTGCGGCACTCGTGCCAATTACCTGTAACGTACTCCGTTTCTGTCTGTCGATCATGGTTTGACTCCAACAGACCTTCTATATTCGATTATAATTAATTTATTGCTGATAAATTGATGCATAGAATAGTTTTCAATATACTATATAGTACTTATGGGGCACTGTCTAGATAAGGACGAGCAAGTCGAAGAGTTAGTTATTCATGCCACTCTCAGACCTGCTCAGAGAGAGTTTAGACACAGCTACGCTTGAATGTTGGCAGCGGGAGAGGACGGCTCTCAGACGCCCGTCAGGGCGTTCGCCGTCCGACTCCACGCTGCCGGATTATCGCTTAGGGAAACAGAGGCGGTTCTGCATCTAATCGGCGTAGATCGCTCGTTTCAGGCGATCTTCCAGTGGGTTCATCGGCTGGCCGACAGCGTGCCGGACCCGCCTTCGGCGAAGCCGAAGCGGGTCGCGGTTGACGAGACCGCTGTCAAAATCAACGGCGAGTGGTCTTGATTATATGCTGCAATAGACATCGACACAAAGTTACTCCTTGACGTCCAGCTGTTCAAGCGACATGGAACCGATCCGGCGGCTGCATTCCTTCACGGTGTTATTGAGAAACACGACTGCGAAGACACGGTGTTTCTGGCCGATGCCTTCGGCTATCGGACTGCCTTCTCTCGGTTAGGGGTGAACGGTCGAGTCGACTACAGAGAGCGAAACCTCATTGAAAAGTGGTTTCACACGTTCAAAATGAGGGTCGATCGTTTCCACACTTCATGGGTGGGCAGTCGGCTGAGCGTCCGCCAGTGGCTTGCAGTGTTTGTTCACTACTATAATTTTCAGCGACCGCATCAATCGCTTGACGGACAAACGCCAGTTCAGGAGGTTAACTAGCAGTACCAGAACATCCGAGTGGTCATCAGGCATCGAGGATCGTCAAATCGTCTGAAAAGCTTGAGTGTCAGTGACGACAAGCCCAAGCCGGAGACTATCGCAACGAATCTATTCGTTAGTTGTCTCCGCTCTTGGTCATTTCATTCGAGAACGTTACCAAAACGTCTATTCTCACAAAACAGCTAGCTTAACCGATGACCGGCCACCGGCGCGGTATCTCACGACGCACGTTCGTCAAAAGCGCCGTCGCCATCGGCGGTGCGAGCGCCCTCTCGGCTTGCGTCGACCGATTTGGGGAACCAGACGTTCCACGGGGACCGAATGACCTCTCCGCGCTTCCGGAGCGACAGCACGCATGGAATGACGCTCTTCCGTCTGACGAACGTGGGAACCGACTTGCACCCCGACACAATGTACTTCTACTTTTAACGTATGACGGCGACGAAACGCCAACGGATGGGGAGCGCCAGACAGTCGAGACGGTCCTTCAGGATCTTGAACGAGCCTATGCGCGGCGGTACGACGGATTACTGTTCACCGTCGGTTACTCGCCGCGCTACTTCGCTCGCTTCGATAAGCCGCTTCCGGAAAGCGTCGACCTTCCAGAACCGAAGGTACTCGCGCCGTTCGAGAATCCGGAGTTCGATCGACCTGACGCGATTGTCCATTTTGGAAGCGATCACGGGCAGATCGTACTCGCAGCTGAGGAGGCGCTTCTGGAGGGCCGCGAGGAGCTGAATGGCGTCGAGCTGACGGCGGATCTCGGGGGCATTTTCGAGATCGCTGACCGGCGGACGGGGTTCGTTGGAGAAGGGCTTCCGGCGAAAAACCAAGATGTAAGCGGCATTCCGGACTCGGAGCCCGTCCCAGAGGACGCGCCGTTGTACATGGGATTCAAATCGGGGTTCGCGAAAAACCAAGCGAGCGAGGATCGAGTCACGATTTCTGAGGGACCGTTCGCCGACGGAGCGACGCAGCACGTCTCTAACATCGCACTCCATCTCGATCAGTGGTATGAACAGGACAGCCGTAAGCAACGGGTCGCGAAGATGTTCTGTCCAGCACACGCCGAGAAAAACCGTGTCAAAGGAACCGGCGAGAACCTCGGCGACGGAACCGGAATCGAAGCGTGCGCCGACGACACAGAGAGCGACGCCCGGACGGAAGGGATGGTCGGCCACTCCCAGAAGACCGCTCGTGTCCGCGAGGACGGTTCACCTCTCATCCTCCGGCGCGACTTTGACTCAACCGACAGTGATCAGGCCGGCGTGCACTTCGTCTCGATCCAGCGGGGGATCAGCGACTTTGTCGACACGCGGCGAGCGATGAACGGTACGGATCTCTCAGCCGGATCCGCTGTTGGGCAGCGAACAAATAATGGCATCCTCCAGTACATGACGGTCAACCGACGCGGAAACTACCTGCTCCCCCCTCGGAGCCGTCGGACGCTTCCCGAGCCCCAGTGACCGGAAGAGCGCTCCAGGGCGCTCCCTTCGATGTAATTCGCCGGACGAACCAGAACCGATAATCGAACACAACCACTTTCCGAACGCATGGAACGTCGCGACGTGCTCCGGACGGGCGGATTCACCCTTCTCTGTGCGCTTGCGGGGTGCACTGAGCTGTTCGAAACACGATCTACCAATCAAGAGCCGCCAGTCGTTGAGAACCGTCCCAACGCGGTATACGTCCCGACCCACTTCGAGGGGATGGAAATGGTTGGGATGGGTCATGGTGGGTCGCGCATGGTTGGGTTGACCTACTCGTACCCACACCGCTTTTGGACCGTTACGGGACACGATGCGAAGCGCATCAATGTGGAAGAAGATGATGCCGTCCACATGATGCTCTCTGTGTGGGACATGGAGACGAATGAGGTGCTACCGATCGAGTCAGGGCTACAGATCAAGATTGAAAAAGACGGCGAGACGGTCACGCAACTGGCTCCGTGGCCGATGCTTTCACAGCGGATGGGTTTTCACTATGGAGACAATGTTTCACTCGACGGTGACGGGACGTACATTGTCTCCGTCGATCTCGGGTCGATAGGGCTTCGCCAAATGGGATCGTTTAATGGACGATTCGGAGGACAACCCACCGTCGAGATTGAGTTCGACTACAGTGAGTCGGAGCGAAATGATCTCGAATACACGATGCTTGATGAGCGGAAGGGACAGAGGGGAGCCACGGATCCAATGGAGATGGGGGACATGCCACTGTCGTTCGCTCCACAGAAAGTCGATCTGCCTGGCGAACTTATTGGAGAGGGAGAAAGCGGTGACGCCGCTTTCGTCGCAACCACCGTCGAGCGCGACGGTGAGCCGTACCTCGTCGTCTCCTCGCGAACACCGCACAACCGATACGTCCTCCCTATGATGTCGCTCTCGGCAACGGTTCGACGCGGAGGCAAGACTACCTTTGATGAGGCGCTAACCAAGGCGATTGATCCGGAACTTGGCTACCACTATGGCGCGGCGATGGACAGTCTCCGTCCAGACGACGAAGTCACAATAGCTGTTGACGCGCCGCCACAGGTGTCCCGGCACGAGGGATATGAGACGGCGTTCCTCGACATACCTGAGCTCACCATCTGAGCGTTCGACAGGCGTGCCAGAATCAATAAACTGCAGTGACTCTTCGGTGTGAGCGAACCACATGAGTTCAAACACATCATTTGACAAGACGCGTAGTTCGAACGTCCTTTGCTCCCGCCGACGCATCCTCAGATCCGGCGCAGGCGCCGTTACGGCTGCCATCGCTCTCCCTGCTATCGGCGGTGTCGCTGCCGCCCACTTCCCGGAGGAACTCGACATCGATGTCAGGCCGAGATGTGATCGAAACGTGATCCCGGCAGAGGGCCAGCCAGTTGTTCCCGTCGCTATTCATTACACAGAATACACAGACGAAAATGGTGAGACGGTTGTGTTCGACCCGACAGAGCGCGCGAAGCGATACCGGTTCGGTGCCCCGGATACCGTCGAAGACGGTGGCGGAGCCCGCCCCACGGACCATATCCACGTGATCGACGTAGACGACGACGGCAACGACGACCTCGTACTTCGTTTCCCAATCGCCGAGACGAGATTCGACGGCGAGGAAACGACAGCGATGCTCGTCTGGGAACGAGATGAAACCGGCGAGCACGGGCTCTCCGGGACGGACGAAATAGACTTCGCTGGATCGGAGAGACAGCGATGAACGCAGAAAGAGCGAATGGACGGAGCGATCTTTGACATCTTCCCCCACCCGAAAGGGCGAGGCTTTGCGCCTGCTTCAACGTAATCCAGTCTGCACCCACTGCGTCCAAGGCGCCTTGTCAGGCGACGACAGGTCGTGAGATGATCCATAACGAGAGGACCGTGTAACCAATCATCAGCGCGACAAGCGGGGCATGTGCGCGCACAGCAGCCCGGTGCGATCCATACTGTTGGACGGCGACTGCGTGAGCGGCGATGACCGCAACCACGTGGCCGACAACGACGAGCACGACCTGCGAGATCCAAAAAGTGGGAAGCGACAGCCACCCGAGCAGTGCAACCTCCACCCCATAGAATTCTGACAGGGCCCCACCGACGGTAAGAAACTGGCCGAAATTTTTGAGCACGTAGGGGTAGTTGTGTGCGATCTCGTACGCTGCCGTAATCGGAATCACCGTTGGTGCAAAGGCACGCGCAGTCTCCCACTGAGGGATATCGCGTGTATCGGCGAGTCGCCGCATAACTTCGCTTACGAGGAGAAAGCTTCCGACGAAGGCTCCCAGTCCGATTAGGTAGAGGACCATACTTGCTGTCGGGCCTATACTGAGCACGTCGCGCACTCCGATCGAGAGCGTCTGATACTCTGGCGTCCTCGTGAACCCATCGAAACTCACCGTGTAGACCGCCGAAACGATGAACGCAACAAGCGCGATTGATTGGGCAGACTTGATACTCCCCCGCCACGGCGGTCTGAGTAGCACGTCGTATCCACCATCGTCCGCCCGAATCGCGCTGAACGGCGCGGCGCGACCAAGCACCCTATAGAACACTTCGAACGCGTCCGAGTGTTCGAACCATCGTGGCCCGAAGGCGACGCCACCGAGGAGCATCACGAGCGCGTATCCGGCGACGAGAAACACAGTCAACTGTGGTTTAAACGGAATCACAGTGAGGTTCCCGAAGATGCCGACGATTGCGACAAAACCAACGTACGCTGGCCACACGCTCAGCCACTCGGGATAGTCGCCTAGGACGGCGATCTCCTCACCTTCGATTCGTTCGAGGGTCGCGTAGAGCGTCCGCCATGGCGAGAAGACGCGCCACGGGCTGCCGGCGAGGATCGCAAGCAGCCCGACGCCCCTGAACCACAGCGGCCAGACGAACACTGTCGCGAGGTTCTCTGCCTGCGCCTGCTTGCCTAATAGGCCATGCACCAGTGCGACGACGATGAGCGTGAGGAACACACCGCGACCCACTGCTCGCAATGCGGTCGCTGCAATCGGCGGGATTGAAACGAGCAGACGCCGCTGTTCGGGTGCCGTCGAGTCTGATACGATAACTAGAGTCCGTTCGGCGGTGCCGAGCCAGAGTGCAGTGACCATGACAGTTGCCCCCGCGCCGACGAACAGTAGTGGAAGAGGAATCGGCGCGTCGAATCGCGATCCGCCGACCTCATGAGCACTCGCTATCCGAGTGCTCGCGAGCAGGGGGATCGCCGCACTGAGCACCCGTGTCCGACGCATGCGGCGTACTTGGTGAACGGGTGGGAAAGCATCACTGATTCGCATCGAGACGGACAACGGAGCAAGCCGCTTTTCACCCTCCACGGGCGAACAGATCGTATGCGGCCCCGAACGGTGGCGGTCATCATAGGATTCGTCATTATCCTCGGCGGGATCGCGTTCGTCGCGGCGTACGACGACAGACCGTCCGACGTGCAACTGATCGAACAGTGGGTGAGCGACACGTCAGCCGAGACCTCTGGCAACCACCACGCACCGGCCGCAGGCCGTATCGAGGGACGAGGGATGGTCTACGCGCCCGTCAGCGGACAGAGTGATACAAAGCAGTGTAACCTCGTCGCGATCGACGCATCAAACGGGACAGAACGGTGGAGTTACCAAATCCCACCTAAAAACTGTACGATCCACTCGGTCGCAGATCCGATGATCGCAGATTACGACGACGACGGCACAGCAGAGGTCCTTGCGGCGACAACCGAACGGTCAGTCGTCGCATTCGACCCGACCACTGGCCAAGAAGAGTTCCGCTATGACCTGAGTGCGTACGGATATACGAGACCAGTCGTCACCGACTTCACGGGCGACAGCGCGAAAGAGGTCATTATCGTCGACGTGAAGGGGTCTGTCTCCGTCGTCCGAGCGGACGGGACTCTAGTCTGGACGAAGCGTCTTTCATCCTACGCCTGGGGACAACCGACCGTGGCCGATTTCACGGGCAATGGGGACGCAGAACTGATGCTCGGTCTTGGAAACGGCGACCTTGCGCTGTTTGAGTCCGACGGGTCAATTCGGTGGCGACTGACCAGTCTGTTCGACAGCTCGATCACGTGGCAGACGGCTGGTGACATTGACAATGACTCACAGAGTGAGATAATCGTTGCCACAGCCGACGGCACGGTCGCGGCGGTCAACGGACGAACGGGCGACGTCGAGTGGCGGCAGCACTTCGGCGCGTTAGCCGCTGTCCGCGACATCGGCGACGGCGACGGTGACGGCGACCCTGAGGTGTACGCCGTCGCTCGCGACGGAAAGCTCCGGAGCCTTGACGCAAAGACAGGGGAGGTCGAGTGGACAACAACGCTCACGACGGGTGACATCCAGATGACGCCTCCGCCGAGCCTAGGCGATGTAGACGGTGATGGGTCGCCCGAGCTCGTAGCAGTCACGAACGACGGAATCGTCTCGGTGGTCGACCCGACGTCGGGCGACGTCCTCGATTCGTACACACGGGACGTATCGGTATACACCCACCCGACACTGGCAGATACTGACGGCGACGGTGTCCCCGAGATCTACGTCATCTACAGCGACGGCCGCGTTGTCGCGCTATCGGCAGCGGAAAATAGTTAATTGTTAACCTACCACTCCCGTCTTCAGCATACTTCGAGGTGGAGCCTCCGACCTCACGGAGCGAGCGGAGCGAGCGAGTAGGTCGGAGAGGAAATCGACGAAGGACGGCGCAACCGCACGACGGTAGCTACCCGACTCCTGAACGTATAAGTACCGTCGGGGAGCAATCTGAAACATGGAGGTGCGTCGAACCGCGCCGGTCAAACTCATCGTTCCTGATGAGCACCGCGCCGACCTCCACGAATCCGCTCGACAGTTCCTTCACTGTGCGAACCGCGCCGCCGAGTTCTGTTGGGACGACACCGACTACACGAACTGCGTTACCGCGAACACGACGGCACGGGACGCGCTCTACGCGGAACTCCGAGAGGAAACCGACCTCACCGCGAACCTCGTTCAAGAGGCCATCCGACGTGCCGTACAAGCGACGAAAGGGTGCGTCGAACGGTGGAAACAGGGCAAGCGGGTGAGCCAGCCGGAGTTCACGTCGTGGAGCATGGTCTACGACAAGCGAAGCGCGACGTTCTACCGCAACCGTGTGTCCCTCTCGACCGTTAACGGGCGCGTCGAGTGCAACTTCGAACTTCCGGCGGATAGCCCGACGCCCTACGAGCGGTACGTTCTCTCAGAGGACTACGAGTTCCGGGCGAGCACACTACAATACGACAAGGCGACCGACGAGTTCTACTTCCACATCACGACCCGGAAGTACGATAACGACGAATCCGAGGTTTCGGAAGATGCCGAGCACCAAACA